>OW818663.1:0-4426653 GCA_942493025.1 Paludibacteraceae bacterium
CGTCTCCATTTTCTCATTTTTTCTCTCCGTTGTGATAAAATATTCCTTTCAAATCCCCTTTTTTAGAACCAATTTTCCTTCATAGATGGCCTAAAACTCTTAAAAGTCCCATTCAATATGGACATTTTTGTGTTGACTCAGCGTAATTGAAGAAAAAGATGAAAAATAATTTCGGCCGAAAAGGTTTCCTTGCCAGGCATTTAGGGTGAAATTATGTTTTATAGCAGAAAAAAGAGCAGAATAAGTTTGGTTCGTATAGAAAAACCGACTACTTTTGCACCCGCTTTAAGAGAGAAGCACAGTACAACACGCAAAACAAGCTTCAAAAAAACAATCAAACTTTTTTTCAAAAACATTTGGTTGGTAAAATAAAAAGCGCTACTTTTGCACCCGCTTTGAGAGAGAAGCTAAGTACAAAACGAAACAGACAAACGCCGATTCAAACTGAATGTGTTCAGCTTTTGAAGAAAGCAAATAAAAAAGAGAAGCTTGAAAATAAAGCATTATTTTTTTTGAAAAGTTTTGTCAGTTTGAAAATTTGAATTACCTTTGCAGTCCGTCCCAGTCTAAAAATACAGGACACGACGCAATCAGATTAATCAACAGGGAGCTGTTTATTAATAACAATAGAAAGTCTTGACAATAACATTTACTGTGATAGTAAATAAGTTAAGCATCGATCTTTGAGAATACATGAACAACAAATAATGTAGTATAAGGAAGGGAAATTTTTTACAAGTGAAAGCAGAGTCAAATTTATTTGAACTATGCTGAGCTTAAAAAAATTCGACATTTATGTCAAATTTTTTTATACCACGTCAATTTTCTAGAATAAATCAAAAAGAGATAGCATCCGAGCAAATTAAAAAAAAGATACAACGAAGAGTTTGATCCTGGCTCAGGATGAACGCTAGCGACAGGCCTAACACATGCAAGTCGAGGGGCAGCACAATGCGTAGCAATACAAATGGTGGCGACCGGCGCACGGGTGAGTAACACGTATGCAACCTACCTGTAAGAGGGGAATAACCCGGAGAAATTCGGACTAACACCGCATAATACCTTTAAGCTGCATGGCTTTGAGGTTAAATATTTATAGCTTACAGATGGGCATGCGTAACATTAGATAGTTGGTGAGGTAACGGCTCACCAAGTCAACGATGTTTAGGGGTTCTGAGAGGAAGGTCCCCCACACTGGTACTGAGACACGGACCAGACTCCTACGGGAGGCAGCAGTGAGGAATATTGGTCAATGGGCGAGAGCCTGAACCAGCCAAGTCGCGTGAAGGAAGAATGTCCTATGGATTGTAAACTTCTTTTGTAAGGGAATAAAAAAGAGTACGTGTACTCTATTGTATGTACTTTACGAATAAGGATCGGCTAACTCCGTGCCAGCAGCCGCGGTAATACGGAGGATCCGAGCGTTATCCGGATTTATTGGGTTTAAAGGGTGCGTAGGCGGACCCATAAGTCAGTGGTGAAAGTTTGCAGCTCAACTGTAAAATTGCCATTGAAACTGTGGGTCTTGAGTGTAAATGAGGTAGGCGGAATGTGTTGTGTAGCGGTGAAATGCTTAGATATAACACAGAACACCAATTGCGAAGGCAGCTTACTGGGATACAACTGACGCTGAGGCACGAAAGCGTGGGGATCAAACAGGATTAGATACCCTGGTAGTCCACGCAGTAAACGATGAATACTAGCTGTATGCGATATACTGTATGTGGCAAAGCGAAAGCGTTAAGTATTCCACCTGGGGAGTACGTTCGCAAGAATGAAACTCAAAGGAATTGACGGGGGCCCGCACAAGCGGAGGAACATGTGGTTTAATTCGATGATACGCGAGGAACCTTACCCGGGCTTGAAATGCATCTGACCGACGAGGAAACTTGTCTTCTAGCAATAGCAGATGTGTAGGTGCTGCATGGTTGTCGTCAGCTCGTGCCGTGAGGTGTCGGCTTAAGTGCCATAACGAGCGCAACCCCTATCATTAGTTACTAACAGGTTATGCTGAGGACTCTAGTGAGACTGCCACCGTAAGGTGTGAGGAAGGTGGGGATGACGTCAAATCAGCACGGCCCTTACGTCCGGGGCGACACACGTGTTACAATGGGGGGTACAGAGGGTTGCTACTTGGTGACAAGATGCTAATCTCTTAAAGCCTCTCTCAGTTCGGATCGAAGTCTGCAACTCGACTTCGTGAAGCTGGATTCGCTAGTAATCGCGCATCAGCCATGGCGCGGTGAATACGTTCCCGGGCCTTGTACACACCGCCCGTCAAGCCATGGAAGCCGAGGGGACCTGAAGTACGTAACCGCAAGGAGCGTCCTAGGGTAAAATTGGTAACTAGGGCTAAGTCGTAACAAGGTAGCCGTACCGGAAGGTGCGGCTGGAACACCTCCTTTCTGGAGCGATGTTATCCTTGTACCCCTAAATCCCCTAAAAGGGACTTAAAGAGGTACGATTTATTTTAAAAAAGTGGTATGTAAAGGAATGGAAATTCCGAGTACTACATTATGTTGTTTATGATATAAAATACAGTAACAAGTTGACAGTTGACAATGAACAGTTGACAATAAACAGTTACACAACAGTGAAAAGCAAGCTGATAACTGATAACTGACGACTGATAACTGAAATTCAGTCCTATAGCTCAGTTGGTTAGAGCGCTACACTGATAATGTAGAGGTCGGCAGTTCAACTCTGCCTGGGACTACAAGAAAAGTGATAAACGATTAGTGATAAACGATTAATCACTAATCACTGAACACTAATCATTAAATTCGGGGGATTAGCTCAGTTGGCTTAGAGCACCTGCCTTGCACGCAGGGGGTCATCGGTTCGAGCCCGATATTCTCCACAAAAATCGACCAGCGGGTTGTTTTTTTTTGAAGAATAAATAAATTACATAAGATTTGATAGCCTTGAAACGCTGTAAATCAACACATTTAAATGCCTGTGTCGTGAGACATACGCCCAGAGTATTCAAGATATGAATTCTGAATATGAAGGTAAGCATTAAATAGAGATCTTTGACATATTGGAAAGAGAGAAAAGTAAAGTAGTAAAAGCAATGCTATACGATAGAGTAAGCATTGTGGATTTTGTAATCAGTTTCGATTGATTATAAAACGAGCAAAAAAGAATAAAGAAAGCAAAATAAGAGCGAACGGTGGATGCCTAGGCTCTGGGAGGCGATGAAGGACGTGATAAGCTGCGACAAGCTTCGGGTAGGTGCAAATAACCTTTGATCCGAAGATTTCCGAATGGGGCAACCCAATGCAGTGAAGCTGCATTATTCCACGAATGTGGAAGGCAAACGAGGGGAACTGAAACATCTAAGTACCCTTAGGAGAAGAAAACAAAAGTGATTCCGCAAGTAGTGGCGAGCGAACGCGGAGAAGCCCAAACCAATTATGTAGTAATGCATAGTTGGGGTTATAGGACTGCGATATTTGAATTATAAACGAATTGGAATGCTTTGGAAAGAGCAATCATAGAGGGTGATAATCCCGTACAAGTATAGTTATAATTTGATAGCAGTATCCTGAGTAGAGCGGGACACGAGAAATCCTGTTTGAATTCGCCGGGACCATCCGGTAAGGCTAAATACTCCCCAGAGACCGATAGTGAACCAGTACTGTGAAGGAAAGGTGAAAAGTACTTCGAATAGAAGAGTGAAATAGATCCTGAAACCGTTCGCTTACAAGCGGTTGGAGCGGAGCAATTCCGTGACAGCGTGCCTTTTGCATAATGATCCTACGAGTTACTTTCACTGGCAAGGTTAAGTACTTCAGGTACGCAGCCGAAGCGAAAGCGAGTCTTAACAGGGCGCCATAGTCAGTGGGAGTAGACGCGAAACCAAGTGATCTACCCTTGAGCAGGTTGAAGTTTCGGTAACACGAAATGGAGGACCGAACCGGTAAACGTTGAAAAGTTTTCGGATGACTTGAGGGTAGGGGTGAAAGGCTAATCAAACTTGGAGATAGCTCGTACTCCCCGAAATGCATTTAGGTGCAGCCTTGTGATAGTTTATAAGAGGTAGAGCGACTGATTGGATGCGAGGGCTTCACCGCCTATCAAGTCCTGATAAACTCCGAATGCTTATAAATGTTTCACAGGAGTGAGGGCATGGGTGCTAAGGTCCATGTCCGAGAGGAAAAGAATCCAGACCATCAGCTAAGGTCCCCAAATATATACTAAGTTGAATTAACGAAGTCGAACTGCAGCGACAGCTAGGATGTTGGCTTGGAAGCAGCCATTCATTTAAAGAGTGCGTAACAGCTCACTAGTCGAGCGGTTTGGCGTGGATAATAATCGGGCATAAGTATATTACCGAAGCTATGGAATTGTACATTGTACAATTGGTAGGGGAGCATTCCATTCAGCGTAGAAGGCGTAAGGACAACTTACTCTGGAGCGGATGGAAAAGCAAATGTAGGAATAAGTAACGATAAGGGGAGCGAGAAACTCCCCCGCCGGAAGACTAAGGTTTCCTGATCAACGCTAATCGGATCAGGGTTAGTCGGGGCCTAAGGTATAGCCGATAGGCGAAGCCGATGGAAGAACTGGTTAATATTCCAGTACTACTATATAGAGTGAAGTGGGGACGGAGAAGTGAAAGTCCTGCCAACTGACGGAATAGTTGGTTAAAGGGTGTAGATATTGAGAGGCGTAGGCAAATCCGCGCTTTGAGTCGAACCTGATAGTACCGAGCGCACTTGTGCAATCGGATATGGATGTAATCAGACTCCCAAGAAAATCCGCTAAACGTTAATCTATATAGTACTCGTACCACAAACGGACACACGTGGTCAAGTATAGCGTACTAAGGCGCTCGAGTGATTCACAGCTAAGGAACTAGGCAAAATAGCCCCGTAACTTCGGGAGAAGGGGCGCTTCCTCATGTTGAATGAGAAGCCGCAGTGAAATGGCCCAGGCGACTGTTTAACAAAAACATAGGGCTATGCAAAATCGAAAGATGAAGTATATGGCCTGACACCTGCCCGGTGCTGGAAGGTTAAGAGGAGATGTTATCGCAAGAGACGCATTGAATTGAAGCCCCAGTAAACGGCGGCCGTAACTATAACGGTCCTAAGGTAGCGAAATTCCTTGTCGGGTAAGTTCCGACCTGCACGAATGGTGTAACGATCTGGGCACTGTCTCAGCTGTGAGCTCGGTGAAATTGTAGTATCGGTGAAGATGCCGATTACCCGCAACGGGACGGAAAGACCCCGTGAACCTTTACTGCAACTTAACACTGAATTTGGGTAATTGATGTGTAGGATAGGCCGGAGACTATGAAGCGGGCACGCTAGTGTTTGTGGAGTCATCCTTGAAATACGGCCCTTCAATTATTTGAGTTCTAATTCCCTAACGGGAAGACAATGTTTGGTGGGTAGTTTGACTGGGGTGGTCGCCTCCAAAAGTGTAACGGAGGCTTCCAAAGGTGCGCTCAGCATGATTGGTAACCATGCGCAGAGTATAATGGTATAAGCGCGCTTGACTGAGAGACCGACAAGTCGATCAGGTAGGAAACTAGGGCATAGTGATCCGGTGGTTCCGTATGGAAGGGCCATCGCTCAAAGGATAAAAGGTACTCCGGGGATAACAGGCTGATCATTCCCAAGAGCTCATATCGACGGAATGGTTTGGCACCTCGATGTCGGCTCGTCACATCCTGGGGCTGGAGAAGGTCCCAAGGGTTGGGCTGTTCGCCCATTAAAGTGGCACGCGAGCTGGGTTCAGAACGTCGTGAGACAGTTCGGTCCCTATCTGTTGTGGGCGCAGGAAATTTGCGAAGGTCTGACACTAGTACGAGAGGACCGTGTTGGACGAACCTCTGGTCTATGGGTTGTTCCGCCAGGAGCACTGCCCAGTAGCTACGTTCGGTTAGGATAAGTGCTGAAAGCATCTAAGCACGAAGCCATCTTCAAGATTAGATTTCCATTGAGGGTCGTAGAAGACTACTACGTTGATAGGTCATAGGTGTATAACAGAAATGTAGAGCCGAGTGATACTAATTGCCCGATAGCTTTTTTTGTACCTTATGGTATTGTAATGCTGAAACGAAATGTTTTTCTCTCTTTTTCCGATTGTCTTATTAAACCTATAAGATAGTTTTAAATTGTCAACTGTCAATTATGAACTGTCAACAGAACTTAGGTGGTTATAGCGACAGGGTTCCACCTCTTCCCATTCCGAACAGAGAAGTTAAGCCTGTCCACGTCGATGGTACTGCTGCAAAGTGGGAGAGTAGATAGCCGCCGTTTTTAAAGCCCCGATTACTGAAAAGTAGTTGGGGCTTTTTTTGTGCCTGAATGTGGGGGAATGGAAAATGGGAATTGGGAATTGGGAATTGGAGCCATAAGTAGATTTTTGCCATCCATGGAGATGACACTTCCTTCAGCAGACGGAGGGAGAGTAGATAGCCGCCGTTTTTAAAGCCCCGATTACTGAAAAGTAGTTGGGGCTTTTTTTGTACCTGAAAGTGGGGGAATTGGGAAATGGGAAATGGGAATTAGAATGGAACATGAAACCATAAGTAGATTTTTGCCATTCATGGTGATGGTACTTCCGTCAGCAGACGGAGGGAGAGTAGATAACCGCCGTTTTTGTGAGAGTTCTGATTGCAGAAAAGTAGTTGGGACTTTTTTTTGTCCGAATGTGGGGAAATGGAAAATGAAGCGATATTCATTTTATAAAAACGAAAACCCTCTACGGCATTGTGCTGTAGAGGGTTTGCTTTGATGGAAAGTTTGGACTGACTATTTTAGAAACCCTTGTTCTTTGAGTGCCAAAAGAAATTTATCTGAGAAGAATTCATTGTTTTTACGAGTATAACGTATGTCTGTAAAGACTTGCGCTAATGTTTCTTTCTTGTTTTCAGCAATAAATTGTTTGTAGAACTCACTGTTCTCCTTCTCAGCATAGAGTTCATCAATCTCTTCGCTGCTAAATTCGCTATATGTTTCATAATGTACAACTGATTTTAATGGTAATCGATCAGTTTGTTCGGGATTTCCATCAGGATAGCCAACTGTAATTGTTGTTATTGGAACTACTAGTTTGGGTAATTTAAGTGTGCTGATAATTTCTTGAGCATTGTAAGTTGTAGTGCCCAGATAGCAAATTCCCAAACCTGCACTTTCAGCAGCTACGCAGAAAGTTTGAGCTGCAAGTAATGTGTCGATAGCAGACGAGATAAATGATTGAAAATTATCGTATCCCGGTTCAGCCTGCCGTTGTTCACACCATTGCGTAACTCGGTTAAAATCGGCACAAAAGGTAAGTACAACCGGAGCTTGTGTTATCATTGGCTGATTAAAATGTGCTGGCGCAAGTTCTTTTTTTATCGTTTCGTCAGTCGTAACCACAATGCTGTAAGCCTGCATGTTTCCCGTGTTTGATGTTCTACAAGTGGCTTCGAGAAGTTGATTTAATAACTCTGTCGATATGGTTTTGTCGGTATATTTCCGAACTGTACGATGTTGATTAAGTAGATTGAGCATGATGTGAGTGAATGGTGTGTAATCGATTGAATTGTTTTTACACTACAAAGATACTGTTTTTGATTTCGAACTGCAAGTATATTAAAAAGGAGAAAACTCTGCGGTGAGCATTGAGTTTTCTCCTTTTATAATTATTACAGATGAATTAAATGGCACATCGATTAGAGTACGCCTTGTGCTAACATTGCTTTTGCAACTTTTAAGAATCCGGCCACGTTAGCACCTTTCATGTAATTAATATAGCCATCGCTTTCGCGACCATATTTTACACATTGAGCATGGATCTCGCTCATGATTTGGTGCAATTTAGCATCCACTTCTTCAGCTGTCCAGGTTAAGTGCATCGCATTTTGCGACATTTCCAGCCCTGAAGTTGCTACACCACCCGCATTTACTGCTTTTCCCGGCCCATACATGATTTTATGTTGAAGCAATAATTCTATGGCCTCTGGTGTACAGCCCATATTCGAAATTTCACCAACACAAATAACCCCGTTTTCTACGAGAACCCGTGCGTCGTCTTCGTTCAGTTCGTTTTGAGTGGCACAAGGAAGTGCAATGTCTACTTTTAATTCCCATGGGCGACGGTTGGCAACGAATTTAGCTCTGAACTTTTCGGCGTAGGGCTCAACAATATCGTTACAAGTGGCACGTAATTCGAGCATATATTCAATTTTCTCTCCGGCGATACCATTTTCATCATAAATATAACCATCAGGACCGGAGATGGAAACTACTTTTGCACCCATTTCGGTGGCTTTTTGAGCTGCTCCCCAGGCTACATTCCCAAATCCGGACAGAGCTATGGTTTTTCCCTGAATACTCATTCCTGCAGTTTCAAGCATTTGCTTTACAAAATACAGACCACCAAAGCCGGTAGCCTCGGGTCGAATCAGAGAACCACCGAATTCCAGGTTTTTTCCGGTAAGTACACCGGTATTTACTCTTGCCAATTTGCGGTACATCCCGTATAAATATCCAATTTCGCGTCCGCCCACTCCTATATCCCCGGCAGGCACATCGGTATCAGGACCAATATGTTGCCAAAGTTCAATCATAAATGCCTGACAGAAGCGCATTACTTCAGCATCCGATTTTCCTTTAGGATTGAAGTCTGAACCACCTTTAGCTCCACCCATAGGCAAAGTAGTAAGTGCATTTTTGAATATTTGTTCGAAGCCCAGAAACTTTAGAATAGATAAGTTTACTGAAGGGTGAAAGCGCAAGCCTCCCTTGTAGGGCCCTATTGCATTGTTGAATTGAATTCTGTAGCCAATATTGATTTGAACATCGCCTCTGTCATCTACCCACGGAATCTTGAATGTGAAAATACGATCCGGCTCAACTAATCGTTCAGCTATTTTTGCCTTTTCAAATTCAGGATGATCGTTGTACACGTTTTCTATTGTACTCAATACTTCCTTAACGGCTTGTAAATACTCTGTTTCGCCCGGGTGTTTTGCCTCAAGCGATTGCATTAGTTTCTCGATGTTCATACCAGTCTGATTTTTTGTAAAATAATTATATTTGATGTGATGGTCAGTTTCTGTTGAAATTAATTTTACTTTCTTTTGATGTTAAAAATGGCTATATACAGATCATAATAATACTCATTGTTCTTAATTTAGCTAATTGTGGGCTTAAGATGCTGTCTAAATGATAATTGGCTCTTTGAAGAATGCTATTTAAATTTCACTGCAAGTTTAGATATTTTATTTGTAACAGTCAAACAATTTGACTTGTTTTTTAGCAAAATTTTAAGTTCGCATAATTTCAAAAATCTTAATTTGATTTTCTGTTATTAAATTATAAGGTTTTCGGCTTGCCCAATAAATTTTTGTATCTTTGCGCTTGTGCATAAACACACATTATTTTGCATTTGTGCTGATTGTTTTTGAAGTTGTTTTATAAATAAAGGCCTGAAATACTGTTTGTTCTTTGTTGTCGAAAAAAATAATGCTTATGCTATTGCAATGCAGGACGCTGAGATTATTTCAACCTGATTTGTTTATTGTTCCTAATATATTTTTGTGTGAAGAAGTTTATTTTTTGTATTCAGTTTATATTGTTTTCCAACATTCTTTTTGCTCAAACCGAGCAGGTAAATCAATATGTGAAAACCTGGAGGATTTCGGAACAGTTTGCGAAAGTCGATTCTTTTCATGTTGATACACTCCATCTTAATTATCAAGATGCTAACCCGATTGATCGATTTAGTATTGCCAATTCATACAATGGAAATTTGGGTTCACCCATACAATCAAAATTGTATTTTAGCAGACCGGAAGTAAATGATTTTATTTTTTCGAATGCTTATTTTCCTTATTTGATGAATGTTCAGAATGCAACATTTTATAATACCAAATCTCCATTTAGCAATTTGAATTATACTTCAGGGGGAACAACTTACAGAAAAGAAGATAATATCAAATTCTTATTCACCGTTAATACGAACAAGAAATTTAATTTTGGTACAACACTGGACTATATTTATGCCAGAGGTGAGTATGATAATCAGGCAGTAACTAAGTTTTCGGGTTCTTTGTTTGGTAGTTATAACGGCAAGCATTATACAGCTTATGGATTGGCCTCTACAAATAGCTTAAGTAATTTTGAAAATGGCGGGCTGAAAGATGTTACAAATGGAATCAACCCGGAGAATGTGGCTACTATGATTATTCCGGTAAATATGGAGGGATATTCCAAATTTAAACAAAAACAGATTTATTATAATCATCAGTATACCATTGGAATTGAACGGGCTAAGCGGGTAAGTAAAGATTCTGTACGGATGGATTATGTGCCGGTAACCCGCTTTGCTCATACTTTTAAGTATGACGATGTGCGGAAACGATATTATGAGAATACGGTAATTAATGATACAACTATCTACAAAAAGACGTATTTCGACAAACTAATTCATACAAACGACACTTCTGCTTTAAGGACATTTAAAAATAATTTTTCCATAAGCATGGAAGAGGAGTTTAATAAATGGATGAACTTCGGGCTGACTGCTTTTGTAGAAAATGAAATGCAGAAATATACTTTTAATAGAGATACTTTGGTAAATAGTGTCTCTAAATCAACAACTAAAGTGGGTGGGATTCTCTCCAAAGAACGAGGTCAACGGTTTAGATACAATGTGCTTGGTGAATTGAGCTTAATTGGGTATAAAGCCGGTGATTTTAGAATTGAAGGCACAATGGGTGGTTTTTTTAAACTGTGGAATGATAGTATTTCGCTGGTTGCCAGTGGGTTTATGAGAAGTGATAAGCCTTCATTTTTCTTAGAATCTTATAATTCAAATCATTTTAGATGGGAGAATCATTTTGCCAGTACCTATCGTACTCATATCGGTGGTACTTTCTCCATTCCTACGCGTTCATTGTCTTTAAATGTTGGTGTTGAGAATATAACTCAACTGATCTATTTCAATTCGAAAGGTTTACCGGATCAGCATTCGGGTAATGTGCAGGTCATAGCTTTGAATTTAAAACAAGACTTTCATGTAGGAAAGTTTACGCTCGAAAATAATATTGTGTATCAGTTAAGTTCTCAGGCTGACGTTTTGCCTTTACCAACTTTGGCACTTTATCATAATTTGTATTATAATGATAAATGGTTTAATGTGTTGAGTATGCAATTGGGTGCAAGTGTACGTTATAACACAGCCTATTACGCACCGAAGTATATGCCTGCTACTGGTCAGTTTTATACGCAGTCGGATGTGAAAATAGGCAATTTCCCAGTTGTAAATGTATATTTAAATTTTCATTTAAAACGTACTCGCGTTTTTGTTGAGTATTATCATTTAAATCAGAAATTTATGAAAACAGCCTATTTTTCGATGCCTAACTACCCAATAGACCCTGCTATTCTTAAAACGGGTGTATCCTGGAATTTTTATGATTAAATGATTGATTCTTATATTTTTTTAGTCGTTTGATGAATGATTCAACAGAACTAGATTGATTTTTTATAATTTAGAAATGAATAAAAAACTAAAAACAGGAATTTCGATTGGTACGCTAATCCTGCTTATCTGTATCTTTTTTCTTTTTAAACATGTGCGGCAACAAAAACATGATTTAAAAGGGATTGTTGAATCGGGCAGGCTTACTGTGGTGACTGAAGGTAGTAGTTCCGGACTATTAGTAAATGGAGATACAGTTTCAGGTTTTCAGTACGAAATAATCAAGGCTTTTGCCGATACGCTTGGAGTGGAGTTGGTAGTTACCGAACAAAACGACATGAAAAAATGTGTTGAAGGACTCGAAAATGGTGATTATGACTTGATAGCCAATTTTATTCCTACCACCACACAATGGAAAAATGAGCTGCTTTATTCCGATCCGATATTTACATCCCACCAGGTGTTGGTTCAGCATTTGATTTCGGATTCGAGTGGCGTAAATATACTCACTAAGCAAACTCAGTTAGCTAATGATACCATTTATATTCCGCTCAATTCTCCGAATAAAATTCTGTTGGAACATTTATCGGATGATATAGCAGCTCCGATTCATATCATCGAAATGAAAAATATGAATGCCGAAAGGCTTATCCGTTTGGTGACCGAAGGAAAAATAAAGAATACGATTTGTGAGGTTCAATTGGCCGAGCGATTCAAAAACCAGTATGGAAATATTGATATCGCAATGCCGATAAGTTTTGCTCAACAACAGGTTTGGGCTGTACCCATCAAATCAGTCCAATTGCTCGAGAAATTGAATGCTTTTTTGTACGATTTTGTAGGAAGCTCAGACTATTGGAAAATTTACAGTAAATATTATTAATGTATCGTTGGCATGAAACGCTTGTTTCAATTGATGATTGCCAATGAACTCAACAGACTAAATTATGCCTCTAAATATACCATTCACATTGCCGGCAGTAGATGTTCTTCGTGAAGAGAATATTTTTGTAATGGACTCAGAACGTGCTTCGAGTCAGGAAATTCGTCCGCTTAAAATTGTGATATTGAACTTGATGCCGGTGAAAATAACCACCGAAACTGATTTGATTCGCTTACTCTCAAACTCGCCTTTGCAAATTGAAATTGATTTTCTGCACATGGAAAGTCATACTTCAAAGAATACACCTATTGAGCATTTGATGACTTTTTATAAGAGTTTTGATGAAATTAAGGAGAGTAACTATGATGGTATGATTATTACCGGTGCCCCGGTGGAATTACTCGAATTTGAGGAAGTAAATTATTGGTCGGAAATAACAACCATTTTTGATTGGGCTAAAACGCATGTTACCTCAACTCTGTTTATCTGTTGGGCTGCACAGGCGGGATTGTACCATCATTACGGCATTAATAAATATCCACTCAACGCAAAGATGTTTGGCGTTTTTGAACATATGAAGTTTGAAAAGCATAATCCTATTTTCCGCGGTTTTGACGATGTGTTTTACGTACCCCATAGTCGTCATACCGAAGTGCGTGCAGAAGATATTCGCCGTGTGCCGGAATTGACTTTGCTGTCCGAATCGCCCGAGGCTGGGGTCTATCTTGTAATGGCGCGCAACGGTCGTGAGTTCTTTGTTACAGGGCACTCCGAGTATTCGCCGGATACTTTGAATACCGAATACAAGCGTGATGTCGCAAAAGGATTGGATATCAATTTACCTCAAAATTATTATCTGAATGATGACCCGAACAATGAGCCGCTTGTTCGTTGGCGCAGTCATGCCAATCTAATGTTCACCAACTGGTTGAACTACTTTGTATATCAGGAAACTCCATACGATTTAACGAAGATTCACTAAACCCCTAGCCCCTGAAGGGGAACTAAGTATGTGTTATTAATAACACATAATAATAAAAATGAAATCAAAAAATACAACAGACAATACTAATTTAATTCCCCTTCAGAGGTTAGGGGTTAGGGGTATCGAACTTCTCTCTCCTGCTAAAAATCTTGAATGTGGTTTGGCGGCTATTAATCATGGGGCTGACGCCGTGTATATCGGTGCATCTCAGTTTGGAGCGCGCGCTGCAGCCGGAAATTCGATAGAAGATATTAGTACTTTAGTGCAGTATGCTCATCAATTTCGTGTAAAAGTGCTGGTGGCGTTGAATACAGTGCTGACGGACGATCAATTACCGGATGCTGAAAAGTTGATTTGGGAAATTTATAACACCGGAGCCGATGCGTTGATTATTCAGGATATGGGCATTTTGAAACTAAATTTGCCGCCAATAGCACTTCATGCAAGTACGCAAACCGATAACCGTACAGTGGAAAAAGTTCGCTTTTTGCAGGATGTTGGTTTTTCGCGTGTGGTGTTGGCTAGGGAGCTTTCGTTGAAACAAATTTCTGAAATTTCTACTCAAACAAATGTTGAGCTAGAAGCTTTTGTGCACGGTGCTTTGTGTGTGAGTTACAGCGGTCAGTGCTATATGAGTCAGGCTAATTGCGGTCGAAGTGCTAACCGGGGTCAATGTGCGCAGTACTGCCGTTTGCCTTATCATTTGGTGGATGCTGATGATAATATGTTGGTGAAAAATAAACATTTGCTTTCATTGAAAGATTTAGATCAGTCCGATTCGTTGGACGAGATGATGGAAGCGGGAGTGACTTCGTTTAAAATTGAAGGACGATTGAAAGATGTAGATTATGTAAAAAATATCACTTCCTTTTATCGAAAAAAATTAGATGCAATTCTGGAGAACAATCCTCGTTTTCAACGTGCATCGGCAGGAAAAACGACCATCTTATTTGAACCGAATCCTGAGAAAAGTTTTCGTCGTGGTAATACCGATTATTTTCTGCACGAGCGTAAAGCTAATATTGTCCAGCAAGATACACCCAAATCGTTAGGTGAACCGATTGGTAAAGTGACGTATATTGGGCGCAACTTCTTTGAAGTTCAGAATGGAACAGTGTTGAATAATGGTGATGGACTTTGTTTTGTAAATAAGCATGGTGATTTGACCGGATTTAGGGTAAATAGAGTCGAACGAAAGCAAATATTTCCGGCGGAGATGCCTAAAATAACGGATGGAGTTATGCTGTACCGTAATCAGGATCAGGCTTTTGAAAAAATACTGAAGGGTAAAACTTCCGAACGAAAGATTGCGCTCCAGATAGAATTTAAAGAAACTGTTACCGGTTTTTCTATTCAATTAACCGACGAAGAAGGAATTTCAAGCATTTTCGAAGTCGAATGCGACAAACAACCTGCTCAAAAGCCGGATGCTGTAAATGATAATATCAAAAATCAGCTTTCTAAGCTGGGGAATACGATTTATGAGGCTGCTGATATTCTGATTGAAATAAGTTCCCCTTGGTTTTTCCCTGCTTCGCAATTAAGCGAATGGCGTCGATTGGCTGTGGAGAGACTGGATGAAGTAAAAGCAGCTGCTTATGTTCGTGAATTGAAACACGAAGCGAAGCCGGCAACCTTCGCGACTACGCAATTATCTTATTTGGGAAATGTAACCAACAAGTTGTCGGAGGAGTTTTATCATGAGCACGGTGTGGAAGATGTACTGCCGGGTTTTGAGGTGAAAGCGGAGGAAGGTGTGCCTTTGATGTATTGCAAACATTGCATTAAATATAGTATGGGTTGGTGCCCGAAAGAAGGCTATAAAGCTACATTTAAAGAACCCTTGTACCTAAGAAATAATGATCAGGTATATCAACTGACTTTTGACTGTAAGGCTTGTGAAATGCGGATATCAAAAGCCTAAATAATAAAACGAAAATGTGGAATTGAATACCCCACGCTACTATTCGATACTTATGTAGAGCGTTGAAGACGCGACATCTGTAAACGTCGGGTAAAGCCCGACGAATAGGTCAATACGGAGCATAAGCCACGAAGTGGCGTAATCAATATTCCATTTTGAACGAAAGGAGGAAATGAGTGCTTATTCCCAAAGGTATCACTCATTGTATTCTACATTATATTCTTTTAAAAATTGTAATAATTCTGTTTGGAAAGTCTTTTTGGAATGATGTGTTTTCTGAGTGGAAATGTATTTTACGACCACTTCGACCTCTTTCGGGTTGACTGAAAATGCACCATACCCATCCTGCCAATAGAAGTTTGAGTAATTCTCTCCTTTTGACTTTATCCATTTTGAAGAATGAGATTTGACTTCCTCCAAAAGTTTTACCAAAGCAATTTTTTTTGATAATAAGCAAAGTATATGGATATGATCTAAATATCCACCCACGATTATCGGTTGACATTCGAGTTTTTTACAAACACCACCTAAATAGTTGAAGAGTTCGTTTTCGATAGACTCATCTATGTAGGGGAATCGATACTTGGTGCTGAAAACAAGATGGATGTAGTTTCTGACGAGTGACTGTGCCATAATGTTAGGATTTAGTGATTACGCCACTTCGTGGCTTGATGTCGCTGCTTTGCAGCTTCATAGGTCTTTACCCTATGTTAGGAGATTACGCCACTTCGTGGCTAAAAAAAAATCCCCATCTAATCAAGTTTTTACACTTAATATGGATGAGGATTTTGCACGGGTCTGTTATTTGTTTTTGATAGCTTCCACAATTTTAGCTTCCAGTTCTGCCGCTAATTCAGGATTATCTTTTACAAGTGTTTTAGAAGCATCACGTCCCTGAGCCAGTTTTGTTTCACCGTAGCTGTACCACGAACCGCTCTTTTTGATAATGCCGTATTCTACACCAAGGTCAATGATTTCACCTGTTTTAGAAATACCTTCGCCAAACATAATGTCAAATTCAGCTTTACGGAAAGGTGGTGCAACTTTGTTTTTTACCACTTTCACACGGGTTTGGTTACCAATTACCTCATCTCCGTCTTTCAACTGGCCAATACGGCGAATATCCAAACGCACTGAAGCATAGAATTTCAAGGCATTACCACCGGTAGTTGTTTCAGGGTTACCAAACATAACACCAATTTTTTCACGCAATTGATTGATGAAAATACAAGTTGTGTTGGTCTTGTTGATATTGGCAGTCAGTTTACGCAATGCTTGCGACATTAAACGTGCTTGTAATCCCATTTTCGAATCACCCATGTCGCCTTCCAACTCAGCTTTTGGAGTCAAAGCGGCTACCGAGTCAATCACCACAATGTCCACAGCCGAAGAGCGAATCAATTGGTCGGCAACTTCCAACGCTTGTTCACCATTATCAGGTTGTGAGATCAGTAATTCTTCGATGTTCACGCCTAATTTTTCGGCATAAAAACGGTCGAAGGCATGCTCTGCATCGATAAATGCTGCAATACCACCGGCTTTTTGTGCTTCGGCAATGGCATGAATGGCCAAGGTTGTTTTACCGGATGATTCTGGTCCGTAAATTTCAATTACACGTCCGCGGGGATAGCCACCTACGCCCAAAGCCACGTTTAATCCCACCGATCCGGTTGAAATGAATGACACTTCTTCCACATGGGTGTCGCCCATTCTCATGATGGTTCCTTTTCCGTGGTCTTTGTCAATTTTGTCCATTGCCAATTGCAATGCTTTTAGTTTATCTGAGGTAGGTGATTTTACCTCTTCTGCGGTTTTAGCCATAATTGTATAGTTTTATTTTTATTTATTTGTTTAATAGTTGTTCAGATAAATGTTCGTGTCAATGTTTGTTGTTACAAAGATAAACATTTTTCTAATTCAGCACTTCTAACTTTGCAAACTTCAACAATAAAGATTTTCGACCTTTCTCGCCAAAGTCAATGTCTGCTTTTTCATTTCCATCCACAGTGCTTGTTTCAAGTACTTTACCGATGCCAAACATGCTGTGTTTTACGAATGCACCTACCGGGATAGAACTGTTTGTTGTTGGAATTTTAGTTTCTTTTGTGCTTTCAATTTTTACCAATCGTTTGGGTATTGGCGCTGTGAAATTATCATCAATCACGGGTTTTGAGAATGCCAGTTTGTTGAACCGATTGCGTTCAATTTCTACATCGTCGTCCCAGTCGCCAATGCGGGCTTGTTTGGGCTTTGCCTCAACGGGCATATCCAGAAATTGCTCGTCGATATCCCTGATAAAACGGCTTGGATTCGAAAAGTTTGTCTTTCCATTTTTAAAGCGTGATTTGGAATAACTAATAAAACAACGTTCTTCGGCACGGGTTATGGCTACGTAAAAAAGTCGACGTTCTTCTTCCAGTTCTCGCTCGCTCTGTGTGCAAAAGGGAGAAGGAAAGAGTTCCTCTTCCATTCCCACAATAAAAACGGCTTTAAATTCCAGTCCTTTCGCGGCATGAACGGTCATGAGCGTTATCTTGTCTTTGTCCGTTTCTTTATCCGTGTCCTGATCGGTAAGCAGCGAAATTTCCGCCAAATAATCGGGGAGTAGTGCAATGCTTTCGCCGGTTTGCTGTTTTGCTTCACAGAATTCGTGAATGGCCTTGAGCAACTCTTGCACGTTTTCCTGCTTGCTCATATTCTCCGGTGAGCGGTCGATATAGGTGTCGCTGATGACTCCGGTTGTTTTTACAATACTATTGACCAGATCATAAGCATTTTGCGTTGGTACTTGCTCAGCAAAAATATCAATCATTGCCCTGAACTGAGCCAGCTTATTGGCTGTACCTGCATTTACGGCTAGATTGTATTTTAGCATATCGTTCAACACGTCCCATGCACTTACAGCATGAAGTTGAGCGCATTCAATCAGCTTGTTGACGGTTGTTTCACCAATGCCACGTGCAGGATAATTGATAATTCGCTTCATTGCTTCCTCGTCGTTCGGGTTGCAAATCAATCGGCAATAGGCAATTACGTCTTTAATTTCCTTGCGTTGATAAAATGACAAACCACCATAAATCCGATAAGGCGTATTTTGCTTGCGCAAGGCCTCTTCCATTACCCGACTCTGCGAGTTGGTACGATACAAAATGGCAATGTCCTGAAATCGATAATTATTCGAATGACGCAAATCTGCAATCGAATTTGCCACCACAAAACCTTCCTCGTAATCGGTAAAAACACTTAGTATCTTTATCGGTTTACCAACTTCTTTTTCGGAAAAAACCGTTTTCTTTATTTGCTTCGAATTCTTGTCAATCAAGCTGTTTGCTGCATTAACAATGGTTTTAGTAGAACGATAGTTTTGTTCCAGTTTAAATACCTGAGCGTTTTTGTAGGTGTTTTTAAACTGAAGAATATTATCAATATTTGCTCCACGAAAGGAGTAAATGCTTTGCGCATCGTCGCCCACCACACAGATTTTTTCGTGCAACTCAGCCAGTTTTTTTACGATCAGGTATTGTGCAAAGTTGGTGTCCTGGTACTCATCTACCAAAATATATTTGAATATGTTTTGATATTTATTTAAAACGTCGGGGTGATTGCGAAACAGCACATTGGTTTGCAGCAATAAATCATCAAAATCCATTGCATCCGCTTGTTTGCAACGGTTGTAGTAAATTTTGTAAATGTCTTTTATCAATGGCACGCGCGAAGCATTGTCGGCCTTCAGCAAATCGGTATTCCCCAGATAAGCATCAGGTGTGATAAGGTTGTTTTTAGCGTAAGAGATACGCGACTGTACCACTCCGTGTTTATAGAGTTTATCGTCCAGTTTCATCTCTTTCACAATGCTCTTTACCAGACTTTTTGAATCGGCCGAATCGTAAATGGTAAAGTTTTTTGAGTAGCCAATGTGCTCTGCTTCCGAACGCAGAATGCGCGAGAAAATGGCGTGAAAAGTACCCATCCAAAGGTAGCGGGCTGTGTTTATGCCTACCATATCGGCAATACGCTCCTTCATTTCACGAGCCGCTTTGTTGGTAAAGGTAAGTGCCAGAATGGAACCTGGAGCCATGCCCGTTTGGAGTAAATAAGCTATTTTGTAGGTCAATACGCGCGTTTTTCCCGATCCGGCACCGGCTATCACCAGCGATGCTCCATCTGTATACGTTACCGCTTTTTGTTGACTTTCGTTGAGTTCTTTTAAAAAAGGAAAATCCATTTTATGTTGAATCGATAAATTGTTGAAACTGATTTTGAAAAGGCATGAACACATCAACTTGTTGACATGTTTACTCTGTATCTTTCTGTCTGCAAAGTTAGCAAATTCATCCGTTGATTACGAAAATAGTTTTCAACAACTTGTATTTTGGCAAAAAGGACTAACTTTGTGCACCCAATGCGAATTTGTTTAACATTGGAGCCGTTTAATATCAAAGCTGTTTAACTGAGATGGAAGATTGATTGCCAGTCTGTTTCTTGTTATCTTTCAGACTTATAATTCATTCTGTGTAACTAAAATTGTATGCAAAAGATTAGTAATTTTATATTGAAATCTCTCGGTTGGAAATTTGTAATCACAGTGCCCGAACCACCTAAAAGTGTAATCTGCATTGCACCGCATACCAGTAACTGGGACTTTTTTGTAGGACAACTATCCTATTGGGCATTAGGACGGGATGCTTCTTTTTTGATTAAGAAATCATGGTTCTTCTTTCCGCTGAACTATTTTTTCGGTGCCATTGGTGGAGTTCCTATTGACCGGTCGAAGCGAACCACCGTAACCGATCAGATGGCCGAAGAGTTTAATAAAAGAGAGACTTTTCATTTAGCCATAACGCCCGAAGGCACGCGAAGTTTGGTGAAGAAATGGAAAATGGGATTTTATTATATAGCTGTAAAAGCGAATGTGCCTATTCAGTTGGCCTATTTCGATTATGCGAAAAAAGAGATGGGTATCACCAAAGTATTTTACCCAACGGGCGATGAGAATGAGGATTTGAAAGTGATACAAGATTATTATCAGGATGTTACGGCGTGTAATCCGGGGAATTTTCATCTTCAGGATTAAATATATAGGTTAAACAAGTTTGTGACTTCACAACTTTATCATTTAATCAACTGTTCAACCATTATACAAATCAACCATTACACCTGTACTAATGCGTATTTCACTTATTCAAGATGTTATCTTTTGGGCTGATAAGGCCGCTAACCTCCAAAAAACAGCCGATCAACTGGCTGCTTTGGCCGGGCAAACTGATCTTGTGGTGTTGCCCGAGATGTTTACCACCGGTTTTTGTACGGCTAAGATTCATTTGGCTGAAACAATGGATGGTGAAACGGTGCAAACGCTAAAAGCCTGGGCTCTAAAATACAAACTGGCCATTACCGGAAGTTTTATCGCTACCGAGAATGGATTACATTACAATAGGGCATTTTTTGTTTTTCCAACGGGCGAAATAGTTACGGCCGATAAGCGCCATTTATTTACTAAAGGTGAGGAACACAAGCATTTCACAGGCGGTGATAAACGGATGATTGTGAATTATTGCGGGTTCAATATATGCGTGATGGTATGTTACGATGTTCGTTTTCCGGTATGGACGCGCAATGTAAACAATGAATACGATTTGTTGATTTATGTCGCTAATTTCCCCGAACGGCGTATCGTCGACTGGGATATTTTACTGCAGGCTCGTGCCATTGAGAATCAGGCTTATGTGTGTGGGGTGAACAGGATAGGAGTGGATGGACTGGGCATTGATTACAACGGACATTCTACTTTAATTGATTTCAAAGCCAATACGATATTGCATTTCCCCGAAAATGCGACCTTTATTCAAACCTTTGAACTGCAACAGGAACCGCTGCAACGCTATCGCGAAAGATTTGCGGTTTGGAAAGACGCTGACGCATTTGATGTTAAATAAAACAGGCGGCGAAACTTTATTCTTCCTATGTGCAGAGGACAAAATATGCATGTTGAACAACCACAAAATCAGTTGGAAAAAGCCATACGTGTGCAGCAGAATTTCCATACGTGTGCAGCTAAATTTCTTCACGTGCGCAACAAAACTTCTACACGTGTGCAACCAAATTTCTGGACGTGAGGAAATTTTGCTGCAATAGTGTGTAGTCTTGGAAGGCGTTGTTGACTTAATTGGAAAGCGCCAAAAGCTTCGCTGTCGGGCTCATAAAGCTTGATGTGGTTTAGAGTTACTGCTTCTCTGTCAGATATTTCCAATAGCGTTGGGGCATGTGTTGGCGTTGAAGCTTCAGGTTGATACGTTCTTTGATGGTCATCGATTTAAAATAACCCTTCCATAGTTCCTGAAACAATTTTTCATCCTCTGCCATTCGTTTCTCATCCAACTTACCTTCGGGGAAAAGGTCAGCACTGTCGAGCGTCATTTCGGTGACGGTTTTCATGTCGTAATAATAACCGTAGTTTCGTTTGGTGTCGTAGATAATCCATTTTTGGTCGGCAAAGCGGTCGGTGAAATGTTCCAACGTGAGTGGTAATGAATTGTGGTCGGGCGATACGGGTGCAAAGAAGATGTCGTCGGCTGCTTTTTGGAAACGTACCAGTTCTATCAATCGACACTTTTCTTTGTTTACTTTCTGTGCCACGTTGCGCATTTGCAGCACATCATCGTCGGCAAAATTCATTTCGATGGAGTGCTTGCTGTCGAGCGCCTTACGAATGTAACGGAAAATCAACTCGTCGCTCCCTGCTAGTTCCGACATCCAAACGTAAGAGAGCATGTTTCGGGTGATGGGCGAGAGCTTTTTTACTAAACCTTTCCAAACGCGACCGGATTTTTCTTCGTCAGTCACTACAGTGTAACTCTCGTCCACAAACAAAGGCTCAAGTTCCTCCAACCCCAACAGTTTGTCGGGGAAAGTCTTGCGGTTGTATGCATCGAATACGGCCGTCAGTAAGCCTTCGAGAGTTTTATCGTAGTGGAAAATAATCATAGAGTAAAATGACCCCTAACCCCTAAAGGGGGATAAGAGGAGTTGCGAGAATTATTTAAATTGAAACTAATTCCTTAAATTAAACGAAATATTGCCAGACGAAACTAATCCAATTCCCCTTTAGGGGTTAGGGGTCAAATAATAAAGATAATTGTTGTCTGTTATCTTTTCCTTTCGCCATTTTTTTCTCGGTAAGCAATCGTCGTACATACTCGGGTGATGTATCATTAACGTTAAAGGCTGCCAGTTCGTTGCAGGTAATAAAATACTGTGCTTTTTTCAATGAAACTCCCATTTTTTTCAATGATTCGGAGTTTAAGCGACTGTACCGACGAGTGACAACAATCAATTTCGCCGATTTTACACCGATGCCCGGGATGCGGAGTATCTGTGAATAATCGGCTTTGTTGATGTCCACCGGGAAATGTTCGGGATGACGCAATGCCCATGCCAGTTTAGGGTCTATCTCTAAGTCGAGGTTCGGGAACTTATCGTCAACAATTTCATCCACTTTGAACTCATAAAAACGCATCAGCCAATCGGCCTGATACAATCGGTTTTCGCGCACCAATGGTGGTTTTACGAGTGCCGGTAGTCGGTTGTCGTTCGTATTTATAGGAATGTAGCCCGAATAATATACTCGTTTCAAGCTGGGTTGTTGATACATCGATGCCGATATGTTGAGTATTTGTTTGTCGCTATCATCGGTAGCGCCAATAATCATTTGCGTACTTTGTCCGGCGGGTGCAAAGCGTGGCGCCGAATTGAACTTTCGTCGTTCCTCGCGACTCTCCAGTACTCCTTGCTGGATATAGAGCATAGGAGCAAAAACACTTTTATGGTCTTTCTCCGGAGCAAGCATCTTCAGATTTTCTTCCGTTGGTATTTCTATGTTTACACTCAACCGGTCGGCATACAGTCCGGCTTCGCGCACCAGTTGCTCGCTGGCTCCGGGTATACTTTTCATGTGGATATACCCATTGTAGCGATGCACCGTGCGCAGTTGTTTCAGCACACGCACCATTCGCTCCATGGTGTAATCGGGAGTATTGATAACCCCTGAACTGAGAAACAATCCCTCGATATAGTTTCGGCGATAAAATTCGATGGTGAGTTCTACCAACTCTTCTACCGAAAAAGTGGCGCGCCGGATATCATTCGTTCTACGGTTGATACAATAAGCACAGTCGTAAATGCAGTAATTGGTCAGCATTATTTTAAGAAGCGATACGCAGCGACCGTCCTCGGTAAAGCTATGGCAAATGCCCCAACCGGCTGTGCTGCCAATGCCACCCGGAGTGTTTTTTCGCGTGGTACCGCTCGACGAGCACGAAACATCGTACTTTGCCGACTCAGCCAGTGTTTTAAGTTTTTCGAGGATTTCTTCTTTCATGCTATGCAAAGTAACGGATTTTGGACGAGAAAAAAGGACGAGAATCATTAAAACTTGATGCTTGTTGATAAGTTTTGGATGCAAGTGACGAACTGTTCTTGTGATTCTGGTTCGTGCGATTTAATCTATTGTAAATCTATTGTTTGCACCTTGATGTGTGTACAAAAAGAACTCCTGCAAGCTTTCGTTTGCAGGAGTTCCATTATTTTTGAATGTGCTTATTGCTTATCTTCTAGTCATCATATCGGTCGTTCCGATCATCATATCTTTCGCGGTTGTTTTTGCGTCTGTCATCATTGTTGTTTCTGTATTGATCTTCACGTCTGTCGTCGCGTCTGTTGTCGGAATATCTTCTGTCGTTGTTATTGTATCTTCTGTTGTCGTTATAATAGTTATCATCATTATAACATTGAGGTGCACGGGAATTTACATTTAATTCTACATATCGTGCGCTGCGAATGTTGATGTTTCCGAATCTGATGGGTAAGTCCAGGCTTGCACTCCATCTTCCATTGTTTACAGAGATATATACACCTCGTTGAATATCATAATACATATTGTATTTAGGGAAATAGACCTGTCGTGTTTGTGATCTGTAACCGTGAGCCGGAGCCCAGACAGGAACTCTATGGTTATTGCGTGCAGAAACTTCGGTTGGCATACTCAAACTAAGTGCGAAAAATACGCTAAGGGCTATTGTGAATAATTTAGTTTTCATAATGTTTTATTTTAAAAGGATTAGAATGTTGATTTGATTGTACTGGTCATATTCCAATTTCTGTGCCAAAGTTTTTCGTTCAACTTTAATTAGGAATAAATCATTTATAGATGCAAAAAGTAAAAAGGATAAAATCTCTATGCTGAATTGTTGGGATTGATGAGGGATTTCAATTTTGCACTCAATTTGAAAGTATAGTTGTTTATTCCCTATAATTCATTACGATACATTCTATTATTTGCCTTAATTTTCTTATTTTTGTGGCTCGAAAATTGCTATCGTTTTCGGCAAATAACCAAAGCATGAAAAAACTATTTTTCTTACTTTTCATTTCGCTCTGTTTGAGTCTCACGGCGCAAACTGTTTACCGTACTCAACTGTTTCAATCCAATATTAAAACGCTTCAATTCAATGTGCAGGGTGAAACAATGGGCTTGCCAGTCATTGAACTGAATGGCTCGTCGGTGTTACAATTGAGCTTCGACGAAATGTCGCACGAAGCACATTCCTACAGCTTCAAGGTGTTGCATTGCAATGCCGATTGGACACTTTCAAATTTGAATTCCAACGAATACATTGCAGGGTTTACCACCGGCAATATAACCGATTATGTGCAATCGTTGAATACCACTGTTTTATATACTCATTACAAATTTAATTTGCCCAACGATGATATGAATTTTAAATTATCGGGTAATTATGTGGTGGAGATTTACGAGGATAATCAAACGGATAAGCCTATTGCCCGCGCTTGTTTCTCGATTGTAGACCCACGGATAAATATTTCAGCAAATTTGAGAGGGAATACCGATACGGAAGTGAACGGGCGATTGCAGCAACTGGACGTTGAAGTGAACCTGAACGGTTATCCGGTTCGCGATGCTGCTACGGAACTAAAGATGATCGTGCGACAAAATAATAGGTTCGACAACCAGGTTTCTGATCTTAAACCGAGCTATTTTTCCGGTTCAAAACTAAGCTATATCAATAATAAAATGTTGATTTTTGATGGTGGATATGAGTATCACCGTTTCGATATTTCGTCGGTGTATGCTGCCGGTGTAGGAGTTGCCGGGGTTAAATTTCAACAGGGTTTTTATCATGCTACGCTTTATGATGACAAACTTCAAACTTCAAAATTGTATATGGAGGAGATGGATGTGAATGGAAAGTTTGTGGTGAACATGCAGCGCGCGAATGATAATGATACGGAAGCCGATTATATATATATGCACGTCAATCTGCCTGTAAAACAACCTTTTTTCGATGGACAGGTTTATTTGGGTGGTGAGTTCAATTATAACCTGCTGGATGACGCTTCACGGTTAAAATACGACGTGGATGCAGGGGCTTATTCACATACATTATTGCTGAAACAAGGAGGCTATAATTATCAATACTGGTTTGTGCCGAAAGGAACAACCAAAGCCTCGCCCGAACGAATTGATGGCAATCACTGGGAGACAAAAAATCAATACACGGTTTATGTTTATCATCGTGCGTGGGGCGAACGGTACGATCGGCTGGTGGGTGTGAAAAATATGGAATAACTGGGAATTGGTTTATTAGTTAATAGGATAAGAGTTTATTGGTTAAGTGCGAGCATCAACCAATTCCCAATTAACCAATCAGCCAATTTCCAATGAACAACAATAAAACAAATCAACTATTTTATAAAGCAATGAAAGTTTACAAATTTGGTGGAGCGTCGGTGCGCTCAGCGGAAGGGATTCGGAATATCGCTCACATTGTGTCGGGCGTGAGTGATAATTTATTTATCGTGGTGTCGGCCATGGGTAAAACCACCAATGCTATGGAAGTGGTGTTGGACTTGTTTATGAAAGCCGATCACAAAGCTTCGTTGGCAAAGCTTGCTGAGGTAGAGGACTACCACTACGAAATTATTGCTGAACTTTTTGCCGATAAAACCAAAGGGAATGCAGCCGTAGAACCTCTTTTTGCCGAGCTTAAAACTTACCTGACTGAAGGAGTTGGTGATGAGTATGATCGTTGGTACGACCGGTTGGTGTCTTATGGCGAAGTTATTTCTACACGCATTGTGTCGGCTTTTCTGGCCGAGTCGGGCATTGCCAACGAGTGGGTGGATATGCGCGGATTGTTGGTAACGGATAGTAATTACCGCGAAGCCAATGTACGCATGGAAGATTCACAGGTGCGTTTGCAAAAGGTGGCTGATTTTAGCAACAACCGTATTTATCTCGGACAAGGTTTTATTGGAGCCAATATCAAAGGCGACCCTACGACTCTTGGGCGCGAGGGTTCTGATTATTCGGCGGCTGTGGTTGGAAATTTATTGAATGCCGAAAGTGTTTCTATTTGGAAAGATGTGCCGGGTATCTTGAATGCTGACCCGCGCTTGTTCGAAAATACAGTGCTTATTCCGGAAATGACCTATCTTGATGCAGTAGAGTTAGCCTACAGTGGTGCTCAGATTATTCACCCGAAAACGATTAAACCGCTTCAAAATAAAAATATTCCTTTGTTTGTTCGTCCGTTTGGAAGTCCTTCCGAAGCGGGTTCGGTGATTAAAGCTACCACCGAAAAGCCTATCGATGTTCCGGTTCTTATTTTGCGCAAGAATCAAGTGCTGATTACCGTGCGTCCGCGCGATTTCTCGTTTGTATTGGAAGAAAGTCTTTCGAAAGCATTTGCAGTGATGAACAAACACCGATTGAAAGTTTCGTTGATTCAAAGTTCGGCCATTAGTATCTCGGTTTGCGTGGATAACTCGCGTTATCTGTCGGGAGCGTTGGACGAATTGGGCAATGATTTTAATGTGAATTATAATGATAATTTGGAACTGCTGACAATTAGAGGTCTTGCAGACGGAATTGTGGAGAAGACTACTACTGGTCGTACCATTTTATTGAAGCAAGAAACGCGCAGAAGTGGCCGGTTCTTGATGAGAGAGGAAGTTAATTCATAATTCATAATGCACAATTCATAATGCACAATTCATAATTCATTGTGAGTTTGTAAATAAGAAACGCCTTCTGATTATTTCAGAAGGCGTTTTTGCATTTAGTAAAATGATGATGAATTCTAACTTTAATCTTCTGTTTCCACCGTTTCGGTAATGCTGCCGTAGCGGTGATATTCGAACGCAATGCTTTGCTCTTTTACGTAATGGAGCAATTCCACGCGTCCTTCGATGATGGGTTTTGCCGTGGCTATGTATTTTCCAAGTTGGGCAGCTTTGAGTATCATTTCTTTTGAAATGTCAGAGCTACAGGTACGGATACGTTCGTAGTCGTCCATCTCTTCCAAAAATTCCGCTTCGGATTGAATAAGAATATCACATTCTTTGTTGATGCAATTTTTCAGCACTTCCAACTTATAATCTTCGGGGGCAATGCTCAGGGTGATGGGGGTACCCACAACGTCTGCAGCAGTTAGAATCATAAATATATCACTCAATTCGTCGGTGGCTTGCACGCGCAGTGCCATGCTTTTCAGCGGCAAATAGCGGAAAGTGTTCCGTTCGCCGAGTAGATTATTGATATCGAGTTCCAACGAGAATTCGTGCTTCCAGTTTTTCAAATAGCTTTCTACAGCCGTTTGGAAACGGGTGTTTTCTTTTACATTCAGCATACTTGCAAACGATTTGTAAGCCGTTTCTTTTATCTCTTTGGCTTTATATTCAGCGTTTTCGGCAATGTTTACAAAGCACGAAACATAATTGCGCCCGCCGGCTTTGATGCCACCGCCAAAGGCCGACCGTTTCATGCCGCCGAATGGTTGGCGGTTGACAATTGCACCTGTGATGCCGCGGTTGATGTACAAATTACCCGCTTCGATGTTTGTTTTCCAATGATGTTGTTCGGTTTCATCCAAACTTTGAAGTCCGGAGGTCAGTCCAAAATCGGTATGGTTGTTCAATAAATCGATGCCATGATCTAGATCATCAATGCAGACAACGGCTAACAATGGAGCGAATAATTCATTTTTAAACGTAAAACTACCCGGTTTTACGCCCCATTTTACTGATGGTTTAAGGATGAATTTCTTCTCATCAACGAACTCCGATTTCACCAGCCACCATTCGCCTTCTTCCAAATGGTTGATGGCCTGCAGCAGTTTGTCGTTTTCGTTGGTAATCATGGGACCAACAACATTGCCGCCATTCCATACACCACCAACCTGCAAACTTGTTACGGCATCGGTGAGTTTTGTTTTGAAGTCAGGATCGTTGTACACCTCCTTTTCGAGCAATAACAACGAACAAGCCGAACATTTCTGACCGGCATTGCTGAATGCCGATGTTACAATGTTCTGAATAGCATGGTCTCGATCGCCACTGGCGGTGAGGATAATGCCGTTTTTACCACCGGTCTCGGCCGAGAGTGGACAGGCGGGGTTATTTTCCAACAAGCGGAAAGCAGTATCTGTTCCACCTGTGAGGATAATGTGTTTGATAGACGGATGGGCGGTAAGGTAAGTCAATGGTTCGCGACCGTCGGTACATACTACCTGCAAGGCGTCTTTGGGTACGCCGGCAGCCCAAAACGATTTAGCAAACTCCCACGCCACCGGCAATGCCACCGATGCCGGTTTGAGAATTACGGTGTTTCCACCCGCCAAAGCAGCTGCTACACCACCCACGGGAATAGCCAATGGAAAATTCCATGGAGGAATGACCAGCACAATGCCTTTTGGGGTATAAGTGATGGTGTTCAGTTCGGCAAAAGCCTTCATGCTGACCGGATAATAGCGACAAAAATCGATGGCTTCGGATATTTCCACATCCCCTTCGCCAAATGTTTTACCGGTGATGGCCGACATGCAACCAATCAGATTACCGCGGTCGTTGCCGAGGTTTTCGGCCACCTGATGAAGAATACGGTTGCGATCGTCCAGAGAAGTGCTGCGCCACTTTGAAGCATCTGTTTCGGCTATAGCAATGATTTCTTTTACTTGTTCCAGATTAGAGACACTGGCTTCGCAAACACATATTTCTTCTGTCTGACTGCGGTCGAAGTAGCGCAGTTTCTTATCCGAAGTGAATTCTTTCTCACCCATCTGTACGGGGATAGCATAGGGCTTATCGGCAGTAGTTTTCTTCCATTGATTGCGGATACCGTCGGCCCACAAACGATTTTGTTTTAAATCGAAATCAGTATCCGGCTCGTTTCTGAAAGTGGATAGTTGATAGTTGACAGTTGACGGTTCATTCTTTTGAGTTTTATCAGATATTGCGTCTGAAACCCCCTTCAGGGGGTAGGGGGTTGTTCTGTCTTGTGTCCGGTATGATTTTGCTTCAATTTTGTCCTTCAAGCCGTAGGCATCCATAAACTGTTGTTGCAGAAAATGCCATTGTTTACTGTCGTATTTAAGGTTGAATGAGTAGCTGAGGAAATTGTCTTTCCCGGTATTCTCATCCAGTCGGCGAACAAGGTAAGAGACTGCATTGAGGAAATGCTCGTTTTTTACCACCGGCGTGTACAAAATAATTTGCTTGCCCAGGTTGCGCATCACGCGGGGTAAGTGATTGGCCATTCCTTCCAACATCTCGAAGGTGACTTGTTCTTCCACACCCATTTTTTTGCTCAACAGGTAGGCATAGCCAATGCTAAAGAAATTGTGCGACGCAACTCCAACGTGCAATGCCTTGGCGTTTTCGGGTTCAAGGGCTCGATCGAGAATGTGCAGGTAGTTGGCATCCACTTCCACTTTGCTGCCCAATACCGGATTTTCCCAGCCTTTGAGCGACGAAACAATGCTTTCCATTTGCAGATTCGCCCCTTTTACCAACCGCATTTTTAAATGTGCTCCACCATTTGCACATCTTTCTTTGGCAAACGCCAGCAGTTCGCTTTGCAAGTTCCACGCATCAGGTAAATAAGCCTGAATGACAATGCCTGCAGAGTAGTTTTTAAACTGAGGTAAAGCCAGCACCGTTTTAAACACATCCAGCGTTAACTCGGCATCCTTGTATTCTTCCATGTCGAGGTTCACAAACTTGGAGCGACTGACTCCATTGTCGTCGGTGTATGGGTATTCGATTGATTGTTGGTAGATACGAGCCAGTCGTTCGCACAAATCCACCTTGTTTTTGGCATAGTTGAGCGGGTTTATTTGCGCGTAGATACCCGAAATTTTGATAGAGATATAATTAATCTGCGGATCTTTGAGTGCTTCCAGATAATGTTCGTAACGATGATTGGCCTCTCCGTTGCCGAGTACCACTTCGCCCAACAGGTTGACGTTTTGACCAATTTGTTGCTTGCGACGTTCGGTGAGATGATGGTTTAGAAAGGATGCCTTTTCGTTGATAATCACTTTGGATGTGTCGGAGCGGAGGCGTTGTTTAAAAATTGGGACGGCTATAAAATCGAACCAATAGCCGAAGGAAGTGAAGAGTTTAAGGAGAAAAGCATCGGTGGAACTGAAAAACTGCGGCACACCGTACCGTTCAATCAGCACCTTCATGCGGCGGGCTAATAATTTATTGTCGTGTATTTGCGACGATTCGTCGAGCATTTTCGAAAGCAGCGTTTTATCATTCGGATTCTGAATGAGGATAGCGTACTTTTTTTGTTCTTTCAACTCGTCGCCGGTAATTTCTTTTTCTGATTTGGCAAGAAAGTCTTTTGCCCAATCAAGGACTTCTGTGGTGCTTATTTTTTCCATAAAAACTTCATTGTTTAAAATTCGTCCGAAAGATAATAGAAAAGTATGAAATTTGTATAATTATTAGACTATTCTTTTAGAAAATGGACGATCTTGACAGTTATCAGTGAACAGTTATCAGTCATCAGTCATCAGTCATCAGTGAACAGTTATCAGTCATCGGTGAACAGTCATCAGTGAACGGTAATCATACCTAAGTTGTTTGTCTGGGGAGAGTAAGAAATAGGACTTAGTGCTGAAATGGATAATTGAAGAATGCAAAATGTAAAACTAAGTAATGAGAAAGTAAGACATCGTAATAAAAAAGTAAATAGTAGTTTTGAAAAAATATAATGTAGTAACTAGAAAGTAATATGTATTAATAAAAAAGTAAAAAGACGCATTAAAAAAGTAAAGTGGAGTAATAATAAAGTAATGATTATTAATTAAAAAGTAAATTGTAATAATTAAAAAGTAAATTGTAGTAATTGAAAAGTAATACTACGGAGTGAAAAAGTAAAATGTATTATTCTTATTTGGCATGAACACAGGAAGTGTGTAACCGTTTTATTGTTTATTTGCTGAACTTTCTAAAAGTCAGTTTCGAAAGTTGTTTAAACTCATAACTACTCATTCCGAATACCGATTTTACATAGTTTTTTACATCAACTGATAGGTCGACTAGTCCTGTAAGAGGTGCTTCCTGAATCTTGTTGCGGGTGCTACGTGCACTTTTAAGTGCTATGGTGGCTATTGTTGCTCTGTTGTGTTTCGTTTTCAGGTTGTTGCTAAAAGTGCGCAAACCTATTGGCTTTAGAGTTTCTTCGTTGGGAGCGTATTCAGGAATCGATTCGAAATATGCAATTAGTTCGTCGAAGTTGGCAATGCGATTATCGAAACTCATTTGTGAAGTTGATTTTTCTTTCATGTCACTTCCTTCGGTGTTCATTGCTTGTGGGTCGGGTGTCGATTTCTTAGTGGCTTTATTCCCCTGAATTTTGCGAACAAGTGCTTTGGCGTTATTGTCCTGCCGGCCAATGGTGCTGCTTGCTTTAATGGCACTTATAGTTCTGCTGGTGAGTGGAGTGAGCAATTTAAATGTTTCGGCACGCTCGGCAGTAGCGTTTTTGTATTCTGCTTTGGCTACGTTTAGTACATGTGTTGCGTCTAGAGCATTGCTTGCCACTTGTTGCAGTTGGGGTATTTGTATAGCTTCTCTCGATGGGTTGTAGGCCGAACCGAAACTAATAACGGTGCTGATTAATTGCTGCCAGTTGGCAAGGTTTTTCGAATAACCTACTTCTGAAATTTCACTCATAATTAAACGATTTATCAGGTTTGAGTATTGAAGATAATTACGATTTTTCTTGGAAATCAATGACTATAATCTGTGTTTTATTGTTGGTTAATGCAAAGATATATTTTATTATTTAGCAAAAAAACGATTTAATTTTTTTTTGCTAAACAGATTGTTCTTGCGCTTTGCTACGCCTTTTGAGTCTTGAATTTATAGTGAAAATTATCAATAGTTTTTTTTATTATGTATAAATGGTGTGGATATTTAAAGTGTGGCCTCTGTTGATTATAAAAAATTAAAGTTGTAATTTTGGTGCGAAAAATTGAATCTAAATATAGTAGGATTCATTCTGCTATTATTTTCAGGGAATAATTGTAAACTAATAATGGGGATGCTGAAAACCAAAACGAGTAAGCAATAATATTTAAGTTGTGTGTAATGATAAAAAGAAGCAGTCTATTCGTAATCTTGTTTGTGTCAATTGCTAGTTTGGCACAAACCACAAAATTGCCAAATGGTATTTATTTAAATGTTGAGCAATTGAAGAATCGAACGCCAGCATTTGATGTGAACTTGTCGGTGGTTAAAAGAACTTCGGGAGACATATTTATGCTGGGTGGAAATGACTATAAACTTATATCGAACGTCGATTCTATTGATAAAAAGTATATTGCAAAAAAAGTATTTGCTTATGTGAAAAGTGATTCGCTGTTTCTTAATTGTTTTCCTCATAAATTGCAGCAATGGTATACATTAAGTGATAATTCGACAGGTAATTATTTGGTGTTTAAGGCCTGTATGTCACTTGATAGAGCAACTTCAGTTGCCATGTTTACCGGCGGATTGGGAGCAGGATTTGCAGCAGGGAAAAGATATTTGTATGTGCTTAATTTACATAATGGTTTAATAATACCACTGAATGAAAAAACGATGTTGGAGCTGTTGGCTGGAAAATCCGAGTTGCGTTCCAGTTTTCAAAATAGTGAGGATCGAAGTTCGGAAGTTGTCTTACGGGAATATATTGGTAAATTGAATGAGTTGTAATACAATTCTCTATTTTGTATAATTCATCAAAATAGCAAATACATTTATGTCAATCGAAAAAACAAATGCTGCCCGGCTACTTGACAGAGCGAAAATTCATTACGAATTAGTAGCTTACGAGGTAGATGAAAGTGATTTAAGCGCGGTACATGTTGCCGAACAATTGAACGAGCCAGTAGAAGCTGTTTTCAAAACACTGGTGCTGAAAGGGGATAAGACAGGCTTTTTTGTCTGTATCATTCCCGGGGCTGAGGAGCTGGATTTGAAAAAGGCTGCGAAAATTTCGGGCAATAAAAGCTGTGAGATGATTCCGATGAAAGATTTATTATCCATCACAGGGTACATTCGTGGAGCATGTTCGCCTTTGGGGATGAAAAAGCGATTCCCTACTTTTATACACGAGAGTTATCGCGATTTTGAGAATATCTACGTCAGTGCCGGAAAGCGCGGATTGCAATTGCACGTGGCACCACAAGAACTTATTGCAGAAATAAAAGCAATAGTTGGTTCTTTGATTGCGTAGAATAAGGATAAATCAAGTGTCCAAGAAAATACGAAATAAAAAAGATTATCCGTTGTCCTAACAAGATGTATTGTTCGATAACAAGAAATATGTCGGTGCTCTGCACCTCACACTTCAATAATAATTGAGTTCCTACAAATATTGCGGGATTCTGTCCCTTTGGGTTTTATCAAATAAGGTGCAGAGCACCGAAATCTTTGTAGAATAAAGTCATAAAGAAACAAAAGAGGTGCAGAGCACCGACATATACTTGCCTAAGATTATAAGTGGGTAACAAAACCGGATATTTATCTAATAGAAAATCCCGCAAACACATTCGCGGGATTTTCTATTTTCTATAATGCAAAGTCGCGCGGCGTGCGAATTTACGAAGCAGTAATTAATTTTTCTACTTCCGTCCAGTTTACCACATTCCAGAATGCCTTGATATAGGCAGCCCGTTTCGATTGATATTTCAGGTAATACGCATGTTCCCAAACATCGAGTGTTAGTACCGGTTTGCCTTTTACATCGGCCATGGGCAGTAGCGGACTGTCCTGATTGGCAGTGGAGATGATGCGCAACTTGCCTGATGGCTCTTTGATAAGCCATGCCCAACCCGAACCAAATCGCGATGCGGCGGCTTTTTCAAACTCAATTTTAAAGGCATCCACGCTTCCAAAATTTTCGGATAGGATTTTTTCTAACTTTGGCGTCATATTTGTTGTGCCTGTAGGTGCCATTAGGGTCCAAAAAAGGCTGTGATTATAAAATCCACCGCCCTGGTTGCGCACCGCGGTTTGAATATCGGCCGGAAGTTCGTTGAGACCCTGAATTAATTCAACTACACTTTTTTTGTACAGCTCGGGATATTTCTCCAGCGCTTTATTCAGATTGGTGCAGTATGCAGCATGATGCCCGTTGTAGTGAATGTACATTGTTGTACTGTCGATATAAGGCTCCAATGCACTGTATTTGTAAGGCAGGGGTGCTTGACTAAATTGCCCGAATGCAACTGCGCTGCAAGCTAAGAATAAGATAAGTGATAAACCGGTTCTTTTCATGTGGTGTTTTTTTTAGCGTTTAAAATGAAAATGTTTTTTTTTAATCTGATTAAATAACACAGGTTTACGTACTTTGTTTTATTGTCGACGTTAATTTAATGTAAATTAGGGGCTTGTGTTCATCTACAGAATGGACAGTTTTCCCCACTAAATTGGGTCTCAATGGGTGAGTGTAAATTATGTTACATATTTGTTTTTTAATTAACACTATTTTTGTACTTTTTAGCAAATATAAACGTTAGTTATATTATTGAAAATAAAACAAGAGAGCCTTTACTTCTGTTGTTGCGGTAGCATTTAATCAGTATCTTTGCATGTTAAATATATCTATTCTAAAAATATAAAATAAAGACTTAATGATTGATTATATTAAAGGTGAAATAGCTGAACTAACGCCATCTTATGTAGTAATAGAGATTGGCGGAATTGGTTATTTTATCAATATTGCATTGCCTACATTTTCGTTTTTAGGCGACCATACTTCAGCCAAGTTATTTGTATACGAAGCTATCCGCGAGGATGCACATGTGTTATATGGTTTCCGCTTACAAGCTGAGCGTCAGTTATTCTTGTTACTCATCTCCGTGTCGGGTATAGGTGCCAACACGGCTCGTGTCATCATGTCGTCGTACACCGCGCAGGAAATTCAGGAAATGATAGCCACCGGCAATGTTGTGGCCCTGAATGCTATAAAAGGTATTGGTACAAAGACAGCTCAACGTATCATTGTAGATCTGAAAGATAAAATAATAAAGAATGTAGGTGGCGGTGAGTTCCCGAGTGCGGCTGTAAATACACATTCCGAACAAAAAGAAGAGGCAGTGTCGGCATTGGTTATGCTCGGTTTTGCTTCGGCTGCTTCGCAAAAAGTGGTGGATCGTATTTTAAAAGATCAGCCGGCTTTGAAAGTGGAGCAATTGATTAAGTTTGCCCTTAAAATGTTGTAAAATTTCGTTATTCTAAACAGAATTACCTAATCCTGTCGGCATTTTTAAAAACTGCCGGCAAAAGTGCGCTAGTATTGAAATTTATGATTTTTACAAAAAAACTACTTCCTGTATTATTCATCTGTGGCTTAGTACTCAGTTCGGCTTACGCATTTGTAAGTCCTGTATATAGTTACACTGTTGAGCCACCCGTGCCCGACAATGTAGTTGCCGCATCGGATACAGGCAAAACTTCCACCGCTTTCCCCATAAAAAAATACACGCAGGACAGTTACGAAGAATTGAATGCCCAGTATCCGATGGATGCTCCGCAACCCGCTAATGTAAAGTCCGGTTTTGAGTATGATACCCGAACTGGCAATTATGTTCTGCGCTCTAAGGTGGGCGAAACGGATATTTCTACCCCGTTTACCATGACCCCGGAGGAGTATCGTAACTTCTCGGGCAAGCTTGATTTACAGCGGTATTGGAAGGAGAAAAACTCCAAAGCACAGGTAAACAATGAAGACAAATTTTCCAAATCGGATATCAAGTTCAGTCTTGGCCCTGCCGATAAGGTTTTTGGCCCCGGTGGGATACAAATAAAAACGCAAGGTTCGGCCGAGTTGGTATTTGGGTTTAAGAGCAATAAAATCAATAATCCGGCGCTCACCGAACGGATGCGCAAGTCGAATATTTTTGACTTCGACGAAAAAATACAGCTGAATGTAAGCGGTAATGTGGGCGATAAATTGAATTTCGGGTTGAATTACAATACCGAGTCCAGTTTTGATTTTGATCAAAAAATGGTGAAGCTGGCCTTTAAGGGGAAGGAAGATGATATTATCAAAAGCATAGAAGCCGGGAACGTGAGCATGCAACTGAATAGTTCATTGATTTCGGGGAGCACAGCGCTTTTTGGTGTGAAGACCGAATTGCAGTTTGGAAAACTGAGCGTTACAGCCCTCGCATCGCAACAGGAATCGCAAACGCAAACCGTGAGCGCAAAAGGTGGAGCGCAAATTACTCATTTTGATGTGGATGCCGATGCTTACGATGAAAACCGGCACTTCTTTTTATCGCATTATTTTCGCGATAATTACGAGAAATCGATGAGTCAATTGCCTTTGATTTCGTCGGGTGTTACCATTAAAAGGGTGGAGGTTTGGGTTACCAACAAACGTGGTAACTACGATCAGGCAAGGAATATTGTTGCTTTTATGGATTTGGGTGAAACGAACAGAATCGACAATCAACACTGGGCAACTACCGGAGCCGATAAATTGCCAAAGAATAAGGTCAATACGCTTTACGATGAAGTTACGGCCATGGATGGCGTGCGCGATGTGCAGCAAGCAAACAATGTTCTGTCGTCAAACCTGGGTGTTTACGGAATTAATGGTGGCGAAGATTACGAAAAAATAGAGAGTGCACGCAGGTTGGATCAGTCGGAATATACGCTGAATCCCGGTTTGGGATTTATTTCCCTGCGCAATACGCTGAATCCAGATGAGGTGCTTGGTGTGGCTTACGAGTACTCGTATGGCGGAGAAGTGTATCAGGTGGGTGAATTTTCTACCGATAATGTTGCTGCTCCCAACGCATTGGTTGTGAAGTTGCTGAAAGCCACAGCACAATCGCCTCAGCTGGCATTGTGGGATTTGATGATGAAAAACGTTTATAATCTGGGGGCTTTGGAGATTCAACCGGATAATTTTAAATTGAACATCGTCTATCGTAATGACTCTGTAGGTACAGATATACAATATCTTACCGAAGGGAATATAAAAAATGAGCTGTTGCTTCGGGTGATGAACCTCGATCGATTGGATACAAAAGGAAATCTCAACAGAGATGGGAAGTTTGACTTTGTGGAAGGTTATACGGCGCTTTCATCCTCCGGTAGAATAGTTTTTCCTGTTTTGGAGCCTTTCGGTAAACACCTTTTAGATAAAATAGGAAATGCAGGTATTGCAAAAAAATATATATTTCAGGAGTTGTATGACTCTACTCTGATTGTAGCACAGAGCTACAGCGAGAAAAAGAAGTTCCGCCTGGTAGGAGAATACAAAGGTACGAGCGGGGCTACTTCCGAAATACGTCTGAATGCTATGAATATACCGCGTGGATCGGTAACGGTTACTGCCGGTGGGGTAACGCTGATTGAGAATAAAGACTACACGGTGGATTATACCATGGGTACGGTTTCCATTATCGACGAGGCTTTGGTGCAATCCAAGACAAAGATTGATGTGAAGCTGGAAAACCAATCCATGTTTAGCATGCAACGAAAATCGCTGGTTGGAACGCATTTAGAGTATAAGTTCAATAAAGACTTCAGCTTGGGTGGTACAATTATGCACTTGTCGGAAATGCCACTTACTACCAAAGTGAATACAGGTAGCGAACCCATTTCAAATACCATTTGGGGGATGAATACTTCCTGGCGCACCGAGTCGCAATGGATAACCAATATGCTCGATAAACTGCCGTTTGTAAATGCCACCAAGCCATCGACCATAGCATTAAATGCAGAATTTGCGCAACTAATACCGGGACACTCCAATGTAATCAGTTCGGCCGGCCTGGCTTATCTCGACGACTTTGAATCGACTAAAACCACTATCGATATTCATTATCCGTTTAGTTGGTATTTGGCCGGCACACCTTATAACCCCGGTGCAAACGCTCTGTTTCCCGAAGCTGCAAAAAGCAACGACGTGGAATACGGAAAGAACCGTGCGCTGATGTCATGGTATTTAGTTGATCCGATATTTAATTCCAATGTGAGTGCCACACCTCAATACTTAAGGACTGACGACGCGCAATCAAATCATTTGACGCGTACCGTGGTTGAGCAGGAAATTTTCCCTAACAGAAATACGCCTCAAGGTCAGACTTCGCGGATGACGGTGTTGAATCTGTCGTATTATCCAACCGAACGTGGACCTTATAATCTCGACGTAGCAGGGATGAATGCCGATGGAACACTGGCTAATCCGAAAAACCGTTGGGGTGGAATTATGCGTAAGTTGGATGCCAGTGCGAGCGATTTCGAAACATCGAACATCGAATACATTGAGTTTTGGATGATGGATCCATTTATCAATGATAAAGCAAACACTGATAAAGGTGGCGATTTGTATTTCAACCTGGGCGATGTCAGCGAAGATATCCTGAAAGATGGAAAGAAATCATTCGAAAATGGACTCCCTTTGGATGGTGATCTTGCAAAAACAGAAGAAACAAAATGGGGTGTTGTACCTAAAATTCAATCCACTGTCACTGCGTTCGACAATGCTGCCGGTGCGCGCAAAAATCAGGATGCAGGATTGGATGGATTGTCTACCGATAATGAATTTCAGTTTTCCACTTACAAAGATTATGTTACGGGCATTAGTGCAAAATTATCTCCTGATGCTAAACAACGCTTTCAGGCCGATCCGTTTTCGCCTATAAATGACCCCGCCGGCGATAATTATCATTTCTATCGTGGAAATGATTATGATGATGAAAAACTGGATGTGTTGACCCGTTACAAACATTATAATGGTGTTGAAGGTAACTCGCCCGAAACGACGACCAACGATATTTATGGTACATCGGCTACTTCTTTACCCGATCAAGAGGATATTAACCAGGATAATACGCTGAATGAGTATGAAAAGTACTATCAGTACCGCATTCGCTTAAATAAAGGGTTGATGAATATTGGAGATAACCATATTACCGATATTGTAACTGCCAAGGTAACGCTGAAAAACGATGAAGTTGTGCCGGTAAAATGGTATCAGTTTAAAATTCCGGTTCGGCAATACGACGAAAAAATAGGAAGCATCCGAAATTTTAAGTCTATCCGCTTTATTCGAATGTTCCTTACTAATTTCGAAAAAGAGACGCATTTACGTTTTGCAACTATGGATTTGGTACGAGGCGAGTGGCGTAACTTTACCAAACCACTTTATCCGGTGGGTACTTTACCTTTATCAGATGGAAAATTAGAAATTCAGGCTGTAAATATTGAGGAAAACAGCAGCAAAACGCCGGTCAACTACGTGCTGCCTCCGGGTGTTACGCGTGAGACCGACCCGGGTCAGCAGCAAATCCTGCAACTAAATGAGCAGGCAATGCTCCTGCGGCTGAATGATCTTTCGCCAGGTGATGCTCGTGCGGTATATAAAAATACGAATTACGATATGCGTCAGTACAAACGCCTGCAAATGTTTGTGCATGCCGAGAAACTGATGAACGATAATACCAACTTGCAGGATAATCAGTTGTCGTGTTTCATCCGTTTGGGATCAGACATGGTTAATAACTATTATGAATATGAAATTCCACTACGATTAACCCCTCCGGGAGACTACAGTGGAGGAGATAATTCTCATCGCGCAACTGTTTGGTATCCCGAAAATATGTTTGATTTTCCGTTTACGTCGCTTACCAATGCGAAACTAAAACGAAATGTTGACAGGCAAAATAATGTGGCAGGTGTTGGAAATACAATTCCATACACAGTCAATGAAACCGATCCGGCAAAACTGAAAAATAAAATCACGGTGGTAGGTAATCCTTCTTTGTCGGAAGTACAAACCATTATGATTGGTGTCAGAAGTGTGAAAGGAGAGGTGAGGGACGATGTGAAATCCGGAGAAATTTGGGTGAACGAGTTGCGCATGTCCGAGTTTGACGAGTCGGGTGGTTGGGCTGCCATGGGAAACCTGGCGGTAGGATTGTCCGATATTGGGAATGTGAATATCTCCGGTCGCACTGAATCAGCCGGATTTGGAGGTATTGAGAGTAATGTGATGAACAGGCGTTTGGACGATTTATACCAAATGAATTTTTCTACAGCCCTGGAGCTGGGTCGTTTTTTACCAGAGAAAGCTAAAATTCAGATTCCAGCCTATTTTTCGTATTCCAACGAGACTTTATCACCCAAATACAATCCACTTGATCAGGATATTAAACTGAAAGATGCATTGGAAAGTATGGATAATAAGGCAGATCGGGATTCGTTGAAATCAATAACACAGTCGGTGGTGACCACCAAAAGTTTCAATATCTCGGGTGCCCGGGTAAATATAAAAAGTAAGACTCCACAGTTTTACGATCCTGCCAATGTGTCGTTTAGCTATGCTTTTAACGAAACAAAACAACACAGTCAGGATGTAGAGGAAAATCTGGTAAAAGATCAGCGTGGGGCCATCGACTATAATTTCTCGTTTAACCCTACGCCTTGGGAGCCATTTAAAAATGTCAAAGCACTAAGTAGTCCGATGTTGAAAATAGTGAAAGACTTTAATCTGAACTATTTGCCAACAACGTTGAGTTTGAATACCAATATGAATCGTCAATACTCGCAGGTGAAATTGCGCGATTTAAATGCCGATCCCTCAATAATTGGGACTAATCAAGCCTTGGATATGACTTTTAGCAGGGATTTTATGTGGAACAGACGATTTGATATTACCTACGATTTAACCCGTGCGCTTAAATTTAGTTTCCAGTCGGCTATGAATGCCAATATTGCTGAACCATACAAAACCCCTGAGGTTAATCCCGATTATTACAAAGAATGGCGCGACTCGGTTTGGTCGAATATCCGTAAGTTAGGTACTCCTTACGCCTATCAGCAGGTGTTTTCTGCCTCGTGGATCTTGCCACTAAATAAAATTCCAACTTTCGACTGGGTTACAGCCAATGCTAGTTATAATTCTACCTACGATTGGAATAGAATGGCTCGGGTGTCGGGTGACAGCCAGTTAGGAAATATCGCTACCAGCATGGGAGCATGGCAAGTCGATGGAACTTTCAATTTCGAAAGTCTTTACAATAAATCTAAATACCTGAAGGATGTGAATCGACGGTTTGCTACGCAGCCGAATACCAATAAATCAAAATTTCAATCTAAGACCTATAATCAGATGGTGCGGTTGGAAAAAAATAAGCCGATTACCATTAATCACCGCTTAGGCAGTGATAAGTTAATGTTCAAGGTTGCCGACAAGCTTGGCAAACCCATGTTGCTTTCTTACAAGTCAAAGAATTCAAGTTCGTTGGAAATAACACCTCAGATAGATGCTGATAGTGTTATGCTTACTCTTGTTAGTCAGGATCCAAACGAGCAAACGGCAAGTGCCAAAACGGTTGATTTTGTTGCCCGTATGTTGATGATGGTGCGTCGCGTAAGCTTCACGTATCGTGAGTCGAACAGTACGGTGCTACCCGGTTTCTTGCCCGAGCCGGTTTTCCTGGGACAGCAAAAATATGGCGGTGTCGGTTCTCAGATGAATGCGCCGGGATATGCTTTTGCTTTTGGATTTCAGGATAAAAATTTACTTCAACGAGCGTTGGATAATGGCTGGTTGGTGAATGATACCAGCATTGTCAATCCTGCCACTACTGCATTTACATCCGATCTTGATATTAAGGCTACGCTTGAACCTCTGCCGGGGTTTAAGATAGATGTAAGCGCAAAACGCTATACTGCTGATAATACAACTGTTCAGTACATGTTCGACGGAATGCCAACAAGCTTTACAGGTAGTTATAATATTACTCTGGTGGCACTTTCCACCGCTTTTAAACCAATGGGAACGGCTAATCAAAATTATAATTCTGAAGTGTTCAATACCTTTTTGGCCAATAGAAAGATTATACAAAACAGATTGAATAAACAATATGCAGGCACTCGTTATCCAAGTAGCGGTTTTTTCAAGGATATTCCTTCTTATGCCGGAAAAGAGTTTGGGTCGGTGGGTAACGCCAATACGGCTTACTCCGAAAATTCGGCCGACGTACTCATTCCGGCCTTCCTGGCTGCATATACCGGAAGGGATGCGAACTCGATGAGTACCAATCCGTTTCTTTCGTTGCTGAGCGTTTTGCCGAACTGGCGCATAAGTTATGATGGTTTGTCACGTTTACCTTGGGTTAAAAATCATTTCCGATCGGTGAGTCTGACACATGCTTACACTTGTCGTTACAGTGTGGGTGCGTATACTTCATTCTCTACGTGGGAAGGCGTAGGTGGCGATAACAGTGCGCTTGGTTATGTGCGCGATGTGCAAACGAACAATCCGATTATGTCGTCGCCTTACGATATTTCAACCGTTTCGCTGACCGAACAGTTTAGTCCGCTTATTGGAGTAAATGTGGCAATGAACAATAGCATGACCGCTAAGATGGAATTTCGTAAGCAACGAAACCTGGCTCTCAATCTGTCGAGTACACAATTGGTGGAGGCAGCAAGCGATGAATATGTCGTCGGGATGGGCTATGTTATCAAGGATTTTGATGTTATTCTGAAATTGAAAAACGATAAACAAACCACCATTAAAAACGATTTGAAATTAAGTGCGGATTTGTCATACAAAGACATTAAAACGCTTTTACGAAAAATTGACAGCAATCTTACACAAGCATCGAGTGGGAATAAACTATTGACACTAAAAGTAATTGCCGACTACGTTTTCAGTTCGAAACTAAATATTCAATTGTTCTATGACCGGCAAATGAGTTCGCCGCTTATTTCATCTTCATTCCCTGTTTCATCAACAAACTTTGGGGTTAGTTTCAAATTTATGTTGACACGTTAGAATATTTAAGTTCTAATTCTAACCTGCGGATACTGTTTTTAAACTATTGAATCAGGGTATTTTCGTACATTTTGTCTTGAAATATGAATTAGTATATAGCTATATCTGCCATTCTGCCACCCGATTTCTGCCAAAAACGGAAATCGGGTGTTTTGGCAAAATTATTGACCTATTCCACCGAACTAAAACTCAAAACGACTAATTTGATATCTAGATTAATACAGTGGTTCGAATTTAATTATAAAAGTATGAAGAAGAATAAACATCCGGAGGAGCATTTAGACATAAAAGAAGGTGCACAAGCAGCAGAAACCTGTCAGCCTTGCGAATCAACCGAAAATACAGTAGAAACTCCAGTAGAAATCCCCGTTAACGAATTGGAACTCTTGACTCAAAAGTGTGCCGACTTGAACGATAAAAATCTTCGGATGATGGCCGAGTTTGATAATTACCGCAAACGTACGCTTAAGGAGAGAATGGATTTGTTGAAAACAGCTAGCGAGGGTGTTTTGGTAGATATGTTACCATTGGTTGATGATTTCGAACGCGGTTTAAAAGCGATGGAAACATCAGAAGATGTACAAGCTGTAAAAGATGGTGTTGAGCTAATTTACAATAAGTTTTTAGCTTTTTTACTTTCGAAAGGAGTAAAGTCTATCCCAACGGAAAATGAGGCTTTTGATACCGAATTTCATGAAGCTATAACTACTTTTCCTGCACCAAGCGAAGACTTGAAAGGAAAGATTATTGATTGTGCTTCGAAAGGCTATACGCTGAACGAAAAAGTAATTCGTTTCTCGAAAGTAGTGGTTGGAGAGTAATTCAGTTGTTAGTAAATAATTATCAGTAAACAGTTAGGCGATGGTAGAATGTCGGCTAATTCCATAATTCAACGAAAGAGAAATGTCTAAGAGAGATTTTTACGAAATATTAGAAGTGTCCAAGTCGGCTTCTGCTGATGAAATCAAAAAGGCTTACCGCAAAAAAGCCATTCAGTTCCACCCGGATAAGAACCCGGGTGATAAACAGTCAGAGGAAAAATTCAAGGAAGCTGCAGAAGCGTATGAAATTCTAAGCGATCCTCAGAAACGTCAGCGTTACGACCAATACGGTCATGCCGGAGTAGGTGGTGCTTCAGGTGGCGGCGGCTTCAATGGCGGCGGAATGAATATGGAAGATATATTCTCGCACTTTGGCGATATTTTTGGCGGTCATTTTGGTGGCGGCGGATTTGGCGGATTTGGTGGTGGTCAGCGCGGTGGCGGTCAGCGGGTTCGTAAAGGCTCTGATTTACGGGTGAAAGTGAAACTTACGCTTGCAGAAATTGCTGTAGGTGTTGAAAAGAAAATCAAAGTAAAAAAACAGGTTGCTTGTTCGCATTGTAGTGGAACCGGTGCTGAAGCCGGATCTTCGTCTACAACTTGTACCACTTGTAATGGTCAGGGACGTGTTACCCGTGTGCAAAATACCATCTTAGGACAGATGCAAACGGCAGCCGAATGTCCGACCTGTAATGGCGAAGGCAAAATTGTAAAAGATAAATGCAAGCACTGTAGTGGTGAAGGTGTTGTTCGCGAGGATGAAGTAATTACTATCAATATTCCGGCAGGAGTAATGGAAGGTATGCAGCTGTCGGTTAGCGGAAAAGGAAATGCAGCGCGTAGGGGAGGAGTGAACGGTGATTTATTGGTGCTTGTTGAAGAAGAAGCTCACCCTGAATTAATACGTGATGAAAATGACCTGATATATAATCTTTTACTTACTGTGCCATTGGCAACGCTGGGTGGTTCTGTAGAAGTACCGACTGTGGAAGGAAAAGTGAAAGTAACGATTGCCCCCGGAACACAACCGGGTAAAGTGCTGCGCCTGCGTGGTAAAGGATTGCCAAGCGTAAACCGTTATGGTACCGGCGATTTGTTGGTAAATATTGGTGTTTATATACCTGAGAATCTGAATAAAGAAGAAAAAATAGTCATGGAGAAGCTTGGTAAATCGGATAACGTAAAACCAAATGCTGCTGCCTCAAAAAACTTTTTTCAACATTTTAGAAACATGTTTCAATAGATTTTAGTGCAGGTAATTTAACCTGACTATTTTATAAAAAAATGCACAACTATTTTTAGCTGTGCATTTTTTATATATAAGTATGTCGCTTTTTATTGTTTTACAATTTTATAACTTCCTTTTCCGTCCAAAGTACTTACTTCCATTAAGTATATACCTGTGCTTAACGTAGATAAATCTACTTCAGTTTGACTCGTTACAGTTTTTAGAAGCAGCCCCTGCATATTATAAACCTTTATCTCTTTTACAGCATTTGGAGTTGTAACGTAGACTTTGCCTGCGGTTACTGTTGGAAATACATTGCAATTGAGTAGTGTTTTTGGATTGTTGACTGCACTCGTGAAATTTACTTTCCTGTCAGTGTACAACAATAAATCGCCGGCTTGCATGCTAATTGTCATGCTTGTGTTGGTTACATTCAGTTCTTCGCCGGTAAGTAAGTTATACCATATCCCTGTTTTGGGGAAGTTAGGGCTGGCGGTAATTGTTGCCGAAGCATTGAAGTTCCCCAGCATAACCATGCTTAAATCTGCATGTGACAGTGCTATGCGACGTCCTGTGTTCCAGTCGGATTGCGAGACATTGATGGTATACGTTCCCTGCGTAAAGGCGTTCGGATATAATTTCTTCAGCGAAATGACTTTTGCACACGCGTCGGCTGCTGCTTTGCGATGTGCCAGGTTTAAATATCCCCATGCCGATGACTTCTCGTTTGTTCTGCCGCCGTTTGAATTAATAGAATAATCGTATCCCATTTCTCCAAATTGCCATATCATCTTAGGACCGGGCAGTAGTGCTGTGAAAGCTATATTTAGTGGCACTCGTTTGATGCGGGCAATAGAATCTGTTAAGATAACACCGACGCCATTTATCTTGGCATTATAAAAATTTCGCTCCTCGTCATGACTCTCGGCATAACCCACCCAGTTGCGGGGAGTAGTGTTTAGATTTCCGAAATCGCTGCCCGTTTGGTATCCCATGGCTGATTGTGAGTAGTTATAGTTGGCATTCTTCCAAAGGTACATACCGCTATTGGCCAACACTGTTTCCTCCTCATTACTACAAAAATGTTCAAGAATAAACATTACATCACTTTTTACCGATTTAGCAGCATTGTAATAGGCGGTCAGATTGTCAATTCTCGATTGATCGTAATTCGATACGGCCGGCTCACCGGTAGTTGCTGTTTGAGTAAAACCTTTTGTTAAATCCATGCGGTATCCATCTACTTTGTACTCGGTAATCCAGTATTGAAGTACACGTTTAAAGTATTCTTTCGTTCCTGTAAAACTGTGATTAAAATCGTTTAAAACACTGTATGGGTGTGGTGCAACGGGGTTCATCCAAGGGTTATCTGCTGCGGGTCTGTTATTAGTGCTATCCCAATAAAGCAATGCAAAAGGATTAATGCCCGAAGCCTGATTGAAAACCATATCCAAGAGTACAGCCATGCCTCGTTTGTGGCATTCATCTATAAATTTCTTGTACATTTCCGGTGTTCCATAGGCTTTGTCGGGTGCAAAATGGTGGTTTGAATTGTATCCCCAACTGTTATTTCCATCAAATTCTTGAATTGGCATTAGTTCGACAGCCGTAATTCCAAGGGTTTTCAGGTAATCGAGATGAGTGATGGCAGCTTCCAATGATTTTTGTGTTGTAAAATCGCGCAGAAGTAGTTCATAAATCACCATGTTCTCGCGCGGAGGCATTGCGAATGTGGGAACTTCCCAACTGTAAGCAGTTTTCGTTGTTTGCAAGGTGGCTACTAAACCACTGGTTTTACCTTCAGGGTAAGCCTTTAGATTAGGGAAAATAGAATTGTATTGATTAATCCATTTATCATTCCAAGGATCCAGCACCAGCTCGGTGTACGGATCACTGATTCTCAATGTACCATCAACAAGGTACTGGTAGCCGTATAATTTACCGGCGGTTAACCCAGTAAGCGTAATCCACCAGTAATTTCCATCTTTTTTCAACTGATAGGTATTGGATTGCGTCCAATCGTTGAAATCTCCAATTAAAAAGACATTGCTTTTATTCGGAGCGTACAATACCAGTGTTGCTGTTGTAGGGTCAATTATATTGATACCGTCCTTTACACCTGCCGGGCGCGGTTCACTAATAACCGGTGCGGGAACACTTACTTTTACTGTGTCGTAAACAGTTGTTCCATTTGCAGTGGCCGATGCGATTAAGATATAATCGTTTACCGTGGCAAAATTATAAGAATAATTCAAACTTGTGGCTGCTGTGGCAGTTTGTACACTACTACCATTTATTTTAAGATTTATATCGGCGGTGGCTGATGCTCCAACCTGAATATTTAGAGTTGTTCCTGCTGTAACATTTAAATTTGTTGCCGGGTTAGTAAAAGCTATGTTTAGTCCTGCTTGATACACATTCACCATTATGTCGGCTCCACCGGTATCTTTGCCTTCTTTGGTGCTTAAGCCATTGCGGAACACAAAGGCCATTTTAGTAACCGTTTCGCCGGCAGTTAAGCCATAGTAAGTCGCCATGTCGGGTGTAATGGACAGCTTGTATTTATTGTTGCCAAGTGCTGTTAACTTGTATTTAGTCGCGTTATCGCCCCAGCTTGGTGCGTGTTTCCAATCGGTGGCCGAAGTGCTGGCAGTGGTAATTACCCCTGTGTGGGCATAAATACCATCGGTGCCGGTATAATCTTTCAAGCCTGCTGTGCCTAAACTTGCATCGTAAACAATATCAATCGCTCCACCGTTTTGAGTCACAAAAGTGGGTGTTGTTGTAATTATTTGCGCCCAACCGGCTAGAGATATTAATAGAAAGAGTAGCGAAGTAGTAATTGATTTTTTCATAATTGTGTCGATTTATAAAAGGTGCTTGTACCCTAATCAGCACAAATATACAGCAATATTCTACCTTGTGTTTTATGCTTTATAAAGAAAGAATCTATTTTTAGTGCAAACGTTTGCATTGGTTGAATTTAATTGCGTATCATCCTAAAAAAGTCCGAATTTAAATCGGACTTTTTTAGGATGCACAACCAATGCAGGTTTGTGTCATAAATGAGTGGGCAGTTGTTTTATTTTGACAATATAAATTCTAAGGGAATGTGCAATCTACTGTTCCATGATTTTTCGCTGTGATCATCCCCTGGAAAAAATGTAGTTACCCAGCTTTTTGCGGTGTATCCTTTGTTCCTCATAACTTCATCAATTCTTTTCTGTAAAGGCGGATACAGTGCGTCCAATGTTTTATCGCCGTAGTCAAAATAGATTTTGTGATTTTGTGGATTCGGCAAATGAGCTTTCATGTAGCTGGCAAATGCTTCCGGAATTGGATTATTGTCGACCGAAAAAATCCCCGGCCAGTGCGTTGACATACAGATGGCAGCTCCAAAGATAGTAGGATATTCACAAATGGCGTACATTGATATTAATCCGCCCATGCTGCTTCCGGCAATAAAGGTATGACTCTTATCTTTATAAACCGGGTACTTTTTGTCGATATAAGGTTTCAGCTCTGCGACTATAAATTTCAGGTAATTGTCTGACTCCGGTTTAAAAGTTTCGGTTGTATTTCCAGTGGGGAACAATTGCTTGTTTATAAAGTCCTTCTGCTCATCGGTTAGCGATTCGAATGGTTTTTGTGGAAAATAATCCGTGTGACGGGTTTTACCTCCATTGCTAATGCCCACGACGATGAAACCCTGTACTTTACCTTCACTCAGTAGTTTTGCTGCAACGTCATCCACATCCCAGGCCTGATGATTCCATGTAGTGGCGGCATCGTAAAGCATTTGACCATCGTGCATGTACAGTACTGCATATTTCTTTTTTAAGCTATAGTTCTCAGGTAGCCAAACTTCTACATTTCTTGTTGAAATGTATTTTGATGGAAAGTTTTCGTACACATCAATGCGCCCTGAAACTGGCTTTTGATGCTGAGTTTTAGGTAGTAGAAACTCAAGAGGAACATTCAACCGCTGACTCCATGCCACTTCATTGTGCTCAGCTTTGTCGTACACTTTTGACAGATAATTATTATCGTGATATTTTTTTCCCTTTGCAATTAAATCCACAAACGATTGTGTCATTTCATATGCTTTGTCACTTTCGCCGGTTCCATAATCCATATAGATTTTATGCTCGTTTGCAGAGGCCATATTTTTCTTCAAATAGCCAAAAGTAGCTAATGGAATTTCATAATTTGGTTCAATCTGACTGAGCCAGGCCGTCGAGAGGCATGCAGCACCATTAAAAATGGTCGGATATTCCGAAATAGCATACATGGAAATTAAACCACCCATACTCGAACCCATTATGAAGGTGTGCTCCTTTTCAACGAACGTTGAAAAGTGATTGTCGATAAATGGTTTGACTTCCGAAACAATAAATTTTAAATAATTGTCGCCATTTGCCAATTTTCCGTTGCAGTATTTCTCCGACAGTTTTTTTTGAGTTTTTTCTTCTAATTGATTAAATATCTTGGTTGGAAAATATTCCGAGATGCGATCAGCACTATTGTTCCAAATTCCTACAACAATGCATTCTTCAATTTTACCTGATTTTATCAATTGAGAAACTACTTCGTCTACTTTCCATTCTTTTCTGTTCCATGTTTGTGTACTGTCAAACAACATTTGTCCATCGTGCATATATAGCACATTGTACTTTTTTGCAGAGCTGTAATCCTCTGGTAACCATATATCAATGTTTCTGGAGGCAATATAAGAAGACGGGAAATTTTCAATACGCTCGACCTTTCCACTCGAAACTGAAAGTTTAGAATCGGTAATTACTTGCCCAAAGCTCACAATTGATAAGGCTAAGGCCAATAGTATTAAAAATTTCGTCTTCATGATTGTCTATTTTAATTCCAGTATGAGTACGTTTTCTTTTGGTAATAGAATGGGCGATGTGAGGTCAAATGTTTTTTCTGACATTACATCTGTTCCTATTGTTTTGCCTTTTAGACTTTCTGCATAGCGATCAAGTTTAAGAGTCTGGTCGGTTAAGTTATTGTTGATAATAACCATTATGTTCTCAGTGTTATTGTATCTGAAGTACACATAGATGTCATTTTCAGGGATGTAATGGGTCAATTGCCCCGTGTGAATTACCGGTTTGTTTTTTCGCCAGTTGAGTAGCTTTGCCAGATAGCTGTGGTACTCGTTTTGAATAGCTGTTCTACCATTGGGCGAAAAAGCATTAATTGAATCGCCACTCCATCCACCGGGAAAATCATGTCGGATGTCGCCATCGCCTTTGTCTTTGTTGCCGGTCATGCCTATTTCAGTTCCGTAATAGAGTTGAGGTATGCCACGGGTGGTCATTAAAAACGACATGGCCATTTTATACTTGGTCAAATCTCCCTTTAATACATAGTTGTACCGTTGTGTGTCGTGATTTTCGGCAAAAACAAGCAAATTGTTTACGTTAGCATATAAATAATCATTGGCAATAATAGTGTAGAGCCTGTTCATTCCCATTTCTTCCCACGATTTGCCATGTTCATTAAAACAAGTAGTGAGCGCTTTTTGGGTAATGAAATCCATAACTGTAGGTAGCTGTGAGTTGTATTTCAATGGGTTAGTGGCATCTTTTTGCCAAAAAGCAATATCCTGAGGGCTGGCGAGCCATGCTTCTCCCATAATATTGAAATGTGGATATTCGGTGGTAATGGCTTTTGCCCATTTAGCCATAGCATCCCGGTCGTTGTAGGGGTAAGTGTCCATTCGTATACCGTCCAGGTTGGCATATTCCACCCACCAAATTGAATTTTGAATATAATATGTCCAAAAATATGGATTTTGTTGGTTCATATCCGGCATACTGGTATCAAACCACCCATCGATAAATAGCTTTTTATCAATGGTTGAGGCATGAATATCTTTTAATGTAGAGGCTTTGTGGCTGGTGTAGGTAAATTCTTTCCATTGGTGAATCCAGTCTTTCATAGGTAAATCTTTCATCCACCAGGCTCCAATTCCGCCATGGTTAGAAACCATATCCATAATTACTTTCAGACCTTTTTGATGCGCAGCTGTCACGAATCCGGCGTATTCATTATTGCTGCCAAACCGTGGATCTATTTTGTAGAAATCGCTTATTGCATAGCCATGGTAGGTGTATTTTGTATGATTATTTTCCTGAACAGGCGTGCACCAAATGGCCGTAGCACCCAGCTCTTTGATATAATCCAAATTATCCTGAATTCCTTTGATGTCACCACCATGACGTCCCGAATCGCTGGCGCGGTTGGCTTTTTCCGGTTGTGAATCTATATTGTCGTTTGATGTGTCACCATTTGCAAAACGATCGGGCATAAGCAAATAAATGACGTCTGAACTCGAAAACCCTTGCCGCTGAGCAGAATTTTGGCGTCTGGATTTTAGCTCATAGCTATAAGTGGCTTTTATTTTGCCATTTTGTTTGAAAAGAATATCAAACTTACCCGCTTTTGCCAGTTTAGCATCAATTAGCAAATCGACAAACAAGTAGTTTGGGTTTGAGACTTTGTTTACTTTAAGTAATTTTACACCAGGATAGTTGATGACAATTTGGTTTTTAGAGATGCTATCCCCATGCATTAATAATTGGAGTTGAGGATTTTTCATTCCTGTCCACCAAAAGGCAGGTTCAATGCGTTCGATTTGAGCACTAATACTCAATGAAACCAAACTAAAGATCAGGAGAAGTGCTTTTTTGTTCATAATGTCTCTTATTTATAATTATTTTTAAGAAAAGAAAAGCCTGAACTTTTTAGGGAACAGACTTTTCTTGAGGGTTATTTAGCGCATTGAATTATTTGAAATAATAGGTTTTGTCGATATCATTGTATAACACAGTGTAGGTTCCTGCTGTGATTGGGATATTTGAACCTTTTTCTACGCCAATTCCTACTGGGAATGAAGTTCCTCCCCAGTCGGTTGCCCAATTATTGTAATTGAACTTGATTCCGCCTGCTGCTGTAACAGTGATCTTAGCATACCAAATATGGCTGTTCATAGATGCACCTTTTGTCATTGGATTTGCCGCAGATGACCAACCGTTGAAATCTCCGGATAAACTCATTGAGCTATAAGTTGTAGGTGTTACTACAGCTGGAACAATAGTCAGAACATTTGTAATAGAGTTTAAATTGATAGTATAGTAGCCACTGGTTGGTACTGTAATATCACTTCCTGTGTTATGGGTGTAAACTCCATTTGTTACTCCCCATTGTTCAGCCCAACTACCCGGGTCGCGGATTAATTTAAACGCTTTTCCTGCTTCAAAATAGCCAGTGTATGTAAATTCTCCGTCACCGGCAATATTATATTTATTACCTGTAACAACACTTAGAGGATATAATGCAACACCTAAGCCTGCTGTGGAGTTATTCCATGAACCATCACCAATTGCTGCTCCTACTAGGTACCATGGTCTTGGTGCTACTGCAGTGTAAGGCATAATGGCCATTACTGTAACATCAACATTTGCAATGACTGCATTGCCATTACCATCACTTACTGTGTAGCTAAAACTATCAGCACCCGAATAACCAACTGTTGGCGTGTATTTTACTTTTCCATCAGTGTTTATGGTAACCGTACCGTGTGCAGCTGTTCCTACAGCCGATACCGTTAATACATCTTTTTCAGGATCAGTATCGTTTCCAAGTACATCGATGTTGACAAAACCATTCATAGGAAGTGAAACGATATCGTTTACAGGCGTCGGAACATAATTGTTTGGTGTTACCAATAATGAAGCAACTTTTGAGGTGTAAACTGTTTTCAGTCCACCTTTTACAATGTACGACAATAAACGAACATAAACTGTGCGTTGAACCGCATTCTTGTTGTAGGTTTTGATCGAATCGTTGAATTGTTTGCAGTCAACCGATACATCTGAGCCTGCTTTGCCATCGAATGTAATAGGGATGGTGATAAAGTTTGCAAATGTAGCAAGGTTGGTGAATTGAATTTTATATTCAGCTCTGGTAGCTGTGTCAACTCTGTTAAGCACCGACGAACAAGTAAGCAGCGCCAAAGGACTGGTCAATTTGTTTGTAGCTATTGTTAGCGGGCTGACGCCGGCTTTAAGTGCAGCTGCGAATCCTGTTGTGTCTTGAAGTGTTTCCTGAGTATAAGCAGTCGGGCTTGCCACCTTCTGATTGGCATACGGATCTTCACACGAGGTAAAGCTCAGGCCAATAACAACCGAAAATATGAATAATACTATTTTTTTCATTTTCAATATGTTTTATAATGAATAATTAGTTCTTTTCAACGCGTACTGCAGGTTTAAAGTGCAGTACGCATTTCTTTTATTTTTTAATAAAGAAGTAGCAATTATCAATATCATTGAACATCACAGTGTATGTGCCTGCATTTTCAATCATGTTTTGACCACCACCTACGCCTAGTCCTATTACTGAGTATTTTGCTTCTCCGGGGCCATCTGATTTACCTCCGGTTCCCCAGTTATTTGTCCAGCTCGCATCTGCACGCAGTTTTAATTGAGAAGATTCTGTCAATGTCAATGCACCTGACCAAAAGTGTTTTGAAGCACTTGCGTTTCCTGTTAGGTTGACATCGGCGCCCCAACCGTTAAATGCTCCAATAATTCCAATCGAATTATATGTTGCAGGAGTCTTAGTATATGGTTCAATTTTCATTTTTTTGTCAATTGAATTCATAGTAATTTTATAGTATCCATCAGAAGGAACTGTAATATTACCTCCACCATTATATACATAACTTGCTCCGGTCATACCCCAGATGTCATTAGCCCAGTCGCCAATGTTGCGTAGAATTTTAAATCCGGCAGAAGCTTTGAAATATCCGGTGTAAATAAATTCCCCATCGCCATTCAAATTGTATTTACTGCCATCTTGAATACTTAGAGGAATAAGCGAAGTGCCTACACCAGAAGGAGAGTTATTCCAAACACCATCCAATCCAACGATATACCATAGTCTTGGACTAACTTCAGTATAAGGGAACAATGGTAAAACGTAAGGTTTTATATTCATTACAACTGAATTTGAATATAATGATTTTACAGTTGGAGTTGTTACTAGCGGAGTAGAGGTTGCTCCACTAACATTTGCAACCAATCTGATATATACATCCTTTTTTACGATTGGATCTGGCAAAGCTCCTCCATAAAGTGCAATAATCGCAATGTCTAATTCTTTTACATTGATTGCCACTTTTTCGCCATTCACAGTGCTTGGTAGGCTTTGAAATTTACCTGCTGCAAAATTTGCATCGAAACAAACCTGTGCAGTGTAAGTTACCGCTGCAGTAAATCCATAATTGGGTTGAACACAGGTAAGTGAGTCCATGCTCAATGTGGAATTAGCATCAGTCAGTTCATACGTTGAATTTGTATATCGGGTTTGGTTTAGTTTGAATGTCAAACTTCCATCCAATGCTCCGCTGTTTATTACAGGATCTTTTGCATCTTCGCACGAAGAAAATCCAATTAAACTTAGCAAAACAATAAATAATATATTTAATTTTTTCATATTGTTACTATTTTATTAGTTATATATAAATGCCTAATTAATAATTTGGATTTTGTTTCAAATTTGGATTTGCATTTAAATCTCCCGGAGGAAGCGGCATCAAATTGAATTTGGCAGGGAAACTTGATCCGGCAGCAGTTCCGCCTTTCCAATCCCAATTGTAGGTGCCTCCACCAAAATATCCATAACGAATTAAATCAGTTCTACGACGACCTTCGAAGTAGAATTCGCGTGCCCATTCATCCAAAACCTGGTCTTTGCTAAGTGCTGTAAGTGGAATGGCATGTGCTCTCGCTCTAAGATCATTAACGGCTTTTAAAGCAAGTGTTGGGTTACCGGCAGTTGAGCGAAGGTTTGCTTCGGCATAAGTGAGGTAAGCCTCTGCTGCACGCATAAACGGAATATCCATATCCGGAAATTGTGTGTCATGTGAAGCAAGTCCGTCGGCGCGTACGTTCGTGTATTTTGCTACTGATATACCTTTTGTAAAGTCGGTAACCTTGCTGATGTCGAGTGTTTTATCTACAGAATTCAGCATTGCACGGTCATCTACTGCCGCTGTGGTCAAGTCTGCAGCAATTGGAACGCTTCCACTGGGGAAGAATTTTTTCACTAAAGTTGCTCTGGCGCGGTTACCACCCCATCCTTCGGTACTTCCCCAAGCTGCCATGCCATTGGTATGTGTAGAGGCAATTAAGAAAAGAGATGCTCCCCAACTTTTAGTTTTTATGCCATCGGCTGCAATTGGGAAAATAATTTCCTGAGGTGCAGTGTTTATTGTAGATCCGTCGACAGTACCAGCATTATCAGCCATAAATAATTGTTTGTAGCTTGGATTCAATTTGTACGCTGATGTCATTACTTTATTCGAATAAGTTATTGCATCATCCCAACGTTGGGTTCCAGTGTATACTTCAGCATTCAAATATAATCGTGCTTTTAACATCCAGTTGGCAGCTTTGTCCAAACGATAGTAGGGTTTGTCTGCCTGACGTGGTTCGTACATGTCCGGTTCACATTCTGTGAGTTCTTTTTCGATGTATGTAAACAGATCAGCTCTTTTTATTTGTGGTGGAAATTCATCGGAGATTTTTTCCGAAAAAGGTACATTTCCAAAGAAATCCAACAAATAATAGTAGCTTAATGCTCTGAGGTAACGTACTTCGGCACGTTCTTTTACAGATACAGCATCGGTTTTTCCAGCAGTTTGCTCCAAAAAGTGATTGCTGATAGTAACGATAAAGTACAAACGGGCATACAAACCTTCTGTAGCCAAATTGGTAGAAGGCCATGTGTTAGCATTCAACTCTACAACTTCGTTATCTCCCCAGGCACACAATGCCTCATCAGTAGGTAATTCACTGCAGTTCCATAAGCAACGGGTGAGCGAAAAACGACCTTCGTCGGTGATGTCAATGTCATTGTTCCCAGCTGCACCTTCCTGACCGGATAGTGCAAATGCTGCATAGGTTTTTGCAAAAACAGCTTCCTGGTCAAATGTTTGAGTTACCTGAGGATTTATGGGGGTCACGTTCAAATCATCGAGGCATGAGCTTGCACTAAATGCAATAACACCCAGGGCGATGACGTAAAACAATTTTTTATTTATGTTGTTCATATTGCTAAATTTATTGGTTAAGTGTTAGAAATTAAGGCTTACTCCCAACATAGTTACAATTGGGCGAGGGTAAATGTTGTTATCAATACCTCCGGAAATTTCAGGATCTAACCCTTTATATTTTGTAAATACAAATGGGTTTTGGAATGTGGAGTAAACACGTCCGCTGAGACTTGATTTTTTAGCGCCTTTGAATGAATATCCAATTGTGACGTTATCGCAACGAATGAAAGACGCATTCTGAACGTAGTAATCAGAAAGATAGGTGTTACCTCCTCCGCTAAAGTTAGTGTTAAATGCGGATTTCAACTTGTTCGAGAAATATCCTAATGATGAATATACACCACCTGAGCCAACATTTAAGCCTCCTGCATCAACTGCATTGTACATGTAGTTGCCAATACTTGCTCTAAGTGAGAATCCAAAATCCCAACTTTTATAAATGATTTTAGAAGAAAGACCCATTGTTATATCTCCATTAGGATTGTGATAAAAATATTTATCTTTCTCATTTATAACATGATCTCCGTTACGATCTACGTATAAACCTTCGATTGGTTTGTGGTTTGTGTCGTATATTTGTTCGTATACATAGAATGAACTAGCAGGGAACCCAACCGCATGAGCTTGCGCAAATCCTTGAAACAAACCTCCTTGTGCAACATAATATCCTTCTATGTTACCCATGGTTAGTTTCGTGATTTTATTTCTGTTTACAGTTGCATTGTAACCAATTTCCCAGGTTAAATCTTTTGTGGTAATTGCTTTTGCATTTAACGTGAATTCCACACCGGTGTTTTTTAGAGTTCCAACGTTGCTAACTACCTTGTTTCTAAAGTTTGTAGAAGCAGGAGCTGTTACTACGTTGATAAGATCCTTGGTGTTACGATAGTAGTAATCAACCGAACCGGTGATACGAGATTTGAAGAATCCGAAGTCTAAACCTGTATTCCATGTTGTTGTTTCTTCCCATTTCAGTTTTGAATTATAAGCATCCGGTCTTGAAGTGTTATAATAGGTTGATCCAAATGGATAAAATGCCCCATTTTTGTTGGTTGTATAAACCGGGAAATATGCGTATTCAGGATATAGGATCTGATCTCCAGTTAGGTTTTGTTGTCCGGTGATACCATACCCTAAACGTAATTTTAAATCAGATACGGTATTGTTATCCTTTAGGAAACTCTCCTCGTTTATTTTCCAGGCAAAGGCTAATGCCGGGAAAATAGCACTACGATTGTTTGCTGCAAAACGTGAAGAACGGTCATTACGTACAGTTGCTGTAAATAAATACCTGTCGGCAAGCGTATAATTTACACGTCCAAAGAATGAAACCAGATAACTTTCGGTTTTGAAAACACTTGGAACCGGATTATAACCATCTAATCCAATAAACTCAGAAGAACCTTCGCGATAAAAATGTTGCCATTCATATCCGGCCATTGCATCGTATCTGTGAATGCCAGCTTCTTTGCCATACTGCATATAATAGTTCAAAGATGTATTTCGTTTACTTTGTTTGTCCCAACCTGTACGACCATGTGGAAAATCACTTGCGGCCTGCTTACTCAAATTCAATATTTGCTTGCCATAAGCATCATCGATACCTAAGTTTAAGTGTAAGCGTAAATCAGGTAAGAAATGTACTTTATAGTCAAATTCCGCACTTCCAATCAAATCTCTTGAGTTAGCGGTTTCATCTTTTTGCATTAAAGTAGCAAGCGGATTTTTTGTTGCCTGAGGATTTGGGATCGAGCTATCAGTTCCATTTGTCCATTGCCAGTATCCTCCGAATGGAGCATAAGCGGCAGCTCTTGAAGTAACAGGTTGGGTCGGATCCATAGAAATAGCAGCCGAAATGGCACCATTATCTGCATATCTATTCTTAACCATCATGCCTTTGGCATTCAAATTGATTTTTAAATGATCATCGAATAGTGAAGGGCTTAAACTGATGGCGGCGGTATACCGTTCGAAATTAGATGTTTTCAGAATACCATCTTGATTCGTATAACCTACAGATGCACGATAAGGAACGTTTTTAAAGCCTCCGGTTACACTGATGTTGTGGTCATGACTAATGGCGGCTTGATAAATCTGACTTTGCCAGTCTGTGTTTGCTGTTCCAAGTTTGGCAACAGCTGCAGCTTGATCTACATATAATTGTCTGGCGTAAGCGCGATACTCGTCACCATTCAATACTTTGACTGTTTTACCTACTATTCCGATTGAAGTGTTTCCGTCGTATGAAAATCTGGGTTTAGAGCCTTTTAATCCTTTTTTAGTATTGATGATAATTACACCGTTCGAAGCACGCGAACCGTAAATGGCAGTTGCAGATGCATCTTTCAATACGGTAAATGTTTCAATGTCATTCGGGTTAATGGTGCTCAGGTAATTGGCTACTCCTTTAATCCCATCATTGTCCATGGCCAATCCGTCGATAACGATTAAAGGGTCGTTACTGGCATTTAATGAAGAACCTCCGCGAATACGGATAGTAGCGCCACTACCGGGAGTACCGCCACCAGTGATTACGCTTACACCGGCTATTTTTCCCACAATCATGTCCTGGGCACTTGTGGTTACACCCTTGTTAAGTTTGTCCGGTTTAATGGCAGTAATCGAACCGGTTGCATCGTTTTTCTTTACAACACCATATCCAATTGCTACTACTTCGCCTAAGGCCACTGCATCTTCTTTAATTTGAATTACAATGTTTTTTTGACCCGCTACTGGAACTTCCACGGTTGCGAATCCGATGTATCTGACAACTAAAGTAGCATTGGCAGCTACTTTGAGAGTGAATTGACCATCAAGATTGGTAATTGTACCATTTGATGTACCTTTTTCTAGAATGTTAGCTCCGAGGATAGGTTCCCCATTACTTGCATCTTTTACTATTCCAGAAATGGATGTTTGTTGCGCATTGACAGCAGCCGCAAAAACAAACAACACTAAAATGGCTAAGCATGCCCGTAATTTTAGCTTAAAGTTTGTGTACTTCATGCATTGAGTTTTTTAAGGTTGATAATTATTATTGGTCTAATTAAAATCAAAACAAATTGTTGTTGTAATTCGCGATGATTAGATATAATCTAATTTTAATTCAAAATGAACATTTGCTTGTGATTTTATGTGGCAAAAATAGAGGGTAAATACTTAAATACTATCTTAAAAATATAATTAAAGTTATAAAAATCTCCGCAAACGTTTGCGAAAGATATTTTTAATATTTGCAGAAATAATTTTTTATTCGGCTAAACTAATATACTTTTGTATTAGCAATAATGATAATGTTTTTGTTTTGATAAAAAAAACACAGTTCTTGTTTTTAGTTCTCTGTAAATGAGTAGGTTCTGTTGTAGATCGAAATTCAAATCTAATGTTGTTGCTTCTGACCCTAAATCACGCTCGTATGAATAAACCACAAATAACCATCAAGGATATTGGACGCGCTCTCCATATTTCACCCTCCACGGTTTCTCGCGCGCTTAAGAATCATCCCGATATAAGCCAGTCGACAAAAGATGCCGTAAATAAATATGCCAAAGATTTTAATTATAAGCCTAACACACTGGCTTTGAGCTTACGTACCAGTAAGAATAATACGATTGGCGTAATTGTTCCCGAAATAAATAACTACTTTTTTTCATCTGTTCTCTCCGGTATTGAGGAAATAGCCAACGAAGGTGATTTTAATGTTATTTTATGTCAATCAAGTGAAAATTATGAAAAAGAAGTTAGAAATACTAAAGCCCTTGTCGCAACCCGGGTTTCGGGTGTTTTAGCGTCTTTGTGTAAACATACCACCAATTACGACCATTTTCAGGAAATCATAGAAAGTGATATTCCATTGGTGTTTTTCGACCGGATCTGTATCGGTATTATTACCGACCGTGTGGTGGTAGATGATTACGCAGGCGCTTTTGCAGCTGTTGAGTATTTAATTCAAAGCGGTTGCAAGCGAATTGCGTTTTATAGTTCCCCTTTTCATTTGGAAATTTCTAAAAATAGAAAAAACGGATACCTCGATGCACTGCGGAAATATCGGATACCAGTTGATGAATCATTGATCAGGGTATGCGATACGCGTGAGGAGGCTATCATTATTACGCCCGAAATTCTTGACAGACCGGACAGACCCGATGGTTTTTTTGCGATTAATGACCATTGTGCTGCCGGAATTTTGTATGCCGTAAAACTGGCTAAGTTGCGTGTGCCGGAAGATATAGCTATTTTCGGTTTCTCGGATGGCGAACTGGCTAAGGCCTGCGATCCATTATTAAGTACGGTTGAGCAACATGGCTATGAAATGGGAAAAAATGCAGCTAAGCTTCTTCTCGACAAGATTAATGGGATTACTCACGGACAATATACAAATAAAATAGTAAAAACGAATCTAATTATCAGAGGAACAACTAAATAGTTTTTTATCAGTAAACACAACCATCGATGAAACCAAAATTATCATTTACTCAAATCTGGAATATGAGTTTCGGATTTTTAGGAATTCAGTTTGGATTTGCATTACAAAACGCCAATACAAGTCGCATTTTCGAAACTTTAGGTGCTGATGTCGATAAAATTCCATTATTGTGGATTGCAGCTCCTGTTACAGGTTTGATTGTCCAACCGATTATCGGACATTGGAGTGATAAAACCTGGAATCGTTTTGGACGGAGGAAGCCATTTTTCCTAATGGGTGCCATTTTAGCTTCTTTGGCGCTGTTTGTTATGCCAAATTCATCTGCTTTATGGATGGCTGCAGGCATGTTGTGGATTATGGATGCTTCCATCAATGTTTCTATGGAGCCATTCAGGGCATTTGTAGGTGATATGCTTCCATCCGAGCAACGCACTTTGGGATTTTCGATGCAGAGCTTTTTTATTGGTATTGGTGCTGTTGCAGGTTCTGTATTGCCCTATATACTTGCTAATTGGGTTGGTATTTCGAATGTACCTGTGGGCGATGCTCTGATTCCGGATACGGTAAAATGGTCTTTTTATTTGGGTGGATGTGTATTTATTTTGACGATACTTGTTACTGTGTTAAGTACTAAGGAATATTCGCCAAACGAATTGCTTGAATTTGAAATAAATGATAAGAATGAAACCGTAAATAAGGACTTGCTATTGCAACTGCCTTCCAGTCGTTTTTCAATTGCCGGAATCATATTTGTTATTTTGAGTGTTATTAGTTTAGCGTCAATATTCTCTTTTTCGCTCGATAAACAACTGTATATTTTAAGTGGAATTTTACTCCTTATTGCACTTCTGTTTCTGCTGGTAGGTGAAATGCGAAGACGAGAAAAGGACAATGATTTAGTGGAAGTTATGACCGACTTAATGAATATGCCTAAAACAATGATTCAATTGGCAGTTGTTCAATTCTTTACATGGTTAGCATTGTTTTCTATGTGGATCTATACCACTCCGTCGGTTACTGCTTATCATTTTGGAGCGACCGATAAAATGTCGGAAGCATACAATACGGGTGCAAACTGGGTGGGTGTTTTGTTTGGAGCCTATAGTCTTTTTGCTGCAGCAGTAGCCTTTATTTTACCTGTTTTGGCTCGTCGGATTTCACGCAAAGCAACCCATTTACTCGCGTTAATGCTGGGTGGTTTGGGATTAATATCTATCTATTTTTTCAAAAACCCCGATTATCTCATCATTAGTATGTTTGGAGTTGGAGTAGCGTGGGCAAGTATCCTTTCTATGCCATATGCTATGTTGACAAGTGCTTTGCCGGCTCGCAAAATGGGGATTTATATGGGGATTTTTAATTTTTTCATAGTTTTGCCGCAAATATTAGCAGCTACAATTCTTGGAAGTATTACGAAACACCTTTTCGATGGAAATTCAATATATACTATTGTATTTGGAGGTTGCTCCATGATTTTAGCCGGAATACTTACACTTTGGGTAACCGATATTGATGATCCATTTAATAAAGCAAATAAATAATGCTTTTCTGTCAATAAATCACAACTTGAAATTCTTAATCATATGAATAAATATTTACAAACCGACCCCTGGTCTATTGTCGAAGAGGGATTTCATTCCGACCGGCAATTGGCTTCCGAGAGTATTTTTAGTCTTGGTAACGGTCATATGGGTCAGCGTGCCAATTTTGAAGAGTTTTATTCGGGTGAAACCATGCTGGGTTCCTACATTGCCGGTATTTATTATCCCGAAAGAGCAGAGCGGGGGAATTGGAAAAATGGATATTCGGAGACGAATGATAAGATAATCAATGCCCCTAACTGGACTAGTATTATTGTGCGATTGAATGATGACCAACTGGATGTAAGTACATGGGACGTTCAGAATTTCAAGCGGGTGTTGAATATGCACGAAGGTTATCTGGAAAGGACTTTCGAAGCGATCTCACAAAAAGGACATAAAATTCAGGTTTCGGTGAAACGATTTTTAAGCATGGCCGAATCGGAGGTGGGTGCTATAAGTTATTCGGTAAAATCAATTAACTACGAAGGGCGCATTTCATTTATGCCACTGATAGATGCTGATGTAAGAAACCACCTCACAAATTATAATGAACCATTCTGGAATGTGCTGCAAATAAAAACCGATCAGGATGTGTCGCACTTATGGGCACAAACCCGTCGCATCGATTTTCATGTTTGCTGCGCGCAAACTTTTGTTTTTTACAAAAATAATGAACTTCTTAATACCATTCCAACAAAGATAGAGAAAGAAAAAGCAGCGGGCTACAGTATTGGTACCGATGTTCGGGTGGGTGATACCGTTTGCATAAATAAATATGTAGCGGTTTTGAGTTCGTTGAATCACCCTTACGATGAACTTACCGATAGAGCCAGAACGCTTGCCCGTCAAGCAAAAACGAAAGGGTGGAATAAGTTATTCGAAGAGCACGCTGCCGTTTGGGCGGAGAAATGGCTGCATTCCGATATTATTATTGAAGGTGATGTTGAATCGCAACAGGCCATCCGATTTGCAATTTTTCAACTAAATCAAACCTACGATGGGAATGATGCCCGTTTAAATATTAGTCCTAAGGGTTTTACCGGTGAAAAATATGCCGGTGCCACCCGTTGGGATACGGAGGCAATGTGTATCCCGTTTTATTTGTGCACATCCGTTCAAAGTGTGTCGAAGAATCTGCTGCTGTATCGTTACCGACATTTACCCAAAGCCATTCAGAATGCCGAAAAACTTGGATTTACAAATGGTGCGGCTCTGTTCCCGATTGCTACATTCAATGGTGTAGAAAGTTTTAATGATTGGGAGTTGACTTTTGAGGAAGTGCATAGGAATGGTATAATTGCTTATGCCATTAATGATTATGTTAGTTATACCGGTGATGAAAACTATTTGGCTGAGTATGGGCTTAAAGTGTTGATTGCCATATCCCGTTTCTGGTGTCAGCGGGTAAATATATCTTCCGAAAAGCAGAAATATGTCATTTTAGGCGTTACTGGTCCTAATATGTACGAAAATAATGTGAATAATAACTGGTTCACCAACTATATTGCAGTATGGTGTCTTCAATATACTATTGATTGTATTGAAAAAGTAAAAAAGAACAATTTCAGGGTATTCGAAGATCTTACTCAGGAGATACACTTGCATAATGATGAGCTTTTTCAATGGAAAGATATTATTGAAAATATGTATCTGCCTGAAAACAAGACTTTAGGTGTTTTTGTACAACAAGATGGTTTCTTTGACAAAACTCTGATGCCGGCAGCTGAAATTTCGGATGCGCAGTTACCGGTAAATCAGCATTGGACATGGGATAAAATCCTTCGTTCGTCGGTCATTAAGCAAGCCGATGTAGTACATGGATTGTATTTTTTCGAAACTGATTTTGAGACAGAAACAATACGAAAGAATTTTGAATTTTACGAACCGCTGACTGTTCATGAGTCATCGCTTTCGCCGGGAATACATTCCATTGTGGCCAGTAAAATTGGAAACAAGCAAAAAGCCTATGAGTTGTATCTGCGTACAGCGCGTATCGATTTGGATGATTACAATAATGAAGTGGCTGAAGGATTGCATATTACCAGTATGGCCGGCACCTGGCTGAGTATTGTAAAAGGATTTGGCGGAATGCGGGTAAAGGATGATATGCTGCAGTTAAATCCACAAATTCCCGAAAAATGGAATGCGTTTGCCTTTAATATCGTGTTTCGCGAGAATCAATTGAGCGTCAAGATTGAAAAGAAGCAAATTCTTATACAGAATATTAAAGGTAGTGGCATTGATCTGTTGGTGAATAATAAACGCGTTCACATAAAAGCCGAAAGTCAGGAGAAAATAATCATTTAAGAACTTAGAATTGCTATAAAAGATGAAAAAGATATTTCTGCTCATTATCGTCGCGGTTTGTGCCTTTCAACTACAGGCAAAACCGGCGGCATGGGTGCAACGTGTCGAGCCAACTTATTGGTGGACGAATATGCAACAATCCGAATTTCAAATAATGTTGTATGGTGCCGATATTGCTTCGGCTGATGTTTCGGTGAACTATGCAGGGCTTACCATATCACGTAAGGAATTGACAGATAATCACAATTATGTTTTTCTATATTTGACAGTTGCGAAAGAAGCACTTGCCGGAAAATTCAATATTGAATTGAAAAAAGGAAATAAAAAGCAATTCATTTCCTATGAATTGAAACAAAGACTTGAGGGCTCAGCTTCACGAAAAAGTTTTACCGAGGCCGATGCCATTTATTTGCTTATGCCCGACCGTTTTGCAAATGGAAATCAGGCCAATGATTCGGTTCCTAATTATCATCAGGGGGTTTGTCGTGAAGTGACCGGAGCGCGGCACGGTGGTGATATCGAAGGAATTATATCTAAGGTTCCTTACATTGCCGACCTGGGTGCTACTGCTTTGTGGACGACTCCGCTTTTTGATAATAATGATAGCAATTATTCATACCATCATTACGCTTGCTCTGATTATTACAAAATTGATCCGCGTTTTGGAAAAAATGAGGATTACGCACGACTTTCAGAAACCTGCCATGCCAACGGTTTGAAAATGATTATCGATGTAGTGCCCAACCATTGCGGCGGTTCCCATTGGTGGATGAAAGATGTGCCTGCAAAAGACTGGTTCAATACATGGTCAACTTACACTTCGTCTAATTACCGGATTGCTGCATGGACTGATCCGCATGCTTCGGATGTTGATAAACAACGCTTGACGAATGGTTGGTTTGCTCCCAATATGCCCGACTTGAACTTACAAAATCCATTGTTGTTTGACTATTTACGGCAGGTTTATACCTTTTGGATTGAAACAGCCAATATTGATGGTATACGGGTGGATACTTATCCTTACAATGATTTGAAAACGGCTGCACGGTTTATTGAGGCCATTCGGAGTGAATATCCAAACATGAATGTAGTAGGGGAGTGCTGGGTAAAAACGCCTGCCGAGATTGCCTATTTCCAGTCGGGGAACAATAATAAAGATGGCTTTGATTCCCGCTTAACGAGCGTGATGGATTTTTGTTTGAAGGATGTGTTTGCTGCAGCATTCAATGAGCAGGATAGCTGGGATGGTGGTATGGCTCGATTCTATGCCCACTATGCGCAGGATTTTGTGTATGCTAATCCGAATATGATTATGAATTTTTTGGATAATCACGACATCGATCGTTTTTCTACGGCTGTCAATCGTGATGTTCAAAAATATAAGATGGCGTTGGCCATGTTGATCACAGCCCGCGGCTATCCTCAAATTTATTATGGTACGGAGATAATGCTCGATGGTATTCGCGGTGATTATCAGGGGCATCGCTTCGATTTCCCGGGAGGATGGGCGGCTGATAAACGAAATGTATTTACTTCGGAAGGACGTTCGGTTTCAGAAAATGAAGTGTTCAATTACCTCAAAGTGCTGTTGAATTACCGAAAAAACAATCCGGTATTGCAAAGTGGAAAAATGAAACAATTCATCCCCGAAAACGGATTGTATGTGACTTTCAGGTATAACGGTAGCAAAACGATTATGGTCGTTGCGAATAATAATTTAGCTGCAAGTGAGTTGGAGGTGGCTAGGTTTGCAGAAATGCTCTCGGCGAAAACGCAGGGTGTTGAAATTACAACGAATAAGAGTTATTCTTTGTTAAGCCCGATTACAATTCCGGCAAAAACAGTGTTGATATTGGACGTAAAATAAACGAATTAAAAAAACAGGTTTTAGTATGAGAAAACTATCCATTCAGGAACTGACAACGAAATTGTTGTTGGTCTTGCAGCGTTTTTATTTAGTATTGATTTTTTTGTTGGGAACTGCATTATTCATTTTGGCAAGGATAAATTATCCCGAACATAAATTAGAAGACTCAACGCTGGCGTTTTTTATATTGACGTCTTTATTTTATATTCCCGTATCATTTTTGCTGGAAAATAATGTCAACAAGCTACAAGGGCTGCTTCTCATAGTAATTCCTGTGTTGCTAATGGGCTATTATTGTTTCAGCCTGCTGAACCTCGATTTGCCGATAGATCAATATCAGGTTTTTATTTTGGGTCTTGTGTTTGTGCTTTTTAGTTTTGTAGTTCCGTTTTTGAGAAAAGAAACCGATATTCCGTTTTGGAACTTTACGAAAATAGTTGTCAGTCAGATAATTATTACCGGTCTTTTTGCCAGTGTTCTTTTTGCCGGATTAAGCCTGGCAATTTATTCGCTCGAAGTATTGTTCAAAATAGACATAAGTGACAAAGTGTATCAAAATTTGAGCGTGCTGTGTTATGTACTTTTTGCACCGGTGTATTTTTTGTCGAATGTGCCTGTAAAAACCGGAATGTACAAACAAGAAAGCGGGTTCGATACCTTTTTCAAGATACTTGGTTTGTATATATTTTTGCCCATTTTGGCACTTTATACGCTAATTCTGTATGTTTATTTATTGCAAATTATTATCAAATGGGAGTTGCCCAACGGTTGGGTTTCAACGCTTGTTTCTATCCTTGGGCTTGGTGGATTTCTGTGCATGTTTATTCTCTATCCGTTGCGGTTGCAAAACGACAATAAGTTTGTAAATATCCTGTCCAGATATTTTCCGGTAGTATTGATGCCGCTTTTGGTGCTAATGTCTATTGGTATCTTCCGTCGGCTGGGCGATTATGGATTGACGGTAAATCGCTGTCTGGTACTGATTCTCAATCTATGGTTTTATGGTATTAGTATTTATCTGTTTGTCACAAAATCAAAGCATTTGAAATGGATAGTTATTTCGTTTGCCACGGTGGCCTTGATTGTTTCAGTTGGACCCTGGAGTGTGTTCAGCATTACTAAACATAGCATGGAAAAGGAAATAAGGCAGTTGTTGGATGATGCTAAATTATTGAAAAATGGAAAGATAGTTGATAATTCAAAGTTTACAATTGCTGTGGATTCAATGACTTCAAAACGATTATCCGAAGACATAAAATATACTTTTAGGAATTATGGATATACTTGTTTTGAACCTTATTTTAGGTATTCGATAAAAAAATGGGATGCAATTGATGTTATTGATAAACTGGGCTTGAAAGATGCTGACCCAAAGCAAATATATTTTGACGTCTTTATTAATCGCCAGGATATGGTGATAAATATTGAATCTTATAAACAATTCATTGAGCTAAAAGGCTATGATAGAGGTAATGGAACATTCATTGCATCTACTAATTTGAAAGCTGTTATAAAAAATAAAATTTTGCTTGTTTATCAGGATGGGGCTAAAAATCCAACAATTACCATATCTCTTGCAACTAAATTCAATATGTTTCATCAGGGGAATGATGATAGAACCCTTGACACCAAGGATATGACTATTGAAGGTGTAAATTATAAACTCGTGATTCTTAGTGCAAGCGGGAATTTTATACGTCAGGATAGTGTGTCGTTAAATAATATAGATGCGTATTTGTTTTTGAAATAGTGGTCCTTTTTTGAAGTGGATCATTTTTTAAACAAAAAACAATTGAAATAGAATTGTCTAATCTCCTAAAATCAACTACTTTTACAGTTACATTAAAAAATCGTTTACTAACCACTCGTTTATCTTAATAAAATGATTCAAATCAAAGACAGTCAATTGGCAGCTGCCGCCCAAAAAGGAATGGATGAATTTCTTCAAGTGTTTACCGATGCTTATCTGGAAGCAATTGGCGGGAATCTGACTGCCGAAAATATGTCGTTGCTCAATGGAAGTCAGCATACGCTGTTAGCCCATCGCTTTTTTCAGGACGAAATGCGCGATGGTGGATTTGTGCAATTGATTCAAAATGGTTACGGTGGATATATTTTCTCAAACCCTTTTGCTAAAGCAATTAAGCAATTTGGTGCTGTTGAATTGTCGAAACTGGTGTATAAAGCCAAAGAAATTTACGATCCCAACAAGGCTGAATTGGAACGCGAAACGAATGAAGAAGAGTTCAATGCCATGTATGTTGATTTTGAAGTTTTCGACGATTTGGAGGAGATGTATTTCGAAATAGAGGAACGTCAAACCAGTTTGATTGCTGCCTTTGTGGATGAACATATTGCTGATTTTGCAGAGATTGTACAGGATTAAAATACCGAAAACATAAATAAAACTCCCCGAATGGCAATTGTTATTCGGGGAGTTTCTGTTTAATCGGTAATTACACGATTTCAATTCCCTGTGCTTTACACAGTTCGATGGCCATTTCGCGCAACTTAAATTTTTGTATTTTGCCACTGCCGGTAAGTGGGTATTCGTTCACGAAAAACACATAGCGTGGTATCTTATAACGTGCTATTTTATCTTTGCAATAGTCGCGTACATCCTCCGATGTAATGTCAGCATTAGTATGAGGGATTACGAATGCAGCAACATCTTCACCATAGCGCGGCGACGCCATTGCCACTATCTGAACATCTTTGACTCCCGGCATTTTATAAAGAAATTCTTCAATCTCGCGTGGTGAGATATTCTCGCCACCACGGATAATCATATCTTTAATGCGACCGGTGATGCGGAAGTTACCATCCGGATCTTTTACGCCTAAATCGCCTGAGTGAAGGAACCCGTTTTTGTCGATGACCTCGGCGGTGGCTTGCGGGTTTTTGTAGTAACCTTTCATTACATTGTAGCCACGGCAGCACATTTCGCCCTGCACGCCATCGGGGCATATCTCACCGGTTACAGGGTCGATGACTGCCACTTCGGTAAATTCATAATTACTGCCAACGGTGGTGCAACGGACTTCGAACGAGTCATCGAAACGCGTTTGAGTCATCCCCGGCGAAGTTTCAGTAAGTCCATATACACTGGTGATGGTCATAAACATTTTGTCGCACACGCTGCGCATTAATTCGATAGGGCATAATGCACCGGCCATAATTCCGGTTCGTAGTGAGCTCATGTCGAACATATCGAACATCGGGTGATTAAGTTCCGATATGAACATAGTCGGTACGCCGTAAACAGCCGTGCAACGCTCTTTGTGAATGGAAGCAAGCGTGATAAGCGGATCAAACCGTTCCACCATTACATGTGTGCAACCATGTGTCAGGCAGTTCATTGCTGCCAGTACTACTCCGAAACAGTGAAACATAGGCACACAAATGCAGAGTTTGTCGGCCTGTGTAAACTTCATGTGTTCACCCGTGAGGTAACCATTATTGGCAATGTTGTGGTGCGAAAGCATTACGCCCTTTGGGAAACCGGTTGTACCAGAGGTATATTGCATGTTTACCACATCCTGACAATTGACCGATTGTTTGATGTTCAGAAATTCGTCATCATTTTGATTTCTACCCAATAGAAATAGTTCCGGTGTGTTGTACATGCCGCGGTGCTTTTCCTGCCCGATATACACCACATTTTTCAGTAGAGGGAAATGTTCGTTTTTTAACTGTCCACGCTGTGTTGTTTTCAGATCGGGGAACAGCGAATACACCATCGAAACATAGTCGCTGCCTGATACGCCATCGGTAATACAAAGCGTATGCATATCAGAGTTTTCGATGATAAAAGCAAGTTCATGCTCTTTGTAGTTGGTATTTACGGTTACCGCCACTGCCCCGATTTTTGCACAGGCATATAGAAATGTCAGCCAATCCGGCACGTTTTGCGCCCAAATACCCACATGTGCGCCTTTGGTAACGCCAATCGACAGAAGTCCTTTGGCCATATTGTCCACACGGTCGTTAAAAACAGACCAGGTAAATCGTAAATTACGATCGGAATAAACGATACATTCGTGTTCGGGAGTTGCGGTGGCCCAGTGTTCAAGCCAGTCGCCTAAAGTGTTGTTTGATAATTCCATATTTTATTACATTGGAGTATAAACAACGGCTACAATTTGTGCGGGTTGGTTGGTGGCTGCACTAACAAGGTGATCAACTATCGAATCGTAGTATATGCTATCACCTTTTTGAAGTTCATAGGTTTCTTTGCCATATTGAATTTTTACGGCACCTTGAATCACAAAAATGAATTCTTCGCCTTCGTGCGACGAAAGTATAGGCTCATTGACTGTAGATGCCTGTATGTCAATCAGGAATGGTTCCATGTGACGACCGGTTTTGCTGCCTGCCAACGAAAAAAAATCGAGATGAGAATTGCTGGTAGATAGTTGACTGGAGAAAGTGGCCGGCTGGAGCGTTTCAGCCTGACGATGCACTACCGGGCCAAGCTCATTGTTATCGTCCAGAAATGTTCCCAAACGAACGCCCAGTGCACGCGCAATTTTGATTAAAGGCGAAAGTGAAGGTATGTTTTCGCTGTTTTGAATCAATTCAATTTGCGCAACGGTTAACCCCGAACCTTCGGCTAATTCTTCAAGGGAGATGTTTTTGTCGGCACATAAAATGCTGATTTTTTTTCCTACAGTGTTTTTTTTCATGGTAAATGTAATTAATGCACGGTGTTTAATGCACAATTCATAAAATCAGAATGATGCGTATCAGATTACGTTTGATGCGGTTATTTTCACACCTTAGGTTGCAAAAATAGGAATAAAAATTGCATTAAAAAAGGCTTTTGATTGAAATTTATTACAATTTCAATCAAAAGCCTTGTGATTATAAGTAGAAATTGGTCGATAGTTGAGAATCGTTAGTTTGCCGTGATTTTCAACCTGCCACTTTTTATGGTTTTAGTTTTCTCAAATATGCACCGTTTGGCTTAAGAAGCTCAATGGCTACTTTCAAATCTTTGTCGGTACGCAATGAATATTGAATTTCACCTTTTTGGAAATAGTATCGTTTGATAATTTCGAGACTAAGTAACTCGCTGATGTCCGCTTTGTTTTCGGCAATACTTTTGGTAATGTCGGGAACCAGTTTAGCTTTTAATGCTGCAAATTCCACTTTCGCTATGGTGTCCATGCCTTCAATTTTGGCAGTTTCAACCAGTTCGTTGTAATACTTCTCGGTTTGAGTAGTGTAGGCAAATTTCTTTTCAACCAAATAGTCGGAGAATGCTTTGAAATCTTTAGCGGACAGCGTAAAATCAGCCGGTGAAGCGATAGTAGGATGTTGCTGAACATATAATGTCGCAAAATCGAAGTACAGATTTTGTGCGAAGATATAGTAAGCAATATTCAATTTCCGATCATCTTTGGTCAATGTGTCCGGAACAATGCCACCACCATCACGCACTTTACGACCGTTGCGGGTTTTGAATTCGGTGGTCAGGCTATCCGGCACGCGGCCCACACTGCCATCTTCGTTGCGGTGGCTGTAGTCCAGGGCTTGAATACACCGCCCACTGGGGATGTAATATTTAGCAGTAGTTACTTTTAAATGTCCTCCAAAGCCTACAGGTCGGATATTCTGAACAAGTCCTTTGCCGAATGTGCGTTCGCCAACAATGACGCCACGATCTAAATCCTGAATGGAACCTGATAAAATTTCAGATGCAGATGCCGATGAACGATTGGTAAGTACTACCAGTTGTAATTCGGGGAAGATAGGATCCGATGGTGTTTTGTACGTTCTTTCGGCTTCACTGTTTTTACCTTTTGTAGTTACTACATCCGTACCTTTTGGGACGAAATAGCCTACAATTTTTACCGCTTCATCAATTAACCCACCTCCATTGTTGCGGATATCCAGCACCAGCGATTCAATTTTATGTTGTTTTATCAAGTCAGCTACCGAACTTTTCAGTTCAATAGCAGCTCTGTCTGTAAATTCGTTCAAAAGTACATATCCCACTTTGTCGGCCACTTTAGCAGCATATCCAACCGGGTTGACCTGTATTTTTTCTCTCAGGAACTGTTTCTCTACGAGTTTCTTTTCTCCCAACCGTTTTAATTTCAGTTTGATAAGTGTGTTTGGAGTACCTTTTAATTTGGCGCTCACCTCACTAACTGTCAATCCGTCCACTTTTTGTCCATCCACTTCGATGATCACATCGCCGGCACGCAAATCATTTCGTTGTGCCGGCATGCCTTCGTAAGGTTCGGAAATAAGAATTTCTTTGTCCTTTTTCATGATCATGGCACCAATTCCTGCATATTCGCCGGTGGTCATAAACTTCAAATCGTCGGTTTCCTCTTCGGGCATGTATACAGTATACGGATCGAGCTTGGCAAGCATCTGATCCAGCGTGGTTTTCATTACTTTGTCGTAGTTGAGCGTATCCACGTAAAACATGTCCAGTTCGCGAAATACAGAATTAAAAATGCTCAGGTTTTTGCTAATCCGAAAGCTGCGCTGTTCGGCAGCTGTTGTAGCTGGTAGTGTTGTTGAGAAACAAACAAGGAATAGGATAAATGAGACTATTTTTTTCATATAAAAATTTGATAAAGTACTGAAAGTGATTTATTATAGTTCTACGTTTGGCGGTAAAAACGCGGTGATGTCTTTGCCAAACGTAATCAAATCGCGCGTGACAGTTGAAGAGATAAATGAATATTTCGTTTCGGTAAAAAGAATAACAGTTTCTATCCCCGTAAGTTTACGATTAGCATCGGCAATGTTTCGCTCGTACTCAAAATCGCTAACCGTTCGCAATCCACGCAATACAAACCCGGCATCCACCGACAGTGCAAAATCGACTGTGAGACTGTTGTAAACCTCCACTTTTACGCGCGGCTCGTTTGCAAAAGCCTGGTGGATAATGTCCAGGCGTTTCTCTATCGTGAAAAGTGTTTTCTTTGATTGATTATGCCCGATGCCAATCACTATTTCATCGAAAATGGATAGTCCACGCAACACAATGCTGTAATGACCTATGGTAAATGGATCGAATGTTCCGGGAAAAATGGCTCTTTTCATGGTGGTGATTGGTAAATGGTTAATTGGGAATTGGTAATTAGCATTTGCTTTTAAAAGTCTACAAAGATAGAAAAATATAATTTTAGCAGTTATGAACGAGGCGATAAGTTTACGATTTTTAGTTTTTCAATGGACAATTTTGAACTTATCGACTATCTTTGTGGATTGAAACGTATAAATAACAAGAAATGTCAAACAAAATCGCTCTTGGTTTATTGTTGTGGCTGGGTGTTGCCAGCTCGGCATGCTCCATCAATCCAACCACTTCACTGCCTATTCCCACAAAAGTTACATTTGCCGGACAAACTATTTCGCTCGAAAGAAATGACCTCCGCGAACGTTATGACCGTGAGCAAATTGTAATTGCCTACAACCATTCGGTTACCACCTTACAAATAAAACGTGCCAATAAATTTTTCCCTATCATTGAACCCATTTTGAAACAATATGGAGTGCCTGACGATTTCAAATACCTGGCAGTGATCGAAAGTAATCTGGATCCTCGTGTTCAGTCGGGAGCCGGAGCGGCAGGACTTTGGCAGTTGATGCCCAAAACAGCTGAACAATTGGGGCTGGAGGTGAATGACGAAGTGGATGAACGTTATCATATAGAAAAATCGACCGTTGCTGCTTGTAGATATTTAAAAAGTGCATACAATAAGTTCAAAGATTGGGCAACGGTAGCTGCTTCGTACAATGCCGGTATGGGACGTATTAGTGAAGAACAAGACAAACAGCAAGCCGATGAAGTAGTTGATTTGTACTTAAATCCCGAAACAGGCAGATATATTTTTCGATTAGTAGCACTAAAACAATTTATGGAGAACCCCAAATCGTTTGGATATCAATTTTCGCGTGAGGATTTTTATCAGACAGTACGTACTAAAGATGTAACCGTAAAAGACAGTGTAGCTAACTGGACTACCTGGGCCAAACAAAATGGAACAAGCTATGCTCAGTTGAAAGAGTACAATCTCTGGTTGCGCGATCGGAAACTCACCAATACGGCAAAAAAGGAATATAAGGTTCAACTGCCTGAGAAAGCGGATTTGATATTCAATAGTACCAAAATAAATATTCATAACCCCATGTGGGTGTTTTTTTAATTTACATTTTATACTTTAGCGTTCAATCTACCGTTAATTCAGAAAGCACTATTTATTTATATAAACAATTTAAAAATATCTGTATGAAAAAGTTTTTATTAGTCGCAGCGCTTTTGCTGTCTGTTTCGATTACTTATGCTCAGTTTAATTTCGGTATCAAAGCTGGATATAACTCTTCAATCAGCCCTAAGAACATAAGTTCTGTTACTTCGGGTGATTATAATCTGAATTCTGTGAACTCGGAATTGTCAAATGGCTTTCAGGCTGGTGTATTCTTCCGATTCGGATTCAGCAAAATGTATTTTCAACCGGAGTTTCTTTATAACATGGGAAAGAAAAACTATACAATGACGCTTCAGGATGCGCAAAATAATGATTTGCAAATTGATAAACGTGTAAAAATAAGCACACTAGAAGTTCCATTATTGTTGGGCTATAAAATTTTAGACATGAAAGTTGTTAATGTACGTGCCTTTGCAGGTCCTAAACTGAGCTTTAATGCAGGTTCATCACTCGACTATGAAAACTTGCCGAATGGTATCACCCAAGATCAACTAGTAAAAGACATAAAAGCTGCTCAACTCGGATTGGAAGCTGGCATCGGCGTTGATGTATTGATGTTCACTTTAGATGCTCGTTACAATTTAATTGGTGACATGTATCATACGAAAATGAATGATATTACTCTAGACAAAATGTCCGCCAATACTTTTGTTATTTCATTGGGTTGGAAGTTTTTCTGATCTGATTTTACATTTTATAAAAATGTCCGTTTCTCACATCGAGAAATGGGCATTTTTTGTTATCAGCACATATCACATATTTTTGTATCTTTGCACTTCGAACAAAATAATGAACTAAAAATGAATTTAGAAACAACTATTGGAACCGTAGTAGCCCAGGCTGTAGAGACACTTTATGGTTTAAAAATTGAGGCAAATCAAATACAATTACAAAAGACAAAGCGTGAATTTGAAGGCGATCTTACCGTTGTCATCTTCCCGTTTGTAAAAGCAGCACGCAAATCGCCCGAACAAACCGGACAAGAGATTGGCGAGTATTTGCAAAAAAACAATCCTGTTGTTTCGGCTTTCAACGTTATAAAAGGCTTCCTGAACCTGAGCATTAGTCAAAACTACTGGCTCGAAACATTGGCTCAAATTCATGGTGATGCGCAATTCGGAATTACGCTTGTTACCGATGATTCTCAATTGATGATGATTGAATATTCATCCCCCAACACCAACAAACCGCTTCACCTGGGTCATATCCGCAATAATTTACTCGGATTCAGCATTGCCGAAATTCAAAAAGCGAATGGTTGGAAAGTGGTAAAAACCAATATTGTAAACGACCGTGGCATTCATATCTGTAAATCGATGTTGGCGTGGAAACTGTTTGGCAACGGCGAAACTCCCGAAAGTACCGGTTTGAAAGGCGATCATTTAGTTGGTAAATATTACGTGGTTTTCGATAAAGCTTTCAAAGCCGAAATCAAGGAACTAATGGACAAAGGAATGAGCGAAGATGAAGCAAAAAAATCGGCTCCGCTAATTCTTGAGGCACAAAAAATGCTCCTTGCATGGGAAAATAACGATGCAGAAGTACGCCAGTTGTGGGAAACGATGAACGGATGGGTATATGCCGGTTTCGACAAAACATACAAACAATTGGGCGTTGATTTTGATAAGATTTACTATGAATCGGAAACGTACCTCGAAGGAAAATCGGAAGTGGAAAGAGGAGAAGCTAACAAAGCTTTCTATCGTCGCGAAGATGGTTCGGTGTGGGCCGATCTTACGGGTGAGGGATTGGATGAGAAATTATTGCTTCGTTCGGATGGCACTTCGGTGTACATGACTCAAGATATTGGTACGGCCAAACTTCGTTACAACGACTACCCTATCAATAAAATGGTGTACGTGGTGGGCAACGAGCAAAACTATCACTTTCAGGTACTGGCACTTTTGCTCGACAAACTGGGCTTTGAGTGGGGAAAGAGCCTTGTGCACTTCTCGTACGGCATGGTGGAACTTCCAGAAGGCAAAATGAAGAGCCGTGAAGGTACAGTGGTGGATGCTGACGATTTGATGGCAGAAATGATAGATACTGCCCGCGAAACATCTCAAGAGTTAGGTAAGTTGGATAACTGCACGCCCGAAGAGGTTGAAACAATTGCCCGCATGGTGGGACTTGGGTCGTTGAAATACTTTATTCTGAAGGTAGATCCACGTAAAAATATGACCTTTAATCCGAAGGAATCAATTGATTTTAATGGAAATACAGGACCGTTTATTCAATACACGCACGCCCGTATCAAGTCGGTGTTGCGCAAAGCAGCAGATCAGGGCATAGATTTTGCTTCGCTTAAAGATACCAGTCTGAGCGTCTCTGAAAAAGAAAGTTACCTTATTCAGTTGCTTACCGAATTTCCTGCGGTTGTTCGTCAATCGGGCGAGGAATTTAGTCCTGCGTTGATTGCCAACTATATCTACGACCTGGTGAAAGAATACAATCAGTTCTATCATGATTTTACAATTTTGAAAGAAGAAAACGAAGCCTTGAAACAATTCAGATTGGTATTGTCGGAATCTACGGCTACGATCATCAAGACAGGAATGAAATTATTGGGCATCGAGGTTCCTGAAAGAATGTAGATAGTTGCGAGGATTTAGTTCCAGGCTTGCCTGCGGTAGACAGGTTACGAGTGCTTGTTGCCGATACTTATCCTCTCAAAGCAATTGCGAAAAACATATTGATGCAAATTTATAGCGTTCAGTATCTAAAAAAAGACTTAAGATAATTCTCAAGTGTATAATCTAATTTTATCGTGCATGAAAAAAGTTTACCACCTATTGTTTTCCTTACTGGTAGTTTTGATAGTGAGTAGTTGCTCTTCAGGTAATAAAGCCTACAAGCAAGGCGATTATTTTAAGGCTTGTCAGGAGTCGATTGACCGATTGCGGTCCAATCCGAAGAATGAGAAAGCTGCCTATGTGCTGACAAGTTCTTATCCGCTGGCTCAGCAAACTGCCGAGCGCGATATTCAGAATGCGGAACTGGCTAATCAGATTGATAAGTATGATGTTATCGTTTATCAATATGAGCGTTTGAATCAATTGGCGAATGATATCTATCGCTGCCCAAGAGCATTGGAATTAATTCCCCGTCCAAAGGAATATGTGACGGAATTGGGAGCTGTAAAACAACTGGCTGCCGAACAAGCGTACAATTTGGGCTTGAAAGCCTTCGATTACGATACAATGGATCAGGCACGCGTAGCCTATCAGTATTTTCAGAATGCCAACAGATATGTGCCCGGTTACAGGGATGTATTGCGCAAAATAGAGGATGCACGTTACGAGGCTACCTTGCGCGTAATCGTTCAAAAGCCGTTTACAAGCAACAAATATCAATATTCGGCTGATTTTTTCTACAACAATTTGATTTCGGAAATGAGTCAGAATGCGCAAAATCGCTTTGTTCGTTTTTATACCGAAGAGGAAGCACAAAGTATCAAAATGCGTAATCCACATCAATTTATCGCTTTGAATTTCGAAGATTTCTCAATTGGAAATATCAAAGAAACAGTTAATTCTAAAGAGGTGTCGCGCGATAGTGTGGTGGTAGGAACAGTAAAAGTAGAAGGTAAAGAATACAATGCCTATAGCACCGTGAAAGCGCAATTGAACATGTACCGTCGCGAGGTTTTGTCGGGTGGTATCCTTAGTTTACGGATTGTAGATGCTCAGAATAATCGTGTCATTCAACAACGCAACTTTACAGGTGAGTATGTTTGGGCAACAAATTGGGCTAACTTTAAAGGTGACGATAGAGCACTTAGCAACGACCAAAAACGCTTGTGCAACCAACAAGCACAATTACCACCGCCACATCAAGACTTGTTTATCGAATTTACCAAGCCAATTTATACGCAGGCTGTTCAGTATGTGCGGTCGGCTTATTCGAGATACTAATTCCAGAGGTAAGAGGTAAGAGGTAAAAAATGGAAAAACGTCCGGCAGATTTAATTCGTCGGACGTTTTTTTATTTCGTATTGATGCATTTGTATCGTATTCCCACAAACTCGTACCTCGTATGTGGCTAAGCATGGTGTGGCACTCCGTGCCGCGTTTGTGAGTCCAATTCTTTGCGCGGAGCGCATAATTATGCTTAGCCTCATGCGACGAAGGAGCGTGAGGTGTATAGGAGGATATGTCTTTTTGCGCGGAGCGCAACACGTTAACGCGAGTCACTCTTCCATGTAATATTGCTCATCCACTTCTATCTGATTTTCGTCAAGAAGGCGACGAAATTCTTTTGAGAACTCTTCTGCTTTATGATGTTCGCGCTGTTTCTTTATGTAATTTACAATCATATCTTTGTCCCTGATAGAATATGAAATAGCTGCATATTTTTTGCTCCACGATTTGAATTCAGGAAAATTTGCTGACTTATCTAACCATGCATGACTAGCTGTTTTAAGGTCGCGAACAAAAGCGGATACTCCGATAGTGGGATGTAGCTGTACAAATAGATGAATATGTTCGGGCATTCCATTGATGCGGTACAGGACACATTTTTTCTTTTTTATATACCCCCACATGTATCTGTACAAATCGTCGGAGTTGCTCATTTGGTATCGTTGGATGACTATCCTTTGTCCGTATCACGACATGGCAGAGTAGTTTTGTGTAGCTCATATTATTTGATTTTTTTCGGTAGTGTACCCACAAACTCGTACCTCGTATGTGGTTAAGCATGGTGCGGCACTCCGTGCCTGTATTTTTGTGAATAGAGGTCTTTGTGCGTATCGCATGCTTAGCTTTGTTTTTGCCAAAACCTCTTTTTATGCTTGCTTTTTGGAGTTTAAATTCGTTGGATATCAACTGTTTTATTATGATTGATGGCTTAAAGAAAGAAATAATTTTATAGACTACAGTTGCTTAATAATCTTTTTTCAATTGAAAGTTATCAACAGTTGTTCTGATAAAAATAGTATGCGTTCGGCAGATATAATTAGCGACACGCTTTCATATATTTAAGCCTTTTCTGTCTTATCTCATTTGCACCTTGCTTATGTCTCCATGTTTATTGCTGTATTTTATAAACTTTACTCCAGATGGATAAAAAAATGATGTTCATTCAAAAAAATATTCATAGAACTCAATAAAATTAGCAAACTTACAAATTGAAACCATGAATGTGAATAATTTGGATTTAATTTCATTTTCGGATAAAAAAATATGAATTAGAAAGCAGTCTGAGTTTTTTCGGAAGAATTATTAATCTGGCTTATGACAAATAATTATATTTCAGAGGCTTAAACTGTTTTTGAGGTTTGTTATACCAAATTATTATTCATACATTTGTGTCATAAATATACCAAAATTGCTAAAAATGGACATGATTTCCTCTTTTGCCGAACTCACCGCTCACCTCACCAGTGTAAATTGTCGAAAACGTATGGCTGTTGCCAATGCGGTAGATTCGCACACATTGGATGCAGTGCTTCGTGCGGTAGATCTGGGAATAGTGGAAGCATTTCTGATTGGCGATGTGGCATCGATCGAGTCACCTCATTTGTTTGAGCACCCTTTATCCCCCTTTGTACACATTGTTGATAAACCGGATGTGCTTGAAGCTACGCTGGAGGCGGTACGCATGGTGAAATCGGGTGAGGCGGATATTTTAATGAAAGGGTTGGTGAATACGGATGTGCTTTTGAGAGCTATTTTAGACAAGGAAAAAGGAATTTTACCTCAAGGTAAGGTCATGACTTATAATGCCGCCATGGAAATCCCGAACTATCATAAGCTGGTTTTCTTTTCCGATCCGGTGGTCATTCCGTCGCCCAGCCTGGTGCAACGTACAGCCATGATTAAGTATGCCATTGCCACTGCCTATAAATTCGGCATTGTGAAACCTAAAGTGGCTTTGATACACGCTACCGAAGTGGCTAATCCTAAAATTCACTACATGCAGGATTATCTGGATATTATGCAGATGTGGCGCATGGGCGAATTTGGAGATGTGATAATGGATGGGCCGTTGGATATTTTTCTGGCACTTGATGCCGAACGTGGAAGTATAAAAAACGTGCAAACGCCTGTTCTTGGCGACGCCGATATTCTTATTTTTCCTAATTTTGAATGTGCCAATTGTTTTTACAAAGGCTTGTCGCTTTTTGCCGGTGCCGAAATGGGAGGACTGTTGCAAGGAACCGACAAACCGGTAGTGTTGACATCCCGTAGCGAAAGTGTAGATTCCAAATTCTACAGTATTGCCATGGCCTGTATTATTAGTTAGTAACGGTGCTATAATACACCGAAGGCAAATGTCGCGAAGCCAATAACGCCGAAGGCAAAAATCATCGTAGATACTATCGCAAAGCCAATATCGCCGGAGGCATAATATCATTGCAGATAATATCATCGAAGATAATAACGCCGCAGGCAACTAACCCCGCAGTAACGATACCATTTTCTTCGCAGCCCGCTCGGCCGTTCCGGGTTCACCCAGTGCCTTTTTTGTTATTGAATAATTTTGCAACATTGTTTCGCGGTAAGCGGTATTATTCAATATCAGATCCAGTTCTGCAGCAATATTTTTTACGGTAAATAAATGCGCCAACAGTTCCTTTACGATTAGCTTTTCGGCGACTATGTTTACCAACGAAACAAATTTTACGCGGACTACCATTTCCTTTACAAAATAGCCGATTCTGCCCAGCGGGACATGATATACCACTACTTCTGGCGTGCCAATTAAGGCTGTTTCGAGAGTTGCAGTACCTGAATTTACCACGGCGGCTCTGGCTTGTTGCAATAGCTCATAGGTTTTTCCGAATACCACCGACACATTTCGGTCTTTCAATATCGAGTTGTATACATCAGCTTCGATGCCCGGTGCACCTGCTATTATCACCTGATAGTCGGGGAAGCGCAGGGCGGCATCAACCATTCGAGGCAGGCATCCCACAATTTCTTGTTTCCTGCTTCCGGCCAATACCGCGATGATAGGTTTAGTAGGTAATTTATTTTCGGTGCAAAAGTCGGCGAAACTTTGATCCTGATGGGGGCGGGTGCATATTGAGTCGACTGTTGGGTTGCCAACATATTCCACTTGGTAGTTATGTTTGGCGTAAAAGGCCGTTTCGAAGGGAAAAATGGTAAACATTTTGTCCACGTAACGTTTAATTTCTTTGATGCGATACTCTTTCCACGCCCATAGTTTCGGCGAAATGTAATAATAAACCTTCGTGTTCAGATTTTCTTTCGCAAAGCGGGCCATGCGAAGATTGAAGCTCGGATAATCCACCAAAATCAATACGTCGGGTTGAAAATCGGCAATGGCTTGCTTGCAATCACGCAAATTTCTTAATACGGTACGCGCATTTTTCAGCACTGCAACTATTCCCATAAATGCCATGTCGCGGTAGTGTTTTATCATTTTGCCACCCTGTGCCTGCATAAGGTCTCCTCCCAGAAAGCAAAACTCTGCCTGAGTGTCTGCTATCCGAAGTTCACGCATCAAATTGGAAGCGTGCAAATCGCCCGACGCTTCACCGGCAATGATAAAATATTTCATAATTGCCCCCCAACCCCTAAAGGGGAGTTGAAGTTACTACTGCACTGTGTGTGTTTCTTTTTTGTCATATTGAGTTTGTGTAGAACGGACTAACTAAGTTCCCCTTTAGGGGTTAGGGGTTTTATAGCATTAGAATACAAGCAATAAAATAAGGCATCGCAGCCGTAAGTACGCCGGTAGCCAGTTTGAAACTATCGGATTTGTAAAAAACAAAAACGAGTCCAAGGTTAGGCATAACCGAGAGTAACAAAATTTTACCCAACAAAACGCTTGGATAAAGCTGTTTCAATATTTCCCAAAAAGAAAAATCACCGGGATAAAACCGAAGCAGATACACCCACATGAATACTATAGGAAGTAGCAACCCCGGCACGAAACCGTATAGAAAATGATTGAAACGTTTCATGCTGGTTGATTTGTTGATTTGTTGATTGGGAATTGGTTTATTCGTTGATTGGAAATTGGTTGATTGGGAATTGGTTTGATGTTAAAACTATTGTCGTTCACAAAAAAGCATATATCCAAATATTGAAATCAAGTACTTACTCCTTGCTTCTTACTCCTTGCCTCTGTTTAAAATTCCCAGCCACGAACTTCATCCATTGCCTGATAAGCGGTCATGTCTATTTTAGTAGGGACAACTGAAATATATCCCTGACTCAAAGCCCATTCATCTGTGTCAGGAGCATCGGGTTCATGATTTTCAAAGTAGCCAGTTAGCCAAAAATAGGATCTTCCTTGTGGGTCTGTTCGCTTTGCAAATTCTTTCGTCCACTTTCCGTCGCACTGACGCGAGACGCGTATTCCTGCTATTTCGCCCATTGGTGCATTCACGTTCAGGCAAGTGCCATGTGGTAAGCCATTTTGCAGAGCCAGTCTGGCTATTTGGGTAATATACGATTCGAAATTTGTAAAATCGGCATCGTTAGAATGGTTACACAATGAAAATCCAATTGACAGAATGTCATTCTCGCAACCTTCCAAAACGGCTCCCATGGTGCCCGAATAAATAACGTTGATAGCAGCATTTGAACCATGATTAATTCCCGAGACTAATAAGTCCGGCTTGCGGTCAACAATCTCGTTTAAGGCCAGTTTAACACAGTCTGTTGGTGTTCCTGTACACGAGTAACGTGTCAGGCCGGGAACTTCTTCAATCTTTTTGAAGCGAATAGGATGTGTAACCGTTAGAGCATTGGACTGTGCCGAACGAGCACCATCAGGTGCCATTACTATTACGTCGCCAATTTCACACATTAAACGTGTTAGTACCTCGATGCCTTTTGCATCAGCACCGTCATCGTTTGTAATTAATATCAATGGAGTTTTCATATGTTTTAATCGAATAATTTTCAATCAACCGGCTGATAGAACAGTCGATTTTTAATTTTTAATTTTTTTTACGGTTGCCAGAATAAAAATAACGCTAACACTCACAAAATAAATGACATCGCGCGAATCAATAACACCTCTGCTCATAGATTTATAGTGAGAATTGATACCTATGCTTTCCATATATTGGATGGCTTGTCCTGATGTAAAAAAGCTGGCCAGTACATCGAAACCGTAGTAAAAAAAGAAACTTAGTACCAATGCCACAACAAAGGAAATGATTTGATTGTTGGAGAGCGACGATGAAAATGTGCCAATGGCAACGTAGATACCGGACAAAAAGAAGAGTCCGATAAATGAACCCCAAAATGCACCTGAATCAACATTTCCCACGGGTTCAGCCAGATAGGATACCGAAAAGTAGTAAATTAATGTAGGAAGTAATGCCAGTGCCACTAAAACCCAACCTGCGAAATATTTACCGAGTACCAGTTGAAGCCTGCTGAGTGGTTTCGTTACCAACAGTTCCCATGTTCCGGTTTGTTTTTCTTCGGCAAAAAGTCGCATCGTGACGGCCGGGCAAAGAAAAAGAAATAGCCACGGAGCCAGATAAAATAGACCGTCTACATTTGCGTAGCCAGCATCAATTATATTGTATTGTCCGGGAATTATCCAAAGAAAAAGTCCGGTTAATAACAGAAAAATACCGATAACAATATACCCTGTTGCATTACTGAAAAATGAGCGTAATTCTTTTCTGAAAATAGAAATCATATTTTTTGTATTCAAGTATAAATAAATAGAACTACAACTCCAATGGATTTACTTCGTCCAGCAGCAGCGGCATTTCGTCGGTATCGATGCCATTGTCGACTAAATAATGTCTGTCCACATCAAAGTAGGCCAAAAATTGATCCCAATTGTTTTGCAACAATTCTAGACTTTTCCGATAAAAGTCCACTGTTTCCGGAAATTTGTGTTTGCACCATGCAATATGACCGGCATTCAAATAATCGTGAGCAGTTGGTTCGGTTTCGATCAGTTTTTGCACGTAATAATCAGCTTTAGCTATGTTCCCCGATACGAAAGCACACCAGGTTATTGCCCGCCATACTTTTGGGTTGTCGCCATTTTCGGCATCCAGTTTGAAGTAGATGTTTAACGCCTCCCTGTATTTTTTCAGCTCCATAAAGCAATGACCTATTTGCAATAAAACCGACCATTGATTGGGTTTTAGAAAATCAACATGTTGATAATATTGTAATGCCTTTTCGTAATTTCCCGATAAACGATAGCAAAGTGCCATCTTTCGAATCGTCCACAAGTCATCGGGCTGAATAATGTCAGCTTTAATGTAGGCTTCCAATGCATTTGTCAGCATTGATGTTTGTTGATAGGAATAACCTATTTTCTGATAAATGGCTGCAGATGGTTTTGTTTCTTTTGTTATATTCTCAAATAACTCCAACGCTTGCGTGTAATGACTTTTTGAAAAATAATATTCGGCAATTGCCATTTTAAAATCATTGTCTGCTGCCAGAATGTCGAACAGAAATGTGCGATGCATCGACAAACAAAAGGTGAACATGTCAAAGAACTCGTTGTGTTGCGGGTGCAACTTGAAGAACCTAAACAAGTCTTGTATGTATTGCTTCGATAAGTTTTTTGCCATTAAGTCGGGCGTAAGCATAGCTTCGTCTTTGGCCATTTCATCCAATTGCTCCGACTCCATGGTGAATGATTGTTTCAACATTCCACGTTGTGCTTCGGGCATTTGTAGTATGCTCAGGCAAAATGAGTATTTGTCGGAATTACACATAACTGCATTTGTTTCGAAGGCTGTAAAAAGGGTGCGGTCATCCTTTTTAAATAGCTCATTTACCGAAGAAAAATGACCATCGAAAGGTAAGAACCAGTTTGAAATTTCAGAGAAAAAAGGGAAATTTTTGAGCATTGAAAAGGTACTCATATACACATCAGCACCTTGCATTTGCAACTCGCTAAGTTCTTTCAGTTTGTCGCTGACACCGCTTTTTTCGAGCATCTCTTCCCATGCCGGGTTTTCTTCAGTCCATTCTTCGGCATTCAATAGGTTGTCCGTGTTCATTTTGTCTTTCAATAACGGACTTATTTTCATCATTTCCGGAAGAATTTCCTCCTGCATTTTTTTCGAAATTTTTTCAGTCTCGGCAGTAGAAATTATTTGAATAATGATGTTTTGAAAATTTTCAACAATATGATTATCGTCGGCCAGCAGAACCAGTCGGTTGCGAATTACAGGAAAATAGACCAGAAAACGATTGTACTTGGCCAGAATAAAACACAGACCCACCAGAGCCCGTTGTCTCACTTTTTGATTGGCTGATTGGCAACAGTCCAAGAGCATCATCAACTTGGTTTCATCGAATGTGCGCCACAGATTGAGTGTCAAAGCCGAAACTAACAGTGATTTTTCCAGCAGACCCGGATAATCGTCAGCGGTTATTTTTCCAAAAAAGTTTTTCTCGTCGGTGCCGTAAGTAGTTGTTAGCCAGAAAAGTTTGAATACTTCGGGTAAAGCAGTCTCGTAGTTGGAGCGTAGTCGTTTCAACTCCACTTCATGGGTAGTTTCCAGATTGCCGATTAAACCCGTTTGAGAGTAGTAATAGTTCAGTGCAATAAGAATTTCAGTCGCCGAACGGTACCGTTTTGTGTGTGGAAAGTATCGTTTTTGAGTGTATTCGAAATTGGTGGAATTTCGGAGCAATAACTCCTCACGCAAGTCCGAATTCAAAATAAATGTTTTGGCAATGAGCTTGTTGTAAACCAGTTTTCGTTGCGGATCTTCTACGCCGTTGATGTAATATTGAAGTAGAAAACGATAGTTTTGTTGTATATCCGTCAGTCTGTCAGCATATTCGCCTATCTGCAACTCGTCTACTAACGCATTGGTTTTTTCAAAAGCATTTTTCAACTGTCCCAAAATGAGAAAGTGCAACGCCGACTTGTAGGTAGATTGAATTTGAGCCGTGGTCATTTTAGTCAGGGATCAGTGATCGGTTTTCAGTGAACAGTTATCTTTTCGATAAAGAATAATTAGCCAAGTTTGCTAATTCTGCGAAGTCTTTCCTCGTCAATGATTTTTAGCTTACGACCATCCATGGCAATCACATGCTCGTTTACAAAGTTAGCGAGCGTGCGTATAGCATTGGAAGTAGTCATATTCGACAGGTTTGCTAAATCCTCGCGAGACAAATACATGTTGATGGTAGCACCATCTTCTTCAACGCCATATTTTTTGTGTAGCTGCAGCAGCGCTTCTGCCAGTCTCCCCCGAATGTGTTTTTGAGTAAGATTTACAGTGCGGGCATCCGATGCTGCAAGATCCGATGCTATTTCTTCTAAGAACCGATAACAGAACGCATTATTGTGTCGAAGAATAGAAATAAATATGTCGGCTTTAATCATGTAAACCGTGGAGGCTTCAAAAGCCATTACATTTGTACTGTATCCATCATTTGCAATGATGGCACGGTAACTAAAGTGCTCGCCGGGCTTAAGCATGCGAATGATCTGAGAACGACTGCCAACGCCCTCTTTATACACTTTTAATTTCCCACTGGCTAATATCATCATGTGAGTCGGCTTATCGCCTTCGCAATGAATAATCTCATTTTTTTTAAAAAAATGAGCCGTGTAATTGTTACGTACAAATTGTCTTTCGTCGGGAGTTAATACGTCCCACACTGATAGAATTTCCTCCAGCGGTTTTAATTCGGAAACATTTTTTTTTGCCATTAAACTCGTAAAAAATATGTTTGACAACAATGTTATAAAGCACAAATTTAGTGATTTTTTTCCTATTTGGTACAATAAGTGGCAAAAAATCTTACAATCTTCTGTCGCACATTTTTTTTAATAGTAAAATTGCTGTCAAATCGGTATAATTATAGCAATTTCCAATAGTGAAATTGAGTCGAAAAAAACATACATTTTTCATCGTTAATCGAAAAAATATACTACTTTTGTATAAACCAAAGCACCAAAAGTTTATGAAACAATTCTTTTTAGTCGTTTGTATATTGCTTTCCTTTAGTAAATTAGCTGCTCAGCAAGTAGCCATTAGTGACTCGGCTGTGGTAAGTCTGATAACTTGTTCTCCGGGGGAGGAAGTCTACTCTAAATTTGGACACACTGCTATTCGGGTCAAAGATAAAACTAAAAATGTTGATGTCATTTTTAATTATGGAATTTTTAGTTTCGAAACTGAACATTTTTACTATAAGTTTATAAAGGGTGAAACCGATTATCAACTGGGCATTTATGAAACGAACTATTTTTTGCCGGAATATGCCGAACGAAATTCAATGGTTTGGGAGCAGGTTTTGAATTTAAACAGTACCGAAAAGAAGAACCTTGTAGCTACTCTGCTCGAAAACTATGAGCCGCAAAACAGGGTGTACAGATATAATTTTGTATTCGACAATTGCTCCACTCGTCCACGGGATAAAATTACCAGTTCTGTTAATGGGTATATACGGTATCACCCAACAAGCGAGCCTGCCACTTTCAGACGTTGGATTGGAGATTATGTGGGTACGGATACCTGGCTTAAATTTGGTATTGACTTGTTGTTTGGGGTTGATGCTGATGCTGTTGCAAGTCAAAAGAATAGCCAGTTTCTGCCCGAAGTGCTCATGTCGGATTTTCAGGAAGCCGAAATCGTTTCTCTGGATGGAAAAGCAAGGAAACTGGTTGAGAAAAGTGCAACTGTGCTGATTGATAAAAAACCTGTTGAATCGCACACCTCTTTTTTCGATTTTTTGTTGAAGCCTCTTACAGTGTCATTGTTTCTTTTGGTTGTAGGAATTCTGATAACTTTGTTGGATATAAAATACAGAAAACACAATAAGATTTTCGATTCTATATTATTATTTATTACCGGAGTTGCGGGTGTAATTGCATTTTATTTAATGGTGTTTTCTACACATCCTTTGGTGGCTTCTAATTTGAATATTTTGTGGATAAATCCATTAAATATAATTGTTGCTTTTCTCATTTGGGTAAAAGCTTTGCGGAAAATATTGTTTGTTTGTGGAATACTAAATTTAGGTTTGCTTGCAGCTACCTTGATTACATTCTCGCTTTCCATTCAGAGTTTCAATTTAGCCGCATTCCCCATTATTGTGTTGTTGATGCTGCGTACAGCACATTGGGTGGATATGGTTAAAAAGAAAATTTTCAAGAATAAAGAGGTGTCTATTGATAATTTCAAACTATCATAGGTTTATAAATTCATTTTAAAATTATAATAATGCGCTTTGTTGGAATTATTCCTGCACGTTTTGCTTCTACGCGTTTCCCGGGAAAACCGTTGGTCGATATTGGTGGAAAAACCATGATTCAACGAGTTTACGAACAAGTTTCGAAAGTCCTCGCGGACGTGTATGTAGCTACAGATGATCAACGGATTTTTGATGCGGTGCTGGCTTTTGGCGGCAAGGCTATAATGACCTCCGACCAGCACAAAAGCGGTACGGATCGCTGCTATGAAGCCTACTCCAAACTGACCGGAGTTTTTGATGTGGTGATCAATGTACAGGGGGATGAGCCCTTTATTCAGCCTGAACAGATAGAAACACTGAAAGCTTGTTTTGAAACGGGTAACATCGAAATTGCTACTTTGGCCAAACGGTTTACCGAAAAGGATGGCTTTGAGGCATTGAATAATCCCAATAGCCCGAAATTGGTTGTTAGTAAATCCAACGAGGCTATGTATTTCAGTCGTTCCATTATTCCGTTCCGGCGTGGTGCTGAAACTGCCGATTGGCTTTCGTTGGGTTCATATCTGAAACATGTTGGTATTTATGCCTATAGAGCTGATGTGTTGCGACAGCTTACCCTGTTGGAACAATCGCCTCTTGAAATCTCCGAGTCGTTGGAGCAACTTCGTTGGTTGGAAAATGGTTTCAGAATAAAAGTGGGGTATACCGACGTTGAAACGGTGGGAATTGATACGCCCGAAGATTTAGAAAAAGTAAAAACATTGTTTACATAAGCAATACCGGTTTTGATAATACAACAAGAGAGCTGCAACACATTGCGTGAAGCAGCTCTCTTGTTGTTTGAACCAAGTGGTTGACTAGATACATTTATTCCATGCACCACCGTCTTCGTAATTTTCAACTACTAAGGTGCGCTGCACGAATGAATAATCGTTAACAAGGTTCGATATTTCTTGTTTTAGCATCGAAACGGCACCATCAATCAAATCGGCACGAAATCCGGCATCGCCCAGCTGGATTACTAAATCCATAGAAACGATTCTACTCATCAACTTTCCTAATTCTACTGATTTTCGTTGCGCAATTTGTAAATCGACATTGAAGTTTATTAATTCTTTTAAGTGTTTGGAAGCTTGCTCTGTCAGGTTAAATTCCGAGAGAAAACGGTATAGATTTGTTTCTTTAGCGGTTTTCATTAATTTGGTAAGCGATTCCGAAATCTGATTGTACAAAATATCATTTGATCCTTCAAAAATCTGAAACGGTCGGGTGTCAACGGTTCCGCGGCCTGCGATGTGATTTAGTTTATATCCGATAGCACCAACCAATGTGAGGAGCGATTGTGCAGATTCCTGCATTAAATCTGTGGTAACTGTTTTTATAATGTTGGCTTCCAGTCCTAAAGCCGTTAAATCGTTTTTGATGTCGGCCATTTGGCTTCCTTTCATGCTTAAAGCGGAGCAAATTGTAAAGTCGGCTTGCAGACGAGCCAGTCGTTGTTGTACCTGATCATATGTAAACAGCGATTTTCCACCTATCAGTCGTTGTTGACAATGAGCAATAGCTTCATCCAACATTCGTTTAATAAATCCAAGCCCCATGCCAGGGAAGTGCATTCTGCTTCGGTGCAATAAGTCGAGCATCATTTTTACCCCGGTAGAGTGGGGGATAAGTCTTTGTGTTTTAGGTATTTTTACATCCAGTAGATTGCGTCCGTAAGGAATTTGGTACAGTCCAAGGTTCTCGAAATATTCATCCACTACAATTTTCTGATCATGTGCAGTATTGTCGCAGATAAAGAAATCGATATCACGTTGAAGATTTCCGTTGTCGGTTAATTTCCGTGCTGTTAGTAACCAGTAATCAGCCTGTCCTGTTAGTCCAGCCCAGTGTTTTGTGCCGCGTAGGTGATAATGATTTTTTTCTTCTACAAAAGAGCTTTGCATATTCAGTGCGTCGCTACCGTATCCGGGTTCGGTTATCATCAGTCCTCCCATGTTTTGAGCATTCAAAAATCTTTCGAAAACTTCTTTCTTTGCTTCCTGTTGGCCGTATTTTGCTACAGGTTGCATAAAGAGCGCGCTGTTGATGCCCAGTGTAAGCGATAATGCCATCGATTCGTACGAAGCAGCTGATAGCATTTGCATGTTCTCAGCCACAGTGCCTCCGCGTCCGCCAAATTCAACCGGAATACTCAATGAAAGTGGGTTGCAGTCCATTATCTGGCTAAGCATGTCGGGAGTTATTCCACGTTTAACGCTTAGTTGGTTGATGTCATTTTCTTCACGAAACAATCGTTTGATGGTAGCTTTAAATTCGTTTAAAAATGAGTCGAATGAAATGCTCTGGACATCTTGCTTGTTGCTGCTTGCCAAAATACTAGGGGAGATGGTGTTGTTTTCTTGCATTATTGTTTTTGATATTTCTGAGTAATAAGAATAATTCTATGTGAATAAAGGCTAAAACAATCGGATGCGTCAAAAGTTCTGCTGTATGTTTGTTTCGCACGTGTTTTAAGATTCATTTTGATCCGGTTTTAGCCGTTTTTTCTATAAAATGTGCTTTCTGTGGCAACAATTTTCTATTTTGCTAGTAATACCAACTTTTATTCTTAAATTTGCTCTCAAATTACGAATTAACTTATGGGTCGATTTACATTTATATACAAGTACTTTAAACATTTTATTTTAGCAAAAAATACAGGTGGGCATGGCGTTCATTCTCCCTTTATGTATCAGTTTACACGGTATGTATTGCAGGAAAATCATCCGTTTTACGTTTTTAATTCAATAGAAAGATTGCGTGAGAGTTTAAAAATGGATAAACGTGTTTTGGAAATTACTGATTTTGGTACAGGAATCAATCGAACCAGAACGGTGAGTTATATTGCTAAAAAATCGCTGAAATCAACGCGCGAAAGTCAATTGCTATTTCGAATTGCCCATTATATTAAGGCCGAGAATATTTTAGAGTTAGGAACTTCTTTGGGTATAACAACTTCATACCTTGGTTCTTTATCCCCCCGAATGAAATGCGTAACGCTCGAAGGTTGTCCGCAAATTTCAGCTGTTGCATCCGAGAATTTTAGAAAACTGAACCTGAAAACGATTGAGTTAGTAGTTGGCAATATTGATGTTACTTTGCCCAATGCGTTGGCTTCTATGCCACAACTTGATATGGTTTTTATCGATGCCAATCATAGGTCAAGTGCTGTGTTGCGATACTTTGATTTATGTTTGCCCAACGTTCACAAAAATACAATTGTTATAATTGATGATATTCACTGGTCGGACGATATGGAGTTGGCCTGGCAAACAATTAAGGATCACCCACGAGTGACCTCGAGCATCGATTTGTTTCAAATGGGTATCATTTTTTTTAATACTGATGTAAACAAAATGCACTACAAAATGCGTTATTGATAACTTATGACGATATTTTAGAGAATGAATTAAATACTAATGATATGAAATTATATACAAAGACAGGTGACAAAGGCCAAACAGGACTCATCGGTGGAACCAGGGTTGCTAAGAACGATGTACGATTGGATGCTTACGGCACTGTTGATGAGTTAAACTCATTTATCGGATTGCTCACCACTTATGCTATTCCCGAAGAGGATATTGTCTTTTTGCGAAAAGTTCAGAACCTCCTGTTTTCTGTCGGTTCTCATTTGGCAACCGATACTTCTAAAGTGGCTTTTCATAGCGCTTCTGTTTTGGTGGACGATGATATAGAAAGTATTGAGCTTGAGATAGATCGGTTGGATGCATCGCTGCCGCCGCTTAGTGCTTTTATACTTCCGGGCGGCTCTCCTTCAGGTGCTTTGGGGCATGTTTGCAGAACCGTGGCCAGGAGGGCTGAACGTAGGATATTTGATATGAATAAAGAATATCCGGTGGACAATCACATCCTGGTATATATTAACAGGCTGTCAGACTATTTTTTTGCTTTATCACGAAGTTTAACAATATTTGAGAATGGCAAAGAAATATGTTGGAAAAAGTAGTATTTCTAAAAAAAAATTCTTATTTTTGCAGAATATTAGAAAGAAACTACACAAATTTTACTTACTTAAAAAATTGCGTTAATTATGTATTGGACTTTGGAATTAGCTTCTAAGATTGAGGATGCGCCGTGGCCAGCCACGAAAGATGAATTAATTGATTATGCTATGCGCTCAGGATCACCTTTGGAGGTGATTGAAAATTTACAAGAGATTGAGGATGAGGGGGAAATCTACGAATGTATCGAAGATATTTGGCCTGATTATCCAAGTAAAGAGGACTTTTTCTTTAATGAAGAAGAATATTAAGATTTTTTCCAATTGACTGAACCTCCATTGAGGTTAATATTTGTATCATTTTATGGAACTTCAATAAAAAAATAGTTTAAGTAATACAATTTTTTTGTTGATTTGAAGTTTTATTTATTACGCTTTCAAAAAAAAACAGTGAAACGCGATTTGAGTGAGATGTAATGCCGGTATAAACCTATGAAAAGACTCTTTTTTTGCATATTGTTCTCCGTCATTTGCATAGGCTCTGCTTTTTCTCAATTTGATGCTCAGTTGAGTCAATATATGTTTCACAATTCCTCATTTAATCCTGCAGCGGTGGGTGAGAATAACCTGATTCAAATTACCGGTCAGCATCGAATTCAATGGGTAGGATTCCCAAATGCAGGACAAACGACCGTTTTTAGCATTAATTCTCCACTTAAGTTAGGGAAGAGTGAAAATGGAATCGGTTTCCGGTTTCTGAACGATAGAGTCGGATTATTTACCAATCGGTCTGCACAGTTACAGTATGCCTATAAAAAACGAATTTTTGGAGGGTTGTTGAGCGTGGGTGCCGACATTGGTTTTGTGAGTGTCGGGTTTCACGGTGATAGTGTAAATGTGGCTAATCATGTTGTCAATATTGGTGAATATCACAAAGATATAGCTTCCGATCCCTCCATACCTCAAACGAGTGTAGCAGGTATGAGTATGGATATGAGTGTCGGTGTTTTTTATTCGACACCCAAGTATTACGGAGGCTTATCGTTTACGCATTTGAATCACCCAACGGTTAGACTGGACGATAAGTCGAATCTTAATATGCTGGGGACGATGTATTTGACCGGAGGTAGTTCCCATAAACTAGGTAACCCCTTGTATGTGCTTAAACCCAGCACTTTACTGAAAACTGATTTTAGATCGATGCAGATCGATGTTTCTGCACGGGTTGAATATGATAATAAATACTGGGGTGGCTTATCCTATAGATTGCAGGATGCAGTCGTTTTATTGGCAGGAGTTAATTTACTCGGTGGATTATCAGTAGGTTATTCTTACGATTTACCAACTTCAAAAGTGATAACTGCAAGTTCCGGATCTCATGAAATTGTTTTAATTTATAGTTTTGCTTATGTTTCGGGAAAGCGTACCAGCAAATTTAAAAGCATAAGGATATTGTGAAATAAGCTTTGGGCTTGTTTACAGATAACCTAATTAACTGATCGTAGTTTTTTTATTACAATATAACAAATCGCACTAGAATGAAAAAAAGTCTGACAATTATTTTACTTACATTCCTTTTTGTTGCATGCAACAAACCAGCGGGTGAGTTAGTAGGTATGGGGGCAAAGCAGTCGTTTAATGAAGCTCAACCATATGGAATGGTATTTATAAAAAGAGGTTCGTTTATGATGGGAGCCAATGACCAATCTGCCATTGGAGCAATCAACGATAAATCCATCAATGTAACCGTTGATGCCTTTTGGATGGATGAAACAGAAATTACTAATGATAAATACAAGCAATTTGTAGTTTGGGTTCGCGATTCTATCGCTTTACGTTCACTCGTAATGGCAGGAAAAGATGAATATCGAATGAAATTCAAAAATCAAACCGACGATACAAGTCCTGAATCTGCCCGTTTGAACTGGAGTGCTAAAAGCCCATGGGAATCGAAAGATGAAGAAGTAAAAGAAGTGTTGGAGTCATTTTACTATGATGGTGCTAAAATTTTGGGTGGAAAAAAACAAATGAACCCGAATAAATTGCGTTACACTTATGAATGGTTGAATTATGATCAGGCAGCTTTGCCAAGCAATAAATTCAATGTTAATACAGGAGCTTACCCTGCCAATGCAAAAGTAAGAGTCGACTCGTCATACGTTGACGAAAATGGTATCATCAAAAATGTGACCATTGAACGTAAATTGATATCCCGCCGCGATTTGATTTCATCCCGAATAGTGAATGTTTATCCGGATACCATTATGTGGTTGCGCGATTTCCAATTCTCCTATAACGATCCTAAAATGCGCATGTATTTTTCACACCCGGGATTTGCTAATTATCCGGTGGTTGGAGTTACCTGGGAACAATGTCAGGCATTTTGCCAATGGAGAACTCAGTTGTTTAATAATGCACACGCTGTGGGCGGACAAGATTACAGATTACCAACCGAAGCTGAATGGGAATATGCGGCGCGTGGTGGTCGCCGTTTAGGATTGTATCCTTGGGGTGGCAATTATGTACGGGATGGAAGAGGCTGTTTCCTGGCTAACTTCAAACCGATGCGTGGTAGTTATACCGACGACACCGGTGCTACAACTATGAAGGTTGCTTCGTTCTATCCAAATGATTATGGTTTGTTCGATATGGCAGGTAATGTTGCGGAATGGACTTCATCGGCATACAATGTTTCAGGTAGCACACTGGTGATGGATATGAATCCAAACTTTCAGTATAGTGCAAAAAACAGCGATAGCGATGTTTTGAAACGTAAAGTGATTAAAGGAGGTTCGTGGAAAGATATTGCTTACTTCCTGCAATGTGGTGTGAAAAGCTATGAGTACCAAAATGAAAGTCGTCCTTATATCGGGTTCCGTTGTGTGCGTTCGTACAATGGTGAATAATATAAGGATAATTTAATTCTAATTATTAACAAAAGTATTATGTCAGAAAATCAATCAAAATTCGATATTTGGTGGAATAAGCCGGAAACTAAACGATTATTGGGTGCTGCCTATAGTTTGGGAGCTGCAGTAGTTATTTTGGGTGCAATGTTTAAAATTTTACACTTGCCTGGCTCGGGTTATATGTTGGGTACCGGTATGTGTGTTGAGGCTTTCTTGTTTGCGTTGGGAGTATTCGACCAGCCACATAAAGAATACGACTGGGAAAAAGTGTATGACTTCGATGGTGAAGCTATTGCTACCAAAAACGAATCGACTGCAATTGCAAAATCTCCAAACAGAGCTGTAGGTTTGAACTATACAGAAACCATCAACGATGACGATGTAAAGAAACTTTCTGAAAGCATTAAGAACCTGACTCAGACATCTCAACAATTTGCCGGATTGACGAATATTTTAGGTGCGACTGATCAGCTTGTAAAGAATATTGATGGTGCTTCGCAAGCTACCGGCCAGTTTATCAAGTCACAAGAAAATTTGAATGTAGCAGCCGGTTCTTTGACAAATTCTTACCAGGGCATTACTGCCGGAATGGAATCTGTTGAAAAAAATACAAAACAGTACGCCGGAAAAGTAGAAGAAATCAACAAACATCTTTCTTCTATTAATTCAATTTACGAGATACAATTAAAAAACATACAAGCACAATCCGAAGGCTTGACGCAACAAACGCAACGCGTACGAACTGTAACCGATGAGTTGGATCTAATTACAACTGAAGTTCAAAAGATGAAAGTGGCAACTACTGTTGCAGCTGAAGGAACCGAAAGCTACAAAACAGGTACGGTAAAACTCGCAAAACAAGTTGCTGATTTAAATCATGTGTACGGAAATATGCTTAACGCATTGAATTAATTCCAAACTAATACTTAAAAATTAATATCAATGAGTGGAGCAAAAAATTGTCCAGAAACGCCCAGACAAAAAATGATTGGTATGATGTATTTAGTACTGACAGCAATGTTGGCTCTGAATGTATCAAGCGAAATCTTAGAAGGGTTTTCGATGGTGGACAATAGTTTACATACTACTATCGCCTCTTCGGAACTTAGGAATAAAGCAATATATGATGATTTTCAGGATCTATACAATAAGAATCCGGAGAAAGTGCGTGAATGGTTGACAAGAGCTAAAGAAGTACAGCAAAAATCGACAGAGCTTTATAATTATATTGAAGGCTTTAAGGTTGGGATTATTAAACTGGCAGATAAAGATGACGCCAATGATAGTGCTTATGTAAAGCAAATAAAGGCGAAAGATAATCTGGATATGGCTGGTCAGTACGCTATTGTTCAGGGAAATGGAAAGGTTTTAAAAAAGAAGATAGAAGCGTATCGCGAATTTTTAGCGGGTTTATCGAAAGATAACCCGACAAAACAAGCTATGTATCGTTCCATTTTTTCGACCGATAAATCAAAAGATGGAAAACCATGGCAAGATGCTATGTTCGAAATGATGCCTGTCTCGGCTGTTGTGACTATCTTGACGAAATATCAAAGTGACGTAAGAGCTTCTGAAGCCGAAATTGTTCAGTTCTTGAAAAGTCAAACCGATGCCACCGATTTTCGTGTGAATAAAATCACTGCTTTGGTAGTTCCGAATACACGCTATGTTATTCGTGGTGGTAAGTATAGTGCTCAAATTGTACTTTCGGCAGTAGACTCTACCAAAACGCCTCAGTATTTTGTAGGTGGTTCAGCCATCAACAGAGGTATGTACGAGGTTAATTGTGGTAAGTCCGGTCTATTTACTTATTCAGGTATGATTAAGATGACCGGTAATGATGGAATGGTGCGTTCTTATCCGTTTAAAAGTGACTATATCGTTGGTGAACCATCAGCAACCCTTTCGAACGAAGCATTGAATGTGGTTTATCGTGGAATTGATAATATATTGAGTATTTCTGTACCCGGTGTTGCAGCAGAGAATGTATCTGTAGCAGTAGCAGGTGGTACTGCTCAAAAAATTACAGGTGGACGATATAATATCAGAGCTACACAGGACGGTGAAATAAGAATTTCTGTGTCGGCTAAGATTGATGGTAAAATTTTACCGATGGGTGGAGGAATATATAGGGTTAAATACCTGCCAAATCCAACATCGTATTTGCAATATGCCGATGCAGGTGGTGTTACCCGTTTGATACAAGAAGGAACATTGACAAAAAGAGTGCTTCGATCAGGTTGTGCGTTAATAGCCAGTTATGGACAAGATGAGCTTGTTAAAGCCAACTTTACCGTAACTTCATTTACAATGCTTACGATCTTCGGTTCGGTTAGTGTGAATGGCTCGCGTTTCAATGCAAGACAATTGTCGGATATTGAAAAGCTTGAGGGTGGCGATGTCTTAACATTGAAAAATATAAAAGCTGTTGGTCCTGATGGAAAAGTCAGGAGTCTGGGCATGATTCAAATTCAAATTTAATTATAAGTTATAGTTGAACACATTAAGAGTAAAATGATATGAAAAAATATTTGATTGTTTCTTTGACCATTTCCTTGTTTTTTGTTTCCAATTTGGTAACAGCACAAGTAAATCAAGTACCTTTTTTCGATTCTAAAGGAGCTGTGCGCATACAAACAGCCGAAATGGATGCATTGGCAGATACTATAGCCGTTGTAAATCATAGAGCCGATGATATTGTTTGGTCGCGCATTGTTTATCGTGTCATTGATATGCGCGAAAAGCAAAACTATCAACTTTACTTTCCACTACGTGCAAATGATGAGTACAAAAGTTTATTTAAACTTATGCTTGATGCCGTATGTAATGGTGTGAATGTGTATAGTAAAGATCCAAGAGATTTGAGACCATCGTTCACGAATGTGCTTCAGGGTGAAGATTTATCAAAAGCTTTTGCGTTTGATAATGAGATGGATAATAACTTGATTCAGGTCGATACGATTACAAAACAAAGTACGTTTCAAAATGATAAATACATCACCTATGTAAAAAATCAATTGAAGTTCTTGATTCAGGAAATTGTTTTCTTTGATAAACATACATCTCGTCTTTATTCTAAAGTTATTGCAATTGCTCCTTTGTATGCATTACATCCGGATAATATGGAATCAAAGGAATCTATGCAATACTTCCGTGGCTCTGTTTTGTGCTGGTTTGCGTTTGATGAACTTCGTCCGTATCTGGCCAAACAAATTTTAATCCCCAATGGTAATGAAAGTGAACGTATGACTTACGATGAGTTTTTTGCACAAAAACTATATTCGAGCTACCTTTTAGGTGACAGTAATATGTATAATCGTATGTTGTTGGAATATGTTGTTGATCCGATTAAAATTAAGAAGGAGCAATCGAGAATTGAAACCGAGATAATGAATTTTGAACAAGATCTTTGGGAATACTAATTCAGAATGTATCTTCCAGTTTAAAATGTAAATATAAAAAGACGACTTAGTGTCGTCTTTTTTTTAATTCAATTATATCTATTTGACTATAAAACTGTAACTTTGCACCAACTTTATTGTTTCGACTATTTATTTTTTTTGTTTGAATTTCACACCGAAGTGTTTTGTCACTTTTTTTAGTTTATAAAAGTATGAGAAATATCATTCTAGCCGATAACCAGGATATAACGAAAGCCGGTTGTCAATATATACTTCACCGGACTTTTGGTATTGATGAATTTAGCGAGGCTACAGAGAAAGGTGAGTTGCTGGGTTTGATAGCGAAATATCCTCAATCCTTAGTGGTTATAGATTATACGCTTTTCGATTTCCGAAGTGTAAATGAACTATTGATACTTCAGGAACGCTTTGATAAAGTAGATTGGATCCTTTTTTCTGACGAATTGAGCGATGAATTTTTGAGAACATTACTTTATAATACGCAATCGTTTAGCGTGCTGATGAAAGATTGTAGTATCGACGAGTTAACTTCTGCATTTAAAGAGGCATTTAAGGGTAATCGGTTTATTTGTAATTATGTAAGTAACTTATTACTTGATAATTCGAAAAATACTCAAAATCAATCGCCTAAGCATCTCCTGACCACTACCGAACAAGAAATTCTGAAAGAAATGGCTTTAGGTAAAACAACAAAAGAAATTGCTAATCAGAGATTTGTGAGTGCGCATACTATTATGACGCACCGAAAGAATATATTTAGAAAAATTGAGGTGAATAATGTACATGAAGCTACGAAGTACGCCATGCGTGCCGGTATTGTAGACATGGCAGAGTATTATATTTAATGTGCTTTTGAATGAGCAAAAGCGTTTTTTTTACTGACAAGTTTAGTTCGGTGTAAGTGTAATTTATCAATTGATAAAAGACAAATAGTACTGAATAATGATATAACTAAATGAAAATAGCAACTTTATTATCGGGTGGAGTGGATAGCTCTGTAGTGGTTCATCTGCTGAAAGAAGCAGGGTACGATCAGACTTTGTTCTATATTAAAATAGGAATGGATGATGATGAATTATTGCATTGTACATCCGAAGAAGATATAGAAATGGCATCGCTTATTGCACGTAAATATGGCTGCAAGTTAGAGGTCGTCGACTTGCATAAGGATTATTGGGATAATGTGGTGGCCTATACCATTGATAAAGTAAAGCAGGGCCTGACACCTAATCCTGATGTGATGTGCAACAAGTTGATAAAATTCGGGGTTTTTGAACAGAGGGTAGGTAAGGACTTTGATAAAACTGCTACGGGACATTATGCCTCTACCACCGAAATTGATGGAAAAGTATACTTGTCGACAGCTAAGGACCCATTGAAAGATCAAACTGATTTTTTGGCACAGATTGATGCTTTGCAAATTTCGAAACTGATGTTTCCTGTTGGCAATTTTATGAAAGGGGAGGTGCGTACAATTGCCGAAAAGGCAGGTTTGCCCAGTGCTAAGCGTCAGGACAGTCAGGGGATTTGTTTTCTAGGCAAGGTGAATTACAATGATTTTATTAAACGATATTTAGGCGAGAAAACCGGACCGATTGTTGAATTTGAAACCGGTAAGATTCTTGGAAAGCACAATGGATACTGGTTTCATACCGTGGGGCAGCGAAAAGGACTTGGTCTTTCGGGAGGTCCGTGGTATGTAATTAAAAAAGACGTGGCAGCCAATATCGTGTATGTTTCGAAAGGATTTGAAGTTGAAACGCAATATGGAAATGAATTTTCGATGCGTGACTTTCATTTTATCACCGAGAATCCATGGGGCAACACATTGAATGAAATTGATGTGAATTTTAAAATTCGTCATACTCCGGAGTTTACACCCGGTAAGTTGTTACGCGTAGGTAATGATTTCCGTATCGTTTCGAGTCAGAAACTGCAAGGCATTGCACCTGGTCAGTTTGGAGTTATTTATGATCAGAATTCGAGGATTTGCATTGGAAGTGGGGAAATTATGTAAATAAATGAAGTTTTTTTTATTATTGTTTAAAAAGAAAGTAGTATTTTTGTTTTTATTATCAGAATGTTTACGACATGCCATGTAGTATTGGCGTGATTAATACGGCAAGTTGTGAATATACGGCTTGTTTCTTAGTTCTCTAAATAAATACAACTTATGAAAACGATACTCAAGTTCGTATTTCTGTTACTGTTTTTCTCGTTAACTCGCGAAACCCTTGCTTCTGCAAATAGTTTATACAAAGCCGAATACATTAATTCTGAAAATAGAAATGAACAAGCGCTAAAGGCGAATAATGCAGCTCTTTCTGCAAATACACCTCCCAGTGGCAGTTTTACATTTTTAGACCGACAATGTTCCAGTAACCACGTTCAATTTACTGCCAGCACTTCGCCCACAGCTCCTTATTCCTACTCTTGGGATTTTGGAGATACGTTCACATCTACAGTTCGGAATCCAACTCACAAATTTACGGTAACAAACGCATTAGCTTCTCAAACATTTAATGTTACGCTTACCATTACCGACACCATAACGCTTGAAACAACTCAGGTTGTGAAGCCGGTTACCGTGCTAACAGCCCCTGACGCAACATTAACCGGGACAGGTTCAGGCGCCACAGTAAATGGAATGCCCGCATTCCAGATAAATACCAATGCTCCACAGGTATTTACGTTTACCAATAGTTCATCTACTATTGGCTCCAATACAAAGTATAGCATCAACTGGGGTGATGGAAGTCCCAACTTCTCGGGGACGAAATGGACAACATTGAACCATACCTACCCGATAGGAACGTGGACTGCTCTCTACACCATTGAAGGTGGTGTTAACGGTTGTACCACTGTTCAGCCCTTTATTGTTTTTGTAGGACTAAAGCCAACGGTAATATTGGGTGAACCCGCTAAAATTGACCCTTGTAAGCCGGGGCCGGTGGTATTCCCTATTTCGGGAACCCGAAATAACCCGCCGGGTACAACTTATACAGTTTCTTTTAATGATGGCTCTCCAGATACTATTCTGAATCATCCGCCGCCGTCCGCCATCGTTCATTCATTCAAAATGTCATCGTGTGGTATTACAAGTTACAATATCATTAATTCATTTTATGCCAAGATTGTAGCCCAAAACGTTAGCGGAAGCTCCGAGTCGCATGTTGTACCATTGTATATTTCGTCGCCATTAACGGCTGAGTGCGAATTGTCTAAGCCGATTACCTGTACCAATTCGCCGGTATGTGTTCGAAATACATCCAAAGGTGGTATAATTGTAACGGCTGCCGGTTGTGAAGATCCAAAATCATATTGGACAATTTCTCCATCTGTGGGTGTTACCTTATCAAGTGGCGTATTGGGCAATAGAAATGGTTCGTCCGATCCTGCACTTTGGACACCCGGTTCAGACGAAATATGTCCTCAGTTCTCTTTGCCCGGAACGTATACCATCACGTATACGATAGGCAATAGTTGCAGTAGTTACAGCATAGATAAAGTTGTTTGTGTTGAAGCTCCTTTAGTTCCTACTTTTTCATTGCCACAGAACCAGGGTTGTAATCCGATGAGAGTGACTGCAAGCAGTACCACCGATTTGACCAATAAATGTACTGTACCGCGCTACCAATGGTCGGTTGCTTACACAGCCGGTTATTGCGGGGCTTCTTCCAGTTATACTGTGGTTAATGACACAACACCGGCTGCCACTTTTGATTTCAATAGTCCGGGAACGTATCATATTACTCTGGCAATGACCAATACGTGTGGGCAGGTGCTGAGTGCGATGCAGGATGTAATTGTAAAATCACCCCCAACAGTAACCATAAATGATATTCCTGACCAATGTAGTCCTGCTGCTGTTACTCCCAGTGCACTTGTCAATAGCTGTGCACCTGCAACCGAAGTGCTAACTTATCAATGGGAGTTTCCCGGGGGTATACCGGCTACTTCAACGGCAGCTATACCCGGTGTGGTGAATTATTCTACACCCGGAACGTATACCGTAAAATTGACGGTCTCCAATAATTGCGGTATTTCTGCGCAAGCTATAAAAACGTTTAAGGTGAATGTAGTTCCGGTACTAACCACTCCTATCATCTTATCGCAAAATGTTTGTTCGGGCTTTCCAACTAGTCCGGTGACTTTTACTTCAGATATACCAACGGCTACGTTTACCTGGTCGGCTGTGGCTACGCCCGGAGTTACCGGCTTTACACCTTCCGGTACAGGTAATCTGCCAACCCAAATTATCACAACAACTAATCCGCTGCCGGGAACTGTGATTTATAGTGTAACACCGTGGATGGGTAACTGTGCGGGAATTACTGTAAATTATACAATAAATGTGACCCCGCAGCCGCTACTAAGTTCCCAACCGATAGGAAGTGATGTTTGCCAGTTTGGAACTCCAAATCCGTTGACAGTTGGTTATGCCGGGACTGTAAGTTCTTATCAATGGTTCTCGAATGCAATGAATAGCACGGCAGGTGGTACTCCAATAGGTGCAGCTAACTCAGCTACATACAATCCATCCGGTTCCAGTATTGGTACGGTTTATTATTATTGCGTATTGACAATTCCAGGAGTTTGTACCACCATCACTTCGAATACGGCGACCGTAAGGGTTAATGCTATTCCTGCTATTTCTACACAACCTAAAATAACACAGACTATCTGTATGGGAGGGACAATTTCGTCTCCATTGTCGCTAGTCTATACCGGTGGGGCCGGTGCTGTTACTTATCAATGGTTCGAAAATGCAACTAATTCAAATGTCGGTGGAGTAGCTATTCCTGCCGGTGGGCAAGTTGCGACCTATACCCCCCCTGTATTTGGGTCGACAGGTACTCACTATTATTATGTTGAAGTTTATTTTGCAGGTAGTGGCTGTGGCTTGTTAAGAAGCGATCCTGCTACTATTGTTGTTGTGCCCGATCCGATTGTTAGCAATCCTACTCCACCGGCGCAAACGATTTGCCAGAATGTTACACCTATTGCTTTGAATGTTACCGCATCGGGAGGTGTTGGTACATCTTACACATATCAATGGTACAGTAATACGGTGAATAATAATTTCCTTGGCACGCTGATAACCGGCGCGACCGGCGCAACCTATATTCCTCCTACAACCGTTCCGGGTCCACATTACTATTATTGTGAAGTGGGACAACCCGAACTCAGTTGTAATGCCACAAGCGCAACAGCTCTGATAGATGTAGTTGCAGCACCGGTTGTTACACCGTTGGCTGATACGATTTATTGCGAAGGGCAACCAACCATTCCTTTGGTTGTAACTGTTACGGGTGGTGCAGGTGTACCGACTTATAAATGGTTTACGAATACAATCCCTTCTACCGTTGGAGCTGTTGATCTATTAAACTCAACCCCAACCTGTGTGCCGGCAAATACTCCGGGTACATTGTATTATTATTGCGAGATGACTTTCTCGGGAATATGTTCTTCAATTCTTACTAATTTTGCAAAAATAACAGTAAATAAGTATCCGGTCATTTCGAATAAATCAGCTTCTATTTGTAGTGGAGATGCTTTTACAGTTACACCAACTCCGGTACCTGATATTATACCTCTAGGAACTACTTATACCTGGACGATAGGTGCTACAACCGGTGCTGTGACCGGGCAAACGAATCAAGGTTCTGCTGTGGGTAATATAAGCCAAACACTTACTAATTCAGGTCTCACAAATGCAACGGTTACTTATGTGGTAACACCTACAGCTCCGGGAGGTTGCCCGGGAGCGACATTCGATGTGGTGGTTACCGTTTTCCCTGCTATAAATGTTGCTACTACTGTGACACCAAGGTCTTGTTTTGGCCAAAACGATGCCTCTATTACTACTTTTGTTACAGGCGGTTCGAGTCCCTTAAGTATAGCCTGGACGGGTCCGGCCGGATTCACATCAACTAATTCAACTATTGCCCCGCTTCTCCCCGGAAATTATGTTTTAATAGTTACCGATGCTTTAAATTGTACGACGACCAGAAACTATACTGTCACCGAACCAACCGACGTAACGCTTACTACAAATTTCGAAAACGATATAAAATGTTTTGGAGCTGCCAATGGTGAAATAGATATGGTAGCCATCGGTGGTTCAGCTACTACTTATTCATGGACATGGAACGGAAACCCTTATCCGGGTAATACCGGTCATTTGGTAGGGTTAAGTCCCGGGGTGTATGTAGTTACGGTTTCGGATCCGAATATATGTATTCCTAAAACTTCCTCTTTTACCATCACTCAACCTGCTTCGCCTCTGGTGGTAACCTCGAATGTTTCTCAGGTTTATGATTGTGTAAATCCAACGGTAGGAACCATAGACATTACCCCTTCGGGAGGTACGCCGCCTTACAGTTATGCATGGTCGAATACTGCCACTACGCAGGATTTGGTAAATGTTCCTGCCGCCAATTATACTGTTACTGTATCGGATGCAAATGGATGTGTACTATCCTTGCCTTTTACCATTATCCAACCGCTACCCATCACTATAAATGTGAATTTTACGGATGAATTTGACTGTGCTTCTCAAACTGCCTACAAACGATCGGTGGCAACCGTTACGGGAGGTTTTGCTCCTTACTTGCTTACCTGGTCGAGAGGTGCTGCCAGCGGTGCATTGAATGAAATAATGACTACGAACCAGAGTGGAACGGTAAATCTTCATGTATCGGATGCAAAAGGCTGTCAGGCGGATTATACCTATAATCTGGACGTGGTGAAACCGGAGTTGCAAAGTGTGTTGATGGATTGCAGACGTTTTATGTGGGAATTTACGGCTATTGATCCAAATGCCAACGGTCAGTTCTATAGTTATAATTGGGATTTCGGTGATGGAACAAGCTCGACCAATCAAAAGGTGCAGCATTCTTATGCCAACCCCGGAACGTATAATGTGATCTTGACCATGTCGAGTGCTGCGTGTCCGGCTATTGTTTACAGAAGAACCGTGGTGGTTGAACCATTGGCTCGTTTATCCCTGGGCAATACCGTTCGACTCTGTGAAGGCGATTCTGTTACTCAAAGAGTAATAGGTGGCACTTTTACTAAACTGTGGAGTAATTATAGCACTAAAGATAGTCTGGTGATTAAACAACAAGGTGACTACAGTGTGATCTGTACGTCTCCGAATGGTTGCACTGATACTTTGAATTTTACGGTGCTTACCGATATGTATAATTATGTTATTGAAACGGATAGAAATGAATTGACATTAGATGGAAAACCATTGAAGATGTGGACGCAAGAAACGACACCTTCGCAATACTCATGGGATTTTGGAGATGGGACTTTTGGCAATGGTAATAATATAAGCCATGCGTACAACATAGTAAAGGATGGCGTTATTGAGATAAAATTAAGTGTGACGAATCCATACGGTTGTACAGAAACGGCTACCAAACGAATGTGGGTGGTGAATAATTCATTGGCGAATACCTTTACTCCAAACGGTGATGGTATTAATGATGTGTTTATGCCGGGTTGGAACCTGAAAGTGTATAACCGAAACGGAATTCTTGTTTATGAAGGTGATAAGGGCTGGGATGGAACGTATAAGGGACAGCTTGTGTCGAAGGATACCTATTATTATGTGATGGATTATGTTACAGAGACCGGTGCTAAGTTTAAGGATGGTTACGTAATGGTTGTTCGATAATTGAGGAAATATGAAAAAGAACTTAACCATTATAGCATTTATTCTTACGAGTCTTGGTTTGTTTGCGCAATCGAACATGAGAATCAATAATTGGACTGAAAGTACCTATTACCTGAGTCCCGCTTCGGTTACGGATAACTGTATGGCTGAGTTTACGATGTCGGGTCGCAAGCAGTGGCTGAACTTTCCGGGAGCACCGACCACGATGTTTGCAACGGCCACCACCTACATTAAAAAATATAAATCGCAGGTTGGTCTAAAAGTAATGCAGGATAAGGCCGGGTATACTTTGGGAACTGATGTCGATCTTACCTATGCTTATGCCATGTGGCTAAACAGAGATTGGAGACTACATATGGGAATTGCTGCAAGTTTTCAGAGCTTGAGTTACGATATGAACAAAGTGGTGCTTCCAACGGCTTACGATCCCACAGCTTTTTCTAAACTGATAAATGAAAGTAATTTCAATTCGGATCTTGGTGTGGAGTTAGCTTCCGAGAGATGGCGATTCGGAGCTGCCAGTCAGAATTTGCTTTCGTTGTTCAACAATATAAATAATCAATTTACGAGCACGAACCTGATTTATGGAACTTATCGTCAGAATACAAAGAATTTTATCAACATGGGTGCCGGAGTTTTGGGTGTGCAATATGGAAATTTGTACCAAATGGAAGTAAACGTGATGAGTTATTTTAATGCATCGAAGGAAACAAATAAATTTCAGATAGGGGCTTTTTACAGAACGCGCAAAGAAATAGGAGCGTTGGTGGGAATCGATTTAAGTAATACGCTGCATTTGAGTTATAGCTACGATTATAATATTGGAGGAATAGGACGAAGTTCTGTAGGTACCAATGAGATCATGATTATTTACAGACCACGAAAAAACTCCGGCTGTATTATGTGTGATTATTGATATTGTAACTGTATAATAACTGATTTGTATAACACAGGGCTGATTCTTTTTAGAATCAGCCCTGTGTTATTTTATTTTTGAATAATAGGCAAATGCATTATCGAAAAGGGACGCCCCTCTTAAGAAAAAGGGACGCTCCTTTTGAGGAAACGGGGCGTACCTTTTCGATAAGAGGGACGCCCCGTTTTTTTGAACTCAGTTAGCAACATTGTTTATCTGTAATTCACATTCAGTTATTGTATCGAACTCGCACTAAAATAGATTCTTATTTCTCCGGATCTCGTTTCCGAAAATCTTCTTTATAGTTGGGAATGTCGCTATTATTCTAACTGCTCGTGGCACATCTATTTTTTATAATTAGTATATTTTACAGACCTTGTGGCAATAAAATTGAATGCCTGTAGCCGTTTCGGTAAAGATGCGAATTTGCCTGTTTTATTGATATTATATAAGATATTTATAAAAGATTTTATTGAAAATAATAGTAATTTTACGGATATTATAGATGATTAACAATCTTTTATCGGGTTGATTTGAAGTTTTAGTTGCTTTGCTTTTACGTTGCTTTTTAATGTAAATATCTGCTTTTGTATATAAGCGATGCCTCCAAAACGAAATTCTATAATGTGGGAGATGAAGACAATCGTGTGATAAGAACTGTCCGGTTTTTATAGTTGAATTTGTGTCGTGTTGGTTTACTTGTTTCTCTCTACATTTTTTTTTATAAATTGCAAATGCTATGGGGTTGACCAATATTATTTTATATAAGAACAGATTCTTTTTACTACTGTTTTTTGTTTTTTCTTTCTCTTCTTTCCTTCAAGCGCAAACAACCATCCCTCTTGTTCGGTTTAATAATGTAGCCACCTATACGGCTGGGTCGGGGGTATCTGTTATTATAAATCCTACCGAAGTTTTTACATTGTCTAACCGTTTTGTTCTTGAACTATCGGATGCTGGTGGAACATGGAATAGTCCTACGGTTCTTAATACCTTGAGTGAATTTTATACTCCTGTTATAAATGGAGTTTTGCCGACTTCTTTAGCTGGTGGAACATACAAATTGAGAATCAGGAGTACTGATCCAGTGGTGATTACAGAAACTGTTCCTTTTCTTGTTAGTGCAGATCCAAGTATTGGGGCAATACCTTCCACTAGTTCAACTCTAACTTCTAATTCTAATTTCTTTAATTGTATGGATTGCTCCGGTTCAAACTATACTTTTGGGTCGCTAACAAGAAGTGCCACTGCCACTGTTGGCAGTAGCACGGAAGGGGTTAATCCGGCAGGAAATAGAACGCTTACTATTTGCGGCTACGAAAGTTCATATGACTATAATGTAAAACTGATTGATGTTTTAAAAGGTAATACAGTCGATATTGTACGAACAGGCGCGACTTTTTCAATACCGGGAACTCTTGGTATTGGTACCTATGTGTTCGAGATAGAGAAAAAAAAATGGAACTGTATCGACAGTGTCGAGTGTCGTCTTTTTGTTTCATGGTAATGGTACCAGTTTGTCAAACTCTACCAACGAGAATGTTTGTATAGGGCAAGATGTCACGTTTACGGTTCAAACGAATGACGATGGAATCGGTAGAAATTATTATGGTTCTGTCTACAAGATTAATTATGGAGATGGAACTCCCCCACTTGAATTGACCCATGCCGAGTTGATGAGCCATCCAATATTAACTCATAAATATGAAACTGTTTCTTGTAGTGGAGAGAAAAGTACATTCTTAATAGAGAAAACGCTTTACAATAAAGGAATTTCCTTCACTTCAGGTAAAGCTAATGAAGACTATTGCAACAAATACTATCAAAATGGTGGTGGTGTAAAGAAAGATATAAATTCAAGCAAGGCTCCGGTTGCCGGTTTTGATCTCCCCGGTATTCAATGTGCAACAGCTTCAATAAAGGCAGTAAATAAAACGTTAATAGAGGGATATGGCAATAATAGTTGCTTGAGTACTCCTGTCTATTATTGGTCTTATAAAAAGCCGGGTGATACGAGTTTTACCCCTGTTACAGATAACACCTGGATTGATGCTGCAACAAATGATCTCACTATTCCTGTGTCAGTTATTGGTAACTCGTTTGGCTGTTGGGATATAAAGCTTGAGGCTCAAAATGCTGACTTATGCCAGGAAATGACAGAAAAAACACATACCGTTAAGGTTGAAGCTACTCCGGTTCCTACTTTTACAATGTCCTCTGCATCGCCAATTTGTGCGAACACCAGCATTAAATTTACCAATACAACAAATGTCATTGGTTTGGCGTGCCAGACTCCGGCTTATAGTTGGGAGATTACTCCTGATGCCAGCACACCCGCTACTTCTGAGGGGTTTGTTTACGTTAGTCCTACGAGTGTCAGTTCAAGAGACCCAGAGGTGAGATTTACGCAACCCGGTACTTATTTAGTCAAACTGAGCGTGACGAACTCTTGTGGAATTATTACTTCCACACTGCCTACCACTATAGAGGTAAACGGCGATCCAACTGTGACTGCAAATGCTGATGCAATGTCAGAGTGTACGGTTAATACAGGTGTCTCAGCTACTCCTGCCAATTATACTCTTGATCTGGCAACTGCTTTGATAAAGCCGATTTACAGTCCGGTTCCATACGCTCCTGCAAGTTTTGAGTGGACAGTAGGAGGTGCCGGTGTAACTACTGCAGACTATAGCTATGCTGCTGGGACAAGCTCCTCAAGTGCTTTCCCAAAGATTACATTTACTTCGTTTAAAACCTATACATTAAAGGTAAAGGTAAATGGAAACTGTGCGGTGAATAATGAAAAGACGGTTACTTTTACCTTGAATGAGATCCCGGTATTGACGAATGCTAACGCTGATTTTTCGCAGGCAATTTGTTCCGGAACGGGAACTGCCGCTTTGAATTTGACTTCAAGCCTGCCTGGTACTACTTTTAATTGGACAATTACAACCACAATGGGAACTACTACCTCAGCGCCAATTTCGGGTAGCGGTACTACTATATCGGCCACGGTTTTCGACAATGTTTCCAGTACTAACGGGACTGCAAAGTATACCATCACCCCTATGAACAATGGTTGTTCGGGTGTAACTAAAGAGTTGGTGGTAACTGTTTATCCCAAACTGGAAGTTCATCCTTTTGTTCCATTATCCTTGTGCAATAATAGTTCGTTTACTGCTGCACCTTTTGTCTCGAATGTATCTTCAGCTACTTTTTCATGGGTAAATGATAATACAGCTATTGGACTTGGTGCAAATGGAACAGGGAATCTGCCTACATTTACTCCGGTTAATGCCGGAATAACCCCAATAGTTGCAAATGTTATAGTAACTCCCCAGAATGGAATCTGCTCAGGTGTGCCATTCCCATTTGAGATATTTGTTAATCCGACTCCAACGGTAGCCGATGTGACAAGTTTGGTGAAGTGTGCCGGTGATCAGTCGGGCGCTATTTCATTTAGTGGAACAGTATCGGGTACGGTTTATAAATGGACAAACGATAATGCAACTATTGGTATTGCTGCCATTGGTGATGGTGATATTAGTTCGATAGCACTAGTCAACAATACAAACACGGTTCAGGTAGCTAACATTACTGTAACTCCTACGTTTACTAATCCTAATTTAGTAAGCAGTAACCCAACCTGTAGTGGAACTCCTAAGACTTTTAAGATAATAGTAAATCCTACTGCTGCGGTAGTACAACCAGATAATCAGAGTATCTGTAATGGCGGAAGTACAAGCAATATATTTTTTACTACTCTTAATACTGGCGGTACAACTACCTGCAACTGGACCAACAATGATCCGAGTATAGGATTAGGTGCAAGTGGCTCAGGTGATATTCCTGCCTTTGCAGTAATTAATGCTGGCAATACACCAAAAACAGCAACTGTTACTGTTACTCCTACATTTACGAACGGTGGAGTTTCATGTTCGGGCATTCCGAAGAAGTTTTTCATAACTGCTAATCCTACACCAAGCGTACAGTCTTTACCCAACAATGAGTTTTGTGATGGCGTAGGTGTTGGTGCCATCGTTTTTGATACTCCGGTGGCAGGTACTGTATGTACATGGACGAATTCAAATACAGCTATTGGATTAGCAGCAGGTGGTACCGGAAATATTCCTGCTTTTGTTGCCACAAATTCAACCGCAAATCCAATTACTGCTACTATTGAAGTGATCCCAACATTTACAAATGGTGGAGTTTTATGTACCGGAACTGCTAAAGTATTTACAATAACTATCAATCCAACTATCAAAACAGTGCTTTCTTCGCCAACTCAAACCGTTTGCTCGGGAGAAAGTACAACAGCGGTGACATTATCCAGTGCTTCGGCCTCGGTATCCTATAATTGGCAGGCGTTGCCTTCGCCGGGAGTTGTAGTGCCGGTTACCAACGGCTCAACAAATACTATTCCTGCTCAAACATTAGTGAATACAACTTCTTCGCCTGTTAATGTTGTTTTTGAGGCAACTGCTACACTGACCGATGGAACAGGTTGTGTAGGTCCTAAATCGGTACATACCATTACTGTTAATCCAAACGCAACGATAGGAACCATCAGTACTGCTATTTGTAGTGGAGAAACATTTAGTGTTACACCTATAGCAGGGACTGGAAATATTATTCCAACGGGAACTACCTATACCTGGAGTGCACCAACCATTAATACGCCCGGAGCAATTACAGGTGGAACGGCACAGTCAATTACTCAGTCAGTCATTGGCGGAACATTGACAAATGTCAGTTCGGCTATAGCTACAGCGACCTACTCGGTAACTCCAATGTCCGGTAGCTGTGCAGGTGTACCTTTCGATGTAGTTGTTACGGTGAATCCAACTCCAACGGTGAATAATGTTAGCGACAGGGTTTATTGTGCCGGTGAGGCGAGTACACAAATTGATTTTGCAGGTGATGTGGCCGGTTCATTATTTGATTGGACTTGTGATAACACAAATATTGGGCTTGTTTCATCAGGAACAGATAGACTACTTTCGTTTACAACTACTAATTCTACCAATTCACCCATTATTGCAACTATAACAGTGACTCCGAAAGCTAATGGCTGTGTGGGTGTTACTAAGCAGTTTACAATAACCGTAAATCCGCGTCCGATAATAACCACTTCGTTAGGTGATATTATTATCTGCAATAATACGCAAGTTACAAGTGTTCTCTTATTAGCTAATGTAGCTGGGACTAGTTTTGAATGGACAAATGATGCTCCGGTCATTGGACTTGCGGCAAGTGGTACAGGAAATATATCCGGTTTTACGTCCATAAATAATGGATTACTACCAATCATTGCTACTATAACAGTCACCCCAAAAGCAAATGATTGCGAAGGAACTCCAAAAACATATACAATTAGAGTAAATCCAACGCCAACAGTAGATGCAGTTACTACTCAGGAATTGTGCAGCGAATTTCTGACGAATGCAATTCATTTTACTGGAAATATTGTGACAACTACTTATAATTGGATAAATAGTAATCCAACTATCGGATTGGCGGCTAGTGGTTTTGGGGATATTCCTTCTTTTTTTGCAATAAATAATGGAAATGCTGTAGCAACTGCAACTATTACCGTAACTCCAACCTTAAATGGTTGTAACGGAGCACCTGTAATATTCAATATTATCGTTAATCCGTCACCTGCATTTACGGAACAGCCAATTTCAAATTCTATTTGTAAAGATGGTGCCCTTCCGGCATTATCAGTTGCATTTAAGAACTCAACCGGAACGCCAAGTTACCAATGGTATAGTAATGGAGTTGATGATACTAGTACCGGTACGCCAATTCCGTCGACCAATTCGTCTACTTACACTCCATCATCAAATATAGTTGGCACAAAGTATTATTATTGTGAAGTATCATTCTCGTCGGGTGGATGTGCTCACCTGGTTTCTACAGCAGCCAACATAACCATTAATGCTTTGCCTACAATGAGTTTGGAACCATTGGCGACACAAAGTTTATGTGTGGGTGGAACTATTCCAACTCCTTTGATGGTTGGATATCGTGATGGGGTAGGTGTTGCCTCTTATCAATGGTTTTCAAATGTAAGTAATGATACAAATTCAGGCTCCGCCATTGCCGGTGCAAATGCTGCATCTTATACGCCGTCGGTTTTTACAAGCCCCGGTAAATTTTATTATTATGCAGTTGTAAATTTAGATGGCGTTGGTTGCGGATCTACCAAGAGTGCGGTAGCGGAGGTCAATGTAGTGCCGGATCCGATAGTGACTCTGCAACCGATTGCTTCTCAAACCTTATGTCAGAATTCTCCTGCTGCCATACTTGAAGTAAAAGCCAGTGGTGGTATTGGTGATTATGCTTATCAATGGTATAGAAATGCAAATAGTACTGGTACAGGAACCAGCATAAACGGTGCTACAGATGCAACTTATACTCCTTCTACTGCAACTGTTGGTACTGTGTATTACTATTGCGTGATAACACAGCCCAATGGGGTAGCCTGTAGTGTGACAAGTGATTTTGCAGAGGTGATAGTAAACTTGGTGCCTACTATTGTCACTCAACCGCTATCGAGTACTATTTGCAAAAAAGAAGTGCCAACTCAGTTATCAGTTGTTTGTATCAATGGAGTAGGAGCACCTCAGTATCAATGGTACTCTAGTACGACAAATGATATTTCAGGGAGTGTTATTTCCGGTGCGACTTCTGCTACTTACAATCCGCCGTATGCTGTGGCAGGAACTACGTACTATTATTGTATTATTACTTACCCAACCGGTGGCTGTAGTGTGTTGACGTCTAATATCGCTAAGGTAACTATTCAACAATATCCGGTTATTTCTTCTTTCACTACATTGATTGGTAGTGGTACCAGTTTCTCGGTACAGCCAATTGATAATGCTACTGATACTGTTCCAGGTGGTACAACTTACACCTGGACAGCGCCGGTTGTTGTGCCTGCTAATTCTATTATGGGTGCTACCGCACAATCGCTTGGTCAAACAAGTATAAGTCAGTTGCTGGACAATGTTACAAGAACAACAGGCACTGTTACCTATACGGTTACTCCTCAGAACGGGGGATGCCCCGGTGCCGATTTTAAAGTTGTAGTAGAGGTGAGACCCTTGCTGATTCCTAATGGAATAGTTAAGAATATAAGTTGCTTCGGAGAAATTGACGGTAGTATCACAACGAATATCGAAGGAGGAATTCCTCCTTACACTGTTTTGTGGACAGGGCCAAACGGATTTACATCTGCAGCGACTTCTCTTTCAGGCCTACCACAAGGTGATTATACATTGAAAATAACAGATAGTGGTAATAGTCTGCCTTTTACAAAGACCTATACCATCATTGAGCCGGAAGAAATTAAACTTACAGCAGATATCAATCGAAATGTCTCATGTTTTGGTGCTGCCAATGGCGAAATTGCCATTTCTGTAACCGGTGGGACAGGTGCTTATACTTACGCATGGACGAAAGATAATGTGGCGTATGCTACTACCGAAGATATTTCGAATTTAAGTCCGGGCAGCTATTTAGTAACAGTTAGTGATGCAAATAATTGTGGTCCAAAAACACTTGCGTTTACGATTACAGAGCCGAAACTGTTGAAGATTGATTTGATTTCTAAAACGGATGTGCTTTGCTTTGGCGATTCTACCGGTGCCGTTTCGGTGTCTGTTCAAGGAGGAACAAAAATAGAGATAACGCCCGGTGTTTTTGATTATAAATATGCCTGGACAGGACCAAAAGGATTCACGAGTGCAAGTCAGAATTTATCGCAGCTCTTTGCCGGGACTTATAATTTGAAAGTGACGGATAAACAGGGGTGTGAATTAAGTTTCACCGTGACCATAACCCAACAGACTGAACTGATAATTAAAGCGACTACCAATCCGATTAGCTGTTATGGAGCTAATAATGGCTCTATTAAGATAGAGGTTACAGGTGGTGTGCCGCCTTATCAGACCCAGTGGAATAATCTGGCTACCGGTGAGTTGCAGGATAATTTATCGGCAGGAGATTATATCGTGACAGTTATCGATGCCTTAAGTTGTTCAAAAAGTATCAAGGTGACTATCCCTGAAGCTCCCATTTTTAAAATTACACCGGTTGTAAAACAGATATCTTGTTTTGGTGCGCATAACGGAAGTATAACCTTGAATTATATTGGAGATAGTAAACTGTCAAAATTGCTATGGTCGGATGGGTCAACTTCAGGAGCTACGCGTAATAATTTAGGTCCGGGCACTTATACGGTTACTATTAATGATGGTAGCCCTTGTATTATCAATAAAACCTTTGTAATTATTGAACCTCAACCAATAGTTCTTTCGGCAAATGTGACACATGCGCTAAATTGTAATAATACAAAAAGTGGTGCAATAGATTTAATAGTCACAGGCGGTACTCCACCCTATAATTATTCATGGTCTAATGGTGCTAAAACGGAAGATTTGAGCAATCTCACAGCGGGCAATTATTTGGTGACTGTTACCGATGTAAATACCTGTGTGCAAACAGCCCAGTACATTGTAACCAGACCGGCACCAATAACAATCGCAGTAAATACGGTGCCCGATTTTGATTGTGCAACACAGATTTTTTCTAAGATTTCTACAGCTAAAGTTAGTGGTGGTGTACCACCCTATACTCTAACATGGTCGAGTGGAAAGATAAGTGGTGTTAATAATGAAATTATGCAAACCGCTCAAAATAGCATGGTGATTATCGATGTAGTGGATGCATTGGGATGTGTCGGTAATTATACATTTAAGGTAGATATCCCAACTATTGGCATTGATTACCAATTGGTAGATTGTAATGCGCATAGCTACCAATACAATGCGCTTGCGCCTGTTGATAAAGAAACATACAGCTATGCATGGGATTTTGGAGATGGGGTAAGCTCGACATTGAAAAATCCGATGCATACTTTCACAACTTTAGGTAATCACACTGTGAAGCTGGCTCTGAAAAATTCTATCTGTACGAGCATTTTTACAGAAATCATTACAGTTGAAGCATCGCCGGTTATAAGTTTGGATAAAGATCCTGTCATGTGTGAGGGAGATTCCATGGTGCTGCGGGCGTCAGGGGCATATACCTATCGTTGGAGCGATGGATCGGTAGTAGATAGTATGTTGATAAAAAGAGCCGGCGATTATACCGTAATTGGTTATTCAAAAGCAGGTTGCACTGATACCTTGAATTTCAAAGTGACTTACTACGATTTATACAATTACACTATCCAAACCGATAAAGTAGAAACAAGCAGCGATGAATCGCCAATACATATCTGGACAGAAGCTATTCCATTTTCGCAGTACTACTGGGATTTTGGGGATGGAAATACCGCCGAAGGAGTTGATCAGAGTCATAAATATGATAGAAATCAGATAGGTCATTTTGATGTAAAACTTAAAGTCATAAATCCGAACGGATGTGTGGAGTATGCGACGAAGCGCATTTGGGTGCTAAATAAATCTACTGTGAATACTTTTAGTCCGAATAATGATGGGATAAATGATGTATTCATGAAAGGTTGGCATCTTCAGATATTTAATAGAAATGGTGTGTTTCTGTACGAAGGAAATGATGGATGGGACGGAAAATACAATGGTCAAACGGTGAAAAATGACACCTATTTCTATGTATTGTTTTATGAATCGGAAACCGGAACCAAAACCAAAACAGGCTACATTACAGTAATGTGGTAATTTGAATAATCAAAATGAACAGACTTTTATTTTTCATCCTTTTAATTTGTACATTTCAATTGACCAGTGGGCAGTCGAATACCCGTATGAATAATTACTGGGATAATACCTATTATATCAATCCTGCTGCGGTAAATAGCAAATATGCTGCCGTGGTTAGCGTTGTTGCCCGAAAACAATGGTTTGGTGTTGATGGGGCGCCGACTACTTTTTTTGCTTCAGGTACCACTTATATTGATAACCTGCAAACGCAATTTGGAGTTAAGGCTTTTGCCGACGAAATCGGATATACCCGGGTTTCTAATTTTTCACTATCGTATGCCTATTCGGTAATTTTAAATTCCGATTATCGACTTCATTTAGGACTGGCAGCCAGTTATCAGAATCTGTCCTACAATCAGAATGAAGTAGATGCTTTAACGCCTGACGATCCCGCTTCTTTTACTCGTATGAATAAAACCAGTAACTATAATTGCGACTTGGGCGCTGAGATAAAAAATAAAACATTGACGCTCGGTATTTCATCTCAGAATATCTTTTCTTCATTCTTCGATGAAAATAAATTGCAAAACAACACCAATTTTTTGTATGCAAAGTATAGAAGAATGACTAAAGAGCCTGTAAATGTAGGCTTTGGTGCTGCCGCAATTCAATATAATTCAATTCTTCAGATGGAGTTTAATATTACTTCTTATTTTAATTATAATAAAGTCCCCGACTTCTTTCAGGCTGGACTGTTTTATAGAACCCGAACTGAAATGGGAGGGGTTTTAGGAGTGAACCTGAATGATGCACTGCATTTATATTATAGTTACGATTTTAATGTGGCAGGGATAAGGCGAGCTAATACAGGATCGCATGAGATAATGCTTGTTTACACTTTCGAGAAATCACCCAGATGTACTACTTGCGAGCAGTAACGTTTTTTTGTCTACCAAAAAAGCTGGCAGAGCTGGCTAAAACGTAAGCTTGCTTGCCTAAATGATAAGCAAGCTATATAAAAACCTGAGTTCGTGATAAAAATGTATTGCTAAATCAACTAACTTCCTGAAAATATGAAAATAAGGTTGTGTTTGTTCTATTTTTTTTTTTTTTCTACTAAGGCTGAAAGATGTTAAATGAGGTCTTAACCTTAGTAGGAATCCTGCCTCCATTCAATATTAAACCTTATTGATAAATTGAGATGGTTGAATATAAGAAACTTATAAATATCCTTATTCCGAACTCAGGTTAAGTACATACAAACGACACAGGGCTGATTCTTAATGGAATCAGCCCTGTTATCTTTAGTCTTTGATCTTTGTTCTCAATTACAATTTTGCCAAAGCTTGTTCAATGTCAGCTTTAATGTCAATAATGTTTTCGATACCTACAGAGATACGAAGCAATCCGGGGAATACTCCGGCCGAAATTTTATCTTCGGGCGAAAGTTGTTCGTGAGTAGTAGCCGCCGGATGGATAATCAACGATTTTGCATCACCCACATTGGCCAAATGGCTAATTAATTTCAGGTTGTTGATAAGTGTGTCGGCTTTTTCTGCATCGCCTTTCAGTTTGAAGGAAAGTACACCTCCGAAACCTCTTGTCAGGTATTTTTTTGCCAAAGCGTGATAAGGACTGCTTTTCAATCCCGGATAGTTCACGTATTCAACAGCCGGATGGTTTTCCAACCATGTAGCCAGTTCGAATGCATTCTGAACATGACGTTCAACGCGCAACGACAATGTTTCCAAACCTTGTAACAGCAAGAAAGAGTTGAACGGACTAATGGTATTCCCCCAGTCGCGAAGACCTTCTACACGGGCACGAATGTTGAAAGCAATGTTTCCAAAAGGACCGTCAGTTCCAAATACATCCCAGAATACTAATCCATGATAACTATCCGAAGGTTCAGTAAATGCAGGGAATTTTCCATTGCCCCAGTTGAACTTACCACTGTCCACAATAACACCTCCTAATGAAGTTCCATGTCCGCCAATCCATTTCGTAGCCGATTCAACTACGATGGTTGCTCCATGCTCCAATGGACGGAAAATGGCTCCACCAGCTCCGAAGGTATTGTCCACAATAAGCGGAATGCCGTGTTTGTCGGCAACAGCTGCTATGGCTTCGAAGTCGGGGATATTTAAATCCGGATTTCCAATCGTTTCAAGATAAAGGGCTTTTGTTTTGTCATCAATCAGGCTTTCAAAAGTTGCAGCTTCGTCATTCTCCGTAAAGCGAACATCAACACCCAAACGTTTGAATTGGTTTTTAAACTGGTTGTATGTTCCACCGTAAAGGTGCGAAGTAGAAACGAAGTTATCGCCCGCTTCCAGAATGTTGTTTAATGCAATAAATTGTGCCGACTGTCCCGAAGAAGTTGCCAAAGCCGATACACCGCCCTCAAGAGCAGCGATACGTTTTTCGAAAACGTCAGTCGTTGGGTTCATTAAGCGGGTATAGATATTCCCGAATTTGCGAAGTGCGAAAAGATCAGCACCGTCGGCTGCATCGTCGAAAACATAAGAACTGGTTTGGTAAATCGGCACGGCACGCGCTTTTGTTGTTCCGTCAACTACCTGTCCTGCGTGTACCTGTAAAGTTTCAAATTTTAGTTCTGACATAATTTTTAGGAGTAAGAGGTAAGAAAGTAAGAGGTAAGTATTGGGGAACCCGGAGTGTTACCTTGATTTCAGACCATGTAAATATTTAGTTTTTTCAGAAGTAAGGAGTAAGAGCTAAAACGCAAGCAACTTGTTTGTAATGCTTCCGTCTTATAATTGGTTCTCCTTGTTTATGTTTGTTTTAATTGTATTTTTAGAGGAAGAGGTGAGTTTTGTTTTCAAAATAGTTGTGTCGCGGATTATCGCTTTTCTCTTCTTAATAGGAACAAATTTCTTACCTCTTGCCTCTTACTACTGTTTAAATTAAAGCGGATATTCTTCAAATGCATAAAGCAATGTTGATAAATAACGTTCGCCGGTGTCAGGCAATAAAGTAACAATTACTTTTCCTTTGTTTTCGGGGCGTTGAGCCAGGATAGTAGCAGCATAAGCAGCAGCACCGGAAGAAATTCCGACTAATAACCCTTCTTCCTGAGCTAATTGGCGGGCAGTAAGGATAGCATTGTCATTGCTTACCTGAAGCACTTCATCAACTACACTTGCATCGTAATTTTTAGGAATAAATCCTGCGCCAATACCTTGAATTTTGTGAGGTCCCGGTGCACCACCCGAAAGTACAGGAGAATCGGCCGGTTCTACAGCCACGATTTTTACATTTGGATTCTTTTCTTTCAAATAAGCACCCACACCACTAACTGTACCGCCGGTACCCACGCCTGCTACAAAAATGTCAACTTTGCCATCGGTATCATTCCAAATTTCCGGACCGGTAGTTGCTTTATGAACTTTTGGGTTCGACGCATTCTCGAATTGTTGTGGAAGGAATGAGTTTGCATTCGCTTCATTTAGTTCCAATGCTTTTGCAATTGCACCTTTCATGCCTGTTGCACCCGGAGTTAATACCAGGTTAGCACCAAATGCTTTTAGTAGGTTTCGACGCTCCACGCTCATGGTTTCTGGCATGGTAAGTGTCAGCTTATATCCTTTGATAGCGGCTACCATAGCAAGTCCGATACCGGTGTTACCACTTGTTGGTTCTATGATTTCAGCACCCGGTTTCAAGATCCCTGCTGCTTCTGCGTCTTCAATCATTGCCAAAGCAATACGTTCTTTTACGCAACCAGCCGGGTTGAACGATTCTAATTTTGCGATTACAGTTGCTTCTAATCCTTTTTTTGCACTGTAGTTGGAAAGTTGTACTAACGGAGTGTTGCCTATCAATTCTGTTAGGCTTTTTGCAATTTTTGCCATGACAATAAATTTTTATGGGTTTGTTTGTTTTTTATGATGCAAAGATACAGCAGAACTTATGTGTTCACAATCGCAAAGTTACGGTATTTTTATATACCATGTTTATGGTATGAAATAATAAGGCTTGTAAAATGCTCGTAAATATCTCAGGTTCTCAGGAAGTCTTGCGGCAATATTGCGGGATAATTTCGGGTGCTGCTCTATTTTCTTGATAAAACAATGGAGATATTCTTAGGGATGCCGGCGGATGTGTTGCAAAACTGCGGGGACACATCCGGTGTGCCTGATGCGCTTTGCAAAACTGCGGGAACACTTCAGGCGCGCCGGAAAGAGCATTGCAAAACTGCGGGAAGGTTTCCGGTGCGCCTGAAGCGTATTGCAAAACTGCTGCAGGGTTTCAGGCATGCCGGAAGTCATGTTGCAAAACTGCGGGAAGGTTTCGAGCGTGCCGGAAGTGTCCCCGCAGTTTTGCTACAACTAAACAAGTTTACCAAATTATTCCCGCAGGTACTGTAGGTCGATAATGTCGTATTTCTTTGTTGTTAGATGTGCTGCCAGGCTGTAAGTTAGCGGCGTAGTTTAAAAACCACCAATTGTTTGAGGTCGTCCATATGTAAGGGACTCTTTATTTCCATACGCAATGGGCGACCTTCTACATACACAGGGGCGTTGCGAAGTTCGTCCTTGATAAATGCAGGGAGCTTACTAGCAAGAATTGCCTCGTAGGGTTTTTCGCCAAAGGCAAAGGCTACGTTGAAATAACCTTCTTCAGGTCCAATAAAAACCACGTTCCGTTCTTTATTGAATAGTTTTAACGACCAACCGTACTTATTGCCATAGTATTTCCACTCTGGTCGGCATTCGCCAAATTCAGTCTCAATAAAGTGTATCAGTTCATCCAGCAAAACCTTCGTTTCGCCCAAAGCATCTGCCAACATATCGTCGGTGGGTTGCTGTTGTTTGTCGTTGAAGTAGGTTGACATGGTAGTAGGGTTTTAGGTGCTACTTAGTTTTTAAATGTTTTGTTTTTCAATACATTGATAACAATTAACTATAAATAATTGTTTTTGAAAGGAAAATATAATTCAACTAAATAGCAACAACGGCTTCACTCATTGCCGTTGAAAATGCAAATGAAGTGAAGCCGTTGCTAAAAAGGAGAGACCAGACGTTTTACATCTCGCTCAATTCCAACCAACGCATGGTTTTCTCGTCGATACTATCACCAAGTTCACCAAACCGTTGTGAGGCTTTGATAATTTCGTCGCTCGATAAAGTGCCCGAAGCCAATTGATTTTCAATATCTGCTTTTTCGGCTTCCAGTGCGGGTATTTCTTTTTCCAATGCTTCAAATTCTTGTTTTTCTTTGAAACTTAGTTTTTTTGCCTTCTCTTTTGCTATCGGTTCCGGTTTCGTGGTTTCTGCCTTCGCATTTTGCAACCCGGCTTTTGTCGCCTTTTTTTCTTCGCGTTCTTGTTCTTCCATCAATTCGTTCCACTCACGGAAGTCGGTATAATTGCCGGGGAAGTCTTTTAGTTCCGCATTGCCTTTGAATACCATTAAGTGATCTACCACTTTATCCATAAAGTAGCGGTCGTGACTCACCACGATTACACAGCCTTTGAACGATTGGAGGTACTCTTCCAGAATATTCAGGGTTACAATGTCCAAGTCGTTGGTGGGCTCATCGAGTACCAAAAAGTTAGGATTGCGCATCAGAACGGTGCAAAGGTGCAAGCGACGTTTCTCGCCACCACTCAACTTGTACACGTAATTATATTGTGTTTCGGGAGTAAAAAGGAAGTGTAACAGGAATTGCGAAGCCGACATTTTCTTTCCGTTACCCAAATCAACCTCTTCGGCGATATCTTGTACTACATCAATGACTTTCATCTGTTCGTCGAAAGCTAATCCATCCTGACTGTAATAGCCAAACACCACTGTTTCGCCCACATCAAAACTACCACTGTCGGGTTTTACTTCGCCCAACAACATTTTCAGAAAGGTCGATTTTCCGGTTCCATTTTTCCCTACTATACCCATTTTTTCGTAACGGGCAAAGTTGTAATAAAAGTTGTCGAGGATTTTCAAATCGCCGTATGCTTTGGTAATGTATTTTGCTTCGAATATTTTAGACCCAAGGTAGCTCGCCTTTACGTCCAGCTGCACTTTGTCGTTGTTTCGGCGTAGTTTGGCCCGTTCTTCAATTTCGTAGAAACTATCCTGACGCGATTTGGCTTTGGTGGCTCTTGCTTGCGGTTGACGGCGCATCCACTCCAGTTCCTTGCGATACAGGTTTACTGCACGTTCGCTCTCGGCATTAAATGACTCCAACCGCTCCTGACGTTTTTCCAGATAATAACTGTAGTTTCCGTTGTATTGGTACAGCGCCTGATGGTCGATTTCGTAGATATTGGTACAAACGCGGTCGAGGAAATACCTGTCGTGCGTCACCATAAGCAAAGCCATGGTCGAACGTTTCAGAAAATCCTCCAACCATTCAATCATTTCCAGATCCAGGTGATTGGTCGGCTCATCCAAAATCAGTAAATCCGGCTCGGCAATCAATACGTTGGCCAGTGCCACGCGTTTCAGTTGTCCACCCGATAGCTTGCCGATTTTTTGTTCGAAATTGGTGATTTTTAGTTTGCCCAGAATTTGTTTGATACGTGTTTCGTAGTCCCACGCCTTGTGCAAATCCATTTGAGCCAGGATTTCATCCAACCCCTCATGGTTTTCGGATAACATGCAATGTTCGTAAGCAGCAATGGTGCGTACCGCTTCATTGTCGGTTTGCAGACAGGCATCAAGCACCGACAGTTCTTTCGGAAAATCAGGATCCTGATCCAGGTATCCAATCCGCAAATCGCGACGAAAAGTAATGTTACCGGTTTTATAATCCTCTTTCCCTGCAATGATATTGAGCAACGTTGTTTTTCCGGCTCCATTTTTGGCTATCAAAGCCACTCGTTGATTGTCGGCGATGCCGAAAGATATATTTTCAAAAAGCAGATGGTCGCCAAACGATTTGGTCAGATTCTCTACTTGCATGTAACTTGCCATAAATTCATTTTTATTTTCGGGCACAAAGATACGGATTTTAAAGGATGAATCAATTTCCAAACTAAATAGAAATAATTCATTGTTTTATTTGTCTGTTAATCAAAAATACCTAACTTTGGAATCCGAATGTGTCCTTGTTCAATATCTTGTTTTTTACAGTAAATAGTAATTTTACAAGAAATCTAAAATTTATAAAATCTAAGTTTCTTGATTTAATGATTGCAGTATTATGTCAACTCAAAAAGAAGTATTGGACGTAAATGGCACACAAGTTAGGGTGCTAAAGGTATGTGATGCAGATTATATTTGTATTACTGATATTGCGAGAATTAAAAATCCACAGGAACCAAAGGATGTTGTGAAAAATTGGTTGAGAAGTAAAATGACCTTACAATTTTTAGGGTTGTGGGAAAGCTTGAATAATGAGCATTTTAAAAGGGTCGAATTCGACCCCCTTATGATGGAAGCTGGAACTAACGCGTTTACAATGAGTCCTACAAGATGGGTTGAATTGACAAATGCAATAGGGCTAGTGACAAAAACGGGCAGTAAAGGTGGAACTTTTGCGCATAAAGATATTGCATTTGAATTCTCTTCTTGGGTTAGTACCGAATTTAAGCTATATCTACTCAAAGAATTTCAACGTCTTAAAGAAGATGAGCATAAAAAACTAGGTTGGTCGGCTAAACGGGAGCTATCAAAGATAAACTACCATATTCATACCGATGCTATTAAGCAGAATTTGATTCCGGTAGAGTTAACTCACTATCAAATATCAGTAGTTTATGCAAGCGAGGCAGATGTTCTCAATATGGCTTTGTTTGGAATTACAGCCAAGCAGTGGAGAGATGAAAATCCAGATCTAAAAGGTAATATTAGAGATTATGCCACCATCAATGAGTTAATCTGTCTGGCTAATATGGAAAATCTGAATGCAGTTTTTATAAATTAGGGTTTGCCACAGAGCGATCGTTTGCTGAAGTTGAATAAGATAGCAATTCAGCAAATGAATGTTCTTCAGAATGTTGAAAATCGCAAAATACTAAAATAAACAAAAATTAAATTATAGTAATCATTTAATTCCCACAACAATGAAAAGTATTAAAGGAACAGAAACCGAAAAGAATTTATTGAAATCGTTTGCCGGCGAAAGTCAGGCTCGTATGCGTTACACTTATTTTGCTAAAGTGGCAAAAACTGAAGGGTTTGAACAAATTGCAGCCATCTTTTTGGAAACAGCTGAGCAAGAAAAACAACATGCTAAAAAGTTTTTTAGCTATTTAGAAGGTGGAATGGTTGAAATTACTGCATCGTATCCTGCCGGCATTATTTCTACTACAGCCGAGAATTTAAAAGAGGCTGCTAACGGAGAAAATGAAGAATGGACTGATCTGTATCCTCACTTTGCTGATGTTGCTGAAGCCGAAGGTTTTCCAAATATTGCTGCAACATGGCGTAAAATTGCTGCCGTAGAAGCACAACACGAAAAACGCTACCGCACATTACAAGCACGTGTTGAAGCAGGTACTGTATTCTCTCGCGAAGAAGAAACAACATGGCAATGTCGTGAGTGTGGGCACGTTCACGTAGGCAAAGATGCTCCAAAAGCATGTCCTACATGTGCACATCCACAAGCTTATTTCGAAGTAGAAAAGACTAATTATTGATTTTATTTTAAAATTAATAATGCATAATTCGTAATTCGGCAACCGCTATTCTCTTTTAGGATAGCGGTTGTTCTTTTTTTAAGTCTTTATTGATTACTTTTGCAAAAAAATAATCTGCATTGAGCATTATGAATTCTGAATTGATAATTACAGAAGATGGTTCACACTCGCTTTTTGTGCCTGCTATCGACGAATGTTACCATTCTACACATGGAGCAGTGCAGGAGTCGAAGCATATTTTTATCGAAACTGCGCTGAAACAATGTGTCAAGACGGAAATTCGGGTGTTGGAAATAGGATTCGGGACAGGTTTGAATGCATTTTTAACTCTGGTGGAGGCGGAGAGGAGCGATAAGAAAATTCATTATACTTCGCTCGAAAAATATCCTGTAGAAGTAGAAAAGGCCTTGCAACTCAATTATCCTGAGGTAGTTTTGGCAGGAAATCGTAACAGCTTTGAAGCACTGCACACCTCCGTTTGGGGCGAGGAAGTTCAAATAGGTTCGAATTTTTGGCTTACAAAAATCGAAGCGGACTTTACTCAGTTTGCCTTCAATGAAATGTTTGATGTTGTTTATTTTGATGCTTTTTCGCCCGAGAAACAACCTGAAATGTGGTCGTTAGAGCTTTTCACAAAAATATTTTTACGATGTAACCCCGGCGCAGTTCTTACAACTTATTGTGCCAAAGGTATTGTTCGCCGTGCTATGCAATCTGCCGGATTTCAGGTGGAGCGTTTGCCCGGTCCTCCGGGGAAGAGGCAAATTTTAAGAAGTATTAAAATCTAATAAATGGTTTCTTCGTTAATACGTAACTAAATATATGACGCATTTCAGAAAATATTCCGGATTTTATATCCCTTACCTCATTTTTGCGCTGGCTGTTAGCTTACTTATATTATTCAATGATAAAGGAGCTTTACATTTAAGAATGGCTTCGTTTTATACGGATACCGGCGATGTGTTTTTTAAATACTATACCGAGGTGGGTGGTAATATCCCTTTCTATGTGATAGGTGTTTTGCTCTTTTACCGGTATCGAATCGCTTTGATTTTGTTGATAACTCAACTCAGTACGGGTTTAATTGTTCAAATAATAAAACGCTCGTGGGATGCGCCTCGCCCTGTAAAGTTTTTTGCCGACAATTACCCGGATATCGAGTTACATAAAATTGCAGGTGCAAAGCTTTATGCTCATAATAGCTTTCCATCCGGTCATACCACTTCAGCTTTTGCATTTTTTTTGGTGCTGGCTTGTTGTACTAAGAATAAATTCCTGCAATTCTTGTGTTTTACACTCGCGGTGCTGGTAGGTTTCTCAAGGGTGTATCTATCGCAACATTTTGTAATTGATATGCTGGCGGGATCGTTTATCGGTGTAACTGTAACTCTTCTTTTCCAACTTTATATCGAGAAAAAATCAATTAAATGGGCAGATGGTTCATTGCGGGATGTTTTTTTGAGAAAAAGGAACTAAGGGTTTTGTTATTCAAAATTAAATAACTACCTTTGCGAGCTCAAAATCAAACGTGTAGTTTTGCGATGTGTGCATTGCTAAGTTTGTATTTTTAAACATTTATTTGATAAATAGTATGTATTTAACGCCCGAAATTAAACAAGAACTTTTTGCGAAACACGGAAAATCAACAACTGATACTGGTTCTGCAGAAGGCCAAATCGCTTTGTTCTCATTCCGTATCAATCATTTGACTTCACACTTGAAGATAAACAAAAAAGATTATAGTACAGAACGCGCTCTTGTTATCTTGGTAGGAAAACGTCGTCGTCTTCTTAATTATTTGAAGAACACCGAAATCAATCGCTACCGTGCAATTATTAAAGAGTTGGGTATCAGAAAATAATTCTGACTTTCAAAACTTAAAGAGGCGTTTCAAATTTAGTTTTGAAATGCCTCTTCTTTTTTTCTTGTTTTTATTCTTCATACTATGAAAATAATCTATTCAATAGGCATTTACCTTTTCCGGTTCTTAGTTTCGATAGCTTCGCTTTTCAACGAAAAGGCACGGTTGCTAAACAAAGGGCAACGACAGGCTTTCGCACTTTTGAAAGAAAAGGTGGATCCCAATGCTCAATACGTATGGTTTCATGCAGCCTCTTTGGGTGAGTTTGAGCAAGGTCGCCCCGTTATTGAGCAATTGAAAAAAGATAATCCAAAGGCTAAGGTGCTGTTGACATTCTTTTCTCCATCGGGCTATGAGGTACGGAAAAATTATACCGGTGCAGACATTGTTTCATATCTGCCTTTAGATACACCCGGGAATGCCCGTGATTTTGTGAATCTCGTAAAACCATCGAAAGCTATTTTTATAAAGTACGAATTTTGGCCGAATTATTTGCTGGAGTTACAAGCCGCAAATGTTCCGGTATTCAGCATTTCTGCAATTTTTCGTCCCGAGCAGGTGTTTTTCAAGAGCTACGGTAAATGGTATAAAAGTTTGCTGAAAACCTTCAAGCATATTTTTGTGCAGGATAAAGTATCTCAGAAACTATTGCAAGATCACGGTATCAGCAATGTTTCGGTGGCTGGTGATACCCGTTTTGACAGAGTTTACGATTTGTATACACAAGCTAAGCAACTTCCATTGATTGAGGAGTTTGTGAAGGACGGCGAAAAGGTTATTGTGGCGGGTAGCACTTGGGCAAAAGATGAAGAACTGCTGGTTCGTTATCTTAAACTTCATCCCAATATTAAATTGATTCTTGTGCCGCACGAAATTCACGCTGCGCACATTACCGAAATATCCAAACTGCTCAATGGTAGTTTTGTTCGCTATTCTGAAGCGACTGCAGATAACCTGAAATCGACCAATTGTTTGGTAGTAGATGTTATCGGAATTCTTTCGTCAATCTATCGTTATGCCAATGTGGCGTACATTGGAGGTGGATTTGGTGTAGGAATTCACAATACACTCGAAGCTGCGGTTTATGGCATTCCGGTTGTCTTTGGACCCAACTATCAAAAGTTTCGTGAAGCACGTGAATTAATTGCTATCGGCGGTGCTTTTTCAATATCCAATTATGTTATTTTCGAAGCCCGGATAGATGCGCTTTTGAAAGATAACACTGCGGGAACCAAAGCGGGAGAATACGTAAAGCAAAATACCGGTGCAACTGAACTGATTTTAAAAGAGATAGTAAAATAAATATACTTAGTGTAACTTTGTGCATTTAGTGCCTTAGTGGTAAAATAAACGAAACATGCAAAAACCTTCCATTCCAAAAGGAACACGCGATTTTACGCCACAAGAAATGGCGAATAGAAATTACATATTCAATACCATAAAAGATGTTTTTCGTCTTTATGGATTTCAACAAATAGAAACGCCTGCTATGGAAAACCTGTCGACTTTGATGGGCAAGTATGGTGAAGAAGGTGATAAACTGCTTTTCAAAATTCTGAATTCGGGCGATTATATGAACGGTCTGAATGATGAAGAATTACTTGGACGCAATAGTGTGAAGCTAACCAATAAAATATCGGAAAAAGGATTGCGTTATGACTTAACGGTTCCTTTTGCGCGTTTTGTGGTGCAACACCAAAATGAGATTTCATTTCCATTCAAACGTTATCAGATTCAACCCGTTTGGCGAGCCGACCGCCCGCAAAAAGGTCGTTATCGTGAATTTTACCAATGCGATGTGGATGTGGTGGGGAGTGATTCGTTGCTCAACGAATTGGAATTGATACAGATAGTGGACGAGGTATATCGTCGGTTGAAAATTAATGTTTGTCTGAAAATAAACAACCGCAAAATTCTTTCGGGTATTGCTGAAATCATTGGCGAAGCTGAAAAAATAACTGATATAACCGTTGCCATTGATAAAATGGACAAAATCGGTCTGGAAAAAGTAAACGAAGAAATTGCTTCGAAAGGTATTTCTGACGAAGCAATTGCCAAACTTCAACCCATTTTAAAGCTAAGTGGAACAAATACCGAAAAACTGAATCAATTGAAAACGGTGTTGGCCGATTCGGAAGTTGGTTTGAAAGGTGTTTCGGAACTCGAAACGATTTTTGGTCTTTGCGAAACCATGAAAGTGCAAACACAGATAGAGTTGGACTTGACCCTGGCACGCGGACTCAATTATTATACAGGAGCTATCTTTGAAGTTAAAGCGTTGGATGTACAGATTGGTAGCATCACCGGTGGTGGTCGTTACGATAACCTGACTGGAGTTTTTGGCTTAGAAGGTGTTTCGGGTGTGGGTATTTCGTTTGGTGCCGATCGCATCTACGATGTGCTCAATCAGTTGAAATTGTATCCTGAAACTTCGGTGGAACAAACACAGGTGTTATTTGTGAGCTTTGGAGAAAAGGAATTGCTGTATTGTCTTCCGTGGTTAAGTGCTTTACGTGTCAACGGAATCAATGCCGAAGTGTATCCTGAACCCGCTAAAATGAAAAAGCAAATGACCTATGCCGATAATAAGCGCATACCGTTTGTAGCCATAGTGGGTGAAACGGAAATGAACGAAGGCAAAGTAATGCTCAAAAATATGAAATCCGGCGAACAAGGTCTGGTGTCGTTGGAAGAAGCTCTCGAAAAATTAAGCTAGAAATAATTAAATAAAAAGGATCGCCCCGAAAAGTTTGACTTTTCGGGGCGATCCTTTTTACTGCTCACTGCTCACTGTTAACTGATAAGCGCTTGTACGAAATAGAAAATTAAAAATCCGGCAACTATCAGATTTATAATTGTTCCAAACAGAAACCCGACGAACGACCCGAAGCCCGCTATGATTGCCTCTTTGCTCGTTTTACCTGCAAGTAATTCCCCTGCCAGTGCACCAACGAATGGGCCGAGAATGATTCCAATTGGACCAAAAAACAAGCCAATGACCAGTCCAATCATACTTCCCCACACGCCGAGTTTGCTTCCTCCAAATTTTTTTGTTCCCCAAATTGGAATAAGATACTCCAGCACCTGAACAGCAATCACGATGAGTGCCCAAAGAACTAGAAATTGCATCGAGAATTCAACTTTGGAAGTAATGTGAAGCAGTAAGATGCCCAAATAACTAACCGGAGTGCCCGGTAGCACCGGTAGTATGCAGCCCAGAAAACCAACGATTAGCAATATGCCTGCAACAATTATCAGAAATATATCCATTTTTCTTTGAGTATTTGAATGCAAATATAATTCAAACTAGGGATGAAAGACCTGGATGCGCAAAAAAAATGCCGAAATCCTAAGATTCCGACATTTTCGTTGCAAAACTAACACGAACTATTTGAAGAATGCTACTACTTTTTCAAAAACGGCAGTAAAAGAATTATCTACTTCTTTTGAACCTGTATGTGCGCATATTGGAAATGGATTTTCATGATTGTAGTCAAATGCAAAATCCATTTTGGTGATTCTACTGTCGGCAATATTTTTACCCAATGCTTCTTCGATGCCTAAATACGGCATTACTTTGTCTTTTACCAATGATATTCCTTCCAGTCGGGTTTCTAATCTCTTGAAGAACTGTTCTCTTTCACTCTTGTAGCGCTCCGAAGAAATCATACTGCAAAAAGATTCGAATATTTTATCGCGCATAGATGCCAGTTTCACTTTTTCTGTGAATTCATGCAGATAGTATTGAAACAGACTTTTGTAAGCCGATGTGTCCATGATGCTGCGCGACTGCCCGAACATAGAACTAAAAACGCCACCCCCGCAAAATAAGAATAGTTTGGATGAGGAAAATAAATTCTTTGGATTTGAGAACAATGTTATCTCTGCTAAAAATGCGCCAATAGAATAGGCAAATATGTCAATATTTGTATTTGCTTTAAAGGCAGGATGCAAACCTTGTTTTATATCTCCAAAGAGCCGGGTTAGGTCGTTTACCGTTTGTCGTCCGGAGCGGTAAAAACGGTAAGGTTCTTCGCAAACCCGTTCGCTAAAGGCTACGTTGGCAAAACTTAAGCAGCGATCTTCACCATTTTTCTTGCGGCGGAAATCCAGTATATCTCTCAGGTTGCGTGGATTTGACCAACTCTGAGGAGATCGGTTCACGTGAAATGCGATTGGAAAAAGAATAACTGCTTTTCCGGTTTCGCTGCACAGATATTCTGCCCATGTCAGGTATTTGCTCCAGTTTCGTTCGTTCAGTCCATGTAAAATTAGAATTGCTTCGCCGGTTTGCTGTTTGTTGCCTGGGATAAAAACCGGATAACTAAATTCATTATTCTCGCCTATCCCTAAATCGGTTGGATTTATCCACATATTTAGATTAGTTCTCGACTCAGATTCACTTTTAAACTTAAAGAAGCGGATGTCAATATTTGATGCATCTAAATGTGTATCAACTCCTAATTGAAATTGATTGTTGAGTTCTTGATATCGTTGAGTGTAATTCATATTCTTTTATAAATAATTTCGAATGCAAAGTAAGTATATGAAACATTCTCAGCCTATTAAGTGTTGAGTTTGATTCTCAATTGGGATAAATGTCAGAAATATGGGGCTAAATTTCGAATGTAGGGGTGAAAATTTTGACCCTTGGGACGAGATGTTGTTTCTTTGAATAGAATAATATACCTTTGCAACTGCTTTTCGCAACGTGCTAACAATTATGAACACAAAAATTCCAGCCTATCTTTACGAAAAAAGCAATATCGTTCGGCTGATATTGCTTACTGCAACTTTCGCATTGTTGTTTATAAATATTTTTCAGCCATTCGGGTCGCGTGGTTGGTATCCGCATATCTCGGATTTCAAATACTTCTTCTTTTCAAGTTTGATTATTCTAACGGGAATGTTGGTGGTGGTGGTGAGTCGTTTAATTATGCTGGCATATACCAAAAAGAACGATCTTTACCTATGGCAATACTTGCTTTGGATTCTGGTGGAGATAGTTGCCATGTCGTTGTTCTATACGCTTTTTTCGAAATATATTCCGAAAGAAGGGCTTAACAGGGATATATTGGATATTTTCCGTCAGTCAACCATCAATACCAGTTGGGTGTTGTTGCTGCCGTATGCCATTCTGTGGCTGTACTTTTCGTGGCGCGATAAAAATAACCTGCTCGAAAAATTAGCGAAGTCTGAGCCCAATGTAGAGCTTGCAAAAAAGAATTTAGTTGCTTTCCCCGACGAAAAGGGTGAATTGAAAATATCTATTATGCTCGAAAATCTGCTTTATGTCGATTCGGCCGATAATTATGCTACTATTCATTATCTCAATAAGTCGAAACTGTCTCATTATCTTATCCGTAACTCCCTGAAGTGGATGGAAGAAAATCTGACAAAAGATAGCCCGTTGGTTCGTTGTCACCGTTCTTATATTGTAAATCTGGATAAAGTAAAAGTGTTGAGGAAAACTAAGGAGGGTATTTTTTTGGAATTGGATACGGATAACACACCCGATATACCGGTGTCTAAAACCTATTACGAACGGGTGATGAGTAAATTCTCAAAATATACTGTTTAGAGGCTGGATAGTATGTTTTATGTATTTAAATCATTTTATACGTCTGTTGGTATAGGTAATTATGATACATAATTGCCAAACAATAGTCGACGAACAAACTTGATACAAAAAGCGTTCAATTAAAAATAATCTAACAACCCAAGGCCTTGTAATCTTACTAATTCGTTTTTTTTGATTACTTTTGTGCCGAAATAATAACAAAAAACACATACAAACTATGTTTCCAGTATCAGAACGTTTGGCAGCTCTTTCTCCTTCGGAAACGCTTGCCATGTCCCAGAAAAGTAATGAGTTAAAAGCTCAGGGTTTCGATGTGATTAATCTTAGCGTTGGTGAACCAGATTTCAACACGCCGGATCACATTAAGGAAGCAGCTAAACAAGCTGTGGATAACAACTTTTCTTTTTATTCTCCAGTGCCGGGTTACCCTGCATTACGCAACGCTATTTGTGCAAAGTTGAAGTCGGAAAACGACTTGGACTATAAACCGGAACAAATTGTTTGTTCAAACGGTGCCAAGCAATCGGTTTGTAACGTGATTATGGCTATTATCAGTAAGGGTGACGAAGTAATTGTACCTGCTCCATATTGGGTTAGTTATCCCGAAATGGTAAAGATTGCCGATGGTACTACAGTTGAAGTATATGCCGGAATTGAGCAGGACTTCAAAATTACGCCTGCGCAACTCGAAGCTGCCATTACTCCAAAATCAAAAGCTATTATTCTTTGTTCACCTTCCAATCCTACCGGAAGTGTTTACAGCAAAGAAGAATTGAAAGGATTGGCCGATGTATTGGCTAAGTATCCGAATATCATTATTCTTTCTGACGAAATTTACGAACATATCAACTATTTGGGTAGCCACGAAAGTATTGCTCAGTTTGAAAACGTTCGCGATCGCGTTGTGATTATCAACGGCGTTTCTAAAGGATATGCCATGACAGGCTGGCGCTTGGGCTGGATTGCTGCTCCAAAATGGATAGCTGCAGCTTGCAACACCCTGCAAGGTCAATATACCTCAGGTCCATGTTCTATCACTCAAAAAGCGGCTGAAGCGGCTTATACCGGTGATCAGAGCTGTGTAGAAACTATGCGTGTAGCATTCGAACGTCGCAAAAAACTGGTGGTTGATTTGGCTCGTCAAATTCCGGGCTTGAAAACCAACGATCCTCAGGGAGCATTCTATGTTTTCCCAGATTGTAGTTCTTACTTTGGTAAATCGTACAACGGACGTGTGATTGAAAAATCGGGTGACCTGGCTATGTATTTGTTAGAAGAAGGCCACGTGGCTTGTGTAGGTGGTGACGCATTTGGTGCTCCTAACTGCATTCGCATGTCATACGCTACTTCGGACGAAAATCTGGTAAAAGCATTTGGATGGATTAAAGAAGCATTGGCTAAATTGAGCTAATTTGTAATAATACAATTCGGTTTTTATATTTATATATTCAAGGCGTTGAAATTTTTATTTCAACGCCTTGTTTTATTTTAAAGTAACGAGTAAAAACAATTCATGATGAAACAATTATTGTTTAAAAATGGTGATGTGTTGCCCAATTTAGGGCTCGGTACATGGCTGTCGAAGCGAAATGAAGTGTACGATGCGGTGATTGCTGCTTTGAAGCGCGGTTACCGACATATCGACTGCGCCTACATTTACGGCAACGAAGCCGAGATTGGTAAAGCCCTGCGATTTGCATTCGAAACGGGTGTTGTGAAGCGCGAAGAACTTTTTATTACTTCCAAACTTTGGAACAGTGACCATGCACCTGAACGTGTGGGACCGGCTATCCGCAGATCATTGAAAGATTTACAACTGGATTATCTCGATTTGTATTTAATTCACTGGCCGGTGGCTTTTAAAACCGGGCGCGAACAGGCTAAAACGGCGGATGATTTGATTTCGCTGGATGAAATGCCACTTATAGAAACATGGAAAGCCTTTGAAGAAATTCAAAAAATAGGACTTGCAAAACATATTGGTGTGTCTAACTTTAATATCGCCAAATTAACGCAACTGTTAGCCGGGGCTAAGACGGCTCCCGAAGTAAATCAGGTGGAGCTGCATCCTTATCTGGGTCAGCAAGAGTTGGTGGACTTCTGTGCCGAAAATAATGTTTTGCTAACGGCCTACTCGCCTTTGGGCAGCCATCATTTGATAAATAGTGAGGCTGGATTAACACGTGAGAAAGTGGTAGTGGAGATTGCAGAAAAGAATAATTGTACACCTGCGCAAGTTCTTTTGGCCTGGGGAATGCAGAGAGGTATTTCAGTCATTCCTAAATCGACAAATGCGGAACGAATAAAAGAAAACTTTAGCGCTGTAAATGTAAGGTTGAATGCCGAAGATTTAGCTAAAGTGAGTGAACTGGAACGAAATTACCGCAATTCGGTTGCGGCTTTTTGCGTGCTGCCCAATGGAAGTTATACAGCCAAAAGTATTTGGGAAGAATAGTCGGATGTGAAGGTTATTTGATAGTTTCCAATGCTCTGAGAAATTCCTTACCCGTTTTATAAGTGGTTTTTCGTAGAATCCGATGAAAAGCCACTCGTAGGCAGTTGGGCGTTTTCCCGGTAAGATGCGCCACGTTTTCGATGGACATTTTTAAAGAAAAATAGCCGCAGAGTACAATTTCGCTATTGGATAATTGAGGATATGCCTGGGTAAGCAGTTCAATTCTATCTTCACCCACCACTTTTACCTGATCATTTCGGGTAGGTTTGTTTTTGGTTACTTCGTCCAGTATGTTCGAAATAATCATCTGTTCCAATGCATCTTTTCCCGGTTTGTTCAGATAGGGTTTAAGGCGAAGTGCTTCGCGTTTATAGGCTTGCGAGAGTTCGTTAAGAATGTCCTGGCTGTGCAGAAACGTTTCTTTGAATTGAATAAGTATCCAGTTGGGGTAATCGGGGAATATGCAGGCATTCATATCGACGCTCGCGATGGTTTTGTCGAAACGACGAAGCAGAATTTCTTTGTCGGTGATTGTTTTGTTCTTTTTTATGTTGTCTATCAATTCGTTGGCACGATGATAGTCGATTATCATATTTTTAATATTTTGTTTATCAAAAATGAAATCCTCCTGAGTAGAAGCTTTAAAAAAGCGGATGGCTTGCTCGTTTACCTCCACGATAATCCCGTTTTTATCAATAATCAACGCACATGTAGGCATCCATTGAAAGATGGATGATAATGATTCCGGTTGATTTTTAGTGTTTAGGGAGTCTGAAACCATAAGAGCAATTGTCTGTGAAACTAATTTTTCAGCACATTCTTTTGGTAGAAATTAAACGGAGTGCAACGCAATGTTACACTCCGTTAAATATATAAAATTCTATTCTCTTAGAATCCACGGATAGCTTCGATACCCGGAAGAACTTTACCTTCCATGTATTCAAGCATCGCACCACCACCGGTAGAAACATAGCTCACTTTGTCAGCCAAATTGTTTTTGTTGATAGCAGCTACTGAGTCACCACCGCCAATCAAAGAGAAGGCGCCGTTAGCAGTTGCGGTTGCCACAGCGTGAGCGATAGCAGTTGTTCCTTTTGCGAATTTTTCCATTTCAAAAACGCCCATTGGACCATTCCAAAGCACTGTTTTTGAGTTGGCAATCACATCGCTGAAAGTTGCAATTGTTTCGTCAGCAATATCCAATCCCATCCAACCTGCTGGAGTTTCGTTGGTTTTAGAGATGTTTGTGTCTGCATCAGCTGCAAATTTATCAGCATTTACGGCATCAGTAGGGATGTAAACGTTTACACCTTTTGCTTTTGCTTTGTTCAAAATTTCAAGTGCAAGATCAAGTTTGTCAACTTCGCAAAGTGAGTTACCGATTTCTCCGCCTTGAGCTTTGATAAACGTATACGTCATACCACCACCAATGATAAGGTTTTGTACACGGTCAAGCAAGTTTTCGATAATCATAATTTTATCAGAAACTTTAGCACCACCCATGATAGCTGTAAAAGGAGCCTGAGCTTCTTTCAATACCTTGTCCATTGCAATTAACTCGCTGTTAATCAAGAATCCGAACATTTTGTTTTCGGTAGCGAAATAGTCAGCAATAACTGCAGTAGAACCGTGAGCACGGTGAGCAGTTCCGAATGCATCGTTTACATAAACATCAGCATAACCGGCCAATTTCTTAGCAAATTCTTTTTGTTTTGCTTTCAATGCTTTTTTAGCTTCTTTCTTTTCTTCTTCGGTAGCAAATTCGCCACGAGGTTTGCCTTCTTCTTCTTCGTAGAAACGTAGGTTTTCCAACAAAAGAACTTCGCCTGCTTTCAACGCCGCTGCTTGAGCATCAGCATTTGCACAGTCTTCGGCAAATTGAATTTTCATACCCAAACGGTCTTCAACAGCTGAGATGATTTGTTTCAATGAAAATTTAGGATCTGGGTTTTGTTTTGGACGACCCATGTGCGACATCAAAATTACTGAACCGCCATCCGCAAGAATTTTCTTAATGGTTAGCAATGCTCCACGAATACGGGTATCGTCGCTAACGGCACCAGTTTCTTTGTTCAAAGGAACATTAAAGTCCACACGAACGATTGCCTTCTTTCCGGCAAAATCAAATTTGTCAATTGTTTGCATGTTGTTATATTATTGAAGTTAGATATTCTGAAGTAATAATTCGCTAAAAAATGATAAAAGTCTAATCAGTAAAAGCTTTGGTGCTTTTTTTACTCAATAAGAAGTCTGAACTTTGGTTCATTTTTTCGACCACAAAGGTACAAAAAAACTTATACAAATTGACCGTTTTTATGTAACACATTTTTAATCTAAAAAACCGATTTTTATTTATAAAATTATTAAAGAAATTTTTCTTTAATCGATTTATATATGTATCTTTGCCTTGAAATTTGAAAAAAGATAATTCGAACTTTAAAAATAAATTATTATTATGTCAAAAGTAACCGTAGTAGGTGCCGGAAATGTAGGTGCCACATGTGCAAATGTTTTGTTATTCAATGAAGTGGCTGACCAAGTGGTTATGCTAGATGTAAAAGAAGGTATCGCTGAAGGTAAAGCTTTGGATATGCTTCAAACTGCGTCATTGTTAGGTTTCGATTCTACAATCGTTGGTTGCACGAACGATTATGCTCAAACTGCAGATTCTGATGTTGTGGTTATCACTTCAGGTATTCCACGTAAACCGGGTATGACTCGTGAAGAATTGATTGGCGTAAATGCAGGTATTGTAAAAAGCGTTGCCGGAAATATTCTGAAATATTCTCCAAATGCAATTATCGTAGTGGTAAGTAACCCTATGGATACAATGACATATTTAGCATATAAATCATTAGGCCTTCCAAAAAACAAAGTGATTGGTATGGGTGGAACATTGGATAGCTCACGTTTTAAATGCTATTTAAGCAAAGCGTTGAATGCTAACCCAACAGAAGTTGAAGGTTTGGTTATCGGTGGTCACGGTGATACTACTATGATTCCTTTGACTCGTTTTGCTTCTTACAAAGGTCGTCCGGTAGCTGATGTACTTGATGCAGAAACATTAGCAAAAGTGGTTGCTGACACTATGGTTGGTGGTGCTACTTTAACAGGTCTATTGGGTACTTCGGCATGGTATGCTCCGGGTGCTGCTGCTGCTTATCTTGTTGAATCAATCATTCACGATCAAAAGAAAATTATTCCTTGCTGTACTTATCTTGAAGGTGAATACGGTCAAAGCGATATTTGTATCGGTGTGCCTGTAGTAATTGGCAAAGACGGAATTGAAGAAATTATCGATTACAAACTGAACGCTGAAGAAGCTGCATTGTTTGCTAAAAGTGCTGCTGCAGTACGTGCTACAAACGATGTATTGAAAGAAATCAATGTGTTGTAATTGTTGAATTCCAAATTTTTATAAATAAAGGTCGTGATGATTAATTTTATCACGACTTTTTTTTAATTGTATCTGTTATTGTAAAATGCAGTTGAGCTCCACAAACTGTATGTTTTTTTTACGGAGGGGCTTATGATAACGGTTCTATTTTGTTAATGTATTGCCTTTTTATTAAATATTTAAACTAAATAACATATATTAACTCATATAGCGCTGTAATCTATTTATCTTTGTATTCATTTCATGTATAAACCCGAAGCCATGTTTACAACGTTGCAATCCCACGAATATTTGCGCAAACATTCTATCAAGCCCTCTGTTCAACGAACAGCAGTTATGGATTATTTGATGAATAACAGAACGCATCCTACAATTGATGAAATTTATCTGGCGCTAAGTCCTTCTATGCCCACTTTGTCGAAAACAACAGTTTATAATACACTGGATATTTTTGTAGAGAAAGGTGCTGTACGCGCGTTAGTAATCGACGAAAAAAATGCTCGTTATGATGTGGATATTTCTGCTCATGCCCATTTTATATGTAGAGGCTGTGGAAAGGTGCACGATATATTTGATTTGAAGCCGAGCTTGTTTCAAATACCGCGCGATACTCCTTTTAAGATCGATGCAGTGGAAATTTCATACATGGGTTTTTGTGAAAAATGTAAGGGAAACTGATTTTTAAGAAGATATTTAAAAGCACACTATTTCAGTGTGCTTTTTTTATGCGATTTTTTTTTAATACCTTTGAAACAAGTAACTGCATTTTACCAAACATCAATATGTATATTGTTTTCATCAGCATTTTCATCTGTGTGTTGTACCTCGCTCTGGTGCTTGTTTTTGTAGTAGGGTGGAGGAGGACGCCGCTATTTGAGTCGGATGAGCATGCCGATTTGGATTCAGGGCTATCAGTATCTGTAGTGATAGCATGCAAAAATGAGGAAAACAACTTGCCAAAACTACTCACGTGCCTGCAACTCCAAAGCTATCAAAATTTCGAATTGATATTGATGGATGATCATTCATCAGATGCTACGCTGTCTGTTATGAAAACAGCACGATTACTATTTGTGAATGTAAAAGTGATCGTTGCTGAATTCAATGGCAAAAAAAATGCATTGAAAGAAGGAATAATGGCTGCTTCCGGTAGTCTGATAATTACTACTGATGCCGATTGCCTACCCGGTTCCGATTGGCTGAGGGTAATTTGCTCCTTTCAGCAAAGTCATCCCTGCGATTTGATTATTTGTCCGGTGCAGCTGACAGAAAGGAAATCACTTTTTGCAAGATTACAGGCTTTGGAATTCAATACGTTGATTGCTTCCGGTGCCGGAGCAGCAGGTGCCGGTATGCCCATTTTGTGTAATGGAGCCAATCTGGCTTTTACAAAAGAGGCATGGATACAAAGTAGACACGATTTGGCGGCTGAGCAAATGTCAGGAGATGATATTTTTCTGTTGCAAAGCATAAAAAAACGAGGTGGAATAATTCGCTTTTTAAAATCAGAATCAGCACTTGTGTTTACTGAGCCTGCAAATACTTTGACAGCCTTTTTTAAACAACGGAGAAGGTGGGCTTCTAAGTCACCGGCATATACCGATACTCAATTGATTTTTACGGCGTGCATTGTTTTTGCCATCTCATTATGGATGCTTATTCTTGTTTTTTCGTCACTGTTTTATCCCTCTCTTTTGGCTGTGTTTTTCTACATCTTTGGAGCCAAGTTTATTGCAGATATTATTTTTGTATATTTTATTCGATCTTTTTTTAAGGAAAAACAGCTTTGGTTTTACTCTTTCCTTCTTTCCATTGTCTACCCGTATTACATCGTTTCGGTTGCCGTTTCTTCACTTACCTTCAAATCCAGAACGTGGAAATAAACATTTTCTAATCAGCGATTTCTTTTACTATTCTTTTTTTTTGTGAGTTTATTAAGCAAATAATCACTATTTTTTGTTCAATAAACAGTGATTATACACAAAAAATGACAAAAAATCCACATCGAATTTTAAAAATGTTGTGTATATTTACCGAGTTAAAATCTAAGATGAACTCGAAGATAAACAAAACCCTTAAAACTATATTACAAATGAAGAAAGACGAATCACTATTAAGACGTGTGATGTTTCTTGTCATTGCCATTTCTCTACATGGGATAGTAATGGCGCAGACAAAGACCATCACAGGTGTAGTAAAAGACGCCTCCGGCGAAGCAATTATTGGTGTTTCTGTTGTTGTGAAAGGTACAACAATCGGAACAGTATCAAAACTAGATGGAACTTTTAGCATTCAAGCCCCGGCGGATGCTAAAATACTTGTGTTTACTTATATAGGTACGCAAAGACAAGAGGTTCCAATTACAGGAAATCTGATTAAAGTAACCATGATAGATGAATCGAAAGGTCTCGATGAATTGGTGGTGGTTGGTTATGGAACTGTGAAAAGACGTGACTTAACTGGATCAGTTGCATCGGTGAAATCGGGCGAAATTATGAAAACTTCCTCCAGTAACGCTATGCAATCTATGCAGGGAAAAGTTGCGGGATTGGATATTCAACAATCAAGTGGACAGGCCGGTGCCGGCATCAGTCTCACTCTCCGCGGAAATCGTTCTATTCGTGCATCAAACGATCCACTTATTTTAGTTGATGGTGTTGAGTATGGATCAACACTTGATATAAATCCAACAGATATTGAATCGATGGATGTGCTTAAAGATGCTTCTTCAACAGCTATTTATGGTACTAAAGGTGCTAATGGGGTTATTATCATTACCACCAAAAGAGGAAAAACCGGAGCCACGAAAGTAAGCTTAAATTCTTATTTATCCGTAAACTCTCCAACAAATGTTCCTCAGGTAATGTATGGTGATAAAGAAGTTCAACGTTGGGTTGATAAAGCAAATTATATTGCTGATAAAGCCTCGGGAAACTGGGGAACAAGTAATAAAACCCCTGTTGATGTATTGACGTATAAACTTGAAGATCTTACCGAAATAAGTATTTATAATGATAAATCGTATACCAACTGGCTCGATATGTTGTTGCAAAACGGAACAACTAAAAATATAGAGGCAGCTGTTTCAGGAGGAAATCAGAACACAAATTTCAATGTGTCTCTTGGAGGTATGTTTGAAGAGGGATTAATGAAAAATGATAAGCAAGATCGTTATAATCTGAAAACCAGCATTGACCACCGGATAAGTAAGGTGTTTAAAGTGGGAAGTAGTGTTTTATTTACCTATAAAAATAGAGATGCCCGCAATTCGAGCGTTTTTGGTCAGGCTTTGAAAATGACCAGTATAACTCACCCCTATAGAGCCGATGGTTCGATATATGAAACGCCAAATCCAAGATATGTAGCTCACAGTAACCCACTGTTAGATGAAATTGACGGTGCATTTAAAAACAATATTCAAACAACCCGCTTTTTTGGTAACGGATATCTTGAAATCAATCCGATCAAGAATATGGTATTTAAGTCGGTATTTGGTCTTGACCGTTCGAATACACGCACCGGTTTATATCAGGATTTCCAAAGTGTAGCCAGGTATCAATCACCGGCAACTAGTTTTATATCATTGCAATATGAAAATAGAACTGCATATACATGGGAAAACACCTTGTCTTATAACAGCAATTTTGGTGGATCAAAACATGATTTGACCGGCTTGCTGGGTCATAGTATGAATCAAAGTGCTTATGAGGCGACTAAAACTGTCGGTGAGTGTGGTAAAGAACATTTTTATTCCAGTCTTTTTTACGATTTAACTAAGATTACGACTCCAACAGTTACATCTTCTTATATAAAACAGTCCATGCTCTCCTATTTTGGTCGTTTAAATTATAAGTTTGATGAAAAATACTTATTGACAGCTTCTCTTCGTGCCGATGGATCTTCAACTTTGGCGCAAGGTCATAAATGGGGATATTTTCCATCAACGGCTGTAGCCTGGAGAATAAAAGAAGAGTCGTTTTTGAAAGAAGTGAGTTGGCTCGATAACCTTAAATTGCGTGCGTCGTGGGGTGTTGCCGGAAATGCAGCGGTTAGTCCTTACCAAACAGTGTCAACGTTGAGCAATCCGGTTTACTACTACCTGGGCGGTGCAAGTATTCCCGGAAACCTTCCAAGTTCATTAGGAAACAGCGATTTGAAATGGGAAACAACTGCAGCAACCGATTTTGCTGTTGATTTTAGTGTACTGAAAGATAGGATTTCAGGTAGCATTGATTTCTATATCTCTCGTACCAGCGATTTGTTATATCCAAAAGCAGCCCCAGCATCATCGGTTTATACAAGTGTTATATCAAATATTGGTAATACCAAAGGACATGGAATTGAGGTATCTTTGAATACCTTATTACTTAAAAATAAAGATTTTTCATGGGATGTCAACTGGACATTTTCTGCCTCAAAGGATGAAATTGTATCTTTGTCGGATGGTGTAACCCGAAATCTGAATGGTAATGAAGGTCAGATTGTTGGACAACCTGTTCAGATATACTACGACTATAAGGCGGCCGGTTGCTGGGGAGTAGGAGAATTTGCTCTGTATAAAACAGATTGGGAAGCCAGAACAGGTAAGACGCTAGGGTATGAAACCGGTTACGGTGCACCGGGTACATTGAAAATTGTTGATACAAACGATGATGGAAAAATAACCGTTGACGATAAACAGGTGTATAATCGCACACCTAAGTATAGTTTTGGTATGAATAACTCCATAACATATAAGAACTTTACCTTATCGGTTTTTGCTTATGCTCGTATGGGTGCTTACATTCCTTATGACTACAATACGCAACTGACCTACGAAGATTCGAACTGGGCTGATCTCAATTATTGGACTCCAACCAATACAACGGGTATATTTCCCAACCCCGGTGCTGATAAAACAACCTGGACAAGTTATGGCTCTGCACTACAGTATGTAAAAGCGGATTATATTAAGATTAAAGATATTAGTCTAAGTTATACTCTTCCTGCAAAATTTATCAAACATATTGGGCTGAACAAACTCCAGATTTATGGTTCTTTGAAAAACTGGTTTACATTTAGTAATATAGATAATTATGATCCTGAACGTGGTGGTGCATATACTTTCCCGTTGGCAAAGCAGGCTGTTGTTGGTCTTAATATTGAATTATAAAGTAGAAGTATAATTAATGATCAAAAAGTCATCGAGAAACTCAATATTCAAAGTTTAGTAAATGTCGATTTCAATCATTTCAAACAAAATAATACATTCAAATGAAAAAAAATAGATATATTTTAATAATTGCCTTCGCTTTTACGCTGGGCATGACCGCCTGCTCAAGTTTTCTTGAAGAAGATAACAAGGCCGGTCAAACTGCCGACCTTGGTTATTCTACCGCTTCGGGTATTAAAGGATTGGTAGGCTCGTGCTATAGTTTTGCACGGGGTTGGTATGGAAAAGAACCAGGTTTGGGGCTTTCAGAAATGGGAACGGATCTGTTCTATGCAGGTCACGACAATCAACAAAAGTCACTTGTGACCTATAATGTTACTGCTGTTAGTTTGGATAACACTAACGTGACTGATAATGCCTGTTTGGATCAATACTGGGAAATGTTTTATTGCGCTGTCGATGCTTGTAATACAGCGTTGAAGTATGTTCCTGTTAATAAAGCTATCACGGAGTCGGCAAAAACCCAATATATGGGTGAAGCTTATTTCCTACGTGCTTTCTATTATTTACATATGGTAAATATCTGGGGCCCTATTCCTTACAACTCAGAAACTTTTACGTCGGTTGTAACTGAAGCTAAAAGATTGCCAGAAGAACAAATTTACAGCAAGATTCTTGAGGATATAGATTTATCAATAACCAATTTTGCGGCGTATACTACTAAGGCTGATGGTCGGGCATACTTAATGGCTGCTCATGCATTAAAAGCCAGAACATTACTTTATGCAGCTTCATGGTTAGGCAAAAATGCCATTACAACTAATGCTGCTTATAGTGGAAAAGACCTTTATGCGCTGGCTAAAGCTGAGGCGGATATGGTTATCGGAAGTGGTCTTTATTCTTTCTACGACAAATATTCTGATACATGGTCAATGACGAATGAGGACATCACAAAAAATAAAGAAGCTATTTGGGGGGTAACGTATGCCTATGATTTGACGACTACCATCAATTGCGTTCCTTATCGTTATAAAACAGATGCCAGTGGTGCCCCTATGACCTATAATTCGTTAATAACTCGTACCGGATATACCCGCGGTGGTAGTGCCATGTTGTTGATGTTTGTTTCGACATGGAACAACGGTGCATCGGATCTTGGCGGTGATAAAAAAGAAATTTTTGCGCGCGCTACGGCTGATCCTACCAACGTGCAAAATACGGTTACCAAAGTGAATGTGAATGTAGCGCCTTATTATTCTCAATACGGTCGTGGTTTTACCCGCTATTTGCCATCGGTTTATCTTTGGAAGTTGCTGGATAAATATCGTGCTACCGATCAACGGACGGCTGCAACTTTACTCGAAGCGTATACCATTGCTCCGGGACTCGAAGGTAGTGCAACAAAATATCCGGGTATAAAAGATACGGCTATTTATTATTGTCCGCTAGATGGGAATTCGGCTGCAGGGATTGCAAAACAAGCATGGGCTAAAGGAAAGTATCGTATCCAGTTCTTATCAGGTGGTGACATTCCTGTATTTACGTCGTCTGATCCGGCATTGGCGCTTCCTACCGAAGTTGGCAAAGCTAAATCGGACGTATATGGAGATGCCCGCTACACCGAACCTAAAATTGGTGGTTGGTATTCATTTCCGGGAATCAGAAAGTTTCTCGACAATGTATATGATCCTAAATATCCGACCTACGATATTTCGAACCGTGATGCTGTGGTTTTCCGTTTGGCAGAAATGTATTTGATAAAAGCAGAATGTGAACTTGCCACAGGAGGCGATGCCCTTGCCACACTTAATGCTTTAAGAGCTAAACGTGCCATTACCGGAAAAGATAACTCGATTACCGGAACGGTAGATATAAACACTATTCTGGATGAACGTGCTATTGAACTTTGTGGTGAGCAACAACGCTGGTTTGATTTAAAGCGTACACGCACGCTTGTGGATAGAGTGAAAAAATACAATGCGCAGGGTGCTGCTAATGTAAAAGCAATTCACTACTTACGACCGATACCGCAGGTTCAATTGGATGCTGTATCAAACAAAGCTGATTTCTTACAGAATGAAGGATATAATTAATTGATAAAGAAAGGGTGTTCCGACACCCTTTTTTTTATGCCTATTCTATATAGAGAATAGTTTGAATGTGTTTTTTATTTGAATCGTTGTTGAAGGCTATTTTGGGCAAATACTACTTTCAATGTTTTATGTGATTAACACTACTGCACTCTGAAACCCTGTATTTGTCAACATATTTTACTAAAACAATACAGTTTTACACAACTTGTGTCGAAAAGTCCACACGCCTTATACGATTTGTTGGATATATTTGCGGCGTCAAATCTCGTGACAATTCACAGAAAGACAAAACCCTTAAAACTATTTTACAAATGAAGAAAGACAAATCACTATTAAGACGTGTGATGTTTCTTGTAATTGCCATTTCTCTACATGGGATACTATTGGCGCAAACAAAAACCATCACTGGTGTTGTAAAAGACGCCACTGGCGAAGTAATTATCGGAGCCTCTATTTCCGCTAAAGGTACAACTACCGGAACAATTTCAAAGTTGGATGGTACCTTTAGTATTTCTGTTCCCGAAACAGTAAAATCGTTAGTGTTCTCGTATATCGGAATGAAAAAACAAGAAGTCCAGGTTAATGGAAAAGTGATGATGGTTATTTTAGAATCAGATTCAAAAGTTCTTGATGAAGTAGTGGCTATTGGATACGGAACTGCTAGAAAGAAAGACCTTACGGGATCGGTTGCATCTATAAGTGGAAAAACACTCTCATCTGCTCCTGTATCAAATGTAGCGCAAGCACTTCAGGGAAAAATTGCAGGGGTGAATATTGTATCACAAGATGGACGTCCTGATGCTGCAATCTCTATTCGCGTTCGTGGTGGAGGTTCGATCTCGCAAAGTAATGAACCATTAATTCTTGTTGATGGTATTTCAGTAGGTTCTTTGCGTGATATCCCGGGTACCCAAATAGAAAGTATCAATGTACTTAAAGATGCTTCATCGACCGCTATTTATGGAGCTCGTGGTGCAAATGGGGTTATTCTTGTGACAACAAGAAGTGCCAAAGAAGGTAGAGTTACAGTAAACTATGATGGTTACGTAAAATACAACACTCCCACGGGCTATTTAGCAACACTAAAACCATATGATTATTTGAAGTATGTATGGGCTAATGCAGCTGCAAATGGAGCTGCTTATGTTACTCCTTTTGAGAAATTATACGGACTTGGAACACAGTTAGGATCAAATGCAGGTGGTATTGAAAGCTATAAGAATACAGCTTCAGATGATCAACAGAAACAGGTTTACAACTCTTCTGTAACAACCAACCACGATATATCTATTTCCGGAGGAACAGAAAAAACAAAAATTTTGTTTGCAGCCAACTACCTTAATGAACAAGGAATGAAAGAAAACTCATTTTCGAAACGTACCAATGTTTCATTGAAAGTAAATCAAAAACTGGCAAAGAATATTGATTTTAATTTAGATACAAGATACACTGATGCGCAAGCGATGGGTAATGAAGGTACTACAAGTGGTAGTGGATCAATACTTTCTTCAGCATACCGTTTTCGTCCGATTGCTACCGGACATATTTTGGGTGACTTGGCAGCATTAAAAGAAGGCAATGTTGAGCAATACGGAAAAAGTAGTTTGTGGGATTTATATAGCCCGTATTCACGTACTGTCGACTATGAACCACTGACTATCAGACAGGCACTTTCTAGTACGGCCTCTTTGAATTGGGGAATTGTTAAAGGACTTACATATCATACTGATTTGAGTTTGAACAGATCCTGGAATCAGACTAAAACATGGTCGGGTGCAGTTTATAATAGTTATATTGACGAAAATACAGGCAATAAACTTTATGCAGGTGCAGTTGATTATCAGAAATCAGATAGTTGGGGTATGCGTTGGTCAAATACGTTAAATTGCGATTTTAAACTAGCGAATATCCATCGGATTAATATATTAGCTGGCCAGGAAGTTACTAATTCCGGAGGTACAGGTATGAGAATATCAGCTAATCATTTTCCTGCAAATTTCACCAAGGAAAATGCTTTTGCAATGATTAATCAATATGATATTGCCTCAGGTACAAGCTCATTTAGTACTAACCAAAGTACTCCAACCAGAATTATTTCTTTTTTTGGACGTGGAAACTATTCGTTGCTCGATCGATACTTATTCACATTTACGTTCAGAGCCGATGGTTCTTCAAAATTTACACCTAGCAACCGTTGGGGATATTTCCCTGCTGGTGCTGTAGCATGGAGAGTCTCGGAAGAACCTTGGATGAGTAAGCTAAGCTGGGTGGATAATTTAAAACTTCGTTTTTCTTACGGAGAGGTTGGTAATGATGGAATCAGTTCAAGTTTGTGGTCGCAGGATTGGACGTCTGAAACGGATCGAAGATGGCAATACACTTTGAATAATCAATATCAAACTACCTATGATTATTTAAATGCGTCAATGTCAAATACAAATCTGAAATGGGAAACTACCATCACCCGTGATTTAGGAACTGATTTTAGTGTTCTTAAGGGTATCTTGTCGGGTACAGTTGACCTTTATTGGAACACTACAAAAGATTTATTACTGCAAACCAGTATTCCCGGAATAACAGGTTATACTACAACTTTTGCCAATGTTGGACAAACAAGTAACAAAGGTATTGAACTCTCACTTACAGGACAAATTTTCAAGAACAAAGATTGGAATGTATCTGCTACTGCCAATATCAACTTTAATAAGGGAAATGTAGATGCATTGGCAGACAATGTGACAGGACTATACGGAACTAACTGGGCAAGTAGTGCAACATACCCTGCCTCTGATTATGCATTGTTGGTAAACCGCTCTGTTGGTCTTGTAAGAGGTTTGGTGTCTGATGGATTTTACACAACAGATGATTTTAATTTTTCAAATGGAACTTATACGCTTAAAAGTGGTATCCCAGATGTAGGTAGCTATATCGGCGTATTGCATGGAATTGGAACTGCCGAGCGTCCAGTAGGTCAATATGCTTACCCGGGACTTGCGAAGTACAAAGACAAGAATGGAGATAACGTTATTAACGATAAAGATGTTGATGTAATAGGCGATATGAATCCTATACATACTGGTGGTTTTAGTTTGAATGTAAATTACAAAAACTTTGATTTGGGAGCTTTCTTTAATTGGAGTTATGGAAATGAAGTATATAATGTGAACAAACTTGCATCAATGTATGGTCCTAAAGAGGCCGGGGTATATGAGAATAAATTGGCATTTATGGCAAACTCTTATAAAATATATGATGTGGTTAATGGCCAGTTAGTTAGATTGACAACTCCAGATCAATTAAATAGTGCTAATGTGAATGCTGCCTATCCAATTGCAATTAATGAAGGTGGTGTTACTTCAACGATGGGTATTGAAGATGGGTCATATTTACGTTTGAATACGCTAACATTGGGATACACTTTGCCACAAAAACTGATGAAAAAAGTAGGAATCGGCAGTTTGCGTATCTATGGTAGTGTTTATAACGTCTTTACACTTACAGGCTATTCAGGACTTGATCCTGAGGTTAATACGAATGATAGAGCTAATAATTCTATCTATCCAACTCCTGGAATGGATTGGGGTACATACCCACGAGCTCGATCTTTTGTTGTTGGATTAAATCTAAGTTTATAATATCAAAAACTCACAGAACATGAAACGATTAATTAAATATATTGTAATAATTGCATTTGGCATTTCTCTGGCTCAATGTGAAGACTACTTGAAGACGTCATCACCATCCAACACGGATGATGCGTTTGTAACGTATACTACTGCTGAAACTTTCAAAACACTTTCATGGTGTTATGCAAATTTTCGTCAAAATTGTATTATGGGTACCTACAGATGGAATGATCCGGTGGGGTCTGATGCCGAAATGTATCCCGAAGCTGGCTCGTCGAATAATGTAAATGCAAAATTAAACCCTGAAGGCATTACATCTGCTGATGCTCAAAAAACAGGTTTTAATGAACTGTATGGTACGTTAGCGCGTGCAGCAAAAATTGCCAGCATTATAGCTGAGAAGCCTGAATATAAAGCTGATGTTGAAAAAGGTGTGGCTACTCAATGGACACAGCTTTATGGTGAAGCTATAACTATGAGAGCTATGTGCTACTTTGAATTAGTAAAGCATTTTGGTGATGTTCCGTACGGATATGAAAATACTTATTCGTTAGATTACTCTCTTATGTCACGTTTTGACATTTATGACAATCTTATTGAGTCGTTAAAACAAGTAGAACCTCTTATGTTTAAAGTCGGCGAGGGAAGTATAACAGCTGAACGTCTTTCCAGAACATACTGTAGTGCTTTGATTGGACAGATTGCTCTTTACTCAGGTGGGTATCAGACTATCCGTACTGATATGAGCGGATTGTATGGAAAAGTTCAGTTTAACAACAAAGGTAAAGAAGAAAAAGGGTGTGTTTATGCCCGTCGTACTGACTACCTTGATTACTACAAAATTGCAAAGCAATATTTGCAAAATACAATAGATAACAAAGGTACAGCTATCTTAATTACTACTGATAGCCGCACTTATACCAACAACCCTTTTCAACTGCATTTTCAGTATTTTGCAAACAAACAGGTAAGTCCTGAATCTTTGTTTGAACTTGGAAATATACAGGGAGGACAGAGTGGGCAAACTACTACCAGTGAATATCCATATGCATTTGGACGTCCATCAAATGGAGGTAGTTCTAATGCTGCTCCTACAAAAACTTTCGGTGCTTTGAGAATTATACCTACCGTTTACTATGGCGAATTTGAAGTAGGTGATAAACGCAGAGATGCAAGTGTTGCTGTTACAGGAAGTGCTGGAAATGGAAATGAAGCTATGCTTACCTTTAAACCGGGTTCAAAACTGGATGGTGGTCTTGCTACAAATAAATGGGATGAAAACCGTATGAATCCTCCTTATGTTGCTGCTCAACGTTTATCGGGTATTAACTGGCCAATTTTACGTATGGGGGATGTAATACTTATGCTAGCTGAAGCGAAAGCGGAGTTGGGTGAAACCGATGCTATTAATCTTGTCAATCAGATCCGCGCAAGAGCATTTGGGAATACGGTTCATAATTTAACAGGGTTGGCCGGAGATGCTTTGAAAGCTGCAGTTCTACAGGAACGTAAACTTGAATTGCTGGGAGAAGGAACTCGTCGTTGGGACTTAATCCGTGCCGGAAAATTGTCGGAGCGAGCTGTTGAAGTTCGTCAGGAAATGCAAGCTATGATTAATGGTTTAACTACGCAAGGCTATTACCATTTTGCAAACGGCAACGAGATATCAAGTTATATTTATACTAAAAAAGTACAATTGACAAATCCACTTACTTATGAATGTACTAATGTTGCAGATCCTGCACTTTATCCGGGGTGGAGAGGTCAGTATGACTATTTGACAATTGCTGCTGTGAGTTCAAAAGTTGTTGGAACTACTAAGAATGTCGCAATATTGGGTCTTTTCAATTATATCAACCCTACTAGTGCTCCTGCGGGCTACACAAAAACTAACTGGGCAATTGACATTGTAAGTAACTCGGCCACATATTATGATAATATCTTATCGGGTGTGGTTACCAATGATCAGCCTCCTAGATATTATTGGCCAATTCCATACGAAACGGTAAGTAAGTCGAATGGAAAGATTACCAATGGCTACGGTTTACCACAACAATAAATTATTATTGATATAATTTCTAAATAATCAGTCTACATATTCTGTAGACTGATTATTTTTCTCTTTGAAATACTGACAAGGGAGTCTGCTGATACGGTTAGACTCCCTTTTTTGTACCTTTTAAAATCTGATCTATGAAACACATAATTTTAGTTGTTATTGTTTTTTGGAGTGCATTTATTTCCGTTTCTGCCCGGGAAATACCAGTAGAAAAGATAAATTCAAAACCAACTGAGTGGAAAATCTGCCACTTACTTGTTCGGAAAGCGGATGAGATTAAGTTATTGGGCTCGCCAGCCATTGTGCCTGCAAAATATGGAAAAGCCGTTGAGTTCAATGGAAAGGATGCTGCCATTTTTATTGACAAAATGCCGTTAGCAGGGTTGGAAGTCTTTACTGTTGAAATGATTTTTAATCCCTATAGTGGCGGTAACTTTGAACAGCGCATTTTTCATTGCGGCGAAATCACCAATAGTCGTGTATTATTAGAACTTCGCTCTGTGCCCAAAGGCTGGTATTTCGATGCTTTTGTTAAGGCAGGAACCGAAAGACACACCCTTATCGATTCCACGCTTATCCATCCGCACAACCAATGGTATCATGCGGCTTTTACTGTCAATCATGGGCAACTTACGACTTACATAAATGGGAAAAAGGAGTTGGAAGGAAAGATTAATATGTCGGCATTTTATACCGGCAAAACTTCAATTGGCGTCAGACAGACTGAGAATTCATGGTTCCGGGGCATGATATACAAAATAAAGATTACTCCCAATGTTCTGCAGCCACGACAGTTTATGAGGTATTGATGCAGCAGACAACTGCGGACTCGGGAGAACAGCCCCCGTTTGCCTGCTATGGAGAATAATTTGTGTGCTGCAGTGCTGTAAAGATCTAAATGCGAAGTTAGAGGAAAACAAAATCTAATCTATTGAAAAACCGATGAGAACAATCAAGTTAATTTTTTTGATACTGTTGACCACCTTATGTGCAACAAAATTATCTGCTCAACGTACTCTCAAATTATCATTGGAAGCGGAGCAAACAATGCTTAAAGCTACCCGATTCATGGTTGAAAAGGTAAGTACAAACGGAGGATACCTTTGGTATTATACTCCCGATTTATCACGCCGATGGGGGGAAATGGAGGCCTACAAAACAATGATATGGCTTCAAAATCCCGGTACAACCAGTGTGGGCCACATGCTGCTCGATGCCTATCGGGCAACGGGCAATGAGTATTACTATCAGGCTGCGGCAAAAACTGCTAACGCCATTATCTGGGGACAAAGCAGTGAGGGTGGCTGGAACTACGTGATTGATTTTGCCGGAGATAAATCGCTCAAGCAATGGTACAGTACTATTGGTAAGAATGCCTGGCGCTTAGAAGAGTTTCACCACTATTATGGCAACTGCACCTACGATGACAACATAACGTCTAATGCTGCCCGCTTTCTGCTTAGGATGTATATTACTAAGATGGATCCTGCCTATAAGCCTGCATTGGATAAGGCCATTAGTTTTATATTGAAAAGTCAATATCCCGTTGGAGCGTGGCCTCAGCGTTACCCATTGATGTACGACTTCAGCAAACAGGGACATCCCGATTATACTTCTTACTACACTTACAACGATGATGTGATTTGGCAAAACATTCATTTCCTTATTCAATGCTACCTGACATTGGGTGAACAACGGTTTTTGGATCCGATTATGCGTGGAATGAACTTTTATCTGATTTCGCAGGATGGGAGTGGGGGCTGGGGACAGCAAATGGATATGAATCTCCAAACTGCAGGAGCCAGAACGTATGAACCCAAAGCCTTATTGCCCAGAAACACTGCGGCAATTGTAATGCAGTTGTTGAATTTCTACCAATTTACCGGCGATCGGAAATTTCTAAACCCAATCCCGGCGGCTATTCATTGGTTGGAACAAACCGTTTTACCAGCCGACAAAACAGAGAATGGTCGGTACACTCATGCTAAATTTTTAGAAATCGGAACCAACAAACCTCTTTACCCTCATAGGAAAGGCTCTAATGTAAAATATGGCTACTATTATGTGGATGGCAATGATGAGAACTTGTTGAGCCATTATGGTGGTAAATCCTATATTGATATTCAGGAACTGAAGAATGAATATAACCGGGTTTCGGCAATGACTGCTGAGGAAGCAACGCTAAATTCGCCATTGAAAGAAGAAGCGTTTAGTGGCGACGGTATTCCGCAAACTTACTACGATTTGGGTTATGAGCGGAATAAAAAAATACCGAATGATTCTGCTGTGAAAACAATTATTCAGTCGCTCGATAAAGAGAATCGCTGGTTAGTAAAACACGGTATGACCAGTAACCCATACATTGGTGATGGTCTAAAAAAGGAACCGACAGATGCTTATGTAAAAACAATGGTTGGCGACGAAACCGATACTTCGCCCTATCATGATACAACCGACCAGGAATATATCTCTACCGGCGATTATGTAAAGAATATGAGTAGTCTGATTAATTTTGTTGAATCGACAAAGAACAATTTGACCGAAAAACAATTGAAAGAAAGGCAACGCTAAGAAGTAAAAGTTGAGAGCGTGCCTGATATTGTCTATGATACGTCAGGCACGTTAACTCCTTCTATCAGTTCACATACAGCACATCTCCCGATAGAGATGTTCTGTATTTTTTTAGAAATTCTTTTGCCGGACCGGATAATGGATTGCCATAGCCAAAGCTAATATCAAAAACAGAACCGCATTTATCACAAATCAGATGGGGTAAACCTTCGGTGTCGGGATGGAGTTTTACAGTGTTTTTTACTTCGTAGGGGCAAGCCATATCAAATGCGTAGTATTGCGTTCCTCCGTAATCGTCAAGCGTTATTCCGGTGCAAACAATAACTCCTCCAAATCCGATTCTTTCGTTTGTAGTAACACCTTTTTCGAACGTAAGGAATTGACCGGATGAATTTTTAAAGGTGCTGTATTGGGCTGTCAGATTGAGTTGTAAATAGATAGGATAATCCGGTATAGAAGATCGATTATTGTCTTTGCACCCTACAATAGGTATGCTCAATAAAGCTATCAGGAGGCAATATTTAATCAATCGCTTATTCAACATCAGAACTTTGTTTACCTGTGAAAATATTAGATAATGAGCTAATCTTATGTCAAGTGATAGTTAATTACTTGGGCGACAATTGATACCTATCGTCGAAATAAACCTAACATAACACTAGTTTACGCACCCAATTCACCAATTCTCCACAACTCATCGTCGCTAAAAGCAGCGTTCTTTAAAGCGTCGATATTGTCCTGCAACTGTTTTACCGAACTGGTACCAATGATAACCGAATTTACTGCCGGTTGATGTAGGCACCAGGCCAGCGCCATTTGTGCCAGAGTTTGTCCGCGTTGTGCTGCTATCTCGTTCAGTTTTCTTATTTGTTCAATTCGCTCAGGTGTCAACTGGCTTTTTTGAAGAAAACCATAACTATGTGCTGCACGCGAGTTCTCAGGGATGCCATTCAGGTATTTATCGCTGAGCATTCCTTGTGCCAATGGCGAAAAAGCAATCATACCCACGCCATTTTCTTCGGCAAGCGGTAACACACTTTGTTCGATATCACGCGTAAAAATGTTGTATCTATCCTGATTAATTAAACAAGGTGTTCCATTTTTACGAAGAATACGGTATGCTTCACGGGCCTTATCGGTTGGATATTTTGAAATGCCTATGTACAATGCCTTTCCTTGTTTTACCATATCCGACAAAGCGCCCATCGTTTCTTCCAATGGCGTATTTTCGTCGTACCGATGCGAGTAAAATATATCCAGATAGTCTAACTTCATGCGGTGCAAACTTTGGTGTAGGCTGGCCATTAAATACTTGCGTGAACCTCCATCGCCGTACGGACCATCCCACATCTGATGACCGGCTTTTGAGCTGATAATCATTTCGTCGCGGTGAGATGCAAAATGTTCTTTGAGTATCCTTCCAAAATTTTTCTCGGCACTGCCAAATGGAGTTCCGTAATTATTGGCCAGATCAAAATGCGTAATGCCATGATCAAATGCAAACTGAATCATCTTTAGTGCTTCGTCGGCATCATCCACATCGCCAAAGTTATGCCACAGTCCGAGTGAGATGTTTGGAAGTTGCAGACCACTTTTTCCACAGGCCTGATAACCTACAGAATTGCTGTACCGATCAGTTGCCGGAGTATATTTGTTGTGCGACATAATTTTTTATATTGTATGGATGAATGCAAACAAAATTCAGGAATGCATCTTGTGTAAAATGCGGCCCCTGTTTTTCGTGTAATGACTAAGTGTAACATCGGTCCGCCCACTTGGAGCGGGCGGACGGTAGGGTAGTTAGAATTTTACAGCAGGAGCAGTTTCGCTTCCTTTTGCAGCTTCAAAATATGGTTTTTTGTCGAACCCAAACAGACTCGAAAAAATAGAATTTGGAAAACGACGAATTGAAGTATTATATGCTTGTGCCACTTCATTGAAACGAGTGCGTTCCACCGAAATACGATTTTCAGTTCCTTCCAGTTGCGCTTGCAATTCCAGGAAGTTTTGATTTGCTTTTAAATCGGGGTAGTTCTCGGTAATCATCAACAGTTTACCCAGTGCCGAACTCACTTGCCCTTGAGCAGCTTGATATTCCTGCAGTTTCTCCGGTGTAAGGTTGGCCGGATCAATGGTTACCTGAGTCGCTTTTGCACGAGCTGCCACTACGCCTTCGAGTGTTGAGCTTTCGTGTGTTGCATACCCTTTTACTGTGGCTACTAAATTTGGAATCAGGTCGGAACGACGTTGATATTGAGTTTCAACATTCGCCCATTGGCTATTTACGGTTTCTTCTTTGTTCACCAAACCATTGTAACTTGACATTCCCCATAAAAACAGAGCTGCAACAGCTACCAGAATAATAATCGTGTTCTTTTTCATTTGAAATAATTTTGAGTTTAGTTTGAATAAATGTAACAATAAGGTATTGTAAATGTTTATAAATATATTCTTAATTACCGCTTGCTTACTGATAACTGATAACTGTTCACTGTTCACTGATAACTGCACTTACCAGCCACTGCTTGCACCACCGCCGCCTGACATTCCTCCACCAAAGCTTCCGCCGCCACCGCTGAAACCTCCGCCTCCAAATCCGCCGCTACCGCTAAAGATACTGCCGGCGGCTGCACCACCAACGATAGCTCCTGTGTTGCGGGTTAGTCGTGGGATATTGTCGTTGTGATTTTCCTCGTAACCGCAAAATTTACAGTGATAAGTAGTTCGTTGAGTGCCCGAGCTTATGTATGTTGGCGCAACGATGGTTCTTTTATCTTTCAGAATAAACGCTTTAGTTCCACATTTCGGACATTCGGAGTAAGCACTTGGCTTGTCGAGCGTGAATATGGCCTGATTGTCGCACTTATCGCATACAAACACATCGTAATCAACAGCTTGTAATTGTTCTTCGAACTGCTGTGCCAGTTTTAAATGGGCGTCTTCTGCTTTTTCGCTCAGAATATGCATTTTTCCACTACAAACGGTACAAGGAATAGGTTCCCGTCTGATTTTTACCATCATCAGTTTGGCGTAAATATTAGCCGGAAGTGTGCAAAATGGGATAGGGATAAGCAAGAAAATGAATATCGGATTTGAAAACAGTAAAATAACTACAAATCCCGCAATCGGCAACATAAGAGCTACTATGCTCATGATACCTGCTTTTTCATTTTTTATTGCTTTAAAACGTGCAATATTGCTTTTGTATTTTGTGTCTTTTCTTGTTTTTTGTATAGAGCTATTGACCCAAATCCATGTAACCAAAATAATAAGTAAATAGGCTCCACCGGCAATCGGGAGAATTTCACCCCAGGCAATGGGGGTAGCAACTTGTTTTTGAACCGGTTCTTTTTTTATGGTAGAAATGATGCGATCCAAACCTGCCAACATCCCTGCATCGTAGTTCCCGTTTTTGAATTCGGGAGTCATGCTTTGATACTGAATCCTTTTACAGATAGCATCGGGCAAGACACCTTCTAACCCATATCCAATCTCGAATTTAATTTTTCGTTGATCGAGCACAAAAAGAATAAGTAATCCATTGTCTTGTTTTTCATTGCCAATGCCCCAGGCTTTAAAAAGCTGATTGGCGAAAATTACATGATCGGCTTGTCCAATTGAATTTACAGCTACCACAGCTACTTCTGCACTCGTTTCGGTTTTAAGTGCATAAATCATTTCGTTCATTTTTTGAACGGTCTCAGCTTTCAGAATTCCATCAGGATTACTTACAAATTCACGCGCATTTGTAGTTATCGGATTAGGAACGCTTTCAACAGTATATTCTACCGCCGATGCAAAACCGGCTAAAGAACAAAAAATGAATAGAAATAATTTTTTCATAGGGATAGTATTGAAAAACGTGGTTAAACTCAGCACTATTTTTATATTTCTAGTTCTGAGAACTAACTAAATCAACTTGAAAAATCAAAGTCGAGTGGGGAGGAATAGAAGTACCCGACCCATCAGTACCATACCCAAGATTACTAGGGATGTAAATTAGTATAGAACCACCATCATGTATTTTTGGTAATGCTTCTTGCCAGCCGGCAACAGCAGATGATAGATAATAATTATATTCTCCACTATCAAATGTGCTGTCGTTAATTAGTTTTCCGGAGTAGTCTGCTACCACCCAACTGCTTTTATTTGGTTTCCGATTATAGCTCCAACCTTCGTCAATAATTTTATACTGTAATCCGCTGGCGGTAGTTACAACTCCCGGTTGGGTTTTGTTTTTTGCTAGCCAAAGTTCATTTTTTACTTTCCAGTCGACATAATTATCTTCTTTACAGGCCGTGAAACTGATGATGAGCATTAAAATTACAATTGCGATGCGTGAATTTTGTTTCATTATACTTGTTGTTATGTTTGTAAGTTGTAGTTTCTATTCTATATTTCTAGATTGAAATGAGTCCTTGAAATTATTTGTTCTTTATTTTATATTGCTGCGAAAATGATTTTCGGGCAAATGTTGGCATTTTTCTGTTTGGCCCCCAAGCCACATAATTAAATGGATACGTTCCCACATTTTTTAGCAGACTTGGTACAAAATCAAAGCCTGCACGCTTTGAGCTAATGAGTTTGAACCCTTTCATTAGCCATTTTTCGGCTTTTGGTCGGAGGTTTTGCTCCACCGTTTTTCTTCTGTTGGCCAATAACATATCTGTGAGCGGTATTTTTACCGGACAAACTTCCACACATTTTCCACAAAGGGTTGACGCAAAGCTCAAATGCGAAAAGTCTTTGAATCCCCGCAGAAATGGCGTTAGTACCGACCCAATGGGACCGCTATACGTTGTGTCGTAGGTATATCCACCAATGGTTTTATACACCGGGCAGCCATTTAAGCACGCTCCACACCGGATACATGCCAATGCTTCAAATGCTTCATCGTCTTCAAAAACGGTTGTTCTGCCATTGTCAAGCATGATCACTATCATTTCTTCCGGTCCATCTACCTCATTGGCCTGCCGTGGACCAGTGAAAATGGTATTGTAAGCTGTAATTTGCTGACCGGTACCATGTGCTGCCAAAAGCGGATAGAAAAGTCCGAGCTGCGTCATCGATGGGATAATCTTTTCTATTCCGGCAATGACAATGTGTAGCTTTGGAAATGAAGTGGACATCAGTCCATTACCCTCATTTTCGGTGACTGATATACCCCCGATATCTGCAATAAGAAAATTAGCTCCGGTAACGCCTACCTGAGCCGTAGTATATTTTTTTCGAAGTACCTGACGAACGTATTCGGTCATTTCCTCCGGTGTGCTATCGATCGGTGTTCCGAATTTGTCGTTGAACAATTTGGCAATGTCGCCCTTCGATTTATGCATGGCAGGTGTAACAATGTGATAGGGCTTCTCGCCGGCTACCTGCACTATAAATTCGCCAAGGTCTGTTTCAACCGATTCGCAACCAATGCGTTCGGCAGTTTCGTTCAACTCAATTTCTTCGGTGGTCATTGATTTACTCTTGACCAACAATTTAGCGTCTTTATCCCGCAGAATTTGTTCCAAAAAAGTAGTTGCCTCAGCAGCATCTTTTGCCCAAAGCACTTTCACACCACGTGCACTTATTTTCTCTTCGAATTGGATCAGGTAGTTACCCCAATTTTGCAACACATCCCTTTTGATGGCCGCTGCCTGCCTTTTGGCCAATTCAACATTGTTGTAACGAGCCATCCCTTTACCCACTGCTGCATCATATCGCGATATGTTGAACTTTATCGTATTTCGATGTTTTACATCAAATGCGATTGCGTCTGCATCATGGGTGAATTTATTGGCTTGCGACATCTTTTTCAGTTAACAGTAAACAGTTATCAGTAAACAGTTTCAGTAAATAGTTCCGGATTATTTTGATAATAGTCTTTTCAAACTACCAACTGTCAACTATCAACTATGATCTATCTTCTATTTTTCAAATACAAATTTAAAACTTCCAACTCTGTTTCCATCAATAAAAAATTCAGCGCGGTAGCTTCCTTTTGGGAGTATCTCGCCAACTTTCCAAAACATTACGTCGTTTATGGCATCTCCGGTATATTCAATCTTTTTAGAAACTGAATAAGCTATTTCTTTGTTCTCGTAAGTGAATACATTTCCCGAACCTTTTGTCAATACATCGTCATCCGGGCGTGTAATACGAAGGTAGACTGTTTTTTCGCCGGGTTGAGCTGTAACGTTTTTAGCTATCGTATAGTTGAATTGAAGGCTGGCAGTTTGCGAGAACCAACCTGTTTTTTTTCCTTTATTATTCACCGGTAACATACTAAAGTTAGTTACTTCCATAATTGAAGCACGTGTAACAACCTGATTCAATGATTCTTTTTCTTTAGATAATGTCTCAACCGATTCAGAAGCAGCCCGGTATTTTTTATGAACCTCTACGTTCTCATTTTTTAGCGATTTGTTCATCGAATTGAGCGAGTCAATTTGATTTACATATTGGATCATCACCTTACGAACGGTAGATAACTCGGCTCTTAACTGAGCGATACGAACTGCGTTGGTCGATTTTGTGACACGTAATTCATCCAATAATTGAGAAATCTTCGTTTTTTGATCTTGCAGTAATTTTACAAGCGAATCGTTGTGAATGTTTGTTGTATAGCCATCCATTTCCGAGTTTAAATCAGAAAATTCTTTTTCTACTTGCTCTTTATCAAAATTCATCATCTGAACAACTTCAGCCATCTCTTTTTCTTTTTCATTCGCCTTATGAACGAAATAGAATACTGCAATGGTCAAAGCAGCAATAACTGCCGCTGCCACAATGATAATGGTAAGGTTGTTTTTCTTTATTGGATCCATAATAGTAATAGTTATTTAGTCATTAAATTAAAGCGTTGAAATCACTTTCTCGAGTTTTATTCCTCTGGAACCTTTTATCAAGACAAAATGCTTTTTTATAGGCTGTTTTTCAAGATAATTTATAAGTTCAGTTACATCGGCAAAACAATGAAATGGATTTCTCGTTCCAGAAAATTCTTTTCCTACTAACAGAACGTTGCGAAACTTGTTTTGTTGTAGCAGGTCAATTATGTTTTGATGTTCAACTTCACTTTGCTCTCCCAGTTCGAGCATGTCACCAATGATGAGCGTTTTATTCTCAATATCCATTTGTGCAAAATTCAGAATAGCTGCACGTAAACTGGTAGGATTTGCATTGTATGCATCAACAACCAGTTTATTGTTTTCTGTAATAGTGAGTTGTGAACGGTTGTTCTGCGGAACATAGTTCTCAAGTCCAAGTTTTATGTGGCTATTCTCAACTTTGAAGTACTGTCCGATAGCAACGGCTGCCAACACGTTTTCTGCATTATACGAACCTACCAATTGAGTGTTTATAGTCACCGTTCCGGCAGTTCCTATGGAACATTCCATATTTAAAAAAGGAGAACAGCTTTTTACCAACCCAGCTATGGAGCAATCGTTGTAGTTGGTACTCAGACTGTATTGGTGCATACGTTCAGCAGTTTTAAATCCCGCTTCTGCTGCCATTTCTACTAATTCTGTGTTGTCCTTATTGATGAAAATTTCCTTTCCGTTGGCGAAGATATAGTCGTAAAGTTCCTTTTTGGTCCGCTTTACACCTTCGAATGATCCAAAACCTTCGAGATGAGCTTTACCTACGTTGGTAATTATTCCGTAATCAGGACATGCAATTTCAGCGAGTTGTTTAATTTCACCCGGATGATTTGCACCCATTTCGATTACTGCAATTTCGTGCGCGGAGTCTAACTTTAGCAAGGTAAGTGGTACACCGATGTGGTTATTCAGGTTTCCTTGAGTGAAAAGTACATTGTATTTTTCACTCAACACAGCCGCTATTAATTCCTTCGTAGTGGTTTTTCCATTTGTTCCGGTAATTCCCAGAATAGTTGTTCCCAGCTTTTTGCGATGGTAGGTGGCCAGTTCTTGCAGGGTGGTCAGCACATTTTCTACCAACATAAAACGATCGTCAATTGCATATTCAGCTTCATCTACCACTGCGTATGAGCAGCCTTTCTCTAAAGCCGATAGCGCAAATGCATTCGCATTAAAATTGTCGCCCTTCAGTGCGAAGAAAATTGAATTTTCAGGGCAAACCCGACTGTCGGTACAAATAATAGAGTGTTGAAGAAAAATACTGTATAGTTGCATTTTACAAAATCGTCTGTTGAATAGAATTAAGTACAAAAATAATCATTATCCTATAATTATGAGGCGTTCAGCGCAATTATTAATTGATAATAATCAATTATTTTCAATTCAGTTAAGATAACTAAATTGAAATAAGGAATTTATTGTTTAATGACTCAAAACAAATTCGTTGTTTAAATAAAAAGGCTAAACTCGCTTGCAAGTTTAGCCTTTTGTATTGTTTTGTCTCGTTTAAAATTGGTACGAGAACGATACATACCAGCCTTTTTGAAATAAATTGCCGGTATCTGTTTTATTTAAGTTGGTGATACCAAAGTCATAACCACTTTTCAATTGATATTTTTTCCATTGAACACCACCACCAACACCAATTTGTAGATTAAGTCTGTTTAGTTGGTAGTCTGATCCTGATTTGTATACGTTAAACGAGCCCGGCTTAACGTAGAACGGACTTGTGATTGGGTATGTTTGCGTGGATGTAACATTTACGTTTTGGGCCAATCCGATATTTATTGTAGGTCCGGCATAACCGAAAAAGCTCATGTTTTTCGAAATTGGCAATGAATAGATGGCATGAAGCGGAATGTCGATAAAGTGTCCTGTAGTTTTATAGGTCGCACCGGTTCCTGTAGGGAATCCATATGCTTGTCTGTCGGCATATACCAGTGAGTAAAGTACTCCGGTAAGGAAACTTGCATTGGCATTACTTTTTAAACTGTAGCGGGTAGTTACACCAATTTTACCTCCGTAAAAGAAGGTGGTGCCTACACTTTTCCCAACTCGCATTGGGTTGGTATAACCGGCTTCGATGGCATATTTCTGAGCGCCTACGTTAATTGTAGTAGCAATAAATAATACTAAGAGACTAAGTTTTAATAATACTTTCATGTTTTTGGTTGAAAAAGTTATGCCTTATTAATTTATCCTGCAAAGATAGTTTTTTTGCTTCAATAATATCACGCATATCGTTTATAAAGTTATAGATTACGGCTAATTAACTTTTTGATTAATAAATCTTAATGAGCTTTGTTAATGTGTTTTTGACATTATGTCTGCATGATCAAATTAGGCATAAAAAAGCCTCAACCAAATTAGAGGTTGAGGCTTTATAAATTTGTATTCGAAATGAATCTTACTGACTAGATATTTTCGTCGATCAAATTAATTTTTTGTTCAATCAATTTGCTTTCTTCCTTCAAAGATTCAATTTTACGTTCCATTTCTTTAATCAGACCACCACCTTTTTTAGATGCGGATGAGAAGAAGCCGATATTATTCTCGTAAGTCAGAATTTCAGATTTTAAATGTTCGTAAGCACGCATCAGTTTTTCGCGTTCGCGGTACAATTTATTTTCGCCTTTTCCGCTCATGTCTTTCAGATTGCTGCGGAAATTATCCATGCGGCGATTGGTTGCATCTACGTTTAGCGTTTCGAATTGTTTGTCAACTGCGTCACGATATTCTTTGTACACTTTGTCTTTTTCCTTGAAAGGCACATGGCCAATGGTATTCCATTCGGCCATCAAAGCGCGTAGAGCAGCCACAGATTCGTTGTTATTTTCCGATTTTTGGAACGCGCTAATTTTTGCAATTAATTCTTTCTTTTTTGCTAAATTTTCAGATTCTGCATTTCTCTGACCCGAAGTGCTTTTGTTTTTTTGTTCAAAGAAATAATCGCAGGCAGCAATAAAACGTTTCCATAACTCGTCGGAATATTTTTTGGCAACTGGTCCAATTGTCTTCCATTCTTTTTGGAGCAAAATGAACTTTTCGCCGGCTTCTTTCCAGTCGGTGCTGTCCTTCAGTGCTTCGGCTTGTTCGCACAATGCTTTTTTCTTGTCGGAGTTGACTACTAAAACGTTTTTTGTTTCTTTATAGAATTCCCCTTTGGCTGCAAAAAACGCATCACAGGCTTTGCGATAACGATCAAATACTTTTTGATTTACTTTGCGGGGTGCAAATCCAATGCTTCTCCACTCTTCCTGCCATGCTAAAATGGTTTTTGTGGCCTCATCCCATTGGCGGTAGTTGTTAAGTTTGCTGTAATCGAATGCTTCAATTTTTTCGCAAAGTTCTGTTTTAGTAACCAAATTTTCTTCTTCCAATTTACGAATTGAATCGAAGTACGATTGGTGTTTTTTATGGATAGCTGTCGAAGCATCTTTAAAACGCGTCCAGATTTGTTCGCGGATTTCGCGGGCTACCGGGCCTAATTCATGCCATTCTTCGTGCAGTTTTTGCAGTTTTTGGAAAGCTGCAATCACATCTGTTTCTTCCGACAGTTTTTCAGCTGCATCGCAAAGTAACGTTTTTGATTCCAGGTTTTTCTTGAAATCATATTCGCGCAATTCGTTATTGATTTTTATCAAATCCCAAAACGATTCCTGATACAGGTTATATTGTTTCCACAATTCGGTTGAGGCAGTTTGCGGAACTTGTCCAATCGATTTCCATTTTTGTTGTAAAGCACGGAACTCGTTAATATGTGTCGAAACATCGTCGTTGCTTGCTACTAACACCTTCATTTGTTCCAAAAGATGTTGTTTTTGTAGTAAGTTATTGTCTTTTTCTTTCTCCAATTGAGCCATTACAGAGGCTTTTTTGACACGGAATTCGTTTAGAAGTACTTTGAAACTTTCTTCCAATTCATCCTTTGCGGATACAAAGTCGGTTTCAATACCGCCATTTTCAACAAAAAGTTTCTTTTGTTCTTCAACTTCAAGTTTTACTTTTTTGTAAAACAACTGTTTAATGTGCTCAACACCATCTTTTGCGGCATCCACTTCCTTGTTTATGAGCAACTTTAAAGCGTCAATCAATTCCTGTTTTGAGCTGGTAGCATAATCAGCAACGATTGTGTTTGTTTCTTCAGGTTGTTCTATAACGACTGTTTCCAAGTTCGTTTCTACTGTGTCCACAGTATCCATAGTATTTACAGTCTCTACAGTTTCTGTCACTTCGCTTGGTACGATTTCAGGATCCTTGGTTAAATCAAGTGAGTTCATTTTCAATGTTGTTTTAAGTAAATCTTGAAATTTTCATTACAAGATGTTCAAGTTGTTCAATTGCTAAAAGGAATTGCACACAAAAATAGCTTTTTTTTTTAAAATATTGTAATTTCTGCTCAAAAAATCGCTTATCTACGCAATATAAATGATTGCTGAATTTTATTTTAAGATGACAGTGCTTATTCTCAGTGAGCTTTTATAAGAAATAAATCAGATAATGTTTTAGAAATGTTTGATTTTAAACTCTATGCGCAACGTAGGTGTTTGCCTGTTGAGCCGGATTTATCTGTATATCGTTGATGCTGACATGTGCCGGACGAGTGACGATAAATTCAATTGTATCTGCAATATCTTCGGCATTCAAGGGGGTGAGCCCGCTATACACAGCTTTGGCTTTTTCCTCATCACCATGATAGCGAACAACCGAAAATTCGGTTTCGGCCATTCCGGGTGAAACGGAACTTACTTTGATACCATGTTTTACCAGGTCAATGCGTAGTCCTTTGGTAATAGCATTTACTGCATGTTTCGAAGCGCAATATACGCTACCGTTCGGATATACTTCTATGCCTGCAATCGATGAAAGATTAATAATCAAACCTGATTGTTGTGCAATCATTCCGGGTACCACTAGTTTTGTAATGTAGAGCAATCCTTTTACGTTGGTATCAATCATCTGGTCGTAATCGGCCAAGTCACTTTGATCGAAAGGCAAAGCGCCAGCAGCTAAACCGGCATTGTTTATCAAAATGTCGATGCGCTGGAATGTTTCAGGGATAGACTTAAACGCTTTTTTACAGGCGTTATTGTCGCGAACATCGAAGCAAAGCGACACCACCTCAGTAGAGAAATCGGCTTGCAATTGTTGGGTCAATTCATCCAACCGCTCCGAACGACGACCGGTAATGATTAACTTATAACCGCCTAGTTTAGCCAGTCGGAATGCGATAGCACGTCCGAAACCTGAAGTAGCTCCGGTAATTAATGCTGTTTTCATTTTAATGTGTTGCTGTTGTATGTACTTAAACTGTTCTGATTGATGGAATCCGCTGAAAAGGGTGTTATTTGATATGCTTTAAATTGTGTCCCATTTTCGTTTTCTTTGTTTGCATGTAAAACGCGTTGTGCGGGTTGGTTGTAACCTCCAAAGGTACGTTTTCAATAATTGAAAGTGCATACGCTTCTAAACCAATGCGTTTTACCGGATTGTTGGTCATTAGGCGAATTTTGCAAACACCCACTTCGCGCAAAATTTGCGCTCCAACTCCATAATCGCGCTCGTCGGCATCGAATCCTAAGTGCAAATTAGCATCCACGGTATCCATGCCTTCTTCCTGAAGTTTATAGGCTTTGATTTTATTCATTAAGCCAATACCACGACCTTCCTGATTCATGTACACAACTACTCCTTTTCCTTCTTTTTCAATCATTTGCATGGCTTTGTGAAGTTGTTCGCCACATTCGCAACGCATGGAACCGAAAATGTCGCCGGTCATACACGACGAATGAACGCGAACCAACACGGGCTCGTCCTTTTTCCATTCGCCTTTTATCAAAGCTATATGTTCCAATCCGTTTGAAGTTTGACGGAAAGGAATTAGTTTAAAATCGCCGTAAGCAGTTGGCATATTTACTTTTACACCCATTTCTACCAAAGATTCTGTTTTCAGTCTGTAAGCAATTAAATCTTCGATGGTGATAATTTTCATCTTGAATTTTTTCGCGATTTCAAGCAATTCAGGCAAACGCGCCATGGTGCCATCTTCGTTCATTATTTCAATTAATGCACCTGCAGGATATAATCCGGCCAAACGGGCTAAGTCAACAGCTGCTTCGGTATGTCCGGCACGACGCAAAACGCCTTTCGAGCGGGCACGTAGCGGGAACACATGTCCCGGGCGTCCAAAAGTTTCGGGTTTTGATGTCGGGTCGGTCAATGCAACAAAAGTAGCAGCACGGTCGGCTGCCGAAACGCCAGAAGTACAGCCTTCCAACTTGTCGACGCTGACAGTAAATGGGGTGGAATGTATGGCTGTGTTTTTATTTACCTGCATTTCCAGATCCAGCTCATCACAACGTTCTTCTGTTAATGGAGCGCACACCACGCCGCGTCCGTGAGTGATCATGAAATTAATCATTTCAGGAGTCATTTTCTCGGCAGCACAGATAAAGTCGCCCTCGTTTTCGCGATCTTCATCATCGATAACGATTACAAATTTCCCATTTTTAATGTCTTCTAAAGCCTCTTCTATGGTATTTACAACTGATTTCATTTTATTGCGAAATTAATTTAGTCTGGCTTTTGCCAAACAATTTGTTTTTTAATGAGTTATATCTATTTTTGATAATCATCCAATGCTTAATATATTGTTCCGGATTAAATAAAGAAGCGTCAACTGCTGCTTTATAGGTTAGAAAGATGCCAATGGGCAATAAAACTGCCGAGCTCAGCCACATTCCTTCGTACGATGGCCAAAGTCCTTCGCGTGCCATTTTATAACCGGTATTATCAATTATATAATAAAAGATAAACATAAGTACCGATATAACAACCGGCGCTCCTAATCCCCCTTTGCGGATGATGGCTCCCAGTGGTGCCCCGATAAAAAAGAAGATCAGACAGGCGAAAGAAAGAGTAAACTTACGATGTCTTTCAATTTCGTGTCGACGAACATAATTTAGCTGTTCTTCCAGCATTATTTTATTATAATCAATAACGCTTTTCATGGCTTTGGCTCGCTCTATTGATACCGAGGTGGCTCGTTCCATCCCCGCTTGATTTAATGATAGAAACAGGGTGTCGGGATTTAGCTCTGTTTTAATGGCTTTGATTTCTTTTTTTGAATGTGTTGTTGGATTTTCTTCTCTACCGATAAAGTGCTGAGAAATAATTTCTTTTCCTTGCGATTCACTTCTCGACTCGGCAATTTTTGTCACCGAATCAATCGAGTGTGTGAGTTGTTTTATGTTTTTGCTTACATGTTGATCTTGCAATGCCGATTCTTCGATGCGATTAAAATTATTATCAAAATCTAGTAACATTTCTTTAAGCTTAAATGTTTCGCGACGATACGGAATGCTCGATGGTGAGGCGTTTAATTGCTGTTGTTGGAGATTTTCAAAACTTTCACCGGCGTACAGGGAAAGTAACAAATATTTATTGTCAGCCGAGAATTTTACACGCCCCGAATCAGCCACCATTACTCTCGCATTATCGAATCCCCTCGAAAAATCATAAATCATCATGTTTTTGAGTGTGCCACCTTCTTTGTCTCTTACATAGATGTTTACGCCCGGGATGCCCGAATAAAATTCACCTTTTGGAATATCAAACTCCGGTGATTTCTGTTTTAAAGATATGATAAGCGAATATAGTTTCTTTTGCGAAATAGGGAGGACGAAGTTAGAGAAGAAAAATGCTCCGATACAAACAGTAGAAATGAAGAAGATGAGTGGACGCATGATGCGAAAAAGCGAAACTCCTGCTGCTTTCATGGCTGTAAGCTCAAAATTTTCACCCATATTTCCAAAGGTCATCAGTGAGGCCAGCAGAATAGCCAATGGCAAAGCCAGCGGTACCAGCGAAAAGGTTGAATAAACAAAAAATTCAGCTAATATCGACCAGCTCACACCTTTCCCTACCAAGTCGGCAACATGTCTCCACAAGAACTGCATCAATAAAATGAAAATGCAGATGAGGAATGTCATCAAAAAGAGCGTAAAGAAGCGCTTGAATACGTATGAATCGATTTTCTTTATTCTAAACATGCCTGTTTTTTTTGGAGCAACAAAATTACTTCAAAAAGTTCAATAATCAATTATTTGAAATGCGAAATTACTATAAGCCTTAAATTAGCAAGAATGAAATTTGTTTTAACCCTGCCGGCCGAATGCTGAATTTTAGTCCGATATAAACGGTTTGCTATAAGCTTGTTGTGCTGGGAATAGTCTAGGTTTTATAAAACGAAAAAAGCCATTTGCAGGTGTGGCAGATGGCTTTAAGTTTCTGTATATTAGTTAAGTAGTCTGTGCTGTCATGTTGTTATTCCGGTTACATGCCCGTTTTTCGTCTTAGCGTTTCTATTTGCTTATTCCATAGCATGATAGAATCTTCTTTGTCGCCGGGTTCTGCAAAATCAACAATAATCAGTGCTAAATCGCCGGTAACTTCCAGTGCAACAATTTTTAATTCGAAATAGTAGTCGGTACCTTTATCTTCTTCCCATTGAAAACGAATGCTTGTATTTGTCTTATTATCAATTAAGAAAGCTGTTTGCTCGTTTTTATCCCACGAAAAAATGTACTCATCATTATTAACCGTTACTCCATCGGCAAACCATTCTGCTAGTCCAAGTGGAGTGCCAATCGAATTCCAAAGAATGTTAATTGATGAGGTTTTAAGTTGATATTCAATTTTAAATTTAGTCCGTTTCATAAAAAGAATAGTTTACACAACAAGAAAAGCACGGATAATCAGGCGTTTTGACGTACTTTTTTGAGTTCGCAATGTACACAATTAATTTAAAAAATGCAAGATGCTAAATGATTTTTTATGTTTTGTAGTTATTTATCCGTTTAAGCTGCCTTTTTCAAAGCATAAAGGCAACAATTGTTTGATATTATCAATTTGGAAAACGTGTTTCGTTCCGTATAAAAGAACGTTGATGTTTTTTTCGAAACGTGTTTCTGTTTCCAAAAGAACTTGTCGGCAGGAACCACAAGGTGTAATCGGTTCTTCCAAAAAACCATTGTTCGTGTGAGCTGCAATGGCAATAGTTTTGACAGCTACTTCAGGAAATTGTGCATTGGCATAAAACATAGCTACCCGTTCTGCACATAACCCCGATGGGTAGGCTGAGTTTTCCTGATTGCTTCCTGCAAATATTTCCCCATTTTCCAATTCTACAGCTGCTCCAACATGAAAGTTAGAGTAGGGTGCATAGGCTTTCAGTACCTGTTCTTTTGCCTTGTTTATCAGGCTTTGTTGTGTTTTAGTCAGCTCGTCGAAGGTATATATTGTAATTTTTGTTTCTATCGTTTTCTTTTCCATAGTTAGTTTAAATCGAATTTTTATTTTTTTTTAGTCTTTAGTGTAATCGTCAAATACTCCGCTGGATATGGAGGTTTGAGAGCTGCAAAAATAGATTTTTTTTCAATCAAATTATTCTTTTCGGGTAATTAGTTTTATTTTTGTATCAAAATAAAACTGTAACTTTTAAATATGAAAATAAAAAGAATTATCGGAACTCTAATTAGTGTTTTGTTTTTTAGCTCATTGGGCATTGCTCAAACGCTCAATCAAGCCTATCTTTCTTATATCGAACAATATTACAAAATTGCCCAAAAGCAACAGCGCTCACACGGTGTGCCGGCCAGTATTACACTTGCGCAGGGCTTATTGGAGTCGGGTGCAGGGCAAAGTTATTTGTCGAAATCGTCAAACAATCATTTCGGTATTAAATGTTCCGACTGGCAAGGCGAAAAGATATATTATGATGATGATACAAAAGATGAATGTTTCAGAAAATACAGTCAGGTGCTTGATTCGTACGAAGATCATTGTGCGTTCCTGAAATCGAGGCCACGATATGCTTCGCTGTTTGAGTTAAAACCGACCGACTATGAAGGTTGGGCTTTCGGACTTAAAAAAGCGGGATATGCAACCGACCCAACGTATGCGTATAAACTTATTTCGATAGTTGAGAATTACAGTTTGCACAAGTTCGATATCGAGCAGGCTTATGCTAAAAACTCCACTGCTTCGGAAGTTGAGGTAAAGACAAATTCAAAGCCTTCAAAAAGAATCATTGAGGAAAATGCCACATCTATTGGTTCAATAAAAGCAGCAACAACCCATGAAGTGAAACGTGTAAACGGTGTGCTGTTTGTTACTGCAACATCAGGTGACTCGTTCAGCACTATTGCCGACGAATTTAATATTGGTGAAGCTCGCCTCAGAAGATACAATGATGTAAATGCTGATGCTAGACTGGCTGCCGGAAATAGAGTATTTATAACGATAAAAAAGAATAAGGCAGAAAAAGGGTATCCTACTCATCGTATTCTGGCGGGCGAATCGATGCGGAGTATTTCGCAGGATTACGCTGTGAAAGTAACTGAATTATATATACTGAATAATATGCCTTTTGAGGATGGGGCAAAACTGGGTCAGGTGCTGCAGTTGCGATAATAACTGTGCCGATGTCTTTTCTTCAGTAATATAAAATTAATGCAACATTACTTTTTGGTGCTATAATCCTCTAAATTGTTATGCGAAAAAAAAATACCGAATTGTTGAGCGATGTTATCCGGCAGGTGTTGAAACAGCATCATCTGGATAAACCTTTGTACGAAAAACGACTGATAGACGCATGGCCACTGGTGTTGGGAGCTAATATCGTGCAGTACACTTCGGAGCTAAGCATAAAAAACAGGGTGCTTTACGTGAGCCTTAATTCGTCGGTGCTTCGGCACGATTTATTTTTATCGCGAGAAGAAATTAAAAAGTCGCTCAATAAGCATGTTGGCGTAGATGTAATTGTAGATATTGTGTTTAGATAAATTGTTTATTCGTCGGAGTTATGGATTATAGAGAACACCTTTCTCGACCACTTTCGAAGCGCTACGTTGATCATTTAGTTCTCGAAATTTTTGCCAACCCGCGCGATTTTGATCTTGTTTACCAACTGATATTCGATCCCGATGAAAAGGTGAGATGGAGAGCAGCCTGGGCTTGTCAGAAAATAAGTGAAAAATATCCTCAATGGTTTAACGATCAGCATTTTTTTGAGTTAGCGAATCTAGCTCTCTCCACTTCGCACGGTGGCCTGCACCGTGGTTGCTTGTCGATTATCAAAAATATATCTTTGCCCAAGAATATTCCGGTTGAATTCATAAATGCTTGTTTCGATTGGATGATTTCTCCTAAATATCCCATTGCTGTTCAGGCGCTTTCGATGAAGATACTATGCTCTATTTGTTTGCAGGAATCAGATTTTATACCCGAATTCAGAGCCTACCTTGAAAATGTAGATGTGGAGTGTTACAGTCCGGGGTTTAAATCCACCCGAAAGAATACACTTAAAGTGTTGCATTGTAAGTAGTTTAGTTTTCTTAGCAGAAACTAACTCGCTAAAACTGCACACATTTGCAATAAAAGTGTTACTTTTGCCCCCGACATTAGAGCAGTCTATTTAGCTGCTTATAACTTTAAGTTTAATCAAATAAAAGTTTTTTATGACTTTAAAGAAAAACATTCTAGCATTACGGCAAAAAAAGGCGATTGTTGAAAAAGGCGGTGGTGATAAAGCTATCGAGAAACAAGTAGCCATGGGCAAGATGACTGCCCGCGATCGTATTCTTGCTTTGTTAGACGTCGATTCGTTTCACGAATATGATCTTTTTGTTGAACACGAAGAACGTAACTTCGGAATGGCAAGCAAAGAATTGGCTGGCGATGGTGTTATTACTGGAACTGGAACAATTAGTGGTGCCCCAATTTGTATCTACGCACAAGATTTTACGGTAATGGGTGGTTCGCTCGGACTTAAACACGCTCGTAAAATTACCAAAATTATGGATCACGCACTTAGAATGAAAGTGCCTTGTATCGGAATCAACGATTCAGGTGGTGCGCGTATTCAGGAAGGTATCAGTGCTTTGGCCGGTTATGGTGAAATCTTTTATCGTAATACCATGTCATCAGGTGTTATCCCACAAATCTCTGTTATCTTAGGCCCATGTGCCGGTGGTGCAGTATATTCTCCGGCTCTTACCGATTTCGTTTTTGTGGTAGAAAATATTTCTAAAATGTTTATCACCGGACCTAACGTTATTGAAACGGTATTGGGAGAAAAAATTTCGCAAGAAGACTTAGGTGGAGCACGTGTACACGCCGAAATTACCGGTAATGCACATTTCTATGCACTCAGCGAAATGGAGTGTTTTGATCAGATTAAAGAATTGATTTCTCTTATCCCTCATAGCAATCAGCAGAAAGCTGTAAGTGTTGAGCCTAAAGAGCCAAAATCATTGAAAAATATTGAAAACATTATTCCTGCCGATCCAAAACAACCTTATGATGTACGTGAAGTGATTCATGCACTTACCGATGATTCTAAATTTCTTGAAATTCATGAACTTTGGGCAGCCAATATTGTAATCGGTTTTGGTCGTTTGAATGGTGAAACTATTGGTTTCGTGGCCAATCAGCCAATGTATCTGGCCGGTGTACTTGATTGTGATGCTTCTGATAAAGCAGCTCGTTTTATTTTATATTGCGATGCTTTCAACATTCCAATCGTTACGCTTGAAGATATGCCGGGTTATTTGCCGGGTGTTGATCAGGAACATGCAGGTGTTATTCGTCACGGAGCAAAAATGCTTTATGCTTACTCCGAAGCTACAGTGCCAAAAATTACTGTTATCCTTCGTAAAGCTTATGGTGGTGGATATATTGCAATGAATTCGCGTCACTTAGGTGCCGACTTTATGTTTGCATGGCCGGGAGCTGAAATTGCTGTTATGGGACCAGAAGGTGCTGCTAACATTATTTTCCGCAAAGAAATTATGGAAGCTGAAGACGAAGATGCAATGCGTCAACAAAAAGTTCAGGAATATATCGAGAAATTTGCTAATCCATTCGTAGCAGCTTCAAAAGGCTATATCGATGCGGTTATCGAACCTTCCGAAACTCGTGAATTGTTATTGCATGCGCTCGAAGTGTCTAAGAACAAAGACGATCATCGTCCGGTTAAAAAACACGGTATTCCTCCATTTTGATGTGAGACGTACACTACAAATTTCTTAATTGCTGTACAGATGAGCTAGTCTTGTCTCAAACATAAAAAAATATGGAAACAGAAAAACCAGAATATGTCGACTTTGCAGTAACTGCGCGCAAATACAAGACATTGTTGACAAAGAAATACCAAAATAGAAAACAATGGACTAATCCAAGTCCGTATGATATTCAATCTATCATTCCCGGAACTATTTTGAGTGTTTTTGTCAAAGAAGGCGATGTTGTAAATGAAGGTGCTCCTCTATTGATATTGGAAGCAATGAAAATGCAAAATCGTATTGAAATGCCTTTTACAGCTCGAATTAAAAAGATAAATGTGGAAGTAGGAGTGAGAATTCCAAGAGAAACGTTGATGATAGAGCTTGAAGCTTTGGATAACGAATAGAACTTTGTTCGAATATAGAAAACGGTTAATCGAGAAATTGATTAACCGTTTTTTTTTATATTCAAAGGTTTGCTAACTCAAGTAAATGTATTTCTAATTAACGTGAGTTCGATATAAGCAAACAGCTTACAATCACTTAAATGCGGATTTTTGAATCCTGACGGGATTCAATGTGAATAACCGCGGGTGTAACCCGTGTTATTTGTACAAAATAATAAGAACCCCGAATGGGGTTCAATATCACACATTTATATATTGAACCCCATTCGCTACGCTGACCGTTGGTTCGGGGTTCGCATTCATGTTCTGTCTTTTCGGCGGGTTTCACCCCCGGCTGTTCACATTCAAGCCCTTCTGACTTGTAAATGAATGAGATCCAAATGAATCTTATATTGAAATTACGTTAAAATAAGGTTGTGATCATACACTTTCACCCATTACTATTTGCAGCCCTGACAAATCAGCACTTTTCCTGTCGAATCGGCAGAGAAGGTGCTGATTCAGGGTCAAACGGTGCGTCATCGCAGCTATTCAGTGCGATATCGAGGTCAAACGGTGCGTCATCGCAGCTCATTGGTTAAACATCGGCGTGAATTGGTGCGTGAACGCAGTAAAACGGTGCGTCATCGCAGCAAATCAGTGCGTGAACGCAGTGAATTGCTGCGACATCGAGGTCAAATGGTGCGTTCACGCACCAAATTGATGCGTGAGCGCACTGAAACGGTGCGATAGCAGTGCTATCGGGTGTGGATAGATTTACTCGTAAACCGCTGTCAGGGTTTTAAAATCAGATTTTACTTTGTCTTTGCAGGGAAATCTAAATCGTTTATTGCAATAATCCGTGCCCACTCCTGTTCAAAATTAGGCGTAAAAACATCTTTCCCTAGTTGAGCTTCTATTTCGCTTATTTTCCAAAATCGTCCTTCCGATATTTCAACAGGATCGGGATGTATATCGCCATCATAAATGGTATAATGGCTGTGTACAAGCTCTGCCTCTTTGTCCGACACAAATTTATAGCGAAGAATAAAAACAGGTTCAAAAGCCGTGATGCCTAATTCTTCTTCTACCTCCCGGCGGAGTGCATGGGTAACTTCTTCCCCGAAATCGACATGTCCGCCAACAGAAGTATCCCATTTGCCCGGTTGAATATCTTTATTCATAGCTCTTTTCTGTAAATACAATTCGCCCGCTGAGTTAAATACGTGTAAATGAACCACGGGGTGGAGTAAGAAAGATCCTGAATGACATTCGGTTCGTGAGGCTTTGCCAATTACCTGTCCATCGTCGGTAACAAGAGGAAAATATTCTGTTTTGTCCATATTTTATAAATTATTTCTGTTGCGGGTGCAAATTTAAAGGAATTGATTGGAATACGTACAAAAAAACGTGCCCGATACTGTGTATTTCAACGTTCGTACGCATCGGTTTGTTGCTGAAGGTACTTCAAACTTGCTTAATTATTGAGCATTTAGGTTGTATAAAAGCTTTTTTGTATCTTTGTTGACTGTAGAATTGGTTGGGAAAAATCCCGGTGTAAAACAATAAACACACATTCATTTTAGGAGGGTGTAAAATGTTATTGTTAGTGCAACTATCAGTGTCGCGAGTATGATTTTTAAGTACAATTTGTAGAAAATAATTGGATGAAAGATTTTAAAATTGCAGTTATAGGTCTCGGTTATGTAGGTCTGCCATTGGCTATCGAGTTTGGAAAAAAATATAAAGTTCTTGGTTTTGACATCAACAAGGACCGTGTTCTGGAACTGCAAAATGGTGTAGATCATACACTGGAAGCTGATTTGGGAGGAATGACTACTGCAATGGAACTTCGGAAAACAAATTCAGAGCTGGGTTTATCATTTTCCAGCGACGAGGCCGATTTGAAAGGTTATAATACCTATATTGTTACTGTTCCCACCCCTATAAATAAATTCAATATGCCCGATTTGAAGCCCTTGATAAAAGCTTCCGAAATGTTGGGCCGCGTTATCAGCAAAGGTGATATTGCCATCTACGAATCGACCACTTACCCCGGCTGTACCGAGGAGGATTGTGTGCCGGTAATTGAAAAAGTGTCCGGTTTGCAGTTTAATGTCGATTTTTTTGCCGGCTATAGTCCCGAGCGTATCAATCCCGGTGACAAAATAAATACGCTTACCAAAATCATGAAGGTAACTTCGGGCTCAACACCCGAAATAGCCGATCGTGTTGATGGTTTGTATGCTTCCATCATCACTGCCGGAACGCACAAAGCTCCGAGCCTAAAGGTGGCAGAAGCATCTAAAATTATTGAAAATGCGCAACGCGATGTAAATATTTCATTTGTAAACGAATTGGCTTTGATTTTTGATAAAGTTGGTATTGATACCAACGATGTGATTGATGCTGCGGGTACAAAGTGGAACTTTCTGAAATATCGTCCGGGTTTGGTGGGTGGTCATTGTATCAGTGTAGACCCCTACTATCTGGCCAGCAAAGCCGAGTCGTTGGGCTATGTGCCGCAAGTCATTCTTTCGGGTCGACATGTGAACAATAGCATTGCGCCTTTTATTGCCAATAAAGTATTGAAATTGATGATCCATAAAACGCACACCATCAAAGGTTCTAATGTGTTGATATTGGGTGTGACTTTTAAGGAAAACTGTCCGGATATACGAAATACCAAAGTAGTTGATATTTATCGCGAACTTTGTGAATTTGGATTGAATGTAGATATTTACGATCCCTGGGCTTTGGCTGAAGAGGTGAAGCACGAGTACGATGTGGATATTCTTTCGCAATTAGATAAAACAAAAGAATATCAGGCTGTTCTTTTGGCCGTTTCGCACGACGAATTTAAAGAATTTGATTTTGAAAGACACTACAAAGCGGGTGCGGTGGTGTTTGATACGAAAGCTGTTGTGGAAAGACAATGGGTTGATGGTCGTTTGTAGACTATGATAGCCTTTGCAGACATAAAAATGCTTTTTAGAAGCAATAAAGTGGTTGTGGAAAACTACTTTTTTATGACTGTATTGCAAGTGCTGAACACGCTGTTTTATGTGCTGATTTACCCATATCTCATCAGAACGCTGGGTGCAGAGTCCTATGGATTATATGTTTTCTCAATGTCTATCGTTACTTATTTCGTAAGTTTCGTAGGCTTTGGATTCGATCTTCCGGCGGTGAAAATGATAGCTCAGTACCCTGCTGACGAAAAACTGAAGGCACATACACTTTCCTGTATTTATACGGCAAAAATCTATTTGGAAATCATATCGTTGATTATTTTTTCAATCATTGTTTTTTCGGTTCCCTACCTGCGAAATAATTGGGTTCTGCTTTTCATTTGTTTTTCTCAAACGCTGACGAATATCATTTTTCCGCAATGGTATTTTCAGGGCATGCAGAAAATGAGGATGGTAACTTATCTTCAGTTAGGACTAAAGTTTATTTCGTTACCATTTATTTTTCTCACTATTCATACTTCGAATGATGTACATGCTTTTGCACTGATTGCTTCGGTTACCAGTATTGGCGGTGGATTTGGTGCAGCAGCCCTTATCCGGTTTTACGATAAAATTCGAATTCAGATAATGCCTTTTGGTGCTGTGAAGAAATGGTATGCAGAAGCAACTCCTTTTTTTTTAAGTACCTCGGCGAGTCTGATAAAAGAACAAACTGTAGCCATTTTGATTGGGGCATTTTTTGGAATGAGGGATGTGGCGATTTACGATTTAGCAAATAAAATAGTGGCTGTGCCAAGATTACTTATGACGAGCATTAACGGTGCTTTGTTTCCGAATATTATTTCGAAATTTAGTACTCACTTGATAAAAAGGATACTTCATTATCAAGTGTATTTATGTCTGGTCATTGTTGGTTTGATAGCCTTATTGGGAAAATGGGTAGTGCTGCTTATGGGCGGTGTTTCGATGGCGGGTTCGTACCCACTTGCCATTATTTTAAGTGTTACCATTTTGCCCTGGTTGATAGTTAGCTCTTTTATCTATTTTATATTTGTGCCCACTAACAACTATTATTTTGTGACCAGAAATCAAGTGGTGGCACTGATCAGTTTTGTCGTTTATGCTGCCATTGGACTATTATTTATTGACAATATATATGTTTTAGCTGTGGCACTTTCACTCTCGGGTTTGACCGAAATCGTTTTTTGCAGCTATTTGATTCGGAAGAATGCCTTGTTAAGTTGATTTTTGTTTCCCTTGTTTTTATTCAATACTTATGTACGATTTATCACTAGTTATTCCTACCATTGGGCGTGAAAAGGAAGTGCGATTGCTATTGCAATCCATCTCCGATACCGTTCCCGACAGGCTGTCGTACGAAATAATTATTGTAGACCAGAATTCGGACGATTTATTGTTATCTGCCATTCGTGATGCAAATAATTCTAATATAAAGCATTGTAAAGTTCCGTTCAGAGGACTGTCTAAAGCCAAAAATTATGGTACAAAGCAAGCTTCAGGTCGCTTTATTTGTTTCCCCGATGATGATTGTAGAATGCTTGAAAATAGCATTGAAATAGCACTCAACTTATTGACCACGAATGAATATGACATGGTTACGGGTAGATGCGCCGATGAGGATGGTAACGATAGTATTTTGAAGTTTCATACATCAAGTGCTGTGCTTACGATTGATAACTTTGAGGGAAAGATGGTAGAACCTGCTATTTTTGCGAAAAGAGAATTGATGCTGGAATATTGTTTTGATGAGACACTGGGCGTAGGAACTTTTCACGGTGCAGAAGAAGGTTTTGATTTGGTGTATAGATTGCTAAAGGATAAAAAACGAATCTTTTATTCTCCGGATCTGTGCTTGTATCACCCACAAGTTATTTTGGACAAATCGGAGCCCAAATCCATTTTACGCGCTTTTACGTATCGATGTGGTTTAGGACGGGTTTGTGTGAAGCATAAATTGTATCGGAAATTACTAAAGCGCTTGTTTGCGGTATTATTGTATATACCTTTTTGTGCGATGTTCCGCCGAAATAGTTTGCGTTTTTACCTGGCTGAGTTGTTGGGAATACTTTCGGGAGTTATTGTAAAACCAAATCTGAATGAGTAAATCTACAATCACCTTGATCATAATTTGGTCCGCCATTGCATCCATCTTTTTATTTCTGTTTGATGCAGACTCTTTGTTGATACCCTTCTTGTTCCTCATTTCGCAATCAGTTTTGGGTGTTCTGTTGATCAATAAAGAGAATGACGCTTTTTATCCTCAGGACATCAGGGTTGCTTTTATCGTAACCTACTCTTTGTATTCGCTTTTTTGTCCGTTGATTTCCCTCCTTGGTTTTGATGTGTTCTTGTCTTCCATGCCGCTGACCACTTTCTGTTTTGGTTTAGGTATGGCTGGTTTTAATTTGGGTACTATTTTAGTGCCTGTAAAATGGGAGAACAGTAGCCTGATGAAGAATAGTGTGAATTATTCATTGTTGCTCTTACTGTTAGTCGTTGAACTGATTGTGCTGACTGTTTATTTGATTGCGTACCATGTTCCGGTTTTTACTACATTAGGTCAGTTTGATCGTTTCGAATTTTTTGCGACGATTAATCAGGTTTGGGTTATTTTGACCATGGCTATTTCATTGACGTCCTGTTTGATTATTTACTATTTTGATGAATGGAACAGGAAACAATTAATATTCGGTATCTTACTGATAGTATATTATATAGCACTTCAGCTTTCGCTTGGTAACAGACGAGATTTTTTGCCCATACTATTATTTTCTACTTCGTATTTTCTTACTAAATATCATTCGAAATTAAATATTAAAATTGTAGTTATTGGCGCCGTACTCTTTGTCGGATCTTTTTGGCTTGTTCAACAACGGAATAATGATTTAGAATATAGTAGTGTTGGAGCTGTTCAAGAGTCATTTGTAAGTAATGAGTTTGTGTATCCGATGCAAACTTTGGCCTATGTTATTGATGATAAATGGGATTTGAGATATGGTTATACCTACTTTGTTTTGCCATTTCAGATAGCTGTTCCGCGGTATTTTTACCCGAATAAACCGGATGATTTAGGTAAAGAATTTGTAAACGAAACGTTTGGAGAGGGGTCGCAGGGTTATGCCTATACGCCGGTAACGGAGGCTTATCTTAATTTTGGTGTTTTGGGTCCTTTGTTCGTTTTCGTGTTGTTTTCGTTGTTTCTTTCACAATTTGTTCGGAAATTCACCGAATATAGTATTTCTTTTGTATATTTTCTGTCGTATTCTTTTGTTTTTGACTTTTGTAGAGGTACTTTTGCAACCGTTATATATCAGGTTTTTGTTTCGTTGCTGTTTTATTTTATTATTGATAAATTAATCAAAAAAGCCCCCGCTTACAATCAATAGATGAATGTTTTTTTAGACAATATTGTTTTCTCGCTGCAAAAACAAGGCGGTATCTCTGTGTTTTGGTATGAGTTTTTAAAGAGAATCATGCAGGATGCTGATTTTGATTGTAAGTTTATTGATCTTCTCAATGATAATATTTTCAGGAAACAATTGGATATTCCATTGTCAGATGTATTGGATAACAGATTGAATAAACTGCCCGTCAAGGTTCAAAGATACGTTAATCCTACTATAAAGGAAGAGGGCATTTTTCACTCGAGTTATTATCGGGTAGGTAAAGGTTCGCAAGTTTGTAATGTAACGACAGTACATGATTTCACGTACGAATACTATTTTAAAGGCTTACCAAAGTTCGTGCATCACTATCAAAAAAAGAACGCAATATTAAATTCGAAAAAGATTATTTGTGTTTCGAATAATACAAAAACCGATCTGTTGAGATTTTACCCAAACCTGAACGAACGGCAAATTGAAGTGGTTTACAACGGAGTGAGCGATGATTATTTTCCATTACAGACGGGAGACTGTGCTTTTTTGAATAACACCTTCGGCACTGATTTCAAAGAATATGTATTGTTTGTCGGGAAACGGGAAGATGCCTATAAAAATTTCGATATGGTGGTGGATGCCTGTAAGTTGACCAAGAGTAAGCTATTGATAGTCGGAGGTGGTCATTTAAGTCGATCGGAAGTGGCCATGCTGGACGTACAATTGGGGTTGCACCAATACAAGCAAATTTCCGGGGTGACAAATGTGCAATTAAACGAAATATATAACAATGCCTCTTTTCTAGTGTATCCGTCGCTGTACGAAGGGTTCGGTATTTCTATTCTTGAGGCTCAGAAGTCCGGTTGTCCTGTAATTTGTTCCAATACCTCTTCTATTCCCGAAATAGCAGGAAAAGGAGTATATTTATTGGAAAAAATATCGGCATCAAAAATAGCAGAAATATTATTGCAAAATAAATCGCGCAATACTACCAACTCAATTGTTGAAGAGGGTTATTTAAACAGTAGACTTTACTCTTGGGATAAATGTTATCAGCAAACAAAGCAGGTTTACGTTGATATGTATTCCGAGTTTATTTAATTATTTATATTTTTTGATGAAGATTTCAATCATAACGGTTGCTTACAACAGCGCCTCTACCATAAGAGATACCATTGAATCGGTACTGGCTCAAACTTATCAGGATATTGAATATATTCTGGTGGATGGTGACTCGTATGATAATACTTTGGCAATTATAAAAGAATATGAGCCAAAGTTTGATGGGCGATTACGCTGGGTGAGTGCAAAAGATAAAGGTATTTACGATGCCATGAATAATGGTCTGGCTATAGCGACCGGCGATGTGGTGGCAATTCTGAATTCAGATGATGTGTATTGTGATGCACGTGCATTGGAAAAGGTAGTCTCGGTTTTTGATAAACATGAACAGCTTGATTCGGTATATGCCGATATGGTCTATGTTTCACATGACGATACATCCAGAATTGTACGACGATGGACTACCGGACTCCAAAGACCTTTCAGATCGGGTTGGCATCCCGCACATCCAAGCATGTTTATTAAACGGGAGTTATTTGCAATATATGGTAATTATAATCTTGAGTTTAAATTGGCTTCCGATTTTGAGCTAATGCTTCGTTTCTTGGAGAAGCATAAAATGTCGACTTACTATTTAAAAGAAACATTGGTAAGTATGCGACTGGGTGGAGCTAGTAATAAGAATCTGAGAAATATACTCAGCCAAAATATCGAATGTGTCAGGGCGTTCAGAATAAATGGATTGAAAGTAAATCCAATTTTATATCCCTGGTTTCGTATTTTGCCGAAACTATTACAGTTTGTAAAATAATAGTATTGCAGTTTATCTATTTAGTCCTATATTTGTTTATTATTTAATTTAGTTCTATGAAAAAAGTTTTTGTAAGCGGATGCTATGATATGTTGCATAGTGGTCATGTTGCATTTTTTGAAGAGGCCGCTTCGTATGGTCAGCTTTATGTCGGAATCGGTTCAGACAAAACAATCAATGAGTTGAAGGCACGCAAAACCATTAATTCTGATGCCGAAAGGTTGTATATGGTTAAGTCGCTACGAGTTGTACAGGATGCATGGGTCAATAAAGGTGGTGGACTTCTTGACTTTTTAGATGAGTTGAAAGAATTACAACCGGATATATTTTTTGTAAATGCCGATGGTCATACTCCTCAGAAAGAAGCCCTTTGTAAAGAGTTGAATATCGAATATGTTGTGAGTAAACGTGTTCCGCATGGTAATTTGCCGGTTCGATCTACTACCGCTTTGCGACAAGAATGTAAAATTCCATATCGCATCGATCTGGCCGGAGGTTGGCACGATCAACCCTATGTGAGTAAATATGCTGCCGGATCGGTACTTACAATTTGTATTGAGCCCGATTTTGAGTTTAATGATAGAAGCGGAATGTCTACAAGCAGCCGTAAAAAGGCGATTGAGCTTTGGCAAACCGATATACCCGACGGAGATAAAGAAAAATTGGCGAAGACATTGTTTTGCTTTGAAAATCCACCGGGAACAAATTATGTAAGTGGTTCTCAGGATTCATTAGGCATTACCATGCCCGGTCTGAATAAATATCTTTATGATGGTGGATATTGGCCTACTGATATTCAAAGTGTTCAGATACCCGAAGTTCTTGACTGGATAGAAGAACGCATTTGGATGATTCCGCTTTATCCCCGCCATGATGACTATGATGTGTTGACTAATACTAATATTGATGAAACGCGTGTAATGGCTCTAAGTCAGGCTACAGATGAATGTTGGAATGCACTGCAGCAACAGGATGCAGAGGCAGTTGGACAGGCAATGACTAAAAGTTTCAATGCTCAGATAGCCATGTTTCCCGATATGGTTTCTCCGGATATTATGGAGCAAATAGAAAATTATAAACCAAGTGTTTTGGGTTGGAAAGTAAGTGGTGCCGGAGGTGGTGGTTATCTAATTTTCTTCAGCGAAAATCCTATCGAAAACGCTATTCAGATAAGAATAAGAAGATAGTTGGAGATAGTTATCAGTTCATAATTCATAATGATGTTTGCAATATGTTAGTCAAAATTTACGATACAAATCCTAATCCTGCCGAGATTCGTCGGGTAGCTGAAGTGGTGCGCAAGGGTGGAATCATCATTTTTCCAACCGATGGTGTGTATGCTTTTGGTTGCGATATTTTTAATGGAGCAGGAGTGGAGTTTATTTCTAAGCTCAAAAATAAGGATTTACGAAAAGCCAATCTGTCGTTTGTTTGCTGCGAAATGAGTCAGATCAGTGAATATGCCAAAATGGACGATATCTCCTTTCGGTTGATGAAAAAAAATCTGCCGGGACCGTTTACTTTTATTTTGCCGGGAAGTAGTAAGCTTCCAAAACTTTTCAAAAATAAAAAAATGGTGGGTATCAGGATGCCCGATAATGCTATTGCACTCGAAATTGTACGCGAATTGGGGAATCCGATGATGACCAGTTCTATTTTTACCGACGAAAAGACAACTGAATATATTACTGACCCGGAGTTGATCGAAGAAAAATACGGATATCAGGTTAGTTTAGTGGTGGATGGTGGCTTTGGAAGTTTGGAGCATTCAACCATCGTAGATTGTACTGAATCCGAACCGGAAGTTGTCCGTAAAGGTGCTGGTGAACTGGTTTATTGACCTTTAAACTTACTTGTTTGGTAGGTAATTATCTCTGAACTGTTGAAAAAGAATAATATCTTCAAAGCCTTTCGCTGTTTTTATCCATTGTTTTAAAAGGCAGGACTTCTCGAAGTTTTCCTGCTCGAACATGTTTATACTCGCCTTGTTGTCTGTAGAAATATGGCAGTACAATTGGTTGATTTTCAGATACCCGAAAACATAATCCTCCACCAGCTTCAGGCTCTCTTTCGCAAAACCATTCCCCTGAAAAGCAGCGTCAACAAAAAGTCCAAGTGCTATGCGCCCATGATGAATGTCCAGATCGAACAAATCTACTGTGCCAACCGTATCGCCCGTTTTTACACTTACCATCATTAACCGTAGCTGTTTACTATCGTAAATGTCCTGGTCGGACTGACTGATGTATTGCTTTAGAATGAACTTAGAATAGGGGTTACGGGTATTTCCCACATCCCACAGTTGCGAGTTGTTTTCCCAAGCATAGAGCCGATCTAAATCTTCCGGTTCCACAGCACGCAGTCGTATGGTATTGTTTTCTAGCAGCACTTTAGTTTACGGTTATTTGCCAAAAAGAGACGAGAAAATGCCTTTTTTCGGAAGTTCATATTCGGGCTCGTAGTTAGTAGAGATGGGTTGTAAATGCGTTCCGTTCATTATCATGCGGTAAATAACTCCCCAGTCGGGCAGCCCACCCAGGTTGCGGTCATCGATAAACAGATCGGCTTTCAGTTTGCGGGGTTGCCCATCTTTCGATGTTTCTTCCGGATAATTGTTGTTTACGGCATAAAATTCCAACCCTTTACTTCGACAATATTCCACGGCTTCTTCCAGTTCTTTGCCCTCGCGTACGGTCCACAAAAGCAATTGTATTTGTGGTTCTTGTTGCAAACGCTTCAGCGTGTCGATGGCAAAAGGAATCTCACGCCCAATTTTGGGGTATTCGTGAGTAACTATTGTTCCGTCAAAATCTACTGCAATAATCATATCTTTCTAATTGATAGTTGATTGTTTGAAAATCAAAATCTCGCTCTTTCTTGTTGTATATTTGTTCTGATTATGAACGCCTACTCTTCAATTTTTAAATCATTTATCATCTTCCCTTCTGTAGGTTTACAGAAGAATAACAAAACGATAGCTGAAATTCCTGCGCAGTAAATCAGCGAAACATCCGTACGAAGTAGAAAAAATACAATGATACTGGCAATCAGTCCAATGCCAACAAGTAATAGTCTGATGGTTGCACCTTTTTGATACGCTTTGAATTTTTGTCTTTCGTCTTCGATAGCCCTCCATTTTTTTGTTTGACGGTGAAAACCGGCGAGTGCCAACGGGATAGAAATAATCGTGTAAAGTATGATGATGCTTTTTAGGGCAATTCCCAATGGACTATTCATAGGAATCGGATCGTAATTATCCATAGTAGTCATGTAACCTACGATAGTAGTTAGGATGGTGGCTGTGTAAATGTAATAATATACCTGAGCAATTTTCTTTACTGTTTTTTCCATTGTTTTATTGTTGTTTTTTTTATTTGTTTATTTAAAAGAATTTGTGAATTCTACCCGGTTCAGAATCGAACGGCCGAGCGTAACTTCATCAGCATATTCAAGTTCGTCGCCAATGGCAATTCCACGGGCGATGGTGGTTGTTTTTATGTTGAAAGGAGCTAGTTTTCTAAAAATAAAAAAGTTAGTGGTGTCACCTTCCATAGTGGTGCTCAATGCCAAAATTACTTCTTTAACTCCCTCGTCCTGTACTCTTTGTATCAGACTTTCAATTTCCAAATCATTAGGTCCTATGCCGTCCATTGGCGAAATAATGCCTCCCAAAACGTGGTACAATCCCCTGAATTGTTGTGTGTTCTCGATAGACATTACGTCCTTTATATTCTCTACCACACAAACCGTTTCGTGGTCGCGCCCCGGATTACTACAAATACGACAAACTTCGGTGTCTGAAATGTTATGACACACAGTGCAATACTGAATCTCTTTGCGGAGCTGAATAAAAGCATTTCCAAACACTTCAACATCAAATTCCGACTGTTTTAAAAGGTGCAGCACCAGTCTTAACGCTGTTTTCCGGCCAATTCCCGGAAGTTTAGCAAACTCGTTAACCGCGTTTTCGAGTAATGATGAAGAAAATTGTTGGGTGCTCATTTCAGTTATCAGTCAACAGTTATCAGTTATTCAATTATAAAATAGTATCGATAGAATAGCCTCAACAACTAAGCTTTTATCAGTAGGCAAAATTACAAAAAAAACCGGTTTAAAACTATTTTTGAACCGGGCAATTTCTTTCGGTCATTTTTAGCTATTTTTGTACTTCAAATTAGCATATTAAACCACTATCATCTTATCCAATGTCAGGATTCTCCATTTTACTTATCATTGTGGTCTATTTCTCTTTTTTGCTTCTCATCTCTTATTTTGTGGGGCGGAAAAATACGGATAACGATGCCTTTTTTCTTGGAAACAAAAAATCACCATGGTGGGTGGTAGCTATTGGCATGGTGGGCTCGTCCATCTCGGGAGTGAGCTTTGTGTCGGTGCCGGGCATGGTGCGCGGTATCGATTTTACGTATATGCAAACCGTTTTAGGCTTCTTTGTCGGTTATCTGATTATTGCGAATGTGCTTTTGCCACTTTATTATAAACTCAATCTGACCAGCATTTATACTTATTTGGAACAGCGGTTTGGTAACTATTCGTACAAAACCGGAGCCGGCTTCTTTCTGCTGTCACGGACCATCGGGTCGGGTGTTCGGTTGTATCTGGTGACGCTTATTTTGCAGCATGTTATTTTTGATGCATGGCATGTGCCGTTTGTGCTGACAGCTTCTGTGGCAGTTTTCCTTATTTGGTTGTACACGCACCGAAGTGGAATAAAAACCATTGTGTGGACTGATACCCTGCAAACTATCTGTTTGATTTCGGCGTTGGTGTTATTAGTGGTGCAAGTGTCTAAGCAACTGGATCTTGGTTTTGGTGAGTTTTTTACAACGATAGTCCAAAGCGAGCATTCACGCATTTTTGTGTTCGACGATTGGCATAGCAAGCAGAATTTTTTCAAGCAATTTTTCAGTGGAATATTCATAGCCATTGTAATGACCGGACTCGATCAGGATATGATGCAGAAAAATCTAACGTGCAAAAACCTGAGAGATGCAAAGAAAAATATGTATTGGTACGGATTCACATTCGTTCCACTCAATCTCCTGTTTTTGACCCTCGGTGCTATGATGTTGATGCTTTCAACGAAGATGAATATTGCGTTGCCGGCTTCGGCGGATGATATTTTGCCTTTGTTTGCTACGCAATATCTTGGTTCGCTAGTGACATTTCTTTTTGTAATTGGAATTATTGCAGCTACCTTTGCCAGTTCCGATTCGGCATTGGCGTCGCTTACCACTTCTTTTTCGGTAGATATATTGGGCGTGCAGCATATGGAGGCGAAAGTGGCGGAACGGAAACGTAGGTATACCCACATTGGTATGTCGGTATTGTTTGTGCTAATTATGCTTGTGTTCAAAGTGTTGAATAATAAAAGTATTATCGATGCAGTTTATACCATTGCTTCGTACACCTACGGCCCTTTGCTGGGTATGTTTGCCTTTGGATTGTTTACCAAACGGCAGGTTCGCGATAGGGTAGTACCTTATATTGCTATCGCCTCGCCGTTTATTTGCTATGGATTAAATCAATTGACCACGTTGCTTTTTAATTATCCATTGGGGTATGAATTGTTGATGATAAATGGTTTGATTACCTTTGTCGGAATGTGGTTGTTTTCAAATGTGAAATATAAAATGCAAAATTGATTGTAAACTCGTAACATCTTTTCTTGTAACTCGTAACTAAAATTATTATGGATATAAAATCAGCAGAATTTATCATTAGCAATACCGACTATCTGAAATGTCCGGATAGCCGCTTGCCGGAATATGCATTTATCGGACGTTCAAACGTTGGAAAGTCGTCGTTAATCAATATGCTTTGCGATCGTAAAGGATTGGCTATGACTTCGTCGAAGCCCGGAAAAACCTTATTGATTAATCATTTTTTGATCAATAAAAACTGGCATTTGGTCGATTTGCCGGGATATGGTTATGCTACCACCGGTAAAAAGATGCGTGAGCAATTGCAGGAAATTATTGAGAATTATATTCTCAATCGCGAGCAACTGACATGCTTGTTTTTGCTGATTGATAGCCGTCATGAACCGCAAAAGATCGATCTCGAATTTATGGAATGGTTGGGCGAAAATGATGTGCCTTTTTCTATCGTGTTTACTAAACTCGATAAATTGTCGCATGTAAAAGGAGTGGAAAGTATCCGTGTGTACAAAGAGAAACTAAGCGAACAGTGGGAAGAATTGCCTCCGATTTTCCTTACTTCATCTGAAAAACGAACCGGTCGTGATGAATTGTTGGGATATATTGCGGAGATAAACAAGGGACTGTAACGCTTGCGGCGATATTCGCTTCGCGATAGTACGCCTACGGCGATATTTGTTCACTTCGTTCACGTTACTTGTCTTCGGCGTTATTCATAACTCTACATAAACGCCGCAGGCTAATAACCATTACTAACACGAAGTAAATAACGCCGAAGGCATCTTTAGCAAACGTTTGCGAGATAATTTTCGAACTCTCTTTTTAAGAGTAAGTACTTTCTCAACAAAAATGAATATCATTGTATTTTATTATTCAAAACCTTAGTCGGAATCACTTATTCCTGACACAAATATCTAAAATACTATGCTGAACATTCAAAAGAAAATGAGCAATGCTTTTCTGGCGTTGTTGGGTTTGCCTGCCACGGCGGTGGGTTTTGCTTTATCTACTCAAATTGCAGCACTCAGCTGGATTCTTTCCAATAAATACGGACTGGATATTCACGATGTAGCCTTCGTGTGGCTGGCCGGCCCCATTGCGGGTATTTTTGGTCAGGTAATTGTTGGAATGGTGAGCGACAATGTTTGGTTTATGGGGGGGCGCCGTCGACCGTTTATCATTATTGGCGGTTTGGTGAGTACGGTAGCTTTTTTGGCGTTGCCCAATATCAGCGGTATTTCTAAAGTTACCGGTATAACCGATATTATTCTTATTGCCTCGGTCATTGCCTTGTTTCTCGATTTATCGGTGAATGTTACTTTCAATCCGGCGCGTTCCATCATTGCCGACCTGACTCCCGAAGGTAAAGTGCGTACTTCCGGTTTTGTGTGGATGCAAATAATATCCGGATTCTTTGGAGTGTTTGCTTATTTTCTATCCATGGTTTTTGGTAATGAAACCTTGTTGTACATTGCTGCGGTCATTGTTTTCTTAACTGCCGTTTTCCCCATTTTATTTATTCAGGAAAAGAAAGATCAGGAAGATGCCAAGGTGCAGTCTGATGAGAAGTTTGGCGTTTGGCAAATCTTCAAAGAGATATACCCTTTGTACGGCTTTCTTGTTTTTGGCGTATTCAGTTTGTTTTTCCACTTTTTTACTCCACAATTGCAGGAGTGGCACAACCCGGTGCTGATAGGTGCTTTGAGTTATTCGGTGGTGATTGGAATCATAAATATCGTTCAGGGATTGAAGAATCCGTCGAATAAAAACGAGTTTCAAAAAATTATGTTGGCGCACTCGTTTACCTGGGTGGCTTTTCAGAGCATGTTTATCATGTCGGGCTTTTTTATTGAACATCAGATTATGCCTAACTTAAATGTGTCGGGCATTACGGCCAATTGGTTTGCCGAAAAACTTACCGGGCAGGCACAAACTTCGGCTTCGTCTATTGGAAATATAGTATCACTGGGCTTTCTGATTTTGAACTTTATCGGTGCTGTTTTCCCTTTGGTTTTACAAGCTATCGCTAAAAATATCGGTAGGGTAAGAACCTATATCGGTGCATTGACTTTTTCAGCTATCGGTTATTTTTACGTTGCTTATTTCAGTCGTGTGGAGATCGATTTTTACATCGGCATGGTATTGATTGGCATTGGCTGGTCGGCGGTTATTTCTATCGTTTTTGCCATTATGAGCGAACGGGTGAATCCGGTTAAGATGGGTCTGTTTATGGGTGTTTTTAATCTGGCAGTAGTGCTTCCGCAGATGATGAGTAACGGTGTGGCCAATATCATCAAAGAAACCGGAAATCATCAGTTGTTGTACATTTTCTGTGGCGGATTGGTGACTTGCTCTGTCTTGTTTTGGATGTTTGTAAAAGAGCCCGAATCATCGAAGGTGAAACAAGATATTCCTTCGGGAGGACATTGACAGTTATCAGTAAACAGTTATCAGTAATGAAAATGAGTTTTGTACGATTCATAGTTTGCTGGTAATTGACAGTCGACTATTAAAAATTGCTATTTTACTTGTATCTTTGTGCGGAAATAAAACCGCCAATAATCATACATTTTTTTGAGAACCGCGGAGTTGAACCTCTGCGGTTCTTTTTCTTTTTTCATCAATCATTTATACTTATACAATGAAAAACTACTTCCTCACTACACTTTTTCTCTTTCTTTTGGTTTCATGTTCTCATAAAGCCACTAAAACTGACAATGGTGAGGCTACCGACTCGCTAAAATTGAAATATGCCGAGGGCTTTTCGGTGCGAAGCTTCGAACACTACAAAGAAGTGGTGGTGTATAGTCCATGGGTGAAAGGCACAGAATATGCACGTTATTACCTGGTGACCGACTCTAAGATTAAAACCCCTGCAGGTGGAGTGAAAGTCAAAATTCCCTTACAAACCCTGGTCTCTACATCGGTGACTCATTTCGAATTTCTGAGTTTGTTGGGCGAGGTAGAAACCATAACCGGTGTTTGTTCTCCGAAAATTATTTACAATCCGGCTATACTGAAAAGAGTAGGAGAGGGTAAAATTGCCGATTTGGGAGATGCATTTACTATCAATGTAGAAAAAACCTTACAGCTTAAACCCCAAGCCGTGATGATGAGCGGTTACAATCAAAACGACCCTTATGCTGCACGTGTTTCGCAAGCTGGAATACCTGTGTTGTTCAACAACGAGTGGATGGAAACTTCGCTTTTGGCAAGGGCTGAATGGATTAAATTTGTGGCCGTGTTTTACGGAAAAGAAAAGGCGGCTGATAGTATTTTTGCCGATGTAGAAAAGCGCTATAACGAATTGCGTGATAAAGTCAAAACGGTAAGTCATAAGCCCACTATTATGGCCGGTTCCAACTTTCGTGGCACCTGGTATATGCCGGCCGGTCGCAGTTTTATGGGCAAGCTTTTTGCCGATGCCGGTGCCCGTTATTTTTATGCCAGCGATACCGCCACAGGGAGTTTGCCACTGAATGTGGAAACGGTGCTGAAAAATTTTTCGCAAACCGATGTGTGGCTCAATTGCAGCTATTCGTCGATGAGCGATTTGGTAAAAGCCGACGCGAAAAATGCTTTGTTCAATCCGGCAAAGAAGCTGCAGGTGTATAATTTCAATAAGCGCTTGCTGCCTTCTACCGCCAACGATTTTTGGGAAAGTGCGGTGGCTCGCCCCGACTTATTGCTTGCCGATGTAATTGCCATACTTCATCCCGATATTTTACCCGGATACGCCTTGGTATATGCGGATAAATTGAAATAATGCATATGAATGCAGGGACAGGTGATAGCCTGTCTTTTTTTGTGCGCTTAGAGTTAATCATTAGCAATTAATATTGTACCTTTGGGCTCGAAAACGCGTCACAAGCTTAGGAATGCCCTGCTGATGTATCAGAAATCCGTTCTCAATAGTGAGAATCCAGTGTTGATGCCTCAATGGTTAATTCTCAATGATGAGAATGTTCGGTTGACCCCTCGGAAGCACGTTCTCAATAGTGAGAACGTAGGGTTGAGCCCTAAAAAGTTAATTCTCATAGTTGAGAATGCTTAGCTGACCCCTCGGAAGTGCTTTCTCACTATTGAGAAAGCTTATCTGAGTACTCAACCGTTAAATTCGAGTATTCGGAAGGTACTTTTTTATATAATCTCTAATTAATACAGGCTTTTCAAATTAAATAATTCAATGAAATCCCGTTCTCTCATATTATTTCTTGCCCTTTCGCTGCTTGCGATAGGTCTTTTCCTTGCCGATTTGGCCTGGGGAAGCATTCATATATCGTTGAATGAGATTCTTTCTGTGTTTTTCGGAAAAGGTGCTGAAGGAATCAACTCGGAGATATTACTCAACTTCCGTCTGCCGAAAGCCATTACAGCTGTGTTGGCAGGTGCTTCGCTGTCGGTGGCCGGGCTGATGATGCAAACCCTGTTCCGTAATCCGTTGGCCGATCCGTATATTCTTGGTGTGAGCTCCGGAGCCAGTTTGGGTGTGGCATTGGTCATGATGGCAGCTGCCTTTTTACCGGTTGCCTTTGTCAGCAGCGGTTGGGCGTTGATTGCAGCGGCTATTATCGGGGCTTCTATAGTGTTGGTATTGGTGGTGGGTGTTTCGTTTAAGGTCAATAATGCAGTTTCTCTGCTGATAGTAGGAATTATGTTTGGCACCATTGCCAGTTCGTTTGTAAGTGTGTTGCAAAATTTCAGCAATCCCGATGCTATAAAGCTGTTTGTAATGTGGACTTTTGGTAGTCTAAGTGCTGTAACCTGGAATTATATGACTGTTCTGTTGCCGGTAGTGCTTGTCGGATTGGGCATGGCATTTTATCTGCAAAAGAAACTCGATGGATTGTTGCTGGGCGAAAATTATGCACGTGGTTTGGGTATTTCTATTACCAAAACCCGCTTTTTAATTGTACTTGCTACCGGACTTTTGGCTGGAGGAATAACGGCATTTACGGGGCCAATAGCGTTTGTAGGGGTAGCCATCCCCCATATTGCACGTGGAGTATTTCGCACATCTTTGCACCGGATTTTGCTGCCGGCATGTGTGTTACTGGGGGCATCGTTGTTGCTCGTTTGCGATATTATTTCGCAAATGCCAACGTATACCTTGCCGATTAATACCATAAGTGCACTGTTTGGAGCACCGATTATAATTTGGATAATACTTAAAAGAAAATAACTCTAACCCTTCGCCCTTCGGGCACTTCCCTTTACAAAAGGGAAGAGCACTGAGTCCGCGAAGTTGGCTCTTATAATTGACTATACGCATCAAATTAAGCAGAGAAAATGTTTTTTTGTGCAATGTGATTAAATGTGATGCTCCACGAATACCGAAGTTGTCCCCTTTTTGAAAGGGGACGAGCGTAGCGGAGGGGTTAAAAGAATACAAATATGGCAATTCTAACCACACAAAACTTATCCATCGGATATTCCAAAAAAGGAAAGACCGACATTATACAATCCGACTTGCAACTGAGTTTGCGAGCAGGTGAATTGGTGTGTTTGATTGGTCCGAATGGAAGTGGAAAATCTACATTACTGCGCACCCTGGCAGGGTTGCAGAAGCCGCTTGCAGGTAAAACGAAAATAGATGGTGAGGAAACCGCTAAGCTTTCGCAACATGAAAAGGCATTGCTTATTGCGCTAGTGTTGACCGAGCGTGTGGACATTGAAAATGCAACGGTATACAATATTGTGTCGCTCGGGCGGCATCCGCATAGCAGTTGGTGGGGTAGTATGAGTGAAGAAGAGGACGCGTTTATCCATGAAGTGATTGCAATGGTGCATTTGGAGCACAAAGCGCATAGTTTCTTGAGCGAACTATCCGACGGCGAACGCCAACGTGCCATGATAGCCAAAGCACTGGCGCAGGATACCCCTATTATTTTGCTTGATGAACCCACCGCGCATCTCGACTTACCCAATCGCGTAGAAATTATGTTGTTGCTTCATAAGTTGGCACACAAAACTCAAAAGGCAATATTACTCTCCACACACGAACTGGATTTGGCCTTGCAAGCTGCTGATCGCATCTGGCTTATTAGTGCCGAACATGGTGTGGAATGTGGTGTGCCCGAAGATTTGGTGTTTAATGGTAGTTTTAATCGGGCTTTCGAGAGTCGGGCTTATTATTTTAATGCTGCTAATGGTAATTTCTCAATGAATTACCCAATGACAAAAAGTGTATGGGTGTCGGGCGATAAAACGCGCATGTACTGGACGTTGCGGGCACTGGCACGTGCCGGATATATGGTGGAACAAAATGCGGATGTACATATTTTGGTAACCGAAGATGGTTGGCAAATGGGTAATAAGACTATTTCGACCATCGAAGAGCTCCTGACTAAATTGAATGACTAAGCACGATTTTCTTTTTAAATTATAGAAATATGATGATTTGTTTGAATTGTCTGATTGCATGTCTGTAAGTTGCGATGTTTAAAAAAATATTTCTGAAAGTCAAATACGGATCAGCTATCTTGTAAGTGTTTTTGTAACTACTAACTATCTGCATGAATAAAAAACTTCTATATACATCTCTATTTTTACTCTTCATGCTGGCTGTTAGTGCGCAAACAAAAGTGCGCATCTATGGCTATATTATTGACCCCAATAACAGAGGCATAGAATCGGCAAATGTGTATATCGAAGGTACAAAAACTGGAACTTCTACTAATCAAAATGGATATTATGAACTCAATGTGGTGCTGAAAGACTCCGCAACGCTTATTTACTCCCGGGTAGGCTATCGAACAATCAAGCACACGATTTCTCCAACTAAAAAAATACTTCAAATATCTGTCGAACTTCCTGCGCTAAGTACTGAAATTGGTGAGCTAAATGTGGTTGGTCAGCGCCGTCAGACTTCCACGCTCGATGTTGCAGATGCTACCAAATACCGGCATATACCCAATGTTAATGGAGGAATTGAGTCGCTTCTGATTACTTTTGCAGGTGTTAGTTCCAGCAATGAACTCAGTTCGCAATACAATGTGCGTGGTGGAAATTTCGATGAGAACATCGTGTATGTGAATGGTGTTGAAATTTATCGACCATTATTGGTTCGCGCCGGTCAGCAGGAGGGCTTGAGTTTTATTAACCCCGATATGGTGAGCAATGTGGCCTTTTCGGCCGGTGGTTTCGATGCAAAATATGGCGATAAAATGTCGTCGGTGCTGGATATAAACTATAAAAAGCCAACCGAATTTGAAGCTACTGCGGCGGCCAGTTTATTAGGTGCTTCGGCTTATCTGGGTACAGCCAACAACCGATTCACGCAAATGCACGGAATACGCTACAAAACGTCTGCTCCGATGCTTGGAACGTTGGAAACAAAAGGCGAATATAATCCCGCATTTTTCGATTATCAAACCTATCTCACTTACCAGTTGAAACCCAAATGGGACATTACTTTTCTAGGTAATTTTTCTCAGAATTCGTATCAATTCAAGCCTCAGGATCGCGAGACTGCTTTTGGTACATACACCACTGTTCGAAAATTGAAAGTCTATTTCGATGGACAGGAAAAAGACTTGTTTCGAACTGCTTTTGGAGCCTTTACATTGAATTATAAACCTATCGAAGGCATGAAGCTGAGTTTGTTGGCGTCGACTTTTCATACCAACGAAAGCGAAAACTACGATATTCTTGGCGAATATGTATTGAGCGCCGTGAATACAGAACTGGATCCTCAGGCGCAAACCGGTGAGGTGCTGGGAGTGGGTAAATATCAACAACATGCCCGAAACACCCTGGAGGCTACTGTTGCTAATGTTGCTCATCTAGGTGAATATGATGTGAATGCACATAAAATGCGTTGGGGATTGACACTTCAAAATGAAATTATTGACGATAAAATAAGCGAATGGGAGTGGCGCGATTCGGTTGGGTACTCGCTTCCGTTTAGCAATAGTCAGGTGAATTTGTACTACAATATGAAATCGTCTAATCGCCTCTCTACCTGGCGTACAACTACATTTTATCAAGATACTTATAAGTGGAGTTCAAAGGCAGGGTCATTCTCGCTAACAGGTGGTTTGAGAGCTAATTACTGGACGTTTAATCAGGAATTATTGGTTAGTCCGCGTATGGCAGTTTCGTTTTTGCCAGCCGGGAAACACGATTTTAGTTTTCGCTTTGCCACCGGACTCTATTATCAGGCCCCTTTTTATAAAGAAATTCGCGACACATTGACTGATGCGCTTGGCAATGTAAATATCAGTCTGAATAAAAATATAAAAGCACAACGCGCCTTACATTTTGTACTTGGTGGCGATAATTATTTTCGTGCCTGGGGCCGACCGTTTAAGTTTACCACCGAAGCTTATCTGAAGTTGATGGACAGGGTGATTTCATACTCTGTAGATAATGTGCGTATTTTATATTCGGGCAAAAATGATGCAAAAGCCTATACGGCCGGCATTGATTTTAAACTATTTGGAGAGCTTGTTCCCGGAACCGATTCGTGGATAAACCTTTCGTTGATGAATTCGAAGCAGGACATTATCGGTGATTCTTATGTGGATAGAACTTACGACTATGATGGAAATCTTATTTCAACCAAAGTTGTTCATCCTAAATGGGTACCAAGTCCGAGTGAGCAACGATTTTCTTTTTCGATGTTGATGCAGGATTATTTTCCTAATAATCCGAAGTATAAACTGCAACTGAAATTTATCTGGTCGGATGGCTTGCCTTTCGGGCCACCCCGCAATGTGCAATACCGAAGTGCTTTCCGTACGCCACTTTACCGTCGTGTGGATATTGGCATTTCGCGAATGTTAGTGAGTGCTACTGATAATCTGATGAATAAGCCTTCTATGAAACATATAAAAAGTATTTGGCTCAATTTTGAAGTATTCAACCTAATGGGCTTCAAAAATGTGAATTCGTACTATTGGGTAACCGATATTTATAACCACCAAATGGCTGTACCGAATTATCTCACCGGTCGACAGCTGAATCTGAAAGTTATGGTGGATTTGAAGTAATTTCCGGCAGGTAGATATTCGCTTGTAACTATCTGTTGTCTACCAACTCATCACTCACTTTCAACTTGTAAGCAAATTCCTTTTTTAATCGGGTAAATTTCGCTAATTTTGCAGCAATTATTCGAATTACTAATTTCAGTTCTGCGGCGTCATGATTTCTCATGTTGCTGATGACTGATAACAGCTAACTGAAAATGCCACACACATCGCAACGCGGGCAAGCAATGCCCGAATCGCCTATTCGTAAATTAGTACCTCTTGCCGATAAAGCTAAGGCTCGTGGTATTAAAGTGTACCATCTCAATATCGGTCAACCCGATTTGAAAACTCCACAAGTGGCCTTGGATGCGATTAGAAATATTGATCGTACCGTGTTGGAATACAGCCCGAGTGATGGAATTAAAAGTCTTAGAACAAAACTGGCGGCGTATTATCATACCTTTAATATCGACGTTACAGAAGAAGATATCATTATAACAACCGGTGGCTCTGAAGCGGTAAATTTTGCTTTTATGAGCTGTCTTGATCCGGGCGACGAAATTATCGTTCCAGAGCCTGCTTATGCCAACTATACTGCCTTTGCTATTGCTGCGGGTGCTGTTGTGAAACCGGTAGTCTCTACCATCGAAGAAGGATTTGCCTTGCCTCACGTTGATAAATTCGAAGAACTTATCACGTCCAAAACAAAAGGAATTCTGATTTGCAACCCGAACAATCCAACCGGATATTTATATACCCGTGCGGAAATGAATAAAATCCGCGATTTGGTGAAAAAGTACGATTTGTACCTGTTTTCCGATGAAGTGTATCGCGAATTCTGTTACACCGGAGCACCCTATATTTCAGCTTTTCACTTGGATGGCATTGAGGAAAATGTGGTGTTGATTGATTCGGTTTCAAAACGCTATAGCATGACCGGTGTGCGTATTGGTGCATTGGTAACCAAAAATAAAGAAGTTCGCAAGAACGTGATGAAGTTTTGTCAGGCTCGTTTAAGTCCACCCTTGTTGGGGCAGATAGCTTCGGAGGCTGCAATGAATACTTCGCCGGAATATATGCTCGAAATGTACAACGAATACGTGGAGCGTCGTAAATTTCTGATTGATGGTTTGAATCGTATTCCCGGTGTTTATTCTCCCATTCCAATGGGTGCGTTCTACACCGTTGCCCGCTTGCCGGTTGATGATGCAGATAAATTTTGCTCGTGGCTTCTTTCCGATTTCGAATACGAGGGTTACACGGTGATGATGGCTCCGGCCTCCGGTTTTTACACTATCGATGGTTTAGGAAAAGATGAAGTTCGTATTGCTTACGTGTTGGACAAGGAAGACCTGAAACATGCGCTAATTGTTCTTGGTAAAGCTCTTCAGGCTTATCCGGGAAAAACAATCTAGGTGTAATGTTAAATAATAGTTAATTGCCGTCCCATTTATGGGGCGGATGGAAGATTACACAAATATCTTGGCTTTAGCCAAATATAACTATTTGATTCTATTTGGCTAAAGCCAATTTGTCTCCTATTTATTATCCGCCCCATAAATGGGGCGGCAATTGATACCTACCGTCAAAACAACCCTAACATAACACTAGGTGTTGGTTAACCAATCTCCAATCTCCAATCAACTATGTTCGAATATTTTATAGCTAAACGCATCCATTTTCAGCAGGGCAAGAAGAATGTTTCTCGTCCTGCTGTACGTATTGCCACTATTGGTATTGCCCTTGGGTTGGCTGTAATGATAATTTCGGTGGCGGTAGTCATTGGGTTTAAAAACGAAATAAGAAATAAAACGATTGGCTTTGGTGGACATATCCAAATTACCAATTTTGATAATAACAATACCTATGCAATGAATCCTATCAAGGCGGACAATGCTTTGATAAAAAAAATTGCTTCGCTTGATGGCGTTCGTCATGTTGAAAAATTTGCAACCAAACCGGGGATTATCAAGACAGATACCGAATTTCAGGGAATTGTGATCAAAGGTGTTGATGCTAATTTCGACTGGAATTTTTTCAAATCTAATTTGGTGGAAGGTCGCATTATTGATGTTTCTGATTCTACTGCAAGTAAAGAGGTTGTGTTGTCGAAATACATGGCTAATCTGCTGGGTTTGAAATTGGGCGACAGCTTTTTTACTTATTTTATTCAAGATCAGGTTCGTGCCCGTAAATTTAAAATCGTGGGCATTTATTCTACCAATTTTATTGAATACGATAAATTATTTCTTATTGCCGATATGCGTCAGGTGCAAGCCCTGAATGATTGGGATAAAGATTCGTTTAGCGGATTGGAAGTGCTTATCTCCGATTTTGATAGAATAGATGAACTTGGCGATGCTGTTTATGATGCTACTGCTAATGTGTTTAATAATGAGGGATCCGCTTACTCTACTCAAACGATTAAACAAATTAGTCCTCAGATATTTGGCTGGCTCGATTTACTCGACATGAACGTTTGGGTAATTTTATTTTTAATGCTCGCCGTTTCCGGTTTTAATATGATTTCGGGCTTACTGATTCTTATTTTGGAGCGAACAAACATGATTGGGATTCTAAAATCTGTAGGTGCTACCAATTGGACGGTGCGTAAAATCTTTCTGTATCACTCCTTTTTTCTCATTGGTAAAGGTATGCTGTGGGGCAACTTTATCGGACTTTCGCTTTGTGCCATTCAGTATTTTACGGGTATTGTTCCCCTCGATCCGGAGGCTTATTACGTTGCTACTGTCCCGGTTTGCTTCAACTGGTTGTATATTGTTCTCCTCAATGTAGGTACGCTAATAGCTTCATTGCTTATGATGATTGGCCCATCGTATTTAATTACTAAAATTAATCCCGCCAAAATTATCAGATATGAGTAGGCAGTTTTATGTTTACTAACTTCTTTCAGATTGATATTCTCTTCTTATTTATGTCTGTTTTGCTGATTTAATTGATAAATTGGTTGTGTGATTTTAATTAAATCATATGTTCGACCTTGCTTTTTAAAATCAGTATGTTATATAATGTTTATTTTAAATCGAAATATGTTATATAATGTGAATGCAACATTCTTCCGCAATACTCTTATACATAGTTGATCAACTACTTCCTTATTTTTTACACTGAAATATAAATATATCATTGTAGTTTAAATTACTACAATAAAGCTAATTGGCAAAATAAATAATCTGCAAATTAATTTTTGTTTTGCTGATATACACCAATTTTTCTTTACAAACGATATTTTCTGTTGGTGATATACTTTCTTGTTGTTTAAGCCATTCACGTTTTTCAATGCGACATATAGCAATTTATTTGTTCCAGTTGTCGTAATTTATATTACAATGGCTTATAATTCAGTTTGCTGACTGTTTTTTTTAGCTCTTCCAAATTTTGGAAAACTTAATTTATTTGTTGTATATTTGTGTCGATAACAATAAAATCAGGATTCGTTTTTTTAGGATACGTTTATAAAACAGATAGAATGGCAAAATTTAGGATTTATATTGTAGAGAATGATTTGAAATATGCCCAATTCTTATACCAAACTTTTTTCCAAAATACTGATTTTGAAATAGTCGTACTTTCCAGTGGAAAGGATTGTTTGGAAATGCTGGATAAGAATCCCGATTTGATATGTATTGATTTCGCAATGACAGACATGAGTTATGATGAGTTGCTGCTAAGAATACAAGCGTTCGATTCGAACCTGTCGGTGCTGGTGTTTAAGATAAAGGACGATGTAAACCTTAGCATTGAGCTATTAAAATTGGGGGCTGCTGATTATATTCTTAGAAATGAAAATTTACCAACCCTGCGAGATGATTATGTTACTGTGGTGAATGGTAATAACGATTTAAAAGATGATGTTGAACAACATGGAGAATCAACTCTTTCAACTACTCATATTGAGTACTTTAATGCTAATAATGCCGATTCAAAAATAAAAAAAGAACTTAAAGCAATCATTGAACTGGCAGGTGTGCTGCGCAATGAAAATAAAATATATAGTACAGGCTCGAATAGTTTACATCATGCGCCTGCTAATTTCATTGTTCCGTCGGAGAAAACGCTCCGCGAATATAGTATTGATGTAATTGTTTATTATTTAAATAAATACAATCATAATGTTGTGAAGGTTGCCGAAAAACTTGACATAGGTAAATCAACCATTTACAATATGATTAAGAGTGGTGAAATAACTTTAAATAAATGAATATGAAAGCATTTTATTCTGTTTGCTTAGACGAATTTGTTGAGAACCTACAACAAATTGAGAATGAAGAAGAGTTTAAGTCGGTACTGATTCTGATGACCGATGATGAGCAATTTAGTTCCGAACTTGTGGATCCAATTTTACAATCATTCTCAAAATCGATTGTTGGTGGTGTTTTTTCGGAAATAATAGTGCGATGCGCGATTAAGTCGACCGGTGTGTTGTTGCTGCCATTGCCTTTCGATTTAAAGAGTCAGGTTTTTAGCTTCGATGATGAACATAATTATCAGTCGAAGTTTGAGAGCAACTACTCTGCTAATTTACCCGTTAGTGGCAGTATCATTATTTTTACGGATGCGTTTGTGAACGGTAAAAATCAATTTATCGAGAGTTTATATGATTTCTTTGGCAATGAATTTAATTTTATTGGCGGAGGTAGTGGTACAAGTTCTTTTGAGTCCTCGAAAAATGTAGTGCACAATAGTGGAATGCATGCTAACGCAGCTGTTATCGGGTTGACCGAAGAATGCTTTTCAATTGGCATTGCACATGGTTGGAATCCGATAACTAAACCGATGAAAGCTACTGAAGTTGAGCTCAATGAAATGAAATCAATAAATTGGGAACCGGCGTTTGATGTTTATAAACAGGAAGTTGAGGAACATTCAGGTTTGGTTTTTGATCAAAATAATTTTTCTGAAATAGCAAAATCGTATCCCATAGGATTGATAAAAATTGATGGCGAAACGGTAATTCGCGACCCATTTCAGGTGAAGGGTAAAACTATTCATTTTTTAGATTTAATTGATAGTGGTCAGTATTTTTCAATCATGCATGGTGATGTTGGGTCGTTGCTGGCTGCGGCTAGTGAGGCAAAGGATCAATGCATGACCACTTTTGAAGGTGAAGAGGATAATGGCTATCTGTTCTGTATCGACTGTTCTTCGCGGGGAAAATTTTTGGCAGGTATGTTTGCGAAGGAATTAAAAGAAATAAGCGGAGATCAAACCTTATATGGTGCTCTAACATTTGGCGAAATTGCAAATATTGGCGATTCGTTTTTGGAAATATACAATAAAACGGTAATTGTTGCAAAATGGAAATGATAAATAATTTAAAATCAGAGGCGCTTCTCGAATTGATATTTTTTGCAGGGTCAAAAGGTACCGAAGACGATGTGATTAATACTGTGTTGCCCGTCTATTTGCGCAAATTGAATTGTTTTATGGCTGGAGTCATCAAAATTGAGAAATCAGGATTGACCAATAAACTGATACTCCCGTTTGCCTTTAAAAATAATGATTTACTGGAATATCTCAGGGGGTATATTCAACACTCGGAGAAAAATAAAGAAAGAGGTTGCTGCGAAATAGTTCAGGGCGACAATTATTTTTATATCTATTGTTTGGCCGATTATGGCTATTTAATTTTGGGTAGAAAAAATCCGTTTAGTCTGCTGTTTAAAAACGAATTTCGGAATATCGTTGAATTTCTGGGCAAAGTTATTACACAAGCAGTTGACGATGAACTCAGACGAATTGCAGAAAACAAATTGACCGAGGAGCGCAGGCTCTTAAGAACTATTATTGATAATATCCCCATTAGCATTTACGCCAAAGACCTACAGTATAAAAAAACATTAGCCAATAAATCGGAACTGAAACATCTCGGACTGGAGTCCGAACAGGAGGTGCTTGGCAAAAGCGATTTTGATATTTATGGGGAGAGTGTTGCTTCTAATACCATGATAGAAGATAAGAAGGTGATTAACGATGGGTTGTCTATTTTGGGCGAACTAAAACCAATGGGAGATGACACCTGGGCTTTAATTTCCAAATTACCATTGAGAAATGAAAGTGAGCAAATCGTAGGTATGGTTGGTATTAGCATCGATTATACCGAGCGGAAAAAAACGCAGGAACAACTCACAATTTTTTTAAACTTATTCGATAATATTTCGGATGCAGTACAGGTTATCACCGAAGAAGGTCAACTTTTTTATTTAAATAAAGTGGCAGGAGAAGTGCTGGGAATTGATCCGGCGCATGTTGGTGAATTTTTTGTAACTGATTATCTCAACCATTTTCCAACTATGGAAGAGTGGCATAAACATGTAGAGCAGTTAAAAGGAGAGGACCATCTGACGATTGAGCGACTCTATATGAATATTGTTACTAAGTCCGAAATTCCGGTTGAAGTAACCGTAAAGTATATATTCTTGAATGGTAAAGGGTTTGTTGTTGCAAATTCGAGAGATATAACCGACCGGAAACGAAATGAAAACGAATTGCGTGCAAGTGAGGAACGGAAAGCCTCGTTGATATCAAGTATCAGCGATTTGGTTTTTGTGTTGGACAATGATTTGCGATTTGTTGAGTACCATATACCCTCAGGGGCAGCAGTATTTTTTAATCTGGAAAAATACCTGGGAAAGAAAGTAACTGATATGGATATCTCGCAACCATCGAAAGCAAAAATAGAGGTGGTTTTGAGTTACTGTATACAGAATAAGAGTTTTAGTAAAGCCGAAATATATTTCGATACCCCCAATGGACGGTTGTGGTACGATTTACATGCCACCATCTTGAAAGGGCAGGATGGATTAACCGATGGTGTTACCTGCGTTGCCCGCGATATAACTTATCGGAAGCAAAGGGAAGAGGTGATTAGGCAACAGCTGAAATTACAAGATATATTGATTAAAATCTCCAGTACCTATATAAATATCGAATTAGATAAAGTAGAAGCTACAATTCAAAATTCGTTGCAGGAACTGGCCGAATTTGTAGGTGCCGATAGAGCTTATATTTTCGACTATGATTTTAATAACGAAACAACTTCTAATACCTACGAGTGGTGCGCCGATGGTATTGAACCGGAGATTGAGCAATTACAAAATGTTTCGTTAGATCGGCTTACCAACTTTCTGAGAAAACATCTGAAAGGGGAGGAGTTCTATGTTGCCGATGTGAGTAAGTTGGATAATAATTGCAGCGGCATAAAAGAAATACTCGAAGCGCAATCGCTAAAAAGTGTTATATCTATTCCAATGAAAAATGGGGAAGAACTGTTAGGATTTATCGGTTTTGACTCTATTAAACAAGCGCATTCTTATACTGATAAAGAAAAAACTTTACTTGAGGTTTTCTCTCAGATGCTTGTGAATGTAATTGAAAGAAAGCGGCATGATGGGCTTCTTGTTCGACAAGAAGAAAAGTATAGAAACATTATTACCAACATGAACTTAGGAATAATCGAAGTGGATGAAGAAGAAAATATTCTTTATGCCAATCAAAGCTTTTGCGATATTTCAGGGTATAATCAGGATGAGATTAAAAAATTAAAAGCAACCCGCTTTTTGCATTCATCCGAAAACGAGCTTTTAGTGTCGGATAAAAATAAATTAAGAGGAAATGGTGTTTCCAACGGTTACGAGTTAGCTGTAAAAAATAAGCAGGGAGAGCCTCGTTGGTGGTTCGTGAGTGATGCGCCAAATTATAATGATAAAAATGAGCATATTGGTTCAATAGGTATTCATTTGGATATCACGGATCAGAAGAAATTGGAAAAAGAATTGGAGCAGGCCATTATAGTTGCCGAAGAAGCTTCGAAAGCCAAAGAAGTATTTTTGGCCAATATGAGTCATGAAATCAGAACGCCGCTTAATGTTATCACAGGTATGATTCGTGAATTGGGCAAGGATAACCTTTCCGATAAACAACGGAAATATGTTTCTCATTCTGAAACTGCTGTTTATCATTTGCTTACTATTGTGAACAATATACTGGATATGTCCAAAATTGAGGCTGGCGAGTTTAAATTGGAGAATAAAGATTTTAGTATTTCGTCGGTTGCTTCTGATGTAATGAGTATTCTTTACTCAAAAGCTCAGGAGAAAGGACTCGAGCTTAGAATTGTAGAAGCGTCTGAAATTAAAAAATCATTGGTTGGCGATGCCGGACGATTGCGACAGATTTTTATAAACTTAATGGGTAACTCGCTGAAATTTACCGAGCGGGGTTTTGTGGAGCTTAAAATATCTGCTGTTAGTACCACTAATGACAATCAACGGTTATTGTTCGAAATAAACGATTCGGGAATAGGGATGAGTGAACCGTTCATGAAAAAACTATTCGACAAATTTTCGCAGGAAGAAGGTGCGGCCAACAGAAGGTTCGAAGGTACCGGTTTAGGGATGAGTATCACCAGAGAATTGGTTCAATTAATGAGCTCTGATATTGTTGCTAAAAGTCAGAAAGGTGTAGGAACTCAGATTTCATTTGAGGTGGATTTTCCTATCGGATCACAGAATAATCTTGTTGCAAAAACAGATAAGGCTTCTAAAAATTGTTTTGAAGGTACCCGCGTTTTGCTTGTCGAAGATAATGAGATGAATCGTTTTATTGCCATTCAGAGTCTGAATTTTGTGGGTTGTATTGTCACAGAAGCCGAAAATGGTTTGGTAGCAATTGATAAATTAAAAGCAGCAGATTTTGATATTGTATTGATGGACATACAAATGCCCGTAATGGATGGAGTGGAGGCTACAAAACTTATTCGGAGTGAGCTAAGCAAAGAGATACCGATTATTGCACTTACAGCAAATGCTTTTAAACATGACATCGATTTATATTTGTCTGTAGGGATGAACGATTATCTTATAAAACCATACCGCGAAGATGATTTGTACAGTAAAATTGGAATATTTAAAAATTATAATATGGTTGTAGAACAGACACAAATTTCGACGGAAGAAAAACCACTCTACAGCTTAGCTCAGCTGCAGGAAATAGGTAAAGATGACAAGAGCTTTGTTGATAGCATGTTGCGGATGTTTGTAAATGTGGCTGGTCAGGGGATAATTCAGTTTAAAGAATATCAGGCTGGTAGCGATATCGAGAGCATACGGAAACTGGCGCATAAGATTAAACCGAATATTCATATTCTTGAAATTGCGGCTATATCCGACAAGATACTTCTCCTCGAAAAATTTGGGCTTGAAGAGAGGCCTGATTTAGATTTGAATACCTTGATTGAGGAGATTACCGTAGTTTTACAAAGTGTGATAGACGAAATAAATGTAAAGTTGAACTGATAAAATCACTGTGTTTTTCGCGAAACAGATAAGAACTTACATGTTGGTATTGCCAATATGGTTTGCTTGAGGTTCCGAATAACTCTTAAAAATATAAACAAAGGAGTATGATAAATGAGCTTTTAAATCAACAAAATAGCATTAGAAAAAATGCTGGCTTTTTAAATATTAAAAATATTATTGCAATATCTGTTTTGATATTGTTGGTTTGTTTTGGTGCGTTTTATGTCCGATATACCTGGTTGGAAAGTAAAAACAGAACGACGAAAGATGTTTTGAAAGAAGCTCATGCTATTGAAGTGTCGTTGAATGGTAGGGAGTTAGCGCAATTACGTGGTGTGCCGGCCGACAATAATACACAGACGTATAAAGATATGAAAACTAAATTAATGGCTTTGATTAATGTATACCATGAAGCCCGGTTTATTTACTTCTATACCAAGGTGGATGGTAAATTGTTTTTCATGGTCGATTCCGAACCTACCCAATCGAAAGACTGTTCACCTGCAGGGCAGGAATATACTGAAGAAGATCCTGAAGCACGTATTCCATTCGATTCGGGTCAATCGCTTATCACCAAACCAGCAACCGATCGTTGGGGTACTTGGGTAAGTGTTTTGGTACCGATAAAAAACCCCGAAACAGGAGAAGTATTTGCGGTACTTGGTGTTGATTATCCCGCCGATAAATGGCTGAATGAAGCTAAACGTGCTGTAATAGAGAGTTCTGTTATTGTTATTGCTTTTATTTTACTTTTGATGGCGATGTACATTATTTTAAAGAAAAATTCGAGCCTTAATATTCATAATCTGGAACGTGAGATTACGAATAAACACATGCTTGCACTAGTTGCGGCGGCCGATCAGATTGACGATGTGATTGCTGTAAAAGATTTGGATCTGAGAGTTATTTCCGGCAATAAAGCCTTTGTAGATGTTGCCGGTAAAGGCTCTATCTCTGATTTGACAGGAAGAACGGATGCAGAGATATTTGGAATCTCACCGGATGTTGAGCCTGTCAGGACGTATATGAATGATGAACGTCATGCGCAGACATTGAGTTCGGGAGAGTATATAGTAAGGGAAGAAAATTTGATATTGCCTGATGGTGCGATTCAAATTATGTTGACAAAGAAATTTCCGGTTTATAACACAGACAATAAATTGATTTTTACCGGAAGTATCTCGCGCGACATCACTGCCCGTAAGAAGGCTGAAGTGGAACTTCAGAATTCGAAAGAACTTGCTGAGGCGGCGAGTGTTGCTAAATCCGACTTTTTATCCAATATGAGTCACGAAATTCGGACACCACTCAATGGGGTAATTGGATTTACTGAATTGCTCAGAAGCACTCCACTGAATAAAACTCAAAAGGAATACCTCGAAAATGCAATTGTATCAGCCAATTCTTTATTGGGTGTTATCAGTGATATTTTAGATTTCTCTAAAATTGAGGCCGGCAAGCTAGATTTGGAACTTGTAAAAACAGATATGGTTCAGTTGATGGAAAGTGCAACTGATATTATCAAGGTTCATGCAGCGAATAAAAAAATCGAATTGTTGCTGAGCATTCAGCCCGATATGCCACGTTTTGCACTGGTTGATCCGATTCGACTTAAACAAATATTGGTGAATTTGATGAGCAATGCCGTGAAATTTACACACAATGGCGAAGTGGAATTGAGATTGTCTTTCGAAAAGAAAGATGAAAAGACCGGATTTTTCACCCTTGCAGTTCGCGATACGGGAATTGGAGTAAAAGATACGGATAGAGATAAACTTTTTAAAGCCTTTTCGCAAGCCGATACATCTACCACTCGTCGCTATGGTGGTACAGGGCTGGGCTTGATTATTTCAAACTCACTAGCTCATAAAATGGGAAGTCGTATTCAGTTCGAAAGTGAGTTTGGCAAGGGATCTAAGTTCTTTTTTACGGTGGAAACGTCGTACGAATCGGCCGAAGATGCGAATCAGAAACAATCAAAGTCAATCAAACGAGTTCTTGTTATTGATGATAATGACAATAACCGAATGATTCTTGAGCATACTTTCAAACATTGGGGAATTGACTTTGTCGGTTGTGATGGAGGACTTGCGGCCATTGAGGTTTTGAATACTGCCGAGCGTTTCGATTTAATAATTGTAGATTATCATATGCCGGATATCGATGGCATTGAAACCATAAGACGTGTCAGGCAGGATAGCCGTTTCTCGCCCGAAAAGCAAGCTGTTATCATGTTGCACAGCTCGTCCGATGATATTGCAATACACGATGCTGCCCGCGATCTTAACATCCAGTTCTCCCTGACAAAACCGGTAAAATCGGATGAACTCTATTGTTTCTTACAAAATATTGAGGAGCAACCAGAAGTAGATAATAAATTGTCCAATTCACAAACAATAAATATGACTGATCTCACCCCTGAATTGAATTCTGAAATTAAAATCTTGATTGCTGAAGATAACAAAATGAATATGATTGTTATCAGTAAAATGTTGAAGAACATACTTCCAAACGTGAAATTGTTCGAAGCTGCTAACGGTGAGGAAGCAATGACTGTATTGAATGCTGTTGTACCTGACCTGATCCTTATGGATGTGCAGATGCCGGTAATGGATGGAGTAGAAGCCACCAAAAGAATTAGAGCTAATACGACTCATCCTGCTGCTAAAGTACTTATCGTAGCATTAACGGCCGGTGTTTCGAGAGAAGAAAAGGATAATTGTTACAATGCAGGCATGAATTACTTCTTGTCGAAACCTATTGATAAAGATTTGCTTTATGAGATGATTATAAAATATCTTGATGGTACAATAACGCTGAATGCAAATTTGGGGGACAAAGAGGCTGTAGGGGTAATTCACTTTGATAGAGATAAAATGAATTCAAAAATAGGAGACGATGATGAAGTGTTGAAGAGCTTACTCTCAGAGTCTGTAATCGAGTTTCCTAAATATATTGATGAAATACAACGAGCCATCTCGGCAGATGACAAACCACAAATAAAAGCGACTGCTCATACATTAAAAGGAAGCGCTTATAATATGGAATTTATGCAACTAGGCAACTTAGCCCTCGAAGTGGAACAGAATGCTGAGAACCATGAAGTGCTTAAAGTATTGGCAACGAGTTTGATAATTGAATGGGCCGTTGTTCTTGCACTTATTTCGTAGTGCTGATTCACAATTCATTTAGGATAACAAATAAGGCTTTCACTGTTCGGTGAAAGCCTTATTTGTTATCGGGGTAAATCTGGTAACCCGATATATTTTTATTGCTATACTAACTGTCAGTAGGGTCTGCTGAAAAAAGGGATTACAGTTTACATTACTTCCCTTTAAAATAATAATATATTTTAAAGGTTTTTAGGTTGAAATAGAATAGGGATTGTTCTCAATAAAATTTTAAGATCGAACCAAAATGAATAGTTCTCAGCGTATTCCACATCGAGCTGTTTACGTTCTTCTATCGTCATTTGTTTAGCTCTGCTCCGTTTCGTAACTTGCCATAGTCCAGTGATTCCGGCTGGGGCAAAGAATCGCTCAGCCCATTGGTCGGTAGTAAACTCTTCGGCTTCGAACAACGATAATGGTCGGTTGCCTACAATCGACATATCGCCTTTCAGTACATTTATAAATTGAGGAAATTCGTCGATATTCGTTTTTCGGAGAAACTTACCTATTTTGGTGATTCGTGGATCGTTAATTTCAACCGGTTGGTAGTTGCCGAATTTTTCTGAATCGGATTGCCAGCTGTCCAACATTTTTGTGAATCGGTTCTTTTTTGCTTTGACCTCTCCTTTGTTGTCTGAGCCTTTATACATGCTTCGGAACTTTAAAAATCCAAAAACACAATATCCGGTACCTACGCGTGGTGAGGCATAAAATGGACTACCGCTGGAGCCAATAAGAATTAAAATGATGATAATTAGAAAAAGCGGAGATAAAATAAGCAACATCAAACTGGAAAATATAATGTCAAATGCTCTTTTCCAGATGGGGAGTTTAAAAGATTGAAGATTTTCTTTCTTTTTCTTAGTCAATGTATCATAATTATCTCTTATAAATTCGTAGCGCTGTATAATATTCGCAGGATCGGAGTCGAAATCGAACACATCATTCGCACCACTTTTAATATAGTCTATTCCAAAGTTATGTGCATTTTGTTTTATGATGAATAAGATAACTTTGTGTTTTTTAAGGCTTTCCTTTAGGTTCTTGACAACCATTAGATCGTTCCGATTGGTTGATACTTCATAAATAACCAAGTCGAGGTTGTCAACTGACTTTACTACATTTAGTGTCTGCGTCGTAACCGATAGACTCTCGATACTACTTTCTTTAGTTAGTTTTTCGATTAAATCGATATTGTCTCCAATGTATATTGCTTTAATTCCCATGTGATTAGATTTTTAAAATCATTCAATGTTTTTGACTTTCAGAAATGCTTTTTGAATCAATGCTTTTAAATATTGCTTCTATACGTGCAAGCAATTCGGCCGGATTATAAGGTTTAAGCAGATAATCATTTGCGCCCATGGCCAGCAGTTTTTCTCGTTGTTCTTTATCGTCAATACTCGACAGGAAAATAAGAGGTATATTTCTTAAAGCACCGCTTTTCTTTATCTGTTCTAAAAAACCCTCTCCACCAAGTATGGGCATCATCAAGTCAGATACTATCAAGTCGGGTATATCGCCACTTTGCAAAATTGAAAGAGCCTCTAGTCCATTTTCAGCAGTCTCTACATCGTATTTGTTCGATAAAATAGCTTTCGTCAATCTTCTGAATTCACTTTTGTCGTCTAGTACTAATATTTTTTTGTTCATAATGCTTATTTGATGATTAACTATGATTTTTTAGATTATAATGGTTTATACACCGGGAGTTCTACTGTAAATGTAGTGCCTTCTCCAATTATACTTTCAACATTAATTGATCCTTTGTTCATTCTCACAAAATCCTTTACTAACATCAAACCAAGTCCGGTTCCCGATTCATTGGCGGTACCTGTGCTCGTAAAATGTTGATTTTTTTCAAATATATTCTCAATGGCCTCTGTGCTCATCCCGATACCCGAATCCTGAACTTTTATGCTGACTTTATCTTCCGATTGCTTGCCTTCAATGGAAATTGTTCCATTGTTTTTGGTAAATTTGATAGCATTTGAAATAAGATTGCGAAAAACGGTGTGAATTGTAACTTCATCACAAAAAGCCTCAATTTTATCATCAATATTGATAGAGATGCCGATGCCTTTATTTTGAGCATTTGCCTCCAAAAGATGTGCACAATTATTAACTAATAACTGGATGTTTGTTTGCTTCTGCAGAATCGTTTTTGTTGGATCCTGAGCACGGGTCCATTCCAAAAGGCTCGAAAGCAGTGTGCTGGTGTCTTTCGTTCTGTTTTTTAGTTGATGAATTATTTCTTTAAAGTCTTCACTGTTAGGGTTTATGTAGCCCTGGTCAATAGCATCTAAGGTCTGTAAAATTCCTGATAGCGGTGAGCGAACATCGTGGGCAATGATGGAATAAAGTTTGTCGCGCGAGCGGTTCATCTCCAAAATTGTGCTGCGCGATTCGGCCAGTTCAATATGGTTTTTTATCCGCACATTCAATTCCTCACTCTTAAATGGTTTGGTAATATAATCAACCCCTCCAGCAGCAAAACCTTCGAGTAAATTTTCTGTATGCACATTGGCGGTGAGAAAAATAATGGGAATTTCTTTCCATTTGTCTACTTTTTTTATTTCTCTACAAGCCTCATAACCATCCATTTCCGGCATCATTATGTCCATGAGGATAAGCGACGGAATTTCATTTTCTAAAGACGCAATCCCCGAAGCACCACTTTCGGCCGAAATGGTTCTAAATCCAAAGTTTTCTACAGTTTTACATGCCAACAATACATTCATGGGATTATCATCAATCACTAAAATAAGTTTGTTTTCAAATTTATTCATATTTTTTAGGTGTAAGTTGAGATAATTAATTCATTCTCAGGGAAAGGTTGAATTAAATTTTCGAGTATATACTTATTTGTACCAAAATGAGTTGTGTTTTATCATGACAAATATAAGAATTCTATATTTAAACAAATGTAATACTTTATTTAAAAATATGTAGAACAAATCATGTTTTTATGTCGTAAAAAATACCTAAAATCACTGTATGAAAGACTAATTATTAAAAATATCTTATGTGAATCACCTTTCTGTGAAAAAATACGGTATAAAATAGTAACGCTGTGTTGCCATTTTACCGAATATACATATACCATTCTTTCATGTTTTACTTGTTTTCTAGTCTATAAATTCTTACTTTTGCAAATAAACGTAAACTAAATCATAAGTGCCTGACTCCATCTTTGGAGTTAGTTATTTATTCATAAAATATGAAATCACGGATTGAAAATCTGCGTCGCGAACTTGAACAACATAATTATGATTATTATGTGAAGTCGGCGCCCACTATCACCGACTTTGAGTTCGATGCCAAGCTAAAGCAACTGCAAGAGCTGGAAGCTCAGCACCCTGAGTTTTTCGACCCCAATTCGCCAACTCAGCGGGTAGGGAGCGATATAGCCAGTGGTTTTGAACAAGTGGCGCACGTATATCCAATGCTTTCGCTGGGTAATACTTATTCGCTCGGCGAAGTGCAGGATTTCTATGAGCGGGTTCGCAAAGGATTGAACGAAGACTTTGAATTGGTGTGTGAATTGAAATATGATGGCACATCAATTTCGTTGACCTACGAAGACGGTTTGTTGGTGCGGTCTGTGACGCGTGGTGATGGTGAGAAAGGTGATGATGTGACTGCCAACGTAAAAACAATTCGTAGTATTCCTTTGCGATTGCAGGGTAATTACCCGGCTTCGTTCGAGATTCGTGGCGAGATACTTATGCCCTGGGCGGTATTCGATGAGTTGAATCGCGAACGTGAGGAACAGGAAGAACAGCTGTTTGCTAATCCACGCAACGCAGCTTCGGGAACACTGAAACTGCAAAACTCGTCGGTGGTGGCCAGCCGTAAACTGGATGCTTATTTTTATTACATGTTGGGCGAAAGCTTGCCTTCCGATCTCCATTCAGAAAATCTGACAGCTGCACATTCGTGGGGTTTTAAAATATCGGATGCAACAAAAGTTTGCAAAACACTCGATGAGGTGGCCGATTTTATCAACTATTGGGATGTGGAACGTAAAAATCTACCTGTTGCCACCGATGGAATTGTGCTGAAAGTAAACTCATTAGGTCAACAAAAAAAATTAGGATATACAGCCAAATCGCCACGTTGGGCTATCGCTTATAAATTTCAAGCTGAAAAAGCGGTTACCCGACTAAACTCGGTATCGTACCAGGTGGGTAGAACGGGGGCGGTGACGCCGGTAGCAAATCTTGATCCGGTTCAACTTTCGGGCACAACCGTAAAGCGGGCTTCGTTGCACAATGCCGACATTATTGCAGCGCTCGATTTGCACATTGCCGATATGGTTTTTGTGGAAAAAGGTGGCGAAATCATTCCTAAAATTACTGCTGTAGATAAAGAAGCTCGTTTTTTGATAGGTGATAAGGTTCAATTTATAAAGAATTGTCCCGAATGTGGTGCTGCATTGGTACGTTTCGAGGGCGAAGCTGCTCATTATTGCCCAAATGAAAATGCTTGTCCACCGCAAATAAAAGGTAAAATGGAGCATTTTGTGAGCCGAAAAGCCATGAATATTGATGGTTTAGGTGCAGAAACTATAAACTTACTTTATCAAAACGAGTTATTACGAAATATTGCCGATATTTACGCGCTGAAAATACCGGATTTAATCAGGTTGGAGCGTTTGGGAACAAAATCGGCTTATAATATTCAGGCCGGTTGCGAGAAATCAAAAGAAATCCCATTCGAACGTGTTGTTTTTGCGCTCGGTATTCGATTTGTGGGTGAAACAATTGCTAAAAAACTGGCTTTTGCCTTCAAAAATATCGAATCATTAGAAAAATCAACGTTTGATGAACTGATAGCGGTGGACGAAATTGGAGAGCGAATTGCTCAAAGCGTGGTGGCTTATTTTGCCGATCCACAAAATATCGAAACATTGGAGCGTCTCAAAACGTTTGGATTGCAGATGAGCCTGTCGGAGGAAAAGTTGCAGGCGCATGGTGATGCATTGGCCGGACTATCAATTGTTATAAGTGGAACGTTCTCGCAACACTCTCGTGACGAATATAAAACAATGATTGAGATGAACGGTGGCAAGAATGTGGGAAGCGTTTCGGCAAAGACATCATTCATTTTGGCCGGTGAAAACATGGGTCCTGAAAAATTAAAAAAAGCAGAGAAATTAGGAGTGAAATTACTCACAGAAACTGAGTTTCTGACAATGATAATGGATTGATTTAGTATCAATTTCATTTATAAAAATAAGATTGAAAATGAAATACATAAATAATATATTGTTCCGGCAGCGTGCTCAGAAATACCTGAGTGCAACGCCTCGTACGCATAAGTTTGTAAACTACAATAAAGCCAAAACAGTGCTCTTGTTGTTCGAAAGTGATCATGCCGAAAAAAATCCATTGGTACGTAGTATCATTGCCTCTTTGCAAAAGGATGGGAAAAAAGTGGTTGCCTGGGGATTCGTGCATAAAAAGCTGGTTGAGACCACTATAATGCCGGATTATAGGATTTTGAATCAAAAACAAACAGATTTTGTAGGCAAACCGGTGACTTCATATATCAATGAACTAATGAACGTGGAGTTTGATTTATTGATTGATTTGACATTACGCCCCGTTATTCCAATCGAATATTTTTCGATGTATGCCCGGGCTTTTTGTAAGGTAGGAATAAAGAAAAATGACTTACCAATGTATGACTTTTTGATTGATTTAGAGAGTCTGGCTCAGCACCACGAATCGACTGACCCGACTATTGATGAAATGTACCTTTTCAATCAGATAATTTTTTACCTTAAAAGCATACAAACAAACGATTAAATCAGTACTTTTGCAAAATAAATGAAGTTCTTCAAAAGATGATCAACAATAAACTGACAGGAATGGGTGTTGCGCTGATAACACCTTTTAAAAGTGACGAATCGGTAGATTTTGATGCTCTGGCCCGATTGGTAGAGTATCAGATTAAAAACGGCACGGATTACTTAGTGGTTTTGGGTACCACGGCCGAAACGCCAACACTCACCGAACAAGAAAAAGAGGATGTAACCCGTTTTGTGATTCAATGTGCAGCCAAACGTATTCCTATCGTTTTGGGAGTGGGTGGAAACAATACAAAAGCCGTAGTAGAAAAACTTAAAACGACTGATTTTAGTGGTATTGATGCCATTTTGTCGGTTACTCCATATTATAATAAACCTTCGCAAGAAGGTATATACCAGCATTATGCTGCTATTGCTAAGGCGTCTCCGCTGCCAATAGTACTTTATAATGTTCCGGGAAGGACAGGTGTTAATATGCTTGCCGAAACCACGCTCCGTTTGGCAAAAGAGTTTAGCAATATTTGTGCTATCAAAGAAGCATCGGGTAATTTTAGTCAGATTGACGATATTATTAAAAATAAACCGGCCGATTTTATGGTTATCTCCGGTGATGATGGTATTACTTTCCCGCTTATTACGCTGGGTGCTGTGGGCGTTATTTCTGTTATCGGAAATGCTTTTCCAAGCGAATTTAGCCGCATGGTACGTCTTGGCTTACAGGGCGATTACAAAAGTGCGCGCCTTATTCACCATCACTTTAATGAACTTATCCAGCTTCTTTTTGTGGAAGGAAATCCGGCGGGTGTAAAAAGTATGTTGGCGGTTATGGGCTTTATTGATAACACCTTACGTTTGCCACTTGTGCCAAATACCATTAAAACGTACGAGAAAATCCGTGTGGTTCTCAACGAATTAAATATAAAATGTTAGAGCATAAATTAATTGCCAATTAGCAATTTTCAATTGATAATTTACAATTAATCAATAATAATTGTCAATTACTTAGTTATGAAATCTACAACTGAAACCTTATTCAAAAAAGCTGCGTCATTCCTTCTAATCATAGTTTTAGTCGGATGCGCAATTTTTTTATCACTTCCTTCCAACTATTATGTTCGCAAGGCATTGCTACATCGAATGCCGAAAATCGACCAATACACTATTTTTGAAAATCGACTGGTAAAAGCCGATGATCCACATCCATGGGAATTCGCGCCGGATGTAGAAAATAAAGTTATAGCACCGCAATTTGAAGAAGATTTTGCTAAATACAAAACGGTTGGATTTATTGTTATTCAGCATAATAAAGTAATACTGGAGCAATATTGGGATAATTACTCACCGCTTAGTTTGAGTAACTCATTCTCCATGTCGAAAAGCCTTGTTTCGCTTTTAGTGGGTTGCGCTATAACCGATGGAAAAATTAAAAGCGTAGATCAGCCGGTGAGCGACTTTTTGCCCGAGTGGACTTCTTTTGAAGGTAAAGTGCTTACTATTAAAGACTTGCTAACTATGAGTGCCGGCGTTGATTGGGAGGAATCGCACAATACGCTTTTCTCTAAAACCACCGAAGCGTATTATGGAAGGGATCTGTGGGGGCTGACTCAAACCGAGAAGTTGATTGAGAAACCAGGAGTGCGGTTTAATTATCAGAGTGGAGTGTCACAAATGTTGGCATTTATCCTCCAAAAAGCTACAGGCAAAAATATATCAACTTACGCTTCCGAAAAAATATGGACGCCCATTCAAGCCGAAGAAGATGCAATGTGGTCGCTGGATAAAAAGAATGGTATGGAAAAAGGCTATTGCTGCTTCAATACCAATGCACGTGACTTTGCGCGTTTGGGTCAGTTAATCCTGAACAAAGGCTACTGGGATGGTGTACAGGTTGTAGATTCAAACTACATTCGCGAAGCAACAACTCCTGCCACCTGGTTGAAATTTACCCGTCAGCTTCTACCGGGTGAAACAAGTCCTCGTCCTGATGTTCCCTGTACATTCTACGGTTATCAGTTTTGGATTGTGAATTATCAGGGATTGAAGATACCGTATACCCGTGGTATTTTGGGACAGTATATTTTTGTTATTCCCCAGTTAGATGCTGTCATAGTTCGTTTGGGCAAAGACCGCGACAAGGAATACAATGTTGAGCAAGAATATACCAAAGATTTAGAAATCTGGCTGAAAGCCGGACTGGAAGTGATTAACCGCTGATAAAGATTTTCATATAAATAAAAAGCAACGAATCTCAAAAATGACTTTGAAGTTCGTTGCTTTTTTATTGGAGTGCTCTTATTCTTTTTCCAGATAATCCAATATTTGAAACATTTTTTGATTGTTCGAATCAATATGGTTTGTTTGTTTCAAAATTTTAGCTGCCGATTGTATCGTCTTATCTTCGACTAATTCGCTCCTTCCATTCTCTATCATTTCTTTCAGGGTATGAGGAGTTACTTCAAAATGGAATTGTAATCCAATCACTTTCTTTTTGTACAAGAATGCCTGATTGAGGCATACAACCGAGCTAAACAAACGTTCGCTGCCGGTTGGCAAATCGAAAGTATCACCATGCCAGTGAAAAACGGTGAATTGCTCTTCAATCTGTTCTAAAAGTGGCTGACTTTTTGCAAACTCCGTTTTTTTTATGTCAAACCATCCAATTTCTTTTTGTTTGTTTGGATACACCTTTGCTCCCAATACTTCGGCGATGAGTTGCGACCCCAAACAAATTCCAACTACCGTTTTCCCTCTCTCAATAGCCTGACGGATAAATTCTTTCTCTTCCGTTAACCATGGGTAAATAGCCTCGTCGTAAACGCCCATCGGACCGCCCATTACAATAAGCCAATCAAATTCATTAAGAACGGGAAAAGTTGGGTTGTCGTAGAGTTTAGTGTAGTTAGCAGTGTGTCTGTTTGTTGCAATCCATTGTTCGATGCAACCAAGTCCTTCGAACGGGACGTGCTGTAATGTATGAATCTTGAGTTGTTTTTTCATTCTTTTTTAAAATAGTGATTGTAAAGATAAGCAATTGTAAACGTGGGGATAAAGTCCGTAAAAGGAAGTACCTCTTCAGCAAAATTGATAATGCTCCCTATTCTGCCCACTTTTCCACCAAAGCTATTGAAAAATAGCATAGCCGAAACCGGTGCCCAAAGAATGTCAAACCATTCACCCAGGCCAGGTAGCAAAAAGGTGGCTGAACCGAGCAGATCCATTATCAAACAGAATGTTAGTGTAGGTTTTATTTTCATTGTCTTTAGTGATAATGAGTTGTGTCAATTAATACGCAAACGTAATTAAAAGATTTCAAATTACAAAAGACCACACCTGATTTTAGGCATTCGACAGATAAAATAAAGCCATTTCACAGTTATGGAACGTGAAATGGCTTATCGGAATCAATAAACAAAAACTAACTTTATGCTTCTAAAAATTTATATGTATCGATTTTGTATGCGTCGTTGTCGAGTCATTTTTTAATGAGTCTTCAACATTATTTTTTTGTATCGGATATTTATCCACCTTGTGTTTTATCGTAATGTTGATAGCTATCATGGATACAACTATGATACAGAGGAGTCCGAGTAGTAATTTATTGCTTGTTTTCATATATTTGAGATTAGATGATATATACTTGATTTGATAAATGATTTGGCGTAAACAAAGAGCTTGCTTTCCGATGATTTTTCGGCTTCGACTTTTGCTTCGTCCCAGTTTACGGTTTCAAGGCCAAGTGGACTCAATATTACACTTTTATCGTTCATATTATGCAGTAATCCTAAGCTCAATACAAATACTACTGCGATAGCTTTTGAAATTCTGTTGGGTGCTTTCATACTTAATTTATGCTAATGATTTGCTGTACTGTTCGTATTCCGAATTTAAATCGCTGATAGTCATTCCGAGTAAGTCCATGTTTTTGAAAAGTATCGGAAGTTCAAGTTCAAGAAATTGTTTTCTACGGTACGCGATGATTTTTATTTTGGCATTTTCCATTACAAAATACCCAACCCCGCGTTTGTTGAAAATAATTTCGTTCGTTTGCAAAAAGTCGAAGGTGCGCAATACGGTATTGGGGTTTACCTGTAGCTCCACACCCAATTCCCTGACCGATAGTATCCGGTCGCCTTCATTCCACTTTCCGAGCAGAATTTGTTCGCATATATAATCGCCAATCTGGAGATAAATGGCTTGATTTTGATTGAATTCCATGTTGTTATACTTGTTTTTCTTTTAATCGGAAGTAACTAACTACCCAGAAGAAAGGGATTAGTGCGTAAGCGAATACCTTAGTTGCGGTACCTAGTGCTGATAAAAATCCTTGTTCTGAATCTATTGAGATGTTCATCATTTGTCCATCTAAATGGTAGGTTCCAAATGTGATTCTTATCAATAATAACTCTATTATTCCCAATACTATTGCTATTGCTGTAATTGCTAAAAATGTTTTTCCTACTGCATTCCCTTTAAAGTAAATTGATCCAAGCATAAAGACGGATTGTATTCCAGCAAAGAAAATAAATTTATTGAGTAAACTCATTGGAGCATGGCTATTAGCGTAAATGTCAGCATGAGAGTGAAATAGCCCAAGTACAATTGGATTGTTACTTTCAAAGAAGAAATTGCCAATGGTTGTTCCCAAAGTTGTTCCAATTGTATATGTAATTAATATCATTGCAAAATAATAGAACGTACTTAGCAAAACTGCTGTCGTTAATTTTTCAAAATGGGTAGCAGGTATTAATAAATAATGCATTCCGCCGGGCGTATAATTGAAAATTTTGAAGGTTCGGGCTGCAAAAATAAATCCGGAAATGTATAGAAACATTTCCACCGAAATCGATTTTTCATGAGGTCCGGCTAAGTGCATGAGTGTGAAAACTACTGTTGTAATTCCCCAAAATGTTAGTTCGCGTTGTTTGTTTTCTATAAAAAATCGTCTGAGTAGCAAGCCCAATCTGTTGATGTCTAATGTTGTGTTCATTTTTGTGTTGGATTAAAATAGTTTGACAATTTTATTTTTCTCAGTCAAAATGGCGTTGAATAAGAGTTCAATGTCCAGTTTGCTTTCTTCTCCGGTTTTGTTTTCACAAACCTGATACAACCCTCTCAAAGTGTCTTCGCTATAAATTACGGTTTCATCTTTGTCATTCCGATCAGCAACACGGAAATACAGTTTTTTTGTAATTTCTTCGATTGGTTGATTAAAAACAATTTCGTGTTTTTCCATCACCGTAATGCTATCAATCAAACTGTCGAGATCGTGAACCTGGTGGGTGGAGATAATCAAACATCGGTTTTCGTCGATAGCCGATGCCACCATTCGGCGAAACTGACCTTTCGATGGTATGTCAAGACCATTGGTTGGTTCGTCCATAAGCAGCAATTTGGTGTTTGTAGCCAGTCCGAATGCTACAAAGACTTTCTTTTTCTGTCCATGTGAAAGCTTGTTTAACATCGATTTCTTATTATCTATATCAAACTCTTTCAGATAACCGTTGAATTGTTCTGAACTGAATTTAGGATAGAAGGGAGCATATACTTTTTCGTAGTTTTCGATACTCAAAGTCAGTTGGGGTAATTCTTCGGGTAGGAAGAAAATTTCCTGAAGCATTGCCGGGTTGCGTTTTGTCGGATTGAATCCGAGGGTGTCGATGGAGCCGGCCTTTGGAAAGTCCAATCCGGAGATCAATTTCAATAAGGTACTTTTACCCTCGCCGTTCTTGCCAAGTAGTCCATGTATACGTCCGGCTTCGAGCTTTAAGCTCAAATTGCGAAGTAATTCTGTGCGTCTGCTGTAACTGAATGTTACGTTTTGTACATTTACCATGATTGTAAATTATTATTGTTGTTGTTTGAATTAGTGTATTAGTGAAATAGTACACCGCAAAAGTATGGCAAGTTTTTGATTGTACAATAGTTTTGAAGTTAATAAATCTTAAAATCGTAATAATATTTTCAAGATACCCATTTGGGGGTTGATTTGCATTACTTGAAATCAAAGCAGGTGTTGAAAAAAATATCATTTCAACATCAAAAATGCTTACCTTTGCAATTGAAATTCAATTTATTTACAAGGCAATAAATGCACATTTTTTTTATGTGTTCTATGTGTCTACTGTGGTTCAAAAAAAATGCATACAACAGAAGAAAAACTCGAGCAGTTTCAACGATTGCTCGAAATAATGACCGAACTTCGCGCTAAATGCCCGTGGGACAAGGAGCAAACCTTCGAAAGTTTGCGAACACTTACTATCGAAGAAACCTATGAGTTGGCCGACGCCATTATTAAAAACGACAGAAAAGAGATTCGTAAAGAGTTAGGTGATATATTGTTACACATCGTTTTTTATTCCGAAATGGGCAGTGAGACCTTCGATTTCGATATTTACGATGTGTGTCAGGGGCTATGTGAAAAGCTGATTTACCGTCATCCTCATATTTTTGCAGGTGAAACAGCCGAAAACAGCGAAGAGGTACTTCAAAATTGGGAACAGTTGAAACTGAAAGAAAAGGGCGGCAATAAGTCGGTGCTATCTGGTGTTCCAACTTCCTTGCCGGCACTTATAAAAGCCCACCGCATACAGGACAAAGCCCGCAGTGTAGGCTTCGACTGGGAAGAACGCGAGCAGGTTTGGGACAAAGTGCAGGAGGAAATTGATGAGTTCAAAGCAGAAGTTGCTGCCATGGATAAGGACAAGATGGAAGCCGAGTTTGGAGATATGCTTTTCAGCCTGATCAATGCAGCCCGACTGTACGATATCAACCCCGAGAATGCTTTAGAGCGGACCAACCGTAAATTTATCAGCCGTTTCAACTATCTGGAGTCAAAAACCATTACCGTAGGGAAGAACCTGAAAGATATGACTTTGGCCGACATGGATGTGATTTGGGAGGAAGCAAAGAAGATTGAAAAAATGTGTTGATGTGATAATATGATGATGCGATAATTTTCGTATTTACATTATTGAGAATAAACTTAAAGGGTATAATATGAATCCAGGTAGTTTTATTTCGTAAATCAAAACCATTAACTCCATACAAACCTTAACTGTTAACTATCAATTTTCAACTCTCAACTCAACAATGCTTTATCCAGATCATTTCGAACAAAAAATAGCTTTTAGCACCATTCGCCAATTGTTGAAAGACAAGTGTGTGAGTACCTTGGGTGCCGAAAAAGTAGATGAAATACTATTTACTTCCGATTACGCTGAAGTGATGCGGCTGCTTAGTCAGACCGACGAGATGCTACGCGTACTAACCACCGAGAGCGATGAATTGCCAGTCGGTGATTTTTACGATGTGCGTCCGGCCTTGTCGCGTGTGCGCATCGAAGGCTTGTTTCTCGACGAATTGGAAGTGTTTGATCTTCGTCGTGCGTTGGAAGCAGTGCGGCTGTTGGTGGCATTTCTTACCCGCAGCGAGGCCGATGTGTATCCGCATTTGCACGAATTGGTGTTGGGTGTGGAGACTTTTCCGCTGATTATTAATCGTATCGACGGTATTCTCAATAAGTTTGGCAAGATAAAAGACAACGCTTCGCCGGAGTTGGGACGCATTCGTAAAGATATTTTTCAGGTGCAGGGATCTATTTCCCGTACGTTGAATTCTATTCTTCGTCAGGCACAAGCCGATGGATATGTGGAAAAAGACGTAGCACCCACCATGCGCGAAGGTCGTTTGGTGATACCTGTTTCGCCTGCCTTTAAACGGAAGGTGAATGGTATTGTACACGACGAATCGGCAACCGGTAAGACCGTTTTTATTGAACCTACACAAGTGGTGGAGGCTAACAACCGTTTGCGTGAGTTGGAAGGCGAAGAGCGACGTGAGATTATCCGCATTCTGGTGGAGTTCACCAACTTTGTTCGTCCGCATTCCGAAGCCATTTTTGCTTCGCAATATTTCCTTGGCTGGATTGATTTCCTACGGGCTAAAGCTCTTTTTGCCATCGAGATAAAAGCCATTAAACCTCGTGTTGACGATTGTTGTCAGCTCGAGTGGGCAAAAGCCGTACATCCATTACTATTCCTTTCGCTCAAAAAACAAGGAAAAGAAATCGTGCCGCTGGACATTGTCCTGAACGAAAAACAGCGCATCTTGCTTATTTCGGGTCCGAATGCGGGTGGTAAATCGGTGTGTTTGAAAACGGTGGTGCTGTTGCAATATATGATGCAGTGCGGTTTATTGGTGCCTCTCCACGATAGCAGTCGTGCCGGAATTTTTGATCGCTTGTTTATTGATATTGGCGATGAACAATCCATTGAAAATGATCTTTCTACCTATAGTTCGCACTTGCTGAACATGAAGTTTTTTATTAAAAATAGTAATGCTAAGACGCTATTGTTGATTGATGAATTTGGAACGGGTACCGAGCCTATGATTGGTGGTGCCATTGCTGAAGCTACTTTGGAACGCTTCAATCGTAACCTGGCTTTTGGAGTGATCACCACGCACTATACCAATCTGAAACATTATGCCGAAGATGCTCCGGGCATTGTAAATGGAGCGATGCTGTACGACCGTCAACATTTGCAACCACTCTTTCAGTTGAGCATCGGTAATCCGGGAAGTTCGTTTGCCATCGAGATAGCCCGTAAGATTGGTTTACCCGAAGACTTGATTGCCGAAGCTGCCGATAAAGTAGGAGCTGAGCATCTTGATTACGACAAGCACTTGCAGGACATTGTGCGAGACAAACGCTATTGGGAAAACAAGCGTCAGCAAATTCGTCAGAAAGAAAAGAAACTGGAGGAAACGCTTGAAAAATATGAAGCGGAGCTAAGCAGTATCGACCGTCAGCGCAAGGAAATTACTACCAAGGCGAAAGATGAAGCCCGCAATTTATTGTCGGATGCCAATGCTAAGATAGAGAATACCATTCGTCAGATTAAAGAGGCGGATGCCGAAAAAGTGCGTACGCAAGCGGTAAGAAAGGAATTGGATGATTTTAAAAAACGCCTCACCCCTGACCCCTCTCCTCAGGGGGAGGGGAAGAGTGCCTCCCTGAATCACCCAAAAGGAAATGTGAAGAGTAGCCTCTCTCTCAAAAAGAAGACTGAGGTTGTGCGCTCAGGTTCTTCTCCTTCGGCGAGCTTAGCTGGGACTTTTATTGTCGGTTCTAACGTTCGGATGAAAGGACAAACTGCCACGGGTGTTATTCTGGAAATGCAGGATAAGCAAGCGGTGGTAGCATTTGGGAACCTGAAATCGACGGTAAAGTTGGCGCGCTTGGAGGCTATCAGCAATAATCAGTTGAAGAAGGAAGCGCGTAAATACGACTCCATTATGAGCACCAGTACCGACGAAGTACGTCAACGGAAACTCACCTTTAGTTCAGAAATGGATGTGCGGGGCATGCGCGGAGATGAAGCATTGCAGGCGGTTATGTATTTTATCGACGATGCCATCATGGTGGGTGTGTCGGGCGTTCGCATCCTGCATGGAACAGGTACCGGTGCCTTGCGCCAAATGATTCGCCAATACCTGGGCACGGTTCATGGCGTCAAAACCTATCGCGATGAGCATATCCAGTTTGGTGGTGCGGGAATTACAATTGTGGAGTTTGAGTGAAAGGTAAACCCCTAACCTCCGTCAGTTGACGAACAAGCTCTGAAAGGGGATAAGGGTTCTACTTTTTGTTATGATTTAATCAGGAAATTTCGTTTTGTGCTATAATTCAATAAATAAGCTCTTTTGCACGGCTCATTCAGAAAAGAGTTAGATAGTAGGATATTAACTTTTGGCTGTTTCTCCAAAAATGGAGCTATCAGTTTTTCAATCCTGTTTTCAGAGATTCCTATTCTTTTTCCGAACTCGATAAAGTCTGTTTTATGTGCATGTCCGGTTATTATCGATTTTTCAGACCTGTATGAATCTGCAAATAGTCCTTTGTCTAAAGCAAAGTCGGTGTCATCCACATGCAATCTGGTATTGATTAAATCGTAAGCGGGGCTAAGTATATAATCGCCTGCAGTAGTTTCAAGTAACGAAAAGTTTTTCAAATGTGCATCTCCGTTGCTTAGCAGGTAATTGAAGAGCACTAAAGAGAAATACCTCTCAATTTCAATGCGCCAGGCGGGGACATATTTTTGTATCAGATAGCCTAATTCCTCGTAACTGTAATTGTATTTGAAATTTCCACCTGCGTTATCTTTTGTTTTGCCGGCCAGCGTTGCAAAATCTTCTTTGCCCCATTTATTTCCATCAGGTTTTACATCAAATCGTTTTGTAATGTAGGCAGGTGTCCCATCTTTGAAAAATAGAAGGGCATTTGCAGCTGTTTTTAATCCATAAACTTGAGACGCAATTTGCATTGTCAGGTGTTCATTTGCCGGAACCTGATCCACCTTTTTTAGATCGCGCGGTATTGGCTTTAAAATATAGGTTCCATGTTCACCTTTTTTGGTAAGTCTCAGAACATTCTTTTCTAATATAAGGCTGATTTTTTCCTGAACCCCTGAGATAGAAATACGTTTGCGGTTTTCCATAAACATTTCTGCAACAGATTCATCTAACCTTGGTTGTTCGTAGGGTAGAATGTGACTTACTTTCTTGCCGTTGAATACATTTCGCAGGCATCTGGGACTGTAGGTACTGAAACCTTCAGCCAATGTTCCCGGGCAACAAGTTATTTTATTTAAGTCCATTTATAATAATGCTTTTACTGTTATAGCTCCAATTGTGTCGAACTGAGCTGTTTGCATTAGTAATCCGAAGTGATCCTCTTCATCTATTTTCCATTGGAGGCTTTGCAATTTCCGGTTTACTCCTTCGCTCAACATGTTGAAAAAAAAAGGAAATAAATATTCAGATCTGTATTCTTTTTGTGTTTTTGGTAGCGTTAAACTGATGGATGGCAAAGCTGAATCGTTGTAGTAATCATCATTATAGCGAAATACATAGTTACCCTGGGCTTCTTCTGATAAGATTCCCGCCTCAAAACCATTTCTGTAAACTGCCACTTTTCTCATTTATTTTTCACTTCAAGTTTCATTTCAAGTCCTAAAACATCCGCTAATTTGTTGATAGAACTCAATGTGGGATTTCCTTTTCCACTTTCAATAGCTTTCAGTGTTCTTAGACTCACTGTTGCAACTTCTGCCAAATGCTCCATAGAGATTCCTAATTCTTCACGTCTTTGTTTAATTGTTTGCGCCAGATTCATCCGTTTTGTTGTTTTATTGAAGTTTAGTGCAATATATTGCATTCTGATTGCAAATATAGTAGATGTTTTTCAATAATCACCATATTAGTGTAATATATTGCACTAATATGCTTAGATCACTGTGTGGATTCTCTAAATAGGACTGAAAGTGCATTAAATTGCACTAATTGAGTCGATAGTTCTTCTGTGTGTTTTGAAGAGCATACACGAACAATACAAAAAAAGCACCCTTACTCAATTGCAATGAATTGTGTAAGGGTTCTTTTCGTTGAGCGTTTCGCTTTTTTTGCAGGCTTATTTTTTATCCAGCTGTCCAAAAACCCTTTTCAATAAACTGCTCACGCGGGCAGTGGGGTTGGTGCGTATGTTTTTTTCCTCTTCAGCTACTTTCAGAAACAGAGCGTCCAGGGCTTTTTCAGTTACGTAATTTTCCAGACTCACGTTTACTTGTTTCAGTCCGGCAACAGCGCCCACCGGCGATTTGGCAACGGAATTGAATCCGGAGCTGAGCGTATTCCACGTTTCGGAAGTCGAAACATTGGCCACTAAGGGTTTGCTGAGCGATGCTCTTACTTTTGGAGCAAATGCGGCTTGAAGTTGAGAATAAGTGTTCTTGCGCAGAAATTCAGTCGCTGCATTGTTTCCTCCGAACAAGATGCCAACTCCATCGGTAAGGCTCATGTTTAAAATAGCATTTTTAAATATTGGAGTGGCTTCTTTTACTGCGTCTTCGGCTGAACGGTTGAGTGATAGAACTGCTTTGTCGACCAACGCCTGTCCTCCGGGAATCATTTTGATATTGTCTACTATTGATTGAGCTTCTTTTGGCAGTAATAATTTTAAAGCAGCATCTTTGTAAAATCCATCCTGAACGCCCAGGTTACTGACTGCTTGTTCGATACCAATGTTGAGGGAGCTTTTTAGTCCTGAAATATTTTCGGCATTAGTGACCGGTAGGGCCGAGCCGGCTGTTGTCCCCAGCTGTGATGCAACCTGCATTAGTTGCGAACATGACGCGAATGATAGGCAAATGATGGCGAAAAGAATCGTCTTTTTCATAGAGTTTTTGTTTGAAGTTTACTATTTAAGTAAGCAATACCTGTTTACTTGTTACGACTTATAATAATTACAAATTTACTACTTTTTTCGGATATAAAAATGTAATCAATAATTAAAGACCTGCCCGAACATTTTATTTTTTTGAGCGTTTATACTCATACGAAACAGACTGTGAATAATATAATCATTTTAAAAACAAATAAAACATGAGTAAAATTGAAAAAATTGTGGCTCGCGAAATTCTTGATTCGCGTGGAAATCCTACTGTAGAGGTAGATGTGTATTTGGAATCGGGCGTAATGGCGCGCGCTGCTGTTCCTTCGGGAGCTTCAACCGGCGAAAATGAAGCCATTGAATTGCGCGACGGCGACAAAAAACGCTATCTGGGCAAAGGAGTTTTGAAAGCTGTAGCCAATGTAAACGATAAAATTGCACCTGCATTAATCGGTATCAGTGCGTTGCAACAACGTGCTATTGATAAACTTATGATTCAGTTGGATGGCACAAAAACAAAATCGAACCTGGGTGCTAATGCTATTTTAGGTGTTTCGTTGGCAGTGGCCAAAGCAGCCGCTGCGTATTTGGATATGCCTCTCTATCGTTATATTGGTGGAACAAATACTTTTGTATTGCCGGTACCAATGATGAATATTATAAACGGTGGATCGCATTCAGATGCTCCTATTGCTTTTCAGGAATTTATGATTCGTCCTATCGGTGCCAAATCGTTTAGCGAAGGTCTACGTATGGGTGCTGAGGTTTTTCATTCATTGAAAAAAGTACTTCATGATCGTAACCTGAGCACTGCTGTAGGCGACGAAGGTGGTTTTGCTCCAGCTTTGGATGGTACTGAAGATGCGTTGAAATCAATTATCACAGCTATCGAAAAAGCCGGTTACAAAGCCGGTAGCGATGTTACAATTGGATTGGACTGTGCTGCTTCGGAATTTTACAAAGATGGTATCTATGACTATTCTAAATTTGAAGGACCAAACGGTGCTAAACGTACTTCTGCTCAACAGGTAGACTTCCTGGCCGACCTGGTTGCTAATTATCCTATTGATTCTATCGAAGACGGTATGAACGAAGGAGACTGGGATGGCTGGAAATTATTGACTGAAAAATTGGGCAAGAAAATTCAGTTGGTGGGCGATGACTTATTCGTTACCAATGTTGAATACCTGAAAAAAGGAATCGATCTGGGTTGTGCTAACTCAATTTTGATTAAGGTAAATCAAATCGGTACCTTGTCCGAAACACTGGATGCTATTGAAATGGCTCACCGCGCAGGTTATACTTCTGTCACTTCGCACCGCTCGGGCGAAACAGAAGATGCTACCATTGCCGATATTGCAGTGGCTACCAACTCCGGTCAGATTAAAACCGGTTCATTGAGCCGTTCGGATCGTATGGCAAAATACAATCAACTGCTTCGTATCGAAGAAGAGTTGGGCGAATTAGCAGTTTACGGATTTAAGAAATGATGGGTTGAGAAGCTGTCATAAAACTGACATTTTTTCACGAATAAGAATGAAGCCACCTGACAAAAGGGTGGCTTTTTTTTGTTCGTTTTAATAGCAACTTTTTACAAATAAATCCCGACTCGTTAATGCTCGTTAATCGATAAAAAAGAAGCGTTAATAAATTCAAAATGTGCACTGCTATTGACTCTTAGGTATAAGTTTTGATTATTTTCGCATCGAAAAATAATTTCAAACGGATAGTAATAAACTTAGTGATAAACCCTAAAAACAAAGAAAAATGAACTTATCAAAACGAATGAGAATGCTCGGCTTTTTCGGTTTAGTCGTAGCCGTAAGTGTAGCAACTAATCTGACTACAAATTACATTGCCAACAGACAACAGGACGATGATGGTTTTAGTAACGCCAAAGTCCCTGCGTCGTATGCCCGGTTTGCAAATGCAAGCAAGGGTATTGAAACCGATTTCACAGTTGCAGCGGAACTATCTATTCATGCAGTAGTTCACGTAAAAGTAAAAACTCCAATGGCACAAATGTCGTATGGTGGTTTTGGCAATGATCCTTTTTTTGAATATTTTTTTGGACCTCAACAACGCCGTCAGCAACAACCAAAAGATATACCTATGCAAGAAGGTGCTGGTTCGGGCGTGATTATCAGCAATGATGGTTATATTGTAACCAATAATCATGTGATTGATAAGTCGTCCGAAATTGAAGTAACGCTCAACGATAAGCGTACTTTTAAGGCTAAGCTCGTTGGAGCCGATCCAAATACTGATATTGCCCTGATAAAAATAGATGCAAAAGATTTGCCGGTAATTGTATTTGGTAATTCGGATGAATTGAAAGTTGGAGAATGGGTGTTGGCTGTTGGAAATCCATTCAACCTTACGTCGACTGTTACTGCCGGTATTGTGAGTGCCAAGGCACGTGATATTGATATTTTGAATACGCAAATGAAAATAGAATCGTTTATCCAAACCGATGCTGCGGTGAATCCGGGTAATAGCGGAGGTGCGTTGGTGAATACACACGGTGAACTGGTAGGAATAAATACTGCCATTGCTTCTCAAACTGGCTCTTATTCCGGTTATTCATTTGCTGTGCCGGTAAGCATTGTGCAAAAAGTAGTCACTGATATTAAGCAATTTGGAGTGGTACAACGAGCTGTTTTGGGAGTTGAGATTAGCAGTATAAATGACAAACTGGCTAAAGAGAAGAACCTGAAAACATTGGATGGTGCCTATGTGGATAAAGTTGCAGATCAGAGTGCAGCTAAAATTGCAGGAGTGAAAGCGGGCGATATAATCAATAATGTAAATGGTGTGGCGGTGAAATCAGTTGCCGAATTGCAGGAACAGATTGCTCGCTACCGTCCATCCGATAAAATTACAATTGAGGTGTTGCGCAATAACACAGTGCAGAAATTAAATGTAGTTTTGAAGAACAGACAAGGAAATACATCTGTTGTTACCTCGCAAGCCAGTACTGAAGTGTTAGGTGCTGTTTTTGAACCGGTAGATGAAAAAACAAAAGATAAATACCAGTTGGAATATGGCGTTGAAATAAAATCAATTTCAAAAGGAAAACTGGCTGAAGCAGGAATTAAACCGGGCTTTATTATTCTGAAGCTTAACAATCAGCCTGTAAGATCGGTGGACGAAATTCAGTCGGTACTTGATGTGGCTGTTAATAATGGTCAGAAAGAGAAAGTACTGTACATTGCCGGCATATACCCAACAGGTAAAGTGGCTTACTTTGCAATTGATTTAGCTGATTAATACAGATTTAGTTCGATGTTTCGATAATATGACAAACTTAATTCAGTTGAGTTTGTCATATTTTTTTTAATTGTTATCAATAGTGCAAAACAATTTGAAATATAAAGCGTTAGTTATAGGAAAACTGTTCTATTAGTGTGGCAAAGTTTTTGTATAATTAGAGTTTGTTGATGCAATTGTTATATAGAATGCTATTTCAGCAAGAGATGATTTTATTCAAAACTTACTATCTTCTAATTTGTTAGGTATAGAAATAAACGATGTGCAAGATTTTAGATTTTTCGCTTTGACAAGTGGAAAAAAAGAAGTACTTTTGCAAGCTAATTTTGATTCATTAAATGAGACAATTAAAAATTACCAAATCGATCACGAATCGTGAAAGTGCATCTCTTGATAAGTATTTGCAAGAGATTGGACGTGAGGACCTTATTACTGTAGAAGAAGAAGTTGAATTGGCTCAGCGGATACGTGCAGGTGATAGGATTGCGTTAGAAAAACTGACACGAGCTAACTTACGTTTCGTTGTGTCGGTAGCTAAACAGTACCAAAATCAAGGCCTAAGTCTTCCCGACTTAATAAATGAAGGAAATCTTGGATTGATTAAAGCAGCCGAGAAATTTGATGAAACACGTGGATTTAAGTTTATTTCTTATGCAGTTTGGTGGATTCGGCAATCTATTTTGCAAGCCTTGGCTGAGCAATCTCGTATTGTACGTTTACCATTGAATCAGGTTGGTTCGTTAAATAAAATCAACAAAGCTTTCTCTAAATTCGAGCAAGAAAACGAACGTCGCCCTTCACCAGAAGAGTTAGCCGACGTATTGGATATTCCAGTTGAGAAAATTGCCGATACAATGAAAGTTTCGGGTCGCCATATTTCAGTGGATGCACCGTTTGTTGAAGGTGAAGATAACAGTTTGTTGGATGTAATGATCAATGATGATTCTCCCAACGCTGACAGATCATTAATCAACGAATCACTTTCTAAGGAAATTGAACGCGTTTTGATTTTTACCTTGTCGGATAGAGAACGAGATATCGTAAAGAAATTCTTTGGACTGGGTATTCCTGAAATGACGCTTGAGGAAATTGGAGACGAGTTTGGTTTAACACGTGAGCGTGTACGTCAGATTAAGGAAAAAGCGATTCGCAAATTGAGACCGAATGCAAAAAGTAAATTATTGAAAAGCTTTTTAGGATAATCCGAACGATAGTACGATTTCTTAAATTTGAATATAAAGCAACTCGAAAGGGTTGCTTTTTTGTTTTTAATTTGCTGTTAGATAGCTGCTTATATTATTGATACAAATTTGTTTGATACAAAAATACAAATCTGTATTTTTATATCAAACAAATTTGTATTTTTGTATCAAACAAAATTTGATGCCATGGTTTTAGAGAGTGTTATAAATTATGTTATTGAACAACAAAGGATACGTTTTACAAGTAGAGATACTGGCTTAATACGTGAGCTAATACCTGCTACACAAAGCTTGTCTTCGCATGCATTAATTATATCGGGAGTTAGGCGCTGTGGTAAAAGTACGCTTCTAATGCAAATGATGAAAGAATTGGACGACAAATTGGTTCTTTTTCTAAATTTTGAGTCGCCTCAATTGTATGAATTTTCAATATTAGATTTTCCTCGATTGGATAATATAATCGCTAATAAAGGTGCTAAGATATTGTTTTTTGATGAGATACAATTAGTTGAGGGATGGGAAATGTACGTTCGTCAAAAGTTAGATGAGAGTTTTCGTGTGATTATTACAGGCTCAAATGCTTCACTACTAAGTAAAGAATTAGGAACCAGGCTGACAGGTCGTCATGTCACTCAAGAACTTTTTCCTTTCTCCTATACCGAATTTTTATCATTTAGAACTTTAATGCCGGATGCTGTGAGTTTGTTGACTTATATGAAAGTTGGAGGTTTTCCAGAATATGTGAAAAATAGTGATCCGGAACAACTTGCTACATTATTTGATGATGTGCTCATAAGAGACATTGTTACCCGTTATGGAATTAAGGATATAAGGAGTCTTCATAGATTAGCCAATTATCTTATCTCCAATATTGGTAATCGAATAACAGCTACCAAGCTCAAACAGCCTCTTTCAATTGGAGCTACAAGTACGATTTTGAGTTGGTTTTCGCATTTAGAGCTTTCTTACTTAGTTTCTTTTCTGCCGATGTTTAGCCATTCTGCAAAGGCTCAACTTATTAACCCCAGAAAAGTGTATGCAATTGATTTGGGTTTAGTGGATGTAATATCAAGTTCGATGACAGATGATTTAGGTAGGAAACTGGAGAACTTAGTGTTTTTACATTTAAGAAGAAGGTATAACGAGTTGTACTATTTTGATGACAAAGGAGAATGTGACTTTGTAGCGATGAAAAATGGAAATGTGACCGAATTAGTTCAGGTTTGTTATGAGCTGACTCCTGACAATTTGAATAGAGAGTTAAATGGGCTGATAAAAGCAATGCAATTTTTCAATTTCATAGAAGCCAAGATTGTAACTTTTTCAACAGCTGATGTTATCGAAAGTAATGGCTTCAGGATAGAGGTTGTTCCTGCTTATAACTATCTGGTCTGGTGTAATATATAGATGCATATATGCTTTTGTAGTTGATTGATTCGCTTATAAAAAAAGGTAGAGCCACAAAATTATTTGTAGCTCTACCTTCTTTATACATTTAAAAATGTTTATCCTAGCTTTGCATCTAAATTACGTTTCAAGGCAGCTAAGAAACCTTCGGTGCTGAGGTAGTTGTCGCTCGTAACGCTTTCGCCGTGAATCAATACAGCTAAATCTTTGGTCATTTCCCCTGCTTCCACAGTTTCGATACATACAAGCTCCAGCTTTTCGCAGAAGTTCAGCAACGCAGCGTTATTATCCAGCTTGGCTCTGTGCATCAATCCGCGTGTCCATGCAAAAATAGATGCAATCGGGTTGGTTGATGTTGATTTTCCCTGTTGATGTTGACGATAGTGGCGGGTTACAGTTCCGTGAGCAGCTTCTGCTTCCACTGTTTTTCCGTCTGGGGTTACAAGTACCGACGACATTAGGCCTAACGAACCGAATCCTTGCGCTACAGTATCAGATTGAACATCGCCGTCGTAATTCTTACAGGCCCACACAAATCCACCATTCCACTTCATACACGAAGCAACCATGTCGTCAATCAAACGGTGCTCATACGTGATACCTGCTTCTTTAAAGGCAGTTTGAAATTCATTTTCATATACTTCCTGAAAAATGTCCTTGAAGCGTCCGTCGTAAGCTTTCAGAATGGTATTTTTTGTTGAAAGATACAACGGCCATTTTTTTTCTAATGCAACCTGGAACGATGAACGTGCAAAGCCGTAGATAGAATCGTCGGTGTTGTACATAGTCATTGCTACGCCGTCGCCTTCGAAGTTGTATACTTCCCATTCTTTCGTCTCGCCTGCTTCGTTTGTAAAGGTCATTTTAAGCGTTCCCTTGCCTTTAATAACCGTGTCGGTGGCTTTGTACTGGTCGCCAAAGGCATGACGCCCGATAACGATAGGTTTTGTCCAGCCCTGAACATAACGTGGAACATTACTCATTACAATCGGTTCGCGGAATACTGTACCACCAATAATATTACGGATTGTACCATTGGGCGATTTCCACATTTTTTTCAACCCAAACTCTTCTACACGGGCTTCATCGGGAGTAATAGTAGCACATTTTATGCCGACATTGTATTTGTTAATCGCGTTCGCTGAGTCAATCGTTACCTGGTCATTTGTTAAGTCGCGATTTTCAATGCTTAAATCGTAATACTTGATATCCAAATCGAGATAAGGAAGAATTAGTTGTTCTTTGATAAATGCCCAAATGATACGGGTCATTTCATCACCGTCAAGTTCAACGACGGGGTTTGATACTTTTATTTTTTCTTTCATGTCTATAGTCTATAGTCTATTGTCTATAGAGGATTTTATTTAGTTATGTCTGATTGTTTTCGTAAATAATCAGTTAATTTTTGAATTGAAGTTGATATGTGATAAACTCTTGTTCTTAGCTCTATAGCTTGTTCGGTTGAGAGATAACCTATGTCCTCACAGACATACAGCATGCTTTTCACTTCTCCACAGCTCCCTTTGGCTATTTGTAAATAGCGAGCGAACAGCTTATCTGAACCAGCATCAGCTCCCTCGGCAATATTATTCATGATAGAAATAACTGCTCTTTGAAGTTGATCTTTAAAACCGTAATCTTTCCAGTTAGCTACGATTGAATAAATATCTTTGACTAATAATCTAGCATCTTGCCATATTCTTAATTCTTCAAAACATCTCATAATTAGTACAATAAAAAATTTATGGCCAATAACCGTCTTGCCTTGATCGACAATAGACTATTGACCATAGACTTGCTTTTTTTTATCTATCTTTCAATGGGATAAAAGTTTTGCGCTCGCCAACGTTTTTGTATGCCGGACGGATAATTCGTTTGCTGGCAAAATTCAATTCTTCAATACGGTGAGCTGTCCAACCTGCTACACGTGACATGGCGAACATAGGGGTGAATATTTCGCTTGGCAGACCGATAGCTTCGTATACAAATCCGGAATAGAAATCCACATTTGTACATACTTGTTTGTTGATGCCATCGCCTTTGAAGGTCATAAATGCATTTACGGAACGTTCGTCAAGCAATTCTAAGAAAGCAAATTCTTTTTCAAGCCCTTTTTCAACAGCCATGGCGCGTGCCATTTCTTTCAGTAAAAGTGCGCGGGGATCTGAAACGGTGTAAACGGCGTGTCCAATACCATAAATCAAGCCACTCTTATTGTAAGCTTCTTTGTTCAGCATTTTTTTCAGGTAAGTATCGATTTCTTTTACATTCGTCCAGTCCTTGATAGCTGTTTTCAAATGTTCGAACATCTGTACCACCTTTATATTTGCACCACCGTGTAAAGGTCCTTTTAGGGAACCAATTCCTGCAGCAATAGCAGAATAAGTATCTGTTTGAGTAGAGCTAACTACACGCACGGTAAATGTAGAGTTATTACCACCTCCATGGTCGGCATGCAGAATCAATGTCAAGTCAAGAATTTTCACATCCAATTCGGTGTAATTGCCCGGACCTTTCATCATATACAGGAAGTTCTCTGCATAAGACATGTCTTCATTCGGGTGACGAATGTGCAACGAGCGCCCTTGTTGACTGTGGCGAAGAATATTGAATGCATACGCAACGATAGTTGGGAATTTTGCAATCAAATCAATTGATTGACGAATCAGATTGTCGCGGGTAATATCATCAGGATTGGAGTCGAACGTGTACATTTCCAGTACACTACGCGATAAAATATTCATGATGTCCTGACCTTCGAGGTCAATGATATTCATGGTGGCTTTTTGAGCCAGCGCCATTCCTTCTACTAATAGCTTAGAGAACGCTTTTAGCTCTTCTGCATCCGGTTGGTAGCCCGAAAGGAGTAAGAAAGCAGTTTCTTCGAAGCCCAAGCGGTGCTCTGCCTGAAATCCATGAACTAAATCTTCAACATCTATACCTCTGTAAATCAGTTTGCCGGGAACCGCTTTTAGACCACCTTCCGGTAGTTTTTCGTACCCAACAACATCACCTACCTTTGTTAATCCAACCAGTACCCCCGAGTGATCCTCGTTTCTTAGTCCACGTTTTACATTAAATTGTGTAAACAATTCTTTGTCGATTCGGCTGGTGGTTTTAATCGTTTCCGATAATTTGTAAATTAAATAATCTTTTTCCATGAACTTAGATTTTATATTTTTTGTATTGGTCTGTTTCTTGTTTAACACAGCGATTGGTCTTTTTGTTTTGTAAATGAAAATTTATTTTTGATACTTCTATTTATTCATTGCATTTAATGCACTTCCGGCTTTAAACCAGTCGATTTGAACCTGATTATACGTATGAATCACCTCAAATTTATCGGCGGTTCCATCGCTATGAAGTAGCTCTACAAAAAGATTTACACTTGGAGAAAAATTAGTTAGCCCGAGGATGTTGATCTTATCATCTTCCCGAACTTTATCATAATCATTTTTATCGGCAAAAGTCAATGCCAACATGCCTTGTTTCTTTAAGTTCGTTTCGTGAATACGGGCAAATGATTTTACCAAAATGGCTTTTACGTTTAGGAAGCGGGGTTCCATGGCAGCGTGTTCACGACTAGAGCCTTCGCCATAGTTTTCTTCTGCAACCACTACGGAGCCAATTTGCTGTGCTTTGTATTTACGGGCCAGTCCGGGTACAGTCAGATATTCTCCGGTTTGAGCGTCGAGTACGGTGTTTGTTTTGTCGTTGAATGCATTCACTGCACCAATCAACATGTTGTCGGAAATATTGTCGATATGTCCACGGAATTTCAACCATGGTCCGGCCATTGAGATATGGTCGGTGGTACATTTTCCTTTCGTTTTAATGAGTAAAGGTAAGGCTTTGTAGTCATTGCCATCCCACGGAGCGAAAGGTTGAAGAATTTGTAAGCGTTTTGAGTCAGTGCTGATGTTTACGTTCACTTTGCTGCCATCGGCAACCGGAGCAATATAACCTGCATCTTCCACTGCATATCCTTTTGCTGGTAACTCAAAGCCGGTGGGCTCCTGAAGTTTCACGCTCTCGCCTTTCTCATTGATCAATGAATCAGTTAAAGGATTGAAACATAAATCACCGGCGATAGTCATAGCTGCTACCACTTCGGGCGAACCGATAAAGGTGTGAGTATTTGGATTACCATCGGCACGTTTGGCAAAGTTGCGGTTAAACGAGGTAATGATAGAGTTTGCACGTTCCGGATTGTCAGTTTCGCGTTTCCATTGGCCGATACATGGTCCGCAGGCATTTGCCATAACGATACCGCCAACCGATTCGAATTCAGCAAGTACACCGTCGCGTTCGGCAGTATAACGAACTTGTTCTGAACCGGGATTAATGATAAACTGCGCCTGGACTTTCAGTCCGTCTTCTTTTGCATTTTTCACAACTGATGCAGCACGGGTCAAGTCCTCGTATGAAGAGTTGGTACACGAGCCAATCAGTCCTACTTCCATTTTTTGTGGATAGCCTTTCTCTTTTACTGCTTTTGCAAATTCAGAGATAGGATAAGCCAAATCAGGTGTAAACGGACCATTGATGTAAGGTTCCAGTTCGCTTAGATTTATTTCGATAAGGCGATCGTAATATCTTTCAGGTTCGGCAATGACTTCGGCATCGGCCTGAAGGTGTTCGATTATGTTTTTTGCAGCATTGGCTATTGAACTACGCCCTGTAGCGTTTAGATAGGCTACCGATTTTTCGTCGAAGGGAAATAGCGAAGTGGTAGCGCCTACTTCGGCACCCATATTACAAATGGTTCCTTTTCCAGTGGCTGACAATGAAGCTGTTCCTTCACCAAAATACTCAATAATAGCATTGGTGCCACCTTTTACGGTAAGAATTCCTGCCAGTTTCAGAATTACGTCTTTTGGAGAAGCCCAACCCGAAAGTTTTCCGGTAAGTTTTACCCCAATGATTTTTGGCATTTTAAGTTCCCATGGCATTCCGGCCATAACATCCACTGCATCTGCACCCCCAACTCCAATGGCAATCATACCCATTCCACCTGCATTTACAGTGTGTGAGTCGGTACCAATCATCATTCCACCCGGGAAAGCATAGTTTTCGAATACCACCTGATGAATAATACCTGCCCCCGGTTTCCAAAAGCCGATACCAAATTTGTTTGATACGGCACTCAAGAAATCATATACTTCGCGGTTGGTTTCGTTGGCCGTTTTTAAGTCGGTTTTAGCTTCAATGTGCGCCTGAATCAAGTGATCGCAATGAACGGTGGACGGCACAGCGACTGTTTGTCTGCCCGAATTCATTAACTGCAGCAAGGCCATCTGCGCCGTTGCATCCTGCATGGCCACACGATCGGGTGAGAAGTTGACATAATCCACCGCTCTGCTGTAATTTTCAATAGATTCACCAGTTGCCAGGTGAACGTATAGAATCTTCTCGGTAAGGGTGAGTGGACGCTGAAGTTTGTTCTTTATTTGACTTATTTTCTCGGGGAAGGAAGCGTAGACACGCTGAATCATTTGTTCATCAAAAACCATATTTCTGTATTTTTAATCAAATTGTAACTATTTCAATTGCAAATGTAATGAAAAATAACTTTGATAGGCGTTCTCAAAGTACTTTTCTTTGATTTTAAACAAATGATTTTGTAAAATGTTCAATACAATTTGTACGAAAACAGAAAATATTCCAATAATATGCATGTTGTCTCTCTAAATTACGGATAATAGTAATTTAAATGAATATAAATACATATATGGCAATCCATTTAGGTGGTTTTATGCAGAATTGAAATGTTATTTTGAATGAAACCAGGTAGCTTTATGCCACAACGATTCAAGTGGACCTTGCTTGTGTTTGGCAAGCCATAAATAACAAAATGTCCATTGGAAAATGGCTAGCGCAATACCGATGAGAATAGAGTAAGAAGCTCCGGTGTATTTGTATAAGCCAAGTCCAAAACCATAATAAATGCAAGAACCCAAAATGGACTGCATGATGTAATTCGTCAAACTCATACGACCAAATGGAGAGAAAAGGTTAAGGCTTCGCTTGGAACTACTCATACGTTGAAAAAGCAATACAAAACAAGCTACCAGTATGAACATAAATGCAAGGTTGGACCATGATGTGAAAATGGTGATAAGTGGTCGGCGAACTGCTTCGCTGCTGATCCAATGCCCCAGACCATTTTTGGTGATATAAAATGGAATAAATGCAATGGTGGCAAACATTAATACTTTAAACCAGAATAATCTGCTGTCGTTGGACAATACGAAAACTTTTTTTCTTCCGGCCAGCATGCCGAGCATAAATAGTGATGCCGTTTGGAATACACGTCCGTTTTCCCAGGTCCAGTTCAGTACACCTATTTTTCCGTTCGTGAGATTACCATAAACTGTGGCCCAAAAGGATTCGCCGGGGATGTATTCGCCCATTTTGCCAAAATACTGCCACGAAACAGGGTTTTCCATAACGGTGTGAGGATGAAAAAGTCCAACCACAAAGTTGTACCATTCGTAGGGTTGCAGCATCAGAATAATGGCCGTAATTAATACGGTTTTAGTGCTTAGTTTGGCAACCGGAATAAGCGAGAAGCCAATGATGGCGTAGATGAAGAGTATGTCGCCTTCGAAGAAGCAGGAGTTGATGAACCCAAATACGAGTAATAATACCATCCGCCATGCAAACCGTCCGCGGAAGTCTTTTCCTTTTTGCGCCTGGTTATTGAATTGGATGAAAAAGGTGAGGCCGAAGAGTAAAGCAAAAATGGCATATGACTTCCCTCCAAACATGAAAAACAAGCTGTCCCATATTCCTTTGTCCAATTTTACCATCCAAGCAGGTAGGTTTGCAGGCGTAAAATAGAAGTCGAAATGTTCTATATTGTGCAATAATAGTATAGATACGATGGCAAAGCCCCGCAAGGCATCAACAACGTGGAGGCGGGATGGAGAAGATACGGACATATTTAAATTTTTTCGACAAATTTAGAATAAAAATACGAATATTCCAATAGCTGAGCATTTGAAATATTCGTATTTATTTAGGATGAAAAAGGGTTGTTAATCTTCCAAATGTCCAAACTTACCGTTGTTTAAATCTTCGTAGGCCTGCATAATTTCTTCCTTGTAATTCATCAGAAATGGGCCGTAAGGGACTATTGGCTCGTCGATAGGTTTGCCGCTAAGTGCTAGTATGATAGCATCTTCGGTGGCTTCCATAATAATGTCCGTTCCTTTGTTTGCAAATAGCACAAAATGATTGGCATGCACTGTTTTGTCGTTTAGAACGGCGGTGCCTTCGATAACCATAAAGCCGGTATTGTAGTCTTCGGGTAATGAAAAAATGACGTTCGCGCCTTTTTTTATACGCACATTATACATTTCGATGGGTGTAAATGTTGATGCAGGTCCTTTTATTCCGTTATAATCACCGGCTATTACTTCCACCACTCCAAGATTGTTTGGTAACAAATATTGTCCGAATGTTTCATGTCCCAAGCCCTGGTATTTGGGTGGGCTCATTTTATGTTTAGCCGGAAGATTTACCCATAGTTGTACCATTTGAAAAGTGCCACCGGTTTTGCTCCATTCTTTTTCGTGGTATTCTTTGTGTAATACCCCCGAAGCTGCAGTCATCCATTGTACGTCGCCTTCGCCAATCACGCCACTATTCCCGGCACTGTCGTGATGTGCCACTTTGCCTTTGTAGGCTATGGTCACGGTTTCGAAACCACGATGAGGATGCACCCCAACGCCACGCGGCGTATCGGTTGGCGGATAATCAACTTTTGCAGCATAGTCCAGTAAAAAGAACGGACTCATGCGTTTTAATCCTATGTATTTAGTGCCCGGAAAAAAGTTATTGACACGAAATCCGTCACCTACCATGTGAGGAGCAGGTGGCGCAATAATTTGTTCGATTGTTTTAAAATTCTTCATCGTAGGTTTATTTTTGACAATGAAACAATTCACTCAGAGATTGGTTCGGTGTGGTTTGAATTTAAAAAGCAGTCCGGAGTAATTCGAAAGAATTACCCCGAACTGCTATGAATAAAAAAGATTGAAGGCAGAATTTATTTTATCTTACCGGAACAATTTTAAGTTGTCCTGATTTTAATGTTGCATTTGTTGCCTGGATGGTTATCGTCCCTGCTTTATTGTCTGCCTGAAGGAGAATAGTGGCAATTCCTGCCTCTGCTTTGATGGGGTTTTCGCCAATCAGTTTTCCATTTCCTTTTAGTGTAAATTGTATGGCTGCTGTCGATTCGGAAACCGGATTACCTTTAGCATCGCAAACTGTGGCGTACATAAATACGGCATCAGCCCCATCGGCTTTCAACGATTTTCCGCTTTTGTTGTACGAAAGTTTAATGTACGCTGGTTCGGCCGAGGTCGTTACAATGTCCTGTTTTACTTCTTTTCCACCGATATAACCAATTGCTTTTAGTTGTCCGGCTTCAAATTGTTTCGTATCGAAGATAAATGGAGGATATGGTAATTGTTCAGAAAGAACATTCCGTTGTGGCTTCTTTTTCTCTACCAGTTTGTCATTCAGATAGAGTGCTACTTCCTCGCAATTGGAGTAAACTTTTATATTCTTGAAATCGGAAGCGGTGTTCCACTGCGATACAATTTTTACAGTAGGAGTGGAGTCGTACGAACTCGCACCATTGACCGGTTTATCCTGACTTCGATAGAAATAATACGCAAATTTAGGGAGGCGGAAAATGTCCATTATACCCGATGATTCTATGTCGGGCGAGTAACCGCGATTGTAATCGAACATCAACCAGTTGGCATCACCCAGGTGCGGATTGATTAAGTTATCGTTGTGCGCTTCCTGAAAGTTATAGGCTTGTTGCAACATGCGTTTTTCGCCGTCGCCACGCAATTGTCTGCTTGTGCGTTCATCGCTTTTCAATCCTGCATATCCGGCCTGATTCAAACCGGCATCTTGAGCAAAATACTCCCAGTCGCCATATTCTCCGGTAAATAAAGGTATTTTACCCTCATGTTTTTTCCAGTAATTTGGAGCTTTGGCATGTTGACGGGCAGGGATATACACATCGTAGTATTTATCAATCCAGCCACAAGTCATCAGTTTCGATTCGGGAGATTCTTCTTTGGCTATCTCGGTCATTTTTTTCATAAAGTTGTCGGGCATAGGCGATTCGTTCAACGATAATTCCCACATAGCCACGCTAGCATGGTTTCTGTCGCGACGAATTAGTTCACGGGCATCCTGATACGAATGTTGCATAAAGGCTTCTTTGCCAACAAACTGCCAACCCGGAATGGCGGCAATGGTGAGAATTCCCAGCTCGTCGCAAGCATTCATAAAGGCAGGCGACTGTGGATAATGCGATAAACGGACAATATTGAATCCAGCTTCTTTGATTTTTACTGCGTCGCGGTATTGTGCGTTGTCGGATAGTGCGTTGCCAATGTAAGGATATTCCTGATGACGATTTGTTCCCACCAATAAAAAGGGTTCACCGTTGATCAGGAATTTGCTGTCGGAGATTTCGAATTTCCGAATACCTATTTTGGTACTGACAACATCCATTATTGCTTTGTTTTCGATAATGCCTACGCGCAGGGTATACAAACTCGGATGATTTGGATGCCAAAGATCGGGCGTTTGTACTTGCAGGTTTTCAAGGATGGTTTTCTCCGACTGAGCTGCGAGTGTTACTTTTTGCGACGATTTTAGCTCAACAGTAGAACCTGTTTTGTCGAACACAATGTAGCTTAATTCAAACTCTTTGGGTGCGTCGGAATCATTGCGGACATGCGTTGAAACGGCTACAGTGGCCAGTTGAGTAGAAACTTCAGGAAACCATACGCGTACCCCACCTGAAGCCGGTTGATTTGCTTTTACGGCATCAGTTATATGCAAAGGATTCGTAATAATGAGCGAAACATTGCGGTAAATACCACTGAAGTAGCAGAAATCCAGATTCATTATTGGTTTTCCCGGAGGAACGTCCGCATTATCCTGATTATCTGCTTTTACAACTATCCGGTTTTGTTTGCCGTCAATGATGTTGTTGCTGATGTCGATGGTAAAAGGTAAATATCCCCCCGTATGTTTAGCGATAGATTTGCCATTGAGCCAAACCTCTGCTTGTTGCATCACCGCTTCGAATTCAATAAAAACGCGTTTGTTTTTCCACTCCGCATTTGGTTTAAAGTCTTTTTTATACCAACTAACGCCAACCCATGGCTTTATTACTACCTGAGGTTCAACCTTAGCCGTGTGTGGCAGGGTTACTGTTTGCCATTGGCTAAATACATAATCAGCCTGAATGGGTAGTTTGGTTTCAGTGACAGCAATATCTTCCTGATTGCAAAATTGCCAGTTGGAGTTTAAGTTTACTGTCTGTCGATTATCCTGCGCAACGATATGCGACGTGATAAAAACAAATAAAAGAATGGGCAGTGCCCTCTTTAGTTTATTTGTTCGATGTGTTTGTTTCATTCTAAGATATGAATTATAAATTATATTTTCTGATTATTGGCACTGTCGAGCGATTAATTGATACTGTCAAGCAGTCTATTCACACTGTCAGGTTATTAATCGATACTGTCGAGCGATTTATCGATGCTGTCAAGTGATTAATTGATACTGTCAAGCAATCTATTCATATTGTCAGGCTATTAATCGATGCTGTCAATCAATTAATAGATACTGTCGAGCAATCTATTCACACTGGCAGGTTATTTATTGATGCTGTCAAGTGAATCTATTATTTGAAAGCTTCTAAAGCTGCTGTTGGTTTGCCAGTGTTATCAAATGCTCCTAAAGAGTAGGATTGCCAGTTATTGTAGCATTCCGGTTCCCAGTAAAGAACGCCCAATCCTTTTTTGGCGGTAACGCTTCTTGTTTTTGCAATAAGATCCGTCAAAAAACTTTTGCTTGCGCTTGGGCTATCCCAACTCATGCCGCATTCTACTATCATCACTTCGCTACCGTAACGTGCCACCATGTCGTTCATATTGGCAAGAACCTGACTATTGCAGGTTGCCCAGTCGTTAGCGGGTGTAAACCAAGCCGGATATACCGACATACCGATGACATCCCACTTTCCTCCATTATTTTTTAATCCGTCGAACAACCAACGGAAAGTAGCATTGTTTTGTCCATTGTTTAAGTGTACAATCACTTTTGCTGTAGGGAAAACGGCTTTTACCGCATCGTAACCTGCATTGGTGAGGTCGGCATAGTTTTTCATGCTGACAGATGCTTTTCCATCGTTCCAAAGCATACCGTCGCTGGTTTCGTTGCCCACCTGCACCCATTCGGGTGTAATGCTGTTTGTTTTCAAGGTATTGAGTACTTCGGTGGTATGAGTGGCAACAGCTGTTTTCAAATCGGCAAAACTCATATTTGCCCATGCAGCCGGTTTGGTTTGCTTAGAAGGATCGGCCCATGTATCGCTGTAATGAAAGTCAATCATAATACGCATACCCAAATTTTTTGCTCGTTTGGCTTTTAGTAGTACATCGGCGGTATTGTTCCAGTTATCGGCAGGGTTTACCCATACGCGTAACCGGATGGTGTTCATGCCCAGGCTTTTTAGCAATGCCATGCACTCCATTTCGGTGCCGGCGGCGTTATAAAATTTCTTTCCACCGGCTTCCATTTGCGTCAACCAACTAACATCAGCTCCTTTGGCCAGATTGTCGGTAGGAATAATAACAGTTGTGTCTTTTGGATCTTCAATCGGGTTGGTTTGTTTACAACCCGAACTAATTCCAAGGATAGCAAATCCAAATGCTACCAGGGATATTTTAAAAAAAAGTGTTTTCATGTTTATTTGTCTTTAAGCAAAAATTACTTAGGGTTTACTGAAAAGCCATTAATATCTTATATTTAAAAGTAATACAATCAAACTTTGCGTTTAATGTGTAAGGTTTAAGCGATGATCACTCAATTTCTTAGCACGTTATATTACGGTGCGCTGCACCTTTGGTTGTTCTTGTCGTAAATAGCTACAAATATTACGGTGCGCTGCACCTGATGCAAAGCCACAGAGTGGTGAATTGAAAATCGGCGTAGCCAAATCTTTCTAGGAATCTAATTTTACGGATAAGTCCGGAGGTGCAGCGTACCGTAATCTAATCTTGAAAAAAACAGACTGAGTTTATCTGCAGACTAGAAGTAATGGTCTGAATATAATGTCAATTGTTTTTGAAACTTAAAAATGCGATAACAATTGTTTCTCACTATTTGAATGCATCCAGTGCTTTTGAAGGTTTTCCATCATCTCCCCAAGCACTAAGGCTATAGTGGCTCCAACTTCTGGCCCCTTGTGGTTCCCAGTAAAACACTCCAAGCCCTTTTCCGTTTGGAACTTCTTTTGTTTTTTTGATAACGGCTGTCAGCATATCGTAGGTGTTTTGCACTTTCGTATCTTCGCCACCCACTTCTACTACCATCACTTCTTTGCCGTAGCGCGAAGCCATATCGTTCAGATTGTTTCCTAAATCGTTTATTGACAAAGTGTAATCCGGTTTTCCGTCTAGCCAAAATGGATAATAGGAAAGTCCGATAATATCATATTTAGCACCATTGGCTTTGGCGGCATCAAACCACCAGCGAAAGCGCTCGTTGTTATTACCCTGGTCCACATGCAAAATTACTTTTGATGTTGGCGAAACAGCCTTTATCGCGTCATATCCTTTGTTGATCAACTGAGCCAGTTGCGACCAGTTGTCGGTACTTCCTTCGGGATAAACCATTCCGCTTGGTGTTTCGTTGCCTACCTGTACCCATTCAGGAGTTACGCCGGCAGTTTTGAGGGCAGTCATTACATCGAAGGTATAATCGTACAAGGCTTGTTTTAGCTGTTCGAAGTTGAGCCCAACCCATGCTTTTGGTTTTGCCTGTTTCGACGGATCGGCCCAGGTGTCGCTGTAATGAAAATCTATCATTATCCGCATTCCGTATTTTTTAGCCCTGAGTGCCATTGCCACGGTTTCTTCTTTGCTGCAGTGTCCTGTGCTTCTGTCATCCGAAGGATTTACCCATGTGCGAAGTCGGATGGAGTTCATACCGTGGTCTTTCAGAATTTTGAAACAATCTTCCTCCACGCCTTTATCGTTTAGAAATTTATAGCCGCTTGCTTCCATTTGGGGTAACCAGCTAATGTCACCGCCTTTGGCGAATGCGGGTGATTTACCAGCAGTGCTTGGTACAACGGTTTTACAACTATGCAAAACACTTATAAAAACCAAAGCTATTGAAAATAAAATGATTTTTTTAATGTGTAGTTTCATCTGATGTTAGTATTTAGTATGTTTTACAAAAAAAATAATTGTTAGAACCAGGTATAGAGTAAAGAGCTTTTGAAAAATGATATGTCTAATGTGAGAATGAACCTCCAAAGATACATATTTTGTTTAATTGACGTAAGTTCGGGATAAGATTCTTTTGAATTCCACTATTTTACAAGTCCGAAGGACTTGAATGTGAATAGCCATCGGTGAAACCGGTGGACAAAAGAGAATATGACTGCGAACCCCGAATGGGGTTCAATGTATAAATATTTGATATTGAACCCCATTCGGGGTTCGCATTATCTTATACTTATTCCACCCCGATATATCGGGGTGGCTATTGAAATTGAATCCTTTCAGGATTCTAAGATCCACTTTTAATTGATTTTAAGTTGTTTACTTAGATCGAACTCACGTTAATTATTAAATTGATACGTTCAATTAATCTATTTTTCCTAATGAAGTTTTCCTTGAAACAAAATGATAACTCCGCAGGAGTTTTCTCTGCAAAGATTCCAATTCTGTTTGGAATTTTTGCAGAAACTCTTGCGGAGCAGTCGTTAACTAAACAACTAATATCATTTTATAAATTATTGATGCTTTGATTTGCAAGTATACAAACCGGAGCAAATGGGTTATTGTATTGTATACGTATATTTCAACGGATTGCTTAAATCCATAGTTACGGTATGAGTGCCTGCTGAAGTGACATTGATTTTTTCTCCGGCTTTGAGTTCTCCATTAGCAGCACTGCTGCCGTAGACAATATCCCATGCATTGTTAGCAATAATCTGGAAGCTATTGCCCCATTCACCCGGTTGAAAATTGCAGGTTGCCGTCCAACGTTTGGTTGTTGCGTCGTAAGTCATTGGATTAGCCGTGGTGCTCCAACCATTGAAATCGCCACTGATATTGAACGATGTGATAGCTGTTTTACTCCAGGTCAAGGTGTTGGTATTTGCTTTAATAAAGAAATAACCACCTGCATCGAACCAGATATTCCATTGTGCTGCCGAGGCATCCAAGGTGCTAAGACCCAGTGTTGCAGATGACCCGTAGGTGATGCCTGTTCCATCAGACTCAGTCATGAATTTGAAATTTCCCCAAATAGCTGCATTTACATATCCTTCGTATTGTCCATTGCTTGAGCGGGAACATAATTTGGTTGTGTAATTTGACCAACCTCCACTTGGATCGCCAGGCATGTATAAATACGATATTACATCGTAAGGTGTAACTGAACATGTAACCACGTTACTGTACAAAGCCTCAACGTTAGCGCCGATGCTCGATTTTAAACGAACATAGAGTGTTTTAGCTATGCCCGGTTTTAATCCCATGCTCAACACAAATGCATTGAGAGTAGCGTTGGTGAACGATTTAGAGACGCCGGCTTCAAGCGATTCTTTCGGGTGAGTGAAAGTTTGTAATGTGTCAAACTGCAGCGTATTTGTTCTGGCTGTAGCTGAAAGTCCGTATTTTGCTGTGTCGTTGATAGAAAGAGCGGGAATTTCCCAGTTTAAAGCTAAGATTGCATTTTCGCCGGTTGATTTTGACAGCGTCACTGCGCTAACCGAAGTCGTTAGCGTCGCTTTTTGTGCATCAGCTAAAGTCACTATGTCGCCATCATTGTTGCACGAAGCAAAGAATAACGGAATTAGTAAGCAGAATATATATTGATGAATTGTTTTCATATTTTATTTTGTGTTTTTGTAATTCAATAACGATTAATTATTAAAACCTTCGTTTTGGATTAAATTAGGGTTAGCAGCTAAGTCGGCAGCAGGAATCGGGAAGAGATTATATTTCGAATCCACGGTCATTCCATCTTTTACGCCACCTTTCCATTGCCACACATAACTTGAACCTGTGAATTTTCCGAATCGGATTAAATCAGTCCTGCGGGTACATTCCCAGTACAGCTCTCTGCCTCTTTCTGCTAATAAGAAATCGAGGGTTAAATCGCTCTGAGCAATATTTCCACTGGCATTACCATAAGCGCGGTCGCGAATAAGATTGACATAATTCACAGCAGTTCCAATGTTGCCGCCTGAACCACCTCTTACTACAGCTTCGGCATACATCAGGTACACATCGGCTAAACGAATCATGGGGAAATCGGTATCTACTAAACCATCGGCATAGTTAGAGCCGTTTGCACCTGCATCCGTTTTATTGGTGAATTTTACGATAGCATATCCATCTGTTTTTAGGCTTGGATCAAGAATGTCCAGCGTTTGTCCGTTGGTATAGAATGACGCTCTTTTATCGGTTGCTCCGGTAATGTCGGCAAATTGATTTACAAATTGTTTGCGGGTGCGGATACTTCCCCAGCCGGTTTGTACACCATAATCGCTGGCTACCATCGAACCTACAATTGGCCCACAAACCAGGTAAGTGGTGCTACCCCAGGTGGTGGTGTGTTGTCCATCTGCTTCAATAGGGAAAATGATTTCGTTGGTACGTTTGTCATTATCGGCATTAAATAGTTTCTTGTATGCAGGTTCCAATGAATATCCACCGGCAATTACTTTGCCGGCATAGGTAATACAATCGGTATTTCTGTCTGTTCCGGTATACACTTTGGCATTCAAATACAGTTTCGCCAACAATGACCATGATGCCGCTCTGCTTGCTCTTCCGTACTCGTTGGCTTTTGGAAGTGGTAATTCTTCCGAAATGGCTTTCAGTTCCGATTCAACGTATGTAAACAATTCTGCTCTGGTTTTGCGCGGAGGGAAGAATGCTCCAACAGGATCGCTTTCGGTTACAAAAGGTACATTGCCAAACATGTCCAGGGCATGTGAATAGACCAATGCTCTCAGGAATCTCACTTCGGCACGATAGGATTTAATATCGGCTATTTCTGTAGCACTGAATTTGGCAATTTTATCATCAGTCGCATTTCGCAAAAACTCGTTACACAATGCTACGGTATAATAAATGCGGTAGTACATGCCCGATACCCATTCGTCGGTAGCATCCCATTTGATATATTGAATCTTCGTCAATGCATCACCACCTGCCCAGGTGTAAATTGCTTCGTCGGTAGGTAGTTCTTGCAGGTTGAAATAGATACGCAAATATCCATTGCTGGTTTTACCACCTAAGTCGGTATTACCATCTCCTTTTTCTTGTCCGGCAATAGCCAGTGAAGCATACGCTTTGGCCATAACGGATTTGTAATTTGCTGCATTAGCGTAAACCGAAGCTGAAGTCACTTGTGCTACAGGTGTCTGATTCAAATCATCGGTACATGAAGTAAAAAGCCCAAAGCTGATTACCATCATTAATATGTAAATATATTGTTTGTTTTTCATCTTACTAATGTTTCTTGTTGATTAAAAATCAAGATTTAAGTTCATTGAAATGGTTCTTGGACGTGGATAAAACTGACTGTCGAAACCGCTTGGTACTTCGGGATCTACTCCTGAATACTTGGTAATGGTAAATACGTTTTGAACCAATGCACCGACGCGTAGATTAACGCCTTTCATAATTTTACCTACGTTATATCCCAGTGTAATATTATCCATTTTTAGGTAGGAAGCATTTTCAACAAAGTAGTCTGAGTAAAACTGACGGGTAGTAAACCCTGTTTTCAGATAATCCGAAGAAAGATTAATCAGTTCATACGAATTGTATTGCAATGTTTCCATCGATCCCTGATTTGCTTTCATGTTGTTGTACACATAATTTCCAATGCTGGCACGCATGCTAAATCCTGCTGTCCATTTCTTGTAGCTGAATTGCGAATTAAATCCAAGTATAAAATCGGGCATTGGAGAGTGGTAACGGTATAGGTCTTTATCGTTCACCATGCCATCTTTGTTCAGGTCGGCATACATTCCTTCGATGGGTTTCCCGTTGCTGTCATACACTTGCTTGTTTACATAAAACATGTATGGTGCATATCCTTCGGTCATTATCTGCAATCCTCTTCCACCCACCGATGGCCCGACAAAAGAACCAATAGAAGTAGTTCCTTTTACCATCGATAAATTGGTGATTTGAACTTTTTGATAGGTTGCGTTAAAGCCTACGTTCCATGTAAAGTCTTTTGTTTTTACAGGTATGGCATTTATCGAAAACTCAACACCATTGCTTTTTACATTTCCTACGTTGGTCGTTCCAGCATCGCTAAAGTTAGCACCGGCTGCTAAAGGCACATAGGCCAATAAATCTTTTGTTTTGCGGGTGTAATAGTCTACACTACCCGAAATTCTGTTGTCGAAGAATCCAAAATCAATCCCGGCATTGTAAGCCGTAGTAGTTTCCCATTTCAGGTTGCTGAAATAAGATGCCGGACGATAGGTGTTGTAATACGTATTTCCCAGTTTGTATTGTGCATACTCATTTCCCAAAACATATACCGGTAAATACGAATAATTACTGATACCTTCTTGTTGTCCGGTAACACCGTATCCAAGACGAACTTTCAAATCCGATAAAGGTTTGAAATCTTTTAGAAAACTTTCTTCTTTTGCTCTCCATGCAAAGGCAAGTGAAGGGAATGTACCCCAACGATTCTCCGGGCTATAGCGTGAAGTTCCATCACGACGAACAGTTGCGGTCAACAGGTATCTGCTGTCGAACGAATAATTCATACGGGCATAGTACGATAGTAACACGTGACGTTGATAGTCGGCAGCAGCTATTGATTGAACATCTCCGGCTACATTCATGTCGGTATATTGTGGCGTTTCTGCCAACCAATTTTGATAATCGTGACCAACAGTCAGATCCAATCGACTCTTTATCGGTTCAAAGTCTTTTACATAATTCAGGTAGGCCGTAAATAATTTATTCGATTTTGTTTGAGAATAAACGGAGTTACGTCCTCCGGTCTTAAAGTTAGAAGCTGCCGATTCGGGAATATAAATGCTACCATTCCCTTTAGCATAGTCATATCCAAGTGTTACGTGTGCTTTAAGCTCCGGTAAAAAGTGAAGTTTGTAGTCCAGATCTAAGTTACTGATACTTCTTTTTACCGTACTTGTGTTGTTTTCTTGTGTTAATAATCCCAGTGGATTCAGGTTTGCTTTTACTACCGGTAAACCTGCATTGTCGATGGTCTCGTAATATCCTCCAAAGTTGGTATTGCCCGAATAAATCGGTTGGGTAGGATTGAATGCTGCGGCAGTCCAAATGGCGGTAGTATTGGCAAATTTATTATCATTGATAGATCCTTTTACATTGAAATTCACTTTCAAATGATTATCGAAAAACGAAGGAGTAACCACAAAACTTCCCGACATACGTTTTACATTATCGGTTTTCAAAATTCCATCTTGGTTCATATATCCAAATGAAGCTCTGAAAGGAACTTTTTTGGCTATACCACCCGATACGCTAAAGTTATTGTCGTTGCCAATAGCTGTTTGAAATATTTGGTCGTTCCAGTTTGTGCTGGTAGTTCCTAACAATGCTTTTTGAGCAGCTGAACCTTTTTCGTTTATCAAATCGGTAAACTGTTGCGGTGATAGCATATCCGCAGTGCGCGTTTTTTGTTGAAGGGAGAAGGATGAACTGAAATTGAACTTTAATTTATCCAGATTTCCTTTCTTGGTGGTTATCATCATTACTCCGTTGGAAGCTCTGGAACCATAGATGGCGGTAGAAGAAGCATCTTTCAAAATGCTGATGTTCTCAATATCATTAGGGTTCAATAAGCTTAAAAAGTTATTGCCATTTCCGCTGATACCCCCATTTTCGAGCGGCACACCATCAATTACTATCAATGGGTCATTGCTCGCATTTAATGAAGCCCCACCACGGATGCGGATAGAACTACCCGAACTTGGAGAACCACTGTTGGACATGATTTGTACTCCGGCTACTTTACCGTTGATAAGATCGGTAGGACTGCCCGAAACGCCCGGATTAAAATCCTTACTGCCTACGCTGGCAATAGAACCGGTCAAATCTTTTTTGCGCTGAGTACCATAACCCACCACAATCACTTCGCTCAGTTTTCTGTCAGCAGGTTGAAGTTGAACGTTGAGTTGATTTTTTTCGGCAGTGATTCTTTGAGAATCATAACCAATAAATGTGTATTCCAATTGAGCATTTTCGGTTGGAATGGCGATGGTGTATTTACCATCAACGCTGGTAACAGTAACGGTTGAAGTCCCGACTACCTTAATATTGACTCCGGGCATGGGTGTGCCGAGTTCATCTTTTACTACTCCGGTAACCCTTTTCTGGGTGCCGGCCTGACTCTTTTGTTGCTGAGCCGAAAGGGACGATGTGCCGAGCAAACCCGGTGCACACAGCACGATTACAATCACTACTGCCATTCGGAAATGGCTAAGATTTACTAAATAACTGGTTTTTCTCATGATATAATACTAGATTAATATTATTGAAGGTGTGAAACCACAGTTGTAGTGACAGAATTGCTTTGTGACTTTCCAACTGTAGATTTAAACGTTGCAAATTAAGCGAAATCAGAGGGGGGAGGAAAGCACAAATAGGACAAAGAACACAACAAAACGGACAATTCTATATTCGGAGTGCGACTTCAAGTCGCGCCCCGAATGTGCGTTTTAAAGTGTAAGGTGAAGTGTGTAAGGTGTAATGGTGTAAGGCGGGGAATGGGTGTTGTGCGACGTAGAATTATATTCGGGGTGCGACTTCAAGTTGCGCCCCGAATATAATTGGATTTAATTCTCCATAAACTGCTTTGGCGTTTTTTCGTACTTTGCCTGGAAGCATTTGGAGAAATAAGAGTAGTTAGAAAAACCGACCAGATACATCACTTCCGCTACCGAAAATTTTTGCTGGGCCAACAGCATAGCGGCTTTCTTCATTCGGATGGAGCGGATATAATCCACCGGTGTGAGTCCGGTGAGTTGTTTGATTTTTCGGTAAATCTGCTTGGTGCTGATGCCCGAAATTTCGCTCAGACTATTTACATTGAGATCGGAATCGGAAACTCTGTCTTCAATGATTTTGGTAATGTCGGCAAGGAGTTTCTCATCCCACGATTCGGCCTCAATTTCTTTTGGCGTCGATAACACTTCCAGTCGGTGCTTATTTTCCAGCCCCTGTTTTACTTCCAACAACTGTTTGATGCGCAAGCTCAGCAGGTTGGTGTCGAACGGTTTTGCCACAAAAGCATTTACGCCCAGTTCTATACTTTTTTCCTCGGTGAGCTTGTCGTCTTTAGCCGTAAGCATGATGATGGGAACGAGCGCAAGCTCTTTGTTCTTTCGTAACTGGCGACACATGTCCAGTCCGTTCATTACCGGCATCATTACGTCCGAAATAATGAGTTGCGGCTTTTTGTTGAGGGCTTCCGTCAGTCCTGTTTTGCCATTGTGTGCCACCACGCATTGGTAGTTGCTGGCAAGCGCTTGAACAATGAAATCGCAAACTTCAATATTATCTTCCACGATTAATATCAAGGGCTTGTTGCTGTTCTCTATTGATTCAACACTGTTTTCCGTATCCTCCTCTTGCAGTATGTTTCTTACGGGTTGTGTCTCCACCACCGGCAATTGGAGGCTTATGCTTGTGCCTTTATTTTCTTCCGATGCAATTTGGATGGATCCATTGTGCAGTTCCACATAGTTTTTTACCAGGTACAGTCCAATGCCTGATCCCACTTTGTCGTTGGATGTTTTGCGTGATTGGAAAAAACGGTCGAACACAAACGGTACGTCCTCGGTCGGAATACCAATGCCTGTATCGCTGATGTTGATACGCAACTGATGGTTTTCTTCTTCCGAATAATGAATATCCAGCGTCACACTTCCACCTTCGTTCGAAAACTTATAGGCATTTGATATCAGGTTATTCAGCACCGACTCCATTTTCAGCACGTCGATGTTTACCAATACCGATTCAATGTTGGTGGCGAATACCGGCGTTATTTTCTTAGCCTGAAAAACATCTTCGTACACCGAAAAGATGCTGCGGGCAAACTCAATAAACTCCACATTCGAAAGTATAAGCGTAGAATTAGGCGATCCGTCAAATCGTTCGAACCCGATAACCTGTTGAATCAGCGCATTGAGCCGGAGTGCATTTTGATGAATCAGCGTCAACTGTTTGTTTAGAGTGGGATTCTTTGTCTCAGACATCAATTTACTGATGGGAGCAATGATAAGGCTGAGCGGCGTTTTAAACTCGTGAGAAACATTGGTGAAGAAATCAATTTTCAGGTTCGATAATTCCAACGATTTTTCTTTTTCAATGCGCTCAATTTTAGTACGGTGTTTCTCCCTGTAATAATTAAATACCCAAAGCAGCAAACTGATGATGAAGAGCGCATAAACCATTTTGGCCCAGATGCTATAGTACCAGGGCGGTTGAATTTTTAATTGAAAATCGAGCGACGAGAGTGGCGTTTCGTCTTCGGGATTTAGCTGCCCGATGGTTAGCGTATAGGTGCCGGGTGCCAGATTATTGTACGAAATGCGGTTGGAGCCGGGCTTTACGGTGCGCCATTCGGTGTCCACGCCTTTCAACTGATAAACATATTTGTTGTCCTCTTCCTGCGAGAAACTCAGATCCGAGAATTCGAAACTCAGGTTATTTTGGTGGTAAGGCAGTGCCAGTTTATTAGCATACCGTATACTTTTCCCCTTGTAGTCCAATCCCGGCTGAAACAACCGATCGTTGACATACAAGGCAGTCAGCACTAATGGAGTATTGGTGCTTCTTTGGCTGATAATGGAGGGCGAAAATACCACCAACCCATCTACGCATCCAAGGTACATCTCCCGGCGGAATGCATCGTAGAAAGCCGATGTAAAAGGCTTGTTGGCCACCTTTACATAACGTATTTTAAGGGTGTTTTTATCCAGTGCAAAAATTCCGTCGGAAGTAGTCACCCAGATATGATTGTTTTCTTCGGTTAGCAGGTTGATGCGTGTGCTCTTGAATCCATCATATTCAATAAACTGCATTTGGTTGGTGCGTGGATTTATCCTGGTTAACCCACCGAAAAAGCCTACCCACACATTGCCCTCTTTATCGCAAATAAGACAGTTGGCATTGCCGTTTGTCTGATTTTTCGTGTCGGACACTACCGGAAACTTGCTGACCACTCCTGTTTGCGTATTTATTTTATTGATGCCGTTATTATAGGTCAACGCCCATACATTGCCTTGCAAGTCGGGCAAAACGCTATTGATAAAATTGTCCGACAATCCGTTTTTGCCTGCATTTTTATAGAAGTTTTGTTCGGCAACATATAAGCCGGACTTTGTATTCATCAATTTAGCCTTATCTACCACAAAGATGCCCCCCAGGCAAGTGGCTATCCACAAACGGCCTTTGTTATCTTCGAACAGGCTGTACGCCCAGTTGGCATTGCGGGTTCGGGTGCTATCCACTATATTGTAATGAATAAACTGGCGGGTGGCGTAATCGTAACGATTGATGCTGCCGTCGGTGGCCACCCAAAGATGATGACTCTTATCCTCATAAATGCAGCGGATGCGGTTGTGCGAAATGGGATAGCGGGCATCGCCCAGCTTGTACCAAATGCAGGTTTTCGTGTCGGCGGACGTAAATATCAGACCGTTGTTTCCGCCATACCAAAAGTTGTGACGTGAATCTCTGAAGATGGATTGCATCTGATTTCCATCGCCTATCCCTGTGATTTGAGATATGGGTGTGTAGCGATAGGTTTTGTTTTGTTTGGATAACGAAACGCCATAATCTGTACCGAACCATGCATTTTTTTGTCGGTCGATAAATATGCTCCAGATAATATTGTTGGTCAACGATTTTCCGTAGCGCGAGTCGTGGACGATGTGTTTGAGGACGTGCTGTTCTTTGTTATAGAGGTACAGCCCGTTGTCGGTTCCCAGCAGCAGGTTCCTGTTTTGATCCAGGGCTAATGACTTAACCGAGTTGCCCGTAAATTCACCAATTCGTTCTACCAACTTTGTTGCCGGAATGTATTTGAACAAATACCCTTCAGCGCCTATCCAGATGCAATTCCTCGTGGGGTCTTCCAATAATGAGTTGACCAGTAAACTATTTTTGAACGATTGAACAGGTAGGTCAATTTTTTGGAAGCGTGTTGCACCGCGACTCAGATAGCACAAACCGTTGTAGGTGCCAACAAATAGAGTGTTTTGTTTCGATTTCAGAATAGAATAAATGGTGCGGTGGGGTAGTCCGGCACTGATTGTGCTTAGTTGGCGGGTCTTTGTGTTGTATTGATATAAGCCGTTCAGCGATCCTATCCACAATTGCTCTCCCACCAATACCAACGAGCGGATGTCCTTAGGAAATGCAATAGGTGTTTCTTCGTAGCTATTTGTTTCCAGGTTGTATATCCGTATGCCGTTGTCGAAACCCAAAATAAGATGAAGATCGTCCAGCAATATGCCGCAGTTTATCCGGGTGTTGGATGGATTTTTACTTTCGGTGAACGGGAAAATGTGACGTTGCATCGTATAGCCGTTGTAGCTAAACAGTCCTTTGTCGGTGCCCATCCATATCAATCCCTGCTTGTCCTGCACAAAACAATTTACTACCGAAGCATCCGATCCAAGGTACACATTGTCGAATTCGCGATACGCTTCTTGTTGCCCGTACGACAATAGGCCGATAGTGCAAAAGCCCACGAGGAACAGGATGTGTTTAATGCTGTGTAAATAGTTGAACAGGTCTTTGAACCTGTTTTTTAGGATAGGCATAAATAAAAATTGTTTTGGAAATAGTGCGCTGCAAATTTATGAAAACTTATTGATGAATTTTGTGCTTTGATTTATTGCTTTTTACTTTTACCTACTGGAATGAATAATCTTTGTTTTTTTTTTCGAATGGTCGACTTTTCCATTTTATTTCCCCAACCACTTTTTAAAACTTTTTCCGTACATTTGTGCTTCAAAATGAAAAAACACACATAAAAGTATATATCATGGCTATTATCAAACCTTTTAAGGGCATTCGTCCTCCTCAACATCTGGTAGAAAAAGTGGCGTCGCGCCCCTACGATGTGTTGAATTCTGAAGAAGCCCGCACAGAAGCTGAAGGAAATGCATTGTCGCTTTACCATATCATCAAACCCGAAATAGATTTTGAACCGGGAACCGACGAGCACGAAGAAAAAGTATATAATAAAGCGGCTGAAAATTTCGCAAAATTCCGTGCCGAAGGTTGGCTGGTGCAAGACGAAGTGGAGAAATACTACGTGTATGCTCAAACCATGAATGGAAAAACACAATACGGTCTGGTTGTTTGTGCCAATGTGGATGATTATTTGAATGAAAATATCAAAAAGCATGAACTGACCCGTCGCGATAAGGAAGAAGATCGCATGAAACACGTGCGTGTAAACAACGCCAATATTGAGCCTGTATTCTTTGCCTATCCACATCAGGATGAATTGGATGCTATCGTCAGCGAAGTGATAAAAGGTACACCTGTTTACGACTTTGTAGCTGATGGCGATGGTTTTGGTCACCATTTCTGGGTGATTGAAAACCCCGAAACAAACGCCCGCATTACCGAATTATTTGCCGATATTCCATCGCTTTATATTGCCGATGGTCATCACCGTAGTGCTGCGGCTGCTTTGGTGGGCGACGAAAAACGCCGCCAAAACCCAAACCACACCGGTGACGAAGAATACAATTATTTTATGGCGGTTTGTTTCCCCGATAATCAATTGAACATTATCGATTATAACCGCGTGGTGAAGGACTTGAATAACCTTACCGATGAGGAATTCCTGGCTAAACTATCTGTAAATTTTGATGTGGAATTGAAAGGACCGGAAATTTATAAGCCCGCTAAGCTACATAACTTTGCCATCTATTTGTCGGGCAACTGGTACTCACTTACTGCCAAAGCAGGTACTTACAACGATAACGACCCGATTGGCGTGTTGGACGTTACCATCTCGTCGAATCTGATTTTGGATGAAGTGCTTGGTATCAAAGATCTTCGCAGCGATAAACGGATTGATTTTGTAGGCGGCATTCGTGGACTTGGCGAGTTGCAAAAGCGGGTGGATAGTGGTGAAATGCGTGTGGCACTGGCACTGTATGCTGTTTCTATGCAACAACTGATCGACATTGCCGACTCGGGAAACATCATGCCTCCAAAAACTACCTGGTTCGAACCAAAATTACGTTCGGGACTGGTTATTCATGAATTAGCCTAAACTTCAGTCAACAGTCAACAGTTATCAGTCAGCAGTAATCAGTAACTGATAATCGGTATTTAATAGGAAATAAATAATGTAGTGTTTTTTAGTGAAGCATTATACGATACGGTGGCAACCTTAAGCCCCGTCGGCTAACTGAGATGTGAATTTCTACGTTTTTGAAAATAAAAATGCAATATCATATTCTTTCTTACTGTTTACTGATAACTGTTTACTGATAACTAAAAAAAAACTGTTTACTGATAACTGCTGACTTTTTACTGATAACTGATAACTGAAAAAGCATGCGTACAAAATTATCGACATTTCTTGTTTTGTTGTTTGCAGTTTTGCTGTTGCAAGGCTGTAGCCTTAAGTCGCGCATCAAAAATGCCGATAAGCGGTTTGCCATTGGCGAGTATTTTGCTGCCGGCAATTTGTACAAAAAAGTGTATTATAAAATACCTTCGAACGATAAAGCTCTGCGGGCACGCATTGCCTTTCAGCAAGGGGAGTGCAATCGGTTGATAAATAATAATCGTGCCGTTCAGGCCTATGCCAATGCTATTCGCAGTTTGTACTCCGATAGTATTGTGTTTTTGCGCTATGCTCAGGTGTTGCAACGTGCCGGAAGGTACGATGATGCTATTAAAAATTACACCATCTATTTAAAGAAAGACAGCGCGAGTCTTCTGGCCAAAAATGGTATTTATGCTTCGAAGCAAATTGCTAAATGGAAAAACGAAGCCACTCGCTACACCGTTCGCAAGGCCGATTTATTTAATGCCCGTAACAACGATAATTTTAGTCCTGCTTTTTTGGGAGCTGAAGGCGATGCATTGATATTTACTTCGTCGCGTCAGTTCAATAAGCAGATCTTGCAAAAGAACAATACCATTACCGGTTTACCCAATAATAATTTGTTTATCTCTAAAAAGAATGTGGCGGGTAAATGGGAGAAACCCTATATTCTGGATGGCGAAATAAATACTGTTGATGGTGATGAAGGCATCTGTTCTTTTAGCTCCGATGGCAAAGTGATGTACTTCACCTGTGCCCGTCAAGTACTCGACAGAGAGGTGGGTGTTGAGATTTATTCTTCCAACCGTGCCGGTGGAACGTGGAGCACTCCGCAAAAAATAAATGTGTTTGTCGATAGTACCATCTCGGTAGCTCATCCTGCTTTTTCGCCCGACGGACAAACGCTTTACTTTGTTTCTGATGCCAAAAAAGGAAAAGGAGGAAAAGATATATGGAAAGCAACACTCCTGAATGGTGAATGCAAAGATATAGAGAATATGGGTGACCAAATAAATACGCCCGGCGATGAAATGTTTCCCGTTGTGCGGGCAAATGGCACGCTCTACTTCTCGTCCAACGGATTACCGGGTTTTGGAGGATTGGATATCTTTAAAGCCGTACCGCAAAAAGATGGAAGCTGGGTGGTTTCCAATATGGGTACGCCGATGAATTCTTTTGAGGATGATTTTGGAATAACGTTCGAAGGAAACGCAGAGAAAGGTTTCTTTTCGTCCAATAGAACGGATTTTAAAGGATACGACGCTATCTGGAGTTTCGAATTACCCGATCTGGCCTATATTCTCGAAGGAAAAGTGGTGGATGAAAAAGGGGATGCTATTCCCGATGCCAGCGTTCGCCTGGTAAGTAATAGTGGGGTAAATGCCCGTGTTCAGACCAAAAAAGACGGGACGTATCGTCTCAAGTTGGATAAAGATATGGAATGCGTGATGTTGGTTACGGCACGTGGTTATCTCAATCAAAAAGGGGTGCTTTCCACACAAGGACTTACTGCCAGCAAGACTTTTAAACTCGACTTCAAACTGTCAAGTATTTCCAAACCGATCCAAATGGATAATATCTTTTACGAGTTTGGTAAATGGGATTTGACGTCATCTTCCACCACCGACTTGCAGTCATTGGTGAAACTGTTGACTGATAATCCGAATATAACGATTGAGATTGCATCGCATACCGACTTTGTGGGTACCAATGCTGCCAATCTTATTTTAGCCGAAAAGAGAGCCAAATCGGTAGTCAACTATCTGGTTGCGGCCGGCATTGCTGCCGATAGACTTACGCTGGTGGGCTATGGCGAAGAAAAACCGGTAGTGGTGGATGCTGCTATTGCGAAGAAGTATCCATTTCTGAAAGTAAACGATGTGCTGGACGAAGCCTATGTGCTCAAACTTGCTCCCGATCAACAGGAGAAAGCCAATCAGATTAATCGTCGTACCGAATTCAGAGTGGTGAAAACGACTTACAAGCTTTATTGAAAAACAAGCTTTATTGAAAAACAAGTAAACAAGTAAACAAGTAGACCAGAGGATGTAATTGACTGTGAACTCGTTTACTAGTTAACTTGTTTACTAAACTCATTAACTCGTTTACTAAACTCATTAACTCGTTTACTAAATCTTATTAACTCGTCAACTAACTATAGAAATGAAACAATATACAGACTTATTAAACCGCGTTTTAGCGGAGGGCGTACGCAAAGAGGATCGCACAGGTACAGGAACGATAAGCGTTTTTGGACATCAAATGCGCTTTAATATGGACGAGGGCTTTCCTTGTCTTACCACCAAAAAACTGCATCTCAAATCCATTATCCACGAGTTGCTGTGGTTCTTGAATGGGGATACGAATGTAAAATACCTGAACGATAACGGTGTGCGTATATGGAACGAGTGGGCCGACGAAAAAGGCGATCTGGGTCATATCTATGGCTATCAGTGGCGCTCATGGCCCGACTATAATGGCGGACATATCGATCAGATTTCGGAAGTGGTGAATACAATTAAGAATAACCCCGATTCGCGTCGTATCATCGTTAGTGCATGGAATGTGGCGGATATACCTAATATGAATTTACCACCCTGTCATGCTTTCTTCCAGTTTTATGTGGCTGATGGCCGATTGAGCTTACAGCTCTATCAACGCAGTGCGGATATTTTTCTGGGTGTGCCGTTTAATATTGCTTCGTATGCCTTGTTGCTGCAAATGATGGCGCAGGTTACAGGTCTCAAAGCCGGTGACTTTGTTCATACGTTGGGCGATGCGCATATTTATACAAATCACATGGAGCAGGTTCAGTTGCAATTATTGCGCGCCCCCCGTCATTTACCCACGATGAAGATCAATCCGGACGTAAAGGATATCTTTGCATTTCAGGCTTCTGACTTCGAATTGGTTAATTATGATCCCCATCCACACATTAAAGGAGCTGTAGCAGTGTGATGAGCAATATATTACATTTTTATGTAATAATAAATACAAATTATTAGACAAGCTAAATGGATAATCGGGTTCGATTATCCATTTTTTTGTGTATTTTTGCCATTCCGTCTGAAAAAGACGAATGTTTTTGAACTTAATGGTCGCTTCGTGATCTTTTTGATGGAGACATGTTGATAACCCTTACATCTTATTGCAATCACACCTTATTTTGGTTTTAAATTAATAAATAATTATGTCAAAAATTTCGATTATTGCTGCTGTTGCCGATAACTACGCTATAGGCAACTTAAACAAGCTACCATGGCATTTGCCGGCAGACTTGAAACATTTTAGACAACTTACAACAGGCCAAACGGTTGTAATGGGTAAACGGACTTTCGAAAGTTTGCCTAACGGGCCACTTCCAAACAGAAAAAATATTGTACTTACATCCATAATGTCCGAAGGTGTTAATGAAGGATATTACGAAGCCGATTCGCTGGAAGATGTATTTTACTTGTGTGAAAACGAAGATCAGGTATTTATTATTGGAGGAACTTCGGTTTATAAACAAACAATTGATAAAGCGGACGCACTTTATATTACGTGGATACACTCCAAATTTACTGCCGATACTTATTTCCCCGAAATAAACTTTGATGAATGGGAAGAAGTGAGCCGCGAAGATTTTGATATTGATGAGAAAAATCTTTATCCATACTCATTTGTAGAATACAAACGTAAAACAAAATAGAAACATAGTTTTAAATCAAAGTGTCTTGCTGTAATTTAGTAAGGCACTTTTTTTTGTTTGAAAATTTTATATGTAAAATTGTATTTTTAGATTATATTTTGATATATAATGTCTCTATTTATAATCAAAATGATTATCTTTGTCTAGAACAAAAAACAATAATAAAAAACACAAAAACGATTACCATGAGTTATTTATTTAAACCCCAAAATTACGACCCTATACTTACTCTTCAGCAAACGGAGGTGGGTATTTCGAAAATTAAAGAGTTTTTCCAGTCGAATCTGTCTTCTGAGTTACGGCTGCGCCGTGTTACCGCACCGCTTTTTGTGCTTCGTGGTACCGGTATTAACGATGATTTGAACGGTGTGGAGCGTGCTGTGAATTTCCCGATCAAAGATATGGGCGACGCACGTGCTGAAGTGGTTCATTCATTGGCCAAATGGAAACGCTTGACCTTGGCTGCCTATGGCGTTGAAAACGGTTACGGAATTTATACCGATATGAATGCTATCCGTGCCGATGAAGAATTGGGTAACCTCCATTCACTGTATGTTGATCAGTGGGACTGGGAACGTGTAATGACTGCCGAAGAACGTACTATCGACTTTTTGAAAAGCATAGTTCGTAGCATCTACGCTTCATTCTTGCGTACCGAGTACCTTGTTTCTGAAAGTTTCCCGGCTATCAGACCGTGTTTGCCAGCTGAAATAACTTTCATTCATTCCGAAGAACTTCGTCAACTGTATCCAACCTTAACGGCAAAAGAAAGAGAAAATGAATTTACCAGAATTCATAAAGCCGTATTTGTAATTGGCATTGGCGGACCTCTTGGTGACGGTCAAAAACATGATGGACGTGCACCTGATTATGATGACTGGACGACAGTAGCCGAAAATGGTTTGCCGGGTCTGAACGGAGATATTCTTTTCTGGAATCCGGTATTGGAAATGGCTTTCGAAGTGTCGTCGATGGGAATTCGTGTAGATAAAGCAGCTCTTTTGCGTCAACTGGAAATGGAAGGCAAATCGGATCGATTGAATATGTATTTCCATAAACGTTTGGCCGAAGGTTCATTGCCATTGTCTATCGGTGGTGGTATCGGACAGTCGCGTTTGTGCATGTTCTTCCTTCGCAAAGCGCATATCGGCGAAATACAATCGAGCATCTGGCCTGCTGAAATGTACAAAGAATGCCAGAAATTGAATATTATCCTGATGTAGTTTTTTCTTGTCGGATGAGCTTGAGGATGTACTTTTAGCTCTGCGATACAGTGGAAATCGAAAATACGAAAAATCCTGAAAGAAATCAGATTGATGACTTTCAGGATTTTTTTTATTTGCCGGAATTAGTAGCAAGTAGACATATTCCGTTTTTTTTTTGAAGAACCTGCTCACGCTATTCACATTCAACAAATGCACCGATATGCCAAAAGAAACCAATTAACTACTTAACCAACGTAATTCTAACTGATTTTTTGTACTTTTGTCATTTGTAAGCTAATAACACAAAATAGAACGTAAAATGAATATAGATTTCGATAAAGTGGGAGGTTTAGTTCCAGCTATTATACAAGATGAATACACAGCAAAGGTGTTGATGTTAGGTTATATGAACGAAGAAGCATTGACCAAGACGCAAGAAAGCGGTCAGGTTACTTTTTTCAGCCGGACTAAAAACCGTTTGTGGACAAAAGGGGAGGAGAGTGGTAATTTTTTAAATGTAGTTTCGATTACTCCCGATTGCGATAATGATACTCTGTTGATCAAAGTGCATCCGGTAGGTCCGGTTTGTCACACAGGTACCGATACTTGTTGGGGCGAAAACAACGATACGGATATTACTTTCCTGAAATATCTTCAGGATTTTATTGCCGTTCGTTTCAAAGAAATGCCGGAAGGATCATATACCACTTCACTTTTCAAAAAAGGAGTGAACCGTATGGCTCAAAAAGTAGGTGAAGAAGCTGTGGAAACTGTTATTGAAGCAGTAAATGGTACTGAAGAAGGCTTCCTTTACGAAGCATCGGATTTAGTGTATCACCTTATCGTTTTGCTAACTTTCAAAGGCTATTCGCTCGATGACTTGGCGCGCGAATTGAAAAAGAGACACAAATAATTTCAGTTATCAGTAAAAATAATGGAAAAGAAATTATTGATAAAATACGTAGATGTGGACATTTGCCAACAAGATGTGTTGGTGCTTGAAAATGTTCAACTTGAAGTTCATTCGGGTGAGTTTATTTATTTGATTGGAAAAGTAGGAAGTGGAAAAAGCACTTTGTTGAAATCAATATATAGAGAATTGCCCATTCTGGAAGGTGTAGCCGGCGTGCTGGGTTACGATTTACGTGTCCTTAAAAGCAACGATTTGCCTTTTCTTCGTCGCAAAATAGGTATCATATTTCAGGATTTTCAGTTGCTTACCGATCGTACGGTGGACGAGAATCTCGATTTCGTACTGCGGGCTACCGGTTGGAAAGACAAAGAAGCTATTGCCGAACAAATACTCAATGTGCTAACGCAAGTGGGCATGGCTCACAAAGGCAATAAAATGCCACATCAGCTCTCGGGTGGTGAGCAACAACGTATTGTTATTGCACGTGCTTTGTTGAATTCTCCGGAAATGATTTTGGCTGATGAACCAACCGGAAATCTTGATCCTGAGACAGGCAATGAATTGGTTGAATTATTGTATAATATTCGCCAGTCGGGTACCACAGTGATTATGGCCACACATAATTTATCATGGGTCGAAAAATTCCCCGGACGTGTTATCCGATGCGAAGACGATAAATTGCGTGAAGTAACCAATGCGGTGACCATCGAAAAAACCGTGATAGAAGATGCGGTTATTACCGAATTTCTTGTGGACAACAAAGTGGTGAGCGTAGAACTTACTGAGGATAAAGTTGCGGATGTAAATGTGGAGTTGAACAAGGATATTCTGGAAGAAACAAAATAGAACGAATGAGAAATTTACCTTGTCCTCAATGTGATATTCACCGGTTTCATGTGAAAAATCAGGAAGGAAAGTTTTTGGTTGTTACTGTAAACGAAAACTATGAAGTAGTAGCTGTGCATGCCGGGGAATCGCTGGATGGTTACGATTTGACCATTATCTATTGTCTCGGTTGTTCGTGGCAGGGATCGCCCAAATCGTTACGTGCCGGAAGACACAGGCATTGATTTTTCTTACTCAATAAAAACAACAATCCCCTGAAACAATTATAGTTTCAGGGGATTGTTATTTTATACTATTGTTATTTGTTTCTGGCTTTCTCCAGCGTAACATAAAAGGTCGATTTCAATAGATTGTGCGACCAGGTTGCACCGGTAATTGCATCTACTTTTTCTATGTTTTTACTTTCTGCGAATACTTCTGTGTAGATTTTTATTCCCTTGAGTTCATTCCTGCATTGCATAATGTAGAAGGGTGTATATTTATAGTGTCTCTCATATTTTGGTCCGAATACTTCGTGTCTTTCCTTGTCGATGATTTTGAATTTCAACCACACAACCTTGTCATCCTTGATCTTTAGCTGCACTTGTCCCCAAAAGGGTTCGTGGGTGTACTTTGATCGTGATTCACCTTTGTAGACTCCGTCTCTGAATTGTTTAACCGGGGTGCCGGCAGTTGCAACAAATAAGCTTAGAATAATTGCCAGAACCGGTAGGGCTGATCTGTGTTTTTCTTTCATAGTTTGTTATTTTGAGAGTGTGATTTGATTGTGGTAAAAATTGTATTTGTTTTAATATTATAATTAATGTATGTTAACTGTAAATATTCATACAAAGATAATGAAAATAAATCATTAATTGTAATACTAAATTGTCATAATATATTGCATAAATATTACAAATTGATACATGGTGCTAAAATGGGTATTTCTGTCTGTCGAAATATAACTAGACGAATTACTACAAATAACTGTTAAGCTTGTTCGATATGGATTAAAAAAACAACACCCCCTTCTCAAATAATGAAAAGGGGGTGTTGTAATTATTTTAGAAATGATCTGTATTGCCTTTCTATAGGATTTATGCGAGATTAGTACGAACGTGCAAAAATAACACGTTGCGCCGATGGCTTACCGGTTACTATACATGTTCCCGGTGTCGTGTCGCCCTCTAATGGGATGCATCGGATAGTTGCTTTGGTTTCTTCTTTGATACGTTCTTCTGTTTCGGGAGTTCCATCCCAATGGCACATCAAGAATCCACCTTTTTCAATTTCTACCTTAAATTCGTCGTACGAGTTCACGTCGCGTGTAACCGAAGCACGGTAGTCGAAAGCTTTTTGGAAAATATTAGCCTGAATTGTTTTTAGCAATTCATCAATATACAGTTCTATTCCATCGATAGCTATCGTTTCTTTGGTCAATGTATCGCGGCGAGCTACTTCTACGGTTCCGTTTTCGAGATCGCGTGCACCCATTGCCAAACGTACCGGTACCCCTTTGAGTTCGTATTCGGCAAATTTCCAACCCGGCTTTTTGTTGTCGTTATTGTCAAATTTTACACTGATGTTCAATGCTTTTAATTTGGCGGTGATGTCAGCCACTTTTTCTGAAATAGCTGCCAATTGTTCTTCGTTTTTATAAATAGGAACAATAACTACCTGAAAAGGAGCCAGGTTTGGAGGCAATACTAATCCGTTGTCGTCGGAGTGTGTCATGATAAGCGCACCCATTAAACGGGTAGAAACGCCCCACGAAGTGGCCCAAACGTGATCGAGTTTATTGCTTTTATCCATGAAAGTTACATCAAAAGCCTTAGCAAAATTTTGACCCAAAAAGTGTGATGTGCCTGCTTGCAATGCTTTTCCGTCTTGCATTAATGCTTCGATACAGAAGGTTTCTAGTGCTCCGGCAAAACGCTCGTTGGCCGATTTGATTCCTTTGATTACCGGAACAGCCATAAAACGTTCAGAAAAATCGGCGTATACTTCGAGCATTTTGCGTGCTTCTTCTACTGCTTCGGCTTCGGTGGCGTGTGCCGTATGGCCTTCTTGCCACAAGAACTCAGCAGTACGAAGGAATAAACGCGTACGCATTTCCCAACGAACCACATTGGCCCATTGATTAATTAAAATAGGTAGGTCGCGATACGATTGTATCCAGCCTCTGTAGGTGTTCCAAATAATGGTTTCAGATGTTGGACGAACAATCAGCTCCTCTTCCAGTTTTGCGTCCGGATCAACAATCAGCCCCTTGCCATTCGGATCGGCCATCAGGCGGTGGTGTGTTACTACCGCACATTCTTTCGCAAATCCTTCAACGTGTTCGGCCTCTTTACTCAAAAATGATTTAGGTATAAACAATGGAAAATAAGCATTTACGTGACCTGTTTCTTTGAACATGCGATCCAGTTCTGCCTGTATTTTTTCCCAAATAGCATAACCATAAGGTTTTATCACCATGCAGCCGCGCACAGCTGAGCTTTCGGCCAGGTCGGCTTTAATTACTAGGTCGTTGTACCACTGTGAGTAGTTTTCGCTACGCGAAGTAAGTTCTTTCAATTCTTTTGCCATATATTCAGTTATCTATAATCTATAATCAGGGGGTGAAAATCTAAAGGAGTGCAAAGATAATCAATTTCTAGTAAAACGGCTAATCGCAACGAAGCGGGAGCACGACTTTGTCATACTCCCGCCTTAGTAACTGCTATTGTTTCAGCTTCTCAATAGTACTGCAAGTGGACATTTATAATCATCCCATAACCGTTGCCACTATGGTTCTGTTGCCGCCATGATTTCGGAATTCGCATAAATAAATTCCCTGCCATATGCCCATGTTGAGTTGCCCATTGCTGATGGGAATGTTTAAACTTACGCCGGCCAGTGTCGATTTGGCGTGTGCCGGCATATCATCGTTGCCTTCGAGTGTATGTTCGTAAAACGGTTCACGTTCACGAACCAAGTGATCGAAAATGCTTCCCATGTCGGTTTGTACATCAGGGTCGGCATTTTCGTTGATGGTTAAAGCAGCTGAAGTGTGTTTCAAAAACAGATTCAACATTCCGGTTCGGGGCAGGAGCGGCAGGTGTTCAAGAATCTCATCGGTTATCAAATGAAACCCTCTGCTATGCTGGCGAAGCGAAAATTCTTTTTGTGCGAACATACGTACTTGTGTTTAGTTTTGAGTGTTTTAACCCGAAATTGTTCAAAAATGGTGTAGGCTTATTTCTATGTGTTTACATTCGTTACAAATATAAGATATTCTGCTTAACTAACAAAATACTGCTGTTTGAGATGGTGATGCCGGATGTTGATTTTGACTCGTTTTATAGTTTCGTTTTTCAAAAAAATAAGTGTGAAAGTTGCTTATGTCTGCTTGCATATCAATATCAACGTTTAGGCCTAATGGTAAATAGCCGGCGTGAAAATTTGTTTCTTAAATTAAACGGTTTATTCCCGTAAAAATGCTATTTTTGCACTCCATTTCAAATCTTTACTTTCAGTCATTAGAAAGTAATTTCAAATAAAAAATATCGAATGAGAAAAGTCAGAGTGCGCTTTGCACCCAGCCCAACCGGAGCTTTACACATTGGTGGTGTTCGTACTGCCTTGTACAATTACCTTTTTGCAAAAAAACATGGAGGCGATATGTTGCTTCGCATCGAAGATACCGACTCGGCACGCTTTGTACCGGGCGCCGAAGATTATATTGTGGAAGCACTTCAATGGTTAGGAATAAACATCGACGAAGGAGTAGGAGCAGCATCGGAAGGAGCCTTTGCACCCTACCGTCAGAGTGAACGTAAAGCCATTTATCGTAAATATGTGGATCAATTGCTGGAAGCAGGATTGGCCTATATTGCTTTTGATACGCCTGCTCAATTGGATGCTAAACGAGCTGAAATAGCTAATTTTCAATACGATGCTTCAACGCGTGAATTGATGACTAATTCGCTTACTTTGTCGGTAGATGAAGTAAATCAACGAATTGCAGCCGGCGAGCAATATGTAGTTAGAATAAAAATAGCACCAAACGAAGAAATAAAAGTTCAGGATTTAATACGTGCTGAAGTGGTTTTCAACTCGTCGGTCATTGATGATAAAGTACTGTTTAAATCGTCCGACGAATTGCCGACCTATCACATGGCCAATGTTGTTGATGATTATTTGATGCAAATCTCGCACGTTATTCGTGGCGAGGAATGGTTGCCATCGGCTCCTTTGCACGTGTTGTTGTATAAATACCTGGGATGGTCGGAAGTGATGCCGGAATTTGCTCATTTACCACTGTTGCTTAAACCTGATGGCAACGGAAAACTAAGCAAACGCGACGGTGACAGACTGGGATTCCCGGTTTTTCCGCTTAACTGGAAAGACCCTAAAACGGGCGAAACATCATCGGGTTACCGCGAAGCCGGTTATTTCCCCGAAGCGGTGGTGAACTTCCTTTCATTACTTGGGTGGAACTCCGGTACCGAACAGGAAATTTTTTCGATGCAGGAACTGATTGATCAGTTTTCGTTAGACCGCGTAAGTAAAAGTGGTGCCAAATTCGATTATGAAAAAGGTAAATGGTTTAATCATAAATATCTACAGTTGAAATCGGATGATGAAATAGCCGATATGTTTCAACGGATTTTGATAGAAAAAGATATTGTTGAAGATACTCAGAAGTTGGTGAAAATAGTATCGTTGGTAAAAGAACGCGCCAATTTTGTAAATGAACTATGGGCACAATCGAGCTTCTTTTTCGTAGCTCCAACCGGGTACGATGCCAAAACGGTTCAAAAGCGCTGGAAAGCTGAAACTCCGGCTCAAATGACAGAGCTGATTACTTTGCTGGATGGTATCGAAGATTTCTCTCCTGTTGCTACCGAAGAAATTGTAAAGGAATGGATTGCTGCCAAAGAATACAACATGGGTGGTATTATGAATGCATTCCGTTTATCAATAGTGGGCGAACCGAAAGGACCGCACATGTTCGATATTATTGCCCTTTTAGGAAAAGAAGAAACAATTGCCCGCCTGAAAACAGCAATTGAAAATATAAAATAACATCATTATTCCCCTTTAGGGGACAGGGGTATGAAGAAAGTTCTCATTATTACATATTATTGGATTCCCAGCGGTGGAGCGGGAGTGCAGCGTTGGGTTAAATTTACCAAATACCTGCGTCAATATGGATGGGAACCTATCATTTACAGCCCCGAAAATCCGGAATATCCATCTATAGATCACTCATTTGAAAAAGATATTCCTGCTGATATTACGGTTCTAAAGACCCCGATTTGGGAACCGTATAATGTGTATCGAAATCTTACCGGGAAGAAAAATCAAGCAATCAACGCCGGTTTCATTTCGGAAAATAAAAAACAAGGGTGGAAAGACAAACTCTCCATTTGGATTCGTGGCAACTTTCTGATTCCGGATCCGCGCCGCTTCTGGATTAAACCTTCGGTGGGTTTTCTAAGCGATTATCTGAAGGAAAATCCGGTTGATGCTGTTATTACCACCGGACCTCCGCATTCGATGCACCTGATCGGGCTGGGATTGAAAAGAAAATTTCCTTCATTGCCATGGGTAGCTGATTTTCGTGATCCATGGACAAATATCGATTTTTATAAAGATCTGAATTTGACCTGGCTTGCTGATAAAATTCATCATAAACTGGAGAGAGAGGTACTTCAAAATGCCGATACGGTTCTGGTCGTTTCGCGTGGGATGGAAGAGGAGTTTGCTCCGATGAAACCCAGGAAACTTCAGGTAATTACGAATGGTTACGACGAATCGGATGTGCAGGTTGGTACGTTGGCGTTGGATGCTAAATTCTCCATCTCCCATATTGGGACGCTTAATGCAGCCCGAAACCCCCGAACTGTTTGGAAAGTGTTGAGTGAAATATGTGCAGAGAATAACGATTTCAAGAAAGATTTACAAATCCAGTTAGTTGGAAAGGTCGATTATTCGGTGCTGCAAGATATTCAAAGCTATGGATTGCAGGAGCAACTGCTGAAAATTGATTATCTGTCGCATTCAGAAGCCATTGCCAAGCAAAACACTTCGCAAGTGTTGATGTTGCTAATCAACCAATCGGGCAATGCAAAAGGCATTCTGACTGGTAAGTTCTTTGAATACCTGGCTGCCAAACGTCCGATTCTGGCTGTTGGTCCAACTGATGGTGATGCTGCAGTGGTATTGAACGAAACGAGTGCAGGTATAATGGTCGATTTTGCAGATGAGCAGGAAACTAAGAAAGCGATTCAAAATTATTATAACCGGTATAAAAATGATACGCTTAGCGTTCAATCGGAGTCGGTAGAGCGATTTTCGCGTCGTTCGCTTACAGGTGAACTTGCAGGTTTGTTAGATGGATTTGGAAAGAAGTAAAGACAGTTTAGAATAAATAAACGATGAAAAAAATTATAACCATTGTAGGAGCTCGACCTCAGTTCGTAAAGGCAGCCACTTTGAGCCGTCAGTTTAAGTTGTTGGGTGTAGAAGAGCTGATTATTCACACCGGTCAACATTTCGATACAAACATGTCCGAAGTTTTTTTCGACGAAATGGAAATTCCCAAACCGGTATATCAACTTGATATTAATGGCTTAACGCATGGTGCTATGACCGGACGAATGCTCGAAGGTATTGAAGAAATTCTTATAAAAGAAAAACCGGATGCCGTTTTGGTGTTTGGTGATACTAATTCGACACTTGCAGGAGCATTGGCAGCGGCTAAATTACACATACCACTGGTTCATGTTGAGGCCGGACTGCGTTCGTTCAACATGCAAATGCCGGAGGAAATAAACCGGATTCTGACCGATCGTATTTCTAATGTTCTTTTTTGCCCAACCGACACGGCTGTAAAAAATCTTCAACGCGAAGGTTTTGATAATTTGCCGGTCAAAATCATAAAAAACGGTGATGTGATGCAGGATGCGGCTATTTTCTACGCTGCTAAAGCCGAAGAAAAATCAACGGTATTGAAAACCATTGACTTGCCTTCGTTTATTTTAGCAACTATTCATCGTCAGGAAAATACCGATTCGCCCGAAAATCTACGAAATATCATTGCCGGCTTGAATGAAATAAACCGTGAAACTCCCGTTGTGGTGCCTATTCACCCACGCACACGCCATATTCTGGCACAGCAAAATATTATCCCGGAGTTTAAACTCATTGATCCGGTAGGTTATTTTGATATGATAATGCTATTGAAATCGTGCGAGATGGTGATAACCGATAGTGGTGGAGTGCAAAAGGAAGCCTTCTTCTTTGGCAAACATTGTATCACTCTTCGCGAACAAACCGAATGGGTAGAGCTGGTTGACAATGGGTTCAATATTCTAGTGGGGAGCGACCTGGGAAAATTGAAATCGGCCTACGAAGTTTTAAGTACAAAGCAATCAGATTTTAGTATGGATTTGTACGGAAAAGGAAGTGCCTCGGCGCAAGCGGTAAGTGAAATAATCAATTATTTAAATACTAATAATTAGAAATGGAAAAATCTCCCGAAAATATGAAAAATCTGAACGGTTATTATTTTAATGACCGATTGGATATGCTTAAATATATTCCTGATACAGCAGTAAGAATTTTAGAAGTTGGTTGTGGTGCGGGAATTTTTTGTTCCGCCTTAAAACAACGATCCGACCGTGAAGTTTGGGGAGTGGAAATTAATCCCGAAGCCGGTGAAAAAGCAAGGGCAATTTGCGACCGTATTTTTGTGGGCGATTTTAATGATTTTTTTGCAGAACTACCTAAAAACTATTTCGATTGCGTTGTTTTTAACGATGTGTTGGAGCATATTTACGCACCCTGGGATACCCTTCGGATGGTAAAGAGCTTGCTGTCAGATACCGGTGTGGTTGTTTCATCCATCCCTAATTTCAGATATATAGATAATCTCATTACCGAAATAGTTTGGCGCAAAGATTTTCGGTATAAGCCGGAGGGCGGTATTTTGGACGACACGCACATCCGCTTTTTTACGTATAAAAGTGCTGCCAGAATGTATCAGGAACAAGGTTATGAATTGCTTATTCATGAATGTATCAGACCTTGCAAAAGTTGGAAAGAAAAATTGTTTATTAACCTTACGTTCGGAATATTGAGCGATGCCCGTTATAAACATATTGCCACCGTAGCTAAACCTGCCCGACAATGAACATGCCTTTAGTTTCGATTATAACGCCTACCTACAACCACGAAAAGTATTTAGCCGACTGTATTCGCTCTGCTCAGGCGCAGACGTTCTCAAGCTGGGAAATGATAGTTGTGGATGATGGAAGTACGGATAATACTTTGCAGATTGCTCACTCATTTGCGGAACAAGACTCGCGGATAAGGGTTTTTACACAAAAAAATGTAGGTATTTTTCGTTTAGCCGAGACTTATAATTTTGCGTTGGGACAATCGAACGGTAAATATATTGCAGTTCTTGAAGGTGATGATGTGTGGCTACCCCAAAAATTAGCTCAACAGACACAAACCCTGGAAGCTGATGATAATGCCGTTTTATCGTGGGGAAAGGCCTATGGGGTTTCGATTGATTTGTCGGAAAACTATGGCTTGTATCCAAATTTGAAATATGAAGCCAACATCTTTACAAATACGCCTGTAAAAGCGGCACTTAAAGAATTACTTTTCTCTAATTACATACCCGCACTTACCGTTTTAATTCGCAAAACAGCTTTGGTACAAATAGGCGGTTTTGTTCAAAAGTTTAATTTACCTTTGGTCGACTTGCCTACCTGGCAGGAATTATCACTTCTCGGCACATTTACGTTTGTGGATGAACCGGTCGGTAAATGGCGCGTATCACCCAACCAGGTGACAAAAACCTACACCATTCAAATGATCGAGGGAGTGTATCAACAGGCTCTGTATCTTTGTCAGCAGGATGAGCCGTTCTTTCAATCGTTGGGAATTACAGAACCAAAGATTCAACACCATTTTCAAAAAAGACTTATTGTAAATTATTGTCATTCAGGAAACTTTAAGCTGGTTCGCCGTGACTATATGGGTGCCCGAAAAGATTTTACTCAATCCATTACTAATTTTGGGCTGAAAAAAATTATTTGGAAAATACGCTCTGTATTTGGTATAATCAAAAGTTTTATCTTCCCCATTATCAAGAAGTAAAGATAAATGCAGGTATTTATTTTTTGATGACAGACAACGCGTATCCAATTTTTTCGCGTATAAAATTCAACGCATTGAAAAAGATTTCGGGGTAAATAAATCGAACCATTAGTAGATACATAATTCCCGCAGTCGCGATTTGTATGCTTACTAACAGTAGATTACTACTTATGGATACATACGAAAAAATAGCTGTAACTCCTCCCAACAGGATACTTAGCAACAGATTTGGAAGTATGTCCGAAAATTGAGAACATAGTTTTAAATCCAATACCTTTCTTATGTAAACGATGGATATAAAATAAGAAAGGTAGGTGGCGATGATAAGTCCGATAAGCATGCTGCTTATTCCATATTGAAAACAAAGAACCACCGAAATAAGGATAAGCGCTTTTTTTAGCAATTCGATTCTCAATGTTTTTTTCGACTCTCCTCTGGCATTGAGCACACTAATATTCAAGCTATACAATGGTCCGAAAATATTGGCAGTTAGCAGTAATTGAAAAAGGATTACTGAGGAAAGCCATTGTTCTTTAATCAAAACAAGAATAAAGGGTTTTGCAATAGCAATAAGAACAATGGTCAGTGGAAATACGAGTAAGGAAACAGACTTCGTTAGCTTGCGAAAAATACGTGTCAGACGCTCGGTATCATTTTGAATTTGAACTAATAAAGGGTATGTTCCACTCAATAAAATTTGCTGAGAGGCAGTGTTTACCGTTTCGTTCAATTTATTTGCTTGCGCGTAATATCCTACTTGCTGGAAAGGGTAAAAACGTCCCAGCAAAATGGTGTAAATATGATTGAAAATTACGTTCAGTGAGGTGGATCCAAGCATATGAATGGAGAAATTCCAAAAGTCTTTTATCACCTGAAATGAAAAATGTTTTATTGGTCGCCAATGGACTAAGATGGGGAATAAAATAGCACGCATCAGTTGACTTGCTATTTGTTGCCACACCAACGCCCATACACCATAACCATTGAATGCCAAAACAATACCCAATGTTCCACTGACTACAACGCTGGAAATGTTTATCAACGCAAGCGTTCTAAAATCCAGTTTTTTGTTTAGCACCACATATTGAACAAAATAGATGGCGTAAAATAATATGGTTAGAAATAAAACCCGCGATATCTTAACGAGTTGTGGCTGTGAGAAAAAACTCGCGATGAATGGAGCCGAAAAGAAAAGGACGATGTAAAGTAGTACTGAAATAGACAGGTTTAGGTAGAAAATTGTACTAAAATCAGTTGGTGTTGCATCTTGTTTTCTGATCAAAGCTTGCCCAAACCCCCCATCAATCAGTACCGAAGACAGCGCAATGAAGATCATTAACACGCCGATTAATCCGTAATCGTGAGGAGTTAACAATCTGGCCAGTATAATTCCAATAAATAATTGGGCTAGTTGTTGTCCAAACTTATCAATCGATACCCAGGTTAATGCTTTGAGCATCTTGGTTTTTAATTCATCACCCATTACTTCTGTTTCGTGTTGTTTTGTTGCGTGAAATGCAGTTTTATAGCCCCAAGGAGCGTAAGAACCTGCAATCTTTCATTCGTATTGCCTTCGGCAAATAAATATTCGCAGTCCTTTTTTAAGTCCGGTTTATCGGATAATAACGCAATGTTTTCTTCAAAATAGCTGGAGAAAGTAAGTTGCAGATCCGGATTTTTAGCAAACCAATTGTCGAATGGGTTCATACCCGAATTCATTTTCTTCGATAGCTTGTCGAAGAATTTCAACTTCATGCGTTGATAATAATTCAAATCAAAATATTTCTTGTAATTATTTGATTTAAGCGGTGAAACACCTGTTTTTTCCCATTGGTACTTGGCAAACTCAGGGTGCTTTTTCGCAATCCATTCCAAATAAATCTTATGCTTGTACTTCCATTCATCAGGAATTGAGTAGCAATACGACAAAAACTCCAAATCAAGAAAAGGAGTAACTGCCTGTGTGAATATATCAAAATAGAAATTACCATTGGTAGCCGCCAAAAATCCTCTCCCATAGAATTTAAACAATTCTTCCGATGGATATTTATCAACTATTGCTTGCAGATAGGGTGTTATTTTAGCAATCAATTTGGTGGAATAAGCCCCCGAGTAAATAGTAGGTTGTATCACAAATGGTTGCGAAAGAAACGATCCTATTACTGCATCGCCAATCAACCCGGTATGTATTAGCCCGTATTTGTCGAAATTTATATTTTCTATCGATTTCAGCACATGGCTAGAACCTGAGTAAAGAATCAAACCATCATTATAATAGATGGTTTTATCGATGTCTTTCAGGTAATTACCATTGTCTAGCGATTGAAACAGAAATTCATGCGCGTAATCCGATGCAATCTTCTTTGGAATCATTTCATCCAAATAATTCGATTGGGAGAACGTGAAGTTTAATTGTTCCTTGTAACCCAACTTATTGGCAACCAGTACGGTCATTCGCGAATCCAAACCACCGCTGAGCGTAGCAATATGTTTGTAATTATATTCTTTATCTTTTTCGAATTCAAAGCGAACAGCTTTCGAGAACAACTCGTCCATTTTTTCTATAACTTGCTCTTTTGTATCGGTCGTTTTTTCGATACTCGATAAATTGAAATAGCTTTCAACTGTCAATTTCCCTTTCTCAAAAACAAGCATGGTACCCGGCGCTACACGTTTTATTTCAGATACCAAAGTAGTATCTTCGAGCATATAACCGTAGGTAAGCATCAAATAAGCCCCGTTCGTGTCGAGGGTGATGGGTATCAAAAGCTTATGGCATAAGTCAGTCAGCTCCCGCACGTCGGACGAGAAAAGCAAATAATCCTCATTTTGAAAATAGAACAGGCGCTTTGTGCCGGTGGGATTGGAAAATATTACCCATTTGTCATCTGTTTTTGAATATATAAAGCCAACAAATTCACCTTTCAATGAATGAATAAAATCGTTGCATTTAGCAATAAACAGTTGCTTTATGATATTGTAAATGTCAGTTTGTTGGGTTGATATTGCCAGTTCGCTGAGGTTTAGTATCACACCCTCAATGCCAATAACAAACTGCTCATCTTCCTTCAGGGTTTTGTCATGTTCAAACTTGTTGTGCGTGAAATGTTCTATCCGGTATTTTTCAGCGTCGATGTACTTCGTTTGGAAACGACTTTCCTGCCCATACACATTTTTATCTCTAAATGTGAGGGGTGAAGGAATTAATTTTTTTTTGCAGATAATTGCAGTAAACCCTGACATAGGTAGTTGTTTAATTTTCAATTAGTTTTGAAACTGCTTCGGATGAAGCTTTAGAACAAAAATTTATTCTCATCAAAATCGTTACAAGCTTTTTCGTAGTCATCCGGTCTGCCAATGTCGAGCCAATAGCCATCATGAATTTTTACTGTTGCAGGATGGTTGAATTTAATTAAATCCAACATTAGGTGGTCAAAACCATATAGTTGATTAGCTGGAATGTAGTCAAGTATTTGTTTATTAGCCATGTAAACTCCCATGCTTACATTATAACGTGTTGTTGGCTTCTCAACAAAGTTTACCAATTTGTTATCACTTCCGAGTTCCAGTACACCGTAATCAACCTTTTGATCTCTGGAATAAGCCGAAATTGTAAATATGTTCCCGGCATTTACATGTTCTTCGTAAAATGCTTCAAAATCAAGATCTGTCAATACATCACCATTCATTACCAAAAAGTTATCTGGCAAATCGCTGATAAGTTTTAGCGGTCCCATAGTGCTTAAAGGCTTGTCTTCCAGCGAATAATCGATATGCGTTCCCCACTTACTGCCATCACCGCAATAGGCGCGGATAATTTCTGCCATGTGGTTGACAGTGATAGTGATATGATCAAAACCACATTTTGTCAACTTGCGGATAATTATTTCCAGAATAGGTAAATCGCCAATGGGAACCAATGGTTTTGGCAAGCTGATGGTGTAAGGTTTCAATCGCGTGCCTTTTCCGCCGGCTAAAATTACTGCTCTTTTAGACATTGTAAATATCTGATTTAAAATAAGAAAGATTGTTACTGATCCAGTCGATAGTTTCTTTCAAACCGCTTTCAAGCGTGTAGTAGGGTTTCCAACTGGTGTTTGAAATTATTTTTGTGTTGTCACAAAATAGTCTTTCTACCTCACTTTTATCCGGACGAATACGTTGCTCATCAGATATGATTTCTACTTTTTTGCCAATTAAGTCGGCAATCAGTTGCACCAAATTACCAATGGTTATTTCTTCGCTCATACCGATATTGGTTATTTCACCAAACAGTCCGTCAGCACAGGCAATTTCGTAAAATCCGTTAGCTGTATCCTTTACAAAAGTCAAATCTCTCGTCGGACTTAGATTTCCAAGTTTCAAATCCGTTTGCCCATTTAAAATCTGCGAAATTACAGTAGGTATAATGGCTCTTGCCGATTGGCGAGGTCCATAAGTATTGAACGGACGAACAATTTTTACCGGTAAATCAAATGATTTGAAATAGCTGATCGATAGTTGATCGGCTGATATTTTAGTGGCCGAGTAGGGCGATTGTCCAACCATTGGATGCAACTCGTCAATAGGCACGTATTGTGCAGTACCGTAAGTTTCGCTGGTGGAGGTCACCATTACTTTTTCGATGCCAAGCTGACGGGCAGCTTGCAATACGTTGTAAGTGCCATCGATATTGGTTTTGATATAGGCTTGGGGCGATACGTAGGAGTAAGGTATGCCAATGAGTGCAGCCAAATGAAAAACAGAGTCGCAACCTTGCATGGCCGCAAAAACAGAATCGTAGTCGCGTATGTCACCGGTAATAATTTCCACTTTATTTTTGGCCAGGCTGGTGTCTAACCAACCCCATTTGTTCCACGAGTTGTAGTGTACAAAGGCTTTTACATTGTAACCTTTTTCTACTAATAATTCGGTAAGGTGAGAGCCGATAAATCCACCAGCTCCGGTAACTAAAATGTTTTTCATGCTTATGAGTTTGTTCTGAGCTGCCCAAATAGAGCAGTATATTATTTTTATCGAATTGATTTTTTATTCCGAAACCATTTTTTTTAATCCTTCTAAAATGGATATGCTTGGTTTCCAGTGTAATTCATTTTGAATTTTGGAAATATCTGCAATCGTATCCATTACATCATTTGGGCGTATTTCGTGGGTGCAAATATACTCAATTTCTGTGTCGAAAAGTTCACGAACCATGTCCACAATTTCTTTTACCGAATAACTGACGCCGCTTCCCAAATTGAACTTTTGGATGGACTTATCCGTGTTTTTCGTTTCAATGGCAGTAAAAATGGCATCAACAATATCCTCCACGTGAATATAATCGCGCTTCGGACGGTCGTCTTTAATTACAATCTTACCCGTTTTTGCTTGCTGAATGATACTTGGAATCAGGAAATCCGGATTTTGACCGGTTCCATAAATATTAAATGGGCGAAAAATAGTTATTGGAACCTTAAAATCGCGATTGTAACCTTCACACATGCTTTCACAAATGACTTTCGTCTGAGCATACGGATTGAATGCCTGCGTAGGATGATTTTCGTCGATGGGTTGATATTGTGGGTGTCCGTAGATATACGAACTGAAAAATACCATTTTTGCATTGTTTAGTCTGCACAATTCCAACATATTCAAGGTGCTCAAATAATTGGTTTCGTAAAATCTCTTTGGCTGTTCGTACGATGCAGGAACAAATGATAAATTGGCCAGATGTACGATAACATCCATTCCTTCATAGTGCTTAACTTGTTGCCAATCACAAATGTTTGTTCCATTGGCAATGTCCACCAATATCAATTCGTGCTCAGTTTTCTCAAGTTTCTTTTGCAAATAACTGCCAATAAATCCCGAATGTCCGGTGATTAAAATTTTCATATTGTGTGTTGAAATTTGAACATCAAAGATACGATAATCTTTTCATAGTTAATGCCTTAAAGGCCGTTTTGTAGCTTATATTAAGGGTTTTTTCAATCTCAGCTTTGTAAATCCGTGTTTTTTAATTTATTATACAATGAACAAATGAATGGAATTTGCACAGATGTGGTAGCTTTTGGAAATGATTTGTTACTTTTGTGAGCAATTTAGAAAAATAAAGTGATAGTGAATTTCCTTCATAGAATTTACACTCTATCGTCTCACAATTAATGTATTATATGAAAAATAAAACACGCATTATTTATATAAAACCGGCTAATTCATCATTTATTCGTGGCGATCAGCAAATTCTGGAAAAAGAATATGATGTGAAGCCATTCTTGATGCTTCAAAATAATAGTAAACTGATTTTTGGATTCAAAATAATAGAATTATTTTTCTACTTGCTTTCCAATGCATTTCGCCGCGATGTTATTTTTGTTTCATGGTTTGCCGACTATCACTCAGCGATTATGGCTTTAGTCGGAAAACTCACAGGCAAAAAATCTATTATCTTAATTGGTGGTCAAGAGGCGGTTTGTTATCCGGAGTTGAAGAAAGGAGTTTATCGGAAGAAGTTTCGTGGTTTTTGCGTGAAATTTGCTTTACGCAATACCAGCTTAATCATTGCCAATCATAAATCGTTGATATATCATGAAAATCATTATTATAATCATGAACAACCACATATTGATGGTATTCAACATTATGTGTCCGGTTTAAAAACCAGGACTGAGATTGTGTATAATGGAATCGACTCTTCGCTGTTTGAACGTACCATGTCTATTCAGAAGGTTGATAATCTGATCCTAACTGTTGGCACAATGCATCAGGAAGGTGACTTTTACAATAAAGGCTATGATTTGTTTATTCAGGCGGCAGCACGCAATCCTGAGTTGAAATTTGTATTGATTGGCTTGAACCCTAACTACTTGAATTGGACGGAAGAAAATTATCATCCTTCGCAAATTCCAAATCTTCAAATCATTCCTTCGTTTTGCCCTCAGGAAATTTTAAATCAAAAATACAACGAAGCCAAAGTGTTTGTACAGGCTTCCATTACCGAAGGAATGCCTAATACGCTAAGTGAAGCTATGTTGTTGGAGTGCATCCCCGTAGGTTCCAATATCAATGGAATACCCGATGCAATTGGCGATACGGGTGTTATTGTAAAACAACGCAAAGTAGAAGAATTGGAAAAAGGTATTCTGGAGGCTTTGAAAATGGACTCAGGAAAAGCTGCTCGTCAGCGTGTGATGGATATGTTTACCATTAGTCTGCGCGAAGAAAAGATGCTGAAATTAGTTGGAGAAGTAGTAACAAGTAAATAGTAACAAGTCGGTTTTGAAAGTTGCTTCCAGGAAACTTATTAAAAATAGAAGATTTAAAAGGGAAATAAGACGCATCTTATTTCCCTTTTATAATATCAAAACCTTCGCCGTAAACACCTATGGCAGACGATTGCGAAATAAAGGCGTTCGGATCAATGTCTTTTACGATGCGAAAAATTTTAATTGATTCGTTCTTTCTGGCTACTACCGTAATTACTTTCACCGGTTCTTTAGAGTACCAACCCATACCGTCCAAAATAGTGACCCCCCGATGTACATCAATATTTATTCGGGTTGCAATTTGCTCGTATTCCTTCGAAAAAATAAAAAACTGAACCGACTGACGAACACCATTAATAACCATATCTACTGCTATAGTGGTGATTGCCATTGCTGTAAGTCCATAAACGATTCGCTCGATACTCCCAAATTTAAGAAAATACGAAGAACAGATAATCAACACATCGCAATAAAGCAGAATTCTACCTAAAGTTATGTTTCGATACTTGTTTACCACTTTGGCAATTATATCGGTACCTCCTGAACTACCATTAGCTAAAAAAACAATACCAATCCCTGCCCCCGAAAGTAATCCGCCGATGACGCATGCCATAAAGTTGTCGTCCTTACCAACAAACGTACCTGCCACGGCCTGAGGAAGAACTGAAAAGTAAAAAGTCATTATTGCAACACCGTAAATGGTTCGGAGGCTAAATTTTAAGCCGATAGCTTTAATAGCAATTAATAATAAAACTGCATTGATTGAAAAGTAAGTGATAGATATCGGAAGTCCTGTAGCATAATAAACCAACGCGCCCACACCTGTTACGCCCCCACCAGTAATTTGATGGGGCAATAAAAAGGCTTTCCAGGCACCGGCATATAAAAATAACCCGAATGCAATGAAAATGTATTCGCGGATGTCAATCCAGGTTTGCTTGCCCATTTTTTTGACACTGCCCTTGACGTTCTGGAGGTGGCTCAAGTTTGTTTTGCCTTTTATATTGTTATTTTGAGTTCCCATAAATTTACATAGTTGTTATTCAATTTCCCTTTTTAGTGTAGAGATTATATAACTATATTTACAATTTTTCCGGGAACAACAATTATTTTCTTAGGTGCTTTACCGTCTAACTGCTTAATTGTTTGTTCGTTTGCCAAAGCTGTTTTTTCAACCTCTTCTTTGCTCATATCCGCAGGAAGTTCCAGCATGAAACGCACCTTGCCGTTGAACGAGATAGGGTATTTTACAGATGTTTCTTTCAGATAGTCTTCGTTGCAGACAGGAAAAGTTGCATCACAAACGCTCTCATTATTTCCCAATGCCTGATATAATTCTTCGGAGATATGTGGTGCAAATGGAGCAAGTAAAATTACCAACGGCTCAAGAATAGCTTTCTTGTAGCATTTCAATGCGAAAAGCTCATTTACACAAATCATGAAGGCCGAAACCGATGTGTTGTAAGAAAAATTTTCGATGTCGAAGGTGATTTTCTTGATCGTTTTGTGCAAAATTTTCAATTCTTCAGCTGAAGGAGCTTCGTCGGTCACAATAAAGTTCTCTTCTTTGTAGAACAAGGTCCACAAACGTTTCAGGAATCGATGAACGCCATCAATACCGTTGGTATCCCAGGGTTTTGATTGCTCCAATGGTCCGAGGAACATTTCGTACAAGCGAAGCGTGTCAGCTCCATATCTCACAACGATGTCGTCAGGATTTACAACATTGTACATCGATTTTGACATTTTCTCAACTGCCCAACCGCATATATATTTTCCATCTTCCAATATAAATTCGGCATTGGCATAGTCGGGCAACCAATTTTTAAATTTTTCAATATCAAGTACGTCGTTCGAAACTATATTCACATCCACATGAAGTTGTGTTGTTTCATATTGATCTTTCAAATTTAGCGATACGAAAGTATTCGTGTCTTTAATACGATACACAAAATTACTACGTCCCTGAATCATCCCCTGATTAACCAGTTTTTTGAATGGTTCATCTTCACAAATCAACTCCAGATCAAATAAGAATTTGTTCCAGAAACGGCTGTAAACCAAGTGACCGGTAGCATGTTCGGTGCCTCCGATGTACAAATCCACATTTCTCCAATATTGGTTTGCTTCTGTGCTAACCAATGCTTTGTCGTTTTTTGGATCCATGTAGCGCAAATAGTAGGCCGATGAACCCGCAAAACCGGGCATGGTGCAGAATTCCAATGGAAAACCTTCTTCGTTTGTCCAGTTTTTGGCACGACCCAGTGGTGGCTCGCCTTTTTCGGTTGGAAGGAATTTATCTATTTCGGGTAATTCGAGTGGCAAACGGCTTTCGTCGAGCATATAAGGCATGTCATCTTTGTAGTAAACCGGAAACGGCTCACCCCAGTAACGTTGACGGCTGAAAATGGCATCGCGTAAGCGGAAATTCACTTTCACACGTCCAATTCCTTTCTCCGAAATATATTCTTTTGCTTTCGCAATGGCTTCTTTTACAGTAAGTCCGTTCAAAAATCCGGAATTCATCATGATTCCTTCTTTTGCGTCTAAACTTTCTTCGCTTACATCACAACCTTCAATTAATGGAATAATCGGTAGATGAAAGTGCTTTGCAAAAGCGTAGTCGCGACTATCGTGAGCAGGAACAGCCATGATGGCGCCCGTACCATAGCCGGCCAATACATAGTCACTGATCCAGATTGGAATTTCTGTTCCGCTTACAGGATTGATAGCGTACGACCCGGAGAAAACACCCGATACTCTGCGGTCGGCAATACGCTCACGCTCAGTACGTTTTTTTGTGGCTGCAACATAATTTTCAACCTCAGTAGCTTGTTCTGCGGTTGTCAGTTGTTTTACCAATTCACTCTCGGGTGCTAAAACCATGAAAGTTACACCATAAATAGTGTCGGCACGTGTGGTGAAAACCTCAAAATTGAAATCCTGACCTTTAATATTGAATGTCATCTCAGCCCCTTCGGAGCGTCCAATCCAATTCTTTTGTGTTTCTTTCAATGAATCCGTCCATTCCACAGTTCCCAAACCGTCCAGTAATCGTTGTGCGTAAGCTGAAACGCGCAAACTCCATTGGCGCATAACACGTTGTTCTACAGTATGTCCACCACGAACGGAAACACCTTCACTTACTTCGTCGTTGGCCAAAACAGTTCCAAGCGCCGGACACCAGTTCACTTTCAAGTCTGCCAGATAAGCAATACGATAGTTCAGTAGTACCTCTTGCTGATCTTTCTCGGTTTTCGATTTCCATTCTTCGGCAGTGAAAATCATTTCCTCGGTGCATGAAGCTTCAATGCCAGCTGTTCCCGACTTTTCGAAAGCTTTTATCAACGAAGCTATTGATTGTGCTTTTTGTAATTTAGTATCGAAATAATGGTTGAACATCTGGATAAATGCCCATTGAGTCCATTTGTAATAATCTGGTTCGCATGTTCTTATTTCACGGCTCCAATCGTAGCAAAAACCGATCTTGTCTAATTGCTCACGATAGCGTGCAATGTTTTTCTTGGTGGTAACTGCCGGGTGTTGACCGGTTTGAATAGCATATTGCTCTGCCGGTAAACCATAGGCATCATAACCCATTGGGTGAAGTACATTAAATCCTTTTAAGCGTTTGTAGCGGCTGAAAATGTCCGAAGCAATGTATCCCAGCGGATGACCAACATGTAGACCTGCTCCCGAAGGATAGGGAAACATATCCAAAACATAAAATTTTGGTTTGTTTTGATCAATTTCTGTTTTATAGGTATTGTTTTTCTTCCAATTAGCCTGCCATTTCTGCTCAATTTCACTAAAGTTGTACTCCATAATATATTGATAATAAGTAAATAACGATGTTGTTGGTGGGTTTCGTATTTTTTGAATATAAACATGCAAAGTTAATCAATTTAGCTGAATAATAGATGTTGGATTTGGCTAAAATAATTATTCGTTTTATTTTATATTGCTGTATTGGACAAGCGTTTCGAAAAAATGATTATTTTTGTAAGTTTTAAAATTAATCACACCTACATAATGTTCAATAATCATAATACGGTTCAATTCAAAGTTCCTGAACCAACTTTAAGACGCTTGCCATGGTATTTGGCTTATGCTCAATTAGTTCTTAAAGAGGGTGAACTATATCTTTCTTCCACTCAAATTGCTAAAAATATAGCAGTTGATGCCTCAATGGTTGCAAAAGATCTGTCTTATGTGAACATAGCGGGTCGAACTCGTGTGGGGTACGATGTGAAGGAGCTGGTTGGTATTCTCGAGGAATTTTTGGGCTTTACCAACTCACACAAGGCTTTTTTGTTTGGTGTGGGTAGTCTTGGTGGTGCTTTGATGCACGATAATGGATTGGAACAGTTTGGATTAGAAATCGTAGCTGGTTTTGACGTGAAATACGAATTGACCGGTACAAGCATTAACCGCGTTCCTATTCATCATCTCGATCGTTTCGTGGAACTTCAACGCCAAACAGGAATAAATATTGGGGTACTCACTGTTCCGGTTGATAAAGCCCAAATGGTATCAGAAATAATGATAGCCGGTGGAATTCAGGCCATTTGGAATTTTACTCCATTTCGTATCCGGGTGCCCGAAAATGTAATTGTTCAGAATACATCTATTTATGCGCATTTAGCAGTTATGTTTAATAGATTAAATGCTATCAAAGAGGATGAAAAGAAGCGAATTTCGAATCTCAAACAACAATCATCAAAATGAAAATATTTGCTATTGGTCAAAATTATTCAGAGCATATCAAAGAATTGAATAGCTCTGCATCTGTAGATCCCATCGTTTTTATGAAACCCGATTCGGCATTGTTGAAAAACAACAAGCCTTTTTTTATTCCCGATTTTAGCGAAGAATTGCATTATGAAACCGAATTGATTGTACGGTTTAATCGTCTGGGTAAAAATATAGATGAGAAATTTTCACACAGATATTATGCAGAAATTGGCTTAGGAGTTGATTTTACTGCTCGCGATTTGCAACGGAAACTTAAGGCAGAAGGTAAACCATGGGAAATATCAAAAGCATTTGACAATTCGGCCGTTATTGGCGATTTTTTGCCGGTAAGTGAATTGGGAGATGTGCAAAATATACCTTTTCGTTTGGATATCAACGGTGTAACTGTCCAGCAGGGCAATTCGAAAGATATGATTTTTCCCATATCTGAACTTGTTAGTTATATCAGCCGTTTCTTTACCATAAAGATTGGTGATATTTTATTTACCGGTACGCCTGTTGGAGTTGGAAAGGTAGCGATCGGCGATCGGTTGGAAGGCTATATCTTTGACAAAAAGATGTTTGATTTTAATGTGAAGTAAACTCAGTCGTTTTTTTCTAGCTATTGAATGCCTGAGTTATCTTTCCTTCTTTCGTAAAAATGAATTCATTTTCCATGAACTATAAAACGGTACTTCTGGCATTTCTTTGCTTGTTTGTTTCAACCTTGAGTTCGCAAACAACTCAGATTACTTCGTATTCGATGGCATGGGATGGGATTGTGAAATGGACGATAAATTCAAACTCCATCCATGTTCTTTCTTTTACGGGTGCCCAATACCCTAAAGAAAACAGGTTGCCTTATTTTAATCAACGTTTTCAATGCGATAAAGCTTTTTCGTATCTTGTAGAGGTACGAAATCCTGTTTTCTCTCCACTCACCACTCAGGAATCAGCTTTTTTTGAAGGTAAATCAGTTCCTTCAACTGTCGAAGTCAGCACCAGTGTTTTGGAACAATCAACTACTTCCTTTCTCGATATTACTGTTTTCCCATTTATAAAAACCGGGGGGCGGCTGCAAAAACTTATGTCGTTCGACTTGCAGGTGACAAAAATGGCCATGCCTCAAAAGGCCGTGGCGGTTACTCGCCATGCCTACGCTTCCAAATCGGTTTTATCGCAAGGTAAATTTGTAAAGGTGAAGGTGAAAGATACCGGAATTTATAAATTGACCTTTGAAGATTTAAATTCAATGGGTATTCATCCTGCCAATGTTAGGGTCTTCGGATATGGTGGAGCGGTGCTTGAGCAAGATTTTTCATTGCCAAAGCAGGACGATTTACCTGAACTTGCTATTTGGATGGAAAAAGGTAGCGATGGTGTATTCAATGCGGGCGATTATATTTTGTTTTACGCTCAGGGAATTAATCGATGGACGTACGATAAAAGTCAATCTGTTTTTACGCATCAGGGGAATTCTTATTCGCAATATGGGTACTATTTTGTTAGCTCGGATGCCGGTGTTGGAAAGAGGATACTGGATAAAGCCAAGGTCTTGCCGGGAACTCAAAAAGTAAATACAATAACTGAGTTTCTTGATTATAAAGTGTATGAAAAGGACTTACTTAATATTATTGGCATCGATGCCGGAGTTGGCTCGGGAAGGGAGTTTTATGGTGAGCGATTCTTGGATGGAACTTCAATAAGTGTCCCGTTTTCTTTCCCAAACATCGTTCCGGGCAGTACAGCGAGTGTAAAATTAGATGTGGCAGCCAGTTCAGTGGTGAATTCAAATTTCTCACTTTCACTCAATGGTGGACAGGCAAAATCATTGCCAGTGTCGGCCAAATCTTCAACTGATTTTTATGAGCAGGCAAGAGGGAATACTAACACTTATTCTTATGCGCCTTCAAGTGATAATCTTACTTTTAATTTGACTTACGATCGACCCACCACCACTTCGGTTGGTTATCTAAATTATCTGGAAGTAAATGCTCGTCGCAAACTGAAAATGAGCGGTTCGGTTATGCCGTTTCAAAACATGGACTTTTTAGGTGCGAATTCATTTAATTCTTTTCAATTGACCGATGCGTCAGCAAATGTTCAGGTTTGGGATGTAACTGATCCATCGACTATTAAAAAGATTATTGCGGATAATAATGCGGGAGTAGTTTCATTTGTGGAATCCGCAAACGATGATGTGAGGTATATGGCAATTGATGTAACGGCTGCCTCTACATTCCCCAAACCGGAGGTGATAGGTGTTGTTCCCAACCAGAATCTTCATGCTCTTGCGCCGGCAAATATGGTTGTCCTGACTCATCCTGATTTTTTATTGCAGGCGGAGCGGCTTGCACAAGCGCATCGAGATATTGATAAGTTGACGGTAGAAGTGGTAACTACAGAACAGGTTTACAATGAGTTTTCTTCCGGAGCGCCCGATGCTACTGCCTATCGGTGGATGATGAAAATGTTGTATGATAGAGCAATATCTGCAAATGATACTGACAATATGCCCAGGTATCTACTTCTTTTTGGCAGAGGTTCTTTCGATAACAGAAAAATCCTGCCCAACTCGGGCGATAATTTAATTTTGACCTACCAGGCTGAAAATTCATTTGTTACAACTTTGTCGTACGTTACGGATGATTATTTTGGATTGTTGGGTGATAATGAGGGGACTCAGGTGCCTTCGGACTTGCTTGATATTGGTATCGGCCGATTCCCGGTTTCAACTCTCGACCAGGCAAATGATGTTGTGGATAAGACGATTGGCTATATGCAGAACAAGGATAAGGGAAGTTGGAAAAATCAGATTTGCTTTCTGGCCGATGATGGTGATGCAGCTTTACACATGACCCAGGCTGATAGCGTGGCCGCTTCTGTGACGAGGTCTTATCCGGCGTTTCAGGTCAGTAAAATCTATCTTGATGCCTATTCTCAGGAAATCACAGCCAGTGGTGAATCTTATCCTTTGGCTAAAAATCGTTTTCAAAACTTGTTGCGTTCAGGAATGCTCTTAGTCGACTTTACCGGTCACGCAAGCCCATCAGCCTGGACCAATGAGCAGATTCTGACAACTGCAGATGTAATGGGTTTGTCAAGCAGGCATTTACCATTGTTTGTTGGGGCAACCTGTGATTTTTTGCAATTTGACATTAAAAGTGTTTCGGGTGGTGAGCAGGTATTGCTGAACCCGGCAGGGGGAGGTATAGGAATCTTGTCGGCCGCTCGTCCGGTTTATGCTTCGCAGAATTTTACCTTGAACAAGCTGTTTTGCGATAATTTGTTTAAAAAAGTAGGAGGTCAGCAACAACGCATTGGTGATGTGCTGAAGTACGCTAAAAACAATGTTGGAGCCGAAATGAATAAGCTGTCCTACGTTTATATGGGCGATCCGGCTGTGAAGTTAAATTGTCCTACAAAATATAATGTTATCACTACGACTATAAATGATAAAACTGTTCAGGGCAATGATACCTTGCGTGCACTGTCGGTTGCAACTATTAAAGGATTAATAGTCGATGATAATGGAAATAAAATTACTGATTTTAATGGAAACTTACATGTTGTCATTTACGATAAAATTCAACAAATCACAACATTAAATAATCATGGTGATGGCGCGATGACTTATTCCGATCGTCCCAATATTTTATTCTCGGGAGATGCGATGGTAAAAGGCGGTGAATATTCTTTTTCGTTTATGTTGCCGAAGGATATAAAATACAATTATGGTGGCGGAAGAATGAATTTTTATGCCGGGGATGATGTGCATGATTACGAAGCACAGGGCGTCTTCGAAAACTTTGTGGTAGGAGGGACTGCTAATAATTCGATAAACGATACTTCAGGTCCTGAAGTTTTGATGTATTTGAATACCGATAATTTTGTATCAGGCGATAAAGTGAATGAGACAGCTCTTTTTATTGCTGATATTAAAGATGTGAATGGTATTAATACGGTTGGGAGTGGTATTGGACACGATTTGTTGTTGACAATTGATAATGACCCGATGAAATCATTTGTTCTAAACGATAACTTTCAGGCGTTGCTGAATAGTTATTCTGCAGGTACAGTGAAATATAAGTTGCCTCAACTTGAGAATGGAAAGCATACATTAACCCTCAGAGTCTGTGACTTATTGAATAATTCATCCACGACGAGTATCGATTTTGAGGTTGTGAAAGGTTTAACCCCAACTATTTTCTCGGTCTCAAATTATCCTAATCCGTTTAAGGAAAGTACGCGTATTCGTATAAATCATGATAGACCGGAAACAATTTTAAAAACAGCGGTTGAAATTTTTGATATTCTGGGAAAGAAAATCTGGAGTTTTGAGGAACCCTCTGCCGACGACATAAGTTGGGATGTATCAGCAATGAAGGGTGTGAAAATAAAGGCAGGTGTGTACCTTTACCGTGTCAGTATTAAAACAACAAATAGCGAATTGTATTTTAAAACAAATAAAATGATCATTCTTGGACAATAAAATGAATTTTTTCCGTTATCTTTAAGTATTTTTGTAGATTATAATAAAATGGATATAAATATTATACCTAATGAAAAGTAAACTATTAGCTCTGAGTCTTGTTATCGTGTTTTCAATGAGTGTATTAGCTCAGGAAAATAATCCCATTGTAACTGCCGTTCCTTCTCTTTCTATTGCTCCCGATGCCCGTGGTGGTGGTATGGGTGATGTTGGTGTTGCTACTTCACCGGATATAAACTCGCAGTATTGGAATCCTGCAAAATACGTTTTTATGGAGAGTGATGCCGGCGTTTCAATTTCGTACACCCCGTGGTTGCGTAAATTGGTAAGTGATATTGACTTGGCATATTTGGCCGGATATTGGAAATTGGATAAAAGACAGGCGGTAAGTATGTCGCTTCGTTATTTTTCGTTGGGTGATATTACCTTGATGGATGAGTTTGGTTATCCACAGGGGTCTTCGCATCCGAATGAAATAGCAGTTGATGCGGCTTATTCTTTAATGTTCACAGAAAAACTATCAGGGTCTGTGGCTTTTCGTTACATTCGTTCCGATTTAGGGAATGGTATTGCACAGCAGGAAATCTATCCGGGTAGCGCAGTGGCTGCCGATGTAGCTGCGTATTACAGAACGCCCATTACACTTCAAAATACAGAGGGAACATTAGCATTTGGTGCGAACATCTCTAATATTGGGTCGAAAATATCGTATGATAAAAAAGTAACGAGTAGCTTTTTACCGACTAATATGCGTTTGGGTGCATCGTTCGACTATCCCATCGATGATTACAATAAAATCTCTGTGAGTACCGATATTAATAAGCTACTTGTTCCAACACCGAAATTGAACCCTACTACTGAAGATTTACAAGCTTATAGCGATATGTCGCCGCTTGCAGGTATCTTTAATTCTTTTGGTGATGCACCGGGTGGCTTTTCGGAAGAAATGCGTGAGATATCCTGGTCGTTAGGTGCTGAGTACGCCTATAATAACCAACTGTTTGTTCGTGGTGGTTATTATAATGAAAGTCAATACAAGGGTAACCGGAAGTACTTTACAGCCGGTTTTGGGTTTAAATTAAACGTGTTCCAATTGGATGCAGCCTATGTAATTTCTACCTCTCAAACCAATCCGCTTGATCAAACTCTTCGATTTACATTGGGTTTTGATATTTTTGGATTGAAAAATCTTGTAAGATAATACAGTTTACCCGATTAAAATAAATACTCACGTACAAAAACGGTTGTTCACTACCTTTCGGTTGGTTCAACCGTTTTTGTATTTTATGACAAATTACGAATAAAAATTATAGAATGATGAAAGCTATACGAATTGGTTTTGGATACGATGTACATGCTTTTGCCAACGAGCGGGAGTTATGGTTAGGCGGAATAAAAATAAAGCACACAGTGGGTCTGCTGGGTCACTCGGATGCAGATGTATTGATCCACGCCTTGTGCGATGCTTTGTTGGGTGCTGCCAACCTGCGTGACATTGGTTACCATTTTCCGGATACCTCAAAAGTCTTTAAAAATATTGATAGTAAAATACTATTGAGAGATACAATGAAGTTGATTCGCGAAAAAGGGTATGAGTTTGGTAATGCCGATTGCACAGTATGTGCCGAGGAGCCGAAACTGAATCCACACATCCCTCTTATGCAGGTTTGTTTATCGGAAGTAATGGAAGTTGATCCCGATTCGGTTTCTATTAAAGCGACAACATCTGAGCGAATGGGCTTTGTCGGGCGAAAAGAAGGAATTGCTGCTTATGCTAGTGTGTTGATTTTTAAACAATAAGTGGCTATTGTGTGTTTTACTTTTTTAGAATATGTTTTTTCTATATTCATATAAAAAAACTCTATCGCATTTTATGGTGAAACTTATGTGCTTGTGTGTATTTTTGTATCAGAATAAAACAAACAATTTAAAATAAAACAAAACATGTCAGTATTAGTAGGAAAAAAAGCGCCAGTATTTAACAGCAAGGCTGTGGTAAATGGCGGCGAAATTGTAGAGAATTTTTCTTTGGGACAATTTGTAGGTGAAAAATATGTAGTATTCTTTTTCTACCCGGCAGATTTTACCTTTGTGTGTCCAACTGAATTGTTAGCTTTCCAGGACAAAGCTGCTGAGTTTGCTGCTCTTGATACAGTTGTGATTGGTGCTTCAACCGATTCTGAATTTTCACACTGGAAATGGCTTCAAACTCCACAAAATCAAGGTGGAATTCAAGGAGTAACGTATCCTTTGGTGGTGGATCAAAACCTGACTATTTCAAAAAATTACGATGTGCTTATTGGCTCTGAAGAGTATGATGAAGATGGAAATGAATTTTTTGTTGGTGAACCTAAAGCATATCGTGGCTTGTTCCTTATTGACAAACAAGGTGTTGTTCGTCACCAATTGGTAAATGATTTACCATTAGGACGTAATGTGGACGAAGTACTCAGACTTGTTGATGCACTTCAGTTTACTGAAAAATATGGTGAAGTTTGTCCTGCAAACTGGAAAAAAGGTGACAAGTCACTTAAACCAACACAAGAAGGTATTTCAAGCTACTTGTCAGAAAAATAAGAATTGACTCCTAAAATAGAAAAATCGCCATAACGAAATAGTTGTGGCGATTTTTTAATTTTTGATTACTCTGACGATTATTGCATTGTATTTCAAAAAAAAAGACCGAATCAACGGTCTTTTTTTTTGAAAATTTGTTTGTGAATTCCTAGATCCAACGTACAAAACAGAAATCCTGACGGTGAGGTAGATCCTCATTTTTAGGGAACATACGGAAACCATATTTGAATGTGCCCGCCATGTTCAATCGTTTTTCAAGATTGAAGAATAATTTCGTACCCTCAGTTTTTATTACCTTCAATTCTTCTACGTTGTACAAAATGTCAACATTGTTTTTGCCTAGTTTTGTGGCAACCAATTCAATGCCGATTCCTTTGTCCTCAATAGATTTAGTGTCGATAACAATGTTGATGTCATACGCTTCGCCAACCTGCGGATTGTGAATCATTTTGTCAGGTACTTCTACCGATACGATTTCAATACTATCCCAACCTTTCGCAACCTTTTCTTTCCAGTTTGCAATTTCTTTGGCTTTCGCAAAGTCATTTGCCTTTAAGGCTGCCGAACGAGTAGATAGTTTCGTGTAGAATTTTGCAATATAGTCATCAATCATACGCTTCGTTGTAAAACGAGGAGTGATTTGAGCAATTGAGTTTTTGATTACCTGTATCCATTCCGGTGAATAGCCTTTGGTATTTTTAGCGTAATACAATGGAATGATGTCGTTTTCAAGCATGCTGTAAATAGTGGCAGCATCCAATTGGTCTTGATGTAAATCATTTTCATACGTACGTTTTTCGGTCAAAGCCCATCCGGCACCTTTTACGTAGCCTTCTAACCACCAACCATCAAGTACAGAGAAGTTTAATACGCCATTCATTTGTGCTTTTTCTCCGGAGGTACCAGAAGCTTCCAATGGACGTGTTGGAGTGTTTAACCAAATATCTACACCTGAAATTAAACGTTTAGCCAAACGCATGTCGTAGTTTTCAAGGAAAATTACTTTTCCAAGGAATTGAGGCATACGTGAGATTTCGATGATACGTTTAATCAGACCCTGACCACCACCATCGGCTGGGTGAGCCTTTCCTGTAAATAAGAACTGAACAGGATGAATCGGATCGTTTACGATTTTTTCGAGACGTTCTAAGTCTGTGAATAATAAGTGAGCACGTTTGTAAGTAGCAAATCTACGACCAAAACCAATGATCAATGCATTCGGATTAATTGCTTCCAAAACAGAAACAATACGTGATGGATCACCTTGATTCTTCAACCAGTTTTCGCGGAATTGACCTTTGATATAATCTACCAGTTTGTTTTTCAGGCCCATGCGTGTATCCCAAATTTCCTGATCCGGAATTTTATATACACCTTCCCAGATTTTTAAATTTGATTGATCGGCATAAAATGCTTTTGTGAAGTATTTTTCGTATACCGCTTTCCAGTCGGACGAAGTCCATGTTGGTAAGTGAACACCATTTGTTACATAGCTAACGTGTAGTTCTTCAGGGAAATATCCTTTCCAGATTGGTTGGAACATCTCTTGTGATACTTTTCCGTGTAACCAGCTTACGCCGTTTACTTCCTGACAAGTATTACAAGCAAAAGTACTCATGCTGAATTTTTCAGAATGATCGCCCGGATGTTCGCGTCCCATATCAATAAATTCATCCCATGATAGTTGCAGTTTGCCTGCAAATTCACTCATGTATTTGCTGAACAGGCCTTCTTCAAAGCTGTCGTGACCGGCAGGAACCGGTGTGTGAACAGTATACAATGAACTTGCGCGAACAACTTCTAATGCTTGGTTGAATGACAGTTTTTTGTCGGCAATTAAGTCGGCCAATCGTTGTGCATTGATAAGAGCGGCATGTCCTTCGTTACAGTGATAAACTTGTTTTTCGATACCTAATTTCTTCAATGCCAAAATACCACCCACACCAAGTAAAAATTCTTGTTTCATGCGGTTTTCCCAGTCGCCACCATAAAGTTGGTGAGTAATTGGTCGGTCGTATTCGCTGTTCATATCATTGTCAGTGTCTAACAAATAAAGCGAAATACGTCCTACAGCCACTTTCCACAAATATGCATACACAATGCGACCCGGATAAGGAACTTCAACTAAGATCGGCTCGTCATGGGCATCTTTTACCTGTTGAATTGGTAGATTGTTGAAATTTTGCGCTTCGTAAACAGCAACTTGCTGTCCATCAACAGATAATGACTGCGTGAAATAGCCATAGCGATATAAAAATCCAACAGCTGTTAAGTCTACGTTGCAATCGCTGGCTTCTTTCAAATAGTCACCGGCCAAAACCCCTAAACCACCCGAATAGATTTTTAGCACTTCAGTCAGACCGTACTCCATGCTGAAATAGGCTACCGAAGGTTTTTCAATATTTTTTGGAGCATTTAAATACGCTTGAAAGTCTTCGTATACTGCATCCACTTTCTTGATAAATTCAACATCATTGCCCATGGCAACAAGTTTCTCGTAACTTAAAATGTTGAGCAATAGCACAGGGTTTGATTGGGCCTCAATCCATGCGGCTTTGTCAATTTGTCTGAACAAATTTTTCGCATTTGTGTCCCATACCCACCAGATGTTTTGGGCAATTTCTTCTAATTTACTCAAGTTAGCCGGTAAAAACGTTTTTACGCTAATCTCTTTTAAGTTTGACTCGTTTACGTTATTGACTTTAATTTTCATGCTTTTTTCTTTTATAAAACCTACTATAACTAATAGAAAATGAATTATTTGAATTTTTTAAAACCGAATTATTGTACAAAAATAGGGAAAAACGAATAGATAATGTGCCATTTGGTTCAAAAACATATTATATCGATTTCAAACGTTTGCACTTAATCCTCTTGCACTGGAACTAACTGATTCTTTTGTTTTTATTTGTTAGCGCTATGTTATACGCAGTATCGTAGTATTGAATAAAGTGCTTCCAAAGTGCTTTTTCAGCAATAATGGATGCTTTTTTGCGGATTTTTGTTACTTCCGTATCTTTGCAGGCGGCAAATTGTGCAATCATTTCTGCAATTTTAGTGGCTACAACATAACCGTTGTAATCCGACCGATGGATTACGCCCACACCATTCTCAATTCCCTGAGTTTCGTGAGATACCCATTGTCCGAAACCTGATAAGTCGGTAGTAATGGTTGGTACAGCAAAAGCAACGCTTTCGAGAGGTGTGTAACCCCATGGCTCGTAGTAAGATGGGAATACTGTCAAATCCATTCCAATCACTAAATCGTAGTACGATTTGTTGAAAATACCATCTGCACCGTTCAAATACGAAGGTACAAAAATGATTTTTACTTTTTGTGTTTGCTGATTAGTGAAGTGAAACCAGTGAATAGACGACATGACTGGGTCATTATAATAGTCGTGTAAATCGTGAGTTGTGAATCTATTAGAAGAGTTGAATCTCATTTCGGGATTTTGCAAGCTTGTAGCCAAATCCAGTCTGGCGCCTTTGATATGCGCCGGTACCATAATGAAGACTACTACTTCTTTTTTTAGATCGGTGTTTTCGGACAATAATTTCAACGATTCAATGAAAGTATCTATCCCTTTATTTTTAAATTCATACCGTCCCGCCGTACTTACCAAAAGGGCATCGTCAGTGAGTTCATAGCCGAGCAGTGTTTCTGCAACATTTCGCAAGGTGGCACGTGCAGCCTTTCTCGCCGGTGCAAATTTACGACCTTGCGGTACAAAGTCATCTTCAAAACCGTTTGGAGTAACGATGTCGGGCTTTTTCTCCAACAATTGCTCGCATTCAATCCCTGTAATTTCGCTTACCGTGGTAAAGCAATCAACGATATGCGCTGCAATTTTCTCGGTGGAATGTTTCGAAACCATGTTTAGCTCGTAAGCCATTTGGTCGCCATTGTATTCATTTATATAATCGTACAGTGGCTTATGGTTTCCGGCAATGGAACGACCGATGGAAGTGGCGTGCGTAGTAAATAAGGTAGCTACTTCGGGTAAATGTTTCTGAATGTAAAAAGCTCCGAAGGTAGTCATCCACTCGTTAAAGTGCGCAACTACTTGTTGTTCCTTTTTTAATTTGAAAAAGCGATAGAAACTCTCGATGATCATTCCTGTTGAGTAACCAAACATCGATGATTCATCGTAGTCGCCATATGCAGGCATTGAGTTTACACCTGCTTGCTCCCAAATTTCGCCATAGATTTGATCCTTTTTCTCCATTAATGGCATAAAATCAACAAGAATAGCAATAGGGCGTCCGGGAATTGCCCAGCGTCCGACACGAACTTTCAGTTGGTACTCTTTCTCGGTAAATGTCTTCCAGTCCGCGTACAGTTCAGCCGATTCTTCGAAATACGGATTGAGTTTATCACCCCAAACATCCGGACCGATAAAAATAAGCTTATCGGGGTTGGTTTCTTGCAATGTGGCAGCGCGTGTTGATAGCACTGTATAGATTCCGCCCACCATATTACACACTTCCCAACTCGTTTCAAATATATATTCGGGTTTCAACATTTCTGCCATGAATTTCAAATTTAGAATGATTGCAAAGATACTATATTTTCGGGTTCTGTGGTGTTAAATCGACACAAGTTATCAACAAAATAATTTTATTAACCGAAATACATACTATTTTTATGTTGTATAACATAAAAATAGGTTTTGTGTCGATGTTTTGATTGAAAAATGATTTATATAGGTTTATATTTTCAAGTTTTTCTCTATTGCAAGAATTGAACCAATGTTTTGTCCATATTCGGGAATCTGTTCTGTTATTTGCTAAGTTGACCTAAATTTGCAGAAATGATTTTTAATTTGTCGAGCTGGTTTGTGTCTGATTTTTGTGTAAAATATATTATTGCAGATTTAATTGTCGAGTGTTATATTTTGTTCAATATAATTCGTATATTTAGTGCACAGTATGTTGTTAATAGTTTAATGTTCATTATTAAATAGTTATACATTATGGGAACGAAGAAAAATTTTGTTTTAGACACCAATGTTATACTGCACGATTATAAATGTCTTCATAATTTTGAGGAAAATGACATTTATATCCCCATTGTGGTATTAGAAGAGCTTGATCATTTTAAAAAAGGGAACGAGCAAATTAATTTTAATGCCCGTGAGTTTGCCCGTGAGTTGGATCTGATTGCAGATGATAAGCTGTTTTCGAAAGGTGCCGATCTGGGTGCGGGGAAAGGTAAATTGTTTATTTTGACAGGTGGTGAGTATCCGGATATAATTTCGAAGTCGTTTTTGGAAAAAACCTCCGATCATCGTATTTTGGCTGCAACTTATACTTTGCGGGAGTCTAAGCCCAAACAGAAGTGTATCCTGGTAAGTAAGGATATCAATTTGCGCATGAAGGCGCTTTCGTTGGGTTTGGATTCGGAGGATTATATTAATGATAAGGTGACTGATTTTAATGTTTTTGAACGAAATCATGAAATTTATGAAAATATAGCACCGGAGCTTATTGACAGATTGTATTCCAATGGTGGAACTATTCCGCTGGAGGATTTGGAGTTCGCCTCAGATATTGAACCGCAGGATTGTTTTGTGCTAAAGAGTGTGCGTTCGAGTGTGTTGGCACGGTATAATCCACATACAGGTATGGTAAAACGGGTGGAGAAAGAACGCTGTTTTGGTATCGAACCCCGTAATGCTGAACAGACTTTTGCAATGAACGTGTTATTGGATGATGATGTGAAGTTGGTAGCGTTGACAGGTAAGTCGGGTACGGGTAAAACATTGTTGGCACTGGCGGCTGCACTCCATAAAAATGAGACGTATAAACAGATTCTACTCGCACGTCCCATTGTAGCTTTGGGAAATAAGGATCTTGGTTTTTTGCCGGGCGATGAAAAACAAAAAGTAGCACCGTATATGCAGCCATTGTTCGATAACCTGAATGTGATAAAGCATAACTTTTCATATCAGGGTAAAGAAATTAAGCTCATTGAGGATATGCAACATAATGAACAATTGGTAATTGAAGCGTTGGCATATATTAGAGGGCGGAGCTTGAGCGATACATTCTTTATTATTGATGAAGCACAGAATCTCACACCTCACGAAATAAAGACAATTATTACGCGTGCCGGCGAGGGAACGAAGATCGTATTTACCGGTGATATTCAGCAAATTGATTCGCCTTATCTTGATATGTTATCAAATGGTTTGGTATACATGATTGACCGGATGCGTGGGCAGAGTATTTTTGCTCATGTAAATCTGGTAAAAGGGGAGCGCAGTTATTTGTCGGAGTTGGCGAGTGATTTGCTTTAGTTGAGAGGCAAGAGGCAGGAAAGAAAAATCCCTTGCAACGGTTGTTGCAAGGGATTTTTTAATTTTATAATAGGTCAGCTTATTTTACTGAATCCATGTGTGCGATCAAATCTAACACTTTGTTAGAATAACCCCACTCATTGTCATACCAGCTAACTAATTTTACGAAGTTACCGTTCAATGCGATACCAGCACCTGCATCAAATACAGAAGTACGAGTTTCGTGGATAAAGTCAGAAGAAACAACTGAATCTTCAGTATATCCTAATACTCCGGCCATTGTAGTTTCAGAAGCTAATTTCATAGCAGCTTTGATTTCATCGTAAGATGCAGATTTTTCCAAACGTACAGTTAAGTCAACTACAGAAACGTCAGCAGTTGGAACGCGGAAAGCCATACCAGTTAATTTGCCATTCAATTCAGGAATTACTTTTCCTACAGCTTTAGCAGCACCAGTAGAAGAAGGGATAATGTTTCCTAAGATAGAACGACCACCACGCCAGTCTTTTGCAGAAGGAGCATCAACTGTTTTTTGAGTGTTTGTAGCAGCATGAACTGTAGTCATCAAACCTTCAAGAATTCCGAAGTTGTCATTGATAACTTTAGCCATAGGAGCCAAACAGTTAGTAGTACAAGAAGCGTTAGAAACAACGTCCATGTCAGCTTTGTATTCGTTCAAGTTTACACCGCAAACAAACATAGGAGCATCGTTAGATGGAGCAGAGATAACTACTTTTTTTGCACCACCTTTCAAGTGAAGGCCTGCTTTGTCGATAGTAGTGAAAACACCAGTTGATTCAACAACATAGTCAGCACCTACAGCACCCCAACCAATGTTAGCTGGATCTTTCTCAGCAAAGAATGCGATTTCTTTACCATTGATAACTAATTTACCGTCTTTGTGCTCAGCTGTTCCTTGGAATTTTCCGTGAACTGTGTCATATTGCAACATGTAAACCATGTAGTCAATATCCATAAATGGATCATTTACTGCAACGATTTGAACATCGTTTCTTTCTTGAGCTGCACGGAAAACCAAACGTCCGATGCGGCCAAAACCATTGATACCTACTTTAATCATTTTATTTATTGTTTAAAATTGAGTTTTTTCTGTTTTCGCCACAAAAGTACAAAATTCTGTCTGATTGACAAAATTAAGCTGTGATTAAATACATTTATTTTTCAATTGCTAGGCAGAGATTGCAAATCGTTAGTTAGAGTCAGTAGTGTTCAGTTTTGGAATGTGTTCTTTTAGCCGGATATGTGGCTAAAAATCAGAATAATATATGAGTTGTAGTATTATTGAATATGATAAACTAAAAACAACAATTCATTTCGTTTTTTTTGATATGAATTGTTGTTTTTTTTAGAGAAGAATGAATGCTAATCCTTCTTGCAGGTTCTGATGCCAAGCAGTGTGTAAAGTGGACAAAAACTGACCAAACTTGTTACAGTTAGTACAAGTGCCACTACTAATGCAATGATTCCAACGGTGCCGGTTATCACTCCTGAATAAAAAAGGACAATTAATACGATAGCTGCAGCAAGACGGATTAATTTGTCGAAAGATCCCATGTTTTTCTTCATACGAATAAATTTAAAGTGCTTTTTAGTTTTTATTCAAACAAAACTTTAAATGCTTATGTTCAGTTTATTTTTATTTGTGTTGTAGATGTGTGGCTGTATGGGGTCTGTCAATTATAGTTGCTGTCAATTGGATTCTTTTCCTAGCAATGGGGAATAAATTAAGTGTTTTATTCTTTGCATTTAATTTATTCTTCATTATCTTTGTGGTTCTAAAATAAAATAAAAGAACAAGCAGAATGGAAATCTCAGGAAAAATTATTGCCGTGTTGCCGATTGCAACAGGTCAAGGAAAAAATGGAACATGGCGCTCACAAGATTATGTACTGGAAACAGCCGATCAATATCCTAAAAAGGTGTGTTTTAATCTTTTTGGTGATAAAATCGATCAGTTTCCTATCGCTATAGATGAAACTGTAAATGTAAGTTTTGATGTAGAAAGTCGCGAGTACAATGGTCGTTGGTACACAACTATCCGTGCCTGGAAAATTGATAAAAACGGTGCTGCAAATGCACCTGTTGCTGTAAATTCAGCAGCTACTGCCCCTTTCGAAGTGGCTCCGGCAGCATCTGAAGGTAGCGATTTGCCTTTCTAAGACCCCTAGCCCCTAAAGGGGAATTTAATTACTATTGATTTATAATAATTGTAACAAACTAAAGCCCCTTCAGGGGTTTGTGGTTTATGAAAAAACGCATATTATTAGGTATGAGTGGCGGCACCGATAGTTCGGTTGCTGCCATTCTTTTATTGGAACAAGGCTATGATGTGGTGGGCATTACTTTTCGCTTTTGGGAAGAGGGTGAGAATCAACATTTGCAGGATGCTATCCGTCTTGCCGCGCAACTTGGTATTGAGCATATCACCTATGATGCTCTCGATGTTTTTCGGGAAAACGTGGTGCAATATTTTGTGGACGAATACCTTGCCGGTCGCACACCCTTTCCTTGTGTGAAATGTAATAATGAGTTGAAATGGAAGCTGATATTGGAGGAAGCAGATCGACTGGGTTGTGAGAAAGTGGCTATGGGGCATTATGTCAATATCGTAGAGGAGAATGGGCATTATTTTGTGACTGAGGGTAAAGATCCGGATAAGGATCAATCGTTTTTTCTATGGGGACTGACGCAGGCGCAACTTTCGCGTATTGTTTTTCCACTGGGTCAATTTCATAAGACTGAGGTTCGCGCTATGGCAGCCAGTCGGGGATACAAAAAAGTTTCGGAGAAAAAGGATAGTCTGGGAGCGTGCTTCTGCTCGGGTGATTATCGTCCGTTTTTGAAAAGACAGCTCAAAGAACCCGAAAAGTATATTTACCCCGGTCATTTTTTGGACGAAGAGGGGCATGTGTTGGGTAGCCACGATGGTTTTCCGCTTTACACCGTGGGGCAACGACGAGGCTTGATGCACCTGAACCGAAAAGTGTTTGTGAAGGAGATTCGCCCCGAAACGAATGAAGTGGTACTGGCTCCGCTGAAAAGCATGTACAAGTCCGAATTTATTATCAGAGATGTAAATGTGGTCGACGTTTCGCTTTTTAGCGCAGAGTTTGATATTTATTGCCGAATCCGTTACCGGAAACAAAATACATTGTGCCGTGTCATTTTTCTGGAAAACAAAACTGCCAGGGTTGAACTGGCCGAACCGCTCGAATCCATTGCACCCGGACAAACGGCTGTATTTTACAGAGGAGGTAAAATATTAGGTGGAGGATTTATTGAATAGAGGTAAGAGGTAAGAGCATTTTTATCTATATCTATTGTCATTTTTCAGCGAAAATCCGTGTTTGCCTGTGGTAGTTCTTTAAGAATATAATATCATGCTCTGCTCACTGTTGATTTTATATCGGTTGTTCTTTTATCAGGGCTGTTTATTTATTCCATAGTCATTGGTTGGCTCACTGGCAATTTGAGTTTCTATAGCTGTACTTTCGTTATATAAAGTCTCCGGATCCATATCAGCTTCGTTGTCCCACTCAATAGTGTCAAAACTAACTCTTACACTATTGAAAAGTGCAATATCTTTTAATTCTTTAAAAATTCCAATTTCTAAGTATGGATTCATATCAAACTGTCTTTTTTCATCATTTGAAAATGTAATTATTAAATGATAGTTTGATAGAGGTTGCACTTTTTTTACAGCTAAATACATATTCAACTATTTTAATGATTCAATTTTAAATGGTTTTTCTCCATTTTGGCATAGTTTCCAATTGGCTAATAATTCTTCCTGGTGGATTTCCATCCATGCCAATACCAATCTTAGTTGTTTGGTGGGCATTTCTCCTTCCAATAGCACCATGTTTGAGATGTTGATAATGGCTACATAATCATTGTAATACACATGAATATGCGGTGGATTATGTTCCTTTGGTGCATAGTACATTCGGATTATTATTCCGAAAAACATTGAGATTGTTGGCATTGCATTTTTATTTCAATTACAAATGTACAAAAAGAGCTTGATAAATAATTGATTTTTCATGGGAATTTAAGCCGTTTTTTTTATGCTAAATGATATGTATAATTTAATGTGATATTACTTTGTCCTTCTACTACTGATATTTTGAGAGTGAAAGGTTGAAAGTAAAAACAGATTTACTTAAATATTGGAGGAGGCAAAATGAAGCGAAATAGAAATGTTATATTTTTATCTTCCAAATGGCTACAAAATGGCAAATGCTTCCGCCAAGTACAAACAAATGAAAGATGGCGTGGGTGTACTGAATTTTTTTGAAAGAGTATAATACAGCGCCAACCGTGTAAAACAACCCTCCGGCAATAAGCCAGTAGAGTACCGGCATGGAATTGATGGCACCTAACGAATCGATCAAAGGCTTGAAAGCAATAACTACCACCCAACCCATGGCCACATAGCAAATCGTTTCGAGCTTACTGCCTTTTTTGAGGTTCATAAAGCTCAAGGAAATTCCAAAAACGGCTGCTGCCCAGATAATTCCAAATAACGACCAGCCCCAGCTTCCATTTTCGCGGAGTACCACCAGTGTAAAAGGCGTGTAGCTTCCTGCAATCTGTACATAGATGGCTGCATGGTCGAACTTGCGACGAAGTGCTTTTGTTTTGTGATTCTTTTCGGCGTGATAAAGCGTTGATGAGAGGTACATAAGCACCATTGAAATGACAAAAACAATGTCGCTGACTATTGCCCACGGATTATGTGATGCGATGGCTTTTTGTAGCAGGAAAGCTCCGACTATAATTCCGAATCCAACGCCGATGGCGTGTGAGTAGGTGTTGTATCTTTCTTCTTTGGCTGAATAATTCATAGATGTAATAAATGGTTAGCGATTAACGATTAATGATTAATAGAGCGAAGTGCTTTTTCTATCACATTGTTTTCGAACCCGCGACTTTGAGCGAAACGGAATAACTTGCCTTGTTTCTCGTATTCAAATTCGTACTTCAACCCAACCAGTTTTGTTTTCAGGATGGAGGCCAGCAATTCTTCGTATTCGCCGTCGTCGATGGTGTTTAATGCTTCTGAAATTAAAGCATTCTCTATTCCTTTTCCTTTGAGAGCAAAGGATATTTTGATTTTACCCCATTTGTTGAAGCGGAATTTGTCCTTTACAAAGAAGATGCAAAAGCGTTTTTCGTTGATAAAATCTTCTGCTATCAGACGTTTGATAATGGTCGATTTATCGTCGCAACCTACGCACCAGGCATCTAATTTGGTTTCGACTTCCGATATGCAGTGTTCGGAGATGGAGCAATAGGAAGCTGCTTTGTGCAACAATTCCTCTAAAGAATATTCCTTTTTCATATTTTGGAAAATAAGGGTAAGCAGTGATTTTATCGAAGGACAAATGTAGTTATTTTTCTTGTTTAAAGAATGAATTAAAATACATTTTTACTTCAAGAAAAAAGAGACGCAGCCGGTGCGTCTCTCTTAGATTATTTGGGTTGTTGTTTTCTTAGTCTACGTTTTCTAAACCATTTGCGGATGAGAAAATATAATGCGGTTACAATAATCAGGAATGGCCACATGCCGAATAACCATAAAATAAAATCAACCATCCCAAACCAGCCTTCAACAATAGATTCTTTCCATTTTTCCCTGAAACTATTACGTTTTACAGGTCTGTAGGTGAAATCTTTTTCTGTTGAGATGGTAAGGTTCAAGGTGCTGTAATCAACACAATCGTTCAAAAAACGTAATTTGCCTTCCGAACTTTCAATTTCTTCCTGTAACACCCGGATAGCTTCTTCAATCTCAACAATATCTTTAACCGAACTTGCTTTTTTCATAATTTCATTGTAACGTGCCAATGAATTTCGTTTACTTGCAAGTCGGGTTTGTAAATCAACAAACTCTTCCGTCACATCTCGAGCGGTAATTTCTTTGAAAAGCACTTTTCCGCTGCTGTTTTCCGCTCCCGAAATAAATTTCTCGAAGCTGATGACAGGGATGCGTATGGTTAGTTGATAACCCGATGATTGATCTGAATTTTGCAGATTTTCACTGGCGTAATAGCCGCCCACACTTTTTAGCAATGAGTCGATATGTTGTTTTACCTTTTCAACGTTTTTTACCTGCAATCCAAGTCTGCCATCTTTGATGATTTTTTTCTTGATAACCTGCGGAGTTGGTTTTTTAGGTTCTTCTCTTTGAGGGCGTGGAGAATACTCATCTACGGTGGATTCCACGTCCGCAAAATCTACGGCGCCTTGTCCTGAATTATGCACATCTGCAACAGAAATAGCTATGTCATTTTTTACTTCTGCTTTACTTAATGAAGACATTGCCATAACTTCAGAGTTTGCAGCTGCCTGTTCGGACGCTCTTGGTTCGCAAGAATAGACTAATGCCGCGAGCGAAAATAGATAAATAATTTTTTTCATATTGATGTGTATTAAACTGTTGGTATGTAGTTGATAATCGGGTCTTCTTTCGCTAATGTGCCAAAACACTGTTCGGATGCTGCCCGGCAACCGCCTTTGCACACCGACCAGTGGGAGCAGGGTTTGCAGAGTTCAGGCACGGAGGTTTCCCATTGGGTGGTATAGTCGGAGTAAAGAATTTCTTCCAGTTCCTTTTGGTAGATATTGCCGGCCACTACGGGTGAGTGGTTACACAAGCGTATATTCCCGTTTATATCCAGTGTTATAGGGCGTTTAAGCACGTCGAACGAACAATGACCAAAGCCGATAAGCGGATAGTCGGCCGGATTGAGTAAGCAGATGGGTGAGCAAACATTGGCGGTGAGGCGGAGATCCAGCTCCATTGCTTTGTGGTTGGCAACCGCAAAAGCACTGCGCAATTCTGCAGCAGTAGCCGAAACTTCCATGGGATTGGCGCAGCCTTTTCCACCGATATTATAACGGTTGAGCATGATGCGTTTACAACCCAGCGAGTTTATAAATTCGAGCGTTTCGCCTAATTGATTTACATTGTACCGGGTAATAACCACTACCGGAACTACGCTTCCACCGAGTTTCAATACTTCGTGGGTGGAGGTGACTGACTTTTGCCAACTGCCTGGCACTTGCACCATGTGGTCGTGAATATCGGCTTGGGCTGAATGGATAGGAAATTCGAACAACCCAACGCCGAGCTTAATGAGCTGCTTGTAATCCCTGGCTTTGCCCTGCGTACCGTTGCTGATAAGGGTCACCTGCTTGCCTTCCATGCGACAAAACAGTATCACTTCCGCAAAACGCTCCGACAGAAAGGGCTCGCCACCCGTGAATGCCACGTATTGAATATCAGCAACGCTAAACAGTTTTTTGAGTGTCTCTATTGCTTTGGTGTACGAATTAAACGGAACACGTTCCACAGCATCCGTTTTCCATATATTGTAACAATATACACAATCGAGGTTGCAGCGGTCGGTGGTTTCAAAAGCGATATGTTGGAGGTTGAGCATGTATTTTTATTCTTGTGTTCTGAAAATTATAGGTAACGTGTATTGAACGCGAACTGCCAGACCATTTTGTTTGCCGGGAATGAATTTAGGCATAGCTTTAATTGCTTTGACAGCTATAGAATCTAATATTGGGTCCAGACTTCGATATATTGTAATGTCTGAAATAGAACCATCTTTATTGACAATAAACCCACATATAACTTTACCGTTGATGTTTGAAAGACTTTCGTTGCTTGGGTATTTAATTTGTTTTTCGAGAAAATTCATTAATGCAGTATCGCCTCCGGGAAATTTTGGAGACTGTTCAGCTACATTATAGATTCCATTTTTGTCAAGAATATCGCTTTGTTCTATTGTTATATAGCAAGTGGTTGTAGATTCAGCAGTATCTTTAGGCTGGGTTATAGATTTTATATTTCTTGAGCTTTTTATAAGATGTTCTTTTGAACTTTTGGGTTGGATTGACTCTTTAGACTTTTTTGTCGTTTCAATATTCTGTCTATTTTCAGTCTTTGTATTACAACTAGTCAATCCCAGTCCTACAATCAACGACCCCAACAGCAATTTCGGACGTACAAATACCCGCCATCCTCCGGTTTTGTCGGCCAGATAAGCGAATAACTGAAAGAGCACATTGAAAGTATGGAGTTTGATTTTTCTGGACATGACATTAAGGTTTAAAGATGACGGGTAGCGTATAATAAACCCTCACTGCCTGACCATTTTGTTTGCCGGGAGTGAATTTAGGCAGTAATTTCAGAACTCGTATTGCCTCTTTGTCGCACGTAGGGTCTATCGATCGGAGAATCGTAATATCGGTTACACTTCCATCTTTCTCAACTATAAACTGGCAGATTACTTTCCCTCCAATGCCACTGTAGCATTGAGCCATAGGTTGTGGAGTAATGTTTTTATGAATAAATGTCATCATAGTACTATCTCCACCGGGAAACTGCGGCATTTGCTCAATAACAGTATAAATCTTAGTTGTATCTACAATGTTTGTATCATAGCATAATGCACCATCATATTTGGAAGAATCTATTGAATCAGTTTGCGATTTTTTAGAAGAGTTGTGATTTTGAGCTTGGATAGTTTTTGGTGTTGCCAATCCTAATCCAACTATCAATGAACCCAACAGCAATTTAGGACGTACAAACATGCGCCACCCTCCGGTTTTGTCGGCCAGATAAGCGAATAGTTGAAAGAGTACATTGAATGTGTGGAGTTTAATTTTTTTGGACATAATTATTTCTTTGGGAGTTTAAAGATAACGGGTAGGGTGTATCTGACATTTACATTCTTTCCATCCTTTTTGCCCGGAATCCATTTTGGCAAAAGTTTTACAACTCTTATAGCTTCTTTATCGCAAGCTGGATCAAGTGAGCGCAAAACAACAATGTCTGATATTTCGCCGGTTTCTGTAATGACACAACCTAAAATTACTTTACCCTCTATATTGTCTTCTTTGGCAATTGCAGGATAGTTGATGTTTTTCATTAATGTTGCCATTAGTTTGCCATCACCACCCGGAAACCGAGGCATGTGATCAGGAACATCCCAAATCGGTTCTTGATTTTTTTCATAAGAGGATGTTACATCTATTACATAACAAGATATATCTGATATAGATGAGTCTGCTACGTTTATTTTATTGTTTTTGTTAATAGTATGGGTGGTCGTTTTCTGATTCTTAGATGGTTGTGTGGCTGCTTCTGGTTTGTTCTCCGTTTTTGTTCCACAGCTCGTCAGCCCCAGTCCCATTATCAGCGACCCCAACAGCAATTTCGGACGTACAAATACCCGCCATCCACCGGTTCTGTCAGCCAGATAAGCGAATAGCTGAAATAGGACATTGAATGTGTGGAGTTTGATTTTACTTGACATAACTCGTAGATTTTAAGACTTGACAAATATAGTAATTTATCAATAATATTAACAGCAAATAATATAATTATTTTCATTTTGTTTATATATCTGTTGATAACTTTTAGGGTTATGTTAATCGGAATGGGCGGATGGAAGATTACACAAATGTCTTGGCTTTAGCCAAATATAACTATTTGATTCTATTTGGCTAAAGCCAGTTTGTCTCCTATTTATTATCCGCCGGCTGGCGGAGAAACGTACGGGCAAAGCGCAACTCAGCCCCGAAGGGGTTGAATATCATGATTATGTACTATTTTCTATTCACCAAATAAATCCCCACCAACACCACTGCTGCTCCCGCCATTTCTTGCAGTGTAAGCATTTCGCCTAAAATAGGAACTGAGAAAATAGCTGTGAAAACAGTCTGGCTCAGCAAACTTACCGATGCCACTGTCGGGCGGATATGTCCCAGCGCCTGATTGATGGCCAGCCAACCGAGTAGTTGCGGTATGATGCCTAACGTGCCCAATGCCAACCATGTTTGGGTGCTAAAACCCCAGAGTGGGGTAGAGGTGAAGAGGCAAATAAGACCCAGCAATACCGTGCTCGACAGCATGGATATGGTGGTGAATGAAAAGGTGTCGAGCGAGTTTCGGCCTTTGCGCACGGTGAGCAGGTAGGCACCGTAGAACATGCTGGCAAAAATGGCCAATGCATTGCCAAAATTCAGATGTGCCTCCAATATTTGATTTACACCAATGATAATCGTTACCCCTAAAATGGAAATGATAGTACCGATCCAGAAAATTCGGGTGGGTTTCTCTTTCATAAAAAGCAGCGCACCAATGCCCACCCACACCGGAGCCAGATTGGCCAAAAGGGTAGAGATAGATGCTTTTGAAAGCATGATGGAGCTGTTCCATAACGCAATGTCGCAGGCAAAAAGCAGTCCGCAGATAATGGCTACTTTCACCCCTTTTAGGTCGGTAATGGGCTTTTTGAAATAGAGCCACACGGGAATGATACCAATGGTGCCGAACAACATGCGATAAAATCCCGAGCCAAATCCACTTATCCCGGCCAGTTTAACCAATATCGCCGACCATGAAATGCATAGCACGCCAAACAATAATAACAGGTAATGAATCCAGGGGTGGTTTTTATGCATTTTAATCATGATAGTGGGAGATAAGAAAGACAAAAGACAAAAGACGAAAGATGAATGACAACGGACAGCAGACAACAGACAGCAGACAACAGATAAAAGACAAATGATAGATGAACTGATCACTGATCACTGTTTACTGATCACTGATCTCACCATTCTGTTATTTCCCGAAATATCTTTTCGTAATTCAATTTCCGAAAAGCCTAACGAAGCGAGTAATTCCACACATTCCTTTCCATAGTCGCGATGAATTTCGAAATACAGTTTTCCGCCGGGGTTTAATTGTTTCTTTGCAAAAAGTGCAATGTGGCGGTAGAAAAGCAGCGGGTCATTATCCGGAACAAACAAAGCCAGATGGGGTTCATGCTCCAGTACATTTGCTTCTATCTCGCTTTTTTCCAACTCAGGAATGTAAGGTGGATTGCTGACGATAATATCCCATTTCTTGCTTTGATCCGCCACGTTCAGAATGTCGACTTTCGTAAACTCAACGTCCAGTTTATTCAACCCCGCATTGCTGCGAGCTGTCTCCAGCGCTTTGTCCGAGATATCAAAAGCTTCGACTGCTGCAGTTGTAAATTCATGTTTCAATGCAATGGCAATGCATCCGCTTCCGGTGCCAATATCCAGGATGTTCATGGCTTCGTTGCGGTTATTTTCGGAACGAATCCAATCCACCAATTCCTCCGTTTCGGGGCGGGGGATAAGTACCGAATCGTTTACCTTAAACTGAAGTCCATAAAACTCCGTTTCACCCAAAATGTATTGTATCGGAACGTGTTTTTTCAATAATTCGATAAAACTTTCAAGTTCATGACGTTGTATATCAGAAAAAAGAGTATTTTTGTTAAGGATAATTTGGGTGCGCGAAAAACCGGTTAGCTTTTCGATCATCAGATTCGTGAAGCTTCGGATTTCCGTTTCGGGATATAGCCCTTGAAGTTCCGTTTGGATGTGGATAATAGAGGATTGCATAGTGCAAAGATAGCTCAAATGTGCTAATATGACAATAAGGCAATGTGCTAATTGGATACATTGCATTAATTACTAATTGAGAATTATGAATTATGAATTAAAGTACATGCACCGCTGCCTGCAGCTGGCACGATATGGTGTTAGTTACGTGGCACCCAACCCTATGGTGGGGGCGGTGTTGGTCATTGACGACAAAATAATTGGCGAAGGGTATCACCAGCGATTTGGTGAGCCACATGCCGAGCCTAATGCCATCCATTCGGTAAAAGACAAAGAATTGCTGAAAAGTGCCACTTTGTATGTCAATCTGGAGCCTTGCTCGCATTATGGTAAAACGCCGCCATGTGCCGATTTGATAGTGAAGAGTGGGATTCCGCGGGTAGTCATTGGCACGCTCGATCCAAACCCAAAGGTGGGCGGACGAGGAGTAGAAATACTTCGCAATGCAGGTGTCGAAGTGGAGGTTGGTGTGTTGGAAGAGGAATGCCGGGAATTGAACAAGCGTTTTTTTATTTTTCAGGAACAACAACGTCCTTATATTTTGTTGAAATGGGCACAAACGCACGATGGCTTTATTGATCGAAAGCGCACAGATGTCTCGGAACCGCCGTTGATTATTTCGAATACGATCACCCGGCAACTGACACACCAAATGCGTTCCGAAAATCAGTCGATAATGGTCGGTTTCAATACGATTTTGTTGGATAATCCGTCGCTTACAGTGCGCCATTGGTCTGGAAAATCGCCTATCCGTGTGGCGCTCGACAGGCAGGGACGTATTCCGGAAAAGGCAAATCTGCTTGATGGAAGTGTACCTACGATTGTTTTTAGTGAGGTGGAAAAGCCGAATGAGAAGTATTTGGAGTTTGTAAAAGTTGATTTTGAGAACGATGTTTTACCCACTATTCTCCAAAAGCTGTATGAACGAAATATCCATTCTGTTTTGGTAGAAGGTGGTGCGCAGTTGCTGACCAGTTTTATTCAATCGGGACTTTGGGACGAAGCAAACGTTGAGGTCTCGCCGGTTGTCATTCATGACGGTATTGCTGCCCCGCTACTACCCTTGCAACCTTCGTGCTGTCGAACATTCGAGGAGCATGAATGGTTATTTTATACAAACATAAAAAGAAATCAGGGGCTGCTTAACTAACAGAAATAATATAATGTCGTATTATACTCTAATAAGAAAGAATGGAACCTGCCTACCGCAGGCAGGCGCTGATTTACGCAGATGTAGCGGATTAAAAAAAACGGATTTTAATTCCGACAAGTCGGAATGATTTTCGAACATTTTGGTCTTATCATTCATGCTTGCATGAATAAAATCCGTACTCAATCTTATCCGTCTTTATCAGTTTAATCCGTAAAAATCCGCGTACTATTCAACAAAAATCCGACATTATATTTTGGCCACTACATAGAAAGAGAAATAGATAGATTCCGGTAATTCTAAATCAATAATAATCGATGACTCGAATACTGTTTTTTGTTTTTTTAGCCGTATACATTTATACACTGATAAGTATTATCTCTGTGTTGTTGCTCGAGAACAGAAATCCCGCGCGTTCGCTTTCGTGGGTGCTAGTGTTGCTGTTTGTTCCGGTGCTCGGCATGTTTTTCTATGTGCTTTTTGGGCAGGATTTGCGTAAAAAGAAAATCATATCTAAAAAAAGTATTCGTCGTGTAACCGATAGACCTGTTGCGTCATTCGATATTAGTAAGTTAGATGCCGGTTTGATGAGCGATAATCAGTTGAACCTCATCAAAATGCTTTATAAGAACAGCGATGCTGCCGGATATGCCTATAATAAAATAGAGATTTTACCTACCGGCGAAAGAACTTTTGATGCTGTTTTTAATGCCATCCGCAATGCTAAGGAGCATATTCACATCGAGTTTTTTATTTTTGATGATGATAAAATATCCAACCAATTGCGTGAAATACTGATACAAAAAGCTCAGGAAGGCGTTCGGGTACGCATGATTTACGATTATTGGGGGAGTTTTGATTTATCTAAAAAATATCTCAAATCGTTACGGGATGCTGGGGTGTATGTACGTTCATTTTTGCCGTTTCGTTTCCGTTTCCAGTTTTCCAGTAGTCGAATCAATTACCGTAATCACCGAAAATTGGTTATTGTTGATGGAAAAATTGGCTTTACAGGTGGCTTGAATGTTGCCGATCGCTATATTTATGGAAACACGCTTGGCAAATGGCGCGACACTTTTGTTAGTTTCGAGGGAGCTGCGGTTCATGGGTTACAATTGCTGTTTCTGGTGGATTGGTATTTTGTGGATAGAAAGCTGATTACCGATGAGAAATATTTTCCCACCCCTGAAGTTTTTGACACAAATCTGGTTCAGATAGTGAGCAGTGGTCCAGATAGCGACTGGGAAGCTATCATGCAGGGCATTGCTTCTGCTATCATGTCGGCCACCAGGTATATTTATATTCAATCGCCCTATTTTATGCCCAATGAAGTGATTGCGTCCTGCATTCAAATGGCATCGCTGAGCGGGGTGGAGGTGCGACTGATGATACCGTTTCGTTCCGACTCGCGACTGTCCGACGCAAGTACCTTTAGTTTCCTTGGTGAAGCGCTTGAAGCAGGTGTACGTGTTTTTCATTACAAAAATGGATTTTTGCACAGCAAAGCCATTGTTATCGATGACTCAATATCTATTGTTGGCTCCTGCAACCTGGACGAACGGAGTTTTGTGCATAATTTTGAGGCAAACGCTTTTATCTACGAACCCAAAACAGCTTTGAAGCTTAAAGATCTTTTTGAAAACGACATGGAAAATTGTGTTGAATTTACATTAGAAGCCTGGGTAAAGAGAAAAAGACGACAGAAGTTAAAAGAATCGTTTGCGCGACTTTTCAGCCCGTTGATGTGATTTTTTAGACGAAAGACAAAAGACAAAAGACGAAAGACGAAAAGACAAAAGACAAAAGACAAAAGACAAAAGACAAAAGACGAAAGACGAAAGACGAAAGACGAAAGACAAAAGACAAAAGACAAAAGACAAAGGTCAGCAGACAGCAGAATAAAGACAAAAGAGGAGCGATAATTTAAATAAAATAAAATTGAGGTGCAGAGCCGGAAAGAGAGGGCTAAACAAAGATTTTAAGCGAAAAAAAAGATTGAAATTTTAGTGTAAATAATAGGGTTTATATTTTTCAGGAATTAAATTTTTTATTACTTTTGTGCCACTAAAAAAATAGCGGGATGTAGCTCAGCCCGGTTTAGAGTACTGGTCTGGGGGACCAGTGGTCGCAAGTTCGAATCTTGTCATCCCGACTGCTATTAATCAAAGACTTACATTTATTTGTAAGTCTTTTTTATTTCTTAGTCTAACATATTCCTAACATATTTGTGTAATGTTAGAGTTATTTCGCAAAATAATACCTTTCCAAAAACACCTTTGCTCAAAATCCTAACAAATTGTACTTATTTAGGACTTAGTTCTTTGTAATTCAGTTGTTTGCATTATTTTTCGACTTGCCTGATTGGCGTTAATTTTATATCTTTGTCTATATTCATAATAAAAAAATAGATTAAATTTATGGCAAGACAATTAGGTGCAATTAAGTACAGTGGAACTATCGGCGATATTCGCCATTTTAAAATTAAAGGTTTAACTGGCAACTTTGCCGGATTAAAAGGTGGTGCAACAGGTGAGCAGATAAAGAATGACCCTGCTTTTGAACGTACACGTGAGAATATGAATGAGTTTGGTGGTTGTGCCAATGCTGGGCGTTCTGTACGCGTGGGATTGAATATGCTTATGAAGCAAATGAGTGACCCTCAATTAACTGGTCGTTTGACCGGAATCATGAAAAAGATTAATCTGGAAGATCAAACTGAAGCTCGTGGGTATCGTGCTATTTTGATATCTACACAGAGCAAGTATTTATTGGGATTAAACTTCAATAAAAACATTAGCTTTGATAGCGTGTTTTATGCTCCATTTACTTTGACAAATAGCGTGGAGCGTGACAGTGCAACCGTTGAGGTTTCAGAATTTAAACCATGAGAAGCAATTAAAGCCCCTACAGGAGCAACACATTTCCGTTTGATTAATGCAGTGTCTGTGGTGTCAGACTTCGCTTATAACGCCACAACGGGCATTTATGAGCCATTAGATTCAACAGTAAATGAACTCTCTAACGTAGCGTATTCTGATTATATGGATTTGAACGCTACAATCCCTGGTGCAATTTCATTGACAAGTACACTTCCGGGAAGTCCAACACTAACGGCTGACGTAACTGTGTTGAATTCGATTGGTATAGAGTTTTATCAAAAGGTAGGTGCAAATTATTACCTGTTCAGTACCGGTAATGCTTTAAAAATTCAAAGCGTTTTTTAGCAATTGGTTGATTAAAAAATGAAGGGTGTTCCGAATGGGACACCCTTTTTTGTTGAAAAAAACCTACCAAGTTAAATCAAATATCATTTTAATAAAGGCCTATATCTAATGAAATTATATTCGCCAAATCCTGGAATATCAACAATAAATGAAGGATTACTTTCAGCAGGCATATACATTCTAATTGGTAGTAAAGTAATCACATTGCCATTATCTGTAACTGAGGTTATTTCCAATTCGTATGTGTCATCATTATTATCAAAGAAACGTGTCTTGCCCTCTGCAATTATTGGCGACTCCTTTTTGATTAAATCCTCATACCAGAGGGTTGCGATACTACCATCGCTTTTAAAACATAATGTAAATATGTATACTTGATTTACGAAATACTCAGACTTCCAAATGTCTGGAAGAAATGCTAAAGATAATTTTTTGAAACTCATAGAAATTAATTGTTAAATATACGATAACAAGTAAGCTACAGAGATAAGAGATATATATAATGAAAGATAAATATCAAGATTAAGGTGCTAACGCAATACGTGAGTATTTGTAAGTAGAATTAGAACCAGATTTGTTTGTTGCTGTAAGTATTACTTTGTATTCACCGCCTTTTGTGTAGATTGTGATCCATCACCAAACTCCGAAACGTAAGAAGTTGCATTAGTGGAAGTGTTAGTAAAAGTAACTTCACATTGTGGTGTAGAGTTTTTACTGACAAGTGAAAAATTTAGCTATAAGAGCAAGACTTTCATCAACACAATTGGCAAAAAGAAATAAAAGTGAAATTGACGAAGAGTAATAGTTTGAGAATATAAATGACAAAGTAGTAAATTATTGACAAATTTAAAAATTGCGAACAGCTCTGACTTTCAACAAAGTGTGTTTATTATAAAAAACAGGTTGTCTATAGCCATCATATCTTCTGGATTCTGCAGAAACAAGATCATATTCATTCGAACTCCAATATTCACCGCCATTACTTGAGCTTAATAAATTTGATTTGCATAAAAATGTAAATAATTGATAGTCAGAAGGTAGATACCAATCATCATATCCATTTAAGATTAAATCATAACATAGTTTAGCTGCATAATTACCTTCTCCAATCATTTGAATTAGCCTGTTTGTGTTAATTAGTCCATCAATGATCTCATTTGTGGAAGATTTAAGGTAAGAATGGAAATCCCATTGAATCCCCGTGCTTTGGTCAGAAGTAGCACAAACCAATCCATGACCTGAACCATCGTTATTGACAACAATCCCTCCACCAAATGAAGCCCCAAGCAAATAACCACTATTAAAACTGATTTCGTTACTGTAATTAGTACCAGCTTCATTCGTTACATATGCCCTTACGTAATAAACCGTATTTAGAGATAAATCAGTTAGGCTTGTATAGATAGAGTTATTACTATCAATCAAAGTATTAGTTTTAAAATTGGAAATTGTTGGATTAGTTGATTTACTCCAGCAAACACCACTAGCCACAACTGAACCAACATTTTGATCATTCGTAACGCTTGCTTGAGCAGTGGCTGAATTGCCTTTTACATTTGCGCACGAAAGCAACTTTACGGATCTTAAGCCAATCGTTGATAATCCTACTCCATCCCCATAAACCGTACCTGAACTGCAAGTAGCATAAGCACGTACTGTATAGAATGTACCTTGAGTTAAACCTGTTATTTTGCTAGTAAATGCACCCTCTCCAACACCATCTACCGTTTTTGTAGCAAGATCAACAGTAGGTATAACATTGCCTGTACTCCAGCATACACCACGTGCAGAAATCACTTGACCGGAACTCACACCAGATACAAGACCGCCAGAAACTGCTGTAGTAGCAGTTATATTTGAAGATAATGTGGTTTTTACAGAGGGTGAAGAAACTGGTTTTTCGGGTGTAATAATAGCTGTTTCTGTTTTGGAACAACCTGTGATAAGCAATAATGAAAATATCGAAGTGAAAAAAAATAAGATAAAAAAGCTAACATTTTTCATATTCCAATAATTAATAACAATTTATAAGTAATGTTTTTTTTTTGAAGATATTTAGAATTAAGATACTTCAATTGGTTTGAGTTTTACAATTTGAATTGATAATGCCGAATCAACATTTAGAAAATCAATTCTCAAATCATCTTGGCATTTACACATTGTGTGATTTGAATTGTCGTTATGAGTATTAAAACGCTCTATATCAATAATATCTTGGTTGTAAGATTCCAGCAATTCATTTAATTTACAAATAACTACATCTAATTTATTCTTTTTTATATTTATATCCAAACAAACCCACTGTCCATTATTCGCAGACCTATAACCCCAATCTTTAATGTAAAGAAGATTATCAGAATACCTCAATACATACGTTGTTTCATCGTGTGAAATATAGTTGCTGAATGACACTGTGCTTTTAATAATTTCATCATCTAAATCAAAATTCAGAGCTTCTGGAAATCCAATAGTATTAAGAAGTTGTTCTAACATAATAGTTGCGTTTAGAATTTCAATCAATAATCAGGGTCAAAAGTAAAAATAATTCTTTATAATGACAAATATGTCAGCGATATTTGTTTAATAAAAACCGAATTTTGCTTGTTAATGGGCAAGCAAAGAAAAAATACTATCCTCGTTTCGAAAATTGCAAGTCGAATAAAGCAACTGAGAGAAGAAAACGGCATATCGCAAGATAGCTTTTTTATTGATACTGATATACATATTGGTCGAATAGAATCCGAAAAAAGCAATATAACTGTCAGTACGCTTTCTGCAATTTGTGATTACTTTGGTATAACTTTGAGCGACTTCTTCAAAGATTTTTGATAAATACTCTCTCCATTCCCTGCCCTCAAAGATATGCATCACCTTTTTATAACCTCATAACTTATTTAAATTGATTTTAGGCAATGCTTGTAATAAAATCGAGTATTGTGTCAAGTCCTTTGCCGGTGCGCTTATATAGCTTTTATGTTAGTGCTGTGGTGGACTTATTCACCGAATGAAGCTATAAAGTATGAGTTTTTTTGCTTTTTCTATTGCTTTTAAATTCTGCTTTAGTTGGTTCTCGATTTTGTTTATGTTTTGGAATGACGAAACCATCTTTTGAAACTGCTCCGGGCATTTCTGCAATTTATCCAAACCATCCTGAATACATGATTTTATATCCCGAAGAACGATAAAGGGAATAACTGAACCACGCAAAAACTGATAAAATGTGTTAGACTGCCATAAACAGAAAAGTAACCAGTACACCTGCTCTTTGTCTTCGTTGTTGTTGAATTGGATTGTGAAGCAATTCGGACAGGGAGATAAAAACGGTTTTCCGCTATTATTGCCTTTGTTTAGAATAAAGAAATGAGGTTTTTCAATTTCTGATTTCTGATTGTAAGACTTCAAAATAAAGGTACACATAAGCCAAACGATTAAAGGGTGAATACAAGAGCTACTGCCCCTGCAAATAATTTTTACCCCCAGAAAAGAGAATGAAAAAAAAAGAAGAAAAAAAAAGGATATACTCTTCAAACAGCCTGAGAAGCGGCGGCTGTCAAGGTTTTTTGTCAGAATACTACCCGAAGTGAAACGAGGTGTGGAGATTGTGACAAAAACCCGTAGGGCTTGACCTTTACTGACGGTAAGCGAAACGGCTATCTTTGTATATTCATTTTTTTTTGGCGGAAAACGTATTATGCTATCTTTCTTTATTTCAAAACTGTATGTTATTTTTTTTGATATTATTGATTATTGACCTGCCCAAAGGGCATAAAAACATCAACTGCAAATATATTTGGGGTGGGTGGTCGGGGGTTGGCGTGGGGAGAAGCAGGTTTAAACCGAAAAATGGTAAAAACAGCCTTGAGCTAGCGTTGATAGCAAGGCAAATGCGAGTGGAGTGAAACGGAATGAAGTATGAAGCCTGTGCGTTGTGGGCGAGCCGCTGCGAGTGGAGCGAATGCCCCAGACACAGGAAGCGCAGAGCGCGGTGGCTGGGTGCTGCCGGCAGCCAGTTTGGCGCATTATTTTGCTCGAACGTTAGCGTTGGAAAGGCAAGGGCTGGAAAGAATGAACGAATGAAGTGGATTGAAGCGAATGAACGATAAGGGGTTTATGTGTGCGGTGGTGAAGCTTTGAGGAGTGAAACGGAACAATGCTGCAACCACATGGATTTTAGCGTTGGAAAAAACATAGACCCCTGAAAGTGAAAGTAACGGAATAGAACGTAATGAGAGAATGAATGACAGCTCTTGTGTGGGGTTGGCGTTGCGGTGTGAGTGAAGGAGTGTAGAGAATTAAATGAACGAAAAGACTGAATGAACACGGCAATTAGCCAACATGAAAAGTGAGCTGCAAAAAATGTGACAAACTGTAACAGCATGAGCGACCGCAGGCGAGCAAAACTCTAAGTGGCGGCTGCCCCCAACTTACAAATAAAATAAAACCCTATTGGGGTTTTGGGGGCAGAAGTAGCCACGACTGAGGAATGACAGAACGTGGTGAGCAAAACAAGCTAACACGCCATGACGAGCACCTACTGGAGCGCAGGAATGAGTGTGGAAGCGGTAGCCACAAGGGCAGACGAAAAAATACTACCCGTAGGTGTGGAGATTTTTTTAGGCTGCTTGTTTACCCTTGGGGCTATGATTTTGTGAACAAAGTGGCGGAATGACGAAGACCGCTTTACCTATTCGGTTTAAACCTGCGGGAGCAGGAAGAAAAAGAAAAAAAATACGAACTTATTTTTTTACTTTAAAGAAAGGAAATTCTAATAACCATTTGTTTATTTCTGAATTAAATGCTTACCTGCGGCCCAGAAAATAAAATCCAATTTCTTGGTATCTGAAATTTCGTATTCATTGAATTTTTCGTTGAATAATAGCAGAGTTGATTTTATAAGATTCTCTGATAGAATTTTTTTATATACACCCTGAAGAGTTTCAATTCTATCCCTAAAATTATCACCATTTACTCCATTATCTTTCACACTTGAAAGTTTGAGACCAAACACTTCAGCAATTCGGCTATCCCAAATCGGGATATTATTATCTATTGTATGTGCCAATTTACTTGTGAAGGAATAATTAAATTTTAACGCTCTGCCAGTTTCTATTTTATAGACATTGAATAGTAAAGTTTCTAAATCCAAGCCTACCGTTCCTTTCTGATTTTGCATTAACTCAAAATAGCCTTGTATGAATTTTGCATCAACTTTTTTCATGTCAAGTGTATAGAAATTACAATACACAAACTGGAAAACAAAATTTTTAGACACATCGCTATTTATAAATTCATCCTGTATGAATTTATAAACTTCTAAATTTGTTTTAGATATTTTGTCAATAAGACTATCTTCAATGTCAATAATACGGTTTGTGATTTCAGTTAACTTCATATTAATATAGTTTTTATTTTCAAACAAACTAAAATAGATTTTGTTGAGACAACTCTGGATAATTTACAGGTTCAAGTATCTCTTTATAATTACGATTGACTTTTGAATTACCTGCTACTTTTGAAATGGTATGTGCTTTCATGTTTATCTCATCATAAGGCAGAATGAGTGACTTTATTTGTTCCGGTGTTGATAAAGGATTGAGCCATTTGTCAGCAGATTCGACATCTAAAATCAAAGGCATTCTTTTTTTTACGTTGTGGATCATTTCCATAAGTGGATTTGCTGCCGTTGTTACAATGCTGAAAGTATCATAAACCTCACCTGTTGATTTATCTAACCAACTATCAAATACAGACCCTAATAAAAAGCCAGGCTCATTTGACGGTTCGATAAAATAAGGATATTTATTGTTGTTGAAATCACGCCATTCAAAAAAACCACTCACAGGCAATAAACATCTACGAGAAAGTATATTTTGAGAAAATGAAGGCTTTTCGTAAGCTGTTTCACCTTTAGCATTTAATGTTTTATCACGCAATTCAAAAGCATCATCTTTTGATTTTGCCCAAGAAGGAATAAGCCCCCATTGTTTGAGTACGAATTCTTCATCGGTAATAACAGGCAATTTAAGGTGTGCAAAACCACTGACCATGTAAAGGTTAGGGATTTCCGGTTCTATTGGATTCTTTTTTTTCTTTCTGATTTTTGCAGGAAGACTATTGTAATATTGCTCTGCTGTCATTAATACACCTTCACGGACAATGGCGACTGTAAAACACATACTGTTTTATAAATTAGTGATTTAGTTATTCGAGAAAATTTCAAACTATTAAATGAACAGTCGAAATATATTATTGGTTCAAATATATGAAATATTATAAAACAAAATCACTTACTTTGCGATAATTACACTCAACCCCAAATGTAATTTTAATATGCAGAATATCAGAAAAATAGCTAATTCAACTAACTTAGACTTTTATACAGTCAATACAAGTTCACATGTGGAATTGCCTTTTATTGACGGTGGTATTGCTGCGGGTTTTCCGAGTCCTGCACAAGATTATATTGATTTGAAAATAGATTTAAATACAGAATTAATCACTAACCCATCCAGTACTTTTTATGCACGGGTTAAAGGAACTTCAATGCAGGACGCAGGGATAATGGACGGTGATATATTAGTCATTGATAAGAGTCTTGAACCTAAAGACGGTGACACGGCTGTTTGTTTTATTGACGGTGAATTTACTTTGAAATATATTAAGTTTGAAACAGAGGTTGTATATTTAATACCTGCGAATTCTAAGTTCGAACCAATCAAAGTTACAGAGGAAAATAATTTTTGTATTTGGGGAATTGTTACTTATTCTATTAAAAACCATAAAAGATAATCTAAGTTTGCCAATGGTCACTATTAAGAAATTATTAATTGAATTTTTCAATTTATGTTTTCCGCCTGATAATGAGAGTCAGAAACCTAAGACGTATGAATTGATTCTATTTTACACATTTCTGTTTTTTGTAATTATAATTGGCTTTACCTTACTTCGATAAACAGTACTTTACATGTTTGGATTAATTGATTGCAATAACTTTTATGCTTCCTGTGAGAGGGTTTTTCAACCCTCATTGAATGGCAAAGCTATCGTTGTTTTATCAAACAATGACGGCTGTGTTATTGCACGGTCTGCTGAAGCAAAAGCCCTTGGTATTCCTATGGGCGAACCTGCTTTCAAATTAAAGGAATTGATTGAAAGTAATCAGGTGGCTGTATTTTCTTCTAATTATGTTTTGTATGGTGATATGTCTAATAGGGTAATGACAACTATTGGCACATTTGTACCTGAAATGGAAATCTATTCTATTGACGAAGCATTTCTTTTGCTAAATGGATTTGAAAATATAAACTTAACTGAGTTAGGTGGAAAGTTGGTTCAAACTGTAATAAGAAATACCGGAATACCTGTTAGCTTGGGAATTGCACCTACTAAAACGCTTGCAAAGGTGGCGAATAAGTTTGCAAAGAAGTATAAGGCTTATAATGGTGTTTGTATAATAGATAATGACGAAAAACGAGAGAAAGCACTTAAACTAACAAAAATTGGTGACGTTTGGGGCATAGGCAGACAATACACAAAGAAACTTGAATATTATAGCGTTAATACTGCATGGGATTTCACACAGCGAAGCAAAGGTTGGGTAAAGCAACAAATGGGCGTTGTAGGGGAAAGAACGTGGCTTGAATTACGAGGTACACCGTGTATTGAAACAGAATCGCCAAAGTCAAAGAAAACAATCTGTACTTCAAGAAGTTTTGGTGAAAAGCTAACAACAGTTGAACCTATTTCGGAAGCAGTTGCGAATTTTGCTGCCGTTTGTGCAGAAAAGTTGAGAGCGCAAAAATCTACTGCTGCTGTAGTTAATGTATTTATTCATACCAATCCGTTTGCAACCAATCAACCTCAATACTATAACCAGATAGTAATGAAATTACCCGTGTCGAGCAATGATAGCACTGAATTAATTGATTATGCCATAAGAGGACTTCAATCAATTTTCAGAGAGGGTTATCAATATAAAAAAGCAGGGGTGATTGTGAGCGAAATAAGCCCTGAACGACCATTACAAGCCGATATGTTTGATACCCGTGACCGAACAAAGTATAATAAAGTTATGGGGGTAATGGATAAACTTAATGCTTCTTATGGTCGACAAAAAGTAAAGATAGCAGCCCAAGGATTTGATAGAAAGTGGAAATTGAAAAATGAAAAACTTTCGCCTTGTTATTCAACTAATATAAAAGATATATTTGTAGTAAAAATAGAATAAAAACAGCCCATTTCTCACGAAGTGGGCTGTTTGATTAATCTTAACTATTTCTGTCTGTAAACAATATAGTTATTTGCAAATATAGTGTTTTTTGAATTTATTTATAAATAAATTTCAACTTGTTTCAAGGAATTGTTTATCGAATTGATTTCAATGAGATAAATATCTTGATTTAGTGTTGGCATTTACGTTTTGAAGTTTGTGAAAGATTTATCTTGACAAATATCCTTGTGGGACAGAAGCAAAAACTATAACTGGTAGAAATATAAATACAATATAGATATTTTTAAACTGCCACACAGTTATTAAGTATAAAATATAATAAGAAAATATTATAAGACAAGAAACTACAATATACAACTATTTAAAGAAATAATCATATTAACGATTTCAAAATAAAATGATTCAGGAAATTCACTATGTGTATATGTATAATTACTTGATACATTCTTAATGTTACCTATTGAATCAAATACCCAAAATAAAAGATTATTATATACTTCTTTATTATCCACTGTAGTGAGTAGAAAAATAGTAAATACACCTTGAAAAGATTGATTATCTTTATTATAAGATCCAATCAATTTAAGCTTATTACCATAGATTTCAAATGTACAATCCTCTAGATTGACATTTGAAATAATATTGAAATCAGGTGATAATTTTTCAATATAATTGAAAAAATTACTTTTCATTAAATCTGATTGAAATTGTAATTTTGAAAGCCTATATTTAAGACCTGCAATTTCTTCTAATTTACTCATGATATTACTATTATAAATTATTATTTTTATTCAAACTTCACTTTAGGTAAACCATACACAATCTCCACTGTTTGCACACTAACATTGATAATGCTAAGGAGCAAATCTAAAATGTAACGTGGGTTGCCGACTTCGGCTGCCCAATCGTTGGGGTCGTTTTTGATTTGGCTATCTTTATGGGTGGTTACTTGGTAACGCTCCATAATCCAATCAATTGCACTTTTGCCATTTACAACGTATTCGTAGGCTTTTGCCGGTATGTTTTCGATAGTAATTTTACTATTGAAAATGATTGTATCTTTTTGGTCTTTTTTAGGGAAGCGCATTTTTTGAACTTGGAAAAAATTGCTTTCTTCACCTTTTACGGTAACACCTTCAAATGCCGGTACTGATTCGTAATTGATATGTAAATCTGCCAATTTGCGACCAGCTTTACTGAATGCCCAAAACTCACGTACATCTTCCAATAATGGTAAACGAGGTAACATTTTCTTTAAATCGTTTGCAAACATTTCACGATATGCGAGACTATGTAGAAAACCATACACATAGAAGAAAATATCCTCCTTGGTTACATTCTTACCATATTGTTTTTGAGAACGCTCAAAAATAAAATTGCTTATACCATCACGACGAATATATTCACTGTCTCCATCTTCCTCAGTATTAAATAATGATTTTTGTTCAATTTTACGTTCTTCATAGTAATATAAAGGAAAACATTGGTTATTCATTTGAACTTGTAAATCCGGCATAACATTAGATATAATACAAGAAAATTCTTTACTTGAACCTATCCCAGTAACACTGATAGTCATATTCTCAAAATTCTTGTATGAATATAGCTCATCAAACTGACCTTTTCTATGCAACATTTTATCACCACTATACAAGTATTGTTTGAAAAATGGTCTATATAAGGAACAAACGATTCTTTCAGGCTGAAATATTGCAGAATTGCCTCTTTCTAAATTGGGTACAAGGCTACTCGACCAACTTATTTTTTTTGCATCCGTTTCTATAAAATCTACAACTTTTAAATCCCTATTATTTTCTTTTGCTTTTCTAAAATCTACAACCTGAGAGTTGTAAAATTCTATCATATTCACCATATTTAACATGACTTCATCCTTTGAAGAATTATATACCCATGCATCTCTATTTGAATTTAAACCTAATGAATTGATATAAAAAAATGTTTTAGATTTAGGGTCAAATTTCTTTTCAGGAGCAAGTGATATATATGTGGCAAAACTATCATTACGTAAGCTCAACCAATCACCATGTTCATTTGGGACAAGTTCAATAAATTTCATTTTCTCATTACTGATTGAATGAAAAGATTTAATAATGGTGAGTTTTTCAACTTGACTAAGATAATCACCAATATCATGATAAAAAATCTTAGCTGTTTTGTTTTTTGAATCAGGATTCTTCACTAATAAAGTGATTGTAATTGGTGTACGAGAACCAGATCCAAAAATTTTTCCACCTTCTTTGCGACTTAATTCACCGCTTGTGCGTTGGTTTCCTCTCAAATTGAATATGTAAATGGACGTAAATTCTTTTTCCAAGCATTTACGAAAGCCATCCATTCCATTAGTTTCTAACCAAGCACCGTTTGAAATAAACGAAATAATACCACCATTTTTATCTAAACGGTCAGTACTCCAGCGAAATGCTTTGATATATGGGTCATACAAAGCTTTGACTGAAGTTGCATTACTACCACGTGCATATGTTTCTTCAATACGTTTATCTAATTTAATATACTTTTGATTTTGAGCATTATCGTTAGCTGAGTTCTGACCTATCGAATAGGGTGGATTGCCAAAAATAATACGAAGTGGAGCTTTCTTTTGTTGTTCAACACGGTCGGAATTTTGTGGAAACATTTCAGTAAAAAGTTTATCACTGGCTTGTGTTTCACCTAATTGGAAAGTGTCGGTTAAACAAATACCCTCAAAAGGGATATATTTTTCTTTACCAATACCATCATCAGGGTCGAGCGTAGCATCGTGGAAAGCATTTTCTATATTAACAGAAGCAATGTAATAGGCCAAAAGAACTATTTCGTTGGCGTGTATTTCGTGTTTGTATTTGCGCTCTAAATCTTCTTCTTTGATTAATCCGCTTTGGAATAAACGAGTGATAAAAGTACCTGTTCCTGTAAATGGGTCTAATAAATGAATGTTTTCGTCAGTAATGGAGCGACCAAATTCTTTTTGAAGAATATCGTTCACGGAGTGAATGATAAAATCAACACATTCCACAGGGGTATAGACAATACCCAACTGTTCCACCATTTTAGGGAATGCGGTTTTAAAGAATTTATCGTATAACTCAATAATAATTTTCTGTTTACCCTCGGCATTGTCTATGCCACCAGCACGTTTCTTTACAGATTCGTAGAAACGTTGTAAGGTTTCTGTATCTTTTTCCAATGATTGAGCTTCCAAGAGGTCAACCATTGTTTGCATAGAAATAGAAATAGGGTTATTCTTTACAAAAGAATATCCCTCGAATAAGGCTTCGAAAACTGGCTTTGTAATGATATGCTGCGAAAGCATTTCAATGGCTTGCTGATTGGTAATGGAAGGATTGATATTTTTATGCAATCCTTTTACGAAATTTTCAAAAACTTTTTTATGTTCTCCTCCTTGATTGATAAGGTTGGTTATTTTTTCAATATAGCGTTCTGCAATTTTAGCTACATCTTTTGCCCAAAGTTCCCAATAACGACGGTCTCCTACTTTTATAACCATACGAGCAAAAACAGCATTTTGGAGTTGCTCAAATTCAAGTGTGAGTTGTTGGGTAAATTCGGCAGTAAGATTATCATCTGATTGATTTCCTCTTGGTGTTGAAGCGGGACGACCAACAATGATTTGACCAGGTTTCTTTTTGTTTAGTTCGAGTTTGTTTACCAATGCATTAAAACGGTCATCGTGCGCACGAAGTGCGTTTAAAACAGTCCAAACAACTGCATAACGTTTGTTATCGTCCAATGCTTTGTCGGCTTCAATATTTGAAGGCACTACAACCGGAATAATGATATAACCGTATTTTTTGCCCTCTGCTTTTCGCATTACACGACCAACAGACTGCACAACATCAACCTGCGAGTTACGAGCCGATAAAAACAATACTGCATCCAATGAAGGTACATCAACGCCCTCGCTCAAACAACGTGCATTAGTTAAGACTCGACATTCTTTTGGGTCGTTGGGAGTGGCTTTAAGCCATGACAGTTTTTCGTCACGGAGTGGTGCTGACATAGTACCATCAACGTGTTGAGAATTTAGGTAAACTAATTCCTCACGTTTATCAGCTGGTAATGATTCGGCATATATATTTCCTGTTTCGTTGAAAATTCTTGTAATCTGTTTTGAATCCTTTATATTGGCACAAAATGCAACGGCACGGCGCATTGGTTCGGGGTCGGTATCTTTAATAACACCCTCGTCACCCAATACCTGTTTAGATAATGCATTAATACAACCAATAAGTTTAGAAGCATCATCAGTATTAATTTCGCTGTCATTATCAGCGATAGCATTTTGCAAAGCTTGTGGTATATCGTTTTCGCTCAATGTAAGTACTAAAACTTTGTAGTCAGATAATAAACCTTTCTCAACTGCTTCCCCAAAACCAATACGGTAGATTTCTTCTCCATATTTATCTTTATCGTCCATAGAGCATAAAACGGCATCGTTTTGGGCTGCTTTGGATTTGGTATTGTCATCAAAGATACGAGGTGTGGCAGTCATGTAAAGGCGTTTGAAACTTTGTAAAAATTGTGCATCATGCACTTTTACAAATGCTGATTCGTCAGAATCGGCAATGGTAACGCCTGTTGTGCGGTGTGCTTCATCGCAAATAATTAAATCGAAAATGCCGTAAGGAGTTTCCGAATCTTGACTATCTAATAACGCTAATTGAGCTTCGGCAATTACATCAATGGATTGATATGTTGAGAAAACCACAGTCATACCGGGTTTGTCGGTAGTCATAATGTCGCGAAATTGTTTTACAATTTTGCCGACATTGGTAGAAGCTGGTAATGCTAAATCAACTACACTAAACCCATCACTATCTTCGTTTTGTTTCTTTTTCTGCGAAACTCCTGAATCGGAACAAATACAAATTGCATTAATAGGTTCGTTTGCCTGTGCCGTCCATTCATTTAGTGTTTGACCTAACAAGGCTATAGAGGGTACTAAAAACAATACTAAGCCTTTGCCATTGGTTTCATTTTCGGCAATTTTAAGCGAAGTAAAGGTTTTGCCTGTACCACAAGCCATAATGAGTTTACCACGTGTTTGAGTTTTGAAATACTCGTGGGTATCTTTTAATGCTTTTTCTTGGTGTAGTTTTAAATGGTGTTTTTTGCTACGTGCTTGCTCACCGTGCAAGCCGTTTTCTAATTTCTCCCAATCAACAGGTGCGCTCTCTAAATCAGTTAGTGACAAGCGAGAAACTGGTGGGTGTTGGTTTTTTATCGTTTCTTCTGCGTTACTACCCCAATGATTTGTTGTTGAAATCCACAGTCGATTTGAAAAATTGACTGTTTTTATTTCTTCATTTAAAAACTTTCTACCAGAGGTAGAAAGAAAAGAATCGACAGCTGGCTTGTCGATAGTTGCGCTTTCTTGATAGCATTTACATTGAATAGCCCAATAATCACCTTCATGAGTTAATGCAACTAAATCTATACCTGTGTCCTTACCACCAAAATCTTTTTTTGCTGGGAAATCATTCCACATCCAAACATGCTTAAATTGATACGCATACTTAGGATCTGTTTGTAAATACAACTGCATTAAACGCTCGAAACGGTCGCCTTTATCACGCTCTGAGAATGAGAATTTACGATATTTGTTAAGAACAGAACGGAAGTTGGTTATTGAACCAATTGCAGTAGTGGTATTCATGTATAATTATTGAGTTGTAACCTAAGATAAATTAAGTTTTATAGAAAGATAAAAATAGAAAAAAATCGAGTTTATTAAATAATCAGTTGAGATTGAACACTTCCAATTTTAAACGTTCTCTTTCAACCCAAGGTATAATTTTAGAACCTGTTTTATTTTCCAAATGTAATAAGAAATGACCTATCTTATTTGGTAAATAACCACCTGCGCTTGTGTCTATTAACGACACTTTATTCACTATATTATTGTTATAAACTGTACTCTCAGCCATTTCAAATAATATATTGGTGCGATAAATACTATTAGCAAAATTATTTTCAGTACTACCTGTAATGTAGTTAACTAGAATAATATTATTTGAAGCGCTGTTGTATAATGCATTGAATTTCAATTGTTTTTTGTCAGGGATAAGATAACCGCCAATTTTAAGTTTATCTGAACCATCAAATGATTTAAGATATTCATTAGCTTTTGAAAAAAATCTTCTTTTAGTCTCTTTTTCAGTTTTGGTTTCAAAATCGAGCTCGGAAATGCTTATAATGTTTTGAACAAATGTAGAAAATGACAATACTCGGGAGGGTATGTCAATTATGTTATTTGTTTTTGTGTAGTAATAAGTTATGCCTTCAGATTCGACCTCTTTAATATCAAAGGAACTTTGAAAATGAAAAAGTAGTTTGATAAATGTAGTTTCGTCATGGTTTGGAAGAATATCATAAATGCCACTATTTATCCAACCGCCATCAGTAATTATAAACTCGCTACCTTGTAATGTTAAAAACACAGATATAAACTTGTTGTTGGTTGTAGCATAGGGTGTGATAATTTCAAATGAATTTCCCCTTTGTTTTGATTGCCAAAGACCACCAAATGAGTTTTTGATTTCGTTTAGTATTTCGTTGAAATTCATGGGAAAGTTATATTTTGATTAGGGTCTTCTTTATCAAAAGAAAAACCTAATGGATTTGACATTATTTTTACACATGGAAAGGATTCTTCATTTACTCTAATATTGCATTCATGAAAAAAGTGAGCAATGCAATGTTCAATATCCTCTAAAGCCTTACTGGTAACTTCGCTTTTAAGGAGATCAGTTTTATATGCTATTTCAATACCATTTTCATTGAATTTGTGAAAATGGGGTGTTTGTACTTGTTGTTCTGCAAGTGGAACACCATCAATTCTGTTCCAGTGTGTATCACCATCGCTGTCAAAGCGAAATATTGGATTGTCAATAAACTCTTTATATCGAAGTTTAAATTGGAAGAAACTATTGTTGTTAACTTTAACATCGACCAGCAGTAACATATTGTTTTCAATGTCAGGGTGCTTTACATCAATTAGTTCTTCTAAAGTATTATGATTATTACCAACTTTTTTTATTTCAATCACTTCGGAAAATATAGATTTTCGTTTACTAAGTAATTGATTATAAAAGTTATAGTTGTCCTTGACCTTGTGATTTTTTTTTGTAGACATTGCGCCAAATTTTGAGTTCAAAGATATAAAAAATATAATGATAAATCTAAAATAACTCAAAAACAAAAAACCACTAAGTTGAACTTAGTGGTTTTAATCGAAAAGTATTAATTATACACAAGTTTTTAGATTATTGTCTAAAAATCTTTGTATTTCACTCATACGGTAGTAGAGTTTATTTCCAATTTGTGAAAATTGAATCAAGCCATCATCCCGTCATTGTTGGGCTGTTCTCCCTGAAATACCCATTAGCTTGATAAATTCTTTGTTATCCAGAATGGTATCTTCTGGGGCTTTTTGCTTTTTAAGCAACAAAGATTTTATTTCTGACAAACGATCAACGATTGTTTGGTACATCATCCGAACTTCGCTAAGTTCCTGTAATTTGTCGTTTACTTCTAATTCTCAACGGACTTGTTTTTCTTTAATCTCGAATGGATTCATGTTTTTATCTTAATTGGTTTTTAAAAAAAATGGTTGTATTGTTGTAGGTTGTACCCAACCAAAACCCTTTAATAATGGGCGTTTGAAAGAAAAATACCTACAACCAGTCAAAACAATCCGGCTTGGTTGTAACTCTAAAATCCAATAACGCTTTATTGGTGGGAGTTTGAACAACCTACAACCTACAACCTTACATCTTAGCTTTGAATTTTGCTTTTAAATTTAGTTTTTTGTTGATATGTTGTTGTGAAACACCTAGAATTTCAGCAACTTTGTTCTGTGAATAACCTTTTTCATCAACAAGAAATTTTGCAACACTAATATTGTCAATGGATTTTTGCTCTCCAGTTGATTCTAAGCGCTCCACTTTTAATCCACTTTCAATGAAATATCTGCAAAGGTCAATAGCATAAGACATCGTTTCGTCAGAAACGGAGTTATCAATTAAGCCATTCGGAAAAGATTTGATTAGCTCCAACGTTAGGGCAATACGTAAGCAATGAATTTCAAATTTGGAATACATTGCTTTAAGATAGTCGTTTGTAGTAGCATTTGCACTATCTGTTAATTCATTCGCAAATGCAATGAATTTGCTTTTTGCTCCAACAGATAAAGTTAATTCGCCAAAATCACTACAATGTAAATACTCAATAAGATTCTCATGACCCTTTACTAATTCAGAATTTGGGGAAGCATTAATATAATGCGGCTTACAAACTGAATCAGGATAAACATATAAAAATCTCTGGGCGAAACCATTGTTACGCATTTGATTAAGATTTAAGGTGTCAGCTAATACTTTTGGCTGAATACCTCCAATAATGTTTAAATAAGGATCTGAAACTAAAAGTGGTTCGCCACCCTTTCTGGAAATATCAAAAGTGGTATTGTCGAAAATAGACAAGTAACGACTTACTTCGCCATTTTTTGTATATCGACCAAAATTGTCAAACCAGGCACTTAATTCATCGGAATATAAAGTCAAACCAGAATTGTTAGCAAGGGCTTCATATAATGCTTCCGGCGTAGCGTCATCAATTAAAAACTGACGTCTAAAAGGTTTAGTTGGTTCAACCTCTTGAGCTGCTTTACAGGCAATACATTTAGCTTTCCAATCAGCTAATCCAGCTTTGAAATCATTGAAAAGTGCCTTGTCTAAGGCACATAGCATTGCAAAAGCTACTTTGATTGGAATTGATTTGCCAACTCCAGAAGGAGCGACAATCATTGCCCACAATTGAGCATAATTATAATATTTACCATCATATAAAACTGCTCTCTTCCGAACAGCACCACCACAAGCCACCAAAAATGATATGGCAAAAAACTCATTCGGACTACCATAGACCGAACTTAAATCTTCAATCAAATACTTCAATACATCTGGCATACCTGCCATAGGAAATGCTTTAGCATTGACTATGGGTGTACTACCACTTTCAAATTCTGAGAGCCTTGAAGGCTCGATTGCAGGGTTAAAACCTGCTTCAATTTTTACATCCTCACTTGTCATCAAAACATTTTTAAATTCAACTTCACTCATTAATTTCTCCTCCCTACAATAAACTGATTTTCTTTCTCTGCAATAAATTCCTCGACGGTTCCAACTCGCTTCGACAATAACCAAGCTCGAATTTCGTCCCGCACAAAGATCACTTTTGCATTTCTTTTGTAAAATGGTATAGTCCTAGCACTTACCATTTTACTGATTGTATTCACCGTATAACCTGTCATTTGGCTGCACTCTTGCTTGCCAAAGGTTTCGGTATAGCTCTCTTTTTTCAGTTGCTCAGTTGGCATGGTAGGTAATATGCTCAAAATGAGCTCCCTGAAGTCTCCAACAGAGAGAGCGGCTATTGGAGTGCATTCTTGATAGTTTAATTTACTATTCATCAACTCCGTTTAAATTAAAGTCATAAATTGTTTGCACTCTTGCAAAACTCATTTAAAACCTAGACAAAAGTAATATGGATTATTGAATTGTGCAAGTATATCTACTTGATATACAGCATTTAAGTCCGATAAGAATAACTCGGATTTACTCGGAAGAACAAGAAATGCCCCATAAATAGGGGCATTATATTAATGCGGAAAAGGTCGGAAGAATTTTTAGAAAAAGATTACTTGAATTGACTTATTATGTACTCAATTCTATAAAAAAGAGACTTGTTAATGTAATCGCTATCTTTAGGATTAGAAAATTTATTAGTGATAAATGTGTTTTTGATAGCCTCCAAAGTCCATGAGCCGCAAATGTGCTTAATTACATTAGGAAGAATAGAATGTTTATGATACCAATGAATTTTGTGAGGATTAAGAAGATCTTCATTTCTCCCAAACCAGTACAACCAATCATCGTTTACAGTGTTGGTTTTTGCGATAAGATTTTTAAGAATTAATTCTTCGAGTATTGCTTTTAGGCAATCATCGGAAAGAGGTGAGTTTAGCTTTAAAAGCGTATCAGCTGCAATTACTTTTGCAGAGCGGCTATTTTCAATATGCGCATCAAGCTTATTTGAGCGATTCGTTCTGTCGAATAGTTCTTCTGCAATATCAGTAAACTCCAGTAATCTATAATATTCGTATTTGTCTAAAATGCAAATATCAAGAGTTAGTAAGTAATCAATACGCTGCCTTAAAGTATAAACAGTATCAAATTTAATATGTGAGAAGTGATTCAGGTTGACAATTTCAGAATTACCAAACAATTGAATAGGTTTAGGTTCATTAACTCTTTCATTTATGAGATAATAATCCATTTTGTAAATATAATTGCGAATGTCGTCAATCAGATATTTGAATTTGTAAGGATCAAAATCATCTGATTTGTCTTTTATGAAATCATAAAATAAAGAATTAGTGTATGAAGCAACATATTTAACATTGTATTCATTTAAGAATTCGTCCATATATTCGTATAAAGTGACGTAATCAAATTTGCCCATATAAAAAGTATTAGTATTAGAATGCAAAAATAATTAAAAGTGTAATGCAAAACAAAGTTATAGCAGTTTAGCAGCTTCGTCAATTACATTCGTTTCAAAACTATCAAGATAAGTGGCAGTTGTATCCAAATTGGCATGACCAAGTAATTGGGAAATGACTTCTCTGGAGGCCTTTTTATTTTGCAATTGCATAGCCATTGAATGTCTTGAAACATAGCTTGTTAATTTGATATCAGGCATTTTAAGTTCTTCTGCCAGGCTGTCAAGCCTTGCATTGTATTTTTTCAATTTGCCTACAATATGCCTATAAAGTTGGGCATTATCAAGACCCGGTGTTGTTATTATGGGCAAAATATAATTTTCAATTGGTTGTTTATATTTACGAATAGATTTAATAAGTTCGTCTATAATATGATTAATTGGAATCTGTATTGGTTTTGTATTTTTGTTGTTGATTAATTTAATGCGTTTGTAAACAATATATTGCCCGCCTTCCAAGTCTTTTATATTATCATAAGTTAAGTGTGCCATGTCGTGAAAGCTCATGCCAAAGGTATAATAGGAAAAAAGAAATAAATTGCGAGCATATTCAATCTTTTCATCTGCCGAAGGCGTGTTCTTTACAATTTCCAAAAGGTCAGTCTTCAGGTATCTTTTTTCTGTTGTTTCTGCAAGTGAGGCAACTTCAAAACCTCCTTTGCCAAAAGGATATGTGTTTTGACTTGCTTCATTGTCCTGAATAGCTTTATTTATAATGGACCGTAATGCTTTGAAATATATAAGCCGGGTATTGCCAACACATCCATTTCTTTGTACGGTACGAGTGTTGTTTTTGGTGCTTGTATAAATAGTCTTGCGGGGTTTTTGTAGGAACGTATCAAATTCACGCACGTATTTAATGTCAATCTCTGAAAAAAGTCTTTGTTGGAGTTTGTCGTCAAAGATTTCCAACATACTTAAAAGACGAGCATAGCAAATAGCGTTACCAATATGATTGGTAACGCGAAGTGTCTCAATATGATTTTCTAGATATGGTTTAATTTTGCCTTTTTTGGAGTGATTCAAAAAAGCAGTTTCAAACTGATTTAATGTCCAATCAACATTACTTCTGTCAAAATCATTAATAATGGTGTCGGCTTTTGTTATCTGAGAACTTAAAAACGCATTATGTTTCTCATGTTCCGGATTAAGGCGCCTGTCTTTTTTAAACTGAGAAAACTCAACATTCCATTGCTCCGGCTTGGCGGAAATGTTTAAACCTACATACAATCTTTGACCATTTTTAGTGACACGCAATTTAATTGGCTGAGTTCCATCTTTGCTTGTGTCATACTTCCATAAAATAATTTGTATCTTTGCCATGACTTAATAAATTAAAGGGTCTAACATTTACTCTAACATATTTCTAACATAATAAGTCTAACATAAGTCAAATATAGTCATTTTGACTGTTTGTTGAATGACTGATTATCAGTGCAAATATACACAAAGTCAAGCATATACACAAATATTCCGACATAATTATCAAGGTCTGGGGGACCAGTGGTCGCAAGTTCGAATCTTGTCATCCCGACTGCTATTAATTAAAGGTTTACACGAAAGTGTAAACCTTTTTTTATTCAACCCTATCTTCCTTCTGAGTCTTTAATGTGTAATGCAATTATTTTGCCTTAAACTAGGATGTTTCACAGTGTTGAAATGTTTGTTCTGAAAGTTTAATGCCAAAAAACAAAGTGAAGAGTTAGAAATTTATACTGTAAGTAGGCAGGGAAATTTAAATATGGACCTATAATTTGTAGTATCTTTGTATAAAAATTCAAAAAAACAATACGCTAAATATGCTCTCATTACAAGAACGTTCGGAAATAATAACCCTGATTAAACAGGAAGTCATTCCGGCAATAGGCTGCACCGAGCCGGTAGCAGTAGCTTTGGCAGTAGCCAGGGCTAAGGAAGTGTTAGCTGCTATTCCCGATAAAATAGAAGTATCGCTCAGTTCCAATATGCTTAAGAATGCTATGGGCGTCGGTATACCGGGTACAGGTATGGTGGGTTTGCCCATTGCCATTGCGCTGGGTGCGCTTATTGGTAAATCGGAATACGGGCTCGAAGTGCTTAAAGACCTCAACCCTGAAGCACTGGAGCAGGGTAAAAAAATGATTGACGATAAGGTGATGACTGTTTATTTGAAGCAGAAAATCATTGAGAAACTCTATATCGAAGTGCTGGTTACAAAAGGAAATGATACGGCGCAAGTGATTATTAGCCGTAATCATACGCGCTTTTCACATATTCAGAGAAACGAAGAAATACTTTTGCAGCTCGATGATGAAACCAATGGTGATATTTCAACAGAAAAAAGTGTAAATTTGTCGTTCAATAAAGTTTGTGATTTTGCACTGGAAAGTCCGGTTGAGGACCTGAAGTTTATTTTAGATGCGTCTGTGATGAACCGGGCTGCCTCCAATGAATCGATGAAAGGTGAATATGGTCACAGTGTTGCCCAAACGGTGACGAATGGTAGCCAGCAAAAAGTGATGGGAAATACCATTTTCACCCGCATGTTGTCGGTCACTGCTGCTGCTTGCGATGCTCGTATGGCCGGAGCTATGTTTCCGGTAATGAGTAATTCGGGTAGTGGTAATCAGGGAATTGCTGCCACACTGCCGGTATCGGTATTTGCCGAAGAAACAGGTAAATCGGAAGATGAACTGGCAAGAGCGCTGGTCTTGAGTCATTTAATGACCATTTATATTAAACAGAGTCTTGGACGCTTGTCGGGTCTGTGCGGTGCCATCGTTGCTGCTACCGGATCGGCTTGCGGTATTACTTACCTGATGGGTGGTAGCCGTGATCAGATTGCCTATTCTATTAAGAATATGATTGGTAATATTACCGGAATAATTTGCGATGGGGCAAAACCCAGTTGTGCACTCAAAGTATCCAACGGTGTTTCTACTGCCACCTTGTCGGCATTGATGGCTATGGATAATAAGGTGGTCACTTCCATCGAAGGCATCACCGACGAGGACGTTGACAAAACAATTCTTAATCTTACTAAAATCGGTTCGGAAGGAATGAACGAAACAGATCGTATGGTGTTAGAAATCATGACTCACAAAGGAGAATAAAAAATAAAATTTCAGATATTTATTATGACTAAAAAAATTGTTTTATCGTTTCTGTTTCTGTGTTGCGCACTTGGCATGTCGGCTCAGATACTGAAACCTGCTACATGGAGCTTTTCTAATAAGCAAGTCTCTGACACCGAATTTGATCTTGTTCTTACTGCCAACATTGACAACGGCTGGCATTTATATTCTCAGTTTATACCTGATGGTGGACCGGTGGCAACATCGTTCAAGTTTAAACCATCGTCCGACTATGAGTTGGTGGGTAAAGTGACCGAATCGCCAAAACCTAAAAAAGTTTATGAAAAGGTATTTGAAATGGAAGTGGCTTTCTTTGAGAAGAAAGCTGTCTTTACTCAAAAAATAAAAATGAAAGTCCCCGCTGCGAAGATTAAAGGGACTCTTGAGTTTATGTTGTGCGACGATAGCCAATGTTTGCCTCCCGAAGAACTCGACTTTTCGTTTGATGTAAAAGGAGCAAAGGTAGCTGTCGCGGATGCAAAAGCACTGACTCCGGTTGCTGCCACTACTGCTGATACAGCTCAAGCTGCAGTAACTCCGACACCAACTGTTGCCAATGATTCAGCGGCTTCGGTAGTGAAAACACAAGCACTTGCTATTGCTCCAACAACTAGCGAAAAACAATCTTTGTGGACCATTTTTTTTCTTGGATTATTAGGCGGATTTGCAGCATTTGTGATGCCTTGTATTTTTCCCATGGTACCTATGACGGTTAGTTATTTCACAAAGAAAGAAGTGACAAAACGCAAAGGAGTCATTAATGCACTGATTTACGGCTTATCCATTATAGTTATCTATGTTGTATTGGGATTGCTCATTACAGTTATCTTCGGAGCTGACGCGTTGAATGTCCTGTCAACCAATGGTATTTTTAATTTTTTCTTCTTCTTGCTTTTGGTAGCTTTTGCGCTATCGTTTCTGGGTGCTTTCGAACTGGTATTACCATCGTCATGGGTCAATAAAATGGATAGTAACTCCGATAAAGGGGGCTTGGGAGGATTGTTTTTCATGGCGGGCACATTGGCTTTGGTTTCGTTTTCGTGTACCGGACCAATTGTAGGTACATTATTGGTACAAGCAGCTACTATGGGTCAATTACTCGGTCCTGCTATCGGCATGCTTGGCTTTGCCATTGCACTTGCCATTCCGTTTGTGCTGTTTGCTATGTTCCCGGCCTGGATGAAGGCTATGCCAAAATCGGGTGGCTGGTTGAATAGCGTGAAAGTAGTGTTGGGATTCCTCGAACTGGCTTTCGCTTTCAAATTCCTTTCAAACGTAGATTTAGCCTATCACTGGAATTGGTTCGATCGCGAGATATTCCTTTCGTTGTGGATAGTTATTTCTGCTTTGATGGGTGTTTATTTATTAGGGAAACTGAAGTTGCCGAACGACAGCGATGTAAAACATGTGTCTACCACGCGTTTGGTGTTGGCTATTATTACCTTGTCATTCACGGTGTATATGATTCCCGGACTCTGGGGTGCACCGCTTAAATCTATATCAGCGTTTTTGCCTCCAATGAGCACGCAGGATTTTGTGATAACAGGTGGCAGTGCTCCGGTTACAACTCATAATTCAGGAACTCATAAATATAGTGATATCTTCCATGCACCGCTTGGATTGGATGTGTTTTACGATTATGATGAAGGATTAGCTTATGCAAAAAAAGTAAACAAACCGGTATTTATCGACTTTACAGGTCATGCCTGCGTCAACTGCCGAAAAATGGAAGCTTCGGTTTGGCCGGATAAAGAAGTACTCTCGCGATTGTCAAACGACTATGTGGTTATTCAACTTTATGTGGATGATAAAACCGATTTGGCTGCTGCCGAACAAACGGTGTCAACATACAGTGGAAAAGAAATTGAAACTATTGGTAATAAATGGAGTGACTTGCAAGCCTCCCGTTTTAATGCTAACTCTCAACCTTTTTATGTGTTACTCGATACCAAAGGTGATTTGTTAGTTCAGCCCAAGGGTGCCGATTACGATCCAAAGTCTTTTACCGGCTACCTGGATAGTGGACTTGATGCTTTTAAGAAAAACCTGCAATAGTTCTTTTTATCAGATACTTTCCCCTTTTGAAATCTAATTTTCAAAAGGGGTTTTTTTATCGCTTTTCATATTCTACGAAATTAAATAGATCTTCTCCCTTATTTCCATTTTCATCTTCAACATTTTTTTTGTTACTTTGTTACTTTATTTATCATTCTAACTTACAATTATGGACAAAAAACTCACACGTTCGAAAAACCAAATGATTGGTGGTGTTTGCGCAGGTGTTGCGGAATATTTTGATTGGGATCCAACGCTTGTCAGGGCTGCCTATGCCATTATGTTTTTTCTTGGAGGAGTAGGGCTTTTGCTTTATTTAGTTCTTTGGATCGTTATGCCGATGTCATCAGACCAATAATGATATTTAATTATTGAACTGTTTAATCGATAAACCGTTTGATAAGAAAATATTTTATTGTTCACTGATAAGTAAAACATCGTGCCTTTTAAACTTACTTCCCCATTTAGTCCTACCGGCGATCAACCCGAAGCTATCAAGCAATTGGTGGAGGGCTTGCGTGCGGACATTCCGTATCAAACCTTGCTTGGTGTAACCGGTTCAGGTAAAACATTTTCGATAGCCAACGTGGTGCAACAAATTCAACGCCCCACGCTTATCCTGAGCCACAATAAAACCTTAGCAGCTCAATTGTACGGCGAGTTCAAAGCCTTTTTCCCGGAAAATGCGGTGGAGTATTTTGTTTCGTACTACGATTATTACCAACCGGAGGCTTATTTGCCTGTATCCGATACATACATTGAAAAAGATCTGGCTATCAATCAGGAGATTGAAAAACTACGTCTGGCTACCACTTCGGCTTTGCTGTCGGGGAGGAGGGATGTGTTGGTTGTTTCGTCGGTTTCGTGTATTTATGGTATGGGTAACCCCGACGATTTTACGAGCAATGTGATTGATATTCACCGCAGTCAACAGATTGTACGCAATACTTTTCTTCATACCCTTGTGGATAGTTTGTATACCCGCAATGAAATAGAACTCAACCGTGGAAACTTTCGTGTGAAGGGCGATACGGTTGATATTTTCCTTGCCTATGCCGATTTTGTGCTGCGGGTGGTGTTCTGGGGAGACGAGATTGAAGAGATTCAAACAGTTGATCCGGTCAATTTTCATGTGATTGAAACGGTTGATTCGTACAAAATATATCCTGCCAGTATTTTTGTTACCACAAAAGAAGCCACTGCCAGAGCCATTCAGCACATTGAAATTGATATGGCAAAGCAGGTAGATTATTTCCGCTCCATTGGAAAAAACTATGAAGCAAAACGCATCTACGAACGGGTGAATTACGACATTGAAATGATGAAGGAATTGGGTTACTGTTCCGGCATTGAGAATTATTCTCGCTACTTCGACGGTCGTGAAGCGGGTAGTCGGCCTTTCTGTTTGCTCGATTATTTCCCCAAAGATTTTTTAATGGTGATTGACGAAAGTCACGTTTCCATATCTCAAATTCGTGCCATGTACGGTGGTGATTCTGCCCGTAAGCAAAACCTGGTGGACTATGGTTTTCGTTTGCCTTCGGCCAAAGACAATCGCCCGTTGAAGTTCGAAGAATTCGAAGAACTGGCGCCGCAAACTATTTATGTGAGTGCCACTCCGGCAGATTATGAGTTGGAAAAATGTCAGGGTATAGTTGTTGATCAATTAATACGCCCCACCGGATTGCTCGATCCGATTATTGATGTGCGTCCAAGTCTGAATCAGATTGACGATTTACTGGAAGAAATTACGGTTCGTACCGAAAAGAATGAACGTACGCTGGTTACCACGCTTACCAAACGTATGGCCGAGGAACTAACCGATTATCTGACCAAAATGAATGTGCGATGTAACTATATTCACTCCGATGTGGATACCTTGGATCGTGTGCAGATTATGGAAGATTTGCGTCGTGGTATTTATGATGTGCTGGTAGGTGTAAACTTGTTGCGTGAAGGGTTGGATTTACCCGAAGTATCGTTGGTAGCTATTCTGGATGCCGATAAAGAAGGATTTTTACGGTCGCACCGTTCTCTCACTCAAACTGCGGGTCGTGCAGCACGTAACCTTAACGGTCGCGTAATTATGTATGCCGATAAGATAACGGATAGCATGGCTAAAACGATTTCGGAAACCAATCGACGTCGCGAAAAGCAATTGGCCTATAACGAATTGCATGGCATAACTCCAACGGCTATCATCAAAGGCGAGCGGAACTCGTTTAGCAAAGCCGAACCCAACGCATATATTGAACCTGAATCAATGCAAGGAATTGCAGCCGATCCTGTGGTGCAATACATGTCAAAAACGGCTTTGGAAAAGACTATTGCCAAAACCAAGAAAGCCATGCAGGACGCTGCCAAGAAACTTGATTTCCTTGAAGCCGCTCAATATCGGGATGAATTGATTAAACTGGAAGATATGCTGAAAGGGAAAAATTAAGTGATAAATGGTTAGTGATAAGTGGTTAACGTAAAATGGAGACTTGGTCTTATAATCGCTAATCACTAACCACTAATCATTATTTTAGAATCGCTGACTGATGTTGACAAATATTCTGGTGTCTCTATTTTTTTCATTATCAAAGGTGGTTTCAAAATCGGCCGAAAGCATTAATTTCTTCGCAATTCTCCACGACAAGCTTAACTCAGCAATATTCTGTATCGTTTTTAGCTGAGAATTGCTGTAATTGAATGTTGCCTTTCTGTATTCCCCTTCCAAATTGAACTTCCCTGAGAAAAAATCGCGGTTTAATGATATTCCATATACATTTCCATTCGTGTACCCCGATTTGAAGGTCGTAGCCGTCAAAGTTGTAGATAGTTGAAACGGCAGATTAGAGTAACTCATAAATGCATTGGCATTTTGCGTTGCAAGCGTGTCGGCTTTAATTTTGGTTGGTAATCGGTAACCCGCAGTTCCGCCAACAGAGAAGTAACGAAACGGACGAACTGTGGTTTGAAAGCGGAAACCTTGGCGTGTTGCCTTGTCCAATGTACTATCAATTCGATTCTTGTAGGTTTCGTAGTAGTAAATGTTTTTACGTGCATCGTACGATAATGACATGGATAACTGTCTCCACGGACTGTATCGCAAAGAAGCGTACACGCTCGTCAAATCAAATGTGTTTTTTGGAAGACTGTCTTTCTTGGCATAAAGATCCATTTCTACCGAGCAAAAAAGATCTACGTTTTTCAGTAAGGAATTGCTGTGTTGAAAGTAGACAAACCTGCGGTCGGTTTTGAGCTTATTCATCTGGTTAAATGCAGCCAGCGAAGTTTGTGCTGTCCCCACTTTGTTTTGATAATTGTGAGCTATAAATGCTCCGAATTGTAGCAAGTCGGGGTTGAGGTAGTACGTGTATGTGTCAGGTCGTGAACCGGCTACTGCACCGTATGAGAAATGTTTTCCATCATTCTCAAATTGCAATCCATCCACTGCACCCACATTTGCCATGTAGTTATTTATTTTTCTACCCAGCGTAATGTGTGCAGTCTTACTAATGTCGTATTTTAAGGCTAAATTATAGACTTTTAAATCTTTATACTTTTCAGTAGAGTCGTTGAGTTTATGCGTAAATGAGATGTAACTTTCCAGTGATAATTTTGAATTGCCAATATGCTCGGCATTCATTGTGAGATTATATCTTAAGCGGTTATTTGAAGGATAATTTGTAGAAATATTCGAGTAGGATGAGATGGACAAGCGACCATCAAATCGTTGTTTTGTATTGCTATTTTTCTCCTTTTTAGCTGTCGATTTAATGGCCTGATCATTCACCGATATGGACTCAATTGATTTTTCGGCCACCACTTCCAATGGTTTTTCCTCCATTTTCTTTCTCGCAGCTATCGGGTTAGTGACATTAAGCGTAATATTGTTTATCGGTTTACCAACACACGATATAGAGGATAGACTGCTAACGATTAATGCAGGTAGCTTTTTGTTGTTCTGAACAAGAAAAAGGGTGTCGCCAACGTGAACTCCTTCGGTGCTGACAAATCGAACATAAACATGTTGCGAACTAATATAGGAAACATTTCCGGTAACCATATCGTCGGATGTTTGTCCGTAAGTATGTATACTTACACAAGCTATAATGATCAGAAATAGGTATTTCATTTTCTTCTTTAGTTTACAGTTCACGATTAGAGAATCTCACACATTATCATCAGCATCCTATCTGTCGAAATCGTGACAATTTCTGCAATTGGCTTTATAAGTTGCGTCGTTGTTGTGGCAATCGGTACATTTAGACCATTTGCCTTTGTGCTTCCCTGAATAAATCCCAAACCAGCTATCATGTAGTTTAAATCGAACTCCGGCTGCCCAACCTTGTGTACTATGGCAATCACCACAAGAATATTTCAGGTATTTTGTTTGATGTGCCGGTATCGGATTGTTGTTTGCTACTCCGTGACAGGTACTGCATTCTCTCGAAAGTTTTACAGAATAATTATTGTCAATATGACATTCATCACAAGCCCGGTTATGACCTCCGGTAAGAGGAAAATATCCATGATCGAATCCTCTGCCTGTTGCCGACCAGTCTCTTCCACTCATGGTGTGACAACGCGCGCAATCGGTATCAAAGCCGGCTGTTTTATGATTTGGGGACGTGGTGGCATTGTATTTTGCTTTATGGCAGCTGTAACAATCCGTGCTCATAGGATCGAATCGGAGCATAGAAGCAGATTTATGGCAACTATTACAATCAGCGGTGGCATGTGAACCCACGAGTGCAAATCCTACCTGTCGGTGTAGTTGTTTCACTTTAGTTACTATCCATGAGTTTGAATTATGACAGCGCTCGCAATCATTTCCCACAGTGCCCTGATGAACGTCGGTATGACAAGCCGAACAATTTGTTTTTGCTTTCGAAAATTCAAGGGTGGTATGACATTTTTTACAACTCACCGTTTTGTGCTGCCCTACTAACGGAAAATGAGTTTTATTGTGGTTGAACTCCCCCGTTTTAATTTTACTCCAATCGGCAGTGCTATGACAAACGCCGCACTCCATCTTAAACCCTGCACCGTGTGGGGATTTAATAGCCGAAACAGTTGTAGCTAGTACAATGAATATGAATAGAATTAGTTGGCGCATATCTCAGATTGATAGTTGATTGTTGATAATTAAGTAAGCAATAATATCCGATAATGTATTTCCCATGAAAAATACATGTCAACAGTCTTGTAACTAGTAACTATTTACTTGTAACTACCTACTAGTTACCTAAGCATGACATTTTGAACAAGAAATGTTATCGAACTTATATTGTATATAGGTTCCTTTTTCGTTTGTTACCGGCTTGTGACATTCTTCGCACTTCACATCTTTATGTTGACCGTCAATTTTGAAGCGAGAATTGTTATGGTCGAATTTAGAATCTTTCCACGCATTAAAACTATGGCAGCGGGTACAGTCTGTTTTTCCATTTACAGCAAATTGTCCGGCATGCGTATCCTTGTGACAGCTGGAGCAATCTTTAGGTGTTCCATCAAAACGTTGCGTTCTGACTCCATTTTCATCTTTGCGGTAGTGACAAGCTGAACATGCAGCTTTTGCGTGCTCGCCTTCGAGCTTAAATCCGGTCTTATTGTGATCAAACTTCACCGATTTCCAATTTGTAACGTTATGGCAAGCCAGACAATTCTGATTTGGATAGAATCGATCGGGAATAAATCCTTTGTGCACATCTTTATGACAATCCACGCACTTGCTTCCCATAGTTCTGAATGTCCAGTCTTTCTGCTTTTTATGACAGGCCGCGCAGGAAGTTGCTAAGTGCGCTCCTTCCAGTTTGAACTTGGTCATGTTGTGTTTCTCAATAGTGAACGTACTTGGCGAGAAACCGCTGTTGGTATGGCAGGTATTGCAATCGGGTGAAACGCCGTTGACTGCAAATTCTTTTTTGTGATAATCACTGTGGCAGTCGGAGCAGCGACTGTGCTTTAACGGAGCGGTAAGGCTTGTTTTATGACACTCCTTGCAGGCTACCTGTTGGTGTTTCCCAATTAATTTAAAGTCGGTTTTATTGTGATCGAAACTTTTTATTCCCTTAACGAAGTGGAAAGATTCTTCGGTGTGACATTGTTTACAGTTTTGTCCGAACTTATTCTCATGCACATCTTTATGGCAAGCAGTACAATTGGCAAATTGTAATCCTTTAAATTTTTGAACCGGTTTCCCGTTTACCATTTCAGTTTTGTGACATTCTATACACGCCACATTTTTATGTTTTCCCAGCAATGGAAAACGAGTGGTGCTGTGGTCAAATCCGGTAGCGTTTTTGAAGTTGTTAAAATTGTGGCAAGTAGCACATTTATTTGACAATTTACCTTGATGGTAGTCGGCATGACAGTTTAAACAGTCCTGACTCAGCCCCAGAAACGTACCCGGTTTTTTTCTAATCTCAGGATTCTTGATAAATGCCGGTTTATGGCAGGCAACACATGCTTGTTTGGCATGTTCTCCCTTCAATTCAAAGCCGGTTTTTCGGTGGTCGAAAGTCTTTTTATCGAAACGGATGATTTGGAAGTTCCGTCCATGGTGATCGTTGTGACATTCCGCGCAATTTTTATTCCCTACTTCTGCCGAGGCATGAAAACCTTTATGTGCAGCAATATTTGTTTTGATTTCTTTGTGACAGGCCAGACATTTTTCACGAGTCACTTTATTCCCCACATCATGGCATTTGGTACAATTGCTGATACCTTCCAGACCAGCATGTGCCTTGCTCAAATCTCCCGGAGAAATTTGTGCAGATACATTGTATCCTAAAAGAATGAATATGCCCAATAGGGGTAGTAACTTCCTTAATTTCATGTTGAATGTCTACTATTTAGTTAGATAATTCGGTTGTTTATTCTTCTTTATGTCCATGATCATTATACAAAAGGCAAACCGTTTTATCTATTTGCAATTGTTTTTCTTTGGCGCAACTATTCCGTAACTTACTGATAACTGTTTACTGATAACTGAATGTTATCTGGGTTTCAAAACCACATCTCCAAATTTGGTAGTGACTTTTATACCTATTTTCTTTAAAAACTGAGTGGGCAATTCGCCGCCGGCAAAAATGTATATCAGGTCGTTTTCTAATTTCAATATTTCTTTCGATTCATTCTCGGTATAGTGAATCACCTTGGGTTCTATTGAAACGACGTTCGAATTAAATTTTACATCGAGTAAGTGATCGTCAATAGCCTTTTTTATTTTCTCGGCATTTTTTGGTTTTAATCGGGTAAAAGCAGCACCCCGGTAGGAGAGTGTTACTTTGTTTTCATCAGCCAGTAATAATGCCGACTCAACAGCCGAATCGCCACCACCAACAATGACTATTTTTTTACCGTTAATATCTTCCGGTTCCAACAATCTGTACGCTACATTCTCAGAATCTTCGCCAATAACATTTAGTCTTCGCGGTGTTCCTCTACGGCCGATAGTGAGGAGTACCGTTTTGGTTGTATATTTTTCACCCGAAATGGTTATCACATTAAACAGATTATCTTCGGGTATTATTGTATCAACCTTTGAATTCTCTTTGATGCTGATATTGTTTTTTGCTAAAACCGACTGCCATAGTTTTAGCAGTTCGGGTTTAGAGGTTTCTTTTAATTTTACTTTTCCGTGCAATGGTAAGTCCATTGGATGCGTCATTACAATTTTTGACCGTGGAAATGTGAATACCGTTCCGCCCAATGTGCCTTGTTCCAGCGTCAATACTTTCAGGTTTGCTTTGGTAGCAGCAAGTGTTGCCGAAATTCCCGCCGGACCTGCACCAACCACTATTAAATCATACTCGGCAGTACCCCCTTTTTTTATTGTTTTTACAATATTCTCTACCGCTTCAGCTCCTTGTTTTACGGCATTTCTAATCAATCCCATGCCACCCAGTTCGCCGGCAATAAAAATTCCGGGCACATTTGTTTCGAAAGTGGCACTGACGTGTGGTAATTCCACGCCACGTTTCTCGGTTCCAATCCACAAGCTGATAGCTTCAACCGGACAAGCGCGTAAACACGCACCGTGACCAATGCAATGTGAGGCGTTTATTGTTGTCGCTTTACCATTTCTGATTCCTAAAATATCGTCTTCGGGGCAAGCTGTAATACAGGCTCCACTCTTGATACATCTGTCGGGATCCACCACCGGATATAACGAAACGGGTTCATGCACACCATCTTCTTTGGCCTGCGCTATTTTTTCATCTACCTCGTTCGACTCTCTTTTTTGCTTCTTTATATAAATTATCATTATGACCAACACCAGTAAAGCCACAACGCCATATATTAAATATTCAAGTATAGTATCACTCATTCGTCAATTATTAGAAAATCCATTTGTAACCAAAAAACAACACTACCGAAACGTGTATTACCATTATAATAAGCATGATAAGTGCAAATGGTAAATGCGCCACGTGCCAGTATTTAAACATGTTTTGCATAAAAGCCAGTCGCTTGATTCGCTTTTCTATTTTTCGTTCATCCCGAATCAGTGCTTTCACTTTTTTGTAGTCTTTTCCGGATATGTTTTTTGCTAAAAGCTTCAATTTTAATTGCGAAAACTTAGTTGTTCTGATTTCCGAAAGATCTATATCGTACTTGTTTTTTAATCTCAACTCCAGTTCATCTTTAAAGTCTTTTACTTCCTGAAGGCTTAACTCACGTCCTTCGATGGTGCGTGGAATTTGAAGATAAATAAACCGACCAATAACACCGCTCGCCCACACGATGGCTAAACTCCAAAAGCCTACAGATATTATACCTCCAAATTTAAAGGAGGTATGAAAAAGCACAAAAACACTACCCAGTGTGGTCATGAAAATATGTAATTCAAGCCAGTATTTTAATACACCGATGCGCGAAAATACTTTCATTCGCTTACGAGCCATGTAGCCGAAAAGTCCCACCACGATGAGTAAAGTTCCTACAATTCCTAATCCATGTCCAACATAACCACTGGGTTTTAGTAGCTCGTGTAAACCGCTGAAATAGCGTTCTTCTATTGGTAAATTGTAGTACGACATCCCAAAATAGGTCAGTACTCCAACTGCCACCAACACAATAATAAAATAAACAGCTAAGGATAGTCTGTGAATGAATTGAGTCATTAACGAATGTTTTTTTTGTTTGAAATCTATATGAATATCATTAGATTTTATCTATTTTTAACTCGTAATGCGAGTAATTATCAATCAAAAATAACTACAAATCGTTGTAATTATTTCATTTTTTGATTTTTACAGACTAATTTAAATTCAATCTTAATAGTGAGCGTGTCAATTCATTAGTTATTTTACTGTAATTGCTGTGTAACTAGTCTGTTACTAAAAGAATGTTTTTGCAATTAACTTGAAATTATTTTTGATGTTTTTTGTCCGTATTGTAAGCAAAGCCAACGAGTGCAAAGATGCAGACCAAGGCTATATAAACACCCATCGGAATTGGAGGAGGTGTCCCCTGACCGTATGAATGCATGCCCGAAAGATAATAATTTACCCCTACAAATGTCATGATTACCGATCCGAATCCAAGTACCGAAACCGTGTTTAATATGAGTAAACTATTCGTTTTCGGGATGGTACGTAAGTGAAGTATGGCCGAATAAACCAATACGCTCACCAATGCCCAGGTTTCTTTTGAGTCCCAGCCCCAATAGCGTCCCCACGATTCATTGGCCCAAATACCTCCAAGGAATGTACCCACTGTCAGCATGAAAAGCCCGATGGTTAGTGCCAGTTCGATGATATAGCTAAACTCCTGAACGCTCTCGTTGAGGCGTACTTTGTTTTTTTCGGTGCGGGCAGTCATTAAGCACAAGTTGAATATTCCCAACATGGCGGCCATGGCAAAGAATCCATAACTGGAGGTGATAACCGCTACGTGAACCACCAACCAGTACGATTTTAGTACGGGAACTAAATTGGTTATTTCGGGATTCATCCAGCTCATGCCGGCTACCGACAGGGCTATGGCTGACAACAATGAAGTTATGGCCAAAGTAACCGGCGACCGTCCGGCAAATGCCAAACCGGCCAAACTTGCTCCCCAACCTACAAAAATCATGGCTTCGTAGCCGTTACTCCAGGGTGCATGTCCCGAGATATACCACCGCATGATTAAGCCCGCAGTATATAATATAAACATGAGCATGAGCGGGTAAATACTTTTATTGAGGTATTTCTCAATGTTGGGGTTGTATTTCAGGATATTGATAATGTGCAATCCAATGAGTAACACGCCGAGCAAACCATATAGTATGGCTAGTGTAAGAAATATGCTCAGGTTATTGTAAAATACTTCGAATTTTACTTTTGTCTTTGAAGGAAGCTGAACGCCACCGTTCAGGAACTGATAGTTTTTGAGGCTCAACAGGGCACTATTTGCAAAACTCCAATCTCCTGATTCTTCGGCATGCAAAACGGCAGAAAAATAAGCATTGAGTAATGCTTCCGGTCCGGTTGCCTGGTCTGAGCCCATCACTCCATCCATTGCCATGCCACCCATTGCATGGGCGGGCATGCTTTGCATGTTGCCTTCCATAGGGCTGGTGGTATCTGTCTTTTCAGTCATTCCGTTCGTTCCATTCATCGCTGCCTCATCCGGTTTGCCGGCTTTACCGGTTTGCCCGGTCACCGGACATTTATCGCCCATTCCTTCATTACCCATTCCTTCGCCATTTGCAGGCATATCTGTCATTCCGGTTTTCCCCGACATAGGGCAAACGGCTCCTTTGGCACTGCTCATCGCAGGCTCTGCAGCAGTTTCGGCACTGAAATTGACGGCTGTCCATTTTTCGGTATCATGACCGGCAATAGGGAAGATGTTCAAAATGCGTCCTGCGAAGATGCTGTTCATAATATTTAAGCGCTCGTCAACATTGATCAGTTCTTTTTCGTATTGATTACGTGCCGATGGATCTTTTTGATAGGCTGTTTCTACCTTTTCGGCCAGTTTGTATTGCCCTTTGCTGTCAAATAATTGATTAATGCTTACATAATCAGTTGCCGATCCAAGCTCTTTGGCCAGTTCTTCGTGCGTCACTTTTATCACGGGCTCGTTTTGCCATTTTTCGGGATTCGTCATCATGCCCAACATCACTTCAATGGCCGATTGGTTATTATAACTTGTCTTTTTAGTGATTTTACGAACCAGATCCGACGCGTAGGTACTCAGCGGTTCCACTCTTCCCTGCACTTCATCCTGAATGAGTAAACTACTCAAAGCTTCGAGGTGCGCTTTTTTAGTGTTAGGTGTTTTGGCCGCAAATACAGAGCCCGAAGCTATCAGCAATCCCGCAAGCAGAAGTGTTTTGGAAGCTTTGCGTTTTTGTTGCAATGCATTGCTGAGTTTTATAACCGTGAAGAAGTGGCTGTTTTTGTTGAACAGCGTAAGAATCATACCTATCAACATAAAGAAATAGCCTACGTAAGTAACCATGGTACCCCAATAGTCGTGGTTTACCGATAAAACGGTGCCTTGCTCATCGGGATCGTAGGATGATTGGAAGAAACGATACCCCCGATAGTTGAGAATATTGTTCATGTAAATGCGGAAAGGTTGTTGCGTTTTCAATTCCTTGTCGATAAGCGTAATTTCGCTGGCGTAGGACGACGGGCTGTTCGATCCCGGATAACGGTCCAACTGGAACTGGCGCAGCGTGATGCTAAACGGCAATTTTTGTGGCAAATTGCCATAGCTGATACTCACTTTTACATCGTTTAGCAGGCAGATGCCGGGATGCAGAGTTTGCCCTTCGGCAGAAAGGACATTTACTTTTTTAGACAGTTCGCCATCGGTAAGGTTGAAGATAATGGCATTTTTAGGCTGTATCATTACGCCCGATTTATTCATGTCGGGGTTAAATTGCGTTATGCTCTTTTTGGCATGCGTCATGAATTTTTTCAGTACAAAAACCAGATTGCCCGATTTGTAAATGGTTCTTTCCTGAGCCGGTAGGAGTGTTCCGGCAGGAATGCTGACCTCACTACTTTCCATCATACTCATTTTAGCTACCGGTGCATTGGCTTGCATCAGGAGTTGGTCGCCATTCATCGTAAAGTGTACGTCGGCCTTAACGGTGCTGTCGGCAAAGGCAAACTGTATTCCACCGCTTTCGGTGCTTTCGCCGGCAGCAAGGATGATGTCCTGCCCCTGACTGTTCTGATTCATCACAAAAAGGTCGAAAGCCGGCTCGCCTTTATCATCGGCTTCGAGTGTTTCGATAGAGTTGGGGATATAAAGCTCGTTTTCGATATTAATTGTTTTTCCTCCAATTTCAATAGACTGAGAGAAATCGTTCGAGCTCGTTTCGGAGAAAGCGGCCGGAAATGATTTTTCCACTTTTTCGCCCTTGTATTCGGCAACCACCAGCACCGAACTTTTGTCGGACGTAATTTCGTTGCTGGTTTGACCCTGACGCAAATGCATGATGCCTTCCGAACCAAAATAGCGGGTAATACCGGCACCGATAAGAATAATGATGAATGACAGGTGGAAAATCAGCACGCTGAACTTGCGTTTGTTGGTCATTTTGTAGCGAATGGCACTCCCCAGCATGTTTACAATCAGGAATACAAGGAGTAGTTCGAACCATTTGGCGTTATAAACTATTTCTTTGGCATATTCTGTCCCCGAACTATTTTCGGCGAAGGTGGCGTAGCCTATACTTGTAGCAAAAATTACGAGCAGCACGATGGTGGTAGTCATCGAAAAGAGAATATTGTTCAGTTTTTTCATAAATGATATTGAATGTCGGTAGCAGATATACTCGCAGGTTTATCGAATTAAAAGATAAACTCGTTAAAGTGCAAAGATATTGCATTTTCAACGGAATTTTCAAACATATTATCATTTATTTAGAAATTTGTAATAAACACAAATAAGTTTTTATTCAAATTGCAACTATTAAAGTTTGTTTTGTGAATAAAATTGAACAGGTATCAGTGAGCAGTTATCAGTCCCGATAGATTGGGATGTTCCACTTCCAAAAGGGAAGAACATTTGTACTCCGATATTTTCGGTTGGACTAAGATTTTTTATTTTGTTTTTATCAGGAAATACTAGTTTTGAATATTCTCAAATCTGATAAAATGTAAATAGCCTCGGACTTCTCGTTGTCCCCTTTTTAAGGGGACGAGCGTAGCGGAGGGGTTGGAGCCGTTGTTCGGAGTTACTTTGTTTAATAAATCAGAAACTGAATGCCAACATATTTCACGCTCTCTGTTGACCTAACAAATAATATTATTTATGTTTGCGGATAATTATTCCAAAATGGTAAGGCTCCAACAGTACTTCTTTTTGCACTATAAAGCCCGACGCAATTGCCCAGCGTTTACATTGCTCAGGAGTGGGACGAATATCCGGTTTTGGGCCGCGCGGTGTCGGGATGTCGCTACGCCAATGGACAATGCCTGCGCTTTTGCCGGGTTTTAATATGCGGTGCACTTCGTTGAGGATGGAAGTGGGACGATCGTGATGCAAAATATTGAACAACATAACATAGTCTACCGAATTGTCGGGCAATCCTGAGCCCTGGGCGATAAAATCGTGGAGGTGTAACTCAATATTAGAAATGTTTAGGCGGTCGGTTTTCTCTTTTAATTGTTGAACCATTTCTTCATCAATATCGAAAGCATGCACCGTGCCTTTTACTAGTTGAGAAGCAGGAATAGAAAAAGTGCCGAAACCACAACCTAAATCTACTATAGAATGGAAGTCGCGAGTCACTTCCATCTCTTTTAAAATCATTTCCGGATCAAAAAATGTCGACCACATGGTCTCTTCGGGCATTCCGCTGTCTCTTATCTTCATATTTAAGTTTTAAAATGAATTATATATGTGCGTGTCTGTGATGTAAATCCGGGTCGTGAGGATGTTCGTGGGTTACTGCTTCGTGCATATGCAGATGCGAATGCCACTTGCCTGCATCAACCGTTTTGCCATTATGCTCGTGTTGGTGATGCCCGTCGGTATGTTGATGGAAGTGTATATGCTGCATCGAAGTGTGTGTATGTAGATGTTTGTGGGTTACTATGTTTGTGATGATGACAGCCACTGCCAGAAGAATTATAGAAATCAAGTGTACCCACTCAAATGATTCATGTGCAAAAATATATGACAACAATACGCCCCAGAATGGTGCGGTAGAAAACAAAATCTGACTTCGGGTAGCTCCAATGTTTTGTGCCGAAGTAACATAGAAAACGATACTGAATCCGTAGGAGAAAATTCCCACCAACAGGGCAGGGGCAATGCTTCCAAATTGTATGGGTTGAGTGGCAATTAGACAGCCGATGATTAAATTGACTGATCCTGCCACAATGCCTTTCACAAACGTAACCGTTTGAGGTGAAGCGCCATCGGTGATAGCTGTTAAATGGTTGTCGATACCCCAACAGATACATGCTGCGGTAATCAATAAGCCGGAGGCAATACCACTGAAACCTTCGCCCAAACAAGTAATAATACCTGCCACAACAGTTAGTAAAACGCCCATCCAGGTGTTTCTGTCAAGGGCATCTTTAAAAATAAAAACGCCTAAAATGGCTGTCGCCACAAGTTCCATGTTCAACCAAATGGATACTGACGCTGCGTTGGCTGTTTTTAAACCGGCCAGTAAAAGCAAAGGACCCATAAGACCACCAAAGAAGATGATGCCCGTTGTTTTAACTCTGCTACCCGATTGAAAAAGCAGTTTAAGATGACTATCTTTTTTTAATATATACGGAAACATAGCCAGCCCTGCCCCTAAATAGAGCAATCCTGCCAATTGGAAAGAGTTTAAATTCGCCAATAACAGTTTGCTGAATGGAGTGGCAATACCAAACAAGAATCCGGAAAGTATTCCGGTTACAATGGCCAATCGTTTCATGAAGTGTTTAATTTTGATAGCCAAAGTTACGATATTATTACAATCTAAGTGATGGTATGTATATAATGTCGTATTCTTTGTATCAATTGCCTTCCCATTTATGGGAAGGACAGATAGGTAGAAAATGTATTGGCTTTAGCCAAAAAATTGTATCGTCCTGAAATTTGGCTACAATAGTTTATTAAAAGTTTGGCTAAAGCCCGGTTAATCTATATCATTTATCCCGTCCCATAAATGGGGCGGCAATTGAATAAATACATAGACTCTACGCCTCGCATTTCTCGCACGAGCATGCTTTGCCTTTCGCCTTTTCGAAGGCTTCCTTGCCTTCTATTACCGAAAAGTAAATCAGACCGGCGGTACCGATGATGTCGGCGTAAGCAAATCCGGTGTACTCGTAAATCACGCTCGAGGCCAGCAACACAAGCGACATGTACACACATACCTTTGTGCAATTGCTATCGGCAATAATGGCGGCCGAATGCAATCGCTTGCCCACACTTTTTTTGCTGTTCATCAGCCATACCATAACCACTATAGACGTGATGGAAATAATCATGCCCCACAGGGTAGTTTCGGGTTTATGATGGTTGATAAGGTTGACGATAATCCCTGCCAGTAGTCCCAGGGCGAGCAGATAAAAGGCTGTTCCGGTTATTTTCAGGGCTTTTATTTCGAACGGAGTTTTCGAGCTGTCGGGATTGTTTTTGATGCGCAATATCATCACGGCAATGCCCATGCCCGACAGTACTTCAATAAAGCTGTCCACTCCAAAGCCAAAGAGGGTAAGTGTCTCGTCCTGATAGCCCATGATCATCGACACCAGACCTTCCAGCACATTGTAGATGATGGTGAACAGGCTCAATTGATAGGCTTGTTTGTATAATTGTTTTTCTGTTTTCGACATGTTGGTAGTTTTTTATTCTGTTCTGTTATTTTCGTTAATGCAAAAGTAACGCATTCGGAGCAGCGGTGCAATCCCCACGGATAGGTATTTCGGATTAGCTGCCACTGTTAGTACTACAAACATTCAGTTGTTTATAAGAGTTCAGTTTTTTTTCATATTCTTTTGATGTAAAATAAATTTAATTATGAAAAAACCGCAACATATTTTGAGTGTTTACGTCTTATTATTAGTTTTGTGAATAAGCTGCTGTCGCAATACGAATTTTTCCTGATCGTTTGTGTTGCTGTGATTATTTTAGATGGCAGTATTTCCTTGTCTAATTAACGTTGAAAGCTAAAAATAGTACGCATGAGAAGAAAAATCACATTTTTGTTTTGTATTTGTCTATGTATTTTTTCAAAGGTTTTTGCCGGCACTATCTCGGGTAAATTAATCGATAACTCGACCAAAACCGGAATTGAATTTGCCAAAATATCGGTTGTAAATACTGCCGATAATAAACTGGTAAAGGGGATGATTACCGGTAAGGCTGGTGAGTTTTATTTTAAGGAGCTGGCGCAGGGCAACTACCTGCTCAAGGCTACTTATATCGGTTATTCCCCTCTCGAAATTCCATTGAAGATAGATGCAAAACACAGCACAGCCCAACTGGGGAATGTCGAAATGACTGCCACCTCGCATCAACTCAAGCAGGTGGAGGTCTCCGGGCGTAAATCGCAGGTGCGTTTTGAAATTGACCGCAAGGTGTTTAATGTAGATCAAAACCTGGCCAGTGCAGGAGCGTCGGCTACCGAGTTGTTGCGCAACATCCCTTCGGTAGAGGTGGCGGCCGATGGTAATATCCTGTTGCGGAACAACAAAAATGTTATTATCTGGATCAACGGTCGGCCGTCGGGGTTGAGCGAAGATAACCGCACGCAGATACTTGAGCAAATCCCGGCCGAGACCATCGACAGGGTAGAAATAATCTCCAATCCCTCCTCCAAATACAGTCCTGATGGATCGGCAGGTATTATCAATATCGTTTTGAAAAAGGTAACTAAAAGCGGACGGTACGGAAGCGTGTCGGTGGGTGCCGATACCAATGCAGGGCGTAGTGCCACAGCCAATCTTTATTACAGCAATCCCAAATGGGAGTTGAATGCCAATGTCGGTTATCGTAATGACGTTAGGAAAATGTTTTTCAATAGCGACCGTTGGACCTATAGTCCTTTGTCGCCCGACACCATCGTGCGGTATAGTCGCGACAAGGTGCAGATTGATGGCGACGGCTATTTTGCCCGTGCCGGTGCCACCTATCATGCAAGCAGCAAAGATCACTTCACCCTGAGCGGCATGGCCAGTACCGCCCGGCGAAATGTGTCGGAGAAAATAGGCAATCGCAGGATAAAACAGGGTGTCGAAACGGTGGATTACCGTTATACTACTTCGCCCAACGACCGTAACCTGTACAACCTCTCGCTTGATTATACGCACGAATTCGCCAAAAAAGGGCATGAACTCCGCGCTTACCTGGAGCAAAACCTGGTGGATGCGCAGAGCGATATGGAAACAGACCAGATGGACTATTTATTCAATATAAGCTATTCTCAATGGAAATATTCCGAAGCCACGCGCAACGAGACCAATTTTCAGGTGGATTATACCTACCCCTTCGGAAAAAGTTCGAAACTGGAACTTGGCTACAAAGGTGAATTTCTGACACGCGACAACACGGTGACAGCGCAATATGGTTTGACCGTCCATGCCCGCGTGCCCCAATATGAACTTTATAACCTCTTTGGCGGGAGCGATAACCGAAACTCTATGTACGTGAATTACGCCGGAAAAATAAAAAAACTCAGCTTTCAGGTGGGCTTACGGGGCGAATACAATGTGATGAAAAACCGCTCGGTGATGTACGATAAGCTGGGGAAAGACGCTACTACGCATTTCGATAAAAACTATCCGGGACTTTACCCCAGCTTGTTTCTGGACTACGAACTTCCGTCCGAAAACAAGTTGCAGTTCAACTACACGCGCCGTATCAACCGTCCTAAAGGCCGTATGACGAATCCATTTATGAACGTGGCCGACTCGGCAAATATTGAATTTGGAAATCCCGACCTGACTCCCGAGTACTCTAATGCCTTTGAGCTGAACCATATCAAAACATGGGACGACCATATGCTCTCCACGGTGATGTACTACCGCACCACAAAAGATGTGATACAAACGGTAAACTATGTGGAAACGGTCGGTAATTACGACGTGAAATTTATTACGATGAAGAACATTACTAATTCGCAGTCGGCCGGCTTCGAATTTATGGCAAAGAATCATCTGTTTAAAATACTCGATCTGACTTCCACTCTCAATGTGTACTACAACCGTCTGGATGGTTTTGAATATGCCGGAACGCAGTATGCGGGTACCAGTAGTTTTGGTTGGAGCGGACGCATTATAGCCGGTATCACTTTTCCGGCAGGATTTACAGGTCAGCTTTCGGGCGGCTATGCCTCGCGGCGTGATATTGCGCAAGGCGAGACTTTACCCATCTGGGGCATGGATGCCGGCCTGCGCAAAGCATTTTTCAACCGCAGGTTGCTGGTGAACCTCACAGCGCGCGATATCCTCAATACACGCATCAACAAGGATATTACCTCCGGGGCTAATTTCTACGATTATTCCGTGAGCCAGTATAATTCGCGCATGGTGGGAGTAGTTATTACCTATAATTTTGGAACCCAAACCAAGAAGACAGGCAAGGCCAAAGAAAACGAAAGCAATCCGCTGGGAGGGGATATGTAAGTGTTGAAACTATACCACCCCAAACCCCTAAAGGGGCTTTAAGAGTGGTTTTCGAGAGGATGTACACTTAATAAAACGCGATATAGGTATCGGTTTTATAGCACTTGGTTATAAGAGACGAGAATGAAAAATGAAGAAACCCTTCCCCCTGCGGGGTACTTCCTCCCGAAAAATCGGGATGTTCCACTTCCAAAAGGGAAGAACAACGGAATTCGAGGGTTTACATGTTGAATGAAAAGTTTTGCAATTTTCTGTTTATAAAAGCATACTTGATTTGAATATTCGAAATTTGATTAAATGTGAATAGCTTTGGACTGCTCGTTGTCCCCTTTTTAAGGGGACGAGCGTAGCGGAGGGGTTTCTTTATTATATAATAACCCAAATCCGTCAGCCGACGGAGCTTTAAGAGTGCAATCCTAGATGATTTTCATTTAATTAAATGTGATAAAGACAAAATGTTCATAGGACTTGATCATAGGAGACGGTTGTAACTTCAAGTCCCTTTAGGGATTTAGGGTGGTTGAATACTTAGTCATAGGAGACGGTAGTAACTCTAAGTCCCCTTCAGGGGATTTAGGGGTTGTTCGGTGTTGCCTCACTCCCTCACATACCCAAACGTTCCGTTGTTCCAATCGTCGTACGCGTCCACTATCTCCTGTTTGTTGTTAATTATATATGGGCCATACGGTTCTATCGGTGCCTGCATCGGTTCCCCGCTCAGGATAAGTACGATGGTTTCCTTGGTGGCTTCCATGTAAATGTCCGTGCCGTCGTTGGCATACAGTACAAAGTGATTGGCGGTAGCCGTTTGTTCGTTCACCGTTACCGCCCCTTCAATGATCATAAAGCCGGTATTGTAATTTTCGGGAAACGAGAAATGCATTTTAGCTCCTTTTTTCAGGCGCGCGTTATACATTTCGATAGGGCTAAAAGCTGTGCGCCGTCCCGGCGACTGATTGAAATTGCCGGCAATAATTTCCAGCGCCCCTTTGCCGTCGGGCAAAACCACTTGCCCCGGTTCTTCGCGGTGGATGGACTGATGTTTCGACACCCGCTTTTTAAAGTTCGAAGGCAGGTTTACACACAATTGTATCAACTGAAATTCGCCACCCACCTTTTCAGCCTCCGCTTCGTAATACCTCTTATGCAAAATGTCTGCTTCAGCGGTTAGCCACTGTACATCTCTCTTTTCCATTTCTGCCGGATTGCCATCTCCCGTGTGGATGGCCACTTTGCCATGATAGGCTATAGTTACCGTTTCCAGTCCCTGATGCGGATATACGCCCACACGGCGGGGACTTTCCACCGGTGCCGATGCAGCTTTAGAGCCGTAATCGAGCAGAAAGAACGGACTCATACGTTCCGCATGCATTTGCCCATTAGCGGGGAAGATAGTATGCACGCTAAAATCGGTACCTACCAGCTGAGGTGCCGACGGTGCAATGATTTGCTCAATAGATCTTATCTTGTTCATAGCGTTGGTGTGTTTTAGAAGTAAACAACTGAGCAGGGATTTGGTTCTGAAAAACGTGGATTCTAGTGATTTATAAAGTTTGCTTAGTGAATTTTTTTTATGTTGTAAAACATACAAAGTTATGTAAAAATAATGAGTGTAATGCTTGCAAATGTGGAATAAAGCCACTATTTTTAGAAAGGATTTTACAAAATGGTTAACAATTTTTGTGAATAATTCCGTCAACTACAGTAAAATGGGCTGTTTTACTTGCTTCGAAAGACTAACTGATGCAGAAAATAGTCGGTAGAAAGGCCGAAAAGTGAATTCAACCCTATAAAAATTTTATAGACATGAATCTTGCTTGATTCAACCCTCTAAAAATTTTATAGACAAGAATCAAGCTGTATTCTACCTTCTAAAAATTTTATAGCCTTGGATGATGCTGTTTCAAGTCTCTAAAAATTTTATAGACCAAAATCATGCTGTAGTTGGGTTTCTAAAAATTTTATAGGAAATGATGATGAAAAAACGGATGAAAACTAGAACAATTAATTATAGATCAATTCTCAAGTATCCATTTTAAAATTTGTTTATTATGAATTATGTATCGTTTTCACCGTTGTATGTCAGTCTTTTGACAATTTCAGGGCTTTTTTCGTTGAATAAATCGACTATCGAATTAGCCAAACCTCTAGTGCCCGACCTCGGAAGCATTCCGGTGGCTGCACTCGGTCAATTGGAACTTGCCCAGCAAGAATTGGGCGCGGGTATGAACCAGGCACAGAAAAGTGCCCTTAGTGATGCTGTAAAAACTCTCGACAAAGAGCGGGATGCTTTTATAGCTGAGATTTTCAGAATTACGGGGTCGTACCTGCGAAGTAGCAATGCCGACAAGAAATCGGCCGCTTCGACGCTGCATCTCTTTTTGGTGCCTTACCGGAAAGTGGCTAAACAGCCGGTGAATATCGAAACCGGTACGGTGACCGATATGGTGGCAAAATACCGTGCTCAACCCGATTTGCAAGCTGCTGCTCAAACCCTGGGTATCGATAATCTGTTTGATGAGTTGGATTCAAAAAACATGGAGTTGAACAGTTACTACAGTAACCGCACCACCGAGTACGCCGAACGCGACGAGGCTGCGAGTTTATTTAAACCGGCTGCCGTAAGTGCTTACATACAGTTTTGCACTTCCGTGGAGCAAGCCTTCAACTTTGTGCCGAATGAAACCAACACCGCTTTGTTCAACAAAATGGACGAATACCGTAAAAAGTATCATGCCCTCGAAACCGGCAAGGGCAGCACGCCGCCAACCAATGAACCGGTAAAATAAACAACCCTTTCGGGAGCGCGAACAACAGTTCGCGCTCTTTTTTTTCTATAAGAAACCCTTCCCCCTTCGGGGACTTCCCTTAAAAAGGGAAGAACGTCTGAACTCAGAGATTCATGGTTGGAATAAGATTTTTATTTTTTGGTAATAAATACTTGTTTTGAATATCCTCAACTTTAATCAAGTGTAAATAACCTCGGACTTCTCGTTGTCCCCTTTTTAAGGGGACGAGCGTAGCGGAGGGGTTTATTTAATTTCTATTTATGTAAATAACAAAATTATTTTACATAAATAGAGCAGAATCAAAAACAAGTATTAACTTTGGTGCTGAAAAAAATAAGACCTTGTTTACTTGCCTGCTGATGAATGATATAAATACTCGGTTAATGAGTGGAATAGAATGAGCGGACTTGTATTGTTATATAGAAAACCAAGAAGATCAAAAGGATGAAGAAAATCAAAATTAAAATTGGGGTTATTGGCTATTTGCCTTTTGAATTCAATCGAAAACTGATTAAAAATTGGAAATCAGACATTTTTGAAATTGTAGACGAAATTGACGAGTATCATTTCACAAATGACTCGGACACATTTTCATGGGGTTATAGCGACCGAATTTTAAATAAGGAATTGCCTCAAACATTTGATGGAGAATTATTTGTTGGAATTACTTATGTCCCAATTCAGGACAACTTTTACGCACGCCGATTGGAATCAAACAGAATTGTACTTTCATATTTTGAAATGTATCAGATTCTTAAACAAGATGACTTTCCTATGGAAAATTTATTATTAAGGGTGCTATATGCTTACTGTTTAGTCTATTTAAGAAATAATCGAAAGATTCCTCAACAAATTGAATGGTTAGGATTTACACATGATGACACTCGTGGATGTTTATTTGACATGAATGGGAATAAATCAGATGTTATTTTTTCACTTGACTCTCCCAGAATATGTGATGATTGCACAACTCGAATTAGAAATGAGAAAGTCTCAGACAACTGTACTAGTCAGATAAAAAAGGAAATTAAAAGGATCAAGAAAAAAAAGTTCTATAAGATTTCTGAGTTTATAAAAAAGAGACCTCTTCTTTCTTTACTGTTTTCAGCCATATTTGGAATCTTGATAAGCATCGCAGCTTCTGTTATTTATGAGACAATTAAGAACTAAATGACGCTTGATGACTTCATAATACTAATTAAATGCAGATTAAATGGAAAAATATACAAAGTTGAATATTGTATCTACAGGTTTGTTTTTACTTTCAGCAATAATCTCTGCTTTCTTATCATCTGTGAGTGATAAACCAGCTTCGGACTGTAATCCTTGGGTTTTATTCGAAATGTTGTATTTTTTACCGCTGATTTTTCTTATTATATCGTTGATTTTATCAATAATTTCCGTTAAGATTAAAAAGAACATAGCGAGTATTCTTCTTATTGTTGTAGTTGTAATATCATTTATTCCGATATGTTATATGCAAATGTTTCTAATTTTATGCAGAATTACAGGTTATCATGGGTGAAAATAATCCCCCGCTGTCGCGGGCCTGTGCCCCGTGACAATACAGCAACGAAGGACAGTTAATGATAAAAACAACAACCCTCGTTGACCGTAGACTACCGGTATTAAGTTTGGTGAAGACGTTATGCTAAACGTCGGTAGCAGACTATTTACGTAAAGGTGAATGATGGGTTGTTTTTAGAAAAAAAAGAAAAGACATGAAACACTATTTTGCTATTATATTCTTGGTCTTATTTATCGGCTGTATTAATTCAAATGACAAGAAAAATAACACAAACGAGAAAAAGGAATATCGCAATTATGATTTTACGATTTGGATTAATATGAAAAATCCAGATAAGGACTTTGACTACATTATAAATCATAAGTATTATAGATTTGAAGGCAAAAACAACTTTGTATATCACGATGACAAATTGTTAGAACAAATATCTTACGAATATAAATTAAAAAAGAATAGTAATGACGTTGAAAAAATACCAGTAAAAACGACAAAATATCAACTTAATAAGCAACAACTTGATACCTTATATTTATTGACTTCAAAATTATTTGAAGTTGACACCTTAAACTTAGTAAGTGAAACTAAAAGAAAAATAGAAAATTATGATGGACATTTTCCTGAAGTCACATTTTCAAATCGAAATGCAACTTACAAAATTCAATTTACTTTTTTAAGTGGAGAACACATCGTTGAAAAATACAAGAATCTATTATCGTATATCGAAAGTATAATAAAGAAATCAGAAAAACAGAAATAATGAATATCCATGGTTGACCGTAGGCTAGCAGTATTGAGTTTGGCTAAGTCCCTCCGCTGTCGCGGGTCTGTGACCCGTGACAATACAGCAACGAAGGACAGTTAATGATAAAAACAACAACCCAAGTTAACCGTAGGCTGGTGGTATTAAGTTTGTCGAAGACGCTATACCAAACCATGTGGAAAAATATAAAATAGCTGAATATGAAAAAAATAGTGATGATTTTTCTTTTAATCACATCATTTGTGAGTTGTTCCAATCAAAAGTATGATAATAAAAGACCTGCAGATTTTTCATTCAAATTTATTGCTGAAACTAATACTTATGACTCAAAAACGGGTAGTTATAGACAAAAATATACAGAGGGTGATAGCGTTATTAAGGTTTCTGTAACTCAAAAAGAATTGGACACAATTTATGAATTGTTTAAGAAATGTGACTTTATGGCTTTTCCAAATAAATTTGAATGCGATTCTTTGTATGGTCCAAAGTTTCCAGCTTTTGAGACAACGGTTGAAGTAACTTACAAAGGAACAAATAAAAGAGTCACAAATTCAGATTTATTTAGCAAAAAGATTGAACAACAGAAATCAAATAATTTTGATGAATTTAGTTCAGCAATACGAAGAATTATCTATAACAAGACAGAAATAAAGAACATGAGAGATTGTGATATTGTTTTTATGTGATCTTGGTTGAACGTAGGGTAACGAGCGTTGATGAACTATCTGAACTTGGAAGTTGAAAAGATATAAATTTGAAGAACATGAAAACAATCGCTTGGATAAGTTATATTCTACTGGCAATTTGCTTCGGGGCAGTTTCCTGTCGTTCGGCTCATGATAAAGAGTTGGAAAAAAAACTTCTGGGTGAATGGAAGGTAATAAAGATAGGAGATTTTGAGCGGGATAAAAATCCGAATAATAAGCTGTCCGATCAGGCTGCAGATATGGTATATTTTTACACAGAAAGAAATAAACAAATAGGGTTTATTTTCTATAAAGATGGTCGGTGTGAAGATAAACAAGGCTTTGTTTATCGAAAAAGCGAAAAGCGACTTTTTCTAGGAAAAGATACTCGATATCGTGTTGAGAATGATAGCTTACGAATCTGGAATCCTGCTGATAGTATTTGGATTGTACGTCGTCTAGTATCAATTAATAGCGATACCTTGGTGTTGGGATTTAATAATAGTTCATATTATTTGAAACTTGTAAAATGTCATTATCCAACAAGCTTCACTCAAAGTTTTGATAAAATTATACTTTGTAGTCAAGGAGGATGGGGTAACGATCCGATTTACTGCAATAGCTTTGATAAATGGGGAAGAATGATTTGTGCCGGGCGTAACGATCAACCGCAGGAAGGATTTTACTATACATCGATTGGTCAGGAAAAATATAAACAAATATTACTTGACTTTCAGAAAGCCAATGTAGATAGTTTGGAAGAAACTTATGATCGCTATGCCTGCGACGCAACCATAATTACAGTGAGTTTTATCAAAGGCCATAAGATATATAAAACGATACTCGATAATGGCAGTGTATCACCTGCAGAGTTTATTTGGGCTTACAGTCCATACAGATATCTGTTTCAACAGCAAAAGCTACATCCACTAAAATCATATCCACGGATACTGGACAAAAACAGAATTTTCTATTTTGAAACAAAAGAGAAAGTGCTTTGGCTAAGACGGTCGGAGGACTTTTTCCTGAAAACAGAATTACTTCATAGCAAACTGACCAATGCAAGCTTCGAAAAGCGCTATACAATTCGATACTACGACCAACATGAACAGGAAAGGCAAATCTTTACTGATGGACGCTATTATCAATATGAAGAAAATAAACAAACCCATATTCTCGACTTAGGCTACAACTTCTTACTTGAGAACAACATGATTAAACGATTCAAAAAGAAACCATTGGATTATGAGTAAATAAACCAAGTTCAATGTAGGCCTCCGCTGTCGCGGGTCTGTGACCCGTGACAATACAGCAACGAAGGACAGTTAATGATAAAAACAACAACCCAAGTTGACCGTAGGCTTGCGGTACTAAATTTGGCGAAGACGCTATGCTAAACTGTAGCGAAGGTAAAAATAGTATACAAACATCAATTGAATTACTTATGAAAAATATTTTAGTTGCTTTAATGTTTCTTTTATCAATCAATATGGTAGCACAAACAAACACTATGATGATACGTATTTCGGAGATTGAAATTGATTCAAGTTATCTTCAAGAATACAAGAATATTCTACAAATAGAAGCGAAGGCATCTGTGCAAAAAGAATCGGGCGTTGTTGCTATTTTTCCAATGTATCAGAAAGAAAACCCTACACAAATTCGTATTTTAGAAATCTATTCGAATAAGTCTGCGTACGAGAATCATATAAAATCTCCTCATTTTCTAAAATATAAAGCGAGCACTCTTAAAATGGTGAAGTCTTTAAAATTAATCGATATGAACAGTATTGATACAGAAACGATGAAGGATATATTTCGCAAATTAAATCGTTGATATAAAGAAATAACCCTCATTGACCGTAGACAGACGGTATTCAGTTTGGCGAATGGGCTTTTCTTTCGTTGCAGCTGAAAACAATTTATAAAACAAAAAAACAGACATTAAAATGAAACGTACCATTGCTATTCTGACCACATCTTTAGTTCTATTTACGACCACAACTTTTGCTCAAACATCAATGAAAGAGTATAAAGCGGGGCATGTCTTTTATGTGAACTTACCAGACTACATGAGTAAAACAACAGGACTAAACGATGCAGCAGTTATTCAATTTAAGAACGCGGTTAAAGATATTGCCGGATTTGTAATAGAAGACAATAAAGAAGAGTTGGAAATTGCCGAAATGAAATATTCGTCAATAAATGATTTCTATGACGATTTTATCAAAGGCTTTTTGGAAGGTGAAAAGAAGCGTAATATTTCGCAACCGGTCTATCAAACAATTGGAGAAAATAAATTTGTGGAATGTGATGCAACGTGCTATAGTAAGGACTCTAAGCTGGATATTTATTATTTTGTTGGAATTGTTGAGACAAAGGATGCATTTTACAAGGTATTATGTTATGGTGGATTAGAGAGTAAAGACAAATATAAAGCTGACTTTCAGAAAATACTTTATAGCCTTAAGGACTAATATTGACAATTTTCCGAAAATTGAGAAAGAAAACGAAACAACTTCGAATTAAAACGAGACAGTAGGAATACAATCAACAATTCGAAACAAAAAATAATAATACAACTTAGACCTTACAACCAAAGAAAAACACACATTTTTCGCATAAAACTAAAATGATATGAACAAAGCACTGACCTTCAAAACTAAACTTTCATTGAAACTTTTCTTATTATCTGGACTTTGTGTGTTTATAGTGATGCCTATTGTAGATTATTTGATTGGAGTGAAAATAGAAATATTGCCACTTATACTTGAAAGTGTTATTTTTGGTTTTCTAATGTCTTGGTACTTAACAACCCAAACTTTGAACACATTGAAAAGTAATGGGATTACAGAATTAGACGAAAAGGTTTTAAAAGTGAAGCAAATTGAGGTAATTCAAAAATCATTTACTATTGCTCAACTTTCTATGCTATTAAAACAAGACGACAAAACAAAACAATGGAAACAACTGGTAAATGGTACGACAATTAAAATTAGAACTAAAAGCTCCTCTCATTCTTGGGGTGAAAATATTTTGATAAGTATCCTAGAAAACCAAATTGAAATTGAAAGTAAAAGTAGATTTACAATGGCATTTATTGATCCGGGTATAAACTATATAAATGTCAAAACAATTAAAGACATATTGGAGAAATAGAGATAGAATAAACAAAGTGGCTATAGATAGAACCCTTGTTGATGTTATGGATAATGAACTCAGACCTTTTTGGAATCGTTTTTTCAATTTTAATTGGAAATTCGGACTCTTTCTAATTCTAATAGTCTGTATTCCCAGGTTTATTTTAGTATTGAATGCCAATGCCACGGGAAATTATAGCTCTATCGGTTTGATTATGGCAATTTCTGCAATTGCACCGTTCATTTTTCTAAGCAGACGGGGGCGGAGAAATATTGGAATAACAAAACCTAAAAAATACAGTTGGATTCTAATTGCTTTTGCTTTGGGATTGCTGGCGAGTATCGCTCTTTACCTTTTAGGAGAAGCGATATACGGCAATTCGTATGCGAATTGGTATCACTATATTGCTAAATCGTACAATATTCCCCAAGGCCTAAACGCTAACGACAAAAGTATTTTATTTGCAATAATGGTGCTTACAGGAATGACTTTTAGCCCGATAGGAGAGGAGCTGTTTTTTAGAGGTATAGTTCATGCAAGTTTCGAAAAATCATTTGGCGAGAAAAACGCGTCCATCGTTGATAGCTCGGCATTTGCATTGACTCATATTTCGCATTTTGGGTTGGTGTTTATCAATAAGAATTGGTCGTTCTATACTGTTCCTACCATCATTTGGGTTTCAAGTATGTTTTTAGTAAGCTTGCTGTTTTTCAGAATGAGAAAACATACCGACTCCATATTAGGTGCAATAATTTGTCACTCGGCGTTTAATCTGGGAATGATTTACAGTATATTTTATTTATTGTAATACTTTGCTTGTGTTGTGACGGGGGTATGGCTTTTGGTAAACAATGATATAAATGAATAAAGAACCTTTTGATTGAAAAATTGTATCTTTGTTTGATTTAACGTTATAAGACACGGAATTGAAAATATGAATATACAAAAAGCTGAATACCAGGAATTACTATCCGATTTGGTTTCTCTTATAGAAAAGACAAAGCAAAATGTTGTTTCCTATGCAAATAGCTCTCTAACCATCCTTTTTTGGCATGTTGGGAATAGAGTATTAACTCAAACATTGCAAAATAGAAGGGCAGATTACGGAAAACAAATTGTCGTGACACTGTCACGTGAATTGGTAGAAAAATTTGGACATAATTACGATGAGAAAAATTTGAGACGTATGATCCAATTCGCAGAACAATATTACGATGTAGAAAAAGTCGTTACACTGTCACGAATTTTATCTTGGTCTCACTTTCTGATACTTATACCAATCAAAAACGATAAAGCCAGAGAGTTTTATGGAAAAGTTGCGGCTGAAAGTAACTGGGGAGTTCGAGAGTTGAGAAAACAAATTGAGAAAAAACTGTACGAAAGAACAGAACATGCAAATATTCAATTGTATGACAACTCAACAATCTCAAAAAACATTTTTAAAGACCCTTATTTACTTGATTTTCTAGAATTGAAAGATGGTTTTTTGGAAAATGATTTAGAATCTTCCATATTAAGAGAACTTGAATCATTTCTCCTTGAACTTGGAAATGGATTCACATTTGTAGAAAGACAAAAACGAATGATAATTGATGGTGAGGATTATTATTTAGACCTTCTTTTCTATCATCGAAAACTGAAAAGATTAATAGCTGTAGAGCTAAAGATAGATAAGTTCAAGGCCAAGTACAAAGGCCAAATGGAGTTGTATTTGAGCTGGCTAGATAAATACGAAAAACAAGAAGGTGAAGAATCTCCAATAGGACTTATATTGTGTGCAGAAGCAAGTCGAGAACAAATTGAATTACTTGAAATGCACAAAGATGGAATAATGGTAGCTGAATATTGGACTGAATTATTGCCAAAAGAAATATTGGAAACTAAATTACATAAATCCTTGCTAGAAGCAAGAGAGAGAATAGAAAGGCAGAAGCTCAAGTAATAATTTCAGTTTTTCCTATTTGTCGCAGGTCCGTGACTAGTGACAAATAGGAATGAAGAAACTTAACCAGAGACTATTCAGTGCCCGGCTAAATTTAAACAAAGTCAGTTGCTTATTCATCCACTTTCCGTTGTTTATCTTCGCTTTCAATATCGTCTTCGGCATTAAACGACCTTATGACTTCTTTTTCGTCCTTTTTGTTTCGTACGATTAAGTAGATAACCAGGGCGATGACGCCCACCAATACTGCTGCCAGAATAATCCAATTTGTTTCCATTGTATTTGTTCGATTAGGGTTATATAGACTTGTTTGCGTTACAAACGTACTACAGAAACAGGCATTCTGTCCATAAATGATGTTACATTTGTGTGAAATTATTAGTGCAAAAGGATGCCTGTAACGATACGTCAGTACGATACTATACGCCTCAGCCGATAAACTACTTAGAGCGGTTGTTCGGTATCTCGTGCTTAAATTTGCGTCAATCGTCGTTTGTATAAGTTTTAAACTTGATGAAATATCAACGTTTTTTCAGTTTTGATTACGAAACTTTAACTTATTGTTGGGTCTTTCTGTATTCTTTTTATTTTACTTTTGCGCCAACTATTTACAAGCTTGTTTGTTTTAGACACAAATGAAAAAACTATTCTCCATATTATTCGTAGCATTGATACTCCTTTCGGGGATGCATCTTTCGCTTGCCACGCATTTGTGTGGTGGAGAAATATCGGCTGTAAAGCTTTCATTTGCAAATGAAAAAGCTAGTTGTGGAATGTGTGCTGAAGAGCTAACTCCTGCAACGGAGATGAGCATAGAAAGTGAAAGTTGCTGTAAAGACGAGATGTCGTTTCTTGCTGTCGACAGCAATTACAGCCCATCTACATTGCAAATTGAACAACCTACAAACCAACTTTTGCAGGTTTTTGATATCCCCAAAACGTTAGGAATTCAATTTAATCATACGAATTCTACTACTAACACAAATGTCCAGCCACCGGGTAACTATATTGCCAGTGCTGTCAGTCTCCCTGACATTTGTGTATTCCGCATTTGATTTTATTTACCACAGAGACACAGAGAACACTAAGTTTCACTAAGAAGCAATGTTCTTTAGTTTGTCATATCATTATTTCCCGACCCCCAACCCCCAAATAGGGGCTTTAAAGAGTGTAGCGCATAGGTATTTTCTAATTATGAAAATTCATGAATTGCGTTTTGGAACCCCCATTTGGGGGCAGGGGGTCACAATTTACAAACAATTTAAATAAACAATCAAAATGAAAACTCTAAAATTCTTCATAGCCATAGTGGCTCTTACCATCTCTACAGTAACATTTGCAGCGGGTGCAACAAAAACCGAAACGATCAAAGTTTCCGGAGTTTGCGAAATGTGTGAATCAAAAATTGAAAAAGCAGCTAAAGTTCCAGGGGTTACAAAGGCCGATTGGAACGAAAAAACGAAAATTCTTACACTGGTGTATGATGCATCGAAAGTAAAAAGCCTCGATATTCAAAAAAAGATTGCTGCGGTTGGGTATGATACTCCTAAATTCAAAGCCACTGTTGCTGTTTACAATGCACTACCGGGCTGCTGTAAATACAGATAATTTGAACAGTACGTTCGATGAATTCTATCTGTGATAACGCTTTGTTTCAGTTTTTGTCCAATTAAAGAATCAGTTTGTCATGAAATTCTACGTAAAAAATATGGTTTGTCCCCGCTGCATAAGTGCTGTGGAAAAAGTACTGTCCGATATGGAACTAAAGCCATTGCAGGTACTACTGGGCGAAGTAAGCATTGATGGAGCGTTAGACCATGATCAAACGGAGGAATTGAAGCAAAAGCTGGAAGTGTTGGGCTTCGAATTACTGGATGATGTTTACAAGCAACAAATAGAAAAAATAAAATTGATTATCATCAATCATATTCATCATTTGAATGATAGTCGGTTTGTTTTTTCGGAAATGATTGCTGCCGAGCTTCATAAAGAATACTCTCAACTCAGCAAGCTGTTTTCGGCCACCGAAGGCATTACCATTGAGCACTTTGTCATTCTCCAAAAAACGGAGAAGGCGAAAGAGCTGTTGGCGTATAACCAGATGAACCTGAGTGAGATTGCTGATGTGCTGGGCTATAGCAGCGTAGCGCATCTCTCTGCTCAGTTTAAGAAAACCACCGGTCTTACGCCTACCCGGTTCAAAGCACAAGGTATCCACCTACGAAAGACCCTGGACGGATTATAACCGGCAACAGGATGTAAATTGTTCCCATAATTATATAACAGCATTTTGGCTGTTTGTTCGGATCTTTGTATCATAAAATGAAACGTTATGATAAAGTCAGAAAACAATCAGGTTTACCTGCCACTGGAACATGTGGAAAGTGAGCATTGTGCTTTAATTGTGGATAATGGTTTGGGCAAAGTCGATGGTATATCGGCTCACAAAGTAGAACTCAATAACAATCGTGCCCTGATATCGGGGGATGATTTGGTAGCACTTATCCCAAAAGCTGTTGAGCAAATTCGTAGTCTGGGTTACAATGTCACTTCGCTGAAAAAAAGCTATCCGGTATTAAACATGTCCTGTGCCTCGTGTGCGAATAGTTCGCAGGTGATCCTTCGGATGCAAGTCGGTATGCTTTCTGCATCAGTGAATTATGCTAACGGTGTAGCCAATGTTGAATACATTCCTACCCTTACCAATGCACAGAAGCTAAAAGCGGCATTGCAAGCGGTGGGATATGATTTAATGATCGACGAAAGCGAAGAGGCCAAAGATTCATTGGAAGAAATTCATACTCAAAACTTCAAAAAGCTAAAATACAGAACCATAGGTGCTGTGGCTATCTCCATCCCGTTGCTGATTATTGCTATGACGCCGGGGTTGATGGATATGCCGTATGCAAATTATATCATGTGGGCATTGGCAACTCCTGTGGTTGTATGGTTTGGAAAACAGTTCTTTATCGGGGCTTACAAACAAACGCTACACCGATCGGCCAATATGGATACATTGGTAGCATTAAGTACCGGTGTGGCTTATTTGTTCAGTGTGTTTAATACCTTGTTTCCCGAATACTGGCACAGCAAAGGACTTCATGCACATGTGTATTTTGAGACTTCGGCAGTGGTTATTGCCTTTATTCTTCTGGGTAAATTGCTGGAAGAAAAAGCAAAAGGAAACACCTCGTCAGCACTAAAAAAACTGATTGGCTTACAACCAAAAACGGTTACAATAGTGCAGGCCGACGGACAGCAAATGGAAATGCCCATAGCCGGTTTGCAAGTTGGTGATGTGATGCTGGTAAAACCGGGTGAGAAAATAGCCGTTGATGGGGTGGTCGTAACAGGTAGCTCGTTTGTCGACGAGAGCATGATTAGCGGTGAACCCATAGCAGTGGAGAAAGAAAATGACAGTAAAGTATTTGCCGGAACCATTAATCAGAAAGGGAGTTTTCAGTTTAGAGCCGAAAAGGTTGGAAGTGATACACTTTTGTCTCAGATTATAAAAATGGTTCAGGATGCACAGGGCAGTAAAGCACCGGTTCAAAAACTGGTGGATAAAATTGCCGGGATATTTGTTCCTGTGGTTATGGGTGTTGCGCTGCTCAGTTTGTTGCTTTGGATCATTTTTGGTGGTGAAAACGGATTTACGCAGGGATTGTTGGCTATGGTTACTGTACTGGTTATTGCTTGCCCGTGTGCGTTGGGTCTGGCTACTCCCACAGCCATTATGGTTGGGGTGGGAAAAGGAGCAGGGCAGGGCATTCTAATTAAAGATGCCGAGAGTCTGGAGCTGTCTAAAAATATTGATGTTATTGTTTTAGATAAAACGGGAACAATAACCGAGGGAAAGCCAACGGTTGCTGCATCAAAATGGTTCGAACCTGAAACAAGCGAAACGGCCAATATTTTATACAGTATCGAAAAATCATCCGAACATCCATTAGCCGATGCAATTGTGCATTACATGGGTGGAAATGTTTCATTTATTGATGCCATCAATATTGAAAATAAAAGCGGTCAAGGGATTCTTGGAGTATATCAGAATAAGAAATACTATGTTGGAAATTTGTCGCTGATAAATGAAAATGCAGTAGGGATAACTGATGAAGTGAGTGCCTGGGTAAATGAAAAGCTGGAAGAAGCGAATACGGTGGTACTGTTTAGCGATGAAGTCAGCGTGTTGGCTGCAATGGCTATTTCCGATAAGATAAAAGATAGCTCTGTTGATGCAGTTCGGCAATTGCGCGAAAACGGGATTGACGTTTACATGCTTACCGGCGATAATGAACAAACAGCTAAAGCCATAGCCCGACAAGCAGGCATTGACCATTATAAAGCGGGTGTGTTGCCGGCGCAGAAATCGGATTTTGTCAAAGAGTTACAAGCCGGAGGAAAGGTGGTGGCTATGGTGGGCGACGGTATTAATGATAGCAGCGCATTGGCGCAGGCCGATGTAAGTATTGCTATGGGTCAAGGAAGTGATATAGCTATGGATGTGGCCAAAATGACCATTATCTCCAGCGACTTGCTGAAAATAGTCAGCGCTATCCGACTCTCGAAACAAACCGTAGCTACCATACAACAAAATCTGTTTTGGGCATTTATCTACAATGTTATTGGTATTCCTGTTGCAGCCGGAATCTTGTATCCGTTTACCGGATTTTTATTAAACCCTATGATAGCCGGAGCGGCTATGGCTTTAAGTAGTGTAAGTGTAGTATCAAACAGCTTACGTTTAAAACTAAAATAAATCAAATCAAAAAATAACGATTATGAATACGCTAAAATTTAAAACGAAGATAAATTGTGGCGGATGTTTAGCTTCAATTACCACATTATCACATCACCACATTATCACATTAAATCATGTTTAATAAACTCGTCAACTATTTTCTCGAGCATAGGCTGATTACCTTTATCTTTCTGATTGCCTTTTTGGTAATGGGAATTGTGTATTCGCCGTTTAATTGGAAAACGGGGATGATTCCCCGCGATCCGATTCCGGTGGATGCCATTCCGGATATTGGTGACAATCAGCAAATCGTTTCTGCCGAATGGATGGGGCGCTCACCCAAAGATATTCAGGATCAGATTAGTTATCCGCTCACATCGGCATTACTCGGCATTCCGGGGGTGAAAACCATTCGGAGCACGTCCATGTTCGGTATGTCGTTTATCTACATTATTTTCAAAGATAATGTGGAATTCTACTGGAGCCGGTCGCGTATTCTGGAAAAACTGAATTCGTTGCCTGCCGGAACCTTGCCACAAGGTGTTCAACCTTCGCTTGGGCCTGATGCAACTGCTTTAGGACAAATATTTTGGTACACGCTCGAAGGGCGCGACCCGAAAACAGGTAAGCCGAATGGTGGTTGGAATCCACAGGAATTGCGCACCATTCAGGATTTCTACGTAAAATACAGTCTGTCGGCTGCCGAAGGTGTTTCGGAAGTGGCTTCGGTGGGCGGTTTTACCAAGGAATATCAGGTGGATGTAAACCCGGAAGCATTGAAAGCTTTTGGCGTTTCGGTGATGGATGTGATGAACGCCGTTCGCAAAAGTAACCTGGATATTGGTGCTGAGACCGTGGAACTCAATAATGTGGAATACATTATTCGGGGATTGGGTTACGTGAAGAGTCTGGAAGATTTGGATAACTCAGTTGTTTCGGTGAGGAATAACATCCCGGTGCGCATAAAAGATGTTGCACGCACTTCCTTTGGTCCAGCTACCCGTCGTGGTGGGTTGGACAAAGCCGGCAGCGAAGCCGTAGGAGCGGTGGTGGTAGCCCGATATGGCTCCAACCCAATGGAAGTGATTGGCAATGTAAAAGCCAAGATAAAAGAAATTGAAGCCGGATTGCCGCAAAAGAAACTGGCGGATGGTAGCATTTCAAAAGTTACCGTTGTACCGTTTTACGACCGTACCGGTCTGATCAAAGAAACCATTGGAACGCTCGAATCGGCTCTTTCGCACGAAATCCTTATTAGTATCATTGTCATTATTGTTTTGGTACTCAATCTCCGGGCTTCGGTTATTGTTGCCGGACTGTTGCCGTTGGGCGTGCTGATGACCTTTATTCTGATGCATTTCTTCCATGTGGATGCCAATATCGTGGCCTTGTCCGGTATTGCTATTGCCATTGGCGTAATGGTGGATATTGGGATTGTCGACGTGGAAAATATTCTGCGACATCTTGAAATGCCTGAGAACAAGGGCATTCGTGGTAAAGAACTGATGAATGTTATTTATAATGCCACTACCGAAGTACGGGATGCAGTGGTGACTTCCATCGCTACCACCATTGTCAGCTTCTTACCGGTTTTTGCCATGGAAGCTGCCGAAGGAAAACTGTTTCACCCGCTGGCGTTTACCAAAACATTTGCGCTGCTTTCGGCTTTTATCCTTGGTATCGTGGTGTTGCCAACTTTGGTGCATATCGTTTTTGATATACGGATAGATACGAAGAAGCTTCGCCGTTATTTTAATGGTGGATTAATCATTGCCGGATTATTGTTCGTTGCTATCTGGCAGGTTTGGCCGGCGTTGGCTTTAGTGGCTGTTGGGATCAATAACTTACAGGATTATCGTTGGCCGAAGGAAAGGAAAGAGTTTCCAAACTATATCAATATTGCCATAACCGTTTTGGTGGCGGTATATTATTTGTCCATGGAATGGCTGCCGCTGGGTGCTCACAACAGTTTATTCGTCAACTTCTTGTTCGTGGCGGGAATTGTTGCGGTTATTCTGGGTGCGTTGATGACGATGGTGCATTTTTACGAACCGATTCTGCGTTGGGCATTGATACATAAATGGAAATTCCTGATATTGCCGGTATTTACGTTGTTCTTCGGATTGCTGGTTTGGCAAGGGTTCGATAAACTGTTTGGACCGGTAGCTACCGGTTTTGAAAAGATAGGGTGGAAGGCACCTGCAAAAGCTTTTCCCGGAACGGGCAAAGAATTTATGCCGTCGCTCAATGAAGGTTCGTATCTGCTGATGCCAACCAGTATGCCGCATTCGAGCATTGAAAAGAACCTGCAATATATTGAAACACTCGATAAACGACTGGCTTCCATTCCCGAAGTGGAAGTGGCGGTGGGCAAATGGGGGCGTGTGAATTCTGCGCTTGATCCTGCTCCGGTGCAGATGTTTGAGAATACCATCAATTATCGTCCCGAATATATTCTGAACGAAGAAGGTCATCGCGAACGTTTCAAAGTGGATAAAGAGGGTGCTTTTCTGTTGAAAAACGGAAAGACTTTCAATGTCGAAAAAGAAGCTTTCCGCGCCATTCCTGCGGATAGTTTAATTGTTTCTGCAAAAGGAGAATACTTCCGTCAATGGCGATCGCAGATTAAAAAGCCGAACGATATTTGGAACGAAATTGTAAAAGTGACAGATATTCCCGGTTTGACTTCTGCTCCCAAACTCCAGCCGATTGAAACCCGCTTGGTGATGCTTTCTACCGGAATGCGGGCGCCTATGGGCTTAAAAGTCTACGGACCGGATTTGGAATCGATTGAAAAAGCAGGTATGCAATTCGAAAAAGCCTTGAAGCATGTTCCGTCTGTCAAAGGTTCGTCGGTGTTTTACGACCGTGCCGTGGGAGCACCTTATTTAGAAATAAAGCTCAATCGCGAAAATATGGCGCGTTATGGCATGACTGTCAGCGATGTGCAGGAAATCTTGCAAGTGGCTATGGGCGGTATGGCGCTGAGCACCTCGGTGGAAGGGCGCGAACGTTTCCCAATGCGCGTGCGCTATGCCCGTGAGTTGCGTGATAATCCTGAAGACATCAAGCGGATTCTGATTCCCGCGATGAACGGAACGCAAATTCCGTTGAGCGAACTGGCCGATATCAATTATACACGCGGTGCGCAAATGATTAAAACCGAGAATACATTTTTGGTGGGTTATGTCATTTTCGACAAGGTGGAAAGCAAAGCCGAAGTGGATGTGGTGAACGAAGCATCCGATATCCTGAAGAAAAAGTTGGATTCGGGCGAATTGAAATTACCTACCGGTGTGACCTATAAGTTTGCCGGAAACTACGAGAATGAGATTCGGGCTACGGAACGACTGTCAATTGTTATTCCGATTAGTTTGTTGCTGATTTTACTCTTGTTGTACTTCCAGTTCAAAACGGTGACAGCTTCGTTTATCCATTTCTCGGGCGTATTTGTGGCATTTGCCGGTGGATTTATCATGCTATGGCTGTACGGACAGGATTGGTTCCTGAATTTCTCCATTGCCGGTATGAATATGCGTGATCTGTTCCAAATGCATCCGATAAATCTGAGTGTAGCGGTCTGGGTGGGCTTTATCGCCCTGTTTGGAATTGCTACTAACGATGGTGTGATTATGGGAACGTATATTCATCAGGTGTTTGAAGATAAGAAACCCAAAACGGTGCATGATGTGCGCGAAGCTGTGATTGAAGCAGGTAAGAAACGGGTTCGCCCGGCCATGATGACTACGGCTGTGGCGGTTATTGCCTTGTTGCCGGTGCTTACTTCCACCGGAAAGGGTGCGGATATTATGGTGCCGATGGCCATTCCTACTTTTGGAGGAATGATTATTCAGGTAATGACCATTTTTGTGGTACCGCTATTTCAGGCGATGTGGAGAGAACATGCTGTAAGAAAGCCTGAAAGGCTTTAATGTGAATAACCACGGGTGAAACCTGTGGGAGAAACGAGAGATAAAACCAGCCCTGAAGGGGCTGAATATCAAAAGATAATGTTGTTCAACCCTTTCAGGGTTGGTTTTATAGGGTTTACCTATCCGTGGGTTTCACCCACGGTTATTTACATTTAGCCACTTCGTGGCAAAGATCCAATCTTTATTTTACATTTATGATTAAATGATTAATGAAAATGAGAAAGAAAAAAAATAAATATATCATAATTGGCATCATAATCTGCATTGCTTTGTTTCAGAGTGTTTCAGTTTATTCGCAGGATTCGCTAATGCATTACCTGGAACTGGCAACTAAAAACAATCCGACCGTTTTACAGCGATACAATGAATATCAGGCATCGTTGCAGAAAGTACCGCAGGTGGCTAGTTTGCCCGATCCGCAATTGGAGCTGGGTGTTTTCCTGAGTCCCATGGAATTAATGGCAGGTAATCAGGTGGCGGATATCAAGCTGATGCAAATGTTTCCATGGTTTGGAGTGATCAAAAATGCCAAGGACGAAATGAGTCTAATGGCAAAAATGAAGTTCGAAGCCTTCAGAGATGCCAAGTTGCAGGTCTACTACGATGTGCAGCGTGCCTGGTTCGATTTGTATCGGGTTCGCCAGAATATCCGTATTTCGGAGAAGAATGTGGAACTTTTGAAAACCATTGAGCGACTAACACTGGTGAAATTTAGGTCGGGTTCTTCGGGTGGTAGTTCTGCTGTTTCCGGTGGAAATATGTCGGGAGGTGCTGTACCAACAACCACTTCGGGATCTTCAGGTATGAATACTATGGGTGGTGGTTCAGGAACTGCAACAGCTTCTCGTTCTGCAACTTCATCGGGTTCAGCTTCTATGAGTTCTGCAACAGGAGCTTCCGGCTTGTCGGAAGTGTACCAGATTCAGATAGAAGCGGCAAGTTTGGAAGATAATATTGCATCGTTGAAAAATGAAGAACTGGCGGCGGTGGCGCGTTTTAACAGTTTACTGAATCGTCAGCAGAAAATACCTGTTGCAGTTACTGACTTGTTGCCAGTCGAACCGTTGGATATCGCTTATTTGTCGGTTACTGATTCGATGTTTACTCGCAATCCGATGTTGGGCATGCTGGCGTACGAGCAACAATCGCTCAGGGCACGTACCAAAATGCAGAAGCAAATGGGATTGCCCATGGTGGGAGTGGGGCTGAATTACACCGTAATCAACAAAAGCGAAATGTCTACTTCGGCCATGAACGGCGAGGATATGATCATGCCCATGCTCACGGTGAGTTTACCTATTTACCGAAAGAAATACAAAGCCATGCAAGCAGAAACCAACTTTTTGAAAACGGCTTCGGAGCAGAGTTATCAGGCAACGGTCAATGCGCTGCAATCTGAATATTATCAGGCTTTGCAGCAATACAACGATGCCGCACGACGCATGAAATTGTACGATAATCAAAGCCAGCTGGCGAAAAAGTCGTTGGATATTTCCATCAAAACCTTTTCATCGTCGGCTTCCGGCTTAAGCGATATTCTGCGTATCCGTCAGCAATTGCTCGACTATGAATTGAAACAGGTGGAGGCAGTGGTGGAATATAATAAGGCTGTGGCGTTGATAAAGAAAATCAGCCCTAATTCTACCCCAAACCCCTGAAGGGGCTTAAAGACCAAGTTTCTAATTTCAAATTAAACAATACTAATATCTCTTATTCCCCTTTAGGGGTTAGGGGTTCTCTTCAAGCCCCCTTCAGGGGTTTGGGGGTCTAAAAATAAAATTAATATGAACAAAATATTTAAAAGTAACTCCAATTCCCCTTTAGGGGTTAGGGGTTTCCGTTACGGACTTTTAGTTCTTGCCGGACTATTCCTTGGCTGGCTATTTTTCCATTCGCCAAAGGTGGTGAAAGACGTGCACGATCATTCAAAAGAAGAAGGCAAGCACGATATATGGACGTGCTCCATGGATCCACAGGTGAGAAAAGATGCACCCGGCAAATGTCCTATCTGTGGTATGGATCTGATATTGCTCAATCAAAGTGGTGGAGCCGTAGCAGATTCAAACGCCATTCACTTTTCGGCTGATGCAGCTGCATTGGCTAATGTAGCAACATCGATTGTCAGTCGTCAACAGCCAAGTAAGGATGTCCGACTTTATGGTAAAGTGCAGGCCGATGAACGGCTATTGCAAAACCAGGTGGCGCATATCGGCGGTCGTATTGATAAACTGCTGGTGAATTTCACGGGTGAGCCGGTTCGCAAAGGACAGTTGCTGGCCATGATTTATTCGCCCGACTTGATTACGGCTCAACAGGAATTGATAGAAGCAGCAAAAAGTAAACAAACGCAGCCTGAAATTTATCAGGCGGCTATGGAAAAACTGATGCAATGGATGCTGACAGATCGACAAATTGCCCAAATAGAGCGTTCAGGAAAGGTGAAGACAAACTTCGAAGTATATTCCAATACATCGGGAATTGTAACTGCCCGGCGCGTCAATACAGGCGATCATGTGTCGGAAGGCAGCGTGTTGTACGACATAGCCAACCTTTCGCATGTCTGGGTGCTGTTTGATGCCTACGAAAGCGATTTGCCTTTCCTTAAAGTAGGTAATACCATTTCATTTACGTTACAGGCATTACCCGGAACTAACTTTTCGGCAAAAATACAGTTTATCGATCCGGTGATTGATCCGGTGAACCGTGTTGCCAAAGTGCGTGTGGAAGTTAGTAATGGTGGTGGAAAACTTAAACCCGAAATGTTTGCTACCGGTGTGGTAAAAGCCAACCTGAACGAGTTCAAAGATAAACTGGTTATTCCACGTTCAGCAGTATTGTGGACAGGCAAACGCTCCATTGTATATGTAAAACAGCCCGATACCGAAGATGTCAACTTTAAAATGCGTGAAATTGAACTGGGTCCAATGCTCGGCAATAGCTATGTAGTGCTTGGTGGTTTGACGGATGGCGAAGAAATAGTAACCGATGGCACCTTCAGCGTAGATGCTGCGGCTCAACTGGCTGGGAAACCAAGTATGATGAATCGGTAGACTGAGCGTTCAGCGGCTTTAGTCCGCTTGACGCGTAAATGAACAGGCTTTAGCTAAATGAGAATTGTCATTTAGCTAAAGCCTGTTCTTTTTTTTAAGGTGTTATTTGCCGATACAAAACTTCCCAAATATATTCCCTAATATTTCGTCGTTTGATATCTGACCTGTGATCTCGCCCAGAAAATGCATGCACTCGCGGATGTCTTGCGACAAGAAATCGCCCGAAATGCCTATTTCAATTCCGTCAATAACACGGCAAATCGCCGAATGAGCATTTTGCAAAGCTTCGTAATGGCGGATGTTGCTCACCACCACATCGGCTGAAGTTATCTCTGGCAGTTGAGCCGCCTTGATCAATGCTTTTTTAAGTCCTTCGGTATTGATGCGTTCGCGGGCAGAAATGTAAATTCGTTCGCCTTCAAATTGCTCAAAAAGCAGGTTGAGAACATCTCGTTCCTCTTCGGCAATTTTATCTATTTTGTTGAATACCAATATCACCTTTTTGCCTGCTGAACGTTTGGCAATTCGCTCGGTTAGCCATTCGATATGTTCTGTAACCTGTGTGCAATCCAGTATCCAAAGTACTATCGATGCTTGTTCAATCTTTTGATAAGTACGTTCAATGCCCATACTCTCAATTTTATCTTTCGTGTCGCGTATCCCTGCAGTATCAATAAACCGGAAGGTAACGCCATTAATAATCACTGCATCTTCTATCACGTCGCGCGTGGTGCCGTGAATGTCCGATACGATGGCTTTTTCTTCGTTGAGCAATACGTTCAGCAAAGTGGATTTTCCCACGTTTGTTTCGCCAACCAATGCTACCGGTATTCCGTTTTTCAACGCATTACCAACTTTGAAACTATCTGACAGGTTGTCAATTACCTGCTCGATATCAGTGGCCAGTGTTTTCAGTTGATTGCGGTCAGCAAATTCCACATCTTCTTCGTTGAAGTCCAGTTCCAGTTCCACCAACGATACAAAGTTGAGCAGTTGCGTGCGCAGTTTCATTAGTTCGGTCGAAAATCCACCCCGCATTTGGTTCATAGCCATGCGGTGCGAAGCTGCTGAAGTAGACGCAATCAAATCGGCCACTGCTTCAGCTTGCGATAGATCCATTTTGCCATTCAGAAAGGCACGTTGTGTAAATTCACCGGGCTGCGCCAGCACACAACCATTTTCGAGCAACAAATGCAAAATTTGTTGTTGAACAAACACCGAACCATGACACGAAATCTCCACTACATCTTCGCCCGTGAACGAATGTGGCGCGCGAAAGAGAGCTACGAGTACTTCATCTATCGTTTCATCTTTTGCATTGACAATACTCCCAAAGCTGATGGTGTTGGCAGCTTGCCCCAATAGCGAAAATGATTGCTTCTTCGATCTGAAAATATGATTGCAGTTACTTATTGCATCCTTTCCCGATACCCTGATGACAGCAATGCCTCCCACTCCGGGAGCTGTTGATATGGCGGTGATGGTAGTAGTTGAGTTCATTTTAGTTTAGTGTTATAAAGTTTTTGGGGTAAACGCCACTCTCAATAGACGATTTTTCTGAAATGATTTTAGCCGGAATGCCTCCAATCGTTACATTGTCGGGTATATTTGTGTTTACAACTGCATTAGCTCCTATGGCCACGTTGTTTCCAACTGTAATATTTCCGAATAGCTTTGCTCCGGGACCAATATAAACATTGTCCCCGAGCGTTGGAGCACCGTTATGCTCACCTATCGAAGTGGAGGGATGCAGCCTGCAATTTTCTCCAATTTTAGTTTTTGGACTAACCACTATGGTTCCATAATGAACAATGCACAGCCCGGCACCAAATACATTCTTTGGTATAGATAGACCTAGTCGCGTTGCCAGCCGATGATTGATAATTTCAAGCAGAAAAAGTTCTATCCTGTGAAACACATTGCTGCAGTGTACATTATAAAGATATTCAATCCTCCGTAGTCGACGCTGAAAGCGCAAGCAGTCCATCCACCAATAATTGTAAAACGACAAATGCTCCAGTTGGTAAGCCTTCAAATCTCGTTCCAAAAAATAGCGATAGCTGTTTTTGTCGGTTATCATTTTCTAAATTCTATCCAAAACCGTTGTTACAAGTTTTTCAATGTAAGGTTTATAGTCGGTGTTAGCAGCTTCTACGCGACGGTTGGCAATGATGCAGCAAACCGTCATAGCCTTGTGTCCCATTAGTTTAGCAAGTCCGGCAATGGCTGATCCCTCCATCTCGTAGTTAGTGATTTTATATTTCCCGAAGCGGAAGTTCTCAATCTTATCATTAATCTTCATATCGGCCAAATCAATTCTCAGCACACGTCCTTGCGGTCCGTAAAACCCGTTTGCCGATATCGTTGTGCCAAGCAGCATGTCGTCTTTCCCGATTCGTTTTACCAGTTCCTCATCAGCATCTACCACATAGGGTGCTGCCCATTGTGGGTTCCAGTCCAACTGTTCTTTCATCGATTTTTCAAACGGCAAATCGCTCACCGAGTCGCGTCCTGCATAAAAATTCAGCATGCCATCAAATCCAATCGACTTTTCAGAAATAAGGAAGCTACCCAGTGGAATGTCAGGTTGCATACCTCCCGAAGTGCCGATACGAATGATGGTTAGCTGTCGAAACTCTTTCTTTTCAGTGCGGGTTTCTAGATCTATATTGGACAATGCATCCAATTCATTCATTACAATATCAATATTATCTGTGCCAATTCCTGTAGAAATCACCGAGATGCGTTTTCCTTTATAAGTCCCGGTTATCGTGTTGAATTCGCGGCTGGATACCGAACATTCCTGCGTGTCGAAGTAAGCGGCAACTAAGGCCACTCTGCCCGGATCGCCCACCAGGATTACATTGTCGGCAAGCTGTTCTGGTTTTAAATGCAGGTGGAAAATACTTCCATCGCCATTAATAATTAATTCTGATGCAGGGAAATGTTTCATAATAATCAGCGTGTTTATGTGTTTGTTTTGTAAACAGTGAAAGGAAGCAAATATACACTTTTTAAATGCATTCTGCAACTCAGAAAGAATGATACGGGGAAAATCTGTGGTTGGAGCAATTAAATTACCGAATTCGTTATGACATTTTTTTATCGAGCCTAAATAGTCTAATCTTTCAATTCGTCAATGCATTTTTTTACAAAGTCGAACCTTTCGTAATCTTTGTGCAATAGATGTTCGTTCCAGATAATTAAATCAATATCGATTGGAATAGCTCCTTTTGTTTTACTTTCCGGACTTCTGCCCATTTCTTTTTCAATGTCCTTGAAAATTAATTTGGTTTCCTCCGATGTTTCTTCCGATAATATTCTGATAGCCAGATTCTGAAAGTTTCCAATGTAATGCTTCCCGTGTGGTTTTGTTTCAACCAACGAACTTTGCTTCTCAATTTCGAAAAATTGAGAAAGCTTTTCTATTGCCAGTTCTATATTTTGTTCAGGATGACTATTGCTTCCCAACATTACCAGTGCAGTATTCATAAGGTATGTTTTTTTTTATGTAACATTTTTTTGCGTGCTAAGTTGAGCGTTTTTTATCGACTTTGATGTAAATCTAGCACAAAATTAAACAAAAAAGCCGAAGAGTTGAGCTTCGGCTTTTAAATTTTATGTATTATAATTTCTTAATAACGATAGTCTTTCAATTGTTCTTGAAGTCTTTTGCGAGCCAGGAAGATACGGCTTTTTACAGTTCCGATCGGCAAGTTCATTGTTTGTGCAATTTCTTCGTACTTAAATCCTTGAATATGCATTGTAAATGGAACGCGATATTCGTCGGTAAAAGCAGCAATACTGTTGGTGATTTCACCAATAGCGTAAGAGCCTTCCGGACTGTCGAAGCCCGAATTTTGTGGAAGATTCAAATGATGTAAATCTTCAGTTCTGTCAACTACTGTTTGGTTACGTACAATTTTTGCGATAGTTGTTTATGAAGATATTCTTCATAATGGTCAACACCCAACCTTTAAAGTTTACGTTGTCGACAAATTTTTCTTGGTTGTCTAATACCTTCAGTGTAGTTTCTTGTAATAAGTCTTCTGCGTCGTCACGATTTAACGTTAGCGAGAATGCGAAATTTCGCATATTACTTTGTAGCGCTACCAATTCATTTTCAAAGTGAACGTTTTTCATACCTTATTGTTTTATGTGTGAATTAATAATACCTGGCGAACGACACCAGGCGTGTTACCTACTAAAACGAATTCTTGTTGAAAAATATTTCTGAAATAGAAACGAGTAAATGATTGTCAGTTGTCTATACTGAAGAATGAAAAACAAAGATCTCTATCTAAATATTTAGTTCTAGATTTCACTTGCAAATATAGTGGATATTTTGAAATAACAAACTATTGAATCAATGTTTTATTAACAAATAGACGATAATTTATATATCTTTCACATTTGTAATCATTACAAATGAAATAAACACCCTTTCAGCTCTAAGTTTTACTTAATTTACAAATTAAAATAGTGCTGAAAATTATTTTTCATTGACATGAAAATATAACATTTGAACCTAATAAAAAAGTCGATAACAAAATTTATCATTTTGTTATCGACTTTTTATTTTGATATATTGAAAATTGTTTCCCAATATGCGGGTTATACTCCCATACTTTTATACATGATTTTCGGCACAATATGACGATCTTACAAGTGGAGCACTTTCTACAATTCTAAACCCTTTCTTTAATCCGATTTGTTTGTATTCTTCAAATTTTGAGGGAGTTATATATTCTTTTACGGATATGTTATGGCGAGATGGTTGCATATATTGCCCAATGGTTAATACACTGCAACCATTCTCCAGCGCATCGTCCATCAGCACTAGAATTTCTTCTTCAGTTTCACCAAGCCCGAGCATGATTCCTGTTTTTGCTACTACAGATTTTGTAGCAATATGAGCTAATACACTAAGGCTTGTGTCGTACTTAGCCTTAGTACGAATTCCGGAGGTCAAACTTCGAACTGTCTCCAGATTATGAGAAATAATATCAGGTTTTTCTGCAATAATTATATCAATAAGCTCTTTTCTTCCATCAAAATCTGGTATCAGAACTTCCAATGTGGTATTCGGATTTACTGCTTTTATAGCTCGAATGGTTGCACCCCAATGTGCTGCTCCGCCATCGGGCAAGTCATCACGGTCGACTGATGTTACGACGGCATGTTTGAGGTTCATCAATTTGATAGATTCCGCTACTTTTAAAGGCTCAGCGGGATCAATTGCCAGTGGACGTCCACTGATTACATTACAGAACGCGCAGGAGCGGGTACAGATTTCCCCCAAAATCATAAAAGTAGCTGTTCCTTTGTTCCAGCATTCGCTCATGTTAGGGCATTTACCACTCGTGCAAATAGTGTGCAAGCCATGTTCTTTGACGATATTATGTACATGCACAAATTGTGGGTTGGTTTGTAGTTTTGTTTTCAACCATTCAGGTTTGCGGAGATATGTCATTTTTGTTGTTTTTTAAATTGAAGCGTAAAGGTAGTAAGAAGATTTAAGTTGGTAAGAATGTTTTAAACAAAAACCCGCTGCAAGTTTAAGCTTACAGCGGGTTTTTAATATTCATGAATGTTCCGTTTTAGATTCCAAAACTAAATAGTGCAATTTGATTGTAAATAGTACTAATCAATCCAACTACCAAAATACCAACAGTACAAAGTACAAAGCTGATTTTAGCAGGAACATCGCTGGTTACAGTTTCGATAGGAGTCTCGTTGGCATTGATAAACATAGCCTTTACCACCAATAAATAGTAGTAAAGTGAAATGATGGTGTTTAGCAAAGCGATGAAAACCAATACGTAAAATCCTTGTTGTGCTGCGGCAGAGAAGATAAAGAACTTGCTGAAGAATCCGGCGAATGGAGGAATACCTGCCAATGAGAACAATGCAATCATCATTACAAAGCTCAGCTTTGGATTTGTTTGATATAACCCATTATAGTCCGACATCAATATCTTTTTACTTTTTTGTTCAATAACCGAAATCACACCAAAGGCGGCAAGGTTGGAGAACATGTACACAAGTACAAAATAAACCAATGAAGCCATACCTAAAGCAGTGCCACTAATAATAGCCAAAAGTATATAGCCGGCTTGTGAGATAGACGAGAATGCCAGGAATCGTTTTAGGTTTTGTTGACGAATCGCAAACAAGTTGGCCACTGTGATACTCACCACAGCAAGTCCGTATAAAATTGGTTGCCAGTCGGCGATAATGTGTACAAATACTTTTACCAATAGCGTGAACAACACAAATACAGCTGCACCTTTTGATATAACCGAAAGGTAAGAAGTGATATTTGTTTGAGCACCTTCGTACACGTCCGGAGTCCAAAGGTGGAAAGGAACCAACGATATTTTGAAGAACAATCCTACAGAGAAAAGTACAAATGCTAATAATTGAAGCGGAGTTCCTGTAAAAAGTGCTGCTATATCATTGAAGTACAATGTACCTGTTGTGCCGTAAATCAACGACATACCAAACAATGATATACTTGAAGCAAATACCGCCGATAAGATATATTTTGCACCCGCTTCAGCCGATTTTTTATTGTATTTGTCAAAAGCAACTAATGTAGCCATTGGGATAGAAGCTGTTTCAAGTCCGATGAAGAACATCAGGAAGTTACCTGCAGAAATCATGAAATACATTCCTAACAAAGTAGAGAAAGTAAGGAAGTAGAACTCACCACGTTTGATCCGGTTAGTGTCTTCGTTCAGGAATTTGTGTGCCTGAAGCAATACAATCAATGTACCAACATTAAGAATGGTTTTTACATACGTTTGCATGGGTACATATTGAAACATGCCACCGGCCACTTCGAATGCTTCACGTGGTACGCAGTTGAGCAACGTGTGTGCAGCAAATAATACCAAAGCTATTGGTTGAAAATACCGAAGTGCTTTTTCACTGGCAAATATATCGTAAACCAAAAGGAAAACCATCACTGCCAAGAGCGAAAACTCTTCTTTCATTTGTAAAAAACTACTGTAATCCATATTTTTGTCTTTAGTCTCCAGTCTCTTGTTTCCAGTCAACTGTCTTATGTGAATTTATTTTTTATAAACTTGGTCTTCAAGTCCCCTTTGGGGGATTTTAGGGGTCTTACTTAGCTAATTGCGTAATTACCGGCATCACACTATCGCTGATCATGCTCGAAATCCAGAATGGAGCTGAACCAACTGCGAAAATAGCTGCAATAAGCGTTACCACCGACAGACGTTCGTACCAGGTAGCAGGATCTAAATGCTCGTGATGTTTGTCCTGAACTGCACCATATAAAATTTTTCCTACCACGCGCAAAATGTACACAGCTGTAATTACAATTGAAGTACACGCCACGATCGTCAAAACGCGGTGAAAAGTATCTGTTTCCTGGAAAGCTCCAACAAAGATGGTCATTTCAGCAACGAAACCACTTAAACTAGGTAAACCTAATGAAGCCAAACCGGCAATTACATAACTTACACCAAAGAATGGAATGACTTTCATCAATCCCCCCATTTCAGTAATCAGACGGGTATGCGTTCTTCCGTAAATCATACCAATCAAAGCAAAGAAAAGTGCTGTCATCAAACCGTGCGATAACATTTGCATTACTGCACCTGTCATAGCTGTTTGGTTCAACATTAAAATTGCAAAGAGTACCAATCCACAGTGACTTACTGAAGAATAAGCATTGATATATTTTAAGTCCGTTTGAACAATGGCAGAGAATGCACCGTAAACTACACTAATACCGGTAAGGATAAGGAAGATCCACGCTAATTCATGAGCTGCTTGTGGCATTAAATAAATAGCAACGCGGAAACAACCGTAACCACCCAATTTCATCAATACTCCTGCGTGAAGCATGGATACTGCAGTAGGGGCAGAGGCATGACCATCAGGAGACCATGTATGGAAAGGGAACATAGCACCAAGTACACCAAATCCCATAAACGTAAGTGGGAAGAGATAGTATTGTGCCTGAATAGGAATGTTTGTTTTACATATTTCTAAGATATTCATACTTGTAGCCCCCGATTGGTAGTAAATACCCAGAATTCCCACAAGCAAAAGAGCCGAACCACCCATAAGCATAAGGGTAAGTTTCATAGCACCGTATTCTTTTTTACCGCTACCCCAAACGCCAATAAGCAGGTACATTGGAATCAGAGCTATTTCGTAGTACATAAACATGGTGAACAAATCCGTAGAGATAAAGAAACCATATACCCCGATTGATAAAAGACTGTACCACAAGAAAAATTCTTTTGGTAGCGGATCAATTTTCCATGAAGCAAATACACCGGTGAAAACAATAATAGATGAAAGTAACAACATGGCTACCGAAATTCCATCTATACCAACGGAATAGTGAATGTTGAACGGAGCATACCAAACGGTGTCAGCTGTAAAAAGCATAGTGGCCAAATTACCTGCAGCACGTTCTGCAAGGTAAATATAGGTTACTGCGGCTGACATGATTACCAAAAGAATAGCTCCTGTAGCCATGACAAACTGGATTTGCTTCCTGCTTTTGGAAACAAATAAGCCCATCATCATTAAAGCTGGTATGAGAACGAATAAGGATAAAAAGTTCATATCTGAATATTTAATAAATCGTTGAACTGTTGAATTTTGTTAAGTAATCTGAGTTGTCTACTCGTTTAATGAATAAAGTAAACCAATGCTGCAATGAAAAGTGTTCCTAATAAGAATACGTAGGCATATTGTTGTACCTGACCTGATTGGAAACTTTTAATTCTTGCTGAAGTCCATTGAGTAACCCCACCAAAACCATCCATGGTAGCATCGATAATATGACGGTCGAACCAGGCGATAGGTGTTGATATCAAATTGAAAATGATTTTCTTAGTAATAAATATATATACTTCATCAACATAGAAACGACTGCTTGCTGCTCTGTGTAGTCCTGCAAAAGTAGTAGCCAGTTTCTTTGGAACTTCGCTTTCTTTGCGGTACAGAATGGTGGCCAATGCGATAGACAAGATAGCCACACCAACACTAATTCCTGCAACGGTATAATCTAAATGAATATCATAATTTGCTAAATCGCTGGTAACAAAATGGCCAAAAGGAATAAATCCGGCAACAAGAGTTATGCCTGCTAAGAAAACTAATGGGAAGGCCATTGCAAAAGGCGATTCGTGTGGAGTATGAGCATGTTTATGTTCTTTACCCCAGAATATGTTGAAATATAGACGGAACATGTAAAATGCGGTCAAACCGGCAATGAAAGTCATTACCCCGCCCATGTATGGGCTGAATTCATAACAAGCCGAAAGAATTTCGTCCTTACTGAAGAACCCTGAGAATGGAGGAATACCCGCAATCGCCAAACAAGCAATAAGGAATGTCCAGTTGGTGATAGGCATATATTTGCGAAGTCCGCCCATGTGGTTCATTTCATTGCTATGAACAGCATGAATAACCGAACCGGCTCCAAGGAACAACAAGGCTTTGAACATGGCGTGAGTAAACAAGTGGAACATAGAAGCCATATAACCAAGTCCTTCGTGAGCACCGTAACCCGATACTCCAAGAGCCACCATCATAAACCCAATTTGAGATATGGTTGAGAACGCCAATACACGTTTAATATCTGTTTGAACGCAAGCGATAACTGCTGCAAAAAGAGAGGTAAATGCACCCACGTAAGCAATTCCATGTAAAACATCAGGAGCATAAACTTCGTAAACAGGAAATAGACGAGCCACTAAGTAAACCCCTGCCACAACCATAGTAGCAGCATGGATCAATGCCGAAACGGGAGTAGGACCTTCCATTGCATCGGGTAGCCAGATATGTAAAGGAAACATGGCCGATTTACCGGCACCTCCGATAAAAATAAGACCCATAGCCCAGCTCATTACCGAAAAGCCCATAAATGTAACGCCTGTTGTGCTGGCAAAAATACTTGCATTGCCCGAAGTAAGAACACCGAAATCGAACGTTTTAGTGTAGAAAGAAAGGAACAAAATACCTACCAGGAAGCCTAAATCGGCAAAACGGGTAACAATAAATGCTTTTTTAGAAGCGGCTACTGCAGATGGTTTTGTATAATAAAATCCGATTAATAAGTATGATGAAACACCTACTAATTCCCAGAAAAGGTACATTTGAAAGATATTAGTAGCTACGACCAATCCCAACATTGAAAAAGTGAAGAGAGAAAGGAACGCATAGTAACGTTGAAATCCTTTTTCGCCGTGCATATAGCTCAAACTGTAGATGTTTACCATCAACGAAACCGTGGTAATTACCACCAACATCATCACTGAAATCGGGTCAAGCAAAACACCAAGGTCAATGTGCAGGTATTGAGTGAAGCGAATCCATTCGATATTAAACGGAATCAATTTTTCGTAAACACCATTGATTTTGTGGAACGAAAAATATTCGAAAGCTGTGATATACGAAAGTAGGGTGATAGTACCCAAAACAGTAGCTCCGATAATTCCGGCCACTTGAGGCTTCCATTTCGAATCCATTAATCCCAAAACAATGAAACTAATGAGTGGAAGTAAAACTATTAATAATGTATATTGCATATTCTCTAATTATAAATTGTGTATTATTAATTATCCATTAATAAAACTATTCTTTCATTTCGTCCAGTTCACCTACTTCAACACTGGTCAAATTGCGGTAAATGTTGATAATAATAGCAATTGCTACGGCTGTTTCACAAGCTGCAATCGCAATGGCAAACAGCGTGAAGAAGAAACCTTCCAGTTGTCCCGGATACAGGTAGCGATTGAAAACTACGAAGTTGATGTCAGCAGCATTTAGCATTAATTCTATTGATACTAAGATCATAAGCAAGCTTTTTCGTGACAAAAAGCCATACACTCCAGCAAAAAACATAATCAGACTCACACCTAAGTATGCTTCCATTGGTACTGGATTCGAAAAAAAGTTTATAAATAAATCACCCATATATTTTTAGTTGATAGTTATTAGTTGACAGTTGACAGCAGTCAACTCGTTTACTTTTCTACTTGTTTACTCGTTTTATCGTTTACGTGCAATCATAATAGCACCTACAATACAAGCCAACAGCAATACACTGATAAACTCGAATGGTAGCAGGTATTGGTATTTGTCTGTTCCCATCAGGGTAAGTCCGATGTCCTGAATTTTTTGTTCGGCAGGTGCTACAAGTGTATACATTTTGTTTACATTCCAATAAATGATATGTCCACAAAATGCCAAACCTGCCAGCGAAGTGATACCTGCTGCGATGCGTCGGTCTTTACGTTCCGTTTTTACGTTTTCACCGGGACGGTTGGTAAGAAGGATAGCGAAAATGAATAATACCATTACACCACCTGCATATACTGCTATTTGTACGGCGAAGAGATAATGATATCCTAGCAATAAATACAATCCTGCAGTACCCAATAATACGAAAAGTAAATAGGTTGCAGAACGAATAATGCGTTTAGAAGTAACTGCCAGTACAGAGAAAACAGCAATCATTGCCGCTAAAATGAAAAATATGATTTGTTGTGCCATAATCTTATGTCGCCGGTCAACAGTCTAATGACTCCGGACTTGTTTTATTTTAATTATGAAATCTGCTTTATCTGTTAAGCATTCGTTTCTGCGGGTTTCACTTCTTTCTTTTTATCTCTCAATTTCGAACCTTCGTGATTCAATGTTTGGACCAGTTTACTGCGGGTAAATACTGCGTTTTCGAACTGGTTATTGAATTTGATGGCATCCGAAGGACAAGTGATTACACAAAGATTACAGAAGGTGCACATACCCAAATCCCAGGTGTAAGTATCAAGAATCTTTTTCTTTTTACCATCTTCCGTTTCAATCATTTTCGAAATAACCGAAATCGTACCGTTTGGACAATTCATTTGGCAAATACCACAAGCTGTACAAGCGTGCTCGTTGTTCTCGTCGTGAGGCATGGTCAATTCGCAACGAAAGCGATCTGAGATAACCAGTGTGTCACGATTTTCAGGATATTGCTGTGTCACTTTTTTAGTCCACAACTCTTTCCAGGTAACACTCATCCCGAAGAGCAATGACTTGATACCGGTGAATAAACCTTTAAAATATTTTAATATAGATTCCATATTTTATATTTAATCTAATAACCCCTAATCCGTCAACTGAAGGAGAACTGAGTTACTATTGTTTGTCTTTTTATTATTAGATTGTTATTTTCAATCTATTCTTATGTTTGTAAATTGAAACCCCAAAATCCGTACTATTATAGTTCCCCTTTAGGGGTTAGGGGTCAGTATTAGAATAAACTTGGAAATAAATCGGTCAATGTTAGCCCGGATAAAACAAGTATGACCATCACCAGAATGTTTACCAGATTAATTGGCAACAGGTATTTCCATTCGAGGTTCAACAGTTGGTCGATACGTAAACGTGGGAATGACCAACGAACCCACAAGCTCAGGAAGATCAATACTGCTGTTTTTCCGAAGAACCAGGCGTATGAAGGAATATACCACATGATTTGGTTGAAAGCATCTAAACCATGAATTTGAATTGGCATCCAACCGCCTAAAAATACGGTAGTGGCAATAGAAGCAATGATAAACATGTTTAAGTATTCAGCCAGGTAAAAGAATCCGAATTGAAGACCTGAGTATTCAGTATGATAACCTGCTGTTAATTCCGATTCTGCCTCCGGTAAATCGAAAGGTCCACGGTTTGTTTCAGCATGTCCCGAAATAAGGTAGATAACAAATGCTACAATCGAAGAAATATGACCGTTGAAAATGTTCCAGCAAAATTCTTGTTTAGCAATCATTTCCGAGAATGACATTGTACCCGTTAAAACAACAATGGTCATTAATGCAAAACCGGCCGATAATTCATAACTTACAAATTGAGCTCCACTTCGCATAGCCCCAATCATTGAGTATTTGTTGTTACTTGACCATCCGGCCAAAAGCACACCAATAATACCTAGTGAAGATACTGCTGTAACGTAAAGTACGCCAATGTTGAAATCAACTGCATGCAACATTTTTCCAAAAGGAATAGCTCCAAAAGTAAGCATCGAAGCTACAATCATAAAGAATGGCGCTGCATAGAAAAGGAACTTATCAACATTGTTGATATGAATAATCTCTTTTAATAAGATTTTGATCATATCGGCAACACTTTGGAAAATACCGTATTTACCTACACGATTAGGACCAAAACGTGCCTGAAAAAAGGCTGTAATTTTACGTTCGGCATAAATAAGAATCAACGCAATTACTGCATAAGCAGTCAAAAAGGCAACGGCCACAATAACAAACTCGATTAAATTTGCCCAAACCTCAGGCATATTAGCTTTAAGAGTTGTGTCTAACCAGCCTAAGAGCTTTGTAAATTCTAATGGTTGTGAATAATTTGACAACATATATTTTGTTTTCTAATGTCACCGACTTCCAGTTTAGTGTAATCGGCCTTGATTTTATATAGTTTTCTGTTCTGAAATCTTTCGTTTTTAGCCTTGGGGCTGAATAACCGTTTATCTGTCGATATCAGGGATTACGTAGTCCATTGAACCACCAATACCAATAAAGTCGGATATTTTTTCGTTTTTACAAATCAGTGGCATTGCCGAAACCAAAGCCATTGACGGTGAACGGAATTTCATGCGGTAAGGTGTTTTGTCACCACGGCTTTCGATATATACACCAAATTCACCTCTACATGCTTCGATACGTTGGAAGTATTCTCCTTCGGGAAGTTTGATAATTGCTTTTGTTTTAGCAAGTACTTCGCCTTCAGGGATGTTATCAATCAATTGTTCGATAATGTGCAATGACTCTTCAATTTCGTCCAAACGGTTCATATAACGGGCATACGAATCACCTTCTGTACGGATGACTTCTTTGAAGTCCACTTTGCTATACATTGAATAAGGTTGGTGTTTCCGAATATCGCACGACCAGCCAGAACCACGTCCGGCAGGACCGGTTACGGCATACGAGATAGCGTCTTCTTTCGACATTACTCCAATACCAATCATACGTCCCAACGCAATCACATTGTGTGAGAAGAAGCGGTCGTACTCAACCAGTTTTTCGCGCATGTAAGGGATAAATGATTTTACATCTTTTTGGAAATCAGCATAAATGTCGAACATTACACCACCAATCACATTTTGATTGATAATTAAACGTCCACCACATGTCTTTTCGAAAATGTGCAGAATGATTTCACGTTCACGCATTCCGTAGATAAAGGCAGTTGTTGCACCTAAATCGTTGGTTTGACAAGCCCATGCCAACAAGTGAGAGTCGATACGATTCAACTCGTCCATGATGGTACGAATATATTGTGCGCGTTCAGGAACTTCTATTTCGGCAGCTTTTTCAACACACATACACAATGCATGGCGATTGATATTTGCCGAAAGATAATCTAAACGATCGGTGAAATGAAGTATTTGTGGGTAAGTAAGATTCTCGCTCAGTTTTTCGATACCACGGTGAATATATCCACTATGTACATCAATTTTTTTGACGATTTCACCATCCAATGATGTGCGGAAATGCATTACACCGTGAGTAGAAGGGTGTTGAGGTCCGATGTTGATAATGTAATCATCTTCGGCAAATATATTTACAGTCTCTTCCACCAACTTGCCATCAATTTCCATGATGCGTGGTGCAATGTCAATTATATCTTTACTTTCTAACGATAGTTCGTTTAACTCCGGATTTGCATCGTAATCTTTACGTAATGGATAACCTACCCAATCGCTGTTCAGGAAGAATTTACGCATATCAGGATTATTGATAAACCGGATACCCAACAAAGCATACACTTCGCGCTCGTTGAAATGCGCTGTTTCGAATAAATCGGTAACTGTATACAACAAAGGATTTTCTCTGTCAGCAGTTCCTGTTTTCAAAACGATTTCTTTCGAAAGGTCCGTTGACGAAGCAAGTAGGTAAATAACACCCAGTTTTTCGCCCCAATCCATTCCAATCAATTTTACCAACATATCAAAAGGCAAAGCGGCGTTGTCGCGCAATGCTTTAGCTAATTGGTGCAGTTTGTTTGGTTCTACTGTAACCGTAAGAATTTTTTTATCCTCAATTACGGCTTCAGGTACAGTATTTAGAATTACCTTTTTTATGTTTTCCATTTCTTTTATAAAGTCACCAGTCAACGGACAACAGTCACAAGTCCCGGTTTTATTTAAAGTGTCAATAAATATCTATTAGGTGTTGAAAATAAAAGTTATCAGTCTTCATCTGTAGACTGGCGACTGTCGTCTTATCTTTTTTTATTCCCTAAGAATTTTTCCAATTTAATCTTGCGTTGCAATTGCATCAAGCCGTAAAATAACGACTCAGGGCGGGGAGGGCAACCGGGAATATAAACATCAACCGGAATAATTTGATCTACACCATTTAACTACGTGGTATGAGTTCACAAACGGACCACCCGAAATAGCACATGCCCCCATAGCAATAACATACTTAGGCTCAGCCATCTGGTCGTAAACACGTTTGATAAGTGGAGCCATTTTATGAACCATTGTTCCGGCCACAATCATTAAGTCGGCTTGACGGGGACTGTTACGGGTAACTTCCATACCAAAACGAGAAATGTCGTGGTGAGCAGCAGCCGTTGACATAAATTCAATACCACAACAGCTGGTAGCATAAATTAGCGGCCATATAGAATTAGAACGCCCCCAATTAATCATGTCGTCCAATTTGCTTAGCACTACATTAACTCCATTGGCTTCGAGTTCTTTTACATAATTTTCAAGGTATTCATTGTCGTTAAATTCAGCCGACGGAATCCCTTTTATATCGATATTTTTTACATCCATTTCAATACTCCTTTCTTCCAGGCATAGGCTAAACCTAAACCAAGAATAACTATGAAAAATACAATACTATACAATCCCTGAACTCCTAAATCGCGGACGACTGTAGACCAAGGGAATAGGAAAATTGCTTCCACATCAAACATCAGATAAAGGATAGCATAAAGGTAATATCCTACCTTAAACTGCATCCACGATGTACCATGTGTTGGAATTCCACACTCGTATGGTTCACCTTTTTGAAGATTGAATGATGATGGTGCTAATAAAATAGCTATGCCTAATCCGGCAATAACCAACGTTAGTCCTGTAAGTAGAACTACTAGAAATAGCGATAAACTGCTCATATATAATGAATGAATTTAATTTGCCTAAAAAACGGTGCAAAGGAACAACTTTTTTTTCTAACTACAGACTTTTTTCGGGTTAAAATCCTTTCAGAAGCCCGTCCGCGTATTTTTGTAATCCCGAGGTTGCAATTAGATTAAAATAAAGAAAATCAGTCTACTATAATTTTCAGCATCAATTAATGTTAATTGAAATTATGATATATTATAGTATATTAATGTTTTTGCGTAAACTTTTTAGTGTCTATGCTTCCATAAATGCAGTTTATGCCCGTTGAAAAGGGAGATGCGGGACGTAAAAAAAAGATAGAGCTAAACAATTATTGTCAGTAAATGACATTTGTTGTCTAGCTCTATCTTAAAAATGTATTCGGTGATTATACTGCTTCAAACTCTTCGGCCAATTGTTTGGCTGATTTGTTACTCTTTTTTATTTGCCAGTGATATGCCCAACAAGTAGTACCAAAATAGAGAACGGACTGAATCCACAGACTGAAGTATTCGAAGGAAATATGATGCAAATCTGCCCCAAGCGTATTTATTTTTACATAGCCCTGAACGCCCGAAGTGGATGGAAATATCCAGGCAAAGGCTCTCCAAAACCCATTGATATTGGATTGTGGCCACGATACTCCGCTCAAAAACAGAAGAATAAGTGTCATAAACATAAAGATGACCATGCCTGTTTCTCTGTGCGGCAAAAATACCGATACAGTCATGGAGAAGAAAATGGTGGCGAAAAGGAATGGTACCATAAGCATCATTACATCAGCCGGAATTCCGATATGTGGCAAGTTAAACAGTCGGGGAATGATGGATAAAATGAAAAAAGACCAGGCTGCATACATCACAAAATAGCAAATACTCTTACCTATAATTACTCTCAATGTTCCCCCTCTGTGAACCGATGAACTTACAAGAACATGAAAACGGTTTTCTCCTCTCGATGTTCCTGCTATCATTCCGATGCCCAGAAAAAGCGTTTGAAAGATGATAAGAATAAGAATGGCAGGCATTAAAAAGCTGGCAAAACCTGCTCCTTCGTTGTAGAGTATCACGCCATTGTATGGAATCGGACTGGAGATAATGGTTGCTGCTTGTCCGGTTATACCGTTGGCATTCAGCCGCTCTATCTGAACCTGATTGCTCATTGCCAGTATGCAATTGCTACAGGCCTGATTAATGATTCGGTAGTACATAAAACTACTAATATCGCAGTAAATCGAAACCGTTGTTTGCTCGCCGGTAGCTAATTTCTTGCTAAAGTCGGCAGGAATATACACAACCCCATGCACTTTTTTGTCATTGTAAGCTTCTTTTGCTTCCGCTAATGTGCTGAATCTACTTTCAATTTCAACGTTTTGTGTGGCATCGATATGTCTTAATAACTCTCTCGACTCCTGGCTACGAGAACAATCCACGGCTGCAATCGGTACATCTATCAATGTCTCATTTTTATAAAGACTGCAATAAAGTATCGGGTAGGCGAGGGGTGCCAATACTAACATGATAACCACACCCCGATCTTTAAATAGTGTGCGGAACTCTATTTTTAGCACGTTTAATGTATCTTTAAGTATAGAGATAAATTTTCTGTGCTTGGGCATTTTATTTGGAATACTCATTCTGTAACTTATTTAATTGGGTAGTTTTGACTGATGGCCGCATTTTTAAGTCGAAAAAAGACGAACAACGGTAAAATCATAAATGAAAGCATGGCGATATAGGAAATAAACGAATGATGAATCTCAACTCCATTCAGAGCCTGATCCACATATATATTGAAATAATGATGGATAGGAAATAAATCACTCAATATTCTTGTAGCCGCCGGCATTTGCTCAATAGGAAATGTAGAACCGGCAAATGTAATTCCAAGTGTTCCAAAGAGCCCTGCAAATGTTACTCCGTCGCGAAGTACTGGCGTAATTCCGATAAACAATATCCCAACTGCTTGCGATGATACAACCAACAGGAATGTGGCCAGAAACATCCAACCGATACCGGAGTTCAACGGATAGCGCATGTATTTGTAAAGCAATATATTGCCAATTACTCCCAGAATAGTGAAAATGATAGTGTAAGGTAACAATTTTCCTACTAAAGCCGGAAGCATCGAATTATTTGAACTTGCAAGCCACTCACGTGTAGTCCGCTCTTTGTATTCTACACCAATGGGGAAAACAGTCATCATTAATACCATTATTTGTAGCATTCCGGGGAGAATTACATTTAGCAAGTAGGTTCCGTAATTTGCCCACGGATTTCCGATAAGATGTGTGTCCATGGCTATCGGTTGAATAATTCCTTTTATTCGGGTTTCGTCCAATCCCTTTGCTCTTAATATTTTTCGTTGCATCCCAATGGAGGTAGCCGCACTCATATACGTTATGTCCTTTGCTATGAGCGAACCGGCTATCAAATAACCATCGTTTATGTAAAATGTAATGGGTGGCCTCTTGTTGGAGATGACATCATTGGCGAAATGACGCTTGATTTCCACGAATGCGTAGATATTGCCTAGCTGCATTTCTTCGCGTGCTTCTTTGTGGCTGTTGAGCCGCATCGCAATTTTCACCTGCTGTGTCGATTCTAAATTTCGTGCAAACTGACGCGATAGGGATGAATTGTCCAAATCTACCACTCCGATAGGCATTTTGTTAGGCTGCCCTTCGTTGAAAAAGGTCAGAAAGAAAACATAGCAAAACGTCATAATCACGAAAGTTGAAATGAAATAAATTGGTCGACCGACCATTCGTTTCAGTTCCCGCTTCAGCGTAGTTGCAAATGCTGTAGAAAAGTTGTTTGACATGTTGTTTTAGTTAACTCTCCTTTTGTTGAAGAAGATGTGTTCGTTTTTATTTTACTGTTTCTTCAAACAATGCAGTCATTCCCGGGCGTAGATTTTCAACTTTAGCCGTAGGGCGTGCCCTTACTTCGAACGTTTTTACATCAAATTGTCCGGTTGTTTTTGTTGCTTTCCATGTTGCATACGATGCCAGTGCTTTGATATAGGTAACCTTTACTTCCACAATCTGATTCTCCAATGCCGGAACTTTTATCTTGAATGTTTTTCCCATTTTAAGTTCGCCGAGTAAATCTTCGCGAACATTAAATGTAAACCAAATATCGTTTAGGTCTACAATGCTCATTACCGGTGCACCTGCTCCAACTAGTTCGCCCCGTTTCGGGTACACATCGGTCACTTCTCCGTTAATAGGCGATGTAAGGGTTATTTCTTTGAAATACGATTTTACTTCGTTTACAGCTCCTTTTGCTCTGTCAACCAATGCCAGTGCAGCTTCTTTATCTTCACTTTCGGCACCATTTTTCGCCATGTCGTATTGCGATTTTGCAGCATTAGCTGTTGCCACTGCAGCTTTGTATTGCGCTTCTGCTTCGTCGCGTTTTTGAGCAGTTACCACACCTTTGTCGAACAAGCGTTGAACGCGATCGTATGATTTTTTAGAAATATCAACACCTACCTGAGCTTTTTGCCACATTTCAAAAGCACCCATAATCTGTTCTTTGCGTGCTCCTTTTATTGCTTTTTTGTTTTGGGCTTGCGCTGCGTTTTCAGCAGCATTGGCTTGTTCCAGTTTGGCCGACAACTCAGGACTGTCAATTATCACCAAGGTATCACCCGTGTGTACTTCTGAACCTTCTTCTACATTAAATTGATTGATACGTCCGGTAATTTTGCCCGATATGCGTATTTCCGAAGCATCTGCTTCACCCTGAATGATGATGGGTTCCGGTCTGTTTATAATTAAACCAACGATAAATATTAAAATCACAACGATTATCAATGCAATTAATCCGGTTCTTAAATCTTTATTCTTCTTTTTCATTGTAGTGTGTTTGTTTATGAGTTTACTTATTGTTTAATGCAGGTGCTTTCAGTGTTCCGAGCGATTTTTCGAGGTATAGATTGCACAGTTTTACATCTATGCTTGCATCTATGTTTTCCGATTTTGCCGATAACCATGCGGTTTGTGCACCAAGCAAATCGGTTGAGGTGATTACACCTGCTTCAAAACCTTCTGTGGCGTAGCGAAGATTCTCTTCGGCTTGTTCGATATTGTGTTGTGTCGCACTTCTTTTCTTTTGACTTTCTGTTACCTTGTAAGAAGTTTGTTTTATCTGAAGTTGCATTTTTTCTTTTGTTTCCTCCAGTTTCAATGTTGCTATTTTGTGTTGCGACTTGGCGGCATTCAATGTGTGAAACCTGTCACCAAAATGGAACAAAGGTATATTGGCAACAATCCCAAAACTAAACATACCACCTATCTTATTTTGGTACCCATTATATACGTTAGGGTTCGACAATAAATAATTCCCTGCAAGCCCTATGTTTGGCATAAAACGCGACAGCATAATTTTCTCATTCGAAACAGCCATGTTTTCTACTTGTTTCAATGCCGCTATTTCGGGTCGATTCGATATGGCTTCTTCTACCGGAATTATTTTGGTTATTGTTGTTTCATTCAATAAGTCTGTATCACTTAATTTATAGACTTCTTCCAATGGAATTCCGCATAGTTCGTTCAATGCCATTCGCGACAAGTTTAAACCGTCTTCAGCCTTTGTCATTGCAATGTCCGCTTCGTTTAGTTTTACTTTTATTTTCAATGCTTCCGATTTTGTTGCAACTCCCTCTTCAATCATAATGGCCACGTTCGAATCTACTTTTGCAATCAGATGGCGATATTCGCGCGCCAACGCCACCTTGTTTTCTACCGAAACTACCCGCCAATAAGCTTCGTCCACTTCCAATAGTAATTCGGTTACTTTGGTTTCTTTTTGTGCTACAGCAAGGTTCTCGCCATATTTTGCCAAATGATAAAGCTCTACTATTTTTCCACCCATAAATATAGGTTGTACAAAACCGATCGACCCGACAAAAATATTTTTCACATCAAATTCAAGCGCTTCTTTAGGTAGAAGTGCATAACTTTTCCACTGAATTTTCTCGGGATTTATTTTTGGATTAAACGGTTGATTGTTAGCATCGAGTGGTACAGCTTGTCCGTTCACCATTGTCCATCCATTAGAAACCTGATTCTGCGAAAAACCAAAACTGCCATCTGCCATCTTTGTTCCAACCGGTAGTAGTGCATCTTCGGCTAACATAGATATATTCTTTTGATTCCATGTATATGCTCCATTTGCCGAGAAATTTGGAAGAAAATGCGTAAATGCAGCTTTCTTCATTTCCCTGGCAGCTACTATGCTCTCTTGAGCCATTTGCAAACTCTTATTGTGAGTTAACGCCATTTGTCTGCATTCTTCCAATTGTAATACTTTCTGTGAAAATGCCGAAAAGCACACAATAAAGCTTAATGCAGTTAATAATTTTTTTTTCATCTCATTTGTATTTTTGTTTATATTATGTTGACTGAACAATAGTTGTGTATGCAACTATATGATTAAAAAAATCAATCTAAGTTCACTATGATTTTTTTTAGTATATTTCTTACCGTATTTAATTCCTCTGATGATATGTCCTTTAGTGTTTTCGAAGCAATGGTATTCACAATCTCTGTTGCTTTTATCTCCAGAGCATTGCCTGTTTCAGTGAGATGAATGAGGTTTATTCTTCTGTCGTAATGGTCCGAAACACGTGTTACCAGATTTGCTTTTTCTAATTTATCGATAAGCCGGGTCATGCTTGGCTTGTCTTTCGATGTTAACCTGCATAGTGACTGTTGAGTTACTTTATCTTTTTGCCACAGGCAGGCAAGCACCGACCATTGTTCGGTAGTAATCTCTATTCCCTGTGTTGCAAAAGCGCGGAGGAATGTTCTATTGATGGCCGAAGATATTTTGCCAGTTAGAATGTTGAAAACTTCATCGTTATGTAATTCGGTCATAATAGTTTGTTTGTATATGGTTGTTTAAACAACTGTGCAAAATTAGAACTAATATTTCAGATATGATTCAATATGCGTGAAGTTTAACTAAAACATGTACATTTAGAATGTATTTGTCGGTTTATGAGAGTTTTATGTCTTGTTTGTGATTTGAACTTAGGAATCGTTTACCGTTTAAATTTCAAGTTAGTTTTATTAATAAGTTCCAATTAAGTTTTTTTATTGATTAAGTCTGTGTTAAATGGCTTGAATTTGTGAATGAATTGATTATATTTGTGGTCAGTAAGAAGAAAAATGAAATAATATCACGCAAAATATCATTAAATCTAAATTAATTGAATCCTGTATGCATTGATAACTAGGTGTTTGGTTTAATTTGAAAATAAAAATTAGAAAAACGATAGTAAATAATTTTTTTGTTACTATTTTTGCACTCGTTTTTGTAAAATGATACGAAAAGTGAATAAATATAAGTCGAGTAAATTTATTTGAAAATTAAGACAATTATCCAATAAATTTAAATAGTCTGCGTTTTAAACATTGTAGATAATAATGTCAGGAAGTGATTTTAAATATCTAATTTGAAAAGAAATAAACATTTAATTATTAAATCAAAAATCAAATAATCAAAAATTAAAAAAAACGTTATGGAAAACAAACAAAAACAACCGAAAAAAAGTAAACAATTTACTGGTATTAAATCGTCAGGTTTAGTTATTGCAGCATGTCTTGTGATTGCTGTATGTATTTACAAATTTGTGTTAGGTAACCCTGCAAACTTCGTTGCCGGTGATCCAAACAATCACCCATTGGAAGGAAACTTCTTTGGTTTGATTTACAAAGGTGGTGTTATCGTACCTATCATTCAAACTTTGTTACTTACAGTAATGGCGTTGAGCGTAGAGCGTTTCTTTGCAATCAGATCTGCTCAGGGAAAAGGTAAATTAGTAAAATTTGTTGCTGATGTAAAAGCTTCTTTGTCTAAAGGTGACATTAAAGGTGCTTCTGTATTGTGCGAAAAACAACAAGGTTCTGTTGCTAATGTATTAGGATCTACTTTGATTAAATATGCTGAAGTAGAAGAAGACAAAACTTTATCTAAAGAGCAACAAATTCTTGCTATCCAAAAAGAAGTTGAAGAAGCTACTGCATTGGAATTGCCAATGTTAAGCCAAAATCTTCCAATTATTGCTACTATTGTAACTTTAGGAACTTTGATGGGTCTTCTTGGTACAGTAATTGGTATGATCAAATCATTTGCTTCTTTGGCAGGTGCTGGTGGTACTGACTCTGTAGCTCTTTCTGCAGGTATTTCTGAGGCTTTGATCAACACTGCTTTTGGTATCGCAACAGGTGCTTTGGCTGTAGTTTCTTATAACTATTTTACAAGTAAAATTGACTCTATCACTTATTGTATTGACGAAGTAGGTTTCTCTATCGTTCAAACATTTGCAGCATCTCACAAGTAATCATTCCTAAAAAATAAAATGCTATGTCTAAAGCAAAAGTAGCAAGGAAGAGTACTCTTATCGATATGACCGCGATGAGTGATGTTACTGTACTACTGCTTACTTTCTTCATGTTAACGTCTACGTTCGTGAAAAAGGAGCCAGTTGAAGTAACTACACCGGGGTCTGTATCCGAAATTAAAATACCCGAAACTAATATTTTGCAAATATTAATTGATCCGACAGGAAAGGTATTTATGAGTTTGGATAAACAAGAAGATATGGTAAACACCTTGAATAAAGTGGGAGAGGATCTTGGAGTAACTTTTACTTCAGATGAAATTAAAAAGTTTAAAATTCAAAAAACTTTTGGTGTCCCAATGAAAAGTATGAAGGCTTATTTGGCTTTACCTGCCGATAAGCAAGATGCTATTCTGAAGGATTATGGTATTCCGACTGATAGTACAGATAATCAATTTAAAGTTTGGATAAAAGCTGCGAGAGCTACCAACGAAGAATTGAGAATTGCTATTAAAGCGGACTCTAACACGCCTTACAAAGTAATTAAGGATGTAATGACTTCTCTTCAGGATTTAAGAGAAAATAGATATAACTTGATTACATCTTTAAAAGTTGAATCTGCTAAATAAAATATAAAAGTATGGCTGAATTACAAACAAACGAAGGTGGCGGCGGAAAGAAAAAAGGCGGAAGTAAACAAAAGAAAATAAGTGTTCACGTGGATTTTACTCCCATGGTGGATATGAACATGTTGTTGATTACTTTCTTTATGTTGTGTACCTCATTGAGCAAGCCTCAAACGATGGAAATCAATATGCCTAGTAATGACCCTAAAGTCACTCAAGATGATAAAGTAAAGGTTAAAGCTTCTGAAGCTATAACCCTGGTTCTTTCAGGTGGCGATTCAATTTTCTACTATACAGGATTACCAGATTACAAAGATTATAATTCTTTGAAATTGACATCTTATAAAGCAGATGGAATCAGATCGTTATTATTGAAAAGAAATGCAGAAGCTGTTGCACAAATTGCTGTGTTGAAACAGAAAAAACTTGAACTTAAAATCTCGCAAGAGGATTTTAAAACTCAGGTCTCTAAAATTAAGGAAGGAAAAGGTACTCCGGTTGTTATTATAAAAGCAGCGGATAGAGCTACCTATAAAAATCTTATTGATGCTCTCGACGAAATGCAAATTTGCAGTGTGGGGAAATATGTAATTGATAAGATTACTCCGGGAGAATTGTTCTTGTTGAAAAATCGCGAGAGCAAAGGTGCACTTTCTCAAAACAGTGCTAATTAGTTAAATCCTAAAAAACGAAGAAATGTCAAAAATTGATTTAACATCATTAGAATGGCGCGAGCTAGTATTTCAAGGCAAGAATAAGGCATACGGTGCATATCAATTGCGCGGTGAGTCAGACAAGCGTCATAATAGAGCAATGTTGATTGTTGCCCTTGTTGCGATTGTAGGTTTCAGTATGCCTAAACTTATTGAAATGGCAACACCTGAACAGAAAGAGGTAAATGAAACGGTAACTGAACTATCGCAGCTTGAAAAAGCTGAGGTAAAGAATGATATCAAGAAGGCTGCAGAAGTTGCACCTCCTCCTCCTCTTAAAAGTACCATCAAATTCGTTGCTCCGGTAATTGCAAAAGATGAAGAAGTAAGTGAAGAAGACGAAATGAAAAGTCAGGAAGAACTTACCAATGCAAATGTGCAAATTTCGGTTGCAGACGTTAAAGGTGTGACTGGTGGAACCGTGGATATTGCTGACGTAAAACAAGCAGTTACAGAGGTTGCAGAACCGGAAAAGATTTGGGATGTTATTGAACAAATGCCTTCTTTCCCAGGTGGTGATGGAGAGTTAATGGCTACCCTAGGGAAGAATATTAAATATCCGGTTATTGCTCAGGAAAATGGTATTGAAGGTAAAGTAATTTTAGGATTTGTTGTTACCAAAACTGGTGCAATTTCTGATGTTACGGTTTTACGTTCGCTTGACCCTTCTTGTGATAAAGAAGCTATCAGAGTTGTAAAGTTACTTCCTAAATGGATACCGGGTAAACAAAATGGTGAAAACGTTAATGTTAGATACACTTTACCAGTGGTATTTAGATTACAACAATAGTATGAAAAATTTAAAGTTTTTATCTCTAATTATATTGGCACTGTTTTTGTTTTCATGTGAAACAAAGAACAAAGATGGTAAAACTGATACACTAACATCTGGTGTAATAAAGATTGCAGTAGATGAAAGTTTTCAACCCATAATTCAAGAAGAATTAGATGTGTTTGAATCTCAGTTTCCAAAAGCAGGTATTATACCTGTATATACTAACGAGGTAGAAGCAATAAATAGCTTATTGAAAGATAGTGTGCGGGTGAGTATTGTTACCCGCCCACTTTCTTCAAAAGAAGAAAATTCTTTGAAAAGTAGAAAGTTCTCACCTCGTTCGTACAAAATAGCTATAGATGGTATTGCACTAATTGTAAATAAGCAAAATCCGGATTCGCTAATTTGTGTGAGTGATATACGAAAAATTCTTAAAGGTGAAGTTACTAATTGGAGAGATATTTATCCAACATCAAAATTAGGAAAATTTACTGTAGTATTTGATAATAAAAATTCAAGCACAATTAGATATGCAATCGACTCCATTTGTAATGGAAGCCCGCTATCTAAGCAGTTAAATGCACAAGCTACGAATTTAGAAGTGATTGATTATGTATCTAAAACACCCAATGCCATCGGAGTAATTGGAGTGAACTGGTTAGGAGACCGTAAGGATACAGCTAATTTGTCTTTTAAAAGTGAAATTAAGGTAATGTCGGTAAGTCGGGGAACTGTTGCCACAACTGAAAATAGTTATAAACCATTTCAGGCTTATTTATTCTATGATTATTATCCGCTCACAAGAAGTGTTTATTTAATTTTAAATGATCCAAGAGGAACGTTACCTACAGGTTTAACATCTTTCTTGACTTCTGATCGCGGTCAACGTATAATACTAAAATCGGGTTTGGTTCCCGCTACTCAACCAATTCGAATCGTCAATGTAAAGGACGAACAATAATTAATGATTTATAAATTCATGCCACAATGAAACGTATCTTTTATTCCCTATCAATTATTTTTACTATGTGTTTTGTAGTAAATGTCTCTTCTTCGAGAGCTGCTACAACACATGGAATTGCATATTATAATGCAGGTTTTCCACAGGTTGCCAAATCTTTGTTGCTTGATGAACTAAATACAAGTAAGGAAAATCAAGCAGATGTGTGTTTTTACTTGGGTAATATTTATTTCGAAGAGAGTAAACTTGATTCGGCCTCTCTGTATTTTAATAAAGGTTTGGTTGCTAATCCACTAAACTCATTAAATACGGTAGGTTTGGCTATGCTGAAAATAAAATTAAACCCACAGGCTGCAGAATTGGAAATTAATAGCGCTTTAAAAATTAAAAGTAATAAAGGGAATGTTGACCTTATTATTGCTGCAGGACGCGCATTTCTTGTAAATGGAGTACTTCCTAAAGCTCTGGTTTATCAGGAACAAGCAAAAAAACTTAAACCTAAATATGCACCGGTTTATGTGCTTTTAGGCGATATCGAGTTAGCAAAAGCTAACACCGGTGGTGCATGTAGTAATTATGAAATGGCCATCTACTATGATGATGCCTGCAAAGAAGCTTATATAAAATATGCTCGTGCCTATAAAAATGTAAATACACCTTTAGCTATCGAAAAGTTAGGCGTATTGAAACAAAAAGATCCATCATTCCTTTTGGTAGATAAAGAATTAGCGGATATTTATTATTCGACAGATGATTTTGCAAAAGCTGCAGAACTTTATGGAAATTATTTGAAATCAGGAAATTCAAATGTTCTTGATTTGACAAAATATGCAACCACTTTATTTTTTAAAGGAGATAATGTAAAGTCGTTGGAAGTTGTAAAATTAGGTTTGGTGAAGGCACCTAAAAATCCTGCTTTTAACAGATTGGCGATGTATAATAATGTAGCTTTGAAAAATTACGATGAGGCATTACTTGCTGCCGATTTATTCTTCAATAAATCGGATAAACCTGATGTTTCATATTATGATTATACATATTACGGACAAGCGCTGCGTGCTACTAAACAGTATGATTTAGCAATTGTGCAATTTGAAAAAGCAATAAAATTTGACTCTACTCAAATTGGAGTATGGAAAGATATTTCTGATATGTATGTTGATAAAGGTGACAGTCAGAAAGCTGCCAGTGCGTATCAAAATTATGTGAACTTGTTACCTGCTGATAAACCAAACGCGGATGCAATGGTTCAACTGGGTAAATTATATTATACCTATGGAAATGAAGCTACAACTACTCCTGAGATTAAGAAGGATGTTCTGGTTAAGGCCGATTCATTGTTCTCTAAAGTTGCTGCAATTGAACCTGCGAACTATAGAGGTAACTTCTGGCGTGCAAGAACAAACTTCTCACTGGAAACTGAAACTACTCCTGCTTTAGGAAAACCATACTACGAACAAACGCTGTCTTTAGTGGAATCAAAAGCTGATGCCAGATTTAATTCGGTTATCATTGAATGTTCAAGATATTTAGGTTACTATTATTACATGAAATCCGATTATCCACAATCGAAGATTTATTGGAATAAGATATTGGTTATTGAACCAACAAATCCATTGGCTATTCAAGCAATTGAAGGTATGAACAAGCCAGCTAAGCCATCTAAAAAATAATAGAATAAATTGAAACTTTACCCTATAATTTAAAGAAGTAGAATAATTGTTCTACTTCTTTTTTTTGTTTGGTACTCATTTCATGTTTTATTACTAATTTTGTCAGAGTTTTAATGCCATAATTACAGTTTTGTTATTTTTATCTTATGCAACACTCAGAAATACAATCAGTAAAGCAACGATTCGGTATAATTGGGACATCCGAATTGCTGAATAGGGCAATTGATATTGCTGTTCAAGTAGCTCCTACCGATCTTTCGGTGCTGATAACAGGTGAAAGTGGGGTAGGTAAGGAGAATTTTCCGCAGATTATTCATCAATATAGTCATCGAAAACATGGTCCCTATATTGCTGTAAATTGCGGTGCAATACCCGAAGGAACTATCGACTCTGAATTGTTTGGACACGAAAAAGGTTCCTTTACCGGTGCAACTGCTGATAGAAAAGGATATTTTGAAGTGGCTGATGGTGGCACTATTTTCTTAGATGAGGTAGGTGAGTTGCCACTTTCTACTCAGGTAAGATTGTTGCGCGTGTTGGAAGCAGGCGAATTTATTAAAGTGGGCTCTTCTAAGACACAAAAGACGAATGTAAGAGTAGTGGCTGCAACGAATTTGAATATGGTGCAGGCGACCAGGGACGGTAAGTTTAGAGAAGATCTTTTTTATCGACTGAATACTGTTCCGATAGCTGTTCCTGCCCTCAGAGAAAGGAAAGATGATATTGTACTTTTGTTTAGAAAATTTGCATCTGATTTTGCCGAAAAATATCGGATGCCGTCTATAAAGTTAACCGATGATGCCAAAATATTATTGTCGAACTATTATTGGAATGGCAATGTTCGTCAGTTAAAAAATATTACAGAGCAAATATCTGTAATAGAGCAACAACGCGAAATATCGGCACAGATTCTTCGTTCATATTTACCAAAGGACGATATGGAACGTTTGCCTGCTTTATTTTCAGGTTCGGGACGCGAACAGAAATCATTTAATAGCGAGCGGGAAATACTCTACCAGGTGTTGTTTGATATGAAAAAGGATATGAATGATTTGAAGAAACTTGTTCATGAAATAATGAACGGTCAGCATGCTGAAATTCATAAAGATGATGTTTTGTATCCGTCCAGTATATTTGCGCATAATGAGACAAGAATAACACCCGCTGTGGCTGGTGTTGACTATAAATCAGATATTTCGACTAAAGAAACAAAAAAGTATAACGAACTGGATGATGAAGAGTCTTTTCAGGTAGCTGAAGAATACCATGATGTAGAATCTCAAACTCCTCTAACGTTAGAAGATATGGAGCGGCAGATGATTAAAAAGACGCTTGAAAAGCACAGAGGAAAACGTAAAGCTGCTGCTGATGAATTGGAAATCTCGGAACGAACTCTTTATCGTAAAATTAAAGAGTATGGAATTGAATAATAAACTGATGTTTGGTATGTGTAAAATTGGATATAACTTAATGAATAATAACAAAGTAGATAGGGCTAAAATGAAGATTTTAGTATCGTTGATAATGCTATCATTCATCGTTGTTTCTTGTTCAATATCGTACAAGTTTAATGGAGCATCGATTGATTATACGAAGACTAAAACTATTTCTATTGTCGATTTTCCGAATACAGCTGAACTGGTTTATCCTCCATTAACACAGGTTTTTGGCGAAGGTTTGCGAGATGTGTACACTAAGCAAACCAGACTACAATTGCTGAAGAAAGGGGGCGACTTGCATATTGAAGGAGAGATTACCGGATATCAACTGACTCCAATGGCTATCGGGACTGATTCGTATGCTGCAGAAACAAAGCTTACAATGACTGTAAAGGTGCGTTTTACAAACAATAAGAACCCCGAAGATGATTTTGAGAAAACGTATTCGGCGTCTCAGATTTTTCCTAGTACCACTATGCTGACTTCAGTTCAGGCTGATTTGGCTAAAACTATGGTTGCTGATATTGTAGACAATATCTACAATGACACGGTTGCGAAGTGGTAAGTTCTGATTAAAAATAGATGTTAAATATTTTCGTTATTCGATTTCCAACCTATGACTCAAGAAGAATTCATTTTACTTGTTAAGCAGCCCGAAAGTGTAGCTGCTCAAAATGTATCCGACTTGAAGGAAATGGTGGAGCGATTTCCTTATTTTGTACCTTCACGCATATTATTGACAAAGGCCCTGCAATTATCAGACAGCATTCACTTTGATGCTAATTTGAAAACCACTACTGTATTTATACCAAGTCGTCGTTGGTTGTATTATTATCTTTATCCGGAAAAGTTGCTCTCGGCAGAACCCTATCGTAGAGAAAAAAATGCAAAATCCGGGGGTGATTATTTCGATATGCTGAAAGTTGTTGAGACTGGTGGTGGAGATACCCGACAATCGCTCAAAAATCTGGCAGATAAACTCAAATCGGCTCGTTCGTTGGTGAATATCCCAACCGTGCCGCTGAATATTCATAACGATAAAGTTTCAAAAAGCAGAGATGTAGAAATTCCTGTTGATGAAATAAATCGCAAATATGTCGACGATATTGAAGTAACTCAGGTTAATGGCTCTGTTCTACATATTTCCGAAATTTCGGAGGCTAATGCCAAAAAATTAATTTCAGAGAGAAAATACAGCGAAGCGATTGTCATTTTGAGGGAATTAAATTTGAATAATCCGAAAAAAAGTGTTTACTTTGCAGACCAAATTCGATTTTTGGAAAAAGTTGTATCAAAATCAAAAAAATAAAAACTTATTATGTACGTTCTACTTACTATTTTAATTGTTATTGCTTCAGTATTGCTTACTTTGTTAGTGTTGGTTCAAAACTCAAAAGGTGGAGGATTATCAGCCGGTTTTTCTTCTACGAACCAAATTATGGGCGTTCGTAAAACCACCGATTTCCTTGAAAAAGCTACTTGGGGATTGGTTGCTTTTGTAGTTGTTCTTTCAGTTGCTACGGTAGCTTTCAATAACAAAAAAGATGCTGCAACAGATCAATCTGAAATCAGAGAGGAAGCTCAACAAGCTAAAGAAGCAGAACCAGGTGTAGTGGCACCTAATTTTGGTGAAACGCCGGAGGCCGAAAAAGCTCCTGCAACTCCAGCTAAAAAGTAGTTTTTTGAAAATATAAATGGAGCGTATCAAAGTTATATTTGATACGCTTTCTTTTTTTTATAGTGTTTTGTTCAAATTTAGTGCAAAATGAACTTTATTGATTTAATCGATTATGCGGGAACATTTGCGTTTGCCATCAGTGGTATTCGCTTGGCTTCTGCTAAACGTTTCGATTGGTTTGGGGCTTACGTTGTAGGTCTGGTCACTGCCATTGGTGGCGGAACGTTAAGAGACTTGCTGTTGGATGTTACCCCGTTTTGGATGTTGCAGCCTTCATACCTCGTTGTTACCGGGTTTGCGCTATTATTTGTGATTCTGCTCGGAAAACAAGTGATTAGACTGACGAACACTTTTTTTATTTTTGATGCCATCGGTTTAGGTCTGTTTGTAGTAGTGGGTATCGAAAAAAGTCTGGCAGCGCATTTCCCCTTTTGGGTGGCTATAATGATGGGAATGATTACCGGTTCGGCCGGTGGAGTTACCCGCGATATATTTATAAACGAGGAGCCGCTTATATTCCGAAAGGATATTTACGCTTTGGCGTGTGTAGTGGGAGGGTTGGTTTATCTGTTGTGTTTTAAAATGGGGATGATGCCCGTGTTGATGCAAATATTGTCAGCAGCATCGGTAATTGTAACGAGGGTATTAGCTGTTAAGTATCATATCAGTTTGCCTGTGTTGAAAGGGCATGATGATCAGATGCCTTCAAAAATTTTGTAATTAAAATAGTAAATAATAAATTAGAATATGCTTCAAATAGATGATACTATAATAAGTTTGGATTTATTGGACCAGCGCTTTGTTTGCGACCTGGATACTTGCAAAGGGATTTGTTGTATTGAAGGTGATGATGGAGCTCCGCTTGAAGAAGAGGAGGTGAAAATTATAGAGGATTTACTTCCGATAATTTGGGATGACTTGACAGAAATATCGAAAGAACTGATAACAAAACAGGGAGTTTCGTATATTGACTCGGATGGGGAGCCTGTAACTTCGATTGTAAACGGTGAGGAATGTGTTTTTACGTACACCGACGAGCAAGGACAATGTAAATGTGCCATTGAAAAGGCTTACCGCGAAGGGAAGACAGATTTTTACAAACCCATATCTTGTCATTTATATCCGGTGAGGTTGCAAAAATACGAAGAGTATACAGCCGTAAATTATCACCAATGGAGTGTGTGTAATTGCGCCCGCAAATTAGGAGGCAAATTAGGAGTGCCGGTGTATCAGTTTCTGAAAGAACCATTAATCCGTAAATTTGGCAACGAATGGTTCGAACAACTGGAAATAGCGGATAGTGAATTGAAAAACAGAAAATAATATGACAACTATCAAAAGTGTAAAGGTTGAAATTATCACCATCGGGGACGAGATTCTGATTGGTCAAATCGTTGACACAAACTCAGCGTGGATGGCTACGGAATTGAATACTGCCGGTTTTGAGCTCGCTCAGATAACATCGGTACATGATGATGCAAATCATATTGTTGAAGCCCTTGAAATGGCTTTGAAACGAGCTGACGTGGTTCTTTTTACCGGTGGGATCGGGCCAACGAATGATGATATAACAAAACAAACCTTGTGCTCTTATTTTGATACTAAGCTTGTGTTTAATGATGTTGTTTATCAAAATATTGAACGATTGTTTGCAAACCGACCAAATTACAAAATGAATGAGTTGATCAAAGCGCAGGCGATGGTTCCCGAGAAATGTGTGGTCATTCAGAATGAAGTCGGCACTGCACCGATAACATGGTTTGATAAGGATGGAAAAGTAGTGGTGTCGATGCCCGGTGTGCCGTATGAAATGAAGCATGCCATGAGTGTTGAAATCATACCACGCCTTCAAAAGCAGTTTGATACGCCCGTAATCATCCATAAAACAGTGCAAGTGTATGGTTATACGGAGTCGGCATTGGCGTTGAAAATTGCCGAATGGGAAAGTAATTTGCCCGAATATACCCATTTAGCCTATCTGCCTAACTCCGGAGTGGTTAAGTTGAGATTGAGCGGTTTCTTGGAAAATGTGTTGGCATTAGAATTTGTAATGAATCAGCAGATGGATTTGCTGAGTCAATTGCTCGGCCATGCTATAGTTGCCACCGAAGACATTCCCATTGAGCAATTGCTGGGGAATTTGTTGATGGCAAGTGGTAAAACTGTTTCGACGGCGGAAAGTTGTACCGGTGGAAATATTGCACATGTTTTCACTTCACTGCCCGGTAGCTCTGCTTTTTTCAAAGGTTCTGTGGTGGCTTATGCCAATGAGGTGAAAGAAAATGTGCTACAGGTAAATCCAGCTGATATAGAGGCTTTTGGAGCTGTAAGTCAACAGGTAGTAGAGCAAATGGCCGTTGGGGTGCGTAAGTTGCTGAAGACAGATGTAGCCATTGCAACATCCGGTATAGCGGGTCCCACTGGTGGTAGTGATGAAAAACCAGTTGGAACTACCTGGATAGCAGTGTGTTCGGATGAACAGGTTTTGAGTCGGGAATTTCGATTTGGAAAGTTGCGCGAGCAAAATATCCTTCGTGCTACACAGGCTGCGCTGCTCCTGTTGAAAGAAATTTTGTAGTTTAAGTGTAATTAAATCAGTCAGTTGCATTGTTTAATTGAGTTGTAAAATATTATTATTAGAATTAAAAGAAATAAATCCTTGCATAATTCAAAAAGATAGTGTACTTTTGCACACTGTTTTTGAGAAAAAATGTAAACAATAAAAAGATATAGAAATGTCAAAGATTTGTCAAATTACCGGGAAAAAAGCTATGGTAGGAAACAACGTATCACACTCAAAACGTCGTACTAAAAGAACATTTGAGGTGAACTTGTTTACAAAAAAATTCTATTGGGTTGAACAAGATACTTGGGTTAGCTTAAAAGTTTCTGCTAATGGTTTACGTACCATTAACAAAGTTGGATTAGATGCTGCCATTAAAAAAGCGTCTGAAAAAGGGTATTTATACGCATAATTTAGGAGGAAAACTACAATGGCAAAAAAATCAAAAGAAGCAAGAGTCCAAGTGATTTTGGAATGCACAGAGCATAAAGAAAGCGGTATGCCTGGTACATCGCGTTATATTACTGTGAAAAACAGAAAAAACACACCAGCACGTATGGAATTGAAAAAATACAATTCTATTCTTAAAAAAGTAACTGTTCATAAAGAAATTAAATAAGATCTGAGTCATGGCTAAAAAAGCGGTAGCATCTCTCCAAAAAGGAGAAGGTCGTTCATTTGCAAAGGTTATCAAGATGGTGAAATCACCTAAAACCGGTGCATTTATGTTCCAAGAAGAAATTGTACACAACGATAAAGTGAAAGATTATTTCACAAAATAAAAATATCGTTCTTGAAAAATTCGAAAAATCCTCTCATTTATAAAATGAGAGGATTTTTTTTGCGGTAAACTCAGAAAAAAAACTTAATTTTGTGAGTTGATTGCGTATATGCAAAGTGCTAATATCCATTGTGGTAATTGTGAATTATTAATCGTGAATTATTAATTGAAAATATGGGATTTTTTAATCTATTTAGTAAAGAAAAAAAAGAAACACTCGATCAGGGGTTGTCGAAAACCAAAGAGAGTGTGTTTTCTAAATTAACGCGTGCTGTTGCCGGAAAATCGAAGGTTGATGATGAGGTGCTTGATAATCTGGAAGAGGTGCTGATAACTTCTGATGTAGGCGTTGAAACTACCTTGCGTATTATAGAACGTATTGAAAAAAGGGTGGCACAGGATAAGTATGTGAGCACTTCGGAGCTAAACGTAATTCTGAAAGAGGAGATTGCCGGTTTACTCTCGGAAACTAATTCCGACTCACCGGCTGATTTTGATGCACAATTGCCTGCTTCGCCTTATGTTATTATGGTAGTGGGTGTAAATGGCGTGGGCAAAACGACCACTATTGGTAAGTTAGCCTATCAGTTTACTAAAGCCGGTAAAAAAGTGTATCTTGGAGCTGCTGATACCTTCAGGGCTGCAGCAGTGGATCAATTGGTTATTTGGGGCGAACGTACCGGTGTGCCGGTTATAAAGCAGAAAATGGGTGCTGACCCGGCTGCAGTTGCCTATGATACTATTGCATCGGCTAAAGCAAATAATGCCGATGTGGTGATTATTGATACGGCAGGTCGTTTGCATAATAAAATCAACTTAATGAATGAGTTGACTAAAATCAAAAACGTAATGCAAAAAGTGGTTCCTGATGCACCACACGAAGTGTTGTTGGTATTGGACGGTTCGACGGGTCAAAATGCCTTTGAACAAGCTAAGCAATTTACAAAAGCTACGGATGTAACTGCATTGGCCATTACTAAACTGGATGGAACGGCTAAAGGTGGAGTGGTAATTGGCATTTCCGATCAGTTTAAAATTCCGGTGAAATATATCGGGCTTGGAGAAGGAATGGAACATTTACAGATTTTTGATAGAGAAAAATTTGTAGAAACGTTGTTTGAATAGTCTTCAAGACTAAAAAAAGTCCTGAAGAATTAGCATATTAAGAAAATAGAAAATAAATTGGAAAATAGTATAAATAAAGGAATCGTCGACGTTATCACGCTCGGTTGTTCAAAAAACCTTGTTGATTCGGAACAGTTGATGCGTCAATTTGATGTGTTGGGGTACACGGTAAGGCATGATGCCGAACAACCGGATGGTGATATCGTAATTATCAATACTTGCGGATTTATTGGCGATGCCAAAGAAGAAAGCATCAATACCATTTTGCAGTTTGCCGATTTGCGCAAGCAGCAAAAGATTCAGAAATTGTTTGTTATGGGTTGCTTGTCCGAGCGCTATTTGAAAGAATTGCGTTCTGAAATGCCCGAAGTAGATAAGTTTTACGGTAAATTTAATTATAACGATATTCTGACCGATTTAGGGCAGGATTATCGTGCTGATTTACGCTTGGAGCGCACGTTGACAACACCTAATCATTACGCGTATATTAAAATTTCAGAAGGTTGTAATCGTACCTGTTCGTATTGTGCTATTCCGATTATTACGGGGAAACATCGTTCGCGGACGATGGAGGATATTGAAAATGAAGTAAAAGGTTTGGTGTCGAATGGCGTAAAGGAATTTCAGCTGATAGCGCAGGATTTGTCGTATTACGGGCAGGATCGCTATAAAGCATCAAAATTGGCCGAGTTAACCCAACGGCTTTCTGATATTCAGGGCGTGGAATGGTTGCGATTGCATTATGCTTATCCGGCTCATTTTCCGTACGATTTATTGAAAGTGATGCGTGAACGTGATAATGTGTGTAACTATCTGGACATTGCATTGCAGCATGTAAGCGATAATATGTTGACTAAAATGCGTCGCAACATAACTTCGGCACAAACTTACGAGTTGATTGACCGTATACGCACCGAAGTACCGGACATTCATTTGCGAACCACTTTGTTGCTCGGTCACCCGGGCGAAACGGAAGATGATGTGGAGGAATTGAAAACATTTATTCGTAAAGCGCGTTTTGAACGGCTGGGAGCATTTGCTTTCTCAAACGAAGAAGGAACTTACGCTTACAAAACGTTTAAAGATGATATTCCGGAGGAGGTGAAGCACAGAAGGGTTGATGAAATTATGTCGATTCAACAAGGAATTTCGGCTGAAATAAATCAAACCAAAATAGGGAAAACTCTCAAAGTGATGATTGATAGGGTAGAGGATGAGTATTTTGTGGGCAGAACAGAATATGACTCTCCGGAGGTTGATCCTGAAGTTTTAATACCCATCGCGACAGAGGGAGTAAAAAAAGGATCGTTTTATAACGCGAAGATAGTAGGATCTACCGACTTTGATTTGTATGGCGAATAGAAATCGATCAACTTGTTGATATAAATATTAAATATAATTTAAGTGCTCTGTGTACTTGTATGTCATCACATTGTTTACTGTTTTGTTGTAACTAAAATCTTGTAACGAATTATGAATCACAAAGAATTAATTGCCAGCATGGCAGAAAAAATGAATTCTCCCAAATCCATTGTGGCTGATTTGTTAGAGAAAACCATCGAAACCTGCACTGAACTTTTGACTGATGATAAAACAATAGGTTTTCAGAGTTTTGGTAATTTTGAAGTGCGAAAAAAGGAAGAGCGTCTTTCGGTTCATCCTTCTACGCAAATCCGCACGTTGATTCCGCCTAAATTGGTGGTGAATTTTAAACAAAGCAATATTTTAAAAGAAAAACTTAAAGACCTTCCGCACCATGATTAAGGATAAAATATCGTCTCAAGAGATTATTGACCTCGTTGCTTCGAAAGCGTCGGTTAGTAAGCGTGCTGCAGAAGAATTCCTGAAAGTGATGATCGCATCTATCGAGGAGGCTTTAATGGCCGGCGAAGTTGTGAAGATAAAAAACTTTGGTACGTTCAAGCTTCAATGGAATGAGCCGCGCAAGAGTGTAAATGTTCATACCGGTGAGGATATTATTATTTCCGGATATTCTAAAGTGACATTTGTGCCTGATGTGGTGTTGAAGAATGTGGTGAATGAGCCATTCGCTCATCTTGAACCAGTAGTTTTAGATGGGGATGATGAAGAATCGGACGAAATGCCCGTTGATGAAGTTGCGTTGGACCCATTGCGCGTATTGAATGAGCAGGCGGCTGATATAAAAGGACTTCTGGCTGATATTCAGGCTTTATCGCCGAAGAAAAAGCAACTGGTGGCTGAAGAGTTGCCCGCAGAGAGCGTGCATTCAGAGCCGGGTCGCGTCGAAATACAGGATTATGACCTGACCGCTTTGGATAACATTGAGCTGCAGGATGAGAAAAATGCTGTTGATGAACAAAAATCAGGAATTAGTAAGGCAGAGGAAGTAATTATTCCTGAGATAGTTTCGGATGTGAAACCGGAAGTTGTTCAGGAAATTGATACCAACATAGTATATTCGGCTGTAGCAACTGAAAAAGAGGAGACTGTGTCGGTATCGGATTACGATATTCCTAAATACGACAATGATGATATTTATGTCCCGGAAATGGTTGTTTCGGAAGAGTATGTTTCGAATCCGTTTTTAGACAATAAGAAAGTTTCGAAGAAAAAAAAGTGGTGGCTAGGACTTGCATGTGGTTTGTTGGCATTGTTGGTGGTGCTGTTTGGAGTCTATTTCTTTGTGCCTCCTGTTAGAAATTCTGTCGACCGTTCGCTTACTTCGCTCAAGAATGCCACAACAGATGCAAAACAAAACTTCTCGATGACTGAGATGTTTAACACGGTGTCGAAATGGGTTGAGCCAAAAAAGGCAGTATCCGAAGTGGTGGTAGTGCCAAAGGCTAAACAATCGATTGATTCAATCAGTGATACGATTGCAAAAACCTTGGTGGGTTCGACGGTTAAACCACTTGTCAAGTCGGTAGAAAAGTCAGTGCCGGTAAAGAAATCGGTTGATAGCCTCCAGTTAATGCTCGATGGGCCACGTGTGTACAAAAAGTTTATCGGAAGTGAACGGATTACTTCAGGTAGCAGATTAACCCTCATGTCGAAGAAGTATTATAAGAATCCGGATTTTTGGGTGTATATTTATGAGGCGAATAAAGCCAGCATTCCAAATCCGGATAATATTGCTGCAGGTACATTGATTCATATTCCAAAACTTGATGCTCGGTTAATCGATACTTCGAATCCAAAATGCATGAAAAAAGCGTTGGAGTTACACGATTTATATGTCAAAAAACGGAACTGAAATTTGAGATACCAACAAATATAGGTTTTGAACGTCGATAAATGAAAAAGTTCTGAAATAATGATAATTTCGGAACTTTTTTTTGTTCAAAAAATGTATAAATTTCCTAGAAAAATAGGGCGTTTGACGTCGGAATATTTATTAAACTAAAATCAGGTTAATAGATATTAAATGAGGGTATTAACACATTTTTTAATGCTATATTTGCTACATAAATAAAAAGCAAAACTAATAAAAAATAATATGATTCAATCTGTTGATATTCGGGAGCTTAATGAACGCATAGAAAAACAAAGTTCTTTTGTTGATGCGTTAACCATGGGAATGGATAAGATTATTGTAGGCCAAAAGCATTTGGTAGAGTCTTTATTGATCGGGTTACTATCTGATGGACATATCCTGTTAGAAGGTGTGCCTGGTTTGGCTAAAACGCTGGCAATAAAAACATTATCGGACTTAATTAAAGCCGATTTTAGTCGTATTCAATTTACACCGGATCTTTTACCGGCCGATGTTATTGGTACAATGATTTATAGTCAGAAGAAAGAAGAGTTCAGCATTCGGAAAGGACCTATTTTCGCAAATTTAGTGTTGGCCGACGAAATTAACCGTGCACCGGCTAAAGTACAGAGTGCTTTGTTGGAAGCCATGCAGGAACGTCAGGTTACAATCGGTCAAAATACATATTCGTTGGAAGAACCGTTTTTGGTATTGGCAACTCAAAACCCTATTGAGCAAGAAGGAACATATCCACTTCCCGAAGCGCAAGTTGACCGTTTTATGTTGAAAGTAATTATTAATTACCCAAACAAAGAGGAGGAGAAATTAATTATCCGCCAAAACCTGTTGAAACATAAACCGGAAATTCTACCGATTCTTTCTCCGAAAGATATTATCGAGGCGCGCGATGTGGTTCGTCAGGTGTATATCGATGAGAAAATTGAACGTTATATTGTAGACATCGTATTTGCAACCCGTTTTCCTCAAGATTATGGTTTGGATGCGTTGAAAGAAATGATTTCATTTGGAGCTTCCCCACGTGCTTCTATCAATCTGGCTTTGGCTGCCCGTGCGTACGCATTTATCAAACGTAGAGGGTATGTAATTCCAGAAGATATTCGTGCCGTATGTTATGATGTTCTTCGTCACCGTATTGGTTTGAGCTACGAAGCTGAAGCCAACAATATGACTTCCGACGAAATTATTACTGAAATTTTAAATACAGTTGAAGTGCCTTAATTAATTCACAATTAATAGTTCATAATTGATAATTAGAATTTATGGAAACGAGTGAGTTAATAAAAAAAGTACGGAGAATTGAAATAAAGACGCGTGGCCTGTCGAAGAATATCTTCGCCGGTGAATACCATTCGGCTTTTAAAGGTCGGGGTATGACTTTTGCCGAAGTGCGCGAATACCAATACGGCGACGATATTCGTTCGGTAGACTGGAACGTTACTGCACGTTTCGGACACCCTTACATTAAGGTGTTTGAAGAAGAGCGTGAGCTGACAGTGATGTTACTGATTGACGTTTCGGGTAGCCGTGAGTTTGGTACAGTAACTCAGTTAAAGAAAGATATATTTACCGAAGTGGCTGCAACTCTGGCCTTCTCCACTATTCAGAATAACGACAAAATTGGTGTCATCTTTTTTTCGGATAAAATCGAAAAATTTATTCCCCCTAAAAAAGGGAAAAAGCATGTTCTGCATATTATCAGAGAATTGTTGAACTTTCAGCCCGAAAGTACCAAAACTGATATTGCCGGTGCTTTGCGCTATTTTACCAATGCCATTAAAAAGAGCTCTACCGCTTTTGTTATATCCGATTTTATCGATACTAATTTTGAAAAAGATTTGACCATTGCCAATCGGAAACATGATATTGTGGCTTTGCAGGTGTTTGATATCCGCGAAACCGAATTACCCAATGTGGGACTTGTGAAGCTTAAAGATGCTGAAACCGGTGAACGTATTTGGGTGGATACCTCGGACAAACGACTTAGAACCAGCTATAAACATGCATGGGGCGAAGGTCAGTTGGCATTGCAGAAGACTTTCGTGAAATCAGGAGTTGATTCAGTGTCGATGAGTACATCCGAAGATTATGTGCGAGCTTTGATGAAATTGTTCAAAATGAGAGCTTAAATCATAGTTGACAATTTACAATTGAAAATTAGTATGAGAAAATTTCTATTATTGTTCCTAAGTATATTGTTTCTTGTGCATTCGACCACGTTTGCACAAAAAATAACGGTAAATGCTCGTCTCGATTCTACTGTAATGTGGATTGGTAATCAGGCTCATTTGTCGTTTGAAGTAACGCAACAGCCCAAACAAAAAGTGGTAATGCCGCTTTTTTCGGATAGTATTGTAAAAGGGCTTGACTTAGTGGAACAAGTTAAAATGGATACTGTAACATCTGAGAACGGAAGCCTAAAAGTAACTCAACATTATGTTGTAACAGCTTTTAAAGATTCAATTCTAACTATCCGACCGTTTCCATTTGTGATGAATGGCGATACAATTTGGTCTAACTCTCTTACTCTTAAAGTAGTTCAGCCTTTTAAGGTTGACACAGCTGCAAGTTCTGTTGCCGATATAAAACCGGTTTATGAACCCAAGTTCGACTGGGTAGGTCTTATCCAGACTATCCTTTTGATAGTGGTTATTCTTGCTTTATTAGTTGTTTTATATATATACGTTCGCAAGTACTGGCAGAAAAAACCCATTTTCGAAAAGGCACCGGAACCTGCTTTACCACCACACATCATTGCTTTACATCATTTGGATAAGATAAAGGAGGATAAAGCATGGCAACAAGGCAGATCAAAAGAATATCATACCGAACTTACGGATGTTATTCGTGAATATATTGAGCCAGTGTTTGGTATGAAGAGCATGGAGATGACTTCCGAAGAGATTTTATATCAACTTCGCTCGATGCGTAAGAGTGATAAAACAAGTTATTTGGGATTACAACAAATTTTGCAACTGGCAGATTTGGTTAAATTTGCTAAGTGGAATCCACTTCCCGATGAACATGAATTGAGTTTAAAGAATGCTTATTTGTTTGTGAACCAAACCAAAAAGGTAGAGGAAGTAGTTCCTGCGGAAGAAAAACAAAAGGAAGTAAAAAGTGAATAACGAAAGCGGTTGTGCTTTCAATCTCAACTAAATCATTGAGATTAATATCTAAAATCATTAAATTACGGCGATGACCTTTCATAACCCAGAATATTTGTTTTTACTGCTACTTTTACTGCCAATGATTTTTTGGTATGTACGGGAAATGCACAAATCGGATGCTAGTTTACAAATATCATCACTTCAAAAACTAGCTCAATTTCCTAAAAGCAAGCGAATAAAATTACGCCATGTTCCATTTATTCTCAGAACGCTGGCTGTACTGTTTATTATTGTTGCTTTGGCGCGTCCACAGGCTTCAAATAGTTGGCGCAGTGAAAATACCGAAGGAATTGATATTATGATGGCATTGGATTTATCAAGTACAATGTTAACAGAAGATTTGAAGCCAAACAGAATAGAAGCGTCGAAAGCTGTTGCTACGGAATTTATTCTTTCACGTCCGAATGATAATATTGGTTTGGTTGTTTTTGCCGGTGAGAGTTTTACTCAATGTCCGTTGACCAATGATCATGCTGTTTTGATAAACCTGTTCAATGGCGTAAAATACGGATTGATAGAAGACGGAACAGCCATAGGCTTAGGGTTGGCAAATGCTATAAATAGAATAAAAGATAGCAAAGCAAAGTCGAAAGTGATCATTCTGTTGACGGATGGATCAAATAATAAGGGGGATATAGCTCCCGTTACGGCTGCTGAAATAGCCAAGACATTTGGTATAAGAGTGTATGCTATCGGGGTAGGTTCACACGGCATTGTAAATATGCCTGTACAAACGCCAATGGGTATTCAGTATCAGCAAATGCAATCGGAATTTGATGAAAAAACCCTGCAGGAAATAGCCTCTGTTACCGGAGGAAAATACTTTAGAGCGATCGATAATTCTAAGCTTCGTAAGATTTATCAGGAAATAGATCAGCTCGAAAAAACGAAAATAAATATACGTGAATATAGCAAGAAAAACGAGCAGTTTTTCGTGTTTTGTTTGTTAGCTTTTCTTTTGTTATTCATTGAAGTTCTACTTCGTAATACCTTGCTAAGAAAGATTCCATAAAGAGTGGCACTTTTTTATCTGCTTTGAAATAAAGCGTGTAGTGTTCTAATTTTAGTTTCAAAACTGTTTAGATCATCAACCATTTCAACTAATTATTATGTTTCGATTTGCACATCCAGAATATCTCTTTTTATTCTTACTAGTTCCAATATTAGTAGGTGTATTTATTTATACGAGCATTCAAAAACGCCGAAATTTAAAGCAATTTGGTAATGCCGAACTGTTGGCCGGATTGATGCCCAACGTTTCGTTTGTTCGCCCTCAGGTAAAGTTTTATCTACAATTTGCTGCCATTGTTTTGTTGATAATTGTTCTAGCTCAGCCACAGTTTGGTACTAAGGTAGAAAATGTGAAACGCCAGGGAATTGAAGTAATGATAGCCATGGACGTTTCCAACTCCATGATGGCGCAGGATGTTCAGCCAAGCAGATTGGAAAATGCGAAACAAATTCTATCTAAGTTGGTAGATAATATGACCAACGATAAGGTTGGATTGGTAGTTTTTGCAGGAGATGCTTACACTCAATTGCCAATAACGGTAGATTATGTATCGGCAAAGATGTTTTTATCGTCTATTTCTCCACAATTGGTTCCACGTCAGGGAACGGCTATTGGTAGTGCCATTGATTTAGCCATAAAATCGTTTGGAACAAAAGATAAAGCGGGAAGAGCAATAATCGTTATTACAGATGGCGAAAATCACGAAGATGATGCTGTTGGAGCGGCTAAGTTAGCGGCCGAAAATAATATAGCGGTTCACGTTATTGGAATGGGAAAACCGGAAGGATCACCAATTCCAGTGCCCGGAACTATCAGTTTTTGGAAAGATAAGGATGGGAATGTAGTGGTTTCCAAACTTAACGAGGATATGTGTAAAAAAATTGCCGAAGCCGGAAAGGGAGTTTATGTTAGAGCTGATAATACAAGTAATGCATACCGACTTGTAAATAAAGAGCTTGATTCGCTGGCCAAATCGGATATAGAAACGAGTATTTTTTCCGATTATAACGAGCAATTTCAATCATTTGCCTTGTTGGCATTACTACTTTTAGTTCTCGACTTTTTTGTATTCGATCGGATTAATAAACGATTGAGCAGGTACAAAATATTCGATTTGAAAGACAAAGTAATTAAGAATAAATAATCTACAACTTACATTTCAATTGATGAAAAAAATAGAATATATAGTGTTGATGTTGTTCGTTTCGCTCTCTGCGGTGGCACAAAAGGAAAGTGCCAATGTGCGGGAAGGGAATAAATTGTATAAGTCATCTAAATATACAGACGCTGAGATTGCTTATCGTAAAGGATTATTGCAGAATCCAAAGTCGTTCGAAGCCAACTTTAATCTGGGTAACGCTTTGTTTCGACAAAAGAAGTACCCCGAGGCCTTAGAGCAATACAATAACACCGCTGCTTTGCAGCCCCATGAAAAAAGTAAAATTGCTGCTGCATTCCATAATATCGGGAATTCATTTCTCTCGGATAAAAAATATGAAGATGCAATAAAATCATACGAAAAGGCGTTGAAGAATAACCCCAAAGATAACGATACCCGTTATAATTTGGCTTATGCGCAAGCTCAGCTTAAAAAGCAACAAGAAAAAGATAAGAATAAAGATAAGAATAAGAAAGACGATAAACAGGATCAAAATAAACCTGACCCCAAACCAAAGGAGCAGCCTCAGCAGCCAAAACCACAGCCACAACAACCTCAAATGTCGAAGCAAAATGCCCAGCAAATATTAGATGCTTTGCAACAGGATGAGAAAAATGCACAGGATAAGGCAAAAAAACAACAAGTTAGAGGTACGATAAAATCAGATATAGATTGGTAGACTAAGAAAATTTACTCACAATAAATAGATTTCAAGAAAATATATGAGACGCAGATTTATCATTTTGTCATTTTTACTTTTGGCTTTTAATACCTGGCTACTTCGGGCTGCTGAACCGGTGCGATTCACTGCACAGGCACCTTCGGCGGTTGCCATGGATAACCCATTTCAGTTAGTTTATTCTGTCAATGCTTCGGGTAAAGACTTGCGTGTTCCCGAGATAACAAATTTTGAAGTTTTAGCCGGTCCATTTGAATCGCACAGTTCCAGTTATCAAGTAATAAACGGACGACAAACATCTTCTGTTTCAATATCCTATACATATACCCTACAAGCAAAAAAAACTGGTACATTTGTCATCCCGGCAGCCAGTATGCTGGTCGACAATAAACGGGTTACTTCCAATGCTGTTGCTATTAAAGTGTTGCCAGCCGACGCTAATACCAATTCCGGAAAATCGCAGTCAGGCTCTTCAAAGGGGCAGTCTATTTCCAATGAGAATATATTTGTACGGGTAATACTGTCTAAACCATCTGTATACGAGCAAGAAGCTGTATTGGTTACCTATAAATTGTATACAACACTTGATGTAATTCAATGTCCACCCACGAAATTTCCTGATTTCAACGGTTTTATGAAACAAGAAATAGACCAACCAAAAAATAATCAATTTACGCTCGAAAGCTACAATGGTAAAAATTATCCAACTGTTGTACTTGTTCAGTATCTTCTTTATCCGCAAAAATCGGGTGTCATTACTATTGATAAGTGTGAATTTGAAGCGGTTATTCAGATGAGAAATCGTGCTGCAGCCCGTAGCATTTTCGATGATTTTTTTGAATCGACAACTAACGTGTCTAAAAAAATATATGCTCCGGCAACTAAGATTAATGTCAGTGCATTGCCGGCCAATAAACCAGCATCGTTTAGTGGTACAGTAGGACGATTTAGCATAGATTCTAAAATTTCGACAACGCGAATTAAAGCGAATGAGGCTGTAACTCTTAAAATCGGTATTGCCGGTGCAGGCAATATGAAATTGATTAAAAATCCGGAAATAAAGTTCCCTGACGGTTTTGAACTATATGACCCTAAAGTAACCAATAACTTTAAAACAACGAATTCTGGCGTAAGCGGAAGTAAAACGATAGAATTCATGTTTATACCTCGCCATTCGGGGAATTATGAAATACCGTCAGCGGAATTTTCGTACTTTGATGTGAACGAGAGAACATATAAAACCTTACGTACTCCGGTTTATAAATTGGAGGTATTAAAAGGGTCGGGGGCTGAAAACCAGACAGTCGTTGGGAATTATGTTGATAAAGAAGATGTAAAACAACTAGGGAAAGATATTCGGTATATCCAAACAGAAGATATCGAATTATCAAAAGAAGAATCACCGATTTATGGTACCCTGACTTGTTGGCTAATGTACCTTATCCCTCTGCTTATATCCCTGGTTTTATTTATATTTTTCCGTAAGAAAGCTTTAGAAAATGCTGATTTGGATTTAGTAAAAAATAAGAAAGCGAATAAAATAGCTCAAAAGCGCTTGAAATTTGCTCAACGATTATTGAAGGAAGGTAAGAAGGACTCTTTCTACGAAGAAATTCTGAAGGCTGTATGGGACTATTTAAGTGATAAATTGTCAATTCCGGTGGCTTCGCTCACAAAGGAAAAGGTAGCCGATGAATTATCGAAAAGAGCTGTTGAAGCACCGGTTTTGAATCAACTAAATCAGATTTTAAGCACGTGTGAGTTTGCGCGTTATGCACCAAATTCAGGGCAACAAGAGATGGGGAATCTTTATGATGACAGCATTCGGGTAATAAGTGAATTGGAAGAAGTTATTAAAAAATCATAAACACAATATTCAGTCAAAATATATGAAACGTATAGCATTGTTTTTATTTTTAGTTTTGTGTTTTTTTACTTCTGCTTTTGCTCAAAGTGGCGCGCTGAAAACGGCCAATGATTTATATGTGAAAGGCAATTTTGCAGAAGCTGCAAAACAATACGAAATGATTCTTTCGACAGAAGGTGTCGCACCCGAACTGTATTATAATTTAGGTAATTCATATTTTAAATCGGACGAATTAGGGATGTCAATTTTAAATTATGAGCGGGCTTTACGCTTAGCTCCGGGATTCGACGATGCCCGTTTTAATTTGGAAATGGCACAATTAAAAGTAGTTGATAATATTCTACAAACCCCCACATTCTTTTTAGGTCGTTGGATTACTAATTTTATTAAACTTTTTACGTCTAATGGATGGATAATAATGAGTGTGATCACCTTTATTATTTGCCTGATAGCAGGATTCCTATTTATTTTAGGGCCTACGCGATATGTGCGCAAAAGCTCGTTCTATTTTGGAACTATACTCTTCGGAGTTAGTATACTTACTTTAGTTTTTGCGGGAATCAGGAATGACCAAATGAAGAAACACAACGAAGCGATTATAATGTCCGGTGTTGTAACGGTTAAAAGTTCGCCGGATAAAAGTGGTACAGATTTATTTCAACTGCACGAAGGAACGAAAGTAAGCTTAAAAAGTACATTGGGTAACTGGACTGAAATAAAACTGGGAAATGGAAGTGTCGGTTGGGTAGAAAAAGATAATATTGTAAAGATATAATCCCGACTTGCTATATCAACACCGTTTTTATATCCAAACAATTACACACTGCTGATAATGAATCTATTTGAATCGCTTTTACTTTTGGACAAAAATTTGTTCCTGGCCATCAACGGATTTCATTCGTCATTTTGGGATGGGGTTATGTTTGGCATAAGTGCTAAATTGACTTGGGCCCCACTTTATATCGCTGTTTTGGCAGTTATAATAAAAAATTGGAAGCGGGAATCTATTTGGTTGATAATAGCACTTGTCGGTTGTATTGTTATCTCCGATCAGATTTCTTCGGGTTTAATAAAAGAGCAGGTACAAAGACTTCGTCCTTCTCATGCTTTCGAGCTGAAGAATATGGTTCATTTGGTGAATGGGTATAGTGGAGGTCGGTTTGGATTTGTGTCGTCGCATGCCGCCAATTCGTTTGGATTTGCATTTCTTTCATCCACTCTTTTCAGAAACAGAAAATACACCAGCCTTATTTTCTGTTGGGCAGTTTTAGTCTCTTATTCGCGGATGTATTTAGGCGTTCATTATCCGTTGGATATTCTTGGCGGTGCATTAGTCGGCATACTGGCTGCGTTAGCATGTTATTACGCCATTATCAAACTGCGTCCCTCACTTCTTATTCCTCACAATGATTACTCGGTAGTAGGAAGACCCCCAATAGCTCTTCCACTGTTCATTTTCGGGTTCTGTATCATTGGGGTTGTCATTTATAGCTTAGCTGTTTTTTGAGCGGTAGTTTGCTTTAAATTCGAAATCGTTTTAGGGTTGAAAACTCCAGAAGTCGTTCAAAACCTTGGTGTCGTTATCCCCAAATCCAATATAACCTTTGCCATTTATCGTAAATGAAATGGAATTTTCACGTCCTTCGGCCGGGAGATTTCCTCTTTCGTACCACACATTTCGGGCAATGTCATATTCCAGTATATCCGATTTTACATTTCCACCTGTTTCCGGGCCTCCAAAATGTCTGCCTGTAGCCACAAATATCCGTTTATTTATAGCTAAACTCACCGCATTTTCGCGACCATCGTCGGGCATCGATCTCAGTTTTTTCCACGAATCATTTATGGGAAAGTATTCCCACCAATCTGTTTCGCTCAGCGTTCTGTAACCTGTGCCAAAGAAAATATGCTCGCCGTTTGAACACGCCACGGCGCATGCTCTGTGTGCACCTTCAAAATCTTTCAAGGCTACCCATTTGTTTTGAGAGGGAATGTATTTCCAGAATTCTCTCGAGAAATAAGAGTTGTCGAAACCCGAACCGACATAAATGCAATTGTTGTAAGTGAAACTCACGCAGGCGTTTGATGCTTTGCTGGGTAAATCCGCTTTTCTAGTCCAGCTATCGTTTTTTGCATCGTACATCCAAAAATCAGTCAAAACGCCACCGGTGTAAGCACCTTGATTTCTTCTGAAGCCAAGACCAACATATGCTGTGTCGTTGAGTACTGTAGCCATTGCTTTTACGCGTCCAATACCGGGGAACGGCGCTTTTTTTGTCCAGTTATCGTTACTTGGATCATATTGCCAGCAATCTTTTAAAGAATCTGTGTACTCGGCGTTTCGACCCAATGTTACGTACGCTTTTCCATCAATAACAAAAGCCACTGATGATGCTCTGCCAATTCCGGGCATGGGCGTTTTTTTTTTCGAAAGTTATGGTTGGATAAGGCGAATCGGCAGCATTATTACAGCTGATCAATGCAAACAGAAGATACAGAAAAGCGGTAGGTTTGGTAAAATGCATATGAATTTGATTAGGTGAGTAATTTGAAATATTTAATGAATGTTTTTACCACTAAGAATCTGCCTGCGGTAGGCAGGTTCTTAGTCTTATCTCTTATAATCAAAACTACTATGCACTATGTGGTGAGAAACATATCAATAATAATTATCGTATACTTAAGTTTAGTTGGCTGGTAATTTTAAATTCTCACTTCCACACCTTTTTCTTTCAAAAAAGATTTCAATTCAGGGATTCCAATTTCTTTGTAGTGAAAAATACTTGCAGCTAATGCAGCATCAGCTTTACCTTCGCCAAACACATCCACAAAGTGTTCCATCGTTCCGGCACCACCACTGGCAATAACGGGGACGTTTACCGCTTCCGAAACGGCACGGGTAATATCAAGCGCGAAACCATCTTTGGTACCATCATTATTCATGGAGGTAAGCAGAATTTCTCCTGCACCCAACGAAACAGCTTGTTTTGCCCACTCCACAGTGCGAATGTCGGTTGGGATACGGCCGCCATTGAGAAACACAAACCATTCGCCATCAATGAATTTGGTGTCGATAGCTAAAACAACGCATTGACTCCCAAACTGGCTGGCCAGGTCGCTGATAAGTTGTGGATTGCGAACGGCCGAAGTGTTTACTGAAATTTTATCAGCACCACAGGCTAGTAAAACCGATACATCATCCACACTCGAAATGCCACCACCCACGGTAAAGGGTATGTTGATATGTTTTGCAATGCGTGTAACCAACTCCGACAATGTTTTGCGTTTTTCGTTGGTAGCAGTGATATCAAGGAAAACCAGTTCATCAGCTCCCATTTGAGCGTACAATGCTCCAAGTTCTACCGGATCGCCCACATCTGTGATATTCTCAAAATTAATTCCTTTTACAGTTTGTCCGTTTTTGATATCCAAACAGGGTATGATTCGTTTTGCTAACATCTTATTTATAGATTTATTTGTTGATATTTAAAGGTTAGACACTTTAAGAGCCGATTTTTCTTCGTTCCACTCGCCAAACGACACCGATTGTATTGTGTTGACCAATGATTTTTCAAAAGGTCTTTCAACACGAACGTAGTTGTTGGTAAAGCCCACCATATTATCATCTTTTTGTCGGCTTTCCCAAAGTACAAGTCCGGTTTTACCTATTTGCTTTTCGTAAAACTGCTTTGTTTTTTCATCAGATAATACATGCAATACATCACTTCTTAGTTTACGTTCCGTAATTGACACAGTATGTTCTATTTCAAGCATTTTAGTGCCTGCACGCTCCGAATAACTAAAAACATGCAATTGAGATATATCTAAGCTTTGAATAAATGCTTTTGCCTGTTCAAACAATTCACCGGTTTCACCCTTTACACCTACAATCACATCAACACCTATAAATGCATCGGGCATTCGATTTTTAATAGTGGATACTTTATTGGCAAAAAGTTCGGTGGTGTAACGGCGTTTCATTAGTTGTAACACTTCGTTTGATCCTGATTGTAACGGGATATGGAAATGCGGCATAAAATGATTGCTTTTCGATACAAATTCAATCAATTCATCGGTCAATAGATTTGGTTCGATGGACGAAATGCGAAAACGAACTTCGTGGGGCAGTGCATCCAGTACTTTCACCAGATCGAAAAAGGTTTCGCCGGTCGATTTACCAAAATCTCCGGTATTGATTCCGGTAAGAACAATCTCTTTTGCACCTTCTTCTATGGCTTGAACGGCCATAGCTACTGTATCTTTAATTGTTGCGTTGCGACTTCTACCGCGCGCAAAAGGAATGGTGCAATAGGTGCAATAATAATCGCAACCGTCTTGCACTTTTAAGAAATAGCGGGTTCGATCGTCGCGTGAGCAAGAGGGCTTAAAATCTTTTACATCCTGAATGCGAATGCGATGTATTTCTCCATTCTTTTCGTTGTCTAGTTTAGTAAGATATTCGAGGATGCTGAATTTTTCGTTTGCTCCGAGCACTAAGTCAACGCCTTGTATTGCAGCAATCTCATCAGGTTTTAATTGGGCATAACAACCCGTAACCACCATTATGGCATTGGGATGCTGGCGATTAAGTCTGTTGATGGCCTGACGGCATTTGTGATCGGCAGTATCAGTTACCGAGCAGGTATTTATTATGCAGACATCGGCTTGCTCGCCGGCTTTAGCTTTTACAAATCCTTCATCACTCAATTGCTTGCCAATGGCCGACGTTTCGGCAAAATTCAACTTACAACCCAGGGTGTGAAAGGCTACTTTTTTATTATTAAATAATGTATTATCAATCATTTTAGAGGGGACAAATTTACTTGTACAAAGGTAGTAAAAAAAAAGAATAACCGATTTAATGGTGTTTTTTGTTACTGCAATAAACGCTTCGGGATGAGCAGTTGTTTGTTTTGCGCCTAAATTTATGCGTTTTACAATTGAATGCACACTTAAAGAGCATTTGTTTTGATGAAGAATGCAACGGATAATCATTAAACGTAATGAACAGCAAAAATACCTTTCCAACTAATCTAGAAAGCTATTCATATCAAAGTTTGCTGCAGGAAATGTCTCACAAAAATTAGAATTTTGCTGGAGGCTACTGGAAACATCTCACAAAAATTGGAGCTTTGCTACAGTCTACAGCAAATATATCACAAAAATTAGAAAGCAACCGCCCAACGCGGTAACTATAAAATTAATTTATAAGTTTTTTACTTCTATTATTATGAATAAAAACGTTTTTATTTTTCCAAAGTGATTGGAAATGTAAAATAATTAACTATTTTTGTGGTCGCAACTAATTTGTTTCTACTTAGACATAAAATCAGTATCTTGCGACTAAAATATATATTATAAACTGAATAAATGATGAGAACCTGTTTTTTTAAAATTTACATTTCACTTTTCTTTTTCCTTGTTTCAATGTCTGTTTTTGCTCAGGACGAACGAGCGCAAATTCCACCAATTTTGCAAAAGGCCTATTTTGAAGTTAATATAGGCTCTATCGATTATGATTTTACTCAGTTTCAACCGGAAGCAGGTTTTTCGTTTCAGTCGCTGAAAGTGCCTCATCCTGCTGTACGTCTGGTTTTGTTTGGTTATGAGTTTAATAAATATTTATCGGCGCAACTAACTTATATGCGTCCGGTTACCTGGGTAAAATATAAATATAAAACGGATGCTACCGGCGCAATTGGTCAAAGAACAATATGGATGAATGTGGGTGGATTAACTCTGAAACCTCAATTGCCTATTACTAATCGCTTTTCTGTATATGGGGAAGCTGGTCTCGGCATTATTACACGAAGTGGATTTAATGACTATGTTACGGGAGAGACTGTAATATCTAATGCCAATTATGCTACCTTTTTGTTTGGTGGTGGGTTAAAATATTCTATTAGTAAAAGTATGGCATTACAATTGAGTACTGCTTATTCTCCGGCTCAAGCATCCGAAAAGCAACCTTCTACATCTTTTGTTGCAGCAGGTTTTTCATACAAACTTCAAAAGGTGTCGGAAAAGAAGATTGCAGAGGCTGCTGAAGTTGGGTATATTCACCCAAAACATATGTTGCAAATCGGGTATTCGAGCAATGTGCTGGGTTATGGGGTAAATAATTTTGTTTCTAGCGATAAGTTTCCTGTTTTTTGGGGAGGTGAAGCAGAAGTTTATCAAGGTGTATCACTTACCTATCAGCGAAATATATTTCATACAGCAAGAGTTTTCTCGCTCGATTGGGGGGTGAGTACATCATATTGGCAAAGTAAGGGCGTTGGTACCGGTTTAAGTAACCCAAACAAGCAGGATTTCTTTACATTGTCTGTTTTTCCGGTTGCTCGTTTCACCGTTTTGCATACAAAGCCTCTTGATGCTTATTTCTATTATTCGGTTGCCGGGCCAACATATATATCTAAAATTATGATTGATGGTGAAAATACAGGTAAACATTTCACTTTTCAGGATAATATGGGAGTAGGAATCTATTTTGGAGAGAAGAGAAATCTGAATGCTGAGATCATGCTTGGGCACTATTCAAACGGAAATTTATTCCCGAATAACGATGCTGTAAAAGTTCCATTGACACTAAAAGTCGGGTATAATCTGAATTGACCGACGCAAAAATAAATCTATTTCACCTTAAATCGTTAAACTATGCTAGTAAAAACCTTTGGAGCGGCAGTTCAAGGAATTAACGCTACTATTGTTACCATCGAAGTAAATGTAAGTCAGGGAATACGGTTTATGCATGTGGGATTGCCCGATAATGCAGTGAAAGAGAGCCACGAGCGTATTGCTTCTGCACTCGAATACACGGGGAACAAGTTGCCCCGTAAGCAGATTGTTATCAATATGGCTCCTGCCGATATTCGGAAAGAAGGTTCGGCATACGATTTAGCCCTGGCTATCGGCATAATGGCTGCTTCCGACAGATTGAAGTCGGATGAGTTGGAGAATTATGTGATTATGGGTGAGTTGTCGCTGGATGGAGGACTACAACCCATCAAAGGCGTTTTACCCATTGCCATCAAGGCACGTGAGGAAGGTTTTAAAGGTTTCATTCTTCCTAAACAGAACGCCCGCGAAGCAGCTGTTGTGAATAATCTTGATGTGTATGGAGTTGAGAATATTACTGAAGTGATTGAATTTTTTAGTGGTCAGTCTACACTTGCCCCCACCATTGTAAATACGCGAGAGGAATTTTTCAGTAATCTCAATCACCTGGAAATCAATTTCTCGGACGTTAAAGGGCAGGAAAGTGTAAAACGTGCATTGGAAGTCTCGGCTGCCGGTGGGCACAATATTATTATGGTCGGGCCTCCGGGCGCCGGAAAATCTATGTTGGCCAAACGTTTACCGACCATTTTACCACCATTGTCGCTGCAAGAAGCGTTAGAGACTACCAAAATTCATTCTGTTGCCGGGAATATCGACAGCAATACCTCACTCATTTCGCAACGTCCGTTTCGGAGTCCACACCACACTATATCCGATGTGGCCCTTGTTGGAGGTGGCGCATTCCCTCAGCCCGGCGAAATATCATTGGCACACAATGGAGTACTGTTTCTTGATGAGCTCCCTGAGTTTAAAAGAACGGTGTTGGAGGTGATGCGCCAACCGCTCGAAGACCGTAAAATATGTATCTCGCGTGCTAAATTTTCAATCGAGTATCCCGCCAGTTTTATGTTGGTGGCTTCTATGAACCCTTGTCCGTGCGGATATTACAATCATCCCGATCGTGCATGTGTATGTGGTCCCGGCATGGTTCAAAAATACCTGAGCCGCATATCAGGACCTTTGCTCGATCGAATTGACATTCATATTGAGATAGTGCCTGTTCCTTTCGAAAAATTGGCTGAGATGAAAGATTCCGAAACCAGTGAATCGGTTCGTGAACGGGTTATCCGGGCTCGTGAAATTCAGGAACAACGGTTTAAAGATCTCGATGGCGTGTATTGCAATGCTCAAATGTCCTCTAAGCAGCAACGTACCTTTGCATTGCCCGATAAAGCCGGTTCTGAACTGCTTAAAAATGCCATGCAACGACTCAATTTATCAGCACGAGCCTATGATCGGATCATTAAAGTGGCTCGAACGATTGCCGATTTGGACGATTCGGAACATGTACTTTCCAACCATATTGCGGAAGCTATCAATTATCGAAATTTGGATAGAGAAGGCTGGGCCGGTTAAAATGTGCTTTTGTATAACAACTGTTCGGTACTTTATAAATTTACTCTTAGTTTATCAATAAGACTGTATTCCATGTAATTTCATCCCGATTGAAATAGTTTAAAGGTTAAATGCAATCGATTTCTATACACTTGTCTATTATTTTATCACAAATTATTCAAAATTATCATTTATTTAATTACATTTGCAGGGTCTATTTAACTTGAAGTAACATAATATATGCGGATATTGAATGAATTGTAGTAATTATTACTACAAGGATATAGAATGGCACGGGTTTTGTAAAGAACGTGAACAAAATTAAACTGTTGTTGTTTTATTTTCGTTATTCAAGGAAATTATGTTGCTAAATGTAATTATATCGGTTTTGTTAGTAAAATAATGTTAGGATAGTTTATCTCAATTTATTAATATTTAAATTAAAAACAAATGAAAAAAAAGAGTCTATTATTAGTTGGCTTATTGTCAATGGTCTTGTTTGTTGGTGCTCAAACGGCTGATCAGAAAGTAGCCGTTGGTTTGTATGTTGGTAAAAATGAATACAACGGAGATTTGGGAAATGCAATCTTTAATTATTCTCAAGTGCCATATGTATTTGGTGGTGTGTCTATCGCTACTTACATTTCACCTTCTTTCGATTTAAGTCTTCAAGGTAATTATGGTGATTATGGTTTCTTCCGTAATAATCTGGTCAACGGTAGTCTTAGTAGCCAAGGTAATCTTAGCGGTAGACTTTTTGGTACAAAGTACGATGCAACTTTGTCTTTGCATTATAAATTTAATAATGGTTATTTTTTAAGCAAAGATGCCAAGCTTTCTCCATTTTTGGAAGCAGGTTTTGGATTGGCGGGTTACGGTCTGAAATCACAGGATGGTATTTCTAACGCAACCAGAATGAATACTACCGGAACTGATTTTATTGTGCCGCTTGGTGCAGGTTTGAAATATCAGTTTACCAAGAATTTTGCGATGCAATATAAATTTGTTTATAATCTAACAAATCAAGATAAACGTGATTTTATTGTTAGAGACGAAAACAATGAATCGTTTGTTGAACAGTCTTTAGGTGTTATTTTTTCTTTTGGATCTCCAAAAGATGCTGACAAAGACGGTGTGTCTGATAAATTGGATAAATGTCCTGATACCCCAAAAGGTGTGGCTGTTGATGCATTGGGTTGCCCAATCGATACTGATGGTGATGGTGTAGCTGATTATTTGGATAAATGTGCAGATACTCCTGCCGGTGCAAAAGTTGATGCAATGGGTTGCCCTGTTGATACCGACGGTGACGGTGTTGCTGATTATTTAGATAAATGCTCTTCTACTCCTGCTGGTGTAAAAGTTGATGCTGCCGGTTGCCCAATCGATTCAGATGGTGATGGCGTTGCTGATTACCTTGATAAATGTCCGGGTACTGCAAAAGGAACAAAAGTAAATGCTGCCGGATGTCCATTAGATACAGATGGTGATGGTGTGGCTGATGCACAAGATAAATGTTCTGATACCCCTAAAGGTGTAAAAGTTGATGCTAGTGGTTGTCCACTTGATAAAGATGGTGATGGTGTTGCCGATTATTTGGATAAATGCCCTGAAGTAGCTGGCATTGCTGCAAATAAAGGATGTCCTGAAGTAAAAGCAGAAACTAAGAAAATCTTTGCTCAGGCTTTACAAGGTATTCAATTTGAATCAGGAAAGAATGTTATCAAGAAATCTTCTTATTCTATCCTTGATAAAGTGGTGAAAGTGATGAAAGAAAATCCTTCATACAATTTGGAAATCAACGGACATACTGACAGTCAGGGTGCTGCTGCAACAAATCTTGAATTGTCTCAAAAACGTTCGGATGCAGTTCAGGCTTATTTGACTAAAGGTGGTGTTGAAGCTTCGAGACTTTCTGCAAAAGGATTTGGTGAAACTACGCCGGTTGCAGACAATGCAACTGCTGCAGGAAAAGCTAAAAACAGAAGAGTAGAGTTTAAAGTAAACTTCTAATCATTATTGTATCAATTTAAGTCCCCATTCATTCAACAGAATGAATGGGGACTTTTTTTGTTGACTATTTTGTGGATAAAAAAAGAAAGACTATTTCGATAATATGAAATAGCCTTACTTATAGAATGAAATTGGTTGTGTTTATTCCCAGTCGCTTGTTGGTTGGCAAGTGCACACCAGGTTGCGATCACCAAAAGCATTGTCAACACGCGCCACATTTACCCAGAACTTGTTTTCGGCTACCCATTTTGTAGGGTAAGCGGCTTTGGCTCTGCTGTAAGGATGATTCCAGTTGTCCGATACAATTGAATATTCAGGGTGTGGAGCGTTTAATAATACATTGTCGATAGCATCGGCAACTCCAGTTTCGATCTCTTTTATCTCGGCAAAAATCTTCAACATTGCTTCGGCAAATCTATCTAGTTCGGCCAGCGATTCACTCTCGGTCGGTTCAATCATTAGCGTGCCGTGCACAGGGAATGATAGAGTAGGAGCGTGGAAGCCGTAATCCATTAATCGTTTGGCAATATCGCTTTCTGTTACGCCCGAAGTAGCTTTAAAGTTACGTGCTTCCAAAATTAATTCGTGGCCCACACGTCCGCTTTCGCCTGTATAGAGTATGCCGTAGCTGTCTTTCAATTTTGCAGCCAGATAATTGGCATTTAAGATGGCAATTTTTGTAGCCTGAGTCAACCCTTTTTCGCCCAGCATACGGATGTATCCGTAAGTGATGGGTAAAACGCTTGCGCTACCGTTAGGAGCTGAAGAAACTGTGTTTTCTCCGTTGGTTTTACTTGGCAAAAATGGGATTAAATGCTCAGCCACACAAATTGGACCAACACCCGGACCACCACCACCATGAGGAATGGCAAATGTTTTGTGTAAGTTTAAATGACATACATCTGCGCCTATTGTTCCCGGATTGGTCAGACCTACCTGTGCATTCATGTTGGCACCATCCAGGTAAACTTGTCCGCCGTTGCTGTGAATAATTTCGCACATATCTTTAATATGTGCTTCGAATATACCGTGAGTAGAAGGATAGGTAATCATACAGCCGGCTAACTTTTCTTTGTTCGCTTCTGCTTTTTCTTTCCAGTCAGCTAAGTCGGTGTTACCACCTTCGTCGCATTTTACCACTACTATTTGAAATCCTGCCTGATGAGCCGAAGCAGGGTTGGTGCCGTGTGCCGAAGCAGGAATCAGAACGGTATTGCGTTGTGTTTCATTGCGCGATTTGAAATAGGAGCGTAAAGCCATTAATCCCGCATATTCGCCGGCTGCACCTGAGTTAGGTTGCAAGCTGCAAGCAGCAAAACCTGTTATTACACTAAGGTATTTTTCTAATTCTTCAATCAGTTCATTATAGCCTTCGGTTTGATCGGCTGGTGCCAATGGGTGCATTCCTCCGAATTCCGCACGACTAAGTGGAAGTAGCTCTGAAGCGGCGTTCAACTTCATGGTGCACGAGCCTAGCGAAATCATTGAATGTGTTAGCGAGATGTCTCTGCGTTCCAGTTTCTTGATATAACGCATCATTTCTGTTTCGCTATGATACTTTGTGAAAACTTCGCTCGTCAGGTAGTCCGAAGTTCGTTCAAGACTTTCGTCAAACGATTTCAAATCTTCCAGATCTTCCTCATCTGCATACACAGGAGCATTGTCAGCTGCTGTGGCAAGTATTTCAATTAATGTGTTTACATCATCAATGTCGGTTGTTTCGTCGATGCTAATCCCGATTTCACCCGTTTCGAAATAGTGGAAGTTTACTTCGTATTCCAACGCAATTGATTTTATCGTTTCTGTCGAAACTTCTTCGGGTAAGCTGATTTTCAAGGTATCGAAGAAGTTTTCATTTTCTTGCGAATAGCCGTATACAGGCAAAATTTCATTAATGTAAGTGGCAATAGCGTGGATGCGTTGTGTGATTGCTTTTATGCCCTGAGCACCATGATAAACGGTGTAACATCCGGCCATAGACGCTAGTAATGCCTGAGCAGTACATATGTTTGAAGTTGCTTTTTCACGTTTGATATGTTGTTCGCGGGTTTGTAGCGCCATGCGCAGGGCAGGTTTGCCGTTCACATCCTTGCTGATGCCAATAATTCTACCGGGTAGGTCGCGTTTAAATTCTTCGCGTGTGGCAAAATAAGCTGCCGACGGACCGCCAAATCCCATTGGAATTCCCCAGCGCTGTGTTGATCCGAAAGCAATGTCGGCTCCCCATTCGCCCGGAGGTGTGAGTAGTGCCAAACTAAGAATATCTGCTGCCACCGCTACTTTACAGCCTACAGCGTGAGCTTCGGTTACAAATTCAGCGTAGTCTTCAATGTTACCGTTTGAGTTAGGGTATTGAACAATAGCACCGTAATGTTTATCGGTAAAACGAAGCGTCGAATAGTCACCAATTTCCAATTGAATGCCTTGCGCTTCGGCGCGCGTGTGCAGTACAGCCAATGTTGATGCAAACACATTTTTGTCAACAAAAAGAATAGTAGCGTTAGCTTTAACCTGATCACGGCTGCGAAGGTTAAGCATCATGGTCGCGGCTTCGGCGGCGGCTGTAGCTTCGTCAAGAAGTGATGCGTTGGCAAGTGGTAGCCCGGTGAAATCGCTTACTGCCGTTTGGAAATTCAATAATGCTTCCAACCGACCCTGAGAAATCTCGGCTTGGTAAGGTGTGTAAGAGGTATACCACGATGGGTTTTCGAACACGTTGCGTTGGATAACCGCAGGTGTGCAGGTGTCGTACCAACCCTGACCAATATATGTAGTGAATAATTGATTTTTGGAAGCTATTTCAGCTATATGCTCGGCATATTGACGCTCGGTAAGTGCTTCGGGTAATTCAATATCGTTCGTTAAACGAATGGTTGCCGGGATGGTTTGTTCAATAAGTTCATCCAGCGTATTAACGCCAATAATTTGAAGCATTTGGGCTTCGTCTTGTTCTGAAATGCCTATGTGGCGGGCTTGCAGCAAGTTTTTCATGTCGAAAATTGTTTTGTTTTTTGTGCCCCAAAAGTACTGCAATCTTTTGTAAAATGACTAATAATCAGCGAAAAGATATCAACAAATAGTTAGTTTTTTCTGTCGGTTTCAACCTGTTACTTTTCAATGAAATAAGTGATAATTAATTGCTAAAAGCACTTGGATTTAATCAGTTTTTAAAACTATTTTTAAACCAATTGAATACTAGATTGTTTATAACGATATAAATTTAAAACCAATTGCTATGCTTCGTGATATTCGTAAACAATATGAATTCTCTGCTTTGAATGAAGAAAACTGTCAGTCGAATCCCTTCGATCAATTTAAAATATGGATGCAGGAAGCCCTGGAAAGTGAACAATTGGAACCTACCGCTATGGTTCTTTCGACCGTTGATAGTCATTTGCAAGTCCACTCTCGAGTGGTTTTACTTAAAGAATTCAGTGCCGATGGTTTTACTTTTTATACCAATTACGAAGGGCATAAAGCACAGCAAATAGAACAAAATAATAGCGTTTCATTGTTGTTTTTTTGGGCGGCGCTAGAGCGTCAGATACGAATTGAGGGAGTGGTTGAAAAAATAGATGAAAAATTATCCGGCGACTATTTTAAGTCTCGTCCGCTTGATAGCCAGCTGGGAGCATGGGCTTCGCCCCAGAGTAAAGTGATTCCGTCGCACGATTTTTTAGATGAACAATTTCAGGCTTATCAGTTGAAATTTGGAGTTGATGTACCCAAGCCACCACATTGGGGTGGTTTTATTGTAAAGCCGGGCACTTTTGAGTTTTGGCAGGGGCGCACTAATCGTTTGCACGATAGGTTGTTTTATCATTTTGATAAAGGCACCTGGGTAATTTCAAGATTAGCGCCCTGATTTCAATGATAACAGTCAGATTCAGTGATAAATAGGTGCTAAATTTAGAATGAAAATGTAGTTTAATGTTTATTGGCAATTAAAGAGTATCTTTGCACCGCTTATTAAACAGATAATAAAAATGAATTTTACGGAATTAAATCTCAATGCACCTTTAGTTAATGCGTTGAACGACTTAGGAATAACAAAAACTACAACCATACAGGAAAAAGCTTATCCCGTTATTATGTCTGGTAAAGATGTAGTTGGTATAGCTCAAACAGGTACTGGTAAAACCATCGCCTATCTTTTGCCCTGCTTGCGTCAATGGAAATTTACAAAAGAAAGACATCCACAAATTTTAGTCGTTGTTCCTACCCGTGAGCTTGTCGTTCAGGTAGTGGAACAGGTTGAGAAGCTTACTACTTACATGAATGTACGGGTAGTAGGTGTTTTTGGTGGTGTGAACATGATTCGCCAAACTCCCTTGCTTATGGAAGGTGTTGATGTATTGGTTGCTACTCCCGGTCGCTTATTGGATTTTGCGTTGAATGGTACATTGAAATTGAAATCGATCAAACGTTTTATTATCGATGAGGTTGATGAGATGTTGAATCTCGGTTTTCGTCCTCAACTTATTCGTGTTATCGATTTATTGCCTACGAAACGTCAGAATCTGATGTTCTCGGCTACCATTTCCGAAGAATTGAAAGATTTGGTTCACGACTTCTTCGTTGAACCGATTGAAATAGAAGCTGCTCCAACGGGAACACCCCTGGAAAAAATCAAACAAATAGGTTTTAAAGTGCCGAACTTCTTTACGAAAGTAAACCTGTTGGAGTTTTTGATGGAAACTACTCCGGAATTCTCTAAGGTGCTTGTTTTTACTTCCACAAAGAAACTGGCCGATGCACTCTACGAGCAATTAGAACCTAAATTTGTTGGCCAAATAGGATTAATTCACTCCAACAAATCGCAAAATAATCGTTTCGAGTCCCTTAATAACTTCAAATCCGGATTAAACAGAATGCTCATTGCTACGGACATTGTAGCGCGTGGACTGGATATATCGGATGTGTCGCACGTGCTTAATTTTGATGTGCCCGAAGTAGCCGAAAACTATATGCACCGTATCGGTCGTACTGGTAGAGCAGATAAAAACGGTGTAGCCATAACCTTTATCACCAAGGCAGAAACGGAGTTCAGAGCAAGTATTGAAGCATTGATGAACCGCAAAATCCCGATCGTAAAGATGCCTTTGGAGGTGGAGGTTTCAGCTGTATTGACGGACGATGAATTACCACAGGTAAAAATGAAAAATACGCTTGTAACCCTGCCTAAAAAAGAAGAAGGCGGTGCTGCATTTCATGAGAAAAAAGGCAAAAATCTGAAAGTAAATATGAAGGTCAGACGTCCGGAAGCTATGAAATTGAAATACAAGAAACCCAAAACAAGGGGGCAAAAGAAAACAAAATAATTCAATCGTTGCTTTCTAAGCAAAACAGGGGAGAATACACATCAAAATGTATTCTCCTCTGTTTTGTTTTCCCCAATTCCATTGCAGGACTATTTGCATATTTGAACATTTATTCGCATCTATTGTTTAATGAATTAAAGTCTTATTTGCCTATATAGCCTAACTATTAGCTGTTTGGCGTGGAAGATAGAAACTGAAATATCAACTTAAAAGCAATGGATATGAAAAAAAAATTACTTAGTTTTATACTGGTGTTTTGTACAGTAGTATTTGTCTCTGCTCAGGAGGTGGTCGCAAAAGTACCGGGTCAAGGTGAAGTGATCCCCAATTCGCATTGGTCTGTTTCTCTAAAAGCCGGAGGGAGCTATTTCCGAACCGGTGGAATGCAGTATAATTATGCACTTCCATTTTTTACCAGAAGCAGACTCGATTTTACAAGTGTGGTAGGTGGTACTGTTGAGTACACTTTTACGCCAATCTTCGGACTCGGTCTCGACTTGACCTATACAGGGTATAGCCGGTGGAATGACCTTAACGAGGATAGGGTAAGAGATAATTATCTGACAGGCAATACAAAAGATCTAGCCTTGTTTGGATCATTCAATCTTTCAAATCTTTTCACTCCCCAAAGAACCGGTTTTTGGGAAAAGCTAAGCTTGTATGCCAATGTAGGTACAGGAATTGCGTTTTATAAGTATGATGTTGCGGGACATGTTGCCAGTCCGAGTTCGTTTTTAGCTCTTGGAGGGTTGAATCTGGAGTATAATATTAGTAAATCGTTTGCTATTGGAGGAGAATTGCAATATCGTTATTATGCCAAAGATGATATGGGTTATTATGCCAATTATCAGCCTACAGGGTTCTGCGATGCGGCTCTTGTTACATTGAGTTTACGGTATAAGATGAATGCTACCGGAGCGAAGAAGCACGTGCGAAATATTAATGCATTGGAATATGTTCCGTTGGACGGTGATAACGACGGGGTAAGTGACTTAAAGGATAAATGCCCGGGAACTCCTGCCGGAGTTCAGGTCGATTCAGTGGGCTGTCCGGTTGATACCGATGTCGATGGTGTGGCCGATTATCTGGATAAGTGTCTGGGTACCCAGGCGGGTGTAAGTGTCGATTCAGTAGGTTGTCCTGTTGACACGGATGCTGATGGCGTAGCTGATTATCTCGATAAATGTCCGGCAACACCTGCAGGTGTTAAGGTTAATGTGCAAGGTTGTCCGATTGATACCGATGGTGATGGTATTCCTGATTATCTTGACAAATGCCCGACCGTTGCGGGAGTAGCAGCTAATCACGGGTGCCCTGCAGAAGTAGCTGCTTTACCACCGTTCTCTGAAATGGGAGTATCTAACTTTAGGATAGGATCGGCTGAAATTAAACCGTCTTTCATTCCGGTATTGAATAATCTTGTCGACTATTTGAAAGCAAATGAAACAGCAGTTGTAGATTTGCAAGGTAATACTGATAGTACCGGTAGTGATGAACTGAATCAAAGATTATCCGTTAAGCGTGCAAAATCATGTGCCGGTTATTTGATTAAGAAAGGTGTACCTTCTAATAAAATAACTACTCAGGGATTTGGAGAGAAGAAACCAATTACCACTAACTCAACTGTTGAAGGTAGAGCTAAAAACAGACGGTGCGATTTTGTAATCAGCCGTAAATAATCAAACATATTCATATAAAAGAAGGGTTGCCGTTCATTGGCAACCCTTCTTTGTGAAAATATTAGTTCTTTATTTATTAGTCGTTTCCTCCTCTGAAACCACCTCTGAAGCCACCTCCGTCTCCTCTTGGGCGATCTCCTCCCGGAGGGCCAAATCGTTCCATTGGATTTGTTTCGGCAGGGTTATTCTTAGAGCCGGCGAATTTATTTATTTTCAGCGTAAAGCTCAGCATAAAATAAGAGGTAAGCGTGTTGTACTTGTTGAAAGAAATACTGTTGTCGCCAATCGTTTGACGGATATTAAGTTGTTGGTGAAGAATGTCATACACTCTCAGTGCAATCACACCTTTGCTTTTGAAAACAGTTTTGTCAATCGTGGCATTCCAGATTAATTGATTTTGATCAAAATTTCCATAGCCCTGACGCATAGTATAGTTTAAATCTGTTCCTATGTTAATACTGTACGGTAAATGTGCAATAATGTTACCAGCACCCGTCCAGTCGGTGACCTCAGTTGTCATCTTGTTCAGGTTGTTTACCGAGTTGGAGTATCTGACACCACCTCTTACTCCAATTTCGATTAAATCCTGTGTAAAAGTTAATGATATATTTTCTCCTAAATTATATGATGGGGTGTTGCTCATATCACCTTTAATGAAATTGTCAACATCAATTAATTCATTACTCATGCCTTTTGAAGAGTAACCGATTGATCTGCTATATCCTGCTGAAGTAGCAGTGTTGAATTGTAATCTTTTTTTGATAAGAGGCGTGTTGAACATTACATTCCCAAATAAACTAAATGGCATTATGTCGGCATTGACAGTTTGACTGTACTGTTTGCCAGTCTGATCATAAATACTGTTTGTTACCAATGCATCTTTTGTGAAATTAGCATTAACGAAAGTGTTGAACGAAGAGAATGTTTTGTCGTTAAAACTGCTATACATTACCCTTAATGACTGATTAAATGCAGGATTTAGATTTGGATTTCCAACCGTTTCGTTCATTAAGTTCGAATTGTTTTTTACCGGTTGCATTTGGCTGATGTCCGGTTGGTTGGTTTGTCCACGATAATCTATTCGTGCAAATTTCTTTTTTCCAAAATTATACTGCAATCTGGCAGTTGGCGAAAAGTTAAATACACTTCTCGAGATAGGAATCGAAGTGCCGTCATTGTAAATTCGTGAACTGTAGGTTTGTGAAGGTTCGCCTTTCATTCCGAACATCATGTTGTATTTTTTATCAATATAGCGGTAATTTAATTCTAATGATTCTTTGTTGAACCTGTTGTTGTAGTTGTTGCTATATTCACTATTGATAGTTGTGTAGTTTCCGTTTGCATCGCCGTTGTACTGAAGCTTGTCGGAAGTGCTGTAACTGTCACTAAACGATACAGATGTTTCAAGGAAGTTTTTCAGATTCCAAAGAGGCTCTACAAATGACATGCGTAAACTGACATTATACCTATTCGATTTATTAGTGGTTCGTTGGTTGATAATGGTATCCGATGCTGTAAGAAAGTTGTATTTGTATGAATAATTATAGCTCTCATTGTCGCTTTGCGAAATGCCGGTTTGGAAGTTTGCAGTCAATGTTCTTCCTTTTTTCGAGGCGAATTTATGATTGTATATAATTCCAAGTCCGCCATTCAGAGATGTTCCATTACCATTATTCATCGTCGTTCCTCTACTGGTACTATCTGCTCCGCTTAGGTAGGAGTAAGCTCTGTTGCTATCGGAATAACTTTGGTTGTAACCTAAGTTGGGTTGAAAAATGATGGTGTTTAAACTGTCCAGTTTATATTCCAATTCCAGTCGCAGATTGGCTGAATAGTTTTCGTTGTGTGCGATGTTTTTTGAATTGTTTGTATTATTTGCATCTTTTAGGAAAGTGGTTTGATTACTTTCATTTACAGTTTCGTTACTCGAATGGTTGAGCGATGCATCGCCTCCAACTTTTAATTTTTCGTTAATTACCGAGCTGTTGTTAACTCCAATATTCTGAGTGGTGTTGATGCCACTATTGATTCCACCAAAGCCACCACCATTTCTACCACGGCTACTTCTGGAAGTATTTGCGTTGTTTCCACCACCGGTTAATGTAGTTTGTGTTTCGCCATCAATCATGTTTAAAAAAATATTACCATCATATCGCAGTTTATCTTCGGTGTCTAATCCGGCACCACCGGTAATGTTACCAAAAGTACCTCTTTTCCGGTTTGTTTTGAACGTAAGGTTGATGATGCGCTCCGTGTCATTGTCTTCAAAACCGGTAAGTAATGCCATGTCCGATTTTTGATCCAGAACCTGAATTTTATCAATCATTTCGGCAGGAATATTCTTTGTGGTCATTTCCACATCGTCACCAAAGAACTTTTTACCATTAACACGGATTTTCTTTATTTCTTCTCCGTTTATTTTTATTTTGCCATCAGATGTTACCTCGGCACCCGGCAGACGTTTTAATAAATCTTCTACCACCGCATTTTCAGTAGTTTTAAAGGCATTTGCATTGTACTCCAACGTATCGCCCTTCACTACCATTTGCGCTGCCGTACCTCTTACTTCTACCTCCTTTAATAAATGGGAGTTTTCTGATAGCTGAATACTTTTCAAAATTAGGTCTTTTTGTACTAAAGTAATATTCTTATAGTATTTTAAATAACCTATCGAGCTAATGGTCAGTATATAATTCCCGGGTTTTACCTTGCTAAGCATAAAACTTCCTTTTAAATCGGTGTTACAACCCTGAACCAACGTAGAGTCGGACTGTTGCAAAAGTCGAACCGTACCCAATTCAATTGGTTGTCCGTTTTTGGAATCAAAAACTGTACTTTGAATACTGTGCTGTGCATAAGCGCAAATGCTTAAGGAGAAAGCCAGAATAACTGTGAGAGAAAATTGCTTCATATAATTGATAATTGAAATATATTTTGTTTTTATTTAAAAAGACTTAGTATATATTGACTCTCTCTAAGGAAAAAGGTTTAACCGCTTTACTAAATTGGGTGAAATTTTATTTGAATATCTAAAATCAAGACCAGATTCATTAAAAATTATTGTTGTGATTTCTTTGGGGTGTTTTTTTTTTTTCGTAACATTTTATAATTCTTTGAATTACAAAATATTTGTTTTAAAATCAGAAATTCTATGAACAATTCGTTCCAAATTTACATTGTAATGACGAATAAACATGTGTGTTTTGCTTTTGAATATATTCTAAATTTGAAATAATTTCAAATAAATATGGCAAAATAGTTGGTTTATCTATGTGAAATTAAATTTTTATTCTATATTTGCATCGAACATGAGATGTAAAAGCATATAAAATCATCAAGTTCTCATTTTTTGTTAATCAAATCATGTGCTTGCTCAATTTTTGAGAATGATTTGTTGAATAAAACGGATTTCGTGTATCCTAATAATTAATCTTTATTTACTAATACTAAATTGCAGTCAGAATGAGTGAACAAGAAGAAAAACCCAAAATAAATTCAAGAAGAAAGTTCTTACAAGAATTAGGTATTGTAGGCATAGGTTCAGTCTTAGGGGGTTCTGCAATTTTGGCCGGTATTAATTACGATAAAAAAAAGACTGCCGGTCAGCGTGTTCGGGTACTTACAGCCGAAAATGAATTACTGGAAATCGAAAAAAGCGATACTACAAAAGTAGCTAAAACAACATACGAAAATCTTACTTATCTGCAAAAACAAGGTCGCGATGGACTTGCCGGCAAAAGATTTGTAATGGTAATCGACCTTTCCAAGTGCAGAAATGCCCGTAAATGTATGGCCGCATGTCAAAGCGCGCATCATCTCCGTCCCGAACAGCATCATATCAACGTGCTGAAAATGGAAGAAACCGAAAATACTCCTGCATTTTACATGCCAAAGCCTTGTCAGCATTGCGATAATCCTCCTTGCGTAGCCGTTTGTCCGGTAGATGCTACCTTTAAACGCCCTGATGGAATTGTTTTGATTGATAACGAACGCTGCATTGGTTGTCGTTTTTGCATTGCTGCATGTCCGTACAGTGCCCGCGTTTTCAACTGGGCGGAACCTCTGAATGCACAGGCTGATAAAGACTTAACGTATAACGTTGAACTGAATGTTCCACAGCGCAAAGGTACCATTAGTAAGTGTTTATTCAGCGCCGATAGATTGCGTGAAGGTAAATTGCCATATTGTGTTGGAGCTTGTCCAAATGGAGTTTATTACTTTGGTGACGAAAACGAAGATGCTGTTACCAATGGTACTACAAAAGAAACAGTGCGTTTCAAAAAACTGCTTGAAGATAATGCCGGCTATACATTGATGCCGGAGCTTGGTACTCACCCAAGGGTTTATTATCTACCGGCAAAGGGAAAAGACTACCCATTTCAGGATAAAGATAAACCCGAAGCTTTAGAACATTTACACGGATAATACAGCCATACAGCAGCATAAATTCCATATTTATTCTTTGGCATTTGCATTCAATTGTGGATTATTAATTGAGAATTATTAATTGAAAGACATGTTAGGACAATCAGCAACAGACAAAATTACATCCGATTTACTTCGACCAATCAGACTTACCAAAGGGTTTATGGCTTGGATGGGCTTTTTAGGTGTTTCACTAGTGGTGTGTTTAGGTGCATACGTTATACAATTAAAGGACGGTTTGGTTGTAACCGGCTTGGGCGATTATGTATCGTGGGGAATGTATATTTCCAACTTCGTATTTTTTGTAGCTACCAGTCTGATAGGTATGTTGATAAGTGCTGTTTTAGGACTTTCGGGTGCAAAATGGGCTTCGCCACTGGCCAGAATTGCCGAAATAATTGCACTTGCATTTGCTGCGGTGGCCGGATTGGTTATTGTTTCGGATATGGGACACCCTGAAAGATTATTGAATGTATTTATTCACGGTCGCATTCAATCGCCTATTCTTTGGGACGTTACGGTGGTAACTATTTATGTGTTGATTAGCGCATTGTTTCTCTATATTCCGCTTATTCCCGATTTGAAAATATGTCATGATAAATTAGATAAATTACCTCCTTTTGCACGTAATATTTATAAAGTATTGTCGCTCAATTGGACAGGTTCGCATGAGCAGGAAAAAATTGTAAAGCAACTGACCCGTGCTATTGCTATTTTTATTATTCCGGTGGCGCTGGCTATTCACACGGTAACTTCGTGGTTGTTTGCAAGTACTTCGCGCATTGGTTGGGATTCCAGTATTTTTGGTCCTTACTTCGTAACCGGAGCTTTCGTTTCGGGCTCGGCGGCTGTTATCATTGCCATGTATTTTTATCGTAAAAACTATAAACTGGAAGATTATATCACGCTTTCGCATTTTGATAAAATGGGAAAACTGCTGGTACTCGTTTCGTTGGTTTATCTCTATTTTAATTTGAACGAATACATGGTTCCCGGTTATAAAATGAAGAAATTTGATGCCATTCATTTGCAATCCCTGTTTTCCGGAACACATGCTCTGATGTTTTGGTCGGTGCAAATATTTGGTCTTGTTTTACCCATTATATTGTTGGTCTTCAATAAGATGCGCAAACCATTACCTATGCTAATCATTGCTTCTTTTGTGCTGGTTGGTGCGTGGTTTAAACGTTATATCATTGTTGTTCCAACCATGGAGCACCCATTTCTCCCTATTCAAAATGTACCCTTGAGTTTTAAAGTATATTCGCCTACATTAATTGAAACACTCGTCACTATTGCTCCGTTTATATTGGTTTTACTTATCATTACCATTCTGTCGAAGGTAATTCCAATTGTTTCTATTCACGAAACGATTGAAGAGTTAGAAGAAAGAAATAAATAATGCAGGCCCGATTAATCTATTGAATTATGCTTAGAAAAAAAATTAAATTGAAAGTTGTATTTACAGTATTACTTACTGCGTTATTTTATTTTCAATCTGCAGCTCAACAAGCTTGGGATGTGCCAGCCGACAAGAAGGCAAAAAATAGTTATATAAAATTCGATGCTGCTTCTGCTAAGGAGGGTGAAGCTATTTATACCAAAAACTGCTTGTCTTGTCATGGTAATCCTACCAAAGACAATAGCATGAAGTCGCTGAAACCCGTTCCGCCTGATTTGGCAAGTGCTAAGACACAAAAACTGACTGATGGCGAATTATTTTATATCCTCAATACCGGCCGGGGTTTAATGCCTTCGTTTAGTAATGTGCTGTCGGAGTCAGATCGCTGGAAAACAATAGCATATATGCGTAGTTTTAATAGTAGCTATGTTCAGGTACTTTCTAAAACCGATCCAACGAAGAGTAAACTTGTAAAAATAAATATGGATTACGATTCGCTGAAAAGTGTCGTTCGGGTGCATGTTACTGCTGCCGAAAAGAATGGGGTAGTAGTGCTGAAAAATGCTGAGGTGGCACTTTTTGCTGCGCGTTATTTTGGTAGACTTCAAATAGACAAAACCGTACGTACAGATAACAATGGTATGGCTACGTTTGGTTTCAATAAGACTTTGCCGGGCGACAAGCTAGGGTATGTAAATATGATTGTGAAAGTAAATGATGATAATTATGGCGAAATAGAATCGCAAAGTAAACTTAAAATTGGTGTGCCAACCGACAAACCAAGCTTGACCGAAAAAAGAGCTATTTGGAATGTTTTGGCAAAAGCACCTATTTGGCTGATAGTTCTTTATACTACAGGTGTTTTGGTTTTTGGTGCGTTTTTACTCTTTATACTCTATAGTTTATTTAGAATTAAGAAATCAGGTGAAAATTAAAAAAATGAAATCATGAAAAAATTAGCAATCATTGGACGTATTCTTTTTGCATTACCTTTTGGGATTCTTGGACTCAATCATTTTTTGATGACAGACGTTTTTCTTGGTATGATGTCTTCTTTTATTCCCGGAGGTGCTTACACTATTTTGGTTACAGGGGCTTTGTTAATAGCAGCAAGTATCAGTATTATTCTAAACAAATACATTAAAATTGCATGTTTTGGGTTGGCCGGTTTACTTTTCATCTTCATTGTCTCAATTCATATTCCCGGTTTGGTCAGCCTGGATCCTAAGATTGCGCAATTTGCGTTAATTGAACTTTTAAAAGATACCGGATTAATGGGTGGCGCATTGATGATAGCCATTTATTATGATTGTATTAAAATAGAAAATAAACATTGATCGAAGGACAATAAATTTGACGAAAATGAAAAAAATAGCTGTTTATCTTTTTATTACACTTTTCTCCTTAACTGGGAGACTAACTGCACAAGTTGATCAGTCGCCGGAAGTGGCTGTAATTGAACACTTGGGGACTACTATTCCATTAGATTTGAATTTTTTAAATGATAAAGCAGAGAAAGTCACGTTGCGGCAGTTGATTACTAAGCCAACCATTTTGTCTTTTGTGTATTTTGATTGTCCCGGCCTTTGTAGTCCGCTTTTAGAAGGAGTGGGTGATGTAATCAGAAAAACAAATTTTGTTTTAGGAAAGGATTATCAGGTAATAACCATAAGTTTTAATTTTAGAGATACACCCCAAAAAGCGAAGCAAAAGAAAGATCGATTTGTAGAGCGCTATTCGAAGGGAAAAGGAGATGGTTGGATATTTCTGACGACCGACAGCACTACTATTTTTAAAATTACTGATGCTACCGGTTTTAAAACGAAAGCAGTGGGGCTGGATTTTGTACACCCATCGGCAATAATAGCTGTGAGTCCGCAAGGAATGATTACCCGCTACTTGTATGGTATTACTTTTCTGCCGATAGACTTTAAAATGGCTATTATTGAGGCAAATAAAGAGCAACCCAGAACATCTATTCAAAAAATAATGATGATCTGTTATACCTATGATGCGGAAAACAAACGTTTTGCATTAGATGTAACAAAAATAACCGGGTCGATTATTATTTTCTTTCTCCTCGTGTTTATAGTGGTGTTTTTGTTGAAACCAAAAAAGAAATAAATAAAATAATATATAGATAATGAGTAATAGTACGGAAAAAATAGAATATGTAAGCTATCTGGATTATCAGGGGAAGTATAAAGGATTCCTTTCATGGATAATGGCTACTGATCATAAAAGAATAGGGCTACTTTATATGTACTCTATCATGACGTTTTTCTTTATCGGAGCTTTTTTGGGTTTGCTGATGAAGGTGGAACTGATTGAACCGGGTGAAACGATTATGAAGCCTCAAACCTACAATGGAGTGTTCACGCTTCACGGTATTTTGATGATTTTTATGGTGGTGATACCCGGCTTGTCAGCAGTGTTTGGGAATTTCTTTCTGCCGATTTTAATTGGTGCCAAAGATGTGGCCTTCCCTAAGTTGAATCGCTTCTCGTGGTGGATTTTTATTGTAGGAAGCATTATGGCGGTTGCCTCTCAATTGTTGAAAGATGGACCTCCTGATACAGGTTGGACTTTTTATGCTCCTTATAGTTCACAAACGGGTACTAATGTTATTATGGCTACCGCTGCAGCTTTTGTGCTCGGCTTTTCGTCTATTCTTACCGGGCTGAACTTTATTGTTACCATTCATCAAATGCGTGCACCGGGTATGCGCTTTTTCAATATGCCATTGTTTCCATGGGCATTGTATGCTACTGCCTGGATTCAATTGCTGGCTACACCCATTATTGGTATCACGCTTTTGATGCTTATTGCCGAAAGGATGTTTCAGATTGGGTTCTTTGATCCTGCTTTGGGCGGTGATCCGTTATTGTTCCAACACTTGTTTTGGATTTATTCGCACCCTGCCGTTTATGTAATGATGTTGCCGGCCATGGGAGTGATTACTGAAATTATCCCAACTTTTTGCCAACGCCAGATTTACGGTTACAAAGCAGTTGCTATTTCAAGTTTAGCCATTGCGGGTGTAGGATTCCTTGTTTGGGGTCACCACATGTACACTTCGGGCATGAGCGATCAGGCACGGTGGTTCTTCTCGTTGCTCACATTTATTGTAGCGGTACCGAGTGCCATTAAAGTATTTAATTGGATAACAACTATGTATAAAGGCTCTATCGATGTGAAACCGCCGTTTCTTTATGCATTGGCATTCATATTTTTATTCATTATTGGTGGTACTACCGGACTTCTGTTAGGATCGGTAGCAACGAATGTTCAGGTGCATGATACCTCTTTCGTGGTTGCACACTTCCACTACATTATTTTTGGTGGTATGGGCTTTGCATTTTTTGCTGCTATACATTATTGGTTACCAAAAATGTATGGTAGAATGTATAATTTCAAAATAGCTAATATAGCGTTGGTGATTAATTTTATTGGTTTTAATCTGTTGTATTTTCCTCAATTTATTATTGGTGTTGAAGGTATGCCAAGACGGTATTTTGATTATCCAGCGCAGTTTCAACCCATGCAGGTTATTTCATCGATAGGGGGTTTTATCCTGGTTGCCGGGTTGATACTTATGGTGTTTAATCTGGTAAAAGGGGCTAAGTCGGGACCTGTTGCTCCGTCTAATCCATGGAATGGATCGACCCTTGAATGGACTTTACCGGCTACTCCATCGTTAGAAAACTTTGACGAAGAGCCTGTAATTAAAGAAAATCCGTACGATTACAAATAAAAACCCCTAACCTCCGTCAGTTGACGGATAAACTCTGAAGGGGAATTATGCAAGTTCGTCTTCATAATCCTTTTTTTTGTCTTGGGATTTAGATGCTTTATTTGAAATAAATATTTTATAATTAATCTCCTTCAAATATCTTTTAGGAGACAAAACTAACCTAGTTCCCCTTTAGGGGCTAGGGGTCAATTGAAAAACATATGAGCGAAAAAGCAATACACGTTGAAGAACATAGAGACGACGAGGCATCTAAACTGGGGATGTGGCTCTTTATTTTTACAGAACTACTTCTTTTTGGAGGATTGTTTTTGGTATACTCTATTTTTAGAGCACAATACCCAACCGAATTTCACCAAAGTAGTTTAGAGTTAAGCGTAACCATTGGTGCGATAAATACAGTTGTGCTTCTTTTTAGTAGTATGACGGTGGCAATGGCTTTAACGGCTATTCAAAAGAACGACCAGAAACGGGCACTTATCTTTATTGGTATTACGCTGTTTTGTGCTGCGGCGTTTCTTTTTAACAAGTATTTTGAATGGGGGCATAAAATTGAACACGGTCTTTATCCCGGTTCGGACTTGATGCCGCTGCTGGACAGAGGTCATTTGTTGTACTTCAGTCTTTACTTTTTCATGACTGGCTTACATGCATTGCACATCATTATCGGGATGACACTTTTGATAGTATGCTATTTTAAAGTGAAAAGCAAGAATATAAACGATCATGACTATGTTTTGTTGGAAAACGGAGCGCTTTATTGGCACCTTGTGGATTTAATCTGGATCTTCCTTTTCCCGCTAATGTATTTGATTTCTTGAGGTGGATAAATAACATATTCCCTAATTATGAATTAAAAATTATGAATTAATCATTCGTTATGGCAAATAATACAACACACACAATAGAGTACAGAACATTATCAAAGATTTTGTTGGTGCTTTTGTTTCTAACTTTTGTCACCATAGGTGTCACATCATTTCACCTTGGACCTTTTACGGTAACTGTAGCGTTGCTTATTGCCGGATTAAAATCCTTTCTGGTTCTGTCTAATTTTATGCATTTAAAGTACGAAAGTTTGCTGCTAAGAATTCTGGTAGCAATGGTTTTTGTTCTGTTTTTTGTAATTGTCCTCATCACATTTATCGATTATGCATATCGATAAATCATTGGGCTGTCTTAATTTTGTAACTTGTAACTATTAATTCGTAACTATATTATGTTTAGTAATGCATCAAATTTTGTGAACGGAGTAGATTCCGCATTCCTCATTATAACAGGAATATCGGTCTTTTTTCTTGTTGCACTTACTGCAGCGATGATTTATTTCGTTGTAAAATACAACCGAAAAAAAGGCAAACCTGCCGTTCAGATAAAAGATAATTCTCTGCTCGAAATTACCTGGATCACTATCCCAATGCTTTTGGTTCTTTATATGTTTTATATTGGCTGGGAAGGTTTTTTACCCATGCGTGAGGTGCCGAAGGATGCCATTGAAATAACGGCTGTCGGTTCGATGTGGAAATATGAATTTATTTATCCCGGCAATAAATCATCCGATACCTTAATGGTTCCTTTGAATAAGGCTGTGAAAGTGAACCTTGAATCGAAAGATGTTTTGCATGGTTTTTCCGTGCCCGGATTTAGAATTAAAGAAGATATGGTGCCACAGAAAAAGAACTATTCATGGTTTACCGCCGGCGAACTGGGCGACTTTGATGTATACTGTACAGTTTATTGCGGTGTGAGCCACTCATATATGAATTCTATTATTCGCGTAGTGACTCCCGCCGATTATGATAAATGGCTAAAGGCATTGCCGGTAAAGAAAGCCGATAATTCTTTGGGGTTAAAAGTGCTGGAGAAAAACGGATGTATAGCTTGTCACACATTGGATGGAACAAAATCGGTGGGTCCTACGTTTAAGGGTTTGCATGGAGCAACCATCGATGTTACAACTGACGGTGCAAATAGAAAACTGACGGTTGACGATGCGTACTTAGAATCATCCATTACCGATCCGAATAAGGACATTGTAACCGGATATCCGCCAGCGATAATGAAATCATACAAGGGTATTATCAAGGATAAAGATATTAAATTGATAAATGAGTACCTGAAAACGTTGAAATAAGAATGAAGAATTACTTTCAAATAGTGCTGGCCCTGATAAAATACAAGGTCTCGATAGCTGTAACTTTTACGGCTATCACCGGATACATTGTCTTTTCGGGTCATTTCGATGTGCAGATACTGACATTGGTGCTGGGTGTGTTTTTTCTTGCCGGAGGGTCGAGTGCATTGAATGAGTGCCAGGAAAGTACCTACGATGCCAAAATGCCAAGGACGATGAACCGTCCGATACCAACCGGCAGAATATCGCTGGTTGAAGCCACCCTGGTTTCGATACTGTTTTTAGTAGTCGGTACTGTCATTTTATATCTTGCTTTTGGTGCAGTAACTGCTCTGTTGGGCTTGCTTAATATTGTTTGGTACAATGGTATTTATACTTACCTGAAACGTGTTACCCCCTTTGCAGTAGTGCCGGGCTCATTGGTGGGTGCCATACCTGCATTGATGGGCTGGACGGCTGCCGGCGGCTATGTGTTTGAACCAACCATTATCTTTATTGCTTTTTTCTTGTTTATATGGCAAATACCTCACTTCTGGTTGCTGATGCTCAAGTACGGCAAAGAATACGAAGATGCCGGATTTAAAACCATTCATCAAGCGGTACATCCACAAAACCTGAAACTGCTTATCTTTTCGTGGGTGGTGGCTACGTCCTTTTCATCCATTATTATACCGCTATTTTTGGTCAATATTTCTCTGCCTTTTTTCCTTGTTATCTTTGCATTGAATCTGGCTTTTATAGGCATTTTTGTGAAATTATCGTTTGGCAATGTGGCCGAACTGAATTTCAGAAAATCGTTTATCAGTATTAATCTTTATATGATGGTTTTTATGATGATGCTGATTGTCTTTCACCTGGTGGTAGCGTAAAAAGTATTGCTTTAAAATAACAAAACTCCCCGACACATGAATGTGTGTCGGGGAGTTTTGTATTATCTATTGTCTTTTATCTTTTATCTTTGTTCTTTGTTCTTTTGTCCTACAACTTATTTGTTCCTGTTCAGGTTATTTCTTCGTCCCATGCCAATACCATTTCCTCTGCTACCATTCCGTTCGTGAATAACCATAAGATTAAGTCCGTTTGCTCTGGATTGTGGTGCCATGTTTCTTCTGTACGCATCTTTAATTTTCACCCAGTTAGTAATTTTCATCTTCTTACCTCCGTTTAAGGCACCTTGGCCTATCCCGGCAATTAATTTGAATAACGACATAATTTTAAATTAAAAGTTAGACTTATTGAATAAATACTTTCTCTACCTACAACAAATCATATTTCAAATTAGTTGCAGAATTATTCATATTAAACATTTCTTTTGTCCTTTTCGCTTAAATTAAGTCATGAGTTCGATATATGCAACTGACATTATTTGTAGGAATAATTGTAAGAAACCCTTCGCCCTTCGGGCACTTGCTCCCGATAAATCGGGATGTTCCACTTCCAAAAGGGAAGAACAGCTGCTGGCGCAAACTTGTGCAGAATAGAATCACAGTTTGCAATGTATTGGTTGCTTATATCCTAATCGGTAGCGTCGAGTCCCGAACTTCTCCAATGTCCCCTTTCAAGGGGACGAACGTAGCGGAGGGGTTAAAAAAGCTCCCCGATACGCATCAGCATATCGGGGAGTTTCTATTCTTTGAACCCCCTTTAGGGGGCAGGGGGTCTATTATTTCGCCATTTCAATAGCTACAGCCACTTGAACAGTAGCTCCAACCATTGGGTTGTTACCCATACCTAGGAATCCCATCATTTCCACGTGAGCTGGAACTGAAGAAGAACCTGCGAATTGAGCATCACCGTGCATACGTCCCATCGTGTCGGTCATTCCGTAAGAAGCAGGACCGGCGCCCATGTTGTCAGGGTGAAGGGTACGTCCGGTACCACCACCTGAAGCCACAGAGAAATATTTTTTACCTAGTTCAATACATTCTTTTTTGTATGTACCAGCTACCGGGTGTTGGAAACGTGTTGGGTTAGTTGAGTTACCAGTGATTGATACGTCAACACCTTCGGCACGCATGATAGCCACACCTTCGCGAACATCATCAGCACCGTAGCATTTTACTGCAGCACGGATACCTTCAGAATATGCTTTTGTTTTTACCACGTTCAATTCGCCTGTTGCGTAATCGAAGTCAGTTTGAACATAGGTAAATCCGTTGATACGTGAGATGATCATTGCAGCGTCTTTTCCAAGTCCGTTAAGGATAACGCGCAATGGTTCTTTACGTACTTTGTTAGCCGACTGAGCGATACCGATAGCACCTTCAGCAGCAGCAAATGATTCGTGTCCTGCAAGGAAAGCAAAACACTTCGTTTCGTTGCGAAGCAACATGGCAGCCAGGTTACCGTGACCAAGACCTACTTTGCGGTCTTCGGCTACTGAACCCGGGATACAGAATGCCTGCAAACCGATACCGATAGCTTCAGCAGCTTCAGCGGCGTTTTTAGCACCTTTTTTGATAGCGATAGCTGCACCTACAACGTAAGCCCATTTTGCGTTCTCAAACGCGATATTTTGAATACTTTCGCAGATTGCGTAAGGGTCAATGCCTTTAGCAGTACAAATTGCTTTGGCTTCGTCGATATCTTTGATATCGTATGTATTAAGTGCCGCGTTAACTTTATCGATACGACGGTCATAACTTTCAAATAACATAATATTTTTGTTTAATTGATAATTAATAATTCATAATGCATAATAACACAATTTACAATGGATAATTCATAATAAAATTAGCTTATTTCGGAATCTTTACTTGAATTTAGAATTGCAGTCAGAATTTTTATTAATTCAATGCAATCATCATTCATGCTTAGAAATTGCTTCTCGGAAATGTACTCTGTTTCATAAAGTAATTCGAGCCAATATTCTGTTTCGCTAGCTTCTTTAAGGGCAATGCCCAATTTAAAACGAAAATCTTTTTTGCTAAATCCTCTTATTGCTTCTTTTACATTGGCTCCAATACTGGTTCCACTTCTAAGAAGTTGTTTGGATAGAGTGTATTCTTTCTTTTCGTTTTGAAGGAACTGATACAAACGAATAATTCTAACTGCAAACGCTTTGCTTTTTACAACTATCGTATTGTCTTGTCCCATAATTATGAATTATGAATTGTGAATTATGAATTGACACTATTCGTGTCTAGGATCGATATATTTTGCTGCGTTGTCAAAACGACCGTATTTGCTGGTCGATTTTTTCAATGCTTCGTTAGCATCTACACCTTTTTTGATTAAGTCCATCATCGGACCGAAACGTACGAATTCGTATCCGCAAGCTTCACCGTCTTCGTCCAACGCCATGCGGTTGATATAACCTTCGGCCATTTCCAAATAACGTACACCTTTTTTGTTGGTGCTGAACATAGTTCCAACTTGTGAGCGTAAGCCTTTTCCTAAGTCTTCAAGACCTGCACCGATTGGAAGTCCACCTTCAGAGAAAGCAGATTGTGTGCGACCGTAAACAATTTGAAGGAACAATTCACGCATTGCCACGTTGATAGCATCACATACTAAGTCAGTGTTCAATGCTTCAAGGATTGTTTTTCCGGTAAGGATTTCGGCAGCCATTGCAGCTGAGTGAGTCATACCTGAACAACCGATTGTTTCAACCAAAGCTTCTTCGATGATACCATCTTTTACGTTCAATGTTAGTTTACATGCGCCTTGTTGTGGAGCACACCAACCCACACCGTGAGTTAAACCTGAAATATCTTTTATTTCTTTCGATTTTACCCATTTACCTTCTTCAGGTATGGGTGCAGGACCGTGGTTAGGACCTTTTTTTACAACACACATGTGTTCTACTTCGTGCGAATAAATCATACTTTTGTTATTTAGTTAGTATAAAAAATAGTTTGATACTGGATATTCTTAATTCGACCACAAAAGTACGTTTTTTTTACCGTTTTGCCATCGTGTAAATAGACAATTTTCAGGCTTTAATGAACATTTATTGGGGAATATTGTTTGCAGTAAACGTAAAGATTGTTACAGCGTATAAATTATTGATAAATATAAAGAAAATGCTTGATTTCTATCGTATCATTAATGTTTATGACCCGATGTTCAGCCGGTTGTATAATCTGTACACGGCCTCATTCCCTCATCCTGAGCGCAGAAGCTGGGATGGGTTGGTGCATGAATTAATATACGAAAAACGTTTTTTTTCGAATGCGCTGTTGCAGGAGAATGAATTTGTGGGGTTTCTGAATTATTGGAAATTTGAGCAGTTTTATTATATAGAGCACTTTGCTGTGTTGGAAAAAATGCGAGGAAAGAACATTGGCAGTGATGCTATTGAAATGCTGAAGAAGCAGTCGAAGGTACCTATCGTTTTTGAGGTGGAGTTGCCGGTTGATGAGCTCACCCGCAAGCGTGTACATTTTTATGAGCGTCTGGGCTTTACGCTTCTATTGCAGGAATATGCACAGCCGGCCTATATCGACGATGAATCGCAGGTACCTATGAAACTGATGTGTAACGATGAGGTTTTTGGAACTGAAAATTTTGAAGCGATAAAATCCACCTTGTATAGCGAGGTGTATGAGATCCTTTAAAGACCCCTAATCTCCGTCAAAAGCCGGATAGGCTCTAAAGGGGAATAAAAGAAGTTTGTATAGCATTTTACTTAAAGTATACATTAATTCCTTATAACTGTTTGTTAGATGATTGTTTTAAGATTTGAGTTTTAATATTGCGCTAATATAGAATGTCCTAATGGTTGTACACTATCGTAACTCAGCTCCCCTTCAGGGGTTGGGGGTTCGTCATAAATTTCCACGCCAGCCACGCCATTCCGCCCGCTCCGGTTTCCAAGGCTTTTTCGTCAATCTGAAACGTAGAGCTATGAAGTCCGCCTGTATAGGCATTGATTTCTCCTTTTACCCCAAAACGATAAAATGAACTTGGATATTTTTGAGTGAAGAAGCCAAAATCTTCAGATGTCATACGCATTTCCAAGGTGCGGATATTTTCTTCGCCAATCCAATCCACAGCAAATTCGCGTGCTTTCGAAGTGACAGCCTCGTCGTTCACCACGCACGGATAACCGTCCGGCATTTCAATCTCTGCTGTGCAACCATGTGCAGCACAGGTTTCTGTAATAATTCTGCGCACATGATTTTTAGCTTCTTCCCGCCATTTTTCATCTACCGTACGCATGGTACCTGCAAGCGTCACTTCGTGCGGAATCACATTCGTTGCTCCGTCGGCTATCAGTTTCCCAAAAGTCAGCACCATTGGCGTAAGCGGATGACAAAGCCGGCTGCTTACCTGTTGCAATGAAACGATACATTGCGAAGCAGCCAGCACGGTGTCGTTTACCAAATGTGGCAAAGCACCATGACCACCTTTTCCGTGTATTTTTACATGTATCTCGTCGGCCGAAGCCATGATCATTCCCGGTCGAAAGCCCATTGTTCCGGTTGGATAATCTACCGAAACATGCTGCGCCAGTATCATTTCCGGTTCAATGTCTGCAAATAATCCATCTTCGAGCATAAGACGGGCACCACCGGGTGCTTTTTCCTCTCCGGGTTGGAAAATGAGTAGTATCGTTCCTTCAAAATCATTTTTTAGTTCGTTCAATATCTTGGCCGCACCCAGCAGGCAGGTGGTGTGAGCATCGTGTCCGCAGGCATGCATCACGTTGTCAACAGTCGATTTCCATGCAATGTCCACCGCTTCGCAAACCGGCAAAGCATCCATGTCGGCGCGCAACGCTATTATTTTCTTGGTTGGATTTTTTCCTTCAATCCGTCCCAAAATACCGGTTCCACCAATTTCCGCCCGATAAGAGATACCCATAGTGCTGAGCTCGTGCTGTATGAAGCGTGCTGTTTCGAATTCCTGAAACGAAAGTTCGGGATGAGCATGAAGATGACGATAGCAATCGGTGAAATACCGGCTGTTTTGCGCGACGAGTTGTTGGATTACTGCTTTCATAATTCTTGTGACCTTGAACATTAACGACATGAAGCTTGCTCAATTTTCGTGAAATGTTATGTTTGTGCAAAGGTAGTTATTTTCAATTGGTCTCCAATGATTGATATTTGAGTTGTATTTATGGCAAGTTTTTTGCTGGGGCTATCGCAACTTGCCAATAATGCCAAATTTGGGGCTGTTTAACGAAATTTAAGCAGATATTTCAGCTATTTCGGAGCGGGCAATCACTTTTTTTAATACTTTTGCATGTCTTATTGTAAAGACATTTATTTATATTTAAATATTTCAATAAAAATTTTAGTTATATGAAGAAGTTAAGTTTTCTAATTGTTTGTATAGTGCTTTCTTTCACTGCAGTTATGGCTCAAAAAGCAGTTGCGAATTTCGGAGTCAAAGAACATGATTTTGGTAAAATCAAGGAAGCTGATGGTAATGCTACTTATGTTTTCGAATTTGTAAATAAAGGCGATGCTCCTCTTGTAATAAACAGAGTACAGGCAACCTGTGGTTGTACTACTCCAACATGGACTAAAGAGCCTATCGAAGCAGGGAAAAGGGGATCTATTACCGTTACATATGCTGCTCCGGGTCGTCCGGGTGCTTTCACCAAAACTATTACCGTTTATAGTAATGCTGCAGATGAACAAACCGTATTGGTAATTAAAGGAGAGGTTGTTCCTAAATAGTATTCGTTGAGAATAAGTGATTGTTTCGACTGAATTGGAATATCTGGCCTGATTTTTATTTAAAATATTTTGTATGAAGAAATATAGTTATCTGCTCATTTGTTTGTTGTTGAGTGTTTCTGCAATGGCTCAAAAAGCAGTTTTGAATTTTGATGTAAAAGAGCACGATTTCGGCAAGATAAACGAAGAGATCGGTAAAATTACGTATGAGTTTGAATTTGTAAACAAGGGTAACTCGCCTTTAGTGGTAAACAGGGTGCAGGCTTCGTGCGGGTGTACAACTCCGGTATGGACAAAAGAACCTATTGAGCCGGGGAAAAGAGGATCTATTACAGTAACTTATTCTACTACAGGTCGTCCGGGTGTATTTGCTAAAAGTATTACAGTGTACAGTAATGCTATTGACGAACAAATGATGTTGCTTATAAAAGGTGACGTTATTCCAAAACTAAATGCCGACAGGGCTTCCTATTATCCAGTAAATCTGGGTGGGTTGATGTCTAAAGCTAAGTTTATCCAGATGAATAATATCGTCAAAGGCGATAAGCAGACCAGAGTGCTGGAAGTTCAAAACTCCGGTAAAGTGAGCGTGAAACCTACTTTCGAGGGGCTACCATTATATGTTACAGCTACTGTTTCGCCTGAAACAATGAAGCCAAATGAAGAAGGTAAAATTACTTTTACGCTAAACTCGAAGAATGCTGCCTCGTGGGGTCCAACGTCGGATGAGTTCTACGTGGTTTTGAATGGAAAAAGACAATTCTCAGAAGAATTTAAATTAACTCTTGTGAGTAATTTTGTTGAAGATTTTAATAGAATGACCTTGGATCAAAAACGAAAGGCTCCTATTTTGGATTTACCCGTAAGAGCCCTGAATTTTGGAACATTGAAAGCCGGCTCAAAACGCGTAGGTAAATTTAAAATCAGCAATCGCGGTCAGAACCCATTGGAGATACGACGCGTAATCAATAATAACAAGGAGATTGTGAACCGTCAACAGCGATTGACAGTGGGAAGTGGTAAATCGGCTGATATTGTGCTGAATCTGAATGCAAAAAATCTGTCGGAAGGAGAATATAAAAAATCGATAACGATACAAACGAATGATCCGGATAATAGCTTTATGATTTTAGTATTAAGCTGGACTGTGTTGAAGTAATGGTTAATTTTGACTCAATACAATAGAATTTTTAATGAAAGCCAAGATTTTTGTAAAATAAATTCTTGGCTTTTGCTTATCTTGCAAATCAATTTCTTTAGAATATGCATCATACAAAAAATATATATCACGAAAACGATCCGGCTTATAAGGGACTTGTTGTAAATCAGGGTGTAGAAGATGTTCCTACAGTCAATCCGTATCGAACAGCAAAGCGTCATCGTAAAAATTACACAGCTTCCGAATTTGTAGAAGGAATTCTGAAGGGTGATATTACAATGTTGAGTCAGGCGGTAACATTGGTGGAGAGCTCGCTACCCGAGCACCAACTAATTGCTCAGGAGGTTATTGAGAAATGTCTGCCTCATGCCGGAAAAGCGGTGAGGTTGGGGATTACAGGTGTTCCCGGAGCCGGAAAGAGTACCTTTATCGAAGCACTAGGAATGCATCTAATCCGTGGCGGACACAAGCTGGCAGTACTTGCTATTGATCCCAGTAGTGAACGTTCAAAAGGAAGTATTCTGGGGGATAAAACACGTATGGAAGATCTTTCGGTGGCTAAAAATGCATTTATCCGGCCTTCGCCATCGTCAGGTTCATTAGGTGGTGTGGCGCGTAAAACACGCGAAAGCATCGTGTTGTGCGAAGCTGCCGGTTTTGATACGATATTTGTCGAAACAGTAGGGGTGGGGCAGTCGGAAACTGCAGTGCACTCCATGGTGGATTTCTTTTTGCTAATACAACTAACCGGTGCCGGCGATGAATTACAGGGTATCAAGCGTGGTATTATGGAGATGGCCGATGGTATTGCCATTAATAAATGCGATGGTGCTAACATTGATAGGGCAAAAGTTGCCAAAGCTCAATATCAGAATGCGCTCCATCTCTTTCCTCCTCACGAATCGGGTTGGTCGCCGGAGGCAATTACTTGTTCGTCGGTAGAGAAAAATGGTATTCCGGAGGTTTGGGATATGGTGGAGCGTTACGTTCAATACGTGAAAGCCAATCATTTTTTTGAACAAAAGCGTAACTCGCAATCAAAATATTGGATGTACGAAACGATTAATGAGCAATTGAAAGCTCATTTTTATCAGAATGAAGAAATAAAACAGTTGTTGGACATGAGCGAAAAACAAGTTCTTTCGAACGAGTTAAGCTCATTTATAGCCGCTAAGAAAATGCTCGACAACTATTTTGGAGAGAAGCCTGAATAATCACAAATTTACTGAATGTACCCTTAATCTATTTGTCAACACATTAGCCAATCACCCCCAAACGAAATGGAATTAAATGTAATTTATCATCAATCGTGTCTCGAAGGATTGAAGCAATTGCCGGATGCATGTGTTGATTTGATTTTTACTGATCCGCCTTATTATCAGTACCGTGCACAGAATGTACATGGACTGAAGAATCACAAGGATGTGGTTACTGAATTTGATTTTGATGGTTTTACTTCCGAAGAGGAGTATTTACAGTTTTTGGAGAGTGTACTGGTCGAATGTTTCCGGGTCTGTAAGCCGGGTGCAAGCGGTTACTTATGGTGTGGCGACGATTTTGTTTCTTATCTAAACAGAATGGTGGAGCGCGTAGGCTTTCAGTTTCGAAAGGTAATTCACTGGCACAAGATTAACCCGTTTCCTGCCATTCATACCCGCAAAATGTATGCAAACAGCATGGAGTTGATGATTCATTTTGCAAAAGGGAAGCCTAATGCATGGAATCATAAGTCTGTGAATGAGATGCATAATTTTATTCAAACACCCCTTTGTATGGGAAAGGAGCGCACCAAGCATAAGACCCAGAAACCCCTGAGAGTATGTCTGCCTTTTATCGAGATCAGCAGCAATGAAGGCGATGTGGTTCTCGATCCGTTTATGGGTTCCGGAAGTACAGCGGTAGCCTCAAAAATGCTGAGGCGAAACTTTATTGGCTATGAGCTGAGTGAAGAATTTGTGAAGATAGCAAATAAGAGACTGGAAATGTTGTAAGCCAAATAATGCCAAAAGGACCGAGCTAATTAAAGTTCGGTCCTTTTTTTGTAAGTATAAATAGTTGCTGATAGTTGACTAAACAGCTGACTGAATTAATATCCCCATTTCAAATAAATTGCTCCCCAGGTAAAACCTGCACCAAAAGCAGTAAGGATAATGTTGTCGCCTTTTTTGAAATTTTTCTCAGCTTCCCAAATTCCCAGTGGGATACTTGCTGCTGAAGTGTTTCCAAAGCGTTCAATATTGATAATTACTTTCTCGTATTCAACTCCGGTACGTTGTACAACAGCGTCGATAATACGTAAGTTGGCTTGATGAGGGATCAACCACGAAATATCGTCTTTCGTCAGATTGTTCTTTTCCATGATGTCGGCCGAAACTTCAGCCATATTTGTAACAGCGTATTTGTATACGTTTGTTCCTTCCTGGTAAGTATAATGAAGACGTTTTTCAATGGTTTCCTGTGTAGAAGGCATTGCCGATCCACCTGCTTTGATGTGTAAGTGCTTCATTCCTACACCATCGGTGTAGATTAATGAGTCCATAACACCTAGTTCTTCGGTGGTAGGTTCAACCAATACTACAGCAGCCCCATCACCAAAAAGGGGAGCGGTGGTACGGTCGGTATAATCGGTTATTGCCGACATTTTTTCGGCTCCCAGCACCAATACTTTTTTGTATTTGCCCGATTCGATAAAACTGGCTGCGGTACTAAGTGAAACGATGAATCCGGAACATGCAGCTTGTAAATCAAATGCCAATGCATTTTTGATGCCTACTTTTTCGGCAGCCATCGAAGCACACGAAGGATAGATATGGTCGGGTGTGGTAGTTCCACAAATTACTAAATCAATTTCTTCCGGTTTAGTGCCTGTTTTAGCAAACAAATCTTCAATAGCTTTAGCAGCTAAATAAGATGTTCCCAGGTTTTCGCCCTTCAAAATACGACGCTCTTTAATACCAACTCGTGAGGTAATCCACTCGTCGTTAGTATCCATCATGGTACTGAGTTCTTGATTATTTAATACATAATCAGGTACATATCCTCCAACACCTGTAATAACTGCGCGAATTTTAGACATAAATTGCAATGTTAAGTACTTAAAAATTGAGCCCTAAAGCATTTGTACTTAGGGCTCAACAATTTATTTATTATTTAAAGTAAATGGATTACCGGAATTAAGCGGTGGCCATTTTCTCGATAGCTAATTTGCCTCTGTAGTATCCACATTCTCCACAAACAGTGTGGTAGATGTGAGCTGCACCGCAATTAGAGCAATTTGCTAGTGTTTGAGGTATAGCTTTATAATGCGTTCTTCTTTTACGTGCTCTTTGTTTCGAAATTTTTCTCTTAGGATGTGCCATCTTAGTTGTTTATTTAATTGTTTTCTTTTATATTCTGCAAACCGTCCCATCTCGGGTCTGTCTGTGTTTCGTTTACTGTAAAATCGTCGTCGTCATCAAAATCCAACACACTGTTGTCGTCATCATCATCGTCATCATCACTTTTTTGACGGGTAATGTGTTTTTTAAGTTTTCCGACCATCATTTTATTACATTCACCGGCTGCATGTACATGCTTCATTGGAATGTTTAAAACGATAAATTCGTATAAAAACCAGGCAATGTTTATTGCTCCATCCGTTTCAGGTACGATCACTATTTCGTCTTCTTCGGAAAATGAGTCTCCAAATTTGACAAGAAGTTTGTCTTTGTAGTGAATGGCTTGCTCCATGTTGTCGAGACAACGGTCGCATGGAATTACAATTGTGCCGTCAACATCAAATTTCAGCTCGTAGGCATCCATCTTCTTTTGAATACTCACTTTTGCTTTTACATTTCCTATCTGTACTTCGGGGCTGTCAATTTTTTTGAAATACGCGTTGTCCAAGTCGTATTCGACTGTGCGCGTTTCATCAGTAATATCCTTAAGTACTATATTGTATTGTTCGAATTTCGACATTATTCACTTGACTTTTAAAACCGCGCAAAGGTACAAAAATATGTTCTATTATTAAATAGTTTCTATTCTATTTTATCGAAAATTATTCTAATGTGGTTGTAACTGTCAGAAATACAGGTAGTTTTTGTTGGCATTTCGTGTAAATTTTGCAATAAATTTTATTCGTTATGAATTGGAATTATGCTTTAGAACGATGCGAAACACGGTTCCAACATTCAAATCGGATTGTTTAACGAAAATTTTTCCGCCATGATACTCTTCGATGATACGTTTAGCAAGCGAAAGCCCTAATCCCCAACCTCTTTTCTTTGTTGTGAATCCGGGAGTAAATATTACTTTAAATTTCCGTTTTTCAATCCCTTTTCCTGTGTCTTTTACATCGATTATGAGTTCGTCTTCTTCTGTATCCACAAAGATATCTATTTTCCCAACTCCATCCATGGCATCGATAGCATTTTTGCACAAATTTTCAATAACCCATTCAAAAAGCGGCACGTTTAATTGGATAAACAGATGTTCGTCAGAAGCAAAGTGGCACGAGATAGCCACTTTTTGTGAAGAGCGATTGCTCATGTATTGCACGGCATTGAGCAGCGTTTCATTAATGCTTACCAATTGAAGATCGGGCTTTGAACCTATCTTAGAAAATCGTTCGGCTATAATTCGGAGCCGGTTCACATCTTTCTCCATTTCACCAATTAAATTATCTTCCTTGTGCCGCATTTTTAGCAAATCCACCCAGGCCAAAAGCGACGAAATGGGAGTGCCGAGCTGGTGGGCGGTTTCCTTGGATAATCCTACCCACACCTGATTTTGTTCTGCTTTTTTTGTTCCGGAGAAAGCGAAAAATGCGATTAACAGGAAAATGACAATAACAGCGAACTGCACATAGGGGAAGTAGTATAATTGTTTGAGAAACAATGAATCATCATAGTATAAGTACTGAGTAGTATCGTCCAGTTTAATTTCGATGCCCGGTCGTAATGCTTTTAAACGCATAATTTCATTTAAATAAAACTCATAAACATGTGTTTTGGGTTCTACCATGTTGCGCGAGAAAAGCATGTTGTCGTTGGCATCGGCAATAATCATTGGAATACTGGTGCTGTTTTCAATGATGGTGGTGATAAAATTGATATCTGTTGTTTCATCTGCGTTGAGAAGTTGGCGGGTAGCCTCGGCCCAAAGAACTACTTTTTTTTGTTCTTCTGCTGCCAACGATTTGGCCAATTGATTGGTAAAGAGTGTAGACGCAACCACAATGCAGACTCCAACTACAATGAAAACCAGTTTTAATGGTTGAGAAATTTCATATAATTTATTGATATGTGGCATGTAATCAATTTTCAATTGTCAGAGTGAATAGGTCGGGATTTGAATTTGAAACGTCAAATATACCAAAAAAGTATGAATTGACCTTTCAATTCTTCATCTGCATAAATTATCGTATCTTTGTAGCAAAAATGGAGTGAACAGTGATTTTGTATCGGTCTTAACGGATCGATGACTAATGGCTGATAACTGATAACTGAAAAAAAATGCATAAATCAGGTTTTGTAAATATTGTTGGAAATCCCAATGTAGGTAAATCTACTTTAATGAATGCCCTAGTTGGTGAGCGAATCTCTATCATCACTTCTAAAGCTCAAACTACGCGTCATCGTATTTTGGGTATTGTTAATGGTGAGGACTTCCAAATTGTGTATTCCGATACTCCGGGAGTATTGAAACCGAACTACCGTCTTCAGGAATCCATGCTTAATTTTTCGCGTTCTGCGCTGACCGATGCCGATGTGTTGTTGTACGTAACCGACGTATTTGATACTTACGAGAAAAATGAAGACTTTGTAGAAAAGGTTAAGCTGAATCCTGCGCCCTTATTGCTTATTATCAACAAAATAGATCTTATCGATCAGGAAAAACTGGAAGTGCTGGTTGAAAAATGGAAGGAATTATTGCCTCGTGCTGAGATCTATCCTGTTTCTGCTATCGAAAAATTCAATGTAGATACGTTGTTTAGCCGCATCAAGGCTTTGTTGCCCGAATCGCCGGCATTCTTTGATAAAGATCAGTTGACAGATAAACCGGCGCGTTTTTTCGTAACTGAAATTATTCGCGAAAAGATTTTGATGAATTATGATAAGGAGATTCCTTATTCGGTAGAAGTAGAAGTGGAGCAATTTGAAGAAGATGACAGACTCATCCGTATCAATGCCGTTATCTATGCCGAGCGCGATTCACAAAAAGGAATCTTAATCGGACATGGTGGTAAGTCGCTCAAAAAAGTAGGCACTGAAGCGCGTAAAGACATGGAAGTGTTTTTCGACAAGAAAGTGTTTCTGGAATTATTTGTGAAAGTAGAAAAGGACTGGCGTAACAAAGATCTGAAATTGAAAGGTTTCGGTTATAATCTGGACTAATCTAGAAAGTGTAAGTTCATTTCTGAACTAAAATTTAATTTCATTTTCGGAATTTAGAATTGAAATTAAAAGCTCCCGCAAGATGTTGAAGGTACTGTTGTATTTTTGAGTTTTGCGGGATTTTTTGTTTGTATCGCATGTCAATCAGAATATAAAAAATTTGTTTATTTCAATATATGGAAAGCATAAAATCTATTTTTCGTATTGGTCATGGACCTTCGAGTAGTCATACCATGGGACCGAAACTGGCAGCAGAACAATTTAAGGTTGAAACACCAACTGCTGCATCCTACCGTGTGAGTTTATACGGCAGTTTGGCTGCCACGGGTAAAGGACACTTCACGGATAAAGCCATTGCCGATGCCTTGTTACCGTTACCCGTTCAATTTCAATGGTTTCCTGAGATTGTGTTGCCGTTTCATACCAACGGCATGAAGTTCGAAGCGCTGGATGCAAATGCTGAATTGCTCAAAGATTGGTTAGTGTACAGCGTTGGTGGTGGTAAGATAAGTGACGAAAACTCGCACTTGGCCGAACGTCATGTTTATGAGCACCATACAATGTCGGAAATACTGCCATGGGTAGAAAACCGAGGTAAAACGTATTGGGAATATGTGCAGGATCATGAAGACACGGATTTGTGGGATTATCTGAACGAGGTTTGGAAAACCATGCAGCAGTCTATTCACGAAGGGCTTGACAACGATGGTGTTTTGCCGGGCGAGCTCAATCTGCGCCGCAAGGCTGCATCGTACTGGGTGAAGGCCAAAAGTTATAAGGTGAGCTTGCAGAATAGATGTTTGATAATGGCTTATGCATTAGCTGTTTCGGAACAAAATGCGAGTGGTGGCAAGGTAGTTACTGCCCCAACATGCGGTTCGGCTGGTGTTTTGCCGGCCATTATGTTTCATTTAAAAACCAATCATCAATTTTCCGATAAAAATATCCTTCAGGCTTTGGCTACAGCGGGTTTGTTTGGCAGTGTGATTAAAAACAATGCCTCCATTTCGGGGGCTGAAGTGGGTTGTCAGGGCGAAATAGGTTCGGCTTGCGCAATGGCTGCGGCAGCTGCTAATCAGGTGTTTGGCGGTAGTCCGCAACAAATTGAGTATGCTGCCGAGATGGGCCTGGAACATCACTTGGGGCTTACTTGCGACCCTGTTTGCGGTTTGGTGCAAATCCCCTGTATCGAGCGCAATTCGTTTGCCGCCCTGCGTGCATTGGATGCCAATCTGGCGTCGATGCTTTCGGATGGAAAGCATATTATCAGTTTTGATAAAGTAGTTGAAACCATGCGAATTACAGGTCACGACTTGCCAAGTCTTTACAAAGAAACGGCCGAAGGTGGATTGGCAATTGTAGGTAAACCTAAAATGGATATTTGTTGATACGACATATTTTGAAGTGGGTTTGAAAATAATGTGTATTTGTTGTTCTTATTCAGTTAATTATTTCTAATTTTACCAATATTATTAGATGTGAATCAGAACCTTATTAATGTTCAATTGTTTTAATTTCAGTCATAAATCTATAAAAATATAAAATCATGAAAAATCCTGTCGGTCTTTTGGCAGCCTTTTTAGGAGGCGCAGTAATTGGTGGTGCTTTAGGTTTACTTTTTGCCCCCGAAAGTGGCGAAGAAACACGTAAGAAAATTGCAGAAGCACTCGAAAAAAGAGGCATTAAGCTCAGCAAAAGTGAAATGGCAGATTTGGTTGACGAAATCAAATCTGAAATGAGTCCCGAAGCAAAATGATTTTTTAAACTATCCAGGCATGACTAATAATCAAGATCCCTCAACAAATTTTCAACAACTGTATGATGATGTTAAGAAATATGTTGAATTACAAACCGAATATATCAAGGTTGATTTTGTAGAAAAGTTGACAATTCTTTTGTCGGCTTTGTTGATAATCGCCCTGATACTCGTTTTGGCGATAGGGGCACTTTTCTACCTGTTTTTTTCCCTGGCTTATGCACTTGAGCCTGTTTTGGGGAGTTTGGCGCTTAGCTTTGGCATTATTTCCGGCGTTTATGTTGTGTTAATAGTGTCTTTCGTCTTATTGCGCAGGCAAATCGTAATCAATCCGTTGGTGAAATTTCTTACCAACCTGTTTTTGACAAAACCCAACAAATAAACGTATGGAAATAGTACCAACTTCGACTCAACAGAAAAAAGTGAATGGTTTGGATGAGTTGTCTCTTCGAAAAATAGAATTGAAAGAACAGATTCAATATCAAAAAATAAGAATTGTCGATTCATCTCAACAACTACTTTCACCAACGTCAGTAGCCTCATATATTTTTGGACGATTTACTAAGGGTCTGAATATGTTAGATGGAGTAATGATAGGTTTTAAAATGATTCGCTCCTTACGACGTGTTTTCAGGAAATAAGGTCGTTAAGCTATAGAACAACAAAAGCGCGTTTCCCGATGTGGAAGACGCGCTTTTCTGTTGGATTTTGTTTCGCCGGTAAATGCCTAAAACTCGTATTCGGTCAAATCTTCTCCTAAAACAGTATTCTCAAAAACGGCTGTTGCTTCAGCCAGTAGCTCGTTTTGATGAATGTAACGGGCCGAATAATGACCTATAATCAGTTTTTTCACTTTCGCCTTTTTGGCAATTTCAGCGGCCTGACGTGCTGTGGAGTGTTGGGTATTTTTGGCTCGAACTAATTCGTCATCCATAAAGGTGGCTTCGTGAAACAGGCAGTCAACACCTTCAATTATCGGAATGATTTTTTCGAAATAGGCAGTGTCCGAGCAATATGCAAATCGTTTCGGGGGTTCGCACTCGGTGGTGAGTAGCGAATTCAACACGATTTCGCCTTCTTCTGTTTCAAAGTCTTCGCCTTGTTTTATTTTGGGAATTCGCCATGTCGGTATTTTATAAAAATCGATCATGCTGCGGATAATATGTCGGTCTTTTGGTTTCTCTTCAAACAGAAAACCACAGCAAGGTACTCTGTGTTTCAGAGGTATGGAGAATACTTTCACCGATCTGTCCTCGAAAATTAATTCATTTTTGCGGGGGTTAATGGCGTGAAAAATGATTTTGAAAGGAAGATCGGTACAAAAATAATTCAATTGCGGTTGCATAAGAGTTTCCAGATCGGCCTGAGCGTGAATGTGTAAATCGGCAGTGCGATTGAGCATTCCAAAGCTTGAAATAAGACCTATTAACCCAAAACAATGATCGCCATGCAGATGCGAAATGAATACGTGCCCCAGTCGGTTTGTTTTTACTCCCATTTGACGCATGCGAATCTGAGTTCCCTCACCACAATCAATCAGAAACTGCTTGTCGCGCATTTCCAGTATTTGTGCCGTAGGGAAGTTCTTCCGCGTGGGAAGTGCCGATCCGCAACCTAAAATTGAAATTGATGCTTTTTGCATGGAGAAAAATAGATTTAAAGCATTATAAAAAAAATGAAGGTGACGGCAGATTAGATGTGTGATACATTGAGTCGATCTTCTTTCAATAAACTAAACACTTTCAAATCAACAAACCCGTGGGAATGAAGTTCACCATCGCGTTCAATTCCTTCCAAGATAAATCCCAGTCTTTGCGCCACCGCCTGACTTTTGTAATTTTCTGTAGCAGCTTTTAATTGAATTCGATGTAGGTTCATGTCGTTAAATGCAAACTCTGTTAAAGCCCTGCACGAACGTGTAACTATGCCTTTGTGTTGAAATTTTTCAGAAAGCCAGTAGCCGATCTCGGTTTTTCTGTTGCCCATGTCGGTGTCCTTCAGGCCTACAATCCCAACAAATTGATTTTGATAGGATATGGTGAATGTAAGGTCGTGCGAGTGGGAGGCAATTGTGTTTTCGATAAATGTTTTGGTGTACGCTACGTCGTGCGTTTCTTCCACAAATGGCAGCCACTCTTTCAGGTAGTCGCGTTCGTTATCAATGGTATTGAAAATTGGCTCGGCATCCTTCGGTTCTACAACTTTAAGCAGGATGTCTTTGTCTACAATTATTTCAGTTTTATTGATATTATATGCCTCCATTTTAGTCCAAAATTTATTTAGTCTTTCTGTTTAATTCCTCGAATGATCTTTTGTATGTATAAAAAAACCTGTGGCATGTTTAATAAACAGGACACAGGTTGATTTTGTAATTTGTAGGCTGGTCTATAATCCGATAAGCCCTTTCAGCTTACCGAAAATTCCGCCGGTATCACCACCTGTCAATGCGCCAAGAATACCTTGTAAATCGAAACTGCTGTCGTTAGGATCATTTGTTTTTGAAGTAAGTTGCCCTAAAACAGTAGGAATAAGTGATTGAACGATTCCACTTGCGGCACTGTTTTCCAATCCGAACTTTTTCATTAGTTCGCCGGCTACATTCCCCGAAATTTCGTTCACTGTTGAACCTTGGGCTGCACCATTGTTGCCGAGCAGCTGGGTAACACTTTCCAGCCCACCATTGCCGACCATGTTTTTTAAACTGTCAAAAATCGAAGTGGCGGCTGTTTCGCAAGCTGCATCATTTTGTTCGTTTGGAATGGCCGGATTGTCGATAATGGCCTCTTTTGCGTTTTCCTTTACCAGACTGATTAGATTTTCTAACATAGTAATTAATTTTATTGGTTTATATTTGTTTTGACTATGAAATGCAGTTCAATAATCTTGCCAGAAATTAAGTAACAATATAAACCGATAATTGTTTGAAATGTCCTATGTTACGAATCAATTTAAACCCTGGTTTTCTTTTTCAATTCAAAGTCTCTTCCGAGGTATTTTTCACGGACCACCGGGTTGTCGGCAAGTTCCTGCGAAGTGCCCTGGAACAAAATTCGTCCTTCGAAAAGTAAATAAGCCCTGTCAGTAATCGTCAGTGTTTCGTCCACGTTGTGGTCGGTTATAAGTATGCCGATATTTTTATCCTTCAGCTTCCATACGATGTCCTGAATATCCTGTACCGCGATTGGGTCCACACCGGCAAATGGTTCGTCGAGCATGATAAAGCGGGGCTCGATAGCCAGGCAGCGTGCAATTTCAGTTCTACGCCGCTCACCTCCCGATAATCTGTCACCGATATTTTTACGAACGTGATCCAGATTAAATTCTGAAATAAGTATCTCCAGTTTTTCTTTTTGTTCGGCTTTGGTGAACTTCGTCATTTCCAATACCGATTTGATATTGTCTTCGACGGTCATTTTCCTGAATACGGAAGCCTCCTGGGCTAAATATCCGATGCCACTTTGTGCGCGTTTGTACACCGGATAATTTGTAATCTCAACATCGTTCAGAAATATCTTGCCCGAATTTGGTGTTACCAAGCCGGTAGTCATGTAAAAAGTTGTGGTTTTACCGGCACCGTTGGGTCCTAGTAATCCAACAATTTCTCCCTGTTTTACATTGATAGAAACGTCGTTTACTACTGTTCGTTTGCCGTATTTTTTGAATAAATTTTCGGTGCGGAGCACCATGCTGTCCTGTGTCATAAGCTTTGAATAGAAGCACAAAAGTACACTTTTTTGTAACGATACACAAAAATGATTTAGGAAATTAATAACGTCGCTTGTTTTTGTGTTTTTCTACCCTGTTTATGGTATATAAAATACGCTTAAAATGGTATTTTATAGCCACTTTCTACCTTGTATCTTTGCATTGTACAAATCAAATACATCAATTTAAAAACAGAGATTATGAAAACATATGCCATTTGCCCCATTTCCAATCAAAAAATCAATGAAACAGTTGCTCGTCTTAATGGGCTGTTCACTGTGCTATTTCTTATCGCTTTTGCGTTGACAAACAACTTGTTTATCATAAGCACTTTGCTGGTTGACTTTTTACTGAGAGCCACCAATAATTCGAAATACAGTGCCTTTACCATCCTTTCAAAAAGCCTTGTGAAACGGTTTGCATTGAAGGAACGCTTTATTAATGCCGGGCCAAAAGTTTTTGCAGCACGTATTGGACTTGTATTTAGTGTTTCGATTTTAGTGAGTAGCCTTTTCGGATTTGATGCTGCCGCGTACGCGTTGACAGCTGTTTTCGGGGTTTGTGCTTTTCTCGAATCAGCTTTTGGATTTTGTATTGCCTGCGAAATATACCCATTGATATATAAATTTACTTATCGGTCAAAATTGTCATAACGATAGTAGTTACAAGTTACGAGTTACAAGTTACAAGTCTGTTCCATTCATTACTACATATGAACCAAATTTGTATTTTTTTAATATATGAAAAATAAGTTTTGTTGTTAGTTTAAAATTAGTAGTAAAGGTCGTCTCCACTAGAGATGGCCTTTTTTCATCTATATAGTCTACATATCTCAATTTTATTTGAATTTTTATTCAATTTATCTGCAAATAATTTACTACATTTGTTTCATCGAATCAGACAAAATGTTCACATGAAGTTAGTCTTTTCTGACAAGATAAATGCTTATTATTATTATTTAAATAATTAAACTATGTATCAGGAATTTAAATTGCATTTGCAAACAGAGCTGACCACTATTGAACAGGCCGGATTGTACAAAAATGAACGCATTATTGTATCTCCGCAGGGTGCTGCGATTCGCGTAGCCGATGGAAAAGAGGTGCTGAATTTTTGTGCCAATAATTATTTGGGATTGTCCAATAATCCTTCGCTGATAGAGGCGGCCAAAAAGGGACTGGATACTCACGGGTACGGAGTTTCGTCGGTGCGGTTTATTTGTGGAACGCAGGATATTCATAAAGAGCTTGAAGCATCCATTGCCCGCTTTTTCGGAACGGAAGATACTATTTTGTATGCTGCCTGCTTCGATGCGAATGGTGGAGTTTTTGAACCGCTGTTGACCGAAGAGGATGCTATTATCTCGGATGCGCTTAATCATGCGTCGATTATTGACGGTGTGCGACTTTGCAAAGCGCAACGTTATCGCTATGCAAATGCTGATATGCATGACCTTGAAGAGCAGTTGAAAGCGGCTCAGGCACAACGGTTCAGACTGATAGTGACCGACGGTGTTTTCTCGATGGATGGCAATGTGGCTCCGTTGGATAAAATAGTGGCGTTGGCCGAAAAATACAATGCCATGGTGATGGTGGATGAGTCGCACTCGGCAGGTGTGGTGGGCGAAACGGGTAGGGGAGTGACCGAACGTTACCAGCTTCGCGGAAAGGTGGAGATTATCACCGGAACATTGGGCAAAGCCTTTGGTGGTGCGATAGGTGGATTCACAACCGGGAAGAAAGAGATTATTGACCTGCTTCGTCAGCGTTCACGTCCGTACTTATTTTCCAATTCTATTCCACCTATGGTCGCTGCTGCGGGCATCAGGATGTTTGAAATGATGGATGAAACCAATGAATTACAGGATAAACTGCACAAAAATACCGCCTACTTTGTTGAACGAATGAAGGCGGCAGGTTTTGATATCAAACCTACCGAATCGGCTATTTGTGCGGTGATGTTGTACGATGCTAAATTGTCGCAGGACATGGCCACTCGCTTGCTCGACGAAGGTATTTATGTAACCGGATTTTATTTTCCTGTTGTGCCAAAGGGACAAGCACGCATTCGCGTTCAGATTTCGGCAGCGCATGAACCGGCGCATTTGGATAAATGTATTGCTGCGTTTAGCAAGGTAGGCAAAGAAATGAAGGTTATTTAAGTTCGCTATGCTCGTGATATTAACTCGCTACGCTCGTGATATTAACTCGCTACGCTCATGATATTTGCCCCTGCCTGCCGCAGGCAAGTTCGGCGTTATTCGCTTCGCGTTATTATTTCCGAAGGTTTTATGTCATTTCATCAAATAACCAATTAACCACCAAACTAATCAACCAATTAACTAATTAACCAATCAACAATAATATGAAAGCCCTTGTAAAACTTCGTCCCGAGAAAGGGATTTGGATGGAAGACGTGCCCATGCCGCATATGGGTGTAAACGATGTATTGATAAAAATAAAAAAAACTGCTATTTGTGGCACTGATCTTCATATTTATAAATGGGACGATTGGTCGCAACGCACCATTAAAACGCCTATGACCATTGGTCACGAATATGTGGGTGTGGTGGTGGATAAGGGTCATGGAGTCCGAAATATCCGTATTGGCGACCGTGTAACCGGCGAAGGTCATATTGCCTGTGGACACTGCCGCAATTGTAGACGTGGTAAGTTGCACGTGTGCGAAAATACGGTTGGGATAGGTGTGAACCGCGATGGTGCTTTTGCTGAATATTTATCCTTGCCGGCTCAGAATGTGGTGCATTTGGATGCCCGCGTGTCCGACGAAGTGGCCTCTATCATGGATCCGTTTGGTAATGCCACGCATACCGCTTTATCGTTTCCGATGATTGGCGAAGATGTGCTGATTACCGGTGCCGGACTTATCGGGACTATGGCAACAGCTATTTGTAAATTTGCAGGAGCACGCAATATCGTTGTTTCGGATTTGAGCGACTACCGCCTGGAGATAGCAAAGAAAATGGGAGCAACCATGACGATTAATCCCCGAAAGGGTGAGACGGTAGAAGGTGCTATCAAAAGTTTGAACATGCATGGTTTTGATATTGGGCTGGAAATGTCGGGATCGCCCATTGCTTTCGAAAGCATGATAGAGAACATGTACAATGGATCTAAAATAGCACTTTTGGGCATTTTGCCTAATACTACCACTGTGCAGTGGGATAAAATTATTTTCAAAGCACTGACTCTGAAAGGTATTTACGGTCGTGAAATGTGGGAAACCTGGTATCAGATGGAGCAAATGCTCATTACCGGTATTGATCTTACGCCGGTTATTACCCACCGTTTTGAAATGACTGATTTCCAAAAAGGTTTTGATGTGATGGAAAGTGGCGAGTGTGGAAAAGTGATATTAAACTGGGAATAACAGGAGTGACATTTTTTCAGTTTCTCTGCTGTTTTATAAAAAACTCATTCTCGATAGTATCAAATTGAGAATGAGTTTTTTTTGTGTTTTAGACTGATATTTTGCGGTTATTGTGTTGATGTATAGCTGTATAATTGTCAGGGTAGATGCCCGGATGCTGACAATTTTTCATTGAATTTGAACTGGCACAGCTTTTGAAAAATCCTAATTATAATCATTCACTTAATGTTTAATTTAAAAATTAGGAGGACACAATTATGTCACTTGTAAGATTTTCAAATCAAGTTCCATCGGTGTTTGACCGTCTTTTTGAAGGAGATTTATTCGATTGGTCAAACCGCAATTTTTCACCTACCAATACTACTTTACCATCGGTAAATATAAAGGAAACAGCCGATGCCTATGAAGTAGAAGTTGCTGCACCCGGTTTTGATAAAAGTGATTTCAAACTGGAATTAAACCACGAGATGCTGACCATTTTGTCGGAAAAGAAAACGGAGAACGAAACAAAAGAAGGGGAACAGTATACCAAGCGGGAGTTTAGCTATCAATCGTTCAGCCGATCATTTACCTTACCACAAACGGCTGATGGCGAACGTATCTCGGCAAACTACGAAAACGGCATTTTGAAGGTTAGCATTCCGAAAAAGGAAGAAGCTAAACCAAAACCAATGCGAGTGATTGAGATTAATTGATATTTCGCAGAACAGTAGAGACGCACAGCTGTGCGTCTCTACGTTTTTATACAACAGGGATTGTTTCGGTCACCAGTTTGTTTCCGGCTTTGTCGTAATAGGTGCAGGTCATTTCCTGCATATCAACCGTCCATTTTTCCACACCGGCATTGGCTGCATCCCGACAAAAGGTTGCGTAGTCTGTTTTGCCTTGTTGATGCATTTTCAAATTGTGTCTGAATGCTTCCGCGTTGCTGCTGCCCACAATATTTAATGCCGTGTAACCGGCAGCAGACCGGATACTGTAATTCTTTTCGCCATGATATTCGCCATGGCCATCGGTCACATAGATATCATAACTTTTTACGTCCAGCCGAATTAAATCCTGTACATAAGCAGGAAAATCTGCGCCACTTTTTACCTTAGCGTGGGCTGCCTTTACTTGTTCGATAGTAAACATATTGAATTATTTCCTGAACATTTTAATTGTATAGTCGAGTAAGGAGCGAGAACCATACGCGCCGTGTCCGGGAATAATTATAACAGCAGTTGGAAATTTTTGTTTTACATTCCGCACCGATTCAGTCCAGGTAGTTACATTGGCTTCTGCCAGGTTGCCTTTGCCCGAACCCAGTGCTTTGATAATGCAGCCGCCAAAGAGCACTTTTGTGGCAGGAATATAACTCACGATATTGTCGCGGGTATGTCCTTCGCCGGGGAAGTAGTTGATAATGCTTGTTCCGCCTATCCTTAGTATCAGTTCTTTCGTAAAACCATGCTGCGGCACGACGGGTTTATTGACGGTGTCGTTACGGGTAAATGTTTGCGTCCGTTTAGAAGAATAGGATGGTATACCGGCTTTATGAAAAACGGCTAGCCCACCAAGGCAATCTTCGTGTGAATGATTGACCACTATGGCTTTGATGCGGCTGTGGGTGCGCGCCTTTATCCACGAAATCAGTTCTGCGCTGACCGAATCGGTTGTAGGAGTGTCGAACACTACCGACTCACCCTTGTTGACATAAACGGCTCCGTTGCAGGCCACATTTCCCCATTCTTTGGTGCTCAGATAGGTGCGATGTACGTATGTATTAGGCGCTATGGAGTCTATTTCGAGCGTGGCGGTTTTGTATATGGTTGGGTTTTGTCCTGTTGTCATAAGGGTGCAGGTGCAAAGTATCAGGAGTAGGTAGGCTCTCATATGGTTGCGGTAGAATGGATAAATGTTTGTTTCTAATTGCCTCCTGCTTTAATTGTCTCCTGCTTTAATTGCCTCCTGCTTTAGCTGGAGGGTATAAAAAAGGAGGTTCTGATATTGGCTTTAGCCAAATCCTAAATACAATTTGGCTAAAGCCAATATTTTTGCTGATTCTCAACCGTCCCATAAATGGGACGGCTATTGACATAAATGGGACGGCTATTGATATAAATGGGAAATCTATTGATATAAATGACCCCGGATTATGTTGTTTTTTTCTTTTTCAGGCTATTGAAATCGATATAGTACAGTACTTTTACCGATATACTGTTCGACTGGTTGAGCCAGGTGTTGCGCAGGTTGCTCCAGTAATTGTTTTCCACTCTGTTTTGATCGGCAAAGGCAGTATTTTTCCACGCCATCACAAGTTCCGACCCCGGAGCAAAGTTCCATTTCAGCATCATATCCACTGTAAAAGCATTGTAGTTCTGATCCATATTTTGGGTATAGGTAGGATCCTCCAATAAGCTGCCATCTTGCTGTAATTGGTAGTATATATTGTTTTTAGCACTCGACCAGTAATGACGGGCTCTGAGATTTATGCTCGCTTTATTGCTCAGAGCATACGATGTTGAAATTACGTTTTCCAGACTGTTCACATTCCGTTTGGCAAATGTTATGGAGCTTCCCGAACTGTTTTTATCCACAAAGCCGACTCCGTTGGTGGTGCTGCTTACGCTAAACATATAATCAAATTGCAGACGTTGTCCGAGGCGCATGGTGGCCTGGAAATCTCCGGAATTCTGGTATTGATCGGAGGTGGGCTGTTTGGCATGTCCATAATGGAAATAAAGACTCAGTGGCTTGCGACTATCCGTGCTTAAGTTCAGGTTGTACGAATAAAAATGTGCAAACTTGTAAAAACGACCCTTCACGCGTGTTTCGTAATAATCGTACCGATCCATATTATAATAACCATTGAAATTGAAATTATAATTGTTTTTGAATGTAACATTTAGATTTCCACCGGTTATATTGTCGTACAAGGTGTTGGGGTTATACATTCGGTTGTGATCTCCCCATATATTTCCGTTACATTCTCTAATAATCCAAAACGGTTCGATAATCTGATAGTAAATCCATGCCTCGGTAGTCATCTGGTTGTTGCGCTGCAGGTACCCCAGGTCGTTCGGGTTGTATGTATCGGTAATCATATTTTGCGAAATTCCATATTGCAGTTTGCCCTTGTTTTTCTCCACTCCGAGTTTGGCATAGTAGCCTGTTTCGTAGATGCTATCGCCACGGAAGCTGATGGCACCTTTTCCGGTGAGGGCATAGGTTTTTGATTTGTTGCGAATTTGAAACTCGGTGGCGGTAACATTGGCCCGGAACGGATTGCCAAACATGGTGACATTGGAATTAATAAGGCTCACATAAGAATTGTTTTTCAACGATTTGTCCACCACTGTCACGTTGTAGTTGGTAAACGGTTGCACCGACACATTGCGCTCTTTGCCCGTGAGCGTGTCTTTTACCTGCGCGTTAGAACCTAACGACATGGCGTTGAGCACGCCTATTCCCCAGCCTTTGTTTGTTCGCCCCGAAATTTTTGTGGCATTGATCAGTTGCGTTTCGCTGGGACTGTAATCAATCACTTCATTTTCTTTGAGTGAGTTGTTGGCCGAGAATTTTGGCGATGAACCTATTCGGCGCGAATAGAAAATACCGCCACGGTTGAAGAGTTCTGTGCCTTCGGTAAAAAACTGTCGTTTTTCGCTGTAATACAATTCGTAGGGCGAGAGGTTTAGTTTTTTATCGTCCGACTGTATCTGCCCAAAGTCGGGAATCAGCATCATGTCCAGTGTAAAGCTTTCGTTGATACCGTATTTCAAATCCAGTCCACCCTTGTACAGAAAGTCTGCTTTGCTGCCTTTTTTCGATTCCAGATAGGTAGATAAATACGGACTGAACGACAAACGAACCGGTGGCTTTACATCTTTAATGCCTTCCAGTTGCCCTTCCTGATGAATAAAACCCGATACATTTCTATCCACTAAGTTCCACGAATTATTGGAACTGTAGCGTCTTATGTTTCGAAACATGTTGAGCCCCCACGTTTTATTCGCTTTTTCCGAAAACCGCAAAGCCGAAAACGGAATACGCATTTCCACTACCCAGCCTTTGTCAGTTATGCGTGTTTTGCTCTCCCACACCGCATTCCAGTTCCCATCTTCGCTGTCGCCATCGCTCTTTACAGCTTTTATATCCACTTGCACACCGGCAGGAGTTATGAAAAATCCATAGGCCAACTGTCCCTGATTGTAGGGGTCGATATACACCCCGAAATAGTCGGCCATACCCGTGTTATCCCGCTCAGTCATATAGTTGAAAATACTGTCCGGAGCACTGTCGTGGAGCATAGCACCTACGTATATGGCCGATTGATCGTAAAAATAATAAGCTTCGGTGGGTTGCATGGCCGGCTTCCCATTGTGCGGTTGCAGTTGCACAAAGTCTTTGGCCGGAGCAGCCAGTTTGTATACCGGTTCGTCCAGTATTCCATCGATGGTTAGAGGAGTACTGATATTGAGTGCTTGAACAGTTTTTTTTGTTTGGGCAACTAGCGACAGTGAAAGAACGACCGCGATGAATAGTAGCTGTAAGCGTTTCATGATTAGGGTAAGAAAAATAGTTAGGAGTACATTTTTTTTGTGATTAAGAAAAATCTCTGATTTTATTTTGCAAATATATGCAATTTATTTGTTTCAAAAGCGAATATTTATAAACACTTACAAATCCGTGTTTAGATAACACTAAGATGTCATTTGTGTTTTTATTTATGTTTATTTTGAATGTAGTATGAGCTATTGTTTCTGGGTTTTATTTGAAAATATTTAACTGTTGTAGTAATTACTCCAAAAAGTAGCCCGAAATTAGACCCTTATTTGCACAACATAGAATAAAGTTTTTTAAAAACCTACAATTTGAGCCAAACAGCTTGAAAATGATAAAGTAAGCATTTATATTTGCTACCTCAATAGTATACATAATTACTTGTAAGCTAATACTTCATTCTACTTGTAAATAACCTTTGCCGGTTAAATAAATATCATTTGTTACACTTTAAAACTAAAAAACAATGAGTCAAGAAAATTTAATTTCAACTGAGATCCCGGCTCAAAATATGGCCGATATTCTCAATCAGCTAACAGCAGTGAATAATTCACTAGCCGGTATTCTTATCTTTAATCTGACCGGACAAGACCGGAAAGAATTGTATAAACTGGGGGATAAGTCGCAAGCCTTTGTCGAAAAGTCGTTGGAGTATGCTTCCACCAACCCAACTTTAGTTCCTACTTATCTCGATCTACCGGAAGGAAGAAAGGATTTAAAACTATTTCAGGATTTGAGTACTATTCTAAAACAAGTATCAACATTGCAACGTGCCGTAGAAGACACTATGATGGTAGCCGGAAGTGAGGCCTACGATGCCGCATTGGTGTTTTATGCTTCGGTAAGAGGAGCTAGCCGCGTAAACGTGCCGGGTTCCGAAGCTATTTTCGAAGATTTGCAAAAGCGATATATCGCTAAATCTAAGAAAAAAAATCAACAACAATAACCCTTGAGGGTTATTTACAGGTAAACAAAAGCGTCACTCCCGAAAAGGAGTGACGTTTTTCTGTCATTGGACGTCAAAGACCCTAATTTGAGAAAAATTTACTCAGTGTCGAGTAAATTTTTCTCAAATTCAAGTAAATTTTACTCAATGCCGAGGTAAAATCACTCACTGTTGAGTAGTTTTTTCTCGATGTCGAGTAATTTTTTCTCAAATTTGAGTAAACACTTCTCACGATTGAGATAATTTTACTCAACAGCGAGTAAAATTATCTCGAGGTCGAGTGAATATGTTTCAACGCCGAGTTTTTTTGTTTCCGTGGTTTAGTAAAAAACCCCTCCGCTACGCTCGTCCCCTTGAAAGGGGACAGCCTGTAAGTCTGACTGTAGTTACAAGTAATAGTATTATAAAAGTGCAAGGTGCAATAAATGAATACATCTCTCTTTTTACGAGTAAATCCTAGAACTTGCATGATCTTCCCTTTTGGAAGTGGAACATCCCGATTTATCGGGAGGAAGTACCCGAAGGGGGAAGGGTTGTTTATTTTATAACAAGGGATAAACGTCCTCTTTTCTCGACTCTTCTTTTAAAAAGTGATTTTCTAAAGTATTCAGGGTGTTTATAGATTTTACAAATATATCCTTTGCAACAATATTGTAATCCTTTTTGTTAATTTTAAAATAGTCGATAGCTTTTTTGCAATAAATGTCTGATTCACTAAAGCTATGTGCTATTAATCCAGAACGTAGACTCTGAAGATTGCGTAAAAACTCGAACATGTCAGGTAAATTGAGTTCGTTATATTTTAGAAACTTTTCAAGTTTAGTGATTCCCTTGTCATTTTTTTCTAATTCAATATTTTTTCCAAATTCTTTTTCATTAAGTCGATCTATCGTTAATTTTACTATTGCTAGAACTTGTTCGCAGAATGATTTTATATTGTTTGTAGTTGGAATATGAAGAGCTGTAAATATATGTTCATCTTCTTTTGCTAAAGTCTTGTAAAATTTCCAACCAAATTTCTTTTCCCAGTTTTTGTTGAAATCTCGATATTTTGACTTGAAGTATAAATCAGGAATTTCAGATTCTTCACCCCAGTTTCCCTCAATCATAGTTTTGTAATAAGTTCTACTTATATTCATTCCAATTTGTGGAGGTATATTGTGTTGTTTCCAATGAAGCTGTTCTGTAAACGGTAAATATCCAAGTTCAACTAAGAATACAGGAACATAGTCTTCAACATTATTGTCAATTTTTAAAGTGAAAAATTTAGATTTTATGGTGAACCCATCAACTTTATATCTATTGGGTTCATTGTAATATTTATCAAGTACTGCTTTTTTAAAATAAGTTACTTTGAAGTATTTTTCATTTGTTTTTGAACAATCTTCATATAATTCATCTCCATTCTCATTATAGCCAATTATAAAATCTTCATATTTTCGTTCGTCAAAATCAAAATAAGTTTTCTTTTCATCATTGCCAGCAATAAATACATTTCCTATGATCCAACTTTGTATCTCCCCCATAACAAAACGTACAAGGTGATTATAAACGTAATTAGAGGATTTAAATGTCTTATCAAAGAACTTTATTTGCCAATTATTCGAGGCTATGGGAATTAATCTCATAAAATCATAGCAAACAATAAAATTCATATCACGTATTGTAATATACTCTTTTAGGTATTTTAATTTGACTTTTACGCTTTCCGGTTCTATTATAATAACTTCATCAAGATCACCGATTTCGTTGATAAAATAATACTTTCTGTTTTGTTTATTCTCACCTTGTTCGTAAAGATTAAAGTAAAGCACAAACTCTTCCGAAACATCAAAATATCTTTCATACCTGTCAGCTAATGTGAAAACTCTGCGGAAAAGAAATGGTTCTAGTCCTTCAGTATCATATGTTTTATATGTTTTGTCTCCATAGATTGTTGGTTTTCCTTCACAACCTATTGATAAAGGCCAGTCATGACGATTTTCGTATTTTTCTTTCTCACTTTTGTTTATTAAACAACAGTATATTCCAGATTGGTCGTCATCTTTTGAACTATTGGAATACGCATAAATCCAACCATTTTTAATAAAATTAGATTCGATTTCTTTAATCTTATCTTTGAGAAGAAAATAGTCTTTATCCATGTTCTTTTTTTATTTGTAGCGTTTGGTTGTTTTTTGCGTGTAATGAGAGATCTTTTGTCACTCCAAATGTACGCACTTAAATTAACTTGCCCAATAAATCCTTCAACTATTTATTGACAATCAGTAAAATAGTCAATTGCACAGAATGCACTGTATCTCTAACTTACAAATCATTTTGCGCTCCTCCTCTCCCTAAAAACCAATGAATGATGTAAGTTTTACAAAGAAAAGTGTAACAAAGGAGGTTGTTCTGTGCCGTATTTTTGTAAACAGAGAAAGCAAGCATTTTTTATTGAATGATAAACTAAAACCGAATGATGAATGGATATGATGATAGTGCGGTGATGGGATTCGGATACTGGTTGGGGTGGCTGGTGGGTTTTATCTTTTTGGTTATAATTATTGTATTGGTGGTTCAAATCATAACTCACAAACAAAAGTTGAAGAAAACAGGTGGAAAATCGAGTGTTGTAAGTAGTAGTAAACGAAGGCCTAAAAACAACAATAGACCGACTCTGTGAAGTCGGCCTATTGATTGCTCATAAATGAGAGAAAGATTTATTTTTTCGAATCGATGGCTCTTTGCAATGCACCACCCATCATAACGGTTGGTAATATCGATGCGGTAACGTTCGAATCGTGATAATTGGTACTCCAACCGACCACTGTTCCACAGTTATTGGCATTCCACATATCATTCAATACACCGTCTTTATTGGTGAAGTTTACGGCATTGTTCGAAATCGTGATATTGTAAGTAGAAATGTCGTATTGTTTGTAAGCCGAAAGACCAACATTACTAAATGCTAATTTTGCCGAATAGATTTTGTTGTTGCTTATTTCAATATCATGGCCGCTCGAAACAGTCAGTCCATATTGACCGGGGTTGACTAAAATATTATCTTTTACAAGTACATATGAACCACCCAAATCACCCGACATAATTCCACCGCCTGAGGTTGAAGGGCCACCACCGCGTATTTTGTTACCAACAATTTGTATTGGGCTTGTGGCTGTACCGTTCGATCTGCAAAGACTAATCGCATCTTCGGGGTAGCTTTGTCCCAAAATATTTTCGCCTACGTTGTAGCTAATACTGGAACCAGCACCGTTAACATCGCCAAATTGTACTAATTGTCCGCGTGGCATTGGTCCCTGAACATTTTTAATATCGTTGTAAATTACTTTGATGGCACTACCGATGTCGGCTACTACACCACTTTCTACATATTCCATCGAACAATCTCTAACAGTGATGTTGGTGCAATTCGACAGAAAAACGCCTTCACCTTTCGAAGGTCCTAATTTACAATACTGAATGGTAATGTTCGAACAGTTGGATAGTTTGATACAATGTCCGTTTGGATTTGTGATTTCCAGATAGCTGATGGTCATGTTGCTTTTGCCATCCAAAGCAATCGGAGCGGAAAGCGTGTAAGGAGATCCACTTGTTACAGTGGTTGTAGTAGCTGCTGCGGCTGCTGCCTGCGTGATGGTTATTTTCTTAGCAGTTGCATAGGTAGCCGAAACAGTTATTACTGCCGAGCGTGTTACGCTTAATGGATTTGCAGCTGCCGTTACGGTAATTGTGGCGCTGTTCGAGCCGGTTGTATTACTTACTGTTAACCATGTTTGGTCACTGCTTGCGCTCCAGTTAGTATTGGAACTGATGGTAAAACTGGCTGTACTGGCAGCTGTTTCTGCAATATTTAAAGTGCTTGCTGAAACAGTTAGAGTTGTTGCACGTCTTCTTGCTAGTTGTAGCGCGGTAGAGTCTTCGGATACACCCATTGCCGGATCGGTGATTGTTGCATCCGTACTGCATGAGAAGCTCAAGAGGGATACGAGAATAATTGTTGTTAATAAAAGAAATTTGTTCATACTTTTTTTGTTTTGAAAAATAGTGAGGCAGATTCCAAAAAATGGAAAATTGCATTGTTGTTTTGTCTGAGTCAAAGTAACGGACAAAATCGTAGTGAATTGTGGAGTGTTTTTGTGTAGTAATTAATTGCTGACTATGTAGTAAAAAATACTACATGTATTTTCTGGTGCCTCGAAATAGAGTAGGTGGGGATATTCAAAGAAGAAAGTTGTGTTTTTGGAGTCTTTAAATATGTAAATATCTTTTTATTAGTATTTTATGTGGTAGATGTGATTCTTATCCAGGAAGTCGGATGCTAAATAAATGAATTGATTCGTTTAGTGTAATCTTGTGCTGTGTGGTAATAAATGCTACATTTGTATTTGTGATAGGATTAAAATGATGCACTTTACAATATTGAATTGATTACATATTTGCTTAATCGTCTATAAATTTAAATATTATTCACACTAAACTATACATATATTAGTATTTTTTAGCTAAACAGAGAAAACTTTTTTTGTGCATCTATTTAGAATTTGGATAATCTATGACAAATGAATTTTAAAATTAAACATTATGTCATAATTTTATCAACATAAAAATTACTTAAAACGCAATATTTTAGATAATTAGCAAATTTAATGCAAGAAAATTGTTTTCCAAGCAATTTTTTTTTTGTCCGCGAATCATAGCTTTCTTCTGACAGGCACAGATGTAGAAGGACGTTTGAACTCTGAATATTTACTAAAATTACAGAAGGGTTATGATGTATTTCTCCTTTTTTAGGCGAAGTTTGTCTGAACCTAGGAGAGAGATAGATGGAATATGTTTGCTTCTATATCTTAAAACGACAGTTATTGTACGAAATAGAATAAAAAAAAACGCCCAACTTCAGGATGATCCTAAAGTTGGGCGCACTACTATATGAAGTTCGTAATTACCTGGAAACTGTTTTGTTCTTAAAAGTTGACACATCCACTACATCCTGATTATCATTGTCAAAGGTAATGGCTACACTGTCGCCAATAGCAGTTACCGGAAAATCGTTGGATATTTGTGACGAGCCGATAAATACTTTAGGTAAATTGCGCAGCGTGAAATAATAGTATGTATTACCATTTTTTACGTCGCCATTGATACGGGTAACCACCGATTGGATTATCTTTTTCTCGGTTTTGCTTTTGGCATTGATCTTATTTCCCGACATATTAAAGGCGTTTTTATACGCCATCAATGCTTCGCGCAGGGTATTGCCCACACCTACTATTGTATAATCTTCTATTGCCACCATGGCGTACATTTTTACCAGTCCACCATTGTCTTTCAGAGTGATAACATAGGTTGGGATGTTGTTGATATTGTAGGGAATCGGTAACGAAGCCGAGAAGCCTTTTTCCTGTACTTTGCCGGTAGCCGATTTTTGCGCTGCAAATTCGGTAGCACCACTTTGTTTGTACCAGATGGCTTTCTTGGTACGCGTGTTTACCAATACAAACCCAACAGTCGACTCGTCGGCACCTACCGAAGTTAGTCCGGTGTACCAATACGCCTCATTATCGTCGCCGTATACCAACGAAACCGATTCGGTGATTTGCAGTTTGTTTTCGTTCGAGAAGTTCCAGTAGCCTTTTACAAATTCGCCCCAGTCGTTAAGTTGTTTTTCCACAAAGCTGGCCGGTTGTACACGGTCCACCCATTTGGGTACGCTGTTCAGTGAATATTCTTTGATGTCGCCGGTTTCGGCATTTACAATCACTACGCCTTGCGCTTCTTCGCCACCAAAACCAATGGTCTTTTTGTATTTTGTAACTACCCAGAATGGAATTCCGGCATCGTCAATTTCGAACGAATAATCGGTCAATCCTACATTCCAGTAGCCATGGAAGTATAGATAGCGTTCCAGGTTATCGAAGAAATAAGCTTCCGATTGATACTTTATGCGTATGCTTTTGCCACTTACTTCCTGCACCAGCTTTACATCGCGCTCGTTGCAGGCATTCACCATTACATAGCCGGGAGCTCCTTCAATGTTTTTTTGCCATTTAAAGAACCCGGAGTGTAGGAGGGGAGCTACCCAATAAAGATCATTGCCCACTTTCTGGATGTTGAAAGCACCGAGTCTTACCTGGCTGCCCAAAGCGGATTGCGAACCAAGAACTTTGTCGCCCAATAGCTCGGCCAATGATTGATCTACCACACGAATTTTGTCGATGGAGATGGGTAACATATGGCTCGAAAGTTCTTTGCCTGTTTCAATATTGCCAATCAGACTGCGGTATTTCTCCGTTCTGAAAACGGCCCAGGTGGTAACTGCCGGCACAACGGTAATGTATAGAAATAAGATACCCAGAAGTATAGCCGGAATTTTTGCCGACTTGAGTTTCGGTAACTGTTGCTGACCGTTAACCTGATTGCCCAGTGTTTGAATGCTAGCCAGATTGTCGAGCACTATCCATACCACTATCAGGAACATGATAAGTATAGGGAAACTCAAAAAACGAAAATTCAGCACCGGCATGTACATATAAACAATTACAACTGCTGCCAAAAGTAATACCAAGATATTTTTAATTTTACTCATAAGGGAATGTTTAAAATGTTTATAATTCAATTTGTGTTTTTTAAGTAATCGCTTGTTTATTCTATTCGTCTAATCGTGATTAGTTAACTAATAACCAATAAACCATTTCCCAATAAACCAATTCTAAAATTCAGAAGTGAAATGGAATCGTATTTTTTTGAAATCGTTTTGAGCCATTTGCAATACGTAACCCGAGTCGGCAAGAAACACGTCGCGTCCCTCTTTGTCTTTCGCCATATATTGCGCCTTGCGTTTCTTGAAATTTTCCAGTTCTTCGGCATCATCGCTCTCTATCCAACAAGCTTTGTACAATGAAATAGGATCCCAACGACATTGCGCGTTGTATTCGTGTAGCAGGCGATATTGAATTACTTCAAACTGAAGTTGACCTACCGTTCCGATAATCTTACGACCGTTGTACTGATTGGTAAATAGCTGTGCTACACCTTCGTCCATCAGTTGGTTCACACCTTTTTCCAATTGTTTGGTTTTCATTGGATCGGCGTTTTCAATATATTTAAACATCTCGGGCGAGAAACTTGGAATGCCCTTGAAGTGCAGCATTTCACCACCGGTCAGTGTGTCGCCGATTTTGAAATTCCCAGTGTCGGGTAGACCTACAATATCGCCGGCGTAAGCTTCGTCAACCGTTTCTTTTTTCTGAGCCATAAAAGCCGTAGGGCTGGAGAAACGCATCATTTTGCCGTGACGGACATGTTTGTAGTTGACGTTACGTTCAAATTTTCCGGAGCATATTTTTACAAAAGCAATACAACTGCGGTGGTTTGGATCCATATTGGCATGGATTTTAAAGATAAAGCCCGAGAAAGCCTCTTCGTATGGATCAATCTCACGTTCTTGCGTGTGTATTGGTCGGGGAGAAGGAGCAATTTCCACAAAGCAGTCGAGCAGTTCTCTTACGCCGAAGTTATTCAGCGCACTACCAAAAAATACGGGTGCCAGTTGACCGGCAAGGTATTTTTGGATGTCAAACTCAGAATAAACGCCGTTGATTAACTCCATGTCCTCACGAAGTTTTTCGGCATCGTGTTTTCCCACGTAGTTTTCCAATTCGGGACTATTAATGTCCGAAAATGCGACCGATTCGCTGATGGATTGTTTGCTGGGTGTGAAAAGATCCAGACTTTGTTTGTGAATGTTGTACACTCCTTTGAATGAAAAACCCTGATTGATGGGCCAGCTAAGCGGGCGTACATTGATGCCCAGTTCTGCCTCCAGTTCGTCCAGCAAGTCGAAAGCGTCTTTTCCCTCGCGGTCCATTTTGTTCACGAAAATCATTACCGGCGTGTTGCGCATGCGACATACCTCCATTAGTTTTCGCGTTTGGGCTTCCACCCCTTTAGCAGTATCCACCACGATGATTACGCTGTCAACAGCCGTAAGCGTACGGTAGGTGTCTTCGGCAAAATCCTGGTGACCGGGCGTGTCCAGAATGTTTATTTTATAATCGCGGTATTCGAAACCCATTACCGATGTAGCCACCGAAATACCACGTTGTTTCTCAATCTCCATCCAGTCGGAGGTAGCTGTTTTTTTTATCTTGTTCGATTTTACGGCACCGGCCACATGAATTGCACCACCAAAAAGCAAAAGTTTTTCGGTAAGGGTTGTTTTTCCCGCATCGGGGTGACTGATAATGGCAAATGTACGGCGACGTTTAATTTCGGAATGTAAGCTCATTTGTTGTAGGTAGTGAGTAATCTGTAGTTATTATTTTGAGGTGCAAAGGTACATTTTTTGAGCCGAATAGCCAATAGATGAACTAAGCTTGTGAAAATGCCCCAAACTGCTGCTATTTAAACCATAAAAGCCGACTGTTTCGTCGGCCTTTATGGGTATAAATAAGGGGTGAAATGATATTCTATAGTTTGTAACCAAACGAAACCACAATGTTGTTTATGGATGTTTTTACGGTTCCGGCAGTGTTCTTGTTTGATAAGTCATTGTCGTTATACGGATAGAATGTTTCGCTCAGATTTTTATTGGTAAATGCTATGTCCACTGACCATTTGTTGGTGTGGTAACCGGCACCAACCGATTCGTAGAGGTTTCCACTGTCAATAAAGTATTGCGTGTCTATTCTTTTTGTGTTTTGTCTCAAAAATTCAGTTGCATCTTTGTCGGTCGATCTGGTGGTGTAGGCAAGTCCGGCACGCACTGTAACATTTTCGTTGATATTGAACTCTCCTCCGATTTTGAACCGAAGGATATTTTTCAAATTGTCTTTTATTGCCTGGTTTTCGTTCATGTAATAAAGTGCATCTCCCGACTGGCTTTTAAGACGTGCGCGCGAATTGAGCGCGTAATCAACTCCAGCGCTAACCAGACCTTTGTCACCGTAAATATAAGCTGCGCTAATTCCGAATTGCACCATTTTTTGGAGTTTATATTCTACAATGGCCAGCGGTGTGCTAAATGAACCGGGTGTTCCTCTGTCGGTGTTGATTTGTCCGTTTGAGTTGTCTTTCAATGCGTAAACAGTAGGCGATTGAACAGAAAGCCCAATATTGAAATTTTCATTTGGACAAACTATTGCACCTAATTTGAAGTTGATGCCGGTTCCCTTGGTGCTGATGCTGTCTTTTAAATCCATAGTCCCGCCAAATTCAAATGTCTCTGAGTATTTACCAACACAAGAATAATTCAGGGTCTGGATGTTGGCAGTGAGGCCTAGGTGAATGAAATTATTGTAGCTGCCCGCCCAACCCAATGAGAACTCGTTCAAGGATCCTTTTTCAGAAGCGTAGTAAGAGGGTGTTATTTTTTCGGCATTACCGAGCGATGATACCCATGTGCTCTCGTTGGCACCTGGAATTTCCGTTATAAGTCCGGCTTTGTTAGCCAGCGCCGATATCCATGGTGCGTTGTCGTTTTGATAAGCACTACTGCTTCCTAAGTCAGTGCCTTTTATATTGCCGGTGTTGTAGGCAATATAGTCACTGATGGATGTTTGAGTGGCGTTGTCGTTACTACCAATAAACAACTTACGATTGAAATTTGCTAGTTTGTTGTAGCTTAGCGAAAAACTTTGCGAGAACATGCTTTCCCGTTTTCGCTTCTTGTCTTTTTTGTCCTTGCTTTGTTTCTTCAGCGATGACGGAACCAAAACGAATGAGAAGCTGTTGAGCCCGATGTTGGATTGTGAGAAAAAGCCGGTGCCACTGTACCAGTTGGCTTTCGATTTTTGAAGTTGCATATTCCCGGTGGCCATAAACTCGGAATTTTTGTAAAGACCAATTCCTGCAGGATTATCTTTGATAGCTGTGGCGTCGCCTCCAACTGCACTGAGGGAGCCTGCCATGCCCATATATCTTGCAGTTCCGTTAATATCTGTTTGTAGAAATTTAGATGCATCAAATTCAGTTTGAGCCATTGACGATGCGCTGTAAATAATTACAGCCAAAATGGTTATATACTTTCTCATATTCGGTGTTTAAAATTGCGTTGAATGCAAAATTAAACAAAAAACTTTGTTTAACCAAATGATCTTCTGTATGGTTCAAAAAAAAAGCCTCCGTTGTGAAAACGGAGGCTTTAGGTTTAAAACTTAAATCCTAGTGTGACCAATATATTGTTGGTCTTTGTAGTTATTGTGGCAGGTGTTACAGCCAAATTACTTGATAGTAAATTTGAGTTGTACGGCATAAATGTTTGATCCAGGTTTTTGTGAACATAAGCGCAATCGATAAACCAACCGGCTTCTCTATATCCAAAGCCTGCAGTCAGGTAATTCGTACCGTTGTGTAATAAGTATTCTGTATCGGTGCGTGTTGTGTTCAGAACCATTATTTTTCCACCATCTGCTTTGGTTGCACTGCTTGAGTTTGCAAATCCGGCACGAAGTGAGAAGTTATCCGTTACCTTGTATTCTCCACCAACTTTTATGGTGTGAACGTTATTTAAAGTGTTTGGTATTCTTGCATTATCCTCGGTGTAGATTTGAGTACTTCCTTCTTCGTCCATAAACTTCGTTCCGGTATAATTACTAAAGTCGTATTCTACGCTAATAATACCTTTCTTATCAATTACAGCGGCAGCACTTGCATTAATTTGCATTGGTCCCTGAATTTTGAAGTTATTATACCCATCGGTTGGAGTGGATACTGAACCTCTATTTTGAGTGTCGAAGTTTAATGTTGACTGGTAATTGTCTTCCAATGAATACATTGTGGGCGTATGTACAGCCAATCCGAAGCGTAAGTAATCGGTTGGGCGAACGATAGCACCAATTTTTAAGTTGAATCCAGATCCTGTTGTAGATATTGTGTTGTTTAGGCTCATACCCCCTAAGCCACTGAATTCTTCTCCATATTGACTAAACATCGAATAATCGACACGTAATAAATTCAGTGTTGTTCCAAGGTAGAATACGTTATTAAAGTTGCCCGCCCAGCCTAATGAGTATTCGTCTACAAATCCTTGTTCGCTCAACGTAAAGGATGGTTTTACAGTTTCTCCAGGTGCTAATAATGATTCCCAGCTATTTACGCCGGTTCCGGGGTTGATTAAATATCCTTCGTAAGCTAAAACGGAAATCCATGGGACATCATAATTGTCGTATGCACTTCCACTTTGCATGTTTGTTCCGGATAAATCGGCTTCGCTGAGCCCATTAGAGAAATACGACAAGAAGTCGGTCATGGACGAAGCAGACGATCCGCTTTTGATAGTTGCAGTGCGATTGAAGTTTTTCAATCTGTTGAACGAAAATGCCCAGTTGGAACTTAATAAACCGCTTGCGCCTGATTCATTTCTCCAGGTAGGGCTTGCAAATACAAGCGAAAAGTTATTGAATCCAATTTTGAACGGGTCGGTTGCATTGGCAAATGAGCTTTTTGTTACGCCACCTTCGTTATACTTCCAGTTCGAATTGGTACTTTGCATGGTTATATTCAGGGTTCCGGTCAATTCCGATTTCCGATAAATACCCAGTCCGGCGGGATTATCCTTGATAGCAGATGGATCGCCGCCCAATGCTCCAAAAGCACCTGCCATACCCATGTAACGGGCTGTTCCTGTAATCTCATTTTGCGTATATTTCAACGCATCGTATTCTGTTTGAGCAATTATGTTTGAACAGCTTAGGATTACTGCCACTGCTACTATTATCTTTTTCATATGTTGAATTTTATTTGTTTTCAATACGTAAACAATTTATCTCTAGTTGCTTTATTCAATCTGTTATCTTCTGCTGCCACTTGATGAGCTACCACTCGAGCTGCCACCTGAGCTGCGAGAGCCTCCACTGCTACTGCTCGAGCTTGAAGAGCTTCCACTGCTGTAACTGCTACTGCTTGGAGTAGAGTAAGAGCTTGGAGAAGAGGAGCGTGATCCGGAATTGCTCGAAGAAGTGCTGTAGGAACTGCTTCGTGTAGGTGATCCGGTTGAATAGCTGCTGCGTGTAGCTGTTCCAGTAGAATAGCTGCTGCGGGAAGGTGCCTGATTTGAATAACCTGAACGTGTTGAGCTGTTTGTTGTATTATAATTCAATTGATTTGAATTTCGTGAAGTGCGTGGTTGAGTGTTGATGTATGATCCCGAACCATAGCTTGAACCGTTAGCTCTTGATGTATAGTTGCTATTGTTAACGACGCTTCTTGAGCCGGTGCTGTTTCTCACTGCTCCGATACCATTCCCACGACTATAGCTTGATCTTGTTCCGTTATAATCTGCGGTAGCACTACGTGATCCGTTGCTTGTTGAGCGAACGCCTTGTGCCGATGTGCCTGTTGTTGATTGTGCACGTGAACCTGTTCCACTGATAGATGTGTATGGATTGCCGGATGCTCCGTTGTAGCCACCACTCATTACTCTCGATGAACTTCCGGAATTGTTTAATCGGCTTGAACCCACGGATGAATTTGCACGTCTGTTGGCCTCGTTATGAGCAGAGTTTCGTTGAGTATAGCCGTATCCACCACCGTAGTATCCACCGTAGTAACCACCACCGTATCCGTAGTAAGGATAGTCCCAGTAACCACCGTATCCGCCATATCCGCCATATCCATAGTATCCGCCGTATCCGTATCCCATGCCAAACCCAAATCCACCATATCCATATCCGTATCCACCCCAACCGTAATAGTTGTTGAAGCTCCATGGGTAATTGTTCCAGCCGTAATATCCGCCGTATCCGCCCCAGCCCCAGCTGCTATAAGGGCTGTAATTATAATTCCACCAGTATGGGTTTGTCCATGTAGGTGTTACATAAGCATATGTGCCATCAACGTATACATTCCAGTCACTGTTGTTAAGGAAGTATATGTCGGTGTAATTGGGATCTCCGATATGGATTGTATATCTGGGGTTATGAAAACGACGAATGCGTTCTGCGTATTCCAGATCGGATTGCGAGCCGTTGAAACCATTGAGATACTCACCTTGTTGATCGTAATTTTCTGTGCTGTCGTTAGCTTCCGCTAAAACATAAGTAGTATCGGGTGTTATGATTTTATTGCTTTCACGGTCGATATAAATAATTTCTTTTGCACCGTTTTTGTAATTGGGCGCTTCGTTATTTTTACGGGCTTTCTGAACAATTTTCGCATCACTCGGTTTGAAGTATATGTCGTCAGTAACGGAAGATGGACTTTGACCCATCCCGACCAGCGGAACCAGTAAAGTCAGAGCGATAATAAATGTGGTTCGTTTCATGATAAAAACCTCCTGTTTTTTTTTAGTGCTTGTTTGGTGTTTTTTTATAAATATTCAACAATAATCGTGCCATTGTTAAGTGTTTTTCAGCTAATTATACAATAAAATTCGAATATAATTATCAATATGAAAAAGTCTCAGAAAAAATGTACCTTTGTAGTTGAATTAATATCATAATAAAATCAAGTAACGCCTCTAAAACTTTATTGTTTACCGAAATTGGGAATAAGATTTTTTATTTATGATATAGATATATGAAATTATTAATTATTAAATATCAATTGCTTACATGGACTACATTGAAGTAAATTTTATTATCGAACCTTTTGAAGAATACATTTCGGATGTATTGGCTTCCGAGCTAGGTGAAATCGGGTTCGACAGTTTCGTTCCAAGTGAAGTGGGCATGGATGCTTACATTCTTCAATCTAAATTTGATGAGTCGGAGTTAAAAAATCTATTGTCGGACTTTCCATTCGAAGCATCTATCGACTACAAAATTACACAAATCAAATCGAAGAACTGGAACGAAGAATGGGAGAAGCATTACTTTGAACCCATTGTTATTGGTGACGATTGTGTGATTCACAGCTCGTTTCATAAGGATGTACCAACCGCAAAATACGACATTGTGATTGATCCTAAAATGGCTTTTGGGACAGGACATCACGAAACGACTAGTTTGGTTATCGGGCAATTGTTGCTTATGGATTTGGAAGGTAAAACCTTACTCGATATGGGTTGCGGTACGGCAGTACTTGCAATTTTGGCTGCAATGCGGGGAGCAAAAGACCTTGTGGCTATCGATATCGATACCTGGTGTACCGAAAATTCGATAGAAAATATTGCTATCAACAATATCTCGGGCATTGATGTGCGACTTGGTGGTGCTGAGCTGCTTGCCGGATTGCATTTTGATATTGTGCTGGCTAACATCAACCGGAATATTTTATTGACGGATATGGAACAATATGCTGCTTGTTTGTCGAGCGGTGGTGAGTTGTATATGAGTGGCTTTTACAAAGAGGATATACCGTTGATTGAAGCAGAAGCTAACCGACTTGGATTACAACTGGTTGATTTTAAAGAAAAAAATAACTGGGTGGTGGTGAAAACGGTGAAGGGTTGAAAGACAACAGACGGCAGACAACGGACAACGGACAACGGACAACAGACAACAGACAACAGACAACAGACAACAGACAACAGACAACAGACAACAGACGGCGGGCAACTGTCAGCAGAGTCTGGATAATAGAAACGCTGCAAACATTCAATTTGCAGCGTTTCTTTTTATCTTTCCAGTCAACCAGTCAACCAATCAACCAATTAACTACTCAACCTTCTTAATTAGTGCCATTCCAATCTGGATGGCTTTTTCATTCATCGGGATTAAATGGTGGTGACGATCGGGAAGTGATTTTTTGAGTCCTTTTAGTACGTTTTCAACCTGTACGATAGGGCGCACTTTCAACAACCCACCCAGAATAATCATATTCATTGTTTTGGATTCGTTGTTGGCCATGGCATATTCTGTGGCGTCAATACGATAAATGTTAATATCGGTGCGTGTTGGGAATTTTTTAAAACCATTACCATCAAAAATCAACGTTCCGCCGGGTTTTATCTTGCTTTCGAACTTTTCCAATGAGGGTTGGTTTAGCACAATGGCTGTATCGTAAGTGCTCAAAACGGGTGAACTAATGCGTTCGTCGCTAAGAATCACGGTCACATTGGCAGTTCCACCGCGTTGTTCAGGACCATACGATGGTATCCAACTCACTTCCTGTCCTTGCATTAGTCCCGAGTAAGCCAGAATTTTTCCCATAGACAGAACTCCCTGTCCACCAAATCCGGCAATTATTATTTCTTCTTTCATGTGTTATTCTATAAATCGTAAATAATAAAATCGTAAATCATTAAATGTCCTTCAAATCGCCAAGCGGATAAGCAGGGAACATGTTTTCTACCATCCATGTGTTAGAATCGGCAGGTGATAATTTCCAGCCCGAGTTACAAGTAGATACTACTTCTACTATTGAAGTTCCCTTGCCTAACATGCTGTTTTCAAATGCTTTTTGGATGGCTTTTTTCGTTTTACGAACCGAGGCTACCGTGTGAGCACTTTGACGAGTTACGTAGCAGGTGCCGTCCAGTTGCGCCAATAACTTGGTGATGTCCAGCGGATATCCGTTCAACGGAACTGTTCTTCCGTTAGGTGAAGTAGATGATTTCATTCCATGCAGGGTAGTTGGCGCCATTTGACCACCGGTCATGCCATAAATACCATTGTTGATAAAGATAATAGCAATATTCTCTCCACGGTTGCAGGCGTGAATTGTTTCGGCAGTACCGATAGCGGCTAAATCGCCATCGCCTTGGTAAGTGAATACCAAACGGTCAGGGAGCAATCGTTTTACAGCGGTAGCCAATGCCGGTGCACGACCGTGTGCAGCTTGTTGCCAGTCAATATCAAGATATTTGTATGCAAAAACAGCACAACCCACCGGCGCAATACCGATTGTTTTTTCTTGAAAGCCCATTTCGCCAATGATTTCGCCAATAAGTTTGTGAATCACGCCATGCGTACAGCCGGGACAATAGTGCATTGGAACATCGTTCAGCACACTTGGTTTGGCATAGACAAGGTTGGCAGGGTTAATTATATCATTTGTTGTCATAATATTTTAGTTATCAGTAAAAAGTTATCGGTGGATTGTGAAATAATATGTAGTCACAATACTACCGGATCAATATTTTATTTTACTATTAATTTTTTCAATGCTTCAAATACATCATCCGGTGAAGGCACAATACCACCCATGCGACCGTAAAACTCAACAGGCACACGACCGTTTACTGCCAGGCGAACATCTTCTACCATTTGACCGGCGCTCATTTCTACCGTAAGCATGCCTTTTGTTTGGTTAGCATAGTGGCTGATTTGTTCGGTAGGGAATGGGAAAAGTGTGATAGGGCGTAATAATCCGGCTTTAATACCGTGGGCACGAGCCATTTCTACTGCTTTTTGGCAAACACGGGCGCTTGTTCCAAATGCAACGATTAAATATTCTACATCTTCGCAATCAAATTCTTCAAACAGAACTTCCTCTTTTTCAATGATGCGGTAGCGCGATTGGAGTCTAAGATTTAATTCTTCCATTTCTTCTGCTTCCAGTTGAAGAGAATAAATGTAATTTGGTTTACGATTGGCAGGTTTACCCAATGTTGCCCATGGGCATTTTATTTTGATTTCTTCTTCCGTTAAACGAGGTTGGAATGGAGGAAGAACTACTTTTTCCATCATTTGACCAATAACTCCATCAGCCAAAATCATTACCGGGGTTAGGTATTTGAAGGCCAGGTCGAAAGCCATAACGGTATGATCGGCCATTTCCTGAACAGAAGCAGGAGCAAGGGTAATCATTTTGTAATCGCCATGACCACCACCTTTTACGGTTTGAAAATAATCGGCCTGGCTGGGTTGAATCGTTCCTAAACCGGGACCACCACGCATAACGTTTACAATTACTGCGGGAAGCTCGGCACCGGCAAGGTACGAAATACCTTCCTGCATAAGACTTACTCCCGGGCTCGACGAACTGGTCATTGATTTTTTACCACAACCGGCACCGCCATAAACCATATTGATAGATGCTGTTTCACTTTCGGCCTGAAGCACCACCATACCGGTAGTATTCCATGGTTCAAGCTCCATAAGCGTTTCCATTATTTCTGATTGAGGAGTGATTGGGTAGCCAAAATATCCATCGCAACCACAACGGATGGCAGCGTGGGCAATGGCTTCATTCCCCTTCATTAATCTGACTTCTTCTGTATCTTTCTTTTTATTGTTCATGTTGTTGCTTTTAAAAAATGATAGGCTCTGATGTTTTAGAGCTTAACTCTGTAAACTGTGATGCAAGCATCCGGACAAACATATGCACAGGCCGAACAACCAACACAGGAGTCGGGATCGGCCATGTAAGAATAATTGTAACCTTTTGAATTTGCTTCGTTATTTAGTAACAATACTTTAGATGGACAAGCCACCACACATAGGTTGCAGCCTTTACATCGTTCTACGTTTACTACTATCGCTCCTTTTACTTTAGCCATTATGTATTTTATTTAAAATTGACACGCAAATGTAACTAAAATTCATTAGATAGAATTTCCAAAAACTGTTTTTTATAGTTTTTTTTTATTGTTGGAAAATTCTTTGAAATTTAGTTTCGTAACATCAAAACCCCGGTTTTATTTCGGGATTTTATGATTTGTTTTTTCCAATTACGTATTGCTGTTAGTTGTATTTGATTTAACGTCGTTTTGTTTCGAATGCAAAGTAAGCACTCCGGAATAATTATCACAAATGATTGGGAGAATTATTTTGATATTGGTACGAAAAAACTAAATTTGGGATAGAAAAGAGTATATTGGGGTGAAATTAATACACAAGTTTAGTCTATCTGTCCATTTTTTGAATATAAAAGCCCTGTTTTTGAATTTTTATTCTGCATTTATTCTATATTGGGCGTTGCGCTTCTGTAAATAGTCGTTGGCAACTTCTGAATTAACCTGTATTTATTTGTTTATAACGTGAATAATTACCGATTGCAAACACCAACATAGGCACAATATTGGCACACTTTTACATTCTCGGTTTGAGTGAATGCCACTTTAGGATTGAAAATTTCCTCCAGACAAGCGGTAAGGTGTTCCTTGAACTCGTCTTCGTAAACATTGAAGTCGGTCACTGTGTCATTTACGTTTTTTTCTGGTCTGTAATGTAATTCGGTATCAAAACCATCTTTAAAAACATCGCGCATATAATAAATGCCCGGTGTCATTATTTTTCCTTCCGCTTTTGATTTGTACAAAATGCCGTAAAGAAATGTCTGCAACACAAATTTAGGACGCTTGTCTTTGTTTTTCTCGAATACTTCGTCAAGGTTTTTGAATTCCAATGAGCCACTTCCGGTTTTATAATCGAGGATGCGCAGTCGCCCTTCTTTCTCGTCGATACGGTCGATAAAACCTTTGATGTTTACTTTTTTACTACCGTTTAATATTGGGTATTCAATTTTATTTCTATCCTCAGAATTGATGTACCGAAACGGTGCGTGTTGCTTGTCGGTTTTGAGCACTTGCAAAATATATTTACGAATAACAGTAGCAATCAGCAGGTTATTACCTTCGAGTTGTACCACCGTTTTGTTTTTCTTTTTAAAATATTTCGACGAAAATGCTTGTGCAATTTGTTGGTCGATATATAAGGTGTTTTTGAGTAATTCGTCGAAATCGCTCGCCTGAATCATTTTCCCTTTAAACGGTTCGTATAGATTTTCCATTACGTTGTGGAAAAGCGTACCAAACATATCAGCTTCGATGGTTTCTTTTACTTCGTCGGCCTGTTCTACCTCTTCTACTTTGGTGAGATAAAACTGCAACGGACAGTCGATGTAGGTGTTGATAGAACTTGCCGAGAGTGCCGGTGCCTTTTCGGCATCGGATGCAAAGCGCTCAATTTTTTCCATTACGGTCGGCGTTTTTTCTATCTGTATGGCTTGTGGACTACCAAAGCCAATATCGAACGAAATGTTTTTTCGCTGGTAGTTGACACCATAATGATAGTACAATTGGTGCATAAAACGGCTTACTTCACCTGTCTGACCGGACTCGGAACGGGAATCGTACATCAGATAAATGCGTTTGGCACGATGTATCAACCGGTAAAAATTGTAGGCCGTGATAGCATCCTGATGTTCGGTGGTGGGCAAGTCGAAACCTTTTCGCAGGTTGTAGGGTATAAAACTATTGGTGCTGCTTTTTTGTGGAAAAATACCTTCGTTGAATGACGTGATAATCAGATTGTCGAAGTCCAGTCCACGTGTTTCGAGCACCCCCATCACCTGCAATCCATCCAGCGGTTCACCCACAAACGGGATGGTGATGCCGGATGTAAGTTGGCGGGTAAGGCGCACCAGCGTATCAATCGTCATATCCACTTCCACCGGTTTGTCCTTCATAATATCGGCCATACGATTGATGGTAACGTAATATTGATACAGAAAATCGCATTCCAATTGGTAATTATGTGTGTCGTCGGAAGCTTGTTGCCAGCCGTTTTGCAAACTACGCAGGATGTGCAGCAAGTAAGGCAGAAAATGTTGCGTGTCGGTTTGCGGCGCGAATATGGAGGCCAGTAGTTCGTTCTTTTTCAGCTCTTCGGCATCGATGTAAATCCAGTTGTTTTCGGCCATTTGGCGTAAAATGTGCTGAGCTTTATCACCACATAACATGGCAATATACTGATGGTTCAGAATGTTCGAGACATTGAGATGATAAAAGGAAATTTTATCACCGGAGGTGCGCATACGCTTTTGCAACTCGAAAATGTGTTCTATCAGTCCCGAAACAGGAGTGGCTTTGAGCGGAAACCCCATGGTGACATTTACTTTGCCAATTTGCTCCGGTAAGGAATGGAGCAGGGGAACGAGCAAACTCTCATCGGGTAACACCACGGCGGTACGTATCCAGCTCATGTTGGGCACTTCGGGTGGAAAGAGTTTGTTGAGAATGGCATAGGCTTGTTTGGCTTGTCCCACAGCCGAGGGAACGGCGATAAGTTCAATTTCCTTTTCTTGCAGCGACTCAACAATGGTTTCAATCGGATATTTTGATGGAAAAAGATGAATGTTCTCGGCATAGAAACGCGATGCCTGATTATCGCTGTCGCGTAATTCGGCCGCATCGTAATCCCAGTAAAAGTCTGCCTGTCCGCGTCGTTGAAGCTCGGCAAACAGAGTTCGCTCGCAGGGATTCAGCGCGTTGAAGCCAATAAACACAAACTGTTTGTTTTCAAATTCAGGAATCAGTTCTTTGGCTTTTAGTCTGTCGGCCACATTTCGGCAAATCATGCCTTCGGTAGCAGTGTTGTCGGCTATTAACTCGGCACGAAATTGCTCGTAGATGGGCAAGAGAATTTTCCATGTAGCAATAAAATCTTCCTGCGATTTGCCTTCAACCACGGGCACAAAGTTATTCCAAAACTGTCGGATGGCTTCCACCTGTCGATCGGAGAAAACGTTGAACAGTTGGTCGATTTGCTTTAGTTCGGTGATGTTGGTGAACAGTTGTTTGGCATCCACACGGTATTTGTCCACATCCTCAAAGTCGGATAGCAGCATCTCGCCCCAGAACGCAAACGAATCGAAACTCTCATCGCTGCCACTCTGTGCTTTGTAGATGCGATACAGACGGAAAAGCATGCTTAGCCGGTCGGCCGTTTGCCAGGTGGAAGCTGCCGAGAAGCACTCGTTGATGGTTACAATCTCGGGCGAGAAGACCGGCTTTTGAGCCACTTCGGCAATGTATCGCTGAAAGAACAACCCCGCACGGCGGTTAGGAAAGACAAAAGTAAAGTTGCTTATATCCGATTGCTTTTGTGCGTAATAGGTTTGCGCTATGCGATAGAGAAATGAATTCATGTTTGTTTATAGTTTTTATATTTACCCCTAAATCCCCTGAAGGGGACTTAAAGTTAGTACTGTTTGAAATCAACTCATTTGTGAATTTTGGAATCTTTCACAAGAGTTCTGTGTCACTCATTTTAGGAGACGAAAGTATTTATAAGTCTCCGTCGGCTGACGGAGATTTAGGGGTATCTCATCATCTAATGTCCCTTTTCCGAGTGCTAAATTACACAATTTTAATCAATGGAGCTTAATCTAAGCTTATTTTGTTATTTTTGTAAGCGAAAATTTTATTTACTCATTTTACGCTATTTCAAATACCCTCTATGATTGGAACACTTGTCAATGCAGCAGCCGTAATAGCCGGCGGAATAGTTGGTTTACTGTTGAAAAAGAGTATGCCCAAGCGCGTTACCACCATTTATTTTCAGGCTATAGGTTTGTTTACTGTTGCCATTGGCATTAGTATGGTGTACAATATGCAACATATTCTTATCGTGGTGAGCAGTTTAGCCATTGGCTCACTTTTAGGTGAGTGGTGGAATCTCGAAACCGGAGCCGAGAAGCTCAGTTTATACCTCAAGCGCAAGTTCCGCATTGGTAGCGATAAGTTTTCTGAAGGTTTGGTGACTGCTTTTTTGTTGTATTGCATTGGTTCAATGACCATTCTGGGAGCCATTCAGGAAGGAACCAGCGGCTCGTCCGACTTGCTGCTCACTAAATCGCTTATGGATGGTTTTTCGTCTATCATTTTAGCTTCCGCTTTTGGAGTAGGCGTTATTGTTTCAGCTATTCCACTGCTTGTTTTTCAGGGAGGCATCACTTTGTTAGCCATGTATGCCAGTACCTTTTTTACACCCGAAATAGTACATGGTCTGACCAGTGTGGGCGGTATTCTGCTTATTGGGCTTGGCATTAATATCCTCGAAATAAAAAAACTACGCATTATTAATATGTTGCCTTCGCTTTTGGTGGTAGCATTGCTGCTGTGGTGGTTTGCGTAAGTGTAGTTTAGAATTGTTCAAATCATAAATATTCAACAATGAAAAAGTTTTTATTATTAGGACTAATATCTTTAGTTTATTCGACAGTAAACGCTCAGTTGTATACACCTATTGATACTGCAAATCTACCTGTTAGAAACGATGCTGCTAAAGTATATTTGGAAGATGCCAAACAATATTATAATTTGGCAAAGTCAGACTATTTAAGTGGAGAGCGGTCGTTGTTTAGAAAACGTTGTGATAATTTAGATAAGGTAATGAACAAAGATATCTTGAGTGGACAATATATTTTTGATGCTCGTTTTGAAAAAAAGATAGAAACGGTTGTTCATGAGATTATATCTAAAAACCCAACGATTCCGTCTGATATAAAGTTCTATGTTTTGAGAGATAATTCTTTGAATGCTTCAAGTCTGGGCAATAAAAGTTTTATTCTGCACGTAGGTTTGTTTTATTTTCTTCAGAATGAGGATCAATTGGCTGCAATGATTTGTCATGAAATAAGTCACCTTTTGTTAAACCATACTTTGAGAGACATTCAATACAAATATGGGCTCAAAAAGGCTCCTGATTTGAAAGAAGAAATATCCGAAATCAAAAACGATAATGAAAACAAAGGAGATAAGGCCTACAAAAAGCTGAAGAATTTGTTGTACGAAGAAGGGACGCATAACAAAAAACAAGAGTTTGAAGCCGACTCGTTGGGTTATGTTTTGTACAGAAACACCTCTTTTCATAAAGCAGATTACCTCAATTCATTCAAATTAGAAGAAGCTTATGATACCATTCGCCCAATAGGATTAAATATGGAAGTTTACAAAAAAATATTTCATACACCTACACAACCATTTAAGGATGATTGGATGAAAAAAGAAGATTTTTCGAAATATGATTATTCCAAATTTAAAGAGAAATACAATGAGGATTCACTTCAATCGCATCCTAAAACCGATTTACGTATAAAAACCTTGAAGAAATCGTTTGTAGAGTTAACCAATTTAGAAGATCCAAAGAAACCTACAACTGAATTTTTAGAATTGCAACGAATTTCGGAACTAGAACAACCCTGTACTTTTGAAATTCATGAAGAGTATGGACTCGGTGTTTATTTCTGTTTGTTTCGCATTCAGCACGGAGACGATGTTGATTATTATAAGAACCGACTGGGAGTTTTTTTTCAAAAGATATATGATGCACGGAAAGAATATAAACTTAATAGATACCTTGAAAGAGTTGATCCTAAAGAACAACCGGAAAGCTATCAACAATTCCTGAATTTTATGTGGAATTTGAATTTGACGGAAATTAAAAACATTGCGGATTATTACACAAAAAGAGGCTCTTAAGAGCTTCTTTTTTAAATGTTTATAAATTTAGTTTCTCAAGTCGTATTTGGTTGTACTTGTCTTTCTCGTTGTATTCCCTAAGCATAATGTAGCCTTCTTTTGCCTTGTATGGGATAATAGAGTACTTCTTTTTTGCGGTTAGTTGAATTTTTTCTTCAGTAAGTTTATCGTCAATCAGACTATTGATAGCTAAAGTTAATGTTGGATTGTTACTAAATATACTTGTATTCGGGTCTTTTTGCACTTCATAAAAAAAGAATACTGCACCAGTTTCGTCTTTTATGTATTGAGAAAATAAATAATTTCCAGTGTAATAACTAAGCTCTTTATTGATCGTATTTACACTTTTTGGGACGAAGTTTTCAGACATATTAAATAGCACAAAGTCGGTTGTCTTTGAACTCCCATTCAATACGTCATACTTGTATTTTTCGGTTAAAATTGAAATAGTTCCATTTTTAAAGAAAAAGAATTTTACGGGTTTTAAACGATAGTTTTGTTCCACTCTCCCTTTTTTGTCAATTTCTATCTTGCCAGCAAATTCGCTCCATTCGGTATATTTCGTTTCTATTTCTTTGCCGTTTTCGTCTAAAACGATTTTATAAAATCCTAAATTTTGATTCAATGCAAAATCTGTTTTTTTATATGGAGAATAATTCCCTGCTAAAATCAGGTTGTTACCACTTTTGTGAATATTAAGGGTGTGACTGTATTTACTATCCTTATTTTCTAAAATATATTCATATATTTTTTTGCCAGTTTGTAAATCCAATGCAATAATATTGTATTCTGTATTTGTTTTTATTCCATATTCATCTTGTTCCCATTTAGGTGTCGATATATATATTCTGTTTTTGGTTGAATAAAGAATGTTGAAATTGTTATAAGCTTTCTTTGTTCCATTAGGATTGTACTCAAACTTCCAAACCAAATCACGTTTTTCGTTGAATAGCTTCACTTCTTTTTCCAAAAATCCTTTCTTTTGGTTTTCTTCAGTAATGAAAAAACCTTTGAAATTCTCGTTACTAAAAGCATTTACAAAGTTTTGGACATCAATTCCCTTGTATTCCGATTTCATAGTTTCATAGTCGGCCTTGAATTCAACAAATTCTGCATTTTCATATTTATATTCTGCAGAAACTTTATTGTCAGGGAGAGAGATGGTTTGAAAAGTGGTTGCAAGCAATTTGGATGTTTGTGTAAATGAATTTGGACAGTAATAGTACTTGTTTAGAATAATATTATCGCCCATCAATGTACAATCGTAATATTGGCTTGACACACCTTTGTAGCTATTAGCAGGGAATGTGCCATTAGATACCTTGTTTAAGTTTTTATCGAGAAATACAAATTCAATATTTTTATTCTTGTCATTTACGTCCTGTTCATATAGATAGAGGTAGCCAAAGATGTTTTCGTCATTGTCGTACATTGTTGAATTGAAAATGATTTTTCCATTGGCCAGTTTGGCTAAATCCTGAAATTGAGCAAAAGAAAACATACTGCATAAAAGACAAAGAACTACTAATTTGATTTTCATTGTAAATTGGGTTTTGAAGTTGCTAGCTAAGAAAAATAAATTGCACTCAACCTTAAATATAAATCATTGTTTGCATTGCAAAAATATATATAAATAGTAATAGTCAACACAATATTGTCTCATTTTTTTTATATGTTGATTCAAATATTACTATAAATGATAATTGAATAGCTGTTTTTAATTATCATTTCGCCACCATTTTATCATTCTTTAATGTTAAACTAACTGTAAAAATTTAAAATTTGACCTGTTTATTGCACATTTAGTCTACTTTTGTACGCTTTTTTTAAATCTGGTTTTTAATTGAACGAAATTAAAGCTTAGTTGTTAGAATAAGGTTAAACAACATTCGGATATACATGATAAATAAAAATGAAGTATTTGAACAGCGCCTCAAAGCGTTGCAAGAAATGGAAAACAATGCTGCGCAAAGGCAGCATTTAAAAGGTAAACTTACTGCTCGAGAACGAATAAACATTCTTTTTGATGAAGGTACATTCTACGAATTTGATGCTTTTGTATCGCCTTCGCAAACGCCTATGAGCAGCAAACAATCTAATTTTGGTGATGGTGTAGTGGTAGGACGTGGCATGATTCAGGGTAGAAGCGTGTTTGCGTATGCTCAGGATTTCACGGTATTGGGAGGCTCGCTTGGTTTTGCACATGGTATGAAAATAGCCAAAGTGCAGGAAATGGCTCTCAAGCTTGGTGCTCCCATTGTTGGACTAATGGATTCGGGTGGTGCCCGTATTCAGGAAGGTGTGAAGAGTCTATCGGCGTATGCTACCATTTTTCGTAACAATGTTCAATCGTCGGGCATTATTCCTCAAATTTCGGCCATTCTGGGGCCGGCAGCCGGTGGAGCTGTTTACTCGCCCGCACTTACCGATTTTATTTTTATGACCAATCAAACATCCTATATGTTTGTTACCGGTCCGGATGTGGTAAAAGAGGTGCTGAACGAAGACATAGACATGGAAGGTCTCGGTGGTGGAAATGTACATGCCAGCAAAAGTGGTGTGGCGCATTTTGTGTCGGACGATGAGGAGCATACCATTATGCTTATTCGTAAGTTACTGTCGTACATTCCGTCCAATAATTACGAAACATTGCCGGTTTCTAATCTGGTAAGTTCGTACAAGTCGCGTCAGGAGTTTTTGGATCGGATTATTCCCGATGATCCCAACCGTCCGTACGATATGAAAGAAATCATCAATATCATTGTGGATAAGGATTCGTTTTTTGAAGTACACGAAAAATTTGCGCAAAACATCCTGGTAGGCTTTGCCCGTCTGAATGGAAAGTCGATAGGTATTGTAGCCAATCAACCGAAGGTGATGGCCGGAACGCTGGATATTAATGCCAGTGTGAAAGGTGCTCGTTTTGTGCGTTTTTGCGATGCATTTAATATACCATTGCTGATATTGGAAGATGTGCCGGGATTCCTACCGGGTCTGGAACAAGAGCACAATGGTATTATCCGAAATGGAGCTAAACTGTTGTACGCATTTTGTGAAGCTACGGTACCTAAAATAACCGTTATTACTCGTAAAGCTTATGGTGGTGCGTACATCGTGATGAGTAGTAAAAATACTGGCGGTGATTTCAATTTTGCCTGGCCTACTGCCGAAATAGCTGTTATGGGACCTGCAGGTGCTATCAAAATTGTGAACAAACACGAGCTGGCAAAAGCGGAGAACAAAGCAGAAATGGAAAAAATGCTTGTTGATAAATATAAAGACGAAACAGCTAATCCATACAAAGCCGAAGAACTTGGACTGATTGATGAAGTAATCAGCCCATCGAGAACGCGTGATCTTCTGATTACCGCTTTCGAAATTCTATCCAATAAACAATATCATAAACCGGCTCGTAAACACGGAAGTATTCCTTTATAATTTAGTCAATAGGTTGATTTAGTTTTTTAGTTTATTGGTTTGGTAAGTTCATTTGTTATCACCCAATCAACTAAACTCTAATGACCCAATTGCCGTTTAACTATTATCCAATCAACCAAACATAAATGAAGAAAAGACTTTTAATTGCCAACAGAAGCGAGATTGCAATCCGCATCATTCGCTCGGCTCATAAACTGGGCATGTTAGCTGTGGTTTTTCAAAGTGACAAGGAGCCGGATGCTCTTTATTTGAAATATGCCGACGAAATTATTCCGGCCAGAGATGCCACCACCGAAAAACCTATTTTTTTGGATGCTGAGCGCATTGTAAATCTGGCTTTGGAGCACAATATTGATTTAATCCATCCCGGTTATGGTTTTTTATCCGAAAATCCAGATTTCGCAGCACTTTGTACTGAGAATGGAATCAATTTTATCGGTCCATCAGCTACCTTAATTCGCGAGATGGGACTGAAAACTGTTGCTAAAAGCATGGCTATCGAAGCTGGTTTACCATTGGTTCCCGGTAGTGATGGTGCTATTAATGATGCTGAAGCAGCAAGAGTGTATGCCGATAAAATAGGGTATCCGGTATTACTGAAAGCTTCGGCAGGAGGTGGTGGACGTGGTATGCGTATCGTGGAGAAACCCGAAACAATAGAGCGACATTTCAAATCGGCATCCGACGAGGCGTTGGCTGCGTTTGATAATGGCGATATGTTTATCGAAAAATACCTTCAGAACCCAAAGCATATTGAGTTTCAGATTTTGGGTGATAAACATGGTAATGTGATTCACCTCGGCGAGCGTGAATGTTCGTTGCAACGTAAGCACCAAAAATTACTCGAAGAAGCCCCTTCGGCCAGTCTTACTCCCGAAATGAGAAAAGAGATGGGCGATATGGCGGTTCGATTTGCCAAAAAGATTGGTTATTTCTCGGCCGGTACTATCGAGTATATTCTGGACGAAGATGGTTCATTCTATTTTATGGAAATGAACACCCGTATTCAGGTGGAGCACCCTGTTACCGAAATGGTTTCGGGCGTGGATTTGGTGGATTGGCAGATAAGAATTGCTCTAGGCGAAGTGTTGACATTAAAACAAGAAGATATCAAGCTGAATGGTTGGGCTATCGAATGCCGTGTAAATACGGAGGATCCGCAAAACCGTTTCAGTCCTCAAACCGGCTTTATCGACAAGGTTCATTTTCCACGTAGCAACGATATTCGTATCGAGAGTGGGGTGCAGAGCGGTTCGGTGGTAACACCTTATTTCGACTCTATGATTGCCAAGATTATTGTACATGGCAGTAATCGTCAGGAGACAATTGAGAAAACGCTGGCTGCATTGTACGAATTCAGTTTGATTGGTTTAAAAACCACTGTTCCATTCTGCCGTGCGGTATTACAACATCCTGAATTTGTGGATGCCAGCTATACCACGCGTTGGGTTGATCAGGTGTATACACCCGACATGCTCGAAAATGCGGATGATGAAATGATAGGCGCATTGGCTGCTACGATTATGTATGCTTCGGAATACCTGCAATTATCTTCCGACTTGCCTTCTTATAAAAACGACTCGTTGAATGTTTGGGTATTAAACAAACGACTTAATTATTGATACATGGGAACTTCATATATTTATAAACGTGATGCTTCGCGATTGTTTATTGCGTTGCGTGATAATGGTAAACGCTATAAAATTTATATTCCGAAAGAATCGGAACCGGTAATTGACGGCGAGGAATACGACATTGATTTTGTGGAACAAGAAGATTTCCACTATGCATTCGATTGGAAAGGCAAACGCTTTCATTGCGAACTCGTGTCGCGCGATCAAAACAAGGCGGTAGTAAAAGTGAATGGGGTGGAGTATAAATTCAGCCTCGAATCACTTTTCTCGTACATACGTCACGGAATGATTGGCAAAGATGATAAATCGATAGATGAGAACAATATCACTTCGCCCATGCCGGGCAAGATTGTGGACATATTCTTAGCCGAAGGCGATTTGGTAAACGAAGGTGAGCCTATTCTGAGTTTGGAAGCCATGAAAATGCAAAATGAAATTACGGCTACCTGTAACGGCGTTATCCGCAAAATTCACGTGGTACAAGGACAATCGGTTATGAAAGATGATCTGATGGTGGAAGTTACTTCGATAGATGTTTAATGTGCATCTGACGTTGATAGCTACTCAATAAAAAATACGATTCAATATTTGTGTGCGAGTTAACTTCTTATTGAGGTTAACTCGCAACTATTTATTAATTATCGAGGCAAAGTTTTGAACCGATTGTTTTTTTATCTACTTTTGAAACTTCAAAAAATGGAAATTTATAAACTTATTATTCATCTTAAATAACTTTTATGCTAGAAAAGCTCTTTAAATTAAAAGAAAACCGTACGAATGTACGTACCGAAATTATTGCGGGTATAACCACGTTTATGACCATGGCTTATATCTTGTTTCTGAATCCAAGTATTCTTAGTGCTACAGGCATGGATACCAACGCGGTATTTTTTGCAACTGCCATTTCGGCCGGTTTTGTGACTATTGCTATGGGATTGGTGGCTAATTTTCCAATAGCTTTGGCACCGGGTATGGGGCTGAATGCTCTTTTTGCAACGGTGGCTTTGGCCGGAGTTGGTATGCCATGGCGAGTAGCATTAGGTGCTGTATTTATTTCAGGACTGGTCTTTATTTTACTTACGGTGACTAAAATTCGTCAGATTTTGGTGGTTGCGGTTCCGCATTCATTGAAAAAATCGATTACTGTAGGTATTGGGTTGTTTATAACCATTATCGGATTTAAATTATCCGAAATAATGGTGGTTACTGCCAATGTTATTCCTCCTACTTTGGCTGCTCTTAATAAGGCTACAGCTCCAACGGCACTTAAATTTTTCGAGTGGAATATCGGTATGGGAAGTTTCTCGAATCATTCCATGGTACTTTGTTTAATCGGATTGGGAATCACAGCTATTCTTATGGCTATGCGTGTAAAAGGATCTTTGCTTATTGGTATCGTGTCAGCAACGCTTATCGGTATTCCAATGGGTGTTACCATTATTCCGGAACATTTTACAGTGTTCAGTTTACCTGATTTGAGCAAACTGGCAGTTGGTGAATTGGATATCAGAGGTGCTTTTAATATGGGACTATGGACAGTTGTGTTTACCTTCACTTTTGTTGAGCTGTTTGATACTTTCGGAACGTTGGTGGGTACAGCAGAAAAAGCCGGATTTGTCGACAAAGACGGCAATTCTCCGAGAATTGGAAAGGCTATGTTGGTGGATGCATTTGGAGTTTCATTCGGAGCGTTGATGGGTACCAGCACTATTACAGCTTACGTTGAAAGTGCTGCCGGAATTGGCGAAGGTGGACGTACCGGTTTAACTGCGGTTACTACCGGTCTTTTGTTCTTATTGGCCTTGGTGCTTGCTCCGTTGGCATTGATTATCCCTAGTGCTGCCACTGCTCCTGCATTGATTATCGTAGGTGTATTAATGGTTTCTTCGGTGTTGGATATTGACTTTAATGATTTCACCGAAGGGTTCCCAGCATTTATCACCTTTATTCTTATGCCATTGACTTATAGTATTGCTAATGGTATTTGTGGTGGTATTGTTACTTATACAATATTAAAAGTAGTTACAGGTAAAGGCAAACAAATACATTGGATGATGTATCTGCTATTTGTTTTGGTAGTTGCCCGCTACATTTTCCTTGCAGAATAAACTTATTTTTCCAACAATATAAAAACCGTTTTCCATTATGGGAGACGGTTTTTTTTTGATTTCTATTTCAGAAATCTTAATTTTGGCTTATCGGACGAAACAAAAATAGTATCTTTGCACGTCCAAAAAAAACTAAAACTACAGCTTTATATGTACAAGAATTATTTCAGGTTCATAGCATTGTTTGTTTTGCTTCTGCTGTTCCCTTTTGACATATTTTCGGCTTCGTCGTTTAAATTTGCTTTCTTCACGGATTTACATATTTCGCAAACCAACAAGGAGCCTGCCGAAGATCTTCAAAGAGCGGTTGATGAGGTTAATCGCTACAAGGACCTGGATTTTGTGATTGTTTCGGGCGATATTACTCAGAAAGGTGATTCTAACTCACTCGCCGAAGCGAAACGAATTCTTCAACAGCTAACCATTCCATTTTATATTGTAGCCGGCAATCATGATTTTCATTGGTTGACAACAGGTTCTACGCTTTTTAAAAATATTTTTGGCAACGATAAATTCTCATTTACCCACAAAGGATATAAATTTATAGGCTTTACAACTACTCCTCTGAACACTCAGGGAAATGGCTTTATTCTGAAACAGGATGTGGATTGGATGGCGATGGAATTGAAAATGACGGGAAAGCGAATGCCCGTTTTTGTAGTTACTCATTACCCACTGCTAACCGGCGATGTGGATAACTGGAAAGATATGACCCAAGTACTCAGGAAATTCAATATTCAGACAATGTTGGGTGGGCATTATCACCGCAATACATTTTTGAACTACGATGGTATTCCTGGCATTATTCAGCGCTCCACCCTGCGTGGAAAGCAAACTGTGGGAGGTTACTCCATTTTATGTGTTGCCGATACGCTGACGGTTAGCGAGAAAGTAATCGGGCAAGAGGAACAGGAATGGCTTAAACTGCCATTGAACAGAAAGAAAATAAAACTAAAATAATATTTTAAAAAATAAGGAGAGTTATTCATATTAGTTATCAGTAATTATTGATAACTGATAACTGATAACTGTTTACTGATAACTGAATAAAACAATGAAACTAACTAAAATAGCCCGGTTGATAGGTGCGAGCGAAAACAAAATACCTACTGTTGAAATTAATTGGCTATTGACAGACAGTCGCTCTTTATCTTTCCCGACTGAAAGTTTGTTCTTTGCCATTCGCACTTTACGCAACAACGGTCATAACTATATTTTAGAGTTGTACCAGCAAAATCTTCGTTATTTTGTGGTCAGTGAAATGCAACCCGAATATGAAAACTTGCCCGATGCCGTATTTCTGGTGGTAAAAGATACCTTGCAGGCTTTGCAGACCCTTGCTGCGGCTCATCGGGCTTCGTTTCACATTCCTGTGATTGGCATTACGGGTAGCAACGGAAAAACGGTGGTAAAAGAATGGCTCTACCAACTTTTGCACACCGACTATCGCATTACCCGTTCACCACGCAGTTATAATTCGCAGATCGGCGTTCCGCTTTCGGTATGGGCAATGAATGAAAATACGCAACTGGGTATTTTCGAAGCCGGCATCTCCGAAATGCACGAGATGGAACACCTGCAACCGATTATTCAACCAACGATTGGTATATTTACTAATCTGGGTGAAGCACATCAGGAGAACTTTACCGGATTGAAACAGAAATGTGAGGAAAAACTTCAACTGTTTAAAGATGCAGAGGTGCTTATTTATTGTTCCGATAATAAATTGGTGGAAATATCTATCGCACAATCTGGCTTCAGGGGGAAACTGTTTGCCTGGGGAAAAAGCGATAAAGCACAGGTGCAGGTTTTAAAATTGAATAAAACGGTTAGTGCCACTCAGGCTTTGTTGAAATACGGAAGTGCTGACATCAGTATTTCCATTCCATTTACCGACGCAGCATCCATAGAAAACGCACTTCAATGCGTGGTGGTGATGCTTTATCTGGGTGTTAAAGTCGACGAAATAGCCAAACGTATTTTGCAGTTGGAGTCGGTTGCCATGCGCCTGGAGGTAAAAGAAGGTGTACGCGATTGCCTCATTATAAATGATAGTTACAACTCTGATTTGAATTCGTTGAGCATCGCGCTTGATTTTTTAAATCAACAGGCTACGGCTAAGAATCTATCGAAGACGCTGATACTTTCGGATATTCTGCAAACCGGACAAACACCGGATGAGCTTTACAAGACGGTGGCGGAACTGGTGAAAAATAAAAACGTTCAGCGCATTATCGGCATTGGTTCCGAAATTGGGAAACAGGCTGATAAGTTTGATGCTATCAATACCGTTTTCTTTGAACATACCGAAGACTTCTTAAAATCAGCATCACTGCGCGATTTTCAAAAAGAAATTATACTTTTAAAAGGCTCGCGTTCTTTCCATTTCGAAGATATATCGGAAAAACTGGAATTGGTAACTCACGAAACGACCTTGGAGGTAAACCTCAATGCGTTGGTGGATAACCTGAACTACTTCCGCTCCAAACTTCTCCACGAAACAAAAATGATGTGCATGGTCAAAGCGTTTGCCTACGGAAGCGGAGCTGTAGAAGTGGCTCGCACGCTGCAACACCACCGATGCGATTACCTGGCCGTTGCGGTAGCTGATGAAGGAGCTGAGTTGCGTCGAGAAGGGATTCGTATTCCTATCGTGGTGATGAATCCGGAGAAAGGCAGCTTTGGAATGATTTTCGACAATAAGCTGGAACCGGAGATTTACAGCTTCCGCTTGCTCGATGCCTTTATTGCTTCGGCCGAGAAACTGGGATTGACCGATTATCCGATTCATGTAAAGATTGATAGCGGTATGCATCGTCTGGGCTTCGAACCACAAGATATGGAGCAATTACTAGCCCGACTGAAAGGTCAAAATCAGGTGAAAGTGCGCTCGGTGTTTTCTCATCTGTCGGGTTCCGATGATGCAAAGTTTGATGATTTTACCCGACAACAAATAGCTGCATTCACCGCTTGTGCCGATCAACTATCGGCTACATTCTCACACCACATTATGCGCCATATCCTTAATTCGGCCGGTATTGAACGTTTTTCCGAATATCAGTTCGATATGGTACGCCTTGGCATCGGGCACTATGGTATCAGCTCATTGCCGGATGCTAATCTGAAACAGGTTTGTGCTTTGAAAACGGTTATTCTTCAGATAAAAACGGTAAAGGCGGGCGAAACGGTCGGCTATAGTCGCAAGGGAATTGTAAATACCGATAAACGCATTGCTATTATTCCCATTGGTTACGCCGATGGATTCGACCGCAAGCTTGGAAATGGAGTGGGTGAGGTGCTCGTTAACGGACAACGCGCCAAGGTAATTGGCAATGTGTGCATGGATTTAGCCATGATCGATGTCACGAACCTGGAAGCAAAAGAAGGTGATGTGGTGGAAATTTTCGGCGATAACCTGACTGTTTCCGAAGTCGCCGGATGGTTGAAAACCATTTCGTACGAAGTGCTTACAAGTGTTTCGAGAAGGGTGAAAAGAGTATATTTTCAGGAATAGATTAAATAATGTGATGATGTGTTGATGTGATGATATGGTAATGTGATGATGAAGAGATGGAAAGACAACAGACATCAGACAACAGACAACAGACATCAGAATAAAGATGAAAGACGAAAAACGAAAGAATAGCTCACTAAGTGAATTTAATTCATTAATTCATTAGCTTATCAACTCATTATCACATTATCACATTACCACATTGCCATATCAGCACATCATCACATTATCATATCATCACATCAACACATCAACACATCAACTATGGTTTTAGCGCTTATATACAATCCCGATACTGCCCAAACGCTACTCAAAAGTGCTGCAACGCTGGCTATTCAACTCGAAAAAGAGTTCGGGGTGTTGAGCCTTGTGGATAACACTGAACAGATAGCTAGCAGGGAGAAGGAGTTGAAGGAACTTTTGCCGGGAACGACAATATGTGTGCGCAATTCTAAAAACACTCAACTCGAAGCCGCTTGTGAGGAATTGGATGCTTCGTTTTTATTTATTCAACTTTCCGATTCAACATCCATTCGCATCCATCTGAAAGCTTGTCGCGATTTGCGGATTCCGTATGTTTTGTTCAAAGATGCATTTGCTGAAATGGATTTGACGAAAGTAATCCTGCCGATTGGCTTTTTGGAAGAAGAACTCGAAAAAGCGCAATTTGCAGCTGCTTTCGGCCGCTTCTGCGGTTCGGAAATAAAGATGCTGCTGGCCAACGATTATGGCTCGAAAGCGGCTACTAATGCCGAAAGAATGCAGAGTTTATTCGATAAGTTTGATTTTAAATATACATTAGAAAAAGCGACCAAAGACAGTTTTAAAGTTGAAAAAGAGTCTGTTCGGGTGGCCGGAACTATGAACGCAGGAATGATTATCGTTTCCGCATCGCGCGATTATGGGTTGGACGATATTATTTTTGGCCCGAAAGAATATCATGTGCTGAAGAAAGCGACTATCCCTGTTTTGTTGGTCAATCCGCGTGGCGACTTGTATGCTTTGTGCGATTGAGATGAATTGAAAATGATTATATAAAAGAATACTATGAGGTTACGATCAAGATTAAGGACACTAATATTAAAAGAGCTGCTGGTTCCTCTGTTGGCATTGCTTACAATAATAATTGTAGGTTTTGTGGGATTTATGCTGATTGAAGGGTTCAGTGCACTTCAGTCGCTTTACGTAATGGTCATTACCTTTGCTACCATTGGGTATGGCGATATTGTTCCGGTAACGGATACGGGAAGAATATTTACTATTTGTCTTATTATTTCCGGCTTTACGGTGGGGGTATATGCCATTGGTAAAATATCTGCTTTTTTTGTAGAAGGAGAATTGTCGAAATTATTAAAAGTAAGAAAAATGAACAAGGTGTTAGACAACATGAAGAATCACTACATTGTATGTGGTTACGGAAAAACCGGAAAAAGTGTATTGGAAGATTTGCTGGCGAAAGGATTTGAAGTGGTGATGATTGAAAGCAATGCCGAACGAAACGAAAAGTTGAAGGAAGTATACGGTCAAAAGTTTATTCATATTGATGGCGATGCTACCGATGACGCGGTGCTTATTCAAGCCGGAGTAGAGCGGGCTAAAATCCTGATTTCGGTACTTTCTACCGATGCAGAGAATCTTTTTGTAACGCTTAGTGCCAAGGATTTGAACAAAGACGTAAAAGTAATCACCCGTGTGGCCGAAACAAATTCTACCGAAAAATTTCGTAAGGCGGGTGCCGATTTTATTGTTTCGCCTATCGAAATAGCCAAAGATCGTATCATTTCTATTGCCACCACCAGTGCCGATTTCTTTAGTTTTGTGGAATTTGCGGGAGCCAAAGAAGAACTCAAAAGCTACAAGTTCGGGCTGGTAGAAATTCATGAAGGAAGCGATTTGATTAATAAAAGCTATCGCGATGCCAATATCCCACAACGCACCAATTTGGTGGTGATTGGGTATTACTCGTCGCAGAGTGAGTTGCAGATTAACCCCAAAGCAGATAATATTATTCAACTCGGCGATCGACTTTTGGTGTTCGGAAACGATCCACAAATCGTTGCTTTGAAGAAAATAGCGCATCATAATTAAGAAATAAGGATATTCGAGCTACGGTAACATTATAAAAGAAGAACAAAATGAAATTAAACAAACGAAGCAACCAATTGATTAAACTCATTATTTTGAGTATGTTTTTTCCTTTTTTTTGTAATTCTAAAGCTATTGTTAAAACTAAGGTAGCTGGAGAAGCTGCTACTAGTTTGAAGCAAATTTCTTCCGATTCTGTATTTATTGCAGATCCCGATACTACAAAACTTAAATATACAAAAGAAATAGGAAGTCTAGAAATTAAAGACATGGATTTCTCTTTAAAAAAATTAGGATTAAAAGATGGTAGCTATTTTGAAATACTTGAATTTGCTAAGAGAAAAGCCGCTGAAATAGGTGGAAATTTATTGATTATAACAAGCCATAAACTTCCTTCCAACTTTGGAAGCTCCTGTCATGGTATAACAGCAAAAATCTACTATTCTGAAAAACCAAGTGAATTTGAACAGAAAAGTAACTATCAGCATTCAGTTGACTCGTTGGTGATACTGAAAATTTATCGACAATATTTAAGCTCCAGCGCATTTGTCAATTTTAATTTGTATTTAAATGACAAACAAATATGTAAAGTGAAAGTTGGAACTGCAGAAACAGTTACTTTCTCAGAAAATCAGTTTGGAAATTTATCATCTTCGATTGGACTTAATAACAGTGCAACTCCAGTCTCATTTATAAAAGGACATGTTTATTATATTCGTTGTTTCATAGATGGAATTGGATTTGGATCAAAGCCTACATTCGAGATAAACGACGATAATATTAAAGATGCGATGGAATGGGATTCTCTGAAAAAATAGAATTTTATAAAAAGTTTATAATTGAAAGAAGAATTGAGTTCTGTGAGCATAAGCCCAATTAATTAGAATTTTCTCTAATCCGCTATTAGACCGGATTATCATATAAAAAATAAGGATAAAACTTAGAATGACAAAAATTGGAACAACACTCTCGTCCGTAGGTAAAAAAGCCGTTTTGTGCGGATCGGGAGAATTAGGAAAAGAAGTTGCTATCGAATTGCAACGCTATGGTATCGAAGTAGTGGCGTTGGACAAATACCCCAACGCACCGGCTATGCAAGTGGCACATCGGTCGCACGTGCTTTCGATGCTCGATGGCAAAAAGCTTCGCGAAATTATTGAAACAGAAAAACCGGACTATATCATCCCCGAGATTGAAGCCATTGCTACCGATACCTTGGTAGAATTGGAAAAAGAGGGCTTTAATGTAATTCCTACTGCTAAAGCTGCTTTCCTGACCATGAACCGCGAAGGCATTCGCCGGTTGGCAGCCGAAGAGTTGGGCATTGCCAGTTCGCCGTATCGTTTTGCTTCCAGCAAAGAAGAATTTGAGCTTGCGGTGGCAGCCATTGGCATTCCCTGCGTGGTGAAACCAATCATGAGCTCGTCGGGTCACGGACAAAGTGTGATTAAAACAGCCGGTGACATCGATAAATCGTGGAAGATAGCGCAGGAGGGCGGTCGTGCCGGAGCGGGACGTGTTATCGTAGAAGCATTTGTAAAGTTCGATTACGAAATTACCTTGCTTACCGTTCGTCACTCGGCAGGTACTAGTTTTCTACAACCGATCGGACATTATCAGGAAGACGGCGATTATCGCGAGTCATGGCAACCTCAACCCATGCAGGAAAGCGTGCTGGAAAAGGCACAGAAGATAGCTAAGGCAGTAACCGATGCGTTGGGTGGTTATGGTATTTTCGGCGTGGAATTGTTTGTCTGTGTCAATGATGTTTTGTTTAGCGAAGTATCGCCCCGCCCACACGACACCGGCATGGTAACCATGATTTCGCAGGACTTATCGCAATTTGCATTGCATGCACGCGCCATTTTAGGCTTGCCTGTACCCTCGGTTCGTTTTTACCGTCCGTCGGCCTCTAAAGCTGTTGTGGTGGAAGGTGACAGCGATAAAGTCGTGTTTGATAATTTGCAAGAAGTATTGTCGGAAGCAGATGTGCAATTGCGTATTTTCGGTAAACCGGAAGTCGTTGGGCACAGACGCCTGGCCGTAATTCTGGCGAGTGCCGATACCATCGAAGAAGCACGCGCGAAAGCGAATCGGGCCTACGATAAATTAAAGATTGAAGTGTTGGCGAGATAAGCTTGACCTCGGTAAAATATAAATTTCTGGAATTTTCAAAAAGACCAAAACAATCGATTTATAGCTTTCGGAAATTCCGAAAGGTACAAAATGACTGATATGAAGCTTTCGGAAATTCCGAAGGAACTATAATGGCTTTAGAAAGTCATACATATAATAAATAAAAACCACCATTCGAAATTTCGAATGGTGGTTTTTTATTGGCGTTTTGCTCAGCTTATTTTAATCGCTCAAAAACAAGTTTGGTAACAGTAGAATCAGCTGTCTCGTAAAACTTGTCTACTTCTATTCTGCTCGTTTTTAAGTCGAACTTAAACGTATAGTCCTTGTATCCCATACTGCTCGATAGATAGGAGTGAAGCGCTATTTTGTTTTTCGATATTCGGTAGTCATAAGGGCCGGATCCATGTTTAGGAAGCCTAAAACTATTTCTCATCTCGTAGCCTCTGTTTACCATCATAGCTTCCTGATCGCCAAACAAACCAAATACCAGCGTATCGGATTTTGTGTTGACTTCTATCCATTTGCCTTTCAGTAAATCGGCCGTCGATAAGCTGTCGCTCGTACAACTCATCAACGTAATTGCGATAATTAAAAATACATATTTCATAATCTTAGATTTAATCAGTGATTTTTTGAAACGATAATTAATTAGTAACCGCGAACCGAATTTTAAACCCCAAGAGATGCTCTTACTGCTTCTACTTTAGCGTTGGCAGCAGCATCAGCAGCACTGTAGTCGGCACGACTGGCCATTGTGCCACGTACCTCAACATAGAATTTAATTTTTGGTTCAGTTCCCGAAGGACGTACCGAAATTTTAGTACCATCTTCGGTGAAATATTGTAATACGTTAGAAGTAGCAGGCATTTCAAGGTCAGAAACTGCGCCTGTAGCCACGTTTGTTAATTTCAATGTTTCGTAATCTTTGATAACGCTTACTTTCGATCCGGCAATTTCTTTTGGAGGATTGCTGCGGAAATCTTTCATCATTTGAGCAATTTCTTCGGCTCCCGATTTTCCTTTGCGTACTACCGAAATCCCTTTTTCTTTTCCGTAACCGTATTCTACGTAAATATCCTGTAGCAGTTCGAACAATGTTTTGCCATTGTCTTTGGCCCATGCAGCAATTTCTGCCATCATAGTACATGACGAAACAGCATCTTTATCGCGGGCAAAATCTTCCGGTAAGAAACCGTAGCTTTCTTCGCCACCGCCAATGTATTCTTTTTTGCCTTCGTTTTCACGAATTACCGCACCAATCCATTTGAAACCGGTAAAACAGTCGAACATTTCAACGCTATTGCTATCGGCAATTTGTTTGATAATTTCGGTGGTAACAATTGTTTTTACGATATATTGGTTGCCTGTGAGTTTACCCAGTTCTTTCCAGCGGCGGATAAGGTAATAGATAAAAATCAAAGCCGTTTGGTTTCCGTTTACCAGAATCCATTCGTTTTTGTCGTTTTTTACAGCAATACCCAAACGGTCGGCATCAGGATCGGAAGCCATAACAATGTCGGCATCGGTAGCTATTGCTTTTTTTACAGCCATATCCAATGCAGCAGGTTCTTCAGGGTTTGGCGAAACTACGGTTGGGAAATCGCCGCTTGTAACGTCTTGTTCCGGAACGTTGATAATGTTGGTGAAACCATATTCGCGCAAAGCACGAGGGATCAGTTTCACACCTGTACCGTGAATCGGAGTGTACACAATCTTCAAATCGCTGTTGCGTTTAATCGCATCAGGCGAAAGAGAAAGTTTTTTGATATTTTCGATATAAATCTTATCAATTTCTTCGCCGATAATTTCAATCAAAGCAGGATTGCCTTCGAATTTAATTTCGTCGATGCTTTTGATTTTCATTACTTCGGTAATTACGTTTTCATCGTGTGGCGCAATCATCTGTGCACCATCGTTCCAATAAGCTTTGTAGCCATTGTATTCTTTCGGATTGTGAGAAGCGGTAAGGATAATTCCACTTTGGCAACCTAACTGACGAATAGCAAATGATGCTTCAGGCGTTGGACGTAGGTCTTCGAACAAATATACTTTAATGCCATTGGCCGAGAAAATATTAGCAGAAACTTCCGAAAATAAGCGGCTATTGTTGCGGCAGTCGTGTCCGATAACCACACTGATTTGAGGCACGTCAGGAAATTGTGCTTTCAAATAATTGCTCAATCCCTGAGTAGCTGCTCCAACGGTGTAAATGTTCATACGATTGGTTCCCGCGCCCATGATACCACGCAATCCACCCGTTCCAAATTCCAGGTCGCGGTAAAAACATTCGATTAATTCAGTCTTATCGTCAGCATCAATCATGCGACGTATTTCGTTTTTAGTTACTTCATCATAGTTGCCGGTAAGCCATGTTTGTGCTTTGGCAATAACTTCCATTAATAATGCATTGTCTTTCATACTCTTCGTTATTTGATAGTTTGATTTTTGTTGGAACGATAAAAATACAACTTTTTTTTGAATAGAGAAAATCAATCTACTAATGTTGAACAAATTCATGTTATTTCTTAGCTGAAAGTAAGCCGTCATTTTTTCTTTTAATTTATAACAAAACACTTTGTTTTTCCATCAAATTGTGTAAATTTGCGTGTCTTAAAAATAAGTCATTTAGAGTTCTTGTAGCTCCGGCGCTTGTTTTTACGATGGAAAAATCAACAACCTTTTATATCTGATACAATGACAATACGCCAACTCTCTGTTTTCCTCGAGAACAAAACCGGCCATTTAAACCAAATTCTTTCCGTTTTGGCCAAAAACAACATCAATATTGTTGCGCTAACCGTTGCCGATTCAAGTGATTACGGCATTCTTCGCGCCATCGTTGCCGATCCCGAAAAAGCCCTGGAAGCTTTACGTGCCGAACAGTTTACGGTGCGTGTACACGACATTCTTTCGCTCGAAATGGATGCCGCACCCGGCTCTATGTCGCATATTCTCGACCTGTTTACTGCTGCCGATATTTGCATTGAGTATGTGTATGCTTTCAGTTTTGGGAGTAAATCCATTCTCATCATTCGTACTGATAATTGTGATAAAGCTGTGGCGGTAATTAAAACCAATGGATTGAAATCAATTCGTGAAGCGGAACTAAGATAACAGCCATCAGTTATCAGTCATCAGTGAACGATATTCAGTAGACAAGTTAACTAGTAAACGAGTACACATTCAATTATCTAGGCACGCACAATAATAACCATTAATATCGCCGAACTTGCCTCTACCTACGGTAGATAAATGCGGCAGGCAGGGGCAAATAACACGACCGTAGGGAGTAATATCACGAAGTAATATCACGAATTAATATCACGACCGCAGAGAGTAAAATAATACGAAGCAATAAAATATGATTTGGAATAAAGAAATAGAATGCATGGGTCGCGACGCGATGCGTGCGTTGCAAAGTGAGAGATTAATAAAATTAGTGCAGCAGGTGTATGCCAATGTGGCTTTTTATCGTCGGCGAATGGATGAAATGGGTGTGAAGCCTTCGGATATTCAATCTATCGACGACATTGTAAAATTGCCCTTTACCTATAAAACCGATTTGCGTGATAACTATCCGTTTAATCTGTTTGCCGTACCCATGAAAGATATTGTGCGTGTGCATGCTTCGAGCGGAACAACGGGTAAACCAACAACGGTAGGCTATACCAAAAACGATATCGAGAACTGGCGTGAAGTGCTCGCACGTTGCCTCACCATGGCCGGCATCTCCAACGAAGATGTTATGCAAATCTCGTACGGATACGGATTGTTTACCGGTGGATTGGGGGTTCATTACGGAGCGGAAAATGTGGGTTGTGCTGTTATCCCCATTTCGGGTGGAAATACTCGTCGACAATTACAATTAATGTCCGACTTTGGCTCTACCGTGCTGGCTTGTACGCCTTCGTATGCGCTTCATCTTGCCGATGCATTAGCTGAATATGGTTATTCGCTTGCCGATATGAAATTAAAAATTGGTGTTTTCGGCGCAGAACCATGGACAGAAAACATGCGACTGGAGCTTGAGAAGAAATGGGGAATTAAAGCTTACGATATTTACGGACTCAGCGAAATTATGGGACCGGGCGTGGCCAACGATTGTGAGGCGCATACGGGATTGCATGTTCATGAAGATCATTTCTATCCGGAAATCGTACACCCCGACAGCAAATTGCCTTTAGCTGATGGAACTGAGGGTGAACTGGTGTTTACAACGCTTACCAAAGAAGGAATTCCGTTGTTGCGCTACAACACGCGTGACCTTTCTACGCTCACCCGTGATACTTGCGAATGTGGACGCACATTGGTGCGCATGAAAAAGATTACCGGTCGCAGCGACGATATGTTGATTATTCGTGGTGTGAACCTGTTCCCATCGCAAATTGAGCACGTTCTCCTCGAAATGGGTGAAACAAGCGCGCACTATATGCTGTATGTGGACAATGTAAATAATCTGGATACGCTGGAATTGCAGGTGGAAATGGATGAAACGAAACTGACCGATACCATTCGTGAACTGCAGGATTTGTCGAAAAAAATCTCGCACGCACTTAATTCAGCCATTGGATTGAGTGTAAAAGTAACGCTGGTAGAACCAAAAACCATTGCGCGCAGCGAAGGAAAAGCAGTGAGAGTGGTGGATAGGAGAAAGAAATGATGTGATGATGTGATAATGTGATGATGTGATGATATAAATAGATACTAATAAAATTCTCCGTCGACTGACGGATGAGGATGCAATATGATTATAAAAAAAGAAATTGTCGATTCACTTTTTGCTCAATTTGGTGCGTCGGATATTACGCAGCTATCCATTCGTGAAGTGGGTAAACTTGTTGCACAAATAGAGCAACAAAGCGGGCAGGAATTTATACACATGGAAATGGGTGTACCGGGCTTGCCGGCTTCATCTATCGCCATTGAGGCGGAAAAGCACGCGCTGGACACCGGTTTGGCGGCTCAGTATCCGAATATCGAGGGTATTCCGTTTGCCAAAACAGAGATTTCCCGTTTTGCCAAATTATTTATCAATATCGATGTTAGTCCACTCAACTGTGTGCCAACAGTGGGAGGGATGCAAGGAAGTTTTGCGGCTTTGCTGGCTGCAGCGCGCACCAATCCCGATAAACCTTACACGCTGTTTATCGACCCGGGTTTTCCGGTGCAGAAATCGCAACTGCACCTGATAGGAGTGCCGTATAAATCATTTGACATCCTGAATTTTCGTGGAGAAAAGCTTCGCGATAAGCTCGAGTCGTTTCTGGCAGATGGTACTATCTGTTCCATTTGTTATTCGTCGCCCAATAATCCGTCGTGGATATGCTTTTCGGAAGTGGAATTGCAAATTATTGGCGAACTGGCCACTAAATATGATGTGATTGTGGTGGAAGATCTGGCTTATTTCGGCATGGATTTTCGCCAGCATTACGGCGTTGCGGGTGTTGCACCTTATCAACCTTCGGTGGCAAATTATACCGACAATTATATCCTGTTGCTTTCTGCTTCTAAGATTTTTAGTTACGCCGGTCAGCGCATTGGTATGATGATTACCTCCGAAAAGTTGCGGACACGTCGTTATCCGAATCTGAAAAACTATTTTACCAGCGATGTGCTTGGACATTTTATTCCTTATGGTGTATTGTATGCCACCACGGCAGGTACTTCTCACTCAGCGCAATATGCACTGGCAGCTACTCTGAAAGCGGTAAACGATGGTGAGCTTGATTTTGCAAATGCATTGCATCCTTACGGCGAAAAGGCTCGCTTGATGAAAGCTTTATTCCTGAAATATGGATTTTATATCGTCTATAATGACGAAGACCGCGAATTGGCTGACGGTTTTTACTTCACTATTGCCTATCCGGGCATGACCAGTGCTGAACTGATGAAAGAATTCCTCTATTACGGGATTAGTGCCATTTCACTGGCCATTACGGGTAGTGAAAATCCAAACGGTTTGCGTGCCTGTGTGTCGTTTGTGCGGCTAGACCAAATGGCAGTACTGGAACAACGATTAATTGAATTTAGTAAACAAGTAAACAAGTAAACAAGTAAACGGCGCTATTTTGCTCAAAGTGAATTGTTGTTATGAAATTAGTGAATGCTTCCGATTATAATTTGCCATCGCGTGTTATCTTACGCGCTGTTGGCGAAAATCATATCGCTATTGTAAAGCTTATCAAGAGTCGCATCATACAAAAAGATGCGGCAAAAATTGTAGAAATAGCCAGGCAAATACAACATGTAGATGCAGATTTGAAAGTATCGTTGGTTTGTTCATCTGCCATCTGTTCAAAATCGGTGGCTCTATTGAAAAGTGAGGGTGTTGGGGTGATAATTGAAGAATTATAAAATCAGTTATTCATACAGGCTCTCTTTAATTCAAAAACAGTACTTTTGTATTTCTTTTCTTCGATTTTAAATAAACCCAAACATGACAACCATTATTCCTACCGAAATACAACAAATAGCTCAGAATACTTACCGTACTGTTCGCCAAAAATGTGTTGAAAATTCAGCCGTAACTGTGCTGCACATAGCCGACGAATATTGCTTTATGGCACAGGGAACGAATGTTGATAAGCCAGATAATATGTGGATTTTTGAAATTGGTACGGAGAAAACAGCTCGCGAGTTTTTTATTCATCATCCACCAACTGCGGGTGAAGTTGAAAATGCCATTCAGGTGGTGGAAGATGAGGTAATGCCACTGCATAAATTACTTACTCCTGATTCCAACTTATACACGTTGGATGCACGTATTTTAGAAATTGCCCGGGTGTCGGCATTTGAGGAAAGTGAGCAGGGAACGATTCTCAGTATTCAAGATATGGAACACGCTTTTACACGCTTAGCAGCCATTATCTCGGGCCGGCCGGCAAGTCAGGATATATTGCCAACCACTAATGCTTTTGCAGCTACATTGCTGATTTTGCGGGAAGTAATGCATCATCTCCGGTTTCGCAATATCACTATATCTTAGTTTCAATAATTTGATATTAAACGGACGAGGCCTACACAACCCAATGTGTAAGCCTCGTTTCGTTTAGTAGTGATGAGATGTAATTAGCTGGCAGGACTTAGTTCAACGCTTGCAATCAGTTTAACTTCATTGCCAACCATTGCTGCAGGGAATTTGCTACCTACTCCGAAATCAGATCTTTTCAGAATACCGCTAACTTTAAATACCGCTATTTCTTTTTTGTTCATTGGGTTGGTAATTTTGCCCACAAATACCAAATTTAAAACAACCGGTTTTGTAACGCCATGCATAGTAAGATTACCAAGTAGTTTGTAGTTTTTATCTTTGATTTTTTTTACAGAAGTACTTTTGAAAGTAAGGGTAGGGAATTGCTTTGAATCAAAGAAATCATCACCATTCAAGTGGGCATCACGTCTTTCGTCATCGGTGTTAATGCTTGCAATTTGCGCAGTGACTTCAATTTTCACATCACTGTAGTCTGCCTTGGCTGTAGTTGCCTTCACTTCAAATTGTTTGAAATTGCCTGTAACTGTAGAGATGGCTAAATGCGAAATAGAAAATCCCAAACGTGAATGTGATAAGTCCGACACCCATGTTTGCGAAAATGCTGTAACTGTAAATAGTAAAACTACTATCGATAAACTAATCTTTTTCATATTGCTTTTTTGCTTTTTTTTGAAGTTGAATATTGTTATATATTTTTCGTTCAAACAGTAGAAACAATCATTTTGTTCGCAAATGAAAAAGTAATTTTATTTTACATGTTTTAATTACATTCGGTGTGCGACTTCAACACGCACACCGAACCAGTTGCTCAATAAGTTACAAAGCGATCTCAACAATTATCTATTCCAATTTTGTCCAAACAGCGGAATGCTGATTTTTATGCCGGTATCTTTGTGTTTAAACCCGTCGAAACTGCCGAAGATCCCGACTTTGCCCATAAAACCGAAGCTAATTGAATAGCCCAGTTCAGAGTAGGGCTGTTGAGTTTGTTCGTTCCAAAGGGTATGGAGGTGGATCGACTCGTAGAATTGTTTGGTTTGCAGAAACGGAATGCGTTTCAGCAGCAGGTACTTCGATGTATAATTGAAATGCGTTTCCAACCATTGACTATGACTATTGCTGTAGTTTGGCAACAGGCTGAAGGTGTAGTCGAATGCTTTTTCGGTTACAAATAGCGGATTTGTTCCAAAATAATTGAGGTCGGGAGCGTAGAGTTTTTGTTTACTAAGAAATGCACCGGCTACCACCTGATAGTTGATACGGTCGAACTCAGAGAGTTTGATATTTTGGTGTACCGAAACATCTACTTTGTCGTAGTCCGACTGCTCGGTTTGGCTCAACAGCGAAATTCCCTTTTTATATTTAAGAGCGAAGGTTGGGTAGACCGAACCCGCATATTCTTTTCTGCCGTCTTTTATCCGGTACTTCATGTAGGGCGTATATTCCACTCTTACCCACGCCGTGGTGGCCGAATGATTGGGGAATGCATCGCTATAAGCCTGGTCGGGATAGTTAGGTAGGGGTGCACCTCCAAAAAAATGATAGTTGGTATGGTTGGTGAGCAATTGCCGGTCTTCGTAACTTGCACCGGTCCAAAGGCGCAGTCCGTTGGCTATATCTACCTGATTTTCGGCCATAAAATATTTTTTCTGATAGAACCGGATGGCGTTATTGCCGAAGAAAAGTGATGACAGGGAATTGAAAAAACGCGATGTTCCGCGATTTGTTTGTATGTCCTCGCTGGTGTTGCCACCGTTTACCCACAACTGTCCATTGCTCTGCGGTGCATAGCGGTAAACGTTTTTTATATCCCATACCATTGTGTGGCGGGCGGTGGTGTAATAAACCGAGGGTGCAATGTTCAGACTGCTGGTTTTAGAAGTGTTGATGTTGAGTGCCACTTTTTGCCCGAGCCACGCACCATCCACAAAATTGTATCGTTGGAGCACGCCCTTCAGTAATCCGTCGAAGCGTACGTTGGCTGACTTGCCAAGCTTTATTGTTCCGCCCGAAAGTAAGGATGCTTTGGATTCGCCTCTGAGATTTATGGATACCGAATGATCGGTAGTAGTTATATTTTTCGAAACAGCTGATGTGTCTTTTTTCTTGAAACTCTCAGCCTCATCGGCTCTGAGGGGCACATTGCGAACGTTTTCCCAATAAGTGGAGTCGCGCTTGGTCGACATGGAATCAATTTCCATTTTCAGGTCTTCGTTGTCTTTTATTTCGAGCGATTTTTCTTTGTCTTTCAATTCCTGTGGCTTGGTTTCGGCTGTCATCAATCGCGCCAGTTGAATGGCTTCACGCGTTTTCAGATGCTCTTTGGACGATAGTGCTGCTATTTTAGCCAAGGACTTGTTCGGCTTTTGTTGCGCGGTTGGAATTCTGCTCCCCTGTTTTTGTAGGTTTTGCAATGCAGCTACCGTTGGGTTTACTTTAATGGCATTATACTTTACCGAAGAGTAAAATCGTCCAAAGCCTTTCACGCCCATGGTACCTATGTCGGCATACATATCGAAGGTAATGGGCATAAATACAGTGGGTTTTACCTCTTGGTACGAAATTTTGTATCGTGTGCTTATGCCCATTTCCAACGTGGTAAAGTCAACGGAAAATACGCTCCAGTTATCTTCCAGAATATAGATGTAGCCGGCAAATAGTTTATCGCTCTGCAGTTTGGGTATCACTTTTATTTTGTTTACAGTATAGTTGCCGTTAGTAAAAATATCTTCGAGCTTGAATTGATAATATTGAAATGCCCGGGTGGATAATGGCGATACATAGCCCATGAAATCGGCCTGATAAATGCTCGATGTAGCTATTTTCATTCCTCCTTTAGGTTCTATCTCTTTGGGCATGGAACTTTTGTAGGCTATCACCTTTTGAGTGTATTTGTTTGGCGAATTATAACTTACCTCGTTCTTCGACTCCAATACCATTAGCTTGCCAATAAGTGACAGCAGTTTCTTGTCTTTTATCATCATTTTCATCAGCCCGGGAACTTTCTCAATTTTGGCACTTCCTTTCAAATAATTTTCGGAAGTAAAGCTTGATACCTGATACAAATGCTGCGGTGCGTGCGCAATGGCTTGTCGCATTACCCTGTTGGCCGGATTATCCTTTGATGGTTTTACCAGTAACTCGTTGAGTTTAATTTCTTTTTCGATCAGGGTGATTTGAAGTGTTGTGCCTTCGGGTTTCAGCTCTATCGTCTTTGTTTGCGACTCATATCCCAGCGACCTGAACTCACAAGTATACGTTCCGGCGTTGAGTCGGGTCTGAAACCTGCCTTGTTCGTCGGCCACGATGCCCGAGGTGGTTTCGTGAATGTACACCGTGGCATAGGAAACCGGTTCGCCATTAACTTTTGAAATATTCCCTTTTAAAATTTGTGCCGAAAGGGATAAACCGAAAAACAGAAAAGAGAAGATGAGGGTAAAATACTTCATAGCTTTGTATTATAGGGTTGTTAAACATTGCAAATATATTAATTTTATAATAACAATACAGTAAACGATATTAGCGTTAAATATTATTTAACACGGAGCTATTCAAATGCTTATTATTTTTTGATTTGTTTTCTAACAGTTGTAATTTTTCACTTATCAGGCATTCCTGTTCAACTCAATTTTCAATTTGCGTTTAATTTATGTAATTTTGCGGTCAGAAAATAAAACTACAATGTCGAAAATACGGATTCAACTTACAGGAGTAGGAGCAGAGCTCGTTTTGGGAAATTATATGCCAAAAGATACTACCATTTTTCATAACTGGGAAGAGTTTTTTCATTATAACGATTTGGTTCACGGTTCCCATTTATTGGCCGAACATATTGCCCAAATCGAAATTAAACAGGATGATGCATTGATTTTTAAAGGACAAATTCCGGCAAGTCAGTTTAAAGCTCAAAAAAGTGCTTCGCCGGTATTTGTAGATAAAGGATTGTATCTGCGCACCGAATGTGCCGAAAATGCAGTTTACAAATGCGAATTTGAAGTGGATGATTTCAATAAAATGAATCTTCGGTTCGAAACACAGGACTATGACACGCTTTTCAAAGTAGGTAAATCGTTTGTCAGCAAAATGCTATACAACAATCAAGTACTCGACCTGGAGTGGGTGAGTGCCAAGCCTGTAGGCAATATTTGCGTGCTTTGTCGCTTCGAAAATGGCTATTTAGTGCCAATTTACGATGCTGTGAAAAGAATTGCAAACAAATGATGAATATCAGCAAGCTATTTATTTAATTCCGTATAAAATAAATAGATATTATCTATTCGTTGATTTATTTTTCCTGTTAAACATATCATTGTTTGTATTGTTATTGTATTATGTTTGAATAAATTTAATAGTTTATCATTACAATATATGAAACTAAAAAGTACAATTTTATTTTTCGTTTTACTGTTCTCATCTCAAGCCTTTGCCCAAAAAGGCGTACTCAAAGGTCGCATTTACGATGCCAAAACCAATCAGGCTCTGGAGTTTGCTGCAATTTTAATACAAGGCACTACAATTAGTTCAACCACCGATTTGGATGGTAACTACTTGTTCGAGGGGATTGAACCGGGTTTTAAACGTTTAGTCATTAGTTTGGTGGGGTACGAAAAGACCATCTCGTCCGAAGTGCAGGTGCAGGGAAATCAAACTACCTTTTTGGATGTTGCGGTAGAACAAACAGCCGTTCAACTGTCGGAAGTAACGGTTCGTTCCAACATCAACATCAAAAAAATAGAAAGTCCGATCTCTGTCCTGTCCATTGGTGTTCAGGAAATTGAAAAAAGTGCAGGTGCCAACCGCGATGTTTCAAAGGTAGTGCAGGCATTGCCGGGAGTGGGAGCCACCGATCCTAATCGTAATGATTTGATAGTGCGCGGTGGAGGTCCTTCTGAAAATGTGTTTTATCTTGATGGTATCGAAATTCCCGTCATCAATCACTTTGCCACTCAGGGTTCATCGGGCGGTACGGTGGGTGTTATCAATCCCGATTTTGTCCGCGAAATAAGCTTTTACACCGGTGCTTTTCCTGCCAACAGAGGCAATGCGCTCAGCTCGGTGATGGAAATTAAGCAGAAAGACGGCAGCAAAGATCGTTTGCACACCAAACTGTCGGTGGGTGCTTCGGATGCTGCGTTGACCATCGATGGACCGATTGGTAAGAAATCAACCTTTATTGTTTCGGCTCGTCAATCGTATTTGCAATTTTTGTTTGCGGCCATTGGCTTGCCGTTTCTTCCCACCTACAACGATTTTCAGGTGAAATATAAAATTCAGTTGGATAAAAAGAACGAGATTTCATTTATAGGCATTGGTGCTATCGACGATATGGTGCTCAACTCGGGTATCAGCAACCCTACCGAGAGTCAGCGTTATCTGTTGGCTTATCTGCCTACCTATAAACAGTGGAATTATACGGTCGGAACTGTTTACAAACATTATGGCGACACGCATTATGATACCTGGGTGCTTAGTAGAAATATGCTTCGCAATTCTAATTTCAAGTACCTGGAGAATGATGAAACGAAGGGAAAAACATCGGACTATAAGTCGGACGAGGCTGAAAATAAGTTGCGCTTCGAACGCAATTACCCCGATTTGCCCATCAAACTTTCGTATGGAGCCGGCATCAAGTATTCGCATTACACAAATGAAACAAGCCGAAAATTATATTTGAATAACACGGTAGCCAATTTAAATTATAGCACCGCCATCAATTTGTTTGGTTATCAGGCTTTCGTGCAAGCTTCCGATCAGTATTTTGATGACAAACTGAAACTGTCGCTGGGAATAAATTTTGCAGGGCTTAATTACAATGATAATATGCGCAATCCGTTCAATCAGTTTTCACCCCGACTGTCGGCTTCCTATCAGCTATCCGAAAAACTGGATTTGAACGCCAATGTCGGACGTTATGCGCTTCAACCTGCTTACACCACACTGGGCTTTAAAAATGCTGCAGGTGTCTTTGTAAACCAAAATGAGAATTTGCGGTATACCATTTCCAATCAGGCCATCGTCGGATTCGATTATCGTCCCATGGATAAAGTGAGAATGACGGTTGAAGGGTTTTACAAAGGCTATCATAATTATCCTTTTTCGGTGCAAGATGGGTTGAGTATTGCCAGTAAAGGAACCGAATATGGGCAAGTGGGCGATGAAGAGATTGTTTCTACCGGCAAAGGTCGTGCTTATGGTGTAGAATTTATGGCCAAAATAATGGAGATGAACAAGATGAACCTAACGGCAACCTACACTTATTTTAGAAGTGAATTTACCAATCTGGCAGGCAATTATGTGCCTTCGTCGTGGGATACGCGCCATTTGCTCAATCTGATAGCCAGCTACAAACTCCCCAAAAACTGGAATGTGGCTATTCGCTGGCGTTTTGTGGGTGGTGCTCCTTATACACCTATCGATTCTAAATCGTATGTCAAGGCTGCATGGGACGTCACCAATCAGCCTTATCTGGATTATTCGAAGTTTAATACACTTCAATTGCCCAGTGCTCACCAGCTGGATCTGCGTATTGATAAAGAATTTTATTTCAAAAAGTGGGTGCTGAACCTCTACACCGACATACAGAATGTATATAATTTCAAAACGCAGGGTGCACCTGTTTATACCAACCTGGATGCAAGTGGCACTGTTATCCCTGATGCAAACGGCGACACCAGCAAACAAGGGTTACGAACACTCGACAGCTTTGCGGGTAATATCCTGCCAACCATTGGGATAATAATTAAGATTTAATTTTTACAAAAAGCCCCCGAATCATTCAACGATTCGGGGGCTTTTGTGCTCCTGTCAGGGTGCAACTTTATTTGCTTCAGGATACGCTATCCTTGTATGGTATATATTCTTGATTTTTTCCTTGAATACTGATTTTACCGTTTCTACATCCCTAAATGTGATCGGTGCGTCTTTAAATTGACCATCAGCAATTTGGCTGTTAATCATACTTTCCACCATCTCGTTGATACTTTCTTCGGTGTACACTCCCAAACTTCTCGAACGGGCTTCTACTGCATCGGCCATCATTAGAATAGCAGTTTCTTTGTTGTTTGGTAGCGGTCCCGGATAGGTAAAGGCAGCGTCGTTAGGTGTTTTGTCGGGATAAGCGTTTATAAATGAAGTATAGAAAAATTTCGCTTTACCAAACCCATGATGCGTGCCAATAAAATTGATAATCTGCTCAGGTAAATGACTTTTTTTTGCAATCTCGATGCCGTCGGTCACGTGGCTGATGACAATTTTCGCAGCTTCTTCATAATCCATATCCGTAAGCGGGTTTTTACCTCCCATTTGGTTTTCGGTAAAAAATTCGGGATGTTTCATTTTTCCAATGTCGTGGTACAACGCACCTGTTCTCACCAGCAGACTATTCGCGTTAATCTTCTTAGCAGCTTCGGTAGCCAGATTCGAAACCTGAAGTGTGTGCTGAAATGTTCCCGGTGCCACTTCGGCAAACTTCATCATCAAATCGCTGTTGATATTGGTCAGCTCCACCAACGTAACGCTGGATATGAGACTAAACATTTTCTCGAAAATATAAATCAAAACATAAGCAAAAAGCAAACAAGCACTGCTAATGGCAAAATAGAGAATAGGTTGCCAGTTGATGCGCTCTATATTTCCTTCCGAAATAAGTTGAAATGCCAGATACATAATGCAATAACATAGAAAGATATACAGCGCTGTTTGAGCTAGTTGCGAACGTTGCGTCATGTCTTTTAAACTCGAAACGGCGGCCATCCCAATGGTTACTTGTAAAAGTATAAACTGGAACGAATTATCAACCATAAATGAAATGATGAGCATGGTACAGATATGCGCAAACAGTGCCGTACGCGGGTCAAAGAAAACCCGGATGATAATAGGAATCAGTGCAAATGGAACCATGTAATAGCTCAACGTGTCGTATTGCAGTGAGAAGGCCGTCAGACCTACTATCATTACAATGAGGAGCGACAGAAAGAGCAAATCACCGAATTTGTCGTAGATACGCGGACGGAACAGGTAGATGTACGAAAAGAATAGACAAATAATTCCGGAAATCATAATAATTTCACCAACCACCACAATGGCGGACTGTTGGATAGCACCTTTTCGTTTTTCGTATTCAATTTTCAACGAACTGAGTTCCAAATAATTTGCAGGCGTTATTATTTCACCCCTGTCGATAATTCGTTGTCCGGTTTGCACCATTCCTGATGTCAGGGATAGGTTTTTCAGTAGGTCGGTTTTCGATAATTCGGTAGTGGCACTGTCGTACTTCAGATTTTCCACCAGGTATACATTCAAATCGTACGATTTTATGGCCTCGGGAGCGGCGCGCAGAATTTCTTCGTAGGCAGTCTTTGGGGTATAGACATTTTGTACTGCCAGGGTATTTGATACCCGGCTAGGCGTGATGCATGATATGTTCTCGCGCTTATCTTCCAATAATTTATTGTAATCGGCAACAGAAATAATCCCTACAGCATAAATTGATTGAAATTTACGTTTAATGTAATTCTGAGAAATAGGGAATTGACCGGTCTTTTTCTTCCAATCGGTAAATAATTTATTGATTTGCAGGTTGCATTTTGTACTGTCAAGCTTAAAATAAGGTGTGAAATCCTTGAGTATTTCCTCTTTCTCCTTGGTTATCTGCAGGTCGCTTTTGTAAATAGGAAAATCAAACGAAGCCGTAATCAGTTCATACGACCACGGTTTCCCAACTTCAAACTGATATTTGAATTTGCTTTTAGAGGGGAATAATTGTACGATTAATGCTATAACACAAATAAATAGCCCCAATTTTGTAATATTCTGAACCTGTGTTTGAGTAATTTTTATTTTCATAACCGGAGGCAATATGAACAATAGAATGTTTTAAATATAAAAGAGCCGAAAATTACGAAAAAATCCGCTAATAGTAGCGTGTTAAGCAAACTTTCAGTATTTTTGTGGGAAATCTATTCAGTTCTCAACGATTAGTAATGTTGGATTAGTCTCCAACTACCAACTATCAACTACCAACTACATGACAGGCATCATTACACTTCCATTAGTTTCACTTCGGGTGAGCAGCAGCGAAAGTAGCGAATTGTCCACCCAACTTATGTTTGGTGAGCGTGTTGAAGTTTTTGAAGTTGGTGAACGCTGGCTTCACGTAAGAAACCTGACGGATAACTGTGTTGGCTGGGTCGATTCGAAAATGGTTCAGATACTTTCTCCCGAAGAAGAAAAACGCCTTTCCAACTCACCGGTTTTCTGTATTCCTGTTCCTTTTCTGGTTTGCGATAAACCGGTTTCACGTCAAAAAATGTATTTGCCGGGTGGTAGTTATTTTCCTTCATACAATTATGGTCGATGTATAATTGACGACGAGATTTATCAAATAAATATGTCGTCCAATCAGTCAAAACCAAGTTCACTGTCGCAGGAAATTACGAATAATACCTTACAATATCTAAATGCTCCTTATCTTTTGGGTGGTAAAAGTATTATGGGAATTGATTGCTCGGGATTGGTGCAGGTGGTATTTGCCATGAGTGGTATTCAATTGCCGAGGGATGCAGCACATCAGGTGGAAGTTGGACGTGTTATCGATTTTCTTTTCGAAGCACAATCGGGTGATTTGGTGTTTTTTGAAAATCCTGAACGCGAAATAGTTCATGTTGGAATCTTACTCAATACGCACCAGATCATTCATGCTTCGGGTTGTGTGAAGATTGATCCGATAGATTCGCAAGGTGTCATTTCGACAAAAACGGGAGACTACACGCACACTCTGCGTGTGATTAAGAGGGTTATTTAGAGAAACCCTATTTCAGAATACCAAGCAAAAAGCCGATTACTCCAATAGCAATAATGATAAAGCCGGTAATTTGATTCAGTATTTTCAACTCACGCATGTTCATTTTGTTTTTAAACCTACTTACCAAAAAAGTAAGTACACTCCACCATGCGAAAGCACCTCCCAGGATCGACAAAATACCAATTATCGAAACGTATAATGTGGTATTGTTACCAATAAATTCAAATCGGGCAAAAAGTGCAATTAATACAAACAGAACCAGTGGGTTAGAAAGCGTTAAGCCAAAAGAAGTTGCAAAGTCACCAAGCAGTGAATGCTTGAGTGTCTCGTTCGGTTTTGGTTGTGTAGCCGGATTAGTTCTGAAAATATAATATCCAAAGCCAGCTACTACGATACTCCCGATTAATTGAATGGCAAAACGGTGAATTTCAATGAAATCCAATACGAAACTAAGGAAGAAGAGCGTAATTATAGTGTAAATTAAATCGGAGAATGTAGCACCCAAACCGGTTACAATGCCATACTTTTGCCCCCGGTTTAGGGTTCGTTGTATGCATAACATACCAATTGGTCCCACCGGTACCGATATGCATAATCCGATTAATATCCCCTTTACAATTATTTCCAACATGCTTTACCTTTAAATTTGGAACGCAAAGATAGCTTTTTTTTGCCATTTAACCACCAAAATGTAATGGCATGTTAACCGTTTATAAGGAATTATTACAATCTTTTTTGAGTTCAGTATCTGGACTTTTTACTAAAATCCGAAATCATCAATTTTCTTCTCAAACTTCTCAGCTTCGGCCGGTTTGTTGGCGGTAATCTGAGTTTTATTTCCCTCAACATATATGGCAGCGTAGGGCTTTGCCGGACAGATGGACTCGCAACCTCCGCAACCGATGCAAATATTTTCGATAACTTCCGGAATGGTAAGTCCATTTTTGTACGGAATCATGTGTACTGCTTGCGTTGGACAATGCTCTGAACATGCTCCGCAATCCGTTTCGTCAACAGCTACGATACATTTATCTTTTCTGAATTTGGCAACCCCAATCTGAACCAGTTTCTTTTCCTCTATCGGCATCTCTTTTAATGCACCTGTGGGACACACCGAAGAGCAAATGTTACAATCGAAACTACAAAAAATATGAGTGGAGAAATTTAAATGCGGTTGCATTATGCCCGAAATTCCATACTGCAATACAGCCGGCTTCAGCACTTGCATGGGGCACTTGTCTACACACAACTGGCAACCGGTACATTTTGTATTGAAATGCTCGATAGACCCCGCTCCGGGAGGCATTATCGGTGTGCGGGTAAGGGTTGCGTCCTCTTTTTGCCCGGTGAGTGTTTTTGCGTTGGCAAAGGCCAGTGTGGAAATTACTGCGCCCGAAGTAAGCAAAAAAGTACGTCTGCTGTTATCAGCAGGGTTTTGAGACGCTTCTTCTTTTTGTTTCTTGTAGCCAAACTGGTACTTCATGCTGGATCTTTTACAAACCGTAAGGCAGTTGTAGCAACTTACACAGCGAGATTGATCCACTGTCATTGCATCACTGTCGATACATTGCGATTTGCATGATTTTTCACAGGCACCACATTGATTGCACGACGATTCGTTGATTGAAATGCGAAAAACAGATAGTTTGGACAGTAAACCAAGGGTAGTTCCCACCGGACAAACAGTATTGCAATACAGTCGGCCACGAAACCATGACATAATGCTTATCAACACGAAAAAGAAAAGTGTTATTCCAAAAGCTACCGGTACAAATGAAAGCTGTTCGACCTTGAAAACCGAATAATTGTCCATGTTGCTTAAGATGGCGGCTACTCCATTGTTGGCAAACAATGCCAGTGGGCGTAAAAGTTGCGAAACAATACGTCCAAAGATGCTGTACGGATCAAGTTGCACTACTAAAAATGAGCTACCAAAAACAAAAATAAGTACCGTCAATGCCAAGATAGAATACCGCAATATGTTTTGTGGTTTCTTGTATGTGTAACGGAACTTCTTTTTTTTCTTCGAAAAAAAGCGTGATTTCCGGGCGGCAATGTCCTGAAATATTCCCAAAGGACAAATCGTTGAACAATATATTCGGCCAAAAAGCAGACTTATGATTACCAGTATGGCAATAATAACCAGGTTCAACGAGAGTAACGCCGGTATCCATTGAATTTTGAGCAATGCATGCATTTGCATTGGTAATTTGCCAGTGAAATCAATTAAATACAGAAAGATAGGAAGAAAGAAAAGGATTGCAAGTGCAACTCTGATATTTTTCAGATGCTTCATTTTAGTAATGTACAATTAGTGGAAGAAGATGGGATGCTAGTGAAACAACTATTTTAGATAGTTGTTAGCTATAGCTTTATTCTCTTAACATTCAGTTTGTCAAGATGCTGAGTGCCCACTTTTAGTTTTTCTGCCATAGCTATGTAACGTACATCGGCTATATTTGTAGGTTGTACTTGCGCAAACATTTTCATCGCAGCCGTATCGGCAGCCACAAAATCCGGCGAAATAATCAGCGATTTTAATGTTACTGCATCAGCTTCGGTCTTTCCCTGAGGCCCATTTGACTTCATAATGCGGTAGGCATCAACAATATTAAGTGCCGGTTTTTTGTAAATAGTAGCTGAGTCGGCTATGCATTGGTGTAAGTCGTTGGAATGGAAAAACTGTCTGTCCCAAACTATTCCCATTAAATTTTTCATCGATATGGAGTTTTTTGCACCACCATGATGTTTCAGAACGGGTACATTAAACCATACATCGCAGTCGAGTATAGCTTTATGAATTTTAGCTGTTTTTAGTTGAACTCCCTTCGGAACCTGAACTTCGCGGTAATAGGATTCATCGTTGCCGGGTACCATTTTTCCACCCGCTTTCTCTACTGCGGACTTGATTCCACTGTTTGTATAGCACTTCTGCCAATCCTGACAGGTGTGATCAAAAACAAGAACTTCTGCAGCTCCTGCACTTTTGCATAGCTTTATTAAAGCACCTACAAGTTCAGGATTGGTATTGGCAGCCATTTCAGGTTTCTTATCCCAACCGATGTTCGGTTTAATAACTACTTTTTGTCCTTTTTTTACGTATTTGCCAATTCCGCCTAACTCTTTTATGGCTTTGATAAGCATAATTTCAGGTTCACCACCCATAACTGCCACCATATCAACACCTGTTTGAACAGATATTTTGCTCGCTGCTGTAGTGCTTGCGGCAAGTGTACCGGGCTTGAATATACTGGCAAGGCCTACAACTGCTGCCGATTTAAAAAAATCTCTTCTTTTCATAATGACTTAATAGTTAATTAAATAATAATAAAATTCAAATGATTTAAAAACGTATGGAACTAATAACGAATTATTTTTTTACTACCAATGCACTAATTTCCCATAACATATAGATAGGTAAGAATACCACCATCAAAGTAAAAGGGTCGCCTGAAGGAGTTATAACTGCAGACAAAATTAAGAGAATGATAACAGCGTGTTTTCTGAATTTTGTAAAAAATGCACGTTTTAAAATGCCTAATTTGGATAAAATCATTGATAATAAGGGTAGCTCAAAAACCAATCCCATAATGAAGCAAAGCATCAAAAAACTATCCATATACGAATCGAGCGAAACGCTGTTTTCAATATATGAGCTTAAATTGTATCCAGCTAAAAATCGCAATGTAAGTGGAAAAACCATTAGATAACCAACGGTAACACCCATATAAAAAAGAATATTGCCAAAGAAAAACGCTACACCGGTGTTTCTGCGCTCGTGGCTATACAGTGCCGGCTTTACAAATACAAAGAGTTGATAAATAATAAACGGAAAACCGGCCACTAATGCCAACCACAGTGAAGTAGACATGTGGATGAAAAACTGAGAAGAAAGATTGATGTTGATGATCTTAACTTGAAATTTGCCAATGCAGAAGTCTGGAAAAATCGGGTACTTGGCGCTCAACCGATTCATCCATTCGTAGAGAAAAAAATTATCCCGACTAGGAGCAAGAATCACGTTATCAAAGATTTCTTTCATGTATGAGAAAAATCCCAGAGCGAGGATAGCGATAAAGGCAGCTATTCTGAACAGGATTTTTCGTAAATCATCGAGATGATCCCAAAAGGTCATTTCACTTTCAGCAATTTCGCTCATGCTTACTTGGCTGTATCTTGTTTTTCGTCGTCTTTAATGTCTTTTTTTATCTCATTCTCTACATCGTTAAGCCCATCCTTAAAGTTTTTTACTCCTTTTCCTACTCCTTTCATTAATTCCGGAATTTTTTTTCCTCCAAATAATAAAAGTACTATTAAAGCAATGATGATTATTTCGCCTGTGCCTAAATTTAGAAACATTAAGTGATTCATATAGATGTGTTTTATGTAGTTATAACTATTTCATAATTGAAACGTGCTGTAAAAATACAACTATATTTTTTAATTGAAGAATAAAAAAATCTAAATAAATACCCATAATGTCAATTCTTATGCAAAATAGTGTATAAATATTTAAGTTGTGATCCTTGAAAATGACAAAGAGCTCAAAATCATTCGACTTTGAACTCTTTGTATGTAAGTGGTGAAACGAATTTTAACTAATAATTTCGAATCCTGTGTAAGGTATCAATGCTTTTGGAATGCGTATACCCTCAGGCGTTTGATTGTTTTCGAGCAGCGCGGCTACAATTCGGGGTAAAGCCATAGCACTTCCGTTCAGTGTGTGAACAAGTTGTGTTTTTTTGTCATTGCCCTTGAAGCGACATTTTAAACGATTGGCCTGGTAGCTTTCGAAGTTGGAAACCGAACTAACCTCCAACCAGCGTTCCTGAGCGGCCGAATAAACTTCAAAATCGAATGTCAGAGCAGAAGTAAAACTCATGTCGCCGGCACAAAGACGAAGAATGCGCCAAGGCAATTCTAATTTTTCAACCAGTGTTTGTACATAATTTACCATTTGGTCAAGCGTTTCGTACGATTTATCAGGATGTTGAATTTGTACAATTTCTACTTTGTCAAATTGGTGTAAGCGGTTTAATCCACGTACATCTTTACCATACGAACCGGCTTCGCGGCGGAAACAGGCTGAGTAAGCTGTGTTTTTGATGGGTAATTCGCTTTCTGCAAGAATTACATCGCGGTAGATGTTGGTTACCGGAACTTCGGCAGTTGGGATTAAGTATAAATCGTCAACAGTGCAGTGATACATTTGTCCTTCTTTGTCCGGCAATTGTCCTGTTCCATAACCCGATGCTGCATTTACCACATACGGAGGTTGAACCTCAAGGTAGCCTGCAGCTGTTGCGTTATCCAGAAAGAAGTTTATTAATGCACGCTGCAGACGCGCGCCTTTTCCTTTGTAAACAGGAAATCCTGCACCCGAAATTTTTACACCCAATTCAAAATCAATCAAGTCGTATTTTTTTGCTAAATCCCAATGAGGAACAGCATCGGTTGGTAAAGTTGGCATTGCACCACCCGAACGTTCTACCAAATTATCTTCGGCATGTCTTCCTTCGGGAACGCTTGTGTGAGGTAGATTTGGAATTTGAACCAATAGCTCGTTCAGTTTTTGTTCAGCATCTCCTTGTTGGTCGCCCAGCAACTTGATGATTTCTTTTAGCTCACTTGTTTTTTCTTTGGCTTGAGTTGCTTCATCCTGTTTTCCTTGTTTCATAAGCATACCGATTTCCTTCGATAGGTTATTCAATTCGGCCGAAGCTGTATCTACCTTTACCTGAGAAGCTTTGCGTGTATTGTCCAACTCTATAACCTGAGCAATAATAGCGGTGCCATCGAAATGTTTCTTCGCCAAACGGGCAATTACCTCGTCGGTGTTTTCGGTAATGTATTTGAGTGTAAGCATAGTTCTGTTGTTTTAATCGTTGAATTGTTTTAATCGTTGAACTGATAACTGTTTACTGTTCACTGAAAAAAGAAATCTCCCGCAATTTTACACGGATGTAAAACAACAGGAGATTTATGTGTGATGCGTATCGACTAGCTTTTTAGTTAGCTACTTCGATAGGTTTTACAGAAACAAATGACTTGTTGTCTTTCTTTTTTCTGAATTCTACGATTCCATCAACTAGAGCAAACAAAGTGTGGTCTTTTCCCATACCAATGTTTTGACCAATGTGGTGTACTGTTCCGCGTTGACGTACTATGATGTTACCTGCTTTAGCAAATTGACCACCGTAAATTTTAACGCCAAGTCGTTTGCTTTCCGATTCACGACCGTTTCTTGAGCTACCCGCCCCTTTCTTATGTGCCATTTTCTTCTAATTTTTTTTCGGTTAAGCTACAATTTCTTTGATAAATAACTCTGTGAAATCTTGACGGTGACCGTTACGTTTGCGGTAACCTTTACGACGTTTTTTGTGGAAAACGATTACTTTTTCGCCACGTACGTGCGATAATACTTCGCAAACTATTTTTGCACCTGCAACTACGGGAGCACCTACTGTGATAGCACCTTCGTTGTCGATCAATAATACTTTGTCAAATTCTACTACAGCGCCTCTGTCGGCTTCTGCCATGCGATGGATATACAGTCTTTTTCCGGCTTCCACCTTGAACTGTTGTCCCAAAATTTCTACGATTGCGTACATTTTTTAAATGACTTTTCTGATGACATCGGGAAGGTGAGGTGCCGTTGGCATTGCTGCTTTTTTACCTTATCCGAAATTGAGGTGCAAAATTACACATTTATTTTTAATCCACAAAGTGTTTCTGTAAAATAATTTACAATAATCTTGCTATTTCAGGCTGACTTTTAGAATCTTAGTTTGTTGTATTAAAATCTTGTTGTTCAGCCAATTTTTAGGGATGTCATTGTTAATGAGCCCATCACGGCTTTGTCATTGAAGAATGAAACTTCTTCATCCTCTTTTTTGAGTGCCAATGCATAGAGCAGAGGTAAATAATGATCGGCCGATGGTGCAGCCATTTGAACAGCCTTTCCTAATGATTGGTAGTTGATGAGTTCGTTGTGTTTATTTTCTAGAATTAGTTTTTTTACTGTTTCGTTTGCTTCAATTGCCCAGTCGTAACCGTATTCCTGATCGTCAGGTTTGTCCCAGGCTACCTGACGCAGGTTGTGAACAATGTTGCCGCTGCCGATAATCAATACGCCTTTATCTCTCAATGATACCAACTCTTTTGCCAATTCATAATGTTGTTTTGGCGATTTGTTGTAATCCAGACTTAATTGAATAACCGGAATATCAGCTTTGGGGTAAATACGTCTGATTACACTCCACGTGCCATGATCCAAGCCCCATTTTTCGTCGGGCAACACCGAAGAACTCTTGATTAAATTAATGGCTTCTTTAGCAAGTTCAGGATTTCCGGGTGCGGGATAGTTTATTTCATAAAGTTCCCGTGGAAACCCGCCAAAATCGTGTATGGTTTTGGGCTCTTGCATGACTGTAACCTGAGTTCCGCGCGTCTCCCAGTGTGCCGAAATGCAAATAACCGCTTTAGGCACAGGTAAAGTGTCACCCATATCTCGCCAGGTTTGTACAAATTCATTCTCCTCGATGGCGTACATCGGACTTCCATGACCAACAAACAGCACGGGCATACGCCCGGTGTTTTCAGATATATTAATTGACCTCATATTTTTTTTGCTGAATAATTCATAAATATATATTAACGACAAATTTATGAATAATATTTTAAGATGTACTGTTTTGTAAAAATAAAACGAAACCCCAAATTAATGAGTTTCGTTTTATTTTTAAGTGTTGAACATTAGTTTTCGCTTAATTTTTTCAATCTTCCTAAACCTCTATCCCAGTCTTTTCCCATCGATTTTTCCATATTCATAAATAGAATCATAATGTTGAATGGATAAGGCATGGTTCCTGTCATTCCCCAGTTGGCTTTTGTTCCATTCCCTTCGGTACTAAGCTTTACAAAACCTTTTCCGTGGCTTTCCTGTGGTTCGTAGAAGACTAATTCGGTTTCAAAAAGTGTTGGTTTCTCAATACGGGTAATGGTTTGGCTTCCTTTGCCTACCTCTTTACCATCCCAGCTTTGTTTGGCACCAATGGTTCCGTCAATTCCACTCATTTCTTTTTTCATGTGTGGGTCGTAATCATTCCACGGACTCCATTTGTCTATCGCTGCCAGGCTATTCGCATTTGCCCAAACACTGTCGATAGGTGCATTGATGGTGATGGATTTCTCGTACGCAAATTCTTTAGGTACAAATAAAGCGATAAATAAAATTAAGCCTACGATGGTTGCGAGTACAATACCAATGATTTTTAAAGCTTTCATCATGATGTAGATTTTTATAGATTATTTTTTGATATGTTTCTGATTCAACGTATTCTAAGCCTAAAATGTTGACAGAATGCGCAATGAATTATAATTATTTCGCTGCTTTTTTGTAATAACCCATAAACAGAACTATTTTACCGAATAGATTCCAAATTTTTTCTCAAATGCTGCAGTTCGAAAATCGAATATTTGTTTGAGTTTGGATTGAATCATCAGTTTGTTGGCAATTGCTCCAATCACTTCAAAGGGTGGTTGGTAGCTGACAATGTAGGTCATTAAAACTCCATTCTCTATCGGGCGAATAAAATGTTGGTGATGCCACATGGTGTAGGGCCCCATACGCTGTTCGTCGATAAAAAATTCTTTGTCGCGAATATGAGTGATTTCAGTTATCCAGGTTGTTTTTATACCCGGGAACGGACTTATTTTATACCCAATAATCATTCCTTCGTACATTTTTTTCGATGGTTGTTTGGTGCTTATAATATCAAAGCCCATGTAGGCGGGTGTTATTTCTTTGAGGTTGGTGGGTGAGGAGATGAAATCCCAAATCTCATCGATGGATGCATTGATTTTTTGCTCGCTGTGAAATTGGAAAAAAGCCATAGTTGAAGTTTTTATTTAAAAATAAAACCCCCTCAAACAGAAATAGTTTAAGGGGGTTTCAATATTTCAGAAGAAAAGACTATTCTCTGATGTTTGGTTTCTCCAGCCCGTAGCCCATTTTTTTGTCTTCAGCTTTGAGCAAGAAAGCAAAAATAATGGCTAGTATTCCGAAGCATGAAAATATTAGCATAGGGATGGTGTAGTTATATTGCGTGATAATTTGCGCTTTCCCTTCCACCATTTTAGTGATTGTACCGGTGATGCAATATTTGTCAAGCACGTAACCAATCAACAACGGCACGCCCATTAATCCCCAGTTTTGAACCCAAAAAGTCATAGCGTAAGCTGTTCCGAGTTTACTCTCCGGAATGATTTTGGCAATTGCAGGCCACATGGCTGATGGTACTAATGAGAATGCAATACCCAGTACCATTACAAGTCCGATGGCGATTGGGAAACTGTTGAGCGAAGGAATTGAAAATAGTAGATGCACACAAACCAAAATGATTGAACCGATAATCATAATAGTGGCACCTTTTCCTTTTTTGTCGGAGATACCACCAAAAACGGGGGTTAGCAGCAATGCACTAAACGGTAGCAATGCCGGAATATAACCTGCGAAAGTGTCAGGTACATCAAATTTTTGAACAATAAGGTTAGTCGCAAATTTGATAAATGGGAAAACGGCTGAGTAAAACAGCACGCAAAGAATGGCGATGTACCAAAATGCTTTGTTTTTTGCAATGTCTGTAACATCCGAAAATTTAAATTCTTCGTCGCTTGCAATTCCGGCATCAGACTCTTCCTGATCCAGTTTTTTATCTAAAACGGTGAAGAAAATAAACACTAATAATCCAATCAACAACAATACGATAGACAAAAGTACAGGTGAACTTACATTTTTTGTCAGGTTTACAAGTGGAAGTGGCGTAAACATAGCCAATGCAGTCCCGATACGACCGGTAGAAGTATTTAAACCAATAGCCAGTGCCATTTCTTTGCCTCTAAACCAGCGAACTACGGCTTTGTTGGCCGCAATACCGAACATTTCGCAACCAACGCCAAAAATACCAAATCCTAGTCCGGCAAAAAGAGCTGATTTTGCGGTACCGTTAAAAACCTGCCACGAACCGATAGAGAATTCTAAGGTGCCGGCAACGTGCCCAGAGATAGCCCAGTATTTAATTCCGGCTCCGACCAACATGATAAATATGGCAAGAATACCGGTAAATCGCGTTCCCAGTTTATCGAGTATCATTCCGCTGAAAATCAACATTAAAAGGAATACGTTGAACCAACCGTATCCACTGGTAAACAAACCATAATCAGATGCCGACCACGATAATTTGCCCTGTAAACTTTCCTGCAACGGTGCCATGGCATCGGTAAGATAGTACATACACATCATGGTAAAGGATACCAATATCAGTACCACCCATCGCGCGGATTTTGATTCGCGAAGTGAAGATTTTTGTTTCGTCATAAACTATTTGTTTTATTAATTTGTTTTTCAATTATTAATTTGCTTGCGAAATGACCAGGTATCGTCGCATTTTACGTTTCTGGCGCACAAAACTACTGAAAAAAATCATTTGTTGAGCATAACTGACAAAATTTCCGATAAAAATACATTTTTGGCGTTTCGGTATTGTTTTTGACGAACGCAGAATGAATTTTACCATCTATTTTATCCTTAATAATTCAGTTAGAATTCTCATTTCTTAGTTTTTTATTCCTATTTTTGTAGAAGAATAATACCACAAACAAGTGAGGTCTTAACTTATCAATATTCTGAACTCGAAAGTAAAACCAATCAAACTACGAATATATGACAGTCAACTATTCAGAACAATTACATAATGTGCTTTTGTACAGTTCGCAAGAGGCCGAACGATTGGGCAATAACTATGTTGGCCCCGAGCATTTGCTGTTGGGTATCTTGCGTAACGGTAGCGGAAAAGCCATCGATATATTAAACGGATCGCATGTGAGTTTATCTAAAATAAAACAAACTATCGAAAGTCAAATACGCACCGATCTAGAACCCAGCGGCCAGGAAATTCCAACACTGAAAAGTACGGAAAAGATAAAAAAAATTATGGAGTTAGAAACCCGTTCTTTGTCGGCCGAAACGGCTGATACCGAACATTTACTTTTAGCTATTTTGAAAGAAAAAAATAATTTGGCCGGCGATATTTTATCTGCTGAGCACTTAACCTACGATCAGGCCAAGGCATTTATCGAAAAACCCGAAATTATTATGGGTTCGAGCTTTTCGGATGAAGATGACGATGATGAAGATCCACGTCAAAAAAAGAAACCAAGTTCAGCAGGTGCTAAACAAAGTGATACTCCTGCGTTGGATACTTTTGGAACCGATATTACCAAAGCAGCACTCGAAAATCGTTTAGATCCGATAGTTGGTCGTAATAAAGAAATTGAACGATTGGCGCAAATTCTGAGTCGTCGTAAAAAGAATAATCCAGTTCTGATTGGCGATCCCGGAGTGGGCAAATCGGCCATTGTTGAAGGATTGGCATTGCGCATTATTCAGCGTCGTGTGTCGCGTGTACTTTTTGACAAGCGTGTGGTGTCGTTGGATATGGCTTCCATTGTGGCGGGCACTAAATACCGTGGACAATTTGAAGAACGTATTAAAGCCATTTTGAATGAGTTGACAAAAAACCCGGATGTGATTTTGTTTATCGACGAAATTCACACCATAGTAGGAGCAGGTGGTGCGCCGGGTTCGCTCGATGCTGCCAATATGCTGAAACCAGCCTTGGCTCGTGGTGAAATTCAATGTGTGGGAGCTACTACTTTGGACGAATATCGCAAAAGTATCGAGAAAGATGGTGCATTAGAACGCCGTTTCCAAAAAGTAATGGTTGACCCTACCACAGCAGATGAGACCTTGCAAATTCTTGAAAATATACAAGATAGGTATGAATATCACCACAATGTGCGGTATACGCCAGAAGCTATCAAGGCTTGTGTACGTTTGACTGACCGTTACATTACCGACCGTTGTTTTCCCGATAAGGCTATTGATGCATTGGATGAAGCCGGGTCGCGTGTTCACATTGGTACTGTTTCCGTTCCTGCAGAAATAGAGGAATTGGAAAAACGGATTGAGGATTTGAAGAAAGAAAAACTAAAAGTTCTGTCGGAACAAAGATATGAATTGGCTGGTCCTATTCGCGATCAGGAAAAACAAACACAATATCAACTCGAAGACGCCATAAAACGTTGGGAAGAGGAAGCACAACTTCACCCCGAAACGGTAGATGAAGAGCAAGTGGCCGAAGTAGTGGCTATGATGTCGGGTATTCCGGTGCAACGAATTGCGCAAGCCGAGGGTTTGAAATTGCGTCAAATGAAAGATGTGTTGCAAAGCAAGGTTATCGGACAGGATGAAGCGGTAAATAAAATAGTAAAAGCCATTCAACGTAATCGTATCGGACTGAAAGATCCAAATAAACCGATTGGTTCGTTTATTTTTCTTGGACCTACAGGTGTTGGTAAAACGCACTTGGCGAAGATTCTGGCTGAATTTATGTTTGACAGTGCCGACTCATTGATACGTGTGGACATGAGCGAATACATGGAGAAATTCAGTGTTTCACGCCTTATCGGAGCACCTCCGGGATATGTGGGGTATGAGGAAGGTGGACAATTGACAGAGAAAGTTCGCCGTAAACCTTATTCGATTATTTTGCTCGACGAAATTGAAAAAGCACATGCCGATGTATTCAATATCCTGTTGCAGGTGATGGACGAAGGACGCTTAACAGATAGTTTGGGTCGTAGAATTGATTTCAAGAACACGATTATCATTATGACTTCCAATGTGGGAACACGTCAGTTGAAAGATTTTGGTAAAGGTGTTGGTTTCAATACCTCTACAACAACTGAAGCCGATTCGGAATTCTCACGTGGGGTGATTCAAAAGGCGTTGAACCGCACTTTTGCTCCGGAATTTCTGAACCGTGTGGACGATGTAATTATGTTTGACCAATTGAGCAAAGATTCTATAGCGTCTATTATCGATTTGGAATTGAAAGGAATTTTCGGACGTGTTACTGCTATGGGCTACAAATTGGAACTTACCAAGGAAGCCAAAGATTATATTGCCGAAAAAGGGTATGATGTTCAATTTGGTGCTCGTCCGCTAAAACGTGCAATTCAAAAATACCTCGAAGATGAATTGGCTGATGTAGTATTGGGTGGCGAACTGGAAGCCGGCGATACTATTTTGATGGAATTGGAAGCAGAAACGAAGGTGATTAAAGCAAAAATTGTAAAACCAACTATTGCTCTCAATAATTAACGAATTAATTGTTTAAATATTAGAATCCCTGTTGCAAATTGTGGCAGGGATTTTGTTATTTTAGTCAGTCGAGTTGATTTACAAATCGACTTTTGAGTAATCTCGTTTGAAAAGGTGAAGATTTCATAGTTGTTTTCAACTCTTTTTCAAATGATAGCCGTTTAAAAAATGAATTTTCACAACAAAAAGAATGGCATTCCGTTAATATGTTGTATTTTTGTTCATTCCATAAAATGCGGTACATACATCGTACATTAATTATCTGTTATACTCTAAAACAATACACTATTCATTCTACTTATTATGAATCCAAAACTAAAAAAAGGACTTATCATTGGTCTGTCGGTTTTCGCAGTAATTTTTGCTGCTTTACTTATCTTGCCTTTCGCTTTTAAAGGCAAAATCGTGAAATTGGCTCAGGAGCAGGTAAATGCCAAGCTCGATGCAAAGGTTGATTTTGAGGATTTTAGTTTGAGTTTTATACGCAGTTTTCCTAATGCCTCGGTGCGATTCGAAAACTTACGGATTATCGGGGTGGGTGAGTTCCAAAAAGACACGTTGCTTTCGAGTGAGAATGTGGATTTGGAATTGAATTTAAAAAGCTTGTTCTCCGATAAAGGATACGAAATTCGTAATTTGGAGTTTGATAATTCACGTGTGTTTGCACACGTTTTGGCCAATGGGAAAGCCAACTGGAACATCATGAAAACTGATTCAACAAAAGCTGTTGATACTTCGGCCATGAGTTTTAATATGAAGTTAAAAAACGTAGTTCTTGATAATGCCAATATTGTTTATCTGGACGAACAAGGGAAAATGAAAGCCGAAATATTCAACCTGAACCATCATACTTCGGGTGATTTTACGGCAGATAGTTCGCTATTGAAAACGAAAACAACGATAGAAGCACTCAACTTCACGATGGACGGTGTGCCTTATCTCAGCAAGGCGAATGTGGAACTCAATGCCGATATCAATGCCAATTTGAATGAAATGATATTCACTTTTTCCGAAAATTCTTCGCGTATCAATGCTATCCCCTTTGCATTTGCCGGTTGGGTGAAGATGCTTGATGATGGCTACGATATGGATTTGACGCTCGATGCTAAAAAGGTTGATTTTAAAGCTATATTATCAATGATTCCAGCTATTTATGCTAATTCGTTCGAAGGCATGAAAGCCGGTGGCGCTGTAAATATGACCGGATTTTTGAAAGGAAAAATGATAGGTGATAATTATCCTGCATTTGATTTTAATCTTACGGCTGCCAATGGTTGGTTCCAGTATCCAAGTTTGCCAAAATCGGTTCAGAATATCAATGTAGCTGCTCATATTACCAACCCGGGCAAAACCCTGGATGCTACAGTTGTTGATATTTCTAAGTTTTCATTCGTGATGGCCGGCAATCCTTTTTCAGCTCAAATGCGGGTAGCCTATCCAATGTCTGACCCAGAATTGTTGATGAAAGCAGTTGGTAAAATTGATTTGGGAATGGTAAAAGATATTTATCCATTGGAAGAAGGAACAAAACTGAATGGAGTGTTGGATATGAATCTCGACTTGGGTGGTCGCATGTCATATTACGAAACGAATCAATACGAAAAATTCAAATTTGGAGGTAAGTTGAATATTAGTAATATGTTGGCTAAGATGAAAGCGTTACCACAGGATGTAGCCATTTCGAAAGCCAATATGATATTCAATAACCGATATGTCGATTTGGCTGCTTTGCAAATGAAGATTGGGCGTAACGACATTTCTGCAACCGGTAAACTCGAAAACTTTGTAGCTTTTGCGCTACACGATAAAACGTTGAAAGGAACGCTGAATATGCAATCGAATTACTTTAATGTGAGCGATTTTATGACAGCTGATGCCGCTGCTCCTGCTCCTACTTCAACAGCAAAACCGGGCACTGCTGCTAAGTCGGAACCACTAACTGTGGTAGAAATACCTAAGAATATTGATTTCACTATGCAAGCCGATTTCAAACAACTGCAATACGAGAAAATGAATTTTGCTAATGCCAAAGGAGTGTTGAGAGTGCTTAACGGCGATGTGAAATTCCAGAATATGAGCACACAGGCTTTTGGTGGAAATATATTGATGAATGGTTTGTATAGTACCGCCGATCCTAAAAAACCATCGGTTAACTTCGATATGAATATCACGGATGTTTTGTTTACCGAAATGTTTAAACAAGTGGAAACCTTGCAGAAATTTGCACCAATCTTCGAAAAGGCTGTTGGTAAATTCTCTACTAAATTGTCATTCAATTCTTTGTTGCAAAAAGACATGATGCCCGACCTCGCTACCTTGATTGGTAATGGTTCGTTTTCGACTAAATCGGTCGGGCTAAACAATGTTCCTGCTCTTACTGCTTTGGCTAACAGTCTGAAACGTTCTGATTTAGCCTCAACAACGATCAAAGACTTAGGACTGCTGTTTGATATAAAAGATGGAAAGTTAAATACTAAACCTTTTGATGTGAGCGTAGGTGGTATAAAAATGAACCTTGGTGGTGCTACCGGTTTAGATAAATCCATAGCTTATTTGGGTAAAGTACAGTTGCCAAGCAGTATGAATTTAGGAAAATTCTCTACTGTAGGTGTAAAAATTGGTGGAACATTCATGAAACCAAAAGTAGAACTTGATTTGGCTAGTACGCTCAATTCTTTGGTGAGCGATACCAAGGCCAAGGTGACCGACGAAGTAAATAAAAAAATAGACGATACCAAAGCAAAAGCTGTGGAAGAAGCCCGTAAGCAAAAAGATGCAGCATTGAAGGCAGCACAGGCCAAAGCGGATCAGATACGGGCTCAGGCGCAACAATTAAGCGATAAGCTTATTTCTGAAGCACAAGTTAAGGGCGACCAGTTGGTGGCAAAAGCGAGCAATCCGATTACTAAACGACTCGCTGAAGGGGCGTCGAAAAAATTAGTGGATGAAGCTAAGAAAAAAGCTGCCGATATGAATGCAAAGGCAGAGGTTGAAGCTACAAAATTGATCCAAAGTGCTGATGGAGTGAATCCTTAGCCAATAATGTATTTCTGAAAGTGCGGTAAGATATTGTAAATGAACAATGTCTTGCCGCATTTCTTCAAATATAAATTCATAGTTGTTACATTAGTTGCATATCTTCTTTACAAAATACAGAATACAATATCCCGATGAAATTTAAGTTGATTTTCCTTTCGCTCTTGCTTAGCATTTCGGTTTTCGGCCAACGCGCAGTCGAAGCAGATGCACTGTTCAATAACAAACAATATACAAAGGCGCGTGGCATGTACGAAACATTATTGAAGCAAAAGTCCAATGATGCTAAGTATAATTTCAGATACGCTCAGTGTTGCTATGAGTTGAAGGATGCTGAACAGGCTATACTTCACTTCGAAATGGCCGGATCTAAGTTTCCGCAACGCGATATGTATCTGGGCGAACTTTACTTCACTACTTATCGCTTCGATAAATCGGTAATGGCTTACCAAAGTTATTTGGCTACTTTAAAACCCGATGACAGCAAAATTCAAGAATTGCAGACTAAAATAATAAAATCCGAAAAAGCTGCACGCATGCTCTCAAAAGTGGAGGACATTGCTATTGTTGACAGTATATTGGTTGATAAAACTGACTTTTTGCGTTTTTACAAAACAAGTAGCGAGCTAGGAACCATGCAACAAAGCTTGTTGAAACTGAATTCCCGACGAACTGTTGATAAAATAACCTACACGACACAACGCAAGGATAGAGTGTATTATTCCGATTCAATTCATGGTCAAATCGATTTGTTTACTTCTTACAAATTGTTTGATACCTGGTCGGCTCCCGTTTCGGTATCGAAGGTCATTAATACCTCTGCTAACGAGAATTATCCTTTCCTTTTGCTCGATGGTATTACCCTGTATTTTGCTTCCGATAATGAGAATTCGATAGGTGGATATGATATTTTTGTAACCCGTTACACACCCTCTTCTGATAGTTTTTTAGCTCCCGAAAATGTTGGATTCCCTTTCAATTCACTGGGCAATGATTATATGATGGTTATTGATGAGCAGCACAAACTTGGGTGGTTTGCTACCGACCGGAATCAAGCGGCAGGTAAAGTGATGATTTATAGTTTTGTGCCCAATGAAAGCACAACCATTGTCAGGAGTGAGGATAAAGAGTATGTTCGCGCGGTGGCACTTTTGAAAAATTATCGTAAAAGCTCCAAAACGACCATGGAAAATGCTCAAACGACTAAATCGCATGTGGAGAAACCGAATAAACAAATTGAATTTATTGTGAACGACTCTACAGTTTATACTCATTTGTCTCAGTTTAAATGTAGTGATGCCATGCAACTTTGGAGTGAGAAAGAAGAATTTGCAGCCGATTTGAAATTGTCAAAAGAAAAACTCGACGCTTTACGTTTGCGATATGATAGTGCTCATACGTCTGATGAACGAACTGCTATTGCACCCGGAATCGGAGAGCTGGAATCAAAAAATATTGAATTGGAATTATTGCTTAAAAAGAAAATAATGGAGCTTCGAAATGCAGAAAATGCTTTTTTGAAGAAATATTGAACAGCCTCTTGCAGGTTTGTTTAATAGCTAATCTATTCTGTTTCTCAGAACTTTTGTCTTTACTATTTTGTTTACTGGTTGATTCATATAAATTTTAGAAATGGAAAATGTAAAAATAGTAAAAGGCGGCCCTTATGTAGTTACGGGCGATTTTAAGCTAAACATGCTTTCTGGAGAAGTGAAAGATGTCACCGGAAAAACTTATCTTTGCAGATGTGGGTACAGTAGTAACAAGCCTTTTTGCGATGGAGCACACGTAAAAAGTGATTTTGATAAATAGAATTACCAATTTTACCAACAAACAGATAGGAAAATCCTATCTGTTTGTTTTTTTTTACGATTGAAAATTGTTTTGATGTTTTGATAAAATTCAGATAATCTGATAAATAACTAATTCTGTTCTCAAATAGTTTTTGAGAATAATTACTCTTTATGAAGGCTTAACGTTATTTCTGATATTTTGTAGTCGTAGTTCGATTTTTAAAGTTAATTTTGTCACCTTAAATAGATATTGATGGATAAATTACGTTTTCAGAGTTTTGGTAGTGGCAGTAGTGGAAATTGTTACTTCATAGGCAATGCATCAACCGGCATATTGATAGATGCAGGAATTGGGGTGCGTTCTATCCGTAAATATTTGCGAAACATAGGATTGGATTTCGAAAATATTTGGGGAGTATTCGTTACGCACGATCATGCCGATCATATAAAAGCAGTAGGCCCGTTGGGCGAGAAACACCTTATTCCCATTTATTCCACCCGATTGGTTCACGAAGGAATTCAGAAAAGTTATTGTGTAACTGAAAAATTATATTCCAGCCGTAAGTTTATAGAGAAAGGGCAATCTGTTCAGGTTGGCGACTTTAAAATTACTGCATTTTCAGTCTCTCATGATTCCACAGATAGTGTAGGTTATACGGTGGAATATAAAGAAAAAAGATTTACCTTTGCAACCGATTTAGGCTATGTAGGTGAGGAGGTTGCATCACATTTAGTACAAGCCGATTACATGGTGCTGGAAGCAAATTACGATGAACAAATGTTGGATCAGGGGCATTATCCGGTTTATCTGAAAAACCGGATTATTGCCCAAACAGGTCACTTGAGCAACGAGCAAGCCGGACGATTTCTGGCCGCGAATTATAATGAACGGACGCAGCATATTTTTCTATGTCATTTGAGTAGAGAAAACAATTTACCTGAGGTGGCATATACCACCATTCAAAACCATTTGGAAACCAAACAAGTTATTGTGGGTAAGCACGTTCAACTTGTAACTCTGGATAGATTAACTCCATCGGAATTATATATTTTTTGAAAGAATAAGGAGCTTTGATAGACTGTGTCAATCAACAAACAATAATAACTATTAACATTCAACTAAATAACATGTCCAGCAATTTAGTCATTATCCCCACCTACAACGAAAAAGAGAATATCGAGAATATTATTCGCGCTGTTTTTAGTTTGCCAATAACGTTCCATGTTTTAGTCATCGAAGACGGCTCTCCAGATGGAACGGCTGCCATCGTCAAGAAAATGCAAACTGAATTTTCTTCTCAATTGTTTATGGTTGAGCGTAAAGGTAAGCTTGGTTTGGGAACTGCTTATATTGCCGGGTTTAAATGGGCTATTGAACGCAAGTACGATTATATTTTCGAAATGGATGCCGATTTCTCGCATAACCCGAACGATTTACCCAAATTGTACAATGCCTGTGCTAATCAGGGCGCTGATGTGGCTATCGGATCGCGTTATGTTACAGGTGTAAATGTGGTGAACTGGCCTATGGGTCGGGTATTAATGTCTTATCTGGCTTCAAAATATGTTCGGTTTGTTTTAGGGGTAAATATCTCCGATACCACTGCCGGTTTCAAATGTTACAAACGCGAAGTGCTTGAAACCATCGAATTGGATAAGATCCGATTCAAAGGCTACGCTTTTCAGATTGAAATGAAATATACAGCTTTCGAGTGTGGTTTTACCATTAAAGAAGTACCTATCATATTTATCAATCGCGAATTGGGAACCTCCAAAATGAACAGTGGTATTTTTGGTGAGGCTTTCTTTGGGGTGGTACAACTGAAAATAAATAGTTGGTTCAGAAAATTTCCACAAAAGAATATCAATTAATCAGCAGAATATCAATTAATCAGCAGAATATTATTTATGAGCACATTGCAAATTATCAGAAATGCCACTATTGTAAACGAAGGACGTACATTTATTGGCTCGGTTATTATTGATGGTGAGTTGATTAAAGCTATTTATGAAGGTGACGAAGCGATACAGCTTAACGAACCGCATACCGAAGTTGATGCTACCGGTCTGCTTCTTTTGCCGGGTCTCATCGACGATCAGGTTCATTTCCGTGATCCTGGGCTGACACATAAAGGTGATATTTATACCGAAAGTAAAGCCGCTGTGGCCGGTGGAATAACCTCCTACTTCGAAATGCCCAACACAAAGCCTCAGGCTACTACTGTGGATCTTTTAGAACAGAAATATGCTGTGGCAGCTGAAAAATCGATGGCTAATTATTCCTTTTTGATGGGAGTAACCAACGATAATCTGGACGAACTGAAAAAGGTGAATCCGCGCAATGTGGCCGGCTTGAAAATGTTTATGGGGTCTTCAACAGGAAATATGTTGGTGGACAATAGCAATACGCTGAACCGTGTTTTTTCGGAAATTCCGTTGCTGATTGTCACGCATTGCGAAGATGAAACAACTATTCAGCATAATATTCAACATTATAAAGAACTTTTAGGCGATGATATCCCTGTAAAGTACCATCCGCTGATTCGTAATGCCGAAGCTTGTTATAAATCTTCTGCTTTTGCAGTGGAACTGGCTACGAAATATAATTCGCGCTTACACGTTTTTCACTTGTCGTCAGCTTTGGAAATGTCTTTGTTTTCATCGGATAAACCATTGAGAGAGAAACGAATCACTGCCGAAGTATGTGTGCACCATTTATGGTTTTCGGATGCCGATTATGCAAAATATGGTAACCGCATTAAATGGAATCCTGCTATTAAATCGGAAGCAGATCGCTTGGCGCTAATTGATGCAGTCAATTCGAACAAGATAGATGTTATTGCTACTGACCATGCACCTCATTTACTTTCCGAGAAAGAAGGTTCGTGTTTAACTGCTGCTTCGGGTGGTCCGTTGGTTCAGCATTCGCTTGTGGCCATGTTGCAGTTGGTAAAGCAAGGTGCATTTACACTCGAAAAAGTGGTGGAAAAAATGTGTCATGCACCTGCCGATTTATTTCGAATTGAAAATCGTGGATTTATTCGTCCCGGGTATTATGCTGACTTAGTACTGGTGAATCCTAATGATGCCTGGACTGTAAGTACTGAGAATATACTTTACAAATGTGGTTGGTCGCCTTTCGAGGGTGTTACTTTTGATGCCAAAGTGATGAAAACCTGGGTGAATGGGCAGGCTGTGTATGATGATGGTAAGTTTGACGAAACTGTCAGAGGCAAGAGATTGCTTTTTGAACTTTAATTCAGAGAATTTATTGAAATGAAAAAAACCGGATTAATTTCGCTACTTGTTGTTTTTGTTTGCTTGGTAGCAATGGTTGGCTATTATTTAGTGAATAAGTCAGAAGTTGCAGCTGTTAAGGTCGTTGAGTATCTTCATAACGAAGGTAAGACTCAAGGTACATATTACTCTGCTACCTATCTGCAACCCGATGGACGCGATCTGAAAGCTAAGATTGAAGAGCGTTTGCAGCAGTTTGAAATGTCGTTATCAACGTATAATCCTAATTCTATTATTTCGAGGATTAACAATAATGACCCAACCGTAAAAACCGATTTAGATTTTGAAACCATATTTTACGCTGCACAGGAAGCTGCAGCGCGAACGAATGGTGCGTTGGATATCACTGTAGGACCATTGGTTAAAGCCTGGGGATTTGCATTTGGAAACAATGACCATAGCAAATTACCAAAAGTATCGGAGTTTCTCCCTTACGTGGGCTACAGAAAGGTTCGTATTGAAAATCATAAAGTCATAAAAGACGACCCCCGAATTTTGATTGATGCTAATTCTATTGCACAGGGTTATTCGGTGGATGTTATAGCCAAACTGTTGAGCGACAATGGTTGCAAAAACTATATGATTGAAATTGGTGGTGAAGTAGCTTGTAAGGGATTGAATGCCAAGGGTGAAAAGTGGAGAATAGGGATTGATAAAGCTGTGGATGATTCTACAAGTATGAACGAAGAGCTACAAACTATTCTTTCATTAACCGATTGTGCTGTTACCACGGCGGGCGATTACCGGAAGTTCTATATCAAGGATGGTAAAAAATACTCGCACATCATCAATCCGCATACCGGCTATCCGGCTAATAGCAACTTGTTGAGCGTGACTATTGTAGCTCCAACAGCAATTATGGCGGATGCGTATGATACCCCTTTTATGGTGTTAGGAGTAGATAGTTGTTTGAAAGTTTGCAAAAGTATTCCAGGTATGGAGTGCTATCTGATTTATGTTGATGAAAATGGTAAAAATCAGATTGCTTATTCCGAGGGATTTGAAAAATACCTTGCGAAGTAAAAATGTCAGCTTTATAGTTTCTCAGTATTTATTTTCCCTTCAAATGCTAAATGTCATTAACGTTTAGGTTCGGATTTGTTCATAATTCATTATTAATTGATTGAATTCTCTACTTTTGTTAAATCGAAAGCTTATATTTTTTTATTCCTGAAAAAACAACTACTTTTGCACACCAAATTATTTTATGAAAAAGCTTCAATTATTTCTTTTAGTAGCAGTGTTAGCTTTTGTGTCGTGTGGCGATTATCAAAAATTGCTTAAATCGAATGACGCAGAGTTAAAGTATAACAGAGCTGTTCAGTATTTCGATAAAAAAGATTTTGTTCGTGCTTCGACTCTGTTTGATGCCGTGTCAAGTTATTACAAAGGTACCGATAAGTCGGAATCTGTACTTAATTACATGGCAAAGTCGTATATTGGTCAGAAAGACTATTTTACCGCAAGTGAGTATTACAGAACCTATATAAAAACGTATCCAAAAGGTAAATTTGCTATTGAGTCAAAGTATATGATTGGATTCTGCTATTATCAGGATTCGCCGGATGCCCGACTCGATCAAACTGCGACCCTTCAGGCAATTGCGGCCTTTCAAGAGTTTCTGGAACTTTACCCTGAAAGTGAACGCGTAGGTGATGCCAACAAATTGTTGGAAGAAATGAATAATAAATTGGCCTACAAAACATATTTGAATGCTAAATTATACTTCAACCTGGGTAACTATTTAGGAAATAATTACGAATCCTGTGTTATTACCGCTCAAAATGCACTGAAAAATTTTCCATCGACAATACACCGCGAAGAATTGTCAATGCTGATTTTGGAATCGAAATACCAACTTGCTACTCAGAGTTTTGAGGAAAAGAAAATTGAACGTTACAGAAATACGATAGATGAATATTACAATTATATCAACGAGTTCCCGCAAGGAAAGTTTAAAAAGCAGGCTGATAAAATATTCAACGAATCGAAAAAGATAGCAAAAGATTAAAAATTAGTATGAATTTGAACAATGTAGGTGGTTTAATTGTATTTAGATGCCAATCAAATGTTCAGAAAATTTAATTATTAATTACAGATTATTAATTACAAAGTATTATGGACTATAAAAAAGTAAATGCGCCAACGAACACGATTTCTCGTGACATGAGCACAATGAGTGAAAGTATCGGAAATGTGTACGAAACGGTAAAAGTTATTGGAAAACGCGCTAATCAAATTAGTGTTGAAACAAAAGCAGAACTTGACAAGAAATTGCAGGAATTTGCTTCTTTCAATGAAAATATCGAGGAAGTTTTCGAAAACAGAGAACAAATTGAAATTTCGCGTTACTACGAAAAACTTCCAAAAGCAGTTTTAGTGGCTACACAAGAATTTTTGGAAGACAAAGTTTACCACCGTAATCCGCTTAAAGATAAATTGAAATAGTAAGCTATTTCAATCAAACTTCATTTAGATAAAAGAATATTGTGCCTGTCACTCTATTCTTTTATCTTTTTTTGTTTGTGATAAGTTCAATTCATTTTTGTATTTTTGTAAACTATAGATTAGAAAGCAAGAATAATATTCCTGTATTTTAAAATCATTATTTATAATTGAAAAGCACTATGGCATTAAAAGGTAAAAAAGTAATAGTAGGAGTTACTGGCAGTATTGCTGCTTATAAATCGGCTCAACTCATTCGTTTATTGGTAAAAGAAGGAGCCGAAGTGAAGGTAATAATGACCTCGTTGGCCAAGGAGTTTATTACTCCGCTTACGCTGGCCACACTGGCTAAAAACCCTATTTTAGTCGATTTTTTTGACCCTACAAATGGTAACTGGAACAGTCATGTTGATTTAGGGTTGTGGGCCGATGCCTATCTGATTGCGCCTGCCACTGCCAATACCATTGCTAAAATGGCTACAGGCGTTGCCGATAATTTATTGTTGACCACCTATCTTTCGGCTAAATGTCCGGTTTTTGTAGCTCCTGCTATGGACCTGGATATGTTTGCCCACCCCACAATGCAACGTAATCTGGAAGCATTGACAGCCATCGGCAACAAGGTTATTGAGCCTGCCATCGGTGAATTGGCCAGTGGGCTTGATGGAAAGGGCAGGATGGAAGAGCCGGAGAAGATTGTGCGCTATATAGACGATTATTTTACAACAAAAGGTCTGTTGGGAAGAAAGATATTGATCACTGCCGGGCCTACATACGAAAAGATCGATCCGGTACGTTTCGTAGGCAATTATTCGACGGGTAAAATGGGCTTTGCACTGGCCGAATCCTGTGCCAGGCATGGTGCTGATGTATGCCTGATTGCCGGGCCTGTTCAGCTGAAAACTGTTCATCCGAACATAGAGCGAATTGATGTAGAGTCGGCAAACGAAATGTATACTGCCGTTATGGACCGTTTTTATGGTTGCGATGGTGCTATTTTATGTGCTGCTGTGGCCGATTTTACTCCGGTAACTGTGGCTGAGATAAAAGTGAAACGTGAAAAAGAAAACTTGCAGTTGGAGTTGAAGCCAACTCAGGATATTGCTGCTGCTGTCGGACAAATGAAGATGGGAAGCCAGTTTTTGGTTGGGTTTGCGCTTGAAACAAATAACGAAGAAGCCAACGCACTTCAAAAAATGGAACGCAAGAACCTGGATTTTATAGTATTGAATTCCTTAAATGACGAGCAAGCCGGTTTCGGATACGATACGAATAAAATTTGTATCCTGCATCGTTCGGGCACTAAAATACCATTCGAGCTAAAGAGTAAAGCGGCTGTGGCTGACGATATTGTGACTGAAATAATTAATTTCCAAGAAAACGATAATTAGTCAGTTTTATCTAACCTAAAGAATTAAACCAAACTGAAATGAAACAATTGTTGATGGTGTTGAGTTTTTTACTGACGATGAGTTATGGTCAGGCTCAGGAATTGAATTGCAATATCAATATTAATTCCGAACAGGTTGAAGGTTCAAATAAGTCTGTTTTCGTGACACTTAAAAAGTCGATTTCCGAGTTTGTGAATAACCGAAAGTGGACTGAGTTGACCTATGCCAACACTGAGCGGATCGAATGCACCATGAATATCATTGTGAAGAAAATGGATATAGATATTTTTACGGCTGAAATTCAGGTTCAATCGCGTCGGCCGGTTTTCAATTCGAGCTATTACAGCACTTTGTTTAATTTTAAGGACAATTACTTTACGTTTAAATATAAGGAATTTGATCAGCTGGAGATGAATGAGAATACTATCACTTCCAATTTGACAGCAGTTTTGGCGTATTACGCCTATATCATCATTGGTTACGATATGGATTCCTATTCCCGCTTGGGTGGGACGCCTTATTTTCTGGCCGCTGAGAATATTGTCAATTCAGCACAGGGAGCTGATCTTACCGGTTGGAAAGCGTTCGAGAGCCCAAAGAATCGTTATGCTCTGGTCAATAATCTTACCGATGAGGCATTTAAAAAATTCAGAAGTTTTATATACGACTATCACCGTTTGGGATTGGACGAAATGACTTCAAACTCAGCCAATGCGCGTGGCAAAATAGCTGAAGGATTGCCTTTAATTCGTGAAGCCAACCGGGCGAGACCTTCGGCCATCATTATTTCGTCTTTTATGGATGCCAAAAGCGATGAACTGGTTAATATCTTTAGCAAAGGCAATCAAAAAGAAAAGACCGACGCTGTAGAGATATTATCGGATATAAATCCAACCCAAACTGCCAGATATGAGAAGATAATGAAATAATTCTTCTTTTTGAATTGTAAAAGGTAATTTCTTTATGCGTAGAATTCATTAATTGTTGAATAATATAACTTGTAACCAGTAACTAAATTCTTGTAATGCTTTATGCTCAAATCGCTTTATATTTCTAACTACGCATTAATTTCCGAATTAAGTATCGATTTCGAAGCAGGTTTCTCGGTGCTAACCGGCGAGACAGGAGCGGGGAAATCGATTATTTTAGGTGCTCTTTCGCTTATTTTGGGTCAACGGGCCGATAGTAAATCGATTAAGATTGATGCGGAGAAGTGCGTAATTGAGGCTGAGTTTGATATTTCAAACTATAAACATTTGGATAGCTTTTTCAGTCAGAACGATTTGGATAATCAGGGCTCGGAATGCAGCATTCGCCGTGAACTTACCAACAGTGGTAAATCGCGGGCATTTATAAATGATACGCCGGTGTCGTTGAATGTGATTCGGGATTTGAGCAATCGCTTGCTGGATATTCATTCGCAGCACGAAAATTTATTACTTTCAAATGATGCTTATCAGTTGGAAGTGGTGGATACTATTGCTGAAAATGCTCAATTTTTGACTCAATATCACACTAGCTTTGCCGATTGGAAGAATGTGCAGTTGGAATTAAAGCAGTTGCAAAAAATGGCCGAAAAGCAGGGGGCAGATTTGGACTATGTACAGTTTCAGTTTCAGCAATTGACGGATGCTCAGCTGTTGGAAAACGAGCAGGCAGACCTGGAGTTGGAGCAGGAAACATTAAGTCATGCCGAGGAAATTAAAATGGAACTGGTAAAAGCGCATCAATTATTGGATGAGGAACATGCTTCGTTGCCCATGCTTAAAGATGCGATTGCAGCTCTTGCCCGCGTAAAAGGTTTTGTGCCTGATGGAAATGATTGGTATGATCGGTTACAATCTGCATTTATCGAGATAAAAGATATTACCGTTGAGATGAACACGTTCGAAGAACGACTGGAATTTGATCCGGTACGTTTGGAGTGGGTGGAAACCCGATTGAGTGAGCTCTTTACCTTGCAAAAGAAATACAAAGTAACTTCTGTTGCCGAGCTGATAGACTTACGCGATGGTTTTGGAACGCAGTTGCAACGTATTGATTCGTTTGATGAAGAAATAGAAGCGCTGAAGACGAAGCTAAGTGTTGCTCATGCCGCTGTGAAGGCTAGTGCTCAGCAGTTGACCGATAGTCGTAAGAAAGCCTGCAAACCAATAGAAAAGTACCTGGTAGAACAACTTACCAAGCTGGGGATGCCCAATATTCAGTTTGAAGTGGCTATTTTGCCCCTGGCTGAGTATGCAGAACAAGGAAACGATGAAGTTCAGTTTCTTTTTTCGGCCAATAAAAACCGCCCGGTTCAACCTGTTACTCAGATTGCTTCGGGTGGTGAGGTGTCGCGTTTAATGCTTTCGATAAAATCGTTGGTGGCACATAAAGCCGATTTACCTACTATTATCTTTGATGAAATAGATACGGGTGTTTCGGGTGAAATAGCCCACCGAATGGGCGATATTATGCAATCGATGAGTGCGGATATGCAGGTAATTACTATCACTCACTTGCCGCAAATTGCTGCCAAGGGGGCACAGCATTACCGTGTGTATAAAGACGATAGCGGTGCACAAACGCAAACTCACATCGAACGCCTTAGCGATAACGAACGCGTAAACGAATTGGCACAAATGCTGAGCGGGAAAAATATTACCGACGCAGCTTTGAAGAATGCGCAGGAATTGCTCGGGATTCTGTAGTTGAAGTCGGTCTATTCGGGTGCATTTACCATCCAGCTCGAAAATACATTTAGATAATTCCAAAACGATACAATCAGTGGGCGGGGGATGCTAAGTTCTGCTAACGCTTGTTTGTATGAATTGAGCCAAACTATTCGGCCTTCGGGCGTAATGTGCGACCCGGCGTGGCGGTTGACGAGCATGGGGCGTCCGCGATGTTGATTGTAATAATCAGGACCTCCACAAATTTGAACCATAAAGTCAGCTGAATTATTCTTTCCGATTTCAAAAAGCTCGTCGTCTTTCGGAAACAGATGACTAATTTCGCTTACCCGTAATAACTCATAGTGGCGGGTCACCAATTTTCTAATTCCTTCTTCACCCATTACTTTATAAAATTCCCTGTCGGGGATAGTGACATCGGGGCGTGCCCCAAATTTGTAATCAGTTATTTCCAGGTCAGGTGTATATCTTTTAAAATTCATATTGTCTTTCGGTTTTGCTATGTTTTCTCAGCTTTTGTTTGCCTTGAAAACGCTTTGCAACTTGGGTTTGTTCAATGGAGAGGGGATATTGTTATTTTGTCATACTCAATTATACAAAGGTGTAAAATAAAAAAATGGTATACATTCTACTTCTAATTTTTGGTGCTTGTACCGGTAACCTCGAGGTTATAGCCCGATTTGTCGGAATTTAGTGCGTAGGTTATTACCCGTGTGCTACAGGTTGGGTTTGAGTTGGCATTTTTTTCGTTGTAAACAGGGAATTCGAGTACAATGGCTTCTTTTTCGAATGTGTAGATTTCGTGACCCAGGCAACCATCAAATATTCCACCCTTTTCACTTTCTTTTCTATTGCTTTGTAAATTTATTTGAGTCAGGCCTTTGTCCTTGTTGGAGGCAAAGCCAAACAGTTCGCTGAATGAATTGGTGTCAACGCTACGGGTGGTGATGTAAATTTCGTCGTAACCATCCTTATTTATATCGGCAACAATAACTTTTTCTATAGGATTGATGTCCTTCAGCACAATGGGTGTTTCGAGATCTAAACAAGCAGAACTGATTGTTACGTTGCTCAGGTTCTCTTTGATAGGATGTGTTTCGGTAATGCAGATTATCTTTCCGCTTTTTGTTCTGTATTCTTTATAACTACTGGAATTTGGAGTTGCTTTTTTTTCTCCCGAAATACAGTCGCAGCGTTGAGAATTACTGTTCCACACTCCGCCTGCAGCAAGGCAGTCGTCTATTTTTCGTGTTTGAGCAAACGAGATGGTGAAATAGACCAAGAACATGGTTGATACTACAATTACTACAATTAGGATGGGTCTTTTCGTGATAGGTTTTTGAGGTTGCATATTATAGTCTTTATTAGGTTTTGAAGGCAAGCATATATTTAATAAAAGTGTAAACATTGGGCAGATTGATAAAGAGTGGAATTGAAAATTAGATAAGTTTAGTTGACTGATTTATACATTTTTTGGTCAACTAAATAAAGTGTTATACTGTTAATTGGCTGCAAAGATTATAAAAAAAGTTTAGATTAACAAGCTTTTTCTAATTTATTTTAAATAAGTAGAATAAAAAAAGCCATAGAGTATTCTCTATGGCTTAACTATGGGGAGTTATTGTATATCTAAATAATGAAAATCAGGGAGCTGATTTATAGTAAGTCGCTAATGCTTGCTGTAATACCTTCTGTATCCAAACCTAGCATATTGTACAATTCTTCGGGTGTACCGTGCTCTACAAAGGTATTAGGGATGCCCAGGCGTTTTACCAGAATGTTGTAACTGTTGTCCGAAAAGAACTCTAAAATTGCCGATCCAAATCCTCCCTGAATCACCCCGTCTTCAATCGTTACTATTTGCTTGAATTTTTTTGCAATCTCGTGTAACATTGTTTCATCCAGCGGTTTCAAAAAGCGCATGTCGTAGTGTGCAATGGAGATATTCTTTTCTTTCTCCACTTTTTCAATTGCCAGTTGTGCGCTATGAGCCATTGCGCCGATAGTGAGTACCGCCAAATCGTCTCCTGCTTTCAATAGTTCACCTTTTCCTATCGGAAGTACTTTCATAGGGACTTTCCAATCAATTACAGTTCCTTTGCCGCGCGGATAACGAATGACGAACGGACCCATATTGGGTTGTTGAGCAGTAAACATTAAATGACGGAGCTCCACTTCATTGCGTGGGGCGGAGATAGTTAGATTCGGAATGCAGCGCATGTATGATAGATCGAAGATGCCATGATGTGTAGCTCCGTCGGCACCAACAATGCCGGCTCTATCCAGGCACATTATCACATTCAGTTCCTGCAAAGCTACATCGTGAATCACATTGTCGTAGGCCCGTTGCATAAACGATGAGTAGATATTGCAAAACGGCATCATACCTTCAATGGCCAGTCCGGCAGAGAAAGTAACAGCGTGTCCTTCGGCAATTCCTACGTCGAAAACGCGATTCGGAATTTCGCGCTGCATAATGTTCATGCAGCAACCCGAGGGCATTGCTGGAGTAATAGCAACAATTTTATCGTTTGCTTTGGCCAGTTCTAAAAGTGTTTCACCAAATACATCCTGAAAAAGAGGAGGAGTAGGGACTGTAATTTTAGCTGTTTTTCGCTCACCGGTTTCTACGTTGAACTTTCCGGGCGCATGCCATTCAGTTACCGAGTTTTCAGCGGGTTCGTATCCTTTCCCTTTTTGGGTGATGCAATGCAGTACTTTTGGGCCTTTAAAGTCTTTTATATCATTAAGTATTCTTACCAAACCATCCACATCATGCCCGTCTACCGGTCCGAAATAACGAATGTTGAGGCCTTCGAAGATATTGTTTTGATTGGTGAGTGTGGCTTTAACGCTGTTGTTGAATTGAATGATTCGCTTCTTGTTGTTGTCGGTAATGATATTCAGCTTTCGCAAAATCCGATAGGCATTGAAACGTAACTTATTGTAAGCGTGCGAAGTTGTGATGTCAACCAAATACTGTGTGAATCCACCTTGGATCGGGTCGATAGCCATTTGATTGTCGTTGAGAATAATCAATAGATTGTTTTCGTCCATCGAAGCATTGTTTAGTCCTTCGAAGGCCAACCCACCGGTCATAGCACCATCACCAATTATGGCCACCACATTGCGGTTTTTTTCATCCTTTAATAAGGAAGCCACCGACATGCCAAGCGCAGCCGAAATAGCCGTAGAGGAATGACCCACTCCAAAAGCATCGTATTCACTCTCTTTTGGGGTTGGAAAGCCACATAAACCTTTAAATAATCGGTTGGTATGGAATTTATCGCGTCGGCCGGTAAGAATTTTATGGCCATACGCCTGATGTCCCACATCCCACACCAAGCGGTCGTAGGGTGCATTAAAAACATAATGAAGTGCCACTGTGAGTTCTACAACTCCCAGATTGGAACCCAAATGTCCGGGGTTCTGTGAAACTTCATCGATGATAAATTGCCTTAATTCAGCGCAGACGCTGATAAGATTATTCTTGTCAATGGTTTTTAAATCAATGGGTGAATCTATATTATTAAGGTACTTATATGTTCTTTCTGTCATGGTTTGAATCTAATTGCTTGCAAAAATAATACAAATTCCGTCTCTTTACCTATTTTGGCTTGTATATCTTTCAACGAAATAAATATTTTTTAATAACAGAGGGTGCTGTTATTTGTGATTAATTACTGATTTAAGTTGTTTCATTTTTATAGCTCCTATATGAAACACATTTTGATATAACGCTTTCTAATAGAAAATGCTCATTTTTGAGAGAAATCTATTTCTTTTCTATTTTTTACGGCCTAAATCTATCAAATCGGATAAATATCACATTTTTTTCTTCCAAACTATTTGTCGATTCAATTTCTTGCCTTATCTTTGCAGCCGAAATAAGAAATAAAATATGACTTTTCAACGCATTTATACTATTCTCGTGCTCGTCGTGGTGCTTTTGGTGCAAAATCAGAGGTGAGGAGGACTGTGTTATTATAAATGTATGTGAATATACAGAAAACCTTTCTCACCATAACGGAGAAAGGTTTTTTATTTAAACAGATGTTGAGTAATTATTTGTAGAACAACTAAGCTAATAAACAATAAAATGAAAATAGATTTACGTAGTTTAACCAGTACAGGTGGGCGTAGAATGGCTGGTGCCCGCTCACTTTGGCGTGCCAACGGAATGACGGATAAGCAAATGGGAAAACCAATTATTGCTATTGTCAACTCATTTACTCAATTTGTTCCGGGTCACGTTCATTTACATGAAATTGGTCAGAAAGTGAAAGCCGAAGTTGAAAAACTAGGCTGTTTTGCAGCTGAATTTAATACTATTGCTATTGACGATGGTATAGCAATGGGACATGATGGTATGCTTTATTCATTGCCATCGCGCGATTTGATTGCCGATAGCGTGGAATATATGGTAAATGCTCACAAAGCTGACGCTATGATTTGTATCAGCAATTGCGATAAAATTACGCCGGGTATGCTTATGGCTGCCATGCGACTAAATATTCCTACCGTTTTTGTTTCGGGTGGGCCAATGGAAGCCGGTGAATTGGACGGGAAACATCTTGATTTGATTGACGCTATGGTGCAGGCTGCTGACGAGAATGTGTCGGACGAACAAGTAAAAAAAGTGGAAAATGCAGCATGTCCTACTTGTGGGTCGTGTTCGGGGATGTTTACCGCTAACTCAATGAATTGTTTGAACGAAGCCATAGGTTTGGCTTTGCCGGGCAATGGAACTATCGTTGCTACTCATGCTAACCGCACGCAACTTTTTATTGACGCAGCCAAACTGATTGTTGATAATGCTCATAAATACTACTTCGAAGGCGATGCAACCGTTTTACCACGCAGTATCGCTACCCGCGAAGCATTTCTTAATGCTATGACCCTGGATATTGCCATGGGTGGATCGACAAATACTGTTTTACACATTTTGGCGATTGCTCACGAAGCTGAAGTAGAATTGACAATGGACGACATGGATAAACTTTCTCGTATAACTCCGTGTTTATGCAAAGTGGCTCCTAATTCTCCGAAATACCATATTCAGGACGTGAACCGTGCCGGTGGGATTTTAGGTATTCTTACTGAATTGAGTAAGGGTGGTTTGCTAGATACATCAGTATATCGCGTTGACGGATTGACATTGGGCGAAGCCATTCAACAATTTGATATTAATGCTTCTACAGTTACCGAAGAGGCTATCAATAAATATAAAAGTGCTCCGGCACATCGTTTTAATTTGGTAATGGGTTCGCAAAACGTACAATATCCCGAGTTGGATGGCGACCGAGTCAACGGTTGTATTCGTAGTGTGGAACATGCATACACAAAAGATGGCGGACTTGGAATTCTTAAAGGGAACATTGCTCAAGATGGATGCGTTATTAAGACCGCCGGTGTAGATGAAAGCATTTGGAAATTTACCGGACCCGCTAAAGTCTTTACGTCACAAGATACTGCTTGTACGGCTATTCTGAGTGGAAAAGTAGTTTCGGGCGATGTGGTGGTAATTACGCACGAAGGACCAAAAGGTGGTCCGGGAATGCAAGAAATGCTTTATCCTACTTCTTATATAAAATCAAAACATTTGGGTACAGAATGTGCTTTGATAACTGATGGACGTTTTTCAGGCGGAACTTCAGGATTATCAATAGGTCATGTTTCGCCCGAAGCTGCTTCAGGTGGCAACATTGGATTGATTGAAGATGGTGATATCATTGAAATCGATATCCCCAACCGTTCGATAAATGTAAAAGTGAGCGAAGAGGTTTTATTGCAACGCCGCCAGGCTGAAGAAGCACGTGGCAAAGATGCATTTAAACCAAAAGATAGAACCCGCATCGTGTCCAAAGCCTTAAGAGCATACGCAAGTATGGTTAGCTCGGCCGACAAGGGAGCTGTAAGAATGATAGATTGACCCCCAACCCCTAAAGGGGCTTATTGTTGGGGTTTGTATTTTGAGAATTTTGTGATTTGTGAATAACTTTATTAATTTGCTTTTTAAGTTCCGTCAGCTGACGGAGATTTAGGGGTTATTATATTATGGAAAACAAAAAAATAACAGGAGCACATGCATTTATGCAGTCGCTCGTACAAGAAGGCGTTGATACTATATTCGGTTATCCGGGTGGTGCAATTATGCCTGTTTTTGATGCACTTTACGATTACGATAAACATATAAATCATATTCTTACCCGTCACGAACAAGGTGCAACACATGCTGCACAAGGTTATGCGCGTGTTTCGGGAAAAGTGGGCGTTTGTCTGGTTACTTCTGGACCGGCTGCCACCAATGCCATTACCGGAATTGGTGACGCCATGCTGGACAGTACACCGTTAGTAGTTATCACCGGACAAGTTGGTGCTGCGCTGTTAGGAACTGATGCTTTTCAGGAAATTGACGTGGTTGGTATTACACAACCGATTACCAAATGGGCGTACCAGATTCGTCGTCCCGAAGATATAGCGTGGGCAGTGGCTCGGGCATTTTATATCGCCCGTAGTGGTCGCCCGGGACCGGTGGTACTTGATTTTGCAAAAAATGCACAAATTCAGGAAGTTGAATTTGAGTATAAACCATGTACTTTTATTCGTAGTTATATCCCCATCCCGGAAGTTCAACCTTCTCAGATTGATGCTGCTGTAGCTTTGATAAACGGTGCAAAGAAACCATTTGCTTTGGTTGGACAAGGTGTTTTATTGGCGAATGCCGAAGAAGAATTGAAGGCATTTTTGGAAAAGGGTAATATTCCTGCCGCCTGGACTTTACTTGGAGCTTCGGCTATGGCAAGTGATTTCCCATTGAACAAAGGCTTTTTGGGGATGCACGGAAACGTGGCTCCGAACATGAAAACCAACGAATGTGATGTGTTGATTGCTATCGGTATGCGTTTTGATGACCGTGTAACCGGTGACTTGAAAACCTATGCAAAGCAAGCTAAAATAATACATTTAGATATTGATGCGGCAGAAATTGGTAAGAATGTTATTCCGGATGCACCTGTGTTGGGTTCGGCTAAAGATACTTTACCTGCGTTGACCGCTAAAATAAATGAAGCCAGGCATACCGAATGGATTGCTTCGTTTGAAGAATACCAAAAACTCGAATACGATAAAGTAATTCAACGTGAAGTTTATCCTGAGTCGGGTGAAATGACAATGGGTGAAGTAATTCATAAGATCTCCGAAGCTACTGATAATAAAGCTGTTTTGGTAACCGATGTGGGTCAGAACCAAATGATGGCTGCCCGCTATTTCAACTATTCGCAAACCCGCAGTTTGGTTACTTCCGGCGGTTTGGGTACGATGGGATTTGGTATTCCGGCGGCCATGGGAGCTAAAATGGGTGCTCCCGATCGTACGGTTTGTATGTTCAGTGGTGACGGTGGTTTCCAAATGACTATTCAGGAGTTAGGAACCATTATGCAGGAACAAATCGGCGTAAAAATGATTATTCTTAACAATCACTTTCTCGGAATGGTTCGTCAATGGCAGGAAATGTTCTTCGAAGAACGTTATTCGTTTACTGAAATGCTAAATCCTGACTTTGTAGCCATTGCCAAAGCGTATCGGATTGAAGGAACAGAAGTTCATGAACGTGCGGAATTAGATGCGGCCATTGCAGATATGTTGAAAGACGACAAGCCATATTTATTGGTTGTAAATGTTGAGAAAAAAGGTATGGTATTTCCGATGATTCCTGCCGGCGCGTGTGTTACTAACATTTTATTGGGAGACTAAAATCATGGAAACTAAATTATATACGATTACCGTTTTTTCGGAAAATACCGTTGGCTTGTTGGGGCAGATTACTATAATCTTTACCCGTCGTGCCATCAATATTGAAACACTTTCTGTTTCTCCTTCTGCCATAAAAGGCATTCATAAGTTTACGATTACTCTTTTTACCACAGAGGATGTTGTTTCTAAAGTGGTGAAACAGATTGATAAACGAATTGATATTCTGAAAGCTTATTACAATACCGATGAGGATCTGGTATTTCAGGAAATAGCTTTGTACAAAGTGGCGACTGATAAGTTATTGGAAAAAGGATCTATGGAAGATTTAATCCGTAGATACCATATTCGGATTTTGGAAATGAACAGCGATTTTGTAGTTTTGCAAAAGGCCGGACATTATGACGAAACTCAGCAACTGTTTATAGAATTAAGCGAAACGGTTGGGGTATTGCAGTTTATCCGTTCGGGTAGAGTGGCTATCACCAAGTCAAAAGTGGAACGATTGAGCGATATGCTTGAAGGTATCCAGGAAAAATATGGAGATAAATAATCTGAAAAATATCGGTTGTTGTGTCATTAAAAAAAGCTTATTCGTTTAAAATTCAACCTCAGTACGTCGATTTTCAGTTTCGGGTTACGATGGCTGCTTTGGGTGATATTTTACTCACTACGGCAGGATTAAACGCCGATGATAACGGTTTCGGATTACGTCGTTTACATGAAATAAATAGTGCCTGGGTACTTTCGCGCATGGCTATTGAGATGACTCGTTTTCCGGAGCAATACGAAACTATTCAGGTGGAGACCTGGGTGGAGGAAGTGGGACGGGCTAATACAACCCGTAACTTCTGTATTCGTGATGAGAAAAACGAAATCATCGGAAATGCTTGTTCTGTCTGGGTGTTTTTTGATATGACAACCCGTCGTGCCAAAGACTTACAGACTTTGGATGGCATTCACGATTTTGCTTCAGGTGAACTCGGTCAGATAGAAAAACCAATCAAGCTTCGTGCGGTTGATGGTGATGAATATGACGGATTTAAAGTGAAATACAGCGATATTGACATCAATGGTCATGTGAATAGCATTCGATACATTCAATGGATTAGCGATTGTTTTACGTTGAATTGTTACCGTAAGTGTCAGGTGAAACGTTTCGAGATAAATTATATGACCGAAATGCTGTTCGACGATTTTGTAGAGATTATCCGGTCGGAAATTGAACCCGGCGATTTTCGTTTCGAGATTCGTAAAGATGATAAAATTGCCTGTCGGGCACGGGTTGTGTTCTAAAAGCCCACCTAAGCTCCCTAAGGGGAGGAATTAATATGTGTTGAAAATTAAAAATAAATAAAACAAATATAAACCAAATTGGTAATGCTTAAACATAAGCGTGTGCTTATATAGAGCTTTAAAATTAGAAAAAATGGCAAATTATTTTAACTCACTTCCTCACCGTCTGAAAGTTCAGGAACTAGGAAAATGTGATTTTATGCAAAACAGCGAATTCGCTGATGGTGTCAAAAAATTGATTGGCAAGAAAATCGTGATTATCGGTTGTGGTGCACAAGGATTGGCTCAAGGTCAAAACATGCGCGACAGTGGTTTGGACGTTTCTTACGCCTTGCGTCAGGAAGCTATTGATAACAAAAGAGCATCTTTTGTAAATGCTACTGAGAATGGTTTCGTAGTGGGTACTTTCGAAGAATTGATTCCTACAGCTGATTTAGTTTCAAATTTGGCTCCTGACAAACAACATACTTCTGTTGTTAACGCTGTGGTGCCATTGATGAAAAAAGGTGCTACTTTGTCTTATTCTCACGGTTTTAACATTGTTGAAGAGGGTACACAAATCCGCAAAGACCTTACAGTGGTCATGATTGCTCCAAAATCGCCGGCTTCTGAGGTTCGTGCTGAATACCTTCGCGGTTTCGGTGTTCCTACACTTATTGCTGTGCATGCAGACAACAATCCTAATGGTGATGGACTGGAAATTGCAAAAGCGTATTGCGTTGGTACAGGTGGTCACAAAGCAGGTGTATTGCTTTCTTCATTCGTCGCTGAGGTAAAATCGGATTTGATGGGTGAGCAAACTATTCTTTGCGGTTTGTTGCAAACTGGTTCTATTCTTTCTTTCAACAAAATGGTTGAAAAAGGAATTGACAAAGGCTATGCTTCTAAATTGGTTCAATACGGTTGGGAAGTCATCACCGAAGCATTGAAGATTGGTGGTATCACTCACATGATGGACCGTTTGTCTAACCCTGCTAAAGTGGAAGCTTTCAAATTGGCTGAAGAGTTGAAAGACATTATGCGTCCTTTGTTCCTGAAACATATGGATGATATTTTGTCGGGTGAGTTTTCACGTATCATGATGGAAGACTGGGCTGCGGGAGACAAAAACCTATTGGCTTGGCGTGCTGCTACAGGCGAAACTGAATTCGAAAAAACTCCTGCCGGAGTAGTTGAGATTTCAGAACAAGAATACTTTGACAACGCTACTTTGATGGTTGCATTTGTAAAAGCAGGTGTTGAATCGGCTTACGAATCGATGACTTGCTCGGGTATCAAAAACGAATCGGCTTACTACGAATCGTTGCACGAAACTCCACTTATTGCTAACACCATTGCCCGCAAGAAATTGTATGAAATGAACCGCGTAATTTCTGATACTGCAGAGTATGGTTGTTATTTGTTCGATCACGCATGTAAACCGCTATTGGCTGACTTTATGAAGAAAGTGGATACTAACATTATCGGAAAAAACTTTAATGCTACCAGCAACGGTCGTGTTGATAATTTCGAATTGGTAAAAGTAAATGCTGCTATTCGTAATCACTCTGTAGAAGTTTGCGGTGCGGAACTTCGTGCAGCTATGACTGCCATGAAGAAAATTGTAGAATAGTATTTGTAAAGACGCAAGGCATTGCGTCTCTACGTAGCAATAATAAACAAGAGCTGCTTCTTTACCGAGGCAGCTCTTGTTGTATCTAGTTCTTTGTATTTTCTATCTCCGCTCTTATCTCATTGATAATTTGAATAAGTGGGATATTTGTTTTCTCTGCAATCAGGCGACACTCTTCGTATTCGGGTGTAAACTTAAGGAGTTTTCCGTTTCTAAAGGCATATTTTACAGTAACTACACCATGTTTTGTGTTGACTTTATCGAATTTCCGTTCAAGTTCTTCTCGTTCTACTTTGTATTTTCGAATACCCAGAGTACTTGTTTCTGTAAAAAGAATTTCTTCTAATTGTTCTGCCACTTCTTCGTTGCACAACACACTCAGCATATTAGCCGGCCGGTTTTTTTTCATTAGTATCGGCGTAACAAATACGTCCAGCGCCTTGTTGTCGAGTAATTTTGGAAATAAATACGAGTAAATCTCCGGATTCATATTGTCGATATTTGTTTCCAGCATGGTCAGTGTACTAGGACTTTTTTTTTTACCTACAATCACTCGCAGCACATTGGGCGTTTCCATGTCTCGTTTACCCAGACCGTAACCTATTTTCTCAATGATAAATTCGGGCAGGCTTCCAAAATCGCTACAAAGTGCCTTCAAAATTGCCGCACCAGTAGGTGTGGTCAGTTCTTTTTTTGCATTTTTGCTATAAACAGGTACTCCCTTTAGTATCTCAAGTGTAGCAGGAGCGGGGACAGGAAAAACTCCATGTTCGCAATGTACGAATCCACTGCCCAGGTTAATCTCCGAACATTGAATTTCATCAATTTGTAGCATCTCCACACAAATGGCCGCACCGATGATATCTACTATTGAATCCACCGCACCCACTTCGTGAAAATGGACGTCATCTATCGTTTTTGCATGGATTTTAGCTTCAGCCTCTGCCACAATGAGAAAAATCTTTTTACTGGCAGTTTTTACATATTCACTTAAATCACTGCTATCAATTATTTTGTAAATGTCCGATAAGTTGCGGGTGTGCGCATGATCATGAGGTTTTTCGGTGTGATGATGCTCATGCGTATGTTCATGTTCGTGCGAATGCTCGTGATGATGTTCATGCGTGTGTTCGTGATGATGTGTATGTTCATCTTCGTGTTTATGAGTATGCTCCTCGTGACTGTGTTCCTGATGCGTAAGATGCACCGTAAAATCAGTTCCCGAAATGCCTTTTTTTAGTCCTTTTTTAATCTCAATGTTGAATTCGTCGAGATGTATTTTGTTTAGTTCGGCTAAAAATAGGCCTTGGTCAATGCCCAGATCCAGTAATGCCCCGATGGTCATATCACCGCTTATGCCTGAGAAACAGTCGAAATATAGAATACGTTTTTCCATTGTGTTTATTTTTTACTACCTATTATCTTACTACCAACTACTTACTATTTAACTCTATTTGTCTGATTATCGTCGAAGCCATAAATCCTGCACCAAATCCATTGTCGATGTTTACCACGGACACTCCGCTGGCGCAACTGTTGAGCATGGCCAGTAAAGCTGCCAACCCACCAAAGTTTGCACCGTACCCTATGCTGGTAGGCACTGCGATTACCGGTTTATCGGTCAGACCACCCAACACGCTCGGTAAAGCACCTTCCATGCCCGCTACTGCAATAATGACCTGCACACTATCCAACCGGTGTCTGTTGGCAAGCAAACGGTGAATGCCTGCTACGCCTACATCATAGAGTCGCTCCACCGTGCAGCCCAGTTTTTCGGCAGTGATCACCGCCTCTTCAGCCACCGGAATATCCGATGTGCCACCGGTTACTACCAATATGCGCGATTTACTTTTAGCGATTTCTTTTTGTTGAATAAAAATAGTACGCGCTTCGGGATAGTACTCCATGTTAGGATGCAAATCTTTAATGGCTTCGTAAACCGATTTCTCAGCCCTGCTGGCCATAATATTTGTGCCCTTGGCCAGTAGTCGTTCCACTATACCGCGTATTTGTTCGTTTGTTTTTCCCGGACAAAAAATCACTTCAGGATAGCCTGTTCGAATTTCGCGATGATGATCCACCTTGGCGTATCCCAAATCTTCGAACGGGAGCTGTTTGAGCTGATCCACAGCTTGCCCAAGTTCCAGATTTCCGTCTTTTACGTTTTTGAGTAATTCAAGGATTTGATTTTCGGTCATAATTTTACTTCTTTTCAATTACACGGTTTAGACTTCCGGTTATGTATCCCTCCATTTCAAGGCAAACATATTGATAACCATATGACTTCAATTGTTTGGAAATAGTGTCAAGTATTTTCTCATCAAACAGTTTAGTGCGTTCTTCAGGACTTACCTCGATACGTGCCATATCGCCGTGACTTCGCACCCGGAACTGAATAAATCCCAGCGTGCGCATATAGTCTTCCGATTTATCAATTCGGGTCAATTTTTCGATGGTAATACGTTCGCCGTAAGGAATGCGGGAACCTAGGCAGGCCAGCGCCGGTTTGTTCCAGGTACGCAATCCAAGCTCATGCGACAGTTCGCGAATATCACTTTTTGTCAAGCCAGCCAATCGCAACGGACTAATCACTTTTAGTTCCGATAAGGCCTGCAATCCGGGGCGGTAGTCGGACATATCATCCACGTTGGAGCCATCAAAAACAATCGTTATCTTTTCGTCATGTGCTTTTTCGAGTATGCGGGTAAACTCCACTTTCTTGCAATGGTAACATCTGTTTACCGGATTGGCAAGCACTTCATCTTCAATCTCATCGTCATTAATCATGTAGTGAGTGATGCCTATTTCTTTGGCCAGATCCTCAGCATCTTTCATTTCTGATTGTGCATTCATAGGTGAAACCAAAGTAATGGCTATCGATTTTTCCTTTAGTACGTCGAATGCCACTTTAGAAAGTAAGGTACTGTCCACGCCGCCCGAATATGCCACCGCGGCTTTACCGGTTTCGGCTATGATTGTTTTTAGTTTTTCGTATTTATCTTGTAATTCCATGAGTGTTTATTTTAAAACTTATTATTGGTTAAATGTTGTGTTACACTAGACGCGAATTTATAACCCCATAAACTGAATGGCTATTCCACTAAAAAAGATAGCGCTTCCGGCCAGTGCGTGAGTATACTTTTCTAATTTTTCTAATTTGACGAAACTTATTCCGGTAGTCGTCAATAGCACGATAGTCGTCATAGTGGCAATGGTTACAAGGCTAAAAACAGCTGTAACGCTTACCACACCTACCACGCTGTGTTGTAAAGCGGGGAACATGAGTAAGGGGATAAGCGGTTCGCATGGACCAAAAACAAAAATGACAAACAATATCCAGGGAGTGAGATTTTTATATTCTGTTTTTTCTGTATTCTCTGTTTTTTCGTCAGTGTGTAGATGTGTGTGGTCTACAAAATGAGTATGCTCGTGAACGTGTTTTTTGCCGTTGAGGTGGAAGTGTGCGTGGGTATGAGGCTTGTTTTTAAAAGCCCTTCTCAATCCCCAAACAGCATAAGCCAATCCAAAACCGATAAAAAGCCAGCCTGCAATGTTACCTCTGAATGACTCAAAGGCCTCCAGTTTCGAAAGTGCCACTCCGGCTGCTATTCCTATAAACCCAATAAGTACTGAACTACCTACATGCCCGATACCGCAAAGAATCGTAATCCAAATGGTTTTGATTTTACTCCATTTTCGAGCTTTTGAAAGTACCACAAAGGGCAAATAATGATCGGGGCCTAAAAGTGTATGCATAAAACCCAACGATGCAGCAGTGAGGCTTAAAATGGCAATTTCTGAATTCATATTTTTTTGAGTTGACAGTTGACAGTTGAAAATTGACAGTTGATAGTGAAAATGCTATGTTTTATCTTTCTCTAGCCTCGGATAGGTTATAATCATCGAGTTATTCTGCTTTGCTCATAATTAATTTTCCGTGTTCAATACCTTTGATACCGATCAGACTATCCGACAGTTCGGTCAATTGGTACGAAGCACCTTTCACTGCTATGATTTCGAGAATTTTATCGGAGGTGATATAGAAATCCTGAACAGAAAGAATGACATCAATATAGTTTTTCTGAATTTCCGCCAGCTTATTCCTTACATCGTTCTTGTTAGAATCGTATCTGAGAATGATAGCACCCGCTACTATGTGGTTGCATTTCCATTTACTCTCCACAATGTTTTTTTCAATCAAATGTCTGATAGCCTGCGATCTGTTTGGGAATTTGTTATCCAGAACATACCCATCCAGTGCCTCTAATAAATCGCTTTCAAGCGAAACCCCAAAACGTGTTACCGACATCGTGTTACTATTTTATAAATTAGTGGCACAAATATACATAAATAGTTGGGTGTTTAGATGTTTTGAATAGAAATATTAGCACTGTGTGTTTATTGTTATGAAAAATACTTTTGTACAGGTTTTCAAACCTCAGGTACACTATTTTTCTCAGTAAGGAATAAATAAAATGACAAGAGCCATCTCCGATTGGAAGTGGCTCTTGTAGGAGTATTTACAGTGGCTAATTATGAATTTTAATCAATCTCCAGATTCAATCCATCGCGCAGTTTAGCTAGAGCTGGATTTTGTTCGGTCATCATTCTGAACCTGTCTTCGGGCGAAGTGCCGCGTGTTCTTTCGGTTTCCTCCACCATTTTTATATTCATGGCGATAGAAGAGTTTTGAAGTTGATTTCGTAAGAAAAGGACTATGTCTGGTTTCAGACGATTAAATTCTTTTTCTTGTGAATTATTATTGACAGTTATCTCGAAGGTGGTTCCCGACAGTAAATTGGGTCTATTGCTCAAAATAAAGCTTGTAAGTCGGGTTTGTCCGGGGATGGTATCTGCGAATCTTCGCCATGCCATTTCCAATTCATCTTCTGTAAACGATTTGTTTTGAGTTACTTTTGCTTCTACTATTACTTCGCTGGTTTCGGAAGTTTGAGGTGCGTTTACCACCACCGGGGCAGTAATGGAAATACTTCCCGGACGCTGAAATGATGGACGAGGTTCAGCAGCTGCAGTTGCTTTTGCAGGCTGACCCACCGTAACAGCAGGAGAGGGGCTGACAGCAGTTGTTATTGGAGCAGTTGCTGCCGGAGTTGTTGAGATAGGAGTATTCGGCACGTCAACCGATATTTTTTGTATCGGTGCCGGACGTTCATCGTCATTTATAGATTTTTTTTTTTTCATCCGTCAGTTGGCACAGACGAATTAAAGCAAGCTCCACAAGAAGCCGTTTATTTTTACTTAGTCGATAATCAATGTCGCAGTCGTTGGCTATTTTTAGCGCCTGAAACAGGAATTCGGGCGTACATCCTTGTGCCTGCGTTTTATAGCGTTCACCAATACCAGCACCCACTTCGAGCAGTTCTATTGTTTGCGGATCTTTACTTACCAACACATCGCGCAAGTGTGAGCTCAGGCCGGTAATGAAATGATGCGCATCGAAACCTTTGTTCAAAACTTCGTTGAAAATAAGGAGCGACTGACTCACTTCTCCTTTTAAAAAGCCCTCCACCAAACGGAAATAGTATTCGTAATCAAGTACATTCAAATTGTCGATAACACCCTGGTAAGTAATGTTGTTTCCACAAAAACTAACCAGCTGATCGAAAATAGACAAGGCATCACGCATTCCACCATCGCTTTTTTGCGCAACTACGCTTAAACCGTTCGGATCTACAGTTACACCTTCTTTTTCGGCTACCATTTGCAAATGCTTCACCGTGTCGGCTACAGTAATACGATTGAAATCGTAGATCTGACAGCGCGAAAGTATGGTGGGGATGATTTTATGTTTTTCGGTAGTAGCCAAAATAAAAATGGCATGCGCCGGTGGTTCTTCAAGTGTTTTCAGGAAAGCATTGAAAGCACCCTGCGACAACATGTGCACCTCATCGATGATATATACACTGTATTTCCCAATTTGCGGCGGTATGCGCACCTGATCGATGAGCGAACGAATATCGTCCACACCATTGTTCGAAGCTGCATCTAGCTCGTGAATATTGTACGAACGTTGATCGTTGAACGAAACACAGGATTCACATTCGTTACAAGCCTCGTATTCGGAAGTTAAGTTTTGACAGTTTATTGTTTTGGCAAAAATACGGGCGCAAGTAGTTTTACCCACTCCACGCGGTCCGCAAAACAGATAGGCATGTGCCAAATGATTGCTTTTTATCGCATTTTTAAGGGTGATAGTCAATGCAGATTGACCTACCACCGAATTGAAGGTAGAAGGACGATATTTGCGTGCCGAAACAATAAAATTATCCATAAGGGAGAATGCAAGGAATTAGTTTGAAGCAACAAAGAAGATAAAATGAGCAGTGCCAGATAATTAAACAAGCCACCCTCAAATCTGCACTTTTTTGTGCTTTAGTGTGCAAATATACTGAAAAAAAACTAGACATCAACAAAAAAAAAGATTTCTCAAAAAAAAGACTGTTCATGAAAAAATGCGTACCTTTGTCATTTATTTTTATATAGAATTAACCATTATTTGTCATTAATTTCTTGCTAGTTATGTCTATTCCCGAAACAAAACCCGGTAAATTGAAATCACTGCTTTTAAACAAGTACCTGATTGTTTTTCTGTTGTTTGCTGTTTTTGTGACTTTTTTCGACGAGCATAATTTGATTCAGCGCTGGAAGATGAGTCGGAAGATAAGTCAGTTGGAGGAGGAATTGAAATTTTATCAGGAAGAAATAAAAACAACACGGCAGAAAAAGAATGAGTTGCAGTCGAGCGACCAAAACCTGGAAAAATTTGCCCGCGAGCAATACTATATGAAAAAAGAAAATGAAGATATTTTTATAATTAAAGAATAATGCAGAAACAACTCTCTCCATACATTTATCTTGCCGGTAGTGCGGTCACTTTCATGGGTGCGGTGGCTCAACTTTTAGAACTTAGCTATGCACCCTATATTTTTTCGGTAGGTGCTGCACTTCTGATTTATGTACAGATAAAAAATTACCTCGATAAATCTAAAGCCGACTCTCGCACCATGCGTTTTGCACGGATTGGATTGTTTACAAGCCTTTTGCTGGCAGTGGCTGCGTATTTTATGTTTACGGCATCTAATTTATGGGTAATTGCTGTTCTTATTTATGCGCTTTCATCTCTTTATCATTCGTTTAGAGGAAATTACTAAACAAAAGTTTTCTCTAATTCCCTAAACAAAACAAAGGTCGCGATATGAATTCATATCGCGACCTTTGTTTTGTTTAGCTTTCGATGAAAGTTCTATTTAAAAATCTTTCGATCATTTAGTTCCTGTTGGTATTTTTTTGCGTTTTTACTGTGTTCCTCCCAGGTTACAGCAAACTTATGTTCGCCATTCAGAGTTTCCGAAGCACACATGTAAATGTAATTGTGGCGCGCATAGTTTAGTACCGCATCAATACCATTGGGCGTAGCTACACGTATTGGGCCGGGAGGGAGACCAATATTTTTGTAGGTGTTGTAGGGCGAATTGGTGCGCAGGTGTGCAAAAAGGATACGCTTCAGACCAAAATCGCGAAGTGCAAATTTCACGGTCGGATCGGCCTGCAAAGGCATACCCGTTTTGTAGCGGTTAATGTAAAGCCCTGCCACCATTGGGCGATCTTTTTTATTGTTTGTTTCTTCTTCTACAATGGATGCCAGCGTGCTGACTTCGCTTTGTGTGAAGGGAATAGCGGCGGCTTTCGCTTTGCGCTCATCGGTCCAGAAAGCGTTGTATTCTCTGTCCATTCGCTCAAACAATGCTTTGGCATTGGTGTTCCAAAAAACCTCGTAGGTGTTTGGTATGAAAAGCGAAATGGAGGTGTTTGGGTTTAAATCATAAGTTGCCAGAAATGCACTATCGTTCAGTAGGTTCAGAATACTGGTCGAATCGGCCATCAGTTGCTCACTCAGGCGTGCTGCTAATTGTTCTTTGGTACGGATGTTGTTGAAGCTCAGCTGTACAGGTGTTTGGCGACCACTACGCAAGATACGCACCAGTTGGAAGTTATTCATGCCCGATTTCAATTCATAGCGTCCCGGACGAATTTTGTCGCCATAGTGGAGCAGACTTGCTACCTGACGAAAGGCAGAAGTGTTGGTCACCGTAGCTTTCTTTTCCAGCAGGGTTATTACGTCTTCAAATTTGCTACTGTCCGGTAAGCATAGGTATGCTTTTTTGTCCGATGTTGGGAAAATGTTAGGCATAAACAAGATATATGCAAAGTAAAGCACAACCGCGAGTATAGCCAAGCCAAGCCAGGTTACCGGCTTTCTTATTGCTATCGATTTTTTCTTTTTCGTTTTCTTTGATTTTGTAGTCATGATAGTGTATTTTGAATCGTTTCGTGAGTGCAAAAATAGGCAAATGTTTCGACATATGTAAAAATGAAACCCGAATTCAAATTATTTTTACTTGTTTTTCTAATCTAAAATACAGAAATTCAATCAGTAGAAAATTATGAATTATGAATTATGAATTATGAATTATGAAATGGGTTGTATAATTGGAAAGTCTTTTCTATCTTTGCACTCGCTAAAGCAAAAAAGTCAGGAAGTTTGGGTGAGTGGCTGAAACCACCAGTTTGCTAAACTGACGTACGGGCAACCGTACCACGAGTTCGAATCTCGTAGCTTCCGCTAAAAGTGAAAAAGAGACCTAAACGGGTCTCTTTTTTTTTGCCCTAAAGTCAAGCTTTTGCCCGTCCATCAGTTTGGCAAACTTCAGATAATCAGTGAAATTGCATTCAATTTATAGACCAAAATAATATTGTCAACTATAATGATGGCAAAATAATTTGGTGATAAATTATGGCAAAATCTGCTTCCTAATATGCTTCATTCAAAATTTGAGCTGCTTCATCGTGAAAATGCTGAGAACTAATTATTTATGTTTAATTTAAATTTATTAGTATGTATCAGACATTTTCGCTACGCTTCATGGTAGCATCATCCAAGAAAGGAAAAGATGGATTAGCACCATTAATGCTAAATGTAATTGTAAACTCTACAAGGGTATGCATTCAATTAAAAAAGAGATTAAAACCTTCAGAATTCAACAACAACACTCAATTATCAACTGTTGGTGATGTAAATAACTACATGACTATTGTCAGAACTCGGATAATGGAAATCCAAACAGATTTTTTTGCTCAAAAAATTCAAATTTCAGCTCAAAAAATTAAAGATGCATTTAATGGTATTCAGACAAACAAACAATGGGGGCTTATAGAATTATATGAGCAACACAATTCGGATTTAAAAAAGATGATAGGAGTAACGATTGGAAAAAACACTCACGATAAACATGAATTCCTGCTCAATTATCTCAAAATGTACATGAAGAATATTGATAGACCTATCGAAGACCTTAATACCTCTTTTATTAATAGGTTTTATTCCTTTTTAAGGCATGATATAAAACAACAGCACAATACTGCCATTGGCTATATGAAAAAGCTTAGAATGATATTTAATATAGCTTTAAATGATAATCTAATTGCTAAAAGTCCATTCGCAGGAATAAGGTATTCTTTAGAGTCTGTGACACCAACCTTTTTGACTGAGGAAGAGATAATAAAAATATGGAAAAAGGAAATTGACATTAAACGGCTTGACCAGGTAAGAGATATTTTTATATTTTGCTGTTTAACTGGTCTTGCGTACATAGATTGTTTTAATCTGACTGGTGAACAAATACTTAAAGATGACCAAAATAATTATTACATAAAGAGAAAAAGACAAAAGACAAAAGTCATGGCTACAATACCTTTAAATGATATTGCATTGTCTATTCTTGAAAAATATAATAATAAACTTCCAGTGTTGACTAACCAAAAAATGAATTCATATCTCAAAGAGATTCAAGATATTTGTGGATTAAAAAAGAACTTAACTTGTCATGTAAGTAGACATTCAGCTGCTGTACTGCTTTTGAATCATGGTGTCAATCTAAATACTGTAAGCAAAGTATTAGGACATAGTAATGTCACTATGACTCAACATTACGCTAAACTTCTTGACAAAACTATAATAAATGAGATTAAAGGAATTAGATTTCTTGAAGATAGTAATAGTTAAATTCAAAAGGCTTTCTAATGAAAGCCTTTTGTTTTAAAATAATGATAGTTGTCCTCCAGCTTGAATTATTTCAATTGGATTAATTATCTCAGGAATATTCCGATTATTTTTGACACTATTAGCTAGTTTTGATATTTGATAAGCAGTCATTAGTTTTTGTTGATAGGGTTTGAAAATGGATTGAATCACTTCTATTGAGGATTTCTTGTCCAACCAAGAGTCAATGTTTTTATCCTCAATAATTAATGGCATTCTTTTTTTTGAATTGTGTATCTCAGCCAACAATGGATTTGCCTCAGTAGTGATAATTGAAAATGTGTTTATAGACTCTTTAGTTTCGGGATTTATCCAAACATCCCATAAACCTCCAAATAGAAAAAAATCGGAATTATTGGGTTTAATGAAATACGGAATTTTGTCTTTATCAACTGTCTGCCATTCGACAAACCCATTGACAGGGATAACACAGCGTTGAGAAACTATAGCCTTACGGAATGAAGGTTTTTCAAAAACAGTTTCAGATTTGGCATTGAGAGTATTTGACCTTAGTTCATTGGCTGTTTTCTCATCCTTTACCCAAAAAGGTATTAGCCCCCACTTAATAAGTTCTAACCTATTTTCAACCAATACAGGTAGGTATGGAAATGAGAAACCTGAAACGAAATGATAAGGTTTATATTGATTCTCATCAAAATCTATTTCAATTGTGGCTCGACTTGCTTTCCCAATTCTTTCAGCCACTTTGGCAATTTTCTCTTCATTAATGGTTATAGCGTAACACATATTTCTAAGCGTTTATAGTAATACATTCATTTATTTCTGTTGTATAACGCTGAGAAAGACATTCTTGTTTCATCTTATGAATTTTTCTATCCTGAGAACCTAACCGTACCTTTTGCATTCCAAACTTTTCGTTCAAGCTATCAACTATCTCCATTAGAATCTTATGCTTTGGATTACTATTGAAAAACAAAGAAGGTTGGTATTCATTATCTGGAACAAAATCCATTACAATCACACCTGCTCGTTTATATCCAATATTATCTTTAAAAATAGCTTTCAAACCCTTCGATGCAAAGTTAGCTAGCTCAATGCTTGAATTAGTTGGAAATGGGAGCTTGACTGTAACCCCGTTGGAATAATAGTCATCATGTTCCCTAAAGCGATTTGATTCGACAAATATCATCATTGTATTACACAACGAACCTTGTTTTCTTAGTTTCTCAGAGCAGCTAAACACAAATGAGCTAATTCTCTCCCGAACCTCATTGAAAGTTCTGTAATCCTTTTCAAATGACCTTGTTGTAGCAATGCTTTGCTTCTTCTCCACTTCTTCCATCTCTATCGTTGGAATGCCATTCATATCATCTTGCAAACGTACACCAACAATAGTCATATTTTGAAGAACCCAGGATTTAGGTAACTGACAAAATTCATAAGCTTTTGTAACTCCAATTGCTTTAAGTTTTTTTGCATTCCTCCTACCGATTCCCCATACATCTTCAACAGGCAACCACTTTAATGCTTTCAATCGTTTTTCTTCTGAGTCGATAACATAGCATCCCCCAGTTTTATCAGTAAACTTCTTTGCTATCTTGTTTGCTACTTTAGCAAGAGACTTTGTGGGTGCAACACCAACACTAACTGGAATACCAGTACATTTTGTTACCCGCTTTCTCATTTGAAGACCATATTCAGTCAAGTCAACTAACATACCTGACAAGTCAAGGAAACACTCGTCAACGCTATATATTTCCTGTTTGGGTGAGTATTCAGAAAGTATGTTCATCACTCTGCTAGACATATCACCATACAGTGGGAAGTTTGATGAAAATACATTCACATTGTGTCTTTCAAAAAGGTAACGATACTCGAAAGCAACTGCTCCCATTGGTATACCTAAAGACTTAGCCTCGTTTGAGCGTGCAATAACGCACCCATCGTTATTTGACAGAACTACAACAGGTTTACCATTCAATGAAGGGTTGAAAACACGTTCACAGGAGGCATAGAAATTATTACAATCTATCAGGGCATACATATCTACAAAGATATGCATTGTTCGTGTCGTATGTAGTTAATCGGTTTGAATATTTTATCAACAATTTAGTGGAAGAATTGACCGATATTTGCGAACAGATAAACAGTCATATGTCTAAATTAAAAAAACAAAGCTTTCATTGATAATTTAAATAATAGTCTATATCTTTGAACTTTAATAGAGAAAAACAACCAGCCCGTTAACAAGTAGGATATAAGAGTACCTTTAATAAATAGATAATAAAATAACGGATAAATTATTTGATAGATGTATAATATAACTCTTATTGGTACTGTTCATTCAGAAAATGGGTTATGCAGTTCAGATGAATTGTATAAAATCATTGACGATATAAAACCAGAAGTAATTTTTGACGAATTACCAAGCCATTCCTATGATATGTATTATAGCGACTCGTTTGATATGTATTATGCCAATTGTATTTTACTTAACAAGCGTCCACCTATAATACCTCTTGAAGTAAAATCTATCAAAAAATACAAACAAAACTATGACATTAAAATTATTCCGATTGACATTGATGTAAGACAAAAAATATCTAAATACCAAGACGAAATTTCATATATGTATCTTACATTCTGGAAATGCGAGGATTATAAAAAGTTAGAGATTGAAAAAGAGGTTTCTATGGCACAAGAAGGTTTTCATTATCTCAATAGTGATAATTTTATAGACTTTTTAGAAAAGAAAGAATTACTAGAAAAAAATATTATGGAATCTGAAATACAAAAGAATAGACTACTTAACATTTACAAACTGTTTCACACAGAACAATACGATAACCGTGAAAACGCAATGCTTCAGAATATTTACAATTATAGTAAAGAAAGTCAATATAATCAGGCAGTTTTTTTAATTGGAGCTGAACATAAAAAGTCTATAATGCAAAAAATTATAGAATATGAAAAACTATTTGAAATTAAAATGAATTGGACAATGTATAGCCACAAATAAAAAACCAACCTCAACATATGCCTATGTCCCTTGGCTGGCTGACCTGCATTTAGCAGATTTCGCTCAGGTATTAACTTTGTTCTGAGGAGACCAATTGACACCATTCATTTTACTGTTTTTTCTAGTGCCAATGTCAATTTGGATTTTGGTTTTGGTTTTGAAATCTCGATTGTGTATTAAAGACAAGTTTGGCATTTAAAAAATTCAATATTAGCTACTTAAATTAAACTGACGATTTATTGGGGTTATAAACCTTAAACGTGTTTTTCAAATTAAACATTCGCTTAAAACTCCCAATAAAAACTACATTAGTTATGCAACTCACTTACTATTTGAAGATTCGAATTTCTCTATTTCTGACATAATACGAATTGATAGTGTAAGAAGTGAAATAAAAGTGACTTGGATAAATGGTGAATAGATGAAATATCTAATACATTTGATTACAATTTATCCAATCAATACAAACAATTTAATAAAACAATTTAATCATATTTGAAATTATGAGCTACACAATTCTTAAAAATGAATTTGATACCCAATTCTTAGATATAGAATTTTATCAGCAAATGCCACAAATGATGCCATGGGTAGGTTCTTCGTATGGCAAGAATTACAATAAGGTGTTGTTTGTTGGAGAAAGTCATTATCTTCCTATTGAGAGTTTAATCTTAAATGATTTATCACAATGGTATAATATAAACATTAATGATTTAAATAAAGATGAAAAGGATTTTACTAATACTAGGCATACGGTAAAAAAACATCATTCTGAAAATGGTATATGGAAAAATCCAGGTGATATAATGAAAAATAATAAAATATATCCACCAGAAGGCAGCACAAATATTTATGAACATTTTTCATTTTACAATTTTTTTCAACGTCCTGCTTATACTGCTGGTGAAATCGATATTACCCCAAAAGATATTGAAATTGCCAATTATGTTTTCAGAAAAGTGATAAATATATTAAAACCTAGTGTTACTATTTTTTTAAGTTCAAAAGCATGGAATCAATGTTTTAAAAATGATATCCAAGATATAGATTTTGAATTTACTCCACATCCAAGTTCTAAATGGTGGAATAGAGAGTCAAAGAGATATGCTTATAAAAGTAATGAAATATTAACAGGGTCACAGAAATTTGACAAATTGGTTAAGGATAAAATATCAAATATTCAATAAGGTAAAAATAGCTCTAATAAACTCAAATAAATATAATGGATGCAACAACAGACTTGATTTATTCTAAATTGAAAAGAAATTTAGTCGGATTTGAAAATAATGAATTTAGTAAGGAGATAGAATCATTTTCGTTGGAAGTACTTAACGACTATATTGAAAATCTGACCAATGGTGATTGGAAAGATGACGAGTTTAGAGATGAAAAAATACGATTGTGTCTCAGTTTTCGGAATTCCTATTTAATCCAACTCCCATATTTTTACGTAACAATAAAATCAGAAAATAAAGGAGATAATAATATTGTTGAATTCAAAGTTTTCTACTTTTTGAACTTTAAAAACACTGCTGATTTAGAGAGTTTTAAAAATGATATAGAAAATAGAAAGATTGAAGATGATACAATTGGTATATTTTTGATTAAAGAAAATTGTTATGGATACGAGTTGGTAAGGGAATATTGTAAAACCCTTGCACATGATAACAATATATTTATAGAAATTCAAGATTCACAATACAATAATCTAGTATCAAGAAATATATTTATAGAAATTTTATTTAATCTGATTTATGGAAATATGCAGCCAGGGAGCTATGACACAAATGACAAAGTAAATTTTGTACAAAGTGGAAAACGGTTTAAAGCTGCTCGTTATCCTGAAAACGATGATATCCATTTTGAGAATTTTGCACCCATAATAGAAATTCTTCTTGACAAGATGAACTTAAAAGGTAAAAGTGGTTTTCCATTTTGGATTATTATTGAAATAAATCATAAATATACAACATCTGGATATCCCAATTACGACTACCCTGATGATATTTCATTTATAACTGAAGGAGTCCATAAATTAGCGGAAGATGGATTAGGTGGATATGTGTTTGGAGAATATTGTTTTATTGCAAATGATAATTTGAATTTTGGTGTTCGAGTTTCAATGATAGTGGGTGAAAAATTTAATTAGATTCAAAAATTATGACTATTTTGTATATATTACCTCTTGAATTGGCTGTGTATGTCTAATATACAGTAAGATGACAGTTTGTTGTTGTAGAATTAAATAAAACAATAACTTTGAGTTGATATTTTTCTATTATTCAACTCAAAGTTATTATACTATGATACATAAATTTACTCGTCATGAACTCTATGATTTAGTTTGGTCGAAACCCATGACCACTTTAGCGAAAGAATTCAATCTATCAGATAATGGATTGAGAAAAATCTGTATGAAAAATGATATTCCGTTACCGAATATGGGCTATTGGGCAAAAGCAAAATATGGAAAGGTAATTACTAGAATTTCATTATCTAAGCATATAGATGACAATGAAAAATTAATTGAAATCAATGTAATAGATGGAAATATTAAAACATTAAAAAACAGGACTTATTTCCTTAGTCAAATTACTAATAATAAAGTGTTAAGTCTAAAAGTTGCTAAGAGATTAAGTAATCCAAACAAATTGATTATCGAAGCCCAATCTCATTTAAAGTTAGACAAAAAAAGCTGGAATAATCCAGCATCTGAAATCACCTTTACACAAAAGGGATTTCTTGACCTAGTTGTTGCCCCTAAAAATTTGTCAAGAGCTTTATGTATATATGATTGTGTCATTAAAAACTTAGATATTCTAAATTACAAAATCAAACTCGATAGTAAAGGAACTTATATAACTTCTATGGATAATCATGAAATAGGTTTTTCTTTTAGAGAAAAATATAGGATAGTTGAAAGTACTGACAATCATGGCTGGAGGAATAGAGATTTAATTCCAAGTGGTATTCTAAGTATAAAGCTTGATGGCTTTGGAACATCTGAGTTTAAAGATTTCGAAAAGAAATCGCTCGAAGAACAATTGCCTAAAATTCTTGCGACAATAGAATCTAGAATTAATGAAATAAGAGACTTTAGAGAAAAACAAGCAGAAAAAGAAAAAGAAAAAGCCCGAATTGAAGAAATAGCCAGGAAAATTCAGCAACGAAAAGATGATGAGTTAAATAAATTTCGACATTTCTTTAATTCTGCTCAAAGATGGAAAAAGTATATTGTTCTCAAAGAGTATTACGATATGGTTTGTTCTGAATACGAAAAAGGAAATGAAATTAAGGATAATGATTGGATACTCTGGGCTAAAGAGAAGCTAGATTGGTACAATCCATTACTCGATAACAAGGATTCAATATTATTAAACTTGGACAAAGAGCGATATTGAGTTATTAACTTACTTGTAAGTTCTGAAAGATTACTTTGTATTCAAGCTATCGGTATTTCAACAAAAACATCATTAAAAGTTCTTGAAATCGTTGTAACTTTAGATTTAAGCTCTTCTTTTATTGAGAGTCTGTGGAAGTTTTCAGAATGTTCACTATGAATTGGAATTATACACAAACTCGGATTTACAAGGTTACATACTTCTATTAAACAATCAGCAGAGGCATGACCACTAGTATGTATTTTCCTTATAGAAGGGAATTTTTCAACAAAATCAAGATAGCTTTTAATGGCGTGTTTACTTTTCGGATTTATATATTCTTTCCACATAGAATAAATCAAAACCGTTTCGTTTTTCTCAATCTGATGGTCAAGAAATGTCAAATAGTCCTTGAATTTATCAGTAGGACGAACTAACATGCAAAAGCCCTTATCCTTCATCCAATTTATAAGCTTCATATTATCACTTCGAAAAGTATAAGGTTTTCCAAAATCATACAACGGACTTTTTTTACCTGCTGTATCAGAAAATATATTTAAAATGTTTTGTTGAAAATTATCACATACGAAAGGTCTTCCACCCAATTCTTTATTAGCAGCTTGAACTGTTGCTAATCGTTCTAAATCAGTAGATGAGCACATTACAAATACATTTTTGTAATGTTTCATAAGCTCAATTACTTCTTTTTTTAATTCATTTTCGTGCCTTACTCGTTCGTCTAATCGAGAAAGCATTGTACCTTCAGTAATTAAAAAATCCACTTTACCTTTCTTTAGAATCAACTTCTCAATTGTTGGTAGTAATCCTTTACTAAGATAACCATGACCACGAAAATCGCCAGTGTGTAAAATGCTTATACCATTTGCCTCAATTAAGAACATATAAGCGTCATAAGCAGAATGACTAACAAGGTATGGTATTATTTTAATATCACCTATATCAACTAATTTTTCAGGTTCAAGAGTAAGCATAAGCTCAATCTTTGATATTTCCATTTCAGAAACTTCGTGCCTACCCTTAATGTAACTGAGCTGTCTGTATTTACTCAAAACTACCCTTTTAGCTACTTTACCTATATATTGACATATACTCTCTGGAACAAGAGGAAATAACCCAATATGGTCTCCATGGTAATGTGTATAGAAAATTGCATCAACATTTTTAGTAAGTTCTTCAATTGAATTACTGTTTGAGAACTCGTCTAGTGTAACCCCTTCTCCATTTGGAAGATTCTGACCCAAATCAATCAATATCCTAGATTTATCAGTTGCAATTTCCGTAATACAACCACCAATCTGGTCAATACCTCTATGAATGGTGATTTTCATATATCCAATAATTTGTACGACCCTCTAGCTAATTTAAGCACACGAATAGGTGCACCTATTTTATCATATTCATTGTTAAATTCTTTATCTTGTTTTTCAAACGTTTCTTTATCATCATATGAATATGCAAACATAAATTCGGGAATGGGATTTTTAATTTTTACTTGTTTGTCGATTAAATTCAATGCTTTCTTTTGTTCTAATAACATTTCCATTTCAATCATAAAGGGAAGAGGATTTCTCCCTATTGATTTTTCATAACAAAGACAATGTTCTTTCAAGCCAGAATTTTCATATAAAGCTCCGATTCCCTTCTTTAGTTCAATTACACAAAGTTTTCCTTCTTTATTTACTGCAATTATATCAAATCTAGGATTTTTAGGTTTATCTTTCCCTTTTGGTAAATATGTACACTCAAAATCACTTTTAGTACTAACCTGATATTCTAAATCAATTATTGTATAATCTGATATATTATATTTGTTTTCAATTGAGAGTTGATGTTGTTCCATTCTCTCAGGTTTAGGATTTTCAATTAACCATTTATCCATTACTTCTTTTGCATCAGTAAAGTAGTCATCAAACATACTTTCTTTAAATTTACAAATAAGTAAATCTCGTTTTTTAGCAAGTTCTTTAAGAATTATCTCATCCTTTTTTATGAATTTTGTTGGAATTTCTTTCATATTCAAATAGAAATAAAACATATCAAACTCTATGAATTTTTCACTATATATTTTAGCGATACTACCACCTTTGTAATAAACATTCAAATAATCATTTCGTATTTGTACATCCAAAGCATTGTCATTATTAATCACTAAAAGCATTTCTTTTAAGTTGCCATGCATTAATGACTCTACAAATTTTAAATTATGTATACCTCTACCTAAATATTTACTTGATACCATTATCTTATTTGAATATATTATATGCCAATTACTGTCTCAATTAGTTCATTTATATCTTTTTCTACATAGGTTGTGCCACAATCACTATCAGGTTTTTCAATAGAGAATGTTGGATATAAACCAATTTCAGAATATACTTTTTCCATTAACCGAATCACATCATTTGAACTTGTTGTTTCATCAAAAACAGCAATTGCATCATGTATACCAACACCTCGGAAAGTTCTTTTCTTATATAACCTTGTGAGTACTTCAGTAAAAATGAAACTTTCTAATTGCATCAATTTATGAGCAAGTTGAACTTTATCCTTATTCTGTCCATTCTTTACTAACTCTTTCCCCGATTTCACACATTGGGCGTGATATACTTGCTTATAATGTCTAAGTATTTTTGTAACTGTAGGATAACTCTTTTGAAATGCCTTAGCATGAATCTGTTCCTTGCTAATGTTTTTAGCATAAGAGTAAAACAAAGAACTAAACATCTCGACTTTAATCTCAGTTCTGGTAAAGTCTGGATTTGCTTCATTGATTTCGTCCCATAGCTTTCCATGAGATGTTGACGATAAATACGCCCAGACATCAATTGGAATCTTTTTTACTATTGCAATAATATCATTTTCTATCTGTTTGTTAATTAGATAATTACAAAGGTATTTACTAAAGTAATGATTATTATTATCTTTGTTGTAAATATTATTAAATATAAAATCTGAAATATAATAATAAATAGAACTGTTTTTTTTATAATTATTATTCTCAATATTTATATTATTATAGTTAAAGTAATATTCAAAGATATAATAATTGAATAATAATGGATGACTATTCTTTGTATCTATTATGAATTGTATATTGGTATAATTTCTTAATAATTTAGGAGTTTGTGTAACTATATGATAAATTCTACCATTGTTATCAGCTCTTTCAATTTGCTTTATTCTATTATTCTTAATTTTATCAATTATATTTAAATAATATAATTTTGCCTGGTTAGATTTAAATGAATAATTTTCTATAACTTTTTGAACCTCATCATAATCCTTAAAATGATAAGTTTTCAATGATTTATTATAATTATCAATGAATGTTGAAGATGTAAATCTTGTAATTTTTTGTATTTCATCAATATGAAGTCTATTGAAAACGGTTTTAATCTTTTCAATATCTTCTATTACTCTTCTATTTCTACATTCAACATATTTAAATTTTTTCTCTATTACCTCATTTATGTAAAAAACATCCCTAGCAAATCTTCCAACACTTTCACGGGTTCTACAAATGACTAATCTGAATGTTAATGTATCAAGCATGAAATTGTAGTATCTATAGACTTTCTGAAGTATTCCAGAACTCAAATTAATCTCTCCACTTTCACTACTAATATGTCTTAAATACAATTGATGTATTAGAGATATAAAATGTTCTTTAATCTTTAGTGGCTGAGGTTTTGGTAAATTATCTACAGTAATTGGTAAATTATTATTACCATAATCCATACTAGCCTGAGTGGATTTATTATACCTCAAAGCTCTCTTCTCTGGTGTTAGATTGTTATTTGCGATTGACGCAATTTGCCATGAAGAAGTTTGTCGATATAATGAATATGGATTAGTGACATAGTCAATATATTCTTCAACGATTTTATTAATATCATTGTCATCTAAAGTCCAAATTTTCATTTTGAGATATTATTGTGTTGGGATATTATTAGTATTTTAATCTATTAGTAGGGAAGCAGATTTTGCCATAATTTATCACCAAATTATTTTGCCATCATTATAGTTGACAATATTATTTTGGTCTATAAATTGAATGCAATTTCACTGATTATCTGAAGTTTGCCAAACTGATGGACGGGCAAAAGCTTGACTTTAGGGCAAAAAAAAAGAGACCCGTTTAGGTCTCTTTTTCACTTTTAGCGGAAGCTACGAAAGAGCAACCTCATATTGTTTAAATAGACCTATAAGCTTGATAATCATTTTGCTACTTCCTAATGCTACTTCCCCGTCAGTCTGACAGGTAGCATATTTTGAAGCATAACCATGAAAATACGAAAGAACGTATAAACAAAAGTAAGTAATAATTTTAAATCACAACTACACCTAGACCGATTTTATTAAGTCTTTTTGATTCATTGTTTTATCAACTTGTTTTTTGAAAAATTGCTTAAAATGGATTTTTGGTCATTACATTTTATTTAAAAAACAAGAACGACAAATCACGTTCGGTTACATGTTAAATATAAGTGTATATTGCATGAAAAGCCCATCAACATTCATTTTATTGAGATTATACAACGGTTTCAAGCGTGTGACGTGAATCAGTTTTTCGATTTTTCAATATATAGAATTTTTAGCTATTGCAGCCTATTCTCAATCTATCTAGTTTTGGAAGTTTTGAATTTTTTGGTAGAAAATTTTTTCTGGGTCGGTCGGTTTTTAGCCTGGTAAAACTTTTTTGAAAAAAGAGGGTCGGGTTTTCTGGGAGGTCTAAATTTTGGTTGGAAAATTTTTCTGGAGTGGTCATTTTTTTAAGGGGGTCTTTTTCTGGAGATTTCCGTTCAACCTGGGAAAAAATTCAGACGGCTGTCCCTTAGCAACTTTTCACCAGGAAGGTAGCCCCTGGTCATCTGGGGGATTCCCACTCAGGACTACCACGCCAGGAAGTCCTACCCTTACCAACCAAAATCTAAATTGCCCAGGTATTGTATCAAAAAATAATTGCCAACAACAATGCTGGCAACTAAATTTGTGTCATTTTAAAAATGTATCAATTTAATCTTGAAATGATAGTTTTGATACTCGATTAACTGTGTCAGTCTAACTTAAAAAATTAAAAGTTTATAATTTTAGAATACAGTGTTAGCGTATAGTGAGAATACATACCTAATTTGATACTATATTCATCATTATAATCATAAGCAAATTCATAACATTCATCATCTTTAGAGCATTTTATTTTTTTTGATAAAGAAATTAATGCATAAATATCAGGCATATCGAGAGGTAAATTCAACACATAAGGTTCTAATTTGTCGAGAACATTAATTAGTCTCACACTCATCCTTTTTGATTCTAGGTATTGAACTTTCTGTTCGTATTTCAAACTATTCCAATTAAGCATAAAGTCACTGTAAAACTTTACGATGCGGCTGTAAACTTCACTTGGTTGAAAGGTGTAGTTTTCTGCCAATTCTTTTTCATTAGTATTTAGTGACATTCTGTTATGAATTAAAATCCAAATTTATTACTAGAGATTTGACCACGTTTTACTTTTATATATGTATCCAGTAAATCATATTTTTCACCGAGCAATTCAAATAATTTCTCTGTCTGATTATTACCATCATTAAAAAACTCATTCATATTCTTTTCAAGGTCAGGTTCATATGTAAATCTTTTTTTTATATCTTCGAAATTGACTTTAAAGTTGTATATAATCATTATAGACTCATCTTCTGATTCAACCATCCCAGTCCAGATACACTGAATCTGGTTTTTATTTTCTTTGGAAAACTTCATTGTCAAAGTAAGTTCTTTTTGTTCGGAAAGTTCTTTAAGTCCAGCTCTGAGTTTGTCAATTAATTTCATTTTCTTAGTATGTTTTTGATTTATATAAATTTCATTTATTACAAGCAAATAGTTTTCTAAATTTGATTTAAATACATATTTGATGTTCTGAAAAGAAATATCTGAGTTTTGAAACAAATGTCAAAAGTGCATTTTGAGTAATTAATCCACATATGTATATTTGAATATCAATAATTTCCTTGAAATAACTCTGAAATAGATATTTTTAGAATATCACTTTTACAAGTGATATTAATACGATTTAAAAATTTCTCCAAATAAAAAAAGTCCCCTTCGTGTTTACCTACTGTAATACCTTTCAATGAAAACTTTGTATATGCTTCAAATATCTCATATACTTTTAGGTCATGTGATTTTGTTCTACTAGGAGTATATGGAATTTCCGATTTAAAATCAAGATAATCTTGATTCGTTTTATCAACTTCTGCATACCAAATCCAAAAATTATCTTTATCTATATTATTTATTAAAACATCTTGTAGTTTACTCTTAATAGGATAAATATTGCTGATTGGGAAATCAGTTTTATTTTTGCCTTTATGAATTTCTACTATTGGAATTTGACAATTTAAGTCATTTAAAAACGGTTTATTATTGTAATAATATAAGTGTTCTTTGTATTGTTCATTAGTCCAACCTGACCATTTAAGTTTTGAAGTCTTCCTCTGTTTTGACTTCTCAATAGGATAAATCGGATATGAGCCTAAACCTTTATAATACTCAAACATATATTCTTCTGAAAATCGCATATAAGTTGATTCATTTTTGTCTATCTCCTTTATATGCCTATTTAAAATTGTTTCGCTAATTGATTTCTCAGCTGTAATACCAACATAATATGGAATAACTTTGTCTTTGTCTGATTTCAGTAACCCTTTGAATCCCCAAATGTAAACACCTGAGTTTTGTCCAAGTTGATTCTCTTTAAATTTAGATAAACAAATTGGTCCTTTGAAATTAAGTGTAATCATATATTTAATCAATGATATTTATTAGAATTAGACTTTTCTTCTTCAAAAGTTCTTTTTCCTATGTTTAGATAAGAACTCTTTTTTATCATCCTCTGTTCCAAACATTCCAATATCAATTACTTCCTCGTTAAATTCATTTTCTTTTTTTGCACTCAAGAATTTAGGAAATTCTATTGAATTGATAAAAAACTCGTATTCACTCACCAGTTTTTCAGTAAATGCACCAATCTCTGTTGAACCTGTCATTGCAGTTTCATCAAATTCAGTATTTGATTTTTCATTATTCATAGCTATTTATTTAAATTTCTCATTTACATATTATTCAAATTTGATTCTCATTTAAAAACTCTCTAAGCTCTTTTTTATTAACCACACCAAGGAGCATTTCCTCTTCTTTTCGTTGAAATTCATAAGTAAGAAGATTGTTTAATTCCTCAACACTAATTTTCTTTTGACTTATTATTACATCGTTTTTCACAAAATAATAAGTACCTAAGTTATTTTGAAGATTCTCTAGTATTTTTGCTTGAAATGGTGTTACAACTTGTTTTTGTCCTTCGATGATTTTTATTACTGTTTCCCAATCCGTTTCAAACATTCCATCATCCCAATATATAAATTCAAATTCAATATCATTGACAATTATGTTTGCATAATCAAATGTGCTGTTTTGTGATTCAAGAATTTCTTTTTTATTAGGAACAATACCTTCACCATTATATACTTCTACAGCGAAATTGGTGTTTAAATCTTTAACAAGAATTCTCTGAATATTCTTGTGACCAATAGAGTTCAACATTTCATCAAAATTAAATTCATCTAGGTAAAGTATATATCCATAATCTGTTTGATTCAGATATGCTTCAAATTCTGTTCTCATGTTAGTCGTCCTTTTTAAATTTTGCGCAATCTACAAAATCATATTCGATTTTGAAAATGTGACAAAATTTTATTTGCTAATTATTGTTAACGTCACTTATTGGGAGTCAATAAAGGATTCAAGTTGCATTTTCGAATCATTTAATCCTTCTCTCATATTGCCTACTCTCGTTCAAACCCAACCCGAACTTTTCCTTTTTTATTCGAGAGCATCTTTTCACTTTGACAGTATCCATAAATTTCATTTGAAATGGGTCTGTTTCCAGTCAAGACTTCCTTCATTGTTATTTTACGAACGATATTATCAATCTCCCCTCCAGAAAATGAGAATTCCTTTGACAACTGTTGAGCAAATTCATTATCAATCCAAGAAAGCTTATTCATCCATATTTTCGATTTCACATCAGCTGTTGGTGCTTCAAACTTGATTTTAAACAGGAACCGTCTCTCGTAAGCAGTATCCAAATTTCCTGCTAAATTGGTGGTGGCTATCATAATTCCTTCGAACCGCTCAAGCTCTTCTAGGAGTATATTTTGAATCGCATTTTCAGTCCCACTAGTATTCGAATGAGTATTCTCTTTTCGTTGATTCAGAATTGCATCAGCTTCATTGAATAATAGAATAGGTAATTTATCAACCGATTTCGTAACCCTTCTATAAGAGTCAAAAATATCTTTAATACGTTTTTCGGACTCTCCGAACCACATTGATTTTGTCTGTGAAATATCAACCAACATGATGTCTCTGCCAGTTGATTTAGCAATCTGATAAGCCGTTTCGGTTTTGCCAGTCCCAGGGCTTCCATAGAAAATACATGCAACACCTTTGCTCAGGGACATTTCTGACATTCTACTTTGTAGTTTTTGGAAGTTTTCGTTTTGAAGGCTATTTGTAAGGAAACTCACATCTTCAGCCAGCTTACAATCATAAAACAGTTCTTTTGCAACAATATCTTCATTGAATATTGCATTCTTATATTTTTTTTGCTTCATGAATAAATCAGCATCTTCCTGCATAAATAATTCAATGGCTACATTAGTCAAATTGAGATTTGCATCATTGGCATACTTGGAATCGCTTAAATTAATCAATTCTAAGTCAAATAGTTTATTCGTTTTTTCGAACAACTCACGTGATTTCATCAACCTTTTACGGTTATTGTCATAGATATCCTTCAGGGTTTTGTCCAGAGAGCTTGGATAGCCTTTGATATGGTCATCAATAATTTCATAGAGTAAGGTTCTGTCCTGTACATCCAGTTCCTTATTGTATTTCCATAGTGGTGTGAGATGATGATTTATCAACTCAAGTTCTTCAACAGCATCAAACAAATCAGAAGTATCAATTGATTCTTCTAGCCTTTTATCAATTAACCCAGACACTTTATTTACAAAACTATAGATGTCCAAAGATTCTTTTTCGGACATCAGTATTGGTTCATTGGCATAAATGAAATCTGACACTTCAGAATTTATTATAAAACTAGATTTTCCAAAATTTGATTTCTTCATTTTCTTTCTACGTTCATATTCGATTTCAATCAAATTTTTGTCGATAAGAATATCAAAATCAGGTTTAAAGTTCAAGGAATCTATATAGTTGATATCAAGAAAGTTGACGATTATACGTAATTCTACGCTATAAACTTTAATTTGTATCGCAAAAATCACTGCAAAAATCATTGCTTGTTGTTTAGTTGTATCAAGGTAGTGTGACAGTCGATTTAACTCTTCATCAAGCTCTTGAATAATTTCTGCTTTAAGTTCAGAATTTTCAAGTCTCTTTGCGATTGTGGTTATGGTTTTCAATACATTGATAGTTGCTCTGTCTGTCGTTTCCATAGTGTTTGTTTTGAATTAATATTATACTGTTTTAATCTCATTATTTGAACTATATTCATCTTTCACAGTTTGGTCATAATTTTCCACCAGCTCTACCCGATTATCAATAACCTCAATCAATTGGTCAAAGTACACACCTTCAATTGTTTCAATAACTTCGTTTTCGAAGGTCAGAATTTCCACATCAAATAAATCCATTCCTTCGTTATAAAGTACTGAAACATTACCTTTATGCTTAAATCCATTTACACTGAATCTAAGACCAGTCTTCAATATTATAGGACTATTGTACCCCCATGACATTATCACTTGCATATTGGTTTTAAAAATGCTGATTATATAATTAGCCATTTCCATAATCGTTTTATTTTTAGTGGTTTATTTATGCTGCAAGCTCAGCAACTTTTCTTAATGTATTTACAGATGTTCCAGTGATTTTGCTGACATTACGTAAGCTGATTCCTTTTCGAAGCAATTTCAATTCTTCTGTATATTCAGCTTTCATTTGTTCAGCTGATTTTTTGAAACCTTCTTTACGTCCGACCTTTCCACCCGATTTACGGAAATTCTGATAACCTGACCAAACCCTTTCTCTGGTTGTGGTTCTCTCCATACGGGCAACCTCTAGGAGGATTGTTACCAGAAACTGAGCCATAGCATTGACTTTGCCATTTTCGTCCATTGTTTCGATGTTATAGTTCTTTACAAAAAGACAAATTTTCTCTTCGTTCAGCATTTCAATAACTTTTAATGCCTCTAATGTATTTCTACCCAAACGACTAATTTCCAAGACTAAAACTTTGTCAACTTGGTTTGATTTTACATACTCAATCATGTCCTGAATTTCGGGACGGTCTTCCATTTTCTTTGCACCTGAAACCTTGTTGGAAAAGACCTTCACAACTTCCATATTATGTGAAGCTGCATATTCCGACAGTTCATTAATTTGCCGTTCAAATTCCTGGTTTTGGGTGGACACACGTGCCAGAATAACTACTTTTTTCATATCCTATCTAAATTTAGTTGATTACAATTCAAAAAACTCATATAAATGTCATTAATTACATGACAAATATACGTAATTAAAATGACATATACAAATATTTTGTCATTTATTTCATTACGTTTTACTTAAATTGAAATTTTTAATTACCTTTGGTGTCATTAATATCAACAGATATGGGAAATATATTAAGAATAAAAGAAATCCTTCGGGAAAGGGGTATTTCTGTCGTGGAATTTGCAGATAAGCTAGGTATTGAGAGGCAAAATGTATATAATGTTTTTACCAAACCAACATGGCAAAGACTGGAACAATGTTCTGAGATTTTAAACATGCCTATTTCTGATTTTTTTGAGAAAGATGATTCAGAAATAAACGGATATATTGAATATAAAGGTGCAATTTATCGTATTAGTGACTTGCAGTCATTTCAACACCTAGCAGATATAATTAACAACAAAAACAAACAAATAGAAGAATAATTGATTGCTTAATCAAGAAAATTAATAAGATTTATTATTGCTAAACTCTTTAAATTACAAGAAAATTGAACTTAACTATAGGTCAAAGAATATCAACAAGAGGTGAAGATTTTATCATCAGCAAAATCAGTGTAAATCACGATGATACATTTATCATTGATGCCGAGGGAATTAGTGAGTTAGTAAAAGGGAAAAGATTTTCTTTTGATTCTACACTTGATACTGACATTAAGCCTGTTGACCCAAATACTACCGAATTAGTACCCGATACTGATAGTGGCTACCGAAAGACAAAGTTGTTTTTAGAAACCCAAATCCGCAATGCTGCCATTTTTTCTGAAAAAATAACCATTGGTCATAAAACTGCCATTGATGTTGCCGATTACCAATTGACCCCAACCATAAAAGCATTGCAACTTCCACGACCACGATTGCTAATTGCTGACGGAGTTGGTTTGGGGAAATCAATTGAAGTCGGTATTTTTCTGTCTGAAATGATAAAAAGGGGAAAGGGTAAACGTATCATGTTGCTTGCACCTAAATCTATTTTATCTCAGTTTCAACAAGAACTTTGGAATCGTTTTGCCATACCTTTGGTCCGTTTGGATTCAGAAGGAATTGCTCGTATTAAAACCCAACTACCTGCCAACAAAAACCCATTTGAGTACTACGATAAAACGATTGTCTCTATTGATACTTTAAAAAATAATGCCAAGTTCAGACATTATTTAGAAAAATCCCGTTGGGATATAATCGTGATTGATGAATGTCATACTATTGCCAACGATAAAAGTCAGAGAGGTGATTTAGCTCAGTTCCTAGCTAAAAAGTGTGAGTCATTAATTCTTACATCTGCAACACCTCACAATGGTAGAAAGGAGAATTTTGCCAATCTTATTTCAATGATTGAGCCAACCGCTATTCCTAAAAGTGGTGATTATGATAAGAGCAATGCTGAACCTTACTATGTCAGAAGATTTAAAAATGATATCACTGAGGCAAATATTAGAGCTAATTTTCAGGAAAGGGAAATTATTAGAGTGTCTGCACCATTGGGTACTTACGAAGTCGATTTTCTGAAATTCCAGCAAGAGCTTAAAATAAAAGCAATTAGTTCCATTAAAGAAGGAAAACCTAAAGATGATTTTCTTTTTTCAATTGGAATCTTTAAAGCCTTTATGTCTTCACCTCAAGCTGCATTGGTTAGTTTGAACAGAAGAATTGAGAAGGTTTCTACAAAAAACTTACAGACAGGTTTATACGAAGAAAACTTAGACGTTTTGGAAACGCTAAGAAACAAAGTTAGCCTGGTAATTGAATATAACAGCGATACCAAATACTCCAAACTAAGGGATACATTTATCTCACTTGGTTGGTCGGGTAAAAGGAATGATGATAGGTATGTAATTTTTGCTGAGCGAATTGACACCCTACAATATTTAGGTGATAAACTTAAAAATGATTTTAACCTTACAGATGAATCACTTAAATTTTTTCATGGTGGTTTGCCCGATACAGAGCAACAAGAAATAATTGATGATTTTGGAAAGGCTGATAGTTTAGTAAAACTAATGATATGTTCGGATGCAGGTTCGCAGGGTGTAAATCTACATTTCTTCTGCAATCGTATGTTCAATTACGATATTCCCTGGTCGCTTATTACCTTGGAACAACGGAATGGTAGAATTGACCGATACGGACAAAAGAAAATTCCATACATTTATTATTTGGTAGCCGAATCAGACATTGACGGATTAAAAACCGACTTACATATTGTAGAACGACTCACTCAAAAAGAGGAAGTTGTATATAAAACCTTGGGTGATGCAGGGTCAGTAATGAAACTATATGACACTAACAAGGAAGAAAAATTAGTTGAAAATGCGTTCCTAAAACAAGACGAGAACTTTCTTGATAAAAAACAAAGCGATACCAACGGGTTTGATTTTTCTACCCTTTTTGGTGATATTGATGATAAAACTGCTGCTGTAATTACCGATGACCCATTTGAAAAACCACTTTCAATATATCAAAAGGACAAACAATTTTACAGTGAATTGTTTGACCAACTAAAATCAAGTAATCAAATCACTTCCAACGAAGTAACTGTGAGTGATGATTATGTGGAAATTACAAATACCAAAGATTTGAATCAGGTTTTGTTTGACCTTCCTTATGAATCAAAACCGTCTGTTGGTGGATTATTCAAGTTGTCGCTTGACAAGGATTTGGTTCAAAAATCAATAGAAGATGCCCGAAAAAAGAAAGGTGAATGGGCTGAATTTCAAGTACTTTACGAGCTTCACCCTGTGGTGAAGTACTTTATGACCAAATTGGAAGCAAGTGTTCACAAAGATGCTGCTTTGGTAGCCAAAACAAGAAAACTTCCTTCTGATTCAGCTTGGTTTGTATTTCAAGGACAAGTTTCCAACAATTTGGGACAACCCGTAATTGCCGATTTTTTGGTGGTTGGATTAAAATGGGATGGTTCAATTCTTAGAAAAGTGTATGATTTGTCAGATTTTATTGAAGAATTTCAATTGAAGAGCCAATTGTACACCGAGGAAATTCCTGAAAATGAGTTATCCAATTTACAAGGGATATTGACAGATGCCGTTGATTGGGCTGCTGAGCACATGTTTGATGAACAACAAAACCTTCAACTGAGAATGGAACAAAAAATGACAATATATCAGTCAAAAATTGAAAAATGGCACTCTGAGGCTATTCAACAATTAGAGATTGACTTTAGTGAAAGGTCGATGGGTAGTTTTTGGTCAAGAATCAGGGATTCCAAACAACGGGAAATTGAGACGATACTAAGTAATTCAAGTCAATATTTCAAGGATTTAACTTCATTACAGGGAGACCCATTTTTAAAGGTGTTAGCCGTTTTTTATAACAAATAAGTAACTATGATTAAGTTTATTAGAAACGTAGGAGAATATTTTTCGTCAAATTACTTTGATGAAGATTTCACGACCAATGTATTGAAAAAATGTGGTTATGGTGCAGATGAAATTAAGGATTTCAACAAACGTATTACGCCTGTAAAAGACCGATTTTTTAAGTTTAAACAACTTTATATTGAAGGAAGACTTCGCACAAGGGACAAAATAAAAGAAACGCATTTTTTTCATACTGCTTTACTCAATGCATTGGGATATGATGGCAATATAAACAATTACGACAATCTATTTCCATTGACGGAACATGAAGTTATACCTGTAAGGCAAATTCTGTACCGTGGAGAACAGCCACATTTGATGATAATGGAGATGCAGACGTTAATAAAAATAGATGATAAAGCACCTGATGGATTGTTTGAACAAACATACGATGTTAATGACGAATTGCAAACTAATCCTCCCCAGAAGTATCAAAGAAGCCAATGGGATGATGTTTTTAAGATACCTGAGGGGGTGAAAATTTCCCCTAAAATTATAAATAATGCAATATCTGAACTCTTTTTATTAGAACCTCATTACCGTCCCCGATATATTCTGCTGTTGGCAGGGAATATTATTTATTTGCTTGAACAGGAAAAATGGTTCAGGGGTAGTTATTTGGAGTTTGACCTTGAAGAATTATTTACCGAAGCAACTGCAAGTCCAAGAGCCAATTACTATTCGCTTTTCTATTTTCTGACAAGTAAAGAAGCATTATCGCCAGAAAGTAATATGGTGCTTTTGGACCAACTGAACGAAGACAGCCATAAAAGTGCTTACGAAGTTACGCAAGACCTGAAAGAAGGAATAATTCATGCCATTGAAGCATTGGCAAACGAAGCATTGTACTACCAAAAGCAGGTACTGAAAGAGGAATACGATGAAACCGATGACCAATTTGAACAGGAAATAAAAGATGACTGCTTACGAATTATCTATCGGTTGCTGTTTATTTTTTATGCAGAAAGTCGTGAAGATTTGGATATTCTGCCAAGCAATGACTCCACTTACAACAAAGGTTATTCATTGGAAATGCTTCGTGATTTGGAGCAAGTTCCCTTATATTCCGAAACAAGCCTGAATGGTTATTTTTTCCATGAATCATTGAGTAAATTGTTCAAAGTGCTTAGTTCGGGATACCGTGAAAGTGAAAATGGCAATAACAAAAGTTTCAGGGTGCGACATATTGATTCACCTTTCTTTGATGAGCGAAAACAGAAACACTTGCACAAAGTGAAGTTTAGGAACAGGATATGGCAGGATATTATTTGTCGTTTGTCATTATCAAAACAACAACGCAACAGGGCACGAGGTCGCATTTCGTATGCAAACCTTGGTATAAATCAGTTAGGTAGCGTTTACGAAAGTCTGTTGGCGTACCGTGGATTCTATGCCGAACAAGATTATATTGAAGTTCATAAAATGGACAAACCTGCCGAAGGTACATATTTAGTGCCACGAAGTCGCAGGGATGATTTTGAAAATGGCGAAATTCTGAAAGACGACAATGGTGAAGATGTTATTCTACCCAAAGGAACTTTTGTTTATCGGCTGAGTGGTAGGGACAGACAAAAGTCAGCTTCGTATTATACACCCGAAGTTTTGACACAATCAACGGTGAAATATACCTTGAAACCGATTTTGGAAAAATTGGATAAGGGTGAAATGAAAACGGTTGACTTACTTGATTTAAAACTATTGGAACCCGCCATGGGTGCTGCTGCGTTCCACAACGAAATGATTAATCAATTGGCAGAGGCATACATTACCTATCGCCAAAAGGAATTGAGGGAAGCAGGTAGAACTTTATGGAAAGTGGACCCCGACAAATACAAGGAAGAAATACAAAAAGTGAAGGCTTATATTGCCACCAACAACGTATATGGTGTGGATTTAAACCCGACTGCCATTGAATTGGGGAAATTATCATTGTGGCTCAATGTAATTCACAAAGACATGGAAACGCCATTTTTCAGCAACCGTATTTGTGTAGGAAATGCTGTGGTGGGTGCATGGCTTAAAGTATATAAAGTTTCGGATATTGCGTTGGAATACAGTAACGTTGATGGCGTTCAGCTTAAAAAACAGCCTATTAAAGCATGGTGGGACAAAGCACCACGACAATTGGAGTTTAAACCACAGCTTGATTACGAAAAGATAAAACATGGACGCAAGCCCGATGAAATTTACCATTTTCTGTTACCCGACAAAAATATGGTTCCTTCGGCAGGCATTAAAATGCTGAAAGAGGAATACGTTTCGTTTGCCAAAGGAGTTACCGAATGGAAAAAGGAATGGACTAAACCACTGAATAGAGAAGAAGTTGAAAAGCTAAAGCTGATTAGTAGCAAGATTGATGAATTGTTAGCTGAGTATTATCAATTCCAACGCACCATAAACATTCAAACACGCACACGACAAAATATATTTGAAGCTGCCAAAAAAAATGAACAGGTGGAAATGGGGCTGAGAAGCTATGATGAAAAAGAACGATTAGCCGACCAACGCAACAGACATAATTCGCCTTATTTTAAGCTGAAAATGGTGATGGACTATTGGTGTAGCCTGTGGTTTTGGGATGTGCGACAGGCAGATGAGTTACCAAACAGAACGCAGTATTGGACTGACATTTCTGATATTTTAGAGTTGGATACCAACAAAGCCATGGAAGGTGTATTGCTAAAACGTGGACAACAAAGCCTGTTTGAAAGCAATATACAGCTGAGTATGGCATTTGACTCTGCTGCCACTGATAAGGAAAAGAAAGAAGCTAACGTAGCAACCGATTTTATTGATGCAGTAGTAGAATACACCAACCGAAAGGACTTATTTGATAACAATCAACGACTTATCGTTGTAGGTGAGCTGGCAAAAAAATACTTTTTCTTTCACCCACAATTAGAATTCCTGGAAGTATTTTGGGAACGTGGTGGTTTTGACTTGATAGCAGGAAATCCACCTTGGTTGAAAGTTACATTTGAAGAAAAGGGAATAATAGCCGAGAAATTTCCTGAGGTTGAAATAAAAAATGTAACTGCCCCACAAGTAAGGTTACTTCAAAGCCAGTTTCTAGCAGATGATAGATTGAAAGAAATCTATTTTGAAGAAATGATTGGTACTGAATGTACTTCTGTGTTCTTGAACGCAGGACAGAATTATCCATTATTGATTGGACAGCAAACCAACCTATACAAATGTGTAATTGAAAATGGATTTTCTTTACTTGGGAAAAATGGTTTTATGGGGTTATTACATCCTGATGGTGTATATGATGACCCAAATGGAAACATACTTCGTAAAGAAATTTATCAGCGTTTAAGGTATCATTTTCAATATAAAAATGAGTTGATGTTATTCGCAGAAATAGACCACCATAATATTTATAGTTCAAATATTTACGCTGGGACAAAATCTGTCGTAAATTTCAAGTCTATCAATAATTTATTTCATCCTGCAACAATTGACGGTTCATTTATTAGCAATGGCTCTGGAATTGCAGAGGGCATTAAAATAAAGGATATTAGTACAAATAAATATGTATGGAATATCAATGCTCATAAAGATAGGATTGTGAATTTTAAAGAAACTCAACTAAGAATTTTATCTAAGACATTTGAGAATTCAGATAAATGGCAATCAGCGAAACTTGTTTCAATACATACTTTTTCAATAATTTCGGCTTTGGAAAAACTAAGTTTATTTCAAACTTCAGTATCAAATTATAATCAAAGAATAACTGTTTGCCTTGACGAAACGAATGATGTTAATAATGGTACAATAATTAGAAATACACAATTTCCTAAGATTGAGAACTATGAAATGATTTATAGTGGACCTCATTTCTTTGTTTCTAATCCATTATACAAAACTCCTTATGCTAATTGTAGCCTTAATTCTGATTATGATATTATTAATCACAATGAAATTTCCGAAGATTTTGTTGCCCGTACAAATTACACACCAGCCGTAAATCTCGATAAATTTGCAAACATTACTAAAGGATTTAAAACAGGTATAAAAGATGACTTGGGGAATGATATTTATGACCGTTGGATAGATTATTATAAAGTGGGATTTAGAAAGATGTTGGCATTAACAGGCGAAAGAACATTATCATGTGCTATTTTACCACCAAAAACAAGTCATACAAACGGAGTTATTTCTGTCATATTTGACAATCCACTTCAATCTATTGAATTAACAGCTTTATGTTCTTCTATAATTTTGGATTTTTTCCTAAAGACAATTGGAGCATCAAATCTGACAGATAGTCGTCTGTCGGCATTTCCTTTAGGAATAGAAGACAAATTTAAACCACAACTCTTCAGCCGTACACTTCAATTAAACTGCTTAAATAAGTATTATGCACCATTTTGGGAAGAATCCTGGTTGGATGAATACAAACATGACGAATGGAGTAAACCAGATAATAAATTAAAACCGTTCAACATACTAACACCTGTATGGAATTGGAACACACCACTTCGTAACTTATATGAACGCAGACAAGCATTGGTAGAGATAGATGTAATTACTGCCATGGCATTGGGTTTAACCCTTGAAGAGTTATGTCTGATTTATAATGTTCAGTTTCCTGTGTTGCAGCAGAACGAAGACGATACCTGGTACGATACCAAAGGAAATATAGTTTTCACATGTAGCAAAGGTTTGGTTGGTGTTGGAGTTGATAGAGCTGTTTGGGATTCGATTCGTAACCTACAGGCAGGTGAAAACTACGAACATACCATTACCAAAAGTGAATTGTACCAAGGCGAAAAAATAACTTATTACGCACCTTTCGATAAATGCGACCGAGTAGAAGACTACAAGGTGGCATGGAAGCATTTTGAAAATATATATAAAATTAACAAATAATGTTACCACTCCAACAGGCATACGAAGTAAAATACTCAATACTTGAATATCTTAAAGCTACCTTTAGTTTTAAAGACAAAGCTGTGCATGAGGCATTCTACAATTTTGTTAATGATAATGATAATGGGATTTTCAAAGGTCCATACGTGTCATTGAAATTACCTTTTGTAAAAGCCGAAGACAAAGACGAAATCCCGTTGGAGATAAAACCCAACTTTCCACCTTATGACCATCAATACAAGGCATTTAACAGGCTTACAACTCAAAATGGTCATATACCCAAATCAACATTAATTACAACAGGAACATCTTCGGGTAAAACGGAGTGTTTCATGTATCCAATTCTTGACTATTGCTACAAAAACTTACACAGACAAGGGATTAAAGTAATTATACTTTATCCAATGAATGCTTTGGCTACCGACCAAGCCAAACGTTTGGCTGAAACGATATGGAACGATGAACGAATTAAAGGTAAAATAACCGCAGGCTTGTTTATTGGCGAAGGAAAAGACAAGAAAAAGTTCCCAAAAGACATGGGATTTGAAAATATCATAGAAAACAGACAAAGCATTGTTGATAGTCCGCCTGATATTCTACTGACCAATTTCAAAATGCTTGATTATGCGTTGATGCGGAATACTTTCCATAATCTGTGGAACTTCAACCTTAATGATACTTCATTGCTACAATTCATTGTATTAGATGAGTTGCACACCTACGATGGTGCTCAAGGAACTGACGTTGCCAATTTATTAAGACGTTTAAAACTAAAACTTGCAATAGAAAAAGGGCAGCTTTGTGCCGTTGGAACTTCTGCTACTATGGGGTCGGGTGATGATTCAAAAAAGTTGTTGATAGAATATGCCGAAAAGGTGTATGGCGAAACCTTTGACGATGACTCATTGATTACAGAGCAAAGACTTGGTGTAAACGATTTTTTTGATGAAGACGAAACCCTTGATGGTTTTATACCAAGACAGATAGGACTAATTGATAGCAGATTAGCAGAGAACGAAACCTATGCAACTTATATTCAACGACAAAAACGACTTTGGCAAATACCCGAAGCTGTGACTGAAATACAGTTAGGCGAAGAATTAAAAAAACTCAAATTAGTAAAAGACCTTATTTCAATAACCAATGCAGGGATTAAAAATTTAGAAGATTTATTGCGAGAATTGGCTGATTTGAATGCTGATTTCAAACGAGTTGCAGAATGGGATAGTATAAATGAATTTAACCCAAGAGAGGAAATTGTCAATTCAATTTTGGCACTTATCAGCGAAGCCAAAACCAACGATATAAAGAAGTCGGCATTTTTGTTTCTTCAAATTCAAATATGGATAAGAGAGCTGAGTGGTGTTCTGCGTGAATTGGGCGAAACTCCAAAGTTTGTTTGGAAAGATAGTGTTGGAGATATAAAAGAACCCAAAGCAATGCCTTCCTATTTCTGCCGTGAATGTGGTTCAAGTGGTTGGTTGACAGTGAAAGATGATAACAAAAACTTCTTTTCCAAAGACCCGAAACAAGTCTATGATTACTTCTTTAGTAATCATAAGAACATGTATTTCACAAATACTGCTGACCATAAACACATTGAAGAATATGAACCAAATAATACTATTAACGACTATTTGAATGTTGTAGATTTAAGTTTGAGTAATAATGCAGGTGAAAACAAATTGAAAATTCATGCTGTTCGGAAACTTAAAGAAAAAAATAATGAAGCCCGACATATTTGTCCTGAATGTAATACCGAAAATGTAATTGGTATTATCGGTACGAGGATAGCAACTCTATCTTCCATAACTGTAAGTCAGATTTTGTCGTCAGACCTTGACCCAAGGCATGAGAAATACAGAAAAGTATTGGCATTTACCAATAGTGTTCAAGATGCAGCGCATCAAGCAGGTTTTGTAGAAGCAAGAAATTACCGTTTTACATTTCGTTCTTCATTGCAAAAGGTTATAAATACCCTCAACAAGCCTGTTACTTTAAAAGAACTTCAAGACGAATTTATAAAATACTGGAAGCTAAACTCCGACCCGTCAGGAGAAAATAATGAGGAAGCCTACTACTATAGATTTTTACCCGATGATTATAAAGGCAAAGTTGATTTAGACCAGGACTTTAGGATAAAAAATAAGTTCACCGATGAATTCAAGCAAGAATTTGATTTAAGAATGAAGTGGGAAGTTGTATCTGAATTCGGATACAATGCACTCATTGGTAGAACATTGGAAAAAACGGGTGCTTCAGCAACAAAGTTTGACGAAGAAAAACTTATAGAGGTATATCCCAAAATGAGCGATTGGCTTAATGGTAATAACATAAATATTACCGAAGCCGAATTGATGCCATTTATAAATGGAATATTGCATAGAACAAGAACCCGTGGTGGAATTGACAATGAATACTTTAGTAAATTTAGGTCAAACAAGTTAGAACTTCGTGAACTGAGTTGGTGGCAGGATAGCAGACATTTTCTAAACAGAAATTATGGCATGAGGTCAAGACTGCCGAAGCTACTCACCAATGAAAGTCATTCAAAGGGAATGTTGGATTCAACTTATTCAACTACACATACATGGTTTAGAAATTATTATACTAAGTCGCTACAAAACGCACAAAATTATAATACAATTGTAAATGATTTTTACAGCAAATTACTTGAGACATTAACCGAGGTTGGCATTCTAAATAAAGTAATCAATAGTAATAATAATAATTTTGCGATACTACCCGAAGCAATAATCATTGAAAACAAGGTAAAAAGTCATGAATGTAATAGTTGTGCATCCACTTTGAACGTGGCAGTAAGTGACCAACTTACAATTCAAACCAATTGCCTTGATTACACCTGTAAAGAGGGAACATATACACCAAAACCACCTACAAGACCAAATTATTATCAATTGGTTTATAATCGAAATCGTTCACCTCGTATTTATGCTGCTGAACATACAGGTATTCTTGAGCGAAAAGACAGAGAAAACAAGGAAAAAGACTTCAAAGAACGACCAAAATTTAATTCGTTGAATACCATTGTTGCCACTTCTACGCTTGAAATGGGTATTGACATTGGAACATTGAATACAGCTATAAACAATTCTATACCACCACTTACATCAAATTTTCTTCAAAGGGTTGGTCGTGCAGGACGTAATTCGGGAAGTGCTTTAATAGCAAATTTTGCGCAAAGCAAACCGCACGATTTGTTCTATTATCATGAACCTGCTGATATGATGGACGGTGAAATAGCAACTCCTGGTTGTTACCTTGAGGCTAAGGATATATTATTCAGACACTTCTTTGCATTTTGTCTTGATAATTGGTCAAGTGATGACCCCAATAACCATAGTATTCCAACTCGTCTATTGACCTTGAGGTTGCTTACTACCGACTTGAATGTTCCTGATTTCTTCCCTAATCGTATTATATCGTATATAAAATCGGGTGAAAGTAGATTATTGAATCGTTTTACTGAGTTTTATAAACCTGATTTAGAAGATGTTAATGTATTGGATTTGTTGAGAGAACATTTGCTTGAAGAATCATTCTATAATAGATTGAGAAAAGTTTTTGAAAAACTAAAAACTGAATACCAATATATTTATGAAAAAAGACAAGAAATTGACGAATTTATAAAAACCAACAAACTTGCTGAAACAGATGATGAAAGAAAAACGCTAGAATCTGAGAAGAAAGCATTGTGGGGATTAAAAAGACTTTTAGATAAGCGTTCATTACTTGAACATTTGACTAACGTTGGTATGTTGCCAAACTATGCTTTTCCCGAAACAGGAGTGACATTAAACGCATGGGTGAAGGACAATCAAACCAAAGGTAGCAATAGTATTCCTGGTGACCATCAATTTGAAATAGTTAGGTCATCAAATGTTGCCATAAGGGAATTTGCACCCGATAATCATTTCTATTCCCAAGGATATAAATTTGATATTTCGGGCATCAATACTTATGATTGGAAAGATGCAGGAACGCTAATTGAAAAACGATTCTGTTCTAATTGTGATAATATTGAAATTGCTGTCAAGTCAAATGAAATAACATGTCATAAATGTGGTGACAGTTCTTGGTCATCTATCAAAAACAAACATATATTTGTCAAACTAAATAGTGTCAAGTCAGTAAATACAAGAGATAAGGCTACACTTGATGATAGCAGCGATGACCGTGATTCAAGCCAATACAAAATATCTAAGCATATAAAATTTGATAATAATAGTTTTCAGGGTGCTTGGGGGATGAAGGATATTCCATTTGGTATTGAGTATGTAAAAAATGCAGATATTCAAATAATTAATCTTGGGTTGTCATCAACCGTTGATGCGAACAAAATAACAATAAACAATATTGAAAATGTTCCGTATCATGGTTTTGTAACCTGTAAGCATTGTGGTAAAAGTTCCTCTGAACCACATAAAGCAAGGTTTGATAAAAACTTCAAATTCCATTATGGTTATTGTAAGTATAAAAACAGTCTTTATCAGGGACATAGGGATGAAGTGTTTGAGGAAGTGTATCTGTTCAAGGAAATGAAAACTGAGGCAATAAAGGTACTTTTACCTGTTCAGGACATTGATGGAGAAGCTCAGGTAAAAATGTTCAAAGCAGGTTTAGAACTTGGGCTAAAGAAGTACTACAAAGGTAATCCACAACATATTAGTATAATTGACTATCTTGAACACAACGCACAAACCTTAAAGTCCGACAGATATTTGGTTATCCATGATAATATTGCAGGTGGAACAGGTTATTTGGAGAAATTATTCAATCCCATTGAATTCACAGAGGTGATAACTAAGGCATATCAAGCCATTAAGGAATGCTCATGTCAACACAATGGAAAAGATGGTTGTTACAGGTGCATATACACCTATTCAAACCAATCTATTCAAAGTGAATTAAGTAGGTCAGCAGCAGAAAAACTATTTAAAAAAATTGTTGACAAGTCAAGTGCCTGGGAAAAGTATAATACAGGGATTAATAAATTATCAGGAAACGGACAAATTGAAGAAAGTGAACTTGAAGACCGCTTTGTCAGAAGTTTACGGAATTACATTCAAAAGAAAGAGACTGAGGGATGGTTGTTTGAGGAAGTTCTTCAAGACGGAATCGTGAATTATAAATTCAGAATTAAGAAAGGAGACGATTCATATAGCTATTTCATTAGACCACAAGTCGAATTAGGAAAATCCGATGGCGTTGCATACCGAACAAGAACCGATTTTTATATTACCTTGACAGCAATTAGTATTAATGGTCAACCGATTGAAGATGTTTCTACTTTGTCTTCCTTTAAGGATTTGGCAATATACTTAGATGGTTATACTTATCATGCTACGAAAGAAAACCAACGTTTCTATAACGATTTACAAAAACGTAATTCTATTGTCAACTCGGGGAGCAAGTTAACGTGGACATTAACTTGGGATGATTTGGAAAAATTTGACTCAACTGATGAACATGCCAAAAAGGACACTTTAGCACTGACTTCTACTTATAACAGCACAGTGAAAACATATAAAAATATTCCATATTGGGAGAAATTCAGTAGCGAAATTATTCAAGCTACAAACTCAATGGATAGATTGATATGGTTGTTATCCAACCCAAAACAGGGACAATTTATATCCGAGAAAATAAACTTGTATCTATCGCTTTTGCAAGCAGAATTCGGAAAACCATCGGTAGATGATACAGACATAGAAAAATACTTATTAAAGGCTACAAATCAACCCCAAAACACACAGATTGCAGCTAATAGGGCAAGTGGTCAATTTTATGTATTTCCTGACATTCAGATGAGTGAAATTAACTTGCTAAAATTCACCAACTCAATTAAACTATTGGATTTAAGCATGAAATCAACTCTTTATGTAAATGAAGTTGATGAGGCAATTAATAAAGACGTTTGGGAAAGGTTTTGGCAAATATACAATCTGACACAGAAATCTACTAAAATAGTTTTTGGTGAAGAAGTGATTGAGACGGAATTTGACAAATATGAATGTTTAAAATACCACGATGTTGAATTGCATGAAATTGTGAGACTGCTAGTTGATAATGAGGTAGATTTTGAAAAGGAGGGTGGATTCTTTATACCTTATGAAAATGGTTTTGCAGAAGCAATGTTAGGTTCAAATGAGTTTAAGTTTTTTATACGTCCGCTATCAAATGAAGATGCTCAGATATTTATAAAATCAGGATACACAGAAATTGAACCTTCTAACTTTAATATTAACAACATACAATAATGAAGCTATTTATTCACGATAAATGTATGGAGAAGTTGATTGAACTTCCCAAAACAACAGCAAAAAAAGTATTGGAATTCAATAAGAAGTTTAGAGAAAACTCACGTTCAGAAGCCATTCACTTAGAACCAATTATCACGTTTAAAGATTCATCACTTAGAACGGCACGGATAGACCAAAAATATAGGGCTATCATTGGAGTGGCTACGGGTGAAAATTATCATTTGTTGTGGGTAGATAACCATGATGAAGCTATGGATTGGGCTAAAAATAAGGTGTTTGAGTGGAATGAAAACACACAGACGGCACAGATATTCACTTCACCAGAGACAATTCAAATTCCTAAAGATAGTATTGATAAAGTACCATACGGACTATTTAATTCTTATTCAGACGAAGAATTATTGAAGATTGGTTTACCTGAATCTATGCTTGAACTTACTAGAGGTATAAATGAATTAAACGACCTTGAAAAAGCAGAAAAGTATTTACCAACTGATGCATTTGAAAATTTATTTTATTTGTCAGAGGGATTAAACATTAATCAACTTATTGCTGAAATTAATTTTGGCAAATCAACTTCTGAAAATGTTGATGACCAATTTAATAGCAATAATAACAAACGTTATTTCGTTGAAGTTGACGATACATTATTGGAAGAAATTATAAACGGTGATTTTGATAAGTGGCAGATTTTTCTTCACCCATCACAACGTCAGTTAGTAGAATCAGATTTTAAAGGGACAGTGAAAGTGACAGGTGGGGCTGGAACTGGAAAAACGGTTGTAGCCCTTCACCGATTGAAATATCTGTCTAATAAAATTGATATGTTAGACAACAGAAAAATAGTTTTCACAACATATACAAATGCACTCACCACAAATTTAAAAATCCTTTCAAAAAAGTTAGCGATTAATACTGCTAACACGTCAATTGTAAATATTGATTATCTAGCTAAAGAATTGGCTTTAGAATACAAATTAATTACAAAGCTGACAAGGATTCTTGATATGTTTAATTCCAAAAGCAGTGCTGAGGTTTGGGATGAAATTTTGGAAAAAAATCTGACTGAATTTGATGTTCGCTTTGTGTCAGGCGAATATCAATCTGTTATTTTATTCAACGATGTTAAAAGTATTGATTCATATTTGAATACAAGCAGAATTGGCAGAGGGAAGCCATTGACACGAAAGCAAAAAATGAATATATGGATGTTGGTTGAGAAATACACTGAATACAAACAAGCTAATGATTTTGTTGATAGGTCAGAGTTATTCAATCTATTATCAAACCACTTCAAATCACAAGAGAATAAACCATTTAAGCATGTTATTGCCGATGAAGTACAAGACCTTTCAAATATTGAACTAAGATTCCTTCGTTCTTTGGTTGAGCAAAAAGAAAATGATTTATTCCTTGTTGGAGACCCATATCAAAAAATATATGCTCGTAAGATTAACTTTACTGCCGCAGGAATTTCAGTCCGTGGGAATAGAAGTAAGCAACTTCGAATAAATTACAGAACTTCCGAAGAAATTAAACGATTAGCAATCAGCACAATTAAGGGGTTAAACTATGATGATTTTGATGGTGAGGAGGAAAAGTTAGGCGGATACCTTTCCTTATTTCATGGTGAGAAACCTACATACGAAATATTCAAAACCAAAGCTGAAGAAATTGATTCTATCATAAACAACATTACTATTTTAAATGAAAGCGGTGTAAAATACAATCAGATTGCAATTGGATTCAGGACAAAAGATGCTTTGAAAGAAATCAAAACAACACTACATAAACTTAAAATACCATATAATGATTTTACTACATCACAATTAATTAATAATGACGGAATAGTACTATCAACACTACATGGACTAAAAGGATTGGAATTCAAAACTTTGTTCATTTCGGATGTAAACAATCGGACTTGTCCATTAATTTTCGGTGGTTTTAATGAAATGGATGAACTACAGAAACAAGACTATATTAATAGTGAAAAGGCTCTTATTTATGTTGCAATGACAAGAGCTATAAGCATTTTGAAAATATCAGGTGTAGGTGTGAAAACAGAATTGATTCCGATTTGAATTGTCATTTTTCTCAAACAAACCCGAAATATGTGGATGAATTACATGGGGCGGTAGCAGTGTAAGAAGTTCAGAATATATATAAATCAAAAAACCATTACAATGGCAAAAATACATACTCTAAAAATACAGAATTACAAAGGTCTTCAAAATTTCGAACAAGTATTTGGAATGACTGACTTTGTATGTTTGATAGGTCGTGGTGACTCAGGAAAAACAACTATTTTAGAGGCAATTTCATATGTATTATCACCAAGTTGGAACTTGACATTCTATGATACTGATTTTTTTAATTGCGATATATCTAATCCTATTGAAATTGAAGTGTCATTATATGACCTTCCAACTTCATTAATTCGAGAATCAAAATTTGGACTTTACATTAGAGGACTTGACAAAACAACGAATTTAATTTATGACGAAATCGAAGATAGCCATGAAACTATCTTGACAATACTATTGAAAGTTGAAAAAGACCTTGAACCCAAATGGTACGTTGTAAATAATAGGTCAGCACAACAGCCAATTGAAATAAGAGCAAATGACAGGGCTAGTTTCAATGTTTTTTTAGTTTCCGACTACATTGATAGACACTTTTCTTGGAGTAAAGGTAATCCATTATACTCACTATTAAACTATGAAGATACAAATTCCGAAAAGTCTAATATAATCATAGATGCTTTAAGAGAGGCTAAAGCAAAAATAGATTCTGAATCTTTTAATCATTTAGATAGCGTAGTTGAAAAAATATCTACCAATGCAGCAGCATTAGGAGTTGATATTTCCAATACTTCAACTTCAATAGATTTTAAGGACATTTCCATCAAAGATGGCAAAGTATGTTTGCACGATGATAAAGTTCCGTTTAGATTGAAAGGAAAAGGCTCTAAAAGGCTAATATCTATAGCAATTCAAACTGAATTAGCTAAATTAGGTGGAATACTCTTGATAGATGAAATTGAACAAGGCTTAGAGCCAGATAGAGCGCAGCATTTAGCCAGGACTCTAAAAAATCAGAAAAAAGGACAGGTTTTTATAACAACACATTCTAGAGATGTATTAGTAGAATTAAATGCCGATGATATTTTTAGAACACGAAAAGGAGAGAATCATTTGTTTCATTTTGATAAGTCATTACAGGGATGCATAAGGAGTAATCCTGAAGCATTTTTTTCTGAAAGTGTTATAGTGTGTGAAGGTGCAACTGAAATTGGAATTCTTAGAGGCATTAATTTCCATAGAATTGAAAACAACTATAAAAATCTGGCTTTATTAGGAATTCGTCTTGCGGACGGAAAAGGTCATAGTCAATTTGAATTGGCAAGAGCTTTTCTAAATGCAGATTATCGGGTTTGTCTTTTTTGTGATTCTGACATAAAGAAGAATGAGGCGGTAAAAGCTGAACTAAGGAAATTAAAAGTTACTGTTGTTGATTGCGAAGAAAACAATTCTTCAGAAAATCAAATTTTTAAAGATTTAAATTGGGAAGGAGTAAAAGAGCTTTTTATACATTTAGATATTGAAAATTCCGACTCCACAATTGAAAGTTTAAAAGCTACATACAAGAATCTAGGTTATGGAAATTTTCCAAACGATTGGTTAAATTCTGATACATTAGAAATACGCAAAGCAATCGGTGATACTGCAAAGAGAAATTCATGGTTTAAAAGAATTGATTATGGAGAATCGCTTGGATTAGTGTGTTGTAAATTCTACTCTGATAAAAGTATTAATAGTCTAGATAATCAGTTGAAAAATCTTTTTAATTGGATAGACTATGTTTGATATTTTGGATTTTATATCTAAGGATAAAAGTATGTTAATTGCTCCAGCTGGGTTTGGTAAGACACATACAATTGCTGAATGTTTAAAAAACATCAAGTGCGTCAAGAAACAACTAATATTAACTCATACACATGCGGGGGTTGCCTCAATTAAAGAGAAAATTAAAAAAGAAAATATTATAGGAGCTTGTTACGAAGTAGAAACAATCACTAGTTTTGCTCAAAAATATGTATTATCATTTTATTTAGGCACTGATTTACCAGAACAAGAAGATAGTAAATTATACTATCCATTTATACTTGATAAGGCTATAATGCTTATTAAACGAAGCCCAATAAAACAAATTGTATCAAACACATATGGAGGTTTATTCGTAGATGAGTACCAAGATTGTACGACAAAACAACATGAATTAATTTTTTTATTATCTGAATTATTTCCTACTCATATTCTCGGTGACTTTTTACAGGGAATTTTTGGATTTAATGGTGAACAACTTGTTGATATGAACAGTCCAGCAGAGATGAAGGAGTTTTCAATTTCAAGATATGATTTAGAAACGCCATATAGATGGCTTAAAGGTAACAATGCTGCACTTGGTGAAGATTTGAAACAGATAAGACAAGTAATTTTGAATAATCAAGGGGTTGAACTAAATAAATTTCCATCGATAGAAACAAATATAATTGTAGAAGCTGACTTGTATAATCCAACTAAAACATATAATCAAAAAATTAGAAAGCTATTAAAAGAAGAAAGCGTCCTTTTAATTCATCCTGACTCTACAAGTATTAATCCAAGGTTGAATTTAATAAAATTATTCAATAATGGATTTACTTTAATTGAATCCATAGATGATAAGGACTTTTATAAATTAGCTAAGGAAGCAGATTTGATGAATAGTAGTAATGTAATTGAAAAGATTATAACTCTATGTCATAAGTTATTTAATAGAACTGGAATTCAAATTTGGTTCAACGACAAAGGCTTTAAAAGAAAGACAAGTCTAGAAGACAAAAATCTGCTATTTCCAATTGAAACTAAGATTAAAACTCTCGAACAGAGTTTTTCATATTCATTTGTTGCCGAGATTCTAAAAGACATTAAGAAACTGACTGGAATAAAATGCTATAGACGTGAATTATTTAACTCATTTTGCACAGCATTGGAGGATGCGGAATATCAAAGCAGTTCTGTTTTTGAGGCAATGATAAACAAGCGAAACTTAACTCGAAGAGTTGGAAGAAAAATTTATGGTAGATGCATAGGGACAACCTTGTTAACCAAAGGGTTAGAGTTTGAGACTGTTGCAATTATAAACGCACATAAATTCAACTGTCCAAAACATTTGTATGTAGCCTTGACTAGAGCTTCGAAAAGACTTATAATCTTTACAGAACAAGCAGTTTTAAAACCAAGTCAATACTAAGATGAAATTGTTCAATTTTTACATGCGTTTTTTTTTCAATAATATAGAACAGTATTCATGTAAAGATAAATGCGATATATATATCTAGTAAACTGGATATATCCATTTTTAAACTAGACATATACAAGTGTTGAACTAAACCGTTCCGGTAAATGAGAATAGTGATAATTTTGAAGCTTACAAACTTCAAAAAATATCATTATGAATCAAAACAAATCTTTCCAGAGTTTGCAGACCAAAGAGATGCAAATTCGCAATTACAGTCCACGCACCATTGATACCTATTGTAAACTGCTTTGCAATTTAGAAAAAGAATTTGGGAAATCATTGTATGAGATTACCACCGAAGACTTTAAATCGAAGTTGCACTTCATGATTACCAAGAAAGGGGCCTCTACCTCCACTGTAAATCAACTTATCAGTGCATTCAAAATCTTTTATGTAGATGTTTGTCATCGAGAATGGGAAGAATTTCATGTAAAACGACCACGCTCAGAGAAAAAACTACCTATTGTCTTGTCATTAGAAGAAGTCGGGCGGATGATTTCTGTAACAAATAATTTGAAACACAAATCCATCCTTATGCTTACTTATTCTGCCGGCTTACGCAGAATGGAAGTGTTGCAAATCAAACCAAAAGACATTGATTCGCAGCGCATGCAGGTTCGGGTAGTACAAGGAAAGGGGAAAAAAGACAGATATACTATTCTCTCTCAAAAAACACTCGAAATACTCCGTGAATACTACAAGGCAGAAAGACCAACAACGTTTCTTTTTGAGTCCAGCAGACATAAAGGACAGCCCTTGTCAGAAAGATCCATGGAACATATCGTTAAGAACAGTGTAAAAAAGGCAGGTATAAAAAAAGATGTTTCATTTCACACCTTGCGCCATTGTTTTGCTACGCATTTATTGGAAGCAGGCGTAAACCTGAGGCAGATACAACAGTTCATGGGTCATACTTCGTTTAAAACCACAGCCGTATATTTGCACGTAGCTCATATAAAAACCAATGAGTTTACTTCTCCATTGGATAAAATAGACTTGTATTGATTTTATCCAATGGGAAATAAAAAGCAAACCATAGAAATTGCTGACATTTTCCGGGATTACAAACACGACTTAGCAGACAATCTTACTCTTTGTGCTGTTCAGCAAAAAGCTTTTGATGATATTGTAACTTGCCGGACATCCGAGCTGGGTGGCCATGCTTTATACTGCAATAACTGTGATAATAAGGTTCAATCATACAACTCGTGCCGTAATCGTAATTGCCCCAAATGTCAGTACATAAAACGAATGCAATGGGTGGATAAGTTAGCTGCGAATCTTCCTGCGGTAAAACATTTTCATATCGTGTTTACCATTCCATCCTGTCTGCATAATTTATTTTATCTCAATCAACAAGTTTCTTACAGCTTATTATTCAAAGCCGTCGGAAAAACATTGGTTCAATGTGCTAAGAATACGGAATATCTTGGAGCGCAAGCCGGAGCTGTTGCACTGCTGCATACCTGGGGGCAAACTCTGGCATATCATCCACATATCCATACCATAGTTCCTGCCGGTGGATTATCGGATGATGGAATGGAATGGATACCCAGTGCCAAGAAGTTTTTTGTTCCGGTAAAGGTGTTGAGTGCTGTTTTTCGGGGTATTCTATGTCGGTTATTGGAAGAAGCTGTCAATAAAGGAGAAATAAAACTCCCTGAGGATACTGCCTGTTTTCAAACACTGAAAACAAAATGCTATAATAAGAAATGGGTAGTATATGCCCAAAAGCCGTTTTCTTCGCCTGACAATCTTATCCGTTATCTGGGAAATTACACCCATCGAGTAGCTATTAGCAATCACCGTATTATCGATTACAAAGATGGCAAGGTCACTTTTTACTACAAAGACAACAAAGCAGGGGGAACAAGAAAAACCATGACTTTGGAGGCCGATGAGTTTATCCGACGATTTATGCAACACGTTTTGCCATCGGGATTTTGCAAAATCCGCTACTTCGGGTTTATGGCAATGTGTAATATGAAGACACAACTCAGTTTGTGCTATTCACTTATTCTAACGCCGGCTTACTTATCTAAATTAGATGGATTACAAGCTCTGGAAGTATTACAAATACTATCAGGGAAAGATCCTATTGTATGTACAAAATGTAACAAAGGCAAATTGACTATAATTCCAAATAACATGGACTTACCCTTAGAACCGGGATAAAGCTATTTAATACAAAGGCGTTCTTTTTCTTTATTGACAAACCCACGCGATGATGATCAAAATCATGCTGGAAAAGTTATGTCCTTATGTGTCGTGAAATTAGTATAAAACAAATTAATATGCTCATAAAACTACCTTGTTACAACCTTTTATACCCTAAACCAAAAACAAAAATACCACCCTTTTATTTACTTCTCCCATAGCAATCGGTTCCGTTCAACTCTGTTTTATTCACCATTTCCGTCCGTACATTAAATAAATTTTGTTTTTATTCGAAATGTTGTAACTTTTAGTTAACTTTGACTCGCGAAAACGATGAATAAAACACTAAGATGTTAGATACAAGAAAAAAAATAAAAACCATGTTTAACGAACCTGAACTATTCTGGAAGAACTTTCGACTTGGGACTGAATTACAGATTTCAGGTACATTCATTTATAATGCACTTTACTTTCTAGACAAGATGGAGCATTTTTATTATGAAGACGAATGTTTTGAGTTTTTATATAATACTTCTGTTGGATTAGAACGAATAGAGAAAATTGCTTTAATTCTACTGGAGCATAACAAAGAGTTTGACCAAGAACAATTTGAAAAGTCGTTAAAAATTCACAATCATTCAGAGCTTATGAGAAGAATTAGAACTCATAAAAAGATAGTATTAGAAAAAAGACACAATAAATTCATTCAAATACTAAGTGACTTTTACAATTCGACAAGATATGCTAGGTTTAATCTTTCTTCAGTTTACAAGAAAAGTCAAGAGAAGGAACTTCTAGTGGGATTTGTGGAGGGTGAATTGAAAATTAAAATAAACTGCGACTCGATGTTCCCCACTGAAATAGACCGTAGGATGAGAAATCTTATTGGGGAAACTATTTCGACAATTGCCAATAAATTGTATGATATTATTCAGGAAAGGGCTCGTGAATTAGGAATATACACCTATGAAATAGCAGCTGACTCGAAAGCCTACAAGATATTCATGAACAAAGAATACACATTCGAGAAAGAGAAGTTATTAAAAAAGGAAATATTGCTAAACTTGTTGACCATAGAGAGAAATGATGGATTCATGAAGTTTATCAAAACATTAGAACCAATCGAATTTGATTCAGGCAATACAAACGAATATGTGAAAGTTCTTTTAGACACACATAAAAAAAATCAGTGGACAGATGAATTAGATTACATATATGAAGAAAACGAGTTTAACGAAGATAGACTTCAGAATATAAATGCGATTGGAAGTGAAGCTATTTTTGACGAAGATGACGACGAAGATATATTTTAAACGAATAACCTGTGCCTAACACACGCTTTAGTCGATAGCTGCAACCTTAAAAAAGAATAGACCATGACTCTACCAGAATTTATCAAAAAAGACCTTAATCCCAACATAGCGCACACGGCATTTTTCTTGGGAAATGGCATGAATAATTTCTGTGCAACTACGAGTTCCTGGAGAGAGTTGCTAATTGACCTTGCAATAAATCATATTGATGAGAAAGGCGATTACGAAAAAATACTAAGTGATAATACTGTCTCTTATCCAGAATTTTTTGATTTAATACAGTTATCGAGTAATGTAAGAGACGAAACATTTGATTATAAATCTATAAAAAAGGGAATCAGAAATGGTTTTGAGAAATGGAAGCCTCAAAAGATACATGAAATTTGGACAGAGAAACTTATAGAATTAAACAGACCTGTGTTGACTACAAATTATGACTATTTGTTGGAATTTTCTAATTTAAGCATAAGGTCATACGTTCGAAAGACCCAATATAATAAGAGATTATTTAGACCTCAAAGAATTAAAAACAAAGATGGTAAAGTTGGTTTTTCTCCCTATTATCCTTGGCATTCATATTATTCAAACAGAACAGTAGAAAATGCTAATAGTGAATTTGCCATTTGGCACATTCATGGCTTTTATGAATATGCTAGTAGCATTCGACTTGGACTAACAGATTATATGGGTATAGTTGAAAAAGGAAGACGATGGCTTTTAAAATCGACTGGAAATCCTTTTAATAAACGAAGTGAATTAAAAAAATGGGTCGGAAACAATTCGTGGCTCGATGTCTTCTTAAACAATCATTTGGTTTTCATAGGTATAGATTTGGGTGTTCAGGAAACCTCGCTTAGATGGTTGCTAATTGAAAGAGAAAAATTATTTAAACAGTATCCTGAGACAAGAAAGAAAACTTGGTTCATTCGCAATTTACAGTATGACAAAATGAAACAAGGGAAACGACTTTTTTTTGAGAAACTAAACATTGAGATTATTGATGCAAAAGATGCAAAACAAATCTTTGAAACAATGCCAAAGAAAATAAAAAGAAAAGGCAACAGCTAACACATGCCTTGGTCGTTACGCACAACTTTTAAAAGAATACAATATGAGAAAATTGAAGAAAGTGGAAAATCTAAACAATCGTTAGCGAGACAAGCAGTAAACACTATAAGTATTTTGTTTCATAATTAAGACATAAAGCATGTCAATATTAATGATGTCACTATTAAAGACAAGAACAATGGCTGGACTACACTATCATTATAAAAGTGACTACCCTAATCAGGTACATCAACTTAATCTCTCAATATCTCAAAATTATTACTTGCTAAAGAATGACGAGATTAAGTATCAAATTAAAAAACTTGATGTTAATTGGAAAAACTATCAAGAAACTGGGAAAAGACATTTAGTCAACATATTAATTCGTGACCATTATAGCAATTGTTTTTATGCCGAATTATACCCTATTGATGAAGTTCCTGATATTAAAGAGTTTCTATTTAATGCTTGGAAAGAGAAAAAAGATTTTGAATTCTGTGGAATTCCTAAGAACTTAATTATTGGAAGACATCTTGTCGAGAGATTTCCACAGATTACGAATCTTTCTAAGAATCTTGGATTAAATGTCGAATTAGCTCGTAATGGATTTTCAACAGGAATACGCTCCGTTAGAGATTGGGAAAACAATATCAGATATTTTTCATGTTTTGCTGAGTGCGACACGATTAAAAACTTCCAACAGAATACTGAAAATATTTGCAGAAGAATCAATATGCGGAATAGCAGAAAAACAGAACCAAATCTTTTAAGATGGGCAAATAATGAACCGAAAGGAACAGTAATAAACAGCAAAATTGAATTTTACAGTTTATTTAACGACAAATAACACGTATTAATGTCGTTAGGCAGCATTCTAGAAATTGAAAATCAATTGACTTATTGAGCTAACGACCAGAAAAGCGACCAAATTGAAAATCAGAGACATACGTGGCTATTAGTCAAAATTTTAGAAAAAAAACAACGAGTTATATGAGAATAGCAGAAGATACAAATAAAAGAACTATCGAAAGTGTCCTTGACCTAAAAACAGGGAAAGAAATTTTCGCTTCTGATTTCTTCCAAAAATCCCTTGACGAGATTTTTAAACTTAGATATGACTTTGAAACTGCAATTAGAGAAAGCAGAGCAAGGTATGTTTGTTTCTTTTGTCGCCAAACAATCAAAATACGAGGACAAGCTGATTCCAAAAAGATTCTTCATTTTGCACACTTAAAGGACAGTGATGAATGTCCAATCAAAACAAATAACAAATATACAAAGGAAGAAATACAGAGAATTAAATATAACGGAGCTAAAGAAAGTGAGTTGCATTTTGAACTAAAAACATTTATTGCTCAATCACTTGTTGCTAACAAAAACAAACATAAAGGAATTGAATCTGTTGAGACGGAAGTAATTAATAGGCACATAGCAATCCCCAAAATATGGAAAAAACCAGACATTTCGTCTAAGTATTTCGGTAAATCTGTTGTTTTTGAATTACAATTATCTACCACATTTTTAAGTGTTATAAATTCTCGACAGGAATTCTACAAAGAGAACAATACTTTTATTATTTGGGTGTTTAGTGTTTTTGAAACGGATGATGACAGACGAAAATTCACACAAAGTGATGTCTTTTATAATAACAACAGAAATGGTTTTGAACTTGATGAAATCGCAAAAGAAAAATCAATTAAAGAAGATGACTTAGTTTTAAAATGTAACTATCAAAAGCCTATAATCAAATACAATAGCATAGAATATAATTGGACATTTGAATATGTAAAATTGTCTGATTTGACTTTTAATTCAGGTACTTTTAAAGTCTATTATTATGATGTTGACGGTATCACAGAAAGTCTGAAAGCTGATTTAGAATTAAGTAAGTCGAAATTAATTGTCTTAATCAAACATGGAGAGGATTCTAAGATTTTAGAACTATTTGCGAAAGGATATAAAATACAAGAATCGGAAAGGAAATACATTATACGATTATACAATCAACACGTCAAAACAATAGACCTTATCGACAGTTATACATTTGAATATCGGATTGTTTTGACAACTATTTGTATTAAACTTGACAATTTCGAGCTACTTAAAATATTTCAAGAAGATTATAAATTGAGAAAAACTGTCATTGATATTTTATCTCTAAAACTTAACAAGGTTATTGGATATGCTTTTAAAAAGCAGATTCAAATTTCACATAGGCTTGTTGACACTAGACAAGAACACTTGAATTTATATCTTCAAGCGATTAACTTATATCACCCAAAGCTATTTATAGAGCAAGACAACTCAAATAAATTGAGAAATAAGATAAATCGAATTGAGAATATACAAAAAAACGAAATTGAGAATATTGGACTTATCGAAAAGTTATTCCCAGAGTTAATGACGAAATGGAAAAACAAAATAACGACCGCTTAATACACGGGCGTTAGTCAGTAGTACTTCAACTTAATGAGATTTTCTATAAATAAGTTCTATTCTTCAGTTATTATTCCTTTAGACAATACGAATCACATTCACGTTCTTTGTTTATTATAATAATATTTTAAGTTAGACTGACACAGTTAATCGAGTATCAAAACTATCATTTCAAGATTAAATTGATACATTTTTAAAATGACACAAATTTAGTTGCCAGCATTGTTGTTGGCAATTATTTTTTGATACAATACCTGGGCAATTTAGATTTTGGTTGGTAAGGGTAGGACTTCCTGGCGTGGTAGTCCTGAGTGGGAATCCCCCAGATGACCAGGGGCTACCTTCCTGGTGAAAAGTTGCTAAGGGACAGCCGTCTGAATTTTTTCCCAGGTTGAACGGAAATCTCCAGAAAAAGACCCCCTTAAAAAAATGACCACTCCAGAAAAATTTTCCAACCAAAATTTAGACCTCCCAGAAAACCCGACCCTCTTTTTTCAAAAAAGTTTTACCAGGCTAAAAACCGACCGACCCAGAAAAAATTTTCTACCAAAAAATTCAAAACTTCCAAAACTAGATAGATTGAGAATAGGCTGCAATAGCTAAAAATTCTATATATTGAAAAATCGAAAAACTGATTCACGTCACACGCTTGAAACCGTTGTATAATCTCAATAAAATGAATGTTGATGGGCTTTTCATGCAATATACACTTATATTTAACATGTAACCGAACGTGATTTGTCGTTCTTGTTTTTTAAATAAAATGTAATGACCAAAAATCCATTTTAAGCAATTTTTCAAAAAACAAGTTGATAAAACAATGAATCAAAAAGACTTAATAAAATCGGTCTAGGTGTAGTTGTGATTTAAAATTATTACTTACTTTTGTTTATACGTTCTTTCGTATTTTCATGGTTATGCTTCAAAATATGCTACCTGTCAGACTGACGGGGAAGTAGCATTAGGAAGTAGCAAAATGATTATCAAGCTTATAGGTCTATTTAAACAATATGAGGTTGCTCTTTCGTAGCTTCCGCTCAGCAGTGAAGCCAAAAGGCGACACTAAAAGGATAAACCCTACAAAATTAACGTTTTGTAGGGTTTTTTCTTTTTCTATCCCTACCTGTTTTTGCGTTAAAAATACCACTAAAAGACACTGATTTAGGACTAAATCGTACCAAAATTCAATTAACCTTTATTTAGGTACTTAAAATTCTCGTTTGACGCCCTTTTGTCGCATTTTTGCTGCATTGTAATTATTTCATTTTAAATCAATGAGTTAGTTTTGTAACGATTAAAAAATGAAATTATGAAAAGTACATTTAAAATTCTTTTTTTATTTAAAGAAGAATGCAGTTAGAAAAGATGGTAGTATGCCTGTTGTGACTAGAATTACAATAGATGGTGGCATTGCGCAATTTAATACGAAGCTGGAAGTTCAACCTGATGATTGGAGTGTAGAAATGGGTAAAGTTATTGGACTAACGTCTGATAGTAAGAGACTAAATGCACAATTAGATCAAATCAAGGCTTCCCTTCATTCTATTTATCATGAATTGCAACGAAAGGATAATTATGTAACGGCGGAAAAAGTTAAGAATGAGTTTCTTGGAATTAGTGAGAGTCATGAAACTTTATTAAGTCTTTTTCAAAAACACAATGATGATGTTCAAAAACTTATTGGTGTAGGTAAATCTCCTGCAACATTTCAAAAGTATGAAGTAACCCGCAAACATCTTCAAAAATTCATGCAACAGAAATATAAGATTTCTGATATTTCTCTCAAAGAAGTAAAACACTGGTTTTTGTGTGATTTTGAAATTTATTTATTGACTGAAGCGCATTGTGTCCCAAATACCACCGCTAAATTTCTTCAACTTCTCAAACGAATTATTCTCATTGCTCGTAATGATGGATTGATCATCGGTGATCCATTTGCGAACTATAAAATTAGGATAACTAAAGTTGATAGAGGTTATCTTACACAAGAAGATGTAGAACTGATTTTAAAGAAAAAATTTACTATCAAAAGATTAGAGCAGGTGCGAGATATATTTATATTTTCCTGCTTTACAGGATTAGCCTATATTGACGTTTATAATCTTACGGAAAAGAATGTCCGTACCTCTTTTGATGGTAAACTGTGGGTTATGACGAAGAGGCAAAAAACAAAAGTAGAATCGAATATTCTTTTATTGGATATTCCCAAGATGATTTTAAATAAATACAAAGGAAAAACACCAAATAATAAATTGTTACTTGTTATGTCATAAAGTAAACATAGGCAACAATATAAATGAATTTTGAACAGATACTTAATCAAATGTGAGTTTCTTTATTACGATTAAAATTCGAGGTTGTCTGAGTAAATTGTTTGTTATTCCAAGATTAAGTGTTTATTTTGTGTCATTCGTATATGTAGCTGGAATAATAACTGTAATACGACATATAGATTGTTTATGAAAAAACTAGTCTTTCCTTTTTTAATCCTTTTGATGCTGTGTCTCAACGTCGGCGCACTTACAATTCAGATACCTACCCAGCTACCACAAGGACATCCGCGGGTATTGACTTCTGCCAGCGCTAAAGATTCAGTGAAACTTCTCGTTAAAAATGAGCCATGGGCAAAAGAGGTTTTTGAAAAGATAAAAACCCGTACCGACAAATATGTTGATCAGCACCTCACTGACCCTGATTGGTTGGTGTCCCGCCTCCAAATGTACTGGAAAACTCATAGCACGGATGTTTTTATCAGGGGCGAAAAATTTGCCTATGCCGGAGGAGATAAAGCACCTGTTCCTACTGTTCGCTTTACCGGTTCACGTGCTACCACAACTATTTTTAGTCGTCCAAAACTGGAAGACATCACGCCCTTTATGGATGATGCAAAAGGACTACTTTTTATAAATAATTCAAAAGCCAACAAGCCACTGGAATGGGCTGACCCTGCCGAAACCGGAAGAAATATTGAATCAATTAATCGTGAAATTATGGGAATAGCGCGGGATGCAGCCTTTCTTTATTGGATAACGGACGAGGAGAAGTACGCATCGCTTGCGCGTGATGTTTTTGATATGTATATGACCGGTATGTATTACCGTAATGCACCCATTGATCTTAATCATGGTCATCAACAAACACTGGTTGGCTTATCGTCGTTCGAAGTTATACACGAAGATATTCTGGACGAATTGATTCCGTTGTATGATTTTTTGTATGCGGACTTGATGAAGAACAAAGCTGAAAAGATGAATATTTACGCTGCCACTTTTAGAAAATGGGCTGATATTATTATTGATCACGGTGTTCCTCACAATAACTGGGATCTTTTTCAAGCAAACTATATTTTGAATATCGGATTAGTGCTGGAGGATAACAAGAATTATACCGATGGAAAAGGACGTGAGTATTATATTGATTATGTTTTGAATAAGTCGAGTATTCGCCAGTGGTCCCTTCCACGGTTGATGGAGTACGGTTTTGATAAAAAGACCGGTATTTGGGCCGAATGCCCGGGCTATAGCAATAACGTTGTGGGAGACTTTGCGAATTTCATTGCTTGGTTCGACCGGAATTTAAATTATGATATTTTACCTCAATTCCCGATTATTGCTAAGGCTGTTGCTGCAACTCCTCAGTATTTATTTCCAAACGGTAATATAGTAGGTTTTGGCGATACGCACGCCGATAAACCACGAACTGATTTTTTTGCCCGAATGATTGCCAATGCTCAAAAGTATGGTAAAATAGAGCAGGAAAGGCAATTTACAGGTTTGTACAGATTGTTGGAACCCAAAGCGGGAATAGCCGAATCGAAACAAAATGCTGTACGTCCGGAGGTAGTTTCCTTTTTCACCGATAAACCTCTGAAACTAAATCCTGCTTTCGCTACTGCTAAGATAGAAGATATAGTTTCGCCTACCTTTTGGGCACCCAATGTAAGTTGGTTTGTGCAACGAAACGGTATGCATCCTCAAAATAGTTTGATGATTTCGATGAATGGTTCCGAAGGGAATCATCAACATGCCAACGGAATATCTATGGAATTGTACGGTAAGGGATATGCCCTCGCACCTGATGCAGGAATTGGAAGTGGTTATTTTTCGTTAGATTATGCTGAGTATTATAGCCAGTTTCCCGCGCACAACACGGTGTGTGTAGATGGAATTTCCAGCTATCCGGCAATGAAAAGCAATCATGCGTTTGAATTGAAAAGTTCTTATCCTGCTTCTGCAATCAGAAGTGACATTTACAAAGGTATCACGTATGGTGATGTTTATTTTCGAGAACCGGAATCATTTGCAGACCAAACGCGTATGATGAGTATTGTTACAACCGGAGCAAAGACCGGATATTACGTAGATGTTTTTAGATCACACAAAGTAAAAGCTGACGACAAGATGCACGATTATTTTTATCACAATCTGGGACAAAAAATGATGATTACCGATATAAATGGTGATTCGTTGAATTTTAAACCCACCGAAGAGTTGGCCTTTGCAGGTGCACATTTGTACGGATATTCCTATTTGTACAATAAAAAGAGCGTAGCAACAAATAAAGACATCAAAGCCACTTTTACAATGAATAAACCAGATGGTGATGATATTTACATGACTATGTGGATGAAAGGTGAGCCAGATCGTGAGATCTTCTCAGCTTTATCGCCTATGACTGAAGGCTTGAGCCGAACTCGCGGAATGCCCTACAATGTGAAAGAAACACCCACTTTGACGTATGTTGCCCGTCAGAGTGGTGAGGCCTGGACACGGCCTTTTGTTTCTGTTTTTGAACCGAGTAGCAAAGCCGATGCAAGTAATATCGCGTCTGTTTCTTTCTTTGAATCGGAATCGAAACAACCTGATTTTGTAGGTATAAAAGTCGAATCTAAGAGTGGTAGAACAGACTATATTTTCTCTAACTCAAATGCAAATGAAAAAGTAGTTTACAAAGCCTTTAGCTCGCAATCAACGTATTCTGTTGTAGGAACTGATAAAAACAGTGATTGTGTTTTATTTATGGGTCATGGAACTCTACTCTCTACTAGTCGAGTTACGATTAAAACCGTTCAACCGGCCAATGTCACCATTGAGCTGAAACAGGGGAAATGGTATTATACAGCCGATACAGCTTGTAAAATAACGTTGTTAGGTAAAACGTATGATTTACCCGCTTCGGTCTATGAGTTAGTAGAGAGATAATTGCGTAAATGTTTTTTTACTTACTGTTGACTTTTTGAAATGTACGTAATAAGAATAGTCTGTTTCATTATCCCGACATTGTGTTTCCATGCATAATGAACGCGGTGAAAGAAAAAAATAATGAATAAAGCCTAAAAGTTTTTCCGAAATAGCTATATTTGCCCCGTCAAATTTTAAACCTTTTTTGAGATTTGACAAACCTGAGTATGATAAAGAAACACTTCAAATATTATTCATTTCTTATTAGCTTTCTCTTTATTTCCATTACTAATGCACAGAATTATACATTTCGTGCATTGACTATGGATAATGGGCTTTCCAACTTTGTTGTCAATAGTTTTTATAAAGATTCAGTTGGTTTTCTATGGATTGGTACCGATAATTGTCTTGATCGGTTCGATGGTGTTGATATCAAGCATTATCCTTTCGCCGGAACGGATATTAATAAAAAGCGAGTGTTGGCAATAGCTGAATCGCAGTCTGGACAGATGTGGGCTGCAAACGGTCTGGGTCTCTGGAAACTGAATGCGACGACTGATAAAATGGAGTTGTTCTCGCCCAAAACCATCGACTGTCCTGTGTCGGCTTTGAAATGGGATGCTAAAGGAGGTAAATTATATGTTGGAACCGAAAAAGGACTTTTTATTGTTCATAATGAGCAAGTTCAACATGTTGTTTTGGGTAGCAATATCCTTTCGCCAGGTAATCATGTTTCGGGAATTCAGATGAACCCCAACGGCATTGTTTGGTTGGCAACCTGGAAAGGTATTTGTGCTTACAATCCAACCAATCATTCAAAGGTAGTTTATGAAAATACCACTTCCCGTGAATTAAATACCTTCAATAAACTAACTGTTATCGGCTCAACAATTTATTTGGGAACACTGAATGCAGGTGTTGTTAGTTTTGATATAAAAACAAAGAAATTCTCCTCTTTTGTGGATCTGGGTTGTGATATTATAACTGATATATCGAGTGATGGAAAAGACCGGATATATGTAGCTACCGATGGCAATGGTGCTCATATTCTATCGCATAAAACGAAATCAATCGTTGAATCCATACGTTATAATCCAAAGAACAAGACCGGAATTCGGTCTAATTCGGTCTATTCATTACTCGTCGACCGCGAAGGAATAGTATGGGTGGGGTTCTATCAGGCTGGCGTTGATTACAGTCTTTATCAGAACAATCTTTTCAAAGTTTATAATTTCCCCCCTTATTTTGATTCGCGCGATTTACATGTTCGTTCATTTATTATCCGTGGAAAGGAGAAACTTATAGGAACACGCGAAGGGTTATACTACGTTCGTGAGGATAAAAAACAGGTTAGTACCTACAATAAGGATGAACTTCGTTCCAATCTGATTCTCTCTCTCAGTTTTTATAAGGGTGAGTATTATATTGGTACGTATGGAGGTGGTGTATCAGTACTCAACCCTAATACCAACAGTATTCGTAAATTAAGTATGGAAAATACACTGGTAAAAGGGCATGTATTCCATTTTCAGGAAGACACGAATGGAAATCTGTGGATAGCTACATCCGGAGGACTATTTTCGTATAATAAGGATAAAAATCAACTAAAATCTTTTACCAACACTAATTCACAGTTATTGTCAGGAAATGTGTTTTACGTATTTTTCGATAGTACTAAAAAAGGCTGGATCGCTACTGAAACAGGTTTGTGTATTTACGATCCGGTAAGTCAAAGCATTCAATCGAATATTTTTCCGAAGGGATTCTTCAATAATGAAAAAATAAAAGTAATCCACGAAGACTCGCGTCATAAATTGTATTTTTCGCCCGACAAAGGAAATATTTATGAGTCGGATGTGGATATGGTAAAGTTCTCTCCTTTGCAAATGACCAAACGTTTTCAAGGGAAAATTTTCTTGTCAATACTGGAGGATAAAAAAGGGAAATATTGGTTTGGTTGCGAAAACGGATTGCTTTCTATGGATGGTAAGGATGATTCCTATCATAGTTTTGGGTTTAGCGATGGAATTCCGGATCCGGTGTTTAGTTGTGATGCTGCTTATCAGGATTCGACCGGGCTGTTGTGGTTCGGAAATGCAAAGGGTTTGCTTTATGTGAATCTGGCTCAGGTTGAATACTTAAAACAATGCCCATATCCGGTGGTGTTTACTAATTTACAGGTAAACGGGAGCGAATTAAGTTCTCAAGACAAGAAAACTATTTTTCAGGACAAAAGGATAAAATTAAGTTATAAAGAAAACAATGTTTTATTCCGGTTTGTGAGCTTATCCTATACTAATCCCGGGGCTATGGTTTATGAATACAAATTGGAAGGAGTAGATGATGATTGGTTATTGTTATCCGGGCAGAATGAGGTGACTTACGAAGACCTACCGGCAGGAGATTATGTCTTTCGTGTTCGTGTTCAGGGAAATAAAAATTCGGAGGCACAATTAGAGGTGAATGTAAGTTCGTTTTTTTCACTGGCTTTCTGGGCTGTTCTCATTCTTGTTGTGGCACTGATTTGGTATTTTGGTCCAAAATATCTGAGAATCTTCAAGAATAAAATTCTTAATAACGAGATGCTTACAATGGAAAAATATAAAGAACAAAGACAGCTTGCCTCCGATGCGTCTAAAGTAGATGAGAAATACAAAACCACTAAATTAGACGAAAAGGAATGTAAACTAATCTGTGAGAAGTTGATTTCGTTCATTGAAACAGAAAAACCCTACACCAATCCCGATTTGAAGATTGTTGATCTGGCACTTGCCATCAACTGTTCTTCTCACTCATTATCGTATATTTTCAATCAGTACCTAACCAAGAATTATTACGATTTTATTAATGAATATCGGATTGCTGAATTTAAACGACTCATTTTGGATGTGAATTATTCGAAATATACGCTTTCAGCTTTAGCCGAACGATCCGGTTTTAGCTCAAGGGCATCATTCTTCAGGTCGTTCAAGAAGCACACAGGCATTACCCCGAACGAATACATTAAGAGTATTGGACGTAATATCAAGGAAATTGATGTTGATCCAACAGAATAAATCAAGTAAACCGATTGTTTTAGTCCGGTATAATTATTTGAGACTCACTTCTGTTTTTGGATAACTATATACATTATCAGACTTTTATGTAAATATTGGTCTAGTATAATGGTGTGAGATATATTCTTGTTATTTATTCCAAACAAAGGAAAATAATCCATATATATTTGCTGAATCAAATCTAATTTGAAAATCAGATATTATGGAAACCACAACCCACACAGCCGAAACTATCTCCATCCAGGCAGATGGAATTATTACTCGTTCCTACAACGAGTATCATACATTCGTTGTAAATTATATTGCTTATAAGATTAATAGTAAGAACGAGGCCGAGGATCTTGCTCAGGACGTTTTTATTCGGTTATTAGATTACAAACAAATGCTTCGCCCCGAAACCGTCAAATCCTTTATCTTCACCATTGCCCGCAATATTGTTATCGATTATCTGCGCCGACATTATAAAAGGCAGGAAATTTCCGCTAATATGTACGAGTTTCTTGAAAAAACGACCAACGATGTTGAGAGTCGTTTACACGAAAAAGAAATTCTTCATCTCGAACAGAATAAACTCAGCACTTTTTCTCCCCAACGTAAAATTGTATATTCTTTATGCAGATACGAAGATATGTCGGTGTCCGAGATTTCCGAAATACTTCATATTACTTGTCGAACGGTGGAAAACCACCTTTTTACCGGCCGTAAAATGATGCGGGAATATATCCGTCAATGTATCTAAGAGATGCTGTAAATTTGTTGAGCTGTTTTCATAAGTCAGCATCAGGAAAAAGATGAAGCGAGATTAAGTGTAATTGTTTTTTAATACGTACTTAAATATAGAAATGTTTAAACCGGTCTGCCGGATTAAAAGAAATAATTAAATCAATTAATTAAATGTTAACTTTTAAATTAATTATCATGAAGCAAGTAAAGCTGCAATTTCAGAAAGGGATTTGTCACTCTTTCAAAAAGAATGTGATGCTTTTATTTTTTCTGGGTATGTCTTTTGTCGCTTTTGCGCAAAGTACCGTAACAGGAAAAGTAACGGATCAAAAAGGAGAGCCTATTATCGGGGCAAGTATAAAAGCTAAAGGCACTGGCGTAGGTACAATAACCGATGTTAATGGTGCATTTAAAATCAGTAGCAATGGAACGTTGGTAGTGTCCTATATTGGTTATCAAACACAGGAAATTCAGGCTAATGGTAAGTCGAATATATCTGTACAACTTAAAGACGACGACAAACTACTCGACGAGGTAGTGGTGGTGGGTTATGGTACACAAAAGAAAGCAACTTTAAGTGGATCTGTAGCTCAGGTAAAAGGTGATGATGTGTTGAAAGGTAAAGCAACAACTAGTGTTGCGGCAGCTTTACAAGGTACTATTCCGGGTCTAACTATAACAAGAACTTCTTCTCGTCCGGGTAACGAGGGAACAGCTATAACACTTCGTGGTGGGATTTCTGTAAATGAAACAAGTGCCATGATTATTATTGATGGGGTAGAAGCCTATCAATGGGAACTTTCGCAAATTAATCCGAATGATATTGATAATATATCCGTGCTAAAAGACGGTGCTGCAGCAATTTACGGAACAAAGGCGGGTGCTGGTGTTATTCTTGTTACTACGAAACGTGGTAAAGAGGGGAAAACAAAAGTAACTTATTCGGGTAGCACACATGCTAATATTGTTGGAAAACGTTTCCCTGTAGCTGATGGACAAACCTGGGCACAGATGTTGGTTCATGGAACTGAAAATGATGCTTATGCTTTATTAGATGCAAGTGGAAACCCTCAGTATTCGTGGTGGATGTGGCCAGAGGCTACGTGGCGTCAGATGGCTGCCGGTGAAAGGTTTGAAGGCGTAGTTGGGGGTGTATGGCGTGTGCTTGATCCGAATGCAAGTAACCAAATGGATGCCGTTTATGGAACTACATGGGGGCAGTCACATAACCTAACAGTTAGCGGAGGAAGCGATAAACTTAAAGCGATGACCTCATTGGGTTATGCCAAGGATCGCTCGTTACTCGCAGCTGCATTCGATGGACAAACCAAATATAATTTCAGAACCAATGTTGATTATAAGGTAAACAACTGGGTCAAGACTGAATTTAATGTTTCGTATGATAAACGTACGGTAAGTACACCAACTCAGGGTATTGGTCAAGGAGTTCAGGACTTCTATATTTTTCCTTTACGCAACTCATACGGACAATTCTACGACACTTTCGGGAATAACAATATGTTGGCAAAATTAATTGAAGGAGGTCGCACAAATAATAACGAAGAGTTCGTACGTTTGGGAGGAAAAGTAACTCTTGAATTAAACAAGATAACCAAAGGTCTTTCTGTTAATGCAAGTGCTAACGCTCGTATTCGTAAACACTGGCTGGTAGAGCGCCAGGCAAAAGTGACCATGTATGACTGGTCGGGTGAAACAAAAAGTGCTAATGGGCTTCCTGACTATGCTTTAGGTACAGGTGTAATCAAAAGTCAAACCACTGATGCAAATGCCTGGGTAAAAAACACGTACGAAAGTGTTTTTTTTTCAAACATACAATGCTTTTGTAAATTATAACCGTTCATTTTCAAATCACAATATAGGTGTAATGGCCGGTATGACAGCAGAAAAGAATAATTATCAGAAATTATACGGATATCGTCAGAATATGTCAGACAATACTTTGGATGACATTAACCTGGGAGATGCGACTACAGCTCAAGCTACCGGTGGAAGTAATGAAGACGGTTTGGTATCATATCTAACCCGTTTGAATTATGATTATAAAGGAATCTATCTGTTGGAAGGACAGTTCCGTCGTGATGGTTCTTCTAGATTCAATACCGATAATCGTTGGGCTAACTTTGGTGGACTTTCAGGTGGGGTGCGTATTTCTGAGTTGTCGGCAGTTAAGAACTTGGATTTCTTTGATAATTTAAAACTCCGTGCATCGTATGCAGAAACAGGTTCTCAAACAGGTATTGGTAATTATGACTATGTTTCCGGTATTTCTACAGGTACCACTATTTTTGGTTACACAGGTGCAAAAAGCACTACTGCATGGGTTACTTCAATGACCTCAACCAATCGTACCTGGGAGCGTGTGGCTACTACAAATTTAGGACTTGATTTTGCATTGCTGAAAAACCGCTTGAATGGTTCGTTTGAAGTTTACAACCGTGAAAACAAAGGAATGTTGATCTCAATGACTTATCCATTGACATTAGGAGCCACTGCACCAAAAACGAATAACGGAAACTTTGTTGCTAAAGGTTGGGAGTTAGAACTCAATTGGAATGATAAACTAGGTAAAGACTTTAGTTATCGTGTGGGTTTCTCTCTCTCTGATGCAAGAACCGAAGTCACGAAATACAATGGAGGAGTTACTATTAATAATGGTACAAACAATCCGGTAAATGGTACTACTTTTATTGAAGGTCGACCTTTGAATGCACTTTATGTTTACAAAACGGATGGCTACCTTCAAACTACCGATGAAGTTAATACTTATTACACATCAATTACTAAGTTGGCAGGCGGTTTACAACCGGTAAAGGGAACCTCAAATCAATTGACCCCGGGTTGTGTTAGAAAAGTTGATTTAAACGGCGATGGTCGAATTACTACAGATGACCTTTATTATTATGGTGATGCCAATCCACATTATATGTTTGGAATTAATCTTGGATTGAATTATAAGAATTTTGATTTTACCATGTTTGTACAGGGTGTTGCTCAACAGAATATTATTCGCGAAGGTTCTTTGGCAAATCCATGGAATGCAACCTATACCAATCAGAATGTAACCTTCTGGGGTAAGACCTGGACTGCTGATAATCCCAATGCAGCTTACCCGATTATGTCGCGTAATGCCAGTCGTAACGCATGGAATTACAAACAGTTCAATGATGTTAATGTAAGTCAGGTTTGGTATGCGAGAGCAAAAAGCCTCGTGCTGGGATATACATTACCAAAAATATTTGTAAGGAAAGCCATGATTGATAATGTTCGTTTCTATGTATCAGCAGATAATTTATTCGAAGTGTCAAACGTGAAGGATGGTTTTGATCCTGAAAGTAAATCAGCCTCAGGACAAGGAAATGTGGACGTATATGCACGTACTATTTCATTTGGAATCGATTTGACCTTTTAATTATTAACTTTATAATTCATATAATATGAAAACAAATAAAATTCTATTATTCCTGTTGACTGTTCTGTTCGCTACAGGCTGTCAGGATACTTTCCTGAATCTTTCACCACTTGATTCGGTAACTGAGGCTGTTTACTTTAAAAAGCTGGCCGATTTTCAATATGCTGCCAATAATCTTCATGCTAATGTTTTTGCATTTCAGGTAAATTCAACATTGGCATCTGCAAATAATATGTATAATATTAACTTTGACCAGGGTACAGATCTTGTGTCAGCTTCGCGAGATGAGCTGAGTGGAATTAATGCTGCCGGCACCTCCGATCCTTACTGGGAACAAACTTACTTGTGGTTACGCCCCGTAAATATATTGATAGCCAAAGGTGCTGAGTATAGCAATCAGGATGAAATTGCCGGTCCGGTAGGTCAGGCTTACTTTTTCCGTGCATGGCATCATTTTTTCCTCTTGAAACGTTTTGGGGGTGTGCCTATTGCCAATAAGGTTCCGGAGTTAGATGATAATATTGTAACAGGACCTCGCGCTTCGCGTTATGAAGTGATACAACAAATTCTCACCGATTTAGATGTTGCTATTGCTAAATTGTCGAAAACAACTGTTACCACTACAGGTAATGATGGACATGTAACCTTAGAGGCGGCAAAAGCTTTTAAAGCCCGAGTATGCTTGTTTGCCGGAACATGGGATAAGTATGTAGGCACTAAAACTGATGGTGATGGAACAACCGCAGGTGCCGGGAGTGCAAAACCTGCAGGTTATCCAGCAGTTACAGAATTTTTGACTATGGCAAAAACTCTTTCTCAAGATATTATTGATGGTGGAAAATTTCAACTTTGGGATCGCGTAAGAAACTTAAGCGATATTCCGAGTAATGTAAAAAATCCACAAGCCTACGTACATCGTAGTTACTATTATTTGTTTAACTTAGAAGGAGCCAATTCAAACCCACTGGGTCTGGATAAATCGTCGAACAAAGAATCTATCTATCGTAGCGTGTATGATGCTGTTAATCGTAAAAGTAATACCAACTTAACTCATAGTTGGCCATGTGGATTTACCCGTAAACTTGCTGATATGTACCTTTGTACTGATGGTCTGCCGGTACATTTGTCCCCATTGTTTCAAGGTTATACTACCATGAATTCAGAAATTCAGAATCGTGACTACAGAGCCGAAGCAGTAAATGTAAGGACTATGGATTATTGGTGGGGATGGGGAATGTATAAAACAGGAGCTGTTTATACTACAGATATCACAACTTTGTCAGCAGCTACGTATCAAAGTATTCCTGACTGCCGGAATGGAGCTGCACCGGGAATTGGAGGTATGAAGTTCAGAACGAACCGTGCAGATATGGGTGCTGCTGGGGACGAAGCTTATGACTTTATGCATATTCGTTTGGCTGAGATTTATTTGATTTATGCCGAAGCAACATGTGAATTAGGTAATGGTGTTATTTCAGATGCAGATCTTAATTATTCACTCAACAAGGTGCGTACACGTGGTGGTGTAGCTCCTTTGAATGCTGCTTTGATTGCCACTGCAAATGCAATTGCCGATACAAAAGGCTATGGTCATTTGGATTTCTTAGGTGAAATACGTCGCGAACGTGCCACAGAGCTTTATGGAGAGGGACAACGATTATTTGATCTTTGTCGCTGGGGTATAGCTGAAGTAGAATTAGCCGGGCAAAATCGTTGTGGTGGCTATATAGATTATAAAGGAACGCCATCATATGTGAAAACTATGATTAATCCGATTGATAATAAACCGGTTTACGTAGCATCAAGCTTTAACGGTTTAATCAATACTCAACGCTACACGTTCTCTTATGCAGGTCTTACACCTACCGAACCGGGATGTACGATTATTGAACAAGCAGCTAATCGTAAGTTTACATTGAAAAACTATTTACAGCCAATCCCTACTGTTCAAATTACATTAAATAAAAATTTAAAACAAAACCCAAATTGGTAGTTTGCGGTATCCATATGATTATATGATTTAAGGTTTTTGTTGGGGCGAGATTGCAATATTTGCAATCTCGCTTTTTTATAGTCTAGATTAAGTGAAACACTCAATTATTCGTATTAATATATAAACATTCAATATCTTTGTTTTTTATGAATTATGTAATCACTAAAAAATCAATACTGGTATTATTTCTAGCTTTTTCAACCCCCATATTTGCCGCAGAATGGCAGTGGTCTGTTCAGATTAAAAGCTATGTTTCGTCCGAAACCAACGACCACCCGCGTGCTTTTTTGTGGATTCCTGAGAATTGTAAACAGGTTCGGGCTGTTATTGTGGGCAATCATAACATGCTGGAAGAAGGTGTTTTGGAACATCCCGGATTTCGTAAGAAAATGGCTCAGTTAGGTATTGCCGAAATATGGATTACCCCCGGACTGAATCAGGTTTGGGAGCCGGGTAAGGATAATGCTCAGGCTGCCTTTGATGAAATGATACATTCGCTTGCTACGGTTTCAGGGTATTCCGAACTGAACTATGCTCCGGTTATACCTATAGGGCATTCGGCCATGGCCACTTTCCCGTGGAACTTTGCGGCTCAGAATAATGAACGAACGCTGGCTGTTCTTTCGGTACATGGTGATGCGCCTTCTACAAACCTGACCGGTTATGGTCGTCCAAACCTGGATTGGAGTAAACTCAAAATAGATGGAATCCCCGGATTGATGGTGGAAGGTGAATACGAATGGTGGGAAGCCCGCGTGCAGCCGGGCTTGAAGTATAAAAAGGCTAATCCACAATCGTGCGTTTCGTTTCTGTGTGATGCGGGTCGTGGACATTTCGATTTTTCGGAGCAATTGGTGAACTATTTAGGTGTTTTCGTTGAAAAGGCAGTGAAATATCGTCTTCCAAAAGCAAGCCCTGTTGGACAACCGGTAAAACTTATTCCGGTTAATCCGGAATATGGCTGGCTGGCCGACCGTTGGCATGTAGATTCGCTACCCAATGCTAGAATCGCTGAATACAAGTTATATAAAGGAAATAAAGAGGATGCTTTTTGGTATTTCGACAAGCAAATGGCTCAGCTTGCCGAAAATATTTATGCACAGCAGCGAGGAAAGAAAAAGCAGTACCTGGGTTATGCCAGCAACGGCGAACTAATTCCTTTTCAGCCGAAACATTTTTATGGGTATGTGCCACAATTTACACCCGATTCGGATGGAGTTACTTTTCACTTTTCGCCGGAGTTTACAGATAGTCTACACACTAAAGTTGTAAATAATCATGCAATAAGCAAAACGATAATTTCGCGGATTTGTGGCCCTGTGGAAAAACTAAATGACACAACTTTCAGGGTGCAGTTTTACCGCATGGGGCTAAACAATCCACGCAGAACTGCCGACATTTGTATGATGGCTTCCAATGATGGCGACAAAACGTACAAAAGTGCAGTTCAGCAATTATTGCTGAAAATTCCATACCGAAATAAAGAAGGAAAGGAGCAAAAAATCATTTTTGATTCAATTCCTGACAGCAAAAATGACACTAAAACCGTTGCTTTGAATGCTTCTTCAACATCGGGGATGAAAGTGTATTTTTACGTATTGGAAGGGTCTGCTAAGATTGAAAATGGAAAGTTGGAATTGACAGCTATTCCACCAAGGACAAAATTCCCGGTTAAAGTTACTGTGCTGGCATGGCAACACGGCAGGAGTACTGAACCTAAAGTCCAAACTGCTGAATCTGTTACTAGAACATTTTATATTCAAAAGTAAAACACAACTATAAATCATGAAAACTTATTTAATCGTTTTTGTCACATTGCTTACATCAACTTTGTTTGCACAATCCCATTATCCGGGTCAACAGAAAGGTAAATTTGCAATAGAAGATAAAACCATTTCAAAAGTTTCTGCATTCGATTTGCCGGACGTTCGTTTGCTCGACAGTCCGTTTAAAGCCAATATGGAAAGAAGTAGCCGGTGGATTTTATCGTTGAAAGTAAGCTCATTGTTACACAGCTTTCGGAATAATGCCGGTGTGTTTAGTGGTCGTGAAGGTGGATACTTTGTTACTCAAAAATTAGGCGGTTGGGAATCGTTGGATTGCGATTTGCGTGGACATACTACCGGGCATGTACTTTCGGCACTCGCTATGTTTTATGGTTCAACCGGAGATGAGGTATATAAACTCAAAGCTGATAGCCTGGTAAAAGGATTAGCTGAAGTGCAAATTGCTTTGAAACAAAATGGTTACCTGAGTGCTTTTCCTCTGAATCTGATGGATCGGAATATTGCCGGACAAAGCGTTTGGGCTCCCTGGTACACTCTACACAAAATCTTTTCGGGACTTATTGACCAGTACCTGTATTGCGACAATAAACAAGCGTTGGACATTGCCGTAAAAATTGGCTGATTGGGCTTACAATAAGTTGAAACCACTTACCGAAGTGCAACGCGCAAAAATGCTTCGCAACGAATTTGGAGGCATGAACGACTCGTTTTACAATTTGTACGCTATTACTGGAAATCCTCACGACAAATGGCTGGCCGAATTCTTTTACCATAACGAAGCACTCGACCCGCTGAAGGAGTATGTGGATAACCTGAATACAAAACATGCGAATACAAATATTCCCAAGCTAATCGGGCTGGTGCGTGATAACGAACTGGAAGGAAATGCTACAAACCTCAAAACGGCCGATTTTTTTTGGAATACGGTAGTGGATCATCACGCTTATTGCACAGGCAGCAACAGTGATAAGGAGCACTTCTTTTTGCCCAATCAGCAGTCACAGCATTTAACTGGTTATACCGGAGAATCCTGCAATGTGTACAATATGCTTAAACTTACACGTCACTTGTTTTGTGCCAAACCGGATGTGAAATATGCAGATTATTATGAGAAAGCACTTTATAATCACATTCTGGGGCAGCAAGATCCTGCAACAGGTATGGTTGCTTACTTTTTGCCTATGCTGGCGGGAGCACATAAAGTGTACAGCACACCCGACAGTTCGTTTTGGTGTTGCGTGGGAACAGGGTTCGAGAATCAGGCTAAGTTTGCAGAAGCTATTTATTATCACACCGATAAAGCTTTGTACGTAAATCTGTTTATTCCTTCAGTGTTAACATGGAAAGAAAGAGGCTTAATTTTAAGACAGGAAACAACTTTTCCGGAAAACGGAACAACCAGCTTGATCATTGAAAATGCCGATAAAGTACCAACTATCCTTGCAGTTCGTTACCCGGCTTGGGCTGTGTGGGGAGCTAAGGTAAAGGTAAATGGCAAATTGATAACCCTGAAGCAGAAGCCCGGAAGTTACATTGAATTAAACCGAATATGGAAAACAGGTGACAAAGTAGAAATTACCTTTGCTATGAAGTTGCATTTGATTCCCACACCCGATAATGCTCAGAAAGCAGCTGTAGCGTATGGTCCGATTGTGCTCGCAGGAGTTATGGGAACTGAAGGTATGGAAAAACCGGCACCATTTTCAAATCCAAAGTTGTACAACGATTATTATACCTATAATTTCCATGTGCCAACTAATATTGTTGATAATTTAAAACTAAACAAGGCTAATCTTTCGGAGTCGATAATTTCAGTTGTGGGAAGTGGTCTGACTTTCATAGCCTTGAAGGAAAATGTCATCCTGAAACCGCTGTATGCTATTCACCAACAACGCTATGTAGTGTATTGGAATTTGACCTCTTCTGACTCCGCTAAGTAAAATATTAAAAATGATTTGACTGTAATTCTAAAGTAGCAGCATATAAAATGGTATTCTATTTATAAGATAATATCAGTATTTAACTAACCAATAATCTAAATGCAAGGGCATAAAGATTATTGGTTTTTTTATTTAATCAGGTGTTTTCCTTTTCTTACAATAGTTTTCTTTTTTTAATCCGGAATGTTTGGAAGATGGAGTGTAAGTAGTGAATTTGAGTTGAATATTTAGGGTTTAATGATTTTTTTGTTGAATCGATAAAAATATGCACTATTTTGATTGAATCGTATTCATATAATTGATTTGATATGTCTATTTTTGTTGCTGATAATTTTAAATTTATGAAGACACACAAACCGTTCCTACTGCTTATTTTAATTCTGCAGTTCTCTATGTCCAATGCACAAAGCAGTAGACCAACTGAAGTCCGAAAGAATATTCCGTTGGATTCTATTCGGTTAAGCGACCCGTTTATATTGGCAGATACAAAAACAAGCATGTATTACATGACTGGTACCGGTGGTTTGATGTGGAAAAGTAAAGATTTAAAGCTATGGGAAGGTCCTTACAATGTAGTACAAACCGACCCGAATTCGTGGATGGGGCCAAAACCCATGATTTGGGCAGCTGAACTTCATCAGTATAAAGGTAAATATTATTATTTTGCCACTTTTACCAACCGTGCTACTCATATTGGCACCTATCGTGGAAATGAAATTGAGCGTCGTGCCAGCCATGTACTGGTAAGCGATAAACCCGATGGTACTTATGTTCCAATGCAGGATTCCATTTATCTACCCGTTAATAAGCCAACGCTTGATGGAACTTTTTGGGTGGATAAAGACGGAAAACCATACATGGTATATTGCTATGAATGGTTGCAAAACTGGAACGGAACTATCGAGAAAATTGAGCTGAAATCCGATTTAAGTGGTTCTGTGGGCGAAGGGAAAGTTTTGTTTCGTGCCAGCGATTCGCCCTGGAGCAGGGAGAAAGAAAGCGGTGTGGAGAAACCAAACAAAGTTACCGACGGGCCTTATTTGTTCAGAACTGGTACCGGACGCCTAGGCATGATTTGGACCAGTTGGATTTATGATGTATACACGCAGGGAGTTGCTTATTCGCGGAGCGGAACATTAGATGGACCTTGGATGCAACAAAAAAAGCCATTAACACCACCCAACTTTGGACATGGTATGCTATTTCGCACGCTGGAAGGTAAATGGCTGATGTCCGTGCATAGTCATAAAGACATAAACGGTCACTACCTACGTATTCCTCACTTATTTGAAGTGGATCTTACGGGTGATAAGCTGATGATTGGAAAATCGTATATTCCCTGAATTAGAATATGCAAACTCGCGGTTTATTCTTGTGTGATTCATACACTGTACATTTTTGCAGAAAAGGTGCTAGTTCACTAATTTTAAAATGTGCTGTATATACTGTTAGTTAGGGAGAACATAACTTTATTTCAAATAATATTATATATTATGCTTAAACACAATTACTTATTGGCTGTAGTATTATTAATAACCGGTTGTCTGGGGGTAAATGCTCAGAAACAAACTACTACAGATCGCAAGCAACTATTCGATTACAAATGGAAGTTTAATCTGGGTGATACCCCTGAAGCACGATCTCCCGGCTATGACGATGCTGCTTGGCGTAGTCTGGATTTGCCGCACGACTGGAGTGTTGAGGGGAAAACAGAACTCAGCAATCCTACAAAAGGTGCCGGTGGTTATTTTCCGACAGGCATTGGTTGGTATCGAAAAAGTTTTGAAGCTCCGAAAGCATGGCAGGGTAAAAAGATTTCGGTGTACTTTGAAGGTGTATATATGAATTCCGAAGTGTTTGTCAATGGTCAATCACTGGGCATTCAGCCTTATGGTTATACTTCTTTTTACTACGATTTGACTTCATACTTGCAATTCGATAAACAAAATACCATTGCAGTACGCGTGGATAACTCGCAACAAATCAATTGTCGCTGGTATAGCGGTTCGGGCATTTACCGCCATGTGTGGCTCAATGTAACCAACCCGGTTCATATTGCACAATGGGGAACCTGTATCAGCACTCCTGAAGTGAGTACTTCGAAAGCAACCGTACAGGTAAAAACCCTGGTGAAGAATGAAACGAATCTGGTACAAAGCATCATCCTTTCCACAAAGTTGATTGATAAGTCGGTGAAAGAAGTGGGACTAAACAACCAAGCTGTTGAATTAAAGCCCAATTCAGAGAAAGAAGTTCTTCAGACTATTACAGTACAAAATCCAAAACTCTGGACTCCCGGAACTCCGGTTTTATACATTGCAGAAACAACAATTAATAGAAGAAATAAAACGCTGGATAAAACTCAAAACAGCTTTGGAATCCGTTCCATTCAATTCAATGCCGAAAAAGGGTTTCTGTTGAACGGAATCTCTCTGAAAATAAACGGAGGCTGCGTGCATCACGACAATGGCTGTCTGGGAGCGGCTGCTTACGATCGGGCTGAAGAGCGTCGGGTACAACAGTTGAAAGCTGCCGGATTTAATGCTGTACGCACCTCGCACAATCCACCTTCCGAAGCTTTTCTCAATGCCTGTGACCGCTTGGGCTTATTAGTAATTGATGAAGCGTTCGATGGTTGGAAAACACAAAAAAATCCTCACGATTACTTCACGCTTTTTAATGAATGGTGGAAACATGACTTAGCGTCAATGGTTCTGCGAGACAGAAATCATCCTTCTGTTATAATGTGGAGCATTGGGAATGAAATCATTGAAAGAACAAAACCCGAAGCTGTGGAAACAGCAAAGATGCTAACGGCTTGTGTGCACAAAAATGACCCTACTCGTCCCGTTACCTCGGCTATGACTACATGGGGTGAAGGCTGGGCAGTGTTCGACTCGTTGATGGCGGAACATGATGTATGCGGGTATAACTATCAGCTGCACGAAGCGGAGAAAGATCATCAACGTGTACCATCTCGTGTCATTCTTCAAACAGAGTCGTATCCCCGCGAAGCCTTTAAAAACTGGAAGGCGGTGCATACACAGGACTATGTGATTGGCGACTTTGTATGGACTGCACTTGATTATTTAGGTGAGTCAGGTATCGGACGTTGGTACTATCCGGGCGAACTCAAAGGTGAACACTGGGAACAGGACTTCTTTCCGTGGCATGGAGGTTATTGTGGTGATGTCGATTTGTTGGGCTGGAGAAAACCCATATCGCATTACCGCAATTTGCTTTGGAACGATACAGAAAAACTATACATGGCTGTAAAAGAGCCTAATCCTAATGATGGACAAATAAAAGAAACCATGTGGTCGGTGTGGCCAACGTGGGAAAGTTGGACATGGCCGGGGAAAGAAGGAAAAGAGCTGCAGGTGGAAGTTTACTCAAAATACCCGAGTGTAAGACTGTACCTGAATGACAAGTTGATTGCCGAAAAACAGACAACCTTAGAACAGGAATTTAAAGCTGACTTCGCGGTGCCCTATGCTGTAGGAGTATTAAAAGCTGTAGGTGTTGTGGCAAATAAAGAAGTGGAATCGAGAGTGCTTAAAACTGCAGGATCAACAGCTAAGATTGTTCTCAAAGCTGATCGAATGAAGTTACAAGCCAACGGGCAGGATGTATCCTTCGTGATTGTAGAGCTGACTGATGCCAGGGGTAACTTGCAGCCCAATGCTGAAAATCAACTCCGCTTCAAGGTCGATGGGGAAGGAGTGATTGTCGGTGTGGACAATGCCCGACTCAACGACCCCGATAGTTATGTGAGCAGTGCACGAAAAGCATGGAAAGGAAAGGCTATGGTAGTGCTTAAAAGTACTCACACTGCAGGCAATATAAAGTTGACAGTTAGCTGCATCGGGTTGCCTGATGCTGCAATCGTTCTCAAAACAACGAAATAATTATTGATAAAAGCGTACATGTTATTGGAAATAAGATATTGTGAAAAACAACATCTATTCTCAATTACGTTGTCATTTTGAGTTTCATGGAGACTATTGCCTGAAGATATCCGGTGGTAAGAATCATTCGGGTTTTCATTGTTTTTTGAACAGTTCGATTAATAATACCGGATTTCTACTCTTTTTTTGCACTTCCGATTAAGTGTAATGGCGGCAAAATCGTATTATACAATAGACATCCGAAGTATTTAATTTATCTTGAATTCGAAATGAAAAAACTAGTTCTTCTTTTTTTGTTAAACATTATTGTGCTTTGTTTAAGTGCACAGCAAATCATTACTTTTCCGGCTTCTGACAGTATCCCTCACAATAACGATTTCACGGTGAAGGTGCGCGTGCCCGGTGGGCAGTGGCAGGACTTGTACGAGTACGAAGCCTTGGTGGATATGCACCATGTAACCAGCAGTTCGATGGTGAATTTCGACTTCAGTGGGACAGTTGAGTTTTCGGTAACCTACAACCGTGGAAAAGTTCAGACGGCTCGTATTCGTCCGTTGTCTTATGGCTTTGAGCCGAAGATAAAAGGCAATACGCTTACGTTCTCGCTCTCCAAACCCTGTAATCTTTCGTTGGAAGTGAACGGTGATATCTTTCATAACCTGCAAATTTTCACCAATGCACCTGAGACTTATAAGCCTAATCCTAACGACAACTCCGTGATATATTTCGGACCGGGCTTTCATAAAATAAAAAAAAATATTCTCCACGTTCCTGGTGGCAAGACGCTCTATCTGGCAGGGGGTGCTGTTTTGAATGCTTCTATTAGTTGCGATAGCGTAAAGGATGTGCGCATTTGTGGCCGCGGTATTGTTTACAAAGCAAATGATGGTGTAGGGGTGAATTTCTCAGACAATGTTCAAATTGAAGATCTTGTTTTTTTGAATCCAACGCACTATACCGTTTGTAGCGGCCAATCCACCAATGTAAGGATAAAGAATATCCGATCCTTTAGTTCAAAAGGTTGGGGCGATGGTATCGACTTGTTTTGCAATAATAATGTGCTGATTGAAGGCGTCTTTATGCGAAACTCCGACGATTGCATTGCCATTTACGGGCATCGTTGGAAATTCTATGGCGACTGCCGTAATGTGTTGGTGCGCAATTCCACCCTTTGGGCTGATGTGGCTCACCCTATAATTATAGGAACGCATGGCAATTCAGAACCAGAAAAATCCGAAGTACTTGAAAATATGAAGTTCGAAAACATCGATATTCTCAACCACGACGAAAAGCAAGTCAACTATCAGGGCTGCATGAGCATTAATGTCTCGGACGAGAATCTGGCGCGAAACATTGTTTTCGAAAACATACGTGTGGAAGATTTCGAGCAAGGGCAACTGCTGAACCTCCGCGTAACCTTCAATAAAAAATACGCGCTGGCACCCGGACGAGGCATCGAAAATGTCTATTTCAAGAATGTATCCTACAACGGTAAAAACGCCAATCTCTCCATTATCGAAGGCTATTCGCCCGAGCGTAGTATTAAGAATATCGTTTTCGAAGGCCTGAAGATAAATGGCACCGAAATTTCACCAAAGCTGAATAAACCCGGGTATATGCTGTACTCCGACTATGCCCGCTTCTACGAAGGACTGTATGTCGATGGACTTGTTTATAAACCCTCTGCCGCAGAGCAAAAATAGAAATAGCCACCTCACAACAGAAAGGCTTGAATTCCGAAATGAATTCAAGCCTTTCTCTTTCCCGGGTCTCGCGACTTCCAAGTCGCGGAAAATAGTTTACATTGTCTATATTTACATGTGTGGTGAAAGATCAATGCTGTTTTTTTTCTTTTGTCTAACACGCAGGCTAGCTTTAGGCTAGTTTTGATGTTTTAAAAATTAAAAACAATAGGTTTCAATATTATTTATAAAGAATAGTTGTCTACAATTTGATTATATTGTGCTTCATATTTGGATTTGATTAATGTAATTAATTCAACAGATGCAGCTTTTAATGCAGTGTATGGAAGAGGATCTTCAAAATTATTAAAGTCTGTGTGTACATAGTCATCTGCAATTAATTTTAAATCAGTTTTTATTTCGTCATTAAAAACTTTAATTATGCTCTCTGGTGAAAGTTCAAGAAAATTGAAAGAACAAATAGTCTCAATAACTTTTCTAATATCATTTCCAATGTTCTCATCTAGTTCTCCATTACTGAATAAATAAACTCGTCCCAAGGAAGTCATATATTCCGAAAGTTTTTTATTGCTAGTGTCTTTTTGCAAAAAAGGATTTCCATCTTTCGAGTGTAAATAGAAAAGTGACCTATTTTTTTTGAATATGTTAGAAGTAAGTAAATTGTAAAATTGCAAATTATGTGTTAGAATAATAACTTGAGGAACATTATTTCCGTTGTTTTGTAAAATATCCTGAAATAGTGCATTCATTTTTTTTAGAATAATACCGATCCCATGTAGATAATTATAACTAGTACTCGAAATAGGATCATCAATGACTAATGTGATCTTATCTAAATCTTCAAACTTTTCAATTTCTTGAATTGTAGATGCGAAGTAATAAGCAAATGCAATTACTGCTTTTTCTCCATCGCTTACTAAATTTGTTGATTCAGAAATATCAAATTCAATATCAACAGCAGCATTTAAAATTAAATGAAAGTCATCATTTACAGTGTATTTATTTAGTCCAGCCATTGATAAGGTTTTTCTCAATAATTTTATGATGAGTTCCTTTTTTTCTTTTTGAGGAGACTTAGCTTTTTCAATAGACAATTTCTCCTTAGTGTCGATATAATCAGTTCTTAGCGTTTCAATTTCTTCTTTCTTTTCGATAAAATACTCGATTAAAGCCCATTGTGCCATTTGCTTTCTAAGTTCACTTTTGAGTGACCCAGTGTCTGCTATTTTTGTATTGATTTGCTTTATTGTAGTATTGTTTTGGACAATTACCTTATTCGTAGACTCTATCTGCTTCGATAATGACAAAATTACTTTTTCTATTTCCTCATTTTCCGATTTTGGAAATAAAAGTTCGAGATTTCCTTTTTTTGTTATAAGGAAATTTGATATTTTGTCTAATTGTACTATTATAGTTTTGTCGTTTGTTGTGTTGTTAAATGATCCATTGTTAAGCTTGAATAAATCGATGTATTTTAGAGCTTTAAATGTTAGTCCGTTGTCTAATAGTTTTTGATTTTCTAATATTATCGTTTTGGTAGAATTGATATTTTTTAAATGTCCATCAATAATATCAATAGTTTTTGATTTTTTAGATTCAATGTATTCGTTGTATTTTCGAATAATTTGAATATCTGATGTTGATTGTCTGCAGAAAGGGCACTTATTTTGGTCTTCACTTTTATGAAATACCAACCCTGATTGTATCCAGTTTTTCGTAATTTTAGATATATGGTTCTCTACCTCTTTTTCAACATCTTCAAATTTGAAAGAAAGAAAAATCACTTCTTTGGTAGCATTCCAATCAATAGGAGTAATAGCTGATAAGTTTGTATTTATCTTATCTGTTTCATCAATTTTACTAATTGCTTCGAATTTATTCTTAGCAGATTTCAATTCATCTTGATTTATAATTCTATCAATATACTTTTGATTGAGATTTTCATATTTGATAAATTCATTAAAAGTAGTAATTCTCCCTTTAGTAATTTTCTGTAGTGTATTTGCTATGTCAGTTAGTTCTTTAGTGTACTTGTCTTTTAATTTTGTGCCATTATCATTAATGTCTTGCAACCTTTTAGTAAGACGTTTAATCTCTGCTTCATTCTTCCCAATAATACCCAATTGAATATTACCTGAATGAGTTTTCTTAGAAAAATCATTAATGCTTATATTCTCATCAAGAAATTCTTTATTATAAACTAGGATTTTAGCTTTTTCTGGAAGTTGTGGTTTTGCATAGCTAACTACGTCATTTTCATTAAATATGAGCTCGAAATCGATATCTAATTTTTTCTTTTTAGCTTCTAACGATTTTAAGTTGTGAAAACACTCTGCTTTTAAATCTGGCTGTTTGAAAGTGTTTAGAAATCGTGAGAGGTTGGTTTTTCCGCTGCCATTAAGAGCATAAATTATATTTCTTTTAGCGAAGTCATCAGCACAAATGAAATTATGATAGTTTCTAATGTTCTTAATAGTCGCAATTCTTTTAAGCATTTTGAAGATTCTCTAAAATTAATAATATGACTATCTTTTTCGCCCCGCAAACATACTAAAAATAGTTCTAACTTAACATAAACTCCTGATAAAGTTATTAAAAACTTTAAAGAGCCTAAGTGGTGTCAATAAATCACCCCACAAATACCACCAAGCCGAAGAAACGCATTCCAATCTTCGAATTAAAGTTTTTGTTTAGGCTTATTGCTTTGAAAGAGATACATAAGCACCCTAAGGATAAGATCCCTAAATAATCTTAAACCATAAGAGACTGCTTTTCTCAATTCGAGAAATCTTTTTACATTTGCTGCGAAAGCATTACTTATAAAGACAAGATTTCAAAACACAAAAAAGAACCAATTCTCTAAACCGAAAAAATCCAATACGTATGAGTAAAACAACTGAAACCGGTCACGCTAAGAATGTAGCAAATTTCGAAGAACTAGTCGCTTATGTGCTATCTTACCAACCGGATTACAATCCCTCGCGTGATGCTATTAAAGTAGAAGGCTTGCAAACCTTGCTCGCCAAGGCGAAACAATGCATCTACGATTTTAATATGGTTCTTCCGCCCTTCAAAATGGCCGTTGCCGAACGCGAAATAGCTTATAAGCCGCTCAATAAATTTACTACCCGTCTGGTGAACTCGCTCAAAGCTACCGAAAGTTCAGCCCTGATGGATAAGACTGTACAGGCCATTGCCCGCAAAATAAAGGGCGAAAGAGCCACCCCTAAAAAAGAAATAGTAGCACCACTGCCGGGCGAGAGTGCCTCAGCCGAAGAAAAATATATATCTGCTGCGCAAACCGGTTACTACAATCGGTTGGCAAACTTCGGTAAGCTCTTTGTCCAGTTGCAAAACATCCCGCAGTTCCAACCCAACGAACCGGAGTTGCAAGCTCCGGCGATAAAGGCATTTCATGATACTATGGAAGCGAAATACGATGCGGCAGTACTCACAACTGTAGCACTGAGCAACGCCCGCATTGCTCGCAACAAAGTGCTCTACGACCCCATTAACGGAATGCTCGACATTGCGTTCGACACCAAAGTATATATCAAGTCGCTCTACGGTGCCACCAGTCCACAGTACAAACAAGTCAGCCGTATCCAATTCAAATCGAATAAGTAATTAGACTCCGAACACCCCATTTCGACGGGATTGTCGGCTGAAGGTGTATAGTCTGTAAATCAAGTATTCTTTTACAAACATGAGATTGTAAAACTTTTCATCTAATACGTAAACCCTCGAACTCCAGTGTTCTTCCCTTTTTAAGGGAAGTCTCCGAAGGGAGAAGGGTTTCTTCCCTTTTGGAACATCCCGATGTATCGGAGGAAGGATTTGATTCTTAATGAATTTCAAAAGATATTGTTTGTTTTTTACTATCGCTATATCATAAAGAAAGCCCCGGAGTTTATAATCACCTCAGTGGTTTCCAATTTTTGTTCCTAAAAGTTTAAAGTAGCTTCCGCAAGTTCAGATAAAGTATTCCGTAATTTTTGAAAAATATACCGCATAGTTCAAAATGATTACCGTAAGAATCAAAACTATTTCCGTACTTTCCGAAAATTATTCAGTAAAGTGCAGAATTGATATCGTAACTATCAGAACTATTACCGCAGTTTTCAGAAACTATTTCGCAAAGTTCAGAATGACTACCGCAAAACTAATAATCACTTTCGCAATTTCCGAAAAGTAGTCCTATTCAGCAAAACTGTTTCCGAAAAAGATAATACATTGATATCCCATCTCAGTTAAAGTCGGTGCAATATTGGTAACTTTTGATTAAGTGTTATTTAAAGCTAGTTCGTATTCATAGTTGTATACGTTTTAGTTGTTGTAAATGAATAAATTCAATGAAAAGAAATAATTTGAACAAAATAATAGCAGGAATTAGCTTATTCCTATTGTCGTTTTCTGTCAGTGCTCAACAAATCATCAAAGAAACACTTCAGAAACTCTCGTCACCCGACGGTGCTTATGAGTTTAGCTTTTACCAAAAGCAAATAGCTGTTGGCGAAAAGCAAATGTATTACACCCTTTCTTACAGAGGAAAACCGGTTGTTGAGGAATCGGAGCTGGGTGTATTGATCGAAAATCAAACCTTCGAATCAGCGCTCGCTGTTCCCAACGATACTTGTAAGGTGTGGGGCGAGAATCTGAATTTTACCGGAGTACAACGCACTTCGTTCGACGAAACATGGAAACCGGTTTATGGAGAGCATACCGCCATTCGTAATAACTACAATGAGATGGTTGTTTCGTTTCGTAAAGGGGAAACTCCAGTTCAATCATCGGGCGATGGTTATGATAAAAACAGAAGTTACTTTATGAACCTCATTGTTCGCGCCTATAACGAGGGAGTTGCGGTGCGCTATCAATTTCCGGAACCGAGCAATGGTTTGTTTTTGCATATTGTAGGTGAGCAAACGCAATTCTCAATGCCCGAAGGAACACTGGCGTACTATGAACCATGGGCACAGGGACCTTATTTATTATTGCCATTGAAAGACTGGAAAGGACAAAGCGAACGTCCATTGACGCTCAAACTAACAAATGGCTTGTCAGTAGTCTTGGCCGAAGCTCAGATGACGGATTACGCCCGTATGAAGTTGAGTCTCAACACCACAAAACCCAATACGTTGCAAGCTACTATTTACAGCAGTGTAGATGTGATTCCGGCTTATTCAACGCCGTGGCGTGTAATTATGGTGGGTGAAAAGCCTACAGATTTAATTGCGAATAAAGATATTATTTTCAATCTGAATCCCGGAAATAAGTTGCAGGATGTGTCGTGGATTAAACCGGGGAAAGCTATACGAGTCGCAAAAATGACTCAAGCAGATGCAAAAAAGTGTGTTGACTTTGCTGCTGAACGTGGTTTGCAATACATTCACCTCGATGCGGGTTGGTATGGTCCCGAAATGAAAATGAGTTCGGATGCCCGAAAAGTTTCTGAAACCAAAGACTTCAATATCCCTGAATTATCAGCTTATGCGGCTACCAAAGGAATCGGACTCTGGTTGTATGTGAATCAACGTGCATTGATTCAACAGTTGGATTCTATTTTGCCGCTCTACAAAAAATGGGGAATTAAAGGAATCAAGTTTGGTTTTGTGCAGGTAGGCAACCAACGTTGGACAACATGGTTGCACGAAGCGGTAAAGAAATGTGCCGAGTATGGAATGATGGTGGATATTCATGACGAATACCGCCCCACTGGTTTCAGCCGTACTTATCCCAACCTGATGACGCAGGAAGGTGTTCGCGGAAATGAAGAGATGCCTGATGCCGATCACAATACAATTTTGCCATTTACCCGCTATTTGGCCGGGCCTGCCGATTATACCATCTGTTACTATAATAATAGAGTTAAAAATACACACGCTCATCAACTGGCTTTGTCGGTGGTGTATTACAGCCCTATTCAGTTTATGTATTGGTACGACCAACCGTCGGCTTATCAGGGTGAGCCTGAGATTGAATTTTTCGATAAGGTAAAAACTGTTTGGGACGATACAAAAGTGATTGATGGTCAGGTGGGCGAATTAATTACTATTGCCCGCCGAAGTGGAAACGAATGGTTTATAGGCTCTATTACCAATACAAAAGCCCGCACCATCACCATTCCAACCGCTTTTCTTGAAAAAGGAAAGAAATACATGGTGAAAATATATCAGGATGATGATAAAATTCAAACACGCACTAAAGTTGGCGTTACCGAGAGAAAAATTAAAGGCGGTGACGTTTTAAACTTTGACTTAAAAGCAAGTGGGGGAGTGGCTTTATATATTTTAGAAACGACGAAAAGGTAAATAATATAAATTGTTAGTTATAAAAGTAAAGCGGATTAGGTGAAAACTTAATCCGCTTCGTATTTATATCCGATACTCTTGCAATAATAAGAATGCGATGAGTTTACAACGCCGGCATTGAAGCAGGTCAACTGCATTCGTTTTTTATTTTGATAAATACGTGTTGCTGATTGAGTGTATTCGGAGTTGCTTTCGTATTATTTGTAAGATATGCTCATTCAACGGATTGTAAAAGAATAAAGCCAAAGATCAAAAGAATTTGTGTTGGTTTGAACTACACCGAAATAAAAGAGATATGAAATAATATAAGAATGATTACGCATGAAAAACGAAAATTCAATTTCAAAAATTTTTCCGGTACTGTTTGGTTTTTTCATTATGGGATTTTGCGATGTGGTGGGAATTACTTCTACCCATGTAAAAGCTGATTTTGGATTGAGCGATACCATGTCAAACATGATTCCTGTGGCACTGTTTTCAATGTTCTTACTGTTCTCTGTTCCTACGGGAATTTTGATGAATAAAATAGGACGTAAAAAAACAGTTTTGCTGAGCAATATAATTACTGTGGTAGCTATGTTTCTCCCATTAATTGGCTACACTTTTGCCATGTCGCTCATTGCATTTGCTCTGCTGGGTATTGCAAATACTATACTTCAGGTTTCGTTAAACCCACTCTTGACTAATGTGGTTAAAGGTGATAAGCTCACGAGTAGTCTTACTGCAGGTCAGTTCGTAAAGGCCATTTCATCATTCTGCGGACCATTCATTGCCGTTTTTGCAGCCAATCAATTAGGGAGTTGGCAATTGATTTTCCCAATTTATGCAGTTGTTACTGTGTTGTCAACCATTTGGTTAATGGCTACTCCAATTGAAGAAGAGCCGGTTGTAGGTAAAGCGTCAACCTTTGGGGAGGTAATTCGTTTGCTGGCAGATATACGGATTCTTCAACTGTTTCTGGGGATTCTTTTCGTAGTTGGTGTTGATGTGGGTTTAAATACAGCTGCTCCTAAAATTTTGATGGAACGATGTGGTCTTTCAGCTGCCGATGCAGGTTTTGGTCCGAGTGCCTATTTCGCTTTTCGTACAGCAGGAGCATTTTTCGGGGCTATTTTATTATCAAAATTCTCCTCTGATAAATTCTTTAAAGTCAATATACTTATTGCAGTTTTAGCAATAGCTGCTTTATTATTTATCCCGGGTAAAATAGCCATTTTTGCTTTGTTTGCGATAGTTGGATTTACAATTGCCAATGTTTTTCCAATCATTTATGCCAAAGCCATTCAGGTACGCCCCGACAAGGCAAATGAAATTTCAGGTTTGATGATTACCGGAGTGTTTGGTGGAGCAGTTATCCCATTCTTTATGGGGCTTTTGTCAGATGCTTTTTATTCTCAGGTTGGTTCTGTAATTGTAATTCTGATTAGTGCACTTTATCTGACTTATTGCGCTTTCTTTTTGAAAACAGTAAAATAATTAAATGTTTATGAATAAGATGATTGTTGGTTTGGGTTTCATGTTGTTAGTTTCATGTAACTCATTAAAAGTTGAATCGCTGGATGTAACAAAGTCACTTGATTATTGTGCGTCGCAAACTCAACGTACATTGACTCAATTGAAGGGAGATTCAGCTATCGATTATACCATGATGCCAAGGAATATCCTCAAAGGTTCGAACACCTGGAGCTGTCGTAAGGCCACAAAAGAAGAGTGGACTTCCGGCTTCTGGCCGGGTGTGTTGTGGTATGATTTTGAAAACACAAAGGATCCCCAAATTAAACTGGAGGCTGAGAGATATACACAGTCGTTGGAGTTCTTATCGCATACTTCAGCTTACGATCATGATTTAGGATTTCTTGTATTCACATGTTTTGGTAATGGCTATCGATTAACAGGTAACGCAGCCTATAAAAAAGTGTTGTTAAATACGGCAGATACACTTGCCACCTTGTATAATCCGAAGGTAGGAACTATTTTGTCGTGGCCTCGTCAGATTGAATTAAATGACTGGCCGCACAATACGATTATTGATAATATGATAAATCTGGAACTTTTATTTTGGGCTGCAAAAAATGGTGGTAGCAAAAAGCTGTATGATATTGCTGTTTCTCATGCCGATCATACCATGAAAAATCAGTTTAAACCAGATTATTCTTGCTACCATGTAGCACTTTACGACACAATTACAGGTAAGTTTATCAAGGGAATAACTCATCAGGGGTATAGCGATAAATCCATGTGGGCTCGCGGACAGGGTTGGTCCATCTACGGTTTTACAGTTTGTTATCGTGAAACACATGACAAGAAATACCTCGATTTTGCACAGAAAGTGGCCGATGCCTATCTAAAAAGATTACCACAAGATGAAGTGCCTTATTGGGACTTCGATGCTCCTCAAATACCAAATGCACCGCGAGATGCATCAGCTGCTTGTGTAGTAGCATCTGCATTGCTTGAAATGTCGACCTATTTGGATGGTGATTTAGGAATAAAATATAAGAATGATGCTGTGAAAATGCTCAAAAACTTAAGTACTCCTGCATATTTAAGTGGTCAAAGCACCCCATCGTATTTACTTCATTCTACCGGACATTGGCCAAATAATTCCGAAATAGATGCATCTATTATTTATGCAGATTATTATTATATTGAAGCATTACTCAGGTTGAAAAAGCTGAATGCAGGAGAAAAACTGCTTAAGATTGAAGGTTGATAGGGTAGATAGTTTGCGTTTTATTGTAAAAAAGATTGTTTAGTAAAAAAAAGACACTTTCTCAATCAGAATTAAACAAAGACAATCATATCAGCCAGTTGTACAAAATAATCTGTTGACCAAATGTCCAGTTGTCCTGAGTCTTTGAGAAAAGGTTTTACATCCGCTTTTACCAACTCTATGTTTGTGTTGGAAATCTTTTCTTTTAATAATTTTTTAAATGATTCAGTCGACATTTGTTCCAAATCTTGAGATTCAAATTGCCGGGTTCGTTCACTGAAGTGAGTAAAGTCTAATCGTATGTTATTTTTTACATACCACTCAAAATCATACCAATCACGTCCTTTTACCCTAGTATTCCATTTTCGGAAAAGCAGAGCGTGCATTTTACCGGCATATAAACTAGGCATGCTGTAACAGCGGGTCATAAAAGAATAAGGCAACAAAAGCAACTTTGATTCCGTTGAGAATCCTAAGGGCGGATTTAGATCCAGTTCTAGTTTTATTTTTACGCTGCGTTCCGTTCTGAATTGCAAGTTGTATATCGCTGTGTCATCTTTAAGGAAAGCAGATTCAATATTTGATTGACTCTTCTTCTCCTTTTTATTGATAACGACCTCTCTTCCTAGTGCGGTGAACTCGTTTATTATTGACTGAAAGTAGTCTTCCAGCATGAATTCTTTGTTTGGCTGCAATAACGAAAAGTCCATATCTTCCGAAAACCTTTGCCGTTGATGAAATATTCGAAGACATGTGCCCCCATAAAATGCTGCATGTTCAAAGAATCCACCTCTATAAAGTCCTGCCAATGCAATTTGCTGCATGACTTCATGTAAGGCGTTGGTGTAATCATCATTCGTTTTTATCTCATAGCGAGATAACATGGTGTCAAATATGTTCATTGTTGCAGTAATTTATAAAGTAATGTCAGTTCTCTTTTTTTCTTGCTTACAGCAATACACTCTTTGATAATCTCCACATCGTAATGGTCTATTGCAGATAAATCAATTCGCATATCTTCTTCAAGGTATACTTGCATTGCTTTAACTGATTGTAATTTTAATCCGGCTGTTTGTACAATCATATCGCATATGGCTTTCTCGGGACTGGCAATTAGATAAGCGTATTCATTATTTACAATTTCTTGCCGCACACCTATTGCAAAATACTCTTTGGATATGCCTATATAGTCAAAATCTCCAAGCGGAGTTGTGAAATTTCGACTTCGCTTGATGGTCATGGAGCTAACTCTATAAACCCTCTCAGGTATTAATCCGTAAAATGAAAGTGCAGTTTGAAGGGATACATATGATGGCCCGTAAAGGTGATTTGCAATCAACTCTTTTGATAAGGGTTTATTTTGCAACTTCGGCGCAACGACAAAGAGTCCCCGCTTCAAACGAATCAAAAATTCTGCTTGTTTTAGCGAAGCTCTCTTATCCTTAGGTGACTTATAATCATTAAGTACCCCGGTCAATGTAGCTGTGTCAAATGGAATAATTCCAAATTGCTTTAGGATATCCGTATTTGCCATTTATTTATTTTAAATATGTATGGCGCAAATATAGTGATTTTTGCACAGATAATCGAGTTTTATCCGATTATCTGTGCAAAAATAGCTTTTTTTGTAAATATAGAGATATCAATAACCGTAGGTGATGAATAGGAGCATGGCTAACTATTCTTAAGTATGATGATAATTCATCCTATCCATTGGCCAAGTTGGAATATGTTTATTACCGAATGGCTTTGGCTGCGGGAATAAATATGATGCCATCCGAATTGCGTTCATACGGAAATATCACCCATTTTCTTACCCGTCGATTTGATCGTGTTGGTAATAACCGCATACATATACAAACATTAGCCGCTGTGTTACCAGGTAGTGACAGTTACGAAGATTTATTTGCTGTAATACGCAGGCTTAATTTGCCGTACGAGGATAGCCGGCAACAATATCTGCGGATGGTGTTTAATGTGCTTGCACGTAATGTGGATGACCATTCAAAAAACTTCAGTTTCTGCATGACCCCTGGTGGTGTATGGCGCTTGTCTCCGGCTTATGATTTGACTTATGGAGTTGATCTTACCGCTCCGGCATATATGAACCGGCATTCAATTACCATAAATGGTAAAAATGAAGATATAACCCGCGAAGATTTGGAAACGATAGCTCAGCGAAACGATATTCAGGATTATAAGGCTTTAATTGATATGGTAAGCAATGCTGTTGGTGAATTTAGGGAGTTTGCTACCGAATTGAAGATTGACGAACACTTAATTGATAGTATTGAATCTGATTTTGTAAGGCTATAAATAGAATAATTTAATTTGAATAATACGAGCGTACTTGTAAGTTTATATGAAAAGTTAATCAGCTTTTGTTGATTCCCAAACTATTGTGTATATTTTGTACGAAATAATTGTATGACAACGTAAAGTCATGGGTTGCCAAAAAAGACAAAAATTAAGCAACTTAATCGTAATGGTGAGATTTAATGTCAGATTAAAATTTTGATATATAGGGATAAAAGCTACTGGATTCATGTTTCGCAGCTTCCGCTAAAAGTGAAAAAGAGACCTAAATGGGTCTCTTTTTTTGTGCGCGAAAGTCAAACGATAATCGTTCAATTTGCATTCGATTTATAGAGAATTTGCTTCGGTGTAACGACTCACAAAATCTACGGGACGTACGCCGAATTGTTTTTGAAAACATTTGCTAAAATAAGATGGATTATTAAATCCAACCATGTAGGCAATCTCATTGATCCGATATTCCTTTTGAACCAGGTACTCGGCTGCTTTTTTCAGACGAATCAATTGGATTAGTTCGTTTGGGGTAATCTCTGCAAGTGTTTTAATCTTTGCAAATAAGCCCGAACGACTGATACAAAGTTCTTCGGCCAGCAGGTCGATAGAAAAGTCTTCGTTCGAAATATTACGCTCAATAATCTCATTTACTTTGCTCAGAAATTGTTCGTCAGCCGAGTTTCCTGCAATAGTGGTTATAGCCACAAAAGGCATTTCGGAGTATCTTTTACGCAATAACTTTCTGGATTCAATCAGATTATTTATTTGTGCTTTTAAATGTTGAATGGAGAATGGTTTCTCGATGTATGAATCGGCTCCAAGATTAAGTCCATCAATTTTAGAGCTCAGGTCTGTTTTTGCCGTTAATAAAATAATAGGAATATGACTCCATAGAATATTGGATCGAATGGCCTTGCAGAACTCTAATCCATCCATTCGGGGCATCATCAGATCGCTAATAATAAGGCTTAATTCATTATTTTTGATCAATTCTAATCCTTCTAACCCGTCTTGAGCCGAAATAACATTATATTCGTCAATAAAGTTATTGGATAGAAAGTTACGCATATCGGCATTATCCTCAACAATCAGCAGTACGGGTTTATTCGTCTTAACGTTTTCATTGTGTAGAATTGTTTCGGGAAGAATGTTCAGGTTTGCAGGCAAAGTCAGATGTTGAGATTCTTGTTGCGTTTCGTCAACTATCACTCCGCTATTTTCCATAGGCAAAGTAACACTGAATATTACTCCTTGCGGAACGGCATCAACAACAGAAATCGTACCATTATGAGCGTCGGTAAGGCTTTTTACCAAGGATAGTCCAATGCCGGTACCCGGTTTGTTACCCGAAGGTATTTGGTAAAAGGGAGTAAAGATTTTAGCCTTCTCATCATCCGAAATGCCATTACCATTATCCTGTACGCGAATTTCGAAAGTTCCCGGACCGGGATACGTTGTGCATGACATGATAATCTGATTTTTGGTAAACTTCATGGCATTGGTCAGCAAATTGCTCACCAGCTTTGTGATAGCTTCCTGATCGAGCACTGCTTCAAATTCTTTATCGGGACAAAGAAATGTAAACTCAATTTGATTCTGTTCTATCATCGGTTTAAACCTAATGTAGATATTGTGAAGCAAATTGTAAATATTCTGACGGGTGAAGTTTAGTACTAAAGCACCTTGCTCCACTTTCCGAAAATCGAGAAGTTGATTTACCAAATGAAGTAGCCGCTGACTATTGCGATCGATAATATTTAAATCGTTTCGGATACTGTCGGAAAAAGAAGTAACAGTGGTCATGATTTTCTCCAACGGTCCGATAATAAGGGTTACGGGCGTTCTGATTTCGTGTGCAATCATGGTGAAGAATTGAATTTTTGTGTTGTACAATTCCTTTTCTTTTGCCTGATTCAGCTCCTTTATTTCTTCGTCGTGACGCTTTTTTGTTCGTAATCTTGAAGTTCTTAATAATAGATACAAACCCGCCAATGCAAGAAGGAAGTATAGGAATTTAAAACCTGCAGTGAGCCAGAAGGGTGGATGAATTACGATTACGATTGACGCACCCTGCTCATTCCAGAGTCCATCATTATTTGATGCTTTTACCCGGAAAGTATATTCGCCCGCAGGTAAATTGGTATACGTAGCTTTATTTTGTCGGTTCACATAATTCCAGTCTTTATCAAAACCTTCGAGCTTATAGGCATACATATTTTTCTCGGGAGTAATGTAGCTAAGAGCTGCGAATCCAATACTAAAGACATTATCTTTATACGACAAATCAATCTGTTTCATGGAACCAATGGATTGTGTTAGTGGACCGTTAGCATCAACTTTTACATCTTTGTTGAATATCTCAAGGTTAGTGATGGCAACCTGAGGTAAAAAGCTATTCGTAACCAGATTTTTTGGGCAAAAGGCGTTAAAACCATTGGCAGTTCCCACATAAATTTTACCTTTCGAACTTTTGAATCCGGAATTAAAAATAAACTGATCGCTCAGCAAGCCATCGCTACGTGTAAATACCTGACAATTACCATTCAATGTGTTGTAACGAATCAATCCTTTCGAAGTTGTGAGCCAAAGTATTTCATTGTCTTCGATGATAGAGCAAATCGCATTGCTGGGGATGTTCATTGGAATTCGAACAAAACAATCTTTTGAATAATCGAAACGACAAAGCCCATCGGCTGTACCCACCCAAAGTTGAGCTTTTCTATCGGTGGTAATGCAATTCAGTTGATTGCTGGGCAATGAGCCTTTGCTCTCAGTGCTTGTATAGTTTCGCCACACATTTGTTTGCGGATTTAACCTGAATATCCCTTTACCCTGAGTGGCAAACCAGATCAGGCCTTTGTTGTCCTGCGTGATGTCGATGGTGGGCGCGTTGAAGTATTTTATTCGGGTAAAATTATCGGTTGTACGGTTGTAAAGGTTAACCCCCGACATGCTTGTTACCCACATCCTGTTACTCCTGTCTTTAAAAATCTCGTAAATACTGCCACCATCAAGCGTTTTGGGATTGCCTTCTTCCGAATTATAAAGCTTAAATTTACCAGTTCGGGTATCCAATACATTAAGACCCGCTGAATATGTTCCAATCCACAGGTTATCATTGTCCCAACAAAGTGCATGGACATTGTGAAAGGAAATACTGTTTCTGCCGGGTTGAGGAAGATAGGCCGAGAAATGTCCTGTTTGTGTGTTCAGGCAATTTAAACCGCCATCGTCGGATGCTATCCAGATATTTCCATTTTTATCTTCGGTAAACCGACCAATTATATTTCCATTTACCGAATTGGAATAGCGCGAGTGGGTGTAGCGCTCAAAAAGACCACTGTTAGGCGATAAATAATTTACACCCCCGAAATAAGTACCTATCCAGATACCTCCTTCACGGTCTTTAAGAATTGGATAAATAAATTTGTCGGAAAGTGCCGAAGGATCTATTTCACTGGACGTAAATAAACGGTGTGAATTTGTTCGCGTATTGAAAAGACTCAATCCATCATCCGAACCAATCAGAAGCACTTCGGGGCTGTATTCGCTTATCTCGTGAATATGCAAGACACCTCCTTGCGATTCGGGAGACAAAAATTTAGTTACAGTATTTGACTTCTTGTCAAATCTAAATAATCCGGTGTTCCAGGTTCCTAACCACAGATTATGCTTCGAATCTTCGAAAATTTTATAGATTGAAAATTCCTTTTGTTGGATATCTTTCTGAATAATATCAACCACCTGAAAACTGTTTTTAGTGCGGTCGAAGCGGACAAGCGGATTTCGTGGTGTCTTTGGAGCCGCCCAGACTTTATCGGACTTATCAACGTAAATATAATTTATAAAATCATAAGCTTCAAATGCACCGCGTTGGTTTATGATTCGATATTGCTCTAATTTTCCTGTTGAGATTCGATAACGAAAAATTCCCTGCCCGTAAGTCGAAAACCATAAATTCCCGGACTTGTCTGCCATTATATTGTTTACACTCGAAGTAATGCATACTCCGTCGGCTTTTGTATTGAAGCTCGTGAACTTTTCGGTAAGAGAATTATAAACAGAGACTCCATTATCTGTTCCAATCCAGATGTTCCCATTGTTGTCTTCCAGTAAAGCACTCACATAGTTGCTTCTCATAAAGTTTGTGGAAGCTTTGGAACTGCGAAACTCTTTAAATGAATGTCCATCAAACCTATTTAAACCATCCTCGGTTCCAAACCAAATAAAACCCGAACGATCCTGAATAATGCAGCGAACGGTATTGAATACCAAACCATCCTCGGCTTTGTAATGACGGAAACTGAACTCGACTGCTTTTATAGTACTTGCGAGGGAAAATAGGAATAAAATACTGATAATAAGTAGCTGTTTTCTCATTGATAAATGTAATTATGATTTTCGGTAAAAGACAGCACAATATTACTACAATTATTTATCAAAAGCCAAAATATAATCCACAAACATGAGAAAATCGTCCAATATTAGCTCTAAAATGGTGGTATAAATGACTTTTAAATGATTTTAGCCCAATTGTCTATTTGGATTATTTTTTCATAGATATGGACTATATTGCAGTGGCGGCGGACAAACTTTCTGTTGTTTTGCATATTGAAAAACAAACCGAAAAACGAACTGCCGAATCAATCATTTATCAATTCAATGAAAAAAAAATTAATTGTACTATCACTTTGTCTTTTTGTCGTGACTGTAAAGTCGCAAGTTTTTTTTGGAGAGCAGATAAATAAACAAGATTCAATTTTCAATACACTTGCCGCCACACCACCCATGGGTTGGAACAGTTGGAATAAGTTTGGTTGCAACATTAGTGAAAAGCTGCTGCGTGAAGTGGCTGATGGGATGATAACATCGGGAATGAAAGATGCAGGATACGAATACATCGTTATTGACGACTGCTGGCAGATATCGCGTGACTCTGCGGGCAATATTATAGCTGACCCGAAATGTTTTCCGAATGGTATTCAATCACTCACCGATTATATTCACAGCAAAGGACTTAAATTGGGCATTTATTCATGTGCAGGTTCTTTAACCTGTCAGGGTAGGCCGGGAAGCCGCGGTTATCAATTTCAGGATGCCCGGCAATATGCAAAATGGGGTGTTGATTATCTGAAATACGACTGGTGCTCCAACGAAGGACAAAAGGCCGAAGCTGCTTACAAAACCATGAGTGATGCGCTAAAGGCGAGCGGTCGTCCTATCGTTTTCAGCATCTGCGAGTGGGGCGAAAGTCAGCCATGGAAATGGGGTAAAGGTATAGGGCATTTGTGGCGGACTACTGCCGACATCCGAGATTGCTACCAATGCCGATTCGACTGGGGTGGAGTAGGAGTGCTTGAAATAATAGATACGCTTGCCGATTTATATCCTTACGCCGGTCCGGGTCATTGGAACGATGCGGAGATGTTGGAAATTGGCAATGGGGGCATGACGCATGATGAGTATATTACACATTTTTCGATGTGGTCGATGCTTGCTGCACCTTTGATGGCTGGAAATGATCTCCGTTCTATGAACAAAGAAACGCTGGAAATTTTGACAAATAAAGAAGTTATTGCCATAAATCAGGATAAATTAGGACAGCAAGCCCGTAGATTTATGGATATGGGAGAGCACGAAATATGGGCAAAACCATTGGCCAGTGGTGAGGTTGCCGTTTGTTTTCTGAATCGGGCAGATAAGGAATGGAACCTGGATTACATCTGGCAAAAAAACATCATGTATTTTGCTACAGATATAAATGTCAATAAAAATGAATACACAATTCGCGACTTATGGAAGCATAAAGATATTGGTACCACAAAAACAAGTACCAGCTACTCAATCCCTGTTCACGGAGTGTTAATGGTTCGATTGTCTCTGAACAAAAAATAAATCTATCAGTATACGGCATAACAATAGAATAATTAACGAGCTATGCTCCCCAAAGACTCATATATCATGTAATCACAGCATAGAAAACGACTTATAGACGATATTGCTATCAAAATAGATTATTGTTCTATCGACTATAATAAATGTTGTGTTAATTTGCAAACAAGAAAATCTAATTTTATGAAAGTAACATTACGCCCAATATTACTGGGTATTGCAGCCGGACTTTTTATCCACTGTCCGGCAGAAAACAAATCGCAGGAACGTATAAAACAAGTTTCGTTCTCCGAAGTGCATTTTACCGATAATTTTTGGGCACCACGCCTCGAGATAAATCGTACCATCTCTATTCCATCCGCATTTAAAGAATGTGAGAAAAACGGACGCTTCGATAATTTTGCCTTAGCGGGGAAATTAATCAAAGGAGAGCACAAAGGTGATTTCTCGTTTGACGACACGGATCCCTATAAAATTATTGAAGGAGCGTCCTATTCGCTGGCAGTGAAATATGATAAAAAACTGGATGCCTATCTCGATAGCGTCATAAACCTTATTCGGTCAGCACAGGAACCGGATGGATACCTCACCACTTGTGTTACCAACAAATGTACCCGACTCTCCGGATGGTGGGGCAATGCCCGTTGGGAAAAAATAAACAGCCACGAATTGTATAATTGTGGCCATCTCTACGAAGCAGCAGTTGCACATTATCAAGCCACAGGCAAAAAAAGTTTATTAAATGTAGCTATCAAAAATGCTGATTTGATTTGTACTGTTTTTGGTCCAAACGCAGGTCAGATACACCGCCCATCCGGACACCCGATAGTGGAAATGGCTTTAGCTAAATTATATAAAATAACAGGCACTAAAAGATACCTCGATTTGGCCAAGTATTTTGTAGAAGAAACCGGTAGGGGTACGGATGGACACCATTTAAGCGAATACAGTCAGGATCATATGCCTATTCTGCGACAGACCGAAATAAAAGGGCATGCTGTACGTGCCGGGTATCTTTACTCGGGAGTAGCCGATGTGGCTGCACTTACCAATGATACTGCTTATTTTCATGCATTTACGCACATTTGGGAGAATATGGCCGGCAAAAAAATGTTTATTACAGGCGGTATTGGTTCAAGACCTCAAGGCGAAGGATTTGGACCTAATTATGAGCTGAATAATCAAACCGCATATGCCGAGACTTGTGCTGCCATAGCCAATGTGTATTGGAATCAACGCATGTTTTTGGCTACAGGTGATGCTAAATATATCGACGTGTTGGAACGTGCGCTTTATAACGGAGTCATTTCCGGAGTTTCGCTCAGTGGTAATAAATTCTTTTACGATAATCCCCTCGAATCGATGGGACAGCACGAGCGTCAGGCATGGTTTGGTTGCGCATGCTGTCCGGGAAACATTACCCGCTTTGTAGCTTCGGCACCGGGTTATATGTATGCCACAATTGCGAATGATATTTTCGTGAACCTCTATGTACAAAGTAATGGAAAAGTAAAAACAGCAACTAATTCGGTACAATTAAACCAAATCACCCAATATCCATGGAATGGGGATATAAAAATCAAAGTTACTCCTTTAAAGTCGGCTGCTTTTGCCATTAAATTGCGCATCCCGGGTTGGGCAAATAATCAGGTTGTGCCTACAGACTTGTACAAATTTGCACGCCAAACATCGTTGGAGTACACAATTTTAGTAAATGGAAAACCAATTTCTACCAAGCCTGAAAATGGGTATGTTACCTTAACCAGAACATGGAAAAGTGGTGATATAGTTGAATTGAAATTGCCAATGCCGGTTCGCCGCATTCAGGCTAACGATAAGGCAAAAGACGATCAGGGTAAACTTGCTATCCAGAGAGGTCCTGTTGTGTATTGTATTGAAGGCGTTGATATGGGCGATAAACATGTATTCAACAAATACATTCCTGAGGATGCAAAGTTTGAATATACTTTTCAAAAAGGTCTGCTGAACGGAGTCGTAACGTTGAAAGGAACAGCCAAAGAAATTGTACGCGAAAATAATCAGCTAACAGAAAAAGATGTTCCATTCACTGCTGTTCCCTATTCTACATGGAACAACCGTGGTGCCAATGAAATGGCAGTATGGATTCCAACTTCGGCCGCGTATGCAAAACCAACTCCCGAGCCAACTATCGCTTCCAAAGCACAAACTGTGGTTATGAAAGCACCTATTCAAAATGATGCACCGCTGATTTCTTCTCCTGAAGAATCGACCTGGGGAGTTAATGATCAATGGGAACCGAAAAGTTCTTCTGATATATCCAAACCCTACCATTACTGGTGGATGAAAAGAGGAACGCCTGAAACCCTCGCTTATGAATTTGAAAAAGAAGAAACAGTATCTAATGTGCAGGTTTACTGGTTAGATTTTGATCACTATGATGGTAACTACCGTGTGCCGGAAAGTTGGAAGTTGTATTACAAAGATGGCGAAAACTGGAAAGAAGTTGAGGCCAAGGGTGATTACACTACTTTGAGAGATCAATACAATAGTCTGGACTTTACCCCTGTAAAAACAAAAGGCTTGAAAATAGTGGCAAAACTGCAAAATGGAGAATCGGGAGGAGTCATTGAATGGAAAGTGAAATAGAAAAAGATGAGTTATACGTTGAATTTTAATCAGTCAGAAAAACGATGAAAAAAAACATTTTGGTTATTCTTATCTACCTGTTGCTGGTTACAAATGTAAATTATGCAGGAGCAGTTGATAGAAAAATAGAAATACAATCGCCCAACGGTAAGTTAGAATTATCAATTCGACTTGGCGATACGCTAAGCTATTCATTGCAATCAGGCAAAACAAATCTGATACGGAACGCGCATATTGGTCTTGAATTGACAAATGGTGAATTACTGGGTAAAATGCCAAAGTTGCAACAAACAAAAACGAGGGACATCAACGAAAATATCGTATCTCCAAACTATCGATTTGATTCATTTAGTACGTCGTATCACGAAGTAAATATAAAGCTGAAAGGAAATTACGGTGTGATATTCCGGGCTTACGATGAAGGGATGGCTTATCGGATCTATACGACTTTCAAAACGGATATCGAGATACAAAATGAGATTGCCGAATTTAATTTCGATACAGATTATAGGTGCTGTCTATCTTATTGTAACGGAAAAAATGACCCTTTTGCTATGGCCTTTCAGAATACCTACGATGTAAAACCTCTTTCGATGACCAGCACAATCCCTGCGTTTTTGCCGGCTACAATTGATTATGGAAAGGGTTTGAAATTGACCATTCTGGAATCGGACTTGGAATCTTATCCGGGCATGTTTGTTCAATCGCAAGGTGCAGGGAAAAGCCTGAAAGGTGTTTTTGCTAAATTGCCATCAGCTACCAATCAAAACGCCTGGAGAAAGCAAGAGTATGTTACAGGACGTGGAAAAAATATTGCAAAAGTAAACGGAACCCACGCATTCCCATGGCGGGTACTGGCTGTGAGTGAAAAGGATACCGATATGCCGGTTAATAATCTGGTGTATGCACTGGCAACTCCAAACCGCATAGGTGACTCTTCCTGGGTAAAAGGTGGTAAAGTGGCTTGGGACTGGTGGAACGACTGGGGCATTTCGGGCGTTGATTTCAAAGCCGGCATCAATATGAGCACTTACAAACACTATATTGACTTTGCTGCTGAGAATGGAATTGAGTATGTTGTGTTGGACGAAGGTTGGTACAAACCGAGCTCGGGAAATATGATGCAGGTTATTCCGGAACTAAATCTATCTGAATTGGTGACTTATGCCCGTAACAAAAAAGTAGGTGTTATTCTGTGGACAGTGTTTAATGTGCTCGATGCACAGTTGGAAGAAGCCTGTAAGTATTATTCAGAATTGGGAATTAAGGGTTTCAAAGTCGATTTTTTAGACAGAAATGATCAGAAAGCGGTGGAAATGACATATCGGATAGCCGAAATGACTGCAAAATATAAATTGACGATGGATTTGCATGGTTTTTATACACCTACAGGATTGAACCGTACGTACCCGAACATCATTAATTTCGAAAGTGTGTTCGGTATGGAGGAAATGAAGTGGAGTACCATCGAAAGAGACATGCCACTTTACGATGTTACCTTCCCTTTTATCCGTTTGGCAGCCGGACCGGTAGATTACACACCCGGTGCAATGCGAAATGCTACAAAGGCCGATTTCAAGGATATATATTCCAATCCAATGAGTCAGGGAACACGCTGTCATCAACTGGCCACGTACATCGTATTCGATTCACCACTCACCATGCTTGCCGACAATCCTACAAGTTATCGGAAAGAACAAGAGTGCACCGACTTTATTGCTTCACTGTTTTTGAAGACCGATGAAACAAAAATTCTGCAAGGGGAACTGGGTAAATTTATCGTATCGGCTCGCCGAAATGGCGATAACTGGCAAGTGGGGGCGCTTACCAACTGGGATGAAAGGGATATTCAGATTAGCTTTAATTTTCTGAAAGATGACGCTACTTACAAAGTGGAACTTATGCAGGATGGGACAAATGCAAACAAGCAGGCGCAGGATTACAAACACGAAATAAAGTATGTGACGCGTGATTCGGTGTTGAATATCCACCTGGCTCATGGAGGTGGTTTTGCTATGAAGCTTTCTCAACAAAAAGGAGCTAAATAACAGGAGTAAAACTGAAATTCAAGCTTAAAATACTGAGAATAGACGATATTACCATCAAAATAGATTATTGTACTATCCTCTAAGAAAGATAATGCATTAATTTGCCAACGAAATGAAAGCTAAATTAAAGTCAAGAAATAATAAGAGAAATTAAAGTCACCCTATAATAACATAATCTTAAATTTAAAACAACATGAATGTAAATCGAAAAACAAATTGCTTTTTTAGCAAAGGTTTATTAAAGCTCGCAGCATGTACTTTACTGACAACCGGTATAAGTATTGGGCAGTTGGCTGCAGCTCCGGGTAACAATGCTGAAACAATGTCCCAAGGTGTACAGCAAGATGCTGGAACAATAAAAGGACGGGTAGTGGATGAAAAAGGCGAAGGCCTTGTTGGAGTTAGTATCTTGGAAAAGGGCACTAGCAATGGAACAATTAGTAGCACCGACGGTAGTTACACGCTGAAAGTAAAAGGACAAAAATCGATATTGGTCTTTTCTTATATTGGGAGTAAAACTCAGGAGATAGCAGTTGGCAATAATGCGACAATAAAAGTAACTTTACTCGAAGACTCTAAACTGGTAGATGAAGTAGTGGTAATTGGTTACGGAACACAACGCAAAGGTGATGTAACCAGTGCTATCAGCAGTGTAAAATCAGAGGACTTCACAATGGGAAAAATTGGAGATGCTGCTGAGCTTGTAAAGGGCAAAGTTGCCGGTTTATCAATCTCCAAAGGTAGTGGCGATCCAAATGCTGAATCAACGATACGGTTACGTGGAGTCCTTTCTCTTATGGGAAATTCTTCTCCATTGGTATTAGTAGATGGTATTGAGGGGGGCTTAGGAACTGTAGCTCCTGAAAATATAGCCTCTATTGATGTGCTGAAAGATGGTTCAGCTGCTGCTATTTACGGAACTCGTGGGGCGGCTGGCGTAATCATTATTACCACAAAATCAGGGAAGCGAGGGTCAAAAACTCAAGCGAGTTATTCTGGTTACACTTCGTTGTCAAAATTCGGTAAAACGCTCGATTTTATGGGAGCCGACGAAATACGTCAGGGAATGACCAGCTTCAAGGATAAGGGGTATGATACTAATTGGTTGGATGCTATTACACGTACAGCGTTTACTCACAATCATAACTTCAGCATTAGAGGTGGATCTGATAAGACTACTTACTCAGCCGATTTTACTTATCGAAAAGAGGAAGGCGTTATTATTGACACCTATAACGATGAAATGAAGATGAATTTCGACGTATCTCATTGGATGCTGAATGACATGTTGAAAGTTCAATTCAATATGGTAAAAGGCATACATAAGAATAGTGCTACTAATGCTAATAATAACGGCGAATCAAATATTTACAGACAAGCTATTATTCGTAACCCTACTGAACCGATTTGGAATGAAGATGGTAGTTACTACGAGGATTTCTCTAAAATATATTACTATAATCCAGTAGGAATGATTAAAGAACGCCAGGGTGAATATAAATCTGAAAATACACGTATGACTGGGAACATTACTTTCGAACCCATCAAAGGCTGGCAAACTAATTTGATGTTATCAAATAGAACTTCGATGAACCATGATGAAGGATATTATACCTCAAAGTTTTATGCGCAAAAAATGGATAATCACACGGGCTACGCATATCAATCAATGGGTGATAGTAGGACGCAAAATTTAGAACTGACTTCAAAATACAATACCCAGATCAATAAAAGTCGTGTAGAAGCATTAATTGGATATAGTTATCAGTATAATGTAAATGAAGGCTTTAATGCTAACAATTACGATTTTCAGAGTGATTTCTTCTCGTACAATAATCTTTCCATAGGTGCTGCTTTGAAAGATGGGAAAGCGGGTATTGGCAGTGGCAAAGATGATAATAAACTTATTGGTTACTTCGGACGTGTTAGTTACGGCTACGACAATAAATATAATATTTTGATTAGTGCTCGCCGCGAAGGATCTTCTAAATTTGGCGAAAATAATAAATGGGGAACTTTCCCGTCTGCTTCTTTAGGCTGGACTATTAGCAACGAAGAGTTTATGAAAGGTTTCGGTTGGTTGAATAACATGAAATTGAGAGGTGGCTTTGGTATTACCGGAGTAATCCCTAATGAATCTTATTTGTCCCTAACTCGGTATAATTTAGGTAGTTCGTATTATTATACGAATGGAAAATGGAAACCGGGATTAGTGGTAGCCTCCAATCCAAATCCGGACTTGAAATGGGAAACTTCACAAGAATTTAATGTAGGTTTAGATTTGAGTGTATTGAAGGATCGTTTGAGTACTTCTATAGATTTGTATACAAAGAAAACCTCTGATATGCTATGGAATTTTACTGTGCCTGTGCCCCCTAACTTATACCCATCAACTTTAGCTAATGCCGGTGTAATGCGTAACTCCGGAATTGAAGTCGCCATTAATGTTACACCAATACGCACAAAGGATTTTGAATGGAAAACAACCCTTACCGGATCAACTAATATCAACAAACTTATCAGTTTATCTAACGATTTATATGAAACCCAAAACTATTTACCTGAAGGAGGCCTAGGTGAACCAATCAGTATGTCCACTCACCGATTGGAAGTTGGAAAAGCTGTAGGTCAATTCTTTGGATTGAAATCTGTGGGCGTGTCAAAAAATGGGCTTTGGTTGATTGAAAACCCTAAAACAGGAGCAGCTGAAGAGATAAATCAAAACATGCTTACAAGCGATACATACAAACAATATCTTGGAAGTGGTCTTCCAAAAGTCTATTTAGGTTGGAGTAATACATTTCGCTACAAGAATTTCGATTTAAACTTTCAAATGACCAGTCAGTTAGGTTTTAATATTTTGAATGAACCTCGTGCATTTTATGAAAACAATACTGTTGCTTTCAATCGTTTAAGATCAGTTCAAAATGTTCCTTATGGTGGTCAATATACACTCTCTTCAGCACAACAGCAAACATTTGTCAGCTACTATTTGGAGAAAGGCGACTTTCTAAAAATGTCTAACCTGTCAGTTGGATACACCATTCCTTTAAAAGGGAATAAATATGTAAACGGGATACGTGCTTATGTATCAGGAGATAATTTGTTCTGCATTACAAGCTACAGCGGCTTAGACCCAGAACTGACGAATGACTATGCACGTGCTGCGGGTATTGACGGTAGAGATAAATATCCTGTGATTCGTTCTTTTACATTTGGTGTTAATGTTACATTCTAAAACAAGAAAAAATATGAAAACAAGAATATATAAATTCATTTTTACTTTAATGTTAGGAACAACTATATTCAATAGTTGTACTAATTTAGATGAAACTCTGTATAGTCAAATTGCATCCGAAAAATATGAGTTTTCTGAAAAAGATGCTGCCAGTCTTTTTTCTCCCGTGTACAGTAGTTTACGTGACTTATATTGGGGTTGGAACGGTTATAACGATATTCAGAACGAATCTTCAGATGTATATTGTACACCATATCGTATAGGTATTGGTTGGGGGGATCTTTATGTATCGATGCATAAACACGAATTCAATTCACAACTAGGACATGTTTGGCAATCGTGGAATTCTGCTTATTCAGGAATAAATGCTTGTAACAAGTTATTAGCAAATGCAGCTGTACAAAAATCGGCTTCCTCAGTTGCTCAGTTAAAAGGGTATCGCGCGCTATACTATTATACTTTATTCGACGTATTCCGTAATATTCCATTAGATACCACCTATAATCATCCGAAAGGTTGGTTGCCGGAACAGGCAACACCGCAGCAAAGTTGGGATTTTATTATTAGTGAGTTGAATGGAATCAAAGGAAAATGCGGTAAAGATAATGGCATGGGTCAGATTAATGATTATACCGTAAATATGCTTTTGGCAAAAATGTATCTGAATCATAACGCATGGTTTAATAACTTTGCAGATAATTCATGGTATGGCAAAGCCATAGATGAAGTAAGTGAGGTTATTAGTAATCCAAAATTCTCTTTGTCGCCTAATTACTCGGATAATTTTAAAGAAGATATATCAAAAAGTGCGGAAATAATATTTGGTATTCCTTATGCTGAAAAATACGCAGGCGGAAACTATTATGCGAATAAATGGATACATACAGCCGGTAGAGCAGTATGGAACTTTAATGGTTGGGCTACAGGTGGTAGTACTGTATTATCTCAATTTCTTGATACTTACGACAAGCAAGATAGCCGCTATACAACTAGTTGGACACTCGGACAACAATACGATCAGACAGGTTCTCCAATTCAAGTAGGTACAGAACCGTTAATTTATACAAAGTCATTACATAGTATTGATAATCCCGGTTGTTATCCATTTGAAGGAGCCCGTTTAATTAAATATGAAATACTTCCAGGTGACTTTGGAACTTCTTATGATGATGTAGCATTTTTCAGATTGGCAGATGCGTATTTGATAAAAGCTGAGTGTTTACTACGTCTGGGCGGTTATAAGGGTGAATCTGAGCAAACTGCAGCAGATTTAGTTACCAAGGTGCGTCTCCGCGCATTTAAGAATAATCCAGAAGCAGCCATACGTACAGTTGCTCAATTAAAGGGTGGTAGTGTTTATGCATACGGACATCTTGAGAATCAAGGCAAAATGGGCGAATCGGACAAATGGATTACAACTACTGAGGGTGGTTCAGATATAGAACTGGGAGGTCTGTTAGACGATTTGGCTTGGGAATTTGTGGCAGAACACCATCGTCGTCAGGATTTGATTCGTTTCCGCATTAACGGAAAAAATCAAAACGTGTACAATGGAAAGTCTTGGTTTTGTAAGAATGCCAAAACTGATCCGACAGACATTCATTGCAATATTTTTCCTATTCCCAAAGATTTTATGGATGGAAATATGAAATTGAAGCAAAATCCGGGCTATACAGAGTAGAACAAAACAATATTAATTCGAAAAAAAATACTAATATGAAAAAAAATCTAATATATGCTTTAATAAGCTGCTGCATACTCTCGTTTACTGCTTGTAATGACAGTATAGAGGATGCATCGAGTAAACATGTATATGGCGAAAGCGAAAATCCATATTTGAAAGTGAAAGCAGGTGCTGTGATAACAAATGATCTGGAATTTGCGGTTGGACATTTTGAAGCTCAAACCATTAAATTGTCTGATTTTGCTGACAAATTCAAAACAAATATGAATATGACGGTAGAACAAGTTATCAGCGGCCTTAAAGATGGAACTGTTGTGTTTTATAACATTAGTACAAGTAAAGGAGCCTGGGATAAATCCGCCATGACTAAGGGAACAACCGGTTGGTATTATAATTCTGCTGGTGGGGTATGTACTGCAACAGACGCTAGTCAAACAGTTAGCCTTGATTTTGATCCAAATGCAAAAACACTTATCGTCATCCCAAACAATTCTGCAAAGGCAGGAACGGTTCTTACTTTTAATGTGGGGTTTGCTGTAAAGGGAGCTGATTATGATAATTATGTACGCTTTACGTTTAATGTGTCAATTACAGATCCATCAATTATCCTTACAAATATTACCATTCCTGAGGGTGATTATAATAGTTTCGGTATAGATTTTAAGCAATATGCATCAGTTATTCAGAAGTGTATGGGCTTGACTGTTGATGAATTTTTTGCTAATCTTGATGCTAATGCAGGTAAAAATATTCATATGTATTCGATAGATTCGAATGGAACATGGGACAGTACAAGTGCTTATACTGCGAACCCTCCTGGATATTGGATGACTAGTACTGGAACTGTTTGTAACTGGAATGCTACAGGATTTACATTTTATGCAGAGACTAATCCTGATGATAAGATGCTTTATGTTGGTAGAGCTCCAAACATTGCAGCTGGAAGCAAATATACCATTAGTGTAGGTTATAAAGATACGAAGAATGAAAAGAATTTCTTCCGGTTCATTATTACAGCGACTTTAAAATAGAAAACAGGATAATACAAGAAGATGGTTAATTCATTGTCAACCAACTTCTTGTAAACTATCAAGTAGAACAAATAACATGAATACAAATAAAACATGTTTAGAAAAGCATAAGCATCATAAACTCAGCTTGTGCTTTTCTTTATTCTTTTTCCTTAGTTTTCTGGGAACAGTTTCCACTACTTTGGTGGCCTGCAGTACTGACAAAGATATACTGGCTAGAAAAGATACCACGTCAACAGATACATCAAAGGTTATCATACTTAAGCAATCCGACGTAACTGATTTTAACAAATATTACAAACCACAAGAGTTTAAGGATATGGACATGCTTCGCAGCGATAGCAAATGGTCGTTTGTTCGCAGCAAGCAATCTGCTCATTTCATTATATTTTGGGCGGCTGATTTTGGCAAAGATCCGAATGCAAGCACTGTTCCTAGCGCTATGCGAGTGGATGTGGATGATTTGTTGAAAAAGGCAGAAGCATTTTACGAGATGAATGTAAATACTCTGAAATTTGCCGAGGTTGGAAATGGGAAATCGAATCTAGATAAATATAAAATGGAAATTTATCTGCTGTATCAAGCAGATTGGTTGGCTGTAGGTGCTGGATACGATGATGTTATTGGTGCACTTTGGGTAAATCCGAGTACGTGTAAGCCTGTAGGGGCAGTTATTGCTCACGAAATTGGTCATAGTTTTCAATATCAGGTGTACGCCGATTTATTAGCCACTAAATCAACTTCGAACGATTTTACACGTGGATTTCGATATGGATATGGAGGAACCGGCGGAAATACTTTTTGGGAACAGACTGCTCAGTGGCAATCCTATCAATCGTATCCTGCCCAAGCTTTCGAATCGTATAATTTTGGTGTATATACTGATAACTATCAACGCCATATTTTCCACGAACATCAACGATATGCAAGTTACTTTATTCATTACTATTGGGCTAACAAGCATGGAATTGATTTTGTCGGCAAGCTTTGGAGAGAAGCTAAAAGCCCTGAAGACCCAGTACAAACCTACATGCGAATGAATAGTTTGACTGTGGATCAGTTGAATGCGGAAATGTATGATGCAGCTACTAAATTTGTGACATGGGATATTGATGCCATTCGAGCAAATGGAGCTAACTTTATTGGGAAGCATACCTATAAATTTTACCAATTAACAGACGGCACATACCAGGTGGCATATAGTCGTTGCCCAGGCACAACAGGTTACAATGTTATACCACTTAATGTACCTGCAGCGGGGACTGTAGTAACTACAACATTTACAGCACTGACTCCGGGTTCTGCACTGGCACCGGGCGATCCGGGCGAATATGTGGATAACGAAAAGGCATCGACCACTACCAAATACAATAGTAGTTTAACTACACGAGCCGGTTGGCGTTACGGTTACGTCGCATTGTTGAATAATGGGCAACGTGTTTATGGAGACATGAACCGTAAAACTTCAGCAGATGTCCAATTTACAGTACCTAACGGTTGTAAGAACCTGTGGTTGGTTGTACTGGGTGCACCGTCAACTTACACCCCCAATGCATGGGACGAGAAAGTAAGCAATGACGATCAATGGCCTTATACCGTTAAATTTGCTAACACCGACCTATTGGGTAATATCGCTATCAATCCGAATAATACACCTAAAGACCTTACGCTTACATATAATGTTTCGTTTGCAGCATCATCAGACTATAGTGGAACAACTGTAAATCTGAATACAAATGGAGATATTTCCAAAGTAGCTCAGGCTTTAGTGCTGCAGCCATCTGCTATATCGGCTGCCTTGCTTAGTGCAAAAGCTTTACCTGCTGAAGGGAAAATTGCCTATGCAGCAATAGAAGCAAATGGCATGCTTAACTACAATACTACGGCTAACGGATATGGTTTCTGGAATGATACCCAAGGTAATGTAATAGCTTGGGGAAGTGCTAATGACAGTAAATTATTTTCAGAGTTTATTGCGAGTAATTTCGAATTTTCGATAGGGCAATATCCCGGTAAGAGTAAAGTCGGCGATAAATATACAATTAAAGATGCATTGGTTTACACTAAAAGCGGAAAGCAGTATCAGGTAACTTTTGTGTTTAATGTTACGATAAAGTAATGTCAATATATTGTAAATGAATAAATTAAAAACATTATGTTTGTTGTTTTGGCTCGGTGGGATGTTGAATTCAGTAAATTCGCAGATTTTATCGGATACACACCGAGTTGGCAACCCTCTTCTTCCCGGTTACTTTGCCGATCCAACGGTAAAGAAGTTCGGTGATACTTATTATATCTATGCCACTACCGATGGAGTGAAACTTGCATCGGGTAAACCGCAGGTATGGATAAGTAAGGATTTTGTGAACTGGTACGATTATGAACTAAAACTGGCTTTGCCCGAGGGATTGAATAACTGTTGGGCCCCGGATGTATTTCAGGGGTCAAATGGTAAATATTACTATTACATGGGTAACTGCGAAATGGGTTGCAATATCTATGGCTATGTCTCCGATTCACCCATGGGCCCTTTTGTTCCGATAAATGATGGGAAAGCAGTAATTCCGGCAGGTACTTCAAGAAAAGACTTTCCGGCCTTGGATGCTCAATTTTTGGTGGACGATGATGGTGCGGTGTATTCATATTTTGGTACCTGGTGTGCTTCGTTTGGTGGGATGGGATTTGTAAAGATTGATCCGAAAGATATGCATAGCATTCAGAAAACCGGATTTATCCCAATAGCTCAGGTTCCAAAAGCATTCGAAGCTGCCTATCCGATTAAAAGAAACGGAAAGTATTTTCTGATGTATTCTTCGGGCGATTGTAGGTTGAGTTCGTATGCAGTGCATTATTCGGTAAGCGATTATCCAGAGGGACCTTTTACTCCCGGAAAGAATAGTCCGATATTGGTTACAAACAATGACGGTACAGTAGATGGTCCCGGTCATCATTCTGTTATCAAAGAGGGGAATGATTACTATATTGTTTACCACCGACACGATAATCCGCACAGTACCAACGGCGAATTCCGTCAGGTATGTGTCGATAAACTCATCTTCTCAGATAGTGTAACGATAGAAAAGGTTATTCCTACTCACGAAGGAGTTGGTCTGTTGGGAAAGAATCAAGTCACAACACCTAACTTAGCGTATAAAGCTAAAGTGAGTGCCAGTTCATATTATCATCTCGTATCTAATCCAACAGCATACAGTCGTACGGGTTATGATTACAGCTATCTGCCTGAAAATGCAGTGGACGATAACAATGGAACACTTTGGAAAGCTGCAAGCAGTGCTGTGCCGCAATCGTTGGTTGTGGATTTGGGCAAAGTGCAACAGGTAAAACGTGTAACGACACAGTTCGAATATCCATCTTATTATTATCAATATAAACTTGAGGTTTCCACCGATAGCATCCATTGGACATTGTTCAGCGATAAAACCAACAATCGTCGTTGCGGTAGCCCGATGGTTGATGATAATAATCTAGTATCCAGCTATGTCCGCTTGACGATCACCGGCACTGAAAAATCGGGTATGATACCCGCTGTGTGGAATATCAAAGTGTATGCTGACTTATTCGAAATACCCACTTTTCAGAATGATGCATCATTAGAAGGACCAGGAGTACATAGTTCTAAAAATTTATTGGTTGATTTTAAAGTGGAAGCGCAAAAAGCTGGCTCTATAATCACTAAAATTCCTAATAATGGAAAATTGGGAGGATACTTTGACGCAAGCGGGAAAATTGCGGTGACGACAATCGCCGGTGTAAAAGCAGTCGCTTTTGATGGGAAAAGCTACCTGAAACTATCGAAAAAAGCTCCCGCCAGTCTCGACTGGAATTCACCGTTTACCGCTTCCGTCTGGGTATACAATCCTACCGTTGAAATGGGTGAATGTTTACTGGCATGGAACTCACGCGAAAATATATTGCAGTCTTCTTATGCAGCCTTGATGTACGGGACCGGTAATTATGGTGCTGTAGCTCATGGCGATGGTGCTGTGGATTTGGGCTATAAAGAAATTCCGGCTAAAGGAAAATGGCATCATATTGTCGTTACGTTCGACGGTGCATTAGAAAATGTTTATGTAGATGGCAAATTGAATACGCAATCGCCACTGTCTCTTTTCGTAGAAAAAGGGGATATTTTGATTGGTGCCTCAGGTGAACCTTCCGAAAATTTTAGCGGGTACATTGCCGGTGCGCGTTTGTACGACAGAGCAATGACAATGCAAGAAGTTGTTGGGCTTATGAAAAAGACTCAACCGCTGTTGATACATAAAAGAAAATGATTTTTCAAGAATCACACATTCATCCACCTTTATAGATTAAATTTGAACTATTATTAACCGGAATATTCTTACTTTTGAAACCTCAAACGTTGATCTCTGATAGTATAATCAGCAGGTCATTACTTACAATAATATATAATTATCAAAAGAAAAGATTATGCTTATAAGTAGAAAAGAATTTTTGAAAAAAGCATGTTTATCAGGCGCTGCATGTATGTGTGGATTTAGTTCTATAGCTTTATTTGCAAATAATGTGGAACCTCAGTCTACAATTTCTGCCGAACAGGACGATAGCCGGTTGCTCTTGGTACAAGAGTGGATCTCAAGTTTACTTTTGAACATGGATATGCAACTGAGTGAGAATGAACTTAGACATGTTCTTAAAGGTTGTGCTGAGGTTCATTATAAACAACTGAAAATGGACGAAGTACTGGCGCCATACATAGGTAATATGGACAAGTTTATTGAATTTATTGAAGGTAAATGGGGTTGGAAGATTGATTACGATAAGGCGAGTAAAACACTAATTGCCAATGAAAATAAGAACTATTGCGTTTGTCCAGTCATCAATCATAAAGCAGGAGCTAAACCAACTTCAATTTGTTATTGTTCCGAGGGGTTTGCCGAAAAAATGTTTTCAACTGTTGCGGGTACTCCTGCTAAAGCCAAAGTATTATCATCTATACACCGGGGCGACGACCGGTGTATATATAAAATTGTATTTAGCTAAAAAAATATTGCTCTTAATTTAAAACTAACAGATATTAAAAATACCATGCGAAAATTATTTATTACAGGACTTATTGGTCTGAGTTTGTGTTTACAGGCACAAGTGAAAAAGAGTGGAGGCTATCCGATAAGCCCGGTGCCTTTTACGTCGGTAAAAGTGACCGATGCATTTTGGGGACAACGACTTAAGGCCAGTCGTGAAGTAACCATTCCACTCGCTTTTAGTAAATGCGAAGAAACCGGACGTTACAAAAACTTTGTGATGGCTGCACGCCCGAGTGAAAAAAATAAAGTGGAAGGATTTACTTTCGATGACACCGATGTATACAAAACCATAGAAGGAGCCAGCTATTCGATGCAAACCTTTCCTAACAAAAAGTTGGATAAGTATATCGACAGTGTTCTTACCATTGTGGCGAAAGCGCAGGAGCCGGATGGCTATCTGTACACATTTCGTACGATGAATCCTAGCCATACGCACGAATGGGCAGGTACTAAACGTTGGGAAAAAGAAGAGGATTTGAGCCATGAATTATACGACCTGGGACATATGATAGAAGGAGCTGTAGCTCATTATCAGGCAACTGGCAAACGCAATTTTTTGGATATCGCTACTAAATATGCCGACTGTGCAGCTCGTGCCATCGGCGACAAACCCGGTCAAATAACAGTTGTGTCGGGACATCAGATTGCAGAAATGGCACTATGTAAGCTTTATGTTCTTACCGGACAAAAACGTTATCTTGATTTAGCTAAATTTTTATTGGATAAACGTGGATACACCGAACGGAAGGAAGAATATAGTCAGTCGCATAAGCCTGTTGTCCAACAAGATGAAGCCGTTGGGCATGCAGTTCGCGCAGCATATATGTACACCGGTATGGCTGATGTGGCAGCACTTACAGGCGATACGGCATACATTCATGCCATCGATCGAATTTGGAGCAATATAGTGAATAAAAAACTATATATAACAGGTGGAATCGGGGCAACAGGAAACGGCGAGGCATTTGGCGAAAACTATGAGTTGCCGAATATGTCGGCTTATTGTGAAACCTGTGCTGCCATCGGTAACGTATATATGAATTATCGTTTATTTTTATTGCATGGTGATGCCAGGTATTTTGATGTGTTGGAGCGTTCACTTTACAATGGATTAATCTCAGGTGTTTCATTAGACGGCGGCGGGTTCTTTTATCCAAATCCACTGGAATCCATTGGTCAACATCAACGTCAGCCCTGGTTTGGTTGTGCTTGTTGCCCATCAAACATAGCCCGTTTTATTCCTTCAGTTCCCGGATATATTTATGCTGTGCATAACAGCGATGTGTACGTGAATTTGTTTATGGCAAACCACTCAAATCTGAATGTAAATGGTAAAGCCGTAGAATTAAAACAAAGTACCAACTATCCATGGACTGGCGATGTGAACCTGGAAGTGTCACCAAAAGGCAAACAAGACTTCACGCTTAAAATCCGTGTTCCGGGTTGGGTACAAAATAGCGTTCTCCCCGGCAACCTTTACAGTTATACCGATAAAAAAACGTTGGGATATACCGTAAAAGTAAACGGGAAAGTGGTAGAAAGCACTATTGAAAAAGGCTATTTCAGTATCAATCGTGCATGGAAAAAAGGCGATAAGGTAGAAGTGCATTTCGATATGGAAGCACGCACCGTAAAAGCTAATCCGGCTGTGGAAGCTGACCGTGGAAAAATTGCAGTCGAACGCGGTCCAATTGTGTATTGTGCCGAATGGCCTGACAATGATTTCAATATCTTTAGTATTATTCTGAACAAGAAACCTACATTTAAAGTTGAAAGCAAACAAGATCTGCTTTTCGGGATCAATACCCTCCAAACCGATGCACAATCTTTGAGTTACGATGAACAAGGCAAACTAGTGACGAAAGAAGTGAAACTGAATATGATTCCTTACTACGCATGGGCACACCGTGGAAGTGGCGATATGGCTGTTTGGTTGCCGGTCGACCTGAGCGCCACACGCCCTGCTATGCCTCCAACCGTTGCTTCCGAAAGTAAGGTGAATGCGTCACATAATGTGAAATCTATATCAGCTATTAATGATGGACTTCTTCCGAAAGATGAAAACGACCGCACTTTGCCTTATTATCACTGGTGGCCGAAAGAAGGAACAACCGAATGGATTTCGTACGATTTTGCTGCCGAGAAAACGGTGAGTCGTTCAACGGTTTACTGGTTCGACGATGCACCCTGGGGTGGTTGTCGCGTTCCGCAATCGTGGAAAGTGTTCTACAAAGACAAAAACGGCCAGTGGTTGCCGGTGGAAAATACAAACGCTTACGGAGTTGAAAAAGGGTTGGGTAACGAAGTTAGTTTTAAACCCGTTACCACAAAGGCAATAAAGTTAGAGGTTAAACTTGCCGAAAAAAATGCTGCCGGTATTTTTGAATGGGAAGTAGAGTAGCAGGAGAGATTTTGATAGTGAAAAATCATTTAATTTTGCATGAAGTGCGTTGCTTTCGGGTAACGCACTTTTTTTGTCACTTTTTTGCGCTGAATTTATGCCAAATGCCAATTATTTCATAACTTAGCAGCTGAAAAATAAATCTCAAACTCCACATGCAATATTCATCCAACTATAAAGGCAATTTGCTCCACAAATCCGGTAAGGGTTTGTACGAGTGTTGGATGATTTAGCCACTGACCGACTCCGCAATCCACCCCTAAATCCCCTAAAGGGGACTTTGGCGAGTGCGACCAATTAATTTTCTCAATTCATTTCATTTTTTTTAATCTTATTCCCCTTTAGGGGGCAGGGGTCATTTTATGGGTATTATATTCGATATCAAACGCTTTGCTGTACACGACGGTCCGGGAATTCGTACAACGGTTTTTATGAAAGGCTGTCCGCTTTCGTGCCAATGGTGCCACAATCCGGAAAGCAGGAGTGCGGACATTTGCACCGTACCCAAAACTGTTCGCATGGGCGATAAAACCTTTACCGAAGATGAAATCGTCGGGCGTGAAATGACGGTGGAAGAAGTGATGAAAGAGCTGCGTAAAGAGCAAATCTTTATGGAAGAATCGGGTGGGGGAGTGACCTTTTCGGGTGGTGAACCTTTGCAACAAGCTGAATTTTTGTTGGAAATGCTGATGGCCTGCAAATCAGAGAAAATACATACAACGGTAGATACCACCGGTTTTTCTAATTGGAAAATATTGGAAAAAGTAGCTCAGATGACCGATTTATTTCTATACGATCTGAAATTAATCGACGATAACCTGCATAAAAGCTATGCGGGAGTTTCCAATCAATTGATTTTGGAGAATCTGGAACAACTGCTTGAGAGGGGAAAGAATATCCGCATTCGTATTCCAATGATTCCCGGGATTACATTTACCGAAAAAAATATAAATCAGACGCTTGATTATTTGTCCGGATTGAAATTTCCGATTGAAGGCATTGATTTGCTCCCTTATCACAACACCGCTTCGCATAAATACGAACGGTTTGGGTTGGAAAATAAACTCGGAGAACTAAAATCAATCCGAAAGAGTGATTTGGAAGAAACGAAACTACGATTTGAAAAAGCAGGATTTGAGGTGAAAATTGGTGGTTGACTTACCACTAAGAAACAAAGAACACTAAGGTTCACCAAGAAAAATAAATTTAAAATACAATCTACTAAGTAAAATAAGGATAAATGTAAACTTTGTGTTTCTCAGTGTCCTTAGTGCCTTAGTGGTAAAATATAATTTAAAAATATAATCTGCTAAGTATAATAAGGATAAGTGTAAACTTTGTGTTTCTCAGTGTTCTCAGTGTCTTAGTGGTAAAATATAAATTTAAAATATAATTTGCTAAGTAAAATAAGGATAAATATAAACTCTGTGTTTCTTTGTGCTCTTAGTGCCTTAGTGGTAAAATATAAATTTAAAATACAATCTACTAAGTAAAATGAGGATAAATGTAAACTTTGTGTTTCTCAGTGTTCTCAGTGCCTTAGTGGTAAAATGTAAATTTAAAATATAATCTACTAAGTAAAATAAGGATAAATGTAAACTTTGTGTTTCTCAGTGTCCTCAGTGCCTTAGTGGTAAAATACAATATTATGACTCCAAGAATTCAACAATTACGCGAACAAAGCCTGAACGCCGTTTACACAATTTCGGCGGAACGTGGCTTATTAATGACTGAGTTTTACAAAAACCATGTCGCTTTTGGCGATTCTATTCCGGTACAGCGCGCCAAGTCGTTTCAATATGTGCTTGCCAACAAGTCTATTTGCATCAACGACATGGAACTGATCGTCGGCGAACGTGGGCCGGCTCCTAAAGCCACACCGACCTATCCTGAAATCACTGTTCACTCCTTGCAAGATTTGGAAGTGCTTAATTCGCGCGAAAAAGTATGGTTTCGGGTGGATGATGAAACGCGTGCAGCTTTTGAGAAGACGATTATTCCGTTTTGGAATGGTCGATCTAATCGTGACCGTATGATGGAGGCCATGACTACCGAATGGCACGATGCGTACGAAGCCGGAATCTTCACCGAATTTATGGAGCAACGTGCTCCCGGGCACACTGTGGCGGGTTACAAAATCTATCAAAAAGGAATGCTCGATATTATTGCCGATGTGGAAGAAAGCACAAAATCACTTGATTTCGTAAACGACCCACTGGCTTATGATAAAAAGGAAGAACTGAAAGCCATGGAGATTGCTGCCAAAGCTGCAATACAGTTTGCACAGCGCCATGCCACCAAGCTCGACGAACTCGCTTTCGATGAAAAAGATACAACCCGTAAAGCCGAACTAACTGAGATGGCACGCATTTGCCGTCGGGTTCCGGCTCATGCACCAAGTACGTTTCACGAAGTATTGCAACATTACTGGTTTGTGCATTTGGGTGTAGTGACTGAACTTAACCCGTGGGATTCATTTAACCCCGGTCGACTTGATCAGCATCTGAATCCTTTTTACCAGAAAGAAATTTCCGAAGGTACATTGACTAAGGAGAAAGCCGTTGAGTTGCTCGAATCGTTTTGGGTGAAGTTCAATAATCATCCTTCGCCACCCAAAATTGGAATTACAGCTCTGGAAAGCAGTACGTATACCGATTTCTGCCTGATAAACCTGGGCGGAGTGAAGCCTGATGGAACGGATGCTGTCAACGAGATGTCGTATATTTTGCTTGATGTAATTGAAGAAATGCGCTTGCTGCAACCCAGTTCGATGGTACAATTGAGCAAGTTGAATCCCGATAGCTTTATCGACCGTGCTGTAAAAATCACTAAAACAGGCTTTGGCCAGCCGTCGATTTTTAATACCGATGCCATTATTCAGGAGTTGGTCAATCAGGGAAAAGACCTTGTAGATGCCCGAAACGGTGGTGCAAGCGGTTGTGTGGAGAGTGGTGCATTCGGAACGGAAAGTTATATTCTTTGTGGCTATTTCAATTTGCCGAAAATTTTGGAAGTGACTTTGCATAATGGTTTTGATACCCGCACGAAGAAACAAATCGGTCTGAAAACCGGCACTGTTTCTGAATTCAAATCTTATTCGGAACTTTTGGAAGCTTTCAAAGTACAGGTGGAACATTTTATCCGCATCAAAGTTACCGGAAATAACACCATCGAAAAGATTTTCATGACACATATCCCTACGCCGTTCCTGTCGCTGATTATCGACGATTGCGTGGCGAAAGGCATGGATTATATTCAGGGCGGATCGCGCTACAATACGAACTATATTCAGGGTGTAGGTGTTGGAACAATGACCGATGCATTGACTGCATTGAAAAAACATGTTTTCGAAGATAAATCGATAACGTTGTCTGCGTTCGTAATTGCTTTGGAAAGCAATTTTGAGAATAATGACGAATTACTTTACAAACTGATTTACAAAACGCCGAAATACGGAAATGACGACGAAGCTGCTGACGAGCAACTGGTGGACGTTTTCAATATTTACTATGATGCAGTGAAAGGACATAAAAGTCCGCGGGGTGCTGAGTATCGGATTAACCTGTTGCCAACCACTTGCCACGTGTATTTTGGAAGCGTTATGCATGCAAGTTCGGATGGAAGAAAAGCCGGTTTGCCGGTTTCTGAAGGTATCTCGCCGGTGCAGGGTGCTGACAGAAACGGTCCGACTTCGGTAGTGAAATCTGCAGCTAAAATCGACCAGTTACACACGGGTGGAACGTTGCTGAACCAAAAATTCAGTCCGAACTTTTTCGAAGACGATACCGCTATTCGGAAAGTATCCGGCCTGGTGCGCAGCTATTTCCGAATGAATGGACATCATATCCAGTTTAATGTGGTAAATGCTTCCACCCTTCGCGATGCACAGAAACATCCGGAGAAATACAGGAATCTGATTGTGCGTGTGGCCGGTTACAGTGACTATTTCAACGATTTGGGACTGGATTTGCAAAATGAGATTATTGAACGAACGGAGCACGATTCATTTTAAAAGTGATATTCGCCTGTGGCGTTATTCGCTCCGCGATATTAACTCCCTTCGGTCGTGATATTTTTGTTTTTATACAAAAAAATAATTCATCCAAGTCTATAGACTTTTGACTATAGACATTAGACATAAAAATATGTTCAACAAACAAACTTACATTCAGCGTCGTAAAGTCCTGGCCGAAAAAATCGGTTCGGGATTGGTGTTGTTGTTGGGCAACGACGAAAGCCCAATGAATTATGCCGATAATGGGTATCATTTCCGGCAGGATAGCACATTTTTGTATTATTTTGGCATTGATTTCCCGGCATTGGCTGCGGTTATTGATGTGGATAACAATCTTCAGATTATTTTTGGTGATGATTATACCATTGACGATATTGTGTGGATGGGGCCGCAACCCACCATTGCCGAAAGAGCCGGCGAAGTGGGAGTCAGTCATATTCAACCAACATTGGAACTGGCAACCATGCTTCACGAAGCTTTGAAACAAGGACGCAACGTTCATTATTTGCCGCCATATCGTCCGGAAAACAAACTGAAACTACAACATTTGCTCTTTCTTCATCCCGATCATATTGCTCAAAAAACGTCGTTGAAGTTGATTCGTGCCGTGGTGAGTCAGCGCGAGATAAAATCGGCAGAAGAAATCGTAGAAATTGAAAAAGGTGTGGACTTGTCGGTTGATATGCATGTGGCGGCTATGCAAATGGTTCGTCCCGGTATGACCGAAGCGCAGGTTGCTGCCCGCGTGTATGAAATTGCCCACGCTGCCAATGGCGAAATATCGTTTCCGATTATTGCCACTATCAACGGACAAACGCTGCACAACCATTACCACGGTAATGTGCTGAAAAGTGGTGACCTTTTCCTGCTCGATGCGGGCGGTGAAGTGGAAAGTCGTTATTGCGGCGACTTGTCGAGCACGTTTCCGGTGGATGCAACCTTTACTGTGCAACAAAAGTTGATTTATGAAATGAGTCTGCAAGCACATCAGGCAGCTATTGATGCATTGGCACTAAACGTTCCGTACCGGAATGTACATTTAGCTGCATGTCGCTCTATTACCGAAAATATGAAAAGCATTGGGTTGCTCAAAGGTAACACCGATGAGATTATAACTTCCGGAGCGCATGCGCTTTTTATGCCCTGCGGAACAGGACATATGATGGGCCTCGACGTACACGATATGGAAAACCTGGGCGAAATATGGGTTGGTTACGACGGCGAACCGAAGAGCACACAGTTTGGATTGAAATCGCTCCGACTCGCCAAGCCGCTGAAACCGGGACATGTCTTTACCATTGAACCGGGCATTTATTTTATCCCTGAATTAATGGACAAATGGCAGGGCGAAGGAAAGTTTACTGAATTTGTGAATTGGACGGAAGTGCAAAAGTTCCGTAACTTTGGCGGTATCCGCAACGAAGAAGATTACATGATGACCGAAACCGGACCACGCCGACTGGGCACCAGAGTGAAGCCCAAAACGGTGGCAGAAGTTGAAGCAGTGCGGAAAGGATAAAAAATAAGAAAGCAGAGTCGGTTGACTCTGCTTTTTATATCTCTTGTGCTTCTTTCAAAATCGCATTTTCTATTTCTGAGGAAATTCTAAAATCAGTTGCTTTTATTTTTTCAAGGATTGGTTTAATTGAGTCTATTTTACCTGAGAGTTTAGCCCTGACAATAACTCCTAATGTACCTGTAATAGTCAGACCCAATTGATTTGCAACTTTTCGAGCCTTAAAATCATCCAGAATAATAGTACAATCGGACATTTCAAGAGCTAATGCAATAGCACTCGATTCACCTCTGTCAATTTGCATTTCCAATAGTTGCTGGCGTAGTTTATCTCTCACTGAAACAATTTCGACCCATACGGGCAATGCTTCGCCAAATTCAGTTGCAATTTCTACCGTTGTAATAATTTGACCATACATTTTTACAAGTAAATCCATTTCGCCGATTTTAGACAAAATAATAAAACAACTTGTATCAGAAATGATTGTTTTAGGCATTAGCGACATCAGTAGACAAATCTGTAGAAGGGTAATTAAATATAGAAACGTTGTATTTGCCTAATAATTCAGCAAAAGTTCGTTTTGAATAGCCAGCCACATCAGCAGCTTGTCCAAGTGACAATTTCCCCTTCTCGTAAAGCTGAGCAGCCACCATCATAGACAATTCCTTGCTATCCAAATCAGACATTTCGGGGATATTGAATGTTATTGATTTCATATTCTTGTTTTTTGGTTCTGCAAATATAGATATTTTTTCTATTAAAATCTAACGTAGAAACTATCTGGTTTGTTTGAATCGAAGAAGATTATATGATGACCGAAACCGGACCACGGCGATTGGGAACCAAAGTAAAACCAAAAACGGTGGCAGAAGTAGAAGCAATACGTCAGGGTTAATCGTGTCGGGCTAAAATATCGGATAAAAAAGAAGAATAGAATCTGCATGGACTGATTCTATTCTTCTTTTTTCTATTTTGGGACTTTATACTTTTCTATGTATTTATATCAAAAACTCCCATTAAAAAGTCAATTTTTATACATGCAATAATTAAAAAAAACACCAAATTTGCATTGCTGTTTTAAACGAAAGTGAATAATGTGTGATTTGTCTGCATGCTGAGCTTTTACTTAGTACTAAATGAAGTAATTGAGTGAGTTTTACAATTGATTCGTATTATAAGTAGTTTTGAAAAGCTCTTCAATATATACAAACCTTGAAAATAATAACAACGATATAAAACAATAACTATTTACACAATTTTATGAAGAAATTCACCTTGCTTTTCGCCTTTGTAGCTGCAGCTTTCTGCACATCGCAGGCACAATTTGTTTCCAAAGTCTGGGTATCCGATTTGGGAAATGGCAATTACAAAAATCCGGTGTTATACGCCGATTATTCCGACCCTGATGTTTGCCGTGTGGGTAACGATTATTACATGGTAGCCTCCTCTTTTGCGAATACGCCGGCTTTGCCTATTCTGCATTCCAACGATATGATAAACTGGACGCTTATCAGTTATGCTGCTCAGCAAATGTTACCCGAAGATCGTTTCAGCACCATGCAGCACGGCAATGGGGTTTGGGCGCCAAGTATCCGTTATCATAACAATGAATTTTATATTTATTTCGGCGATCCGGATGCAGGTATTTATATGACCAAAACATCCGATCCCAAAGGGAACTGGTCGCCATTGGTAATGGTAAAAGAAGGTAAGGGTTTGATAGACTGTTGTCCGCTGTGGGACGAAGATGGCAAAGCATATATGGTTCACGGATATGCCGGAAGTCGTGCCGGAATGAAAAGCGTGCTGGGCATTTTCGAACTCTCCGTCGATGGAACCAAAGCAATTGGTGCCGACCGATTGGTGTTTGATGGTCATCCGGTAAATACCACCACCGAGGGTCCTAAATTTTATAAACGCAATGGTTATTACTATATTTTTTGTCCGGCCGGAGGTGTAAAACCGGGCTGGCAACTGGCTTTGCGCTCGAAAAATGTGTATGGCCCTTACGAAGAAAAACGTGTATTAGCACAAGGAAAATCCGATATCAACGGGCCTCATCAAGGAGCCTGGGTAGATACTCCCGATGGCAAACAGGACTGGTTTTTCCATTTTCAGGATTTGTATGCTTACGGTCGTGCCGTGCATTTGCAGCCTATGAAGTGGGTAAACGATTGGCCGGTGATAGGCGAAGACAAAGATGGTGACGGTTGTGGAACGCCTTATTCTAGCTATAAAAAGCCGGATGTAGGTAAAACTTATCCTGTTGCAACGCCAGCTGAAAGCGATGAATTCGATGAGAATGTGCTCGGACTTCAATGGCAATGGCAAGCTAACAGTAATCCGCTATGGTATTTCCCTGCTGGGGATAAGGGCTACCTCCGGTTATTTGCGTGGAACGAGATTGGTGCAGCAAAGAACCTATGGGATGCGCCCAATTTGTTGATGCAGAAATTTCCTGCACCCAATTTTAAATTTACCACAAAGTTGACTTTCAACCCCTTTAAAAAAGGCGAACGTGCCGGATTGGTAGTTTTCGGACAGGATTACGGTACCATTACCATCGAAAGTACTGATAAGGGTTTGGTGTTGAATCAATCGAGTTGTAAAAATGCAACTGATGGTACACCCGAAACTATTAATGCTACTGAGGTAATAAGTAAAAATACAGTCTATTTTCGTGTAGAGGTCAAACAATCGAAGGCATTAAACAAAGAAAATATTCAGCAACCAAAAGCAAGTTGTACGTTTAGCTACAGCCTCGATGGCGAGAAATTTGTTTCATTCGGAAACACATTCATAGCCTGGGAAGGTAAATGGATTGGTGCCAAAGTGGGTATCTTCTGTCAGCGTCCGCAACCACTGAACGATTCGGGATATGCCGATTTTGATTGGGTAAGAATTCAGCCCTGAGAAGTGAATAAATAATCAGACTACATGGAGTCTGTTTTCAATATTCCGGATAAATAAAGCATTTAATGTTTTTATTTATCCGGATTTTTATTTGATGCTCACTTACTTTACAGCATTAGAATAGGACTTGTGGTAAAATTTTGCGTACCTTTGCAGCATATTAATATATATCACATGAGATTTGACGAACTTCCGCTTTGCGATGCCGTGCTTGATGGCTTGCAAGCAATGAATTTTACTGAAGCTACCCCGGTTCAGGCCGAAACTATCCCCGTAATTTTACAAAAACGCGATGTAATTGCCTGCGCACAAACAGGAACCGGCAAAACAGCGGCATTTATATTGCCTTTACTTCACAATCTGCAATCGGAGCCACATGCCGATAATGCCGTAAACGCCATCATTATGGCGCCAACACGTGAGTTGGCTCAGCAAATCGACCAACAAATGGAAGGTTTCTCCTATTTTACATCCTTCTCGTCGGTGGCGGTGTATGGCGGTAGCGATGCTTCGGCATGGGACGTTCAGCGTCGTGGTTTGCAAAAAGGAGCGGATGTGGTTATTGCCACTCCGGGACGATTGCTTTCGCACCTCAATCTCTATGAAATAGATTTTTCGCAGGTAAAATACTTTATCCTGGACGAAGCCGACCGCATGCTCGATATGGGATTTTTCGACGATATCATGCAAGTGGTAAATCGTTTGCCAAAAGATCGTCAAACGATTATGTTCTCGGCCACTATGCCTCCTAAAATTCGTCAGCTGGCTAAAACTATTCTGAACAATCCGGTGGAAGTGAAGATTGCCATTTCGCGTCCGCCCGAAAATATTATGCAGACGGCTTATATCTGCAACGAAGCTCAAAAACCTGCCATTGTAAGAAGCCTTTTTGCTTCGAACGATCAAAATAAAGTGATTATCTTTTCCGGCTCAAAGCTGAAAGTGAAAGAGATTACCAAAACCTTTCGCCAAATGGGACTATCGGTAGGCGAAATGCACTCCGACCTGGAACAAACGCAGCGCGAACACATCATGCACGAGTTTAAAAACAACCGTGTAAATATATTGGTGGCTACCGATATTGTTTCGCGTGGTATTGATATCGACGATATTTCGTTGGTGATCAATTACGATGTGCCTCACGATGCTGAAGATTATGTTCACCGTATTGGTCGTACCGCACGCGCCAGTGCCAAAGGGATGTCTATCACCTTTGTGAGCACCGAAGAGCAATATAAATTCAAACAAATAGAAAATTTTCTGGAAAAGGATATTTATAAAATCCCATTGCCCGAAGAAGTGGGCGAAGCACCTGAATACAATCCCGAAAAAAACAAACACGCTAAAAAAACTTTCTCGAAAGGAAAAGGAGCTTTTAGTAGAAATAAATCGAAAAGATAATTCAGTTATCAGTCAACAGTAATCAGTTGTTGATATTATTCAATAAGCTGACTTGCTCGTTGGTTGATCAACCAATTCCCAATCAACCAATCAACCAATTCCCAATTAACCAATCAACAAGCTTATGATTTACTTAGCCGACACAGCCAATCTGGAGGAGCTCAAAGAGTTGTTTTACTATTTTCCCATTGCAGGGATCACCACCAATCCAACCATTCTGGCTGCTGAAAAGCAACCAATGTCTGTCATTATGCCTAAACTTATCGAGATTGTGGGCGACAAAATGTTTCATGTACAAATGATCAGCACTATGGCTGTAGACATGGTACGCGAAGCCAAAGCCTACAAAGCAAAATACAGCTTGGGTAATAACTATTTCGCAAAAATTCCGGTGTCGCACGAAGGATATAAAGCAATGACCATGTTGAAAGATGCTGGTATCAATGTTACCGCTACCGCTATTTTTACACAGCAACAAGCCTTGGTTGCAGCCCGTGCCGGAGCCGACTGGGTAGCACCTTACGTAAACCGCTTGGACAATATTTCTTCCCATGGTATTGAGGTGGTAAAGCACATTGTTGATAATATAAATGACTTCAAACTCGACACAAAAGTACTTGCTGCCAGTTTTAAAACAGTCGATCAGGTACACCGTGTAAGTATGGTGGGCAGTCATGCTGCTACTATCAGTCACGAAATCTTGGAGCGCCTGCGCAGTCACCCAATGACCGATATGAGTTTAGACTGGTTTGCCAAAGATGCCGAAGGCATTTACGATATTGAATTCTAAATTCACAAATGCTACTCTCAGAGCCACGAAACTTTCGTGGCTCTTTTTTTACCGATACATTGCGAGGACGTTTATGAAATTGCGGAAGGATAAAAACGGCTTGCGCGAAGGTTTCGGAAATTCCGGAAGAATAAAAATGGTTTGCGTGAAGGTTTCGGAAATTCCGAAAGGATGAAAATGGTTTGCGTGAATGTTTCGGAAATTCCGAAAGGATGAAAATGGTTTGCGAGAAGGTTTCGGAAATTACGGAAAGATAAAAACGACTTGCGGGGACGTTTCGGAAATTCCGAAAGGATGAAAATGGTTTGCGTGAATGTTTCGGAAATTCCGAAAGGATGAAAATGGTTTGCGGGAAGGTTTCGCCATTGGAAAAAGTCTAAACTCAATAGTCGACTTTATTTACGTGTTGGTATTTAACCCTAACCGTTCTATAGTTTATCAATAAGTTCTTGTCTTTTCAGTTTTGCCCGATTAATGATTATCTTTGTGCTATGTTACAAAATTTCATTGCTTCGCAGATAAAAGCTCAATTACCTTTCGAACCTACCGAGCAGCAGACCCATTTGTTGGATGCGCTGGGGGAGTTTTTGATGTCCACCGATAAAGAAAAAGTCTTTTTGTTGCGGGGATATGCCGGTACGGGTAAAACTTCGGTGGTAAGTGCGTTGGTGCGTGCGCTCAATGAATTGAAACAAAAAACAGTGTTGCTCGCACCCACCGGTCGGGCTGCCAAAGTGATTGCCAATTACTCCGGCTTTCCGGCTTTTACCATTCACAAAAAGATTTATCGTCAAAAGTCGATGGCAGAGTTTCGCTTTCAACTGGCCGATAACCTGCAAACTCACACCCTTTTTATTGTCGACGAGGCTTCGATGATTTCCAATACCGGCACAGAAACTGCCTTTGGGTCGGGTCGCTTGCTCGATGACTTGGTGCAGTTTGTGTATAGCTCCGATGGTTGCAGCCTTTTGCTGTTGGGCGATACTGCTCAGTTACCGCCCGTGATGCAACCACATAGTCCGGCTTTGGAGAGTAATCAGTTGGCCGGCTACGCTCTGCATGTACACGAATTTACGCTTACGCATGTGGTGCGTCAGGCGCTGGAAAGTGGTATTCTGCACAATGCCACTTTGCTGCGTCATCAACTTACCGGGGAAAAAACGAGCGAATTTCCACATTTCGAACTGGCCGGTTTCCCCGACATAAAAAAGCTCAGCGGCATGGAACTGATTGATGAAATTCAGCGGTCGTACGACGGAGTGGGAGTGGAGGATACCATTGTGGTGACGCGATCGAACAAGCGCGCTAACATGTACAACAATGGCATCAGGGCGCGCGTGATGATGAAAGAGGATGAGCTTACCAATGGCGATTTGCTGATGGTGACACGCAATAATTATTATTGGAACAAGCCCTACAAAGAAATAGATTTCATTGCCAATGGCGATATTTTGCAAGTGGTACGTGTGCGCAAGAGTTACAATATGTACGATTTTCGGTTTGTGGATCTCACGCTCCGTTCGTTGGACTACGAGTGGGAGATTGATGCACGCATTTGGTTGGACGCCCTGCAAGCCGAATCGCCTGCTGCCATGAACGAGATGACCAACAAACTATTTGCTTCGGTGGCCGAAGATTATCCCGAGATTACCAACAAGCGCGAAAAATTCAAAAAAGTATTCGAAAATGAATATTACAACGCCTTGCAGGTAAAATTCGGCTATGCGGTTACCTGTCACAAAGCACAGGGCGGACAGTGGAAAAAAGTATTTATCGACCCGGGGCAAATAGCCGACGACCAACTCAATAGCGACTTTTATCGATGGCTCTATACTGCGCTCACCCGTGCCACCGAAACAGTGTATTTGGTCAACTTCCCCGAGAAGAGTTTTTCGGATAAATAGTCATTTTGCATACAATCTTTGTGTCTAAGTATTTGGAAAGGTGTAATTCAATATAGTTAAATTAAAATAAATAGAAGAATAGAACGCGGATAAACGCTGATCTAGCGGACTTGCCTGCCGCAGGCAAGTCCGCTCAATCCGTTTGATCCGCGTTCTATTCTTAAAAGAAATTACGACTTTATATTCTGACTATAACTTACATTATCTTTTGTGTGAATCAATGGTCTGTTTTTAAGCCAATAAAATGCAATATTGTTTAATTTTTATCGGCTCATTCTCCATACTTTTCTCTATTATTTCTTAAAATAAATGTAGATTGAATGATTTCAAAATTTGTGATTGGTATTTTCTGCTACAAATAGAAATGTTCAAAATTCGTATATCAGTTAGTCATTATATAAAATAGAAATTTCATATTCTGATTACCAGGGTAAAAAATAATTCATAAGCTGTTATCCTTAAATACAAAGGGATTTCCTGCAAAATTTAAAACTAAATACTGTAGTAAATATTTATGCTGCAGGACATAAAATACGACATAAAATCAGTAAAATACTACATATTGGAAAAGGTTATATTTGTAATCGTTTTATTATAAAATGTAAAAGAAGTTATTGAATAATTGTTTAATCTTTTTCCAACAATACCATTTTGTTTGCAATCAGGTTTTCTCCAATAATGGATTTTTATTGCAACAAATAACTATTTAAGTTGGTGGTATGTCTATTCGGTTTCTAAAAGCAATTTTGATTTTCCTCTCCTTGTCGTTTTTTTCGTGTATGTCGGACGTTGAACTGTCTGCTATCTCAGGTGAAATAAGTATCGACCCAACTTTGGTGATGCCAATGGGCAGCGTAACGGTAAATCTGGGCGATGTTATCGCTGCTAACGATTCGGATAAAATACTATCTACCGATTTAGCCGAAATTACCTATCAACGTGCCGATAGCATGATATTTTCGTATCCCAAAATTGATATTGCCGGCAATATACCGGTAGTTACTAAATCAATTGCTCTATTGCCGAGTTCTCCTTTTTATCCGGTTCCGGTTCCTGCTAATACTACTTTGCCGTCAGCTACTATCTATCAGAATTTCGATTTGGGCATAAATGGTGCAGGTGCAAAAGAAAGGATAGACAGTATAAAAGTATCCCGTGCGGTATTAAGTGTTCGGGTGTCGACAAATGTTGCTAATCTTGATCCGTCGAAACTCAAAGTTACCGTCACATTTGGCAATGGTAAATTGCGCAAACTAGATGGAACGCCAAGCGTGTTGATTGTTCAGCCCACCGGTTTTAATACACCGGAACAATCTACTATCCGGAATTTTATTATTGATGTTTCCGGAGGCATATCTTCTATTCCTCTAAAAATAGATTTAGAAACGCAAACAGGTAGCACTCCGATTTTGTTGAATCAAAATTCAAAACTGGATATTGAATTTAGTTTTGATAAACTTGATTGGCAGGTTTTGTATGGTCAGTTCGATATGTCGGGCCTTGCCACTTCCGTTCAGGAAATTCCGGTAGGTCTCAATACAAATATCCTCAATGGGGCATTTAAGTTCTCGAACCCACAAATAAATATTTCGGCGATAAGTAATGTCGGGATGAAGATGGGGTTCAAATTGGATTATTTCAAGTCGCGTTCTAATGTAAGTAGTATTTATGCACATTTTGATGGAAAAGAGACACTGACGCAGGATTTTGCAACAAGACCTATGATTCCGGGCGAAACAGTAAATGTAAACTTTAAAACCTTTGATAGGATGTGGGGCGAAACCGATAAGCTGTTTGAAATTATGCCTACTTTTTTTGAATTCAAAGCTACTCCTTTTGTTGATATTACCGATCATACACCCAGCTATCTGACACCTGACGGCCAAATTAAAGTGTATCTGAAATCGACCATCCCTATGCAATTCAATGCCGGAAGTTATTATCAGTATGCCGATACCATTGCTAATTTATTTGATCCATCCTCAAAAATTCTTGGCGATGATGTTTTGAATAAGGTAGAAAAAGCTACTTTTGTGTTTACAATCCTCAATTATTTGCCTGTAAAGTCGATATTGGCATTTCGTTTTTTGGATGAAATGGGTACAGAAATAAAAATATCGGATAATTTTAATAGGAAATATGAGATTGCTGCCGGAAAAGTGAGCATGAAAGGCAAAATTATACCCGGTACCGAACCCCAACAACTGACTATTTCGGTAACCAGAGATGAACTTCTCCAAATTAAAAAGGCTAATAATTTGGAATTTCAAGTCAGAGTCGAAGGTGCAGATCTGGATTCAAAGATATTCTTTTCAATGTCTAATAGTTTAAATTTAAAATTAGGTTTACTTGTTAAGACAAGACTAGATCGATAGCTATTGAAAATATTACATTCTATCTTTTTTATGCTTAAATCTATTAAACGGAATTTAGTGGTTCTAACCATTTTTTGTGTTGTTTCTTCACTCGCTTCGGCTCAGCAGGTGAATACGCTCTATTTTATGGATAATGTGCCTTTTCGTCATACTTTAAATCCGGCTTTTCAGCCAGTTCAGGATGTCTATGTTGGCTTGCCTGTTATCGGTTTCACGCAACTGAGTGTTGGCAATAATTCCGTAGCATTGAAGGATGTAATTTATAAGTTCAATGGACAAACCGTTAGTTTTTTGCACCCTGATGGTGGCAGTGTTGATAAATTTTATCGTACACTGCAATCCACGGGTTTAATCAGTAGCAGTTTCGAAACCAATTTACTCTCGTTCGGATTTCGACATAAAACGGCTTTTTGGAGTTTTACTCTTACCGAAAAATTCAATAGCTCAATTGCTATACCCCGGGATGCTTTTAATCTGGCTTTGTACGGAACCCCTTTATTATTGGATAATATGTTCAACCTGACAAGGCTTGAAACCGATGAATCGCTTTATACCGAGGCAGCTTTAGGGTATGCAAAGGTGTTGAGCAAGAAATGGTCTGTAGGAGCTAAATTGAAGTACTTGTTCGGTTCTGCTAATTTTTCGAATACCAATACAAACATTAGAATGAATGCCGGAATAGATCAATGGACGTTGGTAGGCGAGGGGAATGCCAATTATTCAAGCCCGGTTGCAGTAAGTATTGCCAGTGATTTTAAATCTATGACTTACAGTTTGCCCGCTACTACCAATGATTGGCTAAAACGGTCGGGTGGAGGAGTAGGATTTGACATTGGCGCCACTTATGTCTCAACTCCAAATCTTACTTTTTCGGCAGCACTTCTCGATCTGGGTTTTATTCGCTGGAAGAAGAATGCATTGAATGTAAATTATAAAACCGATTATACATTTGATGGTATTGCAGCAATAGATTTGTCAAGTTCAAACCTGAATATATCCGGTAATTTGTTAGCCGACTCTATCATTACAGCTTTAGACTCGGCCTCTACTTATGGCAGCACCAATCGATCCTACAGCACTGCTACGCCTGCCATACTCAATATGGGTGCCGAATATACTTTTCTGGATAAAAAGATGAGTGTTGGTTTGCTTTCACGTACCCAATTCTTTAAAAATAGTATCAGTCAGGAGATTACCTTGTCGGTCAATGCCCGACCTTCCGATCGGTTCAATACTTCCCTCAGTACTTCATTTTTCGAAGGGCGACTTGGTTCAGTAGGAGCAGGGGTGGGCTTACGTACCGGATTTGTTCACTGGACACTGGCGGCCGACTATATTCCTTTTCAAATGTCTACTTATCAGGGGATTCTCATTCCGTATAATACCAAAACCTTTAATTTGGCTTTGGGTATTAATCTTGTCTTCGATCGAATAGTCCGAACCGCAGGGCTTCATAAAAAAGCAGCTAACAATGCTTGCAACTGTCTTTAGTCTATTGTAAATGGTTTGTAACTGCTTTTAAGCTTGTTCTTGGGTGTGCCATGTCAGTTCAATTCTTCTTTTACATATTTTGTGCAAATAGGGCTGTTTGCTGAATAAAATTTACTATTTTTGTGTTATTGATTGAATATGTTTAGAAATTTTGTCTAATGTAAAAAAATGTGAATTATGAAAAACAAGTCTCTTTTTAAGGCTCTATCCATCCTCTGGATATGTTCCATGCTTTTTACTGCTTGTATGTCCGATGTCGAACTGTCGAATGTTTCGAAAGAAATATTGCTAGATGAGTCACTCGTCGTTCCTGTTGGTCAGGCAACTACCAATATGCAAGAATTGCTGAAAAAATTGGATCTGAAGAATCTGGTTACCAGCGATCCTAATGAGATTTACTTCGAAAGTCTGGATAGTACAAGTTATTCATTCAGAGATGTGAACCTCGTGGCAAATTCTACAACGACAGCATTGTCAATTGCCCCATCGGCATCTACTGTCGTAGTACCAGCTAATACTGCTTTTCCTAATCCGCTAACCAGCAATTTTGCTTTGGGTGTGAATTCCGATGTGACCAATGAACGATTGGACAGTGTGACTGTGAACTCGGCAAATATTAGTGTAAAGATAACCCCTGTCAATATAGGGATATTTCCTGCAAATTTAAGAGTTACGCTGATTTTTCAAAACAATAAAGTGCGTATATCGGATGGCACTCCTACAGGTACAAATAGACTAGTGATTAATCCAACTCAATTTGGAACGGCTTTCAATGTTACAATATCCAATTTTGCCATGATTACTTCGGGAGGTGCTACCAGCATTCCCGTTCAAATCTTACTCGAAACCAAAGCTTCGCCGGTAACAGTAACTGCTGCCTCCAGAATAAATGTTGAATTAAAATTTGCTACTTTGAATTTTAATGTGGCTTATGGTAATTTTCAACCATCGCTTATCGCCTCCGAAGTGCAACAGGTTCCACTCGATGTGGCTACTTATTTGCCCGATGCCTACCTGAGATTTGTAAATCCAAAGGCTATTGTTGATTTACAAAGTAATATCGGTACTAAAATAAGATTTAAAGTAGACTATATAAAAGCCTACGTAAAGGCCGATCCAACAAAAGAAGTTAAGGCTTCATTCAATGGCATCGATTCTTATACTTACGATTTGGCAAAGCCTGCTAAGCCGGGAGATGCAGTAACAACACAATTGGTGTTTGATAAGGATAATGGTGCTACGAATAAGCTGTTTGAAAGTCCGTATAAACCGAATATGCTCGAATATAAATTCAGTACATTGGTTACGCCTGGAACTGTATCAACCGATCCGCTCAATCCGTTGTTCTTCCCTTCGTATGGGAAAATAAAAGCTAAGATTAAAGTTCAGGTGCCACTTTATTTGAACAGTGGCAGTAACATTAAATTCCAGGATACGCTGTACGTTACCGGTGGAACTATCGGTTCAAATATCGACAATACGGTTATAGATACTTGTACACTGGTATTCAAAGTGCGCAGCGGACTGCCGGTAAAAGCTACGTTGTCGCTTTTCTATCAGGATGCTAACGGGGTTAGAATTAATACCACCTTTGATGATAATATTTACACTATCAATGCACCTGATATTAACGCAGATGGAACGGTAAAGACAACCAGCATTGCCGATCAAATAATAAAAGTTGGGTTGAATAAAGCACAATTTGAAGATTTGAAAAAAGCCGAAAGAGTTGTGTACACCATCGTCGGAGAGGGAAAAGATGCCACTTCCACTATCCACTTTACCAAGAACGATAGTTTCGATGTAAAGTTAGGAGTATTTGTAAAGGGTAATACTGTAAGGAAATTAAGCAATAACTAAACCAAAAATCATTATGAAAAGAAAGAATATATTTAAAACAATACTAGCTCTTTGCATTGTTTTTTCGAGTAGTATGGTTAGAGCGCAGCAGGTAAATACGATGTATTTTATGGAAAATGTACCGGTTCGCAATTTCTTGAACCCTGCATTTCAACCCTTGAGTAATTTTTACCTGGGATTTCCGGCTGTTGGTTTTTCGCAGTTCAATGTGGGTAATAATTCATTGACATTAAGAGATTTTGTGTATAAAAATGGAACTCAAACCATTACTTTTTTACACCCCAATGGCGATAAGAATAAGTTTTATAATGCCTTACGACCAACCACTTTGTTTGCTGCCGAATCGCAGCTCAACTTATTGGATTTTGGTTTCAGAACAGGCAGAGCCTACTGGAATTTTTCGATAACAGAAAAAGTAGAAGGCCAATTTGCAATTCCAAAGGATTTTATGAAACTATTACTGTATGGTACCCCCGAGATAGATAATAATCTTTATAATCTAAAGAATCTTGAAATGGGTGGAACAGCGTATACTGAAATCGGTTTAGGTTATGCCAAAAAGATCAACGATCAATGGTCGTACGGTCTTAAGTTCAAGGTGCTGCTGGGTACTGCTAATGTGTCATTAGTAAACGATAATCTGGATCTTGTGGCGGGAATGGATAACTGGACGCTGAAAGGCAAAGGGTCTATCAATGCTTCGTTGCCGGGTGTACTTACCGTTGGAAATAATCTGAGCACATTGGATTATTCTTCACCAAACAATAATTCCGACTGGATAAAACCCTCCGGAATGGGTGGAGGGATTGATCTGGGGGTGACTTTTAAACCGGTTTCAAATGTAACCTTGTCGGCTGCACTTATCGACCTGGGAATGATACGTTGGAATAAAAACATGAATAATATTGCTTATAATGTTGATTATAAGTTTGAAGGAGCTAGCATTAATGCCTCTAATGATATTGATGCAGAACAGTTGTCCGATTCGATCTATGAAGGATTTAAGAAATCGGCTACTTCAACACAAACGGCAAAAAAATATACCACCTACACTTCTCCTAAATTGAATATCGGAGCAGAATATGCCTTTTTGAACAATAAAATGTCATTAGGCCTTTTGTCCAGAACTACAAAACGTAACAGTGCTTATTACGAAGAGTTGACGGCTTCTGTCAATGCGCGTCCTACGAGTTGGTTCAATCTTTCTGCGTCGTATTCAGTAATGAATGGTAGAACAAGTAATATTGGTGCAGGTTTAGGTTTTCGACTAGGTTTTATTAGTTATTTCGTTGCGGCCGATTATATTCCTTTGTATTTTGACCCATACACTTCTAATGGAGTTAAAATTCCTGTTCCCAATAATACGAAAGGAATGAATGTAGCTGTGGGACTGAATTTTGTGTTTGGTAACCGAAAAGATGCCGATAAAGATGGTGTTGTCGACAGGAAAGATAAATGTCCTGAAACACCTCTGAAAATCAAAGTAGACAAAAAAGGTTGCCCTATCGATACCGATGGCGACGGAGTGCCCGATTATATTGACCAATGTCCCGATACTCCGGCAGAAGCCTATGGAAAGGTTGATCTGAATGGTTGTCCGTTGGATTCGGATAGAGATGGAGTGCCTGATTATTTAGACAAATGTCTTGATACGCCAACTAAATCTATTGGGCTTGTTGATAAAGATGGTTGTTCATTAGATTCGGATGGCGATGGTGTTTTCGATTACCTGGATAAATGTCCGAATACCCCTGCAAAAGCAACTGTCGATTCATTGGGTTGCCCATTGGATAAAGATGGCGACGGTGTGCCGGATTATCTTGACAAATGCCCCGGTACTCCGGTAGCAGCCCGCGGAATGATTGATGAAGCCGGATGTCCGCTTGATAGGGATAGTGATGGCGTTGCCGATTATTTGGATAAATGCCCGAATACGCCTGTTGAAGCACGTGCTGCTGTAGATAAGAATGGCTGTCCGATTGATTCGGATGGTGATGGCGTTGCTGATTATCTTGATAAATGTCCGAATACTCCGGCTGAAGCTCGCGGAATGGTTGATGATAAAGGTTGTCCGCTTGATACTGATGCTGATGGAATTTTTGATTACCTGGATAATTGTCCAAGGGTAGCAGGAGTTATTTCGAATCATGGATGTCCGGAAATCAAGAAAGAGGTGAAAAAACTCTTCCAAAAAGCGTTGCAAGGCATTCAGTTCCAAACAGGTGTGTCGACGATTAAAACAAGTTCGTTCCCTATTTTGAATCAAATAGCGCAGGTGTTGAATGCGAACCCAACCTATCTGATTGAGATACAAGGCCACACTGATAATGTAGGTAAGCCGGCTTCGAATTTAATTTTATCCGATAAACGTGCTGCGGCGGTTAGAGACTATCTGATCAAAAAAGGAGTAAATGATGGCAGAATGACATCGCATGGATATGGCGATACGAAACCGGTAGCTGCGAACACAACTCCGGCTGGAAAAGCTAAAAACCGACGAGTTGAATTTGTAATAACATTTGAAGAAACTTCATTTGAGTAAATGATAATAATGTAAAACGAAGGAGTTGTGAAAGCAACTCCTTTTTTATTTCAAAAAAACAGGAAAAAATGATGGTTCTTTGCAAGTGTTTTAATACTTTTGCGGAACGAAATGAATTGGCTGATATTTGTAGCCATTCATCGGTTTCTAATGTTGGATAGAATTGAAAATCAGATAACAGTAAATAAATAATATGGGAAGAGCGTTTGAATATAGAAAGGCTACGAAAATGAAACGTTGGGGCAATATGGCTCGCGTATTCACTAAATTAGGTAAACAAATAACCATTGCAGTTCGCGAAAGTGGACCTGAACCCGATACAAATCCACGTTTGAGGGTATTGATTCAACAATCGAAAAAAGAAAACATGCCCAAAGAAAATGTGGAGCGTGCCATCAAAAAAGCGATATCGAAGGATGAAGCGGACTATAAAGAAATGGTGTACGAAGGCTATGGCCCGAATGGAATTGCCATTGTTATCGAAACAGCAACCGATAATCCTACCCGTACTGTTGCCAACATTAGAAGTTATTTAACTCGTAATGGTGGTTCACTGGGTACTTCGGGGTGTTTGCAGTTTTTGTTCGATCATAAATGTGTTTTCAAAATTGCTGCTAAACCAGATGTTTCGATAGAAGATCTGGAATTGGAATTGATTGACTTCGGCGTGGATGAGTTAGTTGAAGACGAGGATGGCGGAATTGTTTTGTATGGCGAATTCCAATCCTATTCGTCTATCCAAAAATACCTCGAAGAAAATGGTTTTGAAATCTTCAGTGCTGAATTCGAACGCATCCCTAACGATATGAAAGAATTGAACGAAGAACAAAAAGCCCAGGTAATGAAATTACTTGATAAAATTGAAGATGATGAAGATGTTCAAAATGTATTTCACAATATGATTGAATAGTTATTGAAAATTGATATAAAAAAATGCCTGCGATAAATCATCGCAGGCATTTTTTTATTCTCTGTATACAGGGTTTAATACTGTTCTTTTAAATTCGGGAAATCACCCGATTTTACGTCTTCAACGTAATGTTCGATAGCTTCGTTCATTATTGCCTGAACATTGGCGTATCTGCGAAGAAAACGAGGTGAGAAGTCTTGCGTTAAACCGATCATATCGTGCAACACCAACACTTGCCCATCTACGCCACCGCCAGCACCAATTCCAATGATTGGAATGGTAAGCTCTTCGGCTACGCGTTGTGCCAGTTCTGCCGGAATTTTTTCCAAAACGATGGCAAAGCAGCCTGCCTCCTCCAATAAATGGGCATCGCGGATGAGTTTCTCGGCTTCATCGCCTTCCTTGGCTCTTACTGCATACGATCCATATTTGTTTATCGACTGTGGCATTAAACCCAAGTGTCCCATTACCGGTATTCCCGCGCTTAAAACCCGTTTTACCGATTCCAGAATTTCTTCTCCACCCTCCACTTTCAGGCAATCGCCATGCGTTTCTTTCATAATTCGAATGGCAGATGCAAGTGCTTCTTTGGAGTTTCCCTGATAACTTCCAAAGGGCATATCCACCACCACCAACGCGCGTTTCACACCCCTTACCACCGATTTTGCCAAAAAGATCATTTGATCGAGGGTAATGGGTAATGTGGTTATGTTCCCACACATCACATTCGACGCTGAATCGCCTACTAATACAATATCCACTCCGGCTCTATCTACAATGGTGCCCATTGTGAAATCATAAGCCGTCAGCATACTAATTTTTTCACCGCGTTGTTTCATTTCTAACAATCGCTGTGTGGTTACTCGTCTTGAGTCTTCGCTATGTATCGACATGTGTTTCTTTTTTATAATTTGAGAGCGCAAAGATATGTATATATTTACAATTTTATTTCGATTTTGTCGTTAAGAGTTGAAATGTTAGAAGTCTATAACCTCCGATTACTGTTTTTAGTTATTACAAATCGATATTTGACCTATTTTGTTACATTTTTCATAATTAAAACTTATCTTTGCAAACTGTTTTGTTATACCTATTATTAACCGATGAATTTGACCGAAAATGAAAGATAAATACGGCTTTTTGCAGAATACTGATATTTTTTCGCACATAACTAATCTCAAGTATATACCACGTTGGTTAGTGCTGGCTGTTGATTTAATCCTTTGCTTTGTAGCTTTTTATATCGCCTTCTACATATCCTCCCGATTTTACTCCAATCATAACGATGAAAGAATTTTTACTTACTTTCAACGAATGAGTATAATCTTATCTCTTCAGGTCATTTTTTTCTGGCTTTTTCATACTTATTCAGGCGTATTGCGTTATTCGGGCTATGTTGATGCAACGAAACTTTTGTTTGCGGTATCGTTCAATATAGCTATTTTGTCTATTGGTAACTTTCTTCTTCATCAGGTTACCTCAATGCTAATGTTTTACTATGTTGCATTGTTTATTTATGGTGTAATTGCCTTTTTGCTTCTGTTTTGCTTGAGATTAGGTGTAAAAACTATTTACGATTATTTTACGCAAAATTCAGGACAAATTGTGCCGGTAATGATTTATGGAACCCAATCGGCTGCCATTGGAATTGCGAAAATGCTTCGCTCTTCGCCGGACAACAAATATAAATTAGTCGGATTTATCGATGATGATAAAAACGCTTCCGAAAGGGTTATTATGGGCGTGAAAGTCTATAAACTTGACGAAGAAACGATAGAAAGAATTGTGGTTAAAAAGGCCAAAGCTATCATTGTGTCTCCGGTGAAACTGAGCCAAATAAACCCAAATGTTGATTTGGATATTTTCTTAAACTCAAACCTGGCGGTACTTACCTCGCCTCCAATGAGCATTTGGAAAAATGACATGCCTACTATCAAACAAATCAAATCCATCCAGATTGAGGACTTGCTCGACAGACCTACTATCGACATCTCCTCCGAAAATATTGCCAAACAACTACAATCAAAAGTGATTCTGATTACAGGTGCGGCCGGCTCTATCGGTAGTGAAATTGTACGTCAGGTGGTGAAATTTAAACCAAGTCTGATTGTTTTACTTGATCAGGCAGAATCACCAATGCATACCTTGAGGTTAGAACTCGAAGAACAATATCCCGATCAGAATTTTAGTCCGTTTTTGGGTGATGTGCGCAATAAAGAGCGCATGGAATACATGATGGATATGTACCGACCTGATTATATTTATCATGCTGCAGCCTATAAACACGTTCCATTGATGGAGGATAATCCGGTGGAAAGTATACAGGTGAATGTAAAAGGGACTAAGATAATGGCCGATTTGGCTGTGAAATATAAGGTAGAACGTTTTGTGATGGTTTCTACCGACAAAGCGGTGAATCCAACCAATGTGATGGGGGCTTCGAAACGAATTGCCGAAATTTATGTACAATCTTTATTCCGAAAACTGTGTGCTGGTGGCAATTGTACTACTAAGTTCATTACTACTCGTTTTGGAAATGTGCTTGGTTCCAACGGTTCTGTAATCCCGCATTTCAAAGGTCAGATAGAAAAAGGTGGTCCGGTTACCGTTACGCACCCCGACATTATTCGCTATTTTATGACCATTCCCGAAGCTTGTATGCTGGTGCTTGAAGCAGGTACGATGGGCGATGGTGGTGAAATTTTTATTTTCGATATGGGGAGTCCGGTAAAAATTGTTAACCTGGCTCGTAAAATGATTCGTTTGGCAGGATTTGTTCCCGAAGTGGATATCAAAATTGAATTTACAGGTCTTCGTCCGGGCGAAAAGCTGTACGAGGAACTTCTGAACCACAAAGAAACCACTCAGCCTACTTATCATCCGAAAATCATGATTGCAACAGTGCAAACTTACGAATATGATCTTGTGGCTCCTAAAATTGATGAGCTGATTCAATATAGTTTCCTTTGTAAAAATTTTCTTACTGTTTCATTGATGAAAAAAATTGTACCTGAATTTTTGAGCAAAAATTCTCAATACGAACGATTGGATGTCTAGTCGCTAATCAGGTGAACAGTTTCAGTAATAATTATATATTTTGACAGTCGATTGGTATCAGTCGGCTGTTAGCTTTTTTATAACCTTTCAATTATTTTCACTCCTATATGATTTCTGTAGAACAACTTACTGTTGAATTTGGTGGATCACCGCTTTTTGATGAAGTTAGCTTTTTGGTTAATCCAAAAGAAAAAATAGCTTTAGTCGGAAAAAACGGAGCCGGGAAAACCACGCTTCTAAAAATATTTTCAGGAAAACAAGCCCCAACCCGCGGGCGTGTAACCATTCCTAAAGACCTCACTATAGGCTATTTGCCTCAACATATGATTCACAACGAAGGCACTACGGTGATGCAGGAAGCCGAAAAGGCATTCGAACATATTACCGATTTGCAAGCCGAGATTGAACGAATGAATATTGAGCTGGCTGAACGAACCGACTACGAAAGCGTAGGATACCAACAACTTATTGATAAACTGACTCATGATAATGAGCATTTGCAAATCATTGGAAACGGTAATTTTTATGGCGAAATAGAAAAGACCCTGATGGGTCTGGGTTTTTTGAGGACTGATTTTGATCGTCAGTGTTCGGAGTTTAGTGGTGGCTGGCGTATGCGAGTGGAATTGGCTAAAATTCTGTTGCAACGTCCGGATGTTTTGTTGCTCGATGAGCCTACCAATCACCTTGATATTGAATCTATTCAATGGCTCGAGAATTTCCTGACCACTTCGAGCAGTGCTATTTTGCTGGTGTCGCACGACCGTGCATTTATTGATGCCGTAACCACTCGCACTATCGAAATTTCGCTGGGTAAAATTTATGATTATAATGTAAATTACTCGAAATACCTGGTACTTCGTGTGGAACGTCACGAGCAACAGGTGCGCGCCTACGAGAATCAACAAAAACAAATTCAGGAAACAGAGGAGTTTATCGAACGTTTTCGCTATAAAGCTACCAAAGCGGTGCAGGTACAATCGCGTTCCAAACAACTTGATAAATTGGTTCGTCTGGAGGTTGATTTGGAAGATAATTCCCGTTTAAGTCTTAAATTTCCGCCGGCGCCACGATCGGGTAGTATTCCTGTAGAAATCGAGCATTTATCCAAAGCCTATGGCGATCAAGTAATTCTTGATAATATCGGGATGATTATCAACCGTGGCGAAAAGGTTGCTTTTGTAGGTAAAAATGGCGAGGGTAAGAGTACGCTTGTGAAGTGTATCATGGATGAAATTACCTACTCCGGAACCTTGAAATTGGGACATAATGTAAAGATTGGATATTTTGCACAAAATCAGGCATCATTATTAGATGGGGAACGTACAGTTTTTGAAACAATTGATTATGTAGCTGTGGGCGATATACGAACCAAAATTCGTGATATTCTCGGTGCTTTTATGTTTGGTGGCGAGGCGTCCGATAAAAAAGTACAAGTGCTTTCGGGAGGGGAGCGCAGTCGTTTGGCAATGATCAGGCTGCTGCTTGAACCGGTGAACTTACTTATTCTCGATGAGCCTACCAATCACCTGGATATGAAATCGAAAGATGTGCTGAAAGAAGCCATCAAAGCTTTTGATGGAACAGTGATTGTGGTGTCGCACGACCGTGAATTTTTGAACGGACTGGTAACTAAAGTATACGAGTTTGGCAATAAAAAAGTTCGTGAGCATTTAGGTGGTATCTATGAATTTTTGCAATACAAGAAAATGGACACGCTTCGCGAATTGGAAATATCTACTTCGTTGAGATCAGCTGCGGCCGCTGTCGATAAATCGGTGTCTGATAATAAGCTAAGCTATGAAGCACGCAAGGAGCTGAATAAAAAGATAAAAAAGGCCGAAAGAGCTGTGGAAGAAATGGAAAAACTCATTTCTAAGTTTGAAGTGGAAATAGCTGAAATGGACCGACAACTTGAAAAACCCGAAAAGGCTTCGGATAACGAATATATTCAACTATACCAGCGCAAGAAACGCGAATTGGAACAAAAAGTATACGAGTGGGAACTGCTAAGCGAAGAGCTCGAAGAACTGACTGCTGAAATGTAAATTCCTGTAAATCCTCAATTTCCCAACAACCAAATTACCCAATGGCAACATTATATTTAATACCCACTTCTTTGGGCGAATGTTCATTTGATAAGATATTACCGGCTCAAAATACTCAGATAGTGACCGATTTGAAACATTTTGTGGTGGAAGATGTGCGTACAGCCCGTAGATTCCTCAAAAAGGCAAATCCAGCCATTGAAATCAATGATCTGACTTTTTACGTGTTGAATCAACACACCACACCCGAAGAGCTGAGTAGCTTTTTAAGTCCAATGTTTGCAGGGCATGATCTGGGGGTGTTGTCGGAGGCAGGTTGTCCGGCCATTGCCGATCCAGGTGCCGATGTGGTGGCTATGGCGCAGAAGAATAATTTTACGGTTGTACCTCTTGTTGGCCCATCCTCCATACTGCTTTCTCTTATGGCTTCGGGCTTCAATGGTCAAAGTTTTGCCTTCGTGGGATATTTACCCATACAACCGGCCGATCGTGCAAAAATGCTGCGTAAACTCGAAAATAGAGCCTATACCGAAAATCAATCGCAGATTTTTATCGAAACCCCTTATCGTAATATGAAAATGCTGGAAGAAATTCTGCAGGTTTGCCAACCCAACACCCGTCTTTGCATCGCGGTAGATATCACTTTAGAAACTGAATTTATCAAAACAAAGACGGTAAAAGAGTGGAAAACTCAATTACCCGAACTCAGCAAGCGCCCGTGCATATTTTTGATTTATAAGTAATCCTGTGTTGTGATTTGCTTTCAAAAAATTGTATCTTTGACTTGATAAACAACAAATAGTAAATCGCTTCGGTCATACAAATGTTGTGATTTGCTTTCAAAAAATTGTATCTTTGACTTGATAAACAACACGATGTGTGTAAAATGTAATCAGTCAGTTATTTATCGCAACAAATAGGATTAAAAAATCAGTTGTTTATTCAAACGAAATCCCGCTCGAAAGGCGGGATTTTTGTTTCTAACCACTTTCCCAAAGTTTCTTTCTACTTTGGGAAGGTTAGCTGTTGGAAGTGTATTGATTAGACCTTATGCTGGTTGGAATTTTGTCTACCACCCTTACCAAAGTCTACAGCTTTGGAAAATTTGTATTAGAAATGTTTAAAACAACTCTAATTGTTGGTAGGGAGTAGAAACGGTTTTTTCTTTTTTCCCTTGAAATAATTCCATTTGTCCGAATTGTTTGTCGGTTATACATAAAACTCCAACTTGCCCGGCTTCGGGTAAAAACGCCTTAACACGTTTTATATGTACATCGGCATTTTCGCGACTGGGGCAATGTCGCAGATATATCGAAAATTGGAACATAGTAAACCCATCCGTTACCAGTTTCTTACGGAAATCGGTATATGCCTTCTTCTCCTTTTTGGTTTCTGTTGGCAGATCAAATAAAACCAATACCCACATAATTCTATATTCGCTAAAACGTTCCATATTTGTTTCGTTTTATCTTTTCAAACTCTCACTAACTTTTCCAAAGTAGAAAGAAACTTTGGAAAAGTTAGTGGATTAGAAAATTAGAAGCCTGGATAAGCTATTTTGCGACTTTCTCCAAGATAACATTTTGCCACCGAAGCTGTTGTTAACCCTACGGCAATCATCAGCGGACTGCGTTGACCATTAATTACAACATCCAGCACCGGAATTCCCAATAATCTAGCTTTTATTTCTTTGGTGAGTTCAAGCGCATTCGCCATAGAACTACTATCACTTTTGTTTATTCCGTAGTCAGGAGATTCTTCAGCAACTTGTTGATACAGATTTTCTTTGGTTGACTCGCTCAAAGATGGGCGGTTTGCCTGAATTGAATCCACAATTTCTACCACCAGTTTATCTACAAAGGGACGATAAGGTTCCATTATATCATCAGCTAAACAGTAAGCATTATATCGGTTGTGGTGATGTATTCCCAAGGTTGGAAGTAATCCACTGGCAACGAGCGAACGGGCTACTATCGCTCGTAGAATGGCATAACCGTAGTTCAATAAATTGTTTGGTGGCACACCTTCGCGCCCACGGCGAAATTCAGGGATGTCGGGAAACATATTTGCCCAATAATATGCCGCTGCACGAGCTTCAAGGTTATCACTATCACCACTCTTCACAATATCAACCCAGGCCAACATGTTTTTTACCACAGCTTTACGGGTTTTACTTAAAACATAAGCCTGATTTTCGATTTTGGCTTGAATGGTTTGTTGCCAAAGTTGTTTTTGGAGTGGGAGTGAGGCATCAATCTGAGCCTGAAAGCGTTCGCTTTGAGTGCTGTTGCCGCTTAGTGGAAGCATTAGGCCTACCGGCATTCGGCTACTGTCACAGGTTATCATGGCTGTATTATTGGCAAGCAAAGCCTCCATTAAGCCGTGAGTAATGGTTATTTGTTTATGGTCGAGAACCACTACTCCAATATCTTCGATTGGTATGGTGTTATTGCCCGCCTTGTCTTCCATACCGTTTGCATCCGGCAAATGAATGACCAACTGAGCATTACTCATACTCAAATAAGCAGGATTTCCAAAGTAAAGAGTTCGTTTAATCATACTATTTAGATTTTAAATTATTGCGAACACTTGATATTATAATAGTAACTTACATGTAAATAAGCTAATAAGTGCGTTGTAGCCAACGCAGCAAAAATACATCATACACCCGATAATAACTTTCGGTACGGTCAGTATGTAAAAAAATCATTTCCTTACTTATTAGCGAATCAATGGCTTTTTTTACTGTTGAAGCAGCACCTAATTTATATTTTTGTAAAAATTGCTTCGATTGAGGCTGAAGGAGCTTTTCTTCTTTTGCAACGGCAATTAACAATGCCCATTGAAAAGGTGTGAGCAGATTTCTGTATTGAAAAAAATTGGACTGCTCGGCCTCCAAGATGGCACTACAGGTAATTTTTACACTCGAAATATCTACTTTGCGATGACAATAAGCAAATACCTTGTTGCATACAAACTGTGTGTAGTAGGTGTGGTTAAGCGACCAATCCAATATAAATTCAGCCACTTCGTCCGAAATCTTTTTTTTATAGTCAGCAAAATGACTTATGATAAATTCTTTGTAAATATCTTTGGGTATTTCGGCCAAACTCAGGCTTTGAGTACTTGAAAAAAACGGACGCTTGGCACTGCTGAACATTTCAATCATAATGTGTTGATGACTACCACTAAAAATGAACTGAACATGACGTAGTGTTTGTATCACTGTTCGGAGTATAGCTTCCGAATTTTTCTCGGGATACAGAGCCACTTGCTGAAATTCATCGATAGCCAGTAAAGCCGGTGTTTCCTGATCGTCTAAAAATTGCAAAATACTTGTGATCGTCTTTTCATACTCCTTTGTCTGAGTAAATTCAAAATGCACTTCGGGCTGTCCGTTTAAACCATCGTAACTTATTACAGGACGCAATGTTTTCAGAAAATTCCAAAATCGTTTACCTGCACTTTCCTTTTGAGGAAATTTTTTCAAAACATTTACGGCTAGCAATTCTGTGAATTCTTTCAAGCTTTGTGTGGGATAAATATCAATATAAATGCAAGTCCACTCTTTTTCTTTGTTTAATTCTTCAAAAAAACGATATATAAGCGCTGATTTTCCATATTTTCTGCCCGATATTAGTGTGGTATTTATGCCATTTTTGGCATTTTTTAATAAGCGGTCTAACTCCTCTTTTCTGTCGCAAAAATAAGTTTCTGATATGTAACCGACTGTATTAAAGGGATTTTTTGGGCTTTTCATATTGTTTGCATTGAGTGTTTAGGCTGCAAATATACACTTTTTTTGATATTTATCACGCTTTTAGCGTCACGCCAAAGGTGTCACGCTAAAAGTGTTATGAATTTCTTCCACAAAACGCATTTTGCAGAAGCTGGATTTTTTAAAGTGAAATATTGCCAAGACGATCGATTTTGAGTTTAATACGATTTAATTTATTTTTCATGAATGTTTTGATAGACATTATGTGATCCAAACTCTTTCCCTTTTAGGATAGGATTAGCAATTGAATATTTTACATATCTTTGCCGTACAATTTTTGAAGCAAATCACAATAAGGATTATTCCGTTGTGAAAACATTTAAGGCGGGGCAACTCGCCTTTTTGCATCTTTTTGCTCTGTGTGCCAGTTGATCCTAATTGTTTGCGCGAAATTAACTCCTCCAATTTTGTATCTTGACGGATAAAATCTTACTTTTACAGTCCGTTTCTTGTTGAAATGAGTTTTGAAAAAGTACCTATGCATAAAAAGATTGAACCAAAGCCACTTACTCTTCAGACGATAATCAATTTCTCGGTTAGTAAATTCTCAAAATGTCCTGCTGTATCTTTTGTGGATGGTAACCCCATTACGTATGGTGAGCTGGGTGAGAAAATGGAGGAGATTTCGGCCATGTTGTTCTCACTCGGTTTGAGCAAGGGCGACAAAGTGGCGCTGCTGAGTCATAATATGCCTAATTGGGTGATAGCCTATTTTTCGGTTGTGGCTAACGGACTGATTATTGTTCCGATTTTACCCGATTTTACCCGCGAAGAAATAGAGAATGTGTTGATTCATTCCGAATCAAAGGTGATGTTTATCAGCGAAAAATTGTTGTCGAGAGTGGATGGTTTGAAATTACCTCAGCTAGAAGCTACTATAATTCTTGATACTTTTTCCTCCGTAGACGACAGTCGTGGATTTTCGTTGAATGCAAAGCTCCCCGAGATAAAAATAAAGGAAGACGATACGGCAGCTATTATTTATACGTCGGGTACCACCGGTCGTTCAAAGGGCGTGATGTTGTCGCATCGGAATTTGGCTTTTACAGCCATGCAATCCTATACTTTCCAGTCTATCGATAGTTCGGATGTGTTTTTGTCCTTACTGCCTCTGTCGCACACTTACGAAAATACCATTGGGATGATTTATCCCGTAATATACGGTGCGTCAATTTTTTACCTCGAAAAACCACCCACTGCGGCGGCACTACTGCCGGCTCTGGCCAAAATACGTCCTACCATGATGCTTGCGGTACCTCTTATCATGGAGAAACTGTATAAGTCTCAAATTCAAAGTAAGTTTGTAAAAAATAGTTTTAAACGGATGATTTATAAAACGCCGTTTTTTCGTGTTCTCATTCATCGTATTGCGGGTAAAAAACTTTTCCAGACCTTTGGTGGACGTTTGAAATTTTTTGGTATTGGGGGTGCAAAACTCGATTCGCGGGTTGAGCGGTTCCTGAAGGAAGCTCGTTTTCCCTACGCCATTGGTTACGGACTGACCGAAACAGCACCACTTCTTGCCGGTGCCGGTACGCATCAAACTAAATTGCAGTCGACGGGATTTGCCGTGCAGGGTGTTCAGTTGAAGTTAAATAAACCTGACAAAAAAGGAGTAGGGGAGATTTGGGCAAAAGGGCCGAACGTAATGCAGGGCTATTATAAAAATGACGAGGCAACAAGCGAAGTGTTGACCAAAGACGGTTGGTTTAAAACAGGCGATTATGGTCGTTTTGATTCGCATAAACGGCTGTATGTCAAAGGCCGAATGAAAAATACGATTGTAGGTGCGAGTGGCGAAAATATTTATCCTGAAGATATTGAAACGGTGATTAATAATCAACAGTTTGTAGTAGAGTCGTTGGTAATCGAAGAAGATGGGTTTTTGGTGGCAAAGGTGCTCGTTGATTTAGATCATCTCGAAAAAAGTATTGAGCATTTCAAATCGGTCATTGAGGATAAAAAGGAAAAGCATCTGCTTTGGAAGCAAAATTTCACGAAGGAAGTAAACGCTAAATTGAATCGTATTTCTCAGATTAAGCGGGTAGATATTATTGATGAACCGTTTGAAAAGACAGCATCACAAAAAATCAAGCGGTTTTTGTATACAAAAAAATCCGACAAAAAAACGGATAAGAAGTAAGACTGAATCTGTTGAATAACCGATTTTTATCTACTTCTTCATTTCTCTGGCAATGTCTCTTTTGTCTTCTTTCTCTTTGAGCGACTGACGTTTGTCGTAGTTTTTCTTTCCTTTGGCAACTCCAATTTCAAGTTTAGCCAACCCTTTTTCGTTTATAAAAAGCTTGGTGGGCACGATGGTGTTGCCTGTTTCTTTTGTGGCGCGACTTAATTTGTTGAGTTCGCGTTTGTTGAGCAACAGTTTTCTGTCTCTGCGCACATCGTGGTTATTGTAAGTGCCAAAAAAGTAGGTGGAAATGTGCATGTTTTTCACCCATAACTCCCCGTTGATAAACAGGCAATAGGTATCGCTCAATCCTGCTTTTCCATCGCGAATTGATTTTATTTCGGTGCCATAAAGCTGAATGCCTGCCACAAATCGATCGATTATTTCGTAGTCGAAAGTGGCGCGCTTATTTTTTATGACTATGTTTGACTTTTTGAACATTGTGTAAAGATTTTTTTTCGAATTATTTAGGCATTTGGAAGCATTAGATGGATTATTTTGTTGATAATCAGCGGTGAAAGAATGATTGTCGATGTGAAAACCAGTACGATATTTCCTCTTTCTTCTTCATTTAATTGTAAAATAGCTCTGCATGCTTCCCAGATTAAATAGGCTGTGTATATATTTAAAATCTGGAGATAAAACAAACCGGGCAAAATAGTTGTAATTATCTCAATTATAAAAGTAGCTGTAAATGAGTAACCTACAATTATTTCGGCTATTACAACTGAGTATTTTTCCTGATAATGTTTACGAAGATACCAAAAACATACGGCTTTGGAAAGAAAATAGGCTCCAAAAAGTGTCACGGTGCTGATAATTGAGTTGATAAAACCGGTTTCTATTGACTTGTTCGGTGAATATAAACTCTTAAATATAAAAGTCACCAGCACGCAAACCATTATCCATGGGAATACAAAACGATTTCTGACTTCATTTTTTGAAATCTTTACAGATGCAATTTTATCCCAAGTGGCTGGAGTTGAAGTTAGTAACTCCCATGGTCGTTGGACTATTTTTTTTATTTTTCTTTTCATTTTTATACGGCTGACAAAAGTACAACTATTTTTCTTTTTCGTGCTATAGTTTGCTCCACTAAGTTGCTCCATCTAAGCTTGGAACAAATATCAATTTATTATCCCCTCCACAAAGCTATCCGCTCGTTTTTTTATGCATTTTTTTTGCAAACAGGCGGTAAGTTTTATTTAAATATGATTTTTACTTTTAAAAATATCAGTATATTTGTTGTCTTTAAAAAATCGGGGTTAAATAGCGTACGATGAACAATTATAAATTGATATATTAACTATGGAATCGGAAATAAAGTTAAAGATTACGGCTTTGGTCTACAATCAAACTGTGGTTGGAACCTATGGACTTGTGTTGAGCGAAGAGGAGGGAAATCGTAGGTTCTCAGTGATGATTGGCGAGCCTGAAGCTCAGTCGATTGCTTTGAAGATGAATAATAAAAAATCGCCCCGACCGTTGACGCATGACTTGATTAAAAATTTGTTAGGCGTTTTTGATGCCGAGCTTTTCAAGGTCGTGATTTATGATATGGTGAACGATGTTTTTTATTCCGAGTTACACATTCAGCGGGAGGGTAAAACACTTATTGTTGATGCGCGTACTTCGGATGCCGTGGCGCTGGCCGTCCGTTCGGAATGTCCGATTTATATTAAATCAGAAATATTGGAAGTTGTAGGCACTGAGGTAGAACTTCCCGAAGTGGAAGAAACCAAAGAAAGTACGCCTGTTGATATAGATACTATTTCGTCGGAAGACCTGAATGCTCTGCCTTTAGATGTTTTGGAAGAATTGCTCAGAACGGCTGTTGCAGAAGAAAAATATGAATTGGCAGTGAGCATTAGAGATGCTATTGAGCGGAAGAAATAAATTTCAGATTCACTTTTCGTAAATAATAATTATACTACTAACAAGATAATCATGGCATTAAAGTATCGTTTGACACTAATGAACTTCCTGCAGTTCTTTATTTGGGGTTCGTGGCTCATTACTATTGGCAACTATTGGTTTCAAACAAAACAATGGTCGGGTGCAGAGTTTGGCGTTATTTTTTCGACGATGGGTATTGCATCCTTATTTATGCCTGCCATTATTGGTGTGATAGCGGATAGATGGGTAAATGCCGAGAAATTATATTCCATTTTACATATTTTAGGTGCGGCATCTTTGTTTCTTATCCCGCAGATAAATAACCCGGTAACCTTTTTTTGGGGAATTTTACTGTCGATGGTTTTTTATATGCCCACCATTGCGTTAGCCAATTCCATTGCTTATACAGCCCTGAAAAATGGTGATTATGATGTGGTGAAGGATTTTCCACCCATTCGGGTTTGGGGCACAGTGGGTTTTATTGTAGCCATGTGGATCGTAAACCTGACGGGAAATAAAAGTTCTGCCAATCAGTTTTATATTGCTTCTGCCGCTTCGTTTTTGCTGGGGGTGTATGCATTATCGTTGCCAAAATGTCCGCCATTGGCGCATACCGAAGGAAAGAAAACAGTGTCGCAAATTCTTGGTTTGGATGCGTTTGGTTTGTTCAAGAATAGAAAGATGGCGTTGTTTTTCCTTTTCTCCATGTGTTTGGGAGCTGCATTGCAGTTGACAAATGCGTACGGAGATGTTTATTTAGATGATTTTAAAAATGTACCTGAATATGCCAACTCATTTGTTATCAAGTACTCTACCATTATCATGTCCATATCTCAGATATCTGAAACATTATTTATCCTGGCTATTCCATTTTTCCTGAAACGATTTGGGATTAAAAATGTGATGTTGATAAGTATGTTAGCTTGGGTACTTCGTTTTGGATTGTTTGGCCTGGGTAATCCTGCCGAGGGACTTTGGATGATCATTCTTTCGTGCATTGTTTACGGCATGGCATTCGATTTTTTCAATATCTCGGGCTCTCTCTTTGTGGAAACAACCGCTGCTCCTTCGATGCGTTCGAGTGCTCAGGGTTTGTTTATGATGATGACAAACGGTTTTGGAGCCATTATTGGAAGTAGTGTAAGTGGATTTGTGATCCAAAATTATTTTACCCATAATGGTTTGAAAGATTGGCACTCAATATGGCTTACTTTTGCCGCCTATTCGTTGGTGGTAGCTGTTCTGTTTGCAGTGTTTTTTAAACACAAACACGAACCAATTAAAATACAGGAAATAAGACATTAAAAAAATGCGGGTAGAAAACTTAATTCTATCCGCATTTTTTTTGACAATATGCTGCTTCCTTCCTTTTAAAAAGGTACGTCGCTGCTGCTCCCACCACCCAAAAATGGATTTCCGGTGGTAGGGAGCGCTGCTGTTTCACCATAGAAGCCTGCTCCGCCATCATTCATTTTAGAAGAAATTACTTGGTAGCCGCCAAATTCATTATCATCTTTATCCTTGTCGTCCTTGTTCATAAACTTAGCATAGGCGCCTTTAAATTTCAATTGAACGTCACCGGTTGCACCATTACGGTGCTTAGCAATGATGATTTCAGCAATTCCCAACAATGAATTTCCTTGCGCATCCTCGGTTAAGTGATAATATTCCGGGCGGTGAATAAAGCAAACCATATCGGCATCCTGCTCAATGGCCCCCGACTCACGTAAATCCGAAAGCTGCGGACGTTTACCTTCCAATCCCGAACGACCTTCCACACCACGATTCAGCTGAGAAAGAGCGATGATTGGAATGTCCAGTTCTTTGGCCAATCCTTTGAGCGAACGTGAAATGATACTTACCTCTTGCTCACGACTTCCAAATCCCATCCCGTTTGCATTCATAAGTTGCAGGTAGTCAATGATGATAATTTGAACTTTGTGCTCTTTCACTAGTCGACGTGCTTTACTTCGTAGCTCGAAAACCGATAAGCTGGGCGTATCATCCACGTATATCGGTGCGTCAATTAAATTTTTAATGTCTATGTCCAGTTTCGCCCATTCGGCTTGATCTAACTGTCCGTTTTTTACTTTTTCACCTTCCAATTCGCAAACATTCATAATCAAACGATTTACTAATTGAACGTTGGACATCTCGAGAGAGAATACGGCTACCGGTTGGTTGTAGTCAACCCCCATGTTTTTGGCCATCGAAAGAATAAATGCCGTTTTACCCATCGCGGGACGGGCGGCGATAATGATTAAATCGGATTTTTGCCATCCGGAAGTAATTTTATCCAAGCTATGAAAGCCGGTTGCCACACCACTCGATCCTTGCTTGCCTGCGGCCTCTTGCATTCGTTTTAAAGCTTCATCGATAACCGGGCTAATCTGAGTTACATCTTTTTTCGTGTTGCGTTGCGTAACTTCAAAAAGCATTCCTTCAGCTTCCTGCATCAGGTCTTCCACGTCCGATTTATCATCAAAGGCCTTGGTTTGAATCTCGCTCGAGATGCGTATCAGTTCTCGAGCCAGGAATTTCTGCATAATGATGCGGGCGTGGTACTCGAGGTGGGCAGCCGACGAAACCTTGGCAGTAAGCAATGTGATGTAATACGGGCCACCAATATCATCAATCGTTCCGCTTTTGCGCAATTGCTCGGTAACCGTATGCATGTCAATGGGTTGCTGATGCATTGCCAGCGTCATGATGGCTTCAAATATTTTTTGATGCGCTACTTTGTAAAAACTCTCCGGTTTTAATATTTCCGAGATGAGTGAGTAGGCATCTTTTTCAATCATGATGGCACCTAATACGGCTTCTTCCAGTTCGGGAGCCTGAGGTGGTAATTTGCCAAATTCGTTGGCCGGGATAGGAGTAGGTCCGGTAGTTTTTTTAGTATAATTGCGTTTTTCAGCCATTTCAATGTTAGTTAATAATTCACAATTAATGAATCATAATTGCGGGATTCAAAAGTACAAAAGATTTTCGAGACTAGCATATTAAATTTTCAACAGTTTATCCACAATTAATCAGCTGATTTTATTAAAATGCTGGTCTGTGTTTTGTCTTGATACTGAAAATGATTATCTTTGAGTTGAATTTGAATATAACTGTGATTGGCTAACTAATTCAATCTATTGACTAATTAACATAGTCTGGAGCAGCTGCTCCGGACTCCTAAACTCATTAAGCAAATGCTTCTTTTTCCCAATGCAAAAATAAACCTGGGGCTGAACGTTGTCGAACGTCGCCCGGACGGTTATCATAATATCGAAACTGTTTTCTATCCCATTGGTATAAGCGATATGCTGGAAATAGAACCTTCCGAGACCTGTACCGATTATAGTTTTTCTGCTTCGGGCATTCCGCTTTCGGGCGATCCTGAAGAGAATCTTATTGTTAAAGCTTACCGGTTGCTTCGCTCTCAGTATCAGTTTCCTGCTGTTGATATTTCGCTCTGCAAGCAAATACCTTTTGGTGCCGGTTTGGGAGGTGGGTCGGCCGATGCAGCATTTATGCTCAAAGGATTGAATGAATTGTTCGAGCTTAAAATAACCAAACGGAAATTAGAGAGTCTGGCTGCAAAATTAGGTGCCGATTGTCCTGTTTTTATTAAAAATAAACCGGTTTTCGCTACCGGTATCGGTAATGTCTTTACACCCATTAAATTTTCGCTGCGTGGCTATTTTTTGGTGTTGATAAAACCGGATATTCATGTTTCCACACCCGAAGCCTATTCGCTTGTTGTTCCTGAGAAACCTGAAATGTCCTTGTTGGAAATAATACAAAAACCACTTTCGGAGTGGAAAACATGTATGAAAAATGATTTCGAGAAATCTGTATTCGCAGCATATCCAACCATTGAAAATATCAAATCCCAATTGTACGATATGGGGGCGATTTATGCCTCTATGTCAGGTTCAGGTTCCTCGGTATTTGGTATTTTTGAGTCGGAACCCGAGCGAACCGATGCGTTTGCCGACTGTTTTGTGGCAGGGGGAATGTTAGAGTGATTTTCAGTTTTGCAATACGGTGTTTTTACTTGCTAAAATTTCTTAAATGTAATAGGTTTGGCGAATCATATTTTTTGTAAAAACACTTGCCTAATCCAACAAAAAGCAGTACTTTAGTGCGATTTTTTAGATAGTAACAAAATTAATTATAGATGATTGATCAAGACAGAATTATTAAGGTAAACATTGACGAAGAGATGAAATCTTCGTACATCGATTATTCAATGTCGGTGATAGTTTCGCGTGCATTGCCCGATGTGCGTGATGGTTTTAAGCCTGTACACCGCAGGGTGTTATTTGGAATGAACGAATTGGGTAATAATTCCGATAAACCCTATAAAAAATCTGCCAGAATAGTCGGGGAAGTAATGGGTAAGTATCACCCACACGGTGATTCGTCTATTTACGGTACCCTGGTGCGTATGGCGCAACATTGGTCTATGCGTTATCCTTTGGTTGATGGACAAGGAAACTTTGGTTCTGTCGACGGTGATAGCCCTGCAGCGATGCGTTATACCGAAGCACGTTTACGCAAACTTTCGGAGGATATGTTGATTGACATCAACAAAGACACTGTTGATTTTCAATTAAACTTTGATGATACGCTAAAAGAACCGGTGGTTCTTCCAACCCGTATTCCTAACTTGTTGATTAATGGTTCGTCGGGTATTGCTGTAGGTATGGCTACCAATATGGCGCCGCATAACTTAACCGAAGTGGTTGATGGAACCATTGCCTATATTGAGAATCCGGAGATTGAAATTTCTGAGATTATCAAATATATCAAAGCTCCCGATTTTCCTACTGGTGGTATTATTTATGGTTATGCAGGTGTGAAAGATGCCTTAGAAACCGGTCGTGGTCGTATTGTTGTACGTTCGAAAGTGGAGATCGAAACGGATGCTTCGGGACGAGAAAAGATCATTATCAACGAGATACCATATCAGGTAAATAAAGTAGAACTGATTAAAGCCGTTGTAGCTTTAGTTGTCGATAAAAAAATTGAAGGTATTGCGCATATTAATGATGAGTCCGACCGTGAAGGTATGCGTATCGTTGTTGACATTAAACGCGATGCCAATTCAAGTGTTGTGTTGAATAAGTTGTTCAAATACACAGCTTTGCAAACATCGTTTAGTGTGAATAATATCGCATTGGTAAAGGGTCGTCCACGCATGTTGAATGTGAAGGATTTGATTCATTACTTTGTTGAGCACCGTCATGAGGTAGTTATTCGCCGTACTCAATTCGAATTGGGTGAGGCTGAAAGACGCGCTCATTTATTGGAAGGTTTCATGATTATTCTTGATAATTTGGATGAAGCCATCAAGATTATCCGTAATTCTAAAACACCCGAAGAAGCCCGTAATGGCTTGATGGAACGTTTTGGTTTGTCGGATATTCAATCGCGTGCGGTAGTTGAGATGCGTTTGCGTCAATTAACCGGCATGGAGCAAGATAAATTACGTGCTGAATACGAAGAAGTAATGGCTCTGATTGCACGTTTGAAAGAAATTCTTGCCAATGTGGAATTACGTATGCAAATTATTAAAGATGAATTGTTAGAAGTAAAAGCAAAATACGGTGACATTCGTCGCACGCAAATAGTTTATTCTTCCGAAGAATTCAATCCTGAAGATTTCTATGCTGATGATGAGATGATTATAACCATCTCGCATTTAGGATATATCAAACGTACTGCATTGACCGAATTCAGATCACAAAATCGTGGTGGAGTAGGTTCAAAAGGTAGTGATTCGCGCGACGAAGATTTTATCGAGTATATCTATCCGGCTTCGATGCATAATACCATGTTGTTCTTTACACAAAAAGGAAAGTGCTATTGGTTGAAAGTGTACGATATTCCGGAAGGAAGCAAAAACTCAAAGGGACGTGCCATTCAAAATATGCTGAACATTGATGGTTCGGACAAAGTGAATGCGTTTATCCGTGTGAAAGGTCTTAATGACGAAGAATATATTAATTCACATTATCTGATTTTTGGAACTAAAAATGGTGTTATCAAAAAAACATCGTTGGAAGCTTACTCTCGTCCCCGTCAAAATGGAGTAAATGCCATTACCATTCGTGAAGACGATCAGGTGATTCAGGTTCGTTTAACCGATGGTAATTCGGAAGTGTTGATGGCCAACCGTAACGGTCGTGCTATTCGTTTCCACGAATCGAAAGTGCGTGAAATGGGTCGTACAGCTACCGGGGTGCGCGGAATGACGCTCGACGAGGATGGCGAAGACGAAGTGGTTGGCATGATTTGTGTAAATAAGGCTGAGAAAGAAAGCATAATGGTTGTTTCTCAACAAGGTTATGGCAAGCGTACTTTGCTTGATGAGGTTGACGAAAATGGTGATTTAGTTCTCGAAAACGGAGAGCCGGTTGCAGTGTATCGTGTTACCAATCGTGGTGGAAAAGGTGTGAAAACCATGAATATCACTGATAAAACAGGTAAACTGGTAACTATCAAGAGTGTTACAGATGACAATGACTTGATGATTATCAATAAATCGGGTATCACTATTCGCATAAAAGTTGCAGACTTTAGAATAATGGGACGTGCCACACAAGGAGTTCGATTAATTAACTTGGAGAAACGTAACGACGAAATAGCTTCGGTTTGTAAAGTATTGTCGGAAGTGGTAGATGAAGAAGTTGTTGAAGAAGCAGTGGATGGAATTGTTCCTGAAGCAGGTGGTGACGCAACAACTGAAAGCCCCGTTATCGATTTGGAAGAAACAACAGAAGAATAAATCAAAAAGAGTGAACGGGCAAGATGATGCCTGTTCGCTCATTAAATAAAAACTACTAACATTAATATTATTCATCATGAAAAAACTTATTTTATCCCTGATTTTGGTGATAAGCTTTACATTTACTTTTGCACAGAAAGCCAATGTTTCGAAAGCAAAAAATAAAGCTTTAATGGAAAGCCCGGATTTTGCCGGAGCACGCGAAGCAATTAAACTTGCATTACAGGATTCAACGACTAAAAATCTTGCAGAAACATGGTATGTAGCCGGATTGATTGGCAATAAAGAAAACGATGCTTTGTACCAAAAAGCTTTGTTGTCGCAACCATTTGATGCTGAAGTAAAAGGAAAAGCTATTTTGGAATCATATGCTTATTATTTGGAAGCAAATAATTTAGACCAATTACCAGATGCAAAAGGTAAAGTGAAACCTAAATATGCAAAAGACATCAAAGCAAGTTTGAAAGATTACTACAAAGTGCCTCAGAATTTAATTTCTTATGGAGCAACTCTTTACGATAAGAAAAATTATGAAGGTGCTTTGAAGGCTTTTGAAACATACCTGGATATTCCTAAATTGCCATTGATGAACAATGAAATTTCAATGTCCGACTCTTCGTATAAAATGATCAAATATTATGCTGCGATTGCTGCTAAAAATGCGAACAAAGGTGATAAAGCTATAGCATTGTTAGAAAGTTTGAAAGGTGATAACTATGAAACTGTGACAGTTTATCAACTTTTATACGAGCAATATTATTCAATGAAAGATACAGTGAAGTATGTAAAAGCACTTAAAGAGGGATTTGAAAAATTCCCTACTGAGGGTTGGTTTTTGCAAAATCTGATCAACCACTTGATTTATAGTGGTAAATCGGCTGATGCTTTGGTGTATTTGAATACAGCTATCGAACGTGAACCTAAAATGGCTCAATATCGCTTTGTAAAAGGTAATTTGGATGAATCATTGGGAAACACTGATGCTGCCATCGCTGCTTTCGACAAAGCCATCGAGTTAGATCCAACGTTGGCTGAAGCTCATGCAGGTAAAGGTCGTCTTTATTACAATAGAGCGGTTAAAATGTCTGAAGTTGCAAATACAATCAAAGATGTGAAAACGTACAATGCTGAAGTAAAGAAAATTGAAGAAGTGTTTAAACAATCGGTGCCTTTCTTCAAAAAAGCAGCTGAATTAAATCCAAAAGAAGTTGAGTACAAAAAAACACTCAAAAACTTGTATTACAGATTGAAAATGGATGCTGATTTCGAAGCTATCAAAAAAGAAATTGACGCAATGTAATCATAGCTCATTTATTTACATATTATAGAAAGGGTTACTCGGCAGTGCTGAGTGACCCTTTTTATTTAGCAACTGCTGTAAATTTTCTTTGTAGATAACCTCATGGTGTAGTTGAAAATTGAATAAAAATGCCTAAATTTGCGTCAAAATATATCACTTATAAAGCAAAAGGCAATTATTACTATCAAAGTGAATAGTTTTTCTTTGCTACTACACTTCATTTTATTTATGTATAAAGACTTATTTATTAGAAAAACGCTCGCGGAGCTTGAAGAGCAGGCTGATAGTAATCACAATGGTTTAAAGCGACATTTAAGTGCGCTGAATCTTACGTTGTTGGGAGTAGGGTGTGTAATTGGTGCAGGGATTTTTGTGTTAACAGGTACAGCGGCAGCAACACACGCCGGACCGGCAGTAGCATTATCGTTTGTCATTTCTGCGTTTGGTTGTTTGCTGGCCGGACTCTGTTATGCTGAATTTGCATCTATGATTCCGGTTTCGGGTAGTGCGTATACCTACGGTTATGCTACTATGGGAGAGTTTGTTGCGTGGATCATTGGTTGGGATTTGATTTTGGAATATCTTTTCGGATCGGCCACGGTAGCAGTTGGTTGGGCCGGATATGTGACGAGTTTTTTAGCCGATTTTGGAATTGTAATTCCAGCTTCCATATCACAAAGTCCGTTCGTTTACGATACTACCGGGCTACATATGTCGGGCAATATCATTAATTTTCCGGCCATTTTTATTGTAGTATTAATGACTACCCTATTGGTTGTTGGGATTAAAGAATCGGCAAAATTCAATAACATTATTGTGTTGATAAAAGTAACCGTTATTCTTCTGTTTATCGGTTTTGGTATTTCGCATATAGATGTTGCCAATTGGGCTCCATTTGTTCCTGAGCGTACGGTAGATGGACATTTTGGCTGGTTGGGTGTTTTGACCGGTGCAGCTGTTGTGTTTTTTGCGTATGTTGGTTTCGACGCGGTATCAACTACTTCGCAGGAAGCTATTAATCCTAAGCGCGATGTACCTCGTGGAATTCTTTTCTCGTTGCTTATTTGTACCATTTTGTATATCGGCGTAAGTTTAGTGCTGACAGGTATTTTGAATTATAAATTTTTGAATGTTGAAGCTCCAATAGCATTGGCTATAAATAGTGCGGGCCCCAGTTTAGCATGGTTACGACCGATTATAAAGATTGGTGCTATTGCCGGTTTAAGTTCTGTGGTGCTGGTACTTTTGTTAGGTCAGTCGCGTGTATTCTTTACCATGGCAAGCGACGGATTATTATGGAAAAGTTTTGCTAAAACTCACCCTAAATTTAAAACTCCACATGTTACAACCATTGTAACCGGTGCTGTTGCTGCTTTTTTTGCCGGCTTTTTTCCTATTGGTTTATTGGGCGAAATGGTTTCTATCGGAACTTTACTTGCATTTGTTATTGTTTCGGTCGGTATCATTCTTTTGCGCAAATCGGAACCGGATGCGGTACGTGGATTTAAAACACCATGGGTGCCTGTTGTTCCGATACTTGGAGCAGTGGTTTGTTTTGCTCAAATGGCAGCTTTACCACTCGATACATGGATACGGTTAATCGGTTGGATGGCGATAGGTTTTGCAATCTATTTTATGTATGGGCGTAAACATAGTCATGCCCGACTAAAAAGAAAAAATAAGGAGTAGGAAGTTCGATTCTTCTCCGAACATTAAGAAACAAAAAAACGTTGTTTAATTATATTAGACAACGTTTTTTATTTGTAATTATCAAAAAAAATCTACAAAAACTACATATGTTCAAACTTTTTAAAAACATAGATAATAAATCATATAAGCCTAAATATGGCGGTTTAGAAATTTTTAAATTTATTGGTCCCGGATTACTTGTAACGGTAGGCTTTATTGATCCCGGGAATTGGGCGTCGAACCTGGCTGCCGGTGCCGATTATGGTTACGCATTGTTGTGGATGGTAAGTTTGTCGACCATCATGCTTATTTTTTTGCAACATAACGTTGCCCACTTAGGCATTGCTACCGGGCTTTGTTTGTCGGAAGCAGCAGCCACACATCTTAAGCCACGGTATTCGAAAATGCTGCTTTCGTCGGCTATGTTAGCTTCTATATCTACCTCCCTGGCCGAAATACTTGGGGGTGGTATAGCCCTCAATATGTTATTCAACATTCCAATTAGAGCAGGAGCATTATTAGTCACTATTTTCGTGTTCATAATGCTCTATACCAACTCCTATAAAATTATTGAGAAATGGATCATTGCTTTTGTATCGGTTATTGGTTTATCCTTTTTGTATGAATTGTCGCTGGTAAACATCGATTGGAATAGCGCTGTGTATGGTTGGGTAACACCAAGTTTTCCTCCGGGCTCCATGATTGTGATAATGAGTGTGCTGGGAGCTGTTGTAATGCCACATAATTTGTTTCTACACTCCGAAGTTATTCAAAGCAGGCAATGGAACCGCCAAAACGAAAAGGTTATTAAAAAGCAGCTACGGTATGAATTTTTGGATACATTGGTTTCAATGCTTATAGGTTGGGCTATAAATAGTGCCATGATATTGTTGGCTGCAGCTACTTTTTTCAGAACGAAGACGCCTGTGTCGGAGTTGCAGCAAGCAAATCATTTATTAGTACCATTGCTTGGTAATAATGCCGCAGTAGTATTTGCAGTTGCGTTATTGTTTGCGGGGGTAGCATCGACTATCACTTCGGGAATGGCTGCGGGGAGTATATTTGCAGGAATGTATAAAGAACCCTATGACATAAAAGATAATCACTCGCGTATGGGTGTAGCCATCTCATTGATATTAGCATTGGGTATTATTTATATAATTCCCAATCCATTTAAAGGTCTTATTTTTTCACAAATGATTTTGAGTATTCAATTACCATTCACTATTTTTCTGCAAGTCTATCTTACTTCGTCAGAAAAAGTTATGGGCAAATATAAAAACTCAACAGGGTCTAAAATTCTGCTTTATTCGCTGGGTGGTTTGGTTACTGTGTTGAATATTGCCTTATTTGTCAGTTTCTTTTAAACGGAGATGGGTAGATAATACCCTCTCCCGTTTTTTAAACTTTCCAGCGCTTTAGCTCGTTGTACAATCGTTGAATGGGCAAGCCCATCACGTTGAAGTAGGAGCCTTCGATAAATTCAACACCTATATAACCAATCCATTCCTGAACACCATAAGCACCGGCTTTGTCGTATGGATCATAATTTTCTAAATAATAACTTATTTCCTGAGGGCTAAGTCTTGCAAACCGAACTTCGGACATAACGTGAAACACTTTACGCTTGGTTTTTGTACATAAGCACACACCGGTAATTACCTGATGTGTTTTGCCCGATAATGCTTTGAGCATGGCAGTTGCCTCTGTTTTATCCTTGGGCTTATTGTACACTTTACCTTCGTGCCAAACGATGGTGTCAGCCGTTATTAATAATGTATTCTCGTCCATAATATCCTTGTAAGCATTTGCCTTTTTTTCGGCCAAATACATAGGGATGTCTACGCCGACAAGTTCGCGGGGATAGGTTTCCTCCACGTCAATAACTTTCACTTCGAAAGGAATATTCAGTCCGCTTAAAAGTTCTTGACGACGGGGAGATTGTGAAGCCAGAATTATATTATAGTTTTTTAGATGTGAAAGCATATGTAAAATGTTGATAGAATTTTAGTTGTGTGTATTAAACCACGAACTAACCAAATTAGTATTTTGATTAAGAAATATTAGTCGTTTATTTTACGGTGAAAATATTAAACAGGCTAATTCCAAATGTTTTGGCTTGTAAATAGTAAAAAATGAAGCTGTAACACACTCCAATAATCATTATGAATTTTGTAAGCGTGGAAGCTTGATGATAGTCCCCGGGGGTTTTAGCAGCATAAATCTGATACGCTAAGGCTAAAAATGGTAGTGTCAGTCCCCAAAAAATGTAACGCGCTGTAAGATTCCCTTCGAAAGGAATCAGAAATAAATCGAAAGCATAAAGCGTTGAAATAGTAATTGCTATTAGTGCATATAGTGCTATTTTTGTTTTGGAAGTTCCCCATTTTATAGCCATAGTTCTACATTCCATTTCTCTGTCTCCTTTTTCGTCTTCAAGGTCTTTAATAATCTCCCGAACCCATGTACAAAGAAAAGAGAAAAGTGCAAAACCGCCAATCCATCCATAAAACTGTCGGGGAATTGGAGTTTCGAAAATGAGTCGTCCGTATTCTTTTTGCAAAAAAGCCAATTGTGCAATGCCAACGATTAAGACAGTAAGTCCCGCTACAAAAGCGATAACCAAATTGCCGATGATAAACTGGCGTTTATAGCTTGCAGAGTAGAACCACAACAAACCGGGTACGACGATATAAATAAATGCTAACGTAAAGCTGTGCGCAAAAAAGGCCAATAGCAAACCTAAAAATACCCCCAGCCCAGTAAGGACTTGATGCAAAAGCATGGCAGTGCGTCTTGGTATTTTACTTCCAACAATTTGTTTCGTAGGCCTGTTGATGATGTCTATTTTTATATCAAAATAATCATTTAAAATGTACCCTCCGGCAGCAATTAATACCGTTGAGCTAATCAACAGACACAATTTGATTGCATCAAACCCTGTGTCAAAGCCAAAAGCTTGCAGAATAGGCACTATCACCACTTCACTCATTAAAAACTGAATGAGAGCAATAAAAAGAAGGTTTTGAAGCCTGATAAGTTTTAGGTATTGAATCATTGTTTTCTGAATTTAGCAGAAATATACCTGACTTTTCTCAGGAATAAATTGATACTTTTTTTGAAGAAACCTTCATCTTTTTTCTTCGCGTGTCTGTTGTGAATATTTTTAGTCAGTTTTCTATAAATAGCTTTCCAATGCTTCCTGTTGTCGAGCATAATAAGGTGCTTGTTTATAATATTTTCGTCGTATCGGATTGCCGGTCCGGTTTGTGCTTCTCTGGGCGACAATGTATTTATTTTATCGGCAGTTTCCATAATCAATGGTTTGAGAATGTCGAATTCGATTCCTGCACCCAATACAATGTCGTGGGCTATGTCGTACATGTAGTTTGTGAAATTACATGCAAAAACGGCTGCCAGATGCACTTTTCTGCGTTGTTCCGAACTTAGAATATATGTTTTAGTGGTAAGTAATTTGGCGAGTTCAATCAGTTCATTTTCTAACTTTTCGCTATTGGCTTCAATACAAATGGGCACATTACTAAAATCAATTTCTTTATTTATCGAAAAAGTTTGTAGTGGATATAAAACACCATATCTATCAGTATATCCATAAAAATCTTTCATGGGGATGCTGCCCGAAGTATGTACGTGAATGGCTTTTGGAAGATCAAATCTCTTCAGCAGGTTTAGAAACGAACTATCTTTCAGGGCGTAAATATAGATATCGGCATTTCTATCGATACCCGAAGTGTGAGTAGTGAAAGAAGTGTTGAGTTTTTGGGCTAAAAGCTCAGCATTGGCCGAGGTTCTGCTGTAAACCTGACTTATGATAATTCCTTTTTTCTGAAAAGCCAACGCTAAATGTGTGGCCACATTACCTGAACCAATAATTACTGCTTTCATAAAATATAGTTGTCTAAAATTAAATTAGCAATAGAACAATGACCGTTATTTCTTTCTAAAAACCAAAAGTGCTCCAGCAGTAATTAGCAGAACAGGCCAGATAAAATCAGAAATGTCTTTTGTCCAATGAATTATATCGGATAGACGAAACATTAATCCAACTGCAATCAATACAAATCCGATGTTTTTATTGGAGTGGCAGAGTAAAAATATTATACCGATAATTAGTGGGTAGTTTTTAAAATCGAAGACGATAGTTGCTAATTCAGCCGGCATAATGTGAAGTTGGCGAATTAAGAATAAACAGCCAAACACCAAAAGGGTTACTCCCCATGCTAAACGATTATCACTTTTTTTTGAAGCCATATTTTTATAGAAGGTAGATGGATAGAAAGTTATTGGTAGTACGTGGTATGAATTTACAAATTTAAGTTGATACAAAAATAGATAGAATTATTGATAAATAACACATAATTAGTTTATGTCATTGCTAATTACTAATTATATCCCGATTTGAGAACCGAAAATTTAAAACTTTTCGGTGTGAACCTTATCAAACGCCAATTTTTCCATGTCAAATGCTTTGCGTTCTTCGTTTGGGTAGCCAATAGAAACAACGTTAAGTACAGCATAATGCGGTGGGATACCTAACAGTTGGCGCACAAACGCCTCGGTTGTTGTACTTTCATCTTTATCGCGTTTGTAGACTTGTACCCAGCAACTACCCAGCCCTAAATCATGTGCCTGAAGCTGAATGATGATGGCAGCAATTGCTGCATCTTCAATCCAAACGTCACTCTTGGTTGTGTCGGCAATAACAACAATTCCCAGCGGAGAATCGGCCAGTAATTGTGAGCCATACGGCCGGCTATCGGCTAATTCGGCCAATATAGCGGCATCCTGTACTACGATAAATTCCCATGGATTACTTCGTTTTGAAGCCGGTGACATTAAAGCCGCAGACACAATTTGTTTGATTTTTTCAGGCTCTATCGTTTTCGCCAGGTATTTGCGGATGCTTCTGCGTGTCTTTAATAGTTCGGTGAATGTGTTCATATATTTATGTTGCCTCTTCGAAATGGAGGAGTAACTGTACGTGTTTTACTTGTTGCTGCTTACTTGTTTGCTAACTAAATATTGAATAATACTGTTCGGTTTCAAAATGTTTCTTATTCTGTCGAAAGGGATAGTTACCTCAGTTTGTCCCATATAGTAAGGTGCTATTTCGTAAGGATTGAAAACATAATTAATGCTTTCGTCGGTAATATAAAAGTTGCCATTGGGTTTAATTGCCTCAGTCCAAAAATCGGTGTCTTCCAGATTCATAATCGGATCGGCATCTTTCCCTTTTGCTTCCTTGCTTTCTTCGATAATACGTGTTTTGATCAGTTCGGACAATGCTGTTTGATAGTTAGCAACATACAACTCTTTTTCATTGATGAGCTTTCCTGTTTTTAAATCGAAATTGTAATAATTACGATTGCTTAATCCATGAGCACCACCCATAAATACGTATCTGTCAATTCCATATGAGTATATCTTTTTGTCGCTCAATAAACTAAATCCTTCAACCGTGTGTTCATTGTTGAATGAATACTTACTGGCACTATCTAATGAATTTACCAGAGGGGCATTGTTATCTCTGTAATCGGCTTGCAAACTATTTGTAAATAATAAAACAAGGGAGTCGTTGGGATGTGCAATAAACTCGTCGCCAAATAAATTTGAAATAATCGTTGCGCGAATGGAATCCAGAACCTTTTTATCGGCAAATGCAACGGGAATTTCAACGTGAATATCCACATTTAAGGCACCTTTAGTTGTGTCAGAAGTTAAAAAGCATTTTCTTGTATAATCCTTTTCTTCCGTTTTTACCGTATTTTGTTTGCAGGAGAAAAACATTGACGAGGCTAAAATGCTTAATGATAGTAGAATAGTTTGCTTTTTCATAATCAAATACTTTATTTTATTTACGGAACAAATTTACAATATAAACAGACATATATCTAAAAAATTTGCAAAAAAAAATCAGATTATTTATAATTCTCGTATCTTTGTAAAAAATATGGTGAAAAAGGGAATCTTATATATTGTTACGATTTTATTTGCTACTTACTTTCTGTTGGCCGGAACCGGTTTTAATGTGGTAAAGTATTGTTGCAATTCTTGTGCTGATGTCGGAATCGAGGCTTTAGCCCATGGGTCGTGTGAAGATGTACATGATCATTCATCAAACTTAAAAAGCAATCATCAAACTAACGATATAGCTTGCTCAAATATAGAGCATCAGCCCGAAAGTTGTCATCTGTTAAGGCTGTATATTGATACTCCTTCTGTGGTTACAAAATCATCTGCTGTAGATAATACAATTAACAGTGTCGATTTGTTCTGCACATTTCAAAATAATTTGACCCTAAGGTCATTATTTCCTACACTCAGTGTTTCCCCTCCTCCTGATTGTTGTTTCTTTTCTTCTGGAAGAGAGATAATTACACTTCATGCCGTTCTGCTGATTTGATTATTTATTTTGTAATATGTTTTGCAAGCAAAGTTTTTTTGTTTGCACGTTTTTGTTGCATACTATTCAATCAAATTACTTTTATTATTTATATTTTATGATAGAACGTATCATTCATTTCTCCATCAAAAATAAGTTTATTATTGGCTTATTTGTTGTTGCACTTATAGGCTGGGGGACGTATTCGCTCACTCAGTTGCCCATTGATGCCACGCCCGACATAACCAACAATCAGGTGCAGGTTATTGCGCTTGCTCCTTCGTTGGCGGTGCAGGAAGTGGAAAGCTCCATAAGCGCCCCCATAGAGGTAGCTGTAGCCAATATTCCAAACATTATTGAACTTCGCTCCATATCCCGATTGGGGTTGTCGGTCATCACCATTGTGTTTAAGGACAATGTAGATGTGTATTGGGCCAGACAGCAAATTAATGAACGACTCAAAGAGGCCGAGGATATGATTCCGCCAGGGATTGCTAAAATTGATTTAGCTCCCATTTCAACCGGACTGGGCGAAATATACCAATACCGCCTTGCAGTAGATAAAGGGTTTGAGCACAAATATAATCCTATGGAATTGCGTACCCTTCAGGATTGGGTAGTACGCCGCGAGATGTTGGGGACTACCGGTGTAGCCGATATTAATAGCTACGGTGGTTTTGTAAAACAATACGAAATTGCCGTGAACCCCGAGCGACTCAGGGGGATGAATCTTACCCTCAATGATATTTTTAGCGCTCTCGAAAAAAACAACGAAAATACCGGTAGTGCCTACATTGATAAGAAACCGACTGCTTATTTTATTCGTGGCATTGGCTTAGTGAAATCATTGGAGGACATTGAAAAAATTGTTGTAAAAAGTAATCCTTCGGGTATTCCGGTTCTGATTAGAGATGTGGCAACCGTTCAGTATGGCAGTGCTATCCGGTACGGAGCGTTTGTTGTGGATACAGCCGAAGCTGTGGGCGGAGTGGTGATGATGCTGAAAGGGGCAAATGCCAATGAGGTAACAAAAAATGTAGAAACCCGCATTCGTTCTATTCAGAAATCATTGCCTCAGGGAGTGACGATTGAGCCGTTTTTGAATCGTTCCGATTTGGTGGGGCGTGCCATTGGTACGGTGTCGCGAAATTTGATTGAAGGAGCTTTAATTGTTATCTTTATTCTAATTTTATTTTTAGGCAATTTCAGAGCCGGGTTAATTGTGGCATCGGTGATTCCGCTTTCCATGCTTTTTGCCATATCCATGATGAACTTTTTTGGCGTAACGGGTAACTTAATGAGCCTCGGTGCCATTGACTTTGGACTGATAGTGGATGGGGCGGTTATCATTGTTGAAAGTGTGGTGCATCGAATATCGATGAGTAAAAGTCATCATCAGGGCATTGCGCGCCTTTCGCAGCAACAAATGGACGAAGAGGTTTATCAGGCTTCCAGCCGAATAAGAACGGCAGCTACATTTGGCGAAATTATTATTCTTATTGTTTACATGCCAATTTTATTTTTAGTTGGAATTGAAGGTAAAATGTTTGTGCCAATGGCGCAGGTAGTTACGTTTGCTATTTTGGGTGCATTTATACTTTCGCTAACCTATGTTCCCATGGCTTCGGCTTTGTTCCTGAGTAAAAATACCGAGCACAAACCCAATTTTTCCGATAGGCTGATGGACTTCTTTCATACAGTTTTTCAGCCGGTTATTCATTTTGCCCTTAAGCGTAAACTGTTGATTTCAGTTTCGGCAATAGTGTTATTTCTGATTAGTTTAGGAGTGTTTGCCCGTTTGGGTGGAGAGTTTATTCCACAACTCGAGGAAGGTGATCTCGCAGCATCGGTAATAACGTTGCAAGGTGGATCTCTTTCCAATACTGTTGAGATGGTACAAAAAGCGAATAAACTATTGCTCGCTGAGTTTCCTGAAATAAAGCATGCAGTTTGTAAAATTGGTGCAGGTGAGATACCTACCGACCCTACACCCATGGAAACGGGTGATTATATTATTACGCTAAAAGATAAAAGTGAATGGACTTCGGCAGAAAGCCGCGAGGAACTGGTGGAGAAAATGGAAGAAGCATTGATTCCATTGGCGGGTGTGAAATTTGAGTTTCAGCAACCGATTCAGATGCGAACCAATGAACTGCTTTCGGGGTCGAAGCAGGATATAGCTGTAAAAATATTTGGTGACGACCTGAATACACTTGCTGATAAAGCTTCGCAAGTGGAAAAAATTATTCAAAAGGTGAAAGGTGTTGAAGATATAAACGTGGAGAAAGTGACCGGTTTGGCTCAGATTCAGGTGGAATTTAACCGCGATCGGTTGGCACAATACGGACTTTCGGTTGAGGAAGTGAACCGTGTGTTACGCACAGCTTTTGCCGGAAGTCAGGCCGGGGTTGTTTTTGACGAGGAAAAACGCTTTGGAATGGTGGTTCGATTGGACAAAGATTATCGTCAAAATATCGATGATGTAAAAAATCTATCGGTTGCTTTGCCCAGCGGTGGACAGATCCCTATGGAGCAGATAGCCAGCGTAGCGATTAAATCCGGCCCTGCACAGGTATCGCGCGAAGATACCAAACGTCGTATAACGATAGGGTTTAATGTTCGTAATCGTGATATTCAGAGCGTTATAGCTGACGTGACGAAGCAAATAGATGCAAAAGTACAATTGCCAACAGGCTATTTTGTGAAGTATGGCGGCCAGTTCGAAAACCTTCAGGCAGCCAAAGCTCGTCTGGCTATTGCTGTGCCGGTGGCATTACTGCTCATATTTGTGCTGTTGTTTTTTACGTTTCATTCCGTAAAACAAGCCTTGCTGATTTACACGGCTGTACCCATGTCGCTTATTGGTGGCATCTTTGCACTCTGGTTACGGGACATGAATTTTTCTATTTCGGCAGGAGTTGGTTTTATCGCATTATTTGGGATAGCAGTACTCAATGGAATTGTGCTTATTGCCGAGTTCAACCGACTCGAGAAAGAAGGAATCGCTGATATTACAGAACGGGTGTTAAAAGGATTACACACGCGTTTGCGACCGGTGATTATTACGGCTGCCGTGGCTTCACTTGGCTTTTTGCCAATGGCATTGTCCACTTCGGCCGGTGCTGAGGTTCAGAAACCACTGGCAACAGTAGTTATTGGTGGATTGCTATCTGCTACACTACTTACGTTGATTGTATTGCCTGTTTTTTATATTTTCTTTTCGTCCGATCGTTTCAGGAATATTTTTAAACGTAAATCGGGAATTACAGCTTTACTCGTTCTTTTATTGTTGGGATCAACAACTGCTCATGCACAATCCTCAAGAAAATTAAATCTAAAGCAAAGCATTCAAATGGCACTGGACAGTAACTTGTCGGTTCGTTCGACGGCTTATTCTGTTGATGTTCAGAAAACGTTGAAAGGAGCTGCCTGGGATATTCCAAAAACAAGCATTGATGGGCAGTTTGGACAATTTAATTCCTATTCGAAAGACAATAGTTTTACTGTTTCACAATCCTTTGCTTTCCCAACAGTGTATGCCAATCAACATAAACTGGCCGGTGCTAATGTGAAAAGCAGTGAGTGGGAATTGAAAACAGCTCAGCTTGAAATTGCTACGCAAGTGAAACAGGTTTATTGGCAGTTGGCGTATTTACATTCAAAGCAAAAATTATTCGTGTGGCAGGATAGTTTGTATACCGGTTTTCAGCGCGCAGCCGAATTGCGTTTGAAAACAGGTGAAACCAATCAGTTGGAAATGATTACAGCTCGTTCGCAAAGCATGGAAGTGCGAAATCAATTGCAACAAGTGAATGCCGATATTCTGATTTTTAATCAAAAGTTGCAAGTGCTTCTAAACTCGGATGAACCGGTATTGCCTGTAGACACGGTTTTACAGCGTGCAGATTTTTTGCCCGACGCAAACAGTGCTGTAGTTTTGGCAAATCCTCAGTTGGGTTTAGCTCAGCAACAAATTGAGTTATCGCGCATTGAAACTAAACTGGAAAAAAGTAAACTATTGCCCGATATAAGCATAGGCTATTTCAGTCAGACCATACGTGGTGAGCAAACTGTAAACGGTATGCCACGTACTTTTGGTGGCGGTGACCGTTTTACGGGTATTCAGGCAGGCATTGCTGTGCCACTGTGGTTTGGAAGCGGTACAGCCAAAATTAAAGCTGCCAGATTAAAAGAAAAAGTAAGCCAATTTAGTGCAGAGAATTACTCGAAATCGCTTTCGGGTCAATATACCTCCTTGCTGGGCGAATATGCAAAGTACAACAATAGTTTGAGTTATTACGAAAAACAAGCGGTACCCGAAGCAGATTTGATTATCCATCAGGCAAGCAAAAGCTATAAGGTAGGAGCTATTGATTATTTGGATTATATCCAAAGCTTAAGCAGGGCATTAGCAATAAAACAAGATTATCTCGATGCTGTGAATGACTACAATCAAACTATCATTTCAATAGAATTTATTACAGGAAAAATATTTTAATACGAATTACATTATGACAAGATATAATTTCAAATCAATCATTTTAATTTCAGCGTTGGCTATAGCTTTTGTATCATGTGGTAAGGCTACAAAAACAGAAGCAGAAGGCGAAGAAGAGGTTTTGCCGGAAGATATAGTGGAACTGCGTGAAGACCAGATAAAACTCGCCAATATAGAAACAGGGAAAATAGAGTTGCGATCGATGAGTGGAACCTTAAAAGTGAGCGGCACGGTCTCGGTTGCACCACAAAATTTGGCAACAGTTAGCATGCCAATGGGAGGATTTGTGAAAAGTACAAACCTTATGCCGGGTAATTCCGTTCGTAAAGGACAAACGCTGGCAATAATAGAAAATTCGGAATTTATTGATATTCAACAAAATTACCTGGAAGCTAAAAACAAACTGGAATATGCCGAAGCCGAATATACACGGCACAAAGAACTGTACAAGGACGATGTCTATTCTCAAAAAAACCTTCAACAAGTAACGACAGAGTACAAAAATTTGAAATCATTGGTAAGTGCATTCAAACAAAAACTTGAATTAATCGGGATTAATCCGGCAAGGCTTACCGAAGATAAAATTAGTCGTTCGGTAACATTGGTATCGCCTATTTCGGGTTATGTAAAAGCAGTAAATGTGAGCATCGGGAAATCGGTATCTTCGTCAGATGTGTTGTTCGAAATTGTAAACAGCGATAAACTGTTTCTCGAACTTACCTTGTTCGAAAAAGATGCTGATAAGGTGGCAAACGGTGAAAAAATTCGTTTTTACATCAATAATGAGACCGAACAACACGATGCTGTTATCTACCAAACCGCTAAGTCGATAAATAACGATAAAACGTACAAAGTGTATGCAAACGTGGTGGGTCATTGTAAAAACATGCTGCCGGGAATGTATGTAAATGCAGTTATTCAGGCTAAAAGCAATCAGGTAAGCTCAGTGCCTTCCGAATCTATTGTCAGCTTTGACGATAAAGATTATATTTTTGTACATGATAAAAATAAAGTTGAAAACGGAAATAATATGACTGAATATCGGATGATTCAAATTCAGAAAGGTGTTGAAGCCGATGGATTTACCGAAATTGTTTTGCCGGAAGGTTTCAACTTTAAAGCTGCACGGCTTGTTATCAAAGGAGCCTATAATTTACTTTCGGCAAAGAAAAATGCAGGCGAAATGAGTTGCTAGCGAATCTGATGAGCAGGCCGTAAATTAATACAGAATCATTTTATGAGAATAATAGTATCAGTAGGCATATTTATTCTGGCTGGTCTTTGCGAAATAGGAGGGGGCTATCTTGTTTGGCTTTGGTTACGCGAGGCAAAACCCTGGTGGGTAGGAGTTTTAGGTGGCCTGATTCTTGTAGTATATGGATTAGTGGCAACCCTACAAACCGAAAACTTTGGTAGAGTGTATGCCGCGTATGGTGGAATATTTATAGCTATGGCTATTCTTTGGAGCTGGAAGGTTGACGGAGTGATTCCCGATCGATATGATTTAATTGGTGGTGCAATAGCTCTTTTTGGTATGATGATTATTATGTTCGCACCCCGAACTTGAGTGTAAAGATTCAGTTTTCTCCTTTAATCTAAAAAAATCTTCAATTGAAGGAGTAAACCATTAAAAAAAATCAATTTTTTTTGAATTATATATTGAATTTAGGAAAACGATCTATCTTTACATAGCAAATTAAAGGTAAGAACGAAAACTGTTTTGCTTAAAGCTAATTACATTTTTTTAAGTTTTACAGAATAAACAAATCCTTCGATCTACTCGTTCATGATGCGGGTGGTAATACTATACAACATGTTTGCTATTCAATTTTTTACAATTATCAAACGTTTCAAACAAATCTTTAAAATTAAACAAAAATGAAAAAAGTCCTTGTTCTATCGCTGGTTGCGATTTTCGTATCATTTGCTTCTGTATCTGCTCAAACTGCACCGGCAAAAGCAAAAGCTAAAACTGAAACTAAAGCTTGCTGCAAAGGCGAAGCTAAAGACAAAAAAGCTTGTTGCAAAGACGAAGCAAAAAAAGCCGAAGCAAAATCTTGTTGCAAAGATGCAGCAAAAAAATAATTTCAATTTATTCTATTCAAAAAGCCTCGAATTTCTATTCGGGGCTTTTTTTTGCATCTATTGAATCGTGCCAATCGGTACTATGTTCACGAAATCAATTGTATAATAAATATCATTTCTTTTTTGAAAGTCTCAAATTCGTTTGAGACTTTTTTTTATTCGTTATGGTAATATCTACAAGCTTTTTGAGAAATGAAATTTCAATATTGTGATCACTGAATTAGGAAAAATACAGTTTTATTATGCTTATTCGTTAAATATAGTTGCCTTGATTTTATCAAAGAAATGTTTAACATATATTTTCGCATGTAAATACAATAAAAATACTGTAAGTATTCAGTTTTAAAATGAGATTATATTTATAAAATGTAGCTTAAAGTACTACATTAGAATTGCTACATACTAAATGTTAGTGCAACTCAGTAGTGTTGACTAATACAAGACTAAGTAGTAAAAAAAATAGAAATATCATCTATTTATAAATAACATCCCATTTATAATATCATTAATGATAAGGCTCAATATTTTACTTAGTTATGATTATAAGATCATAAAATAGTTTTATGTGTTGAATAATGGAATCTATAAATAAGAATACTTTAATCTGAAAAGTATAGATATTTAATAATAAAAATGAGGATTTCTGAACTGTCTCCTTGTTGATGTTTTTAAAATATTTCTTTTTATAATATGCAAAGACAAGTGTTTAAACAGTAACTACCTTACGAAATTTTATGCGGATTATGTAATTAAAACGCAGTCTATTTGTTAAGTATAGATACGGGTGCAACCTGATTTTGTCGTGTAGTAATAATTACCTATGTAGTGCTTTAATGTGCTACAAATCTGGTTTTCATAACATTAAATATTATTATTATCTTTGTCTCGTCGTTAAAATATTAAGGATTAGACGAGTAGTTTGAAAAGGTTTAGAAATATGTAATTAACCGTATTTTTGGAAATTTATTCACAATAATAGGATAGTAGTCTACCTGGACTTGGAATGAAAAAATTGATTTAAATACTAAATTCGAGCCGACTCGTTTCAAAGAATAAAAAAACAGGATATAAATACTGTGGATAGGATACTTTCTTTAAGAATCAACCTGTTTTTTAGGCACTTGTAGCGAAAGTTACTAAATGATAAAAGTGGAAATGTTGCAAAAAATAATGAAAGCAAGTGTTTTACTTGTTTTAAGTTTTGGATTCACCGGTTTACATGCACAAGAAGCAATTACGACTTCGGGTGGCAGGGCTGTGGGGAGCGGTGGTTTTGTAGATTATACTGTTGGACAAATAGCTTATACTACTAATTTTGACGGAAACTATTCAGTTGCACAAGGCGTGCAGCAGCCTTACGAAATAACTGTTGAAACGGATCCACGAGATGCATTAGACTTGACATTGACCTGCTCTGCATATCCTAATCCTGTGGTTGATTTTCTAACATTGCATGTCGAAAATTATATTGATGAGAAGATTGAGTATACACTTTATGATGCTGTAGGTAAACTATTGACAACAGGAAGTGTGGAAAAGAAAAAAACGGTAATATCGATGGTAGGGTATATTTCGTCGACGTATACGCTTAAGGTGATACAAAAACGAAATGAAACAATGCCACGAAAAACCAAGGTGTTTAAGATTATTCAAAACACAAGATGATAAAGCTTTTTTTGATTGATAGCGATAATATTAGTCTGTATTGACATATAATTCCAAGTTAACCTGATCCACATGTAGCCTTAAATTTTGTATTGCCCTTCTAGGCTAATCCTAAATTCTTGATTACTTTTTTTATCATGAAATTGGAAACTCCATTGAGTACGCAAATGGTAGTTATACTCTTTGTGTGCCTACCAGATAAATAATTAATCTTCTAACTATCGAAAAGAAAGAACATAAAAGTTTTATTCTGTTTTCGAAAACAATAATTTAAAACGATAATATCTGAAAGAGATATAGATATATAACTATTCAAAAATAATGAATATGAAGAAATTATACACTTATTTAATATTTTCTATCATCATTGCAAGTGTATTTGCTCAAGCTCCTAAGAAAATGAGCTATCAGGCTGTAATCAGAAACAATAATAAAGTTTTGATTACAAACAAGAAAGTAAGCATGATTATCACTGTTTTGCAAGATAAAACTCCTGTTTATGTTGAATTGCATGATGCAATAACCAATGATAATGGTCTTGTTAGTTTTGCAATTGGTAACGGAACAGCATTAACCGGAACCTTTGCAGCTATTGATTGGTCAAAAGGATCTCATTACATTAAAACGGAAACAGACCCTACGGGAGGAAGTGATTATTCAGTCGTTGGTGAAAGTGAATTATTAAGTGTACCCTATGCACTATTTGCTGCGAATGCCGGATCTAATTCAGGTACCGTTATTCAGGATACACGTGTTTTAAGTTCCAGCACCTGGTCGTCAGACAAAATTACTGCTCAACTGGACCTTAAAGCAAGTTCATCATCGCTTGCAACTGTAGCATTTACTGGTAGTTTTAAAGATTTGACAAATAAACCAACAACATTGGCGGGCTATGGCATTACTGATGCCGGTTCCGGAACCGGTCCATTATTATTAGAGAATGGGTCATTTTATGTTGGTGATGTGAACGGCAAGGCTATTTCAACTGCAAAAAATGCCATTCCTTTAAGTGGTTTTGCTTACCCTAATTCAAATATTTCGATGGGTAACGGATCGACAAATTTTAGAATAACCAATTTGGCCGATCCCGCTTCAAGTCAGGATGCTGCAACAAAATCGTATGTTGATAGTAAACTTTCAACGGGAACAGGAGGTGGAAGTTCAGATCCATTTCTAACTTTTGATGCAGCATATAATTTATCAATTAACGGAAAGTACCCTGTAAGCCTAAGCGATCTTAATCAATCTTTAAGCCTTGCAGGTACTGTGCTTTCCATTTCCGGTCCCAGAAACAGTCATGTAGATTTAGCAGGTATTTTGGGCGGACTTGGATCTTCGGGTAGTAGTGCTGGGGTTGTGACTCACGATGCAACTCTAACCGGAAGTGGAGCTTCAACCAGTCCGTTAGGTATCTCAAACCAAGGCATAACTCCTCTTAAATTAGCTGGGATAAGTACAAATGGAACGAATGGTCAGGTTCTTACAACAAATGGTGGGGGTAGCTTTTTTTGGGCTGATCCAGCTTCGGGATCAGGAACCGGAAGTGGTTTAACTGCTGTTACTACTTTTGGCGGATTATCATCAACAACAAATAGCGGAACTGCAAATGTCGGAATAAATGATGGTGGTTTACTTTTGACGAAAATAGCTCCCATATCCGGTAATACCCTTATTGGAAATAGTTCTACAAGTTATGGGTATCCTACCGCACTTTCGATGAACAACATTAAAACAATGTTGGCACTTACTAAAAGTGATGTTGGACTGGGAAATGTGAAAGATGTAGATCAAACAAATGCAGCAAATTTAATTTCGGGAACAATCCCAGCCGGAAGGTTTGCGAGTGCTACTGTACCGGTGAATGCCATTATAGGTAATGGAGATGCAACTACCTATTTAAGAGGTGATGGAACCTGGGGTGCTCCGGTTACGGGAGGAAGTTCCGTGGCTTCGGGTATTTCTACAACAGCAATTTCCGGAGTAACCGGAACAAATGTTCAGGCAGCACTGGAAGGCTTGAAGACTTTAATTGATGTGAATACTACAAGCCTAACCTCAAAAATGACGGGTAATGCGGCAATAGCAGGAGCAACAAAAACAAAAATTACTTATGATGCAAAAGGGCTTGTAACTGCAGGGACTGATGCTACAACTGCTGATATTGCAGATTCTTCCAATAAGAGATATGTAACTGATGCTCATTTATCAACACTTGCAAACACAAGTGGAATAAATGCCGGAGACCAAATTGCTTCAACTGTGCCGGTTACTCCAACAGGATCATTAGTTTCGACCAATGTGCAGGCAGCTCTGGAAGAATTACAAGGCGAAATTTCAACATCAGCATCGGGAGGACTGACGGCTGTATCGCACGACGGTACATTAAATGGTGATGGAAATACCAGTCCTTTAAGCTTACCGGCGGTTGGAATTTCAAGTACTTACAGATCGGTTACCACAGATGCTCAGGGACGTGTTATCTCAGGTACAAATCCAACTACTATTGCTGCTTATGGTATTACTGATGCTAATATAGATAATTTGTCGGATGTATCAATAATAGCAAAACAAGATAATGATGCTTTGATTTGGAACGGGTCGAAATGGGTTAATAAATCATTAATAACTGTTTTACCTATTGCCAATAGCACCGATCCGGGTCTCTTTTCGGCTACAGATAAAAATAAACTTGATGGTTTAACGAATTATACTCTACCAATGGCTTCGACTACTACTTTAGGTGGTGTTAAAGTTGGATCAGGTTTAGCCATTGACGGAAGTGGAGCGCTTAATATCACCGGAACAATTGGAGATATTACAGGTGTTATTGCAGGTTCAGGTTTAGCTGGTGGTAGTTTAACCGGTGATGCCACGATTGGTTTGGCTTCAATAGCCAACAATACTATTTTAGGAAATAACAGCGGCGCAAGTGCAGTGCCGACAGCACTAAATTCAATTCAGACAAAAACGTTATTATCGCTCGAAAATGTAAAGAATTTTGATCAAACAAATGCTGATAACCTGACTTCGGGAACAATTCCCCCAGCACGTTATGGAACTTCCAATATTCCTTTAAATGCTATGAGTTTAACGGGAACACCTTCTATTGGCACTTATCTGAGTGGTAATGGTACCTGGGAGCTACTAGCAGCAAGTTCAATAAGTGGTATTTTGCCTGTTGCAAATGGTGGAACAGGAATTGGTTCCTACACGGCAGGTAATTATATAAACGCCGGCAATTCAACCACTTTACAACAAAGAACACCTTCTGAAGTTAAGGTGGATCTGGGTTTGGATAAAGTGCAAAATACGACTGATGCTGAGAAGGTTATTAGTGATGCAACGCAAGCTGCTCTTCTTCTGAAAGAAAATCTAACCAACAAAAGTACTAATGTTGCTACAGATGCAACATCAAATGTGAAATATCCAACGGTTAATGCAATTAAAACCTATGTAGATACAAGAGTAGATGCTGCTGTACTTGCTGCAGGTGGTGTTCCAATGGCAAATTCAACTACTTTAGGTACCATTCAAATGACTGGTGATTTAGGTGGTACGGGTACAAGTCCAACGGTGCCAGGACTTTTACTGAAAGAACCATTGATTACAAATCTTCCGGTTACTAAAGGGGGTACCGGAATTACGTCTTATACAGCCGGTAACTTTATTACTGCTGCTACTTCAACAACGCTTCAACAATTGACACCTGCACAAGTAAAGGCAAATCTGGGTCTGGATCTGATAAGCAATACAAGTGATTTGGCCAAACCTATCAGCACGCTTACACAAAATGCACTGGATACAAAAATAGATATATCGGAAAAAGCTGCTAATAACGGAGTAGCAACACTCGACGGTACCGGAAAAATTCCTTCTAATCAGATTCCTGCGATTTCTTTTTCCTCAGTGGATGTACTGGCGCAAGCGTCAGACATGACTACATTGAGTAGTGCTGTGGTTGGAAGTATAGCTATCATAACCGGTGATGGAAAAAACTACGTTTTGTCTCAAACACCAGCTTCTACTTTAAGTAACTGGAAAGAACTAATCTCGGCACCCTCACCTGTTCTATCGGTAAACACAAAAATAGGGAATATAACCTTGACAAAAGCTGATATCGGTCTATCAAATGTTGATAATACAACCGACCTGTTAAAACCATTGAGTACGGCTACCATAAACGCATTATTACTAAAAGAAGACAAAACGAATAAAAGTAATGATGGAACTTTAGCCGGAGCTTCGAGTACAAAGTATACAACTGAAAATGCAGTAAAAACATATGTGGATACCAAAGTTCCTGCTTACAGTTCAGCTAATGGCAATAATGTGCTGACGGTAAACGCAGGAGGTACAGCTACATTGTGGCAACCGGCTCCATCGGGTGGTGGAACGGTAACCGGCGTGTCAGTAATTGCAAATGGTGGTATTACTGCCTCCGTGGGAAGTTCAACTACATCTCCTTTGATTACCTTAGGATTGGGAGCTATCACACCAACATCTATAAATACGGCAGGAAATATCACTACAACCGGAAATATATCGACCGGCAACATTACTGCCACCGGAACCATTTCGGCACCTAATATTAGTGGAACAACCACAGGAGTTAATACCGGTGATCAGACAATAACACTTTCGGGCGATATGACCGGTTCTGGTACAGGGGCAATTACTGCAACTATTGGTGCTAATAAAGTAACTTATTCTAAAATGCAGGCTATGACTGCCGGTAAGTTGTTGGGGTCAGGAGCTTCAGGTACTTCAGTGAGTGAGATTAGCTTAGGAGCAGGATTAAGTTTTACAGGAACCACCCTGAGTGCTACAGGGGGTGGCACGGGCACTGTAACCGGCGTTTCTGTAGTAACTGCAAATGGTATCAGTGGTACTGCAACTTCAACGGCCACTCCGGCCATTACACTTTCATTGGGAGCTATCACCCCAACTTCTGTAGCGGCAACTGGATATATAAATGGTACAAATGTTACCGGAACAGGAGTAAATACAGGCGACCAAACGATAACGCTTACAGGTGATGTAACCGGTTCAGGTACAGGCTCATTTGCTGCTAGCATCGGTACGGGCAAAGTTGGAACAACTCAGATTCTTGATGGAACTATTACTGCTGCGGATATTGCTAATCAGACCATTACTGCAACAAAACTGAGCAATATTAGTGCAAATGGGACTAACGGACAAATACTAACATCGAATGGGAGTGGAGGGTTTAGCTGGGGATCGGCAACCGGTAGCGGTGATATGAATAAAGCAACTTATGATGTGGCTAGTATTTCAGAGCAAGTTGTTGGCTTAACTGCTACACAAACCCTGACGAATAAAACACTAACCACTCCGGTGATAAATAATCCAACCGGGATTACAAAGGCGAATGTAGGATTAAGCCTTGTTGATAATACGGCTGATGCCAGTAAAAATGTTGCATCAGCAGCTACTGCTGCGAAACTAACCACGCCAAGAACCATTAATGGAGTAGCTTTTGATGGAACTGCAAATATTACAATTGCATCTGCCGTTACCGATCCTAATCTTAGTGCTTTAGTGGGACTTTCTACAACCGGATTGATTGCCAGAACAGGAACCGGAGCGCTAGCAACCCGTACAATAACTCAAGGTACAGGCATTAATGTTACCAATGGCGATGGTGTAACAAGCAATCCTACGATTGCTTTGGCTACCAGTGGTGTTACTGCTAATAGTTATACTTCGGCCAATATTACAGTTGATACATATGGACGTATAACTTCGGCTAGTAATGGAACCGGTGGAGGAGGTGCGGCTACAGATCTTAGCTATACTACTTCGGCTACACAAGGTGTAGTAAACTCCAGCACGGGAATTGCTGCTACTATTCCGGCAGCAACAACTTCAACTGCAGGATTAATGATAAATACCGACAAATCAAAATTAGATAAGTTTGCGAATATTGCCGGTGTGTCAGATGCAAATAAAGTATTAACCGTTAATGGTGCGGGTACTGCTGCCACTTGGGTAGCACCACCCACCGGTACAAATATTACATATACAGCTTCTGCAACTCAAGGTTTAGTAAATTCAAGCACCGGAACTGCTGCTACTATTCCGGTAGTTACTGGTACGAATGCCGGTTTGATGATACCTGCAGATCTTACAAAACTGAGTAAGATACCAACTCCTCCAACAACTGCAGCACAAGTATTAACTTCCAAGGCCGATGGAACTTCAGAATGGGTTGCTCCTGCAACGGGAGGTGGAGGAGGAAGCTCACTTCAGACTTACCATCCAACTAACACTACCAATCCAACCAATCAATCTAATGTTACGGTTAAAGCATCGGCTTTAGGTGTAACCGTTGCGCAAAAGCCAGGATATTCATCTTCAAGAACAGCATCTGGCTTTAACAACTTAGTTGAAATAACTGTACCAGCTGGTGTTGTGCTTCAATCCATTCAAATAATTGGGGATAACCCATTTTTAGGGGAACCCAGTGCATCCAATGCCTCTCCCAATATGGCTATTGATATTATTTATGGTGACGACATTAATAATGATATAACTGATGCAATTTTACCATCTTCTACTGTTTTATATAATAGAAATACTGTTGGTCAAAGTCAAGTTTGGCCACTAGGTACTGGATTATTTCAGTTATTAGTGTTTGATCCTAGTGGTCATAAATTAAGTATGCATTGTACGACAGCTACATATAAAAAATTTGCATTATGTTTAAACTTTTAAGTCGTTTATGTTCTGTTAATAATACTTTGTTGGTGAATATGTCTAAGTATTATATCGTCGTTATTATTTTAATGATTTATGCACCACAAAGTATCGCACAAACAGCGCTAAATGGGAGATTCTTTGTACATGGACTTAGTGACCAGATTAGTTTTTCAACATCAAATTTTTCTATTGAAGGAACATTTACAGATCCAAATTATATTCACACTGCTGATGAAATCCTAAAAGGTGATATGATTGCAGATGCTATGGGAAAGATTTTCCGAATTGATTCAATAACTACTCCTGCAAATGGTACTTCTGAAATTATAGTTGATGTAACCTATATATCTGGGTCAATTGACGGTTATGATATTTCTCCTGCTTTATTTCAAACGGGCACCTTGTTTCACCCAACTTCTAATGGTTATCCGGTAGTAACCTATGATCCTGAAAATAACAATCCTGCTTTGATGATTTCAGTTCAAAATGCAGCAATTCAAAATATTAGTGATGATATTTCCAAATTTACTTCTGGTACTACTGCTGATATGCCTGCCAGTCCAAATATAGGAGCAGGCTTTTACAATACCACCGAAAAGAAACTCTATATTTATAATGGTACTGAATGGATGGCTGTTGGAAGTGGAACAGTGCCCAGTGGAACCAGTACTGAATTCCCAAATCCTGCAACAAAAGGGGATATGTTTTTTAATACGGACGATAATTCCTCCTATATTTACAATGGAACTATTTGGCTTAAAATTTCGACCAATGGTTCTGTACCCAGTGGTATTTTTAATCCTGATCCTGCAACGGTTACTGTAATTGAAGGTAGTCTATTTTACAATACATCCGATCATAAGCTTTATGTGTATAACGGTACTGTATGGATGCCGGCGGATAATATATTGCCAAATGGACAGATGTATGTCGGTAATTCTACGAATGTAGCTACTCCGGTTACAATGTCAGGTGATGCTACAATCAACAATAGTGGTAAACTAACAATTGTAAATAAGGCAATTACGGATGATAAATTAGATAAGACACACATTCCGCTTAGTGGTTTTGGCAATCCTACCGACAACGTTTCATTCGGTGATGGAACAACGAATAACAGGGTTGTCAATCTTGCCAATCCTACCGGTGCGCAGGATGCTGCTACAAAAAATTATGTGGATGCTTTGTTCACAAATCCTACGGCTTTACTCACTTTGCCTTCCGGTAATTTTTTTGTTGGAAATATTACGAATAAAGCTGTTGCAACAACAAAGAGCACTATTCCTATCAGCGGTTTTGGAGCTGCCACAGCTAATATTTCATTAGGAGATGGAACGACGAATAATAAAATTGTAAATCTTGCAAATCCTCTTGTGGCACAAGATGCAGCTACAAAGAGCTATGTTGATAACAGAATTATTGATCCTGCAAGTATTACCCTGGCAACAGGTAGTTTACTTTTAGGGAATGCAAGCGGAAAAGCCGGAGCTGTGGCAAAAAACACAATTGCTATCAGCGGTTTTGGTGCAGCAACCACAGATGTTGCATTTGGAGGATTTAAACTGACAAATGTGTCGGATCCAGCAACTGCCCAGGATGTTGCAACAAAGAATTATGTTGATTCTAAAACTATTGATGCTAGTAGTCTTAATCTTGCTTCAGAAAGCATGTTTTTAGGAAATGCCTCAGGGAAAGCTATTTCTACTTTAAAAACGGCTATCCCATTAAGTGGTTTTGGAGCTGCAGCTGCTGATATATCGTTTGGAAATTACAAATTGACCAATTTGGCTACGCCACTTGGCGATAATGATGCAGCCACTAAGAAATATATTGATGATTTATTCGCTACTCCGTCAACGAGTCTTGCTCTGGCTACAGGGAAAATGTTTTTAGGAAATGCGACAGGAAAAGCTGTGTCAACGTCAACCAGTGCTATTCCGGTAAGTTCATTTGGCAAAGCAACTGCTACCATTAATATGGGTGATGCAGCAACGCAGTACAACATTAGCTTTTTGGCGGAACCTTTGTTTGCACAAGATGCAGCCACAAAAAATTATGTCGACTCAAAGATAGCCGGTCCCGGAGCTCTTACACTATCAGCAGGATCTATTTATGTTGGTAATGCTTCCAATCAGGCAATTGATGTGCCTAAAAGTAATATTCCAATTAGTGATTTTGGGATGGCCACTACAGATATTTCTTTGGGAAATGGAACAGACAATTTTAAAATTACCAACCTGGCTGATCCAACAAACGATCAGGAAGCTGCCACGAAAAAATATGTGGATGCAAAAACAGCTTCCACTCAAAGTGGAGGAACATTACCTTCGACCGGTCAGCAGGTTTCTGATACTTACTATTCTACCACCGACAATCGCCTTTATGTTTACAATGGAACTTCTTGGGTACCTGTAGACAATTCGTTAGCAAACGGGCAATTATATGTTGGAAATGCTTCGGGTATTGCTACTGCCACAGCTAAAAATACAATTACACTAAGTGGATTTGCAGCAGCCGATGCCGATGTGGCATTTGGAAACGGAACGTTGAATTACAAAATTACCAACCTGGCTGACCCTACCAACGATCAGGAAGCGGCAACCAAAAAATATGTAGACACAAAGACATCGGCTGCCGGCTCTTTGGCTTTACCAACAGGTTCTATCTTTGTAGGTAGCGCTTCGAATCTTGCAACTCCTGTGGCTAAAAACACAGTCTCAATAAGCGATTTTGGTGCTGCTACTGCAGGAATTTTATTGGGTAATGGAACCACTAATTTTAAAATATCGAACCTTGCCGATCCAACTGCCGATCAGGAAGCAGCAACAAAAAAATATGTAGATGCCAAATCTGTTTCAACACCAACCGGTGGTACGCTTCCCGCGGTTGGACAAATGGGCGATACGTTTTATTCAACTACAGACAACCGACTTTATGTTTACACCGGTTCGGCGTGGCAGCCGGTGGGTAATGCTCTGGCCGATGGGCAATTCTTTGTTGGAAGTGCAACCGGAATTGCAACAGCCACGACAAAGAGCTCAATTCCGATAAGTGGTTTTGGCGCTGCTACAGCAAATATATCATTAGGCAATGGAACAAATAATTTTAAAATAACCAACCTTTTAGACCCTACGGCCGATCAGGAAGCTGCCACAAAAAAATATGTTGATGCAAAAACAGCAACAACTCAAAATGGGGGAACCTTACCTGCAACAGGTCAAACCGGTGATACGTTTTACTCAACTGCCGATAACCGACTTTATACCTATAATGGAACGACGTGGGTTGCGGTAGGTACTGACAATTTAGGTAATCATACTGCTACTACAAATTTGAAAATGCAAACATTCAGCATAAGTAATGGTGGTGGAGTAGGAGCAGGATTAAGTTTTGATGCATCCGAAAATGCCGTTATTGCAAAAGATCTTACCGTTAATGGAAACTTTTACACGCCATCGGATCGAAGATTGAAAACAAATATAGAGACATTAACCATGGTGCTCAAATCGATTGATCAGATTCGAGGAGTACGTTTCGAGTATAAAAATCAAAAGAAATATGCCACAGGATCTAAAATTGGTGTTATTGCCCAGGAACTACAGACCGTTTTTCCGGAAATGGTAAATTTGGGTAAGGATGGCTTTTTAAAAGTAGATTATACTCAGTTGACCGGTGTTCTGATACAGGCCATCAAAGAGCAACAAAATGAGATAAATAAACAACAACAGGAAATAAATAATTTGAAGGATAGGATGAATAATCAGCAACTACAAATTGATGCGATTATGAAGAAATTACAATAGAGTAATTCTATAGTATTTATTTTCAAATTAGAATGTATGAATAACTTGAATAGAAGATTTTGAAAAGATTACCCGCTATATCGAAAATTGTATTATTTTTATTATTTACTGTTACTTGCTCTGTTTTAGGACAGAGCAAGTTTCGAGTTCTTTCAGGTTTGCCACATCTTCCCATGGTAGACCCGGCCTCAATAACTAGTCCCGAACCGGGGATGTTGGTATTTAACACTCTGGATAAAACGCCAATGATTTATACCGGTGTCAGCTGGGAAAATTTATGCTCCAGCACTTTGAACACGGTAACATCGAAGGATTTTGTTGCAGTCAAAGATGGAATTCCTTATATTCCATCATTAACCAGTAATCCCACTATTGGGTCGTTAAAACAAGGTGTTATTTATTATTCAAAGACCAATAACTCTTTGATGATTCACAACGGAAGCGATTGGTCAAAAATCTCGGATATTTCCAGTATTAATTTTATTCAAAATACCGGTTTTTCAGCAAGAAAGACATTTAAACTCCCCATTCTAGACAATGATCCTACACCGGCTAATCTTACAGCCGGTGCTTTGTATATAAATGTATCAACCAAATCTATTCGGTTTTATGATGGCTCCATTTGGAAAGATATAAATTGTGGAGTAGTTATTTCCACTGTTTTACCAACAGATATTACGAGTACGACTGCTACAACCGGAGGCCTAATAACCAATACAGGCGGACTGGTTGTACTAACTCAGGGGGTATGCATCGGTAACTCGGTAAATCCGAATATTGTCTCCGGTACAACAACCACTCTTCCGGGTTCGGGTGTAGGTAGCTTTGCGTGTAATCTGACAGATTTACAACCCAATACTACCTATCATGTTCGCGCTTTTGCCACAAGCAGTGCAGGTGTGACTTACGGAGAAGACAAAGTTTTCAAAACTACAGTTACGGTACCTACAATTATTACTTCGGCGGCAACGGATATTAGTAATACTACCACGGTGAGTGGTGGTAATATTGTAAGTGATGGAGGTGCGCAAATCACGGCCAGAGGAATAGTATGGAGTACCACTACCAATCCGCAGGCAGATGCAAACAAAATTGTTACGCATGACGGTTCAGGTGTTGGTCCATTTCCAAGTACACTTACCGGTTTATTAGAATTGACTACCTATTATGTTCAGGCTTATGCCGTTAATGCCTATGGAACTGCTTATGGAAATGTGGTAAGTTTTACTACTCCGGCTGCTGTTGCTCCTGTTCTTAATTCGTCTGATATTCAGATGAGTAGTATTGGAGATATATCGGCTGTAGGTGATGTTGTGATTCTTAATAATGGTGGAGCACCCGTATTGGAAAGGGGAATCATGTGGAGCCAGGATAATGTGACATTCACGAAGGTGCCTTCTACAACGGTGAATGTGTCAGACATTGGTAAGTATTCGAGCACTATCAGTGGTTTATTATCTGGTATTACTTATTACGTGAAAGGTTATGCCACCAACAAAGCCGGCACAAATTACAGCAGTATTACAAGTTTTGTTACAACTTCGTATGTTGTTCTTGTCACTACTCCACCCACAGGTGTTAATAGAACTTCGGCGGGAAGTGGTGGTGAAATTACCAATTCCGGTTCGGCAACTATTTCGATACGAGGAGTTTGTTGGAGTACCACCAAGAACCCAACCGTTGATCTCCCCACGAAAACGGCTCAGTCTGTAACAGGTGCAGGTACCGGTGCTTTTTCCAGTTATCTTTCTGGATTAACACCCAATACTGTTTATTATTTGCGTGCTTATGCTGTCAATAGTCATGGTATTTCTTATGGAAATCTGGATAGTTTGGCAACTATTGATTATCCTACTGTTGTTACCATTCCTGTTTCTTCTTTTGTAAGCTTAAGTGCCAATGCCGGAGGTGATGTCACAGATGACGGAAGATCAGTGGTTACCCATCGTGGCGTATGTTGGAGTACATTAGCCGATCCGGCAATTGGTGATGGCCATAGCAGGTATACGCGTAACGGCACCGGTACCGGACAATTTGCAAGTGAGCTGACTAATCTTACACCAAATATTACATATCATTTAAGAGCCTATGCTACTAATGAAGTGGGTACTGTTTTATGGAAATGATTATACATTTTTGTTGTTACCAACCGCACCTATTATTACTACTATCGAAGCAAGTAATATTACCAATAAAACTGCGGCCACAGGAAGTATTCTTGTTAGTAGCGGGGGAGCTTCGGTTACTGAACGTGGTATTATTTGGAGTAGTTTGTTTGATCCAAAGGACGATGTCTCGGCAATAAAAACGGTTGATGCTACAACAGAAGGTAATGTACCTGTTGCACTTACCAATTTGTTGGGAAACACTACTTATTATGTCAGAGCTTATGCTGTTAATAGTGTAGGTAAGACCTATGGTGATCTTGTTCAGTTTAATACTATGCCGGTAACTAAGCCGATCTTTAGTTCTTCTGCATTAAATATAACGGATATCACCAATACTTCAGCCGGAGTTAATTTTACAATAAGTACGAATGGAGGCGCACCTGTAACTGCACGTGGAATAATAATTTCTACAGATAGACAAACTTTAGATGATATTGCAGCTCCATTTAATGAAAGTACTGATGTTGGAACCTATAATATTAAATTAACAGGATTGACCGAAGGTACTACTTATTATGTGTATGGCTACGCTACAAATAGCAAAGGAATAACTTACACGGATGAGAGCATATTTTCAACAACTCAATTGGCCAATCTGGTTACTGCTTCGGTAACGAATATTACCGGAACGACAGCCGTCAGTGGTGGAGAGGTGGTTAGTAATACTGAAGCTACTCTTGTAGCAAAAGGAATTTGCTGGAGTACCAATCAATATCCTACCCGCGAGGACCGTAGAACTTCAGAGGCTATTACAAGCGATGGACTTGGTGTTTTTACAAGTAATATGACAGGATTGTTGCCAAATACAACTTATTACGTTAGAGCTTATGCGGCAAATAGTAAAGGTACAGCATACGGAAATCAATATACTTTTATTACTGCTACTCAACCTACACTTATTACCAGTCCGGTGAGCGATGTAACCAGTGCTACCGGCGTTTCCGGTGGAAATATTGACAATGATGGACGAATGCCGGTAACTTCACGCGGAATTTGTTGGAGTTTGTACACAAGTGCTCCCGAAATTAATAGTGCCAATACAAAAGAAGGTACAGGCACCGGAATTTTTACAAGCAATATGACCGGCTTGTTAGCTAACACCACTTATTATGTAAGAGCCTATGCCGCAAATGGTGTGACGTTAAATGGTACCAGTGTAGCTTACGGTAATACGGTGAGCTTTTTCACGGGACCAGCATCGCTAGCTACCCTTAAAACCAATGCGGTAACTGCCATTGCAAGTACTTCGGCCACAAGTGGTGGAACAATCACCGACAATGGTGGTGAGCCTAACAGCACTCGTGGAATCTGTTGGAGTACATTGACCGGACCTACCATCAATGATAATCACGTAAGCAATGGCATTGGATCGGGAAATTTTACAAGCAAAATAAGCGATTTGATGGGTAGTACCCGATATTATGTAAGAGCTTATGCTATCAATAGTGCGGGTACATCATACGGCGATGAAGTAGCTTTTATTTCGGCGCCACCGGTTCTTCCTACGCTTACCACAACTACTGTTACAAATGTCGGAGGCACTACAGCCCGAAGTGGTGGATTTATTTCCAGTAATGGTGGAGCAAATGTAACACTTCGTGGAGTTTGTTGGAGTACTGCGGCTACCCCAACAATAGCTGATAATTATATATTTGCAGGTGAAGGGAGTGGTAGCTTTTACGTTGATATTATCGACTTAACACCTACAACAAAATATTACATAAGAGCATTTGCCGTAAATAGTGAAGGCATTTCATACGGAAACGAACTAAGCTTCTCTACATTTACAACACCAACACTTACTACAACTGTTGCAACTGCAATAACCAGTTCTACCGTTGTGAGCGGTGGATTTATCGAAAAAGACGGTGGAGTACCGGTTATTTCCAGCGGAATCTGTTGGAATACAGTGGGAAGTCCGACAATAACCGATACGCATACAACTATTGGAACCGGTATCGGTGAATTTATTAACACGATTGCCGGATTACTGGGAAATACTACCTATTATATCAGAGCATACGCTACCAATAATGCAGGAACTGCCTACGGTAATGAACAAATTTTCACCACAAAACCACCTGTTTTAGCTACACTTACCACTAAGCCAACCACCAGTGGAGCTGATGGTGTGAGTGCTCCCAGCGGTGGTGTTGTATCGAGCAATGGTGGAGGTATTATTACATCAGTGGGTGTTTGTTGGAGCACATCTCTAAATTTTGATCCGGCAACAGTATTTTCAAACAGGGTTTCTAAAGCAGGTAACGGTACTTTTGATATTACCATTATAGGCTTAAGTACAGGAACGACTTATTATGTCAAAGCATTTGCAGTTAATAGTGCCGGCACGGCCTATGCCGATAATGAATCCAGTTTCACAACGCCCAGATTAGCAACGGTGACTACAACTACTCCTCCCATTGCAACGGTTTTGAGAACTACAGCTATTTGGCGAAGGAAATATTACAAACGACGGTGGAGCAACGGTTACAAAAAGTGGTTTGTGTTGGAGTGTTACCGAAAACCCAACTGTTGCTGATGGACATACGACCGCCGGCACAGGAACAGGTAGTTTTATTCATACCATGACGGGGTTAATGGGAAGTACTACTTATTATGTACGTGCTTATGCTACTAATAGCGTGGGAGTTGCATACGGAAATACTGAAAGTATGACCACAATGCCTCCGGAAATTCCAACTCTGACTACAGGTGTTCCAACTCTAAACTCTTCCACAAGTGCCAGAGTGGGTGGTAATATTTCCAGCGATGGAGGTGCAATGGTTACTACCCGAGGTTTAGTTTGGAGTATTAGCCCAAACTTTGATCCTTCGACAGTTACTGCCAATAAAACTGCACAAACCGGTTACTTTACAGGAAATTTCACTGCAGATATGAGTGGTCTTACTTCGGAAACAATATATTATGTACGTGCTTATGTAATTAATAGTGTCGGAGTTGCTTATGGAAACGAAGTTAGTTTTATAACTCCGAAGCTAGCTACACTTACCACTGTATATGCATCTTCTCAAACCAGCAATACCGCCGGTAGTGGAGGCGACATAACCGATGATGGTGGCGCTTATATTAGTTCTCGAGGAGTAATATGGAGTACAACCCCTGATTTTGTTCCTGAAATTTCATCTCCCAACAAAACAATTGATGGCGGTGATAAGGGAAGCTTTGTAAGTAAATTGACTTTTTTGGTTGCAAGCACAAAGTATTATGTACGTGCTTATGCAACCAGTATTGCCGGTACCAGTTATGGTAATCAGGTTAGTTTCACTACAAGTCCTCCCGATTTTGCCAGTATTACTACTAAAGCCACAAAAATAGTTCGTTGGAATACACCCGTTACTGCGGGTGGATACATTAACAATGATGGTGGAGCTCCTGTCACTACCAGAGGTGTTGTTTGGAGTGAATTTCCTAATTTTAAACCGGATACAGTTGTTGTGAATAAAACTGCCGAAACAGGAAATTATACAGGCAATTATAGACCCGAATTTGATTGCACCACTCCACTATTAAAGCAAAATACGACTTATTATATGCGGGCTTATGGGCAGAATATAGTAGGTATTGCGTATGGAAATGAGGTAAGTTTTACCACTGTAGGTGTTCCTACTCTTGCTACAATTCCCATTGGGGCAAGCGCTACCGGTTATACTGCCATGAGTGGTGGTACTATAATAAATACCGGACAGTCGACAGTTTCCGATAGAGGTGTTTGTTGGAGTGTTGGTCCAAATCCTACTGTTGGATTGTTTACTAAAACAAGTCAGGGATATGGTTCTTCTTTCACAAGTAAAATCGTAGGTTTATCACCTCTGACAACTTACTATGTGCGAGCTTATGCTGTTAATGATTTAGGTTTAGCATACGGTGATGAAACTACTTTTACAACACCTGCATCTGTTCCAATACTTTCTACAACGTATGCATCAGGAACATCAAGTAATTCTATTCTTACGGGTGGTGAAATAACCAGTAACGGAGGTGCGTCAGTAACTTCACGTGGAGTAAGATGGAGCAATATTGCAAACTTCAACCCCGATACAGTATCTGTTGATCAAACAGTTGATGGTGCCGGTACGGGGATTTTTGTAAGTAATATTCTGAATTTAAAATCCAGTACTACTTATTATGTAAGGGCTTATGCAACTAACAGTGCAGGAACAGGTTACGGAAATCAGGTTAATATGTCTTTATTCCCTACATCACCTATACTTGCGCAAACAGTTGCAAGTTCGGTTACCGGTGTTAGTGCCATCGGTGCGGGTAGAATAACCAGTGATGGAGGAGATCTGGTAACTTCTAGGGGAATTTGCTGGAGCATTGTCTCAAATCCGACCACAAAAGACAGCAAAATTGTGTGTGGCAAAGATACAGGTAGTTTTGTAGGAAATATGACCGGATTAATTCCGAATACGATATACTATGTACGGTCTTATGCCATCAATAATATTGGAACAGCTTATGGCCTTGAAACCACTTTGCAGACTGCATCTTTACCAACACTTTCGGGTACGGCTTCTGCTACCAGCATTCTTACAACTACCGCTACCAGTGGCGGTCTTATTACAGATGACGGCAGATCTCCGATACTTACTCGTGGAGTTTGTTGGAGTCTTTATGGAAATCCAACTATTGCTTTATCAACCAAAACGGTAGATAATACAAGCACCGGAATCGGTAGTTTTACCGCAAAACTGACCGGTTTAGTTCCTAATAAAATGTATTATGTTAGATCCTATGCTACCAATAGCGTAGGAGTGACTTATGGTAGTGAAATTTCGTTTACCACGGCCGATGTGATGCTACCCACAATTACTACATCGACTCCAAGCGCAATAACCAGCAACACAGCTATTGCCGGAGGTGAAGTGTTGGATGAAGGTGGAGTGGCTGTAACTTCTCGGGGATTATATTGGGGAACAGTAAATCCACCACTTACCAAAGTTCCGGCAGCAGTGGCCGGTTCGGGTGTTTTTACAACAAGTCTGGTCGGATTATTGCCAAATACTAAATATTATGTGCAGGCATATGCCACTAATACTGTTGGTACAGTTAATGCAGATGTGAAGAGTTTTACAACACAGGTAATGGTACCTAAATTGAGTGTGCCAGGTATTTCGGGTCTTACCATTAATACTGCGGTAGGTATAGCAACTGTTACAGATAACGGGGGTGATGTATTGACAGATATGGGACTTTGCTGGAATACTACAGGAACTGATCCAACGCTGGTTAATGCTGTTTCCAATGCAACTATTGGTACTACTATAAATGGAACTATTACGAACTTGACACCGGGTACCCGATATTATGTATGGGCTTATGGAACCAATCGTGGGGGTACAGGATATAGTGCTTCACCAATAAGCTTTACTTCGCCAACATTAGCAGCGCTAACTACAAAAGCTGTAACCACGATCACATTTAATACTGCAAAAAGTGGTGGTAATATAACCAGTGAAGGTGGGGCACCCGTCACTAAACGTGGAACTTGTTGGAGTACAGTTAGTCCTCCCTATTCTTATGATAGTCATATTGACGATGTGTCGGGCGGTTCGGGAAGCTATGTTGCAACGCTTACGGGTCTAAATGGTCGTACAACTTATTATGTTCGTTCGTATGCAGTTAGCAGTTTGGGAACCAGCTACGGAAATACTTTAAGTTTCACAACTCTTTCTAACGCAATTCTTACTACCAATGAGGTGAGCTCCATAACCAGTAATTCAGCACTTACCGGAGGAGAAATAACTGATGATGGAGGATCTCAGATTCTTGCATGGGGTGTATGCTGGAATACAGCAACAAACCCAACAACTGCTAATAATAAAATTTCGACCAGTAGTGGCAGTAGTGCAAGTTTTAGTAACACGCTTACCGGATTATTACCGAATACAACTTATTATGTACGGTCTTTTGCTGTTACCCTTCAGGGAACCTCTTACGGGACACTTCAAAGTTTTACCACAATGGGCGCGGTTCCTGTATTGAGTTCTGTAACCATATCATCAGTTACCGGAACCTCGGCCATGACGGCTGCAACAATTACTACCGAAGGAGGAACAATTATCGATCGCGGTGTTCGTTGGAATACAACCGGAATTATTCCTACCGAAGCTGATAATACACTTTCTAACGGTTACTTTGCCACCACAATAGGTGGGAAAATTGATAATTTGCTAGGTGCAACAAAATACTATGTTTGGGCTTATGCCAAAAGTGATATTGGAACCGGTTACAGTGCTACTCCTGCAACTTTTACAACTCCACTATTAGGCAATATTACCACTACTAAACCCGTGAGCATTACCGGAACAACAGCAAGTACCGGTGGTAATGTTTTAAGCGATGGAGGAGCTACCATAACTGCCCGCGGTGTATGTTGGAGTACCAGCGATTTGCCTACTATTGCAGATAATATATTGGCTTATGCAAGTGGAGGTACAGGTGCTTTTACAAGTAACATTACCGGTTTGACCGGAGGTGTAAAATACTATCTTAGAGCTTATGCCACTAATTTAGTAGGAACAACTTATGGTGGTACAGAAAATTTTACGACTTTGACCACTCCAACTTTGACCACTGTAGCTGTTACAGCAGTAACTTATAATTCTGCAGTTTGTGGTGGAAGTATCAGTAGCGATGGTGGTGCGCCTGTATCTGTCCGTGGAGTTTGCTGGAGCACAACAACCGGACCTATTGCCACAGGAAGCCATGCAGTTGCAGCTGCAGGAGGTATTGGCGATTTTACCTGTAATATTACAGGTTTGCTTCCGGTTACATCTTATTTTGTAAGAGCATATGCAACAAGTTCACAAGGGACTTCTTATGGTAATGAGGTTATTCTTACTGCTTTGCCTGTGCCTCCAACTGTTGGTTCGCTTATACTCTCTAATATGACTGCTTCTACAGCAAATTGGTCAGCAACAGTAACTGATGGTGGAGGTGCAGCAGTAACAGATCGTGGTGTGTGCTGGAATACTGCAGGTTTGCCTGTCGTTACAGATAACAAGATGGCCTCAGGAACTGGTGTTGGTAGTTTCAATGATATGCTTACCGGGCTTATAGAGGGACCTACTTATTATGTACGCGCCTATGCCACCAATGCCGGTGGAACTTCTTATTCTCCAGTGCAGACCTTTAAAATCTGTCCAACTTTCACAGTTATACATAAGAAAGAGTCAGGTGCCCCAATAGACAAAACGATTACTTATAATTCTATAAATTCCAATATTACAGGATCCTCTTTATGTTGGATCACTAAGAATTTGGGAGCCGACTTACAGCCAGCTTCTGCTACTGATATAACCGAAGAACCGATGGGTTGGTACTGGCAGTTTAACCGCAGTCAGGGTTATCAATATACCCCTGTAACTCCTCGTACTCCTGTTGCATGGGCAACTTCGATTAATGAAACCAGTGATTGGTTAGCAGAAAATGATCCCTGTTTACTTCAGTTAGGTCCTGGTTGGCGCCTTCCTACCAATGGAGAATGGACTGCTGCCGATGCAGCTCCGCAATCGTGGGTTAAAGCTGCTGATGCTTACAACTCCGTATTGAAGCTTCATAATGCAGGTTATATAACAGCGGCCGGTTCATTGGCCGGTCGTGGTACGGGTGGTTATTACTGGAGTAGCACACAAAGTGCTGCCACTACCGGTTGGTATTTATCTCTGGCTGTAGGTAGCAGTAGCATGGGTACTATTGATAAGGCACAGGGACAATCTATTCGTTGTTTACGTGATACTTTACCAACACCGGTACCGGTGTTAAATCCTGTGACTATTTTAAATGAAACGATGACGCCTAACTCGGTGCAGGCTTCTACTCTCATTACTTTTGATGGTGGATTTGCCATCAGTTCTCGTGGATATTGCTGGAATACTACGGGTAATCCGACCATCTCGGACAGTAAGTTGATTGACGGCAGTACCGGTACGGGTAGTTTTACCGGTACATTGAGTGGTTTGATCGAAGGTCCCACTTATTATGTTCGTGCTTATGCCACCAACAGCAAAGGCACCGGTTACGGTGTTGTTCAAAGCTTTAAGCTTTGTCCCACCTTCACGGTAACGCACATTGGCGGTTTGAATGGTGCAGCCGTGAGTAAGACTGTCAGCTATACATCCGTTAGTAGTACTTTATCCGGTGTAGCACGTTGTTGGATTGGACAAAACCTTGGTGCCGATCAACCGGCTGCTTCCGCTACCGACAATACCGAATCTTCTGCCGGTTGGTACTTCCAGTTCAACCGTATTCAGGGTTATCAGCACGATGGCAGTGTACGTACCCCATCTCCGGGTTGGACAAGCTGGATTGGTGACATTACCGAGAACTATGACTGGGTAGCTACTTCGGATCCCTGTAATTCTTTGTTGGGTATCGGTTGGCGTGTTCCTACCAATAGCGAATGGACAAATGCCGACGGTTCACCACAGAACTGGAACAGTGCGGGTGATGCGTATAACTCTGTTTTGAAACTTCATATGGGCGGCTACCTAAGTTATAATGTCGGTGCTTTGACCGGTCGTGGTAGTAGTGGAAATTACTGGAGTAGCACGCAGACCAATGTTTATTACGGATATTATTTACCTTTGGCTGCAGGTAGCAGTGCCATGACTTATACTAATAAATCTACCGGTTATTCCGTTCGTTGTCTTCGGGATGATTTGGTTGTAACCAAAGCCACTGTTAGTGATGTAACGCTTCCTACTTCCGATATGACGGTTACCACTGCTCAGGGTAGTGCAATTGTACCATTGGATGGTGGTTCGAGTGTAAGTGCGCGTGGTTTATGTTGGAACACCACCGGAGGTCTTCCTGTGATTACGGATAATATCATCTCGGGTGGCACCGGTACAGGCAGTTTCACGGGTACCTTGACAGGTTTGAGCGAAGGGCCTACTTATTATGTACGTGCTTTTGCCACCAACAGTCGTGGTACCACTTACAGTGCCAATGTGAGTAGTTTCAAGATTTGTCCGACCTTCACTGTTATCCATACCGCGGGTACGAATGGTGCTCCTGTGGATAAGACAGTGAGTTACAGTTCTATCAGCACTACAGTTTCAGGTGTTGCCGCTTGCTGGCTGACGCAGAACCTTGGTGCCGATCAACCGGCTGCTTCCGCAACCGATAATACCGAATCTTCAGCGGGTTGGTATTTTCAGTTTAACAATAAGCAAGGGTATCAGTATACTACTGCACGTACCCCGGCAACCCCCGCCTGGAGCAGTTGGCCTTCAAGTAACAATGGATCTACCGATTGGCAGGTTTCCAATGATCCGTGTAGTCTTTTGTTAGGCACAGGCTGGCGTATCCCTACCTATACCGAATGGAATACCGCTGATGCCCCTCCTCAGTATTGGCTCACAGCCGCTGATGGTTATAACTCCGTTTTGAAACTTCATATGTCAGGTTCATTGAGTTATGATACGGGTGTTCTTACCGGTCGTGGCAGCGGTGGTTATTACTGGAGCAGTACACAGGTAAACGCCTCTGCCGCTTATTACCTTTCAACAGCTGCCGGTTCCAGTGGACTGACCAGTATCAATAAGGCAACTGCAGCCTCTTTGCGTTGTTTGCGTGATGCTGTTGTCATCAATGTTCCTTCGTTGAGCATTGTTACCGTTCCTGCAGGAAGTATGACCGTTACCACTGCCCAGGGGAGTGCTACGGTTACCCTTACCGGTGGAGCAACAGTTACAGCTCGTGGTTTGTGCTGGAATACCACCGGTACTCCAACGACAGGAGACAGTCGTATTGCCGATTCAACAGGTGGTACGGGTATCTTTAGTGGTAGTATGACCGGGCTTACCGAAGGGGTGACGTATTATGTACGTGCTTATGCCACCAACAGCGCCGGTACCGGTTACGGTATGGTTCAAAGCTTTAAGATTTGTCCAACCATCAGCGTTAATCATAAAATAAGTTCAGGTGCTCCAATAGACAAAACGATAACGTATAATTCAGTCAATACCAATATCTCAGGATCCTCATTGTGCTGGATCACTAAGAACCTGGGAGCCGACTTACAGCCAGCTTCTGCTACTGATATAACCGAAGAACCGATGGGTTGGTACTGGCAGTTTAACCGCAGTCAGGGTTATCAATATACCCCTGTAACTCCTCGTACTCCTGTTGCTTGGGCAACTTCGATTAATGAAACCAGTGATTGGTTAGCAGAAAATGATCCCTGTTTACTTCAGTTAGGTCCGGGTTGGCGCCTTCCTACCAATGGAGAATGGACTGCTGCCGATGCAGCTCCGCAATATTGGTTGACCGCCGCTGATGCTTATAACTCCGTATTGAAGCTTCATAATGCAGGTTATATAACAGCGGCCGGTTCATTGGCCGGTCGTGGTACGGGTGGTTATTACTGGAGTAGCACACAAAGTGCTGCCACTACCGGTTGGTATTTATCTCTGGCTGTAGGTAACAGTAGCATGGTTACTATTGATAAAGCACAGGGACAATCCGTTCGTTGTTTACGTGATAATCCTCAGGTTATTGTACCGGTATTAAATGCCGTTTCTGTATTGAACGAAAGCATGACCAGCACTTCAGTGCAAGCATCTACGGTTATCAACTACGACGGTGGTGCTACCATCAGTTCTCGTGGATATTGCTGGAATACTACGGGTAATCCGACCATCTCGGACAGTAAGTTGATTGACGGCAGTACCGGTACGGGTAGTTTTACCGGTACATTGAGTGGTTTGATCGAAGGTCCCACTTATTATGTTCGTGCTTATGCCACCAACAGCAAAGGCACCGGTTACGGTGTTGTTCAAAGCTTTAAGCTTTGTCCCACCTTCACGGTAACGCACATTGGCGGTTTGAATGGTGCAGCCGTGAGTAAGACTGTCAGCTATACATCCGTTAGTAGTACTTTATCCGGTGTAGCACGTTGTTGGATTGGACAAAACCTTGGTGCCGATCAACCGGCTGCTTCCGCTACCGACAATACCGAATCTTCTGCCGGTTGGTACTTCCAGTTCAACCGTATTCAGGGTTATCAGCACGATGGCAGTGTACGTACCCCATCTCCGGGTTGGACAAGCTGGATTGGTGACATTACCGAGAACTATGACTGGGTAGCTACTTCGGATCCCTGTAATTCTTTGTTGGGTATCGGTTGGCGTGTTCCTACCAATAGCGAATGGACAAATGCCGACGGTTCACCACAGAACTGGAACAGTGCGGGTGATGCGTATAACTCAGTTTTGAAACTTCATATGGGCGGCTACCTGAGTTATAATGTCGGTGCTTTGACTGGTCGTGGTAGTAGTGGAAATTACTGGAGTAGCACGCAGACCAATGTTTATTACGGATATTATTTACCTTTGGCTGCAGGTAGCAGTGCCATGACTTATACCTATAAATCTACCGGTTATTCCGTTCGTTGTCTTCGGGATGATTTGGTTGTAACCAAAGCCACTGTTAGTGATGTAACGCTTCCTACTTCCGATATGACGGTTACCACTGCTCAGGGTAGTGCAATTGTACCATTGGATGGTGGTTCGAGTGTAAGTGCGCGTGGTTTATGTTGGAACACCACCGGAGGTCTTCCTGTGATCACGGATAATATCATCTCGGGTGGCACCGGTACAGGCAGTTTCACGGGTACCTTGACAGGTTTGAGCGAAGGGCCTACTTATTATGTACGTGCTTTTGCCACCAACAGTCGTGGTACCACTTACAGTGCCAATGTGAGTAGTTTCAAGATTTGTCCGACCTTCACTGTTATCCATACCGCGGGCACGAATGGTGCTCCTGTGGATAAGACAGTGAGTTACAGTTCTATCAGTACTACAGTTTCAGGTGTTGCCGCTTGCTGGCTGACGCAGAACCTTGGTGCCGATCAACCGGCTGCTTCCGCAACCGATAATACCGAATCTTCAGCGGGTTGGTATTTTCAGTTTAACAATAAGCAAGGGTATCAGTATACTACTGCACGTACCCCGGCAACCCCCGCCTGGAGCAGTTGGCCTTCAAGTAACAATGGATCTACCGATTGGCAGGTTTCCAATGATCCGTGTAGTCTTTTGTTAGGCACGGGCTGGCGTATCCCTACCTATACCGAATGGAATACCGCTGATGCCCCTCCTCAGTATTGGCTCACAGCCGCTGATGGTTATAACTCCGTTTTGAAACTTCATATGTCAGGTTCATTGAGTTATGATACGGGTGTTCTTACGGGTCGTGGTAGCGGTGGTTCTTACTGGAGCAGTACACAGGTGAATGCCTCTGCTGCTTATTACCTTTCAACAGCTGCCGGTTCCAGTGGACTGACCAGTATCAATAAGGCTACAGCAGCCTCTTTGCGTTGTTTGCGTGATGCTGTTGTCATCAATGTTCCTTCGTTGAGCATTGTTACCGTTCCTGCAGGAAGTATGACCGTTACCACTGCCCAGGGGAGTGCTACGGTTACCCTTACCGGTGGAGCAACAGTAACAGCTCGTGGTTTGTGCTGGAATACCACCGGTACTCCAACGACAGGAGACAGTCGTATTGCCGATTCAACAGGTGGTACGGGTAGCTTTAGTGGTAGTATGACCGGGCTTACCGAAGGGGTGACGTATTATGTACGTGCTTATGCCACCAACAGCGCCGGTACCGGTTACGGTCTGGTTCAAAGCTTTAAGATTTGTCCAACCATCAGCGTTAATCATAAAATAAGTTCAGGTGCTCCAATAGACAAAACGATAACGTATAATTCAGTCAATACCAATATATCAGGATCCTCATTGTGCTGGATCACTAAGAACCTGGGAGCCGACTTACAGCCAGCTTCTGCTACTGATATAACCGAAGAACCGATGGGTTGGTACTGGCAGTTTAACCGCAGTCAGGGTTATCAATATACCCCTGTAACTCCTCGTACTCCTGTTGCTTGGGCAACTTCGATTAATGAAACCAGTGATTGGTTAGCAGAAAATGATCCCTGTTTACTTCAGTTAGGTCCGGGTTGGCGCCTTCCTACCAATGGAGAATGGACTGCTGCCGATGCAGCTCCGCAATATTGGTTGACCGCCGCTGATGCTTATAACTCCGTATTGAAGCTTCATAATGCAGGTTATATAACAGCGGCCGGTTCATTGGCCGGTCGTGGTACGGGTGGTTATTACTGGAGTAGCACACAAAGTGCTGCCACTACCGGTTGGTATTTATCTCTGGCTGTAGGTAACAGTAGCATGGTTACTATTGATAAAGCACAGGGACAATCCGTTCGTTGTTTACGTGATAATCCTCAGGTTATTGTACCGGTATTAAATGCCGTTTCTGTATTGAACGAAAGCATGACCAGCACTTCAGTGCAAGCATCTACGGTTATCAACTACGACGGTGGTGCTACCATCAGTTCTCGTGGATATTGCTGGAATACTACGGGTAATCCGACCATCTCGGACAGTAAGTTGATTGACGGCAGTACCGGTACGGGTAGTTTTACCGGTACATTGAGTGGTTTGATCGAAGGTCCCACTTATTATGTTCGTGCTTATGCCACCAACAGCAAAGGCACCGGTTACGGTGTTGTTCAAAGCTTTAAGCTTTGTCCCACCTTCACGGTAACGCACATTGGCGGTTTGAATGGTGCAGCCGTGAGTAAGACTGTCAGCTATACATCCGTTAGTAGTACTTTATCCGGTGTAGCACGTTGTTGGATTGGACAAAACCTTGGTGCCGATCAACCGGCTGCTTCCGCTACCGACAATACCGAATCTTCTGCCGGTTGGTACTTCCAGTTCAACCGTATTCAGGGTTATCAGCACGATGGCAGTGTACGTACCCCATCTCCGGGTTGGACAAGCTGGATTGGTGACATTACCGAGAACTATGACTGGGTAGCTACTTCGGATCCCTGTAATTCTTTGTTGGGTATCGGTTGGCGTGTTCCTACCAATAGCGAATGGACAAATGCCGACGGTTCACCACAGAACTGGAACAGTGCGGGTGATGCGTATAACTCAGTTTTGAAACTTCATATGGGCGGCTACCTGAGTTATAATGTCGGTGCTTTGACTGGTCGTGGTAGTAGTGGAAATTACTGGAGTAGCACGCAGACCAATGTTTATTACGGATATTATTTACCTTTGGCTGCAGGTAGCAGTGCCATGACTTATACCTATAAATCTACCGGTTATTCCGTTCGTTGTCTTCGGGATGATTTGGTTGTAACCAAAGCCACTGTTAGTGATGTAACGCTTCCTACTTCCGATATGACGGTTACCACTGCTCAGGGTAGTGCAATTGTACCATTGGATGGTGGTTCGAGTGTAAGTGCGCGTGGTTTATGTTGGAACACCACCGGAGGTCTTCCTGTGATCACGGATAATATCATCTCGGGTGGCACCGGTACAGGCAGTTTCACGGGTACCTTGACAGGTTTGAGCGAAGGGCCTACTTATTATGTACGTGCTTTTGCCACCAACAGTCGTGGTACCACTTACAGTGCCAATGTGAGTAGTTTCAAGATTTGTCCGACCTTCACTGTTATCCATACCGCGGGCACGAATGGTGCTCCTGTGGATAAGACAGTGAGTTACAGTTCTATCAGTACTACAGTTTCAGGTGTTGCCGCTTGCTGGCTGACGCAGAACCTTGGTGCCGATCAACCGGCTGCTTCCGCAACCGATAATACCGAATCTTCAGCGGGTTGGTATTTTCAGTTTAACAATAAGCAAGGGTATCAGTATACTACTGCACGTACCCCGGCAACCCCCGCCTGGAGCAGTTGGCCTTCAAGTAACAATGGATCTACCGATTGGCAGGTTTCCAATGATCCGTGTAGTCTTTTGTTAGGCACGGGCTGGCGTATCCCTACCTATACCGAATGGAATACCGCTGATGCCCCTCCTCAGTATTGGCTCACAGCCGCTGATGGTTATAACTCCGTTTTGAAACTTCATATGTCAGGTTCATTGAGTTATGATACGGGTGTTCTTACGGGTCGTGGTAGCGGTGGTTCTTACTGGAGCAGTACACAGGTGAATGCCTCTGCTGCTTATTACCTTTCAACAGCTGCCGGTTCCAGTGGACTGACCAGTATCAATAAGGCTACAGCAGCCTCTTTGCGTTGTTTGCGTGATGCTGTTGTCATCAATGTTCCTTCGTTGAGCATTGTTACCGTTCCTGCAGGAAGTATGACCGTTACCACTGCCCAGGGGAGTGCTACGGTTACCCTTACCGGTGGAGCAACAGTAACAGCTCGTGGTTTGTGCTGGAATACCACCGGTACTCCAACGACAGGAGACAGTCGTATTGCCGATTCAACAGGTGGTACGGGTAGCTTTAGTGGTAGTATGACCGGGCTTACCGAAGGGGTGACGTATTATGTACGTGCTTATGCCACCAACAGCGCCGGTACCGGTTACGGTCTGGTTCAAAGCTTTAAGATTTGTCCAACCATCAGCGTTAATCATAAAATAAGTTCAGGTGCTCCAATAGACAAAACGATAACGTATAATTCAGTCAATACCAATATATCAGGATCCTCATTGTGCTGGATCACTAAGAACCTGGGAGCCGACTTACAGCCAGCTTCTGCTACTGATATAACCGAAGAACCGATGGGTTGGTACTGGCAGTTTAACCGCAGTCAGGGTTATCAATATACCCCTGTAACTCCTCGTACTCCTGTTGCTTGGGCAACTTCGATTAATGAAACCAGTGATTGGTTAGCAGAAAATGATCCCTGTTTACTTCAGTTAGGTCCGGGTTGGCGCCTTCCTACCAATGGAGAATGGACTGCTGCCGATGCAGCTCCGCAATATTGGTTGACCGCCGCTGATGCTTATAACTCCGTATTGAAGCTTCATAATGCAGGTTATATAACAGCGGCCGGTTCATTGGCCGGTCGTGGTACGGGTGGTTATTACTGGAGTAGCACACAAAGTGCTGCCACTACCGGTTGGTATTTATCTCTGGCTGTAGGTAACAGTAGCATGGTTACTATTGATAAAGCACAGGGACAATCCGTTCGTTGTTTACGTGATAATCCTCAGGTTATTGTACCGGTATTAAATGCCGTTTCTGTATTGAACGAAAGCATGACCAGCACTTCAGTGCAAGCATCTACGGTTATCAACTACGACGGTGGTGCTACCATCAGTTCTCGTGGATATTGCTGGAATACTACGGGTAATCCGACCATCTCGGACAGTAAGTTGATTGACGGCAGTACCGGTACGGGTAGTTTTACCGGTACATTGAGTGGTTTGATCGAAGGTCCCACTTATTATGTTCGTGCTTATGCCACCAACAGCAAAGGCACCGGTTACGGTGTTGTTCAAAGCTTTAAGCTTTGTCCCACCTTCACGGTAACGCACATTGGCGGTTTGAATGGTGCAGCCGTGAGTAAGACTGTCAGCTATACATCCGTTAGTAGTACTTTATCCGGTGTAGCACGTTGTTGGATTGGACAAAACCTTGGTGCCGATCAACCGGCTGCTTCCGCTACCGACAATACCGAATCTTCTGCCGGTTGGTACTTCCAGTTCAACCGTATTCAGGGTTATCAGCACGATGGCAGTGTACGTACCCCATCTCCGGGTTGGACAAGCTGGATTGGTGACATTACCGAGAACTATGACTGGGTAGCTACTTCGGATCCCTGTAATTCTTTGTTGGGTATCGGTTGGCGTGTTCCTACCAATAGCGAATGGACAAATGCCGACGGTTCACCACAGAACTGGAACAGTGCGGGTGATGCGTATAACTCAGTTTTGAAACTTCATATGGGCGGCTACCTGAGTTATAATGTCGGTGCTTTGACTGGTCGTGGTAGTAGTGGAAATTACTGGAGTAGCACGCAGACCAATGTTTATTACGGATATTATTTACCTTTGGCTGCAGGTAGCAGTGCCATGACTTATACCTATAAATCTACCGGTTATTCCGTTCGTTGTCTTCGGGATGATTTGGTTGTAACCAAAGCCACTGTTAGTGATGTAACGCTTCCTACTTCCGATATGACGGTTACCACTGCTCAGGGTAGTGCAATTGTACCATTGGATGGTGGTTCGAGTGTAAGTGCGCGTGGTTTATGTTGGAACACCACCGGAGGTCTTCCTGTGATCACGGATAATATCATCTCGGGTGGCACCGGTACAGGCAGTTTCACGGGTACCTTGACAGGTTTGAGCGAAGGGCCTACTTATTATGTACGTGCTTTTGCCACCAACAGTCGTGGTACCACTTACAGTGCCAATGTGAGTAGTTTCAAGATTTGTCCGACCTTCACTGTTATCCATACCGCGGGCACGAATGGTGCTCCTGTGGATAAGACAGTGAGTTACAGTTCTATCAGTACTACAGTTTCAGGTGTTGCCGCTTGCTGGCTGACGCAGAACCTTGGTGCCGATCAACCGGCTGCTTCCGCAACCGATAATACCGAATCTTCAGCGGGTTGGTATTTTCAGTTTAACAATAAGCAAGGGTATCAGTATACTACTGCACGTACCCCGGCTACTGCTTGGGTAGCCAGTACACCCGGAGCTACTGATTGGCTTTCAGCTAATGATCCGTGTAGTCTTTTGTTGGGGACAGGTTGGCGTATTCCTACCAATACTGACTGGACAAATGCTGATGCTCAACCTCAGTATTGGCAGAATTCGGCTGACACTTATGGTTCGGTGTTGAAGCTTCATAGTGCAGGTTATTTGAGCTATGATACGGGTGTTCTTACAAATAGGGGTAGTGTGGGATATTATTGGAGTAACACTCAAAGTGCAAGTACTACAGCATATTATCTGTCTATTTCCGGTACTACAAGTGCTAGCACAACTATCAATAAGGCTACTGCAACACCGTTGCGCTGTGTAAGGAATTAAACAAAAGAACAAAAAATACTGTTTAAGAAATAAAAGAATTAGAAACAAAAAATGAAAAGAGAATTATTGAAAATTAAAATTAAGAATGCTGGTGTTGTAATATTGCTGATCTTTTTAGGTTTGAATTTATATCTAAGTGCCCAAAATACACGTGATGTAAATATAAAAGTTCATTTAAATGGCGTTCACTCCAGTAAAATTACCCTGATGCCAATGTCGGGTTCAGGTGCTTTGAAACCTCTTATTGAAAAAAATGGAGTTTTGAATAATGAAACGGTAGTATTGAATGTTCCCAAAGATAAATTGCCGGGACAGTTTGTTTTGCGTTTCGATTATAAAGAGAAGGAAAGTAGTAATCCATATCCGTCGGAAAAGTACATTTTTATAAATAATCAGGATTTGGAGCTTTGGGTGAAACCTAAGTCAGCTAATAACCCTGATAGTACCTATTTTCAAAAGGAGGAAAAAGAAAACACTCTTTTTATGACTTTCTCAATACAAAATGCTAAACGTAAAGAACAACTGGGTTTGCTACAGAATTTTCTAATGAGTTATGATCAACCCGAATCTAAATTTTATGCCAGTGGTGTGGATGAATATGAAAATCGTAGAAAGGAATATAATTCATGGCTTAGTGCTCAGGTTGACACGCATAAAGATGCATTTGTAAGTTGTATTTTTCCACTTCAGTATGTGTCACCTATTATTTGGAAGGGCACAGAAAAAGAGCGCTTAAATAGTTTGATGGTACATTATTTCGACGGGATGGATTTTAAAAATCCTCAGTTGGCTAAGACAGCAGATTTAAAAGATTGGATGAATAAATACGTAAACTTGTATGGGTCTATGTCAACCACTATTGCGCTGAGAGACTCCTTATTTGCGTTGGCAGGAAAGCGGGCTATTGAGAAAGCAAAACTGGGTCATCCGCTGGTGTATGGTTGGATGGTGGATTATTTTTATACCGGGTTCGAAAGTTTTAATATCACTTCGGGAATGAAAATGTTACAGCCTTATCTGGATGATCCGTACTGTCTGACGAATAAACGACAAGCTATAGAAGTTCGCTTGAAAGGGATGGAGACGCTGGTACCCGGGGCTTTGGCTCCCGACTTTCCATGGAAGTTGAACTCCGGTAAAATAATCCAGTTTCATGATTTTAAAACAGAAGCTAAATATAAATTGGTATTGTTTTGGTCTGCCGACTGTCAGCATTGCAAAGAATTGGTAGGTAAACTTTATGAGTGGTATCAGCATCCTGTTTATCGCGACTTGTTGGATGTTTTTGCTATCAGTCTCGACGAAACGGATACCGAAATTCCTGCATGGGAGAAAGCGATTGTAAACTATCCGGCCTTTAAACACAAACGAGCCGAAAAAGGAATTAGAAGTCCTGAAGCGAATGCTTATTTTGTATTAGCTACTCCAGTTCTAGTATTGGTTGATGCAAAAACAAATAAAATTGTAGCTTTACCCGAAACGGTAGAACAGCTGGAAAAAGAAATGAAATGATCTTCCTTTCTGTTTTGATATGATGTACAAAGTGCGAGCCGATTTTATCCGGTTCGCGCTTTGTGTTTATGTATGGTTGAGCGTAACAATCGCACCGATACGCTCGTACAGATCCATTCGATAGTAGCTTGAGTTACCATCATTGCTTCTCGTAACAGATGGTTTGACCAGTATTGGTCAAACTAATTGACCTGTGTTTGTCAAAAAGCTTGACTAGTACTGGTCAAGGCTATACACTAACACTACACAACCTGAAGTATATGAGCGAGTGTTGTGCTGCGTGGTTCATTAAGTGGGGTGCCCTTACCGGCGTATTGAGTGATGTGCTCTAAACGATAGGAGTCGGGCTGTAAATGAGGAGTGAGAATAAGTAGGTTTTTGTTCTGGTTTATAATCATATTTATTGGTGGAACTTTGGTACGTTGACCGGTAGTTTCGCTGATAAAATAAACACCCACATCGGGGTGTGTACCGGTCAGTTTGACTTTTTGACCTTCTATTTTCAAGTTTTTCCCTGGGGTAATCACGTCATTCAAGGAGCTTGAATAAATGTCTCTTACTCGCATAAATCCAAAATTGGCAGACGTTCCATGAAGTATTTCTGCCTCCACGTTTACAGCTCGTTTACGCAAGAGAGTACCTTGACAGAATTTATAAGTAACACTATGTCTTTCTGCATCGAACTGATCATATTTATTGTTGAATGAACCTCTGATAGTTGGAGCGGCAACAAAATAGCCAGTATTGATAGCAAATCCCTCATCAAGCAGATCGATCATTTCTTCTAAAAATAATCTGACATGGTATTCCATAGCATCGGCATGGATACCGACCCCCGATCTGCTACAATGCGAAATACAAATATCTTTAATGCCTTGTGCTTTGCTTGAAATAACCTGTGCTTTAAATGTCCCATTGTTGTTATTCAATAAGTTGGGATACAGGAGAGCCTTGATTTTTTGATGATTATTACTCATAAAAATAAACGGTAAATGAATAGCTATTTATAATAAGTCGAACAAATTTAGATGAAAATTTAGAGTCCAAGAACGTAATCAGGTAATTATTTTATAATATATCTCCGAATAATGTGATTTTGAGTTACATTTGCTGCTGTAATGTATATTTCTCCCCACTATGATTATTAAAAATATATGTACAACCGATGGGCAGCATTGCGAAACGACTACCACAGGTACAATGCTCCGACAATTGGATATCAATTTGTCGGAGCCTATGCTGTTTGGCCTCGGTGAGGGTTTGGGCTTTTATCTTTGGGATATAGAAACGATGCTGCTTCCGTTTATCAGTGGGCGGGTACGTCCCGAAATAATAACGAAAAACCTAGCTCGAAATCTGAAATTGAAGTTGACTGTTGCTGAAACTACTTCGCCCGACAGGGCTTGGATTGAAGTGAGGGAACGAATTGATAATAATCAGATAGTTGGACTGAAGCTCGATTGTTTTTACCTCGAATATTTCAAACGTCCTTATCATTTTGCCGAGCATTTTGTGGCAATGTATGGTTATGATGAAGCAGATGCATTTTTAGTTGATACTACTCAGCAAGGGGGCAAAGTGAAAACCTCGCTTCAAAGTATGGCTACTGCCAGAGCGCAAAAAGGACCTATGGCGTCGGAACATTTGTATTTTACATTAGACAAAACTAAACAGTCATTTAATTTAGAAACTGCAATTGTCACAGCAATAAAGAATAATGCAGTCAATTATCTTCAGCCTGCCAACCCATTTGAAGGAAACAGTGGAGTTTCCGCTCTGAGTTCTCAAATTATCGACTGGTTTAGAACAAGTGTTGATGTATCAAGCGGCTTCAAAGCTAGTGCTAAAATGATGGAAAAAGCCGGTACCGGTGGCGCATTATTCCGTAATTTATACCGTGACTTTTTGAAAGAAAGTTATGAACTACTACAAAAAGATGAACTCAAAAATGCTTACGAGGCTTTTGTGGAAATAGCTAAGGCCTGGAACAGGGTTTCAGATTTGTTTCTTCAAGCTGCAGAAACAAAAGAGTTTCGGTATATTCAAGATGCATCGGAAGTATTGAAAGTGATTGCTGAAACTGAAAAGAATACAATGGGACTATTGGCAGTTACCCTCTAAATCCTTTGAAGTTGATATTGCGCAGTTTAGTTAGCCTTATTACAATGGTAGGGAGTATTTAAATCTAGCCCCTTTAGGGGTTTGGGGTTCTTTCTCTTTTCACTTTACCGGTACTGGTCTCCTCAAACTGCGGCTTGAAAATGATTTCGCGCGGTTTTTCAAATTTCCCCAAAGTACTATTTAATTGAATATCCAGCTCTTGTTTTTTATTTATTGAAAATGGCTCACCTTCAATAACGAGTACCACTTTCTCACCAAGTTTTTCGTCTTTCGTGCTCGTAATGTAAAATCGTTGACCTATGAAGGGTGATATTTTTTTTTCTATTGTCTCAGGGAAAAGTTTCACTCCACCGGAATTGATAACATTATCAAATCGACCTATCCATTCAAAGCACATTGAGTTTTTTAACATCACAATATCGTTGGTAATAAAAGGTTCAGCTTGTAAATGAGGAGCGTGTATCACCAGGCAATCACGCTCGTCCTGTTCAAACTGAACGCCTTCCAAAGCCCGATATTCGTTCGAAGAATCCGACCCGTTTATCTTTCGTAGCGCAATGTGCGAAACGGTTTCAGTCATACCATAAGTTGCATAGCAGCTAGTTGAAATATTTTGGAGTCTGGCTTCTAATAATGCCGAAATAGCGCTTCCACCGATAATTAGTTTGTTAATGCAGTTCATTACTTCCAATCCTTCAATTGAACTAAGTAAAGTTTCCACTTGCATAGGCACCATGGCCGCGAACTTAACTGATTTGTTGATAATAGGATAGGAGGCAGGTTCAATCGCAATTAAATGCAGCTGACCCACCAATGCCCGCACGATCATCATTTTTCCGGCAATATAATTGGTCGATAAGCAAAGCAAAACGGTATCCTCTTTCTGCAAATCGAAGAATTGATTTGTCAATCGGGCCGAAGCTATCATTTGCTCTTTTTTAAGTTCCAACTTTTTAGGCATTCCGGTCGACCCGGACGTTTGCGCCTGAATTGTGTCACTTTCGTCCAACCAATTTTCGAGGAATATAAACAACGCCTCTTCCCATTCTGGAAGCTGCAACCTTCGCTTTTCAGCTATTAATGCAGGTAGTTGAGCAAAAGTATATGTTTGTGAATATAGAGTGAGGGTCATAGTTTTTCGATATAGATTTGATGAGTTTTGGCAAGTTTTATTCGAGTTTTTACCATAACTTGAACGGTTCGGCTTTAGGCGAAGGGATTGATTGTATTAGCCTGAAAACCTGCTCCGTATCAGCCACGTCAGTCATGTATTTTTTGCCGTCGGCAGCAAGCATTTTCAGTTGTCCCACGTTTAGGGACAACTGACTTCCTTCCTTTTGAAGCTTTGTTTTTAGTGCATTCCAGTATTTTCGTGGTCTTGGACTGTCTGTTAATACCTCCACTACATCAACAATGGAAAAGTACCATTTTTCCAACTCGTCGTCCCATAAAGTACGAACTTTCTTTTCGTCGAATAATTTTAATGCATTTTTCTGTGTCATAATCATTCAGGTTTTTTAGGAGTTGTTAGAACTGGAAGTGTTCATTTAGTTTCCAAACTTTCTGATGGTCATAAAATAAATTCTCTCCGGTTAGCGATAGTGGCGATTCAAAATTGTTAGTGTAAAGCTGTCCGGTGCCCAAGCCTTGGGGCATTTCGTTTTTTTGAGTAACGCACCATTGTGCAATGGCATTTAGACCGATATTCGACTCAAGAGCTGAAGTTGCCCACCAGTCAATATGTTTTTCGTTAGCTAGTTGTATCCATTCCTCACTACCGGCAAAGCCACCGTGTAAACTTGGTTTAAGGATAATGTATTGAGGACGGATTGTTTCTAACAATACTCTTTTTTGCGATAAGTCATTTATGCCAATCAACTCTTCATCCAGCGCAATGGGGAGTGGCGTGTTGGCACATAGTTTCGCCATTGCTTGCCACTGACCCGCTTTGATAGGTTGTTCGATGGAGTGAATGTTCAGTTTCGATAGTGCTTCAAGTTTTTGCAGAGCATCAGTAGGCATGAATGCACCGTTTGCATCTACGCGCAATTCTATCGTTTTTGCATCAAATTCTTGTCGGATGGCTTTTAATAAATCCAGTTCTGCATCAAAATCTATGGCTCCGATTTTAAGCTTGATACACGAAAAACCTTGTTCGATCTTATCTTGTATCTGCTTTTGCATCTCTGCTTTAGTCCCCATCCATATCAATCCGTTGATGCGAATTGATGATTTTCCTTCCGAAAATGACGATGGAAAGATGATCCGTTTTCCACCATTTTTCAGATCGGCCAATGCCGTTTCCAATCCAAACAGAATGGACGGAAAGTCTCGTAATCGTTCTAAGAGTTCAGGCAGTGGAGGCAGGCTAGGAGTGAGGCTTTGCAATACATCTTCGTATCCGGGTCGATCTTCGGCACTTAGCCCCCGAAATAATGCGCATTCTCCCAGCCCAAAAATTTTTGGCGATTCTTCATTCCATACCTTCAACAACCATATTTCTTTTGATGTCAGTATGCCGCGCGAAGTGCCACTCGGTTTTTTGAAAATAAGGTTGTAAGGAGTAATGGAAGAATTCATGCCATTTTAATTTATAATTTATAATTCATAATGCATAATTATTAATTATGCATTATGAATCAATTATTTATCCTGGGAATTTAGGAAATTGTTGGAAGTCGGGCTTGCGTTTTTCGAGAAATGCATGTTTGCCTTCCTGTGCTTCTTCCATAAGGTAGTACATCAATGTTGCATCGCCGGCCATTTCCATCAATCCGCGTTGTCCGTCGAGTTCAGCGTTCAGTCCGCGTTTAATCATACGGATGGCCATTGGACTGTTTGCCAATATTTGTTGGCACCAATCTACTGTTGTATCTTCCAATTCGGCCAATGGTACTACTTTGTTTACCATGCCCATTTCTTCAGCTTCTTTTGCAGAGTATTGTTTGCAGAGAAACCAGATTTCGCGTGCTTTTTTCTGACCTACACAGCGAGCAAGGTACGACGATCCAAAACCGGCGTCGAAACTACCCACTTTGGGACCTGTTTGTCCAAAAATGGCGTTTTCGGATGCAATCGTCAAATCGCAAACTACGTGCAGCACGTGTCCACCGCCAATTGCAAAGCCGTTTACCATCGCAATTACCGGTTTAGGAATAGAACGAATGGCTTTGTGAAGATCCAAAATATTAAGGCGTGGTACGCCTTGCTCGTCGATATAACCACCAATTCCTTTTACTTTCTGGTCGCCGCCGGCACAAAATGCCATATCGCCCGCACCGGTGAAAACGATGACGCCAATATCACTCCTCTCACGGCAAATATCCATAGCATCAAGCATTTCTGTACTTGTTTGTGGGCGAAAAGCGTTACGAACCTCTTCGCGATTGATGGTGATTTTTGCAATCCCTTCGAAATACTCAAACTTGATGTCTTCGTATTGTTTAATTGTTGTCCAGTTTCTCATGTTTTTTGTTTTTTATTAATGTCGAAAGTCAGCTGTTCGCTCATTTTCGACATTATTATTTAGTTTCTAATTATGAAATTAGCTTCTCATTGTTTTAAAATAATCCTTTAGCACTTTATCATTTTCCAATCTTGGTGTGGTTACTTCCAATATAACTGCTTTGGTGTGTGGTGCAAATGCTTTTGGGAGAACAGATGCTAGTTCTGATTCATTACCTGCACTATAAAACGGAAGGTTGTAAAGTGCTGCCATTTTCTCGATATCAAGCTCTTGTTTCGCTTCGAAAAATTCTTCCAACTCTTCAACGCCCGATGGTCCCGGAATAAATCGAAACAGACTACCACCACCGTTTTTCAAAACTATGATTCGTAAATCAGGAGATAGATATTTATTCCAAAGGGCATTTGAATCATAGAAAAAACTGATGTCGCCACTTAAAAATGTGGTTGGAACAGTGCTGATGGCTGCTGCTCCCACAGCTGTTGAAGTAGAACCATCAATGCCACTCGTTCCTCGGTTACACTGAATGCTGTTCAGTTTTTTTTGTTCAAATAAATGCGCGTAACGTACAGCTGAACTGTTGCCCAATTGAAGGTCGGAATTGATGGGGAGATGATTGTTTATTATCTCAAATGCTTTTAAATCGCTCCAGGGTGCTGCAGCCATAAAATGGGCATGCTTTTCAGCTGAAATTTGCTCTTTCTTATGCCAGTTGGCCGAAAAATCCGATGGAGTAAAGGTATTATTCTCGAAAAATTGTTCCAGAAACGCACTTGGCTCCAATTGAATTAAAGCGGTAAGTCTGCGAAAGGTATCGATATGATTTTCACCTTTCCCAACATACCAATGTTCTACCGGCGGGTTATTCTTAAGGAAAGTTTTAATTTGCTTCGAAACCAACGAACCTCCGAAACTGATTAATACATCTGGACGATAATCATGTGTTTCGTCGGGCAAAATAACGTTTAATACCCGATCAATGTTGTTAATTGTCAGCTCGCTTTGTAAGTTTGAGATGGGCTCGGCAATAACAACTACATTGCTGATTTTTTCTATTTTTTCTATGACAGTATTGAACTCTTCTTTAACGTCAGCTGGTAAAAAGGCCCCTAAAATCATTATTTTAGGATTCTTGGGTAATCGACTTTTCAACTCATCAATAAGTACTGCGTTCAATTGAGAATCAGGTTCTATTTGATTGAAAATCCGTTCCGGAGCACTGTTGATTTCTGTAATTCCATATAATGGCTCGCGTAGTGGAATGTTGATGTGTACCGGTCCTTTACGACCAGAAACAGCTGCATTAATGGCTTCGTTTACACTGCGGTTTACATGCCATGCTTCGTCATCGCAGGTAATATCTACCGGCAACTGACAGTTGTGCTTTGTAAAATTGGCAAAAACCTGTTGCTGATTAATGGCCTGGCTGTCATCTTGTTCAATCCATTCGGTAGGTCTGTCGGCCGAGAGAATGACTAACGGAATGCGCTGATAAAAAGCTTCGGCTACTGCAGGGGCATAATTGAGCAAAGCAGTTCCCGAGGTACAAACTAAGGCTACAGGTTCACCTGATTTTTGGGATAAGCCGAGCGCGAAAAATGCTGCACTTCGTTCGTCCACAATCACATAACTTTCAATACGCTCGTCGCGATTAAACGCGATGGAAAGTGGAGCATTGCGCGAACCGGGAGAAACCACCACTCGTTTTATGCCTTTTTGGGCACAAATATTTACAATTATCTGAACGGTCTTTTTATCTGTTGTTATCATTATTCTGCTGTTAGTAAACAAGTAAACAAGTAAACAAGTAAACAAGTAAACACTGTCTTTAACTATGTATTTAAAATTACTGATTACTGTTGACTGATTACTGTTGACTGATTACTGTTAATTACTTTCGATAGTGTTTCTAGTTTCATGCATGTTTCATTCCATTCGGCTTCAGGAATGGATTGTGCCGTAAGTCCACCACCTACAAAAAAGGCTACTCCTTCGTCGGTCAATTTCATACAGCGCAAATTTACAAAAAGATTACATGCTTTTGCGTTTATCGGTCCTAAAAATCCGGCGTAATATTCTCGGTCGTGAAGTTCTGTGGCACTGATTAATTGTAAGGCTTTTTCTTTAGGAATTCCGCACACAGCCGGTGTAGGATGTAGCGTTTTTATCAATTTTAATTGCTCATTCCCTGAAATCTTTCCCTTACAGTTGTAGGTGGTCATCAAATGACACACGTTGCCGGCATTTTGTTCCATCGGACCGTTTTTTTCAATATCAGAGAATGAAAATTGTTGTAGTACACTTTCTACATAATTACTCACCATTTGTTGCTCTTCCCGTTCTTTATCAGTCCATTCTGTTTTGGTTAAGAGCGATTTTGTTCCTGCAAGTGACATGGTTTGAATCCCTACATCGCTCGATTTAAGTAAGGTTTCTGGAGTGGCACCTACCCATACACATTGCCCCGGGATATGAAAAATGGAGACAAAAGCATGAGGGTATATTTGGGTAAGTTTCTCAAATATAGAAGCCGCCACATTTTTGTTGCAAGACGTATTACTTATAGCGCGCGAAAGGACTACCTTTTCCAACTCTTTATTCTTGAGCTTATCTATTAAAACGGATGCTTGTCGCAGATAATCCGATTGCGATGTTTCGTGCGTGGAAGTGCTTGAGTTTTTTACGTCTAAGGTTATTGAGAGTAGTTTGTCTAAATGATTACTATCAATATTCTCGTTGGTAAAATAGATGTCAGGGTTGAAAAAAAGTGCTTCGGCTGAACTTTTAGCATCAAATGGTGCGACTATGAAACCATTTTTCTGATGCTCAAAACCCACAAATTGCTCTATTTTGGATGAAGTTTGAATTCCTGTAACTATTTCATGGCTAAAGGGCATTCGATAGCTAAAAAAAGGGAGGTTTCTTACGATGCAGTTTTGTAGAATTTCGAATTGTTTCATCTGTGGTATAATCAAATATCTCTAATAGTAAATTTCAACAACTATAAACAAATTGAAGCTCGATTAGTTTTATTTACTATTTTACGCTACTAACAGGCAAAGTTAAGGTATTTTCTCGAAAAATTGGGTTCGGATAATGATTTTGTTTGTAGGGAAATGTTTTGAAGTTGAAGTAAGTAATCGGAAATTATTATTGATATGATTTCACCACGTAGTACCTGCCTACCGCAGGTAGGCACAATAGTTTTAAAATTAAAGAAATAAGACTAAGATCACATAGCATTATCCTGAATATTGGGATAATTTTGTATATAGCAAAAGTATCGTCAGATACTTTTACTATGTGAACTAAGTCTTTTTATCCATTATTTCTATGTAATCTATGTGGTAAAAAATATCATCAAATATTGGAAGCTACTTAATGGCGACACTTTTATAAATGCTCAAATTTTGATTATCTTTGTCGGAGAAGAAATAAAATGAAATTTTAAACCGTAAAATAGATGATATTAAAACATTATATAGATAGTTTTCGCTTACGTACCTTGCCTTTATCAGTTGCCGGCATCATGCTGGGTAGTTTTTATGCCACTGCTGCAGGCTGTTATCGCCCCGTTGTGTTTGTATTGGCATTGCTCACTACTTTATCGCTACAAATTCTTTCCAATATATCCAACGAGGTGGGCGATTTAGAGAAAGGGACTGATAATGAGCAACGTCTTGGCCCCATCCGCAGCATACAACGTGGTGACCTGACGGTTCAAAACCTCAAAAATGCAATGATGCTTTTCATTATCTTATCGGTATTGTCCGGAATCTGTCTTGTTTGGTCAGCTTTTGGTACCTTGATAAGTGTGCCGAGTGTAACGATGTTGGTTATGGGTGCGTTGGCAATTGTAGCTTCCATAAAATATACTTTTGGAAAGAAAGCCTATGGCTACGTTGGGTTGGGCGACTTTTTTGTTTTCGTATTTTTTGGTTTGGTAAGTACAATGGGCGTTTATTTTATTGCCACTGGCGAGTTGCCGTTATCGCTTATTTTACCGGCTTCGGCTATCGGAATGCTCTCTACAGGTGTATTGAACGTGAATAATATGCGTGATATTGAGAATGATACTGAATTTAAAAAACGTACAATGGCCGTGAGGATGGGTGCTCAAAAGATAAAATTGTATCATCTCTTTCTGGTAGTTGGTGCTTTGATATTGACAACTGTTTACACCGTTCTTCAAAATAGTGGTATGTATGGTTATTTATTTCTTCTTACCGTTCCGGTTTTCGCTCTTCATCTTTCTAAGGTGATGAAAAATAACGGTCGCGCGTTGGATAGTCAGCTAAAGGTATTGTCACTCTGTACTTTATTGTTTTCATTCTTGGCCGGATTAGGTAGTTTGCTTAATTCATAATCAGCAAAATATGTTTCAAACAAAAGTAGAAATTCCTAAGTCTGATTTCAATATTGCGTACGAAGACCGCGTGATGACATTGGGCTCTTGCTTTGCCGAAAATATTGGGCAAAGGATGCAGAAGCTGTATTTTGATATTGATGTCAACCCGTTTGGAGTTTTGTATAATCCGGTTTCCATTCGAAATAGTATTGATTTGCTAATCGAAAACAAACCATTTACTCATGAAAATGTTTTTGAGAACCGTGGTTTGTGGCAGAGTTTTGCGCATAGCAGTTTGTTTTCGGATACTAGCGCTGAAAAATGTTTGAGCAACATAAATGAACGCTTTCAAGCTGCCGCCACCTTTCTGCAAAAAACGGATTATTTGTTAATCACTTTCGGCACTGCATGGGTTTTTGAAGAGAAGAGTGGGAGAGTGGTATCCAATTGTCATAAATTGGCTGCTAACAACTTTGTTAGACGACAACTAACCGTTGATGAAATTGTAACAGATTATACAGCTCTGATAACCCGATTAGCAAATGTATTTCCTCATCTGAAAATAATATTTAGTGTAAGTCCCATTCGTCATTGGAAAGATGGAGCGCACGAGAATAATATAAGCAAAAGTACTTTGTTACTGGCAGTCGATGTTCTTCAGAAACAGTTTTCACAGGTTCAGTATTTTCCGGCTTACGAAATTCAGATGGATGAACTCCGCGACTATCGTTTCTATGCTTCGGATATGCTGCATCCTTCCGAAGTGGCTGTGAATTATATCTGGAGTCGATTTTCAGAGACATATTTTGATGGAATAACGATCCGCATGAAAAATGAATTTGAACAACTGTTGGGCGATTTATCGCACCGTCCGCTACATCCTGAGTCGGAGGAATTTGAAAAGTTCAGGCATAGTGTTCAAAAGAAGAAAACTGCTTTGGTAAAGAAATATCCATTTATGGAAAACCGGCTTTGAAAAGACCACAAACATATGACTTGTAACTATCCCCACTTTATAGCTCATATCCGACGTTATGTTGAACTGACTGAGTCTGATATTGAGATTGTAGAATCATATTTTAAACCCATTGAACTGAAGAGAAGAGAACATTTGCTAAGCGAAGGTCAGGTATGCGCATCCAACTTCTTTGTAGAAAAAGGCTGTATTCGTATGTATTATGTCAATGAAAAATTGGTTGAACAAACCACGCAGTTTGCTTTAGAAACCTGGTGGCTGTCCGATTATTTCAGTTTTTCAAAACAACTACCCTCACAGTACTTTATTCAGGCGGTTGAGAAATCTACTGTTCTGGCTATCGACTATAAGTTGCAAGATAAGTTGTTTAATGAAGTTCCGCAAATGGAACGGTATTTTCGTATTATAATGCAGCGTGCATTGGCTGCTTCTCAACTCAGAACTAAACTGATGTATCAGTATACCAAAGAAGAAATGTACAGACATTTCAACAACTCATTTCCACAATTTTTTCAACGGGTTCCGCAATATATGATTGCTTCCTATCTCGGTCTCACTCCCGAATACCTCAGCGAACTACGAAAAAGAGGATAATTTACCTTATTTCTTAAACTGGCTTAATTTTTATTCGCGTATTATATTTCTAATTTTGTCAGCACTAATGCAAGTAGTGTAAACAAGCTATATAAATCAAAATTTTAAACAAGAATAAGATGAAAACAGAAATTAAACTTCCAGCGAAATTTTACGATGTACTAAATCACGAGGGTGTTGTGGCTATTGTTTCGTGGGGCGAAGGTGATCCTCATGTAGTGAATACGTGGAATTCGTACTTGGTAATCACTGAAGATGAACGAATCCTGATTCCGGCCTATGGAATGCGTAAAACAGAGAAGAACGTAAATGTGAATAATCGGGTAAAACTGACTGTGGGGAGCAAAGAAGTAATGGGCTACAAAGACTATCAGGGAACCGGATTTTTGATTGATGGAACAGCCGCTTATCTTGAATCGGGTTCGACCTATGATATGATGAAGGAAAAGTTTTCCTTCCTAACCCGGGTAATTGAAATTACAGTTACAGCTATCAAACAAACGATTTGAGAACTATCGCTACGTTCTAAATGCACTACGTATTTATGTACAAAAAAAAGAGCTTCTTCTGTCACCAGAAGAAGCTCTTTAACGATTTATCTAACTATCAAACTATTATAAATCGGAAATTGGTTTGTATTTTGGAACCAATGTTTTCATTACTATCCACCCAATTAGATAGGCTACAGCGCAGAATGAAAAAACAATGGTGTATCCTGGAGTTTTGCTTCCCCATTCAATTAAACTATAATCGAAAAGCATACCACTACCTTTATTAATAATGAAAGATCCAATACCACCGGCCATACCACCGATACCAACAATAGTTGCTACTGCTGATTTCGGAAACATATCACCGACTGTAGTAAAGATATTTGCTGACCACGCCTGGTGTGCTGAACCGCCTATACCAATTAATAAAACCGGAATCCAAAATGCATTGTTACCTAGTAAAGCAATATGACCAAATGGTTGAGCCAGTAAAACTAATAGTGGGAAAAATGCAATGATTAACATGGCTCGCATTCTGCCTGCATATGGATTCATTCCTTTGTTGATAAAAAAGGTTGGAAATTTGCCACCAAAAACAGAACCAAAAACAGTAATTGTGTATAATATTCCAATTGGCAAAGCAACTTCCGATGGCAACATTCCATATTCAGCTTTTAAATATGCAGGCGTCCAAAATAAGAAGAACCACCAAACTCCATCTGTCATAAATTTCCCAAAAGCAAATGCCCAGGTCTGTTTGAATTTTAGTGCTTGTCCAAAAGTCATTTTTTCAATTTTTACAGTCTCATCAGCAACAACTTTATCAATTTCGTCATCTTGATTGATATATGCTTTTTCAGCATCATTTACTTTTTTGTTACTTTCCAATGGTTTGTAGAAAATTAACCAAGCTGCCAACCACAAGAATCCTACTGCTCCAATTACAAGAAATGCTGTCTCCCAACCCCATGCTTCGGCCATAAAAGGTACTGTTATCGGCGCTAAAATGGCTCCTACATTGGCTCCTGAATTAAATACGCCAGTAGCAAAAGCACGGTCGCGTTTTGGGAAGTACTCAGCAGTAGCTTTGATAGCAGCCGGAAAGTTTGCCGATTCACCAAATGCTAATAAAATACGTGCAATAACAAACATCACTACACTTACTACTGAAATAGTTGCTACTATTGCACCCGAAGCATTTGTTAGTCCGGCAGCATCAGGTATTCCAGTCCACCACTCCGTTGCTAATCCACATAGTGCGTGAAGCATGGCTGCTAAAGACCAAACTGCGATAGCCCAGGCATAACCTTTTCTTGTCCCCATTTTGTCGACAAATCTACCTGCAAACAACATTGAAACGGCGTATGCAAGTGAGAAAATGGAAGTAATTGTACCGTAATCACTGTCTGTCCAGTGAAACTCTTCTGCCAAGATCGGTTGTAGCAGAGATAAAACTTGACGGTCGAGATAGTTGATAGTCGTTGCCAAAAATAGCAATGAACATATCGTCCATCTGTACTGAGTCATTTTCTCGTTGATTTTTCCAATTGAACTCATAGGTTATTTTTTTACTTTTTTGATTATTTCTAAAGCGTCACTACACAATTTGGTAATTCCAGCCCAGTCATTCGCTTTCATCATTTCGGCAGGGAATAGGTTTGAACCCATACCCACACAGGTTACACCTGCATCGAACCATGTTTTCAAATTAGCTTCTTCGGGTTTCACACCACCGGTTACCATTAGGTTAGACCAGGGCATTGGTGCTTTTAGGTTTTTTACAAAAGCTGCACCGAGTACATCACCCGGGAATACTTTACAAACATCACAACCCATTTCTTGTGCAAAACCAACTTCAGATACAGATCCACAACCCGGTGAATAAGGAACTAAACGACGGTTTGCGACTTTAGCTACTTCCGGATTGAATAATGGACCAACAATAAAGTTAGCACCCAGTTGAATGTATAATGCAGCTGTTGGAGCATCTACAATGGAGCCGATACCCATGATCATTTCAGGACATTCTTTGGCTACATATTTTACTAATCCGGCAAATACATCCTGAGCAAAATCTGCGCGGTTGGTAAATTCGAAAACACGAACACCACCATCGTAACAGGCTTTTACTACATTTTTAGCTACTTCAATATCGCTGTGATAAAACACCGGAACCATACCGGTTTCTTTCATAGCTGTAATTACTTGAATTTTTGAAAATTTCATTTTGTGTAATATTACCCCCGACCCCTAAAGGGGAGGAAGAAAAGTTAGTATTATAACCCCTTACCCCTAAAGGGGGATAAGAGATGTTAGTATTGTAATATTTAAAACTACCCCAGTTTCAAAAAAGGGAACTAATTTATATTCAGTTTTTGTACTCTAATTAGAGACGGACTATTATAATTTCCCTTCAGGGTCTAGGGGTTTTATCGTTGCACTCGTCCGCTGGAATCACCTCCACACAACGCTTCTACTTCTTCGATAGAAACAAGATTAAAGTCACCGTTTACGGTGTGTTTCAATGCCGAAGCAGCAACAGCAAATTCCAATGCTTCGCCTTGGTTTGGTTTGGTTAGTAAGCCGTGAATAACACCACCGGAGAATGAGTCGCCACCACCAACACGGTCGATAATAGGATCAATATCGTAACGTTTTGAAGTATAGAATTCTTTTCCGTCGTAAATCATAGCTTTCCAACCATTATGAGTAGCCGAGAATGATTCACGTAAAGTGGAAATTACATATTTGAAATTAAATTCCTGAGCCATTTGAGTGAAAATGCCTTTGTAACCTTCAGCATCTGTATGTCCGCCTTCAACATCTGCATCCGGTTTGAAGCCTAAGCAGAGTTCAGCATCTTCTTCATTACCAATACAAACATCTACATATTGCATCAATGGACGCATGATAGATTGCGCTTTCTCTTTAGTCCAAAGTTTCTTGCGGAAGTTTAAATCTACCGAAACCGTAACACCATTACGTTGTGCAGCCTCGCAAGCTAATTTGGTCAATTCAGCTGCTGAGTCCGAAATAGCAGGAGTAATTCCAGACCAGTGAAACCAATCGGCTCCTTTCATGATGGCATCAAAATCGAAATCAGAAGCAGTAGCTTCTGCGATCGAAGAGTGAGCACGGTCATAGATAACCTTACTTGGACGCATTGAAGCTCCTGTTTCGAGATAATAAATACCCACACGATCACCTCCACGTGCAATGAAATCTGTTTTTACACCAAATTTGCGTAATGCATTCACTGCAGATTGTCCTATCTCATGTTTGGGCAATTTTGATACAAAATAAGCTTCGTGGCCGTAGTTTGCACAGCTCACAGCAACATTTGCTTCTCCTCCACCATATACAACATCAAATACATCCGATTGAACAAAACGCGTGTTGCCTGGAGTTGATAGACGGAGCATAATTTCTCCTAATGTTACAATTTTTTTACTCATTGTTTTCTTAGTGTTTTTGTAATAAATGTTAGTTTTTGAAATTGGTTGACCAAAAGTACTGCTTTTTTCCGAATATCCCAAAAAAATGCGTTAATTATACTTATTCACACCAATTTACGAAACGATATGATTATTTATTGAATAATTATTAGAATTTAAAGAAACCTTTAGCATTGTTGTAACTAATATCTTCAACCATTTTGCCAATAAAATCGAGTTCCTGATGAGGTAATAAACCATTTTCTACATCATTACCAATAAGGTTACACAATGTACGACGGAAATATTCGTGACGTGGGTACGATAAGAAACTACGTGAATCTGTCAGCATACCAATGAACTTACTCAATAAGCCCAATACCGACAAAGAGTTCATTTGTTTTTCCATGCCGTCTTTTTGATCTAAGAACCACCAGCCCGATCCGAATTGAATTTTTCCGGCTACGGTTCCATCCTGGAAATTGCCTATCATAGTGGCAATCATTTCGTTGTCGGCTGGATTCAGGTTGTAAAGTATTGTTTTTGCCAATTTGTTTTGAGAGTCTAATCTGTTCAAAAACTTCGACAATGCTTTGGCTGTATTAAATGTACCTATTGAATCGAAACCGACATCAGCTCCTAATTTATTGAACAGGCGGGTGTTGTTGTTACGGATGGTTCCGTAGTGAAATTGTTGTGTCCAGCCTTTTTCCCAATCCATTTCGGCAAAAATAACCATCATGGCCGATTTGAATTTTAAAACTTCAGCGTGCGTTAATTCGCTTCCACCATATATTTTATTGAAAATGGCTTTAATTTCGATATCCGTATAGTCTTCAGCATAAAATTCCTCAATACCATGGTCGGAAAGTTTACAGCCCATTTCGGCAAAGAAATCCTGACGTTTGCGCAACGCAAGAATCATATCGTCGAAAGTTGAAATGCTAATTTCAGAAATTTGTGCTAACTGCTCTACATATGCTTTGAAATTGGCTGAATTTTCAACCGCCATTGCTTTGTCCGGACGCCATGTTGGCAACATTTTTATTTCAAAACCATCTTGTTTTGCTTTTAAATGGTGCTCAAGTGTATCAATAGGATCGTCGGTAGTACAAACTGCTTCCACATTATAATGGCGCATTAGGTTACGCGCCGAGAATTGAGGAGTTTGTAGTTTTGCAGTACATTCATCATATATTTCGCGGGCTGTGGCAGGTGAAAGTAATTTATCAATTCCAAATGCAGTTTTCAACTCAAGATGCGTCCAGTGATACAATGGATTACGCATTGTGTTTGGAACTGTCTCAGCCCATTTCTCAAATTTTTCCCAATCGGAGGTGTCTTTTCCTGTACAATATTTTTCGTCAACACCATTAGTACGCATAGCACGCCATTTATAGTGATCGCCACCAAGCCATGCCTCAGTTAATGATTTAAATTGGTGGTCATTCGCTACCATCGATGGAACTAAATGACAGTGATAGTCAATAATTGGCATTTTGGCAGCATGCTCGTGATAAAGCTTTTGCGCTGTTTCTGTTTGAAGTAGAAAGTTTTCGTCTAAAAAGTTTTTCATGACAATATGATTTTGTTGTTGATTATTTAAAGGACGTATTTATAATTATGTCTGTACTATGGAGAAATAGACCAAATTCAAATTTTGTAAATTAAAGCTGATTTGATGCTTTAAACAATTTGTCAACTTAACCGAAAGTGATACAAAATGAAGTTGTTCAGATAATTATCGTTGTTGTTCGGGCTAATTTCTTATTTCCGTGTTCGCACACAAAGATACGAATAGTTTTATATCTACAAAACAAGTTGATACCTCTTCGAGTATTAAAAAATGTATTCAAATGGCGAATTTCCAACTTCAAAGAGCTGGAAGCCCATTTATGCAGTTCAAAATAATCACTTTCTCCACCATATAAATTAAATTTTACACATTAAGAACTGGTTGTCCCGGCATGAAGTTTCACTCCTTCTGTTGGAGTCAGCTGTAGGGCCAAATAACGCTGGTTAATGAAGAGACATATTTCGTCCGGAAAAATACAAAATAAATTAGAATAAAAACAGTAAATAACTGACTTTCTAAAATGCAAACGGTTGGAGTTGAATCAATACGATAAATTGCTGAAAGAACAGATCTGTTTTTGTCGGGTGATGCTTCGTTTTTGCTTTAAGTTCTATTAGGATAATAGATACTTTACCTTTATATATAAATACATTTTTCGTTCTGAGCTTATTTTATTTTTGTTCATTGGGTTTAATGACTGGTTTAGTATTGATAACTTATTTCAACTGTCGGAGTTTACATTTTTGAATTAAACGCTATGAGTATAATGTTTTGATTTGCTGACTATTAACATGAATTTTAATTTGCCATTTTTTGTGTTTATACCGCAATATATTAAATCTGCTTTAGTCAATTATTACACTTATAAAGGCATTTATTACACATGCCCCGTTTTTATTATCCATATATTTGTGCCGTTAATATTAAATCATAAAACTCAAATAAATGAAAAAACAATGAAAGAAGTAAAAAAACAAAAAAAGCAATTCTTCATTCGCTTGATGCTGTCTTTTCTTTTTACCTTTTCAGCATTTAGTTATGCAAGTGCACAGGTAAAGACTGTAACGGGAACAGTGAAGGACGAGTCTGGCGAAACTATTATTGGCGCCTCTGTTTTGGTTAAAGGAACAGCTGTTGGTTCAATCACCGGCGTAAATGGTGAGTTCAAATTGAATGTACCTGCTAATGGTAAATCAATTGTAGTTACTTATATTGGCATGGTAAAACAAGAACTACCGATTACAGCTAATGTAATGAATGTTGTACTTCAGAGTGATGCTAAGGGATTAGATGAAGTAGTTGTAATTGGTTATGGTACACAAAAAAAGAGAGATTTAACAGGTTCGGTGTCTTCAGTACAAGGTGCTACTTTAGCGCAAGTTCCTGTAACAAGTGCAGGGCAGGCTTTAACAGGCAGATTAGCCGGTGTTCAAATTACAACAGCCGATGGTTCGCCCGATGCTGAATTAATAATCCGCGTGCGTGGTGGTGGATCCGTAACCGGAGATAATTCCCCATTATATATTGTTGATGGTTTTCCAGCAAGCAATATTAATGATATAGCACCGGGAGATATTCAAACAATTGATGTATTGAAAGATGCATCTACCACTGCTATCTATGGATCAAGAGGATCAAATGGTGTTGTAATTATTACAACAAAAAGTGCACAGGGGGGCAAAACTCAGGTGTCCTATAATGGTTTTATGCAATCAAAGAAATTGTCGAAACGCTTAAGTGTTCTCAGTCCTTACGAATATGTGAAACTCAATTATGAGTTAGCTGCTTTTGATGGTGCTGATGGTATTTCTAATTTTGAAAAAACATTTGGTGTTTGGGATGATCTTGATTTATACAAGTATCAAAAAGGGCATGATTGGCAAGATGATATGTTTGGCTCGAATGTAATTTCGGAGCAACATAACATTAGTATAACTGGGGGTAATGATAAAACCAAATTCTCATTAAGTACTACCTACAATAAAGATGGTGGTTTGATGGTTAATAATGACTATTCGAGATTTAATACTAACTTTAAATTAAATCACAAAATCGCTAAAAATTTAACAGCAAGCTTCAATGCCAGAATCTCAGATACCAAAGTAAATGGTTCGGGAACATCCGGAGGAACTTATAAAATCAGAACTTCGCAAGCGGTTACTTCAGGTGCTGTAGAAGGCTTAAGCTCGATGATAACTATTGACCCTAATACATTGTCGAGTGACGAATATGAACAATGGGTGCGTGATAACATGTCATTGACAGAGCAAGCTGCTCAGTACTGGAAACGAACTAATACCAGAACTTTCAATTTTACCGGCGGCTTAGATTGGGAGATCATCAAAGGGCTTATCTATCGCATCGAAGGTGGTTATGATTATGGATTTAATGAAGTTAAAAACTATTGGGGACAATACAGTTCGAATGCATCTTATGTAGATGGAAATCCTCTTGTAGACTGGACAAAAACAAATGGCAATCGTTCACGTGTTGCAAATACCTTATCCTATAAATTTGAGATTGATGATAAGAGTAAGTTTGATGTGATGGTAGGTCAGGAAATAAATATATATAATTTCAATAACAGCTATCTTTATGCTACAGGCTTTGGTACAGATTTAACTCCTGATAAGATTTTTGCGAATTTAGGACTTGGTGGTCCAATAAAAAATCTATCGAGCCAGATAAGCGCGCCCGACAAGCTAAGTTCCTTTTTTGGTCGCATCAACTACAACTTATTGGAAAGGTATCTGTTAACAGCTACGTTTCGTGCGGATGGTTCGTCAAAATTTGCAACAGGTAAGAATTGGGGATATTTTCCGGCTGCAGCAGCCGCATGGAGAATTTCAGAAGAACCATTTATGGAAGATTCAAAAGATTGGTTGTCAAATTTGAAATTGAGAATAAGTTATGGTGAAGTGGGTAACGATAGAATTGGAAATGGTCAATACAAATTGACGTATGCAGTTCAATATGTCAAAACATATGGCTATGGCGATGTCCAAAATAACTATTACGGTACTACAAATACTCAATTAGCTAATCCCAATTTGAGATGGGAAACCACCATTACGCGAAACGCAGGTTTAGATTTTGGTTTATTTAACGAAAAACTTAGTGGTTCTGTCGAGGTATATCGAAACACGACAAGAGATCTTTTAATCGAAGTGCCTATTGTAGCTCCCGGATATAAGACCACAATGAAAAACGTAGGTCAAACTTCAAATAAAGGGGTGGAAGTAACTTTGAATGCTAATGTTCTTCAAAAGAAAAACTATTCGTTGTCGGCTAACTTCAATATTGGATTTAATACATCTAATGTAGATAAATTAGATTATGGCCTTTCTGTCCAAGAATATGGATCAGGATGGGCCGGAACTGATCTAAAAGGATCGAATGACTATCATGTTGAAGTTGGTCAACCAGTAGGGTTAATTTACGGGTATACTACTGATGGATATTACACTACAGGTGATTTTGAATCGTATAATACGGCTACCGGCAAATATGTTTTAAAAGCCGGAGTTCCTACCACCGGACTAATGGGTGGTAAAATTGGTCTTCGTCCCGGAACAATTAGATTCAAAGATTTAAATAACGATGGCGTTGTAGACGACAAGGATCGTAGCGTGATAGGTAAAACTGCTCCGAAATTCACAGGTGGATTTGGATTCAATGGTACTTTCCACGGTTTTGATGCGTCGTTGTTGTTTAATTATGTATATGGTAATAAAATTTACAATGCTAACAAAATAGCATCCTCACAACAATACAGAACAACTAATTCAAACTTGTTGGGCTTCATGAGACAAGATAATAGATACACTTATTTAAGTGCTGATGGAAATCTTGTAACTGACTTGGCTACTTTAGCAGCAATGAATGAAGAAGGTGCAATTGCAAAACAATATTGGTCGCCTTTCTCTTTTGGTAATGCTACGGTATTGTGTTACGATTGGGCTGTTGAAGATGGATCATTCCTTCGTTTACAAAATGTAACTGTTGGATATACTATCCCCGAAAAGTTAACCAAGAAATTTAAATGTGATCGATTCCGTTTATATTGTACAGTGAATAATCTTTGGATATTGACCAACTACTCAGGTTACGACCCTGAAGTTAGTTCACCGGTTAGAGGAAGCTCAACTTCAGGACTTACTCCGGGTGTGGATTATTCTTCTTATCCAAAAAGTTTATCATGGACATTTGGTGTAAATGTATCTTTCTAGTTAGATGTTAATCACAAACAAAATTTAAAATCATGAAAATCAAAAAATATATTATTTTAACCATATCAGTTGCGATGATTTTCTCGTCCTGCAATGATTTTCTTAAAGTTGAGTCGCCCTCTACATTTGATGCAAATTATGTATTCTCGAATTCGGGTGATGCAAAAAAAATGGTCATGGGAGCTTATGCTCTATTTGCGCAAGATTCATACACTTCACGTATGTCGTGTGTGTGGATGCAAAATACCGATGTGGAAGTTACTGCGCCAGGTGCGTTAGCTGATGGATCAAGACGTGATATTTGGTCGCTTCAAGGTGGTTTGTTGGCCGGGTTTGGAGATATCTATACAGCCTGGCAGCATAATTATTTGGCAATAGACCGTGCCAATCAATGTATTGAAGGAATACAAAATAGTCCGGTGAAAGATTCTAAGGATATGAAAATGCTTCTTGGAGAAGCATATTGCCTACGTGCTTATAGGTATTTTTTACTTTGTAATTTTTGGGGCGATGTTCCTTATTTCCGCACTGCTGCAAAAGAAGGCATGGAACTTGATATTCCTAAAGCTGATAAGAATATTATATATTCTGGCATGATACAGGATTTGGTAGATTGTGAACCGGATATGTATTTTGCTGACGAATTTAGTGATGGAGTTGAGCGAATGAACCGCGAATTTGCATTGGGAATGATTGCCCGCTTATCATTATTTCGTGCCGGATATGGCGTTACAGCGAATGGTACTATGAAACGTGCTGATGATTATTTGGATATACAAAAAAATGACAGTCTGGCGGTTAAATACTCTGTTGATGGCCGGGCAGTTTTTGCCCGTACTTCAAAAGAGTACTACGAATTGGCGAAATATTATTGTCAAAAATTAATAAGTCTCAAAAGTCGTCCTTTAAACCCGGATTTCGCATCTATCTTTAAAAATGAGTGCCAATGGATTAAAAAGGAAAATGACGATGTGCTTTACGAAGTTGCCTTTGGGAGTACAAATGGTGGTGGTGATGTTGGTTGGTGTATTGGAGTTACGGTTACTGGAGGTTCAAAGGGAACTACTACTATTCAAACGGGTTTAACTCCGGCATACTATTATTCGTTCGATGAAAAAGATTTACGTAGGGATGCTACTTGTGCAAAGTTATCCTACACATCTGATATTGATCAGTCGGCATCTGGAATTACCAGTTTGGCAGTTGCAAAATGGAATCGTCTTTGGTTGACATCAAATCCTGGAAGTGCATCTTCAAAAGGAACAGGTATTAACTGGCCACTTATGCGTTATTCTGATGTTTTATTGATGCTTGCCGAAGCCGAAAATGAATTAAATGGACCTACAAATCTGGCAAAGGAGATGTTGTCGACGGTTAGAGCACGAGCATTTAGTGGTTCTGATTTGACAGTAAAAGTGCAGAATTATGTAAATAATTTAGGAACTAAGCAATCTTTCTTTAATGCGATTGTAAATGAAAGAGCATGGGAATTTGGTGGCGAATGTATGAGAAAGTTCGACTTGGTACGTTGGAATAACTATGGACAGAAGATTATTGAGACAAAGACTGTAATGGATAATATAGGCAAAGCCGCGCTGGGTTTAGACCTGGATAATCCTGAAGTAGCAAAGTATCAAAACTATGCCGATAAATTGTATTATCAAAAGAAAGCGGGTGTGATCACATTCTTAAATACCCTTTACAAACCAACTACAATTCCTACACACATAGTTGATGTGGCTGACCTTGATAAGGCCGGTAATGAAGATGCCTATGCCGCCATTGGCTGGTGTAACTCATTGTATAAAAAGGTAACTGCAAAGGATGGAAGTGTAACCTACGAAACTGCTGATTTTACTGCCAGATGTTGGAGAGGGTATACTGATCCTACTGGTGTGTCTGCTGTTCCATATTTACTCCCAATTTCGAGTCAAACTGTTGCAACAAGTCATTATTTGAATAATAATGGATACGGATTAGTAACTAGTTCTAATTAATTTAAAATTTAGATTCAAAATGAAAAATATATTTAAAATTAAAACGCTGTTTTTTGCGATACTACTTGGTGTAGGGCTTTTAGCCGGTTGTAAAGATGATGAATCGCTGGGAAATGCCGATCGCTTGTTTCGACCTATTATGCAAGAAGGTATATATAGTGGTACATGGATAAAACTAAATTGGGATCGTTATACAGGTGCTAAAAAATACGAATTAGAGCTGTCTGTTGATAGTTTTAAAACAGTATTAGTAGCAGGTAAAACTGATAGTACCAGTTACACTTTTTCAAACCTTGATTATGATACTAAATATCAAATCAGGCTTCGATCTATTGGAGATGTTACGATTGCGTCAGGCGATACAATTAAATCAGCCTATTACGTTGCACCCGATGTTACTACATTGGATTATTCAACAAAATTGATTACACCAACAACTTCGGATGTTATCGATAATTCGATAAGAGTAAAGTGGGATACTTCGCCAGCTGTTTATACACAAATAAAAATATTACTGAATAAAACTACTGAGTACAAAACAGTAACATTGACTGCTGCCGATAATCTTGCACGTACAAAAATTATTGGTGGTCTTCAACCTCAAACGTCTTACATAGTGAAAATCTATCAGGGCGATGCTTATATGGGTAAGAAAACATTTACAACTGCCAGTTCACAGGTTTTCACGGGTGATGTTGTTGATTTACGTAGTTTCACCGATGATCAAAGTAAAAATATGATTACTCAGTCGTTTGTTGATAGTATTTCAACAGCACACCCTGCGGGATTAAATCTTGTATTGTCGGGAGGTACTACTTACAATATCGGAACTATCCTAGTCCCTGTAAATATTAATTTTATAACAGGTCTTAGCTTCAAAGGAAAAGCAATTATGGCTATTGATGGCAACTTTGCAACCCCTCCGGCAAAAACTGTAGGTACTCTCCGTTTTGAAAAAATATTTTTCACTGAAGGTCCTACAAAACTTAAAACTGCCGGAAATTTTGGAGGTACTTATCTCTTTAATTTCAATCAGACCGGAGCTGTTTTGGATAAGATGATTCTGGAAAATTGTGATATCAAATACAAGCGTGGAGCAATACGTATGCAGACAACTGCAACGATTAATCAGATTTCAATAACCAATTGTTTGTTTGATTCTATTGGAGATTATGGTGTTGTGAACAATGCAAATGATGCTTCTTATATTAAAGATATTATTGTAAAGAATAGTACTATTGCTCACGCAGCAAAGTTGTTCACTTGTGGAAAAAGACTTGGTATTAACTCTATAACGATTGAAAATATTACCAGTTGTTATTCACCAACTTCTACAGCCAATTATTTTCTGGATTATAATACCAACACTGTTCCGGGAGGTATATCAATTAAAAATAGCTTGTTTGGTGCTGCGAGTGGAGCAAGCACCAACGGGATGCGTAGCTCATGTAGTAATATTAGTATAACAAATTGTTTCAGAGCTTCTGATTTGGTATGGACTTTGGGGGCAGATGGTATTACTCAGACAGCTCCAATTAGTGACTTCGCAGACTTTGGAAAAACAACTGCGCTGATTTTTGCGGATCCAACAAAGAGTAACTTCAAAGTGACTGATACAAAGCTTGTAAATAAGATTGGTGATCCGCGTTGGTGGTGATAATATGTGTACAACTTACCTGAAGTGTTTATTCTATTTACTCTGATTGACACTTCAGGTATTGTTTTGTATTTCAATTTGAAATTTAAGTTCCCACTTGTGAGTGCGTTTTTATTTCATATAATTTTGTTTAATTTTAAAAGTGAGAATATGATTTTTTTCAAAAAAACAATCGTTTTGATTGTTACAATCGTTTTTATTTTTGGTAGCACTCATCTGCAGGCTAAAAATAAGTACACCCAACTTTATAAGGATCTTCCATTTTCGATGGAGAAAATTAATGCGCCGGTATTTAAAAGTAATACGGTTTCAATAGTTGATTTTGGTGGTGTAGGCGATGGCAATGTACTTAACACTGACGCATTCAGCAAAGCCATTGATGCCTTGTCAAAAAAAGGTGGCGGTAAATTGGTGGTGCCTGCCGGTGTTTGGTATACCGGGCCAATTGTATTCAAATCGAACATCAATTTGCATTTAGATAAGGGAGCACTAATTCTTTTCTCCTCAGATTTTGATTTGTATCCGCTTGTAAATACAAATTTCGAAGGACTGGAAACACGCCGTTGCCAATCGCCAATCTCCGGGAGAAATCTGGAAAATGTGGCCATCACAGGACAGGGGTCTATTAATGGCTCGGGTGAAGCCTGGCGCCCGCTTAAAAGATCGAAGGTTACCGAATCGCATTGGAAAAAAGTAGTAAAATCAGGTGGCGTACTCAAAGATTCGGATTTGTGGTACCCAACAGCGCAATCCATCAAAGGACAATCGTTAAGCGATATGAACGTGCCTCGTGGCAACTTGTCGGAAACCGATTGGCTCGAAATAAAGGATTATCTTCGCCCGGTAATGATTAGTTTTATTGAATGTAAAAACGTATTTTTACAAGGTGTTTTGTTCGAGAATTCGCCTAGCTGGAATATCCATCCATTAATGTGTACTAATGTGATTGTTGACAATGTTTTTGTCAGAAATCCGTCCTACGCGCAAAATGGTGATGGCATTGATGTTGAATCGTGCAAAAACGTGTTGGTTGTAAACAGCACGTTCGACGTGGGAGATGATGCCATTTGTGTAAAATCGGGAAAAGATGCCGAGGGGCGACTTCGTGCCCGTCCTACCGAAAATGTAATTGTAGATAACTGCAAGGTTTTTCAGGGACATGGCGGATTTGTGGTTGGAAGTGAAATGTCGGGCGGTGTCCGCAATATTTCAGTGCGTAATTGTCAGTTTATGGGTACGGATGTCGGACTGCGTTTCAAGAGCAACCGTGGACGTGGGGGTATTGTCGAAAATATTTATATCAGTGATATTTACATGTTTAATATTGTAACCGATTCTTTTCTTTTCGATCTATACTACGGCGGAAAATCGGCTTCAGAATCGATGGAAGACGGCGATATAAATCCAAAAGAAGTCACAATTCCTCAGATTACTGCTGAAACACCCATATTTCGAAATATTTACGTGAAAAATATTGTTTCGAGAAATGCATACAGAGCAATGTTTTTCAATGGATTGCCTGAAATGAATATTTCGAATATAAATGTAGAGAATGCATTTATTACTTCCCAATTTGGAGTTTTGCTAAGTGAATCGGACAGAGTTAAATTTAAAAATATTCATATTGCACCTCAAACTGGTTCTGCACTAACACTGCAGAACGTAAAAAACTTTGAATTAAATGATTTTACATATCCGGTTTCGTTAGTTCAGGTTATTAAAATTGATGGAAAGTCATCCAATATACAATTACCAAGTAGCATTGATAAACAAAAAATTATAGGGCTAAAGCAATAAGCCGATTTGACAGATTAATACTAATTACTATTCAGAAAAAATTATGCGAACCAAAATTAATTTAATTGTTCTTTTTCTTTGTGTGTTGAATATCGTTCAGCTAGCCGCAAAGCCAAAGTACTACCAACAAATGGCAGATTCGGAAATGAAACGCTATCCCGAAAGTTGGATGATAGATTTTTCGACCCGATTAAAATGGGATTATTGCAATGGGCTTGAACTACAGGCCATTTACAAAGTATGGGAAAAAACAAACGATAAGAAGTATTTCGACTACGTGAAAAGTTACACCGATACTATCATCGATGTAAATGGAAATATTACCGGGTATAAGGTTGATGATTATAATATCGATAAGCTTAATTCGGGTAAAATGTTATTTGCCTTATACGAGCAAACCAAAGAAGAGAAATTGCGCAAAACAATTGACCTGTTGCGTATACAAATGAAAACGCATCCGCGGACGAACGAGGGTGGGTTTTGGCACAAAAAAGTATATCCCTACCAGATGTGGTTGGATGGTATTTACATGGCATCGCCGTTTTTGGCCGAATATGCACAAAAATTTAACGAGCCTGCATTGTACGACGAAGTTGCTTTTCAGGTAATTACGATGGCAAAGCGTAGCTTTGATCCCAAAACGGGTCTTTATTATCATGGTTGGGACGAAAGTCGTCAACAACGTTGGGCAGATCCTCAAACGGGACTTTCTCCCAATTTCTGGAGTCGTAGCATGGGATGGTATATGATGGCAATGGTGGACGTACTCGAATTTCTACCGGCTAATCATCCAAAACGTCCTGAAATAATTAAGATTCTAACGGATTTGAGTGTTTCGCTTGACAAATATCGTGACCCTAAAACCGGTATGTGGTACCAGGTAACGGATAAGATGAATGAAAAGGGTAACTATCTTGAATCAAGTGGGTCCGCTATGTTTATTTACGCTTGGGTAAAAGGAGGGCAAAATGGATATTTGCCAAAATCATTCCTCAAAAAAGGAAAAACTGCTTATGCTCAGTTTGTGAAGCGATTTATAAAAAATAATACAGATGGAACAATTTCGTTGACCGATGTATGCTCGGTTGCCGGACTTGGTGGCTCACCTAAGTATCGTGATGGTAGCTTCGCTTATTATATTTCGGAAAAGATAAGAGATAATGACCCAAAGGCGGTAGCGCCATTTATTATGGTTAGCGCACTGTTAAACAAATAAGCTATTAATAAAAGACTTACAAATTTGCGCTTTATGAAAAAGCTTATTTCAATTTTTGCATTTCTATCACTTGTTTTTACTTTTTTAGCACAAACACCTGCATTCCCGGGTGCCGAAGGCGGTGGAATGTACACCACAGGTGGACGTGGGGGCAAGGTGCTCTATGTTTCGTCATTAGCCGATGATAATTCGGTAGGTACACTTCGCTGGGCTGTCAATCAATCGGGTGCAAGAACCATTATGTTTAAAGTTTCAGGAATTATCAGTCTGACCAGACCTTTGTCGATAAAAAACGATGACCTTACTATTGCCGGGCAATCGGCTCCCGGCGACGGCATTTGCATTAAAGACTATGATGTTTTTGTAAGTGCAGATAATGTAATCATTCGGTTTATGCGGTTTCGACTGGGAGATGTGATAAAAAATCATGAACCTGATGCCTATGGTGGTCGTAATCAAAAGAATGTAATTATCGACCATTGCTCATCAAGCTGGTCGGTTGACGAATGTGCCTCGTTTTACTCGAATGAAAATTTTACGATGCAATGGTGTATTATTTCCGAATCGCTTAACAATTCTGAACATCCAAAAGGTGCTCATGGTTACGGTGGAATTTGGGGCGGTAAAAATGCGTCGTTTCACCACAATCTGATTGCTCATCACAACAGTCGAAACCCACGTTTCAACGGTCTAAGACGTGCAGGTCTAAAATATACCAATGTTCTGGACGAAGAGCGTGTTGACTTTAGAAACAATGTGATTTATAATTGGGGCGACCATAGCTCGTACGGTGGCGAAAGCGGAACGTTCAATATTGTTGCCAATTATTTTAAAGCAGGTCCGGGTACAAATCCCAAAATTAAAGATCGAATTACCCAAATTGATATGGACGCCGATCCGTCAAAATGTTCTCCCGGTTACGGAAAGTATTTTATTGAGGGAAATTTTGTTTATGGTTATCCTGCTGTTACTGCTGCCAACTGGAAAGGTGTTTACTATGACAAGGGAGTTGATAAAACAAATTGTAGAGTTTCAAAACCATACATTACCACACCGGTTACGACACAATCTGCTTGCGTGGCATATGAGAAAGTACTCGCTTATTCAGGAGCATCTTTGCATAAAGATGCGGTGGATACCCGTGTAACCAACGAAGTGAGAACAGGCACTGCCACTTTTAAAGGATCGTTAAATGGTCGCCCGGGCTTAATTGACTCTCAGTCGGATGTAGGTGGTTGGCCCGTTTATCATTCAGACGAAGCACCATTTGATACTAATAACGATGGAATACCTGATGGTTGGTTGGAAAAGAACTATCCGGATAAAAAATCAACGGATATTGATAAAAATGGTTACACATATCTCGAAGTTTACGTCAATAGTTTGGTGAAACAAATAACCGACATGCAAACTGCTTCAGTAGCAAAACACAAATAGAAAACGAAATGAGAAAATATCTCTTGTTAATTCTGATCCTGTCAGGATATTTAAACACATTTGCTCAAACTGCTCCCAATACTATTGTGGTGGATAGGAACGGTACCGGGCATTTCAGAAATATTCAGCAAGCTATCGATTCGGTACGTGCATTTAATCCTGCGGGAACGGTAACTATTTACATAAAAAACGGAGTTTATAAAGAAAAACTGGAAATCCCGACTCACATCTGTAATGTTCATTTTATCGGAGAGGATAAATTCAAAACCATTATCAATTATGATGACCATGCCAATATCAGAAAAATGGGAACTTTCAGAACTTATACGCTGAAAATTTGCGGAAATGATATTACAATGGAGAACCTTACGGTTGAAAATTCTGCAGCTCAGCTTGGTCAGGCAGTAGCTTTGCACGTAGAGGGCGATCGAATTGTTTTTCGTAACTGTCGTTTTCTGGGAAATCAGGATACCATTTACACCGGACGCGAAAATGCCCGTCAATACTTCCAAAACTGTTATATCGAAGGCACAACCGACTTTATTTTCGGCCCATCAACGGCTTGGTTCGAAGCATGTCAGATATTCTGTAAGCGCAACTCGTATATTACTGCTGCCAGCACTCCGGTGCAAGTGAAGTATGGTTATATCTTTAACCGTTGCACCGTTGCTCTCGATAGTTTGGTTGATTCTGAATTTCTGGGTCGCCCCTGGCGGGCATATGCTATGACCTTGTTTATGAACTGTAAATTGCCTAAAGGTATCAAAGCTGTAGGTTGGGATAATTGGAAGAATAGTGAAAATGAAAAAACAACCCGCTACATGGAGTTTAATAATTCGGGTGAAGGTGCTGATGTAAGCCAACGTGTAAGTTGGTCGAAGAAGCTAAACGCTAAAGAGGCAAAAGAGTTTACTGTTGAAAATGTCTTAAGTGGTTTTGACAACTGGAATCCAACCAAAAAATAAGGTGCTTATTTCGTAATTGAGTACGAATAAACACAGGAAGCGTTTAATTTAAAGGATGTAGGTGAATTTATTCTACATCCTTTTTTATGCTGTTTTAAAATACAATTATTTATATAGATATACACCTGAAAATAGCTATTTTTGTAATGACATTTACGCAATCACACGAATTCAATTTTACGCTTAGAAACTGTACTTGTCATTGAAACAGTGTAACTATCACATCTATGAAAAGATTCCTCCAACTTTTGCTTTTAATATCGCTTCCGCTTATTGCAAGTGCTCAATATCATTTTTCATTTTCGCACTATACATCAGACAATGGGTTGTCGCAGAATACGATAACTGTTATGATGAAGGATAGCAAAGGCTATTTATGGTTTGGCACGCGCGATGGGTTGAATAAATTTGATGGTTATAATTTTAAAAGTTATAATTCAAAGTTAAATAGTAAGCTGTCTGTTTTGAGTAACAGGATTTTGGATGTCAAAGAAGACCGTTGGGGGTTTATCTGGGTAAAAACCTATGATGAAATCGTGTATCGCCTAAATACTTCTACCGAGGAGTTAATTCGGATTGAAAATCCAAGCGGTGGTTTCATTAATGATAAAATAGCTCAGATAGTTATACTTCCAACAGGTGTAGTTTGGCTTACTACCACTGACAAGGGATGTTATAAGATTGTTACCAATGAAGATGATTATAAACTAACAGTTACTCTTTACAATAAAAAAAATCGAAATATATCGGGTAATGCCATCGAAAGCGTATTTGAGGATCGTGAGAAAAATACCTGGATTCTTACCCAAAGTGGACTCTGCTGTTTAGAAACCAATGGCAAACCGGCCTTCTATTTCGATAAACTGGCATTTCATTCCTTTGTTGAGAATGAAAAACGAATCATGTTTGGTTGTGAAGGTAAAATAATTCAGTACGAAAAGAGAACAAGAACATTCACATCAATAGAATTGCCAGCCGGAGTATCCGTCAACGGTTTGGCTTATTTTACAACAAACAACTATTTGTTAGCAACCGAGGGAAAAGGTTTTTTTACCTACAACCTGCTCAGAGGAGAGCTGAAACAGTTTTCGGTCGAAAAATATCCGGAAATGAAGTCCAATGATATTCAACAGATTTATATTGATAGAGCCGGAGATGCGTGGTTGGCAATAAAAGCTTCGGGACTATTGCATTTCAATCCGCAAACCAATAAAATTGTATACATACCTTCCAATATTAACGTAGGTCAGGTAACAAACCCCAATTTTTTAATCTTTGAAGACGAGAAAGATGTGCTGTGGATTCAGCCATACTACGGCTCATTCTCCTGGTTTGATAGAACAAACAACCGGTTGGTACCTTTTAGCAGCGTGTATAACGAGGATATTAATACGCTTTTTTCGTATGGTGTAAATCATGTTCTTGCCGATTCACAGGGTGTTTTGTGGATTAGTACAAACAGGGGGAATGGTTTTTTCAGATGTACTTTTTTACCCGAATATTTTAATCACTATTTATTAGACGAACATTCAGTTTATAGTATTTCTAACGAGACACGTGCTATTTTCGAGGATCGTGAAAAACGCCTCTGGGTGGCTTGCAAGGATGGGGTGGTGCATGTCTTTGATGAAAATAAAAGGCAGATTGGAACCCTGAACCCTGATGGAAGGATTTTGCCAAGCGGTAAACTCGATGTGCTTGTTTATAATTTTTTTCAGGATAAAAAAGGAGACATCTGGTTGGCCACCAAACGAAAAGGCCTGATTCGTCTTATTCCTTCCGGTAATAAAAATTCGTTTAGAATAGAGAGATATACTCACAATCCCAACGATATCTATTCACCTGCAAGTAACGATTTTTATTCAATCACTCAAGATAAAGCAGGACGAATTTGGGCTGCTACCTATGGAGGTGGACTGCATATGGTGGACGAACAGAATGGTAAAATACGATTCTATCACGCTAAAAATGAGCTGAAATCGTATCCATTTGCCAATTGTTCTAAAGTTCGCCAGGTTTTAGTTGATTCCAGACAACACGTCTGGGTAGCTACCACTGAGGGAATTGTTGTTTTTAATTCTAATTTTAAAAATATCAAAACGATACCTTTTGTTTATTACCATAAAACTGAAAGTAGTTCTAATGGGCTGGGAACAAACGATGTGCATTGTATATCTGAAGATGCAGAAGGCAATATGTGGTTTGGTACTTTTGGCGGAGGGCTAAACAGGCTGAAAACAAAAGTAATTTCGAAAAACACGCAACTGGAATTTGAGTTGTTCGACAGAACAAAAGGGATGCCTAACAATGTGTTTTATTCAATCCTCGATGATAAACAGGGCAATTTATGGATGACCACTGAGAATTCAATTGTAAAGCTGAATAAATCTAATCATAAGATTGAAGTTTTTGGCAAAGGAAACGAGCTTGAGAATGTGGAATTTTCAGAAGCATCGGCATGCATTCAGCAGTCGGGTAAGATTTGCGTGGGTTCAAAATCGGGGTTTTATTCTTTTTTTCCGGGTGCTGTAAAACGGAGAGTGATCCACGCTCCATTGGTTTTTACGGGTTTGTCATTGTTTAATAAAGAAGTGGAAATAGGAGTGGAGGGCTCTGTACTCCAGTCGCATATTGATAAAGCGTCTCAAATAGAGTTCAATCATAAGCAAAACGTATTTACCATCGAGTTTGCCACATTGGATATGCGCGCGCCTGATAAAATTCAATATGCCTATAAACTGGATGGATTTGACCCGGAATGGAATTATGTGCAGACTAAACACTTTGCAACTTATACCGCACTGCCTCCGGGCAAGTATACTTTTTATGTAAAATCGACTGATAGTGAGGGTATTTGGTTGGATAATGAACGTCAGATACAAATTAAGATACTACCATCGTTTTGGCAATCTATGTTTGCTAAATTTTTGTATGTAATTTTGATTATTTCGTTATTTCTGCTGGTATTCTACATATTTATCACCATATTTAAGTTGAAAAATAATGTACATCTTGAGAAACAAATGACGGATATGAAACTTCGGTTTTTTACCGATATTTCTCACGAATTACGTACACCGCTCACATTGATTTCACTTCCGGTAGATAATATGCTAAATGACAATATTGATCCGCATATCAAGGATCAACTCACGCTGGTACGTCGTAATCTGGATAGGGTTATGGTGTTGATAAACCAAATTTTGGATTTTCGGAAGCTGCAAAACAACAAAATGCACTTAACAATAGAAGAGGTGGATTTTGGAGAATTTGTTCGGGTGTGCAGTAGCAACTTCATCGAAATGGCTCATGCCAAGAATGTTGGATTTGATATAGTGGACGAATCGGAGGGTGTGAAGGTGTGGGTAGATCCTGAACGGTTCGACTCTATCATTTACAATCTGGTTTCCAATGCACTTAAGTTTACTCCTGCCGAGAAAAATATTGTGATTAAAACGTCTGTACAACAAGGTGTAGCAGTACTTTCGGTAATTGATGAGGGAATTGGTATAGCGCAGGAGAAGATAAACTTTATTTTCGATCGTTTTTTTAGCATTTCTACTTTTCGGAGTATTGCCCAAAAAAGTACAGGTATCGGACTCGATTTAGTAAAGAAAATGGTCGATTTGCATCATGCTACTATACATGTCGAAAGTCAGCTGGGCAAAGGTTCAACTTTCGATGTTGAGTTCAAACTTGGAGTTTCACATTTCGAGAATGATGATGTAGATATTATAGTTTCCGACCAAACAATTCCTAACGATGTGGTAGAAACTAATCCATCTGCTGATGTTCAAATGTCTGATTCGGAAAATATCAATCCATTGATTCTTGTTGTAGAGGATAACGATGAATTGCGCCATTTTTTGAAAAACAGTTTGAAAAATAACTATAGAGTAGCAGAAGCCGAAAATGGAATTAAAGGCTGGCATAAAGTAGAATCGTTGTTGCCCGATTTTATTATAGCCGATTTAAGAATGCCCGAAATGGATGGTATGGAACTTACCGTCAAAGTGAGGGAAGATAAACGCACATCGCATATTCCAATTATTTTGCTAACAGCCGTTACAGATATGGAAAGCAAAGTAGCGGGGATGAAAGCCGGTGCCGACGATTATATTACAAAGCCATTTAATTCGGCATTTCTTCATGCCCGGATTGAAAATTTGATGAACCAACGCAAGCAGTTGCAACAATATTTCAGATTGCAGATTACGTCAGCTAAATCCGACTTTAGCCTGCCACCTTTGGAAGTTAGCTCGCACGAAGATCTTTTTATGCAAAACCTGATTAAAATAATGGATGAAAATCTTGAAAATTTTGATTTGAACATTGATTTGCTTGCTAAGGAGCTAAATATGAGCCGTACGGTGTTCTTCAATAAGCTGAAAAGCCTAACCGGCTACTCACCGGTAGAGTTCGTGCGCGAGGTGCGTTTCGAGCGGGCTGCTGAATATATGCGCGATACGCAGTTAACGGTTTCTGAAATATCGTATCGTGTAGGAATCGAAGATCCGCGTTATTTTAGTCGTTGTTTTAAACAAAAGTTTGGAGCAACACCTTCGGAATACAGACTTAAAAATGGAAATAATAATTAAAAAATGAATAAGAATGAAATCAATGAAATTTAAACTAGTAAGTATTGTTTTAGTAAGCTTTTGTGTTACAACTGCCTTTGCTCAAAAGAAAATAATGATTGATAATTTTTACAATAACGAAATAAGTTCAAAAACGGGTAAACCTTTTCACTACATTTGGGAGGATAAGGCTTTAAGCGGTTTTTCTGAGCTGGGCGACCTTTTTCAAGCGCAAGGTGCCACTCTTGCCACTCTTAAAGTAAAACCAACTAAGGCCACTCTTAAAAGTGCCGACGTGTTTATTATTGTGGATCCGGATACAAAACTCGAAAGTGCTCAGCCCAATTTTATGGATAAGAAAGCGGCCGATGCTATTTCCAATTGGGTGAAAAAAGGTGGTATCTTACTGATGCTAACCAACGATGGAAAAAATAGCGAACTTGAAAATTTCAATATTCTGGCAGCAAAGTTTGGGATGAAATTCAATAATGTACTGTTACACCCCGAAATCAAAGCTGAACCGGGAATGCCCCGAAACTATAATAGCTGCGCTTCAATCAATTTACCTAATCACTCATTGTTTCAAGGGGTTAATAAGATTTTCTTGAAAGAAGTTTCTTCTATCTCTTGTCAGAGTCCGGCAAAGGCTGTATTGGAAGAAAACGGACAGGTGTTGATTGCTGAAGCAAAATTTGGAAAGGGATATGTGTTTGCAGTTGGCGATCCATGGTTGTACAATGAGTATATCGACCATGCTCATCTGACTACAGATTTTGAGAATTTAAAAGCTGCAAAAAATTTGGTTCAACTGATACTTTCGTTTAAAAAGTAGTTTGTCTTGATCAGGTATATCCAAAAAAAAAGTTCACGATTAATCGTGAACTTTTTTTTGATTGTCTATAATTACTTTATCTTTAACAGCCACGCTAAGTTAACCGAGAGGTATAAATTATTGGACGTATCAAAATAATCGCGGGTGTCATTGGAAAATACATCACTCAGCGAATAATTGGCCCGGGTGTCGAGCTGAATAATATTCCCCTTAATATTGATCAAATATCCAAAACCGGCACTCACTCCATAGTCGAAAGGATTCTCTATCTTAGTAATGTGCTGAACCTCTGTAGAAGCGGTTGTAGTGTTGATAAGGTCTTTCTCGGAGATTAAATAGCTGATTTTAGGCCCTACATTGAAAAAGAAACGGCTCTTATTCCCAAAATAGAAATGGGTCAGAAAAGGAAGTTCAATATAATTTAACTGACGAGTATATAAACCCGTTTTTTCAGCCCAGCCACGTTGCGATAAATTCAGCTCTACCTGAAACCCAACATTCTTATCGGCAACATATCGAAACACCAAGCCTCCGTTGTATCCTTGTAAAAACCCCTGAGCTACCGTTGGTTTAAACATAACCATCGATTCGGTTGCACCAAAGGTAGCACCAATGTATATTTCAGGTTTTTCCAGATGAGATTGACAAAAAACAGATGATGATGATAGTATAAAAAATAAAATAAAAATTTTTCGCATAGCAGCTGAAATGTGCTTTTAATGTAACGGAGCTATTTTTCTGTGATAGCTTATTTTTTGTCCTCGCCGAGATATAAACGTTGATTGATAAAGCCCGATTCATTCGAAATTCGCTCGAATCGAGGCTGTGATTGAATGCCATTTGTTATGTTGATACTGCCGATTCTGTCAATAAATTTGTTCCCGTAACGGTAAATAATGGAAATGAAATAATTGGATAAATCGTAGCCAAGCAAATCAAATCGGGGTGAGTCGGTGTTCACATCATTTTTAAATAACTGAGTATATAGTCTGTTGAAATCTCCAAGCTCTTTTGGATTATATTTCGACATAAATGGAGAGACATAAATGCTCGAAGGCATTTTTTCATTTTGATTTTTCCAGTTATACTGTTCGAATAAGGTAATTTCATACTTGTCGGTACATGAACGTAACGGAGCAATAAACGGACTCATATACGCGTATTTATCAGTGTTGAATATAACCAGATTTTTTTCACTTTTTTTCAATGCCGATTTAAAATCAGCATTATCAGAAGTGAGTAGTTCTACTTCCGAAAAAGTCTTATGCTTTTTTCCAAGCTCTTTTTTGAGTGCATCGCTCCAGATTCGTCCTTCGTCAGATGAACTGATTCCGGGAAGTTCGGCAAATACAATATTGTAGTTCAGATATTTACTGGTTAGCAAATTGGCACTGAAATTAAATTCGGCTTCAACGCCCGGATTGAATTGAAATAAATAGGGATTATTTTCAATGTCATATACCTTCGAACTAAATGGAATTAAAGTATTTACCTTGTTTTCTTTTGCAAAATCAGCAACTAACGAAATTTGATTACTAAATGCCGGGCCAATAATAAGATCCATGTCTTTTAATTCAGAATTTGCCAATACCTCAGTAATTTTTTGTTCTGATTTTCCGGTGTCAAAGGTGAATAACTCACACGAAATACCCCTTAACTTGGCTTTGTGAACAGCTATCAGTGCGCCCGAATAGAAGTCGATAAATCGTTTGTCGGATGGATCCTGTTTTTCTTCATCCAGCATAAAGGGCAACAGAAAAGCAATTTTGACCACTTTAGTATTCTCCCCATTTTTCTCGGGTGCGTAATTATCCGCATATTTTTTTACAACTACTTCTGATTTTGAACTGGCAGATTCATTGTTTTTTTTCGAGTCAACCTGATTTACAGAGGGTATTTTTAACTCTGAACCTATTGGCAAGTTCTTGCTCGATTCGGGGTTTAAGCGTACAATGTCAACTACGGTAACATCATAAAGCCGGCTTATTGAATACAGCGTCTCATCTTCCTTTACTATATGTATCTTTTGTTCCGATTTTGTGTTATTTACTTTCTTTACAGCTTTTTCGATACTTTGTTCACTAACCCAATTACTCTTGTCGGAGTTTGTTTTCGGTATTCTAAGCGTCATTCCTTCCGTCAATCCTTTTGATAGTTGCGGATTTGCTTTAATAATCTCTTCCTGACGAACTTTGTATTTTTTGCTGATGGCAAAAAGTGTTTGCTTATTTTCTACGTTGTGAAGCGTGTATTCCTGACGTATATTAGCGCTCTTTGAGCTTGCTTGCTTCGCATTATTAGAAGTTTCTTTTTTTACGGGCACAAACATCTGCTGACCGGCTTTTAGTCCATTTTCGGTTCCGGGATTAATGTTTTTCAAATCATCCAACGAAACTTCAAACTTTCTGGCTACGCCAAATAAACCTTCACCTTCCTGAACAGTGTAAATGTAATATTCGGTTCCGTCAATTTTGGTTTTTGGATATTGCGAATTCTGGCTGAAAATGTTGCCAAAAGAGACAAGGTAAACTGCAAAAATGAGGGTAAATAGTTGCTTTTTCATAAGTTGAAAGTTACTAATTGATTTTTAGTTACGGATGCAAAAGTACAAAAAATAAACATCAACAACCGAAATTGGCGAATAATTCGGCAATTTTTTTGTTATTGATAAGAAAGATGTACATTTGCATCCAATTGTCAAATGTAGGTAATTTATGATTCCGATTATGAGAAAATATTTTGTATTGTTTTGTTTTTTTTTCGTTACAATTTTATCTTTTGCTCAGCTATCGAGTACTAGTGGAAAGACATATACTACATTTTCGGATGTAAATTACGTGTTTGTTTTTAATGGAATAAATGCTCAAACCTCCATAACTTTTGCAGGTCCGGCTACCGACTTAAAATGGTACAAATATGGTAACTCAACCCCAATTGCAACCGGTGTAAATTCCCTGGAACAACCGGAAAACGCCACGGGCTATATTTTAGAAGATGCCACCGGTAAACGTATTAGTTTTTGGGTGATTGATTATCAGCAGTATCTTGCTACGATTTCATCTTTCGAACCCGAAAATAATCCAACTATTCAGTGTGATAATCTGAAGCTTCTTATTAACGCGAATGTCCCTCAACTATTGTACAAAACTGAACTTGGACAAACAAAGATAATGCCAAGGTATTTTACAGTGAAGTATCAATCGCAGGAGTGGAAGGATGCCTGGACGAAAATAGATATAACAGAAACTATTGAGCTTCCGGCTACCGATCTAACCATAACAGCCCCGCTTTGTAATACCACTTTTACACTTTCGGGCGATCAGTATGCCGAGGCTTTAGGTCTTACCCCAACTTCGCTTGTGAGTTCCATGTATACTGCGGTTTCAGTAAAGTGTCATATTAAATCGATTTTGACTACACGCGATATTCCCAATGAAGGTTTAACACCATCGGATGAAGCACAGGTAAACGGTTCTTCGCCACTTGATATTCTTTTTTCGAGTAATGGTAATGAACCGACTGCTCAGTATTATAGCTGGTGGGTTTATCAGGGTAATAAACTGCTTTTTAGCACTCGTTCAGAGAAAGATCTCCGCTATACGTTTATTGAGTCGGGCGATTATAAAGTGAAATTGGAAACGAGCAATGCCTATTGTAAGGATTCGGGGTCGATAGATATTAAAGTGACTACCTCGGCGTTGCAGGTACCCAATGTGTTTACTCCAAATGGTGATGGCAAGAATGATGAATTTCGCGTAGCATACCAGTCTTTGGCCAGCTTTCAGTGCTGGGTATTCAACCGTTGGGGACGAAAGGTGTTTTTCTGGGCAGACCCGCAAAAAGGATGGGACGGAACAATTGGTGGTAAAAAAGCTGCCGAAGGACCTTATTTCTATATAATAAAGGCCGTAGGAACTGATGGACAAAAATTCTCCAGAAAGGGAGACATCAATCTATTGAGATAAAAAAAAAGTAAAATCGATTAGGATTTTACTTTTTGAACAAGATACATACTGCACACTCCAAAGGTAAATTTGCGGTGGATGTTTAATTTAAAGCCATTCTCCGTTAGGATATTTATCAGGCGTTCTCCGTTCGGGAAAGCATGCATCGAGGCAGTGAGGTAGTCGTAAGCCACTTTGTCGCTTGAAAGGTACTTAGCTGTCATGCGTACAAAAACACGCGTATATAATTGATAACCTTTCAATAACAATCCTTTTTGAGGCTCATTCATTTCCAGAATCAACAAATGACCATTTGGTTTTAGTACCCGGTGAATTTGTTGAAGGCTTTCATTCAACTTTTCAAAATTACGAATTCCAAATGAAATGGTTGCCGCATCAAAGGTCTCGTCGGCAAATGTAAGTGTTGAGCAATCCTGAACCTGAAGGTCAATTATTTCGCTCAGGTTTGCCTGAGCTATTTTTACCCGTCCCATTTCCAGCATTCTGTCGGAAATGTCTACTCCGGTTACATGCTCCGGTTTCAAATACTGATAGGCCTTAATACACATATCGGCCGTACCGGCTGCAATATCGAGTATTTGTAATGGTTTATATTGTTTCAATGAAAGCAAAGACTGCTTGCGCCATACCCGCGCCATTCCCCATGACATGATATCGTTAAATTTGTCGTACTTATCCGAGATGGTGTTAAACATTCGGGCAAGTTGAGCCGTTTTTTCTTCGTCCTGGTTATAGGGCTTTACTTTCGTAAAATCCACATCGGTAGTCTTATTTTTTTTCATTTTTTTTTAATTCGCAATATTTTAAGCGCGTGCATCTACAACGCTCGCAACAGTGATAAGTTCGTTGGGGGAATTACAAAATTTTGTGTGGTTTAAGCAGATTTTGGAACAGAAGAACTTCTCAGCAATAGCCAGATACCCCAAACAATAAACGGCAGACTTAGCCATTGTCCCATGTTTAACGGTAAACCCGATTCAAAAGCTTCCTGGTTATTTTTGATAAATTCCAGCACAAAACGTGAACCGAAAACGCCAATCAGGAAAATGCCGAAAAGCAAACCGTTTTTCTTGTAAGCTTCTTTTTTCCAATACATAAACCACATGATGGCAAATGTAACAAGACAATATATCATTTCGTAAATTTGGGTTGGATGCATGGGCTGTGTCTCGCCCGCGCGAACAAAAATGAACCCCCAGGGCAGGGAGGTGGCATCGCCATAAATCTCGGAATTCATTAAATTGCCAAAACGGATGGCTGCTCCACAAAGACAAACGCCAATCAGTAAGCGGTCGAAAATCCAGTTAATCCCTTTTTTCGAAACATTTCTGTTGAACAAAATCATGGCGATTAATATCCCAATGGCTCCACCATGACTGGCCAATCCACCGCGCCAGATAAACAAAAGCTCCCACGGATGTGAAAGATAATGATTTTCGTAATTGAAGGTGATGCCCAAAAATGTAATCGGATCAGCTACCAATTTCCACTCGTAGAAGAGGCAATGTCCCAGTCGGGCACCTAAAATAGCTCCCAAAACGGTATAAATAAATAACTTGTCAATCCATACCTCAGGAAGTTTTTCGTGTTTGAATATTCGGGTAGTTATCAGTAGCGTAGCATAAATACCGATAGCCCAAAATAACCCGTACCAACGAACGGCTACTGCTCCAATCCTGAATATCTCCGGATTTATGTCCCAAGTGATATAATTTAATAGCATATTTTTAATTTAATTATTAATTGTGAATTATTAATTATGAATTAAATTAAGCTCCGTGACAGTTTTTGAATTTCTTACCACTTCCACATGGACATTGATCGTTACGACCTGGCATTTTGTCTACATGAATCGGTTGAGACTTCTGTGGTTCGCGGGTATCCGTTTTGGTAGGATCGCCACCGCCAACTTCATCTTTCGTAGTTTTGTATTTACTAAAATCCTGATGCTTTTCAATTTTAGCTTCGCGTACATTTTCCGGCTCGCGCATTGGAATTTGTCCACGCATCAACACCGACAAAACTTTACGATTCATCGAATCAATCATTTCTTTGAATAAGCCGAATGATTCCAGTTTGTAAATCAAAAGTGGATCTTTTTGTTCGTAGCTGGCATTCTGAACCGAGTTACGCAATTCATCCAACTGACGAAGATGTTCTTTCCATTCATCGTCAATAACGAATAGTAAGGTTTGTTTTTCGAATGCTTTTACTACTTCGCGCGCTTCGGTGTTGTAGGCGGTTTCTAAATGAGCGGTTACGTTGAAAACACGTTTTCCATCACTAATCGGGATAAGAATATTTTCGTATTGTTGTCCTTTTTGCTCGTATACTTGTTTGATAACCGGATTGGCAACTGCAGCCAGTCTTTCCATTTTACGTTTGAAAGTTTCAATAGCAGATTCAGCCACACGATTGCATAAATCATTTGTTCTTCCGCTGTTGAATTCTTCTTCTGTAAAAGGAACATCCATTGCAAAAACTTTAAATAAAGTTTCCTGCAGTTCGAAATAGTCACCATTGTTTTTTGCTGATTCAACGGCACTGTCCGAAGCATCGTATATCATGTTGGTGATGTCTACACCAATACGTTCGCCCATTAATGCATGGCGGCGTTTTGAGTAAACCACTTCACGTTGTGAGTTCATTACATCATCGTACTCCAATAAACGTTTACGAATACCGAAGTTGTTTTCTTCTACTTTCTTTTGAGCGCGCTCTATTGATTTCGAAATCATGGAATGTTCAATCATTTCACCTTCTTCGAATCCAAGTTTGTCCATAATGCCCGAAATACGCTCAGAACCAAACAGACGCATCAAATCATCTTCCAACGAAACGTAGAAGATAGATGAACCCGGATCACCCTGACGACCTGCACGCCCACGTAACTGGCGGTCGACACGACGGCTTTCGTGACGTTCGGTACCGATAATGGCCAAACCTCCGGCGTCTTTCACCTCTTGCGTTAACTTGATATCCGTACCACGACCTGCCATATTGGTAGCAATGGTAACCGTTCCTTTTTGACCGGCTTCTGCTACAATTTCGGCTTCACGTTGGTGAAGTTTAGCATTCAACACATTGTGTCTGATTTTTCGTCCGTTAAGCATACGGCTTAATAATTCCGAAATTTCAACCGAAGTAGTACCAACCAATACGGGGCGTCCGGCTTCTACCAAACGTACCACTTCTTCGATAACAGCAGTGTATTTTTCGCGTTTTGTTTTGTAAACGCGGTCTTCCATATCTTTACGTGCAATGGGACGGTTGGTTGGGATAACCACCACATCCAATTTGTAGATGTCCCACAACTCACCTGCTTCTGTTTCTGCAGTACCAGTCATACCCGAAAGTTTGTGGTACATACGGAAGTAGTTTTGCAGTGTAATGGTTGCAAAAGTTTGTGTTGCGGCTTCGATAGTTACTTTTTCTTTTGCTTCAATAGCCTGGTGTAATCCGTCGGAGTAACGACGACCGTCCATGATACGACCGGTTTGCTCATCAACAATTTTTACTTTGTTTTCCATTACCACATACTCTACATCTTTTTCGAATAGAGTGTATGCTTTCAACAATTGGTTGATGGTATGAACGCGTTCCGATTTTACAGAATAGTTTTGAAGTATTTCGTCTTTTTGCGATTGTTTTTCTTCAGGAGACAAGCTTTTGCTTTTTTCCAATTCGGCGATTTCGCTACCTACATCAGGCAATACAAAGAATTGTGCATCATCAGAATCGTCGGTAATTAAATCAAGTCCCTTATCTGTTAACTCAATGGAGTTTTGTTTTTCGTCAATTACAAAATATAAAGGATCGGTAGCGATATGCATGTTCCGATTGTTTTCCTGCATATAATACTCTTCCGTTTTTAGCAATAGGGCTTTTACTCCCGGTTCGCTTAAATACTTAATCAACGGTTTGTTTTTAGGCATTCCTTTGTAAGAACGGAACAGGGCCAATGCACCTTCTTCTTGTTCCTTTTTGTTTTCCGATTTCAATAAATTACGAGCATCGGCAAGGTATTTAGTGGCAAGCGTTTTTTGAGTGTTTACAAGGCGATCCACTTTTGGACGTAAATCTTCGAATAATTGATCTTCACCTTTTGGAACCGGACCCGAGATAATCAATGGAGTACGGGCATCGTCAATCAATACCGAGTCGACCTCATCCACGATAGCGTAGTTGTGCTTGCGTTGTACCAGGTCGAGTGGGGCAGTAGCCATGTTGTCGCGCAAATAATCGAACCCAAATTCGTTATTTGTACCAAAGGTAATGTCGGCAAGGTAAGCCAGGCGTCGTTCTTCGGAGTTAGGGCTGTGACGGTCGATACAATCAACGGTCAACCCGTGGAACATATACAAAGGGCCCATCCATTCCGAGTCACGTTTTGATAAATAATCATTTACGGTAACCAAGTGCACACCGCGACGGGTTAGTGCATTGAGGAATACAGGAAGTGTAGCCACAAGGGTTTTACCCTCACCGGTTCCCATTTCCGATATTTTTCCTTTGTGAAGTACCACACCACCAAATAATTGTACATCGTAGTGCACCATTTCCCATTTGATAAGGTTACCACCGGCAGTCCATTGGTTTTTATAAAGTGCTTTGTTGCCCTCAATGGTTACAAAATCGTGTTTTGTAGCCAGTTCGCGGTCAAAGTCGGTAGCAGTCACTTCAGTGATAGGGTTTTCAGAGATACGGCGAGCAGTATCTTTCATGATGCTAAAGGCTTCGGGAAGGATTTCGTCCAATACTTCTTCGTATTTGGCCGTAATTTCTTTTTCAAGCTTATCAATCTCGTTGTAGATTTTTTCACGAAGATTAATCTCTGTCGATTCGATACTAGCTTTTAATTCTTCAACTCTTGTTGCCTCAGCAGCCACATAGTCCTGAATTCGTTGTTTTAGTGATTCAGTACGAGCACGCAATTCGTCGTTGGTAAGACTTGCTATTTCATCGTAAACCGCCTTGATTTTATCAACGAACGGTGTAATTTCTTTTAAGTCGCGTTGGCCTTTGCTTCCGAAGATTTTGCCTAAAAAATCATTAAATCCCATATCTTTCTAATCTTTTATTTTATTGTATCGTTATTTTTTGTCAATTCTGTCAGTTTTGTCAATTTTTCCTGAAAAAGACTGACAAAGATACTATTTTTTAGTTGTAAAAACGAGTATATCGCTAATTTATTCCACAGGCTATTATAAAACAAAAAGCGCTCCAAGAATCCTGGAGCGCTTACTATCTTTAACCACCATTTAAGGGGCGGAGAGGGTATTAGGTGTTCATTCCACCACAAACAGGAATTACCTGTCCGCTTACATAGCTTGATAAATCAGAAGCAAGGAACAATGTTACGTTAGCTACTTCTTCGGGTTTTCCACCGCGACGCATTGGAATTACTTCGTTCCATTTTGTGCGTTGCTCTTCGGTAAGTGCGTGTGTCATTTCAGTTTCGATAAAGCCCGGAGCAATAGCGTTGGCACGGATACCGCGTGAGCCTAACTCTTTAGCTACCGATTTAGCCAAACCAATCATACCTGCTTTTGACGCAGAGTAGTTTGTTTGTCCTGCATTACCCGAAACGCCAACCACAGAGCTCATGTTAATGATGCTACCTGATTTTTGTTTCATCATGATAGGAGTACAAGCGTGGATGAAGTTGAAAGCAGATTTCAGGTTTACATTGATAACTGCATCCCATTGTCCTTCTGTCATACGCATCATCAAACCGTCTTTTGTAATACCGGCATTGTTTACCAATACGTCGATACGACCAAAATCTTTCAAAATTTCAGCAACAACAGTGTGCGTTTCGTCGAAGTTAGCAGCGTTCGAAGCGTATCCTTTTGCTTTTACGCCAAATGCTTCAATTTCTTTTTCGGTTGCCAATGCATTTTCGTCGATATTCAAATCGGTAAATGCAATATTTGCACCTTCGCTAGCCAATTTCAAGGCGATAGCTTTTCCAATTCCGCGAGCAGCACCGGTTACGATAGCTACTTTTCCTTCTAATAATTTCATGCGCTAATTTTTATTTTTGAGTTAGTTGTCGCACGAAACCCGCAATGAACATAGTTCCTGGTGAACATCTGTTTTTATGCCGGTTTCATGTAAGCTTTTTTTGTTAATGCCGATCAAAACCCCCAACTTGCAAGAAGCTTGTGTCAGTTCGTTTGTTGTCGACGGGATTATAATTCAAAATCTTATAATTTTCGGCTGCAAAGATACAATTTTTTTCCTATATCGCTCAAAAACTTGCATGAATCGGGTGCTTTTGTGCAGAAAAAGCAGATTTGGGGCTAAAAATGGCTTGCTATTTTAGTTTCTATAACAAGGAGCAGATCGTAAAATTTTTATCAAAAAGGGATAAACGTTGTTTTTGATGCTGTAAAATTTTTATAGCGCTGCATCAAGCTCATTTGAGCCTTCTAAAAATTTTATAGAGCTGAATCATGCTGTTTATGGCTTCTAAAATTTTTATAGAGCAGAATCATGCTGATTATGGCTTCTAAAAATTTTATAGACCTGAAATAGGCTGTTTGGACCTTCTAAAAATTATATAGACCCGAAATAGGCTGTTTGGATCTTCTATAAATTATATAGAGCTGAAATAGACTGTTTGGACCTTCTATAAATTATATAGAGCTGTTTGATGCTCACTTCAGGTCTGTACAAATTGTAGAGACCTGAATATTGTTCTTTTCAACCTTCTACAAATTGTACAGGCTTGGTTGATGCATGTTTGGTGCTCCTACAAATTGTACAGACAAGAATGATACAAGTTTAGCCTTCTACAAATTGTATAGCGTTGAATGATGCTCAATTTGGGTTTCTACAAATTGTATAGGATGTATTGTAAAAATGATGGGTCTTGATGAATGTGATTTCGATATATACGACTAACTTTCTTTATTGAGATAGACGAACGGTTCGGTGCTTCCGAAAACGGAATGTTCCATCTGCACCTAAGATGGAGGTGCAGTGCACCGAACTATTTGTAGCATATCACAAAAGAAAAGTAACAAAGGTGCAGCGCACCGCCCCAAGGTAAATTTAGACCCCCAATCCGTCAGCTGACGGAGGGCTTAAGAGTGCATCAAATAATCGACTGAGCAAAAAACAAATCTCAAAAACTACGTCTTAAAGCCTCCGTCGGCTGACGGATTGGGGGTCATAACTAAAACATATCATTAATTTATAGATAAAAAAAAGGTAGAGATGCACAACTGTGCGTCTCTACCTTTTTTGTGTGCGTTTGAAAAACTGGATTATCCGTTCATTGAAACAAGAAACTCATCATTGTTTTCGGTACGTTCCAGGCGGTCTTTCAAAAATTCCATGGCTTCCATAGAATTCATGTCAGAAAGGTGGCGACGCAGAATCCACATGCGGTTCAAGGTGTCTTTGTCGAGCAATAAATCGTCGCGACGGGTACTTGATGCCATAATGTCTACAGCAGGGAAAATACGTTTGTTTGATAATTTGCGGTCGAGTTGAAGTTCCATGTTACCGGTTCCCTTGAACTCTTCGAAGATTACTTCGTCCATTTTAGAACCTGTTTCGGTCAATGCAGTAGCAATAATGGTCAAGCTACCGCCATTTTCGATGTTACGTGCTGCACCAAAGAAACGTTTTGGTTTGTGCAAGGCATTGGCATCAACACCACCCGAAAGAATTTTACCGGAGGCAGGAGATACAGTATTATAAGCACGGGCCAAACGGGTAATTGAATCCAACAGGATTACTACATCTTGTCCGCATTCTACCATACGTTTTGCTTTTTCATGAACCATACTGGCCACTTTTACGTGACGCTCTGCCGGTTCGTCGAAAGTGGACGAAACAACTTCGGCGCGTACGCTACGAGCCATGTCGGTAACCTCTTCAGGACGCTCATCGATAAGCAATACAATCATGTACACTTCAGGATGGTTAGCGGCAATAGCGTTGGCAATATCTTTTAATAAAACGGTTTTACCGGTTTTCGGTTGTGCCACAATCAATCCACGTTGACCCTTACCGATTGGTGAGAATAAATCTACCATACGGGCTGAAAGAGTGTCGTTTTTGCCACTACACAAATTAAATTTGGTATCGGGGAAAAGAGGAGTGAGGTGTTCGAAAGGTACACGGTCGCGCACATATTCCGGCGAACGGCCGTTGATTTGGGCAACTTTGATAAGTGGGAAGTATTTTTCACCTTCTTTTGGAGGGCGAATAGCGCCTTTCACTGTATCACCGGTTTTTAAACCGAAAAGTTTAATTTGCGATTGCGATACATAAATATCGTCGGGCGAAGCCAGGTAGTTGTAGTCGGCTGAGCGTAGGAAACCGTAGCCATCGGCCATCATTTCTAATGTTCCGGTTCCTTCCAGGATACCATCAAAATCGAATTGTTTTTCGGCTTTTTCGGGTCTTTGAGTGAACTTGGTGCGGTTACCGTTACCATTGCCGGCGTTGTTTCCGCTGTTGGCAGGTTTGTTGTGCTTCAATTCAGGAAGCTCAATTTTTGTTTTAGCACTTTCAATCGCGTTTTCAATTACGCCTTCAATCACATTTTCCAACGCGATTTCAGGAACGAAAAGTGTTTCTTCAATTTGAGTGTCAAAAGCAGTTCTGTCTTCCAATACAAAAACTTTGGTTGGAGCAGCAATAACTTCCGGCTCTTTTTTCTCAACTTCAGCTTTGATAGCCGGTTTTGGCGTTTTTGCCGGTTTTGGTTTGTTTTGCTTCTTTGCCGGTTTAGCTTCTGCTGTTGCTGCCTCAACTACCGGAGTAGCATTGCCTTCGGTTTGCACTTCAGGCGTTTTGATAATTGGCTTTGCAAATTGTTTAACCACTTTTACAGGTTCGGCTTGCTCGTTAGCAGCCGGTTTTTGTGCCGGTTTTTCGTTGGGTTGCGAAGCATTTGCCGGTGTGGTAAATACCTTCTGTTCTGCGTTTTTCTTTACAGGTACGCGTAACCGTTTTTTGCGGTCAATTTCCTGATTTTCGTTTGAGATTGTTTTTCGTTGTGCATTGACAACGGCTTGTTGGTCCAGAATATCATAGACCAATGATTCTTTTTTCGTTGAATTAGAAACTTTTAGGCCTAATTCAGTTGCGATGTCTTTTAGTTCAGACAGTTCTTTCGCATTCAATTGCAAAATGTTGTAATTGCTCATAAAGTGATGGATGAACGTTTTTGGTGAGATTTTCCACGCGGAAAAATAAACGTTGATGTTGTGATGTTATGTTTTTTGATTATTGTAACAAAAGCAGGACAGCTTTTGTTGTTAGAATATGGTGCAAAAGTACGACTATATTTTGAATGGACAAGTATTTACGGTATTATTATTTATTTTTTATGAGATAATAGCTTGTGATACTTGTGCTAAACCTGCAAATAACGGCTTTGCAGCTTTGATAAATAAAAAAGACTTCTAAATATAAATTTAGAAGTCTTTTTGTAATGATTCGGAAAGTGATTGAATCTTTCCGTTTATTATAGTAAATATTGTTCGCTGATCGATTTATTTTCCTGAACACGGTGAATGGTGTCGGCAAACATTTTTGAAATGGTAAGAATCTTAGCTTTCGAACATTTTTCGTTGTCAAATGGAATGGAATCTGTAAAAGCTATTTCTTTAAGAGCTGAAGCACAAATTCTTGAAGACGCATCGCCTGACATAACACCGTGAGTTACAATAGCACGAACACTTTTAGCACCTCTGCCCATCATTAAATCAGCAGCTTTGCAAAGCGTGCCGGCAGTGTCCACCATGTCATCGCAAATAATCACATCTTTGCCTACCACATCTCCGATAATGGTCATTTCGCCTACCACGTTTGCTTTTTCGCGTGTTTTGTGGCAAATAACCATGGGCACACCTAAATGCTTAGAGTAAGATCCGGCGCGTTTTGAACCACCAACGTCGGGCGAAGCAATAACCAGATCTTCAAGTTGTAGCGATTTAATGTAAGGAACAAAAATAGTAGAACCGTAAAGGTGATCCACCGGAACATTGAAAAAGCCCTGAATTTGATCTGCGTGTAAATCCATGGTAATCAAACGGTCGATACCTGCAACACTTAGCATGTCGGCAATTAGTTTTGCTCCGATTGAAACACGTGGTTTGTCCTTTCTGTCTTGTCGTGCCCACCCAAAATAAGGAATTACTGCAATTATTTTGTAAGCTGAGGCGCGTTTAGCTGCATCAATCATTAAAAGCAATTCCATTAGATTATCGGAATTCGGGAAGGTTGATTGAACTAAATAAATGTACTGACCTCTGATAGATTCTTCGTAAGATACTGAAAATTCGCCATCTGAGAAATGTTGAATCTTCATGTTTCCTAGCGGACACCCTAAACTTTGACAAATTTTTTCAGCAAGATAACGACTATTTGTCCCTGAAAACACTTTAAAAGGTGTAGTTTTAGCTGCCATTTGTTGTTTTTAGTTATTGTTGAATTTATTTTTTGCAAAAGTACTGTTTTAATTTTTAAAACGGAAACGAAAACTTCATAAAAATGACTTGAATATTTATTGGTTATAAATACATTATTGCCTGTTTGAATATTCGGTACATTTATTCGGTTAAATAGCAAACACATTTGCTCTCATTCAGATGAATGATAATTTTTCCGCAAACGTTTGAAATCAAATATTGCCATTTTCGGAACAACATAAAATCTTGTTTGTGAATTTACCATTACTTTTGATTTACGATAAAATCACAAGTTTCTTATTCGTCTATAATTCAATCACCTATGAAAATACACTTTAAAATACCTTATTATACTCAATGGGGACAACGATTGTTGGTCAGTGGCAATATACCCGAATTAGGTAGTGGCGATGTAACCAAAGCATTGGCATTAAACTTTCACGCAAAAGAAGATTGGTCGGCTGAAATAGAGCTAACAAAAAATGAACCCTTTGAACTGAATTATAAATACATTCTGTTTAACGAGCAGAGCGGACAATACAGCGAAGAGTGGGGCGATGATCGCAACTTGAAACTCGATTCGTCGCAAATGGATCATTTTTTCTGCATCGATGTCTGGAATTCGCCTGCAAGTCTCGAAAATGTGTTCCTGACCACTCCATTTCAGAACGTTTTGCTGAAAGATGAGCGTCCGTTTCAAGTTCCGAAACCGATTGCGAAACCTACCCATATCTTTAAAGTAAAAGCCCCGTTATTATCTAGAAATGAGGTGATTTGCATAGTTGGCGATTGCCCTGCACTGGGTAATTGGTCAACAAAAAATCCGCTGCTGTTGAGCCGCACTGATGGCGACTGGTGGACGGTGACTGCCGATTTAAGTAAAACACAAAATGAAGTACATTATAAATATGGAGTTTACGATCCTGAAGATAAGGAATTTCGCTATTTCGAGTCGGGTGCGGATCATATTGCTCCAATTGTAAATTCTAAAAAAACAATTGTTCAACTCTCGGATTCTTTTGTGAGGATTACGGATAGTTCGTGGAAAGGCGCGGGGGTAAGCTTACCGGTTTTTAGTATCCGAACTAAAAAAAGTGTAGGTGTTGGTGATTTCTGCGATATTAAATTACTCGTGGATTGGGCCGAAAAGGTAGGACTAAAACTAATTCAGGTTTTACCGTTAAATGATACGGTTGGTACGCATACCGATGCCGATGTGTTGCCCTATGCGGCTATCTCGGCTTTTGCCTTGAACCCGCTTTTCCTCAACCTTCAGGCGGTAGGTAAACTCCCGGCAACTCATCCTCTGCAAAAAGAATTTAAAGCCAATCAGACTAAATGGAATGCGTTGGATTTAGTTGAATTTTTAGAGATCATAAATTATAAATTGCAATACGCTAAGGAATTGTATCTTACCCAAAAAGATAAATTCTTAAAGACCAAAGAGTTTAATAAGTTTTTTGCCGACAATGAGTATTGGTTAGCTCCGTACGCAGCTTACTGCGTGTTGAGAGATCAGTTTGGAACGTCCGACTACCGTAAGTGGGAAGACTATGCGCTTTACGACAAGGCCAAGATGGATGAATTTTCAGCTCCGGGGCAAGCGCATTTTGATGACATTGCTGTCAACTATTTTATTCAATATCATTTGCATATTCAGTTGCAGGATGCAGTTAGCTACGCTCATGCGCATGGAGTTGTATTAAAAGGTGATATTCCGATTGGGGTAAACAGAAATAGTGTGGATACCTGGGTGTCGCCCGAACTGTTTCACATGCATATGCAGGCCGGTGCACCGCCGGATATGTTTGCGGTAAAAGGACAAAACTGGGAACTCCCGACCTATAACTGGGAACAAATGGAACGCACCGGGTTTGACTGGTGGAAGAAACGATTTGCGCAAATGTCCAATTATTTCGATACGTTCCGAATTGATCATATCCTGGGCTTTTTCCGCATTTGGCAAATACCGGCAGAGCAGGTCGAAGGAATTATGGGACATCTGAATCCTTCTATGCCCATACATGTCAATGAATTTGCTGAAAAAGGCTTGTGGCTGGATTACAACCGGTTCTGTAAACCATATATAACCGATGCCATTTTGTGGGACTTCTTTGGAGAAGAGGCATCGTGGGTAAAAGCCAACTATTTACAAATAGAAGATGGTTGGATTTTCAGACTAAAAGCTCCCTATACCAGTCAATTGGTTATACAAGAGCTTTATAACGATGGGAAAATATCGGAAAGAGTGAAATGGGGTATGTTTGATTTGATTTCGAATGTGCTTTTCTTCGAAGTGGAAGGAAGTAACGGAACACAGTTTTACCCCCGCTTCGGAATGGAGACACTCCGTTCGTTCCGCGATCTGGATAATTACACCAAAGACCGGCTGAAAGAATTATACGTAGATTATTTTTATCGCCGTCAGGATGCTGCCTGGTACAAATCGGGAATGGAGAAACTACCGGCGCTGAAACGTGCTACCAACATGATGATTTGTGGTGAGGATCTGGGTATGATGACGCCTTGTGTCACTTCTGTAATGAAAGAGTTGGGTATTTTGAGTCTGGAAGTGCAGCGCGCTCCAAAATCGAATAAAAGAGAGTTTTTTCACCCCAATAAAGCACCTTATCTATCCGTTGTAACTCCTTCAACCCATGATATGAGTACAATACGCGGATGGTGGGAAGAGGATAGAGGTGTAACACAACGTTTTTATAATTCTCAGCTTGGACATTGGGGCGAAGCACCTTATTTCTGCGAATGGTGGATATGTCGTGATATTATTTTACAACATCTATATTCTCCGGCCATGTGGTCTGTTTTTCAAATGCAGGATTTGTTGAGTATATCCGATTCGGTTCGAAGGCTAAATCCGCATGACGAGCGTATCAATGTGCCTTCTAATTCCATGAGCAGCTGGCGGTATCGTTTACACCTGAATATCGAAGAGTTGTTGGAAAAAGAAGTTTTCAACTCCGAATTACGAAATTATATTACACAGTCGGGGAGATGAAATAGTTTCTAGTATATAGTCGGTAGTCTCTAGTTGGTAGGTACAAGCCTGTTTATTGGGGGTGTTCAATTTTTAATATTAAAATCAAGCAGATAGCACAAAGAGAGATGTTTTTTACGAACATCTCTCTTTGTGTTATGTTAAATAGCTGTCACTTATTTTGCTATGAGCTTTGTAAAAATAATATCTTGATAAAGTAACAAATACTAATCCGCACGGTATAGAGCCATAAGCTGCACCTATCAACCCAAAGAAGTGGAGTAAAGTGCTAATGACAGTAACGTTAAATACAAGTGCGATGAAACTGGTGTACATGTTGTAGTGAATCTTTCCCAACCCGAAAATAGCACCGTTTTGCAACAAAGCAAGTTGCCGGAGACTCCAGCCAATGGCCAGTAGAGGAAAGTATTGCATTGATGCATCGTACTTTCCATTAAAAATGTAATGTAAAAAGAATGGTGCCACAATGACAGAACCCATCAATGTGAGCAATACGGCACGATAAAAAATCTTATTGTAACGCCTAAAAACCACCATAAACTCGTTTTTCTGATGAGATAAAGACGAAAAATAAGGAATGGTGATTTGCTGAACCGTGCTTGGAAAAAGCCGGAGAACAACGGTGATGGTAAGTGCAAAGCTGTAGTATCCTATTTCTTTCATGTCTTTCACGAAATAGCTGATTAAAATAATGTCGGTATAGGCGGACATTTCGGAAAGCAGATAAGCCAACATGGATGTGATGGCATATCGCTTGTGTGTGGAAAATTGCGCAAATGTATCTTTCGAAAATATTCTTTTTGAAAAATCAGAACTGAAAGTTGCGATACAAACGAATAAGATGATGAGTAAGCTCAGATTGTAAGCCACATAGTATCCTTTTATTCCCCACAAATAGGTAAAAAGGATGATCCCTGCAATGGAGAGTAACTTATTTGTAGCCGTTAGATTGGAGATGAGTTTTATTCGTTTTGTGGCTTGAAAATAAGATGTATATACAATGAAGAGGGAATTGCTGATAATAGGGAAAAGTCCCAGCGGGATAAGCCATTGAATCAATGTGTCGGACGAAAACAGATGAAATCCATTTAGTATCAATACGATAGTATACATGCCGACTGTTGATAGAACTGTGAAAATGAATGCCGCACTAAACAATGATTTTTGCTCTTCCAGCGTTCTTTTTTCGGAGCAAAGCTTTAGCGTGGAGGCATTAAATCCCATGCCGGCAAAGATGGAAAAAACTGAGAGAAAAGTTTGAATGATTTTTATACGCCCAACATCCTCGGGCGACAAGATACCAGCCACAAATAGCTGCGAGGCAAATGCCATCAACTGTATCAGCATATTTGCTGTCAGAAGATGAAAAAAACCTTTGCGACGAATGTCTCCGAGCGTTTTTGATAGTTGGTTGATGGTATTTCGCATGTTGGAATATTTGACGTGCCGACTAATACAGTCTAAAATTATATGTTATCCCTGCAACTGTTTATAAATGAGATAAAATCATTTTCTATCAATGCCCAATTATACTTTGCTTTCGAACTGTTCAGGGCATTCTTTGCATGCTGTAGGTATATGTTGGGATTTAAAATGTAATCGGAAATGTGAGTTGCTATCGTTTTAATATCAGTAGGATCACATAAATGTCCGAAGTTAAATGGTTTTATTTCGCGTCGGATGGACTTAAGATTGGAATAGATAACCGGTCGACCGCATGCCAGATAATAAAATAGTTTTATGGGCAGGCAATGCGTATTTTCAAGATCAACAATTCGCAAATCGAGAAAAAGGTCGGTGTTTCCAATCGTTTTACAGAATTCAGGAAAAGGTAAAGCGTCTTGTATCTCGATATGACTGTTCTTTTCTATGTTCTTCGTGCAAGCGTTGAAATAAACAGTATCTTCGGGAGTTGGAAAATACCCGACAATCTTCAACTTAAATTGAATCTCCGGGTGAATAGTGGCACAAAGTTGCACAACTTTTATCACTGAGTCAATGCCCTTGTCTTTATTTATCGGCCCACTATAAAAGAGCTTGAACTCACCGTTCTTCTTCTCTAACGGATAGTGCTGTATGTAACTCCGGTCGGTATAATAACTGAGTTTTAAAGCCGGTTTCCAAAAGAATAATCGTTTGCAGAGTATTGATTTGTAGAATTCTCCAAAAATAAAACCATCGGATTTTAATACAGCCAAAAGGAAAACCCCACTCAGGGTAAGAAACCTGATTAGTTTGCTAATCCCAACTTCTTTACTGAAATTTTTTTTAGATGGATACCACTCCGTTATATCGTATATAATGGTGACTTTATGCTTTTGTTTGTATTTGCTTGATGCAATGACGGCCAGAGGTGAATCGCAGATAATTATGTCAGGACAAAACAAGTTTAGCTGCACGACTATTTTATTCAACTTTTCTGTATGAGTAAAGTTGCTGTCGTCGTAGGAATTGATAGTTATTTCATCAAAGGTTTCCGAGAAATTTTCTTTGGTGGAAATGATTTGAACCTGATAAGCATTGTTTTTTAAACATCTGGCCTGATGATAAAAAACCCTATCATCCAACGAGTAATGAGCAGTGTTTAGCAATATGACTTTGTTATTCATACCGTTTTGCTTATTTTCCCGGTCAGGAATGAGGGGCGAAACTGTTTTAGGATGTAGTATGGCTGGTTGATAGCACCAAAGCCTTTGTAAAAGCGTGCAATTCCCTCAATGCTGGATCCTTCAAAATCAAGTTCGGTAGAGCTGTTGGCCTCTCTTCGAATGATAAAATCGATAAGGTAAAACATGGCCGATGATGATTTACCCTCACTGCTTGATATTGGTAGCAAGTAGGTAATTCTATTGTTGGAATCTAAAGCGCATAGGGTGGCAATGAGTTTGTTTTTGGGTGAAAAAACACCGTATAAAGTGATTTTATTTTCTGCAATTCCTTTTTTTACTAGTTTTTCAGCTATCGATTTATGAGTTGATTGATAGTTTTTATCTTCGGCATGATAAAAAGCGATAAACTCATTAATAGGTAGTCCGGTTTGTATGGTTAGATTCGCCTTTGTAGCTTTCTCAATGTTTCTCAATGTATTTTTGGAATAACGCGATGCAATTTGCGGGTAGGGCTTGTTGAGATCCAATATGTAATTAGGATACTCAACAGCATCGATATGGTAGTTTCCGGGGTTTAAATTCAATTCGTAACTAAAAATCCGAATTTGTTTTATAAATAATTCGATGATGTGTTTGGCTATCGCGTGTTTGGAAAATATACCCAATTGTTGTACAAAAATAGGTTGTACCAGATAAGGTATTCCGTATTTCCGCTTGATAGGCAGAGGCATTATGTATTCGTAATTTTCAGTTACCAGCGCTTCCCAGTTAGGTGATACGATGTCTAAATACCAAGAGTATGCGTATGTCAATTGGTTGTGTGATTGCGTGATGCACTCATCCCAACGGGCATAATCAATGTCTTTGTGCTGTAGATGTTTTATTTGCATGCATGGCTGTTTAACAGTAACTAAGGCAAAAGTAAGGAATTTTTATTATTCTGTATCAAAGATTGAACACTTTATTTGCTGGAATGACAATTTGGGTTTGCTAAATCAGAAACATTTTGCTCAAGTACAAAACAAATTTTTATTTTCCGTCAATTTTGCCTATCTTTGTACCCGAAAGGAATTCGACCCGCTTCCAGGGTTGTTTTTCTTTCTTTTTTTTTGAAATGAACAATCCGGCGTTTTAGGCGTTCGAACGTTCAACATTCAGATTTAGTGGGGTGCCTTAATATTTCGGGCTGAGATCATACCCTTTGAACCTACACGGGTAATTCCGCGAAGGGAATAAGTTTCATTCATCCGTATCTTTTATTGGGCTCTCAAAATCAAATTATTATTTAAACTAATAAATTGTTATGAGACAAATTTTTATTGGGGCATTTATGCTCATTTTTGCCGTATCGGCCTTTAGTCAGCATTCCATTAAAGGAAAAGTGCTGGACGAGAAGGGTCATCCTTTGACGGGTGCTACCGTCGCTGTTATTCATACTTCGTTGGCTGCTACTACCGACAAGTCGGGTAGTTTCCTGTTCGACAAACTTACAGAGAAGAGTTATACCATCAGCGTTTCATTTATAGGATATGCTCAAAAGTCGGTTCAGGCTCTTGCGGGTAAGGATCTAATTATAAACATGGAGCCGAAATCGGTATCGATAAACGAAGTTACCGTAACTTCGCTTCGCGCTACAGACAAATCACCGGTAGCGTATACCAATTTGGGTAAGGAAACGCTATCCAAAACCAACCTGGGGCAGGATATTCCATATCTATTAATGCAAACACCTTCTTTTGTGGCTTCGTCGGATGCCGGAACGGGTATCGGCTATACCGGTTTTCGAATTCGTGGTACCGATGCTGCACGTATAAACGTTACTATAAACGGAATACCCTATAATGATGCTGATGAGCAAGGTGCTTACTGGGTGGATCTTCCCGATTTTACATCATCGGTAGAAAGTGTACAGGTACAACGTGGAGTAGGAACTTCAACCAATGGTGCCGGTGCTTTTGGTGCTAATATCAATTTTCAAACGGAAAACTACGCTCAAAAAGCATCGGGCGAAGTGAGCGTAAGTGCAGGTTCGTTTAATACGCTGAAAGAAACTGTAAAGGCTAGTTCGGGCTTGATAAATGGGCATTGGGCTGTAGATACACGTTTATCGAAAGTGGAGTCGGATGGTTATATCGACCGAGGTACTGTGGATATGAATTCATATTTCTTTCAGGCGGGCTATTATGATGAAAAAACATCCGTTAAGTTTATAACATTTGGAGGTAAGGAGAAAACGTACCATGCATGGGATGGTGTCGATTCTTATGCATTACCTGAGTTGGCTTTTCGCCGAACGTATAATCCTTGCGGATATATGGGTGATGATGCAAATGGTAATCCTTTGTATTATAAAAATCAAACAGATAACTATATTCAAACGCATTATCATTTTTTGCTAACTCATATTTTTTCACCGGCATTGAGTTTTAATGCAGGCTTGCATTATACCCGTGGAGATGGTTATTACGAAGAATATAAAGGCGAATCCAGTTTGAAAAAATATGGCTTGCAAGCTTTTACAGTAGGTACTGAAACGATTAAGTATTCCGATTTGGTACGTCAAAAAATAATGAGAAATGATTTTGCGGGAGGTGTTTTCTCTTTCAATTATCAAAAAGATAAACTGTTTGTTCAATTGGGAGGAGCTTTGAATAATTACTGGGGCGATCATTGGGGCGAAGTAATTTGGGTCAAAAATTATGTTGGTAACTTATTGCCAAATTCAGAATACTACAGAAATACGGTCTCCAAATGGGATGGTAATGTGTACTTGAAGGCAAATTATGAATTGTCTACTAAGCTAAATGTTTATGCAGATGTGCAATACCGTGGTGTTTCATATCAGTTACATGGGAAAAATGATAAATGGGATGGTTCAATAAATGGAATGCAAGCGTTGGATATAGATAAAAAATTCAATTTTTTCAATCCTAAAGCAGGTTTATATTATCGTCCTAATGTAAACAACGATTTCTTTGCTTCAGTTGCCGTAGCGCATCGCGAACCTACCCGTACGAATTATACTGATGGCTCTGCTGCAACCTGGCCAACTTCTGAAACGTTATACGATACAGAATTAGGCTATAAATTTCATAATAAGGTTTATTCGTTAGGTGTAAACGCCTATTTTATGTATTATCACAATCAATTGGTTTTAACGGGTAAAATTAATGATATTGGAGAAATGCTGACAGACAATATTCCTGTGAGCTATCGTTCGGGAATAGAGTTAATGGGAAGCGTAAAGCCACTTGAATGGCTGCGTTGGGATGTAACTACTACTTTTAGTCGTAATCGTGTAATTGATTTTGTAGAAACAGTGAATGTGGTGGATGAATATTGGAGTCCAACGGGCGAAAGTGTGAGTAAAACCTATCACAATTCCCCTATTGCATTTACTCCTGCAGTAATGGGTAATAGTTTGCTGACTTTTACTAAAGATCATTTTGAAGCAGCCCTTCAAACTATTTATGTAGGAAAACAATATGTTGACAATACAGGTTCTATTGATCGTAGATTACCGGATTATTTATTAAACAATCTGCGATTTTCATATACATTGCCTTTGAAAGGAATTCGTAGTGTAGGTCTGACTTTGATGGTGAATAATTTGTTTAATGAACTGTATATCAGCAATGCCTGGAGTGCTCCAAGTATTTCGGCAACGCCGGCTAATCCGGTGTACAATGAAAACTCACCTGTAAACAATTATTTTGGTTGTTATCCGCAAGCAGGAATCAATTTTCTTGCCGGTATTACAGTGAAATTCTAAATCGAATACAATATGAAAATGAAAATGGTTGGACGAGGAAGCGTTCAACCATTTTTTTTGTAGTGAATTTTGAAATAAAAGAAAAGGGCTGCAACATTCGAAAATGCTGTAGCCCTTTACAAAAGCTCTCCCTCTTGGACTTGAACCAAGGACCCTCTGATTAACAGTCAGATGCTCTAACCAACTGAGCTAAGGAAGAATTTATTGGTTGAATTTTAATAAAAAACCACTAACGTAATAGTGGTGATTTGCTCTCCCTCTTGGACTTGAACCAAGGACCCTCTGATTAACAGTCAGATGCTCTAACCAACTGAGCTAAGGAAGAATTTAGTTATACATTTTTTTCTCAAATGCTGTGCAAAAGTAATAGGTTTTATTGAAATATGCAATATCTTTGCACAAAAAATACGGAGAATTTTATGAAAAGAATTTTAGGAATGGGTAATGCTCTGACTGACATTTTATTGCAGATAGAGCATGATGAGGTGTTAGCGACATTAAATTTGCCAAAAGGCAGTATGCAGTTAGTAAATGGTCAGTTTTCGGATCAAATTGGTACTGCTTTAAGCGGAATAGCGAGAAAAATGGCTACCGGTGGCTCTGCATCGAACACAATAAATGGTCTTACAAAGCTTGGAGTCACTGCCGGTTTTGTTGGAAAAGTTGGAAAAGATGATGTCGGAAGCTTTTTTACGAACGATTCTATCAACAATGGTGTCACTCCGCATCTTCTGATCAGTGAAACACCCTCCGGACGTTGCACGGTATTGGTGTCGCCCGATGGTGAACGTACGCTTTGTACCTTTTTGGGTGCTTCGTGCGAATTGGCTGCCAATGATCTTACCCTTGAGATGTTTCAGAACTATGATATTTTCCATATCGAAGGTTATTTGGTGCAAAACCATGAATTGATACGTACGGCGGTACGTTTGGCAAAAGAAGCCGGACTGAAAGTGTCTATCGATTTGGCAAGCTACAATGTGGTGGAAGAGAATTTAGATTTTTTGAACGAAATCATCCGCGAATACGTGGATATTGTTTTTGCCAACGAAGAAGAAGCCCGCGCATTTACCAATAAGGAGCCTCAGGACGCGCTGATACATATATCGAACCACTGTGACATTGCTGTGGTGAAAATAGGCAAGGAGGGGTCTTATGTGAAGTCGGGCGATAGCTCAGTGCAGGTACAACCCCGTACGGCAAACTGTATTGATACAACCGGTGCCGGCGATTTATACGCGGCAGGGTTTCTTTATGGTCTGGCCTGCAATTATTCGTTGGATGTGTGCGGACGGATAGGATCACTTGTTGCGGCCAATGTGGTGGAAGTACTGGGTGCAAAAATGACTGATGAGGTATGGGCAACCATTCATGAGGAAATAGATTTGATAATTGGTTGATTGGTTAATTGGTAATTGGTTGATTGGTAAAATGGTTAGTTAGTTAGTTAGTTAGTTAGTTAGTTTGAAATTGGTTAGTTAGTTGACTGGTAATAATTCGCTCTTTTCATTTCTCAATAAACCATCTTTAAATCAATCACCCAATGAACTAATCCCCAATCAACCAATCAACCAATCAACCATTCAACCATTCAACCAATTAACCAATCGACCAATTACCAATTCCCAATCAACCAATTCCCAATTAACCAGCCAACCAATGCTGAAATCAATAAAACTTTATACAGCCATTGTACTTTCGATGATTTTCTGGTCATTTTCGTTTATCTGGACGAGGGTAGCCATTCAATCGTTCCCGCCCATGACACTGATTATGCTTCGGTTGTTTATCGCTTCGGTGTTGCTGTATACGGTAGCAAAGGTGAGTGGTAAGTTTCAACGGTTACGTGGCAAGGATGTGAAGATGTTTGTGATGCTGGCATTTTTCGAGCCGTTCCTGTATTACGTGGGCGAAACATACGGTCTCACCATGGTGCAGTCGACATTGGCTTCGGTTATTGTGTCTACCATTCCGCTTTTTGCACCGGTGCTGGCATTTGTCGTTTTGCGCGAACGCATCGGGTGGGCGAATATTATTGGAATTGTGGTTTCGCTGGTGGGAGTGTTTTTTTTAATTTATAATCCGAATGGAGGCTTTCAGGCCAATCCGATAGGTGTGGCATTGCTGTTTCTGGCTGTTTTCTCGGCCATTTGTTATGCCACCACACTTCGAAAAATATCAACCCACTATTCAACGCTCAATGTTATTTTTTATCAAAGCTTGATTGGGTTGGGCTTTTTTATTCCTACTTTTCTGTTTACCGATTTAGCAACAATTCAAACGATAAAGGTGACCGGCGAAGCAATCACAGCACTAATCATGCTGTCGGTTTTTGCTTCTGTGGTGGCTTTTGTATTGTTTGCAGGAGCAGTGCGGCAGGTAGGAGTGGCACGTACCAATGTGTTTGTAAATTTAATTCCGGTTTTCACAGCCATTCTTTCGTGGTTTATCCTCGACGAAATCATTTCTCTCCCCAAATGGATTGGTATTTCTATCGTTGTGGCAGGATTGTTTGTCAGCCAGTCGGGGAAGATAAGTTTTAAAAAGGTGAAGGAGGCGTAGATAATTAATTATTAATAAGGGGTTAGTCGGTACTAAATAGTTTTATAAGGTCATTTAATCAGGTAGTAATGGAAAAAGTAAAATCCGAACATTTAAGTAAATTTAGTTTTTTTGGTTTAATCGTCACACTGGGAATTGTATACGGTGATATCGGTACTTCGCCATTGTACGTAATGAAAGCTATTATCGGTGCAAATGCTCATATCAATGCCGATTATATCATTGGTGCTGTGTCGTGTATTATCTGGACTTTGACGCTGCAAACCACCGTGAAATATGTGTTGATTACCTTGCGGGCCGACAATAAAGGCGAAGGGGGTATTTTGGCGCTTTATGCGTTGGTACGAAAAAGCAAGAAAAAATGGTTATACGTTATAGCTATTATCGGTGCCAGTACCCTGATTGCCGACGGTATTATAACTCCTTCTATCACTGTGGTATCGGCCATTGAGGGTTTGAAAGGTATAAACAGCAACACGCCGGTTGTGCCAATCAGTATTCTAATTATTTCGTTATTGTTTATTATTCAGCAGTTTGGTACAAAGGTAATTGGCAAATCATTTGGCCCATTAATGGTGATATGGTTTACTATGCTGGGTGTGTTGGGGGCAAGCCAGATTGTACATTTCTTACCTATTTTGAAAGCTTTTAATCCGTATTATGCCGTACATTTATTAGCCACTTATCCGAGTTGGTTCCTGATTTTAGGAGCGGTATTTTTATGTACCACGGGTGCTGAGGCATTGTATTCCGATTTAGGACATTGTGGTATCAAAAACATAAGGGTGAGTTGGATATTTGTAAAAACAACCCTGATACTGAATTATCTGGGACAGGGCGCGTGGATTCTGACCCATTTGGATTCACTTACCGAAGCTACTAACCCATTTTATGCCATTATGCCCGAAAGCTTTCTTATTTTCGGGGTTATAATGGCTACTGTAGCTGCTATTATTGCCAGTCAGGCATTGATTAGCGGGTCCTTTACCATTTTTAGCGAGGCAATGAGTCTGAATTTTTGGCCACGCCAGCGGATTAAATATCCTACCGAGGTGAAAGGGCAATTGTATATTCCGTTTGTGAACTGGTTTTTGTATGCCTTTTGCGTGGTCATGGTTTTGTTTTTCCAGACATCGAGCAATATGGAGGCGGCTTACGGTCTTTCTATCACCATTACCATGTTGATGACGACATTATTACTAGCATCGTATCTGAAAGCCAAATTTAAACTGGCGCTGGTGATTCCGTTTATTGCGTTTTTCCTAACGCTGGAATTTCTGTTTCTACTTTCCAATATGTTTAAATTTATGCACGGCGGATGGGTTACCGTTTTAATGGCCGGAGCAATATTTGCAGTGATGTTTGATTGGTACAATGCACGGATTATTAAAAATAAATATGTCCAGTTTCTGAAAATATCATCGTTTTATAAGATTATCTCCGACTTAAGTGCCGATACCACCATACCCAAATACTCCACTAACCTGGTGTATCTAAGTAAAGCAAACCTGCAAACCGAGGTGGAAGGAAAGATTATTTATTCGATGATCAACAAGCAGCCCAAGCGTGCTGATAATTACTGGATTCTTCATATCGACCATGTGGATGATCCGACAACGCTCGAATACACGTTCGAAAAGCTAATCCCGGATACACTCTACCGTGTAAATATAAGGCTTGGTTTTCAGGTGCAGCCTTTGATTAATGTTTATTTCCGGCAAATTATTGATGAGTTGGTACAAAATAAAGAGTTTGACCTCACCAGTAATTATCCATCGTTGAGAAAGAATAATATCCCCGGTGATTTCCGGTTTATTATCATTCACCGTGTGTATAATCAGAATCAGGGCTTTAAGTTCAGAGAGCGTATGACCATGAATTTCTACAGGGCGATAAGGCATTTGGGTATAACCGATACCAAAGCTTATGGGTTGGATACCAGTAATGTTAGTGTAGAGTCGGTACCTTTAGTGATTCGTACGGAGCACAAGCATAAAATAAGAAGAATAGAAGAAGCGTGATGCGCTTGCAATAAAAAATGAAGGCGGGAGTGAGATGAAAAATCTTACTCTCGTTTTTTTTTATGTAAAATTATTGTGTATTTTTGCATTGTGATAAAATGAAAATATAGACGCACGGTTGGTCGGTTCATTTTGCAGTAACTTAATGTAGGAATAATGAAACATGATATTGATTGTCCTGAAATAGAGAGCTATGCCCGTTATCTATCAACAACACGCGGAGTGACTGTTTTGTCGGATAAAACGGCAAATGATTTGAATTTCGAAGTGCTTTTTGCTTACATGGATCTTACTACTTCCAAAGTGGGACAGCAATACTTCTACGCCAGGTTGCGTTCGAATGAACTGACTCCCTATCCTGACAGGCATGAGGCGATAACCCGGCAGTTTGCCAAAGATGCCGGTTTCGCGCTGGAAACCGAGAAGCAATTGATCAAATTGAGTAAGAATGATGCTTACAGCATTATTTCATTGTTTACCAAAGAGCTCCCAAGCGTAACAAAGTTGTATTATTTTCTGATTAAGGTTTTGCGCTTTGTACCTTTTATGTGCATGGGACTAACCGTTTTGGTCCCTTCTCAGTTCTTTTTTATTCTGACATTTGTATCACTTATTGTGAATGCACTTTTTCATTATTCTAACAAAAGTCTTCAGATTCCTTTTCAAAACTCCATACCTCAATTAATGAAGCTTCATAAGGTTTGTCAGGTTTTGGTAAAGAACTCACGTTTTGATAGTATTTCCACAGACGTGCCTGAAGCATTGGAATCGTTGAAACCTATTAATAAGATTTCTTCCTTGTTCAGAGTGGAACAGCTATTGCAAAGTGAGCTGGCAGCTCTGGCGTGGTTGATAATGGAATTATTCCGAATAGTGTTTCTAACCGAGCCTTATCTGTTTCACAAAACAATAAAACTGATTAATGGCAAACAGCGGGAGATTGAAACATTGTACTGCTTTGTGGGCGAGATAGATTCGCTGCTGGCCATTGCTAATATTCGCAAGTTGGACGGTGATATCTGTGTACCAACCATTGATGAGAAAAACGACCGGCTTTCTTTTTCGGGGTTATATCATCCGCTGATTGAAGGGTGCGTGGCCAACGACCTGGCTGTACAGGATGCTTCGATATTGCTTACCGGATCGAACATGTCAGGAAAGTCGACATTTATCCGAACGGTGGGTGTGAATATCCTGTTGGCACAAAACATTAATACCTGTTTTGCGAAGGAGTTTAAGCTAAAGAACCGCCTCACCTTGCAGTCGATGATAACCGTGGGCGACGATCTGATAAACAGCAAAAGTTTGTTTTTCGAGGAGGTGCTTTCGGTCAAAGAAATGCTGGATGCCTGTGAAACAGGGCAACACCTTTTCCTGTTGGACGAAATTTTTAAGGGTACGAATACTCTGGAGCGGGTGGCGGCCGCGAAGGCGGTACTGGCTCAACTGATAAAGAACGATAATCTTGTTTTTGTGTCGACCCACGATATTGAACTGGCTGAGTTGTTGCATGCCGAATATGCGCTCTACCATTTTTGCGAACATATCAGCTCCACCGAGGTGGCGTTCGATTATTTGTTGAAGCCCGGAAAGTTAACATTATTTAATGCGATTAAAATATTGAAAATGAGTGGCTATCCGGAAGCATTGATTCAAGATGCATACGACACGATTAGCCAATGGGTATCTAAAACTCGTGTAGAGCAAAGTCAACAGATTTCTAAGTATAATTAAGTTCTCACTTAGTATATCGTTACTGCATGGTGCGATGTCATTACTGCATGGTGAAATAAACTAAATGGTGTGCTACTGCTTTTTTTTTGAGAATAAATGTAGACCCAATAAAACAGAATCCCTTTTTGCGTTGTTAGAATGACAACGTAACAATTAAAATTATCGGGTATATATGGCAAACACGCTGAGTACGAAAGAAAAGTCGGTACATATCAACATTGATTCGAAATATTATGGTGCCATTGCCGAAATAGGTGGCGGACAGGAAACTGCGCGGCATTTGTTTCAGGCGGGTGGGGCTTCGAATACGGTGGCTAAATCTATTTCGGCCTACGATAAGTTATTCAGCGATCATTTTTACAATCAGGGAACGCCGTCGCGCTACGTGGCCGAAGATCGCTTGTGCAAAATGGTGGATTATGAATACGGCGAACTGATTGAAATTCTGGATAAAAAGAACAGTCGTAAATTCTTTGCTTTTGCCAATACGGTGGAAACACTCAATTTTGCCAAAACGAACCATGGTAGCGGATGGCTGGGAATAGCGGTGGAAGGTACGGACCGCTACCACCCGAATAAGATCTTTATTCATGTAAAATTGCACGAAAACGATACATTGCTGCAACAATACTCGCTCGGTGCATTGGGCATCAATCTGATTTACGGCGGTTTGTTCGAGTGGGAGGATCCCCGTACCATTTTACTTTCCTTGCTGGATAACCTGGATACCGATAGGGTAGAGGTGGACTATGTGTACGTGGAGGGTCCGGATATGAAGTGGGTGGACAACAGGCTGCTGAACCTCATGCTGGTGAGTAATCATATGACTCCGGCCATTATGTTCGATCAAAACGGAAAAGTGCAGCAGCCCAGTGATATGCTGTACAAAAAAAATGTGGTGTTGCTAAGGGGAAATTTCAGACCAATCAACAAACTGGGGATGGACTTTATACACGATAGCATGGCCATTTTTATGCGGGATGAAGATTATAAACCGGATAATACGATTGCTTTTTGCGAGATGTCGCTCAATTCGCTTATGCAGGACGAAAAGGTGGACGAAAAGGATTTTCTGCATCGGGTAGACTTGTTGAATATTATGGGACAGAGTGTGATGATCTCCCGGTTTACACGATTTTTTAAACTGGTAAATTATTTTGGTCAGTTTAAAATGATAAAACTTCGTATCGTCATAGGGTTGCCAACCTTCGATAAAATACTGGAGAGCTCAAACTATGCCGATTTACGGGGTGGCTTGCTCGAAGCTATGGGAGCATTGTTTCAGGAGAATGTAAAAATATATCTATATCCCTATATCGACACCAAAACGGGCGAAGTGGTTTATCCCGACGATTCGCATTTTTCGGAAGTAAATAGATTGCTATGGCAATATCTGAACGCGATGAAAAAGATCCTTGTTCTGAAAACTATCCCTTCTGAAAGTCTAGAAATAAGATCGGAACATATTACTGAGCTGATAGAAAATGGCGATGATCGCTTCGGGGATTGCGTGCCTACAGCTGTTTTCAATCATATAAAGGAGAACCGGTTGTTTGGGTACAATAGAAATAATATGTAGTTACAAGTCTTTTGTTTATTTCGACCCCCAAACCCCCAAATGGGGGCTTAAGAGTGCGTCAAAGAAGTGATTTGATATAAAAAGAAATGTTAGAAACTACGTCTTAAAGCCCACATTTGGGGGTTTGGGGGTCAGAACACAAAAAATAAAGAAATAGCTCAATGAAAAGGGTCTGGCAAATAAATGCCAAACCCTTTTGTTTATACTAAGCTATTCTATTCTATAATTTTGCCATTTCTGCTTCTGCATTATCGTGGTCAATTACTTTTACATCATAAAGAATTTGTATTTCGTATGGTTTACCAACAATGGCATTATACAAATTTTCCACACCTACATGACCCATGGAATGAAAGTCTTGTTTCATAGTGGCACAATTAGGGTTTTCTTTAATGTATTTAAGCAATGGTTTGGAAACATCAAAAAATACGGAAACACCACCCGCTTTCATAAATTTAGCCAATGCAGGGATGCTATCCACACCGTTCAAAATAGGCACGCCCCACATTAGTTGAACACCATTGATGTTTTTGTTTCGGGCTAAATTCTCAGTAAGCAATTCCCTACCGTACTCAGGCATTTCGAAAGTGTAGAGTATTTTGGCAATTTTATCGTGGCTGATTACTGAGTTAAATCCAGAAATTCTTTCGGTCATATTATCAGCACTCACTCCACCACTGAGTATCACAATTTGATTTGGAGTTTTATTCGCTTTTTCGAACATGCTCAGCATGGTTTCGGCACATACCTTTCCGGCTTTTTTATTATCGGTGCCGATATAAAATAACCGTTCGCTTTTAGGACAATCCGAGTCGAAAGTTCCTACTTTAATGCCAGCTTTAATAGCTTCATTGATAGGCTCTCTCAGAAACTCAGCATCGTTACAACTGATAAGTATACCATCCACTTTGTACCGAATTAGATTTTCAATCAACTCTTTTTGTTTGTTTTTATCTACGGAAGTCGGAGCTTCCCATGTTACCACAATTCCCAGCTCTTTGCCCGCCTTTAATGCACTTTCTTTGACCTGGTCGAAGATGGCGTTATCTACTTTTGGAATAATTGCAATAATAATTCCTTCTTTTTTGTGGTTTTTCTGTTTACAGGAAACAAAAGCACCCATTAAAATGCAAAGCACTGCAAGTAAAAGCCAATGTTTTTTCATAATGTCTATATTTAAAGTTATTTGAAAAATCTAACAATATACACAGGAGAATTTGTTTGGAACTTTATTGTGAAGCGAAAAGTGAAATCTTTGATAATCTTTAAACAAAGATAAGCAACATTTTGTTTTTAGTTGGATCGAAAAAATTTACAGATAATCAATTTTTTTTGAGGATGAACAAAAAAAGCAGAAATAATGCATATAGCCTCATTTCTATTTTTTTTTGTTTAATAATTTACGTGAATTTGATATATGATTCTTTTGAATCTCACTATATAAAGGAGAAATGCTTATTTTTGTAACTGATTTTATAAATAACTCAAAATGAAACTTAAAGTACTATTTTTAGCAATGCTTATATCCGGTATTTGTTCGGCACAAACCAATGATGATCGCGGTTATCTGGTAAAAGTGGGGGATATGGCCCCCGACTTTAGCATGAAGTTGACTGATGGAACGACCGTAAAACTGTCGGACTTACGTGGAAAGATAGTGATGCTGCAGTTCACTGCCAGTTGGTGTGGTGTTTGCAGGAAAGAGATGCCGTTTATTGAGAAAGACATCTGGCAAAAGTACAAGGCAAACCCCAACTTTGCGCTGTTGGCAATCGATAGGGATGAACCGCTCGAAACGGTGCTAAAGTTTGCTAAAAGTATTCCAGTCAGTTATTCTATCGGTTTGGATCCCGGAGCAGACATTTTTGCATTGTATGCTGTGCGCCAAGCCGGAATAACCCGCAATGTTATTATCGACAAGACCGGTAAAATAATTTTGCTCACGCGCCTGTACGATGTGGCTGAGTTCAGTAGAATGACTACTTTAATCGATTCGCTACTGAAATAAAGGCTGTTAGGTAAATGTTAGGATAGCTATTTCGATAAATTTATAGAAAATGAGGGTGTTCAAATAGATTTTTGAAATATCCTCTTTTTTTTGAAGAAAAAGGTTTATGGTTAAATAATGTTAACTATAAATCTTTTTTGTATCATATAATGGTCTAATAATAAAAGATGTAAATGTATTTCTATTATTTAATTTCTTGTAATTACAGTACTATGTATTGCATAGTACTGTAATTACATATATATTTGCAACGTGATTACAATAAAAGAAAATAATCAATGACGAATTGTTCAATTATTCGGCAATTTATTGGTTAGGTAATTACAATTCAACAGTAACATATATTACACTATATAAGAATGATTACACTAAAAGACATCAACAAAACGTACGACATGGGGCAGGCCTCGTTGCACGTTCTCAAAGGGATTGATTTGCATATCGACAAGGGTGAGTATGTTTCCATTATGGGTGCATCGGGTTCGGGTAAATCTACATTGCTCAATATTTTGGGAATTTTGGACGATTATGAAACCGGCGATTATCATTTGAACAATATTATGATTAAAAACCTGTCGGAGAAACAAGCGGCAGTTTATCGTAACGAGTTGATTGGATTTGTATTTCAATCGTTCAATTTGATTAATTTTAAAAATGCCCTCGAAAACGTAGCTTTGCCATTATATTACAAAAACATAAGTCGCAAGAAACGCAATATCATTGCCATGGAATACCTGGATCAGATGGGGTTGAAGGATTGGGCTTACCATATGCCGAACGAAATGTCGGGTGGACAGAAACAACGTGTGGCTATTGCACGTGCCATTATCTCGAAACCAAAAATTCTATTGGCCGATGAGCCTACCGGAGCATTGGACAGTGTAACGACAGTGGAAGTGATGAAGCTGCTCAGCGAACTCAACAGTAATGGTTTGACTACTATTATTGTGACGCACGAAAAATCCGTTGCTGATGAAACAAATTCAATTATTCATATAAAAGATGGATTGATTGAGGATATTATTCGTAAGTAACAGGATAATTTAAAAACATAAAAATCAAAATAATATGGGACTATTTATTCTGTTATTGATTCCATTTGCAATTATTCTGGGGTTACTGTTACCAATAATTGCCATTATCGATATACTGAAAAGTAAATTTCAGGGTAATGATAATATACTAATGATTTTGATAGTTATTTTTATTCCCTTTGGAGCAATACTTTATTTTGTAATAGCTCCTTCGAGAAAAATATAAAAAGACTCATACTAAAATTATACTAAAATGTTTTCAATAAATACCATAGAAGAAATAATCGCCAGCCTGAAACACAATAAGTTGCGTACTGTGTTGACGGGTCTGTCCGTTTCGTGGGGGATATTCATCCTTATCGTGTTGCTGGGTGCAGGCAATGGGTTGAAAAACGGTGTGACATCAAACTTTAGCGAACGCGCTACTAATACTGTTCAGATGTGGGCAGGTAATTCTTCTTTACCTTATAAAGGATTGAAAAGTGGTAGGTCGCTAAATTTTGGCGAAAAACAATTGTCTGATGTAGACAATGAACTGGTGGAGTCTGATACTCAAACCGGGGTTATCGAAAAGCAATTGACACTGACTAATGGTAGTGAATATGGAATGTATGGTATTAAGGGTGTAAACCCTAATTACCTACAGATTTTCAATTTGAAGATAGATGCAGGTGATGGTCGATTTGTTAATAACCTGGATATGAAATCGAGTAGTAAAGTGATGGTTATTGATAAAAAAGTAGAAGAAGTGCTTTTTAAGGGAAAATCGGCTATTGGTAAATATCTTAAGGTGGGACCATTGATGTTTAGGGTAATAGGTGTAAATTCAAAAAAAGAACGTTGGGGGAATGGTAGTGCTTATATTCCATTCACTACTGCTCAATATATTTTTAATCCTGATCACAAATTCTATAGTATTGCCATGACTGTGAAAGGGTTGGAAACGAAAGAAGCAAATGAGGCTTTTGATGATAAACTGAAGAGTACTATGTCGAAGAGTTTACGTTTTGACCCCAAAGATACTCAGGCATTGTGGGTTCGGAATTTTCAACGCCAGTATATCGAAACTCAAAAAATATTTCAAGGTATAACCATTTTTGTTTCAATAATTGGAATTTTTACCTTGATAGCCGGTATAGTAGGAGTAAGTAATATTATGTTGGTGTCGGTAAAGGAGCGAACCCGTGAAATCGGAATCCGTAAAGCAATAGGAGCACCACCGTCATCAATTTTACGATCTGTGATTATTGAAGCAATTATTATTACTACAATATTTGGATATATAGGAATGATGATGGGAATAGGGCTGACTGAGATGGTAAATTACTTTTTAGAGCAGTCGGCAGCAGGCACACCTGATGGTCCGCAGGTATTTAAAAATCCTACAGTTGCGCTTTCTTATGTATTAATCTCAACGGGTATTTTAATTTTTTCAGGCGTAATAGCCGGTTATATGCCTGCACGAAGAGCAGTACGAATTAAGCCTATTGAGGCAATGAGAGAAGAGTAGAAAAAAATTATATTCAAATTTTACACGGATACTATCCCATAACTTGTAAATAACAACAAATAATATGTTTGATTTAGATCGTTGGCAGGAGATTTGGTTTACCATAACACATAATAAATCTCGAAGTGTATTAACTGCATTTGGAGTATTTTGGGGAATGTTTATGTTGGTAGTAATGGTAGGGGCGGGTATAGCACTTGACCGTGGTATAAGTGCCAATGTAGAAGGTTTTGCAACCAATTCATGTTTTGTGTGGGCTCAGGAAACGACCGAACCCTACAAAGGGTTTAAGAAAGGGCGAAATTGGAACATGGAAAATGCAGACATCCCATTGCTTCAAAACAAGGTTCCGGAAATTCAATATCTGGCTCCGGTATTGTCCGGTGGTAATGGTGGTGGTACTAATAATGTTACTCGAAATGAAAAGGCCGGGAGTTATAACATAAACGGCTATTATCCTCAATATAACCTTATTGATGAAAGCAAAATGACATTTGGAAGATACATAAATGATATTGACATTGCTGAAAAACGAAAAGTTTGCGTGATAGGTGAACGTGTTTGTGAAGTGTTATTTCCTAAAAATGAAAATCCTTTGGGGAAAAATATTCAGGTTAATGGTATTTATTTTCAGGTAGTTGGTGTAGCCCGGCACACTTCCGATATAAATATTGGAGGAAATCCGGAGGAATCGGTTGTATTACCTTTTAGCACTATGCAACAGGCCTTTAATCAGGGAAATATGGTTCACTATTTGGCAGTTACAGCTCAGCCGGGAGTAAAAGTGAAAGTAATTGAAGATAAAATTCGTGAAGTACTCAAAACGAAGTATAGTATTTCGCCGGACGATAAAAAAGCTGTGGGTGGATTTAATGTTGAAGATCAATTTACGATGTTCTTGTATCTTGGTTTGGGAATTGGCTTTTTGATTTGGTTTGTTGGTTTGGGAACCTTGTTTGCAGGTGCAGTTGGTGTAAGTAATATTATGTTGGTTACTGTACGCGAGCGAACAAAGGAGATCGGTATCCGTAGAGCCTTGGGCGCTACACCCCGTAGTATAATTACTCAGATATTAAGTGAAAGTATTATTCTTACTTTAATTGCAGGTATTCTTGGATTAATGTTGGGCGTAGGATTACTATCGTTGGTAGGTATGGCATTAAGTGGTGGCGATCAATTCTTTCAAGATCCTCAAATAAGTTTTACTGTTGCTTTAAGTGCGCTCTTTATTTTACTAATTATAGGTACTCTGGCAGGCTTTATACCGGCAAATAGAGCAATGAAAATAAAACCGATTGAAGCAATAAGAGAAGAATAGGCTAATTTATAATTCATAATGATATGGAAGAAATTTTGAAAACGAAAAATGCAAAAATTGTAATCGTATTTTGGATATTTTTATACACTCTCTTTGCACTTCAATTTTGTTATAACCTTGGAAAGTTAAATAATATAGTTGAATCGGCTATCAGTTCAATCTCTACGTTGATTCCAATATTTTTGATTCAGATAGGTTCATTTATCATATTACAAAATAAAAAAAATAAAAATTAATAATAAACTCAGTTTGCTTGTTTACCGGTTCATTCGTTTTCTGAAAACCCGTAGCATGTAACTCGTAACTAATGTACATTATGAAAAAGATTTTTAAAATTGCGCTTTTGGTTATTGTTGTTGCCGGTGTGGCATGGACATTTTGGTTCTTGTGGCAAAAATCCCGTCCTGTAGTAAAGAAATATGAAATTGAAGAAGCTAAAATGGGGAATATAGAGAAACGTTCTGTTGCAACGGGTAAAGTAGAACCGCGCAATGAGATTTTGATTAAACCTCAAATGTCGGGTATTATTTCCGAAGTGTACAAAGAAGCCGGTGACCACGTAAATGCCGGAGATGTAATTGCAAAAATCAAGGTAATTCCGGATATGATGAGCCTTAACAGCGCCGAGTCGCGCGTTAGTCGTGCGGAAATTGCTTTCGAACAAACCAAGAAAAATTACGAGCGTGATGCAAAACTATATGCTGACAAAGTAATCTCGCGAGAAGAATTTGAGAAAACACAGTTGCAATATAACAACGAAAAAGAAGATTTGAGTTCTGCAAAAGATAATTTGAGTTTGACGCGTGATGGAATCTCGGCAAAGACTAAGACATTTAGTAATACGCTGGTTCGCTCAACCATAACTGGTACTATTTTGGATGTGCCTATAAAAGTTGGAAACTCAGTTATTCAGTCTAATAATTTCAACGATGGAACCACCATTGCCACTGTGGCCAATATGAGTGATATGCTTTTTGTTGGGAAACTCGACGAAACAGAGGTAGGCAAAATTAAGGTAGGTATGCCCATGGATATTACCATTGGTGCTTTGCAGGATCAAAAATTGAGTGCCATTTTGGAATATGTATCTCCAAAAGGAAAAGAAGAAAGTGGAGCTATTATGTTCGAAATGAAAGCTGCTGTAAAAGTACCGACGAATGTATTTATTCGTGCAGGATACAGTGCTAACGCCGAAATTGTGTTTTCGAAATCGGATAATGTGCTTACCGTTCCCGAAAGTTGCATAGAGTTTGGAGGTGATACGGCTTTTGTATATGTTATGACCAAAAAAGATCCACAGACTTTTGTGAAAAAACAAGTGAAAATTGGGTTGTCGGATGGTATAAAAATAGAAGTTAAGAGCGGGTTGAAAGCGAAAGATAAAATTCGTGCAGCAGAAATTTTAGAAAAGAAGAAAGAAGAACCAAAGAAAGAAGAAAATAGATAAGTCTGAGAATGAGTCTTTTTGTAAAAGAAGTATGACTCTATTCGTAAATCTACTGTATTTAATCAATCAAGTAATTACAAATGAAAACTACAAAAATAATTATACTATTTGGTGCGCTTTCTTTTAGTCTGTTGGCTTCAGCTCAACAAGCCTGGACCCTTCAACAATGCATCGATACGGCGTTGGTGAATAACCGCAATGTAAAGCAAAAGGTGCTGTCGCGCAAAATAAGCGAGATAAATTATCAACAATCAAAACAGGATTTACTACCCAATCTGAATGCATCAGCAGGTCAGTATTACAATTTTGGTCGTTCGTTGGCTGCTGACAATGTATACAGAAATACAAACTCTTCGCAAACTTCATTCGGATTATCCAGTAACATTACGTTGTTCGACGGTTTGAAAATGAAGTACAATATTGATGCTCGGAAAGCGGAATTAAATGCTTCGGAGGCAGATTTGAAAAAAATGCAAAGTGACCTTGTTATGAGTGTTTCTACAGCATTTTTGCAAGTGTTACTTAATAAAGAGTTGTTGCAAATATCTAAAGATCAACATGATCTTACGGCGTCGAAAATTGAACAACGTAAAATATTGGTAAATGCCGGAAAGATGGCCGAGGGTGAGATTTATGAACTTATCGCCCAGGAATCGAAAGAAGAAATGAACAGAGTAAAAGCGGAGCAGGCTTTGAATTATTCATTGTTAGATTTATCGCAAATATTGGAAATACAAGATTTTGAAACTTTCGATGTAGTGGTACCTAAAGATTTATTAAACTCCGAATTGCAATTGCTTAATCCACAAACAGTGTACGATGGCGCGTTAATACATCGTCCTGAAATTAAGAGTGCAGAGTTTCATTTGCAAAGCAGTGAAAAAAACATTCAGATAGCAAAGTCATATTATTACCCATCGTTGAGTTTAGGTGCACAAACAGGAAGCCGTTATTACAATATGACCGGCGTGCCTAACGATGCTTTTGGTAAACAAATGTCGAACAATTTGAGCACAAGTGTAGGGCTAAATTTATCGATTCCTATTTTTAATAAATTTGAGGTGAAGAATGGTGTTCGTAGTGCCGAAATTAAAGCTCAAAGCAGTAGATTGGATGTTGAAAACACAAAACTGGAGTTGCGTAAATCAATTCAACAGGCTTATCAAAATGCTTTGGCAGCAAAAGCTCGTTGGGATGCTGCTGTTAAGTCGGAGGTGGCTAGTCGCGAAGCCTATCGTTTTTCTAATCAGAAATATGAAAACGGTCGTGCTACGGTTTACGAACTTTATCAGGCCAAAAGCAATCTGACACAAGTACTTTCGGAACAAACTCAGGCCAAATATGAGTATGTGTTCCGTATTAAAATTTTGGAATGGCTGAAATAGGCTATTATAGCCAATGTATTTAAACAAGTGTTGTAGCTTCAATACCTATGTGTTTATTCTCCTAAACACATTGTAGAAAGCCAAAAACACATAAATTGAAAAACATATGAATGCAGATAACATTAAATCGCAAATGCGAAAAGGTTACTTGGAATATTGCATTCTACTTATTCTGAGAAAAAAGCCTGCTTATACTTCGGATATTATTGCCGAATTAAAAGATGCGAAATTGATAGTGGTAGAGGGTACGCTGTATCCTTTGCTTACCAGACTGAAAAATGGCGAATTGCTCGATTATCGTTGGGAAGAATCTACCCAGGGACCACCACGTAAATACTACGAAATGACCTCCAAGGGACAAGCATTTTTGGACGAACTGGAAACAGCCTGGGATGAAATTAATAATGTAGTGAAGAAGATTAAAGAGGATTAGAAACCTGCCTGTAGTGTAAATTGCAGGCGCATAAATATTAACGTTTATGAAAAAGACATTAACAGTAAATTTGAATAACATCGTTTTTCATATTGATGACGATGCGTATGAAATGCTCCAAACCTATCTTCACGAAATTGCCGATCATTTTGAGGCTGACGAGGAGAAGGCAGAAATAATGAACGATATAGAGGCACGTATTGCCGAATTGTTTACCGAAAAACTTCAAAAAAGCAAAAATGTTGTCAACTTGCTCGATGTTCAGGAGATAATCGAAATAATGGGTAAGCCTAGTCAATATACCGGCGAAGATGAGGAAGAAGACAAGGCACCCAAAGCTCCAAAAGCTGAAAAGAAACAACAGTCGCGCCGCTTTTATCGCGACCCGGAGAATGCAATTCTGGGTGGAGTGGGAGGTGGTTTAGCTGCTTATTTTGGATTTGATGTTACCATAGTGCGGGTAATATTGGCTTTTTTGGTCATAGTTTCTTCGGGCACATTTATCCCTATTTACATCATTATGTGGTTTGTGGCTCCGGTTGCTGTAACAGCTTCGCAACGTCTTGAAATGCAGGGAGAAGACGTAAATATTGATAGTATAAAGACCGAGTTGAACAACGCGAAAAATTATGTAGAAAGCGATAAGTTTAAACAAACAGCCAGTACGGTTGGTGATAAGATATTTACGGTTCTGCGGTTAGTTGTAAAAGTATTTTTGGGATTTATTGGTGCTATTTTGGGAATTGTGGGAGTAGTAGTTGTAGCTGCTTTAATATTTCTATTATTCTTTCTGATTTTCGAACCGACATTTTTCAATAGTTTTGCGCCGGGATTATTTTCCAATTGGGGAACAATTAATCCGGATAATGCTATTATGATTTTTATTTCTCTTATTCTGGTTATTGGCTGTCCGATATTTATGCTTATTTATTGGGGAGTAAGAGCGGCATCGGGTAAATATAATGGTTCGAAAACAGCTTCTCTTGTGGTTTTAATTCTTTGGATAGCAGGCTTATTTATGTTTTATAGTGTTGGTGCCAGCACCTTCATTCGTTTGCATAATAATGGTGAACCTTTTCATGTAAATTGGAGTCGCAATGATGATTCTAGTTTTAAAGATGAAGTTAGGAGTTGCGATGCCTTTACAGCGATTGAAATTTCAGGAAATATTGAGTTGACATTAAAACAGGATTCAACACAACAAGTGACTGTTTCAAGTCAGGAAGATATTCTTCCAAATGTGATTACAAAAGTAGAGAATGGCGTTTTAAAAGTATATACCGACAATATTTTTATTGACAGAAATATTAAGGTTGTGATTTCTACTCCCGACATCAGAAATATAATTGCTAAGGGCGCCTGTAAGATTCAGACCGATTCATTATTCACTGTACCCGAGCTTTCTATTGAATTGCTGGGTGCCTGCGAGGTGGATATGAATGTAGCTGTGGCCGGTTTGTTCACCGTTGATGCCAAAGGTGCTTCGGAAGCTAAGTTGGAAGGCACGTGCGATAAGTTCAAATTAAGTGCGGTAGGTGCAAGCGAAATCAAAGCAAGCGAATTAAAGGCTAAAAATGTAGAAGTTTATGCAGCCGGAGCCAGCGATACTAAAGTTTTTGCTACAGAGAGTATCGACGCCAAAGCTTATGGTGCGAGCGACATTGATTGTAAAGGCAATCCAAAAACCATTAAGCAATCGGATGGCGGTGCATCGAGTATAAATATTGAATGAATTGAATAAGATGTTGTAAATAAACTCATTATAAGTGAAACCTCGTTTGGCTATTTTGCCGGACGGGGTTTTTATTTGTGCAATTTTCTACAAATACCCACACTGATGTAAATAGAAACATATATCTACTTTATTCCTGGCGTTAAATGCAAATAGTTAATATATGTTAAGTATTTGGTATTCATTGTAAATAAATGCTAAACAAATCACGATAAATTAAAATATATTTACTTAATCTGTGTTCTCAGATGATGTAGTATCATAAATGTAATTCATGTTTTGTAGCAACAGGGGAGCGTTTATTTATCTTTTACACTACATAGGCATCGAAATAAATTTCTTAATTGGAACAATGTTCGTCAAATCAGGTGTAGACTGAATCAGTTTTACAAAAATATACAGAATTAGTGCTTTTTTATAACTCCAAAAGTTGGAAGGACTGTTTTTCTAAAATAATTTCTGTAGCATAAAATATATTTGCTGTTATAATTTGTGCTACAATGCACTGTTTATCAGATAATTGAATATATTGTATATATTTGATACGAAATTATTCAGGGGGAACGATTACAAATTTGAAGTAATTGGATATTGATTTTCGTAACATTTCTCTCTCTGAAATTTCAATTTCGTTTTGACTGTTCTTCAGATATTTTCAGATGTACAGACAAGGAATGATGAAGTTATGAAATCAATTAAACACATATTGTTTTTATTACTAGTATCCAACTCAGTTTTTGGACAGGCTGTTTGTCCCATAACAACAAGTGATATAAGAGTCTGTCCGAATACTAATGCTCAGTTAAATGTATCCGGAGCTCAGTTTTACTCATGGACGCCATCCTCCGGTTTAAGTGATTCGACAAGTGCAAATCCAACTGTAAATGTGCCCGTTACAACCAACTACTTCGTAACCGGATTCAATGAAAGTAGTACGAATTTAATAGTAAATGGTGATTTTTTATCGGGAAATTCAGGGTTTTCGTCTAACTACACCTACACTACCACTGACCTTCACCCTGAAGGATATTATGCTGTTGGTAAAAATCCAAAATCACTTCACTCAGACTTTTCGGCTTGTGGAGATCATACAACAGGCACAGGTAAAATGCTTATTGTAAACGGAAATATTGTTCCAAATATTAAAGTCTGGGGACAGCCAATTACGGTTAAGGCGAATACATATTACGCGTTTTATGCCTACGTAACGCCTGTACATCCAACAAATCCACCGGTTTTACAATTTAGCATTAATGGAAGTGTCATTGGTGCTCCTTTTACCTCATCTAATGTAACCTGTACTTGGCAAAAGTTCTACGCGGTATGGTATTCTGGTTCAATAACGAATGCCAATATTAGTATTGTAAATCAAAATACAATTGCCAATGGTAATGACTTTGCACTTGACGATATTAAGTTTGTTGAGTTATGTACAGCCACGAATAAAGTGACGGTTACTGTAGGACCATTGACTTCAACAACGAATATTTCTACCTGTACCAACAATTTACCATATAACTGGAATGGAAGTGCTTATAACGCTTCCGGAACATATACAAAGCACTTAGCAAGCGTTCTCGGTTGTGATAGTATTGCTACCTTGAATTTGACAGTGAATGTTCCGACAAGTTCTACCACCAACGCTAGTATTTGTCAGGGCGGTTCATATACTTTCAATGGCACAAGCTACAGCACAGCCGGAAGCTATTCCAAAACATTGATCAACGCTGCCGGTTGCGACAGTATTGCGACTTTGAATTTGACCGTCAATGTTCCGACAGCTTCTACCACCAACGCTAGTATTTGCCAAGGCGGTTTTTATACTTTCAACGGTTCAACTTACAATGCAACCGGAACTTATTCAAAAACATTGATCAACGCAGCCGGTTGTGATAGTATCGCTACCTTGAATTTGACAGTGAATATTCCGACAAGTTCTACCACCAACGTCAGCATTTGTCAGGGTGGTTCTTATACTTTCAACGGCACAACTTATAATGCAGCCGGAAATTATTCAAAAATATTGATCAACGCTGCCGGTTGCGATAGTATTGCTACTTTGAATTTGATAGTGAATGTTCCTACAGCTTCTACAACTAACGTCAGCATTTGCCAGGGCGGTTCTTATAATTTCAACGGTTCAACTTATAATGTAGCCGGAACTTATTCCACAACATTAATCAACGCAGCCGGTTGTGATAGTATTGCTACTTTGAATTTGACCGTGAATGTTCCAACAGCTTCTACAACTAACGCCAGCATTTGCCAAGGCGGTTCTTATACTTTCAACGGTTCAACTTATAATGTGGCCGGAACTTACGCTAAAACATTGATCAATGCAGCCGGTTGCGATAGTATCGCTACTTTGAATTTGACCGTCAATGTTCCAACAGCTTCTACAACTAACGCCAGCATTTGCCAAGGCGGTTCTTATACTTTCAACGGTTCAACTTACAATGCAAGCGGAACTTATTCCAAAACGCTTATCAACGCTGTCGGTTGTGATAGTATTGCGACTTTGAATTTGACAGTGAATGTCCCAACTTCTTCTACAACCAACGCCAGTATCTGTCAGGGAGGTTCTTATACTTTCAACGGCACAACTTATAATGTAGCCGGAAATTACACTAAAACATTAATCAACGCTGCCGGTTGTGATAGTATTGCGACTTTGAATTTGACAGTGAATGTCCCAACTTCTTCTACAACTAACGCCAGTATCTGTCAGGGTGGTTCTTATACTTTCAACGGTTTAACTTATAATGCAACCGGAAATTATACCAAAACATTGATCAACGCTGCCGGTTGCGACAGTATTGCTACCTTGAATTTGACCGTCAATGTCCCAACAAGCTCTACAACCAACGCCAGTATCTGTCAGGGCGGTTCTTATACTTTCAACGGTTCAACTTATAATGTAGCCGGAACATATTCTAAAGCTTTAATCAATGCCGCCGGTTGCGATAGTATTGCTACTTTGAATCTGACGGTAAATGTTCCGACAAGTTCTATCACCAACGCCAGTATTTGTCAGGGTGGTTCATACACTTTCAACGGTTCAACTTATAATGTTGTCGGAATGTATTCAAAAACATTGATCAATGCAGCCGGTTGTGATAGTATCGCTACCTTGAATCTGACCGTCAATGTTCCAACAGCTTCTACAACTAACGCCAGCATTTGCCAAGGCGGTTCTTATACTTTCAACGGTTCAACTTACAATGTAGCCGGAACTTATTCCAAAACGCTGATGAACGCTGCCGGTTGCGATAGTATCGCTACTTTGAATTTGACCGTGAATGTTCCAACAAGTTCAACAACTAACGCCAGTATCTGTCAGGGTGGTTCTTATACCTTCAACGGCACAACTTATAATGCAGCCGGAAATTATACCAAAACGCTGATCAACGCTGCGGGTTGTGATAGTATTGCTACTTTGAATTTGACCGTCGTTGTTCCAACAAGTTCTACCACCAACGCCAGTATTTGTCAGGGTGGTTCATACACTTTCAATGGCACATCTTACAATGTTGCCGGAACATATTCTAAAGCTTTAATCAACGCTGTCGGTTGCGACAGTATTGCTACTTTGAATTTGACCGTCAATGTTCCAACAGCTTCTACAACTAACGCCAGTATTTGTCAGGGAAGTTCTTATTTATTTAATGGAACAAGTTACAATACTACCGGAACTTATTCCAAAACGCTTATCAACGCTGTCGGTTGCGATAGTATCGCTACTTTGAATTTGACAGTCAATGTTCCGACTTCTTCTACAACTAACGCTAGCATTTGCCAGGGCGGTTCTTATACTTTCAATGGTTCAACTTATAGTGTAGCCGGAACTTATTCCAAAACATTGATTAATGCTGCCGGCTGTGATAGTATTGCTACCTTGAATTTGACCATAAATGTTCCGACAGCTTCTACAACCAACGCCAGTATTTGTCAGGGAAGTTCTTATTTATTTAATGGAACAAGCTACAATGTAGCCGGAACTTATTCCAAAACATTGATCAACGCTGCCGGTTGCGACAGTATTGCTACCTTGAATTTGACAGTGAATGTCCCAACTTCTTCTACAACTAACGCCAGTATCTGTCAGGGTGGTTCTTATACTTTCAACGGCACAACTTATAATGCAGCCGGAAATTATTCAAAAATATTGATCAACGCTGCCGGTTGTGACAGTATTGCTACTTTGAATTTGACAGTGAATGTCCCAACAGCTTCTACAACCAACTCCAGCATTTGCCAAGGCGGTTCTTATACTTTCAACGGTTTAACTTATAATGCAGCCGGAAATTATACCAAAACATTGATCAACGCTGCCGGTTGCGACAGTATTGCTACTTTGAATTTGACAGTGAATGTCCCAACAGCTTCTACAACCAACTCCAGCATTTGCCAAGGCGGTTTTTATACTTTCAACGGTTCAACTTATAATGCAACCGGAACTTATTCCAAAACATTGATGAATGCTGCCGGTTGCGACAGTATTGCTACTTTGAATTTGACAGTGAATGTCCCAACTTCTTCTACAACCAATGCCAGTATCTGTCAGGGAGGTTCATACTTATTTAATGGAACAAGCTACAGCACAGCAGGAACCTACAGTAAAACATTGATCAACGTAGCCGGTTGTGACAGTATTGCTACTTTGAATTTGACCGTGAATGTTCCAACAAGTTCTACAACTAACGCCAGTATCTGTCAGGGTAGTTCATACTTATTTAATGGAACAAGCTACAACACAGCAGGAACCTACAGTAAAACATTAATTAACGCAGCCGGTTGTGACAGTATTGCTACTTTAAATTTGACCGTCAATGTTCCGACAGCTTCTACCACCAACGCTAGTATTTGTCAGGGAAGTTCTTATTTATTTAATGGAACAGGCTACAGCACAACTGGAAGCTACAGCACAACATTGATGAACGCAGCCGGTTGTGATAGTATTGCTAGCTTGAATTTGACAGTGAATGTTCCAACAGCTTCTACAACTAACGCCAGCATTTGCCAGGGCAGTTCTTATACTTTCAACGGCACAACTTATAATGTAGCCGGAAATTACACTAAAACATTAATCAACGCTGCCGGTTGTGATAGTATTGCTACCTTGAATTTGACTGTCAATGTTCCTACAGCTTCTACAACTAATGCCAGTATCTGTCAGGGTAGTTCATACTTATTTAATGGAACAAGCTACAGCACAACCGGAACTTATACCAAAACATTGATGAACGCTGCCGGTTGTGATAGTATTGCTAGCTTGAATCTGACCGTAAATGTTCCAACAGCTTCTACAACCAATGCCAGTATCTGTCAGGGCGGTTCTTATTTATTTAATGGAACAAGCTACAGCACAGTAGGAACCTACAGTAAAACCTTGATCAACGCTGCCGGTTGCGATAGTATTGCTACCTTGAATTTGACAGTCAATGTTCCTACAGCTTCTACAACTAACGCCAGCATTTGCCAGGGCGGTTCTTATACTTTCAACGGTTCAACTTACAATGCAACCGGAAATTACACTAAAACATTAATCAACGCTGCCGGTTGTGATAGTATTGCTACTTTGAATTTGACAGTGAATGTCCCAACTTCTTCTACAACTAACGCCAGTATCTGTCAGGGTGGTTCTTATACCTTCAACGGTACAACTTATAATGCAGCCGGAAATTATACCAAAACGCTGATCAACGCTGCCGGTTGCGATAGTATTGCTACTTTGAATTTGACCGCCAATGTCCCAACAAGTTCTACAACTAATGCCAGTATCTGTCAGGGTAGTTCATACTTATTTAATGGAACAAGCTACAGCACAGCAGGAACCTACAGTAAAACCTTGATCAACGCTGCCGGTTGCGATAGTATTGCTACTTTGAATTTGACCGCCAATGTCCCAACAAGTTCTACAACTAATGCCAGCATTTGCCAGGGCGGTTCATACTTATTTAATGGAACAAGCTACAGCACAGCAGGAACCTACAGTAAAACATTAATCAACGCAGCCGGTTGCGACAGCATTGCTACTTTGAATTTGACAGTGAATGTTCCAACAGCTTCTACAACCAACTCCAGCATTTGCCAAGGCGGTTCTTATACTTTCAACGGTTCAACTTACAATGCAACCGGAACTTATTCCAAAACATTGATGAATGGTGCGGGTTGTGATAGTATTGCTACCTTGAATTTGACCGTCAATGTTCCGACAGCTTCTACCACCAACGCTAGTATTTGTCAGGGAAGTTCTTATTTATTTAATGGAACAGGCTACAGCACAACTGGAAGCTACAGCACAACATTGATGAACGCAGCCGGTTGTGATAGTATTGCTAGCTTGAATTTGACAGTGAATGTTCCAACAGCTTCTACAACTAACGCCAGAATTTGCCAGGGCAGTTCTTATACTTTCAACGGCACAACTTATAATGTAGCCGGAAATTACACTAAAACATTAATCAACGCTGCCGGTTGTGATAGTATTGCGACTTTGAATTTGACAGTGAATGTCCCAACTTCTTCTACAACTAACGCCAGTATCTGTCAGGGTAGTTCATACTTATTTAATGGAACAAGCTACAGCACAGCAGGAACCTACAGTAAAACATTAATCAACGCTGCCGGTTGTGATAGCATTGCTACCTTGAATTTGACCGTCAATGTTCCGACAAGTTCAACCACTAATGCCAGCATTTGTCAGGGTGGTTCTTATACTTTCAACGGTTCAACTTACAATGCAACCGGAACCTATTCCAAAACATTAATCAACGCTGCCGGTTGTGATAGTATTGCTACTTTGAATTTGACCGTCGTTGTTCCAACAAGTTCTGCAACTAACGCCAGTATCTGTCAGGGCGGTTCTTATTTATTTAATGGAACAAGCTACAGCACAACCGGAAGCTACAGCACAACATTGATCAACGTAGCCGGTTGTGACAGTATTGCTTCTTTGAATTTGACCGTGAATGTTCCAACAAGTTCTACCACCAACGCCAGTATTTGTCAGGGTGGTTCATACACTTTCAATGGCACATCTTACAATGTTGCCGGAACATATTCTAAAGCTTTAATCAACGCAGCCGGTTGTGATAGTATTGCGACATTGAATTTGACCGTCAATGTTCCGACAGCTTCTACAACCAATGCCAGTATTTGTCAGGGTGGTTCATACACTTTCAACGGTTCAACTTATAATGTTGCCGGAATGTATTCAAAAACATTAATCAACGCTGTCGGTTGCGATAGTATTGCTAGCTTGAATTTGACCGTCAATGTTCCAACAGCTTCTACAACTAACGCCAGCATTTGCCAGGGCGGTTCATACTTATTTAATGGAACAAGCTACAGCACAACCGGAACTTATTCCAAAACATTGATCAATGCTGCCGGTTGCGACAGTATCGCTACATTGAATTTGACCGTCAATGTTCCAACAAGTTCTACAACTAATGCCAGTATCTGTCAAGGCGGTTCTTATACTTTCAACGGTTCAACTTACAATGCAAGCGGAACTTATTCCAAAACATTGATCAACGCTGCCGGTTGCGATAGTATTGCTACTTTGAATTTGACAGTGAATGTTCCGACAAGTTCTACTACCAATACCAGCATTTGCCAAGGCGATTCTTATACTTTCAACGGTTTAACTTATAATGTAGCCGGAACTTACGCTAAAACATTGATCAATGCTGCCGGTTGCGATAGTATTGCTACCTTGAATTTGACCGTGAATGTTCCAACTTCTTCAACTACCACCGCAAGCATTTGTCAGGGAGGTTCATACTTATTTAATGGAACAAGCTACAGCACAGCCGGAACCTACTCCAAAACATTAATCAACGCTGCCGGTTGTGATAGTATAGCTACTCTGCATTTGACAGTGAATGTTCCAACAAGTTCAACTACCAACGCAAGCATTTGTCAGGGAAGTTCTTATACTTTCAATGGTTCAACTTACAATGTTGCCGGAACCTATTCCAAAACGCTTATCAATGCTGCCGGTTGCGATAGTATCGCTACTTTGAATTTGACAGTGAATGTTCCAACAAGTTCAACTACCAACGCAAGCATTTGTCAGGGAAGTTCTTATACTTTCAATGGTTCAACTTACAATGTTGCCGGAACCTATTCCAAAACGCTTATCAATGCTGCCGGTTGCGATAGTATCGCTACTTTGAATTTGACAGTGAATGTTCCAACTTCTTCTACTACTAACGCAAGCATTTGTCAGGGAAGTTCTTATACTTTCAATGGTTCAACTTATAGCGCAGCAGGAACCTACACGAAAACATTGATGAATGCTGTCGGTTGTGATAGTATCGCAACTTTGAATTTGACCGTGAATGTTCCAACTTCTTCAACTACCACCGCAAGCATTTGTCAGGGAGGTTCATACTTATTTAATGGAACAAGCTACAGCACAGCCGGAACCTACACGAAAACATTGATGAATGCTGTCGGTTGTGATAGTATCGCAACTTTGAATTTGACCGTAAATGTTCCAACAAGTTCTAGCACTAACGCAAGTATTTGTCAGGGAAGTTCATACTTATTTAATGGAACAAGCTACAATGTTGCCGGAACGTATTCCAAAACATTAATCAACGCTGCCGGTTGCGATAGTATTGCTACTTTGAATTTGACCGCCAATGTCCCAACAAGTTCTACAACCAATGCCAGTATCTGTCAAGGCGGTTCTTATACTTTCAACGGTTCGACTTACAGCGCAACCGGAATGTATACAAAAACATTAATCAATGCAGCCGGTTGCGACAGTATTGCTACTTTGAATTTGACCGTGAATATTCCAACTTCTTCTACAACTAACGCCAGTATCTGTCAGGGCGGTTCTTATACTTTGAACGGTTCAACTTACAATGCAGCCGGCACTTATTCCAAAACATTGATGAATGCTGCCGGTTGCGACAGTATTGCTACTTTGAATTTGATAGTGAATGTTCCAACAAGTTCTACAACTACTGCCAGCATTTGCCAGGGCGGTTCATATACTTTCAACGGTTCAACTTACAATGCAACCGGAACTTATTCCAAGACTTTGATCAACGCTGCCGGTTGCGACAGTATTGCTACCTTGAATTTGACCGTGAATATTCCGACAAGTTCTACAACTAATGCCAGTATTTGTCAGGGCGGTTCATATACTTTCAACGGTTCAACTTACAATGCAAGCGGAACTTACGCTAAAACATTGATCAATGCAGCTGGTTGCGACAGTATCGCTACCTTGAATTTGATAGTGAATGTTCCAACAAGTTCTACTACCAACGCAAGTATTTGCCAAGGCGGTTCTTATACTTTCAACGGTTCAACTTACAATGCAACCGGAACTTATTCCAAGACTTTGATTAACGCTGCGGGTTGTGATAGTATTGCTACCTTGAATTTGACCGTCAATGTTCCAACAGCTTCTACAACTAATGCCAGTATTTGCCAAGGCGGTTCTTATACTTTCAACGGTTCAACTTATAATGCAGCCGGAACTTATACCAAAACGCTGATCAACGCTGCGGGTTGTGATAGTATTGCTACTTTGAATTTGACCGTCGTTGTTCCAACAAGTTCTACCACCAACGCCAGTATTTGTCAGGGTGGTTCATACACTTTCAATGGCACATCTTACAATGTTGCCGGAACATATTCTAAAGCTTTAATCAACGCAGCCGGTTGCGACAGTATTGCGACTTTGAATTTGACCGTCAATGTTCCGACAAGTTCTACCACCAACGCCAGCATTTGCCAAGGCGGTTCTTATACTTTCAACGGTTCAACTTACAATGCAGCCGGCACCTATTCCAAAACATTGATCAACGCTGCCGGTTGTGACAGTATTGCTAACTTGAATTTGAAGGTGAAAAACTCCTCAAGCTCCACCACAAATGTTAGCATCTGTCAAGGTGAGAAGTATATGTTTAATGGTACGACTTGTATAGTTACCGGAACATATGTGGCATATTTGACAAATTCAGTAGGTTGCGATAGTATTGCTACTTTACAATTGACAGTGAATATGCCTACAAGTTCAATAATTGAATCTTCTGTTTCAGAAGAAGATATGAAACTTTATGGTGGTTATAAGTTCAATGGAACTATTTATCGGCAAGTGGGCACCTACACAATTAAACTGGTTAACTCAGTAGGTTGCGATAGCATAACCACTTTGATTTTAAAAGCAAGGGCTCAAACAACTCAAGCAACCAGGGTTACTGTATGTAGTTCGGAATTACCCTATTCCTGGAATGGAGCTTTCTACAATGCTACAGGGATATATACTAAAACATTGAAAAATGCTGCGGGAGTAGATAGTGTTGCTACTTTAGATATGACGGTGTTAAGTTCTACAACATCAACAACCAAGGCGACTGTTTGTAGCGGAAATACCTATTATTTCAATGGCTCCGGCTATTCAAAGGCAGGTACATATATTGAAAAATTAAATAATTATGCTGGCTGCGACAGTATAGCTACTCTGGAATTGGCAGTTGATACGGTTTATAATACCTCACAAACGGTTCAATTATTTACAGGCGAGAAGCTTACAATTAACGGACACGTTTATGATCAGGCCGGAACATATACTGATGTCGTTACTTCTGCTAATAACTGTGAAAGTACAACTATCACCGCGATAACAATGGTAGACTTGCCAAATGCATTTACCCCTAATGGCGATGGAGTAAACGATGAGTTTATGAAAGACTGGCACGTTCAAATCTACAACCGCAATGGCATTCTTTTGTTTGAGGGCTATGATGGTTGGGATGGAAATTATAATGGCAAACCAGTAACTAAAGATACTTATTTCTTTATTTTATATTACCTTCACGATGCAAAACAAAAAACAAAAGAAGGCTATGTGATGCTTATTCGCTAACTATTTATGAAGAAACTGATTATTATATTATCATTAAATTGTATGTCCGTGCTGATGGTTGCTCAATCCAATATCCGATTGAATAACTATTGGGCAAACTTACATTATATCAATCCATCGGCTGTTTATGACAAATATATGGCTGTATTTAGCATTGCAGCCAGCAAACAATGGTATGGCTTTTCGGGTGCACCAACAACTTTTTTTGCTTCGGGAACTACTTATATTGATGATATGCATTCGCAAATAGGGTTGGTGTTGGTGCAGGATAAAATTGGATTTACTTCTACCACGAGTATTGATCTATCGTATGCTTATTCCATTCAATTTCAGAATAAATGGCAGCTGCACCTGGGACTTGGTTTAAATAATCTGAGTACTTACTATGATCCTGCGCAAGTAAACCTGATAACAGATGCCGACAATAATGCTTATCAATATTTGAAATCGGAAAATAATTTTAATGCTGATTTGGGCATGGAAGTTTTATATAAATCATTGAAAGTAGGTATTTCAAGCCAAAATGTTTTTTCAATGTTCTCACATGTTGACTTTCATCAAACGAATACCAATTTTCTGTACGTTCGGTATAGGGATAATACAGATAATGTTGTCAATATGGGTTATGGAATTTGTGGTATCCAGTATTCCAATATGTTGCAAATGGAGGTGAATGCCACCAGTTACCTTAAAATTCCACCTATTGCCGGACTTAATATGAAGCCGGAATTAATTGATGTCGGTTTGTTTTATCGAACAGGGAGCGAGATAGGGTTAGTTTTTGGTTTCGAACTCAGCGAATCACTCCATTTATCCTATACTTATAACTATCATGTTGGTGGAATTAGTCGTAGCTCGCTGGGTACTAATGAACTAATGCTAACCTATAATTTAAGCAAAAGAAATATTTGTCATAGCTGTTGGTACTAATTAAAATCAGGTTTGTACTTTCTGTTCTGAAATATTGAAATTGCTTATTCGTTTATCAATTATTTGTGTGTTAAATATAGTTAATGATTTTGAGTGATAATTTTTTTTATTCGGAAAAATGCTGTATTTTTGAACTTCAAATAAAAAGTAACAGTAAATTATGGCCAAAGAAGTTGTTAATAATATTGGTGCAATGTACAATGCACTCACTAATGGAAGTAAAATTGTTGGTAAAATTTTTGCAGATAGCGATTTTAGAATCGATGGTGAAGTGGAAGGAACCATTACCTGTAGCGGAAAAGTGGTAATTGGTCAGAAAGGTATACTTAAAGGCTCAATATCTTGTACCAATGCCGAAATTATTGGAACTGTGGAAGGTGATATTGTTGTTGCTGAAACCTTATCGCTTCGTGGAACGGCTGTTATTATCGGAGATGTAAAAACAAAAGTCCTGATGGTTGAGCCTAATGCTGTTTTTAACGGGACTTGCTCAATGAGAGGCGCTGAAGACTCTACAATTATTGAATAATAATATTAATGAAAATATAGTAAAAGCGTTGAGGTAATCGGTTACTTCAGCGCTTTTTGTAAATCAGAATCAACTTATTTTATGGAAAAAGAATATAAAGCATTAGTAATAAATGAAATAAATGCTACTTTTGAGCAAACCATTCAAACTCTTCATATCGACGATTTGCCAGAAGGCGATGTGTTGGTGAAGGTGCACTATTCATCCATAAACTACAAAGATGCACTTTCGGCTACCGGAAATAAAGGTGTTACTAAAAAATATCCCCATACTCCGGGTATTGATGCTGCGGGTGAAGTGGTGAGTTCGGTGGATGACAAGTTCAAAGTTGGCGATAAGGTTATTGTTACCGGTTATGATTTGGGAATGAATACTTCCGGGGGCTTTGGACAATATATTCGTGTTCCTGCCGATTGGGTGGTAAAGCTTCCCGAAGGATTAAGCCTTAAGGAATCGATGATAATCGGTACGGCAGGTTTTACAGCCGGCATTTCATTGTCGCGATTGAACGCATTGGTACAGCCTTCTGATGGCAAAATTCTGGTTTCAGGAGCTACCGGTGGAGTCGGTTCGGTAGCGCTATCGTTGTTGTCGAAGCTTGGTTATCAGGCTATTGCTATTTCGGGAAAAGAAGCCGAATATCCTTTTCTGAAAAAGTTAGGTGCAACAGAAATTATTCCTCGTACAGACTTTCAGGAAGTCGACAAGCGCCCTATGCTTTCGGCTCAATATGCAGGAGCTATTGATACCGTGGGTGGTCCTATCCTGGAAAATATTTTGAAGTCTCTTCAACCACTAGGTGCTGTAACTACCTGTGGTAGTGTGTCGGCAACTCAACTCAATATGACTGTTTTCCCTTTTATTTTGCGAGGAATCTCACTTATCGGCATCTCGGCTCAAAACTACCCGGGCGCTTTACGCGAACCGTTGTGGATTAAACTGGCAACAGATTGGAAACCAACTAATTTGTTGGATTTATACTCAGAAATAAGGCTGGAAGATATTCCTGAAACTATTGCGTTAATTTTAGAGGGGAAACTGAAAGGTCGCACAATAGTGAACATGATTGATTGAGCCCTAATTATTGGTTTACAAGCGCTTTTGTATCGTTGGATTTGCCATTTGCGTTTAATTCAAATCTTTTAGTACAAAACCCTTTTATTAATGAAAAAAAAAGTGCAATTTTGCACTTTAATTCAAATCGAATTTTACACCACTTTCATAACCCTTCTTTTGGATGGCATTAGCAAACGAGAATTACTTAAAAACTCCCGAAATCTACTGTTTTGACGAGATAGAGAAGCGTGTTAATGCTTTCAAAATTCTTCACCCAACTGCTAAAATTATCCGTTTAGGCGTTGGTGATGTCACTCGCCCTTTACCCCATGAAGTTATTCAGGCAATGCATAAAGCTATTGACGAAATGGGTCATGCTGAGACTTTTAGAGGCTATAGTCCACCGCAAGGTTACGATTTTTTAATTGATAAAATACAAAAAGACTATCGGACGCTGGGAGTAGTGCTTGACAAAGAAACTATTTTTGTAAACGATGGTGCAAAATCAGATATTGGAAATATAGGTCATGTGTTGGGGCGCGATAATATTATTGCGATAGCCGATCCTGTTTATCCCGTTTATGAAAATGCAACCATCATGAGTGGTAGGGCAGGAGTGATAAACGATGATCAGAAATGGAGTAACGTGGTATACCTTCGTTGTACAGCCGAAACGGATTTTATTCCCGAATTGCCCACCGAAAAAGTGGATGTAATTTATTTGTGTAATCCGAACAATCCGACGGGTACAGTGTTGAGTAAAGCAGAGCTGAAGCGTTGGGTCGATTATGCGATTGAACATCAAAGTATTATTGTATACGATGGAGCGTATCAGGCATATGTGAATGAGCCGAATATTCCCAAAAGTATTTACGAAATAAAAGGAGCTAAAAAAGTAGCCGTAGAAATAAGAACCTATTCCAAAACAGCCGGTTTTACAGGTTTACGTTGCGGCTATACTATTTTCCCCAAAGAATTGATGGTGTATACCAAAATGGGCGAAGTGGCTCCGTTAATCAAACTTTGGAACAGACGAATCACAAATTATACAAACGGTGTATCGTATATAGTGCAACGCGGTGCTGAGGCAATCTATTCCAGAAAAGGCAAAGCTGAAACTCAGGAGCTGGTCAATTATTATCTTACGAATGCATCGTTAATCAGAGCTGAATTGGTTTCGCTCGGATATGAAGTGTACGGTGGTATTAATTCGCCCTATGTTTGGTTCAAGACGCCTGATGGACAAACATCCTGGAAGTTCTTTCAACAGCTTTTATACGATTGTCAGGTGATAAGTACCCCCGGAATTGTATTTGGGAATTCAGGCGAAGGGTATATGCGTTTAACCGGTTTTAGTAGCAGAGAAGCTACACTGGAAGCATTAGGCAGAATACGTAAAGGAGGATTTTGAACAATTAATTTCTTAACTAAAATATAAAAATTATGTGTGGAATTGTAGGATATATTGGAAACAAACAAGCTTATCCAATTTTGATTAAAGGTCTTCAACGACTAGAATATCGTGGGTATGACAGTGCAGGGATAGCGTTGATTCATGAAGATAAATTGAATGTTTATAAAGCTAAAGGTAAAGTTTCCGATTTAATTCATTTTGCAGGACAAAAAGATATTGAAGGTACTATCGGTATTGCTCACACACGCTGGGCAACGCATGGCGAACCAAATACAGTAAATGCGCATCCGCATTATTCTCAATCGGAAGAATTGGCACTTATTCACAATGGAATCATTGAGAATTATGCTATTCTTAAACAAGGATTATCAGAACGTGGTTTTACTTTTGCAAGTGAAACAGACACAGAGGTTTTAATTCAACTGATTGAATTTGTGAAAAAATCAAACAAAGTTGATTTGACTACTGCTGTTCAGTTGGCTCTTAATCAGGTGGTAGGTGCATATGCTATTGCAGTTATCGAAAAAGGAAGACCTGATGTAATTGTTGCTGCCCGTAAAGGTAGTCCGCTGGTAGTGGGTATTGGTGAAGATGAATTTTTTCTGGCTTCCGATGCAACTCCAATTATTGAATTCACCAACAAAGTGGTTTATATTGGTGAAGAAGAAATTGTGACTTTGGAACGTGGCAAGGAAATTAAAATAAAGACGATAGGAAACGTTGAAAAAACACCGGAAATTAAAGAACTGGAAATGACCTTGAGCCAATTGGAAAAAGGTGGTTATCCACACTTCATGATCAAGGAAATTTTTGAGCAACCAAAGACATTGGCCGACAGTATGCGTGGTCGTGTGAATGTTGACGAAAACAATATTACGCTGGCCGGATTTATCGATAATAAAGAAAAATTCCTGAATGCGAAACGTATTATCATTACTGCTTGCGGTACTTCGTGGCACTCGGGCTTGATTGGAAAATATGCTATCGAGGAATTTGCCCGTATCCCCGTTGAAGTTGAATACTCTTCAGAGTTTCGTTACCGCAAACCGGTTATCAATAAGGATGATTTAGTGATTGCCATCTCACAATCTGGCGAAACTGCCGATACATTGGCTGCCGTAGAATTGGCAAAAGAACACGGTGCATTTATTTTTGGTATTTGTAATGTGGTTGGATCATCGATTCCACGTAACACACATTCCGGTTGTTATACTCACGCCGGTCCTGAAATCGGTGTTGCTTCTACAAAAGCATTTACAGCGCAGGTAACTGTTCTTACCATGCTTGCGTTGATGATTGGTAAAGAAAAAGGAACCCTGTCTGAAGAACAGTATTTGAAGATTGTAGGTGAATTAGCACGTATCCCGGAAAAAATTACTCACCTGTTGAAACAAGATGCGAGCATTGCTGAATTTGCAAAAACATTTACTTATGCTCAAAACTTTATTTATCTGGGACGTGGTTACAATTTCCCGGTAGCGCTGGAAGGTGCTTTGAAGTTGAAGGAAATATCGTATATTCATGCTGAGGGGTATCCGGCAGCTGAAATGAAACACGGTCCTATCGCTTTGATTAGCCAGGAAATGCCTGTGGTAGTTATTGCTCCAAGTGTGGGTATGTACGAAAAGGTAGTAAGTAATATACAAGAAATTAAAGCTCGAAAGGGTAAAATTATCTCCATAATTACCGAAGGTGATGTGGTGGTAAAAAACCTGTCCGATTATAGCATTAGTATTCCTGAAACGGAGGAATGTTTAGTGCCTTTGTTGGCGGCAATACCTTTACAATTATTTGCATATCATATAGCCGTTGTCAAGGGTTGTAACGTGGATCAACCGCGCAATCTGGCCAAATCGGTTACTGTTGAGTAGTATAATTAACCCCTTCGTCATTGTTGGGGTTTTTTGTTTTATTGTTAATGTCTGAGTTTGCTACTTAATTGTTTCAATATCAGATTCTCAAATTTTCAAAATAAATTTTTATGTGCGGAATAGCAATGGTAAGGCTTTTAAAGCCTTTGGATTATTATCAGGAAAAATATGGAACTTGGCAGTACGGTTTGCAAAAAATGTACCTGCTTATGGAAAAGCAACATAACCGCGGGCAAGAGGGAGCAGGGATTGCTACCGTAAAACTCGATATGCCTGCCGGTGAGGAATATATTTGGCGTGAACGTGTGGAAGGAAAAAATGCTATCCAGGAAATATTTGCAGAGATCAATAAAAAGATGTCGAGTTTTCCAAGCGAGGTGTATGCTGATGTTCAAAAATCGAAAGAGTTGCTGCCTTTTGCCGGTGAACTGTATATGGGGCACTTGCGCTACAGTACTACAGGAAGAAGCGGTTTGTCTTACGTGCATCCATTCTTGCGTCGCCATAACTGGAAAAACCGGACAATGGTACTCGCTGGTAATTTCAACCTGACAAATGTAGACGAGCTTTTTGACCATTTGACACTGAAAGGACAACATCCCCGCGATAAAGGCGATACGTTCTTGATGCTTGAATCATTGGGCTTTGGACTCGATCAGGAAGTGCAAAAAGAATACGATAAAATCAAACAACGTTACTCAAACGATATAACTATTACCCGCAAGATCGAGGAAAATCTTGATATTGCTTCGTTTATCCGCAAATCGGAAAAAATGTGGGATGGTGGTTATGCCATTTGCGGTATGTTGGGACATGGTGATTCCTTCGTTTTTCGCGATCCGAAAGGCATCAGACCGGCATTCTATTATATTGACGATGAAATCGTTGTGACAGCATCAGAGCGACCTGTTATTCAGACTGCTATGAACGTCAAAGAAGAAGACATCAAAGAATTGCAACCGGGCGAAGCCATGATTATTAAAAAGGATGGCACCGTGAAGTTCGAAACCATTCGTCGCGCTTCTAAAGAGTTGACCAAGTGTTCTTTCGAACGTATTTATTTTTCCAGAGGTAGTGATATCGATATTTACAAGGAACGTAAAAAACTGGGAGCGCAGCTGGCGCAACCCATTTTGAAAGCCATTGGAAATGATGTTGAAAATACTGTATTCTCATTTATTCCCAATACGGCCGAAGTGGCATTTTTCGGGATGATGGATGGTATTAAAGCAGCCTCCGGTCAAGCTGCCCGGGTTGAAAAAGTACTGATTAAAGACATTAAACTTCGTACGTTTATTTCTACCAACGACGAAAGAAATGATTTGGCTACACACGTTTACGATGTAACCTACGGCTCTATCCGTCGTGGAAAAGTGGATAATCTGGTGGCAATTGACGATTCAATTGTGCGTGGTACAACACTGAAGCAAAGTATCCTGAAAATTTTAAACAGATTGGAACCTAAGAAAATAGTTATCGTATCTTCCTCTCCTCAAATTCGTTACCCCGATTATTATGGTATCGACATGGCAAGAATGAATGAGTTTTGCGCGTTCAGAGCAGCCATTGAATTGTTGAAAGAAACGGGACGACAAGATATTATCGATGAGGTATATGTGAAGTCAAAGGCTCAGGAGTTTTTGCCAAAAGAAGAAATAATAAACTATGTGACTGAGATTTATAAACCATTTACAATGGAAGATATTTCGAAGAAAATAGCTCAAATGCTGACTCCAGCTGAGGTGGATTGTCCTGTAGAATTAGTGTATCAGTCTATAGAAGGCTTGCATGAGGCCTGTCCTAATCATTCGGGCGACTGGTATTTTTCCGGAAATTACCCAACTCCGGGAGGAACAAGAATGGTGAATTTAGCCTATATAAACTTTTACGAGGGCAGAGATAAATAGCATTCAATCAAAATATAGACAAAAAAAGGTTATTGAAAATTCGTTTTCAATAACCTTCTTTTTTGTATCTGACATTGAACTTAAATTTTAGCTGCCGTTGTATAAAACTCTTTTAAATAAAAAGGTTCAAAGTAAGCTACATCTACAAATTTCTTTTCAGCATACGCTTTTTCGGCCAACACGATCATGTTTTGGGCCAATGGGTACATGCCGTCAATAAATCTTGCATTGGGGTGTGTGAGCGTTGTTTTACATTTTTCAGCACCGTTTCCGAAGAAATAAACGCTGTGATTTTCAAGTATCTCGCTGTACGAATTTTCGTCGATGACATCGGCCGAAATTTCACGTTGAAGTATTCCCTCCTGATTGTAAAATGCAGCGTACACTTCCATTCTGCGGGCATCTATCATCGGGCAAAACAGTGTATTGGCACCGATCTCAGCAGTTAGTAAAGCATTTGCAGTCAGTACTTCCAACGTGCTGACAGCGATTAACGGAATGTCTAAACCGTAACAAAGTCCTTTGGCTGTTGATACTCCAATTCGCAAACCGGTGTATGAACCGGGACCACTGCTCACTGCAATGGCATCGAGTTTTTTGGAAGCTGATTTCAAAAACTCCATTGCTTCGGCTATAAAAACGCTGAGTAAAGCAGCATGATTCATGCCTTCCGAATCGGATTTGGTGAATACACACTGGCCGTTCTCGCTTATGGCAATGGAACATATGTTGGTTGATGTCTCAATATGTAGAATGATCATGTTAATCGGGTTGTAGAGTTGAACAATGGCACAAAATTACGCATTTTAGCCGAATGAAAAAAACAAATCCCCGTTCAGGTTAAGTGAACGAGGATTGTTTGATAGGAGAAAAAGAATTTTATTTCAATTTCACACTTATTGGATTGAGTACCGACTCGCGATAGTTGTTTAGTGCATTAAACCAATCTTCGTCGGTTGGGAATAACCATTTGTTCCAACCGGCTCCGAAGTAGTAAGTGAATTTATCACCCACGCGGTAATTTGTGAGTAGTAATCCATGTACATCTTTGCGAATAGCTTTGTTGGTTTGAGCTGGAACAAAAACACCTACATAATCGCGCCCCGATGGAATTTTAAACTCCGAAATGGCTTCTTCTGCGTAAGCAACAGTTCCATTAGCAGCGTTTAGTTGAAGGTTGCCCTTTCCATCGTGCAAGAAAATACCCGTTCCCAACTCCATTTTTTGAGATGGTCCGGTGAATTTCACTACAGCTTTGTTCAATATTGAACCGGCAGTGGTGGTAATGGTGATTTCTTGTTTGTAATAAACAGTTCCAACTTTTACCGAATCGTAGGTAAGGGTAAATGATGAACGAAGCGGACCTACCTCCAATATTTTGTAGCGGCTGAATTGATTTCCAACCCACAATGAATCGGCAGCGTAAGGAGCAACGCCCCCTGCACCTAAGGTATGTCCCACTTTATAACAATCCATTCCCTGACCGCGATCGAGATGATACGATAATTTGTTATGAAGTTCGTCATTATACATTTTTGCCATAAATACTTCATCAGTTCTTTTTACCCACATATCCACCCCGTTACTAGGGTTTTCCTTGGCTAAAGCCGGTCCATACATGCGATAAGCCGCTATGTCATTTTCCCATGCCATGTCGTCTTTTCGTTCCGGCACAAAAAATGCAGCCGTTTTGGGCTTTACAGTTGCCGGTTTACCTTCGGTAAGTGTGTAAGTTGTTGATGAATTTGCCTTTACAGTGGCTTGAAAAATAAGCGATTGTGCTTTTTTCTTGCCATTGTAGCTAAGTTGATAAGCAATTTCTTCGTTTTTATCATTTTTTAAAATGTATGATTTCGACTGGAAATTTGCTTTCAGTTTCAAAGCATTTACTTCTACCATTTCGCCGGCTCTATCTTTTGCCGAGGGGTTAGTGAGCACGATAGAACGTTGACCAACAACGGTAGAAATAAACAAAAGTGAAGCAATTATAGATAATGTTATTTTTTTCATAACTTTTTTATTGCGCTAATTGAAGTAATAATAAATAATTATTGATATTCTTTTAGAGTAGCTTCAAGGTCAAAAGACTTGTAACTAACCACTTGTAACTAACTACTTATTTAGGCTGTTTTCCAATATATGCCAAAATACCACCATCAACATACAAAATATGTCCGTTTACGAAGTCAGAAGCTTCTGAAGCTAAGAATACTGCAGGCCCTTCAAGGTCTTTTGGTGTTCCCCAACGTGCAGCTGGCGTACGACCAATGATAAATGTATTGAATGGATGACCATCTTCGCGCAATGGAGCTGTTTGTGGAGTGGCGATATAACCTGGTCCGATTCCGTTTACCTGGATGTTGAATTCAGCCCATTCGCAGGCAAGATTTTTTGTCAACATTTTCAAACCACCTTTTGCTGCTGCATAGGCCGAAACTGTTTCGCGTCCTAATTCGCTCATCATAGAGCAAATGTTGATGATTTTTCCCGCACCTTTTGCAATCATTCCCGGAGCTACAGCTTTCGAAACGATAAATGGTCCATTCAAATCGATATCAATTACCTGACGGAAATCTTTAGCTGACATTTCGATAGCCGGAATACGTTTGATAATTCCTGCGTTGTTAACCAATATGTCAATAACACCTACTTCTTTGGTGATTTTTTCAACCATGGCATATACACCGTCTTCGTCGGTAACGTCGCACACATAACCGTGAGCAGTGATACCATCAGCTTTGTAAGCAGCAATTGCTTTATCAACGCTTTCCTGGCTCAAATCATTAAATACAATTGTTGCTCCGGCAGCAGCATAGGCAGTTGCCAGTCCGTAACCAATACCATACGATGCACCTGTGATTAATGCAACTTTTCCTTCTAAACTAAATTGACTCATATTCTTATTTAATTATAAATGTATATTCTTATTAAAATTCCTAGCGTAATTCGGTGTGTTTGTAAAAATTCTGATCGCTGTAATCAAGATTTTCGCCGGCCATACCCCAAATGAATGTGTAATTGCTGGTGGCTGCAGCCGAGTGGATTGACCATTCAGGAGAAATTACGGCTTCGTCGCCTTTCATCCAAATGTGACGCGTTTCGGTAGGTTCGCCCATAAAGTGACAAACTGCTTGTCCTTCGGGAACTTCGAAATAGAAATATGCTTCCATTCTGCGGCTGTGTGTATGCGCCGGCATGGTGTTCCAAACGCTACCCGGAGCCAGTTCTGTCATACCCATTTGCAATTGGCATGTTTCCAAAACCTGACAAACAAGCATTTTGTTGATATTGCGGTGATTTGAACCTTCTAATGATCCCATTTCGGCAACAACCGCATCGGCTTTCGTGATTTTTTTATCAGGGAAAGTTTTGTGAGCAGGAGCAGAGTTGAAATAAAATTTAGCAGGATGAGCAGCATCATTACTTTCGAAAGTTACGACGCGATCGCCCGCACCGATGTACAATGCTTCTTTATAACCCAATTCGTACACAACACCATCTACCGTTATTTTACCGGCTCCACCTACATTGAACGTTCCAAATTCGCGACGCGAAAGGAAAAATTCAGATTTCAACGGGTCGATGGTTTCAAGACTCAATGTTTCGTTTACAGGCATTGCACCACCTACCACTAATCTGTCGTAAAGCGTGTAAACCATGTTTACTTCATTTGTTGTAAAAATAGTTTCAATCAAATGTTCTTTACGTAAACGTGCTGTGTCATACTTTTTCGCATCTTCGGGATGAGAAGCATAGCGAATCTCATAGTTTGTCTTCATTTTTTTATTTTTGAGTTGTTTTATTTATTTTGATAATTGATTGCAGTTGGTGAATGAAAATGATAACTGAACACCTGTTGTGAGTTAAATATTGTTTATTCAAACTGCTTTGAAATTGGTTGACCAAAATTACTAATAATAAAAATGATAATAGGGCTTCGTTTTTATGTTGTACAACATGTTTTTAGGTTGTGTGTAAATTTGAATTATTATGCAGTGTTTTTATTGTGCAGTATATCAGCAATATAACAAGATAGTGAATTAATGTGTGGAAATAAGATATGGATCAATTGAAGTCAAAGTACAATTTTGGCGTGTTATTCGTCTTTTAATAGAGACTCTGTCTGTTTGTGTACCGACAGAAATCAAACGTAGTTTAGTCCTGTTTTGTTGCTGTTCCTCCTATAAATAGCATACTTATTTGTTTAGCTTCATTGCAATTTAATTCTATCTTTTATACGAATCGGAATAAATTTTCACTCAATCGCTAAGACATTCTGATTAATCATTTTGTAGTTAGAAAATATGTATTACTTTTGCAAGTAATTTTTTCTGTGTGCGAACACGGATTTGAAATTTAGACCATAAATGAAAGAAATAAAGTCAAAAATACGTATAAAAGACATTGCCGTTTTAGCCGGTGTCTCGGAGGGAACGGTGGATCGCGTGTTGCATCAGCGTGGTGATGTTTCGGCGAAGAGTCTAGAAGCTGTAAACAAAGTGCTGGAAGAGATAAATTATACACCAAATTTGATGGCACGTTCGTTGGCCTCTAAAAAAAACTATCGTTTTGTATGTTTATTTCCGGCGCATCAGTCTACTGATTATTGGCAAAGTATAAATGATGGGTTTAACCAGGCAGCCGATGAGTTTCTTCACCACAACGTTCAGATTGAGAAAAAGTATTTTAATCAGTTTGATGCACACACTTTTATTGATGCTTTCAATGAGATTTTGGAAACAAAGCCCGATGCGGTATTTATTGCACCGATTTTCAGGAATGAGGCATTGCAATTTACATCAAAATTAACCGAGCTCCATATCCCGTTTTCATATATCGACTCTATGATTGAGGAAACGGACTTTGTGACCTATTATGGGCAGCATTCGTTTCAAAGCGGGTACATTGCTGCTAAGTTATTGCTTCATTCGGGTTGTGCGAATAATAAAATTCTGATTATCAGAACTCAGAGAAAAGGGGCGATGTCTAATCAAACCCTGAACCGGAATAGTGGTTTTATGCAATACATTAACGATAATGGTCTTGCCGACAAGCTGGAACTGATAAATGTGGAGTTTAAAGATGATGATGAAGTGGCAAACCTGGAAGTGCTGCGCGGAGTATTTGAGAAACATACGAATATAAAAGCAGCCATCACCTTTAATTCAAAAGCGTACCGCCTGGCTATGCATTTGGAGTCGTTGAACAAGTTGGATGTTCAATTGATTGGATATGACTTGTTGGAGCAAAATGTGGACTACCTCAAAAAGGATATGATTGCTTATTTAATTGCTCAACGTCCGGAAAAGCAAGCTTATTGCACGGTTCGCGATATGTGTAAAGAATTGATTTTTAAGCAAGAAGTTTCCACGATTAATTATGTCCCTATTGATATTTTGATGAAAGAGAATATCGATTATTATTCAAGATTCAGGGAATAAAAATAGGTATTAGTTACAAGTTACTAGTTACAAGTTACGAGCCTGCATCTTGTATCTATTCCAGTTTAAATCAGAAAGTTTAACGATATGTTTTTTCAAAACAATATTCAAATAAACAGACTTGTAACTAGTAACTCGTAACTATACACAATAAATATAAAGTTCAACTAATTAATATATAAACAAATAAAAAAAAAGTTCTCTCTCATGGAAAAATTAAGTAGAAAATCGGCCAATGTAACTAAGACTTATCCGGAACGTATTATTCAGTTTGGAGAAGGTAATTTCTTAAGAGCATTTGTCGACTGGATTGTGTTCAACATGAATAACAAAGCAGATTTTAATTCAAGTGTTGTTATCGTTCAACCTTTGGCGAATGGAATGATTGACATGCTGAATGATCAGGATGGTTTATACCACCTTAATCTTCAAGGCTTAGACAAAGGACAACCTGTTGATAGCATTGAATTAATTGATGTTGTAAGTCGTTGTCTTAATCCTTATTCTCAATTTCAGGATTATCTAAAATTAGCCGAAAACCCCGACATGCGTTTTGTGATTTCGAATACTACCGAAGCTGGTATTGCTTTCGATGAATCATGTAAACTGGATGATGCACCGGCTAGTTCATTTCCCGGTAAACTAACGCAATTGCTTTATCATCGTTTCAAAACTTTCGATGGTGCAATGGATAAGGGATTGATAATGTTGCCTTGCGAATTGATTTTCCATAACGGAACAGAATTAAAAGAATGTATCGAACAATATATCGCATTCTGGAATTTGGGCGAAGAGTTTGCACAATGGTTTGAAAACGCTTGTGGTGTTTATTGTACGTTGGTTGACCGTATTGTACCGGGTTATCCACGTGATACGATCAATGAAATTCTTGAGAAAGTACAGTTGGAAGACAAAATGGTAGTGAAAGCAGAAATCTTTCACTTGTGGGTAATCGAAGCTCCGGAGTCGGTGGCAAAAGAATTCCCTGCTGATAAAGCCGGATTGAATGTATTGTTTGTTCCAAGTGAAAAACCATACCATGAGCGTAAAGTAACTTTGCTCAACGGACCTCACACTGTTATGTCTCCGGTAGCGTATTTGTCAGGTATTGATACTGTTAGCGAAGGTCTTAAAGATGATGTTATTGCGAAATTTGTGGATAAAGTAATGTTTGATGAATTGCTTGAGACACTGGATTTACCAAAAGCAGAACTCGAAAAATTCGGTGCTGATGTGCTTGATCGTTTCAAAAACCCTTTTGTAAAACATTTCTACACAAGCATTATGCTTAATTCATTCCCTAAATTTAAAACCCGCGATTTACCAGGTTTGAAAATTTATCTGGAGCGTCAGGGTAAATTACCTGTAGGATTGGTGCTTGGTTTAGCCGGTATTATTACTTACTACAAAGGAGGTAAACGTGGCGATGTAGAGATTGTACCTAACGATGACAAAGCCATTACCGACTTGTTGACAGAACTTTGGAGTACCGGCGATGTGGCAAAAGTTGCTCAGGGCGTTTTAGCTGCAGATTTTATCTGGGGCGAAGATTTGAATCTTGTTGAAGGATTGACTGCCAAAATAGTTGAAAATTTGACCTCTATTCAGGAAAAAGGTATGTACGAAACTGTAAAAGCAATTATTTAAATACATATTTAGTCTAAAGTATACGGGGAAATGTGATGTTTGCTCGTATGCTTGTTGACTAAATAATAGGCTGTGTATCAGTTTACACATAAACCCGTTTACTTTACTAAAAATGAAATATATAAAAATAAATGTCTCCGACAATGTTGCAGTGGCTTTGGTAGACTTGAAAAAAGCTGAGAAAATAACTGTTGACGGAGTAGAAATAACTATTAATGCAGACATACCGGCCGGGCATAAATTTGCCTTGAGTGTATTGCCGGCTAAATCGCATATCATCAAATACGGTTATCCAATCGGACACGCTCGTGAGGACATTGCTCAGGGAGATTGGGTAAACGAAAAAACGATTAAAACCAACCTGGATAGCGTGCTTGATTATGAATATCAACCACATGAAGTTTCGTTGGATATACCTAAAAAAGACATTACTTTCAAAGGTTATAAACGTGCAAATGGCGAAGTAGGGGTGAGGAACGAAATCTGGGTTATCCCAACGGTAGGTTGTGTAAATGGTACTATTAACTCCCTTGCCGAAACGCTTCGTGCTGAAACTCAAGGTAAAGGTGTGGATGCTATTGTAGCTTACCCGCATAACTACGGTTGTTCGCAATTGGGCGAGGATCATGAGAATACCCGTAAAATTCTTCGCGATATGGTAATGCATCCCAATGCCGGTGGTGTATTAATCGTAGGCTTAGGCTGTGAAAACAATCAGGTAAAAGCTTTCCGCGAAATGTTGGGCGATATAGATGAATCGCGTATCAAATTTATGGAAACGCAAAAAGTGGATGACGAAGACGAAACAGGCATGGAGTTGTTGCGCGAAATTTATGAAGTTGTATCGAAAGATCAACGCGTGGATGTGCCAATTTCAGAACTGAAAATCGGTCTGAAATGTGGTGGTTCCGACGGTTTCTCGGGAATTACTGCAAATCCTTTGTTGGGAGTTTTCTCCGATTTCCTGATTGCTCAGGGTGGTAGTACCATTTTGACGGAAGTGCCTGAAATGTTTGGAGCTGAAACTATTTTGATGAACCGTTGTGTGAACAGAAATATGTTTGACAAAACAGTTTTGTTGATCAATGATTTCAAACATTATTTCGAGCAAAACAATCAACCTATTTACGAAAATCCATCGCCGGGAAACAAAGCAGGTGGTATTTCAACGCTGGAAGAAAAATCACTTGGCTGCACTCAAAAATGTGGAAAATCACTGGTGAAAGATGTGCTTATGTATAGTGAACGTCTGAAAACGAAAGGATTGAACTTGCTAAGTGCCCCGGGCAATGATTTAGTAGCTGCTACAGCGTTGGCTGCAAGTGGCTGTCATATGGTGTTATTCACTACCGGTCGTGGTACTCCGTTTGGAAGTTTTGTACCTACGATGAAAATTTCTACTAATACTGCATTGTACAATAAAAAACGCGGTTGGATAGATTTTAATGCCGGAACCATTGTTGAAAACGAATCGATCGAACAAGTTAAGGATCGTTTTGTTGATTACATTGTCAGTGTGGCAAGTGGTGAATTGGTAAATAATGAAAAGAAAAATTATCGCGAAATTGCGATTTTTAAAACAGGAGTAACATTATAATAAGGAGTATCTTTTTCGACTAACTATTTTCAAACGTTCTATTGCTTACACACTTTTTTGAATTAAATGATTTGAATTGTTATATATTAACCAATTAATTTTTTTATCATGAAATTAGGAAAATTCAGTATTGGACTTGGCGACAGGTTTTCTCATCAAGGTGTTGCACAACTCAGGGCAATCGTAAAAACAAACCAATCAGGTTTGGATATTTGCCCCGTTTGGAATAAATCGAATCGTGAGCATATCTATGTTCATTCTCATCCGGCGGATGTTCGCAAAGAAGCTGATGCAGCAGTAGCTACATTGGGTTTTACGGGAAAGTATTTTGTTGATGCCGATCATATAAATTTGTCAACAGTGGCACCTTTTGTTGCCACTGCTGACTTCTTTACGTTGGATGTAGCTTCTTTTATCGGTAAGGAAAGCAGTCCGGAAGATGTAAATGCTTTCGTGGCTTCTTGTGCTAAGTATATCGGGGATTTAAAAGTTCCGGGTATCGGACATCCACTGGTTGTTACCGATGAATTATTGCGCAAGATTGCCACTAAGTTCTTAGCTGCCACCAAGCAGGCTGCTGAAATTTATACATTCCTGAAAGAAGAAAAAGGGGCTGAAAATTTTGTCACTGAAGTATCGATGGACGAAGTTGAAAGTCCGCAGACTCCGGTTGAGTTATTATTTATCCTGAAAATGTTATCCGATAAAGGGGTGCCTGTTCAAACCATCGCACCGAAATTTACCGGACGTTTCAACAAAGGGGTAGATTATACCGGTGATTTAGATCAATTTGCCAAAGAATTTGAAGAAGATGTATTGGTGCTTGATTATTGCGTCAAAGAATTTGGTCTTCCTGCCGAAATTAAATTAAGCGTACACTCCGGAAGTGATAAATTCTCTATTTATCCGATAATGGCTGCTGTTATTCTTAAACACGACAAAGGATTACACGTAAAAACAGCGGGAACTACCTGGCTCGAAGAAGTTATCGGGCTGGCAGTTGCCGGAGGTGATGGACTTGTGTTGGCAAAACAGATTTATGCCAATTCACTTGGACGGAAAGACGAGTTGTGTGCACCGTACGCCGATGTAATTGATATTGATGAATCAAAACTTCCTTCGGTAGTTGAAGTAAACAGCTGGAGTAGTGATAAATTTGCCAATACTTTGCGACATATTCCTGGACATCCTGATTATAATCCGAATTTCCGTCAATTGATTCACGTGGCCTATAAAGTTGCTGCCGAATTGGGCACAACTTATACGGGTTTGCTCGAGAAACATGCAGACGTAGTTGGGGCATGCGTAGAAGAGAATATCTACGATCGTCATCTGAAACGTTTGTTTAATTTATAAAAATAACCCCGGTCTTCGTCTGCCGATGGAGGCCGGGAATCTAAAAAATATGTGCAATGAAAAACCTTTTTGATATAAAAGACAAAGTTGTAGTCATCACCGGTGGAACCGGAGTACTTTGCGGAAAAATGGCCGAATACATGGCCGAACAAGGTGCAAAAGTGGTTGTACTGGCCAGAAATAAAGAACATGGCGAAAGCTTTGTTGAAAATATAAAAGCGAAGGGACATGAAGCTTTGTTTTTACAGTCGGATGTAAATGACAAGGCTGTGTTGGAACAAAATGCTGTTGACATTGTGGCTAAATATGGTCGGATTGATGTGTTGGTAAATGGTGCAGGTGGAAACATGCCGGGTGCTACCATCGGACCGGACAAAACAATTTTCGATCTAGATGTGGATGCATTTAAAAAAGTAGTTGATTTGAACTTGTTTGGTACGGTTATTCCTACGATGGTTTTTGCTAAAGTAATGGTAGAACAAAAGCAAGGGAATATTATCAATATCTCTTCAGAATCTGCTCTTCGTCCTTTAACCCGTGTGGTTGGTTACGGTGCTGCTAAAGCTGCTGTTACTAATTTTACCAAATACTTAGCCATTGAACTGGCAACAAAATATGGCGAAGGTTTACGTGTAAATGCTATGGCACCGGGCTTTTTCATCTCGGAACAAAACCGTGCATTGCTCACTAATCCAGATGGTTCATTAACCGCTCGTGGCAATACAATTGTTGCCCATACACCTTTTGGTCGTTTTGGTGAGCCAGAAGAATTGCTTGGAACCTTACATTGGTTAGCCAGCGATGCCTCTAAATTTGTAACCGGAACGCTTACGGTTATTGATGGTGGATTTGATGCTTTTTGTATTTAAACCCCTAGCCCCTAAAGGGGAACTAGGTAAGTTTTATATTTTTATTTGTTTAATGAATTAAGGTTTTAGGAGTAATATTTAGAAAAATCCCCTTATTATCTGAAGGAGAATAGACTAGCTTTATTCCCCTTTAGGGGTTAGGGGTCAATTAGATTATGTATTTATGTAAACAATCGTGGAGATGGTACGGGCCGAATGATCCTGTATCACTTTGGGACATTCGTCAGGCAGGTGCAACCGACATTGTTACGGCATTACACCAGATCCCTAATGGGGAAGTATGGCCAATTGAAGCCATTAAGTATCGGAAGAAAATAATTGCTGAAGCGGGCTTAATTTGGTCGGTAGTGGAAAGTGTTCCGGTGCACGAGGACATCAAGAAGCGCACCGGAAATTACAAACAATATATCGAAAATTACAAACAAAGTGTTCGTAACCTGGCTGAATGCGGTATTTTTATTGTGACCTACAATTTTATGCCGATTCTTGACTGGACACGTACCGATTTGGCTTACACCATGCCCGATAGATCGAAAGCATTGCGTTTTGAAATGGCGGCTTTTGTGGCGTTCGATTTGTATTTATTGAAACGTCCAAATGCTGAAAAAGATTACACCGTAGAGCAAATCTCTAAAGCCAAAGCCCGATTTGATGGCATGACTGAAGAGGAAAAGGAAACGCTTGTTCGCAATATGATTGCCGGTTTGCCGGGAGCTGAGGAAAGCTTTACGATTGAGCAATTCCAAAAAGCACTTGACACCTACGACGGAATTACCGATGATCAATTGCGTAATAACTTGTTCTATTTTATCAACGAAATTACAACTGTAGCCGATGAGGTGGGCGTACAAATGGCCATTCATCCTGATGATCCTCCACGCTCTATTCTCGGCTTACCAAGAATTTTGAGTACAGCCGAGGATGTTCGTAAACTTTTTACAGCTGTTCCGAGTTTATCTAACGGCATATGTTTGTGTACCGGTTCATTTGGCGTTTCGTCGGTAAATGATTTGACGTCGATGTTACGCGAATTTGGCGAACGTTTGTATTATGTTCATTTCCGCAGTACCCGTCGTAACGAGGATGGTGATTTTTATGAAGACAACCACTTGGAGGGCGACGTAGATATGTACGAAGCAATGAAAGCTTTGCTGGTTGTTCAGTATACTTATAAACGCAATATTCCAATGCGTCCCGATCACGGACATCAAATGTTGGACGATTTGCACAAAAAAACGAATCCCGGGTACTCCGGTATCGGCATGCTTAGAGGAATGGCTGAACTAAGAGGTCTGGAATTAGGTATCTCGAGAACATTGTTTTAGTCCCTTTAAATCTCCTGTTTTTGGGGACTTTAAGACAATGTATTTGAATAATAATTATAATCTAGCAACTATATTTTTTCCATTTTAGCCAATGGAGAAAATATAGTGCTTTAAATCTAATATCATGAGCATTGAATTAAAACAAAATTGCGCGTACTCTTTATTGGTAGCTACCAGCATGGGAGTTCGCATTACGCCCGTAAACGGACAACCTGTTCATAGTAGTAAATTATTCCAAATGGAGGTTTCGAGTGCTGAAACAAATGTGGCGAGTATCTCCTCCTATTTAGGACTTCCCGTAAAAGTGTTGACCACTTTCGTAAAAGATAGCCCCATTGCACAAATGATTAAAAGTGACTTGCGTAGTCGTAATATGGATTACGAAGGCGTTGAAGTTGAGCAAGGTGATCCATGGGGATATCGTCATCAGTTTAATATTGCCGATAGCGGTTACGGCTCACGCGGTCCACGTGTGTTGAACGACCGAGCCGGTGAAGTAGGACGCACATTGAACGTAAAGGATTTTGATTTAGATCGTATCTTTGCAAAAGATGGTGTTCAAATATTACATTTATCCGGTTTGATTGGAGCATTATCGCCCGAAACAAGCGAGTTTTGTCTGCAATTAGCCCGCTTTGCCAAGAAAAACGGAACACGCATATCGTTCGATTTAAATTATCGTGCTTCTTTCTGGAAAGGACGTGATCAGGAGTTACGTGATATATTCACCGAAATAGCTTCTGTTTCTGATATCTTAATTGGTAACGAAGAAGATTTCCAACTCTGCTTGGGAATTGAAGGACCGGAAGCCGGCGGAAAAGGTATCGAAGCTGAAATTGACGGATTTAAAGGCATGATTGGTCGTGTGAAAGAAGCTTTCCCTAATGCATCAGTTTATGCCACCACTTTGCGTCAGGTGATCAGTACCAATGAACATCTCTGGGGAGCTATTATGCTTGATGGTGAAACCTGGACAGTCATAGAACCCCGCAAAATAGACGTACTCGACCGTATTGGTGGTGGTGATGGTTTTGTGGGCGGCATGCTTTATGCCATCTTGAAAGGTTGGGAATCAGAAAAATGGGCTCAATTTGGTTGGGCTTCCGGTGCACTTGCCACTACTTTCCTAACCGATTATGCGCAACCAGCCGACGAAGAGCAAGTCTGGAGTATTTGGGGTGGAAATGCAAGAGTGAAGAGGTAAAGGCTTAGGCGAAGGCTTAGGCAAAATAAAGAATAAGTAAAAAAAGAAAAAGACATTAAATAAATAGCTATAGTTTTATGGAAAAGAAATACAATGATTTCCGAGATATGGGTGTTTGGCAAAAATCTTTTCTTCTATTAATTGATATTTATTCGATAATCAAGAAATTTCCGGCTGATGAGCGTTTAGCACTTACTGACCAATTAAAGCGTGCTGCTAATTCTGTAGTTCATAATTTGGCTGAAGGTTATGGTAGATATGAACCAAAGGATAAGACTCGTTTTTATAAGATTGCAAGAGGAAGTGCTTTTGAGTCAATGAGTCAAATTCTGGTAGCTGAATCGCAAAATTATTTATCAACAGAAATATCTGAAAATATAATTGAAAGATACAAAAAGGTTATTGAAGAAATAAATGCATTAATTCATCATTTGGAAAAATAATCAACTTTGTATCTGCCTAATATTAATAAGCTCAGACTCTATGAAACGCTATGTGCCTTCGCCTTTGCCTGAGCCTTAAATGAAATTAATATGCTTTACTACGAAATAGGTTCAATAAACCACGAATTGAATGCCGAAGACTTAAAAAAAGGTCTTTTTGAAGCATTGGATAAAATTGGTAAGAAACATAAAGTTCTTGCCATTCCTCCCGATTATACCCGCCTACCCAGCCGTTCCGGTGAACTTACTGAGTTCACATGGCAGTACTTTGGTAGTGCTTTGACCGATGTGTTACCTGCCTTGGGTACGCACAGCCCCATGACCGATGCTCAAATAGCTCATATGTTCGGTACGTTACCTGCCTCGCTTATTCGTGAACACGATTGGCGCAATGATGTGGTGACTGTAGGTACTGTTCCAGCCGAATTTGTAAAAGAAGTTTCGGAGGGTGCTGTTGAATTTCCTTGGCCGGCTCAGGTAAATAAACTACTTTTGGAAGGTAATTTTGACTTAATTCTATCCATTGGGCAGGTTGTACCTCACGAAGTGGTGGGAATGGCCAATTATAACAAAAACGTTTTTGTGGGCACCGGTGGGGTAGAAGGCATCAATAAAAGTCACTTTGTAGGTGCTGCTTACGGTATGGAGCGAATGATGGGACATGCTGATACGCCGGTTCGTCGCATTTTTAATTATGCATCCGATCATTTTACCAATCATATGCCAATTGTTTACGTGCAAACGGTAGTTGGGTTGGACAAAACAGATGGAAAAATAAAATGCCGCGGCTTGTTTATTGGTGATGATTTTGAAGTGTTTGATAAAGCAGCTAAACTGGCTTTGTTGGTTAACTTTGAAATGTTGGATAAACCGTTGAAGAAAGTGGTTGTTTATCTTGATCCAACGGAATTTAAAAGCACATGGCTTGGCAACAAATCCATCTACCGGACTCGTATGGCAATTGAAGATGGTGGAGAGCTGATTGTGTTGGCTCCGGCTTTGAAAGAATTTGGCGAAGATAAAGAGATAGATCGTTTGATTCGAAAATATGGCTATTTTGGAACACCTGCAACTCTGAAAGCTTGTGATGAAAATGAAGAACTTCGAAACAATTTGAGTGCTGCAGCGCATTTAATTCATGGTTCGTCCGAAGGTCGTTTCAGCACTACATATTGTCCGGGAAAAGGAGCAGAGAACCTCACTCAAAAAGAAATTGAAAGTGTTGGTTTCCAGTATGCCGATATTGATGAAGTGACTGCAAAATACAATCCTGAAACACTTCGCGATGGGTATAACACTATGGCCGATGGCGAAGAGATATTCTATATTTCCAATCCTGCATTGGGCTTGTGGGCATTTAAGGATAGGTTTAAATATTAATTTTTTGATAGCTTGATGGAAATAAAATGGGGAATCATCGGTTGTGGTAATGTGACTGAATTGAAAAGCGGACCTGCATTCAATAAAGTTGTCAACTCTAAACTCGTTGCCGTAATGCGTCGAAATGTTGCTTTAGCACAAGATTATGCCCGACGACATAATGTCCCGAAGTTTTATTCAGATGCCAGCGAGTTGATAAATGACTCTGAGGTTAATGCTGTTTATATAGCTACACCTCCCAACTCACATGCATTATACGCTATTGAGGCCATGAAGGCGGGAAAACCTGTTTATGTAGAAAAACCGATGGCCCGGAATTATGCTGAATGTATGGAAATGATACGTGTTTCCGAAGAAACAGGCACGCCGTTACATGTCGCATATTACCGTCGAACACTTCCGGCTTTTCTGAAAGTAAAAGAACTTGTTGATAACGGAAGTATAGGCAAACCGCTTACAGTCAATGTGAAACTTTATAAAGCTTTTGGCGAACGGGATAAATTTCCGGATAAGCAAAGTTGGCATGTGAACCCGGAAATTGCCGGAGCCGGTCATTTTTATGATTTGGCTTCACATCAATTTGATTTTTTAGATTTCGTATTTGGCCCTGTTACAAAAGTGAATGGAGTAGGCGCTAATATTGCCGGGTATTATAAGGCTGAGGATACTGTTTCTGCAGCTTTTTCGTTTGATTCGGGTGTAGTGGGGAGTGGAAGTTGGTGTTTTGTTGTAGATGAAAAATCAGAAGAGGACTGTATTGAAATACATGGAACGACTGGTAAGATAAAGTTCTCTTGCTTTGATTTGGGAAGCGTAGAATTAACGACCAAAGAAGGAACACAGGAATTCAGTTTTACAAATCCTGAAAACATATCATTCCTTCTTGTACAACAGTTAGTAGGAGCCTTGCAAGGCAAAAATGACTGTGTGAGTACTATGTATTCTGCTACCAGAACAAATTATGTGTTAGAAGAGATTGTAAAATCGTATTATAGTAAATAGAAATATTGACGCTTACTAAAGAATGAAGATAATAATAGACGATAAAATTCCTTATATTCAGGGAGCTTTCGAAGAAGTAGCCGAGGTAATTTATTTACCGGGAGCTAAAACCACACCCGAGGTAGTGAAAGATGCCGATGCCATTGTGACGAGAACACGTACCATTTGCAACGAAAAATTATTAGCCGGTTCAAGCGTAAAGTTCATTGCAACAGCTACTATTGGTTATGATCATATCGATACAGATTATTGTCAGACTGCCGGGATAAGCTGGACAAATGCTCCGGGCTGTAATTCAAAATCAGTAGAACAATATATTGCTTCAACTTTATTCGTACTTGCTGAAACAAAGAAACTACAATTGAAAGATTTGTGTATCGGCGTAGTGGGAGTGGGCAATGTAGGTAGTAAAGTGGCCAATGTGTGCGAGATACTCGGCATGAAAGTGTTGCTTAACGACCCTCCGCGCGAACGGGCCGAAGGCTCAGCCGGATTTGTGAGCCTGCAGCAAGTAATGGAACAGGCGGATATCATCACTTTGCACGTTCCGCTGAATATGAAAGGTGATGATGCCACTTTTCATTTAGGGAACGATGATTTTTTCTCAAAATTAAAGAAAAAACCGGTGCTGATAAATTCGTGCAGAGGTGAGGTGGTTGAAACAAATGCGGTAAAGTCGGCTTTAAAAAATGGTTTGCTTTCTGATTTTGTATGCGATTGCTGGGAAAATGAACCGGCAATCGATTTGGAATTGTTATCTTTGACCACCATTGCAACTCCGCATATCGCCGGCTATTCCAAAGACGGAAAGGCTACCGGAACGCAAATGAGTGTGAAGGCTATTAGCGATTTTTTTAATCTAGGACTGAACAATTGGCAGCCAAAAGGGGTTGAATTACCTATACATCCAACTCTTGAAATCGACGGTGCTGGTTTGACAGAACAAGAAATTATCTCAACAGCAATTCTTTCCACCTACGATATCCGCAATGATGATCGTGTTTTTAGAAATGATACCGAAAGCTTTGAACAACAACGTGGTGACTATCCTGTGCGTAGGGAGTTTCCTGCGTTTACCATTCATGCAAAGAATGTAGATGCTTTGGTGCTTGATAAACTGAGAAAGTTAGGATTTAATTAAAAATGTATTCATTCATTTTATATATCAAAATAATAAACTAATTATAAATGAAAAAACTAGCAGATATTGGATTAATCGGTTTAGCCGTAATGGGCGAAAACCTGGTCTTGAACATGGAAAGTAAAGGTTTTACTGTTGGTGTATTTAATCGCTCGGTAGACAAAGTTGATAAATTTATTGCAGGACGCGGTGCCGGAAAAAACTTCATTGGTGCACATTCTGTCAAAGAGCTTTGTGACTCATTGGCAAAACCCCGTAAGGTAATGATGCTTGTAAAAGCAGGACAGGCCGTAGATGATTTCATCGAACAACTTCTTCCTCACCTTGAAGCGGGCGATATAATTATTGATGGTGGAAATACCCATTTCCCTGATACGATCCGCAGAACAAAATATGTTGAAAGTAAAGGTCTTTTATTTGTAGGTACCGGTGTTTCGGGTGGCGAAGAAGGTGCTTTGCTCGGCCCATCGATGATGCCGGGAGGTTCACCTGCTGCATGGCCTGCTGTGAAAGATATTTTCCAGGCTGTATCTGCCAAAGTGGAAGATGGTACTCCATGTTGCGACTGGGTAGGCGAAGGTGGTGCCGGTCATTTTGTAAAAATGGTTCACAATGGTATTGAATACGGTGATATGCAAATTATCAACGAAGCTTATCAGGTAATGAAAGATCTACTTGGACTAAGTGCTGATGAAATGCACGAAGTATTCAAAGAATGGAACAAGGGAGATTTGGATTCATACCTTATTGAAATCACACGTGATATTTTAGCTGTAAAAGACGAAGATGGAACGCCATTGGTAGAAAAAATTCTGGATACTGCAGGACAAAAAGGAACCGGTAAATGGACAGGTGTTTCGGCGCTTGATCTTGGTATTCCATTGACATTGATCGGCGAATCGGTATTTGCGCGTTGTTTATCAGCTCAAAAAGACATTCGTGTGAAAGCTTCTAAAGTAATCAGCGGACCTGCTGTTAACTTTACAGGTGACAAAAAACAACTTATCGACGACTTAAAAGATGCTTTGTTTGGAGCAAAAATTATTTCGTATGCACAAGGCTACAACCTGATGATGGAAGCTGCCAACGAATATAAATGGAACCTGAACTACGGTGGCATTGCGTTGATGTGGCGTGGTGGATGTATTATTCGTTCGGTGTTCTTGGGCGATATCAAAAAAGCTTTTGATAAAAACCCAACACTCGAAAACTTATTACTGGATCCTCATTTCAAAGCAATTGTTGAGAATGCTCAGGCCGGATGGCGTCGTGTTTGTGCGGCTGCACTTACCAACGGAATACCAGTTCCTGCATTGACTTCGGCACTTTGCTACTTCGACGGATTGCGTACCGAACGACTTCCTGCCAACTTATTGCAGGCACAACGTGATTACTTCGGAGCTCATACCTACGAACGCATTGATAAACCACGTGGCGAATTCTTCCATACCAACTGGACAGGTCGTGGTGGCGATACTGCTTCTACAACGTATGTAGTTTAAGCTACAGAATAGATACAAAAAAGGCTGTCTCAATTATTGAGACAGCCTTTTTTATGTAGTATAATTGAGTATTAGATAAAAAAGGAATACTCACTTTACTTTTAATGTGTAAGGTTTTTACAACTACACTCTCAATATCTTTCAATGCTATATTACGGTGCGCTGCACCTTTGATAAACAATATTACTTCTTTCTACAAATATGACGGTGCTCTGCACCTAATGCAAAGCCACAGAGTGGCGAATTGAAAATCGGCGTAGCCAAATCTTTGTAGAAATTTGATTTCACGGATAAGGCAGAGGTGCAGCTGGAATATTCCGTTTTCGGAAGCACCGTAATCTAATCTAGTAATGATAAAAAAGGCTGTCTCAATTATTGTGACAGCCTTTTTTAAGTGATAAGTGATATAACAGAGTGATTATTTCACTACGGTAGCTTCCAGATTTTTTGCTCTGATCTTGATAAAGAACGTTGAACCCGGCTTGCTGTATGCAGCTTGTACATATCCCATACCAATGCCTACTTTTGTATCTGGCAACATGGTACCTGAGCTTACTTCACCAATAATCTCGTCGTTTTCATTTGCTATTTGGTAGCCATGACGTGGAATTCCGCGTTCTTTCAGTTCAAAGCGAACCAACTTGCGGGTAACACCTTCGGCCTTTTGTTTTTCGAGCAACGGGCGATCGATAAAATCTTTTCCGTCTACAAATTTGGTAATCCAACCCAAGCCTGCCTCAATCGGTGAAGTGGTATCGTCAATATCATTACCATATAAGCAATAACCTTTTTCCAATCGCAACGAATCACGCGCACCCAGTCCGATAGGTTTAATGCCATATTCAGCTCCGGCAGTGAAAAGGGCTTCCCAAATTTTCGGACCGTATTCGTTGTAGAAGTACAACTCAAATCCACCTGCACCGGTATAACCCGTATTCGAAAGAATAACTTCGTATACACCTGCAAAATCGCCTACAGCAAAGCTATAATAGGGAATTTGGGAAAGGTCAACTTTAGTTAGTTTTTGAAGTAGTTCAGTGGCTTTCGGTCCCTGAACAGCCAATTGTGCCATATGATAAGATGCATTTTCGAGAATGGCTCCTTCGGTATTGTTAGCTACGCACCAGTTCCAGTCTTTTTCAATGTTCGAAGCATTGACTACCAATAAGTACTTGTTACTTTCGTAGTGATAAACCAGCAGGTCGTCAACAATACCACCTTTCCCGTTCGGGAAACAAGAGTATTGCGCTTTGCCGATAGGCAGAATAGAAACATCGTTCGATGTTACTTTCTGAAGAAAAGCCAATGCGTTGGGGCCTTTTACCCAGAATTCACCCATGTGCGAAACATCAAAAACACCCACGCCACTGCGTACGGTCAGGTGTTCGTCGGTTATTCCGCTTGGATATTCGATAGGCATATTATAACCTGCAAATTCGTGCATTTTCGCTCCTAAAGCAATATGAATGTCAGTAAATGGAGTTGTTTTCATTTCTAAAAGTCGGATTGTATGATGACTGTTTTTATATTATTTTCTGAGAGAACTAATCTAGTGTAACCGATTCGGCAATTTTTACAATAACCTGCATGGCTTTTTCCATCGATTGAACGGGTACAAATTCGAAACGACCGTGGAAATTATGACCACCGGCAAAAATATTCGGACAAGGAAGTCCCATGTACGACAATCGAGAACCATCGGTTCCACCACGGATGGGTTTTACTTTTGGCGTAACGCCGACATCGTTCATGGCATTGAAGGCAAGGTCGATAATGTGCATCACCGGTTCAATTTTTTCGCGCATATTGTAGTATTGATCGCGAAGCTCCAATGTGGCTGTGCTATCACCAAACTCGGCATTGATTTTATTGACCAAATGTGCAAATTCTTTTTTACGACGTTCGAAACGATCGCGGTCGTGGTCGCGGATGATATAGCTGAGTGATGATTTTTCAACCGTTCCTTCCATATTGGTAAGGTGGAAGAATCCTTCGTAGCCTTCGGTATGTTCAGGTGTTTCGTGACGTGGAATCATGCTTGCAAACTGGTGTGCCACGCGCATAGAGTTCAGCATTTTGTGGCGGGCATAGCCCGGGTGAACGTTTACGCCTTTGAAGGTTACTTTTGCCGAAGCAGCGTTGAAATTCTCAAATTCCAACTCGCCTATTTCGCCACCGTCCATGGTATACGCCCATTCAGCACCAAATTTCTCAACACCAAAATGGTCGGCACCCTGACCGATTTCTTCGTCGGGGGTAAAGCCAACGCGAATCTTTCCGTGTTTAATTTCGGGATGCGCTACCAGGTACTCCATGGCACTCACAATTTCGGTAAGACCCGCTTTATCGTCGGCTCCAAGTAACGTAGTGCCATCGGTTACCACTATATCCTGACCAATATATTGCAGAATTTCAGGATACTTTGCAGTTTCAAGTACAATGCCTTTTTCTTCGTTAAGAACGATATCGTTTCCGTCGTAATTAGCAACAACGCGTGGTTTTGGATTTTTCCCGCTCATGTCCGGACTAGTATCCATGTGAGCAATAAACCCAATGGTAGGTACTTCTTTTTGGATATTAGCCGGCAAAGTAGCCATTATATAGCCATTTTTATCTACGTCCACTTCGGTTAACCCAATTGACTTCAGCTCATCCACCAGGTATTTAGCAAAAATCATTTGCCCCGGTGTGCTGGGCGTCATATTGGTATTCTCATCGGAAGTGGTAGTGAAACTCACATATTTCAAAAAACGTTCGGTGATATTCATATTGGTATGGTTTTTTATAATTGAACACAAAAATACGCAAAAAATGGTATACAAATTCGTTTTTCAACCATTTTTTATTGACAGAATGTTTATGGTTAATTGGAGAGATAAATAATCGTTGGTAGGTAAAAATATTGTCTGGAATTTGGGTTTATTGGTTTTGCTTTGAAATGATCGTTGACCGTTCCAGATTTTATTTCTTTTGATGTGATTGTTTCTCGATAGACTGTATGATTTGATTAAATTGCTTATTATCAATCTTTGTATTAGTACATGTTGTAAAAATGGTTGAAACTAATGAAACAATTAAAGCAATCAAAGAAGCGTATAAGGCTCCACGTGAATATCTCGTTTGCCTTTTAGCTTCTATCAATTGTTTTTGTTCAATTGTTTTAAAATTATTTTTCACTAGATCCTCTAAGGCAAATGATACATATATTACTCCTTTAGAAATCTGTTGAATTTCCCTGCCAATATTGGTATGCAAGTTAGTAAAATTCGTATAACTAGTATTCAACATATATGTACTACCGTCTCTACGCCAATAGGATTCATTACGTTTTGTATATCTTTCATGACTAAATAAACTATAATTTTCATCTAAATCCCTCATATGAACATTAATAAATCGATTCTCTTCCAAAAACTTAAGAAGGAAAATGACATCGATCACTTTTGTACATGACTTAGCATCAATATTACCATAAAAATTTGCATATGTATAACTTTTGTCCCATTCTATTGCAATAATATCCACCTTTTCCATTTCCTGAATGATAATATCCACAGAAATTGAAAATCCTTCGTTGTCACATTCCGAAACGATTCGTTTGATAATATCTTTTTCAAACTCGCTAAAATCCCTCATAAATATCAATATATTTAAAATTCAGTTCGATTAATTAATTCTCCTTTCTAAAATCATAAGTTGTAGAGTTACCTTCCTTTATTTCAACAAGGAAATATTTAATTTCGTCAACTGTAATAGAACAGCTTATATTCTCGCTAAATAATTCTAATACTAAAGATTGAATTTCTTTAGTATGGGTAAATGAGATTAATTTATCTTCTATTTTGAACAGTAACTCTTTATTGAAGAATTTAAACTTTTCTTTTAAATGACCTGGATAAGAAACTTCTCTATCAAGTTGTATTCCATTATTGTTATTTTTTTCATATAGTGTATCAACATTAAAGTATTGGATTGTTGAAATATAACCAACAGAATCATTGCCTGCAATTTTTAAATATATCAACTCTCCTACAAATAATTGTGAATTGATTTTTCGCTCTAAGTAATCATTGATTTTTGACATACTATTTTGTTTTATTTTTTCAGTGAAATAAGGAACTATTCTTGCTGCATATCATTAATGTATCATGACCCAACTCGTCAAATATATAATGTTGAATCTCATGAACATATTGAAATCCTTGCTCTTTCATTATCTCTTGATAATTTTTATCTAAATAATAAGTTCTTTTAAAAGCGTCATAATAATAAGACTTGTCTAGTTTAAGAATGGGGGCTGGGTCATTGGGATTCACATAAATGGCCATTCTATTATTAGGATGATAATATATTTGAAGATCGTCTTTTCCATTAACAGGAATTGGTTCTATGTCAGCAATAGGAATTTTACTTTTGCAGTTTCTCACTTCTATATAATTATCTTCCTTGACAAGTATTTCAAAGATATTTACTTCCTTGTTAAATGAACGATCAACCTGGTAATTTGCTAAATTTTTGAGACGAATGAAGTCCCCTTTTCTAAATTGTTCCATGTTCAAATTGTTTTAGTTTCTAATAAATTATTGTGATTTCTATCCACCCCAAACCCCTGAAGGGGCTTGAAGTTACTTTCGACTCCTGAAGCGCATTTACTAAAACGAGTATAGTCCCGGAAACCACTCTTTAAGTCCCCTTCAGGGGATTTAGGGGTGGATGGTATCAAATAAACTTACCATCGTATAAAGGAGTCTATGTAATTTCAAATATACGCGATATTGAGTTAGTCATTTGTTTAACTTCAATCGGTTCTATAGGTAAGCCATTGTGATAAGCATATTGAAGGCTTTCTAAAGATAAGTCTACCGAATTTTCCTTTGTATTGCTTGTCGAGAAATAATATTTCTCGTTTTGAGACAGAAATTCTCGCCTTTTGTGCATTTTACCTTGATTACCCATTGGCGTATGAATTGGGTTCAAAAATATGTCAGTTGTTCTAATAATATTCTCAAATATATCATTTAATAGAGAATCGTCTGATAGACGAAACTCAACTCGATTGTTATCATTCTGATAATTTTTCAATATATTCAATTCACCACATTGCAATATCAATATTTTCATTCCATTAATTAATAATGTTCTGTGACTCTCAAACTCATAAAATAATCTACGACATAATTCGTAATTATTTTCAATTTGTCCAGACGTAGCAAATATCTGATTTGTATTTAAACTAAATAGTTTTCCTTTAGATATTCTATAAAGACAATTTCGTAACATATCTGAGTTTATATCCTTTAATTCCAATATAACTTCAGTTTTTGTGTTTTTTATCTGTTCTCTAAGCGACTCTATGTCATTAACAAAGTCTAGAGTGTGTCCACTAAAAAGTAATAAATCTGAAGTGCTTTCATTAATTATTTTTGAAGTCAAATTAAGTCGTACTTTATCCGTCAAATTAATTTTGAACGATATTATTTCAATTGTGTTTTTTTGCATATGAATTTGATAATTGTTTGTATTATAATCTATATATGTACTATACATGTACAAAGGGGAAATATTATTAACACCTTCAAACCTATTCATTTTCCTCACAAATATACACCTTTATTTCCATTCTTAACTCCCTTGAAATAATTAGTATTGAGCAAATATAGTTGAAAGACAGTCATTGTACCCGGGTCTCGCGACTTCCAAGTCGCGTTTATTTATGTCCGCGACTTGGAAGTCGTGAAATCCGCTTGTTATCTACTTATTCAGTACTTGGTAAACGCGACAAACCGCCTGAAGCGGTTGTTCGCTTTTGCCTTCAAGCTGTTGTTCACTTTCGCTATCTAAATAAAAACTCCCGCAAATGCCCAACTTAAAGCAGAATGTCTGCCGGTGTTTGGGTCATTTGCGGGAGTGAAACAGTAAGTAAAGAAGATTAGCAACTTACTGTGTCCACTAAATTGTCGGAGTGCTGTCAGTTTTGTCTTTGCCTTTGCTGCGACGGTTGTTGATGGTGTTTTTGTAATAATCGATCTGATAGTTTACATTATCGATAAATGTACTGTATTGGGTCTCACCATTGAGCAAAACAAGTGCGTTTATTACACTGATAATGTTTTTGTAAATAGCATCAACCACTACGCGTGCTGCTCTTACATCTCCGCTGATACGTGCTGACACTTCCGAAGCTCGCGTACCAAAGTCGGCAACAAATGAATCGTTTGCTTCCTTCAATTTTGAAAGTTGAACAACAGCATTACAGCTTGTAATATCAGCTGAATAATTACTTTCGAGTTGACTTGTAAGGCTCGTTAATGTTTTGCTCTCCTGGTTGTAGGGTTGCTTGCGCATGTCGCCTACCTGATTTACAATTCGCAAAATTCTTTCGGCTGCATCTTGTACCGTTGAGTCAAAACTCAACAGACAGGAGTTGATGTGCAATACAAACGACCGATAGAGGCGGTCGCGCAAAATATCCGCATCTTCAATCTTTCTACTGTGCTGACTGCCTTGTTCTACTTCAATAGCTGACAGTTCGGCGGTTACTGCATCCACATAGGATTGATAAAAGGGGATAATTCCCAGTTTTTCGGGAGTTTCCTTTATAATTTCCTCTCTGACCACTGAATGATACTGACCATGCTCATTGTTTCGATAAAAGCTAAAACTACCTGAATTAATTTTTTTCATTAGATTTCATTTTTAGATTATTGTATAGAGAATATGTACTTAGACTCTGTTTTGGAGGATTTCTCCGTTGCAATACTTCGGGAACACTTCATCGACCGATGATGTCTTGTCGCAAAACTGCGGGAACGTTTCATCACCCGATGATGTCATGTCGCAAAACTGCGGGAACGTTTCATCACCCGATGATGTTTTGTCGCAAAACAGCGGGAACGTTTCATCGCCCGATGATGCACTGCCGCAAAACTTCGGGAACGCTTCATCGACCGATGATGTCTTGCCGAACAATTGCGGCACCATTTCAGCCCTCTATTACGTCTTGTAGCAAAATTGCTACAACATATTTTCTTCCGACAAAGTGCTTTTATCTGCTCTCTGCCCGATAGAATGGCTAAAGTGTATCAAAATATCACTCCGCGTAAACGCTGTAGTTACAAAGAAAAACTCTTAAAAAATGTTATATGCTTTGAGTGTAACTATTTGTATATGAGCTGATATGCACCGTTTTGCAATGCTACAAATATATGAAATTAATGATAGTAAAGTATGTGTTTCTGAAAAATAATTAAACAATTATAGTATATTAACGTTCATGCTTTTTATCCTCCCGAAAAACAAAACCGCCCCCGTCGCAAAGTGCGGCGGGACGATGAATTTCTTTGAGATTTATTTGCTTTGGCATGGGTTTCGCGACTTCCAGGTCGCGAATATTACAACATAAATAAACGTGACTTGGAAGTCGCGAGTCCCATTTGTTATCTATTATCCAGTACATGGTAAACGCGACAAACCGCCTGAAGCGGTTGTTCGCTTTCCCTCACTTTACGGTACCCGATTATTTCCGTACCTTTGCACCATCACAAACAAATCAATATTCTGTCGGCGTAAAGACGACAAACCGCTCGAAGCGGTTGTTCGCTTTTGAACCAAAAGTCTACAGAAGTGTTTTTTACAGAAAAAGTTATGCAATCAAAAATATATCAACTAACCGATTTCCTTCCCACTACCAAAAAAGAGCTCGAAATACGCGGGTGGAGTGAGGTGGATGTCGTCCTTTTTAGCGGTGATGCCTATATCGATCATCCTGCTTTTGGTGCGGCAGTAATTGGTCGAATACTCGAAGCGCAGGGGTTACAGGTGGCCATCGTGCCACAACCGAACTGGCGCGACGACTTGCGCGATTTCAAGAAAATGGGAAAGCCACGTCTGTTTTTTGCCATCTCGGCCGGAAACATGGACTCGATGGTGAATCATTATACTGCCAACAAACGCCTGCGTTCCGACGATGCGTACACACCGGATGGTAAATCGGGCATGCGTCCCGACTATGCCACCATTACCTATGCCAATATCATCAAAAAGCTGTATCCCGAAGTACCCTTGCTTATCGGGGGTATTGAGGCTTCGCTGCGTCGGTTTACGCATTACGACTATTGGTCGGATAAATTGATGCCCAGCATATTGGTGGACACAAAAGCTGATTTGTTGATTTACGGAATGGGAGAGAAGCCGGTAGTGGAACTGGTGCGACAACTCAAAGAGGGTAAAAGCTTTGCCGAGATGACGGATATTCCTCAGACTTCATTTGCGTCGAAGGAAATTCCTCAGCATCCGAAATGGAAAGATATTACGTTGGTGTCGCACGATGTGTGCCTTACCGACAAAAAACTATATGCTTCTAACTTTAAGCACATTGAGCAGGAATCGAATAAATATGATGCGGCACGTCTGCTTCAGAAGGCCGGTAATCGTTGGATGGTGGTGAACCCGCCTTACGAACCGCTCAACGAAGCCGAACTGGATGCGTCCTACGATTTACCTTACACCCGTGTGCCCCACCCGAAGTACAAAGGCAAAACCATTCCGGCTTACGAAATGATTAAGTTCTCGGTGAATTTGCACCGGGGCTGTTTTGGAGGTTGCTCGTTTTGTACTATCTCGGCACATCAGGGCAAGCACATTGTTTCGCGTTCCAAGGAGTCGATTTTGAAGGAAGTGGAAAACATTACTGCCATGCCCGATTTTAAAGGCTATTTAAGCGACCTGGGCGGTCCATCGGCAAATATGTACGGCATGAAAGGTATCAAGAAGCATATCTGCCGACAATGCCGTAAGCCGTCGTGTATATTCCCGAAGGTCTGCTTTAATCTCAATACCGATCATAATCCGTTGCTGGACATTTACCGGTCGGTGGATAAAGTGCCGGGCATCAAGAAATCGTTTATCGGTAGTGGTGTGCGCTACGATATGCTGTTGAGCAACACCAAGAACAATGAGTTTAATAAAAGTCATATTGAATATATCCGCGAGTTAATCACGAACCACGTTTCCGGACGGTTGAAGATTGCACCGGAACATACCTCGGATGCGGTGCTGAACTTGATGCGCAAGCCTTCGTTTGCTTATTTCGGACAGTTCAAGCAGCAATTCGAGAGGATAAACCGTGAGGCAGGATTAAATCAGCAATTGATTCCGTATTTTATCTCCAGTCATCCGGGATGTCACAACGAGGATATGGCCGATTTGGCTATTCAGACCAAGAAGCTGGACTTTAAACTGGAACAGGTGCAGGATTTTACGCCTACACCCATGACACTGGCTACCGAAATCTATTACTCGGGCTTTCATCCCTACACGCTGGAACCAACGTTTACAGCCAAAACAAAGGATGAAAAACTGGAGCAACGAAAATTCTTCTTCTGGTACAAAGGCGAATTCAAAAATCAGATTATCAAAGATTTGAATCGGTTGAAACGCCCGGATTTGTTGAAGAAGTTATTTGACAGATAGAGGATAGTTAAGAGTTGATAGTTGATAGTTACGAGTTACAAAAGTTACAAGTTACGAGGCTATCAATTGCCGTCCCGGCAATTGAAATAAATACATTTTCTCTATTACATTATTTACTTCCACTTAATTACATAAAAATCGGGCTGAATTTCAATGAAGAAATTCAGCCCGATTCGTTATTTACCCGCTGTTTTTACACCTCCAGTTCCCATGTTTTGGCAATATTTTCTTCTGTCACCTTAAGTTGACAGCCTTTGCAATCGGCTCCATCCAGAAACAGTTTCCATTGCTTGATCATTTGCGGAACGTACATATCTTTTCCCGGAATAAAGTAGATGTCATTGCTATCGCAATATTCTTTCAGATAATTGGTTCGCTCATCTTTTTCGGGCATATTATGATCGAAAACCATTTTGCAACCCGACAGTACATCCAGAAGACTGGGCACATCATCAATTCCGGCCGAAGAGACCTGGGTGGCATTTACAACCAGATCATAAGGCCCGTCGAACTTCTTCAACTGCAGCTCTTCCATTTTCAGTTTTACGCGTTCGGCTGTTCTACCGGTCATGGTTACTGCTATGCCCAACTTACGGAGAACATGTGCGGCTACACCCGATACGCCGCCATTGCCATAAATGATAGCTGTTTTGATGTGGATACCCGAACTTTTGAAATGATTTTGCAAGGCTGTTTCAAAACCAAATGCATCCGTATTGTAACCATAGAGTTTACCGCCAATGTTTACCACCGTATTCACCGCACCGGTACTCTTTGCCAATTCCTCTATTTTATCAATATAAGGTATAATGCTCGATTTTAGACCTTGTCCTGTTACTGCACCACCAAGCATGATAGGCGATCTGAGCAGGTTGGCGTAGCTCTCGGCAGTTATTTCATGTCCAAAGGTGAAGTAAACAATGTTGGCACCTAATTTCTGCAGGGCCTTGTTGTGCTTCTCAATGGACGACTGACTACCCGATGTAGATAGCAAAAACAATGTTTGCGTATTGAGCGGAACAGTCTGACTACTTATTGTTAGTGGATGGTTCATATGGTTTTCAATTTTAAATTGTATACTTAGTTGGAAAGGAATAATGTCATATTCTCATTGTCTGTCGCCGCTATGCGGCTTTGGTTGCAACTTAACTTCTGTTTACTACCAAACTTTCGGTGCTATGCACCTACTTTAGCCGCATAGCGGCGCAAGTTTGGTAGAACTATTCAGGAGAATGATATTCAAGCCGCATAGCGGCGACAGTTGATTCTCATAAAAAAAGGGGACATTATATTTGTTTCTCTACTTATAACGTTTCTTATCCCATATTTCCACCAATTCTACTAAATACTTTTTGGGGTTGCCAGGGGAGGTCGTCGCCAAGAATCATACGTGTCATGGTTCGTCGCTCCACGAATCCGTTTTTCTGTAAAAACTCAACGGCTGAAGTGTTTTCTGTAGGAAGCACAGCTTTATCAATTACAGCATATTTAAGTTGCATCAATGCTAAGCCTGCTTCGGTAGTGTCGGCAAATATAAATCCTTCTTTTAGATCGGGGACGTAAAATCCTAATAAGGTGTTGTTTTTTACGTATAATATTGTACTTGATAAAAAGTCATTCAAGAGTCCTTCACGTTTTTCGCCGGATATTTGTCGATCCAGTTCGTAAACCATAGCGCGGTATTTTTCCTCAAATGGAATTATATTTTCCGAGATCAGATCAGGCATCCATGGCTTTTCTCTTTCCATAAAAGAATAGCTCGCCACAGTTCTGTATCCGGCTTTTATATACACCGGCTTTCCAAGCTCAGTGGCAATAAGCGAACAGCTGGCTATCGGTTTGTCGTGGATGGTCGTAAGCAATTCGTTGACAATGGCCGAGCCGATACCTTTGTTTCGGTGTTGGTCACCCACAATGATATGGGCTATCCAACAGCTGTTTTCGAAAATAATCAATGTCCCCGTTCCCACAATATGATGGTCGATTACCGCTTTTATGGGGTAACAAAAGGAAGACTGGATATAAAACTCAATGTCAGGGATTATATCCGCCCAGTCGTGGGGTTGTAAAATCCGTATCTCTTCCAGGTCATTATAGCTTATTGGCTCGAATTGCATGGTGAATGGTTTTGTTGTCATTATTTTTCGGGTTCTGTTGTAGGATGATCTCTTTCCCATTTTTCATGATACTTAAGACTGAATTTTTCATAAAATTCTTTGTAGGTCAGATTAATATCTTCTTCGTCCATTTCGTATTCAATAAAAGAGTCGACATGCTCGCAACGAAGTTTATAGTCTTCATACTCTTCGCGTATTTCAACGGCATAGATGATCCACCCATCATAATCCAAATCTTGTAATGCCGGATAGTGTTTGAGAACAAGGGGTTGAATTAAATCATAATACTCTTTTTTTAATCCTTCTACTTTATTGAAATGTTTAGTGTCAGCTTCCCATTCTTCATCCGCTATCTCTTTTATTTGTTCAGGCGTTAGTGCATTAAGCAATAATGGATTATTGTCCATAAAATGGTAATCGGGAGCAGGTGGTTCGGGTGGTCGGGCGTAGAAATCAATCCAACTTTCAAAATCCGGATATTTTTCACGAAGGTTGACTCCCTCTTTTTGATCCTGAACTAAAATATTGAGCATCAACAATAGTCGGTGTCCGGCTTTTGAAACAATCCAGTTGATATGCTCCAATACCATTGGTCTGAACTCCGTTTCGAGTAACGGATACTGTTTATACATGAGTTTACGCACAGCTGGTGCAAGCTCTTTCATTACCGGACAATAAGTGCTGTTGTAAAAAAGCGTAATGTCCAGATCAAGCCCCGGCTCAGTTTTAGAGGCCCGATTAAAATAGGCGAAATTATTGTCGTACCATTTTTCTAATTCCGACATTTTGTAATCATCTTCATCTTCTTCCTCGTCAAACATAACTCGACAATTTTAGTATTGAACAATAGATTCTTTACGCATAAAGCAAACTCTAAATGGCAAATGTTCAAAATCTTTAACCCCGGTTTCTTTAAATCCTTGCGATAAATACCACTTTTTAAGCTTGCTGTTGGAATCAATAAGGGCGATGGAAATAATCTGACCACCTGCATCTTTAATCTTTGCTGTCGCAAAATTCATTAATCGAACGCCAATTCCCTGATGACGAAACTCCGGTAACACAGATACTTTTTCGATATAATAGGTGCCGGGTTCCCGTTTTGCTTTTTCGATAGCTATGCAGCCCACTAAACGGTTATTCATCTTCAACCCGTAGAGCTCTATTCCATTGTTTAATTGCTCACGCAGCGTTTGCTCATCGATGAAGGCATTGTTTGTGGGATTATTTTCTTTCGTGAAATTAAAATCTCCGGCTATCGTTCCGTGAGACAGGTTCAATACTTTTACTATCGCTGATACATCTTGATTCGGTTCGATATAAATGAAATCCTCTTGATTATTCACTTTTTATTGCTTTATAATATATAGGTTTAACTTGATCGTGTGTATTTATGTTTACAAAGATATGAACATTTTATTTACATAGGTCATCTTGTAGAACATAAACCCTCATTTAATTAGATGAAAAATTACTTCATTTACGACCATCGACAATAGCGTTTTCTTTTATTCTTTTTCATTCGGTAAAAGGACATTCTTTCTTCCAGTCGCTTGCAACCGTGTGAGAGAAAATTAAGTTGATATTTTTAGGGGAAATGGCTATTGATGTAAAAAGTATTTTTTATTTTTACGGTACTAATCATTCCTAAAATCAATAACTATCGTCTGAAAATTAGATACAGAACTCCTTAATATATGTGGAGCCGGAGGGAGTCGAACCTTCGTCCGACCAATAATAATCAGAAATCATTAACGCTAACCTCTTTCCTTATGACTAATCGCAAAAAGAAAAAAACGCCACCCAAGCAGCCAACTGATCATGGTATAACAAAAAGTTATTTCGATCAGTTTTCAGTTACTGCGCGCAAAGTGCTACAAGTGATGGAACTTGATCCGGCACTTTACGATGAGTTTACAAAGAAGCAAAAACATGAAATGATGTTAGTAAAGTTCGTGCCACCCAAAGTTCATGTTAAGCCGGGTAGTTCTATACCACAACGGCATATAAAAACGGTTCAGCAAGAATTATATGAATTTCTCAAACATGTGTTTGTCGGCGATGAAAGCATAGGGCTTTCTTACTTTGATTTTTCAACCAGAGGTATGGCTTTCATTACAGGACTTATCGGTATTGGAAATAAAAATAATGATATTTGTCAGAGTGAAAGGTATATTTTGATAGATGAAAAAATTGAGATGTATGTTAATAATTTAGAATTTGAAAAGAATTTAATGACCAAATTTTGCAGATACATTCAATATATATTGGGTGGTATTTCAAAATTAAATTTTAGGATTTATGGATTCGAATGGACATGGCAGCAGGTTGCAAACTCAACTTGTCTGGCCGGTGACGTGCTGCTGACGGTAACTAAACAGGAAAGTCTGAACTTTTTGTACAAAGGAATGAACCGGCCGGCATATAGAGTTTCTATGGGCGAATTTTTTTCTGATATTCCCGTTCATTTATGCGCACCCTTTAATAAGATTATTACGACTAGTAATTGTTCCAATAGAATTGATTTCTATATACAAAATCATGCATTAAACAGACTCAAAGAAAGATTAGATACAATTTCGTCATTTAACCGCAATGTTTACTTGATGAGTTCGCTTATGGTTTGTGACACCTTGAAGTTAGAGACAGGAAAGTTTGTAATTAAGTTTCATAACCTTGATGGTCGATTATTGGGTTATTTACCTTTTACTATTATCAATCAAAACTTACTTATATTGACCTTTATTCCACTTTCAAGCCCGATAATGCAAGAAGGAAAGTTACTTTGTGAAGCTTTAAATGTTGAAAAAGATGATATTGTTTTTTTGGGTATGGATAAACTTAGTTTTTATCAAAATACTGACTTTGAAACTATACCACATCTCCTCGAAGCGCTTAAAAAAGCAAATATGTGGCATCTAACCGAAGTTAAACCGGAGGAAAACTTTGATAAATTAATCTACGGTCAAAACAGTAACAGAATTAATCATTTTTTCCAACAAAATGTTCCCGAAGCCAAGAAAGAAGATATCCTCGACGAAATAGAGAAAATGTACTAATTCCCGCAACCCTGTCGGCAGTCGAAGACTCTGATAGTGGTTGAATCAACAACAATTCATCAATTTTTCACTGATGTCATACCCTGAAAAATAGCATCAGGGTCTGAAAACGGATAGAAAAGGCATCGATACTTAAAATTCTACTTAAAAATACAAGTTATTCCACTAAAACTTTCGTCATTATTTATTTTTTTTGGATACCTTTGCAAAATTTTTATCGCATAAAACTTAAAAAACGGTATGGCACAATATTTAAACGACATCTCCAGAACTTTCAGTGAGTACTTATTAATTCCGGGACTTACCACAAAAGAGTGTACTCCTGCGAATATATCATTGAAAACTCCGCTTGTGAGATTTAAAGCTGGAGAAACATCACCCATTCATCTCAATGTCCCATTTGTATCTGCCATTATGCAGTCGGTATCCGATCACAAAATGGCTATCGCTTTGGCTCGCAATGGTGGACTGGCTTTCATCTTCGGTTCGCAAGGTATAGAGGAACAAGCCGAAATGGTATACAAAGCAAAATCGTATAAAGCCGGCTTTGTGGTTAGCAATGCCAACCTCACTCCCGAACATACTTTACGCGACGTGATTGCGCTCAAAGAAGAATCGGGTCATGGTACTATCGGCGTTACAGAGGATGGAACCTCAGAAGGTAAATTGCTTGGCATTGTAACAGGTCGTGATTTTCGCATCAGTCGCGACAGCATGGATAAAAAGGTAAAAGACTTTATGACTCCGTTTCCAAAACTGATTACCGGTGAGTTTGGTATCAGCATTACCGAAGCGAACGACATTATCTGGGATCATAAACTGAACTGCTTACCAATTATCGATAAAGATCAGTATCTAAAATACCTCGTGTTCCGTAAGGACTACGAAAACCACAAGGAAAATCCAAACGAACTGTCGGACGACAATATGAAACTGCTTGTAGGAGCCGGTATCAATACCCGCGACTATAAAGAGCGCGTACCCCGACTGTTGGAAGCCGGAGTAGATGTAATGTGTATCGATTCGTCGGATGGTTTCTCTGAATACCAAAAAGAAACGCTCGAATATATTAAGCTGACCTATGGCGACAAAGCAAAGGTAGGAGCCGGAAACGTAGTGGATCGCGACGGATTCATGTACCTGGCCGAAGCTGGTGCCGACTTTGTAAAAGTAGGTGTCGGTGGTGGTTCTATCTGTATCACCCGCGAACAAAAAGGAATCGGACGTGGACAAGCTACTGCACTGATTGAAGTAGCGGAAGCCCGCGATGAGTATTTCCGCAAAACAGGTGTTTATATTCCTATTTGCTCCGATGGTGGAATTGTTCAGGATTATCACATGGTACTGGCACTGGCCATGGGAGCCGACTTTATCATGATGGGTCGTTACTTTGCACGTTTCGACGAAAGTCCTACCCGCAAGCTGATGGTGAACGGTAATTACATGAAAGAATACTGGGGCGAAGGCTCCAATCGTGCCCGCAACTGGCAACGTTACGACATGGGCGGCAGCGATAGTCTGAAATTTGAAGAAGGAGTAGATAGTTTTGTGCCTTACGCAGGAAAGCTGAAAGACAACCTCAACATTACGTTGGGCAAGATTAAATCGACCATGAACAGTTGTGGTGTTATCTCGTTGGATGACCTGAAACAAAACGCGAAGATCACATTGGTTTCATCTACCAGTATCGTTGAAGGTGGTGCTCACGACGTAGTGGTAAAAGATAGCCGCAATACAAACAGTTGATAGAAACTATTCCCATTATAAAAATTGAAAACCGCGAATTGAGTAAAATCGATTCGCGGTTTTTTCTTATTCCTTACCTCTCACTCCTTACTTCTTGCCTCTTTTCAATATCTCAATAAACGTGAATTTCCTCCCTGTAATTCTAAATTGTATTTAAATAGCTCTTTCTAAAAGTTATTATAAGACCTTCATTTCAAACAATCAGCACGAATGGAGTGTTTGAGTTTGAAAAAACAGCATGAGATACCTCACAATAATTATAATGACACTGCTAACACTTAATAGTTCAGCTCAGAATACCGAAAGTGAAAAGCCGGTATCGGGCGGTGCGTCTAAACCTGACTATTCTGTAAAGATTGTGCGCTTTGCCGATCTGGAAGCAGTTATGAAGAAGAATGATGACAAATTGTATGTGGTGAACTTCTGGGCTACATGGTGCAGGCCTTGCGTTCTTGAGCTCCCTGAGTTTATGGAAGTAAACGATACGTATCGCAACCATCCCCGCTTTAAAATGATATTGGTCAGTTTGGATGTGGCAAAAGAAGCAGAAACAACTGTTCGGGCCTTTTTAGAAAAAAGAAAGATGGATGTGGACGTGTATTTGCTGGACGACAATAAACGTATGAATGAATGGATACCTGCCATTGACAAAAACTGGAGCGGAGCAATTCCGGCTACTGTGTTTTATCGAAACGGGGAAAAAGTAGAATTTATTGAAAACCAAATACAAAAGAGTGAATTAGAACAAATTATTAATAAGTACTTATAAACAACAATCAATATGAAAAAAACAGTTTTAATCGTATATTCAATCATCTTCCTGACCGGTTTGGCACAGGTGAAAGCGCAAAAAATGGAAAACAACTCAGCAAACAAAGGGTATAAAGTCGGCGATGTAGCTGCCGATTTTAAATTGAAGAATGTAGATCAGAAAACGGTGTCATTGTCCGATTACGCGGCTGCCAAAGGTTTTATTGTAGTATTTACCTGCAATCACTGTCCGTATGCCAAAGCGTACGAGAGCCGTATCATTGCTCTGGACCAGAAATATGCTTCGAAAGGTTATCCGGTAATTGCCATTAACCCCAACGACCCGATAGTAGTACCGGCCGATAATTTTGAAGCGATGCAGGTTCGGGCTAAAGAGAAGGGATTCACCTTCCCGTATTTGTTCGACGATGGACAAAAGGTTTATCCGCAATATGGTGCAACCAAAACTCCACACGTGTTTTTGCTGAACAAAGAAAATGGTAAGAACATTGTGCGCTACATCGGAGCTATTGACGATAATTACGCTGATGCAGACGATGTAAGTAATAAATATGTGGAAGCTGCTGTTGATGCTCTGTTGGCCAATCAGCCCATTGCACAAGCCAGCACTGTAGCCATTGGTTGCAGCATAAAAGCTCAGAAAAACTAAAGTGTTCAATTATTCAATAAAAAAGCGCGAACCGATTGACTCGATTCGCGCTTTTATTGTGAATGACTATTTATCAGACTCCCAAAATAATATGGGCATCTATATTTAATTTTTTACTTATCTCTCTCGCGACTTTGAGCGTTGGTTCACTTTTTCCTGTCAGATATTCGCTCACCCTCGAAGTGCTAACTCCCAGCATTTCTGATAATTTTATCTGGTTTAGCTTCATTTCATACATTCGAAGTTTAATAACATCCACCAAAGTTGGTGCTGTTATCGGGTAATGTTCCTCTTCGTAGTCGGCAACAAGAGCTGATATGATGCCTAGTTCCGCCAGATTTTTGTCCGTTGTGGTGGTGTCGTTATCCACCAGTTGCAGAAGTTCTTCCATCCTTTCAGAAAAAACGTTGTATTCCAGTTCGTTATTAATCTTTGTCATTGTTTTTAAATGTTTGAGCAATCAGTTTTGTCATATTCTTTATGTGTCCCGATAAAACGAATATAAACCATTTTAATGTTGAAAAGCACAATTGCAACTAACCGATAGTCATTGCCTTTGATGTTGAACACAAATCTTTTATTGCCTACTGCGTCTACCGTATTAAAGGTTTCTTTAATGTAGGCAAAGCAAGTCCAGTTTGCTTCAGTTGTTTTGGAATACCAGTCCTGTAGGGCAGTAGTTGCATCTTTATGCTTTTTGTAAAAGGTAACTATTGTTCTGTGGGTTACTATTCTCATAATCTATATTCTTTGATGCAAAGATAGAATAATATTTTGAAAAATGGGATTGTATTTTGAAAAACAATATTTTTTTTGCAGAACGCTCAATAAAAAGCGCGAACCGATTGAATCGATTCGCGCTTTCTTAATTATGAATTATGCATTCTAAATTATGCATTAACTATTGTATTGATTCACTAAACTGTCTACTTCGTCGAGTATTAGTTTAGAGAAATCAGCCACTTTCATGGTTCCTTTGTCACCTTCACCCTGACGGCGTACGGCAACTTCGCCATTTTCGGCTTCTTTTTCGCCAACAATAAGCATATAAGGAATACGTTTTAATTCGTTATCACGAATTTTACGACCGATTTTTTCGTTGCGGTCATCCACGGTAACACGAATATCCTGTGCATTCATATCTTTTGCAATCTGGAAGGCATAATCGTTGAACTTTTCGCTGATAGGTAGAATCACCACCTGATCGGGAGTTAGCCACAATGGGAATTTACCCGCAGTGTGCTCAATAAGTACAGCCACGAAACGTTCCATTGAACCAAACGGTGCACGGTGAATCATTACCGGACGGTGTTTAGCATTGTCTTCGCCGGTATATTCCAGTTCAAAACGTTCAGGCAGGTTATAATCCACCTGAATAGTTCCCAGCTGCCATTTACGACCGATAGCATCGCGTACCATAAAGTCCAGTTTAGGGCCGTAGAAAGCAGCTTCGCCGGTCTCTACTTTGGCTTTCAGTCCTTTTTCGGCGCAAGCTTCAATGATCGATTGTTCGGCTTTATCCCAGTTTTCGTCAGAGCCGATATATTTCTCGCGGTTGTTCGGGTCGCGCAATGAGATTTGTGCTTCGAAGTTTTCGAATTCCAAGGCTTTGAAAATGATAAAGATAATATCCATTACTTTAAGGAATTCATCTTTTACCTGATCGGGGCGACAGAAAATATGTGCATCATCCTGGGTAAAACTGCGTACACGCGTCAACCCGTGTAACTCTCCACTTTGCTCGTAGCGATATACTGTACCAAATTCAGCAATACGAACCGGCAGTTCTTTGTACGAACGGGGTTTGAACTTGTAAATTTCGCAGTGGTGAGGGCAGTTCATTGGTTTCAACAGATACTCTTCACCTTCTTCGGGCGTATGAATCGGTTGGAATGAATCTTTACCGTATTTTGCGTAGTGACCCGAAGTAACATACAATTGTTTGTTACCAATATGCGGAGTCATTACTTGTTGGTAATCGAAACGGCGTTGGATTTTTTTCAAAAAGTCTTCCAAACGTAAACGCAATGAAGTTCCGCGTGGCAACCACATAGGAAGTCCTTTGCCCACCATTTCGGAGAACATAAACAATTCCAGTTCTTTACCAATTTTGCGGTGATCACGTTTTTTAGCTTCTTCCAACAATACCAAATACTCGTCGAGCATTTTCTTTTTTGGGAAGGTGATACCGTACAAACGGGTCAACATTTTGCGTTTTTCATCACCACGCCAGTAAGCACCGGCAACGCTAAGCACTTTGATGGCTTTTATGTCGGCAGTGGTTGGTAAGTGCGGTCCACGACAAAGGTCGGTGAAATTGCCTTGTGTGTACAAGGTAATGGTTCCGTCGGCCAGGTCATTGATCATTTCTGTTTTATACACTTCGTTGATAGCTCCGAAACGAGCTAACGCATCTTCTTTGCTAATGTTGCTACGCACAATGGCGGATTTGCGAGCTGCAAGTTCCTGCATTTTAGCTTCGATGGTAGCTAAATCACTTTCTTTAATGGATACTTCGCCCGGATCCACATCGTAGTAGAAACCGTTTTCGATAGCCGGTCCGATACCGAATTTAATGCCCGGATACAACTCCTGAAGGGCTTCGGCCATAAGGTGAGCAGAAGAGTGCCAGAAAGCATGCTTCGCTTCTTCATCGTCCCATTTATGCAATTTTATGGCTGCATCTGTTTCGATTGGACGGGTTAAATCCCAAATTTCATCATTTACTGTGATAGCCAGCACTTCTTGTGCCAAGCGAGAGCTGATACTTTCAGCTAGTTGCAATCCGGTAATGCCTTTGGCAAATTCGCGAACCGAACCGTCGGGGAATGTTACTTTAATCATACGTTTTGAACCTTACAAATGGTTTTTAAATTTTGAAGTGCAAAGATAGGAAATTATGTTGAACTGAGTAATTGTTTAATCGGTGAAATGACTCTTAAAATGGGGCAATCGTCTAATTTTATACCTTTAACTTCGAAATGCATTTTTAAAATTCGAATTTATGAATGAATAGGTTTTTGAAGATTCAAATAGTAGACCTTGTTCAGATTGATTTATTCTCATATTATTGTTTCTTTTATCTGATTACTGTACCCTTTGATACATACTAGGGTTAATTCTGTACTGTTATAAAAAGAGAGGCTGAACTTCATTTCCGAAGTTCAGCCTCTCTTTTTGTCCTAACGATATGCATCAGATTTTTTGATTCAATCGATGCCAAGCGCCTCCATTGTATACATTGACATAGGCGTTAGAGGATAGAATACCTTTTGCCGAAGCACTGCGCATACCCGAAGCGCAACAAGTAATGATATGCTGATTTTTATTCTTAAGTTTGTTGAGATTCTTGCTCAATTGCTCCACCGGAATATTTATCGAACCTTTGATATGTCCTGATGCAAACTCGCCTTTGCTGCGCACGTCTAGAATAATAGCACCTTGTTTTACTAATTCAGCGTAATCTGTAGCCGGTCCGAAACCAAATAATTTTTTTAATGTTGAGATCATATTTTTGAGTGTTGAAAGTGATTGTTGTTTTTTATTTAATATAAGCACACAGAACTCACAGAATGAACAGATATATTACTATACGTTACTTTTAAAAACAACTATTCTCCGTATTTTCCGTATTTTCTGTGTGCTTATTCTTTTCATTTACTTGAAAGACTTCTTTATCTTCTGCTCATCATTTGCATGATTCCACCACCGTTTTTTACGTTTGTAAATCCATGTTGTTGCAGGATGCGTTGACCATAAGCCGATCGGGCACCCGAAGCACAGTAAAGTGTAATGTCGCGTGACGGACTGCCAAGTTTGTTGATGTACATTTGCAATTCATCCAAGGGGATATTTACTGCTCCCGGATATGCTCCACCCGAGAATTCTTGCGGTGAGCGGACATCTACAATCAGCGGCTGGCTCGAAGGAGTTGATGCAGTAGCCGACGATTGAGCACTTCTGCTTGCCATCATGGCCGATATGCCTCCACCATTTTTTACATTCGTGTACCCTAGTTGCATCAATTGGCGTTGTGCATAAGCCGACCGACCACCTGAAGCGCAATAGACCACAATTTCTCGACCCAAATCATCGCCAAATTCATTGCGACGTTGCATCACATCATCCAGCGGTATGTTCAAAGCTCCGGGATATGCACCGGTATTGAATTCCTGAACGGTGCGTACATCTACAATTAATGGTCCGTTGCTCTCCGTTTTTTTGCTTTCTGCTTTTTGTTCTTCTTTCTCCACTTCTTCTGTAAGCGATTTTGATGCTACAGGCAATAATTCAAGTTTGATATTTTTGAATCCCATGGCTCTGGCATGGCGTTGTAAGGAAGTATGTCCACCGGAAACATTGGTCACATCTTTAAAGCCTGCTCCAACCAATGTGCGAAGTGCCTGGTGGGCTTTTTTACCCATTTCGCAATAAACGATGATAGAACGATCGGTTGGTAATGAGTTTAGTTTCTGTGATAATAATTCCAGCGGTAAATGGATAGCCCCTTCGATATGGCTTTTCTCGAATGCAAATACATCGCGTACATCTATAAAAACAGAATTTTTGCTTTCCACATAGGCATCGAGTTCCGAAGCAGTAACAGAAGGACTGAAACCAGATTGTCTGTTTTCGGCCGTATATGCCGCCATATTGATGGCATCGTTGGCTGTGCCAATGGGTGGCGAGTAGGCAAAGTCCACATCTGCAATATCGTGTATGGTTAGTTTGGCTGCGGTTGCGGTGGCAATAATATCCAGTCGTTTGTCGGCCCCTTTGTATCCTGCAGTTTGTCCGCCCAGTATGATGCCGGTTTCGCGGTCGTATACTAATAGTGTTGTAACTGTTTCTGCACCGGGATAATAAGAGGTGTGATGTTCTTTGTGAACCACCACTGCATCCGCATCAATTCCCAATGCTCTGGCTTGTTTTAACGATAGTCCGGTAGTTCCGGCTACTGCTTCGAAAACACGAACTACTGATGTTCCCAATGCGCCTTTATATTCATGATGACCTCCTAGTACGTTCTCTGCTGCAATTCTTCCCTGGCGATTGGCCGGACCGGCAAGCGGAATGCGTACTTTCTTTCCATTCACACGATGTTCAATTTCAACCATGTCGCCGGCTGCATAAATGTCGGGATCGTTGGTTTGTAATCGCGAGTTTACCAACAAACCACCTGCTTCACCAAGTTCCAATCCCGCATCTTTAGCCAGTTGTAAGGTAGGACGAACGCCGATAGAAAGCAATACCATATCTGCATCGATTGTTTTGCCGTTGTCGAGTTTCACTGTTTTTGGAGTGATTTCAGTTACTCCCGCACTTGTGTGAATTCCAACTCCGTACGAAAGCATTTCATTTTCAATAAACCCGGCAGTTTCGGCTTCCATAATGGCCATTACATGCGGCATCATTTCCACCACATTTACTTTTAATCCTCGTTTTACCAGTGCTTCCACCATTTCCAGACCTATAAATCCACCACCAACTACCACAGCTGTTTTTGGATGTTTATCGTTCAGATGACTTGCAATTTTGTCCATATCTTCCAATGTCCACAATGTAAACACATGCTCCAGATCAGCTCCGGGTAGAGTAGGAGTGATGGGACGACCACCTTGTGCCAGAATCAATTTTGTATATTCAAAAGTTGTCTGAGCGCCGGTTTCCGAATTTGTGGTGGTTATTTGGTGGTTTGTTCTGTCGATAGCAGTTACTCTGGTGTTGACATGCACGGTTACATCGTATTGTTCTTTAAAGCTTTCGGGGCTTTGTAAAATCAATTTCGAACGACTTTTAATATCGCCACCAATAAAATACGGCAATCCGCAATTGGCAAACGAAATGTCCGGCCCTGCTTCGAGCATAGTTATTTGAGCTGTTGATGAAATGCGGCGAGCTTTAGCTGCAGCTGTTGCGCCGGCGGCTACTCCGCCAATAATTACAATCTTTTCCATATCTTCAATTTTTATCTTTATCTTTTTATTTTTGAACAGGTAAATTATTCATTGACCAGCCAGACCAGCCATCCATCATTTGATAGATGTTCTTAAATCCGCTCTGTATCATGTGATTCACTGCAATTCCACTTCTGTGGTTTGTTCGGCAATGAACTATATATTTTACATTTTTATTGAGCTTATCTATTTTACTAAATGCATCCGGTTGACGAATGTCGATGTTTAATGCTCCTTTAATATGACCATAGCTAAATTCTTCGGCAGTTCGAACGTCCAAAACAATGATTTTTTTATCTTTCAGGAGCATTGAACTTACTTGTTTTGAGCTTACTGACACTTTGTTTTGTGCTGTAATAATTGTAAATGAACAAAACATCAAGACAAGTACAGATAATAATAATTTTGTTTTCATATTTTTTTTTGATTTTATAATTAAGTGTCTAATAATATTTTAAAACAATAGATAAGTGAGTCGAATTAAATATTGATGCATTCTTTTATTTATTCTTATTCCATGTATTTATTCCAAAAGGCAGATACAGCGGGCAAAATCGAATTAGTCCGGTAAGAATAAATAGTACTGCCAGTACTAATAATACAATACCCAATGTTCCGGTAATAACCTGTGTAAGATACAAAACGGTAATTACGAAGGCTGCTAATATCCTCATTCCCCTGTCGATGATTCCTACGTTTGCTTTCATGTTCATGAGTTTTTAATTGTTTTTTGCTATCTGTTTTTATTTTTCCACATCGCTTGTCCGATAGTCGTCGGAGGCTATTGGTTTTGTAATTCGTTGCAAAGGTAAAGGAATATTTCTATATTACAATAGTATCACTAATAAATTATATTGGTATCACTAATATTTTTATTATCTTTGCAGTCGATTTAGTTGTTTGAATAAGTAAAATGTATTGATAATATGATATTTAAAGAAGAAATTTCGCCGGATTTTGCGCATCAATTATTTGATGATAGCGAAAAAGTTTTGAAATTTATTGCCGATGTAAAGTGGGAGGGTGGTTTTGTGTGCCGAAAATGTGAACATACGAACTATTGTGATGGCAAAACTCCGTTTTCCCGTCGATGTACCCGTTGTAAAAAAGAGGAGTCGGCTGCGGCCAATACCATTTTTCATAATATAAAGTTTCCCATCAATAAAGCATTCTATATTGCATACAACGTTTGTGTGCTCGGAAATGATTTGTCGTCCTACAATTATTCCGATCAGCTGGGGTTGAATCAGATGACTTGCTGGAAATTCCGTAAGCGAATACAAAATTGTATGTTGAAGATTGAAAACAATAAAAATGTGCCGATTCAGACCATATTGATGTCGGAAATCAAATAGTTTTCGTTAAATTTGCAGCTTATAAATCAACTATACAAATATGAAGAAAAATTCTACTCTAAAAGTACTGTTAATGTGTGCTTTTTTACTTTCAGTATTTCATTCAAATGCTCAGGATTGGCCAAATTTAAATCGCTTTCGAGCTGATAACGCCTTGTTGGGTGCTCCTGATAAAGGTGATAAGCGTGTTGTGTTTCTGGGCAATTCTATAACACAAGGCTGGAAAGAGACTCACCCAAAGTTCTTTACCGAAAATCCGTATGTGAATCGTGGCATAAGCGGTCAAACTACTCCACAAATGTTGGTTCGTTTTCGTCAGGATGTAATTGCACTTCAACCAAAAGTAGTTGTAATTCTTGCCGGAACGAATGATATTGCCGGAAACACCGGCACTTCCACCCTCGAGATGATTGAAGATAACCTGGCTTCGATGGCCGAATTGGCAAACGCAAATGGCATTCGTGTGGTGCTGTCGTCGGTTTTGCCCGCTTATGATTATCCATGGAAACCGGGACTAGAGCCGGCCGAGAAAATTGTAACATTAAATGCCTGGATTAAATCTTACTGCGAGAAAAAGGGATTTATTTACCTCGATTATTTCACTCCAATGGCCGACGAACGTCACGGATTGAAAGCCGAACTAACCTACGATGGTGTGCATTGTACTGCTAAAGGGTATGATGTGATGGAGCCGTTGGCGAAGGAAGCTATTAAACAAGCGTTGAAACATAAACCTAAAAAATAGGCCGTTGTTTGTAGATATGTTTTTTGCATATAGATATTTTGTCTTTATAAGTATCTGTAAATGAATATAATTGTAGCGTTTTGAAAAGAAATTTTCGAAACGCTATTTTATTTAAATAGTAGATGAAATATTATGCATTTTACAGGATGTAATTTCATAAATAAGTTGTACCTTTGCGCCCGTATTTCGTAAAGTCATCATAATGTCTAACCTACTAATTTATTAGTAATTAAAAAAACAATTTTTCAGAAATGGAAGAGAACAAAAACATTGCAGAAGAAGTAATTCCAGCTGCAGTAGAAAACGTAATTGAAACTCCTGCAGTAGTTGAAGAAACTGTAATTGAAGAAACTCCAGTTGTAGCAGAAGCTCCGGCAGTAGAAGAAATCGTAATTGAAGAAGCCCCTGCAGCTAAAGTAAAAGCTCCAAAACCAGTACCTTCTGGTGATTTTGACTGGGATGCCTACGAAAATGGTATCACCATGACAGCTGCTTCTAAAGCAGATTTAGAACTTATTTACGACAACACTTTGAACGCAATCAAAGACAAAGAAGTTGTTGAAGGAACGGTAATTTTGATTAACAAACGTGAAGTAGTTGTAAATGTTGGCTACAAATCAGACGGCGTTGTGCCAATGAGCGAATTCCGCTACAATCCTGATTTAGCAGTTGGCGACAAAGTTGAAGTTTACATCGAAAGCCAAGAAGATAAAAAAGGACAATTAATCCTTTCTCATAAACAAGCACGTGCAACCCGCTCATGGGATCGTGTAAATGCAGCTCTTGAAACTCAAGAAATTGTAAAAGGTTTTGTAAAATGTCGTACTAAGGGTGGTATGATTGTGGATGTATTCGGTATCGAAGCATTCCTTCCAGGTTCACAAATTGATGTGAAACCAATCCGCGACTACGATGTATTCGTAAACAAAACAATGGAATTCAAAGTTATCAAAATCAACCACGAATTCAAAAACGTTGTTGTTTCGCATAAAGCACTTATCGAAGCTGAGCTTGAATTGCAAAAGAAAGAAATTATCGGTAAACTTCAAAAAGGTCAGGTTCTTGAAGGTACAGTTAAAAACATCACTTCGTATGGTGTATTTATCGACCTTGGCGGCGTAGACGGTTTGATCCACATCACCGACCTATCATGGGGACGTGTTTCTCATCCGGAAGAAATTGTTGCATTGGATCAAAAATTGAACGTTGTTATTCTTGACTTTGATGATGAGAAAAAACGTATCGCTCTTGGTTTGAAACAACTTTCTGCACATCCTTGGGATGCTTTGGATCCAAACTTGAAAGTGGGTGACAAAGTTGTAGGTAAAGTAGTTGTTATGGCTGATTACGGTGCATTTGTTGAAATCGCTCAAGGTGTTGAAGGTTTGATCCACGTTTCAGAAATGAGCTGGTCACAACACTTACGTTCTGCTCAGGATTTCTTGAAAGTAGGCGAAGAAGTTTCAACTGTTATCCTTACTCTTGATCGTGACGAACGCAAAATGTCATTAGGTATCAAACAATTGAAATCTGATCCATGGGAAAATATCGAAGAACGTTATGCTACCGGAAGCAAACATACTGCTAAAGTACGTAACTTTACTAACTTCGGTGTATTTGTTGAAATCGAAGAAGGAGTTGATGGTTTGATTCACATCTCTGACTTGTCTTGGACTAAAAAAGTAAAACACCCATCTGAATTTACTCAAATTGGTGCCGAAATCGACGTTCAGGTTCTTGAAATCGACAAAGCAAATCGTCGTTTGAGCTTAGGTCACAAACAATTAGAAGAAAACCCATGGGATGTTCTAGAAACAATGTTTGTTGTTGATAGCATTCACGAAGGTACAATTGTTGAAATGTTGGACAAAGGTGCAGTAGTTTCATTGCCATACGGCGTTGAAGGTTTTGCAACTCCAAAACATTTGGCTAAAGAAGACGGATCACAAGCACAAGTTGATGAAAAATTATCTTTCAAAGTAATTGAATTCAACAAAGATGCTAAACGTATTATTCTTTCTCACAGTCGTATTCACGAAGATGTGAAACGTGCTGAAAAAGGCGAAAGCACTGCTACTGAAGCTCCTGTAAAAAAGGCTGCTCCAAAACGTGCTAAGAAAGAAGATGCACCGGTTGTAGCTTCTACTTCAACAGTAGAAAAATCAACATTGGGTGATATTCAATCGTTGTCTGACTTGAAAGATAAAATGGATTTAGCTGCTGAAAAAGCTGCAAAAAAAGAAAAGAAAGCTAAAGTAGCGGAAGTTGCTCCTGAAGCACCAGCTGTGGAAGAAACTCCGGAAGCATAATTCTGATCTGAATAATTATAGAAACAGGCTGTTCGAAATCTTTCGGACAGCCTGTTTTGTGTCTTGATGTATTTTCCGGCGTTTAAGCCCGCAATTAGCAGTTGAAAGTCTTGTGTGCTGCGGATGTTTGGTTGTTTGTGATAAGCCTGAAAATAAGCGCTGTGCGGTTATATTGTGTTAATATTGCTGTAATTAGTTAGCCTGATTTTTCAAGTGCTGAAATCTATGTAAGAACTCATCCGATGACTTCAAATCATCGGATGAGTTCTTACATTTAATGGTACATTGCAGTTGATCTGGTTGCTGTCTTTTTGTTTTTAGGAGCATCGCACCATGCTATACCAACCATTAACTAAGGGGCATTACAGCCACCCATTCGATCTATTTGAATAACGTTTTTTTGTAACGCTATTTCAAGGACAGGATAATTATTATAAACCAAAAAGCGCACACTCTAAATGAATGATGCGCTTTTTGTTACTGGTATCTGAATAAATTCAGTCTTTCTGTTTCTGTTAATCGGTTATGATTATTGATGTTCAGGTCTAAGTAAGTCATTTACCGTTTTAACCGGATTGAAGGTGTCGATAGGCACTTCCACGAAAATGCTGTTCCAGTCGCTCATAGCTCCATTCCAAAGACCCGGCAATTCCAATGCTTTCAGTTCTTTTCCGCTTTTTGATTTGATCGAAATAAATCCTGTTTTTTTATCAACATGCTGCAATAAATCAAATTTACCTCCCTTGTAGTTTTTTACGCCGCACACCAAATCAACGGGATTGAAGTGGGTAGAACCTAACATTTTTTGTTTATCTACCGCATTGTTCATATCTATTTGCGAACTTTCCAAAATCTGAGGTGATACAGTACCATCGGCATTAACTGTTAGAAAAGGGCCACCACCCGGTTCCCCAACATTTTTCACCATTCCGCATACACGAATAGGGCGATTCAATTTGGTGTAAAGATAGTCTCTCAATTCAGCTTGCGACAGCGAATGAATATCCAAGTGATGATTGTTCAGGCGCACTTCGCAGAACTGAGCAATAACGGATAGTTTGGCGTTCGATATTGCTTCGTTTTCGAGTTCGTGCAAGTAAGCAAAGCTTTGTTGTTGAAGATGAACCAATAAACCAGCAATAAGTTTTTTGTATTTTACAGTACTACTTTTCAATGAATCCGGTACTACATTATCAATGTTCTTGATGAAAATGACATCAGCATTTAAGTCATTTAGGTTCTCGATAAGCGCACCGTGACCACCCGGACGGAAGAGTAATTCGCCCTTGTCGCGGAACGGTGCATTGTCGGCGTCGGCAGCAATTGTGTCGGTAGACGGTTTTTGTTCGGAGAAACTAACATTGTAGCTCACATTGAAGTTTTTTTCATAAAACCCGATACAATCGTTTATGTGCTTTTCGAATAGAACGCGATGCTCTTTCGAAACGGTGAAATGAATATTCACTTTGCCGGAAGCATTCGCATACAAGGCACCTTCAACCAGATGTTCTTGTGTTGGAGTACGCTTTTCGGCAGGGTAGGAGTGAAACTTAAGCAAGCCTTTTGGCAGTGCACCATAGTTCAGTCCTTTGTCCGAAAGTAAATTTTCAACCACCGGTTTAAATGATTTTTCAGCAATAAGTTCAGGAATCGACTTACCGTTATTCTGTTTGCATACCTCGTTTAAATCATTGTAAAAAGCAAATTTTTCCAGTTCATCGAAAAATTTCTTTTCAAAAGCATTTTCCGGTTCAGCAGCATTCTTTTCCAAAAATTCAAAAAGGTCTTTGAACATGCGACTTGCAGCTCCCGAGGCTGGCACAAACTTTTGAATCGTAGCTTCGGATTGCAAATAATTTTCCCATTCGGTAAGAAAATTGTTTATCTCACCTTCTGATACCTGAACTATGCCACTGCCTATCTCGGCTGCACTTTTAATTTCTAAATAAGGAAATCCTGTTACAAATGAATGGAGTTGTTCTTCAATTTGTTTGGCGGTAATTCCTCTCTTTTCTAAGATGATTTCGTCGTTTGGTGAAAACATAATGCGTATTTTTTTTAGTGAGTTTATGTTGGAATGAATAAGTGATTTAGGAAAAGCTACATTTTGTAACTGTCATATTTTAAGAATTTTATTTCTCGCCCAGCTGATTTTTCAATGTTATCATGTCTTTTCTTCGCTGTATTAATTCGGTAACATAGTCGGCAATGCGTACAAATGAATTATAATCGGCAAAAGACAGTTCCTGAAGGTTGTAAAACGCTTGTGATGCATATTCTAATGCCTTGTCAATATTACCGGTGATTTCATAAGCGATGGCTATATTATTTGCTGCTTGTGCTTTTGTCCAGCTGCTTTTACTTTGATTATATGCAGATTGCCAATTGGATATGGAAGACTCCCAGTTTTTTACGTACATCGAGTCAGTTGCTTGTTTGAAATATTTCTTGTTCGGGTTAAAGAAGTACCGATCCACTTTGTCCCAGTAGGGTACAAGCCGGTTAACCGTATTTTTTCCTACGTACAAAGCTCCGTCTACCAATGCATCCTCTCTTTTGGGCAGTGCCATAATTCCCCTTTTTCTCGAATTCGCCTCCGCTTCCCAATAAACGGTATCCTTAAATTGTAAGGCGTAGAACTCGTTATTGTTTGGATAGTGGATACTCCAGTACGACTCAAAATTTAGTTCCAAAGTAGAAATATAGGAACTGGTAGGCGCATTGAAAACTTCAGTAATTTCATCTTTTATCTTTATTTTGTCGAGTGAAATGATGGCATCGGTCTGAGTGGTGTTGCACAGTGCTTTCACTGTCTCATCGGATATGTAATTGGCCGATCCAAAGTCTGTACCGATGTTTATACTGTTAGGTGATAATTGTATCGACTCAAAAAAATCTTTACTTTCAATATCTTCCTTCAAAGCACTCAAACAAAATATCGGCAGGCTATCGGTATTGAATGCTTCCTTCTTGATTTCTTCGAATGCAAACCGGGTGCTGTGCCCAATATCTGCGGGTTGCGGAACCGTGTTGTTGATAATCAGTATATTGTTGACATCGCTGTTAAAAGCCACTTTTGCCGGACGTAGTACATCCAGACTCGTGTAAAGTAGCTTTGTGCAAGATGATAGGAAAACTGTTCCAAAAGCCAGTGTTATGATTTTTAGTTTGAAAGTTTTCATGCAAAAGTAATTTTAAGTGTAAAGGTTTATTTTTTATAACTTATAAAGTAACCGAAAGACTTCGATACGAAATTTATCTATTTATTATTCTACTTCTATTATCATCCCATCATCCCATCATCCCATCATCATATCATCATATCACCACATCACCACATCACCACATCACCACATCATCATGTCATCCCATCACCACATTCTATTGTCATCTGATCGTAAGCCAATTGTATATTGTCGGGTAAAATGCTGTTTATATCGTCGTGCAATCCCATGTCATGGCTCATGTGCGTGAAATAAGTCATTTTAGCACCTATTTTTTTAGAAATATCCAGTGCTTCGCTTAACGAGATGTGCGATATATGTTCTTCAATTCTTAAAGCGTTGATAATTAGTATGTCTAAACCTTGTAATTTGTCGATCGATGTTTGCTCAAGGGTTTTTACATCGGTCAGATAGGCCATGTTTTTAATTCGAAACCCCAAAATAGGCAATCTTGCGTGCATAACCCGTATCGGTTCAATGAAAATATTCTCAATATAGAACGGACTTTCATTAATTTCGTTTAACTGAATTCTGGGCACTCCCGGATATCTGTTTTCTCCAAAACAATAGGGCATATTTCGTTGAATAACGTTCAATACTTTTTTCTCGGCATACACCTGCGCTTTACCAAGCGGTCTTACATCGTCCAGTCCTCCCACGTGATCGTAGTGTTCATGCGTGAGTAGAATTCCTGTTGTGCTGTCTGTCTTATTTTCAAGTAGTTGCTGGCGTAAATCCGGTCCACAGTCGATAAGAATCTTTGTAGATTCCACGCTTATTAAAACCGAAGCACGCAAGCGTTTATCTTTTTTATTCGTCGAACTACATACTTTACATTTACACCCAATCTGTGGTATGCCTGTAGAAGTACCTGAGCCCAAAAATACAATTCTCATTTCAGTTATCAGTTATCAGTAAATAATAGAGGCAAGGAGCAAGAAATAAGAGTTTGCCACTAGCCATTTATCATTAACCACTAATCATTAATCATTAAATCTTCATTCTTATTCTCCATTCCTGCGGATAAAGATTATTGCATCTGTTTCCCACATTTTTCACCCAACCAAGAGCTTGCTGTTTGTAGCAGATTAAAATATAGCCGCGCCCGGTTTCGGGCAGTTGAATGGCTTCTTTACGCAAAAAAGCGATAGCTGTTTCGTAATCCACCTCCACACTCTCCACCGATTCTTTGTCGAGCATTTTGGATAAGGCCACGCAAGTAGCCGGTATAAAGTCTTTTCCTTTCAGCTCGCCCAATAAAATGCCTGTATGCATACATTTCAGGTTTTTGTTAAGTAACAAAAAGTCCTCTAATCGGTTTTTGTCGTAGGCATTTATTTGATTATTGTCCAACACTATTTCCCAACGCTCGGGATGCAGTAATGATAAGGGTGGACTAAAGTTTTTAGTTGTTGTTTTTCCGGATTTTTTCCCATCACTTTTATTTTTTAAACTGCGGGTAGGGTGGGAGTTCTTTCGCAGAACAGCCATAAAAAATCCTTCTCCTTTTGTTTTGTGTGGATAAAACCGATACCCAACATCAGATTTGGTAATGTCTGAATTTCCCTTTAAGTCAATTTGCAAAATGTCAGCTCCCAGCTCATCGCATATCCATTGTACATTTTCTTCATTTTCTTCACGATTAAATGTGCAAGTACTGTACACCAAAATACCATCGTGTTTCAGTGCCTCCCAAACCGACGAAAGTATTTCACGTTGTCGCTGGGCACAAAGCGTCACGTTATATTCCGACCATTCCTGTATGGCTCCGGCATCTTTTCTAAACATTCCCTCGCCCGAACATGGTGCATCAATGACCATAGCATCGAAATAGCCGGGTAAAGCATCAAAATCCTTGCCTTCGTTATTGCTGACTACCACATTTGGATTTCCCCATTTGATAAGGTTTTCAGCCAAAATATAAGCACGGGAACGAATAATTTCATTGCTCACCAGCAAACTACTTTCGGGTAATGCTTGCGAAAGTAAAGTAGATTTTCCGCCCGGAGCTGCACATAAATCCAATACCGTTTGAGCAGTAGGAAAGTATTGTTTTACAGCTTGATATAAAAACATCGAGCTGGCTTCCTGGACATAATAAACACCGGCATGCAAAAACGGATCGGCAGTGAAAAGCGGTCGCTCGCTTAAGTAAAATCCTTTTTCGCACCACGCCACGCGCTCGTTGGATGGTGCATATTCCATTTTGTCATTCACCCGAATACTGGTGGGTGGTACATCTTCCAGTGCCTTCTCAAATGCTTGAAATTCATTGCCTAATAGTCTTTGCGTGCGTTGTATGAAGGGAGCAGGGAGAATCATTCTTGGTGGTTTAAGGGTTTATTGGTGTAAAGGTTTAATAGTTTAAGATGTAAACAACTGTTGAAAGTAATGGAGGTTCAAAGTTAAACAATTAAAGTTCAATTTACAATAGGATGTAGTTAATTCTGAATGATAAATGGTGAATTTGTAGACGAGTAAATGAGTTGAATGAGATATTTTATTCGTGTCTTGAATTAGAATGGCCTCCCCAACCCCTCCAAGGAGGGGCTTTCAGAGCCGTCATCATTTATGATTATATTTCGATTATACAAGACCTCCTTTATTTTACTTACAACTAACCTGGCATTTGTGAAAACGTCCTCGTTTTTAAACCGTATCACTTTGTAGCCTTTTTCATTTAATGTTGATGTTCTTAATTCATCTTGTTCTTTTTGTTTAAGATGAATTTTTCCATCTATTTCAATGATTACCTTCTTTGGCAGACAAACAAAATCAGCAATGAAATTGTCAATTATATGTTGCCTTCTAATAGTGTGACCTGTCTTCTTATTTCTTAACAGTTCCCGCATGATTTTTTCAGCTTCCGTTTGGTTCACCTTTAGAGTGTTTTTTATCTCCTTTAAAAATCTATAATTATGAAGATTTGATGTGAAATAATCAGGTCTCTGTTTATCGTTCAAATTCTCCAAACTTGCAGGTCTACTCTTGTTCCCCTCCTTGGAGGGGCTAGGGGAGGCCTTTGAGGTGCTAGATGAGTCAGGTTTTATTTTCATAATGCCATTATCAACAACACCCGGTACTTCCGAATAAATCTACTTCATTTCTAGTTGAACGGTTTGAACTGGGTGTTAGATTAAAAAAATGGATTTTCTTTACCCTCATGGGGTTGGGTTCTTAGTTTTTTGACAATTCACCATTAAACTCTAAATCTACATTTTACAATGCTTTTACAATTTTATCAATTGTTTCAGCATATTCAGCATCAGTTGGATATACTTTTTGAGGATTCATCTCGAAAGTACCTCCAAATCCAAACTGTCCTTCATATTTGGGTACCAAATGGAAATGTAAATGTGCTAATTTGTCGGAATACGCTCCGTAGTTAATCTTTGTAGGGGCGAATGCTTTTTGCATGGCACCGGCGGCCTGACAAACATCTGCCATAAAAGCATTTCTATCGCTTTCCGAAAGTTCAAATAACTCATTCACATGGTCCTTGTATGCCACAATACAGCGTCCGGGGTGGCTTTGCTCTTTGAATAAGAAGAGCGTAGAAACCTGTAGGTCACATATTTCTATCATTAAACTTTTTTGTAATTCATTGCGTTGGCAGTACAAGCAGTCGGGATTTTTTTCCATTTGTCTTTTTTAATTGTTGATTTTAATTATTTGGGTTGATTGTTTTTTTTTTACGTTTATAATATCGGTCTACCATAATGTCACCTCTACGAGGTTCTGTTGTTGTGTTATAATTATGTTGTTACCATAATGTCATTCATTTTTAACCATCTAATTTCTTAATTCTTCCATTACCACATTACCCCATCATCACATCATCCCATCATCATATCATCCCATCACCATATCATCATATCACCCCATCATCACATCACCCCATCACCCCATCATTCCCATTTTTATCAAAAAGAAAGCAGTGAATGGGTATCACTGCTTTCTCACTATTTTTTTAATTTTATTTTGTCTATGACTTACTATCATCAAGTATTCGAAATGCTAAATCCAATATTTGTGTATCATCTAACATTACCAAACCACCATCAGGTCCCGGTTCAATATGTACTCCACAACTTTTACCATCTTTGTAATCATGTCCACCAAAATAGTTGCGCACAGTTTCTTTTTCCAGACCAAGCTGCTCTGCAATCTTGGTCATACTACCGCTTGGAAGCGCATCTTTTACTTTACGTAGCTCGTTGAATGTTATCGTTTTCGTCATGACATTAAGTATTAGAATGTTTATAAAATAGTGATCTTTAAAACTGCAATAAACGTAGTGCATTATTTTGTAATAACAAAATAATTTCACGACTATTTTTCTTAAAAAAACAAAAATTTATAATGCGATAATGTAAGTGATTGTCAATTAGTTATTTTTAATCTTGTATTTTTAATGGTTTAATTCAAATTGAGTACAAATGCTATTGTTTTGAAAGCAGCGTAGCCAGTTCATAATTGATAATTGATAATTCATAATTGATAATTCATAATTCATAATTAGCCCTACATTCTAAAGTTTTTTTGATTACTACTATCTGTCTATTGCTTACTTGTTAACTGTCAACTATCCACTATCCACTATCCACTATCAACTATCCACTGCCAACCATCCACTATTCCTCACTCCGGTCTGTTTTTTGTATGCTAAATATTAATAAAATCCAAAATTAAAGGCAAAATACATTTTTTTTACATTTAGCTTGTGTACAATAGCATTTTTGAGTACTTTTGTGCCTTAATTAACAGAAAAATATAGTTGTACATTGAATACGTTTATTGATTAAAATAAAACTACGAACAAACCTATGAACAGAATTAAACTTGCCTTCCTGACTTTGCTTATGGTGAGTAACTTAGCCGCTCAGGATTTAAGTAAACTTACTCCACAACAACTCGAAGCGTATAAGAAATATACTTCAGGCAAAGCTTCAACAACTACCACTAATGCTACAGAAGAATTTGAAGAGCGTACATTGATAAACGAGGATGGCGAGAAGCCTAAAAAGACAGAGGCCGACCAACAGGTAAAAAAGACGGTTGCACCGACTGCTCCAACTGAAACCGGCGGTGTTTTTGGTTCGCAGTTATTTAGCAAGGAAAATCTTACTTTCGAACCGAAGCTGAACATTGCTACGCCCACTAATTATGTATTGGGAACCTACGACGAAGTAATGGTTGATATTTCCGGTCTGTACGAAGCAAGTTATAAACTCAAAGTTTCACCCGAAGGTACTATCCGTATCCCCAATGTGGGTCCGGTAAAAGTGGCAGGGTCGACAATTGAAAATGCTACCCGTGCCATTCGCAACCAGGTATCGAAAATTTATATGGGTGTTTCGTCCGGCGAAACGCATGTAAATGTGAACCTTGGAAGTATCCGCAGTATTCGTGTGAGCGTGGTGGGTGAAGCTACCCGCCCGGGATCATATACCCTTCCTTCGCTTGCTACTGCTTTTAATGCCTTGTATGCTTGTGGGGGACCTAATGCTATCGGTTCTATGCGTGACATCAAGGTGATGCGCGGAAATAAAGTAGTGGCCAATTTGGATGTGTATAGTTATCTTTTTGATGGTGTTTTGTCTGAAAATGTAGGACTCCACGATGGTGATATTATCAAAGTTGAACCTTACGTAAACAAAGTAACCATGAGTGGAGCTGTGAAGCACCCTGCTGTTTTTGAAACAACCCGCAATGAAACATTACAACAACTGGTTCGCTATGCAGGTGGATTTGCCGACAATGCTTATAAGTTAAAGTTGACTGTTCTTCGATTGAATGCTAACGGCAAAACGGTAGTGGATGTTACCGATAAACAATTGTCTTCCTTTAAATTGATATCGGGCGATTCTTGTTTTGTTTCGACTACAGCTATTAATAAATATGATAACCGCGTGGATTTAACCGGAGCTGTTCTTCACCCGGGTACGTATGCATTGGAATCGGGTCTGACCGTAAAACAACTGGTTGAAAAAGCAGGTGGTTTGAAAGATGATGCGTTCCTGAACATGGCTTATATTAACCGTAAACAATTAAACCAAATCCCTGAAATTATCGGGTTTAATTTGGGTGATGTGTTGAAAGGAACTGCGAACGACATTTTGCTTCAAAAAGATGACTCGCTCGTAATTAAAAGTTTGTTCGATTATCGTGAGGAGCAAGCAGTAGAAGTAATGGGTGCTGTAAATAACCCCGGAAAATTCAAATTCGTTGAAAATATAACCCTAAAGGATGTCATTTTCAAAGCGAATGGATTTAAAGCGATGGCCATGACCGATTCAGTAGAGTTGGTGCGTGTTATCCGTGATCCTGAACAACTGTTGAATACCAACGAAAAAACGATTGTATTCAAATTTGCATTGGATAAAGAGTTGAACTTCAAAAAAGGGGTGAGTGATATGGTACTTCAAAATGGCGACCGTATTATTGTCCGCACTATTGCCGGTTACGAAGATGTACGTATGGTGAAGGTTGAAGGTGAAATACTACGTCCGGGTGCTTATAATATCACGAATAAAGCCGAGCGTATATCAGATGTTATCAGACGTGCAGGTGGTTTTACACGTTATGCTTACCCCTTAGGTGCATTCCTTATTCGTACCGAAAAGACTACGGGCATAGAGCAACGCATGAACGAGTTGACAAAAGAGAATACCAAAAAGCAACTTCAATCCAAAAACGATAACAAGTTGGACGCTACACTGCTTAAAACAGCGGGTATGGCTGCTACCGGAGTAACTGCAATGGATTCCATTCAGAAAGCCAATCAGGTGGATAAAATATTTAAAAACGAAGGTGTGGTAGGTATTAATCTGGCGGAGATTATGAAAAACCCGGGTGGAAAGAAAGATTTCTTCCTTGAAGAAGGTGATAATATCTATGTTCCCCGCGAATTGCAAACAGTGCGAGTCGTAGGTGAGGTGTTGTTCCCAACCTATGTAGGCTATCAAAAAGGCATGAGCCTGGGTAAATATATTAATAATGCAGGTGGTTTTAGCATACAGGCCGAGAAAAAGAAAGTATTTGTTCTCTACGCCAACGGAACAGCTAAAAGTACCAATCGGTTTATGTGGATTCGTTTCTATCCAAAAATTGAACCGGGTGCTCGTATTATCGTTCCGGAAAAACCGGCAGAACTAAAAGCTAAACTATCGCCAGGTGAGAATATCGCTGTGTTGACATCCGTTACATCGGTAGTAGCACTGATTTATTCGATGCTGAAATAGGTTTTTTCAGTGAACAGTTATCAGTAAGCAGTTATCAGTTCTTAGTAACTACTACCAACTACTAACTACCTACTAACATTATATGCGGTTAGATAATCAAATAATTCAATTTTTCAAACAAATTATAGCTCATAAAATGCCCGGAGCAAAGGTATATTTGTTTGGCTCTCGCACTTCGGACGAAAGTGTTGGTGGGGATATTGATTTGATGATATTGACTGATACGCTTGTAAATAAGAAAGTTCTGAGGGCAATCCGTATTGAGTTTTATAAAAAATTTGGTTGGCAAAAATTGGATCTGGTGAATTTTACTTCCAGTGATACTTCTGTTTTTAAACAATTAATTCAAACGAATGCGATAGAATTATGAAGAATAAGAACGATGAATTACTTGTTCAGTTACTTCAATCTGAATTGACTTTGTTGAAATCGTCAATGGAAACTTTGTTAGCATCATCTGTTAAGTGTAGGGCTATTGGACTGAAGTCAGACTATAGTTTTGAAGAGCAAGAGTCATTCGACTCTCTGACTTCCAAATTTAGAAGAACTTCCGATTTATTTACTCAAAAAGTAATTAGAACCGTTTGGATGCTTTTGCATGAATCATTTGTGCCGTTTATCGACATGATGAATATGGGTGAGAAGCTTGGTATTCTTAAGAGTGCAAATGAGATGATCGAAATAAGAGATATGAGAAACCAAATATCGCATGAGTATATACCTGATGCGCTTTGTGATTTAGTGCCGGAGGTAATTGAAATGACTCAGCACTTAATTCAAAATATTGATTGCTGTTTTTGTTTTATAGCCAATAGAAAATGGAAGCAGTAAACAGTTATCAGTAAACAGTTATCAGTGAACAGTTATCAGTGAATAGTAATAATTACAAGCAGACAGAATTCTGTTTTACACGATTACACCCTTACACAATTAAACCATTACACTTTTACACAATTACACTTTTACACCTTTAAACATTTACACGCTTAAACAATATTTTATGTCCGAACAAATTAAAGTAGCACAACAAGACGACGAGATATCGCTAAAAGAATTAATGCAAAATGCCCGTGAATGGTGGCAATACCTGTTGAGCAAATGGTTTATTATCCTTGTCTTTGGACTGGGGGGTGCTGCTATTGGTTTAGTAGTGGCATTAATGGCAAAACCCAACTATACCGCTCATATTTCGTTTGCCCTGGTGGAAAAATCTGCCGGAGGAGGTGGATTGGCCGATTTGGCTTCTTCCTTTGGTATCAGTGGCCTTATGGGGGGTGGAAGCAGTGGCACTTTTAGTGGCGATAACCTACTCGAGATTATTCAGTCGCGCCACTCGGTTGAACAGACCTTACTTTCTCCCGTAGATTATTACGGTAAAAAACAAAACCTGGTAGATGTGTATGCTCAGGTAAATGAATTGAAAGGCGGTTGGAAAGAGCAAACAAAGAATAAGGAACTACAAACCCTGACCTTTCCTATCGGTCAAAAACGGGAGACGCTGACGCGTACGCAGGACAGTGTGTTGTACTCTATTTATAGTGCTATCGTCAAATCCAATGCCTTGACGGTGGCTCGTAAAGATAAAAAGCTTAGTCTGGTGAACCTGAACTTTGTGAGCAAAGACGAACTGTTTGCGAAATTGTTTGTCGAAACATTGATGAAAGAAACCTATCAGTTTTACAGTGAGACGCGTACGGCTCAAAGTCGTGCGAATATAAAGATGATGGAGGCAAAGGCCGACTCGGTAAAACGCCTCTATGAATCTTCGCTCTACAAAGGTGCTAGTTTTTCTCAGGTCAATATCAATCCAGCACTTCAGGTGGCTGCTGTACCGGGGCTAAAACAACAGAATAATGCGCAACTTTACGCTACAATCTATACTGAGGTGCTAAAGAACCTGGAATCACTGAAACTGGACATGGCGCGCGAAACACCTATTGTACAAATAGTGGATACTCCCCGTTTCCCGTTAGAGAAAGAAAAGCTGGGCAAAGGAAAGGCAGTGGCTACCGGTGGTATATTGGGGGGCTTCCTGATCGTGTTTTATTTGTTGGGGGCGTTGTTTTTGAAGAATGCGATGAAGGACTGATACTTCGACTACGCTCAGTACAAGTAATTCATAATTTATAATTCACAATTCATAATTAAAGGGATCTTGCTTATGCTGGGTCTCTTTTTTTTACCACTAAGGCACTTAGAATACTGAGAGTCACTAAGCTGTTATTTCAACTGAACGGCCGCTATAGTCGACCTGTCGGGTGATATGCATAGATGGGGAACACCGTGTCACACTGAGTAATCACTGTGTTACACCGTGAAACTAAAATAACACCGTGTTACACTGAGCTATTATCTCCCGCTGATGGTTTTTGCCCCCAATTTACACCATTACACCATTACACTCTGACACCAATTTCACCTTCTTTCATTGTCCACAGATTATTCGGATTTCCACAGATGGTTCCCCTGATCTAAATTTAAACAACGAATTTTACTAATTGCACTAATTTAAGATAGTGTGTTTTTATAATTCGTATCATTCGCGTCATTTGTGGTTTATATCTAACATCTTTTTTTGTATAAAATGTCGCACCTACGGCGCTTGGGATGTTCTGTGATTTTATTTTCTACCATACTGCCGCCTCTACGAGGCTAAATATACCCTCTTACACCTTTCCACCAATTTATTGTCCATAGATTAATGCTTTACCTTCGGAATTACACCTCTACACTCTTATTTCTTTACACAATTCCACCTTTTCACCCTTCTACCAATTGTCTTTGAAAAAAACTTTTATGTAGTACTTTTTTGTTAACGCCGGCACTTTATAAATTCGTTTTTTAATACAATTGGAGGCAGTATTGCATGTAGTGCAATTGTTTTTTTTTGTGGCAATTATTACAGCTTGTTCGTCAATTCTTCTGATTTTATGGGCTAAAGCGACGAAGGTAATGGGTTTGGTTAACAGTGTTTTAAGCTTTTGTTGTCGTATTCACTTGTTTATTTCCCCGTTTTTATTCCTGGCATACTAAACGGAATCATCTATCGTTATCAACTATTTATGTAGTCTTTTTTTGATTTTCAAATTATTGAGTGTTAATTAATTGGGAATTTTGGGGTAATTTTATTTTAAATTCTATCACTATTGTGAAAATAATGTGTTACTTTTGTAGCCCGATAGGATAGCCCTCGCGTGGGTTGTTCTGCAAGAACGAAATCACACCCGTTTAGTTGCAAATTAAAAGTAAAATTACAAGTAGATATAAGGAATCAGTAGTGTTGAGAAGGCCGCTAACTGAAAATGATAATTGATGTTCAGTTGAACACAAATGGAGTTAAGCTGTGTAATTACAGCCAAAGGAATGCGGTCTTTCTATCTCAACTCTTTATATTCATACCTAATTATTTTAAATCAACTAAAATGAAAAGTGTGAATCCACGAATCTTCCACTGTAAGGATGAAGAGTTACCTGTTGTTTTAAAAGCTGTTGCATTTGCTTTCAGACGCGATCTGGCAGATTTTTCTGCTTTTTCGCCCACGTTTACCGAAGCGTATGCTACCGACTTTGAAACAAGAGTTACAATTGTTTGTGATTTGCTGGAACCTCAATCCGAGACCCTGGCAAAATCGATCATTACCGAAAGGTACACGAATACGATGACCGGACTTATTCAACCGATAAATCGTGTAACGGGTTATCTTAACCTGGCGAAGAAAAATTTGAACATTACACCTACTGCCTTTGGATTGACGGCTTTGCGTAAAAGCATCCGTTTCCACAATGTAGAAGGAGTTATTGACAATCTGCATGTAGTCTTAGAAAATATTCGTAACTATAAGACTTCATTGGTCGAAAAAGGTTTAACCGACGAGCAAATTGCTTTTTTGACTGCTGCTTTTAGTACGATGGCAGCCGATAAGCAACAGCAAATCGAAATCACCAGCCATCGCAGAGCTATTGTTCAGGATAATGTGTTGTTGCTGAACGAAGCATACCGGCAAGCGGCCGAGATATCTTCGATAGGCAAAATTCTGTATAAAAGTTCTAATCCTGCTAAATTAGCAGATTATACTTTTACACGCATTCTCAAAAATGTAAAACAGACGGGTAGAAAGTCATCAGCGGACGACAATACAACTCTACCTACAGAGAAGTAAATAGGATATGAAGAGGGGAAATAGAAAGACTTTTTTTCAATCACTATAATTACACTGTGTTACACCGAGTAATCACCGTGTCACACTGTGAAATAGAAAAATAACACCGTGTCACACTGAGTAACCACCGTGTTACACTGTGAATAGAAGAATAACACTGTGTCACACTGAGTAACCACCGTGTTACACTGTGAAATAGAAGAGTAACACTGTGTCACACTGAGTAACCACCGTGTTACACTGTGAAATAGAAGAATAACACCGTGTCACACTGAGTAACCACCGTGTTACACTGTGAAATAGAAGAGTAACACTGTGTCACACTGAGTAACCACCGTGTTACACTGTGAAATAGAAGAATAACACCGTGTCACACTGAGTAATCACCGTGTTACACTGTGAAATAGAAGAGTAACACTGTGTCACACTGAGTAACCACCGTGTTACACTGTGAATAGAAGAATAACACTGTGTCACACTGAGTAATCACCGTGTTACACTGTGAAATAGAAGAATAACACCGTGTCACACTGAGTAACCACCGTGTAACACTGTGAAACTAAAATAGCATCGTGTCACACAGAAATTATGGAACGAGATCAGATAACACATGAGATCATTGACTCCGCCTATAAAGTACATACTAAACTGGGTCCCGGATTACTTGAATCTGCCTATCGAACCTGTCTTGCTTATGAATTAAGAAAAAAGGGTTTAAAAGTAGAAGAAGAAAAGCCACTCCCCATTATTTATGAAGAAATAAAGCTGGAATGTGGATATCGGTTAGACCTGTTAGTTGAGAATGAGGTTATAGTAGAACTAAAGACCGTCAATGCATTTAACGACGTTCATTTAGCTCAATTGCTGACCTATCTTCGATTTTCGGATAAACGCATTGGTTTATTATTAAACTTTTATGTGAAGAGTTTAAAGGATGGAATTAAAAGGGTATCTTTATAAATTCAACCCTGTGGAAATACACCGAGTGACACTATAATAACACTGTGTTACACCGAGTAACCACTATTTTAAAAATAAACACATGAAAAAAGAAATAAAAAAAATAGTAAATAAAATATCAACAATACTTGTATCGGGTATCGATGCTAAGCAGGTTTATCTTTTTGGATCGTATGCTTATAATACAGCCAATAAAGATAGCGATATTGATATTTTTGTGGTTGCTGATTTAAAAGGAAAGAAAAAGATTGAAATCACTCAACAGGCCAGAAGGCTGTTGTTAGGAATTATTTCTATGCCAGTTGACATTTTGGTTTGTGATTCCAACGACTTTAATAGTAGAAAAAATAATCCATCTACTTTAGAATATATTATTACTACAGAAGGTCAAAAAATTTATGGATAAAAATAAAGAAGGTTTATTGTGGTTTGAATATGCCGATAATGATTTTGAGGCAGCTACAATACTTTCAGAGCAATTGAAACCTAGATATGAAATTATATGTTACCACTGTCAACAATGTGCCGAAAAGATGCTTAAAGGTTACATTGCATACAATAATGGCAGATTGCAAAAAACTCACGATTTAGTTGTTCTTTGCGAAACTTCGGCTAAATACGATGTTGAATTTGAAACTATTTTAGAAATTTGCAGTGATTTGACAATATATGCTTCCGAAGTAAGATATCCTAATTTGATGCAGATAGAAAACTATCATATGAAAAAAGCAATTGAAAATGCCAAAATAATTAGAGAATTCATTCTTAAAAAAGTATAGTAGTTAATTTCTATCACCAAGTATCACCTTGAAACCCAGTAAAAGTACACTGAGTAACACCGTGAAAATAACACTGTGTCACACTGTTAAAATTACTCTGTGAAAATAAAATTACACCGTGTTACACTGTGAAAATTACTCTGTGAAACTAAAATATCACCGAGTTACACTGAGTAATCACCGAGTTATACTGTGAAAATTATACTGTGAAACTAAAATAACACCGTGTTACACTGAGTAATCACCGTGTTACACTGTGAAACCAGGCTTCGAAAGGCATAGCAGAGCATTCGAAAGCCCTAGCAGAGCATTCGAAAGCCCTAGCAGAAGATTCGAAAGATATAGCAGAGCATTCGAAAGGCCTAGCAGAACGTTCGAAAGGCATAGCAGAGCATTCGAAAGCCCTAGCAGAGCATTCGAAAGGCATAGCAGAGCATTCGAAAGCCCTAGCAGAAGATTCGAAAGATATAGCAGAGCATTCGAAAGGCATAGCAGAGCTTTCGAAAGACCTAGCAGAGACTTCGAAAGGCATAGCAGAACGTTCGAAGAGGATGAATAAGACATAAATTGTAACCGAAAATACTTAAATGAAAGGAATCGTATTAGCCGGAGGATCCGGAACCCGTTTATACCCAATAACAAAAGGGGTAAGTAAACAAATTTTACCGGTGTATGATAAGCCGATGATTTATTATCCCTTATCTGTATTAATGTTATCCGGTATTCGTGAAATTTTAATTATTTCAACTCCACAGGATCTTCCTTGTTTCCGCCGATTATTAGGCGATGGGTCTGATTATGGTGTTAAACTGGAATATGCCGAGCAACCTTCTCCGGACGGATTGGCGCAAGCTTTTATTATTGGAGAACAATTTATTGGAAATGATTCGGTCTGTTTGGTATTAGGCGATAATATCTTTTACGGACAGAGCTTTGGGAAGATGCTGAAAGAAGCGGTAGCTAATGCAGAGCAAGATAAAGCAACTGTTTTTGGCTATTTTGTAAACGACCCGGAACGCTATGGTGTAGCCGAATTTGATGAAAATGGCAATGTTTTAAACCTGGAAGAGAAACCCTTGCATCCTAAGTCAAATTATGCAGTGGTTGGTTTGTATTTTTACCCAAACAAAGTGGTTGAAGTTGCCAAGCAAATAAAACCTTCCGAACGTGGAGAGTTAGAAATTACTACCGTTAATCAGGAGTTTTTGAATGAAAGCAACCTCAAAGTGCAGTTGTTAGGCCGTGGTTTTGCATGGTTGGATACCGGTACACACGATTCACTTTCTGATGCTTCTACTTTTGTAGAAGTAATAGAGAAACGCCAGGGACTGAAAATAGCTTGTCTGGAAGAAATTGCCTACGGAAAAGGCTGGATTAGCAAGGAACAACTGATAGAGTTAGCCCGACCAATGGAAAAGAACCAATATGGTCAGTATTTATTGAATATCGCAAAATAATGGAAATAATTAAAACAGAGATAGAAGGAGTAGTCATTATTGAACCTCGTATCTTTAAAGATGATAGAGGTTATTTTTTTGAATCTTTCTCCGAAAAAAACTTTCAGGAACAAGTTTGTAAAACCGGTTTTGTACAAGACAACGAATCGAAATCCAGTTATGGTGTTTTAAGAGGTTTGCATTTTCAAAAGCCACCTTATGCACAATCCAAATTGGTAAGAGTAGTACAAGGTGCTGTTTTGGATGTTGCAGTAGATATACGCAAAGGCTCACCAACCTATGGAAAGCATGTAGCTGTAGAACTATCAGCCGTAAATAAACGCCAGTTTTTTGTTCCCAGAGGTTTTGCACATGGATTTGTAGTATTAAGCGATGAGGTGATCTTTCAATATAAATGCGACAATTATTACGCTCCACAACACGAAGGAGCATTAGCATGGGATGATACCGACCTGACAATTGATTGGAGGATTCCTGCTGATAAAATCATTCTTTCAGAGAAAGATAAATTGCATAGTAAATTGAGCGATTTCGAGTCTTGTTTTAATTATTGTGATAAGCTTTACGAATAATATATATTGGTTGTGAATTCTATAGATTCTATATTTTTAGAAAAGTTTGAACTGTATATCCAATATACTTAGTCTGTATAAGTAACAAAAATCTAATTACAAATAGCTTTTAATTTAATATATATGAATATTGCAGTAGTAGGAACAGGTTATGTTGGTTTAGTGTCAGGCACTTGCTTTGCTGAAACCGGTAATAATGTTATATGTGTTGATATTGATCCGGAGAAAGTCTCAAAACTTTCAGCGGGTAGTATTACTATCTATGAGCCGGGACTTGAAAAGATATTTTTAAGAAATTTGAAGGAAGAGCGTCTGAAATTTACAACAAATCTTTCAGAAGGTATAAAGGATGCGGATGTAATATTTCTGGCACTACCCACTCCTCCGGGGGAAGATGGTTCGGCCGACTTAAAATATGTGCTAGGAGTTGCCAATGAACTAGGGAAAATACTTACGGGTTACAAAGTAATTGTAAACAAAAGTACGGTACCTGTTGGTACAGCAGAGAAAGTTCGAAATGCAATTTTAGCTAATTATAATGGCGAATTTGATGTTATCAGCAATCCGGAATTTTTACGAGAAGGAGTGGCTGTTGATGATTTTATGAAGCCTGATCGTGTTGTTATTGGTACTCTGTCCGAACGTGCCAGAAGTCTAATGAGTAAATTGTACTCTCCTTATGTTCGACAAGGTAATCCTATTATCTTTATGGATGAAAAAAGTGCAGAGTTAACAAAATATGCTGCCAATTCATTCCTGGCAACAAAGATCTCCTTTATAAATGAAATTGCGCAGCTTTGCGAGCGTGTTGGTGCTGATGTGGATATGGTACGTCGCGGTATAGGTAGCGACGAAAGAGTAGGGAAGCGGTTTCTTTTTCCCGGTATAGGGTACGGTGGAAGCTGTTTTCCAAAGGATGTAAAAGCATTGATTAAATCGGCAGGCGATGTAGATTATGATTTTAAAATATTGAAGTCGGTTGAAGATGTTAATGAGTTGCAAAAGCTTCATTTACTCCCCAAAGTGAAAGCATTCTTTGTCAATGATTTAAAAGGAAAACATTTTGCATTGTGGGGTTTAGCATTTAAACCCAACACAGATGATATCAGAGAAGCCCCTGCATTGTATTTGATTAAGGAGCTGATTGCTGAAGGTGCAACCGTTGCGGTTTATGATCCGGAAGCAATGGATAATGTAAAACAAATTTTTGGGAATACAATCATTTTTGCCGATAACCAATATGCAGTTTTAAAAGGGGCAGATGCACTTATTATAGCTACCGAATGGAGTGAGTTTAGAACACCCGATTTCTCAAAAATTGAAAATAAACTGAGTTCAAAAGCTATTTTTGATGGTAGAAATGTATTCGATGTTCAACAGATGAAAGAACTCGGTTATCATTATGAAAGTATTGGTCGTCCTTTTTAAATAATAGATATGTCAAACAAAAGAATTTTAGTTACTGGTGGTGCCGGATTTTTGGGCTCACATTTATGCGAACGTTTATTGAACGAAGGAAATGATGTAATCTGCCTGGATAATTACTTTACAGGTAGTAAAAATAATGTAAGACATTTATTGGATAACCATAGCTTTGAATTAGTAAGACATGATGTAACAACACCTTATTATGCTGAAGTGGATGAAATCTATAATCTGGCTTGTCCGGCTTCTCCTCCTCATTATCAGTATAACCCAATCAAGACAATGAAAACGTCTATATACGGGGCGATGAATATGTTGGGGCTTGCTAAGCGTACAAAAGCAACCATTCTACAAGCTTCTACCAGTGAGGTGTATGGTGACCCGATTGTACATCCCCAAACCGAATCTTATTGGGGAAATGTAAATACAATTGGTATACGATCTTGTTATGATGAGGGAAAGCGTGCTTCCGAGACTTTGTTTATGGATTATCATAGACAGAATGGAGTAAATATAAAGATTATACGAATTTTCAATACGTATGGGCCGAGAATGAATCCTTATGATGGTCGTGTTGTATCCAACTTTATTGTACAAGCATTGAAAGGCGAAGATATTACGATTTACGGAGATGGAAGTCAGACTCGTAGTTTCCAGTATGTTGATGATTTGATTGAGGGAATGATACGTACCATGCGCACTGACGATTCTTTTATTGGTCCTGTAAATATTGGTAATCCCGGAGAGTTTACGATGCTTGAATTGGCTGAAAAAGTGTTGAGTCTTACTGCATCTAAATCTAAAATTGTTTATATGCCTTTGCCACAAGATGATCCTCTTCAAAGACAACCGGATATAAGTTTAGCAAAAGAAAAACTTAACTGGGAGCCTCAGATTAATTTGTCTGTGGGGCTAGAAAAAACAATAAGCTATTTCAGATATTTGTTGAGTATTGATAGATAATAAACAAGTAAATGTATTCAGTTATGAATAATTTGATTATCTCTGTGTGTTAAATAAGCGACTATTTATAAATTCAATTATATAAACTTAATTCTAAATATATTATATGAGATCCCCAATATTATTTTTGATTTTTAATCGACCTGATACAACAATAAGGGTATTTGAAGCGATAAGACAAGCTCAACCCCCTCGATTATATATTGCAGCAGATGGACCTCGGGTAACCAGACCCAGTGACTTAATGCTGTGTGCAGAAACACTGGAAATTGTTAGTCAAATTGATTGGGATTGTAAAGTTAAGACATTGTTTCGTGAAGATAATCTTGGTTGTGGCAAAGCAGTAAGTGGTGCGATCAGATGGTTTTTTGAAAATGAAGAAGAGGGAATTGTTATTGAAGATGATGTTCTACCACATCCTGATTTTTTTTTATATTGCGATGAATTGTTAGAGAAATATAGATATACTGATAGCGTTAAATTTATTTCCGGTAGAAATGCTTTACTAGGAAAGAGTATAGGTGATGAATCGTACTATTTTTCTGCATTTAATAATGTGTGGGGTTGGGCTGCGTGGCGACGTACTTGGTCTATATATGATTTTACTTTAGAATCAAAAACATTATTTCAATTTAAAAAAGCTCTTGATTTTTATTTTGTTGATAAAGGAGTTAAACGATTTTGGAAAACTATTTTCAAACAAATGAAGTTTGGTCAAATTGATACGTGGGATTACCAATTTACTATATCATTATGGTTTAATAGAGCATTAAGCATCCTGCCAAACAAAAACCTTATAAAAAACATTGGATTTGGAGAAGATGCTACACATACGATAGTTGAAGATGAGGCCTTGATGAATTTAGATTATTATCCTATACTCCCACTTAAATACCCAACGTTGATTGTACAACAAAAAGCTGCTGATTTGGAACTTGAGACAAAATATAATAAGAATAGCATTAATTTGTATCGCTATATTATATGGAACTTACGTTTCTATTTTAAAATAGTAATAAAAAGACTCCTATGTTTATTTAATCACTTTTAGGGTATATTTCCTGTCCCTGCGACGAATCTCACTTTATATCAAGATAAGAATGTTGATATTTCGTCCGCTTGCGCCCTAGGTAGTTTTTTCTTAAAACTCATATAAATGTCACATATTAAAACTATATTGAGGAATAACAAATCTTCAATTAATAATTTTTCCCTTTATCTATTTGCCAATATTGTACAAGTAGTAATTGGATTAATTATGAATCCATTGTGGGCATCAAATTTATCCCATAAGGATTATGCCATTATGGGTTATTTTGACTCTTTTGGTTTATTGATCTTACCATTAATTGGGTTTTCATTATTTTCTTATTATTCAAAAGAATATTTTAACTTAGATGAAATTGGAAGGAAAAAACTCCTTTCATCTCTTCTTCTTTTTCAAATATGTTTTGGTTTTTTATCTATGTTGATTTTACTGGGTGGCTTTAAAATCTATTTTTTGATTAATAAAATATCTTTTTCCTTTTATCCATATGCATATTTGTGTTTCTTTAAAGTGTATATTGTAAATATCTACACATTTTATATTTTAAATTTAAAATTAGAAAGAAAAGCGCTTATGTATTTTAAAATTAACGTATATTACATCGTTTTAAGTACTCTTTTAATTTTGATATTTGTTGTATTTATGCATAAAGGGGCATTTGGAAATATGCTTGCTGTAATGTTAACTGCAACTATTTTTAGTTTATTTGCATTATTTAAACAAATAAAAGAGATTCATATTGATTTTCTAATATTAAAAAAAGCTTTGGCCTTTAGCTGGCCATTAATACTCTCTGCTATTTTGACTTATTTTTTTACTGGATTTGATAAATTACTCTTAGAAAAAGTGGATGATGTATATAATTTTGGTCTATATAACGTGGGATTTAAATTCGCGACTTATTTTACAATATTTACTTTTACCGTAAATTCTACTTTTGAACCAGATTTTTATGAAGCTATAGCAAATAGAGATAAGGTAAAGTTGATTAAAACGATTGTGTTGATTAATGCAATCATTATTATTCCAATAGTCATCTTTTTGTTATCCTCAAATTTAATAATAGGGATTCTAACTAATTATAGATATGTTGATGCAGCACCATATGCACGAATTTTGGCATTATCAAACATTACACAATCTTTAAGTTTTACGTTATCAACCGTAATAATTGCTTACGGCTATTCAAAAGTATCTTTAATCGAGAAAATTATTGGAACCTTACTAACTATTTGTATGTACGTCTATTTGATTAAAAATTTTGGATTTATTGGAGCAGCTTGGGGTAATGTTCTTTGCTATTTTGGTATGTCGTTGATCAGCGGAATAATACTAATATATTTATATAAAAAGAACAAACCAAATATTTTAAAGATAAATAATATTTAAAATAACAAATCAAGAACTATATCGGAATGAAAGTAAATAGAATAGAATACTTAGATAGTCTTAGAGGTCTAGCTTCAATTTCAGTTGTTATAAGTCATTTTGTATTGGCATATGGGTTAGACTCAAAATCTAAATTGCTTAACTTTAGTCCTTTCCATTTTTTTTATGACGGTTTTGCTGCTGTAACTTTCTTCTTTGTTTTGAGTGGTTATGTATTGACCCTATCTTTAAATAAAAATGATGAAATATTAATAGGGTCGTTTTATTTAAAGAGAATAATACGAATTATGCCAGCTTATATTTTTACTCTTACTATTAGTCTAATGTTCTATTCCTTTTATAAAGTAATTCATACAAATCCAGACTCCAGCTTATGGATTAATTCATTTTGGGGAAAGCCTCTCGATATTTTGAATTTTATAAAGCAAGTTTTTTTTATCTTACCTTCTTCAGGTTTTGCTGAATTAATTTGTCAAAATTGGTCGTTAAGAGTTGAAATGCAATTTTCATTTTTAATTCCATTTTTGTTTTTAATATATAGATATACTAATTTTTTGTTTTTTGTCATATTTAATTTAACTCTTTATTTTTTCTTTAGTTTTCCAATTTATTTATTTAATTTTTCGTTAGGTATTATTTTGGCAATGAATCAAGATTTAATTTTGGAGACTTTTATTGAATTAAAAAAAAAATATAATATAATTTTGATATGTTTAGCTATTGGTATGTACACATATAGGTATACAATACCCATGTACTATTATTACTTTTTTAGAGAAAAATCTATCTTACTTAGTAATGATGATTTTACATGGTTTATTACAGGTATTGGTAGCTTTCTTATATTATTGCAATCTTTTACATCGCCTTTATTGCAAAAAATTCTAACATTGGATTTTTTCAAATTTATAGGGAAGATTTCCTATTCAATATATTTGACACATCTAATTGTTCTTATATTTGCAGTTCCAATTTTTATTAATCAACTAAATTTATTTGGCTTAACAAACTGGTACTTGGTATTGTTTCTTTCTCTCTTTTTTTTATTGACGATTACAATTACTCTTGCTTATTTTGTGACAATATTTATTGAAATTCCTGGAGCTAGATTTGGAAACGAATTAATCAAAACGAATTTAAAGTATTTGAGCCGTTTAAAAGTTTACACTAATAAAATCAATTAACATGAAAATCGGAATTGTCAGCACGCATGATCAATTAGGTGGTGCAGCTAGAGCTGCATATAGATTGCATCAAGGACTATTGAACCGGAATTGTATATCAACAATGTACGTACAACAAAAGCAGTCTGAAGATAATACTGTTATTCGACCATCATCCAAATATGATAATCTAAGGACAGCTATTATTTCACGATTAGATCCTTTGCCTTTATTGTATTATCCTAATAGAAATAAAAGAAATTTTGCAACAGGTTTTTTAAATAGTTTGAATTTACAAGAAATAGCCAAGGAAATAGATGTATTTAACTTTCATTGGGTCGGTAGCTCATTTCAAAGCATAAGCTCTGTTTCACATATAAAGAAACCATTAATTATAACTCTTCATGATTCATGGGCATTTACAGGTGGATGTTATATACCATATGAATGTGATAAGTTTCAGACTCAATGTGGAGAATGTATTCAATTAAACTCGTCTGTAAAATCAGATTTAAGCTATAAAATTTGGAAGAAAAAATTTGATTCTTGGAAAAATAGTAATATTGTTTTGGTTGGTGGTGGAAATTGGGTTGCAAATAATGCGCAAAACAGTTCAATATTTAAAAATCATCGAATCGAGGTTATTCATCCAGGTTTAGACTTAAATGTTTATAAACCACATAATAAAGCATTTGCACGTGAAATATTAGGGTTAACGGACAGCGATAAAATTATCCTTTTTGGTGCGTATAATGCTACTGAAGATACTAATAAAGGTTTTCAGTTTTTAAAACCGGCGTTAGAGAAACTAGCTGAGACATCTGATACTACTAATCTAAAATTTATAGTTTTTGGTGCCTCTTCTTCATTTGGTAAATCAAATATAATCAAAGGTGTTGAAACAAGATATGTTGGAAAATTGAATGATGATATTTCATTGTCAATTCTTTATTCTGCTGCTGATGTTATGGTTGTTCCTTCAAAATATGAAACTTTTGGTCAAACGGCATCAGAAAGTTTTGCTTGCGGAACGCCAGTAGTCGCATTTGACACTTCTGGACTCAAGGATATTGTTGATCATAAAATAAATGGTTTTTTAGCTAAACCATATGACTCCATGGAATTAGCTGAAGGTATTTCTTGGGTTCTTTCTGACCCTGCAAGATTAAAACAATTAGGTATTGAAGCCAGAAATAAGGCCATTATGAAATTTAGTGTTGAAAGATATGTAGATGAGTATTTGAAAATTTATGAGAGTGTTTTAAAATAATCTTCTTGTATTCTCAAACTTATCTTTATTTAGAAATTTAAGTTTTTTCTTCAAACAAACATTTCACCATTTGCAAAATTCTGGATATATGTGAGTTTTATATTGTGTGATGTGTCATAATAAATAGATATGACTAGTTTTGAATTTTTTGAACTTTTGAGCTTAAATCCATTAGCTTATACATTTTTTTTGTTAATTTCATTTGTCCTTTTTTATAAGATTATAAAAGTGACAACTTCTTCATGGTTTAATCCGATTAGAATTAATATACTTGCTTTTTCAATTGGCTTTTCAGTATTATTATTTCTTAATTATTGTAGAGTTCTTAGTTTTACAACTTTAATGTATACTGTTTTAAGTATTGCTATATTTTGGATAACTTTCATTAGCATATACAGAAATAAGCAGATTAAGATAAGTGTTAATCTAGCTGATGAGCCAAAATTAGCCAAATATTTGTTTTATGCGACATACATTTTGTATGTATTTTTAACTCTGATTTCATATAAAATTTTAGGTATTCCAATATTTAACGATGATTCTAGATTGTCAACTTATACAGGTTCTGGCCTAGGTTTTATTTCTAGGTTATCACCCGTTTTGTATGTTTATTCATTATTCTATATAATTCACTTACTTTCTGTACATACAACTTTTCGTCGAAGAGCTTTAAATCTCTTACTTTTGATACCATTCATTATTATTGGAATTTTATCTGGTAGTAGGTCAAGCTTTTTCGGAGTTATTTTTGTATTTTGGGGATACCAAACTTTTTTCTTGCGAAAAGAGCCAAAATTGTCTAACTATAAATGGTTAATCATTCCTTTTATTATTATTTCAATTTTTACATTTTCAATCGAATCCTCGGGGGATTATGTGAGAGCTGGCTTTAATTTTTTAAATAGGATTGTGAGTTGTGGAGATTTATATTGGGAAGCTTTGCCAAATGAAACCTGGAAATCTGTAGTTGTAAATAGGCCATTTGAATTTACTTTTATGGGATTTTTAGGACCTTTGCATATTTTAAATCCTAATAATGCTGAAATACCAATTGGTTTTCAACTGACCAATATTGTTTATCCGTCAATTGCAGGTCGAAGTACAGGACCTGTAGCGCTTTTTCCTGTATTTGGGCTTGTTTGTTTTGGATATATTGGAGGTTTGTTACTCTCATTTTTTCAAGCAATTTTAGCTTCTCTATTATTTAAAATAAGTTTTATAAAATCTAATAGCATAATTGTTTGTGCCATGGCGTATTACATGTTTTACAATATTACACAACTTTTAGCTGATGCTAGTTCTGGGTTAGGATCATGTCTAGATATAATAGTTAGTTTTGCATTTATATTTATTTTATTATTTTTGATAGCATTTTTATATTACTTACCTCAGAAAAATCGATAATATGTTTTGTGAATATTTTATCATTTAGAGTTTTAAATATTGTTGCATACTTGATAATTGACATTACAGATTTAAAATAACACTAAAGTAAGTTAACATTTCGTTTATGGGTAAATTGGTAATTCCTAAAGTAATTATACCGGTTAAAGGTGGTTTAGGTAATCAGATGTTTTTTTATGCATTTAGTCTTTGTGTTAAGGAAAATGGTTTGATACCGTTACTTGCATGGGACGAATTTGTTTTTACTAAACAACACAATGGAGTAGAATTGTATAATGTGTTTAATATCAAAATTGACAAAATAGATAGATTTCAAATTTTATTTTATTGTAAAATAAACAGATCTTTTTTACCACTAAAAATTAAAAAAATTATTGGGCGTTTACTTAAATTTAAATATATTTTTTATAAACATTTAAGACAATCTATACCTTATAGTTTTGAAAAGGATATATTTTTAAACAAAAGTAGAAAACTGTATTTAGATGGGTTTTGGCAAAACTATATGTATTTTGATTCGTTAAGAGGGCAATTATTAGAATCATTCAAATTTAGATTGCCCATTGATTTCTCAAATGATAAGTACTTAAAAGAAATTCAATCTTGTCAATCTGTTTCTATTCATATTAGACGCGGTGATTATTTAGATCCTGTTTTCAAAGAGTTGAACGTAATTAATTCAAATAACTACTATAATCAAGCAATTGAATTTGTGAAAAATAAAGTAGAGAATCCATTTTTTTTTATTTTTACAGATGATATAGTATGGGCTAAGGAGAATTTTGTTGATAGAAAATATATTTTTGTAGAAGGTAATGCTGAAAAGAACTCGTATCTTGATATGTATTTAATGTCACAATGTAGCCATAATATCATAGCAAATAGTACTTTTTCGTGGTGGGGTGCATGGCTAAATTGCAACCCCAAGAAAATAGTAATATCACCAAAGATGTGGACTGATAAAATTTATTCTTCGGAAATGTGTCCAAAAGATTGGATATTTATAGCTATTTAATCTAAAATTTGTTATTTAACATGAAAAATAGTCTTAAAAGGTTTGCTCTGTTTTTAGGAACGAAAAGTAATTTTATTTTTCCCCTTTTTTTTGAATTAAAAATTACGAATTTTTTTCATTTTTTTCACTCAGGTCGAATCTCAAGTCAATTATTCTCCGTAGAGTTTCCAATTGAACTCAAGTTTCCTACTTATTTACTAGGAGGAGAGTACATTAAGATTGGAAGTAATTTTCGTGCATCATATAGGTTTAGAATTGAAGCATGGGATAAATATAAAAATATTAATTATAAGCCGTCGATTATTATTGGTAATAATGTTTCATTCTCAGATAACTGTCATATTGGTGCAATAAATAAAATACAAATTGGAAATAATGTTTTATTTGGTAGTAATGTGTATATTACTGATCATTTTCATGGTTCATCAGATATTTCAGATATAAATAAACACCCTTTAGATAGGTCGTTATATAGTAAAGGAGCTGTAATTATTGAAGATGAAGTCTGGGTTGGTGACAGCGTCTCAATTATGCCAAATGTAACAATAGGCAAATCTTGTATTGTTGGTGCTAATTCTGTGATTACTAAGTCATTTCCTGCAGGGTGTGTTATTGGAGGTTGTCCAGCAAAAATTATAAAATACATAAATAGTTGAAAAATGAAAATTATTGCATATTATTTACCGCAATATCATCCTTTTAAGGAAAATAATGAATGGTGGGGAGAAGGTTTCACTGAATGGACTAATGTAGGAAAGGCGAAGGCATTGTTCCGAGGACATTTTCAACCAAAGGTGCCTTCAGATTTAGGCTATTATGATTTACGCTTGTCAGAAGTTCGTGAAAAGCAAGTAAAACTAGCCAAAGAGGCAGGTGTATATGGATTTTGTTATTGGCATTATTGGTTTGGAAATGGAAAACAATTATTAGAATTACCGTTCAATGAGGTGTTAAATTCAGGTACTCCTGATTTTCCTTTTTGTTTAGGTTGGGCAAATGAATCATGGAAAGCGAAGGTTTGGAATAACGAAGATACGACTAAAGATGTATTGTTAATTGAACAATTGTATCCAAGTAAAGAAGATATTGAGAAACATTTCTATTCAATACTACCTGCACTAAAAGACAAGCGCTACATAACTATTGAAGACAAACCTTTATTTGTAATTTATCGTCCTTTGTTGTTACCTAATGCCAAAGAATTTATAACCACTTGGAATACTCTGGCCAAAGAAAATAATATTGCAGATGGCTTTTTTTTTGTTGGTCATACTTCAATTGATGAGGAGAGATTTGAAATTGTAAAATTAGGATTTGATGCTGTAAATATTGTAAGAGTTGGAGAACATAGATTCAATAAACATGTTATAAAGAAAATTCCATTCCAACTGTTCAAATTTAAGATATTAGGAAAACCGCTAAAGTTAAATTACTCATTTATTTCTAAATATTTTACAAATGATATTGATAAAAATGAGGATGTAATTCCTACAATAATTCCTAATTGGGATCATACCCCTAGGAGTGGCAAAAAAGGCGTAGTATTCCATAACTCAACCCCCCGACTTTTCAAAAAACATGCAAAAATAGTAATAGATTTAGTCAAGGAAAAGGAAAGACAAATTATATTTTTAAAATCGTGGAATGAATGGGGTGAAGGCAATTATATGGAGCCAGATATCAAATATAAAAAGCAGTATATTGAAGCTCTAGCTGAACTAACTAAAAAAAAATAATTTATTGACTTGAAATAAATAATTGAGCAAGTAATTTAAATAAATTACTACTTTATTGTTAAGGGAAAGTAGTGGTAGTTAAAGTCAATCAGTATTTTGTTTATTACAATATATATTGCTAAAATTGAATAGTGTGCAATTTGTGACACCATTATATGTGTAATATTTTAAGTAAAATGTACTTCTTTAAAAATTATAATTATTAAATCAATAAGTTTGTAAATGAAAATTCTAATCGATTTTACTCAGATACCAATTAAGAAAGTTGGGGTTGGGGTTTATGGCTATAATCTAATTACATGGATAGATACGTTAAATAATACAAACGAGTATTATATTGTTATTCAGAATGATGACCATTGCTTTTCATGTGTACAAAATGACAGAATTAAATTTATAAGGGTAAATAGTAGGTTCTTTAGAGTTTTCTTTTTTAGAATCTTGCTTGAACAGGTTTATCTCCCAATTTTAATTCTCAAAAATAAAATCGATGTGATACATTCTCTCCACTATTCATTCCCACTAATATGTTTTAGAGCTAAAAATGTTGTCACGATACATGATTTAACTTTCTTTAAGTTTCCCGAATTACATACTTTTTTTAAACGATATTATTTTAAATTTTTCACTCATCTATCAGCAAGATTTTGTGATCAAATTATCTGTGTTTCAAACTCTACTAAGTTCGATTTGATAAATTATACAAGAGCAAAGGAGTGTAAGGTAAGAGTTATATACTTAGGGAGAGACGAAACTATTCCAATAATTCAAAAATATCAAATTTCCAAGACTTGCGTGAAATATGGTATCGATATTGTAAAGAAATACATATTATTCATAGGTACATTAGAACCACGAAAGAATATACTTACAATGCTCAGAACATTTTCTATGTTTAATAATCAATTCTTAGATTATCAATTAGTGATTGTAGGACAAAAAGGTTGGTATTTTGACAATTTATTTGATTTTGTTAGTAAAATTAATTCAAAAAACATTATATTCACAGGTTTTATAGATGAAACTGAAAAGCCAATTTTATTATTTGGAGCTGATTTCTTTGTTTATCCATCACTATATGAGGGGTTTGGTATTCCAGTGTTAGAAGCTTTATCTTATAGTAAACCAACTATCACAAGTAATATATCTTCAATGCCAGAAGTGGCTGGTGATGCAGCATTGTTAATTGATCCAAGTTCTGAAGAAGAAATGCTATCTGCATTTATAGAGTTGGCAACTAATAAAGAACTTAGAGATAAATTAATTAGTAAATGTCCAGCTCAGGTAGAGAAATTCTCTTGGAAGAAAACCACTACCGAAACATTATTAACATATAATTCAATAGTATTATAATGATAAATGTCTCATTAGTACTCTATAAAACTGATACTTTCCAAATAGAATATTTAGTCAATTATCTGAATGAAAGTTCTATCATTAACCATATTTATTTAGTTGATAATTCTCCATTAAGGAGTGTTTTCTTTGATTCTTTTGATGTTGTTTATATTCATACTGGAAAAAATCTTGGATATGGTGGTGGTCATAATTTGGCTATAAAAGAATCTATTGATGCAGGTGTGAAATATCACTTAGTTTTAAATTCGGATATTCAATTTGAACTGACATTACTATCCAAGTTGCTTGAAAGAATTGATAATGATTTAGAAATAGGGATGATAATGCCAAAGGTTTTAAATATAGATGGTAGTCCTCAAATTTTACCTAAACTATTACCTTCGCCATTTAATCTTCTGATTCGAGTTGGTAAACCATTACAGCGCGTTTTTAAAACTAAGAATAAAGAGTATACTTTAGAAGATTATTACAATAAAGAATTAAATGTTCCAATTCTATCAGGTTGTTTTAGTTTATTTAGGGTAGATGCATTAAAGGAAGTTGGATTGTATGATGAAAAATTCTTTATGTATTTTGAAGATTTTGACATCTCTAGAAGAATTCATTCAAAATATAAAACAATTTATTATCCTTTAGTGAGTATAACGCATGCTCACGAAAGAGGTGCTGCAAAGAGCTTTAAACTTTTTAAAATATTTCTTAAGTCGGCTCTTATTTATTTTAACAAGTATGGTTGGTTGATTGATAAAGAACGAGTAACGATAAATAGAACAGTATTAAAGAATCTACAATGAATATTCTTATCACCGGCATACATGGCTTTGTAGGTACTAACTTAGTAAACGCACTAAAAGCTCAACATACAATCTATGGTTTAGATATCATAGCACCAGAGAAAGAAGGCGTTGTGAAAACTTATACCTGGGCAGAGTTGGAGATTATCCCTGCGGTAGATGTGGTGATACACATGGCAGGTAAAGCGCACGATACCAAGAATCAAACCAATGCGCAGGTGTATTTTGATATCAATACCGGTTTAACGCAGAAAATATATGATTGGTTTCTAACTTCAGAAGCTAAAAAGTTTATTTTTTTCAGTTCGGTAAAAGCCGCTGCTGATAAGGTGGTGGGGGAGATACTAACCGAAGAGATAGTTCCAAGTCCGAAGGGACCTTATGGAGAGAGCAAGATTAAGGCGGAAGAATATTTACTTAGTTACAAGTTACAAGTTACAAGTTACGAGAAGAAGACTTATATTCTGCGTCCTTGTATGATTCATGGGCCGGGGAATAAGGGGAATTTGAATTTGTTGTATAAGGTGGTGAAAAAAGGAATTCCTTATCCTTTGGGGGCGTTTGAAAACAGACGGTCGTTTTGCTCTATCGATAATCTGAGTTTTGTGATTTCGGGATTAATAGAGACGGAAGTTGCCAGTGGTATTTACAATGTGGGAGATGATGAAAGTTTATCGACCAATGAATTGATTACGCTTATGGCTGCTACTATGGGTAAACCCGCCAGCATATGGAAGTGGAACAAAGCGGTGGTACAGTTGGCAGCAAAAGTGGGTACGGTACTTCATTTACCACTTAATACCGAACGGCTACAGAAATTGACTGAGAATTATGTGGTTTCCAATACTAAGATTAAACAGGCATTGGGAGTGGAAAAGATGCCGGTGAGGGCAGAGGAAGGACTGAGAAAGACGATAGACAGTTTTCAGTAAACAGTTTTATCAGTAAACAGTAAGCAGTGAGCAGTTATTAGTCCCGATAGATCGGGATGTCCCGAAAAAACGGGATGTCGAAATACTCCATCGAAATACTCCATCGCAAGCTCCATAAGTAGTCCCGACAGATTGTGATGTCAGGTTCTATTCTTTCTGAACGACATTCTATTTCGACCGGTACTTCAGCCTAATAGGAAGGAGAAATGTAATATCCTTTATTCTTGAGTGATATTGATATCTAAATAATTTAAGATGATGTTAAGCAAATCGAATACTATAAAATATCAGACAGATGACTTCAAGCAAATTATAGAAGTCCGCCTTGAGAGTGATATGGTTTGGTTGAATCGTCAACAAATGGCTCAGCTTTTTGGAAGAGATGTGAAAACCATAGGTAAGCATATCAATAATGCATTAATTGAGGAATTAAAAGAGTACTCAACTGTCGCAAATTTTGCGACAGTTCAAATGGAGGGAAATAGGCAGGTTGAACGTTTAATAGAACATTACAATCTGGATGTAATTATTTCGGTTGGTTATCGGGTAAAATCGAAACAGGGAATTCAGTTTCGGATTTGGGCAACTTAAGTGTTAAAGGATTATCTACTAAATGGACATGCATTTAATCATAGAATTGAAAATCTTGAACGTAAAGTTATTGATCATGATAGGCAAATAGAGTCATTGATAATGCAGGCACTTCCACCAAAGGAAGGAGTATTTTATGATGGGCAAATTTATGATGCATGGCAATTTGTTTCATAAATTATAAAATCTGCCCTAAATACTATTATTGTTATTGATAATTATGTGGATGAAAGCGTATTGACATTACTTACAAAACGGAATGAAAAGGTAACTGCAATTATTTATACTTATAACATTTCAAAGCAGCTACAACTCGATTATGAGAAACACAATGCACAATACCCACCGATTGAGATCAAAACCTTCTCAAAATCTCACGACCGGTTCATAATTATTGATCAACACACGGTGTATCACATAGGAGCATCATTAAAAGATTTAGGTAAAAAATGGTTTGCATTTTCAAAACTCAATATCGATGCAAATTATTTGATAAGTCAACTTAAATGAATATGCTTATCAGTCCCGAAAAAACGGGATGTTCCGATTCTCGGAATGTCGAAATACTCCATCGAAATACTCCATTGCAAGCTCCATAAAAATCAAGTAATAATATGTGTAAATCAGTTGAATGTGTTTAGAAATAGTTATATAGTTTGTATTTGTTTATTGTTGCTTTCTACAATAGCTAATGCCCAAAGGGATACAATAAAGTATGAAGTGGGCTTTACGGGCGTAGGTTCCACTGGAACGTATGCTCCGTTTTGGTTGCAGAGTGCTAACTATGGACAGATTTCTGCTTCTCCAAACTCCGCCAATATGAATGTGGGGTTCAGCAAAGATTTCAATAAAAAGTCAAGGGTCTTTGATTACGGCTTTAAAGCAGATTTGTTGCTACATACTTACGATAACAAAACAAAAGCCTATTTTCACGAAGCTTATTTGAAAGCCCGCCTTTCGGTTTTGGATCTAATCGTAGGGGCACGCGAGGAACATCTGGGTACTCAGGATTCCAGTTTGTCCTGCGGTGGTTTTTTGTTCTCCAAAAATGCCCGCCCGATGCCTAAAATTACCCTTGGAGTAGAACGTTTCACCCCCGTACCCTTTACCAAAGGCTATCTGGAAGTGAAAGGTGCTGTGGCGCACGGTTGGTTTACAGATAATATAGCCGTTACGGATTTACTGCTTCATCATAAATATATTTATTTTAGAGTGGGAGGGAGTTTACCCTTTCATTTTCAGTACGGGGTAGACCATGTGGCACAATGGGGTGGTAATGTGCCCGGAATAGGACAACAACCCACTTCGCTAAGTGATTACCTGAAAATAGTAATGGGTAGTTCAGGTGGTAGTTCCGCACTTGAAACGGATCAGATCAATGCATTGGGGAATCATATTATATCACAAAGTATGAAGATAGACTATCGGATTACTAACTTTATAATTAGTGGCTACTGGCAGAATATATCGGAGGATAGTCCCAAATTTATGACCAATACGATGAATAAACCCGATGGGTTATGGGGTGTTTCCATTCGGAGCAAAAAATTCCCTATCATAAAAGGACTGGCGTATGAATACCTGAATAGCACCGATCAATCGGGACCGTTCCATGATAAAGATGGGATTGTGTATGGTGGAGCAGATAGCTACTTTCAGAATGGAGTTTATCCAAACGGTTGGACGTATTTTTCCAGAACCATAGGTACACCTTTTATATCGTCACCGCTGTATAATAAGAATGGACAAGTCTATATTATGAATAACCGTGTACAGGTGCATCATATAGGGCTGGAAGGTGATATTTGTGGATATAACTATAAGGCATTGTGCTCTTTTACTAAAAACTATGGGAGTTATAGTAGCCCATACCCCGAAATGATCAGAAATACTTCTCTGTTGCTGGAAGTAAAGAAGCAATTTCCTAAACTATCGAATATAGAATTGGGATGCTCGGTGGGTGCCGATATTGGTAAACTGTACGGTAATTCGGTAGGGTGCATGGTGAGTGTAAGGAAGAGGGGGAATTTGTTTAGTCATCAGTGAACAGTTATCAGTGAACAGTAATCAGTTAATAGTAAGTAGTAAAAACAGTTTTACCACTAAGTCACTAATGGAACATCCCGAGAATCGGGAGTTCACATAGAAAAACAAAGATGATTAGGGACTAAATTTCAAAACAACGAATTGCACAGATTCCACGAATAAGAAAGAAATTAATTCGTGTCATTAGCGTAATTCGTAGTTTATTGTCAATAAAAATAGTTTTTACCACTAAGTCACTAATGGAACATCCCGAGAATCGGGAGTTCACGTAGAAAAACAAAGATTTATTCAGTTATCAGTTAACAGTAAACAGTTATCAGTTCCGATAAATCGGGATGTTCCGAAAAAACGGGATGTCGAAATACTCCATCGCAAGCTCCATAAACATTTCAAAACAACGAATTGCACAAATTCCACGAATAAGAAAGAAATTAATTCGTGTCATTAGCGTAATTCGTGGTTTATTGTCAATAAAAATAGTTTTTACCACTAAGTCACTAATGGAACATCCCGAGAATCGGGAGTTCACAGAGAACCACAAAGAATATTTGGAAAAAAAATTTTAGACAACGAATTTAGCTACGCTGACCGTTGGTTCACAGATTGCACAAATAGGACAGAGATTAATTCGTGTCATTGGCGTAATTCGTGGTTTGTCTTTTTGATAAAAAAATGTAAGTGTTAGAATCATGACCAAAGAAACAGCTATCAAGTTATTCAATGATCGAAAAATTACTCATGATATAAATTTTTATCAAGGTATTCGTGAACTTCGTTTCGTACGCATTGGAATGAGGAACAAGAAAAATGGTATTTTTCTATTGTTGATGTTATAGAAGTACTAACAGATAATAGTCGACCACGAAAATACTGGAGTGATTTAAAATCGAAACTAAAAAAGGAAGGAAGTGAACTGTCCGAAAAAATCGGACAGTTGAAATTATCTGCTGACGATGGAAAAATGCGATTAACTGATGTGGCTGATACCGAGCAGTTATTTCGATTAATACAATCCATTCCTTCGCCTAAAGCGGAACCATTTTCTGAACGATCCATTTTTTAGAAGATATATTGAGAATTACGCTTAGAAGCATAACGCCTAAAAGGGTAATTGCAACGGCAATAATAATGAGAAGTAAACAGTGAGCAGACACTTTCGGGTACTGAGCGTATTCGAAATCGGTAACTCAGCGTAGTCGAAGCACTGGTTTGGTTTTATGTTGTGTGTAGCTGGTTTTATGTTTGGTTTTGTGTTGAAATAATCTATCTTTATATTTGGTTTTGTGTAAAAATTCTTATCTTTGCATTATACTAAAAAAAACGGAAGATTATGTTTCAACGGAATGCAATAGGGCAATTACGTGAATGGAAGACTAAAAAGAATAGAAAGCCACTCATTATCAGAGGGGCGAGACAAGTAGGGAAAACGACTTTAGTAAATGAATTTGCAAAGGAGTTTGATATTTATCTGCATTTGAATTTGGAGAAGAACGCCGACAATGAATTATTTGATAAGAATGATACTGTAGAGGATGTATTAACTGCTATTTATTTGCTGCAAAATAAGCCTAAAAATAATGGAAGTGTATTGCTGTTTATTGATGAAATCCAGAATTCAGCTCGTGCGGTAGCTTTGTTGCGTTACTTTTACGAAGAGTTACCACAGATATATGTAATTGCTGCCGGATCGTTGTTAGAAAGTTTAATGGATCGACATATCAATTTTCCGGTTGGCAGAGTTGAATATTTAGCATTGCGTCCTTGTTCGTTTGTAGAATTTTTAGGTGCAATGGGTGAAACGGAACTTAAAAAAGCAATAGAAGCCATTCATTTGCCCGCATCGATACATGGAAAGGCGATGAAGCTTTTTAATGAATATGTTTTGGTAGGTGGGATGCCTGAGGCGGTCGCATTTTATGCTAGTACAAAGGACCTTGTGTCGTTAAATAGTATTTATGAAACATTGATAACCGGATATAGAGATGATTCGGAAAAATATGCACTGAATTCTAATTCGGAGCATGTGATAAGGCATGTACTTACTTATGGTTGGCAATATGCGGGTCAGCGTATAAAGTTTGAAAGGTTTGCTAATTCAAATTATAAATCGCGTGAAATGGGAGAAGCCATGCGAATATTGGAAAAGGCTTTACTCTTAGAGTTATCTTATCCCACTAGCTCTGCGTTGGTACCTTTACAAACGGATTTGAAAAAATCACCAAAATTGCTGTGGTTGGATACCGGATTGGTTAATTATTCAGCGGGATTACAAAGGGAGTTGTTTGGAATAAAGGATATTAGTGAATCGTGGAAAGGTAAGATTGCAGAACATATTGTAGGACAGGAATTATTATCTTCATCTACTAAAGTATCTGAAAAACGCTGTTTCTGGGTTCGTGAGGCAAAAAATTCTCAAGCAGAAATTGATTTTATATTCCAATATGAGGGTCAAATAATTCCTATTGAAGTGAAATCAGGCAATTGCTCGACACTTAAATCTTTACATTCTTTTATGGAAATCTCGACACAGCATATAGCTATCCGTTTTTGGAATCAGCCGGTTAGCAATGATTTGATTACACTCCCTTCAGGAAAAAAATATACATTATATAATCTTCCGTTTTATTTTGCAGGCCAGTTGGAAGCATTTTTGAGCAAACTGTAGACAGTGAGTAGTAATCAGTAAACAGTTAACAGGTACTTTTGGGTACTGAGAGTAGTTGAAGCACCAGCTACCTGTACTGAGCGTAGTCGAAGTAAACTGTTTTTGTTATTCGTTCCAAAAAAAGTATTATATTTGCACTTTAAAGAACCGAAAATGTAATAATACCTACACTTTATGGAACGTAAGATAGAAGCTGAATTACTTGCATGGAAAAATTCTACGGCAAGAATGCCTTTAGTGTTGCATGGTGCAAGACAGGTGGGGAAGACATTTGTAGTTAAGAAATTTGCAAAAGAGCATTATGCCCATTTTGTTTATTTGAATTTCGAAGCAAATGCACAACTGCAAGCTATTTTCTCCAAAGATTTATCACCCAATAGAATTGTGACCGAATTGTCGGTTTTAATGGGTGTTACCATCGGGGAACATACTACCTTGCTTTTTTTTGACGAAATTCAGGCAAGTGAACGAGCTTTGACAGCACTGAAATATTTTAGTGAGGATAGTCCGAATTATCATATAATTGCTGCCGGTAGCTTATTGGGGGTAGCTTTACATCGTGAGCAGTATTCTTTTCCGGTAGGTAAAGTGCAGCTAAAAATGCTTTATCCATTCGATTTCGAAGAATTTCTGTGGGCAACGGCAAGCAAAGATGCCGCTACTATTATCAGAACTTGTTACAACAGTAATGTAAGTTGTTCGCTGCACGAACATTTTATGGAGCAATTCAGATTGTATTTGTGTCTGGGTGGTATGCCTAATGTAATAAACACCTATTTGCAAACCAATAGTTTTGAAGATGTAGCCACGGTTCAGCGGAATATTGTGGACGCATATGTAGCCGATATGGCAAAATATGCACTGCCTGTTGATACAGTCAAAATAATGTCTACCTATCATTCCGTTCCGGCTCAACTAGCCAAAGAAAATAAGAAATTTCAATATAAGTATATTAAATCCGGAGCAAGAAGTCAGCAGTACGAAACAGCTATCGATTGGTTATGTGCTTCGGGTATAGTCGTTAAATGTGTGAGAATTTCTCAGGGAAGTTATCCACTTTCAGTATTTTCGGAACCGGGGATATTTAAAATTTATATGGGGGATGTCGGTTTACTCCGGTCTAAATTAGGAATCGCGTCACCGGTAATACTGTCTGACAGTCCACAAATGAACTATTTTAAGGGCGCGTTGGTTGAAAATTATGTTGCCAATGCCTTAGTAAGTAATGATTTTGATTGTTATTATTGGGAGTCGGAGGGTAAGGCTGAGATTGATTTCGTGCTACAAACTACTAGAGGAGAGTGTATCCCTGTTGAAGTAAAATCTTCGGAGAATGTTCGCTCGAAGAGTTTGCAACAATTTGTTCTGAAATATAAGCCGGCTTATTCTATACGTATTTCGGCAAAGAATTTTGGTTTTGAAAATGCAATTAAGTCGATACCACTTTATGCATGTTTTTGTATACAATAAATCAGTAATCAGTTAGTGAACAGTTACCTTCGGTTACTGAGCGCAGTCAAAGCACCAGCTACCTGTACTGAGCGTAGTCGAAGTATCAACATCAAATAAAAATATGAATTACATTTTCATTTTTCTTTTATTATTTGTAGCCGAATTGGCTTATTTTAGAGTGGCTAATCATTTTAATATCATTGATAAGCCAAATCAACGCAGTTCGCATACGCGCATTACCTTGCGTGGGGGTGGCGTGGTGTTTTATATCGGCGCGTTACTTTATTTTGTATTACAGGGTTTTCAATATCCCTGGTTTTTTGGTGGGTTAACGATGTTGTCGCTGATTAGTTTTGCAGATGATGTTCGTCCGCAATCGTCAAAACTCCGTTTATTGGTTCATTTTACAGCTATGGGCTTGATGTTTTATCAGTGGGGATTATTTGAATTGCCCTGGTACTTTAGCGTTTGCGCGTTGGTGGTCAGCACGGGCATACTGAATGCGTATAACTTTATGGATGGCATCAATGGCATCACGGGTGGGTATAGTCTGGTGGTGGCAGCGGCTTTGCTCTACATTAATATCTATCGGGTGCAGTTTATAGATAACGAGTTGATATACTATGTGATATTATCCTTGTTAGTGTTCAATTACTTTAATTTCAGAACCAAAGCCAGGTGTTTTGCCGGTGATGTGGGATCTATCTCTATTGCTTTTATCCTTCTGTTTTTGTTGGGTAAACTAATTATTAACACCAATGATATCAGTTATATTGTTTTACTGGGGGTATATGGTGTTGATACGGTATTGACCATTATTCGCCGCTTGCTATTAAAAGAAAATATCTTTGAAGCGCACCGCAAACATGTCTACCAATTACTCGCCAACGAAATAAAAATGCCGCACGTTTGGGTGTCGACTATCTACGCTTCATTACAAGCACTTATCATTGTGGGTTGTATGCTGTTGGAGCCTTATTCGTATTGGTACGCAGGTGCGGTAGTTGCTGTGCTGGCGATAGGATGGTATGCAGTGGTCAGGTATCAGTTAACAGTAATCAGTAAACAGTAATCAGTCAACAGTCAACAGTCAATAGTTAATAGTTAACAGTGAGCAGTAAACAGTAAGAACCCCTATATCCTCCGCTTATATTCTGACAAGTTCTGACGGGGACTTTAAGGATTGTATTAGAGAATGTACTTGTGGATTTAAAAACAACGAATTTAGCTACGCTGACCGTTGGTTCACAGATTCCCCGAATGAGAAAGAGATTAATCCGTGTCATTAGTGAACTGTTATCAGTGGCTATATGTAAACAGTTACTTACTGTTATGGCTCATTATAAAAAAAATAAGGCTCGTTTGCGGTGAGAATTGAGCCGTATTTCATATATTTGTGAGCTAAAACATAAAATTATGGCAGAAACGAAACAAATAGAAATTTTAAATTTCATTCAGAACCACGCAAACTGCTCCTCAGGCAATATTCACAAAGAATTTGCTACTTCGATTAGCTTTGCGACAGTTAAACGAATTCTAACTCAATTTCTGACCGAGAAATACATAATTAGTGAAGGAAAAGGTAAAGGAACAAAATACTTTATTTCACCGTCCTTTGAATTGTTATATTCGGTTGACTTAGACAGCTATTACGAAAAAGAAATTGACGAACGGCAGATTAAAGAAGAATTCAACTTAGAAATTTTTGATTTATTAGACAGAGCTGAGATTCTGAATAAAACTGAGTTTTCAAAACTAGCTGACTTACAAGCAAAATACACTGAGAATATTTCGCAACTGTCAGATTCAGAATATAAAAAAGAACTGGAACGACTCGCGATTGATTTAAGCTGGAAATCGTCTCAGATTGAAGGAAATACATATTCTTTACTTGAGACAGAAAGACTGCTTAAAGACAAAGAAACTGCCGCTGGGAAGACGAAAGAAGAAGCAATTATGCTTCTGAATCACAAAGATGCACTAGATTTTCTTGTCGAAAATCCGGATTGTTTAATCCCATTATCGATTTCGAAAATTGAAGACATACACAGTTTACTTATAAAAGATCTCGCTGTTGATAAGCATTTGAGAAGACGTCGAGTTGGTATTTCAGGAACGAATTACAGACCGCTTGACAATGAATTTCAAATACGTGAAGCATTGGAGTCTGCATGTAAATTAGTGAACAAGAAAGAAAATATATTTGAAAAAGCACTGTTGATTTTAGTATTGGTTTCATACATTCAACCATTTATAGATGGAAACAAAAGGACAGCACGAATTGTAAGCAACGCTATTTTGATGAATTACAAGCATTGTCCAATTTCATTTAGAACAGTTGACTCTGTTGATTATAAGAAAGCAATGTTATTATTTTACGAGCAAAACAACATATCAAGATTTAAAGAGATATTTATTAACCAGTTCGAGTTTGCGGTTAAGACATATTTTTGAGACGAAAAAAGAAAAATAGCGAAGCCATAACACGCCTATGTTCATTGGCTGGCTGACCCCGATAAATCGGAATGTCCCGAAAAAACGGGATGTCCCGAAAAAACGGGATGTCGAAATACTCCATCGAAATACTTCATCGCAAGCTCCATAAACATTTCAAAACAACGAATTGCACAAATTCCACGAATAAGAAAGAAATCAATTCGTGTCATTCGCGTAATTCGTAGTTTATTGTCAATTAAAATAGTTTTTACCGCTGAGTCACTAATGGAACATCGCGAGAATCGGGGGTTCACGTAGAACCACAAGGATTTATTCAGTTATCAGTTATCAGTTAACAGTTATCAGTTCCGATAAATCGGGATGTTCCGAAAAAACGGGATGTCGAAATACTCCATCGAAATACTCCATCGCAAGCTCCATAAACATTTCAAAACAACGAATTGCACAAATTCCACGAATAAGAAAGAAATTAATTCGTGTCATTCGCGTAATTCGTAGTTTATTGTCAATAAAAATAGTTTTTACCACTAAGTCACTAAAGGAACATCTCGGGAATCGGGAGTTCACGTAGAACCACAAGGATTTATTCAGTTATCAGTTAACAGTAAACAGTTATCAGTTCCGATAAATCGGGATGTCGAAATACTCCATCGAAATACTCCATCGCAAGCTCCATAAACATTTCAAAACAACGAATTGCACAAATTCCACGAATAAGAAAGAAATTAATTCGTGTCATTCGCGTAATTCGTAGTTTATTGTCAATAAAAATAGTTTTTACCACTAAGTCACTAAAGGAACATCTCGAGAATCGGGAGTTCACGTAGAACCACAAGGATTTATTCAGTTATCAGTTATCAGTTATCAGTTAACAGTAAACAGTTATCAGTTCCGATAAATCGGGATGTTCCGAAAAAACGGGATGTCGAAATACTCCATCGCAAGCTCCATAAACATTTCAAAACAACGAATTGCACAAATTCCACGAATAAGAAAGAAATTAATTCGTGTCATTCGCGTAATTCGTAGTTTATTGTCAATAAAAATAGTTTTTACCACTAAGTCACTAAAGGAACATCTCGGGAATCGGGAGTTCACTTAGAACCACAAGGATTTATTCAGTTATCAGTTATCAGTTAACAGTAAACAGTTATCAGTTCCGATAAATCGGAATGTCCCGAAAAAACGGGATGTCGAAATACTCCATCGAAATACTCCATAAACATTTCAAAACAACGAATTACACAAATTCCACGAATAAGAAAGAAATTAATTCGCGTCATTCGCGTCATTCGTAGTTTATTGTCAATTAAAATAGTTTTTACCACTAAGTCACTAATGGAACAACCCGAGAATCGGGAGTTCACGTAGAACCACAAAGATTTATTCAGTTATCAGTTATCAGTTAACAGTAAACAGTTATCAGTTCCGATAAATCGGAATGTCCCGAAAAAACGGGATGTCGAAATATTCCATCGAAATACTTCATCGCAAGCTCCATAAACATTTCAAAAACTACGAATTACGCGAATTACACGAATAAGAAAGAAATCAATTCGTGTCATTCGCGTAATTCGTAGTTTATTGTCAATAAAAATAGTTTTTACCACTAAGTCACTAATGGAACAACCCGAGAATCGGGGGTTCACGTAGATCCACAAAGATTTATTCAGTAATCAGTCCCAAAAGATCGGGATGTTCCGATTCTCGGGATGTCCCGAAAAAACGGGATGTCGAAATACTCCATCGAAATACTTCATCGCAAGCTCCATAAACATTTCAAAACAACAAATTGCACAAATTCCACGAATAAGAAAGAAATCAATTCGTGTCATTCGCGTAATTCGTAGTTTATTGTCAATAAAAATAGTTTTTACCACTAAGTCACTAAAGGAACATCTCGGGAATCGGGAGTTCACGTAGAACCACAAGGATTTATTCAGTTATCGGTCCCGAAAGATCGGGATGTCGAAATACTCCATCGCAAGCTCCATAAGCAGTTATCAGTAGTTCCGATAAATCGGAATGTCCCGAAAAAACGGGATGTCGAAATACTCCATCGAAATACTTCATCGCAAGCTCCATAAACATTTCAAAACAACGAATTGCACAAATTGCACGAATAAGAAAGAAATTAATTCGTGTCATTCGCGTAATTCGTAGTTTATTGTCAATAAAAATAGTTTTTACCACTAAGTCACTAATGGAACATCTCGGGAATCGGGAGTTCACTTAGAACCACAAAGATTATTATCTAATCACTGCTGACTGTTAACTGATAACTGATAACTGATAACTGATAACTGATCACTGATCACTGCTCACTGTTGACTGATAAATAGAATTCCACGATGGTTTCGATGCCTTTTTGGAACAAATCGAGCGGGAAGTTTTCGTTTGGTGAATGGATGGCGTCCGATTCGAGTCCAAAGCCCATTAGAATAGGTTTTACGTTCAGCACTTTCTCAAAAATCGGAATTACTCCAATGCTTCCACCACGGCGAACGGGTAGGGGCTTGATTCCAAATACTTTGGTGTAGGCTTTTTCAGCTGCTTTATACGCGTCGGAATCGATAGGACAAACATAACTCTCTGCTCCATGCAAGGTGCTCACCTTTATGTCGATATGTTCAGGAGCAATAGTTCCAAGATGTTCGGCTACCAATTTTGCAATCTTTTCGTATTGTTGGTGTGGAACCAATCGTGCCGAGAGTTTGGCAAATGCTTTTGATGGCAATACTGTTTTAGATCCTTCGCCTGTATATCCTCCCCAAATGCCGCAAATATCCAATGCCGGACGAATACCGGTGCGCTCGATGGTGCTGTAGCCTTTTTCGCCGTAAACCTGCGAGATATTCAGGTTGCGTTTGTATTCTTCCTCGTCGAATGGGATTTGGGCGATAAGAGAGCGTTCGTAATCGGAGACTTCCTCTACATCGTCGTAGAAATGCGGGATGGTAATTTGACCATCTGCGTTGGTGAGCTGCGCCAGTATTTTGCTGAGTTCCATGATGGGATTAGCCACAGCACCGCCAAAAATGCCCGAGTGCAGATCGCGTGATGCTGCTGTGACTTCGATTTGCCAGTACGCCAACCCACGCAATCCGGTGGTAATGCTAGGCGTATCAGCCGAAAGCATGCTGGTATCCGAGACCAATATCATATCGCATTTGAGTAGCTCTTTGTTTTCGGCACAAAAAGCTTCCAGGCTCGTCGATCCTATTTCCTCTTCTCCTTCGAGCAGGAATTTGACATTGCATTTCAATTGATTACTTCTAACCAGGTATTCGAACGCTTTGGCATGCATAAACGACTGACCTTTGTCGTCGTCGGCACCGCGGGCAAAGATTTTTCCATCGCGAATTTCGGGATCAAAAGGGGGTGTGGTCCACAACTCAAGGGGTTCGGCAGGCATAACATCGTAATGGCCGTAGACCATAATGGTCGGGTAGGAGCTATCCAGTGTTTTGGTGGCAAAAACCACGGGGTTGCCGTTGGTTGGTAGTATTTGAACTGTGTCTACACCCGCTTCGAGCAGTAATTTTTGCCATTGGGCAGCACATTGTTGTATTTCGGGTTGACGGTGTGCATGTGCACTCACACTGGGTATGCGGATTAAACTGAAGAGTTCGTTTAAAAACCGATCCCGGTTTGCGGAGATATATTCTTTTGGATTCATAAATGGATATATTTTAGTTTGAAATTTGGCAAAGATGTGTAAATTGATATGTTGATATAAAAAAAATATTCGTAGTGTGTATCTATGTGTTTTTAGTGCCTTAGTGGTAAAAAAGACTTCAAAATAACAGAATAAATGATAGACCACCAAACTATTGCTAACTCAATTATAAATTATTTTACATTATTTGGAAACAATGTTTGCGGATTGCTGATGATTTGTGTAATTTTGTGCAACAAGCAAGAGCTAATCGATTAATTTATAGGATACAATCCATGTGTTTCTATACATTTAATGGATATGCCAAAAACGAGAAGATCACTTATCACAAACTATTCACTCCCTATTTCGCGATGGACAATAATAAACCTAACATATCAAATCCAAATTCGTTCAGTGTAAGAGAGCTGTTTTTCAGGTATCGTTCAAAATGGTATTGGTTTGCTATCTCTGCGCTTATCTGTTTCAGTCTGGCAGCTTTGTATTTATGCGTTGCAAACAAAAAATATAAAGTTGAGACGACCATTTTATTGCGTCAGAATAACTCCGGACCGGCATTACTGGATAAATCGCTGATCGATTTAGGGATGGGCGTTACAAATAAGGATGTAGAAGATGAAATTCAAGTACTTAGTTCTCAAACAATCATTCGGAATGTAATCTTGGAATTGAATATCCAAACAGAGTATTTCCAAAAAGAAGGATGGCGGTATGTGGAACTTTATCCGGCAATACCCGTCAAACTGCTTGTTCCTACTCAGTTTAATGATACGGCAAAGTATCGAGCTATCTTCAAAATTGATCGTTCTGAAAAGGGCTATACCGTTCGGTTCAAATATGATGCCATCAGCGGGGAATATCAGTTAGCAAGTCTTTCAGAACCTGTTCGTACACCTGTCGGCGAATTTAAATTCAAACAAATCTTAGCTCTGGAAGGTGCAAATACCTATAAAATTGTATCGTATCCTATTCGAAATCTGATTGAAGACTATTGTGAAGACATAAAAGTGAGTGCTGTTCTGAAAAGGTCGAATGCCATCAGTATTTCTACGAATTCGGCCTGTGTGAAAAAGGCTCAGGCATTTTTAGATAGACTTATTGAACGGTACAATCAGCACGACGTAGATGACAAAAATAAATTGGCGAAGGTTACCGCTTATTTTATTGATGAAAGGTTGAAATTGATAGGAAGCGAACTTCAAAAGGTGGAAGCCGAGCTGAAAAACGACAAAAATAATGCAGACCTGCTGAGACAACAAAAGGTGAAACAAACACTTTACCTGTTTGTATTGCAAAAACGTGAAGAGAATGAGCTTAGTATGGCTACGGCTATTCCTACTTCTAAATCTATCGATCATGCATTTGTCTCGGTTAAACCTGTTTCGCCAAAAGTACTTCTTATTTTGCTGTTGGCATTTGTATTAAGTTTAGGAATTCCTGTCCTGATTTTTTATCTAAAGGATGCACTTAATGATAAAATTGGTGATAAAACAGAACTTCAGAAACTACTGAAAGTGCCTTATATGGGCTCGATTGCAAAGAACAAAGATGCAAATAAAATAGTGATGGCTGATGACAGGAATTCGCCGGTGGCAGAGATGTTCAGGTCAATTCGGACGCATCTTCAGTTTACATTGGGAGATGCTAAATCGCCGGTAATACTAGTAACTTCAACGATTGCGGGTGAAGGAAAAACGTTTACAGCAATAAATATGGCTCTGTCGTTTGCTTTGATGAACAAAAAAGTGGTGTTGGTAGATCTGGATCTTCGTAATCCGACGATTGACGAATATTTACACCTAACCAAAGCTAAAGGACTGAGTTCAACCAACGACCTTGGCGATATCATTGTTCCTTCGGGTCATCATTCCTGTTTAAGTATCATTCCGGCAGGTTCTCTATCGCACAATGCTGATGAGTTACTAATGAGTTCGCGCTTGGACGATTTGATTGCAAAGCTAAAAGATGAATTTGATTATATCATTCTTGATTCGGCACCTGTAGGTGTGGTTTCGGATACGTATTTACTCAACAGAGTCGTTGATAACTGTATCTATGTGGTTCGTCAGGACTTCACTCCCCGTGAAGCTTGTGGTTTGATAAACGAAATTTATGCAGCTAACAAGTTCAATAAAATGTCGGTAGTGATGAACGGAACCGATGAACGGATTGGATATGGGATGATATGATAAAACATTTACCACTAAGGCACTAAGTACATAGAGCTACACGAAGTTTAAATCTTCCGATATTTTCTGTTACTGCCAAATAAAACATTCAAGAATAAAATATGAATGTTTTATTTGGCAGTAGTTTTGGATAATCATTGATTGTGTCTTGCGCCTACATTAGATCTTTAGTGATTCTTGGTGGCCTTTGTGACTAAGTGGTTACTTTTATACAATGTAATCAACTCATATAAATAAAAATGTGCCTCCCGAAATAAATCGAGAGGCACATTTTTTAATGAATGCTGATAATGGAGCTTGCGACATCCCGATTTATCGGGACTGTTTACTGATGACTGATCACTGTTTCTTGAGTTTACACCATCAATTTTTTGTAACGTATCCGTTTTGGAGCTTCGTCGCCCAAGCGCATTTTTTTGTTTTCTTCGTATTCGGAATAAGATCCTTCGAATACAAATATTTCCGAGTTACCTTCAAAGGCAATGATGTGGGTGCAAATACGGTCGAGGAACCAGCGGTCGTGCGAGATAACCACTGCACATCCGGCAAATGCTTCGAGTCCTTCTTCCAATGCACGCAAGGTATTTACGTCAATATCATTGGTCGGCTCATCGAGAAGGAGCACGTTGGCCTCCGATTTCAGTGTGATCGCCAAATGCAAGCGATTACGCTCACCACCCGAAAGAATACCACACAATTTCTCCTGATCGCCACCGGCAAAGTTGAAACGCGACAGATAAGCACGTGCATTGATTTCTTTTCCACCTACGCGAATAAAGTCAGTTCCGCCGGATACTACCTGGTAAACTGTTTTTGTTGGGTCAATATCAGCATGACTTTGATCCACATAACCGATTTTTACTGTTTCGCCTACTTCGAATGTTCCTTTGTCGGCAGTTTCCAATCCCATCATAAGGCGGAAAAGTGTTGTTTTACCGGCACCATTTGGTCCGATAATACCAACGATACCATTTGGAGGAAGCATGAAGTTGAGGTGCTCAAACAAGGAGCGGTCACCAAATCCTTTGGCCACATCGATGGCTTCCACCACTTTGTTACCCAGACGCGGTCCGTTTGGAATAAATATCTCCAGTTTCTCTTCTTTTTCTCTTTGATCTTCGTTAATCAGCTTGTCGTAGGCTTCAATACGCGCTTTACCTTTGGCATGACGTGCCTTAGGGGCCATGCGCACCCATTCCAACTCGCGTTCCAGTGTTTTGCGACGCTTGCTGGCTTGTTTTTCTTCGCCGGCCATACGTGCTGTTTTTTGTTCTAACCACGAAGTATAGTTCCCTTTCCATGGAATACCTTCGCCACGATCGAGTTCCAGAATCCAACCCGAAACATTGTCGAGGAAGTAACGGTCGTGGGTAATGGCGATAACTGTTCCGGCATAGTTTTGCAGGTAGTGTTCCAACCATTCTACCGATTCGGCATCCAAGTGGTTGGTAGGCTCATCGAGCAATAAGATATCCGGATTGCGGAGCAACAGGCGGCACAGTGCCACACGACGGCGTTCACCTCCCGATAGTACCGAAACCAATGCATCTTCGTCCGGGCAACGCAAAGCGTCCATAGCACGCTCCAGTTTATTGTCCAGGTTCCAGGCATCTGCATGATCCAGCAATTCCTGCAATTCACCCTGGCGGGCAATCAGTTTATCGAAATCGGCATCCGGTTCAGCAAATTGTTCGTTGATACGCTCGTATTCAGCCAACATATCTACAATTTCCTGTACACCTTCCTGCACAATTTCCTTCACTGTTTTACTGTTGTCCAGCTGTGGCTCTTGTTCCAAATATCCAACCGAATAACCCGGAGAGAAAACCACTTCACCATCGAAACTTTTTTCGACACCGGCAATGATTTTCAGCAAGGTAGATTTACCGGATCCATTTAGACCAATAATACCGATTTTAGCTCCGTAGAAAAACGAAAGGTAAATGTTGTTCAATACTTTTTTTTGTGGAGGGAAAGTTTTACTAACTCCCACCATCGAGAAAATAACTTTTTTATCGTCAGCCATATATTCAATTCATAATTTATAATGCACAATTAATAATCGGAGTGCAAATATACAAAAGAAAGAGGGAATTTGGAAATGGGTTCTATTGGGTAATATTCATTGTTATATGAAAAAAATAGTGATAACATGACTTTAAGTCGTGCTATCACTATTAGAATTTGAATAAGTGTTTTTTATATGAAATAATTACTCTACTTCTTCATCTGTTGAACTATTTGCAATTTCTCTTATTTTATCAATAAAAATTGATTTTACCACCACTGTACCTGCTATGAAGTCATGTGTTGAACGCTTGCGGGCATTTGTAAGTAAAACGATAAGTCCGCAAACTATCCAGATACCACTCAACCACGTTTGAATTGTATTTGGGAGTGGATTGATCGTGCTGATAAGTTGATTTCTTTCCATAAATCCCAAGCTGGCATAGGTGCTGTCGTCAATCATATTTAGTGTCAGAATCATTACATAAATAGCCAGAATAGCTAAAAATAATTCAACCGAATATCTGTAAAATGCAGCTTTCCAATCAACATCATCTCCATTTTTCTGAATTATTTTCAGTCCCATAATTAGTTTTCCCGGCGTTCCCCCATAGATTTTTACCAAGCAAACTTCAAAGAAAATACCAATTAGTAAGTTTGGTATCACAGTATAGAAATAAGCAGATTTGCTTAATCCGCTAATGTAAAGCAATATCCCCATAACAGGCACCATGATAAGAATATCCAAGATTTTTGCACCTAATCGAGATCCAAATCCTGCGTAAACGGTTTCTGAAATTCCTTGAAATCTTATGGGTAATAGTTCGTTTTTCATTTGTATTAAATTTTAATTATTAATATATCTGCTGCAAATTTAAGTATTATCGTATTAACAACCAAACGTTTTATAAAAAATAATTTATTTATTTTTAGTATATAAAAATAAAGTAGTTTATGGTCGTTGCAACTAATGTTCTAACATGATGAAACATTTAGATAATAATATAGATGCGATGAATTGAAAATCAGGATAATTCGAAAATTAAGAATAGATGTTCTATGTGTGAATTCTGTAATAAATAAATATAATTGTGTAATTTGTGCTTTAACTAAACGTCTACCTTTGCCTCATTCAATAAGTACTTTTGAATTACAATTTAAGGAAGATTATTTGCATTCATTTATTAATATACATTCAAACAGTAAAGAAAATTATGAAACAAAAACTTAGCATTGCCGTTTTATTGTTGGCATCAATTGGTTACTCTTCTGCACAGGAAGTCGTAACAGTGAGTCGCTTAGAGACTACAGAGATTTCAAAATCAACAGCTTGTGAATTTGTGCCGGTTTTGCACTGGTCCATCGGTTTTAAAGGGGGAGCCAATTATTTTCGTGTAGCTCCGGGAATTCTATCTCGTCGTGATCAGATTCATCTAATGGGTGGCGCAGAATTGGAGTACAGTATTAATCCTTTAGTAGGTCTTGGTGTAGAATATATGTACAATCCTTATGGCCATTCATTTTTACTCAATAACAATCAAACGGGTACGCTTGACGGTCGCACACACGATGTTCTGATGTATGCTTCTGTAAATTTAGCTAATATGTTGATTCCAAATCGTACCAGATTTTGGAGTAAAATGAATCTCTACGGAAATGTAGGTGTAGGTGTTGGTCTCTACCAGTTTAAATTATCGGATGCCAATGATAATGTAATTGTGGATTCACGCGACGCAGGTGATGGTGTACCTCAAACCTTAGCGGCAAAAGCAGGTTTAAATCTTGAATTTAACTTGAGTAAATCTGTTGCTTTGGGTGGAGAAGTACAATATCGCTACTACGACAGAGCAAATTTGGGTGGTTATAACATGTCAAAAGGAAACAGTGATGCATTAACAGCAACCATTGGTTTACGCTTTAAACTTGGAGCTACCGGCGATAAACAACATGCCCGCAATATCAGCATGTGTGAGTATTATCCAAAACCGGCTCCGGTTATTGTAGAAAAAATTGTGAAAGACAATACTATTGAAACCGTTAATCGTTTGAGTGCTTTAGAAGCCGAAAATGACTCGATAAACAAAGCTAACAAAAGGATGGCTGAGGATATCAAAGCTTTATCACTTCGCGAAAACAAAGCCGAAACTACAGTTATTGTAGGAAATAATGATGCTTTGAATGATAAAATTCAAAAATTGGAAAATGATTTGAAAGCATTGTCATTGAAAAATAAAGGAGTAGTGAACGCTTCTTTCGATAATATTGAATTTGAACTAGGCTCTGCTCAACTAACCAGTAATTCACTATCAACATTGGATAGAATTGCTGTGGTTTTAGTAAGAAATCCTGCATGGGCAAGATTGAACGTAGCCGGACATACCGATTCGAGCGGTTCACGCAAATTCAATCAGACACTTTCGAAAAACAGAGCTAATTCGGTAAGAAATTATTTACTGGATAAAAATGTTCCTTCTTCGAGCATGAGTGTTACCGGTTTGGGTGAAGATAAGCCCATTGCTACCAATAGCACCGATTCAGGTCGTCAGAAAAACCGTCGTGTGGAATTTGTAATTACAAAATAACATCCCCTTTTTTATAAACAAAAATAGACTGTCTAAACGAATAGGCAGTCTATTTTTATATTCAATAAGAGCATATCTCTAATTCCTCAAAGCAGCTTGTGCAGCAGCCAAACGTGCTATTGGCACACGGAAGGGCGAGCAACTCACATAATTCAATCCTACACGATGGCAGAATTCTACCGATGATGGTTCACCGCCATGTTCGCCACAAATACCCACTTTCAATTCAGGACGAATAGAGCGCCCTTTTTCAGTTGCCATTTGTATCAATGAACCAACCCCAAGTTGGTCGAGGATTTGGAACGGATCGGCTTTAAGAATTTTCTTTTCGAGATAAATAGGTAAGAATGAGGCAATATCGTCGCGCGAGTACCCAAAAGTCATTTGAGTCAAGTCATTCGTTCCAAATGAGAAGAACTCAGCTTTCTCAGCAATGCGATCGGCAGTAAGCGCCGCGCGTGGAATTTCAATCATTGTTCCGACTTTAAATTCAATGCTGTCGCCCCTTTCGGCAAACAAAGTTGCAGCCGTATCGCGGATAATCTTATCTTGTTCGTTGAACTCAAACTTAATACCAACCAGCGGTACCATTATTTCAGGAATTGCTTTTATTCCACGGGCTTTGAGTGCCAATGCCGCACCTAAAATGGCACGCGTTTGCATCTCGGTAATTTCTGGATAGGTGTTTCCCAAACGGCAACCACGGTGACCTAACATAGGATTTTGTTCGTGAAGTGAATCAACACGTTGTTTGATAACTTTGATAGAAACACCCATTGCTTCAGCCATTTCCTGTTGCCCTTTTTCATCGTGAGGTACAAATTCATGCAATGGTGGATCGAGCAAACGAACCGTAACCGGACAGCCCTGCATTGCTTCAAAAATACCTTCAAAGTCGGCTTCCTGATACGGTAGGATTTTAGCCAACGCAATTCTACGGCCTTCTTCATCCTTGGCAAGAATCATTTCACGCATGGCTTTGATTTTTTCACCTTCGAAAAACATATGTTCGGTACGGCAAAGCCCGATACCTAATGCTCCAAACTTACGAGCTACAATTGCATCGTGAGGAGTATCGGCATTGGTACGAACCGACATTCGGGTGTATTTGTCCGAAAGCGTCATTATTTCCGCAAAGTCGGCATCCAACTCGGCTTCTTTTGTCCCGACTTTACCAAGGAAAATATCGCCGGTAGAACCGTTGAGCGAAATATAGTCACCTTCTTTTATCGTTAAACCATCTACCTCCATGGTTTTGGCTACATAGTCAATTTTCAATGTACCGGCACCCGAAACGCAGCACTTGCCCATACCACGCGCTACTACTGCAGCATGTGATGTCATACCACCGCGTGCCGTCAAAATTCCCTGAGCAGCAGCCATACCGGCTAAATCTTCGGGCGAAGTTTCAACGCGCACCATGATTACTTTTTCACCACTGGCAGCCCATTCGGCAGCATCATCGGCATTGAACACAACACGACCCGAAGCAGCTCCCGGAGAAGCAGCCAGTCCTTTGGCAACAAGTTTTGCTTCTTTAATGGCATTTTGATCGAAAATAGGGTGAAGGAGTTCATCCAATCGGTTTGGATCGATACGTAAAATGGCCGATTTTTCATCAATAATTCCTTGATGGAACATGTCGATGGCAATTTTTACCATGGCAGCACCGGTACGTTTTCCGTTACGGGTTTGCAAGAACCAAAGCTTGCCTTCCTGAACGGTAAATTCCATGTCCTGCATATCTTTATAATGATTTTCCAGTTTTGTTTGGATCTCATCAAGCTCTTTGTAAATTGAAGGCATCGCTTCCTCCATCGAAGGATATTTAGCCAAGCGCTTTTCTTCTGAAACTCCGGCCAATACCGCCCAGCGTTGTGAGCCTGCTTTTGTAATCTGCTGTGGAGTACGGATGCCGGCTACCACATCTTCGCCCTGAGCATTGATTAAATACTCACCGATAAATACGTCTTCGCCGGTGGCAGCATCGCGACTAAAGCAAACACCGGTTGCCGAAGTATCGCCCATGTTTCCAAAAACCATCGACTGTACGCTTACCGCTGTTCCCCATTCGGCAGGGATATTTTCCATTTTTCGATACAGGATAGCGCGGTCGTTCATCCACGAGTCAAACACAGCGCAGATAGCTCCCCAAAGTTGCTCGTAAGCTGAGTCAGGGAAGTTTTTGCCGGTTTTTTTCAGCACAGCAGCTTTAAATTTGGTTACCAGCTCTTTTAGGTCATCAACAGAAAGCTGTGTGTCTAATTCCACCCCACGGGCTTCTTTTAGATGTTCTATAATATCTTCGAAAGGATCAATATCATTTTTATTTTCGGGTTTCATACCTAAAACCACATCACCGTACATTTGTACAAAACGACGGTACGAATCCCATGCAAAGCGGGCATTTCCTGTTTTTCGAACCAGGCCTTCCACCACCGCATCGTTCAATCCTAAGTTCAAAATAGTATCCATCATACCCGGCATAGAAGCACGAGCACCCGAACGTACCGAAACCAACAGAGGATTTTCGATATCGCCAAATTTGGAATTCATCAAAAGTTCAATACCGGCAATAGCTGCTTCTACCTCAGGTTTAAGAAGTTCTACAACCTTGTCCTTGCCCAATGTGAAATACTCGCTACAAACGTCAGTGGTGATGGTTAACCCTGGTGGAACGGGTACTCCGATTAAATTCATTTCGGCAAGGTTCGCGCCTTTTCCACCAAGCAAATTCTTCATGTCTGCTTTACCTTCGGCTTTTCCGTTGCCAAAAGTATAAACTCTTTTTGTGTTACTCATAGTGAATTATTAAATTTAAAATTGGTTATTTCGTATTCTTTAAGATTTTACTGTGGCAAATATATGAATTTTTATGCGATAATATTAAATCAGGCACTAAAATTTTAAAAAAATATAGGGGTTTAAATATCACTATGAAATAGAAAACAAAACTGAACTGCCAAAATTTCCTTGTTTCTGCAATAATGTCTTCTTTTCCAGCTCTGTATGCTGTGAAATTGACAAAATAACCGATTTCTGGAGTTGGTGAATTTTTTGCTGTGAATTGTTCGTCGAAGTCAGATATTACACGCATTAAATTGAAATAATAATATAACAAACTATGAACTTTAATAATTTTACACTCAAATCGCAGGAAGCAATACAGCAAGCCATTGAGATAGTCCAATCGAATGGTCAACAGGTGGTGGAAACACCGCATTTGTTTAAAGCGTTGCTAACAAAAGGGGAAGATCTCACTCAGTTTCTATTTGGCAAACTGGGGGTAAACGTGTCAACACTACAGGCCATTGCCGACAATATGATGAGTGGTTTTCCACGCGTTTCGGGTGGCGAGCCTTATCTGAGCCGTGAAACGAATGCTGTTTTGCAAAAGGCTACTGCCATGTCATCAAAAGACGGAGATCAATTCGTGGCGTTGGAATATATAGTACTGGCTTTGGTGGCCGAAAAAAATGCTTTGTCGCAAGTGCTCAAAGATGCGGGAGTTTCGGTAGCAGATTTGCAAAAAGCCATTGCTGAACTGCGTAAAGGGGCAAAAGCTGATGCTGCAACAGCCGAGGATAGTTATAATGCATTGAACAAATATGCCATCAACCTAAACGAACAAGCGCGGGTCGGTAAACTTGATCCGGTGATTGGGCGTGACGAGGAGATTCGCCGTGTACTCCAGATTTTGAGCCGTAGAACAAAAAATAATCCTATTTTGATTGGTGAACCTGGGGTCGGTAAAACAGCCATTGCCGAAGGTTTGGCACATCGTATCGTTCGCGGTGATGTACCGGAAAACCTGAAATCGAAACAGATTTTCTCGTTGGATATGGGTGCATTGATTGCCGGAGCAAAATACAAAGGAGAATTTGAAGAACGGCTAAAATCGGTGGTAAACGAAGTAATTAAGGCCGACGGAGAAATTATTTTATTCATCGATGAAATTCACACCTTGGTGGGTGCGGGTAAAAGCGATGGTGCCATGGATGCGGCTAATATCTTGAAACCGGCTTTGGCTCGTGGTGAATTGCGGGCAATTGGTGCCACCACTCTGGACGAATACCAAAAGTATTTTGAGAAAGATAAAGCACTGGAGCGTCGTTTTCAGATAGTGACAGTAGATGAACCTGATGTAGCAAGTACTATTTCTATTTTGCGTGGATTGAAAGAACGCTACGAAAATCACCATAAAGTGCGGATCAAAGACGATGCTATCATTGCTGCCGTTGAACTTTCGAGCCGGTATATTACCAATCGTTTTTTGCCGGATAAAGCCATTGACCTGATGGATGAAGCTGCAGCTAAACTAAGACTGGAAGTAGATTCGGTGCCAGAAGAACTGGATATTATTGACCGTAATATCAAGCAATTGGAAATTGAACGTGAAGCGATAAAACGCGAAAATGATACCCGTAAATTGGCACAGCTGAACGAAGAAATTGCGAATTTGAAAGAAGAAAGTAAGGAGATGCGTGCCAAATGGTCGAGTGAGAAACAGCTGATAGACAGCATTCAGCAAACCAAAATAGAAATTGAGGATCTGAAATACCAGGCCGATAAAGCCGAACGAGAAGGCGACTATGGACTGGTGGCCGAAATTCGTTACGGAAAAGTGAAAGCTGCCGAAGAGCAAATTGCTCAGTTACAAGCAAAATTGGCTGTTATGCAGGGCATTCACGCTTTGATAAAAGAAGAAGTTGATGGCGACGATATTGCCGATGTGGTAAGTCGTTGGACGGGCATTCCGGTAAGTAAAATGCTGCAGAGCGAAAAAGATAAATTGTTGCATTTGGAAGATGAACTACATTTGCGTGTAGTGGGGCAGGAGGAAGCTATACAAGCTGTGGCGGATGCGGTTCGTCGTAGTCGTGCCGGTTTACAGGATCCCAAACGACCCATTGGCTCGTTTATCTTTCTCGGAACTACCGGCGTTGGTAAAACAGAGCTGGCAAAAGCTCTGGCCGAATACTTATTCGATGACGAAAACATGATGACGCGTATTGATATGAGCGAATATCAGGAGAAATTCTCGGTAACCCGTTTGATTGGTTCACCTCCTGGATATGTGGGTTACGATGAGGGTGGTCAGTTGACGGAGGCTATACGTCGCAAGCCCTATTCGGTGGTGCTTTTCGATGAGATTGAAAAGGCGCATCCCGATGTTTTCAACGTGTTGCTACAAGTGCTGGACGATGGCCGATTAACCGACAATAAAGGGCGGATGGTGAACTTTAAAAATACCATTATCATCATGACTTCCAATATTGGTTCGTCATTGATTCAGGATAGTTTTGAGAAAATGACCGATAAGAATCACGACGAAGTATTGGAAAGAACTAAAACGCAGGTCTTTGAATTGCTTAAACAAACCATTCGTCCGGAATTTTTGAACAGGATAGATGAACTGGTGATGTTTGCACCGCTTAACCTGACTCAGATAGAGGAAATTGTAAGTCTGCAAATTTCGATGCTTCAAAAGACATTGCTCGAAAATGGTATTCGGTTAGAAGTGACGAAAAATGCGCTGAGTCTGATCGCAAATCTTGGTTTCGATCCGCAGTTTGGCGCTCGTCCCGTAAAACGAGCCATTCAGAAATATGTGCTCAACGATTTATCGAAGCAATTGATTTCAGGAAAAGTGCATAGCGACCAGACAATAGTGGTGGATGCAGATGATAATGGATTGTTATTCAATGAAAAAGTAGATTAATATTTATTGAGTAAATGCTAAAAAGGCGGAATGTTGAATTCAACATTCCGGCTTTTTGTGTCTGAGAATTTATTCTTTTATAATCCTTTTTCAGATAAATAGCGTTCGGCTTCAATGGCTGCCTGGCAACCGGTACCTGCAGCTGTAATAGCTTGTCGGTAATGTGGATCGGAAACATCGCCCGAGGCAAATACTCCGGCCACATTGGTGCGTGGTGTTCCGGCAATGGTTTTGATATAACCTACTTCGTCGGTTTCAATCCATGGTTTGAAAATATCTGAATTGGGTTTATGTCCAATGGCAAGGAAGAAACCGTCAATATCAATGTGTACTTGTTCTTCGTCAGCTTTGCCTTTTCTTTTAATTAAGTTAGCACCTTGTACCACGCCTTCGCCGGTTAGCCCAAGTGTTTCGTGTTCGAAAAGTACTTCAATTTTTGGGTTGTTCAGCGTACGATCCTGCATGATTTTAGAGGCACGTAAAAAGTCTTTGCGCACAATAAGATATACTTTGCTGGCTAAGCCCGATAGATAAATGGCTTCTTCGCAAGCAGTATCACCACCACCAACTACGGCCACAGTCATTTTACGATAGAAAAATCCGTCGCAAGTTGCACATGCTGATACACCTGAGCCTGCATATTTTTGTTCGTCGGGTATTCCAAGGTATTTTGCGGTAGCGCCGGTAGAAATAATGATGGTTTCCGCTTCAATCACTTTATCACCGTCAATAGTAACTTTGTAAGGGGCTGCCGACAAATCGGTTGCAGTAGCCATTCCAAAGCGAATGTCAGCCCCAAAGCGTTCGGCTTGTTTCTTTAGATCTTCCATCAATTCCGTTCCTGTGGTACCAGCCGGGTAGCCCGGAAAGTTTTCTACTTCGGTTGTTGTGGTCAATTGTCCACCCGGTTGCATACCTTCGTATAATACCGGTGCAAGGTTAGCGCGCGAAGCGTAAATGGCTGCGGTATATCCCGCCGGTCCTGAGCCTATGATTAGGCAACGTACTTTTTCGTTCATATAGTTCTTCTGTTGTTTGTTTTTCGGTTGGCTACCGTTTAATTATTTCGTTGTTTTATTAGTCAAACGCATTTATAATCAAAAGGTTTTTTGAAAACCCCAAATCTGGTCTCAATAAAGATATTTATAAATTCTATGAAAAAATATAGTTACAAGTTACAAATAAATAGTTAGGAGCTTGCCCTCTAAGTACAAGATAATTATTATTGATATGTTTTTCACCACATAGTCCACAATAGTTTTGAAAATAAAGAATAAGACTAAGAACCTGCCTGCGGTAGGCAGGTTCTATTGTGTTAGAAATATATCATTAAATATTTCAAACTACATATATTCGGTTTACAAGTTTGTTTGATATGAAGATTGCTATCAATAAATAAACAAGATCAATCAGTAAAATGTCACTTACTGGAAATTTATTTTCTACAAACTAAGTATCTATCTCAAATCATTTACTTCTACTCCTTTATATTTTGCAGAATTGAAAACAAAAATAGCATCTTCAACCTTTACGTTTTTCTGAAAATTAGATAATGACAGGAGCGAAGCGCTTCCATTTTTGTTGGTCAATTTTATAGAATACAGATTGCCGTTCGATTTAGCTATCTGCACTTCTATTTTAGCAATGTCCTGATTCTTTGCTTTTGGAGTCATTTCAATGCAATAGTTTTGAGCGGATTTTACTTTTGATGAAAAGCGAATAATGCTTTTGGCTTTAAATCCGGATAGAATAGCCATTGGATTTGTTTCCGAGAGCTCTTTTTCTGATGGTTCGGTAACAGAAACTTCATTATTTTTTGCCACATAGGCCCATTGCGTTTTTCCATCGAAATAGACTTTCATATCTGCCATTTCCAATACAAACTTGCTGCCTTTAATAGTAAAAGTTCCCATGGAAGCCATTGCCTGCGAATTGTTCTTTTCGCTGATGGCCAATTTAAAATTGGTTTTTATGGCGTTGTTTCTGGCTTCAGCAAGCAAGTTACTGACGATTTTGTCTGCCTTTGCGTCAGTTTGGGCTACTACAGTTTGAAAACAAAAAAATAAGAGCGCTATTGAATAAATTATCTTTTTCATAATTATTTTTTTATCGAAAATTGTTTAAACAGGGCAACTTTACCCTCTTTCTAAAGATGCTTCAAAATCTGTTCCAAATGAAACGCGTCTATCACCAATACCTGGCGCGCCTTGCTTCCTTCGAATGGTCCGATAATGCCGGCTACTTCCAATTGATCCACAATTCTACCCGCGCGGTTGTAACCAATCGAGAATTTACGTTGAATAAGCGATGTTGAGCCTTGTTGGTTGGCTACAATTAAATGCGCAGCTTCTTCGAACAAAGGATCGCGTTTGGTCATGTCAACCGAACTGGAGTCAATACCATCAGCATCGGGACGCACAAATTCCGGTAAATAAAACGCAGTAGGGTAACTTTGTTGTACCTTAATATGATTCACCACATTTTCCACTTCAGGCGTGTCGACGAATGCACATTGTACACGTACCAGGTCGCTACCTTGCGAGAAAAGCATGTCGCCACGTCCCACCAGTTGATTAGCGCCTGGTGCATCCAGAATGGTTCTCGAGTCAATCATCGACGATACGCGGAAAGCCACACGGGCAGGGAAGTTGGCCTTAATTACACCGGTAATAATGTTCACCGACGGACGTTGTGTGGCAATAATCATGTGAATTCCCACCGCACGAGCCAACTGAGCAATACGTGCAATCGGCATTTCCACTTCCTTACCGGCCGTCATTATCAAGTCACCAAACTCGTCGACAATCACCACAATGTAGGGCAAGAACCGATGTCCTTTTTCAGGATTCAAATGGCGATTGGTGAATTTATCGTTATATTCTTTGAGGTTACGAACATGGGCTTTTTTCAGCAAATCGTAACGATCGTCCATTTCTTTACACAGCGAGTTAAGTGTTTCCACCACTTTGCTGGTGTCGGTAATAATAGCGTCATCACCATCGGGCAATTTAGCCAAGAAATGTTTCTCTATATCTCCATAGATGTTGAATTCTACTTTTTTAGGATCCACCAATACCAATTTCAACTCGGCGGGGTGTTTCTTATAAAGTAAAGAAGTAATGATAGCATTCAACCCAACCGATTTTCCTTGTCCGGTAGCCCCTGCCACCAGCAAGTGAGGCATTTTAGCCAGGTCGACCATGAAAATCTCATTCGTAATGGTGCGTCCGAATGCCACAGGAAGTTCAAATTTAGACTCCTGGAACTTTTTAGATGCAATGATGGAATGCATGGATACCACTTGCGGATCGATATTCGGTACCTCAATACCAATGGTTCCTTTACCGGGAATTGGAGCAATGATACGAATGCCGGTGGCGGCCAGACTAAGCATGATGTCGTATTCCAGATTACGGATTTTAGAAATACGCACACCTGCTTTTGGTACAATTTCGTAAAGCGTAATGGTAGGCCCTACAGTTGCTTTGATGGTGTCGATTTCAATACCGTAATTTTGCAAAGTGGTGGTAATGCGTTTCTTATTTGCATTTTGTTCCACCATATCTATTTGAGTATCATTGTCGGTGCCATACACCTTCAGCAAATCGAGTGTAGGTGGCGTGTAATGCGTCAAATCTAATGTCGGGTCATATTTACCTAATTTTGCAACATTATAATAAGGGTCATCATTCTCCGGCTCTACAATTTCCATTTCGAGTGTATCCACCGCTTTGCTTTCTTCCGGCTCAGCAGGTTGTTGAATTTCGAAAGGAATATCATCTACGTCGTCCGATTCAACAGCAGCAACGGGTTCAATAATTATTTCTTCATCCTCAGTTTCTTCGTCTTCATTGGCTTTTGTAATCCAATCTTCGGGGATTATTTCCGTACCAACGGCTATTGATGCATCGTTGTCTGCCATTCCATCTTCAGAGTCCATCATTTCGGCAGCCGTAGCTTCGTCAACTTTCGATTTGCGGGAGAATAAGCGTTTCAGAAATGGAATAGTGGCTTTTGAAATTACGATGCAATACACCAGAAATGCACCAATGATAATCATCAACGTCCCCGGGAAACCAACGTACGAGATTAGCCAGTTGCTAACACCGTCGCCATGCTGTCCACCCGGCGAAAAGAAAAGATAGTCTTTGTAAAATGAACGCAGCGCAAAGGCGAGTAAAACAGATAGCCACACCAACCAGAAGCTGGAGTGGAAAAATGCTTTCCAAAGGGCAGTAACGCGTACTTTCATTAGTCGAAGCCCTAACACGATGCCTAAGTAGAAAATGGCAAATGAGGAAACACCAAACCAACGATTTATAAATGTTTCGGCCAAAACAGCACCTGTTACCGAAGCCCAGTTTTGAATATCGTTACGCATTTTTTGCAACTCGCCGAACGACAACTCCATTTTGCTCTGATCGGCCGCACCGGTGAAAAAGTACGATATAAACGACAAGAACATAAACAAAGCTCCCAGCAGTAGGCCTAGTCCTATCACGAAACGGGTTCGTTCATCAGTAATAAATGCTTTGAATTTTAGTCCAATGCCGGGTTCGTTAGGATCTGTGATCTTTTTTTCGGCTTTTGGTTGAAACTTAGGCTCTGGTCTTTGTTCCGGTTTTGGAGTGGCTTTGATCGGTTTTCTTGGTGCCATGTATGTAATTGAAAATTTTAAATTAAGGATAGAGAGCGTTCTACTTCATCTCATCCTTTTTTCAGTGAAATAAACAAGCTTAAGTCAGTATAAATAAATCAAATCAGATTGCAAATACAATTTGCTTCTTTAATTTGCAAAAATAATAAAAAGGAACGCTAGAATTACATCTTTTGATATAAATTTGCAGAAAAATCTGTCAATGCGTTCTAAGCCCCTGACAGGGACATGCGGATGTAGCAGTTTTAATCTCCGACGCAGACACGCTCCACTTTTTTAAACGAAAAATATGACTACAGCACAACGATATAAACACATAATTGCCTGGTTTACTGAAAATATGCCCATTGCCGAAACCGAACTGCATTATTCCGATCCTTTCGGATTACTGGTGGCGGTCATTCTCTCCGCTCAATGTACCGATAAACGGGTGAACATGATCACACCCCGGTTACTGGCCGATTTTCCTACTCCGGAAGTAATGGCGGCATCTCATCACGAGGTGATTTTTGAATATATCCGTAGTATTTCTTATCCCAATAATAAAGCCAAACACCTGGTGGGAATGGCCCAAAAACTGGTATCCGATTTTGGCGGTATGATGCCCGATGATATTGAACAACTCCAAACTCTGCCCGGTGTTGGGCGCAAAACAGCCAATGTTATTGCATCTGTTATTTTCAATAAACCCACCATGGCGGTGGATACGCATGTGTTTCGTATTTCAGAGCGATTGGGGTTGACCACCAACTCCAAAAATCCACTGCAAACCGAACTCGAACTGGTAAAACACATTCCACCCGAACTGATTCCCAAAGCCCATCACTGGCTTATTTTGCACGGGAGATATGTATGTGTTGCCCGCAAACCAAAATGCGAAGAGTGTGGTTTGAGACCGTGGTGCAAGTATTATGCCAGGGCTTGATTAAATCTGAAGCTCAATTGTTTTAGTAGTCGAATTTATGCCCTGAAAATTTGTATTTATGGGAGGTTAAAAATAGACCGTCTTTTTTGCTCCTTATTAATAACTTATTATCTTTGCATTTTAAACCAATTTTAAAATTATTACAAAAAAATGATAGATGAAGAATTAGTACGTTGTCGCCCGTGCGGTTACGTAATGAAAGAAAGTGAGTTAGGCGATGTTTGCCCTGCTTGCGGACTTCCCAGAAATGTGTTCGAACCTTATCGCGAAAAAGTTTCGGCAAACCGTTTATTTATTTTGGCATTGGATATTCACCCGATTGCTATTCACCTTTCGCAAACATTTGTGGCTTTAACACCGATGTTGATTATTTTCCATTACATTTTTCCGAATTTTCAGGAAGTAGTTGTTCATTCTGTTATTACTTTCTCAATATTGATGTTGCCTATATCGCTTGTAGCCTCTACCGTTTCGGGCATTTTAGATGGAATAACCCGTTTCAAAACATTGAAGACTCCATTGCTTAGATCTAAAATCATTTTTAGCTGCATCATTTTGGTTTTGGCCTTTGCTCAATGGTATACGGCTTACGAAAATGTGTATACCTGGGTGACTTTAGTGTTAAGCTTGTTATCGTTGGGCTGTGCAGTTAAACTCGGGCTAATGGGTAAGAAGTTATTAGATGTAATTCTTCCGGGCAAATATGTACCCCGCAAGAAAAAGTCGACCACGGGTACTCCTGCTCCTAAAGTTGTAAAAGATCAGGCGGAGGCTTGATACTCCAATATCTTATTCTGTATCCTCGTTTCTGAATTGTCGGAAACGGGGATTTTTTTTTGATAAATTCCTTGCAATTTATGCAAAGGAGGTGTTGTAATGTTAAATAATGGGCTAATTTTAGCTTTACTCTCTTTTTTCTTAATTAAGGTTGAGATTAATTCATTAACTATTCCTACCTTTACTGCCAATTTTGTAGAAAATTGAAAAAAGAGCTATCTAAATGTATAACTACAATGATTCGGGTAGTGCTTTTTGAGTATTGATTTATACACTAACAAACGATTTGATTTCGGGAATTTTTAAAACGCAGCTGTGAATAAAATAGTAAGAATATACTTTTTTTCGATTCTGATTTGCTTGATGTCGGCCTGTAACAGGGATGGCGTCGACCAAAACTATGGAATAGATTCAGAAGATATTGCTTTTAATATAGAATACAGTGATTTGGCTGAAAATCCTTTTGTGAAGGTGGAAGCTCAAACTATTTCGATTGTTTCGACCGATGTTGAGGGGGCTTCGTACGCAGATGTACGACAATATATCAACTTAGGACAAACTCCACCAACTACCTCCGTGAAAGTTGAAGATTTAATTAATTACTTCACGTACGATTATCCCGAACCTGTTTTGTCAGAGAATATATCATTGAGTTCGGAGGTAACAGCTTGTCCATGGCGTGCCGGTCATTACCTGATGCGCATTGGACTCAAGGGAAAGTCAATTTCGGAAAATGAGCAACCAAAATCGAACTATGTTTTCCTTGTTGATGTATCCAAGTCGATGAATTCGCCCGAGAAATTAGAGTTGTTGCAATCCGGACTTAAACTGTTGTTGGATAATTTGCAGGCTACTGATAAAATTTCACTTATAACGTACTCCAACCAAACCAAACTGGTGCTTAAAAGTACTGCTTGCGATCGGAAAGATGAGATTAGAGCGGCTATCGACAAGCTTTTTACGGGTGGCTCTGGTGTTGACGTGCCGAGTTTGACCTATTCGTACAGCGTAGCTATGGATAACTTTATTGCGAATGGCAGTAATCGGGTTATTATGGTATCGGATGGTGATTTAAACGTAAATCCATCTTCGAGTGACGAACTCGTTAAAGTTATCAATGAGAAAAGAAAGTCGGGAGTGAATCTAACGGTTCTTGGTTTTGGAAAGTCCAATCCAAACAATCACTTGATGGAGCAAATCCCCAATAAAGGGAATGGGAACTACGAATATATCGACAACTTGGGTCAGTTTATGAAGGTTTTTGTAAAAGAAAAAGCGAAATTCTGTCCGGTAGCCAAAAATGCGAAAATCCAAGTAAAGTTTAATGAATTGAAAGTCGATTCATTCCGTTTGATTGGATACGAGGAGCGTGCATTTAAACTGGAGGCGACCGATGGGTATGCTCTTGATGCCGAAATTGGTGCCACACAAACGATTACTGCCATCTATGAAATCGTATTACGCAATTTAAGTGTCGACGAAAAAATTGGCATAGTTGATTTTACTTACACTAAACCCGACGAAAAGGTAAGCCGACAATTGGGGCTGGATATTCAGGCTATTCCCGGGGAGTTTAAAAATGCGTCAGAGAATATGCGGTTTGCAGCTTCGGTAACTGCTTTTGGCTTGTTGTTAAAGCACTCTAAATACAAAGGAACCGCCACTAAGCAAATGGTGATTGATTTAGGACAAGGCGCTTTTACATTCGATCCTAATGGCTACCGTCGGGAGTTTGTCTCTCTGGTAAATATGTGGACCGGCGAGTAAAATTGATATTGATATACCTGAAAGGTGGCCTTGCGAGGTCACCTTTTTTATTTATAACTTTCTTTATAGAAATACGCATAATTCCATTGTTAATGTAATAGCAATTCATATCTTTACGCCCGATTAACTACATGTAGTTAATCGGGTGTTGTCTTTCTATCCTAAGTTAAGTTCTACTGCTGTCTGTGTATCTTAAATTCTCAAATATAAATTTAATTAAAAAAACAATGAAGAATTACTTTAAATTCAATTTGAAAGGCGAAAAGCTTTTACCTATCTGGCTTCTTTATTTAGTGTTTGTAATAGTACCTTATGTTTTTATTCAGTTCAAGTCGAACGAAATTAACCATCAACCTCATTTGCCGGGTGAAGCATTACAGCGAATGACAACTCAGTTTGAATTTTTGGGTGCAATGCTTTTGATTTTCATCATTCGTTACGGTCTTACTTTTTTTATTGCAAAAATGTCGATTGAAAGTACAGAGTATAAATCCAGAACGTTTGAATTCAATGGTCGGTTTGGTGAATTTGCGGGGATGTTCCTATTAGGTCTTTTTCTGAGTATTATTACCATTGGTATTTATTCACCATGGTTTATAAAAAAAATGTATAACTTCTTTGCAAAGAATTCATCTCATGAATCCAACTCTCTGGAATTTTTGGGAAAAGGAAGCAATTTGTTTATAATTATTACCTTGTTTATTATCGCTATTGTTATACTTATGTCGGCCTTTTTCGCCACATTAGTAGGAAGCGCAAGTCATACTACAGTTGTTTCGTCAACTAGTGTGCTAATGTTTTGTGTCATCTGTGTTATAGTACTACCCTATATTTACTACGTGTACAGATGGACGGTTAATTTTAAATTTAAAGGTTACTTCATCTATTGGGAGACTAACTTTTGGGAGTCTATTGGGAAAATAGCTCTTGAGGTACTACTTTCAGTTATTACTTTAGGCATTTATTCACCTCTTGCCTCTCTCAAATTGTATAAATATTTTGCAGAAAGAACCGTTGCCCAATCGGATGAAAGCAACAAACAATTTGGCTATGATATTGAACCATTGGATGATTTTCTATTCATTTGGGGCCAGCTGCTTTTAAGTCTGATTACTTTGGGAGTGTACTATTCGTGGGCATCTTGCAAAATATCCGAAAGAGTTTTAAGCAAAACATACTGTGAAGATATAGAAGTTGCAGCTGAATAATAGAGGATAATACTATCTCGCACTACCGAAACCTGCCTGCATAAAATTGATTTTAGTAGGCAGGTTTACATTTTCTATCTTATAATGAATGATTATGAAAACAAAACAACTACTTATTACTTTGCTATCGCTAATGTCTATTGCTATATATGGACAAGACACTGTTTATTTCGATATAAAGGGAGATAAAGTAAAATCACTATCATTGGCGAACACTTACAAAGTTACGATTAGCGATTCTGCTGCTGCCAACAGAAAAATTGAGCGGACGTATTATATGTCTGGAAAGTTGAAGTTGGAAAAGCATTTGTTGGAAAGACCGAATAGAAATGACCCGAAGAAGCCCTTTTCTCATCTGAATGGTAAATTCAAAAAATGGTATGAAAATGGTCAGCTTTGGATGGATTTGAATTATGAACATAATAGTCTTACCGGAGAAATAGCGACCTATTGGGATAATGGGCAATTAAAAAGGCATGAGTTATTCCAAAGAGGAAAATCGATAAAAGGAGATTGCTATAATAGGGACGGAAAAATGATCGATTTTATCGCATTTGAGACAAATCCTCAACCACATGATGGAAATAGAGCAATGTTAGAATTTTTAGCAAGAAATCTTAAGTATCCTGTAGAAATGCGGAAACAAGGTATTCAAGGTAGAGTTATACTGCAATTGACTATTGAGATTGATGGGAAAATAGCTGATGTGGAAGTTTTGAGGAGTGTGAATTCTGAATTAGACAAAGCTGCTGTATGGGTAGTTAAATGTTTGCCTAAATTTATTCCAGGGACAGAAGATGGTGAATTTGTAAGATCATATTTCGTATTTCCGGTTGTATTTAGATTAACAGAAGAAGTTCCATTATAGTTTTAATAGTTACATTTGCCATCGTTATCTTCTTATTCAAAAATATATCATGATTATGTCCAGATCTCCCCGCGTTTTTAAATTACTTTTACTATTTCTGATCATTACTGTGCCAATCGCTTATGCGCAGGATAGCACAGCCATTCGCAAAATAAAATCATTCTCTCAACGCTTCGTATCCTTTTCAAAAAGCTATCCTCAGGAAAAGGTATATCTTCATTTTGACAATTCGTCGTACTATTTAGGTGAATCTGTTTGGTTTAAAGCATATGCCGTACAAGCCGACCGTAACGCATTGAGTAAAATAAGCAAGGTGCTGTATGTAGAGCTACTGAATGCCGAAGGCTATGTGGTGGAGACAAAAAAGCTAAAGCTGGAAAATGGAGTATGCCATGGTGACTTTAAACTAAACACAACCGGTTATGCGGGTTTCTATGAGGTGAGAGCGTATACGCTTTATATGCAGAACTTCGGACAGAAAAATTATTTCTCGCGTGTATTTCCTGTCTACGATGTACCTGCAACGGAAGGGAAGTACACTGCTGCTATTACCGGTCGCCCTAACTCGCAAAGTATTCCAAAGCTGCGCCCGGATTATACGCAGGCAGGAGCATTGGCAATGAATTTTTACCCCGAAGGTGGAAGTTTAGTGGCAGGAGTATCTTCGAAGGTAGCCTTTAAAGCTACGGCGAAGAACGGTGAAAATATGATTGTAACCGGATCGGTTTTTAATGATAAGGACGAGAAAGTGGCTGATCTGAAATCGGAATATCAGGGGATGGGGGTATTTGAATTCACTCCCGGCACCGGAAAATATGTTGCTAAAATATATAGTAACGATAAAGAGTATAAGTTTGAACTACCGGTGGCACTGCCCAATGGTTATGCCATGAGTATTGACAATTCGGCTGAAGAAAAATTGGATATACTTATTCAGAAAAATGAAACTACCGGAAATGAACCGCTCGGACTATCCATTTCCTGTCGCGGAGTTTTATATGCTTTCGAGTCTGTAAATTTGGGTGTCGATAAGGCAATTGTGTTTAAATACCCAAAGAAATTACTTCCCAGCGGTGTGGCTCAAATCACACTTTATAATGTTTCGGGCGAAGTGGTGAGCGAACGCTTGGCTTTTATCAACCATCAAAGCCAGATGAAGATAGATGTATCGCAAAGCAAGGCCGTTTACGAGCCTTACGAGAAAGTGGATATGGCATTTCAGTTGAACGATGTTCGTAACAACCCGATAGAAACAACCTTCTCGGTGTCGGTGCGCGATGCGGCAACGAGTTCCAACAATTCGTACAGCAATACAATTCTTACCGATCTGCTACTCTCGTCGGAAGTAAGCGGATATATCGAAAACCCCGGTCAATACTTTCAGTCGGACGATAACCTGCACCGTCAGGCACTGGATTTACTGTTGTTGACACAGGGATGGAGTCGCTACTCGTGGAAACAAATGGCAGGTGTTACTCCTTTTGTAATTAAACATACGGTAGAAAAAGGACTGGTAATAGAAGGTAATGTGGTGTCGACAATCCTTAAAAAGAAAATGAAGAATGTGGATATTTCGATGGTCATGCTTTCGGATAGTACATCGCAACAAGGAAAGTGTATGACAGATTCGGCAGGGAATTTTAATTTTGCGTTGTTGGATTACAAAGGCGAGGGCAAACTGATATTGCAATCGAAAGTAAACGATAAGCGTAGGGACATGCGCGTCATGCTCAACCGTCAGTTTAGTCCTGATCCCAAAACCTATTTATTCCCCGAATTAAATACAACTCAATATCTCAATGTCGTTAAAGCACCTGTTCTGGCAGCCGGAAGTGCTACCGACAGTGTGGAGGCCTATTTACAAAAGAATAACAGCAAGTTATCTATGGAGAAAAAGGATCATTTACTGAAAGAAGTGGTTGTAAAAGAAAAACGGTTACCTCTGAAGGTTACAGTAAAATATAATGTGCCCATAGAGATGGATAAAATGGAAGATAAAGGTGAATATCAACCTACTGAGATTGCTAATTTTCTGAATAAAATGAATAAATACTTTACTTATACACCACATACAGATGGAAGTTTAATTGTGAGGTACAAAAGTAAAAAAGTGATTCTGCTTCGTCGTGAGTCCAACCAGTTTGCGACTGAGATAAATGATCTTTTCTCCGACTCAGGAAGTGGAACATCTGATAATAGTAATGCAGGAGTAAATAATAATCCTAGAGGTAGAATGCCTTTGTTGGATGAGATTGAATCCATCAATGTGGTTGAAGATTTTGGCTCTATGCTAAGAATTTACAAAGGAGTTAATGCTGCTAATTTGGCCAATGTTGGTGCGATTGTAGTTATTCAATGCAAAAAGAACTATCAACCCGATCCTAACGGTATCAGAAACACTACTTTCTCGGGCTACTCGTATGTAAAAGAGTTTTTCAGTCCGCAATACAGCAGGTACCGCTTACCAAAAGAGAATGATTATCGCAGAACGTTGTATTGGAACCCCGATGTAAAAACCGATGCTGCGGGTAAGGCTTCTATCAGTTTCTTTAATAATGGTTCGTGCAAAGCTATGACCGTTAGTGCCGAAACAGTTACTGCCAATGGAGTGATAGGAGCATTGAATCAATAAAATATCTAAAAAAATGGTCAAATCTTTGTTAAGGGATTTGACCATTTTATTCCAGAAATGCAATTGGTTAGAAGTAGTACTTCATTTCTACCTTTTTATTAGTGTATATAGGGTTTTGCATTTCAAAGTTATTCAGATAATCCTTGTAACGTTCAATTTCACATTTCAATTCTTTTTCGCTGGCACGAGCCGGACCCCAACTGATAAATGGTTGAAATACAGTCATGCCAGTGAAATAGAATATGCCATGTTGTATAGGGAATAAAATCATATTGATATCTCCATTGTTTCCATCATCGGTGTAGGTATGCTTTGGGCCACCGGTAGTCATGGTAATAAATACATTTTTATCTTTAAAAACACCTTTGTCATAGATGCCTTTACCACCTCCATAAGCAAATCCCATAGCAAAAACACGGTCGACCCACCCTTTCAGAATGGCCGGTAAACCAAACCACCAAAGTGGAAAATTGAAAATCAATAAATCGCACCATTCCAGTTTCTCCATTTCATCCTTTAAAACATCCACAAAATCGTTATTACGATAAGAACTCAACTGTTCGGCCTGATACTTGAAAAATTCGGGATTGGCAACCGATTTAAAATCAGATCTATCTCCAACCGGATCGAAATTCATGGCATATAGGTCACTCACTTTTACTTCATATCCCTTTGCTAAGAAAAACTCTCGGGCTGTATTTTTTAAACTTGAACAGAAAGATGCTTTTTCGGGATGTGCGCTAATTATTAATACATTTTTCATATCGAATCGTTTTATTTTTATAACCACAGCAGACACAGGGTTTACATAATCAATCTTTTACTCTGTTGCGTTCTGATTTTTCATTCTTAATGGCCGTATACCAATGTGTCTGTTGTAGGTTGGGTTATTTTATTCATTTCATTCACTCAAAATCATTTTACTAGTTTTAATGCTTCGCTCACTTCATTCAACGGTCGTTGACATTGTTTGTTTCTACACACGTAAATTGTTGTTTCGCCTTCCACTAACTTGCCACTTAGCATTTCTAAGTTACCTTCGGCTTTTCCACCCGACAAAAATACATTGGGTAGATAATGGTTGTCAAATTCCTTGCGCATTGCTTCACAGTCGTTGCCAACTATCGCTATCTCATAAGGTGCACTTGCCATCCAAGCCATCAGAACGTCCCAATTGGCGTAATAGGTACCGTGTTCAATCGCGTTTTCTTTTATATTGTTGAGCATTTGTGTTGCTTTTTCAATATAGTCGTCATTGTACAGGTATTGACCTAAAATGAACAGGTTTTTAGCCATTTCGGAATTGGAAGACGGAATCACATTGTCCGACAATTCCATTTTGCGGGCTATCAACGACGGATCAACATCAGATGTGTAATAAAACATGCCACTTTTCGTGTCATAAAAGTGATTCAAAGCATAGGCGGTCAAGTGTTTCGCCTCATTCAACCATTTTTCGTTAAAGGTGGCCTGATAGATAGTGATAAATGCTTGAATTGTAAAAGCATAATCGTCTAAAAAGCCATTGATAGCTGTATTGCCCATGTTCAAATTTCTCGATAAGCAATAACCGGTGGTTTTGATGTTGGAAAGTATAAACTCAGCGTTCCTCAGTGCAATATCCAAATACTCCTGTATATCAAAAACCCTATAAGCATCAATATATCCTTTTATCATCAGTGCATTCCACGAAGTCAGTAATTTATCATCCAAACCCGGACGAATGCGTTGAGCACGTTCATTTAGTACAATCTGTTTTGCTTTCAAAACTAGTTTATTCAGTTCAGCTTCTGAAATAGAATACTTTTGGGCAATTTCGCGGTCGGACGAAGTTCGGTGAAGAATATTCTGTCCTTTTTCCCAATTTCCCTTTTGTGTAGCACTGTAATAATCAGCTATTATGTTGGCTGAAGAGCCTAACATCATTTTCAGTTCATCGTAAGTCCAAATATAGAATTTGCCTTCTACACCCTCACTATCGGCATCCAGCGAGGCATAAAATCCACCTTCCGGCGACGTTAATTCGCGTTGAACAAATGCCAGTGTTTCGGTTACTGTCTGTTTGTAGACGGGATTCTTAGTTTGTTGATAGGCTGCACAATACAGGCTCACCAATTGAGCATTGTCGTACAGCATCTTTTCGAAATGTGGTACTTTCCAAACCCCATCCACCGAGTAGCGCGAAAAACCACCACCTATCTGGTCGTAAATACCTCCTTCACTCATTTTATCTAACGTTACAAGCACCGCTTTTAGTGCGTCAGCGTTGTGGGTGAGGTGATGATAATGCAACAGAAATTGATGTCCTGCGGGCAAGGGGAATTTTGGAGCAGCTTTAGTGGCACCCCACACATAATCGATGTCTTTTTTCCAGTTTTCAAAAATGGCATCCAAATCGTCAATGCTTGCTTCACTCTTCGAACCGGCACTATAGATTAATTCGGTATTCTGAACTCCATCTGTCAATGTTTTGGCTTGTTGTTCGGCTTTTTCGGGATAGCTGGTTACAAAGTCGGCAACCTGCGCGAGCATATCCAACCACTCCGCTTTAGGGAAATAAGTACCGCCGTATATGGGGCGTCCATCGGGTAGGGCAATGCAGTTGAGCGGCCAACCTCCGCGGCCACTAAGCAGCTGCACGGCATTCATATACACCTGATCAATGTCCGGGCGTTCTTCCCGGTCTACTTTAATAGACACGAAATGCTCATTCATAAAATCGGCAACCTGCTCGTTTTCGAAACTCTCGTGTTCCATCACATGGCACCAATGACAAGCTGCGTAACCAATGCTGATGAGTATCAACTTATTTTCTTTCTTCGCTTTTTCCAATGCTTCAGCACCCCACGGATACCAGTTCACCGGGTTATGAGCGTGCTGCAGCAAGTACGGACTGCTTTGCTGAATGAGTGGATTAGTATGTTTGTGTTGAGTAGTATACATAAGTTCTTTTTCAGCCTAAAACGGCTGAAAAAGAAAAAGGTTTTGATGTATAGGATTATTTAATCAAAACGTAATAATTTTATAGAAAACTGGCTAAAATGCTTAATTATCCGTAGTTTTTGTTCTTGTTTTGAGTTTGTCTAATTGAGATAACTATAACAAAACAGTCCACCCATTTGTTGAGCTTTCATCAACAAATGGGTGGACTGAATGTATAAAACAGGAGGGGGTTAATCCCTAAAAGTTATTAGATAAAGTGATATAAAAATACGATGGTTGCGTCCAAGGCAGTTTTACGATTGTCTTTTATTTCGAGTGCTACCTGAATTTCTGCTTTTGCAATTCCGCGTAAGTTAACCAGCGATTTTAGCTTGGCACGTAAACGTACTTCGCTGTTTACCAACACCGGTTGATTGAAACGCAGACTTTCTATACCGTAATTTACAGTCAGTTTCGAGTTATTTACCTCTACAATCTGATTCCACAAAAAAGGCATTATGGAGATGTTCAAAAAACCATGTGAGATGGTTGTTTTATAAGGGCTCTCAGTTTTAGCTTTTTCGGTGTCGATATGTATCCATTGGTGATCCAGGGTGGCATCAGCAAACAAATTAATCTGATCTTGCGAAATTGTGATATAATCCGATACTCCTATTTCCTGACCAATAAATTTTTCAAAATCGGCGAAGCTATTGATGACAATTTTACTCATTATTCTGAAGGATTAAATTTCTGAAGATGTAATGCGATGTTTCTATTAATTTGAGTACAAATGTACTGAATTTTTAGTTTTTACGAAATAGCAAATACAAATTTCGGAGAACTATTTTTCAGAAAAATTTATAATTGAATAACTGCGCGAGTAATTTCATTTTCTTTAATGCGTATCTTTTTCTGATAAGATCGTTTCAGTTATTTCAACAGCATCCCGAATGTACTTCAGGCAATAGTTATGGTATAAATCCAACTCCATGATTTTAGCCAGCCCTTCGGGTGAATTTATGTCATGGTCGTCAAGCAATTGGCGGCAACAAATTGTGTTGTTCCGGTTCTTGAATTCATTGATAAGAGATTGAGAGTATTTGTACGCTAATGCCTTATCGTCTTCACTACCGTTTTCGCCTTTGCCGTATTTGAGTCCGATGGCCATCAAAGCTCCCGTAATGGCTCCACAGGTTTCCTGCATACGGGCAATACCCGATCCGAAAGGACTTGCCAGTCGGAGGCAACTATCTTTCGATAATCCAAAATCTTCGGCAAACGCCGATATCACAGATTGAGAGCAGTTGAATCCGCTCCGGAATCTTTCAGTAGCATGTCTGGTTTTTTCGCTCATAATAATTATTTTAATTCATAACTCATAATTCATAATTTATAATTCACAATTTATAATTGTTTCGACATTCGATGAAATTCTCTTAGTTCCAACTTTTTCTGAGGGGATAACAGAGTGTAGGGAATACCTTCTATAGCGCCTTCGAGTCCGAATAATAGCTGAATACAGGCTCCCGGATCGAGTGTTTGTAAACGCAAAAAAGCCTGTTCAGTTCCTGCTTCTTTTAGTTCTGCATACGTGTTAATACCTACCTGTATCAGTTTTGTTGCTGTATCTTTACCGATATTGGGTTGTTGCAATAGGTCTGTGGTCATAGCTTTTAGTCGTTATCGTAGGCATCCAATGCAGTTTGCAGGCAGGTGGAAACACCTTTCAGTCCGCAAACGCTAAGTGTTATGAGGATGGTATCCTTAATCTCATCGCGGGTAGCTCCAAGTTTCTTAGCCATTTTTACGTGAAAGAAAACAGCAGTGCTATCGCCGGTGGACGATTTTATACCGATATAAACCAGTTGTTTGGTTTTAGCATCCAATCCGTTGGTGGCTTTTAATGCATCAATAAGCCCATCGAACGCTTTGGCTACTTCGGGGGCTTCATTTTGAAAAGTGTCTAAAGTGCTTTTCATAGTTTAAAAATGTAGTTGATTGTTTTTATTTACTCCTTAGCTCTTACTCCTTGCCTCTGTTAAATGAACGGTTCGAAGGCAGGGGCAAACTTAGTGGGAGTGAATTCTATAATTTGATAAGTGGCGGCATGGTGGATATTGAACGGATCTTCGAAAATAATGCGTTGGGTTTCTTCCAAACTGTCGGCATTACAAAGAATTACACCGCCGGTGCGAGGGTTTTGTGCACCCGAACAAACAAATTTGTTGAGCGAGTAGTACTTGTCGAGGTAAGCGCGGTGTTCCACCAAATGTTCCTCAATTTTACTGAGGCCATGGGTGTAAGTTAGAACAATAACGTACATAGTTGTGTGGTTTTTTTTAATTAAAAAACAAAGGTATGAATTTTTTTAATTTGGTATTCAATAAAAATGAAAAATGTGAAATGAAGAATGTAAAATAGAGAATATGCTTTATATTTTCACGATTACTTCCCTGTAAATTTTAAAAGGAGTATTTTTGTCTGATAGATAGATGAAATAACCACTAAGACACATAGTGCACAAAGAAGCACTAAAGTTTTTTATACAGAACAGTAAGGCAAAATGCAACAAGTGTTTTGTGGTTTAAAATAAGTAATTTAGAGTAATTGTTAAATAATATATACATGTTTTATTCTTTGTGCACTATGTGTCTTAGTGGTTACTCTTTTGTTTTCAAATGCCGCCGACTATCAATCTATTATGCGTAAAATAATTCATATCGACATGGACGCTTTTTTTGCTTCTATAGAGCAGCGCGACAATGCTGACTATAAAGGCAAGCCTTTGGCGGTGGGCTATTCGGGCGCGCGGGGAGTGGTAGCAGCTGCCAGTTACGAAGCCCGTAGGTATGGCGTTCGTTCGGCTATGGCCTCAACAACGGCATTGCGTAAATGTCCTCATCTGATATTTGTGATGCCACACTTTGAAGTTTATAAGTCGGTATCGAGGCAGATAATGGATATTTTTCACGAGTACACCGATTTGGTAGAACCGCTATCGTTGGATGAGGCTTTTTTGGATGTTACCGATAATCATAAACAGATGGCTTCGGCCACACAAATAGCACAGGAGATAAAACAAAAAATACAGGAAACCACTGGGCTAACCGCTTCGGCGGGCGTGTCGTTTAATAAGTTTCTGGCCAAGATAGCTTCCGATTACAACAAGCCCAACGGACTGTTTGTGGTAAAGCCCAACGACGCCGAACGATTTGTAGAAACGCTTTCGATTGAGCAATTTTACGGGGTGGGCAAGGTGACAGCGGAGCGGATGCATCGGTTGGGTATCAAGACCGGTGCCGATTTAAAACAATGGTCGGAGCAGGACTTGGTGACGAAGTTTGGCAAGGCCGGGCATAGCTATTATCAGAATGCGCGCGCCATTGATAACCGTCCGGTGGAATGGCAACGCATCCGAAAATCAGTTAGCTCCGAAACAACTTTTGCGACTGATATAGATAGCTACGCTGAACTGCTGCCCGAACTGGAAAAACTCACCCGCGAGGTGATCGATTATGTGGCTAAAAAGGGTTTCAAAGGACGAACGGTAAGCCTGAAGATAAAGTTTTCCGATTTCAAAGTGATTAGTCGCAGCAAAACATTCCCCACCCATGTTGCCGATTACGACACATTGTTTAAGACCGGTGCCGAACTGTTGCAGCTGGTTGATTTGACGCCTAAGGTTCGGCTGATAGGAATAGGTATCAAGAACAACGAAGAGGAAGAAAGTTGGGCAGATGCTATTCAGCTGCGCATCCAGTTTTTGGAAGATGATGCGCAGTTGAACTAGGCGTTTTGTTTTTTGTGGATATGACCCGGATTGAGTTGCTTTAAACTTCGTTGAAAAACAATGGCATGGAGCTTTATAGCAGGTTTTTAATTGCCAGGTGCAACTTTTGAATGCTACCATTATCTCGTTCGTAGACAATCTTAACGGTTGTGTTTTCTTTATTAAGCAGACTTCGATAAGTGGCAAGTTGTGTTGTTTTAATGCCGTTGATGGCAATGATTCTAAAATTCTCACGAAGTCCTCTTTTAAATGCCCCGGCAGTTTTTATCACACTAGCCACCAATACCCGACCGTTGACCAATTTCAGCTTTATGCCGCTGGCTGGCAATTCGAAACAGGAATTGAAATAACCATTGGGCTTAAGGTACAGTTTCTTGTTGTGATAGTCGGCAATGAAATTAAACCTGTTGATGATTTTATTTCCCAAAATTCCCAGATAGCCTTCGTAGGAGCTGACACCTTTTTTATCGTTGGCAAGACATATTGCCATTTTTTCGAATTTGAACCTGCCAATTTGCAACGATTGAATCAACCCTTCTTCCTGAATAGAAGTGGTGCTTAGGTTATTGTTTTCGCTGACAATTGTTTTACCTGTTTTCTCTTTGATATTGTGTTTTGATTTGTACGGTGTGTTGATAGATAGCGACAAAGCAGCACCACTGTCGAAGAGAACCGTGTCGGTATATTGCTCTCCGTTATTTAGTGTAACAGTTATCGGAAATTGAGGAACACATATTTCCTTTTTTAATGAAAATGGTAATTCAGAGTATCCCTTCATATCTACTTCCGAGTTGAACGAATAGAGTTCAATTACCTTATTGTCAAAGTCTACCTTGGTTTTGTGATTTTTCAGAATTGAATACCCGACGATGCCATCAAAATGCTGACCCATGATGGCCTCCAATCTGGATAAATCGTCGAACACAATATGTGTACTGTCTATTTTTATCGTGTTGGATAGATGAACGGTCTGGTTCAGAGCCACCAAGTAATTACGTTCACCGCCCGCGCCATCTACTTTAAGTTCGTAATCGGAAACCAAACCTGCTCGCTGAGCTACGCTTGAGTCGATAAGTGTTGTAGCTGCACCGGTATCGAAGTAAAACAGCAGGCTGTCGGTGCTGTTATTTATTTGGAGTTTGATAAATACGAAATTATTTTCCAAAAATTGGAATGGAATTTTAGCGATCTGCCCAAAAGAAAAAAGGGATGAGCCCAATAAGATACTTAATAATAAAATTTTAGTTTTCATTTTAAATCATATTTCAGTGTTGCAGTTTTTTTATTTTCGTAGGCTTTTTACAAAATTATTGATGTTGTTATAGTTAATCAATGATTGTGACTGGGTTACTCCGGCTATTTTCTTAACCAGAAAGCGTTCGATATAATTCATTCTGTCCATTTTATATTCCCCGCCCATCAATTCAATGTCGAAAGCATGGTTGCGCAATATCTCGGGATAGGCGTTTGTAAGGCTTTGCTCAAACTCTTTCTCGTTGAGGCAGCACAGAAACAAACCTATCTGTTTTTGCAGCAGCTCGGGCATGTTTTTGGAGCAGAATTTCTGCACCACTGTTTGATTTTTGCCCGCATGAATGGAACTACCCACTACTATTCTGTCGTAGATACTAATATCGGGTTGCTTGTTGTGTGCCAGATTAATGAGTTCTACCTGCTGTGGAAGTAATTGTTGCTGAATTTGTTTTGCTACTGTTTCGGTTGTTCCGTGATGAGTAGCGTAGATAATGGCTGTTTTCATGTTCATTTCTTTTTACTGTGGTTTTTAAATTCACTGCAAAGAAATGGAAAAGGGGGAGTTTGGAGGTCTTAATAAACCGGAAAGAGGTCTCACTTTCTAAAAAATGAGCAAAAAAGAAGTCTCACTTTCCTTGCGCGCTTTGTTTAAACTGAGTAGGAGTGAGGCTTGTCAGGTTTTTAAATACCCTGTTGAAGGTGGCTTTGGAATTGAAGCCACAGTCGTAGGCAATGGCAATGAGGGTGAGATGATTGTTTTTTGCATCCTGACATTGAACTTTAAAATCTTCCACCCGGTAATGATTTACAAAATCGAAAAAATTGCGTTGAAGTTGATTGTTGAGTATTCCCGAAAGATATTCCTCCGATACCTGCATTTCCTCACTCAGTGCTGATAAGGTGAGATCGGGATGGAGGTATGGTTTCTTTTCTTTCATTGTTTCCATCAATGCATATACAAATGTTTCGTCCGCTTTACTGACATTGTTCATTACTTTGGCCGGTGCTTCCACTTGTTCTAACGGTACTTTGGTGAATAACGATTCCTGTTTATGCCCGAAGAAGCCCAGAAACAATACATACAGCGATACAAAAATATAACTGGCCGCCTGCAGCTTTTCGAAAGAAGCCACCGGATAAAAGATGTCGACAAAGAAGGTTCCGTTGATAATACAACTCATTAGCAGCGACGACACCAGCAGCACCCTCAACCATTTCAGGTCGATATGCGTAATTTCCGAGAAATAGTTTTTGATGCGCTGCGTATATTTCCGCAAGATATTCAGTGCCCAGATATAGTACAAAGGCCCCGAAACAAGAATCATCATCATTATTAACCCGTAGGTAGGCAGTTGTTTAAATCCTTCGTGCGCGTCGAGGCTTATTTTTACTGCTTGAGGTTGCAGATAAATGAAGTAGCTAAAATGCACTATTGAAAAAATAAAAGGGAGAAAGTGAATGAGATGAAGGGGCTTAAACCGAAAGTTTTGTTCTGTTTGTGCCTTTACATAAAACCACAGCATAGGGCCGTGCAACAGGATAAGAGGGGGCGTGGTATTAATAAAGGTAGGGAAAGGATAAGCATTTTGACGGTTGTAAAACTCCACAAAGGCCGAAAGTATATTAACTGCGAACAAAAGAAATACCCCACCTAAGAGGCTATCGGCTACACTTTTTTTTCTTTTGGTAGCGATGAGTGAAAAAAGAAATACGGCTTCGAAAATACCTATACTGAAAATGTAATACATAAACCCCGGCTATTGTTTTTTTTTGCAAATATAGTTATTTTGTATCAAAATGTTGATAATCAGAATCATAAAAATTGATGAACTGTGAATATATCTGCTGTATTGTCACCGGATGATACGTCTTACTTAACCTGATACCAATTCTTCCATTTAGTAAGACCTACTTTGCCTAAAGTGAGACCTCCCGCCTAATCCATTACTTTACTTTTGCACCGTCAAAAAAAAATCAAATGGAATTTATCTAGTCTTCTGACAGTGGGTTCCACACAACAATTCAAAAAAAACAATTTTTATCGTATGAAAACAATTCAATTTTCAGTAAAAAAAATGCTTTCTATTATTGCGTTTACTCTATGTGCAAGTGCTGCTTTGGGAGCACAAAAAACCGATTCGGTTTCCGCTTATCATCGTACTCACACTATTCAACTCAATGCGTTGGAGTTTGCGGGACATTTTTACAGTGCCCTTTATATTTACGACCTGAGTCCGAAAAATAAAATTATGTTGGGGCTGGCTTATGAAAATACGAGGTATGATTTTGGAACTACTCATGCTCCGGCTTTGATCATCGGGTATCGTCGTTATTTGTGGAAAGGATGGAGTGCCGAGTATGCTTTCTGGCCGGCTTACAACTTTTTTTACGAGAAAAATGAACGCAAATACTACAACAGTGCCGAACTGTGGGGTGAGTTCAAGACAGGGTATGATATTGAATTCGGGCTGGGAATAAAGCAACTGCGTTTAATGATCACCCCACAGTTTATAGTGGGAAAAGGTATTGTAAGTGGCTCTAAACCTGAGAGCTTTCACGCGTACTACAAAAATGATGAACCGGTTTTTCTAGCCGGTAATATTGCCGTATCAGTCAAATTTTAATCCAATGCTTGAAATGAATAATTATAATCGGCCTGATAACTACAGGTCCTATTTTGTTCCGAAACTGTTTCTTATTATTAGCCTGGCAGTTGTATTTCGTATCGTGTTAGTAGTTGTGGTGGGCGAGGATCCTATTGGAAAAAGTATGGATTATAGCCTGCTGGTAAAAATACTCGGTTTCAAACCGGTGATTGTAGGGATGTTTTATATCTGCTATTTTGCTTTAGCAATCGTGTTTTTGGTTGTTCAGAAAAATATGGCAGGCACTAAATTGCAAAAAGGCTGTATCTACGGAACCTTGTTTGCCCTTTTATGGGGCTATGGCATGCTCGAAGCAGGGATAATAAAACAAACATCCCTGCTTGCCAGGATTATCTTCGGCATTAGCGAAGGCTTGCTCATCGTGTTGTTGGGTGTACTGTCAGGGGTCTGTTTAGGAACCAATTCTACCCGAAAACTGTCGCTTACATTAAACGCATCCAATTGGTTTGCCCTGTTTCCTATTGTTGAGTTGTACCTTTTTGGACGCTACTTCGCATATATTGTTATCGGGGTCGAATCGGCTTATGTGCACAGTCCGCTGGCCACCTTTATATGGACCGGAGGCAATGCAGTACTTATTGCTATCCTTTATTTGTTCTACCGCAATGCTTTTCCGGCCTATAATTCATTTACAAAATCCCTGCTTTTTGGATTGGTGGTGTTCGGATTGAACTGGGCGCTGTACAACTTCTTTGTTCCGGTCATTTTTCAGGTATCCGTCTTCGAAGTGTTCCGATCCTTTTTCCTGCGGGTGCTGGTGGATATTGTTGCCATTGTAACCGGAGTGTTTTTAGCCGAGGAAGGAGGTTTTCTAATAAATGGAATGTATAGTAATGATAATTATGTATTTAGGCTGACTAAAAAGTAGTTTGCAAACACCCATCGAAAGGCATAGCAGAGCATTCGAAAGACCTAGCAGAGCGTTCGAAAGCCCTAGTATAGCCATCGAAAGGCCTAGTTTAGCTTTCGAAAGCCCTAGTGTAGCCATCGAAAGCCCTAGTATAGTCATCGAAAGCGGGTCTATTGGGTCTATTCAATAAACTGTGTCAACCTGCGGAACGATACATTGATTCGAAAAAAGCAAGATTAGTAAATTCAGGTAGAAATAAAATTACTATGTTTGCATTCTTATAGCATTTGAAAATATGACTTCGCAAGAACTAAGTAAACAAGAATACATTGCGCGCATTAACCGCATCATGGAGTATATAGAGCAGCATATCGACCAACCAATCAATCTCTATGCTATGGCACAGATAGCGCATTTCTCACCATTCCATTTTCATCGTATTTTTACTGTAGTAGTAGGAGAGACCCCCGCTAATTTTCTGCAACGCATCCGAATAGAAAAGGCAGCGCAACAACTAAAAGATAGTCCATCCAAAGTTATTGGCGACATAGCTTACAGTTGCGGGTTTAGCAGTGTGTCGTTGTTTAGTCGCACGTTTCGGAAGCATTTTGGGGTAAGTGCCAAGGAATACCGACAGTTGGAAAAACCATTGCTGGTAAAGGATGGTATTTATTTTAGCAAGATGGGTCAACAGTTGAGCAAGAAAAGTAAACTCTTTGTTATCCAAAATGAGGAATTTTGTACCAACAAATTAAAACAACTCATTATTATGGAAACAGAAGTTATTGTAAAAGAAATGCCCGAGCTGCAAGTTATTTATTGTCGTCACACGGGTGCGTTTAATCAAATCGGACAAGCGTATGGTAAGTTAATGCAGTTCGCCGGTCCACGTGGATTGCTCAATTCGCCCAATGCGAAGACCCTTACCGTGTATCACGACGATCCCTCGGTGACTGAAATGGATAAAATGCGTCAAAGTGCCTGCCTTATTGTAAACTCCGATGTAAAAGTGGAAGGTGAAATAGGAAAGATGACCGTTCCGGCAGGAAAATATGCCGTCGGACATTTTGAAATTGTAGAAGCTCAGTTCGAACAGGCTTGGAACACCATGTGCCTGTGGCTTACCGAAAGTGGTTACGAGCCGGGCGAAGGGTATAACTACGAGTTATACTACAACGACCATACTCAACACCCCGAACGTAAATTTATTCTGGACATTTGTATCCCTCTCAAAAGACTGTAATGAAACACGATTGGAAAAAAGAAGAGAAAGCTTTCTATGCTCCTAAAAGTAAGCCCGAACAAGTAATTATTCCGGCTATGAATTTCTTTAGCATCCGTGGCGAAGGAAATCCGAATCATCCCGCTTTCGCCGAATATATCGCCGTGTTGTATTCTTTATCGTATGCGGTAAAGATGAGTCCTAAATCGGGGCGAGCACCTGTCGGCTACTACGATTACAGCGTTTATCCACTCGAAGGGGTGTGGGATATTACCGACGAAGCAAAACAAAAACCGATGGAGACGCTGGATAAAGACGCACTGGTGTTTAACCTGATGATTCGTCAACCCGATTTTGTGACTACCGACTATGCTTCCGCTATTATCGGGCAGGTAAAAAAGAAAAAGCCTCATCCATTACTGGACAAGGTTAAGTTCGAGACGATAGAAGACGGCAACTGTATTCAAATCCTGCACCTGGGCAGTTATGATAACGAACCGCAGAGTTTTGCAACCATGGAAGCCTTTGCCGAAAGTCGTGGCTTGGTGCGAAAGTCCAAAACGCACCGCGAGATCTACTTGTCGGATGCCCGAAAGACAGCAGCAGACAAGTTGAAAACCATTTTGAGATTTCAGGTGTAGTAACAATAACGTTAATATTGAAACATATAGGTTCTATTCTTCTTTTAATTTTAGGAGGATGTGTCAAAAGAGTTTTTTGAACGCGAATTACGCGAATTTTCACAAATTTCATTATTTTGGATTACTGTATATTGCTAAAGTATAGTTATTTGTTATTTGTGAATTTGCGGTTATTAGCGTAATCCGTCAGTGGACTGACGAGTTTTGCGTTCATCTTATTTTTGAAACACCCTCATACCCAAAAAAAATGGAGCATGGCGTAAGTTGTGCTCCATTTTATTTATTTGATAAGATGCCGTAATTATTTTTAATTGTTTGAATATTTTCTTCCGAAAAATGAAGGACATGTTAATTGTTATTTGTATGTTTGTGGGGCAAAAAAATAAACATAAAAAAAGGGTGGCTGAAGCGTAAAACAGAATGACTCCTACAAATATTTGTTATGGCTAGAAAAATTCACGTAAAACTTATTGAGCGCATGACGAGTGGAGACTTAATTCCATTGCTCAACTTCTTAAAAACGAATAAGGAGAAACTACGGCTCGAAGTGCGACAAGTGGGCAAAGCATTTGTGTATTACAAAAAATGCAAGATATTAGAATTAGGTTTAAACAGTTACAGCATAGACGAAAAGTATTTCGAAAACAACCAAAAACCAATTGACATTAAAAATCAGGTCATAAATAATCCTGAGTTGTACTTCAAACAGACTTTATCAGTTGTTGACAGTTGGTTGCAGAAACACAGAAAACAAGAATTTGAAACCCAACAGAATATAGCTATTTACAATCAAGACAAAGATGACAAATACATTATTCTTGACATGGAGTATAATTTTTCTCAGAGTGGAATTGAGAAAGGCAAAAGAGTAGGAAAAAGGGCTGGCTTTGATTTATTAGGAATAGAGCGAAAATCAGGAAAAATTGTCTTTTTTGAGATAAAAAAGGGATTAAAAGCACTATCTGGAAAAGCTGGTATTGAAACCCATATAAAAGATTTTGAAAAATTTCTTTACCAGAATAACGAAGATGTGTTTCGAAAGAATCTGATTGTTGATATTCAAAATATTGTAAGCGATAAGAAAGAACTAGGGTTACTTGAAAATTTCGATTTACCAACAACGCTTTCCATTGATGATATTGATTTAGCTTTTGTATTTGAACCTATTGCCGATAAAGATAAATACCTCAAGAAGTTTGAAACTGAATACAAAAAATCTGCTTCACAACGAGAATTTAAAACAATTTATATTTCAGAAAACGATTATAAGCTGAAATGAAAATAACCATACATAGAGGTATTGACCAAATTGGTGGTTGCATTACAGAAATTGCAACTGACAAAGCTAGGATATTGATTGATTTAGGGCAAAATCTACCTGATGGAGAAGGAATTGTACTTGATGACTTTGCGAACAAGGATTCAATTGAAAAACTAACAAAAGACATTGACGCAATTTTCTATACGCATTATCACGGCGACCACTTAGGACTTTTCCCACTTGTTCCTGACAATATAAGTCAGTACATTGGTGGAGTGGCAAAAAGGGTTGCTCTATGTAAGCACCAGCGACTAAGCTACATTAAAGGTCGTGAAGAAATTTCCGCAAAGGAAATAGAAAAAATAGAAAAAATGAATTCCTTTAAAGCCCAGCAAATAATAGAAATTGGAGATATAAAGGTAACACCATATTTAGTTAGTCATTCGGCTTATGATGCTTACATGTTTACGATTGAAGCAAACGGAAAACGAATTTTACATACTGGAGATTTCCGTGGTCACGGCTATTTGAGTAAAGGATTAATGCCAACAATTGAAAAACTGATTTTAAACAAAGGCAAGATTGATCTTTTGATTACCGAAGGGACAATGATTTCAAGATTAGACGAAAGAGTTCGGCACGAAAATGAATTAAAATTAGAGGTAATTGAACTACTGAAGCAATATAAAAATGTGTTTGTAATGTGTTCGTCTACCGACATGGAAAGATTAGCAACGTTTCACGTTGCTAACAAAGAAGTAGGTGGAAAACCTTTTGTGTGTGATGATTTTCAACAGAGTATTTTAGAGATTTTCTCCGATACGGCAGGCAAAAAGACCGAATTGTTCGGTTTTGAAAAGCCATATTCATTTCGAAAAGAAAATACTAAACTTGTAAATTGGATGCAAGATAACGGTTTTTGTATGTTAGTTCGACCCACAGCCAAATTTGACGATTATTTTGCGTTTCTCGAACCGAAGATTGACAAAAACGAAACAGTTTTAGTTTATTCTATGTGGAAAGAATATATAAATCCTAAGAGTAAACATGCAAATAAACGGTATATGGATTTTGTAGAGAAATTTCCTTGTGTGAAGAAAATACATACCAGTGGACATGCTTCGGCTGATTGCCTTGTTGAAGTTTGCAACCTTGTAAATCCAACAACTTGTATAATACCTATTCACAGCGAACATTCTGTCGACTTCAGGAAACTTCTAATAAACGACGAACTTAAAACGAAAATAACGACAACTTCAAGTTCATTCGACAACGTTACGGTTGAAATACTAACGAACAAAAAATAAAACAACGAAGCGCTAATACACGCCTCGTTCATTGGCTGACTTGTCCCGATAAATCGGGGCAAGCTGTGCATTCCGGCAGTGTTGCTCACGCATTCACTTTGTGGGTTCTGAACCTAGATAAAGCAGATAAAATCAGATTCTCTGATTCATCTTTAAATTTGATATAATCGTGGTTCAAATTACTTTAAAGTGTGTTGTGTGTAGAAATAGATAAACACAGAGAAAGAATTTAGATAATACTATAGAGAGTTGACACGTAATTGAATAATATGAAAACACATGGAAAGTAAATACAAAAAATTATTTGATAATAATTTGATTGAAAAGGGACAGTTTGAATTTTTAGATGCAATTGAAACAAATAAAATCATCTCGGTATTTAATGAATTACGATTGATGCTTTATCTTGGTATAATGCTTCTTTCTACTGGAGTTGGATATTTTGCATACCAAAATATGGGTAAATTTGGTCATGTAAGTAGTATGCTACTTCTTCTTGCCGGAATCATTGTTTGTTTTTTTTATATCTTGAAATATACCCCTGCTTATTCTAATGCAGAAGTTTCTGTCACTCATCCTTACTATGATTATCTACTGATTTTAGTCTCATTATTAATTATTGGTTTGTTCGGCTATATTCAGGTATATTTCAACTTAGTTCATTTATTATTGAACTGGTCGACTTTGATAAGTGCTGTCATCTTATTATTTATGGCATACCGCTTTGATAATAGAGGTTTATTGTCAATGGGAGTTACAGCTCTTTCTGCTACTTTTGGTATTGTTATATCGCCGGTAAATTGGACAAAAGGGGAGTGGCTGCCCTCATTAAACTTATACAATACGGCAATATTGCTCGGTGTTGCATTTATTCTGATAGGTCAAATCTCACAATTAAAGAAAATTAAGAGCCACTTTCGTTTTACTTATCAGAACATAGGATTGCTGATATTTTACATTGGATGTATTGCAGCAATATTTGATAGTAATTACTCAATACTGTACGCATTTCTCTTGCTTTTTTCTTCGTGTGCAGTCATATATTATAGTTGGAAATACAAAGAATTCCTATTCTTCTTGTATTCCAGTATTTCAGGCTATATAGCACTGTCTTACCTGCTAATAAAACTAATTGAAAATTCGCATTCCGATGCTTATATTTTATTGATATATTACTTCCCTGTAAGTTGTGTTGGTTACATTTTATTTTTAATTAAAAAGAAAAGCCATTTTACAAATGAATAACTCTCTTATTTCATATAACATCGAAGAGCTTGAAAAGAAGCAAATTCTTTCGGAGGCTAAGGCATTGTACAAGAGCAAAATAATTACCGAAGTACAGTACAGTAAAATTGGCGAAGAAATTAAATCAGAATTGTATTCACCCACTATCTTCATAAAAATATTGCTGTTTATTTTGTCCTATATTGGTATGACTACTGTGATTGTGCCTATTGGATTGCTGTTTAGTGCCGTTGGTGAAACCGGTTATAGGATATTAGCAGTAATTCTTGGTATGTCGCTAATCTTGTTTACCGAAACAGTTTTAATAGTGGGTAAGAATCACTATAAGTCGGGAATAACCGAAGCCGGGATATATTCGGGTACTCTTTTTATTATGGTTGGGGTGTTGAGCTTTGGAGCGAATATTGAAATAGGATATCTCATTATGGGTTTTATATTTTCGTCGATAATCACTGTCAGATATTTAGATTTGCTTGCGCTCGTTGTATCTATGACATGTTTCTCCAATTTGTTGTATAAAATAATTCATGCTATTGGGGGTCTAACAGAAGCATTTATGCCGTTTATTTTCTTTTTCATCTTTTTGTTAGTATTTATAGCATGTGTTGCTGTTGAGAAAAAACTAACGAGTTTCGTATTTAACAATCATCTGATCATTGCCAAAACTCTATCACTTTTAGTTATTTACGCTTCAGTAAATTATTTTGTGGTAAGGGAATTGAGTGTAAACCTTATGGGGCTCACATTGGCTAAAGGTCAAGATATTCCATTTTCATTTGTATTTTATATACTAACCGCATTATTACCATTGCTTTATATCTATTATGGTGTTGTCAAAAGGTCAGTTTTGTTTTTGAGAGTTGGTTTGTTAATATTCACGCTTAGTGTTATTACCTTCAAGTATTATTTCAGTCTGGGTATGCCGGTAATTACATTTACTGTTTCAGGAATTATTTTAATTGCTGTCTCGCTTTGGCTTATGAATTATTTGAAAGTTATGCGCAAAGGCTTTACTCGCGAAAATTTGATTAATGACAAATGGATGTCGCAGGATTTGAGTGCAATTATCATTTCTCAAACATTGGGTGGCAATAAACTTATGGAAAATAAAAACGAATCTTTTGGTGGTGGCAGATCCGGAGGTGGAGGAGCATCTTCAAGTTGGTAAACGAAGTGTAGGTTTATACTAAGTCTACAAAATCTGGCAGCACAAAATCATATAGTTAGGTGGTAATTTAGAAAAAAACAGACAGGATGAATAGTGACAATTTAATCATAATCAAAGGCGGTTTATATGCCGACATAAAAAAAGCATTAAGGCAGTGGATCGAATTTTATTCACGCGATTTAGATACAAATATCAAGTTTGAGTTTTTTAAAGTTGAAAATGATAACTATATCATCCAAGTAGATAAAAGAGTGAAAAATGAGAAATTCAACTTCTTAGTAAACTACTTGTGCTATCCAGAAGGAATTAAATATAAAATTAAAATTGAAGCTTACACTACAGCATTTGACTCAAAATTATATCCTCAAAATATATTAAACAAGCGGCTTCTTATTTTCATTCATGATAATGATCAAGAATTTGACAATGTATTTGCAGTAACTGAAGACAATGAGGTATATAAAATTGATTTTGGTGGAAAGGTTTCGAAAACGACCGAATCTAAGGCATTTAAACTACCCGACATAGATTTTGAATTACTAGATAAAGGAGAAAAAATAATTTTGAATAAAAAAGAAATTGAAGAAAAGAAAAAGGTAGAATCAGAAAGAAGCATAAAGAAAAGATTTAATGTCATCTTGATTATAATAGCATTACTAACGCTCATAAATACCTTATCCCTCGTAGTAATTCCAAATCCGGAGGTAAATACATTGACAACTTACTTTTTATGTTATGGAATTGGAACTTGGTTTTTTTTAGACTACAAAATGCTACAAATCAACAAATATTACAATTATTGCTTTTTAATTGCTACCGTATTTCTATGTTATAGTTTTTTGATAGGACAGCTACAACCATTTAACTTTGACATGATTCTATTTAGTAGTCCATTCCCAATAACTTTAATAATTATTCAAAAACCATTAAGGTTGACTTTTTTACGCTTATTTAAGCGAGAACCAGTTGTTGACAAGCCGTTTCCAACATTCATAGATGGAGTTTACACCTTACTTCTCTTTATTTCAACACTATCATTTCTAGTTATACTGATGAGTAAACTGAAATAAAAATATGCTATTATGAATGATAAGTTTGAATATTTGATAAAGGATGGTTATAACGAAATGGATTTCGACAAGATAACCGATATGCTAAAAGATGCTTTTTGGTGCGTAGGAATTAAAAAAGATGAAATAATTCGAGGCGCGCAACATTCAGCATTGTTGGTTGGTGCTTTTACCGACGAGAATAAGCAAATAGGGTTTTTGAGGGTAGTATCTGACAAGACACGATTTGCTTATATCCTTGATGTGATTGTTGACGATAACTATCGAAAACAAGGGATTGGACAAGCAATGATTAGATTTCTTCTAAATCATTCCGATATGAAAGAGGTTTATCAATGGCTATTAATCACCAAAGATGCTCATGGAGTATATCAAAAGGCCGGATTTAATCCTATTGATAATCCGAATTATTGGATGGAGATAAGACATAGTAGACCGGATAGATAGAATTAAACGTTTTTTTACTCTAGGTATAGGAGTCTAAACTCAAATCTGAGCATAGAAATAGAGAAACTTGAAATAAGAAAGGATTCATCCTTAAGTCTTATTTAATCGTGGTTCAGACATTCTGATAATTTTAAAATTCAGGTAATTCTGATTCAGACAATATACAATAATAAATAATACTCACCATGATCACATCAACCGAAATAAAAGAACTGGCAAAGGAGTTGGGTGCCGATATATGCGGCATTGCTACTATTGATAGATTTGATGATTCGCCTGCGGGTTTTCATCCTACGGATGTTTATAAAAACACTAAATCGGTGATTTCCATTGCTTGCCGCATTCCCGGAAGTTCGATGTATATAGATACGCCGGCTCCTTATACCGCCATAGAGGATATTGCTTTGGCTAAGGTGAATCAGATTACCTTATCGCTAACGCTGTATCTCGAAAAGTGCGGATTTCAGGCTATCATGATACCCTCTGTGCCTTATGATTACTGGGATGCAGAAACGATGACCGGAAAAGGTATTCTGTCGTTAAAGCACCTGGGCTATAAAGCCGGTATAGGATATATCGGCAAAAATTCCTTGCTTTGCAACGATGAGTATGGCAATTTGATTAAACTTGGTGCTTTAATAACTGATGCTGAATTGGTAGCTGACCCGGTAATGGATAAGAGCTTCTGCAAAGATAGCTGCACGCTTTGTATAGATAGTTGTCCGGTTGGAGCAATAGGATTGAACGCTGAAGTATGTCAGAAGAAATGCCGGGAACATGCCGAGGTGCCCAATAAACGGGGCGTTGAGATATACGCCTGTCACGAATGCAGAAAGGTTTGTCCGAATCGTAATGGAATAAAAAAGCGCTAAACAACAATACACTACGAATTATTTATTTTAATCTGAGTAATTTCATGCACTTTTTTTCTCGAACTTTCATTCAATAGATTTAAAAGTGTATCAAATACGCTAATAACTTGTATATTTGAATGGAATGGGGTAATTTTGCACTTCTTTTTAATGCAAACCTCCCGATGAATTCAATAAAATTTTTCTATTATAACAAAAAGTACTTTGCCTCTGCCTTTTTGTTTTCATGCTTTAGTCTTATTTTTAGTACCTGGGTAACTTACATTCCACAAATAGCAGAAAAACTGAATATAACTGAAGGTGGGATAGGTAAAGCCATCTTTTTCTCCGCGCTTGGTGCATTTGTCATGATTCGTATCTGCCGTCATTTTGTAGATAGGGTAGGAGTTGGCAAGTACACTTTTTATGCATTAATAGTTTACTGTATTTCCTTTTATGGCCCCTTTATGGCCTATAGTTTTAATACCTTGTGCCTTAGTTTGTTCTTTTTTGGGATGGCCAGTTCGTCGTTTGCCATATCATTGAACTCATTAACGGCAACTATCGAAAGACAAGATGAAATTTACATTATGTCGCGCAGTCATGCTTTCTGGAGCGTTGGTGGGATGATAGGTGCTGCCACCGGTAGTTTTATTGCGGTTTTATTACACAATCCTATAATACATGTATCTATTCTGGTGACCATTATTCTGCTGGTTCAATTCAGATTAAAACATCATTATTACGCGCGGGTAGGAGAGCAGTTGATAAATGAGAAGCATAAAAAGAAGAATCTAAAGCCACTTTACCTCATTGCTGTTATTGGACTTGTAATAATGGTTGCGGAAGGTGCCATTGCCGATTGGAGTGCTTTATACCTGAAGAAAATCATTCTGATGGACATGAGATATATAGGTTTTGGCTATGCAGCATTCTCCTTTGCCATGATGATTGGGCGTTTTACGGGTGACTCGCTCAGCAAAAAACTGGGTTCGTGGCAATTGATTACCTATTCGAGCTTAACCGGAATAGTGGGTTTTTTACTGGTTCTGATTCTCAATCCCGTTGTTTCTATTCTTGGCTTTTTTATTGTGGGAATAGGCTTTTCGGTAGTAGTTCCTGAAGTATACAGGCTGGCTTCGAAAGTGGAAGGTATAAAGACTGCTGATGGTGTTTCGTTTATTGCGGCCACATCGAATATTGGTTTTCTGGTAGGGCCTGTGTTGTTAGGTTTTGTTGCTGAATTTCAATCTTTACATCTGAGTTTTATGGTGCTTACTGCTTTTGTGAGTATAGCATTTATCATTGCTTTTGTGAAAAATAAAGCATAACGAAAAAGACATAAAAAAGGCAGGCTATACTCAGTTGAGTACAGCCTGCTTTTTTTTATGGTGAAAAATTCACGGTGGAATTTTATTTATTCAATTTCTTGATAAGCTTTTGATTTTTACGTCTGGCCATTTTCAACTTCATGGTGTAGTCGAGCTCATACAAAGCCGGAACGAACATCAGAGTAAGGAAAGTGGCAAAGCTTAATCCAAAGATAATAGACCATGCCAACGGACCCCAGAAGGCAACATTATCTCCTCCAAAGTAGATGTGTGGATTAAGTTCCGTAAACATCGTGGTGAAGTCGATATTCATTCCCACAGCTAATGGTACAAGTCCGAGCATTGTTGCAGTAGCGGTGAGGATAACGGGCGTGATACGTGTTTTACCTCCTTCGATAATGGCACGACGTGTACGCAGTCCTTCTTTTTTCTTGACATCAATAAATTCAACAATCAATATCCCGTTTCGGACAACAATACCTCCAAGTGCCACCACTCCAAGTCCGGTCATCATAATCACCAAATCCATATTGAAAATCATTACACCAAGCAAAACCCCGATAATACTGAAAATAACTTCGCTTAGAATAATAAGCGATTTACTTACCGAACCAAATTGCGTGATAAGGATAAAGAATATAGCACCCAGTGCAATAATCATAGCCATCATCAGGAAGTTGGCGGTTTCGGCCTGATCTTCTTGCTCGCCGGTTAGTTTTACAACTGTTCCTTCGTGGAAATTAAACTTTTTTGCTTCGCGATTAATAACCGGAACGATATCGTTGGCAGAATAACCTGACAGCACATTTGAAAAGACAGTGATAACCCGCTTTTGATCTAACCGTTTGATACCTGCATACGACGAAGTATAATTAATAGTGGCCACAGTGGACAATGGAATACTTCGCAATTGACCGGAATTCATGTCCCTGTAGGTGATTTCCAGATTTACCAATGCATTGATATTTTCGCGGGTAATTTTGTTGTACCGAACCATAATGGGGTATTCATCCTCATCCTGCTTTAGTTTCGATATTTCTTTTCCGTACAGAGCAGTCCGTATTTCCAAGCCGATTTGTCCGGTTGAAAGGCCAAGTCGCTGCGCCCGGTCACGATCTATTTTCACGATTATTTCCGGTGAATTTGTTTCGAAGTCGGTTTTTAAATCTTCAACTCCCGGAATTTTCAATGAATCAAGATAAGTCTGGAAAGCGAAAGCATCTGATACCAGATTTTCGAGGTTTTCGCTGGTAATCTCAATATTAATCGGTTTTCCGGTAGGCGGACCATTTTGGTTTTTGTCAACCGTAATCTCGGCACCGGGAATGTCGGCTACTTCTTTACGAATAATATTCATATATTCGGTTGATGAGATGCCGGTAGTCCGCAATTTATGCTCTACAAAGTTGATAGAAACTTTTCCTTTATTAAATGGGGTTCCGGTAGTGGTAAATCCTTCTTCTTCGGCACCAATGGTAACGTTCGAAATGATGGATTCAATATCAGGATTATTCTTCCCCAATGCTTTATACACCCGCTGTTCGGCTATACTTGTAATACTATCCGTCACACTCTGATGGGTACCACCCGGCATTTTGATGTAAACATAAATATTATTCGGATCACTTTCGGGGAAGAACAGTACTGTTGGTTTTACGATTCCTGTGATAACAATGGTGACCAGGAATAGCCCAATCATTCCACCTAAAATCCACATCGGACGTGATCCTTTAAGAATAGTTGTAAGCTGACGTTCGTAAACAGCCATAAAGTAAGGCCATATTTTCTCCTGAAATATAGTAATGGCTTTTACTAAAATATAATGGTAAAACAGTAACATCAATACACCAAATACCAGGAAGTTAGCCAGTCCGTATGATTTAGTGAGGTAGAAGATGACTGCAAAAGAAAGCATAACGATAATTACCGTTTTATAGCGTTTCCATGCACTTCCTTTGAATTGTACGTCGTTATCGTACTCGTGTTTCATAAACGAAACAGCAAACACCGGATTGAACACGTAGGCCACAAAGAGCGATGCAAACAGTGTAATGATAAGCGTTACCGGCAGATAATGCATAAACTGCCCAACTATACCCGGCCAGAAAGCCAGCGGAAAGAAAGGAGCAAGGGTGGTAAGTGTTCCTGAAAAGATAGGCATAAATACTTCACCTGCAGCCATTTTTGCCGCTATATTGATGTCGGGATGTTTACGATGCAGACGGTGGGTATTTTCAATCACCACAATGGCATCGTCCACTACAATTCCCAGTGCGAAAATAAAGGCAAACATTACAATCATGTTCATGGTATATCCCAGTCCCGGAAGAACCAGATAGGCCACAAATATGGATAGCGGAACAGATAACCCTACAAAAAATGCGTTGGTGAAACCCATAAAAAACATCAACACAATGGTAACCAGAATAAAACCAATGATAATGGTGTTGTTCAGTTCCTCGAGGGTGTTTCGCGTAAAACGACTCTGATCGCCGGTAATGGTAATTTCCATATCCTTTGGAAACTCATGTCCTTTCAGCTCATTTTCAACAATATCTTTTATCTGGTCGGATGCATCGAGCAGGTTAGCTCCACTCTTTTTTACTACGTTGAGGGTGATTACATTTTTACCATCCAAACGGGCAAAACTTTCCTGCTCATCATGACTGTCTTCCACATCCGCCAAATCGCTAATTTTTACGTAAGCTCCACTGGATGATTGAACTACAATATTCTTCAGAGTTTCCACATCGGCAAATTGTCCTTTGATGCGAACCGTATTTCTGATACCATTGTTCGTAAGCGAACCTCCGGAAATGGTCATATTTTCCATAGCCACAGCCCGTTCTATATCGCTGAACGTGACCTTTGCAGCCTGCATTTTGAAAATATCGGCATTAATCTGTATTTCGCGATCGAGTGCCCCAACAATATCCACGCGAGTGATCTCTTTCAAACCTTCAATTTTATCCTGAGCTATTTTGGCATAATGTTTCAGTTTGTCCAGGTCATAATTACCCGAAATATTGAGGTACATAACCGGCATTTCGGAGATGTCAATGTCCATAATATCGGGTTGCGTGGGTAAGTCGGTCGGCAAGTCACTTTTTGACTTGTCCACCGCATCTCGCACCCGTTGTTTGGCGGTTTCGATGGACAGATCGGGATCAAACTCGACGATGATGGACGAGAAGTCAGGAACCGAACTACTGGTCATTTTCTTTACATCCGCTATCGATTTCAGTTGTTTCTCGATAGGGCGGGTCACCAAATTCTCAATATCCTCGGGTGAAGTTCCGGGGTATACGGTATTGACAACTATATAGGGTATAACTACTTGCGGGAACTGTTCTTTAGGGATAGAGTAATAATTCATCATCCCCAGAATCGTAATCAGAACGGCAAGCACATAAACACTTGTCCTGTTATCGATGGCCCAGTTCGTTGCAAAAAACTGCTTAAACTTGTTTTCTTTCGGCATATTGGTCATTTTTGGAAATTAGAAAACTATACTTGAACCGGCGTTCAGATTTTGGAAGCCTGCCGAAACAATCTTTTCACCCGTATTAATTCCTTCAAGAACTTCAACAAGTCCATCGTAATCTTTTCCGGTTTTAATTGTTCTTTTATCGGCTATCCAACCGGTGCCTTTTTGTTTGGCTACATAAATAAACTTGCCTTTCTGGTCGTTCTGAACATAGTTCACCGGCAAACTGATAGCTTTATTATTGCTGTAATCTTTAATCTTGATATAGGCAATCATATTGGCACGTAGTACCAAATCTTTCGACGAAACTTTACATTCAACTTTGAAAGTACGGTTGGTGGGGTCGATAAACCGACCGGCAAAAGTAAGTTTTGTTTCAATATCCTTACCCACATCCGGGAAGTTTACCAATACCGAATTGCCATCGTGTATGCGGCTTGCGTATGCTTCCGATACATCAGCCGAAATTTTAGCCACACTCATATTGATAACACGAATGGTAGAAGTGGGTACGCCCGGTGATACACTTTGTCCAACGCGTAAAGGCACACTTTCAACGGTTCCGGAAATGGGCGACACAATTCTGGCTTGCTTAAGCTGTTCTCTCATTGTTTCTAAACGTTGTTCCAATGATTCTTTATTGGTTTTTGCCTGAAGGTATTGAACCTCGCTGCCAATTTTTTTATCCCAAAGGGCACTTTGTTTCTGGAAAATACTATTGGCAAGTACCAGTTGTGTTTTCACTTCTTCGAGCGATTGTTTCAAAACCCGACCATCAAGTTCGGCCAACAACTGACCTTTCCCCACGTTGGATCCTTCTTTTACATAAACGGCTGTAACAATACCCGGTATCTGAGGGCTGACAGCAATATTCTGATCACCATCTACGGTGCCCTGAACCTGAATATAATGATTAAATACTGTCTCAACTGCATCTGTAACACTCACAGTTACTGATTTAGTGTCATTTTTATTTCCGGGATTGACTTCATTTTCGAGCTGCGAAATTTGGGTATTTAGCTGATCACGTTGAAGTTTTAGTTTGGCTAGCTCAGCTTTTTTGTCGGAGGATGAGCACGACGATAAAAAAACGATGAGTACTGAATAATAAATAATTTTTCTCATTGTAATTATGTTTTAATGTCTAAGTAATTTAATGTATTTGGCGGTTTATTTTAGTAATAATCATACAAAGCAAACTGTAACTCGTAACTGTTTACTTGTAACTACTTATTTATTAAACTGTCCTGATTGATATTGTACATTTTTTCCAGTTTGGATCTTGCACCCTGTAAATCATATATGCTTTGATAATAATTGGTCAGGTTGGTCAGGTATTGGTTCTGGCTGGTCATTAAGTCCATGCTCGATGCTATTCCCTGTTTGTACTTCTCTATCGTTCGCTGATAAATATCGTCGGATAGTTCCTTGCTTTTTTTCTGATTGAGGTATCTTTCCAGTTTCAGTTTTACATCGGTCTGATACTGGCTTGCCTGCATCTGCAAACTGCTGGATACATAGTTGCTTGTGTTCCGGGCTTTTTCTAACGACATGCGTTTTTGCGCCACAACAGCCAATCGTTCGCCACTACTAAAAATAGGTAGCGTAAGATTGATACCAACTAAATCTCTGGGGGAAAAGTTGAAAGATGTGCTGTTTAATTGTTCGTTGTGATTGTAGAACCCTGATATTGTTGGTAAAAAAGCCATTTTAGAAAGGTTCAGATCCAGTTTTGCAATTTTCTCGGCCGATTGAATAAGCTGATAATCCACGTTTCTGTTTATATTGAATTGTTCCGCTGTAAGTAACATGCTTGATTTCACGAGTGCGTCGCCCGATTCCATTTCATCAGCAAGTTCCAGTTTTGTTGATTCCTGTAACCCTAGTTGAATTTTCAACAACCGATACCCTAAGTCCAGATTACTATCAATCTGATTCATCATGTTTCGAACATTATTGGCCGTAACCTCCAGTTGGTCAACATCCGTCTTTTCGAGAAATCCCTGTTTATTCATCTCTGTGATTTCCGACAACGTTTTGTTGATATTATCCAGGTTTTGAGTTAATATCTTACGACTCTCTTCGGCCAATTGCAACATATGATAGGTATTTACAACCGTTTCAGCCACATCGAGTTTTGTTTTCTCATCCGTTTGCTTCGAAAAATTGTAATATACTTTTGTAGCCTGCAATCCAACAATATACGATCCGCTAAAAATCAATTGCGAAACCGTAAGATCGGCAGTGATATTATCTTTTACCCCAAGGGCAATAGGAGCTCCGGCAACATTATTCATATATATGCTTTCGCCGGTCGACAATTGTACTTCGCTCGTGGTTCCTATTCCGGTGGCCGGATCCATTGGAACACGGGTTTTCGACAATTCTGTGCCCGGGAAACTCAGAACCGGAACCGAGAAGAGATGTTGGTAACTCGATTTTACATCAACGTGCGGTAAACCCTTAGCAGTTGTTTCCCAAATTTTCTTCTGGGCAATTTTAAGGTCAATCTTTGAGTTGATAATTTCGGTGTTGTTTTTTAAAGCCATTTGTATGGCCTTCTCGAGCGTTAGTTTCTCGGTTTCCTGAGCAAAGGACAGTAATGTTCCTCCCAGGATCATAGCTACCAGCAGTAGCATCTGTTTCTTTTTTCTGAACATGCGTGAAATAATTATTGGTTTAAATTTTTTTTATTGATGAGTGTTTCAATAGTTCAAAAGTAGTCTATTTCATATTTCTTTTTTTGTTAAACTCGGTGAACCAAAGAAAAAAGGGGGACGAACGTGATAAAAATACGTATAAATGTTATCATATCTTTTCAAATAGTGCACAGATAAATGATTTGTCAGCCGAAACATTTTATAAATCGAACTAAAAAGGAGCCGATTTTACGACTTATACACCTAAAAGAGCTAAATAATAGTATGTTCCCAAGTCTGAAAAACAATTATATATTATTAATGTTCAAAGATACAAACATTTTAAAATGAATATATATACAACGGGCTTTTTTTTGATTTAATTAAAAAGTAGTTGTATATTTGTCGCAATTGAATCTATATTGAGAAGGATTTTTAGATAAACAAAAACTAATCTAAACTATAGAATGTTAGATGATAAGTTTGAAATAATAATGAAAGGAGGTACTGATGATTGAGAACAGAGATAAAATACAAATCAGAGAGATTAGTTATAATACTCCTGATTATACAAAGGAACTGGTTTTGAGAGATAAAGTGCTCAGAAAGCCCTTAGGAATGAGTTTGTATGATGCCAATCTGGATGCCGAAAAGGACGATGTTCACATTGGAGCATTTGTGAATAATGAAATGGTTGGTGTACTTATTCTGACCAAACTAAATGCCGATGAAGTCAAAATGAGACAAGTGGCAGTTGACGAGGATTGGAGATCGTTGAATATTGGACGCGCGTTGGTTGTTTTTGCAGAGGAATCGTCTAAAATGAAAGGATTTAAAACCATGTTGCTCAATGCCCGAAAGGCTGCCGTAGGATTTTACGACAAACTCGGATACGAAATTATCAGCGACGAGTTTTTGGAGATAAATATTCCTCACTATAAAATGTGTAAACAGCTTTCAAAATAATAGTAGCTAAGTAGAATTTATTATTGATATATTTCTTAATTCTTTGTATTTTCAGACCCCCAACCCCCCAATGGGGGCTTTAAGACGTAGATTCTAACATTTATTTTTATGTCAAATCATTTCTTTGACGCGCTCTTAAGCCCCCATTTGGGGGTTGGGGGTCATAACCAAAACATATCATTAAATAATATTGATTACTTGTCTAAGTAGAATACAAACAATAACTTATGGCAATACTAGCATCACTTTTAATAGCACTGGTGGCACTCGAGCATATCTATATTTTATGGATGGAAATGTTTGCATGGGAGTCGGCAGGAAAAAAAACATTTAAGTCATTACCCGATGAACTGTTTAAGCCCACCAAAGGATTAGCTGCCAATCAGGGTTTGTACAATGGATTTTTAGCTGCCGGGTTAATTTGGACATTTTTTATATCCGATATTTTTTGGAAGACAAATATCTCGGTATTCTTTCTGAGTTGTGTTGCCATTGCCGGAATTTATGGAGCTGTAACTGCCGATAAAAAGATATTTTTTGTGCAGGCACTACCGGCTATTGTCACCTTGTTAGTTGTTTTATTGGCCAATTAAAACGGAAATAAAAAGAGGATGTATAAAAAGAGTTTTCTGAACGCAAATTACGCAAATTTTCACAAATTTCATATTTCTGTATATTGTTGAAATATAAAATTTGTGAAAATTTGCGTAATTCGCGTTCTTCTTACTTTTAAGATACTGTCAAGATAAATTGAAATTAGAACTTTTTCAGCTCTTCCAATAGAATTTGGTTTTCTTCGGGAGTTCCAACCGTAATGCGCACACAACCCAGGCATAACGAAACCGTATTGCGGTTACGAACAATAATACTCTTGTCAACTAAATAGTGATACAACGCATTTGCATCATCCACTCTTACCAACACGAAATTAGCATCTGTAGGGTAAATGTGTTGAACAATCGATAATTGTTGCAACGCTTCAACTAATACGGCACGTTCGGTGAGCAATGTTTTAACCCATTGTTTTACCTGCGCATCGTTTTTCAGAGCTAATAAGGCTTGTTTTTGAGTCAGTATATTGATATTGTATGGGTATTTTATTTTATTGAGCACCGCTATTATTTCGGTTGAAGCAAATGCCATTCCAAGGCGGATAGCAGCGCTTCCCCATGCTTTGGAGAATGTTTGTAAAATCACCAGATTCGGATATTGCGATAGCATTTCCGAGAAACTACCTTCAGCTGCAAAGTCGATATAGGCTTCATCCAGTACCACTATTCCTTCGAACGAAGTCAGTAGTTTTACAATTTCGGCACGATCTAAGCTATTACCGGTGGGGTTATTAGGGGAACAAAGCCATATAATCTTGGTGTACAGATTCGTTGCATCGAGTAATTTGTCGGCCGAAAACTGGAAATTTTCATCCAATAGCACCTTGCGGTATTCCACGTCATTTATGTTTGCACTCACTTTGTACATGCCATACGTTGGCTCAATAGCTACAACATTGTCGATGCGCGGTTCGCAGAAAGCACGGAACAATAAATCAATCGGCTCATCACTTCCATTGCCCAAAAAGATATTTTCGGCAGGAACACCTTTTACGCGGGTGATGTGTTCTTTCACTTCCCATTGTAAAGGATCGGGATAGCGATTAAAAGGGGCATTGTAGGGATTCTCGTTCGCATCCAGGTAAACCGATGCTTCCCCTTTGAACTCGTCGCGAGCACAAGAGTAGGGTTGAAGGGAACGGATATTATTTCTTAAGAGTTTATCTAAATTCATTTTTTTACTTCGTATTATTTTACTCACTTCGTTCGTGTTATTATACTCACTTCGTTCGTGATATTATACTCACTTCGTTCATGATATTATACTCACTTCGTTCATGATATTAGCTCACTACGTTCGTGTTATTTACTCACTACGTTCGTGATATTATACTCACTTCGTTCGTGATATTTACTCACTACGTTCGTGATATTAATTGTTACTATGTGTTTATCTAATAAATAGCCTGTGTACTTGTCTACTTGTCTACTTGTTAACTCGTTTACACTGATTACTGTTAACTGATTACTGATTACTGAAAAGCCTGTTAACGTCTATGGCTGCTATAGGTTTCAATTACTTCTTTTTCTTCCTGCAATCTGACTTTAACTGCATTACTATGTGCTTGTAATTCTTCGCTTTCGGCCATTAAAATGATGGCATTGCTCAAATTAGTCAAACCTTCCTGAGTAATTTGTTGAAAAGTGACCTTGCGGATAAAGCTATCCAGATTTACACCGCTATACGCTTTAGCATATCCGTTGGTTGGTAAGGTGTGGTTTGTGCCCGAAGCATAATCACCGGCACTCTCCGGCGTATAGTTTCCAAGGAATACTGAGCCTGCATTTACAATGTTTGCTGCTACACCCATGTAATATCGGGTAGAAATAATCAGGTGTTCAGGAGCATATTCGTTGGTCATTTCCACCGCTTCTTCGAGTGTTTTCACAATGATAATTTTACTGTTTTTCAACGATTTACGTGCCAGCTCTTTGCGGGGTAGTTGTTCTACCTGCAATTCTACTTGTTCCAATACCAAATCTACCAGCTTCTCACTAACGGTGATCAGGATAGATTGACTGTCAACGCCATGTTCGGCTTGCGAGAGTAAATCGGCAGCAACAAAAGCCGGATTGGCCGAGTCGTCGGCTATCACTTCTACTTCCGAAGGACCGGCAGGCATGTCGATGGCCACGTCGCGCAACGAAACCAATTGCTTGGCCGCAGTGACATATTGATTACCGGGACCAAAAATTTTATATACTTTCGGAACTGTTTCCGTTCCGTAGGCCATAGCTGCGATGGCTTGTGTGCCACCCACTTTGAAAATACGATGAATACCGGCCACTTTAGCTGCATACAACACTGCAGGGTGTATTTTCCCCTCCTTATTGGGCGGTGTACACAATACTATTTCCTGACATTCGGCAATTTGCGCAGGAATTCCCAGCATCAAAACAGTAGAAAATAAAGGTGCTGTGCCTCCCGGAACATACAATCCCACTTTTTGGATAGCAATGGCTTTTTGCCAGCAAAACACACCCGGTGACGTTTGAATCTCGGGTAAATCCTGTTGTTGCTCGGAATGGAACTTCCAAATATTGCGACGAGCCATTTCTATAGCTTGCTTCAAGTTGGACGATACCTGCAATTCGGCTTCAAGCATTTCTTCTTTGGTCACTTCCAACTGCGTAAGCTCTACTTTATCGAATTGTTTGGTGAATTTCATCACGGCTTTATCGCCCGAAGTGCGTACTTCATCAAGTATTTTTTGTACTGTGTCGAATAACGAGGTGCTATCGAAAGTGGGGCGGGTGAGGAGTGATGCCCATTCGGTACGAGCCGGGTATTTAATTACTTCCATACAAATTTATTTCGTGTTTTGTAAATTCTATTGTTGATTGTACGATGAAACCTTTTTCGAAAATATATCCCATTTTTCATACAAATTTTCCATGTCATCCAGCACAATGTCGGCTCCGCTGCTGGCTAAAACGGCTGAATCCAAGGGACCTGTATTTACTGCTATGGTAAAAAGTCCTGCCGAGGCGGCCGATTCTACTCCAAGTGGCGCATTTTCGATAACGAGCACTTCCCATGGTTGCAGTCCCGATTTCTTTAATGCCATCAGATAAGGCTCCGGATGCGGTTTACCATGTTTTACGTCAAAGGCAGTGACCATTTTTTCTTTGTGAAACATACCCGGAAAATTACCATCCAAACTATCAATCAAAGTAGGTTGACCGGAGCCTGTTACAACGAAAATTTCAAGATGTTGCGACTTTACTTTTGTCAGCAATTCCATGGCGAATGGCATCCTTTCCGGTTTACCACACGACTCGAAATAATTCGATTTCAAATGATATATTTGTTGTTTTTCCTCATCGGTGGCATTGCGGCCGTATGTTTTTATAAAAGCTTCATCAATGGTGGAAGCACCGGTGCGTCCTTCATTCATAAATGCTTCGTGTTCGGTGAATGGCAATCCTACTTTTAGCATGGCTTTTACCCACGATGATGCATGATGTTTCATCGAATCGAAAAGTACTCCATCCATGTCGAAGAAAATAGCTTTTGGTGCAAATGTGGGATAATTTCTATCTTTTATAAAAGTTTCTATTTCTGTTGTAAACATACGCAATAAATTTTGTGCAAAGATACGGATTTTGCTTTTAAAATGAGCTTTTTGTTAAGCATTTTGTTTTGAATTAAAACGAAATGACAGTTGAATCGATACATCAGTAGAACTATTATTAAAAAAGTGAGAAGAAGTATAAAAACTTCCCCTCACTTTAAAATTCAGTTGAAGTCGAATCATTTTAAACATACAAACACATTTAAAATACGAACGGTTCAACTCACTGATTACATTTTGTCCGAAATTATTGCTTTTTAGTGTAAATATCCCAGGCAATCCAGTTCACTACGTTTGTTGCAAAATAGGTTTGACGTAAGGAGATAAACAAGGTGCGAATAGTTTCGACCGAACTTCCAAGCAATTGACTAATTGTAGAACTTGTTCCATCATCGAATGTAATTTTGATTTCGCGGTTATGATTGGCAACACAAACATTGGTTGAGTCTTCCACAGTACCCGTTGATACATTTACAATTTCTACTTTCGATTTTGTTTGCAAAACGCCGGCAACATATACTTTAGCGCTATCCAAACTGTTTTTCCCCTGTGTTCTGATAATTTGAACATCACCAATGGTCAATGAATAAGATTTTTCGCGATGTCTTTTGGTTACTGCCGATTTAATAGCAGTGTATTTTTCTTCGAAAAGAATCTTTGCACCTTGCGTGATAGCGTAGGTCGATACGGCGGTGTCGCCATTCGAATAACTACATTTAGCCAGATACCCATTTGCAAAAGCAAATTCGGATGCGAAATTTGTTCCGGTCGTTTTGTTACTTGACGATTGAATTTTTAAGTCGCCGGCATTTACGTTTTTGATATTAATGTTTGATGCCAATGAATAGTCCCAACCCAGAAAACGATTGAATTTGTAGTCGTACTTCGAAACGGAGATAACATAATCGTTTGCCAATAGCGTATCGGCAGGCGAATAATGCAACATTTTACTGAAATGTTTTACTTTGCTCTCGGGCAAACGAACAATCATTTGAGTATTGTCGGCTGTTTTAGTAAAAAAACGAAGCATAGACATACCGCCCATTTTATAACCAACCGCTTTGTAATTGTACACACCCATAATATCAGCCAATGCAATAGTATTGATAGTTGAGTCAATCACAAACGATCCAACCGATGCTTTTACTAATGATGGACTGCCGGCTGCTGCTGTGCCAGTAACGCCCAACACCTGATAACCAGGACTAGATGTGATTTGCCCCAAAGCAGAGGATAAATTTTGCGCACTCTGATCCATTGAACTTTTAAGCGATTTGTCGCCCAGATTGTCCTGATTTGAGCAACTCCACGTAAGTACTGTAAAAAGGGTAATTGCTACATAAAAACCTTTTGTCTTCATACACTTAATTTTTTAGAGATTATTATTTTAGTTTGTACATACTAAAACTAGCATTTATTATTTATAGTATATTGAAAGCTCGATTATAACAATAATTAAAAGAGGAGCTTGTGTGAGATTTCTTAAATATACGGAAAGTAACGTTGGTAATAACCTGAGTTCGGGATAAGGGGATTTATACATTTCTCATATTCAACTATCTCGTTTTGTTAATAAGGTTTAATATTGAATGGAATCTGTATTTCCACTAAGGTTAAGACCTTATTTACTATTTTTTTTTCGACCTTAGTAGCAAAAGAAATCAGAGCCAACCACTAGTGTCCACTAAAATAAATTAAGGTATTAATCATAATAGTCTTTTCTTTGATTTGGACTTTGCCCGAATTGTAAGTAGTTCGATACCAATTCTTGTTTTTATTGAAATATTTTCAATTTACCTTTTGAAATATTCTCGGGTCATCTCTATCTATAATAAAAATTCAAATCGTCACGCTAAACTTTCCCTTATCTATCCTTTGTTGATAAGGCTTTCAGAAATAAGTTAATGATTTTTAGTGGACACTAATGAGAGCCAACACAACCTTATTTCCACATTTCCAAAAAAGTTAGTGAAGTTAGCAATGCATTCTAATCCCGAACTCAGGTTAATAAGTGATAGTAGTTACGAGTTTACAATAACTGAGTATTGAGCTTGTTGATAAATAAAAAATTAGCCCGCTTGTCAATAATCATTGACAAGCGGGCTAATAAGAAAAACTGTGACAGTAACTTACATCAATAAGTCATCCACTTCATTTTCAAGATGACTGGCATCTTCCGGTTCGGGATGGATATATACTTCGCTTCGGGGTACAAGTGCCCGAATGTTGGATTCTATTTTGTCACAAACATTGTGTACTTCGCGCAGGCTTAATTCGGGATCAAAGTGAACATTGAACTTTATAAACGTATCTGCTCCGGCTGTACGGGCTTTTAAACTGTGATATTTAATCACTTCCGGAAATTCCTTTAAGGTGTCGCGTACAATTTGCGTGGTATTTTGAGGCGATTTATCCAGCAGTACATCTATTGCTCTACGTCCTAATTGATACGATACAAACAATACAATGACAGCCACCACCAATGCAGCCACCGAGTCGGCATAAAAGAAGATGGGCAAATGCGTCCATTCGTAAACTTTCACACAAATTAATCCGAGCAATACCACTGCCGAACTCCAAATGTCGGTAGAAAAGTGGAGCGCATCCGCTTCCAGTGCCTGACTGTTGTGCTTTTTTGCTACAGCATATAACATTTTCGAACGCCATGCGTCGATTACAATTGAAGTAATAACTACAATAAAGCTAAATATGGTTTGAATAGTGTTTAGTTCCAGTCCTTTGCCCGAAATAATACGGTGGGTTGCTTCGTAAATAATCCATACGCAAGTAACGAGTAATAGAATAGTTTCAATGAGTGCTGAGAGGTTTTCTACTTTCCCATGTCCATAATTGTGCTCTTTGTCAGCCGGTTTGTCAGACACTTTAACCGAGAAAAAAGTAATTACAGCTGCCACCATATCGAGTGCCGAGTGTAAGGCTTCGGATAGAATACCCAAACTCCCTGTGAGTAGCCCCACAACCAATTTAAAACTTGTGATAAAACCTGCTGCAATAACCGAGTTTAAAGCAACGCTCTTTTTTTCCTGAATCATAATGAATAATGATAGATAAATTTTCGTCAAAAATACTCAAAAGAAATGCTTGTGTCATCAATATGAAGCTGTTATTTTGATGTAATAGCTTAATTTAGAATGATACAAATTAGTAAGTTATGAGTTTAAAACGCTCGAAAGTAACTCAATCGTGCTCTCGGCTGACGAAGAGACACTAATTGGTGAGAAAATATTACTCGTGACTGTATCTGATATTGTATTTAGCGATAAAATGATAATTAAGTGTTTTTGAAAAGGCTCGTGAATACCTATCGAACTCACATTGAATATAAAAAAAGGAGTTGCACAGGCCTAAACCTGATGCAACTCCTTTATTTAGTAATATTCAGAATCCGTTTTTAATTTTTAGTGGGCTCAATTCCGAAAGTAAAACCTCCCTTTACCCGTTCAATAAGTTCCGGCAAAATGTCTTGATATTCACCTACAATACCGAAATCGGCAAAATGGAAAATCGAAGCTTTTGGATTACGATCGATAGCAATGATTTTTTCCGATTCTTTCATTCCTGCAATATGTTGTATTGCGCCCGAAATTCCTACTCCAACATACACTTTAGGGCGAACAGTTTTACCGGTTTGTCCAATTTGACGTGCATATTCTGAGAATCCTTCATCAACTACCACGCGGCTACAAGCCCATTCAGCCTTCACACCTTTTTCTTTCAATGTTTCAGCCAGTTTTTTTATTAATTCTAATCCATCAACGGTTGTACCTCTACCTCCGGCAATGATGATGTCAGCATCAAACAGGTTAACCGAATTACCTTCTCCACGCACTGTTTTCAGAATCTCTACAGAGAATTCCTTTTTATCAATAGTGGGTTTAAATTCCGATACAATACCTGAACGTCCTTCTACTTTTGCCGGAACTTCGAAGGTGCCTGCACGAGCTGTAGATATTTGAGGATACACAAATCCGAGAATAGTAGCCAGTTTACTTTCGCCATAAGTAGGACGGCGCGAATGTAGTATCGGTTTGTTGATGACTTTTTCTTTTCTGTTTACATATTCACCAATTTCCAATCCGGTACAATCGGCCGTTACACCGCTTCCGGTTTTTACACCAATACGTGGAGCAAGTTCGCGTCCGGCTGTTGTTGCTGCAAACAAGGCAATTTCAGGTTTACGTTCTTTAATTACCTGAGCAAAAATAGATGAAAAAGGTAAAACCAAATATTCTTCCAGTCGTTCATCATCAACCACAATTACCTCATCCGATCCATGTTCGAAAAGCGTTTTGGTCAGTCCTTGAACATTTTTACCAATAAGCAGAGTCATAATCTTGGTGTCGGCACCAAGCTGATCGGCCAAATGGCGTGCAGGAGTAAGCAATTCGATGGATGGACGCGAGATGTTTCCGTTCGTAACTTCGGCCCAGGTAATGATTCCTTTCGCACCGTTTCTGTTATCATAAAGCGGAAATTCGGGTTTTTCGGAAGTTTTCTTTTCGGCTGCTTCTTTTTTCTCCAGTACATTAGCACCTTTCCCAAAATTAGTAACCATACTGTCGACGAGTGTGTTTTCATTATGTCCTTCCGACATAATAATCGGAGCTCTTTCACTCACAATATTTACAACTCCGGCAACAATGGTAGGTGAACCTCCCAGTCCGATTTTCTCTGTTCCCAGTCCGATATCATCAATACCAAAAACAGTTACTTTTGAGTTACGGGCTTTGATAGCACCAACCAACGACGGTTTGCGTGGAGGAATACCTGTAGGAGTAAGCGAAATGGTACAGGGCATTGGTAGTTTCATCATTTGATAACCACCTTCGATGATACGTTTCGCAACTACATTTCCTTCGCCATCGGCTTTTACTGTTTCCACAAAAGTAGCTTGTGGTATTCCCAGGTTTTCAGCCACTTGCGATGGTACGTGAGCGGTGTCACCATCACTGGTTTGACGACCGGCAAGGACAATAAAAGGTTCTTTTGATTCTTTCGAAAAACCCAAATGCTTTAGCATGGTGGCAATAGCCAATCCTGTGGCGTAGGTATCGCTACCTCCCAACTTTCTGTCCGACAAAAGATAGGCTTCGTCGTAGCCCATTGAAATAGCCGTTTTTAATGCTACTTCGAATGATTGAGGTCCCATGGAGCAAACAATTAGTTTTGCATCGGGATATTGTTTTTTTAGTTGCAAGCCTGCTTCAAGACCAAACTGACAGTCAATATTGATGATCGATTTTGCTTTTGTTCTATCCATCAAACCATCATCACCCATACGCATTTCGGTTGGGAGTGGTACTTGTTTAATTAAACTTATTATCGTTAGAGCCATTTTGAATTATAAATTAAAAATTGATAATTGTGAATTATACATTTTGGAATTATGCATTAACTACATATTTTGAAATTCAGGACCATTACCACCATTGGGTACCGACCAGGTAATGCCATCGCCGGGAGTTTTTATATCGCAGGTTTTGCAATGCATGCAGTTTTCGGCATGTATGCGCAACTCTTGATGTCCGTTTTTGTCGGTATGAAGTTCGTAAACTTCCGACGAACAAAAGAACTGACATGGAGCACCATATTGTTTGATATTAATGGCTGCGAATGATTCCGGGTTGTTTATTTTCACGTGAGCTACTTGTTGCTCATCATGATTTACGCCCGAAAAATAGACATCGGTAACTTTATCGAAGGTCAATACTTTATCAAATTCTAATTTGTCTTTGAACCTTTCTTTAAAAGGTTTTCCTTTAAACTCAGCTAATGTTTTAGTGGCATCTTTGTCGGGGTGCGATTTTAATCTACCACAAAATCCTGCTCCACCCGTAATTAATTGGGCTCCAAAATGCATGGCACCTACAATCAATCCTTTCGAAAATCCCTGGCGGAAGTTACGAACCGGATACAAATCTTTGTAGATTACGCTGTCTTTTATCGACAATTCGTATGCAGCTAGTACTTTTTCAGAATAGTCATCAGTCGCTAGAGCCAATGCTGCTGTTTTAGCCGCCAACATCCCCGATGTAATGGCCAAATGCACACCTTTAAGTGCCGGCATTGCCACTAATCCGGCACTATCGCCCACTATCAATGCATTGTCGGTGTATAGTTTAGGGATAGAGTAATAGCCACCTTCAGGTAATGTTTTAGCACCGTATTCTACTAATTTTCCGCCTTTCAGGAATTTTGAAATAAACGGATTTGTTTTCCATGCCTGGAAAGCATCGTGTGCATCAAAAGTAGGATCCTCGTATTCCAACCCAACTACCAATCCTACTGCTACTTTATTGTCGTTCAATCCATAAACAAATCCACCACCAAATTCTTTCAAATTCAACGGATATCCCATCGTATGATACACTTCACCGGCTTGGATGTTTCCTTCGGGCACACTCCATACTTCTTTTACGCCCAATGAGTAAATCTGACAGTTTTTATCTTTCTCTAAATCAAATTTCTGAATAAGTTGTTTGGCTAAACTTCCACGGGTACCTTCGGCAAAAATGGTCAACTTTGCTTCAATGCTGGAACCTTGCTGAAAGTTTTCCATTTGTTTTCCATGATGATCAATACCGTTGTCCTTTGTTTTAGCACCAGTCACTTTACCATCTTTATAAAGAATCTCGTCAACGGCAAATCCTGCATAGATTTCCACCCCTTTTTCTTCGGCTTTGGTGGCCAGGTAGCGACAGATTTGTCCCAATGAAGCGGTATAGTTGCCTGCATTGCTCATGTACGGAACATGGAATGGTAATTTGAATGATCCGTTTTCGCTCAGCATTACTGTTGAATCTTTGGCTACTTTAGCGTTGAACGGAATTTCATTAAAGTCCACATCGGGCAATAACTCTTTAAACACCTCAGGTTTAATTACAGCTCCCGACAAAATATGGCTGCCGATTGAGCTCCCTTTTTCAATCAACAAAATGCGCTTATTTAAGCCCTTTTGTTTGAGGATGTCAGCCAAATGAATTGAAGTTGCCAGACCTGAAGGTCCACCTCCAATAATTAAAATGTCCGTTGATACGGAATTAACATTACTCATTATTCTTTTTGATTTAAATTGTGATTATGATATTGTTTAAAGAAGTTCAAAATAATAGTTATAGCTTGTTCATGTTTATTTCAGGTGTATCACCTTTTAAAATAAAGCGCGAACAATAACTTCCAATAAATTTTATTGGTTGAAATGTGTGCAGAAAGTTGAATTTGGAGGATATGTCAAGAAGACATATTCATCTTGACTCGAATATGGAGTTCGAGTGGACTTGGATGGAATGCGTGTTGTGATTTCAAGTGATTCAAGATTATGATTTAAACTTATATTTAATTTCTGAATATTTTCAATCGGATATCGTAACAAAAGATAACACATTTCTGTGTTTTGTAACTTCGACATTGCAAAAATAGGTAATTAAATTGGTCGACCAACTGATATTTGAAGTTTTATTACTTAAAAAACATTAAAATTAGCACATTTTCCCATTTATTGTGCAGCTCACGTACTAATATATCAATTTATATACAATTTTTGGACAAAAAACCGTGTGCGAACACGAAAATTGGCTGAGGCTTTCGAGCGTAAAAAAGGTTTTTTGACTCCTCCGTTTATTTTCTGTATCTTTGCACCGAATCGTATCCCGTCAGGTTTTTTGTTAGAACTTGTGGATAGACAACGGATGCGTTGAAACTTATATATGTCATTTGAAAAATTAGATCTTGTAGAGCCGATCTTAAACGCTCTTAAATCAGAAGGTTATACCACCCCAACGCCCATTCAGGCAATTTCAATTCCAATAGTACTTAAAGGTCGTGATTTATTAGGCTGTGCCCAGACTGGAACCGGGAAAACGGCTGCATTTGCTATTCCTATCATACAACAATTGTATCTTGCGAAAGCGAATGATAAAGGACCCCGCAAAATTAAAGCGTTGATAGTGACCCCAACACGTGAACTTGCCATACAAATTGGTGAGAGTTTTACCAGTTATGGTTGTAATACCGGTTTGCGTCATACAGTTATTTTTGGAGGTGTTCCGCAAAGTCAACAAGTAAACCCGCTCAAAATGGGAGTGGATATATTGATCGCCACTCCGGGTCGTTTGCTCGACTTGATAGATCAGAAATATGTGAAGTTGAATGAGCTTTCTATTTTTGTGTTGGACGAAGCAGATCGTATGCTCGACATGGGCTTTATACATGATGTGCGGAAATTAATCAAAATTATTCCGGCTAAACGTCAATCGCTATTCTTTTCGGCTACCATGCCGGACTCAATTCGCACCTTGGCGAGTACCATTCTGACTAATCCGGAGGAAGTGGAAGTTACTCCTGCATCAACAACCGCCGAAACCATTCAGCAGGAAATGTACTTTGTAGATGCTGAAAATAAAAAAGACTTGCTGATTCACGTACTGAAAGACAAATCAATTGCAACTGCTTTAGTTTTTACACGTACAAAACATGGTGCTGATAAAGTGCAACGTTTCCTTACCAAAGCACACATCAAAGCAGAAGCTATTCACGGAAATAAATCGCAAAATGCACGTCAGAATGCGTTACGCAATTTTAAAGACCGCACCACCCGCGTATTGGTTGCTACCGATATTGCAGCACGTGGAATCGATATTGATGACCTTAATTTGGTTATCAACTACGAAATTCCCAATATTCCCGAAACTTATGTTCACCGCATTGGCCGTACGGGTAGGGCAGGGCTGGATGGAAAAGCCGTCTCGTTTTGCGACGCCGAAGAACGTGAATTTTTACGCGACATACAAAAACTGATTTCTATCCGAATTCCGGTGGTAAATGATCATCCGTTTTTGGCGGTAAATATCCCCGTTGAAGGTGCTCCGAAAAAGAAAAAGCCGGCACCGCATGCACGTCCTGTAAATCCAAACAAGCGTCCTCAAGCAACAAAAAAAGATGGTGTGAGAGAACCAAGGGTAGAGCCAAACGGAAAGAAGCTTGAGTTCTCACCACGAAAAACGGAAAGTGCACCCAAAAAACCGGAAGCAACTCCAAGGCGAAAAGAAGCAGCAACGGTTGAACCTCCTAAAAAACCTCAAAGCGCAATGAGTCGTTTTTGGGGCAAGAATAAAACGAACAGATAGTTGAAATACAAGTACAGAAAAGCCGGTAGAGATGAAAGTCACTACCGGCTTTTTTTATGCTGAAGTGCAAACAGAATTAGTTTGTCACTTTTTCAAGTCGTTTCATAATTGAGAAAATAAAACTTGCAGACAGCAAACAGCAAACAATAAATATAAGCCATAATTGCCATAAATCCAGCTTGTCCCAAAAGAAGCTTCCTACAAATAAGAGTTTGTTACCAACAGCCGTAGCCAATAACCAACCGCCTTGCATGAGTCCCTGAAAACGTTGTGGCGCCACTTTTGATACAAACGATAATCCCATTGGGCTTAAAAATAGTTCGGCAATAGTCAATACCAAATAGCTGCTGATTAACCAGTATGGATTTACTCTGGACGAATCGGGAACAGCCTGACCATTTAAATCGTGTGGAGAAATAAGACTTAACGACCCCACAAGTACGACCAAAAAACCAATGGCAGCGATAATCATACCGATGCCGATTTTTCGTGGTGTAGAAGGTTCTTTCCCAATTTTATTCAGCCACGCGAATACTCCCATTACCATTGGTGTTAAGAAAACGATAAACAATGGATTAAATGACTGGAAAACTTCCGGAGAAATTGCGTTTAATGAGGAACTTTTCGTGATAAAATAATAACACAAGGCACCTCCCGAAACAGTCATGGCTGCTCCTATGAGGCGATTGGAGAGTTTGTTTTTTCCAAATGCTAAGAATAAACCACCCACACCGGCAATAAACGATAGGATGGAAGGCAATGTAAAGAAGATGTTAGTGAACGGACCCACTTCTTTAACGATATAGTCTCGTGCAAACACAGTGAGTGTTAAACCATTTTGGTGAAATGACATCCAAAAAAAAATAACCACAAAAAATACCAATACAAGCGAAATAACTCTTGCTTTTTCTTCTTTTGTGGACGACATAATAATCCAGGTTACAAATGTACCAAATAATCCGATAGCCATTCCTGTTTTGTAATCTTTAAGCAAGCTTACTAAGAATGTAACCAGAGCACCAACCAGTAATGCAACAACAATAGTTATCAAGCTTGATTTGTTTTCAGCACTTGTTTTTTCCGTTTTTGCAGCTGTTATTTCTTGTTTGCCCGGAAGATGTTTGTTGAAGAAAATATACACAAGCAAAGAAATAACCATCGCAATGGCAGCTATTCCAAACGCATAATTATACCCTCTCGAAAAAACATCAAGATAGGCTGTTGCAAAAGCATTTAAGTCAGTTACAGGGCCTGTCAGACTTACTTTATTGGCTAAGGTTGCAAATTGTGTTGTGTCGGTCAGTTTACCTTCTAGCATTTGATGACATAAAGCCGGAACACTACCATCCTGCAGGAATCCATTTGTTTTCAACCACCAGTCTCTCACACCTGTGGCTGCAAATGGCGCAAAAAAAGCACCGACATTGATTCCCATATAGAAAATCATGAAGGCCGAATCGCGCAGTTTTCCATATTTCTCATTGTCGTAAAGTTGACCTACCACTGCTTGCAGGTTACCTTTGAATAAGCCGTTACCAAGCGCGATGACAAATAAGCTCAACAGCGTAATATTTAAACTTACACCCGGTAAAGCCATCATTACATATCCAATAAGCATGACCACAATTCCAATTAGAATTACCAGTTTGTATTTTTTGGAATAATCGGCCAATATTCCGCCGATTAATGCTAAAGCATAAATTCCAAAATAGAACCAGCTGTAATAATCGCCTGCTGTTTCAACTGAAAGACCAAATTTGACTTGTAAGAATAAGACTAATATCGCCATCATGGTATAGAACCCAAAACGTTCTCCCATATTGGCAAAAAATGCAACTAATAATCCCTTGGGGTGATTTTTCAACATGAATTTTTAAATTTAAATGATTAATTATTTCTTTGTCGCAAAAATAATAATAAAAACCGAATATTCAATTTTTATGCAAATAGTTGACGAAATAACGATTTAGTCACAATTAAATCATGGTTTCATGACTACTCCTTTGTTTTTTCGTCCATCTACTTTCATTATCATTGGTTTGTCGAAACGCACATGGCGCACGTATTCCGATTCATACAGAGCATTTTGTGCATTCAAAAACTCGGTATCAAAACTACCATCCTGCTGAAATGGATTAATGGTGAAATAGGCTACACCAAACGAAGTCAGGTTTTGGAAAAAGTGCGTTCCCTGACTTGGGTCAACTCTGTAATTGGATAAGCCGCACTCAACAATAAGTCTGGCGTTACTGATATTCGACCATTTAACGGGTATGCCTAACCACGAATCGGCAGAGCCCCAACGTCCGGGACCCACCAACACATAATGGCGGTTCTGACTAATAAGTTCGCGGTTGATACGCTCAAGTTCTGTTACAATTAGCTGATTTTTAGCTGCGTTAAATGCCTCCGGCTTTACGTATATAATGTCGTATATATCGTTTGTAATTCCGTGACCCAAAGCACTTTTACAGGTGATAATGGCATTCTCTTCGGGTATTGCCCCTATGTTTTCATTGACCATCTCTTTGCTATCGACTATAGGGCGAATTTGCAGTAGATAGAAAATGTGTTGTTTTAAAGGCGAATAATCGAGGTTCACAGCAAACTCAATCTCAATGGGGCGTCCCATTTCTGCCTGAGCAATATGCAACACTTCCTTCAGGGTTTCGGCTAATGGAAAAATATTGTGTTTCAGTATATTAGCAAAGGTGATTATTTTTCGTCCACCTTCGTACAAACTATCGTTTATTACCTGATCCTGAGGGTTAAAGGTGGACGCAATATAACGCAATGTACCGTCTTTTTCAGCATCAGAAACCCTTAGCTTGAGCAGATTAAATCCATCGTCAACCTGCGGCACAAACTGCATTTGGCACAAATCCAGTGCGTTGAAATAGGTCTGTGTTTCACGTAAAGCAAATTCCAATGTGCTCGTTTGCAGAATATTGTTGGGATAGGCGGGGGAGAAACGCAAACTCGTGCCACCGTCCATAATATATTTACCTAAACCTAACGCAATATTGGCAATGCCATCTTCGGGTTTCTCAGCTCCTATAGGGTAATAATTGAGCGAACGTGCTACACCCGAAAACGAGGGATAAAACCGATTTTCGTAAGTATTTCCACAGATTTCCTGAAGTACAATGGCCATCTTTTCTTCGTCAATCACGTTTTTGGTGGCAGTCATGTATGCTTTGCTATCGTGATAAAAAACCGATGCATAAACCGCTTTGATGGCTTCTGTAACCATTTCCAGCATTTGTGTTTTGCTTTCGGCATTATAGGGCACCATATAAGTCGAATAGATTCCAGCAAAGGGCTGGTAATGCGAATCTTCGAGCAAACTTGAAGATCGAACTGCAATAGGTGAGTCGATGGCTCTCAGAAATGCATGTAAATCGGCTATCAATCGTTTCGGTATCCTTGCTTTCAGGAAATGTTTCAGAATTTCATCGTCGGATAATTCGGATAAAGCTATGGGGTATAGTTGATTAAGTTCCATAAATTCCGAGAAATTATCGGTGCACAATACCACCGTTTTAGGGATGGTGATTTGGGTGTTTTCGAAATTTTCGAAACTCACATTCCGTTTAATCATAGCATCGATAAATGCCAGTCCACGACCTTTTCCACCGAGCGACCCATCTCCAATACGTGCAAAGTTGGAGTACTGATCAAAACGGTCGCGCTGGAAAACTGCCACTACACCGCGGTTTTTTACTTTCCGGTAATGAACAATGGCATCGAAAATGATTTGCCGTACTTTAGCTAAATCACTGGAAGCAAAATTGTCAACATTAATGCTTTTCAGAAACTCGGCCAATGGAAACATGGCACGTGAGTAGAGCCAACGGGAAATATTATTCCTCGAAACATGAAAATACAAGGATTCATCACTGATTTTGAAAATTATCTCCTGTAATCCTTTCAGGTTCTCAACGCGGGCTTCTTCTTCGTTGGTGAGCGGATTGATAAATACAAAATCGCCAAAACCAAAGTTGTCGGTAATTTTTTCGCGTAAATCAATCAATAATGTTTTGGAATTCTTATTTAAAAATGCCGCAGATAGACTGTCGGCCGGACCGTGATTTTCTTCTTCCGCCGATTCGATGATAAGTGGAATATGCTTGTCTTGTTTCCGAATTTCATTGCATAAATTGATACCTGCCAATTTATTTTTTTCGCCATTCTGAGGATAACTTACGTCTGTAATTACCCCAAGCATATTGTTTTTGAATTTTTCGTAAATAGCTAACCCCTCTTCGTAGTTTCGCGCCAGTAAAATTTTAGGGCGACCACGCATGCGCAACATCTGTTCGTGTTCGTTCAGCGCTTCGGTCATAAACGATCGACTTTGCTTAAACACAAACTTATATAGATGTGGTACTATGGATGAATAGAAATGAATAGCATCTTCTACAAAAAGAATTACCTGAACACCAACTGACTCTACATCTTCTTCAACATTCATTTTATCTTCTATCAGCTTTATAATTGCTAATAGTAAATCGGAATTTCCTAACCAGCTGAAAACGTAATCAATAGCGCTTAAATCCTCATTGGCAATACGCTTTGATACCGATTTGGAAAATGGAGTCAGTACCACGATGGGGATTTCGGGGAAACGCTGTTTTACACTCTTTGCCCATTGAAACGGATTGATACTATCACCACTGGGCATAGAAATAATCAGTTCGAAAGTTCGCTCCTGGAGTAAAGCATTGGCTTGCTCTTCATTAGAAACCAGCGTAAAACGGGGTGGATAACGAAGATTGAGTGATGTGTATTCGTTGAAAATTAGCTCGTCAATACGTCCGTCTTCTTCCAATACAAAAGCATCGTACTTACTGGCATAAAGCAGCACATTGTAAATGCGATGTGTCATTAGGTTAGCAAACGATGTATCCTTGAAATATAGTTTTTTTATGCTTGGAGAATTCATTTCAATTGAATATTGACATTGTTGGAAAGTGATGGAGCAAAAGTAATAAAATGATTGAATTTATGAATGAATAATGTATAATTATTTTGAACTTTTGGTCGTATTAGGGATTTGTAACTAAAAAGATTCTGTTTTTTTTTGAAGAATCATTTGCTGGTTCAAAAAATAGAATTACTTTTGCTGACTGATTAGTCAATTTTGAAAAAATGGAGAAGACAAAAAAGATATTAGATGCTGCTTTAAAGCTTTTTGTAGAGTACGGGTTTCATGGTACACCTACCAGTAAAATAGCTCAAGAAGCCGGTGTAGCAAACGGTACATTGTTTAATAAATTCAAAACGAAGGATGAATTGATTGTGGCATTATTTGTCGACATAGAATTACGTATGTCCAAATTTGTTGAAGAAAATTCGAAAGAAACTACTTCATTTAAAGATACTTTCAAAGAACTCTATTTTGCATCTCTTTATTGGATTATTGATAATAAACTCGAATTTCGTTTTGTACAGCAGTTTAAAACCTCACCGTTTCTTTCGCTTATCGCACCCGAGGAAATAGAAAAGGCTCATAAACCAATCTGCGAACTTCTGCAAAAAGGTATCGAAGCCGGAGCTATCAAGTCATTGCCGCTCGATTATTTGGTTATGCTTATCAGTAGTCTCATCTATGGTTTAAATGATTATCTGATTAAAAATGAATTTTCAAAACCAAAGCAACATGCTGTTATCAGCGATACTTTCGATTTGCTTTGGGATATGATAACCTGATTTTTATTTGGCTTAGGGTTAGAGTGATTAGTCAATCTTAATATGTTGTAAATGTTTAAAATTTGAAGATAATGAAAAAAGTAGCATTAGTAACCGGAGCATCATCCGGCATAGGAAAAGAAACTGCAAAACTATTGGTTCAAAATGGATACACGGTTTATGGCGCAGCCCGCAGAGTAGAAAAAATGGCTGACCTGGAAAAAGAGGGAGTCAAACTTATTGCCATGGATGTAACTGACGAAGTGTCATTGGTTGCCGGAGTAAATAAAATTCTTCAAACCGAAAACCGCATAGATTTGTTAGTAAACAATGCGGGCTATGGTTCGTTTGGCGCATTGGAAGATGTGCCGCTTTCTGAAGCTAAATATCAGTTTGAAGTAAATATCTTTGGCTTAGCCCGACTGACACAGTTGGTTTTGCCAACCATGCGCGCTCAACATTCCGGTAGAATTATCAATATTTCATCCATTGGCGGAAGTTTAGGAGAACCTCATGGGGCCTGGTATCACGCCACTAAATACGCTCTTGAGGGTCTTAGCGATAGTTTGCGGATGGAGTTGAAGCAATTTGGTATCGACGTGGTTATTATAAAACCAGGGGCAATAATTACCGAGTGGGGTTCAATTGCCAGTGATAATTTGCTTAAAGTATCCGGAAATACAGCTTACAAGACACTGGCACACAAACATGTGAAAATGTTTGAAAAAACCTATAAAATGGGTTCTCAGCCAATAGTTGTGGCCAAAACAATAGTGAAAGCAGCTATGGCCGCCAGACCCAAAACACGTTACGCTACAGGAGGTGGAGCGAAAATAATATTGTTTATGCGGAAAATTCTTACGGACAGAATGTTTGATAAGATGTTTCTAAGCATGATGAAGTAATTTTCTTAAAAATACATCCAATGAATAAACTAAAAGTCATTATCACAGGAGCAACCGGGATGGTTGGCGAAGGCGTTCTTTATGAATGTCTGCATCACCCCGAAGTGGAAAAAGTATTGGTGATAACCCGTACTCCGTGCGGTTATTCCCATCCCAAACTAACGGAAATAATTCACAATGATTTCTTCGATATTTCATCGTTGAGCGACAAACTTACCGGCTACAATGCGTGCTATTTCTGCCTGGGCAATACAGCTGTAGGAAAAAGCGAAGCCGAGTACAACAGATTGACCCATACGTTAACGTTGAACTTTGCCAAAACGTTGGCCAGCCTCAATCCCACTATGACTTTCTGTTACATCTCGGGTGTGGGCACCGATAGCACTGAGAAAGGACGAACCATGTGGGCACGCGTGAAAGGAAGAACCGAAAACGATTTAATGGAATTGCCATTTAAGCAGGTGTATTGTTTACGTCCGGGTGGTATAGAACCGTTTCTGCCACTAAAACCAACTCAAACTTACTATAAAACCTACAAGTATGGAGGCTGGTTATTTGCTTTAATGAAATTAATCACTCCTAATTATGTGATATCACTAAAAGATTTGGCTGAAGCCATGATTAATGCTTCGCTAACAGAATATCCGAAAAATATTTTGGAAATGAAAGACATGAAACTATTGGCAAAAGCCAACGTAAACAAATGAAAAAAACTATGTACCTGACAGCATCTATCCTAGCTTTAGTTTCACTAGCCACAGCTTTTACTTTGAATCAGGCAAAATTTGGCAAATTACCCTCCGGAGCACGTTTGGAGCGAATTAAAAAATCGCTGAATTACAAAAACGGAGCATTCCAAAACCAGAGCGTTACGCCTGTTATGACCGAAGGGGTGAGCTATTTTGAGGTAGGAAAAGAAAATTTCTTCAACAAAAACAAACGGGTGGCTCCCGTTGATGAAATACCATCGATCAAAACCAATCTGCTGCACCTCGACAGGAATAAAGACATACTGGTGTGGTTCGGGCATTCCTCTTACTTTATGCAAATCGATGGAAAAAGAATCCTGGTCGACCCGGTTTTAAGCGGTAGTGCTTCTCCTTTTTCGTTTACCATCAAAGCATTTAATGGAGCAAATACTTATACCGCAGACGATATTCCTGAAATTGATTACCTCTTTATTTCACACGACCACTGGGATCATCTCGATTATGAAACCGTTATGAAATTAAAAACCCGGATTAAAAAGGTTATCTGCGGGCTTGGCGTTGGTGAAAATTTCGAGTACTGGGGATTCGACAAAAATTCAATCATTGAAATGGATTGGAATGAACAAGTCCAATTGGATAATGGGTTCATTGCCCATGCGGTTCCCGCCAGGCATTTTTCGGGACGAGGACTGAAACGAAATCAAACCCTGTGGGTAGCCTTCGTTCTTCAAACTCCCACCATGAAGATATTTATGGGTGGCGATGGTGGGTATGACAAGCACTTTGCTGAAATAGGTAAGAAGTTTGCTCCTATTGATTTGGCAATCTTAGAAAACGGACAGTATAACAAAAACTGGAGATACATCCACATGTTACCGGCCGATCTGTTGAAAGCGTTCCATGATTTAAATGCCAAGCGACTTTTCCCTGTTCATTCCACAAAATTTGCATTGGCAAACCACCCGTGGGACGAACCATTGACAAAGATTGCGGCTTCAAGCAAGAAGCTAAACATCCCATTAATAACACCCATGATAGGCGAACAAGTCAAATTGAAAGACAATAACCAGAAATTCACCGAGTGGTGGAAAGGGATTAAATAAAACGAAAAGCAGTATCCTAAAAAATAGAATACTGCTCTTCGTTTTTTTTGAAAGTTCACTAATACTAGCTTTGTCGGGCTACTTCGCCGTGATGAATTAAATCCAATCCTACAGTTTGTTCAACATCAGTTACGCGCACCGGAATAAACTTATTGATGGTTCTGAACAACAACACCGTGAAGATAAATGCGTAACTTATTGCAAATAAAATGGCTACGCATTCTTTTAGCAGTAGCATTCCATCTCCGCCAAAAAATAATCCGTTTGGAATAGCTGCATTGATAGAACTGTTGGCAAAGAATCCCAAACAAATGGTGCCGATTACACCACCCATTCCGTGAACGCCCCACACATCAAGCGCATCGTCCCAACCTTTGTGCTCTTTGAATTTTACCGCTAAGAAACAGCCAATAGCGGCAATTATGCCGATGATGGCAGCTGAATAAATGTCTACATATCCTGCAGCAGGAGTGATGGTGGCCAATCCGGCAACCGCACCTGTCATCAATCCGATAAAAGTAGGTTTCTTTTTGCCTGTGTTCCATTCAATCAACAACCAGGTTACAGCTGCAAACGAAGCCGCAGTATCGGTATTCAGGAAGGCAGAAACGGTAACGGAATTAACTGCCAATTCGCTTCCGGCATTAAAGCCATACCATCCAAACCACAATAAAGCAGTTCCGATAGCTACTAACGGAATGTTGTTCGGATCCGTTTTTTCCTGACGACGACCTACGAAGTAGACCGAAGCTAAGGCTGCAAATCCTGCTGTAGCGTGTACAGTAATACCTCCTGCAAAGTCGAATACACCCCACTCAGCAAGCAATCCACCGCCCCAAACCATGTGAACGAAAGGATAATACACAAAAATTTGCCACAATACAAGGAAAACAATGTACGATTTAAACGATACCCGATTGATAAATGCTCCGGTGATAAGTGCCGGTGTGATAATGGCAAACATCATTTGGTAAGCAATAAAAATGTACTCAGGAAAACGTTTTTCGGGCGAGTAAAGCGTTGATGGTGTTATACCGTGATAAAACGCTTTGTCGAAATTTCCGATAATTCCGAAAAAATCGGTTCCGGAATGCATGTTGCCGCTAAAGCAAACTGAATAACCGAATGCAAACCAGAGTACAGTGCCTATTCCCATAGAAACAAAGCTCTGCATCATAATACTTAAAATATTCTTTTTACAGCCTAATCCTCCGTAAAAGAAGGCTAATCCGGGCGTCATGAGCATGACAAGGCTGGTGGCCAGGATCATAAACGTGGTCAATCCTACATCTAACATAATGGTGTTTTTTAGTTTGGTGCAAAAGTATATAAATATGTCCATATTTCCTACCAAAATGTATGAAAATTTAATTTTTAGATTCAAATTGTCGTTAACTGCTGGTATTAATTATCAAAATGATATGATTTTATATATAAATACATTTTACTATTGCATAGTAATGTGTAAAAATTGAATACAAATTGCTTTGTTTTAAATGAAAACGGCTTTGAATTTCTGAATTCAAAGCCGTTTTCGTTTAAAATCTTGTAACTTTAAATAGTCACCTCATTTACCAATGTTTTGCCATCAACAAAGTCCTGAATATTCGCCAAAGTAGTTTCAGCAATGTTTTCAAGTGCTTCTTTCGTAAAAAATGCCTGATGCGAAGTGACAATTACATTGTTGAATGAAAGCAAGCGAGCCAAGACATCATCATCCATCACGATATTTGATCTGTCTTCAAAGAAATAATCACTTTCTTCCTCGTATACATCCAAACCTGCTGCTCCAATTTTCTTACTTTTAAGTCCTTTTATAAGTGCATGTGTGTGAATCAATTTCCCGCGTCCGGTATTTATGATCATTACACCATCTTTCATTTTGGCAATTGATTCTGTATTGATAATATATTCAGTGTCTTTATTCAATGGACAATGAAGTGAAATAATATCAGAGCGACCGTACAGTTCGTCGAGCGAAACGTATTCAACATTGTACTGCTTTGCAAATTCATTGTCGGGATATAAATCATACGCCACTATTTTCATCCCCATTCCGCTCAGTGCCTGGATAAGAATTTTGGCAATTTTACCGGTGCCTATCATTCCGGCTGTTTTTCCATGCATATCAAATCCCAAAAGTCCATTTAGCGAGAAATTTCCTTCGCGGGTTCTGGAATAGGCTTTATGCGTTTTTCGGTTTAAAGTCAGCATTAAAGCAAGGGTGTGCTCTGCCACTGCGTAGGGTGAATAAGCCGGAACACGTACAACTTTTATTCTGTTGTGTGCAGCTTTTATATCTACATTATTATATCCGGCGCAGCGTAGAGCTATGAGTTTTACACCATTTACAATTAAACTATCGATTACATCGGCATCGACTACTGCATTTACAAATATGCAAACTACGTCTGCTCCTTTGGATAATACTACATTGTCTTTGTTTAAATGTCCTTTATAAGAACTAATATCAAAGCCGTACTTTTCGTTGGCCTTCTTGAATGATGCTTCGTCATACGGTTTAGAATCGAAAAATGCTACTTTAATTGCCATAAATTCTGTTTTATAAGTTTTCTGTTTAACACATAAACATATTTTTAGGTGGCATTGTTCAGTGCTTTGATTATATTTTCAGGCTAACTAATTGTCCAAACATGTCAATTTTACAATTTAATAATTGATTTTTTGAATAAATAGTATTGTCAATCAAAGAATTATTCGTATCTTTGCCCCGCTTTAAGAAAAACTAAGTATTAATTACTAATAAGCTAACAAACAGTATGTTAAATCATTATGAAACCGTTTTCATTCTAACTCCCGTTTTGTCTGATGTACAGGCAAAGGAAGCGGTAGAAAAATTTAAGACCATTTTGACAGAAAATGGCGCGACTATCACGAACGAAGAAAACTGGGGATTGAAGAAATTGCAATACCCAATTCAAAAGAAATCTTCAGGTTTTTATTCATTGCTTCAGTTTGATGCAAATCCTACCATCATCGCTACGCTGGAAACTCAATTCCGTCGCGACGAGCGTGTACTCCGTTTCCTATCGTTCCGTTTGGACAAATATGCGTTCGAGTACGCTGAAAAAAGAAAAAGTATTAAATCTAAAGAAGTAAAGGAGAACTAAACCATGGCAGCAAACAACGGAGATATCAGATACTTAACTCCACCTTCAGTTGATGTAAAAAAGAAAAAATACTGTCGCTTCAAAAAAAGCGGTATTCGTTACATCGATTACAAAGATGCAGAATTTTTGAAGAAATTCTTGAACGAACAAGGAAAAATCCTTCCACGTCGCCTTACCGGTACTTCGTTGAAATTTCAACGTAAAGTAGCTCAAGCAGTGAAAAGAGCACGTCATATCGCGTTGCTTCCTTATGTAACCGACATGATGAAATAATAAACAAGGAGGAAAAAGTATGGAAATTATATTAAAAGAAGATGTAATCAACTTAGGTTACAAAGGCGATATCTTGAAAGTTAAGGACGGTTACGGTCGTAACTTCCTTATCCCAACAAAAAAAGCGATTTTGGCAACAACTTCAGCTAAAAAAATGTTGGCAGAAGACTTGAAACAACGTGCTCACAAATTGGAACGTATCAAAAACGAAAGCTTAGAATTGGCTGAAAAATTGAAAGACGTTACATTAACTGTAGGTGCAAAAACCAGTACTACCGGTAAAATCTTTGGAGCTGTTGGTCCTATCCAATTAGCTGAAGCTTTCGAAAAAGCAGGTTATGCTGTTGATCGTAAAGTAATTGTACTTAAAGATGCCGTTAAAGAAATCGGAACTTACACTGCTACATTAAAATTACACAAAGAAGTAACTATCGACGTTGCTTTCGAAGTAGTAGCTGAATAATATTTCAATTCAAAATCTCAGGAAAGAGCCGATGCACATTTTGTGTATCGGCTCTTTTGTTTGTGGTTGGATTTAAGTAATAATATTTTTAGCTTAACATGCATTCGCTTCTATCGAACTCACTTTAGTTTAGCATTTAAAATACAGGGAGATTTGAATTGAATCTGCGGATAAACCCAGTCTATTTTTTCAAGATTAGATTACGGTGCACTGTACCCTCCATATTTATCCGTAAAATTAAATTCCGACAAAGATTTGGCTATGCCGATTTTCAATTCGCTACTCTGTGGCTTTGCATCAGGTGCAGCGCACCGTAATATCACATGCAAAGAAATTGAGAGAATAATCGCTTAAACCTTGCACATTAAATGCAAAGTTTGATTGTATTGCATTTAAATATAATATGCTAAATGTTTTTCAGCATAGCCTAAATAACAGAAAAGAGATAATAACAAAAGGCTAAGAACTGAAAATATTCAATTCTTAGCCTTTTGCTGTAAATCAGATCGGCAATTCTTAGGTTGCTAAAACCGGGTCTATGTTTTGTTTTTCTAAATACACAGTTTGCGTAGGGAAGGCGAATGATAATCCGGCTTCATTGAAAGAGCGTAGAATCTCGGTGTTCACTTGTGATGGTGTTTCCATTACATCCGCATTTTTTCGAATAAAATAGATGTAGGTAATAACCAGTGCAAAATCGGTAAAGTCTGTAAACGCAACGGTGACATCCTTGTTGTCGACATTACTAACTTTATCAGGCATGTTTCTGAGTATTTCCATCGCCTGGTTCATTTTTTCGGGTGAGGTATTGTATGTCAGGCCAAGTTTCATCAGTATTCTGCGCTGTGGTTCTTCCGATACGTTTTCGATGGGTGCATCTACCATTTTGAAGTTGGGTATGGTCACGAGTCGTTTATCTAAGGTTCTGATACGCGTACTTCTGATGCCGATATCTTCCACAAATCCATCGTATTTATCTACTTTTACTCGATCGCCAATACGAAAAGGACGGTCGGTGAAAATAGTAACACCTCCAAAAATATTCTTAATCGTGTCCTGAGCTGCCAATGCAAAAGCCAAACCTCCAATACCCAAAGTGCCTAATAATGCCCGTACATCAACGCCTATGTTGTTTAATGCCATTACTCCACCTATCGACCAGATAATGGATAAAATTGTTTTTCGAATAATGGAAATCAGGTGCGAATCCAGTCTTTTGTGTCTGGCATCTCCCGTTTTTGGAACCCAGTATTCTTCAATTAAAGCATTTAGTAGCCTGGCAACGAACCACGTGATATTAACAACAATAAGTATTTGGTAGGAAAGGAATATAAAATGCTCGAACTTGGCATTTAAATCGAGCCTTTTTGCGGCTATCCAAATAGCAAAAAGCATAATCCCGAATAAAACCGGTGCTTCCAGCATTTTAAACAGAATATCATCGAGCCTGTTGTTGGTTTTAGATGTAAGTTTCTGAATTACATACTTGTTAAGCAATACAATGACTTTATTGAGTACAAGTGCACCTACAATAATAAAGAACGAAATTAACCAATTGTGAAAGCTATTTCCGTAAAAAAGTTGTTCTGTCATGAAAAACAAAATTGAGAGTGTGTTAATTATAAAATTTAATTTTATTTTGTAAGTGTAAAAGCCACAGCGTCACTTGGCATGCGCCAGTCGCCTCGTGGCGATAGATTGATGGACCCCACCTTGGGACCATCGGGCATGCAGGAACGCTTAAATTGTTGCGCAAAAAAGCGACGAAGAAAAGTCTTCAGCCATTTTTCTATCACCTCATCTGAATAGGTATCAGCATAAGCATTACGTGCTAAAAATAGAATTTTAGCAGGCGTAAAGCCGAAACGAACAAAATAGTACAGAAAAAAATCATGCAATTCGTACGGACCAACAATGTCTTCGGTTTTTTGTGAAATATCGCCATTTTCATCTGCCGGAAGCAGTTCGGGGCTAACCGGTGTGTTGAGCACATCTTGCAAAATATTCTTTGAGGTAGCATCGAGTTGGTTTGAAGCCCAATCGACCAGGTAGCGAACCAAGGTCTTAGGAATGCCGTTATTTACAGCGTACATCGACATGTGATCGCCATTGTAGGTAGCCCAACCAAGCGCTAATTCCGATAAATCTCCAGTGCCTATCACCAATCCATTGTGTTTATTGGCAATATCCATCAATATCTGAGTTCGCTCACGAGCTTGCGTGTTTTCGTACGTTACATCATGTTGATCGGGATTATGATCAATATCCGCAAAATGTTGAATGCAAGCATCTTTTATTGAAATTTCAAGCATTGTTACGCCGAGTGATTTCATTAAGTTGATGGCATTATTATAGGTTCGGTCAGTAGTCCCAAATCCGGGCATGGTGATACCAATAATGCGTTTGCGGTCAAAACCCAGTTTGTCTGCCGTTTTTACGCAGACCAATAATGCCAATGTTGAATCCAAACCACCCGAAATGCCAATCACTACATTCTCCGACTGGGTATGCTGCCAGCGTTTGGCCAATCCACCAACCTGAATAGAGAAGATTTCTTCGCAACTCTCGTCACGGTTGCTCAATGGTGGTACAAACGGATGCTTATCGTATGTTCGTTTTAATAGTAGATTATTCGATGGAACCGCTTTAAATTCTATCGTCCGGTACGCCTGATGAGATCTGCCATTACCAAAATTCGAATTTCTGATTCTGTCGGCTTGCAATTTTTCTATATCCAGGTCGCTTACAATAAGTTGCGACTCAAATGAAAAACGCTCAGATGTAGCAATAAACTTACCGTTTTCAGCAATCAACCCATTACCAGCAAAAACCACATCAGTGGTCGATTCGCCGGCACCGGCCGAAGCATACACATAGCCTGCAATGCAGCGCGCTGACTGCTGTTCAATCAGTTGACGGAGGTAATGATGTTTCCCAATAAGTTCGTTGCTCGCCGACAAGTTGAAAATGACTTCTGCACCATGAAGTGCCAACTGTGAACTAGGCGGTATTGGTACCCAAAGGTCTTCGCACAATTCAATGCCAAAAGAAAATTCTCCGTTTGAGAAAAGTAAATCCGTTCCAAATGGAATATTTTCGCCTGCTAAATTTATGGTTTGCGTTTGCACATTGGCGCCGGAAGTAAACCAGCGTTTCTCGTAAAATTCGTTGTTGTTGGGCAAATTTACTTTGGGAACCATCCCTAAAATACGCCCACTCTGCAGTACCACGGCTACATTGAATAGTTGGTGCTGAACGCGCAGAGGCATTCCAACTATGATGACTGACGAAATAGAAAATGTAAGTTTTAGTAAATCGCGCAGCGCATTTTCGGCATCCGAAAGTAGTTGATGTTGATAGAAAAGATCGGCACAAGTGTAACCTGTAATCGACAGTTCGGGAAAACAGACAACTTGCACTTTTTCAGCTTCAGCACTAAGAATCAACTCGGCCGTTCGGGCAATGTTGAAAGCACAATCGGCAACTCTGAGTTCGGGTATAGCTGCTGCTAAACGTACAAAACCATTATTCATAATTAGTTACGTGATATTGGTTATTTGGAATTAAATCAGAAATTGTATGTTAGATGTCTAAAGATGAATGATTTATCCAATTCTTTCCTCTTTTACTTTTTCGATGCCTGACAAATAAATTTCGAGTGATCGGGCTGATATTTGCATTTCCCAAATAGAAAGCGACAACGAAATGATGAGCAAAAGAAGTGCTATTCCGAACACATAGGCCGAAATAAGCTGAAATCCGATATAAATAAGAAACATGGTAACTACACACATAAGTAAACTGGCTACACCGAAAACCTGCATATTTTTAGTCAGATACAAGCGTTTACGCAAATTCATGATTTGCGCATGCGTCAGGGCCGAATGATCTTCCATGTACCGGTCCTTTAAAATACGAACCAATTGAGCGTAAGATAAAAAACGATTTGTGAACGCCAATAAAATCAACGAAATAGCTGAAAATAAAAATGTTGGGGTAATCAGTGTTAGTTCTACCATAACTTCGGTTATTTTATTGTTACTCAGTCTTTAAACGCAGTGTTGTGGTATTTCGATTGGTATTTTTACCAATTCGGCCACTTGTCTGCCCAGTTCTAAGCAAGCTTTATAATTATCTTCCTTTAAACCTTGTTTTTCGTCAACAGATATTTCTGCTTTTGTCCATTTCATGGTTTCTACAAAGCTGTTCAACCGTTTTACAGCTGCACTGGCCCATGTAAACGACCCAAAACAACCAAAAATACGATGTTTCACACCACGAATTTCTATTTTGCGAAGCAATGATTCTACTTCCGGGTACAATTCGTTACTGTAAGTAGGACTTCCTACAATTAAACCTCTGTATTTGAATATGTCTTGCAAAATAACAGATGGATCACTTTTCGAAACATTATGAACGATAATCGTTTTAATACCGTTTTGAGCCAAGCCCTGAGCTACGGTTTCAGCCATTAATTCAGTGAAACCATACATCGAACCGTACACAATTACAACACCTTCTTCGGAATCGTAGCGACTGTATTGGTCGTATTTATCCACTACCTCACTTACATACTCTTTCCATATTGGACCGTGCGTGCTGCAAATCATTTCGAAATCCAGTGGCGTGAGTTTTTTCAGTGCTTTTTGTACAGCAGCACCATATTTGCCCACAATATTGGCATAATAACGTGTCATTTCATCCCAATACCTATCGATATTCATGTCGGTATCTACTACTGCGCCATCCAGGGTTCCAAAACAGCCAAATGCATCGCCAGAGAAAAGAACTTTTTCACCCTGATCAAAAGTCATCATGGTTTCCGGCCAGTGAACCATAGGGGTAAGATGAAATTGTAATTTATGTTTGCCTAATGACAATACTTCTTCATCTTTTATTTCCAGCATATTGTTATCTACACCGTAAAAACCTTCCACCATCGACAATGTTTTGCTATTGCCAACGATTATCATTTCGGGATAATATTTTCTGATTAGTTTTATTGACCCGGAATGATCGGGTTCCATGTGGTTGATAATAAGGTAGTCTAGTTTTCTTCCTTTAAGTTGTGATTGAATTTTATCTATAAAAAGATCTCCCATTGCAATATCAACGGTATCGATAAGTGCCGTTTTTTCATCAATTATCATGTACGCATTGTACGAAACCCCGAGTGGGAGAGGAAGCATATTCTCAAATTTGTGTTTTTGACGATCGTTAACGCCAACATAAAAAATGTCTTTTGCAATTTCTTGATTTTGAAACATGAAGCTATTTATTTGTAAAGATTATACCATAAAAACACCTATACCAATGTGTTTGTTTTTTCTAACTGCAAAGATAAACATTTCTATCTATTCATAAAGCATAATTTACAATTCATAATTAGCATAATACTAAACTTTTTAGGCCTCAAACAGCGTTTTGAATTTAAATTTCATCTCTATGTTTCGTTTTGATAGTTTAATTTCGTTTGAAAGTTTTTCTGTACTTTTGCATGAAGATAGATTAATTGAAGTGAAAATAGTAAGTAGAACTATTCACAAATAACCGTTCACTGAATAACAGAAAAAGATGATTGTTTGCATTGCCGAAAAGCCCAGCGTGGCGCGCGATATTGCCGAAGTACTTGGGGCTAAGACCAGAAAAGAAGGATACATTGAAGGAAACGGTTACCAGGTAACATGGACCTTTGGGCATCTGTGTGGTTTACTTGAGCCGCACGAATATGCTCCCGAATGGAAAGCCTGGGCGCTGAGCCATTTACCGATGATTCCACAGCGATTTGGAATAAAAGTAATGAACGACAGTGGCATTCAGAAGCAATTCAAAGTTATTGAAACGCTCATGGCCAATGCTGATGAAGTGGTGAACTGTGGTGATGCCGGGCAGGAAGGAGAGCTTATTCAACGATGGGTAATGCAAAAGGCCATGTGTAAATGCCCGGTGAAGCGGTTGTGGATTTCATCCCTGACCGAAGAAGCTATCCGTGAAGGATTCGCGAAGCTCAAAGATCAAAGCGCTTTCCAAACGCTCTACGAAGCCGGACTTTCGCGTGCTATTGGCGACTGGCTGCTCGGAATGAATGCAACTCGCCTGTACACCCTAAAATACGGGAAGAATCGTCAGGTGCTTTCCATTGGTCGTGTGCAAACACCTACGCTGGCGTTGATTGTCAATCGACAACTGGAAATTGAAAATTTCAAGCCAGAGGCCTATTGGGAGCTGAAAACAGTGTATCGTGATACAGTTTTTTCGGCATCAAGTGGACGTTTTTCGAGTGTCGAAGAGGGTACTAACTTCCTCGACACGGTGCGCACTGCCGATTTTTTTGTCACTGATATTATTCTCAAAAAAGGAACTGAATCTGCTCCACGCTTGTTTGATTTAACCTCCTTGCAAGTTGAATGCAACAAGAAATTCGGTTATTCGGCCGACGAAACATTGAAGATTATTCAAAATCTTTACGAAAAGAAAGTGACTACCTATCCACGTGTGGATACCACTTACCTGACGGATGATATTTACCCCAAAGTGCCCGAAATTCTGAAAGGAATTAAAGATTACGAATTGCTTACTAAACCGTTATTGGAAGGAAAATTACCCAAGTCGAAAAAGGTATTTGATAATAAAAAAGTAACTGATCACCATGCCATCATTCCTACAGGTATACATCCCACAGCACTTACCGATACCGAACGGGCTGTTTTTGATTTAGTTGCACGACGCTTTATTGCCAATTTTTATCCTGAATGTAAAATAGCCACTACCACTGTTTTGGGTGAAGTGGAAAAAGTTGAATTTAAAGTAAACGGAAAGCAAATTCTGGATATGGGCTGGCGGGTAGTTTTTGCTAAAGCTAGCACCGATGATAAAGAAGGAGAAGAGGAGGATGAACGTACATTACCACTTTTCGAAAAGGGCGAAAGCGGTTCGCATGAGCCTACATTAGCCGAAAAATGGACCTCGCCACCAAAACCGCACACAGAAGCTACTTTACTGCGAGCTATGGAAACGGCCGGAAAATTAGTTGATAATGACGAACTGCGCGATGCATTGAAAGAAAATGGTATTGGACGGCCGTCAACTCGTGCTGCCATTATCGAGACCTTGTTTAAGCGCGAATACATCCGCAAAGAGCGAAAAAATCTGATAGCTACCAACACAGGCGTTGAACTAATTCAGATTATTCAGGAGGATTTACTAAAATCGGCTGAGCTAACCGGACTTTGGGAAAAGAAGCTTCGTCAGGTGGAACGTGGAGAGTATACTGCAAAGGACTTTTTGGACGAATTGAAAGCCATGGTTACTCAAATAGTATTCAACGTAAAAAGCGACAATCGAAGGGTAGGAGAGAAGCCAGTAATTATTAATAATACCGATCCACTTGTGGGTAGCATTTGTCCGCTTTGTGGCAAAGGAACGCTTTTAAAAGGTAAAACGGCCTATGGTTGCAGCGAATGGAAAAATGGTTGCGCGTATAGATTGAATTTTTGAATTTCACCGATACAAAAAATCCCGCATTAAAGTTATGGCTTTAATGCGGGATTTTTGTATTCTTTACAGCGTCTTCTTAATAAAGCGTTACTTTGATGGTTCTGCTTGCTGCTTTAAGGATATAGGTTTGACCCCGGGGTAAGTCAGGTATTTCAATAATGTTAGAAGCAGGAATAATAACGCGCATACATTTACCACTTAAAGTATAGACATATAAAGTGTTATTTGTGTCAGGGAAAAATACTTTTATATTTCCACCTGCCTCAGCAACTGCTAAGAGCTTTTTCTCCAACGGATATTTCAGCGTAAAGGTGGAAATTGCATTTGAAAAATCAGTAATATTTTCGTAGCTCAATGCTGTATTTTTATCGCTGGCTCTTACTTTTACGATATATTCCGACATGGGTGCCAAATTCACAATAGAGTCCGAAGTTGTGGTCAACCATTTGTCCCGTTCAATGTAGGAAATCTTTTTTGCAAAATTGACAGAGACGTCGTCAAAAGTTACTGAACCTGATCCTTTTATGTAGGTGAACCTGAACTGCGTGTAATTATCAGTTTCCAGAAAAGAATAGCTTTTACTTTTCTCAAGTAATGTGCTGGTTACAGGAATACTATCTATTTTATACCAATCACCCTGCTCTTTTTGCGCTTCCACTTTGAAGCCTCCATTTGTACCTCCCATCGAACGAAGATAAAAACTAAGTTTCACGACAGGTGTCATGTATTTTTCTGTTACCACTCTTTCAGCATTATTTGCAAACTGTAATGAGGGTACAGCCAAGCCACTATAAATGGTCGAATTTGAAACATTTACTGGCGTAATTGTCCAGTTTGTAGGAGCTGTTATCCCTTTGTCGAACCCTTCGGTTAAAGAAGATTCTCCGGCAGTAAGGTTATATACGGTTAGGTAATAGCCGGTTGCATCAAATACATTGTTCCAATTAGCAATAAAACTGGAAAATGTAACATCTGTAGACTGTGTTGCTATTGGTGGTACAACATATACTTTTCTGCTCGATTGACCGGAAAGAAGGACATCGGCATAATCGTTCAGCCCCGATTTCAAGACTAACTTATCATCGTGAGTAGATGTGTATGACGGTTGAGTAGGATTGTATCTGATTTGAATATTGGTATTGTTGACAATCGAGTCGGCACCCGGAACTAATGAAATTGTTTTTCGCCAGGATGTTTCTGGCTCAGTCTCCTTTTTCATTTCAAAATGATTCCCAATATTAAAAGAAATATCAATATTACCTTTTAGATTACTTCCATTGGTAGTTACAGTCTGAACCTGAGAAGGCGTGCTCTGAACAGTTGTAAAGCTATGTAAGCTTTCTTTTAAAACGATATTTGTGGCAAAGTGAAATTGAATAATTCCATTTATTTCTGTAATATTCGTTAATGGTTTTCGTATATCCGTTTTATCGCGTAGCAAAGGAGTGTAGGACTTGACGTTTTGGGTTCCGGGAAACGGATCTCCTGAAAGTGTAGCATCACTTGCCGTTCCGTCAGCTTCAATAATATCGTAACCCATAGCTAATACAGTGTTGTTTACCACGTTATTGCTCCAGTCGGAAGCATTGTAATATATATGCGATAGCAACATTCCGTGCCCGGGCAAATAACTATCCCAACCTGTTTTCTGTCTGTTTTCCACCGTGAAAAATTCGGTAGGCGTTGGGTTCGACCCCACAAGATTGTGATTGCCGTATTGTGTAAAAATACTGGCTTTATTTGTTGTGTTTAAATTCTCAAGCGTATATTCACCGGAAGTCTTTATTTCGGTTGGAACAAGCCAGTTTAAATAGAAGCGATCAAATGCAGAGTAAGATGGAGGCGTTCTTCCGGAGTTCAGATACGGGCCGTAATCCATTACATTCCAATAGGAAAGCGTTTGCTGTGCTCCTTCATTAGTTGGATAATAATCAGGCAATCCAAGTACGTGCCCAAACTCATGACAAAAAGTTCCAATTCCACACATTAGTGAGCCGGAGGTTCTTTGAAGCTCAGAAGTACAGGCATAATCGTAAATAGACACGCCGTTGAATTTTGTGTTGTAATTTGCTAATGTCCAACGATGTGGCCAAACTGTGATTTTTGGTGCACCTTCAGCTTCGTTATAGCCGGCATAGTAAATAAATACATTATCTACAATTCCGTTAGCATCCGTGTCATATTGTGCAAAATTAACTCCACTGTCATATGCTAATTTACAGGCATCTATAACCATTTGTTGGGGGTTTTTATCAAGCCCCGATGCATCATTTTCACCGTAATACGACATTAGCTGTGGAAGTGTGAATGGACCAACAACATCAAACTGTGGGTCAAATACTCCCATCGAATTGTCTTTAAAATAATCGCGAGCAGATCCGGTTCCACCATTTGCACTGTATCCGGTCTGCGTCAATAAATTTGAAAAGGCAGTTTTGGGAGCAGGAACAACAAAATTTAAATCCGAAAAGTTAACAAGAATGACGAGCGATCTTGGCGTTCCCTTTAAAGGATAACTAAACTGTGATGAAGTTGTTGTGGTAGCGCTGGCTACGCGTTTTATACGACTTGCAATATTTTGTTTTGTGTAGCTTATATTTCGGCTCAAACCTTGTACAAAAACTTTCTCGGTAAGGTTTCGCTTCTCTACGTTGTTTGCTTTAATTTTTGAACTGTACAGCCTTCCTTTCGTGTCGGATTGAGCGTAGGTAAGAATCCCTGTTTCATCGGGAATAAGGGTGTAACCATCCAAGGTTGTTTTGTAGTTAAAGAATTCATCACCTCGCAATCGAATCGTAATTTCAGTTCCATCAGCTTGCTTAACTATTATTGGATTTGGTGTAGCCGGTACAGCATATAATTTGGATAGAGATAGTATTGTAACCGAAATAACGAGTAGTCGGCGTAAAGATTTCTTCATACTTCAAGTGCTTTAGCTCACAAAGATAATAAAAAAGGGAGTGTCAAGTCTGTTTAAGATCAATTAAGGTGTTAAATCAGAGTTGCATTTAATTTTAGAGCAAGTAATAAAGATAGACAAGGTTATAAACAATCAACTCCTGGGATAGTTCTAATTGAAAGACAGATTTAGCACTAAGTAGTAGGAAATATAGAATACACCAGAATCAATTTAAAACAAATTGAAGAATAGAATCTGCCTGCAGTAGGCTGGTTTCATTCATTATGTTCCATTCTGGCCAGTATTTAAGTCAGTTTGGTGCAAAGCAAAAAACGTGTTTATTTCATAAATACAAAATAAACAGCCAGTATTAAGCAGATACAAGCCGCTAAATGATTCCAGTGCAAACCTCCGGTGTTGAATGCCACGGTGGAGAACGCAATAAAAACAATCAGCGTAATTACTTCCTGAATAACTTTTAGTTGCATGAGTGTAAACGAACCGCCGTTGCCAATAAATCCGATTCTATTGGCTGGAACCTGAAATGAATATTCCATAAGTGCTATTATCCACGAGAACAGTACAACTCCATACAATGGCCAATTGGTTATTGATCCGGTTTGTTGCAGTTTCAGGTGTCCATACCACGCAAAAGTCATAAATATATTCGAAACTATTAAAAGTAAAATAGTATATAAAGCATTCATAAACTGATATTTGTAAGATTACATCTTTTCGTCAACATGTTTTGTGAATCTGCGGTCTACTTTTTTAGGCAGATATTCTTTTTTGATATTTTCCATTGCTCCCCAGATACTTTGACGGACATCCGGATTCCATTTTTCCAGTTCGGTGAGCAAATTTTTAGCATCGCGTCTGGACGAGTTTTTTTCGTGCGGGCAATTTTTCACTTGTTTGTGATAAGCTCTGATTTGTTCCATCTCTTTCATTTCTTTTTCAGTCACTAAAGCCAAAGGACGGATAATGGTCATGTCAAATTTATCCATTTTTAGTTTTGGAGGCATGGTGCCGAATGAACCTTGATAAACCAAATTCAGTAGCAAGGTCTCAGCTATGTCGTCAAGATGATGACCCAGTGCTATCTTGTTGCAATTAAGTGTTTTTGCAACATCGAATAATGCTTTCCGTCGATGCCACGAGCACAGAAAGCAAGTGGATTTGCGTGTGTCGGTAGTATCGTCAAATTTGGTGGTGTGGTGTACAAATGGAATTCCAAACTGAGCTGCATAGTTTTCCAGATATTCTAAGTCCGATTGATAGGAAATATTCTCGACTGAAATGTGAACAGCGGTAAGCTTAAAACGTGGTACAAAGATTTTCATACGTTCGCCCAGCAGTTCCACCAGGGCCAAAGAGTCTTTTCCACCCGAAAGCCCGATGAGAATATGATCGTCATTGTCGATTAATTGGTAGTCATTGATTGCTTTTTTTACTTTCGATTGTATTTTCTGGAGTGTTTTTTTATCCGTCTTGCTTAATTCTTCTGTCATGTTTGTCATTTTTGAGCTGCAAAATTACTATAAACACACGGAATTATGCCGATAATGGAAAATATATTTGGTTTCAATAAAAAAATATCTTTTCTAAGATTCTGTTTTTATTATTGTTAGCATTGTGTTGGTCTGAAATGAGTAGAAAAACCTGCATTTTTTTTACTCAGGTATTTGCAATTTATCAAAAAGAAACTATCTTTGCACTGCAATTGCGAAAGTAGCTCAGTTGGTAGAGCACGACCTTGCCAAGGTCGGGGTCGCGGGTTCGAGTCCCGTCTTTCGCTCATAAGAAAAAAAATCTAAGCGAAACGAGTGAGTTTCGCTTTTTTTCTCTTTACAATAAAGTATGCCCAAATGGTGAAATTGGTATACACGCTAGTTTCAGGTACTAGTGGTCGAAAGGCTGTGCAAGTTCGAGTCTTGTTTTGGGCACCAACTTTTTTCCCTCACTATTTAAAATTATGCGCTGATGGTGAAATTGGTAGACATGCTACTTTGAGGGGGTAGTGCCGGTTCCGGCGTGTGAGTTCGAATCTCATTCAGCGCACCAATAAAAAAAGAGTTTTTTCCGAAAGGAAGAAACTCTTTTTTTTTGTTTTCTATCATTGACAACATTTCTCAAAACTGCATTTTTCGTCAGCTGTTTCAAATTCGATGGTAACATGCTCTATGCCTTCTTCGTGGAGAGTTTCGCGTATCTCTTCTTTTAATTCAGCCAATTTTTCCATCGTTAATACATTGCTGAGTACCACATGCACCGTCAGCACATTGTATGTGCCATCCACTGTCCAGGCATGCAAATCATGTACACTTTCTATGCCTTCAAATTTTTGAATATGAGTGGATATCTCATCCATGTCCACTTCAGCGGGTATACCCTGAAGGATAATGTGTAGGGTTTGACGCAGGTTTTTATAAACGTTGGACAAAACAAAAAAAGCAATGGCGATGGACATTATCGGATCAATGATCGGCACATCGAAGAAATACATTACTATCGACCCTATCAGAATAGCTGTCCAACCAAGCACATCTTCGAACATATGGAGCGATACTACTTTTTCGTTTATGGAATGACCTTTGTTCAGTCTGAAAACAGCAGCACCATTTGCCAATATTCCTACTATTGCCAAAAGAAACATACCCCCGGCATGCGTAGTTTGTGGGTGAAAAATACGTGGAATAGCAGCTGAGAGCACAAAAATACTACCCACAATCAAAACGATAGAATTGATCACGGCTCCCAGCAGCGAAAATCGTTTGTAACCGTAGGAAAAGGATTTGTCGCTACCCCGTTTTGCCATTTTCTGGAAATACCATGCCAGCCCAAGCGAAAGCGAGTCGCCCAAATCGTGTACCGCATCCGACAGAATAGCAATACTATTGGTAAGAAATCCACCCACAATCTCTATTAAGGTGAAAGCTACATTGATAAAGAATGCTACTTTTATATTTTTAACGTCGGTATGATCGTGATGATTATGTTGATGATCGTGTGGCATATTGAGGTTTTAAATAGTCTAACAAATTTGATGTAGAACAGTTCGTTTTTTTTGGGCTAATAAATGAATCACTGCTTAAACCATTCACGCACATTTATATCATATCCGGCACCTTGCATATAATTATAAGTTGCCAAATTCAGGCCTTTGCCGTAATACTCCAAATCAATCTCATTAGGAGTACTAAACGGAATTTCGTTGTTGGCAAATGTGCCCATTGGAATATCAATACGTTTGGCACCCACGTTTTCGGGGCATTGTCCCGAAGGACTGTGAATAGTCATGGCATATCTGTGCCAGAAAGCCGATTGAATAAAGCCTTCCTCAAATAATCCCCTTACAACTTCCAGTGAATCAATAGTTTCTTTGGCTGTTTCGGTAGGGAAGCCGTACATCAGGTAGGCATGTGTCATAATACCTGCTTCGGCAAAGTTTTTCATGCTTTCGCGAGCTGTTTCAATGGTTATCCCTTTGTTGATAAGCTTCAGAATGCGCGGCGATGCCACTTCCAATCCGCCTGAAATAGCTATGCAGCCCGACTGTGCCATCAGGTAACAAAGCTCCGGTGTAAATGATTTTTCGAACCGGACATTTGTCCAGTAGCTCACTGTCAGCTTGCGACGAATAATTTCTTCGGCCAATTTACGGAGCAGGGCAGGAGGAGCTGCTTCGTCTACAAAATGAAATCCCGACTGCCCGGTTTGCTGCATGATCGTTTCAATTCTATCCACAATCAGTTGGATAGGTGCCGATTCATAGCGGTTAATATAATCCAGACCGCCATCGCAAAACGCACATTTACCCCAGTAGCAGCCGTGTGCCAGTATCATCTTGTTCCATCTCCCGTTGCTCCACAGCGCATGCATCGGGTTGGTGACTTCAATCATATTGATATAATTGTTCTGCACCAATCCATCGTAATCGGGTGCACCAATCTCAGCAAACCTAACATTCTCTTTGCTGTCGATATTTACGCGCAGAATCTCGCCAGTTTCGGAGCGATAAAGAGTGCGGATGAGTTCGCCGCCGGTAAGCAGTCGCAATAAGGGCAGTTCACCATCATCAAACGTGATATAATCTGTGTAATCAAAAATCGTTGAATCGGAAATGCTTCGTAACTCGGTGTTTACGTATCCACCGCCCAACACTATTTTTATGTTGGGGTGATGTTGCCTTAGCCATTGTGCGCAGCGTAGTGCACTGTACAAGTTTCCCGGAAATGGAATGGCGAATCCCACCATATCAGGCTTACTGTCGGCCATTCTTTTTGAAAATATATCCAGCATAAGCTCGTCAATCAGCGAGAGCGGCTTGTTCAGCTCTTGTTGAAGCGGTTCAAACTCGGGCAGTCGCAGGCAGAGCGACTCAGCATATCGTATCAGTTCAAAACGAGAATCAATGGTTTGGTTGATAAAATCGCACAAGTCTTTCAGAAAAAGGGTGCAAAGGTGGGTGGCACGGTCGTGATTGCCTATCATTCCGAATCCCCATTCCAAGTCATCGTCACTGGGCAAACGTTTACTTTGCGGCCAAAATTCCAACGAGCAGAATCGTTGCGCCAAACTGCTATCTTTTCCTCCCAAAAAACGTATTACCGGATCTATGGTTCTAGCATAGAAATCAGCATTTTGAAGAAGTATTCTGTTGGGTTTTGATAGTTTTGACTGTGTCGAAACAAGTTCGAAAATTTTCTCTAGCTTTTGGCGGGTAAACAATGCATTAATCAGCTCAATGCTCAGATCCATTTGTTCGGCAACAAGCCCCTGAGAGCGTAAAAAACCCACCAGATGACAAGTGGCAGGGTAAGGTGTATTTAGTTGTGTGAGTGGGGGAGTGACCAACAGAATTTTCATGCAGTTTATTTTTCTGCAAACTTACGAATATTTCTTTTAAAACCACGATAGGCACGATAGATACTAACCTATTGTGCCTATGAAATTTTGCAATGTATGCTTAGTGTTTATTCAAATATTAGTTCGCCAAAAAACTCAGGGCAATGAAAATTCGGTTTTTCGGTTTTGATAGGGCTCCAGCTAACATAGTGAGGTGAGTCGGTACCATCAGCACATTTATAAAAATTACCCAGCAATTTTTCCGGTAAATTGTTGGGATCAATACCCATTAAGCTAAATGGTATTTTTACTGTTAATTCCCATTCAAACATACCTTCCATTTCGTTAAATGCGCGACGCCCAATGGATGGATAGCGTTTAATTTGAGCCAGTTCGTCCAAAGTGTAACGTACTACACCTTCTGCTTTACTTTTACGCTTAGCAGCGTTGCAAGTGCCTATACAATTGAATTCGAAATTCATATAGTTTTCACTATCCGGTAATTTACAAAAGAACTCAACACAGCTATCCTCATTCACCGGATCCAAATCATTGGAATAAATGGCACGAAGCATACTTCCTCTTACAGAATATTTGATAAATATGCTGTCGTTCGAACGGGCAATATTGAATAAAGTAATCGGGCGATATGGGTAAGTTTCTCTCCAGTTCAGGTTTTCAACCAAATCGCGATGCCCAAAACCATCCATCAATTCGGATGCAGCTTCTAATTCTATATCATTTAGGGCGTTGTTATATAAAATTTTAATCTGTTTCATGTTTTTATTTGTAATCTACTGCAATATTAATCAATAATTTTATAAAATGAAATAGATATGTTGAAATATGTGTAGAAATGTAATTAATTTCTTGGCGTTGTTTAATTGATATAACATTTCGAATTTTAAAATAGTTTAGAATCATACAAATAAAAAAGGATAAATCAACGAATGGTTGATTTATCCTTTTTTAAAATGAGAACCGGAATTACTCTAGTTTTTTGCTTCTTTTTCAGCTTGATTGTATTCAGAAGTAATACTATCAACCACCTCTTTTACCGAAGATATTTTAGTGGAACGATAGGCATTACTACCTGCGAAGGCATATCCTTTATCCATTTTTCCCTGATAGGCGTTATATAACGTAACAATAATACAGTATGGTACTTTCTTATAGTCGCAGGTATGCAAACAGTTGTACGGACATGATTTTGGAGCGGTAAGACCTTGTTTTACTTTTTCCAAAAATTCCCCTTTCAATGCACGACCCGGCATTCCAACCGGACTTTGAATGATTTCAACATCATTTTCACTTGCATTGATATAGGTTTGTTTGAATTTAATATCAGCATCGCACTCATCGGTAGGCACAAACCGACTCGACATTTGTACGCCTTTAGCACCTAACTGCATAATGTTGTACATATCTTCGCCTGTATAAATACCACCGGCTGCGATTACCGGAATTTCCTGATTGTATTTCTCCTCAAAAATAGCGACTTCTTTTACTACTTCAGGAATTAATTTTTGAATGGAGAAGTTCTCATCTTCAATTTGATTTGCTTTGAAACCTAAGTGACCACCAGCTTTTGGACCTTCAACCACAACTAGATCAGGTAAATAATTGTAAAGCGTTTTCCACTTTTCACAAATTATTTTGGCAGCTCTTGCCGAAGATACAATAGGAACAAGTTTTGTGGTACAATCAGCAGTAATGTATTTAGGCAAATCCATTGGAAGCCCTGCTCCTGCAAAGATAACATCTACTTTTTCGGCAATTGAAGTCTTAACCATATCACCAAAATTGGTCAACGCCATCATAATGTTGACACCAATCAGTCCATTCGATTTTTCTCTCGCCTTTTTAATTTCCTCTCTCAACCCAATAATACATGCTTCCATATAGTCTTTGGCTGAATTACGATATATCAAACCAAGACCTGCACAAGAAATAACGCCTACACCACCCTCATTTGCAACAGCAGACGCCAAACTAGACATGGAAATTCCAACACCCATTCCACCTTGTATAATGGGGATACGAGCTGTAAGATTTCCGATTTTTAAATTATTCATATTGCACATTTAAACGATTATTGTGCAAAAGTACGCAATTTTGGCTAATTACAAGCCAATTTATTATTGGTTAAAACTATTTTAACGCTATTTGTATGTATTTGAAATCGTTTATTCTCTTTCTATTCTTAAATATGCAATATGTATATTTCATTAATATACATGTAGTCAGGTTATTATTAGAATTTATGTTTGCTTGTTTGGAAATAATATATGTTAAGCTTAAATAGTTGTAATTTCTTCAATAATTACTACCTTTGACATCGAAAATACAAATTTGAAGAGAAATATTATAGTTCAATGACCTACACTGCTATCGATTTTGAAACTGCACACGCCAATTATCCCTGCGAAATAGGATTAACCCGTGTTGAGGATGGGATAATTCTCGAATCCAAATCATGGTTGATAAAACCGGCTTGCTTTCCTTACATGAACCCATGGAACGAAAGAGTTCATGGTATTTCGGCTGCTAAAGTTGCCAATGCTGCTACTTTCGAGGAAATTTGGGGAGAGTTGAAACCATGGATGGACGAAAGAACGTTGGTGGCTCACAATGCTGCTTTCGATATGCGTGTGTTACGAGCTGCATTAGCGCATTACGATCTGGCCATTCCGCATACCGATTATTTTTGTAGCGTAAGTTTGTCACGCAAAACCTGGAAGCAACTCTCGAGCCATTCGCTGGGTGTAGTGTGCGACTATCATCAAATAAAGTTTAATCATCACCGAGCGGGTGATGATGCGCATGCATGTGCACTTATTGCGTTAAAAGCTTTCGAAACTGTAAATGCCACAAGTGTAGAAGACGGACTGTTCAAATTGGGAGTAGGGTTAAAACGATTGTAGAAGCACATAAAAAAAACCTCTCCGAGCTTCACAGCAAGGAGAGGTTATCATTTGTAGATAACGTTCTTATTTACACACATTAAAAGTGTTTGCTACAAAACAAACACAGTTTTCATTTAAAATACGTTTATATCGTAATTAGGTTCGTCAACAGTTTCAGAAACTAATTCGGTATAAAGCACTTTCCCATTCTCATCAACAGCTACAACTGAGCGAGCCATCAAACCCTTAAGCGGACCATCAGCAAACAATACACCATAATCCGTAGCAAATGAATTGTAACGGAAGTCAGAAGCAGTGATTACATTATCCAATCCTTCAGCACCGCAAAAACGGCTTTGTGCAAAAGGTAAATCTTTTGAAATACAGATAACAACCACATTTTCTTTTTCAGAAACCCACTTGTTGAATTTACGAACCGAGGAAGCACATGTGCCTGTGTCTAAACTTGGAAAAATGTTAAGTAGTACGCGTTTCCCTTTGTAATCGCTTAAATGAATTTCATTCAAACCACCACCTACTAATGTGAAATCGGGTGCTTGAGCTCCTACTACCGGTAACTGACCGCTTGTCTGTACGTCGGTTCCTTTAAATTTTACTGTTGCCATTTAATTTTATAATTAAGTTTAAAAATAATTTCGTTTGTAGTCTAATAACAGCCTTAGCTGGAATTTTGTTTATATTTGCAGAACATTTTTTGAAAATAAATTATGAACAGACTTAGAACAGCGTATTTTGGACTACTTGTCATTACTTTTGGACTTGTTTCTTGCGGTAATTCAGATGAACATAAGGTTGATGTTGAATTTACTGAATATATACAGCGATTTCAGAATGAAGCAGCAAAACATGGTAAAAATCTCGATTTGATTAATGGAGGTTTAATCGTTGAATTCGCCGATTTGAAGGATGGTGTGGCTGGTTTGTGTCATTATGAAAAGCCTATTCGTATTGAAATTGATAAAACCTATTGGGATGCAATAAGCAAATACGCTGATGCCGATTTAATGAAAGAAAATCTGCTGTTTCACGAGCTAGGACACGGATTTTTGGGCCGGAAACACTTGAATTCAACACTCGAAAATGGCGATTGGAAATCGATAATGTGTGGAGGCGATAAAATAAATGATAGAAGCTGGAATATAAATTATCATGGTGTACGTCGCACGTATTATATGGATGAATTGTTTAATGAAAGTACCTCTGCGCCTGCTTATTCGAGCCTGCAATTGGTAGCTGATACTACCGGTTATACTAATATTTCATACCGACTTAACTTTAATACATCGTTAAAAACAGATGCTGGCTGGGAAATTAAAGAAACCACCGATTATTCTACAACAATTACCACTGATGGTAAATTGAACTTTAAATCAAAAATCAATCAATCATTTTTAGTTTCACTCGAAACACCGACCACCTTTAGTTCTAACTTTTCTTACGAACTGACTATTGAAAATCCTTCAGGAAGTGCAGCTGATCAGTATGGAATAATTTTTGGTGTTATTCCTGCAGGTTCAACTGCAAATAATGCTCCGATCGAATATTTCAATATTAACAACGCTAAGAAAATGTTTATGGGTAATCGAAGCTACTATAGCTTTTTTACCGAACTGGATGAATCGAAAGTTGTGCCTTCCGGAAAAAATAAACTGAAAGTATTTAAAGTTGGCAGTACGATTTACTACTTTATAAACAATGCATATGTCTATTGTTCAGAGATAGTTACATCGGCCGGTTTAAATAAATTTGGCTTTATGGTACCTGCTCAGGGAACGGTTTTGGTTGATAATTTTATTATTGCTCAATCAAAAATTTCAGGTGCTCCGACCAGGGTTATGCAAACTCAGTCACTCCAGTTTGAAATTACTCCTATCGGCGTAACTCCTCAAAATAGTATTCTGAATCAATAATATTTCCATTTTTTTATCAATAATCACTACCGGTTGTTTTTGAATAATCAACCGGTCACTTTAATTTATTTCATGTCTAAATTTGTTATCTATCAGGTTCTTCCCCGCCTTTTTGGCAATTTCAATACTACAAATAAACAAAATGGTTCAATAGAAGAAAATGGCTGTGGAAAGTTCAACAGCTTTACTCCAAAGGCTTTAGAAGCCATTAAATCGCTTGGAATAACACATGTTTGGTACACCGGTGTTATCGAACACGCTACTCAAACCAACTATTCAGCTCAGGGAATTGCTCAGGATCATCCGGGCGTTGTAAAGGGCAAAGCAGGTTCAGCTTACGCAATCAAAGATTATTACGACGTAGATCCCGATCTGGCCGAGAATGTAGATAATCGCATGGCAGAATTTGAAGACCTCGTGAAACGAACACACGAGGCCGATATGAAAGTGATTATTGACTTTGTGCCAAATCATGTGGCACGTCAGTATCGTTCGGATGCCAAACCGGCAGGTGTTGTCGATTTAGGCGAAAATGATCACTCCGACTGGGCGTTTTCGCCGCTCAATAACTTCTACTATCTGCCTAACCAGTCCTTTGCTCCTGATTTTGATGCGCAAGGTTATACTGAATTTCCGGCAAAAGCAACCGGCAATGACCAATTTACAGCTTCACCAACACGTAACGACTGGTACGAAACGGTAAAGCTGAATTACGGCGTTAATTATGTCGAAGGTGGTCAAAAGCAATTTGATCCGATTCCGGATACCTGGTTCAAAATGCGCGATATACTGTTGTTTTGGGCTTCAAAAAATATAGATGGATTTAGGTGCGATATGGCCGAAATGGTGCCGGTTGAATTTTGGGGATGGGTTATTTCGGAAGTCAAATTGCAGTACCCCGAGATATTATTTATTGCCGAAGTATACAATCCTGCCGAGTATCGCAACTATATCTGCAATGGTAAGTTCGATTATCTGTACGACAAAGTAGGTTTGTACGATATGCTCCGCGATGTTACCAGTCGGAATTTTGCAGTACGAGATATTACCAATGCATGGCAGGCTCTGGGTGGTTTGGAAAACCAAATGCTCAACTTTCTCGAAAATCACGACGAACAGCGCATTGGATCCGGTTTCTTTTCGGGCAATGGAGTGTATGCTCAGCCGGCCATGATTGTTGCTGCCACGCTTACCCAAGCACCTGTAATGATTTATTTTGGACAAGAATTAGGCGAGCATGGCATGGAAAGTGAAGGTTTTAGTGGAGTCGATGGACGTACTACTATTTTCGACTATTGGGGAGTGAAAACGATACAAGCCTGGGCAAATGGAGGTAAATATGATGGGGGAAAGCTGACTCGCGATCAGAAAGCATTACGTGCATTTTATCAAAAAATGCTAACTATTACACTCACCGAAAAAGCAATAACCAGTGGTATGATGTACGATCTGGAGTTTGCTAATTTTGAGAACCCTAAATTTAATACTCACGAGCAATATGCTTATTTTCGTAAGTTCGAAGATGAATTATTACTGATAGTACTCAATTTCGACGATAAACATTTGGATACAGAAGTTTGTTTTCCATTGGAAGCGTTTCAATATCTGGATGTAAAAGAAGGACAAACCTATAGTATCGTTAATTTGCTCGATGAGACCGATAAGTTTCCTTTATTTATATTGAGTTCAAAAGAACCTTTTGTAATTCATATGCCGGCCTGGAAGGGCTTCATTCTCAAACTAACCAAAAACTAAATGTAGATGCTGGGCGTAAGTTTGATGTGTTTAATTGTTGACATAAACTGAAGCTTTATTATTCAAATATCGAAACTTATAATTGTAGAAATGAAAACACAATTAATGTACTCAACATTTGTTTTGGTGTTATTCATTACGGCTTGCACATCCACCAAAACAACCACTGAAACAATCAGCGAAGTGACCCGAAAAGTAGAATCGAAAGATTTTACTGTATCGGTTCATTATGCCAGTCAGCTAAGAATGAGGCAGGTGATGCTGACTTCCGAGTACGATTTGCGTATAAAAAACGACTCGGCTTTTGCCTTTCTGCCTTATTTTGGAGTAGCGTATTCAGCACCTTATGGAAATTCCGAAGGCGGAATTAAATTTGCAGAACCGATGACCGATTATGTGATCTCTTCCAATAAAAAATTAAATGGATGGGATATACACTTTAAAATCAAATCGAAGGAGTATACTTACGAGTTGTTTATAAATGTCTTCAACAATGGCAATGCCTCATTTTCGGTAACTTCGCAACAGCGCGACATGATTACTTTTAGCGGCGAAATAAAGCGTTGAAATTATCTCTTTCTCTGAATGCTGAATACAATCAGGTAAAAAGTGATTCGGTTTTTGTCGAACCATTTTCAACCCAGCCTTATAAGCATCGCAAATATTTTTGTGGGAAGGGAAACTTATTATTTGATTAAAAATATACCTTTTTTCTTCATTTTGTAAATTAATCAAATCATCAACTGCCCGTTTCTTTGTTTTTCGTTCAAAATACTTTCAAATAGATTTTAACCAACAAAAATCATGCAAAATAATTAAAGAATTATTTCTTTAATTCGCTTGCTATTCGGAAAAAAAATCGGATATTTGTACTTCAAATTGAATTTTTAAGAATACGACTCAACAAACTGAAATATAGCTAGTTGAAATTTGATAAGTGAATTATTTTTTGATAAAAACAATCAATCATACGAATTATAAAATGAAAGAAATTAAATTCAGTCTTGTTTACCGTGACATGTGGCAATCATCGGGTAAATACGTACCTCGCAAAGACCAATTAGCTAAAATTGCCCCGGTTATCATCGAAATGGGATGTTTTGCCCGTGTTGAAACAAATGGTGGTGCTTCTGAGCAAGTAAACCTGTTGTACGGTGAAAATCCAAACGATGCAGTTCGTACATTTACCAAACCATTTAACGAAGTAGGCATTCAAACACACATGCTCGACCGTGGTTTGAATGGTTTGCGTATGAATCCGGTTCCTGCCGATGTGCGTGAATTGATGTACAAAGTAAAAAAAGCTCAGGGAGTTGATATTACCCGTATTTTTTGCGGATTAAATGATGTGAGCAATATCATCCCTTCGATTCATTATGCTAAAGCAGCGGGAATGATTGCTCAGGCTACCATGTGTATTACTTATTCCGAAATTCACACTGCTGAGTATTACATCAATATGGCTGAACAATTAATCGAAGCCGGTGCTGATGAAATTTGTTTGAAAGATATGGCCGGTATTGGCCGTCCTGAATTGTTGGGGAAAATTGTAAAGGCTGTAAAAACGGCTCACCCTCATATTATTATGCAATACCACGGTCACTCCGGTCCGGGCTTCTCGGTAGCTTCAATGCTCGAAGTAGCCAAAGCTGGTATTGATTATATTGACGTAGCTATGGAGCCTCTTTCATGGGGTATGGTTCACCCTGACGTAATTACTATTCAGGCAATGTTGAAAGATGCAGGTTTTAAAGTAGCTGAAATCAACATGAATGCATATATGGAAGCCCGTCGTTTGACGCAAAGCTTCGTAGATGATTTCTTGGGCTATTTTATCGATGATCGTAATAAATTCATGACTTCTTTGCTTGTAGGTTGTGGACTTCCGGGCGGTATGATGGGCTCTTTGATGGCCGACCTTAAAGGTGTTCATGCCGGAATCAATTCTTATTTGAAAGGTGCAAACAAGAAAGAACTTTCGACAGATGAATTGTTGGTAATGTTGTTCGACGAAGTTAAATACATCTGGCCAAAATTGGGCAATCCCCCATTGGTAACACCATTTAGCCAATATGTAAAAAATATCGCTTTGATGAACGTTATGTTCCTTGTAAAAGGACAACCACGTTGGAGCATGATTGATAAAAACAGCTGGGATATGATTTTGGGTAAAGCAGGTAAGCTTCCTGGAAAATTGGATGCTGAAATCATTGCTTTAGCCGAAAAGAATAAATTTGAGTTTTTCGAAGGTAATCCTCAATCTAATTATCCTAACGAACTGCCACGTTTCATTGCCGAAATGAAGGAACTTGGCTGGGATAGAGGTAAGGATGACGAAGAATTGTTCGAATTTGCAATGCACGAAAAACAATACCGTGATTTCAAATCGGGAGAAGCTAAAAAACGATTCGAAAAAGAACTTGAAACTGCTATCAAAGAAAAGTTTGCAACAAGCACTATCGAATTACCTGATTTACGCGCATTGAAATATCCAAATGCAGAACCGGTTGTTTCTAACGCAACAGGACGTGTATTGTGGGAACTTGATTTCAACGAAGTGTCAGTAGAGCCGGTTCACGGAAAAATAGTGAAAGAGTTCGATACACTGTGTTCTATTCAAACAAACTATGGTCTGGAACACATTGGTAGTTTCTGTAATGGCCGTATTGTTGGTATAGAGAAGAAACAAGGCGATATTGTACGCAAAGGCGAAGTATTGGCCTATGTAGAAAAAGACTGAGAAAATTAGTCAATATAAAACAAAAGAGACTTTGCAAAGCTGCAAAGTCTCTTTTGTTTTTGTTAAATATTAAATATTATAGCAACTCTTTTAGTGTGCTTACAAAGCTTTCAATATCTTCTTCAGTAGTGTCGAATGAGCACATCCAACGAAGTTCGAGTGTTTCTTCGTCCCAAATATAAAAAGGGTATTTAGCTTGCAATGGTTCAATTGCCTTTTGCGGGATAATTGCGAAAACGGCATTGGCCTGTACTTTGCGGGTGATTTTTACACCCGCAAGTCGTTGAATTTCGGCTGATAGAAGTTGTGCCATCTTGTTAGCATGCGTTGCCATTCGTAACCATAAGTCATTGCTTAGCAGAGCGTTGAATTGAGCAGCGATAAATCGGTTTTTTGAGAATAACTGTGCAGATTGTTTCTGAAAGTAGGGTGCATTGGCTTTTAATTTGTCGTTAAAAACTAAAACAGCTTCACCCATCATTAAACCGTTTTTGGTGCCACCAAAGCTCATAATGTCAATGCCGCAATCCACGGTAGCTTCTTTTAGCGTAACGCCCAAAGCAGCAACAGCATTCGATATACGGGCACCATCCAAATGAACATACATATCGTTATCATGTGCAAACCGGCACAAAGCTTTCAGTTCGTCGATGGAATATATTGTTCCTACTTCGGTACTTTGACTTATTGAAATGACTTTAGGCTGGGTGTGATGCACATTTCCAAGGCGCGAGAGTAAGGGTTGTATAAGTTCCGGAGTTAATTTACCATCGGTAGTTGGAATGGGTAGGAGCGAGCACCCAATGCTTTGAGTGGGTGCACCACATTCGTCGACATGAATATGAGCAAAGTCGGAACAAATAACTGCCTGAAATGGTAAAGTGCAACACTTTAGGCAGATAACATTTGCACCTGTTCCATTAAATGAAAATAAAACACTTACATTTCCAAACTCTTTTTCGAAAAGTTGAACGGCTTTCGCGGTAAACGTGTCATCACCATACGATATTTGGTGGTGCGAATTGGCTACTTGAATGGCTTCAAAAACTTCGGGATGAATGCCCGAATAATTATCGCTTGCGAAAGATTTCATTAAAATTTAAATTTATCAAAGAAACTTTTTGATTTAGATTCTTCAGCAACAGTACTCTCAATAACTTCAGTTTCTTTATATTCGCGTTGTGGGGCTTCACCCTGCTCACGTTTAATAAATCCAACCACATCCTCCAGGCCCTCAACAAATTTATCAAAATCTTCTTTGTACAGGAATATCTTATGTTTTTCGTAAGTTACCTGAGCATCCTCGTCAAAACCTACCACCTTTTTCTTGCTTTCAGTGATGGCCAGGTACAAATCTTCGTTACGACTCTTTTTTACATCTAAATAATAAATTCGTTTTCCAGCTTTAATTGCTTTTGAATAGATAATTTCGTTGTCTTTCTTCTCAATTTCAATTTTTCTTTTCTCTACTTCCATAATGTTACGATTATTATTCTAAACTGCTATAAATAAATGTATTAAAAATTACTTATTCTTTCTTTTCAAACTAATATTGTTCGATTAAACTGCTCATTGCTAATTACAAGTTCGTCAAAAATGCGATACAAATTTTACGAATTAAAAATGAGTCCTCAAATTTCAGTATTTTTTTCCAATTTATCAAGCAAAAACGTATTTTTTATTTCAATAATGCATATTCTTTTTTAGAAATAGACTAAAATATTACACAATAAATCATATTTTAAATTTCAAAAGCATTTAAGCATTAAAACGATGGAGTAACAAAAAAAAATCCTACCTTTGCAGCGAAATAAAAAAAGCGCTCACTGTATTTTATGATTAATCGAGTATTATTACGCACTAAGATTGTTCAAATCTTATATTCCTACTACAAAAGCGATAGCAAATCGTTGCCTATCGCTGAAAAAGAGTTGTTTCATAGTATTGAAAAAACCTACGATTTGTATTTCCATTTGTTGAATTTGTCAGTCGAAGTAACTCGATTTGCGGCAAATTTGATTGAAACAAAACGTAACAGACTTCGCCCTTCTGCCGAAGATTTAAATCCTAACACCCGTTTTATTGATAATACATTTGTAGCCCAACTGGCTAAAAATGTGCGATTTAATGAATATTTGGACGAGCATAAGCTGTCGTGGGTAAACGATTCTGAAATTATCAAAGAAACATTCGAATCAGTAATCGCTTCAGAGTATTATTCGGAATATATGAATGCTCCTACGGCTGATTATGCTGCAGATAAGGATATTTGGCGCAAAATATACACGAAAATTTTGTTGAAAAGCGAATCGCTAGATGACTCTATCCAGGATCAGAATATTTATTGGACGGATGATATTGAGATGGTTATTAGCTTTATTATCAAAACAATAAAAAGATTTGATGCTACAAAAGGTGATGAGCAAGAGTTGTTGCCGATGTTCAAAGACGAAGAAGATGCCGAATTTGCCCGCAAACTGTTACGCAGTGTGCTAACCAAAGGAGAGAAACTTCGCGAAATGATAGATCTGAATACTAAAAACTGGGAGTTGGATCGTATCGCGTTTATGGACATTGTAATTATGGAGGTGGCATTATGTGAATTGATGGATTTCCCGACCATACCGGTAAATGTTACACTGAACGAATATATTGAGATAGCTAAGAACTACAGCACCGAAAAAAGTGGAACTTTTATCAATGGTGTACTCGATAATATTGTTGGACAACTTAAAAAAGACAATAAGTTGATAAAAGTGGTAATGTTTAGCGACAATAAAAAATAATAAACTATTTTTGCAAGTATAAACTTTTAAATTGATAAAGAATATGAATCTATTAAGCATTATGTTACAAGCGGCACCTGCAGCTGGTGGTGCAAGCCAATACTCAGGTATTTTGATGATGGTATTGATTTTTGTGGTTTTCTATTTTTTCATGATTCGTCCACAATCAAAACGTCAAAAAGAAATTAAAAAACAGCGCGAAGCTATGAAAGCCGGCGATTCAGTTGTAACATCTGGTGGAATTTACGGAAAAGTAAAAGACATTAAAGATACAACTGTTATTGTTGAAATAGCTGATAATGTACGTATTAAAGTTGATAAAAACTCGGTTTTTGCCACTGCTGAAGATCTTCAATCACAAGCAAAATAATTGGGTTTTATGGCTGAAAACAGCGGCATAAAATTTTTAAAGTATTACTCGCAAAAGCTTAAATCATTCTTTTTCTCAAAAGATATTTTAAGCTTTTTGCTTTTTCTTGCCCTTTCAGCTGCTTTTTGGTATATCAATGCATTGGGCAAAGAGCGGGAAACGATTTTGAACATCCCGATCCGTTATGTAGGTGTTCCACAGTATATTGGCTTAGGTGCCAACACGCCTACAAGTGTTTCGCTCACCGTTAAGGATCAGGGACTACGATTGTTTTCGTATTCAAACGGAAACCGACCTCCGGTGACCATTGATTTATCCCGGACATTTTATCAAAAAGGAGAAATTCTGATTACTTCCGATCAACTAAGATCAAAAATAGGACGAAGTCTGCTGTCTACTACCTCGGTGTTGGAAATAAAACCGGATTCAATTTTAATAAAATATGAAAAGTTGAGTCAAAAGACTTTGCCTATCGAACTCGTATCCAGCATTGAACTTGCTCCGCAATACATGCTGGCCGAGAACGTTCGACTGGAACCAAACCAGGTTACTGTTTTTGGACCCAGACGAATTCTTGATAAATTGAAAGCGATTAGGACTGAATTGGTTGAAGCTAAAAATCTGAGTGATACGATTTCTCTAAATTGTAAACTGAAATCTATCCCGGCGGTTCGATTCTCGAGTCCGGATATAAAACTAAGTCTTTTTGTTGAGCAGTTTACTGAAAAGAAAATTCAAATACCCATTAAATCAATTAATTGTCCGGCTAATTTGTTTATTCGTACTTTTCCAGCTGTAGTAAACGCAACCTTTATTGTCGGGTTAAGTCATTTCAATTCATTGAGTTCCGACGATATGTCGGTATATTTGGATTACAATGAGTTGAAAGTAGGGAAATCGTCCAAACAAAAACTTAAGATAGCAAATAAAAGTTCACACATTTCAAATATCAGAATTGTACCACAAGAGGTAGAATTTATTTTGGAACAGAAATAAGATATGAAGAAAATTCAAATGGTTGACTTGCGCAGTCAATACGATAAGATTAAAGATGCTGTTGATGCAGGTATCCAGGATGTTATAGATACTACCGCATTTATAAAAGGTGGGAAAGTGACTGAATTTCAACGTGATTTAGAAACTTACCTGAACGTAAAGCATGTAATCCCGGTTGGAAACGGAACTGATGCGCTTCAAATAGCATTAATGGCTTTGGGACTTAAACCGGGCGATGAGGTGATTACTCCTACATTTACGTTTATTGCCACTGCCGAGGTAGTGGCCTTAATGGGTCTGACCCCCGTGGTGGTGGATGTTGACCTTGATACGTTCAATATTTCATTAGAATCGGTAAAAAAAGCCATAACTCCCAAAACAAAAGCCATTGTTCCGGTTCATTTATTCGGACAAAATGCTGATATGGAAGCTATTTTAGCGTTGGCTAAAGAGCATAATCTTTTTGTAGTGGAGGATGCCTGCCAGTCGATTGGTTCGATATATACTTTTGAGGATGGACGTCAGGTTCAGTCGGGCTGTATGGGTGATATTGGCTGTACTTCCTTTTTTCCATCCAAAAATCTGGGTTGCTTTGGCGATGGTGGCGCCATTTTTACGAACAATGATGAATTAGCGGCTAAAATGCGTGCTATCTCTAATCATGGTATGGTGGTTCGTTATCATCACGACATGGTGGGTATCAACTCTCGTCTGGACAGTATTCAGGCCGCTGTATTGGGTGTAAAATTGAAACATCTGAATGAGTATAATGCCGCCAGATTTGCTGCTGCAAGCTATTACAACGCAGCATTTGAAGGAACTGATAAATTAATTACCCCGATTCAATCGGCCAATTCCACGCACGTTTTTCATCAATATACATTGAAATTAAATGGTGTAAATAGAGCTGAGTTGATAACGTATTTGAATGATAAAGGCATTCCGGCCATGATTTATTATCCGGTTTGTTTGCATTTGCAAAAAGCATATCAGGATGATCGTTACAAAGCCGGTGACTTTCCGGTTGCCGAAAAATTGAGCGAATGCGTTATTTCATTGCCGATGCATACCGAATTGACGGAAGAACAGCTTAAATATATTACAACCAGTGTGTTGGAATTCGTTGGATAATCTTATCTGCTCGATGTTATGAGTCCGGTTCAGCAAAATGATTCTCAAATTTGCAGCACTTGTATACACAGATTGTATACAAATGAAAAGGAATTGTATTGTAGAAAAGGCTTTGACAGTAATAATGTTATGTTTTTCTGTAATGATTATTGCTCACAAACTACTTATGAAAACAAAGACTATTTAAAATTTAGAGATAAATCGGAATATTCGCTTAGAAAGGTACAAACAGTATTTACTATTTTTGGAATAATATTGTTGCTTCAAATAATTATACTGATGTATAAATTAGATGATTTGTTTTCTTTGTTTTTATCCTTAGGATTATTAGTTATCTCATTAGGTTTATATCTAGCAATATATAAAGGAAAAAGATGGGCAAAACTAATTATGAACTTCGGAATTTTATGCGGTTTATTTTCAGATATGGTAAGTCTGGGTTCAAATACCGATGCTTCATTAGTAAATATCATTAAAGATATTGCTAGTGTACTTTTCGGGGTTTATCTTTTTTACTTTTTTAATGCTGATAAAGATTTTGTAAAACATTTCAATAACCAACGGAAGTGATCTTAGAACGATATAAATGAATCAAACTATGAATGAATATTTTGCCCACGAAACCGCGATTGTTGATGATAATTGCAGTATTGGAAAAGATACTAAAATTTGGCATTTTTCGCATATTATGTCAGGATGTGTTATTGGCGAAAGTTGTAATATTGGACAAAATGTAGTAATTTCGCCTTCTGTAATTTTAGGTAAAAATGTAAAGATACAGAACAATGTATCTGTCTATACAGGCGTGATTTGCGAAGATGATGTCTTTTTGGGGCCCTCGATGGTGTTTACCAATGTCATTAATCCGCGCAGTCATGTGAACCGCAAAAGCGAGTATGCCCAAACGCTTGTGCGTAAAGGTGCCAGTATTGGAGCTAATGCCACGGTGGTGTGTGGAAATGAAATAGGTGAGTATGCATTAATAGGTGCAGGAGCCGTCATCACAAAGCCTGTGAAACCCTTTGCACTGGTTGTGGGCAATCCGGCCAAGCAAATAGGTTGGGTGAGTGAAAACGGTCATAAACTGGTTTTTAACGCTGCAGGAATGGCAACCTGCATTGAAACCGGACAAGAATATGAATTGTTGAATGATGAAGTGAAACGAGTAAAATAAACACATAAGAAAAGAATAAATGATTAAATTTGCAGTAATAGGACAGGGGCATATTGGAAAACGCCATGCAGAAATGATTCGTTTGAATCCTGATTCTCAGTTAGTAGCAGTTTGCGATGTATTGGCCAAAGACCAAATCGGGTTAACGGATATAAAGGAAGCATACTTCACAAGTTACGAAGAGTTATTAGCAGCCGACCTGGATATAGATGTAATAAACATCTGTACACCAAATGGTTTTCACTCCGAATATGCTATCAAGGCACTTCAGGCAAAGAAGCATGTTGTACTTGAAAAACCTATTGCACTGACAAAAATTGATGCTGAACAGATTCTTTTTAAATCGCTTGAAATGTCCCGTCACGTATTCTGCGTAATGCAAAACCGTTATTCTCCACCTTCGGTTTGGTTGAAAGAGATTATTGACAATAAAACGCTGGGAGATATTTTCACCGTGAAGCTGGATTGTTATTGGAACCGTGACGATCGTTATTATAAAAAAGGCAACTGGCATGGTGACGCGAAGCTGGATGGTGGTACATTGTTTACTCAGTTTTCACACTTTGTTGACATTATGTACTGGTTGTTTGGCGATATTCAAAATATCCGCGGAAACTTTGCCGATTTCTCACATAAAGATTTGACCGATTTTGAAGATAGTGGAGTCGTTACCTTCGACTTTATAAATGGTGGAATGGGAAGCTTGAATTACTCTACCGCTGTTTGGGACAAAAACCTGGAAAGTAGTATCACTATTCTTGGTTCAAAAGGAACAGTGAAAGTTGCCGGACAATATATGAACGAGGTAGCGTATTGTCATATAAAAGATTATGTTATGCCGGAATTAGCACCTTCTAATCCGCCAAATGACTATGGTTTGTACAAAGGTTCTGCCCAAAATCACCATTATGTAATCGAAAATGTAGTTGAAAAACTCACAGATAAAGGAACCATTACCACCAATGTGCTTGAAGGATTAAAAGTGGTGGACATTATCGAACGTATTTACGAAGTGCGTGATAAGCAGTGGAAGAAAAATGCCTGATTTATAGATAAATATTAAAATTCGAAGATATGTTACAAAGAATTCAAACCGTATACCTGTTGTTAATAGTGATACTTTCTTGTATTACTTTTTATTTACCAACAGTAGATTTGATCAATATCAAAAGTGCGCTCCACTATATTATTGATTTTAAAGGTGTATATCTTGTTCAAGCAAAGGGAAATGAGTGGGATTCAACAGTATGGGGATTAACGTCGGTTTCTGCCGTTATACCAACTATTGCTTTATTTACGATTTTTCAATATAAGAACCGGGTAAAACAAATTCGATTATCTGTTATCAATATGCTGTTTATGCTTGGCTATTATGCAGTTCTATTTATTAATATATGGTTAATAAGTAACCGACTTAATACAGAATGGCATTTGCGTTTTGTAACCGTTTTACCAATAGTTTGTATGGTTCTTAACTATTTAGCTATTGGAGCTATTGGAAAAGATGAAGCTTTGGTAAAGTCAACCGACAGAATCAGATAAGAAATTATTACAACTTAATAATCAAACGCTTCCAGAGATGGAAGCGTTTGTAGTTTTCAGCACATTTCTGAACAATAAAATGCTTTCATCTGTTCTAATCACCAAAATATAAGCGATGAAAGCAACATACACATTCATGCTAACATTCATGCTTTTGTTATTGACACAAACAGCATGCACTCAATCAAAAAAAACGATGAAATACAATCCACTTACCCCCGAAGAACAAGCAGTGATTCTGAATAAAGGTACTGAACGACCTTTCACCGGCGAATATGTTGATAACAAAGCAACCGGAACTTACATTTGCCGACAATGTGATGCTCCGCTTTACCGATCGGAAGATAAGTTTGATTCGCATTGTGGATGGCCGAGTTTTGATGATGAAATTCCGGGTGCAGTAAGTAGGCATACCGATGCCGATGGACGAAGAACCGAGATTACCTGTAAAAACTGTGGAGCACATCTGGGTCACGTATTTTTAGGTGAAGGCTTTACCGATAAAAATACCCGTCATTGTGTCAATTCAATTTCCATGAAGTTTATTCCGGCTACAAAAAAGGTTATCGAAAAGGCCTATTTTGCGTCGGGCTGTTTTTGGGGAACCGAATATCATTTTATGAAGGCCAAAGGCGTGATAAGCACTACCGTCGGTTACATGGGCGGACATACTACTTCTCCAACTTACAAGGAAGTATGTATGGGTGAGACCGGGCATGCCGAAACGACTGAAGTGGTTTTTGATACAACCAAAACAACGTATGAAGATATGTTGAAATTATATTTCGAGACTCATGATTTCACACAAATAGGAGGGCAGGGGCCTGATATTGGCGATCAGTATCGTTCGGTACTATTTTACACTTCCGACGAGCAAAAACGTCTAGCTGAAAAATATATTGGAATTCTTACCGATAAAGGATACAAGGTAGCTACACTATTAGAAAAGGCTCCGGTGTTTTGGGCTGCCGAAGATTATCATCAGGAATATTATGACAAAAAGCACGGTTCACCTTATTGCCATATTTACCGGAAAATTTTCTAAATGACCCTACAGACGAATCTCAGAGAGTGTTCTTACAATAGGTGAAAACACAGCAACTATAAACGGCTGACCTGAATTAATCAGATCAGCCATTTTTAGTTTCAATATTATCGTAACTATTTTTTGTATCTGTGTATTGGGTGCAGATATTGGGTTTGTTTATATTTCGGTACTTGGTAATGATATTCCGGGATACGGGCTTATTATCTGCATTCTTGAATTTCTTTACTCAGAAGAATCAATCATTATGATTGTTGTGGAAGTTTCGTATTATCCATAAAGAAAATCTCCCAGGTATGTCCGTCAAAATCTTCAATAGTTCGCAGTTGCATAAAGCCATAATCTTTCAGCTCGGTTGGTTCTGTTCCACCTGCATTTAGTCCATTGGTCATTATGTTATTCACTTCTTCAATGCTGTCTAACGATAATGAAAAAAGTCCTGCTAAATTTGATTTAGTGTCTGCTAATGGTTTTGTGGCAAAAGAGGCAAACTTTTCACGAGTCAGTATCATCACAAAAATATTTTCACTCCAAACCATACATTTTCCTGTGTCGTCCGAAAATTGTGGATTGTTTGTAAATCCTAAGGCAGTGTAAAAGTCCATGGATTTTTGCAGGTCTTTTACTGCTAAATTGATAAATATTTGTTTTGTCATTTTATTAATTTTTTAATGAAATTTTATGCATCCGGGATATTCGGTTCTACCAAACGTTTTAATTTGTCTAATGATTCTTGCCAACCTAAATAGCACATTTCAGTAGGTATCGCATCGGGTATTCCTTCCTGTGTTGCTAAAATTTCTGTACCACATATAACCTTTTTGAATTCAATTGTTGTAATCATTTGTCCGGGTAAATTGGGGTCGTCAAATTGGTCGGTATATTTTAAAAGCTCATTAGGGATAATTTCTAAATATTCGCCACCAAATGTTTGTCCATTACCTGTGGTAAAATTAGTAAACGTCATTTTGTAGGTCCCTCCAACTTTTAAATTCATACTATGTATTTTACATACAAATCCATATGGTGGCAACCAGGAAGCCATTGAATCGGCGTCTGTGAATGCTTTAAATACTTTTTCTACCGGAGCTGCAAAAACCCGGTGCAGATTTACTGTGTTATTTGCCATATTGCTACTTTTTATATCATTAATTCAATACTATAAATTCTCAAATTCCTGTAGGTCGGAGTCTTCGAAAATTATTTCTAACTCTAACAAATTTGGCAATCAAGTGTTCAATTATCTACAAGTTACAAAACTTATTTCTATAAATATCACGGGACTCTGTCCCTTTGAGTTTTATCCAACAAGGTGCAGAGCACTGAAATTTTTGTAGGATACGGAAAGAAATAAAAGAGGTGCAGAGCACCGATATATATCCTCGTTCGGCATAATTTCCATTCCTCTGACAAATCAGCATCTTTGTTTATCAATTTGGAAGTATGGAGACTTCCTTTCGTCAATGAACGGATAAGTTCTTGCTATGACCAAGCGAAAGAGGCTTGGACAGACAAAGGTTTATTCTCCGCATTTGTCATTTTTATACACTACGCTGAACTGAGGTGAAGATACATCAATTATAAACGGCTGACCTGAATTAATCAGATCAGCCGTTTTCAGTTACAATATACAAGTAACAATATAATGTCGTGTTTTTTATCAATTGCTGGAACGGCAATTGAAGTTGCAATATTTAATGGCCTCTTTAACCGTCATTTTTTCTTTGATATTTCTGGATTTTGCCAGTTGATTACAAACGGTGATAATGCCATTATCAAGTATGTCCTGTCCGTTAAAAATTTCTGCGCTCATGCAGTCAACCGTGCATGCAAGGATTCCTGCGTCACTTAGAGATTCAAGACTTTTTATACCTGCATTATTTTTACCGATTCCGGCATCATTAAAGAATACGGCTTTAAGGCGATGTTTCTGAGCATAATGCCCTGCGCTTACCCCACCATGCGAGCCACATACAACAATATCGCCTTCATTGTTCTCGTTTAAAAAGGTGATGCTATCAGCTACAGTAATGCTCACTCCATCAATTTGTGTTTGAATTTGTTTTTTTAGGGCTACCTTATTACTGTTATCTTCCTTTTCATTAATAAAAGATTCAAAATTCTTGTTTTTTTGAGTCGAACCAGCCATATCAATCAGATTGATTATTCTGGCAACGGCTTCTTTCACAGTGTCACCGATTTTGATTCCGACTTTTTCTGCTAGAGTACTGGTGTGACTTATGATTCCGCTTTCCCAGGTATCTCGGGCAACACCAATTTCAGCGCTGTAGTGATCAACAGCACAGGCCAGAATATTTTCAGCATCGTAATGTGAGAGACCACTGATACCAGCCTGATTTTTGCCTACACCTGCATTGTTGAGAAAAACAGCTTTAACCCGGCAGTTTTTTAGCTTTCGGGCAAAAGTTCCATTGTCACCGCAGTGCGACCCGCAGACAAGTATCGGATTTGTGTTGTCAGGTTGTAAATCACCTAAACTATCCAGCAGTATTACACCTTTAGGTAATTTCATGTATTTTTCCTTTGACTCCCAAACCCCCAAATGGGGGCTTTAAGACATGGTATGTAAATTTTTGTAAAACGAGAACAATCTATTAGTCGAACTCTGTAGCCCCCATTTGGGGGGTTGGGGGTCAACTTATTATATCACGCCAGTTCCGCCCGGGCAATCGATATTCCCTTTTCGTATGCCTTTATATTTCCTTCAACAAACTTTTGGGGAACGCTTTCTTTCACTATTTGAATCATTTCCTCATGTGAATAGCCTCTGAATTCAGCATAAAATGCAAGCATAACGATATTCATCATCTTGCTGATATCAAAATCCGAGCTTTTGTTCTCATCGGGATCAATAATAAATGTCTTCTTTCCCGATTGCTTTATTAGCTCGGTTTTAGATTCGGGCATATCTTTTTCCAGACGGGTATTAACGCTGGAAGTGGACAATTCAAACGTGCTTGAAAAAACGATGCCATCATCTTTCAGGCAATGCAAATATCGGAGAGTTTCCGTTTGTTCAAATGATAAAAGGTAATCCACATCGCCCGCTTTGATAAAAGGCGATAAAACCGGCTTGTTTGAATAGCGGAAATGACTTTCGACACCTCCACCACGTTGTCCTAATCCAATTACATCCGATATTTTTAACTCGTAACCAAGTTTCATATAGTACTTGCTTAAGAGGTTGCTGAAAAGGAGAATTCCTTGTCCTCCCACACCAGCTATGATAATATTTTTTCCTGTGTCCTGCATTTTTATGATTTTATGGCGTCAAACTTACAAGCCGTAGAACATAATCCACAGCCTACACAAAGATCCTCGTTAATAACTATTTCAACTTTTCCGTCCTTGCCTTTTTTACTCTCTATAGCTAAACATCCGATTTTTATACACTTGCGACATTGCGTACAAAGATCCTGATCAATAGAGTAAGCGTCACCTTTAGGCAGCTTAAATTTAGTTACACAGGGTTTTTCTACAATAACTACCGAATTTGTATTTGCTTTAACTGCATTTAAAATGGCTTTTTCCAGATTTTCAAATTCGTACGCATCCACGGTTACAATATCTTTTACACCAATGGCTTCGCATACTTTGGCAATTTCAAGTTTATTCTCCGGTTTATAATTAAACCCAAACTCACTGGAGGCCACATGCTGACCACCGGTCATTGCCAGGCAGCTATTGTCAACAATAATGGTAGTTGACTGGCTGTCATTGAAAATCAGATTCATCAGTCCGTTGATGCCGGTTGCCCAAAAGCCACCATCGCCTATCATACCCACAAATTTTTCTTTGTGATCGGTTGCCACGTTGAAACCATGCGCCAGCGCAATGCTCGACCCCATGCATTTTTGTAGTTGATAAGCCTCCATGTGAGGGAAGCAACCTATTAGTCCACAGGTAACATCGGAAGCCGCCTTGATTTTATGGTTTCGTAATATTTGTGAAATAAAGAGATGAGAGCATCCTGCGCAACTAACCGGCAGTCGGAAAGGAATGCCTTCCATAGGCGTTCTTTTTGGAGCGTCCGGAATGAGTTTTTCCTCAATAATATCCGGTGTAAAACGCGTCATTTCGGGGAACTTGGGGAATAAAGCTTTTCCAATGACCGAAATGCCCAAATCCTTGATATTCTTTTCCATAATGTCATGACCATCTTCAATCACATAGAGTTTCTCTACGTGTTCGGCCAATTCACGAATCAGCTTTTCAGGAAGCGGCATAACCATGCCCACTTTTAAAATCGAGGCATCGGGCAAAACTTCTTTGGTGTAAAAGTAAGGCGTTCCTGCTGTAATTACCCCGATCTTTTTACCCTTCAACTCCAGTTTATTAATAGCGAAGTCGTTGCTGTCGGCAGCCAGGCGCTTCATTTGTGCCGGAAAATCGTGAAAACATTTGGTCAACTTTGGATGCTCGGAGCCTTTTGCATTCATCATCATGGTGGTCATGATAACCTTGCTGAAACTTACCTTATATTTACTTCTGCATTTTACTTTGTAAGTAATGCTTTCGTCGATAGCAACTGCACTGGTAGTTTTACATATTACCGATGTGATTTTAAGTATAACCGGCGTACTGTATTCTTCACTAATCTCGAATGCTCTAACCATAAGATCCTTGGCCTCCTGACTGTCACTTGGCTCCAGTACCGGGATGTTAAACATGTTGCCATAATGACGAACATCGTTATAGTCATCACCCGCAATACGGCCTACATCATCGCCAACCACCAATACCAGGCCACCATTGATCTGACTGCCGGCGGCTCCACCCAATGCATCTGCTGCCACATGTAAACCCACTGTTTTCATTACTGCGAGGCTACGATAACCTGCAAATGAAGCTCCAATGGCTACTTCTAAACCCACTTTCTCATTCGTCGACCATTCACAATAGATATCAGGGTATCGCTGTTGGGTATAATCCATTACTTCTGTGGAAGGAGTACCCGGGAATCCGGAAGCAACTTTCACGCCTGCTTCAAAGGCACCTCTGGCAACTGCTTCGTTACCATTCATCATTTTCATTCTACTAATCTTATTTTCTGTCTGCATATTTTAGAAAAAACTCCTCGCATTGTTGCGTATTATTATCAATTTTATGATAATTCGGCACAAAAATACTAGTTTTTTGTTGCATTTCAAAATCAAATAGCAATTTAATTAAAGAAATCGTAACATAACTGTCATAAAATTACAAAGAAAATTTACAGTAGAGTTTAGGCCAAAGTCATTATTGAGCAATGTATGAAATGTCATCCTTTTGGCTGGGAATTTTATATGGTAGTTAGAATAAAGTTGGGCATTCTCGTTTACGGTACTCCTATGTTCGTTTTACTCTCTAGATTACATAGGGTTAGAAGTAAGGGGGGTGCCTTCTATTGTTGTTTATCAATAGTCAGGAGACTTCCATAGCTACGACCAAGCGAAGGTTCACTATACCCGATTAAAAGAAATATCTCGGTGCCCTGCACCTCTTCTGGGTTGTACCATTGACTAATTTCTACAAATATCACGGGACTCTGTCCCTTTGAGTTTTATCCAACAAGGTGCAGAGCACCGAAATCTTTGTAGGATAAAGTAGGAAAGAAATAAAAGAGGTGCAGAGCACCGAGATATATCCTCGTTCGGCATAATTTCCATTCTTCCGACGAATCAGTTGTATTTTTGTTTATCAATATATGGAATTATGGAGACTTCCTTCCGGTCAATGGACGGACAAGTTCCATCTACGACCAAGTGAAAGACGCTTGGCCGAACAAACTACGCTGAACTGAGGTTGCTTTTTTAATTAATTCTAAAAATACCTCCAGAGTAAAACCCATAAGCCAATACAGTAATAGTAGTGAAAATAATTACGGAATATAGATATATATTACCATAATTTTTTGTTTTTGTTGAATATTTCTCAATGAGTAGTCTGTAGCGTTTCTTACGAAATATGAAAATATAGTTGATAATAATAAAAGGTAAAACATATTGTATTAAAAAGGATAGTGAATCATTTAATTGTTTTAGAGGTAAAACATTTATCTTAAGTTGTTTCATTTCCAAGATTCTAAAAATTTTAAATATAAAAACAAATATCCAAACGTTCATTGCATTAACTATTGATATGATGAGTATCAATTTAGAGTTTACCTCCTTCTCATTAAGCTCTGGATTCTTCTTCCTAAAAGTCACTATTATGCTAGACCAGATAACATAATACACATTTATAATTTTCATGAAATATTTTTTTGTTATAAAACTAACGACCCTTGTTCGGCGTATCTCCAGACTACGTCGGGTTAGAAACAATGCTCTGCCTTGTATTTTTTGGAAGTCTGGAAACTTCCTTCCATCAATGGACGGACAAGTTCCATCTACGACCAAGTGAAAGACGCTTGGCCTAACAACTACGCTAAACTGAGGTTGCTTTTTTTCCGGGGAATTCTTTACCCAATGCGATAATACCGTCATAATCTAACATGTCGGTTAAATACCTCTTACCGTCATTTGCCAAAAGTTTCAGTTGGGTAGTGGCACTAACCAACTCACTATTTTCTTTTTTTAGTTTCGCTTTGAGATATTTCCAATAATTGCGGGTTTTAGTATAATCGTTTTGGTCAGTAAGCACAGCAACAATATCTAACACAGAAAACCACCATTTAGCATTTTCTTCATCCCATAGGGCACGCACTTCACGGTCATCAAAAAAACGTATGGATATTTTTGAGTTACTCATTTTTTCTTAATTTGTCTTGTTGTATTGAAAATTTTTGTTGTTGATAGCAAATTTACAAATAAATATCAATATACAATTTTGTTTAACGCTGGGTTGTCGAAATGAAAAAAAATCTGTCGAAAAAACTTTCTTGTAATCATTCCTCTCGCTAGCGCAGGTCTCGACCTGCGCTATTCAAAATGAAAGTTTCTTATCTTTTTCTGTATTGTCACGGGTCACAGAATCGCACCAGCGGCGTTCTTATTTCAATCTACATTTTATGTTCGGTGCTACGCACCTTTGTTTTGCATGTTTCACTTTTCTACAAATAGTACGGTGCTACGCACCTAATAGCAACGTAGTTGCGAACCATTTGTAGAATTTAAAAAAAAGCTAATTATAAGGTGCGTAGCACCGAACCTGTGAAAAGGGCGGATTACAAATTTGCTTGCGGCAGGCAAATCCTAAGAATACAAAGAGGTGGGATTACAATTAGCTACGCTGACCATTGGTTCCCACCAACCAGCCCAAACTTTTGTGCAAGTAAGTAATGATTATATATCCACGAGGACAAGGAGTTTGCAGAACCGCGCCAGCGAGGGGAATAAGCTATGCTGAACTGAGGAATTGCGAGACCCAACAAAATTCTCGTTTGGTGCACTCTCCAAAGATAATATTTTCTTTATCAATGAATAATTTTACTTAGTATTTGGTCCCGTCGATTCAGCAAAGTACCTCTAACTTCGATTACATCAACTCCAAAATCCCCAATCCAATCCACTATTATTTCATTTACATTATCTCTGAGTTCTTGAAAATCTGATGTATCACCTATTATTAAATCAGGTTCTTCTATCGGTACAAATACAAGCAAGTCTAATTCCGATAGTATACTCTCAACTTTATTATAGATCGACTGTATATTGCCCGGGCCATCAATAGCTTGAATGTACGCTAAAAAATCAATCGGGCATCTGTCAAAAATTACATTACGATCACTAGTCGAAATTTGCTTTATTGAATAGTCAAGTTGTTCTAAAAAATCAGATACATTGGGTTGCTCCGAAAATTCATATCCTAATTCGACCAACTCGTGATAAGGTTCCATTCTGAATTCGTAATCAACCAGATATTCCTGAAGCTATTCCGCTAGGGTTGTTTTTCCAACTCCATGCGCTCCTGTTATTGCTATTTTCATTTAAATAATTTCATTCAATTAAAGGCGGTTTATTATATCTCTTCTCCCCTTGTTGCAAACGAGGGGAGAAAACGCTTGGCCGAACAAACTACGCTGAACAGGGTTTGTTATTATTCTAATATTCGTTTATCTTCAGATTTGTTTTAGGAAAAAGTTTTTTGATTTGCTCCTCTTCTTCTTTGGTAGTTATTCCATATAATTCAAGATTATCAATTTGGATATTGGTAAGTCTTTTGGATATTTTTATGTGATGATAAAAAATCAAATGAAGAAAGCCTATTTTCTTTAAAGAATAAATTTCTTCTGGAACAGAATCAGTAACTAATAACGATATATTATCCATTTCTGTTCGATTGTTGAAGCTTGAGTTCTTGGGGTCAAAAGTATTTACATTATTGATACACCAACCAATTTCTGGTTTCAAGGTAAAGTCTGCTTTATTTTGAGAAAGTCCAACAAAACCTCCTAAGAACTCCATTTTATAGCTTTTTTTGTTGAGAATATCTTCTAATGTAAATGGTACTTTAACAATTTCGGGCGCCAAATTATCAATCTTAGTAATTGGTTTTAATCCACTCCTTAAACCTTCTTTGGTGTATGGGAAGAACTTTATTATCCATCCATCAATTGATGTTGGAGAACCATATTCTTTTAGAGTATGAGCCTTAACCATATTCATCCAAAAGTTCTTTTCAAATCTTCCCTTTTTAGTTTCTATTATCTGCTTCAATATCGGTTGAAGTTCATTTGTCCACCATTCAAGTTTGTATCTTGAAATGTATTTTGTTTTTTCGAGTACTTTTTCCCAATCTTGCACTGTTCCTTCAATAGTAATTTGGGGAATTCCACAACCAATTACTATTACATCATAATCAAAATATACTTTTACAGCTTCCATTACTGTAATTTCACTTACAATTCGCGTTGTAGGAGTAGTTGTAGTGAAATCTGATAAGAGAATATTAGTCAATTCTTTGCCGGTGTAATCACTTATTTGCTTCGTAAACTGAGGAAAAACAGATTCCCAATTGCTGTTAGTATTCCCAATGAAAATTTCATTTGAAACAATTGTAAGTTTTTTCTTATTTTTAAAGTTTACAATCTGGCTTCGAAGCACTTCTGCATTGTTCGTGATGTGTCTGGCGAACCCTTGACTGATTAATAGCCAAACTATGTCTGGCGACAGTACAAATGGTCTATGTTGTTTATATGCTGTCAAAATTCCAGTCAAGAATGGATGTTCTCCAAAAATCACCAAACTGTCAGGCAGTTTTGCGCTTTTTTCAATCTGTTTAGCAGAAAATTTGAAAGCGTCAATAGAGGGTCTTTGGTCTAAAAGTTTTGATGGCGGAGTCAAGCTCTCAATTTTATAAGTTGTCGAGTTTTGAGCAACTCCTTTTATACCACAAATAATAAGTAAAACGATAATAAGTTTCTTCATATCACTATTTTTATTAATATTCTTCCGTTAGCGTATGTCTCTGCGACCTTTGCTTCTTTTATATTGTTTGTCACGGTTCACAGAACCGCGACAGCGAGGGACCTATGCTTCTTTTCATATTGTTTGTCACGGTTCACAGAACCGCGTCAGCGACGGAAAGAACGGATCACAGATCCTAAGAATACAAAGAGGTGGGATTACAAATCCCACCGACCAGTCCGCACTTTTGTGCAAGCAAGTAATGGCTATATATCCGCGAGGACAAGGCATATTGATTTATTTTTCGGATATATTTAAGCTTTCTGACTGTTCAGCTGTATCCAACTTACCTCTACACTCAGAGACAGAGTAATAAGATGGATTACTTTTATTTCTACAGTCATTAAATAGTTCTCTCATTGCAATTTTAACTGAGTTTTGCTGCTCTTTTGTAGGTTTATTCTTAAATAGACTGTTAGCTACTTTTTTTGTAGTTGTATAAGTTCCACAAAGCTCTCCAAATAGTTGATTTTTATTCAATTTTATTTCTTGAACAATGTTATTAAAATCAATATCGAAATTCTGTTTAGAACTTATTTGGATGTTAAATAGAAGGTAAAGTTCAGAAATGAATGCTTTAATTGTAAGTTTTTCTGAAGCTAAATTCATTAAGAGATTATGAATGATTTCATCTCTTTGAAGTCTGTCTTCATGACTGTTTGTTATTTTGAATAATACACCCTCCAAGTATTTTTTACATTCATTATATGTTGTTTCATCTAAATAATTATATGGAAATTTATCTCCTTTTTTTTCGATTACAGTTCCTGCAAATAGGCAGCAGATTCCACGGAACATCTTGACCGCCCTTGGCAATTGGTAGAAAATGATCAATCTCATAATTATTTCTTAAATGTCCACCATATAAATCAGTCTTGCAATACGGACATAATTTATTAAAATAGTTGATTGCGTCAAATGTAGCTTCTCCGTTTAATTTTGCCAAATTAACAATTCCAAACTTTGTGTTTATTTCCAAAGTGGCTTCAACATTCTTATTAATCAAATTTGCATTCTCTGTTTTTAATAAATCATAGTTCTTATACAATTCATTAAACAACTCTATTAAATCATTATTGGATTCGAAGAATCTGTCTTTTAAGTCGTGTTTTTCGTTCATTTGATATTTTTTAAAGCTCTATTTTTAATCTCTTCTTCTTGTATCTTGTAGTTATGTTCAATAGTCGAAATGATAAATAGTTATTCTGTTTTTTCTTCATTTTATAATCTGCGAGGAATTGTCCGCCGAGCAAAACTCGAACAACGAGCAAATTCTGTCGCTACAGAAAAGTCAAAAAGTCGAGTAGTAGCGGACAGTTCTTCTAAGATTTTTCATGCCAACAAAGTCGCTCTTTATTTTTTCTTGCTGTTGCACATAACGGCCGAGCTATGGGCAATGGCGGTTTGCGGGAGCAAAACTGCCGGAATACACGTAAGCCAGCCAATGAACAGAGAGCGTGTGTTAGCGGTTAGGTGCTTGGTTGTCAATTATTTTTTTTGTTTATTTTTAGTAACATTCAAAGAGTCAGTCAGTATGAAAAAATATATTATCTCCGTATTAAAGAGTCAATTTGAGTTTTGGAGCTATGCAAACGATAAACCTTTTTTCGGTCTAAAATTAAAGTACGCAATCTGGATACTTCTTCTTGGGTATCTTGGTTGTCTTGTTTTAATTCTTCGATTAGTTCTTTTTTATTTAGGTTTTCTATAAAATTGTAAATTCCAAAAATGAATCCGAATAAACCAAATATAAAAACAAACCAAAATGTCTTAACCTGCCATTTTGAAAGTTTAGTGTCCGATTTTAGTTTTTTTACAGAAAGAGTTTCTATTTCCTCTTCTTTTTTGCGCTTATTTAATTCTTCCTGAATTATATTTTTAAATCCTCCGTCTTCTTTGAATTTATGCGTATTTTTATTAGCTTCTACAGTGTCCCATGAAATGTTACTGTGTGTAACTTTAGCGACGTTGTAATGTTCAATGAATGTTATAAGTCTTTGAAATTCTAATTCAGATTTATTGTTGTTTTGTTTATCTATTAAACCAGCGTTAATTAAATGTTGACAACAAACTGGTTGTCCAGTTTCAACTAATTTGTCAATAATAAAGTCAAGTTTCTCAATGTCACTTTTGTATAGATTCATGTCGTTTTTATTCTTTTTTTGCACTTACCGCTAACATCTTAGTGTTTTATTCATCGTTTTCGCGAGTCAAAGTTAACTAAAAGTTACAACATTTCGAATAAAAACAAAATTTATTTAATGTACGGACGGAAATGGTGAATAAAACAGAGTTGAACGGAACCGATTGCTATGGGAGAAGTAAATAAAAGGGTGGTATTTTTGTTTTTGGTTTAGGGTATAAAAGGTTGTAACAAGGTAGTTTTATGAGCATATTAATTTGTTTTATACTAATTTCACGACACATAAGGACATAACTTTTCCAGCATGATTTTGATCATCATCGCGTGGGTTTGTCAATAAAGAAAAAGAACGCCTTTGTATTAAATAGCTTTATCCCGGTTCTAAGGGTAAGTCCATGTTATTTGGAATTATAGTCAATTTGCCTTTGTTACATTTTGTACATACAATAGGATCTTTCCCTGATAGTATTTGTAATACTTCCAGAGCTTGTAATCCATCTAATTTAGATAAGTAAGCCGGCGTTAGAATAAGTGAATAGCACAAACTGAGTTGTGTCTTCATATTACACATTGCCATAAACCCGAAGTAGCGGATTTTGCAAAATCCCGATGGCAAAACGTGTTGCATAAATCGTCGGATAAACTCATCGGCCTCCAAAGTCATGGTTTTTCTTGTTCCCCCTGCTTTGTTGTCTTTGTAGTAAAAAGTGACCTTGCCATCTTTGTAATCGATAATACGGTGATTGCTAATAGCTACTCGATGGGTGTAATTTCCCAGATAACGGATAAGATTGTCAGGCGAAGAAAACGGCTTTTGGGCATATACTACCCATTTCTTATTATAGCATTTTGTTTTCAGTGTTTGAAAACAGGCAGTATCCTCAGGGAGTTTTATTTCTCCTTTATTGACAGCTTCTTCCAATAACCGACATAGAATACCCCGAAAAACAGCACTCAACACCTTTACCGGAACAAAAAACTTCTTGGCACTGGGTATCCATTCCATTCCATCATCCGATAATCCACCGGCAGGAACTATGGTATGGATATGTGGATGATATGCCAGAGTTTGCCCCCAGGTATGCAGCAGTGCAACAGCTCCGGCTTGCGCTCCAAGATATTCCGTATTCTTAGCACATTGAACCAATGTTTTTCCGACGGCTTTGAATAATAAGCTGTAAGAAACTTGTTGATTGAGATAAAATAAATTATGCAGACAGGATGGAATGGTAAACACGATATGAAAATGTTTTACCGCAGGAAGATTCGCAGCTAACTTATCCACCCATTGCATTCGTTTTATGTACTGACATTTGGGGCAATTACGATTACGGCACGAGTTGTATGATTGAACCTTATTATCACAGTTATTGCAGTATAAAGCATGGCCACCCAGCTCGGATGTCCGGCAAGTTACAATATCATCAAAAGCTTTTTGCTGAACAGCACAAAGAGTAAGATTGTCTGCTAAGTCGTGTTTGTAATCCCGGAAAATGTCAGCAATTTCTATGGTTTGCTTTTTATTTCCCATTGGATAAAATCAATACAAGTCTATTTTATCCAATGGAGAAGTAAACTCATTGGTTTTTATATGAGCTACGTGCAAATATACGGCTGTGGTTTTAAACGAAGTATGACCCATGAACTGTTGTATCTGCCTCAGGTTTACGCCTGCTTCCAATAAATGCGTAGCAAAACAATGGCGCAAGGTGTGAAATGAAACATCTTTTTTTATACCTGCCTTTTTTACACTGTTCTTAACGATATGTTCCATGGATCTTTCTGACAAGGGCTGTCCTTTATGTCTGCTGGACTCAAAAAGAAACGTTGTTGGTCTTTCTGCCTTGTAGTATTCACGGAGTATTTCGAGTGTTTTTTGAGAGAGAATAGTATATCTGTCTTTTTTCCCCTTTCCTTGTACTACCCGAACCTGCATGCGCTGCGAATCAATGTCTTTTGGTTTGATTTGCAACACTTCCATTCTGCGTAAGCCGGCAGAATAAGTAAGCATAAGGATGGATTTGTGTTTCAAATTATTTGTTACAGAAATCATCCGCCCGACTTCTTCTAATGACAAGACAATAGGTAGTTTTTTCTCTGAGCGTGGTCGTTTTACATGAAATTCTTCCCATTCTCGATGACAAACATCTACATAAAAGATTTTGAATGCACTGATAAGTTGATTTACAGTGGAGGTAGAGGCCCCTTTCTTGGTAATCATGAAGTGCAACTTCGATTTAAAGTCTTCGGTGGTAATCTCATACAATGATTTCCCAAATTCTTTTTCTAAATTGCAAAGCAGTTTACAATAGGTATCAATGGTGCGTGGACTGTAATTGCGAATTTGCATCTCTTTGGTCTGCAAACTCTGGAAAGATTTGTTTTGATTCATAATGATATTTTTTGAAGTTTGTAAGCTTCAAAATTATCACTATTCTCATTTACCGGAACGGTTTAGTTCAACGAACTGCTATGCGAACTTAAATTCCGCTATGTGAACTCCTTGTTCGCATATTTCCACTTAAGGTGCAGTTTATGTGTGTTTATATCAAAAAACTTTCCCAATCTGCCGTACTGACTGAGATTGGGAAAGTTCAGGTTTTTACGCTTTAGCCTCTGGGGTAGTCGCGTCGGTTTTCTTAGCGGCACGGCGGTACATTACGTTAGCTGCTGTTTTGTACTTGTTGAAAAACTCAGGTGCTTTGCGTTCGTACTGCGGAGCCAGACGCTCGAGGGTGTTTTTCTTAATGTCGGTAGCTTGGGCAAAGAACTTAGCAATACGACGGGTGACGTCCTTTTGGTCGATACCTGCTGTGTGGCGTGTGTTGCTGTAGCTTTTTAGCTTGGTAAGCACATTGTCGAATTGGGTAATCTCTTCGGGAGTGATTCCTTCGTTGGTTAGAGCGCTAGGTACTATTTTGCGGGCTTCATTGAGCACAGTAGTGGCCACATTGATAATTTCGTGCCGGTCCAAATGTTCTACTTTTGAAGGTTTGAAGTTAACCAGTGCTTGCAGGCTTTTGTTGCCTTGTTGGCCGGCGTAGGAGTGGATAGCCCCTGAAACTTCAATCAGATAATCGATGACTTCTTGCAGTACTTCGTTCTTGTCTTCGGTAATTCCGGTCAGATCCTCACTTTGTATCACGGATAGTTGATCAATTTCACTATTGATAACTTTCAGTTGTTCAATGCCTTTTACGAAAGTTGGAATAACAGCTACTTCGGCTGCATGGTTTTCAGCTTCGATCACAATCTGCTTGTTGGAGCTGAGTCTTGCTTTTTGGTAATTGTTCATTTTAGTTAGAATTAAGATGGTAAATAAGTTATTTATGTAAAGAAACGTGGTAAAAGTAAAAATAATAATCTGGACTAACAACTGTAATTATATTAAAAAAATACAATTTGATTCATTGAATTGTCGGGGCATTTGTGGTGTGGGTTTTGAAATATGAATATCCATTTTGTAGTCTACTCCTGGTTTTGGGAATGTATATCTCGGTGCGCTGCACCTCTACAAAGCTTTCGGTGCGCTGCACCTTAGTACTGGAATGTTGGTTGCGCGGTTGTAAAATTGACTTATACGATTGTAGAGTTGATTCCGCAGTTGTAAAGTTGGTTTATACGGTTGCAGAGTTGACTCCGCAGTTGTAAAATTGGCTTATACGATTGTAGAGTTGATTGCGCAGTTATAAAGTTGGTTTATACGGTTGCAGAGTTGACTCCGTAGTTGTAAAGTTGGTTTATACGGTTGCAGAGTTGACTCCGCAGTTGTAAAATTGGCTTATACGGTTGCAGAGTTGATTTCGCGGTTGTAAAGTTGGTTTATACGGTTGCAGAGTTGATTTCGCAGTTGTAAAGTTGGTTTATACGGTTGCAGAGTTGACTCCGCAGTTGTAAAATTGGCTTATACGGTTGCAGAGTTGATTTCGCGGTTGTAAAGTTGGTTTATACGGTTGCAGAGTTGACTCCGTAGTTGTAAAATTGGTTTATACGGTTGTAGAGTTGACTCCGTAGTTGTAAAGTTGGTTTATACGGTTGCAGAGTTGACTCCGCAGTTGTAAAATTGGCTTATACGGTTGTAGAGTTGATTTCGCGGCTGTAAAGTTGACTTGTATGACTGTAGAGTTGGTTTCTGGGCTGTAAAGTTGGCTAGTACGGTTGTAAAGTTGGTTTTTGCACTCTTCAAATCCGGTAATGGATAATAAAAAAGGCTGACCTGAGTAATTCAGATCAGCCTTTCTATATCAATTATGCATTATGAATTTATTTGTATCCATCTTCGTGAACACCCATAACCGAGCGTCCTGAAGGATCGTTCAAATTTTTGAAAGCAGCATCCCATTCCAACGCGATAGGAGTGGAGCATGCAACCGAAGGAACCGAAGGTACGCATTTCGACGCTGCTTCCGATGGGAAGAAATCGGTGAAAATAGTACGGTAGTAATATTCTTCTTTGTTCATCGGAGGATTGATAGGGAAAGTTTCATTTACCTTAGCCATTTGCTCGTCCGATACCAGGTCGGTAGTCATAGCGCGCAAAGTATCAATCCAGTTATAGCCTACACCATCCGAGAATTGTTCTTTTTGACGCCAGGCCACACTCTCCGGTAAATAACTTTCGAAGGCCTTGCGCAAAATCCATTTTTCCATTTTTCCATCACCGTTTCTACCGCACATTTTATCTTTTGGATTTAAACGCATGGCAACATCCATAAATTCTTTATCCAAAAATGGCACGCGGCCTTCAACTCCCCACGAAGCCAATGATTTATTGGCACGTAAGCAGTCGTAAAGGTGAAGCTTGTCAATTTTACGAACCGTTTCTTTGTGGAACTCTTCAGCACTTGGTGCTTTGTGGAAATAAAGGTAACCACCGAAAATTTCATCAGCACCTTCGCCCGAAAGTACCATTTTTACACCCATCGATTTGATAACACGCGCCAACAAATACATAGGAGTACTTGCACGGATAGTGGTTACATCATATGTTTCGATGTGGTAAATCACGTCGCGGATGGCGTCAAGACCTTCCTGAACCGTGAAATGTATTTCGTGATGAATTGTTCCGATATGGTCGGCTACTTTGCGGGCAGCAGCTAAGTCGGGAGAACCCACCAACCCTACAGCAAACGAGTGAAGTTGATTTCCCCATGCACCTCCTGATTTTGCCGATTGTTTAGCTGCAATTTTCATGGCAACGGCTGAAATCAGTGAAGAGTCAAGACCACCCGAAAGTAATACACCATAAGGTACGTCGGCCATTAACTGACGTTCTACAGCTGCTTCCAGTGCATCGTGCAATTCCTCAATGCTGGTTTCATTATCTTTTACGGCATCAAAATTTTCCCAGTCGCGAGAGTACCATTGAGTAGGTTTGCCATCCGGACTATAGTAATATTGTCCCGGCAAAAATTCTTCAATTTTAGTACAATATCCTTCCAACGCTTTCAACTCAGAACCTACATAATAAGTTCCTTCCTCGTCCCAGCCCTGATACAATGGAATAATACCGATATGGTCACGACCAATCATGAAAATATCTTTCTCGATGTCGTACAACGCAAAGGCGAAAATACCGTTCAAATCTTCCATGAAGTTAGGTCCTTTTTCGCGATAAAGCGCCAGAATTACTTCACAGTCGGATTTAGTCAGAAATTCATATTTTCCTTCAAATTGTTTGCGGATATCCTGATGATTATATATTTCACCGTTAACAGCCAACACTAATTTTCCATCTTTGCTGAACAAGGGTTGTTTTCCCGATTCCGGATCCACAATCGATAAACGCTCGTGTGCCAAAATGGCTTTGTCATCAGAGTAAACGCCCGACCAGTCCGGCCCGCGGTGACGAATACGTTTAGACATTTTTAATACCTGTGGCCGCAAAGCCTGGGCTTGTTGTTTTATATCAAATGCACATACAATTCCACACATAGTATACTTTTTTAAGCCCCCTAAATCTCCGTCAGCCGACGGAGGACTTAAGTTGCATTTATTTGATTTATTTGAGTTCTTTAGTTTTAATTCACAGAGTAACACAAAACATGGTTGATACTCTGATTATCAAACGTTGTAAAAGTCTAAAAATCCTCCGTCGACTGACGGAGAAGATTTAGGGAGCTTTTATAAGGAATTATGAATATCTTCAGCTACTTTACGTCCCGAGGCAATAGCACGAACTACTAAACTAGCTCCAAGGGCAGCATCGCCGGCAGCATATACCTTAGCAACATTACTTTTGTTTTCCTTGTCTATTGCCACGTTTCCACGACCATCGAAGTTAACGCCCAGCTCGGTCAATAAACCTTCGTGAACCGGGTGAATAAATCCAAGAGCAAGGAACACCAAATCAGCTTTGATCGTATCGGTTTTACCCGTTGGTTTCATATTCATACGGCCGCTTTCATCTTTCGACCATTCTACTTCTTCTACCACTACTTCGGTAAGTTGACCTTTTACACCAACAAATTGTTTGGTGTTCAAAGCCCATTTACGTGCGCAACCTTCTTGATGTGAACTGGATGTTTTCAGGATAGTTGGATAAAACGGCCAGGGGGTTTCAGGATTTTTGCCTACCGGTGGTTGAGGTAAAATCTCAATTTGAGTAACCTTCACTGCTCCCTGACGAATGGATGTACCAACACAGTCGGATCCGGTATCACCACCACCAATTACAAGTACGTGTTTGTCTTTGGCAGAAATAATGTCTTTGTCGGCAACCGTTTCGCCCATGATAAGCTGATTTTGTTGGCTTAAAAAGTCCATAGCGAAGTAAATGCCTTTCAAGTCACGACCTTCGGGCTGAATGTCGCGGGGATGACCTGCACCAACAGCTAAACATACTGCATCGAAATTTTTCATGATTTCTTTGCCCGAAACATCTTTTCCTACTTCAGTATTTGGTTTAAATTCAATACCTTCTTCTTCCAGCTGAGCTAAACGACGGTCGATAATGTTTTTATTCAATTTGAAATTTGGAATACCGTATCTCAACAATCCACCAAATCCATTGTCTTTTTCGAAAATGGTAACGTGGTGTCCCTTACGGTTTAATTGTTGTGCAGCAGCTAATCCGGCAGGACCCGAACCAATCACTGCCACTTTTTTACCGGTGCGTGTTTTTGGTGGACGAGCCTTGATCATTCCTTCGATAAAGGCTACCTCTGTAACAGCAGCTTCATTTTCGCGGATAGTTACCGGTGCGTCGTGCAATGCCAATACACACGATTTCTCGCATGGAGCAGGGCAGATACGTCCTGTAAAATCAGGAAAGTTATTTGTTTCGTGCAAGTTTTCTACTGCTTCTTTCCATTGACCTTTGTATATAAGATCTTGCCATTCGGGCATTTTGTTGCCCAGTGGACAACCCCAGTGACAGAAAGGAATACCACAATCCATACAACGCGAAGCCTGAAGTTTACGGTCTTCGCGGTTTAATGTCTGTTCAACTTCCCCGAAGTCGTAGATACGTTCGTTTATAGGGCGGTAACCAGCGTCCTTACGGGGTATATTTATAAATGCTTTTGGATTTCCCATGATGTTTTTTATTGTAACCCAACCCCAACCCCTCTCCTTGAGGAGAGGGTAGAAAGAGCGGTGTCTTTATAATTTATTAGTCTTTATTGTTTACTCCCAATCAACCAATTAACCAATGAACCAGTCAACCAATTAACCATTTCAGGGGTTTAATAATCGCGTTCTACCTGAGCAATTTTCTTGTTGATAGCTTCCATCTTTTCTTCTTGTAATACTTTTTTGTATTCAATAGGAACGATTTTTTTGAATTTGTCAACATAACTGCTCCAGTTATCCAAAATGTGCTTAGCACGTTGGCTACCTGTATATTTGTAGTGATTAGAAATCAAACCTTGCACTTCTTTACTGTCCATGCTGTCTTCGATAAGCGAAAGTTCAACCATTTCCATGTTACAGAAGAAGTCAAAATTACCAATCTCATCAAGCACGTAAGCTACACCACCACTCATACCGGCAGCAAAGTTACGTCCTGTTTGTCCAAGGACAACGGTACGTCCACCGGTCATGTACTCACAACAGTGATCACCCGCACCTTCTACAACCGCAATAGCACCTGAATTACGAACACAGAAACGCTCGCCAACTACACCATTTACATATAATTCGCCCGAAGTAGCACCGTATAGCAAGGTATTTCCTGCAATGATATTATCTTCCGGTTTGAAAGTACTTTCTTGTGGGGCTACAATAACAATTTTACCACCCGAAAGACCTTTACCTACGTAATCATTCGCTTCTCCGGTTAAGTGGAAATAAACTCCTTTACCAAGGAATGCTCCGAAACTTTGTCCTGCAGAACCTTCAAAGTAAGCTTTGATAGTATCGGTAGGTAATCCGGTTTGTCCATAACGTTTCGCAATTTCGCCCGAAAGCATTGCTCCAACAGTACGGTCGGTATTTTTAATTCTCGATTTGATTTGTACAGGCATGCACAGATCCAATGCAGGAAGCGATTTTTTAATCAACTCGCGATCCAATACTGCATCTAATTTGTGATCTTGCTCAGAAATATGACGTATAGCCAGATTTTCAATATTTTTTGGAGCAAACATTATTTTAGAAAGATCTACTTTTTTAATTTTAGAATTTCCTTCAATTACTTTGCGTTCCAGCAATTCTGCATGACCAATAATATCATCTAGTTTGCGATAACCCATTTCAGCTAAGTGTTCACGAACATCTTGTGCAATAAAATTAAAGAAATTTACAAGGTATTCATGTTTTCCTGTGAAATGCTTACGCAATATTTCATCCTGCGTAGCAACACCTACCGGACAAGTATTTAAGTGACATTTACGCATCATCACACAACCAAGAATCAGCAATGCACTTGTTGCAAAACCATATTCTTCAGCACCTAACAATGAAGCGATAATAATGTCGCGTCCTGTTTTCAACTGACCATCGGTTTGCAAACGAACCTGACCACGCAAGTTGTTCATCACCAATGTTTGTTGAGTTTCAGCTAAACCAATCTCAACAGGTAAACCTGCGTGCTTGATAGAGCTTGAAGGACTTGCACCTGTACCACCTTCGGCACCACTGATCAAGATTAAGTCAGCTTTTGCTTTCGCTACACCCGCTGCAATTGTTCCAACTCCGGTTTCTGAAACCAGTTTTACGCTAATCATAGCGGTCGGGTTGATATTTTTCAAGTCGTAGATAAGTTGAGCTAAATCTTCGATAGAATAAATATCATGGTGGGGTGGAGGTGAAATCAATGAAATTCCCGGTATAGAGTGACGGGTTTTTGCAATGATTTTATCTACTTTATGACCGGGTAATTGTCCACCTTCACCGGGTTTAGCTCCCTGAGCCATTTTAATTTGAATTTCATCGGCATTTACCAGATATTCAGATGTAACACCGAAACGTCCGGAAGCAACCTGTTTAATGGCACTACGAGTACTTAAACCGTCTTCACGTGGTTTATAACGTTCAGGATCTTCACCACCTTCACCGGTATTGCTTCGTCCACCAATAATGTTCATGGCAATTGCCATTGCTTCGTGAGCTTCACGACTGATGGAGCCGTAAGACATTGCACCGGTAACAAAACGTTTCATGATGCTTTCGGCAGGTTCAACTTCGTTGATGTCGATAGGATTGCGTTTGAAATCCATCAAATCACGAATAAATATTGGTGCCGGTTTTTCGTCTACCGCTTTTACATATTCTTTGAACTTAGCGTAGTCATTGGTTTTTGTTGCAATTTGCAAACGTGCAATGGTTTCAGGGTTCCATGCATGTTTTTCGCCGTTATTGCGGTATGCATATTGACCTAAGTTTTCCAACTGAGTAGGATCACTTCCTTCGGCAGGGAAAAACGCTTCGTTATGTGGTTTCAATACTTCGTTTGCAACATCTTCTATATCGATACCTTCGATAGCCGAAGAAATACCTTTGAAGTATTTTTTCAGGAATGGAGAAGAAATACCTACAGCTTCGAAAATATGTGCTCCACGGTAGCTACGCAATGTAGAGTTACCCATTTTCGACAATACTTTCATCAAGCCTTTGTTTACAGCTTTGATATAATGTTTCTTAGCAGTTTCCATATCCATTGGAATTTCTCCTGCTTTGATTCTGTCGTTGATAACTGCAAAAACCATATATGGATTTACAGCGTTAGCTCCAAATCCGAACAACAAGGCAAAGTGCATTACTTCACGTGGTTCAGCCGATTCAACAACGATATCGATTTGCATTCTCTTGCGTTTTTGAACCAAATACAAGTGAACCGCAGATACAGCAAGCAACGAAGGTATTGGTGCATGGGTAGCGTCAACACCACGGTCGCTCAATACGATATAATTCTTTCCATCATCAACCGCTTTCTCAACCGATAAGCAAAGTTCCTGAATGGCTTTTTCAAGACCGGCAGCTCCCGTTTTAGGGTCGAAAAGCATAGGTAAAGAAATAGTATAGAATCCTTTATATTGTAAATTGCTCAATATGTCGAACTGAGAGTTTGTAAGAACAGGACTTTTCAGTTTCACCATTTTACAAATTTCAGGAGCAGCTTGTAATAAATTTTGATGTACAGAACCAATGTATCCGGTCAATGACATAACCAATTCTTCACGAATCGGGTCAATGGGTGGGTTGGTTACCTGTGCAAACTGTTGACGGAAATAGTTGAACAAACGCTGTGGTTTATCAGAAAATACCGACAATGCCACATCATTACCCATCGACGAAGTCGGTTCAAAACCATCATTTGCCATTGGAAGTATCAATCTTTCCAGGTCTTCTTTAGAGTAGGCATAAGCGTGAAGTAATGTTTGGTAATTATCCATATCATTACGCACGTTTCTACCCGAAGAGATATTGTCAATATCAACACAGTTTCTGTCTAGCCATTCGCGGTATGGGAATGCTTTTGCAAGACCTTCTTTTAATTCGTTATCGTAGAAAATCTGACCTAATTCAGTATCCACCATCAACATTTTACCCGGTTTCAAACGACCTTTGGCTTTGATGCGTGCAGGTTCAAATTCTACAGTACCTGTTTCTGACGCAATAATCATCACATCATCGTGTGTAACAAGGTAGCGGGCAGGACGAAGACCATTACGGTCGAGCAAACCACCTGCATAACGTCCATCACTGAAAAGTAAACATGCAGGACCATCCCATGGTTCCATAAATGTACTGTGGTATTCGTAGAATGCTCTTAAATTATCAGAAATAGGATTCTTTTTATTCCAGCTTTCAGGAACCAACATAGCCATTGCATGTGGTAAGCTTTTGCCGGACATAACTAAGAATTCCAATACGTTATCAAGTGAAGCACTATCACTCATTCCCGGTTGAACAATAGGGTATAAATCGTTCAAATTACCCAGTTGATCCGATTTTAATACACTTTCGCGCGATTCCATCCATTGACGGTTACCACGGATTGTGTTGATTTCACCGTTATGACCCATCATGCGGAATGGTTGTGCCAAATCCCAGGTAGGGAAGGTGTTGGTACTAAAACGTGAGTGAACCAATGCAATACCTGACGTGAAATTCTTGTCAGATAAGTCGGGGAAATACTCGCGCAATTGCAAAGACGTTAGCATTCCTTTGTAAATCATCTGTTTAGTAGATAAACTTACAATGTAAAAACTACGTTCTTTTGATATATTTGATTTTGAAATGGAATTTTCGATTTTTTTGCGAACCATGTACAATTTACGCTCCAGATCCTCCTGAGAGTTAGATCCGGTTACGAAGATTTGTTTGGTTTGTGGTTCATTCGAAGCGGAGATTGCTCCAAGAATATCGCTATTAACAGGTACATCTCTGATAGCGAGTAATGTAAGGCCTTCTTTCTCGAGGTTTTCTCTGATAACGTTCAAGCAAAGTTCAGCTTTGTTATTGTCTTTAGGCAAGAAAACAAGACCAGTTCCATATTTACCTTTAGCGGGTACAGGAATGCCTTGTAGTAGTATAAATTCGTGAGGTATTTGCAATAAGATACCGGCACCATCACCGGTTTTGTTATCAGCACTTTCGGCTCCACGGTGTACCATGTTTTCAAGTACCTGAAGCCCGTTTTCTACAATCTCATGTGATTTCTCTCCATGTAGATTCAACACTAATCCTACACCGCAGGCATCGTGTTCGTTCTGAGGCGAATATAGCGATTTCTGCTCATATTCGTCAGTGTGTTGTGAGTTTAAATAGTTAGTTGTCATAGCTTTTCTTTGTTATACGCTTAAAAACTGTTGCTTTTAGCTAATCTGCTGTGTTAATTTGTTTTATTGTTTTTTGCAAAATAGTGGGAGACCCATCCTGGGCTTCCCACTATCTTTATTTTTGAAAGATGTTTTTACCCTTCAATTATCGGATAAATAACAATTCTCTGTATTTAGGCAATGTCCACATTTCGTCATCTACAACTAATTCAAGTTTGTCGATATTGTAACGGATTACATCGAAATATGGTAGTACAACATCGTGATATGCAGTTGCTTTTTTGTCTTCGTGTTCAATGATATTTGCAGCTTTACGTGCTTCAACCATCGCTTCAACATTGTCTTTGATAGTAGAAATACGTTCTGCAATTTCTTCGATCAATGCCATGTCTTGTGAAGCTATTTTATCAGCTTTATCGGCACTAAATACTGCTTTTGTTTTGTATACGTTGTCCAAAAGAAGTGATTGGTAACGAGTTGCTACAGGAATAATATGGTTGATAGCCAAATCGCCTAAAACACGGGCTTCGATTTGGATTTTCTTAGTATATGTTTCCCATTTCACTTCGTTACGAGCGTGTAATTCTTTTTCGTTAAGAACGCCCATTTTTTCAAACAATTCTACGCTGCTTTTGCTAGTGTAAGCTTCGATGATTTTTGGAACGCTTGTTTCACAATCCAAACCACGTTTTGCTGCTTCAACTTTCCACTCATCGCTATAGCCGTTACCGTCGAAACGAATTGCTTTACATTCTTTAATGTATGATTTGATAACATCGAAGATTGCTTTTTCTTTTGTAACTCCACTAGCGATTTTAGCATCAACTTCAGCTTTGAATTCAAACAATTGAGCTGCCATTGCCGTGTTCAAAGCAGCCATGGCCGAAGAACAGTTTGCAGAAGAACCAACTGCACGGAACTCGAAACGGTTTCCGGTGAATGCAAATGGAGAAGTACGGTTACGATCAGTATTGTCCAAGAATACTTCAGGGATACGAGGTATTCCTAAATGTAGTTGTTTTTTGTCATCAATAATAATTGCATCTTCGCTTGTGCTGTTTTCTAATTTGTCAAGAATAGCAGTCAATTGAGTTCCAAGGAATGCTGATACAATTGCAGGAGGAGCTTCGTTAGCACCCAAACGGTGAGCATTTTGAGCTGTCATAATCGACGCTTTCAAAAGACCGTTGTGTTTGTGAACTGCCATCAATGTATTTACCAAGAAAGTTACAAATTGTAAGTTTTCTTCAGCAGTTTTTCCCGGAGCGTGTAAAACAACACCAGTATCAGTACCTAGTGACCAGTTATTGTGTTTACCAGAACCGTTAATACCTGCAAATGGTTTTTCGTGTAACAATAAACGGAATCCGTGACGACGGGCAACACGTTTCATGATAGACATCATCAACAAGTTTTGGTCTACTGCCAAATTACATTCTCCGTAGATAGGAGCAAGCTCAAATTGGTTAGGAGCAACCTCGTTGTGACGGGTTTTTGCAGGAATACCATATTTGTAAGCTTCGAACTCAATATCTTTCATGTAAGAAGCAACACGTGTTGGAACTGATCCGAAATAGTGATCGTCCAATTGTTGGTTTTTAGCTGAATCATGTCCCATCAATGTGCGACCTGTCAATACTAAGTCAGGACGAGTTGCGTACAAACCTTCATCAACCAGGAAGTATTCTTGTTCCCAACCTAAGTAAGCAACAACTTTCTTTACGTTAGGGTCAAACATTTGACAAACTGCCACAGCAGCTTTGTCAATTGCTGCCAATGCTTTCAATAAAGGAGCTTTTAAGTCAAGAGATTCACCTGTGTATGAAATAAAGATTGTAGGAATTACCAACGCATCATCTACTACGAAAGCAGGTGAAGATGGATCCCAAGCAGTATAACCACGCGCCTCGAAAGTGCTACGGATACCACCATTAGGGAAAGAAGATGCATCAGGCTCTTGTTGAGCAAGAAGTTTTCCCGAAAAGTCTTCGATAATAGATTCGCCCGGAGCACCGGCATAGTCAATAAATGAATCATGCTTCTCAGCAGTACCATCAGTTAATGGTTGAAACCAGTGTGTGTAGTGAGTTGCTCCTAATTCTGTAGCCCAAAGTTTCATACCTGCTGCAACTTGGTTTGCAAGTGCGATATCAAGTGTTGCACCTTTTTGAATTACATTGTTTAATGCTTTCAATGTATCTTTTGAAAGATATTTTACCATGGCGGCTTTATTGAAAACATATTTTCCGTAATAATCGGAAGTAAACTTTGAAGGGGCAATAACTTCAACGGCTTTTTTCTTAAAAGCTTCTTCTACTGCGTTAAATCTCAATGATGACATAATTATATTTTTTGAGGGTTATTTTTTGGTTCTTATTTTTAAATTGTGGTCTTATTCTTTCGTAATGATATTAAATCAGTGCAAAAATAATTAAAATGATAGTTTTTACACTACAATATGCTCAATTTCTGAAAAAAAAGATTTACTAATATTGATTTGAAAATAAAATATCTATTTTTATATCAATTTAAAACTATAATGCCAATAAAACTGATAAATCAATATTTTGTGGTTTTGAATGCTTTTTTGTATAAAACAGATTGAATATGCAGCAAAGATACAAAACAATTGAATATAACAGGCTATTTACGGTTGCATGATGAATAAATATTCTAAAATATATTGTTTTTTAGACAAATGCATCCGTTTTTTGTCTATAGGCAGATCATTTCTCACGAGATGATCTGCCCTAAACAATAAAACTAAAAAACACACGATTCGTTGTAGCCAATTTCACCGTGTATGGGTGTTTGATTAATCAAAGTTGTTGTAAGCTGTTTCGCCATGTTGAGTTTCATCAAGACCAATGGCTTCATGTTTGTCCGAGGCGCGTAGTCCGACCAATTTATCGACAAGTTTAAACAGTATAAATGTACCGACACCAGAGAAAACTATTGTTACACCCACGGCCAGGAATTGTATCCATAATTGGTGGAAGTTTCCGTAAATAGCTCCACTGTACGACGATTGGATAAGAGGTGAAGCCAATACCCCGGTTAAAAGTGCGCCTAAAATACCACCAACACCGTGAACACCAAATGCATCGAGCGAATCGTCGTATCCTAATTTTGGTTTTACATAAGCTACCATGCAAAAACATACTAACGATACTAACACTCCAATGGCCAATGCTCCGGGAATGCCTACGAATCCTGCAGCCGGGGTAATAGCTACCAAGCCACCTACTGCACCGGTACTGATACCTACAATGGTTGGACGTTTGTCGATAATCCAATCCAAAAGAGCCCATGTTAATGCGGCAGCGGCAGCAGCAATATGTGTAACCATTAATGCATTAGCAGCTAATCCATCGGCAGCCAATCCACTGCCTGCATTGAATCCAAACCAACCAACCCATAGCAAACCGGCACCAATAACCACATAGGTAATGTTGTGAGCAGGTATAGCATGACCTTTATAATCGCGACGTTTTCCAAGCATGATAGCTGTAACAATGGCAGCTACACCGGCATTGATGTGTACTACGGTACCTCCGGCAAAATCCAATGCTCCTAGTTTAAACAACCAACCATCACCAGCCCAAACCCAGTGTGCTACAGGATTGTAGATAAATAAAGACCAGAGGACAGAGAAAATTAGAAAGCCTTTAAAATTAATACGTTCGGCAAATGCTCCAATAATTAAAGCAGGGGTAATAACCGCAAACATACATTGGAACATGATAAATATGATATGCGGTATAGTTCCTACAGCAGCGCCATCAAGTCCAACTTGTGAGTGTGAAATAAAATAAGGGCTTAAATCGCTAATGCCGATGTTGTTTAAAAACGCCCAATCAAATCCACCAATATACGGTTTAAGTGCTTCAATAGAGTTGGATCCAAATGCATTGCTATAACCAATTACCACCCATTCTACACTGATAACAGCTACCAGGATAAACACCTGCATAAATACGTTCAGTACGTTTTTGCGACGAACCAAACCACCATAAAATAAGGCTAGTCCGGGAATAGACATAAGTAACACAAATGCAGTGGCAACAATCATCCATGCCGTGTCTCCGGCATCTACAGTGGGGGCAACAGGCGCAGCCGTTTGAGCCGATAGCGCAGAAACTGATAAGGCTAAAAGAGCCATTATTGATAAAATATTTTTCTTCATAACTTTTTTCTTCTAAATGCTTAAACTTTTGTATTATCTCTTTCTCTTATTCTTTGTTAAACAATGCATCCGGACCTGATTCGCGGTTACGAATACGGAATGTGTCTTCAATATCGTAAACAAATATTTTTCCATCTCCGGTTTCGCCGGTCCATGCCGAGTCCAGAATGGCATTTATTGTTTTTTCGAGATTAATGTCGCGAACCACGATGGATAACATTCTGCGGTGAATGTAGCTCGATTGAAATACCTGACCTCTTACAATTTGCTCTTCTGTCGATTTACCAAGTCCGGTAATATCCCAATAAGAGAACCATTCGATGCCTTGATCATAAAGTGCTTCTTTTACATCTTCAAATTTTGATTTGCGGATAATTGCTTCAATTTTTTTCATAAATCGTGTTTTATTTGTTTTTATTTATTGTTACTTCTTACATAAATGTATGAAATATTTGTCATTTTACTTGTGTAAATGCCTTATTTGTGTCAAAAAGTAGTATATTTGAATAATTTGATTGCAAAAGTATACCTTTGTTTTGAATTGCACAAGCAAAATGACAACAAAACCATATAAAAAACAACAAAAAGGTATTATTTAACTCAAAATAGCGACATTGAGGTTGGATTTTACTGCTGATTCTATTGTAAATACTCGTTTTTACTAAAAACTACATTTTGGTATCGAGATGTATATTTAATAAAAGCACAGCCAACTATTTATAATAAAATAGTTGGCTGTGCTTTATACTGATTCAATTCGAATCAACTTATTTTTTGTACTGATAATAATCTATATAAAAATCAATTGTACCAAAATATAGACAGGCAAAAGTACAATCAGCGAAAATTTCCACATATAGGCAAAAAAACCGGGCATTTTTATGCCACTTTCTTCGGCAATAGATTTTACCATAAAGTTAGGGCCATTACCAATATAGGTCATGGATCCAAAAAATACGGCTCCTACACAAATGGCTTTTAATATAATTTCAGGAACTCCGGCTATCATTGTTGAGCCCGAAAGTGCCGGCGGCAATCCTCCGCTAACTAAACCGCGTGCTAAATCATAAAAAGCAACTGCGGTAGGAGTGTTATCCAGAAATGAACTTAGCGTGCCCGAAGCATATAAAAACTGCCAGGGTTCGGTTACTCCAAAACTTGCTGCATTTTTTGCCAACCAAAGTAATGTGGGAGCCATGGTTACAAATATACCCAAAAACAGATAAGCAACTTCAATGATAGGCTCCCATGTGAATTTATTACTGTTGCGAACTTCCTTTTTGGTATAATACAATGACATGGCAGTGAGAACTAAGAGCACGATTTCCCGAAGATACTTCAGCCAGATAGCTGCATGTTCTTCGCCCATCTGAGGAATGTTTCCCTTGTTGATAAAAGCAACCGAGATAACCACACCTATCAGAAACAAGAAATTAATATTGCCGGATACCCGAATTGGTTCCACCCGAATATAATCTTCGGCTATATCTACCCAGTCTTCCTTTTTGTAATAATACCGATCCACAAAATAATAGATCAACAGCAACAAGGTTCCTGCTAAAATCCATTGTGGAAACAAATTGAGAAACCACGTAAATTCAACTCCTCGCAGGTAAAGCATAAATAGGGGAGGATCGCCGAGTGGGGTTAAAAGTCCACCACAGTTGGCCACCGTGGCAATAAAAAACAATATGGTATGAGTCGTATATCTACGCTCCTGGTTAGTGGTAATAACCGGACGGATAAGCAACATGGCGGCTCCGGTGGTTCCCATAATAGAAGCCAATACATAACCTATACCCAAAAATAGTGTATTGTTAATCGGACTGGCCTTAATATCACCCGACAAATGAATGCCCCCGGTAATAACAAATAAGGATCCGAGCAAAACCATAAACGGAATGTAGTCATACGCTACGGTGTCAATCAGGCTTTCGGAAAGACCATTTACCAACATATAAATGGTTACCGGAATACTTAGAAATAGAGAAACAAGCAGTTTGTTTTTGTTTTCGCCCCACCACTTTTCGGCAATAAGCGGTCCGACGGCAATAGCCAGAAGCATTACTACAAATGGAATAGAGTACCATAAAGGAATCATTGCAATATCTTTCATTCTTATCTTGTTTAATTTAACCCACTAGGAGCTTTGTTTTTTTATTTTGCACCCGCCAAAGTTACATATAATTTGTCAAATATGGGTCTGGGCGGTTAATAAATGTATTATTGTTTAAAAAAAATGCGAATCATATGTTGTGGTTAGCATGCAGATAAAGTACTAAAGGGTCTATAAATAAACAGGCCATTTCTCACGAAATAGCCTGTTTGAAACAATAAAACTAAAAAACACACGATTAGTTGTAAGCAGTTTCACCGTGTTTGGGGAAATCGTTTAAATTTTATATATCAGGTTTCTATTGTTTGAACCTAACGTTGCTTTTATACCTCTTATTTTAAACGTTTTTATTTTTTTTTACTTTGAGTACTGTATGTGAAACATAAAACCGGAAGCACCTCGTTTAGGGCACTTCCAGTAGTAATATGTATATTAGTTATTGTATGCTTTTTCTCCGTGTTCGTAATAGTCAAGACCATTTTCTTCTTCTTTCTTAGTAACACGAATACCTAACGTGTATTTCAGTCCGTAGAATAACACAAGACCACAAGCTATCGACCATGCTGCTACAGCGCCTATTCCGATAAGTTGAGTTACAATTAAATCAGTTCCTCCACCGTAAAAAAGTCCGGTAATACCGTTTTCTTTTGCAAAGAACCCTACTGCTAATGTTCCAAATACGCCGTTGATACCATGTACTGAGATAGCTCCAACAGGATCATCAATTTTGGCTACATTGTCAAAGAATTCTACAGAAAGTACAACTAGTATCCCTGCTATAAGTCCAATAAGTACTGCGCCACCTGGTGTTACCGTATCACAACCTGCAGTAATAGCAACCAATCCGGCCAATACGCCGTTTAATGTCATACTCAAACCCGGCTTGCCATATTTCCACCATGTGAAAGCTAATGTTGCGCAACCTCCCGCTGCAGCTGCAGCATTTGTTGTTACGAAAATTCTAGCCACTAATTCAGGGTTTGAAAGACTTAATGTTGACCCTGGGTTAAATCCAAACCAACCCAACCAAAGTAAAAATACACCTAATGTGCCAATCAATAAGTTGTGACCAGGAATAGCATTTGTTTTTCCATTCTTGTATTTTCCGATACGTGGTCCTAATACTGCTGCACCTACTAGTGATAACCAACCACCTACAGAGTGAACTACTGTTGATCCGGCAAAGTCATGGAATCCTAGTTGAGATAACCATCCACCACCCCAAATCCAGTGACCTGATACAGGATAAATAATTACAGAAATAAATGCGCTATAAATAAGATATGAGCTAAATTTTGTACGTTCAGCCATTGCTCCCGAAACAATTGTTGCTGCCGTAGCCGCAAATACTAATTGGAAGAAGAAAAATGCTAAGTTTGGAATACCTGCCGGAGCATGGTTTACTTCTGAAAGTGGTTCAAAAGCTCCAAAAAATCCGGTTCCTGCTCCGAACATAATACCATATCCAATTAGCCAAAAAGCGATGGTGCCAATACAAAAATCCATCAAGTTCTTGAAAAGAATATTAGTGGTATTTTTTGAACGGGTAAACCCGGCCTCAACTAATGCAAATCCTGCTTGCATAAAAAATACCAACGCACCCGTGATAAGAATCCAAAAGGTGTCTAAGCCTGCTGATAATGCTGCTAAATCCATAATGTATATTTTTTTAGATTATTCTTTAATGTATAGTGATTCCGGTCCTTTTTCGCCGGTACGGATACGAACAGATTCGTCAATTGTGGAAATGAATATTTTACCATCTCCCAGTTCACCTGTCTGTGCTGCTTTTACAATCGCTTCTGTAGCTGCATCTACAAATTGGTCACGACAAACAAAAGAAATTGTTCTGCGTTCGATTAGTCTGGTTTCGTAAACTACTGCTCTATAAACAGCACCTGATTTTTCGTTTCCAACACCTGTTACATCCCAGTAAGTAAAAAAGTCGATTCCTACCTCGTGAAGAGCTGTAAGCACTTCATCGAACTGAGATCTTCTGATAATTGCTTCAATTTTTTTCATTGTTCCTTTAATTTTAAGAATGAATATTGGTATTAAGCTACCCCACCATGGGGTAGCTTAACTTGTGCTTTTGATTATAATGTCACACCTGCAACAAAGAATGTGCTTTTAGCATAAGGGTTTGCTCCAACAATAGCATAAACAGGAAGGCTGAATTTGTCGGTGATAGCAATCGATTTGCTTACTTTAATACCCAGGTTGGTAATACCGAATCCTGTTGTTGCATAAGTTTGACTTTCGCCAAGTGAACCTCCAATGAAGATTTTAGCAACCGGTGCAATTTGGTAACCTAACTCAACATAAGTTGATAAAGCATTGTCGCCGTTTACTTTTTTGTCGGCTCCGGCAAACATAGTGTTGATAGAGGCACTAAATGCTGAACCTGTGTAAGCCAATGTACCTTCAAATACGTGACCGGTACCTCCGCTGTATTTGAAATAGTTTGGTTGACCTGCAAAATTGTAGTAATAATCGGTAACTGTTATCGCAAATTTGCTTGAAACTGCTAATGTTGCGTATAAATCTACTTCTTTAACTGCTCCGGTAAAGCTACCTGAAGCCCATGAACCCAAAGTTAACATGCCGGTAGTGAATGATGCGTAAGGTTGGATATTTGGAGTTCCACCTAACGAAGTACCATCTTGTGGTACACCACGCCATACATACGAACTCACAATGTCAGCACCTGTTGAAAAACCTTGAGCTTTAATGTTTGAAACTGCTAAAACTGCAATCGCGCAGATTGCTAAAACTTTAATCTTTCTCATTTTGTTTACTTTTAAAATTTAATAATTAAAAATTCGTTGCTTGTTTATATTTTTGAATTAATATCTTTTATAGAGTAATATGAACAGATAGTTCCGATTGGGTATTCTGAAAGCCTATTGTTATTATTTCACAGGCTTTTCTGTTTGTTGCGTTATTCCAATCCATTTTCTTATTTATTGATGTTCGTAAAAATCATATTGTAGTTAATGATATGCCGATTCAATAAAAAAGATAGTAATGTTTTAGTTCTATTGTCATATTGTTTCTAATGCATTGCAAAACTAAGCAAAATGTCACACGTCTACAATAAAAACTACCAAAATGTTGCTAAATTAAAAATGTACATTTCAATATGGTATTATTAATCACATTTATGTATCAATATGAAATCAAATCCAATTATTTTCTTTCATACCGATATATTTGCATTTATTTTTATTTTGATACATATTACATTTATGTCCGAAATTGATCGACTTTAGTCACAAAATTATGCTATAAAGCACAAAAAACGCTCACTTTGAGCAAGGGATTTTGTATTTAACAGAAAAAACAACAAAACTGACCTTCATTATACAATAACAGGAATAATTATATCACCCCCATTTTTAATAACCTGAGTTCGGGATAAGCGGGGATTGATTTCCAAAATAAATAATTGGATATATTTGATTTGAGTAGAATAAGCTCTTTGCCACGGAGTGGCTAAATGTGAATTGAAAATCGGCGCAGCCAATAACCCCCGGTAAGCGAAGCGCAACCGGGGGATGGAGGAAACAAAAGACCCAACATTTGATTTTCAGTTCGACTAGTCGAACTGAAAATCAAAGAATTATAAAAATAGCTGGGTGCTGAGTAGAATAAGTAAGAATAATGTTTTGTTCGGTACATACAATTAAAACAATCGACACTAACTTCAAGTCCCCTTTAGAGCCTGTTCGACAACTGGCGGAGGATTTAGGGATGGATATATATATTTGTATTGGGAATGTATGAATTCATAAAAAAAATGCGTGCAAGATAAATTCTCGCACGCATTTCCGTATTTCATTCGTAGGGACAGGTCGCGACCTGTCCCTATTTATATTTATATATTCTTTACTAGTTCTATATTAAGTGACGACAATTCACCATTCGTCACAGCAACAGTGCTTACCACATCAGCATAACCATTCTTTCGTATCGTTACCGTATACGTACCTTCAGACAACGATTTAATATTAAATCCACCTTTGTTGGCTGTCTTTTTTTTCATAGCCTCAGCACTATTACTTGCAGCAGCTTTCATCAATCCATTGCCATTACTATTTTGCACAAAACTAAGTGTTGCACCTTTCAGTCCTTCTCCCGTGCCGGCATCGGTCACAAAACCCTTTACCTGAAGCGACCCTGCACCGGTTTCAATAATCTTCCGGGCCGATTTATAACCACTGTAAAAATCAGGTTGCGAAACTCTTACTATTTCCACCAAAGCATCAATCTTGTCCAATGCCTCATCACAAGTTATAATAGCCTTAGCAATTTGTTCCGTACTTTGTTTTGTACTGATAGCGCCATTTCGGGGTGTTGGAATAGCTACCTTAAAATCAGTAATTGCTTTAGAAAGTGCTAGCTGAGTTTCCGTCGATATACCATAAAGCGCCAAACCCCGAAAATAGGTTTGTCCCATGTCATAAATGCTTTTCGAATAAGCTTCAAGTTCACTGTCTGTAGCATTTTTAAGGTCACTTACTGTAAACTTCGATTCACTAAGTAAAATCTGATTGTCTCCAATCTTGGCGTATGCCTGAATTTTTCGCGCAGTATCTGCACCCAGTGCCACTAATAACTTTCTCAGTTGGCTCTTATTACCTGCAATCCCCGATTTATCGAAACTCTGCTGTTCATTCGACACTTGAATTTGAGCTATACCGCCCCTAAATGCACTGTTGAAATCTTCGAACTTCGGAAGGCCTACTGTAATGGAGTTGTTTGCTGTCAAAAACTCATCAGATACTAGGTACATGTTGTACTTACTTTGTTGTTTTGAATTCATGATAAATTGATTTTTTGTTTAAGTATAAATTAATTCAACTAATTCCAATATTTACAGGTTGTATAAATATTGTAAATGCAAAATTATAGAAACAATCATATTTAACTCAAAATAAAATATTAAATATAATTAAAAAATGCTTAATAATATTAAGACTGTTAGGACTAATCTCCCTGTAGTATCAATAAATTACTTGATAGTACTGATAAATCGTTCGACAGTATCAATAAATCACCTGACAGTATCAATAAATCACCTGACAGTACGAATAAATCACCTGACAGTACGAATAAATCGTTCGACAGTATCAATAAATCACCTGACATCGCTAATAAATCGTTCGACAGCATCAATAAATTACCTGATAGCACTAATAAATCATTCAACAGTATCAATAAATCACTTGACAGCACAAATAAATCATTCATCAGTATCAATAAATCACTTGACAGCACAAATAAATCATTCATCAGTGTCTTAAATGTTCAAAAAAAAGACGCCCCGAAAAAAATCCCAGGGCGCCATTTATCTTTTGTCTTTATTCTTTTGTCTACTCTTCCGAAAAATGAGCCAGTACATTCCGATATGAATCAAAAATCTTTGATTTAGACATGAAACCCAAATACACCTTATTATCATCAACAACAGGTAAATACCAAACATGAGTATCTTCAAAGACTTCCATAACTTTTTCCATAGGCATACTCGGATTAAGAGTTGCAGGTATTGAAGTCATCAGTTTTTGCACTTTAAATCGGTCATACAAATCTGGGCGAAACATAATATTGCGTACTTCATCAACCAAAACAATACCAACTAAGACACCTGTTTGAGGGTTTACAACCGGAAATAGATTACGTCTTGATCGGGAAATGTTTTTCACCAACTCACCCATATACATTTCTGGGTTTAGTTCAATAAAATCGGTTTCAATAAAATCCTCAAAACTAAGCATAGTCAAAATTGCCCGGTCTTTATGGTGCGTAAGCAATTCACCCTTCTGAGCCAACCGCATTGCGTACAAACTATGTGGTTCAAAAATTATTATGGTCAGATACGAAACTGTTGCTACAATCATTAAGGTCATAAACAGGTTATAGCCACCCGTGAGTTCCGCAATAAGAAATATTCCTGTAAGAGGTGCGTGCATAACTCCCGACATTAACCCTGACATTCCCGCCAGTGCAAAATTCGCTTCCGGCACTATAAATCCGAAATGGTTCAAAACACGAGCTACAACAAACCCCGTTAAACAACCAATAAATAGCGAAGGGGCAAAAATTCCACCCACACCACCCGAAGCAGTGGTCGAAGCGGAGGCAAATATTTTGAAAAGAATAATCAAAGTCAGGTATACAATGATAACCCAGGGGCTATCCCCCAATCCTAAAAACAAGCTCTGATGGAGAACTGAATTAGATTGTCCGTTTAATAGCGATACAATAGTATTATAACCCTCACCATACAGTGGAGGGAAAATAAAAATAAGCAAACTCAATACCGAACCACCAATTGCTAACTTTGAATAAGGATTTTTAAATCGGCGAAAGAAGCCTTCAATACTGTTCATCCCACGCGTAAAATACAACGATACAAAACCGCAAACAATCCCCAACAGAATTAAATAAGGAATACGAGTTATAGCAAATGGTTCATAAGTGCCGAATTGAAAAGTAAACGAACTGCCGGAAAAAAAGTAAGATAATGCTGTAGCAGTTACCGACGAAATCAGCAATGGAACAATAGCCGTCAGTGTCATATCAAGCATAAGAACTTCCAACGTAAAAACCAATCCGGCTATAGGAGCCTTAAAAATTCCACCAATTGCCCCAGCTGCACCACATCCCACTAGCAACATGAGTGTTTTTTGATCCAGTTTAAAGAACTTTCCCAGATTTGAACCAATAGCCGAGCCGGTTAATACAATTGGTGCCTCAGCTCCAACCGATCCCCCGAAACCAATGGTAATAGAACTACCAACTAACGAAGTCCATACATTATGGAGTTTCAGAATACTTTTTCGTTGTGAGAGTGCATACAAAATACGAGTAACACCATGACTTATATCATCCCGAACAATATATCGTACAAACAGTGAAGTAATAAAAATCCCTATAACGGGAAATATCAGATACCAATAGTTCAGGTTGTAAAGACTTGAACTTTCAGTGATGAGATGCTGGATAAAATGAATAACTGTCTTTAGAAGAAATGCAGCAATAGCAGCAAATACACCAACCACAAAACTCAAAATGAGAATAAAATTGCGATGCTTAATATGGGTCTCTCGCCAATGAAGCATTTTCGTATACCAAAGTTTATAGATCATAATCTAATAATTAATTGTAATAAAAACATTAAGATGCCAGATATTTCTCTACAAAGTCATACACATTTCCTTCGCAGTTGCAAATTAAATGAATTTTGCGCGAAGTCAACTCTCTACTTAGTAAATCATTAATTTGACCTACAAGCATAATATTTACCCCCATTTCTGCCAAGTCACTAACCACTTGAAATTCACAATCACTATCATTAGGAGTTTCAAGAATCGTCTCAGCCATTATTTCATTATCCTCCGAAACATTAAAGATGGTATAAAATTCAAAATTCTCAAATAAATCAGCAATTTGCTCATCATCTTTTGTGGGTACTGCAATCTTCATTTTAATACAATTTTTAGTTATTATTGTTTTACACTTTATTGTTCTTACATTATGACCTTATACCCATTCTATTGGTATCTCAGGACTGTTTTAGGCAATAAAAATCCTTTCCTGTAGCTGATTGCTACAGAGTCATTGCGTAAAGTTGCGAAGTCAGTGGCTTCATATTCATCAAAATATATTGAGATTGAGATGAACGAGTGAGGTTGAATAAAAATAAGATATAAAGCCTTATTATGTATTCTGTTTGTGATTGCTTTTGGCGTGAAGTACTAGATTTCTTTCGAATCGGGCTTGCAAAGATATAAATACTTTTGAACTTATGTCATTTATTGTATACAAAATTCAGAATATATCCATTTTATATGCAACTTTGTTTTCCTTGATTAAGATGGTATAAATCCGGAAAGAGTTCTAAAACCATAGACCAGTCACCAAAACCGAGGAGAAATAAATCGAAGGCTGGACTACAAAACCTGTTCTTCGTTATGGTTGTTTACCTATTTTCGGATTATCAACGCACAACAATATTCTTAAGTAAAGTCCTTTATCGGACTTTACAATATATGAATAACTTACTTTTTCTGATGATTAGAACGTTGGTTTCTATTTCTATATTTAATTACCGCCCAAACAAGAACCACAAGCAGTACAAGAATAGTAAAACCGATAATCCAACTAGCTCCATCCACATTTCCCATTGACCAGGATCGATTAAGTCCGAACATGATGTTTTATTTTTAAAGGTTTAAAATTCTAAATTCTTATCTGTAAAAACATATATCAGAGTGATTATGAGTTTATCCAAGCAACAATTCGTTGGAAGCTATTCCGAAGAGGTTGTTTAATAATTAAGGGTTTAATGCTCACACTTCCAAAGTTTCCAGCAATATCAACAAATCTTTGTGTATCACATACATTAAAACAGTCTAAAGTCTTTATAAGTTTATTATTTGCGTAATGAATTTTGCATCAACTGGGTCTATATAAATTTTATCTGCCACGTGAGAAATGCTCAGAACTATTAGCCCGATTCGGGTTATGCAACTTACAAGACAGTTATATCCAAATAGTTATTAAAAGGTAAATATACATAAACGAAGTTCACAATAGCTTGTCTTTGAGAAAGAAAACATATCTTTGGTAATCTTGTTGTACTAATGAGAGACAACTAAGAATATAAATTACCTGTTATCTTATCTAAAATTTCAAGCGTATGAATCGATATTTTAGTAATGAAATGTTTAAAATTACAATCACAACAATTTCCTTTATTGTATTACTAGTACTTGTATTTATTATGTACAGGTATATGTTTTCATTTGTAAAGAAAAAGGTCACAAAGAAAACAACGAAATATGATGATTTCATTTTAGAGCTTTTTAGAGTTCCGATCTTGTTAGTGCTTTACTGGATTCTTTTTGTGATTTTTACGCATATATTCCTGAATACACTGCCATTTTATGAGTATTTGTCTCATATAAATACGTTATTGATTATTATTTCAATAGCCTGGATTTGTATACAGATTACCCGCGCTGGCGAGTATTATTTGCAATCTCACCTTGATATTGGGGTTTCCGATAACCTGCATGCCCGCAAGAGGCTTACTCAACTCAAAGTATTTAAAGGCATAACTAATTCAATTATTATAGTGCTGGCAATGTCCATAAGTTTGTTGACTTTCAAAGAAGTCAGGACATTGGGATTAAGCTTGCTCACTTCAGCCGGAATTTTCGGGATCATTATTGGTTTTGCAGCCCAAAAGAGTATAGCTATGTTTCTTGCCGGCATACAACTTGCCATTACTCAGCCTATCAGGCTTGACGATGTGGTTATAGTAGAAAATGAATGGGGAAGAATTGAGGAAATCACACTGACTTATGTGGTAGTGAAAATATGGGATGAGAGAAGATTAGTACTTCCTGTAACGTGGTTTCTCGAAAAGCCATTTCAGAATTGGACGCGTACTTCGGCACAAATTACAGGAACAGTTTTTATATATGTTGATTATAGTTTCCCTGTAGAAAGCATTCGGAATGCATTGCCGGACATATTGAAAAAATACCCTGATTGGGACGGTCGGTTCTGGAATGTGCAAGTAACTAAAGTAACAGAGCAATATAAAGAAATTAGACTGATGCTTACAAGTGCCGACTCATCCAAAAACTGGGATTTAAGAGCAGCAATAAGAGAGGAACTTGTTGACTTCATCAATCGCAATTACCCTGCTACATTTGCAAAAATAAGAATTAGAAAAGAGACTCTTTAAAACCGATAAAAAAAATGAAACTTGTTATGGCAGACATCATAGAGAAATACAAACATGCAAAAAATAAATTAGTTCTACTTGATTATGATGGAACCCTTGTTGACTTTACACCTGTGCCTGAAGATGCAGTTCCATCCGCTGAGCTAAAAGATATTTTGCTGAGAATAAGTTCCACTCCAAATACTAAACTCATTATTATATCGGGTCGAAGTCAAATTGACATCGAAAGATTTGTAGGCGAACTGCCCATTGATATTATCGCCGAACATGGAGCAATGCTGAAAAAGAAGGGCAAATGGATAAAACAAAATGTTGATATTAGTGAATGGCAAGAACCTGTTTTGGCTGTTTTAAAGAAATCTACTTCGTCTTGTCCGGGCTCATTTGTTGAGGAAAAAACGTTCTCTTTAGCATGGCATTACAGAAATGCTGATACGGGCTACGACCAATCCCGAAAGCTGATTGGCATATTGGGAAAAATGAATCTTTCGCATGATTTCAAAATACTGGATGGAAACAAGGTGGTGGAAATAAAGAGTAACGAAATTGGAAAAGGAAAAGCTACTGAATACCTCCTTGAAAAAAATAATTATGATTTTATTTTATCCATTGGTGACGATAAAACGGATGAAGAAATGTTTGAATTTCTTATGTCTCATCCCGAAGCCATAACCATTAAAGTTGGAGAAGGAAACACTATGGCAAAATATCTGCTAGCTAATGTAAAACTAGTTGTCAAACTATTAAAACGATTATTATGAAACTAAATCTAGCCCTTATTCTATCAATTATTATTGCCGTTGGAGTTGTGACGGTAGGTTTTACGCTATATCAAATTTCTTCCGAAAGAGATAAGCTAAACACTGAACTAGAAATACGAACAACGCAAATTGCTGAAGAAATATTTCAAGATAATGAAAACAAGTTTGAGCAAATCAACCTTGAAAATATTGAGCATTTATTAGACAGTATCAGTAGAAGATATAAATTAATCGGAATTGCCATTTATGCAGGTCAGGATAGTGTAATAAGTAACAATGCATCCCGAAATCTGATAAGCTATTCAGAAGATAATATTGCCCAATCAATGATTGCAGATTCCACGTTTGGGAATTTCATTAAAGCTGAAGGCAAAAGTATTTATCAATATATCAAACCAATGAATAATGGATTGATAAATAATATACCGAACAAGTCTGTTGTGTTTTATACTGAAGCACAATACATCAACAATCTAATTGACAATATTTGGGTGCGCAATTTCATGCGTTGGTTTCTCCAGGTTTTATTCGTGTCGTTTATTACTGTATTCATTATACGATGGGCAATTTTTAGTCCGATAAACAAAATTGTAGATTGGGTAAAAGCCGTTCGCATTGGGAATGTTGAACTACTAAAAAAACAACCGATAGCTGGATTTCTGGCTCCTTTGCACAAAGAGATTATTCACATAACGGAAGCAATGAATGAAGCTAAAGCCATTGCTGAAGAAGAGGCTCGTCTGAGGTCAAACAGAGAATCTAACTGGACTCCTGAACGACTCAAAGTGGAAATGGAGAACATTTTACATGATAAAAAAATGGTCGTTGTTTCCAACCGTGAGCCCTATATGCATGTACACGATGGAAAAAACATTAAATGCCTTGTGCCGGCAAGTGGATTGATAACAGCCATGGAACCGATATTGAAAGCTTGCGGAGGACTTTGGATTGCTTCAGGTACAGGAGATGCAGATAAAGAAACTGTTGACGAAAATGACAAACTGCAAGTTCCTCCTGAAAATCCTAAATATACTTTGAAAAGGTTGTGGCAAACAGAGAAAGAAGAAGAACATTTTTACTTTGGATTTTCAAATGAAGGACTCTGGCCACTTTGTCATATTGCACACACACGCCCTACTTTCCGCGAAGAAGATTGGTATTACTATAAAAAAGTAAATGAAGATTTTGCCAATGCGGTTTTACAAGAAACGGCCGACGAAGATGAACCTTTTATTCTGATTCAGGATTATCATTTTGCACTACTTCCTGCGCTTATTAAAAAACAAAAACCCGGAGCCCGTGTGGCTATCTTTTGGCATATACCTTGGCCTAATCCCGAATCATTCGGTATTTGTCCATGGCAAAAAGAGATATTGAAGGGAATGCTCGGTGCAGATTTAATAGGTTTTCATACTCAGTATCATTGCAACCATTTTCTTGAAACAGTAAATCGTACTCTTGAATCACGAGTATCATGGGAAAATTTTTCAGTTAAACTCGAAGGGCATTCAACGCAAGTTAAGCCTTTTCCTATAAGCATTGCATTTACACCGAAAGATTTTGATAACAAGTCTCCTAAAATGAAACCAGCTCAACTTCTGGAATCCTATGGCATCACTGCAAAATATATTGGTATTGGTGTTGACCGTGTTGATTACACAAAAGGTCTCATTGAAAAATTTCTGGCAATTGAACGGTTTTTTGAAAAATATCCTGCCTATATAGGCAAATTCACATTTGTCCAGATTGGAGCACCAAGTCGCTCTGAGTTAAAAAGTTATTCGGACATAATGAACAATATAATAAATGAGTCGGAAAGAATTAATTTGCGATTTAAATCAAAAAAATGGTTGCCAATACTTTTTTTGAATAAGCATCATAGTCAAAGCGAAATTGCACCATTCTATTCATCGGCTGATTTATGTATGGTGTCTTCATTGCATGACGGAATGAATCTGGTGGCAAAAGAATTCGTAGCTTCCCGAAATCACAACGATGGCACGCTTATCTTAAGCCGCTTTGCAGGTGCTGCACGCGATCTTCAGGGAGCGTTGATTGTTAACCCGTATGACATTGAACAATCTGCTGATGCAATAAAATCTGCGTTGGAAATGACTGTTGATGAACAGCACCAGCGAATGGGTCAAATGAGACAGGAAATTGTCAACCATAACATTTACTTATGGGCAGCAGATTTGGTACGAACCATTTCGGCAATTCAACTTTAATAAAATAAGACAATGATGGATGCAACAATTAAAAACAAAACTCCCCTTCTTTGGGTTGTAATTTATCTGCTTATAAATAGTTCATCTTGCTTTTCGCAAAAAAGAATAGAAATTCAATCTCCTGAAAAACTCTATGGGCAGTTATTTTATGATGTTCAGGCGGATACGACTATCTTCAAAGATAGTAAAGGTTTCGTTGATGCTGTTCCCTTATTTGATGTAACTGAAATAAGGGAGAAATATAAAAAGGTAAGCCCCAAATCTGGTTTCGCGATTATTGATTTTATTCACAATAATTTCAAATTACCAAATGATACGATTATGTATAAGTCAGATTCTTTAGCCATCAACGAACATATTACCAAACTTTGGGATATTTTAAAACGCCAGCCTGATGAAAAGCAATCGGGAACATTAATTCCGCTGCCTTATCCTTATATAATACCCGGTGGACGTTTTCGTGAAATATATTATTGGGACAGCTATTTCACTATGCTTGGGTTACAAAAAGACAATCAGATAGAGATGATTCAGAATATGGTTGATAATTTTACCTATCTGATAGATTTGTATGGGTTTATACCCAATGGCAACCGGACTTACTATTTAAGCCGTTCCCAACCTCCTTTTTATGCATTGATGATTCAACTTCTTGCTGAATCAAAGGGCGATTCCATCTATTTAAAGTTTTTGAGTTCAATTGAAAAGGAATATAACTTTTGGATGGATGGAACCGATAACCTAAATAGCGTAACCACTGCTTACCGACGTGTTGTGCAGCTTCCTGATGGTGAAATCCTGAACAGGTATTGGGATGATGTGAATATACCGCGGGCAGAGAGCTACCACGAAGATGTAAAAACTGCTAACGAAGCCTCTTTGCGTATGCCGGACTGTAATCAAGAAGATGTATATCGACATATAAGAGCTGCAGCTGAATCGGGTTGGGACTTTTCAAGCCGCTGGCTCTCGAAGGATAAAGACTACAAGTTCAATCTGTACACCATTCACACAACGGATATAATTCCTGTTGATTTGAATTCATTAGTCTATAGCATGGAACTAATCTTGTCAAAAGGGTTTCAAAAAATTGGAAACACAGTCAAAGCAGATCAATTCAAAACAAAAGCGCAGGAAAGAAAAAAAGCCATACTCAAATATTGTTGGAGCAAAAAGAAAAAGTTCTTTATGGATTTTGACTTTAAAACACATGCTCAAACCGATGTTTATTCCATAGCAGGTGTTTTTCCACTTTTTTTCAAGATTGCAGATAAAAAGCAAGCAATTCAGGTTGCAACCAAAATTCATTACTCATTTTTAAATGCCGGTGGAGTTAGTACTACATTAAACCACACCGGACAGCAGTGGGATGCTCCCAATGGGTGGGCACCAATGCAATGGATATGTATAAAAGGATTACGAAACTATGGACTGAATGAATTGGCCGATACGATTAAAAATCGTTGGCTACATTTAAACCAACGAGTATATAACCGCAATTATAAAATGCAGGAAAAATACAATGTGGAAAATTTATCCAGAAAAGGTGGTGGAGGGGAATATCCAAATCAGGATGGATTTGGATGGACAAATGGGGTTTTTCAGGCACTGTCTAAAGAGTAATCATTCAATAATCAATTTCATTTTTTCATTTTTAAAGCGTTTGATTAGCCACTTCTGAAGCATTTGTTGTTCTGCTTTGTTTATTCTAGATATTAATCTTATGTTCACAGTTATAGTGGTGTCCATATTTTTATTCTCTATATCATAATAAATAAGCTGATTAGCACTGGCTGATCGTATTTTTGAGTTAATGGCATTCATTTCTTCTGTAATGTCTTTTATTGGATAATGAACATTCTTTGCCGCTACCAATTCCCTTTTAAGCACTTTAATCTGTTCATCTTTATCAGCCAAAGTCAAAGCATTTTTATGATATATTTCTTCAATTATCCCACTCTTCAATTGGCTCATATCTAAGTTTGGACCGTTATCAAATCCCTGTTTGATAATTAATCTTACTTTGTTTAACGAGTAGTCTGGTAGTTTATTTCTTAATTCCTCGATAGCTGATTGGTCGATTTTTTCTCCGGTTAGCAATACCTCGATTTTATTACTATCAATTCGACTGTATGTGTATGTTTTGTTGATAACCTGACTCTGTTTGAAAACAAATTCCTTATTGATGAAATTTACAGCATTTGTCTTGAAAATAGTTTGCTGTACTATTTGATAAGCAAAATACACACTCGGTAAAACTGTGATTGTTACAACGATATAAATGTATCTTTTTACTTTAATTGTCTGGGCTTTGTCCACTTCCTGTTTAAGAGGAAATTTTAAAAACCGTACAAACAAGAATGTTGATAAGCTAATCATGACAGCATTGATAAAAAACAAATAGGCTGCCCCTATAAAGTAATAAAAATGACCTGTGGCAATGCCAAACCCAGCAGTACAAAGTGGAGGCATAAGTGCTGTAGCAATAGCAACACCAGGTATCACAGTTCCTTTTTCTTTAGTCGAACTCGCAACAATTCCGGCAAAACCACCAAAGAGTGCAATCAAAACATCATAAATTGTAGGTGTAGTTCTTGATAGTAACTCAGACTGGGCTTCGTTCAATGGACTTATAAAAAAATATAGTGCTGAGGTAATTATGCTTATTACCACTGCGATAGACATGTTGCGAAGCGATTTTTTTAGTAACGTGAAGTCATTAATCCCTACGCTCAGTCCTAATCCCATAATTGGTCCCATCAATGGAGATATAAGCATTGCACCAATAATAACTGCCGTTGAGTTCACATTAAGGCCAATTGAAGCAATAAAGATGGCAAAGATGAGTGTCCATACATTAATACCTCTAAAATCAACTCCTTTTTCTATCGACGAGATAGTTGACTGAAAGTCTTCCTGTTCATGACTAAGATTGAACCGGTCTCTTATAAATACTAAGATTATTGCTAATATTTTTTTCATAGATTAAACTGTGTTCGTAAAGATATATATAGTTTTTAAATTTCGCCATTTATAATTAGTTAATTTCAAAATAAAGCTCTTTTGCAAATGATGCTTTCAACAGAACGAAAAAATCAGTAGCGGTTTCGCTATATAAAAAAAACGCCCTGGAAAAATCCCAGGGCGTCCTTAATCATTTATAATTAATCATTGACCATTATTTATAAAGTCTTTCCATTGCTTCGATAGTAGCTTCTCTGCTACCGAATGCAGAGAAGCGAACATAACCCTCACCACTGGCACCAAAGCCCGCACCCGGAGTAGTTACAATATTCTTCTCTTTCAGCAGGTAATCGAAATATTCCCAGCTTCCCATTCCTTCGGGTGCTTTAGCCCAAACATAAGGCGCATTTACTCCACCAAAAATGCTATATCCTGCTTTTGTCAATCCATCACGAATAATGCGGGCATTCTCGGTATAAATATCGATAAGGGCTTTTACTTGTTTTTTACCTTCAGGAGTGTAAGTAGCCTCAGCTGCACGTTGTACTACGTATGAAGTACCGTTAAACTTGGTACATTGACGACGGTTCCACAATTTATTCAACGACACAGGTTCACCATTTTCCGAATAACCCATCAATTGTTTCGGTACAACAGTGTATCCACAACGGGTTCCTGTAAATCCTGCTGTTTTCGAAAAACTGCGGAATTCAATGGCCACATCCTTAGCACCTTCAATTTCGTAAATACTATGAGGTACGTTTTCTTCAGTAATAAATGCTTCGTAAGCCGCGTCGAAAAGCAGGATCACGTTGTTCGCTTTCGCATATTCTACCCACACGGTCAGTTGTTCTTTGGTCAATGTGGTTCCTGTTGGGTTATTTGGATAACAAAGGTATACCAAATCCACTTTTTCGGTTGGAAGTGCAGGTACAAAGTTGTTGGCAGCGTTGCACGATAAATATACCAAATTAGTCCATTCGCCGCTGGCAGTAGGTTCGCCCGCACGTCCGCCCATAGCATTGGTGTCTACATATACCGGATAGCTTGGATCGGTAATAGCCACGCGGTTATTTTTATCAAAGATGTCACCGATATTTCCGGTGTCGCTTTTCGCTCCATCACTTACAAAGATTTCATCAGCTTCGATAGTAATTCCTCTGGCTGCAAAATCATTTTCAACGATAGCTTCACGCAAAAAAGCATAGCCTTGCTCAGGACCGTAGCCTCTGAAAGTGGCTGCACTGCGTTGTTCGTCAGCAGCTTTAATCATTGCATCCACGGCTGCATCGGGTAGGGGCAGGCTCACATCGCCAATTCCCATGCGGATGATAGGAGCAGATGGATTCTCTTCTTTATGTTGTGTTACTCGTTTTGCTATTTCCGAAAATAAATAAGTAGCTGGAATCTTGATGAAATTCTCATTAATTTGTGCCATAATTTAGTTGTAATAACCCCTAGCCCCTAAAGGGGGATAAGAATAGTTAGTATTGTTTATGATGTATATTGAAAAAATAGAGACGAAACTAATTTTGTTCCCCTTTAGGGGTTAGGGGTGTACTTCTCCTTCAAACACAGTAGTTGCACCACCGGTGAGGTAAACGTGGTTATCATCGGCTTTCCATTCAATGGTAAGTTCGCCGCCCAGTAGCTCCACAGTTGTTTTTCTTTCGGTATGTCCGTTTAGCACAGCTGCCACCACCGAGGCACAGGCTCCTGTTCCGCAGGCCAGCGTTTCGCCCGAACCACGTTCCCAAACACGCATTTTCAAGCGATCTTTCGAAAGCACTTCAATAAATTCGGTGTTGGTGCGACGTGGAAATATAGCTGCATTCTCAATAACCGGACCCACTTTGGGTAAATCAAGTTCGCTGATGCCGGTGGTAAATATCACCGCATGTGGATTTCCCATCGAAACACAGGTGATATTGTAGTTTATCTCCGGGCTAAAGGTCACCGCTTCGTTTATAACTTTATCTTGTTTGAAAGTGGTAGGAATCAGTTCAGCATTTAATATCGGCTCGCCCATATCCACGGTTACGCTTTCCACTTTGTTGTCGGCATCTACCGTCAGTTTCAGAATTTTTACGCCGGCCAATGTCTCAAGTGTTACTTCCTTTTTGTCGGTTAATCCCTTGTCGTAAACAAACTTGCCGATACAGCGCGAAGCATTTCCGCACATTTCCGATTCGGAACCGTCGGCATTGAACATACGCATTCTGAAATCGGAGTTCTCCGAAGGTAAAATCATTACCAATCCGTCAGAACCAATGCCTTTGTGGCGATCGCTGTAGCAGATAGCAAAGCTTACAGGATCTTCAATTTTTTCTTCGAAACCGTTCACGTATATATAATCGTTTCCGATTCCATGCATTTTGGTGAATTTCATATTCTATGATGGTTGTTTTTTATTCAAATTAGTTGAAAATAGTCTACAAAATTAATCAATAGCTCAGTAAGGACAATAAACTAGCCTCAAAGGTTTCAAAATAATACAATTAATTTACAATACAGCTTATTTGCATGACGATTACTTATATTTTTCATAAATAAATGCAGTTTGTGTTATAAATTGATATTTGAAACATACGAATTGCTTTGTGCAATTTAGGGTTAATGTTTTCTGAAGTAAGGGATTCAAGATGCCGACACACACATTTTAATCTATTGATTCAGAACCGAAACAGTATTAATAGTATGCGAATTATCTAATTGTAAATTAAAGTTTTATTCGATTCTAAAACGTAATAGTTTGCCAATTGTTCGAAAAATTCTTTATCCAAACTCGATGTCAATAAAAAAAATGTAGTATTTTTACAACCGAAATCAAAACGAACACACAATGGTATATAAATTCACAATGCTATCCGATGAAGTGGATAACTTTGTACGCGTTATTAAAATCGACTCGGAAGCCAAATTCTTCGAGTTGCACAACGCTATTCTCGATTCGGTGAATTACGAGAAAAATCAGATGACATCCTTTTTTATCTGTTCTGATAATTGGGAAAAAGGGCAAGAGGTTACTTTAGTTGAAATGGAGTCGAGCTCAGAATACGATAATCTTACTATGGAAGATACTACCCTGGAAGAATTATTGTCGGAAGAAAACCAAAAAATGCTTTATGTTTTTGATATGATGTCCGATCGTGTGTTCTTCATGGAGTTGACCGAGATTATCCCACTCAAAAATTTGAAAAAAGCAGTTTGTGAATCGGCCGAAGGCGATGCGCCACAACAAATAATGGAGGATGACGGAATTGTTATAGCTCCGCCAAAAGCTGTTATTGATGAAGAATTTTATGGTGATCAGGATTATGAAGTAGACGAACTGGACGAAGAAGGTTTCGGAGAAATGAATTTTGATGATAGCAGTCTTTTTGCAGAAGATCCAAAGTTCTAAATAACGTACAAGAAATTTGATAAAAGACAGAAAATAAGCTCGTTTATTTTCTGTCTTTTTTGTAAGTACTTTACACCTCTATTCAATCAAATGTAAGTTCTTTTGCTTGATAAATAACAAAGTAAGTCTTATGCCTCGGAGAGGCTAAATGTAAATAACCCCCGGTAAGCGAAGCGCAACCGGGGAATGAGTAAACAAAATCAAATGTAGTGGTCAGAATATAATGTCGTATTTATCATAAAGAATAGAACCTGCCTACCGAAGGCAGGCGCGGATTTTACGGATTAAGCGGATAGTACTTCTACGGATCTATAGCAGATTTAAGTCATGCAAGCATGACTGATAATTCCTCAAATGGTTGAAAATCATTCTGACAAGTCAGAATAAAAATCCGTTTTCCTATCCGCTAGATCAGCGTTTATCCGCGTTCTAATCTTCTATTTGTCTTAATTTATTATAGTGTGTTTTATATTTCTCAACAATTAATGTCATACAATTGAATAACAAAATAACAATGGACACCAGCGATAACTGTCAACTAAATAAGACTTTACTCGTCATTCTTGGCCCCACAGGTGTAGGGAAAACCAACATCAGTCTGCGTTTGGCCGAGCATTTCGGATGCCCCATTGTTTCGTCCGATTCTCGACAGTTTTATCGCGAGTTGAAAATTGGCACTGCGGCTCCCACTGATGAGCAGCTCAGTCGTGTGAAGCATTATTTCATTGGATCACATTCCATTTTTGACGAATATAATGCCGGGCAGTACGAACAGGATGCTATTCAATTGTTGGATGAGTTATTTCTTGTACACGATGTGGTCATGTTGGTAGGTGGATCGATGATGTATATCGATGCTGTGTGCAATGGCATGGACAATATCCCAACTGTGGATGCCGAAATGCGCACTTTCTGGCAACAACAATTTGCTGCGAAGGGTTTAGAATATATACAAAATGAATTAAAACGTCTTGACCCCAAACATTTCGAAGAAGTGGATCAGCAAAATCCAAAACGTATCTTGCACGCACTGGAGATCTGCAACATGACCGGAAAACCCTATTCCGATTTACGCACCGGTGAACGCAAACAGCGTAATTTCAATATTCTCAAAGTTGGCTTGAACCGGCCGCGCCCCGAACTGTACGACCGTATCAACGCTCGTGTAGAAGAGATGATGACCGAAGGTTTGCTGCATGAAGCTGAACAGTTTTTTCAGTACCGACACCTCAACACCATGAATACCGTAGGCTACAAAGAACTTTACGAATACATGGATGGTAACTGGACACTCGACTTTGCGGTAAATATGATTAAACAAGATTCCCGTCGATATGCTAAACGCCAGCTTACCTGGTTTAATCGCGACAAAGAAATACGATGGTTCGAACCAACGGACGAAGACAAAGTTATCGAATTTGTCAATAATAAAATATATAAATGATCATGTCATGAATATTTTCAAATTATTTTCACGAATACTGATTGTGTCATTTATTTGTACTTCTTGTTCAAATAAAGTAAATACAAACGACTCAATAAATGGTAAATCAATTGAATGGGTAATTAATTATCTAGGGAAACCTAATTATCAAAAGGAATTTATTTTGTCAGAAAATCCGTACGAATATCAATATGGCTTGTTAACTTATTTTCCAAAACCAGAAGGTAAGAATATACGAATAAAAGAATTTGGTTGGAAAACGAAATTCAATGAGAAAGTCGTTTGGTTTCATAAAAAAAATCGTAATTGGGTATCAATAGATAATATTTCCTGGAACCCAAACAGAATTACATTCTAATCCAAATAATAGTAATAATGATTATCAAAGAAAATATATCTCTTCTTTCATACAATACCTTTGGCATCGACGCCAAGGCCGATTATTTTATTGAATATAATTCTGTGGAAGAACTACAGACCGCATTAAAATCGGAAATCGTCAAATCAAATCGCCTGCTTCATATTGGCGGTGGTAGCAATTTACTTTTTATGAAAGATTTCAAGGGTGTGATACTTCATTCGGCTATCAATTTTATAAAGAAGGTGAGTGAAGATGCTGATGCCGTTATGCTGGAAGCCGGAGCCGTTGTGAATTGGGACGATTTTGTGGCCTACACGGTCGAAAAAGGTTGGGGAGGAGTGGAGAACCTTTCGCTTATCCCGGGCGAAGTAGGAGCCTCTGCTGTGCAAAATATCGGTGCCTACGGCGTGGAAGTGCAGGATGTGATTACAGAAGTGAATGCCGTGGAGATAGAAACGGGCGAAACTAAAACTTTTTCGGTCGAAGACTGTCAGTACGGTTACCGCGAAAGCATCTTCAAAAAGGAACTGAAAGGAAAGTATATTATCACTTCGGTTGTGTTTAAACTACAGAAACAACCTGAGTTTAAACTTAACTATCAGCATTTGGAAGCCGAAGTATTGAAAAATGGCGCTATCAACCTGCAAAACATTCGCCAAACGATTATTGCCGTTCGCGAGAGTAAGTTGCCCGACCCTAAGATTTTCGGAAATGCAGGAAGTTTCTTTATGAATCCGGTAATTTCTAAAGCTCATTTCAACGAGCTACTGGCTCAGTACCCTCAGATGCCACATTACTTTGTTTCCGACACAGAGGAAAAAGTTCCTGCAGGTTGGCTTATCGACCAGTGCGGGTGGAAAGGTAAGCAAATAGGCAATGCGGGTGTTCACGACAAACAAGCCCTCGTGTTGGTCAATAAAGGCGGAGCCACCGGTGCAGAAATCGTTTATCTGGCCGAACAAATCCAAGCCTCAGTAAAATCCAAATTCGGCGTTGAACTACGAGCTGAAGTGAATTATATCTAGATAATCTGAATTCCATTTCTTAGCAATAAAAAATGGCTATCTCGAATTGAGATAGCCATTTTTAGTTTATAGCAATCTAATGATTTAGAAAATATATTTGATTCCAAATTGCATTTGCCAGCGTGAACCTGAACTTACATTATCTTTAAATGTATTAGTCAATATAGAACCATTTACTAAAGGCATTGTGTAGGTTGGAGCAGTTGTTGCTGTTGGTTTACCTACCATTTTTATTAGTTGATATTGTTGATTACCCAATACAGTAGTACTTTGTACACCCCAATTCTTGTTTAGTAAGTTTGCAAAATTCATTATATCGAAAGAAAAGCGCAAAGTGTTTGATTTTCCGTTTTTAAAGAATACGTTAATGTCATGAGTCAAATTAAGATCAATTTGTTCAACATATTCTGCAACTCCACCATTCCGTTCTGAGTATTTTCCTCTAACTTTGCTCAAATATGGATCTTGATTAATAAATGCATCTAGTTGTGCCCAAATTTGATCAGGGGTACGAGTATCTGCTGTTCCGTCTTTAACCAGAGTAATTTGATCTTTTGTGGCAGGAACAAATATTAAATCATTTTCACCCGATCCATCAGCATTTACATCTCCACTGTATGTATAAGAGTATCTAAATGGTGAATATCTTTGGAAAATAAGTCCAAAAGATGTGGCATAATATTTACTCCAATCTTTTCTGTAAGAAACTTGAAGAAGTCCTCTTGATGGGAATGATCCTGCCATATATCCAAGTTCCTGAGCATTTGGATCAACCGCAGGACGATATCTCCAAGCCGAAAATGCTGTTGATGAACTACCATCAGTTACACCTTTAGCTTCTCCAATAGTATAAGAGCCATTAATGTATAAGCCTTTGAAAAATCCTTCTTTGAAATCTTTCTGTAATTGGAAAGTTCCATAAATAGAATAACCTTTATTCGTATTTGTCATTAAAATAACATCAGTTACTTTTGCATCAGTTGTTTTTACTTTATAAACAGAACGTTTATCTGTACCTACCATAGCGAAAGCATTTGAGCTGTTATTGTCAGGCAGTGCAATATTCATATGATAAATTGCATTTACATCTTTGTTGTACAAAACCTCAGCAGTTGCAATCCAACCATCACCAAATTTATAATCAACAGCTAAATTTGATTTCCATAATTGAGGATATTTAAAGTTTGGATCTGTTACTGATATTGAAGCAGTAGTAAGAGCTGCATTTGATGGTTTAGGTAATTCTGTTACACCATCAAATGGTCGTTTTGTTGTTGTATTTACAAATAGCAAACCATTATTTCCAGCTTGATTTGATAACCAAACATAAGGAGGAGTTCCCGAGAAGAGTCCTGTTCCACCACGAACTATAACTGTACGGTTACCTATAACATCATAATTTATACCAATTCTTGGTGAAAACATTGGTGCAGTTTTAGGAAATTTAGAAACATCAATTTTCCGACCTCCTTGAAATGTAATTGTGTCGATACGACCGTTTTTTTGCAAATCATTCATGTAAATTGGCAAATCAACTCGAACTCCATATGTAAGATTCAACTTAGGAATTATATTCCACTTATCTTGCATATAAAATCCAAGTGTCATTACGTTCACTTTAGCATAAGGAAATTCGTCCATCATAGTATATGCCTGTCTGTAAGATAATGCTTTTGAAGTATATCCAACAGTATTATTTTTAAACGCATTTACATCATCTTTAAAATCCTGAATGCTTTTATATTGCCACATTCCAGCGTAATCACGTGCATATCCATTTAAAAAGCTACGGTAGTCTGATTGAGTTCCGATAGTAATCTGGTGTTTATCAATTGTCCAAAGGAAATTGTCTTGTATTTGGAAAATGTCTGAGTTTAGTTTATTATTGTATGAATTAGATTCTGTCCCAAATGTAGTAAACGCATTTCCATTTCCATCACCAATATTTACTTCTGGGAAGAAACCGCCATCCATATCTCTAAAATCACGAAGCGCTGAATAACCAACTTTTAATGTATTTGACATTGAACTATTTATAGTTGTGTTCAAATCCATCATAATTATGTTGAAATTATTATTAGTTCTGTAATACGAAGAAGAATATGGTATTGCAAAACTATTTGGACCTCTACCATTCGTTAATGCGCCAGATGTACTTGGACTATTTGTATTGAACGATTTCAAATAGAAATACTTTAGGCTTAAAACATTTTTTGAGTTAATGTTCCAATCTAGTCTGGCAGTAATTCTATCTGCTTTTGTTGGCGTTTTAGTAACATTGTAAGAACCAGGATTATAATTGAAGTTTGTTACCATAAAATCGGATAAATCCTTTAAAGAAGCTTCGTCAGCTGCTGAATAATTACCAGAAACCGGAGTTGCAGTTGTTGGTCTTGGACGATAGTTGATAGGAGTTTCCTGTCTATCCATTTCCGCATTGATATAATAGAATAACTTATTTTTCAGGATTGGACCACCAATACTAAAGCCATAAGACTTATTTGAGAATTCTGTAACAGGAACAATGTCATTATTTTGTCTGTACCCTCTCATTGAAGGGCTTTTAGTGTACATGTAAACAGATGCACTCAAATTGTTCGTTCCACTTTTTGTAACTGAGTTGATGGAAGCACCAGTGAAAGATCCATTTCTTACGTCATAAGGCGCAATCATTACTTGCACTTGTTCTAAAGCTTCCAATGAGATTGGTTCCGTTCCCGAAGCTCCTAGTGAAGACGATAATCCAAACGAATTATTAAAAGACGCTCCATCTACTGTTACGTTATTATAACGGTAAGAAGTACCTCCAAAGTTTCCTCCACTACTCATAGGAGTTAATTTAGTAAAATCACTTAATGAACGGTTAATTGAAGGTAAACTTTCCATTCTCTGGCGAGTAATAATTTCCTGTGAACCTGTACGATTTGAAGAGGTTATTTCATTTCTTTTTGTTGATACCACTACTTCGGCTAGAACCTGAGAATTTTCCTTCAGAGTTGAATTTAATTCAAATTCTTCACCTAAACTTAGGTTTATATTACTTACAACCTCCTTATTGTATCCAACATAGCTGATTTCAATAAGATATGGACCACCAATACGAAGGTTAGGTAAACTATAAGTTCCGTTTGTTCGAGTCGATGCTCCATAAACAGTCCCTGTTGGCGTGTGAGTTGCTTTGACTGTTGCCCCTATAACCGGAGCATTCGCATTATCTATTACTTTACCACTTATCCCCGAAGTGGTTACTTGCGCATTCATTGTTGACGAAATCAACAATATAAAAGCAACTACTAAATACCTAAATTTTTTAATCATAAGAAAATAGTTTTTTGTTAGTACTAATTGTTTATTTATTTCTTTATTATTTTATAAGACAAAATCATTCTGAAGTGAACTAATAAGAACAGATTTTTTTTATTTTATTTAGAATTTGTGCAAATATAATACATAATTCGTTAAGAGTTATTACAGAGTAATGAATATTTATCAACAATTCATTCATATAAATTCTGAATTTCATATTTCTATAATTAGCAAATTAGGATAAACTTTCAATTTGAAACTATTTTTCTTAATTTGTTCTAATTATTACATAAGGAACTTTGAATATTTAGAATATGAAATTATGAGTGTCTAAAAATGGAGAAAATTCGCTGAAATTATTTTGTAACACATATTTCAATAATTGATGAAATAAATATCGCATTTATATTCATTAGCCAGGTATTGCTAATAAAATGCTCATTTTTTATCTACGATTCAATAATTGTGAACAGGATATTTGTCTTTCAAAAAATGACTATCTTTGCATTTTGATATTAAATTAGCGAAATGATTTAAACATCATGCTCTTTTCATGTTGAAGCTACATGATATTTGCTTCGCGTTATTAATGGTTATTAGCCCCTGCCTGCCGCAGGCAAGTTCGACGTTATTTAATGTTATTTATTGTGCGTATTTATATTTGTATGTGTACTCGTTTACTCGTCAACTTGTTTACCTGTACCTCGTAACTAATTACTTGTAACTATTTTATGGAATATAATAAGAAATTTATGCGCAAAGCAATAGCTTTGTCAATCCAAAATATTGAAAAGGGCGGTGGTCCTTTCGGGGCAGTTATAGTAAAGGATGGAAAAGTGATAGCCACCGGCGTAAACCGGGTTACCCGAAACACAGACCCTACTGCACACGCCGAAGTAACAGCCATTCGCAAGGCTTCCAAGAAATTGGGGACCTTCGATTTGGCCGGTTGCGACATTTATACATCCTGCGAACCTTGCCCCATGTGTCTGGGAGCGGTTTATTGGGCGCATTTGGATAGAATGTACTATGGAAACACCAAAGCGGATGCTAAAAACATTGGATTCGACGACTCGTTTATCTATGACGAAATAGAATTAAAGCCCGAAAAACGAAGATTACTTACAACTCAATTGTTATCTAATGAGGCCATTGAAGCTTTTAAAGCTTGGGCAAATGCTGAGAATAAAGTTGAATATTAAATTACTAATAACATAAGCATTAGAAAAGATATAATGCACTAACATCAAATAAATACGCAAAACAGTTGACAGTTGACTGTCGTCTGTAGACATAAAAATGATTCTTTCCGATTTTCAACAACTATACGCCCTTCATCCGCAAGTCAAGGCACTTGCAAACTGGGCTTCTTCACTCGAACCAAACGTAAAAGTTAGCGGTTTGAGCGGATCTTCATCGGCATTGGTGGTGGCATCGCTCTTTAAGTCTCAACCCAATACACAAATTTTGGTAATGAATGATGCCGACGAAGCTGCATACCTTTACAACGATTTGAAATTTATACTTCCGGCCGATGATGTATTTTTCTTCCCTTCATCTTTTAAGAGAGCTATAAAGCTATCGCAACTGGATGCTGCCAATGAGATTTTGCGCACCGAAGTGCTTAACCGTCTGGCAAATAATACAGCGCCCTGCGTGGTAATAAGCTATCCCGAATCGTTGATGCAGAAAGTGATTTCGGTAAATGGCATGCAATCCAAAATGTTGAAAATGCGGGTTGGCGAAAAGCTTAGCATCGATTTCATCGTGGAAATGCTGTTGGATTATGGGTTTGAAAGGGTAGACTTTGTGTACGAACCGGGGCAATTCTCGGTCAGAGGTAGCATTGTTGATATTTTCTCGTTTGCATTTGAGTTACCGTATCGTTGCGATTTCTTTGGTGATGAGGTGGAGTCAATCCGCGTTTTTGATATCGAAACACAACTATCACAGGAACATAAAGCTGAGATTATCATCGTTCCTGATTTGCATCGCGACACAACTTCGCCACATGTTTCCTTTTTCGAATTTATTGATTCCAACAGTTGGCTAACTTTCTCCGGTGTTCATTTTGTGAAGGAGAGAATTAATCAACTCTACGATGAAGCTCTGGTAAAAGCCAATGCGGGCGATCATAAAACAGCCGGTTTGCATAAAACAATGATTACCGGCGATGAATTTATTGAACTGATACAGCCATTTCGTAAAATTGAATGGGGTGAAAAGGCCGTTTTTAAACATAAAACAACCATTTCGTTCAATACCTCTCCACAGCCAATTTTCCATAAGAACTTCGACCTGGTGGCTGATAATCTGAAAAAATGGACAGGAGATGGCTATCAAATTTATATTCTGAGCGATAGCACCAAACAAACCGATCGTATTGCAGCCATTTTCTCCGATAGGGGTGATGCTATTTCTTTTCAACCGATAAAAAATACCCTGCACGAAGGATTTATTGACCATGATTTGTCACTTCTGTGTTATTCCGATCATCAAATTTTCGATCGTTTTCATAAATTCCAACTCAAAACAGATAAAACGCGCTTAGGAAAAGTGGTGATGACCCTTAAGGAGTTAAACCAATTTCAACAGGGCGATTTTATGGTGCACGTAGATCATGGAGTAGGGACTTTTGGTGGATTGGTGCGCACTAATGTGAACGGAAAGATGCAGGAAATGGTAAAATTGATTTACAAAGATGATGACATCATATTTGTAAGTATACATGCATTGCACCGCATTTCCAAATACAAAGGCAAAGAAGGGGAAGCACCGCGCATCAACAAGCTTGGCTCAGGCGCATGGGAACGATTAAAGGAACGCACCAAATCGAAGGTGAAAGATATTGCCCGTGAGCTCATTAAGCTGTATGCAAAACGCAAGGCGGAACAAGGATTTCAATATTCGCCTGACAGTTATCTGCAACAGGAACTCGAAGCATCATTTATTTACGAAGACACTCCCGATCAGATAAAATCGACAGCCGATGTAAAGAAAGATATGGAATCGACTTTACCTATGGATAGATTAGTGTGTGGCGATGTGGGGTTTGGTAAAACGGAAATCGCTATTCGTGCTGCTTTTAAGGCAGTTACCGATAGCAAGCAAGTGGCCGTATTGGTGCCAACTACCGTTCTAGCCTTGCAACATTACAATACTTTTAAAAGTAGATTGGAAGATTTTCCATGTACCATTGAGTATCTGAGCCGTGCCCGATCAGCCAAAGAATCGAAAGAAGTAATGGAGCGTCTGGAAAAAGGCGAGGTGGACATTGTTATCGGCACACATAAATTAGTGGGCAAAAGCGTAAAATTCAAAGATTTGGGCTTATTGATTATCGACGAAGAACAAAAGTTTGGCGTGTCGATAAAGGAAAAACTCAAAGAAATGAAGGTAAATGTGGATACACTTACCATGACAGCTACGCCAATTCCACGTACCTTGCAGTTTTCGCTGATGGGTGCGCGTGATTTGTCTATTATCAATACGCCACCGCCCAATCGCTATCCGGTACAAACTGAAATTCATTTGTTCGACGAAGATGTTATTCGTGAAGCCATTCAGTTGGAAATGAATAGAAACGGACAAGTTTTCTTTGTAAATAATCGTATTCAGAGCATTTATAATATCGAAGCGCTGATAAAACGACTTATTCCCGGTTGTAGGGTAGCAGTGGGTCATGGACAAATGCCTGCCGACAAATTAGAAGAGATTATTGTCGATTTTATTGATTATGAATACGATGTGCTGGTTGCAACTACCATTATCGAATCGGGTATTGATATTTCGAATGCGAATACTATTATTATAAATAGTGCTCATAATTTCGGATTGAGTGATTTGCATCAATTGCGGGGTAGGGTAGGACGAAGCAATCGAAAAGCCTTCTGCTATTTACTTGCCCCCGAAATGAGTTTGCTTACACCCGAAGCGCGTCGAAGATTGCAGGCTATTGAGACCTTCGCAGAGCTTGGGAGTGGTTTTAATATTGCTATGCAGGATCTTGATATTCGTGGTGCCGGAAATATGTTGGGAGCGGAGCAAAGTGGGTTTATAGCCGATCTGGGTTACGAAACATACCAAAAAATTCTGAACGAAGCTGTTCATGAACTGAAAGACGAGGAATTTGCGGAACTCTATGCCGATGAACGTGCTGAAAATGAGAGTTCTACTGTTTTTGTAACCGATTGTCAGATTGATTCCGATTTGGAAGTGCTGTTTTCATCAGACTATATAGAGAATGTATCTGAGCGGATTAGTTTATATCGCGAATTGGATAGCATTCAGGATGAGGCTGGTTTAATTGAGTTTGAAAAACGATTGGAAGACCGGTTTGGAAAAATACCTACCGAAGGACAAAGCCTGATGTTGGTAGTAAAACTTCGTTGGTTAGCAATGCGTTACGGGGTGGAAAAACTGGTGCTCAAGAACGAGCAAATGACTGCATTTTTGGTGTCAAATCCTCAATCACTTTATTATCAGTCGGAATCATTTGGACGTTTATTGCAATATATGACTACTCACCCACGTAAATGCCAGCTCAGGGAGCGGAATATGCGACGTTCGGTAGTATTTATGGACGTGAAGACGGTGGAAAAAGCCTGGGAAATATTTACGGAGGTAGGAAGATGAGAAAACCGCATTGCCGTTAGTTGAGAAAACTCCTATATGATAGGATTTGAGGTGTTGGTTTTCGTTGTAATCTGCCGTCCATAGAGGATACCCGAAGGCGCAGCCCGCCATTAAAAACCAGACATTTCTCGTTTAAATTTTAAACGTTGAGTTTTCCAATCTCAGAACAATGCGGTAGTCTTTTTCTATTGCAAATGTACTGTATTTTATTTATTCTGCGGGCATTTTAAGCCAAGAAAATTGGTTAAATGTGAGCATTGTCGATTTATTTAATGGCAAGTAGGTAGAACTCAACATATATGAAAAAAATCTGAGCTAAAATTTCGCTATTTAAAAGAAATTATCTACTTTTGCCATACTAAAAAACGGATTAACAAAGGAACTAATTATAATAAAATCTTATGTCAAAAAAAGTGGAGAAAAAACAAGACGAATTAGAAAATGTTGAACATGTTCTGACGGCTTCTGAAGCGTTCATTGAAAAATACCAAAAACAAATTTTCATTGGGGTTGGTGCAATTATTCTTGTAGTACTAGTAGCTCTATCTGTTCGCAATTTCTATTTAGAACCACGCGAAGTAGCTGCCCAAAATGAAATGTATAAATCACAAGCTTTTTTTGCAGCTGATTCGTTCCGTGTGGCTTTAGAAGGTAACGAGCCCAATTCTATGGGTTTCAAACAAATTGCTTCGGAATATGGCTTTACAGCTTCCGGTAAATTAGCTTCGGCTTATGCAGGTATCTGTTACTATAGACTAGGTCAATATGACAACGCAGTTAAATCACTTTCAAATTTTGATGGTGATGATTCATATTTTGCAGTTTCTGTAGTTGGTTTAACCGGCGATTGCTATGTAGAATTAAACGAAACTTCTAAAGCACTTGATTATTTCGAAAAAGCAGCTGATTTGAATAATCAGGTAATGAGTCCTGTTTATTTGAAAAAAGCCGGCTTGGTAAACGAATCGCTGAATCAACTTGATGAAGCTGAAAAAAATTATACCGAAATCAAAGAAAAATATCCAAAAAGCCCTGAAGCAGCTGATATTGATAAATATCTGGCGCGTGTACAAAAGTAAGCTTTTGTAACGGCAAAGAAAATAAAAAGCTGCTTCCGTGAAAAGAAGTAGCTTTTTCGTTTATCTATAACTTCGAAAGTCTTTTTTGCAATCTATCACGGGCTTTCTTTTATTCTAAAACAATAAAACGTATATTTTATGGCAACTCAATATCAAAATCTATCGGAATACGATGCCGATTCAATGCCGGACAAAGCAAAGGTATCTGAACAACAATATGCAATTGTTGTAGCCGATTGGAATCCGACGATAACGCATACATTGCTTAACGGTGCAATTGCTACCCTGGTTGATGCCGGCGTAAAACAATCTCAGATAAAAGTTATTCACGTACCGGGAACTTTCGAACTCACCTACGCTGCAAAACAATTGCAAGAAGACTACTATTGTCTGATTGAAAATAAAAAAGTGCACAAATATGTTGCTGTTATCGTTCTTGGATGCGTGATACAGGGCGATACGCCTCACTTCGACTATGTTTGTCAGGGTGTAACCTATGGTATTGCAAAATTAAATACAACAACCGATGGCTGTCCTGTTATTTTTGGAGTACTCACAACCAATACCTTACAACAAGCACTCGATAGAGCCGACGGAATACATGGAAATAAAGGCATAGAAGCTGCAATTACTGCCATAAAAATGGCAAATATTATTTGGTAGTTTCGTTTGAAATGCCTATCTTTGCACTGCATTTGAAAGGAAAACGGGTAGTTACCAAAGTGGCCAACTGGGGCTGACTGTAACTCAGCTGTCTTTCGACTTCGGAGGTTCGAATCCTTCACTGCCCACAAATTTTGAGAAGTCAAAATTTCATTTCAAAAGCAAATTGCGAAAGTAGCTCAGTTGATAGAGCATTAGCCTTCCAAGCTGAGGGTCGCGGGTTTGAGTCCCGTCTTTCGCTCCAACAAAAAAGAGATATTAACTTCGGTTAGTATCTCTTTTTTGCTTTCAACAATATCCTACTGATAGAAGATGATGAAAATTTTGATGTCGAAATTATAATCTACTCATAAACTTTTCGATATTTATAACTACGCGTTCATGCGTACCTTCGCCCACTACACTGCCCGTGGCATCAGTAACTACTAATTGAAATGAATAGTTACGACCTTCAAATGCGACTACTTTCGCTTCGCAGCTTATCTCGGCTCCAACGGCACTTGCTTTCAAGTGTTTAACATTAATTGCTATCCCTACGCTTGAATCTAGCTCCGATAAGTCATCGATACATTTCATGGCCGTATTTTCCATTAATGCAATCATTGCCGGTGTCGAAAAAACGGGCAATAACCCGGAACCTAATTGTTCAGCCGTTTGATCTGAACTTACTATAATTGTTTGTGAAAATGAATTAAGCATCCTGAATTTATTGAATAGTTAGTCAATATTGAATTATAAAACTCAATATAAAAAAGTATTTACGGTGTGAAAAACAACACTATGAATACTTCGGTTTTTTCTCTCTTTTCTCAGCTTTCTTTTCCTTAGCGGTTTTCAAAGGCTCTTTTTTCTCTGTCTTTTTTGCGTCTTGACTTTTTGCCATAATATGCTTCGTTTATTTTAAAATTATATCTTTCGATGTATTATGCAAATGTACAAAATTAAATCGTGATTGAACTTGTTAATTCAATAGTTTTTATTAGTTTTGTCATCTGTCATAATTAATGATATTAAATGTGGCTAAAAAATATCATTTTATATTAGTTTCTAATAGATTATAATTATGTATAATACAGATAAATAAACAGATACGAAAATATAGCGTTGCAAACAATGACCAATAAAAATAATTTGAAATCACATCCGTTTTATTTAGTCCTTTTTCTTTTTTTAGTTGCCAGAAGCTATGCTCAGATTCCGGAAGCTATGCTCACCAGCCAATACACAAGTGCAACCGTCAAAAATGAGAAGTTGACTATTTTACGCAGTTATGAAATCCTGATAAATAACAGAGATGGTGATAAATATGCGAAAGTGAGTATCCCGTATTCAAAATTAAATAAGGTTTCAAACGTAGAAGCATTTATAAAAGATATACGTGGCACAATTATCAAAAAACTCAAAGCAAGTGAAATTATAGAACGCTCTGAGATTCAAGATTTTTCATTATATGAAGATAGCTATGTAAAGGAATTTACCCTTCTTCATAATGTTCATCCCTATACTATTTGTTATCAATATGAAGAACAACAAAGTTCATTTTTGTATATAGACGACTGGACACCGGTTATAAACAGGGAGATTCCAACTTTGAATGCTACACTCTCGGTGGAAGTTCCCAAACATTACAAAATAAATTATTATTCGCAGCATGTCGATAGTTTAAAGACAGATACACTTGAGAATACGATCAAATACACCTGGCGCACCAAATACAGCACGCTTCCGGAGCCGGAAATCTATTCGCCTGACATAAGTAATAACTATCCTGCTGTATTGATAGTTCCCGAAAAATTCAATTATGATAAGTCCGGTTCTTTCAAAACATGGAAGGAATATGGTAATTGGCAATATAGCTTATTAGCAGGACTTAATGTGCTGCCCGAAAGTGAGAAACTGAAAATCAATTCATTGATATCGGGTGTGAATGATAAAAGAGAGATGGTGAGAATCTTATATCATTATTTACAAGATGAAACGCGTTACGTCAACGTTACGATTGAGACCGGCGGCATGAAACCCTATTCTGCAGGGTATGTTGCAGAAAATAAATATGGAGATTGCAAGGCCTTATCTAATTATTTTAAGGCAATTTTAAATTACGTTGGAATTAACTCCATTTATGCAAAAGTATACGCAGGGGATGTAGTCAGAAAAGTAAATTTACAGTTTCCCTCTCAGCAATTCAATCATGTTATTTTGTGCGTTCCGCTTCAATCGTCCGATAGTCTGTGGCTTGATTGCACAAGCAATGGACCATTCAACCATTTAGGCACTTTCACACAAAATCGTAATGCATTTTTGGTTGAAAATGACAATAGTCACTTTACAAATACGCCTAAACTATCAAAGGAGAATGTTCTGGTTTCCAGACATATTACAATTCAGATGGATTCAACAAACAAAATGACATCTAAATTCAGTAACACATATAAAGGAGAGTATTTTGACGCTTTGTCTGATGTTTCAAAATCATTTGATGAATCGAGCAAATCGAAAGTGGTTGTAAATCATTTAATTGAAAAAGGCTTTGCTGTAAATGATTATAAAATAAAATCGTATCATCGCGATTCGGATTATATTTCGCTAAATTATTCTGCTACAAATGAGAGATTATTTCAAAGTTATGGCAATGAGCAATTGATTAAAGTCATTCCATTTTCTCTTCCGAATTTTAAAAATCCAAAGGTGCGTAAATTTCCGGTACAACTGAGTTATCCCATAAATAATTCGGATACGTTGGAGTATGATATTCCTACCGAATATAGTATTTCCGCTATACCCAAAAACGTTTCTTTCAATACGATATACGGAGGATATAGTGCTAAATATGAACAAAAAGACCATCAAATCCGAGTCCTAAAGAACTTCTATATAAACTCCGGTAATTATTCATTGGAACAATATAAAGAGTTTTACGAATTTGTAAAAAAGATAATGGACATTGAATCTAATTGCTATATAGTCACAAAAAAATAAGATTAAAACATGAGAAAATTATTACTCGTGCTGCTAATTTTATGCAGTAAAATTACAGTTAATGCACAAAATGAGTTTAAACAATATGGTAAGGTCGGGCTAGAGGCTGTCGATTATAAGTTTTGTCCGTTTGATAAAAATGCCGAGGCAGTTGTACTTTCAGACCTTGGAGAGTCATATTTTGTGCAAACCTCTAATTCCTTTGAAGTTGTTTACGAACGTGTAACCCGCATTAAAATTTTTAATGAAGCCGGAATAAAATGGGCTACAGTGGAAATTCCATTTTTCCGGGAAGGTAATATTTATGAAAAGGTTGAGAACTTGGAAGCGTGTACATATAACTTTCAAGATGGAATGTTGACAAAATCAAACCTTGATTTAGCAAATTGTCATGTCGAAAAAATCAATGAATCGTGGAATCAAACCAAATTTGCAATGCCAAATGTCAAGCCAGGGTCGATAATCGAGTATAAATATAAAATTAGATCGGAATATGTGTTTAATCTTCGCGACTGGGAATTTCAATGGAAAATTCCTGTCTTGTCAAGTAAATACGTAGTTAAAATGATACCATTCTATCAATATTCGTGGTTATTGCAAAGGGCTGCGAAATTTGATTCTCAAACTTCCAATGTAGATCAAGGTCTTGAACAGAATTTTGGAGGCGTTAAATACCACGAAGTGATTTCAGAATATGAAATGAATAATCTTCCTGCATTTAAGGACGAAGAATTTATCACCACCAGTGATGACTATATAATAAAACTTGATTTTCAATTATCTAAAGTCATTCAAATTACGGGTACTTCTACAAATATTATGACAACATGGCCGGAATTGATAACTGATTTTTTGAAAAATGAAAATTTTGGCGGATACATTAAAAAAAGTAGCGAAATAGCAACAAAACAATTTGATTTAAATAGCTTTACAACTAAAACTCCGCAGGAAAAATTTGACAGTATTATGACTTTGATGAAGAATAACTTTAGTTGGAATAAAACGAGTAGTAAATTTGCTTCCAAATCGCCAAAGAATTTTTTAAAAGATAAGTATGGAAATGCTGCAGATATTAATCTGTTTACAATAGGTTTGCTAAACGCAGTTGGTATTGAAGCAGTTCCGGTAATCGTCAGTACCCGGAAGAATGGAAGAATTAAATACGATTATCCTTTCAGTCATTTCTTCAATTATGTTATCATCTATGTAAATATTGATGGTAAAAATATACTTGCTGATGCTACGGAACCTCAAGCAGCAAATGACCAGATTTCTATAAAGTGTATGAATGATAAGGGATTGATGATAAAGAAAGATCAAGTCAACTGGATCATGCTACAACATTTGTTGGCATCCAAAAAGTTTAGTAAGTTGGTTATCGACATATCGGATTTGAGTCAAAGTGCCAGTATTGAAACGTCAGAAACAAATTTAGATGCGTTAAACTCAAGAAATGAGTTTGCATCGGATTTGAATGCATTAAAGAAAAGTCTGACAGACAAAGGATATAATTTAACTGATTCCAGTCTTTCAATCATAAATAGTTTGCCGAAAATGCCTTATCAATTCAAATATAAAACAGTAGATGCTCCTGAAATTATTAACGGGAAGATTTATGTTTCTCCCTTTCTACATGAAATAATTAAGGACAATCCTATGAAACAGCCAATCCGAACTTATCCCATTGATATGACTTATCCAACAAAACGAACGTATTATTCGGAGATAAATGCCCCAAAAGGATATAAGGTTGATTTTGTGCCCGAGAAAATTGTAATTGATAACGATTTATTTCAAATGGATTATAACGCTGTAGTTGATGCAAATAGAGTCGTGGTGTCGTATTCCTATTACTTCAAACTTCCTGTTTATAACGCCCTGGATTATGTAAAAATAAAGTATTATTTCAATGAAATTATAAAGAAAGGAAATGAAAAAATATCTTTTGTAAAGAACTAATTATTGCTTAAAAAATAAGGCTGTATCAAAATAAAAATTGATATAGCCTTATTTTTTATTTTTCCAAGCCTGCAATTATTTCTCTCTTGTTCTGAACGACCATGTGGGACTAAATGCGACCTTAGTGCCATCATATTTGGCTACAACATACCAGAAATAGGTAGTTCCTAATTTTAAATTACTAGTGGTAACTTCTAGTGCTTCAATATTTTCGCCTAATAATTGTTGTACAGTGGAGTTAGACTCAAATAAATAAATATTATAGGTCAATTTTGTACCCGTTTTGTTGCCTTCCGCTTTCCAATTTAAAGTGATGGATAGATTTTGATCTACAGCTCCATTGCCAGGCACAGGATCGTATAGGGATACATTACCTATATTGGTATCATCTTTAAAAATTACACAATTCATTTGAGTACTATCATTCTCATAAACAGCTACTGAAAGAGAATTTGTCAGATAATCTTTCTTCTTTATATTTACAGCCACTTCTCCTTCCTTGATTTTATGAATTGTAAATTTCCCATGTATATCCGATAACACAGAAACACTGGCAGGTGTTGTAGTTACAAGAGCTCCCTGAATGGGCAGATATGTTTCTCCATCCAGCACTACACCTGTGATGGAGCCATAACTGACGATTTCCAGTTTTTCGGATTCGCACGACACGATTAACACTAAACAAAGTACGCTAATGAAGAATATAGTTCTTTTCATAATCAGTAGAATTATTTTTGTTTCGTTTTTATAAAATAGACTTTAATTCCAAGTGAAATACCCCAGTCTATATCATTGTAGCTACCGGAACTGCTTCCATCAAAATCGTCGCTTAAATAATAATCTAAGCCAGTTGACAGAGACAATCCCAACTTGTGGTTAATCATATATTCGAGTCCAAATAGTCCGTTGAGCTTGGGTAAGTAGTATTTTCCGGATAATCCCACCCCCAGTTGATTTCTATCAATCCCACCTCCTAAACTGCAAAACGGAGTGAGTTTTTCGAAGGGTAAAAAAACATAACGTAAAGAGATACTGCCAAAATAGGAATAATCATCTACTTTTTTTTGCACCATCAAGCCACGGTAACCGGCTTCAATATCAAGGTTAAGATACGGATTGATGGCATAGCCAACAACTAATGAAGACTTAGCTCTAACGTTACTTTTAGAATAATCTCCTGAATACGAGTTGGTTCCCGCATTAAGTCCAACCGTCAGTAAACCGCGATTATTTTTATCTAATCTTCTGCTTAAAGCATTGTCAGATTCGTAGTTTATTCGCTTCTCATCCTGATAATTCATAAACGAGACAGATGCAGTATCTTTCGGGTTTTCAAGTCCCCAAAGTTTATCTTTTACACCTTCAATAATCAGGCTCTCAACGGCTTTTTCGATGGCCTCTGTGACGCAAATTTCAGAAGGTTCATTGTACGTAAAGCCGGTCTCGGCTTCAAGTAATCTTTTGGCTTTCACGTATCTGAACAATCCGACCGATACTTCTTGAGAAAGAATTGATTTTGTGGTGTATACGGTTTTTAAAACCTTGCCATTGGCAGTTGATACCGCGCGAATATAGATACTTATACGATCTTCGCGATATTGCCCCGATAAGTCCGCCCCGAAATATCTGATGCCGGCACCACCGGTTAGTATATTCGATTCGTACGAAATAATTCCGCCTTCAAGGATAACACCGGCAAATAAAAGTGCGGGGAGGAGTGATTCGCTGTTTTGATCTTTACCTTCATATTGTGCACGGCTTGTTCGGATGATTTTTCTTTCATTCAACAAGTTAGCCATATTTTCACGCTCAATAGGAATAAACCAACCCGATTCTTCCAAGGCACGAATCAAGATAGTAGTAGCACCTTGCGTTACTGCAGTGGACCAACTGGCACCACTTTCGGATGGTTTGTATTGGCCGGTCTGGTCACGAAATTTGTACACAGCCGTAACAATTTTTTCCTGGGGTTTAGGTAAATCCAACAATATTCTTTTAGCAGGTGATTCGGGTCCAAGAACAGCTCTTCGGGGCTGCAATGATTGGCGCATATATGGACCACAAGCAGCCGCAAGAAGAGCTATGCTAAACAGATAAATGACTCTTGGCAGAATAGTTTTTCGTAGCATAATTAGTTAGCTATGAGAATGAATAATCAAAAATAAGGGACTGAAACCGTTGTAGAACTTCCACTTTTGTTGTCAACAATAGTAATGTTCAATCCAGATGACTGATCACCAATTTCTATTTGATAATCGCCGAGTACATACGTTCCGGCACTCAAGGCATCTTCTCCAAACTGACGTGAAACGATTTGTCGCGATAGCTGACTTAAAATTTGCCTGTTCAAACTTTCCGAAAAATCTTTTAATGGATCAGTTTTGTAGCTGCTGGTGCTGCTGGTAGTGGTTTCTTTGATGTCATTCTGTGCCTGCGCAGAGCTCATTAACCAACTGTAATTGTATGGATTCCCACCAAATGCGGGATTTTTTGGAGTATAAACCAGATCTTGTGCATAGGTTTTTGCCGTAAATACGAAACACAAGACAAACAGAATTTGTAAAATAGCTTTCATTGTGTAGATTTTATATATTAGTAATCAGTTAGTTGATTGCATTACTTATGATTAATAGATCCCAGATCCAGCTAAGTCTTCTCCATTAAGCTGTCGGGTTATTTCTTCATAATTTACCAAGTAGTTTTGTGTTGTTGCTACTGCTTCTTCAGTGAGCGCCTCGAGAATATCTTGTCTCGGTTGAAGAACACCTTGATATACAACATTATCATTTATAGAAACTTGTATCAGGGTAGATGTTAATCGAAAGGGTTTTTCTGAAACTGTGATCGTAAAGTTCTTCGATCCATCTGGAGCATCCCAATTGGCATAAAATAAGTCGTAAAAATCCTTGCCGCTTTTGGTTTTTGTATCATCTACCAACAACCCATCAATCTCGATCTCAACATCGTTCGAATTAGTAGGCTTTAATATTACCTGCTGAATGATTTTTTTTAAAGAAGCAGGTAATGGCTTTGATTTCAATGAATCTGTTTGACTTACAGCCGAAATAGAAAGCAGAACAGACAAAACGGTACCGACAATCATGCTCATAATAATTATGTTGTAAATAACAATATGAAGTTGAAATTCGTCAATTTGATTATGCTATTTCATTGGAAATAAGAAAAATGACTGATCGATAACTACCTTCATATCATTGCCTTTTTGATTGATTTCAATTCCTCCTTCTGAGTTTAGCAAATCATTATTTACCTGGAGCGACAAATTGGTTCCTGTTTGGATAAATGTATTACCGGTTATCGATGATCTGGAGTCATCATCGGTTTTCAGGGTTAAGTTTTCGCCTGTCTGAATCACTTTGTCGAATAAAACTTGATCGGTTTCATTCTCTTGCCGATAACCTGTTATCGAGTTATTAGTCCCTTTTTGAAGTGCCAGTAGGTAATTGTTATTTCCTATTTGTTCAGCCGAAATAGTATTGTCGGAACCCTGTTGAACCGCCATAATCCCATTATTATTACCATTTTGGGATATGGTCATTTTGTTACGTTCTCCTTCAACAATATACCCATTTCCAACATCAGGCATTTCTGCTATCGAAGCATTAGTTGTCTCTGCTCCAACCGAGCACTCCGCATTATTGCCGGTTAGCATAGCCATGTACCCCAATTGAAAGCCGAGCAGTAAATTACCACTTCCAATCTGACCAATAATTAACTCATTGGAATTACCTGACTGAACTGTGTAGGATTGATTGCTCATTTCAGAATTTGCATCGTTTTGTTGTTTGATGTCTGCCCTGTTTTGGTTGCCAATTTGCCTGGTTAAGGCATAATTACTAATTCCCTGATTCAAGGTTTGAAAAATCATTATGTTATCTATCCCCGGCGTTCGAATCTGCTGAATCGCTTCATTTGTATCTGTTCCAGTATTATTGAGTATTTCTTGGGAATGCGTGTAAATAATACTCAACAAAAGAAATAGTAAATAGAAAATTAGCTTTTTCATATTTTTGTCCAATTATCACCGACTCATAAGCGAGTCGGGGAGTTATTCATCCTATTTTGTGAATCAAGAACAAAGCTTAAATTGTAATGCTTGATTACATGTCGTCCTTTCAGACAGACTAAATCAAGGCATTGTTTGCGTTACAACAGCATAGCTGCTATTACTTGTTTGCAATATGGTGCTCGAATTATCGCCACCGGTTTGTGTTTGAGTTGCAAAATTCAAAGACCCATTTTGCGTGATTATTGCATTGTTTAACAGTGCAGCTTCACCCAACGAAGTTTGATCCTGAAGAGCATAATTATTAGAACCACCAAGTTGAACTATTTCTGCATTATTCGAAATATCGGTACAAGAAAGTCCCGATTTTTGAATTTGAATTGCTTTGCTGGCAGTTGAAGCTTGATCTATTTTAGCCTTGTTCATCATGCCTACCTGACTTTGATCTGCAGAATTTCCCAATCCTGATTGATCAACCATAGCTTTATTTTTTAATCCTAATTGCATTTGCAATGAGGTATTTAAATCACCCGATTGATTCACACTGGCCATATTTAATCCACCAAAATCCTGAACCTGTTCTGAAGTATTATAATCCCCAGATTGATCTGCATCTGCAAAATTCCAGATGAATTTTTGATTTTGCATGGATACATTGGACGATCCTGATTGATCTGCTTTGGCAATATTAAAACCTCCATATTGTACCTGATCGGCTTTATTTTCATTACCAGATTGATTTATTTCGGCATTGTTTGAAGCTCCGTTTTGAACTTGAGTTGCAGTATTTATGTGACCGCCTTGGTCTATCAGGGCAATGTTGAAGCTACCTTCTTCTTCATCTAATAATTCAACATCCTGACCTTGTTTTGCATTGTTTTTATTACCGGATTGATTAATTCTTGCTTCATTTCCATTTTTTACCTGATGTTGTGAAGCATAATTTTCATTTCCACCTTGAATTATTTCTCCAAATGTTTTTCCCTGAAGAAAATGTGGTCCCTGAACCTGTAGAGCTTCATTCTGATTGCCCTTTTGGGTAATATATGCTTCAATCTTACCTTTTGATAATGGGAATCTCGCATTTGAAGTTTGCTCAACCTTGGCTTTATTTGTTTGTCCGGTTTGATCTATCTCAGAATAAGTATTCGTATTTCTATATTTATTTATCTGAGTAACTAAGGCCGTATTTGCTTTATCTGATTGGTTTACAAATGATTGATTTAAAATCCCTTTTTGATCAATCGTTGCTTTTTGGTCTTGTCCGGATTCTGTTACATTTGCGATATTAGATTGTGCGAAAATACCTCCTGTAAACAATAGGAGAGTTGCGATAATATAGTTGAACTTTTTCATAACGATTATTTTAAATGTACTGGTTAGTTAAATTGAATGTAAGATAAATTTCAGTTTATTACCCCAACTCTCGACGAGTTGGGGCTTTAAACCTTATGCCTGTTTGATTCTAATCTTAAATAGTTACAGAAACTTTCCAGGATTGTAATAACCGGTATAATATTTAAGCTTTTAAATTTGTATATCTTGTGTATATCATTTTTTATTAAATTGATATAAATCTGACCTTCAAATTCATAGCTGTACTTACCTGATAAAAACTTCTGTAGTTATTTAACGCTCACTACTTATGGGACCATCATTTGAGATACAACTGCATGGTTTCCATTGCCAACTTGTGAGATTATACTTGAATTATCACCACCAACCTGAACTTGTGTTGCATAATTCAAAGCACCATCCTGACAAATTTGTGCATAATTTTCGATTGCACCTGCTCCAGGTGAGGTTTGAGTTTGTTCGGCAATATTACCGTCACCACCTTTTTGACCGATACATGCTTCGTTGTAAGGATCATAATTTGTGCCTCCACGAGAAGCTCCTAAGGTAGTTTGGGTTTGCTTAGCTGTATTATAACCTGATTCCTGATTAATACCAGCAGAATTCAAATTACCAACCTGAAATTGATCAGCTTTGTTGTAATTACCAGATTGGTGTACAACAGCTTGACTTTTCCAGGAATAGTCCTGTTGAATTTGCGTTGAAGTATTACCATTGCCAGATTGATAGGCTTTCACATCGTTAGCCCAACCATCCTGAGTTTGAGTAGCTGTGTTATCGCTACCTCCTTGTTCAATGTAAGCTATGTTTGCACTTCCTTCTTCTTCAGGAAGAATTTTTGCATCTTGGGCTTGCATGGCTGTATTTCTATGGCCCGATTGAACTATTTTTGCATCATTGGCATATCTCAATTGATGTTGTGATGCATAATTTTCGTTGCCACTTTGTGCAATTTCAGCAAGTGATTTACCCTGCTGATTATTTGTCAATGTTGGACCCTGCACTTGAAGTGCTTTGTTCAGATTACCAGACTGAGTTGTAACAGCTTTCAAAGCTCCAACAACATTCGGATTAGTAGTTAACGATCCATTGGAGTTTTGTTCTATGGTCGATAGATTCTTTTCTCCCGATTGATTAACCTCAGAAAGAGTACTAAATGCTGCATTGTGATTAATTTGAGTTACTTTGGCCGTGTTTTCTAAGTTAGACTGAGTGACGTAGGATTTATTTAAAATCCCGTTTTGATCGATTGAAGCATTTTGTCCAGTACCTGATTCTGTGACATTTGCTACGTTTGTTTGTCCCAAAGATACTCCTACAAACAATAGGAGAGCTGCGATAATAAAACTTAACTTTTTCATAAGATTTGTTTTTTTGTTGCGTTAAAAAATCTTGATTATTATAATACCGGTTATTTTCTTTGTGATATAATTACTTGATTGTGTGCTCCTTCTTGTTTTATATTTACATCCGATTTTCCATCACTCTGAATTATAGAAACTCTATTTCCATCGCCACTAACACTAATTTTATTATTTGTTTTGATTGAGTCATTCGTAGAGGTCAATGATTTTCCATTAACTACTACACAATTCGATGAGCCGGATACTCTTATTGAAAATTGGGTTGTATCTACAGAAATGTTTGTTAATACACAGTTGTGGCTCGGATTGCTCCTAATGCTTATCTTTTGTTGACTCCAACTACTCGAACTCACTAACAAAAAGAGAAATATAAATACACTGATGCTGATAATTAGATTCTTCATAAAAATATCAATTGGTCTATTTAACAATAATATAAGTTTAGAAACTTCTTTATAGATATAAAGGCACTTTGGATTATTGCAACTTAACATTTAGTTTGAATTGAATTTATTACTACAAAGTATTTGCAAGTACAGTTAATGTATATTTAGTTAATAATTCGAGATAGGAGGTGACGAAATTAAACCCCCTTTTTGTTGGAGATATTAAATATTCAAACAGTAAATAAAAATGGAAGTAAAACTAAAGAGTTAGTTTCGCAGAAGTGAGGTTACATAAATAAAATAATCTGCCAGGAAAAATTCGAAAATACATACAATTAGTTGTATTTCAAATATATACCTTAATGATAGTTTCATGATTAAATTCAAACCGGGTTTGGTTACCTTTTAATCAAGAGTTGCCAATAAACCAAAATAGTATCTTTCGATAATTTTTTTTTTAGAGCTTTGAGATACTCTATGCATAGTAATTATAACTTTCCAATTAATAATTACATTGTAATAATTACAATATTGATATAATAATATATAATATATTATAATTTCACTTAATTGTACGACTGCAAATATAGAACTATTTACGACACATAAAACACAAAATACTATTAAAATACATTAAATATTGTTTCTATATTTTAATGATTTTAGATAATGATGGAAATACCCTATGTTGCAAGTATTTACCAAAAATACAAATTGCAGTATAATTAACTATAAAAGCAGAATTATGAAAAAACAATGTAGTTAATAATTTACTTAGCAATAAGAATAAAAAAAAATGCGCTCTCAGGAGAAGTTCCCGAGAGCGCATTTTTATTATTACTAATAGATATTATATTACTAAAGATGGTGCTGTGTAACTACGAGCGGCCAATTCCGTATCGAGCAAATATAAGCCTCTTGAATCGGTACCAAATAACTCGAAGCGCTTGCAAAGATCATCTGCTCTTTGTTCCTCTTCTCCTTGTTCTTTTACAAACCAGTCCAGAAACTGCATTGTTTTGAAATCCTTTAAAGTATACGCTTCAGCATAAATGTCATTAATAGAGGCACTAATCATCTGTTCGTGCTCAAAAGTCAATGCCAGCGGCTGCTTGAAGTCTTCAAATTGTTGACTTGGGTTAGCAATCTGTTCCAATTTAACTTCCTCTGCATTATTTTGAAGATATTTGACAAACAACATGGCATGAGCATACTCTTCCTGAGTCTGAATTGCAAACCAATTTCCAAAACCATTTAAACTTTTGTCGTAGAAATAGTTTGAAATTTCTAAATACAAATAAGATGAAAAGAATTCTTTGTTTATTTGACTGTTTATTAAGTCGGTGATTTTACTGTTCAACATAAGGCTTTCCTCCTGATTTTTTCAAAATTTATTATGTGTCAATTAGATACGTTTAATGTTGGCACCCAAAGCATTTAATCGTCGTTCAATATCCTGATACCCACGATCAATCTGGTCGATATTATGAATTGTACTTGTACCTTCGGCGCAAAGTGCGGCAATCAGCAAAGCAATACCGGCACGGATATCGGGCGAACTCATGGTTGACGCTCTGAGATGCAATTGATTACCCTGTCCAATCACAGTGGCGCGGTGTGGATCGCACAAAATAATTTGCGCCCCCATATCAATCAGCTTATCCACAAAAAACAAGCGGCTTTCGAACATTTTTTGATGAATGAGCACACTCCCTTTTGCTTTAGCAGCAACTACTAAAAATACACTTAGTAAGTCGGGAGTAAGTCCCGGCCAGGGTGCATCAGCAATAGTCATGATGGAGCCATCGATAAATGATTCAATAGTATAGCTATCTTGTTGGGGAATAAAAATATCATCCCCACGTTGTTCCAACTGAATACCTAACCGGCGAAAACTATCGGGAATGATTCCCAATTCGTCATACGCCACATCCTTAATCGTTATTTCGGATGAAGTCATGGCGGCCATTCCAATAAAACTACCAACCTCAATCATGTCGGGCAAAATACGGTGATTGCAACCGTTAAGTACTTTTACGCCTTCAACAATTAATAAATTTGATCCAACTCCACTGATGGTTGCACCCATAGCATTGAGCATTTTGCAAAGTTGCTGCAAATAGGGTTCACAAGCAGCGTTGTAAATGGTGGTTTTGCCTTCGGCCATAACTGCCGCCATCAAAATATTTGCCGTTCCGGTTACCGATGCTTCATCTAATAGCATATAACAACCGGTAAGCTTTTTAGTTTCTATTTCGTAGCGTTTTGCGTCTGGATCGTAATGAAACTCGGCACCTAGTTTTTGGATGCCCACGAAGTGCGTATCCAATCGACGGCGACCAATTTTATCGCCTCCCGGTTTCGGAATAATGGCTTTGCCAAAACGTGCTACCAATGGACCAACTATCATTACTGATCCGCGGAGTGAAGCACTTTTATTATAGAAATCTTCGGTTTGAAGATAATCCATGTTCACATTTTCAGCTTTAAAGGTGTAAGTATCACTACTTATACGATTTACTTCTACACCCATATCTGCCAACAAACTTATCAGGTTGTTGACATCCAAAATATCGGGAATATTGCTGATAGTGACTGTTTCGGGAGTTAGCAAAACAGCGCAAATCACTTGTAATGCTTCGTTTTTTGCCCCTTGGGGCGTAATAGAGCCGGACAGACGACGTCCGCCTTCTATTTGAAATGATGCCATAGATGTTGTTTTTTTATCGACAGGATTTCTGGAAAATGAATAGTTATTGCAATTTGGAAATAATTAATTGCTTTTTTTATTAATGCGAGGAGCTACTTTTTGCTCTTTCCTTTTGTTTTTTTTATTGTACAAAACATCTTTCGATTCTACCAGCTTGAAAAAATCTTCAGATATATTGATTTTACCTTTAGAAAGTTCGCGTAAGTCGTCAAAAATTTTGCGATCGTCAACTACTTCTTTGTTCCAGGTGAGGAAACATTTTTTCATTTGGTTGGCAATGAGTCTGATAAGTTCATTTTTTTCGTCGCCTTCTTCGTATCCGGCCACTTTTTCAATCATTTCTTCCAATGTACGCCCGTAATGTTGATAACGTATACGCGATTTTTTGTAGGGAATGATTTCAGGACGGGTATACAGATTTTCTGCCAAAAGTATTTCGTATGGAAAGTCGATATCTAATTTAAAATCGGACATGATAGCCACGTGATCCCAAAGTTTATGTTTGAAATCGTTCACGTCGCGTAAATAGGGGAAAAGATTTCCCATTATGTTGATAATCGTTTGCACGCAACGAGTCCGCTCTTCGCGATCCTCGATGGTCTGAGCAAAAGCAACTAACTGCTGTATATTACGCCCATATTCGGGCATGATTAATTTTCCTTGTAAAGTTGGATATTCCATTTTATTTATAAATATGTTGTAGGGATACAAAAGTAACCTTTTTTTTTGTAAAAAGGTTACTTTTGACGGTAAGTTCTTATGTGTTCGTCGTCAGCAGGGCCTATCAGGATGAACAAACGTCTGAACAATCTAATTATCTTTCGATGTTTCTTCAATGATTAAACTGGCATCCTCCCAATCCATAAACTCTTTGTAAAACTGAATGGCTTTGTCCATTATTTCTTCCAGTTGCGAATCATCGATAAGTGTAAAATGCAAGACTATTAAATGAGTTTCGGTTTCGCCCCATATGTTACTGAACGTAAATATCTTACTTTTCACAGTCGGATCTTCTACAATCGGTTCCTCGTCGTCCAACAAAAAGAGTTCGAAGATGGTATGACTGAGATTATGTTGCAGTATATCACGACCTTCCAGCGTATTGCCTAGATGTGAACTTCCATTCAGAAAAGCCCATTCCGGTAGTTCCAGATTTAGTTCCATTTCCATAATATTGACCCAGATGCGCTTGGGCAAGCATTTTGATTATTTATTCTAAAAGATAATACCAAACAAGAGCGAATGCCTACAATGAGCGTTCTTGACTGAATGAATACAAAGTTAGAAAAATATATGGAATATTATATCCGGATTGGCTAATTGTAAGGCATTATAATTAAAACAAAATGGAAAAGAGTTCGGTGGATTTAAAAATCAGTTTCCAGTTGCTTTTTCACAAGTTCTTTAGTAGAAAGTAGGCCGCAGGCCGCAAAAATATCCTGTCCGCGAGAGGCACGAATGGTAACCGTCAAACCCTTGGCTTTAAGACGATTTTGAAATTCAACAATACCGGCTTCCGAAGTTCCCTTGAGCGGAGTATCGGGGATAGGGTGAAAGCGGATGAGGTTAATGCGGCATTTTATGCCATTAAGCAGCCGTACCAGTTCATTCGCATGCCTTGCCGTATCATTTACACCTTTGAACATTATGTATTCGAACGAGATACGGCGTTGACGTCCTAACTCCCAACGACGAATTTCGGCTATCACTTCGGTAATGGGATATACACTCTGAATAGGCATAATCTCCTGACGTTCATTATCAAAGGGCGAATGCAAACTCACAGCCAAATGTGCCTGACTTTTTTCAAGAAATGTAATCATGGCAGGAATAATGCCAATGGTTGAGACCGTTATTCGTTTCGGACTCCAGCCGTACCCTTTTTCGGAAGTCATAATTTCTATGCTGTCCAATACTGCATCTACATTGTCCAATGGCTCACCCATGCCCATATAAACGATATTGGTCAGTTTCTCAAATTCAGGTAATGACTGTATCTGATTCAGTATTTCACCGGCCGAAAGATTTCCCTGAAAGCCTTGCTTGCCGGTCATACAAAACAAACAGCCCATTTTACAACCTATCTGCGTTGAAACACAAAGTGTTGCTCTATCGGAATCGGGAATATATGCCGCTTCGATAAATTTAGCCGTTTGAGTCGGGTAGAGATATTTTTTTGTGCCATCAGTCGAGATCTGCACTTTGGTAGATGAAATAAGTTGAACGGTATATTCACTTTCAAGTTTTTCACGTGCTTGTTTAGACAAATTAGTCATATCGGCAAAGTTTGCAACTTGCTTTTTATACATCCATTCCACAAGTTGTGTAGCTGTAAAAGTTGGCAAACCAAGTGAGCTGATAACCGCTTTTAGTTTTGATGGTGTAAGACCAAAAAGATTGGTTTTCATATATGTAGGCGTGTAATTTAAAAATAGGTTTCGGAAACAATGTTATGAAATGGAATTCCTTTTTCGATTAATATATCGCGAACCTGAACCACCATTTCCGGACTTCCACATAAATAATACTGACAGTTGGTGGGTAAGTTTTGATTATCCGTAAGCCACCCTGTCAATCTGCCTTTGTAGTTTTGAGTATCCTGCTGCTGCGAACAACAACGCACATACCCGTCGGTCATTAAGCTTACCAGCACATCCGAAAAATAAAAATTCTCGTCCAATCGCCCGCCGTGTACCAATGTTTTGTCGGCAGCTAAACCCGAACGCGCCATCGAAACAAAGGGTGCTACGCCTGTCCCTGAAGCTATCCAGAAAGCTTTTCCACCGGCGCTGGTGAATGTCCCAAACGGTTCGGAAACGTAGATTGTATCGTCCCTATTTAGTTTAGATAGTAAAGGAGTTAGGCTGCCATCGGGTTTTTCGTCAAAGAGTATATTAACATATTCTTCATTTTCACCACTTGCAATGCTGTATAATCGCGGTTGCCCATCCGGTACCAGGTCGATGGCCACTACCTGCCCGGCAGTGAATTTAAAACTTCGTAAAAAAGAGATTATGTAAACACCATCGGCAATATTCCGAAGTGAATGAATTTTTGTTTTGTGTAGGGTACGTTTAATGGACAAAATAACCGACTGATTAGTGAGCAACTAGCAACGATATGCTTTAAATTCTGCCCTCTAAACAAGAATAATCGGGAATTTGTTCATTTTTGCGAGAGGAGTTTGTCCAGGGTTTGAGCGATACGTTCCACTTTTTGCTCGTCACGTTTTACAGAATATATCCAATCCATCATGGTTTTTTGTTCGCTTTCGGATAATTGTTGGAATTTTTGATAAGCTACGGGCTCATCCTGCAGACAAAGCAGAAAATCATCGGGAACAACAGTTGGCAGCTCTTGCGAATAAAGTGTAACATGTACCCAATCGCCTTCCTTTTTGCCTATTTTCTTGCGTATCTCGGCTTTTACGGACAAAAATAGTTGTCCATTGCCCATTGGCATTAAATGATAATTGACTATTTCATAGTCGTCAATTGTACCTTTGACTTTTAGCAAGCCAAAGTAGGCATGTTTATCCTGCACAATTTCAGGGATAGCAGCATAAGTCCACCCACCTTTTCCCTCCATTTTCTGCAGAAGGTAGTCCTGATCTACCAATGGTTTTTCATTAGAAGTTACATCCATAATCAAGAAATAATTACAAACTATGAAATAGTGAATTGAAAAACATCATTTGTTTCGTCGGTCAGCCGGTATCTGTTATCCATTCGTTGCCCAACTACCCACACGATTTCGTCGCCCGAAAGTAGCAACCAGCTTTGTTCTTTTTCTATAATACTCAACTTGTTATCAATAAAGAAATCGCTTATTTTCTTGCGTTTGTTCATTCCAAATGGAAAAAATGAATCACCTTCGTTCCAACGACGCAGGTGTAACGGAAAACTTAATCGGGAAGCATCTACGTGAATGCAGTTTTTTTCTTTCGAAACCAAAAAATCTGAACTGATTTTTATCTTGCTTATTTTCAATGGAAAAGGAATGTTTATTTCGGCTTGACTATCGGAAATAAAATATTCTTCGCTCGATAGTTGTTTATTATTGCTGATAATTAAATATTCACGGTCTTTCAACAATCGATACGTATCAGAATAAAACAGTTTGCCGGATTCTCCCTCCAAATGAATGGCAATTTGTTCCAGTACAGCTTTTCCAAAACCATAGGGTTGCAGTAGTTCATAAAGCACAGTAGGCACATCTACTTGTTTCAGAAGCTCCTCAATATTCAGTTTAATCAGTTCATTTTCAACCTGTACAATACCTTCTTTTATGTGTGTAATGGCCTGATCATAAATGGCCAACGTACCCTCAAAGCGTTCAAGTGAATTATACAAAGTTTGGCGTACCGACGGATTAATTTCTTCCAACAATGGTAGAACCACATTTCTAAACTTGTTTCGCTGATAATCCAAAGTGGCATTGGTCGAATCGGTAATGTTTTCCAGATCGTGTCTAATGATATAGGTTTCAACTTCTTCACGGGTACAGCAGAGTAGGGGACGAATCACTTTTTCATTGCGTGCCGCGATACCGGTCAAGCCTCGCAATCCTGTGCCACGAACCAAATTCATAAGCATTGTTTCGATGCTGTCATCGGCATGATGTGCCACTGCAATAGCCTGTGCATCAAGCTTTTCAACTAATTGATAGAACCATTCATAACGTAAATCGCGTGCAGCCATTTCGATAGATTTATGATGTTTCAGGGCGTATTTAGTTGTTTCAAAATCAATACTATAGAATGGCAAATGAAGCGATTTTGAAAGATTGCGAACAAATACCTCGTCGCGATTAGACTCATCCATTCTCAAATGAAAATTACAATGCGCAATCACACAGTCATATCCCAGTGAAAGTAAAATATGCAGTAATGCCACCGAGTCGGCACCACCGCTTACACCTACAATTACACGCGCATTTGGCGTTAGTAATTTGTGTTGTTGAATGTAATTTTGAACTTTAGCTAGCATTTTCAAGTTGTATTTAGAGTATCTTTGTAGTCGAAATTGTTACGTACAAAGATATTCATTTTTTTGAAATAACTTTTCTGAAGCACAAATCACTGAAAATTTTTCTAAGCACCAAAAAGCTAATGATATGAAGACATTTTTAGAATTGGTTCAAAATCGTCAAAGCGACAGATCATTCATCGATAAAACCGTTGAAAAAGAGAAGATTGAACGCATACTTGAAGCTGCACGACTGGCGCCATCAGCCTGCAATTCCCAGCCATGGAAATTCATAGTGGTTACTAACCCCGAAAAACGTACGTTAGTGGCTGATGCTACAGCCAGTAAAGTGCTTTCGATGAATCATTTTACCAAACAAGCTCCGGTGCAACTCGTTTTATTAGAGGAAGATTCGAATTTTACATCAAGTGTTGGTGGAATGCTTACAAACAAGCATTATCCACATATCGATTTGGGGATTGCAGCTTCGCATATTAGCCTGGCAGCAACCGACGAAGGCTTAGGTTCCTGTATTGTGGGTTGGTGCAACGAGAAAAAAGTGAGGAAAGCACTGGATATTCCCAGAAATAAAAGGGTATTATTGGTAATTTTCTTAGGCTATTCAAATCAACTACTGCGCACTAAAACCCGTAAAACGATAGAAGAAATCGTTAGTTGGGAAAAATACTAGTCAATTATCAATGATAAATGATCAATGGTAAATTACTCATCATTAATCGTTCATCATTAACCATTAATAATTTATCATTACAATGTCTTATACCGATACACTCCAATATCTGTACGACCGTCTGCCTGTTTTTCATCATGTGGGTGGCGCTGCCTATAAACCGGGTTTAAACAACACTATTCAATTAATGAATGCATTGGATAATCCTCAAACGAAATATCGCAGTATTCACATTGCGGGAACCAATGGAAAAGGCTCTGTGTCGAATATTCTGGCTGCCGTTTTGCAAACAGCCGGTTACAAGGTTGGACTTTATACTTCGCCTCACTTAGTTGATTTTGGCGAGCGAATTCGCATAAATGGGCAGATGATTGACCAGCAATACGTGATTGATTTTGTGGATAATAACAAGAATATATTCAGCACCATCGAGCCTTCGTTTTTCGAAGCCACCATGGCCATGGCTTTTAATTACTTTGCCGATAGCAAGGTGGATATTGCTATTATCGAAGTAGGATTAGGCGGTAGATTGGATAGCACTAACATTATTCAGCCTGATTTGTCGGTCATTACCAATATCAGTTTTGATCATGTTGGTTTTTTGGGAGATACGTTGGAAAAAATAGCTTTCGAAAAAGCAGGGATAATAAAATCAGCTACTCCGGTAGTCATTGGCGAGTCAGTACCCGAAACACAACCGGTATTTGTTCAAAAAGCCGAAAAAGAGAATGCGCCACTTTATTTCGCCGAAGAACGGTTTAAGGTCACTTTCAAAGAATATTCTGATGCAAAGATGCTTGTTGAAGTGAATGATAAATTACTCATTAAATGTGGGTTGTGCGGAAATTATCAATTGAAAAACATTGCTACTACACTCACTGCAATTGAGCAACTCATAGCATTGAATTATTCAATATCGGAGAGTGACATACTGACTGGTTTTGAAAATATTACTGAAATAACAGGCTTGCAAGGGCGTTGGCAGACATTACGAAGCAATCCGACTGTGCTGTGCGATACAGGTCATAATGTGGGTGGTATTCAGTTTGTAGTGGAGCAACTGAAAGCTCAACGGTATAATAAATTACGAATAGTGATCGGAATGGTAAACGATAAAGATGTTAGTGCAGTATTGAATTTATTACCAAAAGATGCTGTTTATTACTTCACACAAGCCAATATTATACGAGCTCTATCTTGTGACGAACTAAAATTAAAAGCCGAAAGCTTTAGACTAAATGGATGTTCTTATGAAACTGTAAAACATGCAATTGACTCAGCATTAAATGATTCTGATCCGGACGATTTTGTTTTTATTGGAGGTAGTAATTTTGTAGTTGGCGAGGCATTGCCATTGTTTAAGTACAATGCCTAAGATTAGCCGATATAACTTCTGCCAGCTAATCTACATATATATAGAAAAAGGTATTGAACGAAGTTTCAATACCTTTTTCTATATAATACCTGATTTATTTTTTGTGTTGATAGCTAAATATGCATAAACAAACTCCTTTTGTAAAAAAGTTCCGGCTCGAAAGATTGTATAAATAACGGGAGTTGAATCTCGTGAACTTCTATTATTAGTACATATCTTTACAACTTTAGTAGCTGCAGCTTCATGATTAAAAGTCTTAGTATGCCACCGTTTTGTATGATATGAGTTGAATATCAAATATCAACGTTGAATATGGCATTATTGGTAGTGTATTGTCAGATCCATAAGCAAGTTGCTGGGGCAAAACAATGGTTCTTATTTCACCGACTTTCATCTGCATCAGATTGAAAGTCCAACCAGTGATGAGTCGGTTTAATTTGAACATTAATGGTCTGGCACTTATATCACCAACCGGTGTTTTGCCGGTATATGTCTGATCAAATATTGTCCCAGTAATCGTTCTACCTCTATAATTCACATAAACAGAGTCAGTTGACAAAGGACTACCACTATTTTGATTACCTACTGTCGTAATTTTATAATAATAGTTATATCCTGCAGGAGCAGTTGGGATTTCATATAAATTATATCCCGCACTATCTTTCATATTATTAAAATAAGTTTCATTTTGTATTTTCCATTTTTCAACGATCTCTGCAGTGTCATCTTTTTTGCATGAGTAGGCCAAAATAAGAAATAAGGAAATAGTGAAAGCCACTAATTTATTAATTTTCATATCTTCTTTTAATCTTAAATTATAAAATGTTTATACATGATGCTTTTAAACACTTTTTTCAATTTCAGAAACATCACCAATCATTTGGTAACCAACGCCATGATGGTTTACTAAATAAAGGTTAGGATCATCAGCCAACAATTTTCTTAATTTGCAAATATATACATCCATGCTTCTGGCCTTGCGATGAGAGTCATTATCATTTACCCATATTTTTTCAAGAATAGTTTCACGCTCTACCAGGCTATTTGCATTTTCAGCAATTATTGTGAGTAATCCGGCTTCCTTTTTGGTAAGATAAGTCGATTGATCATTCAACGTTAATCGTTTTCGATGAACTTCAAAAATATACTTACCCACCTTGTATGTTTTAACTTCCAATGGCTCAGAAATTTCTTTACTGGCTCTTGCACCAGTCTTTCCACTGGTCTTTGATCGGATTTTATATTTAATAATTCTAACTAAATCTTCAATACTAAACGGTTTAAAGAGATGTATTTCATTTCCTACATTCAGTCTTTCAACCTTCATCATTTTTGGAAGAAGTACAATAACATAGGTTTCGGGACTTAGTTGGTGCATTTCGTCAATTACCTTAAAGCCGTCTTCTCCAAACAAAGCTAAATCAATAATACAGATTTTATGCTTATGTTCGATAAACGTATCATATCCGTCTTTGGCATTCAAGATAAAGTCAACCCGAAAATTTTTGCGAATTAAAAAGTCGCTCATCATTACACCCAGATTCTCATTTTCTTCTAGTAATAGAATTCTAAAATTGTCGTCACTCATACTCCAGTCATTTTTATTTTTGTCATTTTTTATTTTATGAGATAAAGATAATATTTAATTTTGAAATAAAAATGAATAATGTCCATTCCGGCTTAAAGTCGCATATTTAGGGCTATTTTTATCTTAATATTCTAACTGACAATGTTATTTAGATGTTTTATTAAAAAAAAATCAAAATAAAATATGGTTTTAAATAGTTGATAGTTGAAAAATATGGTTCGCACAACTAACTCTGAAAAAAGTATTACCACCCATGTCTGCAATTTTAAGCAATAATTTTCTGAATTGTTGCTTATCGTCATCGTTCAAAGTGGATACATGAATAAAGCAATCGTGAGGATTAAGTCGTAACGCTCTATCCCAGCAATTTAAGGGTAAATCCAATTCAGACAGTGCAATTTCAATTGCCGCCTGATCTCTTTCTTCATCAATAGCTCCATCGGCAGAGGCAATCATCTGATACAGACAATGCAAAATGGATAATTTCTGAATCATTTCAATAGTTTTCATACAGTTTTATAATTGGAACACTCGATTTTATGGTTAGGAATAGCTATTTACGCTATCCACTCTTTCCCAGGTTATTTTTTTGTACACAAAAATACGGTTTACATAATAAATAGCGAGCAAATAAACAGGAATAAGCAATAAATTAGCAAAACTAAACCATTTCAGTAAGTAATAATGTGAGAATCCAAGTATAACCGCTATCAGCAGTAGTCCTATTACTTTTAAAAATGCAGCTCCGCCCTGAGTGGCTATTTTTTCCATTCCAAAGGGGAAATTTGCACTTTGATAATAATAGAATACTAGGGTAAACAGATAAATAGCCAACAAAGTAATGATAACATCGGGTAGTACTTTTAGTCCCCAAATGGAACAAACAACGATGGCTAACAGTGCATAAAACGGAATAAAAAAGCGTGCAAAAGCAGCTTTGATAAATCCTTTAAAATAACAGGCAGGAGAGGAGAGAGGCATCGTTTTAAAAACCCATGCCGCATGTTGATTACTGCCGCTTACCAACGAACCTGAAAGAGAAGCACCGATGAAAACGAAAGCATAGAGAATTAGTAAGTATTGGTAACCTTGTTTTAATTCATAAAAATTAAATGATTTGCTGAAAAGAGGAACAATAATCATGATAACAATATAGCCGAATGCCGGTAACAAAGTTTGTTTGAACAATCGTTCGCGCCCGGTCATAATCCATATCATCTTAAAGGCTGCTTTTTCATCCTGACGGTGGATAAATACAGCAGATAGAATTCTGTACCACCAGCTTTCACCACCATTCTCCGTTTTTATTTTGGATACCCTATCACCTTGCTCCAGATCCATTAGCTTACGATTGAAAACAGGCGTTAAATATTTACCGGTTAAATAAATAGCTATAGGCGGAATAATTAGTGCTTCAGCAATAAAAATAAGATGTTGCTGATCAAACATCCGGGAACTCAACGCTTCAATTAATCCCGAAAAGAAAGCGGGTGGAACCAGATAAGTATACCAATAAACCGGTAGAATCATGTTCTGGATATGCGTTTTATCTACCATATTTATACCAAATTGATAGGCTAACATAAACAGAATAGCAATAACTATCTGAAAGTACATCAGCAAGTTCTTCAATTTCTCACCACTGGCAAGTCGCATAATAAGCAAGTAAAGTACATTGGCCAAAAACAAGGTAAACAATACGTTCATGAATATGGTAAACGAAAATATCAATGCTGACGTGATTCCAAACTTGAAAATGGCAATAGCAATTGAAATAACCGAAAGATTAAAGGCCATTAACGACAAGTATATGAATACATGCGCATTACGAGCCAAACTAATGGTGTTTCCTTTAATGGGAAGCGGTTGAATGATAACATTTTCGGAAGTATCAAACAATATGGTGGTGAATTCGGATATAATCATCATCGCCATCATGGCCATCAAGAAAGTGTGCGCAAAATAGTAGTAGGTAAACTGCGATTTAATCATCAATAAAAATAGTGCAAAAAATACCCCAAACATAATCTGCGTTACGGATTGCTTCAGCAATGCATTTTCTGTTTCTCGTTTTGATTTGTTTCCCAATCCTTTCATTCGTCGGTCGTCCATGGTCAACTTTAGTTGAAGAATACGGATAAACTGATTATAATCGGCATCCATTTTTTCAATAAACCAACGAAAAGGTTTAAATAGCGAAAGTAAAAATCGGATCATAGGATTTATTTTTCGAATGCGTTAATGAATGCTTCTGCTTTTTCGCTGTGATTGGTGTTTCCGGTCAAGCGGGTGAACATTTTCTCAAGATTTTCATCATTCGATAGCTTGTTCAGCTCGTCAAACGACCCGTCGGCAATCACTTTTCCCTGATCAATCAATATTATCCGATCGGATATTTTTTCCACCACGTCCATGAGGTGTGAACTGTAGAACACCGTTTTTCCTTCGCGCGCCAAATGGATAAGCATTTCTTTGACCATGATGACTGAGTTAGCATCCAGTCCCGATAAGGGTTCGTCCATAAATATCAGATCGGGATTGTGCAATAAAGCCGAGCAAATCATTACTTTCTGACGCATACCTTTCGAAAATGTAGCAATTCGTTGATTCAGATTTGCTTTCATTTCGAAGATATTCATCAATGCTTCTGCTTTCGATCGGGTTACTTCATTTTCCAAGCCACGCATTTGGCCAATAAAATCCATAAACTCCATTGGAGTAAGCGATTCGTATAAAACGGCATTCTCAGGAATATAACCTACCTGCTTTTTTATTTCCAGGGTGTTGGCACGAAGATCTTTTCCGAAAATGCTGATATCTCCATCAAATTCATTGATCAAACCACAAAGAATCTTTACGGTAGTTGATTTTCCGGCACCATTTGGCCCTATGTATCCAATGATTTGTCCGGAAGTAATTTCTAAATTAATACCGTGTAGCACTTGCTTTTGTCCGTATTTTTTTTCAAGATTACGAATCTCAACGATGGTTTGGTTATTCATTTGCGTTTAGAGTTTATAGGGTTGTAAGTAATATTTTTCTATATATTTTTTTTTTACAGCGTCAATGTTAGCTTTAAACCGGTACTTAGTCTGCTTACATTTTCATCTGTAGAATAATAGTCGCTGCCGCTTGCTTTTATTTTTTTGTATTTAGCAGGCAAAAGGGATGTTTCTACACCTACACTTATTAGCTTGCTTATATGATAATCGAATCCACCTCCGAGAAAGGTAGTTAGAATACTTCCGTTTAGAGTCAAATTGCTGCTGTTTTGATAGTAGGTATTTGAAAATTGTTCGCTTTTATCAATAGTGTAGGATTGTATGCCTATGGCAAATTTCCAAAATACATCAAGGCGGGGAGTAAGTACCCTTTTTTTCCAAAGCAGCTCAAGTCCTGTAAACTTTAGGTTAAGATGATCGCCAATCACACCATTATCCATACGTTTATCATTATCAATATCAGCATTTTCAAAACTGGTTGTTGCATTGGCAACATAAGTGTTGTGGAGAATACCCAATCCCCAGGAATTAATAAATCCACCCACTTCGAATTGATTTACACTACCATTTCTGAGTTTATCGATTTCATCATGAAAAGGATACTGTAATGATGAATTTACTGAGGCAATTATATTCCCAAAACTGCGGTTATAACTTCCAAAAAAGTGAATGTTACGGGATTGAGCTTGTGTGGTGGTAGTTATTAAAAGAGAAAAGAGGAGGAAAAAGGGGATTTTCAGTTTAAATAATGATTTCATTAATTCAAAGCGCTTTATAGTAAGTAATTTGAGGTATTGAACAATCTGTTTTTTACAAATATTCAGATAGTTAACTTGTAACTCCTGACTGTTACCTTTTAAACTAATTATAGCTTATATTTTAAACCAACCAACCATGTGTTTGGACTTAGATTTATCCAAAAATCAGACTTACTTGTTTTCCAGTCGGTTATTGAATACTGAATTCCTCCTAAAGCGACTGATAAACCAATTTGGTTGGTAAAGAAATAGGTCATTTCAGGAATAATGGATGCAGCTGCGAAATCAGTCTTTTCTTTGGACATAGTTGTTATATTAGGCATTGGTATATTTGACACTAAGACTGTTTGAGAATTTAAAATGGGAAACTGCTGATAGATAGTCTGGTCGGTGGTATTCGTTGACAGTTGACCATAGTTGATTTTTAGATTTGCATTGAAATTCAATTTATTAGTAACATTCATATTATATCCTACTAACAGGAATGGGAGTGGAGCAGTATATTTCAGGTTTAGTGTCTCGTATCTCATAATCTGACTATTCACATCATGTCCATCATTCAAAGTCAGTTCGGACGTTCTGATGTCTTTTTGAGAAATGTAGTCCAACCCAAAGCCTAACAACAAATGGTTGGTAACATAACTTGTAAACGTAGCTCCTAAGTTGAGATGACGATTATTTACTGTCATAGAATTTCCCATTACCCCATCTTGAGTTGTATTTTTAGTATACATACCGTTTAATGAAATAATATTATCACCTCGTTTTATTTGCGAATGCAACAAAAAGGTGGTATAAAGAAAAGCAAAAAGTATAATTGTTAGTTTCATTCTACGAACTTAGTGATTTGTTTAATATAGTGTTTCAATATTGTGTTATAATATTCATAAATGTTTCGATAGGCTTAAATTAATTCATCAAAACTTTCATATCAATGTTTCAACCTTGGGCAATAGGAGAATAAGCTTCCAACTCTTCTATCTCTGGTTCTTCAACAGCTTTTCTATTCCTGAATAGAAAATAGATGGCTGTCAATGCACCAAGTAGGAAAAAAACAGCCACTATTGACCCTTCGAAACCAAACTCGCCACCATTCCAGTTATTGGGTGTAGTATATTTTGTTTCAATGAGCTTATAAAAATTCATTCCACTCACATTGAAGCCAAAGACAGGACCTTGAAAGAAATTCCAACTAAAGTGTAGTGCTATCGGAAACCAAAGGTTCCTGGTATACAAATAGGGAAGACCCAGTATCAGTCCCGAGAGGAAGATGATAGATAAACCAACCAGATTGGCATTGGGGTTAGCTAGGTGCATTAAACTGAATATCAAAGCCGAAACAACCAACGCCACATATTTATTAAACGAAAAGGCAAGGTTTCTGAGAATATATCCACGGGTAAATACCTCTTCGGATACAGCTACAAAAACAAAGATTCCAACACTATACACCAACTTCAACGCATTGAACTTAATGTCAACAAATTGAAGTTGATGAGTAAGTACAAGAATAGAAAACCCCGACAACATAATCACAAAACCCATGGCAAGCCCTAATGCTATATCTTTGACCATGTTGGTTGTATCAAAGCCAATGCTCATAAATGATTTCTTATCCACCTTGGTAGTAAATAACCATACTACAGCAATAGTTCCAATCATTCCCATAAAACAGGTAACAAACAGTTGAGATGTTGTTTGATCGGCCATTTTCAAATGCTTCAGGTCTAAACCCATAATAAGAGCTCCCACTATTTGAAATATAGCTACTATAACCAAATAAGGAATAATGATTTTCAGGATACTTTTCCAACCCTGACTTTTGCCTTTGTTTACTAACTTCATAATTGTTTTAAATTTATTATTTATTTTGAATTAAAAATCAATGTGTTGAGCCACTGTCTTTTTATTTCCGACTCGCTATTTCAACTTTAATTTCTCTGTGCCGGCTTCTACATAGGATAATAATCGGAACCTCTGCAAACAAGATTCCAACTGTCGGAGTAAATCCTCTCTGAATATATAAAATAACAATAAGTATAAATAGCAACAATGTGATGCCAATTAGTATATTCAATATCACCCTGTAATGCCTCTCTTTTCGGATTAAGTCATCCAAACTATACTCGATCAATTTTTTCTGTACCATTTGCAATAATCTTACTTTGTATTTCCCAGAATAAAATTAATTAATGAGTTTTCACTCAAGTTTCCATTATCATCAAATTGTAATAAATCCACGGTTATTTTAGTTGAATGCATAGACTCCGGTTCCGGGTTCTCTGTTTTCACCACCAAATCACCAAACGCATCTTTCGAAAAGCTTTTAATAAGCTGCCCATTTCCATCTTTAATCAGGGTATTGCCAAATATATCCTTCTCTATACTGCTAACTTTTCGACCATCACCATCTTTTATTATTGTATTGCCAAATATGTCTTTCGAAATTGTTTTAATAATCTGTCCATTTTCGCCTTTAATCACTTTATCACCAAATATATTTTTCCCTATACTGATAATTGCTTTTCCGTTATCATTTTTTATCACAGTATTACCAAATATATCTTTCGAGATAGTATTGATAGTCTTATTGTTACCATCTTTAATAACTGTGTTTCCAAAGATATCTTTCGAAATAGATTTAATAGTTTGACCATTACCATCTTTTACAATCGTACTGCCAAAAATGTCTTTCGAAATAGTTTTGAGAGTTTGTCCTTTTTCGTCCTTAATTACCGTATCATCAAAAATATTTTGTTCTATGCTAAGAACTTTCTGCCCATTATCTTCTTTAATAACTGTATTTCCAAAAATATCTTTCGAGATAGTCTTGATAGTTTGTCCATCACCATCTTTTACAATCGTACTTCCAAAAATATCTTTCGAAATAGTCTGGATAGTTTGCCCATTACCATCTTTTACAATCGTGTTTCCAAAAATATCCTTCGAGATAATCTTGATAGTTTGTCCGCTTCCATCTTTAATTACCTTGTTTCCGAAAATATCTTTCGAAATTACTTCTATCTTGTTACCATGCTCATCTTTTACAATAGTATCGCCCATTATATCTACAGAATAGGCTCTGATTATAGAAGCATGATGTTGGCTGTACCCAAGGTTAATAAATAATTGGATAACAAAAACTAGAATTATCTTTTTCATAGTTAGATATTTAATACTTAATACTTATTTTATTGATATACTTATCCTGAATACCCGACACAAATACAACCATACAAACTGCACCAATTAAAGCAAATAGCATATCCGATTGGGTATCTTATAATTCCGAAGGAATTGAATGTGAATAGCCATGTATGCAATACATGGATGAATAGGCAAACAAAACAACCAACCACGGAGTGGTTGAAGAGCTAGATCAAATATTTCTCATCGTATTCAATCCCATGTTCGTTCAATAATTCAATCAATTCTTCTTTGTATGTTTTGTGCCGGTGGTGTTCCTCCTGATTCTTCACATATTCAATTAAATGCTCTTTATCTTTAAATGAATATGTAAAACCTCCATACCCTGTCTGCCACCCATCAAATTCAGGAAATAGTTGTTGGGATTTAATAAATTCCGAACTGGCAATTTTTATATCCTTTACCAACGAAGCCAATGAAAGAGAAGGATGTAACGATGTTATAATGTGTAGATGATCTGTTACTCCACCAATGCGATATAGATGACATTTATTATTTTTCAAAATACCCCAAACATATTTATATAGTTCTTCTACTTTAGGTTTTGAAAGTGTATGTCTTCGGTTTTTAGTACTGAAAACAATTTGATAAATAATTTGGGTGTACGTGCTCATAATATTAGATTTTGATATTCAACCCCATTCGGGGTTGTGATTGTGATTTATCCTCTTTTCCATACATTTCATGTATGGCTATTCACATTCAAATCCTTCGGATTTGTGTTTTCAGATTATTACCAGCCTGTTGGCTGTTCTTTCTTTTGTAAATCTTCTTTATACAATAAAACTCCAACAACTTTATCTTATAATTCCAAATGAATTGAATTTGAATAACCATTAGATTCTGATATTCAACCCCATTCGGGGTTGTGATTGTGATTTATTCTCTTTCCATACATTTCATGTATGGCTATTCACATTCAAATCCTTCGGATTTGTGTTTTCAGATTATTACCAGCCTGCTGGCTGTTCTTTCTTTTGTAAATCTTCTTTATACAATAAAACTCCAACAACTTTATCTTATAATTCCAAATGAATTGAATTTGAATAACCATTAGATTCTGATATTCAACCCCATTCGGGGTTATGATTGTGATTCAATCTCCTTTTCCATACATTTCATGTATGGCTATTTACATTTAAATTCTTCGGATTTATGTTCTAAAATTATTACCTGTCTGTTGCTTGTTCTATCTTTTGCAAATATGTTTCACACAATAAAACTCCCGATACCTCTATTTTACAATTCCGAAGGAATTGAATGTGAATAGCCATGTATGCAATACATGGATGAATAGACAAACAAAACAACCAACCACGGAGTGGTTGAATAGCTAAGATCAAAAGAAATTATCTTATTTATTTTATCCGACTAAACTCCTAGTTTGTATATATAAACTAATTAGATTTTGATATTCAACCCCATTAGGGGTTGTGATTTATTCTCTTTCCATACATTTCATGTATGGCTATTTACATTTAAATTCTTCGGATTTATGTTCTAAAATTATTACCTGTCTGTTGCTTATTCTATCTTTTGCAAATATGTTTCACACAATAAAACTCCCGATACCTCTATTTTACAATTCCGAAGGAATTGAATGTGAATAGCCATGTATGCAATACATGGATGAATATATAAACAAAACAACCAACCACGGAGTGGTTGAAGAGCCCGATCAAATGATAATGTCTTATTTTATTGCATGATTCCAACAACCAATTCGATCCAAAAAATGTATAAAAAAAAATATTTTCATTTCACACCCCAAAAATAACCATTTACATTAACACCCCAAAATATTTATTAAAAAACTTTTAAACAATTTGAAATTTTATTGGATGTCTATAAACAAAAACCGTAGAAACGGGTTGGTTTCTACGGTTTAGTGTTGATAATGAGTGGGAGAGGAGAGTTACATCACATAGCTGATCATCTCATCGCTCCACACACGGCCGGGATCTGAACCGGCAGCGGCTACCTGTATGACGTACGCTTTGCCACGGGTTAAGCCGTCGATGACCATCTTATGCTTGGTGCTCGAAGTATGTGACCATTTGCTATCCACAGTAGCGGGTGCTTCGGTGTATTGTACTTCGTACAGATACGCGTTGGGTACTACATTCCAACTGATTTCCAAACTACCGCGCGTAGGTCCTGCTTTAGCAATCACGTTCTCAGGACGATCGAGCAAGCCTACCGGAGCTCGTCTACGCTTTACTTCAAAACCGGCACTAAGGATAAGTTTCTCATCACCATTACTTAAGTCCTGCACTTTAATGGCGGTAGTACTCAGTACATTCTCTAACAGACCTCTCGACTGATTTTTAGAGAGTGTAACTTGTTTGTTGCCTTCGGGCATTTTTATTAGCCACGAGCCAAAATCAGCTGCCTGACTTTTAATAGCATTTCCCATTTCATTCAGTGACTGAAAGGTGGTACTGTTTAAAAGATCTTCTCCGATAGTTTCCGCTATGTTCTTTAACTCCAGGTCGGAATAACGATTTGCTGAAAAATCAACAATTACTTTTGTTTTTGTCATGATTCGATACGTTTAAATGAATATTGTTATGATTAAGAAATGTATAAGTTGCTATTAATCAATGAATAATTAGTATTAAACTGCTGTTTTCTATATCAGTAATGCGCTATTCATGACCATTAATAAGGTATTACTTGTTATGAATAGACTATTATTAATCAGTAATGAAGCATTCATAACCATTAATGGCATACTACTTGTCATGAATAGACTATTAATGGTCAGTAATGAAGCATTCATAACCATTATTGTCTTATTACTTGTCATGAATGTAGTAATACTTCTTAGTAATAGCTTATTCCATAGCATTAATAGAAATTAGTTAATAAGTTATAGCTGGTTGATATTTCACTTTCCTGCATACTATATCATTTTTCGTTTCTATTAACCGGTTACATTATAATAACTGTAAAATAATAGTAAATAAATTACATAAAAAATACTCCCTTCGGAGTATTTTTTATAAGAAAATTAAAAAAAATCTTGCAGATTTGGATTGAGCAATCTATATTTACAACATAGGTAAAAAATAATCAATTAAAGGTAGGTCGAGTCGTGATAAGATGCTCTTAAAATTTAAACAGAAGGTGGAGTAGGGGGGTGTCCACTCTTGCGAGATATAGGACTGAATTATGATGTTTTCATTTTAATTAATTAAATCTAACACTTTTAGTTGCTATAAACAGATACAACTTAACTATTTTTAACCATGAACAATTATTATAAATTCGAAGCTTTAAAGCAGGAATTAAAAAATTATTTTCAAAATAACAGCTATGTTATCAGTCCTCAAAAAGAAATAGAAAGGGACATTTGGATGAAAAATATTAAAACTTTGGCACAGATTGAAGGTAAATCTTATACAATTTATGATTTTCAAAAAGGACAAGTTATCGCACATCAATCAGCCAAAGAAAGTTTAGCAAACAAATTGAATCTGTCTCTTAGTGCACTGCGTAACGGAAACTATATATGGGAAATGACGCATGTAGATGATCGTATGTTTTTACTCAAATTGCAAATTGCGGCATATCGATTTTTAATGTTACTCAGCCCCAGACAACAGAACGAATTTGTATTGGTTTATCAACGGCGGATAATGTTAAACAAAGTTGATTTTCAGTGTCAGATACACAAAGTAAATCTTATTTTGAGCGATGAAAACGATACTCCATGGCTTGTAATGATTAGTTCGCAACCCTGCAAAATTTTTAATGCAGAGAATGATGAACGCTATCAGTTATTTTCAGTTCATCCCGGCCGTCAGATTCATTTATTTAAAAAAGTGTGGGAATTTGAAGTTCCGCATCTAACAAAGAAAGAAAAAGATATATTATTTTGTAGATAAGGGATTTACCAAAGCACAAATTGCAAATATATTCGAAATTGAAGAGACAACTGTGCGAAAACATTGTGCAAATATTCACAGCAAATTATATGTAAATTCTATAAATATGGCTTGCAGTTTATCCGAACAGCTTGAGCTACGATAAAAAAAGGAGACGTTTTTTTCAAAAATAGCTGCGTTTGAAAGATAAAAAACAGATTGGATTTCGATCCGTTAAAGCTTCTGAGTGTGTTTCGTTTTTATCATATAAAATGTGAATAATCGGGGAAAAAGTATTATGTTTGTGAAGGTTTAGCGAACATCTTCGCTAATCATAAATCAAGCGCATGAAAAAGATTTTACTATTGCTAATTGTATTGTTTGTAAGTACTTATACTTTTTGTCAAACTACTGAGGAGGAATTTAACTATGTAACAAAGGGGTTGAAGATTCAGGTTGATGCCGGCCTTGATATGAAAGCCGGGTACGAACTAAAATCATTGAATGTGATAAACAGCGGGCGGAAACGAGCGGAGATAGGACAATTAATCAGATCCGGCGATAAATCAATTGCTTGCTACTGGCTCAAATTTACAAATTTCAAGACTTATTATTTTTGTTTGCCTAATCCGGAGAGCACTTTGAATATAATTAATAGAAGCAATTCTGATTTAATTAAATATCTAAATGGTGACAGTATGAGTATGGTAATCATTACTATGTTAAGTGGCATGCAGTGGAAAGCATTGTAGATATATAATTATACCTGATTGTAAACATCAGTTTTTCGACTGAAGATTGCATCTTTATTTTGATCTTTTACTTAAGCGCACGATTATTTTTCTATCGTGCGTTTTTTGATGTATGCAGGTGTCTGTTATTCTTTCCGTAGTTTATACTTTTCTAATATTCGTTTTCATCAACCATTTTCCGTTTATTTCGGATTCATCATTTTATCTTAGTAGATTATGCGAAGTCATTTAATTACTTTAATTATATTGGTTCATTTTGTACAAGAAATTTCTTATAATTTATATTATGTCAAATAGAATTATTGAGATTCTGTCCGTTCCTCAAAATGAAGAAAAAACTGGATAAATCGAATCTTGTTTAAATTGCATGAGAATGCCCTATTCTGTGTAAGACTAAGGGGTCGTCGCAAATATTCAATTCTCAGGCGCTCTCAATAATTGCTATAGTTTACGGTTTTGTTAGTCAATTGCATTTCTAACAAATTTGCCTATCCGGTTAATTATTAGTACTTTTGCGGCATAATAAAACCGAAAGAATTAAATGAACAAAGATCCAAAATGTCCTAAGTGTGGAATGGAAAACACTTACTACGATTCGTCAATAATGATGTATGTATGTCCTGATTGTAGCCATGAGTTTAGTAATGAAGCTTCTACAGAAGAAATTGTTGACACAACTCCCCGCGATAGCAACGGAACAGAATTGATGGACAGCGATAGCGTAACATTAATAAAAGATTTGAAAGTGCGCGGCTCGAGCCTGGTACTAAAACGTGGTACAAAAGTAAAAAGCATTCGCCTTACTGACAACCACGAAGAAGTTGATTGCAAAATAGATGGTACCAGTCTGGTATTGAAAACCTGCTTCCTCAAAAAGGGATGATCTAATTACAAGTTGACAAATATGGTAGATCAGGGTATTTTGACTTTTGTTTTAATTAACTCCCCTACTCCATTATTAGATGATTGAATTAACATAGAATACTTCATCATAACTTTTGGATAAAACTGAAGCCCATAGATGAAGAAAGCCGCTAAACATTTTTGCTTAGCGGCTTTTCTATTATAGAAACCGAATTCTAACTCTGTTGTATTTCTCAACAAAGAATAGAACGCGGATTATACTGATGAAGCGAATAAAAACGGATAATAATTGAACTGATTTGAAAAGGATTAAAGTCATGCAAGCATGACAAGTAAGAAAGGAAGTGATTGACAATCATTTCGACTTGTCGAAATGAAAATCCGTTTCTTTTATCCGCCAAATCAGCGTTTATCCGCGTTCTATTCTTCTATTTTTTTTTATATTACCTTGAAAAATCTTTTATTTTCAAGCTCCTATTGGTTGAAATCGGAAATAAATTCTTAAACTTCTTTTGGAGTTTGTGGTTTCAAATCTATTTTCAGGTTTAATTCATCCAGTTGTGTTTGATCAATAAATGAAGGAGCATCAATCATTACATCGCGACCGGAATTATTTTTAGGGAACGCGATGCAGTCACGAATACTATCCAATCCGGCGAACAAGGAAACAAAACGATCCAACCCGAAAGCCAAACCTCCGTGAGGTGGTGCTCCATATTGGAAGGCACTCATCAGGAATCCAAATTGCTCTTCGGCTTTCTCAGGTGTAAATCCAAGATGTTTGAACATCTCTTGTTGTATTGCCGAGTCGTGAATACGTATAGACCCACCCCCTAATTCTACTCCATTCACCACCATATCATATGCATTGGAACGAACCGAACCTTTATCGGTATCCAGCAAATGTATGTCTTCCAGTAATGGAGAAGTAAATGGGTGATGCATAGCATAATAACGATCCGTTTCTTCATCGTATTCGAACAATGGAAAATCAATAATCCAAAGCGGTGCAAACACATTCTTGTCACGAAGACCTAACCTCGCTCCCATTTCCAGACGCAATTCGCACAATGCTTTTTGAGTTTTGCGCATATCACCTGATAACATAAGGATTAAGTCACCGGGATTAGCGTTACAAAGGGTTGCTATATTTTTTAAGTCCTCTTGTGAGTAGAATTTATCAACAGACGACTTGAATGTACCGTCAGCTTCGCAACGAATATAGACCAATCCCTTCGCTCCTATTTGAGGGCGTTTAACAAAATCGGTCAATTCGTCTACTTGTTTACGGGTGTAGCTTGCACATCCCGGAGCACAGATACCGCCTACATAAGGAGCCGAATCAAATACCACAAAATCGCGTCCAGAAACAGCTTCTTTCAGTTCTACAAACTTCATATCGAAACGAATGTCCGGTTTATCAGAACCATAGTATTTCATTCCGTCAGCCCACGTCATACGAGGAAAAGCTTCGTTGAAGTCGATGTTTTTTACAAATTTGAACAAGTGTTTTACCATTCCTTCGAAGATTTGCAGTACATCTTCCTGATCGACAAATGACATTTCGCAGTCGATTTGTGTAAACTCAGGTTGACGATCGGCACGTAAATCTTCGTCACGGAAGCACTTAACGATCTGGAAATAACGATCAAAGCCCGAAACCATCAACAATTGTTTGAAGAGTTGAGGAGATTGTGGCAAAGCATAGAACTGACCCGGACTCATGCGTGAAGGTACCACGAAATCACGTGCACCTTCGGGTGTAGAACCGATCAATACGGGAGTTTCTACTTCCAAAAAGTTCATATTGTCCAGGTAACGACGTGTTTCGAATGCCATAGCGTGACGCAATTCAAGATTTGCACGCACTGAGTTACGACGCAAATCCAAATAACGATATTTCATACGAATATCATCACCACCATCGGTATTATCTTCGATAGTAAAGGGCGGGGTTTTCGACTCGTTTAATGTTTTCAAGTCAGAAACAAGTATTTCAATATCACCTGTTTCCATATTTGGGTTTTTGTTGCTTCGTTCAGCCACTTCGCCGGTTACCTGAATCACATATTCACGACCAAGTTTGTTGGCAGCTTCGAATAAATTGGCATTAATATCCTGATTCAATACCAATTGTGTTATTCCGTACCTGTCGCGAATATCCACGAAAGTCATTCCGCCCATTCTTCTGGTACGTTGCACCCAACCAGCCAAGGTTGTTTGTTGCCCTACATTAGCCTGGCGAAGTTCGCCGCAAGTGTGTGTTCTAAACATAATTTAATAATTGATAATTCACAATGAATAATTTATAAATGATTGATATATAAATAATCGTGAATTAAGAAATAAGTAATTTATTAATTTCTTGTTTTAATTTTGGCAAATGATTAATGACAATACTCCAAATAAAATCATCTGAAATGTTATCATATCCATGAGCTATTCTATTCCGTGTTCCAATAATTTGTTTTGCATTTTCAATCTTGAAATCACTATCTTTTTTTAGTATTCTATTTACTGCTTCGCCAATTATTTCGATATCCCTTTCAATGGCACGTTTTGTTTTGATATCATTCCGATAAATTTCGAAAACACGCTGATTGTTTTCAAAATAACTTTCAACCTCTTCAATTGATTGGAGAATATCAAACAACCAGGTTTGTATTTCTTTATCCATATATCAACTGTTTAGTAGTATCTATCGACTGGCGCAAGAATGGATTTTTGATTGCTTTATCCTCCAATAAATCAACTTTTCTTTTAAAAAGAAGTTCTAAAGCCGCTTTTAAATCAAAGTAGTTATCGGCATATTTGTACAAATCAATATCTTCAAAATCAACAATGATATCTATGTCACTGTTCTTGTTAAATCTTTGTGTCAAAACTGATCCAAATACAAATAAGCGTTTAACTCTGTATTGTTTACACAGAGAAACGATTACATCTTTATTTTTATCAATTAATTTCATTCCGTCCTTAATCCGTTTGAAAGTACAAACAAAAGTACGAAAAAATCTGTATCAGAAAGCTATCTTTATGCACATTAGAAAAAAAAGATGCAAAGAAAAATCTTCGCATCTCAATTTTGAATTATGCATTTAGCATCATATTTTATCCTACTGTTACTTCAGGGCTAATTTTCTTTACAAGACCTTTCAAAACATCGCCCGGTCCTAATTCGAAAAATTCGGTAGCGCCATCGGTTACCATGTTTTTTACAGTTTGTGTCCAACGTACCGGAGCAGTTAACTGATCGATCAGGTTTTGTTTAATTGCTTCAGCCTCAGTTTGTGGGTAAGCATTTACGTTTTGATAAACTGGGCAAATCGGAGTGCTGAAAGTAGTAGCATTAATAGCTGCTTGTAACTCTTCGCTGGCCGGTTGCATCAATGGTGAGTGGAATGCTCCACCAACAGGCAATTTCAATGCGCGCTTTGCTCCTTTTTCTTTCAACAATTCACATGCTTTGTCAATTCCTTCGATAGAACCTGAGATAACCAATTGTCCGGGACAGTTATAGTTAGCCGGAACAACGATTAATCCTTTGATAGATTCGCAAACTTCTTCAACTGCTTCGTCGCTAAGCCCAAGAACTGCTGCCATTGTTGAAGGTTCAACTTCACATGCTTTTTGCATAGCCATAGCACGTGCATATACCAATTTCAATCCGTCTTCGAAGGATAGGGCTTTTGAAGCTACCAAAGCAGAAAATTCACCTAATGAGTGACCTGCAACCATTTCTGGTTTAAAATCGTCGCCTAGTACAAGGGCAGAAATTACAGAGTGAAGAAAAACTGCAGGTTGAGTAACACGTGTTTGTTTTAAATCTTCTGGTGTGCCTTCGAACATCAAATCAGTGATACGAAATCCTAAAATATCGTTCGCTTTTTCGAAATACTCTTTTGCTAAAGGTGAGTTGTCGTACAAATCTTTGCCCATTCCTACGAACTGAGCACCTTGACCGGGAAAAACGTAAGCTTTCATCTATTCATTTTTTTTAATTTAATTCATTTGAAACTAATTATTTACACAATGCTTGCACATAATTGTAAAACAGGTTTCAAGTAAAAAATATATTTAGTATTAATTCGATAACTCAACCTTTGGGTAAACGTATTTATAGACTTGATTTACTGCCGTATACGTTTATTATTATGATAATATTTTTTTCAAAACAGAGCGCAAAGATAATAAAAAGAGATGATATAGAGTACTAATTGTTAGTGATCAACCCTCAACTTATAGTTATTTAGCTATTCGTTCCATTGCCTGCCAAAGTTTATCGTCGGTAGGAAGCGGAGCTGTAAGTTGTATAAACTCTTTAGATACAGGGTGAATAAACTCCACCGAACGGGCATGAAGACTGATACCACCGTTAGGATTTGAGCGTGGAAAACCATATTTCAAATCGCCTTTGATAGGACAACCCATTTTGGCCAACTGACAACGGATTTGATGATGACGACCGGTTTCCAGTTGAACTTCCAGTAGATAATAGGTGTCGGATTGTGCTATCATTCTGTAACTTAAGGCAGCTTTTTTAGCATCAGACCGCGGTTTATCATACGCCATCGATTTGTTTTGCTTTTCGTTACGGGTAAGATAATGTTCCAGGCGTCCTTCGGGTTGTTCGGGTTTCTCTTTTACGATAGCCCAGTACGTTTTCTTGATCTCCTGAGTGCGAAACATCTCATTAAGACGTGTCAAAGCTTTACTTGTTTTAGCAAACAATACCACACCACTTACCGGACGGTCCAAACGGTGAACTACACCCAGAAACACATCACCCGGTTTATTATACTTTTCTTTCAGATAGAGTTTTATCGTTTCCGAAAGCGGTTGATCGCCCGTTTTATCGCCCTGCACAATTTCCGAAGAACTTTTGTTTACGGCTATAATATGGTTATCTTCGTAAAGAACTGTCATGTTTAATTCATAATTTATAATGCATAATTCAAAATGGAAGGAAATGCATAATCAGAACATTGCTTACATGCATAACTGCATAAATATCAATGTAAGGTCATAATTATGCATTATGAATTAGAAATTATGCATTCATTTGACGTTGACGTACCGCTTCATAAATCAAAACACCTGCAGCAACAGATACATTCAACGAATCGATGCTACCTAACAAAGGAATACGTATCATGTCATCGCAAATGCGTAAATGTTCCGGTGCAACACCTTCATCTTCCGATCCCATTACGATAGCGATAGGCTCAGTCATTGAACTTTCGGTATAATTCATGGACGCTTTTTCGGTAGCAGCCACAATTTTAATTCCCGAAGAGGCCAGAAATTTCAATACATTGGTCAGACTTGCTTCACGACAAACAGGGATCGAAAGCAATGCTCCTGCTGAGGTCTTTACAGCATCAGCATTAATGGCTGCACCCCCTTTTGTAGGGATTACAATGGCATCAACACCTGCACATTCGCATGTTCTGGCAATTGCACCAAAGTTGCGCACATCGGTCACACCATCCAACACCACGATAAACGGCATGCGTCCTTCTTCGTAAATCGTTGGGATAATATCCTCGATACGTTGATAGGTTACAGCCGATATAAATGCTACCACACCTTGATGGTTTTTGGTCGTAATTTTATTTAATTTTTCGATAGGCACTTTTTGAACCGGAACTTCCAGACCGTTAAGTGCTGCAAATAGTTCGCGAGCCAAGTCACTGGTCATATCGCGACGCATCAATATCTTATCTATTTCTTTTCCGGCTTGAATGGCTTCAATTACGGCACGTATGCCAAAGATCATGTCCTTTTCAGGACGTTGTTTGTGGTTATAATTTATCATGGTTCTATTGTTATTTGCTTTGTGATAGATGCACTTCTATTTATTTTAATTCAATGGGAATTACTCTTGGAACATTATTTATGGTTATTCACTTTTTGCGGTTAATTGCTTCAGTTCGTCAATAATCATTTCCCGTTGGAACGAGAATGTTTTATCTTTTTCATTGAGTAAGTAGTATAATTGCAATGTTTTCTCGTAAAAACCGGTGGCGTTTTCCACGTCAGTCCGTGTATTCAGGGCATTAGCCGTTTCGTGAGCCAGTTGAGCCATAATCTCCATATGACTTGAGGTATACCCATGCTTGCGAACGAGCTCCACAAACTTCTCAACAGGCATAATGGCCAGTTCTTCCACATCGAAACCCAACATTTCTTTGTAGGTTTCATCGGCTAAGCGCAAAGCATCTTCGGGAAAACCTTTGTCGCGTAGTCCCAGCATGGCTGCTATTACTCTGCTTAGCTTTTCCAAATACTTTAATAAATAATCTTCTTTAGGCACTGGCTTACGGTTCTTTTGTTTTATAAACTATTGTAAATTTGATAGTTGCATTAGAAAAATATCAGTTTACAACAGTTTGCAAAGGTAGCTAAATTATTGCATTTCTTCACTCTATCTGTAAAGTATTTGCACAAATATCTGTTAATCAACAATCTGAGTATTTGTGTATAAAAATTTATAATGTATGAATATGTTACATTATCTTTGCATTCATTTTCAAAATCATAGAATAATTCGTCACTGAATTATCCTTCACACCATCACCCAATACCAAATGTTTCAATCTCATATTGGCGAAATAGCCGGCTTAGGAGTTTCCATTTGCTGGACAGTAAGCGCACTCACATTCGAAAAAGCCGGACACAAAATCGGTTCATTATCAGTAAATTTCATTCGTTTATTGATGGCTATTATTTTCATAGGAATCACCACTTATTTTACGCGGGGGATTTTCTTTCCTACTGATGCCACACCTTATCAATGGTTTTGGCTTGGTCTGTCGGGCTTTGTCGGTTTCTTTCTGGGCGATATGTTCTTGTTTAAATCCTATATGGTAATTGGTTCACGCACTGCAGCTTTAATAATGAGCTTTGCACCTATGCTTACAGCAATTATCGGTTGGTTTTTTCTGAATGAAAAGCTGTCGGGAATGAACATAGCCGGTATTTTAGTGAGCATCACGGGTATTGTTATTGCTATATCCAATCGTCGCATGAAACTCAATATACCGTTTAAAGGCTTTTTACTGGCATTTGGAGGAGCTTTGGGACAAGCTGTTGGGTTAATTCTCAGCAAGAAAGGCATGGGTCACTACGATCCGATTGCTGCTACACAGATCCGTGCTTTGTTTGGAATTCTTAGTTTTGCAATTTTGATTACCGTTTTACGCCGTTGGAAAAAAGTGGGTAACTCGTTCACTCACACCAGTAGCATGAAATTTCTTACCGTTGGGTCTCTGTTTGGCCCTTTCATTGGTGTAGCTTTATCGCTTTTTGCTATTCAACAAACCAAAACAGGTATCGCTTCTACCCTAATGGCATTGGTGCCTGTCTTCATCATTTTACCTTCAGCCATCATGTTTAAAGAAAAAATTACCCCTCAACAAGTGATTGGTGCTGCCATTAGTATTTTTGGAGCGAGCTTGTTTTTTATGTAGTTTTTAAACAGGGCGTGTTTCATTTTTTAATAAATGATAATTTATTGATTATTCGACAGATTGATTGAATTGAATTATTCTTCTGTAAAACATAGGCTAAACGGCTAAACAATACTATTGAGTGGTTGTTATTATAAATGTTTATTCAGCAATAATTAGCGTACTACATGCATAGACTTAAAATAGCCATCAAAAAGCTCCATTTACAACCATTCACTTGAAATTATGTGATTTTTCGATTTATCAATACTACCTGGAGAATTGTTTTGAGTAACTTTGCAAACACAAATTGTAAAAGAGCTAACCTACATTTTCGACATAAAACAGAATAGAACTAATATTTCAGGCAATAAAAAAAGGAAGTCAGTAGTTTTCAATATTTAGTGATATTTCTTTTGACATAGTAGCACACATAGAAATAATTCAAAAAGAAAGACTTAGTTAACATAGTAAAAAGTATCTGACGATACTTTTTACAGAACTCCAAATTATCCCGATATTCGGGATAATACCATGTGATCTTAGTCTTATTTCTTTAATTTTAAAACTATTGTGCCTGCCTGTGGTAGGCAGGTACTATGTGCTGAAATCATATCAATAATAATTAGTGTTTACTTATTTCATGGATTTTTTTATTAAATGATTTTTATACCAGATGAATGGCAAATAAAAAAAACAAGCGCATACCGGATGGAAAACCGGCAAAACCCAATATCTTCGCAGTACTAAAGCCTTATAAATTAATGATATTTAGCCTTATTGGCTTTGCACTGTTGAGTAATGCGGTAAATTTAGTAATCCCCAAACTGATTTCGCGTGGCATTGACGATTTTTCGAATGGTAATTTTTCGTACCAGCGACTAATCATCGAATTTCTAATTGCAGCTCTTATCATTTTTGTGTTTACTTTTTTACAAGGAATTCTGCAAACTTATGCTTCTGAGCGTGTTGCACGTGATTTAAGAACAAAACTTGCAGATAAAATCTCCCGCCAGAGTTACGCATTTATTCAGGAAGCCAATCCGTCTAAGCTACTTACCAACCTCACTTCCGATATTGATTCTATCAAACTGTTTGTATCCATGGCGGTGGTATCATTGGCATCATCTTTATTTATAATCATTGGTGCAAGCATTTTGTTGATTTCTATTAATTGGGAACTGGCTTTATCGGTATTGACCATTATACCCATCATTATCGGAGCATTTATGTTTGTGTTTCGCAGATTGGGTTCATTGTTTAAGAAAAGTCGCGAAGTAATCGATTGGCTCAATAAGGTTATCAATGAGAGTATTATGGGTGCTGCATTGGTACGTGTACTCAATTCACAAACCCTTGAATACAACAAGTTTCTTGATGCGAATACACAAGCCCGAGACTTAGGCATGTCCATTCTCCGTTTTTTTGCTACTCTGATTCCTATCGTGGTGTTCGTGAGTAATATGGCTTCACTAATTATTCTGGCGTTGGGTGGTCATTACGTGATTACCGGCGCCATGAGTTTAGGTGACTTTGCAGCATTCAGTTCGTATCTGGTCATTCTCATCTTCCCCATTATGGTTATTGGTTTTATCAGCAACTTTGTGGCTCAGGCCTCTGTGTCGTATGGTAGAATATGTGCTGTTTTAAATGCAGTTGAAACAGAAGATCTTGGAACAGTAAATACTCCATTGGTAGGGAAAATAGAAATGCAAAACATTACGGTAACCTATGGTGATAAACCGGCCTTGAAAAAGGTATCGTTCACTGTTGAACCCGGTACACGAACAGCTGTGATTGGACCTACAGCAGCCGGAAAAACACAGTTATTATACCTGCTTACCGGTTTGATGCTACCCAAAGAAGGTGCCATTCTTTTCGATGGTGTAAATATAAATGACTATAACAAAGAGACGTTCCAACATCAAATAGGATTTGTATTTCAGGACAGTGTAATGTTTAATATGAGTCTGCGCGAAAACATTGCTTTCAACGAAAGAGTAACCGATGAGTTAATGAAAAAAGCCATTGAAACAGCTGAGTTGGGCGATTTTATTGCCACTTTACCCGATGGATTGGAAACGATAGTAAGTGAACGGGGTACAAGTCTCTCGGGCGGTCAGAAACAACGCATTATGTTAGCCAGAGCATTGGCGTTAAATCCAAAAATAGTATTGCTCGATGACTTCACAGCACGTGTTGATGGTCAAACGGAGCAAAAGATTCTGGATAATGTTGAACGAAATTATCCCGGAATAACTTTACTGTCTGTCACTCAAAAAATTGCTTCGGTGCAACATTACGGACAAATAATTTTGTTAGAAGAAGGCGAAATACTGGCAAGTGGGACGCACGAAATGCTAATGGAAACGAGTCCGGAATATGTTCAAATATTTAATTCACAACGCAGTACCAATCATTATGAAATATGATCTCAATTTAAAAAAAGAATTAGCTTCCAACGAGAATGTTAGTACAGCCACTACTATACGGCGGTTGATGGCACTGGTTGGTCAGGAGCGGAAAAACCTTTATATAGCCATGGTTTTTATTCTTATCAATTCAGGTCTGAACCTTATCGGACCCTATTTGATGGGACATGCTGTGGATACATTTGTAGTAACGAAACAATACGATGGAGTGATAAAATACTCTATCATTTTATTTTGCGTCTTTGCGATGGCGCTTGTCAGTGGTTATACACAAATGCAATTGATGGGACGTGTAGGGCAACGTATGTTGTTTAATCTGCGAAATACGGTTTTCAATAAACTGCAGGACTTACCCATCGATTTTTTCAATCAAAATAAGGCCGGCGATTTAATTTCGCGGGTCAACAATGACACGGACAAGATTAATCAGTTCTTTTCGCAATCATTGGTGCAGTTTATGAGCAGTATCTTTTCAATGACCGGCGCAGGAATATTCCTTCTTTCAATCAATTTGAAATTAGGACTTGCTGCATTGGCTCCGGCTGTGCTATTATTGTTTTTCACACGGGGTATATCGCCATGGGTAAAAAGCACTAATGCAAAAAACTTGAAAAGCACAGGAAGCTTAAGTGCTGAAATTCAGGAAAGCATGAATAATTTCAAAGTAATCGTGGCTTTTAATCGTCGCGATTATTTCAGAAAACGATTTGATGAGGTAAATACAGAGAATTATCAAACAGCGTTAAAAGCCGGGATTGCCAATAATATGTTTACCCCGGTGTATGGTTTTTCGTCGAGCATTGGTCAAATGGTGGTACTGGCTTTTGGTATTTACCTGATTAGTGTCGGACAGTTTTCGGTTGGACTATTGATTAGCTTTTTAGCATATATTGCTCAGTTTTACAATCCTTTACGTCAAATTGCTGCTTTGTGGGCCAACTTTCAGGTTGCTTTGGCCGGCTGGGATCGCATCTCGCATATATTGGAGATGGAGAATAATCTGGAAATTATAAAAGATTCGGAGAAGGAAGAAGCCTGTTGTGTATTGGCGTTCCGTAATGTTTCATTTTCATATACTCCCGGAAATGAAATATTGAAAAATGTAAGCTTTAGTCTGGAACGTGGTAAAACCTATGCTTTTGTAGGGCCAACCGGCGGTGGAAAAACAACGACTGCCTCCTTGATGGCACGATTGTATGATCCTACCGAAGGTAAAATCATTCTCAACGGAGTTGATATCCGTTCGATGGATTTGGATACGCGTACTTCTAAAATTGGATTTATCCTTCAGGAACCCTTTCTTTTCACGGGTACATTGCGCGATAATATTCTTTATGGCAATGTGCAATACAAAGATATTAGCAACGAAGCCTTATCCGAAGTTATTTCTGCTGCCGGTTTGGATGGTTTGCTCGAACGCTTTGATGGCGGACTTACTGCTGACATAAAGTCTTCCGGTGACGGTATCAGTTTGGGACAAAAGCAATTAATTGCTTTTATTCGTGCGGTATTGCGTAAACCCGAACTGCTTATTCTTGACGAAGCCACTGCCAATATTGATACGGTAACAGAACAATTGCTCGATGATATTTTGAAGAGGCTTCCCAAAAGCACCATTCGCATTATCATTGCGCATCGCTTGAATACGATAGAAAATGCCGATGAAATCTTTTTTGTCAATTCCGGTTCGGTTACCAAAGCCGGTTCTATGGATGAAGCGGTTGATTTACTGATGAATGGAAAAAGAGAAAGCTAACAAAAAGACTTTTATATGAGATTAATACTAACGATAGCAGCCATAAGTGGACTGTTGGCTGTAGTTCTCGGAGCTTTCGGGGCACATGCATTGAAGAAAATGATTAGCCCGGAAATGCTTGAGGTCTATAAAACGGGTGTTCAATATCAGTTTTATCACACTTTTGCTTTGTTGGCGGTGGGTATTTTGATGCATTTCAATACTTCAAAAGCCTTGAAATGGTCGGGATATTTATTCGTAGTGGGAATACTGTTATTTTCCGGTTCGCTCTATGTTATGACCATTACAGGCATTAAAGCATTGGGAATTATTACACCATTCGGTGGTACAGTTTGGATTGTAGCCTGGTTTCTTTTAATGATGCACTGTTGTAAACTCAGTTACTCAAAGCCACAAAGCAGATAGATTTACATTGGGTTTGCTGATAAACTCAGTCTGCTTTTTCAAGATTAGATTACGGTGCCAATAAATTGGGAGAATCATCGCTTAAACCTTACATATTAAAGCAAAGTTTAATTGTATTACTTTTAAATATATCATATTAATGGTTTATCAGAAAACCCGAAATAGTATCATCTCAACTTGTAATTCGTCAATAAATAGCTGTTTAAATTCTCTTTTTCAAAAACTTGTTGTATTTTTGTGTCAAACTTAATTATATTATTATGACAGCAATAGAGCTTAAAAATATATTAATACATAGAATTACTGAAATAAATGATATTTCGTTTCTAAAGGCAATTAACACTATTTTAGATTCAAAAACAAATAGTGAAGTACTTTCTTTGTCCACAAAACAAATGAATGAAATTATTGCATCAAAAAAGGAGGTAGAACAAGGTTTATATACTGAACACGAAGTGTTTAATAAAGAAGTTCTTGGATGGTTAAAAGAAAAATAGTTTGGTCACATCGTGCAGCCCTTAAACTTAATGAAATATTAAGATTTTTTGCTGAAAGGAATAAAAGCAAAGTTTATTCAGCGAAACTTTATCGAAAGATAACCAAAGAATTAGAACTTCTATTAAAACAACCCGACTTAGGATTGAAAACGGAAATAGATTCAATCAGAGGCCTTATCATTGGGGATTATATTTTATTCTATCAAGTCGATAAAGATAAAATCATTATTCATACACTATGGGATTGTAAACAAAATCCTGATGATTTAAAAATCAGAAAGATGTAGCGTTTATTGATAAATTACCCTCCACCCTACCCCAAAATTCCGTATATTTGCATTCCTTTTTCATAAAACAGAAAAACATGCAACTATATTTAGCTCCTTTGCAAGGACTTACCGATTGGATTTTCAGAGAAGCATATACCGAACATATCGGAAAGTTCGACAAAACCTTTTCTCCGTTTATCAGAGTGCAAAATGGCGATTTCTATCGTCCAAGTCAGTGCAACGATATTCTTCCTACCCATAATACCTTTCAAGTACCTGTTCCACAGTTCCTTGGAAATAATGCTGATGCATTTCAGCTATTCGAGGAACTTTGCCATCAGCATCACTACTCAGAGGTAAATATAAATTTAGGTTGCCCATTTTCCAGAGTAGTTGATAAAAGTATGGGAGCCGGATTGTTATCTCAGCCCGCACGTATTGCTGAGATGCTCGATGGAATATTCTCAAACACAAAGCTTAAAATTTCAATTAAGTGCAGGTTGGGGCAAGATGAAACTTCTGAATTCGAGCAACTTATTCCAATATTCAACAATTTCCCACTCGAAGAAGTGATTATTCATCCACGTCTTGGCAAGCAAATGTACAAGGGCGAGGTTGATGTAGATGAATTTGTGCGCTATGCTCCTCTTTTAAAGCATCCGGTATGCTACAATGGCGATATCACAAGCATTGCTGACATAGAAAAGATTCGAACATTGTCTCAAACGGTCCAACGGTTTATGATTGGGCGTGGTATTCTTCAGCATCCCTTTTTATTGTCCGAAATACGTGGACAAGAGCTTACACACGATCAAAAAGTGAGAATGATACGTGACTTTCATTTGTCTGTTATTGAGTATTGTAAGAAAAAATATTCGGGTGATTTGCATTTGCTCAGACGATTTGTAGAATTATGGGTCTATCATTCCGAAGCATTCGAAGATGGACGAAAAATATTTAAAAACATAAAGAAATGCAACACGCTGGCCAAATACGAAGGAGTTATCTTTAAAGCCATAAGTGATATAAAATAAGTCGATTTTTTTTTGAAGAATATAGATTATATCAAACAAGAAATGAATTTTTAATCACTCAATTTTGCATTGTAAATCAATTATTTATCCAGATTATAATTTTAAAAACTGTATAGAATTAAAAATATGATTATAGATTAAATAATTATTCATTTTTTCTTCGTATTCTCCTAGTAACTTGAGTTTTTCAATGCCATTCAGTGTAAAAAATACTAATTTTGCTATCTCTGCATTGCAAAATAGAATTATTTCCTTACTTTTGTATCAAAATAAATGCAAATGGAGGCGTTTTTCAAAACACACAAGTATTTAGTTGATCATATAGAGTTGCCGGTAAGGCGTTTGTTGATGGACGAAATCGACTGGACTCATCGCCTGATTGGTATAAAGGGCAGTCGTGGAGTGGGCAAAACCTCATTTTTGTTACAATACGCCAAGGAAAATTTCGGAACGGACAGAAGTTGTTTGTATATTAGCTTCAATCATTTTTATTTTTCGGAACACAGTTTGGTGGAGTTTGCTGAAGCGTTTTGCAAGCAAGGTGGAAAGACCCTATTGATTGACCAAACTTTTAAGTACGAAAACTGGTCGAAAGAATTGCGTGAGTGTTACGACCGTTTTCCACAATTACATATTGTTTTTTCAGGCTCGTCGGTAATGCGGTTGATTGAAGATAATGAAGATCTTCAGGGTATCGTTGCCTCCTATAACTTGCGGGGGTTTTCGTTCCGCGAATTCTTAAATCTACAATCAGGAACATCGTTTCCTTCATATACTTTGAGCGAAATCATGCAAAATCATGTGCAAATAGCGCAGGATATTTGCAAACAAGTTCAACCCCTCGAATACTTTCAGGCTTATTTACATCATGGATATTATCCATTCTTTTTAGAGGAACGTAATTTCTCCGAGAATCTGCTAAAAACCATGAATATGATGTTGGAAGTAGATATTCTGTTGATTAAACAGATAGAATTGAAGTATTTATCAAAAATAAGAAAATTACTTTATCAGATAATGAAAAGTGCACCTTCGGCACCTAACGTTAGTCAGATGAGTAAAGATATTGGTGTTTCTCGCGCTACCATCATGAATTACTTAAAGTACCTCAAAGATGCACGATTGCTGAATATGCTCTACGCCGAAGGAGATGAATATCCCAAAAAGCCGAATCAGGTTTATGTTCATAACACTAATTTGATGTATGTGGTAAGTCCGGGAAATGTGGATAAAGTAGCTGAGCGCAAAACTTTTTTTTACAATGCCTTACATGCCTGCCACAAGGTAAATATCTGCAAATATCATTTGGATTTTTGTATTGATCTCAAATACCATTTCAGATGTGAGAGCAAACCCGAAGGTGGTAAGCTTTATTCGAAAGCATTGTACGCGGTTGATGATATTGAAGTAGGGAATAAAAGTGTAATTCCATTGTGGTTATTTGGATTCTTATACTAACAAGACATTAAACAAAGCCAAACCCTTTTGATGCATTTACGCAAGGGAAAATTACGATACTAATCTCAAAATCAGAGATTTTTCAAAGACAAAAAAATAACTCAAATTAATTATTAATAAATTTCTAACAAAATGGCTAAATCTAAAAAATTTTTAACCTGTGATGGAAATCAAGCTGCGGCACATATTGCATATATGTTCACCGAAGTTTCTGCTATTTATCCTATCACACCATCCACTACAATGGCTGAATATGTAGATGAATGGGCATCAACAGGTCGTAAAAACATTTTCGGCGAAAAAGTACAAGTACAAGAAATGCAATCGGAAGCAGGTGCTGCTGCCGCTATGCACGGAGCATTGCAAGCAGGAGCTTTGACTACTACTTTCACAGCTTCTCAAGGTTTGTTGCTAATGATTCCGAACATGTACAAAGTAGCCGGAGAATTACTTCCGGGTGTTTATCACGTTTCGGCTCGTGCTTTGGCTTCACATGCGCTTTCAATTTTTGGTGACCACCAGGATGTGATGGCTGTACGTCAGGTTGGATGCGCAATGTTAGCAACCGGTTCTGTACAAGAAGTTATGGATTTGGCAGCTGTGGCTCACTTAGCTTCTATCAAAACCCGCGTACCATTTGTACACTTTTTCGACGGTTTCCGTACTTCACACGAAATTCAAAAAATTGAGCAACTTGACGCTGAAGATTTGGCTCCGCTTGTTGACCAGGAAGCTCTTAGAGGTTTCCGTGAACGTGCATTGAACAATGAAAATCCAGTTGTTCGTGGTACTGCTCAAAATCCAGATATTTACTTCCAGGCTCGCGAGGCTTGTAATCCTTTCTACGATGCAATTCCTGAAGTTGTAGAAGAATATATGAACGAAATGACCAAATTAACCGGACGTAAATACGGTTTGTTTGATTATTACGGTGCTGAAGATGCAGATCGCGTAATTATTGCCATGGGTTCTTCTACCGAAGCTATCCGCGAAGGTATCGACCACTTGATCGAAAATGGCGAAAAAGTAGGTTTGGTATCTGTTCACTTATATCGTCCGTTCTCAGCTAAACACTTCTTGTCAGTATTACCTAAAACAGCAAAACGTATTTGCGTTTTAGATCGTACAAAAGAACCGGGTGCTGGTGGCGAACCATTGTATCTTGATGTAAAAGACGTATTGTACGGTACTCCGGAACAACCCATCGTAGTTGGTGGTCGTTACGGTTTGTCTTCTAAAGACTTTACACCTGCTCAAGTACTTTCGGTTTACGAAAACCTTGCATTGCCAGAACCTCGCAATCATTTCACTGTAGGCATTGTTGATGATGTAACATTCACTTCACTTCCATTGAAAGAAGAAATTGCTTTGGGTGGAGCCGGAACTATCGAAGCTAAATTCTATGGTTTAGGTGCTGATGGTACTGTAGGTGCTAACAAAAACTCTATCAAAATTATTGGTGACAACACAGATAAATACTGCCAGGCATATTTTGCATACGATTCAAAAAAATCGGGCGGTTTTACTTGTTCTCACTTACGTTTTGGCGAAACTCCAATTCGTTCGACTTATTTAGTTACTACTCCTAACTTCGTAGCTTGTCACGTTCAGGCTTATTTGAAGTTATATGATGTAACTAAAGGTTTGAAGAAAAATGGTACTTTCTTATTGAATACTATTTGGAACGAAGAAGAAGTAAAGAAAAATTTACCTACCAAAGTAAAAAAATATTTAGCTGCTAACAACATCAGCCTTTATATTATCGATGCAACAAACATTGCTGAGCAAATTGGTTTAGGAAATCGTACCAACACTATTCTTCAATCGGCGTTTTTCAAAATTACCAATGTGGTTCCTTACGAATTGGCAGTGGAAAAAATGAAATATGCTATCAATAAATCGTATGGTAAAAAAGGTGAAAGCATTGTAAACAAAAACTACGCAGCTGTTGACCGTGGTGGAGAGTACACAAAAGTGGAAATTCCTGCAGAATGGGCTAACTTAGTTGATGGAACTGAAGCAATTACTGATATTGTACCTGCATTTATTGGTGATATCGTTCGTCCTATCAATGCACAAGATGGTGATAGCCTTCCGGTTTCAGCATTTAAAGGTCGCGAAGATGGTACCTGGGATAATAGCACCAGTAAACATGAAAAACGTGGTGTAGCTGCATTTGTACCGGTTTGGAATTCTTCAAACTGTATCCAATGTAACCAATGTGCTTATGTTTGTCCTCACGCTGCTATTCGTCCATTTATCCTGGATCAGGAAGAACAAGCAAAAGCACCGTTTACCGATATGCTTAAAACAAATGGTAAACAGTTTGTTGATACCGCATTCCGCATTCAGGTTGACGTACTTGACTGTATGGGTTGTAACAACTGTGTAGATGTTTGTCCGGGTAACAAAGGCAACAAAGCATTGGAATTAGTGCCAATCGATACTCAATATCCAAATCAGGATAACTGGGATTATTGTGCTAGTGAAGTAAAAAGCAAACAACACTTAGTAGATATCAAAGGCAACGTGAAAAACTCTCAATTGGCTACGCCATTGTTCGAGTTCTCGGGTGCTTGTGCCGGTTGTGGTGAAACTCCTTATGTAAAATTAGTTTCTCAACTTTTCGGTAGCCGTCAATTAATTGCTAACGCAACAGGTTGTAGCTCTATCTATTCTGCCTCTGCTCCTTCTACTCCATATACAGTAAACGAAGACGGTCGTGGACCAGCATTTGCTAACTCTTTGTTTGAAGATAACGCAGAATTTGGTTTAGGTATGGTATTCGCAAACGACAATATGCGCGAACGTTTGGTTCGTTTGTTTACTGATGCTCAATCGGATGCAACTATTTCTGACGAATTAAAAGCTCTTTTTGCAGAATGGATTGAAAAACGCGAAATTGCTGACGAAACTGTACTTCTTGAAAAGAAAATTACACCGTTGGTAAAAGCATCTGACAGCGCATTAGCAAAACAAATTGCAGAATTGACTCAATATATTGTCAAAAAATCGCAATGGATTATCGGTGGTGACGGATGGGCATATGATATCGGTTTTGGTGGATTAGATCACGTAATTGCTTCTGGTAAAAACGTAAATATCCTTGTTTTGGATACTGAGATCTATTCTAACACAGGTGGTCAAGCTTCTAAATCGACTCCGGTTGGTGCTGTTGCTAAATTTGCTGCCTCAGGTAAACGTGTTCGTAAAAAAGACTTAGGAATGATTGCTGCTACTTATGGTTATGTTTACGTTGCACAAATTGCAATGGGTGCAAACCAGGCTCAAACATTGAAAGCAATTCGCGAAGCTGAAGCATTTGACGGTCCATCGGTTATCATAGCTTATTCTCCATGTATCAGCCACGGATTACTTGCCGGAATGGGCAAGGCTCAAGACGAGCAACAACGTGCTGTTGAATGTGGATACTGGCACTTGTACCGCTTTAATCCGGACTTAGAAGCAGAAGGAAAGAACCCAATGATTTTAGATTCGAAAGAACCACAATGGGATAAATTCCAGGGCTTCTTGAAAGGTGAAGTACGCTACACTTCGTTGATGAAACAATTCCCAACAGAAGCACAAGAATTGTTCACTGCAGCCGAAGTTAATGCTAAATGGCGTTACGATGGTTACAAACGTATGGCTGAACGTCAATTTTAATTGATAATTCATATATTCTAAGGAAGACTGCTCAAATTTGGGCAGTCTTTTTTTTTGATACTCAATACTCAAAATCAGTTTTTATATATCTCAACTTGTATCTATATTTTTTGATTTATAAACTGAAAAAAAATGAATTATTGCAAATGAGACTATTTATAGGAAATCGTTGTTTTTTTTCTAAAAAAAACAATAATATTTTAATTCTTTCTTGGTTAATTCAAATAAAACTATTTACTTTGTGAATTGAAAGTTTCAATACAGATGTATGTTAATTTAAAGCGAGTTTTCACGTTCAATTTTTATATCTGCTATCATGCGAACTTCATTTTCGAATACGTATATTGATTTTTATAATTAATATACGTTAAATATTGTGAAATACAAAAATATTGAAATTGCTTTACAAACAAAAATAAAATTTAATAAAAATAATGAATTTGCGTTATTAATAGAGCTCTTCAATTATCTTTCAACATTAAACGAATTAAAAAATAATGCAATTTGGCGAAAAATAGATTAACCTAAATTGCAATTTTATCAAACTTTTTTTGTAGTTTTGGTGTTTAAATATAACAATCTTACAAGCAAGTACATTAAGATATGTTTATCTATGTTTTGTTAGAAAAACAGGGTTTAAATACCATAAAAAATTAAGAAATCACTATCACTATCACAATACTAACTCTCTAAAAATTAAAAAAATGAAAACTGAAAAAGACAAAGTCGCTCAGGGCGAAGAAAATGATGACTTAAGCATGTTGTTAAAACAACCAACTTACACTATTGGAGCTTATTCAATCGATGTACCAAAGAAACAATTGACTTTAGCTGGAGGTGAGCCAACAAAACTTACCAACAAAGAATTAAGCTTGCTTATTTTGTTCGCAGCTAACATTAACGAATTCCTTGATCGTAAATATGCTTTGAAAACAATTTGGAAAGATGATAACCATTACAATGCAAGAAGCATGGATGTTTATATCTGCAAATTGCGTAAACTTCTTAAAGATGACCAAAAAGTAATCATTATCAACATTCATGGTAAAGGTTACAAAATGATTACTACTTAATTAGTGATCGAAATAACTTTTAGGAGTGGTTTAATACTGCTTCCAATCTATAAAATTTCCCACTGAAAAGTGGGAAATTTTTGTTTAAAGCACTTTCTTTTATCCAATAGCCACAAAAATGAATACGCAATCAAATGATCCGTTGCATGGTTTGACTCTAAAAGCTATTTTGGAACAATTACTCAGGCACTATGGTTGGGAAGAGTTGGATAGATTGATTCGCATCAATTGTTTTCACGAAAACCCAAGTATAAACTCGAGTTTGAAATTTTTACGCAAAACGCAATGGGCAAGAACCAAGGTGGAGGAGTTGTATATTTCTACTTTCAAAAAATGATTCGTCGGAGCTTTACTCCCAGCCTGTTTAAAACAAAAAAAAGCCGTTTTGGAGATTCCAGAACGGCTTAATTTATATTGACAGGATCTTGTCAATAGTATTTCAATTTAAAGACTGTTGATAGCATTCAAATCTTCGAAAGCTACTTGCAAACGAGCAATAAGAGCTTCTTCACCTTTGCGCAACCATACACGTGGGTCGTAGTATTTTTTGTTCGGTTTTTCAGCTCCTTCAGGATTTCCGATTTGACCTTGCAGGTATTCACGATTCTTAGCTTCAAAGCCACGTACGCCATCCCAGAATGCCCATTGAGTATCAGTGTCGATATTCATTTTGATAACACCATAGCTGATTGCTTCGCGAATTTCTTCGTGTGATGAACCCGATCCACCGTGGAATACAAAGTTTACAGGATGTGCATCTGAAATTCCTGCTTTAGCTCTGATATATTCCTGAGAATTTTTCAAAATTACAGGGGTCAATTTCACATTACCCGGTTTGTAAACACCATGTACATTACCAAATGAAGCAGCAACTGTAAAGTTTGGAGAAATTTTGCTTAAAGCAGCATATACTTTGTACACATCTTCTGGTTGAGTGTAAAGCAAGCTATTGTCAACATCGCTGTTGTCAACACCATCTTCTTCACCACCAGTGATACCCAATTCCATTTCCAAGGTCATACCCATTTTACTCATACGAGTTAAGTATTTTTCGCAGATTTCGATGTTTTCATCAAGAGGTTCTTCAGAAAGATCAAGCATATGTGAGCTGAAAAGTGGTTTGCCTGTTTCTGCAAAGTTTTTTTCGCTAGCATCCAATAAGCCGTCAATCCAAGGAAGTAATTTTTTAGCAGCATGGTCGGTATGCAATACAACACGTACACCATAAGCTTCAGCCAATGTATGAATGTGTTTAGCACCGGCAATAGCACCTAAAATAGCTGCTTGTTGACCTTCCAATTTTAAACCTTTACCAGCATTGAAAGCAGCACCTCCATTAGAGAACTGAATCATTACCGGAGCATTAGCAACTTTTGCAGCTTCCAAAATTGCGTTTACGGTTGAAGAACCTACAACGTTTACTGCCGGAATTGCAAAACCATTTTCTTTAGCAACTTGAAAGATAAACTGCAAGTCAGTTCCTGTAACCACACCCGGTTTAACTACATCTGAAATTTTACCCATAATTCTATTATTTAATTGTTATATATAATTTAGCGTTCTTAGTAAAACAAATTACTTACGATAAAGTTAGATGTGCAGGGATATTTATAGCGTTTTTAAAGCTATTTGACAACTTCCCCCCATCCCCCACAAAAGTAGTCAATTAAAATGACTCGTCCAATTTCTGTTAAACAAAAATCCCGGATTTGCACGTAGTCAAACCCGGGATTCTATTTTCTCAATCACTTATTTATAAGTTCTATATACTCTCTTAAAATGGATAAAGAGTAATCACTTGCATGTTGATTCACAAAGCCAATAGCGGTGACATGAGCTTCCTCATCAGCCGAATCGGAAATGACCCGCACAACTACTAATGGCACTCCATAATCATCGCAAACCTGCGCTACAGCTGCTCCTTCCATTTCGGCACAAACAACTGATGGTAAATTTTTAATCAAAGCGTTTTTCATTTCCTTGCTGGAGATAAACAAATCACCACTCGCAATGTCGCCAATCAGCATTTTAGGGTTGGTTATATCTTGTTCGGCCAGCACTTTGCGAAAATCTTTATCGTTTTTCAGAAAATTATGAACCGCTTGCGACATGGTATCCACATTCTGTTGTGGGGTTTCGTAGGAAGTTCGGCCGGTAAGCGGAATTTCGAATCGACGCATTAGTGGTCGCGCATCCATATCGTGTTGAAACAAACGCTGCCCGATAACCACATCACCCACATTTAATTCGGGCGAAATACCACCCGCTACACCGGTAAATACGATACGATCTACATTGAACTCCAGAATCATATTGGTGACGGTGGTAGCTGCTGCTACTTTTCCCCAGCGGGAAAATACTGCTACAACGTCCTGGCCGTACAATTTTCCTTTATAATAAATACGACTACCGCTTTCCAGAATTTCTTTATCGGTAATCGTTGCAATTATTTTGTCCATTTCTTCGGGCATGGCACCCATGATTCCCAGTAACATATCAACCTCCTTCTTGTTCCCCAAAGTGGGAATGATTAAAATTTCTTATGTAGTTTTGATATAAACATCATGCAAAATCAGCATTCTCAATAAAAAATTATTGTCTAAAAATTGTCATTGAGCTATTTTCGTAATTCTTTGATAAAGCGTCGGATGTGAATAATGAAAAAACACATACAGCGGGTGCGGCATCAGATTGCTCAACGAAGTAGCCGATAGTTTTTTTAAGCCGGACTCTAACTGCCCGGCAAAGCCATATTTAGCTGCAAATGCGTCTGCCTGATATTCAAACTTTCGCGAAAGTACATTGGTAGCAATATCAAGTACCAGCGATATGGGCGAGTATAGGATGCTAAATGCCAATGCATTGAGATGAAATGATGCATGCTGTCCGCCTAAGGCCTGTGCCATATCATCACTCTTCAGAATCAACCCGAAAACAAAGAAAAGCAGCAAAGTTGATGGCATTGAGATAAGAAGATTTATCAAAGTGTGCTTGTGCTTGTAGTGCCCAACCTCGTGCGCCAAAACAGCCACAATTTCTTGTGTGCTCATCGAGTCCATCAGCGTATCGTACAATACGATACGTTTTTTGCTTCCTAATCCGCTAAAATAGGCATTTGCTTTGGTGGAGCGCTTCGAACCATCGATAACAAATATATTAGTAAGATTAAAACCCGATTTGATCGCGAATTTTTCGATTTCGGTGCGTAATTCACCGGCATCCAGTGGCGTTTGTTTATTGAATAATGGAACAATAATTTCAGAATAAAACATGGTCATAAAAAGACTAAATGCAGTTATCACAGCCCATGCCAGTAGCCAAAAATATTCGGGAGTAACCGTATAAATCCATACGATGGCCGATAAAATACCACCACCAAGAACAATGGTCATTCCGTAGCCTTTCAGTTTATCAATTAGGAATAACTTTGGAGTAACCTTGTTGAACCCGAATTTTTGCTCAATCACGAAGGTATCGTAGATTTCGAACGGAATGCCAATAATATCGTTGGCAAAGTAAAGTACAGCAAAAAACAAAATGGGAGTTAGAATAGGACTTTGTGTATAGGTTTGAATCAAATTATCAACCCATGCAAATCCCCCTAAGCTGTACATTAACAGTGTAATAATAAAACTAAATGCGCTGGTTAGCATTCCGAATCTTGAATTTGTACGGAAGTAATCTTGCTGTTTATTGTACTTTTCGGGATTATAAATATCACTAAGAATGGTCGGTAATGGTAATTTTGAATGCTGAATATTTAAGTAAGCCAGGTATCGCTCCAGGCCAAAATCGGCAACGAGAATGACAATTATTGTGTAGAATAAAAAATGAGCCATGATAAGGTGTGTTGATATTAAATTAGAATATGGCAACAAATATAGTGTTTTTGCGAATTAAAATCCTAATTATGAGCGCAAATACCCTCACTATTTTGAATTAAAGCTAAAAAATGATTTGCCGCAGGCAAGAATTTTTACTTTTGTTGGGTTCGTTAGTAATTTCTGCTTCCGAATATTGAACTACCCACGCGTACTAGTGTACTTCCTTCTTCAATCGCTATCAGAAAATCATCAGACATACCCATAGAAAGTTCAGTGAATGAATCACTTGAACTAAAAAAATCGCTCTTTACTTTTTCAAAAAGGGTTTTCAATATTTTGAATTCCGAGCGAATTTGCTCCCGGTTATCCGTGAAAGTTGCCATACCCATCAAACCACAAATCTGTACATTTTCGAGCGTTTTCCATTCCGGTAAAGCCAAAGTTGCTAATAACTCATCAGGCGAAAAGCCAAACTTGGTTTCTTCTGTTGCAATATGAACCTGAAGCAAGCAATTGACTATTTTGCCTTGTTTCTCGGCCTGTTTGTTGATTTCGGTAAGTAGTTTGTAGGAGTCTACTCCATGAATCAGCGAAACAAAAGGAACAATAAACTTAATTTTATTGCTTTGAAGATGACCAATAAAGTGCCAAGATATATCTTTTGGGAGCGTTTCATATTTGCCACATAGCTCCTGTACTTTGCTTTCACCAAAAATGCGCTCACCACTTGCGTAAGCTTCTGCAATTGATTCATTTGGATTAAATTTGGATACACACACCAAGCGCACATGCCCCGGAATATGTGTACGTATAGATTGTATATTGGTAGTGATTGACATTTTTAATGGATCAAGAAATGAGAGATGAAAAAATGAAATAATGGACAAAGACCTTGCGTTTTTCTCCTTCTATTTTACTTCCTACTCTTTTACACCGAATGCAAACACGTCCAAAATTGTTGTTTCGGTAATCGACGCGACTTCGTAATCGGCCATTGTGCCTTTCATACCCTCCTGTAGACCGTCCCAAGCTTCTTTTACATTGTTGGCTTGTACCATCATGGTGCAGGCAGTACGTTTTTCAATTCCTTTTTCTTCGTCGAGCGAAATAAAGTAAACTTTGCTTCTGTACCATTTATCGCCGTTTTCATTGGCAAATAGCTCATTGATCCGTGCTCTTCGAATGTTTGATACGATAAATTCACCACTGATGAATGGTTTCATTTCTTCATTAATTCTGGCTTCAGCTTCGGTAAACGACAAGGCATCGACCAAATAAGCTTCGTTTACTTTTACTATTTTGCCTTCTTCAGCAGTTTTTTCGTATTTAATTTTGCACTCGAACCAATTCAACATAAGTATATTCTTTTAAAAATGAGTAGTTTAATTTATGGTTCGTGCTTTTGAACCAACGATTACAAAGATAGTCAAATCTTATTAAAAATTGAACCCGATAAAATACTTATATGGTTAAATTTAGAAGTCTGTCAATTCATTATTTCTGATACAAATTGTGGATTTTACAGAACAAACTGATTTTAGTACCTTTGTGGCCAATAAACATTCAACTATGGGACGAATTTTAGCCATTGATTACGGACAAAAACGTGTGGGACTTGCAGTTACCGACATGCTTCATATCACTGCCAATGGTTTGGATACTGTGTTAGTACACGAAGTACTGGACTATCTGGAGAAATACATTGCCAAAGAGCCCGTTGAGAAATTTGTTATCGGATTGCCGAAGCAAATGAACGGACAAGACTCTGATTCAATGCAGTATATCCGTCCGTTTGTTGTTGGGTTGCAAAGAAAATTTCCTGATATTGAACTTGTTTATATGGATGAACGTTTTACATCCGTTTTAGCTCATAAAGCTATGTTAGACGGTGGTTTAAAGAAAAAAGACAGGCAAAATAAAGAACTGGTGGATAAAATTTCGGCAACTATAATTTTGCAAAGCTATATGGAGTCAATTCATAAATACTAATTCATAAAATAATATCCGGTTATTCTTTTGCATCGCAATTGATAACCATTTACAGACAACTATAACAAACAATGATTTTACCAATTTACACCTATGGCAACGCAGTGTTGCGAAAACAAGCAGAGCCTATCGCAGCAGATTATCCGGAGTTAAATACTCTGATTACCAATATGTACGACACTATGTACAAAGCCGAAGGTGTGGGTCTGGCCGCACCTCAGATTGGCTTGGCTATTCGCTTGGTAGTAATCGATTTAGTGGCCTACAAAGAAGAAAATCCTGAGCTGGGAGCTTTTAAAGTGGCAATGATAAACCCAATCATTTTGGAACGCAGCGAAGAAGAAGTTTCTGCCGAAGAAGGTTGTTTGAGCATCCCGGGGATTCACGAAAGTGTACTACGTGCCGAACGTATCAAAATAAAATATCAGGATGCTGATTTTAAGGAATATATAGAAGAATTTGAAGGCTTTAAGGCGCGTGTTATTCAGCATGAATATGATCATCTTGAAGGTCATCTTTTCACGGATCGCGTTTCACCTATCCGTCGCCAATTACTTAAATCGCGATTGACAAACATTGTAAAAGGAAAAACAAGTTGTGATTACAAAGTAAAAAAAGCTTGATACAACTGTAATAAAAAAGAGAGCTGGCTTAGCTCTCTTTTTTATTACAGATATATTCTACGAATAAATTCAACTACATAAAAATCTCATTTATTCCATCAAATCGGTAAATGCAAAGAGTTTACCATCAAACAATCCTACATCGCCCAATTTCAACTCAGGAATGACCAACAGCGACATAAAAGCCACTGTCATAAATGGTGCTCTAAGCGTTGAGCCCAACTCTTTGGCCATGGCATCCACTTCTTCATATTTTTCGGCAATTAAAGCCCCCTCACGCTCCGACATCAAACCACCAACCGGTAGCGACAATAAACAGGTTCTGTCACCTTCACTTGCCAAAATACCACCTTTGCTGTCAATAATCTTATTGATAGCCATCGTAATCTCAGCATCCGAAGTCCCCACAGCAACAATATTATGACTGTCGTGCGATACTGTCGAAGCCAATGCCCCTCGCTTTAAACCAATATTTTTGATAAAAGCAACAGATGGCGTTGAGGGTTGATACCGGTTATAAACCACTAGTTTTAAAATGTCATTCTCTATATCGGACACCACATTGTCATTCTCTATTTTGGGCTGGCAAAGCATTGATTGAGTCAGCAATTGCCCATCGTCAACAAGTATCACTTTCAAATATTCACCGGTAGATTGAATAACCAGTTGATCTTCAGCAATTTTTCGGGCATTGAAATGATTGATTAATTCGGTAGGCTCAAAGCGGGGGTAGCACGGCAAACCATTGGCAGCCACTTTCTCACCCCGGATATAGGTTGCTTTTATCTCAAAATCCGAAAGATTATTTACAACTACAAAATCGGCATAATCATCAACCTGCAGCAATCCAATGTCCAATTTATAATGATGGATAGGGTTCAACGAGCAAACACGCAAAATATCCATAACATCATATCCTTTAGCCACTGCCCGCCGTACCAAAGCATCGATGTGTCCATTTTTCAGTAAATCATCCGGATGCTTATCATCCGAGCAAAACATAATATTATCGGCATAATCGGTCATTAAGGGCAATAAATCGTCAAAATTCTTCGCCGCACTTCCTTCACGGATCAACACCTTCATTCCTAATGCCATTTTTTCCTTTGCCTCAGCCAATGTCATACACTCATGATCAGTTGTGATTCCACCGGCCGCATACGCCTTTAAATCGTCTCCCATGAGCCCTGGAGCATGCCCATCAACAGGCTTTCCTATCATTTGAGCTGCCAATAGCTTTGAATGTACTTCTTTATTCTTATGGATCACTCCGGGATAGTTCATCATCTCCGCCAAAAAATAAATATCATCTCGTTTCAATAGTTTTTCAACGGCCGGAGCATCTAAAATTGCCCCTGCAGTTTCGAAAGCAGTAGACGGAACACAGGATGGTGCTCCAAAATAAAACTTCATGGGCGAATGACCGGCATTTTCAATCATATAATCAATACCATCTACACCCGAAACGTTGGCTATCTCATGCGGATCGCACACGCAAGCCACCGTGCCGTGGGTAACGCTGTAACGCGCAAACTCCGATGGCAACATCATCGAACTCTCGATATGAATATGAGCATCTGTTAAACCCGGAATAATAAATTGATCTTCAACATCATCTGTTGCAATAATGCGAATAATTTTATCACCTTCAATTTGAATAATGCCTTTTATTATCGTTTTATTAATTACATCTACAATTTGTCCTGAAATACTTTTCATAGTTTATCCTATTATATTTACGTCTATAAATTTTATATCTAAGAACAAAAGTACTGAAATTGTTCGACTGATTCCCGAATTTATCGCATAAAAATACAAATTAAAATCAAAAACAATAAAAATCAAATCTTTAAGAAAGCCTGTACTCCGGGTATTGTAAATGATATTTCAACTGAAATTACTCAAAACTCAAATAAGGTTTCAATTTATTCAAATCTTCCGGCGTGAATTCCTGTAAAACTTTCAAATCATTCATTTCCTTAAGTTTACCTTTATTTCTTCTTAATTCAAATAAAGCTTTTGCTTGATAAAAATTTATATAAAGATGAGCATTTAAACGTTCTACACTTGCTATATTTACCTTTATGCGCTGAATTAAAGCCGTATTCACCGTACAAAACGGACGAATTCTCTCAAAATTCTCAGGTCGCATGCCATATAGCTCATGCAGCTGATCTACCGACGCAAATCCACCGGTTTCTTTTCTAAATCTCACGATTCCCTTCGCGTAACCACGTCCAATTCCATTTACCTGCATCAACAAAGTGGTATCTGCTGAGTTTAAATCTACAATTATATCTTGCTTAAATACCTTTTTAGGAGCTATTATCGTATCAACTTTTGGCTTAGATACCTCTTTTATAGAAATATAGGATTCCAATTCCTTAAATTTATCGGGAGTAATGCCGTATACTTTACTAAAGTCGGCTGTGGTTCTGAACTTACCACCTTTATGCCTGTATTTTAAGATATTAGATGCCATAAAAGGCTTTAAACCCAAACGAGTAAAACCTGCGGAATCAATAGTATTAGGATCAAAAGTAAAAAGGGAATAAGATAGTTCGTGCTTAGCAAAAGTAGGATTCTGATACTGCTTGTATCTGGCTGCGTACTTCTGTTGCCACATTAGCCTGACGAACGCTATCACGCGATACAAGCGTCTTTTTGAATGCCCTTACTTCGCTCAAAAAAGCATTTTTGGGCATATCTTCTCGTGGAAAAAAGAGCGGCAAAACAAAATTAGCGATCAAAGCGGTGATAATGAGGGATATCAAAACGATGATCCCTATCCTTTGCCCTTTCGAAAAATAGAAGAAATTTTTCCACATAATGAACTCTGATTTAATTTGTGAAGTTAACAGCGATTGACAAAAATAAAAATATATTTTGATTTAACAAGCAAGATGGTAAAGATTTTCATATTATTCAGATTCACAATCCCAAACTCTTTATATTTCTAATTAAAACAACTAACTTTGCAGCAAAATAATAACTCCATGGAACTAATTTTAAAGTACTTTCCAAATCTAAGTAAAACACAAATAGCTCAATTTGAAGCTCTTTATGCTCTTTACATTGAATGGAACGAAAAAATAAATGTCATTTCGCGCAAAGACATCGAAAACCTTTATGAGCATCATGTTTTGCACTCATTGGCTATTGCCGAAATAATTAAATTTCAGCCTGATACATCTATTTTGGATGTAGGCACAGGAGGTGGGTTTCCGGGTATTCCGCTTGCTATCCTTTTTCCGGAATCAACCTTCGTTTTAATTGATTCCATCGGTAAAAAGATTAAAGTTGGAACTGAAGTTTCGACAGCTATAGGATTAAAAAACATCACGTTAAAGCATCTTCGGGTACAGGAAGAAAAAGCAAAGTATGACTTTGTTGTAAGCCGTGCCGTTATGCCGTTGGGCGATTTGGTAAAGCTGGTGCAAAAGAATGTCAGTAAGAAACATAAAAATGCGCTCCCAAACGGACTTATTTGTCTGAAAGGTGGCGAGCTACATCACGAAATACTTCCGTACAAGAACATTGCAGAGCTTTATGAAGTGAGCGATTACTTCAAAGAAGAGTTTTTCAAAACAAAAAAAGCGGTTTACGTACCGTTATAATCAATATTATCCCTACAACATTCTATTCTGACCACTACTTACTTCCCGTTATTAATTGTTGTTCGTCTACGACGTTATTTCAATTTTCAATAACAATGAATAACTAATATATTAACGAATATTTTTGAAATATGACAATTAAAACATTCACATTCAATCCTTTTCAGGAGAATACATACTTAGTTTATGATGAAACGAACGAAGCGGTAATCATCGACGCAGGTTGCTTGCAAGCCGGCGAAAAACAAGTTCTAACCCGCTTTATTGAAGACAACAAACTAACACTTAAACGAGTATTAAATACGCATTTACACCTCGACCATCAATTTGGCAATAAATTTCTATTCGACACTTATGGAATTGCTCCCGAAGCCTGTATAGAAGACGAATTCTTGTTGGAAAATGTTGTGGCTCAGGCTCGTTCATACGGTTTTCCGGTTACTGAAGAAGCACAACCATTAGGCGCTTACATAACTGAAAATCAAGAACTAAAATTTGGTAATTCGAGCTTAAAAGCCATTCATGCTCCGGGTCATTCGCCTGGAAGTATGGTTTTGTATTCAGAAAAGGATGGAGTAATGTTTGCCGGAGATGTGCTTTTTCAAGGTTCAATTGGCAGAACAGATTTACCGAAAGGCGATTATGCAAGTTTAATCTTAGCTATCACAAAGAAATTACTGGTTCTCCCCGACTCCACCGTGGTTTATTGCGGTCACGGTCCCAGCACTACAATTGGTTACGAGAAAAAGAACAACCCGTACTTGTAAATTATTGATATAAATTGTTCTCAATAATAAATTGATAGACAGAAGGATGTAACCATTGGCTTACATCCTTTTTTTGTGCGATGGAACTGCGGATTTGTGTAGATGAAATGTCATAAACAGGACTATTCAATAGTTTCATTTCAGGATATTTATCCGCTACAAGATTAAAGTCCGAACCTGTTCTTGGATAAACCAGTGTAGGATAGTGTTTAAGAAGTTGCGCGTAGTCTTTCCATTGATCAAAAACCAATGCATTATCGCTTCCAATAACCAAACTAAACTGACAATCTGCAAATTGATCGGACAAGAGTTCCATAGTATCAATGCTATAAGACGGAATTGGCATACAAAACTCCACATCTGATGCTTTAAAATTGGGGTGTTTCACAATGGCCAAAATCAACATATCCAGACGAATATATTCATCCAACAATTCCGTTTGTTTTTTGAGGGGATTGCATGGAGAAACTACAAACCAAACTTCGTCAACAAGCTTGTTATCAATCAGATATTCGGCCAGTTTAGTATGGCCGAGATGAATAGGGTTAAACGAACCGGAGTAAACTCCTATTCGTCTCTTTTTGTCACTATCAGTATTTTGATCTGATTTCATCGGGTGATATCAAATTATTTACTCAAAAACTCGCGAATAATTCTTTCTGCTTCTTCTTTAGCCACTTCTAAATCATCATTTACCACTACTTTATCAAACTGTGCAGCAAAAGTCATTTCAAAATCCGCCTTTCCAATCCGCTTCACTATCATTTCATCAGAGTCGGTTCCTCGATTTTTTAAACGTTCGTGCAGTATTTCAATGCTTGGAGGTGCAACGAAAAGCGACAAAGCCCGGTCTCCAAATTCTTTTTTTATATTCAGTCCACCCACTACATCTACATCAAAAACAATATTGTTTCCTTTGCTTGTAATACGATCAACTTCACTACGAAGTGTTCCGTAAAAGCAACCAGGATAAACTTCTTCGCATTCAAGAAAATCTCCTTTTTCTATCTTATTTTTGAATTCTTCTACTGTAAGATAGTAATAATCAACACCATTTTGTTCATTTCCACGCGGAGCACGACTGGTAGCCGAAATAGAAAACTCCATATTAAAACCACAGCCTAATAAGTGCTGCACTAAGGTACTTTTACCTGCCCCCGACGGAGCTGAAAATATAATTAATTTGCCGGACATGTCTTTTAGTAGGTTGTTTTTTTAGTTGATGGTTTTAAAGTATGAGTATTTAATATTTAGAACTACATTAAGCAACCATCCATTTACTTACAATACGTTTAACACTTGTTCTTTGATTTGCTCCAAATCATCTTTCATTAAAACGACGATTTTCTGCATTTCGCTATTATTCGATTTTGATCCGAGTGTATTTACCTCACGACCAATCTCTTGTGCAATGAAACCGAGTTTTTTACCAGGTGATTTTTCGTGTTGCATCGTTTCGATAAAATACTCTAAATGATTGCGTAAGCGAACCTTTTCTTCGTTGACATCGAGCTTTTCGATATAAAATATCAATTCTTGTTCCAAACGGTTTTTATCATAGTCGATTTTATCGGACAAAGCCTGTAGATTTTCCTCTAAACGAGCTTTTATCTTCTCAACCCGCTCGGCTTCAAAAGGCGCCACTTCATCGAGTAATTGGCTGATATGAGCAATTTTATTCACAAATACCGCTTCCAACGATTTACCTTCCTGCACTCTGAAAGCGTTGAACTGTTCAATAGCTACAGCAATCGTTTTACGAATCTCCAACCACTCGTTTTCATCCAATTCTACCGTCTCCGTTTTCATGGTATCCGGTAAGCGCAGCAGCACTTCGAACCAATTGGAAGGAACATCAATACCAATTTTATCGGATAATGCTTTAATTTGTTGATAATAAGCTTCTACAACCGATTGATTAATCTGCGAAACCGACTCTTTTCCCGAATTGTCAACATATAGTGAGAAATCAATCTTTCCACGCTCCAGCTTTTGAGAAAGTTCGTTGCGTATTTCAATATCTTTTTCGCGATACAATCCCGAAATACGAGTTGAGACATCTAATTGTTTGCTATTTAACGACTTAATTTCAACTACTATCTTTTTGTTTCCGTATTCGCAAGTGGCTTTACCAAAGCCGGTCATCGATTGTATCATTTTTATTGATTTAGTATATATATTTCTACTTGATTGCAAAAATACTACTTTTATTTTAAAGTAGCGATTTTATACCGAACACTATATATTTTATTGTAAAATGGTCATTTTAATTCCAAAATATCATAAATAACTACCCGGATATTTCAATTTTACAAAATTGTTTTTATCTTTGTCTATCTTAAAAATCAAAATAATAATGCACACTTTTTACCCGATAAAATACTGGCGTTGGCAAAACTTTTATTTTAAACAATAAGGTTTTTTGTTGCCATAATAATATGAGTAATACCATAACAGCCTGTTGTTTAACAAAACGACAGGCTGTATCATTTTAGAAATATATACAAATGAATATTTACCGATAATTTTACTACATCATGGAAAAAACAAAAAAGTTTCTTTTAGCTGAAAAAGAGTTGCCTACCAAATGGTACAATATTGTGGCCGATATGGAAACCAAACCAATGCCGATGTTGCATCCGGGCACAAAACAAGCATTGAAAGAAAAAGATTTATATCCTTTATTCGCAAAAGAGCTGGCTCATCAAGAATTAAATCAAACTGATCCCTGGATTGATATTCCCGAAGAAGTTCGCGAGAAACTAAAAATATATCGCCCTACTCCACTTGTTCGTGCCTACAATCTCGAAAAAGCGTTGGATACTCCGGCTCATATTTACTTTAAGAATGAGAGTGTTAGCCCGGTTGGTTCGCATAAACTGAATTCGGCTTTAGCACAAGCCTATTATTGCAAGGAAGAGGGAACTACTAATATCACCACCGAAACCGGTGCCGGTCAGTGGGGAACTGCATTATCATTTGCAGCCAAGGCATTCGGACTGGAACTTGCAGTTTATATGGTAAAAATCAGCTACGAGCAAAAACCATATCGCCGTTCATTAATGCAAACCTGGGGTGCACAAGTCATCCCATCTCCAAGTATGTCGACCAAAGCAGGACGCGACATTCTGACAAAACATCCTAATTATCAGGGAAGTTTGGGTACAGCCATTTCGGAAGCTATCGAACTGGCTATGCAAACTCCAAATTGTAAATACACATTGGGTAGCGTGCTGAACCACGTATCGTTGCACCAAACCATTATTGGCTTGGAAGCCGAAAAACAAATGGAAATGACCGGCGAATACCCTGATGTGGTGATTGGCTGTTTTGGAGGAGGATCTAATTTCTCCGGCATTTCGTTTCCTTTCATGCGTCATAACATCAAAGAAGGCAAACAAACCCGCTTTATTGCGGCAGAACCTTCGTCTTGTCCTAAATTGACACGTGGTAAATTCGAATATGATTTTGGAGATGAAGCCGGCTACACGCCCTTATTGCCTATGTTTACACTCGGTCATAATTTTGCTCCTGCTCACATTCATGCAGGTGGACTGCGTTACCACGGTGCGGGAACCATTGTTAGTCAATTGATGAAAGATGGGTTAATGGAAGCGGTTGATATTGAGCAATTAGATTCGTTTAATGCGGGCGTATTATTTGCTCAAACCGAGGGTATTATACCGGCACCTGAATCGGCTCACGCTATTGCAGCCGCTATCAATGAAGCACTTAAATGCAAAGAAGAGGGAACAACGAAAACAATTCTGTTTAACCTTTCAGGACATGGATTAGTGGATATGGCTGCATACGATCAATATTTGGCCGGCGATTTGGTAAACTATTCATTATCAAATGAAGATATCGAAAAAAACGTAAGTCAACTGGAACATTTGGTATAGTCTTAAACTAAAAACGTTCATTACCAACAAAAAAAAGGAAGATTTTTAGTCTTCCTTTTTTTTGTACGCAATATTTCACTCGTTTTTCTTTTTCTTATCCGAGATCAGAATTAATCGAAGCGAAGTATCTTTAGTAATATAACTCCATGCCCAATTTATAAAGACTATCAGCTTATTACGAACACTAAGTATTAGCATTAAATGTAAAAACATCCAAATATACCAGGCAATAACACCACTAAACTTCAGAAATGGTAAATCTACAACAGCTTTGTGCTTACCTATCGTGGCCATTAATCCCAAATCGTGATATTCGTATTCTTTTATTGGTTTACCTTTTAGAGTATTTACAATGTTTTTTCCAAGGTTTTTAGCCTGATTGATAGCCACATTAGCTACCTGGAGGTGTCCGTTTTTATAGTTGGGAGTTTCCATATACGCAATATCGCCAAGTGCGTAGATATTTGAATAGTTTTTTAATCTGTTATATCTATTCACTATGTATCTGTTACGAATAATATCTTCGGGTTGAAGTCCCGAAACAATATTTCCGGTTACCCCTGCTGCCCAAATAAGATTCCGTGTCGGAATTTGTTCGCCGGTACTCAGTGTGGCGATATTTCCATCGTAAGTATTTATTATCGTTTCAGTTCTGATTTGTACACCAAGCTCTTCAAGGAACTTTCGCGAAGCAATTTTAGCATCATCGCTCATGTTGTTAAGCGTATTCTTGCTACCTTCAACCAAAATTATATTTAATTTTGAAAAATCCAGGCTGGGATAGTCCTTGGGCAAGATATTGTTTTTGAGTTCCGCAAATGCCCCTGATAGCTCTACACCGGTTGGTCCGGCACCAACGATAACTATGTTGTTTATGGCTGTTTTTTCCTCCTCCGTTGCAAAAATTTCCTGCTCAAAACTAATTAAAATCTTATTTCTGATCTTGATGGCTTCCTGAGTCGTCTTCATCGAGAGCGCATGCTGACTCATTTGCTCATTTCCGAAATAATTTGTTTTACAACCGGTTGCAATTACCAAATGGTCGTAAGTGATTTGACCTGATGAAGATAGAATTTTTTTTGATGCCGGCAGAATTTTCAACACATCAGCCATTCTAAAGTCAATATTATTATATTTCTGAAAGACTTTTCGAAACGGAAAGGAAATACTAGATGGCTCCAACCGTGCACTTGCAATTTGGTATAGTAATGGTTGAAATTGATGATGATTTTGTTTATCTACCAATAAAATCTTTAAATCTTTGTTTTGTAATGATTTGGCCAGTTGAAGACCTGCAAAACCACCTCCGATAATAACCAACTTATCACCTTTTTTGAAACTTAAACCATCCATTTTCTTTTCTTTTTTATTCCTTTAAATACTACAGACTATAAACAAGCAAAATAGATAATTGTTGATAAATAAAGAAATTTTTCTCTAATTAGAAATTAATTTTGTAGTAGCCGACTGTTTATCAACACAATAAAAACATCAAATATAATATAAAATATTATCTGTATCTTTGCATCAAAATAGTAGGTCGGTTTGTCGCTTTTCCCTCGGGAATGGAGGAAAGTCCGGGCAACGCAGAGCACCATATTTCCTAACGGGAAGCTGTTTGTGAGGGCAGAGTAGCGTAACAGAAAATAACCACCGTAATTAACCTTTTCCATTTTCCCTCTCCATTGGAGAGGGTGCCCCATGGGCGGGAGAGGTGTACGGAAAGGGTGAAAAGGTGAGGTAAGAGCTCACCGGTTCGGATGGCAACATTCGAAGCCGTACGTCTTATGGGTTGCAAGATCATGTATACCGACGCAGTAGGGTTGCTCGCCCGATGTCGGGGGGTAGATTGCTAAAGGCAAATGGTGACATTTGTTCGAGATAAATGACAGACACTTTGCGCAAGCAGAGTACAAAACCCGGCTTATAGACCTACTATTTTTTTTTCAACTACCATACATCAACTACCAAATATTTTTTGACAAGAATACCGCTTTAAACCATTCGGTTTAGTAGTGGGTTCATTTGTACCACATTAATTCACAAATACTTATGTCTAAACTTATTGCATTCATTGAAGGTATATATAATTTTATCCGCTTTGACATATGGCGGATTACAGAGTATGAACTAACAAAATCGCGTCGTTATTTCTATCGTGTGGTGAAAACAATAATACTCGCCATTCGGGGTTTTGTGGTCGACAACTTAAATGTCAGGGCATCAGCCCTCACCTACTCCATTTTATTTGCCATGATCCCTTTGTTTGCATTGATTATTGCTATAGCAAAAGGATTTGGAGTAGATAAACTAATCGAAAACTCACTTCAGGGTACTTTTATTGGACAAGCCAATCTTGTTCCCACCGTAATGGACTTCGTACAGCGCTATCTGGAGTCTACGCAAGGTGGTTTATTTATCGGAATTGGTATTGCCATTCTTTTCGGATCTGTAATGAATTTTTTTATGCAGGTCGAAAATGCATTTAATAGTATATGGCAAGTAAAGAAATCACGCTCACTTATTCACCAGTTTACCACTTATTTCTCGGCTATTTTAATCATTCCGCTATTAATTGTTTTATCGAGTGGTTTTTCGATATATATCAACGCCATACTTTCACACAGCTATTTCTTCAATGTATTGAGTCCGGTGCTACGTTTTGGCGTAAAATTTATACCCTACATTATCAATTGGATTGTGTTTACCATAATGTACATGGTCATTCCAAACACTCGCGTTCGGTTCTATAATGCAATGCTGGCAGGCATACTTGCCGGCTCAGCCTTCCAATTGTTTCAAATACTGTATATCAATGGTCAGGTCTATTTATCGCGTTTCAACGTGGTATATGGAAGTTTTGCGGCCATTCCATTACTTTTACTCTGGTTGCAAATATCCTGTTTAATTATTTTACTTGGAGCAGAAATATCGTATGCTTCGCAAAACATCAAAAATTTCGATTACGAGGTTGACACAAAGAATATTAGCTCCAGATACAAAAACTTTCTGACTCTTTTTATCACTCATCTGGTGGTAAAACAATTTGAAGAGCAAAAGCCGCCTTTATCGTCAGAGCAGATTGCAACGAACTATAAACTCCCTATCAGGTTAGTAAACCAAATTCTAAATCAATTGACTGAGGTGGCTATTCTGATTGAAGTATACCACGACAGCTCAAAATCAAAAACCTATCAACCGGCAATTGACATCAATCAAATGACTGTAAATCTTGTATTTGCAAAGCTGGAAAAGAATGGAGCTGAGCTGTTTTTGACCAGCAAGAATGAGTTATTGGATTCGTTTTGGCAAAAAACACTGGACATCAAAAAACAGTCAATTGAACAAACCAATCATATATTGGTAAAAGACATCTGAAATTGATGGTGAAAGATGAAAAAAGCCGCTTCCAACTGAATGGAAGCGGCTTTTTTAGTGAGCCTCTTGTCGGATTCGAACCAACGACCCCGAGATTACAAATCACGTGCTCTGGCCAACTGAGCTAAAGAGGCAAGTGGGTAAGCACCCTGCATCGCACCGCTACAACCTTCTACCCTTGCTGCGATCAAGCCCTGGGGGAATTCAAAAGGAGCATGTCGTGCAGGACTTACCCGACGACAAAAGTAGTACTTTTGAGTTAATCTGCAAAACATTTATACGATATTTTTTTCGGAAATGCCCTACAGTATTCATTCTCAGAAAACTATTGCGAAATATTTTTTTCAAAATAATTAATTCAGGAAATAAAGAACCCGATTATCCGATGAATAACCTGAATAAATAGATTTATTCACTAAAAAACGATGATTCTGTTCATCAAATTTGTGGCACAAACTTTGTAAAATTGATAATTTATATTCAATTTTTACGTTCATTCATTAATTATTAATTATAACACCTATTAAAATGAAAAAATTATTCTTGATTTTAGCAGTCGCTTTAGCGGTCATCTCGTGTAGAGATTCGGTTTCGGACGAATTAGACACCAAACAAATTATCAGTTTAAAGGTAAATAGCGCCGATTGGGTTGAAAATACCGATAATGCCGGATTAAACAGATTTTATTCCTATCACTTTCCCATTAATGAGATAAATTCAACTATTTACAATAATGGAGCAGTTGTAGGCTATATTGAACTGGATGACAGGCAACAAGCTCTACCCTACGTCCGTCATTTTGAAAATAGTAATGGCGCCATGTGGACACGTACAGTTGATTTCGACTATTTAAAAGGAGGCGTTAATATTTATGTTACCAATTCGGATTTTATGAGTGACCCGCCGGAAACAATGAATTTCAGAATAGTACTTATGTGGTAATGATTTAATTTGAAGTGAATTATGACGCGTTGTTTGAGCAAAATCAAATAGCGCGTTTTTCATCGTCCTACAATGAGGAAGCTCTGCTTCGTAGAATGAATAATTTGATGTATTTTTGATTCAAATTTGTAAAAAGAAATGAACTCCGAAACGAAAGAATTTATTAGCACTCATCTTAACGCTGATGTGCATCAGCTAGCACTTCAAGCCGGTCGCTTTCCGCTGGTTGATATACCACTTGCCATACGTCAGATTAATGGGATGCAAAAAATCAAAACTAAAGTTCCACTCTTCTATACTACCGACGAAATTCTTTATCCGGCCCAACTTTCGCTCGAACAATCGTCGTCTCAATCAACAGCCACTTACAAATCAACACTTTGCGAAGGAAACTCATTAACTGATTTAACTGGTGGATTCGGAATTGATTGCTGTTTTATGTCTACTCATTTTAAGCAAGTTAGCTATGTAGAACGTCAAACCGAATTGTGTGGGCTCGCAAGTCATAATTTTAGGGTGTTGGGTAGAAATCACATTCAGATTTTCAATCAAAATACAGAAGCTTATTTGCCCGAAATGCAAGCCGTCGACTGGATTTTTATCGATCCGGCACGTCGTGGTACCGGCGGAAAGAAGGTCGTTTTACTCTCGGACTGCGAACCGGATGTATCAGCTCTTTCACCGCTTTTATTGGAAAAAGCAGCGAATGTAATGATAAAATTATCTCCAATGATGGATATATCTGCAGTGCTGCGCGATTTACCACAGACAGCAGAGGTTCATATTGTGGCAGTTGAAAATGAGTGCAAAGAAGTTCTGCTTATTCTCAGAAAAAATAATGAAAAGCCTTTGCAGGTAGTTACCATCAATTTTGGAAAAAACGACCATCAACAGTTGTTTAAATTTGATGCACAGGACGAATCAAGTTCAACATCAAAACTAAGTTCAGAAGTAGGAAAGTACCTGTATGAACCCAATGCGGCTGTGATGAAAAGCGGAGGTTTCAAATTAATCGGAAATTATTTTGGCTTAAGTAAACTGCATGATAACACCCATTTATATACAGGAAACGAATTATTACTTGAATTCCCCGGACGAATATTCAACGTAAATAAAGTGTGGGAAAACTCCAGGTTGTCATTAAAACAACTTTCAACAGAGCACCCGAAAGCGAATATATCCACCCGAAATTATCCGATTAGTGTGGACGAATTACGAAAAAAACTGAGAATAAAAGATGGTGGCGAAACGTACTTATTTGCCTGTACACTTGCCAACGAAGAGAAAGTAATTATTGAATGCGAAAAGGGAAAACAGAACTAACCATTTCCCCTTTTTTGATATATCGCTTCGGATATTTAAAACCCTACCGAAAAACTTACGGCAGAACGGTTTAAATTGCCATTACTGAATAATCCTGTTGGGTAATAATTATACGCCAGACGAGCATTTAAAATAGCAAAAAAACGTATTTTCGTACCTAATGTCCAACCAAATTGGTTGCTACTCACACTGGGATAATAATTTCTATTCAGGCTAGAAGCTAGAATCAGCTCATAAACAGGCCCGGTGTAGAGTTTCATTCCACTGAAAAACGAATTAAACAGCTTGTATTCAACTGTAACCGGAATCGTCAATGACTGAGTCCTAAACACTTCATCTGATGCACTTAATGCATAATTTCCATCACCATACAAAGTATATTTGCTCCAATTATAATTTAATCCGACCTGCCAGGATGCCTGTGGATCAAATTCAAATTTCTGACCATAGGCAGTACCCAGACTAAAATTACTCCATCTGTAATCATAGGTCTTATTCACATCCCAACCTATATTGATGTTTTTAAATAATTGTCTTTTAAAACTATCTTCCGCCTTTATATTTCGAACACCAGCTGTAAATAAGCAAATTACAACAATGATTACTATTTTATTTTTCATATTTACCTGAATTATTTAAACAATGTAAGCTATCTGTGATAAATACTTCCAATTTTTATGCCAAATATTACAGATAATGCGACTACAACAACTTCAATTGAACTCGTTTTCTAACTGCATCAACCTCAATAACACGTACTTTTACATGCTGATGCACAGAAACGACTTCAGCAGGATTGCTGATATATCTGTCGGCCATATTAGATACATGAATTAAGCCATTTTCCTTGATACCTACATCTACGAATGCACCAAAATTAGTTATATTCGTCACAATACCAGGCAATTCCATTCCTGTACGTAAATCACCAATCGTTTTTACATTCGGATCAAACTCGAAGACCTGTATTCCACTTCGTGGATCGCGTCCGGGTTTTTCCAATTCCTGCAAAATATCATTTAAGGTTGGCAAACCAACTTTTGGACTTATATACTTTTGTAAATCAACACTTTTCTTAAGTTCCATATTCTGAATCAGTTCAGCAACAGTCGATTTTAAATCCCTGGCCATCGCTTCTACTATTCCGTAGCTTTCGGGGTGCACAGCAGAGTTGTCCAACGGATTCTCACTATCCGGAATACGGAGGAAACCAGCGCATTGTTCAAAAGTTTTAGCACCCATTTTAGGCACTTTCATCAATTGCTTTCTGTTTTTAAATGCACCATTTTCGCTTCTGAAATCAACAATATTTTGCGCTAACTGTGGGCCCAAGCCGGAAATATACGTCAGTAAATGCTTACTGGCGGTATTCAGGTTCACTCCTACTTTATTCACAGCATTCTCAACCGTTTGGTCGAGCGATTTTTTTAGCTGAGTTTGATCCACATCGTGCTGATACTGACCAACTCCTATCGATTTTGGATCAATTTTCACCAGTTCAGCCAACGGATCCATCAACCTACGGCCAATAGAAACCGACCCGCGCACAGTAACATCATATTCCGGAAATTCATCGCGGGCAATTTTTGACGCTGAGTAAATAGACGCACCGTTTTCACTCACCACAAAAACCTGAACTTCTCTATCAAAACCAGTATTTTGGATAAATTGCTCTGTTTCACGGCTTGCAGTACCATTTCCAATGGCAATGGCTTGAATTTTATACGCCTCCACCATTTTTTGCACTTTTCGCATGGCTTGCGAGGTTTCGTGTTGTGGTGCGTGAGGATAAATAGTTTCATTGTGCAACAAGTTGCCCTGCGCATCCAAACAAACGATTTTACAACCGGTTCTAAAGCCCGGATCTATTCCTAAAACGCGTTTTTGTCCTAATGGTGGCGCCAATAATAGCTGACGAAGGTTTTCGGCAAAAACCCGAATAGCTTCGGTATCCGCTTTTGCCTTACTTTCGGAAGCAAACTCAGTTTCGATACTTGGTTTTAATAATCGTTTGTATGCATCATTCACTGCTTCAGACACTTGAATAGAAGAGTCTGTTTTTCCTTTTACAAAAATCCGGTTCAATCGATCCAAGCAATTTTCATCTTCCGGGGTGATATTAACACGTAAAAATCCTTCCGCTTCACCTCTTCGCATGGCTAATAATCGATGCGATGAGCAACGCGCCAGTTTTTCGCTCATATCAAAATAATCGCGATACTTCTGAGCTTCTTCCTCTTTTCCTTTCACCAATTTTGAAGAAATAACAGCTTCACGAGCAAAAATGGTACGAATTGCATTTCGGGCAGCCTCGCTCTCATTCACCCATTCAGCAATAATATCCCGCGCACCTTTCAACGCATCATCAGCATCAACCACATTGCCTTTCACAAAGCCAAGCGCCATTCTTTCAATATCATCCGCCTGCTGTCTCATCAACATCTTAGCCAGCGGTTCCAATCCTTTTTCGCGGGCTATTTCTGCCCGTGTCCGTCTTTTGGGTTTATACGGCAAATAAATATCCTCTAATTCTGTGATATTCCAACAATTATCTATTCTGGACTTTAATTCATCGGTCAGTTTATCCTGCTCCTCAATTGATTTTAAAACGGCCAATTTGCGTTTTGCCAATTCGCATAGTTTATCGTACTGCTCTTTCGTGTCGCCAAGCTGAACTTCATCCATTCCATCGGTCATTTCTTTCCGATATCGACTAATAAAAGGAATAGTAGCTCCTTCAATAAATAATTGAATAGCATTTCTGATTTGTTTTTCGGTTAAGTGTAGAGCTGAAGCTATCAGCGAAATGAATTTCGCCGGAATTGTGGAATTATCTGTAGACATTTTTAAAATAAAATTGTGAGGTTTGTATAAGGGCAGATTTAAAACTGCCCGAAATATTCATTGAGAAAGTGGAATAACAACCGAGATAAATTAATGTAATATTTTGAATATCAATTCTTTCATCAATTCTCCTTCGTCGGTACTTGGATTATCTATCCCTTTATATCGGGCATCCGTTTCCCTGATATAAGTAATAATATTCATCGTTTTCCAGGCGCCGAAAACCTGAGAAGCTTTTAGATAATCTTTTATAAAATAGGGATTTACCTTCAGTTCGGAAGCGGCTGCGCCCTGACTCTTGTCTGGTAAATAGTGAAATATCATTAAGTCGCTAAAAAATTTAAAAAGCTGAGCAAGCACCAGCACCATAGGATTTGCCTTCTTGTTTTCAGCAAAATAACGAATTATTCTGTTGGCCTTCAACACATCCCGGTTTATTAAAGCAGCCTGCAACTCAAAAACATTAAAATCTTTACTAATTCCAATGTTTTTCTCAATCAGTTCGGGCGTAATACTTCGCATGTCCGCCGGTTTGGTAAGAATAAGCTTATCCATCTCATTCACCAGCTTACTTAGATCAGTTCCTAAATATTCAGCCAACATAGCCACCGCTTTGTCCTCGATAGCTACATTTTTCGACTTTGCAAATTTAGTAATCCAGGAAGCAATTTCATAATCGCGCAATTTAGTCGACTCAAAAGTAACCCCCACTTTTCCAACCTCCTGAAACCATTTTTTTCGTTTATCAGGAGTTCCATATTTATAGCAAAATACTAGTATAGTGGATTTTAATGGATTCGAAAGATAATGAACTAAATCATCCCAAGCCTTAATCAGTTGCGCTTCTTTAACGATCAATACCTGATGAGTACCCATCATCGGATAACGCTTGGCAGCATTTATTACCGTACTGATTTCCACATCTTTTCCATACAAAATAGTTTGGTCAAACTCCTTTTCGGCATCACCAAGCACATTATTTTGAATAAAATCGGAAATCAAATCGATGTAATACGGCTCTTCACCCATTAAAAAATAAACCGGTGAATACTGCTTTTTACGTAAATCGGTAAATATTTGATCGTATGAAACGGAATCTTGTTTAGCCACTTTAATTATATATCAGAAAATAAAATACAGAAATAATCTTTTACTCGAAACGTAAATGCTTAATAGTCTTACTATTATTTAGTAATGATGTCAAGGATTTTACCCCAATCTTTAAGTGCTCTTCTACAAAACTAGCTGTCACTTTTTTGTCGCTCTCAGAAGTTTTGATTCCATCTTCATGCAAGGGCATATCCGAAACCAACAATAATGCTCCAATAGGAATACTGTTGGAAAAACCTGCAATAAAAAGCGTGGCTGTCTCCATATCTATCGCCAAAGCGCGACTGGCACGAAGGTATTCTTTAAATTTCTCATCATGCTCCCACACGCGCCTGTTAGTTGTATAAACCGTTCCTGTCCAGTAATCTTTTCCAAAATCACGAATATTTGACGAAACTGCACGTTGCAAACTAAAAGCAGGCAATGCTGGTATTTCCGGTGGAAAATAGTCATTCGAAGTTCCTTCGCCACGTATGGCAGCACTTGGTAAAATATAGTCGCCCAGCTTGTTTTTATCTCTCAACCCTCCGCATTTCCCCAGAAAAAGGACAGCTTTGGGTTGTATAGCGGATAAAATATCCATTATGATGGCCGCATTCGGACTACCCATTCCAAAATTAATAATGGTTATCCCATTGGCGCAAGCATTGGGCATATTCCCATCACGACCTACCACAGGCACATTAAACCATTCGGCAAAAAGTTCTACATAATTATTGAAGTTGGTTAGCAATATGTGGTCAGTAAATTCATTTAAAGGACGTTTAGTATACCGGGGCAACCAATTTTCTACAATTTCTTTTTTTGTTTTCATAACCATCAATAATTATAGTTTGTTTTTGTATCTTCGCAAAACGTATGGTTTTACCCTGAATTGAAATTAAATTCTATCGTTTACCATCATATCTGCAAACACTTCAATTGAATATCAATAAATTATTATTTATTCAAATAATTCGGCCTTCAATTTTAAAGTGGAAACAAAAATACTAAAAAAATGTTGCAACTTAACCTCCCCCAGTATAGTTTTAGAATAAAAAAACAGAATGAAAAGCTCGTAATTTTCGATTCGCAACGAAAAAGATATGTGGTACTCACACCTGAAGAATGGGTTCGTCAGAATTTTATCCGTTTTTTAATAGAAGAAAAAGGATACCCGGCAGCTTATCTTGCTATCGAAAAACAGTTGAATATGAATGGAATGAAAAAGCGTTGCGATGCTATACTATATAATGAACACGCGCAACCATTTCTTATCATTGAACTAAAAGCTCCTAATGTTGCCATTTCACAAGCCACTTTCGATCAGGTTGCCGTGTATAATGCCAAATTAAAGGTTGATTTTTTTATTATCAGCAACGGAATTGAACATTTTTGCTGTAAAGTGAACTCCGAAACGGCACGCTATGAGTTTTTTTCCGAAATTCCTAATTTTAACCAGATCATCGTCGAGAAGACATAAATATCTATATAACAAACAAATAGACAATCACTCATTCATTTAGGCCAAAAACATGTTGTAAAACATTGTTTTTGGCCTTGTTTTTTCAATCAAATTTTGTAGGTCCAAAAACAACATCTAACTTATTATATATCAAATAATTAATCAAAATGATAAAAACGCTTAATGGTTAAAGTTTAAAGCACTCTCCAATATTTAACACGAAACATGCGATTTTTATGTTGTAAAACATATAATTTTGCATCGTCAATCAAAGATAAATTGATATGACAAATCTAATACAAAGAAAGCCCAGTTAAAAAGTCACATGGGAATTCTTTGTTTTTTTTGTTAATAGGTATAAGGTATTAAATTTAAAAAGTTTGGTTATGAAAAAGATTTTAGTTCTAATTGCGGTTTGTATCGGATATTCGGTATCAACCTTTGCATTTAATCCTAGTGATTACAAGAGCTTTTACAAGTTGAACAACAAAGCAACATTTACAGGCTTGGTTGGATATATAGATGCTGACCAAGAGCAAGCTGCTTTCTTACAACGTGTATTTAAAGTTACGGAAGAAGAATTGTCAAATGCGGCAAAAAAAGAAAATATTGCTGCTGCTGAGAATGTAGTTAATTACAATTTGCGAAATGCAAAATGTATTCTATCGGAAGAACAATACAAAAAGTATTTAGTTTTTGTAAATGTCTACCTGAACAATGACAATAATTTCGCCATGTTCTCGGAGAACAAATAAGTAAGGTAAAAAGAAAAGGTATATTTAAAAGTTAAGGTTATGAAAAAGATTTTAGTTGCTGTTTTAGTTTTAGTTGCCAGCACAACTAGTGTATTTGCTGTTGATACAAACAAATACGAAGTGTTTAACAAGATGAATAACGCAAGTACATTCAATGGCTTGGTACGTTATTTAGAGGCTGATTACGATCAAGCCGAACAATTGGAGTTAGTGTTTTCAATGACAGAAAAGAAAATGAAGTCTGCATTGAAAGGTGATAACGAAGTTGCTGCAGAAAAAGCAATGTATTTCAACTTAGGAAATGTAAAATCTGTATTAAGCGAAGAACAATACAAAAAGTACCTTGTACTTATCAATGTATCTGTTTATAACAACAATACCGATACATTTATCGCAGGTCTGTAATTTGATCTAAATACATTGTATTCAAATACAATCGAGGGTGTTGCAAGTTTTGTAACACCCTCTTTTTCTTATTATAATCTCTTTTTTGTCCGATTTACCCTTGCCACCACTTTCTCATCGTTCAACTCTCTCAACGCATCGGTTGCAATCCATACTGCTGACTTAGTTCCCTGACCCTTAATTCGTTCAGCTACTTCAATTGCCCTGATACGTAAATACTCATTCCGCTTTCCAATCTGGCGCAATGCCCAATTCACAGCCTTTCTCACAAAATTTCGGTCATCCCAGGCTTCCCGTTCAATAATATCAAAAAATCGGTCAAATGATAAATCACTCGCTTTTTTATCATGAAAAGCGAGCTTACACATTAAAGTAAAGGCTGTTCGTTTCACAAACTCACGCTCATCAGTAGCGTATTCTTCAATTTTATTGCGAACAAAGTTCATTTTTGCTATCAAATCGCAGCAGGAATCACACATATCCCAGGAATTAAAGTCGCTTACCCATTTATCCACCTGATTTTCCGTCACCAGCTTACCATCTTCAATCATTGAGGCCAATATCCGCGCTTCGTGTATCTCCGTATCCCAAAGCTCTAAAGCTAATACATGATTTATACCAATGGTCTTAGCCAGATTTCGCAACAACGGGATCTTTACCCCCAAAGCTTTAGAATCCTCGATACCAAAGTGTGACAATTTAGCCAAATGCTCAGGCGTTGATAGCAATTTCAATTCTTCAACAATAAATTCAATATCCATAAATATCTAATTAACAGTGAAATAAATATACGTTTTAATTGTCAACACCTTATAAATAAAAACTGCACAAAAGAAATAGAAATATCTTTTGTGCAGTCCAACTATAAAAAAATCCTACATATAATGTAGATTTAAAAGCTTACTATTACAATTAAACTTCCATTGCTCCGATAATATCATTAATCGATGAATATCCATGGCGGTTTAAATAATCATCAATACCATCAATTACCTTACCGGTAATCGTCGGATCAATAAAATTAGCCGTGCCGATTTGAATGGCAGAAGCACCCGCAAGAATAAACTCTATAGCGTCGGCAGTATTCATAATTCCACCCATTCCTACAACCGGTATTTTTACCGCGTTAGCCACTTGCCATACCATGCGCAATGCCACAGGCTTTACCGCAGGACCCGAAAGTCCGCCGGTGATGGTAGATAAATAAGGCTTTCTTGTTTCTGCATTTATGGCCATACCCAACAAAGTGTTGATGAGCGAAACTGAGTCGGCTCCTTCGGCCTCAACAGCCAATGCAATCTCCGAAATGTCGGTTACATTCGGCGAAAGCTTCACCATCATGTCATTTTTATACACTCTTCGCACCTCTCTAACTACTTGTGCAGCAGACAAACAGCTTGTTCCAAAGGCCATTCCACCTTCTTTTACATTAGGGCAAGAGATGTTTAATTCAATTCCGGGGATTTTTTCCAGTTCATTTAGCCTCTCAGCTGCCTCCACGTAGTCTTCGATAGTTGAACCTGACAAATTCACAAGTATATTTGTATCGATATCCTTCAGCGTCGGGTAAATATGATTAATAAAGTAATCTACTCCCTTATTCTGCAGTCCCACAGCGTTTAGCATACCCGATGGAGTCTCCGCCATACGTGGATATTGATTGCCCTGACGGTCGCGAAGTGTAGTTCCTTTCACAATTATACCGCCAATTCGCGATATATCCATAAAGTCCGAATACTCTGTTCCATAACCGAATGTGCCCGATGCAGTCATCACCGGGTTTTTCAATTGTAATTTTCCTATTTTGATGTCTAAATTTGCCATTTCAACTTTGTAATATTAAATACTGGTCCTTCGGTACACACGCAAACATGACCTTTGATTGTATCGGTTACACAACATAAACAAGTTCCAAAACCACATGCCATAGTATTCTCGAGCGAAACTTCGCAAATAGCCTCTGTTTTGGCCGCGTAAGAAGCTACAGCCTTCATCATGGGAGTTGGTCCACAAGTATAAACATAATCGAAATTTGAGCCTTGCAAGAGCGAATGCTGGGTAACAAAACCTTTTTCTCCATGGGTGCCATCTTCAGTAGTTGTATATACATCGCCGAACTGCTCAAATTCACAAAGCTGCAATAAATTATCCTTTGATCGTCCGCCGAGCAAGAAATTGCACTTGTAACCTCGTTCTTTGAGGTACGAACCCCAGAACAGCAATGGAGCAATTCCGACTCCACCACCTACTAAAAGGAGCTTTGCATCCTTATTTTCGGGCAATGTAAAGCTATTTCCTAACGGGAAAAGTAAGTTTACCACTTCGCCAACCTTGAGTTCGCACATCTTACGGGTTCCTTCACCCACAATTTGCACTAAAAGCCAAAGTTCATTAGCCTCATAATCAACATAATTAATAGAAATAGGACGACGTAAAAACGTGGAAGGAGAATTGTCTACACGCACTTCGGCAAATTGACCCGGTAGCATTTCGGGAAGCTTGTCAGGCGATGTAAGTACTAAAAGAGAGTATTGATTGTTCAGCGCTTCATTTTTCTTTACAATCAAATCGAGCATGAATTTCTTCATTTAATCTATATTGTTATATATCAATTACATACAATAATATGCTTTTGTAATTAATAACAGTTTATACTGGCTGCAAAATTACACAATTATCTCGAAATGACAAGAATAAAATAAAGCATAATTGAGGATGTCTCCCGTGAAATTAAACAAGAATTGTTATTTTGATTTCTATCCAATAAAATAACAGGAAAGATACAATGTCATGACTTTGACATTGTATCTTTCTATCGAGTCAGGTTATTTTTTAAATATTGTAACATTCCGCTTAGTTTCAAAAAAAGCAGAGGCAGGAGAGTCGAAATTTTATAAATTATCATTTCGTTTCAAATTCCTGAAAAGTATTGTCGGTATAGTAGACAATTATTTTTCGAACCGATTTTGTCGGAGCATCAACAACAGAATGAATGACAGAACGAGCTTCTGAGGTCGGTTGAACAGCCACATCGGGTATTTGCGGAGTATTTTGCTGGATGACATCAGATAGCGACACTAATTTTTCGACTGTTTTCGGCTCTGAAATTGCTGATTTAGAGCTATTTTCATTAATAGAATCGAACAATGTAGGCGCCTGAGATTGCTTTTCTGAACGATACATCGATCCGACGCCCAAAATAAGCCAATCTGAGCTCACTGTGCGAAACCTATTGAGCACTTTCTTGAGCACATCCAAACTCGGATTATTTCGTCCATTCAAAATATGGGAGAGAGTAGAACCCTGAATGCCAATCTCGGCAGCAAACTGTGCCGAATTCATTCCTTCGGTAAGCATAACCTTTTCAATTCTTTCTTTTTCGTCCATAATTTACAGTATAAATGTAAAGTGTATGTTTGTAATCACGTTACAAAGATATGTGAATTAGTTTACATATGCAAATCTAATACATTTGTAATATGATACATTTGTATAAACACATTTGTAATACATCGAAATAGAAAAATAAAATGTCGTTGTATATATAAAACCCATTGTTTAAAAGGCTTTATAGCCAATTTATAAAGTATACTATTAAATAAAGTGATTTATTATATATTAATATATAAGTATCTTAGTTATCAGTTATTTAATGTTACATATTTATCATATTTGATATATAATACCACTATTATCACAAAAATGAATATACACTTAAATTATATTTGTATATAAATTGATTATCACACTGGTTTATAGTAGTTTACATGTATTAAATGGCTAATAGAAATGGTGTTCACATAAATATAGGGCTGTAGTATGTGATGTAATATATTTGTAAAAATTGGTTTATGTTATTGTGAATGTTGCGAAATACTTTAACCAATACATGTGTAACTATTTACTTTTGTATTGCACATTTATGTGAAGTTACAAATGTAATATACTATATTAGACTATTATTTTAGAATTGAATTTAAAATTCAGATTTTGGGGTGGATCAATATTTTCAGTTGAGCTTAGCAAGTATGACCGACTTCGACTCTCATTCATTTGCCGGCATGGAGAGTGTATTGAGATTCTAAAATCAGGATAGAGCAAATCTCAATTTACCGTTGAGAAGAGATAAATATTCAACCACTCCTGCCTTAAATAAAAAAAGGGGATTTTTAAAAGTTGATCAGGATAGATAAATGAGGAAAAGGGGATAAAAACAGACAAATTGAGGGCAATATTCTAGTTGTGTGAATTTTATACTAGTAAAAATTCGGCATAATATACACATATAGAGGGGATTGGATTAATTTTGAGCTTCTGAGAATTAAATATTTATTTACTCTCGGGAATTTATACACGAAAATTTGAATGACAGGCATAAAAAAAAGAGTTCGAAAAATTAATTTCGAACTCTTTGATTTATTTTGGTTGATATGTTATTAATCTTCGATTACCGGAGCCACACCTGCTAATTCCTGATCGACTAAGATACGACCGCAATATTCACATACTATAATTTTTTTGCGAAGACGAATATCCAATTGACGTTGTGCCGGAATTTTATTAAAGCATCCACCACATGCATCACGTTGAACATACACCACAGCTAAACCATTACGAGCATTTTTGCGGATACGTTTAAACGCAGTTAGCAAACGAGGTTCGATAAGCGATTCAATTTGCTTAGCATGCTCGCGAAGTCTTTCTTCCTCGTGCTTAGTTTCCGAAACGATTTCGTTCAACTCACCTTTCTTTTGCTCCAGGTCAAGTTTACGTTCTGATAATTTATCAGCTGTATTTTTTTGATCTGCCTTTTTTGTTTCGTGAGCAGCAGTAAATTCACGAATACGTTTTTCGCATAGTTCAATTTCCAGTGTTTGGAACTCGATTTCTTTCGAAAGATTGTCGTATTCACGGTTATTGCGCACATTATCTTGTTGCTCTTTGTATTTTGCAATTTTCATACGAGATTCTTCAATCTCTATTTTTTTACTTGCAATAACAGCTATTGAGTCAGCAATTTCAGTTTCGAAATTGTCCATACGTGTATTCAAACCAATAATCTCGTCTTCTAAATCCTGAACTTCTAATGGAAGCTCACCACGCAAGATTTTAATTTCATCTATTTTTGAAACCGCTTTTTGAAGTTCATAAAGAGCCTTTAATTTTTCTTCAACGGTGATTTCTTTTTCTGCTTTTAATTCTGTAGCCATATTGATTACAAATAATTTATGGGATTTGTTTTAATATCTGAAATTTGGACTGCAAATGTAGGCATTTTTTTTGAAATTATCTCCAAAAAAATGTCTTTTGTGAACTGTTCGCTTTCAAAATGTCCAATATCGGCAATAAGTATCCGGTTTTGGGCATCAAAAAACTCATGATACTTAAAATCGCCCGAAATATATACATCAGCATTCACTCTCAAGGCGTCCGATAAAAATGAACTTCCTGAGCCACCACATACAGCCACTCGTTTAATTTTTTTTCCTAACAACTTAGTATACCGAATACTGGGTTGATTAAACAGAACTTTTATCCGATTCAAAAAATCGAGTTCATCTTCCTCTGTTTCCAGTTCACCAACGATGCCGGTTCCTATCGTATTCCATACATTTTTGAGTGGAATAAAGTCATAGGCCGGCTCTTCGTAAGGATGCGCTTTCAGCAAAGCTTCGAGCACTTTGTATTTTAAGTATTCGGGCAAAATTACCTCAACTCGGGTTTCGGGTTCAGAATGTAATGTATTTACTTCACCTACAAAAGGTTGAGCCTTATCATTGGGCCTGAATGTTCCGGTACCTTCACTATTGAAGCTACAAGCGTCATAATTACCTATTTGCCCTGCTCCTGCTTCAAAAATAGCCTGACGCACTCCGTACGAATGAAGTTGAGGTACGTAGGTAACTAATTTGAGTAATGCATTTTGCCTGGGCTGAAGAATGCGCCTGTTAACAAGTCCGATTTTATCGGCAATCTTACCATTTACGCCGTCCAACACATTATCCAGATTGGTATGAGCAGCGTAGATAGCAATATCATTTTTAACAGCCGTGATTACACAGCGTTGTACATCGTTGTGCCCAACTAGTCGTTTCAACCCGCTGAAAATAAGCGGATGGTGAGAAATAATCAGGTTACACTTTTTTTGAATGGCTTCCGCCAGTACTTCCTCGGTAATATCGATACAAACCAGTACAGATGTAACTTCCATTTGCGAGTCACCCACAAGAAGTCCGGCGTTGTCATAGCTTTCCTGCAATGCCAACGGGGCTACTGCCTCGATAAGTTCACAAATAGATTTTACAGTCATAACATACTAGTTATCAATGGTAAATTACGAATTACTTTGCAGCTTCAACTGCTTCTTCAACAGCAACAAAAGTAGTGATATCGCTTTTGATAAGGATATTGTACCAGTTAATTAATTTGCGAATATCGCTTGGATATACGCGGTCGCGATCGTAGTCAGGCAGAACCTCGCCCATGAATTTACGTAAGGTATCGTTATCTGCTTTTGGATCGGTAGAGCAAGCCGCACCATTTTCTTTTGTTTTTACGCTTTCGAAAACCTGTCCTAATGGAATTTCAGCATCTTCGGTAAATATTGCAATATCGCCCAATGACACAGCTTTATCTTTCGTGTAAGTGGGAATGCGTTTGCCATCGATTAATGACTCAACGATCAACATGTTTTTTCCTTGTGATACAAGTTTGAAAAGTCCCGGTTTACCTGGGATGGAGAGAATTTCTTTCAACATAATTTCTTGTTAATTAATGATACATAATTCATCATTCAAAATGAATTGCGACAAATGAATTATAATTTAATATTTTAATGAGTGTGCGTTTTATGCAACAAAAATAGTACCAGTATTTAACGTGGCAACATTTTCTGTATTTTATGGCTCGTTACAAATTGACGATAAATCGACTGAGTTCTTTCAGAGTAATTCGTCCTTCGTAAATCGCTTTTCCGGTTATAACGGCCGGAACAGCAGCTTCGTGTAATAGTTCAATATCGCGAATAGAGCTTACACCTCCACTGGCAATCAGGTACATATCGGGCTGAGCAGCAAGCATTTTTTTATAAAGTTCCAAAGCCGGTCCTTGTAACATGCCATCTTTACTGATATCAGTACAAATAATTTTAGTAATACCCTGGTGGATATAGTTTTTAACGAATGGTAATAATTCCAGCTCGGTAGTTTCCAACCACCCCCCGACTGCTATTTTTTCGTCTTTTACATCGGCTCCTAAAATAATTTTTTCGGCTCCGAATTTAGAAATCCACGAAGAAAACACATCCGGATTTTTAACGGCTATACTCCCACCGGTTACCATGCTGGCTCCACATTCGAAGGCTATGCGCAAATCATCGTCCGATTTTAAGCCACCGCCAAAATCAACCACCAAATCTGTTCCTGAAGTTATTCTTTCCAATACATTGTGGTTCACAATATGGTGCGCTTTAGCACCGTCCAAATCAACCAAATGCAAACGACGAATTCCGGCATCGGCAAACATCTTGGCTACCTCAAGCGGGTTTTCGTTATAGACTGTTTTTTGAGCATAATCGCCCTGCGACAAGCGAACACATTTTCCATCAATTAAGTCGATGGCGGGTATAATTTCTATCACTTTTATTCAGAAGTTACTGGTTACAAATTACGAATTGCCTCTCAAAAATAAGACATCCGAAAAGAGGAACAAAAGTACTAAAAAAGAAAGATAATGACAAAACAGTTAATCAACACTTATCGGTATCCCGCAAAACCTTTATTTTCTATAAATCTTGTTGAACTGATTGATTTGTTAAGCATTTATAGATATATTTGTATCCGAATAAGAAAAAACAATACTCTATAAAAATGGGATTAGATTTAACTGATATTTTGAAAATTGCTCCTGCTGCAGTAATTGGGCTTACCGTTCACGAATTTGCACATGCTTATACAGCTTACAGACTAGGTGATAATACTGCGAAAGATGACGGACGCTTAACACTTAACCCACTGAAACATATTGATTGGCTGGGGTTTTTCCTGATTATCATTGCGGGATTTGGCTGGGCCAAGCCGGTAAGTTTTAATCCGAATAACTTGAAAAATAAGCATCGCGATGAAATTTTGATATCCATTGCCGGACCAATTTCCAACTTTGTGATTGCCATCCTTTTCTTTGTGCTGGCCCGAGTGCTTTATTCTGTCGATTTTTTCAACAACGCATTTGGGTTACAAGTTATAAACCTTATTATGACTTGGGGAGTTATTAACTTTAGTCTCTTTATTTTTAATCTTATCCCGATTCCCCCACTCGACGGTTCACATTTGTATCTCACTTATTTAAAGGATATTAATCCAAAACTAATGATGAATATGTATAAATACGGAACATTAGTTTTATTGGCAATTATCTTAGCAGAAAGTAATTTGAACATCAATATTCTTCACATATCTGAATTAGTAGGAGGAATAAGTTCATTTTTTATACAATTGTTAGGATTTAGGTAACTATTTCGTATTTACTGCTCAAAACTTTGAATTGTACGCTTTATAATTTCCACACATTCAAACAATTGTGATTCGGTTATAACCAATGGCGGTGCAAAACGAATGATGTTGGTGTGGGTTGGCTTAGCTAAAAGACCATTTTCAAGAAGCTGAAGACAAATATCCCAGGCTAAGTTTTTGTGGCCTTCATTATTGATTACCAAAGCATTGAGCAAACCTTTACCCCGAACAAAGGAAGCAATACCGGAATTCACGCAAATTTTCTCCATTTCGGATCTAAAGATTTCACCCAAAACAAAAGCCTTTTCTGCCAATTTTTCATCCCGAACTACTTCCAATGCTGAAATGGCAACTGCTGCTGCAACAGGATTTCCACCAAAAGTAGAGCCGTGCTGCCCCGGATGAATCACATCCATAATTTCACTGCACGACAAAACAGCCGAGACCGGATAAACTCCTCCCGATAAAGCCTTTCCAAGAATTAAAATATCGGGGTGCACATTTTCATAATCGCAGGCCAATAATTTTCCCGTACGGGCAATACCGGTCTGAACTTCGTCGGCTATGAATAATACATTATGCTGACTACAAAGATCATAACATTTTTTCAGATAACCATCATCAGGTACATAGGCGCCGGCTTCACCCTGAATCGGTTCAACCAGAAAACCGGCAATGTTTTTGTTTGCTATCAAAATTTTTTCGAGTGCTTCAGCATCATTGTAAGGAATAACTATGAATCCCGGGGTAAATGGACCATAATGATAAAAAGCATCCGTATCGACAGAGAATGAAACAATAGTCGTAGTGCGACCATGAAAATTATTTTCGCAAACAATAATTTGCGCAGTGTTATCAGACAATCCTTTCTTCTCGTACGCCCATTTCCGACAAAGTTTGATAGCTGTCTCAACGGCTTCAGCTCCGGTATTCATGGGCAACACTTTTTCATATCCGAAATATTGCGTTACAAATTCCTCGTACCGTCCAAGCTGACTGTTGTAAAATGCCCGCGAAGTGAGTGTTAGTTTTGAAGCTTGTTGAACTAAGGTATCAATAATTTTTGGATGACAATGACCTTGATTGACAGCAGAATATGCTGACAGAAAATCAAAGTACTTTTTCCCTTCCACATCCCACACAAAAACTCCTTCGCCCTTTTCGAGGACAACAGGAAGTGGATGATAGTTGTGCGCACCATATTTATTTTCGAGCTCCATCAATTCCGAAGCACTGAGTTTTTGATGTACCATAAAAAATAGTATTAGCCCCTTCTATATTCACCAACTGACTGATAATTCGAAGCTTAGTTTGTATTCCAGAATTTAGTCCTCTTATTCAGAGATACTTGCTTAAAAAATTTCGGCCATCATGCATCGCACACTGCCACCACCTATCTTTTCGATAGTTGGTATTTCGACTACAATAAGCTCATTATAAGTATTTAATCGATAAATCTGAAACTGATTAAGCGAATCGTAGGCAGACTGCGACATGACTAAAAATTGTTTACCTTTCGTATTTTCAATTTGCAGCATATTACCGGCAAAGTTATGCATTTGTTTTTCAGAAATTGTAATAATCTCCTTGCCCGATGCAATTAACGAATTAACAACAGATTTATATTCTTTCTCGTTATCAATTGATTCTAAACAAATTACAGCATATTCGTTGGCTACAGACATCATTACATTGGTATGATAAATAGCTAACCGTTTTTTGTCAACAGTTTGATTAGCAGAAAAATAAACCGGTTTTAAATCGAATACTTTACAAAATTGTAAAAATACTGTTTTATTGGTTCGATCCGACAAGGCTGCATAAGCAATGCGATGAATGCGATCAAAAACCATACTTCCGGTTCCTTCCAAAAATTTATTTTGTTCTTCCCAGAATGTAAAATCATCAACATTATTGATAACAGACCCTTTATTTTCAATTAGTTGAACTATATCATTACGTCGCTCTCTTCGTCGATTTTTGGCAAACATTGGGTACAATACTACCTGACCACCCTCATGAAATGAAATCCAGTTATTTGGAAAAATCGAATCGGGCGTATGCGGCTGCTCAGTATCCTTAACAACCAATACATTAACTCCATTCGCACGTAATTTTTTGACCATCTTCCCGAATTCAGCATAGGCTTTGGTCTGAATTTCTTTTTCAGCGCCTTGCTCCTTTTGCTGGAAATAATTATTTACTGCAGTTTGATTATTAAATCCAAAAGCCACAGGTTCAATCATCAAAATAGTATTTGTTGTTTGCTTTGTTACCATATTCCCCAATCGAGAATTTTTTGGTGTATTGTTGGAGGAGTTCATCTTAATTACATTTTATTCTGTTTAATATCTAAAGACGAAATAAGTCTATTAATCAGCACAATAGCTAATTATATAGCTTCTAATTTTCCCTTACCAATGGTAAAGTGGAGCAACGTAAGAGACCTCCCATTTTTGAAATTTCGAAATAAGGAATACGCTCGACAGTTAATCCCCATTCGTTTTCCATGTGATTGTTTAAGCGCGTGAAACGATTTTCAGATACAACAACTGTTGGAGAAATGGAGAAAATATTGGCATTCATAAAATACATTTCTTCCTGTGATATTTCAAAAACATTTTTATTTCCAAACCGTTCGACCAACATTTCATAGTCGGATAAATTGAGAAAACCATCCTTATACAATATAACTTTATCATCAGAAACTGGCATAAATGCGCAGTCTAAATGCAGCACACATTGACGAGGGTCAGTATCATGTTTTCGTAACTCCAAAGGAACAAGCGTTTTATCAGGAAAAAGTTCTTCTAAAAAATGAAATGCATATAAATTGGTGCGCGCCGTTTTCAACTGAGAATAATCGGCACCGGTATACAACCCAACAAAAACAGTATCATTTAGCAATACTACATCCCCACCTTCGACATGTGCTTTTTCGGGCAAATTATAAATTTTATTGTAGGATATCTGATCGTAAATAACTTCGTATGCTTCTTTTTCGTCCTCTCTATCGGGAATAATATTGGAGTTAATAATTTTATCGTCGATGACAAAACCCACATCTCTTGCAAAGACCTGATTGCAATTTTCCAATGTCCACGGACGAAAAACCTGCACATTATATTTCAACAATACATTCTCGAAAGCACTCATTTCTTTATAGATAGCTTCCTCCTTTGGATAAACACCTTTGAGAATGGTTTCATAGGACTTGGCATCAAAAGCTTTGTCCAAAGAGGGCACATTGCCTATTGAGCCGGCTTGTCCTAACACCACTGTTTTAAGTGTTGAGGTTTCATTTTTTACGTTTAAATGCATTGGCGTAGTCTTGAAGATGGAGAAAAAGAGCTATCTGATTTTAAAACGAAAAAGAGCAATTAATGTTTAATTAATGTATAAATATTTATTTTCATTTATTCGGAGCATTGAGACCATAAAATATCGCGTATCCACATTAGTGTTATTTTATGCAAGAATTAATTGCTGGGGGGAGGCAATTGACACCTACCGTCAAAACAACCCTAACATAGCATTAGTTTAAAAAATATCATTCACAAGCATTCAAATAAAAATAGTAAATTTGCAACTAAATCACACTTAGTACATTTAATAATCATATTATGCGCAAAATTTGTTTTATATCCCTGTTATTATTCGTGGCTGTAACATTCAGTTACAGTGGCGTTTTAGTACCATTTAACCAGAAAAACCTAAGCTATATGGGTAGAGTGGAAACCGTTCAAAACCAGTATGCAAAGTTCTATTGGCCTGGGACATCGGTTACGATTAATTTTAAGGGAACTGAATTGAAAGCTGTTTTGAAAAACGGATACGAGGAAAGCTATTTCTACGTTATAGTAGACGGCAAAGACAATGAAGCCCGGAAAATTAAAGCCGACACTATCAAATCTACCATTCTGTTGGCTGAAGGGTTGAAAAACGCTAAACATTCGGTTCAGTTATTTAAGCTTTCTAATAACACTTCTTACACTTATTTCTATGGCTTTGAATTGGCCAAAGGTTCAAAAGTGCTAAAAGCAACCCGACTTCCACAACGAAAAATTGAGTTTTATGGTAACTCTATCACTGCAGGGCATGGTGTGGACGTGCTCCCCGGGCATGATGACTCCGGAAGTCCCTATTATTTTAATAATTATTGGACCTATGCGGCTCGTACTGCGCGCCATTTCAACGCACAATATTCGTGCATTGCCCGTAGTGGAATTGGCATTATGGTTAGCTGGTTTCCTGAAATTATGCCCGAAGTGTATGATAGATTAAATCCTGCCGATTCGACCAGCAAATGGAACTTTTCTAAATATACACCTGACATAGTGGTCATCAATCTCTTTCAAAATGACTCATGGTTAGTAAACAACCCAAAACACCCACAATTTATTGCACGTTTTGGCACAACAGCACCTACTGAAGCATTCATTATTAAATCATACCAAAATTTCATCAAAAGCATTCGTGCAAAATATCCGAATTCATCGATTATTTGTGCGCTTGGCAATATGGACGCCACTAGAATTGGTTCTGCTTGGCCGGGATATATCGAAAAAGCGGCAAAAGAGTTGAACGATCCTAAAATTTATACTCATTTCTTTCCATACAAGGACACGCCGGGACATCCAAAAGTAGCTGAACAAAAAGCTATGGCAGACGATTTGATCGAATTTATTGATAAAAATATCAAATGGTAAATCAATAGGAAACAAAAATCAGCATTCAACGAAAATTGAATGCTGATTTTTGTTTTGGCAATTTTAATCCTAACTTTGTACTCAAATTATCGACCACTGTTTCTTTAAAGTAGCAATACACTAACTAAATCAATGTCAATGATATGAAAACAACTGTAGCAGTGCCAAAGAATATAGACGAATATATCACCACCTTTCCTGCTGAAACTCAAACATTGTTAGAGACACTCAGAGCAATAATCAAAAAAGTGGCTCCGGATGCTGTTGAAGTGATCAGCTATCAGATGCCGGCTTTTAAACTGTTTGGTATGTTGGTTTACTTTGCTGCTTATCAACATCATATAGGATTTTATCCCGGGGCATCGTGTGTTGTGGCTTTCGCTGAAGATTTGAAAAATTATAAAACATCAAAAGGTACAGTTCAATTTCCTTTGGATAAAGCACTTCCGATAGATATAATTGCTAAAATGGTGCAGTTTAGAGTGATTGAAAACACTCAAAAGGCGGAAGCAAAAAAGAAATAACTGCCTTCCAATTTAAAATTACAATAACAAAAAAAAATGACGCAACATACTTCCGTAGGGCTTTACCTTTCAAACAGTTCGAATAAAAATCTGATTCTTGATCAGATTATGACAAATCATTTTTTGCGGGAATACATCGATTTGAGTGTATTACAAGGTGCATTGCATTCGGCTATAACCATCAACCGATTTGTAGATGATGAGTTGCGTCACGATAGGTATTTGATTCATACCGCAGAAAATGCAAGTTTGGGATCCATGTCCAGCGGGCAACAGAAAAAAGCCTTACTGGACTATCTGATAGCTCAAAAGCCGCAATATATGGTCCTGGACGATGTATATAGTAATATCGATAAAGCAACGCAAGCATCTATTACGGCTACATTGGGTCAATTGGCGGAAACGACATTACTTATTCAGATTTTCTTCCGCAAACGCGATATGTTGCCCTGTATCGGCAAAGTTTATTCGATAGACGAAAACAATGGCATTGTGAACGAGCAATTAGCAGAAGCATTTCAACAGTCGGGTGCAGGGGCCGAGAAACCGGTACATCGTTTCAGATTGCCTAAGCAGTACGACGAAAACCACATAGACATAAATCCATTGGTACAATTGAATAATGTTTCGGTAAAATACGGGGATAAGAAAGTGCTGAATAAGGTAAACTGGACTATAAAAAGTGGTGAATTCTGGCAACTGGTTGGCCCAAACGGTTCGGGGAAAAGCACTATTCTGTCGTTGATTACGGGTGATAATCCCCGGGGATATGGTCAGGATATGATTCTTTTCGGCCGTAAAAAAGGCTCGGGTGAATCAATTTGGGATATAAAAAGACAGATTGGTTATTTCACGCCATCGATGATAGAACAATTTACGCACGATGATACGGTGGAAAATATGATTGTTTCGGGTTTAATGGATTCGATAGGCTTGTATAGCAAACCAAGTGATATGCAGAAAGATATTGCTAAAAACTGGATAGAAATGCTTGGCGCATCGTACCGTAATAAGTCGTTTCAGCGACTGTCCATTGGGCAACAACGCATGGTGATGGTAGCCAGAGCCATGGTAAAACACCCTCCGCTCCTTATTTTGGACGAACCAACCATCGAACTTGACGATGAAAATAGCAGTCTGTTTATCGAAATGGTAAATGCAATTGCGTTGGAGAAAAAGATAGCTATCCTGTATGTTTCGCATCGCGATGAGCAGGATTTACGGCCCGATATGATTTTTGAATTGGTGCCGGGCAGCGAAGGATCGGAAGGAAAATTGTCTAAACCATGATTAAGCTGATTTAATGATTTATATGATATTGAGATCCATCCTATCAATTGTAAAAAAAATGGTCAAAAAGATTACTCTTTTTCGACCGTTTTTTTGTTTCCATAAATGCTTATTCAGCAACTTCAATTTTCAAGATTTTATCGCCTGCACGAATAGCATCAATCACTTCCAGACCTTCAACTACTTTACCAAAGCAGGTATGTTGACGATCCAAATGAGAGGTATTATTACGCGAATGGCAGATAAAAAACTGTGAACCACCGGTATTACGTCCGGCGTGAGCCATAGACAATACACCTCTGTCGTGGTACTGATTGCCGCCATCTAATTCGCAAGGAATAGTATAACCCGGACCACCGGCACCTGTCCCGTTTGGACATCCGCCCTGAATAACGAAATCAGGGATGACACGGTGAAAAGTCAATCCATCGTAAAAGCCACTGGTAGCTAATTTAATAAAGTTTGCTACTGTTTTTGGAGCATCTTGCTCGTAAAACTCAACCTGCATCTCTCCTTTTTCGGTGATAATTTTTGCCGTTTTCATATTTTTGTATTTATAATTGTTTTCGAAATTTGGTTTGCAAAGTTCGTGATGTTTTTCGTTATTACCAAATAATCGAGGTCGAATTCGTTTTATTTAATTACTTAGTTCCCACTTTCAGTCAACTTTGCTGAATTGCAACTGTTATATTAGCAAGAACAATACTATCCATTTTAAAACGAAACATCATGAACTTCTTCAAGATTAAAACCAGTTGGTCGAATGCCGAACTTGGCATTTTTAAGGTATGTGTAGCCAGCATGTTCGTAATGATAGGAGTTTTCTTCAACGATTACCTGAGAAATTTCTATGTACCACTTCTTATCATTTTTGGTATCACGTTGGTTTGGACGCTGTTTCTTTGGATTACGAAAATGAAAAACAGGCATTAGAAAGATTTCTATATAATTTAAAAAACTGTTTATTGTCGCTTGTCGGAACACGAAATTTGTACTCCGACCGATATGGCACATTATTATCAACAATCAGTATTGAACTATTTTGAGTCTTATTCTGTTTACTGATAGCTACAAACCAAAAAAAACGAAAGGATTTATTAGGGTAGTCATTTACAGAAACAGTCAGCATTAAAAATCAATTAACATGGCACGAGTAAGTACTTATCTCAATTTTGTGAGAGAAACAGAAGCAGCTTTTAATTTCTACAAAACAGTTTTCAACACCGATTTTGAAGGTGGAATAATGCGATTTTCGGACATGCCAGCTCAGGAAGGATGTGAAGCCCTATCCGAAGCAGATGGCAAACTTGTTATGCACGCTCAATTGCCCATTCTGGGCGGACATATTTTAATGGGAAGTGATGCACCTGAATCGATGCCCTTCAAAATCACTTTTGGCAACAATAATTATATCATGCTTGAACCTGATACAAAGGAAGAAACCAAAAGCTTATTTGCCGCACTGGCCGAAGGAGGAATTGTTGAACAAGAGTTGCAAGTAATGTTTTGGGGCGATTTGTATGGCAGTTTAACCGATAAATTTGGAGTGAGATGGATGTTTGATTGCGGAGAAAAGTAAAAACGGTTGTAAGTTGTATAAAAAATAGAGACTGAGCCTTTGAAGTAATTTCAAAAGTTCAGTCTCTTTATTTAATAGGATTTTGTTTTTGTAATACTGATATGATGACTTGAAGTCATCATATCAGTAATGGAAATAAGATCTTAATTCAAGAACAATTTCATATCTTCGTCAACACTTCCGATAGGTGCAATTCCAAAGTTATCAACCAATACTTTAGCCACGTTTGGCGAAAGGAAGGCAGGCAATGTTGGTCCGAGGTGAATGTTCTTCACACCCAGGCTAAGCAAGGCTAATAATACAATTACCGCCTTTTGTTCGTACCAAGCAATGTTATAAGCTATCGGTAGTTCGTTTACGTCGTTTAGTTTGAAAATTTCGGCCAGCTTCAAGGCAATTACTACCAATGAATAACTATCGTTACACTGTCCGGCATCCAATACACGAGGAATACCACCTATGTCGCCCAATGGCAATTTGTTGTAACGATACTTAGCACAACCCGCTGTTAGAATGACAGTATCGGTAGGTAGTTTTTCGGCAAATTCAGTGTAATAACTACGGTCTTTCATGCGTCCATCACAACCAGCCATAACGAAGAATTTACGAATAGCACCCGATTTCACCGCATCAACTACCTTGTCGGCCAAAGCAAATACCTGTGCATGAGCAAATCCACCTACTATCTCGCCCGTTTCGATTTCAGTTGGCGCTGCAAAGGTTTTTGCATGTGCGATCATTGCCGAAAAATCTTTAGGGTTACCATCTTCGCGATCGGCGATATGTTTGAATGCAGGATAACCAGAAGCACCGGTGGTATAAACACGATCCACATAAGTTGCTGATTTTCTCGGAGGAACAATACAGTTGGTCGTGAATAGCACTACACCATTAAAAGTTTCGAAATCGGTTACCTGACTCCACCATGCTCCCCCATAATTACCTACAAAATGTTTGTATTTTTTGAAAGCAGGATAATAATTAGCCGGAAGCATTTCGCTGTGAGTATAAACATCCACACCTGTTCCTTCGGTTTGTTTTAGCAATTCTTCCATGTCTTTCAAATCATGACCGCTAATCAAAATACCCGGATTATTTTTCACACCAAGACTTACAGTCGTAATTTCAGGATTGCCATAGGCAGTAGTGTTTGCTTTATCAAGCATAGCCATCACTTGCACACCCATTTTACCCGTTTCAAGTACCAAAGCAGTCAGTTCGTCGCCCGTTAAGCTATCATCGGTAGTAGCAGCCAAAGCACGTTGCATAAATGCATCTACTTCATTGTCTATATATCCCAGATTAAACGAGTGCTCGCCATAAGCAGCAATTCCCTTCAAACCATAAATAACCAGTTCGCGCAACGAACGAATATCTTCGTTTTCGGTTGAAAGCACACCAACAGTTACAGCTTTTGCTTCCATTTCTTTAGGGTCTGTAGTTTTCCATGTCAGGCAGTCGCAAGCAGATACAGGCACTTCGCCTCCATTCTCGATCAACAGACTTTTGGCTTTATCGCGCAACTCAAATCCTTCAATTATCTTATTTACAAAGCGATCATAATCGAAATTGGCATTCGTGATGGTCATAAACAAACTATCGGTAACGAATTTGTTTATTTCCGGCAATTCAATATTCAAAGCACGCAAACGAGTGCTAAATTGAGAAATTCCTTTTAATTGATAAATGAGTAAATCTTGCAGACCAGACACTTCCGGTGTTTTTCCACATACTCCAACAAGTGTACAGCCTGTTCCTTTTGAGGCTTCCTGACATTGATAACAAAACATGTTCATAAATTATAATTTAATTATTACCCCTAGCCCCTAAAGGGGAATAAGAGATGTTAGTACTGAATTGATTAAACTTCTATATTTATCTGATTTCAAGAATAAAATCAGGAGTAATTTAATTCTCCGTCAACTGACGGATTAGGGGTTCTTACACCCACTCTTCTCTGAGCACATCGCCCTGAGTACCGATAATAACCAGTTTTAATGGAATTTTTCGACCCGATTCGGCTACTGCCTTACTGGCTAATTGGAGCAATCCACCACAGCAAGGCACTTCCATGATAATAACGGTAAGTGTATTGATAGACGATAGTTGAATCATGTCTTTAAGCTTTTCTACATACGATTCTTTATTCGAATCGAGCTTTGGACAAGCAATGGCCAATATCTTACCGGCAAGAAAACGGTTGTGGAAATCGGCAAAACTAAAAGCCACACAGTCGGCTGCCAATACCACATCCGCTCCACGGAAATAACCTGCTTGCGGATTCAGTAAATGCAACTGCACAGGCCATTGGCGAAGTTGTGATGCACCAACTGTAGCTGTCGGAGTAACCATTTTGAAAGAAGGGGCTGCTGCCGGAGCAAATGACATCTCACGACTTCCGGGGCATCCACCTCCGGCATGTGCATGTTGTGGTTGTGGAGCAGCAACAGGTTTTGAAGCGCATCCGGCACCACCATGGTTGTGTACTTGTGCAAAATCAATCTGTACACCATTGGCTCTCAGATAGCCTACACCTTGTTTCAGATAATCTATCTCACCATGATCTTTTAGATGTTTCAGGTGAGCAATAATAGTTGCCTCACCTTTAGGTATCATACGTTCGATGGTTGCAATTTCGTCATACGGTTCTGCCTCGCGTTCTTCGAGCGTAATGGCTCCTACCGGACAATCGCCGATACAAGCACCTAATCCGTCGCAAAACAATTCGCTGATCATACGGGCTTTACCATCTATCATCTGAAGTGCACCTTCATGGCAGCCACTTACACACGCTTCGCAACCATTGCAAAGTTCTTCGTCTATTTTTATTATTGTTCGTTTCATATTCTTTTTGTCTAAAGTCTATAGTCAAGTGTCTTGCTTATTTCCCTTCGTCTTTTGTCTTTTGTCTTTTGTCTTTCGACCTAAGACTTTATTTGATCATTGTCAACAGCATTTTAAATTGCTCAATGGCAACCACTGCATGACGAACGTTGGCAGGCATGATAATACTTTCGCCTATGTTTAGTTCGAAAACTTTACCATCAATCACTACTTCTCCTTTTCCATCAAGTACTTGCACAATGGCGTCGTAAGGGGCAGTATGTTCACTAAGAAATTCGCCTTTGTCGAAAGCAAACAATGTTACGTTTCCACGTTCGTTGCGAATAATTATTTTGCTTACAACCGAACCTTCGGCATAAGCCACTTTATCTGTCATGCTGAATTTCTCAGCTGTTGGAAATGCTTTATTTTCCTTTTTAGGTGCTAATTTGAAGTCGCTCATATTATTTGTGTTGTTTTTAATTACGCTACAAAAGTATAGCTACTGAAACAATAAAAGTGTAACAGTTGTTACACTCCCGAACTTAATTTGTATTTTTGTGCCCTCAACCTCCTCTAAAGAGGCTAAAAAGAAAGGAAAGATGAAAGATATTGATTTGTCGGCCTGTCCGATTTGTAGTAGTTTAAATATTGAAAGTCAAGAGGACTTTCTACTGGATTTGAAATGTTCCATCAAGGCATATTCTAAAAATGAGCTGATTATCAGACAGGGAGATATTTGTGATGCATTATATATGCTGATGTCAGGTTCGGTAAAAACAGAAATGATAACAGAAAACGGTAGTTTATTGGGTATTGAGATTATTAAGGCTCCCCGCCCACTGGCTCCGGCATTCTTATTTTCTGACAATAATCATTTCCCGGTTGATGTAACCACATTGGAAGAAGTAGAGATTATGCGTATTCCAAAGGAGGAAATTATGCGCCTAATGATGACCAATCCCGACTTTATGAAACAGTTTCTGACGCACAATTCTAATCGTACGCAGTTTCTCACCAATCGTCTTCAGTTACTTTCTATCAAAACAATTAAGGGCAAGCTGGCACATTTTTTACTGGAACAAGCTACTGATAACAAGAAAACGTTTACGTTAAACCGTAATCAGACCGAAATGGCCGATTTTTTTGGCGTGGCACGTCCTTCGTTGGCCCGAAGTCTATCGGAAATGGTTCAGGAAGGAATTATCAGTATCAACAAAAAAGAATTTACCATTCTGGATACCAAACGATTGAGAGATTTATTAGTATAAAGCCTTTGAGAAGAAAAACAACAAGCCTCTCCATGTAAAATGAAGAGGCTTATTGTTTATAGGAAAGCTAACACTAACTATTTTGTGGTAAGTATAGAATAAATCGACATTAGATAAACATACATGCAAGTTTACAATCGTATTTTATTTACAGTAAGTAAAGTACTTATTTTTTGATCACTTCAACAATTGGAGTTCCAATACATCCGCTTGGCATTTGAATATGTAACAAAGCTGCCAGTGTTGCTGAGATATCAGTCATGGAGGTTGTTCGGCTGGTTGTGCCATGATCTATCTTCCAACCCATAAAAATCAGTGGAATATGCGCATCATAAGGATTCCAAACACTGTGTGTGCAACCTTTGTTGCAATAGTGGGGTAGCCAGCCGGGCAAAGTAGCCAGCACTACATTGCCGCTTCGTTGGTGGTTGTATCCGTTTATCATCATTTCTTTTAATGGCGATGGAATTGATGCTTCCACTATTTTATCCTGATCTACAACATATTGTATACCTTTAGATGCTTTCAAATAATCGATGGTAGATTCTTTTATTTTTCCAAAATCTAAGTTCAAACTATCAATTTTGGATCGGTTGAAAAACACCTGAAAATTTTCAATTTCGTAAGCCAACTTGCTGTAACCGAATTGTTTTGTAAGTTTCTTGTCCAGGTTAGCAAACAAATCAGCATCGAGCAAACCTGTAGGCATTTTGTTAGCTTGCATAAACCCTTCGGCGTGAGCAGCTCCATGATCGGCAGTAAGGAAAATCAGATAATTACCTTTGCCTAATTTTTGATCGAGATATGAAAAGAAGTTAGCCAGATCTTTATCCAGTCGTAAATATACATCTTCTACCTCAATAGCATTTGGGCCAACTAAATGTCCCGAATAATCAGTGGAAGCACAATTTATCGTTAGAAAATCACAACTTTTTTCCTGTCCCAACTTATAACCATCTATTGCTGCCTGTGCAAATTGAAGTGTAAGGGTATTTCCAAAAGGCATTTGACGTAACGAACCATGATCCAGCGCGTATGCTTTTTTTGTATCGTAAGGAAAAACAGGTTGTGCTGCACCTTTCAGTGTGCCTTCCCAGCTTACATCATCCGCTGTACTTTCAGTATATTGTTCGATAGGCAATAAGGTATTCCAACCATTATCAATCAGTTTCTCGATAGGTTTTGCATCGTTGAAATCGTTTACCCATTGCGGTAAAAGCGACATGTAATAGGAACTGCTGATAAATTTACCCGAAGCATCATCTATCCAAAACGCAGCGGTTGGATTATGCCCTGCCGGCAGAATAGATGCTCTGTCTTTGAGCGAAACGCCCACTACTTTCGATTGAAAATTTGTAGCCAATCGAAGTTCATCGGTAATGGTTGTTGCCAACAACTTGCGTGGCGACATTTTTCCGGCATTGCCTTTTACACCGATGGTTACTACAGTGGAATCATCTGTGCAATAAACAGATTTTCCGGCTTTATCTATCCAGTTGTTTCCGGCTATACCATGAATAGAAGGAACCGATCCCGTGAAGATTGAAGTGTGACCAATAGCAGTTACTGTTGGAATATAATTAATCATCGTGTTCTCGCACGAAAAACCTTCTTTGAGTAGTCGTTTAAAACCTCCGGTTTCATATTTATTGTAATAACGATAGAGGTAATCCCAACGCATTTGGTCGACAACAATACCTACTACCAGTTTGGGGCGTTCTAGAGTTGTGTTTGGGACGATTTTTTTTTGAGCAAATAATTGGGAAGAGACAATGAGGCAGAGTAACGTTATTCGAAAGTAGTTTTTAATTTGTATCATATACGGAGATTTAATGTGCAGAAAAATGCATGCTTGTTTCAAAAATAATGAATTACAAAGTAAACAAGAAATGATCAATGATGTTCTGGAGTATTGAAAATGTAATCAATTTTTAAAACGTTGAATTAAATTGTAGGATTTGATAATCCCTAATTCGCCGGCTTTACTTAGATCGGATAAACCTTTATTGTCTTCACCTATAAATAGATAGATGAGGCCACGGTTGAAATAAGCTTCAGCAAACTCATTATCAACTTCTATAGATCTGGTATATAGCGCAATGGCGGTTTTGAAGTCTTTATTAGCACTTAAAATGTTGGCTTTGTTGAAGTAGGTGAATGAAAAATCAGGGGTCAATTCAGCAGCTTTGTCCAAATCCTGCATAATCATGGCCAAATCAATTTTATAATTACTATTTTCAATTACCGGTAGATTATTTTTATATAATCCCGGTTCTTCGTCAATTACCTTTTTTTGTTCATTTTTTTTAGCATCTAATAATCTAAGTCGAACATTTGCACGGGTGAAATAGGCAATCATAAAATCGGGGCGAAGTTCAATGGCTTTGTCCAAGTCATCGATGGCACCGATATAATCCTGCACAGAAGCAAACTGCAGAGCCCTCGAAAAAAGCACATCTGCTGTAGGTGTTATTTTAGAAATAGAGTCGGTTGTCTTATTTATTGCATCGAAATAAGCTCCCAGCAATTCGGAAGTGAGCGGTATTTCCCGGTTCGAAATTCTTAATGAGGATGGGTAATTTTCTTTGTTATACTTCTCAATCAAAGGATGAAAGAGGCTTGTTCGGCGAATTTTATCAATAAGTGTGATGTGACTGATCACAAAGTTACCTTCTGTAGTTACGTCAGCATATTTGTTTTGTATATTTCCCCACAGCGCATTTCCATATTGCGACTTAGGTTCGTTGTCGGTTGTGTTTTGTGCTTTGTTTTGATTGAATAAGTTCCGTTTGTTTCCACCTGAACCTGCTTTTTGTTTTTCAGTAGCTATTTTATTCTCTGCCAGAAGTATTTCTTTCGCTTTTCGTTTATAATAATCTTTGTTTGCTTCAATACTCTGAGCCATTTGTCTGTATCTGAAGGCATTTTTGGCATTCCCCAGTTTGTCCTCACATTCAGCTATTCCATGATAAGCGGGAATGTAGAAGGAGTATTTGCTGATAATAATTTTGTAATCAGCAATGGCATTTTTATATTTACCAATTGTATATTCCAGAATAGCTTTTTTTAATCTTGCCTCGGTGTTGGTAGAATCCATATTGAGCACCTTTGTAAAATCGGCCAAAGCATTGTTACTATCTCCCAGAAATCCACGTAAAAACCCTCTGTTGTAGTATCCGAGACTTTCGGTACTATCAAACTTAACAGCGTGATCATAGTCGCTAAGTGCCTGCTTATAATTCTTCTTCTCGTTGTTAAGTATTCCTCTGTTGATATAATCGCCCGCAAAGGTGGAATTGCGTTTTATTGCTTCATTATAATCTTTCAGAGCTCCATCTTTATCTTTTTTTTGCATTTTAAGCAAAGCACGGGCACTCCATCCCAAACAGCTCTTTTTATCGACATCAATAAATTTATCAAAGGCTTTTTCTGCTTCAACAGTATCTTTTAATTCTAAGTAGTACCTCCCTTTTTCATACAGCAAACCGTACGATTTTGGGTTAATGTGTAAGAGTTGGTTTACATCATTTAGCGCGGCAGTATAGTTTCTATCTCTTTCATACGCTTCGGCTCTTCCTCTTATAAAAGTAGTGTCGTTGGGGCTGAATTCTAATGCTTTAGAAAAGTCATAGGCAGCTTCTTTGTGAAACTTCAGCTGATTTCTCAGAAAGCCGCGAATGTAATACGCCGTGGGAACAAAGGGATTGCGATTAATTGCTTCGGTGCAATCTTGTTCAGCACCTTCAAAGTCACCAAGAAAATACTTCGCTTTTGCACGCAAAAGATAAGGCTCGGCTAAGTGTGGTTTTATGGCAATAACCTGGTTGAAATATTGTATTGAGATAACATAATCGCTGAAATACATGGCATTCTGCCCCATATCCATAATGCGGTCGGTATTCCATTGAGCCATGGCTGTAAGCTGGCTCAACAGATAAAAGGCTATGAGAAAAAATCTTTTCAAGTGCTTAAAATTTGATAGAATTTAAAATGACACAACAAAGATAGTTAACTTTTCAAAACTCAATATTCTATTTAATTTTATTTACAGCCTTTATAGGTTTTTTGTTTATATAGAGATACATTGAGGTCAAAATTATTATTCTTCAACAACTACATCGCAGCCTTCGTTGGCATTAAATGAACTTGGAATGTCGAATTGTTCGGAGGATGAATATCCTAAATCCGGATCGGCCAGTACTTTTTTCATGTACAATGCCCAAATCGGTAGAGCCATACTGGCACCTTGTCCTTCGCCGATATTGTCGAAGTGAATAGACCGATCTTCACCACCTACCCATACTCCCGAAACAAGCGAAGGCGTGTAACCCATAAACCAACCATCTGAGTTATTCTGAGTTGTACCCGTTTTTCCACCCATTGGCATAGTTAAACCGAATCTGTTACGAATCCTACTACCGGTACCACCGTCTACTACGGCGCGCATCATATAAATCATTTTGTAGGCAGTGGTTTCGCTAAATATCTCATGCATTTGAGGAGTGAATTTACCAATCACATTTCCGTTTGCATCTTCAATGCGGGTTACATACACCGGTTCTACACGAATACCTTTGTTGGCAAAGGCGGTGTAAGCATCTACCATTTCGGCTACGGATATTTCGCAAGGTCCTAAACACAATGAAACAACATTTGGTAAATTACCTTTAATACCAAATGAGCGCATGAGTTTTATTAAAGCGTCAGGTGTAAATAAACTCATTAAATATCCCGAAATCCAGTTATCGGAGTTAGCTAAACCCCAACGTAGTGGAACAACATCTCCGATATTTTTTCCTTTAGTAGTAGTTTTTGGAGTCCACATTCTTCCGGTTCCATCGGGTAAGGATATTGGTTGCCAGGTTGTTTTATCACAAGGCCACATTCCTTCTTCCATTGCCAGGGTGTACAAATATGGTTTTACAGTAGAACCTACCTGACGTTTACCCACGTTTACCATATCATACTGAAATTGGCTGAAATCCGGTCCGCCGACGTACGCTTTTACATTTCCATTGTGTGGGTCCATCGACATAAAACCACAGCGTAAGAAGTGTTTATGGTAGCGAATGGAATCCATAGGCGACATTAATGTGTCAATATCACCGTTATAAGAGAAAACCGACATTTCGATCTTAGTTTTGAATGCTCTTTCAATTTCAGAATCGCTTTCGCCTGCAGCTCGCATTCTCAGGTAACGATCGGATTGTTTCATAGCAGTTCTCATACTACTTTCTATTTGAGCCGGAGTCATTTTTCGTGAAAACGGAGCATAGCTGCGATTCCTTTTTTCCTTGAAAAATGTTTTTTGCAAGGAATGAATATGCTCACTTACAGCGGATTCAGCATAAGTTTGCATTCGCGAGTCGATGGTGGTGTAAATTTTAAGCCCATCACTGTAGATATTATAGGGTGAACCATCTGCCTTTTTGTTTTTGTGGCAAAATCCATAAAGCGGATTATTATCCCACGACCAACGGTCTTCATCGAATTTTTCTTGTTGCCAACTGGCATAGTCGCTTCTGCTCGGTTCTTTTGCTGTAAGTAGTATTCGAAGGTATTCTCTGAAATAGGCTGCTAATCCAAGCTTATGATCAACTTTATTGTATTTTAGAGTTAATGGCAGCACTTTTAGTGAGTCGTATTGTTCGTCGGTTAAGAAATCGGCTTTACGCATCTGATTCATTACCACATTCCTGCGTTCACGGGTGCGTTCATTGAATCTCACCGGGTTAAAGTATGATGGGTTCTTACACATCCCGATAAGCGTAGCTGCTTCTTCGATTTTTAATTTAGCAGGAGTGGTGCTGAAATAAATATGTGCAGCCGATTTAATCCCAACTGCATTATTCAAAAATCCAAACTGATTGAGGTACATGGTAAGGATTTCCTCTTTGGTATACAATTTTTCAAGTTTTACCGAAATAACCCACTCAATAGGCTTTTGCAATGCACGTTCAATAAAATTTTCGGCTTGTGGCGAATAGAGTTGTTTTGCTAACTGTTGAGTTATGGTACTTCCTCCACCTGAACTTTTCATTTGAAAAATTCCCCGTTTAATAGCAGATCTTGCCAAAGCCCAACCATCAATACCCGAATGGTCGTAATACCGTACATCCTCAGTAGCTATAAGTGCATTTACAACGTTTTCGGATATCTCGTTGTATTGAACACCTACGCGGTTTTCTTTTCTGAAATAACTTCCAATTAATTGTAAATCTGACGAATATATTTCTGTAGCATACTTACTTTTGGGGTTTTGCAACTCATCAATTGGAGGTAAATAACCTATCCAACCTATATTTATAAAAACGAATATTAAAACGATACAAAGAATTCCGAATGCAAATAATTGCCAAAATATGCGTAAAAATTTAGAGCGAATGCCTCTTTTTTCAGTTGTTTTTTCCATAATTTGAGTTGCGTAATAAGACCACAAAAGTACTACTTTTTTTGATAATTATACCCTCATTAAATCCATAATAATGAGGTTCGAAATCTGCACTCCTTGCGAGCTTAACCACAGTCTGTCATTTGAAAAATTTACTTTATTGGTCTTTATAAATTTTTGTGCGTTTTGTAAGCAATAGTCCTTAAATTCAACCCCAAATTCATTTTCGAGCAGCCTTAGATCGATACCGTCAGATGTCCGCAATGAAACCATTATGAAATCATTGTATCTATCATTCGTACTTAAGGTCTCACTTTCGAAAAATATCCCGTTTTCCGCTATTGCCTTATTATAAGTTGTGATGGACGATACATTCCATTGGCGCGAAGTTAGATTGTAGGAGTGTGCTGATGGGCCTATGCCTATATACGGTTGCTGTTTCCAGTAAGAGGTGTTGTGTTGCGACCGATGGTTTGGAAGTGCAAAATTGGAGATTTCGTAGGCCTCAAAACCATTTTGTTTTACTTTTTCGATTAAAAGCAGGTACATATCATTCATACTATCATCATCAACCGTCTTTACAAGCCCTTTTTCGCGCTGTTTCCACAAAGCAGTTCCTTCCTCGTAAGTTAGGCCGTACGCCGAGATATGTTGAACATTCAGGGTGAAAGCCGTGTCAATCTGTTTTTCCCAGGCAGCCAGTGTTTGATTGGGCAAGCCGTAGATCAAATCGATACTGATATTACTGAATCCCGCATTTTGCGCATTTTTTACGGCATCGATGGCTTCTTTGCCCGAATGCCTGCGATTAATTCGTTTCAAATCCGTATCATCAAACGATTGGATACCGATGCTCATTCGGTTGAACGGTAGTGGATGTATGGATGCAAGAAAATCCGTTGTCAGATCATCCGGATTGGCTTCGAATGTGATTTCAGCATCGTCGGCTACGTTGTATATCTTGTAAATTGCATCAAAAATCAGTTCGAATTGACTTTTATTCAAAATACTTGGCGTTCCACCACCGAAATAAATGGTATGAATTGTCTCGTTTTGCAGATAATCTTTACGAATTTGTAGTTCTTTAACGATAGAATCAATCAAATTTGGAATTAATTGGGGTGCAACTTCTGTGTAAAAGTCGCAATATGTACATCTTTTCTTGCAAAAAGGAATATGAATATAAATACCTGCCATTTTTAAGTTTTTAAGTTTCAGATGTTTGTCTAATAAGGCGAAAAAAAGTGCTTATTTTTTCTACAAATTTACTACAAATAGTTTGTATAATCGGAAAAAGCGCGTATCTTTGCACTCGCAATTGAGAAACAACAACACAATTAAAGTTGACCAATTGGAATGACAATTTCGGGGTGTAGCGCAGTCCGGTTAGCGCACCTGCTTTGGGAGCAGGGGGTCGTGGGTTCGAATCCCGCTACCCCGACAGAAAAAAGGATTTACCGTTTATTCGGTAGATCCTTTTTTTCTTTTTTAATAAAAAAAAACATTCATATAAATAGAGTGTTCAAAAATTAATCTATCTTTGAACAATAAATACGGTTAGCACAGAAACAAACTAAAAAATATACATTATGAAAACTCAAGAAGACGATTTGTTAGAATATGACGAAGATGATGCAGTTGCATTTATTCTCGATTTCATCCCTGCGGAGGCAAAAGAAAGAATCTCTGACGATAAGATTGAATATGTACTCGACGTGGTTTATGAGTATTATGATGAAAAAGGTTTGATTGACGAAGATTCGACCGAAGAGGCAAGCATCGACGAAGAAGATATGTTTAAATACATTCTGAAATGTTCGAAAAAGGACAAGATGGATATTCAGGAAGATGATGTTCAACTTATCTTAGATGGTGAGTTTGAATATGGAAAATCGTTGGGAATTTATCGCGACGAAGAGGAAGAATAAGACTTCTTGTATTTACGTAACTGAATAATTAAAATAAAAAAACACCAAGCTTGTTCATTATGGCGTGGTGTTTTTTATTTATAATACAAACAAGAGTGATCTATATTATTGCATATTAAAGATATATGACTACAGCTATTGTTATTCTGAATTGGAATGGAGAAAAATACCTTCAACAATTTCTTCCAATTCTGACTAAATATACCCCTGGTACAGATGTTGAAATAATTGTTGCAGACAATGCATCAACCGATTCGTCGTTGCAGGTAATGCAGGACTATTTCCCTGCTATACGAACCATCGTGTTGGATAGAAATTATGGTTTTGCGGGAGGATATAACAAGGCTTTGGAGCAAGTTGAGGCAGATTATTATGTTTTGTTGAACTCCGATGTTGAGGTAACTGACAATTGGTTGTCGCCTTTGCTGAATTTCATGAACGAGAATGAAAATGTTGCTGCATGTCAGCCTAAAATTCGTTCGTACTTTAATAGAAATTCTTTTGAGCATGCCGGGGCAAGTGGTGGTTTTATCGATCAGTTTGGATTTCCGTTTTGCAGAGGAAGAGTCTTTGGAGTTGTAGAGGAAGATAAGGGGCAATACAACGATAATATCGATGTTTTTTGGGCCACAGGTGCATGTTTGATGGTGAGGTCGAAGGTATTTTGGAAAGTGGGAGGTCTGGATAGCGAGTTTTTTGCGCACATGGAAGAAATTGACCTGTGCTGGCGACTGAAAAGCAGAGGCTATAGAGTCGTGTGCGTACCCGGAAGTATTGTTTATCACATTGGTGGAGGGACTTTGCATGTTGATAGTCCGCATAAAATATATCTCAACTTCAGAAATAATCTACTACTGTTATATAAAAATTTGCCAACTGATTTGCTGAGAAGGACGATGTTCTGGCGTCGATTTTTTGATTACTCTGCTGCTTTTCAGTTTATTTTGACAGGTAAATTTCAAAATGCGAAAAGTGTATTTCAGGCAAGGAGTGATTATAAGAAAATGCTGCCGGATTTTTTCGAAAAAAGGAATGAAAATATACTTTATTCTACCAATCTCAATATTGCAGAAATATATCTCGATAGTATTGTTTTTAGCTACTTTCTTAAGAATAAAAGAACGTATAACTCTTTGAAGAATAGATAATCATCAAGACAGAGAACAAAAAAAATGCGAATCAGTACCGATTCGCATTTTTTGTATTTAAGAGTACTGACAATTATCCACAACGTGAATATCCACAGTTTTTACAAGATAAACAACCTTCCTGATACACCAAGGTTTTTTGACCGCACTCAGGACAAGGCTTTTCATTAATCTGAGTTCCATCAGGGATGTATTTCTTCAAGGCACGCTCAACTCCCACTTTCCATGTATTGATAGATTCGTTGTCGAGCTGAAGTCCGGAAACTAATTTTATTACCTGATCAATTGGCATTCCATAGCGCAATACTCCGGAAATTAATTTAGCATAGTTCCAGAATTCTTTATCAAATTTGTGCGAAAGACCTTCTACAGTAGTTTTATAACCGCGTTTATTTGCAAATTGGAAGTCATAACGTTTATTTCCGTTTTCATCGGACGTTTTAATGATTTTTCCTTCGGTAACTGTTTTTGGGAGTAGGATGCCTTCTTCATCATCGGCCAATCCGGTGAAAATTTCGTAAGGGCGACCGTTTGATAATCCTACAAATGCAATCCATTTATCTTTAGCATTTTGGAATCGAACTACATCACATTCCAACTCTTTTGGACGTGTAAGGTAATTTTCTTCGTAGCAGAAGCAATTCTCTTTTTTCTTTTCCTCTTTTTCGTCTTTCTTTTCCTCAACGGCTATCAGTACGCCGGCACGCGAACCATCGCGATATACCGTTACACCTTTACAGCCACAACGCCATGCTTCTTCGTATAGCTTACCTACAAGTTCCTCAGTGGCATCGCTAGGTAGATTGATGGTTACGCTAATGGAGTGATCCACCCATTTTTGGATGCGTCCCTGCATTTGCACTTTTTTCAACCAGTCTACATCGTTCGCAGTTGCTTTGTAATAAGGCGATTTAGCAACCATTTCGTCAACTTCTTCCTTCGAATATTTCACATCAATAGGGTAGCCGTTGGCTGTCATCCATGTTTCAAATTTATGGTGGAAAACAATGTATTCTTCCCATGAATCACCATTTTCATCTACGAAATCAACGCGAACGTTCTTGTCGTTAGGATTAACCTTGCGTCTTCGCGTATAAACAGGCATAAATACCGGTTCAACACCCGAAGTTGTTTGGGTCATAATGCTGGTGGTTCCGGTAGGAGCTATAGTTAAACAGGCAATGTTCCGGCGGCCATATTTTACCATATCATCGTACAATTTAGGATCTGCTTCGCGTAAACGTTGGATGTACGGATTGTTTTCTTCGCGTTTTGCATCGTATACATTGAAAGCTCCACGCTCCTTAGCCATAGTTACCGACGAGCGGTAGGCGGCTAGTGCAACAGCTTTGTGTACTTTTTCCGAAAAATCAGTAGCTTCGTCGGTTCCGTAACGGAATCCCATACCGGCTAACATATCGCCTTCGGCTGTGGTGCCCACACCAGTACGACGACCTTGTGATGTTTTGATCTTGATTTTCTCCCAAAGTTGGAATTCGGTTCTTTTGATTACATCGTCTTCCGGATCAGTTTGGATTTTTTCAATAATTTTCTCAATTTTCTCCATTTCCAGGTCGATGATATCGTCCATAATACGTTGAGCCAAGCCAACGTGTTTTTCGAACAATTCAAAATCGAAACTAGCTTCCGGCGTAAATGGATTGTTGATGTACGAATAAAGATTGATGGCCAATAAACGACAGCTATCATAAGGACAAAGCGGAATTTCGCCACATGGGTTTGTCGAAACGGTTTTATAGCCTAAGTCAGCATAACAATCCGGCACCGACTCACGAATAATGGTATCCCAGAACAGGATGCCCGGTTCAGCTGATTTCCATGCGTTGTGAACGATTTTTTTCCAGATAGAATTCGCGTCCACCTGCTTTGTGTACCAGGGTTCGTTAGAGTTAATCGGGTATTGCTGAGTAAAAGGTTCGTTGTTGATGGCTGCACTCATAAAATCATCGTGCAGTTTTACCGAAACGTTTGCACCGGTAACTTTTCCGGATTCCATTTTAGCGTCAATAAACGATTCGGAATCAGGGTGCTTTATGGATACGCTTAGCATTAATGCGCCACGACGACCATCCTGAGCTACTTCGCGGGTAGAGTTGGAATAACGCTCCATAAAAGGAACAATACCTGTAGAAGTTAGCGCCGAGTTTTTTACCGGCGATCCTTTGGGACGAATGTGCGACAAATCATGTCCCACACCACCACGACGTTTCATTAGTTGTACTTGTTCTTCATCGATTTTAATGATGGCACCGTACGAATCGGAGTCAGCGTCGAATCCAATAACAAAGCAATTTGAAAGCGATGCCACTTGAAAGCTGTTGCCAATTCCGGTCATCGGACTTCCCTGCGGCACGATGTATTTAAACCCTTTGAATAGATCAAATAGTTCGTCTTCGCTTAGCGGATTTGGATATTTTTTTTCAATTCGGGCAATTTCTCTTGCCAAACGACGATGCATATCGTCGGGAGTTAGCTCATACGTGTTACCGTATGAATCTTTTAATGCGTATTTGGTTGCCCAAACTTTGGTGGCTAAATCGTCACCTTTGAAATACTCAAAAGAGGCTTTCTTGATCTCTTCGGGAGTGTAGGTTTTTGTTTCTTTTTCAAATAAATCCATAATAAGATTAAAATAAGTAAATTAAGTTTGTGAGTGCTTCTCAAATATTAGACTACAATGTTAGCTATTTATTATTTAATTACCAATTATATTTTATAGTTTTTGAGAATAAAATATAAAGTTTTCCAAAATAATTTATAATAGTTTATTAATCAAGAAGTTATTTTTTTAGTTTTCGGAAAAAGTTTCCCAAAATAATTTTTGTAATTTAGAAAGTGTTGGTGTTGATGGAAATTAATGGAGGTGATGTTGCGAAGTTGACAGATAAATAAAAAGAGCAAAAAGAAAGTTGTTATTGCGATATTTCTCCATTTTCGACCTTGAAAATGGTTGCATTCTGTCCTAATTGTTCAAGAATTAAATCTAAATGTTCACGGTTGGTATCCGTAATGAAAATTTGCCCAAATGTTTCGCCCGAAACTAATTCTACAATTTGTTTCACTCTGTTCGAATCGAGTTTATCGAAAATGTCATCGAGTAGAAGTAAAGGTGATATTTCGTGCGTCCGTTGCAGAAAATTAAATTGAGCAAGTTTTAGCGAAATAAGATAGGTTTTGTTTTGACCTTGCGAACCTACACGTTTTATTGGATAGCCGTCGAGGAGCATTTCCAGCTCATCTTTATGAATGCCTTGCGTTGAGTAACCGAGCATTTTATCGCGGTCGCGTGTGGCAAGCATTCTGTCTTTAATAGCATGTTCATCATGCTGAGAGTGGTAGCTTAGACTGATTTGCTCGTTTCCGCCGGAGATATTTGCATAGAAATTTTGGAAAATGGGAATAAATTCGTCAATAAACAGCTTGCGTTGTTCATATATATAATTGCCATGCAAGGCCATTTGTTCTTCCCAAATATCTAACAATGAATCGTCAACGGGCGTTTCAAGCTTTAATAGTGCATTTCGTTGTTTCAATGCATTATTATATTGTAACAGTTGATTGAGATAGCTTTTATTGTATTGAGAAATAACGCCATCGATGAATTTTCTGCGCTCCTCGCTTCCTTCCGAAATAAGTACTGAGTCGTCAGGCGAAACAAGAACCAGCGGTAGCAGGCCGATATGATCAGATAGCCGATCATATTCTTTTTTATTGCGTTTGAATTGCTTTTTTTGTCGATGTTTCATTCCACAATAAATTTCCTCCACCGAATCGCCCACCTCATACTTGCCCTGAATTAAAAAGAATTCGGAATGATGAAGTATGTTCTGCGAATCGATAGAGTTGGAATGACTCTTGCAAAAAGAAAGGTAATAGATAGCGTCCAGAATATTTGTTTTCCCCATACCATTATTTCCAATAAAGCAGTTGATTTTTGGCGAAAAAACCAAATTTGCTTCACGAATATTTTTGTAATTAAGTATGGATAGGGAATTTAGACGCATGAAATCGAAGTTTTTGTTCTATTGCAAATGTACGGATAAGCTGTGAATAATCGACAATGAAAATTGTAAAATTATTATTCGATTGATATTTAGACATTTGAGTTTTAATTTGGATTTGATTATTCGAAACCCTACTTTTAAAATGTGTAAATATATTTATTTTGCATTCGTTTGAGTTAAACAAAGTGATGGAGCATAAAATAATAGTATTTATGCTATGAAATCCTTTTTCTTAATTGTAACTTTGTAGCTATTCAATTGGTAAAAACCTCATTTCTGCATGTACGGTATTTTTACGATGCTAACACAATGCTAATTTAGAACTACTGGTGTTTTTGGTTTAGCAATACGTTGGTGCTGGAGGTTGGAAGAGCTGTTATTTAGTAATGAAGCGATTATTTTTTTTGTATTTTGTTTGATCTATTATTTCTTTAGGTATTTATGAATAAGTGTTTTGTGTATTTCGTGTTACTATTAGTTGGTGTGCTTTATTCATGCGATTCGCCAAAGAAAGATACTAAAGCTGTTCGAAGCCAGGCAAAACAGAAAGTGATTGTTGACTGTAATTATACTTTTCAAGAAGCTATTGCGGGTACTAAAGCGCCTGAGTCGATACTAAAAGAATTGAAGTTGATTGACGTGGAGTATTATTCCACCGATGGCAAAATTCACGCGGGTCAGGTGCTGACGAATAAAAAGATAGCCAGGGATGTAAAAAGAATGTTTCGTTTCATGTTTAAAGCCCGTTTCCCGATTGCAAAGGCGATTCCGGCGGTGAAGTACCATTGGAACGATGATTTGTCGATGCAGGACAATAACACCTATAGTTTTTGCTACAGAAATGTTGGTTATTCGAAGCATGCTTCGGGGATGGCTATAGACATAAATCCTTTTTTTAATCCGGTGCGTTGGAAAAAGGGTTATGAAAATCGAAAAAATAAACCTGTAGGGGCTAAATATGACACTTCTGTGAATGGCACATTTTACGCTTTACATCCTGTAGTAATGGAGTTTAGAAAGCGTGGATTTCGTTGGGGGCATAGCTTTACCCGTAACTTTGACGACCATCATTTTGAAAAATGATAACTTTATTGAAAAAATAGGAATAAATCTTTCATATTGATATATTTTTTTGTAAATTTGCGACAATTCCCCGAAATAGAACTTATCTAACTTACAATTTATATTTAATACTAAAAATTATGGCAAAACTAACCAGAGAGGATGCTCTTCTCTATCACTCACAAGGAAAGCCTGGAAAAATCGAGGTTATCCCAACCAAACCCTACAGTTCGCAACGCGATTTATCTTTGGCTTACTCTCCTGGCGTTGCAGAGCCGTGTTTAGAAATTGAAAAAGACCCAAATGCTGCCTACGAGTATACCGCAAAAGGTAATTTGGTAGCAGTAATCTCGAATGGTACAGCTGTTTTGGGACTAGGTGATATTGGCGCGATGGCCGGTAAACCGGTTATGGAAGGTAAAGGCTTGCTGTTTAAAATTTTTGCCGGAATTGATGTGTTTGATATTGAAGTAGATGAAAAAGATCCGGAAAAATTTATTCAAATAGTAAAAGCTATTGCTCCAACCTTTGGTGGAATCAACCTGGAAGATATTAAAGCTCCTGAGTGTTTTGAAATTGAAGAACGACTGAAAGCGGAGCTGGATATTCCATTAATGCATGATGATCAGCACGGTACGGCTATTATTTCTTCGGCAGGTTTGATAAATGCGTTGGAAATTGTTGGTAAAAAAATTGAAGATGTAAAAATAGTTGTGAATGGTGCGGGTGCTGCCGCTAATTCATGTACACAACTTTATATGATGTTGGGTGCTAAATTGGAAAACATCGTAATGGTGGATTCGAAAGGTGTCATCAACAAACAACGTACCGACTTGAATTCGCGCAAAAAACCATTTGCTACCGATAGAACCATTACCACGCTTGCTGAAGCTGTAAAAGATGCCGATGTGTTCCTGGGATTGTCTATTGCGAATGTATTGAGTAAAGATATGGTACGTTCGATGAATGTGAATCCGATTGTGTTCGGATTAGCGAATCCAAATCCTGAAATTTCATACGAAGATGCCATGGCAGCTCGTCAGGATATTATTTTCGCAACCGGACGTTCCGATCATCCTAACCAAATCAATAATGTATTGGGCTTTCCATACATTTTCCGTGGTGCTTTGGATGTACGCGCAAAATGTATTAACGAGGAAATGAAACTGGCTGCTGTACTGGCTATTGCAGAATTAACAAAAGAACCGGTTCCGGATGTGGTGAATGCCGCTTACGACCTTAAACGTTTGAGCTTTGGTCGTGATTATATTATTCCAAAACCACTCGATCCCCGTTTGTTGACGATTGTTGCACCGGCTGTGGCAAAAGCGGCTATTAAATCGGGAGTTGCCCGCAAAGAAATTACCGACTGGGAAGGTTATAACGATAGGTTGCGCGAGTTGATGGGTAGCGATAATAAGATGATACGTCACTTCTACGATATGGCTCGTCAGAATCCTAAACGTGTGGTTTTCTCTGAGTCCAACCATAAAAATATGATCAAAGCTGCCGAATCGGCTCTTGCAGAAGGTATTTGTCACCCAATTTTACTTGGAAACGAGGAAAAAATTGCCAATATTGCTGCTGAGAACGACATTGATTTGACAGGTATTGAAATTATCAACTTGCGTCACGACCGTGAAGAAAAACGCAGAATTGGATTTGCCCATAAATTGGCTGAAAAACGTAGTCGCGAAGGTATGACGTTCGACGAAGCATACGAAAAAATGTATGAGCGCAACTATTTCGGTATGATGATGGTAGAAATGGGAGAAGCAGATGCTTTGATTACAGGTGTTTATACTAAATACGCCGATTCTGTACAGGCTGCAAAAGATGTAATTGGTATCCGCGAAGGAACGAAACATATTGCTGCTTTGCATATTATGAATACCAAAAAAGGGACTTATTTTCTAGCGGATACTTTGTTCAATCGTCACCCATGCACCGATGCATTGGTAGACATTGCCAAGTTAACGCACGATACCGTAAAATTCTTTGCGCATGAGCCTGTGATGGCGATGCTTTCCTATTCTAACTTCGGTTCGGATAAAAACGGTAGCCCGGCAAGTGTACATCAGGTGGTGGAAACATTGCACAGCAGATACCCTGATATGACGGTAGATGGTGAAATGCAGGTAACTTTTGCGTTGAACAAGGAATTACGCGATAAAAAATATCCGTTTTCCAAATTAGCCGGAAAGAACGTAAATACGCTTATTTTCCCTAATTTAAGTTCTGCAAATACTGCCTACAAAATGTTGATTGAAATGGGACTTGCTGAAACAATTGGGCCAATTCAAATGGGATTAAACAAACCGGTTCACATCCTGGATGTAGAAAGTTCGGTTCGCGACATTGTAAATATGACTGCTATAGCGGTTCTTGATGCAATTGTTGAAGAACAAATCAGAACTAATAATTTGGAAAGAATTGGAAAAGTAGCAGAAACTGCCGGCAAAGATGATACTTCATTGTGCTAGTATTCTTAAGAACAGACAATTCCACTACAAATAAACAGTGGATCAACCAAAAAAGGAAAGCAAAATGCTTTCCTTTTTTGGTTGATCCAGAATAAATTACAGCCTAATGGCAAACTTTTTTAAGCGGGCATCGAGCATATGTGCAGGTATAATTTGCTTCACACATTCGGCTACGGCATTCAGCATTCCTTCACGAACAAAATCGTGACGAATGATAACAGATATTTCGCGAGTTGCTTCGGGTTTCACTATTTCGCGTAGATTCATTTTTTGATTATCTGAAAGCAATTCGATATGCAACTCGGGAATAACCGTATAACCACCATTAATATCAACAATCTTCACTAAGGTATCTATACTTCCGGCTTCGTACGTGTGATTATGTTCCGGTTTTTCGTTGCAAAAATTAAACACCTGATTGCGCAGACAGTGCCCTTCTTCCAGCACCCATAGTTTATCCAAAGGCATATCGTTTGCCGAAAGCTCCGTGCGCTCATAAATAGGTTCAGAGGGCGAAATATAGGCTGCAAATTTTTCGTAGTAAAGCGGCACTTCCAATATTTTAGGATCGTCGAGTGGAGTGGAAAGTATGGCCATATCAATTTCGGCAATGCGTAATTTTTCCACAATGGTACTTGTGTGCATTTCGGTCACTTTCAACGAGATTTGAGGATATGCTTTTTTGAATGCCGCAATAAACTGTGGCAATAAATAAGGCGCAATGGTTGGAATAATGGCAAGGCTCAACGTACCGGAGAGAGTATCCTTCTCATTCTGAACACTTTCTTTCAACTGATTAGCCTGATAAATAATCACTTGTGCCTGACGGATAATTTTCTCACCAATTTCTGTTGGTTCAATAGGTTGACGCGAACGATCAAATATTTTACAATCCAACTCATCTTCCAGTTTTTGAATCATAGCACTAAGTGTCGGTTGCGTTACGTTGCACAATTCGGCTGCACGAACAAAATGGCGTGTTTTCTCCAATGCTAATACATATTCAAGTTGCTGTAATGTCATAATGATAATTTATAGATAAAACCTATGCAAAAGTAATAATTATAGCATTAACAATAATGCATTTTCAGTGATTAATTTCAATATATTTGATTAATTTAGCTTTGAAATTCATAAAATGTATTTTAATCAAAGCTCTGAATTATCAGAGAGGAATGATTTTGGTTATCTTTGTAGAGAAAAAAATAAATTATGAAAAAGAATATCCTTTTCGTTTGCCTGTTATTAAGCTTTTCGGCCACTCAAGCACAGCTCTTGTGGAAAGTATCTGGAAACGGACTCAAGCATCCCTCCTACTTGTTTGGCACACATCATTTAATTCCAATACAGTTTTTGGACAGCGTACCCGGCTTGTACAAGGCATTTAATGCATCAAACGTGGTGGTTGGAGAAATGCTCACCAGCAATGTGGATGCAACCGCAAAAATACAACAAGCAGCCATGATGCCCAACCATATTAAAATGAAGGATTTATTGTCTGAAAAAGAATATGAGCTGGTAGATAAAGAGCTAAAATCGACCTTGAAAATTGGGTTAAAGGAATTCAGTATAATGAATCCAACGCTAATAAACACCTTGTACGAAATGGAGATCTACAAGAAGCTGACCGGATTTACAGAAGATGTACAAACTGACTCTTATTTTCAGTTGGTGGCTGCCGAGCAAGATAAGAAAGTGATAGGCCTGGAAACCGTTGAACAACAGATAAGCATATTATTTGGCAATGCTAGTTTGCAGCGACAAGCAGAGGTGCTGGTGGAAACAATGAAACAAAAAGACAGCGCATTGGTTGAATTGGTACACATGAACAAATTGTACAAAGCCGGCAAAATTGATGAATTAGTGCAACTTTCTAAGGGGAAAAACAAGAAGTCGGATATGACGCTTGAAGAATATGCCAAACTGGTGGACAATAGAAACACGGACTGGCTTACAAAACTGCCACCATTATTTCAGGAGTCATCTTGTTTTGTAGCTGTTGGCGCATTGCATTTGGGTGGACAAAATGGATTGGTAAAACTCCTTCAGAAAAAAGGATACAAAGTTACAGCTGTTACCGATTAATTCAAATAGGATTATTATCCCACAAACGTTCTATTAATGAAAAGAGACGCAAGTATTGATACACTTTGCGTCTCTTCTGTTATAGTTATCGGCTTATTCATGCAAATCAAACTCATCGCCCGCTTCGGGAATTTCGATGTTTTGAAATCCAACTTTCTCCAATTCATTTTTATAAAAAAGCTGAGTGTTGTATTCGCCATGTACCAAAAAAGTCTTTTTAACCTGGTCGGCGTCCTGACAGCTCAAAAAAGTCATCATTTCATTATAATCACCATGACCTGAGAAGGCTTCAATTTTGGCAATGCGCGCTTTTATCGGGTGTATATTTCCAAAAATAGAAATTTCACGCAAGCCGGGTTCCTGTATGCGAGCTCCCAATGTTGCCGGAGCACAATAACCAACAATCAGAATGGTATTGTGTCGGTTCGAAATATTGTTGGCCACATGATGTTTTATTCGTCCGGCTTCCATCATACCTGAAGAAGATATAATGATACACGGTTTGTCATAACTGTTCAGAGCTTTCGACTCTTCTAACTTTTTCACATAATGTAAAGAATTGAATCCGAAAGGATCAGAATCGTATTTTAGTAATGCTTTTACTTCTTCATTCATACCATCGGTGTGCATTCTGAAAATATCCGTAGCATTGACAGATAGCGGACTATCAACAAATACATCTATTCTTGGCAACCTCCCCTTATTGAACAAATCATTGAGCACGTATACTATTTCTTGCGTACGTCCAATGGCAAATGATGGGATAATTAGTTTACCCTTATTTTTCACACAGGTATCCACCACTATTTGCAATAAATCATCCTCAATCTCTTTATCGGCAGGGTGTAAACGGTTACCGTAGGTAGACTCGGTAATCAGGTAATCGCATTGCGGGAAAGCGGTAGGCGGATGAAGAATACGGTTGTGTTGACGACCTATATCACCAGTATAGGCCAGGTGCACTTTCTTGCCGTTTTCCAGCAATTCAAGGTTCACAACAGCACCTCCGAGCATGTGTCCGGTGTTTGTAAATTTTACATTTATCTGGTCATTGATATAAAAGCGTCGATCAAAAGCCAACGAAATAAATAGTTTCATGCTGGCTTCGGCTTCCACTTGGCTATACAATGGCTCAACGGTTGGCAAACCTTGTTTTACACGTCGCTCGTTAAAGTGCTGTACGTCCACTTCCTGAATATGAGCACTATCGGCCAACATGATAGAACAAAGGTCGCGGGTAGCATTCGTGCTAATGATTGATCCGCGGAAACCGCCTTTATATAAGTACGGTATCAAGCCTGAATGGTCGATATGTGCATGAGAAAGAATAAGATAATCGATAGTCGCAGGATCAAAACCGAGGCTACGGTTCATGCCGTCTGTTTCCAGCCCTTTACCCTGAAACATACCGCAATCGAGCAAAATACGTTTACCTTCGTTAGTTGTGATAAGGTGCTTGCTACCGGTTACTTCACGGGCAGCACCAATAAATTTAATTTTCATGATATTGATTTATTAGTTATTATGTTTTCAATAGTTATCCAATAGAAACAAAAGTACTACTCTGCCAATTCAATCCTCACCTTCATATTCTTTATCTTTTCGTTTGCAACTAGTTTGAGTACTTCATTTACCTTCGATACTTTGATGGCCACAAACGAATAGTATTCTTTTACTTCCACCATACCCAGTTCATCTTTGGCCAGCTGTCCTTTTTTGAACATAAAGCCCACAATATCCATTTTACTCAACTTATCTTTTTTGCCTTTGCCGATATAAAGCGTTGCCCATTCGGGTTTTGGAGGCATAGAAGCCTGTGCCGGCAAAGCCATAGCAACCGGCTGTGGAGTAATAAATTCAGGTAATTCTTCTTTCTCTGTCAATAAAAGGAAAGCAGACCCTTCGGCTTCCATACGAGCTGTACGCCCGTTGCGATGCACATATTCATCTACGCGAACAGGTGCATCAAAATGGATAATATTTTTTATTTCCGGAATATCCAGTCCACGCGAAGCCAGGTCGGTAGAAATAAAAACAGTACAACTACCGTTCCTAAATTTCGAAAGTGCACGTTCACGGTCGGGCTGCTCCAGTTTTCCATGAAAAAATTCATTTGCCACACGTCGCTCGCCAAGGTAAGCACTTACTTTCTCCACCGTTTCGCGTTGATTGCAAAAAATTAAGGTAGAGTCATTGCCCAAATAGCAAAGCAACTGATAGACCAGGTCCATCTTATCGTTGTTTTTCCCTTTTACCTGAAAGGTTTTAAGTCCTTTTAGTTTATTGTCTTTTTCGGAATAATCCAGTTTGATAGGGTTTTGAATACCGGTAAAAGCAGGAATCGAAACCGCATCGGTAGCCGAAGTAAGTATCCGTTTTTTGAGGTTAGGAATACGACTGATAATAGCTTCCATTTGTTCTGTGAAACCCATTTCGAGCGATTTATCGAATTCGTCGAGCACCAATACCTTTATATCTGTTACATCAAAATTGCCACGCTCCACGTGATCTTGCAAACGTCCGGGAGTGCCTATAAGTACTGCTGGAGGAACAACCAGATCGCGCTTTTCACCGTTGCTTGGACGACCGCCAAAGCAAGTATTTACCTTAAAACCGGTACTCATGCTGCGCCAAACCTGTTCTATTTGCTGCGCCAACTCACGCGATGGAGCCAAAATTAAAGCCTGTACTTTTGCACATTCGGGATTCAGGCTCATAAGCACCGGCAAAAGATAGGCCAAAGTTTTGCCCGAACCGGTTGGCGACAAAAGAATCATATCTTTTTCTTTCTCGTTGGCATCAAGCGTAGCCACTTGCATAGCATTCAGGGTCTCAATTCCCATGCTTTGCAGCGTATTTTCTATTTGTGTCGAATTATTTTTCATCTTGTAAAGATAGTAGAAATTTTGATGACAATGTACAACAGGAAAGATCAATAAATAGATAATCTACAAATGAACTTATAATATACCAGTTGATGTTGCAAGATACCAAATCGAATTTCACAGGATATTTTAATTTATTACATATTAACTTTCAATCACTTACGGCTAAGTTTTTCAATATTCAAGTTTCAGTTTCAGCTTTTTTTTCAAAAAAACACGCCGAGTCTATTTTCATGTTCAGAAAAAAGCATTACTTTTGCAGCGCTTTGGTTCACTACTTCGCCGTTCCGCGGAAAGTGATTAAAAGGGAAACAGGTGTAATTCCTGTACAGTCCCGCTGCTGTAAGCTCCAAAGTTAATGCATAATGCATAATGCATAATTCATAATTACGAATTCTCATTATCATTATTGTCTTAACTAAACGTTTTGAACAACACTTTTGCCACTGGAAACTTCAGTTATCAGTCATCAGTTATCAGTTATCAGTTTTAGCCAATCCGGCTATTTATACTGTTTACTGTTCACTGTTCACTGTTTACTGAAATCGGGAAGGCGTTCAGAAACGGGAGTAAGTCAGAAGACCTGCCGAGCATAGTTAATTTCAGAAGCTTTCGAGGAAAAAGCGACGAACACATCAGCAAAAGTCATTATCTTTTTGCCTTTGTCAGGTCATTTTCGGGAGCTATTTGAGCGGTTTATTCATCGTCAAATAGTTACAACTGTGTTTAAAAATTCAAGATTTCATTCTCATTCATCCATCAGATCATTTCTGTTGTTCAGTGTTTTATTCTGTAGTTCAGCGGCCTTGGCCGACGAATATCAGGCAGACTCGTTACACACCCGCAAACTCAAAACACTGACAGTAAACGGTCAGCGACTTCAAGTGGCACGTGCTGCCATGCCCGTACAAATTTTTTCAGAAAAAGAAATTGCCACTTTAAATGCAGTAAACGTAATCGATGTAGCCAAATATTTTTCTGGCGTTATTATCAAAGACTATGGTGGCATAGGTGGTCTAAAGACTGTCTCGTTGCGCGGCATGGGTGCACAATACACCGGCGTGAGTTACGATGGAGTAATGATGAGCGACATCCAATCGGGACAAATCGATTTAGGCCGTTTCTCGCTCGACAATATTGCCGAAGTATCATTATCCAATGGGCAACCCAATGATATATTTCAATCGGCGCGCATGTTTTCGTCAGGCGGTGTGCTTTGTTTGAAAACGAAATTGCTTGATTATGATAAAAATAAATCTTTCGAAGGAAAAGTTTCTTTTAAAGCCGGTTCATTTGGTTTCATAAACCCATCGCTTTTTATCGCTAAAAATTTCGGTAAAAAATGGGCATTTAATTTATCTACTGATGCCCAAACGGCAAATGGCAAATATACCTTTCTTCAATACTATGGTTCGTCAACCAACAATCTTTCGGCAGTACTTAAACGTTCCAACACCGACATAACATCTATCAGATCGGAAATTAATGGTTTGTACCACATCAAAGAAAAAGAAAGTATTGCTGTTAAGTCCAACTTCTTTGGCTCAGAGCGGGGATTGCCGGGCAGTATTACTTTCTATAATACAGACGATTCGCAGCAACGATTGAAAGACCGAACATTCTTCACACAAATACACTACCTGAATAAGCTTTCCGATAAGTTTCAACACCAATACTTTGCAAAATTCAATCTTTCCGACAATCGTTTTACGGATATAGATTCAAAATACAGCAGCACCAATGGCGTTCTGAACGATCATTATTTGCAAAAAGAATATTATGCATCGGCATCGTTTCAGTATAAATTGCTTGAACCTTTATTTATATCAGCTTCAACCGACTGGTGGTACAACGACTTGACCATAAATTCGAATGTCAACTTCAAAGACTTTAATTATCCTACCAGAAATACCGGATTGGCTAACTTAGCTGCAAAATACCTAACCGAAAGACTAACCTTAGGTGCGAATTTGCTGTATACACTCACACGTGAAAAGGTGCGTACAGGAGTTGCATCTCCCGATAGAGACAAACTTTCGCCTAGCGTAAGTGCATCCTATAAATTACTAGAAGATAAAGAGTTCAGAATAAGAGCATTTTACAAAAACATCTACCGGTTACCGACCTTCAACGATCTCTATTATCAAGAAATGGGCAACAAAAATCTTCGTCCCGAAGACGCTAACCAATACAACATTGGATTTACCTATTTAGAAACCGAAATTCCGTTTCTATCCGAGTTTGTATTGTCAGCAGATGGATATTACAATCAGGTAACAGATAAAATCATTGCCATTCCACGCGATATGTTCCATTGGAGTATGACAAATAAAGGAAATGTAAACATAAAAGGTATGGATGTCAACTTAAAAATGAATATCAAAGTCGGAAAATCGGATCTGGTGAAAACAAAAGCCAACTACTCATTTCAAAGTGCTAAAGATGCCACCGTGGGGAGTGATAATTTTAGCGAACAAATTCCTTACACACCCGTACATTCAGGTTCAGGTTCAATATCATACGAACACGGAAGATGGGAAGCAGGTTATAACATGATATTTTCGGGCGCAAGATGGATAGGACAAATGACCGACAAAACAAACAAAATGAATGGTTATGCTATACATTCCATCTTTGTATCAACAAGCTATAAACGCTGGAAGGTAAATGCAGAAATCATTGACCTATTCAACACTCAATATGAGGTAGTAAGGTTTTATCCCATGCCACGAAGGAATTTCAGAATCACCCTGTCAATGGATTTAGGCAAATAATAATCAACAAAATAAACAAAAATTTAAACAATAATATTATTTATGAAAACAACAAAAATTATCACTACTCTCTTATTAACAGCACTTTGTGCTACGGTATTTATTTCTTGTGATTCGAAAGATGATGCATCTTCAACAACAGAAGTTAGCACTGGAGTTTTCGTCTTAAACCAAGGCAAATACAACTTAAACAATGCTAGTTTAACTTATTATGACTTTGCAACCAGTTTTGCTTCAGCTGATTTATTCTTAGATAAAAATAATAGAGGTCTGGGGGATACCGGACAAGACATGATTAAATATGGTTCTAAAATTTATATTGCTATGTATAAATCAAGCTTAATTGAAGTAATTAATGCTCAAACAGGTCTCAGCGTGAAATCGATTCCGATGAAAAATGCTGCTGGAACTTCAAGTTCTCCCAGATCATTGACTTCTGCAAATGGTAAAATTTACGTTGTACTTTACGATGGACATGTAGCTCAACTGGATACTGTTTCTTTGGCAGTTGAAAAGACAATAGCTGTAGGTGCCAATCCGGATGCGAGTGTGATTACAAACAACAAATTATACGTTGCTAACACCGGTGGAATGGCCGCTGTGATGGATAGTACTGTTTCTGTCATCAACTTATCTACATTTACTGAGACAAAGAAAATTAAAATAAACTTGAATCCGGGCACTATTAAAGCCGACAGCTATGGTGATGTTTATGTAGTTTCGAAAGGCGACTACAATTTAATCCCCGGAAAATTCCAACGAATTGCAGCAGGAACTGATGTGGTTACAGACATAGCTGTTGATGTTAAAAATTTCGACATTGTTGGAGACAATGCTTACATTTCGAACTTCGACTACGATGCTACCTGGCAAGCTGCTCACAAAACAATAGCCGTGTATGATGTAAAGAATGAAAAGCTAGTCAGTGCGAATATTGTTACAACTGACATTATCAAAACACCTTATTGTATTAATGTAGATCCAACGACAAAAAATATCTATTTGGGTGTTAGCGATTACGTGAACAATGGAAAAATGTATTGTTTTGGACAAGACGGCGCACTTAAATTTACGTTCACAACAGGATTAAACCCAACCAAAGTGGTATTTATCACAAAATAAATAACAAACACAGGCATTAATTTCTAAGCAAAACAAAATGCATGTAAGGAATAATTGAAGATAAGATGCTGCCATATTTTATTTTCAGTTATTCCTCTTTTAATTCAAACAAAATGAAAGGATACGTTCAGGTCTATACAGGAAACGGCAAGGGAAAAACCACTGCCGCATTGGGTTTATCAATCAGAGCTTTAGGAGCCGGAAAGAAAGTATTTATCGGGCAGTTTGCAAAGAGCAAACATTATTCGGAACTTGAAACGATTGAAAAATTGCTCAAAAATATTACTATCAAGCAATTTGGAATGGGTTGTTTCATTTTTGAAAAGCCAAAAGAAGAAGATATACAAGCAGCACAAAAAGGACTGAAAGAAATTACGTCCATTATCGAATCTGATGAGTATGACGTGATTATTCTGGACGAAGCAAACATTGCAGTTCATTACAATCTAATCACTGCTGATGAGCTAATAAGTGCTATAAATAAGAGAAGCGAACGCACCGAAATTATCATCACCGGTCGTTATGCTAAACAGGAAATAATGGATGTTGCCGATTTGGTTACTGAAATGAAAGAAATAAAACATTACTACCAACAAGGTGTACAAGCCAGAGTTGGAATCGAAAAATAGAAAATAGTTACAAGAGAATAGTTACAAGTTACGAGACTATTCTTCGTTGTTCAATATCATTTTTCTCATTGTAACTCGTAACTTGTAACTTGTAACTATTCCCTTCTAACTAAAATATGGCTCATCTCTCCCCTCTCATGTTTGCCGGCACAGGCAGCGATGTAGGCAAAAGCGTAATTGCTGCAGCCTTTTGTCGCATCTTCAAGCAAGACGGCTACTCTCCCGCCCCATTCAAAGCCCAAAACATGGCTCTGAATTCATTTGCTACCCCCGAAGGATTGGAAATTGGTCGTGCACAAGCCGTACAGGCCGAAGCTGCCGGCATCCCCTGCCATACCGATATGAATCCGCTCTTATTAAAACCCTCAGCCGACACCATTTGCCAGGTAGTGCTGAATGGAAAATCAATCGGAAACCAGCATGCTATTGATTATTTTACATCGAATAACAAAGCCGTACTACGCAAAGAGGTCTGTTCGGCATTCGACAGATTGGAGAAACGCTACAATCCCATTGTGCTCGAAGGAGCTGGAAGTATCTCCGAAATTAATCTGCGTGAAGTGGATCTGGTCAATATGCCTATGGCTGCACACGCCAACGCATCGGTTATTTTAGTTGCTGACATCGACCGTGGAGGGGTTTTCGCGTCGGTATATGGCTCCATATTACTTCTCAACGAAAGTGAACGTAAACTGGTAAAGGGTATATTAATCAATAAGTTTCGTGGTGACTTGCGTCTGTTCGAATCGGGCATCAAAATGCTGGAGGATTTATGCAAGATTCCGGTTATAGGCGTAGTGCCCTATTACAAAGATATTCATATCGAGGAAGAAGACTCGGTAATGTTGCACACCAAAAACCGTGGTTCGATGCAAGGAAAAGTGAACATTGCAGTGGTGTTGTTGCAACACATGTCCAACTTTACCGATTTCAACCCATTAGAACATGATGAGCGTGTTCATCTTTATTATACAAATGAATCTTCGGACATTGCCGATGCGGATATCATTATCATTCCCGGCACCAAAAATACACTTCATGACCTGCAGGTACTGCGCAAAAATGGAACTGCACAAGCCATTCTCCAAGCGCATGCCAGCGGCAAGACAATACTGGGTATCTGTGGTGGTTACCAAATGCTCGGAAAAGAATTGCTCGATCCAACCGGTATTGAGAGCGATTTGAAACAGCTCCCCGGTTTAAATTTATTGCCCATCAGAACCGAAATGGAAGGTGAGAAAATCACCAAACAGGTAAATTTCTCCATTTTGGGTGGAAAAACAACATGTACCGGCTACGAGATACACAACGGCAGAACGGAAATTCTATCAAGAATACAACCGTTGAATAAAATGGAAAATGGTTTTACCGACGGCTGTTTTACCGAGAATTGTTACGGCACCTATATCCATGGCATACTGGACAATGCGGAATTTGTGGATATGATTATTGCACCGTTTCTTATCGAGAAAGCGCAACAGCCATCGTTCAACTATTTCAAATTTAAAGAAGAGCAATTCGATAAACTGGCCGATCATGTGCGGAAATATGTGGATATGGAGCTGGTTTATAAGATAATGCACAATTCATAATGCATAATTCACAATTATGATTCAATAGTTGATAGTGATATAAAATAAGGAGTGAGTTTTAAATTTCCACTACTGATTAAAAATGATAAACGGACACGGTGATGAATATATGGGTGAACTGGAAGCTAATTTCAGTTCGAATGTGTGGTATGGTGCTGATAATTCAGCATTATACAAGCATTTGTACTCCCAAATGCATACCGTTAAGCGATACCCGGATACTGAAGCCGGTTCGTTAAAACAACTGTTGGCTGAAAAGAACCGCGTTGCAACAAATCAACTGCTGATTTGCAACGGTTCCACCGAGGCTTTTTATCTGATTGCGAATGCATTTTCAGGATCCCAGTCTTTAATTGTGTCGCCTACTTTTTCTGAATATGCCGATGCGTGCCGAATGTATAATCATAGCGTTCGACATACCGACTACAAAAATTTATACACCGACATTGAAACTCTAAAACCCGATTTGGTTTGGATTTGCAACCCCAACAATCCGGATGGAAATTGTTTCGAGGCAACAGAAATAAAACAACTGCTCACCAGCTATCCCGATTCAATCTTTGTGATTGATCAGGCTTATATTCATTTTACACAACGTGAGATTTGTGTCGTGAATGAAATTCAGAAATACCACAATCTAACTATTGTTCAATCACTTACCAAACGATATGCTATTCCGGGACTGAGACTTGGATACCTGATGGCGTCCGAAACAATAGCTAACCGGATAAACCAATTCAGAATGCCCTGGAGTGTCAACAGCTTAGCAATTGAGGCCGGAAAATTTATTTTGGAAAATGACAACGATGAATTTCAATTACAGGACTGGCTCTGCGAATGCGATACATTAAGAATCCAAATAGATTCATTCGAATGTTTTAAATGCGTTCCGGGCGTAACTCCCTATTTTCTTGTAAAGCTAAACAACGGAAAAGCGAGCGATTTGAAAGCATTTCTATTGAGCCACAAAATATTAGTTCGTCAGGCCACCAATTTTGAAGGTTTAGAAGGAGAACACATCCGCATTTGCACTTTATCGAAAGAAAAAAACGATTTATTAATCAATAAATTAAACGAATGGAACCAGTTTGTTACACAATTATAGGACTACTAATTGGTTTTGGTTTAGATCAACTATTTGGCGATCCGGAGAAACTACCGCATCCCATTGTTGGCTTTGGCCATCTCATTTCGTTTGGCGAGAAACGTTTGAACAAAGGTAAATCCGTGTTTGCAAAGGGCGCTTTAATGACCATATTTCTGACTGGATCTATTTATTTTTCATCATATTTATTTATCAATATAACAACAAATTACAATTACATATTTAATCTATTACTTACGGCAATTATTGTCTTCTATTGTTTATCAGCTCGCACGCTTCGCAGCGAAGTACGGCAGGTGTTTGAAGCGCTGGAGCAATCGACCGAAGCCGGGAGAAAGCAACTATCGCGCATTGTAGGTCGCGATACGGCAACCCTCGAACCACAACACATCCGATCGGCAGCATTAGAGACTTTAGCCGAGAATTTGAGCGACGGCGTTATCGCCCCCCTATTTTGGTTCGGTGTGCTGGGTGTACCGGGCATGCTGACTTATAAAATGATCAATACGCTCGATTCGATGATCGGATATAAAAACGATCGGTATTTTTATTTTGGAAAATTTGCGGCCCGACTGGACGATGTGGCCAACTACATTCCGGCACGAATCACTGCATTACTTATGCTATTGGTAACAGCTAATTTGTCAAAAATAACTTTTGTTCTGAAAAATGGCAGTCAGCATTCCAGTCCCAACTCGGGTTATCCCGAAGCAGCTTTGGCAGCCATTCTCAACTGTCGGTTTGGTGGGCCTAACAGTTATTTTGGAAAAATAGTCGATAAACCGTTTATAGGCAGCAATATAAAAGTATTTCAACTAGCAGATATGAAGCAAGCAGTGCGAGTGAATGCAGCCTGCGAATGGTTGATGGTGGCAATTGTTGCCATTTTGATGTACACTTTAAATTAAGCATAAAATAAAACATACATGAAATTAAAATTATTGGCAGTTTCGCTCTTCTTTTCCTTGCTGTTCGCGGCCTGTACGCCCACCACTAAAAAGCTGGAAAATAAACAGAATGACAAAGAAGTAAAAACAGAAATTCGGTATGCAAAAGGCTTTTCAATCAGTCATTTTGCCAATTACACCCAAATTATTGTTCGCAACCCCTGGGATTCGACTCATATACTTGAAAAATATATTTTGGTAGACAGAAATGCTGAAATGCCCGCTAACCTACCCGAAGGTGTCATCGTAAAAGTTCCGGTACAAAGAGCTGCTATCTGCTCGTCGGTACACATTGGGATGTGGAACCAACTGGGCAAGATAAATGATGTGGTGGCTGTTTGCGAGCCAAAATACATTGATTTTGAAGTAATAAAAAAAGGATTGGCTTCGGGTAAAATTAGTGATTTAGGGATGGCTACATCGATAAATATCGAGAAATTAGTGGCTATAGCTCCCGATGTACTCGTTGTTTCGCCCTACGAGAACAACACACACGACAGATTCAGAAACTCCGGCATTGCAGTGATAAAAGACGCTTCGTACATGGAAGAGTCTCCATTGGGTCGGTCGGAATGGATTAAATTCGAAGCAGCTTTTACCGGCGAAGATGCCTTGGCCGAAAAGATATTCAACGACATAGAAAAACGCTACCAGTCGCTTTGCACTCAAGTGCTGCGAACTAAAGATAGACCAACCGTTTTTACCGAAAAGAAATTTGGTGATTCGTGGTATATTTCGGGAGGCAATAGCTATATTGCTCGTTTTCTGAAAGATGCGGGAGCAAAATATATGTGGGCGGATATGGAAAATGCCGGATCGGTATCTATGGCCTTTGAGAAAGTGTTTTCCAAGACCATTAATGCCGACTATTGGTTGATTAAGTACAACGACCCGCAATCAAATCTGACTTACAAGCAATTAGCAACAGAATACGAGCTTTACGCCAATTTCAAAGCATTTAAAAAGAAAAATATCTTTGCAATGAATTCGGCCACTTGTCCTTTTTACGAGGAAAGTCCAATGGAACCTGATGTACTTTTAGCCGATCTGGTAAACATTTTTCATCCCGAAATTATGCCTGATTATAAACCTAAATATTATTTCAAAATTCAATAAATATAAACTGATATGAAAAATGTATTGTGCTCATGGAGCGGTGGAAAAGATTGTTGTTATGCACTATTAGAAGCTAAACGAATGGGATATAATCCTGTTTTATTGCTCAATATGATGGATGTAGATGGAAAAACGTCACGGTCACATGGATTACCGGTTAAAATGCTAAAGAGGCAAGCCACAGCAATGAATATGGAGTTGATGACCGTTCCTACAACGCGTGAGAACTATGAAGAAAACTTCATCAATGCTCTCAATAAAGCTAAAGCTGACTACAATATTGAAGGTATAGTGTATGGAGATATTGATTTATGGGCACATCGCGAATGGCAAGAGCGCGTTTGCAACATTGTAGGTCTTGAGCCGATTATACCTTTGTGGGAGCGCAAACGAACCATATTGGCCAAAGAGATTGTTGAGTCGGGCATTGAAAGCATTGTTGTGGCTTGTAACGAGGCAATGGGCGATTCGTTTTTAGGCAAAACGTACAATCTCGATATGATTCAGCAGCTTATCGAAATGAATGTATGCAGCTGTGGCGAAGATGGCGAGTTCCATTCGTTTGTGGTGAACAGTCCATTGCATCGATCTAAAGTTGAAATTCCCGAATATTCAACCGGCTTAAGAGACGGCTTTCATTTTATCAACTGGTAATAAATTGTTTACACTAAAAATATGCGAAGAATAGTATTAATCACCGGCGGACAGCGCTCAGGGAAAAGCAGTTATGCGCAGAAACTTGCACTAACACTTTCACCCAACCCGATATATGTAGCAACTTCGGCTGTGTGGGACGAAGAGCACCGACAGCGCATTGAACGGCACAAAGCCGACCGTGGTGCAGAGTGGACGAATATCGAGGAACTAAAAGAGTTGCAAAATATAAACGTAGAAGGTCGCGTGGTGGTAATTGACTGTGTTACACTTTGGAGCACTAATTTTTTTACCGACTACGAAGGTGACACTCAGCAATCGCTCGAAGCCATCATTTCCCGTTTCGACCAATTCGTGCAGCAAGATGCACATTTTATCTTTGTCACCAACGAAATCGGGTTGGGTGGCATATCAGCCAACGATTTACAACGCCGTTTTACTGACCTCGTAGGCTGGGTAAACCAGTATATTGCTTCAAAATCGGATGAAGTCATTTTAATGGTATCATCTATCCCAATAAAAATCAAATAATTGATAAATATATAAAACCAAAAGACTATGCTAAACTACAAATTCAACATTGAAAAACCTAAACAAGGCATTGTGCCACATCTGATTGAAAAAATAGACAACCTTACCAAACCGAAAGGATCACTCGGACGATTAGAAGAACTGGCACTGCAGATTGGCACTATACAACAAACACTTACGCCTGAGCTGAAAAAGCCTTACCATATTATTTTTGGCGGCGATCATGGCATTGTGGCTGAAGGAGTGAGTTATTCTCCCGCTGAAGTTACCCCGCAAATGGTTTTCAACTTTATGGAAGGCGGTGCAGGGATCAATTTTTTGGCCCGTCAACACAACTTCAACATGAAAGTGGTAGATGCAGGTATAAATTACGACTTTGAGGATCTCGACAAGCTGATTGACCTAAAAGTGCGTAAAGGAACACGCAATTACCTTCACGAACGTGCCATCACGCATGACGAATTTGATCTTTGCATTGAGCGTGGCGCAAAAGTGGTAGAAGATTGTTTCAATGAAGGTTGTAATATCATCAGCTTTGGCGAAATGGGTATCGGCAATACCTCATCTTCATCACTGTGGATGAATTGTTTAACCGGTATTCCACTCGAAATTTGCGTTGGAGCAGGTAGCGGATTCGATAGCGAAGGTGTAAAGCGAAAATATAGTATACTCCAAAAATCATTGGATAACTATAATTTTAAACGGGCTATGAACAACTACGACGGTAATGGTTCGATTGTAGACATGCTCGGCTATTTTGGTGGATACGAAATGGTTATGACCATTGGCGGTATGCTCAAAGCAGCAGAACTAAAAATGGCAATTCTTGTCGATGGATTTATCATGACCAATTGCGTTTTAGCGGCTTCAAAGATTGACAGCAACATGCTCGATTATTGTATTTTTGCTCATCAGGGCGATGAGGCGGGACATAAATTCGTGCTTACTCACCTGAATGCAAAGCCATTGTTGAACTTCGGAATGCGACTTGGCGAAGGAACCGGTGCATTATGTGCGTATCCTTTAATTGACTCAGCTGTGCGCATGATTAACGAAATGAATTCCTTCAAAAAAGCCAGCGTCACTAAATATTTCGATTAATTACCGGAATTGTAAAAATAAGTAATGGTCTGAATTTACTGTCGTATTTTAAACACATAGTACCACATAGTTTTCACATAGTGCCACATAGTTTTTTATGTAAAGTTTACATATGATACATCCCGAGTATCGGGAGAAACACCTGCGGTGTTTACACATAGAAAGCTAGCTAGTCTTTAAAAATACCTATAGGTATTTTTACTATGTGTTCTGATTGTTTGATAATTATGGAAAACATTGCGGCGTTAAGTCTCTATTTAAAAAGACATCAAAAGTCTTTACTATGTGTCACTATGTGAAAACTATATGCAACTATGTGTCAATTAGTCTAACACTTAAAGTGCGACAACAATTGATTCTCACTACTTAAATATCTAAATTTGTCCATCGGATGATGGACAAAATGAGAAGTAAAGATATGAAGAAAATCCTATATCAATTGGCGGCAGCCATTACCTTTTTCACTCGTTTGCCCTTGTGGAAAGTACTGGAAATTCCATCCGAATGTTTCAAAAAAATCATCTGTTTCTGGCCACTTACCGGCTGGATAACAGCTGGTTTTACAGCTTTGGCGTGGTTGGCATTTTCGTTATTCCTCCCTCCTATCCTTGCTGTAATCATGGCTTTTGGATGCAAAGTATTGCTCACAGGTGGGCTACACGAAGATGGCTTGGGCGATTTCTTCGATGGTTTCGGAGGTGGACGAACCAAAGAAGATGTGCTGCGCATCATGAAAGATTCGCATGTGGGTAGCTATGCGCTTATCGGAATGATTTTCTATTATCTACTATTAATCAATACAGTAGTTAGCATTCCGAAGGAAATGACTGCAATAGCCATCTTTACAGCCGACCCTTTCTCGAAAATGCTTACTGCGCTGATGATGAACTTACTGCCCTATGCTCGCACAGAACAAGAAAGCAAAAGCAAGACTCTTTTCGAAAAATTGAGTCCCGGCAGACTCATCACCATCCTGCTTTTCGGATTATTGCCCATGGCCCTCTTATTGGAAGTTAAACTTTTGGGTGCAATTTTGCTGCCTATCGCCACAGTCGGCTTCCTATTCTTTCTTTCAAAAAAGCGAATTGGCGGTTATACCGGCGATATTTGCGGAGCAACAGCTTTGCTTTGTGAACTAAGCTTTTATCTTTCATTTTATGTAGCCATTCAGCTATAAATTAACGTTGACTTTAAACACATTTTCACACTTTTACCGACTTTATCCATTCAAAAAGCCCTTATGACAAGAAATTTATAGATTCTTAATCTTCCCAATTTCGCGAAATTAATAAATTATTCGTTTCAATAATCTGATCCAATTTTGTACTTTTGCAGGAAAGACAAAAAAAAACGAGTATAATTTAATATGACTATCACTTTAATAAGACACACTTCAGTAAATGTACCCTCTGGAATATGTTATGGACAAAGTGATGTAGACGTTTCGGGCAATTTTGAATTTGAAGCACCAGGTGTGAAAGCAAAACTGGCATCCAATACCTTTGATGCAGTTTACTCCAGCCCCTTGCAACGCTGCGAGAAATTAGCCCGTTATTGCGGCTTCGATAACCCCACCTTCGACAACCGATTGATGGAGATAAACTTCGGTAACTGGGAAATGCAAGCCTGGGAAGATATTACCGATCCACAACTGAATCGTTGGTATCAGAATTGGGTGACTGAAACGCCTACCAATGGCGAATCGCTGTTGGACTTGATTTGCCGCGTCGATTCGTTTATTGTTGAGCTTAAAAAACGAAATCACAAGCACATTGTCATTTTTACACATGCAGGCGTTATTCGCTCTTTTGGTGTGATTATCGAAAAATTCTCTGCCGATAAGTATTTTGATTTAAAAGTGGATTATGGCGATAGTGTCCAATTTATAATCCGGTAAACTACTTTTCAATTTTCCCACCACAATTCCGGTACTTTCAATTTGACACATTAGTCATCAGCACGCCACCATTAAATCCGTTTTTGGCAAATAACTGGTTACAAATAGTCCGGCCTCAAGAGATTTCTATCGCACTTTGTTCACCCACTTTTATCCTCAACTTACGATTTTTTTTCAACATTGCTCATTTTGACCATTTTTGCGCAGTTTTTTTGCATATTAATGCTATCTTTCTGATAATCAAAATATAAAAAAAAGATGAAAAATTATTGTGTATTTCGTTGATAATGAAGAATTATTGATGTAAATTTGCACGAAATTTGAAATACGGAAAAATTTCTGTAATTAAAATTATTTCAAATCGTAATAGCGTTGTAATACGAATTATATACAACTGTTTATCAGGTAATTATAATTGAAATCAATCTTTTTAAAATATATATTTATGAAACCGACTCATATTGAGCACTTAGGCATTGCAGTGAAAAGCCTCGAAACTGCCATTCCCTACTACGAAAATGTATTGGGATTAACTTGTTATGCTGTGGAAGAAGTTCCGGAACAAAAAGTGAAAACCGCTTTTTTCAAAGTAGGTCAAACCAAAATTGAACTATTGGAATCGACCGATCCTGAAGGACCGGTTGGAAAATTTCTTGAAAAGAAAGGCGAAGGCGTACACCACATCGCATTTGCTGTTGAAGGTTTACAAGCAAAATTAGACTTAGCTGCAGAACGTGGCGTAGCTTTAATTGACAAAACACCTCGTAAAGGTGCTGAAGGCCTAAACATAGCTTTCCTTCACCCAAAATCAACTTTTGGAGTGTTGACAGAATTGTGTGAAGATCCAAACAAATAAATAGTCACTTGGCTGATTGGCACTTACACGTGATTTTGTGTCAATAAACAACAACCAAAACTTCATATATAAAAAAATGGAAAATCAACAAAAAGTAAAAAACCTTATCGATTTGCGCGTTCAGGCCAAATTGGGAGGTGGTGAAAAAAGAATTGCTTCACAACATGCCAAAGGAAAATTCACAGCTCGTGAGCGTTTGGAAATGTTGTTGGACGAAGGTAGCTTCGAAGAACTGGATATGTTTGTTACTCACCGTTGCAACAACTTCGGTCTTGAAAAAGAAAAATACCTTGGCGATGGTGTAATCACCGGTCATGGTACTATCGATGGACGTACCGTGTATGTTTTTGCACAAGATTTTACGGTTTTCGGAGGTTCATTGTCAGAAACAATGGCGCTTAAAATTTGTAAGGTAATGGATATGGCTATGAAAATGGGTTGTCCGATGATTGGTATCAACGATTCGGGTGGTGCCCGTATTCAGGAAGGTGTTACTTCATTGGCCGGTTACGCTGAAATTTTCCAACGTAACATTATGGCTTCGGGAGTTATTCCTCAAATCTCAGCTATCTTCGGACCTTGTGCCGGTGGTGCTGTGTATTCTCCAGCTCTTACCGACTTTGTATTGATGACCGAAGAAAACAGCTATATGTTCGTAACAGGACCTAAAGTTGTAAAATCGGTAACCGGTGAAGATATTTCGACAGAAGATCTTGGTGGTGCTGATGTTCACTCTCGTAAGTCGGGTGTTTCGCACTTCAAAGCTGAAAACGAAGAAGAAGGTATGATGCTTATCCGCAAATTGCTTTCTTATTTACCTTCAAACAACCTGGAAGAAGCTCCATTGTTCGAAAATACCGATCCAATCATTCGTTTGGACGACAAATTAAATTCTATCGTTCCTGATAATCCGAACATGCCTTATGACATGAAGGATGTTATTCACGGAATTGTAGATAACGATGAATTCCTAGAAGTTCACCGTCACTATGCACGTAATATTATTGTTGGTTTTGCTCGTTTCAACGGTGCTCCTACAGGAATTGTAGCTAATCAGCCTAATTTCCTTGCCGGTGTACTCGACTGTGATGCTTCGCGCAAAGCAGCCCGTTTCGTTCGTTTCTGCGATGCGTTCAACATTCCTGTATTGACTTTGGTTGATGTACCGGGATTCTTACCTGGATCAGGACAAGAGTATGCAGGTATCATTTCGCATGGTGCTAAATTGATGTTTGCTTATGGCGAAGCTACTGTTCCTAAAGTAACGGTAACCATTCGTAAATCGTACGGTGGTGCACACGATGTAATGAGTTGTAAACAACTTCGTGGTGATTTCAACTACGCATGGCCAACAGCTGAAATCGCCGTAATGGGTGCAGCAGGTGCTATCGAAGTGTTGGAAGGACGCGCTATTTCAAAAATTACCGATCCGGAAGAAAAAGCAGCTTTCGTAAGTGAAAAAGTGAATGAATACAAAGAAAAATTCGCTAATCCGTACCAAGCAGCCTCTTATGGTTATATCGATGATATTATTGAACCTCGTAATACACGTTTCCGTGTGATTCGTGCATTCCAAGCTCTTGAAACTAAGAAAGTGCTTAATCCACCTAAGAAACACTCTAACATACCTTTATAATTAATCCTATGCTATTTGAAAAACTATTTGGAAAAAAATCCAAATCTCCTTCAACTGAAAAGGATGAAACTGAAGTGCCTAAAAATGATATAGTGGCTATAGCTATGGCTTTGCACCTTTATTACGATGAGGTTCATGATGATGAAAGTAACGTTATTACAATCAAACGTATCGAAAGACGTTATTCGCCCTGGAGTTCAAAAATTTATGGTGTAAACAATAATATCAGATAAGAGAATATGAAGAAATTCAAATTTATAATAGATGGGGCATCATATAGTGTGAATGTCAAATCGGTAGAAGGCAATAAAGCTGAGATTGAAGTAAACGGCAAATCGTATGCGGTAGGATTGGAACAAGAAGTGAACACCTTGAAAACTCCTATTTTGGTTCGTAAGGAAGTGCAAACTAAACCTGGCGAAAACAAAATTACTGTAGCTGCTGCACCAAAATCGGCAGGAAAACCAAGTGCAAACAGTCTAAAAGCTCCACTTCCGGGAAGCATTATCCGCGTGGAAGTAAAAGTTGGTGACACTGTAAAACAAGGTGACTTGCTTTTGGTAATGGAATCTATGAAAATGGAAAACAATATCCTTTCTGAAAAGAATGGTGTGGTTAGAAACATTACAGTAGCAGCTGGACAAGCCGTATTGCAAGATGACATTTTGATTGAATTCGAATAAGAATTAATCTTTATAGATAATTAAAGAGAAAGCCCGACAATAAAAATTGTCGGGCTTTCTTATATCTGTTTAATACAGTAGTTGAGATATTTACAAACCGGAAACCATTTGTTTGAGCTTGGTTTCTGCCAGCTTGAGAGCATAACGGAAGTTGATAAGGCGCGTAGAAGATTGAACATAGTCGTCTTGCGCGCGTCGTACCTCGAGCGAAGTGGTTTGCCCATGTTTCAGACGATCAACGCTAATTTGCAGGTTTTCTTTGGCTAGTTCATTGTTCTCTGTCTCAATTTTCAACAACTCCTGTTGATTTTCAAATTCTGTCAAAGTATTTTGTAATTGAGTATTTACCTGTAACTTGATGTTTTGTAAATCATATTCGGCAGTCTGCGTCTGAATCCTGGCTACGTTTTCCTTTCGCTTGTTCTCACCGGCACTGTAAATAGGTACCACAAGCGTCCCTCCTATCTGAGGTCCCAATGAACTGCTGCGCAAAGTGCTTCCGGCTGAATTGACTGTTTGCGAGGCATAATATCCGGCTTTGAGACTGAAGGTAGGCAGATAGGCGCTACGACTTTCTTTCAAGGCCAGTTGTGCAATATCTATCTGTTTCTGAAAGCTAAGAATGCTGGTGTTCGAGCTGTTGAGTTTTTGAAATAAGTCGGCCTTATCGGGCGTATAGTTCAGAGGAATGGAATCGGCAATAGACAGTTGCTCTTCGGCACTCTTTCCCAACAGCTGATTGAGGTATTTCAAGCCTGCTTCAATAGCGTATTGCTGACTGATACGACTCTCGGTAGTGAGGTTTAAATCCATTCTGGCTTGTAGCAAATCCGACTTCATCATCGAACCGGCATTGAAACCCGCCTGCGCAATAGTTACCCTGTCGCGATTGTAATTCAATGCTTCATTAATCGAGTTGAGCTGTTGCTTTTGCTTTACCACATTGTAATAGGCGGCAATGACTTCGAAAAGTGTTTGCATTACTTTGTCTTTATACTGAATCTCACCCAGTGCCTGTATCTCGTTCAACTTGTTTTTAGTAACAAACATCTTACCGCCATCGAACAAGTTCCAGTTAAGCTGTGCACCTGTACTCAGTGCGGTGGTGGACACCGAATTATTGGTGTTTTCAACTCCCGAAGAAAGCTTTTGAGTGCTGTTATTCAGACCGTAGTTGCCCGTACCCGTAATGGCTACAGTTGGTAACATACCGGCATTTCCCGCTGTGTTATTGACTTTGGCAACATCTGCATCATTGCGCGAAACAAGGATGTCAAAGTTATTTTTCAGGGCAATGCTAATGGCATCGTCTACCGTGATGGCTTTTTGAGCATGGACGGTAGTGCACAGTAGAGCTAAAAGCAGTATTGGAAGTATTTTCATAATTGATTTTATTATTGGTTCAACCCCTTCGGGGTTGGGTGCATCGGGTTATTATCATCCCCCGGTTTCGCTTCGCTTACCGGGGGTTATTGGCTGCGCCGATTTTCAATTCACATTTAGCCCCTTTGGGGCAAAAGATAGATTTGAGTTTTCTAAAGGTAATAGTACTAGAAGTTTCTTATATTTTATCGTTAAATTAATATCTATATTCTAACAAATAGACAGATTCTATTGGAGCGGGTTTCGCGATTTCCAAATCGCGTTAATTACTATTTGACCGCGATTTGGAAATCGCGAAACCCACCTCCACTTAGTCTAATCAATAATATAGATACGTTAGGATATTGCGAATCATCATTTACCCAACTATTTTTTTTGTTTTTTTAGATAATACCATATACGTTACCGGAATGACAAACAAAGTAAGTACTAATGAGAAGAGTAAACCACCTACCACCACTATCCCGAGAGATACACGGCTGGTGGCTCCTGCACCTAAGGCTAACGCGATAGGTAATGCCCCAAAGATGGTGGCCAGCGAAGTCATCAAAATGGGACGAAAACGGGCAGCCGCAGCTTCGAAAGCAGCTACTCTCCTATTCATGCCCAGTTTACGTTTCTGATTGGCAAATTCCACAATCAGGATACCGTTTTTGGTTACGATACCAATCAACAGAATCATCCCGATTTCGGAGAAGATATTCAATGTTTGTCCAAATATCCACAACGAAAGCATAGCACCCGCTATGGCCATTGGCACGGTAAGCATGATAATAAACGGATCGCGGAAACTCTCGAACTGCGCTGCCAGGATTAAATAAATAAGCAACAATGCTAAAATAAGTGCAAAAGATATATTGGAATTACTTTCGGCAAAGTCGCGCGACGGTCCGGCCAGCGCAGTGGCAAACGAGGTATCCAATAACTTGGTGGATATACGCTGCATTTCCTCAATACCTTCACCCAGCGTTTTTCCTTCGGCAAGATTGGCCGAGACGGTGGCCGATTTATATCGATTAAAGTGATACAACATGGGCGGATTACTGTTTTCTTTAATGCTTACCAGATTATCCAGTTGAATCATATTGCCGGTTTTAGAACGAACATACAACGATGAAATGTCACCCGGCGCACTTCTATCAGTACGAGCTACCTGACCAATAATGTAGTATTGCATATTGTTTTGCAGGAAATATCCATAGCGGCTACCACTGTACGCCAAATTCAGCGCATCGGACACATCCTTTTCGTTTATTCCCAGACTGGTGGCTTTTTGACGATCGACCGCTATATTCAGCTCCGGTTTGTTGAACTTCAAATCCACATCCACATTGCTAAACACCGGACTATTTCCGGCTTCCTCCAAAAATTTAGGAAGAACGGTTTTCAGTTTCTCAAAGTCGAGATTTTGCAATACAAATTGTACCGGTAAACCTCTGGAACTTGATGTGGTTATGGTTGGCTCCTGACTGGCAATGATTCGCGCATCAGGGATAGAGTCGTATCTCTTTGTCAGCTTTTGATATATCGCCTTTTGTGTCATTTTCCTTTCGTCGGGTTGCGAGAGAAAAGTGATAACAAACCCTGAGTTAGCGCTTGAGTTGAACCCACCACCAAAACGGGCAAGTGTGTACTTCGCCTGGGGCAGTTTCATACTCATATCTGCTACGCGGGTCACCACTTTATTGGTTGTGGTATATTCTGCACCCTCGGGAGTAGTAATAGAAGTACGGATATAGCTATGGTCTTCGAGAGGCGCAAGTTCCGATTTGAGTGTTGTAACCAAACTACCGATAATAACGATACACAAACCAATGATGGAAAATGAAATCCATCGATTAAGGATAAAGAAGCTGAGGAAACGTTTGTATTTTTTCTCCATTCCCAAAAAGAAAGGTTCGGAAGCAGTGTAAAACTTTGAATGGTGAGTTGCCGAACCGCCAAGAATCACATTGAGCACCGGAGTAAGCGTAAGCGATACAAGTGCAGAGATTAACACCGCACTGGCCACCACGATACCAAACTCGCGGAACAGTCGCCCTGTGAATCCTTCCAGAAAGACAACCGGGATAAACACGATAGCCAATGTAAGTGAAGTAGAGATAACGGCAAAGAATATCTCGCGTGTACCTTCCACTGCCGCTTTCATCTTGTCCATGCCCTGCTCTATCCGTTTAAAAATATTCTCGGTAACCACAATTCCATCGTCCACCACCAAGCCTGTAGCCAGCACTATACCCAGCAGCGTAAGTACATTGATGGAATATCCAAAGATATACATGATAAAGAAAGTACCAACAAGCGAAACGGGAATATCGATAAGCGGACGTAAAGCAATGATCCAGTTACGGAAAAACAGGAAGATAATCATTACCACCAGTGAGATGGAAATCAACAAAGTATCCAACACATCGGTAACGGATTGACGTACGAAAATAGATTTATCGCGTGCAATGTTCAGCTCCATACCTTTGGGTGCATTGAGTTTTATCTGATCGAGGCGCTTGTAAAACTCATCGGCAATCTGAATATCGTTGGCACCCGGCAGCGGCACAATGGCTAGCATGACACCGGTAGTCCCGTTGACCAATGCCCCTGACTCTTCGTTTTGCGCTCCGAGGATTGCCTCACCAATATCGCTGAACCGAATGATCTGATTATCGTCCTGACGAATGATGAGGTTATTGAAATCATCCTCGGTAATAAGTCGACCACGTGTTTTCACAGTCAATTCGGTAGCATTGCCTCTGATTTTTCCACCCGGCATTTCCACATTCTCTTTGCTCAAAGCCTGCTGTACATCCGAAGCTGTGATCTTATAGGCCGACATCTTGGTGGGATTGAGCCACAAACGCATGGCCGGCTTTTGTTGTCCGTAAATGCCTATGGAACTAACACCGGGAATGGTCTGCAATTTTTCGAGCAATACATTCTCGGCATAATCACTTAATTGAATAGCATTCATGGCGCTACTCTGCACTGCCAACATGATAATGGGTTCTCCACTTGCATCGGCTTTGGTTACCGTTGGTGGTGCATCTATATCCTGCGGTAAGCTGCGCATGGCCTGCGAAGTCTTGTCGCGGACGTCGTTGGCAGCTTTCTCCAGGTCGGCACCCAGTTCGAACTCTACCGTAATATTACTCGACCCAATGGCCGAACGCGAAGAAAGTGATTTCACCCCTTCGATACCGTTGAGCGATTTCTCGAGCGGCTCGGTTATCTGCGATTCTATGATTTCGGCGTTGGCACCTGTGTAGCTGGCCTGAACCGTAATAACGGGCGGATCGATGGCCGGGAACAAGCGAACACCCAGGAAATTAAACCCAACCACGCCCATTAGTATGATAATTAAACTAAGTACTATGGAGCCTATGGGGCGTTTGAGGGCAATATCGGATATAATCATGATTTATTAGTTACGAGTTATTAGTTACGAGTTACAAGGTATTAGTTACAAGTTACGAGTTGACATTAAGTAAAGAAGTTGACGAGTAAACGAGTACACAATTAGTTTTTTTATAAACAAAACAGAGCTTACTGATTACTGCTGACTGATCACTGTTGACTGATCACTGTTGACTGATTACTGCTGACTGTTTACTTCTTTATCGTTGCATATTGTAGCTTTCCACCTTCTTTGAGGAATAACAAGCCGGAGGTGATAACGGTATCGCCGGGTTGTAATCCGTCGGTGATTTCGATGTCCGAAGCTTTACGAATGCCGGTTTGTACGGTTATGAAATGAGCTTTGCCATGGCGAGCCACAATCACACTTTTGTTTTCTTCCTCGGGTATAATGGTTTGAGTTGGAATCATCAGGGCATTTTTGTTTTCGCTCAGGCGAAGTGTTACGTTAGCAAAGGCTCCCGACACCAATTCGCGGGCAGAGCTATTGACAAGTGCTCTTACTTTCAGGCTACGGGTGCCCACGTTGATGCCTTGCTCGGTAGCAATTACGGTAGCATCGTATACTTTATCGTTGTTGGACATTCTGAATTTCACTTTCATGCCTGTGCTAATCACCGAACTGTATTTTTCGGGAACGCTGAAGTCGAGTTTGATTTTATTGGCAGTGCGAATAGTAGATAGCAGCGTGGCCGGGGTAACGATGGCACCAATGCTTATGTTGCGCAACCCGATAACCCCATCGAATGGTGCGAGTACTTCGGTTTTACGAATCAGGGTTTTCTCTACTTCAATATCAGCTTTCAGCGAGTTCAGCAGCAAGCCTGTTTGGTCATAATCGTTCTGGCTTATACCGTTGACTTTCAACAATTCGGATTGACGGTTGTACATTTTTTGTTGAATAGCCAGTTGGGTGGTTAGTTTGTGTAGCGATGATTGTAAATCGTCGTCGAAAAGCTTCACCAACAGAGTGCCTTTCTTTACGAATTTACCTTCGGGCAAATTGATCTTTACCACGCGGCCCGCCACTTCGTTCTTCAGTTCCACCTCTTCGAAAGCCAGCAACGATCCCGAAACCGAGATTTCATTGATCAGCAAGCTTGGTTTTACAATAATGGCATCCACTTTCTTTTCCACCTTTCCTTTTTCGCCCCGTTTGTCTTTTTCATTAGACTTTGTAAAGGCGAGTTTCAGAAAGAAGGCAACTAATGCCAGCATCACTATGGCAATCCATAGGGTCGATTTCTTTTTCATTGAGCTATTTTTGAATATGTGTATGTTTGCTATATCTACCCCTAAATCCCCTAAAGGGGACTTTGTAGTTAGTATCGTCTCCTAAGACTACCCCAAACCTCCGCCAATAGTCGGACAAGCTCTGAAGGGGACTTGTAGTTAGTTCCGTCTCCTATAACTACCCCAAACCTCCGCCAATAGTCGGACAGGCTCTGAAGGGGCTTTGTAGTTAGTTCCGTCTCCTGAAACCACCCCAACCCCTCCAAAGGAGGGGCTATGGTTAGTATCGTCTCCTAAGACCAAGTCCTGTAACCACCCCAGACCCCGTTCGACTGAGCTCACGCCGAAGCCTGAAGGGGCTTTTGTAGTTAGTTTCGTCTCCTGAAACCACCCCAAACCCCTGAAGGGGCTTTGTAGTTAGTTCCGTCTCCTAACCAGATCCTATGACTGTTTTGTATTTATAGTAGTTTGCCTTTAGCTTATTTAATTAAATGTATATCTTCTTGGATACCACTCTTAAGCCCCTTCAGGGGTTTGGGGTCATTTAAGTGATAACTGCTATAGACGCTTTTATAGGCAAAAGGTTTAATGTGAACGACAAATTTAGCTATAAAATTTAAAGATATTGATTTAAACACTTTTTTTAGCTGAAAATTAATATGAATACCATTCATCGATAGGCATAGCAAAGCCATCGAAAGGCATAGCAGGACGTTCGAAAGGTATAGCAGAGCATTCGAAAGGCATAGTAGAGCCATCGAAAGACCTAGCAGAGCATTCGAAAGGTATAGCAGAGCCATCGAAAGCCCTAGTATAGCTTTCGAAAGGCATAGTAGAGTCATCGAAAGGCATAGCAGAGCATTCGAAAGGTATAGCAGAGCCATCGAAAGCCCTAGTATAGCCATCGAAAGACCTAGCAGAGCGTTCGAAAGGTATAGCAAAGCATTCGAAAGACCTAGCAGAACGTTCGAAAGGTATAGCAGAGCCTTCGAAAGGCATAGCAGAGCATTCGAAAGGTGTCTTGTCCTAAATTAGCTTGACAGATTTATAACTAATTTCTTTTTATCTGTTGCATATAAAATATCATTCCTGTTTAAGCACACAAAGCTCATCCCTAGTCCTGAATTTGTGGGCTGTAGTAGATTCTATTCCTGATTTTCCATACACTATTTTTTCTTGTTCCTATTTTAAAATACGGCTTGCAATCAGATTCCTGATTCGTTTTACAGCTATATTTTTAATTACTTTTTTCTCAGACCTTTTTTTTTTGATATGCCCTAAAATGTCTGACAGGTAATTCCAAGCTAGGATTTATCGTTAAATACTAGCCGCCACTTGGCGGTTGGAGATTTAATGATAAACCCCTTGGGGCTTGTCCTTGATTGGAATGGACTGTCAGGCTACCTTTGCATTTCAATAAAATTGTCTGCCGATTTAAGCTCCCTTTTCTTCCATCTTTTCTTTAATTCCCCTTTGTGTGCATGTGCTTCAACGGGAGTCATATAATCACAACTAGCATGTGGTCGCTTGTTATTGTACTTATAAACAGCTAATTTGACAGCCTCATTTGCGATTAAATAGTTACTGAAGGTTTCGTCTAAACCATATTCTACTTTCAATATTCCATTTACCCGTTCGGCAATTGCATTCTCGTACGGATCGCCGTTCTCGGTCATAGAGATATTCATTTCACACCCATTGAGGTAGTTCACATAATCATTGCAACAATACTGGATTCCACGGTCTGAGTGATGAATCAATTCTTTCTTCTTTACCCCTTCGCCCTGAACTGCCATTTTTAGTGCATTCAAAGCACCTTCGCTGGTCAAATCCGGCCAAAGACACCAGCCGACAATCTTTTTGGAATAGGCATCCGTTATCAGCGATAAATACACAAATCCCAATGCGGTACGGATATACGTTATATCGCTTACCCAAAGTTTACCGGAAGAGTTTAGTTCCAAATCACGTATCAAATTAGGATATTTCCGGTAAAAATGATTAGAATTGGTGGTTCTTTTACTTCTTCCTTTGCGTTTTATGAGCAATCCATGCTCACCCAAGAGATTATAAAACTTATCTCTTCCATATTTTATCCCATTGTCTTGTCCTAAATTAGCTTGACAGATTAATGCTTAATTTCTATTTATCTGTTGCAGATAAAATATCATTCCTATTTTGAGCATACAAAGCTCATCCCTACTCCTGAATTTGTGGCCTGCAATAGATTCTATTCCTGATTTTCCATACAGTATTTTTTCTTGTTCCTATTTTAAAATACGGTTCGCAATCAGATTCCTGATTCGTTTTACAGCTCTATTTTTAAATCCTTTTTTCTCTGGCCATTTTTTTGATATGCCCTAAAATGTCTGACAGCTAAGTCCGGGCAAAGATTTATCAAAATGATATAGAGCAATAAAGATGCTGTTAGATAAATTATAGATTTATTAAAAAACATGTCGTTAATATAAAATAATATTTTTATCTTTGGAGGCAAAAATTAAGAATCGGATATGAAAGCATCCAAAATCGTTCATTGTTCAGAAATACGCATACGCGTCGACTTTGGGTATAAAGCGGAGTTGGTGTCGAAATTGAGGCAGATAGCTGATGCCCGTTGGAGTAAAACCATGGGTGCATGGCATATTCCGTATACCAGCGAGGCATTTGGGCAGTTGAAAGAGTTGTTTCCAGAGGTGGAGATCACCTCACCCCCGACCCCTCTCAACCTCAACCGTCCAATTGAGAAAAAGAGTTTGGAGGGCAGGGATCTAATACCACAAAGCCCCCTTAATTCAGACCTTACTCCAACTCTCTCTGAAGGAAAAGGAGACACAAAAATAGATCGCAAGATAAAACAGAATGGTATTTCAATTGAAATAACCGAGAAACAAATCATTATTAAACTCCCGAAAAATGAAACGGACATTCAATTTATCCGTTCGTTTAAGTACGCCCGTTGGAATAATTTACAATTTTATTGGATAGTGCCTAACTTTGGGAAAAATGCTGATATGTTGAAATCTTACTTTGCAAAACGAAATGCGGAAATAACCGAACATGAGCCCACGGTAGCATTCAACACAGAACAACCTTTGTTTACAAAAGATGAATTTCTGGTAATAAATAATTCAAACCGGATATTGAAACTCTATTTCAGCTTTAATAAAAACCTAAGTCAACAACTGAAACAAATACCCTATTGCACGTGGAATGGAGACAAGCGATGCTGGGAAATACCTTATGCCGAAAAGTTTTTGGCAGAAGTAAAGACTATTGCAGAGTCATACGGCCTTAACTACATTTATCACGAAGAAAAAAAGCTAAAAATAATACCCCGTACCTCTAAATATGATATAAAAAACTATCGTACTTGTCCGCAAAACTTTATGGATAAACTGCGCGAACTGCGTTATAGCCAAAATACATTGGATGTATACTCCGATATGTTTGAAGAATTTATAAACTATTATGAAGAAACTGCAATTGATGATATTACCGAGCCAATGATAATGGACTTTTTGCGCTATTTGGTAACCGAACGTCACGTTTCTACCTCCTATCAAAACCAATCCATAAATGCGATCAAGTTTTACTATGAACGGGTATTGGGTGGTAGGCGAAAAGTGTATATGATTAATCGCCCGCGCGAAGAAAAGTTTCTGCCCGAGGTATTGAGTCAGGAAGAAGTTACGGCACTGCTCAATGCCACCGAAAATCTGAAACATAAAGCCATTTTGATGACTATTTATTCCGCAGGATTGCGGATAGGTGAAGCTATAAATCTGAAGATTAAAGACATCGACAGTAATAGGATGCAAGTACGTGTAGAACAAGCCAAAGGTAAGAAAGACCGTTACACACTACTTGGAATTAAAACACTGGAGATATTACGAAAATATGTAGCCGAATACAAACCAACAATCTGGTTATTTGAAGGCGCAAAAGGAGAAGCCTATTCACAAAAAGGAATACAGGCAATATTAAAAAAATCGGTTGAAAAAGTTGGCATTAAAAAACATATTACCGTACACACCTTGCGGCATTCATTTGCCACCCACTTGCTCGAAGCTGGTACAGACCTCCGATATATACAAAGTTTGCTCGGACACAGTAATAGCAAAACTACTGAAATATATACCCATATAACAACAAAGGGGTTCGATCAGATAAAAAGTCCGTTGGACAATTTAAATATTTAAATATTTAATTGTAATTTGAATTATATCAATATCTTTGCAATATGAATCCATTAACAAAAAATAGCTCTTTAATACATCCGATTAAATTCCTGTATGCGAACAACAGTTAATATAAAACTAATTTTATATTTTACTATTAATCAACACAATAAAACAATCCATCACTAACCATAAGGCGGATGTATGCGAACAAGGAGTTCGCATAGCGAATCGTTGAACTAAACCGTTCCGGTAAATGAGAATAGTGATAATTTTGAAGCTTACAAACTTCAAAAAATATCATTATGAATCAAAACAAATCTTTCCAGAGTTTGCAGACCAAAGAGATGCAAATTCGCAATTACAGTCCACGCACCATTGATACCTATTGTAAACTGCTTTGCAATTTAGAAAAAGAATTTGGGAAATCATTGTATGAGATTACCACCGAAGACTTTAAATCGAAGTTGCACTTCATGATTACCAAGAAAGGGGCCTCTACCTCCACTGTAAATCAACTTATCAGTGCATTCAAAATCTTTTATGTAGATGTTTGTCATCGAGAATGGGAAGAATTTCATGTAAAACGACCACGCTCAGAGAAAAAACTACCTATTGTCTTGTCATTAGAAGAAGTCGGGCGGATGATTTCTGTAACAAATAATTTGAAACACAAATCCATCCTTATGCTTACTTATTCTGCCGGCTTACGCAGAATGGAAGTGTTGCAAATCAAACCAAAAGACATTGATTCGCAGCGCATGCAGGTTCGGGTAGTACAAGGAAAGGGGAAAAAAGACAGATATACTATTCTCTCTCAAAAAACACTCGAAATACTCCGTGAATACTACAAGGCAGAAAGACCAACAACGTTTCTTTTTGAGTCCAGCAGACATAAAGGACAGCCCTTGTCAGAAAGATCCATGGAACATATCGTTAAGAACAGTGTAAAAAAGGCAGGTATAAAAAAAGATGTTTCATTTCACACCTTGCGCCATTGTTTTGCTACGCATTTATTGGAAGCAGGCGTAAACCTGAGGCAGATACAACAGTTCATGGGTCATACTTCGTTTAAAACCACAGCCGTATATTTGCACGTAGCTCATATAAAAACCAATGAGTTTACTTCTCCATTGGATAAAATAGACTTGTATTGATTTTATCCAATGGGAAATAAAAAGCAAACCATAGAAATTGCTGACATTTTCCGGGATTACAAACACGACTTAGCAGACAATCTTACTCTTTGTGCTGTTCAGCAAAAAGCTTTTGATGATATTGTAACTTGCCGGACATCCGAGCTGGGTGGCCATGCTTTATACTGCAATAACTGTGATAATAAGGTTCAATCATACAACTCGTGCCGTAATCGTAATTGCCCCAAATGTCAGTACATAAAACGAATGCAATGGGTGGATAAGTTAGCTGCGAATCTTCCTGCGGTAAAACATTTTCATATCGTGTTTACCATTCCATCCTGTCTGCATAATTTATTTTATCTCAATCAACAAGTTTCTTACAGCTTATTATTCAAAGCCGTCGGAAAAACATTGGTTCAATGTGCTAAGAATACGGAATATCTTGGAGCGCAAGCCGGAGCTGTTGCACTGCTGCATACCTGGGGGCAAACTCTGGCATATCATCCACATATCCATACCATAGTTCCTGCCGGTGGATTATCGGATGATGGAATGGAATGGATACCCAGTGCCAAGAAGTTTTTTGTTCCGGTAAAGGTGTTGAGTGCTGTTTTTCGGGGTATTCTATGTCGGTTATTGGAAGAAGCTGTCAATAAAGGAGAAATAAAACTCCCTGAGGATACTGCCTGTTTTCAAACACTGAAAACAAAATGCTATAATAAGAAATGGGTAGTATATGCCCAAAAGCCGTTTTCTTCGCCTGACAATCTTATCCGTTATCTGGGAAATTACACCCATCGAGTAGCTATTAGCAATCACCGTATTATCGATTACAAAGATGGCAAGGTCACTTTTTACTACAAAGACAACAAAGCAGGGGGAACAAGAAAAACCATGACTTTGGAGGCCGATGAGTTTATCCGACGATTTATGCAACACGTTTTGCCATCGGGATTTTGCAAAATCCGCTACTTCGGGTTTATGGCAATGTGTAATATGAAGACACAACTCAGTTTGTGCTATTCACTTATTCTAACGCCGGCTTACTTATCTAAATTAGATGGATTACAAGCTCTGGAAGTATTACAAATACTATCAGGGAAAGATCCTATTGTATGTACAAAATGTAACAAAGGCAAATTGACTATAATTCCAAATAACATGGACTTACCCTTAGAACCGGGATAAAGCTATTTAATACAAAGGCGTTCTTTTTCTTTATTGACAAACCCACGCGATGATGATCAAAATCATGCTGGAAAAGTTATGTCCTTATGTGTCGTGAAATTAGTATAAAACAAATTAATATGCTCATAAAACTACCTTGTTACAACCTTTTATACCCTAAACCAAAAACAAAAATACCACCCTTTTATTTACTTCTCCCATAGCAATCGGTTCCGTTCAACTCTGTTTTATTCACCATTTCCGTCCGTACATTAAATAAATTTTGTTTTTATTCGAAATGTTGTAACTTTTAGTTAACTTTGACTCGCGAAAACGATGAATAAAACACTAAGATGTTATAGGGCATTTTAAAAAGACAATGAAACAAATAACATACATATTTATAGGACTGACTTTGCTTCTTTTCACTGCCTGTGGACAAGGACAATTGAAAACACCAGATAATGCAATGAAAAAATTTGAAGAGTTCAAAAGCAAAGAAAAATTCTCACAAGACGACAACCTTTTTTATCCAGGAATTGGCGACCCGAAACTGAAACCTATTTTGACAGAGAAAATCAATCTTGTAGCAGACGACTTTAAAAAACTTGCGGACAAAGGAAACTCAACAGACAAAAATTATCAAAACGCAATTAAAATTGGACTTGAAAGATTTTCTGGCCTTTACTTGCAACTTGACACAGAAGACAGAGAAAGAGTTTGTAGTTACTTTGAAGAACTTATGGACATTGTAGGTCTAGAAAGTTCAGGTGGACACTTGAATGATTTTATGTATGGTTTTGACCCTAGTAAAATAAGTAATGAAGGACTATAAATTGGAAAATTGGGAAGACTATTGGGAATTATTTAACGTGTTAATTGAACAGTTAGATTCTGACAATAAAACTGAGATTACAACTGAATTGAAAGAAGCTCAGACATATGTAAACGGATTGACTGATGGTTGGTATGATTTTAAAAATTCCTTTGAGAAATCTCACAAAACCAATAGACATAAAATGACAAACCAACAAAATGAAATTGCGGACTTTTTAATGAAGTCGTTAAATGATTCATTAAAAAATAGATGAAAATAAAAAACGCCCTATAACATTGTGTAGCATTAATGGCGGGTGAAGCACGTTCCGAAAGGTTCGTTTCCCGCATCGGCCATCTAACGGTTTGAAAGGAGATTCGCCCGCAATCCGCCACTAATGCTACACTACCCGTTATGCCCAATGCTAGAAAAAAACAAGACCGTTAATTTACACTGAACTACAACCGAAAAAACAAAAAGAATGACGAAATACTTTACCCTTTCACTTTTTACATTACTCGTTAGTGGAGAACTATTGGCTCAAGACACATTAAAGATAGAAAAGACTAAAGAATTGAAAGAAATAACCGTAACATATCAAGCTGACAGACTAACGCCAATAACTTTTCAAAATATCAGTTCACAAGAGATTAAAACTAAGTCAACAGGACAAGAACCATCCTTTTTGCTTTCTGAAATCCCTTCAACAACCGTTTATTCAGATGATGGAAACACCCAAGGGTACTCATATTTCAGAATGAGAGGTATTGACCAAACAAGAATTAATATTACTCTTGACGGAGTTCCCCTAAACGAACCTGAAGACCAAGGTGCATACTTTTCAAATTATCCCGACATATTCAATTCTGTAAGTAAAGTTCAAATTCAAAGAGGTGTAGGAACTTCAAAAAACGGAGTTGCCAGTTTGGGCGGAAGTATTCAACTGTTTGCACCGAATCTAATTGATTCAACAAAAACTACACTTGGATTAGGATATGGATCATTTAATAGTCTAAGAGTATTTGGCGAGTTTAATAGCGGACTGAAAAATAGAAAAACACTTTATGTTAGAACTTCTCAGATTTATTCCGATGGTTATAAATACAATTCGTCAAACAACTCTCAGTCAATATTTCTAAGTGGAGGCTTATACCTCAACAAATCAATTTGGAAAATAAATTTGCTTGCAGGACAACAACGAAATGAATTGGCTTGGTTAGGAGTTAAAGACTCTTTAATTTCGATTGACAGGAGAACGAACGCAAACTCGAATGAAAAAGATAGGTTCATTCAATGTTTAACTCAACTTCAAAATATTTGGAGACCAAACATATCATCAACAATTCAATCAAGTGTTTACTACACTTACTTAAAAGGCAATTATGATTTTAATTTAAATGGTTTCTTAGGTTTACCTTCAACAAATGAACTTTATAATTATGCATTTCAATCAAACCTAATTGGTTTCTATAGCAATTATACATTAACGAAAAACCTTTTAAATTGGACTATTGGAGTTCATGGAAATACATATAATCGTCAACACTTAGGAAGTGAAAAAACAATAGGGCAACTATATAAAAACACTGGTTATAAAAATGAAGTAAGTGTCTTTACAAAGGCAGATTATACTTTCAATCGATTTACAATTTTTGCTGACATTCAGTATCGCTATTCATCATTCGATTATCAAGGTTCTGTTTCATTCAATAAAATTCAATGGAATTTTCTGAATCCAAAAGCTGGGGCGAGTATTGACTTAAAAATGAATTCGCTAATATATTATAGTATCGGAAGTATCGGTAGAGAACCAACAAGGAACGATATGTTTGGAGGAAATGATGATTTATTGGCTGATGGTTCAGGTAATGCAATTCTATCAATCAAAACACCAGAATATGTTCTTGATCATGAACTTGGGTTTAGACACAATTCAAAAAGAACAAGTTTAAATTTAAATCTTTATTATATGGATTTCAAAAATGAGATTGTATTGGATGGCAAGTTTGGACCAAATGGTTTAGCACTTACAAACAAAGTAGACCAAAGTTACAGAACAGGTATTGAATTTAGTTCAACTTTCAAAGTCAACAATCATTTTGTATTAACAAACAATTCTTCATTCAATTATAGTCGCATAAAAGAGCAATCGGAAGTTTTTACACCAATTCTAACTCCGCCAATAATAATTAATCAAGAGGCTTCATATTCTTTCAAAGATTTTACTATTTCCCTTTTGGGAAGATATCAGGATAAATCTTTTATTGACTTTGCAAACACTTCTATAGTGAAAAGCTATTTTCTTTTAAATAGTAGAATTGAATACAGAATCAAGAGTTTTCAGTTTGACGTATTTGTAAATAATATTACGAATTCTAAATACTTCAACAACGGCTATGTTGATGTTGACGGCAGTAAAAAGTATTTTGTACAAGCTCCGACAAATTTCTATTTATCAATAAAATATTGTCTTTAATGCAGTTCTTTCAAATAAATAATATCGCTTTCGAGATTTTGGGATATCCTGTCAGTTTTGTTGAATTGATTGGAACATTTTTTGGCTTAATTTCGGTATATTACGCATCAAGAGCAAACATTCTTACTTGGTCTACAGGTATTGTGAATGAAGTATTTCTTTTTATTCTCTTTTATCAAGTCCAACTTTATGCCGATATGTTTTTGCAAGTTTATTTCCTTGTTGTTACGCTCTATGGTTGGTATAATTGGAATAAAAAGTCAATTGAAAACAGAATTTCTGAAACAACTAACAGAACAAAGGTATTGCTTTTGTCTGCAATCATATTATGCTCATTGATTTCTGGATATATTTTCACAAACATTCATTTGTATTTACCAACATTTTTCAAAATAAAAGCGGCATATCCTTTTATTGATTCATTTGTTATGATTTCAAGTATTATTGCTACGATACTACTTGCGAAAAAGAAAATTGAGAATTGGTATTTGTGGATTGCTATTGATGTGATTTGTGTAATTTTGTATTATAAGAAAGGGGTTTATTTTCTGTCTATTGAGTATTTTATCTTTTTGGGGTTAGCTTCTTACGGTCTTTATAATTGGAAAAAACAATTAAAACATGATTAAAGCTTTTGTATTTGGGAAGTTTTTGCCATTTCATAAAGGTCACGAAGCGATGATAAATTTTGCTTTGACAAAATGTGATTTTTTGACTGTTTTGATTTGTTGTAGTGACAAAGAAAATATTCCTGACTTCATAAGAAAAACATGGATTGAAAAAACATATGAAAATGAAAATAGAGTTGAAGTAAGAACATACAATTATTTTGAAAGTGAATTACCAAATTCTTCAAAATCTTCTGAGAAAATATCAGAAATATGGGCTGTTGTTTTTAAAAAAGAATTGCCTGATTATTCTATGTTGGTTACTTCTGAACCCTATGGAGAATTTGTAGCAAAATATATGAATATCAAACATATACCATTTGATCCTTTGAAAAAGATTATTCCGATTTCTGCTTCTTTTGTCCGGAACGATTTTTTTGGTTATTGGAAGTATTTACCAAACAGTGTCAAAACTGATCTTGCACTTAAAGTTGTAATTTTGGGAACCGAATCAACAGGAAAAACAACGTTGACAGAAAAACTATCAACATTTTTTAAATGCAGTATTGTCTCTGAAGCAGGAAGAGAATTAATTCCTGATTCAAATTCATTTTCCATTAACGACTTACATCTTGTAGCACAAGAACACGCAAAACGAATTGAAAGTGTAGTTTTAGGAGAAAGTCCTCTTGTTATTATCGATACTGACATTCATATTACTAAATCTTATTCAAAATATACATTTGGTGAAAAACTTGAAGTAAGTGAAGACATTTATAATACAAATAAAGCAAATCTGTATCTTTACCTTAATAACGATGTTGAATATGTACAAGACGGAACTAGATTAAGTGAAATAGAAAGAAATTTATTAGACATCTCGCACAGACAAGTTTTGACAGAACATCAAATTAAAATTGTAGAAATAAAAGGAGACTGGAATGAAAGATTTGAAAATGCAGTTGAGCAAATCAACAAACTTGTAACTGACAACAAACGAAAGCACTGGGCATAACACACGCCTATGTTCATTGGCTGGCTGACGTGCATTCCGGCAGTTTTGCTCCCGCATTCACCTTGTCGTTCCACGACAGCGAATGCTCCCGCAAACCGCCAATGCCCATAGCCTCGGTCGTTAGGCGCAAGCTTAAAAAATAAAAAGATGAGAAATTACAAAGTTAGAACAGAGCAGAAAAAAGGGGCGATTATTCGAGAAAAGGAGAAAGATATACAAAAAACCAATATCAAGAAAAGTAACACGAAATTGGAAATTGGACTCTTATTCGTTTTAAGTTGTATATTTCTTTTCGGTTCATATATAAGCTTTGACAACTCGAAAACTATTTTATCAGCCCAAGACATTACAACTTTACGACAAATCGTGACAAATGAAATTAAGATAGACACACCAGCGAAAGGAGGATCTTCTATAAAGTTATCACTGAAAGAATATCCAAATTTCGACTTTCAGATTAATGGAATTGCATTTTCAGCAACGAATACAAGCAATCTTATCTCGAATGTAAAAGTAGGAGACACTATACTTGTTGACATAAAGATAGACGAGTTTAAAAAGAAACTCACAAAAGAAAAACCATTAGGTTTTTTTGACAAGACTTTGAATTATAGATTTATAAATATTTACGGTCTAAGAGACAAAACCAAAACATATTTGACATTGTCTGACTATAACGCAGAAAAAAAAACAGAAGCACCTTGGGTGTTTTGGATTTCTCTTTTAACTGGACTAGGATTTCTGACATACACATTATACGCAACAATTCAACTAAAGAAAAAGCCAGACGCCTAACACCCGCCTATGCGCATTGGCTGGCTGACGTGCATTCCGGCAGTTTTGCTCCCGCATTCACCTTGTCGTTCCACGACAGCGAATGCTCCCGCAAACCGCCAAATGCCCATAGCCTCGGTCGTTATGGGCAATCAAAAAAATAAAAAAAATCAATGACTAACGATGCTATACCCGAACAGTGCAGCGGTTTGACAGATCAGAAAAAAAACGAAAATTGGTACAAGATTACCCAAGCTATGTCAACTTAATTTCTTTAATTTGTCCGTGCTAAAAAAACAATAATTTCAAACATTAAGAACTACTAAAATGGAAAAATTACTTGAAGAAATTACAACCTGTGAAAACGCTCAAAAATGGCTTACTGAAAAGCTGGACTCTCCATGTAAAACAATCATCAAATCTCAAGGATGTGATAGCGTTAAAAACTTCCAATTACCAGAACCATGGAATGGTGACTTAGAAAACTGTAAAATCCTATTTATAAGCTCAAATCCATCATTTAACCCTGAAGAATATTATCCTTTAGGTGATTGGGATAAAAGTAAAGTTTCAGACTTTTTTATTAATCGATTTAATAAAAATGAAGATAAAAATATATGGGTGAAAGATGAACTACGTCCGCAATTGAAAGATGGCGACTATTCGAAAAAGAAAAATTGGGTTCGATTCTGGGCTGCAGTAAGGAGTATTGCCCGTGTTATTTTGGACACAAAATCTACCAATGCAGGTAAAGATTATGCACTAACAGAGATTGTTCATTGCAAATCTAAGGATGAGGAGGGAGTACAAGAAGCAATGAAAACATGTGCTGATAAATATCTTGATAGAATAATCAAAATTACTAAAGCAAAAATCATTATTTGTTTAGGAGAAAAAGCATCAAATGTTGTAAAGAATAGGTATCAAATTGAAACTACTGAAAAATTCTTTGAAAATTCTAAAATGGATAAAGTCTTTTTATTTCTTCCACACCCAAACGCTCATGTAGAAAGAAAACTGAATAAAATTCTAACTCAGGATGAATTAGAAAAAGTAAAGAATAAACTTAAACAATGAAGAATAAAAAGCTTCTATATATCCACGGTTTATCATCATCGGGCAATTCAAGTACAGCTAAAAACTTAGCTCAATTGTTGCCTGATGTGCAAATTATTGCTCCAGATTTACCTATAAATCCGGTTGAAACTTTACGACTTTTACAAGAAATATGTAAATCAGAACTGCCCGATATAATAATTGGAACTTCGATGGGTGGAATGTTTGCCCAACAAATGCACGGTTATAAAAAGATATTGGTTAATCCGGCTTTTCACGTGTCGGAGTTTTTGAGAAAAAACACAGGTGTTCAAGCTTTTTTAAATTCACGTAAAGATGGTGCTACAACTTACGAAGTTAGCAATTCATTATGTGATAAATATTACGAGATGGAAAGGTTTCAGTTTGAAGGGATAACGCCCTTTGACCGCGAAAACACCTATGCACTCTTTGGTGAGAAAGACAATCTTGTAAATTGTCAAAATGAGTATCTTCAGCGTTATGAGAAATTTGAATGGTTTTCTGGAACTCACAGACTGACGTTTAATGATGTTCAAGATTTGGTAGTGCCACTGGTAAAAAGATTTTAAGCTGATTCTAAATTATAAAATGGTACATAACGAACCACTAGTCATTAAGTTCTGGAAAAACCCTGAAGTACAACTTCTTCAGATTGAGAAAGAAATTCAATATCTGCAGATGGGGGAAAGATATGAGTTTTTGGAAAAATATAGGCAAGCATTGCATGAATTTTTAGATATATTTGACTCTTATAGTTTTTTAAAAAGGAGGTATGATAATACTCATTTACCATCTGATGAAAGTGAATCCTTAGCAAGTATGCTTTTTCAGAAGTATAGTTTCTGGAATAATGAATGTGATTCTTACGATGTACAACTTTGGGATGAGTACAAGATAGTAGATTCATATCTCAGTGAGTTGGTTGGGTTATCAGCTATTCTGCCCCAAATGAATGAATTTCTGCATTTATTTCTTTCTGCAGATTCAAATTATAAATTTATTGATGAATGTATCGCTCATTTTTCACTTTCGAGTTCTCAAGTTGAATTTATTCTAAGTTTGTCCCTTACTCGGTTAAAGAATACAGACCCACAATCGATTGAAGATGATATTGAAATATATTCAGCAATTTCAGAATTTATCAAAAGAATAGCTTATGGATGTTGGCAAAGGAATGAAAAAGAGGGTGACAATGTCGAAGTTTCTTATCAATTCGACGTAAAGGAAAAAGAATGGAAAAAGCATTGTAAAATTGAAGAAGATGACAAATCCATGATTAGGTATTTTTTCAACACAGAGACAAATGAATGGGAGAAGATTAGCAAATTGGAATTTGAACCTTCTTACAATTCATACACTTGGGACAAACAAAATGAAAAATGGCAATTAAAAGAGGAATATGATGTCGTTTTGTAGAAATTTGGGAAAGATATTCCTTTTCTTGTCGAATGTGAAGAAGATGAAGGCGACTCGATAGATGTAGCCGAAACTGGGAATTTTGGAAACAAACGAAAAAATTAGGACAAAGGAATTTGAACAAGTCATAAAGAAAATATGCCTTCGTACAGGTCAGGTTTATGATAAGGGAAAGTTGATGTAGAAGGAATGACAAAATACCTCAAAAATGGACTGCCCATAACACACGCCTATGTTCATTGGCTGGTTGACGTGCATTCCGGCGGTCTTTGCTCCCGCATTCACCTTGTCGTTCCACGACAGCGAATGCTCCCGCAAACCGCCAAATGCCCATAGCCTCGGTCGTTAGGGGCAAGTGCAAAAAAAAAAAGAAAAGACCAGAATTCCATTTAAACATGAACTTATGAATTTAGAAATATTTATCTACATAATCTTGGCGACAGGAATCCTTTTATTTTCTTATAATTTATGGTTGATTATAAAGTCAAATTCGACTGGAAAATGGCATGAAACAAAAGGAGTCATTCTCAAATCACAACTCTCCGACTATTCTTCTATAGAAGTGAATGACTATAAATTTTTACCAGAAATAGAATATTCATATAAAATAAGTGACAAAGAATTCAAGTCAAAGAAAATTTACTTTGGTGGGAATTTAATGACTTCTTATAATAAAAAAATAAGCAGAAAAACTGTAGAAAAGTATTCGAAAGATTCTGAAGTTACAGTTTTTTATAACACAAGTAATAATAAGGAAAGTGTTCTTGAGAAAGGTATTCATTATCAACCAATCATTGGATTTATATTGGGACTTTTATTGGCAGGACTTGGTATCTTACTTTTAAGAAATCCGGGGTTATTTGTATTGTCATAAAAAGAGAAAAACTAAATTGATAATTTTGAAAACAAAAACAAAACTAACATTTCTTATTTTAACATTAATCATTGTTTCTTGTGGTCGGACAGTAGACCCAGGCGAAATAGTATGGAATGACTATGTCTTCGAAAAGAATGGAATTTATTATAAGGTTAACTGTGCGACACATTCGAATTACAAGAGATATAGTGGCACGGACACTGTTTATTTCGACAAAAATAAAATAAAAGCAATCTCAATTATTGAAGACGGTGTACCAATAGGACACTGGGTGCTATATAATACAAATGGGACTAAGAAAATTGACATGTACTATGAAAATGGCAAACTTCTAAAGAAAGTCATTCACAAAAAAGCACCTAGCCCCTAACACGCGCCTATGTTCATTGGCTGGCTGATCCCGATAAATCGGGACAAGCTGTGCATTCCGGCAGTTTTGCTCCTGCCTGCCGCAGGCAAGCCCGCATTCACTTTGTCCGTCAGCCGACGGACAGCGAATACTCCCGCAAATGAAACATCCCGTGTAACGGGGACCGCCAATGCCCATAGCCTCGGTCGTTATGCGGCATATTAGAAAAAGAAAAAAGACGTAAAATCTATGAAGAAAACAATCGCAATTATAGGACTTTTCATATTGACTTTTACCTTTTTCGGGTGCAGACAACATATTGACATTAATGATTATATCGACTTGAAATTACCGTTTGAATTAAAGATTGGGAATCAACTTGAACAACCAGACACAATTAAAGTGAATTCTGACAAGTATAGAAAGCTGGTTGACTGGGGAAAGGCAAATAAAGATGACTGGGAATCGACTTCTGTTTCTTACATTGCAGACATTTATGTTGGACAAGGAAATTTCAGACTATTATATTTGCCAGAAAAAGACGGAGTTGTAATTGGATTTACAGACAAAAACGGGAAGCCGAAACAATACACCAAAAAGATAAAAAAAGGTGAACTGAATTTTTTAAACGACTGAATAAATGAAAAATATTATTATTACTCTGTTGCTTTTGACTTCAATTTCATGCAGTAGTAAGCAACTTGATCCGAAATTAATTATCGGAAGCTGGAAAATGAGAGACGTTGTAAATAATACTGGATTAAACGCGACAGATAAGGTAACATTCTACGAAAACGACTCTATCTCTCTTGAAATTTTAGTTGACGGTGAATTAAACAGTCAATTGAAAGGGAAATATATTCTTGATACAGTAAGCAACACGTTAACTACGAAAATTGACGACCTTTCTTCTCAGTCTGAAGTTATAAAACTGACCGAGACAGAGATGGAACTTAAAGACGAAAAAACAGGCAAACTAATAAGATATATACGATTCTAAAACAACAAAATACGACCGCCTAACACGCGCCTATGTTCATTGGCTGGGCTACGTGCATTTAGCGGGTTTTGCTCCCGCATTCACTTTGTCGTTCCACGACAGCGAATGCTCCCGCAAACCGCCAAATGCCCATAGCCTCGGTCGTTAGGCGCAAGTTAAAAAAAATACAATGGAAACAAGACTCAAATTATCGAAACTTTTGCAAATCGGATTGCTACTGACTTTCTTTCTTCCATTCTTTCCACGAGGTTGTGAACCTAAACAAGCAGAGAACGCACCAGCTGTAGACTCAACGGTTGTTGCCGTCGACACTTTAAGACAAGACAGCAGTAAATTGACTAAAGAAAATGAGAAATCAGATACTTTAAAGACAGCTGCATTTGGCAACACGACTCAAAAGACTGAGAAAAAAGAAACAGAAACAAAAATCGAAGACAAAGAATTGTCAGCACAAATAGCAAAAAAATCAACAATATTGACGTTGCTTCTTAGACCAAATGAAAATTACACTGGAATTGCAAGTCTAATCGACTATTTCTCATTTCTTGAATTAGGTTATGGCTTAGGAATAGCTTTTATATTGTGGATAATTGGACTGATTATAAAGCTAAAAGACTTTAACAACATTTTCCTATTGATAAATACTTTAGGACTTGTTTTCTTGTCTGTATCTCATTCGTTGAACGTCTTTAACGACACTAGATTATGGGGATTCTGGGTTTGCTTAATTTGGAGTGCGACAATGACAATTTACGACTGCTTTATTCTATTGAAAATAAGAAAAGAACGACAAAAAAACTGCGCCTAACATCTTAGTGTTTTATTCATCGTTTTCGCGAGTCAAAGTTAACTAAAAGTTACAACATTTCGAATAAAAACAAAATTTATTTAATGTACGGACGGAAATGGTGAATAAAACAGAGTTGAACGGAACCGATTGCTATGGGAGAAGTAAATAAAAGGGTGGTATTTTTGTTTTTGGTTTAGGGTATAAAAGGTTGTAACAAGGTAGTTTTATGAGCATATTAATTTGTTTTATACTAATTTCACGACACATAAGGACATAACTTTTCCAGCATGATTTTGATCATCATCGCGTGGGTTTGTCAATAAAGAAAAAGAACGCCTTTGTATTAAATAGCTTTATCCCGGTTCTAAGGGTAAGTCCATGTTATTTGGAATTATAGTCAATTTGCCTTTGTTACATTTTGTACATACAATAGGATCTTTCCCTGATAGTATTTGTAATACTTCCAGAGCTTGTAATCCATCTAATTTAGATAAGTAAGCCGGCGTTAGAATAAGTGAATAGCACAAACTGAGTTGTGTCTTCATATTACACATTGCCATAAACCCGAAGTAGCGGATTTTGCAAAATCCCGATGGCAAAACGTGTTGCATAAATCGTCGGATAAACTCATCGGCCTCCAAAGTCATGGTTTTTCTTGTTCCCCCTGCTTTGTTGTCTTTGTAGTAAAAAGTGACCTTGCCATCTTTGTAATCGATAATACGGTGATTGCTAATAGCTACTCGATGGGTGTAATTTCCCAGATAACGGATAAGATTGTCAGGCGAAGAAAACGGCTTTTGGGCATATACTACCCATTTCTTATTATAGCATTTTGTTTTCAGTGTTTGAAAACAGGCAGTATCCTCAGGGAGTTTTATTTCTCCTTTATTGACAGCTTCTTCCAATAACCGACATAGAATACCCCGAAAAACAGCACTCAACACCTTTACCGGAACAAAAAACTTCTTGGCACTGGGTATCCATTCCATTCCATCATCCGATAATCCACCGGCAGGAACTATGGTATGGATATGTGGATGATATGCCAGAGTTTGCCCCCAGGTATGCAGCAGTGCAACAGCTCCGGCTTGCGCTCCAAGATATTCCGTATTCTTAGCACATTGAACCAATGTTTTTCCGACGGCTTTGAATAATAAGCTGTAAGAAACTTGTTGATTGAGATAAAATAAATTATGCAGACAGGATGGAATGGTAAACACGATATGAAAATGTTTTACCGCAGGAAGATTCGCAGCTAACTTATCCACCCATTGCATTCGTTTTATGTACTGACATTTGGGGCAATTACGATTACGGCACGAGTTGTATGATTGAACCTTATTATCACAGTTATTGCAGTATAAAGCATGGCCACCCAGCTCGGATGTCCGGCAAGTTACAATATCATCAAAAGCTTTTTGCTGAACAGCACAAAGAGTAAGATTGTCTGCTAAGTCGTGTTTGTAATCCCGGAAAATGTCAGCAATTTCTATGGTTTGCTTTTTATTTCCCATTGGATAAAATCAATACAAGTCTATTTTATCCAATGGAGAAGTAAACTCATTGGTTTTTATATGAGCTACGTGCAAATATACGGCTGTGGTTTTAAACGAAGTATGACCCATGAACTGTTGTATCTGCCTCAGGTTTACGCCTGCTTCCAATAAATGCGTAGCAAAACAATGGCGCAAGGTGTGAAATGAAACATCTTTTTTTATACCTGCCTTTTTTACACTGTTCTTAACGATATGTTCCATGGATCTTTCTGACAAGGGCTGTCCTTTATGTCTGCTGGACTCAAAAAGAAACGTTGTTGGTCTTTCTGCCTTGTAGTATTCACGGAGTATTTCGAGTGTTTTTTGAGAGAGAATAGTATATCTGTCTTTTTTCCCCTTTCCTTGTACTACCCGAACCTGCATGCGCTGCGAATCAATGTCTTTTGGTTTGATTTGCAACACTTCCATTCTGCGTAAGCCGGCAGAATAAGTAAGCATAAGGATGGATTTGTGTTTCAAATTATTTGTTACAGAAATCATCCGCCCGACTTCTTCTAATGACAAGACAATAGGTAGTTTTTTCTCTGAGCGTGGTCGTTTTACATGAAATTCTTCCCATTCTCGATGACAAACATCTACATAAAAGATTTTGAATGCACTGATAAGTTGATTTACAGTGGAGGTAGAGGCCCCTTTCTTGGTAATCATGAAGTGCAACTTCGATTTAAAGTCTTCGGTGGTAATCTCATACAATGATTTCCCAAATTCTTTTTCTAAATTGCAAAGCAGTTTACAATAGGTATCAATGGTGCGTGGACTGTAATTGCGAATTTGCATCTCTTTGGTCTGCAAACTCTGGAAAGATTTGTTTTGATTCATAATGATATTTTTTGAAGTTTGTAAGCTTCAAAATTATCACTATTCTCATTTACCGGAACGGTTTAGTTCAACACACGCCTATGTCCATTGGCTGGCTGACGTGCATTCCGGCAGTTTTGCTCCCGCATTCACTTTGTCGCTGTGCGACAGCGAATACGCCCGCAAACCGCCCGTGCCCATAGCCTCGGTCGTTAGGCACAATTATAGAAAAAGAAAAACGACGCAATTACAGAAAATTAAATCTAATAATATGAAGAAACTTTTTATTGTTGTTTTTGTATGTTTGACAGGACATATTTACAATATTGAAGCCTCAAATTACTCACAAAAAGTCAGAAGCAATTCCGAACAAGATTCATTAGTTTTGAAATTAAAGAAACAAATAAAATCATGGAATAATATAGACTGCAACTTCAGTGCAATCAGACGATTGATTGAGAATGCTCCCGAAAATTATACAAAAGAATTAAAACCATTACTAAACCAAGTATTATATTACTATTATGCTATTGATTCAAATTATGTAAACTCAGACAAATTATATCGGTTGAAATATCAGCTACAAGATTCTATTGAAACGATTGCACTTAAACGACTCGATAAAATTAATTCAACGAAAGTAATTGGAATAAAAGCTTGTGTTTATATAACCAACACTTCCGATTTAGTCAAAAGCGACACTGTGCAACCTAAATTTGAGTATCTACTTTGTGTAAACTTATTTCACGACTATAATTCATATAGACAAGCAACAACACCAGAAGACTATAAAAATCTTGACAATAAAACGCTAAAAAACATTTATACGATAAGAGACTCATTATTAATCACATTTAAAACAGACACGACAAACATTTCGGTAAAACAAGGTACTTGGGTTACGAAATATCATGAACGTTTTAAATCAAACCTAAACACAACTGTCGAAACAGATTTTTGGTATTTACTACATATTTGGGGTGAACGTTCGCAATTATACCCAGAAAAAACTGATGTAAAACTTCTCAAATCAATTGAAAGAAACAATTTTATCGTTTACGACGACTCGAATGATATGAGAATAGACAGAAAACGATTGTCGCAATTAATAAGTGAATTGGAATTAGCATTGAAAGACAAATAACTGTGCCTAACATCTTAGTGTTTTATTCATCGTTTTCGCGAGTCAAAGTTAACTAAAAGTTACAACATTTCGAATAAAAACAAAATTTATTTAATGTACGGACGGAAATGGTGAATAAAACAGAGTTGAACGGAACCGATTGCTATGGGAGAAGTAAATAAAAGGGTGGTATTTTTGTTTTTGGTTTAGGGTATAAAAGGTTGTAACAAGGTAGTTTTATGAGCATATTAATTTGTTTTATACTAATTTCACGACACATAAGGACATAACTTTTCCAGCATGATTTTGATCATCATCGCGTGGGTTTGTCAATAAAGAAAAAGAACGCCTTTGTATTAAATAGCTTTATCCCGGTTCTAAGGGTAAGTCCATGTTATTTGGAATTATAGTCAATTTGCCTTTGTTACATTTTGTACATACAATAGGATCTTTCCCTGATAGTATTTGTAATACTTCCAGAGCTTGTAATCCATCTAATTTAGATAAGTAAGCCGGCGTTAGAATAAGTGAATAGCACAAACTGAGTTGTGTCTTCATATTACACATTGCCATAAACCCGAAGTAGCGGATTTTGCAAAATCCCGATGGCAAAACGTGTTGCATAAATCGTCGGATAAACTCATCGGCCTCCAAAGTCATGGTTTTTCTTGTTCCCCCTGCTTTGTTGTCTTTGTAGTAAAAAGTGACCTTGCCATCTTTGTAATCGATAATACGGTGATTGCTAATAGCTACTCGATGGGTGTAATTTCCCAGATAACGGATAAGATTGTCAGGCGAAGAAAACGGCTTTTGGGCATATACTACCCATTTCTTATTATAGCATTTTGTTTTCAGTGTTTGAAAACAGGCAGTATCCTCAGGGAGTTTTATTTCTCCTTTATTGACAGCTTCTTCCAATAACCGACATAGAATACCCCGAAAAACAGCACTCAACACCTTTACCGGAACAAAAAACTTCTTGGCACTGGGTATCCATTCCATTCCATCATCCGATAATCCACCGGCAGGAACTATGGTATGGATATGTGGATGATATGCCAGAGTTTGCCCCCAGGTATGCAGCAGTGCAACAGCTCCGGCTTGCGCTCCAAGATATTCCGTATTCTTAGCACATTGAACCAATGTTTTTCCGACGGCTTTGAATAATAAGCTGTAAGAAACTTGTTGATTGAGATAAAATAAATTATGCAGACAGGATGGAATGGTAAACACGATATGAAAATGTTTTACCGCAGGAAGATTCGCAGCTAACTTATCCACCCATTGCATTCGTTTTATGTACTGACATTTGGGGCAATTACGATTACGGCACGAGTTGTATGATTGAACCTTATTATCACAGTTATTGCAGTATAAAGCATGGCCACCCAGCTCGGATGTCCGGCAAGTTACAATATCATCAAAAGCTTTTTGCTGAACAGCACAAAGAGTAAGATTGTCTGCTAAGTCGTGTTTGTAATCCCGGAAAATGTCAGCAATTTCTATGGTTTGCTTTTTATTTCCCATTGGATAAAATCAATACAAGTCTATTTTATCCAATGGAGAAGTAAACTCATTGGTTTTTATATGAGCTACGTGCAAATATACGGCTGTGGTTTTAAACGAAGTATGACCCATGAACTGTTGTATCTGCCTCAGGTTTACGCCTGCTTCCAATAAATGCGTAGCAAAACAATGGCGCAAGGTGTGAAATGAAACATCTTTTTTTATACCTGCCTTTTTTACACTGTTCTTAACGATATGTTCCATGGATCTTTCTGACAAGGGCTGTCCTTTATGTCTGCTGGACTCAAAAAGAAACGTTGTTGGTCTTTCTGCCTTGTAGTATTCACGGAGTATTTCGAGTGTTTTTTGAGAGAGAATAGTATATCTGTCTTTTTTCCCCTTTCCTTGTACTACCCGAACCTGCATGCGCTGCGAATCAATGTCTTTTGGTTTGATTTGCAACACTTCCATTCTGCGTAAGCCGGCAGAATAAGTAAGCATAAGGATGGATTTGTGTTTCAAATTATTTGTTACAGAAATCATCCGCCCGACTTCTTCTAATGACAAGACAATAGGTAGTTTTTTCTCTGAGCGTGGTCGTTTTACATGAAATTCTTCCCATTCTCGATGACAAACATCTACATAAAAGATTTTGAATGCACTGATAAGTTGATTTACAGTGGAGGTAGAGGCCCCTTTCTTGGTAATCATGAAGTGCAACTTCGATTTAAAGTCTTCGGTGGTAATCTCATACAATGATTTCCCAAATTCTTTTTCTAAATTGCAAAGCAGTTTACAATAGGTATCAATGGTGCGTGGACTGTAATTGCGAATTTGCATCTCTTTGGTCTGCAAACTCTGGAAAGATTTGTTTTGATTCATAATGATATTTTTTGAAGTTTGTAAGCTTCAAAATTATCACTATTCTCATTTACCGGAACGGTTTAGTTCAACACACGCCTATGCGCATTGGCTGGCTGACGTGCATTCCGGCGGTTTTGCTCCCGCATTCACTTTGTCGTTTCACGACAGCGAATGCTCCCGCAAACCGCCAAATGCCCATAGCCTCGGTCGTTATGGGGCATTTTAGAAAAAAAAAAGAAAGACACAATATGAAAAACTACATTACGATAATCCTCTTAATTCTTTTATGTGGTTGCATTAACTCAAATGACAAAGCAACGACAAAGAATATAACTGAAAATGCTCAGAAAAAATATCGGAATTATGATTTCTTTATTACAATAAGTGTAGAACACTCGGAAAAAGATTTTAAATATCTGATTAACGTAAGCGATGAGTTTGACGACAATCATAATTTGATTTTTTACGAAGACAACTTATTACAATATACGACATACAAATACAAGAAAAACGAGAAATTTGGAGATAATTACTATGACAGAGTGCCAATTGAGACTACCCAATATCTGCTTAACAGAACTCAACTTGACACAATTTACCGACTGACAGCTAAACTATTTCAACCTGACACATTAAATCTAACGGATGACACGACTAAATACTCTAAACTTTATGACGGTTATCACGCAGAAATTGCGTTGAGTGTTAGACATGATGCAATATATAACATTAAACTAGGCGGTTATAGCGATAAAACTCTTTTAAAAAACTATCAGAATTTATTATCTTATATTGAAAAATCGAAAAAGAAGGTTGTACATAAACAGGGGAAAGTGATGTTACCGCCGAAGTGAATTATTTTCTAACGGAGAAAAGAAAACAAACTGGAAACCTAGGAGAATGATCGCGACTAAAATTTCAGTTGTAACGATTGAAAAAAAAACGACCCCATAATACATAGGCTTCCTGCGGTCGGCACGACCCAGTCCGTCAGTGGACGGATAGACGTGAAGCGTCGGTTGAACCGTATTCCCGCTTGCAGGCGTCGCAGATCCCGATTGTTATCGTGAAACTTCATTCTGGCGAGCGTGGAGGAAAAAGTAGTTATGGAGAAAGCGACCGGTTTTAGTACGTTGTCGCAGGGAAGAAAAGACAAAAGAAAGGACGAAAAGTGCTGTCAGCAGTAGATTTTCTACAAGAATACAGCTAAAAAATAAAAAAACATGAAAAAGACATTTAATTTAATCAGCGCTCTAATTATAGTACTCACTATAATTGCGTCTTGTTCTGATGACCCGATTGTTGTGAACGGTAATTATTCAATTAAAAGTATTGTTTCAAACGGAAAAGTCATTGAGAAATTTATTTATAACGATGAAAATAAAATAATTGAAGATCAGAGCTTCTACTTTTGCAATAAATATATTTACGATAATAATGGTCAATTAATAAAACAAGAGATTGCTATTGATCCTGCCATTTATTCTTCTACATTTCACATTAAAAGTGAATTAATGACATCTCAAAACTCAACTTTTACTGCAAACAGTATTTTTGAATATAATACAGATGGAAAGCTACTTAGGCAAAAATATTATATCAAAAAAAACGATCAATTTGAGTATACATCAATGATTAGCCTTGAATATGTTGGAGACAGAATAGTCAAATATAATTTACAGAATGAACAGAATATCGTTACTCAATTCTACACTTATGAATATGACGGCAAAGGAAATGTTTTAAATGAGAAACAATATAGTTATCTTTTTGCAGTTGGGTCTAAACCAAATTTAATCAGAGAGACATCCTTTAAATACGATGACAAGAATAATCCGTTTAAAATTTACAAACATCTCGGACACCCGGGTATATATACAAATACGAATAATGTTACTGAATCCAATTCTGTTTTATATGAAGAGGTTCCGGGAACTGACAAATTTTCTACTTCCAAAACAACTTATGAATACAATAGGAATGGTTACCCTATAAAAGTGAATAATGACGAAGAATACAAATACGATTGACAAAACAACTAATATACAACCAATCTCTTAGCCCTAAAGCACACTTTAGTTCATTGACTGACTGACCCCGATAAATTCGCGATGGCAAACGTCCCTCCGTCGTCTGACAAACAAATCCAGACAGGTTAGTTAGTTCGAGAAAATTTTAAATTATAATATCATGAAAAAGGTCTTTTTACTACTATTTGTTTTCACTGCATTCATAGTCAATGCACAAGTGACTTTATCAAAAGAAGAAATAAAACAAAAGACAGATTCAATTGTTGTTGAAGGAAATCTATTGTATCAGTACGAAAAAGTGGCTTGGGTATCGACCGACCAAGCCTTAGAATTGAAAGATATTAAAACGAAATTTGGAGGTTATTTAATTTATCAATCAGGAGATTCGATAAAAGCAATTATTCTTGACAAAGGTCAGGACAATTGCATTTATGAAATGACTTATTTAAAAGATTTTTCAATTCCCAATAAGGAAAACCTTATCAGCAGAGAACTAAATGAGATAGAAAAAAAACTACAATCAATTAAGAAGAAATTACTTGAAGAGATTTTCACTTCAAAATATCAAATATCCTGTCCTGAAGGTTATAATTTGAATATAGAGTTGATTCCTTATCAATTAGGCTATAAACTTTACATTATTGCTGGAACTTCTAAATCAGATGTTATTCCATTTGGTAACGACTATATTTTCTTTGCAGATAAAAACGGAGAAATAACTTCTTGGAGAAAATTCCATTCAAGGTTAATCTCAACGACGACAAAGTTTAACGGAGAAACTGTAAGAGGTATTACGCATAGCCACCTTCGAACTGAACCTTTTATTTCAGCTACAGACATATGTACATTTAAACTTTATGGAAGTCTTTCCGGATTAAAACAGTTTAAAGTTTATTCTCCAGTTCTATCTATTTATTTTACATATGACATAGATAAGAATACAATTGAATCGGGAGACGAATAAGCACAGAAACAAATCCTTGATTTTTTTATAGTATATAAAATTTAAAGAAAATAATGGTCATAGCGCACAGTGAACGCTCCTTCCGTAAGCTGACGGACAAATGCCCATAGTCTCGGTCATTAGCGGCATTCTGAGAAAAAAAAAGACAACCATGAACTATCTAACCCAACAAATTAAGATATAATGGACATTAAGATAAGAAAAGCGACAGAAAACGATTTTGAGAAAGTCTATCCATTGTTTGAGCAACTTTGGCCAAATAAGGAGTTAGATAAAAATGCATTAAGAATTGTGTTTAACCGAGGCGTAAATTCTGACACAGATGAATTATTATGTCTTGACTATTCCAACGAACTGATTGGATTTTGCGCCTATGCAATTGTGAACAATTTGTGGCTAGCCGGATACATATCTTACATGTATGCAATGGTAGTTGATGAAAAACAAAGAGGAAAAGGATTTGGTACAATGTTGATTAAAGAATCAATAATAGATTCTAAGAACAAAGGATTGAAACGTTTGGAATTGGATTCTGGATTTCACCGTGAAGAAGCACATAAATTCTATATGAAACTTGGATTTGAGAAAAGGGCATTTCTATTTTCGCATCCTCTTTAACGACAAAAGATTAATAAATTATTGACAATTTTCAAAAATGACTAAAAGAGTACTAATAACAGGAGCAAGTAGGGGTATTGGATTTGCATTGACTAAATTATTTTTAGAGAGAGGTTACAAAGTAATAGGAGCTTCTAGAAATGGTAAAATTGATAATTTATCTCATCCAAACTTAGATATGATCGAACTTGATTTATCTAATTCATCGAGTATTAGAGATGCTGCTAAAGTTATCAAGAAGAAGTCCAAAATAGACATTTTGATAAATAATGCGGGGATTGGTCCCGACTTAGATCTTGATTTACCGACAGAAGAATCGTTTAAACAGACTTTTGAAGTAAATGTAACCGGTACAGTTCTTTTTACAGAATCGCTAATTGAAATAATAAATCAAGGTGGAAGTATTGTAAATATATCCTCCGAAATGGGGTCGATTGAAAACTGTAAACGCATTGACTCTGTAGCATACCGAATGTCTAAAAGTGCATTGAATATGTACACTAAAATTCTTTCAAACAGACTAAAGCCGAGTTTAAGGGTTGTATCTATACACCCAGGTTGGGTAAGGACGACTATCGCAGAGAGTAATATTGATAACGGTAGACTTTCACCCGAAGAATCTGCAATTAAACTATTTGATTACATAATAAGTGACTTTGAAACAGGCACGTTTTGGGACGTAGAATCACAATCAAAGTTGGATTGGTAAAGGAAATAACGACCGCCTAACACACGTCTCGTATGTGCATTGGCTAGCTGATCCCGATAAATCGGGACAAGCTGTGCATTTCGGCAGCTTTGCTCCTGCCTGCCGCAGGCAAGCCTGCATTCACCTTGTCCGCCAGTCGACGGACAAATGGCTATAGGCTCGATCGTCAGTGGGCATTATAACAACACAGTCATATCAATCAAAAACAAACAATATGGAAAAACAATTTTATGCCGTTTATTTAAACCCTTCAAGACCTGATTTTGCAATGACAATGACGGACGATGAAAGGGCAATTATGGTACAGCATGTGGCTTACTGGACTGAAAAGCTGAAACAGGGAAAAGTTTACGCTTTCGGACCTGTTATTGATCCAAAAGTAATTTATGGACTGGGAATTGTAGCGGTTGACAATGAACAAGAACTAAAAGACTTCATTGCAAATGACCCGGCAGGAAAAATAAATAAATATGAATATTTTCCAATGAAAGCAATAGTGCCAAATATTTCAATATAAAAAATGACAATGAAAGAATAAGGTTAATGCAAATAGCCAAATATGCACTACTAAGGTTGAAAAACAGGGAATAAGGTCATAAACATGAAGAGAAACCTTAGTTGAATTATTAGCAATCAACCCCAAATCTTCTTATAAATCTGAGTAGTACAATTGAAATAATATAAATGCTATATCGAACTCACGCTAATTAAAAAATAGATTTATGAAAACATTCAAAACCTCCAGGGATATACCATCTCTTCCTGTGAATATTTTTGCTGCTTTCAATGATCCTGCAAGATTTGCAAAGTGGTGGGGGCCTTCCGGCTTCACAAATACCTTTCATCAGTTTCAATTTAAACCCGGTGGAAAATGGTCATTCGTGATGCATGGTCCCGATGAAAGAGACTATCAGAATGAAGCAGAATTTATTGATATTGTTCCAAATGAAAAAGTGGTTATCAGGCATCATTCTCAACCAAATTTTACGTTGACTATCCTGATAAAACCGTCGCAAAAAGGTTCTTTAGTCGAATGGATTCAAGAATTTGATAGTGATGAGGTTGCAGAAAGTGTTGCACATATTGTAATACCGAGTAATGAACAAAATCTGGATAGACTTACTGCAGAAGTTTGTGCGGTGCAATAAGTAGCTTTCGATAAAAGAGGAATCATTCAGATAATTATATTTTAGCATAAAACCCTTAATATGCTCATAAAAGAAATAGTCTACTACAAACCAGAAAACGAAACAAAAACATGACAAAAAAGGTACTCTTATTTTTGGCTCAGGGATTTGAAGCGTACGAAGCCAGCGCCTTTACCGATGTATTTGGCTGGAGCAGAGAATCGGGATTCGAATCGGTTGATATGATAACTACGGCATTACGACCAACCATTAAATGCTATTGGAATCTGATTGTACAACCGGAAATGGCCTTCGACCGGATCAACGTTGATGATTTTGACGCGCTTGCTATTCCGGGCGGTGCGGGTGATGCAGGCTTTTACGAAGATGCGTATGACGAACGGTTTCTTAACCTGATACGGGAATTCGATAAAAAGGGGAAGTGTATTGCTGCTATTTGTGTGGGTGCTTTACCCATTGGCAAAGCAGGCGTATTAAGAAACCGAAATGCTACCACCTGGGATTTGAATGACGGTGCACGACGGAAACAGTTAGCTGATTTCGGAGCAAATGTGTTGGATAAGCAAATGGTCATAGACAAAAACATTGTTACCTCAACCGGGCCTGCCACCAGCATTGATGTAGCCTTTCAATTGCTCGAGATGCTGACGGACATCCCAAACGTAACGGAGATAAAAAGAAATATGCGCTTTATTGTGGATTGATATTGTTATCAATAAGGAATTGCGAAAAGAAGAGAAAACAAAAAAAATGGAGAAAATAAAGATATTTGTAGCCGGTTCCGGCAAGTTGGCCAATGCGATACTAAGTTCCGGGTTATCATTTCAATCGTGCGAAATACTGAAATGGGATACACACTGCCAAACACTCGATGAAAAGGCGATACTGGTGCATGCCGGTTCGGGGAGGCAACTGAAAGAATGTCTGGAGTTTTGTGCCAGAACAAAAACCATATTTATAGAACTGTCCACCGGACTGGAAACAGAAACTCTAAAACCTGATTTTCCGCTTATTATTTGTCCCAACACCTCTATCCTGGTGTTGAAAACATTAAATATGCTCAAAGCAAATGGCCGAAACTTTGAAAACTATTCGATTTCCATTACCGAATCTCATCAGTCTACAAAAACAACTGAACCCGGAACAGCCTATGCTTTTGCAAATTCACTGAGATTTCCGGTCGACAAGATCGTATCGGTACGCAATCCGGAGGTGCAACAAAACGTGATAGGAATACCTGAAGAATACCTGGGAAAACATGCTTATCATAAAATTGTGATCAGGGATGGAAACGACGAACTAACAATAGAAACAAAGGTATTGGGACATGATTCGTATGCCAAGGGGGTTAAGATGATTATTGAAGCAGCATTGATAAACAGTTTGGAAAATAAAAGGTACACGGTTTTGGATTTGATTACAAGCAATATGCTGTGAGATTAACTGTGTTTGGCTGGCTATGCTCCCACTTTCTTTTTGTCCTAAAATTGGTGGCATAGTGGATATAATCTTATTTTTATTAAATTTGCAGACGCTATAAATAAACACTATAGTTTGCTAACCCTAAATTATTTATAAAGATATGATGATCTCTAACAAAAAAATGCTCCTGACCACGGTCGCTTTTTTCTTCGGATTGTTGCTGACAACTGCGCATGCGCAAACAACAACCTATGGTGACACGATCTTTTTTGATGATTTCGGAAAACATATTACCCGTGTAACCACACCTTATATGCCCGGCGGAAGTTACGCGTTTGCTAGTGCTAGTGGTACTTCTAGCGAAAAGGAGATCCAGGATAATTATTATGCAGTTGTCGATCCCCGACATATTGCAGATGCAGGTCCGGCTTCCTATTTCTGGACCTCTACAAGTCCCACTGCAACCTTACCCGGAGGTGCCAAATCCTATTACGCCACTGATCACACCGGTAATGCGGATGGAGCGGTAATGGTGGTGAATGCGGGTACTACTGTGAACTATATATATAAACGTCCGGTAATTCTAAAAACCGGATTCCGCTATCAGTTTTCGTTTTGGATATATGTGGTGGCACGCAGCTCGCAATTTTCGATGGAAGTAGTAAATCAAAACAACAATACCACTACTACATTTGCGGGACCTATACTTGATGCTGAGGGCTCCTGGACGAAATATACATTAGTCTTCCCTGTTCCATTATCGGCATCAGCAACTTTAAACAACGTTACAGCCGGACTTCAAAACAAATATTCGCTTGTCAATGGAAACGATTATTATATCGATGACATTTTATTAAGTACGCTGTATACCGATCCGGTGAAAATAACAGCTACCAATATAAGTCCGGTGTGTCAGGGACAGCCCATTCAGTTCAACGCTGCTCCGGCAGGCGATGCCACACCCTTTGTTTATGCATGGACAGGTCCAAACGGTTTTACGTCCACCAATCAGAATCCGGTACTGTCCAATACCACCACTGCTGCTACCGGAACGTACAGTGTGACTGTAACCGATGCACTCGGGCAAACAGCCAAAGCTACCACCCATGCCACTGTGAATCCTGCTCCCAACAGCGATTTTACCGTTTCAGCCGAGACGATAGATCTCAGACATAATTCAGTAACGCTTAGCATCACACCCGAAAAAAAAGTTAGATACAATTGGGAGTTGGGCGATGGAACAACAACTAATCAGACAACCATCAATTATGCCTATACTATCGACGGAAATATACCCGAATATACGATTACACTAACCGCTAAGGATAGTATTGGCTGTACAAGTACCAGCACGAAAAAAATTGAAGTAGTACCGTTTATCCCCAATGTTTTTTCGCCAAACGGTGATGGAGTGAACGATCTGTTTATGACCGGGTACGAAGTGCAGGTTTTAGACCGGAATGGTATGCTGCTCTACAAGGGTAATGCAGGCTGGAATGGAACATACAAAGGCAAAAAAGTAGACAACGACACCTATTACTATTACCTGAATTTCACCGATATAAATAAGAACGTTCATACGCGAAAAGGATTTGTAACCCTGAAAAGATAAATAATCAAAAAATAATGAGAAGAAAGGATAGAGCAATAACAGAGAATGAGGCCATTGAGATACTAACAAAAGGAGAATATGGAATACTATCAATGTGTAATCCGGAAAACGAGGGCTATGGAATACCGCTGAACTACGTTTTGGACGATACTAACATTTACTTTCATGGTGCTGCTGCAGGTTCGAAACTTGATTATCTGCGCATAAACAACAGAGTTTCTTTTTGCGTGGTTGGAAATACTACCGTTATTCCGTCGGACTTTGGAACGCTTTACGAAAGCGCTATTGTGTCCGGAACAACATCAGAAATAGTTGGAAACGAAAAACGGGAAGCATTAAGAAGCATCATTAAAAAATATTCTGCCGATTTCATTAAAGAAGGAAATGAATACATTGATACATTATATGACAGAGTTAGCGTAATAAAACTTTCCATACAATCAATTACAGGAAAAGCCAGACGGCAATAAAGAGTCTTTGCTCCCACTACCTCCCTAAAAACAGCACATGCCAATTTGTATGAGACTATACTCTCTAATGCAAATTGACATGTGCTGTTTTCTTTCTAAAATAAGGTGAACTTGGTATAAAATTCTTTTGAATTTCACTATTTTACAAGTCAGATGGACTTGAATGTGAATTGAATCCTTTCAGGATTCTGATATTAATTTCTATTGATTCATAGGTATTTGCTTATTTCGAACTTACATTAATTTAAGCTTTATAAATTATTCGATAAAATAAAATAAAATGAACCTAAACAAATATTTAGTCAGAGTTGTTTTTATAGTTGTATAGGCGAAGGCTGTTTTCGCTTGTATTTTAAATAGTTACAACAATGGCTAAATGTAATCCGTTGTATTTTCGAACAAAATAAAATAATAGAATGTGTATTTGGGGAAGATAAGAAAAGTTATCACCTCAAAATAAAATCCCGGTGATTAGACATCTACAATTGTTTTTTTTTCTTCTGTACGAGTGTTTTTACTTGAGCTAGATAATATGTTATTTCTTTTTTAAATGAATTGCAAAATGTAATCCAGATGAAAACACTACTAGTCAGTTTAAGCTTTTTTGCATGTATAATGATAAACGCAACTCCCCCATCAATTGGAGGCTACAATGTATATTACGGTCATTTACATAATCATACTAACTATTCCGATGGAGGTGGAACTCCCAACTCGGCATATAAATACGCCAAAAATATCGCTAAATTAGATTTTTTGGGTCTTTCGGATCATGATACGGAAATAGATTCATTAGAATGGGCGGACACTAAAGCGCAGGCCGATGCAATAAATCAAGATGGTGTATTCAGCACTTTTTATGGCTTCGAATGGTCCTACTACGGATACTACGGACATGTGACGGTAGTTGGAACTCCCGACTACACCACTGCATTAACGACTAACACTTTCGATAAATTAAAAAACTGGCTCTCAACCCGTGAGGGAATAGCATTCTTTAATCATCCCGGGCGTGAAAATACTAATGGAATAGAATTTAATCATTTTACAGGCAAACCTTCTGAAAAATTTGTAGGAATGGAACTATGGAACAAAGGAGAAGGTTTCTCTTCGTTCTACTATAACGATGGTTATACTGCTAACGATAATTCCAAAGGATTTTACGAAGAGGCATTAGGATTAGGTTGGAAAATCGGAGCATCGGGTGCAGCTGATAATCACCTGGGAACCTGGGGAACCAGCGAAGATTATCGTATGGCCATCCTTTCGAACAATCTGACACGAACTGATTTGTGGCAAGCCATGCAAGCACGTCGTTTTTATTCAACAATGGATAAAAATTTGTCTCTCTCATTCAAAATAAACAATTTGGAAATGGGATCAACCGTGATTCCAGGCACATATATGGTTCAAGTTCAGGCAAGTGATGAGGATGGAGAAGTATTTACTACTATCAAACTGTACGACAAAGCGCATAATGTAATACAAGAATGGACTCCCAATTCACCTATAGTTAATGTATCTGCAAATCTTACAACTGCTCACGGTGATTTTTACTATGTGAAAGTAACCGAATCTGACGGCGGTGAAGCCGTTTCGTCTCCCATTTGGATAGAAGCAGCCGATACACAAGCACCAACAGCATTTACAGCCACTAAAGGAGCGGTAACAGCTACCAGTGTGGAATTATTACTGAATGCAACCGATAATTCAGGAACGGTAAATTATACAGTTTCTTACGGAGCAGGTCTGACTGTTACAACTACAGCTTCCTCAGCCACACAGAAATCCTGCGTAATTACCGGATTAACACCATCTACCAACTATACTTTCTCGGTAACAGCCAAAGATGCAGCTAATAATGCCGCAGTAAATAATCCGATTACGGTTGCTGCAAAGACCACATCACCCGTCCAATTTATAGTCACTTCATCACCCAGCGTGCCTGCACCCTATTCGGTGGCATATCTCACCGATGGGAATACAGCTACAAACTGGAAAGTAATGAGTGCACATGCATCGTATATTACCTTTGAATATGCAAGTGCAAAGATATTTAACAAGGTGGTACTTACTTCAACCATTGATGATGCACCATCGCGTGACCCCAAGAACTGGACTATAAAAGCATCAAACGACACACTTGCCGGTTGGACAGTTCTGGATACACGAACAAATCAAACTTTTGCAACAAGAGGACTGGCAAAAACATATTCTTTCACAAATAATACTGCTTACAAGTTTTACAGACTGCACATTACGGAGTCGTACTACTCCACCAGTGCAACAATGTTAGCTGAAGTAGCGTTCTCGGGTGATACAATTCCTCCAACAGATACCATTGCTCCAACAGCATTCACAGCTATTAAAGGAGCAGTAACAGCCACCAGTGTGGAAGTATTGCTCAATGCTACCGATAATTCAGGAGCAATTACTTATAGCATTTCGTATGGAACTATTCCCACAATTGTTACTGTTAGCGGTGTTTCGGCCATACAAAAATCATATATTATCACCGGATTAACACCTGCAACAGCGTATACCTTCTCCGTTACAGCGAAAGATGCAGCGAATAATGCAGCAGCAAATAATCCGATTGCGATTTCGGCCACAACTTCAACAGTTGTCGATACAATTGCTCCAACAGCATTCACAGCTATTAAAGGAGCAATAACAGCCACCAGTGTGGAAGTATTGCTAAATGCTACCGATAATTCTGGGGCAATTAATTATAGCATTTCATACGGACCTGTTCCAACAACCGTTACTGTTACCGGAGTTTCGGCAATACAAAAATCATATATTATCACCGGATTAACACCTGCAACGGCCTACACCTTCTCGGTAACAGCAAAAGATGCAGCGAATAATGCAGCTGTGAATAATCCGGTAGTGGTTTTGGCGACTACTTCGGCAGTGGCTGTGCCGGCATTAATTGTAACTTCATCTCCTAAAGTTGCAGCACCCTACTCATTGGCTAATCTTACCGATGGAAATACGGCTACAAACTGGAAGGTTATGAGTGCACATGCATCGTATATTACCTTTGAATATGCTAGTGTAAAAACATTTAATAAGGTAGTACTTACTTCAACCATTGATGATGCACCATCGCGCGACCCGAAGAACTGGACCATAAAAGCATCAAACGACACACTTGCCGGTTGGACAGTATTGGATACGCGAACAAATCAAATTTTTGCAACAAGAGGACTGGCAAAAACATACTCTTTCACAAACAACACTGCTTACAAGTTTTACAGAATCCACATTACAGAATCCTACTACTCCACCAGCGCTACAATGTTAGCTGAAATTGCATTTTCGGGAGATACAATTGCTCCTGACACACAAGCTCCAACAGCATTTACAGCTATTAAAGGAGCAGTAACAGCCAACAGTGTGGAAGTATTGCTGAATGCTACCGATAATTCAGGAGCAATTACTTATAGCATTTCATATGGAACTATTCCCACAATCGTTACTGTTGCAGGAGTTTCAGCCACACAAAAATCATATATCGTTACCGGATTAACCCCTGCAACGGCCTACACCTTCTCAGTAACGGCGAAAGATGCGACGAATAATGCAGCAGCGAATAATCCGATTGCGATTTTGGCGACGACTTCGGCAGTGGCTGATACTATTGCTCCAACAGCATTTACAGCTACTAAAGGAGCGGTAACAGCCAGCAGTGTGGAAGTATTGCTGAATGCTACCGATAATTCTGGGGCAATTAATTATAGCATTTCGTACGGAACTGTTCCGACTGTCGTTACTGTTACAGGAGTTTCAGCCACACAAAAATCATATATCGTTACCGGATTAACCCCTTCAACAGCGTATACCTTCTCCGTTACAGCGAAAGATGCAGCGAATAATGCAGCAGCGAATAATCCGATTGCGGTTTCGGCCACGACTTTGGCAGTGGCTGATACCATAGCTCCAACAGCATTTACAGCTACTAAAGGAGCAGTAACAGCCAGCAGTGTGGAAGTATTGCTGAATGCTACCGATAATTCAGGAGCAATTACTTATAGCATTTCGTATGGAACTATTCCCACAATCGTTACTGTTGCAGGAGTTTCAGCCACACAAAAATCATATATCGTTACCGGATTAGCGCCAGCAACGGCCTACACTTTCTCGGTAACGGCGAAAGATACAGCGAATAATGCAGCTGTGAATAATCCGATTGCGGTTTTGGCTACTACTTCGTCAGTGACTGATACTATTGCTCCAACAGCATTCACAGCTATTAAAGGAGCAGTAACAGCCAGCAGTGTGGAATTATTGCTGAATGCTACCGATAATTCAGGAACAATTAATTATAGCATTTCATACGGAACTGTTCCGACTGTCGTTACTGTTACAGGAGTTTCAGCCATACAAAAATCATATATCGTTACCGGATTAACCCCTGCAACGGCCTACACCTTCTCGGTAACGGCGAAAGATACAGCGAATAATGCAGCTGTGAATAATCCGATTGCGGTTTTGGCTACTACTTCGTCAGTGACTGATACTATTGCTCCAACAGCATTCACAGCTACTAAAGGAGCAGTAACAGCCACCAGTGTAGAAGTATTGCTGAATGCTACCGATAATTCAGGAGCAATTAATTATAGCATTTCGTATGGAACTATTCCCACAATTGTTACTGTTAGCGGTGTTTCGGCCATACAAAAATCATATATTATCACCGGATTAACCCCTGCAACGGCCTACACTTTCTCGGTAACGGCGAAAGATGCAGCGAATAATGCAGCTGCCAATAATCCGATCGCGATTTCGGCTACGACTTCGGCAGTGACTGATACCATAGCTCCAACAGCATTCACAGCTACTAAAGGAGCAGTAACAGCCAACAGTGTGGAATTATTGCTGAATGCAACTGATAATTCAGGAGCAATTACTTATACCATTTCGTATGGAACTATTCCCACAATCGTTACTGTTAGCGGTGTTTCGGTCATACAAAAATCATATATCGTTACCGGATTAACCCCTGCAACGCCTTATACCTTCTCCGTTACAGCGAAAGACACGGCGAATAATGCAGCTGCAAATAACCCGATAGCGGTTTTGGCTATTACTTCGTCAGTGACTGATACTATTGCTCCAACAGCATTCACAGCTATTAAAGGAGCAGTAACAGCCAGCAGTGTAGAAGTATTGCTGAATGCTACCGATAATTCTGGAACTGTGAACTATACCATTTCCTACGGAACTGTTCCGACTGTCGTTACTGTTACAGGAGTTTCATCCATACAAAAATCATATATCGTTACCGGATTAACCCCTGCAACGGCCTACACTTTCTCGGTAACGGCGAAAGATGCAGCAAATAATCCAGCAGTGAATAACCCGATTGCGATTTCGGCGACGACTTCGGCAGTGGCTGATACAATAGCTCCAACAGCATTCACAGCTATTAAAGGAGCAGTAACAGCCAGCAGTGTGGAAGTATTGCTGAATGCAACTGATAATTCAGGAGCAATTACTTATAGCATTTCGTATGGAACTATTCCCACAATTGTTACTGTTACAGGAGTTTCAGCCATACAAAAATCATTTATCGTCACCGGATTAACGCCTGCAACGCCTTATACCTTCTCCGTTACAGCGAAAGACACGGCGAATAATGCAGCTGCAAATAATCCGATTGCGATTTCGGCCACGACTTCGGCAGTGGCTGATACAATAGCTCCAACTGCATTTACAGCTACTAAAGGAGCAGTAACAGCCAGCAGTGTGGAAGTATTGCTGAATGCTACCGATAATTCAGGAGCAATTACTTATAGCATTTCGTATGGAACTATTCCCACAATTGTTACTGTTAGCGGTGTTTCGACCATACAAAAATCATATATTATCACCGGATTAACCCCTGCAACGGCCTACACTTTCTCGGTAACGGCGAAAGATGCAGCGAATAATGCAGCAGCGAATAATCCGATTGCGATTTTGGCGACGACTTCGGCAGTGGCTGATACTATAGCTCCAACAGCATTCACAGCTATTAAAGGAGCAGTAACAGCCAGCAGTGTGGAAGTATTGCTCAATGCTACCGATAATTCAGGAGCAATTACTTATAGCATTTCGTATGGAACTATTCCCACAATCGTTACTGTTGCAGGAGTTTCAGCCACACAAAAATCATATATCGTTACCGGGTTAACCCCTGCAACGACTTATACCTTCTCCGTTACAGCGAAAGACACAGCGAATAATACAGCTGCAAATAATCCGATAGCGGTTTTGGCGACGACTTCGGCAGTGGCACCAGCGTTAATAGTCACATCATCTCCAAGCGTTCCGGCACCCTATTCGGTAAATTATCTTACTGATGGAAATACAGCTACAAACTGGAAGGTACTGAGTGCACATGCCTCATATATTACTTTTGAATATTCAAGTGCAAAGACATTTAATAAGGTAGTACTTACTTCAACCATTAACGATGCACCATCGCGCGACCCCAAGAACTGGACCATAAAAGCATCAAACGACACACTTGTCGGTTGGACAGTGCTGGATACACGAACGAATCAAACTTTTGCATCAAGAGGACTGGCAAAAACATACTCTTTCACAAACAACACTGCTTACAAGTTTTACAGACTGCACATTACAGAATCCTACTACTCTACAACTTCAACTATGTTAGCGGAAATAGCCTTCTCGGGGGATACGATAACTGCCCCTGCCAATGCTAAGCAGGTCACAGTCAATGATACAGCGAGCATGATAGTAGAATCTGAGAAAATATCAACCGTAATTGATAAACAAATCATCATATATAGTTCAAACAAAACATTATTCATAAAAAACACAAGTGATAGAGCCGGTGATCTGTATTTGTATGATGTCTATGGACGGTTTATTCTGAAACGCCCATTCAGCGGGAATAATACGACTTCTATATCGCTAAATTTACCTTCAGGTGTATATATAGCAATTGGAACTACACTAACCGAAAAAGTAATCAAAAATCTGATTCTACATTAATTGTGCTTTTCTAAACACAAAAAATAATATTTATATGCTTTAAAGTTGATTTACAGAATATGACAGTCAAATTGTTTATGATCAATTATTATAATGAGTGTGCGTTGTTGATACAGTGCACACTCATTCTTAATTAATCACCTGACGAAGAAAACTATTCGAATAATTGAAAGTGAACCAAATTTTGCCATTTCACTAAAATATCGCAAGTTGGAAATTTGTAACCCGAAAATACGTATTACATTTGCATTATAATGTTGAAAAAGAACTTAGTCTTTGAGGCATCGTTTAAAAAATATCAAAAATGAAAGTATTTGACTACGGAGAAAAAGAAATAACGTATCTTGTCGAAAAAGATAAACATCTATCAAAAATCATAAATGCATTAGGTAAAATTGAACGTCAGGTGACACCCAACCTTTTCGAAGCATTGGTTGAAAGCATTATCGGACAACAGATTTCGAGCAAAGCGGCAGCAACTGTCAATCAACGCATAAGAGACAAATTCGACGGAGAGATAAGTCCCGAAAAAGTAGCAGCAGCCAATCATTTTTACATACAGGAATGTGGTACCACACTCAAAAAAGCAAGTTATATAAAAATTGCAGCCGATGCTATTTTGTACGAAAAAATTAAATTAGATAACTTTAGCACTATGACCGACGAAGAAATCATTGTGCAACTAACGCAACTTCCGGGAGTTGGGGTCTGGACAGCTGAAATGCTGATGATATTTTCGCTTCAACGTCCAAACATTATCAGTTACGACGATTTGATTATTAGGCGTAGCATAATGAAGCTCTACAAACTGAAAGAGCTGACAAAGGAGCAATTTGAAACATACAAAAAAAGGTATCATCCCTATGCATCAATAGCATCGCTTTATCTCTGGGCTTATGGACACAGTGATATTGTCGAATAGTTTACAAATTGGAGTTTAGTTTTTTATTTATCAGATAAAAAGCAACTATTGAAATAAAATAGAAATGTGAACAATGAAAAAAGCAATAACACTCATACTGATCCTTTTATTTTCAAGCATCCTGAGCGATCGGGCAGGGAATAATTCATCTGTCCGTGCTAAAAATATCATCCCCGCTCCTACTCTTTACTCGCCCGATGCTGTTGGCATGAGTTCTTCAACTTTATCCAGGATCGATTCTATAGTAAAAGAAGGCATCAAAGAAAGAGCTTTTCCGGGTTGCCAGGTTATGGTAATGAAAGAAGGTAAACCTGTTTATGACAAATGTTTTGGAAACTATACCTATGAATCTGTACAAAATGTAAAACCTACTACTTTGTACGATTTGGCTTCACTTTCCAAAACAACCGGAACATTGCTTGCCATCATGAAACTCTATGATGACAACCAACTCGAAATTACCGATAAGGCATCCAACTATCTGACTTTTCTTCGGGGGACTAACAAGGAAAATATAACGATTAAAGAACTGCTATTTCATGAATCGGGCTTGCCGGTTGGACTACCATTCTATAAACTGACGATAGAAAAAAACAACACACCGGCATTCTTAGCGGGAACCAAAGACACAACACATACGGTAAAATTGAATAGCACTACTATGAAATACAAACCGGACTGGGTATCTAAAATTCAGGGTGCTGATTTCCAATCGCAAGTATCAGACAGCTTTTATATTTCTAACCGCTTTCATAAAGCAGCCATGCAGATGATAGCTGATACGCGCCTGAACAGCAAAGCGTACGTTTACAGCTGCGTGAACTTTATTTTGCTGAAAGAAATTGTGGAAACCATCAGCGGCATACGGATGGACGAGTTTCTGAACAAAGAATTCTTCGTTCCAATGAAACTAAGCACCATGACTTATTTGCCACTGCGCACTCACAACAAAGATGAAATAGCCCCGACTTTAAAAAGGGATTTCTTGCGTAACGGAATAGTTCAGGGATATGTACATGATCCCGATGCAGCTTTTTTGGGTGGCGTATCGGGTAATGCCGGATTATTTGCTTCTGCCCGCGATGTAGCAACAGTATATCAGATGCTACTGAACAAAGGAGAACTGGACGGAAAACGCTACCTGAGTGCGGAGACCTGCCACTTTTTCACGACTACCACCTCACCCAGCGGAAGACGTGGCTTAGGCTACGATAAACCGGTGTCGGCACCAAAGCCAAGTCCGTGCTGTGCCGCTGCTCCATCTACAGTTTACGGACATGCAGGCTATACAGGAACATGTTGTTGGGTCGATCCGACAAACAACTTAATCTATGTTTTTCTGAGCAACCGCACTTATCCAAACGACGGTGTCAATAAGTTGGCTAAAACCGGCGTTAGAACAAAAATACAGGAAGTGATTTACCAATCAATAAAATAAAAAAGCAGCCAAATAATCGTTTAATAATCAATATGCTATTCTTAACTTGTAATATATAATAGTATGATCAAAAAAGGTATCATTCCAGTTATTCTTATTCTGGTTGCTTCAATTGCAATCGATATTATTTTGCAACAAACCATTGGTTATGTACCTGCAGAACTGGCGCGCATAAAAATACTTGTGCTGGCTTGCATTTATTTTATCTCATTTTTTTCTCAGAAACTCCGACCATTATCCGGCTTTTTGTTGATACTGATAGCCATATTGACTGTCAATATGCTCACCGGATTTATCCAGTCGACAGACTATTGGAAATCGACCTTCGACACCACTACTTTTTCCGGAAATCTTGGAAGTTCCATCCTTCTGAAAATCATAGGTATAATCCCAATTATCACCATTCTGTTTTTAATCTTTCGTTCACACAGCGAATTTTATCTTTGTGTTGGTGATTTAAAACAAAAGGCAAGTCGAATAAACTGGTTGGGAATAAAAGAAAATCAAATTAGCTGGGGAAAATTAGCCATTATCTCCGGCTTGCTTATCTCTCTTGGAACAATATTGCTCACCATTATTACCGTAACCAATGTTTCTGAAATAAAAGGAATTGGAAATTGGCTGAGTTATCTTCCATTGATTTTGGTGCTGGCTTTGGCTAATTCTTTTTGCGAAGGACTGATATTTCGTTCGGCAATCATGGCTACTTTGAAAGATGAACTGCCTAAAAATCTACTTGTATTGGTTGCAGCACTATTTTTTGGCATTTCTCATTTCTACGGAGCACCCGGTGGGCCGCTAGGCGTGGTAATGAGCGGACTACTGGGTTGGTACATGTGCCGAAGCATGTACGAAACAAAAGGATTTGTTTCATCCTGGATAATTCATGCCATGCAGGATGTGGTTATTTTCTCCACCCTATTTTTGTTAGGAAATTTTGCAAGCTAAACAAAAAGGACGGTTTCTGAACGCCCATAGATGCGCAAACGATAAAAAATCAATTATTTATCATTTATTTTAGCAAATATGAATTAATAATTATGTACTTAGCCGATTTACCACTATCTTTGTAAAAACTATAGTTTTTTACCCTAAAACTGTAAAATAGATTAAAAACTCGTAAAATAAAAATAGATAAATGGCGAAATCGCAAGTAAGTAGTACAAAGAAAGAAAAAGAAACCAAACGTTTAAAAAAGATTAAAGACAAGCAACAAAGAAGTGAAGACCGCAAGAAAAATTCTGTTGGTGGTGCACTTGAAGATATGTTTGCCTATGTGGATGAGTATGGAAATTTAACAGACACCCCGCCGGATCCGGCTAAGAAGAAAATAGATATTGATGTTAACAGCATTGTACTTGGTGTTAGAAAAAGAGAAGATGAAGAAACTTCACCTGTTAAAAAGGGGAAGGTAGAATTTTACAACGATTCAAAAGGATTTGGTTTTATTAAAGAACTGGATACTCAGGAAAAATATTTTGTACATGTCAACGGTTTGATTGACCCAATCAAAGAAAACGACATGGTTACATTCGAACTGGAACGTGGATTAAAAGGCATGAATGCCGTAAGAGTAACGAAAGCGTAGACTCACACCGGTTTTCCAACTAAAATAATAAATAGCACGGTGCACTGTTACTTTTTTTTAAAAGACAGTGTTTCGTGCTATTTATGTCTAACAACACTACACATACATTTCGCCCCCAAATAGTTAGAAGCCTAAAATACTATAAAACACACGAATTACAGACCCATTATTTGGCAAATTCCTATTTGTTTTCACTATTTTTGCGTTAGATAACTAATCAGATATACCACCATGCAAACGCCTTCACCTTATTACCAACTCGCGCAAGATTTTGCCTTGCTTACCAATCGTTCCATTTTCCTTACCGGAAAAGCAGGCACCGGAAAGACTACCTTTTTGCACAACTTAAAAAAAGCCACCAAAAAGCAAATGGCTGTTGTTGCTCCAACGGGTGTTGCAGCCATCAATGCAGGTGGTACTACCATGCATTCCTTTTTTCAGTTGCCATTCACGCCGTTTGTGCCAACCGTAGAAGGGCGCAAAAACCTGATTGAAAAGATGAAAATGCAGGGCAATCGTCGCAAGGTGCTGCAAGAGCTCGAACTGCTGGTTATCGACGAAATAAGTATGGTCCGTGCCGATGTGCTCGATTCTGTTGATACTATCCTGCGCCACGTACGATACAGAAACAATGAGCCTTTTGGTGGCGTACAAGTCATTTTTATCGGTGATATGTTTCAATTGTCGCCTGTGGCTACAGATGAAGAATGGCGGTTGCTGAGCCAGTATTACTCCAGCCCCTATTTCTTTCATAGCCAGGCTATCCTGCAGCAGCAACCGGTTTATATCGAACTGGACAAAATATTTCGTCAAAGCAATGTAGATTTTATCAGCGTACTCAACGAGGTACGTAACAATCGTCTTTCGGACAAAGGGCTGACCTTGCTTCAAAGTCGGTACAATCCACTTTTTGTGCCGCCAGGCGACGATACTTATATCACCCTCACAACCCACAACCGCAAGGCCGACCAGATAAACGCTGAAGAGTTGATGAAAGTAAAAGGTAAAACCTATACTTTTGATGCCGAAATACAAGGTGAGTACCCGGAAAAAAGCTATCCGACGGAAAAAGAACTGGTATTGAAGATTGGCGCTAAAGTAATGTTCCTGAAAAACGATACGGAAACCCCTCGCCGCTTCTTTAATGGCAAAATTGGTGTGGTTGAAAGTGTGGAAGACGAATCAATAACCATAAAATGCCCCAGCGACGATGAGGCCATCGAGCTTAGCAAAGCCGTTTGGGAAAATATCCGCTATTCCACAAATCCTACTACCAAGCAAATTGAAGAAGATGAACTGGGTAAATTTATTCAGTACCCACTCCGATTAGCATGGGCTATTACCATTCATAAAAGCCAGGGCTTGACTTTTGATAAGGCGGTAATTGATGCCGGAGCAGCTTTTGCATCCGGTCAGGTATATGTTGCACTGAGCCGTTGCCGATCGTTGGAAGGCATGGTTTTATTAAGCAAGATAAACCCGGGCAGCATCCAAAACGACCATCAGATTGTAGCACACGAACGCAACAAACTACCGATAGAAGAACTTGAAATACAATTAAATGAGTCTCGAAATCTATATCGTAACTTTATCCTTATGCAACTCTTCGACTTTAAGAATGCAATAGGCCAAACTTCGCGTTTGATAAAAGAAACTACAGATGTAAAAAGCTCGTTCAACGAAGAAACATTTCCTTTTCTGGACGATGTTTTGCGTCAAACACAAGCCCTGCAAGAAGTGGGAGCTAAATTTCAGGGGCAATTGCAACGTATCCTCCAGCAACGACCTGTTGAAGAAGAACACTTGCAGAATCGCATCACGGCTGCCACAGATTTTTTCAATGATAAGATGAATAATCTGATAGAAACCCTGCGGCAATCGCCGGCTACTACCGATAGCAAACAAAATGCATCAGAATACAACGACATTATTCGCATGATTTTCTCCAACATTGCACAAAAAAGCTTCTTAATGAGGGGCTTAAAAAATAGATTTACAGTGGAAGATTATTTCATTCTGAAAAACACCTTTGCCCTACCCGATTTTACCGTAAATGCCTATGCCAAAAATAGTTCCAACAAACCATTAGAAACGCGACAACCCAAACTATTTAACCAGTTGCTGCATCTTCGCAATAAATTATGCGAACCAAAAGATCTGCCCATTTATATTGTTGCAGGCAGCAAAACTCTTATCGAGATGTCGGACTATTTACCTCAAAACGAGAAGGATCTATTGCAGATAAATGGTTTTGGGTCTGCCAAAGTAGAGAAATATGGTAAGGTATTTTTAGATGTCATTTTGGCTTATTGCAAAGAAAATAAGCTTTCATCATTGATGCACGAAAAAGAAAAAGGAAAGGAAAAAAAGGAGAAAAAACCGGTTGGCGAAACAATGAGAACCAGTTTATCAATGTACAATCAGGGAATGTCCATCGAAGAAATAGCCAGCAGTCGTAACCTTGGTGTTTCTACTATTGCCACTCACCTGGGTAAATATATCGGCACAGGCGAACTGGACATCAATAACTTTGTAACAAAAGAGAAGCGTGATAAAGCGGTGAAAGTTATGGAAAATACAGCCGAAATCGGCTCAGTATACCAGATGTTAGGTGGAATAATGACACAACCTGAAATTTCCATCTTTATGGCCTGGCTAAGAAGCGGGAGAAAATAATTACACTCCTTTGCCTTTGAGAACAAATACTAACCACAACTGCCAATTTAACGATTCATACACAAAACACTTTATTTTAGGTCGAACTAAGATTAAACTGTCATTTACAAAAAAAAATGTAAGACGAAATTTAAAGCGATTATCTGAATTTCAGGTAGTCGTTTTGTTGTTTATACACGAATAGTCGGATTTTTGTAATCATTGTCCGCATTTTCATACCTCCGGAACACCTTCATGAGGGTAATTTTGCATCATCAAATAAATGATCATAATTAGTACAAACAAATAAAAAAATTATTCTCATGAAAAAAAATATTCTAAACATTTTAGTATTGTCCCTATCATTAGTGGCTTCGGCACAACAATCGTGGACAAGTGACCCCATGCATTCCCGACTTGGATTTGTGGTTAAACACCTTACAATTTCTCAAATAAACGGGCAGTTCAGCGACTTTTCAGTAAATGTAAAAGCGGCAAAATCCGATTTTAGCGACATGAAAGTAAACGTAACGGCGAAAACATCAAGTATTTCTACAGGGATTGAGATGCGCGATAATCACCTAAAAACGGCTGATTTCTTCGACGTGCAACAATATCCTGGATTATCGTTCGTAAGTACCTCAATTAAAAAGATTTCTGATAAGAGGTTCACATTGACAGGTAATCTGACCATGCATGGTATCACCAAACCGGTGACCTTAAACGTTATTTATTATGGCACTGTTGTAAATCCGATGAATAAGAAAAGCACTTTCGGATTCCACATCAGTGGCTCGGTAAAGCGCTCTGATTACGGTATTGGACCAAAGTTCCCGGAACAAATGGTTAGTGACCTTATCCAAATTGTGGCTGACAGCGAATTTACAAATGACTGATTATATCGGCCGCATAAAAAAAAACACAGAACTCTGATAGACAGAGTCTGTGTTTTTTTGCGTTAAGATGGTAATTATTTAGCACTTATAAAAAATAAGCAAAAATAACTATTTAGTTTTTTTTACTTTGTCTTCGTTTTTAGCTATAAAGTCCTTCCAACCTGAATAGGCCTTATCGGATACAGGTCTGCCTGCCTGCAAAAAATGGCAATAAGCCGCTGCCAAACCGTCGGTGGCATCCATTTGTGGCAACATACTTTCTTGCGGAATTTTAAGCATCCGTCTAAGCATATCTGCAACTTGTTCCTTCGAAGCACCACCACTGCCGGTTATGGCCATTTTAATCTTCAAAGGAGCATATTCCGTAATCGGAATATCGCGATACAAAGCAGCCGACATAGCTACCCCCTGCGCTCTACCAAGTTTGAGCATCGACTGCACATTTTTTCCAAAAAATGGCGCCTCGATAGCTAAATGGTCGGGATGAAACTCATCTATTAATGATAAAGTACGGGCAAAAATGCGTTGTAGCTTGAGGTAATGATTACTATATTTTTTCAAATCCAATACGCCCATAGCAATAAGTTCGGCCTTATTGCCGGTCACTTTCAGCAAACCATATCCCATTATCGTAGTTCCTGGATCAATACCTAATATTATTTGTTCTTTTATCATTAATTGTTACGAATTATACAAGCAACAGTTAGAAACACTCAAATAGATTCTTATCAATTTATGAATTACTTATCAACTCTAAAATAGTTGTAAAAAAGAGTGCTTCCGATCCAAATTGAGCAGAAAACTGATCCTGAAAAACAGCACCGTATTTTCCGTTCCAAACGTGTAAGGTCTCCATATCCTGAACATGAAATTGAACCGAGAAAGAAGTTCCTTCCTGTTCTTCATTCGTCAAAATCTTTGCTACTTGTGGTTTTGAGAAAAAAGCCGTTTCAAGCATAAACGGGATATGTTGTTCGTGAACCCATTTGAGCCACGCGCCATGCACTTTGTCTGAAACCAAAAACGTTGTATTGAAAATAAGCATAGAATCGGTATTTTGTTGATAATATTTTAAACAAAAGTAGTCATAATTTCAGAAACTTCATTATCTTTGCACTGCAATTTCAAAATCAAGCTCGGGGGTTTAGCTCATCTGGCTAGAGCGCGACACTGGCAGTGTCGAGGTGATCGGTTCGAGTCCGATAATCTCCACTTGGTTAAACTAAAGGCTTATCGAGAAATCGTGAAGCCTTTTTTTTATCAACTTGTAAGCACTGGAACAATTAATTTTTTTTGTTGCGAAGCAGCATTTAACGTGCCGCATAAATATTAACTTTATACAAAAACGACATGAAAAGAAAAGAATTTCAACTTCTGATTCAAAAATTTGGATTTGAAGACATTACAAAAAATGAAACTATCGGATACAGTAAACGTTTTCTAGATCCTGAAAACAATTTGGAATTAAAAAGAAAGTTCAAGTACAAGCAATGTTATATCACGCTTGAAAACGATGATATTCAAATTGCATTCAACAATCCTCCCTATAATTTCAACTCCACCGAAATCAATACGTCAGAAGTTCTATCGTTATTTTATTACCTGACTATTACCTCTAACAAGAAATTTGCAGTAAAAAAAGAGAATCCTGACATCTGCAAAATTTATGAAAAGTTAGAATTACAGGCATTGACAATTGATTCAAAGCCATATGTTGAGAAAAAACGATTCAACCTGGATATGATTGAGTTCAATAAAATTAAAAAGTTCATATCAGAATAATTACCAGCTGTTGCTGTAATTGACTCTAAATCATTGTACAAAAGACAACTATTGTACATATAAACCACTACCATTCGTAGTGGTTTTTTATTTTTGTTACATACCCAAATATTACAATCTAAACTTTGTCCGCAAGCCAATCATTTCCATAAACCACACCAATGCTCTGATAAAACATTATTAATATTGCTCAACCACTACTTCATTGTGAATTAATTATAAATATTCGCTCAATTTGTATCGCAAACGATATAAATTGACTACATTTGTATCGCAAACGACATATTAATTTAAAAATACAAATCATGAACACTAATTTTCATCAATTCAAAGCCACTAGTCTACAAAACAAAGAAATAAACATGGAAAGTTACAACGGCAAAGTGGTTTTAGTTGTAAACACGGCCAGCAAATGCGGGTTGACACCTCAATATGAGGGATTGGAAAAACTGTACAAAGAATACAAAAGACAAAGGATTAGTCATCCTGGGGTTTCCATGCAATCAATTTGGGAAACAAGAACCCGGTGGAGCAAAAGAAATAGCCGAGGGCTGCTTGATAAATTATGGAGTCACATTTCCCATGTTTTCAAAAATTGAAGTAAATGGAGAAAATGCACACCCCATCTATAAATACCTGAAAAGTGAATTGAAGGGCATATTTGGGAATCGGATTAAATGGAATTTCACAAAATTTCTGATAGACAAGGACGGAAATCCTTACAAACGTTTTTCACCTACCACTACGCCAGACAAACTCAGAAGTCATATTGAGGCTTTACTGAAATAAATACATGTTTCACTTTTCAACCGGGAAAACGCATTCGTTTTCTTGGTTTTACTATCTTTGTAGCTAATAAAGTATTATGGACTACGATCAACTGAAATTAGAAAACCAACTCTGCTTTCCACTATATGCAGCTTCACGACTCATTATCAGAGCCTACCAGACCGATTTAGATATTTTGGGAATCACTTACACTCAATATTTGGTGCTTATGGTGCTTTGGGAAACTGATGAGCTCGGTGTAAATGAAATTGCAGAAAAGCTAATTTTGAACACAAACACCGTAACTCCGTTATTAAAGAGAATGGAGTCGATGCAATTGCTTACACGTGTACCGTCAAAAACCGATCAGCGTAAAGTAATGATATGCTTGACAGAACAAGGCAAAGAACTTCAACTACGTGCAGCTCAAGTACCTTTCAATCTGCTTAAAAAGCTAAACATAACAATGTCCGAAGCGGAAATTGCAGATGCATTGGAACTTAAGAGCCGCCTTTATAAAATAATTAATACTCTGGAAGCAGATGAGAATAAATCAGAACAAATAGTCTAAATACACAAACACTTAAAAATAAGTTCATTATGAAGAAAAACGTTATATTATTGTGTTTGACATTCTTTGTACTGTCAACAATAAACGCAAAAGAAAAAAAGTCGACCGATAATTTCTATCAATTCAAGGCCAAATCGCTCGAAGGAAAAGAAATTAGCATGAAAGAATACAAAGGGAAAGTGGTATTGGTGGTAAACACAGCAAGTAAATGTGGTTTTACTCCTCAATACGAAGGATTGGAAGCACTTTACAAAAAATTTAAAGACAAAGGATTGGTTATTATTGGATTTCCGTGTAACCAATTTGGAGGACAAGAACCCGGTGATGCTACTGAAATATCAAATTTCTGCTCTTTAAAATATGGTGTGAGCTTTCCCATGTTTTCAAAAATTGAAGTGAATGGCGACAAAGCACATCCACTTTATAAATTTCTAAAAGCACAGCTACCCGGTACGTTGGGAAATGAGATAAAATGGAATTTTACAAAATTCTTACTCGATAGGAATGGTAAACCAATACAACGATATGGCTCAACAACTAAGCCTGAAAATATCACAGAGGATATTGAAAAGTTACTAGCAGAATAAAAAAATGGCATCCAAGAAATTTGGATGCCATTTTTTTATGATCAGAATATCTGAGTTATTTTGAGATATAATTTACAATCCACTCCCCTACTTCAGTTGTTTTATAAGCTTTTGCATTATCAGCAATATCTTCGGTCACAACGCCGGCTTCCATACTTGCAGTCACAGCAGCACGTATCAAAGCACCTTCTTCCATCATGCCAAAAGCATATTCGAACATCAAAGCAGCCGATAAAATAGTTGCCAAAGGATTAGCAATATTCTTTCCGGTAGCCTGTGGATACGAACCATGAATTGGCTCAAATACAGAAGTATGAATTCCAACCGAAGCTGAAGGCAACATACCCAATGAACCGGTAATCACCGAAGCCTCATCAGTAAGAATATCGCCGAAAAGATTTTCAGTCACCATCACATCAAAGCTTTTTGGCCATTGAATAATACGCATTGCTGCGTTATCAACAAACATAAATTCAGTTTCTATATCAGGATATTGAGGTGCAATTTCCTGACCAATCTGACGCCACAAACGAGATGTTGCCAACACGTTAGCTTTATCCACAATAGTCACTTTCTTGCTGCGTTGTCCGGCATATTTATAGGCCAAATGCAGGATGCGTTCCACTTCTTCGCGGGTATACACACATGTGTCGTAAGCCGTATTTCCGTCTTCGGCTCTACCTTGTGGGCGACCAAAATACATACCACCGGTCAATTCACGAATACACATAAAATCGGCACCGTCGATTAATTCGGCACGAAGCGGCGATTTGTGTATCAACGATGGAAAAGTAGTAACCGGGCGAATATTAGCATACAATCCCAAATCTTTACGCATTTTCAGTAAGCCTTGCTCCGGACGAACTTTAGCAGCAGGATTATTATCATATTTTGGATCACCGATAGCGCCAAAAAGAACGGCATCCGATTTCATACATAAATCGTGAGTTGCTTTTGGATAAGGTTCACCCACTGCGTCGATAGCACAAGCACCCACAATACCAAACTCATACGTAAGTTTGTGACCAAATTTTTCGCAAACAGCTTTTGTTACATTTAATGCTTGCTCTACGATTTCCGGTCCAATACCATCTCCCGGTAAAACTGCAATATTCAAAGACTTTACTTGCTCATCACCGTTTTGAAAAGATTCTGACATAATTATATATTTTTTTATGATTAATTTTAATCGATTTTGAAAAAAGTGTTTATATTTGTGCTATAAAATAATTCGAAAATTATATGATTTACAAATTATTATCTATACTGGCAATTATGGCTGTTATGGCTATTATAACTACTTATATTTTGAACTCGATGTCGACAAAGACATCGCATCAAAATTTAAGGAGAATGATAGTAATTGGAATTTCGATATTAGTTTTTCTTGTAATAGCACTTTACTTGTTTACACAAGGTGGTTATTACTAGCCAATTAAATCAGTCAATAATATTAAGCATTTTAATAGTTGCTTTTATGGCAGCCACTGTTTGGTCGCCGTCTAAACCACGTGTTTTAAACACCTTCTCATTAAACTTCCAGGTAATAATCGTTTGCACAAAAGCATCTGTTTTTCCTCCGGGAGGAATAACCACCACATAATCCAATAATTCCGGCGTTGGCTTATCCAGTTTCTTGTAAATCTTCCACATAGCTTTCGAAATCGCATTGTACTGACCATCTCCCGAAGCTGATTGCTCGTATACTACCCCATTAATTTCCATTTTCACTGATGCAGTCGGCCTTAAACCGTTGGTCAATGACAATGAATAATTTATCAATTTTATTACTTGCGCTTCCTGTTCGTTTTTCAATACATCCGACACAATGTAGGGCAACTCGTCCATCGACACAGTTTCCTTCTTGTCGCCCAATTCGATAACACGCTTGGTGACGCGATGCATCATTTCATCGTCAAGCTCAATACCCAATTGCTGCAAGTTCTTCAGGATATTTGCTTTTCCTGATGTTTTTCCAAGTGCATATTGGCGCTCTCGTCCAAAACGTTCGGGCAATAAATCGTTGTAATACAGATTCTTTTTATTATCACCATCAGCATGAACGCCTGCAACCTGGGTGAAAACATTCTCACCAACCACCGGTTTGTTATGCGGTATCCGAATACCAGAATAAGTTTCAACAACTTTGCTCACCGAGTTAACCTGATCCTCCTTAAGTCGTGTTTCCAATTTCAAATGATCGTGCAAGATAGCCAAAACACTTGATAGTGGAGCATTACCCGCCCGTTCGCCCAGACCATTCACCGTTACGTGTACGCCTTTCACACCGGCTTTCACCGCCTCAAAAACATTGGCTACAGCTAAATCATAATCATTATGAGCATGAAAATCGAAATGTAAATCCGGATAACGGGCTATCATTTTTGTACAGAAGTCAAAAGTCTCGGTTGGATTCAGAATTCCCAAAGTATCGGGAAGCATGAATCGTTTGATATTGGTATCTTTCAGATTATCAACCATAAAGTACACATACTCTTCCGATTCGCGCATTCCGTTCGACCAATCCTCAAGATACACATTCACCGAAACACCCATATCTTTAGCATTGTTCAACACTTGTTTGATATCAATGATATGTTGCTCGGGCGTTTTCTTCAACTGATGAATGCAATGTTTCAATGACCCTTTACACAATAAGTTAATTACTTCACATCCGGCATTGCGAATCCAATCGAGCGATTGGCGTCCATCAACAAACCCAAGCACTTCAATTTTATCAATATGCCCATGATTACGAGCCCATTGAGCAACCTTTTTCACTGCTGCATATTCTCCATCCGATACCCTGGCAGAGGCAATTTCAATTCTGTCGACACAAAGTTCTTCCAGCAAAAGTCGAGCTACGCTCAATTTCTCTTCAGCAGCAAAAGAAACACCCGACGTTTGTTCTCCATCACGCAAGGTGGTATCCATTATTTCTATCATAGTTCTCTCAATTTGTGCCAATGAGTCAATACGCTAATGCACCAGTAATTTGGCATATTAGCGTATTGGCATACTATAAATTATCTTGCGCTCTCGTAAGCTTCAATCTGTGTTTTTTTGCTCAACAAATAATCAATATCATCCAATCCATTAAGCAAACATTCTTTTTTGTAGGCATTGATTACAAATGTTTCAGATTTGCCAGTTGCATTATTGGTTACCGATTGGTTTTCCAAATCGATGGTCAGCGTAGCTTTTGGATCGGCAGTAACCGAAGCAAATACTTCAGCCAGAAAATCTGCTGATACAACGACAGGTAAAACGCCGTTATTCAATGCGTTGTTCTGAAAAATATCAGCGAAGAAGCTTGATACAACTACTTTGAAACCGTATCCATCGATTGCCCAGGCAGCATGTTCGCGGCTCGAACCAGAACCGAAGTTTTTTCCGGCAACCAAAATTGAGCCGCTAAATGTTGAGTTATTCAACACGAAATTGGCTTTAGGACTTCCATCTTTGTTGTAACGCCAGTCAGCAAAAAGATTATCACCAAAACCATCTTTGTTGGTCGCTTTCAGGAAGCGAGCCGGTATAATTTGATCAGTATCCACATTCTCAATCGGAAGTGGAACCACACTTGAAGTTAATTTTATAAACTTTTCCATTTTAATTTTATTTGAACGCAAATTACGCAAATTAACGCAAATTTTGTTCTGTTATTTAATTATAGAAATTTTCTGTTATTAGAATACACTTTTCTGCTAAACTTGGCTTTTTTCCCAAAATTGAGGAGATACCCTACTTCAATTTTAGTTGATTTTAAATAGTTTATCAATTGAGCCTCATGTGCAGTATTTAACTCTTCACACGCTTTTAATTCTAAAATTACGCTATCTTCGACTAACAAATCAGCACGGTAATCACCTACAACTCGTCCATCGTGATAGATTTTAATGGGTTTTTCTGCCTCACATTTTAATCCTGCATCGACAAGAGCAAAGTAGAGTGCATTTTGATAAACTCTTTCGAGAAACCCATAACCTAAATCGTTGTAAATTCTATAAAACTGAGTCAAAATAATATCAATCAATTCCTGAGGAATCAAAACATCATTTTCTTCCATGTCTTATCTTATTTGCGTATTTTGCGTAATTTGCGTTCAAAAAATCATGCGCGCGGATCGGTAATACGACCGGTAACAGCAGCAGCAGCAGCTACAAGCGGACCAGCCAGGATAGTACGTGCTCCGGGACCCTGACGGCCTTCGAAGTTACGGTTTGATGTAGAAACCGCATATTTACCTGCAGGTACTTTATCATCATTCATTGCCAAACAAGCCGAGCAGCCCGGTTGACGAAGTGAAAAACCGGCTTCTGTCAGAATATCATATAAACCTTCTTCGCGGATTTGTTTTTCAACCATCCAACTTCCCGGTACTAACCATGCAACAACGCTATCGGCTTTCTTTTTACCTTTTACAAAAGCGGTGAAAGCGCGAAAATCTTCGATACGGCCATTGGTACAGCTTCCAAGAAATACGTAATCAATTGCCTTGCCTTCCAGTTTTTCGCCGGCTTCAAAGCCCATATATTCCAATGATTTCTGATAAGAAATACGTCCTGCTTCATCAATTTGATCCAATGTTGGGATGGCTTCAGTAATCCCCATTCCCATACCCGGATTAGTTCCGTAAGTAATCATTGGTTGAATATCTGCAGCATCAAAAACCAGTTCTTTATCGAAAGTAGCACTTTCGTCGGTTTTCAATGTTTTCCAATAAGCCAATTTGGTTTCCCATTCTTCGCCTTTTGGAGCAAACTCACGACCATTTACATAATCAAATGTTGTTTGATCGGGAGCAATAAGACCACCACGGGCACCCATTTCGATAGAAAGGTTACAAACGGTCATACGTTCTTCCATCGACAAATTGCGGATAGCTTCACCGGCATACTCTACAAAGTAACCTGTTGCACCACCAGTAGTCAACTTGGAAATCATATAAAGTGCTAAGTCTTTAGCTGTTACACCAGCACCAAGCTTACCATTAAAAGTGATACGCATCGTCTTTGCACGCGATTGAAGCACACACTGTGTTGCTAAAACCATTTCCACTTCACTGGTTCCGATACCAAAAGCAATTGCTCCAAAAGCACCGTGCGTTGAAGTATGGCTATCACCACAAACAATAGTTGCACCCGGATGCGTAAATCCATTTTCAGGACCAATGATGTGAACAACACCATTTTTAATGTGTCCTAATGGAAAATACAATGGCAACTTAAATTCATTTGCATTTTGGTGAAAGGTATCCAACTGATTTTTAGACACCGGATCTTTAACCGGTTGATCCTGATCAATCGTTGGTGTGTTGTGATCCGCTGTCAAAGTTGTTTGCTCCGGACGAAAAACTTTCAATCCGCGTGCACGAAGACCATTAAAAGCCTGAGGACTTGTTACTTCGTGGCAAAAATGACGATCTATATATAACTGAGTCGGTCCGCCTTCGACGGTAGATACCACGTGGGCATCCCAAATTTTGTCAAATAATGTTTTCATATTCTTTAAGTCAGCAGTCAGCAGTCAACAGTCAACTGACTAGAGCTGACTGGATTCTGAAAACGAGTTGATATTATTAATTATTTTGTTTGTTTTGTTTTAAATAGTCTATTAATTTTTGAGTTGATGCAGAAATTAGTTTTGATTTAGATCTTAATTCATTGGCCTGTTCTACAGAACAATAACTCAGATCTTCCGCCACATACAGCATGCTTTTGACTTCACCACAACTCCCTTTTGCAATTCGCAAATATCTTATAAATAATGAATCAGAACCAGAGTCGGCACCTTCAGCAATATTATTCATTATTGAGATTGCAGCTCTCTGAATTTGGTCTCTAAATCCGTAATCTTTTAAATTTTGAGTTAACGAATACACTTCTTGCACTAAAACGCGTGCATCCTGCCAAATTCTAAGTTCCTCAAAACATTTCATATTACTTCCAAATTATTATTAGTTCACAATGTCTAAAAACAAAATATGTTTCAAACTTTAATTATAATTCTGTGGTAGCCTACAATATATGTATTTAACTGTCGACCGTAGTCTATAGACAGTTGACTTTTTTACTTCACAAATTTATTTATCGCATTGAGGTATGCCTCCACCGAAGCTGCAACAATGTCGGTATTTGCTCCAAAACCGTAATAAATAGCACCATTATGCTCAACTTGCATGTGTACTTTACCTACATCATCACTACCTTTATTAATAGCCTGAATGGTAAACTCTTGCAAAGTCATTGTGCGTTTAACAATTTGCTTCAATGCTTTGATGGCCGCATCAACAGGACCATTACCCGAAGCCGCTGCTTCGAATTTCTCGTTGGCAATAGTCAATCCGATACTAGCCACAGCCTGTACTCCTACTCCCGAAGTTACTTGCAAATAATCCAGTTTTATGCGTTGTTTCTCGCTACGCTCTCTACCGGCAAGTAATAAAACATCATCATCATTGATGTCCTTTTTCTTATCGGCAAGTCTTAAGAAACCTTCGTATATTTCGTCTAATTTTCCGTTCTCAACATCAACGCCCAACACGCTCAAACGGTGCTTAAGTGCTGCGCGTCCACTACGGGCAGTTAATACAATTGAGTTTTGGTCGATTCCAACATCGGTTGGATCCATGATTTCGTAGCTCTCACGATTTTTCAACACACCATCCTGATGAATACCCGACGAGTGTGCAAAAGCATTACGACCAACTATCGCTTTGTTTGCCTGAACAGGCATATTCATCAATCCTGAAACCAGACGGCTTGTGGAATAAATCTTTTGAGTATTGATTTGTGTCTCAATGTTCAGGTTTTTATGACATTTCAAAATCATAGCAATCTCTTCCAACGAAGTGTTACCGGCACGTTCGCCAATACCATTCATGGTAACTTCCACCTGACGGGCACCGTTCATAACACCAGCTATTGTATTGGCTGTTGCCATACCTAAGTCGTTGTGACAGTGAGTAGAAATAATTGCATTGTGCACACCTTTTACGTTTTCCATCAGAAACTTGATTTTGTCACCAAATTCCCAAGGCAAGCAATAACCGGTTGTATCCGGGATATTTACCACTGTAGCACCGGCTTTAATCACCGCCTCTACCACACGCGCTAAATATACATTGTCTGTACGACCGGCATCTTCGCAATAAAATTCCACATCTTCAACGTATTTTTTTGCATATTTTACTGCCGCGATAGCACGTTCTAGAATTTCGTCCTGAGTAGAATTAAATTTGTGTTTGATATGAAATTCAGATGTTCCTATTCCGGTGTGAATACGTTTATTTTTAGCGTATTTGAGGGCGTCGGCAGCTACATCAATATCTTTTTGCACTCCGCGCGTTAAAGCGCAAATTGTAGGCCAGGTAACCGCTTTCGATATTTCAACTACCGAATTAAAATCGCCCGGGCTAGAAATCGGGAAACCCGCTTCTATAACATCCACACCTAAGGTTTCCAATGCACGAGCCACTTGAATTTTTTCAACGGTGTTCAACTGGCATCCCGGAACCTGTTCGCCATCGCGTAAGGTGGTGTCGAAGACAAATAATCTATCCATATTCTTCTTTGGTCTAAAGTCAACAGACAACAGTCGACAGTCGTGGTTACTTTTATAACTTACAATCTGTGCATGTTGCCTTTCAACAAGTTTATTTTTCTGTAATCTTAGTTTTTGCTGTTGCAGGTCGTCGGTAGTCCTTCGTCAACTACAGCATATAAAAAAAACCTTTCGCACCGAAGTGAGAAAGGCTTTATATATTATTCATTGTATAACTACATACCAAACTCACTTCTACTTGTTTTGCAAGAGAATAATAATACCGAGTAGTAATGTATGTAGAAAATTCTTGTTCATTGTTTCTTTTTTATTGCGCTGCAAAGATACAGCATTTTTTTAAACCCGCAAATACGAAGTGAAAATATTTTGATTATTTTTCTATCAATTCAGTATAAAAAGAATAAAAAATACGCTATTTCAATATATTTATTGCTGAAATAGCAGAAATTTCTAATTGAATGCTTCCAAATTCATTCAAAGCATTAAACAAAGCGATCTTTTGAAAGTTCATTAATTCTTCCAATTTTATATCTTTGGCTATCAATTTTCCTTCTTCAAGCAGTTGAGCACGGGTCACACCCTGTATTAATGGCGTGAGCGGCGTAACCCAATTATCACCATCAAAGAGGGCGATATTACAATAAGATGTATCTGTAAGCAAACCATTCTTAATTAGCAAAACATCATCGCAGTCGCCTTTGAGAGCTGAAGCTGCCTGGTAATCGCTCCTATCGGCCATCTTATACGGCAAAGACGGAATATCGGTTTCCACTATTTTCAACGTGCGAATTACGGGATGAAGATAAGAATGAAACTCAATGAGCCGAATTTCGGAATCATAAATCACCCTGCATTTATATAAGCCGACGGTTGGAAAGCATGTTGCAGCTAATTTATCAGACAATGACGGAATAATTGCAGTTGGATAGAAGTCGGCCATTGCCCTTTCCAGTCGGGATTGGTGACGTTGAAGACGCATAAATTGTCCGTCGCACAGCTGTATGGTTTCAAGAAATTGGCACATATACCTTTTGAATTAGTTCTTCGTATTCTTTTTTCAAATCACTCTGTGACGTTATTCCACCACCACTTTTAAAGATCAATTGCTCACCCTCTTGTTCGATAAAACGAATCATAACTGCCGAATCGAGATTTTCTCCATCGAACCAACCGCAAATGCCGGTATAAAATCCACGCTCGTATCCTTCGGCCTGATCAATTATTTCCATCGTTTTGGGTTTAGGAGCACCTGTAATAGAACCTGCCGGAAGCAATGCAAACAAGATATCGCCCAAACGGGAATAAAAGTTCTCCGGCAATTGCCCTGAAATCTCCGAACTTACCTGCAGTAAATCCTGTCGGTTGGTGGTCAGTTTTTCAACATATCTGTATCTTTTCACATCCACATTTTCAGCCACCAAACTTAAATCATTGCGTATCAGGTCTACAATGGTAGCATGTTCGGCTTTTTCCTTCGGATCGTTCAAAATCATCTCAGCTGCATTCTCAATTGAAGCATCGATGGTTCCTTTCATTGGGAAAGAAGAAATGGTACGACCCTGAATGCGAACAAAGCTTTCGGGCGAAAGAACAACAAATTGATTTTTAAGCCATAATTTATATTTTGCCGACCCAAATTGAAACAAATCGAGCAACGAAAGATTCGTTTGAACCTCAGTAGGCTGTGTAAGGTTGGTGAGAAAGGAGTTTCCTTTGTGTAATTGATCTACAACAAAATCAAATTTTGGTTGATAGTTTTGCAATGAAATAGGTTTTACCGACCAATCAACAATTGCATCAATTTGTTTTTTAGCGGATTGTATCTCAAACCGTACAAATTGAGGATTTAACTCATTCTGTTTTATTACATAACCACGCTCCGCTTTGTAGTCGATAATAAATAAAAAAGGTATTCGTGCAGCTGCTAACCGATTGATTTGTTCGGCTATTTGGTGCTTATTGAGCAATGTGTATGGAAAGTCTTTTGTCATCAGTTGTAATATAAACCCGGCGGGTACAAAGTTACGCAAAGTTTTCAAAATATCTGTTTTACTAGCAATTCGTCACATTTTTAAGTGCTACGACTATGAATAGTAAAATGTCAAATTCAATTGAATATGTTCTGTATAAAACTGCGCATTGTAGAAAAGAATTTCTAATTTTGTATGTAAATAAATTTTCTTAATCAACAATTTGATATAGAAATGGTTTTAGTGTAACACTTCAGGATTAATTCTGTAAATCAAAGTTTTAAAAATGAAAAAAACAACCCTAATTTGTATGGCAAGTATGCTAATGGTCAGTGCTGCGACAAAAGCAAGCGCCCCTCCTGTTGAGAATTTCAAATATACGGTAGATAAATTTGCCGATATTGAGATTTTACGCTACCGTGTTCCCGATTTCGAGAAACTTAGTTTGAAACAAAAAGAATTGATTTATTTACTGAATCAAGCTGCATTAGAAGGTCGTGATATCCTTTACGACCAAAACAACAAGTATAATCTAACGATTCGTCGTACGCTGGAAGCCGTGTATGTGAATTACAAAGGCGATCGTAAATCGAAAGAGTTCAGCCAGCTAACAACCTATCTAAAGCGTATTTGGATGGGTAATGGCATTCATCACCATTATTCCGAAGATAAATTTATTCCGGAATTTAAAGCTCCATTTTTTGCAAAAGCGGTAAAAAGCATTGACGCTAAAAAACTACCGCTTGCTAAAGGTCAAACTGTAGATGCACTCATTAAAACCCTCACTCCTATCCTGTTTGATGCCAATATTTATCCAAAACGTACCAATCAGGCCGAAGGTGTGGACTTAATAAAAACATCAGCCAATAATTATTATGGTGATGGCATCACTCAGGCTGAAGTAGAAGCATTTTATGCCAAAATGAAAGATCCTAACGATAACACACCAATTTCGTACGGATTGAACAGCAAACTGGTAAAGGAAAATGGCGTTTTAGTGGAAAAAACCTATAAAGTAGGTGGCATGTACAGTGCAGCTATTAAACGTATTGTAGGTTGGTTGGAAAAAGCGGCTACCGTTGCAGAGAATCCAAAACAAAAAGACGTGATTACTTCGCTTATTGAATTTTACACAACCGGAAGTCTGAAAACTTACGATGAATATTCTATTAAATGGGTGGAAGATTTAGCTTCGCAAGTGGATTTTGTGAACGGCTTTACCGAAACGTATGGCGACCCGCTCGGCATGAAAGCCAGTTGGGAATCCATTGTAAACTTCAAAAACATCGAAGCTACAAAACGTACTCAAATTATTAGCTCCAATGCACAATGGTTCGAAGACAATTCGCCGGTTGACAAGCAATTCAAAAAAGAAACCGTCAAAGGTGTTTCTGCAAAAGTAATTACTGCAGCCATTTTAGCAGGCGACTGCTACCCGGCCACGCCAATTGGTGTAAACTTACCCAATGCCAACTGGATTCGTCGCGATTATGGCTCTAAATCGGTTACCATCGAGAATATTACCGAGGCCTACGATCAGGCTTCGTTGGGAAATGGATTTGCCGAAGAATTTATGTGGAGTAATGTTGAGCGTCAACGCGCAAAAGATTTTGCCTCATTGACCAATAACCTACATACCGATTTACACGAATGTTTGGGTCACGGCTCAGGCAAACTACTTCCCGGAGTTGATCCAGATGCGCTAAAAGCCTACGGTTCAACCATCGAAGAAGCTCGTGCCGATTTGTTTGGCTTGTATTACATGGGTGATTCTAAAATTGTAGAATTGGGATTATTGCCGGATAAAGAAGCTTACAAAGCGGAGTATTATCAATTTATCATGAATGGATTAATGACGCAACTCACACGCATTCAACCCGGTAAAAATATTGAAGAAGCACACATGCGTAATCGTCAATTAATTGCCAATTGGGTATATGAAAAAGGAAAGGCCGAAAAGGTAATTGAAATAGTACAACGCGATGGCGAAACGTTCATCGTTGTAAACGATTACTTGAAATTGCGCAATTTATTTGGACAATTGTTAGCAGAAATCCAACGCATTAGATCTACCGGAGATTTCAATGGTGGAAAAGAGATCGTTGAAAATTACGGCGTTAAAGTAAACCAAACCTTACATGCCGAAGTGCTGGATCGTTACAAAAAATTAAATCTTGCACCCTATCGCGGCTTTGTAAACCCTGTTTATAAGTTGGTAAAGAATGAGAAAGGCGAAATAAAAGATGTGACCGTTACCTACAAAGAAGGGTATGCAGAACAACATTTGCGTTATTCGAAAGACTATTCGTCCTTACCATCTGTAAATTAAAACAACAGAACTTCCGCAAGGAATATTTACAAGCGAGGCTGCCATACATTATGGCAGCCTCGTTTTATTTTATCAATAACCTAGACATCTATACGTTGTCAGCTTCTAAACTTTTCAAAAGTTGCTCTAACATTTTATTCATCTTCGCAACCAAAGGTTGACAATCATCCGAATGGATAACAAAGTCAGCATTTGCAATTTTCTTTTCATCAGCCATTTGATGCGACATTCTGGCCTTAACCTGCTCCTCGGTAACTTTATCCCGCTTCACCACTCTGGCAATTCTAATATTCTCAGAAGCTGTCATAACTATTACTTTATCAACCATTTTATTAAAGCCACTCTCGAATAAAATAGCCGATTCCATAAATAATAAGTTCTCAGCACTATGTCTTTGGATCCAATTCATGAAGTCGGTATGTACCACCGGATGAACAATTGCATTCAGCCTGGCCAGAAGTTCCGGTTTACCAAAAACCAATTGTGCCAGTACCGGACGGTTCAAACCCCGATCGTTATAAATATCCTCCCCAAATAGTTCAGTAAGCTGGTCCTGTATTTCCGGATGTTCATTTTGCAATCGTCGGGCTTCCAAATCCGAATCATAGACCGAATATCCGATTTCACGTAGTCGCTCCGAAAGTGTTGATTTTCCACTCCCAATGCCACCGGTTATTCCTATGATTATTGGAGTTTTCATTTTTTATTTACCACAGTTTTTTTGTTACTACTTTCCAGTTACCAATTACGAGTTACCAATTACCAATTTCAAAATCCAATACTAAAACCAACCGTAATAGTTGTATTCTTACCTTGAAGATAGGCCGGTGTAAACATATCTAAATAGCCTTGTGCTGTTTCGCGTACTTCACCATCAATAGGTGTTGAGTCTAAGTCATACCCCCGAATATCACTATACGTAACATTAATCAAAGCATACGCATTACTAAAAACTTCATATTGAGCATTAAATCCAATTGTTTTATTGCTCCACGTAATTTCGCCCAATGCCGGTTGACTAATAATCTTAGAAATAGCATCCCCACGATTTTCATTTCGGCGCAAATACTCATATTCATTTCCATGTTTTGCATCCATAAACGACAAGTTCAAATCAAGTCCACGAATCGGTTTATAGCGCAATGCAAGGTATATTTCCTGCGAATTGTCACCTAAATAATTTCCAAGATTATAGCTGTTCGAGGCCCAAGTCAACACAGGAATAGAGTGCTTATAGTTTATAATATTCGAACGGGTAAACTCACCTATTACAGATAAATTTTGAATCGGGAAATTACTCAAATTAGCTCCTACCTTTACCGAAACAGGGTTTTTTTCCACACTACCCGGTTTGAAACGTGCAAAATTTATTTCATCGGCATATACAGAGGTAAACAAATGCAAATGCTTAATGTTGCGCGAACTTACATTAAAAAATACCTGCGAGTTTTGATTCTCTACCCCCAATCCTTTGGTCATACTATGATCCATGGATTTATAAAATGCAAATGGCAGTAAATAAGCTGCTTGTACATTATTTTCGGCATACACAATTGAATTCCCCACCGAGACATTTAAATGCTTCACCGGAGTAAACGTGAATATATTGGCCGCAAGAAACTTATTAGCCGGACGGTAATGTATCGTGGTACCATTTTCAAGATAGTAATGACTCGAATCGGCAACATTAGACACCAACCAGCCGTGAATATACTGCATTTCGAACCATTTGGTAGGTTTTAAATGTAACGTGAGCATTGGAAACGATGGTGCACGGCCCGAAAGAATATTCGATCCATGGTAATTATCGCCCCAAACAACATTATCCTTTACCAACCCTACCGATCCCCAGTTCCATGCGTATTTTATTCCACCACGTGAATCGCTGTAATCGCCTCCGCCACTGGATTCTTTATACTCATAGCCCGGGAAGTCATTCAAATAACCCGGGCGAGCCAATAACTGTCCCTGAATAGAAATATCGCGAAGGCTTCCATAAACGCTCAGGTGTTTGCCCATCATTGCCTGAAATTCAGCACCAAACCAACGTTTAGTAATGTTACCGTTGGAATTACGAGTAATGTGCATTCCCAGTAAAGGAGTTATTCGTGCCCTGAATATACTATCTTTATAATGAAAAGCCGGTGGTATAATTGTCAGTGTTGAAGTTTCCTTATCGACCAGATTTAACTTGGTTTCGGGTAATATATTTTGCTCTAAAGCAAATTCATTAAGGAAGAAATTTAAGTCATCGTTCTGACGTCTATTGAGTTGCTCATTATTGGTTAGAGCCTGTAATAATTTTTCGGCAATGAACTGGCGCGAATAAGGTTTCACAGTCGAATTGAGTTCAATTACTCCTTCGCTGGCCAATTCATCCAGGTAATCATAAATTCGTGTATAAGAAATATGTTCAGGAATATCCTGTGAAAAGATGTTTGAAATAGCAAAAGCACAAAACAACAATAGTATAATTTTTCTCATAATAAATTGGTTTCATGAAGATTAAACATAACAATATCTAGTATAAAATAAATTAAGTAATTCCAAATTTTTCCCCTACGCACTTCTGGCTTTTTTAATCAATATGTTTTGTAATATCAAAAAGAAATACCGCAGATCGGTAATAAAAGTTCCGTGTTTTTCGCAGGCATTCAGGTATTTCAATTCGGACTCTTGTATTTCGGACAATGTATTGGGCATATCGGCATAAAATGGGGGAAGCAAACCGGGTTTGTATGCGATCCTTTTTTCCTGTAATTCCTTCTCGTACAAATTGAAATATTGAACACTCAAGGGGCGCACACCCACCAATTTCATATCGCCATTCATCAAATTATAAATAGTAGGTAGTTCGTCAATCCAAAACCGCCTCATAATTCTACCTATAGTAGTCACTCTGAAATCTTTATAAAATTTCCCACCATCCTTTAAGCTATTACGCTCATATATGTACGCCTGCAAAAATTCGGAATAGGGATGCATGGTTCGCATTTTATAAACATCGAAAGGCTCTCCGTTTTTCCCATAGCGATGCAAACGAATGAGTGGCCCGTAGGTTTTATTCATTACTATTTCAGGTTGCTTCACTCTCTTTGCAAAAACATATGTCAAATGACCTACTTTTTTCTCACGAAGCACCTTAAAACCGCAACTGTATATTCTACCTAACACCTCAGCCTTCGACAAAACCCTATTTCGTCCACCTGTAAAATAAAAGTACAACCACTGCGAAAGGAATATCTTGGGAATGATCCGCTTAACAACAAAATTAAATACATAGAAAATATAATTAAACCCTTTGTTGTATCTGTTCAGCACTTCTTTTTTATAAGTACTTTTCGATTCGTAACAACAAATAAAAACACCATCATCCGGTAACTTTTCGTTAGCAATCGAAAGCATTTTATTAATACCGAGAATATTATTCAGTTTTTCGAGTTGAATAATGGTAGAATACTGATAATGCGGTTGAAACTTTAGCACCAAAGGGTCGGTTGTAGCATACACGTAGGTATTTCCATCGGCCAGGTGAAGGTTCTCGTTTAAAAATTGAAAGACTCGCTTACCGGAATGATCCTGAATAGTAGCACATAAGTCTATCCAGCTTTCCTTATCAAGTGGCACAGCTTCTTTAGCCCTTGCATTTACACGACTTTCTTCCAATACCACTACAACATCCTTATACTCAACGGCAAAGCGATATGCAGAATAGATATTCAGTGCTGCGTAATTAATCGCAAAAACGATAATCGAAACGGCAAATAAAACGTATTCCGAAAACTGATTATTGAAGTACAGCTGAATGAGTGCCAAATAAAATAACGACACTACCACGGATGTTCCAACCAGTTTTAAGGCCGTTACGAAAAAGCCCTGTCGTTTTAATGGTCTGTATCTCTGAAATAAATAAGAGCATAAAATCCAGGTAATCACGTAAAAAAGGGATGGCAGGGAGTATTTTGTGAAGGGGGTATTTGTTGTCAAAGGAAACCATTTCAACACCACAAAAAAACTAAACGAGAGTAGAAGAACATCTACAATCACGGTGATGATAGTCGGTTTGTGAAATATTTTCATTGAAATATATGTGTTTATGCAAAAGTAATACGAATAAATCGAAATATCAACACTATTTCACAATTTGTGTAAAAAACGTTTATTGTCTCACTACAAGCATTTTCTTTATGCTGTTCTTTATATTTTGAAATACTAATTCATGCAACCAAGGGAGCGGTTTATCAGTCCATCTCTGGGGATGCGTAGTAATCATCATCCCATTTTCAATTGGTTTATTATTGATATATTCTATGAAATCATAAGTCGAGTGAATTGTCTTCTTTTTTGAACTAATAACTGATAACTCATTTTGGAACTTGTGATGGAGTATTTCGACATTCCGAGAATCGTAACATTCCGATTTTTCGGGACTGATAACTGCTGACTGATCACTGATAACTGTTGACTGATGACTGTTGACTGATGACTGTTGACTGATAACTGATGACTGATGACTGATGACTGATTTATCTCTCACATTGTACTTTCCACCGTCCCACATACGTGCAGTATCAGTGAAGTAGGCAATGTCGCCATTCAGAGCCGCCGGCGAAGATAAAAAATCGAGATAAGGTTCACCCAGCACTCCCAACTCCCTGTAGTCATTCAACTTCCACAAATCGCGGTTATCAAACTTCGAAGTCGGACTGCCGTGCATACAAATAGTCTTAACCGGATAAAACTGTCGAAAATAGGCCAATTGAGCTTTAAAATGGTCGAATGCTTTGTCCATATCACCGTTGAATAACGATACATCTTCGTAATGATAGCCTATTTCATGTCCGAGAGCTGCAATAGCCCGTATTATCTCGGGTTGGTTACTTTGTGGCACTATCCGAAAATAGTAGGTAGCGCGAATGCCCATCTCTGCCTCTATTGTAGCCGTCACTAACGATCGTCCGGCTTTTAAATCAACATCATGACGCAATAGTACATACCGCCCCACTGCTTTTCCTTGGCACCACTCCTCGAAGGTATGAAAAGCATAATCCGATTGCTGAAGTGCACTCAGCAATTGACGGTAAGCAGATAGAGTAAAGTCGACAGACATTGTTAGTAGGTAGTTAGTAGTTAGTAGTTAGTAGTTCGGAAATTTTCAACTTGTTTTACACTTTCGGGATAATTCTCTATAAACCAAACATAAAATGTAGTGACATCCATTTTATCGGCCAACATCTTTTCTTTATTTTGTTCTAAAATCGATGCTGTATTTTCATCATTTATCAACTCTTCAATTTTTGCAAAAAACTTGTCAGCTTGTTCGGGAAGAAAAGAATAGCACAATTGATATTTTTCCTCCAGTTCATTGGGCACCGATAATTTTCCGGCAAAACTATTGCACTTTACCGCCGGTGTTCCCAGCACCGCTGCTTCCGAAGTCATGGTCTGACTATCACCAATCAGCATAGTTGCGTAATAGATAAGCGAGTGTATCTTTTCGGGTGATAAGAGTAGCTGATATTTTTTAAACTCTTCATCAACATTGCGTTCATTGGAAATAAAAACTTTTCCTTTGGTTTCCAACAAAGAGATTAATTTGCGTTTATTCTCTATGGATAGTCCTTCTACCCCAACATCATGATGGGCTTTAAACGCATTGAATCGAAGAATAAAATAAGGCTCTCCTTCTTTCAATCCGATATCAGACAGCACCGATGGATCCGGCATAAACCGGTTGGGATGAAGGTAAGCCAGTTCGTGATAACCCGGGTAATAAATGGTGTCTTTCCGTTTCCGGTTTCCGGTTAGAGCGTCCGGCGATAAAATATGTGAAAGATAAGGATGAACGTATTTCACCAACAAAGGTTCCACTTCATCATCATCATCGTCGAACAATATGGAAGGTATATTGGTGAGTCGTGTCATGTAAGCCACAGATACACAGCCAATCATTAAATCGACCTTCTTTCTTTTTATGATAAGAAAGCATCTCAGGTTGTACCACAGCTGTAAAATTCCTTTTGCAATCAGATTGTCTTTTTTGGTTCCAATGACTGTAAAAGGAATATTCAGCTTAGATAGCAGGTGAATTACCGTTGGAATATCTTTTGTAACAACAAATATTTTATGATTATTCTCTTCTAAAATCTTAATCGTTGCAGAAAATTTCAACACATGAGCCGGATGTCCTATTTCTATTAGAATATTCACTTTTTTATTACTTTATATAGTTTTAATGCTCTTTTACCCAGCATCATAAACAATTGTTTATGCGTTTTTTCAAATCTTCCAAAGCTGACCAACTGACCGCCATATTTCAATTTATACTCTCTTACACCATAGGGTATATTTGGTTTCCCGGCACCTCCGAAATCAAACAGTTTGTAGCCCTTCTCTTTCGACCAAAGCAATACATTCCACATTAAAAAATCATTGGGTCGCTTATTAAAGTACTCGGCATTACTACCGGCATACCAGGCATACACCACGTCTTTATAGTACAGCCTCACCTGCCCTGCTATCATTTTGTCGCCATAATAAGCTCCAAAAAAATGAACCTCATCACCCAACAAATTTCGGGTATTCAAGAACAGTTGCTGAAAAATCATAGGTAATTTTACCCTGTTATAAGTCTTTTTCAACAAACCACTCACTGTATTTATCTCTTCATCTGTCGATAAATGTTTAAATACCAACCCTTCACGCCCAGCCTTTGCAATATTTCGCTTTCGTTCCTTGTGTAGATTCTGCTCCAATCGTTCGACGGAGCAAGTTAAGTCCACCAAAATATCCAAATGTTCGTCAAACTCGTATCCATTATTTTTAAATACAGGTTTGTAAGCACTCATATCAAATTGATTCCTGAATTGCGAAAAAATAGCTTTATTGGCAATGAATTGATTATAATACTTCAGAAGTTGGTCAACGATTTCAGCATTATTATTCAGTGCCAGAGGCCCTCCCATTACTATGGAGCGCGTAGTGAAAGCTTTTAGAATGGAGAAGTCACTTCTGACTACCGACATTAAACAACCCACAATTTTACCTTTTTCATTGAATGCCACCAGTATATTGGGCGTAAAATTGGGCGTTTTTTCGTATACTTCATACATTTGCGGTGTTTGAAATATGCTTCCATTCGGATGGTTTAATACAAAATCAGCCCAGGCCTGTTTGTCAATCTGATCTAATTTAAACTCTATTTTCGTTTTGGGAAGAACAACTTTAGTCTTTTTCGGATTTCGATTTCTTAAACGAAAATACTCAACCCCCAGCTTTCCAATTTTGTACAATAATGGATGATGAATATATATAAATCTGCCGTGTTCTACCTGCTCGCCACCAAATTTTGATTTAAACTCCCTCACACCATATCCTTCATCAGGCTTACCTGCACCCATCATATCGAAACGGCTATATCCGTTTGCAGCAGCATATTCAATTGCAGCCCAGGTAGCTAAAGTAGAGGGAAATATATTCTTTATTTGTCCATCCAATCCACAAACAAACCATTCATAAAGTGTCTTATTTTCCAGTAGAACACAAACACTTCCACCAATAATACGATCATTGTATTTCACCACAAAAAGCTTTCCTTCATCTAGTTGAATCAATTTTTCAAAAAATTCAATTTCAAAGAGAGGCGTTTTTATTTTTGTTTCATACAAATTTTTCAATAATTCGAAAAAAACTCGTATATCGTCAACATTTTTTGTTTCCAGCCATTCGGCTCCCTCTTTCTTTGATAGTCTTACATCCCTCCTTTTGGTTGTGTTCAACTTCATAAAAGCTGCATCCACACTGTTGGTAAGCACATGAAAATTCAAATGAGGATTATAAGTAAAACCGGCATTCTCAATAGTAGTGCGATACGCCGAATAATCATTATAATTGCGAAGCTCCAAATAAATAGATTTTTTGGATGTTTCATCCAAAGCGTATTTCAACAATTGAGCTAAAGCTTTAGATGAGATAGTGGCATCTAACAATAAACCTCCCGGCACAATAGCTCTTCTACTAAAAAACTTTTTCAACAGCCCACCATCCGATATGCTATATCCGCAAATCACTCCCACTAACTTTTCATTTTCAGAAATACCGAAAACAAAAGGGTGCAGAAAAGAAAGTGATGCATAAAAATTGTAACAGGCCCGGGTTTGAAAAAAACTTGAGGTAGGTGAATAGTGCACTAATGACTCCCATTGAGCAGGATCAATATCATTTATGGAGGAGTGTAGAACTGTCATTAGCGTTTAGAATAATTCACAATAATGCAAAGATACAAAAATTGTTTATTTATTTCCTGGAATTTCTTTTGCACCGGACAGTTTAGGATGGTTTAAGTAATTGGAAGCAATCTCGAGATAAGTAATGGTTTGAATATAATGTCGCAGCTTTCAAAAAGAATGGAACCTGCCTACCGCAGGCAGGCGCGGATTTGACGGATTAAGCGGACTTGCCTGCGGCAGGCAGGTAAAAACGGATTAAACTTGATCATGTTTAAAACGGATTTAACTCATGCAAGCATGACTGATAAGATGCTAAGTCGCTGGAGATCATTTCGACTTGTCGAAATTAAAATCCGTTTTAAAATCCGCTAAATCAGCGTTTATCCGCGTTCTATTCTTTTATTTATTTTGATTTGATTATGAGACATTATATCATTCCTGCTACTTAGCTATCGGGAATCCGATTTTAATTCTATAGAGAAAATGTGTTTATTTCAATTGCTGGAACGGCAATTGATAAAAAAACACGACATTATATTGTTCACATTACTGAGTTCCTAAAATATCACGATACACACTTAGTAACTTTTCAGCCACTTTTTCGGTGCTCCAACCCAATTCCAGTATTCGGGTTCTACCTTCTGTTCGTTTGCCAAGGTTGAATGCCAATTTCAGTTTCTCCGCGACAGCCACTGCATCATAATCTGCTATAAAGCACCCTTCCACTCCCTCCATCACCATGGGAACATCCCCCACCGGCACAGAAACAACCGGACAATTACAAGCCATCGCTTCTTTGATAAACTGTGGCGAACCTTCCGTAAAACTGGTCATTAACGCCACATCAACTGCGTTCATAAGCAATGCAACTTGTGAACGACTATAATTCTTAAGCTCTATCAACCGAACATCCGGCAACAAGGCTATTGCCGACAATGCTAACCCTGAATTCTTGACCGCGATATCAAATGCACTCGAAAACAAAACAAGTTTTTGATCCTTCTCCAATCCTAGAAGCTTTCTGGATTCTCCTTTCAAACCGGGGACAAAAATCTTAGTATCAACACCACAAGGAAGCAAAGTAAGATTCTTACTTAAACCGGATTTCAATCTATTTTCATTGGAGACAAAAATACTATGTGAAGACAAAACCATATTCAATCGGGAAAGAATAAATAAACCCGAAGTATTTATATCACTTCCGTGGTAGGTTGTCACTACAGGTATTTTCCGTTGGGTATTGGCTAATAAGCCCGACAAACCATAATGTGCATGGATAATATCGGGTTGGAATGTCTTTATTTTCTGAAGGAACGATGTTCTACTTTTCCAATATCCCATCAAACCTTTTCCAACGATAGGATAATAATCTACTTCCACCCCTAACCGCAGCAACGACTCCCCTTGCTCTAGAATAAAAGGAGCTATTTTTCCGGAATTTTTGCTGCAAACAACAAGTATTTTCATAGGAGGTAGTTTTTAGTAGGTAGTTTCTAGTAGGTAGACAGTAGTTTCTAGTAGATAGTTAGTAGTTTTGAGTTGGTAGTTAATAGTTGATAGTTAGAAATAGTTGGTAGTTTCTAGTAGATAGTTTATAATAGATAGACGGTAGTTGGTAGGGGTCTGGTATATAGTTTATAGTAATTTATAGTTGTACTTACTACTTACATTTATACTAATATCTACAAACTAAGAACTACTTACTTCTTACTAATAACTACCTACTACTAATAACTACTTACTTCTTACTAATAACCACCGTCTACTTACTATCGACCGCCTGTATCTACTCCAAACTTTTCAGGGTTACTAAGCATATACGCTAATAATTTACCCACTTCTGCATTTAGTTCAGTAAGTTTAGTATAGCTTTCTTTCGTTATATAGTTGCAATTAAATGAGAAATCAATCCAAACCAAGGTTTCACTATTCTCACCCTGACAGTCAGATATTTTGAGTAAATAATGCTTATAATAATTTCTTTTACGATACGCTTCTGCCAGATTCGCACAAACTGAACGTGACGAACGTCGAATTTGATCTGTCAATGAATACTTTTCTTCTTTTGGAAAGGAAATAGTAATCTCGAAAATATCACATGCCTGCATAAATGCTTTCTGATAAGCCATTAATCCCTTAAAACCCTGACTACTTTCACTCATAACTACAGAATATCTACTAACAATAAACTATTTACTATTTACCAATTACTACCAACTAATTACTAATAACTAGAAACTACTGACTACTGACTATTAAGTCATTCCTCTTCCTGCCAGTTTAAACCAGCTCCAGGCAACAATGGCAACAAAAATAAAAGCCATATACCAGGTAAAATATTTCTTTTGAGTATTGGTTACTTTGCTTATACCATAGGCAGCAAATACCATTAGAAAAGGTAAAGCCGGCTGATGAAAACGCTCCGAATGTGCAAACGAACTATTGGCCACCACCAACAAATACCCGATTGTAAAGGCACCCATCGTGATATATTCCCGCCATTGTCCTTCCTTTACAATCCAAATCAGTGCAAAAATAACAAAAAAAGCCAGTATGTTTTTTACATAATTACCCCCATTAATAATTTTCTGGTTTTGTTGTAAGGGTGTTTCAATAATAGTGGGAAAAGGAATAACAAAAATAATGGGAGCAAAAACTGCACCGGTAGCATATTTTGCAAATCTATTTCCATTGTCTCTGACAGACCGCCATTCCATGGAAGCCATCTGAGTTGCTTCTCTGTCCTTCCATACCTGCTCCACTTCTGTACTTAAGCGACTTCCTACAAAATAACCGACTGTTAATAATACCCAAACAATCAAAATCACTCGTTTCCCCATACCTAGCACCTTGGTGGAAGTGAACAGTAAGGTCGTAAAAAGAGCAAAAATGGCAGTGGCTCCCAAAACCGTTCGAAAAAAGAAAAGTGAACCGGCCAATACGATGGGGGGAGCTATTTCTGCAAAATTAAATTGCTTATTTCTAAACATCCAATCCGATCGTTCCATAAAAGCAGCCGTTAGCAATACCATTTCCACTTCTTTGGTATGAATTCCCGTATATAAAATTAAATTGGGCATCAACATGCAAAATATAGCCGCCATACGCCCCGTTTCTTCCCCAAAATTGCGAACCGTAAGTTTATAGATCAGGACACAGGTATAGGCTCCATAGAGCACCTTTAAGAGTCGTTCAATAAAAATGGAGTCTCCCGTTATCCAATACTGCCAACCTAAGTATAAAGAATAACCCATATCCGAAAAGCGCCCATCCAGATAGGTAAAAAATGCACTCAGATCTCCATCATTTATAAGCTGATGTACCCACATAGCTTCATTGTGATAACCCAAAGCATCTCCGGCATCGAACTCAAAGGGTTGCCCTGTCATAGAAGTATAGAAGAAATAACTAAAGACCATCCAAACCAATCGAATCACCAAAGCGGTTTTAAAAAGCTGTTTTACAAACTTCTTCATCGATAATTGCCCCCATTGACGGGTAAATTGGTTCGCAAAATAAAAAAATCCGATTACCTCTACCAATCCAAACACCCACCACATCATCGACAAGGCATTTTTAAAGAAAATCAGGTTGCACAGCACCAACACTATCAGATAGAGTGTAATGGCTTTGGACGTAAAGTATTTGGGAAAGTAGGTTAGCATTGATAGTTGATAGTTGATAGTTGATAGTTAGTGCTTAGAACTATTTCTATGAACTAGATTATTTTAAGAATAATATATTTATCATCAAATAATTAAAAGGCAAATGACTCATGTTGAGTATTTCATCCCCATAACTGCACCTGCATTTTAGTTTTTGACTTGCAGTATTTAAAGTTGCGTAAAGATAATATTAAATTATAGAATCATATATAGTTTTAATATCATTTGAAATCGTTTTCCAATTGAATTTTAAAGACTGTTTTTTATTATTTAATTCAAATTCTTTTTGTAACTCTGTATCTCTAAGTAATTCAATTATATGCTCAGCAAACAAATCAACATTTCCAAACTCAGATAAAAGACCATTTTTACCATCACTCACTACCCACGGTACTCCTCCTACATTTGTGGCTACGATGGGCAAACCCACCGCCATCGCTTCACAAAACACAATACCCTGAGATTCTTCTTCGGTATGTAATACAAATAATCCGGCATGTGTATAGAATTTAAGCATTTCATCATAGCCAATATTCGGATATATAGTTATGTGGTTCTCTAACCCTTTTTCTTTAATGCTATGTTGCATTTGAGTATAGTAGTCTTTATCTGAAAGCGCCCCCAAAATATCCAATTTCACGGTAGGATTATCTTTCACTATTTTCACCATAGACTCAATTAAAAATAAATGTCCTTTTCGTTTGCTAATACTTCCTACCGAAAGTAATAGACCGGGTTGAGCCGATTTTTTCAATTGAAAGAAGTCATCGTTTATACCTTGTGGAATCACTTTACAAATCGGGCATCGCAAAAGCTTCTTTTCCTTTTTATACTTCAGAATTGTCTCCTCCACATAGTGCGTATCCACAATAAATTGCTGACAAATGGATAAGAACAAAAACTCTGTAAAACTATGGGAGAGATATTTTATACAATTTCTTGTGGATTTTCTTTTTCGCCAGGCATTTTGTTTTTCTTTATGAGCCAGGCCGTGAATAGTAACTACTGTCTTTATTCCAAACAGCTTTAAAAATACATAGAGAACAAATGAAAATAGACTGGTGGTGTGAATATGGCAAATATCAGCTTGCAATGACCGGATGATAGAAACAATCTTCGGAGTCCTAAATAGTGATGTATAATTACTCCCCGAACAAGCCGAAAATCTAAATACCTTTATACTGCCCACCTTCTCAACATCATCACTCTGCAATTCACTTCGAGGTACATCAATAACAATTACTTCGTCGATTGTAGCTTGCACCATTGCAAGACCATACACCGAAGCTTCTACTCCACCTTGAATTGTTTTAGAACTAATTGGAAAGGACCCAATTTGGATAATTTTCATTCACTATAACTTTTACGCAAACCTGCAATTATAACAATACAAAAAAAAAAGAATTATACTCCCAACAATTCTAATGATTTAATTGGTGTTCCATATTTCTCCCAATATATGCGAGCCCCATTTTCTAACTTTATTCGATAGGCTTCATCGTTTATTATCAAGAGAATTGCATTCTTAATCTCAAGTTCATCATTCGTAACAAAATGTATATTCTCTCCATGTATAAGTGGGTGCGGTAAATCATTTGATAGCGGTGTAGAAATTATCGCTTTACCCATAGCCAAATATTCCCCTAACTTCCAACCGTGACAATCCCAAAAAGCAGGAGTATTAAAGACCAAGACTGACTGCTTTATTTTATTAATGTATTCTTTAATTGAAATAGTCCCTTCAAATACCAAGGGTATAAAATCAGGTCGAATGATTGATTTATTCGATACCGACAAACCACCTTCGAAGCAGATACAATTTATAGACATACAAGCACTAATAAAATTTGCGCGCATTTTATTCACCCCTTCATCGTTTTTATTCCACTCATCACTGTACCACAATGTACTGAGATGAAAAATATAGGGTTGAGAAAGACTTGTCGGTTTTTTATTGGCTAAATAATCTTTATACGGTAATCTAAGTAACCATTGTCGTTTATATTTACCGGAAAACTTTCGAATATCTGTAATTTTCAAAATTTTCAAAGCGTTCATTGATAAATGAAATAAAGTTGGGAATATTCCCCATAATCTAATCCCAAACGATGGTGGAAGTGAAACTAACTTCGAATGAAACTCTAAAGGTGTTTTTTCAAAATTTGCATTTACACAACCATATACATCGCACCACGCATAGTGATATGGTTTTATTTCATACGGATCATCATAATGTATTGAATATTTTGTAGCCACACTCTCATTAATAACAATAAAATTAAAATTGTCGCCTCTACCTTTTATACTTTCAAAGGGTTGTGAGTTAAACTCGATATTATTAACACCAAATTTATCGTACAATCCCCTAATGTAAAATCCAGAATAATATATATTTGTAATTGGATCTAAAAAAATCTTACTTTTCATTTAATCTTCGCTTAATTTTTGAGCCCAATCTCATTAGTTCTTTGTAAAACAATACTAGTTGTTTTGGCAAGATTCTGTAATAAAATCTATATTTCAATTCATGCTGCTTCCAATGGATTTGAGCTAAAATAGCCCGAACTTCTTTTTTGTTTCTTCCTTTTAAATAATAAGGTAATAGCCCATAAAGTGCTAATCGCTCATATAAATATACAAAGTCGGGGTGATTTTTTAATTCGGTATAATCAGTAAACAGCATATGTTCTTGCGGCTTATACAGTTTCTCTCCTATCGCTCTGTTGGATAAATCCACATCCTGTTGGTAACTAGCTAATGGCTTATTCAAAAATGCAACCGGGTGCTTGATGGCTACCCGTATCCAAAGATCAAAGTCTTCACCCAATTTCAACCGGGGATTAAAACCATTTTCAAGGTCAAATATAGATTTACGTATGATAGTAGCACCCGTCCAGAGTGGCATGCAAAGCGTTTTGCTATATACCTGACAATAATTGATCAATCCAGTTCCAAATCCTTTATCTATTCCTATCGGTGCAATTCGTTTCTTCCCATTTTTTACAATATAATAGCTGCTACCATAAATGCCGGCATCGGGATAAGATGCTATCAAGCCGTTCATTTCCTCCAGATAAGTCGGTTCCCAGCTATCATCAGCATCCAGAGAAGCAATATACTCGTACTTAGCCAACTTTACGCCATTGTTTCGCGCCATAGATACACCCTGATTTTGTTGCTGAATGACCCTGATTTTTTTGTGAATTTCCGGTGCATTGACTGATAACTGATGACTGATAACTGATAACTGAACAAAGGGGTCATCAGTGGATCCATCATCCACTACAATCAACTCAAACTCCTGAAAAGTCTGAGAAAGTACCGACTGTATTGCTCTTTCAATATAGGCAGCTTTGTTGTAGAGTGGAATTATAACTGAAAACAAATTAATTTGGACTTTTAGAGGTATTTATATCGTTATCAAATGCAAATATACTATTAACTTCTAAATTAAAGCGGTAATAGTATCGTATTATTTAGAGTTCATTGAAAAAACTTTCATTTGCTTTATAATATAAATGCAATATAATTAAGGCCTGCAAAAAATAAGTAGCAAGAAAGATATAATGTCGTACAATGAAATTTAAATTAATAGAAGAATCGAACGCGGATAAACGCGGATATAGCGGATTTAAATACGGATTTAAATTTTGACAAGTCAAAATGATTTTCAACTACTTAGTATCTTATCAGTCATGCTTGAATGACTTAAATCTGTTTTTAAATATAATCCGTTTTTATCCTCTTCATCCGTCAAATCCGCGTTCCATTCTTTTTGAAAAATGCGACATTATATTCAAACCATTACTTAACGTCCCGTATTTAAATGTAATACAATCAAACTTCTGCAATGCGATCATTCTATCAATTCCTTTGCAAATGATATTTGGCTACGCCGATTTACAATTCGGTGCGCTGTACCTGATGCAAAGCCACAGAGTGGCGAACTATTTGTAGAAATGACATTAGCATAAGATATTTAAGGTGCAGAGCACCGAACTATTCTTTTAAAAATCAAATCATGTCAGGTTTTCACATAATGGGTTATTTTCAAATAAGTATGAGCATAGCCTGTTTATTTAAAAAATTAAGTCATATTATCAAAAAAGGAGAATGCCTTTTACTGACATTCTCCTTTCATTAAACTACGATCCGAATTGATGATTTAAACAATGAGTGTACTTACTAACCGAGTCCAGGGGCCTGCCAGTTCCGGATGTTTAGTATTATACCAACGGAAATAGATATACAGATATTTTGTTGAACTTCCTGAACCCAGTGCCAAGGTAAAAGTAGCCTTAGTGCTGATATCCCTGAAAAGGCCTGCATCATCAGCTGATGTCGGAGGAGTGGTACCCACTAAATAGGTATACTGTATGCAGTCGGCCATGTCGATAATAGATGCATGCGAACTTCCTTCGGCACGGCACTTGAAAGTTGCCGAACCTCCACCCAATAGCTGGATAGAAACATTAATCGTTTCCTGAATAGGTTGTACTGCCACGGAGCGTTTAGCTGATCCACTCTTGATATTAAATGTTTTTAAATCTTCTACAGTTACATTCGCCGATGCCGCAATGCGATTTAGCAGATGTTTCGACTGATTGAGATCGTTGAATTCCGTCATCAGATCCTGTAACTGGGCTACTACAAGTGAAGTCCGGGTTTTTTCTTTATCGCTGTACAAAACATACAAAGGCTTCCAGCGATCAACAATTCCGGTCAATAACGTTACCTCTCCTTCGGTTATTGTCAACCGTTCACTGTTTTTTTTAGATTCTCCGTAGTTCAAATAATCTAATGCATTATTGACATACACATTAAATTCAGTAATTGTTTGTGGTACTCTAGTGTTAGGCATATTATTTCTATTTTGCAGTTAGTATTAGGTTCTTCCTAAACCCATCATTAGTCCGGCGAGAAACCATTGCAAATATAGATTATTGATTATCAACTAAAATAAGTAAAAATCCCTTTGTGACAAATACAACTCAAAATTGTGACAAGTGCAAAAAGCCTGTGACAAACAAAATCAAAAACAGTGACGAAATATAAAACACTATTGGCGGGAATGGACTTTTCGCTCGTTCGCTTTTCTAAAATCGGAATAAGAATGGCTCAACAACCATTTTTTCAGATTTCTTTTAAATTTTTCCCCTACGAAAATTTCTATATCTATTCCGGTTATTTTAAAGTTAGTGCTTTGTATCGTTAGTTTATCTCTATCCACAAACATCATATTCACCAGAAAAGATCTATGAATACGAACAAACTGAGTATATGGCGATAATTGTTTCTCGGCATACGATATTTTATAGCGCAAATGATTCTTTCTAATGGTGTCACCCTCCAAACAATAAAGAAAAATATAATTTTCATCCGATCTTATAAGTACAATATCCATTACCCTCACACTAAATTTACAGAAAGTAATGATATCTTTCTCTTGATGCACTTCAAATTTCAATCTATGATCTTTGTCGCGCCAGAGTAAATGTCCCACATAGTACAAAGCTGAAAGCAGACTGAAACTTGCAGTGTGCTTTATTGATTTAAAAAAGGAAGAGGCATTCAGCGATTTATCATAGATATAGGAAGCATAAAGCCAGTTAGCACTACCGGCAACTACTACAAGAACTGTCAGCATGCCCGTCAATAGTAATACAGATCTTCGATTTAATCGGGTTGGATAAATGATATCCGGGGGAGTAAAGTAGATGCACAAACAGATGGCCCCTACATAGATAAAACCATAGCCCGAAAGCTTCAATATTTTGTATTGATCGTGCCAAAGCGAAATATTATAAGGTTCGGCTTCGTACAGAAAGAAGGTAATAACCACAATTGCGGTAGCCGATATACATAGCTGCATTCGGTTTCTTTTCAATAAAGCAATAAATGAACATAACTGTTTCTGAACAATTATATTCAGTCCCTGAAAGTAACACATAAAACAAATAAATAATTGGCGATAACAAGAGACATAGTTAAATTAAGTCACAAATATAGGGTTAATTATTTGTTTTATAAACATTTCAATTCTATATCTTTTACACAATTATATTATTTTATGTTATAGTCAATTAACATAAATTCGATGTGATAGTTTGCCTATTCTGTCAGTATATCACTAAATATAAAGTATTAGTGTTTTTTCATTTGCTATATGAGTCGCTACTTGGGCGAAGTATTGGGAGACATAAGGTTAAATATTAATAACCTAAGTTTGGGACAAGAAATTTACAAATCACTTATATTCAGATGTCACAATTTATCAATAAGGTTTAATATTGAATGAAGTCTATATTTCTACTATGTAACCGGTTTTATCCATTAAACGCTGACAGGGTCTTCGACCGCTGACAGGTTTTTAAAATCTGTTATTCTTTGTGGGGCTTTGTGCACGCTCTTAAGGGACAACTAAGGTTAAGACCTTAGTTACTATCTTGTTCTACCTTAGTAGCAAAAGAAGTCAGAGCCAATACAACCTTATTTCCAGATTTTCTGAAAGTTAGTTGATTTAGAAATACATTCTTATCCCGAACTCGTAGATGAAAGTAAAAAGATATGTGGGCAGAAGTGAAAGGCCGCGTGGCGGAATAGAAAAGCCATACGGCACTAATGAAAAGCCATACGGCACTGAAGGAATGCCATACGGCACTGGAGGAATGCCATACGGCACCGGAGAAAAGCCATGCGGCTATTGGCGAGTGCCATGCGGCAATGAAAGAAAGCCATGTGGCAATGGAGAAAAGCCATGTGGCACTGGAGGAAAGCCATGCGGCTTAAAACATAGGGAGAATGGAATATTGCGGTGATAATTCAGCCAAATGACCGGGCTATCCAAAATACCCCCCTTACTGCGTAGTTGGAGCAGTTCTGTCTTTTTAGCCGGGTAAAATATCAGAAATCAATACTTCTGAAAAACAGCTTTAATCTTTAATGCTAAACAGTAACTATAAAAGCTAAAAATAGTTGTACTGCATTTGACTTTCAAATTTGTATTTCCGACGGCAAATAAAAGCCTCCCGTATTTTCTTGCAGAAGGAAAATCCTGCTTTTTATAGGCCAATCCTAATAAAACATGATGTACATATGCATCATATCCCTGTTCATCAAAAGGTAAATCTTCTGGGAACTTGTCACAAACATATTTATAACATTCCTTCTCCTTCTTAAAGCGCTGTATTACTTTGTCATACTCTTTAGGGCGGGTTATAGATTCCGTTTCAATTCCAAAAGTAGCTGTAGAAACAGGTAAACAATAAAACCGAGTGTATTTCGCTAAAATAATCCACGTGTTCCAATCTTGCAAGGTAAATTGAAAATGAACATAATCATCCAAATTGAGATATTTATCTATCAACTCTTTTCTGTACATCATCGTTGCATTACAGCATCTGAATTTTCCTGAAAAAATGGCTTTCTGTAGTGTAATATCAAAAGTGTCACTACTTACAATTACTTCAGTTATTTTCCCTGTTTCCCTATTATGATTTCTGTAGTCAGTGTGGCAAACGCCATATTCCAGATTAGCTTCCAAAAAATCAACCTGCAGCTGCAATTTATCCGGGTTATGCCAATAATCATCATTATCACAATTTGCTATATATTTGCCTCGACAATACTTAACACAAGTAGCCCAATTAGCACCTAGCCCAATATTTTTATCGTGAAACAACAGAACTATTTTCTCCGGATATTTTTTTTGATAATCTAATACTACTTTCCTTACATTATCGGTGCTACAATCATCTCCAATAACTATCTCAAAATTAAAATTACATTGTTGGCTGAGAATTGAGTCGATGGTTGCACCAACAGTGCTTTCTCTATTGAAAGAAGGAATTATTACTGAAACAATTGGATTATTTATTAGTATCAATGTTTTAATTTTTCGCATCACAATCCAATAATTTTTAATATTTTGTCAATCAAACGAATAATTATCAGATTAGAAATATTCTGAGACTTAGACAAATATAAATGGAGCAATTTTAATGATATCGATCTAGGATCTTCAAAATTGTTCTCTGCGATAAAAGATTTATTCCATATGTTGATATTTTTATATGCATATGTTCCATTTTCTTTTATACGCTGAACTATATAATCATCAAACCAAAATTTACCACAATTCAAATCGAGATTCTCAAATAAATCAAATCCTTCAATTGATTTACTATATAACATATTATGATCAATTTCAAATTGTTTAACTACATCTTTCTTTTGAAAATAAGTTCTACTTAATTTGATTATGCTCCTTTTATTCATTGAGTAATCAACAAACATATAAAACCTCTGCTTTGCGATATTTCGCGGTGGATTTATTTGTTGAAAATGCAAAACTCGAAAATCATTGACGTAATTAAGTTGCTGCTCATCTATTGGATACGGAATGCGCATACTATGAATATTAGCAATATAGTTTTTATGTAACTCTTCACCATCATCATGAAAAACCCATGGAAAATAATTATTAGGTATCCAATAATGCTTCTTATCAGACAGTAATTGAGCCCATCTAAAGCAAAATATGTCACCACATTTTGAACTTATAATTTTTTGCCAATCTTTAGTTCGCATAAAATTTGCTTCGAAAATCTCATCAGCATCTAATGCAAACAAAATTTTATCTCCGACGATCTGACGTGCTTTTTCAATCAACATTTTTTGCCGTTCAGCCTCATTGAAATCTGGGTTGTCATTTTCAATTAAAATAACTTTGGGGTAACTCAACGCAATCTCTCTGCTTCCATCAGTCGAACATTGATCAGCTATTATAATGTAATCTGCCCAAAGACTTGTTGCTCTCAGAAATACATTTAAAATCCAAGCTTCATTCCGAACCGGAGTAATACAAATAAGAAGTGGTTTGTTCATGATTCGCTGGTCATTAGATTTTTCTATTAGGGAATAATTTATCTATTTTAAACAACAACCTTTCGACCAACCAGAAACCGTTTCTAGTTATCCAATACCTATTTATCCGTTTCACTTGTTCAATAGGAAAAGAATAATTATTATAGTCCTTTAAAACCGAAGCAGGTAAAATTTCTGAAAGTACTTGCATTCTTTCTTCTTTATCTAACTTCGAATTTACGGTACTTATTCCATTCATATCAAAAACCGTTACATCAATATCTTTATAAACTGGAATTACTCCATGTAAGGCAATAACCTGAAGATACCATTTCCAATCCGACACAATTCTTAGTGATTCATCATACAAGCCATAGGTATCGAGTAAACTCCGTTTAATATAGGCAGAAGAGTGATTCAGGGTTCCGGTATAGAAATCAAGCATGGTAGGTACTCTACCGGCAAAACCTTTATCCCTATGTATTCTTTTTGGAAGAGGTTTCAACATATTTCCATATAAAATTGAAGCCATCACCCCTCGCCCCTCATCTTGAGGAGAGGAAAAAAGGTACGATAACATTTTCTCAGTTACATCATTTGATGCCAACATATCACCGGAATTGAGAAACTGGATATATTCTCCTTTAGCCATACGAATCCCTTTATTCATGGCATTATAGATTCCATTGTCAGGTTCAGAAACCCAGAAAAAATGTTTTATCGAAGAATTATCAAATTGCTTTATCAGCTCAACGCTTCCATCTGTTGAATTTCCATCTACAACGATATATTCAAAATCCCTGAAGGTTTGGTTGAAAACACTAGTCATAGTTTTACGTAGACCAACGACATTGTCTCTATTTATGGTTATAATACTTAGTTTCATATTTATCGTTAACCAAAAAAACTATTTATTTAATTTTAGAAACTATAGAAACACCAATAGAAATTATTATCACAAACAAAACCAATTTTAAAGGGGCTAGTAAGTGAAACCAAACACATAGCCCAACAAATAATAACAGCATAGATCCAATACTATATTTTTTATTATTAGCTATCATTTTATTCCTAAACATGATTAAAGTAGCTAGATAATAAAATAAAGCACTCAGACACAAATAGAGTATAACGTTGAGTATGCGCACAAAAACAGCAAAAGTAGTTGTTTGGATCATCCCATTCAAATGGAGCTGTTTTGACATTAAATTGATTTCCATATTCGCTTGCATCCGATTAATATCTGAAACCTCTGCTCCTCTATTAAGTTGATTGAATGTAACACACTTTATGTAAGTAAACTTATTAATCCTTGTAAGTAAACTATCCAATTGAAACAATGTAAAATTATTCTTAAAAGTATAATGATGAAACATAACTACTACAACCCCATCTCTATTCTTATTATGTTCCAAAACGGATAGCAAAGTAGCAAAATCTTCTATGGTTTCGGGGTAATAACTAATTTTAGAATTTGACCACGATTGACCAATGCATGAAGCAGAAGAAATAGATTTAAAACCTAAGTGTTGCATTGCTAACAGAGTATTATTATCATAAGTATTCCAGGGAGGGATAAATGTAGTTACTTTAATATCAAAAATCGAATCTAATGCATGTTTTCCTTTATTCATTCTCCTAAGCTGTTCATACATTTCAACATTCCCAAACTCACCATTAGAAACTTTTAAATGATTCATTCCATGTTGTGCTATTTCGATAGATTGATTTCTAACTCCAACTTTTAAATTTGAAAGAAAAGGATAATCTTCTTCAAATATGATTTGCTCCTTTGAGTTACAAGGAATCACTCCTAATACAAGAGGGATATGTTGATTCTGAAATACTGTAACTACTCTTTCATCCAACGAATCACTTTTAAGCAGGAAATCATCATAACGAAAAACAACTTGAACACTTTGTGCACATAATGAAAAATAAAACAAGAAAGAGAGAAAAAACAGTATTAATCCTTTATTCATAAATGTAAAATGATTTGCTTATATATATAAAACTATTGCAATTTCTGACAATAAATAAATTTAACCATTTACCCATGTATAAAAACTTGTACAAATAATTAATACAGAACAATTATTTGCAGGTTAATCCATCTAACACCGAAACTAATTAACACAAATATGACCTGTTGAAAAAATCATTCTAGTTATTTAATATATTCTCTCCAAAATTCATCATATTCGTATCTCTCCCATGCATGACAACCAAAAGGTATTTTGTTTGTAATCGCAAAACAACTCGAAGGGAAACGTTCAAATGCAAACTCAAGAGCAGTCAAAGGTTCAGGTTTATTTAATGGATAATATGTATTGTCTAAAAATCCACTCCAAAAATCATCTTCATTGTATTTCCAGCTTTTGGCGAAATATTGAAATTTGTTTTTATATCCAAAAATCATCAAAAAAAGCAAAGGAACTCTTGTCCAGATTTTTTTAAAAACAGCATTGCGATTAACAATTTCTTTTACACTCAAAAGATTTCCTGAAAAATTAAATGCATTTATAAATGTCGAAATTTTCCGTAATGATAACCCCCCATTACCTACACGCATATTTGTATTAAAATTTATATCGTCACAACGCCCTATTAATGGTGCTCCAATATAATCATAATCGAACATACACCAATAATTCAATTCATCTTTAAATACATAAGCATCTGACTGGCAAATCAGCATATAGTCATAATTAATAAATCGATTATAAAACTCAACCGACAACAGCAATTTATTGTAACTCTCTATCCCTTTAAAAAAACCATCTTCAAATCTTTCAAGTTTATAGTTGACGTTATGGTTGTTTGAAAGCTTACTGAATACTGATATATTTAAAGAATAAGGCACTACAAAAACAATTGGATGTGAGCCTAGTATCTTCAAAGTCTGATTAATCGAAATCAACTCTGATTCGTTTAAGACCTCTCTATAAACAGGTATAATTACTACAGCAGTCATCTACAATATATAGTTTCTAGAACTCGTAAAGCAACTTTCATTAATATTGATTTCTTTTTAGGATAATAGTACCTGTTAAATATCACCCAATCAAATAACTTATCCGTTTTTAATCTAGGATGTATTAACGGAAATTGCACGTTGTAAACAGGTAGATTCGCAATTCGATCATCCGGATTGGGTGTATGAGTTGATTCAATTCCAAAACCAATATTAGATAATTGGTTTACTGTAGAAACAACAGAAACAGTATTATTAAGTATTCTCGCAAAAAACCACTGATAGTCCCATGCGTGTGTTTGTCCGGTTTTACAATTCTGATTAAATATATTTGAATAGTAACTAAAATATTTCTTTGTTCGAATATTCTTTGCAATTGTATTTCTAATTTCTCTATCTTCCCAAGCAAGAATATCATATTCAAACATCTTCCATGCACGCGCCCATCCTGCCCACGATCCCATGGTAGCTGCCCCTACGGTTGAAAACACGTAAGACTGTTTTCTCGATTTCCAATGAAGTTCGAGGTTGTTGGCAGTAATCAATGATACACGGTCATCATTTTTAAACACGTCCAACAATTCCTCATAAAAACGGCATAATGTATCTGAAGGCATACAGTCATCTTCAAAAATTATTCCCTGTTCAACATTATCAAAAAACCATGTTATTGCAGCGGCAGGGCCACGACCACAACCCATATTTACATCACAATAAAAAGTCTTTAACTCGCAATCCCAATCTAAAGTTTCTTCGAAAATAGAACGAACTTCATTACATTTAGTAATATCATTCTCATTACCGATACGAACACCATCTTGAAATACATAGAGATATTTTGGACGTTGTTTCTTAATTTCGTCAAATACGCGCCTTGTATGAGTTGGGCGATTAAATGTAATAAGTAAAATCGGAGTTATTAATCTTCTTTCCATTCTTTGTTCAAATTTACAACAGGTACTTACAACAAGATATTATCATAAATATGATAATTCATTTCATGTTGATATTTTTTTTTAGATAAAGCTTTAATCTATATACAGGACTCATAATTAATGCAGTATAAAAACCTATTTTCGGATATTGAACAAACAAGCGGTTGATACCTTTGGTAAAAGAATATATGGAGTTGATTAAGTTTTTATTCTCTGCTATTAAGCGAAAAAAAACCTTCCTCTGCTCTATCGGTGCATTTAATAGTTTAGGAACAAAACTATTAAGATACCATATTGATTTTTTGTATAGCATTTCAGAAATACTTTTATCTTTTTGTTTAATATCTTTTGAAAAAGCCATCAAGTCAATTCCTGCATTAAAAGCAAATTGAAAAATCAAGTCGGCTCGATATTGTTTATTATAAATACCCGACACCGAAGTAGGATTGACCCTATATTGATAATAAGCAGCCTTCAGCGAAAAAACCTTCTTTGCCATTAAAATAGATTTTGGCATAAAAACCGTATCTTCCCAAAAGACATGCTCTGGAAAATAAATATTATTATTTAATAGATACTCCCTTCGATATAATAAACGCCATACATATCCTAAATGATATACGAATTCATTTCCAAAAAATTGTTTGACATAATCAATCCCAGTTAAAGCCGTTGTAGATTTAGGGAAAGTCAGAACAGAGTCAAATACTTCTCCTGTATCAGTAATCTTTTCGAAATTAAATAGTAAAATATCGGGAAACTGATCTTTAGTATACTGCAACAAGTCTAACAAACAGTTGCACTTTACCATATCATCAGAATCAATAAACCAGACATATTCACCTCGAGCAGCTCTTAAACCTGTGTTACGGGCTCCTCCCAAACACTTATTTTCAATATGGGTTAATAGTAGTATATTGTGATATTTATTCATATAGCCCTGCACAATATCACGACTTCCATCATGCGAACAATCATCAATAAGAATCACTTCATACTCATCTTCTGAAATGTCTTGAGCATACAGACTATCCAGACAGGCAGCAATATATTTTTCCACATTGTAGAATGGAACAATAAATGAAATTGTTAAATTATTTTTCAACGTAAGTATTTGAATAAAGATTTATAACCAACTCAGAAATTTCTGTTTATTTTGATTGCGGCTAATTAAGATGTCTTTTCTCATCTTTATGAAATATCGTAGCTCACTAAGACATCCGAAAAGTATGTCTTTTTTGAAGGTAATCGTTTTTCTTAATATTTTGCGAACCTGAGTTCTGAGATATAGTTGAGGCATTTTATTATTATTGATATCTGCACATTCTAACAATATAATTCTTTTATACAAATCTGTTTTCATATGCACGTTGAACTTCTTACTCGTTTCTGCATCATGTACGATGGTTACTCGAGGACAAATCCCGACAAGAAAACCATGGTAATGTGTTCTTTGTAAATAATTATCATCTTCTCCATAATGAAAAAAAATTGGATCAAAGCCTCCAACCGTTTCCAAAATTTTTCGTGGTAGAAGCCATGCTGCTGCATTGACGCTTTCAATTCGATAAACATCCTTTAAACGTTCAAAATACAAGTCATCTATCCAATTTATATCAATATTTTTATAATCTGAAAGCAGTTCTATAAATCCATCAAGTATTTTATTTTTAGTCACGCCAAGATTTATTGGGCTTAATATCCCATAATTAGAATTCTCTTTATGTATTCGTACTAATTCACGAATTGTAACTGGTTCTATCCAAGCGTCCTGATTTAGTAAGAACACATAATCGGCACCATTGTCAAGCGCATACTTTATGCCTTTATTGTTTCCCTGCCCAAATCCTAAGTTTTTGTCAGAAGCCAAAATTTTCACTTCAGGAAAATGAGCGTTAATATATTCAACAGAATCATCGACTGAGCCATTATCGACCACTACCGTTTGAACTGGAATCACAGATTCACGAATACTTCTAAAGCATCTATCATACCATATTCTACCATTATAAGTCACTATTATTACAAAAATGTTACTCATCTCCAATTATATTTTTTGCTGTTAAATGACAATTTAACAAATGACCTCTTACACTACCCTAGATATCGGCATTTTTATCCACGACTGTGGGTAAAAATCAGTTTCTCCTTGTAAATCGAATTTTTCAGGGACTACAACAATTTTATCATCATTCATATTTAACCATGCACCCCACCAACTAAAAGTACTATTAGCATTAATATTATGTTTGCACTGACTCATTAAATACATATCTTTCCATGAGTCTTCTCCATGATTAAAATCCACTATTTCTGAATTCGGCAATGAAAAGTTTTCCTTTATCCAGTTTTTATCATCAGAAAAAATATAGAAATATGGATTATCTACATTTGCTTTTATAAAATTAATAGCTTTATTATAGTACTCTAAATCACAAATCCTTCCAAAAATATTTACAATATTATTATTTAGATAATCCCCTCGCCGAATATGAATTGAAACGCTTGTCTTACTAGAAATTTCACTTTGAAGCCTTAAAATACGCGTATCTTTATTGTTGATTTTAAAAGTGAATACACTTAAAATATTATCTTTAATAGCTTCAAAATACTTTTCATTGTGCCATCCTCCCCAAAAATATGAAATGCCTGCTGTTTTCTTCAACAGTAATTCCATATCAAATGCATACGACTTCTCATAAGTGACATCAACAGTAAAATGTCTGAATATTTTTCGACTTATTTTTCCAATAAATCCAGTTGCATCTCTATTTGAATATATGCGATAAATAAAATAGGAAATATAGTACTTAATATTTTTTCTTGCTTTTATATTGAATATCTTATCTAATTCAAATCCATTATGTTGATCATCATACTTAGATGGAAAATACATACACATAACATCCGGATTATATCTCCGCTTGGCTAGGTAAAAGGCATATTGAGACATTTGGTTTCCTAGTCCATTAAATATCAATACAGTATCCATTTTTATTTCAGTTAACAATATTTATAGGTGAAATTTTATTTACTTTTAGATATTTAATTACAACTCACTGAATTTAAGACGATCTAACATTTTTTACTTCAACATTTCTTTTCATTGTAAATATGTAAATTATATTCAAAAAAATATTAATTATACGTCTCTTCTTATTTGATAATAAATTTCTATAATAATTGATCATAAATCTATTGCTAATAATTGCAAGAAACCACAGTTTAAACTCAAATTCGTTCATAATACCTTTTCTCATCACATATATATCCTTCCATGAAAAATATTTATCCCGATACATCGTATATTCACAATCTACAGCTTTCGTAAGAGTGAAAATATACGACTGAAAAAGTTGATTATAAAAATATAGATTATAAAAGTTTTGTGTAATATAATATCTATCTAAATCCCTACAGATATATGATATATCTACAATATTTTTTAATCTATAAGTAGTACTTATTGATCCTTCTCTTTGAAGTCGATAACACAAAATGGGTAAATCAAAAACAATAATATCACAAGTTAAACAAAAACAGATGTTTGAAAAATGTATATCTTCATGGTAAAAACCCTCTAAAAACCTTAGATTATTTCGTCTGATAAAATCCATTCTATATACATATAGCCATACATTCACAATAGGGAAAAATGTGTTTTTCAAAAAAAAATCTTCAAAAAACTTGACACCTGTCATTGATGATTCTGAGGGCTTTTTGCAACTAAAAATTTTAGTTGCATTGATAAGTGCATTAAAACCAATAATTTCAGAATAATTTTCATTAATCTTGTACAACATTAAACTAATAGAACCTGAAAGTAAATAATCGTCACTATCTAGGAAATATATATATTCACCTTTAGCATTATCAATTCCTGTATTTCTTGCCCCGCATAACCCTTTATTAGTCTGATGAATAACTATTAAATCTGGATATCGACATTTGTATTTATCTAATATACTACCTGAACTATCTGTTGAACCATCATCTATTGCTATTACCTCACATTCTGAGATGTCTTGACTAAAAACAGAATCAAGACACTCAATTAAATACAACTCTACATTATATACAGGTATAATAATGGATAATTTCACAACTAATCTGAATTAATTATTTAGCTAGTTTCTTCAAAAATAATATCAGTCGAATAATAAATGAGAATCTCCCATTTTTCATATTCATATATTCACGATATTCTCGATCATGAGATATCAGCAATTCATTTTCGTCATATAGCTTTTTATAAGATTGATATATAACGGGAAAATATCGCATTAAAGTTTCTTTTCTTTCATTATTTTGCAATTCTATATATTCTTCTTTATTACTAATTCCTGTTAAATCAAAAAAAGACATTGCCTTTTTAACGTGTCGAAAAGAACCTTGATTTACTATCAATACGATAAAAAAGAACTCCCAATCAGATGCAATTTTATAATTCTCATTATACAGTCCATAATTTTCAAATAATGAGCGTTTAATCAATGATGCTGCATGAGGTATAGAATTGGCAAAAAAATGACCATAACTAACTTCGTCAACTGTATTTTTAAAAATAACGTTTTCTTTGGTATATAAATATACATCACCAGCTATGATATCAAATCCTTTTGTTTGTTCTACAAAATATGTAATAATTTCAGAATCAACCAACCAGTCTCCTGAGTTCATAAATAACAAATACTCACCTTTAGATTTTAAAATGCCTTTATTCATAGCATTAAAAATTCCCTTATCAGGCTCACTTACACAATAAGTAATTTTATCTGAAAACTCATTAAGAACTTCAACGCTACCATCTGTACTAGCACCATCAATTACAATGTATTCAAAATCCAGAAAAGTCTGTGAAACAACACTTTTTATGGTTTTGCGTAAACCTTCAGCGTTATTTAAGTTTATAGTAATGATTGAAAGTTTGTAACTCATAGTAAATTAAACATTTATATTATCAAACGTTCGAAACAAACACTTAAATCCTTAATTGCTATTAAATTTTCATAGGGATAGTGTAACTTCTTTTGTTGAATAATTAATTCATTCGACTCTGCATTATAGGCATACCATTCATATCCAAATGATTTCACAAAATCAAATAGTTCACCACAATAATAGCCTGCTGCAAAAGCATTTGTCTCTGTAAATTCAACTAACAGAACTGGGGAATTGGGCGTTGATAATAAACGTGTAGCACCTTTCAATACATTTAGTTCCCAACCCTCAACATCTAATTTTATCAAATCTATTTTTTCTGTCTCACTTATGCTTATATAATTGTCCAATGTATTGGTAGGAACCTGAATTTCTGTGCATTCTCCAGCATCTACTAATGTTGCAAAACTGTTCCAAGCATCAAATCCATTATTAGAAACATTAAACTTTACAACACCTGTAGCATCAGATAAGCCAATGTTTTCAGCATTTATATTTAAAAATTTATTTATATCTATATTTTTTTTTAGCCGATCAAATGTAACCGGAGTGGGTTCAAATGCGAATATCTTACCATTTTCGCCAATGATATTCGATGCGTGTAGTGAAAATAATCCAATATTAGCTCCAATATCGAAAAAGCAATCTCCTTTTCTGAGAAATTTCTTAAGAAAACATATTTCAGTTTCTTCAAACGAGCCATAGATTAACTTACACAATCTACTGTCTTTATAAAGAATAATCTTTATATTCTCCGCCAAATTATGTTCAAAATGATCTTCACTATGGAAATTCTTCAACCAATTTTCCGTCTTTTCTAATTCGGGATCAACAACCGGCTTAATCGGCATTCTTTTCAGAACATAGTAAGAGAAAACACGTCTAAAAAAATTGGCTATTTTTACGTCTAAAGGCATTATCATATATTTAAAATTGCTCTTGTTTTAATAAATTTATTTCCATTCTATTAAAGGATTAATAACACCAGGCCTATAATCCGATATATATAATTTATTTATTCCATCAATATTGTGTAATATAATCGGCAATTTCACACTATCGTACACAATCCATCTTATATTATGTATTCCTATTGATATACTTAAGATATATTCTCCTGCGAGTAATAGATTTCCAGGAATAACTCCAATTGATTCATGGCTTCCAATTTCGATAGGACTATTTTCTTGAAAACAATCATCATGAAATGATCTGAATATTACGATTCCAGTTTTGGCATCTATCAAATCAAAACCTATTCTTAACGCCGTAGTTTTTTTTAAGACTTTATAAATGAACGAAATTTGAATTGGCTTATTTGTAAAAAAATCACTCATTTGTATTCCGTCTTGGGAAATATTTAAATCAATCAACTGAAAATTTTCATCGATTGGTATTTTCTCAATTTGAGAATAAATATTTTCAGTTATTTGACTGCTATCATTTTTCAAATAAAAATCAACACCCTCGTTAACATCACCTATAAATTCAACACTTCCATTTTTCAATATACATAGATTTCTACATAACTGTTGAATGGCTTGCATATTATGACTCACAAACAGCACCGTTCTCCCCTCCCCTCTACTTACATCCTGCATTTTGCCAATGGCTTTCTTTTGGAATTCGGCATCGCCAACTGCCAGTACTTCGTCCACTACCAGTATCTCGGGTTCGAGGTGGGCAGCTATGGCAAAGCCTAGGCGTACGGTCATGCCGCTGGAGTAACGTTTGGCGGGAGTGTCGATATATCGTTCCACGCCGGAGAAATCAACAATCTCGTCAAAACTGCGGGTTATCTCTGCTTTGGTCATGCCCATAATGGCACCGTTCATATAGATATTCTCACGTCCGGTCATCTCGGGGTGAAAACCCGTGCCGACTTCCAGTAAGGAAGCGATACGTCCGGCAGCTTTAATGGTTCCGGTGGTGGGTGCTGTAACTTTAGAGAGAATCTTTAGAAGTGTAGATTTTCCGGCTCCGTTTTTCCCGATAATACCGAGTACATCGCCTTGTTGCACTTCAAAGTTGATGTCTTTCAGCGCCCATACATATTCGCTTTCACCTTTGTGTGCCCTGTCGTTTACTTCGCCAATCTTTAAATAGGGATCTTCCTTACCACGGATATTCATCTTCCACCAACGGTTGAGGTCGTGACTAAGCGTTTGCGTAGAGACAACTCCGAGGCGGTATTGTTTGGATATGTTTTCGAATTTAATTGCTGTGCTCATGATTTACACTGATATTGTCCTCGGAAGAAATTTCAAGATAGATTGTCCACGGATTTATCGGATTTACACTGATTTATTTTTTAAACTTGTTTTGAGATAGATTATCCACAGATTAATTTGATTTACACTAATTAAATTTCATCTTTACACCCTTTCACAAATTAATTATCCACGGATTTATCGGATTTACACTGATTAATTTCTATCAAACTAATAAATTAGTCTTTTGTGTTTCAAGCTCCTTTCTCCAAAATTAGCTAACAATCCAACTTTCAGTTTAGTCGCTTTTAGGTAATTAATCATAATAGAGTCGTGGGTAGAAGTTAACGCAGACAATGCCTTTAATTCAACTATTATTTTAGACCCCCACCCCTAAAGGGGAAAAAGTTGTTTTATTTAATTTATCATCGCGGATCATTGCCTTTTACATGTAAACCTTGCTCTTATCCCCCTTCAGGGGTTAGGGGTTATTTTCATTATACAGCTTCAAGAAATCCACAACCCAGCGTTCTATGAACTTCCATCATTGCCCCAATTATTTGATATGTTTCTTTTTCATATAAAAAATCTTCCTGCATATTTTGTAAAATATTTAAACAATAATACTTCACCTAATAATTCTCATATCTGTGTAAATCAGAGTAATCAGTGGACAAAACCATAGTAATCAGCTGTAATTTCAAATCATTACTCCTATAAATTGTCTGAATAGTTTTTTTTCATCTGTGTAAATCTGAGTAATCAGTGGACAAAAATACCCTAAAATCTGTGTAAATCGGAGTAATCGGTGGACAAAAATATATAGGACTCTCAATCCGCTTAACAAAGATATATTATTTTGTTTAATTGACAACGATTGATGAGTTATAAAATTATGATTTAGCAACAAACAATAAATATCGACGCTTGATTCTTGATAAAAAACATCAGTAAACCGCTAAATAGTTCCAGCGTACAAATTGTGATCTAATTTAGGAGCGTATGATTTCCGAATGCGTATCTTTGCAGTGCCTGAATACAATTGTATGTCGTGGAGTGATGAACAATCGTATTATTAAGCTGTTTCTAAATTATCATATCCCTGTTTATGTCGAAATCCACAACCGCAAACCATCAATTAGCAACAGAAAATATTGGCAAACTTATTTGGACTTACTCTATTCCGGCTATTATCGGAACAGTAGTAATGTCGCTTTATAATATTGTGGATAGGATATTTATTGGTCAGGGTGTAGGGCCTTTGGCCATTTCGGGGCTTGCACTTACCTTTCCGTTCACTATTTTACTTATGGCATTCGGTATGTTGGTGGGTGCCGGATCGGCAGCACGTATTTCTATTACTCTGGGTGAAAATAACATCGAGAAAGCTGAGAAAATTCTTGCCAATGCCCTCACACTCACTTTTATCATCTCAGGCACCGTCATTATTCTCTCGTACATCTATATGAGCGATGTGCTGCGACTTTTTGGAGGTACGCAACAAACAATTGGCTATGCCGAAGAATTTATGCGCATCATTATTCCCGGAGCTATATTCTCTGCGTTAAGCTTTGGCTTCAACAATATCATGCGAGCATCGGGCTACCCGAAGAAGGCAATGTACACCATGATTATATGCGCTATCATAAACGTGGTGCTTGACGCGATATTTATTTTTGGTTTCCATTGGGGAATAAAAGGAGCTGCAATGGCTACTAATATTTCCTATCTGGTAGGTACGGTGTGGGTATTGTCGCATTTTATGCAAAAAAACTCGAACCTGAAGTTTCATGCTCATAATTTCAAATTAGAAAAAGAAATTGTAGTTTCAATTGTCAGCATTGGTTTATCGCCATTCAGCATGCAACTGGCCACCAGCTTTGTGTACGTGTTGGTCAATTCCACTTTGTTGCATTATGGCGGCGATTTAGCTATTGGCGCATTTGGTATCATCAACAGCGTAAACACATTGATAGTAATGATTATCATTGGGTTAAATCAGGGAACTCAACCCATAATCGGCTATAATTTCGGAGCTAAAAACTACGGTAGGATGTTTAAAACGTTGAAATACGGAGTGATTATCGGCACATGTTTAACCACATTGGGTTTTCTGGTCGGCACGTTCCTACCCCATTTCATGGCTTCCCTTTTCACCCGGGACATTGCACTTCAAGGTATTGCTGCCAGGGCACTCCATATTTCGGTAACGATGTTTCCCATTATCGGATTCCAGATTGTGGTAACCAACTTCTTTCAATCCATAGGGAAAGCGAAGATCTCTATTTTTCTTAGTCTGACCAGACAAGTTCTGTTTCTGATACCTTGCTTACTCCTTCTGCCGTCGTTCTACGGCTTAGACGGAGCCTGGATGGCTCTGCCGGTCTCTGACGGATTATCCACTGTAGTTACTGCTGTAACCATTTATTTCTTTGTCAAGAAGTTCAAACAGAAAAACAGATTATCCTAATTCGTAGTCCATTTCAATTTTCCAGCAAGAAACCGATTCAGCAAAAAACAACAAAGGAGAAAAGCCAGTTGCTTTTCCCCTTTGTATGTTTTTTATTATCTATTTACTTGTTTACTTGTAACTCGTAACTTGTAACTTGTTTACTCGTCTACTTGTTTACTCGTAACTTGTAACTTGTAACTCGTAACAAAAAATCTATTTTTGAACCAACACCCAAGCGTCTGGGAAACGGTTAGCAATTTCTTTGATACGAACGTGTGCCTGGTTGTAATCGTTGAACGAAGCAATCAGTAAGCGGTACATTCCTTTTTCATTTACAACGATGATAGATTTATTGCCTTCAGCGTTTAATGTGCTTTGTAAACCCTTTGCGTTTTCTTGTTTAGAAAAACTACCCACTACAACGTGATATTTATATTTCAACGCGTCGGCATTCTGACCATCCACTAAGGTAAAGCTTTCGTTACGCGTAACTTCTTTTTCGTAAACAACAGGCGCTGCTTCAACCTGTTCGGCTACAGCAGTAGAATTTACTGGTTTTGGTGCAGTAGCTTCAACATTTGCACCAGAAGGAATAGTTGCAATTTTTTGTTTTGTTTTACATGATGTAGTTGCCAACACGACAAAACCAAGCGCAATAATTAATCGGATTGAATTGTTCATAAAGTTTTGATTATTTAAAATTGAATGATGAATGAATAAATTTCATTGAATAAAAATGAAACGTTTGAATCTAAGTTTCATTATTTCCATTAACTTTGTAATTCAAATTTGGAAACATTTTCCGTTAGCTATCTCATTTCGACTACAAAGATGATAAGAAAATTGAAACGAACCAAATCAAAACATCCTTTTTACAAAAAAATAAGTCTTTCTTAAAACAAAATGCCCGGAAATAGCGTTTAGGAGTTATTGAAAGCGAAATTACATATTTTACAAACATATAAAAAACACTACAATCATGAAATTTTCATTGCCAGAATTACCTTATGCACACAATGCATTAGAACCGATTATCAGCGAAAAAACCATTAGCTTCCACTACGGAAAACACCACCAGACCTATGTTACAAATCTGAATGGTTTAGTAGAAGGAACAGAGTTTGAAAATTCGGATCTGGACACCATCGTAAAAAAAGCAGATGGTCCAATGTTCAACAACGCTGCTCAGATCTGGAATCACAATTTCTACTTTCTTTCATTAACTCCTAACAAAGGATCGGTTCCAGGTGAAAAACTGGCCAAAGCAATCGACGCAGCCTGGGGATCATTTGATAACTTCAAAGCTGAATTCAACAAAGCTACGATATCGGTTTTCGGATCGGGCTGGGGATGGTTGGTAACAGATGCTGACGGAAAACTATCAATTGCAAAAGAAAGTAATGCCGGTAATCCATTAACAAGAGGATTAACTCCACTCCTAACCTTCGATGTTTGGGAACATGCTTACTACATCGACTATCAAAACCGCCGTGCCGACTATGTAGCTGCATTGTGGGATTTAGTGGACTGGGACAAGGTTTCTGCACGTTACTAAAACAGGCAAAAGCTATTAGCGATCATGTTATCTGAATATTACTTAAAAATAGCAGATTACCACCGTTAATTTTTACATATATACAAGCCGAATTGAATATCTCAATTCGGCTTTGTTTATTATTGAAACAATTTTGAACTATATTTCAACATACAAAGACTATTTATCTAAAAATACATTAATAAATATAATGAAACATTCATTTTCCTAAAAAATGTTTGTCCTTAGTATTGATATCTACTAAAAAAATTATCTTTGCACTCGAATCATTTGAAAACGGACTTCGAATATCATTTTAGTAGAAGATTTCAATCCGCTTTCGAATAAGAAATGACAAGAAGAAAGCGCTCCAGTTGGTAATAAATAATTGGAACAAGCTAAAGAAACACAAACTTAGGATACAATAAAAAAATCACAGATAATTATTTAATAGAAAAAAATGCGAATGAAAAACTTATCACTCATTTTAAACGCCGTTTTGGCAGTAGCAGTTATAATTCTTTTTTGGTTGGTATTGGGAAATAAAACTTCCGAAGCCGGTAAAAAAGCATTAACAGGAAAAGGAGTTGTCAGTGTAGGTAAATTGCCTATTGCCTATATCAACATCGACTCATTGTTATTAAATTACCAATTTGCAAAAGATGCAAACGAAGTATTAACGAAAAGACAGGAAGAATCTCGTCTTACCATTAACACCAAAGCACGTCAATTGCAAACAGAAATGGGTGAATTTCAACGTAAGTTGGAAAACAATGCCTTTTTGAGCCGTGAGCGTGCAGAACAAGAACAGCTACGGTTACAAAAAAAGCAACAAGAGTTGCAACAGATGGATGGCAAACTGAGCCAGGAACTGATGCAGGTTCAACAAAAAATGAGCGAGGGCTTACGTGACACCATTACTAAGTTTATCAAAGAGTACAACAAAGACGGAAAGTACGAAATGATACTTAGCAACACCTCAAGTGACAATGTACTATGGGCAGCCAAAGGCTATGACATCACCGAGGAAGTTACAAGAATACTTAACGAACGCTGTGAGAAGAAATAAAGCATAGTATTATTTCAAAACGGGAAAGCTAAGGAGCCAAAAGGGTTGGTGTAATAAGTAAAAAACAGAATCAGATTTAAGACGAAGTTGAAAAGTATATTAGCTCTGCTATGAACAAGTTATCAGCAATAAACTTCGGGATATAACGAAAACGAGAGGAACTTCAAATCGAAGTTCCTCTCGTTTTTGTTAGCAGTATTCTCTATAGGTTAGCTGCTTAATCCCTTGCATTTTCAGTTACATAGCACTTTCTAAAAAACTCATTATCAGCACGTAGTGATTAATAACGACTTCCTACATTCAATCCACTTCGGGGCTGGAATTGCACTACTTACCTTCTGTATCTTTTAGAATTTCAGCTTTTATCACAACAATATTTTCAAGCGGTCGATTGTTTGGAGAAGTTTGAGCTTTCGAAATTTTTTCTACTATATCCAATCCTTCAATTACCTCGCCAAATACGGTATAATTGCCATCTAAATGTGGAGTTCCTCCAATAGTGGTATAATCCTTACGTTGCTGTTCTGTAAATTTATACGTAGGATTTTTTATAATCATGTTACGTACTTCATTTAAAAGACTATCGCGCAACGCATCCAATTTTGCAGGGTTATTCTCAACTTTAAGTTTATTGAATTGCACTTGATTTACTTTAGCGGCTTCCTGATACAATTTCTCAGTCAGGTTCAGATAATTGGTTTTCTCCATTTCTTGCAACTCAGCAGCTGCAAATACTCGTCCCTGCACAATATAAAACTGACAGCCGGATGAAGCCTTTAGCGGGTTACGTTTATCACCCTCGCGTGCAGCAGCAAGTGCACCGCGTTTATGATAATATTGCGGATAAACAAACTCAGCTGGTAGAGTATATCCGATATTCCCGGCGCCAAGCGTTGCATTGCCAACAGCATTCTTAGATTTCGGATCGCCGGTCTGAATCATAAAATTAGCAATTACCCGATGAAACAAAACTCCATTATAAAAACCCTGGTTAAGCAATTTCAAAAAATTATCACGATGCTTAGTCGTTTCGGGATATAATTTCAGGGTTATCCTTCCATATGTTGTTTCCAAAGCTATAATGGGAGTTACATCATTACTTATGGCATGTGTTTTGCACAAACCTGCTAGCAGCGCCAAAATTAAAAAAATAGTTTTCTTCATAAGCGTATAATTACAGTTTTTCAAACAGATAAATCATCTTTAAATATAGATGCAAATATACAAAATATAGCTTTAATAAAAAATAACTGAATGAAACCAGAAAAAGCGAGGGGTGTTAATAAATAATTATTACATTTGTGGAAATTACACAAAATCTCCCAAATATTATCCATACTTCATTTGGATATGCAATAATAACTACTGTTCTGAATGCATAACTACAAAAAAAATAAATATTACTGATAACTGATTATGTCCGATAAATATGAAATTCCATTTTCGCTAGATGTATTAAAAAGATATGTAATCTTCTTTTTCAAAAAATTTTATGGTGAATATATCGTGGTTGGGCGCGAAAACATCCCTGCCAATTGTCCTATAATACTTGCTCCTAATCATGTCAATGCATTAATGGATGCTCTTGCGGTTCATTCTGTAGTTCCGCCAAATCTACCTGTCACATTTCTGGCACGTTCCGACATGTTCAATAATAAGTACATAGCCAAAATGCTTTATTTTGTAAAAATGCTACCTGCATTCCGAATGCGTGATGGTGTTGAGAACCTGGGCAGAAACGCAGAGATTTTTGATAAATGTGTAGACATTCTTCATCATAACAAAGCACTCGGTATAATGCCCGAAGGAAATCAGGGCGAGGATCATAAACTTCGACCACTCGTAAAAGGTATTTTTCGCATTGCATTTGCAGCGCAGGAAAAGTACGGAACCACTCCGGCTGTAAAAATTATTCCGATCGGCATTGATTTTGGCCATTTGGCGAAGTTTGGCAAACATATTATTATCAATATCGGAAAACCGATTGAAGTTTCGGACTACATGAAGGCTTATGCCGGGAATCCTGTTAGTGCCACGAATGATATTCGCGAAAGGCTACGCATTGCTTTGAATGCCTCAACACTTGACCTGGCAACCGATACGTTTTATAATTGTTTTGAAACGGCTGTAGAAGCAACATATACCAGCGTTCATAAAAATCAAAAGCTGCCGAACAGTACGATTTTTAAATTTGTGGCTAAGCAAAAGGTAGCCGCTAAATTGGTGGAGATAGAAAACACGGATTCAAAAAAAATAGTTGAATTAGCCATACTTTGTTCGGAGTATAAAGCAAATCTGAAGAAACTAAACCTACGTTCATGGGTATTAGAACATACTAATTTCAACAAAGCCCTGCTCCTGCTCGAGGGTTTGCTCATGCTTTGTACTTTGCCCTTATTTTTAATTGGTTTTATGCTTAATGTTCTTCCGTTCTTTGCTCCGGTTTGGATTAGAAAAGCTATGAATGTAGAATACGGAGGTTTCAACAGTTCATTACATTTTACATTTAGTTTGTTCACTTTTCCGATCTTTTATACACTGCAAACAGTACTTTTTGCCTACTTTATAGCTTTATCGTGGTGGGTGGTTATTCTATTTTATATCTGTCAGTATTATTCGGGAAAAGCGGCACTCAACTGGTACAAAGAAGCAAAAAAATGGAATGCTAAACTTCGCTTTAGCGTATTGAAAACAAGAAAAAATTCCGTTTTTGAAAAAACACAGCATCTTCACAAAAAAATAATCCAATTGATTAATGTTTAATCAATTGGATTACGAATTATCAATTATTAATTGTCAATTATACCGTGTCCATAAAGCTACGTTGCACTTTATTGAAAATCACAATCCCAATCACCATCAACACCACCATAAACCCAAAACTATAACCCAGTTGTGCCCAGCTGAAGGTGCCAACGCCCATAGTTCCGTATTTGAAGGTTTCTACAATTGAAGTTACCGGGTTAAGTGCCATTATCCATTGTCTTTTGGCCGACATACTACTCAACGGATAAATAATGGGCGTAGCATACATCCACAGTTGAACAATAAAGGTAAATAATATCGTCAAATCGCGGTATTTTGTAGTCATCGACGAAATGATAATTCCAAATCCCAACGATAAACCGGCCAACATAAGGATAAGCAGTGGTATCAAAAGAATATAGACATTCGGCGCTATCGCTACTCCTACCAGAATATAATAAATATAGACCGCCAGGAACATCAAAAACTGAATGCCCATACGCACTAAATTAGAAGCAACGGTAGACAATGGCACAATTAAGCGTGGAAAATAAACCTTCCCAAATATAGCCTGATGGGTGGTAAACGTTGACGATGTTTTATTTAAACAATCGGCAAAATACTGCCAGCAGACGATTCCTGCCAGGTAAAACATCGGCTGGGGTAAACCATCGGTTGGGATGCCTGCAATTCCTCCAAAAACAATCATATACATGATAGTAGTAATGGCAGGTTGAATAAAAAACCAGGCAGGTCCAAGAATTGTTTGTTTATATTGCGTGATAATATCGCGTTTTACAAACATCGAAAACAAATCGCGGTATTGCCAAAGCTCTTTAAAATCTATATCAAAAAGTTTATTCTTGGGCTTAATGATGGTGGTATATTCCATTTTTCTGAATTATTGAACCTTTGAATTAAATTAGCCTATTGCCTCGTACTCAAAACCCGAATCGAGCAGTTCGTTTTTATCATAGATATTTCTTCCATCGAGAATCAATGAACCTTTCATTGTTTTCTTTACCACTCCCCAACTCGGCATTCGAAACTCTTTCCATTCGGTAACCAACAACAAAGCATCGGCTTCCAAAGCTGCATCGTAAATATCGGTGGCGAAATAAAGTGCTGAATTATCAATCAAATCAGCCATTTTCGACTGAATTATCTTTTTAGCTTCGGGCATAGCTACCGGATCAAAAACCCGAACATGACAACCCGCTTCCAGCAATTTTTCAATCAAAACTAACGATGGAGCTTCACGCATATCGTCAGTATTGGGTTTAAAGGATAATCCCCAAATAGTAACTGTCTTTCCTTTTAAATCCTTGTTCCAACGTTTTTGTAATTTATGAAAAAGCACTTGTTTCTGGAATGCATTTACTTCCTCAACAGCTTTAAGCACTTTCAATTCGTACCCGTTTTGCTCGGATGTTTGAATCAAAGCTTTTACATCCTTTGGAAAACACGAACCACCGTAACCACAACCGGCATAAAGAAACTTACCGCCAATGCGCTGATCGGATCCAATACCTTTACGCACCATGTTGACATCAGCTCCTACCAATTCACACAGATTTGCCATATCGTTCATAAAACTGATACGGGTAGCCAGCATCGCATTGGCTGCATATTTGGTCATTTCAGCCGATAGAATATCCATAAAAATAACCCGGAAATTATTCAACAAAAACGGACGATATAGTCTGGTGATCAACTCCTTTGCTTTATCACTTTCCACACCTACCACTACCCTGTCGGGACTCATAAAATCTTTTATAGCGTCACCTTCTTTCAAAAATTCAGGATTAGAAGCCACATCAAATTCGATGACTACTCCACGTTTATCCAATTCACTTTGAATAGTTTGACGCACCAGAGTGGCAGTCCCAACGGGAACAGTACTTTTGGTGACCAGCAATACGTATTGTTGCATGTGCTGTCCAATGGTTCGGGCTACCTCTAACACATATTTCAAATCGGCACTTCCATCTTCGTCGGACGGAGTACCCACCGCACTAAAAACCACCTGTACATCGGGCAAAACTGCAGTTAAGTCTGTACTGAAATGCAAGCGTTCCGCCTTCACATTGCGCAACACCATATCTTCAAGTCCCGGTTCGTAAATTGGAATGATTCCCTTTGCCAGGTTCTCAATTTTCTGAACATTAATATCCACACAAGTAACATCAACACCCATTTCGGCGAAACACGTACCCGAAACCAACCCAACGTAACCTGTTCCTACAATTGCAATTTTCATTATTCTACTTTTTGTCGAATTAGCAAAAAGTTGGTCATCAATGGATAATAATCATGAACCACTGACAACCAACTATCTATTTTTGTACTATTTTTAATATGCAGCTACTACTTTTTTAATTCCTTCTTCAAGCGAAATGGAAGGTTTCCAACCTAAATTATTTAATTTGGAAACATCCATGAGTTTACGAGGAGTACCATCGGGCTTGGTTGCATCCCAATTAATTTTACCTGTATAACCCACCGTTTTCTGAACCATTTCCGATAATTCTTTAATAGAAACATCGCTTCCACAACCGGCATTTACATGCGATGGTAAGGTATCCGGAGCATCATAATTCAGTAGCAGATAAACACTCGAATCGGCCATATCATCTACATGTAAAAACTCGCGCAAAGGTGAGCCCGAACCCCAAAGGGTAATAGCCACTTCTCCATTATCATTTGAAATACCATATTTGTTCAGTATTTTCAATATTGCTTCATCAGCTGCCGAACCATCCACTCCTTCGATTGGGCGTTTGTTCAAATCGTTGCGCAAAGCAGCCCAATCATTTTCCAAAAGGCTTTTTCCCAATACCATCTTACGAATCAAAGCAGGTAACACATGCGATTTTTCTAAATCGTAGTTATCGTTTTGTCCGTATAAATTGGTAGGCATAATGGAGATAAAGTTGCAACCGTACTGCGCATGGTAGGCTTCACACATTTTGATACCCGCAATTTTAGCGATAGCATAAGGTTCATTAGTGCTTTCCAAAATACCTGTCAACAATGCACTTTCGCTCATCGGTTGAGCAGCATCACGCGGATAAATACATGACGAGCCTAAAAATAGCAGTTTTTTTACCCCATTCAAATAACTTTGATGAATGATATGATTCTGTATCATCAAATTCTCGTAAATAAACTGAGCACGATAGGTATTATTAGCAACAATACCACCTACTTTAGCAGCAGCAAGTATCACAAATTCAGGTTTTTCTGCTGCAAAAAAAGTTGATACCGCTTGCTCACTGAGCAAATTGAGTTCATCTTTTGAACGGGTAACTATGTTTGTGAATCCCTTCGCTTCGAGATTACGTTTAATGGCCGACCCAACCATTCCATTGTGACCGGCAATATATATTTTTGAATCTTTGTTCATTCGTTTGTTGTGTGAGATTGGTGTAAGGGTGTAATTTAGGGTGTAAAGTGTAAATTTAGTCTATTCGCTTTTTATATGCTTTAATTAATGCGCTTAGTTGTCTGACAATAGCATCTATTCTCATTTTACATGTTTCGAATTGGTCTATTGTCAGATACTTTAAATCCAACGAAATATATAGTTGGCAGTACACTTCCATCAATGATCCATACGAAATTTCAATAAACCGAATTTTCTCCTTATCTGATTGACGTGAAACTCCCTCAGCAATATTAGAAACGACAGAAACTGAAGCCCTTTGTAATTGTGAACATAATCCAAACTTCTCTTCAGAGGGAAAGGTGCCTGAAATCTTGTATATTTCAGTTACAAATTTACGTGCATCCTGCCAAACGTCTAATTTTTCAAAACTATATTTATAATCCATGTTTAATTCAAAGATATAAAAATATTAAATATCGCTCTTATTACACTATTACACCTTACACCATATTACACCATTTTTACTTATTCAAAATAATTCAACACATTGTATCCACCTTCTTTCAGATAGGTTTCTTTTTTCATTAGATGAACATCAGAACGCATCATATCTTCAACCAACGCCTTTAAATCATATTCTGGAATCCAGTTAAGTTTTGTACGCGATTTTGTTGCATCTCCAATCAACAAATCCACTTCTGTCGGACGGAAGTAGTTGGCATCAACTTCAACAATCGGTCCTTCGATAGCACGAATTGCAGCTAAGAACTCAGCTCCGATTTGAGCTGTAAATACATCTTCATTTATCTCAGAGATATATCCTTTTTCATCAACTCCTTCACCTTTGAAACCAATAACAATTCCAATCTCAGCAAAAGCCATGCGTACAAACTCACGCACTTCGGTAGTAATTCCGGTAGCGATTACATAGTCACTTGGTTCGTCTTGTTGAAGAATGAGGTACATGGCACGTACATAATCCTTTGCATGTCCCCAGTCGCGTTTTGACGATAAATTACCCAGGAATAACTGGCTCTGCATACCCATAGCTATACGAGCCGCTGCACGGGTAATTTTACGAGTTACAAAGGTCTCACCACGCAAAGGCGATTCGTGATTAAATAAAATACCGTTGCTTGCATGCATTTTATACGCTTCGCGATAATTGACGGTAATCCAGTAGGCATACATTTTAGCCACAGCATAAGGCGAACGCGGATAGAAAGGAGTTGTTTCTTTTTGTGGAACTTCTTGTACCAAACCGTAAAGTTCAGAGGTAGAAGCCTGATAAACGCGGGTTTTTTCTGTCAAACCAAGCAAACGAATGGCTTCTAACAAACGTAATGTGCCAATACCATCAGCATTTGCCGTATATTCGGGGGTATCGAAACTTACTTTTACGTGACTCATAGCCGCCAGGTTGTAAATTTCATCCGGCTGAGTTTCCTGAATAATACGAGTCAGGTTCATCGAGTCGGTCATATCGCCATAATGCAATACAAAATTACGATTATCAACGTGTGGATCCTGATATAAATGGTCGATACGTTCGGTATTGAACATCGACGAACGACGTTTCAATCCGTGTACAATATATCCTTTTTTTAATAATAGTTCGGCCAAATACGCGCCGTCTTGTCCGGTTACTCCGGTAATCAATGCTACTTTTTTCATCTTTTTTCTTTTAAATCAATACAAATTTTTCTTCGTTACTTTCCTTATCTCTGAGTGTATAATGAAAATTACGCTCAGAAAGTTTTATATCTGTCATTTATACATTAAAGTTCGCTATCATCCTCGTAATATTTTGCATATTGCTCATTAGCTTGCTGCTTCTTTTTCTTCGATGTATATTCAAAACCGTATGAATAGCGGTAACCGTATGAATTGTATTTAGAATAATGCGATCCATCATTACTTCCAACGTCATTCATCACCGTATACATATTTTTAATATTATCAAACTTAAGCTGAGTGCTTAGTCGTTTATAAAGGCCTTTATTTGTTTTTCCGCTACGTACCACAAAAATGGTAGCATCCACCAATGCAGCCAAAGAGTAAGCATCCGTCACAATACCAATCGGACTTGAATCGACAATGATAAAGTCATATCGCTTGCGAAGTTCGGTAAACATTTCAATCAATTTCTCGGAGCGGATCAATTCACCCGGATTAGGTGGAATGGTGCCTGCCGGTAAAATATCAAATTCGGCTCCCGGAAATCCCTGTATAATAATTTCGTCGAGAGTACATTGGTTGATCAAATAATTACTCACACCATTTGTTTGAACAATTTCAAACCGTTGATTTATACTCGGTTTACGAATATCCATATCCACTAAAATTGTTTTTGGACTTACCATGGCATATACTGCTGCCAGGTTTATACAGAAATAACTCTTACCATCCCCCGACTCGGTAGAAGTGGCCATTACCATGATATTCGTTTTACGCTTAACAATAAATTCGATGCGTGTACGAATAACCCTGAACATTTCGGTAAATGTTGAGCGTGGATTTTTGGGAACCAGCGCCGGGTCAGTACTGGTAGTGTGACGTACCGAACCAATTAATGGGAAGGACGAATTCTTCTCAACATCTCTTGTTGATCTGACAGTATTATTCAACAATTCAATCACAATAACAATAATGGACGGAATCAATAGCCCCAGCATCAAAAACATCATAGTCGTTTTTGATTTTTTATCGGAGTTCGTAATTTGCACAATTCTGGCTTTATCCAGAATAATATTATCAGGCGAGTTTGAAGCCTTTAGAATATCAGATTCAGCTCTTTTTTGAAGGAAAAAAGTAAAATAGTTATCATCCATTTTATATTTTCGTTCAATGGCAATCATCTCCAATTCTTTTTTTGGCAGCTCTTTAATTTCGTCATTAACTTTAGCATAACGGCTTTTGAAATCTCTTTTTTCAATTTCCATCGATGCACGCATACTTTTCATCATTTCCAACACGGTATTCTTCGCGTTGCTTATTTCCTTCGTATACTTGGTGTAATAGATATTTTTATCACTAACATCACTTCTAAGTGTATACAAATCATTGATTTTCTGAACCATGGCAATCAGCATTGGATCATTTACCCCAAGACTTGTAGGAGCTACTACTGTACCATCTTCCATATTGGTTTTCAGGTATTTGGTCAAATAATTAAGGTAAGTTTCGCGCAGTTTGAGTTCAGATTCCTGAGCATCATACTTGGAAGCTTTTCCGAGCAGGTCGGCAGTATGACTAGCCACATCCACAATCTGATTCTCTTGTCTGAAACGTGTCATTTCATCTTCCGATACCGAAAGACTTTTAGCAACGTCTTTCAATTGGCTATCAATAAATTTAATCGTTTTATTGGCAGCTTCATTTTTACGTTCAAGGTTATCTGACAAAAAGCTTTCACAAAGTTTATTTATAAAATCAATATCTCTGTCGGGAGTTTCGCTTTCAAGTGATACCTGTAATACAGACGATCCTTCAACTTCATACCCAAATTTCAGTCGCGAGGAGAAATCAGAGACCAATGATTCCTTGGATCTAAACTGGAAATAAAACTCGGAGTTAATGTAATTTTTATTGAGGTAATGAACCGTCATAAAAAACAAGTTGTCTTGCAAAGGTTGCTCAAAACGCCCGTTAAGACTAAACTTTTCATAATACTTATTATCGTCGACGGTTATGGTATATGTACCATTCGAATGAAGGTTTATTTTAAACAGCAGATTGTACGCCTCGGGGGCAATATAGTCCGTTTCTACATAGATGGGCGAGTTATTATATAAATTACGGGTTTTAAAATTCCCCTTCGAAATATAGTCTACTTTTATAAACGGTAAACTATCCACTACCTTGCTAATCAAGTCATAAGATCCAAACATAATGACCTGATTTCGTGCATTACGGTATCCCGATTCCACACCAAAACCTTGCATCAAACCCATAGCATTGGCCGAAGGTGTTCGCGACTCTTCAATCATAACCTTTCCGGCTGTTTGATAGCTTGCCAGCCAGGTTCTGTTTTCGAGCGATGCCAATCCTAACGACAACACTACTCCGATAACAAACAGATACCAAAAATGAAGGAAATAATTTACCCATTCGATTATATCAAAACCCGATTCCTCTTCTTCTGTAAATGCCTGTTTTTCGTAATTATTTGGTTCCATAATGCTTTCTCAATTTTTTAATATAAAATAAGGAATTGGCCAGATTTAATTATTTACTATAATTTAAAACATTAAATAACAACGACATAGAGAATGTAATTACTCCCAAAAGTGTTGAATAATTAGTCACTTTATAGAAACTTGAGAACTCGCGTTTCACATAAATAATATCGTTTGGATAAATGTAGTAGTATTTTGAATCGATAATACTTTTAGGTCGGATGTCGAATTCCAGAATTTGAGTTCCACTATTTACTTCGCGAATGATGCGAACATGCCTTCTATCACTGGATTCATTAAAGTCACCGGCTAGTGATAAGGCCTGGAAAATAGTCAGTTTCTCTTTATAAATCGGGAAAACACCATAACCGGCATCACCAAACACCGAGAATGTTTTGTTGGCAAGGCTGAGTTTAACGGTTGCTTTAGGAATAAGTTCTCTGAATCGTTTTTCGACAACCAGAGAAGCTTCGTTGAGGGTAAGTCCTTCTACGGGTATATTTGATACAAAAGGTAAATCGATAGTACCATCGGTGTACACGCGATAGGAAATTTGATTTTGTCCGCCTGAACTTGTTTCGGGAGATATTAATTTTGAAAGTCCGGTTTCGTCGTCAGATATAAGCCGGTATATAATTTCATCATTCACACGAATCCGATAATCAGTATAATCCGTTTTTGGATAGCTCGGGAGCGATACATTACCATCCTGCAGCAAACGCATACTTTTATAGCTGTAACACGATGAGAATAAGAGCAGAGCCAAAAACAACGAGAATAGTTGAGTTTTATTTATCATATGAGCTATACATCGAGTTAATATTAAGGACTAAATAAAAGTTCACAACTAGTTCTCAACGGCTGTAGTTGCAGTTGTTGTACTTTTTTCGAGAAAAGTTTTATAAATAATAACGCCAAACGAATAAGTAGTTACCACTGTCGAAAGAGCTGTCCAGAAGGTTGATACTCCAAAGAACTGTGATTTCATTGGCTGTAGGAATATCACATCATTAGGTTCCAGATAATAAAACTCAGAGTGCATAATGTCGACACTTCTTGCATCAAAAACTCTAATCTGAGATCCTTTATTGGTTTCACGCAGAATTTTAATTGTGCTTCTATCGGTATAATAACTAAAATCTCCTATCATCGCCAGTGCCTGAAATATATTTACTTTCTCGCGGGGAAAGGCAAACCGGCCAGACTTTCCGGATCCAACGATGCTGAAATATCGACCAACCATCCGAACATCGACCGAGTTTATCTTCAATATCGGTTCTATCGATTTTTCTAAAGTGCCCTTTGCTTCTCTTATTGTTTTGCCTTGTAGTACCACCGCACCAATAAGTGGTAACTTTATTTCTCCCTTTTTATCTATTGTATAAGTATATAAATCATTGCTTTCACCACCTGCGCCTCCCATTGTTTGCGAACTCATGTTCGAGGATCCATTGAACAATACATTTGTTTTTTCATCAATAGAATACACCTGAATAAATAATTTATCGCCTTCTCTTAAACGATAATCCTGATATTCAACCGTATCTCTGTACGAAGGAATAAAATTCTTAGTAGTCTGCATATAATTCGTCTCATGAGTTGTAATACAGGACATAAACTGAATAGTTAACATCGTGATACACAAAAGTTGAATAAATCGTCTACGCATACTTGTTGTATTTATTAATGAATTCGAAGCAAAGATAAACAAAAAATGTAAAATAGTTGCAGAAATATCTAAAAATGGAGACTATTAGTCTTAATTCCTCGTTTGAAAAACGGAAGTTAATATTGAGCATATATTCGTTCAAATCTAAAACTGCAGAACAAACACTATTTTTCATGATTCACTGTTATAGCTTCAATTATACTACGCACATGACATCCCAAAGCAGAATACATTACTAGGTCAAATTGCACTGTGATTTTTTCATTATTTAAAATCAAAATCAAAGAATGACGAAATTATAAATTAAAACCATTATTTTTGTACTGATTTTTGCTTTTTAGGCTTATGTGCTATTTTAGTTTTCTGGAAAAATGAACCTCGAGCCGAATAACAAATAACAAAAAACACCATTATGACCAAAATAAATTCATGTATCTTTACATTACTTGTACTAGCAGTTTTCACATCATGCGATTCGCGTAAAGAACAGGAAAAACAAGCGGATATACGCTTGAAACACATTGAACAGCTTATTAGCCAAAACACCTTGAATGCTGCCAAAATTGAAATCGATAGTATACATTTATTATTTCCCAAATTGGTTGAAAAACGTAAAATTGCTGCCGCTTTCGAGGATACCATTGTACGCAGGGAAAGCTCCCGCACATTGGCGTATTGCGACAGCATTTTACCAAAAAAGCAACTCGAACTGGATTCTATTCAACGCAATTTCAGATTTGAAAAAGATTTATCATTTCAGGAATTTGGTAACTTCGTATACAAAACTCAACTGACCGAGAGTAATTCCAACAGAATTTACATAAAATCATACGTGGACGAAAACAGTGATTTATATCTGATTAGCAATTATTGTGGCCCCAAAATAGAGCACACGTCCATCGAGGTTTCGGTGGGTGATTTGATAGCCAGAACGGACACGCTGGCTGCGTCGAATGCTGCTAATCATAGTTTTAACGACGGAGGAATGCACTGGGAAAAACTGACGTACAAAAACGATGCAGCGAACGGAGTGGCAGGTTTTATTACACAAGAAGCTTCAAAACGGATTAAGGTATCGTTGCATGGAAAAAAATCATACGTTTACTATCTTGCCGATTCCGACAAAAAAGCCATCGCCGAAACCTATCGTTTATGGGTGGTAAAAAAAGACCTTACCCAATTGGAAAAGGAAATAAGAAAAGCCAGGATCAGAATTGCCCGAATAAATAAATTTCGCTAATTAGTTTAAGCTTTATTTTTCAACAAAAAACACTGTTACTTGTTTAATAAAGAAATTCAGCTATAAAATATAATCCAAAAGTTATTTAGAACAACATGAAAAAAACCTTTCAATTGCTAATCATTTGCCTTGTAGTAAGTGCTACAGCAATGGCACAACAGACGTCAAAATTCCAAATCACAGAATTAACTGCAAAAGAGTTCAAACAAAAAGTATGGAACTTCGAAAAGGATAAATCGATTAACCGTTTGAGTAAACTTCCGGTAATTTTGGATTTTCATGCCACCTGGTGTCGTCCATGCAAAATGCTGGCACCACATTTACAAGCTATTCAAAACAAATACAATGGCAAACTAATTATTTACAAAATCGATGTAGACAAAGACCCTGAAATAGCCCGACTTTTTAAAGTAGAAGCTATGCCGACAATTGTATTTATCGGTGCTAAAAACAAATACAGCTCAGAACTTGGATACAGAGACTATCCCGAATTCGAAGCATTGGTAAAATCTAAATTCGGACTGTAAAATCAGTAAACCGAATCTTCTAGAAATAACTCCATCAGTCGCGAAACAGCAAATTGGTCTATTTCGGAGATGGGTGTTTTAATTCTTTCTGACAATACTGCGTTTTCGTCCGAAATTTTTACTGTGACGAACTGCGCATATATAACCCGATGACTCAAAACATGTTTCATCGGGTTTGATATTTTCACAACTTCCACTTCATCAATTCCACTAAACAGTTTCTTGCAACCATCAGTTTCCATCAATTCTTCAACCGCGAGTAATTGATCGGCTTCAACTAATGGAAATTCGAACAGGTTTTGCCAAACATCTTTCGCCACTCTTTTTTGCAAATACGTCTGCCCACCCAATTCAATAAAAAAGTAATTGAAAAATCGGTTAGACACTTTCGTTTTTTTCGATTTAATCGGCAATTTATCCACACTATTTAATTCATAGGCACGACAATTTTGTTGCAACGGGCAACGTAAACAATCGGGTGATACCGGCACACACTGCAATGCCCCAAATTCCATAATTGACTGATTATGAATGCCGGGATGTACCTTAGAAATCAATTGCTGCGCCAGACCTGCAAATTCTTTTTTCCCAACACCCGAATCAATGGGTGTTTCGATGCCAAACAGTCGCGACAGCACTCGATACACATTTCCATCCACCACGGCAAAGGGTTTATCGTAGGCAAAAGAGCAAATAGCCGCGGCCGTATAATCGCCTATTCCGGCCAGTTTCAGCACATCGGCATGTTCTACCGGGAAAACGCCTCCAAAATCGGTCACCACCTGCCGGGCAGCCTTGTGTAAATTGCGAGCCCGCGAATAATATCCCAGCCCCTGCCAGTATTTAAGCACCTCATCTTCAACCGAACAAGCTAAATCAGCAACGGTTGGAAAGCGTTCGACAAAACGCATGTAATAACTCATACCTTGATTTACACGTGTTTGTTGCAGAATAATCTCCGAAATCCAAATTAAATACGGATCGGAAATATCCCGCCAGGGCAATTCGCGTTTATTGGCCAAATACCAGACAGAAAGTGTATCGGAAATATATATTAAATTGCGTTTATAACTCATATTATAGAAAATGTATAAAAATACTTTATTTACGGTATTGCACAGTATGTGAATAAATCGCATCTTTGCACCGCAAAAGTAAGACCGATAAATTGAGCTACAAAATCTGAACTCTTAAAACTCAAACACACCATTAATGAGGTTCTGTTTTAACGAATAAATTCTACTCGGTTTTAGTATTTTTTTGTTGTGAGCACTGCACGACTTTACTACTTTAGCTTAAGGTTTAAAAGTTGAAATACCAAGTAGTTTACTATACAACACCAAAGCTGCAAACTGTTCAGCACGAACCAAGCAGCCAATTAGCCCGAAACTCATATTGAACATAAAATACTGTGGATCAATCACAACCACAATACGCAATGTGAACTCAATTTTAGAATTCGACTCAATTAACTAATTTTATCAAATAGCCGATAAAATTCTAAGTTATACCAAAAATGAAAAGCTACTGAGAACTAAGCTTATAAAAAAATAAAGTTTTGAAATTTCAGAAAAAAAAGACCGCAATTGTTTTTTAATCAGAATAAAAGCTATATATTTGCAGTCCGTTTTGAAAAGCATAAAATATTAATAATTTATTAACATATAAAAATTTACTCAAATGACTAAGGCAGACATTGTAAACGAGATTGCAAAAAATACAGGCATTGACAAAGTAACTGTATTAACAACTGTTGAAGCTTTTATGGAAACTGTAAAAGACTCACTTTCAAAAAATGAAAACGTATATTTGAGAGGCTTTGGTAGCTTCATTATCAAACAAAGAGCAGAAAAAACGGCTCGTAATATTTCAAAAAATACTACGATTATTATCCCAGCTCACAATATACCTTCGTTTAAACCTGCAAAGACATTTGTAAGCGTAGTAAAATAATTTTTCACACAATAAATCAATCGAGATGCCAAGCGGTAAAAAAAGAAAAGGACATAAAATGTCGACTCACAAGAGAAAAAAGAGACTTAGAAAGAATAGACACAAGAAGAAATAGTCTTACTGGTCTTTAGTTATAAAGTCCAAGAAAACAAACTTATAAGCTAAATTCTTGGCTTTAAGTTTGTTTTTTCTTTATAAAAAACAATCAAAAAAACCAAAAATCAAAAAAAAAGTGAATAGCGAACTAGTAGTTGATGTGAAAGCATCCGAAATTTCTATTGCGCTGCTCGAAGACAAACGCCTTGTAGAGATAAACCAGGAAGGACGAGAAGAACAATTCGCCGTCGGTAATATCTATATGGGTAGGGTAAAAAAAATAATGCCCGGTTTAAATGCAGCTTTTGTAGACGTAGGTTACGAAAAAGATGCTTTTCTACACTATCTTGATTTAGGTTCCAATTTCAACACCCTTACACAATTTACAACGCAGGCACTTAGCGACCGTAAAAAGACGCCTGCTATTCAAAAAACAAAACTGCAACCGGAAATTGAAAAAAACGGTTCAATTAACGACATCCTTAAAACTGGTCAGGAGATTTTGGTTCAGGTTACCAAAGAACCCATCTCAACCAAAGGACCGCGATTGACTGCTGAAATATCGATAGCCGGACGGTTTTTAGTTCTTATCCCGTTTGCCGATAAAGTGTCGGTATCACAAAAAATAAAAACGGAGGAAGAGCGTTTACGTCTGAAACAACTGATTCAAAGCATTAAGCCAAAAGGATTTGGAGTAATTGTAAGAACTGTTGCCGAGGAGAAAAAAGTAGCCGAACTCGATAACGAGTTGAAGATTTTGGTAAAACGCTGGGAAGAAGCTGTCGCCAAAACACAACAAGCCAAAGGAGTTTCGCTTATTTTAGAAGAATTAGGTCGCACGGTGGGAATAATTAGAGATTTATTCAACCCAAATTTCAAGCACATTCATATCAATGATGCTGCAGTGTATACAGAAGTGCGTGACTACGTAGAACTGATTGCACCCGAACGAAAAGATATTGTAAAACTGTATCAGGAAGAAATGCCTATTTATGATAGTTTTGGTATTACCAAACAAATTAAATCGGCTTTCGGCAAAACCGTTTCGTTTAAAAACGGAGCTTATCTGATTATAGAGCATACTGAAGCACTTCACGTTGTAGACGTGAATAGCGGAAATCGTTCGAAAGCTGGCAATGGTCAGGAAGACAATGCCCTTGATGTGAATTTAGCTGCTGCCGACGAAATAGCCCGTCAACTTCGCTTACGCGATATGGGTGGTATTATCGTGGTAGATTTTATAGATATGCACGAGACAGAAAACCGTCAGAAGCTATTTGACAGAATGCGTGAAAACATGGCCAACGATAGAGCCAAACACAATATTCTTCCACTTAGCAAATTCGGGTTGTTACAAATGACGCGTCAGCGTGTTCGTCCGGTAATACATATCGATATCGAAGAAACCTGTCCTACCTGCTACGGCAAGGGACGCACCAAGCCATCTATCCTCTTTACCGACCAGCTGGAAAGTAAAATAGATTACCTGGTAAATCAATTAAATATTAAAGAGTTTGTATTACATGTTCATCCTTATGTAGACGCCTATATCTCTAAAGGTTTTCTATCGATGAAATGGCAATGGAAACGAAAATTTGGAAAAGGTTGTAAAGTAATTCCCGAACAAAAATTGGGCTTCTTACAATACAAATTTTATGACAAAAAGGGAATTGAAATTGACCTGCAAGAAGAAATAGAAAAGATCTCGTAAACCGAGAACCATGAAAAGAGGCTACCCGAAATGGAGTAGCCTCTTTTTTTTTGGTATTTGAAACACCATTCGAATACCGGAATATGGAAACACTTACACAAATATTAAAGCTGTGCCGCACCATTTCGCGAACGGTAAAGTCAACAGTTTATGCCTGGTTCAGCTTATTCAGATCCGTTTTGTCACCAAAATCTTATCAATGCGTTGCCCATCTTTATCTATAATTTCCAGTCGGTACGCATCAATGTTGAGTTTATCGCCTATATTTGGTAAGTTATTGAATTTATGAATAAAGAAACCGGCAATTGTAACAAAATTTCCATCCATTTCTTCTTCCAGATCTATGTCGAAATAATGCAAAAACTCGGTAAATGAGTATTGCCCATCAACAAACCAACTGTTTTCATCGCGCACGGTGATCTGATATTCATGTTGATTGTGCTCAGTGACATCGCCAATCAGCGCATCCACCACATCGTCCATGGTTACAATTCCTTTTGTAGAACCGTATTCATCCACCACAATGGCATAATGCATCCTTGTTGTTTTAAATTTTTCCAAAAGGCTGTATGCAAAGGTACTTTCGGTTAGAAACAGAGGTTCTTTTACAAAGTCCAGAAGATTAAAATTATCTTCTATCGAAGGGGTAAATAAATCTTTGAGTAACACGATTCCGATTACCTTATCAATATCATTATCGGTACAAACAGGATAAGCCGAATGCTTTTCGGCCGTAATCTTTTGGCGAACAGTTTGCAAATCGTCTGTTTCGTCAAAGAATACAATGTCGTTTTTATGTGTAAACAGGGAATTTACTTTTTTATCTCCAAACTCAAAAACCCGTTCAACAATATCCTGTTCTATATCCTGAATTTCACCCCCTTCGGCACTTTCTTTGATTATTGATTTAATTTCTTCTTCCGACACTTTACTGTCCATCGTACTTGTTATGCCCAGTATTTTTATAAGAATATCGTTAGAAATAGTCAGAAGCCACACAAACGGGGAAGTGATAACCGAGATCACTTTCATGGGTTTAGCCAAAAAGATGGCAATAGGCTCGGGGAATGTAAGTCCCAAGCGCTTGGGCAGCAGTTCGCCAAGAACTATGGATAGATAGGTAACCCCAATTACAATTACAACTACTGAAAGATCATGTGCGTAAGGCTTTATCATTTCAAAATGAGCCAGGTATTGCTCTACGTCCTTGGTCATGTTCTCTCCACTATAGACCCCCAGCAATATACCTATGAGGGTAATGCCTATTTGAACCGTTGAAAGAAACCGGGTAGGATTTTCCGAAAGTTCCAGTGCTGTTTTAGCTCCTTTACTTCCTTTTTTCTTTGCACTTTCCAGTTTGAATTTTCGGGCAGAAACCAACGACATTTCAGACATCGAGAAGATTCCGTTGAGAAGGATAAGTGCAATGATAATAATAATTTCCAAAATTAAATAGTTTTAGTTACACGAATCATCTGCATGGTTGCCAATAGACGTCCCACGACAGACTGTTTTGATAAAATAATTGCAGGTCAAAGATACGAACAAAAATGCAAACAATAATTACCGCTGTAATTCATTATGGCGCATAAACGAATGATTGGGGTGTATTTATCATTAAGTTACAGTTACAATATAAAAGCGTGGAATATCGGGGCGTTTCCCACACACGGAATTATTATCATTACCTGTAGTGCATTTAGAAAAAGTTATTTTGTTATATTGGGGCTTCCGCCCCAAACCCTGACTTACTTTTTGTCTTGACACAAAAAGTAAGCAAAAAAGTCAAGACTGCGCCCGCTTCACTCGAAAAACTTACGCTCAGTTGGCTGAAACCGTCCAAACCTGCCTACCGCAGGCAGGCTCGCTCCTTCGTCGCTCAAACAGGACAGTTTCGAACGCCAACTTCACTTGTTTTTCGGCCTGCCTGCGGTAGGCAGGTTCACCGGACAAGGTCAGTCGTTGCCAAACTGTGTATGGGTTAATAGTTCTTGTATCTCTATTGAAAATATCTATTAAATGCACTACGGGTTATCATTAAAAACATCCATGTCTTGAATCGACCTCATTATCGACTTTATTTATCTTTCTCATTTTAAAGTTATATAACATATTAATAATTTCCAGTTTAAAATATATTTCTATATTTGCCTTCAACAACAGACATAACAACATCTTTATCAGATAGTTTGCAAATAAATATTGTCAAATTTGCAACAACAAACAACTCGTAGACGATAGGATAACAGTCCGTGTAAACATGTAACTTTCAGTTGCAAAACTGCGGCAAGTTGTTATGAGTTCTGAATATGGTCTCGCAGTTTTGCGGCATCACTTTATGAAGTCAGAATATGTTACCGCAGTTTTGCGACAAGGAATTATACATTCAGAATATGTTACCCCAGTTTGGTGGCACCACTTTATGACTTCAGAATGTGTTACCGCTGTTTGGCGACAAGGGATTATACGTTCAGAATCTGTTCCCGCGGTTTGTCGGCACCACTTTATGACTTCAGAATGTGTTCCCGCGGTTTTGCGGCTGTATTTCGAAGCATTTAGCATTTAAAAGTGACAAGTTCGGCCATTACTTCTAAAAAAAAACATACCTTCTGCATAGTATTGAGTTAAGTAACTTTCTAGTATTAATTAATTTATCATTTTACTTATGGAAAATATCAGAATCTATGATTTTACGCAATTAAGAAACAATGAGCACGGTCAGTTTCATTCCACTTTTAGAAATGAAGTGATAACCGCAACGCCTCATAAATTGGGAATTGAAAAATTATTTCCGGGGTATGCTGCTGCTTTAGATGCAGAGCTACAAGCTATTGAAGTAGAGCAAGGCAGTCAGTTTACAAAATCGATTGAAGAAACCGATGCGTATCGCGATCAACTGTACAGAGCCTATGTACTGAATGTAAGAAGTTGTAGTCTGAACTACGACGCAGAAGTTCAAAAGTCGGCTCAGAATATTCTACGCATTATTGAGCAAGTAAGAGATATGCGCAAACAACCTTACAATCAGGAAAGTGAAACCATTGTAAGCCTTATTGGCCAGATTAAAACTAACTATGCCGCTGATGTGGAGAAATGCAGAAACGGTGATCTTCTTGATAAATTGGAAAAAGCAAATAATCAGTTCATCAATCATTTTGGAACACGTGCAAATGAAGTATCATCCCGGTTGAGTGGGAATGTTCGTATAGCCCGTAACCCTGTGGACGAAGGGTTTAAAAACATTATAACCGTGATTAATGCTATGGCACTAATTAATGGTGTAGATGAATATAAAGCATTTATAGATAAAGTAAATTATTTAATTGATTACAACAGAACAACTTTAAAAAGTCGCAAAACTACCGGTAAAGGAAATAAAAGCGGTAGTACCGAAAATCCATCTTAAAACTTAGCTATCCGAAAGTAAAACCTAACAGGAAGCTGTGCAGAAAATGTAAAAGAGGCTACTCCAAAAACCGGAGTAGCCTCTTCTTTATACGTTATTCTATTGTGCAGTAATAATTATTTCTCCAGCTTAGCTCTTAGTGAATCCCAGATAAGATAGCCGATAACTGCACCATACATTACCAATGCCAACCATTCGGCTCCGGCACTTTCCATCCATGCTTCGTTCATCACATTGATACCTCCAAAGCGCAACGAGGCGCTTACCACACCCATCAACGCACCACCGGCAATAAATCCGGAGGCAAGCAGTGTTCCTTTCTCTTGGCGAGCTGTGTTCAACGCTTTATCTTTGCTGCGTGTAGACACATACCAACTGATAGCTCCACCCACCACTAAAGGCGTATTTAATTCTAAAGGAATAAACATTCCCAAGGCAAATGCCAGAGCGGGAACACCAAAATAAGTCAGCACCAACGAAATGATGGCTCCGACAATGTACAAATACCAGGGCGCACCGGCACCCGACATTAAGGGTTCAATAACTGCCGCCATGGCATTGGCCTGTGGAGCCACTAAAGCATTATCGCCTGTAAAACCGTATGTTTTATTCAAGATCATGATCACACCACCAACGGTAGCTGCCGAAACAAGTGTTCCCAAAAACTTCCATGTTTCCTGTTTGGCAGGCGTAGTTCCAACCCAGTATCCGATTTTTAAATCGGTGATAAAGCCTCCCGCCATTGATAACGCGGTACATACCACACCTCCGATAACCAATGCAGCCACCATACCTTCGGTACCTTTCAGTCCCACCGCCACCATTACCACTGAAGCAAGAATAAGCGTCATGAGTGTCATGCCCGATACCGGGTTTGTTCCCACAATGGCAATAGCATTAGCCGCCACAGTGGTAAATAAAAATGCGATAACTGCTACTACAATGATTCCAACCACCGCGTGAAGCAAGTTGGTAACCACACCGAAATAGAAGAAGATAAAAGTAGCCACCAATGCAAGAATAACACCGATAACGATAATCTTCATCGAAATATCGCGTTGAGTACGTTTAACCTGTGCACTCACTTCGTGCCCCTTGCCCTTAAACTCTTTCGAAGCCAGTCCGACAGCACTTTTTATAATGCTGCGCGAGCGGACAATACCAATAATACCGGCCATGGCAATACCACCAATACCAATATGACGGGCAAAAGTTTTGAAAATAAGCTCTGGAGCCATATCGGTTAATGAACCGCTGAAGCCTGGATTCAATACTGCCAGCAGACTTTGATCGAGCAAAGGTAAAACCGGTACTATCACAAACCATATAAGCACCGAACCGGCGCAAATAATGGCGGCATATTTGAGTCCGACAATGTATCCCAGTCCTAAAACTGCTGTACCCACGTTTACTTTAAAAACCATTTTTGCTTTATCGGCCAACTCATGCCCGTAAGGCAAAACCCGTGAAGTAAAAGTTTCGGCCCATGTACCAAAGGTCGCAATGATAAAGTCGTACAAACCGCCGATAATACCGGCAACGATAAGGGGCTTAGCCTGATCGCCGCCCTTTTCGCCCGACACCAGCACCTGCGTGGTGGCAGTTGCTTCGGGGAATGGATATTTACCGTGCATATCGGAAACGAAATACTTGCGGAAAGGAATCAGAAATAAAATACCCAGCACACCGCCCAGCAACGAGCTTAAAAATACCTGTAGGAAACTAACCGTTATCTCGGGATATTTAGCCTGCAAAATGTATAAAGCCGGCAAGGTAAAAATAGCACCCGCCACGATAACACCCGAACTGGCGCCAATGGATTGAATAATCACATTTTCGCCAAGGGCATTTTTGCGCTTACCCGCACTCGAAAGGCCTACCGCTATGATGGCAATAGGAATGGCAGCTTCAAAAACCTGACCTACTTTTAATCCTAAATAAGCTGCAGCTGCCGAGAACAGCACAGCCATAAGCAAACCTATTACTACCGAACGGAAATTTACTTCGGGATAATTTTTATCGGGTGAGAGTAGTGGTTTGTACTCCTCTCCTTCTCGCAATTCGCGCGATGCGTTTTCGGGTAATCCCGTAATTTTGTCTTCTTCCATTGTTGGGAATTGGGGAACTGGTTAATTGGTTAACTGGTAATTGGTTGATTGGTTAATTGGTTGATTGGTTGATTGGTATCCCTTATTTTGTATACAGGATACTTGCTGATGAGGGCGCAACTGTAAAAGTGGTGTCGCTTACTTGCGCGATACCGCTCAGATTGATAATACCGTCGTGGCAAACCACATTCCATTCGCCGGCAGGAATACCGACTCTCACCGGTTTTCTGTTACCATTGTACAACACCAGTACATCTTTCCACACTTCGCCATTTACATGATTGTTCAGGGTAAAGCCTACCACGTTAGGAACCAGGAAGCTGAGGAATTTCAAATGTTCTTGCGTTAGTTCCTGAGTAGGAATGCGGAATGCTGAGTGCCCTTTTCGCAGCGCTATCAACCCTTTGTAATAATCAAACACATCCCTGTGAGTTGTTTTGAAATTCCAGTCTATCCTGTTGATTGAATCAGGCGATTGAAAGGTATTGTGAATGCCTTTTTTTGTACGGTAAAGTTCCTCACCGGCATAAATAAACGGAATGCCCTGCGAAGTAAACACAACCGTTTGCGCCAGTTTATTAAAGCGAACCAATTCCTCATCGGTAGCATCGGCAGGCTTCGACTCGCGCAATTTGTCCACCAGACACATATCATCATGGCACGATACGTAATTGATAATCTGAGTAGGGTTATTCACATAAGATGCTTTTGAATACAGCGCTTTCGAATAATCCACCTGTGGATGTTGGGTTGCTCCCACCACTCCGAATTTTACGGCTTCTTCCAGACTATCAATCCCCGATACAAAACCGGGAATTTGAGAATGCATAAAGCTTCCTTTTAAGGCATCGCGAATATCATCGCTGAATACCGCTATATTATCAAGTTCTTTTGCATTTTTCTTTACTGCCCGAAGTCCTTCGTCAAGTGGCGAAGCGGCAGCTGTCCAGCCTTCACCATAAATAAAAATGCTTTGATCCACTTTATCAAGTGCCGCACGAACAGCGTTCATGGTTTCAATATCATGTATACCCATTAAATCGAAACGAAAACCATCCACGTGATATTCGGTTGCCCAATACACTACCGATTCAACAATGAATTTACGCATCATACCACGTTCCGAAGCCGTTTCGTTACCACATCCCGACGCATTCGACAAAGTACTGTCGGCATTATGGCGATAGAAATAACCCGGAGCCAATAAATCGAGATGCGAATTTTTGCCGATAGCGGTATGGTTATACACCACATCCATAATAACACGAATGCCGGCCTGATGCAAGGATTGTACCATTTGTTTGAATTCTTTGATACGTGTTACCGGATTATTGGGATCGGTAGAGTAACTTCCTTCCGGCACGTTGTAGTTGAGCGGATCGTAGCCCCAGTTGTATTTATTGTCCTTTGGTTTTGTCTCATCTACCGAAGAAAAGTCAAAAGAAGGTAATAAATGAACATGTGTAATTCCGAGTTCTTTTAAATGGTCGATTCCTGTCGGTTCTCCGGCAGTATTCTTTGTCCCGCGTTCGGTAAATGCCAGAAACTTTCCTTTATATTTCATTCCCGAATTTGGCGAAACCGAAAAATCACGCGCGTGTACTTCGTACAGCATAATGTCGGTGAAGTTCTTCAGTGCCGGACGTACATCATTCTCCCACCCTGCCGGATTGGTTTCGGCAAAGTCGATTATAGCAGCACGATTTCCGTTTACACCGGTGGCTTTTACCCACATGCCCGGCGTTTCGTCTAACCATTTTTCGTCTATCTTTAGTTGAAATGTATAGAATTTCCCTTTTAGGTTTTCGTCTACCTTCAAGGTCCATGTTCCTTTTTCCGATCGATCCATATCAAGCGTCTGATAGGCGCCACCTTCGTTTCCATTTTCGTAGATAAGCAATTTTACCTGCGAAGCAGTAGGTGCCCATACTCTGAATTTACACGACTGTTTTGAATATGTTAGTTCTAAATCCGAACCATCGTAAACAGGATATTCATCATAAGATGCGTACTTTGGAACTTTGTTACAAGCACTGAATATGGATGAAATCAGCAACATAAAGAAAAAATACCTTTTCATAATTTATTTTATTGAATATTCCAAAACGAATTTTAATCAAAGCCGGGGAATTATAAATTCAGATAGTATGAGGAAAACATACATTTTATTTATTTTATTCCGTTACGCTTCAACAATGCATCAATCGTAGGTTCCTGACCACGGAAACGTTTGTAAAGTGTCATAGGATGTTCGGTACCACCACGCATCAATATATTTTCGCGGAATGAAGCAGCTATTTTCTTGTTGAAAATGCCATTTTTGACAAAAACAGAGAAAGCATCAGCATCCAACACTTCGGCCCATTTGTAGCTATAATAACCGGCAGCATAACCTCCCGAGAAAATATGGCTAAAGGTTGGACTCATTCCAACGGTTGAGATTACGGGAAGAATTTGAGTAGACGCCATGGCTTCTTTTTCGTATGCAATAACATCTCCATCAAAAGGTTTTTCGATAGAATGCCAGGCCATATCCAAATACCCAAAGCTTAATTGACGTAAGCAAAGGTTAGCATTATTGAAGTTTTCCGAAGCTTTTATTTTTTCGATTAACTCGGCAGGAATTTTTTCATTTGTAAGATAATTTACAGCAAAACCATCCAGGAATTCTTTTTCAGAACCCCAATTTTCCATTACCTGCGATGGAAGTTCTACGAAATCGCGGTAAACATTTGTTCCCGACAATGATTCGTAAGTACATTTTGTAAGCATACCATGCAATGAATGTCCGAATTCGTGCAAGAAAGTAGTCAATTCATCGAATGTCAACAAGGCAGGTTTAGTGGATGTAGGACGGGTAAAGTTCATCACTATGGTAACATGCGGACGACTATCCGTTTTTCCATTCATATGTTGTCCTTTAAATTCGCTCATCCATGCACCGGCACGCTTGCCATCGCGTGGGTGAAAATCGGTATACAGAACGGATAGGAATTTGCCGTTTTCGTCAGTAACATCATAAGCATCCACTTCGGGATTATATACGGGAATGTTTGGGTTTTTCGTAAATTTGATACCGTATAAACGGGTAGCAAGTCCAAAAACACCTTTCTTTACGTGCTCCAGTTCAAAATACGGCTTGGTCATTTCATCGTTTACCGCGTATTTTTCATTCTTTAGCTTTTCAGAATAATAGGCCCAATCCCAGGCTTGTAGTTTAAAATAGGCACCATTGTTATCGGCATAGGCTTGCACTTCGGCCAATTCTTTCTCGGCTGTAGGTTTGTAAGCCACCAGTAATTTGTTTAATAAGTCATATACATTTTTCTTATTTTCGGCCATGCGATGCACCAATTCATAATCGGCAAATGATTTATGTCCTAACAAGTTAGCAATCTGCAAACGGATATTTACAATTTTCTTTATGTTCTCGCGGTTATCAAACTCCCCACCCAACATACATTTTGTGCTGTTGGCAAGGTACAACTCACGGCGTAAATCGCGATTATCGGCATATTTCATAACCGGAACAGTGGTGGTAGCTTTCAGATTAAGCAACCAACCGGCCTTTCCTGCTTTCTTGGCATTGCCGGCCAACATATCCACTACATCATTCGGTAAACCCGACAATAATGATTTGTTGGTAATCAACATGCTGTATTTATTGGTTTCTTTCAACACGTTTTGACCGTAAACAAGTGTCAGCAAGCTGATGTCTTTTGTCAACTGACGGTAGGTTACTTTGTCGGCTTCCGATAGATTAGCACCATTATCGGCAAAACCATCATAGCTTTCTTTCAAAAGCATTTTTTGCTCGGTATTGAGGTTGAGCTTATCTTTTTGTTCGTACACAGCTTTTACACGGGTAAACAATTTCTCGTTCAGGCGAACGGAATTAGAGTGTTCACTCATTACCGGCGAGATTTGTTCGGCTATCTTTTGCAGTTCGTCCGAAGTTTCCGAACTTAACAGATTGTAGAATGGAGCACTCACTTTATTGAGCATTTTACCCGAATTCTCTAACGCAACAATCGTATTATCGAATGTTGGTGCCTGAGGATTGTTGATAATTGCATCCACTTCTTTGTTGTGTTGCTTTATTGCTTCCTCAAAAGCAGGGAGATAGTGTTCTGATTTAATTTCACTGAATGGGAAAGTCTGATGAGGCGTCTTAAAAGTCTCGAAAAACGGATTACCTGCAGACACTGTTGCAGCAAAAGTCAATGCAGTCATAAGTAAAGAAAGTTTTGATTTTCTCATTTTTATAAATAATAAATCTGATTAATTAATTGATTACTAACACTAAATATGGGTGGCAAGTTTTTAAATCTTGTCCTGAAAAATTGATGATTCTCTCTGTTTGAATGTTGTAAGTAGCTGAGTATAGCCCGGTTTATTGTAGCTTGAATTTCCATCCGCTTAGGACACCGCTCTCAGCAATAAGAAAGGATAGTAGAACCAAGAGTAAAGCACTAAGAAGTGTTTCAAATTCGATTTCAAGTATCTTTCAAAAAAATCTGTCAAAAATACAAATAAATATTCATCCAGCAAATATATATATTTAATATCGTAGTGGATTACAAATAAAAGTGAAACACACTATATTTTATGATACAAACGATTGCAACACCTCATCTGCCATAAAAAAAAACATCGCCGGGATTTTACTCAGACGATGTTTTTGAATTATAGTTAGTATTGATATTATCTTTCGAACTTGATATAACGCGGCTCGCTGGGAACGTATTCATCATTGTCCCAAAGCGTACTGGTAATCATTAAGTCGGCACTATAACGGTTACAAGCAATTGGCACATTGTGTACACGGCATTGACGTAGAAGCATTTGAATGTCAGCTTCGTGTGGTTGTGCATTTAAATCATCGATTAAAAAGATAGCCAGATTTACCTGTTTGCGAACTACTAATGCTGCAATTTCGGCATCACCCCCAAGAGGACCGGAATTCATACAAGTAATATCAACTTCTACTCCTTTATCTTCTAAGGCTTTCTGAATTAAGCCACCTGTTGTTCCGGTGCAAATAAGTTTATGTTTGGACAACATATCGGCGTTAAACACAGCCCACTCAACCATATCTGCTTTTCGCTTATCGTGAGCTACTAATGCAATTGTCAATTGTTTATTCATACTCTCGTTATTTTCATTATTCATTGTGCAAAGTTAAGAATTATACACATTAAACAAAGCATTTAGTACAAAAGTTCTTCAAATAATACTATCGCGTTGGTAGATAAGTAGATTTTGCTTACTTTTGCGTTAAATAATTAAAAAGTTATGATCAGAAAAACCACCATCCTTCTTTGCTGTTTGTTTGTGTTATTAAACCTTAAAGCACAACAACATAAACGCGAAATGCGTGCAGCGTGGATTGCCACAGTTGCCAATATCGATTGGCCAAGTCAGCGGAATTTAAGTAGCAAAGCCCAACGCGAAGAAATGCGCGCTATGCTCGATGGACTTGCCAAAAATAACATCAATGCTATCGTGCTTCAAATTCGCCCAACGGCGGATACTTTTTATCCTTCGGCTCTTGAGCCCTGGTCGAACTGGCTTACCGGCCGTCAGGGTGTAAAACCCTCTCCTTTCTACGACCCCTTGCAATTTATAATCGACGAGGCTCACAAACGCTGCATCGAAGTACATGTGTGGTTGAACCCTTATCGCGTTACCAACTCCGACAATCTGGATATTCTGAGTCGTGATCACTTGTATTACAAAAACAAAGATTTGTTTGTAAAATATGGCGACAAATACTACTTCAACCCGGGACTGGACGAAACGCGAGAATTTTTGAATTTGGTGGTGCAAGATGTGGTGGAGCGCTATGACATTGACGGTGTTCATTTCGACGATTATTTTTACCCTTATCGTGTTGCCGGACAAGAATTTCCCGACGAAGCGGCTTTCCGCAAATATCCTCGCGGCTTTGCTCCCAACCAGAAAGAAGACTGGCGTCGCAACAACGTAAATATGGTTATTGAAGAACTTCAAAAAACCATCAAAAGCGTTAAGCCATGGGTTGAATTCGGCATCTCGCCTTTTGGTGTGTGGCGCAATGATAATGTAGATCCACGCGGATCGGCTACCCGTGCCGGTGTGCAAAATTACGACGACCTGTATGCCGATATTCTGAAATGGCTGAAAGAAGGTAGTATCGACTACGTGGTACCCCAACTGTATTGGGAAATTGGTAAAAAAGTGGCCGACTATGAAGTATTAGTAAAATGGTGGAGTGAAAACTCGTACGGAAAAAACCTGTATATCGGCCTTTATAATTCGCAATTGGGATCGCCCGATGCAAACATTGCATGGCGCAAAGGCAATGAACTGGCGCGACAACTGAACATGAACCTGCGCTATCCGCAAATTGACGGAGCAGTATACTTCAGCGCCAAGCCTTTCCTTAAAAACAAACAAGGACTCAACGACACGCTACAAAGCAATTATTATAAGTACCCCGCTCTTTGCCCTATCAACCGCAACATTGTGGGTGAACCGTCGGCACAACCTCAGAACCTGCGCATCGTGAAGGATGGTGGCGAAGCCTATCTTCTTTGGGATAAAGTGGAGGAAGAAGGTGGTTGTCAGGTGGCTTACTACGTGGTATATGCATTCAAAGGCAAAAAAGTGGGCGACATGAACGATCCTGCCAACATAGTAGTTCGCACCACCGAAAACTGTGTGGATTTGCGTGAAATTGACCGCAAGTTCAAAGGGCATTGCGCGTTTGTAGTGACGGCCGTAAACCGATATAAACACGAAAGTGTGCCTACCGAAGGAGCAACACGACGACTATAAATTTGATTCATTGACAGCTAGCTACATTCCTTTTATTCAGGAGCTACTTTCAATTTGTTACTAAAAGTTGGATAGAACTAGTAAACAGAAACCGTTATTCGAAAAAATCGAATAACGGTTTTTTTGATAGTAGGATATTGAAATAAGAATAAAAAAAGAACAAATAGTTCGTATTCAATGCGATATATTCCGTACCTTTGCGCCCGATTTGGAAAAACACAGTACTACTGTGTTTGAAAAAACAGCAAAACAACCATCAATTAAAACTTTTTAGATCCATTTATGAAGCGTATTAACGAATACAAGAAATTATTTAATGTTGAACCTGACACTGATCTTAGAAAATTAAAAACTACTTATAGAAATTTGGTAAAAGAATGGCACCCTGACAAATTTCCAAATGGAGATGAGCAAGATGAAGCAGAACTAAAAAGTCGCCAGATTATTGATGCCTACCATTTCTTAGTAAGCATTGCTCCCGAAACAAAAGAAGCCAACCTCGAAGAATACACCACCGTTACTGCCGAATCGGGTATTGCCGATTTCAAACACAAAGGGCTGACGCTCGAAATTACCTACATGGATGGTACCACTTACGAGTATTTTGGCGTAACAAAAAACATGGTTACCAAATTGGCAAATGCTGATAAACCAATGCGTTTTGCTAAAAGAAACATTATGAGTTCATACCTGTATCGCAGAGCGAAAAAAGGTGCTGAAGTAATGGCTTAATAGCCGATAGATATACACCGGTCAACTATCACGACTGTCTGTTTTTTAATAACAAAAGATTCCCGCTACAAATTTCGTAGTGGGAATCTTTTGTTTTTGGGATCTGACCTTTTTACGAAACATCAACTCTGCCTTACCAAGCGTTCTGACAAAATAGAAATTGCTTTGATAAAAAAGAAAAACGAACTTAATCTTTGTATATCGCATCTTAAAAAGCTACCTTTGCACTACGAAACAAACCACACCTACCGTGCAACTCTGCACTCTATTTCTACAAATTAAACATCAAAATATGAATCGATTACTGATCATAATCTCCGGCCTGCTGCTTCTGACAACCAATGTGTTTGGACTCCGAACGCTCAACGTAACCGAACAAACAATAAAGATAGACGCCCTTAAAGAAGAAAAGCTTTACTATGGATTTGCTGCAGGCGATAAAATTACGTTCACGCTTGCAGTAGCCAACAATGATTATCTGAGCGAAGTAGAGGTGCTCGAATATCCCGGCACATCGAAGTTTTCGGATATGAACATCACAAAAGTGAATGTAAGAACGATTGTTGTTCCCCAAAAAGGAGTTTATGTTTTTCGGTTTAAAAACCTGGCTCCCACAAGCAGGGTTATCAAATTTAAGGTTCAACGAACTCCGGCCAGCGAAGCAACCGCTAATTTCAATTCAACCGTCAACTGGCAACCGCAACAGGTGACCACGTACAAAACGTACACAAAGGACGTGATTGTGGGTTATGACAGCATTTACACGCAAAAAAACAAGAAAGAGCTCATTAAAACGGAATTATCCGAAGATATGATAATGGATAAAACTGAAAGGGTGAATTCTACTGGCAGCATTGGAAACAAAAATCGAAAAACGCTGGTTATCCATCTTCCTAAAAATGAGATTACAGAAGAGAAATCCCGCAAAGTGGTATCGTGGGTGTACTGGATAGGCGTAGGAAAAGAAGCGAGCGATGCCTGGAAAAAAAATGTGAGTATCTTTAGAAACATCACTTCCGGAGCGGTCACCATACTTGGAGGCGGTCCTCTTGCCGGATTCGCCATTGGCACCGTAGCCGGTTTTGCTATGCCTTCGATGGGCGAAGATGTGGCCTATTGGTTTATCCCCGATTATAAAAACTCAGTGTTATTTATGAACAGTAAGACCTTTATGCAGTTCGACAAAGGAAAGGGTGTGGCTGCTTATGGAAAAAATACGAACAGAACGCAAGGTACATTTTACGTTGGACTGCTTAACGACAACACGCTTCAGGGAATTGACGCTAACGTGAAAATTTCCGTTCTATGGGAAACAAAGTACTTCGCAGACAAAGCCTACGTGGAAATGAGCATAGCACCCCGCTATGAAAAGAAAACGTTTACCGACCCGGAAGTAAACACGTATACCGTGCCTGTAACCGGAGAGTGATGATCTGCATCAAGAGGTGCACACGTTATATTATCTTAAATTTACTCACCTGCATGGCTACAAAACACTCGCTTATTTAGTACCTTTGCACTTGAATTTTTTATCAAAAAAAATGCGGATGGAACAAAAAGGATCGCCTATTGCGTTGGGCACGGAGAATGTAGGGAAATTATTGATGCAATACGCCATTCCGGCTATTATTGCCATGACGGCTTCGTCGTTGTACAACATTACCGATAGTATTTTTATTGGGCACGGTGTAGGTGCGCTGGCCATTTCGGGGTTGGCACTTACATTTCCATTAATGAATCTGGCAGCAGCTTTCGGGTCGTTGGTGGGCATTGGTGCTTCCACGCTTATGTCGGTACGCCTGGGTCAAAAAGACTACGAAACTGCCAATAAAATTCTCGGCAACGTATTTATTCTGAACATAATTCTGGGACTGGCTTACACCGTAGTGATGCTACTATTTATGGATCCTATCCTTTATTTCTTCGGGGCAAGTGCTGCCACCCTACCCTACGCCCATCAATACATGGTGGTGCTTCTGCTGGGCAATGTGGTTACCCACATGTATCTTGGGCTGAATGCTTTGTTGCGCTCCACAGGGCGCCCTCAAAAAGCCATGTATGCCACACTCCTATCGGTACTTATCAACATTATTCTAAATCCTCTGTTTATTTTTGTCTTCAAATGGGGTATTCAGGGCAGTGCTTTTGCCACTGTCATTTCGCAAACCCTTATGCTGATATGGCAAATCAATATCTTCAGCAATAAGAAACATTTTATACACCTGAAAAAAGGCGTCTTCAGGTTACAACGTAAGATAGTTGTCGATTCGCTGGCCATTGGGCTCGCGCCATTTCTAATGAATGCGGCTTCGTGTGTTATAGTTGTCATTATCAATCAAGGACTTATCCGCTATGGCGGCGATTTGGCAGTTGGAGCATATGGCATTGTCAACCGGGTGGTCTTTCTTTTTATGATGATAGTAATGGGATTCAATCAGGGCATGCAACCTATTGCCGGATATAATTTTGGCGCAGGACATTACGAGCGGGTAACAGAAGTACTCAAAAGAACCATCTTTTGGGCTACGGCCGTCACAACCTTTGGATTCATAATCGGACAACTGTTTCCGCACGCTGTGGCTTCCATCTTTACTAACGACACAAAGCTAATCGACTTAGCATCCGATGGATTACGCATTGTGCTGATCTTTTTCCCAATTATCGGCTTCCAAATGGTGACATCGAATTTCTTTCAAAGCATTGGAATGGCCGGTAAAGCCATTTTTCAGTCACTAACCCGTCAACTCTTATTCTTGCTGCCTTGTTTGCTAATTCTGCCACATATATTTGGAGTAAAAGGAGTTTGGTACAGCCTGCCTTCAGCCGATATAGCATCGAGTATCGTATCGGCTTTTATGCTGATATCGCAATTCCGAAAATTCAAAAAAACGGCTATTCATTAATTAGTCTTTGCTCTTTTGTCTTTGTTCTTTTGTCTAAAAAAAACACATCATCATGAATGAAAAATTTGTAATAAATATCGGTCGACAACTCGGAAGTGGTGGTCGGGCAATTGGCGAAAAGCTGGCTGCAGAATTTGGAGTTAGCTTTTACGATAAAGAACTGATACAGATTGCTTCGAAAGAAAGTGGCTTGGGAAAAGAATTCTTCGAAAAAGTCGACGAAAAAGAGAGTCATAGCTTTTTCGGAGGTTTGCTGGGTCTGCGCACCAACGTCAACAGCGAAATTTACGCCAATAATTACTTGTGCAACGAAACTTTCTTTAAAATACAAAGCGATGTAATTCGTGAATTGGCCGAAAAAGAATCCTGCGTATTTGTAGGGCGATGTGCCGATTATATTTTACGTGAGCATCCACGCTGCATCAACGTCTTTATTACTGCCAATACCGACGATCGCGTTAAGCGTATTGCTCAGAGCCACGAACTATCGCTCGAAAAAGCGCAAGTTCTTATTGTAAAAACAGATAAGAAACGTGCTGAATACTACAACTTTTACAGCAATAAGGTTTGGGGAGCAGCCGAATCTTATCATCTATGTATCAACTCATCGGTACTCGGCATTGACGAAACGGTGGCTTTTATTCGTCGTTTTATTGAGCAAAAATTGGGATAAATATTGTTTCATTGGATGATTATGCTAAAATAGCATTTAGTCAATAGAAATATTTATCTTTGGCTTCAATAAAAAATAAAATATGAAAAAAGCACAACTCAGCATTCTCCTTCTGTTTTCAATTTTTGCGGTAATGGGGCAACAAACTACCTATACGCTCTCGCCCGCAAACAAAGCCATGCAGGTAAATCCCGATACGCACATTGAACTGTCGTTCGATGAAAAACCGACACTTGGAAATAGTGGGCAGATTAAGGTTTATGATGCCTCAAACATGAAATTGGTGGACATGCTTGACATGAGCATCCCGGCAGGACCTACACAAAGCGTAAATCATGGCACTGCCGTTCCACCCTACTCAAAACAGCCTTATCAATACACGTCGGATCATTTTACCAATGCTAACACCAAACCCGGAACACCATCGGGGGAAGCCGTAGCTAATTCGGACACTTTTCAATTGAATATCGTTGGACGTTTTAGCGATGCATTTCATTTCTACCCGGTAATTATCCACGATAACACTGCCACTATTTATCTTCACAATAATCTTCTTACTTACGGAAAAACCTATGTTTTACAGATTGATCCACAGGTTTTAAGCCTGAAGTCCGGAAAATTTGCAGGAATAAAAGGCAGCGCATATACATTCAGCACTAAGAAAACAGCACCCATAGCAAATGCTGCTTCGTATACCGTGAGCAAAGACGGAAAGGCGGACTTCAACACTGTTCAAGCTGCAGTAGATTACATTCCCGACTTTAGTAACAAACGCACCACCATTTACATCAGGAATGGCTTTTACGAAGAAATAGTCTATTTCAAAAATAAAACAAACATAACTTTCGTTGGCGAGAGCCGCGATAAAACAGTGCTTTCGTATGCCAACAACGAAGTTTTCAATCCACATCCTTCGAATATTTCCACCAACGAGCGACCCGGTACTTTCCCTTCGCGACGTGCTGCTTTTGCTGCCGATAATTGTAGTGGATTACATTTCTGTAATTTCACCATTCAAACAACTGCCAAAGGACAGGCTGAAGGATTTCTTATTATGGGTAAAGAGAATATTCTTCAGAATATGCATATCATAGGTTCTGGCGACGCTTTACAGGCCAATGGTTCGGTATATTTAGATAACTGCAAAATAGATGGAGATGGAGATACTTTTCTGAGTCGTGGTCCGGCATTTTTCTACCGTTGCGAAATAAGCTCGGTAGGTGCATTTGCATGGATGCGTAACACGGCCGAAAACCATGGTGCCACGCTGCTTGAATGTAAACTTAAATGTCGGGGGACCGATACCGAAATAGCCCGTGCACCGAGTAACAAAGGCAAAGAGTACCCCTACTGCGTGATGGTTTTGATTAACTGCCAACTTCAGGGCATCAGTCCGGTTGGCTGGGGCGATGTGAGCAAAGATGCTTCCAATGTGCATTATTGGGAATACAACAGCACCAGTTTGACCGACGGTAAACCAATAGACAATAGCCAACGCCATCCTGCGTCGCGTCAGTTAACACTGGAGACAGACAATGAAACGATTAAAAATTACAGCACACCTGCTTTTATCTTAGGTGGTTGGACACCAAGAATGGAAAAGACAAGCTTTCCCGGCAATAAAAAATAACACAATCTCATTTTATAAAAAGAGTTACTCAATTGCTTGAGTAGCTCTTTTTTTGTTATATATTTCATTTTAGAGTTTTACAGTCAATCAGTTGAACCAAAAACAAAGATTGTTTGTTACAGTATCTTCTATTAAATTCTAATCATTCCAAACAAATATTACTACGTTACATTTTTAAAGCCAAAAGCGTATGTCAACACAAGTTATACTCCACGAACGAATATTCAACGCTCCAATAGTAAAAGTTTGGAATGCAATTTCCGATGTTTCAGAAATGAGAAACTGGTACTTTGATATTGAAGAAATGAAACTGGAAACAGGTGCTAAATTCAAATTTATTGCAGGCGAAAACGAAGATAAACTATATCAGCACAATTGTGAGATAACAGATGTAGACGTTCTCCACAAACTCAGTTACAACTGGTGTTATGATGGTCATCCGGGTGTTTCAAATGTTACGTTCGAACTCTCGGAGCTGGAAAACAAGACCTTGTTGAAATTCAAACACATTGGGATAGATAATTTTCCGAAAGACAATCCCGATTTTGCTTTCGATAACTTTGTAGAGGGCTGGTATTACATTATCCACATCGCGCTCAAAGACTACCTGGAAAAGCCAAATAAATCGACGATCACTGTTGATACAACGATAAATGCCCCACTCCAAAAAGTCTGGCAATACTGGAACGAGCCGGAACATATCACCCGGTGGTGTTTTGCTTCGGATACTTGGCATGCACCTTTTGCAGCCAACAATCTGCGAGTGGGAGGCAAATTCAAAACAACCATGGCAGCCAAGGATATGACTTACAGCTTTGATTTTGAGGGGATCTATTCTCACATTATAAACTACCAATTAATTGAATACATTATCAACGACGGTAGATCTGTGAAAGTAAGCTTCGCAAGCGAAAGCGACAAAACACATGTATCGGAAACCTTTGAAGCTGAGGATACCCATCCACTTGAAGCACAAAAAAGCGGTTGGCAAAGCATCCTCGACAACTTCAAAATTCACGTAGAATCAAATTAAAAGAACCTAATTTCAAAGTTATGGGAACTATCACGCAAAACACTCAGAAAATAAATCCTTGTTTATGGTTTGATGTCAATGCCGAAGAAGCCGTAAACTTCTACATCTCCATTTTCAAAAATTCAAAAATAGATATCCTCACACGTTATGGCAAAAATGCTCCGCTTCCCGAAGGAACGGTACTCACTATTGCCTTTCAGTTGGACGGACAGCATTTTCTGGCATTGAACGGAGGACCAATTTATACCTTCTCCGAAGCTATTTCCTTTATTGTAAACTGCGATACGCAGGAGGAGCTGGACTATTTTTGGTCGAAACTATCTGAAGGTGGACGCGAAGTTCAATGCGGTTGGCTAAAGGATAAATTTGGACTTTCATGGCAAATCGTACCCGCACGTTTGGCAGAATTGATGAAAAGCGGAGACACCGAAAAATCCGGGCGGGTGATGCAGGCACTTATGCAAATGGTAAAGATAGACATTGCGGGCTTGCAGGCAGCTTTCAATCAGTAAAGTTTAATCAATCAGACCAAACTCATTGAATTCAACAGCTTTCCATTTTCCGTGGCATAACTGATGCATAGTTTTGAATCCTGCGTCCTGAAGCATTTTGAAGGCATGTTCAAAACCAATAATCACATTGGGGAGGTGATGACAGTCGGAATTGACCATTATGGGGATTTCCAACTCTTTTATCAAAGGATAGAACTGTTGGTGAGGATAGGTAATGCCTTTGTCCAACAACGATTTGGTGTTCAACTCCATTATCAAGCCATTGTCTTTGACCATTTGTAGTGCTTCGCCCACTAGTTGTTGGTACCATTGGCTTGTCATATCAAATTCAGGACAATGACAGGCATTGTACGATATTTTATCAAAATGCCCCACTATATCAAAGCCACCTACTTTAATCATCTCCGAGGTCAATTCAAAAAAACGTCGGGTTGCCAATTGAATATCGCCACCATAAAGTAAGTGAAGACCTTTGTCAAACTCTTCAAAATTGCCGTCGATACACCAAAAGCCACCATCGGGCAATCTATCCAGATAATGAAGAGAACCAATGAGATAATCGAATGATTTATCGCTAAAAAAATCATTCCTAATATTAGAACAGTTGTGGATATAGTCAACTTCCAGTCCAAAGTACAACTCAATTTGATCTTTGTACATTTCTTTTAGTCGATAAAACTCCAACTCATAGTGAGGGAAATTAGTTTTCTCCATGTTCCATTTTGTCGAAAAAGGAAGCGGGGCATGTGAAGAAAAACCATATTTTTTAATGCCTTTAGCAATGGCGCAGACAACAAATTCTTCCATCGTACTGCGTCCGTCACAAAATGTACAATGACTGTGGTAATTTGACCAATACATATTCTTCGTAGTTAATGATTTTATTTCATTTCTTAAATTCAAGGTTACACAAAAATAAGAAATTCTTTAGAAATAACAATGCTCAAATTCAATATATTTATTAATTATTTTCTTGTTGCAAACTCGGGATTGAGTATCTTTGCCGGCAAAAATAAACATCAGAAATGAAAGCCCGTTACCTAAATTATAATCAAGTACTTAAAACAGAGTTTACTGAGCGGGTACAAAAAATATCCATCAATGCCGGCTTTACCTGCCCCAACCGAGATGGCAGCAAAGGTACCGGTGGATGCACGTATTGTAACAATCAGACCTTTAGTCCCGAATATTGCAAACCGAGCAAAACCATAAGCCAGCAGGTAGAGGAAGGTATCGCCTTTTTTCATCATAAATATGCCGCACAATATTATCTGGCTTACTTTCAATCGTATACCAATACTTACGATAAAATTGAGAATCTGAAAGCCATTTACGAGGAGGCTCTTTCCTACCCCAACGTTCGTGGTTTGGTGATTGGCACACGCCCCGATTGCGTGAGCGACGAATTGCTCGATTATTTTGCCGAATTGGCAAAAAACTATTACGTGATGATTGAGTATGGCATTGAATCAACCTGCGACAAAACGCTGGAGTTTATCAATCGTGGACATGATTTTGCGTGTGCCGAACGTGCTATTCGCGAAACCGCCCGACGAGGCATAAAAACCGGAGCGCACATTATCCTCGGTTTACCTACCGAGGACAAAGCTACGATTATCTCGCACGCTAAAAAGCTATCGCAACTTCCACTTACTACTCTGAAAATACACCAGTTACAGTTGGTACGCGGCACCAAAATGGCTGAACAATTTGTGGATCATCCCGAATGGTTTAAGCTCTACACTGCTGAAGAATACTGCGATCTGGCAATTGACTTTATTGAACATTTACGTCCCGAAATTGGGATCGAACGTTTCGTATCACAATCGCCAAAGAAACTGCTTATTGCCCCCGAATGGGGCTTAAAGAACTTTGAGTTTCTGGCTAAAATAGAAAAACGACTGGAAGAAAGAGATACCTGGCAAGGGAGAAAATATCCAATAAAAACCCCCAACCCCTAAAGGGGAGTTAGAGTAGCTCATTATTTATTTAAGAGTTGAACTCTTTTGTTTAATTAGCGTTGCATATAGTATAAAGATTTTATATAAACAGATACGATTCCACATAAGTCCCCCTTTAGGGGGTTGGGGATTATAAATTATAAAAATATGGCATTACAAGTTGGCGACAAAGCTCCTGCAATTTTAGGAGTAAATCAGGATGGAAAAGAGATAAAGTTATCTGATTTTGCAGGTAAAAAGGTGGTTTTGTACTTCTACCCCAAAGATAGTACACCAGGTTGTACGGCTCAGGCATGCAGTTTGCGCGACAACTATGATGAACTTCGCAAAGCGGGTTATGAAGTGATAGGTGTAAGTGCCGACAGTGCGGCGTCCCATCAGAAATTTATTGCAAAACAAAATTTACCGTTTAACCTGATAGCCGACACCGACAAAAAATTATCGGAGCAATTGGGTACCTGGGGCGAGAAATCGATGTACGGCAAGCAATATATGGGGATGTTCCGTACTACTTTTATTCTTGACGAAACAGGGACCATCACCCGCATCATGTTACCCAAAGAAGTGAACACTAAAACGCATGCCGAACAAATTCTTGGTTGAGAATTAACTTTAAGAGAACAGGTATTACAAATTGTAACAATTTTACACGATTGACAGACAAAAAAGCTGCCTGAACGTTTCATTATCTTTTCCGCAAACCAATTTTTCTCTTTCATGGCAAAACAATAAAGAGCATAACAAATTATATTTGAAGACCATAACCATAAACAACAGTTTTTTTATCAAAAAAAACATACATGTTTCATACTGAAAGTTAGTTTTATTGTATAATTTTGTAGCCGCAATAAAACGAGACTATAAGTAAAACTAAGTCAAAAAAAAACGATTTCCAAATTAGTACACAAATAAGTTAAATACACATTCATGCGTAACAATTTCAATCCCTGGCATCAAGTTGCCCCTCAAACCGATTCACCAGACGTAGTAAAAGGTATTATAGAAATTCCAAAAGGTAACCGTGCTAAATATGAATTAGACAAAGAAAGTGGATTGTTACGCTTAGACAGAGTATTGTTCTCGTCCATGTATTATCCACATAATTATGGATTTATACCACAAAGTTATTGCGATGACCATGACCCGCTCGACATCCTGATACTTTCGCAAATTGAAGTAGTGCCATTGTGCATCGTTGAAGCCAAAGTGATTGGGGTAATGCGAATGCTCGACAATGGTGAAGCTGATGATAAAATCATTGCTGTGGCTGCCGGAGATCCAAGTGTAACTCACTATAACGATATTTCGGAATTACCTCCACACATGACTGCAGAAATAATGAGCTTCTTTGAAGATTACACCAAACTGGAAAACAAAACTGTGGTGGTCGAAAAATTCTTTGACAAAGCTACCGCTATGGAAATTTTGGACAATAGCTATAAAATGTATCAAAAACATTACGGCGAATTGCACAAATGGTTTTTTGGAGGCAAATAATAAACGTACACATTCCTATATTTCAAGAGCTTTACAATACGTAAGGCTCTTTTAGTTTTTGACAATAAACCCTGACGCAACAAAAAATCCGTATCTTTGCACGGCACATACCTAATCAGCAAATATGAAACGCATCTATATATTCCCGAGGTACAGTGGTGATGAAAATTCGGATTGGTACCAAAAAGTTCAACGAGAGTTTGTACATAATGACAAAAATATCAGCATTATTCCGCTCACTCTTCCAAACTGGGACAAACCATCTACCGATGAATTTTTGGCTTTTATCCGGCAGGTAATTCCTGAGAATAAAATAGATAACAACACTTATTTTATCGGTCATAGCATTGGCTGTAGGGCTGCTTTACTGTACCTGAACGAATTGCACAAAAACCATCCGAAGCTCAGAATGGGTGGTTTGCTATGTGTTGCCGGTTGGTGGAGCATAGATAAACCCTGGCCGCAACTAAAGAAATGGATTAAAATGCCCATCGACTTTAAGGGCATTAAAGAAATATGCAGCAATAACATAGTCAGCATTTTATCTGACAACGATCCTTATACTTCCGACACACAATCGAACAAAAAACAGTGGGAAGAAAATCTAAGCGCTAAGGTGGTGATTGTTCCCGGTGCAAAACATTTCAACAACAGCGAGGGATTAATCGAAATTATCAACGAAATTCTACCATTCAGCTTTAAACTCTATTTTTTATGATACACAGCAATACAACATCTTTCTTTGAGAAACTCCAACTTATTGTTGAGAACAAAGAACTTATAAAACTACAACTCACCGGAAAACGGGAGAAGTCGTCGGATTTAAAAAAGATCATCGTTACGGCTGTTGAGATAAAAAAGGGCTACTGTCTGAATTTTGTGTACCGTCATAACACAAAAGACATTACCAAAAACTTCGATATTGCCGAAGGCATTGAGTTAATAGTAAAAGCTATGGCGAATGATTTTTACAATGCCGAGCTGTTTGCAAAAACGGAAAATGTGAATCTTATCATCCTGCCAAACGAAAAGGCACAACTCAAAAGCTCGCAACCAACCTTGCAAGCTCCAGCCACTTTTACACATGACAGAGTAAAAGAGCGTTTGATAGAACCTTTCGAGAATATTTATTTGCGGGAATTGGGAATTACGAATGCTAACTGGGAAATACGTCGCGAAATGAGTGACAAATACAAGCAGATCAATAAATACATTGAACTGCTGGCTCCTTACCTGACTGATCTTACGGTTACCGACAGCCTGCATTTTGCAGATATGGGCTCCGGAAAAGGGTATTTGACCTTTGCATTGTACGATTATTTATCTAATAATCTGAAGATAAACACCCATGCAACCGGTGTTGAATATCGCGAGGATTTGGTATGGACATGCAATAGTATTGCGCGCCAGGCGGGTTTTGAAAATCTGACCTTTGTAAAAGGAACCATAGAAAAAACGGAATTAGAAAAAATAGATATACTCATTGCGTTGCATGCCTGCGACACCGCTACCGACGATGCCATTTTCAGGGGAATACAATCGGATGCTGAACTGATTGTTTGTGCTCCATGCTGCCATAAGCAAATCAGAAAAGCATTCAACGTGACCAATGAATTGAGCAATGTCACCAAATTTGGCATTCTCAAAGAGCGACAAGCCGAAATAATCACCGACACCATACGTGCCATGATTTTGGAAGCTCACGGTTACAAAACCAATGTATTTGAATTTATTCCGTTGGAACACACTCCGAAAAATGTGATGATAGTTGGAAAAAAAGTGCGAAATGCAGCGCCTGACAAACAAGGCATTTTGAAAAATATTGCAGCTATCAAACAAGTTTATGGTATCGAAAAGCATTATTTGGAAACGCTATTGGGGATATAGAAATAGTTACAAGTATTTAGTTACTAGTTACAAGTCTTGCAATCTGACGGTTATTCCTAAATAACACATCAACAATCACTTTTGATTATTCAAAATAATTATCTGCAAAAACAAACAGGAGCTGAATTTCGATAATGAAATTCAGCTCCTGTTTGTTTACATTCTCTTTATCACTTCCAATGCTTCCCCACAATTTTTGCAATGCATTAATTGATCGCGCCAATGGGCAGCACCTTCAAAACCATTGAGATAAATTTTGAAGAAACGCTTCAGCACATTGAAGTTTCCTTTGTCCTTCCATGTGCGATCATAAAGAGTGATGTGCTTTACGAGTAGGTCGATACGCATCTGCATGCTTATTTCCTTTTCATCGGCATTAAACATCCACGGATTTCTAAAAATACCTGTACCCACCATTACTCCATCCACGCCAAAGTCACGAACTCTGGCTAAAGCGGTAACATGACTATCAACATCTCCATTTCCCAGTATCAAGGTTGAACTATTCGACTGATTTCGAAGCTGAACGGCTTTGCCAATCTCGTCCCACAGCGCTAAACCGTTTGACATCATAGCACGTGTTCGGCCATGAATGGTAATTGCTGCCGGATGTACTTCGAGCAACTGCCCTATCCATTCCTCAGTAACTATCGAACTAAAACCAATGCGGGTTTTTACACTCACAGGTAAATTAGTCCCTTCGCGGGTAGCAATAATAATCTCCCTGGCCATGTCGGGATGATTAATTAAATCGGAACAACTATGGTTTTTCACCACCTTTTTTACCGGACAGCCCATGTTTATATCAATGCCATCAAACAGTCCCATAGCTGAAATCAACTTTGCACTTTCGTGAAATTTCTCCGGATCGGAGCCCCAAATCTGAGCCACGAGTTTAGTATTTGTATCTTTGAGCAACTCTCGTTCTGTTTCAGTCACAACCAATCTGGTAGCTACAAATTCCCGCCCTTTTTTATTGCAAAGTCCATCGGTGGAGGTAAACTCAGTAAACATCACGTGCAACGCATCCGGCTCAGAAACAGAACAAATCACCTCTCTGAAAACAGTATCCGTCACATCCTCCATAGGTGCCAGCGCAATGATGGGGTTTTGGAGCGATTGCCAGAAATCATCCATTGCAAGAAGTTTTATTTATGTCAGAATGCAATTTTGGACGGAGTCTGCTTTTAAAAATCTTGCTATCGGCATATTTTTGATGATGCTGAACGCGCAATTTCTTACGGTCTTCGAGTGGAAGTTGAATAACCGATTTACAATCGTCACAGCAGCAACCTTCATACTTCGATTTGCAGTCATCACACTGAATGAAGAGCAAATGACAGTCATTATTGGCACAATTAGTATGCGTATCGGCAGGTTTACCACATTGATGACAATGCGAAATCACTTGTCCATCAATCGACTCTCCCAGTCGCTCATCAAATACGAAGTTCTTACCATAAAATTTCGGCTCAATACCCAATTGTTTTATTTGTTGCGCATATTCAATAATGCCTCCGTAGAGTTGCGACACATTCTCAAAACCATTATTAATCAGAAATGAACTTGCTTTTTCGCAACGAATACCACCGGTGCAGTAGAGCAGAAACTGCTTGTCCTTTTCATCCTTATATTTTTCGAGTACCATCTGAATTTCTTCGCGAAAGGTATCTACATCCGGACAAAAAGCATTTTTAAAATGTCCTATCTCACTTTCGTAATGATTGCGCATGTCCACCACGATGGCTCCCGGGTCATCGATGGCATTGTGAAACTCAAGCGCAGTAAGATGCTTGCCCACTTTTGATAAATCGTAGGTATTGTTTTCAAGTCCGTCAGCCACAATTTTGGGGCGCACCTTGATGGTTAGTTTGTAGAACGATTTTCCATCATCTTCAATGGCCTGTTTAATAGGCACATTGGTAAGTTGTGGAATGGCATACAGTTGCTTTATAAACTCCGCCATATTATCTTCGGGCACACTCATTTGAGCATTAATGCCTTCATGCGCCACATAAATTCGTCCAAAACAGTTCAGTGCAAACCATTGTTCGTAAAGTTGATTACGAAATTCGGAGGGATTATTTATTTCAAAATACTTGTAAAATGAAATTGTTTGTCGTTTAAATGACTCTTTATGAAGGTTTTCTTTTAAAATTCGTTTATCAATTCTATTTTCTAACATTTGCCTGTTCTACTTTTTATGAATTCAATTTGAGTAGAGCATAACAACCGATTCTTGTCATTTGTTTTATCCTGCCTAAAAATGTGAGCGTAAAAACTTAGCTAAATAAATTTTTATAGTTTACAATGCGGTGTTCTTTGATAGTCATTTCGTCACTACCGGCATAAACCAAATTCGATTTTCCTACCCGATCGGGTACAATTTTTTTAAAATAATCCAGGCCCTTTAGAAAATGAGGTGTAAACGTTTCGGCTGATTTTATTTCAAACAGATTCAATTGATAACCGGCTTCCTGCATAATATCAACTTCATTACCATGATTATCGCGATAGAAATAAAGATTATTATCTAGCCCGGCATTATAGCGTTTTTTAAGCAATTCGAGCGTTACCATATTTTCAAACAACGAGCCCCGTAATGGATGTGTTTCAACATGCAAAGTATTTTCGATTCCCAACAGATAAGCCGCCAACCCTACGTCGTAGAAATAAAGCTTAGGAGTCTTAACTAATCGTTTACTGATATTAGCCGACCATGGTTGTACTAAAAAAACAATGTAAGTTGCCTGCAAAGCCGAAAGCCATGCAAAAATAGTTTGATAAGATACACCAACTTCAGTCGCTAAATTATTTGCATTAAAAAGTTGCCCAACACGACCCGCGCACAATTTCATGAATTTTTGAAATAGTGAAACATCCTTCACCTGCAAAATCTGGCGAATGTCTCTTTCAACGTAAGTTTCGTAATAATTCCGATAAGCTTTTGTCGGATTCAGGTTATCTGCATACACCCGAGGATAAAAGCCATTCAACAAATAATCATCAACCGAATAGTTTTTCCCAAAAGCACCAAGTTCAGCTATAGAAAATGGCAGCAACTTTAACAATGCCACTCTACCCGCCAAGCTTTGAGTCACTTTACTCAACATGGAAACATTATTACTTCCCGTTAAAACAAATTGACCATTTTGTTTTTTTCCGTCTACAATTCCCTGAATATAAGAAAGTATTTCGGGATAACGCTGAAATTCATCTATAATAGCTCCATCGGGATTGGATGTAAAAAATGCGCGAGGATCGGTTGAAATTTGTTGACGTACGTCAGGATTTTCAATAGAATAGTAAGGCTTATCCGGAAAAACCTGACGAGCCAATGAAGTTTTACCAGCCTGACGAGGTCCGGTTATCATTACCACAGGATAGTGCAAAGCCAAGTCAACTAATTCTGTATTTATTTCTCTATCTATCCACATCTTGTACATTTTAGAAGTTATATTTATGTATTGTACAAAAATAGTATATATTTTTGATATACAAGTGATTTACCAGCTAAAATATCGTGATTATATAAAAGCAAATCCTTAATTAAGAACTTAATGTAATAAAAACAGTTCATTTATCAATAGTTTAAATAAAACACCCAACTCTCATTTCCGATAAAAATACACTTTTAAATATAAAATTTCAGCGGTTGTTATTTTCCATTATCAACTACTTTTTAGTCAATAATGTATTTCAAAAACCACTAAAAAAGACTATCTTTGCGTTCAAATTGAAGGAGGATTTAGAACAGAGATAAACACCTCTAAGTCTGCAACTTCCACTCAACATAAAACTTCTATAACTTCAAAATACATTATGATTCAATTTTTCCGAACTCCCGCTCAACATCTTTACGCTGTACAAACGGCGCAACCACTTGCCGCCGATGATGTCAGAAAGTTAGAATGGCTTTTTGGTGAAGCTGCCCTTCTCAATCAGGAAACTGTAGACGGAAACTATGTGGGTCCGCGCCGCGAAATGATTACTCCATGGAGCACTAATGCCGTTGAAATTACCCAGAATATGGGAATTAGCGGCATTATTCGTATTGAAGAGTTTACAGCAATGCCTTCTACTCCATCGGCCAAAGGTGGTTTGGAGTACGACCCAATGCTTCAACGCATTTACACGGGCGTAAATCAGGAAATATTCACGGTAAATAAACAACCGGAAGCTATTTTGGAGATTGACGATATTGCTGCTTACAGTGCACAGGAAGGTTTGGCGTTAAGTCCGGACGAAATTGATTACCTGAACGGTATCAGAGAAAAAGTGGGTCGTAAGTTAACCGATAGTGAGGTTTTTGGATTCTCACAAGTAAACTCGGAACACTGCCGTCACAAAATTTTCAACGGTCAATTTGTTATCGATGGCGAAGAAAAAGAACTTACTTTGTTCAAAATGATTCGCAAAACATCGGAAGAAAATCCAAACAAACTGGTTTCGGCTTACAAAGACAACGTGGCTTTTAACGCCGGTCCTAAAATCGAACAGTTTGCTCCTGCCAGTGGAGACAAACCGGATTTTTTCCAGGTAAAAGGAATTGAATCGGTTATTTCATTGAAAGCCGAAACACATAACTTCCCAACAACTGTTGAGCCTTTCAATGGTGCAGCTACCGGAGCAGGTGGTGAGATCCGCGACCGCCTTGGTGGTGGAAAAGCCAGTTTGCCGATTGCCGGAACAGCCGTTTACATGACTTCATACGCTCGTAACGACAATTCACGTAGCTGGGAAAATGCTATTAACCCACGTAAATGGTTGTACCAAACACCGGAGCAAATCCTTATCAAAGCTTCGAACGGAGCTTCGGACTTCGGAAATAAATTCGGTCAACCGCTTATTTGTGGTTCATTGCTCACTTTTGAGCACGAAGAAAACGACAAAAAATTCGGTTACGACAAAGTAATTATGTTGGCCGGTGGTGTTGGTTTCGGAACCATGCGCGACGCGCTGAAAGGTGATGTTGGCGTTGGCGAAAAAGTAGTGGTAATGGGTGGTGACAACTACCGTATTGGTATGGGTGGCGCAGCGGTATCGTCTGTTCAAACAGGTGAATACGACAATGCCATTGAACTAAACGCCGTACAACGTGCCAATCCTGAAATGCAAAAACGTGTTTCGAACGTGATTCGTACACTGGCTGAAGCCGATAAAAATCCTATCGTTTCTATCCACGATCACGGTGCAGGTGGACACCTGAACTGTTTATCGGAATTGGTAGAAACTACCGGTGGTAAAATTGATTTAAACGCTCTTCCTGTGGGCGATCCAACTTTGAGTGCCAAAGAAATTGTGGGCAACGAAAGCCAGGAACGTATGGGAATGGTAATTCCTGAAAAAGACATTGAAGCTGTGCGCCGCATTGCCGAACGCGAACGCGCTCCGATGTACGTGGTGGGTGAAACTACCGGCGATATGAAATTTGTATTCGAACAAGCCGATGGCAAAATGCCAATCGACTTGCGTTTGGATTACATGATTGGCAAACCGCCACGCACTATCATGACCGATAGCACTATCGAAGAGAAATATACTCCGATTGAAATCAGCGAAGATAAACTTCAAGAATATATTCAAAATGTATTGCAGGTAGAATCGGTAGCTTGTAAAGACTGGTTGACGAACAAAGTAGACCGCTCTATTACAGGTAAAATTGCCCGCCAACAATGTGCAGGCGAAATTCAATTGCCGTTGAACGACCTTGGCGTGGTGGCGCTTGATTATCGCGGAAACGTGGGTATCGCTACTTCTATTGGTCACGCACCGCTGGCTGCTATGGTAGATGCCGAAGCAGGTTCGGTTTTGGCTGTTGCAGAAGCATTAACCAATATCATTTGGGCTCCATTGACCGACGGATTGGACAGCGTATCACTGAGCGCCAACTGGATGTGGCCTTGTAACAACCCGGGTGAAGATGCCCGCTTGTACAAAGCCGTTGAAGCTTGTAGCGATTTCTGTTGCTCATTGGGCATCAATATTCCTACCGGAAAAGATTCACTTTCGATGACTCAAAAATATGGTAACGAAAAAGTATTCTCACCGGGAACGGTGATTATTTCGGCCGGTGCTGAAGTGTCGGACGTGAAGAAAACTGTTGGTCAGGTAGTAGTAAACGATCCTAAATCGGCTGTTTATTATGTTGATTTTTCTTTCGACACTCATAAATTAGGTGGTTCGGTATTGGGACAAACGCTCAACAAACTGGGCGAAAAAGTTCCAACCGTACAAGATGCAGAATACTTCAAAGCTGCTTTCGACAGCATTCAGGAATTAATCAACAAGGATTTGATTCTTGCCGGTCATGATATTTCGGAAGGTGGTATGATTACCGCATTGCTCGAAATGTGTTTTGCCAATGCCGACGGTGGTTTAAGTGTAAACCTCGAAGGAATTGCCGAAACATCATTGGTAAACATTCTGTTTGCTGAGAATCCGGGCGTATTGATTCAGGTAAAAGATCGTAAAGCGGTTGAGAAAATTTTCGAAGGAAACGGTGTAGGCTTTGCCCGCATTGCTACTCCTATCGCTGAACGCCGCATGGAAATCAAAAAGAAATCGGATTCCTATTCGTTCTCAATTAATGAATTCCGTGATATCTGGTTCCGCTCGTCTTACTTATTAGACCGCAAACAAAGTGGTGAAATATGTGCTTCGGCCCGTTTCAACAACTATAAAAATCAACCGTTAGAATTTGCATTTACCGACAGTTTTAACGGTAAATTCTCACAATTCAATTTGTCACAGGACCGTAAATCAAGTGGTGTACGCGCTGCCATTATCCGCGAAAAAGGAACCAATGGCGACCGTGAAATGGCTTACGCCTTGTACCTTGCCGGTTTTGATGTGAAAGACGTTCACATGACCGACTTAGCAACAGGTCGCGAAACGCTGGAAGACGTGAATATGATTGTATTCTGCGGTGGATTCTCTAACTCCGACGTACTTGGTTCAGCCAAAGGTTGGGCCGGTGGTTTCCTTTTCAACGAGAAAGCAAAATCAGCATTGGATAAATTCTACAGTCGTCAAGACACCTTAAGTTTGGGTATTTGTAACGGTTGTCAGTTGATGATAGAACTTGGATTGGTAAATCAGGATCACGACGTGAAACCACGTATGTTGCACAACGATTCGCATAAATTCGAATCGAGCTTCGTTGGTCTTACTATTCCTGAAAACAATTCGGTAATGCTAGGTTCACTATCCAACAGCAAATTGGGTGTATGGGTAGCTCACGGTGAAGGAAAATTCTATTTACCAAAACCGGAAAGCGAATACAACATCATTGCTAAATACTCCTATGCCAGCTATCCTGCCAATCCAAACGGTTCGGACTACGGTGTTGCCGGTATTTGTTCAACTGATGGTCGTCATCTGGCTATGATGCCTCATCCCGAACGTGCCGTGTTCCCATGGCAATGGGCACATTACCCAGCCGACCGCAAAGCAAACGACCAAATCACTCCGTGGGTGGAAGCGTTTGTAAATGCCAGAGAATGGGTGGAAAAGAATAAGTAACCTCACCCCTAACCCCTCTCCTCAAGGAGAGGGGAAATATAATCGAATCACGACTTCGCATATGCGGGGTCGTGTTTTTTTGTATCCTACCATATCACTCCATGTGATAGTCTCGCATCACATAAAGTGATTCACTCGCATCGAGCGATGTGAAACCCGAATATCGAGTGATGTGATACGCACGTATCGATTCGATCGAATAGATAAGCACATATTGTTGAAATAAACTCAGACACATGGCTTCATGAACTCGTGATTATCATTTTTTCTAGCGTAACAAGCCAACAAACGCCATTCGTAATTTGTTACATATATACTTAGATATGAACAAATCACTAAAGAAAAGGAGGTATAATCATGACACCAACAACATCTTTTGCAATTTCCATAAGCCGGCAGTTAGGAGCCGGGGGTTCTTTCGTTGGTCAGCAGCTTGCCAGTAAGCTAAATATCTTTTTCGCAGATCGTGACATTCTTCGTTATGCGGCCAATCGACTTTCAACCTTTGAAGAAAATCTGGAATCACGCGAAGAAAGATTGCTTTCCTTCTGGCATTCGCTTTTGAAAACACTTCCACAAAAGGATGTAATCACTGTACCTTCTGTTGCTTCGGCATTGGAATACACCGATCAGGAGTTATTCGATGCTGAAGCTGAAATCATTAAAAAAATTGTACATGACCATCCTGCAGTAATTTTAGGTCGTTGCGGGCATTACATTTTGCGCCATGAACCGAATCATATCAGCATTTTCTTACATGCGGATAAAGAATTCAGGATTAACCGGATTCAGAAATTGTACAATCTGCAAAACGATGAAGCAACGAAAATGGTTGAAAAATCGGACAAAGAAAGAGCCGCCTACTGCAAAACGTTTACCCATAAAGAATGGATGAATGCCACAAATTACGACCTTTCGATCGATACAAGTAAGGTTACGTTGGAACAAGCCGTTGAACTTATTCTACAATACATCCAACTCCATTCATGATTTAATCATCCCTAACATAAAGCAATAGCATCTATTTTCAAAAATAGTCAAACTGTTTTTAAGGATGAAGCAACTTTCCCAATAATTAGGGCAAGTGATAATTTCCCTAAAAAACAAGCACTTTTAAACATTTAAATACATATTTTTGTTATCATTACAATTTTGAAATAATAAAAAAATCAAATTGTATGAGAACATCACATTACGCTATTGCTGCACTACTCTTAAGTAGTATTTCTATTTCTGCCCAAAATATAAAGGTATCGGTGAGTCGGGGTATAAGTTCGCCCATTAGTCAATCATCCGACTCGCTTCATTTTCAACCGCAAAACATACTAAAAACCTCTGTTTATATACCACTTGCAGGTAAGGGCTGGTCCGAAAAAATTGCCGGGCGCGAAATGAGCGTGACCTTTGGCGTAAATATAGGAGGAGGTCTTATTTCTGAACAAAAAACAGCATCAACAAGTGGATTCAACGCATTTGGAATTGCTGAAAGTACTAGCTCAAAATTGTTTGTGCGCAACGATGACACAAGCAAAAAGAAAGGCTACAACCTTGAAATAGCACCCCAACTAAGTTTCTTGCTGGGTGATTTTGAATTTGCCCCCATTGTGGGTCTGGGTTACCTGAAAACAGTTCAGAAAGCATTCACTGTGGAGCAAAACATACCCAACGGTACCTACCCCACTTACGTAAAGATATTCAACCGTCCGGAAACAACCAACAGCGGATTTATGATTAGTCCGAAATTCAGAGTGAGCTACACGCCCGGTATCATTGGATTGTGGGTAGAAGGTGATTATGTAGCAGGTCCTGAAATGGTGAGTCGGACGTACCAATTGATACCTTCGGGCAGACCCGGTTCTGATGGGATTTACAAATCGGAGCAACTACTCACCGGTAGCACTAAAGAAATTGTTCGTAAAACTAACTATGGTGCATTTGGAGTATACGCAGGCATATCGGTTTCGTTGAATAAAAAGAAAAAAGGAAAACCATACATGGGGCAGGATGATGACTGTGATGGTTTGGCCATTGTAACAGAAAGTAGCGCGACTAAAAACGGTCAGATGGTGGTGCGACGCATCGTGAAATCACAAACAAAAGGTAATACAGCCAATGATATTATTTCGGAAGAAAGCACAAAAAGCACTGGAATCAACCCTTTTTACAATGGGCAATCGCAGAGTGGAGAAAATCCACTATACAATGGACTTAACGCAAATAATTCAGCATCCTGCGGTCCTGTAACTCAAAAAACGATTAAACCTGACGGCACAATTGAAGAAATGACTTTTGCATGTCCGGATGATGCTATCTATTTCAACAGTCAGAATGAAAACTCAAATACAGAAAAGAAACAAACACAGGGTGCTACTTTTGGAGAGAAAGTAAATCAGGGACTCCACGCTGCAGGAAGTGCATTGAGCCAGGGAGCTTCGCTTGTAGGGGGAGCTTTACCGGGAGGAGCTGTTATCAGTGCCAAACTTGCATCGGGTAACAGTATGCCTAACCGCATCTCGATGAATGTTACCGTAGCCAAACAAACTCAGGGAGCTACTTTTGGCGAACGGGTTACAGGTGCTACAACGGGTACAATACATATCAGCCTAACCGATGAGGGTTGCGTAGTATTTATGCCCGACAATGCAACAATACTGGTAAACGCCCGCAAACAAAATGCAACCGAACTTAATGAAAGTGAATCCAATACACTTAGAAACAAGCTAAAAGCCCGACAAGCACTTCTCGAAAAAAGTCCTAATACCGTATCGGGAAGCCTGCCCGGAGGCTCAATTATATCCGCAGCAGTATCGTCTGTTTCCAACCTTGCCGGTTCGGGAGGAGGAGCTGCCGCAGCATCGTATGCAGCTACAGGACGAGTGGGCAACACAGGCAATCAGACTGCTACCACCGAGCTACCGGATAATGACTGCGACGGACTGGTTACACTCTCCGATGGTGAGTATGAAATCAGTTTCAAAGTGGTAGAAAAAGCCACTTCCGGATTAAAAGACACACTGAAAACACAAGTGAGAATTGGATTCACCGTACAAGGCAATACGCTGAAAACAAAACATGATACTGCAAAGAACTCGGTAGGCAATATTAGATAATATCCACGTACTTTATACAAAAAAAGCACCTCTTCCGAATTGCCGGAAGAGGTGTTATTGGTTAGAATTGAATTGAGAAAGTCTAAATAGTACTAAGAACCAACATAAATAAAAGAGGGAATAACAATCCCGATATGGCTAATAACCATATTTTCTTTTTGACAGCAGGCGAAGGTGATTTCATCATTAAACCTGTTACTGCAATAACAATCAGCGAGATGCCAAATATGTCGGAATAATAAATCCACCAAACAGAGATGTTTTTGTGTAAATCCATTATATGCCCTACAACCGGTGTTTTTATAAATTCGGTAATTTCTCCTTTACCTGTTTTAAGGTCTATATCAATATCGCAGTTGGAGCAGGATATTCTCAATTCACCTTTTCTGACGTTGTGCCTCTTCACCTTGTCGTCTATACCTTGCTTTTTCACCAGTCCGGCAACAAAATTTTCATTAATAGACGCTGCATCAATAGGTTGAGTAAGTGTTATTTCCTTTTTAGCAATGGAGTATTTATCCGGATGCCACGTTTGGCGATGGTTCATAAAAATACCCGACAAGGCAAACGAAATAATTAGCCCTACATAAAAGTACCCCAGATTGGCATGAAGGTTTCTGATTTTCTTTCTGTTTATCATTAGTTGAAATTATATTGAACATTAACACTGAAATTAAACGGTGGACTCGGGTTCAGACTATTGTCATCATGCACATTGTAACTGAGCGTATTGGTAATATTACTTAGTTTGGCTTTGAAGTTCCATTTCTTCACATCGTATCCAAGGGTAATATCGTGCGTGAAATAGGCCGCAAGCGGAATAAGTTTATAAGCATCGTTCTGAACAGTTAAACGTGTTGATCGTCCTGCAAATCTTTCGCCTACATACGAAGAGATAAAACCGAGTTGAAGATTTTTCAACGTACCTTTGGTAAAGGTATAAGTGCCACTCAAATTGGCCGTATTCTTAGGATTGTATCTCAATTCACTACCCACAATGTAGGTATTACTTTGGGTGTAAGTAGTTCTCGTATAACTATATCCACCCATTATTCTCAAATTTCGAAAAGGCAGGTACTCCATGTCCAGTTCCACACCTTGCGCTTTTGTGGCTCCGGCCAGTTCTTTTACATTGCTGTTAGTGTTACCGTTTTCGAGCGAGGTCTGCGCCAGATTACTGTTGTTGATTTGATAAACGTTGGCATTGACCGAAAGTTTATTATTTAGCAGTTTATTTTTAATCCCAATCTCGTATTGGTCGATAATAGAAGGATCCAGTGCATTACCGTTTATATCAACACCCGTATTTAATGTAAACGAGTTAGAATAGGAAGCAAACAATGATTGATATTTGTTAGGTTGCACTGTTAAACCAATCTTCGGAGAAAAGGCCTTGTCGTTGGCTTTCGTTTCTGTTGTTTTTTGAGTTGAATAGCTATACACATTGCTTGTTGATTCAATGTTGGTATATCTTGCCCCCACCAACAACTTGATATACTTTTGCAAGCTAATCAAATCCTGCGCATAGATTCCGTAACGATTAAGAGGATTTTTGGTCAGCGTATTCTTAGTCAGCACAGGAATAGCCGGTTCAATTGCAGGATTATAGTCGTTATAAATATTAATCACGTCGTAGTTCGCAAACTGATTGTAAGCCGTTGTTTGTGTTTCGGACGATTCGATGTCAAACCCTACCAAAGCCTGATGTTTCCATGCGCCTGTTTTAAAGTTGGCATTCAGGTCTATTTGTTCAATAAAGTAATTATCAGCCACTGAGCTTCGTTGAACATTCCTTTTCCAGTCACCATTTTGTGCAATAACGCTGCCACTGGTATTCGGACGGGCATTGCTAAACAAGTCGGTGTTGTAATACCTTAATCCGGTAAGCGATGAGAGGCTCAATTTATCATTGAACGTGTGTGTAATTTTACCGGAGGCGAAAGACTGTTTAGCTTTGTATTCTCCCCACGACACGCCCATAAAGCGATCTCGGGGAATCTCCACCAATTTATAATTGACGATACCGGTTCCAAAATCGGGAGTAGTATTGGTGTTGGTATAATCGCCTTCGAGTAAAATAGTAGTTTTAGGAGTCACTTCAAAGATCAACGACGGATTTATGTAATACGTTTTTGAGTCCACATAGTTGCGAAAACTGTTGGCCTGTTCGTACGAACCGTTTAAGCGGAAAGCAATTGTTTTCTGTTTGTTGAGCGGACCATAAAAGTCGAACTGCGGTTTGTAGCGATCGAAGCTACCGTAGGTGAATGCCACATTGCCACCAAAATCGAACTTAGGCTTTTTGGTAACCAGATTCAGTACACCACCAGCCGCCACGTTGCCGAAAAGCAATGCCGCGTTTCCTTTCAGAATCTCAGCTTTTTCTATGCCGCTTATCTCCGTCTTCATCCCACCGTAATAGCGGATTCCGTTTTTAAAGGTATTGGTGCTTGTGAGGTTAGTACCCCGCGATGCAATTTCCTCCTGATAGCCGCCGGTGGTGCTCATAATGTACATACCGTTTACGTTTTTAAGCAGGTCGGTGATATTACTTATTTGCTGCGCTTTGAGAGCATTTTCGTCTATCACTATCATTGCCTGAGGTAAATCCATTTCACTAATGTTCATTTTGCCTACAGCAAGGTTCTTTTTATTTTTAGCAATAACGGCAACCTCATTCAGAGCGTATGAGCTTAAAGAATCACTCATCGAGAACCGACGCTCACCAACAGCAGGAGAATTGTTATCTGCACGAAGCGTAAAAGCATTCATCAGTGATAAAAGTAATCCACCTATCAAAACAACTGTTTGTATCTTTTTCATTCTATTGAATTATTATAAATTTTTATGTTGCAAAGATAGGTGGTTAATAAAAGGGCGACAACCGCAGAAAGTAGGTAAAGATTCGGAGTGAACTCATTATTAATGGGGATTAGAATAATTGATTTGCTTTTCTGCGTTTTTCTATCCTCTGATTATTAGTATTAATCGCAAAACAACCATTATCTTTGTTGCAAAAATGACCCTATGACTTTTGAACGTTCCGAATCATTGCGATTCAACTACTACGACATATTTTTCAGTTATTATTTCAATAATGAGAGGAGCTGCACGCAAATGATACACGATCATATGCTGGTGTATGTCTATTCCGGTGAAATGATTTTGGAAGAAGGGGGAAAGAAAGTTGTTGTAAATAAAAATGAATGTGTATTCCTGCGCAGGGATAATCGCGTCACCCTGACGAAGCAACCCAAAGGCGAGCAGCAGTTTCAGGCCATATTCATGATTTTCAAACGTAACTTTTTACGGGATTTTTATCAGAACATGGACAAAAAGGAACTACCACTCGAAATAGAAAAGCTCAAACCAAGCGTGATAAAATTACCTCCTACTGCCGATATAGAAAGCCTGTTTCATGCCATGAAGCCCTACTTCAATTCGGACAAAGAACCGGCCAAAGAGCTGATGCTGTTGAAACTTCAGGAAGGAGTTTATTCTTTATTAAACATTGACAAGCGCTTCTACCCTGCCCTGTTCGACTTTACCGAACCATGGAAAATAGACATTCTGGATTACATGGAAGACAATTATATGTTCGACCTTTCGGTAGAACAAATTGCAGGATTTACGGGTCGGAGTCTTGCTTCGTTCAAAAGGGACTTTAAAAAAATTAGTCAGCTCACGCCCCAAAAGTGGCTTGTGGAGAAACGACTCAAAGTGGCACACGACAAAATACGCAATGAAAGCCGAAAAGTATCGGACGTGTACCTGGAAGTCGGCTTTAAAAACCTGTCTCATTTTTCATCGGCCTATAAAAAGCAATTCGGAATGGCTCCCAGCAAGTAAAAAATAATGGTTTTTATGGATAAACCTCAACATGTGTTTTAAACCGCTCTATAAAGTTAGTATAAAATACAAATTAGGCCAATTTATCCACACATTAACTAAATAATACCACCTTTATACAATTGGAAATAGTTTACTTTGTAGTTGAAAAAACAACCTTAAAATATAGTTACTATCATGTACAGAAAAATCCTTATCACGGCCGCAATTACGTGTTATTCGGTCTTGTCATTTTCACAACTACCGTATCAGAACCCCAACCTTAGTCCTGAAGAACGGGCCAGAGATCTTACCGCAAGGGTAACGCTCAGAGAAAAAATATCGCTGATGCTAGATGCCTCAAAACCCGTCGAACGACTAGGAATTAAGGGTTATAATTGGTGGAACGAAGCCTTACACGGTGTGGCAAGAGCAGGCGTGGCCACCGTTTTCCCCGAACCAATAGGAATGGCTGCCACCTTCGAGCCCCAAACTATTTTTAAGGTATTCACAGCTATTTCGGACGAAGCCAGGGCTAAAAACACACAGTTCGCAGCTCAGGGAGATTATCAACGATATCAGGGACTTACCATGTGGACTCCAAATGTAAATATCTTTCGCGATCCGCGTTGGGGACGGGGCATTGAAACCTATGGCGAAGATCCTTACCTCACAGCGCTAATGGGCGTTGCAGTGGTAAAAGCACTTCAGGGACCCGAAGATACCAAATACAATAAACTACATGCTTGTGCAAAACATTTCGCAGTTCATTCCGGACCCGAATGGAACAGACATACCTTCAATGCTGAGAACATCAGTAAACGAGACTTGTACGAAACCTACCTGCCGGCTTTCAAGGCTCTGGTGCAGGATGCCAAAGTGAAAGAGGTAATGTGTGCCTACAACCGTTTCGAGGGCGAACCTTGTTGCGGAAACAAAAAGTTGCTGAATTATATCCTTCGCAAAGAGTGGGGCTACGATGGTATTGTGGTGGCCGACTGTGGTGCGATAGCCGATTTCTATAAGCCCAATGCACATGCTACACATGCTGATGCAGCCACCGCTTCGGCCGAGGCTGTGCTGAGCGGCACTGATCTGGACTGTGGCTCCAGTTACAACGCATTGATGGATGGTGTTGAACGTGGGCTGATTACCGAAAAAGATATCGATGTGTCTATTGTAAGATTGTTGAAAGCCCGTTTCGAACTGGGCGAAATGGACAAACCGGAGAATGTTTCATGGACAAAGATTCCTTATTCGGTAGTGGCTTCGGCTGCTCACGATTCACTCGCCTATCTTACTGCATTAAAGTCGATGACCCTGCTTTTGAACAAGAAAAACACTCTGCCGCTGAAAAAAGAGGGCATTACCGTTGCTGTAATGGGACCCAATGCCAATGATTCGGTGATGCAATGGGGTAATTACAACGGAACACCATCACATACCAGTACAATTCTTCAGGGAGTTAAATCAGCACTGGGTAAAAACAGTAAACTAATTTATGAAAAAGGCTGTGACCTTGTGCAAAATACACTGTTCGAAAGTGCATTCAATGATTGTACAAGTTCGGACGGCAAAGGTTTCAGTGCCCGCTACTGGAACAACCCGGACGCAACTGGTGCACCGGTGGCAGAAACCCGTATCAGTACTCCCTTTAATCTGTGCACGTCGGGCGCAACGGTTTTTGCACCGAGCGTAAATCTAACCGATTTCAGTGCAACCTACACCGGCACTTTTACTCCTCAGCAATCGGGCGAAGTGATTTTGGATTTTTATTATTGCGGATATGTGAGTATTTCTATTGATAAAACTGAAGTGAAAAACTTTAAAAGCAACCACGGTGGCCGTAAAGCAACTTACAGCATGCAGGTGGAGAAAGGTAAGAAATATGATATTCAGATTGATTTCAAATACGTTATGGGCGATGCTCAGCTAAACTTTGATTTGGGCTTTAAGCAACCCATCGACAATCAAAAATCTATCGACAATATCAAAAATGCTGATGTGATTATCTTTGCCGGCGGTATCTCACCATCGCTCGAAGGCGAAGAGATGGGCGTGAACCTTCCCGGATTCAAGGGAGGCGACCGCACAGATATAGAACTACCAAAAGTACAGCGTGACTTAATTGCCGCGTTGCACAAGGCTGGAAAGAAAATCATATTTGTAAACTGCTCAGGCTCGCCGATCGGTTTGGAAAATGAAGTTGAAAATTGTGATGCTATTTTACAGGCTTGGTATCCGGGACAGGCAGGTGGAAAAGCTGTTGCCGACGTGTTATTCGGAAACTATAATCCGGCCGGAAGACTACCGGTTACCTTTTACAAAAACACTGCTCAATTACCCGATTTTGAGAACTATGACATGCAAGGCAGAACATATCGTTTTATGCAGGAAAAACCACTCTTCCCATTTGGATATGGACTCAGTTACACCAGCTTTAAATATGGGAAACCACTCTTGACACCTGATAAAACTAAAGGAAAAAATAATTTCAAATTAGTTATTCCAGTAAAAAACAGCGGAAAAGTAGCCGGCGAAGAAACCGTTCAGGTCTACCTGAAAAAAAATGATGATGCGCAAGGTCCGGCAAAAACACTCCGTGCCTTCAGACGTGTAGCCATTCCGGCAGGCAAAACGCTGAATGTAGCATTCGAATTAAATGATAAAAACCTGGAATGGTGGGATACTTCTACCAATTTGATGCATGTAACTCCGGGGACTTACCAGTTAATGGTTGGTAGTAGTTCCGATTCAAATAATTTAACATCACTAACACTTGAACTTAAATAACTTTTTCTGAAGCAATCATGCATTTCAGACTAAATAAACGAACCGCGGAGAAACTATTCTCCGCGGTTTTGTTTTAATTTTGCGGTCAAAATAGAAACATCGAATAAAAACTCAAAATGAATACTCCATGTTTACAACTGCAATACTCCCCGAATTATCAAACCGCTGGAAAGCTATTCAGAAAGAAATGATTAATTAGCCAACACATTTTCCGTTCCCCATTTTTCCAGTTCGCGAATCACCGATGATAGGCTTTTGCCCAAATCGGTAAGCGAGTATTCTACCCGCGGTGGTATTTCTTTAAATTGTTCCCGCAGAATCAGTCCATCGGCTTCCAGTTCTTTCAGTTGTTCGGTTAGCACCTTCCGCGAAATATCGGGAATACGAACAGCTATCTCGCCAAAACGTTTGGTTCCGGCAGTGAGGGTATACAATATAATGGTTTTCCACCTCCCTCCTATCAGTTGCAACGTTGCCGTTACCGGGCATTGCGTTTTTTCTTTTATTTTGGCCATATTGGTTACTTTTAGGTTACTACTATTTTCATGGTTACGAAAAAGTAACCTGTTTCGTATATAAACTATTATTAGTTACTTTGCGTAACAAAAGTAGGGATAATTTCAATCGGTTGTTTCGGTGAATGTAGACAAACAGTTTTATTTAACGATAAAACTCTATCAAAACAGAACACAGATTGTTTTATTCCCAAAGTTTGACCAAATAGAAAATATGCATTCATACTAATTTAAAAGAAAGGAAACAAAAAATGAAAATCGGTGTAACAGGAGCCACCGGCCAATTGGGTCGCTTGGTAGTAGAAAAATTGAAACAAAAAGTAGCTGCAGATAGCATTGTTGTGTTGGTACGCAACCCTGATAAAGCGGCAGATTTGGGAGTGGAAGCTCGTGCATTTGATTATACCCAACCGGAAAGTCTGGTAGCCTCATTAAAAGGCATTGACAAATTGTTATTGATTTCGGGTAACGAAATTGGACAACGTCTACCGCAACATAAAGCCGTTATTGAAGCAGCAAAACAAGCTGGTGTAAAACAAATTACCTATACCAGCATCTTACATGCCGACAGTTCGCCACTTGGATTGGCCGGAGAACATTTAGGCACCGAAACAGCAATCAAAGAATCAGGACTGAGCTACACAATTCTGCGCAACGGTTGGTACACCGAAAACTATACCGGTTCAGCAAAAGGAGCAGTGGGTGCAGGAGCATTTATCGGAAACGCCGGAGATGGTAAAATCGCTTCAGCGGCTCGGGTTGATTATGCCGAAGCAGCTGCTGTGGTGTTGGCAGGCGAAGGTCACGAAAACAAAACCTACGAACTGGCAGGCGACGAAGCATATACACTGGCTGAGCTTGCGGCCGAAATTTCCCGTCAGACCGGAAAAACTATTCTTTACAACAACCTGACCGAGACGCAATATGCCGATATTCTGAAAAGCTTCGGCTTACCTGCAGGATTGGCCGAAATGCTGGCCGACTCGGATACAGGTGCTTCGAAAGGTGGATTGTTTGATGATTCGCATGTGCTTTCCAAACTTATTGGTCGCCCTACAACGCCGTTGGCAAAAGTATTGGCCGAAGTATTGGTATAATAAAAACGAATCGAAGTATTTGAGCTACACAGCAAAATTGTTTAAGCCGCAGAGAATTATTTTTTCTGCGGCTCAATTCATTTAATTAGTTCAAAGATCTATATTCATTCGGCGTATACCCGGTTTCATTCTTGAACAAACGGGTAAAATGCTGTGGATATTTGAACCCCAATTCGTAAGCAATTTCATTAATTGATTTACTTTTGTCATAGATTTTATTTTTAGCTATATCTATTACTTTCAACAAAATATGTTCTTTGACTGTTTTACCTGTATCTTTTTTAAACATATCACCCAAATAATTAGATGATAAATGTAATTGGTCTGCAAAGTATCCAACTGATGGCAAACCAATTGTTTGAAGCTTATCCGATTGAAAATAATCTTGTAACAGATATTCGAACTTCTCGAGAGAGCCTTTGTGTGTATTTTCCCGGGTAATAAATTGACGATCATAAAAACGCATGCAATAATTGAGAAACAACTCGATGTTTGAAACAATCAGCTTTTTGCTATGCTTATCAATAGCGTGGGCTATTTCGAACTCTATTTTTGAGAAACAGTCTAAAATAATTTGTTTTTCCTGCTCCGACAAGTGAAGCGCTTCGTTGGAAGCATACGAAAAGAAGGAGTAATCTTGTATGCTTTTTGCGAGCGATGTACCGTGTATTAAGTCAGGATGAAATACCAATGCATACCCTTGCGGTTGGTATAATTCCTCTTTATTTTCACCAATCACCTGACCGGGTGCCAAAAATATTAAGGTTCCCTCCTGATAATCGTAATTCTTGAGCCCGTAACGTAAATCGCCACATTTAACCTGTTTTAGAAATATGGCATAAAAACCGTAATACATCCGTCTGAGTTTCCTTGGCTCTGCGTTCTCAAGGTGGATAAGGCTCACAAGGGGATGTAATGTTTCCTGTTTATTAATAGCATTGTATTCGCTAATGGTATTAAATATCAAAATCTCTTCCATGTTTTTAAACTATTTTAGTTAGAACAATGCAAATATACTGAATCATCCGAGATCATTTCAAGTCAATACAGTAAAACAGTGTTTTTGGTAGGTAATACAGTATTTTATATAACAAACGACTAAGAAATTCGCCTCACCTTTGCATCGATAAAAATCAATGTGCGACAATTGACAGTAAATATCGAACTACAACATATCAATTATACTGAAAAACAACAAGATGGTTACAATAAACAGCTTAAAAACACTTAGCATTCTAATGATACTGTTTGCTTCTTTTGGCTTAACAATCAACTGCAAAGCCCAAAGCACAGTAGATACGCTGAACACAAAGCAACAGCACATTATTCCCATTTCCGCTTTCACAGCCAAAGGTGATATGCTCCAACTGCATTCGGCCCTGAACGATGGATTGGATGCCGGTTTAAGCGTAAATGAAATAAAAGAAATATTGGTTCAATTATACGCTTATACCGGATTTCCACGAAGTCTGAATGCACTGGCCACTTTTAAAACAGTGCTTGATGAACGTAAGAAAAAAGGTATTACTGATGTGGAGGGAAAAATACCCAATCCACTACCCTCAAATAAAACCAAATTGCAATTGGGAACTGAAATTCAAACGAAACTTGTGGGACAAACTATAAAAGGAGGTATTTATGATTTTGCTCCTGCTATAGATATATTTCTAAAAGAGCATTTGTTTGGCGATATTTTCGGACGCGACAACCTTGATTTTAAAACACGGGAACTAGTAACCATATCAGCACTCGCAACTCTGGGAGGTGTTGAAAATCAATTGCGTTCACATCTCAATGTAGGTATGCACAATGGACTTAATGAGTCACAACTTTACAATCTTGTCTCCGTTCTGAAATCAAAAGTGGGAAGCAAAGAAAGTGAGTTTACAAACGAAATTTTAAAATCCATTTTAAATAGTACTCAAACTAAGACAATAGAAAGGACAATCAGTTCAACAAATAAGGAGCTTACGATTGAAAAAGACAATCCGGTTAGTTCTAAAACGGATTCCATATTTCCCAAGGGCGAAAGAATTACAAATCCTAACTTTATTGGGAAGGTATGGCTTGCACCTTTAATAAGCTCCGATAGTATCAATAAAACGCAAGTTGGTAATGTCACTTTTGCACCTGGTGCCAGAACCAATTGGCATTATCATCCGGGCGGACAGATATTGTTAGTTATTGAAGGTGTAGGTTACTATCAGGAGAAAGGCAGTGCAATAAAAGTTTTGCATAAGAGTGATGTCGTTAAATGCCCTCCCAATATTCCGCATTGGCATGGTGCGAGTCCAGATAGTGAGTTTATACAGCTTGCTATAACGAATAGTCAGTATGGTCCAACCGTCTGGTTGAAGCCGGTAACAGATGATGAATACAATAAACAAGCTAAATAGATTTGAGAATATTATCTCTTTTCTTCGCACCTATTTCTTAATAAAACTCAAAAAAAAACAAAGTACGAAAATGAAAAATGTAAAATTAAATAACGGAGTAGAAATGCCAATTCTTGGATTTGGCGTATTTCAAATGAATGATGCTGCAGAATGTGAGCAAAGTGTAATAGATGCTATACAAGCCGGATATCGTTTGATTGACACCGCAGCATCATATATGAACGAAGAAGCCGTAGGACGTGCAATTAAAAATAGCGGAGTGCCAAGAGAAGAACTTTTTATTACTACAAAGCTGTGGGTACAGGATGCCGGTTATGAAAATACTAAAAAGTCATTTCAACGATCGTTGGATAAATTGCAACTGGATTATCTGGACTTGTTCCTCATTCACCAACCGTATGGCGATGTACATGGTTCGTGGCGGGCAATGGAAGAATTGTACAAAGCAGGTAAAGTCAGGGCAATTGGTGTCAGCAATTTTCATCCTGACAGAGTGATGGATATTATTATGTTCAACGAAATTGCTCCGGCAGTAAATCAGGTAGAAACACATCCATTTAATCAACAAATTGACAACCAAAAGTTCTTAACCGACAATGGTGTTCAGATTGAATCGTGGGGACCATTTGCCGAAGGTCGTAATAACTTGTTTCAAAATGAGTTATTGGGTTCCATTGCTTCTAAATACAACAAATCAATTGCGCAGGTAGTCCTTCGTTGGCTAACGCAACGTGGTGTAGTGGTTATTCCCAAATCAGTGCGAAAAGAACGAATCATTGAAAACTTCAATATCTTCGACTTTGAACTTAGCGCTGAAGATATGGAAGCAATTGTATCTCTGGATACTAAAACCAGTCTGTTCTTTGACCACCGTGATCCTGAAATTATCAAATGGATGGGCAGCAGAAAACTTGATATCTAAAAATTAGTCATAAAAGCAGGTATTAACAACAATATAAAACGTTTTATGAAAAATATAAAAGCATTATTTTTATTTACAAAAAATCAGCAGGTAATAAAAAGAAATCCTTTATTATTACTTTTTATTTTATTGGCTGTTATGCCTGCTTTTGCGCAAAAAACAATCAAACAAAAGCCAATCCTGATTGATAAACAAGGTAGCTTTGCTGTAGGGGGAACAATAATTACAAATCCCGGTGTGTTCAATCCCTACAATCCTACCCCGGAAGGTCAAACCTTTCATGGTGATCATGCTTATGTATTTTATCAGGTGCCGGTTAAAGCCCGTAAATATCCGTTAGTAATGTGGCATGGCATAGGGCAGTTCTCTAAAACATGGGAAACCACAGCGGACGGAAGAGAAGGATTTCAGAATTTGTTTTTGCGTCGACATTTTTCGGTTTACCTTCTTGACCAACCAAGAAGAGGAAATGCAGGACGCAGCACCCAAACTGCCGCTATCAGACCAACAACCGACGAACAGGGATGGTTTGGAACTTTTCGTCTAGGTATATGGCCTGATTATTTTGAGGGAGTACAATTTTCAAAAGATTCAGCTACACTTAATCAGTATTTTCGGGCAATGACACCCAATATCGGATCTATTGATATGAATGTAAATACAGATGCAGTTTCAGAGCTGTTCAATAAAATTGGCCCGGCTATTCTCGTTACTCATTCTCATTCAGGTGGTATGGGCTGGCTTACTGCCATCAAAAATCAAAATGTAAAAGCAATAGTAGCGTATGAGCCCGGTAGCGGCTTTCTATTCCCCGAGGGGGAAGTCCCTGCACCTAAGGCAAGTTCAGGAGGCACACTCGAAGCTGTTGCGGTATCGCAGGCGGAGTTTCAAAAGCTCACCAAAATTCCCATTGTCATTTACTATGGTGATTTTATTCCTGATAGACCAAGTGCAAACCCGGGTCAGGATGGCTGGAGAGTACGGCTTGAAATGGCAAGAGTGTGGAGAGATGCCGTAAACCGGCATGGTGGCGATGTAACAGTGGTACATCTGCCCGAAATTGGGATTAAAGGCAATACACATTTTCCATTTTCTGATTTAAACAATGTTGAAATCGCAGATTTATTATCAACTTGGTTAATGAAAAAGGGACTTGACTAATATAGCATACATTTAGAATTATATCAATAACTAAACACTTTAATAATAATTATCATGAAAACAAAGATTCTTGGATTTCTCTTCTTATTCGCAACAACTCAATTTTTTTTCGCGCAACAAAATAATTTGAAAGCAGCTCCATCGAAAGCCGAACAGGAAATCATAGAGCTTTCTAAAGAAAAATGGCAATGGATGTCTGAAAAAAATGTAGATGCCCTGAGCAAGCTATTTCACGAAAAGGCTGTATTTGTACACATGGGTGGAAGTTGGGGAACAGCTCAGGAACTCAATGTCATAAAAAGCGGAGGAATTTGGTACAAGAAAGCAGATGTCCATGAAGTATCGGTAAACATCATTGGTAATACGGCTATCCTGTTGAATAGAATTAATCTGTTGGCCGTTGTAGGCGGCAATGAAGTGACCAATCCTTTCGAAGTTACCGAAGTATATATAAAACAAAAAGGTTGCTGGAAATTAGGATCGCTTTCATTCACAAGATTGCTTACACCTCCCAGTCCTACCTCGGGGTCACACTAATTAAAAAAATCATTCTTTAATTTATATGTTATGGATAATACTAATGATAATGCTGGAAAAGGATTAAACAGACGCAGCTTTCTTAAATCAGGAATATTTTTAACCGGTGCAGCAATGTTGCCATTCCCTGATAAAGTATTTGCGAGTTTAAGCAGCAACAAAGGAAGTAGAAATAAGGGTACAGATAAAAAATCGCTGAGTAGACGAAAACTTGGCACACTGGAAGTTTCCAGCATTGGTCTTGGCGTCCAGAATATGAGTCGCACATATCAAACCACCATTCCCTCTCGTCCCGAAATGATTAACATCATTCGGACAGCTTTCGATCGTGGTGTTACTCTATTCGATGCCGCTGAGGCATACGGGCCTTTTGAGGTGGAACGCATTCTTGGGGAAGCGCTTGTGCCCATTCGAAACAAAGTGGTTATTGAGACAAAGTTTGGCTGGAATATCGACCAAAAAACCGGTCAACGTCTCCCTGGCTTGAACAGCCGCCCCGAACATATTAAGGAGGTAGTGGAAGGAATGCTAAAACGCCTTCGTACCGATCGGATTGATTTATTGTATCAACATCGGGTTGATCCGGCTGTTCCGATAGAAGATGTTGTTGGAGCAATCAAAGATTTAATTGATCAAGGAAAAGTATTGCACTACGGACTCTCCGAACCGGGAGCACAAACGGTAAGAAGAGCTCATGCCATTCATCCCATAACAGCTATTCAAAACGAATATTCACTTTTATGGAGAGGACCAGAAAAGGTCATCATTCCGCTTTGTGAGGAACTAGGTATTGGCTTTGTACCCTGGAGTCCGCTCGGCGTGGGTTTTCTGACCGGAGCTATTGATGCAAATACTCGATTCGCTCCGGGAGACATTCGAGGTGCAGAGTCACGATTTTCTCCCGAAAATCTACCTTCCAATTTGGCATTGGTAGAATTAATAAAAAACTGGGCTGCAAGGAAAGAAGCTACACCCGGCCAACTATCGCTGGCATGGATTCAGGCACAGAAGCCGTGGATTGTACCCATTCCAGGTACAACTCAGATGGCACATATGCTGGAAAACATTGGTAGTGATCACATCCGGTTTACCGGTGATGAGATGAAGCAGTTCAACATGGAACTTGCCAGGATTGAAGTAAAAGGAGAACGTTTGCCAAAATTTGTTCTCGATTTTTCTGATGTTGAAGCACCTTCAAAAAAATAAGGACAAAACGTTGATTGAAATTATCGATTTAGAAATTAGAATAAAATGAAAAAGACAAGATTAATTCTAATAGCAATATATGTGATGACGAGTATTATATCTTCAGCTCAAACAACCAGGCCAATCAATCCCTTTGGCTTGGTCTATGAGGATGCCATAACAGAAAACATACCGGAAAAAGTGAACATTCATCCGGTAACTTACAAACTAAACGGTATTGACATCGCCGCCAATGTTTATACACCTGCAGGTTATGATCCCACAATGAAATATCCTGCTGTAGTAGTAGTTGCTCACCCCAACGGCGGCGTAAAAGAGCAAACAGCCGGATTATATGCACAACGTTTGGCGGAGTCGGGCTATATAACTATTGCAGCCGATGCTGCCTATCAGGGCGCTAGTGGCGGACAACCTCGGCATGTGGATAAACCTGCAAACCGTATCGAAGATATTCATGGTATGGCTGACTTTATTACTCACTATTCAGGAGTAGATGCGAACCGTTTGGGTATTTTAGGTATCTGTGGTGGTGGGGGCTATACGTTGAAGGCCGTTCAGGGAGATAAACGTTTTAAGGCTGTCGCAACGCTGAGCATGTTCAATTCGGGCGAGGTAAGACGAAACGGGTTTCTGAATTCTCAGGTTTCAACAATCCAGGAACGCTTAAAACAATCCACAGATGCACGTGCACAGGAAGTGGCCGGTGGAAAAATAATTTATGCCGGTGTGGCGAATCCAACCGATGACGAAATTGCTAAAATCACAACCGATTTGTATCGCGAAGGCTATGTTTACTACTACAAAACCCATACACACCCAAATTCAACCTTTAAATATACGATGAGCAGCTTACTCGATTTAATGACTTTTGATGCAGCCACTAATATGGATTTAATCCATCAACCCCTGTTAATGATGGCGGGAAGCAAAGCCGATACAAAATACATGACAGATGAGGCATTCAGCAAGGCTATCAATTCAAAAAACAAGGAGCTATTTCTAATCCCGGGAGCTACCCACATTCAAACCTATTATGTTCCTGAATATGTATCTCTGGCAGTAAATAAACTCAACAAGTTCTTTGCCAAGTTCTTGTAAAGAACATCAAATTCTATAATAATTGGTGTTTAAGACATTTATTTCTAAAGGGATTCATTTTGAGCCAGTCAGCAAAATTGTTTGAGCCGCAGAGAAAACCATTCACTGCGGCTTTTGTTTTACATTTGCATAAAGATATTACAAGAAGAATACAACAACTAACCATACAAAAAACAAAAGAGATGAAGACAACCATTGTAAAAGCATTTGGAACAAAAGCTGCTGACAAGCCTTTAATACAAATGGATATTGAGCGTAGAGAAACCACCGCAAAAGACATCGAAATAGAAATCTTATATTGCGGGGTATGTCACTCCGACCTGCACACCGCACGTAACGACTGGGGTGGAACGCTCTATCCGGCAGTTCCGGGACACGAAATTGTGGGAAAAGTAACAAAAGTAGGCAATGAAGTAACCAAGCTAAAAGTGGGTGATTTAGCGGCTGTTGGCTGTTTGGTGGATTCGTGCCGCGAATGCGATAGTTGTAAGCACGACCTGGAGCAATATTGTTTTTCGGGAATGACCGGCACTTACAACGGTAAAGACAAACATTTGGGAGGTTATACCTTCGGTGGATATTCCGAAAAGGTAGTAGTTGACGAACATTTCGTGCTAAAAGTGCCTTCAAACCTGGACTTGGCAGCTGTGGCACCTTTACTCTGTGCGGGAATTACCACCTGGTCGCCACTTCGCCACTGGAAAGTGGGCAAAGGCAGCAAAGTAGCTGTTGTAGGTTTAGGTGGATTAGGACATATGGCTATTAAACTGGCAAAAGGATTGGGCGCAGAAGTGACGCTTTTTTCCAGAACACCTGATAAAACGAAAGATGGTTTGGATCTTGGAGCAAATAAAGTAGTTATCTCTACCGATAGTGATCAAATGAAATCAGTAAAAGGACAGTTTGATTTGATTATCGATACCGTTCCGTATGTACACGATATTAATCCTTACGTTTCCACATTAAACATCAACGGTACCATTGTTTTAGTTGGGTATTTAGGAGGATTAGAACCATTTCTGAACACAGTACCCATGATTTTGGGACGCAAATCGGTAGCTGGTTCGGTTATCGGCGGTATTGCCGAAACACAGGAAATGCTTGATTTCTGTGGCGAACACAATATCGTATCCGAAATAGAGATCATCAAAATGCAGGACATCAACGAAGCCTACGAACGCATGCTGAAAAGCGACGTACGTTACCGCTTTGTGATTGACATGGCTAGTTTGAAAAAATAAATTTGATTATAAATATGGAAAAAACAACAAAAGTATTACTAATAGACACACATTTAAATTACCCCAATTGGTCGGAGGGTAATTTGAACAATGCATTTCAGCAAGTTGCAAAAGATTTTTTTACATCTAAATCTATTCAAGTTATAGAAACAAAAATTGAAGATGGTTATGATCCGGAACAAGAAGTAGAAAAACATGTTGAAGCCGATATTATTATTTTGCAAACGCCCGTAAATTGGTTTGGAGCACCCTGGATATATAAGAAATATATAGACGAGGTGTTCAATAGTGGATTAAGCAGTCAAAAATTTCTTACCGGCGATGGCAGAACCCGAACAGACCCAATGAAACAATACGGTACCGGTGGAAAATTACAGGGGAAGAAATTTATGATTTGTGCTACATGGAATGCTCCGGCAGAAGCCTTTGATAACCCGGCTCAGCAATTGCTACAGGGTAAAAGCACCTCGGATCTTTTCCTGAACATTACCAGCAACTACCGTTTTTGCGGTTGTGAGATAGTGCCGGCATATCATTGTTTTGATATTTTCAAGAATGAAAACATAGCGAAAGATATTGAAAATTATCCCCTCCATTTGAAAACAGTGTTTTTAGATAAATAATATGACAGGAAATAAAACGCTGATAGTGTACTACTCCCGCAAAGGCCAGAATTATGCAGGAGGTAGTATCGTCAACCTTCCTGTTGGGAATACGGAAGTGGTGGCTAAGAAAATTCAGGCAATCACCGGTGGCGATCTGTTCGAAATTGACACAGTAAAGTCATATCCGATAGATTATACAGAAACCACCAGGGTGGCTATGGACGAAAAGAAAGCAAATGCTCGACCTGAGTTGACTGCGACAGTAGACAACATGGATTCGTACGACGTAATTTATCTGGGTTATCCCAACTGGTGGAGTACGTTCCCGATGGTGGTATTTACCTTTCTGGAATCGTATGACTTTTCGGGAAAAACCATCGTTCCTTTTTGCACACACGAAGGTAGCGGACTGGGCAGCAGCGAACATGATATAAAAAAATTATGTCAAAAAGCCGATGTCAAAAATGGCTTAGCTATTCGTGGTAGTAATGTGAGCAGAGCAGATAATGAAATTAAAAACTGGATAAAAGAGAATGCACAATTCAGAATGCAGAATTCATAATTATGAATGTATTCTGTGTGCAAAAGAAATATACGAAACATCTATGTCCAATTAAAATAATTGAACAAGACAAGGTAATAACTATACAATTCTAACTTTACATCCCCTCCTTTGGAAGGGCTTGGGGAGGCTTAAATTACAAACAGATGAAGACAAGAGAATTAGGAAACAGCGGACTTGAAGTGTCTGCACTTGGACTCGGTTGCATGGGCATGAGCTTTGGTTACGGCCCGGCAGCCGATAAAAAGGAAATGATTGCACTGATTCGCAAAGCGGTGGAGAGTGGTGTTACTTTCTTCGATACCGCCGAAGTGTATGGCCCGTTTACCAACGAAGAACTGGTTGGCGAAGCCTTAGAGCCTTTCCGCAACCAGGTGACAATAGCCACCAAGTTTGGATTTGACGTGGGTGGAATTGCAGGTGGATTGAACAGCCGTCCGGAGCATATCCGCGAAGTAGTAGAAGCTTCATTAAAGCGGTTGAGAGTAGAAACCATCGACCTACTCTATCAGCACCGAGTGGATCCGAATGTTCCGATAGAAGATGTGGCAGGTGCCGTAAAAGACCTGATCACTGAAGGGAAAGTAAAACATTTCGGCCTATCCGAAGCCGGAGTACAAACCATTCGCCGTGCACATGCCGTTCAGCCGGTAACTGCTTTACAGAGCGAGTATTCTTTATTTTGGCGTGAACCGGAGGCTGAAATCATGCCGGTACTCGAAGAACTGGGCATTGGTTTAGTGCCTTTCAGTCCACTGGGTAGAGGATTCTTAACCGGTAAGATAAATGCTGACACTGTTTTTGATAGCAATGATTTTAGAAATTCAGTTCCACGTTTCGATTTGGAAAACCGTAAAGCCAATCAGGCATTGGTGGATTTGCTAACTGAAATTGCTGCTCAAAAACAAGCTACTCCGGCTCAGATAGCGCTGGCGTGGATTCTGGCTCAAAAACCGTGGATAGTACCTATTCCGGGAACTACTAAACTCGAACGTTTCAACGAAAATATCGGTGCTGTTGGAGTGGAACTGGCTGAGGTCGATCTGCAACAAATTGAAGGAGCACTTTCGAAAATTGATATTGTAGGAGAAAGATATTCGGCTGCTACACAAAAAATGATTAATCGATAATCACATCTACCGGCAATATTAAATCACGGTTTCACAAATGCGAAACCGTGATTTTTTATCCTTTCAGATTCTTCAATAACATTTGCGAAAACTCTGTAACTGCTTTCTTCTGATAATTATCCTTCAGCCACATAAGAGCAGCCCGCATTTGCAATCCCTTTTCGGCCAGTGGCACTGCTTTCAATTCTTTCTCGTTAATAATGGTCGACTTCGGCAAAATGGAAATCCAGTGCTTGGTTTTGACAAGTTGAAACATGATATTTATATCGTTCAGCTCCAACTGTGGTTCCACTTTTTGCTTATTCGCCAGCAAAAAATTATCGAAAATGGCTCTGGCATGCATTTCTTTGCTGGTAAGTGCCAATGGGTAGTCGTTCAATTTCTGAAGCGTTATTTCTTTCATCGCTGCCAATGGATGGTACCGGTGCATAATCACGCACATCGGTGAGTCGAACAAATACTCGCTTTCCACCGACTCCAACGGTAGCGGCGATTCAAAACAAAGCGCCAAATCCAGTTTATGATCTTTCAGGTGCTCCAATAGTTTGTTGGCCGTCTGGCATTCTACCGATACTTTTATGTTGGGATATTTCTGTGAGAATTTCAACAATGTATCCGTCAATAACGAGCACAAACTGAACGTGCCACCAATGCGCAGAGTACCGGTGTGCAGGTTCTGCAAATCTCTCATCCGTTGTATCGCATCCTCCGAGCCCGCCACCGTTCTTCGGGCATACGGCAACAGCATTTCACCCGCCTCTGTAAGTTCAATATGCTTTTTTATCCGCTTGAAAAGCAAGATGTTCAGCTCTATCTCCAGTTGTTTTATTTGCTGAGAAAGCGTACTTTCTGCAATATTAGATGCCTTTGCCGCTTCTGTAAAATTCAGCAACTCTGCCGATTTTATAAAATACCTCAACTGCCTTATTTCCATATTTTCTGTATTTTTTTGCAAAGATACTGTATTCATCTTAGCACCGGAAACACTATCGCAGATTTTATTTTGTGTATATTATAATCGATAGGTAATACCGATTAGTTCATAGATTTTATCCCTAATAGAAATAGGAAGCATTTGAAAAGAACAGCATAACTTTGCACCCGAAACAAGAAACTACATGAAATACGGATGAGCTAAACTTCGCTGAAGATAACCATCCATGAGAATTTCAACCGAAAACTAAATAACAATTTACCCATGCAACTGATAAGATTTATCAAAAACTGGACGCTCCCGCTTTCCATGCTCACCGGTGCCCTTGCCTACTTCATTTTTGTAAACATTCCCTTGTTGGCGCCTACTAAACCGTTTGTCAACGAATTTATCAACATCATACAACCCACGCTGATTTTTCTAATGCTCTTCGTCACCTTTTGCAAGGTCGATCCACGCGACCTGCACCCTACTCGCATGCATTTATGGATGTTGCTTATTCAGGTAGGTGCCTTTTGTTTGTTGGGCTTACCGCTGGTTCTCTTTCCCGATACCGAATATCGAGTTGTGCTCGAAGGAGCTATGATTTGTATGATTACTCCCACCGCCACAGCAGCAGCCGTCATTACCGGTAAACTGGGAGGAAATACGCAGTCGCTGGTTAGCTACACCATCATTATCAATATGGTTTCGGCCATCATCATTCCGTTGGCGTTGCCCATGGTACATCCCAATCCATCACTCACCTTTCTGCCATCGTTCCTGCTTATCCTGCGCAGAGTGTTCCCATTGCTTATGCTTCCGTTCGTAGCCGCGTGGTTAGTTCGTGCCTATCTGCCTAAACTACATGCAAAACTGCTTAGCTTCAAAGACCTGGCATTCTACCTGTGGGCTGTGGCATTGGCTATAGCCGTTGGAGTTACGGTACGAAGCATTGTCCACAGCGATGTGGCTATTACTTTGCTGATAGGTATAGCTGTCGCTTCACTCATTTGCTGTGCAGCTCAGTTTGCTCTTGGACAAAAAATCGGTTTACAATACGATGACCGAATTGGAGGCGGACAAAGTCTGGGGCAAAAAAGCACCGTTTTCTCCATTTGGCTGGGTGCCACTTTTATGAGTCCGGTAACTTCTATGGCCGGTGGCTTTTACAGTATCTGGCACAATGTGTACAATTCGTATCAGCTCTACCAAAACCGGAAAGTGCATGAAACCGATTGTGAGAAATTCAAAGAAGCAACAATAAAAGTCAACCGCCATCAGGGTCAGTTACAGCCCGCAACTGTGAAAATAACTCGCCATTAGCATCAGCAGTCATCTGCTCAATTTCCATTTTACTACATAAAAGTTTAATCTCAGGGCCTCGCGTACGCGGAGCCCTGTTCTTGTTGCGGAGCACTACCATCAAGCATAACTACATAAAAACAAACAGATTAAATGAAAATATGGTTAAATAAAACAGCTATAAGCAATAATAAACGGCACTTTGTAGCCCCAAAAAAGCAGTAAAAAAGACTACCTAATTATTATTTCAAAACGGATTTATTTTAAGCGATTTTATATTATTTTAAAACATTGTCTAAAGAAGAATCGGTATTTTTGAAGCAATACAAAAACAAAACACTAAAGACCAATCAATTACAAAGCAGAAAACCATTTTTAGTTCAACTCAACCAGTCTCATTTTTTAGATAAATCCAATTCATCTCCGTTCAATTTCAAAAATATTACAATAACAAGTTTAAATAGAAATGTATTCCCGGGTAAAAAAAATTGAGACACTACAAATATCTCTTATCATCTGCAACTAATAATTCAGTCTGTTGCTTTTGCAATCAATCCCGCATTAACCACCGGAACCAAAGCAACAACATTTGTATCACCAAATAAAATTTAATCTATGGAAACACACAAAACAAACGGACTAAGCGAAAAAAGGAGCTTTCAGACAGAGACCAGAAAAACTTTTGCCATTCCGCTGGAAACTATATGGGATTTTCTTTTATCTCAAAAAGGGCTTGCGGTATGGTTAGGCGAAATAAACCCGACTAATTTTGAAGTGAATAACCCTTACAGAACCAAAGAAGGCATTAAGGGCGAAGTAAACTCTATCCAACCATACTCCCATATTTACTTGTCGTGGAAACCAGTACATTGGATAAACAGCTCCGATGTTCAAATGAAAGTGATAAACACAAGAGGTAAATCGACCCTCAGCTTTCTGCACGACAAACTACTTAGCAATGACCAACGGGAAGAGATGAGAAGGTATTGGGAAAACATAATTCAAAAAATAGAAAATCAACTGACGAACTAACACAACTCAACTATAACCGACCGAAAAACGAGCAAACAAGCTTTCCTTTTACCCATTTTGTTGATCGTTCGTAACTGGTTATGTACCTGTAGTGAACTCACAACGATTTATTGAAACAGGAACTATAGACTACAAAAAAGAAGTACAATTAACACTCCTTCCGTACAGCCAACTTGCCCACACGGACGGAGATAAATTTCTTCACGTGCGCAGCAAAATTTTCTCACTGTAAGAAATTTTCACGCAACAGGGAGGAACAAAATTTCTTCACTGATGAAAATTTTGCCGCAACAGTATGCCTGTAAAACCAGACAATATACCCCTATAAATAGTGCCTCCGGGGGAGGGCATAGTCAATAACTCTTAATTTTATTAACGTATGAAAATCAAATTAGTGGAAAGAATGAATCCTGCCGACCGTAGCCAACCGGCGAAATGGTATGCTAATGCCGTTAATGCAGGAAAAAAAGATCTCAAAAGCATTGCAGCGGGGATTGCCGGACGATCATCGCTAACACGTGGCGATATTGAAAATGTGCTTAGCAACTTTGTGGATGAATTACCCGAGTTACTCAAAGACGGATTTAGCGTTCAGCTTGGGGAATTCGGCACTCTCCGCCTTTCGCTTTCGAGTGAGGGAGCCGAAAAGCCTGAAAAATTCAACACAAGTAACATTTCAGGCAAAGTAATCTTTACTCCGGGGGCAGCCGTAAAAAAAGAACTTTCTGACATCGCCTACGAACAAGACTAACACTCATTCCCTGCTATTCATTGGGGGAGTGATGACAAAACAAAAGGAAAAGGTTCGTTTTTTACAATCTCTTCGGGGGAAAATTGCCGCATAACTGCAGTTCAAATAAGCTCCGGGTAATTGGAAGATAATATTGTCCTTTCACCAAACTATAAGAATTGAACCTGTATCTACCCACTGTAGATGCAGGTTCTGTTTATTTTAATACTACATCAAGAAACTGTTTAAAAATAAATTTTAGGTAGTTTGATTCTTCGATAGGTTTATGAACTTGTATGTAACTGATACTTTGAATAACATTAGATTAACGTTTATTTTTAAACAGTTTCAAATATCCCTATCGCCATTCATTTACTAACAATGAAAAAATATTGGTTATAATTTGGTCTAATTAACCTCATAATTTTCAAATAAGCTAAATAAGTGGTAATTTTGCAGCGTTTTTGCCAACGGTATTGTGGAAACATAAAAATTTTAAATTCATCCATAATTACAGAGGTTTACCAATAGGAATGAAAAAGATCTACACCTACATATTACTGTTTTTATTCTGTATCTCGTCGATATCCGCGTCATCCGCCGATTCAATCGTCACTGTATACAAGGATGGAGAATTTGTATCGCAGTACCAACGATTAATTAAAACCACACCCGCTATTACCGCAGCCGTCACCGATGACCTGGTAAAGGAGTTTCATAACTCACCGGGAAAGCTCTTTGATTGGGCTTTAAAAGATCTGGGTGTTCAGGACGAGAAGAAAGGAAACGAAGTAATTATTGTTTTTAAAAGATCCACCGTTAACGAGAAAACAGGTATCAGCGAAGGAGTTTTTGATATAATAGTGCCGGGAGTTACCACTTTCAACAACGTAAGAGTGGACGGATCGGTTACAAAAGTTCATTTGGTAAACGGAGCTACGAGGGTAACTGCCATTATTACCTACTCAAGTTTATTGGTAAAAAATGCATCGGCAACCGTTACGATCATTCCACAAAAAAATAACGAACAACTCTTTGTCTCCAACCTGAAAATCAGGTTTGGTTGGTTTTTCAATATCTTTATTACCAAAAAACGGTACCAAAGCATTGTAGAATGGAGAATCAAAAAGTTTACCGAGAATATGAGAATAGAATGCGAGAAACGCGAAAAACAGTAAACAGTTATCAGTTATCAGTAAACAGTTATCAGTAAACAATTACACATTACACTTTACACAATTACACATTACCCATTACACCATTACACCATTACCCATTACACCATTACACACGATTGAACATAAAATATGGCCGAAAAGACATTATTAGAAAAATTAGAAGGGTTACAGCATAAATTCGAAGAGATTTCGACCTTGATAACCGACCCCGCAGTAATTGGCGACATGAAACGGTATGTAAAACTCAACAAGGAGTACCGCGAATTGGAACGCATCATGCAGGCACAACAAGAATACAAAACGGCTTTGACCCATTTGGCTGAAGCCAAAGAAATACTCGACGGCGAAAATGACCCTGAAATGCGCGAAATGGCAAAAATGGAAGTCGACGAGATTGAACCAAAAATTCCGGAGATGGAGGAAAACATTAAGCTTTTGCTTATCCCTGCCGATCCGGAAGATAATAAAAATGCCATTGTCGAAATTCGCGGTGGAACCGGTGGCGACGAAGCTGCCATTTTTGCCGGCGACCTTTTCCGCATGTACACAAAATACTGCGAAACAAAGGGTTGGAAAGTGGAAGTAACCAATATCAGCGATGGAACTTCGGGTGGTTACAAAGAGGTGATCTTCACCGTTTCGGGCGAAAATGTGTACGGAACTTTGAAATACGAATCGGGCGTACATCGTGTGCAACGTGTACCGCAAACCGAAACACAGGGTCGCGTGCATACCTCGGCTGCAACAGTGGCTGTTCTGCCCGAGATGGAAGAGTTTGATTATGAACTGAAAGAATCGGACGTTCGTGTGGATACATTCTGTTCGTCGGGAGCCGGTGGTCAGTCGGTAAATACAACCTACTCGGCCATTCGTTTGGTGCACATCCCTACAGGTACTACCGTTCAATGTCAGGACGAAAAATCGCAACATAAAAATAAAGCGAAAGCGATGAACGAACTTCGTTCACGTTTATATGCCGTGGAACACCAAAAATACCTCGACGAAATTGGGTCGAAGCGTAAAACCATGGTTTCTACCGGCGACCGCTCGGCTAAAATCCGCACCTACAATTATCCGCAAGGGCGTATTACCGATCACCGTATCAACTTTACCATTTATAATCTTTCGGCCTTTATGGGTGGAGACGTACAAGGCGTAATTGACCAGTTAATTGTAGCTGAGAATGCCGAACGATTGAAGGAAAGTGAATTATAATGTGATAATATGCTGATGTGATAATGTGGTAATTAAAAATGAGAATAACCACAAAAATGGTAAATAGTAAATGATTAAATAGTAAATAGTAAGATGACTAAACAAGAATTATTTGAAAACATACAACGCAAGAAATCATTTCTTTGCGTGGGATTGGATACTGACGTAAATAAAATCCCGGAACATTTGTTCGACGAATCGGACGATCCGATTTTTGCATTCAACAAAGCCATTATCGACGCTACAGCCGATCTTTGTGTGGCGTATAAGCCGAACCTGGCATTTTACGAAAGCCTGGGACTGGAAGGTTGGGAAATTCTTGAACGCACCGTGGAATATATCCGTGCCAACTATCCCGATCAATTTATTATTGCCGACGCTAAACGTGGCGACATAGGTAATACGTCGGCTATGTATGCCCGTACTTTCTTTGGCAATATGGAATTCGATTCGGTAACCGTAGCCCCTTATATGGGCGAAGATTCGGTAACTCCTTTCCTTACTTACGAGGACAAATGGGTAACGCTGCTTGCTTTGACATCTAACAAAGGAGCATTCGATTTCCAATTTATGAAAGATGCCGAAACCGGCGAACGCTTGTTCGAAAAAGTACTCAGAACCTCACTCAGCTGGGGAACCGACGAAAACATGATGTACGTGGTAGGCGCTACAAAAGCAGAAATGCTTACGGATATCCGTGCTATCGTACCGGAACATTTCTTATTGGTTCCCGGTGTTGGAGCACAAGGTGGAAGTCTGGCCGAAGTGGCTAAATACGGTTTAAACAGCACTTGTGGTTTGTTGGTCAACTCATCGCGCCAGATTATATACGCATCCGAAGAAGCTGATTATGCAAAAGCAGCCCGCCTCGAAGCAGAAAAAGTACAATTGGAAATGGAACAAATCCTTTTTGCAGCTGAATTGATTCAATAAAAAACATGCCGGTTTATTCAACGAAACAATCATCATGAAAAAAATCAAATATTTAGTATTATTCTTATTACTATTGTCAGTCAACGCGATGGCAAAACAACCGGCTACTTTTACAGTGGCTACATACAATGTGCGATTAGCCAACCACGGAGATTCGCTAAACGGGAACGGTTGGGGAAAACGAGCTCCCAACGTAGCCAAGGTTGCTTTGTTTCACGGATTCGATATATTCGGAACACAAGAGGGATTTTATGATCAATTAAAGGACTTGAAACAGTTGATGCCCGGATATGAATATATCGGTGTGGGGCGCGAAGACGGCAAGAAGGAAGGGGAGCATTCGGCCATTTTTTATCGCACTGATAAATTTAAGCTGCTCGAGCATGGCGATTTCTGGCTGTCGGAAGATCAAACGAAACCCAATCGCGGTTGGGATGCGGTATGTATCCGTGTTTGCACGTGGGGAAAATTCAAAGAGCTCAGTACAGGGCTGACATTTGTTTATTTCAACCTGCACTTGGATCACAAAGGAACCAAAGCCCGTGAAGAAAGTGCTAAACTGATTTTGAGAAAGATTCAGGAAATGCCGAAAGGTACAGCGGTAATCCTGTCCGGTGACTTTAATGTCGATCAGTTTTCGTCCTCCTATCAATTGTTGAATACATCAGGAATAGTACGTGATGCGTACGATAAAGCGGCATTAATTTATGAGCCTGTAGTAGGTACGTTCAATGGATTCGGTGCTAACAATGTAGAAACCGGACGTATTGATCATATTTTCCTGACAGATAATTTCACTGTATCGAAATATGGTATTTTAGCCGATACTTATCAAGTAACAAGCAAGGAGAAGGAGAAGGAGAACAAAGCAGAAGCAAGATTCCCTTCCGACCATTTTGCTGTAATGATAACTGTGGAAGTAAAATAGTTATTCTATTTCAATATCAACCATCTATTCCTCTGGAATAAACTAAAAAACAAAACATCCCGAAACTAAGAAGATAGTTTCGGGATGTTTTGTTTCAGAAAAATCCACTCATAGCCGTAAAATAGACTATATTTTTAATTCTGCCTGAAAAACCGTTACGGCTTGTCCTTTTATTTCCACACGGTCGTTCAGCAGTTTTACTTTCAGTCGGCCGGTTCGTTTGGAGAGTTGATAGGAGTTGAATTCCGTCTTACCAGTCTTGGCGTGCCACAAAGGCGTAAGTGCACAATGCGCTGAACCCGTTACAGGGTCTTCGTCAATCCCTGCCAATGGGGCAAAAACCCTTAATACAAAATCGCGATCGGGTTGTTCACCGGCAGCTGTCATCATCAAATGTCCGAGTCCATTTTCTTTCAGCATCTCTAGGTTAGGTTTGGCATTTAGAATGTCAGCCTCCGAAGCAGCAACGGCAATGACCCAATCGTAAATGCTCGAATACATTTCCTGCGGTTCAAAACCTACAGTGGCTTTCAAATCGGACGGAACATCCATCTTTATCAACGGATAAGCCGGGAAATTCATGGCTATCCAATCACCCTGTTTAGTAATGGTCAACTCACCACCTTCGGCTTTGAAAACAATAGCTTCATCCGCTTTTTTCAATCCCAGTTCGTAGATAATATGCCCACTGGCAAGCGTGGCATGCCCACAAAGCGGCACTTCACGGTTGGGCGTAAAATAACGTATCCGAAACTCCTTTCCATTGGGAATGATAAAAGCCGATTCGGAAAGATTCATTTCCATGGCCAACTGTTGCATCTTTTCCGTTGGGAAATGTTCATCCACTATCATTACTCCTGCCGGATTGCCTTTGAAAGGCACTGCTGTAAAAGCATCTATTTGGTAAATTATATTTGTTGCCATTATTAATCGATATTTTTTAATAACTCTTTAGTTTGTATTTAAGATTACGGTACTCTGCATCTTTGAACTACTCTTTAAATCAATTTCTACAAATCGGGTCACGCGAGTTCCAACTCGCGGTATTATATATAAAATTGCGAGTCGGAACTCGCAAGACCCGATTTAAAACACCAAATCACAATTCGACTCCACCGCATCTACATTGGCACCAAGACTTTTGTAGAAATCAATGGCCGGTTGGTTCCATTCCGAAACCTGCCAACGAAGTTTCTTACAGCTTTCAGCTTTAGCAAAGGCAATCACCTCCTTTATTAACTTTGTGCCTACGCCTGCACCTCTGAAATTGGGTCGTACGTACAAATCGTCCATATACAAAGATTTGCCAATCCAGGTGTAATAGCCGAAGAAATAGGTCGCATAACCCACTATTTCATCCGCATCATTCACCGCCACAAATCCCGTCAGGTATTCTTTCTCCCTCAACATTTGCTCCACGGAATTGGTCATCTTCTCCGGTAGTTTTTCGAAAAGTGCAAACTCTTTGAAAAGAGAAATCAACACTAAGAAATCACGCTCATCTATTTTTCTGATAGTAACTGTCATGTATTTTAATTTGATGTTGTAAGTGTAGCGTATTCTCTATCCAAAATACTCATATTGTGTACCGAATAATATTCATCGTCCATTACAAAAGACTCCCGCAATGTACCTTCGATACGGAAACCGCAACTCTGGTAACAGCGAATAGCAGCTTTATTAAATTCAAAAACACCCAGGTCGACCCGATGAAGTACTAATTCATCAAAACAGATTTTCAGCAAAGCCCGTATCAGTTGTCGCCCATAGCCCCTGCTCCTATCCTGCTCATTGGCAATCAAAATCCGACACAAGCGTGCACTCTTATTCTTCACATTGAGATGACTAATGGATGCATGACCAATCACCTTATCCGTTGCAGCATCCACCACACGGTATATCCGGTGTGTTGTATCAGCAATATAGTTACTCAGTTGCTCCACCGTTACCGGAAAAGTAAACGAATCACCACCAAACTGATACATAAACTTTTCGGTATCCATCCAACCGATAAACTGTTCAAAATCATCTGCGGTAAATTTTTCAAGTCGTATCATTGCCAACACATCTTTAAGAATTTGTAATTCTCTTGCAAATGTATGAATAATTTACATAAAAATAAATGCCCCGAAACTCATTTCTGAATTTCGGGGCATTTATTGATTTACTTATACCATACTATTTTACAGCACTCACTCCTTCGGTGGTCATTTGAACCCGTTTTAGCGAACCATCTTTGTTGTAAAAGAGTTGATCGATACATACCGAACGGTGAAAACTGCTTCCACCCACATCAGCACCACCATTGTGATATACAAAATACGATTTACCTTTAAACTCAACAATTGCCTGATGATTGGTATTTGAATTTCCGGCAAGTTCGTTCAAAATACCCTTGTACTGCCACGGTCCGGTAATCTTTCTGCTCATAGCATACACGATTTTTTCGGGAAATTCAGATGCATACGACAAGTAATACCAATCCTTATTTTTATGAATCCAAGGTGCTTCGGTAAACCGTGGCAGATTAGGAACCGCTACAATCGATCCAATGGTGTCGATCATATTTTCTTTCAGTTTCACGTAGTAGCATTGGGTATTTCCCCAAAAAAGGTAAGCTTGTTTATCATCATCAATAAACACCGTTGGGTCAATATCATCCCAACTAATTTTGGTGTATTGGGTGGTCAGATCGTTGGTGATAATGGCCGAACCTTTAGCATCTTTGAATGGTCCCGTTGGGCTATCCGAAACGGCTACACCAATGGCTTTGCCGTGAATAGCGCCATGCTCCACCGCCACATACCAGTAAAACTTACCGTTGCGCTCTATCACTTGCGAAGCCCACGCATCACCCTTTGCCCAGGCAAAGTCCTTAGCATGCAAGGGAGTCGGATGTTCCGTCCACGTTTTCATATCGGTCGACGAGAACACGCACCAGTCATTCATTACATAGCGTTCCTGCCCTTTAGGACAAACATCGTGTCCGGTATAAAGATAGAACTTGTTTTTATACACCATAGCCCCGGGATCGGCGGTGTATTTATAACGGATTACGGGATTACCTTCGGCTCGAAAGGTGGTGTCACGAGTAACTCCCTGGCTGAAAAGCGAACCTATACTTAAAATAGAAAGCAGAACAGAAAAACATTTTCGCATATATTTGAGTATTAAATTGTGTTTGCTCACAAAATTAATGTAAAAGCCACACTTATCAAACAATCAAAGTAAAAAAAGAGAAATTGTCCACCAATAAAAAACAAAATCGCCCCGAAACTCTTTTCAGAGCTTCGGGGCGATATTGGAAATTGGAAAGGAAGCCCGGGTATGACTTGTAATCTATGACCTTATTACCAACACCCGGGTCTCGGGACTTCCAAGTCGCGGTGAACAAAGCAAAGAAGAAAATTGAATGAAAGCGACTTGGAAGTCGCGGTACCCAATAGTAGCGCATTCGGGTTTCGCGACTTCCAAGTCGCGGTACTAAAAAGCAAAGAAAAAGAACGCGACTTGGAAGTCGCGAGACCCGAACATAAAACAAAATCGTCCCGAGACTCTTTATTGAGCTTCGGGACGATTCTATTTAGGATAAATACTCCTCCGATGATTTAAAGCCATCGGAGGAGTAAAGAAAATTTTATTTCTTTTTCCAAAGTTCTTCTATAGATTCCAAAGTACGACCTTTGGTTTCGGGAACAAATTTCCACATAAAAATAGCCGATAGAATACTCATAATACCGTAAATCCAGTATGAGAATCCGTGGTTGAATGTTTGTGTCAACCATACGTTATCGTTCAACATTGGGAAGGTAAGTGATACAATCCAGTTGGCAATCCATTGCGCTGCAACGGCTATTGACAAGGCTCCACGAATAGAGTTCGGGAAGATTTCGGCCAACAGTACCCAACATACCGGTCCCCAGCTCATAGCAAATGCTGCTGTATAAACCAACATGAAAACAAGTGCCAATATACCTACGTGACCTGAGTAGAAAGTAAATCCTAAACCAATCATACTTATAGCCATACCGATAGAACCGATAATCATAAGTGGTTTACGACCAAATTTATCCACCGTCATAATGGCCACTACGGTAAATGCTAAATTCACAACACCCACGATAATGGTTTGAAGTAAAGAAGAATCGGTAGAAGCACCCATGTTACGGAAGATGTTTCCGGCATAATAAAGCACTACGTTAATACCCACTGCTTGTTGAAATACCGAAAGTAACACACCAACGATAATAACACCCGCTCCATACGAAAGCCAAGGTGCATTCAGTTCGTGCAATGTACCTTTAATATCAGTCAGGATACTCTCAGCATTGTCTTTACCTGCAATTTTTTGAAGTACAGAAAGTGCCTTGTCATTTTTACCCTTCATAGCCAAATAACGAGGAGTTTCAGGCACAAAGAAAAGTAAAACAACAAAGATACCGGCAGGAATAGCTCCTGAAAGGAACATCAAACGCCATCCGTCGGTGATCAACCATTGTTCGTCGCCCTGACGAGCAATCATGAGGTTTACAAAATAGATAACCAACATACCGAAGATAATAGCAAACTGATTGAAAGAAACCAATTTACCACGCACATTGGCAGGAGCAATTTCGGCAATATACATAGGCGAAATCATGGAAGCCAATCCTACACCAATACCACCGATAATACGATAAACTACAAACGAATAAACATCGAGTGTACCAAAGAAATTAAACGCTTCGGGTTTCCATGCACCGATAGCCGATACAAAAAATGCAACTGCAGCGATAAAGAGTCCGTTTTTACGTCCTAATGATTTGGATACAAAACCGGCAGCAGCTCCACCAATAATACATCCGATAAGGGCACTGGCAATAACAAATCCTTTAACTGCATCGGCCATATTCTTCATGGCTTCAATATCAGTAGCGTTTGGCAATGCTTTTGTCAAGAAACTTACAGCCCAGATAGTCATTCCACCCAACAAAACAGCTGCAATAATACCTCCGTTTTTCTTACCGAGCAAACGAATAAACTGTCCGCTAAGAATGATAAATACGAAATACAGAACAATTACCATCATCATGCGGTACTGAGTAAACAACTGAGTTACCGTGTTCAAATCGAAAATATAACTGCTTCCACTTGTTTTATAAATATAAAATTCAACCAGTGATTTCTCTGCTCCGTTCACCACAGCAGTGTCATAACCAAAAAGTAAGCCACCTAAGGTAGCTACCAACGTGAGCAAGAAAATATACAACTTACTTCCTTGTTGAAATGAATTGGAATTGCTTCCACCTGTATCAATAAATGCCATTTTAATTGAGTTTATATGATTTTTAGTAATAGATAGTGATTTTGTAACAAAAGCCAAGAACCAAGACTGAGCTTAACTCATTCTGTCTTGGATCTTGGCTACATTATTTTAATGCTTATTAAATGTACATGTTTACAATTGCTTCGTAAAGTTCTTGTTTACCGCTAAGTTGTTTTGGTTCGCCCTGAGCTTTTGCGTAAGCATAAACATCTTCGAAAGATAATTTACCTTCTTCAAACTCTTTTCCTTTACCTGAATCGTAAGAAGCATAACGGTCAGCAACCATTTTTTTGTAAGGAGATTCTTCCAAAATAGCAGCAGCTGCTTCTAATGAACGAGCCATTACATCCATAGCACCAATGTGAGCGATGAATAAATCTTCGTTATCGGTAGAGTTACGACGGATTTTAGCATCGAAGTTAGTACCGCCACCTTGCATACCACCACCTTGTAGTACAACCAACATAGCTTGTGTCAATTCGAATACGTCAACAGGGAATTGGTCAGTATCCCAACCGTTTTGAACATCACCGCGGTTAGCATCGATAGCACCCAACATACCGTTATCAACTGCACATTGCAATTCGTGCTCGAAAGTATGTCCTGCCAATGTAGCGTGGTTTACTTCAATGTTGATTTTGAAATCATTTTCCAAACCGAATTCTTTCAAGAAACCGATTACTGTTTCAGTATCCACATCGTATTGGTGTTTCATTGGTTCCATTGGTTTTGGTTCGATAAGGAACACGCCTTTGAATCCTTTTGCACGAGCATAGTCACGAGCTTTTTGCAACATAGTACCCATGTGTTGTTTTTCACGTTTCATGTTGGTGTTCAACAATGACATGTAACCTTCGCGACCTCCCCAGAATACATATGCTTTACCACCTAATTCGATAGTAGCATCGATTGCATTCTTGATTTGAACCATTGCACGTGCAGCAGTATCAAAATCAGGATTGGTGCTTGCACCGTTCATATAACGAGCTGGAGAGAATACATTAGCAGTACCCCACATCAATTTGATGCCTGTAGCAGCTTGTTTTTCTTTTGCGTAAGCAACAATAGCTTTCAGGTTAGCTTCGTATTCTTCGATAGAAGAACCTTCGCTGATCAAATCCAAATCGTGGAAACAATAGTATTCGATACCTATTTTTTCCATGAATTCAAAACCTGCATCCATTTTGTCTTTAGCAGCTTGCAAAGCATCAGTAGCACCTACCCATGGGTGAACTTGAGTTCCACCACCAAATGGATCGCCACCATCTGCACACAATGTATGCCACCAGGCCATACTGAATTTAAACCACTCTTCCATGGTTTTACCATAAACCACTTTTTTAGCATCGTAATAGCGGAATGCTAAAGGGTTTTTACTTTCTTTTCCTTCGAATTTGATTTTACCCACTGATGGGAAATACTGTTTTGTTGCCATTGTTTTAAAAATTTACCCCTAATCCGTCGGCTGACGGAGAATAAGAGAAGTTAGTATTGATTATTATATTTAAATGTATTCTTTTTATTTTATATACTTGGTCTTTAAGCCCCTTTAGGGGTTTGGGGTCATTTCATTAAATGAATTTCACCCATTTATCGTACGCTTCGAGACTGGCTGCAACATCGGCCTGAGCAGGCTCTACCACTATAATTTTCTTCAAAGTAGAGAAAGCCTCTTCGGCATCTTTGTAGATACCCGCTCCTATTCCTGCACCACGGGCTGCACCTACCGAACCATCGGTATTGTACAACTCTATAGTTGCACCGGTTATATTTGCCAACGTTTGTCGGAAAATAGGGCTTAAGAATAAATTAGCATGACCCGCACGAATTGTTTTGGTTTCAATACCCATTTGGTTCATAATGTCCATACCGTATTTGAACGAGAAAGCTATGCCTTCGTGAGCTGCACGAGCTAAATGTGCTTTGGTATGACGATTGAAATTGATACCATGAATAGAACAGTTAGGTTCCTGATTTCCAAGAACACGTTCCGCACCGTTTCCAAATGGAATAATGCTTACACCTTCGCTTCCTACCGGAATTTGAGCCGCCAATTCATTCATTTCGGCATAACTGATTCCTTCGGGAGCCACATTATTTTTAATCCAGGTATTCAGAATAGCTGTTCCATTGATACAAAGCAAAACACCAACACGTGTTGCTTCGGTAGTATGATTTACGTGTGCAAATGAATTTACACGCGACTGTGGATCGTATTTAGCATCATCGTTTACACCGTATACCACACCCGAAGTACCACCGGTAGCAGCAATTTCGCCTGGGTTTAATACGTTTAACGACAAAGCGTTGTTTGGTTGATCACCGGCACGATAGGTTACCGGAGTTCCTTCGGTTAAACCAAGTTCAGCTGCGATATCGGCTTTCAAAGTTCCTTGTTGTCCGAAAGTGGGTACTATTTCCGGAATCAGGTTCATGTCAAAACCGTAGTAATCGAATAGCAATTTAGCAGGTGCTTTTTCCTGAAAGTCCCACGAAATACCTTCCGACAAGCCAGAAGCAGTAGTACAAGCCTTTCCGGTCATGCGCATGGCCAGGTAATCGCCCGGTAACATATAGTATTTTGCTTTTGCAAAATTCTCAGGTTCGTTTTCTTTTACCCAGGCCATTTTCGACAAGGTAAAATTACCCGGTGAATTCAACAGGTGCGATAAACATTTTTCACCGCCAATTTCTTCAAACGCTTTTTGTCCGTAAGGTACAGCGCGACTGTCGCACCAGATAATAGAATCGCGGATGGCTTTTTGATTTTCGTCAACCAACACCAAACCGTGCATTTGGTACGAAATACCAATGGCTTTGATAGCTGATGAATCGGTTCCAAACTCTGACAGTACAGCTTCTGTAGCCAATTTGAGGTTCGTCCACCATGTTTCGGTATCCTGTTCTGCCCAACCGGCTTTTACCGACTTAATTTCCATTTCCTTTTTCGGGAAAAATGCGCTCGAAACACATTCGCCTGTTTCAGCATTTACCAAGCTCGCCTTTACCGACGAACTACCTAAATCATAACCTAATAAGTACATAAAATCCAGTTTACCCCTAGCCCCTAAAGGGGAACAAGAGAAGTTAGTATTGTTTATTTTTATTTCTAATTCAAAAATATCAGAGACGAAAGTTACTTAGTTTCCCTTTAGGGGTTTGGGGTCACTTCTTATATTTATAAAGCCTTGCCGCCCGGTGAGGTACGCCCTCTTCTACTTCGTCGAGCATGACCAGATAAGGCATTTGCGCTACTTTTTTCTGAAAATTACGAACATCCGAACGCGTGCGGTGCACTACATCGTGTAAAATTCGAAGTTGAGAAATGGTGAATTTCTTCGGCAATAATTCGAACAGCAAATGAGGTTCTACATCCAGTTGGTGACGAATATGCTCCAATCCTTTTTCAATAATCTGAATATGGTCAAATGCCAACGACATATTGCTTATTTCACTCACATCGTACCAATTGGCTGAATAATCATCGGCATTAAACACAATTTTACGGTCGATCTTTATTAATGCAACATAGGCCACGGTAACAATACGTCCGATTTTCAATTGCGTAGTTCGTTCCAACCATAAAATATCCCGGGGATTGGTCATTCGGTTTGGACTTCCAAAACTCCTGAACTGGCTCAGGTAAATATTCTTCAATCCCGTCAGTTCGTTTAAGACGCGTGAAGCAGCCTCATCCAAATCTTCATCATTTAGAATAATGCTCCCGGGCAGTTTCTTATCGTTGTACAATTCATTCTGCTCATCGATGCTGCGTTCAATGAGCATCACTTTCAATTTTTCACCATCGAAACCAAACACAACGCAATCGACTGAAATATGTGGATTATATAAGTTTGAGTTGGGCATAGTTTGTTTTTGAATTATTTCGCTACAAAAATAGACTCTTTATTCGAAATACAGCAGCTTTAATTCTATGTTATAAAACACATTTTCAGCACATTGAATTGTGTAAAATATACAATAAGACATAACATAATACTGTACTTTATACAATATGTATTTTCATTTAGATTTCACTAAATATACTTATTATGAAACAATTAATGATTCAATTTCAGAGATAGCCTTACTGTACTTTATACAGTAAGTAGGTCGTAACATTTCGCATCTGAAGGACACAAGAAACATCAACTTTAATATTTATTCACTATTCATTTGAGTGCAGTTCTATACAGATATGACATTTAACTAATCCAACACCTGTAAAGAATCCAGTAACGAACATCAAAACACAAAAAAAACGGGTGATTCATTACGAATCACCCGTTTTTTATATCTCAGAAAAGACTTTCTATATCTTAGTATCTCTTTTTGTATCCTGAACTTGAACCACCGCTGCTACGACGATCGCTACCACCCGAAGGACGGCTGCTTCTGTCGCTTAATTCGCGATTACGCCAAGGTTTGTCGCCACCGCTAGCCGCAGGACGGCTGCTTGCTCCGCGATCTCCACGGTCACCACCACGATATCCGCCACCTGAACCACCACCGCTTCTGCGATCTGAACTTCCGCCACTGCGTGGACGATAATCCGATTTGCGATCGTCGAATGATTTGCTGCCTTTGGCTTCAGATACAATCACATCAGTCTGACCTGCAAATGCAGTCATCACTTGATCCAATTGATCGGGGAACACATCAAAGAAAGTAAATTTGTTGGTTACTTCAATAGCACCGATATTGATTGATTTGTCGTTAGTAACGTCATTGATAATACCTAACAAACGTTTTGCATCAACACCTTCGCGTTCTCCAACATTCATTTTCAAACGTACACGTCCGCCCGGCTTTGGTCCACGCTCACCGCGTTCACCTCTTTCTCCTCGCTCACCACGTTCGCTACGTTCGGGCAAGTTCAAATCTTCGGTGTTTTTGTAATAGCTCAAGAAACGGTTGAATTCCAATGACACGAAACGTTTTAGCAATTCTTCTTTGCTAAGGTATTCCAATTGTGTCATGATTTGAGGCATATAAGTTTCAATTTGCTCTTCGCTTACTTCTACATTTTCCATGCGGTCGATAAGGTGAAACAATTGTTTTTTACATACTTCCAATCCGTTAGGAATTTGTTCCTGTGTAAATGTTTTGCGCAACATGCGCTCAATATCTTTTATTTTGAAACGCTCTTTCGAGTGAATAATTGTTACAGCAATACCTTTTTTGTTAGCACGACCGGTACGACCACTACGGTGAGTGTAAATTTCAACATCATCAGGCAAGTTGTAATTGATAACGTGAGTCAAGTCGCTTACGTCCAATCCACGTGCAGCCACATCGGTAGCTACCAATAATTGAATGTTACGGTTACGGAATTTTTGCATTACCGTGTCGCGTTGTGCTTGCGAAAGATCACCGTGAAGCGCATCGGCATTGTAACCGTCGTGCATCAATTTATCAGCCACCTCTTTAGTTTCCATACGGGTACGGCAAAAAACGATACCATAAATATCAGGATTCAAATCCACAATACGTTTCAACACCAAATAGCGTTGTTTGGCTTGCGACACATAATATATGTGTTCTACATTTTCCGATCCTGCATTTTTTGTTCCTACGGTAATTTCTTCGTAGTTTTTCATGTAACGCTTCGCAATATTGGCAATTTCTTTAGGCATAGTAGCCGAGAAAAGCATAGTACGACGTGTATCAGGGGTGCGTTCCAGGATAGTTTCAATATCTTCTTTGAAACCCATGTTAAGCATTTCATCAGCCTCATCCAGTACAAGGAAGTCAACTGCTCCAAGTTCTACTTTTCCACGTTCGATCAAGTCGATCAAACGACCCGGAGTAGCCACAATGATTTGCGGAGCAGTATCCAACTGACGAAGTTGTACGCGAATATCTTCGCCACCATAAACAGCCACCACTTTTAATCCGCGGATGTTTTTAGAATACCCTTTAAGGTCGTTGGCAATCTGAATACAAAGTTCACGAGTAGGTGATAGAACTAATGCTTGTACTTGTTTGGTTTGTGCATTAATAAGGTTCAATACAGGAAGTCCGAAAGCCGCCGTTTTACCTGTTCCTGTTTGTGCAAGTGCTACTAAGTCAGCAGTCTTTTCAAGCATAAAAGGAATAGATAGTTCCTGCACGGGCATAGGATTCTCATAGCCGAGTTCTTCGATAGCCGATAGAATCTCTTCTTTCAAATTTAATTCTCTAAATGTCATTTTGTTTGTTTTAGTACACGTTTTAAGTATTCATCCGGCGATAATTTCATTCGTTAATGAAAACGTGTACCCTAAAGGTAAGCAGACTACTAATGTAAAGTAGTGAAATTCGGATATTTACTCCCAACGTATAGTTGTTTTTAAATCGGGTGCAAAGGTAGTAATAATTTACGAGTTTTTAATGCATCAGTATAAGAAAGAAACAAGATAACATTTTTATTGAACAAACTAAACAGAAAAACCCAACAAAAACGGGGCATTTCCGATACTAATTCAACATAAAAGCCAATAATTGAACTTCGTTTTCGTAATTATTTGCCGAAAAACGATACAATTTGACAGCCAACAGCAATTTTTAAGTCCGTACATATAATCTTGCATTTTCCAAAAAAAAGAGCTAAATTTGCGGGCGTTTTGAACAGGATGAGGAAATAAAACATCAAACTATTATAATTCATATGAAATCAATGACTAAAAGCCCTTTACAAATTGCAAGGGCAAGTTACCAACCAAAATTGCCAGCTGCTTTGCGTGGCAATGTTGTATTAAAAGAAGGTGCTGCTACCGAATCTATCGCTGACCAGGCTGACATCAAAAAGCTATTCCCTAACACTTACGGAATGCCTATGATTACTTTCGAACCAGGCGAAAAGAAAGAAAACCCGGTAGTTGGTGTTGGTGTAATTCTATCGGGAGGTCAGGCTCCGGGTGGTCACAACGTTATTTCTGGTATTTTCGATGGATTAAAAGCATTGAATCCTAACAATAAATTGTATGGTTTCCTTGGAGGTCCAAGTGGTTTAGTGGAACATAAATACATTGAACTAACCGAAGAAGTGGTAAAAGAATACCGCAACACCGGTGGTTTCGATATTATTGGTTCTGGTCGTACAAAACTGGAAGAAGAAGCGCAATACGAAGATGGTGCTGAAATCTGTAAAAAACTTGGTATCAACGCTGTTGTTGTTATCGGTGGTGACGATTCAAACACCAACGCTTGTGTATTGGCCGAATACTACCTTCAAAAAAAGACAGGTATCCAGGTGATTGGTTGCCCGAAAACAATTGATGGTGACTTGAAAAACGAAATGATCGAAACTTCATTTGGTTTTGACACTGCCTGTAAAGTGTACTCCGAATTGATTGGTAACATTCAACGTGATGCTAACTCAGCAAAAAAATACTGGCACTTTATCCGCCTTATGGGTCGTTCGGCTTCACACATTACACTGGAATGTGCTTTGCAAAGCCAACCAAACATTTGTATTGTATCGGAAGAAGTAGAAGCAAACAACATGACGCTTAACGGTGTGGTGGACGATATCGTAAAAGTAATCGTAAACCGTGCTAACCACGGATTGGACTTCGGTACTATTTTGATTCCTGAAGGATTAATTGAATTCATTCCTGCAATGAAAACATTAATCTCTGAATTGAACGACTTGTTGGCTCACAACGATGACTTCGTGGCATTGAGCACCGACGAAGAAAAACGTCAATATGTAAAAGGTATGTTGTCGCCGGTTAGCTCTGACATTTACCGCAGCTTACCAAAAGGCATTGCTAAACAATTGACCATGGATCGCGATCCACACGGAAACGTACAAGTATCATTGATTGAAACAGAAAAACTGTTGATCGAAATGGTAGCTAAACGTTTGGCCCAATTGAAAGCCGAAGGCAAATATAAAGGCAAATTCTCTGCTATCAACCACTTCTTCGGTTACGAAGGACGTTGTGCCATTCCATCAAATTTCGATGCTGACTATACCTATTCATTAGGATATACTGCTTCTGTTTTGATTTCGGAAGGTAAAACAGGTTATATGTCATCGGTACGTAACTTAACTGCTCCTGCAGCCGAATGGATTGCCGGTGGGGTGCCAATTACGACTATGATGAACATGGAAAAACGCCACGGTGCAATGAAACCGGTTATTCAAAAAGCATTGGTTCGTTTGGACGGAGCTCCTTTCCAATTCTTCAAATCGGTACGTGAAGACTGGGCTGATGACAAAACAAGCTATATCTACCCGGGTCCTATTCAATACTACGGTCCAACTGAAGTATGTGATTTGCCAACAAGAACATTGATGTTGGAACAAGGAAAAATCTAAAAGATTAAATAAATATATCATTAAAACGGACTTGCCAAATTGGCAAGTCCGTTTTTCTTTTTCACAGTCAGGACTTAGTGCTGCTTTGGAACCGCTACAAATAGGTAATTTATACATTCTTTAACGCAGAGTAGTTGTTTATTCTGTTGTATTTTATGTGATTATATGAAAATAAAAATATATATTTGCAAAGTATTAACTAAAAACACAACGTTATGGGATTAAAAAACTTTATTTCGAAGCTCTTCGGTTCAACAAACGAAACAGCTAATCAAGTAGGCGATAAAGCCGAAACAGTATGGGAAGACATCAAAGAAAAAACAGAAGATCTAACCGAAAAACTCGATGATTTAAAAGATCAGGTAGAAGAAAAAGTGGAGACTTTCGCAAAAAGCCCACAAGTAGAAAATGCTATTAAAACGGCGAAAGACACATTCGAAAATGCAAAAGACAAAGTGGAAGATGCGATTGAAGCTGCAAAACCCAAAGTAGAAGAAGCCATCAACACAGCCAAAACAAAAGTCAGCGAAGTGGTGGAAAGTGTCAAAGACAAAGCAGAGGTTGCCAAGGACAAAGCAGAAGATGTGGTGGAAAATGTCAAAGACAAGGTGGAAGATATGGTTGAAACTGCAAAACCAAAAGTAGAAGAAGCCATCAACACTGCCAAAACAAAAGTTAGTGAAGTGGTGGAGAGTGTAAAAGACAAAGTGGAAGTTGCCAAGGATAAAGCAGAAGATGTGACCGAAAACATCAAAGACAAAGCAGAAGAAATGTTCGACAAAAGCAAAGCTGCGACAAAAGCGGACGAAAAGAAAGCCTGAGAATTTTTAGAATAACCAAAACGACAACGAGCCTTCGCTTAGTTGTCGTTTTATTTTTTGTACATTTGCTTTCAAAATTCATCGGACTGCATTTTGTTGGTAATAACAATCACTATTCAATTACTATCGCCACCACTTAAAGTGCAGCACACATCGCATTTCAATTAACACCAACACAATTACACATGCTTATTCTTCTCTCGCCTGCCAAAATACAAAACTTTGCTCCACAGCAACTGACAAACACATTTACACAACCCACTTATTTGAAAGAAGCCGAAAAACTGGTACATGAAATCAGACAACTGTCGGCCTACGAACTTTCAAAACTGCTGAGCATAAATGCTAATCTGGGACAGCTCAATGCCGACAGGTATTTCAACTGGAAGAAACCCTTTACACCGACCAATGCCAAGCAAGCCGTTTTGGTTTTCAACGGAGAGGTGTTTCACGGACTGGATGCAAAGAGCTTCAGCAACGACGACTTCGAATACGCTCAATCGCATCTGTGCATTCTGTCCGGATTGTACGGAGCACTCCGACCACTGGATTTAATACAGCCCTACCGACTGGAAATAAGCACCAAACTGCAAGTAGACACCGCCAAAGACATGTATGCGTTTTGGGGCGACAAGCTAACCGCATGGCTCAATAAAGCCGTGAATGCCAGCGGCAAGCCAAAAACGGTGCTCAACCTTGCTTCGGGCGAGTATTTTAAATCCATCAACCGCAATACTTTGAAAGCAAAGGTGATTGATTTCGAGTTTCTTGAAAACAAAGACGACGTTTATAAACCGATAGTAATGTACACTAAGAAAGCACGCGGACTCATGGCCCGATACGTAATTGATAACCGAATTGAAAACATCGAAGACCTCCGGGGCTTTTCGTCGGAAGGATACTGGTACAGCGAAAAACTATCGAGCGAGAACAAAATGGTGTTTACAAGAGGGTGAGATTAATTCATAATTGATAATTCGCACACAGAACACACAGAATAGACGGAGAATAACGGAATAGAATTTTAGAAGTGAGGTCATTGAGAGAGAAACTCCACGTGGCGAAACTAAAAAGCCGTACAGTAGAAGTAAACTGCCACGGGGCACTACCCTACAAAATACCGATTTTTCTGAGAATAAAAACCTACAGATAGACATTTATAATGATGAACCACCTCAACTGCACAGTAGAGGTGGTTCTTTTATTCAGCGATGCCACATCTAAAAATGACATTTTAATTTATCTAAAAATAATCAGAACTATTGTTGGTAGCATTAAAAAGAGTTTGTATTTTTGGAGTGCGAAAAAAAGAGAAAGGTTCCCGCAATTAATGACAAGTGGGAACATGCTCAACTTTACCGCGCATATCCTGCCAAATCGAGAAATATGGATAATAGAGTTGCGTATACATCTGTTTTATATGGCATTATACAAAAAAAACAACAAACTTTGCAAACAAAAATGAATTATATTTCCGTATTAAAACACATTATTCCGACATTCCTAATTATTGCTTTATGCACAATTCTAGGACTAGCATTTACTCGTTGGGTGTTGACAATCCAATATGACATAATTAATATCAAAGAAGAGTTTTGGACTATTTGGATACCGTTGGGATTGCCATGGATACCAGTTTTAATTTGGTTACGCCCTAGACTGCGTGTTTTATTGTTCAAACGTGCTGATAACGGACACTTTTTCTTTCAATTAATATCAGCCAGCACAATTACAGCTTGTCTTTTGGTTTCACAGAACTATTTGACCACTTCGACTGGCAAACTACAACAACTTTCAAATATAAATGAAATAAACAAAGTCGAAAAAGCACGTTATTACAGATTGTCAAAATTTACAGTTACCCCATTTTATGGGACTTCATACACAGACTTCAGAACTAGTGGAAAATATAACGAGACACTAAATATTAATATTTACTTTGTAGCTCCAATACTTGTCGACTCAACTCAACGTATTGAAAATATGCCAAAACAATGGTATGGAGTGAAGTACAAGGAACATATTAGCAACAAACTCAGTAACGAAGAAAAGGAAAGACTTTATAAAGTGTTTTTCGGCGAGTGTATTCAAAAGATGAATCATTACAACTATTACGATTTTGACCATTTTGAAAGAACCCCAACTTCGGATCATAAAAAGTGTTACTTGAAAGCTATCGAAAATAGAATAAATAAGTCAGCAGATAATACTTTTATTGTATTAGAACCGATTAAAGAAAGATTTGAAGATAGAAATGGAAATAAATTTGTATGGATATTTGGGTCATTTGGAATTGGGTTCGCTGTTTTGCTTATTGGGCTAATGTTTCCTGCTTACAGTGATACAGAAAGGAAAAAATTTCTTCAAGGGAAGAAACCAAAACAAGATGATTTGATTGACATACTAAATTATCTAATTCCAAAAGGAGAGCATTTCGCAACTTCAATCATATTAGATTTAAATCTACTTGTTTTCATTTTAATGATTTTATCTGGCATCAACTTAATTTCTCCAAATGGACGTGAACTCCTTGAATGGGGTGCAAACAGACGTTTTGAAACAACAAATGGTGAGTGGTGGAGATTATTGACAAGTATGTTTTTGCACGGTGGTATTATGCATTTAGTTTTAAACATAAGTGGGCTTGTAATAGCAGCAATTTTTGCAGAACCATTTTTGGGACGCAAGAACTATTTCATATTATATATTATATCTGGACTTTGTGGAAGTCTTGCAAGTATTTGGTGGTATTCTAACACAATTAGTGTTGGAGCTTCAGGCGCAATTTTTGGACTTTATGGTGCTTTAGTTGCGCTCGCATTAACAAAAGCATTTCCAAGAGGTGAAGGCGGTGGAGTTCTTTTATTTTCTGGTATTTATGTTTTGATTAGTTTACTTTGGGGCCTGACTGGAGGAATAGACAACGCAGCGCATATTGGTGGACTTTTGAGTGGAGCAATTTTAGGAATAATATTATACAGACTTGACAAACCGAAAAAAAATGCCCTATAACTCACGCTCTCAAGCTTGCACTATAATTATAATTTTGAAAGGTAAAGTTGATTTTTCACCTTCGAACATCTCGCAAAACATGACAAATCAACCTACATCCTGCCGAATCGACAGTATGGGTGCTGATTCAGGGTCAAAGTGTGCGTGAACGCAGTAAATCAGTGCGACATCGCACCGAATTGGTTAAACATCGGGGTCAAAGTGTGCGATAACGCACCAATTCAGTGCGTGAACGCGGTAAATCAGTGCGTGAACGCAGTGAAAAGCTGCGACATCGCACCGGATTGGTTAAACATCGAGGTCGAAAGGTGCGATAACGCACCAAATCAGTGCGTGAACGCAGTGAATCGGTGCGTGAACGCAGCTTGTTAGTGAAAGTGGAAAGGCGGGAGTTCGGAATTCCGATTCCGAATAACAAACGATCTTATTCACGGCATTGAAATATCGCAATCGGAATTGCAATCTCCTAAAAAAATCGGCTGAATTTCATTTCTGAAACTCAGCCGATGCTATATTTATACTATCAGAAAACTATTTACTGATAACTGATCACTGTTAACTGATCACTAAATACCGTTTTTTGCTTTAAAAGCCAACGCGTACATTTTCATTTGTTTTACCATCGCCACCAAACCGTTGGAGCGAGTTGGAGAAAGATGTTCGCGCAGACCAATTTTATCGATAAAATACAGTTCGGTATTGATAATTTCGTCGGGCGTATGCTTGGTAAGCACCTGAATAAGCAGCGACACAATTCCTTTCACCAACACTGCATCACTTTCGCCACGGTAAAGAACCAATCCGTCTTTCATTTCGGCATGTAGCCACACCCTGCTCTGACAACCTTCAATAATATTCTGTGGTGTTTTACCTGCATCTTCGAGCGATTCGAGCGAATTGCCTAAATCAATTAATAAGGCATACTTATCCATCCAGTCGTCGAACATGCTGAACTCTTCAATTATTCCATCTTGTAATTCATTAATTGTCATAATACAGTTGCGAGTTTTTTATTTTTGAGTTATATGTAACTCTATATGATTTACTTTATATTCCTTCTTACTTCCTACTTCCTACTTCTTACCTCTTACCTCTTACCTCTTACTTCTTACCTCTTACCTCTTACCTCTTACCTCTTACCTCTTACCTCTTACCTCTGTTTCCTATTCCAACATCGTCACCACTCTTTTCAGTGCAGTAACAAACACATCAATTTCTTCTTTGGTATTGTAAAATGCAAACGACGCACGCACGGTTCCCTGTATACCCAGCGAATCAATCAGCGGCTGTGCACAATGATGCCCGGTACGCACCGCAATGCCCAATTTATCAAGCAACATGCCAATATCGTAAGGATGTATATTTCCCACCAGAAACGAGATAACCGAGCTCTTTTGGTCGGCAGTACCAATAATGCGCATGCCTTCAATTTCCATAAGTCGTTCTGTACCGTACACCAACAAATCGTGTTCGTGTGCCGCAATTTTATCCATTCCAATAGCTTGCACGTATCGCAAAGCTTCTGCCAAAGCGGTAGATCCGATATACTCGGGCGTTCCGGCTTCAAACTTGAACGGTAATTCGTTGTACGTTGTTTTTTCGAAGGTAACGGTGGCAATCATTTCACCCCCACCCTGATACGGTGGCATAGCATTCAACCATTTTTCTTTTCCGTACAACGCGCCAATGCCCGTCGGACCATATATTTTGTGACCCGAAAAAACGTAGAAGTCGGCATCCAACTCCACCACATTTACCGGAATATGAGGTACAGACTGCGCCCCATCTACCAATACAGGAATGTTTTTTTGGTGTGCAATGCGAATAATTTCGGCCACCGGATTTATCGTTCCCAACACATTAGATACATGGGCAATGGAAACAATCTTAGTGCGTTCGTTGAGCAGCGCTTTAAAAGCCTCAAGATCCAGTTCACCCTTTTCGTTGGCAGGGATAACACGCAGGGTCATGCCTTTTCGTTCGCACAGCATCTGCCAGGGAACAATATTAGAATGATGCTCCATAACAGAAACCACCACTTCGTCGCCCGCCTTACAAAACGCGTCGCCAAAGCTCGTTGCCACCAGGTTAATAGCTTCGGTGGTACCACGTGTAAAGATAATCTCTTCGTGTTTGGCAGCTTTCAGAAACTCAGCCACCGTAATTCGGGCCGCTTCGTGCGCTTCGGTAGCTTTCTGACTTAAATAGTGAACGCCACGATGAATATTGGCATTTAGATGGTAATAACCCTCCTCTATTTTTTCGACCACGGCGCGTGGCTTTTGAGTGGTAGCACCATTATCGAAATAAATGAGGTCTTTATTGTAAATTTTCTCATCGAGGATGGGAAAATCGGCACGTATATTTAATAATTCTTGCTTGTTCATGATGATGAAACTCTTTAAAATGAGTTTTGTTCTGCAAAAGTACAGATTTTTTGCTAATGTGCCAAGGCAAAAGGAAGCTAACTAAGACAGTAAAACGAGGATTTCCATATCAATTCGAAAGAGAATACGGATGTATATGAATGTTTAGACAGCATGAAATATCATTTAATTACAAATAAATAAGAATGACTGCTTAAGAATAACCACTAAGACACTAAGTGCACTTAGATGCACTTAGTGTCTCATAAATACAGAACACTAAGTAATGTGAACAATATAATGTTGTATTTTTTATATCAATTGCCGTCCCAGCAATTTATTCCGATTTATCGGAATGGGACTGGCTGATGGTGGAGAATATATTGGCTTTAGCCAAATAGTATTTAAAATTTGGCTAAAGCCTTGTACAATTTTACAAGTCCGAAGGACTTGAATATGAATAACCGCGGGCGAAACCCGTGGAAAAAACAGAGCGTGAATGCGAACCCCGAATGGGGTTCAATATATAAATGTGTGATATTGAACCCCATTCGGGGTTCTGGGTCGACTTTATTCATTATCCACCGGTTTCACCGATGGCTATTCACATTGAATCCTTTCAGGATTCTAATATTAACCTCTCATAATTCATGATACCTCAGTGGTGTTTTTTTTAGTTCTATACTATATCAAATATATAATTCAACAATTATTAACCGTTTTGCGGACTGCAATTGTGAAGAAATGATGTACTTTTGTATGATTTTTCCCAAAAACTACTTTTCAGCCAACGAAGCGTATAAACATGAATAAAACTGCTCTTACCAAATTTGCTCCGCACATTGCTGCTATCCTGCTTTTTATCTGCATTTCTTTTATGTATTTCACCCCTGTTTTGGAAGGAAAACAGTTACTGGGACACGACTCTGAGAGTTGGATGTGCATGGCTAAAGAAACCATGGACTATAATACCACACATGATGAAGTGACTTTGTGGACCAACTCTATGTTTGGAGGAATGCCAACCTATCAGATTTCGATGAATCAGCCTTACAACGCTATTAAATACGTTGAAGATGTGATTCACTTTTTCCCAAATACCATCTACAACCTATTGTTATACTTAATAGGTTTTTATATTCTTTTGTTGGCTTTCCGACTTAATCCATGGTTGGCCATTGTGGGTTCCATTGCTTTCTCGTTTGCCTCCTACAACTTCATCATTATACTGGCGGGGCACACCTCCAAGGCCATAACCATTGCTTACATGGCACCGCTTATAGGTAGTGTTTACATGGCTTTCAGAGACAGACGTCTGGCGGGAAGTTTGCTTACAGCTATTTTTCTAAGCCTGGCCATCCGTGCCAATCACGTTCAGATTTTATATTATACGGTTATCGTTCTCTTGATTTTTGGTATCGTTGAATTCATTTACAGCTTCAAAGACAAGAAGTTAGCTGAGTTTGCTAAATCGGCAGGAATGCTTGCTGCAGGAGCTATTATTGCTGTTGGCATGAATGCCACTACACTGCTGACTACCTACGAATATGGCAAATACACCATGCGTGGCGATTCGAATGGACTCACTACAGACAGCAGGAGTTCACAACATGGTTTAAATTCGGAATATATCACCAACTGGAGTTACGGCATCGACGAAACAATGACCTTGCTTATCCCGAACTTCAAAGGTGGCGCAAGTGGTGGTACATTGACCCCCGATAGCGAAACAGGTAAAAAACTGACCAGTCTGGGTGCTGCCAATGTAGACACCATGATGAAAGATATGCAATTACCTCTTTACTGGGGAACGCAGCCCGGCACTTCGGGGCCGGTGTACATTGGTGCTATCATTTGTTTCTTGTTTGTACTTGGCTTCTTCCTCGTTGACCGTCGCGCAAAATGGTGGTTGTTACCCATGATTGCATTGACATTAATGTTATCGTGGGGTGAGCATTTTATGTGGCTTACCGAGCTGTTTATCAAATATGCTCCCATGTACAACAAGTTCCGTACGGTATCGATGACCCTGGTAGCCACCGGATTTGGAATTACGTTGATGGCTTTACTGGCATTGAAAGAAGTTTTCAACGATAAAACAGACAAAAAAGTATTGCTACGCGCTGTGACTATCAGTGCAGGTATTGTAGGTGGTATCGCGTTGTTATTTGCTTTAATTCCTTCTTTATCGGGAAGTTTTGTGGCAGATTCCATCAAAAACCCTGCTGATGCTCAGTTTCAGGGCGACTACTCATTTCTGAAAGAAACCCTCCCACTCGACCGTGCCGCTATGTTGCGCAGTGATGCGCTTCGCTCATTGATGTTTGTGTTGGCTGCAGCCGGATTAATTTGGTTGTACACAAAAAATATTTTGAAAAAGAACCTGGCTTATGTTTGCTTTGCAGTCATCATCCTTGTTGATATGGTGCCTGTTGCAAAACGTTACCTGAACGATAGCAGTTTCCAACGCAAACGCCAAATTGAAACATTGATTAAACCAACGGTTGCCGACAATGCAATATTGCAGGATAAATCACAGTTTAGGGTATTGGATGCTACATCAAATATTTTCAACGATGCTACTCCATCATATTTCCATAAAAATATCGGAGGGTACCACGCTGCCAAATTGCGCCGCTATCAGGAATTGATTAATATGCAGTTGGATAAAGAAATAGGTCGATTGTTCGGAACATTCCAACGTGCCCAAACTCCGGATATTATTACAAACACTATGGATTCGTTAGGTGTGCTGAACATGTTGAACCTGAAATACCTTATTTACAATAAAGAAGCTGCTCCGCTTGTGAACCCACATGCCAACGGAAATGCCTGGTTTGTAAAAAACATACGCGTAGCGGCCGATGCTAATGAAGAAATGAAATTGGTAGGTGAAATAAACACCAAAACGGAGATGGTGGTAGATAAAGCGTTTGCTGCTCAACTACCAACAACACTAACTGCCGATAGCACTGCACGCATAGCATTGACAACTTATAAACCAAATCATTTGACGTATAACTTCAGCTCAAAAAGCGATCAGGTGGCTGTATTCTCGGAAATTTACTACGACAAAGGCTGGACTGGATACATTGCAGGAAAAGAAGTACCGTACGTGCGTGCCAATTATTTGTTACGTGCTATGCCGCTAAAAGCCGGTAACTACGATATTGAATTCCGCTTCGAACCAAAATCGTATAGCTATGGTAATATGGCAGCACTTATTTCGTCGATAGCGCTACTAGCTTGTATCCTTGCCTTTTTGTTTTGGCAATGGAAAAGCAGCAAAAAAGATGAAGTAAAAGCATAATTAAATTGAACAGAATAACTCCTTATAAAAATGAAAACGAAGAACAAAGTATCAAAACCCTGTTTCTGGAATCTGCATTTGACATCCACCATTAGTACGTCACTTGTACTGTTTCTGGTAGGACTGGTTTGTTTGCTGCTTTTTGTGGGTCGGGATATGACCACTTACGTAAAAGAGAACATTAACTTATCTATCATACTCAACGATGAAGCTACTAAAAACGATGAGGCAAGGGTTCAGACCTATTTACTGGGTGCGCCGTATGCAAAATCGGTAGAGTATATTTCGAAAGAAGATGCATTGAAAGACCATATCGCCAGTCTGGGAGAAAATCCAAAGGAGTTTTTAGGTTATAACCCTTTAATGGCCTCCTTAGAAGTTAAGCTCAATGAAGCATATGCAAATAATGACAGCGTAAATATGATACAAAAGAAGCTAAAGGCTTTCGGGAGTATCAAGCGCGTTGTTTATCAAAAAGATATGGTTAGTCTGGTAAACGACAATGTAAAAAAAGTAAGTCTTATTCTGATTGGAATAGCTATTATCCTGCTTGTTGTTTCCATAGCACTTATCAACAATACAGTACGTTTGGCCTTGTATTCAAATCGTTTTCTCATCAACACCATGAAACTGGTAGGTGCCACTCACTGGTTTATTCGTAAGCCTTACATGGTAAGCAGTATGATAAATGGTTTAATAGCGTCCGTAATAGCAATTGTCTTGCTCTTTGGTGTTATCAATTTCGTGCAATACCAATTTGGCATGACGGGTACCATCATTCAACCAATTACTGCGATTATAGTATGTGGTATTGTGATCATTTTAGGCGCAGTGCTCACCGCTATTTCATCTTATCTGGCGGTAGGCCGATACCTGAGAATGAATACGAATGATATGTATTTTATTTAAGAGGAAAGACAATAGACAAAAGAACAAAGATTAAAGATTAAAGACAACAAAAAAATAAACAATATAAATTCATGGAAAATAACACCCGTTTCACCTTAGAGAAAATTAATTTGATATTGATTGCCATTGGTTTTGCCATTATCGTTTTAGGCTTTGCACTAATGACCGGCTCAACAACCGGTACAGAATTTAATCCGGATATTTTCAGCACACGTCGTATCACAGTAGGTCCGGTGATTGCTTTTTCGGGATTTATCTTTATCATCTTCGCCATCTTATTTAAAAAGAAAAGTAAATAATCGGTCGATAAGAATATTATGTACTTTATCGCACAACTTTTAAATAAGAAAAATGAATATACTTCAAACCATTATCATTGCCATTGTTGAAGGACTCACGGAATTTTTACCCGTTTCATCAACAGGTCACATGATAATTGCCCAAAAACTACTGGCAGTAGAAAGCACCGAATTTGTAAAAGCATTTACAGTAAATATCCAGTTCGGAGCCATCCTATCGGTAGTTGTATTGTACTGGAAACGTTTTTTTCAAACTTTTGATTTCTATTACAAGCTTATTATTGCTGTGCTACCCGCTTTAGCTTTGGGTTTTCTGTTCAGCGATAAAATTGATGCTTTGCTCGAAGACGTAACTGTGGTAGCTATCATGCTGATTGTCGGTGGCGTATTAATGCTTTTTGTTGACAAATGGTTCAATACCACTAACGAAGACCAGACTATGGATTGGAAGCGGGCATTGAAAATTGGATTTTTCCAATGTATCGCCATGATACCGGGTGTTTCGCGTTCTATGGCCACTATCGTCGGAGGTATGTCAACCAAACTGACACGCAAAAATGCGGCTGAGTTTTCCTTCTTTTTGGCGGTACCTACAATGGCAGCTGCTTCGGGATATAAATTATTGAAGTTGATTATGGATCCTGCCGGCGTTTCGATGCTGTCGGACAACCTAACCACTTTATTGATTGGTAATGTAGTAGCGTTTTTAGTGGCTATGGCTGCTATCAAATTTTTTATTGGATACCTTACAAAATACGGTTTCAAAGCATTTGGCTATTATCGCATAATCGTCGGGGTGGTGATCCTGGTATTGCTGGCTATGGGAATGGATTTAAGCATAATGTAATAGAACCCAGGAGATAGAAGTTACAAGGAGATTTAGTTACAGGCCTGCCTGCGGTAGACAGGTTACGAGTCTTACTCGCTGACGGTTTATATGAATTAACGTAACAATTGCTTGTCTCAAAATTATAAATAGAATGGATTTCGAAAAAGGAGAAGTATTGCATGTGGCGAAACCATTGAATTGGACATCGTTCAATCTGGTGAGTAAGGTGCGGTGGAAATTGCAAAAAACCTTGAAGATAAAAAAGCTGAAAGTGGGTCATGCGGGCACGCTCGATCCTCTGGCAACAGGTGTAATGATTATTTGCACCGGTAAATGTACCAAGCAGATTGAAACTTTTCAGTATCAGACAAAAGAATATATAGCCACGCTGGGGTTAGGAGCTACTACTCCGTCGTTCGACTTAGAATTGCCGATTGATGGTACCTACCCTACCGAACATATTACCCGCGAACTGGTGGATGAAGTGATTCCACGTTTTCTGGGAGAAATATGGCAAGTACCGCCGGTTTACTCGGCTGTGAAAGTAGATGGCAAGCGCGCCTACGATTATGCACGCGATGGGCAGGAAGTTGAACTAAAAGCCAAGTTGCTGGTTATAGATGAGATTGAGGTATTAGATTTCTCGCTTCCCGTCTTAAAAATCAGAGTTGTTTGTAGCAAAGGCACTTACATCAGAGCCTTGGCTCGCGACATTGGCTTAGCACTGGGAAGTGGAGCACATTTAATTGGCCTGGAACGTACCCGCATTGGGGAGGTTCAGCTACAAGATTGTTGGCAAATCGATGATTTGATACAACATATAGAAGAAACAGAAATGAAAAATTCGACAAATACCTCAGCGACTGAGGAATAACAACCTACTTAAGTGATTAAGCAGGCATTAAATTAAAACAAATAAAACAAAAAAGAATATGAAGTTATCTAAGTTTAAGTTCAAACTACCGGATGAGTTAATAGCTCAACACCCTTCCAATCACCGTGACGAATCACGCTTAATGGTGTTACATCGTAAAACTGGGGAAATAGAACACAGAACATTTAAAGATGTACTTGAATATTTCAACGAAGAGGACTTGTTCATTTTTAACGACACTAAAGTTTTCCCTGCACGTTTATTCGGGAATAAAGAAAAAACGGGTGCACAAATTGAAGTTTTTTTGTTACGTGAACTAAATCACGAAATGCGTCTTTGGGATGTACTTGTAGAGCCTGCCCGAAAAATTCGTATCGGAAATAAATTATATTTTGGCGAGGATGATTCTATTGTGGCCGAAGTAATCGACAATACCACCTCGCGTGGACGTACGCTTCGCTTCTTGTTCGACGGCACACACGATGAATTCAAAAAAGGACTTTATGCATTGGGTGAAACTCCACTACCACGCAATATTCTGCGTGAAGTTGAACCGGAAGATGCAGATCGTTTCCAGACTATTTTTGCGAAAAACGAAGGTGCTGTTTCGGCTCCTGCAGCAGGTATGCACTTTAGTCGTGAGTTGATGAAACGCATGGAGATTAAAGGTATTGACACTGCTTTTGTTACTTCGCACATGAGTCTGGGTAATTTCCGTGAAATTGATGTGGAAGATCTTACCAAACATAAAATGGATTCGGAACAAATGTTGGTTACGCTCGATACTGCTAACCAGGTAAACAAAGCACACGACGAGAACAGAAACATCTGCGCAGTAGGTGTAACCGTTATGCGCGCTTTGGAAACCGTAGCCGGCACCGAAGGTAAAATTAAAGCTTACGATGGTTGGACAAACAAGTTTATTTTCCCTCCATACGACTTCACTGTTGCCAATTCACTGATTACAAACTTTCACTTACCCTACTCAACACTGATAATGCTTACAGCAGCCTTTGGTGATTACGACAAGGTAATGAATGCCTATGATGTGGCTATCAAAGAAGGTTATAAATTTGGTGTTTATGGAGATGCAATGCTGATATTGTAAGCTTCCCAATAAACTGGATATTTTTTATAAATGCAGAGTTACTTAACCGTAGCTCTGCATTTTTTTGTTATTAAAACCAGGTGTCACTACAGAAATAAATATAGAACTATAAATAATAGCCTATTCCCCTACATCGTCAGCGTTAAAACCCGAAATTAATTTTTGAATTTAGTACTTTTACCTCCAATAATTGAGTACACAAATATTTAAAAGGGCGTTATACTTCAAAGTCACAGTTAAAACAACTTCTTATTTTCTGAATGACAACTATTTAGTCGTTTGCAACAGAAAATCTGTATGACCATGGCTTTTCCTAATTAAAAGAGAAACGATTCGAGATAAAAAACAACTGATTTGAGCCAGGAATAATACCGATTGATAGAACATGTCCGAACCAATAATAACTAATGACGATAGCCATGATTTTGAATTGTGGGAGGATTTCAGAAACGGAAATGAAAAAGCGTTTTCTGAGATTTTCAACGGGCATGTTCAAATGTTATTCAGGTACGGTGTGAAATTTATTCAGGATGAAGAAATGGTGAAGGACTCCATACAAGAATTATTCATCAAACTTTACAACAACCGCCTCAACCTTGGAACTACGGATAATATCCGCCTCTACCTTTTCCGCGCATTAAAAAATAAGTTGATAGATGCGCTCTACTCCCGCAAAGACACCATTTCATTATCGTCCACTCTCCTGCCTTTTGAAATTGCCAATCCCGAAGAAGCCGACAAAGAGGACGACTGGGAACAAATAGTGCAAAAGTCGCGATTAAAAAAAGGACTACTTGCCCTCACTGCCCGCCAACGCGAAGCTATTTACCTTCGTTACACCATGGATATGTCGCTCGAAGAGATTAGTAATTTATTGGAGATGAATTATCAATCAGCCCGAAATTTAATCCATCGCTCGGTAGAAAAACTCCGCAAGGAACTTTTATTAAACCTGGCACTACTCATCTATCTTGCTTTCAATTAAAAAACACAATCTACCTATTACAAACACCTTAAACATCAAAAGGCAGAGTACATTTATAAAAAATCTATTTTCAAATAAATTTCTATATAAATTTGAGTACACATTTTTCAAATAACCCGTTACCTCAGTAAACAATAGAACTAAAGAAATTTAACCAGACAAAATGAAGAATTTAGAGACTTACAAAGAATACGAAATTGAACAGTGGTTGGAAGATGCCGACTTTGTTGGTTGGGTAAAAAATCCAACCGGTAATGCCGGAGCATTCTTCACGTCGTTGATGGCTAAAGATGCACAATTAGCCCGAAGAATGGCGGCAGCGATGCAAATTTTACAGGGAATCGCAAACAATGAACCCACATTGAGCGACAAATCCATTGAAAAAATGTGGGAAAATGTGAGATCGGAAACCGTTGACCGACGCAAAAAGCACCGCAGCATAAATGAATGGATAAAAATTGGGTCGATAGCAGCCAGTATTTTATTGGTTATCGGGTTTAGCTCCTATTTTTTATTCGGATTGAATAACGATATAGATTACAAAACAATTGTAGCTAAAGTATCGGTTGATTCGGTGTCTGAAATAAAATTGCTAATGCCCGACAAATCGCAAATAACACTATCGAACAGAACGGAAGTGTTGCTGAGCAATGAGGGTGAAATAACACTGAAAACATCGAAAGGCGAGCGCATATCATTGAATATCTCAAAGCTTTCCGAAAAATATTTTGGTCAATTGATAGTACCGAAAGGGAAAAGAGCTTCAATGACTTTTGCAGATGGTTCTCGGGTTACGGTTCGTCCGGGCAGTAAAGTGATTTTCCCAACCATGTTTGCCCAAAACGAACGCGAAATCTATGTTCAGGGCGAAGCTTTTCTGGAAGTATCTAAAAATAAGAAACGTCCGTTTATCGTAAAAACCGAATTGATGGATGTTGAAGTGCTGGGAACCAGTTTTGATGTTTCGGCCTATCCGGGAGAAAACGAACAATCGGTAGTGTTGGTTACAGGATCTGTAAAAGTTCGCTCAGGATCGAGCGACGAAACGAAAATCGTTCCAAACCAGCGCTATTCATTTGACAAAACAAGTCAAATGCAATCGGTCAACGAAGTTAACGTATTCCCATACATCAGTTGGAAGGATGGCATTCTATCGTTCAGTAGTGAAAATTTAGGCAATGTATTGAATGAACTAAGCAATTACTATGGCGTTGAGTTCGACTACAAGCCTAATGTACTGGATGAAATACATATAACCGGGAAACTGGATTTGAACAACAATGTGGATGAAGCTTTAAAAGTGATTGCCACCATCTGCCCGATAGACTATAAACACATGAAAAAATCGATAAAAATAGATGTAAAACCTTAAATCCATAAAAATATGCAGAAATGAAAGAATAATACACCGACAAAAAAAACCGGGAAATATTGAGACTATTCCCCGGTAGTGACTTTGAAAAACAAGTCTAAAACAAGTAATCTTATGTTATTTATCAAAATCGATGTAAAAATATGAAAAATAATGCTTCTCCACACATGGATACAGCAAGAATCTATCATTCGTTACGAATTTTTAGTATTCTAATTTCCATTTTTCTTTTTGCCGGAATCGTTTCCGCAAAACCGGCTGTACCCTACAGCCAACAAACCCGTATTTCTCTCACAGTTAAGAACAAAGACATCAAAGATGTTTTTCGTGAAATTGAGAAAAAGAGTCAATTCATTTTTATTTTCAACGACAACGTAATCGACTCGAAAAAGAAAGTAAGTATCAGCGTCAAAAACGAAACAGTTGATACCATTCTGAAAAAACTATTGGAAGGAACTGATATTAGCTACAAGTTCAGCGATCGTCAAATCATCGTATTCAATTCGAAAAGCGAAAAAAAGGAAAATGGCAGGGTCGATAATCCGGCACCGACATCTGTCAATGGAATTGTAACAGACGAAGCAAATCAACCCTTGGCCGGAGTTACAGTCATTGTAAAAGGTACCGGAACAGGTACAGTTTCGGACATAAACGGTCAGTTTTCGCTCAAAGTACCACAGTCGGATGCAACATTGACATTCTCATTCATTGGTTACAAACCTCAAACAAGTAAAGCCTCGAAAGAAACTTTAAAAATTGTGCTTGCCGAAGATGCCCAATTAATGGACGAGGTGGTAGTTATCGGGTATGGAGTACAGAAAAAAAGCGACTTAACAGGTGCTATATCTTCACTAAAAGAAAGAGACTTCAACAAAGGCGTAGTAACCTCTCCTACCGATTTAATACAGGGCAGAATACCCGGCGTGAACATAACTACTAACGGTGGTGAGCCCGGTGCAGGCGTATCTGTTCGTATCCGCGGGGCTAACTCTATCCGTTCGGGTCAGGAACCCTTGTATGTAGTTGATGGTATCCCATTAGACATTACCGATGTGCAACCATCCGGAGCTTCGACCGCAGGGGTTGGTTCCAGTTCGGCTAAAAATCCGTTGAACTTCCTCAATCCTGATGATATAGAATCTATCGATGCTTTAAAAGATGCTTCAGCAACAGCAATTTACGGTTCACGTGGAGCAAACGGTGTGGTGATTGTTACTACTAAAAAAGGAAAAGAAGGAAAAAGTAAAGTTTCGTATTCAGGCTATGCCGGAGTCTCAGAATTACCTTCGAAATATCCGGTTTTAAATGCAAGTCAGTACAATGCTGCCCGCGTTACACTTGGATTGGCAGCTGCCGACCTTGGCTCAAACACCGACTGGCAAGACCAAATCTTTCGTACGGCATACTCACAAAACCATAGTTTATCGTTGAGCGGTGGAAATAAAAGTTCCAACTATCGTGCTTCGTTGAACTACATGAATCAGGATGGTATCATTTTGAAAACCGGTTTGAAAAAATACTCCGGACGTTTGAATGTATCAGCTAAAGCGTTGAACGACAGATTGACCATTGATGCAGGCTTAACTGCTGCACGCACTAACGACCAACGAGCTCCCCTTGGTGAAAGCGGTGGTATTGAAGGTGATTTATTACTTTCGGCGCTTAAACTAAATCCAACCTATCCGGTTTACAATGCCAACGGAACATACTATCAGGTTTCTGATCAGGTTCGTAATCCACTGGCAATGATCAATCTCACAAATGACAATACCCAAACTGATCGTATATTGGGTAACCTGACGGCTACGTTGAACATCACGAAAGGGTTAAACTACAAAGTAAATATGTCGGTTGATCAAACAAAGGCAACCCGTAAAGTTACTCAGGATGCTCAGTTATCGTACGTTACCGATAAAGGAACTGCAACAATCAATAACGTTGAACTCGGAAACGCTTTGATAGAAAACTATCTGACGTACGATTTTAAACTTAGTGATGCACATAAGTTCAGTGTACTTGCAGGACAATCCTACCAAAAATTCAGAATATATTCATACGGTATGACCGAAACCGGTTTTGCAAAAAGTGAGATTGATAATTTGAATGAATTGGCATTGGGAAAAAGCACGCAAGTGGTGGTTTCGTCGGACATAACCATCAACGAGTTACAATCTTTCTTTGGTCGTTTAAATTATAATTTGCTGGATAGATACCTGTTCACCGTAAATTTCCGTGCGGATGGTTCGACCAAGTTCGGAAAAAACAACAAGTATGGATATTTTCCTTCAGCGGCAGTAGCATGGCGCATGTCGGAGGAGAATTTTATCAAACAACTGGATATGTTCAGCAATTTGAAAATGCGATTAGGTGCCGGTATTACCGGTAATCAGGAAATCATGTCAAAAATATCACAAGAATCACTCGGCACAGTTACCGGTGCAGTACTGAATGGCGGATCGACTATAACTCCCGGATATACTCTCGTAAGAACTCCAAATCCGGACATTAAATGGGAAAAAACCACCCAATACAACTGGGGAATTGACTTTGGTGTGTTGAAAGGCAGACTCAGCGGAACTGTAGATTTATTTTATAAAAATACTACTGATGTTCAAATGTATACAGCTGCAGCTATGCCTACCCCATCGGCTATGGTATGGACAAACAAGGACTTGAATATTATAAATAAAGGGATTGAAATTGCATTGAATGCGGTTATCATCGACACCAAAGACATTAACTGGTCGGCAAATATCAACTTCTCTAAAATTGACAACAAAGTAAAAAACATGGATATTTCTAAAATACCAACCGGTTACCCAAGTGGCCCGGGTATTACCGGAACTCCATCACAATACATTGTAAACAACGAATCGCTCGGTACTTTCTGGGGTAAAACTTTCCTGGGTTTTGACTCAGCCGGTAAAAGCATTTTTGCTAAAGATGCCAATGGAGTCGATATAGAAGGTGTAATTGGAAATGCATTACCAAATTTCACATATAACTTTGGTACCAACGTAACCTGGAAACAATTTGATTTAGGCCTGAACTTTAATGGTGTGCAAGGCAATGATGTTTACAACAACTTAGCGAATATCATTGATCAAATGACCATGTTCGGGAGCGGTTGGAACACAACAGCCACCGCAGTGGCTTCGGGTGAAGCAACAAGTAATGTGCTGAACTATTCGAGCCGCTTTATCGAAGATGGCTCCTACCTACGGTTGTCAAACGCAACATTGGGATACACCTTCAAACTGGCAAAACAGAAGTATATCAATCGTTTAAGATTATACGTTTCTGGAACGAACTTACTTACATTCACCAACTACACAGGATACGATCCTGAGGTAAATGCCACTCGTTACACGAATGGAGTACCTGCAATGGGTATTGGTTGGACAAGTTATCCGAAAGCAAGAACTTTCACAGTTGGGGTTAACTTAGAGTTATAAACTATTAATGAGATAATTTTATGAAAAAAATTAATATATTTCTAGCCTTTCTTTTATTGGGAACTACAGCCTGTACGGATTTGAAAGAAGAAGTTTTAGACGAAGTGAATGGTTCGGCCATAGTTGCCGACTCAACGAATGTAGAAATGCTGGTAGCACCAACCTATGCCTTTCTTCGCGACTTACAAAGTCGGGGTGCCGGTTGGTTAGCACAGGAAACATGTACCGACGAGGTGGTCTTCCCAACACGTGGTGCCAACTGGAACAGTGCAGATTATCGCACCATTTTCACGCATGATTATACTGCTTCCAACTCATATATCAAAAACACATGGAATAGTTACCTGATTGGATTTGCGCGTTGCAACGTGGCTTTGTTCTATATGCAAAAACTTCCGCAAACGGATAAAGTGAAACAATATATCACTGAAGTTCGCTTTATCCGTACACTGACGATGTACCAACTGAACGATTGTTTTGGTCAGATGCCTTTCCGCGAATCGAGTGACTACGATTATGCTAAAAAGCCACAGTACATGAACCGTGCGCAAATAGTGGAACGAATGATTTCTGAATTAAATGAAATTATTCCAACAATGAAGGTGAAGGGAGCAGTTCCCTACGGTCGCGTTACCAAAGCTGCTGCTCAACTTCTTTTAGCCAAAATTTATCTGAATTATCAGGTTTATACAGGTACTGCTCCTGCTTTTAGTGACGGAACCGGCAAATGGGCCGAAACTATTAGTTTATGCGACGATATCATCACCGGCAAATCGGGTAGTTATGTATTGGCAGATGATTTCTGGAAGCTTTATTTATCGGATAATGCTACATACTCTGATCAAACCGAAACTATTTTACCAATTATCTACGATTCAAAAATCGGTATTGGTGGAATTCCTTGGGTAAATATGACGTTGGATTACAATCAGGCCTTTGGAACGTATCTTACTTCTAACTTATGGGCGGGTTGTTGTACCACTCCAACCTTCTACAATACATGGAACCCAACCGATCCACGTTTCAGTGACAACAGGCTTAAAAGTTCAACGGGTTTCAATTTAGGTTTTCTTATCGGACAACAATACAGTCCGGCCGGAGTTGCATTAAAAACGAAAGATGGTGGTCGTCCGTTGGTTTTCACAGCCGATTTCAGCAACAGCAATTCGCTGGAAGAGCAAGGAATACGTGTAGTTAAATATGCTCCAAGCCCAACAACTACTTATCCTGGTGCAAGTGAAAATGACTTTCAATACTACCGTCTGACCGATGCGTACCTGATGCGTGCGGAAGCTAAGTTCCGGAACAATGATGTGAATGGTGCATTGACTGATATCAACACGGTTCGTGTAAAACGTGGAGTTGCTGCTTATGTATTGAGCGAATTGACGCTTGAAAAAATTCTTAATGAACGTGGTTATGAATTCTACTGGGACAATTGCCGTCGAAATGACTTGATTCGTTTCAATAAATATTGCGATGCCCGTTACGAAAAAACGACTGTAACTCCTGCTTATAAAATTCTGTTCCCTATTCCGCTGACAGCTTATGATGCTGACAGAAATATGGTTCAAAATCCGGGCTATACTGCTTTTCAATAATTTTTAGTCGCACTTAATTCTATAGGTAAGGGAGATTGGTTTCTCCCTTACTAGCCAAACTATTGCCTTTATTTCCCAATTTAATCCACAATTTATATTCTCCAAAATGAGACTAAAACACACTGCACTGCTATTTCTTTTATTGCCGCTAAGCGTTTGGGCAGATTCCTTCAAACCGGCTCCTGCCTGGCTAAAAACAGCGGCATTTTACCAGATATACCCACAAAGTTTCAAGGATACGAATGGGGATGGTATTGGCGACATCAATGGTATCATTTCCAAACTCGACTATCTGAAATGGCTGGGAATTGATGCCATCTGGTTGAATCCTTGTTTTGAATCTTCGTTTCAGGATGCCGGTTATGATGTCACCGATTTTTATCGTGTAGCAAAACGATATGGAACTAACGACGATTTGAAACGATTATTCAGGGAAGCGCATAAACGTAATATGAAAGTTTGCCTTGACCTCGTAGCCGGTCATACTTCGATCGATCATCCCTGGTTTAAGGCTTCTCAATCGGCAACACGCAATGAATTATCCGACCGATACATTTGGACCAATGATTCGACAATAAAACCGGAAAGGCATATATCCGGAAAATTTGAACGAAACGGGACGTACCGAAAAAACTTTTTCGACTGTCAACCGGCATTAAATTTCGGTTTCGGAGTCCCCGATCCGGCGCAACCGTGGCAATTACCAGTAACTGCCGAAGGACCGCAAAAAACCAGAAAAGAATTGATAAACATCATGGATTTTTGGATGACCATGGGCTGTGATGGTTTCAGAGTGGATATGGCTCCATCTTTAATAAAAAATGATCCGGAACGAGTGGAAACCAATAAACTGTGGGCCGAAATTCGAAATCATTTTCAGGCTAAATTCCCCAACGGAATGCTTATTGCCGAATGGGGAAATCCGGCAAGGGCTATCAAAGCCGGTTTTATGATGGATTTCATTATTCATTTAGGTAATAACGGTTACAGTTCATTGTTTTTCAATAAAGTAGGTACTTACCGTCACGATACTTGCTATTTTAGTATTGAAGGAAACGGAACTCCAACAAAATTTGTAGACTATTATCTGGAACAGCTTAAAAATGTAGGCGATAGTGGTTACTTGTGCGTTCCAACGGCCAATCACGATTTTCAACGCCCTAATTGCGGAACACGAAATGATGATGCCCAATTGAGAACTGTTTCTACCTTTTTGATGACCATTCCCGGTGTGCCGCTCTTTTATTACGGCGATGAAATAGGAATGAAATTTATCGATGGATTACCCAATAAAGAAGGTAGCCTATTGACCAAAGGTAACCGGGCCGGATCCAGAACCCCAATGCAATGGGATGGCTCTGAAGGTGCCGGATTTTCAACAGCCGGTCAGGATAAATACTATTTACCAATCGACGATTCGGCATATCGCCCAAATGTTGAAACACAAATGGCGAACCCATCTTCGCTGCTACATTTTAATAGACGATTATTACAGTTAAGAAAACAATATCCGGCCTTGGGAACAAGTGGTGGTATCCGGTTTTTGTATGCCGAAGCCAACAAATATCCACTTGTTTACGAACGCACGGCCAATGGACAACGATTTATCATCGTTATAAATCCCTCGGGGAAAGCAGTAAAAGCAGAATGTTCCTTTTCAGGATATGCTAAAGAGTTTAAGCCTGTTTTGGTAGACAGAACGTCGCTGAAATTGGTAAAAGATAAACTGCAAATAAATGCAGACGGAGTGTCCTATGGATTATTCATGGTTAATTAATAAGTTGTTTTGAGGTTGTAGTTTTGAGGTTTATTTAGATTGTGTTGTTAGTTTATGTTTTTTTATTGAGAAAATAACTCCGTTGAATGAAGTGGTATATAATTATACGATTGATTAATTAGATTTAGCCGTTCATTTAAGATATATGTAACTGATTTTAATAATCATTTTATTCGATGGAGTTATTTTAAATTTTTCGTTCTTTTACAATAAAACCAAGGTATTATTTTTCAGGCAGATGAAACTGCCAACTTATTGACATGAAGAAAATTATATTCATATTCATTATCGGATCGTTTATCTGGGTCCAGAAACTGTCTGCACAACATCCATGGAGAGTTAGTGCAGATAGTATTATTTCTCAAAATTATTACGGAGTTTCGGTTGCCAATGGCATGATAGGTATTGTCTCCTCGCCCGAACCACTTAAAGTAAAAAATGTCATCCTTGCTGGGCTTTACGACCAATACGGCAGAGGTCGCGTGAGCAATTTCATACAGGGATTCAATTTACTTAATCTGAAACTGAACATCAACGGACGTTCGGTGAATGCCGAATCGGTAAGCAATTTTCATCAGGAACTGGATATGAAAAAAGCCATGTTCACAACCAGTTTTGATTTGGGCGATCAGGCAACGGTGAAGTACAGTTACAGTGCTTTACGCCACCTACCCTACTGCGTTTTAGCAACTGTAGAAATAACTGCAAAAAAAGAGATTACGCTTACCGCTGTCAATGTGATGGAAACACCCGATGCATTGCGCGATGCAAAATTCACTTTCAACGAAATAAATCGGAAGCATATTGGCATTCAGCTAATGAGTTCGCAAGCCAAAAGTCCTACAGGAAAGCTGTCTATCTGCGCTACTACTTCTTTTGCATTTTCCGAAAAACGAGGCGAAGAGCCCAATGTAATTCATGAAATGCCCGACAATAACCTCCATCAAATGAAGTTTACAAAATCGGTGAAAGCCGGTGAAATATACCGTTTCTCGTTGGTTGGTACTACGCTTTCGTCGGCACATTCATCCGATCCGTATAACGAAGCGGAACGGTTGACCATCTTTGCAAGACTTGAGGGTGTGGATCGATTAATGAAAATGCATCAGGCAGCCTGGGAGCAACTATGGGCAAGCGATATTCAGATTGAAGGTGATCAGCAATCACAACAGGATATTCACAGCATGTTGTATCACCTTTATTCATTCACCAGTTCTGGGTCAGGACTGTCGGTTTCGCCAATGGGGCTCTCGGGTCTGGGCTACAACGGACATGTATTTTGGGATGCCGACACGTGGATGTTCCCTGTTCTTGCCGTGTTACATCCCGAGCTAGCCCGTTCCATGGTGGAATATCGTTTTAATCGTTTGCAGGCAGCGCGCGATAATGCATTTGCACATGGTTACAAAGGAGCCATGTTTCCGTGGGAAAGTGCTGACAGCGGCGTGGAAGAAACACCCGTTTGGGCATTAGCCGGACCGTTTGAGCATCATATCTCGGCTTGTGTAGCATTGGCGGCCTGGCAGTATTACTGCGTAACGCAGGATGTGGATTGGTTGCGCCAAAAAGGTTGGCAGATTATTTCCGAAACAGCTGACTTTTGGGTAAGTCGCGCCGAACGAAATGAAAAAGGCGAATACGAAATTAAAAATGTGGTGGCTTCCGACGAGTGGGCCGAGAATGTGGATAATGATGCATTTACGAATGCATCGGCCCGGGTGAACTTGCGCAATGCAGTTGTGGCAGCAGCTGTATTGAAGCAAGCTCCGAAACCCGAATGGAAGACAGTGGCCGATAAACTTGTATTTAGTAAACTTGCGAATGGGGTAACACGTGAACATGCCACTTACGCCGGAGAGAATATCAAACAAGCGGATGTCAATCTGCTGGCTTACCCTCTTCTGGTCATCAATGACACGGCGCAAATCAGGAAAGACCTGAATTATTACGAAGTACGTGTACCCGAAAGAGGAACGCCTGCTATGACACAAGCTATTTTCTCACTGCTTTATGCCCGCCTCGGAAATGCAGAAAAGGCCTATCATTTTTTCGAAGACGCCTACCGTCCTAACCTACTTCCGCCTTTTCGGGTGATTGCCGAAACAAAAGGCGGTGATAATCCGTATTTCCTGACCGGAGCAGGTGGCGTATTACAAGCTGTGTTGATGGGCTTTGGAGGACTTGATATTACTCCGAAAGGAATTATCCAACATAAAACCATCCTTCCCGGACAATGGAAGTCATTAGTGATAACCGGAGTCGGAAAAGATAAATCAACCGTAACGGTACGAAAATGAACCTCCCCTGATTAATTTGGTAACGGCAACTATAACCGGCTGACAAACCGAATTAAAAACTCAAAATGATTGACCGCAAAAACTTATTTGTAGCCCGAAATTTCAGGCTATAAGGTTTTTGCGTGCCTTTACAGAACAAAAGCATTAAAAAACTATATAATTATTTATTAAAATCATGGACAAAACGAAGACAACCGAATTGGACAATGTAGTAGTACGTTTCTCGGGCGACTCAGGCGATGGGATGCAACTCACTGGAACACTTTTTTCAAACCTTTCGGCCATTTTAGGGAATGAAATTTCAACTTTCCCCGATTTCCCCTCGGAGATACGTGCCCCACAGGGAACACTCGGTGGAGTTTCGGGATTTCAGGTACACCTTGGATCAAGCAAAATCTACACACCGGGCGACGATGCCGATGTGTTGGTGGCAATGAACCCTGCAGCACTGAAGGTAAACGCGAAAGCCATCAAAAAAGGCGGTGTGATTATTTACGATGTAGATTCGTTCGAGAAATCGGACTTTGAGAAAGCGGCATTTACCACCCAAAATCCGTTTGAAGAGTTAGGTATTTCGGATAGTATTCAACTCATCCCTGCCCCACTGTCGTCGCTCACGCAAAGTAGTCTGGAAGGTTTCGGGTTTGATAATAAAACCGTATTGCGAAGCAAGAATATGTTTGCATTGGGATTGATTTGCTGGTTATTCAACCGCCCCATCGATCAGGCCATTCACTTTCTTACCAATAAGTTCGGCAAAAAGCCGACATTGCTTCAGGCCAACGTAAAAGTTTTGACCGACGGTTTCAACTACGGCAATAATTTGCATCTGACTATTTCTACTTATGTGATCGACAAATCGCACGAGACTCCGAAAGGGAAATACACCAGCATCAGCGGTAACAAAGCTACTGCCTGGGGATTGATTGCCGCTGCGCAAAAAGCCGGGCTGCAACTATTCCTCGGAAGTTACCCCATTACGCCTGCCACCGACATCATGCACGAACTCACTGCCCGCAAAGATATGGGTGTGAAAGTAGTTCAGGCCGAAGATGAAATTGCAGGTATCACCACTTCCATTGGTGCTGCATTTGCCGGTAGTCTGGCAGTTACCAATACTTCAGGCCCCGGATTGGCATTGAAATCGGAAGCTATCGGATTGGCTGTAATGGCCGAATTGCCTTTGGTGATTATTGACGTGATGCGCGGGGGTCCCTCAACCGGTATGCCGACTAAGACCGAACAAACAGACCTGTTGCAAGCCCTTTATGGACGGAATGGCGAAAGCCCTGTAGTGGTGCTGGCTGCCGGAACTCCCGACGACTGTTTCCACTACGCCTACATGGCCAGTAAAATAGCCCTGGAACACATGACTCCGGTGATACTTTTGACCGATGCATTTATCGGTAACGGAACGTCGCTGTGGAAACTACCCAAGTTAGCTGAGCTCCCCGTGATAGAACCGAACTATGTGAAACCGGAGATGGAAGGCTGCAAAGTAACAACACGCGACGAAGTATCGAAAGCGCGTTACTGGAGTGTGCCGGGTAGGAAAGGATTTGAACATCGCAACGGTGGACTGGAAAAAGATTACGAAACCGGATGTATTGCCACCGATCCGTTGAACCACGAAAAGATGGTGAATGCCCGTCAGGCAAAGGTGGAGTATGTGAGCAATTTCTTGCCCGAACTAAAAGTAGAAGGTGATGAAACTGCCGACATGTTAGTGATCGGTTGGGGTGGAACGCACGGACACCTAATGAGTGCGGTAATGAATATGAACAAGGATGGAAAGAAAATAGCGTTAGCACATTTCAATTATATCAACCCGCTTCCAAAAAATACGATAGACGTCATTCAACGATACAAGAAAGTGGTGGTATGCGAACTGAACAGCGGCCAATTTGCTACTTTCCTGCGTTCGAAAGTACCGGGAGTGGAATTCCTTCAGTACAACAAAGTGCAGGGACAACCTTTCACCGTGGCTGAGTTGGAAGCAGATTTTAGCGAGTTGATGTAAAGACCCCTAACCCCTAAAGGGGAACTTAGTCTACAAATTAAAAATACTACACAAATTTCATTTTTCTTAGCCCCTTTAGGGGTTGGGGTAATTATAAAAGTTTGCAATATGGAAACAACAAAAACATTACAATATACAGCCAAAGATTTTAAAAGCGATCAGTACGTGCGTTGGTGTCCCGGCTGTGGCGACCACGCAGTGCTGAACTCATTACAGAAAGTAATGGCCGAGTTGGGAGTTGCCCCTCATAACACAGCCGTCATTTCGGGTATCGGTTGTTCGTCGCGCCTGCCGTATTACATCAGCAGTTATGGCTTTCACACCATTCACGGTCGTGGAGCAGCGGTGGCAACGGGTGTAAAAGTGGCCAACCCGGAACTCTCCGTTTGGCAAATAACCGGCGACGGCGACTGTCTGGCTATTGGTGGAAATCATTTTATCCACAGCGTGCGCCGCAACGTGGATTTAAACGTATTGCTGTTCAATAACCAGATTTACGGACTGACCAAAGGACAATATTCACCCACTACCAAAAAAGGTTTTGTGACTAAATCATCGCCTTTCGGAACTGTGGAGCGCCCTTTTCGCCCTGCCGAACTAACATTTGGTGCACGCGGCACTTTCTTTGCCCGCTTGCTGGATGTGGATTTGAAAACAGCCCAACTATGTATGACGGCTGCTGCCAGGCACAAAGGAACATCAGTGGTGGAATGCCTGGTGAACTGCGTTATCTTCAACGACGGTGCTCACGGCTGGTTGGCTCAAAAGGAAAACCGTGCCGACCGCACTATCGTGTTGGAGCATGGCAAACCGATGCTATTCGGAAAAGACCGCAACAAAGGATTGGTGCTCGACGGCTTCAACCTCCAGGTGGTGACCATTGGCGAAGGTGGCGTGACCGAAGGTGATGTACTGGTTCATGATGCTACCTGCGAAGACAGCACCTTGCATATGAAACTGGCCATGATGGAAGGGCCCAATATGCCAATAGCCATGGGTGTGATCCGCAACGTGGAAGAAGAAACCTACGATGCGGCTTTAGAAGCCCAGATAGCAGAAGTACAAGCCAAATCGAAAGTAAAAACCTTTGACGACCTGATAGATACCTGCGAACAGTGGGATATGTAAATGAGGTATAAAAATCAAAAGGCCGAATACAATCAAATCGTATTCGGCCTTTTCTATATTTTTAAAATAAATTTCTTATTCATTCGTAGTTTCAACCTCATCCACAGGAATTTCATCTGTTGTCAACTCTTCCGTAGAAATAGCAGTAGAATCCAAAGCTGTAGAATCTTTAGGAATATAAGGCGTATGACAGGAGTAATTGCGTGAGATCGGTTCTTTTGGTTTGGTTGGGAATTTCCCACGATATTGTTTCAGACTCTCGTCTTTCAATACTTTTTCCATAAACGATCCAAAAATAGGCAATGCCGTACGACTGCCCTGTCCAAGTTGACCAGTACGGAAATGAACGCTTCTGTGTTCGCCACCTACCCAGGCCCCACCAACCAGTTTAGGCGAAACCCCAACAAACCACGCATCCGAATGATTGGAAGAAGTACCTGTCTTTCCGCCAAAATCGGTATGCTTGAACAAATCCCAACTCCACAAGGCTTGAGTAGTTCCTCCAGGCTCAGTCATACCACCTTTGAGTAAAGCGGTCATTAACCAGGCTGCTTCGTAAGGAATAACTCTCTTTTGCACTTTATTCGGTTGATAAATAACGTTACCTTCCTTGTCTTCAATCCGGGTAACGAGAATTGGTTCATGATAAACACCTTCGTTAATCACTGTTCCAAATGAGTTTACCAGTTCCAACAAAGACACATCCGAAGAACCGAGACAAGTGGATGGTTTATCTTCAAGTGGAGTTTGAATACCTAATAAGTGAGCGTATTTAATAATTTCGGGAATTCCAACCTTTTGTGCTAACTGTACTGCAACCGTATTTATCGATTGTGCAAATGCATTTTTCAACGATACCGGGTAGCCTAAACAGTATCCGTTTGCATTTCGTGGATTCCACGATTTCTCAGTGTTACCCTCCTTGTAAGTCCAGGTAACGGGTTTATCCGTCATCATATCACACGGCGACATGCCATTCATAATAGCTGCTGTGTATACAAAAAGCTTAAAAGTTGAACCCGGCTGACGTTTCGATTGCGCCACTTTATCGTATTGCCAAAATTTAAAATCAATGTCACCCACCCATGCCTTCACGTCTCCTGTTTCGGGTTCCATAGCCACAAAACTGCTGTGCATAAAATGGTTCATATAACGAATTGAGTCCATCACACTAAGCGTGGTATCTTTCGAACCGAGCTTGTAATCAAACACTTTTGTTTTATGAGGCTTGTTTAGATAATAGTTTATCGAGTCGGCGTTATCGTCGTATTTTGCAACTAAAAGCGCATATGCTTTTGTCTTTTTTGCAATATCTTCTACGAAATTCACAATATCCTTGTGATTTTCATCCTGCCATGGGTTTTGACCACGCCAATGATCGAAAAAGCGTTGTTGCAACTGACGCATTTGTTTGTTCACCGACTCCTCGGCGTACTTTTGCATACGGGAGTCTATCGTGACGTAAATTTTCAAACCATCTCCATAAATGTCATAACCCGTTTCATTTTCCCAATCTTGCAAGTATTTATCAAGATAAGCACGAAAATGAAGTGCATCTCCATCAATTGTTTGTTCGATACTAAAGTTCAGACGAATCGGAATTTTCTTTAATGAATCGCACTCATTACGTGTGATTACATTGTGTTGAAACAGATTCTCAAGCACCACATTTCTACGCTCTTTCGATCGTTTAGGGTGCGCTATCGGACTGTACGAACTTGTAGCTTTCAATAAGCCAACCAATGTGGCCGATTGTTCGTAATTGAGTTTATCGGGAGTGGTATTAAAAAATGTTTTAGCGGCGGTGTGAATACCAAATGCATTGCTACCGAAATCCACCGTATTAAAGTACATGGTAAGAATCTCATTTTTAGTATAAAACATCTCGATTTTTACAGCGGTAGTCCATTCTTTAGTTTTCATCACCACTAATTTCAAACCGGGAATATAACCAAAAAACCCGGTTGAATAAAGATTACGCGTTTTATACATATTCTTTACCAACTGTTGAGTAATGGTACTTGCACCACGACTCCTGCCTTTGGTCATATCCTTTATAGCGGCAAAAACACCTTGAATATCTATTCCAAAATGACGATAAAAGCGCTCGTCTTCAGTACTTACAAGGGTCTTGATAAGTTTGGGTGAGATGTCCTCGAATTTTACGGGTGTACGATTCTCACGAAAATATTTACCCAATACCTTTCCATCGGCAGTATAAATAACAGAAGCTTCGCTCTGAGTGGGATTACTAATGCTACTCAAGCCGGGCGACTTACCAAACAGCCATAGAAAGTTAATGTCTACCAAAAATAAGTATAACATGAACAACACAACGGATGTAATAAAGATATTGGCCATTTTTTTGTACCACACCAAACCTTTGTAACGGTTTAATCGGGCTTTACGCCAGGCAATGAATTTCTTCAACCAAATCTTAATAAACGTCCCTGCCTTAGGTAGTTGATCAATGAACTTTTTCCACATAATGTATTCCTAATTTTGGTGCAAAGTTAAAGTAAAAGATGGAATTTTGTATCGTTTTTATACTATAATAAAAATCTTTTTTCGTTTTCGGGAGTTGATAACATGCACGATGTTTTTTTTCCGAACAGTTTATACCTTCTAGAAGCAAAAAAACGATAACCGGCATCGCGTATAAGTTTGGGAATCAGCTTAAAAACAAGGACAGTTTTCCAAACTCCTCCAATATCGTGCAATATCTCCATCACGGCTGTGGATGCAAAATAGTAATCATTTCCCCGCAGATAAACCAATGTTACCGGGCTTTCGGATGCCCATCCCTGCGAGCTGAGTATGCGCTTGCCGGCATCCGACTGCAATGCCGCAAATTTGAAGCGTTCTTTTTTGTCAACTCTGATCAGAAATTGAACCCAACCGCAACAAAAATTACAGTCGCCATCGAAAAGTATAAGTGATGCTGAATCCATCGCAGATAGATATTTTCTATCTAAAACGGTTCATCCGACTAAAAGTTGTCTGACATAGAAATCAGGCATAAAAAAAGCCCGGTCATCAAAATGAACCGGGCTTTTAAAAGAAGATATTACTGTACAAATCTGATTTTCTTACAAACTAAATTCAGCTTTAATATCGGATACTTTATCCGTTTTTTCCCAGGTAAATAGTTCTACCGTTTGTGTAAATTCTTTGCAGTTACCATCTTTAAAGGTTTTAGTAACCGTTTGTGGTTCACGCCCCATATGACCGTACGAAGCCGATTCTTTATAAATAGGGTTACGCAATTTCAAACGCTCTTCAATTGCTTTCGGACGCATATCAAACAGTTTTTCAATCTTCGTAGCGATTTCACCATCATTCAATTGAACCTGAGCAGTTCCGTAGGTATTCACATACAAGTTCATTGGTTTTGCAACACCAATGGCATAAGCCACCTGCACCAATACTTCGTTAGCCAAACCGGCTGCCACCATGTTTTTAGCAATATGACGGGCTGCATAAGCTGCCGAGCGATCCACTTTCGAAGGATCTTTACCCGAAAATGCACCACCACCGTGAGCACCTTTACCACCGTAAGTATCAACAATAATTTTACGTCCGGTTAATCCGGTATCGCCGTGAGGTCCGCCAATCACAAATTTACCGGTTGGATTTACGTGCAATACATATTCGCCGTCCACAATCAGTTGTGCAAATTGAGGATCCAATGCTTTTACACGTGGAATCAAAATATCCTGTACATCCTGACGAATAATGTTCAACATTTCTTCATCGTTTGATGCTGTCGGTTCGCCATTTACAGGGTTTACCATGTCATCGTGTTGAGTAGAAACAACAATTGTGTGCACTTTAACCGGCTGATTATTATCGTCGTATTCAATAGTTACCTGCGATTTTGAATCAGGACGAAGATAAGTCATTACCTTACCTTCTTTGCGAATAGCAGCTAATTCCTGCACCAAAGCATGCGATAAATCAAGTGCAATAGGCATCAGATTTTTTGTTTCGTTACAAGCATATCCAAACATCATTCCCTGGTCGCCGGCACCTTGTTCCATTGGTTCAGCGCGTTCCACACCCTGATTAATATCAGCCGATTGCTCGTGAATAGACGAGAAAATACCACAGGCATTACCGCTAAACATATATTCGCCTTTGGTATAACCAATTTCATTAATTACTTCGCGCGCCACTGTTTGAACATCAACATAAGCCGATGTTTTTACTTCGCCGGCCAATACTACCTGACCGGTGGTTACCAATGTTTCACACGCTACTTTTGAATCTTTGTCCTGAGCCAAGAAATTGTCAAGCAAAGCATCAGAAATTTGATCGGCTACTTTGTCAGGATGACCTTCCGACACCGATTCAGATGAAAATAAATATCCCATAATGATTATAATTAATAATTTACGCTTAATAATGAGCAATTAAAAACAACGACACTATAGCCGGTTGTTTGTAACCGAGTAAACGTAAAAACGGGAAGAATGTTTGGAGGACTTTATGAGATGCAGAAAATGCGGGTTGCGATTTAGCATTTTTTTCTGTGGTTGCAAGCAGTCCAAATCTCTCCACATTTTTTACGCCACAAAAGTACTTAAAGTATTTTAAACGACAAAACCTGATATGTGTAGTTTTAAATCAAAAAAATAAGCCTTGCAAAAATTTCTCTGCAAAGCTTACTATGTATTAATTAGATTACCATACTTTACTATGCAATCTCAGTCACAAATTTTTCTTTCGGGTGACGTACTTTTTTGAGGTTCACCAACCAATCATTCTCTTCATCGCGATAGCCAATCGGCAATAATGTTACACTTTTCAGGCCTCGTTCGGTCAGGTTAAGTAGCTTATCAACTTCTTCACTCACAAATCCTTCCATCGGAGTAGCATCTACTTTCAAACTGGCGGCTTCGGCCATTGCAAATCCAAAAGCGATGTAAGCCTGACGAGCTGTATGAGCAAAATTCTCCTCTGCCGGACGGTTGAGGTACATAGCCTTCAACCTATCGGTATAGGCATTGTATCGATCTGCAGGTTGTTCTCTTCCGGCAGTGGTGTGCGCATATATTTGATCAATACGCTCAGCTGTATAATTATCCCAAGCGGCAAAAACCAACAAGTGCGAGCAATCGCCCACTATTTGCTGATCAAAAGCCATAGGAACAATTTTATCTTTCAACTCCTGATTGGTAATTACCAATACCTCGAATGGTTGCAGTCCCGAAGAAGTAGGCGCAATCCATGCTGCTTCTACAATTTTATCTACTAATACCTGATCAAGTTTTTTACTTGGATCAAACTTTTTGGTGGCATAACGCCATTTCAATGCATCTAATAATTCCATTTTAATATAATAGTTATTTGTTTATGACAATCAACTTGTCATGCTTTCTATTCGTTTTGTTTTTGACTACATACCAATTAAAAAACGGTTGAATTTCAGTTACGACCTTCAACCGTTAGTTTATTTTTTACCATTTTCTAACAAGAATAATATCATTCCGTATATCACTTAAAGTCAAACAGCTTATCTGTACTTTTTCTTACTTTTGCTGCATCAGCCAAATGATCATGTTCCACATCGCGGTAGCCCAAAGTCAAAATCGTTGTTGATCCTAAGTTTTGTGCTTCTAATCCGAGGATTGTATCCAATGCCTGAGGATTAAATCCTTCCATTGGAGTAGCATCGACCTGTTCCAAAGCGGCTGCCACAATTCCAACTCCAAAAGCCAAATAAGCCTGACGAGCCGTCCACACGAAGTTCTGTTCTGCACTTCCGGCAACAATACCATCAAACATTGCTTTGAATGCATTCAAACTTTCTACAGGAATATTTCTGGTGGTAGCAATCAATTCCATGTATTCCTGAACCTGCCCGGCACTTACATTTTTATTGGCTGCAAAAACAAGCACATGCGATGCTTCTTTTATCTGGGGTTGCTGACAAGCAGTATTGAAAATTTCTTCACGAAGTTTCTCGTCTTCTATAACGATGACCTTAAATGGCTGTAACCCGAATGAAGTTGGCGCTAACCGAATAGCTTCTAAAATTTTGTCTACTTTTTCCTGAGGAACCTTGGCTCCGGTCATTCTCTTGGTGGCGTAACGCCAGCTTAAACTGTCTTTTAAACTCATAACCGCTTTGTTTAGATAAGTATTTGTGATTATATGCCACTTATAACATTAACAAGACGCTATTTGTTTTCGACCAATGTTAGTATTTCAGTTTAATTAGATAATATTTTAATTGCATTTGAAACCATTCTCAATGGGATTATCTATTTTACGGCCCTACACACAACAACGGTAATGTGAAAGCACGACTGTTTTCGCTCACGAACTGCCAGAAATTTACACTCTTCACGCATTTTAATCAACACATTAGTAAGTGCTTGCACAGTCTCATAACGGCTTTCAATACTATCATTATCAACCCTACAGAAGTCCTTGTACGAAATATCAAATGTTGTTCCGTACAAATGCGCCGAATGCCCTGTAGCATTCGAGTTTCGGTGTGTCAGTTTATTTTGATCTTCTTCGGTCCTTAACAGGGAGGTTATTCTAAACCGGTAATTTTTGTACTTCTTTTCCTTCAATTGCTCCTGAAACCGATACCCTATTTCATTCAACAAATCAATTGCCTCAGGAATTAAATAAGGTCGTGAACTGGTTAGATTCTTAAGTTGATAGAACGGATTATCAACTACTTCTACCAAAATAGATCTGCGTACGTAATCATCAATTTCAGCATCAAAATCGGCGTTCGTAACAAAAGGTTTCTTCAGTCCGTTCTTTTGCGCATTAAGGAGATGAATATCATTTTTATCATTCAGTTTATTACTGGGAGTGATTGGAATGTTGGCATAATGTACAGGATCGCAGTTTGAAACAATTGCCTTACCGGCCTTATTTTTGAAAAAGTATACCGTCAACGAAATTCCCAAAAGTAAAATGAAAGTGAATCCGACCAGTATGTATATTTTTTTAGTAGAGATCATATTTTTTCGTGCTTTAGCGCACAAAAGTACAACTAATGTGCATAGGATATATGATAAAAATTGTGAAATTGCCCGGCTATTTTATAGCAATAGTTATTAATTAACGGAAGCAGGTTAAAGTTCAAATTATTGCCAAAATGAGGGCAAAATTATTCTTCAATACAAAAACTATTAATTAACTTTGCACCTCAAAATCAATCAATCATATATGAAACCAACTTTATTTGTATTAGCAGCGGGAATGGGTAGTCGTTATGGCGGCTTAAAACAACTAGATGGACTAGGGCCAAACGGCGAAACCATCATGGATTATTCTATTTACGATGCCATCAAAGCTGGATTTGGGAAAATAGTTTTCGTTATTCGTCCAAGTTTTGAAAAAGATTTCAAAGACGTAGTAGTCAACAAATTCAAAAATTTAATTGACACTGACATCGTTTTTCAAGAAATCTCAAATGTTCCTGAAGGTTGTACCTACAACCCCGAACGCGAAAAACCATGGGGTACAAACCATGCCGTATTGATGGGCAAAGATGCTATCAAAGAACCATTTGCTGTTATCAACGCAGATGATTTTTATGGTCAGGAATCGTTCGCTATTTTGGCAGATTTTCTTCGTAGCGTTGAAGGCAAAAAGAATGAGTATTGTATGATTGGCTATCGTGTAGGTAACACATTATCAGAAAGTGGCTCGGTAAGCCGTGGAGTATGTGTTGTAGACGAGAACAATTTATTACAAAATGTTGTAGAACGTACCAGTATCGAAGAAAAAGGCGGAAAAATCAATTTCGTTGATGAAAACGGTGAAGAAGTTTCGATCCACCACGACACGCCTGTATCGATGAACATGTGGGGATTCACTCCTGATTACTTCGACTATTCTGAAAAATTCTTCAGAGAATTTTTAGTTGAAAATGGACAAAAATTGAAATCTGAATTCTACATTCCATTAGCAGTAAACAACTTAATCGTTCAACAAAAAGTAACTTGTAAAGTATTGGATACACCATCGAAATGGTTTGGCGTAACTTATGCAGAAGATCGTTCGCAAGTTGTTCTAAAAATCAACGAATTAGTTCGCAAAGGAGTTTATCCTGAAAAACTATTCAAATAATATTAAAAAAATTATGGCAAAAATTTTAGTAACTGGCGGAACCGGGTACATTGGTTCGCACACAGTTGTAGAATTGCAGAAAGTAGGGTTTGATGTGGTAATTGTGGATAATCTATCCAATTCGAACATTGATGTATTGGCTGGGATTGAGAAAATTTCAGGCATTCGTCCGGCATTCGAAAACATCGATTGTGTTGACTATGTGAGCATGGATCGCATGTTTGAAAAGCACAAAGATATTGAAGCAATTATACACTTTGCTGCTAGTAAAGCAGTAGGCGAATCGGTTGAGAAACCACTGTTATACTACCGCAACAATTTAGTTTCGCTTATCAACTTATTGCAATTAATGCCAATTCACAAGGTAAAGAACTTTGTTTTCTCTTCTTCGTGTACTGTCTACGGTCAACCCGATATTTTGCCGGTAACCGAAAGCGCACCTATCAAAGCTGCTTTGTCGCCTTATGGCAATACAAAACAAATTGGAGAAGAAATAATTCGCGATACTATTTATGCAAATTCTTGCTATCAAAGTATTATCCTGCGTTATTTCAACCCGATTGGAGCACATGCTTCGGCTGAAATTGGTGAATTACCCAACGGTGTGCCAAACAATTTACTTCCATTTGTTACTCAAACGGCTATCGGCCAGCGCAAACAATTGCAGGTATATGGCGACGACTATAACACGCCAGACGGATCATGCATCCGCGACTATATCCACGTGGTAGATTTGGCTAAGGCGCACGTTATTGCCGTTCAACGTATGTTGAACAAACAAACCAAATCATCGGTGGAAACGTTCAATCTGGGAACAGGACGAGGATTATCGGTATTAGAGATTATCCAGACATTTGAAAAAGTGAACGGAGTAAAAATTCCTTATAAAATTGTTGCTCGTCGCGAAGGTGATATCGAAAAAGTTTGGGCCGATCCAAGTTATGCAAATAACGAACTGGGCTGGACAGCTACCGAAACGCTCGAAGAAACACTTCGTAGCTCATGGGTGTGGGAACAAAACCTGGCACAAAGAGCGAAAGCGGAATAAGCGCAAACGAATAATTAAAACAAATCATTAAAAACGAACAATTAATACATCTGATTTTCAGCGCTGTTAATTGTTCGTTTTTTTATTCTGAATGATAAACTGACCACTATTAACAATCTACTAAAATGTTATATCCATTAAAATTTGAACCCATTCTAAAAGATAAAATCTGGGGTGGAACAAAACTGAAAAGCTTATTCAATAAGACTGCTGAAACCGACAAACTTGGCGAAAGCTGGGAATTATCGGGGTATGAAAATGATGAATCGGTGGTAACCAATGGTTTTCTGGCCGGAAATACTTTACCCGAATTGATTGAGATTTACATGGGTGAATTGATTGGCGACTCAATTTTCGATGAATATGGCCTATCCTTCCCTTTATTGTTTAAATTGATAGATGCCAACGAAAACCTGTCTATTCAGGTACATCCGGGCGATGAAGTGGCTGCAGAGCGACACAATTCGTATGGAAAAACAGAGATGTGGTATGTGGTAGATGCAGAACCGGGCGCAGAACTCATTATCGGTTTCTCGGAAGATTGCTCACGCGACGCCTATCTCGATGCTCTTGACGAAGGACTTGTTGAGGATTTGCTTCAAAAAGTACCGGTAAAAAAAGGAGATGTGTTCTTTATTCCCGCCGGTTTGGTTCACGCCATAGGCAAAGGAGTGGTAGTAGCTGAGATTCAACAAAGCAGCGATATCACCTATCGTATTTACGACTATAAACGCGTAGACGACCAGGGTAACGAGCGGGAACTACACACCGAACAGGCATTGGACGTGATTAACTTCAATGCTTCCAAAGAGCCTAAAACAGTTTATTCTCCACTTCTAAACGAGGTGACTCCATTGGTTAGCTGCAATTATTTTACCACCAACATGCTTCGTTTCAACAAAAGCATTGCGCGTCAATATGCAAAAATTGATTCGTTTGTTTCGTACATGTGTCTCGAAGGAAATTTCGTGATTGACTTCGGAGGCGAAAAAACAATCGTCAATAAAGGGGATACCATTCTTATTCCGGCTTCAATAGATGAATTAAACTTAATACCGGACAACGAAGTTACACTACTGGAAGTCTACGTAGATAATGCATAATTTATAATGAATAATTCATAATTATATAAAAAGAGCAAATCAACTTAATGATTTGCTCTTTTTATTAGAAGTCAACACATAATCCAATTATGAATTATGAATTATAAATTATGAATTAATTTAAATTCTCGCTTTAATTGCTTTTGTTTCGGCTTCGAAGCCCGGTTTTTCGAGCAAAGCAAACATATTTTTCTTGTAAGCTTCTACACCCGGTTGATCGAATGCGTTTACACCTAAAAGGTAACCACTGATTCCACATGCTTTTTCAAAGAAGTAAATCAATTGTCCCAGGTAGTACTCGTTCAATTTAGGCAATTCAACTTTCAGGTTAGGCACACCACCGTCGATATGCGCGATCATGGTACCCAGTTCGGCCATTTTATTTACTTCGTCAACACGTTTACCTGCTAAGAAATTCAAACCATCCAGATTGGCTTCCGATGTTGGGAAAATCTTAGTATAGTTGCTTTCTTTGATAGAAATTACTGTTTCGAAAATAGTACGCTCACCTTCCTGAATCCACTGACCCATAGAGTGAAGGTCGGTAGTAAAGTCAACAGCAGCAGGGAAAATACCTTTACCATCTTTACCTTCGCTTTCGCCGTAAAGTTGTTTCCACCATTCACCTACAAAGTGTAATTTTGGGTGGAAGTTGACAAGTATCTCGGTTTTCTTACCGTTTCTGTATAATTCGTTACGAACAGCAGCATATTGAGCCGAAATATTATCCTCAAAAGGAATTTCCAACCCTGTAGCAGCTTCCATAGTAGCAGCACCGGCAACTAATTGACGAATATCAAATCCGGCAACAGCAATAGGCAACAAACCTACCGGAGTAAGTACCGAGAAACGACCACCAATGCTATCTTCAATTACAAATGTTTTGTAACCTTCCTGAGTAGCAGCTGTGCGCAATGCACCGCGCGATTTGTCGGTAATGGCAACAATCAGTTTTTGAGCAGCATCTTTTCCTTGTTGTTCTTCCAATTGAGTTTTCAACAAACGAAAAGCCAAGGCAGGTTCCGTTGTTGTTCCCGATTTTGAGATAGAGATAATACCGAATTTCTTTGTTTTCAATAATTCCTGCAATTCGTACAAATAGTCTTCGCCAATGTTTTGACCGGCATAAACCACAATCGGTGATTTACGTTCGGTTTGCAACCAGTCGAAACTGTTTGAAAGACCATCGATAACCGCTTTTGCACCCAGGTAGCTACCACCGATACCGATGACAACCACAACTTCACAATTATCGCGAAGAATCTTAGCTGTAGCCTCAAGGTCAGCAAACTGAGCTTCGTCGATTGAAGTTGGTAAGTTCAACCAACCTAAAAAATCACTTCCTTTACATGTACCGTTGTGCAAAGCTGCACTTGCAGCAGCTACTTCTGCTTTGTACCCGGCTACACTTTGTTCAGATATAAATCCAAACGCTTTGTCGATAGATAATTTAATGTTTTGCATTATTATAATAGTTTGATGTTTACTTATTTGTTTATTTTTAGCCCCATTTTACACTTCTGATAATTGTCAACTATCAACTGTCAACTATCAATTATTTAAGGTGTTCCGACAGTTTGCGAATTTCCATGGTGGGCGACGAACGGTTGTAAAGTATTTCGTAAATGGCGTCCACAATAGGCATGCTGATATGGTATTTCTCGTTTATTTCGTGAATACACTTAGTGGCGTAATACCCTTCGGCAATCATTTCCATTTCAATCTGTGCTGTTTTCACCGAATAACCCTTGCCGATCATTGTTCCAAAAAGGCGGTTACGACTAAACTTTGAATAAGCGGTTACCAATAAATCGCCCAAATAGGCCGATTCGTTGATATCACGATGCAGCGGATTGGTGGCATTACAAAAACGATTCATTTCCTGAATGGCATTAGAAATAAGCACCGCCTGAAAATTGTCGCCATATTTCAACCCGTGACAAATACCTGCCGCTATGGAATAGATATTTTTCATTACCGACGAATATTCAATACCCATGATATCATCACTTATCGAAGTGCGGATAAAACTGGTATTGAACCGTTGCGCCAACATACGGGCATTTTCGCGCGAAGCGCACCCGAATGTAAGGTACGAAAGTCGCTCCAGCGCTACCTCTTCGGCATGACATGGTCCGGCCAGTACGGCTATATTTTCTTTCGAAACGTTGTAAAATTGTTCAAAATAGTCGGTAACAATCATGTTCTCATCCGGAACAATCCCCTTGATAGCCGTTACTAAAAACTTATTGTCCAGCTTGCGTTTCAACTTTTTGAGATGTTGTTTCAAAAAAGGTGAAGGTGTTGCAAAAATCAAAATATCGGAGGTGCGCACCAACTTGTTGATGTCACTGGTAAAATTGATACGATCGGTATCAAATTTTACACCGGTAAGATACGATGGATTTTTACTCAAACGAATAAATTCATCGATTTGTTCCTGTCGGCGCATGTACCAATTGATACTATCAGCATTGGTAAGTGCTATTTTAGCAATTGCCGTGGCCCAGCTCCCGCCGCCTATTACCGCAATTTTACTTTTTTCGTTCATTTTTATATGTCTATAACTACCCCTAGTCCGTCAGCCGACGGAGGACTAAGTTACTATTGTCTATTAAAACTAATTGTTATAATCGTATTTAAAACCGTACTAACTTCTCTTTCACCCCTTTAGGGGCTGGGGGTTCTTCTTTTTTCTACGCTTTCGCTATCCACTCAGCCACTTCTTCTTTCGACGGATTGGTGAGCTCAAGTTTGTTCTTTTTGTTTAATCCGCAAATATCCTGATGGAATTTGTTTGGATTCAAGCCTTTCATGTCGGCAACCATAGTGATACCTGCTTTTTGAACCACAGCTACCCATGCTTCGGGGATACCTAATTCCATAAACTTTTCAGGTCCATCTTTTTTCGCAGCCTTTTCGGGTTTCATTTGCGGGAAGAAGAGTACTTCCTGAATGGTTTGCTGACCAGTCATTAACATCACCAAACGATCCATACCAATACCCATTCCGGAGGTTGGAGGCATACCGTATTCTAACGAACGTACAAAATCCATATCGATAAACATGGCTTCGTCGTCGCCCTTTTCACTAAGCTTCAACTGTTCCTGGAAACGACCTAACTGATCGATAGGATCGTTCAGCTCCGAGTACGCATTGGCCAACTCTTTACCGTTTACCATTAACTCGAAACGTTCGGTCAATTCGGGATTATCGCGGTGGCGTTTGCAAAGCGGGCTCATTTCGCGGGGATAATCGGTGATAAATGTAGGTTGGATATAATTTCCTTCGCATTTTTCGCCAAAGATTTCGTCGATCATTTTGCCTTTACCCATGGTTTCGTCGGCTTCGATATGCAATTGTTTGCACACTTCGCGCAGTTGCACTTCGTCCATGCCGTTGATGTCGATTCCGGTGTATTCTTTAATCGCATCAATCATGGTGATACGTTTGAAAGGCGTTTTGAAGCTAATGAGCTTGTCGCCCACCATAATTTCGTTTTTTCCATTTACCTCCATACAGATTTTTTCAATCATATTTTCGGTAAACGTCATCATCCAGTTATAGTCTTTGTAGGCTACATATATTTCCATAGCGGTAAATTCCGGATTGTGCGTACGATCCATCCCTTCGTTGCGGAAGTTTTTAGAAAATTCGTACACTCCTTCGAAACCACCTACAATAAGACGTTTCAGATACAATTCATCAGCCACACGAAGGTAAAGCGGCATATCCAACGCATTGTGATGCGTGATAAACGGACGCGCCGAAGCACCACCGGGAATGGATTGAAGAATCGGAGTTTCGACCTCCACATAGTCCTGCGCGTTGAAATAGTCACGCATGGTTTGATATACTTTGGTACGTTTAAGGAAAATATCTTTTATTCCCTCGTTCACCACCAAATCCACATAGCGTTGACGGTACCGTTGTTCAGGGTCCTCGAATGCATCGAAAGCCACACCATCTTTATATTTTACAATCGGTAGCGGACGAAGCGATTTGCTCAATACTGTCAGCTCTTGCGTGTGAATGCTTATTTCGCCTGTTTGTGTGCGAAACACAAAACCTTTAATTCCAATAAAGTCACCAATATCCAATAGTTTCTTGAACACGGTGTTATACATTTCGGGTTGTGCTTCGGTGTTAATGTCGTCGCGACTAATATATATCTGGATACGACCTTTCGAGTCCTGAAGTTCCACAAATGCAGCTTTACCCATGATGCGACGGGTCATAATACGACCGGCTACGCATACTTGTTTTTTGCTATCATCGTCTTTAAACTCATCCTTTATAATAGTAGAAAATGCATTGGTAGGATACTCTGCTGCAGGATATGGGTCGATGCCCAATTTGCGCATTTCGTCCAGACTCTGGCGTCTGAACTGTTCTTGTTCACTTAGTTCTGTGCTCATAATGTTTTTGATATACAAATTGCTGCAAAAGTACAAAAACTAATGCATAATTCATAATAGATAATTCATAATTTGGAACTTGAATGCCAAAATGAACTAATCAAAATGAGATTCAAGGCTATCGGTTTCTATTTTCACACTCAATAAATTTAATTAAACGGCATTTACCTTCTTGATAGTTTCAATTATAACAGACACAATTACTCATTTTAAAATATATTTCAATCATAACAGAAATAATTTATATATTTTCAATTTATTTCAATTATAACAGAAACAATTACTATATTTGCATTGTATTTCAATTATAACAGACACAAAATGAAAACTGATAACATAAGTCGTCCTGTATACATCGATAAAATTAAACCATTTATCGGGAAACAGATTATAAAAGTACTTACAGGTCAGCGACGTGTAGGTAAAAGTTATATCCTATTACAATTGATTGACGAAATCAAACAAATGTATACCGATGCAAACATTATCTATATGAATATTGAGCATCACGAATTTGACACTATCCGTACACATACCGCACTATACGAATACGTTATACGAAACATTGTATCAACGAAGCAAAATTTCTTGTTGGTTGATGAAATTCAGGAAGTAAAATCATTTGAACTATGCTTACGATCTTTACTGGCAGAATCTAAATGCGACATTATTTGTACCGGCAGTAATGCAAAAATGCTTTCGGGTGAATTAGCTACAACATTATCAGGACGATATATACAATTTCCTATCTATTCTTTGAGCTACAAAGAGTTTCTTCAATTTCATAAATTGGAAAACACAAATGAAAGTTTGACCCTTTACCTAAAACTTGGTGGAATGCCTTATTTAATTCACACAGGTTTAGATGAATCAGTTGTTACAGAATACCTTAAAAACGTAAATTCAACAATTCTCCTCAAAGATGTTGTAGCCCGTGAAAACATCCGCAACGTTTCCTTTCTCGAAAACTTGACAGCATTTTTAGCTGATAATACGGGCAGTTTACTCTCAGCATTAAACATCAGCAAATACCTAAAATCGCAATTGCAACAAATACCCACACAGTCCGTTCTCAATTATCTTCGAGCCTTGACAAATGCATACTATGTACATAAAGTTCAACGCGCCGAAGTGAAGGGATTAAAGATTTTCGAAGTGGGTGAAAAATATTATTTCGAGGATTTAGGTCTACGAAACGCTATCCGACATTTCGATTACCGAAGCGACGTAAATAAGTTAATGGAAAATGTAGTTTATTTACATCTCAGGCGAAATGGCTATACAGTTTTTATTGGTCAATTTGGACAAAAAGAAGTCGATTTCATGGCTGAAAAAAACGGAGAAAGACTTTATATACAAGTGACTTACATGCTTATAGACCAACAAACAATCGACCGCGAATTTGGAAATTTAATGCTCATCGACGATCACTATCCTAAATATGTAGTTACAATGGATGAAATTTCTGCCGGTTCTGATTTTAAGGGTATAAAACAAGTTCATTTACGGGAATTTCTTTCTATGTAGTCTTTATCTTACAACAAATACAATTTATACAAATATCATGACCGAATTAACGACCCTTTTTCAAAACTTTACCCACGAAAATATAATTAGTGCTACCGAGCTTTCGGCTTCGGGTTCCAACCGCCGGTATGTGCGACTGCAAGGCGAGAAAACCACGCTGATAGGTGTGGAAGGCACCTCGCTGGAAGAAAATAAGGCTTTTATAGAAATGGCTCATCATTTCACCCGTCAGGGTTTGCCTGTGCCTACGGTATTGGCACAATCGGAAGACGGTAAGTTTTACCTGCAGGAAGACCTGGGCGACACTTTACTTTTCGACGCTATTGCCGAGGGACGCAAGACGGGTGTTTTTTGCGAAGCCGAAAAAGAATTACTCCGCAAAACAATGCAGAAACTACCCGCCATACAGGTATTAGGTGCGCAGGGCTTCGATTTTTCGGTGTGTTATCCGCAACCGGAATTCAACGAACGGTCTATCCTTTGGGATTTGAATTATTTTAAATACTGTTTTCTGAAATCAACAGGTTTGGATTTTCAGGAAAACCTGTTGGAAGACGATTTTGCACGTCTGTCGGATGTGCTGCTCCGCTCCCACTCCAATACTTTTATGTACCGCGATTTTCAGAGTCGAAATGTAATGATAAAAGACGATGAACCTTATTTTATCGACTTCCAGGGCGGACGAAAAGGTCCTTTGTATTACGATGTGGCTTCGTTTCTGTGGCAAGCCAAAGCGCAATATAGCACCGAACTTAAAGAAGAATTACTGCAAGTGTACCTCGACGCATTGCAAAAACTCATGCCTGTTGACGAAGCGGATTTCCGCCTGCAGTTGAAGCATTTTGTTCTTTTCCGCACCCTTCAGGTATTGGGCGCATACGGATACCGCGGGTACTTTGAGAAAAAACCACATTTCCTGCAAAGCATCCCTTTTGCACTCGAAAATCTACGCGTCATCCTGCGCAATGAATTTACCGAATATCCCTACTTACTGGAAGTATTGAACCAAATGGCCGAATTGAAACAATTTAACGAGGTGGAAATCCGAAAACCATTGATCGTGAGGGTGTATAGTTTTTCGTACAAAAAAGGAATTCCGCAGGACAACTCGGGCAATGGAGGTGGATTTGTGTTCGACTGTCGCGCGGTAAACAATCCCGGCAAATACGAACGCTACCAAAGTCTCACCGGACTCGACGAATCGGTAAAAAAATTCCTTGAGGACGATGGCGAAATCCTTAGCTTTATCGATCATGCTTTTGCGTTGGTGGATGCATCGGTGAAACGCTACAAAGACAGAGGATTTACACATTTGATGATTAGCTTTGGCTGTACCGGTGGTCGCCACCGCTCGGTATATTCAGCTCAAAAAATGGCCGAGCATATCCACGAAAAATTTGGCGTGGAAGTACAGTTGATACACAGGGAACAGAATATTGAATCGAAGTTTGCAAGCAAAGGCGATATTAACTCGCTACGTTCGTGATATGACTCACTTCGTTCGTTTGATATTAGCCGTTGGCGATATTATTTTCAATTACGATTAAAAAAGTTGTACTCTAAAGTGAATTGAAGATGAAACTTGAAGATTTAGAAATATATAACTTGTCAATGACTTTATCAGATAAGGTATGGTTTTTTGTTATAAAATGGGACTATTTCGCAAAAGACACTATTGGCAAACAATGGGCTCGGGCATCTGATTCAGTAAGTGCCAATATCAGTGAAGGTTTTGGTCGAAACACCTACAAGGATTCACGAAGTTTTTATTACATAGCCAGAGGATCTCTGTACGAAAGCAAAACATGGTTGGATAAAGCAAAAAGAAGAAATCTCATTTCTGAAGAAGAGTATAAGAATTTATATTCTGAACATAATGTACTAGGTTATAAGCTCAACAATTTCATCGAAGCTCAAACACTCTTAATGAATCAAAAAACGCCGACTAAAGAAGCTGAAAAATAATTGAAGTCATATCACGAAGTTCATATCACGAACGAAGTGAGTCATATCATAAAATAATATCATCAAAGATAATATCTCTACTAAATGAAAGCATTTATTTTCGCAGCGGGTTTAGGAACTCGACTGAAACCAATGACCGATACGATTCCAAAAGCATTGGTCCCAATTGCAGGGAAACCATTATTAGAACACGTAATTCTCAGACTTAAAGAGGCCGGATTTGATGAGTTGATTGTCAATGTGCACCATTTCCCCGATCAGATTATTGACTTTCTAAGAGCAAATAATAATTTTGGTATACGTATAGAAATCTCCGACGAGCGAGATTTACTGCTCGATACTGGTGGAGCAATTCGCAAAGCTGCATGGTTTTTCGACGATGGTAAACCATTTCTGGTACACAATGTAGATATCCTGTCCAATCTGAATCTTAGCGATTTATACCATCAACACCTGACTACAAATCCATTGGCAACTTTGGTAGTAAGTGAGCGGGACACCTTTCGGTATCTGTTGTTTAATGAAGACAACCGACTTTGCGGCTGGATAAATGAGAAAACAGGAGAAACAAAACCCGTGAAATTTGAAACTATTTCGGGGTTCAACAAATTGGCATTTGCAGGTATTCAGGTACTTTCACCAGCGGTTTTTGATAGAATGGAAGCCCTGCAACCTAAATTCCCCATTATGGATTTCTATCTATCGAATGTACAACAGCATATTATCAATGGCTACATTCCAACAGATTTCAGAATGATGGATGTGGGGAAACTCAACGTACTGGACGAAGCTGAAAAATTTGTGACAATGACCCCTAACCCCTAAAGGTAATGACCCCTAACCCCTAAAGGGGAATAAGTTAGTATCGTCTCCTATACCTTTTATATAAGGTTTTAGGAGACGATACTATTTTTTAGATTCCCCTTTAGGGGTTAGGGGTAAGTTTTTTCAATTCTTCGTCAAATACAAATCTAACAGTGTCAGAGCAGCCATTGCTTCCACGATAGGTACTGCACGCGGCAAAACACAAGGATCATGGCGTCCACGGGCCTCCAGTTCTACTTCTTTGGAATGAATATCCACCGTTTCCTGCTTTTTCGAAATAGTAGCAACCGGTTTAAATAATACACGGAAATAAATATCTTGTCCGTTGCTGATACCACCTTGCACACCACCCGAGTTATTTGTTTTGGTAGTGATTTGATCACCGTCTTTTACAAATGAATCGTTCATCTCCGAACCTTTCAGACTCACGCCTTCAAAACCCCGACCATAATCAAAACCATGAGTAGCATTAATGCTGAGCATTGACTGCGCCAGACGGGCTTGCAGTTTATCAAAGATAGGTTCTCCCCAACCGATAGGTACACCCTTCACCACACACGAAATAATACCGCCAATCGAATCGCCTTCACCCTTCAACTGCTTGATATATTCAATCATTTTTTCGGCAGTGGTAGCTTCCGGACAACGAACCACATTACTTTCAATCAACGACAAGTCGGCAGTTTCGAATGTCTGAGTCATGGCAATATGCCCCACCTGCGAAGTAAAAGCTGTGATTTCCACCCCCAGTTTTTTCAATGCCAGCTTAGCTATGGCACCCGCCACTACCCGCGAAGCTGTTTCGCGCGCAGAACTACGACCACCACCACGATGATCGCGAATTCCGTATTTTTGTTGATAGGTATAATCGGCATGCGATGGACGATACACCTCTTTCAGATGATCGTAATCGGTACTGTGTTGGTTTTCGTTCCAAATTACAAAAGCAATAGGCGTCCCGGTAGTTTTACCTTCAAAAGTGCCCGAAAGTATATCTACTTTATCGCCTTCCTTTCGTGGTGTAGAAATATCGGATTGTCCGGGCCGACGACGATCCAGTTCACTCTGAATAAATTCTATGTCCACGTCAATCCCAGCCGGACAGCCATCAACGATTCCGCCAATTCCCCGACCATGCGACTCACCAAAAGAAGTAAAAGTAAATAATTTCCCAATTGTATTCGACATATTATTTTAGTTATGCGTTACCGGTTAGAACCTACAATGCATTTGTAGCGAAATAACGGGTAATCAATTATAAACTGCTTTTTTAATTCACCTTAAAGTGCAAAGTTAGTAGAAAATATCCGTTTTTCAAGCCGGATGCTAAGCGCAACCTACATTTTAAGATTTAATTCCTGTTGTGTATTTACAACAATGGATATTAAACAGCACACGCCACTTAATATCCATTGTATTTTATCAAAAGTATATTACAGTTGATTAGTTACAACCGCAACCGCTTCCACAACCACCAACTTTTGCTTCTTCTTCTGGGCCACAACCACATCCGCCGTCGCCGCATCCACCATCGCCACAGCTGCTACCTTCGCCGGATCCGCAACCACAACCGCTTCCGCATCCACCACCGGTTAAAGCAGCTAATTCTTTTTCAGAAGGCTCACGTACTTCAAGTACAGTTCCTTTGAAATGAAGGTTTTCACCTGCTAAAGGGTGATTTAAGTCCACTTTTACGTGTGCATCAGTTACCTCTACAACTTGTGCATTCACACGGTTGCCTTCGTTATCCATCAATGGAACAACATTGCCTTCGAAAATCATTTCTTCGTCAAGTTTGCCATCAATTTCGAAAATAGCACGGTCTAAATCCAATACGCTATCTTCATCATATTCTCCGTAAGCATCTTCTTTTTCAATAGTAAAGTCAAATTTATCTCCGGCTTGTAAACCGAACAAATTTGATTCAAATTTAGGAAGCATCATGTTCACACCAAAGATGAAGCTCAATGGTTGTTCAGCTGTCGCTTTTTCCATCAATTCCAATTCACCTTCTACTTCACCGTCCACGTACAATTCGTATTCGGCAGATACCGCTTTGTCTGCTGTAATTTTCATTTTTCTCTTATTATTTATTGTTAAATTAATTTCGTTTTTTAATAAATCAGTCGGTTTAGAATAAGTATTCCCATAATAACTCAATACCAGGTAATATTGTTCGCTTGATAACCGCTTCGTTTTTCATATTTTAAGTCGCTAAGCATACTTGCATTCACTCCAATACGCACATTATAAGTCTTATAAGGCCCAAATGGCACCATACTTCCGGTCATAGTCCAACAATGCAGATTTCGGGTAATATTTATACTCGCATAGGTCATTTTATGTGCTTCAAAATCATAACTCGCACTGGAATTAAATTTCCAGTTTGTGGTCAAAGACAGATTGCCCGACAAACTTAAGCTATGAGTTATTTTATAATTATAGAACATCTTCCGGTCATTGAAGTCGCTAAAATCTGGAGCATACCGAACCGAATAACTGGCGCTGATACTCCATGGAATAGTCACTTTCTCATAGCCGTCCTCGCCCTTTTCTACCTTCTTTTTAGGTTCATCCTTCTTTTTCGATGGGTCATTTCGTACATCACTGTTGGCATCTACACTTTGTTGATCAGGAGTATCTGAGTTCGTAGCATCCTTTGATTTATCTTTTTTCTTGAAGGTTTCATTACTTAATGTATAACTATACGAGGTACTCGTTCCCAGAAAATGAGGAAGCTTACCCCGATTCCATACCAGCTGGTTCATACGCACAGGATTACCTGATTTATTATAGCCATACATGTAAGGATCAAAGTCACCACTTAAACTAATACTGTAACTTTTACTAAGTTTTAATCGTAAGCTGGTGCTCAGGTTCGACCATTTCATCGAATCGGCAGCCATATTGTAGCCAGTATTTATAGTGAAATTATCTATCAAACTAACAATTTTGAAACGTTCAGTTCCGGTAGTATCATTATCATTTCTTACTTTCATTTCCACACTATTGGCCAACGAAAAGTTTACACTTCCCGACTTTCCTTTTCCGGGTGTACCATACAAACTGCCATCATAATGCGAATATTGTACATTTTCATCCGTATAAATCTGAGTTGTCGGATTAAGCACCTGCTTAGTGTAATCACTATAATAACCCCATTTCGACTCTCCAAAATCCGGACGATAACTTAACCCGACACTTGGTGTTAAGACATGGCGAATTTTCTCAATTTTGTCTCCAAAAATGGATCGTATAGGCGTATAAAAACCATATAATTTTGTAGATGCCGATACACCTACATTAAAGTCGTACACTCTATTAAAACCATCTTTAACTGTTACAATCTCCTTTTGATTTGTCTTATCCCACGATTTATCAACCGATTGCAGATACCAACGCTCCGTATAATTAGCCGTTGGTGATACATTTATATATTTAAGCAGATTAAATGTGGCACCCACCGGAACAGCGTGTTGCATACCGTTTTTCCAATCGCGGGTCAACGAAGAAGTCAAAAGCAAATTCTCTTTTGTGCTGATTCTATTGTCCAATGTTCCATTGTACGACATGTACACTTTTTCGTACCAACGCTCCTTACCCACTGCATTTTTTCGTTTCAAAGGATAAATACGACTCATAGAAATACTTATATTGGGTAAAGTCAGGTCAATCGTCGAATCGCTCGTTCTTTGGGCAATATTCATATTCCCCGAAATACTGAATGGACTTTCGGGAAAACGTTGCGTAAAGCTAACACTCGAAGCTTTTGTGTTTTGCGACGAAATCTCAGGTCGCGAATAGGTATTTAAGTTGTTCCGGTTATATCCGCTGGTTGAAAAATCGACGCTGGCTGATACCGTTCTGTAGGGATTAGCCTTGGCATCTTGCGAGTGCGACAGCTTTACACTAAAACTTTTTTGCTTACTGTAATCCGTCATATCCTTTTCGCCGGTCACTGTTTCTCTATAGTTGATACTGAGGTTTCCGCTGTATTTGTATTTTTTTCGATACGTAGTATTGCCACTAACCGACCAGGTACCTTTTGTATAAAAGTCGGCACGCATGGTTACATCCATATAGTCATTTATGGCAAAGTAATATCCACCATTTACCAACCCGAAACCTGCATTCAAATCATCAGCATAAGTAGGCATCAAAACACCTGACGAATATTTATCGGTAAATGGAAAAAATCCAAAGGGTAAAGCTATTGGCAAGGGCACATCTGAAAAATACAGTTGAGAAGCACCTGCAACGACCCAGTTACCCGTTTTTACTTTTCCTTTAAACAGTTTCAGGTAAAAATCAGGATGTTCGTGATTATCACAAGTTGTATATTTTGCATCGGCAATACAAAGTATATCATTGTCGGTTTTCTTGGTCTTATCACTTAATATATATCCCTCACCTTGCTGAGTAACGGCATGACGGATATACCCTTTTTTTGTTTTTAAGTTATAGGTTAGTTCCTTCGAAGCATATTCAGTTGATCCCTCTTTAAAAACAGGTTCACCTATTTTTGCTCCGGTGCTGTCGGCTGTGCCTCTGGCATAAACGGTACTACTATCCATTTTCACCCGAACATAATCGGCCTTTAAATTTATATTTTTGTAGGTAATATCACTCTTACCATGAAGAAAACCGGTACCATTTCCCAAAAACACAATCGAATCTTGCGCACTATAATCAATTTGTGCGTCAATCTGGTTTGATTTTTGTTTAACCGGAATAGCCTTTTGAGTGCTGTCAAGTGCATTTTTCACTAAAGAATCTGATACAATGGCTTTCTTTTCCACACTTTTAGGTACTACTTTTACCTGACTATATCCGGCAAAAGATAAAGCAAGGCACAATAAAAAAAGCAAATACAAACGTGATTTGCTGAAATATAAGGATTTACAGATATGCATCTGGTTAGTTTCAGGTTTTCTTGATTTGAATGCAAAATTAGTCAAAAAATAGGAGTCTGATTTACATATAACTCTTTTTTATGATTAATTTGAAAATTTACTGCTTCTTTTCGCTCAAGAAAGAGGAATAAAGACTACTTTTGCACCAAATTAAACACTAAATTCCTTTTCAATTAGACGGAATTATTATGAAAACCAACCTGAAATTTATTTTTGTTTGTCTGTTGGGCACTATGCTATTAGGCGTTTTTATGCCAACTACCCTTTATGCTCAGAACGGAAAATTTACAGTTGTTCTCGATGCCGGACACGGAGGTCATGACCCTGGAGCAATGGGATCGTTTATGCGCGAAAAAGATATTAATTTATCCATCGTTTTAGAACTTGGCGCACTGATTGAACGAAATTTCAAGGATGTGAAAGTGGTATATTCCCGAAAAACGGATAAATACCTTACTTTGCAGGAGCGAGCTGATGTTGTAAATAATAATCACGCCGACTTGTTTTTGTGCGTACATACCAATTCAAACACCAATTCAACAGCCTCTGGTGCTGAGTCATATACCCTTGGGCTAGCCAAAACAAAAGCCAATCTTGATGTAGCAATGCGTGAAAACTCCGTTATCATGCTTGAAAAAGACTACCAATCAAAGTATAAAGGCTTTGATCCGAGCTCGGTAGATTCATATATAATGTTCGAATTCATGCAAGACAAGTATATCGATAAAAGTCTCGATATGGCTTCGAATATTCAAAAACAATTTGTCAGTTTTTGCAACCGCTACGACAGAGGTGTTCGTCAAGCCGGTTTTTGGGTATTGCACCGCTCTGCATGTCCAAGCGTATTGATAGAAGTTGGATTTATTTCTAATCCTGCCGAAGAAAGATATCTATCGTCCGACATTGGACGAAATGAAATGGCAAAGGCTATTTACAATGCTTTTATATACTACAAACACGACCACGATAAAAAATCGGGCATCCAAAATGTATTTGTTCCAAAAAGAGAGGTACCCGAACCAAAAGATCAGGAAATAAAAAAGACCGAAACGCTCAAAAGAGCGCCTATCGAACGTGCCGAAACCACAGAAGTAGCTGTTGAAACGGTCATTCCACCAACTCCGCTTCCTGCAAAAACAGTGCAGTCGGCACCAGCTAAAAAAAATTATGAACAAGTGCAAAGTCAGAAAGCAACCGACACAAAAGTAGATTTGGCTAAAAATCTCACGTTCAAGGTGCAGCTTTTCGCTACCAAACTGACTCTAAGTCCGAACGCATCAGAGTTTAAAGGGGTAAAAAATGTGGAGTTCTTTGTTGAAAACGGATTAAAAAAATACACTTTAGGAGCAGAAAATGAGTATCCTAAAATCGAAAAAATTCGTGCATCCATACTTTCCAAGTTCCCCGATGCCTTTGTAATTGTTTTCGATGGCGACAGAAAACTGTCTCCGAAAGAAGTAATGGCATTAACAAAATAAGTATTTAATATAGAATTAGAATGAAAAAAAAGTTTTTTACACGTGAAGTAAAAGTTGGGATTATGGCCATTGCAGCCATATTTATACTCTATTTTGGATTGAATTTTCTGAAAGGAATAGATATATTCTCGTCCGTATCTAATTATTACGCTAGTTATGAAAACATCGGAGGCTTAGTCCCTTCATCACCCGTTTACGTAAAAGGATTCAAGGTTGGACAAGTTGAAGAAATCAAATACGATTTTTCGAAACAAAATTCATTTGTTGTAAAAATATCGGTTGCAAAAGATATTCAGTTGCCTATCGGAACAAAAATTGAATTGTACGACGATGGATTAATGGGCGGCAAGGCTATTCAATTGATTTATGCACCTATCATAGCAAGTCAAACCATGCACCAATCCGGCGACACTATCGAATCGCAGGTGGGAACCGGATTAATGGCTCAACTAACGGGCAGCTTATTGCCCAAAATTGAAAGTATCTCCTCACAGACCGATTCGCTGATTCGTTCGGTACGCACGCTTGTCGACAACAAAGATATAGCAAAAAGTATAGCTTCCATCGAACACACCACAGCCGATTTGGCAGTCAGTTCTTCGCAATTGAAGAAGATGATGAACAACGAGGTTCCGCACATTTTGGGCAATGTCAACGATATTACTTCTGACTTCAAACAGATTAGCGGAAAATTGAAAAAAATCGACTACGAAGCCACTTTTGCAAGCATCGATCACACCATTGCGAACCTCAATTTGCTCACTGCTAAAATGAATAGTTCTGACGGAACAATAGGCCTGCTATTAAACAATAAAGATCTCTACATCAACCTTTCTAACACAGCAGCCAGTGCTGATAAATTGCTTATTGATTTACAAAAAACCCCAAAGCGTTACGTTCATTTTTCGCTCTTCGGACGCAAATCGGAATAGGCTCGTTATTTGTCACGATTCTAAATAACAAATTCAAGAAAAATAATTGTTTTTCCGGTCACTTACAGCCGAAACTCTTTGTTACAAGAGTTTCGGCTTTTTTATGGGAACAATTAACAAAAACACTTACAAATAGTCAAAGACTTTAATATCAGACATATTTCATTTACATTACAAATAAAGCATTAAAAACCAAACCATTACATTAACATGCTGATAATAAATCAAATGCTAATAAGTTTTAATTTGGAAAAAATTCGTCGTTTTTTTATTTGGAAAAAGTTTTCGAATTTTGTAGAACTGAAAATCGCCTCTAATAATTTTCAGTTAGTATATATTATCAGTCTGTTACATTATTTTTAAAAAAAATTGAACCAAACCAAATGTTAAACAATTACGATCAATTATGGAGTCGCTGCCTAAGCGTTATTAAGGACAATATTAGCGAAGCATCGTTTAACACATGGTTTGCCCCGATCGTTCCCCTCAAATACGAAAACAACATTATCGTATTACAAGTACCCAGCCAGTTCTTTGTTGAGTACATAGAAGAAAAATACATCGATTTACTAAGAATGACACTTTACCGTGAGGTAGGTGTAGGTACACGTTTAGAATATCGTGTACTTATTGACAAATCGAGCGGAAGAGGCACGCAAATACCAAGCGCGAGTGAACAACCAAAACCAAAAGCTTCGGCAAATGGTTCGGGTTATGTGAGCCCGTATCACAAACCGCAATTGCCGGAGATTGATCCGCAATTGAACCCTGCGTACAACTTCAACAATCTAATTGAAGGAAACAGCAACAAATTAGCCCGTACGGCAGGTGTGAGTATTGCCAATGAACCGGGAAAAACAATTTTCAATCCATTGTTTGTTTACGGACAATCAGGTGTTGGAAAAACTCACCTGGCCAATGCCATTGGTGTAATGACAAAACAATTACATCCTGAAAAACGCGTGCTTTATTTATCGGCAAACACTTTTCAGATTCAATACACCGATGCAGTGCGTAGCAATACTGTAAACGACTTTTTGAATTTCTATCAAACTATAGACGTTTTGATCGTGGATGACATTCAGGAATTTGCAGGCAAAACAGGAACTCAAAACACATTTTTCCATATCTTCAACCATCTTCATCAAACCGGTAAACAATTGATTCTCACGTCAGACCGTTCACCGATTGTAATGGTGGGACTGGAGCAACGCTTACTTACCCGTTTCAAATGGGGATTATCGGCTGAAATCGAAAAACCGAATTTCGAATTGCGTAAATCAATCCTCGAAAGCAAGATTTATCGTGACGGTTTGGAAATACCCGAAGATGTGGTAAACTTTATTGCTGAAAATGTGATAGACAATGTTCGTGACCTTGAAGGTGTTCTGGTTTCACTTTTAGCCCACTCTACATTGGCCAATATGCCGATAGACGTTACGCTGGCCGAAAAAATCATAAGCAGAATTGTAAACATTACCCGCAAAGTCAATACTGTAGAGAAAATACGTGATACTGTCTGTGAATATTTCTCATTGAGTATCGATGCTATTTCTACAAAAAGCAGGAAACGCGAAGTGGTACAAGCTCGTCAAATAGCAATGTATTTGTCGAAACAACTCACAAAAAGTTCGTTAGCCTCTATTGGAAGTACCATCGGTCAACGCGACCATGCTACCGTTCTTCATGCCTGCAAAATTGTAACCGATTTAATGGACTCCGACAAAAACTTCCGCTCCAGCGTGAAAGAAATTGAAGAAAAACTCAAACATTAATAGAATAACTACATTAACAAATAGAGCCTCCACATAACATGGAGGCTCTTTCTATTTATAGAATCAGGTATAGATATTTTATCGCAGAGATGGGTTCGAACCATCAACACTATTTTCATCTTCTACGGATGAATTATCGTCTTCCAGGCTCTCATATTCTTCCTCCTCATCCTCCTCATCCCAATCAACTACCGGTTTTTGAGGACCCTCATTTCTGTATACCACTGATAATATTAGCCCCACAACGCCACCCGACAAATGTCCTTCCCACGAAATCGGGTCGTGAAGTTCCCATGGAAATATATGCCAAACCAAACTACCATACGAAAATGCAACTATCAGAGAGATAGCAATTAATGGAACATGTTTTCTGATAACACCGCTAAAAAACAAGAAAAAGGCTAATGAATAAATTAAACCACTAGCACCTATATGCCAACTATCTCTGCCTACTACCCAGAGCAAGACTCCACTTAAAACATATAGAATAAACATAACTTTCAGGGCTATTTGTCTGTAAAAAAAAGACAAACAAACTGATAATAACATAAATGACAGAACATTGTTAGCTAAATGACTCCAGTCATTATGTATAAATATCAATGTAAAAATACCACCTAAACTCTCAATTTTACGAGGATACACCCCTAAAATGTATAAATCCCACCCCATTCCTTTTTCCAAAACAAAACAGAGCACCATCACTGTGCTGATTAATATTGGGATAAAAACAGCATGTAGAAACTGACGTTTAAAGATTGACAAACCGGGTTTAAAAAGCATGGATTATTCTTATTAGTTACTAAGCAAAGGTATCATATCTTAGATAGTTATCAACTTAATAGGATAAAAAAAAACAAAAAAAAACGACATACAACTAAAACCCGAAAAATCAATCAGTTATTAAAACCATAGCAAAAACTATTCTATAACACAAAAATTGACCAACTAAACACTTTTTTATTTGAAAAATGTTTTATATATTGCAGTCGATAACATTTACATGTCATTCTTTTGAATATTATATGACCACACCAGTTGATTTTATCTTCATAGAATATTCTACACACAAAAAAACGCTACCTTTTATTATTTTACAATATGAGTTACCTTAATTTTAATAAAACCTTGCTTATAAACCTCGAGAAGTCGCTTACTAAAGAGATGATTCGTACCAACAGAGCAGGCGCTTACAACAGTACAACTTTAATTGATTGTAATACCCGAAAATATCACGGTCAGTTAGTAATGCCCATTCCGGATATAGATAACACCAACCATGTACTTCTTTCATCACTCGATGAAACGGTCATCCAACATGGAGCTGAATTCAATCTGGGAATTCACAAGTACGAAGGCAATACATATAGCCCAAATGGTCATAAATACATTCGGCAATTCGATTGTGAGGTTGTTTCCCGCACTATTTATCGTGTAGGGGGAGTTATTCTTTCGAAAGAACGAATGCTTGTGTCCTTCGAACCCCGTGTACTTTTCAAATACACTCTTCTGGAAGCACACTCACCTACCCTGTTACGTTTCAAGCCGTTCTTAGCTTTTAGGAGCGTGAATGATTTGACCCATCAAAATGACATGGCGGACACTTCGTATGTGGAAGTTCAGGATGGAATACGTATGTGTTTGTACGAGAGTTATCCTTGCTTGCATATGCAATTTTCAAAAAAAATAACGTATGTGCACCAACCCGACTGGCATAAAAACATAGAGTATTTTAAAGAACAAGAACGCGGATACGCCTTTAAAGAAGACTTACTTGTACCCGGTTATTTTGAAATGCCCATAAAAAAGGGTGAATCCATCATCTTCTCGGCCGGAGTTACCGAATTATCTCCCCGCAAACTAAAAGCACTGTGGGAAGAAGAATTGACCCGAAGAAATGAGCGTGTAGACATGTTCAGTTGTCTGAAAAATTCAGCTCAACAACTTTACAAACGTGAAGGAGATAAAACCTATCTTTTGGCAGGCTATCCTTGGTTTGGAGCCAGGGCGAGAGATCAATTCGTTGCATTGCCGGGTTGTACACTTACCATCGACCGGTTGGACTATTTCAATGACATCATTGAAACGGCTATAGCCGAGCTGAAAAGATTTATGGACGGCGAGCGGACAGGTTTTAAACTTCAGGGCATTGAGGATCCGGATGTTTTACTTTGGTTTTTGTGGACGGTTCAACAATACGCCATAAGCACATCGATCGAAGAAGCTGCAAGTCGCTTTTCAGAATTAGCATCCGACATAATTTCATTTATCAGGAAACAAAATCACCCGAATTTATTCCTGCACAACAATGGACTTCTGTATACAAATGGAACAGAGCAACCGGCAACATGGATGAACGCTATTGAGAATGGACGCCCCATTACTCCTCGCACCGGCTATGTGGTTGAAATTAATGCATTATGGTACAATGCTTTAAAATTTACCTCTCTATTATCCAGAACGAATGGAAACGAACACTCGGCAGATTTGGTTGATTACCAGGCTGAAATTGCCCGTGAATCATTTATTAAAACATTCTGGAATGGAACTTATTTATATGATTATGTGGATGGCAACTATAACGATATTGAAGTGAGACCAAATATGATTCTTGCCGTTGCACTCAAATTCTCACCACTTGACAGGCATCAACAAAAATCAGTTTTAGACATCACTACAAAAGAATTATTAACACCGAAAGGATTAAGGACATTAAGCCCCAAAAGCGGCTTTTATAGACCTACCTACATTGGTGGACAGCTTGAACGAGATCGTAATTATCACAATGGGCCTGCATGGCCATTTACATTTGGTGGATTTGCTCAGGCCTATTTAAAAGTATACAAAGAAAGCGGCAAATCGTTTATCGAACGAATGCTTATTGGATTTGAAGGCGAAATGACAGAACTTTGTGTAGGTTCTTTACCCGAATTATTTGATGGCAATCCACCCTTTAAAGGTCATGGTGGAATGTCGTTTGCTATGAGCGTAGCAGAAATATTGAGAGTTTTAGATTTATTAAAGAAATACGATAACGCGAATATACAATGAAAGCACTAATGTTTGGCTGGGAATTTCCACCACATATCTTAGGCGGATTGGGTACGGCAAGCTTCGGATTGACGAAAGGAATGGCTATGCAAGATGATTTGGAAATTACATTTGTAATTCCTAAACCTCATGGCGACGAAGACCAAAGCTTTTTGAAAATCGTTGGAGCGTGTAATGTTCCCATTGTTTGGAAAGAAAATGAATGGAATTATGTGAATCAACGAATCGGCTTAACGATGCATCCGGATGAGTATTTCTGGTTGAGAAATGGAATTAAGTACAACTATAACCGAATATTCACTAACGACTTGGGCTGCGTTGATTTTTCGGGTCGATACCCCGACAATTTAATTGAAGAAATATCGAACTATGAAGCTGTGGCAAGTGTATTGGCTCATCAAATGGACTTCGACATTATTCACTCACACGACTGGCTAACTTTTCCGGCAGGCGTATTTGCGAAACAAATCAGCGGAAAACCACTTGTCATACACGTTCACGCTACCGATTTTGATAGAAGCCGCGGACAAGTAAATCCTATCGTTTACGGAATAGAAAAAAGTGGAATGGATGCCGCAGATCATATTATGACCGTTAGTGACCTGACCCGCAAAATTGTTATTGAAAAATATCATCAGGATCCAAGAAAAGTTACAACGGTTCACAACGCTGTTGATCCGCTACCGAACGCAGACTCGTTTACCAAAACGCCCAGAAAAGACAAAGTGGTAACTTTCCTTGGACGTATTACCATGCAAAAAGGACCTGAGTATTTTGTGGAAGCGGCCTATCGTGTTTTGCAGAAAACAAAAGATGTTCGGTTTGTAATGGCCGGCAGCGGTGATATGATGAATGCAATGATTGACCTTGTGGCTAAACGAAATATTGCTGACAGATTTCATTTTACCGGCTTTTTGAAAGGACGACAAGTTCACGAGATGCTTGCTGAAAGTGATGTATACATAATGCCGTCGGTTTCGGAGCCATTTGGCATCTCGCCACTTGAGGCTATGCAAGTAGGAACACCATCTATCATATCAAAACAATCGGGCTGCGCTGAGATTTTAACACACGCTATTAAGACCGATTATTGGGACATTGATGCAATGGCTGATGCAATTTACGCTATTGTAAAAAACCCTGCAATGCATAAAAGTTTGCAGGAATTGGGTAGAGACGAGGTTAATAATATCCGTTGGCAAGACGCCGGATTAAAAGTACGCAGTATTTACGAGAGCGTAATGTAATTTACAATTTATTGATTTACAACTACAAATACGATATTTAACTCTAAAATTACTTTAAATATTCTATATGTAACTGTGACTTTAAAACTAATATTTATATGAGAAACATTTGTTTTTATTTTCAAATCCATCTACCATATCGTTTGAAACGTTATAGATTCATCGAAATTGGTCAAGATCATTATTATTACGATGATTTTCAAATCGAAGAACGCATTAGAGCATACGTTGAGCAATCACTGTTGCCGGCAAATCGTACTATTGCAGAAATGATTCGAAGTTCGAACGGTAAATTCCGTTGCGCGTTTACCATTTCGGGTGTAACGCTGGATCAACTGGAGCACTTTGCTCCTGAAGTTATTGACAGTTTCAAAGATTTGGCTAAAACCAGCTGTGTAGAATTTATGGCTGAGCCTTATGCACATTCACTTTCATCAGTTTTTGACGCTACAGAATTTGAACGCCAGTTGAAATTACATGCCGACAAAATTGAAACTTTATTTGGTAAACGTCCAAGTTCACTTTTTAATGCCGAACTAATTTATTCGGATGAAATTGGAGAGATAGCCTCAAAAATGGGCTTTAAAACCATGATGATTGACGAAGCAAAACATATCCTTGGTTGGAAAAGTCCTAATTATGTATACTCTCATTCTTATCTTCCAAAACTTAAATTATTGGTTAGAAACCATAAATTAAGTGACGATATTGCTTTCCGCTTTTCAAGTTTATCGTTAACCGCTGAGAACTTTATTCAGTGGATAGCTAGTTTACCTGAAGGTGATAACGTTATCAATCTGGGGATGGGTTATGAGGTTTTGGGCATTAACCAACCGGCTTACACCGGAATTTTTGAGTTCTTAAAGGCTATCCCTTACCATGCTATGGAACATCAGATGAACTTTATGCTTCCATCCGAACTATCGAAGAAAAGTGAATCGGCTGGTCCGCTATCAGTGCCATTTCCAATCAGTTGGGTGGGCAACGATAAAGACCTCACACCATGGACAGGAAACGATTTGCAAAACGAAGCTATTGCTAAATTATACGCTGTTGGAGAACGGGTTAGAATGTGTACCGACAAGCCATTGTTGCGCGACTGGTTAATTCTGCAATCGACCGATCATTTCAGATACATGAGCCATAAGGACGCCTGGGGTACCAACTACGAATCGGCTTATGACGCTTTTATGAATTACATGAATGTGCTGGCCGATTTCTTAGAACGGGTTGATGCTCAATATCCAACAACAATTGACAACGAAGAATTGAACGAATTACTTAAAACAATAAATCATCAGGAAGAACAAATAGAATCGCTCGAAAACGAATTAAAAAAACTGAGAGCAAGAAAAGCGAAAGTAGAAGAAACAAAAAAATAGACACTATTTTTTCGCAAAAAGAACTTACTGACCTTTCAGTAAGTTCTTTTTGTATCAACCCGCTCGAAGGACTTACAGAGGCTGCTTCTTTGCAAATCCGAACTAATGACTTACCTTTGTGCTCCCAAAATTACGACAATGAATTTATGAAAGAATTTCTTCAAGATAAGATATTTAGCATTATTTCCGAAGCAGCCGACGAACAACAACAGGAATGTTATGTGATTGGTGGATACGTTCGGGATATTTTTTTGAAACGACCATCGAAAGATATTGATGTGGTGATCGTTGGAAGTGGAATTGAACTGGCTAAGCGTGTAGCAGCAAAATTAGGAAAAAAAGCGAGTCTCTCGGTATTTAAAAATTTCGGAACAGCACAGGTAAAGCTTAACGACCTTGAAGTTGAATTTGTAGGTGCACGAAAGGAATCGTACTTACGCGATTCGCGCAACCCAATAGTAGAAGACGGAACGTTGGAAGATGACCAAAACCGACGTGATTTCACCATCAATGCAATGGCCATTTGCCTCAACAAAGAACGGTTTGGTGAGTTAGTTGATCCATTTGGTGGCGTAGAGGATCTCAAAAACTTTGTTATCCGCACTCCGCTAAATCCGGACATAACTTTTTCGGACGATCCGTTGCGCATGATGCGTGGCATCCGGTTCTCAGCTCAGTTGGGTTTCTTTTTGGAGTCGAATACCTTCGATGCCATTGCCCGCAACAAAGAACGTATTGAAATTATTACCAAAGAACGAATTGCAGACGAATTGAATAAGATCATGATGTCGCGTAAACCATCGGTAGGTTTTATTTTGCTCGAAAAAACGGGCTTGTTGGAACTTATTTTTCCTGAGGTATTGGCATTGAAAGGTGCTGAAACAAAAGATGGTGTGGGGCACAAAGACAATTTTTATCATACGCTGGCAGTATTGGATGGATTGTGCGAGCATACGGATAATCTTTGGTTACGGTGGGCGGCACTGCTCCACGATATTGGCAAACCACGCACCAAACGCTTTGATTCGCGTCTGGGGTGGACTTTCCACAACCACAACTTCGTTGGTGAGAAAATGATTCCGGAGATTTTCCGAAAAATGAAACTACCCACTAACGAAAAAATGAAGTACGTACCAAAAAATGGTTACCCTCCATATGCGTCCCATTGTTTTGACCGAAGATGAAGTGACCGATTCGGCCATCCGACGATTATTATTTGATGCGGGTGACGATATTGATGATTTAATGATGCTTTGCGAAGCGGATATTACGTCTAAAAATCAAGAAAAAGTAAAGCGATACAAATCCAATTTTCTACTCGTCCGACAGAAATTGAAAGAGATTGAGGAAAAAGATAAAGTTCGCAATTTTCAGCCACCCATCAGTGGACAAGAAATTATGGAGACATTTAATTTACCTGCATGTGCAACGGTTGGTGACATAAAAATGCGCATCAAAGATGCCATTCTGGACGGAATTATTCCGAACGAATATGCAGCTGCTCAAGCTTACATGGTACAAGTGGCAAAAGAATTAGGCGTTGTTAAAAATTAAATCCAGTATCAAAATTCAGACACAATATCGATTTAAATTCATAAAGAATGAAACATATTACATTTACATCATTACTACTGCTGCTTATGTCAACAGCTTTTTCAGCTTCAAAAATTACGTATCCAACAACTGCAAAAGGAAGCGTTGTTGACAGTTATTTTGGCGTTCAGGTTCAGGAGCCTTATCGCTGGTTAGAAAATGACACCTCTGCAACCACAGCTGCCTGGGTAAAAGCCCAAAATGTAGTTACAAAGAGTTATTTAGAGCAAATCCCTTTTCGTTCTGCATTAAAAAAACGGTTGACTGATCTGACCAACTATCCAAAATATGGTTCACCATTTAAGAAAAATGGTAAGTATTATTTTTATAAAAACAATGGCTTGCAGAACCAGAGCGTTTTGTGCGAACAAGAAACGCTGACGTCCGAACCTACGGTTTTACTTGACCCAAACACACTTTCGACCGATGGAACAGTTGCGTTGACCAATATTTCATTTTCTAAAGACGGGAAATACCTCCAATACTCCATTGCACGCAGTGGTTCCGATTGGAATGAGATTTTCGTGATGGATGTAAAAACACGTCAGCTCCTGCCCGATCATATCAAATGGTCGAAGTTCAACGGCATTTCATGGCAAGGTAATGGGTTTTATTACAGCGCTTTTGATGCTCCGGAAGCAGGCAAAGAATATTCAAACAAAAATGAATTTGAGAAAATATTCTATCATACTATTGGTCAGCCACAAAGTGAGGACAGAATTGTATTTGAAAACAAAGAGTTTCCGCTTCGCGAGTGCGGTTCGAGTGTATCGGACGACGAAAAGTTTCTGTTTGTAACCGAGACTGAAACAACAACCGGGAATTCGCTTAAAATGAAAGATCTATCAAACCCTGATTCTAAATTCGTAGAATTAGCATCTGGATTTAGAAACGATTATACTGTGGTTGATAATGTTGATGGAAAGATTTATGTGCTGACCAACTGGAAAGCGCCAAAATCGAGACTAATGCAAATTGATCCGGCACAACCAGCACGTGAGAACTGGAAAGAAATACTTCCAGAAACGGTGAATGTTCTGGAGAGTGTAAATATAATCGGTGGAAAAATTATTGCTGAATACATGATAGATGCAAGTAATCATGTGTATGCATTTGATTTGACCGGCAAAAAACAATACGAAGTCAAACTGCCAACTTTAGGGTCGGTAACCTCAATTTCGGGCGATAAAAATGACAAGGAAGCTTTTTATGTGTTTACATCCTACACCTTTGCTCCGACCATTTTTATATTGGATGTAGAAAAAAACTCAACTACAACATTCCATACATCTGAAGTGAAAATCAACGCCAACGATTTTATCACCGAACAAGTTTTTTACACCAGCAAGGACGGTACCAAGGTGCCTATGTCCATTACGTACAAAAAAGGGTTGAAGAAAAATGGCAAAAATCCACTTATGCTGTACGGTTATGGCGGTTTCAATATCAGCTTAAACCCAACGTTTAATGTATCAAGAATTCCATTTTTGGAAAATGGCGGTGTGTATGTTGTTGCCAACCTTCGTGGAGGTGGTGAATACGGCGAGGCATGGCACTTGGCCGGAACAAAAATGAAGAAACAAAATGTATTCGACGATTTTATTGCAGCTGCTGAGCACCTGATTGCAACCGGATATACTTCTTCTAAAAAATTGGCCATTGATGGCGGTTCTAACGGAGGTTTACTGGTTGGAGCATGTCTGACCCAACGCCCCGATTTGTACGCTGTAGCGATTCCCGAAGTGGGCGTATTAGATATGTTGCGTTACAACTTGTTCACCATTGGTTGGTCGTGGGCCAGTGATTACGGCACCAGCCTCGAAAGCAAAGAGATGTTTGAGTACCTTAAAGGGTATTCTCCATTGCACAACGTTAAGCCGGGCACAAAATATCCTGCCACAATGGTTATGACAGGCGATCACGATGACCGGGTAGTTCCGGCGCATTCGTTTAAGTTTGCTGCCACTCTGCAGGCCGGAAACGGAGGTAGTAAACCCACTTTAATTCGTATTGATTCAAAAGCAGGGCATGGAGCGGGCAAGCCAATTGGTAAATTATTAGAGGCACAAGCTGACATGTGGTCGTTTGTTATGTTCAATTTGGGCATGAAGCCAACTTTTTAATTGAATATTGAGAATCGACAATTGACATTTACTCTTTAAATATCAAACATTTAGATTTAGCAAACAATAATCACAGCAATAAAATCCTTTTTTTTACCCGAAAAGGTTTGTCAAATGCCCAAAAAAGCCTATCTTTGCACCGCTTTAGAAAAATGGCGGGATAGCTCAGTTGGTTAGAGCGTCGGATTCATAACCCGGAGGTCACGAGTTCAACTCTCGTTCCCGCTACAAAAATTAAAAGGAAGTTCAGAAATGAGCTTCCTTTTTTTATTCCCCAAAATGACGCAATCTGAGCTTGCAATAAAACGGATTGTATATCAACAATTTAAACTATTATTCATCTTGTCATACACCTACAAATATGCAAATATATGTATTCATACACTAATATACTATAATTATTGGCTTTATTTGTACAAGTTTAAACGATTAAACATATATTTGTGCCATTAAATCTGTTCAACACGAAAAAACACATCTACGTTCATGAAAAAGAATGTATCCTTAAAAGACATAGCGGAACACGTTGGAGTTTCAACTGCTCTGGTGTCGTATGTGCTGAACAATAAGTTAAAAGATAGGATTAATAAGGATGTAGCTGCCAAAATCAAAAAAGCAGCCGAGGACCTTAACTATCGCCCCAATCAAATTGCACGAAGCCTGAAAGCTCAAAAGACTTTTACCATTGGCTTAATTGTAGCAGATATTGCCAATCCCTTTTCTTCCCAAATTGCGCGCATCATTGAGGATGAAGCCAAAACCTACGGATATTCGGTTATCTTTGGCAGCTCCGACGAAAGTGCAGAAAAAACAAGCGATTTAATCAAGTTACTTCTCGATCGTCAGGTGGATGGCTTAATCATAGCCCTACCCGAACACACCGAAGCACAGGTTCACTATCTGCAAAAATTCAATGTCCCCTTTGTGTTGATTGACCGCTATTATCCTACCATTCAAACAAATTCAGTTTCAATAAATAATTTTAATGCAGCCCAAAAAGCCATTCAACATTTAATGGACAATGGTCATAAACGCATTGGAGTGGTTGCTTATGAAACGTCATTGTTTCATCTGAACGAACGCATCAGAGGAGCTGTTGATTTATTGGCAGAAAACGCACTTATCGGAGAAGTTAGTATTAATTCAATCAATCAGGATGTTATTGCATCCATTGATCGATTTCTATCCGATCCGGATCCGGTGGATGCTATATTTTTCACTTCGAACTTGCTGACCATCTCCGGACTGAAACATATCAACAGTCTTGGTATCAAAATCCCTGATCAGCTTGCCGTTGTGGGCTTTGACGAGACAGACGCTTTTGATCTATTTTACGCTCCGGTAAGTTTTGTGAAACAACCCTTGGTTGATTTGGGGAATGCATCTTTAAAACTGCTTCTCAGCACCATTGAGAATAAAGATACTATTGAGGCCGTAGAGCTTGAGACAGAATTGGTCATTCGGAGTTCTTCCGTAATGAAAAAATAATTTTTTTATATCTTTGTTTAAACGATTAAACAAAAAAGACTAAATCAAAATAAAAAATCTGAGAACATGAAAACAACAAATGAAAAAAAGAAAACGGTAGTCTGCTACGGCGAAGTACTTTGGGATATTTTCCCTACAAAAACAAAACCGGGCGGTGCCCCGATGAATGTAGCCTATCACCTGCGCAAATTTGGTATAGACAGCCGAATGATTAGCAAAGTAGGACATGATGAGACCGGCCAAAATTTGCTGAATCTACTTACAGAGTGGAATATTCCGACAGAAAACTGTCAGATTGATGAAACTTATGAAACCGGAAAAGTGATTGCCACAGTATTGCCCGGTAACGAGATGAGTTACTTAATCTATTCGCCGGTAGCATGGGATGAAATTAAGCCCCAAGCTGAAAACGACAAACTGGTAAGCGAAGCCGATGCATTTGTTTTCGGTAGTTTGGTAACCCGCAACGAAACATCACGCGAAACGCTGTATCAATTGATTGAAAAATCAAAGTTCAATGTCTTTGACATCAACCTGCGCCAACCTCACTATTCGCTGGAAATAATTGAATATTTGCTCGAAAAATGTAATTTACTGAAACTAAATGAGTCGGAATTAGAATTAATTATCACCTGGTTTTCAAACGGAAAATTTGACGAGGAGACTTCAGTTCGCTTTTTACAGAATGAATATAATATTGATGAAGTGATCGTTACAAAAGGGGGCGAAGGCGCAAGCTATTACACAAGATCAACATCCTATTCATTCCCGGCCTTCAAAGTGAAAGTAGCCGACACCTGTGGAAGTGGTGATTCATTCCTGGCAGCATTTTTAGCAAAGAAGTTCGAGGGCGAATCAGCTGAAACCTGCATGATTTACGCCACCGGACTTGGAGCATTTGTAGCTTCGCACGAAGGTGCATGTCCGGCATACGACGTTGCAAAACTTGAATCCTATATTTTTCAAAAACAAACTTCATAACACACCAAAAAATCTAATTCATTATGCAAACAACAAATGTAACAACAGCAAAACCGGTCGATGTAAATTCAACGACCTCGCGCAGTGCGCAAAAAACAAACAGTTATGTTCTCCCGCTAATTCTGATTGTCAGTTTATTCTTTATGTGGGGAATGGGCGGTAGTATCAACGACATTTTGATTCAGCAGTTCAAAAAAACCTTTGTGCTAACCGACTTTGAATCAGGACTTGTCCAATCGGCATTTTACTTAGGCTATTTTGCACTGGCAATTCCTGCATCGCTTATCATGCGCAAGTTCAATTACAAAACAGGTATTGTTATCGGGCTTTTCTTATTTGCCACAGGTGCTTTGCTATTTTATCCCGCTGCCGAAAATGCTTCGTACGGTTTCTTTTTGGTGGCACTTTTTGTAATTGCTTCAGGCCTTACATTTCTGGAAACTGCCGGCAATCCTTATGTTTCTGCATTGGGTGACCCTGAAACGGCGACTATGCGTCTGAACCTGGCTCAATCGTTTAATCCTATCGGCTGTATTACCGGTATTCTTATCGGACAAAATTTCATCCTTTCGGGCATTGAGCACAGTAAAGAACAACTAGCTCTTATGTCGCCAGAAGCTGTAAAGGCTTATTATACAGCTGAAGTACATGCAGTTCAAACACCCTATTTAATCATTGGATTGGTGATTATTGTAGCTGCGTTGGTTATTTTAGCCACTAAATTTCCGGTGGTGAAAGACGAAGAAACGCATGGAGAATCGACCACCAAGCAAACCTTGAAGTTCATTTTTGCTAAACGTCATTTCAAACAAGCAGTTATGGCCCAGTTCTTCTACGTTGGTGCACAAGTTTGTATCTGGAGCTTCCTGATTCGATATATCCAGGGAACTATTCCGGGAACACCTGAAAAAACGGCAGCAAATTTCCTAACCATCTCACTAGTGGTATTCACGGTCGGTCGGTTTATTGGTACAGCTTTGTTGAAAAAAATTAAAGGGCATAATTTACTGTGGATATATGCTACTATCAATTTGATTTTAATCGGCACTGCACTTCTTTTCCCCGGAACCATTGGACTTTGGGCATTAGTGGGTACCAGTTTCTTTATGTCAATTATGTATCCTACAATTTTCTCTTTGGGTATCAGAGATTTGGGCGAACACACGAAACTGGCATCATCGGTATTAGTTATGGCCATTATCGGCGGAGCATTGATTACACCTGTTATGGGACTTGTTTCAGTTCATTTCGGAATTGGAAACGCAATTGTAGTTCCACTTATCTGTTTCGTTGCTGTAGCCTATTATGGTTTGAAAGGATACAAAGAAAAAACGGAAGTTATTGATTAAAAAATCGTACTTAAACAGAAATTCAAAACGATAGACAAACATCCTTATTTTTTAGTGATTATTTTTTTACCTTTCTGTTTAAACGATTAAACAACTACTGTCATGAAAAACACACTTATTATTTTATTGATCTGCCTATTCCCAACTTGCATATTTTCGCAGGTGGTAATAACCAACAGCAATTTCTCATTGGGAACAACCGGACGTATTGGCGTGGGAATGTCGCCAAACGGAGAAGGAACACAATGGAAACCATTGAACCTTTCGGGACAGGGCTCACTGGCCGGACGTATGGAGCAGGTAGATTATATGGACCTACTACCGGCTATACATTTTACGCCAAAACTCAACGGAACCGACAGTACCAATGTCACTTTTCAGGTGCGGTTGGGTATGTATTCGGCCAACGGGCAGTTTATGGGCAATACCAGCACCCGAACCGATAAAGGGCTGACTATAATTCTTCCCGAAACCTATATTGAAGCCCGGAATATTATGGGTAGCCGTTGGTCGGCATGGGCAGGAGTACGTTTTCGCCGGTACGACGATATTCATATTTGCGATTATTTCTATTTCGATGATCATTCGGCACAGGGAGCCGGCGTAAGTTATAAAACCACGGAGCTTACTTTACTGATGCCTGCCTCTACAGATTCGGCGGGAGTATTTCCGTACAATTACGATGTTACCGTTGCAGGAGCAACAAATCCGGCCATTCGTCAGCGAATGGTTTGGATTGGCGAGCACAGCATTAAGTTCACCAATGGAAGTGTAATGAAACTGTTAGGAGAATTTCACTCCGTACCAGCTTCTTCACAAAATGCATCGAAGGCGTATGCAGCGGATAATGGTTGGGTAGCCGGGGTAAAGTTCAACAATCCACTAAAGACTCCCCTACCCGGTTCATTTAACCAGTTTTCAGTACGTTACGGAACGGGAATTGCCAACGGTGGCGATAATGGAAATACGTTCACATGGGCAACTTACGGAGCCCCGGATGAAAACGGGAAATATACGCATGCCTATTCGTTTACAACGGTAGAACATTTTCTGTTGAACTTATCGAAAAATGTAAGTGTAAATGGCTATGGTGTATTTACACACAGTCATGGTGGATCCGCCAGCTCAACTATGGATACCTATTTCAATGGGAAACAAATGTATAATCAAAAACAAGATCTTGTGGTAGGTGGAAGAGTACTGTTTTACGCCACTAATTGGTTGCATTTAATCGGTGAAGCGCATTATGCCACGCGTAAAGATGGTGACAACCCTGAAGCAGGAATGTGGAAATTCTCATTTGCTCCCACCATTGCCCCCCTTGGGAAACGCGATCCATGGTGTCGCCCGCACATTCGTCTGGTTTTCTCGGCAGCTCGCTACAACGATTATGCCCGCGACAATCATTATTCACCCTACCTGCAAATCAACAAAAATCGTTGGGGTACATATATTGGGGTAAAAACAGAATGGTGGCTGTTTTAGTCAGTTATCAGTAATCAGTTGATAGCTCATAATTTCATTTATAATTAATGCGAATCAGTATTTAAAAAATTAGATAAATGAAAGCCATAGACATTTTGCCAAACAAATGAATAAGTAATCCGGCAGTTGATCTGACTTTCATCGCTCTTTGAATTTTTGTTTTTTCATTTAACCAATTAAAGAAAGACTCTATTGGTTGTCTTACTCTAGAAACAGCAGATGAGAATAGTTCATTAAAGGCTTTATCTCTTTGTTTTATTTCTTCTGTCTGACCCTTTATTCCTTTTATAGGAGTAAGTATTTCAATATCTTGAGTTTTTGTTTTGTTGTGGTTAAAGTATTCTTTATCAGAATAAGCCTTGTCGCCAAGTATTACTTTTGAAAAGATATTATCACCCCATGCTTGTTTGAAAGTGGTCAAGTCATTGCCATCAGCTGGAGTAATAATCATACTTTCAGGAAAAGGAATTTTGCCTAGTCTAACACTTGCCATTGTATGGATTTTACACCCATAATAATACATGTTTTTAGTCGAACAAAAACCTTTAGCTGTAATCTCAGAAGCCACTTTCCCAATCCTGTTTCTACCACCACTGGTAATAATAGGCATTGAATCGACTATTGAGAATAACTTACTGCAATCCTCTGGTTTAAATGAACTAATAAGTTTGATTGCGAGTGCCTGAAAAGCACCTGTCAACAAATTTAATCGATATGAAAATGTTTGATACGAAGGTAGTTTTGGAAACCAAGACAAAAGATAATCTTTTGTAAATGAATAAATTTCGTTGACTTGAAAATACCGTTGTTCGTATCCAGCGAAAAGATAAATTGTCATAATTTCCTGATCAGTAAACTCAGGTTTTGAATTATTGCTGAATCGTTGACAATTAATCTTTAGCTCTTTTTCATATAAATCACAAATATAGAAATATATGGATATTAATTTTTGTTCTTTTTCTCTGGGAATCATACTTAGAATATTACTGCGAATTTTCTTCTAAGATAATGATTTTCAGAGAATTAAACAAATTGTTTTACACTTATTTTCTTGATAATAAACACTTTAAACTTACAATGAATTAAGGAGTCTCTACTCCTGATTCGCATAATTAATAATTTACAATTAATAATTAATCTCATGCCAATTTTTGGAACAACAATATTATCATTTATCCCCGGATGGAGTGCCGAGGGTGGGCGTTTTGCCATAGAGAAAACAGCGGAATACGGTTTCGACATGCTGGAAGTATGCTTACCTGCATCGTTGGATTTTGATGCAAAAACCGTAAAAAAACAACTGGATAATCATGGCATTACAGGTCGTCTTACGCTGAATATCCCTGCCGATTGCCATATGCCGGTTTACCCCGAAAAAGCAACTGCGCTTATAAAAGCTGCGCTTGATAAAGTAGCTGAAATGGAGGGTGATTTTCTGGGTGGTGTATTGCATTCTGCCATTGCCCGATTTACCGGACAACCTTGCACGGCAGATGAACGGTTGATCGTTCAACAGGTATTTACCGAATTAGCTGCTTATGCCCGCGACCGGAACATCACCATTGCTCCTGAACCTATTAACCGCTACGAAAGCTACGTATTTACGGCCACTGAAGAGGTGTTGGAAATGATAGATGCTATCGGAACCGACAATATCGGACTACATTTGGACACCTTTCATATGAACATTGAAGAGCCCAACTTCTACGACCCGGTTATTATTGCCGGAAATAGTCTTAAACACTTGCACATAACGGAAAGTGACCGAGGTATGCTGGGCGAAGGAAATGTGCATTGGGACGACTTATTCCGCGGATTAGCCGAAATCAATTATCAGGGACCATTGGTGCTGGAAAATTTTTCTTCCGAAATAAAAGAACTGGTTGGTCCAACCTCATTGTGGCGGCCATCAAAGTACAATTCTGAAGATTTGGCCAAAGGTAGTTTAGCTTTTATGCAGGAAATGGTAAAGAAATGGTACAATAAATAGTTTTATTGGAAAAAGGAAGTTCAGAAACGAACTTCCTTTTTTTGTACATTTATTGCATTTTTATTGATATATTTCATTATTGAAGAAATATTTCCGTAATAATACATTATATTTGTACTCAGAAATATATCCCTTCAACGTCATTTAGATGACTTGATTTGGAACTTTCATTTTTCGGAATTTGTTTGATAACAGATAACTAATTTTTAAAATATAGTTATGGAAACGCTTACTAATTCTATCGTTCCCGAAATTATTCTCGATGAAATCGTTGAGAAATATAAAGGGAAGCCCGGCATGCTACTTTCCACGTTGGAAGAGGTGCAGGAAAAAAATCCTTTAAAATACCTTCCAGGTGAGACCTTAACGGTTGTATCGCAAAAGCTGAACATCCCTTACACACAAGTGTACAGCGTAGCCACATTCTATTCGTTTTTCAATCTTAAACCGCAGGGCAAACACTCCATCATTGTTTGTCGAGGAACAGCATGTCATACCAAGGGCTCTAAAGCCCTGCTGGATGAAGTTGGTCCGATTCTGGGATTTAAACGAACGGAAGATGAAACGGAATCATCATTCACCACCCCCGACAATGAATTTACCGTCAAGACAGTTGCCTGTTTTGGCCAGTGTGCGCAATCACCGGTTGTGGCGGTGGACGGAGTCATTTTCAGTAATGTCAATTCGCAGCGATTGATGAAGATATTGAAGAAGGTAAAGAAATGACCCCTAGTCCGTCAGCTGACGGAGAACTAGATTAGTACATTCTATAAATTCTCTCTTATTTTTTGGTTATGAATACATTCATAAATATACCAGACAAAAGTAACTTCAATTCCCCTTTAGAGTTTATCCGTCCACTGACGGAGGTTAGGGGTTCTTTATTTTCATCTACTCCCACGATATTGGTAGGTATGGGAACTTGTGGCATTGGTAACGGAGCTGATTTGGTTTTTGCTCGACTTCGCAGCTATAAAACAGACACAAATGCCGGCTTCGAACTAAAACAAACCGGATGCTTTGGTTTTTGTGCCGAAGAACCGTTGGTTACGGTTTATCAGCCCGGGAAACCCATGTTGGTGTACAGCAAAGTAGATGAAAAAGATGCTGTACACATTGCCGAGGGACTGATGAAAGGGAAAATATATCGCAAGAAAATCCTTTGCAGAATCGATGAATGGGATTTCCATACTTCGAAGATTAATTTTGGCAAAGGCTACGAAGACATACCACATTGGGATGAGATTCCTTTTTTCAAAGGTCAAAAAAAAATCGTGTTGCGCGATGCCGGATTGATTGACCCGGAATCAATTCTGGATTATCTTGCTGTGGGGGGTTATAAAGCCCTGGCCAAAGCCATCAAATTGCAACCTGAGGATGTAGTGAATGAAGTACTGGCTGCCAAACTTCGCGGTCGTGGTGGTGCTGGCTTTCCTACCGGAATTAAATGGGACATCATGCGAAAAGCCGAAGCCGACCGGAAATACATTATCTGCAATGCTGACGAAGGCGATCCCGGGGCATATATGAACCGCAACGAAATAGAAAGTGACCCGCACATGTTGTTGGAAGGAATGCTGATAGGGGCTTATGCCATGGGGGCTACCGAAGGAATTGCCTACGTGCGGGCCGAATATCCATTGGCTGTAAAACGACTTCAGATAGCTATCCAACAAGCCACCGAACAGGGGCTAATGGGTGAACATATTATGGGCTCGGATTTTAGCTTCAAGCTCGAAGTGGTGGAAGGCGCGGGTGCTTTTGTTTGTGGTGAAGAAACGGCCTTGATTGCTTCTATCGAAGGCAAAGCCGGTAGGCCCATGCCACGTCCGCCCTACCCTGCCGGCAAAGGTTTGTATGGAAAACCAACCAATATCAACAATGTAGAAACATGGTGCAATATTCCCGTCATACTTGAAAAAGGAAGCGACTGGTTCAGGGAAACCGGAACGGAGAAAAGCCCGGGAACAAAAGTATTTTCGTTGGTGGGGAAAGTAAAAAACACAGGATTGGTAGAACTGCCGCTGGGGTCGACACTGGAACAGTTTGTGTACGGTATCGGCGAAGGAACAGGAACTTCGAAAAAAGTAAAAGCAGTACAAACCGGAGGTCCTTCCGGGGGCTGTATTCCGTTGGAGTATTTTTCCACACCGGTCGACTATGAATCGCTGGCCGGCCTGGGTGCCATTATGGGTTCGGGAGGAATGGTGGTGATGGATCAGGACAATTGCATGGTGGATGTGGCTCGTTATTTTTTGGAGTTCAATTCGGCTGAGTCGTGCGGAAAGTGTACACCATGTCGCGAAGGATTGGCACAAGCGCTGGCCATTCTTACCCGAATTACCAAAGGGAAAGGCACCTACGAGGATCTGACGACACTCGAATTATTGAGTAGAACAATAAAAGACACAGCTATTTGCGGACTGGGACAGACTGCTCCAAATCCGATTCTTACCACCCTGAGATATTTCCGTCACGAATACGAAGAACATATCAGAGAAAAGCGTTGCCATGCGGGTGCTTGCGAGTCGCTGTACATGGCCTTGTGCGAAAACAGTTGTCCGCTGCACATGAATATTCCGGGCTATATCGAACTGATCAAGGAAGACCGCCTGGATGAAGCATTTGAATTGACCTTGCGCGATAATCCTATACCGGGAACAATCGGACGTATTTGTCACTTCCACTGTCAGATGCGTTGCCGTCGGGAGCAGTTGGACGAGCCTGTTTCGCAGGGAGAAATTCACCGTTATCTGGCCGACACCATGTACAAGCTCGGCAAAGAAAACGATATTTACACGAAACTGATAAAAGAAAAACTGCCCACTACCGGCAAACAAATTGCCATTGTGGGTGCGGGACCTGCCGGACTTACGGCTGCCTATTATCTGATACGATTGGGACATGCTGTCACCATTTACGATGCATTGCCCGAAGCCGGTGGTGTTGTTCGGTTTGGCATTCCTCAATACCGCTTACCAAAATCGGTATTACAAAAAGAAGTGAAGTTCATCAAAAAGCTGGGCGTGCAATTTCAATTCAACCAACGACTGGGCGAGAATTTATCGTTGGAAAGCTTGAAAAATAAATGCGACATTGTTTATCTGGCCATTGGTGCATGGAAAGATATTGATTTGCACCTCCCCGGCGAAAAGGCTAAAGGTGTTTTTGCAGGTACTGAGGTTTTGAAAGAGATGGCTCTGGGAAAAGCACCAAAGCTGGGTCAACAGGTGGTGATTATTGGTGCCGGAAACGTGGCCATCGATGCAGCCCGCAGCATTTGGCGATTAGGCAAAGAAGTGACGGTGGTGTACCGACGCGAAAAAGGAGATATGCCCGCAAATGTAACTGAGATATTTGAATCGGAAGCCGAGAAAATAAATTATCATTTTCTGGCTGCACCGCACGAAATCATTGCCGACGAAAAGGGCAAGGTAAAAGCATTGAAAGTAGAAATAATGACTGGTGGCAGCATTGACATTTCGGGTAGAAGGCGACCAGTTTCCACCGGTAAATATCAGGAAATCCCGTGCGACTCCATCATTATGGCGGTAGGCGAACGGGTGGATTCGGAGCAACTCGCCAATGCCGGATGGGCTACCACAACAGATGGACGGTTGATGGTCGATCCGTTTACGTTCCAAACATCCGACCCCCAACTATATGCAGGTGGTGATGCCGTTACCGGTCCTTCGACGGCTGCCGAGGCGATGGGCATGGCAAAAAAAGCAGCTGCAGCCATCGACTTAGCGCTAATGAAAGAAATACGGTTCCATCTCTTGTTCCGCGAATTTCAATATAAAAACCATATTCCATTAAATCCGAAAACAAGTCCGAAAAATAAATCCGGTAAACTTTCGGTAAAAGAACGTATTGGTAATTTTCAGGAAGTAGAAGTCGGCTTCACCGGCGAACAAGCACGCAATGAAGTAGAAAGGTGCTTGAGGTGTGATGTGAGATGCTAAAAATAAGTCTAGGGTCAAAAGTCTAGGGTCTAAGGTCAACGATTCTCAATTTTATAGCCATCATAAAAAGCCTGTCTTAACCTTTGTCTTTTATCTTTTGTCTTTAGACCTTTGTCCTTAGACTAAAAAATACTAAGTATGAAAATCACAATAAACAATCAGCCCGTACAGGTACCGGAAGGGATAACCATTATGGAAGCCTGTAATTCTGTTGGTATTAATGTACCATCGCTGTGCTACCTGAAAGATGTTTCGCACAATGCGTCCTGCGGGGTTTGTGTGGTAGAGGTGAAAGGTGCCAAATCCTTGTTGCGTTCGTGTATCACACAGGTAACGGAGAATATGGAAATCACCACCAACAGCCAACGGGTGATGGAAGCCCGGCGGGTCAACGTGGAATTGCTGCTGGCCAATCATCCGCAGGATTGCTTGCTGTGCGACCGGAATCAGAACTGCGAATTGCAAGAGATCACGTTCGATCTGGGTGTTAGCTGCAACCGCTTTGTGAGAACGCAACGGGAAATCCGCCCGAAAGATGAAACGTCGCAGTCGCTGGTGCGCGACCCCGAAAAATGCATCCTATGCGGTCGTTGCGTGGCCGTATGCAGCGAGGTGCAGGGAGTAAAAGCCATCGACTTTTCCGGTCGTGGACTAAAAAGTAAGATATCCACGTTCCTCGATTTGGGCATGGGCATAGTGGCCTGTACCAACTGCGGACAGTGCGCACTGGTTTGTCCTACCGGTGCCATTACCGAAAAAAGTGCCGTGAGCGAAGTCTGGGACGCCCTGCACCATCCCGATAAAGTAGTATTGGTGCAAACTGCTCCTGCCGTAAGGGTAGCTATTGGTGAAGCCATGGGCATGGCCGATGGCAGTCTGGTAACCGGAAAAATGGTAGCCGGCTTGCGCCGGTTGGGCTTCTCCAAAGTGTTCGATACCAACTTTGCTGCCGACCTTACCATTATCGAAGAAGGAAACGAACTGATAGAACGTATTAAAACCGGTGGCACACTGCCCATGATCACTTCCTGCTCGCCCGGTTGGATCAAGTATATCGAACATTTTTATCCAAAATCACTGACGCATTTATCCAGTTGCAAATCGCCGCAACAAATGTTTGGCGCCATTGCCAAGACCTATTATGCCGAAAAAACAGGCATCGACCCCCGCAACATTGTGGTAGTATCGGTGATGCCCTGCACCGCCAAAAAGTTTGAGGCCCGCCGACCCGAGATGGATGGTGCTTTTCAGTATTGGAAAGAAAAAGTGACGATGACCGACCAGGAACACTTTTACGATGTAGACGCTGTACTTACCACCCGCGAACTGGCACGGATGTTCAAAGAAACAGGCATTGATTTCACACATTTACCCGAAGAGCAATTCGACAATCCGCTGGGCGAATCAACCGGTGCTGCCGTTATCTTTGGGGCTACCGGAGGCGTTATGGAGGCTGCTTTGCGTACTGCCTACGAAGTATTTACCGGAAAAACCCTGACGAATATCAACTTTACGGCTGTGCGCGGACTCACCGGCATCAAGGAAGCAGAAGTCGATTTGGAGGGCACAAAAATTAAAGTGGCAGTGGCGCATACGCTGAAAAATGCTGCTATCCTTCTGGAGCAGATTGAAAATGGAACGTCGCCCTACACCTTTATCGAAGTGATGACCTGTCCCGGTGGTTGCCTGGGTGGTGGCGGTCAGCCCATACCTACCAATTACGAGATACGTAAAAAACGTGCCGAGTCCATTTACTACGAAGATGCCCACAAAGGCATCCGTAAATCGCACGAAAACCCCGAAATACTAAGACTTTATTCCGATTTTCTGTTAGAGCCCCTGGGTGAAAAGTCGCACCACCTGCTCCATACCAACTATATTGAAAGAGGGAAATAGAAAAAATATTATTTTAAAAACAACTTAAATTCATCCAACTAAATCGTAGAAAGTTTTGTTACATTTGTTGTAAATTTAAATTGATAATACTCTAAAATATCATGAAACAAAACTGGTTGGAACATCTGGAGCCACTGATGGCTCAATATCATCATCGTAAGCATCCGCTTGATTATAAAAGTCGCTATCAACTGTTAGTAATGGTGATTCTCTCGGCGCAGGACTCTGATAAACATATCAACGAACTGGCTCCGGTGGTTTTTGCAGCTTATCCGTCGATGAACAGCCTTGCACAAGCCACGGTCGAAGACCTACACCAATACATTAGCACGGTACGGAATTTTGGCAACAAAGCCAACTGGTTGGTGAAACTGGCACAGCAGATTGGTGATAACGACAACATCCCCACCACTATGGCCGAGCTGACCAAGTTGCCGGGCATTGGGCGTAAATCGGCTAACGTTATCATTCGTGAGTCGGGGAACACGGCCGAAGGCGTTATCGTCGACCTGCACGTCGTGCGCGTTGCCCCACGAATAGGGATAGCTTCGGGCACACAACCCGAGAAGATAGAGAAACAGATCATGGCCATCGTACCACAAGAGCGCTGGAACGATATCGGAATGGCCATTTCGTTTCTGGGTCGCGAGATATGTCGCCCCACCAACCCAAAGTGCGACAGCTGTGTGATGAATGCGGTGTGCCACTTTCACAACGGGATTACCGACAAGGAAGAAAATGGCAATGAATTGAAATTGTTTTAGTTGTAGGTAATTGAAAAAAATAAAAGAAGAGAACGAACAGTCTTCTATTTTAAAGTCCGAAGGACTTGAATGTAAATAACCACGGGTGCAAACCCGTGGGATAAAAGAAAACATGAATACGAACCCCGAACGGGGTTCAACCTAAAAGAAATGTGATATTGAACCCCATTCGGGGTTCCTTCTATTTTATACAGCCACCACGCGTTGCACCCATGGTTATTCAAATTGAATCCTTTCAGGATTCTAAATTCATATCAGCACCTACCTGTAGCATACATGTTCTATCCTTCTACTTTTTTACTCTTAAATTATAAGGCATTATTTCATTTCTGCCACTTAAACCTTATCACATACGAATTTATACAACAAATACGCTTACCTTTGTAGTCAAATCCTCCATACGAGCATTTTAAACTAAATTGGAACAAACATGACTTTTACAGACTTAGGAATTAACAATAATATAGTTCAGGCACTTCAGGAAAACAGAATCACAGAACCTACCGACATTCAGCTTCAGGCCATTCCGCACATACTCACTTCGGAACATGACCTGGTGGCCATAGCGCAAACCGGAACCGGTAAAACAGCTGCCTTTTGCTTGCCTATTCTCCAAACCATCGATCCTAAATTAGCAAAAATACAAGCACTGGTATTGGTTCCCACGCGCGAGCTCGGGCAACAGGTGGCGCGTGAATTCTTTCTTTTCTCTAAACACATGCCACGCGTATTTGCCGAAGCGGTGTATGGTGGCACTCCTATCGAAGATCAGATTCAGAAATTGAAACGTGCCACACATGTGGTGGTAGCTACCCCGGGGCGTTTGCTCGATTTACTGGATCGGAATGCGCTAAGCCTTCAGGATTTGAAGTATCTGGTACTGGACGAAGCCGACGAAATGATCAATATGGGCTTTAAATCCGAAATCGATCAGATTCTGGAATGCTGCGAGCGCGATATTACAAGCATGTTGTTTACAGCTACTATGCCCAATGACGTAAAACAACTGGTGAGTGAATACCTGCGTCCGAATGCTGTAGAAATCAGAATTAATGCCGAAGAGTTTGTCAATCAAAAAATTGATCACCAATACATTATTTACAAACAAGGACATAAACTCGATTATTTAAAAGCATATCTATCGCAACGACTCGATCAACGTGGCATCATGTTCTGTCGCACCAAAGTAGCAGCTAAAAAACTGGCCAAACAATTAGCCGGCTTTGAAGTGGTGGCTGATGCCTTGCACGGCAACTTAAACCAGGAAATGCGCGACAAGGTCATGCGTGGCTTCAAAAAGGGTAGAATCAACCTATTGGTAGCTACAGATATTGCAGCCAGAGGTATCGACGTCAAGGATCTGGATTATATTATCCACTACCATTTACCCGAAAAAACAGAGCAGTACACCCATCGAAGCGGTAGAACGGCGCGTGCAGGCAAATCGGGAAATTCAGTGTGTCTGGTCAAAACAGAAGATATGCCCGAAATCAAAAATCTGGAGTCGGAACTTAAGATTCAGTTTTCGGCTTTAAACATCGAGCCCAAACCCGAACGTCCAAGTGCTCCGGTAACTATTTATATGAATATTGGTTTTGGACAAGGTTTTACGAAGGGTAATGTCTCCGATTTCTTAGTGGAAGAAGCAGGACTTAATCTCTCGGACATTAAAAACGTGGTGGTGGAAGACAATCGCTCCTACTTTGATATTCCTCAAAAATACCAACAACAGGTTTTCTTAAACCTCAAAGGGTTTAAACTGGCTCACCGTAACCTGAAATTCACCTTAGACGGCGCAAATAGTAAACGAAACATTTACTAACATGAAACCGGCACGTAATCGAATCGTCTATCTTATTTCCGTAGCTATAGTTATGGGATTAGGACTTTCGTCGAGAAAATACGCCGGCTATCTGCCCGAATATATCAACACCTACCTTAGCGATGCACTGTGGGCGGTTATGATCTATCTTTTTGCAGCATTGCTTTTAAAGGACCGAAAACCGTCGCTAATAGCATTACTCAGCTTATTATTTTGCTATCTCATTGAAATAAGTCAGCTGTACCACGCCCCATGGATAGATGCTATCAGAAACACTCGTTTAGGAGGTTTGGTATTGGGCTTTGGCTTTCTGTGGACGGATATAATTGCCTACACGATGGGGATTGGTGTTATGCTGGCAATTGAAAGCGTATATTTTGGATCAAAAGAAAAGAAAGAATAATATCGGGTGAGTTTGAGAATAGATAACCGACATCGCTGTCAAATAGAACAAATAGTTCGGTGCGCTGCACCTATGGCTGCGGGTTGATTTAAATTCTACAAATAGTACGGTGCGCTGCACCGTAAATTGAGGGACAGCGTCCCGAACCATTTGTAGTATATTATAAAAGAAAGTTACAAAGGTGCAGCGCACCAACCCAAGATCGAAACAAGTAACCGATCTGTTTGTAATACAACTGTTTTTCTACATTTTACATGCAATTATTACACTCAACTCATACCACACATTTCCCTCAACAAATCTTCAATCTATTGCACAAAAAAACCTCTTGAATAACTTCAAGAGGTTTTTAAATTTTATATCAATCAGTAAAGTTGAATCTTATTCTTGATTCAAAGTTACACGTTTGAAACCAACACAAGTTAACTGTTTTTTCACAAGCAGTTCTTTTACTGTGATTTTTCCAGCTTCTTCACCGCCACCTTCATATTTTTGTTCTAAAAGGGTATATTCTTTGTAGAATTTAGCCATACGTCCGGCAGCAATACTGTTTACTTTCTGTTCTGGTAAAGTTGCAGATTTCTCAGCAGTAACTGTTGCTCTAATTTCGCGTGCTTTTGCAGCTTCCTCAGCAGTAATCCAGCCCTTAGCCATGTTTGATTCAATGTGGTTTTCGCTATCAACGTGAGCAGGATTGATGCCCGCTTTTTTTATCGCGACTTCAACTTCCTTTGCAACAAGTTCGCTTTTGGTTTTTTCGATAGCCACTGCAAGTTCGTTATCTTTTACTTTTTGAGGCACTTCGGATTCATCAATAGCCACAGGCGCCATTGCTGCAATATGCATCGCCATGCCACGTAAGGTTTCGTTTTGGGCGTTTTCTTGAGCAACTGCCACCAATGTAGCAAGTTTGTTTCCCGGGTGAATATAAGCAGCAGTAGTACCACCCTGAACGAATTCGTAGTAGTCCAATTCCATTTTTTCACCTGTAATACCTGAACGATCAAGAATTACATCTGAAATAACGCGACCATCAATCGTCAAAGCTTTAAGTTCTTCGATTGTAGCTGGTTTTGTAGCCATGGCTACGTCAAGAATTGATCTGGTCAAAGCTACGAAATCTGCATTGATAGCTACGAAATCTGTTTCACATTTCAATGCTAATACAGCTGCAAATCCACCTTCAGCTTTAGCCAAAACGCAACCTTCAGAAGCTTCACGGTCGCTACGTTTTGATGCTGTAGCCTGACCTTTTTTACGAATAATTTCAACTGCTTTGTCAAAATCGCTATTGGCTTCAGTGAGTGCATTTTTGCAATCCATCATACCAGCACCAGTCATGGTACGCAATTTTGAAATTTCTGCCATTGTTACTGCCATAATTATAAGTATTTTACGACTCTCTATCCTTAATAAAAATAAGAGAGTTGTGAGTTATTAATATATTTGATATGTTTCTTCTTTGAAAGAATATTGAAAGACAAGAAAAAACGAGTTACAAGCTACAATAATTCATAACAGGTAACTCGTTTAAAAATATATAATCTTCAATTCTTGGTGAACCGAACGGTCAACCGACAACTTTCAATTAATCTTATTCTTCTTCTTTGACGAATTTTTTGATCACGTTAGCGTTCAAAGCATCATCATCTTCTTTTTGAGTTCTTGGTTTTTTTGTAATTCTTGACTTTTTGTCTTTTGAAACAGGAGCTTCAGCAGCTTCAGTGTCAATTTTTTCTACTTTGCGTTCTTCCAAACCTTCTTGGATAGCAGCAACCATAGCGCCTAAAATTACGTCAACCGATTTTGTTGCGTCATCATTTGCAGGAATTACGAAATCAATTCCGTTAGGATTTGAGTTAGTATCCACAATACCAAAAACAGGTATACCCAAACGTTGAGCTTCTAATACGGCAATGTGTTCTTTCATCACGTCTACAATGAAAAGTGCTGAAGGAAGACGAGTCAAATCAGCGATAGAACCTAAGTTCTTTTCTAATTTCTCGCGTTGACGAGTAATTTGAAGTTTTTCGCGTTTTGAAATATTTTCGAATGTACCATCAGTCGCCATTTTGTCGATAGTGGTCATTTTCTTAACTGCTTTACGAATAGTAGGGAAGTTAGTTAACATACCACCAGCCCAACGCTCAGTAATGTATGGCATTCCAACAGCTAATGCTTTTTCAGAAACTACATCTTTAGCTTGTTTTTTAGTTGCAACGAAAAGGATTTTACGTCCTGATTTTGCAATTTGTTTCAATGCTGCTGCAGCTTCGTCAATTTTCACTACTGTTTTGTGCAAATCGATAATGTGAATATCGTTACGCTCCATGAAAATGTAAGGAGCCATTGCTGGGTTCCATTTACGTTTCAAGTGACCAAAGTGGCAACCTGCTTCTAATAATTCGTCAAAATTTGTTCTAGACATTTTTTTTGTTTAAAAAGTTGTTTACATTCTGTTTAACTCAATTGCCAAGTAGCCTTTAATTTTACTCAGAGTCTCGACAATTTAGATACTAAACCAAAACCATCTACTATTCATCCATTTACTATTTACGATAGGCTTACGCGCATTGCAAAATAGTAAATGGTAAATGATAGAATGGTAAATAAATATTAACGTTTTGAGAATTGGAATCTCTTACGTGCTTTTGGTTGACCTGGTTTTTTACGCTCAACACCACGAGGGTCACGAGTCATAAATCCTTCAACTTTAAGTGCTGATTTGTCTTCTGGGTTGATTTTTACCAACGCACGAGCAATTGCTAAACGCAAAGCACCCGCTTGTCCGTTAAATCCACCACCATCAAGATTTACTTTAATGTCGTATTTTTCAGTCACTCCCAATTTGGCTAAAGGTTGTTTAACCACAAATTGTAATAATGGTGACGGAAAGTAAACGTTTATATCGCGTTTATTAATGGTAATTTGTCCAGTTCCTTCGCTCACGAAAACACGAGCAACAGCCGCTTTTCTTCTTCCTAAGGCATTTATTACTTCCATACTGATTATTTAAGTGAGTTTAAATCGATTTGTTTTGGTTGTTGAGCTTGCATATTGTGTTCCGCACCTGGGAATACATATAAATTGCCCAAAAGTTTGTCTCCAAGACGGTTTTTAGGTAACATACCTTTCACCACTTTCTTGATAAGTTTTTCAGAACTTTTTTCCATCAATTTAGCTGGTGTAATTTCACGTTGTCCACCTGGAAAGCCTGTATGGCTTAGGTAGATGCGATCGTTCCATTTGTTACCGGTTAATTGTACTTTTTCTGCATTGATAATAATCACATTATCTCCACAGTCTACGTGAGGAGTGAAACTTGGTTTGTATTTTCCGCGCAAAAGTTTTGCAACTTTTGAACCCATACGTCCCAATACCAAATCGGTAGCATCCACAACTACCCATTCTTTCTGCACCGTTGCTTTGTTGGCAGAAATGGTTTTATAACTTAACGTATCCACTTGTTTAAAATGTTTTTGATTAATAATTGAGCCATTTTATTTGCTTCAATCGTATTTTGGAAGAGGCTAATCGGCACAAAATAGGATATTTACACACAACAAAACTGACCATTACACTGTGATAATAAACGGACTGCAAAAATACTGTTTTTCTTTGGATTACCAAACAATTAAGCATCTTTTTTTCGCATAGATATTTTCCGCGGAAAATCGGGAGCAAATTCCTCAAAAAAAAGTGCAAAATGGTGTAGCATTTATCATTACGAATCCTTAGATTTGCACATTATTAATTTTGACTGGACTATTGATGAAAATTCCTTCGATGGGGTGTTTTCAACTCTATTCTACGACGAAATACTATTTTTTTGTCAAACTGTCGCAACAAACACATCTGCATTGAAAAAAGCATTTAAAGAAAAACCGTCGCTTAGCATACAATATAAAACCAGTTTTCTACTTGTCTTAGTTGTTGCGCTCGTCGCTTTCCTTACGCAGAAAGTAATTGGTTACATAGGCACTGCACTGCTACTGCTGGTTGTGGTGTCGTTACTGGCAATAACATTCGAGATTATGCCGGTATTGCTGGCAGCCATCCTAAGCGCATTGGTACTTAATTTCTTCTTTATACCCCCACTCTACACTTTTCATATTGATAATTCGGAAGATATACTCCTTTTTCTAATGTTTATCGTTATAGCATTGATAAACGCGGTACTTACAAACAGAATTCGAAAAGCCGAAAAAATAGCCAGAGATAAAGAAGAAAAGGAAAACTCAATCAGACTATACAACACACTTCTAAACTCACTGTCGCACGAACTGAGGACGCCCATCTCCACCATTTTGGGAGCTGTAGACATTATAAAGGAAAACAGAGAAAAACTGAGCGTAAAACAACGCGACGAATTATTGACCGAAATCGGGACGGCCAGTATCCGACTCAATCATCAGGTTGACAACCTACTTAACATGAACCGACTGGAAACCGGCATGCTGAAACTTAAACTCGACTGGTGCGATATAAACGAGTTGATTTACTCTGTCATTCAGAAGCTCGATTTGACCACCAAAAAGAACAACCTAAAATTTAAAGACAACGATCAGTTACCGCTTATTAAGCTCGACAGCGGTTTGATGGAGCACGTATTTTACAATATACTCAACAATGCTATCCTTTATACGCCCGAATATTCAACCATAACAATTGAAGTTTCTTATAATGATGACACGCTGAAAATGGTAATCTCGGATGATGGAAATGGATTTCCAGAGTCTGAAATTCCATTTTTGTTTGAAAAATTTTACCGCCTGCCCCATACCAAAACGGGTGGTAGCGGCCTGGGACTATCTATTTCGAAAGGCTATATAGAAGCACACAACGGCACTATTATAGCCGAAAACAATATACCAACAGGCGCCAAATTCACCATGAATATACCTGTTGAAAGTTCATTTATAAATAATCTGAAGAATGAATAACCCTGAGATTTTAATTATCGACGACGAACCACAAATACGCAAACTTCTGGAAATCACTCTAGAAAGCAACGATTACAGAGTTTGGCAAGCTGCCACAGGCAAGGAAGGTATTTTAATGGCTGCCAACCACACTCCCGAACTGATTCTACTCGATCTTGGATTGCCCGACAAAAGCGGACACGAAGTATTGAAGGAATTGAGGACGTGGTACAATAAATCGATCATTATCCTTTCGGTGCAAAACACCGAAAATGACATTATTACAGCACTGGACAATGGCGCTACCGATTATCTGACCAAACCATTCCGCACGGGCGAACTGCTGGCCCGCATTCGATCTTCGATACGCAGACACATGTCGGAAGAAAACAACAGCTTGATAACATGCGGCGAGTTGCAAATAGACCTGGTAGCCAGAATCGTAAAACAAAACGACGAAATCGTAAAACTGACTTCGACCGAATACAACCTAATGGCATTGTTTGCTAAAAACGAAGGACGCGTACTAACACATCAATTTATTTTGCGCGAAATATGGGGTTTCAACTATCAAACCGAGACACAATATTTACGCGTCTTTATAGGCACACTTCGGAAGAAAATTGAGCTAATACCCAATCAACCAAAACATATCATTACCGAAAATGGTGTTGGATATCGTTTTACCTGATCAATCTTTATAAAATCTTTATACATCGCACCAATTATTTTACTTTTTGCCAATATCCTTGTAGCTACTTTTGCCGCATAAAAATATAGCAAAAATGGAAAAAACAAAAAGTGGTATAAAAAGTAAAGTTACAGCCGCCTCATTATTAGTTGCCCTGGGTATAATCTATGGCGACATTGGAACAAGTCCTTTGTATGCTTTGAGAGCAGTAATCGGACACAGAATGATTAATATGGATTTGGTTTATGGCGGTGTATCCTGTATTTTCTGGACACTGGTATTCCAAACAACGATTAAGTACATTTGGCTTACACTCCGGGCCGACAATCAGGGTGAAGGGGGCATCTTTTCATTATACGCACTGGTTGGAAAGTACAACAAAAAACTAGTATTGGTAGCCATATTAGGCGCCACCACCTTATTAGCCGACGGTATTATCACCCCTCCCATTTCCGTAGCTTCGGCCATTGAAGGTTTAAATTTAGTGCAGGGATTAGAAAACATCATAGTACCCGGAAATGACTTAACCATTGGTATTGTAATAGCGATACTCTCCGTCCTGTTTTTTATTCAACGATTTGGAACAGAGGTAATCGGAAAATTTTTCGGTCCTATGATGGCTGTTTGGTTTAGCATGCTTTTGGTTTTCGGAGTTCACCAAATAGTTATTCACCCCGATGTATTAAAATCACTTAACCCTTATTATGCCTATAATCTTCTTGCCAATTACCCCAATGGCTTCTGGCTATTAGGTGCCGTATTTCTTTGTACAACAGGTGCCGAGGCTTTATATTCCGACCTTGGACACTGCGGGATTCGCAATATCAGAATCACATGGATTTTTGTAAAGATAAGTTTAGTAACTTGTTATCTCGGTCAGGCAGCATGGCTCATGCATCTCGGTCAACCATTTTTGAACGGTCGCAATCCTTTTTTCGAAATCATTCCTCACTGGTTTCTGCTTCCAAGTATTTTAATTGCAACTATGGCAACTATTATAGCTTCTCAAGCGTTAATAAGTGGTAGTTACACGCTGATAAGCGAAGCCATGAACCTAAACTTTTGGCCACGTATCACCGTGCGCCAACCGACGGAGAGTAAAGGTCAGATATATATTCCAAGTGTAAATACCATACTTTGGTTTGGATGTATTTTAATGATTTTATACTTCAAAGAAAGCTCACACATGGAAGCCGCCTATGGGTTCTCCATCTCCATTACCATGTTAATGACAACCGTTCTTTTGAGTTATTTTCTAATATACAAATTGCAATGGAAAAAGATTTATATTGTATCCATTCTAATGATATTTAGCACTATAGAGATTGCATTTTTTATAGCCAATGTAGCTAAAATCAAAGAACGCTGGATGTTCCTTTTCTTCGAATTATTCATATTTTTGGTAATGTATATTTGGTTTAAAGCACGTAGAATATCGAACAGTTTCACAAAATTCGTTGAAATCGGACAGTTTAGCAACAAGCTCAAAGAGTTAAGCGATGACACTTCAATTCCAAAGTTCTCTACGCATTTAATATATCTTACAAAAGCAAATAAACGTCACGAAATTGAAGAGAAGATCTTTAATTCAATTTTCGCAAAGAAACCAAAACGTGCTGATGTATATTGGTTTGTACACATTAATCGCACCGAACATCCTTACACTTTAGATTATTCGGTATCGGAATTAATTGAGGATAAGTTGATTAAAATTGATATAAATGTAGGATTCAGGGTGCAACCGCGCACTGAATTGTATTTCAAAAAAATAGTTCAGGAACTTATAGCCAACAAAGAATTGAATTTGCATACCAAAACAGATGCAGCCTGCAAATATAATAATGAGCCTGATTTCAAATTTGTGGTCATCGAAAAATTCCTATCCGTCGAAAATGAGTTTGGGCTGCGTGAAGGTATGTTACTCAAAGGATATGTATACTTAAAGCACATGGGATTAAGGGATATTCAGGCATTTGGGTTAGATAAAAACGATGTAGAAGTTGAACATATTCCTTTGGTCTATCATCCGGTAAACAATATTGAACTACAGAGAATCAACAACGATTCAATTATGAAACTAAATTAAAAATAAACGTCATGAAACTAAAAATCAGAACTAAGGTTCTTCTTGGGATTCTATTTGTTTTTGTGGAATTTGTTATTATTGGCTCGCTGAGCATGTACTATATTTCCACCTTGAAATACGGTTCGGAACTATTGATCAAAAACAATTACAGATCTGTTCAGTACGCCGAGAATATGATTCAAGCGCTTGACGAAACCAACACTGCCGCTAACTCATTGTTTTTAAACAAACACTATCAGTACAACAAAGAATTGGTGGCCGGAACATTCGATAAATTTGAAAGAAATCTTCAATTAGAAGGTCAAAACATTACCGAATTAGGCGAAAAAGAATTGGTACAATCCATCAAGGAAAAGTACACAAGGTACAAGTCATTGGTTTTAGGACAAAATATAAATTCTATACCCGAATCCGAAAAGGTGAATTTTTACACTTTCAATATTTTGCCACTTGTCAATGATCTCAAAGCGCAGATGTTCTCAGTTTCAACGCTTAACATGCACTCCATTGTTCAGAAAAATGAGAAATTGAGCGAAATGGTGAGCCACATCTACAAAACGCTATCTATTCTACTTACATTTTGCTTGCTGATAACTGCTTCGTTCCTGTTTAATTTTCCTAACTATATTGCAGGCCCGATTAAACGAATTACAGAAAACATAAAGGAAATGGTAAATAATAATTTTAGCAGTAGAATAAGAATATCGACAAACGATGAATTCAAGGAATTATCAGAAGCAATCAATGACATGGCCGAAAAGCTTGAAACAAACTACAAGCATGTGGAATTCCAGCCAGCGGTATTGAGTGCTCCCAAGATAGATGAAAATGAGATTTTGCAGAACATACAAGGCCTGCTGGAATCAATCCGACCGGTTATTGACTCTATTTCAAAAAACAGTGGCAACAAAACCCTGCTGCAACAATCGGAACTACTAAAAGAAATTGAATATGAATTGTCGAAAGCAATTAAATCTTAAATAAATCAGGGAATTATATAAAAAATGGAGGCCGGTTTGTGCTATACAAACCGGCCTCTGTCATTATATTGTTAGCTACTTATTACGCTTCACCCCCACCAAAACCCATTGGCACCGGAGGCAGAAAACCATTATCAGCTATTTTTATCTTTCCATTTTGCTTTTCGAACTTAGTGATATTTTCCTGCAATGCAAAAAGCAAGCGTTTTGCATGTTCGGGCGTTAAGATAATCCGCGATTTCACATTGGCCTTGGGAGTACCCGGCATAATACGAATAAAATCGACTACAAACTCGGATGTAGAATGCGATATAATGGCCAGATTAGAATAAATACCTTCGGCTATTTCTTCCGATAGTTCAATGTTTAATTGATTGTCTTGAAGTTCCATAAAGAATTAAATTAGAAGTTGTAAATCGTGTGTTTCCTACAAAGTGTCGTATTGAAAAAATCCCGACAATCGTTAGATTATCGGGATTTTCAGTGCGGCTGAAGGGACTCGAACCCCCACGCCTCTCGGCACCAGATCCTAAGTCTGGCGCGGCTACCAATTACGCCACAGCCGCATGCTGTGTAATTCGAGTGCAAAGATACTATCTTTTTTCGTATCTACAAGCCCCGAACGCTTTTTTTCAATGCAAATATTGCATTTTTTTTATTTCAGTCCTTCCTGCAAATTTCAAATCCACCCGACTTCAATTATTGCCTCAATGTCTTATCCACTCTCACTTCCGGGCTTATCAACACAGTATCAAGCAATTCTAAATGCGATGCTCGTATCGGGTTGATATCAATTCCACCACGGCGGGTATACATGGCAGCAACCATAATTTTTTCGGGATTGAAAATAGTGGAGAAACGTTTGTATATCATTTCTACCACTTCCTCATGAAAATGATTCTCTTTGCGGAAAGAAACCAGATATTCCATGACAGAGCCAAGCTCTATTTCGTGATTGGTGGTCATTTCGACAAACAAATCGCCCCAATCGGGCTGATTAGTGACCCGGCAATTAGACCGCAACAAATCGGTACAAAACGCATAGGATTGAAAATCTTCCGTTTTTGTGCTTCGAAGCAATTCCGGCGACTCGGTAAAACGTTCAAATTGAATGGATTCTTGTGTTTCTACCGGCACAAGGTCGGAAAGATTGCATTTTTGCAACTGAGGAAATGCCTGTTGAACAGGACTACCAGCGCCAAACAATGTTACACGTACCTCGATCTCCAACAAGACGCTTAGATCTTTAGCGATTATTTCCGCCACCTTTTTCTCAGCTTGGGCAATCGTCTGTCCAAAACTATCCATATTGAAAGCGTTGAGGTAAAGCTTCAGCGATTTCGATTCCACTAAATAGCGGCTATCTGCCGGATAAATCAACTTCATTACCCGCGAAACAGGTAAACCATTGTCGGTAAGAAACGAAAGTTCGTAGCAATTCCATACATCAAAACCTATAAAAGGCAGATTTGCGTCGGAGATATCGTATTGCTCTCTATTTTCCGATCGGGGGATACGAAACAGGAGTTGCACATCGTAATGCTCCGGCGTGGAAGCTGTCTTTCCGAGAATAGTATCGTTTATATTAAACTGCATGCTGTGTTGTGTCGTTTATAAAAAAAACTTTCCCGGAGTTCAATACTCCGAAAAAGTTTTTTCTTTGAATTTAAAATATCGCATCAAACACCGGTCGGCATTTTTCTTCGAGCCAAATAACTTCATCGTCGGTAAGACTTGGTGAAAGTCTGCGAAGCACCTCTTCGTGGTACTCGTCAATCCACATTTCTTCGTCATCGGTCAGCATGGTAACATCAATCAACTCTCTATCAATTGGGAAAAGTGTCAATGTCTCGAACTTCAGAAATTGTCCAAACTCTGTTTTCTGCGCCGGCACTACCTGTACCAAATTTTCGATTCGAATTCCATATTCATTGGTTCTATACATTCCCGGTTCGTTCGAAAGCATCATACCTGGCTGTAAAACAGTAGAATTTTCTTCCATACGAATGCTTTGAGGTCCTTCATGAACACAAAGAAAATGGCCAACACCATGACCGGTTCCGTGTCCATAATTCAAGCCCAAATCCCACAAAGCCTTGCGTGCTAAAATATCCAGTTGTGTACCGCGCGTCCCTGTCGGAAACAAGGCTGTTGCCAATGCAATATGTCCTTTCAATACCAGTGTAAAGTCAATCTGTTGTTCATCAGTCGGTTTTCCCAACGCTACGGTACGGGTAATATCCGTGGTTCCATCTAAATATTGTCCACCCGAGTCGAGCAGCAGAATATTTTCAGCTTTAAGAGTCGATTCAGTTTCGGGTTGCGCATTATAATGTACAATTGCACCGTGAGCAGCATATCCGGCTATGGTACCAAAACTTTCGCCCATGAAATTTTCCTGTTCGCTACGGAAAGCACGCAATTTTTCAGAAATAGAAATTTCCGATAACTTCCCACTTTCCAAATTGGCTTCTAACCACATGAAAAAACGAGTCAAAGCCACGCCATCTTTCACCATTGCAGAGCGTACTCCGGCCATTTCAACCTCATTCTTTACGCCTTTCAATTTAAAAACAGGCGACATCGTGTTACGAATAAAACAAGTAGAAGGTATCGATTCATATAAAGCCTGATTTAGTTTCGAACCATCAACAAGTACCGATTCAGAAGCCTTAAGTTGCTTTAGACGATCATAAATTGCCTCGTAATTTTCAACAAGAACTCCTTCGTTATTTAGATAAGAGCTCGTTTCCGGGGTCAACTTTTCAGGAGCAATAAATAAGGTTGCTTTGTCATTTTCAATCAAAGCATAGGATATTACTACCGGATTATAATTTACATCGTTTCCACGAATATTAAACAGCCACGCGATATCGTCCAAAGCCGACATGACAAATACATTAGCATACGCCTTCTTTAGCTCGGCACGCACCAGCGCCAATTTGTCAACCGTTGATTTTCCGGCATATTTCACATTAAAGGCGTAGAAAGGATTCAGAGGGATAGAAGGTCGATCAGCCCAGACTTCACCTGGCAAGTCGATAGACAGCAATTCCAGACCATTCATCTTCAACTCATTTTTCATTGAAGCATAGCTGTTCAGCGAGAACACTTGCGGGTTCACTCCTACTTTTTCGCCCGCTTTGAGCTGTGTTGCCAACCAGGGTAAAATCTCCAGTGTTTCAGGCAAACCTTGTTTCATTAGCTCTATACCTGTTCCTTCTAGTTGTTCGGCCGCGTGAAGAAAATAACGGGAATCGGTCCATAGACCGGCAGTAGTAAGTGTTACAACCGCTGTTCCGGCAGAGCCGTCGAAACCCGATATCCATTCGCGTTCTTTCCAATAATCAGCAATATATTCGCTTGCATGTGGATCAGTGCCAGGGATTATACAAGCCGACACACCATGTTGAATCATGGCCTGACGCAAGCTTGAGAGATGTTTTAGTATTTTTTCCATTATATATAAAAAGTGAATAAGTATGACATGCAAAGATAAAGATTTACATAATAACATCACAAAAAAATGCAATTTTATTCAGTAAAGAATTTTTTAGAGCGCTTATATGTTGTTTCAATGGTTCATTTTTGTATCTTTGCGAGTTCATTAATTACGAATCAGACATATCAGCTTTGACTAAAAATAACAACATACACCCACCCGAAACATCAGAAATGGTAGAGGTTATCGGAGCTCGGGTTCACAACTTAAAAAACATTGACGTTTCCATTCCACGTGATGCTTTGACCGTAATTACCGGTTTGAGTGGCAGTGGTAAATCGTCACTGGCTTTCGATACCATTTTTGCTGAAGGGCAACGCCGTTATATCGAAACGTTTTCGGCTTATGCTCGTAGCTTTTTAGGAACTATGGAGCGACCGGACGTCGACAAAATTACCGGCTTAAGCCCTGTTATCTCCATCGAGCAAAAGACGACTAACAAAAATCCACGCTCAACTGTTGGAACAACGACCGAGATTTACGATTTTTTACGATTGCTCTATGCCCGCGCCGGCGAAGCTTACTCCTACGTCACCGGCGAGAAGATGGTTAAATATTCCGAAGATCAAATTGTAGATTTGATTTTACAGGAGTATGAAGGCAAAAAAACATATCTGCTGGCACCGTTAGTTCGCGGTAGGAAAGGTCATTACAAAGAATTGTTTGAGCAAGTACGCAAAAAAGGGTATTTGCATGTACGTATTGATGGCGAAATACGCGAAGCAACGCACGGCTTAAAACTCGACCGATACAAAAACCATGATATCGAAGTGGTTATCGACAAATTGGAAGTGAGCGAAAAAGATCGCAAGCGCCTCAAGGAATCGATGCAAAAAGCCATGCAACAAGGCAATGGCATTGTTATGCTGTTGGAAAAAGATACGGATAACGCACGCTTTTTCAGTAAGATGTTGATGTGCCCTACCAGTGGTATTTCGTACGACGAGCCCGCTCCTCACAATTTTTCATTCAACTCGCCTCACGGTGCCTGTCCACGTTGTAAGGGGCTTGGGTTTGTGAATGAGATTGACATGGACAAGATTGTTCCTGACAAAAAACTCAGCATCTATCAGGGAGGTATTGCACCGCTTGGAAAACATAAAAGCAGTACTATTTTTTGGCAAATTGAAGCCATTCTTGAAAAATACGAATGCACACTCAAGTCGCCCATAGCCGATATTCCCGACGAAGCGATAGATGAAATAATGAATGGTACCGATGAACGATTACAAATAAAAAATCATTCGCTGGGTACCAATTACTTTTTGAACTACGATGGCATTCTGAAATACATCGAAATGCAAGCCGATACAGGCGCATCGGCTACCGAGCAGAAATGGGCCAATCAATATTCTAAATCAATTGCTTGTCCCGAATGTAAGGGTGCTAAACTCCGCAAAGAATCTTTACATTTCCGCATGCACGACAAAAATATAGCTGAATTGTCGGCTATGGACATTGTAGAATTGTCGAAATGGTTGGAAGATGTAGAGCAGTTTTTATCGGAGAAACAAAAAGCAATTGCGGTTGAAATTTTGAAAGAAATTCGCACCCGTTTGCAGTTTTTACTTGATGTTGGATTGACTTATTTATCCCTGAATCGCAGTTCTCAGTCGCTTTCGGGTGGTGAAAGTCAACGTATTCGGTTGGCTACTCAAATTGGCTCGCAACTGGTAAACGTACTCTACATTCTTGATGAGCCAAGCATCGGACTGCATCAGCGCGACAATCAACGGTTGATTCGCTCACTGAAACAACTGCGTGATACGGGTAACTCGGTGATAGTGGTTGAACACGATAAAGACATGATGATGGCTGCCGATTATGTGGTAGACCTTGGTCCTCACGCCGGACGACATGGTGGTGAGGTGGTGTTTGCCGGAACTCCACAAGAGATGCTGAAGGCCGACACACTGACTTCGGCTTATTTGAATGGAACAAAAACGATTGAAATCCCTGCAAAGGTTCGTCCCGGAAACGGTTTGAGCCTGACCATAAAAGGAGCCAAAGGGAACAATCTGAAAAATATAAATGTTACTTTTCCACTTGGGAAAATGGTTTGTGTGACCGGTGTTTCGGGAAGTGGAAAATCGACTTTGATCAATGAAACTCTACAACCCATTCTGAGCCAATACTTTTACCGCTCGTTGCAAGACCCATTGGAATACAAAAGTTTTGACGGAATAGACAATATCGACAAAGTAGTGGAAGTGGATCAGTCGCCCATCGGACGTACACCACGATCAAACCCGGCTACTTATACCGGTGTTTTTTCGGATATCCGCAACGTATTTGTAACTTTACCTGAGGCAAAAATACGTGGCTATAAACCCGGACGCTTTTCGTTCAACACGGCGGGAGGTCGCTGCGAGGCCTGTGGTGGAAATGGATATAAAACCATAGAAATGAATTTTTTGCCGGATGTTTATGTGCCTTGCGAGAGTTGCGATGGCAAACGGTACAACAAAGAGACCCTGGAGGTACGTTTCAAAGGAAAATCAATAGCCGATGTGTTGGCAATGACCATCAATCAAGCTGTGGAATTTTTCGAAAATCAACCGTCAATTCTCAACAAAATAAAAACCTTGCAAGACGTTGGATTGGGTTATATCAAGCTCGGACAGTCGAGCACAACGCTGTCGGGCGGTGAAAGTCAGCGTGTGAAACTAGCCACCGAACTTTCGAAACGGGATACCGGCAAAACCTTGTATATTCTAGATGAACCCACCACCGGGCTGCATTTTGAAGATATCAGAGTGTTGTTAGGGGTATTAAATCGATTGGTAGACAAAGGTAACTCTGTGATTATCATTGAACATAATATGGACGTAATAAAAGTTGCCGATCATATTATCGACATTGGTCCTGAGGGCGGAAGTGCGGGTGGTCATGTTATCTGTACAGGCACTCCGCAAGAAGTTGCGAATCATAAGAAAAGTGAGACCGGGAAATTCTTAAAAATGGAGTTAAATCCATAAAAACCTGAATGAGAGGGTAAAAAGCCTTGTGTTTCGCAGATCTTTTTCTGTATCTTTGAGATCTTTTTCAACTAATTATCAAACGCTAAATTCAACTTACAAACATATGCAACCAAAATTAAAAACTGTACTATATGGTCTAAGCGTATTTGCTATATTCACCATTCTTGCAGTTGCATTAAGATATTTTACGAACAGTACAGCCCAGGATTTGGAGTACTTTGGGCTTTTCTCCAAAAAAGATCTTTTTTTAGGATTAATTGTGGCTTTGGTAGTTACATTTAATCATGAACGAAAAATGAATTCGAAACATTGAATCCATTTCAATGGTCTTATTAAAACTGGAATTGTACATTAATGACTGAAATTATACACTATATTATCGGGTTTCTATTAGGGGAGCATATCTCGCCCGACATAATTAAACAAATAGGTTACACCGCCAATCCAAGCGAGTTTAGCAACTATAAACTTGTTATTATGCCCTCTCATTTCTTTGATAAAGAAATATATGGTACGGAACAATCGCTACCCGCATTGCCATTAAAAATATGGGAAGAAACGCCCGTTCTTTTTGGTCAGGCCAGTACCGAAACTGTTGGAGAAACATTGGTATTGCATGCCGATTTGGTGGCAAGTACCTACTTTTTAATTTCGCGTTACGAGGAAATAGTGCGTAGGAATGTAAGAGATGAACATGGTCGGTTCAACGGCAAAGAATCATTGCCCTTCAGAGCCGGATTTATCGATTCACCTCTGGTTGAAGAATACGGGAAACTATTGCGCGATCAGTTGCGACTTGTTGGTTGTGATATTATTGAACCCCCTAAAACCATCAAAAAAGTTTATCTGACGCACGACTTAGATCAGCTGGCACATTTCCGGAATATCCGTGGCTTTTTAGGCGGACTGTTACGTGGCATCCGTTTACCCAAAGAAGGCAACAAGGCCATCAGAAGCTTTTTTGGAGGATTGAAATACGATCCGTGGTATACGTTTCCATGGCTGTTCAACGTTGACAATTCAGCTAAACGGGCATTGGGAGCCGACAGGTGCGAATCGGTAGTGTTTATCAGAGCCGGTGGAGGTTTACGAAAGGAAGATCAACCCATCATGCTGTTTCACACCCCCGATTTTCAGACGTTTATGAAGCATTGCAGGAAGAAAAATGTTGTTTTTGGACTTCATTCGAGCTACGAAGCCGGCATTACTCCTTCAAGAATCACGGACGAGAAGAAACATTTAGATAAAATTGCAAAGAAGCAATGCAGTTATAACCGCAGCCATTTTTTAAATACCCGCGAACCGGAAGATATGCAGGCACTAATCGATGCCGGGATAACCGACGATTTCACACTGGGATATGCGGGAGTAGCCGGATTCCGGTTAGGAACTTGCAGGGCAGTACGCTGGATAAACCCAACAACACAGCAACTTACACCGCTTACATTACATCCGCTTACCATAATGGACGGCAGCTTGACCGATAAACGATACATGTTTTTGAACGCGCATGAAGCCTATGAATATTGTGTGCGATTGATCAATATGGTGGAAAACTGGAACGGTGAGTTGGTATTGCTTTGGCACAACACATCGGTAGAGGACACTCCAAAATCGTATCACCGTAAGTTGTACAAAGATGTTATCGACCATTTGAAAACAAAATAATATGCAGAAAACGGCTATCGTATGTGTTAGCAATGATTTGAGCACCGACCAACGCGTTCATAAAACCTGCCTGACACTACAAAAGTGCGGTTACTGGGTCGTAGAAGTGGGTCGATTGCTCCCTGACAGCTTACCCTTGCAGCGCCCTTATTTTGTATTACGAAAAAAGCTACAGTTCCGCAGCGGCCCGTTCTTTTATGCCGAGCTAAACATACGCCTTTTCCTGTATCTGTTATCCGCTGAAGTCGATTTGATTTTTGCCAATGATTTGGATACGCTGCCGGCTGCATTTTTGGCTGCAAAACTCCGCAACAAAAGATTAATTTACGATACTCACGAATTTTATACCGAAACACCCGAACTCGTTCACCGTCCGGTAACGCAAGCCATTTGGAGAACAATTGAAAACTTTGCATTTCCGCGCCTTACAGACATTATCACTGTAAATGAATCCATTGCCAAACTTTATAGCGATAAATTCAACAAAAAAATTCATGTTTGCAGAAATATTCCACTTTCAGTAGCGTCAACATCTCACATAAAAAAAGAAGACCTGGGGATTTCTTCTGATAAGAAAGTTATTTTATATCAGGGTGCTTTGAATGTAGGTAGAGGACTCGAATGGGTATTGGCTGCAATGCCCTTAATCGAAAATGCAATCTTGCTAATTATTGGAGATGGAGATATTCGTAAAAAATTACAACAACAAACAAAGAGGCTGGGCGTTGAAGATAAAGTCGTGTTTTTAGGTAGAATTGACAGCAATAAATTGGCTGAATATACGTCACTGGCTGATATTGGGTTGTGCTTATTAGAAGAAAAGGGCTTAAGTTATTACTATTCCCTACCCAACAGGGTGTTCGATTATTTGAATGCCGGTGTTCCCATTTTGGCAACCGATTTTCCTGAAATTACCAAAATTGTAGAAACATACAAAACCGGAATGCTAATCAACCATTACGAACCGGACTATTTGGCAAAAGTAATAAACGAGATGCTAACAGCCCCGTTGAACACCGGCCATTTTAAAAATATATCGAAAGAACTGAGTTGGGAAAAGGAAGAAAAAATACTTGTAGAAGTAATAAATAAAATGCCTAACCTTTAGTTGTGAATTATTTGTATATTTGCAAATACAAAATCATATTCATATGCACACGCAAGAACCAGACATACGGTGGACTTAACGCTTTTCAAATTACAAAAAAGCGCTATCTAAACTAACGGAAGCCGTCGAATACATCAGCCGGAATGATTCGGAAAATTCTTCCTCCATTTTGGATGAAATTCTGAAAGAAGGCTTGATACAACGTTTTGAATATACGCATGAGCTTGCATGGAATGTCATGAAGGATTATGCAGAATATCAGGGAAATTTTGATGTTAAAGGTTCGCGAGATGCTACACGCGAAGCGTACAAAATGAAACTGATATTGAAAGGTGATGTTTGGATGGATATGATAAGTAACCGAAATAAGAGTTCACATACCTACGACGAAGAAACGGCAAAAGAGATTTATTCGAAGATTATTGCCGATTATTATCCAGCCTTCTTAGATTTCCATGAATCAATGGAGAAATTAAGCCAGCAATGAAGTACGGACTAACAGATGAAACAATCAGCAAGATACAGCAGGTATTTTCTACTTTTCCCGAAGTAGAACAAGCTATCTTGTATGGATCCCGGGCAAAAGCTAACTTTAAACCCTCCTCTGACATTGACATTACCTTTAAAGGAGAAAATATGAATCTTCAAATTTTAAATAAAATAGAATGGCAATTGGACGATTTACTCCTCCCCTATACATTTGACCTTTCGATTTTTCGCTATTTGAACAACCCCGATTTGAGAGAACATGTGGAGCGTGTGGGTGTGGTAGTGTATCAAAAATAAAACAAGTAGACTCACCGGCTCCACTGCCTCAATATCACCTTCACATTTTCTTTATTCGAATATTGTTCCGACAATTTTTCAAGTCTGAACCTTCTGTCTTCAGGGCTAAATTCTTTCTCCGAGACTAAAGAAATAGCGCTTGCAATGGCTTCGGGAGTATCAGCCACAACGCATAAATTCTCTAAATCAGTACCATTTATCATGGTTTTATTTACGATACAAAAACCGCCATTATAAAGTGCGTTCAATAATTTCAGTTTAATGCCTGTTGGCTGAAAGGTCATTAAAACATTTGCTTTTGCATGCGCGATAAGTTGATTGAGCTCTGCGTCCGTAGGATTTTCAATAAGCTCCACCCGGTTGTTCGACCAAAAGCGTTGAATCAACTCTTTTGGTGGTTGATTACCGGCAATTTTCAATTTAAATAATGAAGGAGTGAGTGGCAAAACCTGCTCTAACAAGTACAAGACCACTTTCTGGTTTTCTTCGACCGCCAAATTGCCATGATAAAGAAAATAATCAGAGCTCTTTTCAGGCAACAAACCTACGGCATCAGCAGCATTCGAAAAGCACGAAAGGAGTTCCACCTTTTGCGTTGGAAATTGCAGTTCGAAATATCGTTTATCGCTTTTAGAAATAGCAAAAATAACACTTGCATTCTCTAAGTTCTGTTGATAAAATTTCAACCGTTGTCCTTCCACAAAATAGTACATTTTTTTCCAAAATGACCTTGTAGATTCCTTCAGATAACGGTAATATTCATGTTCAACATTATGACATCTAACCCATTTCACTCTGTTCCGCAGAGCTTTGTGGGATAACAAATAGCAACTGTGTAATCCTTCGAAAAGTATCGGATACTCGTCTTTCATCAAGTCTTCGAGTAACTTTTTATTGCGTCGACTGTAAACAATATAGGGTTTAAAACTTAAATTGGAATACAAGCCCGTTTTGCGCGGATAGTAATAAATTTCGTCGGCTATAGCGCTTAATTTTTCGGTTTCTTCGCCCCTATTGCCATATATAAAAACATGTAATATAATGTAAACTCCCTCATTTTTCAATGCTTTCAACTTAAAATACACATCGATAACACCTCCGTAGTTGGTAGGAAACGGAACATCAAAACATATTACATGCATGGGAGTTTTCATAGGGTAAAGAAGTACATTTGATTTAGTAACTTTGTATGTTTAAACATTCAGTCCTTTTTTTCGTTCCAAAGGTAGAAAGAAAATCTGTATGAATAAATTCCGACAGCAAAAAAGCGACAAGTTGTCAGTACAAATAAGAGAAAATGCAGCGTTTTTGCACATTTCTGTCAGAAAAATTCATTGGCACAAAATTAGCAAAGACAGACTTCGCGCGATTTACTCAATGTTCGTCGACAATTTCCGGGAGCAATTGCTTCCTTTGACAGTAAAACTTTATAGTAAAACAATATATTAATCAATTAAAAACTGAAAACATGAATATTAAACCTTTAGCCGACCGCGTGTTGGTACAACCGGTAGCGGCAGAAGAAAAGACAATCAGTGGAATCATTATTCCCGATTCAGCAAAAGAAAAACCTTTGAAAGGTGAAGTAATGGCAGTAGGTAACGGAACAAAAGATGAAGAAATGGTGGTTGCCGTTGGTAATACTGTGTTGTATGGTAAATATGCCGGACAAGAACTGGAATGGGAAGGCGTGAAGTATTTGATTATGAAACAATCGGATATTTTGGCCATTATCTAATGTGCTAATTTGAAAATGTGCTAATTTGAAAATTTAAAAAAATAACTGTGTACGTGTTTACCTGTCTACTCGTTTACTACAAAAAAACCTGTAACTCGTAACTTGTAACTTGTAACTTGTAACTAAAAAAAGATATGTCAAAAGAAATTTTATTTAATCTTGATGCTCGCGACCAATTGAAAAAAGGGGTTGATGAGTTGGCTAATGCCGTAAAAGTAACGCTGGGACCAAAAGGTCGTAATGTAATTATCGAGAAAAAATTTGGTGCGCCACACATTACCAAAGATGGTGTTACCGTGGCTAAAGAAATTGAATTGGAAGACCCATTTCAAAATCTTGGAGCACAGTTGGTAAAAGAAGTGGCTTCTAAAACCGGCGACGATGCAGGTGATGGTACTACTACTGCTACCGTTCTTGCTCAATCTATCGTAAGCGTGGGTATGAAAAACGTGGCTGCCGGAGCTAATCCAATGGACTTGAAACGTGGTATCGACAAAGCGGTAATTGAAGTGGTAAAAAGCATTGCTTCTCAAGCTAAAGTGGTAGGTGACAACTACGATCAAATTGAACAAGTGGCTTCTATCTCTGCTAATAACGACGCTGTTATCGGTAAATTGATTGCCGATGCTATGCGCAAAGTTTCGAAAGATGGTGTGATCACTATCGAAGAAGCAAAAGGTACCGATACACACATTGAAGTAGTAGAAGGTATGCAATTCGACCGCGGATACATTTCGCCTTATTTCATTACCAATACAGAAAAAATGGAAGTGGAAATGGAAAAACCATATATCCTTATCCACGACAAAAAAAATATCGAACCTGAAAGAATTGCTTCCTATCCTGGAACCGGCTGTTCAATCGGGTCGTCCGTTGTTGATCATTGCAGAAGATGTGGATAGCGACGCATTGACTACCTTGGTGGTAAACCGCTTGCGTGCTTCGTTGAAAATCTGTGCTGTAAAAGCTCCGGGATTTGGCGATCGTCGTAAAGAAATGTTGGAAGACATTGCTATCCTTACCGGTGGTATCGTTGTCTCTGAAGAAAAAGGCATTAAACTGGAACAAGCTACCATCGAAATGTTGGGAACTGCCGATAAAATAACCGTAAACAAAGACAATACAGTTATTGTAAACGGAGCAGGTGCAAAAGAGTCTATCGCTAACCGCGTAACTCAAATCAAAGCACAAATTGCTGCTACCACTTCGGATTACGACCGCGAAAAACTACAGGAACGTTTGGCTAAACTGGCCGGTGGTGTTGCTGTATTGTACGTTGGAGCTGCTTCGGAAGTAGAAATGAAAGAGAAAAAAGACCGCGTAGACGATGCACTTTGTGCAACCCGTGCAGCTATCGAAGAAGGTATTGTTCCCGGTGGTGGTGTGGCGTATATTCGCGCTATCGATTCATTGAGCAACATCAAGGCATTCAACGATGACGAGCAAACAGGTATCGAAATCATTAAACGTGCTATCGAAGAACCATTGCGTCAGATTGTTTTCAACGCTGGAAAAGAAGGTGCAGTAGTAGTTCAGAAAGTGCGCGAAGGCAAAGACGACTTCGGTTACAATGCCCGCACCGATGTGTACGAAAACTTCTACGCAGCAGGTGTGGTTGATCCGGCTAAAGTAACACGTGTAGCTTTGGAAAATGCAGCTTCAATTGCAGGTATGTTCCTTACTACCGAATGCGTTATCACCGAAAAGAAAGATGACAACCCGGCTCCACAAATGCCTATGGGCGGTGGAATGGGCGGAATGATGTAAATCAATGCATAATTCATAATGTATAATTCATAATGCATATTCAATTATGAATTGTGAATTAAAAATTATGAATTAAAGAAGAACTATCTTCCCGCAGGCGCAACCCTGTGGATACTATATATAAGCCAAACCCCTTGTCGCTCTCGAGTGACAAGGGGTTTTTGGTTGGGGTTGATATAGAAAAAGAGCAATTTCAAAGATACAGAGTACCGTAATCTTTGTAGCATGTTATCCAACAAACAAAACAAAGGTGCAGAGCACCGTTAATCTTTGTAGTATTATGATAGAACCAGAATCAAAAGGTGCAGAGCACCGAAATCTTTGTAGCATAGTTAGCAAATACACAAACGAAGGTGCAGAGCACCGAAATATTTGTAGCGCAACGGAATAGTATCAATCTACATCCTGAAAAAATTCAAACAAGTATTCTTCTTTAAATTCAACTCCATTTTTGATCAACATTTCCAGATATTCATCTTTAAATGATTTCTTCTCATGATGCTGTTCCTGATTGAGAATGTAATTCACAACTGCATCTATTTGCATTCTCGAATGTGTGAATGCACCATAAACATGTTGCCATTCAAATTTAAACTTAGACAACCGTTTCTCTTTCATCCAAATCGTTGAGGACGTTTTGATCTCTTCAACCAAATCGGGAATTAGTTCATTCAAGTTGTAACCTATCAAAATATGGATATGATCCGGCATCGCCCCTATAGCCAACAGTTTGTGTTTTCGATTTTGAATGATACCGGTTATGTACTTTTCTAACTCTGTTTTCCAAACTTTAGATATTAATGCTTGGCGGTTTTTGGGCGAAAATACAAGATGAACATAACATTGAGTATAGGTATTAGCCATAATTAATCATTTTATGGTTACGAATATATATTTCGGTGCGCTGCACCTTTGTTTTTTTTTCACAATTATTTAGCTACAAAGATTAACGGTGCGCTGCACCTTTGCCTATACGGGTTATTTGATTGCTACAAATATCTGGGTGCGCTACACCTTTGCCTCTAAACGTCTTTTGATGGTTGAAATAGTCTCTTATAATTTCCCCCACCACTCACAGCAGCAGGGGAAAATCTGATTATTCTTACTTCACTCCACCATCCACCGGTGGTACATCTTTACCGTTACCTCCCAATGCATGATATTTTTTGCGTAGTTCGTCCAGTTTGTAGAATAGTGCTATGTTTTGGTCGTTTGGAGTAAGGTTCACTGCTTGCTCCATAGCCGTGCAGAACGTGTTATAGCTATCAACTACAGCGGGTTTCAATGAGCTACCAGAAGTTTGATGATCAGGTGCTTCATCGTTACGACTTTTATACACAGCATCAAAAGCGTTGTTCTTTACTTCAAGTAGTCCATATTTAGCATCAATGCCAAGTGCCTGAGCAGCTGCCACCAGTATAGGACTGGCTTTATACTTTCCTAGCATTTCGTACACTACACCTGTTTGCGTATTCAGGGGTAGTTTCGCTGTATTCCAGTAAGGGGTCTGGAACAACTTCAAGGTTTGCGCGGCAGCCTTTTTGCCCATATCGCTACCTTTAAGGTGATAAGTAATATCACGATTAATTTCATACTGAACATCGTCCCGGTCTTTATCCAACAGTATAAGCTCGTCGGTAAGTCCGCTTTTTTGATTCTTGTTTATTTGCTCTCCAAATTTTTCATTATCGGCCATCAGCTTAGCGAGTGCTGCATTTACCATTTCACCCAGAAAGGATTGAACCGGCACACTAATGTCGACCGAAGATTTGACAAGAGAATATACATTGTTGATAGCCTGGTTATTGACATGCAACGACGAAAATAAAAATGTACTCATAAAAACAGATTTTTTGTATTAATATTAGAAAATTGATATCAGGTTAATGATAGTATATATCCGATTTTAGCCATCTGAAGGCTGCACAAACTGTAGAAATACCAAAACAACTGTCGGGAAGGTTCTACAGTTTGTAGATTGTTCAAAACAACTGTCGGGGAGCTTCTACAACTTGTAGATGTTATAAAACAACTGTCGGGGAGATTCTACTACAACTTGTAGATTGTCCAAAATAACTGTCGGGGAACTTCTACAACTTGTAGATGTTATAAAACAACTGTCGGGGAGGTTCTACAACTTGTAGTTGTCCAAAATGACTGTTATGCGAGTTCTACAAATTGTAGATGAATCACGGGTTTTTAAGAAAGATCTATACCAGTCGAATAATATACAGGAGCTTTTCAAAGAGCAATTTTGCAACAAACATAACGAGTTAATTTGATATTATCAATAGCACAATACGTTTTTTCATTTAATTAAGTAAAATGAAAAAAACATCCTTGAAAAGCACAAAATCGCAGGAACCTGTCAGCATGCTTGCGTTCCCCAAATACGCAAAACCCCCTTGTCGCTTTTGAGCAACAAGGGGGTTTTGCGTAAGGAGAGAAGAGATACGTGACCCTTCTCGCGGAGCGCATAACTATGCTTATCTTTATGCGACGCAGGAGCTTGAGGAGATTACCACGCTCCTATTTCGTCCACAAACAGGGTGCTACTGCCACCCACTTTGGGGAAGTCGAGTGGACTGTCCGGAGCTTTTTTGAGTACGACTTTCAGGTAGCGAACACGCACCGGTGGGAAAATCATCAGCGGACGATACACTTCCCAAATGGGAGCTGTGGGGTGAGTCGTTGTATTATCGGCAATAAGATTATATTGCTTGCCGTCGAGCGATCCATACAATTGTATTTCAGGCGAAATGGCTACTCCAAGGGCTGTGGCGTGAAGCATGCCTATCGAGAACTTCTCTATAGTAACGGAATTCAAAGCATAGGTACACTCAAAAATAATCTCGCGGTCGGCACCTTTGCCCAGCGCCACCCACTGATTGGTCACTTTTGCATTACCTTCCCTCCCATCGGTCAGCGCATTGGCATTACCCCCATCGTACCACCCGTTAGCCACATTTTTGGTGTAACTCAGCCCCGTGAGTTTACTCACCACAAAAGAGCCTGAAGTAGCTTTTCCTATCATTTTACCGTTTAGAAAAGCCGCCGCAGTAAATCTTACTGAAGCATCAATCGCAAAGGGGCGAATGTACAAGGCATCAGTTACTGTGGGTGTCTTACCGGTGGTATTATAATGAATCTGCACATCGGGGTGATCACACAGCAAAGCTATTCGTAACTTTTTGTCGGCAATAGGTGTAGACTGAAACTGCACATCGAAAAATGCACGGCCAGGCTGTATGTTCAACTTGTTCAGCCGATCAAAGTCGACCGTCATGCGACTACGAAAGCTATCCCAGTTACGATTCTCTTTGCTTCCCCATACCACTTCCGACATGGCCGACACACGCGGAAAAGCCATATACTCCACCCGCTCGGATGTAGGCATATACTCCGTCCACACATTAGCCTGCGCTCCCAGCACATGTTTTGCTTCGTCGGCAGTCAGCTCGGCCGGTATCGGTTCATATTCGTACACCATTTTCAGGGGCAGAAAACCGCCGATAGTGGTTGGCTCATTCAACGGTTCGGCCTGGTATTTATCCAGGTAGCAATGCGTACCCGGAGTCATAATCACATCATGACCGCTTTTGGCTGCTGCTACACCACCCTGCGTACCACGCCATGACATTACGGTGGCGTTAGGCGCCAATCCACCATCCAAAATCTCATCCCAACCTATGATTTGTCGACCTTTAGAATTCGCAAATTGCTCGATGCGCTCTACAAAATAGCTTTGCAACTCTTCTTCATTTTTTAAATTCCGACGTTTGATAAGCGCCTGACAGTCGGGGCACACTTTCCATCGATCTTTCAGGCATTCATCGCCGCCGATGTGAATGTACTTGCCGGGGAAAATATCCATAACCTCAGTCAACACATTCTCCAAAAACTCAAAAGTTGTTTCACGCGGACAAAACACTTCAGCAAAAATACCCCACTTGGTAACCACTTTTATGGTCGAATCCTGTGTACACGACAGATACGGATAGGCGGTAATAGCAGCTTGCGCATGTCCGGGCAACTCAATCTCGGGAATCACTGTGATAAAACGCGCCTTTGCATACGCCACCACCTCGCGGGCTTCAGCCTGCGTATAAAATCCACCGTAAGGCTTACCATCGTATTGCTGCGGATAGCGATCGAAATAATACCCTTCGAGCGTTTCGCTGCGCTTAGCACCCACCTCGGTCAGGCGGGGGTATTTTTTTATCTCAATGCGCCAGCCCTGATCATCGGTGAGATGCCAGTGAAAAGTATTGAGCTTATGAATGGCCATTGCATCAATGTATTTTTTGATGAATGATAGCGGGAAAAAGTGACGACAAACATCCAGATGCAATCCACGGTATGCAAACCGGGGCGCATCACTTATCAGCACACACGGTACCACCCACCTGTTTAGTATCGATCGTTTTTGTACGTAAATATCGGTGGGCAATAGCTGATAGAGTGACTGTAAGCCATAGAAAAAGCCGTTACCCGCCTGCGCACTTATTTTTATATTTTGTGGCGATATCTGCAAGTCGTAAGCCTCCGTATTTACATCGGGACTGGTTATCTGTTGAAAAATAATGGCATTCGTTGCACCTGTTTTGCTATTGTGGTGAATATCAAGTTTTATGCCGGTTACCAATGCAAACTGCGCAGCAAACTGCTGTGCTAGTTTCAACACTTCTGGTTTGTTAGGACAAAGTATTACGGTCTTTTTATTGAACGTAAACATCCCACTCTGAGGTATCAATTTTTGGGGATAAGGAATAATATTATATTCGCCTGCAACAAGATGGCTAAAACAGCCAGTAGCCACGAGAAAGAAAAAAACAACAAAAATGCGTTGGAAAGATGAAGCTAGTTTTATCATATCACTATTTGTTTTTGTATTTTGCTTGCACAAATATACGATATTTTTAATAGTTTATCTTAAAATACAAGTTCATTATTTATACATAAAGATATAGATTAACTATTTTGTAATAACTATGCAATCAACACACTTTTATATCACACTAAATATCAGCAATATAAAAACAGCACATTCACATGTAAAAAAAAACATTCGACAAAGTCGGTCAAAAAAGAATAATTTCTTACTTTAGTGGTCTGAAAACTAACATAAAAACAGTATGCTAATAATTGGAATTGCGGGCGGCACTGGATCGGGAAAATCAACTGTTGTTCGTAAAATTTTAGAGCGCTTACCTCAGGGCGAAGTAGTTATTCTTCCGCAGGATTCGTATTATCGCGACAGCAGTCATCTCCCATTGGAAGATCGCCTGGAGATTAACTTCGATCATCCCGATTCGATTGAATTTGAGCTGTTAGTGAAGCATTTGAAAGAGCTTAAGAAGGGTAAAACCATTGAACAGCCCATCTACTCCTATCTCACTTGCACCCGTGCCACCGAGACTATTCCCATTGCACCCTGCCATGTTATCATTGTAGAGGGAATTTTGGTACTTACCAACCCCGAATTGCGCGAGATGATGGATCTGAAAGTATTTGTCGATGCGGATGCCGATGATCGACTAATTCGCGTCATTAATCGCGATATTGTGGAACGTGGACGATCGGTAAACAAGGTTATGGAACGCTACGAATGTACCGTAAAACCAATGCATTTACAATTTATAGAACCTTCCAAGCGCTTTGCCGACCTTATCATTCCGCAAGGAGGTAACAACCATATAGCCATTGACATCTTAACCAAATACATTCTCAGTAAACAACTAGCAGTCATCAGTTGATAGTTGATAATTGATAGTTGACAATTATCGACTTGCTGCCTATTGATAACTGATAACTGATGACTGATAACTGATGACTGATAACTGATAACTGATAACTGAAAAAAGCTTATGTTGAAAAGCGACTTACAAAAAATCATGTTTCTGGACATAGAAACGGTGCCGCAAACTGCCGATTATTCGCAACTTTCGGAGGCTTTGGCGCATAGTTGGGACGATAAGTTCAAGCTCATTCAGGCACGCATGCCCGAGAAATACACCAATGAGACTTCAGCAAGTGAAGCATTTAGTTCGAGTGCAGGCATCTATTCCGAATTCGGAAAAATTGTGTGCATATCAGTAGGATTTATCCATTTTCAGGGTGTGGAAATGCACATTCGTACAAAGTCGTTTGCCAATGATGATGAACGACAATTGCTTATTGAATTTACGCATCTTATCGCAAAATTTTGCACCACCAAAGAGCACACACTGTGCGGACATAACGTAAAAGAGTTTGATATTCCGTATATTTGCAGACGAATGTTGATAAACGGATTGGCTTTGCCCGGCATTTTTCAGATTGCCGGTAAAAAACCATGGGAAATAAATTTTATCGACACCTTGGAATTGTGGAAGTTTGGCGATTATAAAAATTATACTTCGCTCAAACTGCTTACGGCTGTTTTCAATATTCCCACACCAAAAGACGATATTGATGGAAGTCAGGTGGCAGAGGTGTATTACAAAGAAAAGAACCTCAACAGAATAGCCACATACTGCCAGAAAGATGTGCTTGCCACCGCACAGGTTTTTCTGCGAATGAACGGGTTTGAACTAATCAAAGAACAAAATATAGAGCACGTTCAAAACAGTTGATAATTGAAAGTTGATAATTGACAACCGCAACTATCAACTTTCAACTATCAACTATCAACTAATATTTATGCGAATCACAAACCACATCATGCTCCTGTTATTTTCCGTTTTTTTGCTTGCTTCGTGCGGAGCAAAGAAAAAGGAGGTGGGTTTTGTGGCGCAAACTGCCGATCTGAAAAAAATCATCAAATCCGACACACTACGGGTAGCAACCATGTACGGATCAACATCTTACTTTCTGTATCGCGACGAAATGATGGGATTCGACTATGAAATGGTCAGCAATTTGGCCAGTAACCTGAATGTGAATCTCAAGATCAATATTGCCAAAAACGAAGAAGAGATGACACAGTGGCTTCGCGAAGACAAAGTGGATATAGCCTGCTATAATTTTATTGAAACGAAAGCATTGAAAGAACATTTCCATTTTGTAGTACCTCAGCCGGAGTCCTATCAGGTGTTGGTACAGAATTTAAGTGCCAATTCCTTATCAGATGTTTCCGAACTGGCCGGCAAAAGCGTTTATGTGAAAGCAAACACCGTTTTTCATCAACGATTGCAAGCAATAAACGACGAAATAGGTGGAACGATAAATATCGTTATAGCCGCCGACTCGCTCTCAAACGAAGATTTGATTGAAATGGTGGGCGAAAAAAAGATTGATTACACGCTGGCTTATCATAACATGGCGTTGCTTCATAAATCTTTTTACCGGGATATAGATTGCCGAATGCCGGTAAGCTTTGGCCAGCGCAACGGTTGGTTGATTCGAAAAGGTAATCCCGACTTGCAAAAAGCCATAGAGACATGGGAAAAGCTACCGGAAATTATAGATTTAAAGTCTTCACTTTTCGATAAATACTGGGACGAAAGTCCTTATTTTGCACTCAAAAGAATAAGAATCCCCAAAGGTGCCATATCACCTTTTGATCATTTATTTAAAAAATATGCTCCCCTAATTGGTTGGGACTGGCAATTACTGGCGGCAGTGGCATTTCACGAATCACGATTTATTGCTACGGAAAGATCGTGGGCAGGTGCTGTAGGGCTTATGCAACTAATGCCGGCTACAGCTGCCAATTTCGGACTAAATAACGTTACAAAATTAGACCCCGAACTGAACATCGAAGCAGGGGTTCAGTATATCAAGAGCTTAAGTATGACTTTCAGGCAAATTACCGACAAGAACGAGCGAATTAAATTTATATTGGCCGGCTATAATTCAGGTCCTGCACACATACTGGATGCCGTGGCTTTGGCTAAAAAACATGGGAAGAACCCTCAGGTTTGGTTCGACAACGTAGAATATTATCTCCTCAAAAAAAGCGAACCCGAATTCTATCAGGACAAAGTAGTAAAATACGGTTTCTTCAGAGGTAAAATAACAGCCCGATACGTACATGATGTACTCGAAACAAGAGAAAAATACATGCGTCGGAAATAAAAACTTAATTTTAGCGTTAAAAGTACGAAAGTGCTGCAACGTTAGATCTTAATATCTCATCTAATAATACAGTTATCAATTTTATGCCAAACAGTGAAATTATTTTAATCAGTATATCGGGCGACGACAAACCCGGAGTAACATCAGCCATTACAGAAATTTTAGGAAAATACGATGCCACTATTTTAGATATCGGTCAGGCGGATATTCATCACACACTATCGCTGGGAATATTATTCAAAATGTCGGACAATGCGGCATCAGGACATATTTTAAAGGAAGTTTTATTTAAATGCTCTGAATTGAGTGTAAATGTTCGTTTTACAACGGTAACCGAAGAAAGGTACACCAACTGGGTAGGCCGTCAGGGCAAAGGCAGATACATTGTAACTATTCTGGGCAAAATAATTACAGCCCAACAATTATCAAAAGTAACAAAGGCTATCTCCGACCAAAATTTAAATATTGATTCTATCCGCCGTTTAACCGGTCGTCCAAGCCTGCAAACAGAGGACGAAAACGCAATTAGAGCGTGTATAGAGCTTTCAGTTCGTGGTGAACTAGTTGATAAAAGTATACTTTCGGCACAGTTTTTGGCGTATTCTGCCGAACTTGGTATTGACATTTCATTCCAAAAAGATGATATGTTCCGCCGCAACCGCCGATTGATATGTTTTGATATGGATTCTACGCTTATCAAAACAGAAGTGATAGACGAACTAGCCGATCGTGCCGGTGTCGGTGAACAGGTGCGAGCCATTACCGAAGCAGCCATGCGTGGCGAAATTGATTTTTCCGAAAGTTTCAAACAACGGGTGGCATTACTCAAAGGATTGGACGAAAGCGTGATGCAAGAAGTAGCCGAAAACCTACCCATTATGGATGGTGCCAAACGATTGATGTCCATACTCAAAAAATGCGGCTTCAAAATCGCAATACTATCGGGAGGTTTTACCTATTTCGGTAATCATCTGAAAAAACTGTTCGATGTGGATTATGTTTACGCCAACGAACTGGAAATTATCGATGGGAAACTTACCGGAAATCATGTAGGCGATATCGTAGACGGGAAGCGCAAAGCTGAATTGCTCAGACTTATTGCTCAGGTAGAGAAAATTGATTTGGAACAGGTAATTGCAGTGGGCGACGGTGCTAACGATTTACCAATGTTGAACCTTGCCGGGCTTGGAATTGCGTTCCATGCCAAACCAAAGGTGAAAGCCAATGCGCAACAATCTATTTCTACCATTGGACTGGATGGCGTATTGTACTTCTTAGGATTCAGAGATATACATATTGATAGTTAATCGTTGGAGTTGTTGCCAATTGCAGGCATTCCTCCAATTGAATAACACCAATGAGCAGATAAGTACCTGAAAAGCGGAATTGATGATTACAATTCATTTCAATGTACAAAAATGTAATTCATTAGGATTATTTGTAATGAAAAGTAATGTCACGACTTATATAACGCAACAAAAAACAACCTGTAACTAACTTATTATGAACAATCAAAAAGCTATTGTGATAGGCTCTACCGGAATGGTAGGCAAAGAGCTTGTCAAAAAATTAATTGAGAACGAACATTATTCGGAAATTATCTCACTGGTACGTCGTCCGAGCGGAATTACAAATCAAAAACTCGATGAGCATGTAATTGATTTCGACCAGCCTGAAACCTGGAAAGACCTGGTAAAGGGCGATGTCCTTTTTTCGGCTCTGGGAACGACTATTGCGAAAGCAAAAAGTAAAGAAGAACAATTCAAAGTAGACTTTACCTATCAGTACAATGTTGCTAAAATAGCAGTGGAAAACGGGGCTACAAGTTATGTCCTGATCTCCTCGGCAGGGGCTAATTCCAGCTCCAAAGCATTCTATATGAATATGAAAGGAAAACTGGACGAAGCTGTTCAGGGCCTACCATTTGAGTACATCAACATCCTGCGCCCCGGTCAGCTTTACGGCAAACGTACCGAGAAACGCCTCGGGGAAAAGGTTGGGCTATCGGTAATGTATAGCCTGAATAAAATAGGATTATTCAAACGTTACAAACCCATTAATGACAAAAAGGTGGCTAAAGCAATGATTCATGCTGCCCGAAAAACACATTCCACTATTTACACCCTCGATGAGGTTCACGAATTAGCTAAATAACATCCAATATTCACACAGATAATCCCCACATCCCCAATGGGTTTGTGGGGATTATTTTTTAATCTCCCCACAACAACCCGGATTATTTACTATACATCGATGGGAATAATTGCCACTTAACAAACTACAACATAAATTAAAAATAGTTATTTTTACTACATTGTATTTCAAAATCATTATCTAGTTTTGCAAGCTACATTCGCATAAAAATACTCTGTTTGTAACGTTTGCAAAATTTTCATTGTATTGATGTCATCTTCATCTACAAATGATATTTCACTAAATAGCATAACCTGTAACTAAATTGTATCTTATGAGTATCAAAAAAGCAATTGTTCTTGGAGCTACCGGAACGGTAGGCAAAGAACTTATCGAAAAACTTATCGAAAACGAAAATTTTACGGAAATCATCTCTCTGGGTGTCAAACCCTGCGGCTTGACAAGCCCAAAACTGACAGAGCACATTATCGACCTCAGCACACCCGAAATCTGGAAAGACGCAGTACAAGGGGACGTTCTATTCTCAACTTGGGGCACATTCGTAGAACAAAGCAAAACCAAAGATGAGCAATACGCGGTAGACTACAGCTATCAGTACAAAGTGGCCGAAGTTGCAGCTCAAAATGGAGTTACAGCCTACGTTCTCGTTTCGTCGGCAGGTGCGGATGTTAATTCAAATGCATTTTACAAGAAAATAAAAGGAAGACTTGACAAAGCGGTTCAACGTCTGCCATTTGAATATATAAACATTCTACGTCCGGGTAAACTGTACGGAAACAAAAACGAAACAATACTTAGTGAACGGATAAAATTATCGATGCTACGACGTTTGAATAAAATCGGATTATTGAAACGATTCAGACCCATAAAGGAAAAAATTGTAGCTAAGGCAATGATCCACGCAGCCCGAAAATATCATTCCACCATCTATACACTCGACGAGGTATATCAACTGGCTAAATAAATCCTGAACACCCACTATACATGCCATCCCCGCACTCTTCATTGAGTTGCGGGGTTGTTTTTTATCACTCATTATCAACCTGATATAAATTAATTACTACAACACTTAAATAAAGTATTATTCCAAAGTCTACAAACTTTTTTAGCATTATAAACGTTTTACTACATTAAATGACAAAAGTTCTAAATATATTTGCATATCACTTTAACCAGAATGCGTTTCTATGACGAAATACATCCTCATATTCATAGTGTTTACGTTTATTTCTTTGTTTACTCATGCTCAAAATGTTACCATTAGCGGACACATTACAGATGCTAAAAGTGGTGAAACAATGATAGGAGCGTCAATTTATGACGCAAATTCAAAAAAAGGGAGTTTAAGCAATACCTATGGTTTTTATTCACTCACTGTCCCCGGAGGCATGGTGAATCTTAGCTATTCTTATACCGGTTACACTTCGAAACATCAATCATTTGATTTAACCAAAGATACAGTTATCAATATCCGTATCAATGAATCTATCGAACTGAAAGAGCTTGTAGTAATTGGCAATCAGAAAAACATTGGAGTTCAGGGCTCGCAAATGAGCACCATCGATGTTCCTATCAGTTTGATAAAAACAGTGCCGTCGCTTTTTGGTGAAAAAGACGTGATTAAAACATTACAATTGCTGCCCGGTGTAAAAGCAGGAGTCGAAGGCTCGGCCGGTTTGTATATTCGTGGTGGTGGTGCCGATGAAAACCTATTATTGCTCGACGGAGTACCTGTTTACAATGTAAATCACATGTTTGGGTTTTTCTCCATATTCAATGCAGATGCTATTAAAAACGTGACATTGTACAAAGGCAGTTTCCCTGCACGATTTGGAGGAAGACTTTCGTCGGTAGTGGACATAAGAATGAAAGATGGCGACAATAAAAAATTACATGGCAGCCTTTCACTCGGATTAATTTCGGCAAAAGTCAATTTAGAAGGTCCGATAGGCAGTGAAAACACCACGTTCAATATTTCAGCACGCCGCACATTCGCTGATTTGCTGGCACAACCGTTTTTAAAGACGGCTATTGACGAAAAAGGACTTGAGAAAGCCAGAGCAGGATACTATTTTTACGATGTAAATGCAAAGATAACACATAAATTCTCCGACAAAGATCGTATCTATTTAAGCGCCTATGTGGGCAACGATGTAATATTTACAAATATCAAACAAAGTGAAGCAAAATACACAAACGCTAGTGGTGGTGTAAACGGATATGAAACAAACTGGTTAAAGATGGACTGGAACTGGGGAAATATAATAAGTGCATTGCGTTGGAATCATGTTATTTCCAACAAGCTTTTCATGAATGCTACTTGCTCCTATACCCATTATGGTTTCGATTTGGCAGTAGGAAATGAAAACCAAACCGTTAGATACTCCCCTGCAAAAGAAACATTTAAAAACACAACGCTCACGTACAATTCCGGCATTGAGGATGTGTCGACAAAAATGGATTTTGATTACTCACTAAACTCCAGCAATGACATTAAGTTTGGCGCAAACTATACTTTTCACCGCTTTAAACCGGGAATAACTGTAGCCGAAATGGAAAGCAATACTTCAGGCTCGTCCGACACAGTGATAGGCGACCAAAATATTGTTTCGCACGAAGCCATAGCCTATATTGAAGATAACATACGTATCAGTGGTGCAATAAAAGCAAATATTGGCGTGCACTACTCCTCATTTTTGGTACAAAACCATTTTTACAACTCAGTACAACCGCGCTTAGGATTACGCTATTTACTGAACGAAAAACTGTCGCTAAAAGCCGGATATGCCTCCATGAGCCAATATATCCACTTATTATCGAACAACAATGTTTCGTTACCGACCGATTTGTGGGTACCGGTTACAAAAAGAATTGAACCAATGAAATCGCAGCAATTGAGCTTTGGGACTTTTTATAATTTAAACGATTTTGTTGAACTATCTATTGAGACCTACTACAAATCAATGGATAATTTGATTGAATATAAAGATGGAGCATCGTTTTTCGGATCGAGCACCGGCTGGGAAGACAAAGTAAGTGTAGGTCGTGGTTGGGCCTATGGCATGGAGTTTCTGGCGCAAAAATCAGTGGGCAAAACCACCGGTTGGGTTGGTTATACATGGGCTAAATCCGAACGTCAGTTCAACAGACCCGGCGAAGTATTAAACAACGGAAAAGCGTTTCCAACAAAATACGACAGAAGACACGACCTGAGCATAGTGGTTTCTCATAAATTCAGCGAAAAGATTGATGTATCGGCAACATGGGTCTATAGCTCGGGAAGCGCAGGAACCTTGTCATTGCAAAACTACCTTGCCACCGACATACCGGGAACTAATCCTACATCGACAGTTCCGAGTGATGCAACGACGGTAGACGTTACGAATTCAATACCCTATATCAGTTCCCGTAACAATTATCGGTACGAACCTTATCATCGCTTGGATGTGGGCGTAAACTTCAACAAAAAACTGAAACATGGAACGAGAACCTGGAATATAAGTATTTACAACGCATACAATCAACTTAATCCGTTTTTGGTTACCGTAAAATCTAATTCTACCTACAACGAATCGACACATGTTTACACAAAAAAGAATACGCTTATACAAACTTCTATTTTCCCCATTATTCCGTCAGTAAGTTATTGTTATAAATTTTAAAAAATTGAAATATGAAAACACTACATATCATATGGTTTGTTTTGCTGAGCATTTCAATTTTTACGTCCTGTGAAAAAGAAATCGACTTTGATGGAGAAACTACCGAATCGCAACTAGTGCTCAACAGCTTTATTACGCCCGACTCCACCATTGTGGCGAACGTATCGGAGAGTCAGTTTTTCCTCAACAACGATTATCTTTTTAAAGCAGTGGAAAATGCAGAAGTATCCATTTATTGCAATGGAATTTTAAAAGAAACAATGCAACATAGTTTAAATGGGAAATACATCTCAGCCACTAAACCGGAGGTGGGTGATGTAGTAAAACTAGTTGTGAAAGTCCCTGAGAAAGATGAAATAACCGGCGAAACAACTATTTACCCCAAAGCGAATGTACTTAAGCTCGACTCAATCGTTATCTGGACCGGCGCAAAACCGATTATTGAAACAGTAAATACCGTTGATAACGGATTACCGAAAACTGAAACAATAGTAGTGGGAAAATACAGATTCAGAACCATTCGGTACATTCTGACTTTTGAAGATGCTGCAACTATGAAAAACTACTACCGCCTGGTAGTAAGCCAAACAAGCACTTTCGAAGGTAAAAAGAAAGTGAACTACGATTACACATTGGATGATATCGTTTCCGGCAACACGAAAGATTTGTTACCCGGCATTCCGGCTATCAACGAGTCTAAAAATCAATTTCATGTTTTTACCGATGAACTTATTAACGGAAAAACATATCCGCTTTCGTTCACCATTCGCGACACAGCAAGCATATACCTGCCGGAATATCAACGGCCATTACCTAAAAAAACGGTAGAAATTGATTTACAATCGGTTTGCAACAATTTCTATTTATTTTTAAAGACCCGATCTGATCAACAAACAGCTAATCAACTCTTTTCGGAACCCATTCAAATATTCAACAATGTAAATGGAGGAATTGGTTTGGTGGGAAGCTACACCAGTAATGTTCTGAAAGTTACCCTATAAAAGTCCTCCATACACAGCCATATTGCAAACAGAATCAGACTGTTTTGTTTACTAAAGCCCCCTTGTTCGGAATTGAACAGGAGGGCTTTTTCATTGTGGATATACCTTAGATTATCATTTAATAGATTAACGTGAGTTCGAGATAAGCAAACAGTTCACAATCAATTAAAAGTGGATCACAGAATCCAGAAATGTGAGGTGCAAAAAACCAAGGATCACTTATAAAAACCCGCATTCTTATTTCAATCTACATTTTAGGTTCGGTGCTTCCGACTTAACGGAAGCACCGAACCTGAGAAAAGAGCGGAAAATATATTTGTTTAAATCACATTTGTTTATTATTGGTGTCCGATAAATTTTAATGCAAACTTCTGAAAACTGCTTTATATAAAGGTTTGACGTAATGTCGCCCCTATGGGGCTTAAATTTATTTTAAATAATATTCTACCATAATATCGTCCCTCTGGGACTTTTTCAATTAGCTGCATCGCAACGACAGTATGGTAGTCAGCAAGTTGCAGAATATGTTTTAGTCCGTCAGGCGACGGAGCGACATTATAAGAATATGTTTTTTATCGGACAACAATATTTGTTTAGATCTAAGCATCCAACATAACATTAACAAACTTCATAAAATTATATAATTAACTCTAAATTCAATACACACATTGTTAATCAACAACTACACTTAACTATCTTTACACTCAATTTAACTCAACAATAATTATTTATGAAAAAAAACTTTCTATTATGTACCATTTTTCTGTTAGTTACAGTAGTTGTTCAGGCGCAAAACTATACGGTGAGCGGCTATATCAGCGATGCCAAAAGTAGCGAAACCCTTATCAGCTCTTCGGTATTCGACGCTAAATCGGGCAAAGGAACGGTGAGCAATGCCTACGGTTTTTACTCGCTCACACTGCCTAAAAGCGAGGTGTCCCTCTCCTACTCCTATGTAGGGTATCGTGGTGAGCAGCGGGTATTCAAATTATCAAAAGACACCGTTATAAACATTCAACTGCAGGAAGCTACCGAGTTGAAAGAAGTGGTGGTTATCGCTAATCGCCTGGAACTGGGTGTAAAAGGATCGCAAATGAGTGCTATAGACATACCTATCACGCAGATAAAAACGATTCCGGCCCTGTTTGGCGAAACAGATGTACTGAAAGCATTGCAACTGTTGCCCGGCGTTAAAGCAGGAACAGAAGGATCGGCCGGATTTCACGTGCGTGGTGGCGGACCGGACGAGAACCTGTTATTGCTCGATGGAGTACCGGTGTACAATGTGAATCACCTGTTTGGATTCTTCTCGGTGTTCAATGCCGATGCCATTAAAAATGTAACGTTGTACAAGGGTAGTTTTCCGGCACGGTTTGGAGGTCGACTTTCGTCGGTAGTAGATATACAAATGAAGGATGGAAATAATAAAAAACTTCATGGGAACTTCACCATAGGTCTTATTTCTACAAAGATCAATCTTGAAGGACCACTTTTCAGCGATAAAACCACCTTCAATATCTCGGCTCGCAGAACCTATGCCGATTTACTGGCAAAACCGCTTATGGCAATAGCCAATTCGAATAGTACAACGGATAAAACCAGCGGAGGGTATTATTTTTATGATTTGAATGCTAAAATATCTCATCGTATCTCTGACAGAGACAAACTATTCCTGAGCACCTATATGGGCGACGATGTTATTAATGTAAAGAATCAGTACACCTACAATAGTGGTTCCGATAATTATTCCAACTCAGGATCCACCAATACTTACAAACGAACTGACATTGACAAAGTGGACTGGAAATGGGGAAATATCATCACTGCCTTGCGTTGGAATCACCTGATAAACAATAAGCTGTTTATGAATACTACGGCGGCCTATACCCGTTACCGGTTCAACATGGGTATTGGTACGGATTACGAATCAAGCACTACATCGCCCGTTACCTACTCGAAAGAAACAACAAACGTGAGATACAAATCGGGTATTGCGGATTATTCGGCTAAGGTAGATTTTGACTACACGCCTAACTCTAACCACGACATAAAATTCGGAGCTAACTACACCTTCCACACTTTTCGGCCGGGCGTGCTGGTAGCAAGATCTAAAACGATAGAAGACAACAGCACCGAACGTAACGACACCACTGTTGGCGATAAAAATGTAAGCTCGCATGAAACCATGATGTATGCCGAAGATAATATCAGCATCAACCGGGTGATTAAACTAAATGCAGGACTGCACTATTCCAGTTTTATAGTACAAAAACAATTTTACAATTCATTACAACCCCGACTCGGAGCGCGCGTTTTGCTCAACGACAAGCTATCCCTGAAAGCCGGCTATGCCTACATGAGCCAATACATCCACCTGCTTTCGAACAGTAATATCAGCCTGCCTACCGACTTGTGGGTACCGGTTACCAAGCGCATTGCCCCTATGAAGTCCAATCAATACTCGCTGGGTGCTTTCTATAACCTGCTGAATTTATTCGATATATCGATAGAGGGCTATTACAAGTCGATGGATAACCTGATTGAATACAAAGACGGCGCAAGCTTTCTGGGGTCGAGTACCGGGTGGGAAGACAAAGTGAGCATGGGTCGTGGTTGGGCATACGGCATAGAGCTTATGGCACAAAAAACAATAGGAAAAACCACCGGTTGGGTTGGATATACCTGGTCGAAAACAGAGCGACTGTTTGACCGCGAGGGTGAAGAATTGAACAACGGCGTAGCCTTTCCGGCCAAGTACGACCGCAGACACAATATCAATATCGTGCTGTCGCATAAATTCTCCGAAAAGTTCGACATAGCTACTACCTGGACCTACAGCACCGGTAGTTGCGGAACATTGGCGTTGCAGAACTTTGCCGGCACCACGCTGCCCGGCAATTATCAAACCTCATCGGAATACAGTTATGGCTACTCTTCTTCATCATCTCAATACAATGTCTATTTGCCCTACGTGGGATCGCGCAACAATTATCGCTACGCCCCTTATCATCGCCTGGACATTGGTATGAACTTTCACAAGCAACGTAAACATGGTATCAGAACATGGAATATCAGCGTGTACAACGCCTATAATCAGCAGAACCCATTCATCACCATGCAAAACGACAGATACACCTACGACCCCGCAACCAACACGGGCAAAACAACCAAAAAGCTGACTCAGTATTCGATTTTCCCCATCATACCATCGGTAAGTTATAGCTATAAATTTTAATTCTTTTCCATCTAAAAAAAATACAACAATGAAAACTGTAAAAACATATTTAAGCCTGATAATAAGCCTGGTGCTGTTCGCATCCTGCGAGAAAGATGTGGAGTTTAAGGGAACAATGACCAAATCCGTATTGGTGGTCAACAGTTTTGTATCGCCCGACTCGGTAGTATCGGCCAACGTATCCGAGAGCAAGTTCTTTCTGGAAGAGGAAAGCACGATAACGGGTATCGAAAATGCCACCGTATCGGTGTATGTGAATGGAACGCTTAAAGAAAAAATGATTCACCTCGATAAAGGTAACTACACAGGCACCTACATACCGACTATCGGCGAAATAATAAAGCTGGTAGTAACCGTTCCTACCAAAACCGACGTGAGCTGCGAGGATAAAGTACTTACCCGACCGGAAATAGTATCGGTAGATACTACGGTAACTTCGTCAACAGGCGGTTACCTCCTTGACTATCATACTAAAATAAATTCCAATGACACTCAGGTTTATGATACCATTGGTAAAAGTAGAAACTATGATTGTGAATTTAAAATAAAAATGAAAGATAAAGGCAGTGAAAAAAATTATTACAGATTGGCTGTTGTGAGAAAATCCACTTTTGAAGGCGAAAGCGGTTATGAAGACCCACATATTACTGATAACATTGATCCGCAAGCTTACTCATCCGATCCACTACAAACAGAGGACGATAGTAATCCATTTTGTGTGTTTTCGGATGATATTATCAATGGAAAAGAGTATACGCTAAAGTTTAAGTTGAGTCAAAATGTGATTACATTCTACAATCGACCTAAAGAGACTAAACAAGAACTTATCATTGCTCTTCAGCAAATCAGCAAAGATTATTACCTCTACCTGCGCACCAGAGCAGCGGCCAACGAAGACGATGTATTCTCCGAGCCGGTGCAGATTCATTGTAATGTGAAAAATGGATTGGGTGTGTTTGGAAGTTATTCGAGCAGTGTGAGGATAATGAGGTTGTAGGGGAAGGAAAAGGCGAAGGCGGAGGCGAAGGAAAAGGGAAAGGAAAAGGGATTCTTGCCACGAAGTGGCTAAATGTGAATAACCGCCGGTAAAACCGGCGGATGCAAATATACGAGTTGGATGAGCCCTGAAAGGTGGGGTGTAAAAAATCAGGGTTCATTTTTAAAAGTACACGTTCTTATTTTAATCTACATTTTATGTTCGGTGCTACGCACCTTTGTTTTCTTTGTTTAATTTTTCTACAAATAGTACGGTGCTACGCACCTAAAAGCAACGTAGTTGCGAACCATTTGTAGAATTATAATAAAAGCTAACTATAAGGTGCGTAGCACCGAACCTAAAAAAATGGTAGAAAAATACATTTATTTAAATCAGATTTTTCACACCCCATCTGAAAGGGTTCAATGTTATGATATCGAACCCACGTTACCCATACATTTGACTACTGTATAACTAAACACCCTGAATGCAGGTGTACTTATTCGATTGATTTCAATCTGTAAGTGCACCTGCTTTTTTTGTAGTATATCAGCAGCTTTTTATGTAAATAAACAGCAGAAAACAAGTATTTTGTCACACAACCGCACCCACAGCAAACGATTCAAAACACACTCTAAGTCCTTACAAATAAGCCTTTATCAAATTTATTTACAGCACATCGCAAATAAATTAAATTTCATGTTCCAATTTGAAATTAATCTTGTATTTTTACAGCGTATTTATGCAGAAATAAGAAGACCCCCTGCCCCCAAATGGGGATCTAAGAGTGCGTTAAATAGTCGACTGAACATAAAAATAAATCTCAAAAACCAGGTCTTAAAACCCCATTTGGGGGCAGAGGGTCTGAACTTAAACATGTTATTGAACATATACATTCACTTTATTTACCTATTAAAATAAACAAGCATATGAAAATTGGAATTCCAAAAGAAATCAAGAACAACGAGAGCCGCGTTGCATTGACACCCGCAGGAGCTAAAACACTGGTTCAACACGGACATATGGTACTGGTAGAAACACATGCCGGCGAGAACAGCGGTTTTACCGACCTGCAATACCTTAAAGCCGGTGCGGACATTATCGCTACTGCTGCCGAAGTATACGCAGCTGCCGAGATGATTATGAAGGTGAAAGAACCTATCGCCTGCGAATATAAACTGATTCGCCCCAACCAGCTGGTGTTTACCTACTTTCACTTTGCATCGGGCAAGGAGCTGACCATGGCCATGATTGAAAGCAAAGCTGTGTGTCTGGCCTACGAAACGGTGGAAAAAGCCGATCGCACGCTGCCCCTGCTCATTCCTATGTCGGAAGTGGCAGGACGCATGTCGATACAGGAGGGTGCGCGCTGTCTGGAGAAACCCAAAGGAGGCAAAGGCATTTTACTCGGGGGCGTACCGGGTGTGAAACCTGCTCATGTGTTGGTACTGGGTGGTGGCGTGGTAGGCACGCAAGCCGCACTGATGGCTGCCGGACTGGGCGCACATGTAACCATTGCCGATATTTCGTTGCCGCGCTTGCGTTACCTTGCCGAAATTATGCCGGCCAACGTCGACACGCTTATGTCTACTTCCTACAATATCGAAGAATTGCTGCCACATACCGATTTGGTGATTGGTGCAGTGCTGATACCCGGAGCTAAAGCGCCACACCTTATTACCCGCGACATGCTGAAACTGATGCAACCCGGTTCGGTATTGGTGGATGTGGCTATCGACCAGGGCGGATGTTTCGAAACCTCGCACCCTACCACTCATGCCGAACCTGTGTATACCGTAGACGGCATTTTGCACTACTGCGTGGCCAATATTCCCGGAGCAGTGCCCTTCACCTCTACCCTTGCGCTGACCAATGCCACCTTGCCCTATGCTGTAACGCTGGCAAATATGGGTTGGGAAAAAGCCTGCGAAGCGAACGAAGACCTGCGCAAAGGTTTGAATATTGTAAATGGCAAAGTAGTGTGTAAGGCAGTGGCTGATACTTTTGGACTGTAAGACTTTTAGACCCCCTGCTCCGTCAGCTGACGGAGGTTCGAAGAGCGGGACATCGTTGTAAAAACGAAATACGAAGAATGAAGAATTCTTTTTTCAGAGAACAAGTCTTAAGCCCCTATTTGGGGGTTTGGGGGTCTAAAAGACAAAGAAGCAGATCAATACTACATATCCGAATTAAGGATTGAAATTAAAATATCAATATAGCGTAAAGCCCTGAAGGGGATTAATTTGAACAAGTTATTGGTGTTCGATAAATTTTAATGCAAACTTCTGAAAACTGCTTTATATAAAGGTTTAACGTAATGTCGCCCCTAGGGGCTTAAATTTATTTTAAACAATATTCTACCATAATATCGTCCCTCTGGGACTTTTTCAATTAGCTGCATCGCAGCGATTCCCGATAGCTATCGGGAGGTAGTCAGCAAGTTGCAGAATATGTTTTAGTCCGTCAGGCGACGGAGCGACATTATAAGAATATGTTTTTTATCGGACAACAATATAAACAAGTAATCTAAAAGGTTCGTGTGAGTTTTCACGCGAACCTTTCTGTTATAAGTCGGGGTGCTCAATCTATAAATCGGGGTCTTAAAATTACAAATCGGGGAGCAAAAAATAGAATTCGGGGAGCAGAAAATATACATCGGGGCAGAGTTTGCAATTATTGGGGAGCAAAAATTTTCATTTAAGTGAGCAAGGCAGTAAAAGAATCCGAAAAAAGAAAGAATTAATCAGCAAATAATTAAAACCACGACTGACAAAAATCAATCGTGGTTTATTCTTCAAGAGAGAAAGGGACTATGACAAGCTGTTATTTCTTATTTGGAGAAAATCTTAATTTTGAAATTTGCTTGTACTCAGCACTGGTAGGGCCAAAAACCGATTTTACGTAAGTCTTCACATCTAAAGCTACTTCCACCAGCCCGGTAAGGGGTGCATACATCACTTTGTTGCGGCTTAAGCGGGCGTTATCTATCCTTACCTGAACATCTACAGCCGCATTATTTTTCGCGCTTAAGTCATTATACAAAGCCTGAAGCGAACCAATCTGCAACTCCTGCTCATTAGGTGCATATTGCGGTATAAACGCCAACTGTTTGATTAATATGTCTAAATAATTCAGACGGTTATTAAAATCCAGTTGCGACGACGACTGCTCGTTGGGCGCATCAGTCGGTTCAACGCCTTCTACCTTTACTACCACGGTTTTGGCCGAAGCTCTCTCTCCTTTAATTTTCCGTACATAGGTTTTAATGTTATCATCCACTTTGGATGATGTGGTACTGGCCTTAATAGCATTAAGCAAACGGGTAGCCAACGGCGATAGCGGTTTAAACGCCAAAGCACGTTCGGTACGGGCAGCATTATGCGGTGCCATCAGTTCGTTAACTACCCCCGAGAGCGATTTGGAATTATCGCACAACGCTCGCAAATACGGAATTTGCAAATTGGGATTCGATGGATTGTACTTACTCCCATAAGCTTCGCAATAAGCCACTAGTTTAAGAAAATTAGCTACATTCATAGCATGTCCTGTTTCATTGATTTTGTTCATAATTGTAACTGTTTAAATTGATGAGTACTATAATTAAGTCGCAGAAATTAAACAAAAAGGCAATTAAAACAGGTGTGATTTATTAATTGTTTCGGTGGTAAAACTATGAAATAATTTTTAGATTTCAAATAGTCAAAAGGCTGACATTAGACTTTTTTAAGAAAAAAGAAAATGAACCTCTACCCTCCCTCCTACACTTTTTTAGTAAAATATTGAGCGTTAACGGTGCTTCCCACCACCTCAAATTGTACGAAGTACAAAAAGAAAAGTTTAACATAAAATAAGATTTGGAAGCCACAAAAACAGTAAATCAACCCACTTTTGTTGATATCTTTTCGGAATAAAATAACATTAAGTGACGTATAGTCTTTGATTTATAGTCTACAATTTAAGACTTTTGTATTGCCCAAATTCAACCCCACCCATACATGGATATAAAACTAAAAATAGGACAAAGAAAAAAAGCAGAAACAAAAAAATGGAGATTGTTCATTGAAATAAAATGTTTAATTTTGACATTCTAATAAATACAAATTAGAGTCCCAAATAGACTAAGTTTATTTTTTAAAATCTAGCATAATGATTCAAACAGGCTTATATGAGCAATTAGTAAATAAATTAGTCGTTTCTCAATTAGACAAATTGAACAAAACGACTTTCTTCATAAAAGAAAGCCCGATTGATAAAAGTGAGGCTTCTCGTATTTTATCTCAGTATTTAATTGAAATTATAAGGCTGGCTTTGAATCTAATATCAGGCGATGATAGTCTTGAAAAGCAAATTACACTCTCTAATAATATTATTAGATTACTGAGAGATCAATTGAATGAAGAGGATTTTGAAGAAGATTTAATTGAGACACAAGCTAAGATTCTTACTGCGATTATAAATAAAATAGACTCTGGAATTCCTGAGAATGAATTTGAGAAATATTTAAAGGAAATAACTCCTTACACAAGATTATCCCAAAGTGAATTATTTACTGGCAACAATGCAGGCGTTTCACTTGAAAGTGAAATAAAAAAAGAGATTCTGTCTTCCGATAAAGTTTGTTTTCTGGTATCGTTTATTAAATGGACTGGCATAAGAATTTTTGAGAAAGAGCTAACTGAGTTTACTGAAAGAGGTGGTTACCTGAAAATTATTACAACATCCTATATGGGTGCAACAGATTTGAAAGCTGTTGAATTCCTATCTGGTTTAAAAAACACAGAAATAAAGGTTTCATATAATACCGAGAACGAGAGACTTCATGCAAAAGCTTATTTATTTCATAGAAATACGGGGTTTCATACAGGCTATATTGGGTCATCAAACATTTCACGTTCTGCACTTACAAGTGGTTTAGAATGGAACATGAAAATTACAACGAAAAAAGTTGGACACATTATTGATAAATTCCAGAAAACCTTTGATACATACTGGCAGGATGGCGAGTTTGAAACATTTGAAAAAACAGTACATTCAGACAAATTAAGGTTAGCGCTAAAAAGAGAGAGGGGATTTGACAAGAACAATTCTTCCTTATTCTTTGATATAAAACCGTTTCCATTTCAAATGGAGATATTAGAGAAGCTTGAAACAGAACGAACTGTTCATAATCGATATCGTAATTTAATTGTTGCAGCAACAGGAACGGGTAAGACAGTAATCTCAGCTTTTGATTTCAAAAACTTTAGAAAGCAGAATCCTACGGCAAAACTACTTTATGTAGCTCATAGAAAAGAGATACTGCAACAAGCACAATCAACATTTCAAGGAATTCTAAAGGATAATAACTTTGGGGAGTTATGGTGTGATGGAATAGAACCAGAAAAATATAATTGTGTATTTGCATCAGTTCAAACATTAAAGAATCGAATCGAAACATTAAATCTTACAGATACATTTTACGACTTTATTATTGTCGATGAAGTTCATCATATCTCGGCTAGTAGTTATAGACCTATTTTAAATCGTTTTACACCTAAAATTCTGCTTGGCTTAACTGCTACACCTGAAAGAATGGATGGCGAAGACATTCTGAAAGATTTCTCAAATACTGTTGCTGCAGAAATTAGATTGCCTGAGGCTTTGAATCGTAAGTTGCTTTGTCCGTTTCAATATTTTGGTATTACCGACAGTGTTGATTTATCAAATACAACTTGGCAGAATGGGAGATATTTACCTAGTGAGTTGACAAAACTGTATACTCAGAACGACAAACGTGTTGGTGAGATAATTACAAATCTCAACAAATACTTGCGAGATGTCAACGAAGTTAGAGCGCTTTGTTTTTGCGTAACTCAAGAACACGCTCAATACATGGCTGAGAAGTTCACACTTGCAGGATTAAAGTCCGATTATTTAGTTAGTGACCGAACTCAATATAGAGAGGAATTAAGAATGAAATTCCGCAACAGAGAAATAAACTATCTCTTTGTTGTAGATATATTTAACGAAGGTGTTGATATACCTGAGATTGATACAGTGTTGTTTCTTCGACCCACCGAGAGTTTAACCGTTTTTCTGCAACAGTTAGGAAGAGGATTAAGACTATCTGACGAAAAGGATTGTCTAACAGTGATGGATTTTGTAGGTAATTCAAGACCTGAATATGACTTTGAAGGTAAATTCAGGGCTTTAGTAGGTAAAACAAATACACCAATTCGAAAAGAAATAGATGATGATTTTCCTCATTTACCTCTGGGTTGTTCTATTGTTTTAGAAAAAAAAGTCAAGAAGTTTATCTTGAAAAATATTCAAAATGCAACAGCATTCAATATCAATCAGCTTTTAATCAAAATCAGAAATTACAAACATCAAACCCTGTTGCCACTAACGCTAAAAAACTTTTCTACCTTTTATCATATTCCGCTTGAATTGATTTACAAAAAAGGCAATTGGAAAAGACTCTGCGCAATGGCTGAACAAATTGAAGATTATTCAACAATAAATGAAAAGGAAATTTACAGAACAATTAGCAAGAAATGGCTTTCTTGTAGCTCTATTTCTTATTTCGAATTCATTCTTTCATTAGCAAAAATTGATTTTCAAATTGATTTCGAATCTTTGAATGAAGAAGAAAAAACAATGTGCTTGATGCTTCATTATGATGTATGGCAAGATGCCGGAGGATTTAGTTCACTTGAAGAAAGTATTATAGCTATTGGAAATAACAAAATTCTAGTCGATGAAATAATTGAATTGCTAGATATTCTAATCGATAAGATTGACTTTATTGAAAAAGATATTAAACTACCATATTCTCAACCTCTCAGAATTCATAGTAGATATACTAGAGAGCAAATATTAGCTGCCTTTGGATTTAGTAGTTTCGATAAGAAGTCTTCAAACAGAGAGGGCGTTGCTGAGAGTAAAGATTTGAACACAGAGTTATTATTTATTGACCTTATAAAATCAGAAAAAGATTTCTCTCCAACAACTTTGTATCAAGATTATGCAATAAGTGATACTTTATTCCATTGGCAATCACAAAATGCGACTCGTCCCGATAAGGGGAAAGGACTTTCTTATATTGATCATCAAAATGAGGGTAAAACTATACTGCTGTTTGTAAGAGAACGAAATAAAAACGAATATAAGAACTCGTTATCTTATGTATTTATTGGAAAAGGAAATTATATTGAACATTATGGTTCAAAACCTATGAGTATCAGTTGGAAATTGAGTGAACCATTACCTCCCTATTTATGGAAAGAATCAGCTAAAATGGCTGTTGGTTGAAATTATCAAGAAAAAATATGAATAAAGAATTAATAGAAGCTGCAATTCTATCTTCAATAAGCTTAATCTCAAATGAATTAGATGCAATTATTGTAGATGATTTACGAAGTGATTTTGAACTCACATTAAAAGAGCTAAATCTGGCTTTAATTGAAATAACTAAAGAGTAAGTTTATGGATACAATACTGTTTGAAAATAAAAAATTCAAAATAAGACAAATTCAAACCAAAGATGGTTTGAAACGAATTATTGCATCAACAGAACTCAACAACAGTTTACTTACTGAGACTGGAAATTATGTATCAGTTGAAGCTTGAAAAATTGATGAGCAAATCTATTTCTTTGTAGACAAGTCCCAATTAAATCTAAACAATAATGAATTAACTAATTACGTGAATAGGGCTTGCTTATAAATTAGCATTTAGTCATCAAAATTAGTTTTTTGTGCAAAAGATTATTTGAACTAAATGAAATACGTTCCAATCTCTCCCAGTCTATCCCAATCTATCCATTCCATTTCCATCCCCTCAACTACTATCCCTGCATACAAAATGTGGGGATTTTTTATATGTACGAGTTCGAAAAAAATTGAATTTTTATTGAACAAAAAATGCTGATTAAAGTTATAAGATTGGAACTATTTAGATAAATCTACTAGAAATGAACACAGCAACACAAAATTTAGAAAACGATCATGTCTACATCCTTCGGTTGATAGATGTGATGGGGAAAATGGTATTGAATTGTGCCACCGACACTGCACACATGGAAATGGTGGTAAACCTGATAAAGACTTATGCCGATGGTTTTCATCATGCCAAAGAAGAAAAAGTACTATTTCCGCTATTGGTGGAAAAAGGTTTTTCGAATGAGCAGGGTCCGGTATCCGTCATGCTTCACGACCATGTGGAAGGACGTGAATTTGTAAAGGGCATAAGCGAAAGAATAGATGTATATAAGGCAGGTAACGTGTCGGCTTTGCCCGAAATTTACCATTATATGCAGGGGTATGTAGATTTATTGCGGGCACATATTGGCAAGGAAAACAATGTGCTTTTCAGAATGGCCGACAAAGCACTGAGCAACGATGAACAGGCAAGCCTGCTCAATAAGTTTGCCGCTATTGAAAACCAATACGAGAAAGGACAAATAGCCGAATCGATATTGGAAATTGAGGGACTGGAGGCATTCTATATGGAAGATGTGCAGGTGAATGCATCGCACTCGCGTGAATTTTTAAAGTAGTGACGAGCTTGTAAGAATGCTCTGATAAATGTTTCTCAGAAAAATGCAGTTCAATAAACAATAGCAATTAATAATTAACCGGACGATACAGCTACTGTAGAAAAGTCTGACTAAAAAATAGAGAGAGAATGGATGGATACGAATCAAAACGTCGCGACTTTTTAAAAAAGCTGGGGCTTATAGCGAGTGCAACGGTACTTACAGCAACAGGAGCAGTAAAACTAACTGAAATTATTGAAGATAAAATAGAAGACATTGTACTTACAAAGGAGCAGTCGGCTTTTTTGGATAAGTACGAAAACTGGCTGGAAGCATTTCACGATATGGCTAAGTTTCAGAAAAAAGATCCTGATCACCTGGAAAACAACAAGAAACTGATGGCACTGTCGGAAGACGCCAAGGGCTGGCAAAAAGACCTGATAGAGCACATGAAGGACGAAAACTTTGCGCGGTATTTTATGATCAGAACGGAGAGAATTACGGATACGATAAATAGTTGAGAGTTGGTAGTTGAAAGTTGAAAGTTAAGACCCCCTGTCCGTCAGCTGACGGAGATGGGGGTCTTCTGATACAATTAATAATTGATAATTATTTATTGTTATTGGCAGAGTGACACTAAGTTGTTTTATCAAATATCTTTTGTATTTTTACAGCCGAATCATTCACCTAAAAAAATCACTCGCATGACTTCTGTAGAAACTGTAGGTTTTCTGGCTTCTTTATTATCGGTATTAAATCAATTTCCTCAAGCAATAAAAGTATTTCGGTCGAAAGACACTCATAGCATTTCGCTTGTCATGTATTGTATCGTGGTAGTTTGTATCACACTTTGGATGGTTTACGGCATCCTTCTGCACGACGGACCGCTTATCTGGGCGAACTTATTATCGCTCTTCCCTATCACCTATATTTTTATAATGAAACTCCGCAACACGATTATCGGCAAAGATAAATGGGCGATTTAGAGAGAATGACCCCCTGCTCCGTCAGCTGACGGAGGTTCGAAGAGCGGGACAATAAATGTTATATTAAATACATGCCCCCCCTGCCCCAAATGGGGGTTCGAAGAGCGGGACAATAAATGTTATTTTAAATACATGACCCCCGCCCAAAATGGGGGTTTGGGGGTCATAAAAGAACTTGCTCTTAAACCTCCGTCAGCTTACGGACAGGGGGTTTATAATGCGAAATACGGAAATGAAAATCAATGAAATTTGCGTAATTTGCGTTCTATCCTACCCCTTTAAGACAGCTTACATTCTGAAATCGAAACGTTCGGTGCGGGTTTCTTCGTAAATATCGCGATTAAAGCTATACAGCCGTGCCGGTTTGTGCGAAACACCCGTCTGGAACTCGTCCAACGGAATTAGATAGGCCATTTTATTGACTTTACGTCGGTAGTTGCGCTTGTCGTAGCTGGTATTAAAAATTGTTTCGTACAGCTTTTGCATCTCAGTGAGGGTAAATTTCTCGGGCAATAATTCAAACACCAACGGCTCGTGCAATAAGTCGTAGCGCAACTTTTTAAATGCTTCGTCGAAAATCTGGTTGTGGTCGAACATAAGCTCCTTCACATCGTACGCGTTTTCCCAGTTGGCATCTTCAATTAATTTCGAATTATCCACATCATTTATATTCAACAAGGAATAAAAACCGACAGTAATAACTCTATCTTCGGCGATACGTGGTTTCAACCACTCATAATCCACCATGTTTATCTTTAAACGGTTAGGATCGCTAAACACCGAGAACTGCTTTACATAAATGTTTTCGAGCCCGGTTTGCTCCTTTAAAATACGGGCTGCCGTTGCATCTATATCTTCGTTCCGCTTCACATGATTGCCCGGGAGCTTCCATTCAATATGCGTTTCGCCGTTGTAGGGGATAAACTCACGACGAACCAACACTTTTAAGTTATTCTCACCATATCCGAAAATGGCACAATCGACAGAAATACTGGGTAAGAATTCTTTTGCAAATGCCTCTTGGCTAATTCTGTTGGGATTTGGTTTTACTTCTGATTCCATGCTAATTCGGGCGTATTAAATTTTGATACTTGTTGCGTTACTCGGTGTTGTTCGAAAGATAGAGATGTAAGTACTTTGAAATTAAAATGTCATGACACTTTAATTTTGTGACAAAGATATTGTAAATATGACACTTCTGTATACTTCGCATCTAAAAAAATAATATTTTTTTTAGATTGGTGTCCGATAAACTTTTATACAAGCTTCTAAAAACTGTTTTACATAATGATCTTATATAATGTCGCCCCTATGGGGCTTAAAAATTCACATCGAAAAATATTCTACCATAATGTCGTCCCTCTGGGACTTTTGTATTAGCTGCAGAGCAGCGATATTATGGTAATTAATTAGCTATAGTTTAAATCTAAGTCCGTCAGCCGACGGACGACATTATAATAAGTCATTTTTTATCGGACAACAATATTTTTATTACAGACCTCTATCCCTAACCCTTTCTCCACAGGAGAAAGGGGGACACAGTACCGTAAGTAACAGAATATGCTGTTAGTCTGCACTCGCCAAAGTCCCTCCAAAAATTCCATTTCCTATTTCTTTCTCCTTTGGAGAAAGTCTCCGTTGTCAAACGGAGGATAGAGGTGGGGAGGGATTTAGGGAGAGGTCAAATGTTGTCTTCACAACTACAAACAACACTTGCTTATTTCTATATAAAAGTCAACTATTTATACACCAATATATTTACATTGATTTACTGTTAAATATCATACTTAGTGTAAAATAAACACACTCTTTGTTTGGAAAATGAAATAATACTGTATATATTTGCAGCATCAAACTTATTGTGCATTTGACACTATAGATTGATAAAAACCTTTGGATCTGTACTGACACGTTATATCAATTAGATGGGAGACATCGGTTCGGTTCAAAATAGAAATTAATCTGTTATCGAAAATTCGTCAACTTAAACTCATCAAATTTCAGTTATAACAAACATTATCACATGAAAAAGTTCTTACCACTCATTATTCTCTCTCTTATCTGCCTGAGCGTTTTTGGGCAAAAAAAATCCACACCGGCTTTGCGAGCCGACCTGCTGATTCGTCAGATGACGCTCGACGAAAAAATCGGACAACTCAATCAATACACCAGCGATAGAAATGCTACCGGCAAAATTACTGCCGACGGCGATAAAGCCAATCAGGTGCGCCAGGGAAAAGTTGGTTCGATGCTCAACGTAGTGGGTGCAGAAGAAACCAGAAAGCTACAGGAACTGGCCTTGCAATCGCGCTTAAAAATCCCCATGATCTTCGGGTTGGATGTTATCCACGGTTTTCGGACCACTTTTCCTGTTCCACTGGCTGAAACCGCAACATGGGATTTAGGCCTAATGGAAAAATCGGCACGCATAGCCGCCACCGAAGCCGCAGCGTATGGCATTCACTGGACATTTGCTCCAATGGTGGATGTTGCCCGCGATCCTCGTTGGGGGCGTGTGATGGAAGGTGCCGGCGAAGATACTTACCTGGGCAGTCTGGTGGCAAAAGCCAGAGTAAACGGATTTCAGGGAAATGGGTTGGGCAATACAGATGCTGTAATGGCCTGTGCTAAACACTTTGCAGCCTATGGCGCTGCTGTGGGTGGCCGCGACTATAACTCTGTGGATATGAGTATCAGACAATTGAACGAAACCTACCTCCCACCCTTCAAAGCAGCTGCCGAAGCCAATGTAGCTACGTTTATGAACTCGTTTAATGACATTAATGGTATACCGGCAACTGCCCATAAATATATCCAACGCGACTTGTTGAAAAACCAATGGAATTACAAAGGTTTTGTGGTGAGCGACTGGGGCAGCATTGGCGAAATGGTAGCACACGGTTACGCTAAAAACGGTTACGAAGCAGCTCAGAAAGCCATTCTTGCCGGTTCGGATATGGACATGGAAAGCCGTTGTTACCGCGATCACCTGAAACAATTGGTGCTCGATAAAAAAGTAGATATATCCATTATTAACGATGCTGTAAAAAGAATCCTTATCAAAAAATTTGAACTTGGATTATTCGAAGATCCTTACCGCTTCTGCAATGTAGAGAGAGAAAAACAACAAACCGATAATGTTGCGAATAGAGAAGTGGCACGCGAAATTGGCAAAAAAAGTATCGTTCTGCTTAAAAACGAAAAACTTAGCAATGGCAAACCCCTCCTACCACTATCGAAACAAACAAAAAGAGTGGCGCTGATAGGACCTTTGTTCAAAGCTACTACCGCCAATCACGGATTCTGGTCGGTAGCCTTCCCCGATGATACTGCAAGAATTGTGTCTCAATATCAGGGCATAAAGAATCAATTGGATAAGAATTCCGAAATTCTTTATTCGAAAGGCTGCAACATTAATGATACCAACACATCCGGTTTTGAAGCAGCAATAGCTACTGCCAAAGCGGCCGATGTAGTTATTCTGTCGCTGGGCGAAGCAGCCGATATGAGCGGCGAAGCAAAAAGCAGAAGCAGCTTGCAACTTCCGGGCGTACAGGAAGAATTGATGAAAGAAATATACAAAACGGGGAAACCTATTGTATTGTTGCTCAACACGGGACGCCCCTTGATTTTCAATTGGGCTGCCGATAACATCCCGGCTATTTTATACACCTGGTGGCTGGGAACAGAAGCAGGCAACTCTATAGCCGACGTAGTGTTTGGCGATTACAATCCTGCGGGCAAATTACCCATGTCGTTTCCAAGAACCGAAGGTCAGATTCCTATTTACTATAACCATTACAGCACCGGTAGGCCGGCAAAAGATGAAAATGACAAAAACTATGTTTCGGCCTATATCGATTTACAAAACAGTCCACGCTACCCGTTTGGCTACGGTCTGAGCTACACTAAATTCAACATCAGCAATTTAAAAGGATCAACAAACGAATTAGCCATAAACGGTGGAAAGCTGACGGTAACTGTAGACGTAGAAAATGCAGGAGATTATGATGGCGAAGAAGTGGTACAACTTTACGTTCGCGATTTGTTTGGCTGCGTGGTTCGTCCTGTAAAAGAATTAAAAGGGTATAAAAAACTGTTTCTGAAAAAAGGCGAAACTCAATCGGTTAGCTTCACCATTACTGCTAATGATTTGAAATTCTACAACGACGAGGTGAAACTTATCAACGAAGCAGGCGACTACGAACTATTTGTTGGAAATTCATCCAATGCAACTTTAAAATCAAAATTCAAATTAACTCTATAAATCAAACGGCTAAAACTCAATAATCATGAACAATTCGACGTGAATTAAAGCAAAGTCAATACTAAAATCATTAATTTACTAAAAACAATCATCTAATTATTAAATTAAATCTATGAACAAAAATTCACACCAAAGATGTAGGTTCTTCAACTTGCATCTGAACAAACTATTTATTAGTTTGCTTAGTACGTTTATTTTTATAATAATCGGTACAGTCTCGGCCTCAGCAGCAAATCCTGTAAAAGGAGTTGTAACTGACGCAAAATCGAACGAAGCGCTAATTGGAGTAAGTATTAAAGTAGAAGGTAGCAGCGTTGGAACAATCACCGACACGAATGGTGCATTTAGAATTGAAACACCATCCGCCAACTCTGTGTTAGTAGTATCTTACATTGGTTACAACACTCAAAAAGTGAATGTAAGTGGACAAAACGACATAAAAATAAGTTTAACCGAAGACACTAAAAACCTCGACGAATTGATCGTTGTAGGATACGGTGTTCAAAAAAAGAGTGTTGTTACTGCAGCCATCAGTCGTGTATCGGCCGAAGATTTGAGTAAAACACCTCCTTCACGTATTGAGGATGTACTGAAAGGTAAAATCTCAGGTGTTCAAATCATTCAAAGTTCAGGACAACCCGGATCGGATTCGAAAGTTCGTATCCGTGGTATTGGTACGGTAAATAATAGCGAACCACTTTATATTGTTGATGGTATGGCCGTTGACGGTGGTATCAACTACCTGAACCCTGCCGATATACAATCTGTGGAAATTTTGAAAGATGCTGCATCAGCTGCCGTATATGGTACACGTGGTGCAAACGGTGTAGTGTTAGTAACTACAAAATCGGGCGTAAAAGGCAAAATGTCAGTAAATTACAATTTTACTTATGGTTTGCAAAATCCATGGAAAAAGAAATCGGTATTGGATGCAACTCAATACATGACAGTAATGAATGAAGCAGCTATTAATGATGGTAATGCTCCAAGATTTACAAATGCTCAGATTACTGGTGCCGGCAAAGGTACCGACTGGCAAGATCAAACGTTTAATTACGATGCTCCTGTACAAAGCCATCAAATTAGTGCTATGGGTGGAACAGATAAAGCAATTTATTTATTGTCATTCGGGTATTACGATCAGGAAGGTATTGTAGGTGGTAATTATGGTAAGTCGAACTACAAACGTTACAGTCTTCGTTCGAACAACACTTATAATGTATTCGAAACAAACTCACGTTCATTCTTGAATAAATTGAAAGTTGGTGCTAACATTAGTTATTCCAGAGCAACATCATCGGGAGTAGAAACAAACTCTGAATACGGTTCAATTTTAGGTAGTGCATTGGCATTCGACCCTACAGTTCCCGTATACGCAGCAGATCCAGCAGCAGTTTTGAGTCAATATCCAAACGCCGTTAAAGATAAAAACGGTAATGTATATTCAACTCCTCCTCCAGGATTTCAGGAAATAGCCAACCCGGTTGGTATGCTTAATGCCCCTTCAAAATCAGTCAATAACGAAGATAAATTTGTGAGCAGTTTTTGGGGAGAATTTGATGTAATTAAAAACCTTAAATTCAAAACAAATTATGGTGTTGACCTTGCCTTCTGGGGTAACAATGGCTATACATTCCCTAGCTTTCTTGCTTCTCAAGGTAAAAACATTACTCAAAGTTCTGTTCATTCTGAAATGAACCGCGGGTTTACATGGCAACTTGAAAACACATTGACATATACCAATACATTTGCTGAGAAACACAACATTTCTGTTTTGTTAGGTCAATCGGCAAAAGCACACACTTATCGTCAATTGGGTGGAGATGATTTTGACTTATTGGAAACAAATCCTGACAAAGCTAATATCAATTCAGCTATTGCGGCTCGTACCGAAGCACGTTTATATGGCGGAACAGGTGGTTATGATAATGAAAGCTTGGCATCGTACTTTGGGAGAATTGACTATAACTATAACGAACGGTATATGATTCAAGCCACTGTTCGTCGCGATGGTTCTTCAAGATTTGGTTCAAATAACAAATGGGCTATATTCCCCGCAGTTTCGTTGGGTTGGAATGCTACAAATGAAAAATTCATGGAAAGCCGTCCTGAATGGTTTAGCGCATTAAAATTCCGCGGAAGCTGGGGTAGAAATGGTAACGAAAACATTGGTAACTTTACTTATACTAGCTTAATGGATGGCAATCAAAACTACTATTTTGGCTCTGGAACCAACTCTAAGATGCAATACGGTAGTAGTCCATCACGAATTGCCAATCCGGATGTAAAATGGGAGCAATCAGAACAAATTGATTTAGGCTTTGAATCTCGTTTTTTCAATAATTCGTTGACTTTTGGATTCGACTACTTCAAAAAGACCACTATAGGTATGTTGATGGAATTACCAATTCCAGGATACGTTGGAAAATCAAGTCCTATCGCCAATGTTGGTGACATGAATAACTGGGGATTAGAATTCGAAAGCACTTACAAACTGAACATCAAAGACTTTTCGTTTAATATTGGTGCCAATGCCTCTTATTTAAAAAACAAGTTGATTAAACTGGGTAACGCTTCCGGCGAAAGAATATATGAAGATGCAGGCGCATCTGGCGTGGGAAGTTATGTAAAAGGACAAAATGGTGAAGGTTTCCCATTCTTCTACGGTTTCAAAACAGCCGGCATACTTCAAACTAAAGCCGAAGCAACCGCTTACAATACTAAATATGGTGAAAGTGCACAACCTGGCGATGTTATTTTCCAGGATATAGCAGGTGCTTTAGATGCAAATGGAAACGCAATTCCTGATAATAAAATTACTGATGCTGATAAAACAAAAATAGGTAAGGGAATGCCGGATTGGACGTTTGGTTTAACCATTGGTGCTGAATGGAAGGGATTCGATTTGACTGCATTCTTCCAAGGAACTGCCGGAAATGACATCTACGACTTTTCACAAAGAGGTGATATCACTGCTATGAACAGACCGTCATGGATACTTGGCAGATGGATTGGTGAAGGTACTTCAAACAAAATTCCTCGTATGACAGCTGTAAATCCAAACCGTAACTGGCGCTCATCTGATTTATATATAAAAGATGGATCATTTATAAGATTAAAAACAATGCAAATAGGTTATACTTTGCCTGATAAATTGATGCGAAAAGTAGCTATTCAGAAGCTTCGTTTCTTTGTTACTGCTGATAATCTATTGACCTTTACAAAGTATGATGGATTTGATCCTGAAATTGCATCAGGAGGTTATACAACCATTGGTATTGACAAGGGAATTTACCCACAAGCCAGAACTATTTCAGTAGGTGCTAACATTTCTTTCTAACTCTAAAAAAACAGAATATATGAAAAAATATAAATTTATTATATTATTAGCGGCAGCTATAGGATTCGTGTCATGTGGCGACGAATTCCTTACCAGCAAACCTACCGAATCGCAAGAAGCGGGTGGAGCTGCTACAGAAGGTGCAATATTATCCAACCTTGGTGCGTGCTATCAAATTTTGCTATTTGACAGTTATGCAAACAACAACTATAACAGTATCGTTTTGATGTCCGATTTACGATCTGATGACATTTACAAAGGCGGTGGTGATGCCGGTGACCAAGGACAATTATACCGTCTATCGCAACTGGATGCTACTGCTACAGAATTACCATCAGGACTTTGGAGTATTTACTATTCAGGCTTGAGCCGTTGTAACAACGTAATTCTGGCTTGCGACAATGCCGTAAATGTATCGGAAGCTAATCTGAATCAATACAAAGCAGAAGCACATTTCTTACGTGCTTACTACACGCATTGGTTGTGGAAATTCTGGGGTAATATTCCTTATTTCGAAGCTGATTTAGCTGCACCTTATATGGCTAAACAATATACAGCCGACGAAATATATGCAAAAATCATTACCGATTTGGATTTTGCAATTACCGGCGATAAATTGCCTATGCGCACTACTGCGGCTAATGATGGACGTATTACCAAAGCTGCTGCACAAATGCTGAAAGCCCGCGTGGTGATGTATCAGAAAGATGCAGCTAAATATGCAGAAGTATTGAAAGATATGACAGAGATCATCAAAAGTAATAAGTATTCACTGGTTACCGATTTCTCTTCTATATGGTTGAATGCCGGCGAATTTGGCAGTGAATCGATCTTTGAAACCAACCAATTGCCCGAAGGAAAAACATGGTCGTCAGGCTGGGGTGGATATGGAACTAACCTTCCTGCCTTTATATCTCCAAATGGTCTGTCCGGACAAGCGCTTTACATTGGAGGTTGGGGATTTGCTCCGGTACGTACCGAAGCTTACTCGATATACGAAGAAGGCGACAAACGCTTGGTTGGAACTATCAATAAATTTGAAGATGGTACTTATACTCCACGTTTCCAAAACACAGGATTGTTCATGTCAAAATACGCAGCACGTAAAGGGTATAACCCACCTCCGGGAGATGTAGATTTGAATTTCGATAACAATCTACGTATTTTCCGTTATGCCGAAACATTATTGAATGCTGCTGAATTAATGGTAATAAACAGTGTAGCTCCTGTAAATGGTGTAACAGCTCAGGATTGTTTGGATCAAATCAGACAACGTGCCGGATTAACTTCGATACCTGCTACTACTGCTAATATCAAACTTGAACGTCGTCGTGAATTCTTAGGTGAAGGTATCCGTTTCTGGGACATCGTTCGCTGGGGAGATACCAGTTTGTTGACCGAAAACAAACCTGCTTTTTCATCAGTAAGAACCTGGGCAGCTTACAAAAAGTACTTACCTATTCCACAATCTGAAATTGAAAAAACAGAAGGTGAGTTTAAGTTGAAACAAAACACAGGCTACAATTAATTCACACATCATTAAAACAGAATAGATATGAAAAATATATTTAAAACAGGAGCGTTAGCAGTGCTTTCATTGCTTATGATAACAGCTTGCGATCCGCAACAAAGTACGGACTATGCTTTGGGAGCTATGCCAACTGCTGATCAGTTAGACTTTACGGCTACGCCAACTGCATCGAAGGCCAATATTATTGACTTTGCGAATACCTCTTCGATAAAAGGAATTGCAACCTGGGATTTAGGAAATGGAACTAAAGTAAAAGGTGAAACCGCTCAGGCGACTTACCCTTTCAAAGGTGAATATACAATTACAATGTCGTTGTATACTTCCGGTGGATCGGCAACTATCACTAAGAAAGTGGTCATAGCTAATGATGATTATAGCTTGGTAAATACACCTGTTTATAAAAATCTAACTGGTGGAGCTGAAAATACAGCAGGTAAAACTTGGGTCTTTGACCAATACAATAACTTTGTCAAAGAAGTTGCAGATAAAACCGGCTTTTCAATTACTGGCCATTTAGGTTTGGGAGCAAATGGTTCTTATGGTCAAAAATACTGGGGAGCAGGTCCTAATGAGAAATCCAAGTGGAAAATGTATGATTATGAATTTAATTTTATTCAATTAGGTGTTAAGCTTGCCATAAATAACGTTGGCGAAGGCTATGGACGTAAAGCATCTTCTTCTAGTGTTGGCGGTTTTAATGTTACATCTATTGATGGAGATGATGCATTTTTCCCATATAGTGGCGGAAACTATACATTCTCTATTGATCAATCAGGCAAATATCCAAAAATAAAATTAAGTGGCAATGCATTTATGGGCTACTATTGTGGTTCGCAGGAATATGAAATTATCTATCAAACAGATAAAGTAATGGCTTTACGTGTGAATAACACTTTAGAAAATTCTGATTGGATATTTGTTTATTGTTTGAAAGAATTAAACACAAAACCTGTTATCCCTTTGAAAGAAATTGCATTGAATGAAGATTTTGAATTAGCCACCCCTAAAGTTGTTTTCACTAAGGAAGACATGGGTTCGCTCACAAATGCATTCTATTCAAATCCTGCTCCAGTACCTGTAAATACTTCTTCGAAAGCATTTTTATATGAAAAAAGCACTGGCTTTTATTCAAATGTTTTCTTCCAGGCAACAGGTTACAAGTTTAATTTGACGGCACAAAACAAAATTACGTTGAAAGTATTTATTCCTTCGTATAATGATTACACAACTTCTAATGCTGTGGCCGGAAGCTGGGTAAGCAATACGAAACTTAAACCTCAGGTAGCTGTAAAACTTCAAAACGGAAGCTTGGGTGGAAATGCATACACTACTCAAACCGAAATTGTAAAAACTGATTTGGCTACTGATAAATGGATCGATCTTACATTCGACTTCAGCGGTGTTAGCACCCGCGAAGATTATGACAAGATTGTAATCCAGTTCGGAGCCGAAGGTCAGGCCGGAGCAGGTATCTTCTTTATGGATGAGTTTCACTTTATCAAGTAATTATTAAAAGCGGATGGTCAGAGTGCAGGTTATTTTTATTCGACAGACCTGCACTCCCATCTATCCGCACATCAAGAAAAAGTATTAAAGGTTAATGTTATGAATAGTCGGATGTCAAAATAGTTTGAGTCCGACTATTCTTAATACTTCTAATAAAAAATATATGAAAAAAGCACTTTCTCTTATCAGTTTGATTCTTCTTATCAGCTCGTGTAACGGTTCAAACTCTCCCGGCAATGAAATAACGTCAAAACTGGCCGTGGCGGATGTTATTCACGAAAGAAGCAGCACCCAAGCTACTACTTACCGGTTTTCTATAAGTGTCACTCCTACCTGTTCGAAACCGATTACTGTCAACTATAAAACCGTTGACGCAACAGCTGTAGCGGGCAAAGACTACACCGCGCTAACCGGTAAACTCACCATTCCTGCCAATACTTTAAATGCTTACATTGACGTTACTGTACTGAAAGATAGCCTTCGTCAAGAGGATCAAACTTTTACACTCGAACTGAGTGCTCCTACCAACTCAGCTATTACCGGAACAGGAAAAGCCACCGGAACAATTCAGAATAACGGAACTTATTTACCCGTTGATGGCACAGGCTATGCAGGTGCAACAAGTTACCCTGGAATGACGCTAGCATGGAGCGATGAATTTACGGCTAACTATATCAACTCTAACAACTGGTCGTACGACACCGGTGGTTCGGGCTGGGGAAACAACGAATTGGAATACTATACCAATTCCAACAAAAATGCTTTCGCTACAAGCGGATATTTAGTAATTGAAGCCCGCAAAGAAACCATGGGCACCAACAACTACACATCGGCCAGAATGATTTCGAAGGACAAGAAAACATTCACCTACGGACGAATTGATTTCAGAGCCAAGTTACCAAAAGGACAAGGCGTTTGGCCGGCATTGTGGATGTTGGGCAATAATATTGGCACCACTCCATGGCCGGCATGTGGCGAAATTGATATAATGGAACTACTGGGACATGAACCACAAAAAACATACGGCACCATTCACTGGGGTGCTGCTAGCGGAGCAAGTACACATATCGGTGGCAACTACTCTTTACCTTCACTCACTTTCAACGATAAATTTCACCTTTTCAGTCTTAAATGGGAAGCCGATAAAATGACCTTTCTGGTTGACGATGTAGTGTTTTTTACCGCCAATAAATCGCAGGTAAATGGCAATTATCCGTTCGACAAACCATTCTTCTTTATTATGAATGTGGCTGTAGGTGGTAATTGGCCGGGCAATCCGGATGCTACCACCGTATTTCCACAACGTATGATAGTGGATTACGTACGGGTTTTTCAATAATTATTCAGACTTAAAAAAGATAAAATACAGATTATGTTTAGTAAACAATTCACTTCCCGACATTCCTTCATTAAATTCGCGGTTGTTTCGGCTTTGGCAGTAGTGTCGAGCTGTGCAACCGGGAATGAAATAGTGCAAAACAAACCCGAAGAACCCAAAAATGTAAGTTCGGATGTATCCTATTGGTTGACGGAATCCGGTTCAATGAGCTTTTTGAAGAAACAAACAAAAGCTTTAAATTTCACAGCCACATCAAATGTAAATCCGTCGATAACGGTCGACTCGCTCACAAAATATCAAACCATGGATGGGTTTGGATTTGCTATGACCGGCGGTAGTGCCTTTCTGATCAATAAGCTGGGCACCACCGACAAGGCTAATTTGATGAAGGAGCTTTTCTCGAACGACAGCACAGCTATTGGTATCAGTTATCTGCGGGTAAGCCTCGGAGCATCCGATTTAAGCTCTTCCGTATTCTCGTATAACGACATCGATCCATCGGGTGTCGACAACGACTTGCAGCATTTCAGCCTTAAACCTGATTCTGCTGATCTGATTCCGGTATTAAAATCGGCATTAGCCATTAATCCGAACATTAAAATTATGGCTTCACCCTGGTCGGCTCCGGCATGGATGAAAACAAACAAAAGTGCAAAAGGCGGTAGTCTGAAACCGGAATTCTTCGGAGTATATGCCCGTTATTTTGTAAAATACATTCAGGGTATGAAGGCGCAGGGAATCCCTATCGACGCCATTACTATTCAAAATGAGCCGCTGAATCCGGACAATAATCCGAGTATGTACATGACGGCGCTGGATCAGGCATTGTTTATAAAAAATCATCTGGGGCCTGAGTTTGCCAAAAACAATATCACCACAAAAATTATTCTGTACGACCACAACTGCGATATGTACAGCTATCCGATAACGGTTCTTAACGATCCGGATGCACGCAAATACAGCGACGGATCAGCTTTTCACCTCTATGGTGGTAATATAATTGCACTTACCACGGTTCACAACGCGTACCCCGAAAAGAATGTGTATTTCACCGAACAATGGGTGGGTGCACCGGGCAATTTTGTGGAAGATTTGAAATGGCACGTAAAAAACCTGGTTATCGGTGCTCCCCGTAACTGGAGTAAAAATGTGATTGAATGGAACCTGGCGGCCGACCCGAACTACTATCCTCACACCGATGGTGGTTGTGGAACTTGTCTGGGTGCATTAACGATCAGCAACAGCGTATCCCGTAACGTAGCCTATTACATTATTGGTCATGCTTCTAAGTTTGTTCCTGCCGGATCGGTACGCGTGGAATCGAGCGTGGTCAGCAACCTGCCCAATGTGGCCTTCGTCACTCCTACCGGCAAAAAAGTGCTGATAGTGCTCAACGATAGCAATGCATCGCAAACCTTCAATATCCAGTTTAAAAACAAAATTGTGAGCCCTGTTTTAGGTGCCGGCGCAGTGGCAACTTATGTGTGGTAAAGTTGACAGTTGTCTGTAAAATTTGAAGATAAGTTTTGATGATGACTGAGAATTAAGATATCGAAAATAAATAATGTAGTGTTCTCTGCATCAATTGCCGTTCCATTTATGGGGCGGATACTATTATTAAGCTAGCATTGGCTTTAGCCAAATGATTGTTTCAATTTGGCTAGCCCAATACTTAAACAAAACTTGTTCCGTCAGCTAAAGCAGACGGCAATTGAAGGTAGCACTGTCTTAAAGCATCCTTTGGCTGAAGGATTTGGAGTTACAAAAACAACAATTAGAATAATATGAAAAAACACATACACCTTCTGGCACTTGCATTCCTCTGTTGCAATTTATACAGCAATGCAAAAGAACTTAGCTCAACACCAACAGCAAAGCAATATACCACTTCCGAAACCGGAAATCTGCGGTTAGCCTACGTGGGTGAACTTCAGTTTGCTGATAAAAGCCATCCTGCTGAAGTAGAAACCAGCATTTTTATCAATCCGGGTAAAAAGTTTCAAACCCTTTTGGGCATTGGAGGTGCGCTGACCGATGCTTCGGCCGAAACGTTTGCCAAAATGCCTGAAGCAAAACAAAAAGCATTCTTGAAATCGTACTACAATCCCACCGAAGGAATTGGATATACGCTGGCCAGAACCAACATCAACAGTTGCGATTTCTCGAGCAATAGTTACACTTATGTTGCTGAGAAGGATGCTGCTCTGAAAACCTTCAGTGTGAGTCCCGACATGAAATACCGCATTCCGCTGATCAAGCAGGCCATTGCCGAAGCCGGTGGTAAGCTGACTCTGTTTGCAAGTCCGTGGAGTCCTCCGGCATGGATGAAAGATAACAACGATATGCTGCACGGCGGTAAATTATTACCGGAGTATCATCAGTCCTGGGCCAATTATTTCGTGAAGTTTATTCAGGAATATCAAAAGAACGGCATCCCTGTTTGGGGCATGTCGGTTCAAAACGAGCCGATGGCGGTACAAACTTGGGAATCGTGCATTTATACAGCCACAGAAGAAAAAGACTTTGTAAAAAACTATCTTGGACCAACGCTGAAAAAAGCGGGAATGGGCAGCAAGAAAATCATAGTTTGGGATCACAATCGCGACCTGATGGTGCAACGTGCCAACGATACCTACAACGACAAAGAGGCTGCTAAATACATTTGGGGAACCGGTTTTCACTGGTACGAAAACTGGAGCGGTGGCCGTCAGCAGTTCGAAAACGTACAACGGGTAAACGAAGCGTATCCCGATAAAAACCTTATATTTACCGAAGGGTGCATTGGAAATTTCGATTTAAAGAAAATGAATGACTGGAGTATGGGCGAGCAGTATGGTGAGTCGATGATTAACGACTTCAACAACGGAACAGTGGCCTGGACCGATTGGAATGTACTGCTGGACGAACAAGGCGGCCCCAATCACGTGCAGAACTTCTGCTTTTCACCCGTTCATTACAATACCAAAACAGACGAATTGATCTATAACAACGAGTTTTATTATATCGGTCACTTCTCTAAATTCATAAAACCCGGAGCCAGACGAATTTCGGCAGCTTCGAGTAAAAGTTTTCTTATCACCACAGCGTTTCAAAATGTAGACGGAACAATTGCCGTAGTGGTGATGAATCAAACAGATAAGGCCGAAGCATTTATGGTATGGTTGAATGGTAAATCCATACCATCCAATCTACCCAAAAGGTCTATTTCCACATTCGTGATTGAATAATTTTCAGTTTTAAAGGTTGATTTTTTGTTGGAAAAGGGGGGTGTCGGTTTTTACCGGCATCTCTCTTTGTCGTTATACCCTACCCCAACGAAATGATAACTGCGATATGGTTTGGGTGTCATGTGATATTGGATGGTATCCGTGCGATATGGTTTGGTTGTGATGATATATTGAATGGTTGTAGTGCGATATGGGATGGTAGTCATGCGATATCGTTTGGTTGTCATGCGATATGGGATGGTTGTCGTGCGATATCGTTACTGCACGATGCGATATGGATACTGCATGATGCGATATAGCTACTGCATGGTGCGATATCGTTGCTGCATGGTGCGATGTCATTACTGCATGGTGCGATGTCGTTGCTGCACGATGCGATATCAATACTGCGCGATATGGATTCGGCTTCATGCCAATAGGAGACTGGCCAAAAAACGATGTAAATAAAAAGAAATGATAATTTGAACTCTCCCCTAAACTAAACAAGATTTTTCATGTTTCTATAGTGCTTACTAAACACAAATAAAGCAAACGCATCGTACAAATGCACGTTGTTTTTAGTGATCACATTACGATTGTAATTAATTTAGCCCCTTTCAATATCGAATTGTTTGATGTTTAATTAATTCAAAGTATCTTTGTAAATCATTTTTCAAAACAATCCATTTATTTAATTTATAAACGGATGAGAAGCACATAAATATGACAGAAACAGTTTTAGGATTGACAGATCAAAGTTTGGAAACACCTACCGACAAAGTAATCTCTAAGATTAAAGAACTAATTATTTCGGGCGTATTGAAACCGGGCGACAAACTTCCGGCTGAACGGAAAATGGCCCTGGAATTTGGCTTTGGCAGAACGCATGTGCGCGAGGCACTGCATAAACTGGAGTTTTATGGCATTATCAAAACCTTACCCCAAAGTGGTTCGGTGGTAAATGGCCTTGACATCAACACGCTCGACGGACTTATTTCGGACGTGCTCAATCTTCAGAGCTACGATTTCTACTCTTTGGTAGAAACACGTATCTTGCTCGAAGTAAAAGGAGTAAGACTCTGCGCTGAACGAAGAACCGAAAAGGACATTGCAATGCTTGAAAGAGCACATGCCGATTTTGTGGAGCATTTTGATACTCCCGAACGCGTAAGTTACGACTTTGCCTATCACCGTGCATTGGCCGAAGCGAGTCATAATCCCGTTATCAAAGCGATGCTAATGATCGTTATCCCCGATATTCTCGCTATTTATCAACGCGATAGAATTTGTGTTCCCAACTCTCAAATTATTGAGGAACACGAAGGTATGCTTAACTGCATAAAAGCCGGAGATCCCGATGGTGCCGGTGAGCTAATGAATAAACACCTGCAAGGGGTGCTCCTATTTGCAAAACAAAGATTAGAACAAGGAAATTAGTAGTTACAAGTAAATAGTTACAGGTTACAAGGCTGTTAATCTGTAGACGCCAATTCCGAACATCCCGTTTTGACGGGATTGCCGGATGCACAAAATTACTGAAACAAATTTCGTTGTCATACTACCAATAAATTATATCAATTACATATATGAATACTAAAAGCGCAAATTTTATCGTTGAGAATGAAACCGTTTGGGAAGACTTAGGCGGAGGTGTATCACGTCAGATTATGGGTTACGACGGTCAGATTATGATGGTGAAGGTGAAATTCGAAAAAGGAGCCATTGGCTACGTTCACGAGCACTTTCATTCGCAAACAACTTATGTGGCAGGCGGCTCATTCGAAGTAAACATCAACGGCGAAAAGAAAATACTCAACACCGGCGATGGTTTTTATACCGAACCCGATAAACCACACGGCGTAGTATGCCTCGAAGCCGGCATTCTGATGGATGTGTTTACCCCCATGCGTTTAGAGTTTCTCAAAAAATAAATGATACCAGCTACTTGTAACTCGTAACCTGCCTCCGGCAGGCAAGCTTGTAACTATAAAATGACAATAATGACAAATCAACAAGACCCAACTATAAAAAAGAAAGTTCTTTTCATTGATCGCGACGGCACCATCATCATCGAACCACCGGTGACTTTTCAGGTAGACCGTGTAGATCAGATTGAATACCTGCCAGCCGTACTCCGGAACCTGCACTTTATCCGCAAAAAGCTCGACTTCGAATGGGCATTGGTTACCAATCAGGACGGTTTAGGAACACCCGTGTATCCACAGGAGAACTTCGATCAGGTACAAGCCAGCTTTTTGAAAACGCTTGCCAACGAGGACATTCATTTCGATAAGATATTCATCGACATATCTTTTCCCGAAGATAATTTACCGACCCGCAAGCCGGGCACTGCCATGCTTACCGAGTATTTCACCGAAGCTTACGATTTAGAAGGCTCATTTGTTATTGGCGACCGCTATACCGATGTTGAACTGGCTAAAAACATGGGCTGCAAAGCTATTTTCATCAGCACCGACGAGGAAATATTGAAGGAAAAAGGACTGACAGCCTACTGTGCACTGCAAACTACCGACTGGAATCGCATCACCGAATTCCTTTTTGCCGGTGAACGCACTGCCACAGTAAAACGTACCACCAAAGAAACCGACATCCTTATCGAATTGAATCTGGACGGTTCAGGGAAATGCAACATCAACACCGGACTGAAATTTTTCGACCACATGTTGGAACAAATAGGTAAACACTCCGGTTCCGATTTGACCATTCAGGTAAAAGGCGACCTGGAAGTAGACGAACACCACACCATCGAAGATACTGCTATCGCTCTGGGCGAAGCGTTTGGCAAGGCATTGGGCAATAAACGTGGCGTAGAACGTTACGGGTTCTATTTACCCATGGACGATTGCTTATGCTCTGTGGCTCTCGACTTTGGCGGACGAGCATGGTTGGTATACGATGCTGAATTTAAGCGCGAATACGTGGGCGATTTACCCACCGAAATGGTACTCCATTTCTTCAAGTCATTCAGCGACGCTGCCAAAATGAACCTGAACATTAAAGCCGAAGGCGATAACGAACATCACAAAATCGAAGGTATCTTTAAAGCATTGGCCAAATCAATCAAAATGGCTGTAAAGCGGGATATCTATCAATATGAGTTACCGTCAACCAAAGGAATGCTTTAGGCAGTTATAAGTGAACAGTAATCAGTGACACTCGTAAACGATATTTCAGTAGACAAGTTAACTAGTAAACGAGTACACAGTCAATCATTTAAAAACACATTAACCATTTACAATTAACCATTGATAATTATATAATGCGCTTTACTCTCCCTAAATATTTCTTTGTTTTAGTTCTTGCATTTCAATTTACATTGCTTTGTGCACAGCCCGGCACTACGGTGCGCCCACGGCTGGTAGTCGGAATCATGATCGATGGTCTTCAACAGAAGCATCTCGATTTGATGTACAATTATTTCGATAGCAATGGGTTGAGAAAGATAATCGGTCAGGGTGCGAATTGTGAAAACGTACACTACGACATTATTTCAGCAGGGAATGCATCGGATATTGCCACGGTGATGACAGGGACTATTCCCTACTACAATGGCATTGCGGGCGATAATTACTACAACAGAGCCGAAAAGGAAATTAAATCGATACTTGAGGATGAAAATGAAACAGGTATAGGAACCAAACTGATGTTTTCTGCTCACAACCTCCTTTCGAGCACCATCACCGATGAACTTATGCTGGCCAATCCGAACAATTCGAAGACCTACTCGATAGCTTTAAATGCCGAAGATGCCATCATGATGGGTGGACATACAGCCAGAAGTGTAGCATGGATAGACGATACACAAATGAAATGGGTGGGAACCGGTTATTATATGGATGGGCTTACGCATTGGGCCGAAAGCATGAATACCAATGGTGAATTTCAAACCTACGTGGATCGTGTTTGGAATCCGCTGTTTGGCATCGGTACTTACAATTTTCATCCGGTAAAAGAGGATAAAAAGTCTGGCTTCGCGTACGACCCAAAGAGTAAAAAGAATCAGAGATCAATCGCAACCATTCTCAAAAACACGCCGGCAGCCAATTCACTGGTAGCCGATGTGGCCTGCAAACTCATTGCCGAGCAGGGATTGGGGGCTGACAAATATCCCGATATGCTGATGCTTCAATTTACAGTGCGTACGCCAAACGAAAAAACAACAGCCCTGCAAACTGCCGAAAAAGAGGATATGTACCTCCGATTGGACAAGGATATTCAACGAATAATGCAAAAGATTGATACCTCAGTAGGACTGGACAAAACGGTGGTCTTTATGTTCGGAAATCAAACGGGAGTCCACTCACCTGCCGAACTGGGCGAAAACAAGATACCGGCGGGGTATTTCAATGCGAACCGTTCGTTAGCACTGCTGAGCACCTATTTAATGGCCGTATACGGACAAGAAAAATGGATAGAGGGTTATTATGCAAAAAATATCTATCTGAACAAAAAGAAAATTGAGGAGAAGAAAATTAAGTTCACCGATATGCAGCAAAACATAGCTGAGTTTATGCTCGAATTTGAAGGCATACAATCGGCCTACACTTCAACCCAACTGCTGAGCATGGGACGAAACGGAAACAGTGTGATTGAACGTATTCAAAACTCTACGACTCATAAAAGCACCGGCGATATCATTCTGACACTTTTACCCGGTTGGATAGAGGTGGACGACAAAAACAATCCGATTGGTGAGTCAAATGCCATCGTTTCGTACACGCCGCTGTATTTTTATGGTTGGCAAATTCCAACTAAAAAAATTGTAAGTTCGTACAGCACCACCGACATTGCTCCTACGCTGTCGCGTATTTTAAATATTCCGATGCCAAACGCTTGCATCGGTAAACCAATTGAAGAAGTATTATCCAAATAATTAGTGCCATCAATTTCAGAATGGCACATTTCCAGATAAAAAACATGAAATATAATTTTGATGAAATAATCGATCGCCACCAAACCGATGCGATAAAAATAGAACGCTGCAAAGCACTTTTCGGGACTGAGAATGTGCTACCATTGTGGGTGGCCGATATGGATTTCCGTACCCCCGATTTTATTATTGATGCCGTAAAACAACGCTGCGACCATCCTGTTTTTGGTTATTCAAAACTACCGAAAGGATTTATTCCTTCATTGACAAATTGGATTCAACAACTACACAACTGGACTGTAAAGCCCGAGTGGGTAGGCTTCCTTCCGGGAATTGTTTCGGGAATTGCCTTTGCGGTTGATGCCTACACGCAAACAAGCGACGAGATTATCATCCAACCGCCGGTATATTATCCATTTATTCAGGTTGTACAAAAAGCGAATCGCAATTTAGTGTACAATCAACTGAAAGAAGTGAACGGAAAATTCGAAATGGACTTCGAAGACCTGGAACAAAAAATTACGGCCAACACCCGCATGTTCATTCTTTGCAATCCTCACAATCCGGGTGGGCGTGCATGGGATGCAAAAACACTGGAACGTCTGGCCGAAATTTGTGCTAAACATAATATCATCGTTATCTCCGATGAGATTCACTCCGACCTTGTTTTACACGGACAGCCACATACTCCGTTTGCAACTGTATCGGCAACTGCTGCAGATATTAGCCTTACCTTTATGGCGCCTACCAAGACCTTCAATATGCCGGGATTGGTAAGTTCGTCGTATATCATTCCAAATTCCTCATTGCGCAAGCAATATGCCGAATATCTTGAGAAAATAGAACAAGCCGGCGGAAATATATTCGCTTACGTGGCCACACAAGCTGCCTACGAAGAAGGCGCTGAATGGAGAAAGCAAATGCTCGAATATGTGGAGGGAAATATAGACTTTGTGGTTGACTTTTTGAAAACCAACATTCCTCAGATAAAGCCTATGATACCCGAAGCTACTTACCTGATATGGTTGAATGGTAGTGAGTTGGGAATGAACACCGATGATTTATTCCGGTTCTTTGTCGATAAGGCAGGTCTGGGACTAAACAAAGGAACCGTTTTTGGACCCGGTGGCGAATGTCATTTGCGCTTGAATGCTGCTTGTCCGCGTAGCGTATTGGAACAGGCTATGAACCAATTACTGTCAGCGGTAAACAGTCGACAGTAATCAGTTATCAGTTATCAGTAAACCCTATTTTACCAACGGATTACAAATAAAAAAACAAGTCAAAGACTACTGAAAAAATGAATGTAAGGATAGAACCCTCGTGGAAAAGTGCGTTGCAACCGGAATTTGACAAAGACTATTTTGTCAGATTGACGGATTTTGTGCGGAATGAATATAAAACCAAGCTTACCTTTCCGCCATCAGCACTTATTTTCAACGCATTCGATCAATGTCCGTTCGATAAGGTAAAAGTAGTGATTATTGGTCAGGATCCGTACCACGGCGATGGACAAGCGCATGGATTGTGTTTCTCGGTGGCCGATGGTGTAGCTTTTCCACCTTCATTACTCAATATATTCAAAGAGATAGAGCGCGATTTAGGCATCGCTAAACCAACAAGTGGCAATCTTATCCGCTGGGCACAACAGGGTGTTTTATTACTCAATGCCACGCTAACGGTTCAGGCCCATGCAGCAGGCTCACATCAGGGACGCGGTTGGGAGACCTTTACCGACGCGGCCATTCATAAACTGGCTTCCGAAAAAGAAGGGTTGGTATTCATGTTATGGGGATCGTATGCTCAGAAAAAAGGGGATTTCATAGATACAAACAAACATTTGGTATTAAAATCGGTACATCCGTCTCCCCTATCCGCCTATCGTGGATTTATTGGTAACAATCATTTTTCGTTGGCCAACAAGTACATGAAGGAAAAAGGACTTGAAGAAATACAGTGGTAATATTTGTGTACGTATTTTAAAATAGAAACAGATACTAAAATCAAAGATATGAATACTGCTTTATTGATTATCGACGTGCAAAACGATTATTTCGAAGGTGGGGCAATGACCTTGGTTGGGTCAGACAAAGCGAGCGAAAACATAAAATCAGTACTAATCAAATTCAGAACCGAAAACAAACCGGTTATCTATATTCAGCATATAGCGACACGACCTGACGCCACTTTCTTTGTGCCCAATACAACTGGCGCCGAAATTCATGCCAGTATTAAGCCATTGGACAATGAGAAAATAATCATTAAACATTACCCCAACAGCTTTCGAGAAACTAATTTACCGGATCATTTAAAATCGCTGGATATAACTAATTTAGTCATCTGCGGTATGATGACCCATATGTGTATTGACGCCACCACCAGAGCAGCAAAGGACCTTGGATTTGATTGTACGCTCATTGATGATGCGTGTGCCACAAAAAATCTTGAAATTAGGAGGTATAGTAACTGCTGAACAGGTTCACAACAGCTTTCTGGCTGCTCTGAATTACTTCTATTCAACTGTTATCAACACAAACGAATACATTGGAGAGAAATAAAACTTTTCTACGATTACCTTCTGCTCAATAAATCATGTAGAGCTTTATGTATTTCCGGAAACGAAAACTTAAAACCGGCATCACTGAGCTTTTTGGGAACTACATAGGCACTATTCAACAGTAGTTCCGGCTCTGTTCCAATCACCCTTGCACCCAACCGGATGGCAAATTCGGGTGCCGGAATTCCAAAAGGAACATGCAACACGTTGCGAAGTGCGTGCATAAACGCATCATTGGAAATCGGATGTGGAGCCGTACTGTTAAATACACCCTGTAACTCAACTTGCTCCTGCAAGAAAAGAACCACACGGAAATAATCTTCCAAATGAATCCAACTAAACATCTGCGTTCCTGTTGCCTGCTTACCACCTAAGCCAAAGCGGGTTAACCACACCAAAGGACCAAGTGCACCGCCATCTTTTCCCAATACCACCGATGTACGCAACACCACTTGCCGAGTGGAGGCTAACTCAAATCCAAAGAATGCCTTCTCCCAACTTGTAACGACCTCTGCTAAAAAATCAGTTCCAAGTTCTGTCTCGTCCTCCGACATAGGCTGGCTTACTGACGGCATATAAACACCTGTTGCACTGGCATTTATCCATAATTTAGGAGCCTGGGCACAATTTAAGATGGCCTCACCAAGCAGCTCGGTTGTCCTGATTCTTGACTCCAAAATAGCTTTCTTATTCGTTGGAGTATGTCTGCAATTGATAGACTTGCCTGCCAGATTAATCAATATATCGGCCTTCTCAAGTGCTTCGGTCAATGCTGTCAATTCCCAGGGCACATGTGCCTTATCGCGCGACACGAGTACAACTTTATATCCACGTTCACGAAAACGCATATCAAGATAACTCCCAATAAACCCTGTACCACCTGCAATTACTATTTTCTTCATCATCGACGCTTATATTAATACGATAGGCGCAAATTACAAAATATATCCCACAAACTACAAATAATTGCAAAAAAAAACTCCCTTGCAAAAAATTGCAAGGGAGTTCTCTATTTATCAAAGCATTTGATTGTCTAAAAGACAACTATCTCTATTTTATTCGTGTGCACCCATTTTAAGCATTTGCACTTCGCGTTCACTTAAGAAACGGTATTTTCCACGTGGTAAACTTTTCTTAGTCAAACCGGCAAAGTATACACGATCCAAACGAATCACCTTGTAACCCAATTTTTCAAAAATACGACGTACAACACGATTTTGTCCGGAGTGAATTTCAATACCAACTTGTTTCAAATCACCTGGTTTTACAAATTCCAAGGCATCAGCTTTGATTACATCATCTTCATCTAAGTTGATACCATTCAGAATTGTTTCGAAATCGGCTCTCTCAAGTGCTTTATCCAAAGCAACATGATAGATTTTTTTCTTATCGTATTTTGGGTGTGTCAGTTTAGAAGCCAAATCACCATCATTGGTCAAAAGCAAAACACCGGTAGTATTTCTATCCAAACGACCAACAGGATAAATACGCTCGCTACAAGCATTCTTTACCAAATCAAGTACAGTTAAACGATCGTGCGTATCCTCAGAAGTTGTAACACAATCTTTTGGTTTGTTCAACAATAAATATACTTTTTTCTCCGATTGAACAGTTTGTTCGTGGAAGGTAACTTTGTCGGTAAGTAATACTTTTACTCCCATCTCGGTTACAATTTGTCCATTTACCGAAATTACACCAGCCTGGATATATTCATCCGCCTCACGACGTGAACAAATACCGGCATTGGCCAAAAATTTATTTAAACGCACCGGCTTTGTCAAATCAACAACAGTCTTGCGGTATTCTAATTGCTTTTTATTACTGTATTTTGCATTCGGATCATAAGTATCATCGCTACTGCGTTTGCGGAAAGTGATGCCGTCTTTTTTATTATCAAAACGTGTTTCGGTGAATTCAGCTCTTTTGCCTTCTGGTAATTTTGAGAAACTTAACTTGCCTGTGCGCACTTCATCATCACCCGACTCACGGAATCTGCCATATACTTTTTCGCCGTTAGCATCCGTATTTAATGGACGGCTGTCGCGATTTTCCCATGGTTTCTTAGCACCACCAAAGGCAGGACGGTCACCATAAGGTTTACGATCGCCAAAAGCAGGTTTACGGTCACCGTATGCAGGTTTTCTATCTCCATAGGCAGGTTTGCCTTCACGGCTCTCCCAGGGTTTCTTTTCACCGTAGGCAGGTTTGCTATCACGATTCTCCCATGGTTTCTTTTCGCCATAAGCAGGACGGTCACCACGGTTTTCGTAAGGTTTACGTTCGCCATATGACGAGCGGCCTTCACTACTTTGGAATGATTTCTTTTCGCCGAAAGAAGAACGACCTTCTTTCATTTCAGCAGCTTTGCGTTCAGCATAAGTTGGTTTGCCTTCACCGCCGATATATCGTTCGGAGCTTGCAGGTTTTCTGTCAAAACTTGGTTTGCTGCTGTCTCTGTTTTCCCACGGTTTGCGATCACCGTAAGGAGTTTTATTTTCGCCACCACCGTAAGGTTTTCTGTCGCCAAAAGATGGTTTATTATCTCTGTTTTCCCATGGTTTTCTGTCACCAAAAGCGGGTTTACTGTCGCGGTTCTCCCATGGTTTCTTTTCACCATAAGCAGGACGGCTATCGTCTCTTTTTTTGTAGTCCGCACTTCCTGATGCACGATTGTCATCACGAGCTGGTCTATCAGAACCAAATTTTGCTGCACCTCTTGAACCTTTTAAAATCGATTTCACATCGCGTGACTCAAATGGTTTACCATCACGGCTGGCACCAGCATTCGATTTTGGTCTCGAACTTCCTTGCCATTTTTCATTATTTGTTTTCATTCAAACTTTTTTTATTTGTATTTGGGGTGCAAAGGTCGTAAAAATTCCTGAATAAACAGCACATTTTTAGACTTAAAGCAAGTTTATTCTCGAAAAATTCAATCCTATTTATAATTATCAAATATATAGTTGCAATCACTACTGTTTCAGCACCTAAAATTAGCTACAGAATTATATCTGCATAATTATAAATTATTATCACGTTTTATACAAACGTTTGAATAAACAAAAAAGTTGAAGGTGAATTTGTTATTTTTAAATACAAACAATATATAAATCATTTTTTAAATCCAACTTACTCACAAAAAGATTGTATACATTTGTATCGTAATTTTATACACTTTCAGAAATTATTCAGTTCAAATAATGCTAATGTATTTAAACATTACCTTAGCATTACACTAAGAGATACATCTATCATAATAAGCAAATTACATTTCAAATTTATAAGATAAGAACACTTTCAATTTATCGGTAAGAAAAAATGACAACATACATTTCCATGTTACGAGGCATCAACGTTGGTGGCCATAAAAAGATCAAAATGGACGTTTTGAAACAACTGTATGTTGAGTTGGGCTATATAAACGTTCAAACCTATATTCAGAGTGGAAATATTATTTTTCAAACTCAGGATACTGATACTGCTGACTTAGAAAAAAGGATTTCGAAACAGATATTGAAAGTTATTGGTTTAGAGGTTCCGGTGTTAGTTTTAAAGCTTGATGAGATGAAGCGAATAGTTGAAAACAACCCATTTATTTTAGACTCGACAAAGAATACAGCTTCGTTCCATGTCACTTTTCTGTCAGCAATACCTGATACAATAAGCGTTGAAAAGCTGAAATCAACAGACTATGGTGAAGATCATTTTGAACAGTTGGACAAAGTCATATATGTATATTGCCCAACCGGTTATGGTACTACAAAACTAACAAATACCTTTTTCGAGAATAAACTAAAAGTAACTGCCACTTGCAGAAATTGGAAAACAGTGAATGAATTAGTCAGATTAGCCGGGCTAATTTTGTAGCATCGCTACATTATTATTACATTTGTCCTGCAAATATTGATTGAAAGCAATTTGCTAAAACTTCTCACCATTTTCATTCTCAAATTATTCTCGCATGCCACCTTTAGCCGAACGACTTCGTCCACAAACTCTTGATAATTACATTGGTCAAAAACATTTGGTCGGTGAAAATGCCATCTTACGCAAGATGATTGAATCCGGACATATCTCCTCGTTCATTTTGTGGGGACCTCCGGGCGTGGGTAAAACTACGTTGGCTAAAATTATTGCCAACAAACTCGATAGGCCCTTTTATACGCTAAGTGCTGTAACCTCGGGCGTGAAAGATGTACGCGAAGTAATTGAGAAAGCAAAAGCAAATCGTTTTTTTTCGCAAGCAAATCCTATTCTTTTTATTGATGAAATTCACCGTTTCAGCAAGTCGCAACAAGACTCGCTACTCGGTGCTGTGGAAAATGGTACTGTTACATTGATAGGTGCCACAACAGAAAATCCATCCTTTGAAGTCATCACACCTCTCCTTTCGCGTTGTCAGGTATATGTTTTGAAATCATTAGAAAAGGAGGATTTGCTCGAATTAGCTGAATACGCAATCAAAACGGATATTGAATTAAAAAATCGTCAGATTGTTTTTGAAGAAACCGAATCCTTGATTCGTTACTCAGGTGGGGATGCACGTAAACTTCTGAATATTTTAGAGTTAGTGGCAAATTCAGAGATAACCGAAAAAGTAATATTCACAAACCAAATTGTAACAGAACGACTTCAACAAAACCCATCTGCTTACGATAAAGATGGTGAAATGCACTACGATATTATCTCTGCATTTATCAAATCAATTCGTGGGAGTGACCCCGATGCAGCCATTTATTGGTTAGCTCGCATGATAGCCGGTGGTGAAGATCCAAAATTTATTGCCCGTCGTTTGGTTATTTCTGCGGCTGAAGATATTGGCTTAGCCAATCCTAATGCTCTGCTACTTGCCAATGCCTGTTTTGATGCATTACAGAAAATCGGTTGGCCCGAAGGTCGCATTATATTGGCCGAAGCCACTGTTTATTTAGCTGCTTCACCTAAAAGTAATTCTGCCTACCTGGCAATTGATGAAGCTTTGGCTTTGGTAGAACGCACCGGTAATCTGCCGATTCCATTGCACTTACGTAATGCGCCCACAAAACTAATGAAAGAATTGAATTATGGCACAAACTATAAATACTCGCATGATTTTCCAAATCATTTCGTAGCACAACAATTTTTGCCCGATGAACTAACTAAAACGAGTATTTGGAAAGTTCAAAACAGTCCTGCCGAAAGCAAACTGGGCGAATGGCTAAGATCCTTGTGGGAAGGTAGATATTAGTTTAATATTCAATGAACAAGGGTTTTTAAAATAAAAGATAGACGGGCATAACAAACAAGCCTCCGCAGCATTGTGCTGCGGAGGCTTGTTTGTTTTACAGAAATAATAAGCGGCCTTATTCATCTGTAAATTCGGGCACAAAAAAAGTCCCAACTACTTTTCAGCAATCAGAACTCTCACAAAACGGCAGCTATCTCCTCTCCCTCCGTCTGCTGACGGAAAAGTACCATCTCCATGGTTGGCAAAAATCTACTTATGGCTCCATTTCCGATTCCCGATTACCATTTCCCATTTTCCCACATTCAGGTACAAAAAAAGCCCCAACTACTTTTCAGTAATCGGGGCTTTAAAAACGGCGGCTATCTACTCTCCCACTTTGCAGCAGTACCATCGACGTGGACAGGCTTAACTTCTCTGTTCGGAATGGGAAGAGGTGGAACCCTGTCGCTATAACCACCTAAATATCTTTTAGGTAATTGACATTGAAAAAGAGAGAAAAACATTTCGTTTCAGCATTACAATACCATAAGGTACAAAAAAAGCTATCGGGCAATTAGTATCACTCGGCTCTACATTTCTGTTATACACCTATGACCTATCAACGTAGTAGTCTTCTACGACCCTCAATGGAAATCTAATCTTGAAGATGGCTTCGTGCTTAGATGCTTTCAGCACTTATCCTAACCGAACGTAGCTACTGGGCAGTGCTCCTGGCGGAACAACCCATAGACCAGAGGTTCGTCCAACACGGTCCTCTCGTACTAGTGTCAGACCTTCGCAAATTTCCTGCGCCCACAACAGATAGGGACCGAACTGTCTCACGACGTTCTGAACCCAGCTCGCGTGCCACTTTAATGGGCGAACAGCCCAACCCTTGGGACCTTCTCCAGCCCCAGGATGTGACGAGCCGACATCGAGGTGCCAAACCATTCCGTCGATATGAGCTCTTGGGAATGATCAGCCTGTTATCCCCGGAGTACCTTTTATCCTTTGAGCGATGGCCCTTCCATACGGAACCACCGGATCACTATGCCCTAGTTTCCTACCTGATCGACTTGTCGGTCTCTCAGTCAAGCGCGCTTATACCATTATACTCTGCGCATGGTTACCAATCATGCTGAGCGCACCTTTGGAAGCCTCCGTTACACTTTTGGAGGCGACCACCCCAGTCAAACTACCCACCAAACATTGTCTTCCCGTTAGGGAATTAGAACTCAAATAATTGAAGGGCCGTATTTCAAGGATGACTCCACAAACACTAGCGTGCCCGCTTCATAGTCTCCGGCCTATCCTACACATCAATTACCCAAATTCAGTGTTAAGTTGCAGTAAAGGTTCACGGGGTCTTTCCGTCCCGTTGCGGGTAATCGGCATCTTCACCGATACTACAATTTCACCGAGCTCACAGCTGAGACAGTGCCCAGATCGTTACACCATTCGTGCAGGTCGGAACTTACCCGACAAGGAATTTCGCTACCTTAGGACCGTTATAGTTACGGCCGCCGTTTACTGGGGCTTCAATTCAATGCGTCTCTTGCGATAACATCTCCTCTTAACCTTCCAGCACCGGGCAGGTGTCAGGCCATATACTTCATCTTTCGATTTTGCATAGCCCTATGTTTTTGTTAAACAGTCGCCTGGGCCATTTCACTGCGGCTTCTCATTCAACATGAGGAAGCGCCCCTTCTCCCGAAGTTACGGGGCTATTTTGCCTAGTTCCTTAGCTGTGAATCACTCGAGCGCCTTAGTACGCTATACTTGACCACGTGTGTCCGTTTGTGGTACGAGTACTATATAGATTAACGTTTAGCGGATTTTCTTGGGAGTCTGATTACATCCATATCCGATTGCACAAGTGCGCTCGGTACTATCAGGTTCGACTCAAAGCGCGGATTTGCCTACGCCTCTCAATATCTACACCCTTTAACCAACTATTCCGTCAGTTGGCAGGACTTTCACTTCTCCGTCCCCACTTCACTCTATATAGTAGTACTGGAATATTAACCAGTTCTTCCATCGGCTTCGCCTATCGGCTATACCTTAGGCCCCGACTAACCCTGATCCGATTAGCGTTGATCAGGAAACCTTAGTCTTCCGGCGGGGGAGTTTCTCGCTCCCCTTATCGTTACTTATTCCTACATTTGCTTTTCCATCCGCTCCAGAGTAAGTTGTCCTTACGCCTTCTACGCTGAATGGAATGCTCCCCTACCAATTGTACAATGTACAATTCCATAGCTTCGGTAATATACTTATGCCCGATTATTATCCACGCCAAACCGCTCGACTAGTGAGCTGTTACGCACTCTTTAAATGAATGGCTGCTTCCAAGCCAACATCCTAGCTGTCGCTGCAGTTCGACTTCGTTAATTCAACTTAGTATATATTTGGGGACCTTAGCTGATGGTCTGGATTCTTTTCCTCTCGGACATGGACCTTAGCACCCATGCCCTCACTCCTGTGAAACATTTATAAGCATTCGGAGTTTATCAGGACTTGATAGGCGGTGAAGCCCTCGCATCCAATCAGTCGCTCTACCTCTTATAAACTATCACAAGGCTGCACCTAAATGCATTTCGGGGAGTACGAGCTATCTCCAAGTTTGATTAGCCTTTCACCCCTACCCTCAAGTCATCCGAAAACTTTTCAACGTTTACCGGTTCGGTCCTCCATTTCGTGTTACCGAAACTTCAACCTGCTCAAGGGTAGATCACTTGGTTTCGCGTCTACTCCCACTGACTATGGCGCCCTGTTAAGACTCGCTTTCGCTTCGGCTGCGTACCTGAAGTACTTAACCTTGCCAGTGAAAGTAACTCGTAGGATCATTATGCAAAAGGCACGCTGTCACGGAATTGCTCCGCTCCAACCGCTTGTAAGCGAACGGTTTCAGGATCTATTTCACTCTTCTATTCGAAGTACTTTTCACCTTTCCTTCACAGTACTGGTTCACTATCGGTCTCTGGGGAGTATTTAGCCTTACCGGATGGTCCCGGCGAATTCAAACAGGATTTCTCGTGTCCCGCTCTACTCAGGATACTGCTATCAAATTATAACTATACTTGTACGGGATTATCACCCTCTATGATTGCTCTTTCCAAAGCATTCCAATTCGTTTATAATTCAAATATCGCAGTCCTATAACCCCAACTATGCATTACTACATAATTGGTTTGGGCTTCTCCGCGTTCGCTCGCCACTACTTGCGGAATCACTTTTGTTTTCTTCTCCTAAGGGTACTTAGATGTTTCAGTTCCCCTCGTTTGCCTTCCACATTCGTGGAATAATGCAGCTTCACTGCATTGGGTTGCCCCATTCGGAAATCTTCGGATCAAAGGTTATTTGCACCTACCCGAAGCTTGTCGCAGCTTATCACGTCCTTCATCGCCTCCCAGAGCCTAGGCATCCACCGTTCGCTCTTATTTTGCTTTCTTTATTCTTTTTTGCTCGTTTTATAATCAATCGAAACTGATTACAAAATCCACAATGCTTACTCTATCGTATAGCATTGCTTTTACTACTTTACTTTTCTCTCTTTCCAATATGTCAAAGATCGTATTTTAATGATCAATTGTCAATTATTAATTGTCAATTGGATGTCTCACGACATTTCATTAAATGTGTTGATTGTTAGTGTTTCAATACTAAAAACCTCTCTTTAATTTCTTATTTTCATTAAAAAAACAACGCGCTTGTTGTTCTTATGGGTGAAGCATTACACTTCCTTTTACTTACTTTATTACCTCTTATTCTCTTACCTCTTCTTCTTTGGTGGAGAATATCGGGCTCGAACCGATGACCCCCTGCGTGCAAGGCAGGTGCTCTAAGCCAACTGAGCTAATCCCCCGAATTTAATGATTAGTGTTCAGTGATTAGTGATTAATCGTTTATCACTAATCGTTTATCACTTTTCTTGTAGTCCCAGGCAGAGTTGAACTGCCGACCTCTACATTATCAGTGTAGCGCTCTAACCAACTGAGCTATAGGACTGAATTTCAGTTATCAGTCGTCAGTTATCAGTTATCAGTTTCGCACTTTACTGCTTCGTAACTGTTCACTGCTAACGGTTTACTGTTAACTGTTAACTGGTTACTGTATTTTATATCATAAACAACATAATGTAGTACTCGGAATTTCCATTCCTTTACATACCACTTTTTTAAAATAAATCGTACCTCTTTAAGTCCCCTTTAGGGGATTTAGGGGTACAAGGATAACATCGCTCCAGAAAGGAGGTGTTCCAGCCGCACCTTCCGGTACGGCTACCTTGTTACGACTTAGCCCTAGTTACCAATTTTACCCTAGGACGCTCCTTGCGGTTACGTACTTCAGGTCCCCTCGGCTTCCATGGCTTGACGGGCGGTGTGTACAAGGCCCGGGAACGTATTCACCGCGCCATGGCTGATGCGCGATTACTAGCGAATCCAGCTTCACGAAGTCGAGTTGCAGACTTCGATCCGAACTGAGAGAGGCTTTAAGAGATTAGCATCTTGTCACCAAGTAGCAACCCTCTGTACCCCCCATTGTAACACGTGTGTCGCCCCGGACGTAAGGGCCGTGCTGATTTGACGTCATCCCCACCTTCCTCACACCTTACGGTGGCAGTCTCACTAGAGTCCTCAGCATAACCTGTTAGTAACTAATGATAGGGGTTGCGCTCGTTATGGCACTTAAGCCGACACCTCACGGCACGAGCTGACGACAACCATGCAGCACCTACACATCTGCTATTGCTAGAAGACAAGTTTCCTCGTCGGTCAGATGCATTTCAAGCCCGGGTAAGGTTCCTCGCGTATCATCGAATTAAACCACATGTTCCTCCGCTTGTGCGGGCCCCCGTCAATTCCTTTGAGTTTCATTCTTGCGAACGTACTCCCCAGGTGGAATACTTAACGCTTTCGCTTTGCCACATACAGTATATCGCATACAGCTAGTATTCATCGTTTACTGCGTGGACTACCAGGGTATCTAATCCTGTTTGATCCCCACGCTTTCGTGCCTCAGCGTCAGTTGTATCCCAGTAAGCTGCCTTCGCAATTGGTGTTCTGTGTTATATCTAAGCATTTCACCGCTACACAACACATTCCGCCTACCTCATTTACACTCAAGACCCACAGTTTCAATGGCAATTTTACAGTTGAGCTGCAAACTTTCACCACTGACTTATGGGTCCGCCTACGCACCCTTTAAACCCAATAAATCCGGATAACGCTCGGATCCTCCGTATTACCGCGGCTGCTGGCACGGAGTTAGCCGATCCTTATTCGTAAAGTACATACAATACAGCACACGTGCCGTTTTTTATTCCCTTACAAAAGAAGTTTACAATCCATAGGACATTCTTCCTTCACGCGACTTGGCTGGTTCAGGCTCTCGCCCATTGACCAATATTCCTCACTGCTGCCTCCCGTAGGAGTCTGGTCCGTGTCTCAGTACCAGTGTGGGGGACCTTCCTCTCAGAACCCCTAAACATCGTTGACTTGGTGAGCCGTTACCTCACCAACTATCTAATGTTACGCATGCCCATCTGTAAGCTATAAATATTTAACCTCAAAGCCATGCAGCTTCGAGGTATTATGCGGTGTTAGTCCGAATTTCTCCGGGTTATTCCCCTCTTACAGGTAGGTTGCATACGTGTTACTCACCCGTGCGCCGGTCGCCACCATTTGTATTGCTACGCATTGTGCTGCCCCTCGACTTGCATGTGTTAGGCCTGTCGCTAGCGTTCATCCTGAGCCAGGATCAAACTCTTCGTTGTATCTTTTTTTTAATTTGCTCGGATGCTATCTCTTTTTTGATTTATTCTAGAAAATTGACGTGGTATAAAAAAAATTTGACATAAATGTCGAATTTTTCTAAGCTCAGCATAGTTCAAATAAATTTGACTCTGCTTTCACTTGTAAAAAATTTCCCTTCCTTATACTACATTATTTGTTGTTCATGTATTCTCAAAGATCGATGCTTAACTTATTTACTATCACAGTAAATGTTATTGTCAAGACTTTCTATTGTTATTAATAAACAGCTCCCTGTTGATTAATCTGATTGCGTCGTGTCCTGTATTTTCAGACTGGGACGGACTGCAAAGGTAATTCAAATTTTCAAACTGACAAAACTTTTCAAAAAAAATAATGCTTTATTTTCAAGCTTCTCTTTTTTATTTGCTTTCTTCAAAAGCTGAACACATTCAGTTTGAATCGGCGTTTGTCTGTTTCGTTTTGTACTTAGCTTCTCTCTCAAAGCGGGTGCAAAAGTAGCGCTTTTTATTTTACCAACCAAATGTTTTTGAAAAAAAGTTTGATTGTTTTTTTGAAGCTTGTTTTGCGTGTTGTACTGTGCTTCTCTCTTAAAGCGGGTGCAAAAGTAGTCGGTTTTTCTATACGAACCAAACTTATTCTGCTCTTTTTTCTGCTATAAAACATAATTTCACCCTAAATGCCTGGCAAGGAAACCTTTTCGTCCGAAATTATTTTTCAAAATTTTCTTCAATTACGCGGAGTCAACACAAAAATGCCCATATCGAATGGGACTTTTAAGAGTTTTAGCCCATCTATGAAGGAAAATTGGTTCTAAAAAAGGGGATTTGAAAGGAATATTTTATCACAACGGAGAGAAAAAATGAGAAAATGGAGACGGAAAAGAGTCATGTTTGTAATTTTATAAGCGAAATAGGATAGAATAGAAATGTTATGACTCGCATTTTTGATAAAAAATGAACTAAACATACTATATATGTTATGCGAATATATTCATGCCGTAAGAATTCTGTGGAAAAATCCGGCCTGCCACAAGCATACGGGATACTAAGCGGATAAGAAAAGCATACGTGTTTTCTGATTTGTCCCAATAATCCAATAATAGTGATACTATATAATAGCTAAGAAGGTGGAGAGTTACACATAATGTAACATGTTCTGATAATATCACCGAGCTAGAATGGATTATCAATCAGAAAACATATCTCGCATCATAATTAGTCAAATAGTCGGAAAGGATATCCATCTCATTATTTAATTGCTTATTAATCGTTGCCATCAAATCTAAATAGTAATTCCATTTTAACGGTTCTTTTAAAATTATCGGAAAAACCTGGTCAATCCCCGAATAATAGGAGCTATCGGGTATCCAGGTATCACCGGAATAATGCCCGATAGTTGTCACCTGATACCCTAAGTTCATGATATTCACTAATATTTTATTGTCTTTTATTGAAATAACATAGGTAAACGAACTTGTGGTATTGTCGTAAACTTTTAAACTGATGGAGCAAATTATTTTCCCATCCTCCTGATTAGAATACAAATAGCTTGAGAATATTCCATAGGAAACAGACAACCATTCCAGAATTCTGTTATAAAGTAGTTTCTTACTAACATTAGGAAACTCTTTTATAAATGAATATTGAACTTTTCCATCATTGTTTACTTGTAAACGAGGATAACCTTTTGACCTTTTCACTGCCGCCACCCAGTCTTTGACAATTTTCGAATATTCCGGGCCGGTAATTTCCATAGACAATGCCTTCTTATATACTATTGATTGTTCTATCGAGTCAGTTTGGCCATACATATTAAAGCTAATCAGCAAAATAATGATGGATACAATAATGGTTCTCATATTTATTGTTTTAATTGGAATATTATTAAACTCTTAGTAAACCCCGGAATCCTCTGACAGCATAGTAAGATTCTGCACCATTGTGATAGGTGAAGACATGATCGTATCGGCGATCGCAAAAGATAGCTCCACCAAGTTTCCGAATCCCGGCAGGTGTTTTCACCCAGCTTGATGTCTTTGTATCGAATTTATCAAGTGTCTGCAATTCCCTGTATTGTTCTTCCGTTAAAAGCTCAATACCCATAGCAGTAGCCATATCGATAGCGTTGTTTTCCGGTTTATATTCTTTCCTCGACTCCAGTGCTTCGCGATCGTAACAAAAACTTCTGCGCCCTTTGGGACTTTCGGCAGAGCAATCGTAAAAGAGATATTCGTCTGTTGTGCTGTCATAGCCAATAATGTCCGGTTCACCGCCGGTTCTTTCCATCTCAGCCAACGACCATAGTTTCGCCGTATTAGCTTCGAGCTTTGATTGTACATTGGCCCATTCAAGACCGGTATGACGACTTTTGTTCTTTTCAAAACGGACTTTTAATGTCTTGATCAGTTCTTCGCGTTGTTCTGCCGACAACTCTTTTGTATTTTCCATTGTCATACTATATTAAATGGTTATCCGATGTATTACCCAAGTTGTATCCAGTTTTATTAATCAGGGGCTTTGCCCCTAAAACCCCACTTACTTTTTTGCCTTGACGCAAAAAAGTAAGCAAAAAAAGTCAAGACTACGCCCACCTCACTCGAAAAACTTGCGCTCAGTTGGCTGAAACCGTCCAAACTCGCTCCTTCGTCGCTCAAACAGGACAGTTTCAAGCGCCAACTTCACTTGTTTTTCGGCTCACCGGACGAGGTCAGCCGCTACCAAACTGTGTAGAAGTTAATACCTCTTATATTTCTATTGAAAATATTTATAAAATGCACTACGAGTTGGTTTATGTAGTAGCCAGTAAAAACTCCTCTCCGCTTGCCGGACTCAGTTGATCTGTTCGGTCGGAAAAATAACGTTTTACCATATCGGCTTTTGAAACGACTTCGGCATTTTCAAAACCGGCTTCTTTGGCCAGTTCTAATATATCTTCGGGACTAAAGAAACATATAAATGGATTTCCGGAACTCTGAGCACCTTTCATGGATATCTGCAATAACTGTTGATCTGCTTCCTCTACAAGTTCCAACGGCAATAGAAATGTCAAAGCAAGGATTGAACCTGCTGCAAGATTTTTTACCTGACGAAGCAAAGCCAGATTGGCATCGTGGGTGAGATACATACTTACTCCGGCACAAGCCACAACGGCCGGTTTACTTCTATCAAAGCCTGAACGTACAAGTTTATCCCACCACGAAGAATCCGTTTCAAAATTCACCGGAACAAAATGTAGTCCTTCAGGAATACCGTACCCTAGTTCAATCAATCGCTGTTGCTTCCAGGTTTGAGTATCGGGCCGATCAATTTCAAATACTTGCAGATTTGCAGCTATATCCGACCGGCGTTGAGCAAAAGTATCCAGGCCTGCTCCGAGAATAACATACTGGGTGATCCCTTTTTTGCTCTGCTCTATCACTAAATCGTCCACAAAACGGGCACGCGCTGCCATAGATACCCGAATGCGTCTTGTAAAATTAGTATCCATATCGGGGCGTTGCTGCCAACCTTCGGCGGGAGCTATAAGCCGAAGCCCTATTTCATCTTCAATAATATGTGGCTGTGGATCAACCTGCACGTGTAAAGCTCTCCATAAAGCTGTTCGCACGGCGGTGTTATCCGGCTCTATCGCTTTTTTATCTTCTTCCATATTCTATTGTTCGAATGCTACATTGTTTTATATATGTACTATCAACAACGAAGAAAACAGTCAATTTGTTTGAAAGGAGTAAACGAAGTAAACTGTCTGAACATCGATTGTATCAAGTTAAAGGATGTAGCAGAAACTTGGACTGTTGATTTGTCTGCCGGATTACAAATCCTAAGAATACAAAGAGGTGGGATTGCAATTAGCTACGCTGACCGTTGGTTCCCACCAACCAACCCGCACTCTTGTGCGAACAAGTAATAATTATATATTCGCAAGGACAAGGTCGGGACACTACGCAGAACATACGCACTATACACAACAAGCGTATCAATAATTTGAGAATCTATTCAATCCTTCAATCAGTCATTCCGTAACGTTAGGAGAAACTACTTACTTAGGACATAAAGTAGCTGCAATTCTGCAGCAGGCTCTCACTCAAAAATTTTCATTGCTATAATTCTGCAGCAACGTCTCGCTTGCGAATTTTCATTGCTGCAATTTTGCAGGAGCTTCTCGCTTGCAAATTTAACTCGCTACAGTTATTCTGCTTAAAAAGGTTACACTATTTCTCTCCAAATACTTAATTCCTCCTCCACATTATTTGACCGCGATTCGGAAATCACGAAATCCCTCGTTTATCCTTGATAGCGTGGGTTAGCTTTACTGGATTGGAACTGAATTCGTCAACTTACTTGTAGAACCGTATTAAATTCATGTAACAAGACCTGCTTTATGGAAATTGATTTGTACTTTTGTTGTCTGAACTTCAATTAATAATGATATGAATCTGTTGAATACACTTCCTAATAAATTAATTCTATCCCTCTTACTACTAACTTTCACTTCGGGCTTATTTGCCAAAACCTCTTATTCTAAAAGTATTTACGATGCATTTATAGTGCGCGATATGACCAAATGGGAAACCGTGGTTCAATCGATGGAGGCATCACACTCCGTAACTACCATCGACCAAAAGCTGGAACTTGTGAGTTATTATTATGGTGTAATTGGCTATTTGGTAGGAAAAAAGCAATACGCTCGTGCCGAGCAACTGACCAATAAAGGGGAAGTTCTTATTGATCAGGTACTGCACGCCTCGCCAAAAAATGCAACGGCGACTTCGTATAAAGGTTCGTTTACAGGATTCAGAGTGGGTATAAAAAAATTTAAAGCGCTATTGCTGATCTTTGACAGCAAAAAATACATAAACAAAGCTGTAGAGATGGATCCGCAAAATGTGCAGGCATTAATTGACAAAGGCAATATGTACTATTATGCACCGTCGGTATTTGGAGGTGATAAGAAAGCGGCATTGACCTATTACTTGAAAGCTGCCGGCATAATGGAACAAAGAAATGAAACTTCAGACAACTGGGTGTACCTGAATACCCTCACCATGATTGCTTTTGCGTATACCAAAACGGAGAATCCGAACGCGGCGAAACAAATGTATGCCAAGATTATGCGACTGGAACCGAATATCACCTGGGCTAAAGAGGTGCTGATAGTGCGTTGAGTAAGTGAGGGTAGCTAAAAACAAAATCTATTTTTACAAGATTAGATTGCGGTGCGCTGCACCTTAGGCTTAGTCTTAAAATAAGATTTCTACAAATATTGCGCCACTCTGTGGCTTTGCTGTAGGTGCAGCGCACCGTTATCTTTGTAGTAATTAATAACAAAGACAACAACTAAAGGTGCAGCGCACCGGAATATACTCCGCAAATAAACAGGAAGAATGGAACGCGGATAAACGCTGATCTAGCGGATAAAAGAACGGATTTTCACTCCGACAAGTCGGAGTGATTTTCAACAACTAAGTATCTCATCTGTCATGCTTGCATGACTTAGATCCGTTTCAAATCTGTCCAATTATCATCCGTCTATATCCGCTTCAAATGAATCTATTCCGCAAATTGCTCCTCAATAGATTTTCTCAATGTGGCTTTCAACTTTTCCATATCCACTTCGGCACCCAATTCTTTTTGCATGGATGTTACGCCTTTGTCGATAAAACCGCAGGGATTGATATGACTGAAGTATTCCAATTGCGTATTTACATTGAGTGCAAAGCCATGCATAGTTACAAAGCGGGAACTACGAACGCCAATGGCACATATTTTTCGGCATGTGGGCAAGCCCACATCGAGCCAAACACCCGTTGCTCCTTCCAGACGCGTTGTGGGGATAGCATATAAAGCCAGCGTATTGATAATGGCTTCCTCTATTTTATGAATGTATTGTTTTAATCCCAGATTGAAATTGGCCAGGTCGAAAATAGGGTACCCCACCACTTGTCCGGGCCCGTGGTACGTTATATCTCCTCCCCTGTTCGACTTCACAAAAGTGGCATCCTTGGCCTGCAGTTGTATGTAGTTGAGCAACATATTATGTTCATCGCCACTTTTGCCCAAAGTGTAGACATGCGGATGTTCACAAAAAATGAGGCTATTACTCGTTGGCTCATTCTTCATCTTGAGGTCGATAGTGGCATTAAAAAGCTCTTCCTGTTTCTCCCAAGCCTCATTATATTCTATCAGTCCCCAATCAATTGTTTCTATTTTGTTGTTCATCTTCTGTGGTGTTTACGGGATTTTTTTACCGGAGCAGGCTTTTTATCAAAATCGACCTGCGGCAATTTTCGCATCAAGTTTACAATCTGTGATTTTCTATTCAATATATAACGCGATGGTCGTCCTGCATTAAATCGAATAGGATTAGGCAAACAAGCAGCAATGGTAGCTGCCTGCGATTTGGTTAGTTGTGATGCATTTACTCCAAAATGTTCCAATGAAGCTGCCTGAATACCATAAATGCCATCGCCCATTTCGATCACATTGAGGTACACTTCCATAATTCGCTCTTTGGACCAAAACAATTCTATCAGCACCGTGAAATAGGCTTCGAGCCCCTTGCGCAGGTACGATCGCTGTTGCCAAAGGAAAACATTTTTGGCCGTTTGCTGCGAGATAGTGCTACCACCCCGTATCTTTTTGCCTCTTTGGTTGTGCTGAATGGCCTTCCCAATATCGTTAAACGAAAACCCATGATGCGTCAAAAACAAATTATCTTCGGACGCAACCACCGCTTGCACCATATTGGGCGAGATTGCTTCGATAGGTACCCAGGTTTTGCTATTCTTGGGCATTTCGCCCCTGACCATCGCCTCTACCGAACGAATGGCCATAAGCGGAGTGACATAAATAGGAATAAAACGGGCCAAAACGACCCACACAATGCTGAAAACAATAAAAATGAGGAAAAGGTTTCTGATGATTCTCAGAATGCGCCCCCCTAACCCCCTAAAGGGGGCTTTAGAGTTTTTGTTTTTTGAAGTATTTTCTGTTGTCATAGAATATGTACCTCCCCTTCAGCAGATTTAGGGGTCATTTTAAAACGAACTCTCCAACGACCGTTTTCAAAATCGTGACTGATAATTTCGAAACGTCCCAGCTCCGAGGTATTGTCCACATGTTGACCGATACAAGCACAGGCATCATAGTCGCCCACACGGATTACCCGCAGGGTTTCGGAAGCATCAACCGGAAGCTTAGACAAATCGGCTATCTTAGCAGCCTCTTCTCTACTCATCAATTCTTCATATACCGACAAATGAGCATCGATAACTTCATTTACCTTCTGGGTAATTTCGGCAATTTGCGCTTCGGTGGGTGCTTCGTTGAGGAGGTAATCGCACTTTGATTTTTTTTCGCTCGATATGCGCATTTACCGACCGACCGCATCCAAACATACGAACTAGGGTTTGATTCAGGATATGCTCGCAGGTATGCATTGGTTCGTTATATAATTTCTTGGCTTCGTTGAGTATCGGCTCCATTGGTTTTCTAATTAAGCTGCAAAGATAAACATTCAAATTGAATTGAATAAAGAAACGGATAACTCTATTCGAATTATCCGTTTAATAAAAATAGAATACCAACACATTAAAAACAACTATCTAAGTAATCAATACTATTTAATGATATGTTTTAATTATGACCCCAAATGGGGGCTTAAGAGTGCGTTAAAGAAACGATTAAATATAAAAATAAATATTAAAACTACGTCTTTAAGCCCCCATTTGGGGGTTGGGGGTCATATATCGGACTAAATTAAGAAATATATCAATAATAAATACGCAAAACTTAACTCGTAGTGCCTTAGAAAAAGTTGTTTTCTATAAGTTCTCCGGTTTTCTAAGCAGGGTTGAACTTGCATCGGGAAACTCTGCCGGAAGTTTTTGCTTTACCTTGCCGATTGCAGCCCATTCCGTTCCCCGACAAAGGGTTACCTGAAAGCCTACATCCTGAAGCGATTCGGTTAACCCGGCAGTAGCATGTCCCATTACTGTTTGAAAAACTCGCCCCTTGCCATATCCTATTGTAAACAATACCGGTTCTTCTTTTCCGGTTCCACCTGTTTCTTTGGTCGAAAAGGCCGTGGCAAGCACCTGCATATTTTTAGCCGGACCGCGAAGGTTACCATAGAGTTCGTCGCTTTTATGCAACCATTTAGTGGGCAGACCACGGGTTATAGGGTGCTCCGTATCCCGAACATTGACCACATAAGGAACCCGCTCACCATGACTACCTCCTACTCCGGCAGAATAATCCAAAACATATTTTCCATCTTTCCAATAATAATATGGTCCTGATTTCTCGTTGCGCCCGGCCCATCCTCCAAGACCAATCATCTCATTAAACTCAGTCCACTCCGGAAAAGCATTATTCGCTTCGTGAACAACTACTACTCCTCCACCGCCCCGAACGTAGGTTTCGAATGCCTGTTTTGTTTGGTCAGTCCATTTCACGTCATTGAAAGCCAAAACAACCACCTTGTATTTTGAAAAGTCCGGAGAGAAGTGCGGGTCGACTGAACTTGAATCGTGTATCCTGACTACATCAATATCAAAATTACCGTACTGATTAAGTATTGCCGGAATATATGTCGCTTTTATCTGCCAATTATGATACTTGTCATCATGACCTGTCAATATCATTACTTTTATGGGTTTGGCTTGCAAAGTGAAACAGGTGAGGACGAATTCGAAAATGAGTGCGCTTATTTTCATGCTTTAGAAATAAAATGCCTGGTTGAGTGGACGATCTTAAAAAAATTAGTCCGTAAAGATAAACATTCAAATCGATTTGAATAAAAAAAACGGATAACTCTGTTCGAATTATCCGTTTTTTAAAATTGGAAGTGATATGTTACAACTTTAAACAGCTGTATGATTCCATAATTAATGAAACAAATGCAGGAAATCGCGTGGCACCTGAGTTTCGAAACTTACAATTTCGAGCGTCATTGGGTGATAAAATGCCAACACGCGGGCATGTAATCCCAGACGGCCGATAGGGCTCATACTGGCTCCGTATTTTTTGTCGCCAACAATGGGATGACCAATTCCTTCCATGTGAACACGAATCTGGTTTTTACGACCGGTTTCCAATTCAATTTCCAGCAATGAATATTTGTCGTTCGATTTCACACGGCGATAATGCGTAACGGCTTGTTGTCCGCCATCGTCCGATGCACTCGAGTGAATTTTCAGAGACTTTTCGTTTTCCGACAACCAGGTTACAATAGTATCTTGTTCTTTTTCTACCGTTCCTTCCACTAACGCTACATACACACGGCGGGTGACCACCTGATGCCAGTGCTCCTGAAGTGCCAACTGAATCTCGCGAGTTTTAGCAAATATCAGGATACCCGATGTTTCGCGATCGAGGCGGTGAACGGTGTACACACGATTATTGGGCGAACTTTTCTTTACGTGATTACGCAGGATAGAGAAAGCTGTTGTTTCGTCGTTATCGCCGGTACTTACGGTGAGCAGACCCTCTTTTTTCTCTACAATAATCAAATAGGCATCTTCGAAAATGATGCGCAATTTTGGATGGGTAAGCTCGATATTTCCACGAGAGCTATTCACCACAATTTTATCATTTGCTTTAAGCATATGATTAAATTGAGTAATGATCACTTCGTTCACGGCCACTTGTCGGTGCGCCAAAAGCGATTTTACTGAGCTACGACTCATACCCCCCATCTTGGAAAGTAAAAAAGTCATCAACTCTACCGGTTCAGCCACTTTGAAATGGGTTGGCTTGGGAGCCGGAATAAATTTTGTTTTACGGTTGTTCATATATTTTTATCATCAGTCAGACCTCAGTCGGCAGACTTGCTATTATTTTTCTTACTACTTACCTCTTACTTTCTTACCTCTTACTTCTGAATAAGACTTGCCACCACTTTCTCAGCAGCTATTTCGCCATCTACTGCCGACGAAGTGATACCGCCCGAATAACCTGAACCTTCACCGGCCGGGAAAAGTCCTGCAATTTCGGGGTGTTGCCCTGTTTCTGCGTTTCGTGGAACGCGCACTGCGGCCGAAGAACGTGACTCCACTCCTACCACCACTGCTTCGTTGGTCAGATAACCACGCATTTTGCGGTCGAACTTCTTGAATCCTTCGCGCAAACGCGAAGAAATAATATCGGGCAACCAAAAATGCAAAGGAGATGAAATCAATCCCGGTAAATACGAACATTCAGGTAAATCAGCCGAAAGCTTCCCTTTTACAAAGTCGCCCAAGCGTTGTGCCGGAGCTACCTGTCCCAGTCCGCCATTGTTGGTATACGCCAAATGTTCCACATATTGTTGAAATTTCAACCCTGCCAAAACGCCGTATTCTTTAAAATCAGCCGGAATATCTTCAGGACGAATCTCTACTACTATGCCCGAATTGGCAAAAGGCGAGTTACGCATCGAAGCCGACATACCGTTGACTACAATTTCGTTTTCACCACTTCCTGCCGGAACGATATGACCGCCCGGGCACATGCAGAACGAATAAACGCCGCGCTCATTCACCTGATCCACCAAATTATAAGTGGCAGAAGGCAAATACGGCCCACGATTTTCGCAATGATATTGAATACTGTCAATCAACTCCTGCGGGTGTTCTACGCGAACGCCCATAGCAAAACCTTTGGCTTCGAGTGCAATGCCCTGATTGTGGAGCATTTCGTACACATCGTGTGCCGAATGGCCTGTGGCAAGAATCAATGCTTTGGCTTCAAAAACACTTCCATCGGCTGTTTTGCAACCGACAATTTGTTTTCCGTCCAGTACTATTTCTGTTAGTTTTTGTTCAAAATGTATTTCGCCACCGCACGAAGTAATTGTTTTACTAATATTCTCAATCACCTTTGGCAATTTGTCGGAACCAATATGCGGATGCGCTTCGAATAAGATATTTTCATCGGCACCATGAAATTGGAATATTTCCAACACGCGTTGCGAGTTACCTTTCTTTTTAGAACGGGTATATAGTTTTCCGTCCGAAAAAGTTCCGGCACCACCTTCGCCGAAGCAATAGTTAGATTCCGTATCGAAGCCTTTGTTACGGTTTAATTGAGCAATATCCACCTTCCGTTCGTGCGTATTTTTTCCACGTTCCAGAATAATCGGTTTCAATCCGTTTTCAATCAGTTTCAGTGCTGCAAAAAGTCCCGCAGGACCCGCACCTATTATAAGTACAGGCGTTTTGTCGCCCACCGGTTTGTAATCAAAAACAGGCTTCGGAACAATCGGTGCCTCTTCATCCCAATACACTTCCACCGTCACATTTACCTTTGGAAGAAACGCGCGCGAGTCGATTGATTTCTTTAGTGTTCTCAATCGGGTGATTCTCGAAGGTGAGATTTCTAATTTATCCGCTACTTGTTTAGCTAGTAAATCCGGCTTTTCGGCTTGCTCAGGAGTGAGTATAAGTTGTATTTCGTTATGCATTGTCGTTTAAAATTGTAATGGGTGCAAAGATACGCAAATTATACGGAAGATTACGAAACCCCTCCGCTAGCAGCTTAGCGAATGAAAAAGCGTTTTTATTATATTATACGAACCCCTCCGCTACGCTCGTCCCCTTAAAAAGGGGACATCCGAGCAGTTCTAGGTTATTTACTTTTAATTGAACTTATCTCTAAACCAAAATACCATTCATATTGTATCGGTGATTTAAAAAAGGCAATCTTCCTCCACCACTCAAATCCTCGAACTCCGATGATCTTCCCTTTTTAAGGGAAGTACCCGAAGGGGGAAGGGTTTACATTTATTTAAGAAACCCCTTCTCCGTTGGCTGCTCGGATGTCCCCTTAGAAAGGGGACACCCAAGCAGTTCTAGGCTGTTTACCTTTCATCAAACTTGGCGTTTATCCAAATCAAGTTTTTTTACAAACATGAAATTGCAAAACTTTTCTTCCAACAACAAACTCTCGAACTCCGATGGTCTTCCCTTTTTAAGGGAAGTACCCGAAGGGCGAAGGGTTTATTAATCACCATATTCAGGGGAGGAGTTTCTTGAAAAATCACTTCAAATACTTCCTTATCTCATCCAATGTCCGCCCGGGATATTGGAAAACCTCAAAGTTCTCAAATCTCAATACCCGCACACCCATAGCGTTCAGGTATTCTGTTCGCTTGGCATCGGAGGCTTCACCTTCTTCCGTAAAATGACCTTCGCCATCCAGCTCAATTGCCAACTTATATTTCGAGCAATAGAAATCGACTACATAATGACCTATGCTAAACTGGCGGAGAAATCGCTCGCCGTCCAACTGCTTGTTCTTTATCATTAACCACAACGCCACTTCGGCTGCTGTCATATTCTTTCGCAACTTTCTGCGAAACGGTTTCATTTTCGGGTAGGCTGTTAATCATATATCTTGTTTTTTTTCGAACCCCTCCGCTACGCTCGTCCCCTTAAAAAGGGGACACCTGAGCAGTTCTAGATTATTTACATTTTATCAAACTTATCTCTAAGCCAAAATAATATTCTGATTGTATCAGCGATTTTAAAATATGCAATCTTCCTCCACCACTCAAATCCTCGAACTCCGATGGTCTTCCCTTTTTAAGGGAAGTACCCCGCAGGGGGGAAGGGTTTCTTATAAATCACTCAAGAAACCCCTCCGCTTCGCTCGTCCCCTTAAAAAGGGGACATCTGAGCAGTTCTAGGTTATTTACCTTTTATCAAACTTATCTCTAAATCAAAATAATATTCAGATTATATCTATGATTTAGAAATATGCAATCTTCCTCTGCCGCTCAAATTCCCGAACTCCGATGATCTTCCCTTTCAAGGGAAGTACCCCGAAGGGGGGAAGGGTTTTTTATATATCATTCATAAACCCCTCCGCTGCGCTCGTCCCCTTAAAAAGGGGACACCTGAGACGTCCGAGGCTATTTACATTTAATCAAACTTATCTCTAAGCCCAAATAATATTCTGATAGTATCTACGATTTCAAAATATGCAATCTTCCTCCACCACTCAAATCCCCGAACTGCGATGTTCTTCCCTTTTCAAGGGAAGTACCCCGCAGGGGGGAAGGGTTAGATAGTTCAACTAGAAAATAATACCGCATCAGTCAAATCTATTTCTTTGAAATTAAATTTAACATACCTGAATTCATTACTTTTACACTTCTCATAAAATAATTTAAACTCCGTCAACCCATTAACTTTTTCTAAGTCGAATTTATCCAAGAATTCATAGAAGTCATCCCAAGTTCCCCAGACCAATAATGCAGAATTCTGAATAGAGTAAAAATCTTCATCCTCTCTATGAGAATCATCTGTTTTTGTAATGACATTCATAATAAAACTATCTATTAATCTCTCAGCTGTTTTTTTATAAATCTCCGTTGCTTCTTTTTGTAATACTTCTGTTGATCGATAAGTACCATTACTTTGAATCTCTGTCCAGTTCTTATATCTACTTAAATAAAATAACCGAAAAACATATCTATCAAATACTTCTGCTTTTTCTGCATATTCTTTAAAATAACTTAGCTTCTGATTTAATATAAATCTTTTTTCTAAAACGAAATCCCAATTATTAATAGATGTATCTTCAATAATTTTATTCATGAAATTTGAAACATACATAAAAGGTCTAGTCTGCTTTTGAAATAAATCAACAACAAAATTCTGAAATTCATCTTTGTTCGTATAAAGAGATTTTACTGCAATATAATTGAGTTTATTTTTTAATTTAGTGGTATCAAAGCTGAGAAAACGAAAACTATTATCTTTATCTGGAATTGAGGCATAGAAAAATATAGCTTTTATAATTCTTTCATAATCGGTTTTGTTTAAATAAAATCTGATTCTCTCTAATCTAATTGACACATCTTTTTCTAACCCAGCATCAACCCATTCTTTTATTTTATCCTGAAACTCTCCGTCAGAACTATTTCGATAATTTGAAAATTCTATTTCAGAAAGATTTGTATTCAACAATTTATTGAAAAAGTATCTATCAATACTTATTGGAGATTTAATTGAAACATAACTTGTTGTTATCCTAGAGTAATCATCAAAGAATGGAAAAACTGCAGAAACGTATGTTAATGCATCTTTGATGTCTGTTTTAAGAATGCCTACTTCAGTATGATGTTTTTCAAGGTAATTTGCTAAATATGACTGTTCTGTATCTTTTCCATCGGTTGTTTTTATCTTGGACAATGTGAGATAATGAACATCGTTATAATCCTCATTTTTAGCAATAGACGTTGATATGAAAGAATTATAATCATTCGAAATTAAATCGTAGACGCCTAAGTATTTAGTCCTTAATAACTCTAGATTTAATAAATCTAGTAGTACAATTTCACCTTTCAAGCTTTCATAAGATATCAAGAATGAATTTACTAACCTATTTACATCCCTTATATTTCTAATCAAATCATATCTAAATGTATTACGTTCAGTAATACTGTGCTTTAATTCTAACAGATTTTCAAACTCGATTTTATCTTTTTCTGTTAGGTATGGATTGATTTGGTTCTTCAAATAATTAATCATTAGATGATTTTCATAAATTGGCAAAGTAAATTCAAGTTGAAATATTTTCTCTAAAAATCTATTTGGCTTATGTTCATTCGCCTTTTTAATGGCTGTAATCACGTAACTTCTATCGTAAGCTACTACAAACACAGTATTTGAAAAGTTCGCACTATTTCGAATTAACCTTAAAACCTCGATTACTTCCTTTTCATACAATCTATCTAAATCATCAATAAAAATGACTATCTGGATTCCTGCTGATTTAATTGCATCGTTAATCCTAATGAATTGGCTCATTAAATCATTTTTCTGATTGAAGATTTTTTCTGAGATTTTATTTGCGACGGTAAATCCATTATTGTCTATGCTGCTTAGTATTTCTGCATATTTTAAAATGTCATTGGACAATTCTTTATTGTACTTTTTCAACTTATTACTCAATTCGTCGAAGAATGATATTATAACAGACTTTTCATCATTGTTCAACCATGGATTAAATTGAATGATAACTCTGTTCTCATTCGGCAAATATGATTTAATCAGATTCAAAAATGAAGTTTTCCCATTACCCCATTCTGAAGTTATACCAATTGCAAAAGAAGATTTTGTATTTGTAGTATTCACAATTTTTTTTGCGAAATTCTCAGCAAAGCTTTTTCTGTTCAAAATGTCACTTGCTAAATTTTCTATTGGATCGTCAAAACTAAAACCATCAACTGGAATGCATGAATACTCTTTCTTCCTATAGCAAAATGAGATGACAAGATTTGAAATGAAATACAGAATTACAACATCTACATATTTTATGCTTTCAAACAAATATGTAGAATGAAAGTCCCATGTAATATTTGAAACACGATAATAAGCAATTACAAATAGAGATATGAGTGAGAGGAGTACGCTTTTTGAAGATAGATAATAATTCTTTCTGACCAGCAATATGCATCTTATTATTACAACAAGACTCAACAGAAATAATATTACATCACTTAGAAGTGATTCTTGAAGTTGACAAAGGAATGTATCAACGATAAGAGTTGAAGCGGCCTTTTCAAAAAAAGGATGAAATAAAATAAATATCGCGAGAATTACTAAAACGAAAGAATTCTCTTTTATAAAGTCTAATGCTTTACTTATTGCAGCTTTAATACCTGTTACTATTGTTTTAAACTCCATGTCGTTTATTTTAAATTTTTCTCCCGCAAATATACCCCTTTATTTTCACACTTAACACACCTAACCATACTAATTGTAACCTAGTTATCCACAAATTACTTTCAGGCAATTAAAGTTTTGGTGAAATCGCCTCTTCGGGAGGCGGCAACCACTACTTAGGAGCCGAGCTCTGCTCTGCTGGAGAGGACAACTACTCCGAAGGAGTGGATGACGGCTCTGAAGGAGTGGATAACTGCTCCCAAAGAGTGGAGCTCGGCTCCGAGGGAGTGGACAACGACTACTAATGAGCCAAACTTCCCCAAAAGAGATAGAGCCGGAGATACATGTCTCACGGCTCTATTTTCATAGGGTTCAGAATATATTCTGAAATTTGGCTTTTATTTTACTTCAGCAGACTTGCTACCTCTACCTGGGAAATACTGTTTCAAATCATCGTAGATAGCCTTTGCACCCGGCAAGTTAACCGAAGCAGCTTGCTGTACGTTGCCATAATAATACAACGATGCCGAATAAGCCTCACTGCGTGCAGTCAGTTTTGTATCATCAAAATAGTTGAATAGCTGATTTATCAACGTAACTATCTCCGGATGACCATCAGCATCCTTCATATCTGTATCAAAATTCTCAATATTTAAATAAGAAGGAACAAACTCAGGGTTTGTTTTTGTGTACCCAAAGGTTTTGTTAACGCAAGTAAATTTTTTATCTCCCACTTTCAGAACCGATGCACGCTCGTCGGCTGTCATAACCACTGAATAGGGTTTGATAAGCCCAATTGCTTCTTCTATTTTAATTCTAACCTGGTCGAGCACCTCTTGAGGTATGCTCTGATTATGTTTATTATTCATATTATAATTTAAGTTTTGATTGTAAAACATCTAACAGATAGCGGATTTACACTTCGTCCGCTATTTTTCAGACTAAGATGAAATAATCCCCGTAACCTGCGGTCTGAAATACTAAACGGTAGCAGGACGGGGCATCGACTCAAAGAGAAGCGGACACGTAAAATTTCTCTTCGGAAAAAGAGAAACTGATAAAAATATGCGGAGTACCAAAGCGGGAAGTACCGTTGCGAATACCTGATAAATTCTTTCCATAGTTCGTTAGTAAGTAGATGTTGTAAGGCGGTTAAACCGAAACGAAAAAAAGGTCATTACACTTAAAAGCCGAGCGATTTATCGGATTATAAATAGATGGTTTATACTATTATACCTGTAGATTGTAATCAATCCTAAATTGTAACTATCTGCACAAATCTAGATAAATTCAAGCAAATAAAGACGTTTAAATTATATGTTTTACAACATATCCGGGTTAATTTTAGATAGATTAACAGTGACAGAAAAAGTCAGGCAGGAACAAAAAAAAACGTTCAACAGGATTGTCGAACGTTATAGAATAAACCCTAATAAAACGGAGGTGGGCAACTATCGTGCAAGGTGGAAAAACAAAAAAGGTAACAAGCATACAAATAGCTTATTACCTTTTTTCTATGTGATCCGGATGAGATTCGAACTCATGACCCACGCCTTAGAAGGGCGTTGCTCTATCCAGCTGAGCTACCAGACCAAACACAGTGCTTCATTTCTAAAGCGGTGCAAAAGTAGTTTTTTTTTCCTAAAGTTGCAACACTTTCGCCGAAATATAAAGAAAAGAACTTATTATGTGCCGAAAAAACGCTATTTTTGCAAGCTAAAACGCAAACAATAAAATTTAACATCAAACAATCGATGAAGGTATTAAAATTCGGTGGAACATCCGTAGGTTCTGTCAATGGCATTCTGAGTGTGAAGAAAATAGTGGAGGCTGAGGTTGAGCCGGTAATTGTGGTTGTATCTGCATTATCGGGCATTACCGACGAACTCTACAAAGTGGCTAATCTTGCTTGCGAGGGCAACAAAACCTATGTGGCACAATTTGATATGATGGTGACGCGCCACATGGAAGTAATTGACGGTGTGATTGCTAACGATAAAAAAACGGAGGTCATCAACCTTGTTCAAACACAATTTACCGATTTATCAAATATATTCCGTGGTGTCTATCTTATCAAGGACATCTCTACCAAAATTATTGATACCATTGTGAGCTATGGCGAGGCAATTTCGTCTATCATAGTGGCCAATGCGATTACCGACGCCGTACATTTCGATTCGCGTACGTTTATCAAAACCGAAAATCAATTTGATAAACACATCGTTGACTTCGAAAAAACAAATCGATTCATTACCGAAACATTCGCTACACTTCCTCAGATAAGCGTGTGCGGAGGGTTTATTTCAACCGATACCAACACCAACTTCACTACCAACCTGGGACGTGGAGGTTCCGATTATACAGCTGCCATTATTGCGGCTGCACTGCATGCGTCTATACTGGAAATATGGACCGACGTGGATGGCTTTATGACTGCCGATCCGCGTATTATCAACAACGCTTATGTAATTGAAAAACTAAGCTTTATCGAAGCGATGGAGCTTTGTAACTTTGGTGCAAAGGTAATTTATCCACCAACTATCTTCCCGGTTTTTCATAAAAATATTCCCGTAAAAATAAAAAACACCTTCAACCCTGAGGCTGAAGGAACACATATCTCGCGCGAAAAAACAGGCGAAGCCGGTAAGGCCATTAAAGGTATTTCTTCTATCAACGACACTTCGCTTATCACCGTTCAGGGACTAGGTATGGTGGGCGTTATCGGGGTTAACTACCGCATTTTCCGCGTGTTGGCCAAAAATGGTATCAGCGTGTTCCTTGTTTCGCAGGCTTCGTCGGAAAATACTACTTCTATCGGTGTTCGTAATGCCGACAGTGCTGTAGCCGTGGAAGCGTTGCGCAAAGAGTTTGCCTACGAAATAGCGCAGGGTGAAATCAACGATATTTTCTCGGAAGATGACCTTGCAACCGTGGCCATTGTTGGCGACAACATGAAACGCACACCGGGTATTGCCGGTAAACTGTTCGGCACACTGGGTCGCAACGGTATCAACGTGATTGCCTGTGCTCAGGGCGCTTCGGAAACCAACATTTCGTTTGTTACCGATCGTAAATCCTTGCGTAAAGCATTGAACGTTATTCACGATTCGTTCTTCCTGTCGGAATATCAGGTGCTGAATATCTTTGTGGTAGGTGTGGGTACAGTGGGCGGTAGCTTGCTGAACCAGATCAAAAAGCAACAAGCCAAGTTGATGGAGCAAAATAGCCTGAAACTGAATGTAGTGGGCATTACTTCCAGCAAAAAAATGTTGTTCTCACGCGAGGGTATCAACCTTGAAACCTATGCCGAGGATTTGAAAACAAAAGGCGCCGATGCTTCGCCCGAACTGATCTGCAACGAGATTCTGAATATGAATATCTTCAATTCAGTGTTTGTGGACTGTACGGCCAACCTGCATATCTCTAACTTATATCAAACATTCCTCGAGAATAACATTTCGGTAGTTGCAGTAAACAAGATAGCCGCTTCGTCGTCGTACGAGGAATATATCAACCTGAAAGAAACAGCCCGTCGTCGTGGTGTAAAATTCCTTTTCGAAACCAATGTAGGTGCCGGACTGCCCATTATCAACACCATGAACAACCTGATATACAGTGGTGACCATATTCAAAAAATGGAAGCAGTACTGTCGGGCACACTAAATTTTATTTTCAACACCATCAGCAGCGAAATTCCAATCAGCAAGGCTATTCTAATGGCTAAAGAAGCCGGTTACGCCGAACCTGATCCGCGCATCGACCTCAGTGGCAAGGATGTGATCCGCAAACTGGTGATTTTGGCCCGCGAAGCTGGCTATAAAGTGGAACAGGACGATGTGATAAAAAATCTTTTTATCCCCGAAAAATACTTTGCCGGTAGCCTCGACGATTTCTGGAAAACAGTGCCCGAACTGGATGCTGAATTCGAAGAAAAACGACTGGCACTTACTGCACAAGGCAAACGCTGGAGATTTGTGGCGACCATGGAAAACGGTAGTTGCAAGGTAGGGTTGCAGGAAGTAGACAGCTTGCATCCGTTCTACGATTTGCAGGGCAGCAATAACATAATCCTTATCACCACAGAGCGTTACAATGAGTTCCCAATGATGATTAAAGGATATGGAGCAGGTGCAAGTGTAACTTCGGCAGGTGTGTTCTCGGACATTATCAGCATTGCCAACATACGCTAACGGAACATCATGCTAAAAGCCTGTAAGCTGTTTCTGATCATCCTGAGCGTTAGTTGCTTATTCGCGTCGTGCACTAAAACGGCACCTCAACTGCCGGCCAACAAAGGTAATGTAACCGACAAGAATATAGCTAACCTATTGGAAGTAAATGAAAAACTGGCAGTAAAAGAAGATAGCATTTTAATGACCTTTGCAACAAAAACAGATGCAAAATTCAAAAAAAGTGAAATTGGATTTTGGTACAAAGTGGATGTACCGACAAACGGAGAGCTGATTAAAGATAAAGAGGTCTGCAAACTTTCATGTACTTCACTGTCGTTGGACATGAAGGTTATTCAAACAGAAACAATGCAGATAGTAATCGGTAAAAAACAACTGGTGGTAGGACTGGAAGAAGGTTTGAAGCTGCTGCACAAGGGCGAGAGTGCAACATTTATCATTCCATGGTATTTAGCCTACGGAAGAAATGGCAAAGGTTCACACATCAAACCATACACTTCTATCATTTATCAGATTAAATTATTTTGATTTATTTATACACCTACGATTTCTATTTATTTATTATTAATTACTAATCTTCTTTATTAACTTTTGATTTCCGTTTTTTTATCGGATATTTGTATTCAAAAATAAACTATCATATGACAAAGAATTATTATCTACTTGTTCTCACATTGCTGACATCATTAGTCATTACCTCGTGTAGCAATAACACCACTTATGCCGACGAGTTGAAAACGGAGCAAAGTCTGATTAAAAACTATATAAAAAGAGAACATATCAATGTTATGTCCAAAATGCCAACCACATGGGGACCTAACGACTATGTACTGACCGAAAGCGGTTTGTATTTCCATTTAGACTCTATTGGTGACACGGCAGTTACTGTTGAGGCAGGAAACACTGTCAGCCCACGTTATATACAATATACATTAGGAGAACCTGCCGACACCATCAGAAAATGGACAACGGTTGATTTCCCTTACCCCGACACATTTGTATATGGCGACAATACAAATACCACTACATCGTGTACCGCTTTTCAGGAAGCCGTTTCGTATATGAAAAACAATGACTCGGAAGCCAAAATTATTGTCCATTCTAAAATTGGATTTGAAACAAACTGGAGTCCGGCTACTCCAATTGCTTATAGACTAAAAATCCGTATTCGTAAATAAGATTTCGAATTACTTACTTCAATAAAATACAGTTAACTTAAGAACATTCAGTTGTTCTTAAGTTTCTTTTTATTATATAAAAAAGATACTTCTCAAAACACTAAAACTTTAAACTCATTTACAGCATGACTTTAATTAAATCAATTTCGGGTATCCGCGGAACTATCGGCGGCCCGGTAGGTGATGGATTGAATCCTCTGGATATTGTTCGTTTTACAGCTGCTTACGCTACACAAATCAAAGCCACCAAGCAGAGCAGTTCAACTAAAATTGTAGTTGGACGCGATGCCCGCATCTCGGGCGAAATGGTCAATCAACTTGTAATCGGCACTTTACTGGGCATGGGATTCGACGTGGTAAATATCGGATTAGCAACCACTCCCACCACCGAATTGGCTGTAACCATGGAAAAAGCAGCCGGTGGCATTATCCTCACCGCCAGTCATAACCCCAAACAATGGAATGCGCTGAAACTTCTCAACGAAAGAGGCGAATTCCTCAATGCACTGGAAGGTGAAAATGTACTCAAGATTGCGGCAGAAGAAAGCTTCATCTTTTCGGATGTGGATGAACTGGGCAAACTAACCGAAGATTTCACCTACACTCAAAAACATATCGACAGCGTTTTAGCGCTCGACTTAGTAGACGTTCAGGCCATCAAAGACGCCGATTTCAGCGTGGCTATCGACTGTGTAAATTCAGTTGGAGGTATTGCAATTCCGGCATTATTGGACGCTTTAGGCGTAAAAAAAGTAGAGAAACTATTCTGCGAACCAAACGGTCACTTTCCACACAACCCCGAACCGCTTCCCGAGCATCTTACCGAGATTTCCGACCTGTTGAAACAGGGACGTGCCGACGTAGGCTTCGTTGTTGACCCTGATGTTGACCGCCTGGCCATTATTTGCGAAGACGGAACCATGTTTGGCGAAGAATATACCCTGGTATCCATTGCCGACTATGTGCTTCAACACACACCGGGCAATACTGTATCGAACCTCAGCTCCACACGCGCTTTACGCGATGTAACAAACAAATACGGTTGCACCTATACAGCAGCAGCAGTTGGCGAAGTAAATGTGGTAACGGCCATGAAAGCCACAAATGCAGTTATCGGTGGCGAAGGCAACGGTGGTGTTATCTACCCTGCCAGCCATTATGGACGAGACTCACTCGTGGGTATTGGATTATTCCTGACCCTTATGGCAAAATCGAAACTATCGGTATCAGCCCTTCGTAAAACATATCCTGAATATTACATCTCAAAAAACAAGATTCAGCTAACACCGGATATCGATGTTGATGCCGTTTTGAAGGTGGTAAAAGCTTCATACCAACAATATGAAGTGAACGATATCGACGGCGTAAAAATCGACTTCCCAACAGGCTGGGTACACTTGCGCAAATCGAACACCGAGCCTATTATCCGCATTTACTCCGAAGCCGGATCAGCAGAACAAGCCGAAGCATTTGCTCAAGCCATGATTGAAGAAATCAAACGAATCGCAAATATATAATACGGTTCTTATCAAAACAAAAAAAACAGAGCAAATTCAGAAATTGAATTTGCTCTGTTTTTTTTGTTGCACATTACTTTATTGTGCAAATATCATTTCTTCGTTTTAGCAACCGGAACAGGTGCCGGTATCGGCTGTCTTGGGGGAGGTGTAGCGGCAATCGGCACTGTAACCGGAGCAGCAGTACCGGTAGTAGTTGCCGTTGGCGTGGCACCCGCTGTTCGGTCAACAGGGAAAATACCCTGCGGTTTGCGGATCGTATAACGGGTCATTGAGGCATCCGACTCAAAACCAATCCCGGTTATGATATGGCTCACCTGCGTAATCTTAATCAAACTGTCCGAATAAATTCTACTTTCACGTTCACTCCAAAACAGCTGCTCAGTCTCAAACAACTCGCCCTGCAGGTTAGTTGCCCTCACCTTACCGCGCAACTCCCAACGCTGTTCATTCACCTCGTATCGGGCATATCTGCTGTGAATATTGGCATCTACCTTCAGGTTCACATCAAATTTCTCGAAATGAATGCCATCAGGAAAATTCCAATACGGTTTCATGGCTTTATCAAACACATCCCAACGGGAAGCCGAAATCCGGTAACGGGTAACACCCGAATCGGATATAATAGTGGTTATCTCGGTAGCATGAAGTTGTGGCATAGCCGACCGATTCTTTATCGCTCCTATTTGCTCCGCTTTCTCTTTGTTACACGAAAACATAAAAAATAGCACAACAACTACCAAAAAAGTAGTGGCTATGCTATTTCCTATTTTATTGAAATGTAATTTCCCTTTCAAAATTTCAAAAAATTTAATCATGAAGATGCTCTTTTTCAACAAAAATGAGTTCTAAACCGAAAGCATCGACTCAGAATGTCATTGTGCTTACAATTTGCGTTTAAAGAACCAGTGTTCATTGAACACAAGATTCATTGTGAACTTGAAGTAATCTTCACGCAGGTTAGCTGACGAACCAACTTTACCGTACTCTATTGAGGCATTCAACGTCGAGATAGTTTGTGTGAATTTGCCATATATTGGCAAACCTATACCGAATGACAAACCGTAATTTTTAGGCAACGTAACACCGGGAACATTGTAATAGGCATTACTTATGTTTGAACCTAAACGATAATGTATTCTATCGCTGAATTTACGTCCGAGTGGTTTTGGTGTATACTCAATACCAACCGACAATTTCGAACGGTCGTTCAAACTTTCTGCGTTGGTAGCAGTGGTTGGATTCCAAAAGTATTTCGTATTAGCCCATTTCTGCAGGCTATAGTCAATACCAATTGAAATTCTATTGTCGTAGGTGTAATTTAAACCAATACCAAATACGGTTGGTAATTCAAACTGATAGTTATTAATCGTCGTATCGTTCAACACACCGGCGGTAATTTGTGAAAAGTCACCATTTAATTTTGCAGTATGTTCATAAATAAGACCTAAGGTCACATCATGTTTCTTGTCAAATGTATTATAAAACTGAACACCGTATCGTAAACGAAAATTACTGGCCTTAATAGAATTTGTTTGTATTGTCGAATCGGCAAGACTACCAATACGAAGACTACGGGTGTTATTCACACTACCATACATGTAATATACATTAGCTCCCAGAGAGATATGCTTACCTATCTTTTGCGAGAGTCCCATATATACCTGACTAAAACCTCCGGTACCTGTAAAACCTTTTGAAGTAGAAATCGTATCCCCTTCAGGACCCTTTATCTGATCAACATTGTACATATTATATCCTGCGAATGAATAAGGCAGTAAACCTGCACTAAATCCCATTCCTTTCGACAAGGGAAATTGCATGGTCAGATATTCGAGATTAGCATTAAACGTACGCACCGACTTATTCGCATCCGAAAAACGCGATGATAAGGCAGAAGTTCCGATATCAAACATAAAAGTCATGCTATCAACAGCACTATACGAAGCCGGGTTAACGGTATTGATATACGAGTGAGATCTTGAACCTATAGCAACTCCACCAAGTGCTCTTTGTTCTCCTGAGTTTGTTTCACTAATATCACCATAACCGTATCGGGTATATGGAGAGTTAATATTGTTTTGTGCAACGACAAATTGAAGAGACACTAATGACGAAAGTACGAGAACTAAAACTTTATTTTTGTACATTGTATTGAAGTATACGGTTTAGGCCGATTAACACTAAATTTCTTTCTGCAAAGATGGGATTTTTTAGCTTGGTATCAAAGTAAAAAATGCTACCTCCTGTTAAAAAAACTGAAAGTTTCGGATATTTAATTTTTAATGCGTTTATATATCCATCTATTTCGAAAACGATGCCGTGCAAGGATCCCGAAATCAATGCTGAATTTGTATTATTCCCTATCAATGGGCTGTCCACTACAGGCTCTACCAAAGGCAATTTTTGCGTAAACTCGTGGAGTGATCGCAATCTCATGCTCAGACCCGGAGCAATATTCCCACCCCAGTACACTCCACCTGCATCTACCAAATCGTAGGTTATCGCTGTGCCGGCATCCACAACCAAAAGATCGGTTTCCGGTGCCAAATACACAGCTCCAACTATTGCCGCCAACCTATCTTTACCTAAAGTGTGAGGCGTTTCATATTTATTCACAATTGGAACCGCTGTATGGTGATCCAACTGCACTAAAAATATGTTTTTTTTATTCAAAATATCTAAAAGCCCATCATACTTCATAGTTACACTAGAAATAATGCAAGCGTCAATACTGAATCTTTCAAACAGTTTTTTGATTTCCACTTCGCTCAATTCTTCTATCGCGAAGTAATCAATCAACACATTATCATCAAACACACCCACTTTGGTACTCGAGTTACCTTGATCGATACAGAGGTTCATAAATAATGTACAGTTTACAACAGTAACACCGGAATTTACAAAATCATTTTTTCAATCGGAATAACCAAAATTCCTTCGGCTCCCAATGCTTTAATTTTCCCGATAATGTCCCAGAATTGCTTTTCATCAATAACCGCATGCAACGAATTCCATCCTTCTTTTGCCAGAGGCATAATGGTTGGACTTTTCATTCCCGGCAATACTTCAATGATTTTATCAATATTTTCGGTAGGAACATTCATCAACACGTATTTTTTATCTTCTGCCATTTGAACAGATTCGATGCGGAAAAGCAGTTCGTCCAAAATAGCTTTTTTCTCGGCGCTTAATCCCGGATGCGAAATCAACAAAGCCTCCGACTTCATCAACACCTCTACCTCTTTTAAATGATTAGTAACCAAGGTACCACCCGAACTTACAATATCAAAAATGGCATCAGACAATCCAATATTTGGAGCTACCTCAACAGAACCGGTAATTACATGAATATCAGAACTTACGTTGTGTTCAGCCAGAAAATCTTTCAATATTTCGGGATAAGAAGTTGCAATAACCTTTCCATTAAACCATGAAATTCCCGGGTATTCCACTTCTTTGGGGATGGCCAGTGAAAGTCTGCACTTACTGAAACCCAATCGTTTAGTGATGACAGCATTCTTTTTCTTTTCGGCATATTCATTCTCGCCTACTATTCCGATATCTGCAACCCCATCAGCCACCGTTTGTGGTATATCATCATCGCGTAAAAACAACACCTCTAAAGGAAAATTTCGAGCTGGCAATAGTAAAAGTCTTTTACCTGATTCTAACTTAATACCAGATTCGGTAAGCAAAGACATTGTCTCTTCAAATAACCTTCCTTTGGCTTGTACTGCTATTCGTAACATATTGATTTTAAATTTATAATTTTGGTGTACAAAGGTACAAAAAATGCTTGAATTGAACATTTATTTAAATAAAAAAAGTCCGTTATCGAAATAACGGACTTTTAGCGCTTGCAAGAATTTCTTTTTGCGTTAGCTTTTAATTACTTAGGTGCAACTGTAGAATCAGCAACAACAGCAGCAGTATCAACAGCAGCAACTGTATCAACAACAACAGCAGTAGAATCAACAGCAGGAGCTTGTTCAGCTGCCTTAGGTGCACAAGATGCGAAAGCCAAAGCTACCACAAAAAACAAAATTACTTTTTTCATTTCTTTTTTCCTTTTAAAATTTAACATGTTTGTTTTGCAATTCAAAATCGATGCAAAGATACAACGTTTTTTTATACTGCATTAATAAATATCGGTTTTTTTTTAATTATTTTTCGGTTTGACCAATAAAATTAGTGATTTTGCTTATTTTTCTGGTGAAATGTGAAATTAAATTAAGCTTTCCGAGGGGTCAAAACAAAAAAAAGTCCATTAGAAAACTCTAACAGACTTTTGTAACGTACTAAAACGTTTAATTACTGAGCTGCAACTGTAGAATCAGCAACAACAGCAGCAGTATCAACAGCAGCAACTGTATCAACAACAACAGCAGTAGAATCAACAGCAGGAGCTTGTTCAGCTGCCTTAGGAGCACAAGATGCGAAAGCTAAAGCTACAACGCAAAACAAAAATACTTTTTTCATTACTTTAAAATTAAAAATTTAACATGTTAATTTTGCTATTCAAAATCGATGCAAAGATACATCTTTTTTCGCTCCAACATAAACATTCAAGGGCTTTTTTTCAAAAAAGGGTAACTTTAACACTAAATACCTCTTTTTTGCTCATTTCACGCTTTCCATGCTTGCCGAATACAGATACCGTTTGATACTTTTCTTGGGTGTTTTCTCAAATTCATGCGGATATAATTTGATTTTCATAACACCTTCGTACGAAGCCACGGCGGAATTCAGCAGTTTTCGGTTCTCCTCCATCAGCACCTCCAACTGATCCTGATTTACTCCTTCTGCATCTACCGCTTCATAATCGGGACATACCAACGCTATCAGTTTCCCGTTATTTTCCACCACCAGACTTTCCATCACGTAGGGCATATTATTCAGTTTAGCTTCGATTTCCTCCGGATAAACATTCTGACCGCTGGCACTCAAAATCATCGTTTTATTTCTTCCACGAATAAATATATTACCTTCGGCATCAATAGTCCCCAAATCGCCGGTATGCAGCCAGCCATCTTTATCCAGAATTTGAGCGGTAGCCTCGGGATTCTTGAAATACCCAACCATCACATTTTCACCACGCACATAGATTTCTCCCACCTCTGTATTCGGATCGGGGTACATAATTTTAGCCTCCATTATGTCCAAAATTTTACCGGACGATTTTGGAATAAAATCTTTTGTGTTTGAATAACTGATAAGCGGAGCGCATTCCGTCATTCCATACCCAACAGTGAATGGAAATTTAATTTTATTGAAAAAGTCCTCCACCTCGGCATTTAGCGGTGCACCTCCAACCACAATTTCAGAAAATTCACCACCAAATGCGTCGATAAGCTTTTTGCGTATCTGGGTCAGGATCGTCTGATCGAGAAAAGGTATGCTCAACACCCAACGCATAGAAGGCTTGGCAAGCATAGGTTGAATCTGCTTTTTATAAATTTTCTCGATAATTAGCGGCACACAGAAAATAACGTTCGGTTTAATTTCAGCAAAAGCTTTGAGAAGAATTTTTGCCGATGGTGTCTTGCCGATGAAATGGATATGACAACCTGCGCAAACCGACGTCAAAAAGTCGAATGCACAGCCATAGGCATGCGCCAGAGGCAGAAAAGACACTATACTGTATTGGGGCGCTACCAGCTTCGTGCGGAAGCCAAAGGTAATATTGCCTGCCAGCGCATTTCCGGTGGTCATAACACCCTTGCTAAACCCGGTAGTCCCCGAAGTGTAATTAATTGAAACAACATCGGAATTGGGCTTATCAACATATCGGACGCAATCGCGATGAAAGCCAAAAGGATATTTTTCTTTGAACAATTGATGAACTAGTTTGTAATCAACCTGAGACAAGTCCAACTTTACTTCATTAGCATCGGGTGTACTCAACTCCGAATTGTCAGCTTTATTTGCACCTTTATTTAGCAGCGTGATACAATCAAAATTAGTAAGAGAAAAAGCAGCTTTAATAGTCGTCAGCTTCTCCTCCTCCAGGTTTTCCCAAATAACATCGCCCACAAACAGCAATTTTGATTCGGAATGATTGGTAATATGATGAACATCGTTAGGATTAAAATCCTGCAAAATAGGAACTATAACAGCACCATAGGTAACCACCGACAAATAAGTAACCGCCCAGTTGGCGTTATTACGGCCAATAAGTGCAACTTTTTCATTTTGTTGCAATCCACATTGATCAAATAAAATATGTAGTTCCGCCACCTTTTTAGCAATATCAGCATAGCTCAACGTTAGGTTCTCGCCGTAGTTGCTAAATCCCGGAAGGTCCCAGTTTTTACGAAAGCCATCTTCGAAAAGGCGTATAAAATTTTCCTGAATCATGACAAATTTGTTTTGTAATATCGATTTTTGATACACAAAATTATAAAATAATAAGAGCGAACAATTAATTCCCACCAAAATTTACATTTTTTATCCATTTAGATAAAAAATGTAAATTCGTTTAGAATTGTAAAATTTGAAATTGGCAAGTGATACCGCAAAAAAAAGGCGTCTGTAAATCGAAATTTACAGACGCCTTATCTAAAATATTGAATTTCTTATTTTGCCTGAGCAGCAGCATCGTTAATCATAGCAGCACTAGCATACATGTATACTTCTACGCGACGATTAGCAGCTTTACCTGCAGCTGTTGCATTATCTGCAACCGGTTGAGAAAAATCTTTACCAATAATGTCTTTAATTTGAGCTTCGCCAACGTTTTGTGATTTCAAGAATTCAGCAACAGCTTGTGCACGACCTTGAGAAAGCTTTTGGTTCGTTTCCAAAGAACCTACATTGTCGGTATGACCCAAAATAGTGATATCCATAGTAGGATTAGCAACCAGAATTTTAGAGAATTTAGTCAAAGCATCTTTAGAAGCTGTGTTTAAAGTGCTTTTGCCTGTAGCAAACAAAATTCCTGAATCGAAAGTAACTTTCAATGCTTTCAGGTTATTAGCATCTCTGATACTGTCAACTCTTGCACCTTCGATAGCAGCAGCCTGAGCAGCAGCTTTATCCATCTTTTTGCCAATAATTACACCTGTTGTTGCACCTACAGCAGTACCGATACCGGCACCAATCGCGGCACTCTTAGCGTCTTTACCAATTAAAGCACCTACTCCGGCACCAATTGCAGCACCAACGCCACCACCTAGTAGACCTCCTTTTACTGCTTTGCTCATTGAGCTACAGCTCGCTAACAAAATAACTGCGCTTAGACCGACAGCTACTAATCCATTCTTTTTCATTTTCGTTAATTTTGAGTTAATAAATTATAGTGAATTGTTTATCAGTGACCCAGGAGGGGTTCGAACCCTCGACCCACAGATTAAGAGTCTGTTGCTCTACCAGCTGAGCTACTAAGTCATTGTTAATTGTTTTATAGTATAACACTAAAACAGTTGCAAAGTTAAGCATTAAATCGTTTTTTAAGGAATAAATTCGAACTATTTTATTCTGAATACTCATCTTTTAAGTTATCTAAAATGTATAGCTCTGAGTTTCAAAAGAATATACTCAGCAATAAATTCATATTTATTTGCAGAGTTCTTAGGTAAAATTCACTTTGCTGATTGACGCATTTTTTTTACCTTTGCACACTCGTAAAAAAACTACAAAATTAATTATAACAATATGTTTGAATCGTTAAGTGAAAGACTGGAACGGTCGTTTAAGATCCTGAAAGGGGAAGGAAAGATTACCGAAATTAATGTAGCTGAAACGCTCAAAGATGTACGCAAGGCGTTGTTAGATGCCGACGTAAACTTCAAAATAGCCAAAACATTTACTGATACCGTAAAAGAAAAAGCGCTTGGTCAAAACGTGCTTACCTCTTTGAAACCAAATCAGTTGATGGTAAAAATTGTGCACGATGAGTTGAAAGAACTGATGGGTGGTGCCAATGTGGACATTAACCTTAAAGGTTCGCCAACCGTTATCCTGATGTCAGGTTTACAAGGTTCGGGTAAAACAACTTTTTCGGGTAAACTGGCCAACTATTTAAAAACAAAACGATCAAAAAATCCTTTGTTGGTGGCGTGTGACGTGTATCGTCCGGCAGCTATTGAACAATTGAGAGTATTGGGAGAGCAACTTCAGGTACCTGTGTTCTCGGATTTGGAAAGCAAAAATCCGGTAGCCATTGCCGAAGCCGCAATAAAATATGCTAAGCTACACTCCAACGATGTTGTAATTATAGATACAGCAGGACGTTTGGCGGTGGACGAAGCCATGATGAACGAAATTGCAGCTATCAAAAAAGCCATTCAACCACAGGAAATTCTTTTCGTAAGTGGATGCAATGACCGGGCAAGATGCTGTAAATACTGCAAAAGAATTCAACGAGCGCCTTGATTTTGACGGTGTGATTCTGACCAAACTGGATGGTGATACCCGTGGTGGTGCTGCTCTGTCTATCCGTACCGTTGTAAACAAACCTATCAAATTTGTTGGTACAGGTGAGAAAATGGACGCATTGGATGTGTTCTACCCTGAACGTATGGCCGACCGTATTTTGGGAATGGGTGATATTGTTTCGCTGGTGGAACGCGCTCAGGAACAATACGACGAAGAAGATGCCCGTCGTTTGCAAAAACGTATTGCTAAAAATCAATTCGATTTCAACGACTTTATTTCTCAGATTCAACAAATCAAGAAAATGGGAAATATCAAGGATCTGGCAGCAATGATTCCGGGTATGGGTAAAGCGCTGAAAGATGTGGAAATTGGCGATGACGCTTTCAAAGGAATTGAAGCCATTATTCACTCTATGACTCCTACCGAACGTGAAAACCCAAGCTTGTTGAACGGAAGTCGCAAGCAACGTATTGCTAACGGTAGTGGAACGACCATTGTAGATGTAAACCGTTTGCTGAAACAATTTGATCAGACCAGCAAAATGATGAAAATGGCCACCATGAGCCAGGGCAAATTGAAAATTGGAAAAAAAAGATAAAAAGCCCCCTAAATCCTCCGTCGGCTGACGGAGACTTTAAGACGGTTTAATAGAAAATATTTTTACAAACGTACATTTTAAAATCTTTCCCCCTTGGGGGAATAAGAAGGGGGCATATGTATACAATTATTGATGGCAAAGCCATTTCGGAACAAGTAAAAGCAGAAATTGCTGCAGAAGTAAAAGAAATCGTTGCTTCGGGAAAAAGAGCACCTCATTTGGCGGTCATCATTGTTGGACACGATGGCGGAAGCGAGACCTACGTGGCGCACAAAGTAAAATCGTGTGAGCAAGTTGGTTTCAAATCAACTAAAATTACGTTCGAGGACAGTGTTACTGAAGCTGAACTGTTGGCTAAAATTGATGAGCTAAACAAAGATGCTGAATTGGACGGATTCATTGTTCAATTGCCATTACCAAAACATATTTCTGAACAAAAAGTAATCGAAGCAATTGACTATCGTAAGGATGTGGACGGCTTTCACCCGGTAAATGTGGGTCGCTTGTCTATCGGTTTACCTTGTTATGTTTGTGCTACTCCTTCGGGCATTATAGAATTAATTAAACGTTACGAAATCCCTACTGCCGGTAAAAACTGTGTGGTAATCGGTCGTAGTAATATTGTTGGAAAACCGGTTGCTTCGTTGATGATGCAAAAAGGGTATCCCGGCGACGCAACGGTAACCGTTTGCCATAGCCGCACTAAAAACCTGAAAGAAATTTGCTTGCAAGCCGATATTATCATCGCTGCATTGGGGATGCCCGAGTTCCTGACCGGTGACATGGTGAAAAATGGTGCAGCCGTGATTGACGTTGGTACCACCCGTGTTCCTTCCGATAAAACAAAAAGCGGTTTCCGTTTAAGCGGCGATGTTAACTTCGACGAAGTTGCTCCTAAATGTTCATTTATTACTCCTGTTCCGGGTGGTGTGGGTCCAATGACCATTGTTTCGTTATTGAAAAACACTCTGTTGGCAGCAAAAGGGGAAATTTATTGACAGTGAACAGTAAACAGTAAACAGTCATCAGTAATCACTGCTTTCTGTTGACTGATTACTGAGAACTGATAACTGAAAGAAAATGGCTTTATTCTACGTTCCAAATCTTGCTTCGGCACATATTCTTCCAGAAGAAGAATCGCAACATGCAGTCAAAGTATTGCGACTGCAAGTGGGCGATGCCATTGAAGTGGTGGATGGCGTAGGTGGTTTCTATAAAGCGAAAATTACAAATCCTCATCCAAAGCATTGTGGATTTGAGATTACAGATACCGTACTGGAACATGGCAAGCGCGATTATAAATTGCATATTGCCATCGCTCCTACCAAGAATATCGAACGCCTCGAATGGTTTATCGAAAAAGCTACCGAGATAGGTATTGACGAAATCACTCCTATTATTTGTCGCTACTCCGAACGAAAAATTATTAAAGCCGAACGCCTGGAAAAAATCATCGTTTCGGCCGCCAAACAATCGGTAAAGGCGTATTTTCCCACATTAAATCCACTTTGCACTTTTGATGAATTGATAAAAAAACATCAGGCGTCAAAGAAGTTCATTGCCCACTGTTACGAAGAAGATAAAAGACTTTTGCAAACAGAATGCAGCAATTCTACAGACGTACTTATTCTGATTGGACCGGAAGGTGATTTCAGCAAGGAGGAAGTTCAAAAGGCGTTGTCGGCAGGCTTTGCTCCTGTTTCGCTGGGGAATAGTCGTTTGAGAACCGAAACGGCCGGTGTGGTAGCTTGCTGCACGGTGGCCATACAGAATTCATAACTCACCGTACCATCCTCCACAAAATATACGAACGCAAATTACGCAATAAACTCTTCCCTTTTATACAATATTCAAATACGAGCTATCAGAGACCTGGTCTTTAAGCCCCTTTAGGGGTTTGGGGTCTCCAGTTTACCAGACCTGTTGATCTTCGGGCACGTTTTCCAAATGGAAATTTTCGCCATCGAACACTCCGTAAGAAAATATACTCACAAAGTCACCCAGGATAACCACTCGTTTTTTATCCTTTATTTCTAAATCCAGTAGTATATGTCGGTGACCATAAATCATGAAGTCGACATTGTGATCCAACACATATTTCTTTGAAAAGACCACCAAATCTTCTTTTTCTTCGCCCAGAAATTTATTTTCGAGGTGTAAAATTCTCAATCTGTTTCTTTTCGACCAGGCATATCCAAAGTTCTGACCCAGCTGAGCAGGCACCAGCCTGAATAACCGTTGTGCCGTACGACTGTGGAATATTTTTCGCAACAGCTGGAATCCTTTGTCATTTGCATTTAAGCCGTCGCCGTGCGCTAAGAAAAAGCGCTTATTGCCTATTTCGAGCTCAACAGGACCACGATGCACGATAAGTCCGACTTCCTGTTCAAGATAACCAAAAGTCCAGATATCGTGGTTGCCCGTGAAGAAATGGATTTCTATACCGGCATCCACCAATTCGGCCAGTTTACCCAGAAAACGAACATAGCCCTTTGGAACTACGGTGCGATACTCGTACCAAAAATCGAACATATCGCCAAGAAGATAGATAGCTGTAGCGTCTTTCTTTACGCTATCCAGCCAATCCGTTATTTTTTTTTCGTGTGCTCTCGGGTTCTTTACCAAACGCGAACCCAAGTGGGCATCAGAGATAAAATAGATCATTGTTAGTTGATAGTTGATAGTTGATAGTTGATAGTTAGTATAAGTAAAAAGCATTCGCTGTCAACTATCAACTGTCAACTCTATTTATAAGAATCCTAATTCAAGTTGCGCTTCTTCGCTCATCATTTCTTTGTCCCAAGCGGGTTCAAACACAATCTGAACATCAACTTCTTTTACCCCTTCTACACTACCCACTTTCATGCGCACATCTTCCACAATAAAATCTACAGCAGGACAGTTTGGAGCCGTTAGGGTCATTTCAATAATAAGTTTTCCGTCCTCGCCCAGATCAATTTTATAAATTAATCCTAAATCGTAGATGTTTACTGGAATTTCGGGGTCGAACACCGTTTTAAGCATTCGAACTATATTTTCTTCTATTTCTAAAAATTCGTTCATAAAATATTTGAAGTTTAATTATTAATTGGATAAACAAGTAAATAGGCAAATAGTTTAGACCTCTTTGGCCTGACTGCGTGCCACTAATTCGTCGAATTCGGAAAGCGAAGCGGCCAATTTTCCATTGATAACCACCACTGCATTCACTTTTGCCTTAATGGCCAGCTTATTATCGGACTTCCGATAAATGACCTGATGAAAGATATAGCGCACCCCTTCCTGGGTGACATAAAGTTTGGAAATAAAACTATCGCCGGGTTTCAACGGCGTTTTGTAAGCTATTTCGATACTCGATACCATGGCATCAATACCTTGTTCGTGCAGTTCGGCAAAGCTGATGTGGTTCGCTTCCAAAAACTCATGGCGCGTATGCTCCAGGTAATTCTGATACACAGAATTATTCACAACACCCTGAATATCGCACTCGTAGTCGCGCACTTTTAATTCTAATTCATAAATATACATATCTTTCAGTTATCAGTTAACAGTTATCAGTAAGCAGTAAGTGAAACTGGATATAATTAACTATTTGCGATTAAACTATTTTTTTACTTGTTTTTGTATTCTCGAGGTATTTATAATGGAAAAAAGCATTTTCCCTATCTCATCAAGATCTGAGAAAAGGCTTAGATATACTTTTTCTTCTATATAATCGGTATCTTTTAATAGCGACAACCAATATTTCGATTCCAAGGACTCTTTATAAGCAATGCTCATTTTAGCCGAAAAATCATTATCAGAGATTGCTCCATTAGCTTCAGCAATGTTTGCACCTATAGAGGTGCCACATCTCAATAATTGTTTCGATAAAACAAACTCCTTCTTTTCCGCTTGTAAGAATTTATACGCTTTTACAATTCTTATTGCAAAGTGATAGGCTTTATCGTAAACTAAACTCTTTTCCAACATAGGCCACGTTTTAAAAATTTTACATTACTATTACTGTTCACTGATAACTGTTTACTGATCACTGTTTCCGTATCACCGTCAGTCCATCTCTCAATGGCAATATCACTTTTTCAACCCGCGGGTCAGCAGCCACAAAGTCGTTGAACCGGCAAATTTCAATGGTTTGTTTATCGTTCGGTTCTATTGGTTTCAGTACCTTTCCGTCCCACAACGTATTATCGGCAAGAATAAAACCACCTTGACGAATCTTCGGCAGCACAGCTTCGTAATAGGCCAGGTACTCACGTTTATCGGCATCAATAAAAACAACATCAAAGATTTCGTCAAGCTTCTCTATCTCCGTCAGAGCATCGCCAATGTGCAACCGGATTTTGTGTCCGTGTTCCGAACCGGCAAAATTAGCCCGAATGAAATCTTCGGCTTCATCATCACATTCGATGGTGTGCAGTACACCCTCCTCGCCCAACGCTTCGGCCATACACAAGGCAGAATAGCCCGTGAATGTGCCCAGTTCCAGTATGCGTTTCGGTTGAATCATATGGCAAAACATAGCCAATGCACGCCCCTGAAATGCACCCGAAAGCATTCGCGGATTTATCATCTTCAAATGCGTATCCCTGTTCACCTTGGCCAAATAACCTGGCTCAGCATCCGAATGGGATAAAATGTAATCGTCTAACATCAGTTATCAGTTATCAGTTATCAGTAAACAGTTATCAGTAAACAGTTGGTGAAACTGGATACAATTAACTGTTTGCAGTCAAACTATTTTTTTACTTGTTTTTGTATTCTCGTGGTATTTATAATGGAAAAAAGCATTTTCCCTATTTCATCCAGATCTGAGAAAAGGCTTAAATATACTTTTTCTTCTATATAGTCGGTATCTTTTAATAGCGACAACCAATATTTCGATTCCAAGGACTCTTTATAAACAATGCTCATTTTAGCCGAAAAATCATTATCAGAGATTGCTCCGTTCGCTTCAGCAATGTTTGCACCTATAGAGGTGCCACATCTCAATAATTGTTTGGATAAAACAAACTCCTTCTTTTCTGCTTGTAAGAATTTATACGCTTTTACAATTCTTATTGCAAAGTGATAGGCTTTATCGTAAACTAAACTCTTTTCCAACATAGGCCATGTTTTAAAGATTCTACATTTATTTACAGTTCACTGCTAACTGTTGACTGATTACTGTTGACTGTTTAAACATACCGTAGCACCGACAACTGCTCCTCCTGAAAAATCTCCTGCGCAATTGTTTGTAGTTCTTCGGCAGTAATGGCATTTATCTTTTTACGCACCGTTTCCAGGTCATCAATTTTACCGTAGCGCATAAAACTTTTGCCGTAACTCAGTGCCAGACTTTCTTTTTGTTCGCTGGCAATGGCCATTTGTCCCAACAGTTGAAGTTTATATTTCTTCAACGCACTTTCGGGCAAAGGTTGGTCGCGGAGTTTTTGCAGTTCGGCGTACACCAACTGTTCGCATTTGGCAGCATTTTCTACATCGCAACCAAAATACACGCTCCACATGCCCGTATCAACAAAGGGTTGGTAGTTCGAATCCACATTGTAAACCAGTCCGTGCTTTTCGCGCAGCGACAGGTTCAACAGGCTGTTCATGCCCGGACCACCCAGTATATTGTTCAGCAAATACAATCCCATGCGCTTGGGGTGATAGAGATCATACGCTCTATTGCCCACAATGAAATGTACCTGATGTGTATTTTTAATAATTTCGCGACGCGACGGAGTATAAACAGTAGGTGCCACACGTTCGGGAAGGCGCTCTGGAGCAGATTCGGTAGTGAGGTATTTCTCCGCCCAACGAATCAACTGCTTGAAGTTTATATCGCCCAATGTAAAAAACACCATTTCCTGAGGAGAATAATGTTTCGCCACGAATCGCTTCGCATCTTCGGTGGTATAGTTGACCAGAAGTTCGGCCTTGCCCAAAATATTATGACCAATGGCATGGTGTTCGAAAAGCATTTCCTCAAAATCGTCGTAGATAAGTTCCGAAGGACTATCGTTGTACGACTGAATCTCGTCCACAATAATCACCACTTCCTTGTCAATTTCCTTTTGCGGAAAGGTAGAATGCAGCACAATGTCCGCTATCAACTCCATGGCACGTTCGAAATACTCGTTCAGCACCGTGGCATAAACGACAGTTTCCTCCTTCGAAGTAAAAGCGTTTAGCTCCCCTCCCACATTCTCCAACCGATTGATAATATGACTCGAACGACGTTTTTCGGTTCCTTTAAAAAGCATGTGCTCGATAAAGTGCGCCATGCCCTGCTCCGCATCCGCCTCGTCGCGCGATCCGGCATTAATCACCAGGCCACAATAGGCCACGGCCGAAGTATCAGGTTTATGAATTAGTTGAAGTCCGTTAGAAAGTATATGCGTTTGGTAAGTCATTCTGCAGTTTGATGAAAAAGAAACGCAAAGGTACATTTTTTTCAACAAAAGGAAAAATTAGCACTGGGGATTAGGGGAAAATATGTGGAGAGGAATATGACCTTTCACTCACTATTACTTCCAGAAAAAAAATGAAGTACTAACAAGTTCGAATTTATTAACCAGAAGAAATCCGATTAATTTAGCGGAAAAGGCACAACCTAAGTTAATTATTGTAAATATACTTTGTCATAAAGAAAATTAGTATAACTTTGCATCTCAAAGTACTTTTATTATTGTTGAAACAAAATGGAAAAACAATTAGAAGATTTAAAAGCTATACGAGAGATGATGGAAAAATCATCCAAGTTTTTGTCATTAAGTGGACTATCGGGCATATTAGCAGGACTGACAGCAACTGCTGGTGCAGCATTTGCCTACTTGTACATATTGCGTGACCCTTCAGCAACTGATTACAGTCGACCTCAAGCGATATTAATATTATTGACGACTGCCTTCATTGTATTGTCTCTTTCAATTGGCTTTGGCATATTTTTTTCCTGGAAAAAGGCCAAAAAGATGAATCAAAGGTTATTCAATAAAGTAACAATGAAAACTTTATATAATTTGTGTATTCCGTTAATTACGGGTGGTATTCTTTCGTTGATTTTTATTTATCGCGGAGAAATTGAAATCGTGGCAGCAATCACCTTAATTTTTTATGGTTTTGCCCTCATTAATGCCTCCAGATATACATTTGATGAAATTCATTATCTTGGTATTACAGAAGTTATACTAGGTATTGCTGCAGCAATATTTTTGTACAATGGTATCATTTTCTGGACTATTGGGTTTGGCATTTGCCATATAATTTACGGTGCGATCATGTACAAAAAATACGATTTAAAATAACACATGGCAACTATAATAGCAAATCTGAACAAAGCCTTTGAAAGTAGAATCCGTCTTGGAATCATGTCTATTTTAATGGTGAATGACTCGGCCGATTTCGGCACGATTAAGGAATTGCTTGAACTAACCGATGGTAATTTGGCCAGTCATATTAAAGCACTCGAAGGACTTGAATACATTAAATGCACAAAACAATTTATTGGACGCAAACCGAATACTAATTTTTCGATAACAGATTTGGGACGTCAATGCTTTAAAGACCATCTAAATGCTCTCGAAAGTCTAATCAGATAATTTTTTTTACCAATATACTTTGAAATTCAAAGTTCTTTTCAACTATACATTAATAACAAATAAATTAAACTTATGGAAACAATCGAAGAAAAGGCCGAAAAGTTCAGCCAATCAATCACCCTCAAAGCCATCATCATTGGTTTTCTGACGCTATTAATGCTCATTCCCGGTGCAATGATTCAAAACCTGATTAGCGAAAGACAGCAACGTAGCGAAGAAACAATTCAAAAAATTAATTCGAAATGGAGTAATGCGCAAACTGTAAATGGCCCGGTACTGGAAATTCCCTACCAAACCAAGAATCTAAATGAAAAGAACATTGTCGAAACTGAAATTCACAAGCTCTATCTAACACCTGAGCTACTTACGATTAATGCCACGTTAATCCCCGAAGAACGACATTATGGGATCTATAAATCAATATTATACAAAAGCGAATTGAATATCAGTGGAAAGTTTAGGAAATTAGACCTTGGAGTACCTGCCAATAGCGTAATACAATGGAAAGAGGCATCAATTCGAATTGGAATTTCTGATTTGCGGGGAATGACAAACAATCTTGATTTTGTTTTAAATAATTCTCACTTCACCGCCGAAGCGGGTGGAGCAAAAGATGCTATCGGGCAAGGTTTGGTTATAACACTTAAGAATTATGACTCATGGCAATCTTCCAACGACCTGACATTTAGCACCAACCTCAAATTAAATGGAAGCAGTAATATCAATTTTATTCCTGTAGGCAAAACAACACTTGTATCGATGAATGGAGCATGGAAATCTCCGGGGTTTATTGGCAGTTTTACACCTGAGTACAACATAAACGACAAAGGCTACACAGCCAAATGGAAAGTTCTCCATTTTAATCGGAACATCCCTGAAACATGGACAGATAAAGAATTTCAGTCGTTCAGCGACACTTCATTTGGTGTAAATATGGTCGATCCGGTTGATCATTATCAACAAAATATGCGATCTGCAAAATATGCTCTCATGTTTATCGCACTCACATTTGTAGTATTCTTTTTTGTGGAAATACTGACAAAAACCAGAATTCACCCCATTCAATATCTGTTAGTGGGTATTGCTCTTATTCTGTTTTATAGCTTATTATTATCTATTTCAGAACAACTAAACTTTGGAATAGCTTATCTACTTGCTACTATTGCCACTATAGGACTAATTGCCACATATGCCCATAGCATTTTTAAAAATAAAATGCAGACCAGCATTCTTGTTACATTCCTGGGAATTCTATACCTATTCTTATATGTTGTTCTTCAATTAGAAGATATCGCTTTACTCATTGGCAGTATTGGTTTATTTATTATTTTGGGAACTATAATGTATTTTTCAGGTAAAATAAACTGGTACAAACCGACACGAGAAATTGAAAATGTGGAATCTGAATAAAAACCAAAAATCCCCTCAAATCGATTTATTCGATTTGAGGGGATTATGCTTAACTGTCAACTATCAATTGTCAACTGTCAATTATCTTACATTATTGCTTGTTCGAAATCACGGAACAAATCCTCCACATCTTCCAGTCCCACCGAGATACGAATGGTTTTGTCGGACACGTTCATTTCTTTGCGCACCTCGGGGGTAAATGTCCCGAAGATGGTGCTGGCAGGGTGAATGGCCAAACTGACATTATCGAACAGGTTGGTGGCACGTTTTACCAGCTTCAACTTATTGAGGAACGTAAAGCAGGCTTCGCGCGACTCTAAATTGAAGGTAAACATAGCTCCGGGTTGTTTGCCAAACTGATTTTTGCTTAGCGTGTAGTATTTGTTTTCGGGAAGGGCAGTATAGTTCACCGACTCCACCTTAGCGAGCGTTTGCAGACGTTGTACCAATTGCAGACAAGTGCCGGTGGCACGCTCGTAGCGCAAGGTCAATGTCTCCAACCCAAGGGTTTGCATATAGGCTGCTTGCGGAGTCATATAGGCGCCCAGGTTACGGTGGATTTCCTTGCGAAGCTTAGCGGTAAATGCCGCCGGTCCGAACTCCTTCGCCATAGCGTGCAGCTTAGGTGCCGAAATCCAGTTAAAGTTACCATAGTCCAAAATCAGACCACCCAAACCGGTTGCTCCACCAGAAATATATTTTGTGCTCGATACAATCTCGATGTTTACACCCCAGTTTTTGGCCTTAAAAGCCGAGAAAGGGATAATCGTGGTATCCGCCACCAACGGAACTCCTGCTTTCTTGGTAATAGCCGAAATAGCTTTCAGATCTACCACTTCCATTTGCGGATTGGTGATAATTTCCAAAAAAACAGCACAGGTATTATCATCAATATGTGCTTCTACTTCGTCGGGGTTCGTGAGGTCGCAAAAACGTGTTTCCACGCCGAATGCTGCCATAGTTGATGCGAAGAACGAATAGGTATTACCAAACAAATGACGCGAAGTAACGATATTGCTACCGGTCTGCGCCAGCGTAATAATAACATTGGAAATAGCTGCCATGCCCGAGTTCAAAGCCGTCACGCTAAATGCACCCGTCATATTTTGCACACGGCTTTCGAAATACTGCACCGTAGGGTTTGTAATGCGTGAGTAAGTATGTTCGGCCACCTTTCCCATAAACGCAGCTTCCATCATCTCTGCCGTTTCGAATTCGAAAGCAGCACATTGATAAACCGGCATGCTCAATGCACCATAGGCATCAGGCTTTGCGTAAGGGGTATGGAGAATTTTTCCAGTAAATGAGAGTTCTTCGTTGTTCATCTTCTTATTATTTATCAGGAGCAAGGAGTAATCAGTCATCAGTAAGCGGTAAGTATTTACTGATGACTGATGACTGATGACTGATGACTGAAAACTGCTATCTCAGTTTCGCTCCTAGTTTTGTTTCAAAATTGCCTTGCAATTTCTTCATTATCGGCTCTATTTGTCCGTCGGTAAGGGTTTTGGTTTCGTCTTGCAACACAAAACTTACTGCGTACGATTTTTTACCTTCTTCCAGGTTCTTGCCTTCGTAAACATCGAACAGATTAACGCTTTTCAGCAGTTTACGTTCGGTTTCGAAAGCTATTTTTTCTATTTCGGCAAAGCTTACACTCTTATCGAGCAACAACGCCAAATCGCGTTTCACTTCAGGGAATTTAGCCAGTTCGGTATAACGCACTTTTTGGTCGCCAAGTTCAGCAAGAATAGCATTCCAGTTCAAATCGGCAAAATATACCTCAGCATCAATATCCATCATCTTGCGAATCTTCGGTGATACAATGCCATACACTGCCAATTGTTTTCCGGAACGGGTGTAAACGGTCAATGCTTCGCTCAACAGGTCGTTGGCATACTCGCCCACCACCAGTTTACGCATGGTAAAGCCCAAACGTGCAAATACGTTTTCGACAAATGCTTTCAATTCGTATACGCTCGATTTATCTTCGGCAGCTACCCACGATTGAGCACGCTTGTTGCCGGTGAGCCATAATCCAAGATGAAAATCTTCGGAATAGGCTGCCAATGCTTCGCCTTCTTTTTTGTTTTCGGCATTGTAATAGTAGCAGTTACCAAATTCGTAGAACTTCAAATCGGCATTCTTACGGTTGATATTGCGGGCAATATTTTCCAATCCTCCAAAAAGCATGGTTTGACGCATCACGTTCAGATCGGAACTTAGCGGATTAAGCATTTTCACCGAGTTAGCAGCAGGATATGAAGTCAGGTCGGTATAATAACCGCCTTTGGTAAGCGAGTTGTTCAACACCTCGTTGAAGCCCTGAGCAGTCAGTTGCTCCGAGATAAGGTGTTGCAATTTATAGCTATCCGGTTTGCTACCGAAGCTCAGGTTCGATTTCAGCGTATCGCCGATTTCTACATTATTATAACCATAAATACGCAGGATATCTTCAATCACATCCACGTCACGTTGCACATCCACACGATACACCGGAACATGCAGCACATATCCTTCTTCGTTTTGGCTCACAATTTTCATTTCGAGTGCCGCAAGAATGGTTTCGATATTTTCTTTGCCAATTTCTTTTCCAATCAAGGTATTTACTTTGCGAAGCGAAAGCTCTACCACAAATGGTTTTACTTCTTCCGGATAAACATCTACTATTTCGCTGGAAATTTGTCCACCGGCCACTTCCTGAATCAACAAAGCACAACGTTTCAACACGTAAATAGTGTTGGTAGGATCGCATCCACGCTCGAAACGGAACGAAGCATCGGTATTCAACCCATGACGACGAGCCGTTTTACGAATCGTTACCGGATTAAAATAAGCACTTTCCAAAAATACATTTTTGGTCGTTTCCGTTACACCTGAGTCCAATCCACCAAACACACCACCAATACACATTGCATTTTCAGCGTTGCAAATCATCAGGTCGGCAGCATTCAGTTTGCGTTCAATACCATCAAGAGTTGTAAAAACAGTTCCTTCCGGCATGTTTTTCACACGCACCTCGTCCCCTTTAATTTTGTCGGCATCGAAAGCGTGAAGCGGTTGTCCCAATTCGTGCAACACAAAATTGGTAGCATCCACAATATTGTTGATAGGACGAAGTCCGATAATTTGCAGGTAATTTTTCAACCACTCCGGCGATTCGGTAACCGTAACACCCGAAATAGTTACACCCGAATAACGCGGACAAGCATCCGTATTCTCCACCACTACCGGAATGGTGAGGTTGGTATTTTGAACGGCAAAAGCATCCACCGAAGGTCGAGTGAGTTGTACCGATTTATCTTTCAAAGCAAAAAATGCAGCCAAATCGCGCGCCACACCAAAGTGCGAAGCAGCATCCACACGGTTAGGTGTAATATCTACTTCCAGTAAATAATCGCTTTTGATGCCGTAGTAATCTTTGGCTAATGTTCCAACCTGCACATCGGCCGGCAAAACGATAATACCATCGTGACTCGTTCCAATACCGATTTCATCTTGCGCACAAAGCATTCCAAGCGATTCTACGCCACGTATTTTTGATCGTTTAATGCTAAAACTTTCGTCGCCCGAGTAAAGTTTCGTTCCCACAGTTGCCACCACCACTTTTTGTCCGGCAGCCACATTAGGTGCTCCGCATACAATTTGTAAAGGTTCACCGGCACCTACATTGACAGTAGTAACGTGTAAATGGTCGGAGTTTTCGTGCGCTCCGCAGGTAAGCACTTCGCCAATTACCAAGCCTTCCAGTCCACCTTTTACGGTTTGAACTTCTTCTACTCCACCCACTTCTAAACCGATAGAAGTTAGCGCTTTCGACAATGCATCGGGGGTTACATCAATGTTAATGTACTGTTTTAGCCAATTATACGATATATTCATAACAATTCATAATTAATAATGCACAATTCATATTTTCAAAAAAAGACAATCCACTTCTAAACGCTTCAATATAGCTATTTAAAATTTGGGGCTATTTTTTTTTGCAGGCACAAAGATACGATTTATTTTAGAGTTTCAGATTTGGGGAGCTTCAATTGAACGCATTTTTTCTTTCAAAAACCGGAATATGATCATAAAAAAAGTATAGTTTGTAACAGAAACTATTCTCTAAATATCATCCCGTGCGTTTAGTTGTATTTTTCCTTTTAGTATTAGCAGTTTTTTTGTACTTTTGTGCATCTATCAAAAATCGGATTCATGAAACAAAATATTGTCAAGTCGGCCATGCACGGTGGCCTTATCTTAGGAGCGTTATTCTCGCTAAACTTTGTTCTTTCTGTTACAAAAATCACTGCTTTGGCTCTGCTTACCTACGCAATTGCCGTTTTCATTGTCGTTATTATGTACAAGTTGTCCATCCGTTTTCGCGACAACGAGTGTGAAGGTTCAATTTCGTACGGAAAATCATTACTTTATATCCTGCTCACTTTCTTTTATGCTGCTTTGATATCTACGGTTATAAAATTTGTTTATTTCCAGTTTATCAACACTGCGTTTTTGGAAAACATGTTTCAGGAAACCATGAAAACCATGGAATTGATGAAATTCCCAATGAACGATGCAAGTGTATCGCAAGTGGAAAGCATGCTTAAACCTGCTACATTCTCAATGATATACGTGTTTACAAACCTTGTCATGGGTACAATCGTTGGAATTATAATGGCTGCATTTGTAAAAAAAGAAAAAAATCTATTCAGTCAACAGTAATTATTCAGTCAACAGTGAACAGCAATCAGTTAGCAGTCTGTAAAAAAGAACGTGCTACTTGTAACTTGTAACTTGTAACTTGTAACCAAATTAAACATGGATATTTCGATAATAGTACCACTTTACAACGAAGAAGAGTCGTTGCCAAAACTCTTCGAATGGATTGAACGTGTGATGAATGAAAACAAATTCAGCTACGAAGTTGTGTTTGTAAACGACGGTAGCACCGACAAATCGTGGGAGGTGGTAGAATCGCTTCAAAAACGGTCGCAAAACGTGCGCGGCATAAAGTTCCGTCATAACTACGGAAAATCGCCTGCCTTGTATTGCGGGTTCCGTGCTGCACAGGGCGACGTGGTAATTACCATGGATGCCGACTTGCAGGACAGCCCTGACGAGATTCCGGAATTATTCGAAATGGTTAAGAACCAAAACTATGACTTAGTTTCGGGCTGGAAAAAGAAGCGCTACGACTCAAAACTCACTAAAAATATTCCTTCCAAAATATACAACGCTACTGCCCGCAAAGTAACCGGTTTGAAACTGCACGACATGAACTGCGGACTGAAAGCCTATCGCAACGACGTGGTAAAAAACATCGAAGTGTACGGCGAAATGCATCGTTACATCCCCTATTTAGCAAAAAATGCCGGATTTACCAGCATTGGCGAAAAAGTGGTGGAACATCGTAAACGCGAGTTCGGTGAAACAAAATTCGGTTTAAGCCGTTTTGTAAATGGTTATTTGGATCTTATTTCACTTTGGTTTCTTTCTAAATTCGGCAAAAAACCAATGCATTTCTTTGGATTGTACGGTAGTATAATGTTTTTACTAGGTTTTTTGGCGGTAATTGCCGTTGGAGTAAATAAACTGGTTGCCATCATAGAACACGTAAAAGCTCCGTTGGTAACCGACAGTCCTTATTTTTACCTCGCCATGTTGGCCATGATGTTGGGAACTCAGTTATTTTTGGCCGGATTTGTTGGTGAAATAGTCGCGCGTAACTCTACAGAGCGCAACAATTATAAAATTGAAAAGGAAATTTAATTCGGCAAGTAATTATCCGTAAATAGTTATCAGAATAAGAGCAATGGAAATAATGGAGATACTAAAATACATCTTGCCGGCTTTGGTCGTTTTATTAACGGCTTATTTGCTCATTGATAAACTGTTGCGCAACGAAGAAAAACGTCGTAATTACGAATTGCGCAAAGACGCTTCGGCTACCCTTACTCCTATTCGCCTGAGGGCTTATGAACGTTTGATATTGGTATTGGAGCGCACCATCCCCAGCACTTTAATTGTAAGTGTAGCTAAACCGGGCATGACCAATCTGGAACTTCACACACAGTTGCTGGCAAGCATACGTCAGGAATTTTCGCACAATCTATCGCAACAGATTTATGTGAGCGATGAAGTGTGGAACCACATACGCAGCGCGCAGGAAAGCCTGCTACGACTGGTAAACAGCACAGCTGCCGATTGCAAACCGAATGATTCGGCCTCCGTTTTGGCCGAACTTATTATCCAGGTATATAATTCCAGTGAAAATACACCTTCCGAATTAGCCATGGATAAATTGAAAAAGGAAGTAAGAATACTCTTACAATAACTCCAGCTGAAATCATACAAAACAAAATGAAACAAAATACATACTTACTCCTCATAGCTATCCTGATACTTGGCATTTCGTGTACAAGTAGTGAAGATTGCACCGAAGACCGAATTGCAAAAATGGGAGTTGGTTTTTATACACGAGCCTTAACCGATACTACGAAGCTTGTATACGTCACCAGAGCACAAGGTCTTGATACCTTATCGGTAAGAGGATTGGCAGCTAATGGAACTTTGATTGATTCTATTTTATACAAATCAAAATCTATTCAAAATATCTATTTGCCTTTAAATAAATTTGAAAACAGTTCTAAATTCGTACTCAGCTTCAAAACAACAAAAGATACGATTGAAGTACTGCATACGAATACCGATTATTATCTTTCATTGGAATGTGGCTGTATGAAAGTACATGCTATCGATACGGTTCTTACAACAACTAATTTGATCGATTCGGTCAAAATTATTAATCACAAAGTCAACGCAACAAATGCAGACCACCTACAAATATTTATTAATTAGTTTGTTGATTTGCTTTGTTGCTTCATCTATTCGAGCACAGGACAAACAAGAAAAAAAGCCGGAAGTCAAAACACCCAACGTAAAATGGTGGGATGGAATGACCCTGCAAGTTGATGCAGCATCAATTGCAAGTTCAACGCTTCTGTCGAAAGATATATATTCGGTGGAAGCCGGAGCACAAATAGAGCTTAAGCACAAATACCTACCGATTGTTGAGTTGGGTTACGCCAGTGTAAACAAAACATCGCTTGAAGATATCCGGTTCAAAACCAACGGTTTTTTTGGTCGCGTGGGAATGGATTTCAATTTAGTAAAAAAGAAAAAGGACAGTAAACTAAGCCCCAACCTCTTTTTACTGGGATTGAGACTGGGTATGACAAATGCAACCTACACCATTAACAACATGGTTATCAGTAATGATTATTGGGGAGCCTACCAGACACTTCCCGAAAGCAAACTGAGCCCCACCAAAATTTGGTTCGAATTGGTATTTGGTATTCGTGTAGAAGTGGTCAAAAACATTCATATGGGATGGTCGTTGCGCAATAAGCATTTACTGACTACAGATAAAGAAGGAGAGATAAGTCCGTGGTATATTCCCGGATATGGTAAAAATGCCAGCAGCAACTGGGGATTCAGCTACACGGTTGGATACAAATTCTAATTTCTTCCAACAAAACAAGAAAAACAACCAACAAATATAAACAACAAAAACAACCAATTTTTAGAAGTATGAATTCAACACAAATTTTAAACCGCGCAGCCGACAATATCCGTATTTTGGCAGCGTCAGCGGTAGAGAAAGCAAAATCGGGTCACCCGGGTGGTGCCATGGGTGGTGCAGATTTTATCAATGTACTTTATTCTGAATTTTTAGAGTACGATCCAAAAAATCCAACTTGGGAAGGTCGCGACCGTATGTTCCTTGATCCGGGTCACATGTCACCAATGTTATATTCTGTGTTAGCTTGCACCGGAAAATATACCATGGAGGAACTTGCACAATTCCGTCAATGGGAAAGTCCAACCCCCGGTCACCCAGAAGTAGACATCATGCGTGGTGTGGAAAACACATCAGGCCCTCTTGGACAAGGTCATACCTACGCTGTAGGTGCTGCTATCGCTGCAAAATTTTTGAAAGCACGCTTTGGCGAACTAATGAGCCAAACAATTTACACTTTCATTTCTGATGGTGGAGTACAGGAAGAAATTTCACAAGGTGCAGGTCGTATTGCCGGTCACTTGGGATTGAATAACCTTATTATGTTCTACGACTCGAACGACATTCAACTTTCGACAGAAACCAATGCGGTTACGAGCGAAAACGTAGCTCAGAAATACCTGGCTTGGGGATGGAAAGTAATTGAAATCAACGGTAACGATGCAGAACAAATTCGCAAAGCATTAACCGAAGCAAAAGCCGAAACAGCTCGTCCAACCCTTATTATTGGTAAAACAATTATGGGTAAAGGTGCTTTGAAAGCTGATGGTTCAAGCTTCGAACGTCAATGTGCTACTCACGGTATGCCATTGGGTGAATGTGGTGCTTCTTATGCCGAAAGTATCAAAAACTTAGGCGGAAACCCTGAAAATCCATTTGTTCTTTTCGAAGAAACAAAAGCATTGTATGCTAAACGTGCTGAAGAATTGGCTGCTATCGTAGCTACCAAACAAGCTGCTAAAGCTGCGTGGACTAAAGAAAACCCTGAATTGGCAGAGAAATTGGCGTTCTTCTTTTCCGGAAAAACAAACATGAACTGGGATGCCGTACTTCAAAAACCGGGTCAGGCAACACGTGCTGCTTCGGCAACCGTTTTGGGTGAATTGGCAAAACAAGTTGAAAACATGGTAGTAACAAGTGCCGACTTATCAAACTCTGATAAAACAGACGGTTTCTTGAAAAACACCAAAGCATTTACAAAAGATGATTTCTCTGGCGCATTCCTTCAAGCAGGTGTGGCTGAGTTGACCATGGCTTGTTTGTGTATCGGTATGAGCTTGCACGGTGGTGTTATCCCTGCTTGTGCTACTTTCTTTGTTTTCTCTGACTATATGAAACCAGCTGTGCGTATGGCTGCTTTGATGGAACAACCTGTGAAATTTATCTGGACACACGACGCTTTCCGCGTAGGTGAAGATGGACCAACTCACGAGCCGGTAGAACAAGAAGCACAAATCCGTTTGATGGAAAAATTGAAAAACCACAAAGGTCACAACTCTATGTTGGTTCTTCGTCCTGCTGATGTTGAAGAATGTACTGTGGCTTGGAAAATGGCTATGGAAAACACAACTACTCCAACAGCTTTGATCCTTTCCCGTCAAAATATTGCCGACCTTCCTGCCGTTGCAAGCCGTAAAGCAGAAGCTGAACAAGCTCAAAAAGGTGGTTATGTGGTAGAATGCGATGGTAATCCTGATGTTATCTTAGTAGCTTCGGGTTCTGAAGTTTCTACATTGTTCGAAGGAGCTAAATTGCTTCGTGCTGACGGTGTAAAAATTCGTTTGGTATCGGTTCCTTCTGAAGGACTTTTCCGCAACCAATCGGCAGAATATCAAGAAAGCGTGTTACCACGTGATGCTAAAATTTTCGGTCTTACTGCAGGTCTTCCGGTAAACCTACTTGGTTTAGTGGGTGCTAACGGTAAAATCTGGGGATTAGAATCATTTGGATTCTCAGCTCCTTACACTGTGCTTGACGAGAAACTTGGTTTCAACGGCAAGAACGTTTATGAGCAAGTGAAAAAAATGCTTTAGAAAATAGAAGTAAGAGGTAAGAAGTAAGAGGCAAGTAAATTGTTTGCCTGTTTATTTCTTACCTCTTTTCTGTTATTTCCCGAGTACTTAGCTCTTGCTTTCTTACCCCTTACCTCTCTAACAAATGGATATTCTCTCTATTATCATTATTGGCATTGGTTTAGCCATGGATTGTTTTGCTGTTTCGGTGAGCAAAGGAATTTGTGCCAAGAAATATTTCTTCTGGCTTACGTTTCGTATGGCGGTATTGTTTGGACTGTTTCAGGCTATTATGCCATTAATTGGCTATACACTGGGTGCCAGCTTTGCAAATGAGATGATGAGTTTCGACCACTGGCTGGCTTTCGGACTACTAGCTCTCATTGGTGGAAAAATGGTGTATGAGGGACTGCAACCACAAGATCCGGATTGCAGCAAGGTGAATAATCCTTTCAAATGGGCTTCGCTCCTATCCCTTGCATTGGCAACCAGTATCGACGCTTTGGCTACCGGTATCGTGTTTGTTCCTTATACCGGTATCATTTGGAAAGCAATCGCAATTATTGGTCTGGCAAGCTTTCTCCTCACTTTCGTTGGAATGTATATTGGTGTTCATTTTGGAAAACGATTCCATGTAAAAGTAGAAGCAATCGGCGGAATAATCCTGATTGCCATTGGTTTAAAAATATTGATTGAACATCTCTTTTACAGTTAACAGTAATTATCTTCTTGTAGATCTGCATAAAAACAACATACATCAGACAAAAAACTACTTACTAACATCACATGAATTCAAAAAAACTACTTCCGTTATTTTTCATTGCTTTTTCAACCCTTGCCATTGCGCAAGAACCTACGAAATTAAAAGTATACGGTTTTGTATCTAACGATTTCTTTTACAATTCTCGTCAAAATGTGGAAATGGTGGATGGAATCATTCAGTTATTCCCAAAACCAATTGAGCTAAACGCTGCCGGTGTTGATAAAAATGCTGTGGCTCAGGCCGAAATGCTCAGCGTAAACTCACGCATTGGAGTTGATTTAACCGGTGCACCGATTCTTGGTGCTAAATCAAGCGGAAAAATTGAAGCCGACTTTGCCGGATTCGGAACATATTACTATGTTTTCCGTATTCGTCAGGCATTTATGAAACTGAACTGGGAAAAAACCGAATTATTAGTTGGTCAAACCTGGCATCCATTATTTGGAAGTATTGTTCCAACCACTTTCTCTGCCAACGCCGGAGGCCCGTTCCAACCTTTTAACCGCAGTCCGCAAGTTCGCGTCAAAGAGTCACTCAGCAAAACGCTTTCACTAACGGCTGCAGCTTTGTACGAAATGCAATATGCTTCGCAAGGACCTGCCGGAACTTCGAATACATACATGAAAAATGCAATTGCCCCTGATCTTTTCGTCGGACTGGAGAATAAAACAAAACACTGGACATTGGGTGTTGGTGCTGACTTCAAAACTTTAAAGCCGGAACAACTTAATGACGCAACAATTAGCTCATTGAGTGCAAGCGCATATGCTCAATATGTAAATGGTAAATTGCAGCTAAAAGGAAAAACAACTTATGGTGAAAATCTGAGCGACCAACTTATGCTGGGGGGCTACGGAGTAAGTAAGTACGCCAGCGATTCTGCTACTGTACTTTCGTATACAAACCTAAAAAGCATGAATACCTGGGTAAACCTTGTTTATGGTACCAAGCTACAAGTAGGACTACTACTTGGTGCTGCCAATAATCTTGGATCGAATGATAATTTCGATTTGAGAAAAGGAAAAAAAATGACGGCTTACGGCTATAGTTTTTATGATGCTTCACAACAAGTTCTGGATCATTTGTACCGCATAGCTCCACAAGTAAGCTACAACCTATCTAATTTCAAATTCGGTTTGGAATTAGACTATACAACTGCTTCATACGGAGCAATGCAACGCGACGGAAGTGCAAAAAACACTTACAGCGTTAGCAACAATCGCGTTTTAGCATCAGTAATGTATATTTTTTAGACAGATAAACGAAAGAGCTGAGGAAGGTAAATGCCATTTATCTCCTCAGCTCTTTCTTCATTGAACTATACCTCATTCCATTTGTTTAAAAAGAAACCTGCCCACTATAATTTCCTGTAACTACACTTTTCAATTATGATTAAAGGTTTTTTTTTCATCCTCCTCTTCTACTTCCTCGGCCAACTGGTAAGTTTGCTTATTCATGGCTTTATCCCCGGAAGTGTGATAGGCATGATTCTACTTTTTCTTGCCTTGTTCTTCAAAGTTATTAACCCCGAAAATGTTCGCACGACAGCCACCGTTATTACCAAAAACATGGCCGTATTCTTTGTTCCTGCAGCAGTAGGTTTGATGGCATATATCGAAATTGTATCACATAATTTTTTGGCAATAATAGTTGGCATTGCCATTAGCACAATACTTACCATTGTCACCGTAGCCCTTGTTCAGGAACGAATGGAAAAACGCGGAAAGAAAGGAGACACAGCTCATGAATGAATTATTGGAACAATTAAAACCTTTATTTTCGGGAGAAGTATTTTTGCTCACACTGGTAATGGGTAGCTTTTTACTGGGGGTATTTTTATACAAACGCACGCAAATCACACTGCTTCAACCGCTCTTGATTACCATGCTGATTATTATCCCTTTTCTGAAAATTACCGGCATTGAATATCAGACTTTCTACCAAAAAACAAACATACTCAACTTTATGCTTGGCCCAAGTGTAGTAGCATTGGGATATGTGCTCTACGAGCAAATTGAAAATGTAAAAGGAAATGTTATCTCGATACTCACTTCTGTTTTTGTAGGTAGCGTGGTGGGGATAGTAAGTGTAGTGCTTATTGCCAAAGCATTTGGTGCCGACCGGTTACTGATGGCCTCACTGGCACCAAAATCGGTAACAACACCCATTGCCATTAGCCTGGCCGAAAAAGATGGAGGTGCACCGGCACTTACAGCGGCATTTGTAGTTATCTGCGGATTATTCGGGGGATTGGTGGGTCCCATCATTCTACGCCGACTGGGAATAAACAGTAAAATAGCCAAAGGGCTCGCCATGGGGTCAGCTTCGCACGCACTCGGCACTGCCCGCGCCATGGAAATGGGAGCACTCGAAGGCGCTATCAGTGGCTTAGCCATTGGGATAATGGGAATAATGACTGCCCTGTTAATTCCTTTTGCCGAATGGCTGTTTTAGAGTAGAAATTGCCATTCAACAAAAGAATCTTTTTCAATAAAACAACAAACACACCGGTGATCCGATGTTCAATTGTTTTCCTGTATCGGATAGCATTCCGGTGGTAGTATCGCGTTTAAAAACAACTATATTATCGGTAAACTGATGCGCAACCAAAACGTATTGCCCATCCGGAGTTATGGCAAAATTACGGGGACCATCACCGCCTGTGGATACTTGTTGCTTTAAAGTCAATTTCCCCTCTTTCCCCACCGCAAAGCAAGTTATATCGTTCGCCGTTCCGCGATTAGTGGCATACAGAAACTTGCCGTCGGGCGAAAAATGAATATCAGCCGCACGATTTACGATGCCATCTTTTACTGTCACTGTTGTTTCCTGCACTACTTTTAATCTGCCGTTCTTTATTCTCAACACCGAGAGTGTTCCGTCAATTTCCTGCAACACATAAAGTAACTTTCCATCTTTGCTGAAAGCCGAATGCCGCGGTCCGCTACCCAACTTTAGGGTAATACTATCAAAAGGCACCAGAACATTCGTGGAAGCATCGCTATTGTATTTGTACACGGTTACCTTATCTGTTCCCAAATCATTCGCCAGTAAAAACTTTTTATCGGGCGTCAACAAAACCTGATGCACATGTGGCTCGCCTTGTCGTTCGGCGTTTATGCTTTTTCCAACATGTTGAATCACTTGCTGAACATTGGTCAGGGAACCATCGGCCTTTCGTCCAAATACCGAAAGACTTCCTCCACCATAGTTGGCGGTAAAAACATGGTTATTTGTTACGGTAACAAAGCAGGGGCCACCACTGTTGGTCAACGATGAATTGATAAGAGCCAGTTTAGCCGCTTTTTCATCAAACGAAAAAGCACAGGCTGCGCTACCATTAGCGCTTTCGCTCACCGAGTAAACAAACTTTTTGTCGGGAGTAAGTGCCAGAAAACTTGGGTTCGAAACACCTGTTGTAACCGATTGTTGCCTAAAAACTCCGTTCGCCAAATCGACATTATACGAATAAATGCCCTGACTTTTACCCGGGGCGGTGTACGTACCAATCAACAAACGATAATTGGTTGTCTGAGCGAAAGTGACTGCAATAAATGAAGAAATAAAGAGTGTGATGAATATTTTTTTCATTTTATAATGATTGAGTATAAAATTGATGAATGAAATGGCTTCAAAAGTACGTATTTTTGCAGAATAAATAAAGGCAAAAAACAAAGTTGTAGGAATATGTGTTATGAAACTATATTTAAGTTCAACTACAAAACATAAAAAACAATGTCAGACAAACACATAATCAGAACCGAGTGGAAAGGCGATTTGGCTTTCGAGGCGGACGTGAATGGTCATAAAGTAATGATGGATGCACCTGCAGAAGGTGGCGGACAGAATCTGGGTGCCGGCCCGAAAAAATTAATGTTGGTAGCACTGAGTGGTTGCACCGGTATGGATGTAGTTTCTATTCTCAAAAAAATGCGTGTAGACATTGAAAAATGTAATATAGAAGTGCAAGGCGATGTAACCGACGACAATCCAAAGCAATACTTCAAAATGCATGTTATCTATGAGTTTACGGGCAAGGACCTGCCTTTGGATAAGCTCGAAAAGGCCGTTAAGATGTCCGAAGAAACTTATTGTGGTGTTGAAGCATTGTACCGGAAGGCAATTGAAGTTACCTCCGAAATCAGAATTATTGAATCATAATTTAAAATGGAAATAAAATATATTTTTGATAACAATCAACGGTGGGTTCAAGAAAAGATAAAGGCGGATAAAGATTATTTCAAGAAACTATCTTTAGGTCAAAACCCTCATATCCTATACATTGGTTGTTCGGATAGTCGTGTCAGTACCGAAGAATTGATGGGAGCACAACCCGGCGAAGTCTTTGTTCACCGCAACATTGGCAACATGGTACCGAATACCGATATGAGTGCTATGTCGGTGATTAATTATGCAGTTACACAGCTTAAAGTGCAACACATTGTGGTGTGCGGGCATTATTACTGTAACGGAGTGAAAGCTGCCATGCAGTCGGCCGATCTTGGTATTTTAAACCCCTGGCTTCGGAATATTCGCGATGTGTACAGACTTCACAAAGAGGAGCTCAGCACCATCACCGACGAAGAGGAAAAGTATAAACGATTGGTGGAACTTAATGTGCAGGAACAGTGTGTGAATGTAATTAAAACTTCGGATGTTCAGAAAGCCATTAAAGAAAGGCAACTTACCGTACACGGCTGGGTTTTCGATGTACACAGCGGCACACTTATCGATCTGAAAATTGATTTTGAAAAGATTTTGGAACATATCATGGAGATTTATAAAATCATATGATCTTCAAATAATAATGGCGGTGTAACTGTAAAGCTACACCGCCATTATTATTTTGAATTATTTAGGGTCACTGATAAAATCAGCCTATTTCTTCAGGATTAGATTACGGTGCGCTGCACCTCCGTACTTATACGTAAAATCAGATTCCTACAAAGATTCCGCCACTCTGTGGCTTTGCGTTAGGTGCAGCGCACCGTTATATTTGTAGCTATTAATAACAAAAAACAACCAAAGGTGCAGCGCACCGTAATATCACGTGCAAAGAAATTGAAAGAATCAACGATTAAAGCTTGCACATTAAATGCTAATTTTAATTGCATTACATTCAAATATAATATATCAAATATTTTCAGCAGCCCCTATTTCTTCATTCGTCCATGCAACTCTGCATACACTTTTTCGTAGGTTGGTGTGGCAATAGCATGCTTTTTAGCCAACTGAATAACGGCACCGGTCAGTCCCTGTACTTCGGTATTTTTACCCGCTTTAAAATCGCTGTGCATCGAAGCCGTTGTTTCAAAAGGCAGTTTCTCCAGTTGGTGAATCACTTTATCAATAACGGTGTGTTCTATTTCAGCACCTTCGGCATTGGCCACCAACAGCAATTCTTCCAATACGCTTACCAATGTGGCTTTGCGCGTTTCATCAGTCAATAAAGCTCCAAAACTAACATCGAAGTACGACGTAAGCGAAGCTGTTGATGAAATAAAGAAGAACTTCGTCCAGATGACATGCATTATATTTTCATGCAAAGCGGCATCAATTCCGGCCTCTTTCAATACTATTTCAAAACCTATCAACCGTTCATTGCTCTGTTTGTATTCATAACCGAAATTAAAACGGTGCACACCACCCGAACTTTCCACTACGCCCGGCTCATTCAATCGCGCCACAATGTAACAACAGCCCTGCCACACTTCTGTGCCCGGCAGTAGCGTACGAATTCGATCGGAATTATCAATCCCATTCAGCAAGGGTAGAATAACAGTAGTTGAGCCAACAATGGGTTTAATTTGTGCCACCGTGGCATCCAAATCATAACTCTTGGGAGTCATGATAATATAGTCAGCTGTACCAATTTCAGTCACATCAGCTGTTGCCAGTGTGGGATACACCTGAAATGTTCCTTTTTCGGTTATCAGGGTCAATCCGTTTTCCTGCACTTTCTTGAGATGGGCACCGCGTGCCACAAAGTATATTTCTATATCCGGATTATCAGCATATTGTTTCGCTAGCATTCCGCCATAATATCCTCCTACTCCACCAAGTCCTACAATTACAATCTTTGTCTTCATAACTTATTATCCTTAAAAAACAGATCACAAAGGTAGCCATAAAATAACAAAACTCTCAAAAAATTCTGAAGAACCTTTGAGAGTTTTTTTAGTATATCGTGCTATTTCAATTTTCAATATCGGGTTCGAAAAACACCCACTGCACTTCCGGAAAGGCTTTTTTGAGTTCTTTTTCGCAGGTATTTATATTTTTCATCACCTGCTCAATGGATTCTGCTTTTGCCATTTTGGCTTTTGTAGCCACCATTATTTGTGCCCCAAGCTGAAGGGTAATCAGATTGAGAATACTTTCTATCTCCGGCCTGGCTTCTAATAATGTCTTTATTTCCACGCGTACAGTTTCATCAGCACTCTGACCAATCAGGAGACCTTTTATCTTAGCCGCAATAAAAATGGACACAAAAACAAGTAACACACCAATCACGATACTACCAATAGAATCGTAAACCGGATTGCCAGTTACATAGGACAGAATAACCGCAACCAGTGCAAACAATAATCCGAACAAAGCAGCTATATCTTCACCAAAAACAACCACTAATTCGCTTTGGCGTGTACTTTTCACCCACTGCCAAAGGCTTTGATTGTTTTTAACTTTATTTATTTGGGTTATGCAGCCCCAAAGTGAAGCTCCTTCGAGCACCAAACTTACTGACAACACTACAATGGCAATGAGCGGGCTTTTCACTTCTTCAGTAGAATGAAACTTGTGAATACCTTCATAAATAGAAAACAAACCACCCATGCTAAACAGCATTAGTGCTACTATGAACGACCAAAAATAAATAGCTTTACCGTAACCCAGCGGATGTTCATAGTCGGGTTTCTTCTTCGAGGCCTTTAGTCCCAGAAACAGCAGACCTTGATTACCGCAATCGGCAAAGGAGTGAATAGATTCGGCAAGCATGGCGCCCGAACCGGTTATAACAGCCGCCACAGTTTTGGTAATAGCAATACCAAAATTGGCAGACAAAGCAAAAATGATAGATTTTACGGATGCGTTTTGATGTGACATAATGCTTAATTAAATTTCAACATAAAATTGACGATTTCAGACCTTATTTACCTCTTCCTGAATTAGTTTTTCTATTTCCAACAGCCTTTCAAAGGGAACAGAGTTGAGTGTACGGGTTAAGTCCATCACCTTTTCGTCTCGCATAAGTGGTGCAAGCGGATGAGTGCCTGGGTCGGAAGTTTTACTATCGGGAGTCCAATGCAGAAGGTCGTTGGGTGTACAACGAAAGATCTCGCAAAGCTTTTCCACATCGTCGATATTTAGCTTACGGAAATCGTTGCGAACAACGCGGGCAGCAAACTTATCGGAGAACCCATGCTGTACGAGATACTTTGAAGGTGTATTAATACCTTTGGCCTTAAAAACCCGTGTAAAGTTGAAGTGTAACATAGTAATGATTGGAGTTTTACATGTTTGTATTCTGAAACTAACAATAATATCGTGCAAATATAATACATTATCCTCAAATTTAGAACCTAAGCCGTTTAGAATATCTTTAATATCGTACAAAATATAAATTAGGGCGTACAAAATACAACTATTGGAGTATATATTGAAATTAAGGGAGTATATATTATAATTAGTGGCGTATAAATTGCAATTAGTGGACTACAGATTATAAGTAAGGGCGTACGTATTATAAGTAGTGGCGTATACTATATAAATCGGGGAGCAGAAAACGGTAATGGTGGAGTAGTGTTGAAAAATTATTCAAAGGGTAACATAACAATGGATTATATTTTTAGATTGATCTCACATTGTTTTAAAACTCCGTTCTCCCATATTAAAAAACGGACTCACCATATTCGAGGTGAGTCCGTTTTTATTATACTTATTCGGGGTGCGACTTAGAGTCGCACTCCGAATATAAAGTTGGATGGTGTCTATTCTTCCAATAAAATCTCCATAAAAGCGAAATAGATTTCTTAAGGAATTAGATTTCGTTGGTTTTTACAAGAGCTTTATGAATATTCAATGACCATGCATTAAGTTGCCTATACGTTTTTTCAACCTTTCCATTAGTAGCTCTGAACAATAATTTAGGATCGGCAAAATCTTCTGAGTTATCATACACATACAGTCTATCAACAATAGATGAAAGTTTTGCACAATTGGCTATTGATTTAGAATATCGGCTAATAATCTTAGAAATAGGCACATCATGACCACCTTCCATAACTCTATTGGCAATGCGTGAAGCATTAATTGTCGGTGAATCAGTTCCTACAAAAAATAAACGAATAAAATAGCCGGCATCTTTAGCCCGTTGAATGAATGATAGCTTATCATCGGCAGAAAGAACAGTTTCAAAAAGAATCCCTTGATTGTTCTTGAGATATTCTTCACGCAGCTCTTCAGCACGACGTGCAGCTTTCATCACTGCTTCCGGTGAATTCCAATCACCGAATTCATCACGAGCGATATTATCCGGGTTAATATACAAACATCCTTCAATCCATTCATGTTCGAGTATTTTTCCTGTTACGGAAGTTTTCCCGGAGCCATTTGGACCTGCAATGATGACTAATTTTGGGTTCATTTTACAAGCGGTTGTTTAGCCTTAAGGAGACACAGCTGACTTAATTCCTCCTGAAATTTCTTATTGGCAATTTCGGATCGCTTCCGAACATCAATTGCTACTTCTTTCATCAATTGACCAAGTTGTTCATCAGTAGGTTCATCATCCGATGTAAAACGATATGAATCAACTAATCTAGATTTCACTCCTGTTTTCATTTACTTTCATTTTAAGTGCAAAACTATATGCAAAGGTCGCAAAAAATACTGGATATTCAACAAATCTGACAACACTTTTGTTGAAACAATAAACGGACTCACCATAATAATGGCAAGTCCGTTTTTTTATACTTATTCGGGGCGCGACTTAGAGTCGCACTCCGAATATGAAGTTGGATGGTGTTCTATTCTTCCAATAGAATTTCCATGATAGTACAAGCTGCTTTTGCAACCGGGCTACCAGGTCCAAAGATAGCTGCAACACCGGCTTTGTAAAGGTAATCGTAATCTTGCGCTGGAATAACTCCACCGGCAATTACTACGATATCTTCGCGGCCCATTGCTTTCAATTCGGCAATAACTTGTGGTACCAATGTTTTATGACCGGCTGCCAATGACGAAATACCCATGATATGTACATCGTTTTCAACAGCTTGTTTTGCTGCTTCGGCAGGAGTTTGGAACAATGGTCCCATATCCACGTCGAAACCACAGTCGGCATAACCGGTAGCAACAACTTTTGCACCACGGTCGTGACCATCCTGACCCATTTTAGCGATCATGATACGAGGTTGACGACCTTCTTTCTTGGCAAATTTCTCAGTAAGCTCGCAAGCTCTTTGGAAAGTTGCATCGTTTTTAGTTTCTGATGAATACACGCCTGAAATAGTTCTAATGGTTGCTTTATAACGACCTGCAACAGCTTCGCAGGCATCAGATATTTCACCTAATGAAGCACGAACACGAGCTGCTTCAACGGCTAGTTCCAATAGGTTACCGTTGCCGGTTTTGGCACATTCGGTAATAGCAGCCAATGCTTTTTGAACATCAGCTTCGTTACGGTTAGCACGTAATTGTTTCAAACGTTCAATTTGTTGAATACGTACTGCTGTATTATCAACTTCCAAAATATCAATTGGAGCTTCTTTTTCCAAACGGTATTGGTTTACACCAACAATAATCTGACTTCCTGAGTCGATACGTGCTTGTGTGCGAGCTGACGCTTCTTCGATACGCATTTTAGGAACACCTGTTTCGATAGCCGCAGCCATACCACCCAGTTTTTCTACTTCTTCGATCAACGCCCATGCTTTTTCAGCAATCTCGTTGGTCAATGTTTCTACGTAGTAAGAACCTGCCCATGGATCAACTTCCTTGGTAATATCAGTTTCCTGTTGGATATAGATTTGAGTGTTACGGGCAATACGAGCCGAGAATTCAGTTGGCAAAGCGATAGCTTCGTCCAATGCATTGGTGTGAAGCGATTGAGTGTGACCCAACGCAGCAGCCATAGCTTCGATACAAGTACGTCCAACGTTGTTGAATGGATCTTGCTCGGTAAGCGACCAACCTGAAGTTTGCGAGTGTGTACGCAATGCCAGTGATTTTGGGTTTTTAGGGTTGAATTGTTTTACGATTTTTGCCCACAACATACGTGCAGCACGCATTTTGGCAATTTCCATAAAGTGATTCATACCGATAGCCCAGAAGAATGACAAACGTGGAGCGAACGAGTCGATATCCATACCTGCATTTACTCCGGCGCGTAAGTACTCAAGTCCATCAGCCAATGTGTAAGCTAACTCAATATCGGCAGTTGCACCGGCTTCCTGCATGTGGTAACCCGAGATAGAGATAGAGTTGAACTTAGGCATTTTTTGAGAAGTAAACTCAAAAATATCAGCAATAATTTTCATCGAGAATTTTGGTGGGTAAATATAAGTATTACGAACCATAAATTCTTTCAAAATATCGTTTTGGATTGTTCCGGCCATTTCTTCCAGTTTAGCACCTTGCTCCAAACCTGCATTGATATAAAATGCAAGGATAGGAAGTACAGCACCGTTCATGGTCATAGAAACCGACATTTTATTCAATGGAATACCATCAAACAACACTTTCATATCTTCGATAGAACAGATAGAAACACCCGCTTTACCAACGTCACCTACCACACGTTCGTGGTCGGCATCGTAGCCACGGTGTGTAGCTAAGTCGAATGCAACCGAAAGACCTTTTTGTCCGGCAGCTAAGTTACGACGATAGAATGCATTTGATTCTTCGGCAGTAGAGAATCCTGCATATTGACGGATTGTCCAGGGTTGCATGGCGTACATTACGCTGTATGGGCCACGTAAATAAGGTGGAAGTCCGGCAGCATAATTCAAATGCTCCATTCCTTCCAAATCGTCTTTGGTGTAAAATGGTTTTACGGGAATCAACTCAGGTGTAAGCCATGTGCTTTCGGTCTGAGGAGCTTTTGACGTAACAGAAAAATTCTGAATGTCTATATTTTTAAAATTTGGTTTCATATTGTTTTAGTTACGAGTTACGAGTTACAAGTTACGAGCTACAAAGTAAACAAGTTGACGAGTAAACAAGTACACAGTTTATTTACAATTAATTGAAGAATAGAATTACTTGATACCTAATTTGCTATTGAATGAATTCAACATATCCAACACATTGGTTTTTACATTTACAAAATGTTCAATTCCAATTGCTTTCAAATCGTCGGTACAAGCAGGAGCTCCTGCAACCACAAATTCTGCTTTTCCTTTGGCCAATGCATAAGCAGCTGGAGCCAGTTCAGCATATTCGTCATCGCTCGAACAAATAACAATAATATCTGCATTTGCTTCCAAAGCAGCTTTTACACCTTCTTCAACTGTAGCAAATCCTAAGTTATCAACAACTTCGTAACCTGCACATGCAAAGAAATTACATGAGAATTGGGCACGGGCCAAACGCATAGCCAGGTTACCAATGGTCAACATAAACGCTTTTGGACGTTTAGCAGCCGCTTCGGTAGCAAAGCGCAACGCTTCGAATTGAGCAGCACCACGAACCGGTACTAATTTTTCGGTTCCTGAGTGTGAACAACCGCAATCGGTAACTTCTACGTTTTGTACTTTCTCAGCACCAATTTCGTTGAAGTTAGGGAATTGATTGGTTCCTAACAAAATCTCGCGACGACTTGAAACTGCTTTCAAACGATTTGCAGCAGTAGCTTTAATCGCTTGTTGAACAGAACCCGAAGTGATAGCAGCAAAGAAACCACCTTGCTCCTCAACTTCTAAGAACAATTTCCAGGCTTGAGCAGCTATTTCATTTGTCAATGTTTCAACATAGTATGAACCTGCAGCAGGATCAGAAACTTTATCGAAATGACATTCTTCTTTTAATAGTAATTGTTGGTTACGCGCAATACGTTCCGAAAATTCGTCGGTCGGTTTGTAGATAGAATCGTAACCTAAAACGGTAAGTGAGTTAACGCCTCCGATAGTTGCACTCATAGCTTCGGTTTGGGTACGAAGCATATTTACGTTAGCGTCAAGAATAGTTTTGTTGAAAGTACTGGTTTCGGCATGAACGCGCATTTTGGCTGCACATTTGCAAATACCGTTTTCGGTGCTTGAGCAATCGTCTTTTTTACAAGCAGGTTGGTAAGCATCTACTATCATTGCCCACAACATACGGGCAGCGCGGAATTTGGCAATTTCCATAAAGTAATTACCACCAACACCATAGGTAAATTTAATTTTTTTAGCGGCTAATGAAGTATCCACTCCGGCTTCCACCATCATCGAAAGATATTCGTTACCCCAAGCCAATGAATAACCCAGCTCTTGTGCAATAAAAGCACCTGCATTACTCAATACATTTGCATTTACGCCAATTACGCGGTAAAGAGGAAGACCTGCAGCAGCTTCGATAGTAGCTTTTGCTTTTGCAGTAATTTCTTCTTTTGTCAACTCTTTGCCCGCTTGCAACATGCGTTTCATTGGGTCGAAGTTGATAGAACCTTGCAATTTAGTTACATCAGCGTTTTGCGATTTGAAATAAGCAGTAAGAATAGTAGCCAGTTCAGCTGCCGCACTTACACAAATTCCGAAGTTTAGCTCTACAGATTCAGGAACAATGTGAGCAAGCAAAGTCGCGATAAAATCAGCACTTAAATCAGCTTTGTTTAATTTGAATCCAAGTGAAGTTGCACCTTTACAAAGAACGTCCAATGCTTTTGCATTAGCATCTTTTGCGTTTTCTACATCAATGTCCTGACGTACAAACCACTCATTACCCGGTTTAGTTCCGCGAATGTACGGAAATGCACCCGGAGCCGAATCTTTAGTTTTGAGGTTTGCAATATCCTCTGCACGATAGAAAGGCAACACGTTGAAGCCTTCGTTGGTTTTCCAAACGAGCTTTTTGTTGAAGTCAGCTCCCTTGAGATCAGCTGTAATTTTGTCCATCCACTGCTGTGTGCTAACCGATGGGAATTCAGCTAATAAATTCAATTTTTTTTCTGCCATAATATATATTGATTTTCGTAATTTCTAAGCGGGTGCAAAATTACAACTTTCTATTGAGTTAGAAGAATTTTTTGCTAATGAATTAAAGAAAAATTTCGGTAATTGAAAAACGACCAAGATTTTAGCTTTGGAAGAATAAAACCTTGAAACAATCATCAGATTATTAACCATTTAATTTATTTATAAAAATACTTATTCCAATGATAAGAAACAACAAAAACGGAATATAATTTTCATTTATATCTATTTTTAATTTAATTTCACAGCAGAACGCAAATTATTTTTATCTTTACACTCCAAAATACAAACAACTTTAAACTCATTTTTATGGAAACATTGATCAACAACACAGAAACTGAAAACACACAAAACCTTTTAGTAACGCCCGAAATCCAGACTTATCTGCGCACTGCGGGTAGTTGGGCTACATTTTTGGCCATTCTCGGATTCATTGGCTCCTTCCTTATGATACTGATTGGATTGGCAATAACTTTAATTGGTGGCACTCTATCATCACTTTCAAACACACCAGATTCCGCAATTGGGTCGGCTATTTTACCATACATGGGCATTTTCTACATCATCATCGCAGTCATCTATTTTCTTCCAGCATTATACTTGTTTCAATTTGCCGAGAAAACGAAGAAAGGAATCGACAACTACAATCAGGAATTATTAAGCGCCGGATTGGAAAAATTAAAGTCTACCTTCAAAACACTGGGCATTATGACTATCACTTTCATTGTTATCACAATAGTTGGATATGGAACACTAATCGTCTTTATGCTTCAATCAAAGGTTTTATCCTAACAATGATTTGTTAGCCCTACTGGCTTGACAACACTAAATAGTACGGTGCGCTGCACCTAAGTGAATGTACAGCACACCGAGCTATCAAACTCACGCTAATTTACGGCCTAATAATCCACATTGTTATCTGCATACAATTGCCACGGCAATTCCAACCGTCCAAAAGGAATATTTATTCTCTTTTTATTCTTTTCAATCATTTCATCGACAAATAAATAGCATTGTTGATAACTTTGGGGAAATAAATACATTTTTATCATTTTTGAGTTTGCAGTTAAGAAGAAAAAGCAGTACTTTTGCACAAATTTGGACAATTGAGTCGGAAAGCAGAGAATTTATACAATCCACAATATATTTATGCAAGAGTACAAGCCCCTTCACTTAGTTTTGGAAGACGGAACCGTTTTCAAAGGTAAATCCTTTGGTTACGAGAAACCGGTAGCCGGAGAAGTTGTTTTTAATACCGCTATGGTAGGATACCCCGAAAGTTTGACCGACCCTTCTTATTCCGGTCAGCTATTGGCAGTAACGTTTCCTTTGGTTGGTAATTACGGCGTTCCTAATGACATCATCCAAAACGGACTTTCTACTTATTATGAATCGGAAAAAATTCAAGCTACCGGCCTGATTATTTCCGATTTTTCTTTTGAATACAGCCACTGGAACGCAGGGAAAAGTCTGAGCGAGTGGCTGATAGAAAACAAAGTACCCGGAATTTTTGGAGTTGATACCCGTGAGTTGACAAAGTTGGTTCGTGAGAAAGGAACCATGAGAGGTAAGTTTGTTTTCCCTGATGGCGATGATATTGATTTTATCAATCCGGATGATGAAAACCAGGTAGCAAAAGTGAGCTGCAAAGAAGTAATCACCTACGGAAGTGGGAAACACCGCGTATTACTTGTTGACTGCGGTGTAAAACACAATATTATACGTTGTCTGCTGAATCGCGACACCACAGTGATTCGTGTGCCATGGGATTACGACTTCAACCACATTGAATTCGACGGATTGTTTATCTCCAATGGTCCGGGTGATCCTGAATATGCGCAAGACACTGTTCGTCACATTCAAACAGCCATGAAAACCGGAAAACCTATTTTCGGTATTTGTATGGGTAACCAACTGCTTTCGGTAGCCGGTGGAGCCAAAACCTACAAATTGAAATATGGTCACCGCAGCCATAACCAACCGGTACAATTGGTTGGAACGCAACGCGCCTTTATCACTTCACAAAATCACGGTTTTGCTGTTGACAATAAAACATTAAGCTCTGAATGGGAATCGTTGTTCGTAAACATGAACGACGGAACAAACGAAGGTATTCGTCATACAACGAAACCATGGTTTTCGGCGCAGTTTCACCCCGAAGCTGCTTCGGGTCCAACGGATACCGAATTCTTATTCGACGTGTTTATCAGAACGTTGGAAGGCACCGATAAAACAATTCCACAATTAATTGAGGAAGAATGCGTGGCTAAGCTTAAAACAACTCACGAAGATAAACAAATCAACAAAGGCGAAATCAAGAAAGTATTGGTTCTTGGTTCGGGTGCGTTGAAAATTGGTGAAGCGGGCGAGTTTGACTACTCCGGTTCACAAGCATTGAAAGCATTAAAGGAAGAAGGCATTGAAACGGTGCTTATCAACCCTAACATTGCTACTGTGCAAACTTCGGAAGGAATTGCCGACAAGGTTTATTTCTTGCCTGTTACGCCTGACTTTGTAGAACGTGTTATCGAAAAAGAAAAACCGGACGGTGTTTTCCTATCCTTTGGTGGACAAACTGCATTGAACTGTGGTGTTGCATTATTCAGAGATAAAATTTTTGAAAAATACAATGTACGTGTTCTTGGAACACCTGTACAATCGATTATCGACACCGAAGACCGTGAAATTTTCAACCAAAAATTATCGGAAATCGATGTAAACTATATCAAGAGTGAAGCGGTAAACGACCTTGAAAACGCCATTCGTGCGGCGAATGAACTTGGTTATCCGGTTATTGTCCGTGCAGCGTATGCACTGGGTGGAATGGGTAGCGGTTTCTGCGACAACGACGAAGAAATGGTAGAACTGGTAACCAAAGCCTTTGCTTATTCTTCTCAGGTGTTGGTTGAGAAATCATTGAAAGGTTGGAAAGAAATTGAATACGAAGTAGTGCGTGACAAATACGACAACTGTATTACGGTTTGTAATATGGAAAACTTCGATCCACTGGGAATCCACACCGGTGAAAGTATCGTCGTAGCTCCATCACAAACACTTACCAACCGCGAATATCACAAACTTCGTGAACTGGCTATCCGCATTATCCGCCACATTGGTATCGTGGGTGAATGTAACGTTCAATATGCCTTCGATCCATTCTCGGAAGATTACCGCGTTATTGAGGTAAATGCCCGTTTAAGTCGTTCTTCGGCATTGGCTTCTAAAGCAACCGGTTATCCGTTGGCTTTCGTAGCTGCCAAACTGGGACTTGGTTATGGATTACCGGAATTGAAAAACTCGGTAACAAAAGATACTTCGGCATTTTTCGAACCGGCACTCGACTACATTGTTTGTAAAATTCCTCGTTGGGATTTAGGTAAATTCCAGGGCGTTTCGCGTCAGTTGGGATCAAGCATGAAGTCGGTAGGCGAAATCATGTCTATCGGTCGCAACTTTGAAGAAGCATTCCAAAAAGGCTTGCGTATGATTGGACTTGGTATGCACGGATTTGTGGCGAACAAAGACTTTTACGCCGACGATGTGGATACAGCATTAAATCAACCAACCGATAAACGCGTATTCTATCTGGCACAAGCGCTTCACAGCGGATATACTGTTGACAGACTGCACGAATTGACCCGCATTGACCGTTGGTTCTTGTACAAACTGCAAGCTATTGTTGATAAAGAACATGAACTGGAAACATTCAACTCGTTGAATGAATTACCCGATAGCGTTCTTCGCCGTGCGAAAGAAATGGGATTCTCAGATTTCCAAATCACTCGTTTGGTAACCAAATGCGACAGCAACGATATTGACGAAAACATAAAACTTACCCGTCTACACCGTAAAGAACGCGGTATTGTTCCGGTGGTAAAACAAATTGATACACTGGCAGCCGAATATCCTGCACAAACCAACTATTTGTATCTTACTTACGGCGGAACGGCCAGCGATGTAAAATACCTTGGCGACCACCGCTCGGTAGTGGTACTTGGCTCGGGAGCTTATCGTATCGGCTCGTCGGTTGAATTCGACTGGTGTGGTGTAAACGCGCTGATGACCATTCGCAAAGAAGGTTTCCGCTCGGTAATGATCAACTACAATCCTGAAACGGTTTCGACCGACTACGATATGTGCGACCGTTTGTACTTCGATGAATTAAGCTTCGAACGTGTGATGGACATTATCGACATGGAAAATCCAATGGGAACGATTGTTTCTACCGGAGGACAAATTCCAAATAACCTGGCATTGAAACTGGCAGGTGCTAACGTAACCATTTTGGGAACGCAGGCTAAAGATATCGACATGGCCGAAGACCGTCACAAGTTCTCGTCAATGCTCGACACCTTGAAGATTGACCAACCACGCTGGAAAGAATTAACCACTTTCGATGATGTAAACGATTTCGTACAAGGTATCGGATTCCCGGTATTGGTGCGTCCATCCTATGTACTTTCGGGTGCGGCAATGAACGTTTGCTACGATTCTACTCAACTGGAGAACTTCCTGAAACTCGCAACTGATGTTTCGAAAAAACACCCGGTTGTAATTTCTGAATTTATCGAACGTTGCAAGGAAATTGAAATTGATGCGGTAGCTAAAAATGGGGAGATACTTGTTTATGCTATCTCGGAACACGTGGAATTTGCCGGAGTTCACTCGGGTGATGCCACCACGCAATTCCCTCCGCAAAAAATCTATGTGGAAACTATTCGCCGAATCAAGAAAATTGCCAGCGAAATTGCAAAATCATTGAATATCTCCGGACCATTCAACATTCAGTTCCTGGCACGCGACAATTATATCAAAGTAATTGAGTGTAACTTGCGTTCGTCACGTAGTTTCCCATTCGTATCCAAGGTTTTGAAAATAAACTTTATCGAACTGGCAACGAAAGTAATGCTTGGTTTGGAGGTTGAAAAACCTGAAAAATCGGCTTTCGATCTGGACTATGTAGGTATCAAAGCTTCACAGTTCTCATTCGCCCGTTTGCAGCAAGCCGACCCTGTGTTGGGAGTAGACATGGCTTCGACCGGTGAGGTAGGTTGTATTGGAGATGATTTCTCGGAAGCGATTCTGAAATCATTACTTTCGGTAGGCTATCGCATTCCAAAGAAACGAATCCTTATTTCGTCGGGCGAAACAAAATCAAAACTGGAACTTTCGGAAGCCTGCCTGGCACTTCAAAAGAAAGGCTATGAACTGTTTGCAACACGTGGCACACAGCGTTTCCTTGCGGACAACGGGGTGACTGCAACTGCAGTAAACTGGCCGGACGAAGATGGCGAGTTGAATGTGAAAGATATGATCTCAAACAAACAATTTGACTTGGTTATCAATATCCCAAAAAACACGACAAAACGTGAACTTGCAAACGACTATATCATTCGTCGTGGTGCTATCGACTTCAACATTCCGTTGTTCACCAATGCACGTTTGGCGTCAGCCTTTATCAATGCCTTCTGCACCATGAGTTTCGAAGACATTAAGATTAAGAGCTGGGATGAATATTAAGTTCAATGCATAATTGAGAATGCATAATTCATAATTAAAAACCGCCGATCACAGAAATGTGGTCGGCGGTTTTTTAATAGTACAAACAAACTTATTTGACGGCAGAAGCTAAAGTACTATTCAGCGATAAAGCCGGATTAAAATTAATGACAGCCTCCATTGCATAATGATCGGAAAGATTGGACGGACGCTGTCCTATCTTTTCATAGAAGGTTTTTACAGTGCGTTCTATTTGGTGGATAAATTGGTCATTTCGAACCAGAATATAGTCAATAACTCTTTTTTTACCCTGCGCGTTTTGCACCAATGTATTGTCTATTTCATCATAAGTAAACTTGGTATCGCCGGTAATTTCGCCATTATTTGCTTCGAGGATATGTAACATTTGCTTATAATTGGCGTGATCGTCCATATCAATATTAAAATCGCCGCAAATAATTTGTGGAATGCTGGAATTATAATACTGATTTAGCAAGTGCTCTTTAATTTCGGCACATTGATTCTCTCTGATATGATTTGCATCATCAGCCTGAAGGTGTGTAGCCAACAACTGGAATTTCGCACCATGGAAGTCACCTTCAAACAGCACAGCACCTTTTCGGGCAATAGCATCGTAACCCTTACTGATGCTAAACTGAATTCTATCTATTTGATTTAATGGAATTTTGCTCACTACCCACAGACCGCTATTGGTTCTGAAAGGAAGGTGACAAGTGTTAGCAGGTCCATATTGATAGGGATACACTTTGGCTAAGCGTTTGGCTAAGATGTTCCTACATTTGCTACTGAAGGCTTCCTGAAAAACAATAATCTGACAATCGGAATCTTGCAACTTGTCAGCTATTACCCGCGCACGATCGGCATTGCGATTAAATAAACTAATATAAGGCAACATGTAGATGTTCCAACTCAAAATCTTGAGCGATTCGGCACCTGCACTTGACAGATCTGATGACTGTTGCATTTGACTCATTACGGAAGAAGTAGATAGTATCATAAATAGTAAAATAAAACTGATGGTTTTGATCATAGATTCGTTTCTTATTTCTATCTGCAAACTAACAACAAGCACATTACAACAGTATGAAGAGGATATGTGTATGTGATTAAAATTAGTGAACCCATGAATTAGAAATAGAACTTCGCCCCTATTTTTATAACAAAACGGAAAGCAAAATATATTGTATCTTTGTCATCGCGATAAGCGAAGTATTACACTCGGTAAAGGTTTATAAAATATGAAAGTAGTAGCAATTAACGGAAGTCCGCACAAAACTGGCAACACCTACCATGCATTGAAAATTGTAGGTTCAAAACTAGAAGAAAACGGTATTGAATTTGAAATTATCCATGTGGGCAATAAAGCAGTGAGAGGCTGTATGGCATGCGGTTCGTGTCGAAGAACGCAAGACGAAAAATGCAGTATCACCACCGATCCTCTCAACGAATGGATACAGACCATCAAAAATGCCGATGGAATTATTCTATCTTCACCTGTGTATTATTCCGGTGTTGCCGGCACTATGAAAAGCTTCCTCGACCGCTTGTTTTATGTTTCACTCAGCAATGGTGGTTTCTTCCGCCATAAAGTAGGTGCAGCTGTAGTAGCCGTTCGTCGCTCCGGAGGTTCATCAACACTGGATGCCCTCAATCACTACCTCTCCTATTCCGAAATGATGCTTGCAACCTCAAGCTACTGGAACATCATCCACGGCACCAGTCCCGGCGAAGCAATGCAAGATGGCGAAGGCGTACAAATTATGGAAGTGCTTGGCAGCAATATGGCATGGCAACTTAAAATGCGCGAAATGACCAAGAACACGCTCCCCGCTCCTGCCAAAGTACAAAAAGTAATGACCAACTTTATTCGATAAATTGTTTTAAAACACAACCAAAACAGCCGATTGCAGCAAAGCAGTCGGCTGTTTTTTTTAGTTTCAGGCAGGTTCATAGCTAAACGTAAGCGGACGGGGTTTTATTTCAGGATGATCTTTAGCCCAATCGGCAAAGGCTTTTCGCAAGGTTTCCAGAAAAACCGTGCTCTCCTGTGCACCGTTCACAGCCAGTTTTCGGTTGAATACAAAATAGGGCACAGCATGAATCCCCAGCGCGTTGGCTTCGGCTATATCGGTCTGTACCTGTGCAAGGTATTGATTCGTTTCGAGTGCATGGGGCAGTCCGGTTGTATCCAGACCTGCTTCAACGGCCAGTTGCACAAGCGTAGGCATGTCGTCTACATTCTTTCCTTCGGTAAAAAATGCTTCAAACAACCGTTCCTCCATCTCGTTCTGTTTATTTTGAGTATGAGCAAACTTCAGCAGCTGTTGCGCTTTAAATGTATTGGCTACTATCACCTTATCAAAATGATAGTCGAGTCCAACAGTTTGCCCGGATTGCGTGATGTAGCTTTGGCTCTGCTTGACCTGTTCGAGGGACATGCCTTTGTGCTCCGACAAGTATTGTTGAATACTGATAGCCGGATTGGTAACCAAAGCAGAATTTAGCTGAAACCCCTTCCATTCCACCTCTATATATTCTTTATCTACGAATTGTGCCAATGCATTTTCAAACTTCCGCTTGCCCAGATAGCAAAACGGGCACATCACATCACTCCATATTTCTATTTTCATCTTCATGCGTTCAAGTGTTTATTTTTTATAGTAATGAAACAAAAAAGAGTGTGGAAGGTTCGGGAAATTGACAAAACCGACTCACATGTAGCAATTTCTACAATTGAAAACAATCATTGTAATAAAAACTCCGACACGACTTTACTTTTTACTTTTTTTGTATTAATAAAACAATACACATTAAATTTGATAAATAATTTATATTATATTTGTAATTAATAGGTTAAGTAAGCTATCTATTTCTTTCTCTCAATGAATAATTTAGTCATTTTAACAGGTTCTATAGGACACAACATTAGCTTTAACTAGTATTATGAATAAAAAAACCTTTGGAGTACTTTTAATTGCATTTACCGGAGTGTGCGCATTTCTTTTTTATATATTCTACGACGAAGCTAAAAATACAGCCATTAGACATACAAACGAGACGCAGATGGTTCATGCTAAGGTGGCTGCCCGTGGAATTGAAGGATATTTCACGAACTGGACAGGCATTTTGGATGCACTTTCAAAAACCCATGATATAATAGACGACCATACCGACGGCATACACCTCATGAAACTATTGTATGAGTCACACAAGGAAGAAATTATATCCATTACCCGTGTCAACGAAAAGGGAATAATAACCTACTCTCCATCCTATAGCAACATAATTGGAGTTGATATATCCAATCAAAAGCACATTCAAGAATTACTTAAACATCATCAAACTGTAATCAGCGATGTATTTACACCGGCTGAGGGTGGTAAAGCCATTGCAGTTCATGCACCAATTTTTGAAGGTACAAATTTCAAAGGTTCTATCGGTATTCTTATTAATTTTAAAACCGTTGCAAAACGCTACCTGGCAGACATTAGAATTGGGAAAACGGGTCACGCATGGGTGGTCAGTCGTGACGGCATTGAACTTTACAGTCCGGAACCCGGATTCGTTGGAAAATCAGCCGCCGAGAATCTCAAAGGTTTTCCATCGTTTACACCAATGCTAAACGAAATGCTCAAGGGTCGTCAGGGATATGCAACCTACCAATTTGACCAGGCCAGTGGGCATAAAATAAAATTAGCTACCAAACTGGCAGTGTATGTTCCGGTTCATTTGAAGAATACATTTTGGTCTATAGTGGTGGTAAGCAACCGGGACGAAGCACTTCAAAGTCTTGTTTCATTCAGAAACAGACTTCTACTCATTATTCTCATCTTTTTCATTTTTGGATTAGTTTTCATTACTTTCGGTACTAAGGCATGGCTCATTGTCAAAGAAGAAGAAAAACGCAAGAAAGCCGAAGCGCTGCTGAAAGAAAGTGTAGAACAGTATCATAAGATATATGACAATGCGCTCGAAGGTATGTTTCAGGTTTCACTGGAAGGAAAGTGTTTTAAAGCAAACAAAGCATTGGCTAAAATAATGGGGTATGACTCACTTGAAGCCGTTCTTGGGTCAACAAGATTTAAGGATGATCAACTTTGGTTGGATACTGCTGAAAGAAACCGATACGTTAGTTTGATTACCCAACAGGATATTATTCTTGGATTCGAAAGTCAGTTTAGAAGAGTAGACGGAACAATAATTTGGGTATCGTTGAACACCAAACTATTGCGCGACGAAAATGGGAATAAGCTTTATTACGAAGGATTTATTTTAGACATAACCGAGCGAAAAGAAAATGAGCTGACCATAAAGAAAAAAATGGAAGAGTTGCAATGGCATTATGACATCGCCATAAACCGTGAACTAAAAATGGTTGAACTGAAAAAAGAAATAAACAGTTTGCTGGAAGAGTTGAACAGGGATAAAAAGTATGATTAGTGGAATCTGTTGAATTATTTACAGCCAATCGTTGAAAAGCGATTGGCTGTTTTAGTTTTAGAATGATTGGGGAGTGCAAACTCACATCATGGTTTATAATAGCGATCATCTTTCCAATTTGCAATGTTTGAATCAATGTAAGCACCAATGCGCCGACATTCTTCGTAATCACGAATAACATGATCATGAAATCGATACTGCCAAACCTTCTGTCCTCTGGTTTGTCGCAATGTATTTATCTGCGCTGTAACCACCGCTTTAAAACCACCAACGAATGATGATATGGATTTCGGTTCGCGAAATGCAACACCATAGCCATCACGGGCGCCACGTATTGATTTACCATCCACATCACCCCGTAGAGACGCACAGCTGTGCATCTGTGTCGTATTGTCGTCATCCTGTAAAACCGCACGGTCGTGCGGTTCGTCATCGCGTAAAGACGCACTGCCGTGCGTCTCTACAATAAAATTATCAGACGCATGATCATCAGCCGCACGGCCGTGCGGCTCTATTGGATATTCAATCCGTAAAATGGCGTGAATGTGGTTGGGCATAATTACGAACGTATCGCAGAATAATTCAGTTCTGATTTCGAACGATTTGTTCCATTCCTCTGCCGCGACTTGTCCGTATACCGACAAATGCATTTCCTTATCGATTATAGTGCCAAACAGGCATTCATGCTGCGCAACATTGATGGTAATAAAATACAGGCCTTCACTGCAGTAATCCCAAGACTGCCAACGTGCGGAAGGGATACGATATTTATTTTGAAATTTTGATGCCATAGTATTTTGGTTTAGAGCATAACGCAACTATAAAAACATTTTTTTATTTGGGGTTCATACTAATTGTACACTTACGTAAAAAACGTTTTGAAACGAGCGAAATGATGAATATCAATAAAATGATTATATTTGTCATCGAATGTAAACGTAAATACATTATCAATAAACACTTAAAACAAGAAAATTGAAATGAGTAAAATAATTAAATTTGGAGAAGATGTTGAAGGATACAACATCCCTGTTTTAAACGAGCGGGAAGTAAGAGCCGCTGCCGGAATGCTGTTTTTATTAATGCTTATTGCATTGTTTCTTATCTTATCGAAAGGGAATTTTCTGCTGATAAAATACAGTATCAGCTTGTTTCTGACCGATTTCATTATCCGTGTATTTGTGAGTCCGAGATTTTCGCCCACACTCATTCTGGGTCGCCTGATTGTTAGCAATCAAACACCGGAATATGTTGGGGCAAAGCAGAAGAAGTTCTCGTGGATAATTGGCTTAGTTCTGGCCACTACCATGTTTGTATTGATGGTCGTTCTCAATACCTACAGCATAATAACCGGTATTATCTGCCTGATCTGCCTGATATTTTTGTTCTTCGAATCGGTATTCGGGATCTGTTTGGGTTGTAAAGTGTATTCGCTTATTTACAAAGAAAAAGCACAATACTGCCCAGGCGAAGTGTGTGACCTGAAATCGAGACAAGAGATTCAAAAAACATCCGGAGCGCAACTGTTTATTGTATTGGGATTTGTGGCCTATATTTTTCTGATGAGCTATTTTCTGAATTCCAACTTCAGCACAAAACCTCACGACTTATTTGGTACAGAAACGCCTGCGAAATAAAACTAAATTGAACGGATATAATTGCGGATAAACTTCTCAAAAAGAAGTTTATCCGTTTTTTTATTTATAAAACCAACACAACTAACTCGAAACAAATGCATTAAGTAAATATTCAAACTGTTGATAAATTTTCGTTCAAAAATTCACTTAATTTAAAAATATATTCATACTTTTAGGGCGGTTAAATTGCTGGACAGATGTATTGGTATCATGCTAAAAATTTGATAGTTGAGTATCTATGACAACAACTTTATCCTTAATTATTTATTCAACTTAAAAAAACTAGTATGATTGAAATCTTATTAAGCTATTGGTGGATAATACTGATAGTGGCTTGTTTGGTACTTTACAAGTACATTCTTCGTTTCTTATTTGGTATGATTATCGTACCCGAAGATCGCATCGGGTTGGTTACCAAAAAGTTTGTGTTATTTGGAGCGGATAAGTCCCTACCCGATGGACGCATTATTGCAACCAAAGGTGAAGCCGGTTTTCAGGCTAAAGCATTAGCTCCGGGGCTTTATTTCGGGATGTGGTTTTGGCAGTACGACGTAACCATGGAGTTGTTTATGATTATTCCGGAAGGAAAAATCGGGTTAGTAATGTCGAAAGACGGTGCTCCGATACCTACGGGCAATATTCTCGGACAAAGCGTTGACTGCGATAATTTTCAGGATGCAGAAAAGTTTTTGAACAATGGTGGACAACGTGGGCGTCAAAGAGCATATATCACCACGGGTTCCTACCGTATAAATACCATGCTTTTTCAGGTTTCTATCACCGACATGATTCGTATTCAGGAGAGTAAAGTTGGTATTATAACCACCCTTGACGGTCAGCCGATAGAGGCGGGACAGATTGCAGGTAAACTGGTTGAAGGACATAATAACTTTCAGGATTTTGATTTGTTTCTGCAAAATGGTGGTAATCGTGGTTTACAGCCTCAGGTTATTTTGGCCGGTTCGTACAATCTAAATCCCTGGGCAGTTCAGGTAGAAGAAATACCGATGACTGAGATTTCCATTGGATTTGTTGGCGTAGTCATTTCGTTTATTGGCACTGAAGGGCGTGATTTGACAGGCTCCGATTTTAAACACGGAAATATTGTCAACAAAGGTGATAAAGGCGTTTGGATTGAGCCGCTCGGTCCCGGAAAGTATCCGATAAACACGTATATAATGAAGGTGGAACTGGTACCGACAACCAACCTGGTACTCAACTGGGCATCAGCCCGCAGCGAGGCTCATAACCTGGATAAAAATCTGTCAACAATCACCGTTCGTTCCAAAGATGGTTTCCCATTCAACCTGGATGTAGCGCAAATTATCCACGTTCCCACCACCGAAGCACCAAAGGTTATTGCCCGTTTCGGAAACATGGTGAATCTGGTTTCGCAAGTATTGGAACCGACTATTGGTAACTATTTCCGCAACTCGGCTCAGGACAGCGACGTTATTGCTTTTCTCAGCACCCGTAAGGAACGTCAGGAATCTGCAAAAGAACACATCAAAAAGGTACTTGATGAATACAATGTAAATGCTGTTGATACGCTGATTGGCGACATTGTTCCACCGGATTCGTTGATGAAAACATTGACCGATCGTAAAATTGCCGAAGAACAAAAAGTGACCTACGAAACGGAGAAAAAAGCTCAGGAAACCCGTCAGGGAATGGAAAAGGAAACTGCTATTGCTGACATGCAAAAGGAAATTGTAAAAGCGCAACAAGGTGTGGAAATTGCCGAACGAATTGCAAATGCTACAGTAAAAAAATCGGAAGGAGATGCCGCCAGCGTAAAATTAGCGGTAAGTGCCGAAGCTACCGCTACCAAAATGCGCGCTGAGGCTGAATCTGAAGCTATCAAAGTAAAAGCTTCTGCGCAGGCCGAACAAATTTCGCTTACGGGTGCTGCCGAAGCAGGTAGAATACTTGCCGTAGGTAAATCTACAGCCGAAGCTTATGAATTGGCTGTAAAAGCATTGGGCGGCGAAAACTTTACCCGTTATAAAATAACCGAAGAATTATCAAAAGGAAATGTAAAACTGATTCCTGATATTTTAATTGGAGGAAATGGTAACGGTGGTAATGCTATCGATGGTTTATTGGGACTGAAATTGATGGAAATGATTGACCCCAATAAAAAAGAACTAAAAGAGAAAAACACTGATAATAAGCCCCCATTGAGAGCTAAAAATCAGTAAACAGCATCCAAATCAACTTACTAAAACAAATCGGCTGAGCATATTCAATGTTCAGCCAATTTTATATAAGGTAACGAATCAGCATTCAATACCGTTCATATAAGGAGTTTGATCATCGTTTTCCACTACTTTCCCTGATACACCGCTTTCTTCCACGACACCGAATAGGCGGCAAAGTAGCCGTGCGGACTGGTTTTACTATTGGCCGGTACTACTTGTTTGATGTTAGTGCGAATATTAGCCGGCTGCCCGCCAAACAACGGGTTCCGTCCCCAAAACTCCTCCTGCGCTTGTTGAATATATTCCATATAATCTTTGGTTATGCTGCACAATTCGAGGGTTACACGGTCACCAGCCGCTAATTTCTCATCCGGTTTTTCGGATGAAAAGTAGCTAAATGTTTCATTGATCATGTATTTTCCATTAAAAAATTCATCGTTAGTAATCTGCCATTCCTGAATACTATCCGCCACACACTTATCATTTTTATAGTTCCGGATAAGATAGTAGTTTACTTCCGCCGGCGGATCTTGCACCCAGGCTTTCACAGCCCACATATCGGTTTGAAAAATGCGTGATTTAACTACGTCGATACTATCGAGCTGAATCATCGAACTAATGGGGCATGATGCCGTATACCGCTCTTTTACGCCATCGGCATTCACATCCACATTATCGATAGTGAGGGTGTAAGTACGTCCCACCACTCCAGCATAATTAGCCGGTGTAAGGTAAATACCTTTCTTCACTGCATCTTCGGCAAGCGTGATGGTATTCTGACCATCGCTGAGCATAACTACAGCCCCCGAAACCATATCGGCCGCAGCATTAGAAAAATAGTTGGACGTTTTTTTCAACGACACTGTGTGCGCCATTGCGTCGGTAGTCATTGTACCTTCCACCACCAGTTCGGGCGTAGTGCCTTTCAGGTCGAGTGCAAGATCGGTTGTACAAGCAGTAAACAAGGTTGCCGATAGCAAAGCGAGTATATTAAATCTTAGTTTCATCGGATTAGAATTTAAAATTATAGGTAATGGAAGGAACAAAAGTAAACAGATACGTCATCTGAGCTTTGGTTTTGTAAGCTGTGTCGGCATCGTCTACAAAATTGATAGCCCATGCATTTTTATGTCCGTACACGTTGTACACCGAGAAATTCCACTCTCCTGTCCATGCTTTTTTAGGATTGTGTTTTGGTTTCCAGGTAAGCGATACATCCATGCGATGATAATCGGGCATGCGGTACTCGTTACGTTTGGAGTAAACAGGCAGAATAACATTCCCAACTTCCATACGAGCTATCGGGTAAGTCACCGGTTGCCCACTGGCATATATAAAGTTGGCCCCGAAAGAGATGTGTTCGTTCAGATCATAATTAGCAACAATATAAACCGTGTGTGGACGGTCGTAAGGTGCCAGGTAGGTCTCGTTGTTGTTTACACCCTGAATGGTGCGCTCGGTACGCGAATAAGTATAACTAATCCAGCCGGTGAGTTTACCCATATTTTTCTGTATCTGAAACTCAGCTCCATAAGCCTGTGAGTCACCAAACCGAAGTTCGCCGTCCAACTTTCGGTTCAGCAATAACTGCGCATGATCGCGAAAATCAATCGTATTCTTCATATCTTTATAAAACACTTCCACCGACGCTTCCAGACGGTTGTTCATAAAATTACGGAAATAACCCACGGCATATTGATCGCAGGTTTGCGGCTGAATGTTCTTACCGGCAGTGAACCATAAGTCGAGCGGCGTTCCTGCTGTAGAGTTAGAAGCCATCTGTAAGAACTGATTAGTCCGCGCATAATTAGCCTTGACCGACGATTTTTCGTCCAACAAATAGCTCACTCCCGCCCTTGGTGAAAGACGGTAAAAGGTTTTGATCACTTCACCCGATTTATAAACAGTAGAATCAATAGAGTTATAGTTGCTATCGTAGTTGTAGATCGTACCCGTACCTATGCTCGAAAAGGCAGTGAGGCGCAATCCGGCTTTTACCGACAGACGTTTAGTAGCCTGATATTCGTCTGAGATATAAAGCGCATGTTCAAAGGCATTTATAGAGGGCAATATGTAGGTATCATAACTGGTGGCACCTCCGGTAGAGGTTATGGTACCCGGTTTCAGGTTGTGCAAAATAGCATTGTACCCAAACTTCAAGGTATTCTCGGGTGTCATAAAATAAGTAAAATCGGCTTTCAAACTCACATCCTGCATATTGTATTTCCAGTCGAAATTACTCTCGTTGCCCATGCTCGACCCTAAGCCGTAGTTGTATCGGCTGTAAGTAGTAGAGAAGTTACTAAACAAACTTTGAGAAAAAAGGTGATTCCAACGACCGGTGAGCGTAGCATTCCCAAAATTAAAACCTGCATCTTTGTTTTTGAACTTGTCTTGCCCGAAATACCCTGACAGAAAAATGCGGTTATTCTCGTCGATACGATGATTTATTTTGGCATTAAAATCGTAAAAATAAAGTTGATTCTTGTTGATTTCCTTATCGGATGATAGCTTGAGGAATAAGTCGGCATAGGTTCGACGAGCCGACACAACAAACGAAGTTTTGTCCGACCCGATAGGTCCTTCGAGCGTCAATCTGCTTGATATTAATCCAATGCCACCGCTCCCCGAGAACTTCTTCGAATTACCATCCTTCATCTGAATATCCAGCAACGATGATAAACGTCCATCGTAGGTAGCCGGAATATCACCTTTGTACAGCGTCATATTTTTGATAGCATCATTATTGAAAACCGAAAAGAAACCCATCATGTGCGAAGCATTATAAATGGTAGCCTCGTCGAGCACAATCAAGTTCTGGTCAATTCCCCCACCCCGCACACTAAAACTGGACGTTCCTTCACCGGCCGAAACCACTCCCGGAAGCAATTGTACCGCTTTCAGCAAATCCACTTCGCCCATCAGCGCGGGCATTTTCCGAATAGTAGCAATAGAAACCTGCTGCGCACTCATGCGGTTGAGAGTCACATTTTCATCTCTGCGTTTGGATGTCACCACCAGTTCATCAATTTCATTTGCAGCCGTTTTAATTTCAAAATCTTGTTTAACGGGCTGATTCAGCGCTATTTTCTTCGATATTGATTCATAACCAACATACGTTACTTCAACCGTATAATCTCCTTTGGGCACACTGATAGAGTAAAACCCATAACTATTGGTTACTGCACCTCTTTTCAGCTCTTTGATAAAAACCGTGACACCAATGAGTGCCTCTCCATTTATTTCATCTTTTATGTTGCCACTTAAACTAATCCTGTCCACCGGCATTACGGCAAAAACAGAACTGAGAAATGACAGAAAAACAAAAGATAAAATCACTTTTCGTAAATTCATAATTTATTGTTTATAGTTTATGTTTGTGAGAAACATTCTCGACTTGGTTCAATTTATAGATGGAAATAAATAACAGTACAAAAGTAGTGTATTCCGTACGCACTCATTTATTAAATCCGTTGAATCGACGAAAAAGGGGGACGAACGTGATAAAAATAGTTGTTTACTACTTATTATTACACTGAAATTATGTTGAAGGTTGATCTAATATCGATAAGAAATCTTAATTCATCAAAAATGAAAGCATCTTTTTTCATAACTTTGCAATCACAATAAAATAGTATTCTGAAACATTTATTTTGAAACGTACCCGAAGAATGAAACTTAATTTTTTATCTATATCGCTTCTTGCTTTATTATTATCAGCATGTTCATTGAGCGAAACCAAAAAGGACGATCAAATTGACCCAAGGATTAAAAATGAGATACACACTCTCAATAAACGAATTGTGGATGGACTTATAGAAAACAAAATTCAACATATTTTACCCATTTGTAACGATAGACTACGAAATAGAAAAGGAGAAATTAAACGGTTAATGCAACTGGTAAAAGGAACGCTAAAAAAATCCGATTTCAGGATACTAAACGAATTTTATCAGAAAAACGCTGCAAAAAAAGGTTTCGCAACCCTAAGTTCGGGCAAGGGAAATATACATGATTACCAAATTCGATACGACTCCCGCAACAAAGAAATGTATGTGGTGGTAGCCTATTTTCAAGATAGCTTATACCAAAAGAGTTTCACTCTTTTTTATGGAAAGCAAAATAATGAATGGAAACTCACTAATATTCAGGCAGGGGCTTTGAAAATAATGCACAAGGATGCCGTCGATTGGTATTTGCAGGCAAAATCGGAATACCAACAGGGCGACCTCATGGATGCTTTATGCCATATTGGGCTAGCTACCAAGATATTAAACCCGGTAAATCACATGTGGGAATACGCAAAAGAAAAAGAGATTCATTCGTTCGAACAAAAACTAACAAAAGAAACCTACAGCAAATACAAATTTCCGCATACGGTAGACTATGTTGAAACAAAACCTGTTATTTACAGAGTGTATTCTCAGATAATGCCCGAAGGTTGTTTGCCATTAGTCCTCTATACCACCACCATCGATTTGAAAAATGTGCCTGAATTAGCCAAAGAATGCAACTCCATGCACGAAAAAATCGGACAACTATTTAAAGGAATTGACAAAAACAACAAAACAATTATTTATCAACCTCTCAAAAATGCTCCTACCGGAACATATATTGACAATAAATATGTGTTTATAATGGAAAATAAGTAGAATGATATAACAGTAAAAAGATACACCAAAAGACCAGCGGGGGCCGGGATCGAAAGATTCCGGCCCCCGCTTTTTAATTGCATTCCTTCAAGGCTTGGACTATACAATTGTACAATATGAATGATTTGAAGACTAATTTACTTATTCATTTCATTTTCGTAAAGTATGGTTATAACTAGCTAAAATTCATTTACAAAAAAAGTTCTCGCGAACCTTATCAAATATGAATTGTTAGTAAACATACAAATTCTAATGTCCTAAAAAATTCGACACATGTTAACTACAGATAAACAATCGGTTGATAAAACCGACACAAAGAAACCAATAAATCTATTTAAAGACTTCGACCCTGCCGAGGATAAAATACTCAGAATCATCGATAATGATGGTAAAGTTATAAACAAGGAATTGATGCCTGATCTGGATAATGAAACGATCATTCAGGCTTACAAACACATGCTGTATTTCCGAACAGCCGACCAAATGGCCGTTTCGTATCAACGCCAGGGGAGGATGTACACTTTTCCGCCCTGCATGGGTCACGAAGCTATTCATGCTGCATCAGGAATGATTATGAGAGACCAGGACTGGCTGGCTCCCGCCTTTCGCGAAGTGGGAATAATGCTTTTAAAAGGTGTAACTATGAAAGAAATATTCCTCTACTATATGGGAAATGAAGAGGGTAGCAATTATAAAAAAGCAAATCACGTGCTACCCATTAGCATCTCCATCGGGTCACAGTTTTTGCATGCTACCGGCATTGGTTACTCCGTAAAATATCAAAAGAAAGATGAACTTGTCTTCACCTCCATAGGCGATGGAGGTACTTCGGAAGGCGATTTCAGCGAAGCACTTAATTTTGCAGGATTATGGAAAGTTCCGGTCATCTATACCATCCAGAATAATCAATATGCAATTTCTGTCCCTGTGCGAAACCAAACCAATTCACTCAATTTAGCCATAAAATCTTATGCGTTCGGCTTGCCCGGAATAAAAGTAGACGGCAATGACTTTTTTGCCATGTATACCATCTACAAAGCAGCTGCGGAATATGCCAAAGCCGGTAATGGTGCAGTATTAATAGAAGCATTAACCTATAGAAAAGGCGCGCACACCACCTCCGATGATCCCACGAAATACAGAACAAAAGAAGAAGAACTGGAATGGGATAAAACCGATCCGGTTATACGATTGAAAAAATACATGGACCTAAAAGGTATCTGGAAAGAGAACGAAGAAGAATTAATTGAAAAATACAAACTGGAGGTTGATAAACAATTTGAAGAAGCCGAAAATGAGGCAGCTTATCAATTGGAAGATGTTTTTCAACATATGTACGTGGATATGCCCGAAGATTTGAAAAGGCAGAAAGCAGATTATGAACAATTTCTAACATGGAAGGAAAGCAGAAAATGAGTGTAATGACAATAGTACAAGCCATAAATAATGCATTAGACATTAAGCTTGAAGAAGATAAATCGGTAGTCGTTTTCGGTGAAGATGCCGGAGTGGAAGGTGGTGTTTTCAGAGTAACGGAAGGACTGCAAAAGAAACACGGTGTTGCAAGAGTTTTTGACACACCCATTGCCGAATCGGCCATCGTGGGGACAGGACTTGGAATGGCTTTATCGGGGTTACGACCTGTTGTGGAGCTCCAGTTTGATGGGTTTTCGTACCCTGCATTTAATCAGATTATCTCCAATGTTTCGCGTATGCACAATCGTTCGCGAAGCATGTACAAAGCCCCCATGGTAATCCGTTTTCCATACGGCGGCGGTATAAATGCGCTGGAGCACCATTCCGAAAGTCCGGAAGCGTTGTACTCGCATATTCCGGGATTAAAAGTGGTAGTACCCTCTACCCCACATGATGCAAAAGGTTTGATGATAGCTGCCATCGAAAGTGATGATCCCGTTATCTTCATGGAACCAAAACGAATTTACAGAGCCATAAAACAAGAAGTAGCTGACGATAAGTTCTCCATTCCACTTGGAAAAGCAAAAGTGCTGACCGAAGGTACCGATGTGACCGTGGTGGCATTTGGCGCCATGATTCGCGAATGCCAAAAGGCAATGGTACTGGCTAAGGAAGCAGGCATTTCGGTTGAACTGATTGATTTGCGAACTATTTATCCTATTGATAAAGAAACTGTAGCCGCATCGATTAAAAAGACAGGAAGAGTGGTCATTGTGGCCGAAGCACCCGAGTCGTTCAGTGTGGGTGGCGAACTGATAGCCATTGCCAACGAAGAAGCATTTCTTTATCTGGAAGCACCGCCAAAACGTGTAATGGGCTTTGATACCATAGTGCCATTGGCCAGAGGCGAGTCGTTGTATATGATAAGCCCCGAGAGGATTTTCTATGAAATTGAACGTACTGTCAAATTTTAAATTACAACACCATGAGATATATTTTTAATTTTCCGGACATAGGTGAAGGCCTAGAAGAAGGTACCATTCTCGAGTGGCATGTGGTAAAAGGGCAGGCAGTAAAAGCCGGACAGGCACTTGTGAACATGGAAACCGACAAGATTGTAACCGATATTCCATCTCCAAAAACAGGTACTATCGTTGAGATATTCGGAAGCGTAGGCGAAACGATTAAAGTTGGAAGTCCGTTGGTAGAAATTGAAATGGAGGGCGTATTGGGAGCTTCCGCTGTGGCCGAAACCAAAGAACCTGAAAAAGAAGAACCCAAAGAGGGAGATGAAGAAAAAGGTGCCGGAGTGGTGGGTACCATGGAGCTGGCGGGTAAAAATGCTTATCTGGCTGCAAGCGATGAGGGCTCTTCGAAACCAAAGACGGAAGATAAATCGATTTCAAAAGTATTGGCAACGCCGCTTGCACGTGCCATGGCAAAGGACCTGAACATTGATATAAATACCGTTAAAGGTACAGGACCATCGGGCAGAGTAACGAAGGAAGATATTCAAAACCATCAACCAGCGAAACGTGCGGTCGAAGTAAAACAAAAAACCGAGCCGTTTACGCCAACTCAACCTGCTGAGGCGTATACCTACGAAGCGCTTTCGCAAATCAGAAAAGCCATTGCCAAAAATATGCTGAACTCCAAACAAAGCACAGCACATATGACGCTTTTCGAAGAGGTAGAAATTTCTGATTTGATGCGAATTCGGGATAAATTCAAGCATAAGTATGCCGAGAAGGATATCAAACTTACCTACCTATCTTTCATAGTGAAAGCAACCGTTCATGCACTTAAAAAGCACCGACAGCTGAACTCGCAGATGGATATGGAAAACGACAGAATGATTTTCAAGAACTACTATAATATTGCTATTGCCATTGATACTCCCGAAGGGTTGGTAGTTCCGGTTATCAGAAATGCCGATCAACTATCCATCATGCAAATTGCCCATGAAATTATGGTGCTGTCGGACAAAGCCCGGGATAGAAAACTCACGATGGACGACATGAAAGATGGAACATTTACGCTTACCAACTATGGTTCTATCGGCGGTATTTTTGCCACTCCGGTGATTAATTATCCGCAAGCCGGCATATTGGGCATTGGTCGGTTGGTGAAAAAACCGGTCGTAAATAACGACCAGATCGTAGTCGGAAATGTATTACCGCTATCGCTTTCGGTTGATCACCGGATAGTGGACGGAGGCGAAGCATCCCGGTTTGTAAACAGCATTATGGAGTATCTTTCTGATCCAATGCTATTGCTGATGGAATAAAATAAATCTGTAATTCAATGCCGTTTAGATAAAAATTCGCACACAGAATACACTGATTAGATGGAGAAACACAGAAAAAAAATGCATATTATCAACTATATTTTACTGTAGAAAATATAGCTGTGCTTGTTCTGTACAATCTGTGTATTCTGCGTGCATAACTTAACGACATTGATGTCTAACTCACAATTCAAAACTAGAACCATGGAATACGATGTAATCATTATAGGTGCCGGCCCTGCCGGTTATGTGGCTGCCATCAGAGCAGGACAAGTTGGGTTGAAAACTGCTATTGTAGAAAAAAAATACATTGGTGGCATGTGTCTCCAATGGGGTTGCATCCCTACAAAAGCATTGCTCGAAAGCGCAAAGTTATTCGACAAAATAAAACATGCCGACGAGTTTGGCATCGATGGCATCTTCGAACATAACATTTCTTTTAATTGGGAAAAAGTAAAAGCACGATCGAAGAAAATATCGGGCAAGCTTGGGTCGGGCGTAAGTTATCTGCTCAACAAAAACGGAGTGGACATGATCTCCGGCAATGCAGTGATTGGTTCTGACCATTTGGTGACGGTTGATGGTAAGAAAATAAGTGCTAAACACATCATTATTGCCACCGGATCTAAACCAAAGGCAATGGATAAGAAGTTGGGAAATGCACCCATTGTTGAAGTAGAGAACTTATTTTCGCTGACTGAGATTCCGAAAAATATTGTGGTTACCGGCAATCATATTTCGTCGGTAGAAATAGCACAGTTTTTCAAACTCATCGACAAAAAGGTGACACTCATTGCCAACAGCGACTATTTTATGGTGGGACTGGACGAACATTTAATCAAATATGTTACCCATAAACTGAAAACTGACAAAATTGAATTGATTGTGGATACATATCCTGATAAATTTGAGAACGGCGAACTTTACATTGGCAATTCAAAAATCAAATGTGATTTGCTGGTCAACTGTAATTCGCGAAAGGCCATTATCCCCGAGAGCGAAACTCCGCTAGAACTTACCGAGCGCGGATTTATAAAGACAAACGATAAATTTGAGACGAATGTCGACGGTGTATACGCTATCGGCGACGTGGGTGGTAAAAGTTTTGTGGCACATATAGCTTCGGCACAGGGAATTCACGTTATCAATACCATCAAAGGTATAAAAAAGCGTTTCAACACGTCAAATTATCCTATCAACATGTACACCGTTCCGGAAGTTTCTCAAATTGGAATGACAGAGCAAGAACTTAACAACAAGGAGATTTCGTTTAAAGTTACGGAGTTTCCCCTATCGGCAAATGCAAAAGCCATGATAGAAGGTAATACCGAAGGCTACATACGCATGCTTTCTGATAAAAAATATGGAACCGTTCTCGGTGTTCAGATAGTTGCGGCAAATGCTACCGACATGATTTCAGAAGCAAGTGCATTTATGACGCTTGATGGCACTGTTTACGATGTAGCGAACACTATACATGCTCATCCAACCGTTTCGGAGATATTTATGGAAGCCGGCTTTGATGCTTTCGATAAGGCAATTCATAAATAGGCCCGTTCTGATGCTGCATTGAGGTATTTGTATGTTGCAATGAACTATTCGAGTGCTGTAATAAAGTCTTAGTATGTTACATTGACATATTTGAGAGCTGCAATGAAGTCTTTGCATGTTACAATGAAAGATGTGAGTGCTGCAGAGACATCTTTCTGTGTTGCAGAGACATGTTTGGGTACTGCAATGACGTATCGGAGCTCTTCAGAAAGGTATTTGTATGTTGCAGAGACGTATCGAGGTTCTGCAGAGACCTATTTGTAGAATGTAAAGATATCTTGGGTTTATGCACACTTAAGTGCGAAGCTGTTGAATAAATAATTAATTTGCTTACATATTTAAATGACCGATTACAATCTCCCCGATATTCAATTGCTTGCGGATAAAACCAAGCCATTTCTGATTTGGATTCCCGACAAAACCTATATCGTTTTGGGGGCATCCAATCGCGCGGATGAAGCATTGTTTTTAGAAAGAGTGCTTCAGGATGGTATCACCGTGCTCAAAAGGCCGTCGGGTGGACAAACCGTGATGCTTACGCCCGATAACCTCATCATTTCTGTTGTTTTTTCAGACCCCAAAGACTTACAGCCGAAAGATGTTTTCTTGAAAACAAACAGGTTGATTATTTCGGCATTGGAAAAAGCCGGTGTACAAGATCTTTCGATGAGAGGAATTTCCGATATTGCCATTGATGGTAAAAAAATTTTGGGCTCGTCCATTTACCGCAATAAAGATAGCTTGCTGTACCACGCCGTGCTCAATCTAGCTGAACCGGCATCTACCTTCGAAAAATATCTGAAACACCCAACGAAAGAACCCGATTACCGACAAGGGCGAAAGCATACCGATTTTGTGACATCGCTCAAAGAAAAAGGATATACGCCGGATTACCACCAATTAACAAACCTCATCATGCAAAGTATGGAAGAGGCTTCACTTACTCATATAAATACTGAGCAAAATATTACGTAGTTAAAAAAAAAATGGAACGCGGATTTAACGAATTAGGCAGACTTGCCTGCGGCAGGCAGGTAAAAACGGATGATATTTGAACGGATTTAAGTCATGCAAGCATGACTTATAAAAGACTAAGCAATTGAAAATCATTCCGACAAGTCGGAATACAAATCCGTTTTTATATCCGCTGGATCAGCGTTTATCCGCGTTCTATTCTTCTATTTATTTTGATTTAATATAGGACATTATTTCTTTCAAAATACTTCAACGAATGACCCAACCAACAAATAACAACGACATCAAACAACTCCTGGACGACAGAGTGCTTCTGTACAATCGACTCGATTTTATTGATTCCGACCCGATTCAAATTCCACGGCGCTTTTCGCGAAAAGAGGATATCGAGATTGCAGGTTTTCTTACTGCCACCATCTCTTGGGGACAACGCAAAAGCATTATCAACAATGCCAACCGCCTGATGGATATTATGGACAATGCTCCCTATGATTTTTTAATGGAAAATTCATTTTCTTCGACCGGGAATTCAGACACAGAACAGTTGAAACGCTTTGTTCACCGTACCTTCAACGGTAACGACTGCCTGTTCTTTCTCAAGTCGTTGAAAAATATATATACCCATCATGGTGGATTAGAGACTGTTTTTACCGACGGTTATCGGACTACTTCCACTGCATTTGGAGCTCTACAGCATTTTCGGAATGTCTTCTTGTCGCTGCCGCATGATGCTCATGTTCGCAAACATCTGTCGGATGTATCGGCCAATTCGTCGGCCAAACGACTTAATATGTTCCTTCGCTGGATGATCCGGGAGGATGAAAATGAGGTTGATTTTGGCTTGTGGAAAGATATTCCCACTTCGGCACTTATGCTGCCACTCGACGTGCACACCGGCGACGTAGCCAGAGCTTACGGCCTACTCAACCGAAAACAAAACGACTGGAAGGCTGTGGAAGAAATTACGTCTGTGCTGCGTTCTTTCGATGCTGTTGATCCCATCAAATATGACTTTGCGCTCTTTGGTATCGGCGTTTTTGAAGGCAAAGAAACAATATAAGCCGGGTTTCGCGATTTCCAAATCGCGGTCAAATAGTAATTCTCGCGATTTGGAAATCGCGAAACCCGGCTGTACATAGTTTAATCAATAATATAAATACGTTAGAATACATTGCGGATAGTCATAAAAATAAAAAAGCAGGCTGAACTTCTATAATGATGTTCAGCCTACTTATTAAGATTATCCGATTAAAACTAGAATTCAAATTTCAAGGTTGCACCCAATTGCATCGGTTTTCCTTGTTGGAAGAACTCGCTACCCGACGCATTAAAATAGAAAGCATTGTATTTGGTATCGAACAAATTCTTCACCCAAAATTCCAATCCAAGTCCACCTTTATTCACAGCCACTTTGGCATTTACCTGCGCGTAAAAATCCTGTGCAATGTCATTCGCTTCTGTCCAGTAAATTTTCCCCACACCAACATATTGCACGGTGGCCATCAAATGATCAATAAAGGTATTTTTGAAATTATGCTCAAAACCTACACTTGCACTAAGCGTATTCTGCGGAGCATAAGGCACGTGATTTCCTTTGTAATTCACCTGTGCATACGTCACTTTATGCGTTACCGGATCGGTAATTTTCACAGAGTCGGTGTAAGTGGTAAAGGTAGCATTGGCATATCCATAGTTCAATGCAGCGCTGAATCCGGCACCAATATTAGCATCCAACGATACTTCCACCCCTTTACTAACAGCTGCCCCGGCATTTGAAATCTTGCGACCAAACCCGGATGGAACAAACTGCGTAAGTTGCAGATTACTTAAATCGCTATAAAATACCGAAACAGACGTTTTTAAATGATTATCAAACGTCAGGCATTGTCCACCAATTTCATAATTCCAGCTGTATTCCGGTTTGTACGAAATGGCGTCCATCACAGCTTGCTTCGTTCTTGCAGCAGGATTTTGAAGTCCTTTGTCAACCAAATCGGCAAACATTTGAACGTTGTAACCTCCTGCCTTGTACCCCCGAGACACATTAGCATACACAAACTGGCGATTACTCCATTCATATTTCAAGGCTGCTTTAGGCAATAATTCCGAAAAATGAACAGACAAATTATTCTTCAGCGTATCGGCAAATAAATAAGTTGTTGGTCCCATTTTTATGTGCATGGCACTTCCCGTGTTGTAATCGAGGTCTATTTTTTCGTAATCAACACGCAAACCACCCGTCAAAGAAAGTCCATCCACCAGGAAGTTATTGTAAGTAGATTGATGAAAAAGAGCTCCTCCACTGGTTTTTGTATTGTACTGTCCCGGCGTTCTCAGGGTTTGATCGGTAATGGTCATTCCCATTTTAGTGAACGACGGTTGAAGTATGTATTTAATCGCATCGCTTTTCAATTCCACCGGCGCATTATTATCCAACTGTTGAATAAAGCCCGTAGCACCAAAGCTCCATTGATAATTATTTGTCGAATTCGATTTCATAATCAACTCTTCGTTAAACGCATTCTGTTTCTGAGCTTGCTCAATAGTGAAAAAAGACATGGTAGTGAAGTCATTATCCATTTTCATCTCATCCTTAAAATACTGGTGAGAAGAAATAGAACTCAATGTCCAGTTTGATGTTTTATATTGTAAAAACAAACTATTGGTAAGCATATTACGCTTGTAAGAACCCGGATCATTGAAGTCAGGTTGAGCGGTAATTCCCGTTGTTCGGCTATATGCACCATAAGGGAATGCATTCTGACTAACATAATCGAAATTCGTGGAATATTGCGCTTTGAAACTTGGACTAATATTCCAGTCGAGCTTTACCCGCCCGCCGGCCGAAGTGCTTGCATCAGCCGATTGGTTGGTGTATTTATTTGTAAAGAAACCATCATCATGATTGTAGTAGCCACTTACCGCATAGCCAAAGTTGTCGCCCAATTTGCCATAATGGGCTAGTTTTTCATTCACCAGTCCATAATTTCCTACATTTACCGAGAGTTTTGTTCCCTGATAACTCAAGGGTGAAAGCGTATAAATATTCACAATTCCACCTTCGGCATTGCGCCCATAAAGCGTTCCCTGTGCACCACGCAGCACTTCAATTTGCCTGATATCATAGAAGTCAAAATCGAAAGTTGATTTATCGAAATAGGGCACATTATCCACGTACAACGCCATAGATTGCCCGCTATTTCGCGATCCTATTCCACGAATGTAGGAGGTAGTTGACATGGAAGAACCGTAATTGGGAATAAAGAAGTTAGGCACCTGGCCACTTAAATCTCTGATAGAAGCGATTTGTGTTGCTGCTATTTTCCCGGCACTAAGTGTAGTTGACGAGAGCGGCGTTTGCTGAGGTGAAGTTTCTTTCAGCGAACTCACGATTACCTCTTCCAGTTGAATCACTTTGGTTGAATCTGCTTGTTGTTGAGCCATTAATGTGGTGCAAAACAATGCAAATACAATTATTAAATATTGTTTTTTCATTTTCTTGTATATAAATATTGAATACGAATTGATTTCCGATATTGGAAATAACGTAAAAACATACTGCCAAAACGAATGTTTACAGCAGATTATAATAGTAAAAAGAATTTTATTTTATACAATAAAAAAGGGAGGAGGACGCGAAAACTGAACATACGACAGACTGCCGGACAGTTGGAAGTACGGTTCTAAAAACGGTACAGATGCTTCAGTGGAACAATAGACGGGTGGAGTCAAATCAGCTACTACAGGCTGCTCCGCAAACATAAAATCGCTAGTACTTACCGAATAGGTAGAAGACTGTACCCGTTCAATGCTTGCAGACTGAACAACAGTTGCATTTATGGCTACCGAACTATTTTCAGTGGTTGGGCTCGAAACAAAAAGGCATACCAAGTACCCTATCACCATGAGAACCTCAGGGATAAAAGTAGCCAACAAACCTGTTTGAAACATGAACATAAGAAACAATTATGAATTATCAATTGTAAATTATTAATTAAAAAAGAGCCTCTCATGGGACTCGAACCCGCGACCTATTCATTACGAATGAATTGCTCTACCAACTGAGCTAAAGAGGCGAAAATATTTAGTATTTGTATATTTACTAATTACAAATTCAAAAATGCATACAAATATACATCTTTTTAGACTTCTGAAATGATATATCAGGCTAAAATGCATTTTTATTTTATTCTGTTTTTCAAATTCAAAATAGTACTTTTGCATTAATTTCAATGAACCAACCAGCATATTGGCACAATAAGCGCAATAAAAATCATGTCCGACACTTATAAAACCATCATTGCTCCCACCGAAGGAATTTACAAAGAAAAAGGCAGCAAATTCCTGTCGTTTGCCATCCCGGTGAGCAGTGCTGACGAGGTGAAAGAAATTGTAAAAAACTATCGAAAAGAGTACTATGACTCCCGCCATGTTTGCTACGCATATATGCTTGGTGCCGACCGAAAAGAATTTCGCGCCAATGACGATGGCGAACCATCGGGCACTGCCGGCCGCCCCATATTAGGACAAATAAACTCGCGCGAGTTGACCAATATTCTCGTTATCGTCGTCCGTTACTTTGGCGGCATTCTGCTTGGAACAGGCGGACTGGTGGTTGCCTACAAAGAAGCCACCACCGATGCACTTGATCAGGCTGAAGTCTGTGAAAAAACAGTCGACGAAACCATCGCCATTCTTTTTGATTATGTGCTCATGAACGAAGTTATGCGCGTAATCAAAGACACCAATGCCCAAATACTGGGTCAAAGTTTCGAAGATCAATGTGCTATGCAACTATCCATCCGAAAACAAGATGCCGCTTTATTATCCTCAAAGCTTGCCAAGATTTACGGTTTACATATCAAAGAGTAATTCAAAGACAAGCTATCAATGCACAGTAATACATTCGAAAAACATCTTACTTCGCATTTAGTTCAAAATACAGATTCATAAAACACCAATTATACAGAAACAAACCTAATTTTCCTCTTTCATTATTGCGAAAAAATCTCTATCTTTGTACACAGAAATGGAAACGAGAAACTTTAAATATTTTTTCGAACAAAGCAGCTCACAGACAATAAGTTGTACTGACAAGTTGCCCCTAAGAAATGCGAAAACCAATATAAATCTGTGAAAGGTTTGTGTTGGTTTTTTTTATAACAAGACCAGCCCTGACTTCTAAATTGGAGCATGGGAAAGTAAATCAGTTTATTTCGGCGTTCAAAATATAAGTACAAACTAACTAATGCCCCTCTTGGGGTTTGAGGTCAAATTATGAAAAACAACAGTTTAGTATCAATTTCCGATTATAGCAAAGAAGAAATTCTGGCCATTCTCGATTCAGCAGCCGACTTTGAAGCCAACCCGAACCGAAAAACATTGGATGGAAAAGTGATTGCCACCCTGTTTTTCGAACCTTCTACCCGCACGCGGTTAAGTTTCGAAACGGCAGTTGTACGGCTCGGCGGTTCCATTATCGGTTTTTCGGACGCAGCCACAAGCAGCTCATCCAAGGGTGAAACGCTGAACGACACGATATTGATGGTAAGTTGCTATGCTGATGCCATTGTGATGCGCCATCCACTCGAAGGTGCAGCCCGTTTTGCTTCAGAAGTAGCTCCCGTACCAATTATCAACGCCGGCGACGGTTCTAATCAGCACCCATCGCAGACTTTGCTGGATCTTTATTCTATTTTGAAAACGCAAGGCACGCTCGAGAACCTGACCATTTGCCTTGTGGGCGATTTAAAGTATGGTCGTACAGTGCATTCGCTGATTATGGCCATGTCGCATTTTCATCCTACTTTCAAATTTATTGCACCAGATGAATTGAAAATGCCCGACGAATACAAGGTTTTTTGCGACAATAACAACATTCCGTATACGGAAGTTAACGAATTGACCGATAACTTCAACGATTCGGATATTTTATACATGACCCGTGTTCAGAAAGAGCGTTTTCAGGATTTGATGGAATACGAACGCGTCAAAAACGTGTATACACTTAAAAATGAAATGCTTGCTAATTCAAAACCAAACTTACGCATTCTCCATCCACTACCGCGGGTAACCGAAATTGACCCGGATGTGGATAGCAATGAAAAAGCGTATTACTTCCGACAAGCACAAAATGGATTGTATGTGAGACAGGCGATAGTGAGTAAAGTACTAGCCCCCTAAATCCCCCAAGGGGGACTTTAAAGAGTACCTAATCATTGTCGGATTACATAATTAGAAAAAGATATTATAAACAAAACTAACTAAAATTCCCCCTAGGGGGATTAAAGGGGGCCAAATGGAAAAAGAATTAAAGGTTGCAGCACTCCGCAACGGAACAGTGATTGATCATATTCCGGCAGATAAATTATACAAGGTAGTATCTATCCTGCATTTAGATACTTGCGAACATCAAATAACGATTGGAAACAATCTGGATAGCGCCAAAGTAGGTAAAAAGGGAATTATCAAGATCTCGGACAGAGCATTTGAAGAAGATGAAACAAACAAAATAGCGTTGATTGCTCCTAATGCTAAAATCAATATTATCCGCGATTATCTGGTTGTTGAAAAACGACCATTGACGCTTCCTGCTGAAATTAAAGAAATAGTGCAGTGTGCAAACCCTAATTGTATCACTAACAATCAGCCCGTTACAACACGTTTCCACGTTCAAAAGCACGATGGAGAAATAATGCTGAAATGTCATTATTGCGAACGGGAAGTACAACGCGACAAAGTAAAGATTAAATAAAAGCCCCCTAAATCCCCCAAGGGGGACTTCTTGAGCTTTGCATAATGATTACATATGGAAGATAAAAATAAAAAGGCTAATCAAAGCTTCCCCTTTGGGGAGGTTGGTGGGGCTTCGCATGTTTCGTGGAAACCGGGAACATTGATTTACCCCTTGCCAGCAGTGCTGATTTCGTGTGGGAACAATCCTGACAACTATAATCTATTGACAATTAGTTGGGTGGGGACAATTTGCACCAATCCGCCCATGTGCTATATCTCAGTGCGCCCTGAGCGACACTCGTACAATATCATCAAAGAAACCGGTGAATTTGTCATCAATCTCACCAACGAGGATATGGCTTACGCTACCGATTGGTGTGGGGTGAAGAGCGGAAAAGATTTCAACAAATTTGAAGAAATGAAACTTACTCCGGCAAAAGGAGAACTGGTAAATGCACCTATCGTCAAAGAATCACCACTTTGCATTGAGTGCAGGGTAAAAGAAATCATCCCGCTCGGTTCACACGACATGTTTATTGCAGAAGTAGTGAACGTACAAGCCGACACGAAATACATTGATCCAGAAACAGATACATTCAACCTGGGAGCTGCAAAACTAATTGCCTATTCACACGGCCATTATTACAAACTGGGCGAAGAGATAGGAAAATTTGGGTGGACAGTCAAGAAAAAGAAATAACCCCTAACCCCTAAAAGGGAACTGGGTTAGTTTTGTTTACTGTACTTTTATTTTCTAAATATTTAAATAGAATGGACTATATAAATTCCCCTTTAGGGGTTAGGGGTAAACACGAAATAGACCTGTCAACATGGAAACGCCGCGAGCATTTCGAAGTATTTAAAAACTTCGACGAACCGCTTTTTGGCATCACCGTAAAAGTTGAATGCTCGGCTGCTTATAAAAAAGCAAAGGAATTAGGCTATTCGTTTTCAAACTATTACTTATATTTGTCGCTGAAAGTGGCCAACGAAATTGAAGAATTTCGTTACAGGATTGAAGACGACAAAGTATATTGTTACGACAGCGTAGGAGCCGGTCCAACCATTTTTCGTGAAGACGAAACGTACGGTTGTGGTTACATGGAATATGACGAGGACATTCAGCAATATATGCGCTTGGCAGAGCTGGAAGTGGCTCGCGTAAAAGCTGAACGGGGATTAAAATTTCAACCTTCGGGCGAAAATATTATCCATTATTCAACGCTTCCGTGGGCTGATTTCACGGCAGTAAACCACGCACGCCGACTGGATATCGGACGAAGTATTCCGAAAATCACCTTTGGAAAACTAACCCGTGAAGGCGAAAAAATGTGGTTGCCAGTAGATATTCATGCCAATCATGCAGTTATGGACGGTTTTCATATCGGAAAATTCATTGAACGTTTTCAGGAATTACTAAATCAGAAGTAAGAGCTAAGGAGTAAGAACAAAGAGAAATAAATAAACTAAATAATAATTTCGTCTATCGCCTAAAGACATTCTACTTTAGACAATAGACCATAGACAAAAAAAAATGAAAAGAGACCAGGTAATTTTTGACATCATTGCACGCGAAAAACAGCGTCAGTTGAAGGGAATTGAATTGATAGCTTCGGAAAACTTTGTAAGCGAACAAGTTATGGAAGCTATGGGTTCCGTACTAACAAATAAATATGCCGAAGGATACCCAGGCAAACGCTATTATGGCGGTTGCGAAGTGGTAGACGAAAGTGAGCAAATTGCGATCGACCGTTTGAAAGAAATTTTCGGTGCTGAATGGGCAAACGTACAACCTCACTCGGGAGCACAAGCTAATGCTGCAGTATTTTTGGCTTGTATGAACGCTGGTGATAAATTCTTAGGATTGAACCTGTCACACGGTGGTCACTTATCACACGGTTCGTTGGTAAACAGCTCGGGTATTCTTTACAAACCATGCGAATACAATGTAGACGAAAAAACCGGACTTGTTGACTACGACCAAATGGAAGAAGTAGCTATCCGCGAACAACCAAAAGTTATTGTTGGTGGTGGTTCGGCTTATTCACGTGAGTGGAACTACAAACGCATGCGCGAAATCGCCGACAAAGTTGGTGCTTTGTTGATGATTGATATGGCTCACCCTGCAGGTTTAATTGCTGCCGGATTGTTGGAGAACCCTTTGAAATGGGCTCATATCGTAACTTCTACAACTCACAAAACACTTCGTGGACCTCGTGGTGGTATCATTTTATTAGGAAAAGATTTTCCAAATCCTTGGGGAAAAACAACTCCAAAAGGAGAAATCAAAATGATGTCTGCCCTACTCGATTCAGCTGTTTTCCCAGGAATTCAAGGTGGACCGCTGGAACACGTTATTGCCGCTAAAGCCGTTTCGTTTGGCGAATGTCTTCAACCGGAATACAAAGTATATCAGGCACAAGTGAAGAAAAATGCTGCTGCTTTGGCAAATGCATTGGTCGCACGTGGTTTTACAATTATCTCAGGCGGAACTGATAATCACTCTATGCTGGTTGACCTACGTTCTAAATTTCCTGAATTGACCGGAAAAGTAGCTGAAAAAGTATTGGTTGAAGCGGATATCACCGTAAACAAAAATATGGTTCCTTTCGACAGCCGTTCTGCTTTCCAAACTTCAGGTATCCGTCTTGGAACTCCTGCTATCACTACTCGTGGTGCAAAAGAAGATTTGATGGTAGAAATTGCAGAAATGATTGAAACAGTGCTTTCAAACGTTGACAACGAAGAAGTTATCAAATCGGTAAAAGAAAGAGTGAATAAAACAATGGAAAAATTTCCTTTGTTTGCTGACTAAAAACAACCCCTAAATCCCCTGAAGGGGACTTTTGCCCGGTAAAACTTATTGAGCTTTGTCCCAAAATCAGATGCTGTAAAAGCCCCCTTCAGGGGGTTGGGGGTTATTACTACTTAAATATTATGATTGAAAAGATATTCGAACTTTCAGAACTAACCGACACAATAGTTTTTTATGGAATAAACAACCATAATGTTCAAACTATTAAAAATTTACATCCTAATGTGCGATTCTCTGCCAGAGGAAATGTAATTAAATTGGCCGGCAATGAAGACGACATCAACAATTTATTTTCAATCATCGAAAAATTGGAGCGTTTTTGTATAGATAACAATACACTTTCCGAAGAAAATATCATCGAAATTATTAAAGGAAATGCCCCCGACGAAATCAAATTTGAAAATCTGATTCTTCATGGTGTAAATGGCAAATCCATTATGGCACGTACTGCCAACCAACAAAAGCTCGTCAAAGATTTTGACACTAACGATTTACTTTTTGCCATTGGACCCGCCGGTTCGGGTAAAACATATACAGCCATTGCATTGGCAGTGCGTTCTTTGAAAAACCGCGAAATTAAAAAGATTATCCTCAGTCGTCCGGCTGTGGAGGCAGGCGAAAAGCTCGGCTTCCTTCCCGGTGATATGAAGGAAAAAATTGATCCATACCTGCAACCGCTCTACGACGCTTTGCAGGACATGATTACCCCGTTGAAACTGAAAGAATACATGGAAAACGGCACTATTCAGATTGCCCCACTTGCCTTTATGCGTGGACGAACGCTGAGCGATGCCATCGTTATTCTCGACGAAGCACAAAATACAACTACCATGCAAATTAAAATGTTCCTGACGCGCATGGGGTTGAACACAAAAATGATTGTAACGGGCGACATGACACAAATTGACTTGCCATACGCCCAAAAATCAGGATTAATAGACGCACTTGAGGTGCTGAAAAATGTAAAAGGAATAGCCAAAGTAGAATTTGATGTAAAAGACATTGTACGCCACAAACTCGTGCAGCGAATTGTGGAAGCATATGAGAAAAGACCACCCCTGGCCCCTAAAGGGGAAAAAGACAGTGAGAAACAAGAGGTTTTGATTTTGAAGAAATAATTAGGGAATAAAAAACAATCTACATAATGTCTAAATTTAGAATTGAATTTACATCTCCAACTCGTATTGAATGGGTACGAATTGTAACTGAATGGCGAAGCAAGATTATAAAAAATAAGAAATATGAAATTATTGAAATTGTATTCGACAACGAAGTTAAATTTTCTAATTTCGATCCCATCCATATCGTTTTATTATCATGTTTCATCGATGAACTTCAAACAAAAGGCTACTTTGTTCGTTTAGATTTTAAGGACGAAAGTTTGCGAAATTACTTATTTGACGAAATTAATTTAAAAAACTATTGGGGAATAAACAAGATTGATCATGTTGAGTCTCCCACAATTTCCGATTTAAACATTTGGAGGATTACAGAGACAGGAAAAGAATTTTACAGTATAAGCGTTCACGATTATTTCAAACGTAGCTATTTTTCAGGATTTGATTTATCTACATTGAAAAATGCATTGAACGAGCTCTATTTTAATGTTTTTGATCATGCAGAAGCTCATGGTAATGCTTTCTCATTTATCAGGTATGATAAAGAGGTAGGAAAAATACGTGTAGCTATTTGTGATTTTGGAAAAGGAATTCCTCAATCACTTCGAAAAAAATACAACAATTTTGAAAATGACTGTGTTGCTTTAGAGAATTCAATCAAAATTGGCATCTCTGCCCATTCACAGAAATACAATAAAGGGTTTGGATTAGATAATGTCACTTCATCCTTAAAGAATGGCGACATCTTAAGAATTGTAAGCAATAAGGCTATACTTCACTTAGAGGATGATAAACTAAACTTAAAAGTCTATGACTTACCTTTTAATTTCAATGGCACTTTAATCTATTTTGATATTGCAATTGATAGTTTTGAAAAAGAAGAAATATTAGAAGATTTTTCATTATTTGATTAATAAATAATTATGAGAACCGTTTTATTAAAAAGTATCTTAGATGAAAAAGCCTATCCTGATGCGGGAGACTTTATCTTTAGAGACATTAAAGAATCTATAATTGCTCATGACAAAGTGATTATTGATATGAGTGATGTTTTATCTGTACCAACTATGTTTCTAAATACATCTATCGGAGCAATTATAGATGAATTTGGAACCCAAAAATTAAAAGAAAGTATTGGCTTTAGAAATATTTCTAAAGCTGAGGCTATACGCATCCAAAAATATATAATTGATTATAACCAAGTAATCAAAAACAACTTACATAAACAATGAACGCATTAACTAACACCGACTTCCATTTTGATGGACAAACAAACGTGTATCATGGCAAAGTTCGCGATGTATATACAGTAAAAAACGACTTGCTGGTAATGGTTGCTACCGACCGTATTTCGGCATTCGACGTGGTTTTACCAAAAGGAATTCCTTACAAAGGACAAATGTTGAACCAGATTGCAGCTAAGTTTTTGGATGCAACGGCTGACATTGTTCCAAACTGGAAACTGGCTAGTCCCGATCCAATGGTAACAGTAGGTCTGCGCTGCGAAGGATACCCAGTAGAAATGATTGTACGCGGTTATCTTTGCGGAAGTGCATGGAGAACCTACAAAAGTGGCGTACGCGAAATATGCGGCGTGAAAATACCCGATGGCATGCGCGAGAACCAACGTTTTCCACAACCTATCATCACTCCTACTACCAAAGCTGAATTGGGTCGTCACGACGAGGACATCACCCGTGAAGAAATCCTGAGTCAGGGCTTAGTATCTGTAGAAGAATATGAGGCTTTGGAAAAATACACCATGGCACTTTTCATGCGTGGCACAGAAATGGCTGCAGCCCGTGGATTGATTTTGGTGGATACAAAATATGAATTTGGACGTCGCGACGGTAAAATCTATTTGATAGACGAAATTCATACGCCGGACTCTTCTCGCTATTTTTATGCCGACAGCTATCAGGAACTTTTTGATAAAGGCGAAGCACAAAAACAACTTTCGAAAGAATTTGTACGTGAATGGCTAATGGAAAATGGTTTCCAGGGTAAAGACGGACAACAAGTACCCGAAATGACTCCTGAAATTGTAGCCGGTATCAGCGAACGATATATCGAATTATTCGAGAATATCAGCGGTGAAGCCTTTGATAAAGCCGATATAGCCGACATCACAGCGCGTATAGAAAAAAATGTTGTAGAATATTTACAAACGGTTTAAACAATAAGACTCTGAAAACCAAACGATATTCAATTAGGAATTATAAATAATGAATTTTGAATTGAAAAATCGTTTGGTAGTTTCGGAAAAAGCCGTATCTTTGCACCGTCTTAAGAAAAAGGACACACTCTGGAGAGATGGCAGAGTGATCGATTGCAGCGGTCTTGAAAACCGCCGTACTGCAAGGTACCGGGGGTTTGAATCCCTCTCTCTCCGCCAGTAACAAAAAAGAGACCTATACGGGTCTCTTTTTTTATGCCCAAATGTCAACCTTTTAGAGCGTATACCATGCTTTAAATTCTGAAACCCGCGCTTTACTGACAATAATCTTTTCCGGTACGTTTACATATAAATTTATTGATATTTTACTGCCAAACCATATAGAAATGTCTTTTATAGCTTTGTGAGAGACGATGTACTGCCGGTTGGCTCTGAAAAACTGCGTTGGGTTAAGTTGATTTCCTAAATCCTCGAGCGAACTGTCGATATGATACATCTGATGATCATCGGTAATGATGCTCACCATTTTGTTTTCGGTATACAAACAAGCAATTTTACTCACTGCCAGCGGTATAAACTTATCTTTATGGGGTATTAGAAAGTTGGATTTGTAGCTTTCTTTTGTTTGCTTGAATGATGCAAGAAGATTGGCAATCATGTCAGTACTGCTGTCATTTGTCGTCAAATTTCGAAATTTTGCTATCGCCCGCTCAAAATTTTTCAGACCGATTGGTTTAAGCAAATAGTCTATGCTGTTTACTTCAAAAGCTTTCAATGCATATTCATCATAAGCCGTAGTGAATATAATAGGACAGCTTATTTCTACTTTATCGAAAATAGAAAAAGAGGATCCATCAGCCAGATGAATGTCCATAAACACAAGTTCGGGCGCAGGATGAAGCGTAAACCATTCAATGCTTTCTTCTACTGATTGTAAAACGGCAAGCACTTCAATATCAGAATCAACCTGATGAATGAGTCGCTGCAGATTTTGTGCGGCAATAAGTTCATCTTCTACAATAACGGCTTTCATGTTTGGGTTCATTTTGACTTTTAGTAGTTTCGAGTTCTTTTATCAATGGTATCTCCACGCAAAAAACATCTGTTTGGGTAATGCTAAGCTCTTTTTGAAAAAGAAGTTTATAACGCTCGGTAAGATTGGCCAGTCCTATTCCGGTTCCGGCTTCTGCCTCATGTTTAGGTTGAATGTTGTTCAGCACCCGTATGGTATCGTTCGGCGTTGTTTCGATAGTGATGATGAGCGAATGCTTATTGCTGATAACATTGTGTTTTATCGCATTTTCAACAAGTAATTGAAGACTGATAGGCATAATAAAATACTCCCTGTATTTTTCTTCAATATTGTATCTGATTTGGAAATTATCACCGTAGCGTATTTTCATTAAACTGGCATACGCTTCTGTAAAATCAAGCTCTTCATCAAGATGCATAATCTCCTTATTGCCAATTGCATATCGAAACACGGAAGATATATTTTGTACAAAATCGTGAGCTTTATCATCGTCAATTCCAATCAAGCCATCGAGCGTATTCAATGAATTGAACAAGAAATGAGGATCAACCTGATTTTTCAATACCTCGTAACGGATACGTATATTTTCTACAATTAGCTGTTCGTTTTCAAGCAATGCTTTCTGACGTTCGGCCAATGTGGAAAGTAAAAAAGTAGATAACAGTACAATGATTAATATAATAAGATCCTTAATCAGACCTGTAATATAAAACTGACTAAGTGGAATATGACTCTCAGGCATTATCAGAAAAAAGAGTTCGGAGAAAGCCAGACTTAATGGTACCGTGATAAGTATCGATTCGCCTATAATGAGCCAAAATTCATAGGCTTTCTTTATTTTCTTTTGAACTTCTCTGAAACAAAATTTGTATAACAAATACAACACAACAATGTTGGTTATAAATACATACAAAAAACGGATTCCGGCATCAGCTTCTTTATCCATGTGGTAAATATATCCCAAAAACATAATTGCATTGAGAATACCACCAATTAACAACGACAACACTATTGCCGACCTATTTGTAAACGGATTAAAGACTCTATTTTTCATGTGTAAATTATTTCTATGTGCTAGTGAGAAAACTTTGTGATAAATAGAATGGTTTTTCTTTTATCTCAAAAGTAATATTTTTATTTTAAATTTTGACAGGCTGGTAAAAATACAACAACTAAATATCGATTCTCTACCATTATAACCCGATCTGAGTATGAAAGCTCTTATGCTACTATTGGAATACCTTTCATACTTCTTATAAAACTCATGGTATTGCCAATGGTGCTTAGTTTAGAATAATCGGATTCCTGTATGTTTAGTTCAAAGTAATCTTTGATATAAAGAGCCAGACAATCAAATTGGAACGCATTAAATTCAAAATCCTTTATAAATGAGGCATCTGATCTGAACTGCTCTTTAGGTATTCCCATATATTTAAATATACGGGAGAATTTTTCTTCTATTTGATCCATATTCATTTTTAAACAATGAGTTTATACTATTGTTTACCTAATTATTCAAAACAACAACGACTATACTTTTCAGCATAGTCGTTGTGTTTGAGTGTGTTCATTTATGCAACGCTTGCTTCAAGTTGTCTTTTTCTTACTTTCTTAACCAGTCCCTTACGGCGGTGTTTACGTCTTTTTAATCCTAAACGATCAAAAACATAATATACAACAGGTACAACTATCAATGTAAGTACCATTGAACTGGCCAATCCACCAATGATAACCCAAGCCATACCATTTTTCATTTCCGCTCCGTTACCCGCAGCCAAAGCGATAGGTAACATCCCGAATATCATGGCAAAGGTAGTCATCAAAATAGGACGCATACGTTCTTTTCCTGCTTCGATAAGGGCTTTGTAAGTACTCATTCCTTCCTGTCTGAGATGATTTGTAAAATCAACCAACAGAATTGCATTTTTGGCCACAAGCCCGATGAGCACAATCAATCCAATGATACTGAATATATTCAGCGTATTCATGGTCAATGCCAGTGCCAAAAATGCGCCAATCATCGACAATGGAATAGAGAATAACACAATTAATGGATCAGTCAATGAGTTGTAAAGCATTACCATGATTAAATAAATCAATACGATAGCAGCCAGAAAGGCAAATCCAAGGCTACCGAAAGCCGAATCCTGTTGTTCCATCATACCGCTTCGCTTAATTTCCACTCCGGACGGAATTTTATCTGCAATAGCTGCTTCAATTTCAGCACCTACCGTTCCCGATGGACGACCGATAACATTTGATTTGACGGTAATGGACGAAATTCGGTCTGTACGTTCCAAAGCCGATGCCCCTAAGCCATAACTAATATTTGCGAACTGTTTCAACTCAATCAGCTCTCCTTTTTTGTTTAGAAAAGTGAGTTTTGCCACGTCTTCCGACTTAGTTCTATCAAAATTATCAATCCCAATGCGAATATCGTATTCAAAATTACCCTCTTTGTACTTCGAATTATCGTTTCCGTTCAACGAAGTACGAAGTGTAGAACCTACATCGCTCACCGATAAGCCGAGTGACGACATCTTATCACGGTCGAGTTTAATCTGTACTTCCTGACGAGGATCGTCAATGGAATACTTTGCGTCGGAAGTTCCCGGTGTATGACGAACAGTGTTTAAAATCATTGCAGCACTTTTCTGAACTGTTTCATAATCTGCTCCCTGCACAATCAGCTGAATAGGCTCATTCGATCCACCGCCTGTTGAAGACGGAGTGGCACGTGCACGCACACCCGGAATTGCTTTCATTATTTTATCTTTCGTCAGAGCAGCATATTCTTCAACACCTAACTTACGTTTAGCTTTGTCCACCAGCTTAACAGTAATAGTGGTTACATTATTCTTGGTAGTAGTTGTTGATGTCCCCACGTTTGTAAACATACTTTCTACTTCAGGAATACTTTTGATAATTTTTTCGGCCTGCATGGTAATTTGATTGTTTTGATACAAAGTTACCTGTGGATTCATATCCAGCGTTACAATATATTCTCCCTTATCACTTTCTGGCATAAAGGCAAAACCGATAAATCCGGCTGGAATTAATGCAAACGAAGCAAAAAACAAGGCTACTGTTACTCCTAAAACGGTTGCTTTATGTTTTAGACCCCAGCTCAATACATTTCCATACCAGTTTTTTACCGAATCGAAAGTATGTTCCACCAATCGCGAGAAACGAGCTAATAGTGTTTGACGGGTATCATCGGGCATATTTCCGAAACGAGACATTAACAGAGGTGTAACGGTAAACGACACCAACAAACTACATAGGGTTGCAATCACAATCGGAATAGCAAACTCTTTCAGTATATTCCCGATTAATCCACCGCTAAGTCCCATAGGAAGGAATACCACTACAATTACCAAGGTAATGGCCAGAGCGGTAAACATAATTTGTTTACAACCGTCGAGAGCAGCCTGCCATCTGGTTTTACCTTTTTCCATATGACTGAACATATTCTCAATCACCACAATGGAGTCATCCACAAGAATACCCACTACCAGTGATAAAGCCATCAATGACATCATATTCAGCGAGAATCCCAAAATATACATACCGATAAAAGCCGGAATGATAGAAAGTGGTACGGCTACCATTACAATCAATGCACTTCGGATATTATGTAAGAAAATAAAACATACGATAGCAACAATCAAGATGGCCAGAATAAGATCCTCTACCACACCATCAGCCGAAGCACGTGTATAAACCGAGTCGTCGGTTGCAATTTCGAATTTTACATTATTCGAGGCATATTCTTTTTCAATAGCTTTCAATTCTTCTTTCGCCAAATCGGAAACTTTTACAGCATTGGCATCACTTTGCTTCTGAATAGACAATCCGATAGCGTCGCGTCCATCAATACGGTTAATCAGCTTCTGCTCCGCCAAACCATCTTCTACCTCAGCTACATCCATTACCTTTACTTTACCACCATTGGCAGTAGTTGCAATTACAGTGTTGCGCAATTCGTCCAGACTTGCATATTTAGCAGCCAAACGTACTGAATAAACCGATTGTGTATTTTCAACATTACCGGCCGGCATTTCCATATTGGCTGACTGAATAACAGATAGTACCTGCAAAACTGATAGTTTATAGGCTTTTAGCTTTTCAGCATCAATATTTACCCTAATCTGACGTTCTTTACCACCACTCATTTTTATAGCACCTACACCCGGCAATTTTGCCAAACGTGACTGAATGCGGTCTTCAACCAATTTGTAAAATTGAGTGGAAGGCAATGATGAAGATGCTGCCACATTCAAAATCGGTCTTTCGTCCAGCGCCAATTTGGTAATTGATGGTTCTTTTACATCCGTAGGCAGATTGGCCTTAATCGCAGATATTTTGCGTTGTGCTTCCTGAACAGCCAGGTTAGCATCAGTTCCTTCGTTTAGTTCAATAACAATCACGGATACACCCTCCATTGATGTTGAACTAATCTTCTTTAAATTCTCGACCGTTGAGAGGGCATCTTCGATTTTTTTGGTAACCGAGGTTTCCACTTCCGATGCTCCGGCTCCGGGATAAATGGTTTGCACAGTAAGGATAGGTAGCTCAAACTTAGGCAGCAGATTCAGGTTGAGCATGTTGAACGACAACAATCCCCCGAGAGTCAGCAGCGTAAAGATGACGCCAATAATCAACGGTTTTTTTATGGAGGTTTCTACTATATTCATAATAAAATAGTTACAATAAATTAGTTACAAGCCTTACTCTCTGAAAGTTATTGAAAGAGAATCTATCAATAAAAAATTCAGAATACTTGTTGGTATTGAAAATTAGTTGATCACAGAAACCTTAGCACCATCAGTCAGGTTGATTTGACCGTTTGTTACCACTTTGTCGCTTTCTTTTAGTCCGGCAACAACTTCCAGATTTGAATTAAAATTACGACCGGTAGTAATTTTCACCAGTTTGGCTATCTGCCCTTCGATAATATACACCGAAGGATCTTTTACGCTACTCACAATAGCATCGCGTGGTATCATCAACGCTTTTCCGCTTTTGCTCATATTTACGCTTACGTTTACATAAGTTCCGGCTTTAAGCTTGTTTTTACCATTATTGGCAATCATTACTTCTACCGGGTAAGTGTGTGATGCGCTGGCTTTGGGACTGATATTGGCAATTGTTCCGTTATATTCCGCACCGGGTTGAACATCCGTAGTCACATTTATTTGTTGACCCTGACGCAGTTCGTAAGCAGTAGACTCGGCAACATCCAAAACAATTTTTAATTTAGAAATATCTGCAATTCCGGCAACAACTGTACCTGCATTTACATAAGCTCCCAATTCGGTATTTTGAGAAGTGATATAACCACTGAAAGGTGCTACAATCTTTGTATCATCCCATTGTTTTTTTGCATTTTCAAGTTGGATGTTAGCATTTTCGTATGCCAACCGGATATCACGCAATTGTGTATCGGAAACGGCATCACCTTTGCGCAATGTTTCGTAACGGTTAAGATCTTCTTTGCATTTATTGTAAGTCAGTTTGGCATTGTCGTAAGCCAAACGCTTGTAAGTATCGTCAATCTGAGCTAACACTTTTCCCTGATTAACGAAGTCACCCATTTTAAAATTCACTCTGACAATTTTGCCTGAGATTTCCGAAGCTACATTTACTTCCTTGCTAGGCTGAGCGGTTCCCACCAGTTCCAGGTCACCGTTTGTTTCTTGCATCTGCGCCGAAGCTACCGTTACCGCTATATCGCTTTCGGTCGTTTTTACTTCTTTGCGGGTATCAATCACTTTTTTGTTAGCTGCCAGCGTCCAGGTCATTAAGCCCAGCAATGTAACTATCGTTGCACCGGCAATTATTGTTTTCTTTTTCATATACTTATATTGTTTGTTACTTATTTCTTTATTTTTGTATACTCTCATTTATTCGTTGATCAGATTTTTTATTTCTCCGTTAAGCGACATGATTTTCAATTCTGCTTCTTTAAAGTTATACAAAGCTGTCAAATAACCTCCCTGAGCACTGCTAAGACTCATTTCGTCCTGCAACAAGCTGCTCATAGCTGCTAAACCTTCGCGGTATTTAAGAGATGTTTCTTTGTATACTTTTTCGGCCAGTTCCAGATTTTGTTTCTGACGGCGAACCGTGGTTTGGCTGTTCAGGTAGTTATTCATTGCATTTTTGTAATTCATGCTGAAACTTTCCTTTGTACTTTCAAGGGTTTCCTGCGTTTTTTTCAATTCGAGCGCTGCCTGACGAGATTTTGCTCGTTTCTCGAAGCCATCAAATACTGGAACAGCTAGCGTTACAGCAAAATTTCCCATAGGATACCACTTTGCTCCACTTTTAAAATAGCCTCCAAATTCTTTTTGCATTCCCTGATAAGCAGCTTGGCCGGATAAGGAAAGAGTTGGTAAATAGCCGTTCTTAATCAACTTTTGATTCAAAACGTTGAGGTCTTTTTGCGATTCCAACATCCGGATATTTACGTGATTAGAAAAATCGGTTTGCAACACGGGCGCATTTTTCAACAATTGCATCCCTGTAGTATCTGTTAAAATAATGGTTTGATCAAGTGGCAAGTCGAGCATGTATTTAATCATGTTCAATTGCTGTTCCTGTGTGGATTGCGTATTGCTTTGTTGTGTGTAAAGATTCTCGAGGTTTACGTTTACACGATCCATATCTACTTGTTTACCAAGTCCATTCTCAATGGTTATTTTGGTAATATCTCTCAAACGTTCAGTGCGGCCGATATTCTGGTCAATTAGTTTGCGTTGTTCGGCAGTTGTTTGGGTTAATGCATAAAGTTTCGCTACTTCGAAGGCGATTTCCTCACCTGCTCTTTCAACGGTCAAATCACTAAGCTTTGATGATTTTCTGGATAATTTAAGTGCCGTTAATGCGGTTTGATTGTATAACACCTGACTAATATTGAGTACGGCATTGGAGCTATATTGAACTCCCATTTGCACAGCAATATTAGTTCCCGGTTTATTTAGAAATTCACCCGGCAGCACAGTGGTAGGCAATAGAAGATTGTCTGTGAAACTTCCACTAAAATTCACTTTCGGAAGTAGTGCTGCTCTGGTTTCATCCGTCTTGTATTCACTTTTTTCTTTATCAATGCGGGCAGTCTTCACATTGATATTCTTTTTCACCGCCATTTGCACACATTCTTGTAACGATAATCCCAGAGGTTTGCTCTCTTGTGCAAAGCCTGCCTGGTATCCGAAGAGAATGATTGCTAATGAAATAATTGTCTGTTTCATAATGATGCTATCTAATTTTATGCTGCAAAATTATGTTGAAAAACAGTATCCTTTATATTAGTACATCCTGAAATGGAATTATTAAATGCTGAAATGGAATTATCGGGTACTGAAACGATTTAGATTCAACCCTATCGTAAGTATAATTTTAAGAGTTTATTTTGATATTCAAAAGAAAAGGCGCAATTTCAAAGTTTGAAATCGCGCCTTTACAATATAAAATAGAGTTGAATATTATTTCATTCTATTGATAGGATTTTTCATTTTAAGTACATTGTGTACTTCGGTAATTTGAGGCTTATCAACCGAAAACTTAATAGATTGGCGAATATCAGCAACAGAGGCACCAATAAGCGCTGTATACTGTCCTGCATCCACCACCCAGGCCGACTGGGTTTCATTAAATGAAGCCAAATCAGCAGTCTTAATGCTCAATGTCAATACTTCACTTTGTCCGGGAGCTAATAGTTGTGTCTTACCGAAAGCTTTAAGTTCGCACACCGGCTTCTTCACATCGCCCGAAGCAGCTTTAATGTATACCTGAGCAACTTCTTTTCCGGCAACTTTTCCGGTATTGGTCACTTTTACCACTATTTTCCAGTCGCTGCCAACTTTCTTTACACTGGCATCGCTAAATGCAAAAGTGGTGTACGAAAGTCCGTAACCAAAGTGATAAGACACTTCTTTGTTATACGTATTGAAATAACGATAACCTACCCAAATATCTTCTTCATAATTGGTGTAGCCTACATCTTTTTTATTGTTCAACGTGCCATTTTGTTCATCATCCCAGTTAGAAACAAAGCCCGCAGGGAAATTGCGCGACGAAGGATGATCGGTATAATCCATTGGGAAGGTCATCGGCAACCTACCGGATGGATTGACGCTTCCTTTCAATACATCTGCCACCGTGTTACCACCCTCCTGACCAGCTTGCCAAGCCAACAGAATGGCATCAGGTAAATGTTTCCACGAAGCGGTTTCGATAACACCTCCCACATTGAGGATAACAATTACTTTTTTACCTTTTGCATGAAAAGCGCGGGTAACTTCGGTAAGCAGTGCACGCTCAACGTCACTCAACTCAAAATCGCCATTGATGCGACGATCATTACCTTCACCCGAATTTCGTCCAAAAGTGATGATGGCAACTTCTGAGTCATTCGCACGGAAATCGATAAATGAACTTTCGATAACAGGTTCCTCGGGACGTAACGGGCCTAAATACCATCCTCGTTGTTTGTTTATTTCCTCTAATTTTTCAGCTTCGTAGGCTCTAAACTTATCGTACACTGCTTTAATCTTAGGTTGTACACCCAATCCTGCATTTTGCAATCCGGTAAGTAAATCCACCACATAGGCCTCATTCACATCTCCCGAGCCGGTTCCACCGCCAATAAAATCGTAAGAAGTAATACCAAAAAGAGCAATATTTTGTAAACCTGCGGTAAGCGGCAAAGTGGCAGCATCATTTTTCAAAAGAACCATTCCTTCGGCAGCAGAATTTCGCGTGATGGTGGCATGCGCTTTTAAGTCGGGCTTGTTGCTGTACTTGTACTCTTTAAATCGCGGAGTAAGCATAATGTATTGTAACATACGCTTTACACAAGTATCCACATCAGCCATTGCTAACTGACCATTTTTCACTTTATCAATAATTTCAGCTGTTTGTTCGGCTTTACCGGGCATCATTAAGTCGTTACCGGCGTGAACCTGAGCAACCGTATTGCGCTTCCCTGTCCAGTCGGTCATAACCAAGCCTTTAAATCCCCACTCATCACGAAGGATAGTCGTAAGCAATTCGTAATCTTCCTGAGTATATACGCCATTGATATAATTATACGACGACATAACCGTCCAAGGCTGTGCTTCTTTAACCACAATCTCAAAACCTTTTAAATAGATTTCGCGCAAAGCACGTTGACTGATGCGGGCATCGTTTTTGGTACGCAATGTTTCCTGATTATTACCGGCAAAGTGCTTAATAGAAGTGCCAACACCTTGCGACTGTACACCATTAACCATGGCAGCCGCCACCTTACCCGTAACAAAAGGATCTTCGGAATAATATTCAAAATTACGTCCGCAGAGTGGATTACGTTGAATGTTCATTCCCGGAGCGAGCAGCACATCGCAGCCATACTCCAGCACTTCATTTCCCATTGCTTCACCAACTTTCTTTACTAAATCGGTATTCCATGTGGATGCCAGCGCTGTGGCGACCGGAAAGCCCGTGCAATAATAGGTTGCTTTGTCATTGTCACGCGTTGGAGCGATACGTAGTCCCGCAGGTCCATCGGCTACAACCGTTGCCGGTATGCCCAACCGTGGCACAGGCACGGTAGTTCCGGCTGCTCCGGGTACCAGGTTCATCGTATTGCCGACAACGGTACCTATACCGCTGAAATTTTCCATCGAAGCACCCACCAGAAACTGAGCCTTTTCTTCGAGTGTCATAGCTTTAACCACTTCATCGATGCTGTTGGCACCGAGTTTTGAAGCCTTTTGTGCTTGTGCTGTCAACGCACAAGCTACCAAGAGCATAAAAAATAATTTCTTCATTGTTTCTCTAAATATTTACGGTATTAAATTTCCACAAAAATACATTTATAATTTTAGAGATACTGATTAAAAAAAAGCAATATCTAGTGCTTTTCTATCATTATTATCCAAATTTCAGTCAGGAATACCTATTTAGACCAATAGCCTAAAAAAAAAGCCCAACTAATTAAAGTTGAGCGTTCCATATTTTTAGTCTGTACCCTAGACGGTACACCTTACACAGCTATCAAAGAGCTTTGAAACTCATATCCAGACTCTTTACCGAATGGGTCAAAGCACCAACCGAAATATAGTCGACGCCACATTCGGCATATTGTTTTAAGGTATCAAAAGTAATACCTCCTGAAGATTCTGTTTCATATTTTCCGGCAATTATATCAACCGCTTTGCGGGTATTCTCCGGAGTAAAGTTGTCGAGCATAATGCGGTCAACACCACCAACAGCCATAACCTGTGCCAGTTCATCGAAGTTACGCACTTCAATTTCTATTTTCAGATCTTTCTCCTTTTCTTTCAGATAATTCTGAGCACGAAGAATTGCTTTATCAATTCCTCCGGCAAAATCTACATGATTATCTTTCAATAAAATCATGTCGTACAAACCAATGCGGTGATTTACTCCACCACCTATTTTCACAGCTTCTTTTTCCAACAAGCGTAAACCCGGCGTTGTTTTGCGGGTATCAAGCACACGCGTTTTTGTTCCCACAAGTGCTTTCACATATTCACGGGTGCAGGTTGCCACACCGCTCATGCGTTGCATAATATTAAGCATTAAACGCTCTGTTTGAAGTAGTGACTGAACCTTACCCTCCACAATAAAAGCCACGTCGCCCACTTTTACTTCGGCACCATCAACAATAAAAACAGTCATTTTAAGTTCCGGATCAAAGGCACGAAAAATTTCGCGAGCCACTTCTACACCGGCCAAAACACCATTTTCCTTGACAATTAATTGAGATTTACCCATTGCCGAAGCAGGGATACATGAAAGAGTTGTATGGTCGCCGTCACCAATATCTTCGGCAAACCAAAGAGAAATAAGTTGTTCGAAATCGTTACTCATTGGAAGGTTCTATTCTTAATTGTTGAATTTCATTTTTTCGGGTTAATACATACACTCTAAAGCTTCCCGTATTAGTTTTTAGCGTTCCAATGGCAAAACTTGCAGCGTCTTTATTACCTTTGTGGAGCAATTGAAAGCCACTCACCTTATTTTTCCGAAAAAAATCGGCAATAATACCGGTAGCTTGCGGTTTGCTAAACACATCGTTCTGATTGCCAATAACAAGTTCCACATTGTCGTTCAGATAAGCCGATAGTTGACTTGCATTTCCGCTATCGAGCGCAGAAATAATACCCGAAGGTACTTCCAAAGATTGTGACTGAACCAACGGAACAGCACAAATAAGACAGAAACTGAGCAAAAATAATCTAATTGTTTTCATTTTCTTATATTTTTTCAAAAAACAGATTGCATTTCATTTGATTTCTCGTTAAAAAACGCCATATTTGTAAAGGTTTACGAAAAAACAATGCAAATGTACATTATTTAATATATTGCAGCCAAATTTTTCGACTGCTTTTTACTATGTACAAATAGTAAGCCAAAAAACTCAAAACGATTAAATAAATGAAAATTACGCTATTAACCGTAGGTAAAACCACAAATGTGAATCTTGTAACCTTGCAGGATGAATACCAAAACCGATTAAAATTTTACATCCCTTTCGAGATGGTGGTTATACCCGAACTGAAAAATACAAAAAATTTATCGATAGCCGAGCAACAAGAAAAAGAGGCCGATTTAATTCTCAAGCAACTTGAAACAAGCGACGAAGTAGTACTATTGGACGATAAAGGCAAGCAATTTACATCAATGGGCTTTTCGGAATATATCTCAAAAAAGATGCTGGCTTCGCACAAGCGCATGGTTTTTGTTGTAGGTGGGCCGTATGGATTTTCGGAGCGTGTTTACAACAGAGCCAATGGAAAAGTATCGTTGTCGGCCATGACATTCTCGCACCAAATGATTCGGTTGATATTTGTAGAGCAACTTTACCGTGCCATGACCATTTTAAAAGGGGAACCTTACCATCACGAATGACAATTAGCTACAAGTCTGTTTATCTGAACATTGCCGTAAAAAAATATATCGTCAAATAATTAGAATTACCTAGTTGGGAATAAAATATGTATAAAAAAACGAATCGCATTCTTATATTCGCATTACTCCTAAGCGTTGTTGTCGGTTTGGTGTGCGATTATTTTTACAACTCATCCCCTAAAAATGCAGTTGACATTGCGGCTTTTCAGAAACAGCTGAGCGCAAAAGAAACGAAAGCTGCGAACACAATGAATGAGTTGAAAAGTATTATCATTCATTCCTCTATCGACTCACTTATTCACTATTCATTTGCTAAAAACAACATTAGCTACTATGTATTCGAAAAGGGAGAGCTGGCATTTTGGTCGGACAATAATTTAGATATTAGCAGAATAGTCCTCCCCGACTCCACCGACTGGCACTATATGCCATTACCCAACGCGCATTGCGTAAGCCGAATATTGACGTACGAATCGACCACTATACTGGCACTTATCAATATCAAAAATAATTATCCATACGAAAACAATGAGCTGATAAATAATTTCTCGCGGGGATTCAACATTGACCAACAGGTACAAATTGTAAAAGGGAAAAGCACCGATACGTTAGCCGTATTCTGCACTCATGGCAACTATCTGTTCTCTTTCGAACAACCCAAAACAGCTATTTATAATGAAGCATGGTCATTGGCAGGGCTAATTGCTTATCTTTTTTCATTTTTGCTACTTTTCGCATTGTACTGCCGCTTCCCCTATCTTATCAACAAAAAAGCGATAAGTGCTCCTTATTTTTTAATAGTGCTATTCATTGTTGGTGCTTTTGTGGGATTATGTTTGTATTATAATTTCCCGGCCTTACTCTTTTGGAGTAAAATTTTCACACCTTTACAGTACGCCTCCAATCCTATGCTGGCTTCCATCAGCCACTTAACCATTGCTACCGGATACATTTTTTCAAGCATATACCTTTTGCATTTTAGGGTAAAAACCGAGATTTATAAGTCGATAATCAGTCGTGTCATTTTACAAATGATATTGGTTTTATACTTTATATTTATCTACGATTTACTTTGCGGGCTTATCAATCACTCCAGTATCCAGTTAAGTATACTGCGCATCAACGATTTTTCGTTTATCTCATTGTGGATTCATTTTCTCATTCTGCTTTGGGGCATTGGCCTTGCTTTACTCTTTTTCAAAGCACATAGCTTACACAAATCTACTCATCTCAAAAAAGCGATATACATCGATCTGATACTTTTGGCGATAACATGCATCATGTGTATTATATTCTGGCCTAGCGACTTAAAAAGAATAGGCATCCCATTCGTTGCACTTTGGGCGGTTTTCTACATTCCGTTATTTTTCCCGAAATATAAAAACATATATGTACTAATTGCCTGTTGGACATTTGTTTTCACCGGTTTTCTGGTGTGGAACTCTATCATTATCGATCAAAATAAAAAAACGGGCAAGTATAAAATTCTGGCCCAAAACATCTCCATCAATGGCAATACGGAAAATGATAAGATGGCGGATATTTTGCTTGAAGAACTGGACGTGCAGATTACAAGCGACACCAAAATAGCACGGTTATTAAAGAACACCGATTCACTATCATTAGCAAATGATTATCTGAACAAGACCTACTTACGTGGGTTTTGGAACAAATATGAAATGAGATTGAATGCAACAAAAAAGCATTCGGAACTGTATAATGAATACGATAAATTCATCGATAATTCGGGTACAAGAATAAAACAAACTCATTTTTACAGCGTACCGGCCAACGAAAACAACATGTCGTACTTAGGTGAATTCGCTGCCAGAACAGCCAATACCGACAGCACGGTATTCTTCATGGAGTTTTATCCGCGAAGCAACTTTAAAAGCTATAGTTTCCCCAATTTATTGATCGCATCATCGCCGGATATACAAACACAGTTGAACCTTGCCGTTGCCAAGTACGAGCATCAAAAGCTAGTGTACTCCTCCGGAAAAATTGAGTTTCCTGCCAATACCGGCTGGATTCCCACAAGAGGCAAAGAATTCTTTTCTGTTGTTTATAAAAATAGAGTTCATTATATTTACGCCCCTAACAACGACTCTTTCATTGTTATTACCGAGCAGCAGTTACACGACCCCGAGGCCTATTTGCTTTATTTTGCCTACACATTCCTAAGCTATTTTGCACTTTGCTGCTTGTTTGCGTGGCTATTTTTACTTATTATCCGAAAAAAAGATTTTCGGTTAGGACTAACGGCTAAATTTCAATATGCATTTATCACACTGCTGGTGCTGAGCTTTATACTCATATTTTATGTATCCGTAAATTTCATCCAAAACAAATACAAAGAAGAGCAAATTGCCAACCTCGAAAGCAAGAAAAGCTATATCCAAAAGGCTTTGCAGGACAGATACTATTGGAATCAGGATTTGAACGGGCTCAACACACAGAATATGAATTTCGATTTGCAAGACTTGTCGTATATCTATCACACCGACATTCATGTGTACGACAACCGTGGAGTATTGGTAGGCAGTTCGCAACCTATTATTTTCAACAAAAACCTGATAAGCAATCGAATATCGCCTACACCGTTTTTTAAGTTCAACGCCAACATGAACCAATACGAACATATTGGCAAACTAAATTATCTGACCGGCTACACCGATTTCTATAACGGCGATTATCTGCAAATCGGCTACATCGCCATTCCTCAGTTCTTCAGCCAAAATGAGATCAGATCCGAAATTGAAAGTTTCTTGGCTGTGATTATTCACATCTACCTTATCATTATTGTGTTAGCAATATTGCTAAGTTTATTTATCGGAAAGCAGCTTTCGGCACCACTAAACATGCTCGAAAACAAGTTGAAAGAAATGAGGCTTGGACGAAGAAATGAAAAAATTGATTATGGACTGAACGATGAAATCGGACAGTTGGTTGTGCAATATAACCGAACAGTAGATGAATTGGAACAGAGTGCTAAACTATTGGCACAATCCGAACGGGAGACAGCATGGAAATCGATGGCACGGCAGGTGGCGCATGAGATAAACAATCCGCTTACCCCCATGAAACTCACCATACAGCAGTTGCAACGCACCAAAAAGATGAACGACGAGCGATTTGACGATTATTTTGCCAAATCGACCGTTATGCTTATCGAACAAATTGATAATTTATCGAGAATAGCCGGCACTTTCTCCAACTTTGCACGAATGCCCGAAGCCAACTTTGAGCGCGTAGACATTGCGGCTAAAATCAGGTCGGTGGTACAACTGTTTGCAAATAATTACGAGCATGTAAACATCGAATATCAAGGGAGTGAAAATGGCGTATTTGTGTATGCCGACCCTGAACAATTGGTGCAGGTATTCAACAATCTGCTAAAAAATGCAATACAAGCTATTCCTTCGGAGCGGGACGGAGATATTCAAACGCGACTGATACAGACGGATACCAATATCCTGATTGAAGTTACCGACAATGGTATGGGTATAGCCGGTGATGCGCACGATAAATTATTTGTACCCAACTTCACCACCAAAACCACCGGAATGGGGCTGGGACTGGCCATTGCTAAAAATATCATCGAACTCTCTAACGGCACTATCAGTTTTGCCAGCAAAATAAACCTTGGAACGACTTTCACCGTGACTTTGCCAAAGGCCGACTAGTAAATACGATAAAAAACTACATCAACGTAGGTTAATTAATTAAGCTGTACTTCATTTTAGACAGAAAATTCTTTATCTTTGCCAAAAAAAAGGCAAACATGAAGCGAATTGGTGAAAGAATAAAACGCAACAGAGAATTACTGGGTCTTCAGTTGAACGACCTGGCTAAGCGAGTTGGCATATCACCCAGTGCACTATCGCAAATAGAAAAGGCTAAATCTTCGCCATCCATAATCACCCTGAAAATAATAGCAGAGAACCTTCACACAACTGTGGGTGAACTAATTGGAGAAAACGAATCACTATCAAATAATCCAATATTCAGAAAAGAAGAAAGTTACATTATTGATAGAAATGAATCGGGAGCCGAGGTACACATACTCACACAACAAGATGTATCGAAACAAATGAATACTTTTCTTGTTCACTTTAACAAGAACGCTAACAGTTTCGGCTTATTTAAACAACATAAAGGTCAGATCTTTTGCTACCTCCTATCAGGTGAAATTCAATTTGAGATAGACAATATCAGTTACGTAGTACAAGCTGGTGACAGTCTTTACTTTAACGGTCGAAGAAATTTTTTAATGGAAAATATTTTTGATGGTAGTAGTAAACTGGTATGCGTATCTCAACCCTCCAACAAATAATTAATGTTATTTTATTAAGCAACACTTCATTTATTAAGCAATAGTTAGTATATTTGCAGTCTATTAGAGTCCATTATCCTTCGTTTTAAGCAACAAACACAAATTTCGAAGGATCAATAAACCGCTAATAAACTACAACAGATTGTATTAGTATAATAGTTAACACATAAAAGTATGAGTCAATTAATTTCGCAATTAGAAAAAGCGGGAATAACTTTACCAGAAGAGCTTTTAAATATTTTGAGTTCTTGCAAAAGTTATACTGTTTTCGACACAGTAGATCAACTTGCCATTGCAGCAGTAGGAGGCAAAGACAACAACACTTTCGAGGTAGCGTATGACATACCGGGAAAAGGAGTGGTTACTGAAGCAATAGTTCACAGAGTAAGTAATGGTATTGCTGCCAACTTCACAGAATCTTATATGCGCCGTAGAGATCCTGACACAATGGCCATTGCTGATGATTTTCCAACCGACAAAGAATTGTTTGAAGGTAAATTTGGCTATAAGTTTGATAGTTTAAAAGAAGAAACATTTGAATGGCTGAAAGGACAAGATCTTGCCGTTTTTCTATATTTTGCAGGTCGTGAAAACATTGGTGTAGGCGGTATAGCTATTGCACCTGTAAACGCTGCTTTCTTTGCTATGGGACTTGCCATGTTGCAAGTAATGGTACCAACTACTGATATACCTGCAAATTTCAATATTGACTCCGTAATTTATGTAGCACCAACATTCCGTCACACACATTTCGATGGAAAACAAATTGTTGTTCACAACAGAATTGAAGATCGTCATGATATTTTTGCGTACAACCTATATCCGGGTCCAAGTGCAAAGAAAGGATTGTACGGAGCATTGCTTACAAAAGGAGAAAAAGAAGGATGGATTACAGCACACTGTTCTACCGTTCAGGCAGTAAGTCCATACGACAACATAACTACATTTATGCACGAAGGTGCCAGCGGTGGTGGAAAAAGTGAAATGCTTCAACACATCATACGCGAGCCAAACGGTCAGGTGCTGATTGGTACAAACACGATAACCGACGAACGTCGTTTAATCAACCTGCCTTTATTTTCTTCATTTAACCCGGTAACCGATGATATGGCCATGTGTCACCCATCATTCCAAATGGGTAACGGAAAATTGCGTGTAATGGATGCTGAAAATTCGTGGTTTATACGTGTTGACGGCGTAAAGGAGTATGGAGATGATCCAACCCTCGAAAAGATAACGCTTAAACCGCCAACCCCGCTTTTATTTTTAAATATAAAATCGCATCCCGATTCAACAGTACTTATCTGGGATCACATAGAAGATGTACCGGGCAAGACCTGTCCAAACCCACGTGTTATTCTTCCTCGTAACATTGTGCCAAATGTTATTGGTCACGCTGTATCGGTAGATGTACGTAGCTTTGGTGTACGCACTCCTCCAAGTTCGATGGAAGATCCGAACTATGGTATTATCGGAATGTTCCACTTATTGCCACCGGCACTTGGTTGGTTATGGCGCCTGGTATCGCCACGCGGACATGCTAACCCAAGTATTATCGGCGGAACAGGAATGGGTTCTGAAGGTGTAGGTTCGTATTGGCCATTTGCTACCGGCAAAATGGTACATCATGCCAACATGTTGCTCGAGCAAATTATTTCGACACCTGAAACACGCTTTACATTGGTACCGAACCAATATATTGGTGTTTGGAAAGTAGGTTTCAAACCGCAGCTTATGATGCGCGAATACCTAACCCGTAGAGGTAACGCCCGTTTACGTAAAGATCAATACCAACCGGCTCGTTGTCCGCTTTTGGGTTACGAACTGAACTACCTTACTATCGAGGGAGCAAAAATCCCATCGCGTTTCTTGCAGGTTTACAAACAACCTGAAGTAGAGAAAAAAGGTTACGATGAAGGTGCTGACAAACTTTACGACTTCTTTAAAGAAGAATTAGCACAATACTTAACTCCTGATTTGCATGAAAAAGGACGCGAAATTATTGAAGCTTGCTTACGTGGCGCAACCGTTGCAGAATACGAAGCATTGATTCCTGTAGAATAACATTCGCAATACAATTCATTTCTTTCATATAAATATCCCGTTTCTGAGTAAAATCAGAAACGGGATATTTTATTTTCTGAACCATCCTTCTGTTTAAACCAACGAATCTGCAAATAGAATAGTCATTCAATCCCCAATATTATTGCAGCATACAGCATACTACTTTAGCTTTTTTATTAAACAGAAACAAAACACAACATTCATTGTGTTGTAGCTGCTTTGCAATACGGAAAGTCTAATTTTGTTGCGAAAAGTAAAAGCTATTTTTCAATCAGCAATTTACCACCAACTAAATTAGATTAGTTATGAAACATTTAAAAAGTTCAATCGTATTCGCATTGACCATTATCTTGGGCATTAGCTCACCAATTTCTGCAAAAGAAAATAAAACCGACGAAACTAAAAGTCTAAAAAAGATTCTGATTTTGGGATTAAACGACAATATCAAGTCCGATTATTATTACAAAGAATTAATAGCAGACGAGTCAGGAATACCTGCCGATAGCATGGAACTGGTATTCAACAATACGATTGCAAGCAATATTGCCCAATCGCGGATAGACTTCACTACCCCAGAAGAACCCGGCACATGCGCGGAAGTTATCAATAACATAAAGGTAAAAGGCGAACAGGAAAATTGCACTTCCGATCTTTCGGGAGTTGATAGTCAATGTTACACCAGCCTGCTTGAAAAAGCCGGCGCGGACTACGTGTTAATCCTCAATCGCCATTATCTGAAAAAACAGGAAGAGCCATTCAATACTCTTTTCTACTTTGTGAGTTACAGTCTTTATAACAAAGACAAACAAGAACTGCTCAACGGTTCAAATTACTTTACCGCAATGCGGATAGAATCCGCCGAAGCGATGAAAAAAGCCAGCCGCAAAAGTGCCGATAAAATTGCAATATCAATTCTTAAACTGGTTGCTAAACAACCAACAGAAACCCCATTATTACTCTCTAAAAACTAAACAAAATTCCAATGAAACATTTCTATTTTAAAAGATTACTACTATCGTTGATAGTGGTCGTGGGAGTCGTATGCCCTCAACTCTCGTTTGCACAGGGCACTCATGCCACTATTGTAGGTAAAATTACCGATACAAAGGGTGAAACAGTTATTGGTGCCACCGTGCAGGTTCGCAATGAGTCGACAGGATTTACTACCGGCGTTGCAACCAACATAAATGGTGATTACACCATTCAACAGATTCCACTGGGTACACCTTACACCATCACCGCCAAATACGTAGGTTATGGCGACCAAAAAAAGAGTGGATACACCTTAAACCAGGGCGATATGCTCCGCGTAAACTTTGTAATGAAAGAAGAAGCGGTGACCATGGATGAAGTTCAGGTGGTGGCCAACTCCTTACGTAAGTCGGTTTCCAATGCCGGAGCAGCAACGGTTATTAGTGCCAAAAACATTGCTGTTCTTCCGGTAAATGGTCGTAATTTTACTTCGCTTATCGATTTATCGCCACTAAGTGCCGGCAGCAGTCTGGGTGGACAATTATCCACTTCTACCAATTTCACTATCGATGGGATGACGGCCAAAAACCCAACTTCGGGCGGAACGACCAACAGAAACGGCGGCCCGTATTCTATTTCGATGGAAGCTGTTCGTGAATTCGAAGTAGTAACCAATCAATACGATGTAACTTTTGGTCGCAGTGGCGGTGGTACCGTTAGTACGGTAACCAAATCGGGGACAAACACTACCAAAGGGAGCGCTTTCCTTTTCAGCCGTGCCAACTGGCTTTCGAGTCCTTATAACATTTCGGGAACTAAACGCGATGTGAAGTTCTCCACTTATCAATATGGCGCATCATTGGGTGGAGCTATTGTAAAAAACCGTGCCCATTACTTTGTGGCCTGGGATCATCAGGAAGATAGTCGCCCCTTGTACATTGCCGACATAAAAAGCGCAGCCGATGAAACACGACTCAATCTTACGCAAACAACGCTCGATCGTTTCCTACAAATTGCACGCAGTAAATATGGAGTGGCAAGTACTCCTCAAACCGGATCGTTCGACAAAAAACAAGGTACTGATGCCGTATTTGCCCGTATCGACTGGCAGCTGAACCCTACCAACCTGCTTACCATACGCGATAACTACGTAAACGACCGCAACAAACAAAAACTGGACGACAACACCACCATCAATATTTATGAAGTTTACGGCGATGTAAATTCGGTAGACAACAGTCTATTAGCCACTTTACGTACCGTGTTCAGTCCTAAAACGGTAAACGAGTTGAAGTTACAACACCTTTACACGTCGGAAAAAAGTACTCCTAACGAGCAACTTTCGCAAAACAATATTCCACGCGCTATCATTCAAAATATTCCTTCAACAGTCAATGGCAAAACAGTTTACACCAATATTCAATTGGGTGGACAACGCTATTCGCCTGAGAATTTTTACAACAATGTGATTCATTTGGTAGACAATCTTTATTACAACACCAAAAGAGTGAATTATACTTTTGGTATGGATATGATGTACAGCAACATGAACTCACGTTATGGCAGCGAAGCAAACGGACGTTTTTACTACCTCGGGTTGGATGCTTTTGAAAACAATCAACCCTACCGTTATGCCCGTGAGATATACATGACCGAAGACGAACGTGTAAAACAAAACATTGTGAACTCGGGGGTGTACGCACAATTGCAAACAAAACTGTTTAAGGGTTTTGAACTAATGGCCGGTCTTCGACTTGATTATGCCAATTATCTGAATGCAGGAGCTTTCAACCAAACCGTTTTCGATGAATTAGGTTTGCGTACCGATAATAAGCTGGGGACCTTTCAGGTTCAACCGCGTATGCAAATTGCCTGGGATATAAACGAAAAACATACGGATATTATTCGTCTGGGCGGCGGAATCTTTGCATCGGACATCAACAACTATGCAATGATCAACAACATGGTATTTGATGGAACCCGCACAGCCTCTGTTGATGTTCAGGGCGCAGCTGTACCGGCAGCTAATTTTATCGGATACCGTGCTAATCCTTCAACCGCTCCGGGAGCAGAGTTGTTCAACAACCCATTAATCCCTAAAATTTCAACGATCAATATGAACGCTGCCGATGTGGCTGTACCGGTTGTTTACAAAGCCAACGTATCGTACACCCACTTCTTTTCGGACGTACTTAAAGTTGGGGTAAGTGCTTACGCTACATTGGGACGCAACAACTATATGTATGTTGATGCCAACATGGTAGATCAACCCTTCTTCCGCATTGCTGCCGAAGGAAATCGTGGAGTATATGTTCCGGCTGCAACGATCAAAGCCAATGGAACTTCCAACTGGATGGACGGACGCAAGACTACAGCCGTAGGACGTGTATTGCAAATGAACAGCGGTGGAAAAGTAAATCAGTACGCTTTTGTAATTGATGGAACATATCGTTACTTCCGTGATGGTGAAATAACCATGAGCTATACATGGAACGATACCAAAGATAACACGTCATACACCGGCAATGTGGCCAACTCGGCTACTTTAGCACAAATGGTTACCGATGACCCACGCGACTTGAGTCAAATGAACTACTCGAACAACCAATTCCGCAACAAAGTGGTTGTTTACGGAACATTGCCTTCGGTATGGGGAATCAACCTTGGAGCACGTTTCTCGGGTATGGGCGGATCACGCTACTCGGTAGTGGTAAACGGAAATGTAAACGGCGACTTCGTGGCAACCAATGACCTGGCCTATATTTACGATCCGGCAAATGCCAATACAGCTGCTTATCTGCAAACCGGTATTCAGGCTCTTTTGGACAACCCGAAAGTGGAGAACAGCTTCAAGGATTATCTTCGCAGCAGTTTGGGTAAAGTGGCCAAACGCAACGGCGGTATCAACGGTTTTTACGGAACCATTGATCTGCGCTTGACAAAAAAATTCAAAACTTTCAAAACACAAAGTCTCGAACTTTCTGTCGATGCATTTAACTTTGCCAACCTATTGAACAAAGACTGGGGAGTGAATCACGCGCTGGGCTCACAGGCTATTTACGTAGTAAAAGGCTTCGATGCAACCAAAAAAGAATTTGTTTACACCGTAAACCCTAATGCAGGAGTAGCTACTTTGAGTGGTAATCCTTATCAAATACAAGTGGGTGTGCGTTATGCATTCTAAAGCAATTGATCAATAAAAATCAGACACAATACTGCATCAGGTAGTGTGTCTGATACTACTCAAATCACTATCTTTGAACAAAAAATAAATACGAAAATTTTTATGAAAAATAAAATCTTAATTGCACTTGTATTAGTGGCTTTTAGCGTATCGCTCTTTGCTAAAACGCAGGTTATTGCACACCGTGGCTACTGGAAACAAGCCGGTTCTGCCAAAAACTCCATTTCTTCGCTTATCAATGCGCAAACCATTGGCGTGTACGGCTCGGAACTCGATGTTCACATTACTGCCGATAAAGTAGTGGTAGTTAATCATGACGACTCTATTCAGGGGCATGACATCAACACGTCAACATACAGTGAGTTGCAAAACCTGAAGCTGGAAAACGGAGAAACACTGCCAACTCTGGCTGCTTATCTTGAACAAGCGCAAAAAAAGACCAGCGTAAAAATCATTATTGAGATTAAACACAAAAAGGACGGTGAACTTGAAAAACGAACAGCGCTTGAAGTTGTCAATTTGGTAAGTGATTTGAAAATGGAACAACAGGTAGAATATATCTCTTTCAGCATGAACATGTGCAAAGAGCTGGTAAAGCTATCGCCTAAAACTCCGATTGCCTATCTGGCTTACAAAGATTTTGTAGTGTCGCCAAAAGAGCTGAAAGAACTTGGCATAAGTGGTTTGGACTATCATTATTCGCTTTTGCTACAAAAACCCGAGTTTGTAGAAGAAGCCAAAGCAGCCGGTATCACAGTGAATGTATGGACTGCAAATGATCCCATTATTATCCAAAAATTGATAGACCTCAAAGTTGACTATATTACTACCGACGAGCCGGTAAAAGCACTTGAACTTTCGGCCAAGTAGACGCAAACACCTATTGTATATACATTTAAACTGCATTGAGAATCCAATCTCAATGCAGTTTTTCTCACAGAATGACGTCTGACAATTGCAGAATGACAGCTTTCATTTACAGGATGAAGTCTATTGCGAACATAATAACATCTATCGCGAGTAGAATTAGGTCCGACAAACACAGAACGCTGTATATCATTCACAGAATAGTATTTATCAAGCAAAGAATGCCAACTATCGGTTACAGAATGGTGTCTGTCAAGCGCGGAATTGCGCTTAATTCAGCCGGAGAATGTCAATTCAACTTTATTTACTAAATTTGCATTTAACTACAATCACCATCGTTTGCAAAAATCAATACTTATCAATGCCCTATGGGTATCTAAATAAAACCAACAATGGAAATTAATCGAGGGTTAGAAAACAAGAATGACAAATTGGGGATATTGAATATCATTGTAATTGTCTTGTCTATTTATGTCTTGTGCGCATTAATTATAGATACAACTTTTGTTCTTCCAACTGAAACATCAAGACTTCTTAACTACATTGACGTTGTGATTTGCATATTCTTTTTTGTCGAATTTTGGGTTCGTTTTTTCAAATCTGAGAATAAGCTCAGGTTTATGGCCTGGGGGTGGATAGATTTGGTTTCAAGCATCCCAATGATTGGTGTACTCCGCTTTGGTCGTATCTTTAGGCTTATAAGACTGTTTCGCATCGTCAGGGCTTTCCGCTCAACAAAGAAGTTAGTACATCACCTGTTTAAAAACAGAGCACAAGGTGCATTTGTATCGGTATTTAGCATTGCAATTCTTCTCGTAATTTTCTGTTCAATTGGCATTTTGCAAGTAGAAACTGACCCGAACAGCAATATTAAAACTGCTGAAGATGCTATTTGGTGGGCATATGTAACTATAACTACTGTAGGCTATGGCGATAAATTTCCTGTAACCACCGAAGGCAGAATGATTGCTGCAGTATTGATGACAGCTGGCGTGGGACTTTTTGGCACTTTTACAGCTTATGTTTCGTCATGGTTTTTGGCAGGCAATAAAAAAGAAACAGAAGAATAGATATTCCAAACAACCCGTTAGTTCCAATTCTTATCAAACCAATAACTTTTTCGCCGTATTGATATTCCCCAATTTCAACAGTTCGGGGTTTTCCACAAAATATTTTGTTGCAGCGCTGTATCCATGTTGATAAATGGTTTGATAGGCATCGTAGCTGAACTCATGAAAGTCCTGAATAGCTTTCGATTCAATAAGAAAGTGACACAAACCGCGGCCTTCCATGGAGTTTTGATGCTGAGCCACCCGCAGCGAATAGGCCAGTGTGTCGGTAGGTTTATTGAGCACCGAAGGCGCAACCAGAGGGATTACATCCACTCCAATAATTGTATTACAGCTTCTAACCAAACATTGCGCCGGCATATTATTCAGTAATCCACCATCTACATAATAGCCACTTTCATCTTTAACCGCTTCGAAAACTCCCGGGATACTCGCCGAAGCACCCACCCATTTATCCAGCTCATTGCCCGAATGTTTGATTTCGTATTCCGCCGAATTCAGATTGGAAACGCAGACATATAATTTCTTATCCAGTTGTTCGAAACTATTGTGTGGAGCAAGTTCTTTGATCAGATTCCTAAGCGTATTGTGATTAGACACTCCCGACTTGAAAAGTGTTGGACTGAAGGACATCAACTTAGTAACTCGATAGAGTTTATCATCTTTTATAAGTTGCAACATTTCTGCCGGTGATAAACCAATAGCATACAATGCACCAATAATAGCCCCCATGCTCGACCCTGCAATGCATTGAGGAAAAATACCATGATCCTCCAGTGACTGCAACACCCCGATATGTGCAAAGCCCAACGCTCCGCCTCCACCTAAACAAATCCCAATCGTATCATTCAATTCGGGAGAACAAAATATTCTTTTAAGTATACTCATAGGGTTAAGTAATTAGCGGTTTAGTATATTGGTTCTGATTGAAACAAACTAAGAATGAACGTCCTGAAAGGTGGAGTGTAAAAAATCTGATTCAAACAAATATATTTGCCCTCCCTTTTCTCTGGTTCGGTGCTACGCATCTTAGAATTATCCTTTTTTGTAATTCTACAAATGGTTCGCAACTACGTTGCTATAAGGTGCGTAGCACCGTACTATTTGTAGGAACATTAAACAAAGAAAACAAAGGTGCGTGGCACCGAACATAAAATGTCGATTGAAATAAGAACGTATATATTTAAACGTGAACCCTGATTTTTCACACTCCACCTTTCAGGGCTCATATTCCGAATTATTTCTGTCCGCCGGTTTTACCGGCGGTTATTCATATTTAGCCACTTCGTGGTAAAAAAGCTTTTAAGCGCCTTATTTAAATAAAACATTATAAAAAATTCTTACTTTAAAGGATAAAAGCCTTATTTTTGTAAGATTATAGATTACTGTTGTTGCAAACTGTTTTGCAGGCACTGTTTAGTTCTAATTCACACACAAAGATAGCAGAATATCTCATTCAAAAAGCAAAAAATATATCATTATGAAACGGATAAGTTTAATTCTTTTTTTATCGCTTAGTATTCAATTCTCGTTTGCCGGCTTGCTGTACGACATAACCGACGGCAAATTCAAAGTAAAGAACCTGGCAACACCTAATTCCATGGCCGATGGCGAACATTACACGCTCATGGTAAACAACAGGGCTGTGGTAAAATACAATTACAAAACAGGCGCAACGGTCGACACCATTTTTAGTGTTACGAAACTCAAAAACTCACCTATCAAGAAGATTGACGGGTATGAGTTTAGTCCTAACGAAGCAAAATTATTAGTGTATACCAACGTAAAACAACGCTACCGCAGAACATTTACGGCCGACTACTATGTATATGACGTGAAACGAAATGAAATGACTCAGTTGTCGGAAAACGGTGCGCAGGAAGTGCCACTCTTTTCGCCGGACAGCCGCTACATTGCTTTTGCACGCGAGAACAACCTCTACCTCAAAAAACTGGACTTTAATTCCGAATCGGCCATCACCAAAGACGGTAAGATTGGCAACATTATAAACGGAACACCCGACTGGGTTTACGAAGAAGAGTTTACGGCGACCCGTTATTTCGAATGGAGCCCCGACAGTAAAATGTTGGCTTTTGTACGTTTCGACGAGTCGAAAGTTCCCGAATATTCGTTCCCAATGTTTATTGACAAATCGGCCGATAAAACTGATCTGACACTCTATCCTTCGAGCCTTAAATTCAAATATCCGAAGGCCGGACAAAACAACTCCGTGGTAAGCGTTTGTGTGTACGATGACTATTACAAATCGCTAAAAACTATGAAACTGGCCGATTCGGATCAGGAATTTTATATCCCCCGTATCAAATGGACCAGCACCATCGACCAGTTGGCCATCTTCAAACTCAACCGCAATCAGACCCGTCTGGACATGTTTTTCGCCAATCCGAAATCCACTTTATCGAAACTGATTCTGAAACAGGAAGACAAATATTATGTCGACTACGAAAACATAGACTACATGCAGTTCACGTCCGACAACAAATATTTTATCGGTGTGAGCGAACAGGATGGTTACCGTCATGCCTACAAATACGGTATTAACGGTATCGTGGTAAAACAACTGACCAAAGGCAACTGGGACCTGACCAATGTGTATGGTTACGACGAGGCTAAAAAGGTGCTTTACTATCAATCGGCAGAAGTGTCGCCTACACAACGTGATGTGTATTCTGTAGACGACAGTGGCAAAAAGACCCGCCTAACAGATGGCAAAGGCACGCATACCGCTAATTTCAACAGCACCTTCACGGCATTTGTCGATAATGCTTCGAGCATACAAATGCCCAATGTGTACACCCTTAGAAACACCATCGGTTCATCGGTCCGTGTGCTTGAAAACAACGCGGATGTTGTAGCTAAATTCAAAGAGGCCAATCTTCCGGCTAAAGAATTCTTCAGCTTTACGACCTCCGAAAACGTGAAACTAAACGGTTGGATGGTGAAACCCGCTAACTTCGATAGTAATAAAAAATACCCGGTATTGTTGGTTCAATACAGCGGTCCGGATTCGCAAGAAGCATTGAACAAATGGAAAATTGACTGGGAATATTATTTAGCTACACAGGATTACGTGGTGGTATGTGTTGACGGACGTGGAACCGGTGCCCGTGGCGCTGAATTCCGCAAATGCACCTATCAACAGTTAAATATCCTGGAAACCAAAGATCAGGTGGAGACAGCCAAATACATGGGCAATCAAAGCTATGTTGATAAAAACCGTATCGGCATTTGGGGTTGGAGCTATGGTGGAACCATGGCCTTGTTTTGCATGACCACAGGCGAGAACGTGTTCAAAGCAGGAATCGCCGTTGCACCGGTTACCGACTACAGGCTTTATGACACAGCCTATGCCGAACGTTTTATGCGTCGTCCGCAAGAAAACTTCAAGGGCTACGACAAATCGTCTGCCTTATTGCGTGCCGACAAGCTGCAGGGCAAGCTGCTCATTGTTCATGGCAGTGCCGACGATAACGTGCATGTTCAAAATACCATGCTTTATGTTGATAAATTGGTAGAAGCCGATAAGCAGTTTGAAATGCAGATTTACACCGACAAGAATCACAGTATTTTGGGCAAACAAACCCGACGTCATTTGTATACCCGCATGAGTGAGTTTTTGTTTAAAAACTTGTAATGTTAGTGTTCGAATAACACTCAATATCAAAATCGCTTAAAAACATGTTGTAGAACAGACTTTGGCATTAATTATATATTTATAATTCGCATTTTAGAGCAGCAAAATTGATTAACTTTGTCGGTCGAAAAAAAACAAATCAAATATATAAACACTAATTTATCAATTAAACGCATTATGAGCACTGAAAAGAAAAATTACGCATTGCCAATTGCAATGATGTTTGCATTATTTTTTATGATTGCCTTCGTTACAGGTCTTCCAAGTCCAATGGGAGTTATTGTAGCAAAACAGTTTGGAGCAACTAACTTCGAGTCGCAGTTAGGATTCTTAGGAAACTTCCTTGCATACGCCTTTATGGGAATTCCTGCAGGTATCATGCTTAAGAAATTTGGTTATAAAAAAACAGCATTATCGGCTATCGGAGTTGGTTTTGTAGGTGTTGGCGTTCAATTCCTTTCAGGTCAGGTAGGACTTTTCTCTATCTATTTGGTTGGTACGTTCATTTCAGGTTTCTCAATGTGTATGTTGAATACGGTTGTAAACCCAATGTTGAATACCCTTGGTGGTGGAGGTAACTCCGGTAACAGATTATTACAATTCGGAGGTTCTATCAACTCTATCGGAGCAACTATCACTCCAATGTTAGTAGGTTGGTTGATGGGTGCAGAAGCCGGTCGTACTATTGAAAAAGCAAACCCTGCTCTTTTCCTTGCACTGGGTATTTTTGCTTTGGCATTCGTAGTATTATCATTTGTAAATATTCCTGAGCCGCACATGGAAACAGCTGCTGAGAGAAAAGTAAAACATTCACACAGCCCGCTTTCATTCCGTCACTTTATTTTTGGTGCCATTGCCATTTTCATTTATGTTGGTATCGAAATTGGAATTCCAAGTACAGCCAACTTATTTATGACCGCTTCTAAAACAGCTGCTAATGCAGGTTTAGGAATTGAAGCAACTACAGCCGGAAGTATTGTAGGTGTTTATTGGTTATTAATGTTAGTAGGTCGTTTGATTGGCGCTTCTATCGGAGCAAAAGTATCGAGCAAATCGATGATGATTGGCGTTTCTGCTTTAGGTTTAGTACTTATTTTAGCAGCTATCCTAAGCCCGATTACTACTACAGTTACATTACCTTATTTTGGAACTCAAGTACCTCTGAGCATTGTGTTCCTTGTTTTATGCGGACTATGTACCTCTATTATGTGGGGTGGTGTATTTAATCTTGCAGTCGAAGGTCTTGGTAAATATACAGCTGCAGGAGCAGGTATTTTTATGGTAATGGTTTGTGGTGGTGGTATTGTTCCACTTATCCAGGGTTTTGTATCCGATCACTTCGGTTACCTGAATAGTTATTGGGTAATGTTTGCATGTATAGCTTATATGATGTGGTATGCATTAGTAGGTTGTAAAAACGTGAACAAAGATATTCCTGTAGAATAATAATAAAAAAAATAGATAAGACAATGGACAAACCATATGTAATAGGCATGGATATGGGCGGAACAAATACCGTATTTGGTATTGTTGACGCACGTGGAACTGTAATTTCGAAAAGTGCTATCAAAACAGGCACACATACAGATGTAAATTTATACATCAATGATATTTACACCGAACTTTCAAAATTGATTGAAGCTGCCGGTGGAATTGATAAAATCAAAGGAATTGGCGTAGGCGCACCAAACGGTAATTATTATACCGGAAACATCGAATTTGCTCCGAACCTTCCGTGGAAAGGTGTCATTCCGTTTGCGAACTTAATGGCCGATAAATTTGGCGTTCCTGCTGCTTTGACAAATGATGCGAATGCTGCAGCCGTTGGCGAAATGACCTACGGAGCTGCCCGCGGAATGAAAAACTTTATCATGATTACCCTGGGAACAGGCGTAGGAAGCGGTATTGTTATCGACGGAAAAGTAGTGTACGGTCATGATGGATTTGCAGGTGAACTTGGTCACGTAACAGCTATTCGTAACAACGGACGCTTGTGCGGCTGTACCAAAACCGGCTGTTTAGAAACGTATGCTTCGGCAACTGGAGTAGCACGTTCTGCCCGCGAGATTCTTGAATCGAGCACCAAAGACAGCTTATTGCGCAACATCCCTATCGATAGCATCACATCTAAAGATGTATTCGATGCAGCTATGGAAGGCGACGAAGTGGCAAAAGAAATCTTCAACTTCACCGGAAAAATTTTGGGTGAGTGTTTGGCCGACTTTGTAGCATTCAGTGCGCCGGAAGCAATTGTTCTTTTTGGTGGATTAACAAAATCAGGCGATTTAATTCTTGACCCTATAAAAGAAAATATGGAAAAGAATTTACTTCCGATCTGGAGAGGCAAAGTAAAAGTGTTGTTCTCTGAATTGAAAGAAGCCGATGCTGCCGTTCTTGGCGCAAGTGCGTTGGCCTGGGAAATTTAAACCCCCAACCGAATTATATTGAAAATCCCTTTCCGAATCATTCGGAGAGGGATTTTTTTATTGGACAAATTTCTTTTCTTTTGTCAACAAAACGGCGAAGCCAAATAACACGAAATTGATAACGCCAAGGGCGAATAACACGAAGTCCTATTCAAAATCAATATGCTCCGCTTCGATCATCTCATTTAGAAAAACGGATGCCGAGGATGAGAATTTCTCGACCGACTCGGTGGTAAGATAGCGAATAGAAGCATTTTTAGTGCACTTAGCAGCCATTTCGGGGTGGCGCTGAAGGTAATCCACCAAACTACCAGCCACAATATCACCCTGCGATACCACTGCTACACCCTCCGGCAGCAAAGACTTAATTTTATTCTCCAGTAAAGGATAATGCGTACATCCTAGCATTACCGTATCTATTTGTGGATCGGCAGCAAACAGATGCTCTATATTTTTACGTACGAAATAATCGGCTCCCGCGGAATTGTGCTCGTTGTTTTCGATAAGCGGCACCCACATAGGGCAAGCCTCCGAAGTCACCACAATATCATTGTGCAATTTGGCTATTTCGAGTGGATAAGAGTTAGATTGCACCGTTCCCGAAGTGGCCAGCAAGCCAATGTGTTTCGTCTTCGTCATTGCTCCCACTGCTTCCACCGTTGGGCGAATAACGCCAAGTACGCGACGGTTGGGATCCAGCGATTGCAAATCGCGCTGTTGAATGCTACGCAATGCTTTAGCCGAAGCTGTGTTGCAAGCCAACACCACTAACTGACATCCCATTTCGAACAATTGGGTAACACATTCCAGCGTATATTTATACACCACATCAAACGAACGGGTTCCGTAAGGCGTCCGTGCATTATCGCCCAAATAGATATAATCGTATTCCGGTAATTCTGTACGAATTTTATCCAGAATAGTCAAGCCTCCATACCCCGAATCAAAGATACCAATCGGACCGGGAGCATCCGGTAATAGTTTTTCCTTTTTCATGTTATAATGTATTCCACATTTGCCAGCCGGCGTTATTATTCTGGTTCTTGACTTTGGGTTCTATCAGCTTCATTTTCGACTCGGCTGTATTTACATCCAAGCGTTCAATCCAGCCCTCATTGGTAATTCGTATCACATCCTTCATTTCAGGAAAATCCGTATTAGTCAGTTTCTGAATGATGGTAATGGCTCTTTTCTTTTCATCGTATCGTGGAGACTGAAATTTATGTTGCCGTGTGGGAATAATCTGAGCCTTTTGAAATTCACCCTTATTGTTGGTATAAATATGAAACAATGGCGCAATGCCACATAAACCGGCAACACTAATGTTGCTATAGGTACAAAAGTTGCCCATGCTGTAGGTGATAAAACGATTTTTATACAACTCCACGGCTCTTGTCACATGTGGTCCGTGACCAAGCAACACATCAGCTCCTGCATCTATCATTTTGTGAGCAAATTCGTACACATTTCCACGATCTTCGTGAATATAAAATTCTTTCTGCCGGGTTACATTTTGACCTGCTACCCCTTCGGCTCCGGCATGAAACGAAACCAGCACCACATCACAGAGCGAGTCCAGTCGGTGCACAATGCGTTGCGCCTTCCGGATATCTTTCACGCTCACCGTTCCGGCATTAGGTGCAAAAGCACAAAAACCATAGCGTATCCCTTCGCGGGTAAATGTATCTACGGGGCATTCCGTCAATCCTGCATATCGAATACCCTGCCGGTACAAACTGCGTTTTGTGGAACGCCGACCAATGTATCCAAAGTCATTCATATGATTGTTAGCCAGGCTCAGCAGATTAAATCCGGCATTTTTCAAACTCGTCGAAAAAGCCGTAGGCATGGCGAAAAAATAACATCTCCCTTCGGTAAAACATTCCTTCACCTGCGACAAATCGTCCGTCAGTGTTCCTTCCAGATTACCAAAACTAATGTCCGTATTTTGCAAATATGCGTTCAACGGTTTAAACAATCGACTCGCATTGTGTTTCGGCAAAAAACTGCTGTCGGGATAAGCCGTACCCAGCATAATATCACCTACTGCGGCAATCTTCAATATCTCCTTTTTTTGAGCCGTTAGTTCCAAAACGGAACATAGCGCCATCAAAACGACCAATTTCTGTTTCATCATCAATCTAACATTTGACCGGAGTTGTTGCTCATTTGAACCATACGGTCATAATCAGCAGGCGACAAATCGAGGAAGTAATAATTTTGCGGATTCATTATTTCACCTTTAAAATGCACTTCGTAATGCAAGTGAGGTCCTGTCGATTTCCCGGTACTTCCCACCAATCCGATCACATCACCACGTTTCACTTTCTGTCCTGCACGCACCTTGAATGCACTCATGTGTCCATACAAAGTCAAATAACCGTACCCATGATTTATCTGAACACAATTTCCATAGCCCTGCTGCCATCCGGCACTAATCACTTGCCCGTTTCCGGTGGCATAAATATCCGCTCCTACAGGTGCGGCAAAATCCATCCCTGCGTGGAATCTCCGTGTATGATAAACCGGATCGATACGCCAACCGTACCCCGAAGCCATCTGTTTCAAATCTTTATTCAAAACAGGTTGAATGGCCGGAAGATTTTGTAACATATTTTCTTTGTTCCTGGCCAGCGACACCAATTCATCGTACGATTTTGACTGAATATAAAGTTCTTTTTTCAACTCATTCAGCTTTTTTGTGGTCGAAACCACCACTTCTGAATTGGTCATATCCAACAATTGTTCGTAGTAATCGTTATTGGTAGCCGCAGCTCTGCGAACCGAAAATGGAATTGGATCAGCCTGAAAAACAACCCGATACAAATTATCATCACGTTCCTGAAGATCGCTCACCACTTCTTGCATCTCGCCAAACTGACGCTGCAAAACCTTGTATTGAGCTTGCATATGGCTTTTTTCTTGTCCAAGTTGTTTCTCCTCGGGCGAATCAACAAATGTAACGAAGATAAAAAAGAAAACAGCACCCAACGACATTCCCGAAAGCGTATGAATCAGAAATTGCTTTAGCCAATGGGTGATGGTATGTTCAATCTGCTCGTAACTTAATGTCTCGGAATTGAAATGAAATTTTTTCTTAGCCATAAAAAAAATACAGTTTATTACATATGAATAGGTGTCATAAGTAGTTTGAAATATTTAATGCTATATTTCTAACACAATAGACCACATAGTAATTATTGAAGAAAAAAGACTTAGTTCACATAGTAAAAGTATCTGACGATACTTTTCGCTCTTTTAAATTATCCCGATTTCGGGATAATCCTATGTGCCTGCGGTAGGCAGGTTCTTAGTCTTGTTTCTTATATTCAAAACTATTGTGCACTATGTGGCAAAAAACATATCAATAACAATTGCCGGATACTTTATCTAAAATTTTAATGAAAATATAAGTCAATCAACCTCTTCTGATAAAAAATCTACGCGACATCACATTTTTTATATCCACAATTGCTGCAAAAATAATAAATTTGAGCTACTTTTGCAGTCTTTATTGGGTATTATTAACCTACAAGACAGAAAGGTCAAAAGTCGAAAGTCAAAAGTCGAAAGTCAAAACGGAATAAATCCGAACTTTACAACTATGACAGAAGACATTAGACCATTGACTTCAGACATTAGACAAAAGACATAAAAAAATGACTTCACAAGAAATTCGTCAATCTTTCCTCGATTTTTTTGAGGGTAAACAACACAAAATTGTTCCTTCAGCACCCATGGTTATCAAAGATGATCCGACTTTGATGTTTACCAATGCCGGAATGAACCAGTTCAAAAACATCATTCTTGGTAATGACCCCATCAAATATTCGCGTGTAGCCGATTCGCAAAAATGTTTGCGCGTCAGCGGAAAACACAACGATTTGGAAGAGGTTGGACACGATACCTACCACCACACCATGTTCGAAATGCTTGGCAACTGGTCGTTTGGCGATTATTTCAAAAAAGAAGCCATCGAATGGGCATGGGAATACCTGGTAGATGTATTGAAACTGGATACCGACCGCCTTTACGTAACCGTTTTCGAAGGGTATGCACCCGAAGGATTGGAACGTGACGACGAAGCAGCTGCTATCTGGGAACAATTTCTACCAAAAAGCAGAATCATCAACGGAAATAAAAAAGATAATTTCTGGGAAATGGGCGATACAGGTCCCTGCGGTCCTTGTTCGGAAATTCATATTGACATTCGCGACGATGAAGATCGCGCAAAAATCGACGGACTTACATTGGTAAACGGCAGTCACCCGCAAGTGATTGAAATATGGAACAATGTATTTATGCAATACAACCGCAAAGCCGACGGTTCGCTCGAAGGTCTACCCGCTAAGGTTATTGACACCGGAATGGGCTTCGAACGTTTATGTATGGCTCTGCAGGGAGTGCAGTCGAATTACGACACCGACGTGTTTACCCCTATCATTGCCGAAATAGGCAAAGTATGTGGAGCTGAATACGGTAAAAACGAAAAAATTGATATCGCCATGCGCGTTATTGCCGACCATATTCGTACCATCGCCTTTTCTATCACCGACGGTCAATTGCCATCCAACGCCAAAGCGGGTTATGTAATTCGTCGTATTTTGCGTCGTGCAGTGCGTTACGGTTATACATTCCTGGGGCAACGTTCGGCTTTCATGTACAAGCTGATCAATGTATTGGGCGAAAACATGGGCAAAGCGTATCCTGAATTGATTTCACAAAAATCATTGATTGAAAAAGTAATCAAAGAAGAAGAAGAATCGTTCTTACGCACCTTGGAGACAGGCATTAAACTGCTCGACAAAGTGATGGACGAAACAAAAAAAGACGGTAAAACAGAAGTGACCGGAAAAGTAGCCTTTACGCTTTACGACACTTTTGGCTTCCCATTGGATTTGACCGAATTGATTTTACGTGAAAACAATTTCACTGTAAACATCGATGAGTTCAATGCCGAGATGTTGAAACAAAAAGAGCGTGCACGCAATGCAGCAGCCACCGAAACCGGCGACTGGGTAACCGTTCGCGAAGGTGACAGCACATTTGTGGGTTACGACTTTACTTCGTTCGACACAGAAATTCTGCGTTACCGCAAGGTAAAACAAAAAAATCAGGAATACTACCAACTTGTACTTTCCAACACACCTTTCTATGCCGAAATGGGTGGACAAGTGGGCGATAGCGGTGTGCTCGTATCGGAAGAAGAAACACTGGAAATTCTTGACACAAAAAAAGAAAACAACTTAGCTGTTCATATTGCCAAACAACTTCCAAACGATGTTACGGCCACATTTACAGCTACCATAAATATTGAAAACCGTCAGGCTATCTCGGCCAATCACTCGGCTACTCACTTGCTTCACGAAGCATTGCGCGAAGTGCTGGGAACACATGTGGAGCAAAAAGGCTCGTATGTTAGTCCGGACAGCTTGCGTTTCGATTTCTCACACTATCAAAAGCTAACCAAAGAAGAGATTCGCGCAGTGGAGACCATTGCCAACGCCAAGATTCGCGCCAATGCACCGTTGAACGAAATGCGCGACACCCCAATTGCACAAGCACAAGCGTTGGGAGCTATGGCTTTGTTTGGCGAAAAGTATGGTGAATCGGTTCGCGTTATTCAATTTGGCACGTCTACCGAACTTTGTGGTGGAACACACGTGCAAGCCACCGGCGAGATAGGAATGGTACGCATCATTACCGAAACCTCTATCGCAGCAGGTATTCGTCGTATTGAAGCCATTTCGGCCAAAGGCGTTGAGAAGCTGATTAACGAACAACAGGACAGTTTGACGGAAGCAAAAGAGCTTTTGAACAATACTCCCGATGTATTGACCGCTATCCGTCGGTTAAGCGACGAAAGTGCAGAGTTGAAAAAACAGGTAGAAGCTTTTGTACACGAAAAAATAATGAGTCTACGCGACCAATTGTTAGCCGGTGCAAAAACACAAAATGGTGTGACTGTTATCAGTTATCAGGGCACGCTAAATGCTGATCAGGTAAAAACACTGGCTTTCCAAATCCGTAATGTGCAAGCAGAGAAATTATTCTTCGTAGCCGGTTGTGTTGCCGATGGCAAACCTTCGTTGACCGTTCTGCTTAGCGACGATTTAGTGGCAGGAGGATTAAACGCCGTAAACATTGCCCGCGAAGCTGCTAAAGAAATTCAAGGTGGCGGTGGCGGACAACCCTTCTTTGCATCGGCAGGTGGAAAAAATGCTGCCGGCATTGAAAAAGCAATCGCTAAAGCACTAGAGATAATCTAATTATCCTGGTCGATAAATCATTATGACGGAGTAGCTTTGAGCTATTCCGTCATTTTTTCATCCAATAGATTAACTGAACAAAAGAAAATAAATCGAAAGAATACAAATAAAAGCTGAATTGGCTTTGATATTTCAGACAGTATCAATATCTTGCACTCCATACAAATTAATCAGCACTTATTTCCGATACATCAATCACACCCATTTCTATTAAATTACCATGCAGAAACGTCTTATTTTTATCCTTTGCGTCCTTTTTCTCTCTCAATGTCCAATTTTCGCAAAAAAACATCGCAAAAGTACACACAAAAAACATAGAGTAACACGTAAAATAACCCGTAAAGTTCAGCGCACACCACAACCTACGATAACCCTCAGTGACATTAAAGCCATGGAAAATGTATGGGGTATTGACCTCTCGCATCATCAAAGTGACATTAACTGGGAAAAACTAGGAGAGCAAAAACCGAACTTTATGTTTATCAAGGCTTCTGAAGGTATTACTCATCTGGACACAAAATACGTAGAGAACTATTCCGAAGCAAGAAAACGAGGAATTTTGGTCGGGTCATACCATTTCTTTTCTTACAAAAGTAGTGGAAAAGATCAGGCAAATAACTTTTTGTCGGTGGCACAGCACAAAGACAGCGACCTGTTACCGGTGTTGGATGCCGAATTTGCAAGACAAATGCCGGCAAAAGCAGAGGTAACAAATGAACTCACTGACTTCATCAACACCATCTACGAGAAACTGGGGCATTATCCAATTGTTTATTGCAATCACAAATTTTACAAACTTTATCTAGAAGAGCACATCAACAATAAATGTAAACTCTGGATCGTAAACTATCAGGCAAAACCAAGCTGCGACTGGGCATTTTGGCAAACCACCGACCGATTCAAACTCGAAGGTATCCGTGGATTTGTAGATCTCAATATGTTTAACGGGTCTATAGCAGGACTGAATGACATGTTATATCGTAAAACAACTATCGACTAGAATATTTGATAACCTGAGTTGGGGATAAGGGAATTTATACGTTTCTCATATTCAACTATCTCATTTTGTCAATAAGGTCTACTATTGAATGGAATCTGTATTTCTTTCATGTAACTAGGCTTACTCATAAACCGCTAACAGGGTCTTCGACCGCTATCAGGGTTTCAAAGTCAGTTATTTTTATTGGGGCTTTTTTTATATCTTGAGGGACTACTAAGGTTAAGACCTTATTTACTGTTTTCGACCTTAGTAGCAAAAGAAATCAGAGCCAACACAACCTTATTTACACATTTCCAAAAAAGTTAGTGAAGTTAGCAATGCATTCTAATCCAGAACTCAGATTAATATTTGGTTAGAGTTCAAAGTGCATTTTCGGTAAGAAAGATATTCACATATCGCTAAAAAGCCTTATCTTTGCATGGTTTTTGCAGGCATTGCACACTCGTGCTTAAAGTCTGAACAGCTGAATATTTTTTTCATATTTCCATATAAAAAAGATGCCGACAACTCGTTACATACTTCTTAGCCGGAGTAAATTAAGCATTAGCTATTTATGAATTACCTTATTGAAATCATGCATTTTAAACGCTACTTTCCACACCTTTTACTATCATTCCTTTTTCTATCTTGCACCGGTCAAAAAGAAATTACCAACAAAACAATTGAAAATAGCAAAGTTTGGGGTATTGACATTTCTCATTATCAAGAGGTCTTTGACTGGGATAGACTGAAAGAACACGAGCCGGGATTTATTTTTGTGAAAGCCACCGAAGGAACCACCATCCAGGATCCGAAGTACGCAGAGTATTATAAAGCCATCCGAAAACTGGATATTCCGGTAGGCTCCTACCATTTTTTCACTTACAAAACATCAGGAAAAGATCAGGCAAGAAACTTTTTATCCACAGCCAAATTGCAACGTGGGGATTTACCCTTGGTACTCGATGCTGAATTTGCAAAAACGATGCCCGATAAAAAAACTATAAATAAGGAAATCTCGGACTTCATTACAGCGGTTTACAGCAAAACCAAGCAGTATCCCATAATATATTGCGCCTACAAATACTACTTGCTCTACCTGAAAGATACACTCCCAAAAAAATGCAAGCTCTGGATAGTAGACTATAGAGGAAAGCCGGACTGCGAGTGGACTTTTTGGCAAATTACCGAGAGATATAAAATTGCAGGCATCAAGGGCTATGTTGACTACAATTTATTTTTCGGTTCTAAAAAAGAGTTGGAAAATATGCGACTTTAATAATTTATATCTAAAAGAGGAATCTCCACTCAGGAAATTCCTCTTTTTAACGTTTAGTAACTACCCATTCTTCTAGAAACGATACCTAATACCCACACAAGGTGCATTCCACGAAAAGCGGATGGTATTTCCCGCTCCGGGGAGATAGTAGAGTCCCGGGCGATAATCCAGAGAAAATTGAATTGGGGATTGGGAAACGTATTCTATTCCAACCTGCCCAAGCACACCAGTACCAAAAAGTCCGCCATGACTCAACACCGCGGCACCAAGTCCACAATACCAGTTGAGCCCATCAGCAATTGCCGGTAAATAACCACCCCATTGATAAACTCCGTTAAGTCCGGCACCCCGGCATAGATTTCCGGCCTGATTCCGACCAAAGGTATTCACCCCCAGGGTTAATTCCAACCGATTGCCTGTAGCCAGCGAATGCTGAAAGGAAACTTCCTGCGCATCGTATCCTAACCGAAGACCGATCGTTTTTTGAATTACTTCCTGAGCACTCAACCCACCAACTACAGTTGCAAATACAAATACCCAAATCATCTTTTTCATAAAAGCTCATTTAGTTGTTTTATGTACAGCACTATCCTATTCAATCGTATTGATAAAACAATTATGGCATTGCCAAAGTTCAGGTGAAGCAATCGCAAAAAAGCTTCAATAATAGACTAACAAAAAGAGGAACTTCCAGCTCGGAAATTCCTCTTTTGTATTTTGAAAACATTTTTTAGAATCTATATCTTGCCGAAAGACAAATACCATCGTAAGAACTGTTCAGGCCGCTTGCAAAGTAAATACCCGGACGATAATCTACTGATATTGTCAATGGAATTTCAAACTGATACTCCAACCCTATCTGTCCTAAAATACCCAAAGTAGTAACATTAGCTTTATTTTTATCCGTTAGATAATCAAAGTTATAAGACCCGATACCACCACCAACACCGGCATACCAGTTAAAACCGTCAGCCAATTCAGAGAAATCCCAAACCCATTGGTAGATACCGCTCAACCCAAAACCGGAACGATTAACACCAAGATCAACTTCTAATCTGTTAGCGATACCAATTGGCTGCTGATACGATATTTCGGCACCATAGCCAAATCCACCGCCCATTCTGAGACCAATTGTTTTACTGTCAACCTGCGCGCTAAGGGCACCTAAAGAGCTCACTACTAAAGCAAGCATAAAGAACTTTTTTTTCATACCTAAAAAAAATAAGTGTTTATATCTAGTTATTATTCTATTTATTCATTTCCAAATACAAGAAAGAAGAGAAATTTCAGGAACAGAAATTTCTCTTCTTTTTAATACAAAATCCTATTATAAGCGGTAACGAAGACCTAAGCAAATGCCATCACCGATGAAAGCATTTTGTCCTGCATAAACACCTGTAAGTTGAAATGCAGGTCTGTAATCCAACGACAATGTCAAAGGAATTTTAAAGTTGTACTCGATACCTACCTGCCCCAATAGTGCAAGAGGAAAATAAGACTTACTGTTTACAGAATAAACACCCAATTGACCACCAATACCGGCATACCAGTTAAAACCATCAGACAATGAAGACAAGTCCCACACCCATTGATGTACACCCGACAAAGAAAAACTTGTTCCATAACTGTAGTCACGAACCCCTAAACCGAGCTCCAAACGAGTAGCATTGCTTAAACTGGTTTGAAACGACAACTCCGTTGGGTAACCCAATCTAAGTCCAAGTGTTTGTCCATTTGATTGTGCAAAAGAAGCACCTAAAGAGCTCACTACTAAAGCGAGTGCAAAAAACATTTTTTTCATACTTGATCTTTTTTTTGTGTAATTTAATTTATATTTTAAAATATGTATCTAAAACATAACATTATTCGTGCCAATCTCCGTTAATTTTGATAATCTCTATCAATTTTTCTACAGCTTCATCCTCCGGAATGTTTCTTTCGAGGCATTCTTTCTTCTTATACAAGCTCACTTTTCCACGTCCGGCACCCACGTAACCGTAATCAGCATCGGCCATTTCGCCGGGTCCGTTTACAATACAACCCATAATGCCTATTTTCAGTCCTTTCAAGTGCGATGTACGGGCTTTTACACGTGCAATGACCGTTTGTAGTTTAAACATAGTTCGTCCGCAACCGGGGCAAGAGATAAACTCAGTTTTGGTAACCCGCACACGCGATGCCTGAAGAATACCAAACGCCACTGAATTGATGGCTTCTACCGCAATACTTCCATCATTTTCGAGGAAAATACCATCGCCAAAACCATCGATAAACAACACGCCCAAATCGGCTGCCGCTTTTATTTGCAATTGTTGAAGTTCATCTTCCTCGTACGTTCTGTGCAATATCACAGGCACGCTACAACCGGCATTCAACAAGGTGTGGAAGAAAGCACGCTGCTCTCCTACTCCATTTTGATGATCGGTTTGCAAAACAACCACCACATCTTTACTCTCTTTTAGAAACTGAAGCAACTCAGGTGTTAAGTTAGAATAACTCAATTTCAAAAATTTTATTGCCGAATCGTCTTCTTTTAACTCGTTAATTTTAGTTGCAGTATACACCGAATACATCTCTCCATCCGAAGCAAACACATTATCAACACACAAAATATAATCGGGAACAAGAGCATAATCGCCGTCCGATGAGGCTATTACGACTGGCACATTTTCGCCACCAATATTGCCTACCTTATGCGTTTTACGTCTGCTATATTCGAAGCGGGAACGCTCCGTATTTTCTACCGCCACGATAGGTGCGTGATGTGCTCTCGATGAAATATACGAAACCAACAACCGTCCGACAGGAATTTCGGCTTCGGGCTCTTCGCTCAGCGAAACACGAATGGTATTACCAATGCCATCGGCCAGCAAACCACCAATACCTACAGCCGATTTAATACGACCGTCTTCCCCATCACCGGCTTCGGTTACACCCAGATGCAATGGAAAATGCAAATCGGCTTGCTCCATCTCTTCCACCAACAAGCGTACGGTTTGCACCATCATCACCGTGTTTGACGTTTTCATGGAAATCACCACACGGTCGAAATTCTGCTCCTTACAAATCAATAAAAACTCCATGCACGACTCCACCATACCGCGCGAAGTATCGCCGTAGCGGTTCATCATTCGCTCACTAAGCGAACCATGATTAACACCGATACGAATGGTGGTATTATTTTTTTTACAAATATCCAGAAAAGGTATGAAACGAGCCCGGATTTTTTGGTATTCGAGTGCAAATTCTTCGTCGGTATAATCCGACAAATCGCCGATTTTCACCGTACCTACATAATTTCCGGGGTTAACACGCACCTTTTCAACATGCTGAGCTGCCACATCTGCAGCGTTAGCATTGAAATGAATATCGGCCACCAAAGGCACATTACAACCCTGCTCGCGCAAAGCAGCATGAATTTTGCCAATGCTCTCGGCTTCGCGAATACCCTGAGTGGTAAAGCGTACCAATTCGCCACCGGCCTCTACAATGCGTAGGCATTGTGCCACAGAATTCTCAATATCATTGGTATCTGTATTGGCCATCGACTGTACACGAACCGGTTCATCACCACCCAACAAAAGATCGCCTATCTGAATTTTGTCAGATAAGCGACGACTATAATTAAATTGATTTAGTTTCCACATATTTTAGTTACAAGAAAAACAGTTACTGGTTTTAAATAAATATCATGTTTTTTTAAAATACAAAAGTACATTTTTTTGAGAATGTAACGCTGAAGAACTGAAAAAGTTACAGCGCAAATACTTTTTAACTGCATTTAGATTATAACACTCCCCCAACAAAATGACAACAATCTATCTCCAAAGAACAATTACACACCAAGAAATTGATTTAAAAATAAACGTTTATATGCTGTTATTCAAAGTATATCAGTCAGGTTTAAATTCATTAGCTTATCGGAGCGTTAAACTACCTTCTGGTTTTCCATACATTTTTATCTATCTGCACCTTTATTCTTCTCTACTATTCCAAACTCATTTTTAGCAAAAAAACAACTTTCTAAATGAGCTAATTTTAAGTAAAATGTGCTAACTTTGCACTTTCAAAAAAAATGCATAAATTATGGTTTTTCAACCGAAATTACTTAGCACACTCAGACATTATACAAAACAGCAATTTTTAACCGACCTCAAAGCCGGTTTAATTGTAAGTGTTGTCGCACTTCCACTTGCCATTGCCATTGGTATTGCATCGGGGGTGTCGCCCGAAAAAGGATTATACACAACCATAATTGGCGGTTTCCTTATTTCTTTTTTTGGTGGAAGTAAGGTTCAGATTGGTGGACCTACCGGTGCACTAATTATACTTGTTTACGGAATCATTCAGGAGTTTGGTGTAGCCGGTTTAGCTATTGCCACCATGATAGCAGGTGTAATGCTTATATCGATGGGACTACTCAAACTCGGTGCAGTAATAAAATTCATCCCATTTCCAGTAATTGTAGGACTCAACAGCGGTATTGCCTTAAATATTTTTTCGTCGCAAATAAAAGACTTGTTTGGGTTACAAACAGGCAAATTGCCCGTAGATTTTTTGCACAAATGGATGATGTACTTTGAGCACATGCATACCATTAACCCATGGTCAATAGGCATAGGAGTTCTGTCGATAACAATTATAATGGTTGCCCCTAAGTTTCTGAAAAAAATTCCAAGTTTCCTACTCACCATTATCATTATCACAGTATTAGTCTACCTCCTTCGCGAGAAATTTGGTATTACCGGCATCGAAACCATAGCCGATCGGTTCTCCATTAATGCAGCGTTACCGAGTGTAAACCCGCCGGACATAACCTTTACCACTATCCGAACTCTACTACCCACGGCTTTTACTATCGCCATGTTGGGTGCTATTGTTTCCTTACTTTCGGCAACGGTTGCCGATGGGGTTATTGGCGACAAACACAATTCAAACACCGAATTAATTGCCCAGGGAATTGCCAATATAGTTTCACCTATTTTTGGTGGGATACCTGCTACCGGAGCCATTGCGCGCACAATGACCAACGTGAACAACGGTGGACGAACACCAGTTGCGGGAATAGTGCATGCTGTGATATTATTATTGATATTACTATTTTTAGGAGGGCTTACAAAACATATTCCTATGGCTTGTCTGGCCGGCGTATTGGTAGTAGTATCGTACAACATGAGTGACTGGCGTACGTTTAAATCATTATTGAAAAGTCCGAAATCCGACGTAGCAGTACTACTCACCACCTTTGGACTCACCGTAATTTTTGACCTGACAATTGCTATTGAGGTCGGATTATTGCTTGCTGTATTGCTATTCTTGCGCAGAATTTCCGAAACCACTTCCATTTCTATTTTCAAAAATGAAATAGACGAGGCAGAATATATCGAAGGTAGTACAGATAACGAGAAACTAACTATCCCTGATGGTGTAGAAGTCTATGAAATTGAAGGACCTTACTTTTTTGGTGTAGCCAATAAGTTTGAAGAAACCATGAAACAAGTAGGTGATCAACCGCAGATTAGAATTATCAGAATGCGTAAAGTTCCTTTTATCGACTCTACAGGTGTTCATAATTTAGAAAGTTTAATCAAATTATCGAAGAAAGACAAAATACAGATTCTACTCTCGGGAGTAAACGAACAAGTACATGCAGTGCTGTCTAAAACTGGCATTGAGGATCAACTTGGACTTGAGAATGTATGCAGCAACATCAATATCGCACTGGCCAGAGCAGAAGAAATATTGGCAAAAAGGCAATAACTCCCCAACCGTAGTTCATAAACACTAAAAAGTGCCTGCTGACAGATTTGTTGGTGGGCACTTTACTTTTAGAAACACCCAAAGGTATAATCGGATACTTCCCAGAAACCCCACCAAAAAATATTTTATTAATCTAATCAAAAAATAACAGCTTATATATTTGCATAAGTTAAGCAGATATTGTAATTTTGGACTGTAAAAATTAAAACTCACATAAAAAAGCAACAAATCATTCACATTCAACAAAATAACAAATTAAACATCTCTAAAGAATTAGCAATAGAGCTGAAATTGAATACACGGGCGTAGATGAATAGAAAATGACTGAAAGTGAAATAGTAAATCACGAAAAGTAAATAAGTGCAATCGAATAAAAACGAACCTGATCGCCGGCAACTTTGCTACAGCATGCAGGCGAAGTGATTGTCGTTCGCCTACAAATGCATACCTTACCAAATAATTGTTACTGCGACAGTAAAATTCACAAAGAATATCCGAGAGCTATGTTTGAAATTAATGCAGAAGTTTTAGCAAGTACTATTCATTGCCAAAAGAATCATGGTTGCTTAACTACCGAAAGTAGTAGCCATTGTCTGAATATCGAAATTATAAAGTGCGTTGCTAACAAATTGCTCTTCGTAAAGTGCAACAACAGCTTTTGTAGATACCGTATGAAATACGGTCATCAATCAACCATTTGTAATTGTCCGGTACGCATAGCGATATACAATAAATACAAAAAGTAATTGTGATTCCTTTCAGTATTCTTCCAATAGCATTCGCGTACTTCAACAAGAGATACTTATTCTGAAGCAATCGAAAAAAGACAAATTGGCCGTTAGAAGTATCAATTTTAGAGGTAAATCATTAAAAAACACACAAAACATTTCCTTAATTGAAAGCAAAAGCGTATTTTTGTGTAGATTTTTTTGAAAAATGACAAACCGATACGAAGAACTTATAAGCGGATTTGAAAAAAGACTGCGAAAATTAATTTCGGAGTACACGTCATTACTTGACCAAAACAAAAAATTGAAAGCCGAATTAGACCGAAAACAAACCGACCTAATGATAGCTCATCAAGAAATTTTGGAGCTCCGAAAGAATTACGACCATTTGCAAATTGCAAGAAACATGGGAGGCTCAGAAGCCGAACGAACAGAATCGAAACAAAAAATAAGCAAAATGGTGCGGGAAATAGACAAATGTTTAGCGCTTTTGGATGAATAGAGCGTATGAGAGACGATATTTTTACAATAAATGTACAAATTGGTGGCTTTAGAATGCCACTAAGTATTGCTCGTGAAGACGAGGAGTTGTATCGGAAAGCCGAAAAAATGGTAGTGAATTATCTGGAAAAATACCAGAAACTTTATAACCAACGACCTTCTGAAGAAATCCTTATTATGGTGGCATTTCAAATTGCAGTCATAGTGTCAAAACAGGAATTGAAAGAGGATACAGTACCGTTAGCCGAAAAAATACAATCTTTGGACGATGAATTAAAAGCATTGCTAACCAAAGAATAGTATCAAACACATCGTTTTTTTTACATTATTTCCGCATTACGTTGTTTAGTACAAATCAGTCCATTTTAGAGTGGAACAATTGTCCTTTTCGATGCGATGCGTTTTTTATGCATCAACACTAGAATAAAAGATTACACAATTATTAATTATATACTTAAATTCACAACATGGAAACCATAATAATCGGACTGATTGCCTTAGTTGTAGGAGCCGGAGGATCATTTGTCGTCCTACGCTTTGTCAACAAAAGAGCTGTTCAGGAAGCAGAAGCGGAAGCCGAATTGCTTAAGAAAAACAAGCTTATAGAAGTAAAAGAAAAATTTATCGGACTAAAAGCGGAACACGAACAACAAGTTCAGGAACGTAACGCCAAAATTCAGGCCGTAGAGATCAGACTTCAACAAAAAGAAATGCAACTGAACCAAAAACAAGGGGATGTACAACGCAAAGTAAACGAAGTAGAAGCGCAAAGAGAACAACTTGAACACAAAGAAAGCAGTCTTGAAATAAAGAAAAAAGAGCTGGATCATTTGAGCCATCAAGCTCAGGTTCAACTCGAAACTATTTCGGGTCTTTCGGCTGATCAAGCTAAAGAACGATTAGTAGAAGCACTTAAAGAAGAAGCCAAAACCGAAGCAATGTCGTACATCAACGACATCATGGAAGAGGCCAAAATGACTGCCAACAAAGAAGCTAAGAAAATCGTTGTTCAAAGCATTCAACGCATTGCAACTGAAACAGCTATTGAAAATTCAGTAACCGTTTTCCACATTGAGTCGGACGAAATAAAAGGACGTATCATTGGTCGCGAAGGACGCAATATCCGCGCACTGGAAGCAGCTACCGGAGTAGAAATCATTGTTGACGATACCCCCGAAGCGATTGTTCTTTCGGCATTCGACCCGGTTCGTCGCGAAATAGCACGTTTATCGCTTCACCAACTGGTAACCGACGGACGTATTCACCCTGCCCGTATTGAAGAAGTGGTGACTAAAGTTCGCAAACAAGTGGAAGAAGAAATCGTAGAAATAGGTAAACGTACCACCATCGACCTTGGAATTCACGGATTACACCTCGAATTGATTCGTTTGGTGGGTAAAATGAAATACCGTTCGTCGTACGGACAAAATTTATTGCAACACTCACGCGAAACAGCGAACCTGTGTGCCACAATGGCAGCAGAGCTCGGATTGAATCCGAAGAAGGCTAAACGCGCAGGACTGCTTCATGACATAGGCAAAGTGGCAGATGATGAACCGGAATTGCCACACGCAATTCTTGGCATGCGTCTTGCAGAGAAGTACAAAGAGAAACCCGATATTTGTAACGCCATAGGTGCTCACCACGACGAAGTGGAAATGGAAACACTTATTGCACCTATCGTTCAGGTATGTGATGCTATTTCGGGAGCGCGCCCTGGTGCACGTCGCGAAATTGTAGAAGCTTATATCAAAAGGTTGAACGATTTGGAAGCTCTGGCGTTATCTTATCCCGGCGTATTGAAAACATACGCTATTCAAGCAGGACGCGAGTTGCGCGTTATTGTTGGAGCCGACAAGATTGACGACAAAGAAACAGAATTACTGTCGTTTGATATTGCCAAAAAGATACAAGATGAAATGACCTATCCGGGTCAGGTAAAAATTACCGTTATCAGAGAGACGAGAGCGGTAAGCTATGCAAAATAATTGATAGGAGGCAGTTGATAGTTATTTCAATTATCAACTGTCAATTATCAACTATAAAAATGGGGCTGTTTGGTTTTGACAGCAGGTAGAACTGATATGTAAGCATGTCGAGCGTTGTGAAGCTGGCTCGTAAATCTCGGAACACAAACTTATAACTGGCGAAAATAACTACGCTCTTGCTGCTTAATCGAATCACAGTAGATAAGCTTAATTCCGGTACCAGGTACTAGAACGAGACATTTCCCAAATGCCCTCGCCTCGAGGCAATTTGATATGGAGATGCAGCTAAATCGGGGATAGTTGCGCTTAGCCTTGGAGGCGCGATGAAATAAAAAGGATAAGGTGCAGGTTGGTGGCTTCGGTCTTGCCTACACTCGAAAACTTAAGCGAAGATAAACATGTAGAAAGCTTATTATTTCCTTGTTTGGACGAGGGTTCGACTCCCTCCAGCTCCACAAAATGAATATCAAAAACCAATAAATGCCTGTAAAATCTATGATTTACAGGCTTTTATGTTTTTAGCAAGTCGCAAAATATTCAATATCTATCAATCTGTAGGTGCTGAATTCGGTGGACTTGAAAAATAGAAACATTACCTCCACCGAATTTGGACTAAAAGTGTTTATAATCAAGCAGTTCAATATTTGAACATCTTGATTGGGAATTTAAAAGTAAGTATTTTTGAAAACTTTTAAAGGTTACCACAATGAACACAAAACTATCCGTTCTCTTTTTCGTAAAAAGAACAAAAACCAATGTTGATGGACTTTTACCCATCTTTATTCGTGTAACAGTAAACGGTGCACGAATCGAATTCAGCACAAAACGCTTTACCACTTCAGAAAAATGGTCAGTCGAAGGCAATCGTATGAAAGGCACTAGTGCTGAGTCTAAAGCAACAAATTCCTATCTTGACACATTAAAAGCAAAAGTTTACGATTATCAGCAGCAGCTTATCCGGGAAGATGAAGTTGTCAATGTAGAAAACATGCGAAACAAGATACTTGGAGTAGAGAAACGAAGTCATATGCTTATTGGCATTTTTCAACAGCACAACGAGGAAATAAAAGCCCTTGTTGGTCGTGAATTCGCAACTGCAACATATACCCGATACGAAACATCGCTTAAACACACAATAGCTTTCCTGAACTGGAAATACAAAGTATCAGATATTGATATTCGTAAAATCGATCATGAGTTAGTGACAAGTTACGAATTCTATTTAAAAAGCGTCCATAAATGTAATCAGAATACTACTGCCAAATACATCAAGAATTTCGGCAAAATCGTTCGTATATGTTTAGCTAACGGATGGATTGAACGCGACCCATTCATAAACTATAAATGTAAGATTGTGGAAGTGGAACGGGCATTTCTTTCTCAAGATGAAATTCAAACAATGTTCAACAAAGTATTGGCAACAGACAGACTCAATCAGGTCAAAGACATATTCCTTTTCAGTTGTTTCACTGGCCTGGCTTACGTAGATGTAAAAAAACTATCTCGTAAAAACATAGGCTTTGGTGTAGATGGCGAACGTTGGATTTTTATCAACCGAACAAAAACGGACACAAGGTCCAACATTCCGTTGTTACCCATTGCTTCCGCATTGTTGGAAAAATACGAAGACCACCCACAGGTAGTCAATCAAGAAAAACTTTTGCCTATCCTTAGTAATCAAAAAATGAACTCCTACCTGAAGGAGATTGCCGACGTTTGCGAGATTAATAAAGAACTGACATTCCACATTGCCCGGCATACCTTTGCTACCACGGTCACACTTTCAAACGGTGTCCCGATCGAAAGTGTTTCTAAAATGCTCGGACATAAAAATCTCAAAACAACTCAACACTATGCTAAGATTTTAGATTTGAAGGTTAGCGATGATATGAAAATTTTGAAGGAAAAGTTTGGTAATGGAAATCTGATAAACATAAAAAAGTCGGCGGGATAAAGTTTGAACTATTGATTTAATCCATCATTCTATATTCACAACCACTATTAACCGGCTTTTTATTTTAGTCGGTTAATAGTCTTGAAATAAGATACATTTATTAGTTGCTGAAATTATCTAAATATGTAATATCAATAGAATTGAAAGATTTTGATTAATTTTGTACGCAATATAAAACTAATTTGCTGTTATGTTTATTGGATTCTAAACTAAAACCAGTCAAACCCATGAAAGATACAGACGACAAACTGACGAGCAGAAATATAAAACCAACTGCCATGCGCGAATTGGTCTTGGACATTCTAACGGAACAGAAAATGGCAATTAGCTTATCTGATTTGGAACAAAAGTTTCATAAATCGGATAAAGTCACGTTGTACCGCACTCTCAAAACATTTGAGGAAAAGAAGCTCATTCACAGCATTGATGATGGTACAGGTGCAATTAAATACGCTCTGTGTAAAGAAACCTGCCAATGTCACCCGGAAGATCTACATGTTCACTTCTTTTGTCTAAAATGTCAACATACATTTTGTTTAAGTGACATTCCTATTCCATCTATCAACTTGCCTGTTAATTTTAGTGTGGAAAATATAAATATGGTTGTGAAAGGAGTTTGTTCGAACTGCAACGATTAGTTTGCAACTCAGTTGCATAAACTTTTTACTTATCTTTGCGGTTGTTCTAACAGTTGTAATCAAATTTCTATGAACAGAATGGGGAAAAATAGTAAGTTTATTTTAATGTTACTGGCTGGTCTGGTAATATTACTTCATTCTACAATTCCGCACCATCATCATTTCGATTCATACAGCGACCACAATAATAGTAATTCTTGCCAATCAGAAAAAAGAGGTGAGTCTTCCTCTGAAGCCAATAAGCATTGTCATGCTCTAAACAATATTGTTTTTACAAAAGCTAATGCAATAACTTTTAATGCGAATACTGCATCAACTGCTTTGTTGTTCGTTTTCGCGGCATTTGATCTGGTAAAACTCTACGACAGAGTTTTATTAACTACTTTTCCAATTAAAGATATTGTCATCTTAAAACAATATCTTTCCACACATCTATCCTATAGAGGTCCTCCTGCTTTAGTTTAATTTCTTCTTACTAGTATTTTTATTTTTCTGATAGAAATATCAGGACTTTGTTATTGTACTTTAAATTCAGTTCAAATGAATAAAAAGAAACTGACAAAAAGAGAATTACGGGAAAGGCAGGTTTTCGAAGATAAAAAATTTAATCGGACGTTGCTCATTAGTTTTAGCTCACTTTTCGTTTTTATAATTTTTTATTTAGTGTTTCATACCTTCTGGCATGATACAAAATACACCTACCGTCAATATGCATTATATGGCAAGCAAGTTCCGGCAGAACTTGTTTGTATGAATGGTGACAAACTTCTTAAGCATGAAAGTATAAAATTTAGTTACAAAGGGAAAGACTATTTCTTCTGTAACCAGGACTGCTATGAACATCTTGTTAATCACTATAAAGAAGATGCATTTGTCCCCGATCCTTTTTCAGGTGACACTATTTGCAAAGCAGATGCTTTGATAGGATTAAAAAATCGGGGAGAACCCGAGATTATTTATTTCCAAAACATAAAAACATTCAATCAGTATTATAAATCAAGAAAATAAATGACTTGTGAAAAAACATAAAATTCAGCTAAAACAAGTAATAAAATGGATTTTCATTACTATGCTCTGTTTGATTCTCATTATTGGAATCATTGCCAGAATTCAACACTTTTTCACAGTGCATTTAAAATAAATCAATAATTAAATTATGATAGAACGTATTATTAATTTTTCAATAAAGAATAAGTTTATTATAGGCTTATTTGTAGTTGCATTAATTGGCTGGGGGGCGTACTCGCTTACTCAGTTGCCTATTGATGCAACCCCTGACATAACCAACAATCAGGTGCAGGTTATTTCGCTTGCCCCATCGTTGGCGGTTCAGGAAGTCGAGAGCTCAATTACAGCACCTATTGAGGTAGCTGTTGCCAATATCCCCAATATGATTGAACTTCGCTCCATCTCACGTTTGGGCTTGTCGGTGACTACTATTGTGTTTAAAGACAATGTAGATATCTACTGGGCACGGCAACAAGTCGGGGAACGCCTAAAAGAAGCCGAGGACATTATCCCGGCGGGTCTCGCAAAAATTGAGATGGCTCCTATTTCTACCGGCTTAGGCGAAATATACCAATATCGCCTTGCTGTAGAAAAGGGATATGAAACTAAATATTCTCCAATGGAGTTAAGAACTTTGCAGGATTGGACGGTTCGTCGCGAGATGTTGGGAACAACAGGTGTAGCTGACATTAACAGCTATGGCGGATTCGTGAAGCAATATGAAGTAGCCATAAATCCTGAGAGACTTAGAAGCATGAACCTTACACTCACCGACATCTTTGATGCACTTGAAAGAAACAACGAGAATACAGGTAGTGCATATATCGACAAAAAACCGACTGCTTACTTTATCCGTGGCATTGGGTTGGTAAAATCATTAGAAGATATTGAAAAGATTGTTGTAAAAAGCAGCTCATCGGGTATTCCTGTTTTAATTAGAGATATTGCAAGTGTTCAATATGGAAATTCCACACGATATGGTGCTATGGTCATTGATACTACAGAGGCTGTTGGCGGTGTGGTTATGATGCTCAAAGGAGCAAATGCGAATGAAGTTACAAAGAATGTAGAAACCCGCATTGAAACCATTCAGAAATCATTACCTAAAGGGGTGAAGATTGAACCGTTTCTTAATCGTTCTGATTTAGTGGGACGTGCTATTAGTACTGTTGCCAGAAACCTGATTGAAGGGGCATTAATTGTTATCTTCATTTTGATATTGTTTTTAGGAAATATGCGGGCAGGGCTCATTGTTGCCTCAGTAATTCCACTTTCCATGCTGTTTGCCGTTTCAATGATGCAACTTTTTGGTGTATCGGGTAACCTGATGAGTCTGGGAGCTATTGACTTCGGGTTAATTGTGGATGGGGCAGTAATTATTGTCGAGAGCGTAGTGCATCGAATAACAATGAGTAAACACCATCATCCGGGCGTTAAAAGACTTTCGCAGCCACAAATGGATGAAACGGTATTCGAGTCGGCAAAACGAATGATGAGTTCCGCCACATTCGGACAAGTTATTATCCTCATTGTGTATGTCCCAATTATGGCGTTGGTGGGTATCGAAGGTAAAATGTTTCGTCCAATGGCACAAGTTGTGTCATTTGCATTGATTGGTGCTACAATTCTATCATTAACGTATGTGCCAATGGTTTCAACCTTATTCTTGAGTAAGAACACCGAACACAAACCCAATTTTTCAGATAAGATGATGAATTGGTTTCACAAGATATTTAATCCGGCTATCCGGTTTGCCTTAAAACGGAAATTACTTGTATCAGCATCGGTCATTGCAATATTCATTGCAAGTCTCTTTGTCTTTAGTAGCTTGGGAGGTGAGTTCATTCCTCAACTGGAGGAAGGCGATTTGGCAGCAGGGGTAATTACCTTGCAGGGTGGTTCGCTTACCAATACGGTTGAGCAGGTTCAAAAAGCTAATAAAATATTACTTGCTAACTTCCCTGAAATAAAACATGTTGTTTGTAAAATTGGAGCAGGCGAAATTCCAACCGACCCAACTCCAATGGAAACAGGTGATTATATTATTACGCTCAAAGATAAAAGTGAATGGACTTCGGCAAAAAGCCGTGAAGAACTGGTGGAAAAGATGGAAGAAGCATTGATACCGTTGGCAGGTGTAAAATTTGAGTTTCAACAACCGATTCAAATGCGTACAAACGAATTGCTTTCGGGATCAAAACAGGATATTGCTATAAAAATATTCGGCGACGACCTGAACACACTAGCTGATAAAGCTTCGCAAGTGGAAAAAATCATTCAAAAAGTTCAAGGCGTTGAAGATATTAATGTGGAGAAAGTAACCGGGTTGGCTCAGATTCAGGTTGAATATAATCGTGATCGATTGGCTCAATACGGACTCTCAATTGCAGAAGTAAACCGTGTGTTACGGACAGCATTTGCCGGAAGTCAGGCGGGAGTAGTATTCGACGAAGAAAAACGGTTTGGATTGGTGGTACGAATGGATAAGGATTACCGCCAAAGCATTGACGATGTAAAAAATCTTTCAGTTGCTTTGCCCAATGGCGGACAGATTCCTTTTGAACAAATTGCCAATGTTGAAATAAAATCAGGTCCTGCACAGGTGTCACGTGAAGATACAAAACGCCGTATAACCATTGGTTTTAATGTTCGCAACAGAGATGTACAAAGTGTCATAGCTGATGTCACAAAACAAATTGATGCAAAAGTGCAACTACCAACAGGTTATTATGTAAAGTATGGCGGTCAATTTGAGAATCTTCAAGCTGCCAAGGCTCGTCTGGCAATTGCTGTTCCGGTAGCGTTGTTGCTCATATTTGTACTCTTATTCTTTACATTTCATTCTGTAAAACAAACCTTATTAATCTATACGGCTGTACCCATGTCGTTGATTGGTGGTATTTTGGCACTTTGGCTACGAGGTATGAATTTTTCCATTTCCGCAGGGGTTGGTTTTATCGCTTTGTTTGGTATCGCCGTATTAAATGGCATTGTACTCATTGCCGAATTTAACCGATTGGAGAAAGAAGAAGGTATCACAGATATTTACGAACGGGTTATTAAAGGACTGAATACACGTTTGCGTCCGGTAATTATGACGGCTGCCGTTGCTTCGTTGGGTTTCTTGCCTATGGCATTATCTACCTCGGCAGGTGCTGAAGTGCAAAAACCGCTGGCAACAGTTGTTATTGGTGGACTGATAACAGCCACTTTACTGACGCTAATTGTTTTGCCTATCTTTTACATATTCTTTTCAACTTTTTCATTCAGGTCACTTTTTAAAAGGAAGTCGGTGAAAACCTTGTCTGTTTTGTTGATGCTTGTTGTTTGTTCTTCGGGCTTTAATTCAATAAATGCGCAGCAAACCAAAAGCATTAATCTGAAACAAGCAGTACAAATGGCATTGGACAGTAATTTATCCGTGCGTTCGTCAAAATATTCTGTTGATGTTCAAAAGGCCTTAAAAGGTGCTTCGTGGGATATTCCAAAGACTAGCATTGATGGACAATACGGGCAATTTAACTCCTATAGCAAAGACAATAGTTTCACTGTATCGCAATCCTTTGCTTTTCCAACGGTTTATATAAATCAAAACAAACTGGCTAAAGCTAATATTAAAAGCAGTGAGTGGCAGTTGAAAACTTCGCAGATCGAAATTGCCACGCAAGTGAAACAAATTTACTGGCAATTGGCTTACCTGTATTCAAAACAAAAATTATTCGCATATCAGGATAGTTTATACACTGGCTTCCAAAAAGCGGCAGAACTCAGGGCAAAAACAGGTGAAACAAACCAGCTCGAAATGATTTCAGCTCGTTCACAGAGCCTCGAAATTAAAAATCAGTTGCAACAGATTAATGCCGATTTGGTGATTTATAATCAGAAACTGCAAACTATTTTAAATGTTGGAACAACCCTGTACCCTGCCGATACAGTGTTACACCGTATCGACTATTTACCTGCTGCCGACAAATCCGTTTTTGCCGCTAACCCTTCTCTTGGTTATATCAATCAACAGGTTGAAGTGTCTCAGTTGGAGAAAAAAGTGGAAGGCAGTCGCATATTACCCGATTTAAGTATTGGGTATTTCAGCCAAACCATGCAGGGAACTCAGGAAATAAACGGAGTGCCACGTGTATTTGGTACGGGCAACCGCTTTACAGGTATTCAGGCGGGCATTGCAGTTCCATTATGGTTTGCACCTTATTCGGCAAAAGTAAAGGCTGCAAAGTTTAAAGAAAAAGTGGCACAAACAAATGCGGAGTATTATTCTAAATCGCTTTCAGGTAACTATCGTTCGTTAATGTTTGAGTTCAGCAAAAACAGTAATAGGGTAGATTATTACGAAAAACAGGCAATTCCGGAAGCCAATTTAATTATTGAACAGGCTACGAAAAGTTACAAAGCCGGAGCATTGGATTATCTGGACTACATTCTTAGTTTAAGTCGTGCATTAAGTATTAAACAAAGCTATCTCGATGCACAGAACGACTATAATCAAACCATTATTTCCATTGACTTTATTACAGGTAAAATATATTAATTCCACCTTATCGACCCTTATTTGGGCTAGAGGTGTTAAAACAAAAACATTATGACAAAATATAAATTTATATCATCAATCGTTATTTTAGCCGCTCTCTTGACATTTTCGTCATGTAACGGAAATAAAAAATCAGCTGTGGCAGAAGAAGAAACAGAAGTAATTCCCGAAGATATTGTAGAATTACGCGAAGATCAGGTAAAACTGGCCAACATAGAAATGGGCGCAATTGAATTGCGATCAATGAGTGGAACATTAAAAGTAAACGGTACAGTCTCAGTTGCACCACAAAATCTGGCAACCGTTAGTATGCCAATGGGTGGGTTTGTAAAAAGTACAAACCTTATGCCTGGCAATGCTGTTCGGAAAGGGCAAACACTCGCCATTATCGAAAATCAGGAGTTTATCGACATTCAGCAAAATTATTTGGAAGCAAAAAACAGATGTGAACTTGCCAAAACTGAATACGACCGTCAAAAAGAACTTTTCAAAAGCGATGTATCTTCTCAGAAAAACATGCAACAGGTTACTTCCAATTACAATAGTCTCAAAGTTCAGGTAAAAGCTTTGGAACAAAAGCTGTCGCTTGTTGGAATTAATCCGTTCAAACTGAACGAAGATAATATCAGTCGGTCAGTGGCATTGGTTTCGCCTATTACGGGGTATGTCAAGGCTGTAAATGTGAGTATTGGCAAATCTGTTTCGGCTTCCGATGTATTGTTCGAAATTGTAAACAGCGACAAACTATTTCTTGAACTCACATTATTTGAAAAAGATGCTGATAAAGTATCCAACGGTGAGAAAATTCGCTTCTATATCAACAATGAAACTGAACAGCATGAAGCAGTAGTTTATCAAACTGGAAAGTCTATAAATAATGATAAGACTTACAAAGTATATGCGAATGTTGTAGGTCATTGTAAAAACATGCTACCGGGTATGTATGTTAATGCTCATATTCAAGCTAAGAGTGGTCAGGTATCCTCTGTACCTTCTGCGTCCATTGTCAGTTTCGACGACAAAGACTATATTTTTGTATTTGAAAAGAACAAGGTAGAAAGTGGAAAACCTTTTACTGAATACCGGATGATTCAAATACAGAAAGGCGTTTCAGATGACGGATTTACAGAAATCGTTTTGCCTGAAGGCTTCAACTTTAAAGAAGCAAAAGTCGTTATTAAAGGGGCATACAATTTGCTTTCGGCAAAGAAAAATGCAGGAGAAATGAGCTGTTAATTAATTGAAAATAAAACGATTAAAATTATGAAAGAAATAAAAGCATTTGTAAAGCCATTTAAAGTAAATGATATTTTGAATCAATTACTACAGGCGGGCTATCCCAACACAACAGTTTCTTTAGCTGAAGGAACAGGGAAATTTAAAAGTGAGGACTCTACACTTTCAACCCATTTTTCTATAACAGATAGCAAAGTAGCCAAAATTGAAATTGTGTGCAATGATAAAGATGTCGATGAGATTGTAAATATTATCTCCCTAAAAGGAAGAACCGGCAATCCGGGCGATGGGCTTATTTATGTTTCAGATATACAAAAAGTCATTCGCGTAAGAACAGGGCTGGAAACTGAAGAATAAAAGTTAACTCAAATAAAAGACAGCTCATTTGGTTGGGCTGTCTTTTAAAAACTAGTCAGAAATACACGCAAGGACAAACTTTGCAACTTAGTTACACTCTCTTTTTCAGTATTTTTGTGCAGACAAAACCTATTTATGGTTTATTCTGATATAAAACTAAATACAAATTAGACATGAAAAAATATAAGCTAAACAATTTAGATTGTGCGTCATGTGCAAATAAGATTGAAAATAGTCTGTCGAAACTGGAGGAAGTAAAATTCGTAACGGTGAATTTTGCAAATGCCACCATGACTATTGATACCGATAATCTCGAAAAGGTCAAAGCCAGTATTAAAGCAATTGAACCGGAAGTTGAAGTTCAAGATATTGAGAAAGAGAAAACCTTGGTTTCTGTTAATGAACTTGCAGAAAACAAAGGAACAATAATTAAGACCGCCTCCGCCTTAGTCTTACTGGTTATCGGGATAATATTTGAAGAAAAACTACACAATACCCCGTTTCAACTCGGTGAATATGCTGTATATGTCACCGCCTACCTTATTGTGGGTTGGAAAGTGATAGCTTCAGCTGTAAAAAATATCATTAGAGGACAATTCTTTGATGAACAGTTTTTAATGGCCATAGCAACACTGGGAGCTTTTGCTATTCACCAAATGCCCGAAGCTGTGGCGGTAATGTTATTTTATGTGACAGGTGAATTGTTTCAAGACATTGCAGTGGGTCGTTCACGCAAGTCAATCAAATCGCTATTGGAAATAAAACCCGATTATGCCAATCTGAAATCAGGCGTGGAAGTAATCAAGGTTTCTCCCGAAGAAGTAAAAGTTGGTGACATTATTGTCGTTAAGGCAGGTGAAAAAGTGCCACTCGATGGAACAATTCTCGACGGAACTTCGTTTGTTGATACCGCTGCACTAACAGGTGAAAGCGTACCCCGTAAAGTAAACGTAAAAGATGAAGTAATGGCAGGGATGATTAATCAATCCGGTTTACTTACTATAAAAGTCAATAAATTATTTGGGGAATCATCTGTTTCAAGAATTCTTGAACTGGTGGAAAATGCCACTTCACAAAAAGCTGAAACTGAGAAGTTCATTACAACTTTTGCACGGTATTATACGCCCATAGTTGTCATTGGTGCTTTATTGCTCGCCGTTTTGCCTCCACTGTTATTTGCCGGACAAACCTTCAGCGATTGGATTTATCGAGCATTGGTAGTGTTGGTTGTCTCCTGTCCGTGCGCTTTGGTTATTAGCATTCCACTGGGCTACTTTGGTGGTATCGGCATGGCTTCAAGAAAGGGTATTCTGGTCAAAGGTTCCAACTTTCTTGATGCACTCACACAGGTAAAAACCGTAGTTTTCGATAAAACAGGAACACTTACAAAAGGAGAATTTAAAGTTTCGGAGGTGGTTACTTCCAACGGCTTTTCCAAAGACGAAATTTTAGAATATGCCGCTTATGCTGAAGCCAATTCAAATCATCCGGTAGCACAGTCAATTACTGTTGCATATCAAGGTAAAATTGATATTGCAAGAATTACAAAAACTGAAGAAATTTCGGGACATGGTATTAAAGCAATCGTTGACGGTAAAACGATACTTGCAGGTAATGATAAAATGTTGCACAAAGAAAACGTTGCGCATTCGGTTTGTCAGGTTGATGGAACAGTAGTGCATGTAGCAATTGATCACGTTTATGCGGGTTATATTATTATTTCCGATAGCTTGAAAGACGATGCTATTCAAGCTATCGAAAGTCTTAAAGCAAAGAATATTCAAACGGTCATGCTCACCGGCGACAACCAATTTGCTGCAGCAGCTTTTGCAAAGAAATTGAATATAGACAAATACTTCTACGAACTACTCCCCGAAGATAAAGTAAAACACATTGAACAGTTAATCAAAGAAAATAAAGGAGGCAAAGTTGCCTTTGTAGGAGATGGAATAAATGATGCTCCGGTAATTGCCCGTGCCGATGTGGGAATAGCCATGGGAGCACTTGGATCCGATGCCGCAATTGAAACTGCCGATGTGGTACTGATGACAGACTCACCGTCAAAAGTTGCCCTATCCATTGATGTTGCAAAAACAACAAGAAACATTGTTTGGCAAAATATTTACTTTGCTATGGGTGTAAAACTAATTTTCATTGTTCTGGGTGTTTTTGGAGTTGCCACCATGTGGGAAGCTGTATTTGGAGATATGGGAGTTGCTTTAATTGCTGTTTTTAATGCTATTAGAATTCTGAAAAAATAAGAAACGCCATACCGGGCAATTATTATAAAATATTTAACGATAATTAAATTATGTCAGTAATAAAAACAATAGGGATATTTATCCTTGCAGGATTTTGCGAAATAGGTGGCGGTTATCTGGTTTGGCTTTGGTTGAAAAGCGAAAAACCAATATGGTACGGTGTATTAGGTGGTATCATTCTCATATCTTATGGAGTTGTTGCAACTTGGCAAACAGCTAATTTTGCAAGAGTGTATGCCACATACGGAGGTTTTTTCATTGTAATGTCTTTACTATGGGCGATGAAATTCGACAACTTTTCACCCGACAAATATGATTTAATCGGTGCTGCAATTGCGTTGTTAGGTGTCTGTATAATATACTTTGCTCCACATACCTAAATAAATATGTAAACTTAAATTATGGTAACTTCTATCTATACTCTTGGCTTTCTTGTGCTGTACTTCCTTGTCGTTTTTGTAATTCCTTCGGTACGTGTAAAACGCAAAACAGGTATTAATCCCTATGTGTTCAAAAACACAGATTCGGCACACGACTTTCTGGGCAAGGTATCTGCCCCAATTACCTCGTTGATTTTTATTGTAGCGTTAGTCAATCTTTTTTACCCCGAAGGTTTGCAGTATTTCGCACCCTTTACATGGCTCGAAATATCAATCCTGAAATATACAGGTTTCGCATTCATTCACCTTGCACTTTTATGGATTATCGTAGCGCAAGTACAAATGAGTAACTCGTGGCGGGTAGGGATTGACCATTCCGCAAAAACCGAACTTAAAACAAACGGTTTGTTTTCTGTTTCCCGAAATCCTGTTTTTTTAGGAATGCTCGTTACGCTTGCAGGCATATTCTTTATTCTTCCGAATGCAATAACATTGCTTGTAGCCACTGTTTCAGTTATGCTTTTTCAGGTACAGGTAAGGCTTGAAGAAGAATATTTGTCCAATATACATGCTGATAAATATATTACATATTGCAAAAAGGTGCGACGTTGGATTTAGAGTAAACAGTGAGAGACTAAAATCTAATAAAACTGATCAATCAGAATAACAATTCTATAATAAATCATGCATAATTTTGAAAAATACGTTTGACCAAATAATGGAAGAAATTTCAGAGCAGATTTCTTCCATTGATCTTGAAGGATGCGACATTTCCATAGAAGAAGCCTTACACATGGTTGAATTCCTCCAAATCCGAATACATGCGTTGAAAAATAAATTGCATGAATCTGGATTTAAAAACGAACAGGAGGAAATTTGTTTTTTCAAGGAAATGAAACCTCAGGTTTTAAGCAAGCTTCTATATTTCAACAAAATATATACAATTGAGCTTAAACGACCCAATGGTAGCAATCTCATTCAAAAAAACTATTACGAGCACGAATTAAATAGTTTGACTTTCTTTTTCAACAGAAACTTAGATTTCTATCAATATTATCGCTCAAATGCTATGCATTTGGACGATTATTATTTCCGTAGAGGAAAACCCAATATCAGACTTGGGGTTGATAGTTCTCTATTTATAAATGATACCACTTTCTCAACTTGTTACGATTATAAGGTTGCCAAGATACTTTCTAATGAAATGTTGAGAATTTATCTCAATAAAAAATTACAACAAATTGATAATTTATCCGAATATTCAGGCAACAAGCAAACAAACCAGAAAAACAAATGGACAGCAACCAAAGTTGCCGCCATTGAATTAGGTTATGCTATTTACGCAGCCAAAGTCATAGATAATGGAAAAGCAGATATAAGAGAAATTATGACTGCATTACAAAATGTATTGGGAATAGATTTGGGTGACTATTATCGAACATACATTGCCATTAAAAGCAGGAAGAAAGATCGTACAGCCTTCTTGAAGTACTTGTCCGATTGCCTCGAAAAACGTATGGATGAGGAATTTGAGACATAAAACCCATAATAAATTTATTTAAAAAACTACCAAGGTGACAATACCTTGGTAGTTTTTTGTTTTTGGTACTTTTCACACTTAAATTCATAAAATTCCCACCCAAAATACAAGACAAAAGCATAATGTAGCTGTAGATTTTAATAAAATTCCCACAAAATAAATTTTTACCAAGTTGGTAAAACCTTGGCAATAATATCTACCAAAACCCACCAATTTTGCCAAACATATTAAATAATCGCTTTTGTCTCAATCATTGGCACATTGGCACATTTTAAATTATAACATTTATATTATGGCAAAATTCAACTTGGCATTTTCAAGAATGCTTTCACACGAAGGTGGTTACGTCAACGATCCTGACGATCACGGTGGCGAAACCTACAAAGGTATCGCTCGAAACTCACACGGCAATTGGTTAGGGTGGTCACTTATTGACCAACTCAAAAGCAAATCTGATTTTCCAGAGTCGCTCGACACTAATTCACAACTACAAAATTTGGTAGAGCAATTCTACTTAAACAACTTTTGGCTTCCGCTCAATGCTGAACAAATCCAAAATCAAACTTCAGCCGATTCTGTTTTTGATTTTGCTGTCAATTCTGGCATTACGACTTCTACACGACTGGTACAATCAATTGTTGGAACAAAAATCGATGGTATAATTGGAGTGATTACGCTCAACAAAATCAACTCTATAGATTTCGGGTATTTTCAGGCTAGTCTTACCGTTGCAAAAATGGAGTATTACATGAACATTATCCGCAAACGCCCAACCAGTAAAAAATTTCTCTTGGGTTGGATTTCCCGCTCACTCTCATTCAATGACTAAAGAACTATAAACTGTCAACTATAAACTAAATGTATGTCTGCTCAAATTATAACCACCGAAGATCTGAAGGAGTTCAAAACCGAACTCCTTCAAGATATAAAGGATTTGTTGAAAGAACAACAAAATCCTGTAACTAAGAAATGGCTGAAATCCGTTGAAGTTCGCAAAATACTCAATATTTCACCAGGCACACTCCAAACTCTCCGTGTCAATGGAACATTACCTCATACCAAAATAGGAGGTACTAATTACTACAACTTCACCGATATCGAAAAACTACTTTCAAAAAACAAATCCTAAAGCCCCCTTTGGGGGTTGGGGGTCATCATCACATTACCACATCAATTAATCATCACATCATGAATTACATTCTTCAACTCAGTGGATTCTTTCAAAAGGTTGCGCTCGATAATCGCCTCAACCCCACTCACGTCAGTTTATACATGGCCGTATTTCAATTTTGGAACGCTGAACGGTTCCAGAACCCTGTTTCAATATCACGGCAAGAACTAATGCGAATAAGCAAAATTAGTGCAAAAGCCACATATCACAAGTGTATAAAAGACCTGCATAATTTCGGGTATATCCAATATTTACCCTCATACAATCCCTTCAAAGGTAGCCTCGTTTACTTGTTCGATTTTCAGTCAAGTGCTAGACTGGTTGTAGCCCCAGACCGTACTAATATCGAAACAAGCATTGAACAAGCATTAGTACCTTATATAAACAAAGAAAACTTATTAAACACAAATATTGAAAACGAAAGCACCCAATCAAAAAATGATATTGTGTTGAAAGTTTCAAAAAACAGGGTGAAAGTCGTTGAGGTTAACGGGGAAAAGATAGAGGAAAAAACAAAGGGCAACAAAAGCAAATCAGGTGTGCTTATTACTCCGCCAGACATTGCTGCGGTACAAAGCTACTTCCTTGAACAAAAAAGCTCGGAAATCGAAGCGGATAAGTTTTACAACTATTTTCAAAGCAATGGTTGGAAAGTGGGCGGCAAAGCACCAATGCAGGACTGGCAAGCAGCTGCCCGCAACTGGGTGCTAAACGCACCCGCATTTGCCAAAACTCAAAAAGTTTTGACAACCGAGCAACCAACACCCGGACAACTCAACACAGCCAGTTCAAAAAATTACGCTGAACCGCTTTAAAAAATAGTCATGAGTAGAAATAAAAATTATACTGGTCAAAAATTAAACTGGTTTTCTTTTTAGTCCTCATAGTCCAAAAATTACCATTTATGTCTTCAATGTCCCAATCGTCTACAATTAATAAAATCGTCCATTCCTGACTCCCCTTTAGAGCCTGTCCGTCAACCGACGGAGGTTGGGGCTTAATCTAAAAAGCATGAACAACAACCTGTCTATTATTCAGACCAAAGGAAAAGAAATGTTTGGCGAACATTTTCAAATAATTCCCCAAGATTACGAACCGGTTCATAAATTACTCACGTGGTTTCTGCAGGACGAAACACAAGCCCAACAGTTAGGACTCAATCTGCATAAAGGCATTTTGCTAACCGGACCTATCGGTTGCGGTAAAACCAGTTTAATGTCCCTTATGCGGATTTTGGTACCACCGCAACAGCGGTTTGGTATCAAATCTTGCCGCGAAATCACATTCGATTTTATTAAGGATGGTTTTGATACTATTCAACGCTATAGCAGCTATGCTTACAACAACACAACAAACCCACCCTTACCACATACCCATTGCTTTGATGACCTGGGTGCAGAAAGCACCCTTAAATATTACGGCAATCAATGCAATGTCATGGGTGAAATTCTGTTATCCCGGTACGATCATTTTATCAATAACCACATGATTACACATGCCACCACCAATCTTTCCGCCTCCGAGCTCGAAAGCTACTACGGCAACCGTGTTCGTTCCCGTATGCGCGAAATGTTCAATCTCATTGCCTTTGACAGTGCTGCCAAAGACAAACGAAAATAATCTACTGATTATTCAAAACAAATCTATAAATTTGCATTTCGTAAAAATTCAATTTAAGCAGTGGTAATATGACCATAGACGATTTATATAAAACACTTTCTAACGGTGAAGATATTCATACTGAGTTCAAAGAAGCAAATCTGAAAGTTCCTACGAATTTTTATGACACTGTCGTGTCTTTTTTGAATAGAGAGGGAGGTACGATTGTACTGGGTGCTGATGACAAAGGAGCTGTAACAGGTATTGACAGCACTTCTGTTGAACAAATGAAGAAAGATATAGTTACAGCATTAAACAATAAAGATGTCATTAATCCCCCTGTAAACTTCCCGCTGTATCAAATCACAGAGAATGGTAAAACTGTTTTATGTATCAAGATTCCAGTAAGTTCACAAATTCATACTCATGCAGGTATTATTTATGATCGTGAGAATGATAGCGATATCCGCATTGAAGATGATGCTCGTATTTCTGATTTGTATTTTCGGAAACGTAATTACTTTACCGAAAACGAGATATTCCCACATTTAAAAATAGAAGATTTAGACGATAATCTTTTTGATAAAGCTAGAACTATCATTCGTTCTGTTGACACCTCTCACCCTTGGATTTCTGCAAGCAATATGACTATTCTTCGTGACAGTACATTATATCGTAAAGACATGCGTACTGGGGTAGAGGGGTTAACATTGGCTGCGGCACTTATATTCGGAAAAGATGAAACTATTCGTAATCTTCTTCCTGCATACAAGTTTGATATTATGGTGCGTGTCCAGGACACTGATCGTTGGGACGACAAAGTATCACTGCGTACCAATCTGATAGATACTTATTTGCAGACAATGGATTTTATAAAAAAATCACATGCCCTACCTGAAAAATTTTACCTCGAAGGAGATCAACGAAAGGACTTACGCGAATTGATTTTTAGAGAAATAGTCGCAAACGTTATTGTTCACCGTGAATATACCAGTGCTTTCAGTACTGAGATTGTGATTTATAACAATCGTATAGAAATAAGCAATCCAAATAAACCATTGTTTCGTGGGATTATGGCGTTAGATACATTCAGCCCTTTTGCTAAAAACCCAAATATCAGACGATTTTTCTCTGAATTTCGATGGACTGATGAAATTGGGTCTGGAATAAAGAATGTTTACAAATATCTAAATCTGTATGTAACCGGAAGTAAACCATTGTTTATTGAAGATGATAAATTTAAGACCATTATTCCGTTGGCTGCTTCGGTGTTAGGTAAAGATAAAGCAACCATTTTATTGGAATTTGTCGGATTAGACAAACTTAAACTTACGGAAGAAAATATCACTTCTATAGAAGCGTTGGAATTGACACCTGAACTAACTGAAATTTCCGACTTAAATGAGTTCTTTTTCAAAAAAGGAGCAAGTTGGATTGAAAAAGGGAGTAAGCACAAAAATCTCAGATTCAAGAATATCAACAATTTACCATTCGATGACTTTGTAAAGGGAGCAAGTTGGACTGAAAAAGGGAGTAAGCTAATGGACAAAAGATCCATTACTCTTTTAAAGATTTTACTGCTCTGTTCAACTCCACAAAAAATAGAAAATCTACTCTCGGCTTTGGAATTTAATAGTAGAGACAGATTCCGTGAGCTTTATCTGACTCCTTTGCGCAATGACGGCTTTATTGAATATACTATAAAAGAAAAACCAAATGCTCCGGACCAACAGTATGCTACTACAGAAAAAGGGAAACGATTTTTAGGTGGCTTTGAAATATAAAATACTGAAACGTTCAAGTGATGTTGGTGCAGGTACTACATATCATTTGATTGGCTCATAATTGGCTCAATTGGCTCATAGACATTGAATCATAAACAATAGAAATGTTCCATTTCCCTTAGACAGGGAAATAGAACATTTTCAATTTAAGCGGAAAAGGTATTTAATGAGATCCTGCTCACGCAGGTTTAAACCGAATAGGTAAAGCGGTCTTCGTCATTCCGCCACTTTGCTCACAAAAACATAGCCCCAAGGGTAAACAAGCAGCCTGAAAAAAAATCTCCAGACCTCGCTACGCTTCAGCTAGTATTTTTTCGTCTGCCCTTGTGGCTACCGCTTCCACACTCACTCCTGCGCTCCGGTAGGTGCTCGTCATGGCGTGTTAGCTTGTTTTGCTCACCACGTTCTGTCATTCCTCAGTCATGGTTGCACCTGCCCCCTAAAACCCCATTAAGGTATTCGCTTACGCTCATAATATTTTTCAGTAGGGGTCAGCCACCATTTAGAGTTTTGCTCGCCTGCGGTCGCTCATGCTGTTACAGTTTGTCACATTTTTTGCAGCTCACTTTTCATGTTGGCTAATTGCCGTGTTCGTTCAGTCTTTTCGTTCATTTAATTCTCTACACTCCCTCACTCACACCGCAACGCCAACCCCACGCAAGAGCTGTCATTCATTCGCTCATTCCGTTCCATTCCGCTACTTTCACTTTCAGGGGTCTATGTTTTTTCCCAGGCTAATATCCTTGTGGTTGCAGCCTTGTTCCGTTTCACTCCACAAAGCTTCACCACCGCACACATAAACCCCTTATCGTTCTTTTCGCTACAATACACTACATTCACTCATTACTTCCAGCCCTTGCTTTTCCAACGCTAACGTTCGAGCAAAAAAATGCGCCAAACTGGCTGCCGGCAGCACCCAGCCACCGCGCTCCGCGCTTCCTGTGCCTGGGGCATTCGCTCCACTCGCAGCGGCTCGCACACAACGCACAGGCTTAATACTTCGTTCCGTTTCTCTACTCTCGCATTTAAGCCTTGCTATCAACGCTGGCTCAAGGCTGTTTTTACCAAGAAATTCGGTTTAAACCTGCTTCTCCCACGCCAACCCCCGACCACCCACCCCAAATATTTTTTGAATTGCAGTTTCTATGCCCTTTGGGCAGAATATAATACAAATAAATGTAATGTAAATCAATGCAGTGAATATAAGATTTAGCAGGTAGTTTAAATTCAATAAAATATAAAACAATACAGTAAGAAAGCATAATACGTTTTCCGCCAAAAAAAAATGAATATACAAAGATAGCCGTTTCGCTTACCGTCAGTAAAGGTCAAGCCCTACGGGTTTTTGTCACAATCTCCACACCTCGTTTCACTTCGGGTAGTATTCTGACAAAAAACCTTGACAGCCGCCGCTTCTCTGGCTGTTTGAGGAGTATATCCTTTTTTTTTCTTCTTTTTTTCTTTCTCTTTTCTGGGGGTAAAAATTATTTGCAGGGGCAGTAGCTCATGTATTAACCCTTTAATCGTTTGGCTTATGTGTACCTTTATTTTGAAGTCTTACAATCAGAAATTAGAGAATGACAAACCTCATTTCTATATCCTAAACAAAGGAAATAACAGCGGAAAACCGCTTGTTTCACCCTGTCCGAATTGCTTTGTAATTCAATTCTCAAACAACGAAGACAAAGAGCAGGTTTACTGGCTATTGTACAGCCTTTGGCAGTCTAAAGCCTTTTATCCATTTTTGCGGGGGTCAGTTATTCCGTTTATTGTGATTCGGGATGTAAAGGAATGCCTTTCTGATGGGTTGGAAAAAGTGGAAGCCAATCCAATTCAATTTGAAAAAGCCGTGGCAGCTCTCCGTAGTTTGGAGGATATGGAAAAGAAGTTCAGACAAAATCTGAAACTCGTTCAGGATGCAAAGCAAATGCTTTTCTACAAATACATGTAAAGCCTGGGCATAAAAAAAGCCTCCCCGCCGGGAGGCTGAACTACTGAAAAGGTTACCACACCATAAAAACAGTAGATTTAAATATATATTAGTTCCCCATTGGGGGCTTTTTTCTTTTAATAAGCCTTTTCAATACTAGCGAAACTCCAAAGCTTACAACAGCACCAACGACGGCCAGAATCACCGTTCTTACCAAATCTTCAACAAACACATTGCTGAAAATAGAAAGAAACATGCCTCCACATGTTCCGGCATATACCTGACCGTCGTGGTTTGGTTCTGGAAGTTTCATTACTGACCGTCTTTAGCGTTCGTGTCAACAGCAGTCTGACTAACTGCCGTCATTACTCCACCGGCCAACGTAACATAACCGGCAATGGTGACCAGTGCGGCCGGAACCGCAACAGGTGCCGCCAAAACAGCCCCACCGATAGCCGCCAAAGCTAATCCGATTGTCCGAAGCGTTTTAAAAAACTTCGGAGTCGGAGCTTTGACACGTTCCACAACACTCATGTTGTTCGGATCGGTTGCGGTTGCATTCTTATCTGTATTCATAAACAATGGTTTTATGATTATTCAATACCAACAATAGCCAATACGTTATACGAGTTGTTATTCAAAGAATAATCTGCATTGTTCACTGATTGAACAAAGTCAATCGACAACAGATAAAAATGAGTTCCTTCAACTGCCGGAACAGTTGCCGGTTTCAGAGAAACAGCCTGTTCAGCTGCATTCGTTGCAATGCGTACAGGTGCCGATACGGTCATTTCTGACTCACCAGTCAGGAAATTGATACTTGCAAACCCACTTTTCAAAACAACATGCGATGCACCACTTGGTAAACTAATGTCATTTTGTGGATTTAAAGCTGCAATTTTGATTTCACCTGTTGCTGCATCCACCGAAAAAGGTGTATACAACACAGCTCCCAAAACTGCATTTTCATTGAAGTTAAACCCATTCAAAAGCGCTTTGGCTTCATCTTTGGCCATACCTTCACCAACATGTCGCTCGCCCCTGGCGTTCGCTTCATCCATGTTCTTAATTTGCGCCATGACTTGAGTCAAACGGGCTGTTACACGTCCATCAGATGCATCCTTACCCAACACACGAACGGCATCGCGCAATAGTTTTCCTGCAGAAGCTGCGTTGGAAAACTCAGCGCCGTTTTCACGTGTACGGGCAAATCCCGGATCATTGGCAATTCGGGAAGCATCCACTCCGCCCTTTTCCCGGGCCAGATAACCATCTTTCGATTTGTAGAAGGTAATTCCACCGATGGTTCCTTTTAGTTTCAAAATACTTTTTTGTTGTGCCATAATTCAAAAATTTAAAATTATTGCAACAAATGTATAGCACAACGCCACTACCCGGAATCTATAAGCTTCCGTTAATAGTCATTCCAGCCTTTTTTTCCAAAAACGGCAGAAATATCAAATAAATAATTGTAAATTTGTCGCATTAAGAGCCGTCTGATGGAAGCAAAACGAATTTGCATATATCCCAAGGATGTACAACGAATAACCGGCAAGAGCGAACGTTATGGAAGAACTCTGCTAACGCAGATTAAGCAGCACTATCAAAAAGAAGATCATCAGCTCGTCAGCATTGATGAGTTCTGCCAATACACAGGACTAAAAGCCGAACAAGTACATCCTCTCATTTTCGGATAACTAATAAATAAAGCATATCAAAAGTTAGTTATCTCCCTAGACAATATACACAAACCACACTAAAAAACAGCCTGCTAACATCATAATGTCATATATTTTTTGTATCTTTGATACATGAAAATTCCACATTTTTAGTTCCTTTCAAGGTGGAGAGCTAGGTGGACATACAGATTTAGCAGGTATAACGTACTGATATTTAATATAGATTGGACGAAGTTTCGACTCCCTCCAGCTCCACTAAAACCATTTCAATTAAAATAAAAGCCCGCAAAATCAATGATTTGCGGGCTTTTTGCTTTTCTTTTTCTCTGATTATAAAATATCATTTCTTTCCAAAGATATACGCTGAGCTTATTATCTGGAATATAGCGCTATCTTCTCTGTTTTTAATCCTGCTCCCGCAACCGTAAGTTCTATATTGCCGGCGATAGGGGTTGACTGAACTAATACGACTACTTTTCCACTGAAAGCTTTCATGGTCGGTAAATGAAACTGTTCTAATGAGGTGGCATCACCATTACAAGCAGCTCTGAATGTGCCCGCACCCTTCGTTTTGAACTGTAACTGATTAGATGCCTTTGGGCAGGGATTTCCATTTTTATCCACAATGGTGGCAGTAACATAACACAGGTCATCGCCATTGGCACTGATTGTTTTTCGGTCGGTTTCCAGACGGATACCGTAAGGTTTGCCGGCAGTAGTGACCGATTTTTCGGATACAGCTTTTCCGGCATCGTCATAAGCCACTACTTTTATCGTGCCCGGTTCATACTTCACGTTCATCCACATCAGTCGATAACGATTCTGTTTGGTATCATTGTTCTTTTTCTGAATACCCTGACTTTTTCCGTTTACAAACAGTTCAGCACTGTTGTAATTGGTATACACAAAAACCGGTGTTATTTCACCTTCGCGACCCGGCCATGTCCAGTGTGGCAAAATGTGCAGTGTCTCATCTTTCGTGTTCCAACGACTGCGATAAAGATAATACCTGTCTTTAGGCAGACCGGCTAAATCGCACATTCCAAAATAAGAGCTGCGTGAAGGCCAGAAATTATCATACGGCGTTGGTTCGCCCAGGTAATCGAATCCGGTCCACACAAATTCGCCAATCACCCAGGGCTTATCATCCTGCATCACAAAATCATCATCGGGTAGATTTGACCAATTACAGCACTCCATGTCATACGACGAACATTGCAAATCGTTGTAGGTTTTCTCGGCCTGTTTCACAACCGGAAACTTATACACGCCACGCGAACTGACAGTAGATGCCGTTTCGGATCCCAGAATAAATCCCTGAGGAAACGATTTATAGGCTTCTTCGTATAAATGAACACGATAATTCAAACCGGGAACATCCAGCAAAGCTCCAAAACCTGAAGCCATCGTTGCTTTTACCTGATCCATTCCCACGGTAACTGGGCGTGTAGGATCTTCGCGATGAAAAATATCCTGCAGCCATTTGGCACGTTTTACACCTTCGCTGCCCCACTGATCGGGAACTTCATTCCCCGAGCTCCACATCACGATACAAGGGTGATTGCGGGTAGCATACACAAGATGAACCACATCCTTTTCCGCCCATTCATCAAAATACAGATTGTAACCGTTTTTTACCTTTGGTTTTTTCCACTCATCAAAACTTTCGGCAAGAAAAAGGAATCCCATTTCGTCACAAAGCTCTAATTGCTCGAACGATGGCATATTGTGCGAAGAGCGAATGGCGTTACAACCCAAATCCTTCAGAATCGTTAACTGACGACGAAGTGCTGTTTTATTTACCGCTGTTCCGATAGGACCTAAATCGTGATGCAAACATACACCTTTGAACTTCGTCACTTTTCCATTCAGTTCAAAACCTTTTTCGGCACTGTATTTTATGGTTCGGATTCCAAAACGAACTATTTCGGTATCTTTCAGTACATCTCCCTGATAAAGTTGCAGCTCAGCCGTGTAGAGATAAGGTGTTTCCGGGCTCCATAAACGAGGATTTTTTACGCCCAGGTTTTGTTCCATCTCGTCGGCAAACCGATCAACAATCTTATTCTCCGCCACCACTTTGCCCTCTGCATCACGAATAATGGTTTTAACAGTAAGGTTTTCGCCCTGCACCTGCGAACGAATATTCACTTTTGCCAAATCAGTCGACACATAAGGAGTAGTAATGCATTGTCCCCATTGTTTAAAACTTATGTTGTTTTTCACAATCACTTTTACCTTTCGATACAAGCCGGCACCCGGATACCAACGCGATGAAAATGAATGATTCTCCAAACGAACCGCAATTACATTTTCGGCTCCGGGATGGAGATAAGAAGAAATATCAAAATAAAAATAACTGTATCCGTAAGGTCGGTTGCCAACTTTCTCGCCATTGACAAATACCTGTGCATTGCTCATAGCCCCGTCAAACGATAGAATCACCTGCTTATCGGCGGTAAATTCCGGCAAAGTCACTTTAGTTCGGTACCAGCCCACACCAATAAAAGGCAGTGCGCCGGTTCGTCCGGTTTTTTCGGTAGCCGATTTTTCGTTGTTTTGCTCAATCTTCACCACTTGCTTATCTATTTCTTTGTCGAATGAACCATAGATCGCCCAGTCGTGCGGCACTTTTACCGACTCCCAGGCTACATCATTAAAACCAACAGCAGAAGCCGCGGTATTTTCTCCTTTCGAAAATTTCCACGAATCAAGTTCTTTTACAATGGTTTGTGCAAATACATTTATGGTACAAGCGACAAACAGCAGGAAAATTAGTTTTTTCATATCTGTAATTTATATTTCATTTATAACTTTATAATCTGCTATTGATTTCGTCTCTCCCCTCCTATAACATATAAATACAACATGCTCTCTATCGTATTAAATTATTAGACTGCAATATCGACAGGCGACACATACAAATACCTGTGATAGGTCTCGAAAACAACTGAGAATGCTTTCTCGTTTCCATCCTTCAGGTTCATCAGCAATTCGTAATCTATATAAGTATGATTATTCTGCATTGAGTGATTGTATATGAAAATCTATAGTAATCGTTTATTCAAGGTGTGTTTTTATAGTGCAAACATACAGCTTTTTTTTCATTTTTCGCTGAGCAGTCCTTTATTCAGGCCAATAGAAGAACAAACCAATATTTCATTATAGTCCATCGTAAACCAAATTTCCCGAAAATATCTGACCCTGGATTTATAATCTTGGGTCGACAGTCGTAACATCAATAAACATCCCGCAGTTATAAAATTGAGTAATGAAAGTATCTGAATTTGCAACAAAACAGAACGCAAATGAAGAGAATGTAACGAATAAGAAAGAACATGTAACATTTACCCTCGTTCGGGCACTTGAGAATAAGTACATTTGTACTGAGATTATGTTTCCTTTTTACCGGGAATGAATATCCATCTTTTTTGAATTATTCAAGATATTCTACCGGAAAAATTCAAGATAAAAAATCAAGACATGAAAAAAATCACACCAACAAAGCTTATTTTTTTTAGCATTTCACTCTGTTTATCGATGTCTGCAACATCACTGCTGGCAAAACCATCGACTCGCACTACAAGTAGCATTAACCGACAACGCATATCCATCAATAAAGGGTGGCATTTCTTTAAGTACGACTCTGTGGCGAAAGCCGATAAACTTATATACGATGTGCGCCCTGAAGTATCGGGCAGTAACGAATATAAAGTTGCAGATGCTAAACCAACGGAAGCAGTAGAGGTAAAAGCAACTCAGGAAGTGCTTAAACCGTGGATATTGCCTTCGGCAAATGGCTTCATCAACGATCCTCTAAAAAAACATGTTCGTCCCGCAGGAAATCCGGGTGGTAATTTCCCGTTTGTTCAGGCCGGTTTTGACGACAATTCGTGGGAAACGGTAGATTTACCTCACGACTGGGCCATTAAAGGACCTTTTATGACTAGTTCGAATCCCGAAGTTGGAGGAGGTATGGGACGTTTACCGAGTAATGGAGTTGCATGGTATCGTAAAAAACTGGATATACTGGCTTCGGATGCAGGCAAATCTGTATTTCTGGATGTGGACGGCGCTATGTCGTATGCCATGGTTTGGTTAAACGGAAAATTAGTGGGCGGTTGGCCTTACGGCTACAACTCATGGCGACTGGATCTGACTCCTTATCTCGTTCCCGGTGGAAAAAATCAATTAGCAATTCGTTTGGACAATCCTAATAATTCGGCTCGCTGGTATCCGGGGGGCGGTATTTATCGCAATGTATGGTTGACAAAGACAAGTCCTGTTCATGTTGGTCAGTATGGAACGTATATAACCACCGAAAATGTTTCTAAAACGGCAGCTACCATCAACCTGGAAGTTACGGTAGACAATAACTCAAAAACGAATGCGGATATTGAAGTTATCACCCGTATTTATACGCTGGATGCCAATGGAAATAAAACTGAAAATGCAGTTGATAATTTCAAAACTGCCGCCGCAAAGATTCCTGCAGGTGGAAATGGAAGAATAAAGGGATCGGTTGTGCTTAAAAATCCGAAACTATGGGGTCCGGCTCCAACGCAGCAGCCTAATCTTTATAGTGCCATAACTACCCTGATCAAAAACGGGAAAGCCATTGACACCTACGAAACCCGGTTTGGCATTCGCTCATTGGAATTTAACCCCGACAAAGGATTGTTAGTCAACGGAGAACATATTCAGATCAAAGGTGTTAACCAACATCACGATTTAGGAGGACTTGGTGCTGCCTTTAATACCCGCGCTGCTGAACGTCAACTTGAAATTTTACGCGAAATGGGATGCAATGCCATCCGTTTGTCGCACAATCCACCGGCACCCGAATTGCTCGAGTTAACCGACCGAATGGGATTCCTGGTGATAGATGAGATTTTTGATTCGTGGGAACGTAAAAAAACAGCACTCGATTTTCACCTTATCTTTCCTGAGTGGTCGGAACCGGACGCACGCTCTTTTGTTCGTCGCGACAGAAACTATCCATCAGTCATTATGTGGAGTTTTGGTAACGAAGTAGGCGAACAATATACCGGCGAAGAAGGTGCCAAAGTGGCTAAACGTATTCATGACATTGTAAAAGAAGAAGATACCACGCGCCCGACTATCTCCGCCATAAACTTTGCAAAACCGGATATGCCTTTACCTGCAGTGCTGGACGTTATCGGTCTCAATTATCAGGGGGAGGGCATCCGTCAATCTCCTGAATTTGAGGGCACCGATCGTATTCGTACAGCTCCGCAATACGATGCTTATCACGCCAAATTCCCCGATAAAGTAATTCTCAGTACCGAAACGGCATCCGCATTTAGTAGTCGTGGTATCTACCTGTTCCCGGTGTCGAAAGAAGTAAGTGCACCTGTACGCGATGGTAGAGGTGGTGACTCTAAAACACATCAGGTTAGCTCCTACGAACTGCATGCCGTCGACTTTGGTTCGTCGGCCGACAAAGTGTTTAGCTCACTCGATCAGCATCCTTTTGTGGCCGGAGAGTTTGTGTGGACCGGTTGGGATCATCTTGGCGAACCAACACCTTATTACGAATCACGCAGTGCCTATTGCGGGATGATTGATCTTGCCGGATTTAAAAAGGATCGATTTTATCTGTACCAATCTCACTGGCGACCGGAATTTCCAATGGCCCATATCCTACCCCACTGGAACTGGGCAGAACGCATTGGCGAAATTACTCCGGTACATGTTTTCACTTCGGGCGATGAGGCAGAACTGTTTCTCAACGGCAAATCATTAGGAAAAAAGAAAAAGGCGCAGTATGAATATCGTCTACGCTGGGACAGTGTGAGATATGAACCGGGAGAACTGAAAGTGATGGCTTATAAAAACGGAAAGCAGTGGGCGGAGAGCATCGTTAAAACAACAGATACTGCTACGAAACTGCTTGCTTCGACCGACCGTGACATCATCAACTCCGATGGAAAAGATCTGGCTTTTATCACCGTGCAGATAGCCGATAAGGATGGACTCGTTGTGCCACGCTCCAATCATCCAATTGAGTTTAGCATTGAAGGTCCCGGTGAAATTGTGGCCTCTGACAACGGTGATGCTACGAATATGGTGTCATTTACTTCGAAGGAGCGTGAAGCATTCAATGGGCTTTGTTTAGTGATTGTTCGTTCCAAAGTGGGTGAAAAAGGAATGATTAGCGTAACTGCAAAATCGAAGGGCTTAAAAGAAACACAGATAAAACTTCAAAGTAAATAAAAAATAAATTAAGGTCAATCAAATTATGATTTCTAAAGTAAACAATTTATTGAAACGCCAATTGCGTTTTTTAATTTACACAGCAATGCTTATAGGGCTACCGGTAACTGTTTCAGCTATCGGTGGATCGAGCTACATTTCAACAACCGGTGGCAAAAACCAGTTTACGCTATCCGCCTCTGGAACGTCAACCACATTGTGTATTAGTTCTAAGGATTTTCCGGGTGTAGTTCGGGCATTGAAAGATTTAAAATCCGACATTGGAAAGGTAACAAATTATCAACCGGTCCTAAGCTTTGATAAATTACCGCATCAAAAAGAAGTGGTCATCGTAGGAACGCTTGGTAAAAGTACGGTTATTGATCAACTGATAAAAAAGAAGAAACTCGACGTCAGTAAGATTACCGGTAAATGGGAAGCTTTCAGCATTCAGACTGTCGAAAAACCATTTCCGGGTATTGATAAAGCCCTTGTTATTGTTGGTAGCGACAAACGTGGAACTATTTTCGGCATTTATGATTTGTCCGAACAAATAGGCGTTTCGCCATGGTATTTTTGGGCCGATGTTTCTATCGATCATAAAGATGCACTCTATGTAAAGTCCGGCACCTATACTCAACAACCAAGCGTAAAATATCGTGGCATCTTTATTAATGACGAAGCACCTGCCCTTACCGGTTGGATTAAAGAAAAATATGGACTAATTAAACCTAGTCAGAATCCCCCTATCGGCAATAATGTAGCAAATTACGGACGTGAGTTTTATGCTCATATTTTCGAATTATTGCTCAGAACAAAGGCAAATTATCTGTGGCCAGCCATGTGGGATAACGCCTTCAATGAAGATGATGCTGAAAACCCACGCCTGGCCGATGAGTATGGCATAGTTATGGGAACCTCCCATCAGGAACCCATGACGCGTGCGCAACAAGAATGGGACAGACGCTATTATACAACGATAGGACATTGGAATTATAACAAACACCCTGACACCATGGAAAGCTTCTGGCGGGAAGGAGTTCGGCGCAACAAAAACTACGAAAACATGGTCACGTTGGGGCTTCGGGGAGCAAATGACTCGGAGATGGCCGGCGACATAAAGTCGAATATCGCAATGGTAGAGAACATTGTCCACAAACAACAAAAAATTATTGGTGAAGAAATGAATCCTGATATTACAAAGGTTCCTCAATCGTGGTGTTTGTACAAAGAGATAATGGATTATTACAATGAAGGAATGAAAGTTCCTGACAATATAACCCTTTTGTGGGCGGATGATAACTGGGGAAATGTCCGCAGACTGCCTACCCCTGAAGAGCGTAAACGAAGTGGAGGGTCAGGGGTTTATTACCATTTTGATTATCACGGTGGCCCACGGAGTTATGAGTGGATTAATACCAGTCCGATTGCAAAAATATGGGATCAAATGGCACTGGCCAAACAATACGGAGCCGACAGAATATGGATTGTAAACGTGGGGCATTTCAAGGGATACGAATTACCTACAGAGTACTTTTTAAACCTTGCATGGGATACTGACAAATGGACAAATTCTAACATCAATGAATATACCCGTTTATGGGTTACCCGTGAATTCGGTTCAACATACGCAACTGAGATTACCGATATTATTTCGAAATACACGAAATTTAATGGTCGACGTAAACCCGAATCGTTATCGCCAGGGACTTACAGTTTAATCAATTACAGTGAGGCCGAAAGCGTCGTAGAAGATTATGCCAATATTACATCTCAGGCCGAAGCCATTTACGCTAAATTGCCTCAGGAAAAAAGGGATGCTTTTTATCAGATTGTATTGTTCCCAACAAAAGCCTGTTCATTGGTCAATGAGTTGTACGTAACCGCTGCTAAAAACAGTTTGTACGCGAAACAAAAACGTGCAAGTGCCAACGATATGGCGGCACAAACCAGAGCGTTGTTTCAAGCGGATACAACCCTGATGAATTATTACAATAAGGAGTATGCCGGCGGAAGATGGAATCACTTTATGGATCAGACACATCTTGGCTATACCAGCTGGATGCCACCGAAAGTGAATAGTCTTGCAGCCATTAAGTTAACCGAAATAGAGGTTCCTGATTCTGCTATGCTGGGCGTTATGGTGGAGGGAGCTGAAGCGAGTTGGCCGGGTTCAACCGAAAAAGCACTATTGCCCGAGTTTGATATTTTCGGTGGTCAGCAACATTATATTGAAGTTTTCAACAGAGGAAAAGTGGCTTTTGAATACAGCATAAGCTCCAATGTTCCGTGGCTCACGTTTAGCGAAAACAGGGGTACGATACAGAACAAAGACAAGCGTATCATGGTAACTTTAGTTGCATCTCAACTACCAAAAGGCAAAGCCGAAGGTATAATTAAAATCGCAGGTGCAGGCAAAGAAGTATCCATCGCCGTAAAAGCATTTAACCCTGCAGAGCTTACCCGGGAAAACCTGAACGGTTTTGTGGAAGGCGGAGGATATGTTTCCATCGAAGCCGAACATTTTTCTAAAAATATCAGTCAAGGTGACAGAAAATGGTTGAAAGTGGAAGATTACGGACTTACCTTATCCGGGATGAGAGCCACAGCACCGGCCAATGCCCCGGCTGCAACCATCGGAAAAGATGCTCCATGTTTAGAGTATCCGGTGTACCTGTTCACGAAAGACAGTGCTCAAATCACGTTGATAACATCGCCTCTTTTAAATTATATGCCTGGACGGGACATTAAAATTGCAGTTTCTTTTGATGATCAGGCTCCTCAGTACATTACCAATGTACCTGATAAATACAAAATTGAATACGCTAATGAAGATTGGGTCCAATCGGTAGTAAACCAAACGCGGAAGTGTCAAACTACACTCAACATACCAACATCCGGCTATCATACCCTGAAGGTTTGGATGATTGATCCGGGTGTGGTAGTACAAAAGATTATGATAAATATGGGCGGATTAAAACCCAGCTACTTAGGTGCTCCCGAAAGCTTCAATAAATTCGTTTATCCTGACGGAGATGCAAAATAATAACGATAATAAATTAAAAAAATAAAACCTGAAATATCTAAAACAAACAGAGTATGAAAAAACGAATTTATTTTACAGCAATCCTGATGACACTCATCTTTGAAGCCGGATTTGCAAAAACAACCAGACCATTCCCGCAAAACGTGAATTATAAATTTGGGGTTAAACCAACAACCATTACCGACAAAGATGCACTGAACACCTATAATAAATGGAAAGAGTTGTTCCTTGTTAAATGTAATGCCGGCTACCGCGTTACGGGCGAGAGTCAGGATGAAACCCGTGTAGAAGCCATAGGATTTGGAACAATATTATCGGCCTATTTTGCCGATAAGGCTACATTTGATGGATTGTATGTGTTTTACAAATCGAAACGCACAGTTAATGCCAACAATATGATGGCATGGAACGTCAGTTGCGATGGGATTAATGATCCGGGAAGTGCCAGCGATGGAGATATTGATGTTGCCTTTGCATTAATAGTAGCCCACAATCAATGGGGAGGAAATTATTTGAAAGAAGCTAAAACGATAATCAATATCATCAAAAAAAGCGTGGTAACCAAGTGCGGAAACGTCTTAGCACTGGCACCGGGGTATTCAAAAGAATCCAAAGAAGGGCCTATGTGGGGTGGCTGCGACCTGACCGATATTCAGTATTACACACCAGCTTTCTTCCGTATTTTTGCAAAAGTAAGCAATGACAACGACTGGAATAAACTGGCAGATGATACCTATACCATTTTAAATGCAGCTGCTCATCCCGAAACCGGTTTAGTACCCGATTGGCAGTCGGTAAGCGGAACTCCCGGGGGAAATTCCAACCGTGTTGCCTATTTCCGCTATGATGCTTGCCGTGCACCCTGGCGTTTAGCGTTGGATTATTTATGGAATGGAAATACACAATCAAAAGAATGGAGCACCAAAATATCCAATTGGGCAAACAAGGTAGGACCGGCTAATGTTAAAGATGGTTACAACCTTGATGGGACCGACCATAGTGACGGTCATCATAATAGTGCATTTGTCGGTGGACTGGCTGTATCGGCCATGTGTAACCATCAGACCATCGCGGATGCATTCGGAGCAGAGATGCTTAGCCCTAAACTGGGCGATTCAAATTGGTTTATCATGAGTACCAGAGCATTGTACTTAACCACACTGACCGGTAACTTTTGGAAACCAACTGTAGCTTTAAAACAAGCTACTAAAACCGTGAAACGTCAACCGATACGTTCTAAATCACTTTCATCGACAAAGAAATAGATTAAAAATCAACCATGAGATATTGAATTTGATATTACGATAACACAATAGTACAATCTGATAAGCTATCATATATGAAAAAATACACTTATAAAACCGCACTTTTACTTTGTGCGGGTATCCTGTTTCAGGGACTCGTGCAGGCCCAAAAAACAGCATCCGTCAAAATAAACAGTACGGTTACCTATCAGAAAATCACCGGATTCGGAGGCTTCGTAAATAGCGGAACATTTGCCTACAACCACATGACAACCGATGAAATCAAAAAGCTCTGGGGAAAAGACAGTGAAGCGGGTTACAATATCATGCGGTTGTACCTTCCCATCGGAAAAAGCTCGTGGCCTCAGTCTTTAGCAACAGCACAACTGGCCCAATCGCTCGGAATTAAAATCTTTGCAAGTCCCTGGTCCATGCCTGCTGAATGGAAGACATACAATACCATAAATGCAATATATACGGATGCAAACGGTGTAGTACAAAACAATTCACTGAAAGAGGCAAATTATGCCGATTATGCCAATTATCTGAACGACTATGTGACCTATATGCGTGACAACGGCGTAACACTGGATGCTATTTCTATTCAAAACGAACCGGATATGAAGTCCACTTATGCAGGTTGCATCTGGACTCCCCAGCAAATTGCAAGCTTTGTAAAAAATTATAGCTCACTTATCAACTGTAAAATAATAGCTCCCGAGAGTGTTGGTATAACAGACGATTACGCCGACGCTTTTGCTGATGAGAATGTATCTGCTAAATATAGTATTTTTGGTGGTCACCAGTATGGTGCCATACAAACCAATTTTAAAAATGTTCAGGCAAAAGGTCACGATGTTTGGATGACCGAATATCTGATTAACTGGAATGCCGATGAATCGACATCTACCGTACCGGTCAGCCGTGATTTCAATTGGTCGAAAGATGCATTTAGTTTTGCGAATAAACTGAACATTGCCATGCTGTCAAATATAAATGCATGGGTACACTATGCGTCCAAACGTTTCTATGGCATGATGGGAGATGGTACCTACGGCTCTACCACCGGTATGCTTACCAAACGGGGGTACATCCTTTCACACTACGCGAAATACACTACCGGCACTACCCGTATTCAAAACACATGGAATGATGATTCCGGGATATTGGGAGGTTCTTCTTATCTTTCGGTTACGGGCGACAGCGTGATAGCCATGGTGATAAACCCTTCGGCTGATACGTATACCCTGACTGTTGATTTGCCATTCTATTCTACAACGGGCAAAAGTATCGTCACCACTGAATCGTCAAATATGTTCAGCTCAGCCATCACCTTAGGGGCAGAAACCTGTCGACCAAAGATAACCGTAAGCCCTTCAAGCTTTACAACGCTTATCTTTACCAAAAACAGTGTGCGTCCGGTATCACTGATGACAGGTAAAGCTGCTCATTATAACAAGATAGAAGATCAGGCGCAAACAAATACTGCCTTTGGGAATAGCTATAAACTGAGTGGAAGTAAGGTTACTTTTGATCACAGCAATAACCTTATTAGTGCCTATACCACTTCTACGAATGGGTATCTTCAATTAAATACCCTGTACAATCAACTGATATTACACGTGGATAGTATGAAATCTGCAGGAAGTTTTACTTCTTCTGCCACCACATTGTATTATATCAACAGTAGCGGGTCTGTCAGCTCTCATAATTACGGAACGGTTACCTTCACCCAAAATACTAATTTTGATTGGATACTCGACATCTCCCCCACTGTGCTCACCGATGGGTGTATCGGAGTTCTAGGCATCAGCAATGGAAACTACAATTCTATACTGACGATTAATTTCGGCGATGTATACTTCAGAGTGGGTACCGAAAAGATGTATAAATTTGCCGGCGTTTATAGCAAGGGCGACAGTGATTTCCTTAATTGTATGGAAGATCCGTTGTATACTTCGCTTGATTTCACAGGTACTTCGTCCATCACTGCCGACATGGACTGGAATGCATCTGCAGCCGGTAAAAACTGCATTTTTTATGTCGCTAACGGGGTAACGAACAATAATAGCAATGTCGTTGCAGGAAGCACTTGTAGTAAATTAGCACTGACTGATGGAGACGGTAACTTTTATGCACCTCTCAATTTTACAGCAACAGCCGCTTCTTACACCCGCACGTTCAATGGCTATGGTGTTATGACTTTACCCTTTGAAGCTAATGTGCCGACAGGTGCTAAAGCCTACACCATGCTGGCTTCTGCTACGGATGTAACCTGCACCTCTGTTTCGAGCAACAAAATTCCGGCCAACACACCTGTATTGATTCAGGGTACCGGCACTTTCAAATTCGAAGGTACAGGCGCTGTTTCTACACCGCTGGCACTGAAAGTAAACAATATGAATGGAGTTTATATCTCTGTAAAAGCATCTGCGGGCAGTTATTATTTCAAAACTGTTGATGGCATAGGAGGATTCTATCGGGTGAGCAGTGGTGCCGAGTCCACCATCATTCCATTCAGTGCTTACCTCACTCCTGCCAATACAATATCTGCTTCATCGCTCCCGATAAAATTCACGGTGACAGGCATTGATGATATAAAAGCGGATGAAGGAATTGATGCAGCCAATCTTCTTATTTTCGACATTTGGGGTCGTCGTATCTATCAACCGAAAAAAGGTGTTGTCTATATCAAAGCCGGCAAAAAATTTATTTTCATCTAAAACAATAAATGTAAGTGGTGAGAATCATTTGTTACTGTATATTAGTTTCAAAAAGCAACTGACACTTAGTAGGTAGAGTCCAACACAAAATACAAATTAATTGAATAATCGAAATTCACAATATATCATTATTATCAACTATGACTAACACACTTATTGTCTTCAAAAAATTCCGATCCGTCTTTTCTGTGATGACCATATTGGCTCTGCTGCTCAGCTCCTGCTCTACACTAAATATAAATTCCCATTCAGCAAAAAAATGGGTAGGAACCTGGAGCACTGCACCGCAACTTGTAGAACCCGGAAATGTTCCTCCTGCACCGGGACTGACCAACAATTCCTTGCGACAAATCGTCCGGGTTTCAATCGGGAGTGATAGTCTGCGCATACGGTTCTCAAATGCATTCAGCACCAGTGCCGTTACGCTGAAAGCAGTAAAAATTGCGGTATCAACAGGTGGAAATACCATAGATGCGGCAACAAGCAAAGATTTAAAATTTAGTGGTAAAACGGAAGTGACCATGAACTCGGGTGCTATGATTACCTCCGATGCCATTTCGTTCGATTTAAAATCGAGAATGGACCTGGCCATTACCATTTACTTTGGCGAAACCTGTCCGAACATAACCGGTCATCCCGGCTCGCGAACCACTTCTTATCTGTTGGCCGGCAACAGCACTTCGGTCAACGATTTTACCGGTTCTATCCCTACCGATCATTGGTACATTATCAATGGCATTGAGGTGAAAGCACCAACATCAGGTGGCGCCGTGGCCATTTTAGGGAACTCCATCACCGATGGACGTGGTTCGGGTACCAACAAGCAAAACCGCTGGCCGGATATATTGTCCGAACGCCTTTTGAAAAATGCAGGCACACAGCAAGTCGGCGTCCTTAATTTGGGCATTGGTGGTAACTGTGTACTTAAAAATTGCCTGGGACCTTCAGGTGTTAGCCGCTTCGGCAGAGACATTCTTAAACAACAGGGCATTCGTTGGTTTATCATTGCCGAAGGCATTAATGACATTGGTCAGATTCCCGACCAAGCTACTGCCGATAAGATAGCTCAGGATTTGATTGCAGCTTACAAACAGATGATTGTTGATGCACATGCTCAGGGTATCAAGGTGTACGGGGCTACCATTATGCCTTTCAAAAAATCATTCTACGATGCCGAATATCGTCAAACTGCCCGCAATACGGTGAATGACTGGATTCGTACCAGTGGCAGTTTCGATGCCGTTATTGACTTTGACAAAGCAATGCGCGACCCTAACGATACGCTGACCATCTTGCCAACTGCGCATACCGGTGATTTTCTGCACCCTAACGAAGCAGGATACGTACTAATGGGTGAAGCCGTGGATCTCAAATTATTTGAATAAAAGTTTTTAATTTATTGGTGTCCGGTAAAATTTTCGAACAACTCATTAAATACATGACAAATAGCAATTTACATTAATGTCATCCGTCGGATGACATTAAGTAAATTGCTATTTTACGGACAACAATATTTTTAATTATAGAACTTAGTGTATTTACTATTACAATATCATTTGTATTCTAAGTATAGAATAATTACTACCCACATCAAAGTCAAAAGTAACCCAAATGAGGGTTATAAAATTGGAGACAAAATATCAATAAGTAATTCAAAACAGACATTAGTATAAATAAAAATAATATTCATTTAGGAACGAGGATTCCAACTATTGCTTGAATACCAGCTCTAAGCGAAAAAGAAAACATAAAGCCCTACAAATTAAATCTTAGCAGGGCTTTTCCCATCACCCTTGCTTTAGGCTGTAAAATGAGGCCCAAATTTACTTATGGTTCAGAAATACTCAAACCATTAATCAAGCTGTTAGAAAACATTTGGGGAGTTGAAAATAAACTACATTGAACACTTGATATGTCATTTCATGAAGATTATATCAGGACTAGAACTAAGAATGCAGCACTAGACTTCGCAATGCTAAATAAAATATGCCTTAATCTTTTAAAAAATGATTCTCTCAAAGCAAGTATCAAAGAAAAAAGAAAAGCGGCTGGTTGGGAGAATAGCTATTTGCTGCAACTCATAAAATTTTAATGCGTCACCCCTACTGTTGTGATCTATTTTGTTTGCATAAATAGAATAAATTCCCTATCTTTGCACCGCATTAGAAAACAATGCAGACATTACAACCTGGTTCGGTAGTTCAGTTGGTTAGAATGCCGCCCTGTCACGGCGGAGGTCGCGGGTTCGAGTCCCGTCCGTACCGCAAAACGCCCTATTAATCGTTTGATTAATAGGGCGTTTTCGTTTTCTATCGTACATTTGTCGTGCAAAACTGATTATTCTGCTCAACTAAACAATTATTATCATGCACTAGAATGTCTTTTATTATTTGCCAACAATGCCAATTAATAATTAGATTTAATTGAATAAAATATCAATAACTTACAATCCGACTAATAATACACTACTCATGCGAGTCAGCATTTAAAAGACTAGATAAATGAAAGCAATTGCCATTTAGCTTAATAAATATCAGTTGGTGTTTCTTTTTTGTCTAAAACGCTATCTCTTTCAAACTGCTTTAGGACTTCAAAATTCAAAGACTCTTTTGGCGCAAATTCGGAACTATTCATGTACTTAATCAAACTAAAAAGCAACTGTTTTGCCTGAGGTCTATTTTCTATATTGCTATTCAAATCTATAGATGTGTATAATAGCTTCCCTGTTCCGCATTTAGCTTCAAAAACGAGAGCGAGTCGACGATTATTAATCCAATTATCAACCATTTCTACAATTGGAGTTACTCGTGGAATACTGTCTAAACTTAAAGTCACTGAATTTGTATTTAAATCCCACCATTGCCAATCAGAATGCATTTCGGTTGGGAAATTGCTCAATGCCGGATGTGTAGGATCACACAACACCCCCATAGTAGCGGCTTGCTTGGGAAAATGCACAGGACTCCAGAATACAGGTAAGAACTTTCCTTCTATGCCTTTCAATTTTCTCCAGTCAGGATTGTATAGCACTTTTTTCCCTGCTTTTAATGCTTTTTCTGCCTCTAAATATGATCGGGTATATATTACTTTCCCATTATCAATTGCCAAATTAGATGGGTAAACCCATATGTTCCAATGGTTATGATAGTCTGTTCCTTTTATATTTACAGACAGTTTCAGTTGAGTCGCAACTTCTATTTTATCAAATTTACATTGAAAGTCACCAATTTCGGTATTCTTTCCATTCAAGAGTTCTTTTGCCGGAAATTCGCCTAACAAAATATTAGCTCCTTTATTATCGGATAAACTCCATTCTACGACTCCATTAAAATCATTTCCTGAGTAATTCGCAATTTCAACCTTTACATTACAAACCTCGTCAGTTTTAAATACCGGCTTATTAAACCGCACAAGAGGAACAACCGGGGATGCAAACTCTCTGAATTCACGTGCTTCTATTATCCCTTTACTATCCCAAAAGGCATCTAACAAACCTACCAAAGCGGTTCCCTGTCCTGGAAAGTCGTGCAAGTCTAGCAACTGATATCCACTTATATTTTTACTTTTCAGTGCTCGTTCAATTTCTTCTTTATAAAGTATTGAAGCCAATTTACCTGATGCTAACGTGTAATCTGAAGCTTTATGAAGTAATCCTTTCTTAATCAGATCTTCTTTTACTGCTTTAAAGTTTAATGGATCTAAAACACCCTTGTACTTTTCTATTTCTTTAATGTTGGGATATACCGAGTATTGTCCTACTTCATGAGTAATCAATGGTATGGGTAAACCGCTTGTTGATGCTGAATAATCCTTATTAAAACATGGAGATTCTGTACCAAATACCCCTTGCCCTCTTACCCATCCAAGTTTTGTACTCTGAGTTATGTAATAATCATCATTGGATTCCGGCCAGGTTCCATGTTCTGGCTCAAATGTATAAGAAGTATTGGTATATAAATGTCTGGAATCTTTACTTTTTAACTTATCTACGAAATTATTGAGGTATACAAAGTCTTTTTGCAATTCATTGCCAAGACTCCAAAAACAAAAAGATGGATGATTGCCATATTCCTTGATTATACGCTCTGCTTCTTGATACAAAAATCTATTTGTAGCCGTATCCTGATTCACCTTAAGCGACCAAAGTGGTAATTCTACCTGAACATAAAAGCCGAGACTATCCGCAACTTCAAACGCATACCGGGGAGGGCACCACGAATGAAACCGTATATGATTTAACCCCCACTCACGTGCTGTTGCAAATACTCTTTTCCACTCGGCGTGATTCATCGGTGGATGCCCAGTTTGTGGAAAAATACAACATTCAAGGGTTCCTCTTAAAAAGATATTATTTCCATTAAGCTGTAAGGATGTATTCTTATTTGTAAGTTTACGCATCCCAAAATTTCGACACTCCATCGACTGAACATTTTTTCCTGTAACAATTGCAGTTGCCTTATACATATAAGGTGACATTTCACTCCACAACTTAACATTATCTCCCATCTTCAAGGTCAACTCTATCTCTTTGCTTTTTGTATCAAATTTTAGTTTGAGCTTTTGAATTGGTAAAACAACATCTTCTTTAAGAGATTTTACCTGCATATTTAAGTCTCCTCTAAACATTTTAGAGTCGCTTTTTTCTAAGACAATCTTTACTTTAGCAATTTTTTTTTCTGGATCAGGATATATTTGGAAATCAGTTATGCGCACTTTGTCATACGCACAACAATTCATTTCCCCTACAATGCCATTCCATATAGTCTGGGTATCATCGGTATATGCATGAGCTAATCCCAGCGGGCTGTTAGCACCCGGCACACTAATGTCGTATTTCTTTCTGTTATCAACTCTGAATACAATTCTGTGTTTACCTGGTTTTAACAAACTAGTAACATCAAAGTAATGGGGCGATACTAAACTTTCTTGTTTTAGGGCAAACTCTTTCCCATCAACCCACAATTGCGTTTCCCAAAGGACTCTCTCTAATTTAATTATAGTAGTCTTGGTTTTCCAACTCGCAGGTATATCTAATTCACGTGCATACCAAACCGGACCTATAAATTTATGCTTTCGGGTCAAAAATAAAACCTGAGGTTTTACCAGCTCGGGCATTAACCTATTTGGTAATCCTAAGCCTGCTTCATCTGTAGTACCGGGTAATTGTATCGATTGTGAAAATTGCTTTTGTTCCCAATTTTCTCTGATCCCAAGATCTGCAGAGTCCAGACTCACTTGCCATCTTCCAGCCAAGTTGATTACATAATCATGATTCGATGCATATGTATTTAAGGCGAGAGAGAGCAAACAAGTGATTGTCAAGCTTCTAAGAAATGTTTTTTGATTGGGTTCCATAATTATTTAATAATGCTATATGAATTTGAATTCCTTGATGATTAATATCCATTCTGTATGACTTTTCAAGAAGGGCTTCCGATTTTTCATATTCGTCCTTTCCTAAATATCCTAGTCCTAACATATATGAACAGTGAATTTTATTTCTAAATGACAAATCGTCATCCCAAATAAGAAGATCTGGAAGAGATACAGCAAAATAATCCAGCTTTACGGTCTCATTCAAGTGCTCTTCTCCAAAAGCAATCTATTTGTCAAATCTAATGTTTGCCTCATTCGGTAATCCTAATTTCAATAATGCCAACCCCTGATAGAAAATTTTATCGGGTTTCTGGTCATTATAGAAAGTAGCTGCTGCGGGTTCAGTATTTCCGTCCTTAGCCAATTCCCAATACCTACCCCTCAAATGATTCTGAAAAGAACAAATACCACGTAACTTGAAGCCAAGCCTGTACCCAACGAAGCGATTGTAAATAAAAATGCAGAAAGTGGGCCATTTGCGTCCGAACTTATCACTGATGACACCCGACACCACTGCACCCACAATACATCCTATCAAAGCACAGCTCATGGCCAACGCTTGCAGATTAGCAGTTGTTGTAATATCAAAAAAAAAAACGTTCATAAAAGGGCTTTGCACCACCGATTACCACCCAGTCGTAACTAAAAAGCAAACCACCCATAGCCGAAACCATAGAGATGGCAAATAAATAGGAATTGTTGAATTTCTTCATTGAGATAGATATAATTATTTCAAGTGCAAAGTAAGGCTAATTTTCGAATCAGCATAATAGAATATATTACTATTTACATGGATTATAATATTATTTATCCATAATTGAAATACTTCAATTATTTTTGATTTCTAATTAGAAATCTATTACAGATATGGCCAAAATTAAAAGTGGTTTTATGGGAGAACGAGCTATCGTTTTGCCAGGCCCTATTGTCGACGAATTTAAAAATACTGACTTAGGTTCCTTGTTACATATCACAAATATAGGATTTTAGCCAAAGGCAAGCTTCCATTTCAGAAAAAGAACTAAAGAGGAAGTATCTCAATACATTTTAATGTATTGCGTTGAAGGTGAAGGCTGGTTTGAAGTAGATAATCAAGTTCAGAAAGTGGGCGCGAATCAGATTTTTGTTTTACCAAAAGCAAAGGCTCATAGCTATGGTAGCAGTATAAAAAATCCATGGACTATTTATTGGATACAATTTGATGGTGAGAAAGCATATTTCTTCTCGGAAGGATTAGTTAAACCATTGCTGGTTTCACCGGAAAAAGACTCCAGACTTGAGGATAGATTTAAACGATTTGAAGAAATATTCTCAACATTGAAAAATGGTTATAGTAAAAATAATCTTGAATTCAGCATTACAGCTTTGTTTTATCTCTTTGAGTCATTGAAATATTTAAGTACATATAGAGCCTGCAATAATTCTAATCAACAATATCAAAAACGTGACACTACCGATGAAGCTATTCATTTTATGCGTAAAAACAGAGGGAAAAGACTCAACCTTAAAGAAATAGCAGACTATATAGGATTCTCTCCATCGCATTTCTCTTTTTTGTTTCAAAGTAAAACCGGGTATTCGTCCATGAATTACTTTATCCATCTAAAAATACAAGAAGCATGTCATCACCTCGATTTTTCATATATCAAAATCAATCAGGTTAGCATGCTCGTTGGGTTTGAAGATCCGTTTTATTTTAGTCGTATATTTACCAAAACCATGGGAAGTTCTCCAAGTGACTACAGAAAAAAGATAAAAAGATAAACTTAAGCTTCTTACCAGAATAAAATGGGTTACTCAATATCCTATTTTGATAACCGTAATGATATTTAGATCGAACAAGAGAAAATAAAAACAGACCGATTTGAGAGAACCGGTCTGTTTACTTATGTTATAAAGTGACTTAAAGTTTTAACCCTGGCTGTGCCTACTTAGACACAAAACTGGTGATGGACTGTGGTGGTAAAGAAACCACCTTTCCTAGCAGCAATCCCACAGGAGAGAGATTCTCTCCTTCTTTGTCGGAAGTGCGATACATCTGCCACTTTAGTTTCTGTCCATTATCCAAAAAGAAATTGAATTTCTGATTCTCTTTGGAATAGTTAATCGCCACTACCACCCATTTTTTATCCTTATTTTGGTAAGCCGAACACATGATTCCTTTGGGGTCTGTATCACCTTCCGCTACAATCTGCCCTGCAGCATCACTACCTGTCATTTTCACACGAACAGCTCCGGGGCGGATAAAGCGACTGTAGTTCCCCAAAGCCCAGAGCAATTTCGAATCTTCTACACGCCCCGATTGTAATTCGTCATCGCTATGTGCCCGAAGAAGACCATCTTTGTAGTCTCCTCCCATTGCGCGCCACCATTGCCAACTGGAAGCACCGGCATACACAATATCATGATGAATAATACGGGCTACATAAAGGGCTGTTTTCATTGTTCGGTCGTAACCGCCACCGCCGCCAATCTCTTCGTCATTGCCCATAATACAAGTTTCGGTTTGCCAAAAGTTGACCTTGTATTTATTTAAAGAGTCGCGTAACTCGCATCGGAGATCATGCAAATTGCTTAAGGGTGTATTGGTCCAATAACTGTGTCCTGCTATCAAGCGGGGCACATTGGGAGTATCACCTAAATAAGTACTCACACTGTCGGGGCTGAACAGAGTTCTGATACTATATCCCCGTTGCCAGTCGGTCATATGTGTACGAAGCATACAGCGATAATCGGACGATTCGTTTACCAATATTTTCGTATCGATACCTCGCTTTACAAATTCCTTGCTAAGACTTTTCGCCACATGGGCCAACTCCCTGTTGGTAGCCGGGGTTCCTTCTTGTTTTGGACCTAACCAATTCCAATGTCCATCGGGTTCATTTATCGGAGATATGTAGTCAAATTTTATTCCGTCGTTTTTTTGAACACCTTCCACCACAGTTGAGATAAACCGTGCATAGTCATCATAACTTTCCGGCTTCAGATTGAAGGTACCCCCACGTCCGGTGTTGGTTGCCAGTCCGTTTTGTGTAAAGTAAACCGGCGGAGAATTCAAAAACCCCAGAAAACGACCGACTCCCCTCTTTTGGGCCAATCGCAAAAAGTTCCGTTGCCCCTTTTGTTTATCCCAGTTATACGTTCCATCAGCTTGCAGAAAACATTCGGTGCGGGTTCCCGGCGATATAAAGCTTTTCTCGCCCTGCTCCATACTGCCGGCACCAATATTGAACCTCCACAACGAAAGTCCGATGCCTTTGGGTTGTCCGTTTGCAGCATTTTCGGTACTAAAAAGCCAATCGGCAATTTGCTCCTGTTGTTTCTGAGGCCATAGTCCCACAAAATGCATGCTCCATGCGTCCGACGCTCCGAAGTGCTCCATTTTCTGACAAACATGTCCGGTCTCTATTGTATAACGTGCAATGTTTTTACATTGCACACACGTTGTGAAGAAAATGAAGCCCACAAAGGACAGTAAAATTCGATATCTCATACTTAATTTACAAAGGTATTAATTCAACTCGTATACTAATGTAGCCACAGATTTGGCCGGTAAAACTCCCGTTTGTTGATCAGGCTCCAACTTTAGGTCTTTTGCAGCCGATGTGGTGTATTGTTTTACGGATGATGTTTTTTTACTTAAGCCCTGAATGTTTGTGTCGATTTTAATTGATTTCTTAGTTGCATTGGTATATACCACCACAAGTTTACTTTTGTCGGGCGATAAATAGGCAGAACCAAAGAAGTTTTTCGACTGTTGAGGAATGCTCAAATCAACTCTTTGATAACCCGGGCGTACAAACAAACTATAGTTTCCGAGCACCCACAGGTTTTTCCCTGCAGAGTAAGTTCCACTCTTTGACATATCTCCATAATCTCCGTCGGCCGGAGTGATGCGAATTAAATAAAAGCGGCTTTTCTGACTCCAACGCTCCGGTGCAGCACTTGTCCAATAAGACCACGAACTGGCATTCGCCGTCGCCAAATCCTGATGAATAACTTTCGACATGGCCAATGCTAAATCCATATACGAAGCATTATCATAGTTGGGAGCATCTTCGTATCCACTTCCCAGCATACTCCATTCTGTTTGGTAAACTTTCAGGTTGTTGTTTTGAGCAGCAATGCGCACTTTAGTGCGTACGTCGGACAACTGACTCCAGTTTAAATCCGTCCAGTAACTATGCGCACAAACAATGCCGGATGCATGTTTTAAATTCCCGATATAGTTTTGCGAACTTTGATTGAAAAGATCATTTATCACATTACTACGTGCCGGACCTACATCACTGCCTGTTTCGTACAGATAGTTCCAGCCACCGGCCTCGGCAAGAAGCATTTTTGTATTATCCAGCCCGGCCGAAGTCATGCTTTTATCCAGTTCTTTTGCCAATCTGGCTACTTCGCTGTTTTGCCAACCACTGCCTTCTTGTCCGCTGGTCCAGTTGTATTGCGGTTCATTTACCGGACTAATCAAAGGAATTGTATACCCCTGTTGTTGGAAATGAAGTGCAACGGCCGATAAAAAGTCCGCAAATTTGGCGTAACTATCATCTTTCAAATTACTGAAAGCTCCCATATCGGAATATCCTTTACCATTTCGGGTAAAATACACCGGAGGAGTATTGCTGAAAAGTACAAATTGGCTACAACCGTAGGCTTTCGCTTGCTGCATGAAGTATTGTTGTCCCTGCGCTTTGGTCCAGTCGTATGTTCCGTTCGCTGTCAGAAAACACTCTGCCCGGCGCGTTTTGTCATCTATTCCGCTGTTATCGCCCTGCTCGGCCGTGCCGCCACCTACATTCACGCGCCACATCGACAATCCGATTCCTTCGGGAGTTCCTGAGTTTACGTTTTGCGAGAAGAGCAATTTAGCCATTCCTGCTTTGGCAGAAGTGTCCCAGTATTTGCCAATATAATCCATTGTCCATGCATCCGATGCCGCAAAACCATCTATCGTTTGATAGGTTGTTGCGGTATTAATGCTTGCATTTATAGTGGAGTCGGCACTAACCTGCAATGTGTAGTCCGGCGTAAAAGCCTTGTCTTCGCTGCACGACCACAAGGCCAGCATACATGAGAGTCCGTAAAGAATATTTTTTTTCTTCATTGTATTGTTTATCAAAAATGAGTTTATCGATGTATTTATAAAAGCTATATAACCGTTTTTCCGGTTTGCTTTTGAATATGATTTTACCAGAATCATATTATTGTCCTTAAACATATCAGGATAATACCCTTGATTCTTTATTTCAAAATCAAAAATATTATCCTGACCACAACCAATTCTTACCTTAATTTACCTTGTTTTATTAATATCCCGGATTCTGTGCGATACTTCCATTCGACTTCGTTACCTCTGTAGAAGGTATTGGAAATAATAGATCACGGGCTTCTTTGAAATTGATACCTTTATTACTGTTTTCTTTTTGATTCTTCTTTTCGTATAAGTCTGTAGATGTTATAGTATTATACTTCACAAAGCTTCCGTCGGTTCCCATAACGTTGCAGATTGCTTTTTTGCCATTATCATCTTTCCAACGACGCAAATCGTACAAGCGATTATTTTCCAAAGCCAATTCCAGACGACGTTCCAATCTGATTGCATCACGAAGCGTTTTGCCGGTAGAAAGAACATCTGCCAAACTTACGCGACTTCTTACTTTATTCAGAGCCCATTGTGCTTCGGTGTCGTGACCTAACGCATTTTCCACTTCAGCATACATCAACAATACATCTGCATAACGAAGCAAACGATAGTTTAATGGAATATGAGGAGCATCATACGGAGTTGGGCGTTGACTTACCGGTATGTATAGTTTACGTGTTACACGTCCGGATTTATGCTCATCCGATTTAATCGGGTAAGGTTTGTCAGTTGTCCATGATGCATCGCCTGCCACAGAGGTAGCTCCATCTTTTATAATGGTCCAGTTTAAACGAACATTGTCACCTGCATCTAAAAAGGCTTTTTCCAGGTTACTGGTTGGCAATCCCCATGACCAGCCTGAGTCGTTACGTGATCCACAAACCACTGAGATACGTTCGCCCAGACTATAAGTAATATCACTGTTTGTTTGAACTTCAAAAAGAGACTCAATGCTGTTGTTATGAGTTATACTCCACACATCCCCGAAGCTAGGAAGCAAATCGTATTCAGGTGTGTTTCCTGCATATTTTCCACGACAAGTAACTTGTTGCAACAAATCTTCCGCCTCAGTATATTTTTCTTCATACAGGTACACTTTTGCCAAAAATCCTTGTGCAGCACCTTTAGTAACACGTCCTAAATCATTACCGGCATATTCGCTTTTCTTTGGCAGATCGGCAACGGCTTCCGTCAAGTCTTTTTCTATTTGAGCATAGGTTTCTGCAACAGTTGCTTTTGCAATGCCTTGTGTTTCGTTAGGCATCTTTAGACCCAATACCAATGGAACACCTCCAAAATTCTTTAATAAATCAAAGTATTGGAAGGCTCTTAAGAATTTAGCCTCGGCAATATATCTTTTCTTCAAAGACTCATTTTGGAAGGTAACTTCCGGAATTCTTTCAATAGCCACATTACATCTTAAAATTCCTTTGTAACGATATTGCCAGAAGTTTTGACAACCATCGCTGGCAGAATACGTATTACCAGTATAGTGAGCCAAATCACGATAAGCTCCCGGATCTTGTGTGGTATTTCCCATCCACATATCGTCGGTACACATATCGCCTGTAACGTAAAATCGTTGAACCTGCCACCAGTCATCAAAGAAAATAGATTGGTAACAACCGGTAACCTGTTGTTTACATTCGTCCTCAGTTTTGAAATATTCACTCAAGTCCTGCTGTCCTTTTACCGACTCATTTAAGAAGTCCGAGCATCCGGTAAGGGCTAAGACAAATGCAGCACATATTGATAGTTTAGCTATATATTTTTTCATGTCTTTAAATTTTAGAAATTCATATTTAATCCGAAAAGGAAAGTACGGGGATTAGGGTAACCCGCCCAATCTATACCTGCCTGAGTTGCACTACCCATAGACGCAGCTTCGGGATCCATACCTGAATAGTTGGTAATGGTAAACAAGTTTTGTGCAGAGAATGATAATCTTACTGTCACACTTTTTATCATGTTTTTCGGTAAGGTATATCCCAATTGCAATAATTTACAACGAAGATATGAACCATCTTCCACAAAGAATGTAGAAGGACGTTTGTAGTTCATGTTTGCATCGTTCACCGACAAACGGGGAATATCATTGCTGGTGCCTTCACCGTGCCATGCTTTATTGTAAGTTCCGGCATATACATTCTCACCACCTACACCTGAATATTTACCTTTGGTAGTATTAAATATATCATTTCCGATAGTACCGTAGAAGTTGGCTACAAGATCAAAGTTCTTGTAAGAAACATGTCCGTTTACACCCACCATCAAATCAGGGAAAGCATTACCGATATATGTTTTATCTTTTTCGTTCAATACCCCGTCGTGATTCAAGTCTTTGTAACGAATATCACCCGGTTTTGCATTAGGTTGAAGTATTTCCCCGTGTTGTCCGGTGTATGAAGTTACTTCTGTTTGGTTTTGGAAAAGGCCATCGGCCACATATCCGTAAAACTGACTGATTTGTTGTCCTTCTTCGTTACGAATAATGTAATCTCCATTAAAACCTCCGGTGTAAATAGGTTCACCAAGCAGTTTGACTGCTGTATTCTTTACTGATGAAAGGTTAACCCCTACGCCGTAGCTAAAATTACCTTTGTGATCTTCCCAATTGACAGATGCTTCCCAACCGGTTGCTTTCATGCTACCTACATTTTCCCACATTTGTCCGTTCCACATTGGGTAACCTAAGACCAAAAGATTATCTTTTTTCATCAACATGTCTTTCGATTTTTTGTTGAACCAGTCGGCAGTAACAGTTAATCTATTGCCAAGAAATCCCATATCAACTCCTACTCCATAGTCTTCTACAGTTTCCCATTTAATCTCAGTATTTCCTATCGAACCTACAGATGTACCGATTTCGCGATTAGCTCCCGCTCCAAAAACATAATCGGAAGAACCGATGGTTGACTGATAAGCTGAGTTATCGATATTTTGGTTACCTACACGTCCCCAGCCTGCACGAATTTTCAAATTATCAAAGATATGTTGATTTTTCATAAAATCTTCGCTGGTTACACGCCATGCAACAGAAGCAGCAGGGAAAGTAGCATATTTATTTCCGGTAACAAATTTTGATGAACCATCCACACGCATTGATGCGGTTAAATAGTAGCGGTCATCATAGTTGTACATTACACGACCTAAATATGAAATCAAAGATGAATATGAATTCACACCTGATGCTTTCTGATTTAGCGTACCTGCATTTACATAACGAAGTGTTTCATCATTTGACGGTGTTTTATCACGCGATCCATCCAACCAATAGTCCTGAAAACGTTCAACGGTATAACCGCCCATCAAATTCAGATTATGTTTCTTATTGAACGACTTCATATAAGTAGCCGTATTTGTCCAGTTCCAGTCTACCCAGTTTTGCATTTTGCGTTGAGCAGTGCTGTTTTGAGCTTGTTCCAGATTATCAATATAGAATTGAGGAGTAAACGAATCCGACAAGCGGAAACGGGCATTCATACCGAATTGTGAACGAATAATTAAATTCTTAATTGGTTCAACACTTACGAATGGTGTAGCCAACAATCCATATTCATCACTTTTTGCATCTAGGCGTGCAATATTTGCTGCCGGATTCCATACCTGACTATTGTTAGAGCGTTTGTAATTGCTATATTGATTACCGGTCCATTGACTTTCAGGACGCATTACCGGAGTGGTTGGATCCATAGCCATGATTGAGCCCATTAAATCGGGAGTATTGTTCCAATTCTCGTATTTAGGTGTAAAATCAACACCTGCTTTCACAAATTTATTAAAATCATACTGCATGCTGAATCTGGCAGTGAATTTTTGCCAGTCGCCTTTGGTATATTGAGCAAATTGTTTGAAGTAGCCAATAGATGACGAGAATGTAAATTTATCGGTACCACCTGAAAATCCAAAGTTATAATTCTGAATCAAAGCAGTAGAGCGCATTGTTTCGTTCCACCAGTCGGTTCCTTCAGCATCGGTAATGTTATCTTTTCCATTGTATACAGGTTCGTTGCCATCGTTAATATATCTGGCCTTGAACACATGCTCGTATTCTGAGGCTTTCGCCATATTCGGTTTTGTCAGTGTTTGAAAACCTACCGAAGTAGACGCTGTAAACTTGGTAGCACCTTTTTTCCCTTTTTTTGTTGTAATCAAAACAACTCCATTGGCACCACGTGTACCGTAAATAGCCGCTGCCGAAGCATCTTTCAGCACTTGCATATTTTCGATATCATCCTGATTCAAGAAATTGATATTGGTTCCAACTGGCATTCCATCCACAACATACAAAGGATCCGAACCATTGATGGAAGAAACTCCACGAATGATTACGCGAGGCGTAGAACCCGGACCACCGCTATTGCTGATTTGTACACCGTTGATTTTACCCTGCAAAGAGTTCATCACATTACCCGAATTCATCGATTTTAGCTCGTCTCCTTTAATAGCTGAGATAGAGCTGGTCAAATCACTTTTCTTAACTGATCCATAACCAATTACCACAATCTCATCAAGATTAGCGATACTTTCGATCATTTCTACATTAAGAACGGTTTGGCCGTTCAATTTTATCTCTTGTGTTTTGTAACCAACCATCGATAAAACAATAGTACCGGTTTTTGGTACATTGTTTAAGGTGAAATTACCGTCTAAATCCGTTAATGTACCATTATTAGTTCCCTTCACCAAAACCGGAAGAGCCATCATTGGTTGTTTGTCACTTGCTGAAGTGACTTTACCTGTCAACTTTACTTGCTGAGCAAAAACGCTTAGCGTAAAGAATGATAATAAAATTATTAGATATTGTTTCATGTTTTTATGGCATTTTATGTATTGAATCATTAATCAATTAGATATAATCTCGAACGTAGAAGATGGGTATCAAACTTAAACATATATTTACCAGTCTTCAATATAGTTACAGGAGTCATATTCTTACCTGTATTTTTTGTATTAAACTCATTTTCTTTCGAATCAGTGTCTCCATTTTCAAATCTCCAAAACGGTTCCAGCCACCAGCCCCATGAATGTTTAGGAGTAATAGTAAACTCTACTTTAGTGCCGGCAGTCAAATTCATCTGTGCGTAGAAAAGGAATTTATTACTTGCATCCTGAGTCAATACAAAAAGATTAGAAGGGCTCCATTCACCAACTCCGGGTAATCCTTTTCCTGCCAAACCTATTTCAAAAGGAATAGTTCCATCCTCAGGTTTGCTGTTGTTCAAATAGATAGGCGTGCCTATTGCAAGTGGGGTGTCGGTAGGTACATATGGATTTACGCTATACGCACCTGTTTGAGTATTAAAGGTGATAACATAATATCCTTTTGTTGGCAGATTAATTGGTTGCGAGTAATCAGGCTCATCTGTTAATACATCTGTATTGTCGGGATTGATACCAAAACAAATCGGAGAAAAATCCGTTTTTTGAGGGATGAAACGCACCTTTGTATTGGCAGCTTCAGAATAATAGCGAGCTCTGTATTGATAGGCACCGGTGTGTTCTATCAACATAGGTACACCGAATAAATCACTTGCCAGTTGTTTCACATCCGTCACATCTGTCAAATACATTTTTGCAAAGTCTGGCATTTGTGATGCACTAACTGTGCTGACACGCACTACTTTATTTGCAAATTTGTCTGCAGCTGTTATAGTAACTTTATACTTAGCTGCTACCGAAGGGAAAGTGTATGATTTGATTGCTTCGAATTCTTTTGCGCTTCCGGCCGGAATGCTGTCCGAGATATTAAGTTCAGGAATTGTGATCTTTACATACTCCAAAGCCTTATTATCAGCGGCTGCAAAACGTACTTTTAGTATTGTCTGACTCTTGATCAACACTGTAATAGCTGTGTCAGGAACAATAGCAAAGGTAGGTGCAGTGAAATCACCATCCATTGTTACCGATAATGTAGCATCGGTAGTACGTCCACCCACATCGGTAGCCGTTACTTTGATTGGAAAGTTGTTGCCTTCAAGCGTTAAAGCGGTTAGAAAATTGTAATCTAAATCGTAAGAGTCAACAGGTTTGCCATAGATCTCCAGTAAATCGATGGTTTTGTCCAATGATAAATCTGAGTTCTCCAGTCTGATAGATTTTAGTCCATCATTGTCTGTCACTTTACCTGAAATGGTGAACTTGCGTCCAGGTTCGGTTTGGATGTGATCTGCGCTTAATGTAATAATAGGATTCTTTCCATCCACATTCGGATAGTCATCATTACTACAGCCGACGCTGAGAAAGAGTGTTGCGAGAAAAGTCCACAATATTGCTGGACGGAATAACTTAATCTGATGGTAATTCATAATAAGTAGTGTTTTTTTTAAGATTAATAATCAATAAGCTCATTTACAAAAGGAAAATGAGCTTGTACTGCAAATAGAAACTTGAAATACGGTTGCAAAAATAGGTCAACTTTATATTTGACATCGTACACAAATCATGCATAAAAGGTCGCTAATTATTCATACATCCATCAATATCACAATAAAAGAGATTTTATCTTTATCTTTGTTGTATTGGGAAATAGGATAAAAAGCATTGATACACTGATAATATGAAAACGAAACTCTCACTTTTAATTCTAATTTTACCTGCATTAGCGTGGGCACAGCCATACACCGTAAAGCAGTTAAGTTTGGAAAAAGGTTTGTCAAACAACTTTGTTGTCAGCATTGCTCAAGACAAAGAAGGGTTCTTGTGGTTTGCTACAGATGAGGGGCTGAATAGATTTGACGGATCTCATTTTATTACTTACTATAAAGAAGAAGGTACACAACGGGGCATTACCGGCAATGAACTGAATTGTTTGCTCGATGACCCGGTTGATTCAGTTTTATGGATTGGCACGCAACGTTCGGGATTGAATGCCTACGATTATATTCATGATTCTTTTCAATACTATTTGCATAATCCGAAAGATCCCCACAGTCTTGCCACTAACGATATTACTAATATACAAGCTGCAGCCGACGGAAATTTGTGGATTACCACTTACTGGAAAGGGGTTGACTATTTCAACAAAAAGGAACAACGCTTTACTCATTTCAATCAGCAAACTGTACCCGGTTTCGGTAGCAACCATATCTGGAGTGTGGCCGATGGTGGTAATGGGATATTGTATATTGGTCATGCGCGCGAAGGATTAAGCGTTCTTCACATTAAAGAAAAACGAGCCAAAAACTTCACAAACAATCCGCTCCTGTCGAATTCTCTGCCAGGCAATGATGTTCGTTGTGTGTATAAAGACAAAACCGGAAACATATGGGTGGGGACAAACAAAGGATTGGCACTGTTTAACCCCATTAATGAGAATTTCATCTCATTTGCCAAAAACAAAGGTCCACTCTCCAATTCGATTTTTGATATTCGCCAGTTTGATGGTAATAAATTGTGGGTTGCGACAGAATTTGGTGGCATTGTTATTCTCGATTTGTCACAACAGCTATTTTTATTGCCACAACAAACGCAGTTTCAATACATCAAAGCCGGAGATGACAAATATAGTCTGGCTAGTTCAACTGTACGGTGCATTTACCAGGACTCTTACAAAAATGTATGGGTCGGATTGTGGGGAGGAGGCGTAAATTTCCTCAGTCAGGACTCTACATTATTTAACACATTAAACTACTCATCGTCACCATCCTCTTTGACCAATCTGAATGCAAAGGCTGCCATTAGTGCCTGCGTGGACAAAAGTGGAAAACTCTGGGTGGGAACTGACGGAGGCGGTATCAATGTGTTCAACAATGGAAGACGTGTAAACGTGTACCGAAAAGAAAGCGGCGACCTTAGCGAAAACTCTATTCAGGCTGCTTTCTGTGACTCCCGTGGAAATCTTTGGTTTGGAATTTTTAATGGTGGAGCATATCATTATGACATGCGTACCGGAAAATTTCGTCAAATATTTCCAACTGAGAAGAAGAATGCGGATGTACGTTCGTTTTTCGAAGACAAAGATCAGCAAATATGGATTAGCACAAGTGAAGGTATCTACAAAGCCAACCTGATAGACCAACGAATTACGACCCACCATGACTTGACAAATAATCTGGTAAGAAGTGTTCTGAAAGACTCGAAAGGACGGATCTGGGTCGGGACTTTCGGAGGAGGTGTGGGCGTGTACAAGGCACCTTTCAAATTTATCCGCATGTTCAATACGGATAAGAATTTTCCATCAAACACTGTAAACCAGGTATTTGAGGACAAAGAAAGACGTGTATGGGTGGCAACGGGAGAAGGATTGGTTTGCTTTCCATCATCAAAGGACTGGAAGTACAAACTTTACGGTTGGAACAGCGGATTGAACAATGTGCACATTAGAGCCATTACTGAGGACAAACACGGAAATATATGGGTTAGTACCAATAAAGGGATTAGTTGTTTGGAAAAAGGGCAAGAACGATTTAGCAATTACGATCATCATGATAATGTACCGTTGGGAAGCTTTGCCAGCAATTGCGTCACCGAACAGCGAGATGGCACCCTTTACTTTGGCTCCAATAATGGAATTTGCTATTTCGATCCGGAAAAAGTTCTGATTAAAAGAGAGGCTCCACCCGTGGTTATTACGGGAATGAAGATATATGGGTCGCTGAACAATTCTGAGAACAGTGAAACAGAAGTGATTCTGACTTCCGAAAAGAAAATTAAACTTAATTACACGCAGAATAATTTCAGTGTCACTTTCAACGTACAAAACTACGCGCTGACCGATCAGGTACAATATGCATACATGCTCGAAGGACTTGACGATGAATGGTACACGGTGGATGACAATCAGATAGGGTTCAGAAATGTTCCTGCCGGCAAATACAACCTTCTGATAAAATCACGTATCCGAAATCAGGAGTGGTCAAAGACTGTTACCAGTAGATCAATAGAAGTTACACCACCACTATGGCGCACATGGTGGGCCGATCTTTTGTATCTGATAGCGGGTATCGTTTTATTAGTTGCCGTTCTCCGGGCTTACAGACGCAAAGTCAATCTGGAATATCTGTATGCATCCGAGAAGACAAATCATGAGCATGAACAAGAATTGAACAACGAGCGGTTGCGTTTTTTCACAAATATTACGCATGAGCTGCGAACACCGCTGACACTCATTCTGGGACCGTTGGAAGATATGTTGAGAAGCAATACTCTTTCCAAAAAAGATCATCACCGGATTACTATTATCCAGCAAAGTGCGCAGCGACTGTTCAACCTAATCAATCAGATACTGGAATTCAGAAAAACGGAAACGCAGAATAAAAAGCTATGTGTTAGCCGCGGAAACATCGTGGCCACCGTATATGAAGTGGGTTTAAAGTACAAAGAACTCAATCAGAAGCAGGCGGTAAATATTAAAATTGAGACTGAAGAAGAAAATCTCTCCGTTTATTACGACAAAGAGATTGTTACCATCATTCTTGATAATCTAATATCCAATGCTATAAAATATACCGAAAAAGGAGAAATTATCATCAACACTTATCAAACTCAAAAGGACGGAAATAATTATGTTGAAATGAAAATTTTCGATACAGGCTACGGAATATCATCCGAAGCCTTGCCTTATATTTTCGACCGCTATTATCAGGAACGAGGTGAACATCAGGCTTCCGGCACAGGCATTGGATTAGCCCTGGTCAAAAATCTGGTAAGCTTGCACGAGGGCGAAATTTGGGCAGAAAGCACCTTGAATGTCGGAAGCTCGTTTTACTTCCGATTGCCAATTGATAACAATTATCCGGGAAAACTGCACGCCGACTCGGAAATTAAAGCTACTGCCGAGAGTGAACCGTCCAATCAGCAGTTGGATGAAAATAGTGAAACACCCGAAAATACTCACCCTATATTATTAATAGTAGAAGATAACCTGGATATTCGCGATTATATAGCCGATGCCTTCAAAGAGGAATTCATAATAAAAACAGCAGAGAATGGAAAACAAGGACTGGAACAGGCATTTGACTGTATTCCTGACATCGTAGTGAGTGACATAATGATGCCGGGAATGAATGGTACCGCTTTGTGTAAAGCATTAAAAGAAGATGTACGCACCAGCCATATTCCTATTATTCTGCTTACAGCCAAAGACTCCTTGCAAGATAAAGAAGAAGGATATCAGGCGGGAGCTGACTCTTATCTGACCAAACCCTTCAGTGCATCATTGCTGTCCAGCCGTATCCAGAATTTATTGGAACAAAGAAAGCGTTTGTTCGGTAAGAGTAGTGATGTGACACCTGTTCAGAGCTTCGATACCAAGCGAACCATCATTACCGATGCTATCAATAAACTGGATCAGGTATTTATTGAAAAAATTGACCGATTAATCGAAAAAAGACTTTCTTCCGACAAAATTGACATCGGCTATCTTGCAGAGAACGTGCACATGAGTAACTCAACTTTGTATCGCAAGATGAAAGCCCTTACCGGACTATCTACTAACGAATACATCCGTAAAATAAAGATGAAACATGCCGAACAACTATTGCTTGAGGGCAAGTATAGTATATCCGAAATTGCATTTAAAATAGGGATGAACAGCTCCGGTTACTTCCGTCAATGTTTTAAAGAAGAGTTTGGTATGATACCAACTGATTATTTAAAGAAACTTACATCGGAATAGGATTTTTTTTTTGCGTGAGTTCGACATAAGGGAACAGCTTACAATCAATTAAAAAGGGATTTTAGAATCCTGAAAGGTGGGATGTCAAAAATCAGATTTAAACAAATCTATTTTTCGTCATTTTTTTTCTGGTTCGGTGCTACGCACCTTATAATTATCCTTTTTTTATGTTTCTACAAATTGGTCGCAACTACGTTGCTATAAGGTGCGTAGCACCGTACTATTTGTAGAAACATAAAACAAAGAAAACAAAGGTGCGTGGCACCGAACATAAAATGTCGATTGAAATAAGAAAGTATATTTTTAAAAGTGAACCCTGATTTTTTACGCCCCACTTGAAATTATTTAATAAAATAAATTTATTGAAATCAGAGAGCCTTATATCAAACTCACATTAATTTAATCTTTTGCTCTATTTATGACCCTCTTTGAATGATATCTATCTCATCGGAATGCATTAATCTGCTTAACTTTGCTCTATTAATTATTATTCAGAAAGAAAAGCGTGAAACGAGCATTAAAAAAGGAGTTTAAACCAAAAACTATGTTCATTGCGAGTTCCATGCGACAACAATCTAAAAAAATAAATTTGAACGCATGAAACACAAAATTATCTTTTTAATTCTCCTTTCATTTTTCACTCCTCATAGGAGCATAGAAGCGCAAACTCCCCGGGAAACATTTTCGGTAGGTGATCGCACGTTTCTTTTAAACGAAAAGCCTTTTGTAATCAAAGCGGCTGAAGTACACTACACTCGTATTCCTCGCCCTTACTGGGAACATCGTATACAGATGTGCAAGGCTTTGGGGATGAACACACTTTGCTTATATGTATTTTGGAATATTCATGAGCAACATGAAGGACAATTCGATTTCAAAGAACAAAACGACATTGCAGCGTTCTGTAAACTGGCACAAAAACATGGAATGTATGTCATTGTACGCCCGGGACCTTATGTGTGTGCCGAATGGGAAATGGGAGGACTGCCTTGGTGGTTACTCAAAAAGAAAGATGTAAAACTTCGCACGCTCGACCCTTATTACATGAAACGGGTAGGCATCTTCATGAATGAAGTAGGCAAACAACTTGCTCCACTGCAACTGGCCAATGGGGGAAATATCATTATGGTACAGGTGGAGAATGAATACGGATCTTATGGCACTGACAAACCGTATATATCGGCTATCCGCGACTTGGTAAAAGCTGCCGGCTTCACTAAATCAGCCCTTTTTCAATGCGATTGGAGCAGCAACTTTACAAACAATGCGCTGGATGATTTACTCTGGACCGTCAACTTCGGAACCGGTGCAAACATCGACCAGCAATTTAAAAAGCTGAAAGAACTTCGCCCGAACACGCCATTGATGTGTAGCGAATTCTGGAGCGGATGGTTCGATCATTGGGGACGCAAACATGAAACCCGTCCGGCTAAAGATATGGTGCAGGGCATCAAGGATATGTTGGACCGAAATATTTCATTCAGTTTGTATATGACTCACGGAGGTACCACTTTTGGGTGGTGGGGAGGAGCAAATAATCCTGCTTATTCCACCATGTGCTCTTCCTACGATTATGATGCACCCATTAGCGAGGCAGGTTGGGTTACACCTAAATATACCCTCTTACGTGATTTGTTGAAACAGTACGAACCAGAGGGCTATAAGTTACCCGAGGTACCTGCTGCCAAAGCTGTTATTGCTATTCCGTCCATCAAGTTTAATAAGGTAGCTCCTTTGTTTGATAATCTGCCAACACCTCACTATTCCGAGGATATTCAACCCATGGAACAATTCAACCAGGGTTGGGGACAGATTTTATATCGTACTACCTTACCTCAACTAACCGACTCTACAGAGATTAAAATAACTGAAGTGCACGACTGGGCACAGGTATTTGTAAACGGAAAACTGATTGCGCAATTAGACAGAAGGCTGGGACAATTCAGCACTAAACTTCCTCCCGTACGCAAAGGAGCACGGTTGGATATCCTGGTGGAAGCCATGGGACGCGTCAACTTCGACAAATCTATACACGACCGAAAGGGTATTACCGAAAAAGTGGAATTACTGCCAATAGGTAAGAAAGAAATCAAACTCAATAAATGGACGGTTTACAACTTCCCTGTCGACGATAATAATTTTCTTGAAAACAAGAAATACGTCAGCGCAGCAAAACACAATGGTCCGGCGTATTACAAAGCTACATTCAACCTCGACAAAACCGGAGATACTTTCCTCGATATGCGTTCATGGGGAAAAGGGCTGGTATGGGTAAACGGACATGCTATGGGACGGTTCTGGGAAATCGGCCCTCAACAAACACTTTACATTCCGGGTTGCTGGTTGAAAACCGGAAAGAACGAGATTATTGTATTAGATCTCAAAGGCCCAACCGATGCTTCTATTCAGGGGCTGACGGAACCAATTCTGGATATGCTACGTGTCAAAACCCCTGCTACACATCGCAAAGAGGGAGAAAAACTTGATCTTTCTTCTGAAAAACCGGTAATAGCTGGAACATTCAAACCCGGAAACGGTTGGCAGGAAGTGAAATGGGCACAGCCGGTAGAAACCAAGTTCTTCTGTCTTGATGCCCTCAGTGCACAGGACGAAACCAATGTAGCCGCCATAGCCGAAATGGATATACTTGATCAAAACGGTAACCCCATTCCCCGTACGGATTGGAAAATACGATATGCCGACAGCGAAGAAATACGCAGCGGAAACTATAGTGGCGACAAGATTTTCGATTTGCAGGAGTCTACCTACTGGATGACAGTTGATAATGCTGCCTATCCACATCAAATCGTTATCGATCTGGATAAAAAATATTCGGTGAGCGGATTCAGATACCTGCCTCGTGCCGAAAAAGGATTTCCCGGAATGATAAAAGCGTATCAAGTATACCTGAAAGCTGTAGACTTTAAGTACTAACTCATATTGATACTGATAGGTACTGATCTAAAGTTATGAATGCTATTTGCACCATCAACATGCAAGGAGAATATTACTTGTTATTATATTCATTATGTCGTTTTGTATTGAAAACGGTGTATGGTGCCATGTTGTTTTTTTCATATTGTATGAAATCAATTTCAGTTTGTAATCAGGGCTGACGCATTAAAAAAAATTCACGAAGACAGACTTTCATTATGTAAAAAAAAACGACATAATCACATAATAATCAACTCATTGCACTTTTAAACTTTAGTGAAAAATCCGTGTATTCGCGTGATAATCAGACAAATATAAATAATAACAATATTGGATTTAAAGTCTTACTTTGGGGGCATGAAAGACCCTCGAATTGATAGACGTAAGGTGAACAAGATGGAAGATTTGATCTTTATCTCAATAGCATGTGTGTTATGTGGTGGAGAATCATGGTATGATATGGAGCTTTATTGCAAGCTAAAATATTATTGATTAAAAACATTTTTGGAATTACCTGGTGGCATTCCTTCTCTTGATACTTTTAATAGATTCTTCTCGGCATTATGTCCAAAGGAATTTGAGCAGTGTTTTATGAAATGGACAAACTCAATCGTACAACGAACAAATGGTGAAGTTATTAGCATTATTGGAAAAACCATGCGTAGAACAAAAGGAAGTGAAAATCCGGCGATACATATTGTAAGTGCGTGGGCAGATAGCAACAATATAGTTTTAGGCAACTGAAAACCGAACAGAAGAGCAATGAAACAACCGCCATTCCGGAACTTTTAAAGCTTTTGCTGATTGAGTCCTGTATTATAACCATAGATGCTATGGGCTGCCAGCCAGAGATTGCCAGCCAGATAATAGAACAAAAGGGAGATTACGTATTAGCATTTAAAGGTAATCAGGGCAATTTATTGAAGGAGGTGGAAGATAGTTTCAATACTCTCAAATACGATACAACCTCAGAGGAATTAGACATGGGGAACGGACGTGTGGAAACTAGAAAGTGCAGCGTCATAAGCGACTTGCAATTAATTGAGAATAAAGAACAGTGGTCTGGATTAAAGTCTATTGCAAGAATTGAAAGCGAACGATACTTTAAAGTTGATGGAAAAATAGAAACTGAAATTAGATATTACATTTGCTAAATTCTAAATGTTCAAACCATTAATCAAGCTGTTAGAAGACATTGGGGAGTTGAAAATAAACTACATTGAACACTTGATATGTCATTTCATGAAGATTATATCAGGACTAGAACTAAGAATGCAGCACTAAACTTCGCAATGCTAAATAAGATATGCCTTAATCTTAAAAAAAATGATTCTCTCAAAGCAAGTATCAAAGGAAAAAGAAAAGCGGCTGGTTGGAAGAATAGCTATTTGCTGCAACTCATAAAATTTTAATGCGTCACCCCTACTGTTGTGATCTATTTTGTTTGCATAAATAGAATAAATTCCCTATCTTTGCACCGCATTAGAAAACAATGCAGACATTACAACCTGGTTCGGTAGTTCAGTTGGTTAGAATGCCGCCCTGTCACGGCGGAGGTCGCGGGTTCGAGTCCCGTCCGTACCGCAAAAGACCCTGTTAATCACTTGATTAACAGGGTCTTTTCGGTATACACTGTGCATATCACACCAACATTTCAAAGAAAGTCGGCTCAATCGGAAAAGTTGTGTTTTTTGAAATAAAATAATATTTTTGTTTCATGAAAAGTGAATCCAAATTAAGCAGTGTAGAACAACAATTGCTGAGTCTTATTCTTCCCGCAGGTCTTCTTGATTATTTTGAAATAAAGTCAGTACGTGACATTAAGATTGGCTATGAAGTTTTATTGGAGGAAAAATCCGACATTCCATCCGAGTATATAAATGAACCTATGCGCTGCCACGGGTTTTATTCCGAGCAAACGATTCACGATTTTCCACTACGGGGCAAGGTATTTGATTTAATTGTCAAACGTCGTCGTTGGTTAAACACGAACACGAAAGAAGTGGTAAGCAGGGATTGGAATTTAGTTGCCCAAGGAACGCGATTCACCCAGGAATTTGCGACTTTTTTAAAAGGACTACCTGGATACTCATCCGATAAGTAGTCAAAGTTTAGCTAATCATTACGGGCTTGACGGGCAACAATTACAAGAGCAATACAAAGATCATCTAAGTGATTACCACCAGTGGAATCAAAAGCCTCATGCAGAGCATTGGTTACTCTATGAGCAAAACATTGGCGGTTTTCTAAGCATAGACGAAACGAGTCTGTCTAATGGAGAACTTTACACTATCATAACCAACAAAGCCGCCAAAGGACGTAAAGGAGCTATTGTAGCTATGGTCAAAGGAACAAAGGCTGATGATATTATAACCGTGCTGCAACGTTTACCAAGACGAGTTCGCTGGAAAGTCAGGGAAGTAACACTGGACATGGCTGCCAACATGGAATATATTGTCAAGATATGCTTCCCAAAGGCCAGGCGTGTTACGGATAGATTCCATGTACAAAAACTGGTGTATGATGCCGTTCAGGAAATGAGAATAAAATATCGTTGGCAGGCACTGGATCAGGAAATGATAGAAATAAACTACGCAAAAGCTCGTGGAGAAAGCTATAGACCAGCTATTTTCTCCAATGGAGATACTCTCAAACAATTACTGGCACGCAGTCGATATCTCTTATTCAAGAAGCCTACTAGCTGGACTCTTTCACAACAAAAACGTGCTGATATTCTTTTTGAATTATATCCGGACTTAAAGAAAGCGTATCATTTATCGCTCCAACTAGGAGCAATTTATCATCAGACAAAACTCAAGGGAGTGGCATTTGCAAAACTTGCTCAATGGTATGACAGGGTTGATAAAGCCCAATTTCTATCCTTTGGAACTGTAGCAAGAACCATTCAATCTCATTACGAAACCATTCTCAACTACTTTGATAATAGAAGCACAAATGCATCGGCTGAATCTTTTAATGCTAAAATAAAAGCATTCAGAGCTTCTTTTAGAGGAGTGAGAGATGTCAGATTCTTCCTTTTCAGACTTACTAAAATTTATGCTTGAGCTCATTACCAACACAACTTTTCCGATTGAGCCAGAAAGTCGGGCTATTATCAGGTCACCCGCAAAAGTTGTGGACTAAATAAAAATTCATTATTTTACAATTGAATATAAATTGTAAAATGAGATGAAAGACAATCCACCTTTATTAACTCTGGTTCAGTATATCTTTCTTGAGGAGATATTTCAATACTTCGCGAAAACAAAAAAAGAAGAACAAGGCGTGGAATTCCATATTTATTTAGATGAGAATCAAGACAAGCCAGATTGTTACTATGCATACATTTTGTTATAAAAAGGCTCTCATAAAGAGGCGATAATAAAAGACAACCCCATACGTAACTAAGCAGCGTTGTTGCATGTAAGAAAACAACTTTGGTTAATTGATAAAACCAGAAAATTTCAACTCTAAACTAATTTTATATTCCGTTTTTATTTCCGGCGTTTTTATTTCCAAAAACTCCTTTTTATCTCCAAAATCCGGAATAACCTCTTTATCAAGGTAACTCAAATAAGGAGCATCTTTGGTCATTGGTATAAAATAAAAATACATTTCATTGTTTTTCAGCGCTGTAGCATAACGTTTCAAGCCCACTGTCCATGGCTTACTGGTGTAAAAGTTATCGGTTTGCAATTCGCCATTCATCATGCATATGCCGCGGTCGCCACGATAATCGAAGGTGATAAAAATATCGTTGAGCTTCGTCCAATCTACATTTTGGGCTTTTAAAACAAAATGACGATCATCGGTTTTGATAAGTTGAATGTCAGTTTCAATTTTCGGAATATTGATTTGCCATTGACTGATATTTTTTATCAGCGGATTTATTTTTGTAATAGTCGCATATGTTGCTGAAAGTCTATTGACAGCGGGATAAACACTCATTTCAACTGATTCCTGACCGGAACTTAGCAACGATATTTTCTGCTCATTTTCAAGTACTACAGCTTTACTAATAATAAGATACTTATCATCTTTCCCAACCAGATACGCATTCAATGCCTGATGGTAAGGAAGTATCAAAAAAGACACGCCATTCACCTGTATTTCGCAGATTTTCCCATCAGGTAATGTCACAACTGTATTTCCACCATTTAACGCACTTTTAATACCACTTCCATTTACTTTCACTTTTCCTTTAAAAACCATTTCAGGAGCAATTCCATCAATCGATACAAGTACATTGTATTTTTTACCTTTGTTTGTAAACTTGCAGTAAGGTTGCACGGTTGCCATGCGAATATCAATGCCATCGATATTTACATTAAAGGGAAGAATGGCTGAACTACCGGATTTCAGCGTAAAGGTTCCGGTTGACGGAATAGTAATAATTCCAGATTTAGTGGCAACATCAATTTTAAGTCCTTTCATGTCAGATGTAACCAGGTGATCCTGATAGTTATGCATAAACACAAATCCTTTTTCGCCATCGGTTCTTACGGCATACCGCAGGGTTGTTGAATTGTTGGCTTTGATACCATCATTAGAAGTTGGAAGTACGGTATGAAGTGGCGCTAGATCGTTTCCAAACGAGTTCAGGAAGTAATTAATAAGTTTTAGCGAATAAAAACCGCTGCTTACATTTCCAAACTCGCCAAGAGGTGACTGATAATCATACGACTTGTTGTTCAGTCCAAATCCTTCGGCAAAGAAATAGTTGCCGACTGAAGGCGTCGTGCCACCGTGATACATGTAAAAGCCCAAACCGTTGGTGCCACTACCTACTGTGCGCACCATCATGGGCAGAAAACTCTCGCCCGGAACGCGTGGACGGCGGGAATAGGTTACCGTCATGCCGGTGCCTAATTCAGCAGCCAACGATGGATAGAGATTTACATCGTAACTAACAGGTGAATAGTCGGGGTTTTTCTGTATATCTTTGAATAAATAGAATGGTGATGGCTTAATGCTTTTCTCCCAAAAAGGAAATGCATAACCGGCCATAACCGGAATAGAACCTTTTTCGATGATGGAAGCATATCCCCAACCTGTGGCAGTATAAATCGGTGCAATTAACCCTGCTTTGATGGCTAATTGTTTCAGCGTTTTCATGTGATCGCGTCCTACATCAGCAAATTCATTGCCTTGTTGGTTAATGCCAACCCCAATTTGTGTAATATTCTTGTCCCGACGAGCAACCGTATTTTCGCGTGGAGCATCCTGATACGTAAATCCCCAGGGTGCTGCCGAGTGTTGATATTCGTTTTCTATTTGAACACCTATAATAGGTCCACCATCTTTAAACATCAATCCGTTGAGTTGCTTGCCAATTTCCTGATAGAGCCTATTTACATAAAACAAATATGCCGGATCGTTGCTGCGCACATCAATCGGTCGGCCATACAACCAGTCGGGTAAGCCACCGTTACGAATTTCGCCATGATCGAAAGGGCCGACACGCATCAAAACGTCCAATCCATTCTTGGCACAAAGTTCTGTGAACTGACGAACATCCAAATCACCCGTCCAGTCGAATTTGCCTTCTTTAAACTCGTGCATATTCCAAAAAACATAGGTGGCAACAACTGAAATACCGCCGGCTTTCATTTTTTTCAATTCCTCATCCCAGTATTGGTGCGGATAGCGACTAAAATGAAACTCCCCGATAACCGGAATAAAGGGTTTACCGTTGCGTTCCAGATAAAAACTGTTTACCCCTATGGTATCACCTTTAATGTTGCGTCCACCCAAATCGAGATGACCACGCATCACATCAGTGCGAACGTTGGTTACATCCACCCGGTAAACTGTTTGTGCTAATCCTGAATGTGCTATAAAAGCAAGTGTTGCGATGAATGCCCGAAGTTTTATGTTTTTCATTTTAATAGTCATTTTAAAGTATTGATAAATGCACCTGTACACCCTGATGATTAACATCCATTTCTGCGGCTTCCTGTAAATGAATTTTCGCCTTTTCACTATCACCTTGTCCGTAAAAACCTAATCCAAGCATATAATGGCAATGAATTTTGTTACGATAAGTCAGATCATCTTCCCATATCAACAAATCGGGCAACGAAACTGCAAAGTAATCTAATTTTATCGTTTCATTCAAATGCTCTTCTCCAAAAGTTATCAGTTTTTCAAACCGAGAATTAGCTTCGGCGATCAATCCCAATTTCAGTAGAGCCAATCCCTGATAGAAAATTTTATCGGGCTTTTGGTCATTGTAGAATATAGCTGCAGCGGGTTCGGAGTTTCCATTTTTAGCTAATTCCCAGTAACTACGTGCCTGTTCCATTATTCCCATGCCTTCGTAAGCACAACCAAACCAATAAAGAAAATCGTTTTCTTGCGCACCATGCAATTTTCCTTCGCCCAGATTATGTGGATATTCGAAGCATTGATTTAGCAATTCTACTGCTTTCGAAAAGTCTTTTTCATTTATGGCTGTTTTAGCTAATTCCACACGTGCCAACTGAAATTGCGCCGGCACTTTTCCTTCGCCACCTTCCCACGGGTGGAAAATGCGACTATCAATCAGATCAATGGCTTTCGTATAATTTCCCAATTGATTATTCAGCGTAACATACTCGAGATAAACATCGTCGCGCTGCTCCACCAAGTTATAGTATTTTTCCAGAAATGCCAATCTTTCGGCATGTGGTCGGCAAAGGCGTTTGTACAACTGATCGAGTTCCATCAGGATGCGTGCATCAGTTATATCCAATGAAAATGCCTTTTCAAGATATTCCAATGCTTTTTCTTCCTGTTGCAGTTTATTAAAGTAAGCCAGCGACAAGTTACGCAATACGGTAGGGAAAGTACCGTCAATCTCCATCGATTTTTCCCAGCAAGCAATGGCTTCGGTGTATTGGCGTTTATCGTACCACAGATTACCCAGATAATAAGGCGATTTTGCATCATTTGGATTGACTTTTTGCGCACATTCCAATGCCAAAATTGCTTCTACACGATTAGGGAAACAGAACTCCGGTGCGTGGTTAGCCGCTTTTTCGAAAGTGCTGTTACATTCATATCCTGCCAAATTCAAAGCCCAGCCCATATAATAGTATGTCATTGGAGTAGTGGCACATACTTTTGCTCCTTCTTCCAATAATTGTACTGCCTCCTTATACATACCCGCTGCAATATAGTCGAGTGCTACCACCTCGTAATTGTGGATTTCGCCATGCATCAATTGCTGCATTTCCGACAAAATAGCATTTTCACTCGTCAACAAATACTTTTCAAAACGACAACCGAAATTGAATAAATCAATTTTCAACGAATCTTCAATCAAAGCCAATGCTTCCTGCTCACGACCCAATTTTCTCAAAATAGCCGTTTTCAACACTCGTGCTTTGTGATTGTGTCCGTTGCGAATCAACGATTTATCCACTTCGTAAAGTGCATCGGTCAGATTATCTTTGACGCAAGATATTTGGGCACAACCAAAGTAGCCGGCATCCTGCATGGCTGCATTCCAGCACGATTTGTAAAAGGCATCGTAAGCTTGCTTGTTTTTGCCCTGATATTGAAGTGCCAATCCTAAATTATAACGCGGTTCGCCATCATAAGGGTTTGGGTTGCGTTGAAGTTGTGTATCAATAGCGGCCTGAAAATATTGCTCAGATTCTGCAAATTTCCCACGACGGAGCAGCCAAAGTCCCATGGCATTGTTGTTTCGAACATCCGAAGCATCACGTTTCAAGGCTTCCTGATAGTAATCGGTGGCCACATACGTAGCATGGCGGTATTGTTCCAAATGTAATCCGGTCAGGTACAATTGTTCGCAAGTAGGAGTTTCTTCGGGCGACAACGCAGCTTTGGCAGCTTCGGCTTCCGGGCGTTCCTGCTTTTCGCTTCTAATGGCTAGCAGTTCACAACCATTTTCAGCACAAACGGTTAAGCATAAGTCGTCGAGAGAAGTATCACCAACATAAATTTCACGAACATAAACTGACACAGGCGTTAAATCAATAACTTCATCTAACAAAGGGGAACTGTTCCCCTCTCCTTTGGGAGAAGGGTTAGGGGTGAGGTATATTCTTGCATTTTTCTGTAATCCGGTTGCAAAAACTTTCACAATAGCTTTATCCCCAACTTTATCAAGATTCAATAATAAATCCTGTGAAGCATTTTTTACTACGCCCAGTTCACGATAAGGCAGGAAATATTGTGTAAAAGTTTTTTCCTCATACGGTTGCATCCAACTAAAATCAGGCTGATTATCGGTATAAACGCCCGCCATCAGTTCAATATACGGACCATCTTCATCGGTCAGGTTACGATCCCATGCTTTGCCAAAATCGCCATTTCCCCATGTCCATTGCTTTTTACCGGGCGAAATATGATGACTGGCTACGTGCAAAACACCTGCTTGCGTATCATTTTCGTAACCGCCCACGAAGTTAAACTCCGAATTGATAGCCATATACGATGTTGGCACAGGAATGTTTTTATAGTTCGAAATATCCACACCTGTCGAATAATCGATTTTATAATACGTTCCTGTGGCGATGGGGAAAGTGGAAACATCGCGTTTTCCGTGATCGAAAACAGCGTGTACATCAGGTGGAAAAACCGACTGATAATACTCATTCACCGCTACCGCAGGATTAGCCCACCATAGAAACGTTTGAGGTACAGGAGTTGGGTTGTACAGTTTACCTTTGATTTCCAGATACGCTTTTCCGGGATGCAGTGTAAAACCGGCCATTCCTTTTTGGTGGAACATCTTCTCATTTTCGCTCACCCAAACAGTTACGCTTCCATCAGCATTGCTTTCGATGGTATGGTCAACAGGCAGAAAAGTGCTCGGACGATGGTGTTGTGGCCAGTTGAATTCAATTCCGCCCGAAATCCACGGACCAGTCAATCCCACCAATGCAGGCTTAATTACCTGATTATAATAAATAAAATGGCGTTGTTTGATTTTATCGTAAGCCATTTGCACACGACCGCCCAACTCGGGTAAAATCATCACCTTGATGTATTCATTTTCCAGATAAACTGCTTTGTAAATCTTATCCTTTTTTTCATCTTCAATTTTTTCAACCACAGGATAGGGATAAACGACACCGCTGCTTCCCTGATAAACACGTTTTTCCAGAAAGATTGGATTCTTTTCAGCTTTGCCAATTTCGTATGTTGGGATAATAACATCCTCATGCCATGCTTTTACGCTCATATTCATTTTATTATAACAATTACTTACTACTTATCTTTTTTATACTTTCTATCTCAACTAAAACTGTCGGATTGAAATCTTTACTTGCCATATATTTTTTCAAACTATACAGCAATTGCTGCGCTTCCGGACGTTTTTCCATATCCTGATTAAAATCAATACCGGATACAAGAAGCTTCCCTTTACCTACTTTCACTTCGAACAATAAGGCCAGCGGACGGTTAGTAAACCAGTCATCAATTACTCTCACTATCGGTTTTATTTCTGATGAAATCGGGGCCAGCATAATTGCATTTGAATAACTCATAGCATCCCACCACTGCCAGTTACTATGATATTCGGTTGGGAACATAGTCAATGCCTTATGGCTCGGGTTGCACAAAACACCCAGTGTGTGGGGTTTTTGACCTTCTGTCCAGGCTGTATTCCAAAAAATACTGGAGAACCCGATTCCAATTTCGCCTCCATACTCCGCTTTTAATGCTCCTTTCTTTAAAGTTAATAATACAGAACCACCATTTTCGAGATACTCATGAGTCAATGCATCAAGTGACGAAACTACTTTTATTTTTTCAGCACCAATGACAAGTTCCTTCTTAGCCGGATATACCCAAATATCCCAACTATTAGAAAATGTACCAACAGTAACTTCCAAAATCAGTTTCTGAGGACTTTGAATAGCCGAAAGTGGAACTGAAATCTTACCTAATGGGATACAATTACCAAGTTCAATGTTTTTCTCAGGAAAATTGCCAGAGAAAATCGTTTGTCCGGCAATAGTATTGATTTTCCATGTAGGAATGACAGCAGTCATCGGTTGATCGCCATAATGTGCAACCTCAACGCTTGCCGAAAGTGTATCTGTATTTGAATAGATGCGTTTTTGCAGACGAACAAGCGGTACGGTTGAATTGCAAAATTGACGGTACTCTTTTGGGGAAATGTATCCTTTTTCATCCCAAAAAGCATCGAGCACTCCCACCAATGCTGTTCCCTGACCGGGAAAGTCATGTAAATCCAGCAATTGGAATCCGCCAAAGTTTTTGGTACGCAATGCAGCTTCAATATCAGCTTTATAACAAAGAGCCTGTAATTTTCCGGAAGCCAGTAAAAAACTATCTGCTAATTCTTCCATCCCATGCTCTTTCAATGTCTCCTGAAATATTTCGAAATTTTTGGCACGTACAACTCCAGTGTATTTTTCAATTTCTTTGAAATTAGGATATACACACCATTGTCCGATTTCGTGACTAATCATAGGTTGCGTAAACTGACTGATAGCAGGCATCCAATCGAAGTTAGTGGATGGTGCTTGTGAATTGATAATGCTGCCCAAACCTTGACTCCAGTGCTGAATACGAGGTTCCGAATCGCTCAGATAATCGTTTACCTCTAACATTGGCCATCCGCCACCTGAAGTGTAAATTCGTCTGGAGTCTTGCTTCTTCCAATAACTCACATATGACGACAAAAACATTTTCTGGTTATCACCGCCGGGTTCGTTGCCATAAGCCATCATGCAAAATGAAGGATGGTTTCCGTATATTTCAACCATTCGTTGACTTTCCTCATACAAATATTTATCGAATGGTTTGCCATCTCCAACGGTAGTTGACTGGTTTGCCCATGATGAACATTCAACCTGAAGATAAAATCCGGTTTGATCGGCAGCCTCGAAAGCAGCTTTTGGAGGACACCATGAATGGAAACGGAAATGATTTAAACCGTGCGCACGAGCAATATTGAAGATGCGAAGCCAATCAACCTTTTCAGTTGGTGGAAATCCCGTTTTAGGGAAAATGGCGCATTCCAGCGTTCCACGCAAAAACAGGGACTTACCATTTATTTGAAGTTGTTTACCAACGGCTTTAATTTCGCGCATTCCGAAAGTTGTTTCGTACGTGCTAATAGACTTTTTAGCCCTAAGCTCAGCTTTTAAAGTATAGATATTGGGGTGAAATTCGCTCCAGAGTTTCACCTGAGTACCCATTGAATATTCCACCGTTAAAGAATCTATGCCCTTTTTGATAGTTGCTTTTAAACTTTTTGGAGTCGATTCGGCTGCGCCGGAAACTGTCAACAAAATATCAGACAGTTGTTCTTTGTTTGTCGTGTTTTCAAAATTAATTTTAGCAACAATTTTATTTCTACGGATGTCGGGAAAAATCTGAACGTTCTTTATCGAAATCAAGGGTTTTGCTTCCAGAAAAAGTTTACCCACCATGCCGTTCCAATTGGTTTGAGTATGGTCGGATATGCTGTGTGAATTCATTCCCGGGTCAATGGATTTTGTGCGATTATCCACACAAATAGTGATACGATGTTTCCCTGGTTTTAAAACGTCCGACAACTTGTAAACATGTGGAGTACCCAATGAATTTCGCATGCCGACTTCCGTGTTATCAATCCAAAGTCGGGTCTCCCAATGACAACGTTCCAAAAAAAGCTCAATACTTTGATTTTTCCAACTATTGGGTATTATCACCTCTTTTTGATACCACGCGGCTCCGGCATAATACTTTACTGACTGTAACCAAAAAGGAATCTTTACATTTCCGGCAATACGATAGTTGGCATATTCCGACTTTTTGTAAAATGAACTATCTACAATTTGTCCGGTAAACCTGGTATTTACTGTTACATCATCACCTTTACCGTTAGTAGCCATAGAGCCGGGCAGCTCTATTGTTTCCGACAAGGTTTTAGCAAACCATTGTCCCCTAATGCCTTTGTCTGACGCATCGGTTGCAAATCTCCATTCGCCGGCCAAATTTATTTTTGACTGAGAATATATAAAGTTTATTGGCAATAAAACCATTACTAATAATACAACGATTGATTTTTTCATACAGAAGTGTTATTTCACTAATTCGTTTTCTATTTCTTCCAGTGATTTTCCTTTCGTTTCAGGTAGTTTTAAAGCTATGAATGCAAAACCAGCAATACAAATTCCTGCATACACCCAGAAGGTTCCGGCGGCGCCAAGTCCGGCGTTGAGCAGTGGAAAAGTATAAGTCAAAACAAAACAGGCAATCCACAATCCGAATGTAGCCAACGCCATGGCAGCACCACGGATTTGATTTGGAAAAATCTCAGAAAGTATAACCCAAACAATTGGTGCCAATGACATAGCGTAAATAGCAATTGCTAAAACCACTAATGTAAGTACTGCAATACCTTTCAATTGAAAGTAGAATGCACTTCCAAGTAATATATAAGTAATTGCCAGTCCTGTTGAACCAAGTATCATCAATTTTTTACGTCCCCATTTATCCACCGTAAACATGGCAACAAGAGTAAATACGAGGTTTACACTTCCTGTTATTACGATATTAAAAAGGGTATCACTCACACCGTAACCTGCAGCAGTAAATATTTCTTCGGCATAATTAAACACCGTATTTATTCCGCACCACTGCTGAAAAACCGCCAGCACAAGTCCGATAATCAGCACGTTCCGAAATTTAGGTTGAAATAGAGTTTTAAAATCAATCTTTTCGCTCACATCGTTTAATGTCGCTTTTATATTATTCATTTCTTCGTTGGCATAAGATTCGCCACCTATTTTATGTAATGTAGGATACGCTTTGTCTTCTTTACCTGCTTTTATAAGCCAGCGTGGACTTTCGGGTAGAAAAAAAGTGAGTAGAAAGAATAAAACAGATGGAACTGCACACGCATAAAACATCCAGCGCCAACCTGTCTGTCCATTCCACGAAGCACGGATGAACTCATTACTTGCTCCTGCAGGAACTTCATCGGCAATCAGTAAGTTTATAATTTGTGCAGCCAAAATGCCAATAACAATCGTCATTTGATTTAACGATACGAACTTGCCCCGCATCGACGATGGAGCAACTTCGGCAATGTACATGGGCGAAAGTGCCGATGCCAATCCAATACCGATACCACCTATCATTCTGAAAACGATAAAAGTAGTATAATCAATGGCAAGTCCGGTGCCAACAGATGCTATTGTAAATAAGAATGCAGACAGCAACAATGGTTTTTTGCGACCAAATTTATCGCTCACAACGCCCGATATTACCGCGCCAACAACACATCCAATCAATGCTGAGCTCATAGCCCAGGCTTGCAGGTTGGCCGATGTTGATATATCGAAAAATCGCTCGTAAAAAGGTTTTGCACCACCTATGACCACCCAATCGTAGCCAAAAAGTAAACCACCCATGGCCGAAACCATCGAGATAGCAAATAAATAGGAATTATTGAATTTCTTCATCGAAATTGATTTAATGATTTAAGTTGCAAAGTAAAGCTTATTTTTGATTCATCTTAATAGAACATTTTACTATTTACATGGATTATTCTATTATTGTGGGTATAATTGAAACATTTCAATTATTTTTGACTCCGAACTAAAAATCTAATGCAGTTATGGCCAGAATAAAAAGTGGATTTACGGGCGAACGAGCCATCGTTTTACCTACTCCAATTATAGATGAATTCAAAAATACTGATTTAGGAGCTTTGTTACACATCACGGATATTGGATTTTATCCTAAAGCCAGTTTTCATTTCAGAAAGAGAACAAAAGAGGAAGTATCTCAATACGTATTAATGTATTGTGTTGAAGGTGAAGGTTGGTTTGAAATTGACAATCAGGTTCAAAAAGTTTTTGCAAATCAGATTTTTGTTTTACCAAAAGCAAAAGCACATAGCTATGGAAGTAAAAGTAAGAATCCATGGACAATTTATTGGATACACTTCGATGGTGAAAAAGCATCGTTTTTTGCTGATGGTCTCGAAAAACCATTACTCGTTTCGCCTGAAAAAGATTCCCGAATAGAGGATCGGTTTAAGTTATTTGAAGAAATATTCTCAACACTTAAAAATGGATACGGAAAAAATAATCTTGAATTCAGCATCACGGCTCTGTTTTATTTTTTAGGATCATTAAAATACCTCAGCACCTATAGAGCATGTAATCATCTCCAACAACCATCCCAAAAGCGTGATGTTGCTGACGAAGCCATTCATTATATGCGTGAAAATGTACGAAAGAAAATTACCTTGAAAGAGATCTCAGACTATGTTGGATTTTCTGCATCCCATTTCTCAAGTTTATTTCAACGAAAAACAGGACACTCGCCCCTTAATTATCTCATCCACCTCAAAATTCAGGAAGCATGTCATTACCTCGATTTTTCCGATATGAAAATAAATCAGATTAGTATGCTCGTTGGGGTTGAAGATCCGTTTTATTTTAGTCGGATATTTACTAAAACCATGGGGAGTTCTCCCAGCGACTATCGGAAAAAGAAGAAAGGCTAAACTGATTTTTTCATTAAAATAAAGCGGGCTATTACATGTAAAAATATGTAACAGCCCGCTTTTAAATTACTAACTTTCAATTATCTGCTCCATAATCAGGTCGCTCATAAGTCTGAGCTAGAACTTTCCCTGCAGAAGTTGCTTGATCAACCGCATATTGTGGTAACGGAAAATACTGACTCGAAGGAGTTTTTTTGTAAGCTTTCAACGTCTTTCTGTAAACATTGAAACGTATTAAATCAATCTTCCTTCCACCTTCGTACAAAAATTCATGACCACGTTCAGCTAGTAATGCAGTTAGAAAAGCATCTTTTGAACTTGTAATAATAGTAGTGAGATTTGGCAAACCGGCACGAGTTCTAACTTGATTTACAGCATCGATAGCTGGTTGTGCTGGAGCACCAGCACTATTCCTAACAATAGCTTCAGCATACATTAACAATACGTCAGCCCAGCGAGCCAAAGGAATGTCTGTTCCCTGATAAGATGTAGCTGTTTCAATAGGATATTTATTAATGATAAAACCACTCCATTTGGTACCAATTCACAATAAATGTGTGAATCTTACAACTCTTCACAAAAATTGTGTAACGCTTTTTTTCTTATAAACCCTCACCTTTGTGAAGTGAAAATTAATTCATAATTAAAACAATCAAAATGAAAACATTTAAGTTACTCGCATTTGGATTATTCTTGTTACTTGCCGGATCGGTGCAAGGTCAGGTATCAATAAACGTCCATCTTGGAACACCTCCTCAGTGGGGCCCTGCAGGTCATTCCGAAGTACGATATTATTACCTCCCCGATGTAGAATCTTATTATGATGTACAAACATCCCGATTTATTTATTTTAATGGATCAAGATGGGTTCATAGAACTAGTCTACCGACCAGATACAGAAACTATGATTTGTACAATGGTTACAAAGTAGTAATGACCGATTATCGCGGCAACCGTCCCTATTCATATTTCAGAACTCATAAAATGAAATATGCCAGAGGATACCGTGGTCATGAACAACGCAATATCGGCGTTCGTCCGGCCAATAGGAATCACAACTCCAATCAGGGTTATCAAAACAACTCGCAGAGAAACGATAGAAATAAGGGCTACAAAAACGATAACAAGAGAAATGGAAAAGAAAATCGTGGAAATAGTCACGGCAACAACGATAAACACGGTAGAAACTAATTAAACAATAAAGATATAAAATAGCAATATGAAAACAAAAACATTCGTAGCCATCTCATTGGCATTAGTCCTTTCAATCTCTAGTATTTCGGCGCAAACCCGCCATCGCACCTATTCCGAAGGATATGGTCATACCTTGAACTTAGGATTAGGTATTGGAGGATATTCGGGTTACTACGGATACATTGGGCATACCTTACCGGTATTTAGCGCCAATTATGAATTTGACGTAGCTCAAAACTTCACGTTAGCACCCTTTGCCACGCTGTATTCGTATCGCGACAATAATTATCGCGAAACAGTTATTCCACTGGGAGTGAAAGGTACCCTCTATCTTGACAAGTTATTACATGCCGGTAGCGACTGGGATTTTTATGGCGCAGGCTCTTTGGGCTTTGCACTTAGAACCACCACTTGGGATGCCAACTACAATGGCGACAGAACGTATTATAACGAAGCCAGTCCATTGTTTCTGGATTTTCATATTGGTACGGAATACCATTTCAATAGTCATATCGGAGCATTCTTAGATCTATCTACCGGGGTTTCAACCATCGGGATAGCTATACATTAATGGTTAATGGTTAATGATCAATTATTGATAATTTACAATTCACAATTAATAATTTATAATTAATATTATGTCGAAAGAAAAAGAAGGAAAAAGTCACTCGGACAAAACTGCGCCCGAAAAGAACTTGAAAGAGAAACGTGCTGAAAAAGCAGCAAAACGTATCGAAAAACTAAAAGTATCGCTGCCTGCCCTTTAATTCAATCTATTTAAACATCACCCACCAACTATTGTCTGAAAACAATCCTTGGTGGGTGTTTTTGTTTCATTCGGGTTGGCTTTCCAATAACTCAAACATGTGAATATTGCAAGTTATTTGCTGTATTATGTAAGTTTTGACGTACTAAATAGTACGACCTTTGTAGTGTGAATAGATGAAAGAAACAAACCAAAATGAAAAGGATGATGTATTACCTGATCACAACAATGGTGGTGACAGGATTGATATTGACAGCTTGCCAATCGTCGACAACCAAAAGAGAAAAAGCCCGTGCAGAAGAAATGCCCGACACTGTAATTTATATTGATCAGGATTCAAAACCAATATTAAAAAATTCTATTGATCAATTCAAAAAACATTCGGAAAAGCAAATTCGACTGAATAATGAAGAGATTGTATTGTTCAAAGCCAAAATTGCAGCGGAAAACAAGAAACAAAAAATCAAAGATGATAAAAAAATAGCAGAACTCGAACTTCGGAATAATGATTTAGTGATCCGACTCGACAACTACTACGATGAAAGTCAGGAACAATGGGATTCGTTTAAAACAGAATACAATGAGGACATGTACGATCTGGGAAATGAACTTAAAGGTATACTAATTGAGAATAAAAAATAGTCTGGAAACAAAAAGTAAAATGAAAAATCTAAAAACAGGAATCTGTTTAGTATTTATCTTAGCACTGTCATCATGTGCTAACATTTCGAAATTTCCGGTTTCTTCTGTAAGTCCGGCTGCTAATATAGAAATGCGCAGACAACAGGATAACAATGGAAATACAAAAATTACAATTACTGCAAAAAACCTGGCGGCAGCCGAAAGGTTAACTCCACCTAAAAAAATGTATGTAGCGTGGGTCATACTAGAGTCAAGCAAAGTTCGGAATATAGGACAATTGAACTCAGATAATGCAAAAAAGGCTGAAATAAAAACCCTGGTTCCGTTTAAATTTACAGAGGTTTTTATCACTGCCGAAGACCGGGCTGATATATCGTACCCAAAGGGTGTTGAGATATCGCGTATTATATTTTAAACAGAATAATTTTTCTTATTATTATAAACTAAAAAAACAAATCAAATGAAAAAAATTATGTTTGCTTTACTTGTTTCTGTCATGGGCGGAAGCAGCATGTATGCTCAATCATCGAGCGATCAACTTCACATTGGAGTAAAAGCGGGTGCCAATTATTCGAACATGTACGACTCTCAAAATAAGGAGTACACTGCAGATGGTAAAATTGGTTTCGCAGCAGGTGCTTTTGTAAGCATCCCCATTGGTACTTATTTTGGAATTCAACCGGAGTTACTTTTTTCCCAAAAAGGATTTAAAGCCACAAGCAGTATTTTGGGTAACGATGTAAGTTTAACCCGCACCACCAGTTATATTGATGTGCCGATTTTTCTTGCCGTAAAACCAAGTGAAATGGTGACTATCCTTGTAGGACCTCAATACTCATTTTTGATGAAACAAAAAGATGTGTTCTCTAGTCCGATTACAGATATTACTACCATTGATGATTTCGACAACGATAACATCCGTAAAAACACCTTGTGTTTGGTTACTGGATTGGACATCAACCTTAACAGTGTCGTTGTAGGTGCCCGCGTTGGTTGGGATTTATTTGATAACAATGGCGATGGAACTTCAACAACTCCACGTTACAAAAATGTTTGGGCACAAGCCACAGTAGGTATTCGTTTATAAACCGTTGTTTTGTTTACAGTGAGGTTTGCCCTTTCTATATTGCCTACTGGCGACATAGAAAGGGTTTTCCATTTTATTTGAATGTGTGTGTGTGTGTCGCCAAGAATGTAAAAATGATCCAGTGACAAGAAATGGTTCGGTGCGCTGCACCTTATGGTTTGGTGCGATTTGATTACTACAAATAGTACGGTGCGCTGCACCTTATTTGGCAAGACTTAAAGGTGCAGCGCACCGCAATCTTTGTAGAATGATGTAGAAAAGAAACAAAAGAGGTGCAGCGCACCGACATATTCCATTTTGTCTGCAGATGATGACAATCAACATATATCATTATGTTGATTACGCTTTTCTTATTTCTTTTCCCTAACGTGGAGAAATACATGATGTGTGAATTATGTAACTCATAGACAGAATATTGTAACTTATACGACCTAAGTTTGCTCTACATTTGTATTATTCAAAACAAATAGAAGTTTAATTTAAATACAACAACATTATGAGTACAGGAAAAGTAGTATTAGGCGTATTGGCCGGCGCAGCCACCGGTGCATTATTAGGAGTTTTGTTTGCACCTGCCAAAGGTACAGTAACCCGCAGAACGATTGTACGCAAAGGCGAAAGACAAGTAGATGACTTGAAAGATAAATTCAATGATTTCGTTGATAATATCACTCAAAAATTCGACAAAGTAAAAGAAGATGTTGTTGATTTCGCTGAAGATGCAATGAACAGTGTCGAAGATGTAGAAAAAGAAGTGAAAGCTTCAAAAGTAAAATAGTTCTATTGGAACTAAAAATGAAGTCTGCTTCGGGTCTAAATTTTCAGGCGAGATGATGTTGCCGTTTTGACTCCCGAATCAGACTTTATTTTTTTTAATCGTTTTTCAAATCTCTTTATTCAAAAAAAAAGGACTTGCCAACAATCATATTTTATGGAAAATAATTCAAACAATATAGAAACACTACTCGAAAATACCGCGACCTATGGTAAGACAAGTTTTGAGCTTGTAAAACTTCAAGTCCTCGATAAAACGTCGGATAAGCTGTCTTCGTTTTTTCCACACACCATTGTGGCTTTTATCATTGTATCCTTCCTGCTGTTTGCCAATCTCGGACTGGCATTGTGGTTGGGTGAATTGTTGGGTCGCATCTATTTTGGATTCTTTGTGCTGGCAGGAGCGTATGCATGTATTGCTTTGGCATTGCACCTCTTTATGCGCAAATGGTTGAAATGCGTATTCTACGATTTCCTGATCAGAAGTTATGATCTTAAGATACAATAGACGAAAGACGGCGGACAACAGAACAAAGATGAAAAAAACGAAGACAGTTGACTATAGACCGCAGACCATAGACTTTAGACAAATAAAAAAAAACATGAAAACAATAAACTCCGCAGCCGAACTGAAACTTGCTATTCTGCAATTGGAATTACAACACGACATTCAGGGAGAAATCCTGAAAGAACAGTTCTTAGTTACTGTTGAAGGTTTTACGCCTGTAAATCTATTAAAGAATGCGCTGAATGAAATTGCGACATCGCCTTATCTGATTGATAACATTATTGGCTCAGCCATGGGTCTTGCCACCGGATACCTTTCGAAACTGGTAGCTGTAGGCGGTTCGAACAGCATACTAAAAAAACTGCTGGGATCGGTTGTGCAGTTTGGAGTCACCAATATTGTGGCTCAGCATCCCGAAATGTTCAAATCTGTTGGGAATTTTCTAATGGATCTGATTTTTCACAACAAAAAAGAAAACATTGTATAATAATGACAAACAAAGACTACACATTGCCATTTTACATTAAATCAAGCCTGTTTTTTATAGGCTTATGTGCTTTAACAGCCATACTGTATGTGGCTCAAAGCATCATCATTCCTATCGTTTTTGCTTTTATCATTGCCATTTTACTAAGTCCGGTGGTCAGTCTGTTTGTGAGAATGCGGGTAAACAGATTACTGGCCATCAGCATAACACTTTTGCTCGCCATAACCATCATTTTTGCTTGTGCCGCTTTTATTGTTTCGCAGGCGAGCCTGTTTGCCGATTCGTGGCCTGCAGTTGTCGAAAAGTTCACGCTGTTGCTCAACACTACCATCAGTCAGGCGGCCACTTATTTAGATGTGAAACCGCAACATATACACGAATGGATTAACACAACTCAAAGTGAACTACTCAACTTCAATGGTAAGGCTGTAGGTCAAACCCTGATGTCGGTAGGTGGTGCAGTGGCAGTTTTATTCATTATCCCGGTTTATATTTTCATGATACTATACTACCAACCTCTACTACTGGAGTTTATACGCCGACTGTTTGCCGACAATCATCAAACGGAGGTAACGGAAATAGTATCGCAAACCAAAACGGTGGTACAACGCTATCTGGTAGGATTAATTATTGAAGCTGCCATTATTGCTACTCTGGATGCAAGTGCATTACTTATTCTGGGAATTGACTATGCTATTTTGCTCGGCATTATTGCAGCATTTCTGAATATGATTCCGTATATCGGGGGGATAGTAGCAGTGTCATTGCCCATGATGGTAGCGCTAGCCACCAAAGAATCGGCCTGGTCGGCAGTGTATGTTTTAATTCTATACTATATTATTCAGCTTTTTGATAATAATTATGTAGTGCCCAAGATAGTGGCTTCGAAAGTAAAGATAAATGCCCTTTTTTCGATCATCGTGGTGCTTGTAGGCAATATGCTGTGGGGAATCCCGGGCATGTTTCTTTCCATTCCGTTGTTGGCCATCCTGAAACTTATTTTCGACCATATTGAATCATTAAAACCCTGGGGATTTTTGCTGGGTGACGCTATGCCGCCTCTTACAAAACGAAAGAATCCCAAGCTTCGGAAAGAGGTGGTAAAACCCGAAAGTGGGATAGTCGCTTCAGATGATGTTTCGAAAAAACAGAACGAAATATAGCGACTGTTCGCTATTGTCTTCGTAAAATAAAATGATATTACACGTTTAAAATACTCACTATTATGATTGACGTAAAGAAAGAAGGTTTGCTGTTGACTAAATCAGGGTTAGAGTTTGAGAATGAAGGAGTACTGAACCCCGGTGTCATTCGTGAGGGCGATAGTGTACATGTATTTTTTCGTGCCGTGCAACTCTGGAATCAGTCTACCATCGGGTATTGCCGGTTAGACGGACCATTGACTATAGCCGAACGTTCGGATAAACCGATCATTGTGCCTGAGTTCGACTATGAATCGCAGGGGGTTGAAGATTCCCGCATTGTAAAAATTGATGACACCTATTACATATCATATACCGCATACGATGGCATAAATGCGCGGGGCGCCTTAGCCACGTCGAAGGATCTTATTACCTTCACCAAACACGGACTGATAACGCCGGCCAGCACCTATGCTGAGTTTGTGTATCTGGCCGAATCGGCAGGAAAAGTGAACGAGAACTATTACCATAATCATAAGTTCTACTATCAGGAAGCCGATCCGGATAAGAAAATCATACTGTGGGATAAAGATGTGGTGTTTTTTCCACGAAGAATAAATGGCATGTTGGTGTTTATGCACCGCATCCGACCTGGCATTCAACTTGTGACTATCAAAAATATTGAAGACTTGACAGAGAACTTCTGGAAAGATTATTTCAAGAATTTTCAGGATCATATTGTAATGGATCCGGTTTACGAACACGAATCGAGCTATATTGGCGGTGGCTGTCCACCTATCGAAACAGAACAGGGTTGGTTAATCATTTACCACGGTGTACAGGAAACGGACAACGGACGTGTGTACTCGGCCTGTGCTGCCCTGCTCGATCTGAATGACCCTACAAAGGAACTGGCACGATTGCCGGAGGTATTGTTTAGACCCGAACATGAATGGGAATTATTCGGCGAGGTAGATAATGTTTGTTTCCCTACCGGAGCCGCCGTGTTTGGCGATACTTTATTTATCTATTATGGTGCAGCCGATTCATTTATCGCCTGTGCATCGATGAAACTTACGGCTCTGGTAGATGAGTTGATGTTGAATGCAATCACTAAACCTAAGATTGTTGAAGTAGTTGATGATACTAAGCCGCAGAAACAAAAATCACCTTCTAAAATGAAAAAAAATGAAAAATGAAAATTTCCCGGGAATGCTCGACAGGCTTATTAGCCAGGAAGCTATATTTTCTCATAGCAGCACAACCCTATCACCAAATACCATTCGCAAAAGCAGACATCATGCCAAAGTTAATCATATACAGAGTCAGGCTGAGATTGTATTTATAACCTCCTACCCTCCCCGCGAGTGCGGCATAGCCACCTATTCGCAGGATTTGATTGGGGCTTTAAATAATAAGTTCAGCAATTCACTGTCCATTAAAGTGTGCGCACTGGAAGACGGCACTATGAAGTATGCGTATCCCGATGAAGTGAAATATACGCTCGATACATCTCGTATAGGTGCATACATCGACTTTGCTGAGAAGATAAACGACGATGAAAACATTCAACTGGTATTGATTCAGCACGAATTTGGATTCTACAAACATCACGAAAATGCCTTTTTACAAATGCTATACGGGTTTACAAAACCGATAGTAGTGGTGTTTCATACCGTACTTCCAAACCCCAATGCTCAACTGAGACTGGAGGTGAAGAACATAGTAGCTGCTTGTAAGTCCATTGTGGTAATGACAAACACATCGGCCGAAATACTGATGAGAGATTATGGAGTCTCCACACAAAAAATATCCATAATAGCTCACGGCACACACCTGGTGCCTCACTTAAGCGAGAAATTTCTAAAAGAAAAATACGGACTCACCGGACGCAAAGTACTTACGACCTTTGGACTCCTTAGTGCAGGAAAAAGTATCGAAACAACATTGGACGCTTTACCTGCCATAATAGAACAATGCCCCGAAATAACCTTTCTGATTATCGGCAAAACACATCCCGTAGTGGTAAAAAACGATGGCGAAGTGTACAGGAAAAGTTTGGAGCAGAAAGTAAAAGAGCTGTGCATCAAAAACAACGTGAAGTTTATCAACAAATACCTGGCATTGCCCGAGTTATTGGAATATTTACAACTCACCGACATTTATCTTTTTACTACCAACGACCCCAATCAGGCCGTAAGCGGCACCTTTGCATACGCTATGAGTTGTGGTTGCCCTATTATCTCAACGCCTATACCTCATGCCAAGGAAGTATTGACAAAAGATACCGGTATTATTTTCGATTTCAAAAATTCGGAACAACTGGCCAAAGCAGCCATTAAGCTACTTGGCGATTACCCTTTGCGTAAAAGCATTATTACCAATACGCTGCAAAAGATTGTATCTACTGCCTGGGAAAACTCTGCAGTGGCACATGCCCGATTATTTCAGTATATGTCAGGAAATAAAATTCAACTGGACTACAACTTGCCTCCGATTAACCTCAACCATTTGAAAGCAATGACCACCGATGTGGGTATCATTCAGTTTTCGAAAATCAATCAACCCAATATCAAATCGGGCTATACGCTCGACGATAATGCACGGGCATTGGTGGCAACTTGTATGAGCTTTAAGATGGGGGGCGATAAAGAGCGCCTAAATGAGATTCGGAAGTATCTTGCTTTTATAAAGTTCTGCCAACAACCGAAAGGTGATTTTCTGAATTATGTTGACCAGGAACGTAACTTCACAGATCAGAACCGGGAAGTCAATTTAGATGACTCCAACGGAAGAGCCCTTTGGGCATTGGGATATGTGGTTTCGTTAAAGGATGTGTTGCCAAAAGCAATTATCAACGATGCAGTATCCGTTTTCGAAAACGCGTTGCCGTGCATGCAATTGGTAAAATCTCCCCGTGCCATGGCTTTTGCCATGAAAGGGATTTTCTATTTCCACAAGGGAAAGAAAGCAACCGATCATCTGGATATGGTAAAAATATTTGCCAACCGCTTGCTCGAACTGTACAAAAATGAGTCGAACATTATATGGGAATGGTACGAAGGCTATATGACCTATGCCAACAGTATTCTGCCCGAAGCTATGCTTTACGCTTGGCTAATGACCGGTGAAAGTATTTACAAAGATATTGCGCGCACATCGTTTAATTTTCTATTGTCGCTTACCTTCAATAAAAATGGAATTGAAGTGATTTCCAACAAAGGCTGGTTGCAAAAAGGACAGGAAGCCGGACATTTTGGCGAGCAACCCATCGATGTGGCTTACACCATTATGACGCTGAGTAAGTTCTACGATGTGTTTATGGACGAAAACTATCATCAGAAAATGGAAGTGGCATTCAACTGGTTTTTGGGCAATAACCGTTTGCAACAAATTATTTATAATCCGTGTACCGGTGGCTGTTACGACGGACTGGAAGAAACGCATGTCAATCTGAATCAGGGAGCAGAGTCGACCGTAAGTTATCTTATGGCAAGGCTTACTTTAGAAAAATACAAAAATGAAAAATGACACTCATCGCACCTCCGAAAAAAAATAGTTAGTATGAAAAAACAAAGTGAAAATATACTCCCGCTCATTCGTCAAGAGAGTAACCGCAAAAAGATAATTCTGCCGGGCTATCCTACTTACCCGGCCAGCGAAGACATTTACAGTCAGTGCAAAGAAGAGGAAGAGATAAATCCTGAAGAGATCGAACAGAAAAAAGACATTGAACGAGGCGACGGATTTGATGAATTCAACGTCAAAGACTTCGAGAATCACATGTCGGGCGACGACCTGGATGTGCCCGGCTCCGAACTGGACGATGCACAGGAAAGTATTGGCAGCGAAGATGAAGAGAATAACTATTATAGTTTGGGAGGTGATGACCACGATAAGCTCGATGAAAATAAAGACTAGTGAAGAGTCTTTATAGCTAAAGAATGCAATAACCGACACTGTCGGCCCATTGCATTCTTTTTTTGTTGTAAGACTAAGCCTAATACGTGGATCGAAGCATTTGAAGTTAATAGTGCCTGCTCCTAAGACCGCTCTAAATCTCCGCCAATAGTCGGACAAGCTCTAAAGGGACTTGAAGTTACCATCGTTTCCTATAACCAATTCTACAAATGAGCAGCAACAATTATAATATCACCTTTATCAATATGCCTTATTAAATGTAAATATTCTCGGATAGCGCAATAAGGTTATATTAGCTCTGGTTTCTTTTGCTACCAAGGTAGAAAAAGGCAGTAAATAAGGTCTTAACCTTAGTAGTCCCTCAAAAGCTTGCAAAAAGCCCCAATAAGAATAACTGATTTTAAAACCCTGACAGCGGTCGAAGACCCTGTTAGCGGTTTATGAGTAAGCCTGGTTACATAAGAGAAATACATACTCCATTCAAGGTTAAACCTTATTGGAGAGTATATATGGCTAGATATAAGAAATCTACAAATTCACTTATCCCGAACTCAGGTTATTAAATGTCAATATTCTCGGCCAAATTAGGGGAAATGAACGATAAAAAAGGGCTGGCAAGGGAAAATGACACACAAAAAGAGGGTGTTACAAAACTTGCAACACCCTCGATTGTATTTGAATACAATGTATTTAGATCAAATTACAGACCTGCAATAAACGTATCGGTATTGTTGTTATAAACAGATACATTGATAAGTACAAGGTACTTTTTGTATTGTTCTTCGCTTAATACAGATTTTACATTTCCTAAGTTGAAATACATTGCTTTTTCTGCAGCAACTTCGTTATCACCTTTCAATGCAGACTTCATTTTCTTTTCTGTCATTGAAAACACTAACTCCAATTGTTCGGCTTGATCGTAATCAGCCTCTAAATAACGTACCAAGCCATTGAATGTACTTGCGTTATTCATCTTATTAAACACTTCGTATTTGTTTGTATCAACAGCAAATACACTAGTTGTGCTGGCAACTAAAACTAAAACAGCAACTAAAATCTTTTTCATAACCTTAACTTTTAAATATACCTTTTCTTTTTACCTTACTTATTTGTTCTCCGAGAACATGGCGAAATTATTGTCATTGTTCAGGTAGACATTTACAAAAACTAAATACTTTTTGTATTGTTCTTCCGATAGAATACATTTTGCATTTCGCAAATTGTAATTAACTACATTCTCAGCAGCAGCAATATTTTCTTTTTTTGCCGCATTTGACAATTCTTCTTCCGTAACTTTAAATACACGTTGTAAGAAAGCAGCTTGCTCTTGGTCAGCATCTATATATCCAACCAAGCCTGTAAATGTTGCTTTGTTGTTCAACTTGTAAAAGCTCTTGTAATCACTAGGATTAAATGCAAAGGTTGATACCGAATATCCGATACAAACCGCAATTAGAACTAAAATCTTTTTCATAACCTAACTTTTTAAAATTATACCTTAATAAAAACAAAGAATTCTGTTGTTTTTTTTTAATGAGTATTCTTTGTGTCGAATCTTTATATCAAATTATCTTTGATTGACGATGCAAAATTATATGTTTTACAACATAAAAATCGCATGTTTCGTGTTAAACATTCACACCGATGCAAAAGATTAACTATACGCTTTATTTGGACAACTTACCAATACATTGACATATAGATACTTGATCGCACATTTTCAGCTCAAACAAATTTATCAAATAAAGACCATCTAAAACATGTTTTACAACATATTTTAGAGATAGTACTGTATTTTGTCCAAATTTATGGCGGGAGAGTTCAAACTTTGGTAGCATTTCAGCGTACAATCATGAAATACGATCTGTCATTTCATGATTGTGAGCGAATTTTGGCGGGTTATAAAAATAAAGCGGTAGCACGATTTCAAATCGTACTACCACTTTCGTCTCCTACAACGACCCTAAATCCCACAAGTGGGGGCTTTTTGAGTTAGCACCGTCTGCTCCTGAGACCACCCCAAACCTCCGCCAATAGTCGGACAGGCTCTGAAGGGGCTTAAGAGTGCAACCCTAGATGACGTACATTTATCAAATGTGTTGACAAAGACAAGGAGATTATGAACGCAACTCAACAACTATAGAGAGTGTTTATAGGAGACGGTAGTAATTTCAAGTCCCCTTCAGGGGATTTAGGGGTGGTTTTGGGTTTGATTACCTTGGTATAAACGCCATTGGTTCACTCGGTGCACCCCAACCGTGCGTGTTTCCACCCGATACGCGGATATATATTTTCTGTGCTACTACCAGATCTCTAATCTCAAGTCTCTTTAACCCGCCATAATCTATTTGTGTTTCCCAACTTTCAGCATCATCCGGCTTGTTGGAAGTTTCCACTTTATAGCGGTCGGCATGAGGTAAGGCATCCATGTAAATTTTGGCACTGCAAGCCACACTTCCATCTTCTATCCGTTTAATCACAGCTTTAGCCGGAATATCATGTAGCATAGGCTCATTGTTGCAATCAAAGCCCGATAGCAAAATAATAGCAGTATCGCCTGCGGCTACCTTGTTGACGTAAACAATCAGATCTTTTAGCATCAGATGAACCACATTGGTCTGATCGATGACGGTCTGCGCCTTTACTTTACTTCCATCCTTTGCCTTGATGGCCGTGTCCAGTTTGGTTACTTCCGTACCAAATGCCTCTATAGTTGGATCGGTAGTTTGAAAAATTGATTGGTTGGCAAACATACTCGTGTATACTCTACCTGACAGATTGTAGACTTTCTGAGGGTCTTTACTCTTTAAATGCAAAACTGCAGTGTTCGTTTTCATCATCATTATTTTTTAAGTTTTATGCTGCCAAAATTAGGGGACAGGAAGTTTCTGTGCAAATTTTTTCGGATCAAAAGAGTTCAGCATCGCAATGCTGAACTCTTTTGACGAATAGCTTACGTTTGTTGCCGGCATTTAACGGTTTGGAGGGCAACAAAATTTGTTTGGACGGGTATAAAAAGTTTTTGGAGGGCAACAAAAATCAGTATGACCCTTCCAAAACATCTTTGGATGGCAACACTTTTCGTTTATACGGGTATAAAGACTTTTTGGAAGGCAACAAAAATCAGTATGACGCTTCCAAAATATTTTTGGACGGCAGCACTTTTCGTTTGGAGGGCAACAAACAATTTTTGGAGGGCAACAAAATTTGTTTATACGAGTATAAAATGTTTTTGTAAGGCAACACTTTTTGTTTACACGGGTACAAAATCAGACAGGAACCGTGTTTTTCGATTGAATGTAACAACCGATGGTAGATAGGCTATCGGCTAGTGAAAGGGTTTAAAAAAAAGAAAGTAATGGTTCGGTGCGCTGCACCTTTTGGGCATGGGATTGGTTTGATTACTACAAATAGTACGGTGCGCTGCACCTAAGCGGAGGTGCAGCGCACCGTACTATTTGTAGCATATTATAAATGAAAGTTATAAAGGTGCAGCGCACCGAACCCAAAGCCAATCTACACAAAACTAATTAGTTGAAAATATTCAACTTCTGCTATCAGTCAATAGTACCTGTACTCAATCCACTCAGGGGGTGACTTTGAGTCACCCCCTGAGTTATTAAACAGACCGTGCCAACGATGGTCAATAACTGAGTACTAATCCAAATTCTGCTGCTCGCTCTCTATTGATTAATTTTCCGTTTCTGATACCACTATAATCGGCGTAGGATGAAAATTCCCATTCTTCAGGTAGTTTTACGAAGTTGGCCTTCACCGGATTTTGATGTATATAATTAAAGCAAACCTGCGGATATTCTTTCTCAGGAATACGAACATTAATATGAAAACCATAAAATGAAGGAGTAATACCATCGGCTTTGGTTAGACATTCGGCTTTGGTTTCTTTCCGGAAAACAGAACCTGTTGAATTTTCCTGTTTGTTTATTGCTCTGGTATAAGAACGAAGTAAAACTCCAATAGATTCATTGAGGGTTTTAGCTTTAGTGAGGGCGTCACTTGCAGTGACACCCTCACTACTATTTACTTCAATTTCTAAATCATGCACATAAATCATTAAATGAAAATGATTTGGCATTAAACACCAGGCCACTATATCGGCATGTGGAAGGATGTGAGTCTTTATTTTATTCAGGAAGAATAGATAATTTTCGCGTGAAAAAAATATCTTCTGCCGATTATTTCCCTGATTGTAAATATGATATAAATTTCCGGTTTCAAAGTTCATATACTCTCGGTTATTTAGTTTTTTAATAGGTGTGCGCTTAAAGTTGCAACCTTAACTCTACTCAGTCTACTCAGGGGGTGACTCAAAGTCACCCCCTGAGTTATTAAAAATAGTTTTTCTCTCTCCCAAAGATAAATAACATATTTAATGCCACCAACTATTTCCATAGAAACATATACACAAACTGTAAATATTTATGTAGTAGGAGAATTTACAACCCCGCAAGATACTCCGCCGGAGTTTTTCCTTTAAACTTACGGAAGGCAGCGTAGAAGTTGACTTTGCTTCCAAAGCCGCACTCTAACCTTACGGCTTCGAGTTTCAGCCTTTTATTTTTACTGTCCTGCAGTATCCGGCAGGCATGTTCTACACGGTACTTGTTTACAAAATCGGTAAAGTTATTGTCGGACTAGGTATTGATAGCTACGGTAATACGATAGGCGGGAATGCCGGCACGGTCGGCCATCAGTTTCAGGCTGCATTTTTTGGACAGATAAAGTTGACGGGTCTCCATCGCGTCATGCAGCTTTTGCAGAATATCGCGGGCTTGCTTTTCGGTCATGTTCACGGCAGATGCTTTATGCTCTTTCCGTGCCCTGCGCCTCGCGGTGTTGGTTGGGTTGAGCCGGTTATCCACAAAATAACCAAACAAAGGAATAGAGATCATGCCCAGTATGCCGTTGTAAAACTGAAGTTCGAAGAACGAGGACATGCTGAGTTCAAAACCCTGCACTGAGAAGTCGGCAAACAGATAGGTGCAACAGGCAGTGGTGGGTATGTAAAACAACAGCACCTGCAACTCCTTTTTTATCGTCCAGCTATCGGGTTGATAATAATCGGCACGGAAGTACGAAAGAATCATATACAACAATCCATACATTCCCAAAAACACAACGATATAACCGGCCAACACGAGTGGCTTATGAAACTCGTGCCAGTTGATAAGTCCAAAGGGCTGAAGGGCATTGGCCAGCACCACCAGAATAAGGTTGAGCCATGCAAAATAAAACCAACCTTTGCGGCACGACAGAAATAAAGGAAACGGACGGTTCAGGGCATTCCAGATTTGTTTTTGCATAGTGGGTTAGTTCTATGTATCAGTAAACGACAGACGGTTAGCGTTAGGTTAATTCATTGTAATTGCAAAAATTGAACAAATGATTTAAATAATAAAATTGCTTTTAATAAAATAACTTAACAATTCCTAAATTTTCGAATTATTAGCTTTTAGAATTTCGAATGCCGTTTAGGTACTCTCTTCAGAGGCAGCTTTTATTCTTCTAGCACCCCCACTAAAGAACTGGAACATGTGAATTATGTAACTTTTACTAAAATTTATGTAACAATTGTGCACCTGAACCTTCCTAAATTTGTAAAGTAATAGTCAGGTACATTTATACTTGAGTGGAATGATAGTGAGACTCCCGTTGCGGTGTCCTGTCTATTGCCTGTTTTTTATTATTACTTGCTACACATGAGAACTCCTGTTCAAAAGATATTTACCGTTCTGAAAAATGCTTTCGTCAACTGGTTTGACAAAGATCCTCTTCGCGAGAGTGGTATCATTGCGTATTATGCCATTTTCTCTTTACCGGGATTGTTGGTGGTGATCCTCACCCTGGCGGGTTATTTCTTCGGTCGCGAGGCGGTGAATCATCAGGTGGCGGCTGAGTTTACGTCTACCATGGGTGTGGAAACAGCCAATCAGATTCAGGATATTATCGTGCAGGCCAGTAGAATGCGAAATTCGTTACTCACCACTGTGGTGGGTGTTATTACCATTCTGGTAGGGGCTACAGGCGTGTTTGCCGAATTTCAGAATGCGCTGAATTCCATTTGGGGAGTGAAGCTAGATGCCGGTAAATCGGGTATCTGGCAAATAATACGCGTTCGCTTATTTTCATTCGGACTAATTATCTCCATTGCCTTTCTGCTTATCATATCCTTATTGATTTCGGCATTGATTGCCGGGTTTGGAGCCTGGTTGAGCGGTCATTTTTCCGATTCGTTTTTGCTGCTATTACAGGGTTTGAATACATTTTTGTCATTTATGATTCTGTCTGCTTTGTTTGCACTTATGTTTAAGATATTGCCCGATGCCAGGATCAAATGGAAACATGTATGGATAGGATCCTTTGTTACAGCCATGCTGTTTGGAATAGGGAAATATGCGTTGGGAATCTATTTTAGTAGCGTTAATCCCGGTACCGGGTATGGTGCGGCGGGTTCCATTATTCTTATTATGCTTTGGGTCAGCTACTCGTCGGCCATAGTGCTCTATGGTGCTGAGTTTACCCATGCTTATGCCAATATGTTTTCGGGCAGAGTGGGGCCAAGTGAAATTGCAACGGTGGAAGTACCCTTGAAACCGGAAAAGGAGTAAGTTTTAATGAATTATGCTAAACCAGTAAAACTCATTTTATGTAAAAAGGGCTTATCTTTACACTGAAAATGTTTTTCAATATAGGCCGACATATCCAACATGAGTCATCTTAATAACAAAATAAAAACAAAAGCGTTATGAGCAATATTACAGCAGATAGTTTGACTAACGCCCAATTACTTCGACTTAGAGCAGAGGAACAGTTGAAAATTAAACAACGAACCGAAGGACTATTACAAGCCGAACAATATACAGAGCAAGATGTCAAAAAACTGCTGCATGAATTACAAGTGCAGGAGATAGAGCTTGAAATGCAGAACGAGGAATTACGCGAAACGAACGAGATAGCGGCGTCGGCATTAAAAAGATACACCATGCTGTACGATCTGGCACCAGTGGGCTATTTTACGCTGGCTGCCGATGGCACCATTTTGGAAATAAACTTTACGGGTGCCGAGATGTTGGGCGACAGACGTTTTAGTTTGGTAAACAGCAACTTTAAGTTGTATGTTTCGGAACAATCGAGAGATGTGTTTAATGTTTTTTTCAAAAAAGTGTATACTGAAAAAAGTAAAGTGTCGTGTGAGATAACTCTTGGCTATGATAATATAACTCTAAGTCGTGTACGCATGGAAGGAGTAGTTATAGCGGGTGAACAGACTTGCCTGTTATCACTTGTTGCCAATTCAAATAAACCCATAGATTAGCGTTAGTAAATTGCACTAATAAATATCCGTTTTATCACCTGGTCAGAATCTAACGAAAATATATCGGTGCTCTGCACCTCTCTTGTTTCTTTTCTACTCTTTTCTACAAAGATTAAGGTGCATCCGATAAGTCGGACTGTTCCATCTGCACCTTATTTGGGAACACTCAAAGGGACGGCGTCCCGCAATATTTGTAGAAATTCGATAGTTATTGAAGTGTGAGGTGCAGAGCACCGACATATTTTTTGTTATTGGACAATAGATTTGTTTTAGCTAGGACAACGGCTAATCATATCAAATCAATACAGAGTACTGTCTTTGTATAATTATAAAAAAACCTGAATACGAATATTCGTCCATCGACAGATATTCGTATTCAGGTTTTTGCATTATGGGCTTAGCCTCAAGTAGGCATTGCTTTTCGGGTCTAATCTCAGGTCAAACTGTGAATCATGTAACTTATTCCGGTAATTATGTAACACATCAGCCATGCAACTGGCCGATCTTTGTAAACAGAATAAATGATAGGAAACAAGTATAACACAGGCATTCACTGGCATGTCTGAAAAGTAATTCTACACGTTCCATATCACAACTTAAAAAACAAAGATGATGAAAAAGCTAAGAAGTATGCTGACGATTTTGTTTCTTGCCCTACTACTGGGAGGTATGACATCATGCACAGTAACAAGCCATACAAATAATGGAAGACATAGAGGTTGGTTTCATAAACATGACAACCATCGTCACAGAACTAATGCGGTAATAATTGTGGGTGACGACAATCATCGTGGACACCGAAACAACCGTGGTTACGACAGAGATTAAATGAGTTTTTGCTCACCGGCCATTCAACTATCTGTGAATTATGTAATTTATTCTTTAAATTATGTAACTACTCCGGTAGCATATCCAACTACTTTTACAACCATCAATGAACATCTAATTTAAAATATTCGAAAATGAAAAAAACTATTTTTATTGCACTGTTAGCGATATTTTCGTTGAGTGCAGCACCTGTATTTGCAGCTAAAACATCAGCTAACGCAACCACCGAAGCAACTACCAAATTGACAGAAGAAGAAGTAAGTAATTACAGAGCACGTGTGGAAGAAATTCGTGAAATGGACAAATCGGAACTTTCATCAACTGAAAAAAAGGAATTGAAATCCGAATTGAAAGACATTAAAGAAACCATGCGTAAGGATGGTAGTTACATTTACATTGGTGGTAGTACCCTCCTTGTTATTATCATTATCTTGTTGATTCTATAATCAATAAGGTTATTTCATATAAAAAATAGAGTTCTGTGTTTATGCAGAGCTCTATTTTTAGATAAGTACTGGTCTGAATAGAATGTTGTATTTTTTAAGAGCCTCCAAATTCAATAAAGATTCTCTTATCTGCGAAATCAGCGATATCGGCGGGCACCGAATAATACATCCTGGGGAAATCTCACAGAATACTTTCTCCCGCAAATCTCGCTGATTTCGCAGACATAAGTATCTGAGTTGAAACAACATCAAATTTAATCAAACATAATACCCGTGAAAAATACATGCCTACATTTCGATACCGGAAAACGGAGACAAACATTATTCGTTTTTTTAATGATAGTTGGAATGCTTCCAAAGGCCTTTTCGCAACAGTATTTTCAGCAAAAAGTAAACTACAGCATCGACGTTACACTCAATGATAAACGGCATGAGTTGTCGGCTTTCGAAAAGGTGGAATATTTCAATAATTCGCCGGATACACTGCTGTTTTTGTATTTTCATCTGTGGCCTAACGCCTATTCGAACAATACAACCAACTTAGCCAAACAGCTTTTCGAAAAAAAAGGCAAGCAGCGCTTGTTCGACGACCCACAACTGCGAGGGTACGTGGACTCGTTGAACTTCAAAGTAGATAAGCAAAAAGTGAGTTGGGAGCTCCTCCCCGACCAACCGGATATTTGCAAAATTACATTGAACCAACCGCTTTATCCCGGTCGGTCTATTATTATCACTACACCCTTTCATGTCAATATTCCGAAAGGAGTTACTTCTCGTCTTGGGCATATCGGCGAATCGTACCAGGTATCGCAATGGTATCCCAAACCGGCTGTTTATGACAACACCGGCTGGCATCAAATGCCCTATCTCGACCAAGGTGAGTTTTATTCGGAATTTGGAAGTTTTGATGTTCGCATCACGCTACCCGAAAATTACACCGTGGGGGCAAGCGGTGATTTACAAACAAAAACGGAAGTCGAGCGGCTGAACAAACTTGCTGCCGATACTAGTTGGATGAGTAATTCAAAGAAAGGAACAGTGAGCTTTCCCAACTCCTCCTCACAAACCAAAACGTTGCACTACACCGGCACTAACATTCACGACTTTGCATGGTTTGCAGATAAACGCTTTCATGTATTGAAAGGGAAGGTGCTACTCCCCGCATCGGGCAAAGAAGTAACCACCTGGTTGATGTTCACCAATCAACAATCCGGACTTTTGGGAAAAGCAATACCGTATATTAATCATGCTATTGCCGATTTTTCGGAATGGATAGGTGATTATCCCTACAACAGTTTCACCGCTGTGCAAAGTGCTCTCAATGCCGGTCTGGGAATGGAATATCCGGGTATTACTGTTATTGGACTCACCAAAGATGCATACTCGTTGGACAAAGTTATAGCGCACGAAGCCTGTCACAACTGGTTTTATGGGGCACTGGGTTCTAACGAACGCAGGTTTCCGTTTATGGACGAAGGAATCACAACGGCTTATGAAGTGCGCTATCTGGCCAAAAGGTATCCCGACAAAAAACTATGGGAGAATTATCTGAACAAGCAAAAGCAGGCAAAATTCTTTCATATCGACAAATTACCGGAACAAAGAATGATGGAGCTCGAATGGCTGGTAACTGCCCGAAACAATATGGAGCAGCCCATTGACATTGCATCCACCGACTTTAGCGACATAAATTACAGCCTGATTTTATATAACAAGGCGTCCATCGCATTCAACTACCTGAGGGCTTATCTGGGCGATAGCTTGTTCGATGCGATAATGCATGATTATTATGGGAATTGGAAATTCAAGCACCCACAACCTGATGATCTTCGACAAGCCTTTCAGTCGCGCACGGATAAAAATATGAGTTGGTTTTTTGATGATGTATTACGCACTACCAAGCGACTCGATTATAAGATGGTTCGCTACGAAAACCAACGGGTACTTATTGAAAATGTAGGTGAACTGGCTTCTCCCTTACTTATTGTCGGATTGGTGGATGATTCGGTACGTTTTGAAAAATGGGAAGATGGTTTTATAGGACAGAAATGGATAGATATTCCACAAGATCATTTTACCGAATTGAAAATAGACCCCGGGCATGTTATGCCTGAACTATATAGACTCAATAACAATATCCACACTTCCGGTCTTTTCCCGAAAGCTGATCCTATACAAGCTCAACTTTTACTCAGTATCGAAGATACGGAGAAGCACTCACTCATGTATCTGCCCGCAGCCAACTGGAATCGCGAAAATGGTTTTATGCTGGGAGTGGCGTTGCACAACGGGTTTGTTATTCCTAAACGGCTTCAGTATTTTGTGATGCCTTTTTACACCTTCAACTCTTCGGATATAGTCGGTTTTGGTAGAATCTCGTACCACATAGCGCCTTATAATAATTTTATTCGTCTGGCAAAGATAACCCTTGAAGGAACACAGTTTGGGGCTCCGGGCAATCAGAATTATCAAAAGCTAATGGGCGGTCTGGATATTCATTTCAGAGCCAACCGTCCTACAAGTCCTCTGCAACAAAAAGTTTACGGACGATATATTTTGGCTTCCGATCTTTATCAAATTGAAAACAAGGAGAAAGCCGACCTGAATAGCTATGTTCAGTTGGGTTACAATTTGCAGAAAACAAGTTGGGTCAATCCTTACAATTTATTGCTTTCAATTGAGTCGGGCAAATCATTTCAAAAAGCAGCAGTCGATTTCAATTATCTGCAAAGTTACAATGGAAGAAACAACGGACTTGAGATACGGTTATTCGCAGGTGCCATGTTGAAAAACACTGCTTCGCACCCTTTTTATGCACTTGCAGCAAGTGGCAGAAGCGGACGTGAACAATACCTCTACGAAGGTATGTACCCCGACCGTTTTACAGCTTATCCAACCTCCTTTTTCTCACGACAGATGACAATATCTGAAGGGGGATTAGTTTCAGCAATTAATGAGAAACTCGGGTATAGCAATTGGTTGGTGTCACTTTCTTTGTCAAGCAGTCTGCCCGGCAAGGCAAGTAAATTCGGAGTCAAACCATTTGTCAATCTATTGATTAACGACCACGGACTCGACGCAAATCATCGCTCTCCTTTTTTTGCAGAAGCCGGTATAAAGGTTGGTTTATGGCATTTCTTCGAGATTCATTTTCCACTGTTGGTTAGTTCAAATATTCAATCAATGACGGGATCTGTTAAGGATAGAGTACGTATTGTGTTCAATCTCGATTTTTCCAATCCGGGAGGTATCGGCAAATAGAATAGTTCACGTTAAATATGACATCTTTTTTTAATTTTCGTGGCAAAAATTGCCTGCGAATTGTTTTATATATACATAGTTACGGCAAGAACAGATTGTATAAATTTAAACACTCAATGGCCATGAAAACAAAGAAAGTATTGATCGCCTTGGATTACGATGAAACATCGCTGAAAGTTGCTGAAGAGGGTTATTTGATGGCAAACGCTATGAATGCCGAAACAATATTGCTGCATGTAATCTCCGAACAAATGGTCTATTACTCGGGATATAGTTATATGCACACATTTCATGTGGAGATTCTGAATGACTTGCATAAATCAACCGGAGCGTTTCTCAACAAAGCCAAAAATCATCTCGGCGATGAATCTATAAAAGTAGTTATCAAAGAAGGAGATGTTGCTGAAACAATATTGAAAACAGCAAAAGAACTGAATGCCAACATTCTCGTTATGGGATCGCACAGCCGTAAATGGTTGGAAAATGTTCTTTTGGGAAGTGCGACTGAAGAAGTACTAAAGAAAACAGCTATCCCACTTTACATTATACCTACAAAAAAGATTAGTTCATAACTGAGCCGGGTATGCTATCGTTGTAATTTAATTTGGCTTCTGTAAATGCCAAAGAGCTTTTTTGTGTGCAAACTGTTGCGAAAAAACATAGAAACAGGAACCTGTTTATTCCCCAAAAAACATGTGAATCATGTAAATCCCGCCCATTATTCTGTAACACGACTTGACACCTACGGCACTACCTTTGTGACACAGATTATTATTTTATTTTCACCGGAAAATCAGAGAAGCAAATGGCCATTACTTACTATATGTTGCAGATACCACCTTTTTTGCTGTTCCTGTTGCTACTCTCATTTGGAGGGATAGTGGCGGGATTGGGAACCTATTGTTTTCGAAGATGCATTAACGTCAGAATTTTACGCTCGCACAATGAAGTGACAGGCTTTTTGTTTCTGGCCATTGCCAGTTTCTATTCCATGTTTCTTAGTTTTGTGGTGTTTATGGTGTGGGGGCAACTGAACGATACGCGGGGCAATGTGGTAAAAGAGGGTAGCTCGGCCATGGGCATGTACCGCGACATAAAATATTATCCTGACACCTTGGAGTCCAAACAACTCATGATCGTGTACCTCGATTTTGTGTATAATGTCATTGACGATGAATTTCCCAGGATGGAACATCTCAATACCAGTCGCAAAACGACTGTGTCCTTAAATCGTGTTTTTAATAAAATGGAAAATCTCAACCCAAAAAATCCTTTTCAGGTACAATTGGTTGCCGAAATGTTTAGTCATTTAAATCAGTTGGCCGCTTATCGCCAGCTTAGGATTAGCTCTATGGAAACCGAAATTCCCGGGCCTTTGTGGTTGCCCATTCTTTTCGGAGCATTGATTACCTTGCTCTGTGCCATGCTCATGGATATCGAGCATTCCATCATGCACATCACCCTCAATGGATTAATGGGCGTTTTTATAGGTATGATCTTCTTTATCATCATTATGCTGGATCACCCCTATTCAGGCAGTCTGGGTATTGAACCAAAATCGTACAAAGAGATATTTACCATGGAACAATGGACTCCCGATCCTCACGCTACGAATGCCACACAGCAGAAGTAGCTGCAATACCGTTTTTGTAAATAGTTACAGGAACAACCGGCTTACGAGTCATATAAATATAAACGTATGCATTTTAAAAAGAAAATATTTACAAAAGTTGCTGCTCTATTCCTGATGGCGATGGTTGTTTCGTGCACTTCGCGCGAACAGAGAAACGATGCCGCCTTCAATCGTGTAAAGCAGGAAAAAAAACAAACAAACGATAGTGCTGTGGTGAATGAAGCCATGACTTTTGAAATTTCCAAACCCAAGTTGGTGCTAAAAAAAGAAATTACAGACGAACGAACGGAGTTTAAAAAGGAAATATCAAAAAGAATTGAAATCAATCAGAACAGAATTATTGAGATAAAGAAAAGTGGCGATAACAGCAGAGATTGGAGTAAGAAAATAACCGAACTGGAAAAACAAAACAACGGTTTATCCATACAGCTGGACGAATACAACAAAGACGAAAAACTAAAGTGGGAATTGTTTAAGGCCACGATGAATCAACATGTAGATGAAATAGGCATTGAATTAAAAACCATTAAAATAAACAATAAGAAATAGATGCTGTTTGAATAGACAGAGAGTCAATGTTTCCATAGTGTAACTCGATTGCAAGTGTGAATTATGTAAGTTCTTTGTGAAATTATGTAACACATAGTTCATATATATGTTCCATCTTTGTAGTGTGGGATATTCCCATTCAAAATGATTTTTATTAAACAAAACAATATGAATATCAAGAGAATTTTTGGAGCATTACTAACTGTCCTTGGAATCGTTGGCCTGATTTATGCTGCCGTTTTATTTGCTAATTTATCGGGCGGTACGCACGCCATCAAAGAAGTTGTTATTTTCACTATCCTCGGACTTGTATTCTTTATTTCGGGCATCAGTTTAATACAAACTATCAGGGATAATTAATAAAAACACAACACTAAGTCACTAAGGACACCTAGTGACACAAAGTTTAAAACTTCTGACATTCTCTGGTTTTACCTTAGTGCCCAATATTTATATTAAATTCCTAGTACCTTTGTGGTTACACGTATTCCTTTGTTTTTTTTGACCGCAAACAATTTTTCTGTTTGTCTTAATTAATTGTATAATTATGAATTTCATAGATTACTATAAGGTATTAGGATTGGATAAATCGGCATCGGCAAAAGATGTCAGGAATGCCTACAGAAAGTTGGCTCGTAAATATCACCCCGATTTAAACCCGAACAATGCCGATGCAAAGACTAATTTTCAGCAAATAAATGAAGCCAACGAAGTACTGAGCGATCCTGAAAAACGGAAGAAATACGATCAATACGGTAAGGACTGGCAACATGCTGAAGAGTTTGAAAAGCAAAAACAGCAATCTCGATCGGCAGGTTCGTATGGTGGTGGCTTCTCTAGCGGACAGCATGGCAGTGATTTCTCTGATTTTTTCGAATCAATGTTTGGAGGCGGAAGCAGCAGAGGCCGACAGGTAAAGTACCGCGGTGAAGATTACACTACCGAGATGCATCTGGAACTGATAGATGCTTATACAACTCACAAACAAACGCTGACGGTAAATGGAAAAACCATCCGTATTACTATTCCTGCGGGTGTGGAAAACGGGCAGACGATTAAAATCTCAGGTCATGGAGGTTCGGGGATCAATGGTGGTCCGAACGGCGATTTGTATATTTCATTCGTCATTGCCAATCATTCTAAGATAAAACGCCTTGGGCATAATTTATTTCAAACGGTGGATGTAGATATGTACACAGCTGTGCTGGGTGGCGAAATTACCATCGACACGCTGGACGGAAAAGTAAAACTGAAAGTAAAACCCGAAACCCAAAATGGAACGAAAGTAAATTTGAAAGGCAAGGGATTTCCTGTTTATAAAAGTGAAGGACAATTCGGCGATTTACAGCTAACGTACAACATTAAGATCCCGACAAATCTGACCGAGAAACAAAAGGCATTGTTCGAAGAACTGAGAAAGACGAGAGAGTAAAGATCAAAGATGAAAGAGCAAAGACAAAGGACGAAAGATAGAAATCAAGACTATAGACTTTAGACCATAGACAAAAAAAAATGCAAATAGAAAATCTGATAGCCCTGGATGAATTTTGTGCTAAGCACGAAATTGAAATTTCATTTGTCGATTCGTTACAACAAAACGGACTGATTGAAATTACCATGATTGAAAATGCATGGTTTATTGATTCCAATCAACTTCTTCAGTTGGAGAAATTTGTTCGCTTCTATTACGAACTGGACATCAATCTCGAAGGTATTGAAACCATCAGCCATTTATTAGAGCGCGTTAATGCTTTGCAAGACGAACTGACAATGCTCAAAAACAGGTTGGGGATTTATGAATAACGAATCAATTTAATGGAAAGGTAACTTTTCATAGCCAATTTCAAAATGATCAACTGATCCTTCGCATAAACATACCGGCGATTGATATAATCTGCCAATGAACAATTTAATTTTCAATGAATAAAGCACTTCCTATCATAAAGAAAATACTGAAAGCAATCTTGTGGGTGGTTGTCATCTTCGTGCTTATCTTCCTCCTCATTGCCGCCATCATTCAAATCCCCTTTGTTCAAACCCGGATTGTAAATTACGCAACGAGCTTTGTGACCAACAAAACACATACACGCGTCGAAATTGAAAGTGTAAGTATTTCTTTCCCCAAAACGGTAGTGCTGAAAGGCCTTTTTCTGGAAGATCAGAAAAAGGACACTATGATTTATGCCGGAGCGGCTGACATCAATATAGCTATCAAAGATTTGTTTGTCAGCAGAATAAACATCAACAATATTCGTCTGGAAAACGTGAAGTTGAATCTGTACAGTACCAAAACAGATTCATTGTTCAATTACAATTTTCTGATAACCGCATTTGCCGGTCCTACCAAAAAAGATACAACCAAAACACCTTCCGAGTGGACATTTTCAATAGATAATGTGAGCCTGAAAAATATCCAACTTCGTTATGATGACGAATATGGTGGAATGGATGTAAATGCATTTCTTAAAAACATTGAATTATCGGTAGATAAACTCGACCTGAAAAATGCCGTTTATGGCATCGATAATTTGTTGGTGGATGGTTTAAAGGCAAAGGTGATGATGAAAGCATCACAAAAAGTAAAGACACAGAGTTCAGGAGGTGTTCTGCCATTAATTTCCGCTCATAAAATTCAAATCAACAATTCTACCATCACCTACGAGGATTCTGTTCATCAACAATCGGTCTTTGCCCGCATTAAGGAGTTTGAATTAAACGATGGCTCTGTAGATTTACGAAAACAATTGGTGACGCTGGATAAAATTCGTTTGGAGAAAAGCGATGTGAAATATAGCAGCGTTAATACAAGTTCTAAAATTAAAACGAAAAATGCAGAATCGATCGCAACGACTGCAAACGACTGGGATGTGAATGTGAAAGCAATTGAACTTGCCGACAATTCGGTTGCTTATAATGTGGAAAACACTCCGGTTCTAAAAGAATCGTTTGACCCCAATCACGTCTACCTCAAATATTTCAATTTGGAAGCAAAGGATATCCATTATACATCGTCCAATACCAAAGCCATCCTTTTGAAGTTCAATGCCATTGATAAGAATGGCTTTGTCATCACTAAGTTTTCGACCGATTTCAGCATGGATCACTATTCCATAACTGCAAAAAAGTTGAAAGTAAAAACCACCAATTCGTCGATTGACGGAGATGTGAATCTGCGGTTTAAGTCCTTACAAACCTTGTCGGAATCATTGCCTAACCTGGTGTTGCATGTCAATTTGAAGAATGCCAGCTTCAAAAATGCAGATATTCTCTATTTCAACCCTCAATTGATCAGACAGGATTTCTTTAAAAATAAAACAAACGTCACGACTCTTTCGGGGCAGATAAACGGTTCGATAAAGAATTTGAAAGGAACGAATATTGTTGTGAAAACCGGAGCAAAAACTGTAATTGAGAGCGATTTTAGTATCGTAGGATTACAGAACGCAAAAACAGCTTCGTACAATTTTCCAAACATGAAAGTGGTTTCGGGCAAGCAGGATTTGAACATGATAGCCGGCTCGTCACTACCCAAAAACATAAGTTTGCCCGACGATATCAGCTTACTTGCCAATTTCAAAGGAAAAATGACTGCTTTTGCAACCACCATGGATGTAAAAAGTAGCTTTGGTGCTGCAAGTATGATGGGCACCATCGATCCGAAAGAGAATTTCAACGGTAACATTACCATCGATAATTTCGATGTGGGAAGTCTGCTCAACAACAAGAACATGTATGGCCCTGTATCATTAACCGCGCAGGTAAATGGCACCGGACTCAAGCCCGAAACCATGAAAGCGAATGTAAAAGCAAATGCAACAGAAATTTATTTCAATACGTATTTGTATCATAACTTATTGGTGGACGGAAATGTAAGTGGTCGTGAATTTAGCGGAAAAGTGAACCTGAACGATAAGAATGCAGTACTGGATTTCGACGGATTGGTAAACATGACCCCTGAAAAGGAACAATATAAATTCCATTTAAACCTGAAAGGTGCCGACCTTCAAAAATTAAACTTCACTGAAAAAGATCTGCGAATAGGATTGGCTGCTACTGCCGATTTAAGAGGTGGTACTGTGAACAAACTAAATGGTAAAGCCGGAATAAGTAGTCTTGTGTTGATACAAAACGGCAAAAAATACGCGCTCGATTCAGTGCTTGTGGCTTCGATTAATGAAACAAATAAAAGTGAATTCAGTTTTGAAAGTGCGATTATCGGCTTGAAATACAACGGAAGTATTTCTCCGGCTTCACTTCCGGCAGCCATGAGTCAGTTCCTGAATAATTATTTTCCATTTGCTGATACTCCGGCAACAAAAAAGGATATTTCACCTTCAAATTTCACCTTCCAAATCCAACTTCGCAACCATCCTATTTTGTCGGAAGTGCTGTTGCCACAACTCAAAGAGTTTGAGCCAGGAATGATTACAGGAAGTTTTGATAGCAGGAAAAACGAATTGAAACTGAACGCCAACATGAATCGAATTGTGTATGGATCAACTGAAATTGATGGGATGGCGGTGGATGTTATCTCTGATTCTACAGCCTTGAACTATAAGGTGTCAAGTTCAAGTATTGGCAACAGTCAGATCAACTTTGCCAACTTTTTATTCGATGGAAAAATCGCTAATAATAAGATACTGGCCAATTTGTCTTCTATTGATGATAAAAAAATCAAAAGGTTAGTCATTCAATCACAAATAACCAAAGATAAGGCTAACTACAGACTGGCACTCGATCCGGCTAATTTCTTCATCATGGATCAACATTGGGCTATTGCTCCCGACAATTATATTGCTTTTGGCAAACAGGGCTTTATGATTCACCACCTGTTTATGAACAACGGGCAGAGTCAGTTGAACATAGCTTCGGTTCACGATACATATAACGATGATTTGAATATCGGCATCAAAAACTTTAAGTTGGAGGATTTATCCCGCATTGTTGAAAAAGACAGTAGTCTGGTGAAAGGAAGTGTAGACGGAAATGTGCTGTTGAAAAGAGTCAACAACTCCTATGGTATCATTGCCAATGCTGACATTAGCAACCTGAATGTTCGGAATGTGCCCATTGGAAACCTGACTGTGAAGGGTGATAACCCTACAACGCAACGATTTGACATTACGGCAAAACTATCGGGAACCGACAATAATTTGATGGCCAACGGATATTTTATTCCCAATGGTGGTGACAATTCACTCAACATAAAAGCGGATATTCAATCGCTGTCGATGAAAACCGTTGAAGCCTTTTCGATGGGTCAGATAACCCAAACAACAGGAACAGTGAGTGGAAACTTCCTGGTATCCGGAAATACCACAGAGCCCGATGTTACCGGGGAACTTACGTTCAACAATGCATTTATGAATCCGACCTACTTCAACAATCGCTACGAATTGAAACATGAAACCATTCAGTTGAAAAAGGATGGTCTTTATTTCAATGCCTTTACCTTGTTGGATATCAATCAGCACAAGGCTGTTATCGACGGAAAGATTCAAATGAAGCATTTCACGGATTACATTTTTGACATGAAGATCAATTCCAGAAACTTTTTGCTGTTTAATACCACGGTGAATGACAACAAAGAGTTTTACGGGCGCATGGTTATTGACAGTCGGATTGATATTAAAGGACCTATGTCACTGCCGGTTATCAATGCAAAACTGAAGATGAAAAAAGGCTCTAATTTTACCTTTGCAGTGCCCGAAGACAAAGTTACGACGGACAAAGGCGAAGATGTGGTAGAATTTAATGAAGTACAAAATGCCAATTCGATATTGTACAAAACCGACAAGAAGGTGATTAAAAAGTCCGGCTTTACGGGTTTCGCCCTTTCCTCGGTTGTGGAAGTGGATAAAGAAGCAACCCTCCGCTTACTTATGGATCCGGCATCGTCCGATTCGTTGGTGGTAAGAGGTGATGCTGCCTTAAGTTTCACCATGGACAAAAGTGGTAAAATGAGTCTGACCGGAGCTTATCATCTGAACGAAGGAAGTTATCTTATTTCCATCGAATCGGTTATTAAACGTAAGTTTGTTATTATTCCCGGTAGTACCATTATTTGGAACGGCGACCCTCTGGATGCTGATATTAGCCTGAATGCAAGCTATGCCGTTCGTGCAGCACCTTTCGATCTGGTAGCCGATCAGATGGTGGGCTTAAGTGATATTGAACAGGGAGGATACAAACAATTGTACCCATTTATTGTATTGCTGAAACTGCGTGGAGCAATTTTAAAGCCGGAGATTACGTTCGAGATTCAGCTGGCACCCGAGGATAAAGGTATTTTGGGTGGCGCGGTAAACCAAAAACTAACCATGCTCAACGATGACCCATCCTTGTTGAATAAACAGGTCTTTGCATTATTGGTATTGGGTAGGTTTGTGCAGGAAAACCCTTTGCAAACCGAATCGGGTGGAACGTCTACCCTACTCCGGTCGACTATCAGCAACTTTTTGTCGGCACAATTAAATCAGTTGAGTTCGAAGATAGTTCCGGGCATGTCATTAAACTTTGATGTTCAATCGTATAATGATTTTCAATCGGGACAAGCGCAGGGACGAACACAGGTAGAAATTGGATTAAAACAACAACTGTTCAATCAACGATTAACCGTACAGCTGGGCGGAACCATAGATGTAGAGGGCGAAAAAGCCAAACAAAATTCGGCCAGTGAAATTACCAGCGATGTAACGGTAGAATATAAATTGACCAAGGATGGTCGTTACCGCCTGAAAGGATTCCGACACAATCTGTACGATGGTGCCATCGAAGGTCAAATTGTAGAAACGGGTGTAGGCGTGTTGTATGTGCGCGATTTCGACAAGTGGAAAGAGTTTCTTGCAGCTCCTAAAAAGAGAGTCAGAGCAAACGCCACCAAGGCAACGAAAGAAGTAAAGTCCCCTGACTCCACCAAAAGTAGGACAAGTACTGAAAGTGAATTACGTTAGTGCTGATCATTAAAATTAAAGAACAAGATGAATTCGAAGAACAACATAAAAGGTAATAGGAACTTAGTTCTCTTTCGTGCGTTAGGCGTTTGGGGATCTTTTCTCTTCCTGCTCTTCTGCCTGTTTTTTACAGCCTGCAGTGGTGTAAGTATTTTGAAAGAAAATGAAAAGCTATACACCGGTGCACAATTAAAAATTGTATCAGCAGAGAAAGTAAAGAGCAAAATTATAAAAACGGAGACACAAGGAGCTATGCGTCCAAAGCCAAACAGTAGCTATTTGGGGATGCGCCCTCAATTATTGTTGTACAAAGCTGCCGGACCAACCCCCAAGACTAAATTTAGAAAATGGTTGAAAAATAACGGAGAAGCTCCGGTGCTTATAAGTGCTGTAAACCCGAGTGCCACAGCGGCCATTATTGATGCTAAACTGTTTAATATCGGTATCTTTAATAGCTATACCGATTCTAAAATCGTTGAGAAGAAACATACTGCCAGTGTTGTTTACACTACTCACGTTCATCAACCCTTCAAAATCAAAGAGTTTGTTTATGCTATTGCTGATGATAGCTTACGGAAAATAGTAGTTTCGGATAAAAAAAACTCGCTCATAAATGTAGATGACGAGTATAGTTTGCTGAAACTAAAAGAAGAACGAGTAAGAATAGATGGGTTATTGAAAAACAGAGGCTATTTCTATTTTAATCCTGATTATTTGGTTTTTAAAGCAGACACATCAAACGTAAGTCATACGATTTCATTCACGCTGAGTCTGAAAGACAGTATACCGGTAAATGCCAAAACAGCTTATCGTATCAACAATGTCTATATCGATCAGAACTACTCTTTGAGAGATCAACCCACCGATAGTCTGAAAGATACGACAGTAGTTCAAAAGGCTGTTTTTAAAGGGAAAAACTCAGAAATGAACATCTATCCGAATGTTATTCTACGCTCGGTCTACCTGCGCAAGGATGAACTTTACTCGCGTGAAAACCACACCATTACCCTGAACCGATTGATGTCCATGGGTAACTTTAAATTTGTACAAGTGCTGTTTGCCGAGAGTGATACTACTGCTACCGGGTGTCTGGATGCTACCATTTTAATGACACCCATGACCGAACACACGTTTCGAGCCGAGTTGGATGTAGTTACCAAATCAAACAACTACACCGGTCCGCGTATGAACCTGAGCTTATTGAACCGAAATACCTTCAAAGGGGCTGAATTATTAAACCTATCGCTTGCCGGCTCGTTCGAAGCACAAATAAGCGGTGCTAATAAAAATGCATTTTCGTATGCCATAAATCCGCAGATAGAATTGACGTTTCCAAAATTCCTGGTGCCCTTTCATGTCAAACCATCCAATAGTATTTACATTCCCAAAACCAGTTTGTTACTATCTTATAATTTTTTGAAACGCGTAAACTATTTTAATATGAATACCATCCAGTTTATGTATGGTTTTAAGTGGAAAGCCGGTTTCAGAACAGAACATGAATTAATGCCACTGAACATAAGTTATACTACGATAGGGAATAAATCGGATGTGTTTCAAGACTTACTCGATTCCAATCCTTTTTTGGAAAAGAGTTATGAGGAACAATTTATCGTAGGGGCAAATTATTCGTTCACCTATAATGAGCAGATATTGCAAAACAAAAAGGTACAGTTTTACCTCCACTTCACAGCAGAAACTGCGGGCAACCTGTTTTCGTTAGCCGAACTGATAGCAGGCAACAAGCCAACCACCAACGATCCTTTAAAGATACTTGGTTCGGTCTATTCGCAATATGCAAAACTTAGCATCGATGGCCGTGCTTACTATAATTTCAATAAAAAAGACAAGTTAGCATTTCGGATTTATGCAGGCGTGGCAGATGCTTACGGAAATTCATCTGTTTTGCCTTACAACAAGCAGTTCTTCAGCGGTGGTCCCAACAGTATCCGGGCATTTCAGATTAATGCATTAGGACCGGGGACTTATCATCAAACTACCACCAACAGCGTATTTTTGCAACTGGGTGGTGATATAAAACTGGAAGCCAATGCCGAATACCGCTTTGGTATTTATAAGTTTATAAAAGGAGCCTTGTTTGTGGATGCGGGTAATGTATGGCTGCAGAAATCAAATACTTCGTCTATCGGAACTCCGTTTACAGCGGGCAGTTTCATGAAAGAGATGGCAGTGGGGGCAGGTTTCGGGTTGCGCTTTGATGTTTCATTTTTTGTATTACGTTTCGACCTGGCCACACCTTTGCGTACACCCTGGTTGGTAAATAACAAACACTGGGTCATTAATCAAATTAACCTTGGAAGCGGTGCGTGGAGAAGCGAAAATCTGGTTCTGAATATTGCTATTGGGTATCCGTTCTAGACTATCCACCGCAACAAACACGTTTGATTATTTATTAGATTAACGCGAGCTCTATATGAAAATCTACACGGTTAGTAGCTTAATCATTTAAAAATAGGGGAATAATGTTTTAAAACTTGTTTTCTGATTTCCGGCTAAGGTGAAATATTGAGAGAAATAAGTTCGAACCTTAGTTGAATGATATATCGCTACGAAACAAAACCTTATTTATCATCTAAACAATTCAATTATAGCATATTTCTAATTCGTTTATATCGAACTCGTGTTAAATTACACTTTTTGAAAGCTAGCACTTCCCCGGAATAGTGTAGTATATAAAAAAAATGAAAGTTGTCTGTCGTAGACAACTTTCATTCTTTTTTTCTTTTTATTCCGCAACAGCACATCACTTATTACCAAACACTTACCGAAACACATACCGAAATAAGGTATATAGCTACAATATTCAGCAATAATACTTTATTATAACCAAATATGACCGCAATAGACCCCAAAGTGCTTATAAAACAGATGAATGATGGAGCTACTTTCTACAATAATGAAACAAAGCTGATAACTAATGGAGTATTATTCTACTAAAATGCAACAAGGCTGATAAGTTTTGGAGTATTATTCTGCTAAAATGCAGCAAGGCTGGTAACTAATGGAGTATTATTCTATTAAAATATAACAAAGCTGGTAAGTTTTAGAGTATTATTGTAGAATAATGCAATAAGGCTGATAAATAATAGAGCTGCTTTGTACAACAATATAGCAACACAAACCAATCTTACAGCCTAATATACAAGACTAAAACAACATGAATTCAATTTAAGGTTTAGATTATTACAGTTATAATATTCAGATTTACAACAAGGTAAAAAGGTTTGGGGGTTCGGTTCTAGTGATTCATTTATAACACTAGTTTATAATATTAAACGCTGACAGGGTCTTCGACCGCTATCAGCGTTTTTAAAATCTGTTACTCTTTGTGGGGCTTTGTGCACCCTCTTGAGGGAACTAAGGTTTACAAAATAACGAGTTTCTTCGATTTGAAAACATTTTACTTGAGAAAAGCGAAAAAAAAAGAAAACTGGAATAATGAACATACCTGAAAATCAATAAGTAGCTACTTCTCGTCCAAGTATATCGTTTGTAGTCGGAGAATAGCGCAAGTCTGTGTGACATGTGTCACTGATGATGACTACTAACTGATGACTGTTTACATTCTATCCATGTACCAGTTGAGTTCTTTTTCCATTTTTTTGAAACGGAATATTGAGCTTATAATTTTTTGCAGACGCATAAAAGCGGTTTCACTTTTCACCACATAGTCGAAGGCCTGATGGTGCATGCACTCAATAGCCACGTCGATTTTATCCTGCGACGATAACATCACCACAGGTATATTAGGATTAATGGCCTTTATTTTATCCAGCGTTTCAAGACCATTCATAGCTGTTTTATCAATGCTATCCATATAATAATCCAACACAATGACATCAGGACAATGCGAAAGGTTCTCGATGCAAAGTTCCCCTGAGCTATAGGTTTCGATACTGAAATCGGCTCGTTCTAAAAAATCAATTTCCAATGATTTTAAATAGAAGGCATCATCGTCTACCAAAAACAGTTTAATTTTCTCGTTATTCATCATTTTTTGTCTTTAATCTTTATAAATTCTTCTTCTAATTCCTTGCAGGCTTGTGTACAGATGTTTCCAAGCTGAGTAACCATTTCATTTATTCCTTCCGCTTGCTCCTGAGTGCTGGCGTAATCCTGTATTTTACGGGCCATATTTTCGAAATCGCTACTAATGCCCATAATAGCAAACGAAGGAATCATTTTATGTACAGCAGAATGCAGCCCCTGCCAGTCTTTTTCTTCCAAACTCTTTTTCATGGCACTAATCAGTGGCGGAGTTTGTTCCAGATAAAGTGTAATCATTTCCAACATTAAGGTTGGGTTTGATTTAGTACGACGATTTAGGTATTCCAAATCGATACAGCGTTTAATTATCGCCACTTCAACTGCCACTTCAACTGCTGTTGTCTCAATTATAGCTTGTTTCTTTACCAAACTCATTATTTTGGTGTACAACAACCGCTCATCCACCGGTTTAGCGATATAATCATTCATACCCACATACCTGCATTTCTCTAAATCGACGGTAGTTACATCGGCCGTTAAGGCAATAATGGGAACAGTTGATTTCATTACATTACGGATATAATCGGTGGCCTCAAAGCCATTCATTATCGGCATTTGCAAGTCCATTAAAATAATATCGTAGCTTTTTTCAAGCAATTTGTCGATTGCAATTTGCCCATTTTCAGCTATATCGCGTTCAAAACCAAAGTCGTCTAACAAGGTTTTCATCAGTAATTGATTGAGCGGAATATCTTCTACTACCAGTACGCTTATACTCTTATTGTCCATCTGTAGTTCTTCAGCTACTATTTCTATTTCGGGCACAATATCTGTTTTTTGGAAACTGAGGATAAAACTAAAAGTTGATCCTTCGCCTACCTGACTTGCCACCTGAATGCTTCCTCCCTGAGGTTCTACCAGTTGTTTCACTATGGCAAGACCTAAACCGGTGCCGCCATATATTCTGGAAGTACCACTGGAAGCTTGTTGGAAATTCTCGAATATCTTTTCTATTTTATCGTCGGGAATACCTATGCCTGTATCTTTTACCGAAAACTGAATACTTACCTCCTCTTCATCTTCAGCCAACAAACTTACACTCACGGTAATACTGCCTTTGGAGGTAAACTTTACGGCATTACTCAACAAGTTAAGAATAATCTGATGCAAACGAACCGGGTCGCCTACCAGCACTTCGGGTATAGCATTATCGTACCTTTTTATCAATTTAAGGTTTTTCTCCTGAATCTTGGTTTCGAACAAATGTAGCATGGCCGATATGGAAACCGACATCTTAAACGGTGTTTGTTCAAACACCATTTTACCGGCATCTACTTTTGCCAGATCCAGAATGTCGTTAATCAGTACAATCAGTGCATCACCACTCAGTTTGATGGCTGTAAGATACTCCTTTTGTTTAGCCGACATTTCTGTTTTCAACAGCACTTTTGTGAAGCCGATAATGGCATTCATAGGCGTGCGGATTTCATGGCTCATATTCGACAGAAACTGCTGCTTTGCTTTCACTGCATTTTCGGCAGTAAGCGTTGCATTTTCGGCTTTGCTTTTGGCTATCTCGGCAATCTCTGTTGCCATTTCGGCAAATATGATGGCTTCGTTCAGTTGTGTTTCTATTCTTTTTCTATCGGTAATATCGCGTGCTACTACTACCACACCCTGTACATTGCCTCTGTCATCTTTGTATACCGAACCATTGAACAATACATCCGTGAGTTTTCCATCGCGTATGGTTAGTGGAAAATCGGTAACAAATCCATTAGCAAAAACATCCTGATAGACTTCTTTTGCTTTCAATGGTTCGGTAAAATAATCGAAAAAATTGGTACCTATCATTTTCTCGCGGGCAATGCCGGTAATCTTCACCGAAGCATCATTCATATCGGTAACTTTTCCTTGTAAATTAATCGTAAACAAGGGGTCGAGACTGGCTTCGATAAGGCTTCTTGCATATTCCGAAGCTAATTTTTGAGCTGTAACATCGCGGGCAACGATGACTACCCCCACAACATTTCCACTATCGTCTTTATATACCGATCCGTTGAAAAGTACATCGGTTAGCTTTCCTTGCTTGTGTCGAATAGTCAGGGGTGAATCGGCAACCGATCCCATCGCGAACACTTCCTGATACACTTCACGCGCTTTTTGCGATTCGGTGAAGTACTCGAAAAAGTCAGTACCTGTCAATTCGTCGCGCGTAAAGCCTGTTACATTTACTGTAGCTTGGTTCATGTCGGTTATTTTACCAGCAATATTAATGGTAACCAACGGATCGAGACTGGCCTCGATAAGACTAAGCGAGTATTGCGAAGCAAGCTTTAATGAATAAGTAAAGGCTTCGAGTTCTTTGTTTGCCTCAGCACGTCTTTCTTTTTCTTCGTTCTGAAAAATCAATTCTTTGTCGGCAATAATTAATTCAGCTGCTCGTTTCTCTTTCTCCTCGGTTTGAAAAACCAGTTCAATATCTGCGATTTTCAACTCGGCTGCCCGTTTTTTCTTTTCACCTGTCTGAAAAATCAATTCCTTATCCGCAATTTTCAATTCAGCAGCACGCTTTTCTTTTTCTTTGTTTTGAAATACCAGTTCTTTGTCGGCAATAATTAACTCGGCAGCACGTTTTTCTTTCTCCTCTGTCTGGTAAACAAGTTCTTTGTCTGCAATAATTAACTCTGCTGCTCGCTTTTCTTTTTCCTTATTCTGAAAAAGTAATTCTTTGTTCGCCAGAATTAATTCGGCCGCCCGTTTTTCTTTCTCGTTATTTTGAAAGGCCAGTTCTTTGTTAGCAATACTCAACTCCTGAGCGCGCTTCTCTTTCTCGTCGTTTTGAAAAGCCAGCTCTTTATTGGCAACAATCAATTCGGCCGCGCGTTTTTCTTTCTCATCGTTCTGAAAAGCCAATTCTTTGTTGGCAATAATCAACTCCTGAGCGCGTTTTTCTTTTTCATTGTTCTGATACTCCAGTTCTATGTTCGCATTTCGAAGTTCCAGCGCTAACTTCTGATCTTCGATATCACGTGCTACCAATACTGCTCCAAGCACTTCTCCATTGGCATCTTTATACACAGATCCATTAAAAAGCACATCGGTGTGTTTCTTGCTTATATGGCAAAATGTAAGTGGGCAGCCTTTTACCGAACCCTTTTCAAACACTTGTCTGTAAATATCTTTTGCCTTCTCGGGCTCTGTAAAATAGTCATAGAAATTAGTGCCAATCAATTTCTCGCGTTCCACGCCGGTGATGTTTATCTTTGCCTGATTAATGTCCGTAATTACCCCATCGTTGTTGATGGTTACCAACGGATCAAGACTAGCTTCAATTAAGCTACTGGCATATTGCGATTCATGTGTTTTTGTTCTTTCCATTCTCTTTCTTACTTACTTACCTTCTTACCTTCTTACCTTCTTACCTTCTTACCTCTTACCTCTTACCTCTTACCTCTTACCTCTTACCTCTTACCTCTTACCTCTTACCTCTTACCTCTTACCTCTTACCTTCTTGCCTCTGATATCAAATGTCCTCAATCTGATTCCTGCGCTTCACTTTCAACTGTTTAAAATGCGAAGGCGAAAGTCCGGTTACTTTTTTAAACTGATTGGAAAGATGGGCTACACTGCTGTAGTTCAGCTTCCATGCAATTTCGGTAATGTTCAACTCATCGTAAATAATCAATTCTTTAATACGCTCTATCTTATGAGAAATGATAAAATGTTCGATGGTAGTTCCCTGAACTTCGGAGAATAAGTTGGCCAGATAGGTATAATCGTGGCTCAATTTCTGACTCAGAAAGTCCGAGAAATTTACTTTGATCATTTCATCCGAATGATGTACCATTTCAATCACTACATTTTTTATTTTTTCAATCAACACAGCTCGTTTATCGTCCATCAGTTCGAGTCCCGAATCGAATAAGGATGATTTTAATTGGGCACGCTGATCAGCCGAAATAGACTCCATGATCTCTACTTCTCCCAAATCGACCACTATGAAGTGAAGACCGAGTTTTTTCAGCTCCTCTTTAACAGCCATTTTACAGCGATTGCTCACCATATTCTTGATGTATAGTTTCAAAATATGTATAATTAGTGGATTTGGTCAAAGATACGCATCTTTCCGCCCAAAAGCATTACAAAATACTAGAAATAAGTTACATAATTCACACATTTCCACAATTTTATCAATATGTGAATTTTGCAACTTATATTAAAAGTTGTGTAACAATTGAAGAACCAAACACCAATACATTTGCAACAACAAATTTATTGGAGAAAACGATTCCTACCACAAACAGTAAACTATGAAACCAAAGAAGTCTGCTATAGATTTAAAAGAATATGCGCTGCGGCAATCGATGCTTCTGAGCGAAAAAACGCTGGCGAAAAAAGCCGAGACCAATAACTTTGTAACGGACATAGCCAATGTATGCTTGTTTTTGGTGCGGGTGATAAAAGAAACATTCACTCCCAACCATGAAATCAGGGAATTTTTCCATCAATGCTTTCAGATAGGGAATAAGTCCTTAGCGCTTGTTACGGTTACGGGAACCATTATGGGTTTAGTGTTGACTATTCAGTCGCGCCCGGTGTTGGCAAACTTTGGAGCGGAGTCAATGCTCCCGGGCATGGTAGCAGTTTCGCTTATCCGGGAAATGGGGCCGGTGATTACTGCTCTTATTTGCGCGGGTAAAATTGCTTCCGGAATGGGAGCCGAACTGGGTTCGATGAAGGTCACCGAACAAATTGAAGCCATGGAAGTATCCTCTACCAATCCAATGAAGTTTTTGGTGGTAACACGTGTGTGGGCTGCTACTTTAATGATACCGCTTCTCATTCTGTATGCCGATGGACTGGGAATTCTGGGAAGTTGGGTGGGTGCCAACATAAAAGGTGACGTGTCCTTTACACTGTTTTTCTCACAAGCTTTCAGTCATGTAACCTTTATCGATTTATTACCGGCAGTTGTCAAATCATTCTTTTTTGGTGGTGTTATCGGGCTGGTAGGCTGTTACAAAGGGTATAACGCGGGGCGTGGTACCGAGAGTGTGGGAATTGCAGCCAATTCGGCCGTGGTGATTGCATCGTTGCTGGTACTTATTGTCGATTTAATTGCCGTGCAAATTACAGATATGATTTAAAGCAGTTATCAGTGAACAGTAAACAGTGAATATATCGAATAAAATGACATTTGACTGATAATTAAAGAAATACGATTGACCACTAAGACACATAGGTCACAAAGCTAAAAACACAAGTGTTTATATTCTTCTAAATCAATGATTCTCTAATCGACTGGCAAATAAAACATTTATGTTTTATTCTTTGTGTTCTTTCAATTATTGGCAACAGAGAATATTAGACAAATTATACTTTGTGTAACTCTGTGTCCTTAGTGACTTAGTGGTAAATCTTAAAGTAGATGTAAGTAAAGGGGCATCATTGGAAAACCAAACAGGTCACAGAATCTCCGTTTTAATGCAATTTTAATACAAATACAACATGAAGGACATAGCTATTGAAAAGGATGACACAAAGGAACCGGGAAACCGAAATCCGATCATTAAGATAGAAAATCTTCAATTATCGTTCGGTAAACAAGCGGTATTGAAAAACGTAAACCTGCAACTGTTTGAAGGCGAAAACCTCGTAGTGTTAGGCAAATCCGGCTCAGGGAAATCGGTTTTAATAAAATGTATCTCAGGCTTACTCAATGCCGATGGAGGAACGATTACCGTGTTCGGGGAGAATGTAAGTACGATGAAAAGAGCGGAGATGAACGAATTACGTAAGAAAATCGGTTTTCTTTTCCAGAGTGGTGCCTTGTACGACTCTATGACCGTGAAACAAAATCTGGAATTTCCCTTGCAGAGAATTAAGCGCAATCTATCGAAAAATGAATGTGACGAAAAGATCAACGAGGTATTGGAAAATGTGGGCTTAACAGAGTCGCTGAATAAAATGCCGTCGCAACTCTCGGGCGGAATGCGGAAACGCATCAGCCTGGCACGTACCATAGTGGTGGATCCGCGCATCATGCTTTACGACGAACCAACTACCGGACTCGATCCGGTTACTTCCAACGAAATAAGCTTATTGATCGACAGCATTCAGAGAATATACAAAACCTCGTCCATCATTATTACGCACGACATTGAATGTGCCCGCGCTACAGCCAACCGCATTGTAATGCTTTCGGAAGGTGAGATATACATGGAAGGTACGCTGGAAGAATTTGAGAAATCGAAAGACCCATTGATTAGAGCATTTTTTCAATCAGCGGTAAGCATTAAGCATTAAGCAGTTATCAGCAAATAAGAATATAATTATTAAACAATATGGAAACACATTCAGACAAATTTAAAATCAGGCTTGGGCTTTTTGTTGCAGGCGGAATAACCCTTTTCGTCATTGCAATATTTTTTATCGGAAAACAAAAGAATCTTTTCGATGATGTTTTTAAGGTTTCGGCCAATTTCAACAATGTAAGCGGATTGCAAATCGGGAACAATGTTCGGTTTGCCGGTATCACTGTGGGAACGGTAGATAATATTCGTATTGTAAACGATTCTACCGTAAAAGTGGATATGTTGATAAAGAAAGATGTCTGGAAATTCATAAAATCGGATTGCGAAGTAGGCATTGGCTCCGAAGGAATTATCGGCGATAAGTTGCTCAAAATATCGCAGGGAGGCGGTGCGGCTCCTTTGGCAAAAGAAGGTCAAACGCTGAAGTCGTCGGAACCGGTGGAAACCGACGCTATTATGGCTAGTCTAAAAGTAACATCGGATAATGTGGAGATTATCACACAACAAATGGCGGAAGTGATGGTAAAGATAAACAAAGGCGATGGAACACTTGGTCGATTAATACAAGACAAAACCATTGCCGAGAACCTGAATCAAACCATCGTCAACCTGAAGAAGAGCTCCAAAGGTTTGGATGAAAATATGACCGCAGCGAAGCATAATTTCCTGTTTAAAGGCTACTTCAACAGAAAGGCCAAAAAGGCAGCTGACAAGAAGAAAGCGGCTATAGAAGAAAAAGAAAAAGCTGCAAAGGAAAGGAATAAGTAACTTATCACAATTATAAACAACAACGCGGGTGTCCAAAATAAATGGGCACCCGCGTTGTTGTTTTGTGTATTATTGTTTCTTTCTTGCCTGCAGTAAAATGAAACCACCAATGGTCATTACTGCCAATCCGATAAAGGGCGACCAGTTTAAATAATGTGGTTCCTGACGTGTGATTTCTACAGTTCCGAGGTCAAGTACCTTGCGACTGGTAAAATAAGAAAAGGTAGTAAAAGCGGTTAAGGCCAAGCCTATAATCATGATGACAAATCCTGTTACTTTCATTTTATTTGTTTTTTATTGAGAGTGAAATTTAGATGGCGACCATTAAGACACTAATGGAACAGCCCGAAAATCGGAAGTGCATAAAGAAACTCAGTTTTAAACTCTGTGCTCTCAGTGTCTCAGTGGTAAGTAAATATTGTTATCTGCTGAATGATGGATTGATATAAACTCAATCTGCACAATGTCAAATGTTGAATGCCAGCTTTATTCCTTGTATCAGCATATTGGCTCCCAATACACCGATGATAAGTCCCATGATTTTACCCACAATAATGAACTTTTTATCGCCCACAAACCGCACTATATAACTGCTGTAGATAAATGCGTAATAAGTAAGTATGATGATAACACCAAAAATAAACACAGTAATGACAAGGTTGAGAAGATTTGCTTTTACCACAAAATTCATGGCAGTAACAATAGTTCCCGGCCCTGCCAGAATAGGGATGGCAAGTGGTGAGATGGCTATTCCATCATCAAAGTCCGGTTCGTTATCCACATGCACACTCGTTTTTTTTGAGTGAAGCATGTCGAACCCGATAAAGAAGATGAGCACGCCCCCAAATACTTTAAAGGCGGGAATAGTTAAACCAAAAATCTGGAAAATATACTGACCGATCAATATAAAGGCCAGTACGATAAGGAAGGCTACAATGGTTGAAGTTTTGGCTATCTCTTTTTTCTTCTTCTCATTTTGTCCCTCGGTAAGTTTTACAAAAATAGGGATATTGGCGATGGGATTCATAATGGCAAAAAAGGCCATAAAGACGGTAAGTGTGTAACTCCAGATATCTTCCATACGCAAGTTTATTTATAATATTCCAACACAAAATTATGCATTTGAGTGTCCGACATTTTGAGGGTGTCTATGCACTCTATCTTCACTTTATTTAAATGCTTATTGGCCTCTAAAAGTTTAAATAATTCGAATTTTGTTTCGGTTGGACCAAAAATGACCACTTCCTGATAGTGGCTCACAATATCACCTATTTCTTTGTAAAACTCAAATTTACGTTTATGCTTAACGTGGATTTCTTGCTGCTCAAAGTGTCCTTCCTTTCCATCCGTATCTTTCTCTTTCTTTTTAAATACTATATTTCTCGACACAATCATATGATTGTATAACTCCATCAATAAAGCATTTGTATCATTTACCAGAATGGCCAATTGTTTATTTTCCTTCATTTTATATTTCTCGTTAGTTGATCCTACGATCAATTTCTGTATACTATTTATCATGGCTATAGGGTTGGGGTTGTATGTATCTTTAAAGTCAGAATACTGAAGTACTCCGACTTTAAAGCTGTATTGTTTCCCGGTTTAGAGTGATACTACGTTATATCCGGTCAGGATTATCTTTTGTTAGTTTCCTGATCCGGTGATTTGGCTTGTTCTTCCTTTACCCTTTGATTCACCGATCTTTCTTCTTTTGCCGGTTTGTTATCATTGTTCTGTCTTTCATTCTGCTGTTTCTCCGGCTCAGATCGGGTTACTTCTTTCGCGGGTCGTGCAGTGTTTTGCACATCCCGTCTGTCCTCATTTACAGTTCGGGGGATGTTCCGTTGACCATTATTGTTCTGCTCATTCATTCTTTCAGGTTGTTGGATTTGCCCGGTTCTGTCGTGGTTGGTCGGCTGATTGATATCTCGGTTCTGGCGGTTATTATATTGCTCATTCATATTCCGTTGTTGATTCGGCTGATTATTCTGTATATCCGATTTGTTCGGTTGTCGTATCGACCTGTTTCGATCAACTGGTTTCGTTTTGTCAGGTTCATTGTTTTTAATGTTCCTGTTTTGCTGTACCGGCGAAGTTACGTTGTTCGTATTCGCAGGTCTGGAGTTGTTCTGCGAACTATTGTTATTAATAGTTTGAGTTGGCTGTCTGTTTCCCTGATTCCGTTTTACATCGCTCGGGCTGGCTACGCGTGTTGGCGAGGTTTCACGTCCGGCATTATCTTTTTCAATGCGAGGTCGATAGATTTCCAACTGTCCGTTGCGAAGGTTTTGTCCCGGCTTATTGTATTCACGAATGCTAACCGGTCTGATGGTTCTGCCCGTAGCTCGTTGTACCGATTCTCTACTTGGACCCGAAACATAAGTTGTATTTCTTGTTCTGTCAACATAAGTTCTCTTTATTATTGTTGAGTTTCTAACCATTCTATCTCGTTCGGATCGCCCCACATAATACCGATTCATATCCGATCGTTCAAAATCTCTATCGCGCACAAACAGCCAGTGATCATTATTTCCATAGTACGAACGACCAAAGCTAATGCTCAGACTTATTCCCGGTTCCATAGGCGACCAACCGTAATATCCGTCGGACTGACGCCAGTTGACCCATGCAGGTCCCCATTGGTTGTCGGGTACCCAAAACCAACCAAATGAATTATCAAAACTCCAACGACCATAGTGGAAAGCTGCCCATCCCCAATCGTAGTCGGAAGCCCAGGTCCAACCATATTCAGTCAATATCCAATGCCCGTCGGTGGAATAGGGAACAAAGTCCGGCTCGGCATTCGGAATCCAAACGTAGCCATAGTCTCTGTAATCGATCCATTGCCCGTAAGGACTTAGTTCATCGTAAAATACCTGTAAACTAATGGTTGCCGGTTGCGCTTCCACCTGGCGGGGTATTACAACGCAGGACGTTGCCATCAAAAGGATAACGGTAAAGATTTTCAAGTTCGGTTTCATATCGTTCGATTTATCGTTGAATAATTCTAATGCTCAAAGGTAGAGGATTACACTTACCAAAGTGTTACACAATTTTTAGTATGAGTTACATAATTCTTACATATATACAAAACCACCCCAAACCCCTAAAGGGGCTTTAAGAGTGGTTTCCGAGATGATTTACCTTTAATAAGCTTTATCGATTAAGACAATGTAGCTTTAATGCAACTCAACTAAGGAAAGAGCTTATAGGAGTCAAAACTAATTATAAGCCCCTTTAGGGGGTTGGGGTGGTTATATCACTCTATTGCGCCAGCAATTTATACAACTCATTCAAGTCGGGCGAAAGGATAACCTCTGTTCTACGATTGGCGGCGCGACCTTCTAAAGTATTGTTTTCTTTAATCGGTATAAATTCGCCCCTACCCGTTGCGCTAATGCGTTTCGAATCAAAACCGTTTCCATTGGTCATTATGCGTACAATAGATGTGGCTCTGGCAGTACTTAAATCCCAGTTGTCCGTAAATTGTTTTGTTTTGATGGGCACATTATCAGTGTGACCTTCAATCACTACCGAAATATCTTTGGTGCTGTTCAACACCTGCGCAAGTGTTTTAAGTGCAGCAACTCCTTTTGGATCCACCACATCGCTGCCCGATTTAAACAATAGTTTTTCCTGAAGCGAAACATATACATTTCCGTCTTTGATGTTCACCGATAATTCATCAGCCTTATATTTCAGCAATGCGTCGGAGATGGAGTTTTTCAGTTTACTCATCACATCCTTTTGTGCCTGAATCATATTTTGCAGGTTGCTCATTCGTTTTGCCTGATCGGCTATGGTCATTTTCGATGCGGCTGCCAATGCTTTTAAATCGCTGTTGGCCGATGCATTTTGGTTTTGCAATGCAGTTTTTTCCGCGCTAAGTGTCTTTACCTGCGTGTTGCAATCAATCAGTTGACCGTGAGTAGTAGTACTGTCTTGTTGTAGTTGACTTACCCATGCACGTGAAGCTACCAGTTTTTTACCTGGTCCACACGACGTAAATGCGATGCTAAGCATCAGCACTGAAAGGACGAGAATGTTTGTTGTTTTTTTCATTTTTTTGTTTATTAAGTGAGTAATCATTTAAAGCACAAAGGTGCACAGATTTTGCAGGCCGGTAGTTACATAACTTTGACGATAGTTTATATAATTCACACATTAGACTTTCTTTACACTGTTGACTGATAACTGAATCCATGTGTGAATAATGTAACAAATATAAAAAGTTGTGTAACTCTGCTAATAGTCCCCTCCCCTACCTTTGTCACGAACAAAAAATACATTCTGTAACCAAAACAATACAACTGATATGTATTTCTTAAGCGTAATTCTTATTTATAAAAACAATTTTATTTAATTCAAAAACAAAAACAATGAAGAAAAAATTATTAAGCATTATGCTTGTTGCTGCTGCAGTTAGATCTGCCACTGCTCAGGAAGTTACTACTACAACAACTGTGTCTACTCAGGAAGCAGCTACAGTAATGTCTGATTCAAGTATTTTGAAAGCATCTACTGCTTGCGATTTTGTTCCGGTATCGCACTGGTCCATTGGGTTGAAGGGTGGAGGAAACTATTTCCGCGTGGCTCCGGGTTCTATTTCTCGTCGCGATCAATTTAACTGGGTAGGTGGTGCTGCCATCGAGTACAGCATTAATCCATTGGTAGGATTAGGAGTGGAATATATGTATAATCCTTACGGACATACTTACCAACTTAATGCCAATCAAATAGGAACAATGGAAGGACGTACTCATGATGCTGTGGTATATGCTTCAATCAATTTAATGAACCTGTTGGTGCCTAACAGAACCAAATTCTGGAGTAAAATGAATATCTACGGCGACGCCGGTGTAGGTGTTGGATTTTATCAGTTCAAACTAATGGACGCGGGCAACAACGTGATTGTTGATTCACGCGACGCCGGTGATGGCGTGCCTGAAACCGTAATGGGAAAATTAGGATTGAACCTTGAATACAACATTAGCAAATCAGTTGCTTTGGGTGGCGAAGTTCAATACCGTTATTACGACAGAACCAACCTGGGTGGATACCAAATGTCGAAAGGTAACAGCGATGCGTTGACAGCAACTATTGGTCTGCGCTTTAAACTTGGTGCTAACGGACAAAAACAACATGCCCGCAACATTAGCATGTGTGAGTATTATCCTAAACCAGCTCCGGTTATTATCAACAAGATTGTAAAAGACAATACCGTTGAAACAATGGATCGTCTGAAAGCGATTGAAGCCGAAAATGCTGCATTGAATAATAAAATCAACAAGCTAAACAATCAGGTCGATTCTCTTTCGGCGTACCAAGATGAAGCTAATCTTCCAACCTACGAAAATATCGAGTTTGAATTTGGATCGGATCAATTGACTCAAGGTTCATACAGAGCGTTGGATCAAATTGCTGCTACTTTGAAAAATGATAATTCAACAGTACGATTGAATGTAGCCGGTTATACCGATTATGTTGGATCAGATGAATTCAATCAAGATTTATCGGAAAGAAGAGCCAATGCCGTAAAACGTTATTTGTTGAGTAAAAACGTTCCTTCATCAAGTGTTACTATAGTTGGTTACGGCGAAAAAGATCCGATTGCCCCTAATAATACTTCCGAAGGTCGTGAGCTTAACCGTCGCGTTGAATTTCAATTGACTAAATAAAGTCAAAGAGCTATAAGTTATCAATTCGTCCGTCCCTCATTTGTGGGGCGGCAATTGATACAAAAAGAGTAAGCCCTATTTACAAACAAAACTATCTTATTCATCACCTTTTAAAAATAAAATTATGCCACTATTAACCGTATTACTCGTAATTATCTTAGTGGGTGTCATCCTATGGGGTGCGAACACCTACCTTCCTATGGATCGTAAGATTAAAAATATTCTAAACATTGTAGTTGTAATTCTACTCATCGTATGGCTACTCAGGGTATTTGGAATATTTAGCAATTTGATGAGTATTCAGGTGTAAGACACTTTTAAACAATTAATTATGTCACAATCCCTTATTTTCTCATTTGTTTGTCTTATAGTGGTTCTTCTGTGGGGTATCAATACACTTATTCCCAAAGACAGTAAAATCAGAACCATTCTAAATGTCGTATTAACGATAGCAGTTATTGTAACCGTTGCTATAGTAGTTTAATCATTAAATATTACTTGCCTTCAAGTATGTAACAATCCCACCCCTAAATCCCCTAAAGGGGACTTATAATTACTACTGTCTCCTATTATCCGGTTCGATTAATTGCATATTTCCTGGAATACCACTCTTAAGCCCCTTCAGGGGTTCGGGGTGGTTTTTATATTTTACCTACCCCTAAATCTCCGTCAGCCGACGGAGACTTGAAAATAGTATGTCTCCTATAAGTTTTTTCTATAAATTAGTTGCGTTTATCATACTATTGTCTTTATCAATACATTCAATTAAATGTATATTCTCTCGGAAACCACTCTTAAGCCCCTTCAGGGGTTTGGGGTGACTTTTCCCCACGTGTGAATATTGTAAGTCTTACCAAATATTGTGTAACATTATCATTCTTTAAATGTATCACCTTTGTCTTGTGAAAATGATTTCACAATTAAATTCAAATATATGAGAAAGATAAAGCTACTTTCAACCATCGCTATTCTGACGGTTGTATTGTTTGCAGGCTGTAAGAATGACGATTATGTTGCCATCGACGGCGGTCCCTGTCCTGCTGTAGTATCGGTTACCCCGTCGAGCGGAGCAACTCTTGTTGGACGAAAAGCTGTAAGTGCTGCAGAACTGGCAATACGTACAACTATTGTCACGGCCAAGTTCAACAAAAAAATTAATCCTGAAACCATCAACGAAACGTCCTTTACAGTTACCGGAACTTCGGCAGCCGTAGCAGGAACAGTTACTTATTCTGATGCAGATTCTACGGCCACTTTTACGGCTTCCGGTAAATTTGCCGACAACACAACTTTTACAGCCAGAGTTACAACTGCAGTAAAAGATTTAATGGGAAATACCTTACAAGCCGACTATGTGTGGGTGTTCAGTACAGGTACTACTATTTTACCGGTAGTGGTGGCAACCAGCCCATTGAACTTAGCTACAAACGTAGCATTAAACAAAACTATTACTGCTACCTTTAGTGTGCCTATGGATCAGGCTACTATTACCGGCACAAGCTTTACCCTTAAAAATGGTACAACACCAGTTTTAGGACTAGTTTCTGGTCTGGGAAACACTGTATCGTTTATTCCAACGCTTGGTCTTAGTCCAATGACTGTGTATACTGCTCAAATTACAATGGCAGCTAAAAATTTGGATGGTAGTGCAATTGCAAAAGACACTACCTGGACATTTACTACCGGAGACGTAATTCCGAAGATCCTTATAACTGATCCGATAAAATTGGCAACAAATGTAGCTCTGAATAAATCGGTAACAGCTACTTTTAGTGCGGCTATGAGTTCTGCAACACTTACCTCATCTACATTTACGTTGATGAATGGTGCACTAAATATTGTAGGAGTAGTAAGTTATACAGGTGTAACAGCTACATTTAATCCGAACAATGACTTGAAATCGAATACTGTATACACAGCTACGATTAAAGCCGGAGTAAAAAATGTGAATGGTACACCGTTAGCGAAAGACTCGGTATGGACATTTACTACAGCTACTGTTTTAGCACCAACGGTTATCTTAACCGACCCTGCTGATCAGGACGCAAGCGTGGCACTTAATCAAAATGTTAGCGCTACCTTTAGTGAAGCCATGAGCAGTGCTACGATTAGTACAACTACCTTTACCATTATGGAAGGTTTGAATCCTGTATCGGGTGTGGTAAGTTATGCAGCTAATACAGCAATTTTTAATCCAAATAGTGATTTTGTTGCAGGTAAAACTTATACTGCCAAAGTAACCAACGGAGTGAAAAATGTAGGCGGAACAAATATGGCAAGCGATTATGTATGGTCATTCACAATACCTACTACTGCTATCGTACCATTTGTAGATCTTAAATTTGCTGGTCGTTTTGGAATTCTTGCCGGCGTAGGGGTTAGTAACGCTGCCGGAGCAAGTGTAATCAATAATATGGATGTAGGTATCTATCCGGGTGTCCGTTCTTCGGTTACTGGTTTTCCTCCTGCAACCATTGTAAATGGTAATATTTATGCTGCCGATGATGGTGGTGCTACAGCTGCCATGTTGAATCAGGCTAAATTAGACTTAGTGGCTGCATATCTCTTTGTTGAGGGAGCAACTTCTCCTGCACCAGCTACAGTTTCGGGCGATCAAGGTGGTAAAACACTCGCACCAGGTATCTACAAATCAACATCGACCTTGTTAATTCAAAATGGTGATTTGACACTGGATGCTCAGGGTAACCCTAATGCAGTATTTATATTTCAGGTAGCTTCAGCATTTACTACAGTAGGTGGAGCCGGAGGTAGTATTATCCTTAGCGGTGGTGCTCAAGCCAAAAATATCTATTGGCAAACAGGTAGCTCAGCTACTATCGGAACATATACCAATTTTTACGGTAATGTACTAGCATTGCAATCTATCACAATGGGTGCTTACTCAAATGCTGTTGGTAGAATGCTTGCCCAAAACGGTTCAGTGGTGATGACCAGTACAAATACAATCAACAAACCGTAATGTATACATGTAAACAAGTCAATTGATAACTTAATTGACCAATATACAAGTAAACTAATTACAATAAAAAATATATATGAAAACAAATAATATGTATAACAAGGAATCGCGCCTGGCGCGGTTCCCTTATGCCAGGAGCATAAAAAATGTTGCACTGATTGCTTTTGCTATGATGGGAGTTCAAACAGTTGCTGCCCAAACGCAAGATTCGGTTCAATACACTAAACCTGCATGGTTTTTTGGAGTTGCTGCCGGTGCGAATGTAAATTTTCACCGTGGTTCTACCCAACAGTTGGATGCAGGTATGATTGTTCCCACCCGATTTCAGGATGGTAGCGGTGTAGGTCTTTTTGTTGCACCACTTATCGAATATCGTCCGGGCTCTTCCCGCTGGGGTATTATGCTTCAGGCAGGTTATGACAACCGCGGTGGTAAATTCGATCAGGTAAAAACACCTTGCAACTGTCCGGCCGATTTAAAAACCGATCTTGGGTACATTACCATTGAACCGAGTCTTCGTTTTGCTCCGTTCAAATCTAATTTCTACATGTATGCAGGGCCTCGTTTTGCATTTAATATGTCGAAAGCATATACCTATCAGGTTGGATTGAATCCGGCTATCCCTAATCAAGCTCTTTTACCCGCAGTGGAAGGCGATTTCAGCGACGTCAACAACAATCTTATCTCTATGCAGGTAGGTGCCGGATATGACATCCCACTTTCATCGCAAAACCATCGCACTCAATTTGTACTGTCACCATTTGTTTCTTTTCAACCTTACTTCGGACAAAATCCACGTAGCATTGAAACATGGAACCTGACAACAATACGAGTTGGTGCTGCGCTAAAATTGGGTAGCGGTCGCAAAATTGAATCGAAAGTAAAAGAAGACGCTTTTGCTGCTCCTGTGGTGGTGGAGCCGGAAGTAAAATTCTATGTTGACCCTGCCAAAAATACAGATGCAGTAAGCAATGTAAGGGAAGTGTTCCCACTTGGCAACTACGTGTATTTCGACTTGGGATCGACAGAGATACCAAAACGATATGTATTGCTTCAGAAAGATCAGGTAAAAGATTTCAGACAAGATCAGGTGGAACTTACTACTCCCGAAAATTTCTCGGGTCGTTCAAGCCGTCAAATGATTGTTTATTACAATGTGTTGAATATCATTGGCGATCGTATGGTAAAAAGCCCTAACTCTACTATCAGAATGATTGGTTCTTCGGAACAAGGCACTAAAGATGGTCGTGAAATGGCTGAGTCTACAAAAGCATATCTGGTAAATGTATTTGGCATTGCCCCGGGCAGAATTGTTACCGAGGGTCGAACCAAACCATTGATTGCATCCGTGCAGGTAGGTGGCACTGTGGATTTGGTACTTTTGCAAGAAGGCGATCGCCGTGTAACCATCGAAAGCAATTCTCCTGAACTACTTACCGAATTCTATAGCGGCAAAAATGCTATGCGTCCGGTTGAAATCGTTTCGGGACAAGTAGCTCCTCCGGATAGTTATGTATTTATAAATGCCGACGGTGGAACTCAGGCTTATACTTCATGGTCGGTAGAATTTAAAGACGAACAAGGTGCAGTACAAAACTTTGGGCCTTATACTAAGGACAAAATTAGTATTCCAGGCAATACAGTCTTAGGTAACCGCCCTGAAGGTGATTATAAAGTAACCTTAGTTGGTCAATCAAAAAGTGGTAAGACTTTGAGAAAAGAAACTACTGCTCACCTGGTACGCTGGGCACCATCTACTACTGACGAAGCAATGCGTTTCAGTGTTATCTACGAATTCAACAGATCAAAAACCATCAAGATGTACGAAACGTATATCAACGATGTAGTGGTTCCAAAGATTCCGATGAACGGAACAGTTATTATTCACGGACATGCCGACATTACAGGTAGCGAAGTGCATAATCAACAATTGTCGCTGGATCGTGCAAATGATGTGAAAGGTATTATGCAAAACAGTTTAAGAAAATCAGGACGCTCTGACGTCAGTTTTGAAGTAAACGGATATGGTGAAGATGTTGCCAAATCACCGTTTGATAATAAATTCCCCGAAAAACGTTATTACAACCGTACAGTGGTAATTGATATTGTAGCTAAGAAATAGTTTTTCTCTCTATTTGTTTACATTTTCTGATAAGACAGAGGCCTTTAGAAGAGGTCTCTGTCTTTTTTTTATGCACTATTTTGAATAGATATTTACCACAGAGACACAGAGAACACGGAGAGACTATAAACTTAATCTTTGTGTCCTCTGTGTCTCTGTGGTGTTATTCTATTTTTGTATTTTCTCTGTTTTTAGAGAAAGAAGATGCGGGTTTTATCTTTGTGTACCTTAGTGTTCTTTGTGTCTTAGTGGTAATTTCTTCTTACTGCTTATCACTTGTCCCAAGGTGTGAATAATGTAACTCTTTCCATAAATTATGTAAGACAAACTAAATGAAAATGTACCACCTTTGCGAAGTGATACTACTTTCACTACAAATACAAAACTATAATGAACACTACTGAACTAAAAGGAACCTGGGAAGAACAAAAAGGCAAACTAAAACAAAAATTTGCTGCATTAACAGACAATGATTTAATGTTTTCCGAAGGCAAAAAAGAAGAAATGTTAGGCCGACTACAAATAAAACTTGGCAAAACAAAAGAGGAATTACACAAAATCATATCTTCACTTTAAAGGCATTAGCTCCTATAACAGGAACCGGACATTCAACCATTAGAAAAAAATACAAAATGAAAAAAATAACCCTATCTGTCTCGCTGGCAGTTATCTGCCTGGCAGGAAGTTTACTCACTGCTTGTTTGTCTGACAATCAAAAAAAAGAAGCTGCACAAGCACAAGTCAATTCGGCTCAGGCCAATTTAGACAAAGTAAAAGTCAATGCCGCTATTGTTGAGAAAAAAGCAGCAACCGAAGAAGAATTCAAGACCTTTAAACTGGAATCTGAATTGAAAATAAAGAACAATGAAGTAGCTATTGCCACATTAAAACTGAAGATGAACAAGTCGGGTGGCGCACTTGACGAAGTTTATGCAAGAAGAATTGATTCTATCGAAATCAAAAACAAAAATCTGAAGACACGTGTAAGTGATTACGAAAGAACCCATAGCGACTGGACTAAATTCAAACAGGACTTTAATCGCGATATGGATGATTTAGGACGCTCGATAACTAAGATCGTAAATTCAAAGTCGAAATAAAGAGCGTCGGGGGTAAACCGCCAACTGCCATGTTGATTTTCTATTCCCATTCTGCCGAAATACAACCCGTTTAAAACCAAATGCATGAAAAAGCTAATGCAAAAAGCAATGCTTCTGATTCTGATTACAGGTATAATCCCATGTCAGGCTCAGGAAAAAGTGCCTGCTAGGTACGGTTTTATTGGTGGTATCAATATTTCAAATCTTTATACCAACGATGCGTCAACGGCAGATATGATCTTTGGATTTAACCTTGGAGTTTTTGCCAAAATACCAACCATCAGTATTTTGTCTGTACAGCCCGAGTTATATGTCACTACAAAAGGGGCATCGGTAACTTACAATAGTCTTTTGGTGGACGGCACTGCGAATTTCAATCTTACTTATATGGAGCTACCGGTGCTTGGCTTGCTGAGAGTGTCGGATCACATAAACCTTCAGTTTGGTCCCTATGTATCTTATCTATTGGCCGGCAAAGTGACCAATATGGCTAACGTTCATCTTCTCGACCTCGAAAAGAACATCAGCATGAGTAATTACAATCGCCTCGATGCGGGGCTTGTACTGGGTGTGGGAGTCGAAGCTCATTCAATGACTATGGGTATTCGTTACAATTACGGACTTACTAACGCAGGACGAAAAAGAACGCTTTTAGATCAGTCCTACACCATACCCAATGCCAGCAACGGCATTATTAATTTCTATTTATCCGTTCCGGTAAATTAAATATCGCGAACATACTAACAAATCAAAAAAATCAAAACCACAATCGTATGAGCAATCTACTTTATTTAATAGCAGTAATTCTTGTTATATTCTGGGCCATTGGGTTCTTTGCATATAGCACCGGGGGTATCATACATATCCTGTTGGTCATCGCAATAGTATCCATTCTGTTCAGAATTATCAGGGGACGATAACATTCATACCCCAGCTAATGGAAATTCATTTTACCCCTACCGCAGATACAAAAGCAATTCATAGATGAATTATCTTTTTTGTTAGATAGGTTTCCAATTTCTCATGTCCTCCAATTTGACAATTCAGCCAAGCAATATTAAATCTAACAATTGTTTGGTTTGCTGGAAAATGACTACAGGTTGATTACTGTTCGTTATGCCCTTTTGAGCGTTAGAATTCAAACAGTAAGAATACAATGCTATACTAATGAGTTCAATAGTAGCTTTCGTCCCAAAATTAGATGTTAAAGCATCCACAAAATTAGAAATAAATAATCTAGCGGAACGAATCAATGCTAATCAAAGTTAATCAGATTGTAGCATGTAGCAAAATGGCTAAAAAACCTCAGAAAATAATCCTCATATTATCAAATGCCCTGTGTCTTTTGGCAAATTAGCGGAAGTAATCTATGAGTTTCAAACAGTATATACAGTACAGAAAAAGCCCCTTCCTTATCGGTTGGGGCTTTTTCTGCACTCTATTTGATCAACATTATTTGCGTTCAATTTCTCTCAGGTTTTCCATTTTCTTTTTGGCAAGGAAACCGTAAATATCTTCTAAGTGCTCCGTTACTTTTTGGTTGCCGAACTCGTACACTTTCGTTACCAATCCGTCAAGGAAATCACGGTCGTGCGATACGACGATAATCGTTCCGTCGAAATCAACCAAGGCTTGTTTCAGAATATCTTTAGTTTTCATATCTAAGTGATTGGTAGGCTCATCGAGAATAAGCAGATTGACCGGTTCAAGCAATAGTTTTATCATTGCCAAACGTGTACGCTCACCACCAGATAGTACCTTCACTTTCTTGAAAGAAGCATCACCACCAAACATAAATGCACCCAGCAAGTTTTTGATATTATTGCGGATATCTCCCACAGCCACATCGTCGATGGTTTGAAAAACAGTTAGATTCTCTTCCAACAAAGAAGCTTGATTTTGAGCAAAATAGCCAATCTTCACATTATGACCAAGCGTCAATACGCCTTCGTGCTCAATCTCCTGCATAATACACTTCACCAAAGTAGACTTACCTTCGCCGTTTTTACCTACAAAAGCAATCTTTTCACCACGCTCAATCATAAAATTGGCATTCTCGAAAATGCGCTTTTCTCCGTATATTTTCCCAACATTCTCAGCAGTTACTGGATAATTTCCCGAGCGCGGCGACGGTGGAAACTTTAAACGTAAAGCCGATGAATCTTCTTCGTCCACTTCCAAAAGCGGTAGTTTTTCCAACATCTTTACACGCGATTGTACCTGATTCGTTTTGGAATAAGTTCCTTTAAAACGTTCAATAAAATCGGTCGTTTCGGCAATAAACTTTTGTTGCTCGTCGTATTGTTTTTGTTGTTGTTCGCGACGCTCCTTGCGCAGCTCCAAATAATGCGAATACTTGGCTTTGTAGTCATAAATCCGTCCCATAGTTACCTCTATAGTTCGCGTGGTAATATTGTCTACAAATGCCCTATCGTGCGAAATAACCACCACTGCTTTTGCCGAATTAATCAAAAACTCTTCCAACCATTGAATTGATTCAATATCCAGGTGATTGGTAGGCTCATCGAGCAGAATTACATCAGGACGACGAAGCAAAATTTTGGCCAATTCAATACGCATACGCCATCCTCCACTCAGTTCGGATGTTTTGCGGGTGAAATCCTTACGCTCGAAACCTAATCCCAACAAGGTTTTCTCAATATCTGCATCATAATTTATCTCCTCGATGCTGTAAAACTGTTCGCTCAATGCCGAAACCTGTTCAATCAGCTCCATGTAACTATCCGATTCGTAATCGGTCCGAATGGTCAACTGTTCATTAAGCTCAGCAATCTTCGATTCCATTTCGGTAATTGCCGAAAAAGCCGTAGCCGTTTCTTCAAATACAGTTCGCGTATCTTCAGTAAGTAAATGCTGAGGTAGATAAGCCACCACCAACTCCTTTGGGTAAGAAATTGAACCTCGGGTTGGTTCGCGCGTGCCCGATAGAATTTTGAGCAAAGTGGACTTCCCTGCACCGTTCTTGCCCATAAGGGCAATACGATCGCCTTCGTTTATTACAAAAGAAATATCCTGAAAAAGAGGCTGTCCTCCAAACTCTACGGTAAGTGCGTCAACTGATAACATGAAGAAAATGTATAAATAAAAAAATGTATAATGAAGAAATAAAATATGACTCTGATTTCACAAAAAACTCATCAACTTACAATGCTGATGAGTTTTCATATTAAATCTTGTTCTATCCGATAATATCTAAATAAAATTATGCTTTATAAATTATGCAATAAACCAATGCATTTTTCCAAACTCACCTCCCAGTGAGGAATACTTATTCCATAGGTCGATTTTATCTTGCCTTTGTTCATCACACTAAAATGAGGACGCGGCGTACGAGCTGGATAATCCTTTGTTTCAATAGGTTTTACATCGCAGGTAATGTTTGCCATACGGTGAATCGTCTTCGTAAAATCGTACCAACTACAAACGCCTTCGTCGGAGAAATGGTAGATTCCGGGAACAAAAGTTTCGTTGCTAAGCAATTGTAAAATTGCATCTGCCAAATCGGCAGCATAGGTGGGTGAACCGACCTGATCGAAAATTACACCCAGAGAGTCGCGCTCGGTACCCAGCTTTATCATCGTTTTCACGAAATTATTGCCAAAGGAGGAATACAACCAGGCTGTGCGTAAAATCACAGATTCCCTGCAATTCTCCAAAAGCACCTGCTCACCCTCCAACTTTGATTTTCCATAAACGGTAGCAGGACAAACCGGCATATCTTCGGTGTAGGGCAAATAGTTAGTGCCGTCAAAAACATAATCAGTGGAGACGTGTACTACCTTCACCTTGTTTTCAGTGGCCACTTCAGCAATATTACGAACGGCATCGCGATTAATTTTGTAGCACAACTCAACATCGTCTTCAGCTTTATCCACAGCAGTATAGGCTGCACAATTCACTATAACGTTCACATTGTTTGCCTTTACAAATGCATCCAAAGCACTTTTATCGCAAATATCCAACTCGGCAACATCGGTGTAAATATAATTGAAATCGGGAAAACGCACAGCAGCTTGTTGCATTTCATTGCCCAGCTGACCGTTAGATCCCGTAATTAGTATTGTAGTCATTCTGTTCCTGTTTTAAAAATTCAATTCTGCATTTTTGAACAATGGATGTTTTGTATCTTTTTCTGAGATAACTGCCTTACCAGCAGGAATTTTCCAGTCAATAGCCAAATCCACATCATTATACAAAATACCACGTTCAAGAGTGGGGCTATAAAAATTATCACATTTATAGGTAAACAATGCAGTTTCGGATAGTACCGAAAAACCATGTGCAAAACCTTGTGGAATAAGAAATTGAAGGTGATTTTCTTCCGACAGTTCCACGCCGTACCATTGTCCGAAAGTAGGTGATCCTGCACGCAAATCTACTGCGACATCCCACACCGAACCTTGTGCCGCCGAAACCAATTTCGACTGACTCTGCGGATTGAGCTGATAATGCAATCCACGTATTACTCCATACGATGATTTTGATTGATTATCCTGACAAAAGTTTAGATCAATACCCAATTCTTTAAATCGTCCTGCATTATACGTTTCGCAAAAATAACCACGCGGATCTTCAAATACGCGGGGCTTAATAATGAGCAAATCAGCAATAGGTGTTTTTATTATTTCCATTTTCCTTTAATCAATAGTATGAACTTGCTTTTCGTTGGCTATTTTTATCAAATACTCACCGTAATGATTTTTCTTCAATGGTTCGGCCAATTTTAGCAATTGCTCACGATTGATATAACCATAACGGAAAGCAATTTCCTCTAAACAAGCTACTTTCAAACCCTGACGGTTTTCGATGGTAGCAATAAAGTTAGAAGCCTCCAACAAACTATCATGCGTACCCGTATCGAGCCACGCCATTCCACGTCCCATCATTTTCATGCTAAGTCGTTCTTCCTCTAAATACAAACGGTTCAAATCGGTAATCTCCAATTCACCACGTTTCGACGGTTTTAAGTTTTTTGATTTTTCTACGACATCATTGCTGTAAAAATACAAACCTGTTACAGCATAATTCGATTTTGGGTGCAATGGTTTCTCTTCCAGGCTCAATACCTTTCCGTTTTCGTCAAAATCAGCCACTCCATAACGCTCAGGATCGTTCACATAGTAACCAAAAACGGTAGCTCCATCTTTCAAAGTAGCTGCTTCGCGAAGCGTACGCGAAAAATCAAAACCGTAGAAGATATTGTCACCCAGCACCATACATACGCTGTCGTTGCCAATAAATTGCTCGCCAATAATAAATGCTTGGGCCAAACCATCGGGCGAAGGTTGAATAGCATATTCTAATTTAATTCCTAAATCGTCGCCATTTCCCAACAAATTTTCATATAAATGAATATCGTGAGGAGTAGAAATAATAAGTATTTCGCGAATTCCGGCCAGCATCAATACCGACAACGGATAGTAAATCATTGGTTTATCATACACCGGAATGATCTGTTTCGAGATACTTTTTGTAATCGGATATAAACGTGTGCCTGAACCACCGGCTAGAACAATTCCCTTCATATATGCTTAGTTTTAGTATTTGTAAGTAGAAATCTTATTTTGACTCCAAAAATAGCGATAATATGTAAAATAGAAGAAACAATCAGAAAAATAGTTTAGTTTTCTAAATCCAACTCACCTGATTTATATAATTGATAATTCCGGGCCAACAACACCATAAACTTACTGATTTCAGTCTGGGCTTGAAGCGTTTCGGGCGAAATCTCTGCCTTTTTCATACGTAAAAGCATTATCCCATACTGAAAATTAAAACAAAGTTCCACATCAGTAATCTGCGAATCAGATTGTTGCGCGCGTAGCTGCGAAATAAATGGAAGCACGTGATAAAACTTTGAATTATAACCCACCTCTTTACCTGATTTTAGCAATAAAGTGTGTAGTTCATCCAATTCTAAAATAACATTGATATTCAATTGTAAATGACCATTTTCCTGAACATTTTCCAATCGCATCATTTCAATCAGACTTTCGTACCACTCATACAATGTCTTTTTTTCGGCATCCTCCACCGGATACGGAGCTATAATAGTAGTGTTGATAGCGTCCAAATCAAGCTTGAAGGCACGAATTAAATTCTCTACCTGCCACATATACAGCAAGTATTCACAGATATTTTCTTTCTTAAGTTTTTGAGCTATAAACATAGTTTCAGTTATCAGTAAAAAGTTATTAGTTCACCGATTCAACAGTTTTACAATTGAACCTGATTAGAAATCCCAATCGCCATCTTCGTCGGCAAAATCGGGTTCTATAAAATCGTCCAAATCGCGTCGTTCCTTTTTAGTGGGTCGCCCCGCTCCTCTTTCTCGTCCTGTATTTCCGGCTAATTTTGCCAATTCGATAAGTTCCAGTTGATCCTTGGTAGTTACATTGAGCATAAAGTCGGCAACCAATTTAGCGTTCATCCTGTTTTCGGAAAGTGCCAACACTTTAAACGAAAACAAAAACGGGTTGCGCTTAATAGAAACAACATCTCCCACTTTCACATTCCGCGAAGGTTTTACCTGTACATTTTGAATAATAACTTTGCCTTTTTTACAAGCATCGGCAGCCAACGTACGGGTTTTGAACAGTCGTACTGCCCAAAGCCATTTATCGATACGAACTTCTGTTTTCATTTTTTTTGGGTTGACTGGGTAATTGGTTAATTGGCTAATTAGTTGATTAGTTAATTGGTCAATTGAATGACTGGTTAATTGGGTGAATGGTTAGCTGGCTAATAGATTCATCGGGGTATTGATTTAAATATCATATAATTATAAAAAAAACAGTCGAAAACTAACTAACTAACTAACTAACTAACTAACTAACTAACTAACTAACTAACTAACTAACTAACTAACTAACTAACTAACTAACTAACCAGTTAACCAATCAACTAATCAACCAATTAACTAATCAACAAATTATCTATTTCCCATTAAACTGAGTCATGGTCAATTGCATACCGGCTAAGCAAAAGCTCTGAATAATTTCCGCGCAACGCTCCGCACGTTCGGGTATTGCAGCTGTTTGTTCAGCAGTCCATTTTCCAAGCACATATTCCACCTGACGACCTTTGGAAAAATCACTTCCAATGCCAAACCGCAAACGGGGATAATTGTTATGCCCAAGTATTTCCTGTATATTTTTAAGTCCATTATGACCCGCATCCGAACCTTGTGGTTTCAATCGAAGTGTGCCAAAAGGCAAAGCAATATCATCCACCACTACCAGCACATTCTCAATGGCTATTTTCTCCTTCTGCATCCAATAACGCAGGGCATTGCCACTTAAATTCATAAATGTAGCCGGCTTTAGCAAAACAAGCGTGCGCCCCTTAACTTTTACTTCGCAAGTTGCACCGTAACGGTTTTCGGTAAAAAAAACATTGGACGCCTTAGCAAAAGCGTCCAATATTGTAAAACCTATGTTGTGGCGGGTATCCTGGTATTCGTTACCAATATTGCCCAGTCCGACAATTAAGTACTTCATGTTTCAAATTATTTTCCTGCAGCTGCAGCAGCACCACGTGCAGCTCTAGTCAATTTAACTTGACAAACAACAGCATTCTTTGCATTTAAAATTTCTAATTTATCAACAGATACTTTAGCAACCTGGATAGATTTTCCTAATCCTAGTTCTGTAACGTCGATAACAATATTTTCTGGAAGTTGAGTGTAAAGACCTTTAACTTTCAATTTACGCATTTCTAATGCCAATTTACCCCCGGCTTTCACACCTTCAGCCAATCCTTCAAGTTTAACAGGAATTTCAACCACTACTGGTTTAGTTTCTGTTACCTGATAAAAGTCAATATGCAATACATTGTCAGTTACCGGGTGAAATTGCAAAGCTTTCATGATAGCTTTTGATTTGTTGCCATCGATAGTTAAATCTACAATAAATACTTCAGGAGTATAAATTAATTTACGCAAGTCACTTTTAGTAGCTGTAAAGTGTACATTGTCAGCTACACCGTAAAGTACGCAAGGTACGTTTTCAGATACGCGATCAGCTTTTGTTGCTTTTTTTCCAAGGCCAGTTCTTGCTGTACCGTTCAATTCAAATGTTTTCATTCTGTTTATTTATGTGTTACTCAAAATTTAAGCGTTTTATATTTAAGTGATTAGTCGCTTAATTTCCCATCACACTTTCTTTTTCAAAAAAGTGGTACAAAAGTAGTGCTTTTTTTAGAAATGCGCAATATCTGAATTACAAAAATCAAGTTATTAGTCATATTTAGGACAAATACTTATCAGAGAAAGACTTTTGAGCAATAAAAAAGACAATAAAATGCGACTCAAACATGTAAAATTAAGTACTTTTGCAACTCTAAAAAATGTCATAATGAACGATACTATAGAACGTATGACTTCTTTCATTGTAATGGATGTGCTCGAACGAGCTAACCAATTACAACGCGAAGGAATTGATGTTATTCATCTTGAAGTGGGTGAACCCGACTTCGATATGCCCGAATGTATTGCCCAAGCCGCTATTGACGCGCATAAAAACGGAGCAACACACTATACACATTCATTGGGCGATCCACAACTGCGTGAAGCCATTAGTGAGTTTTACAAACAAGAATACGATGTCAATGTAGACCCTGAATGCATAGTCGTCACATCCGGCTCCTCCCCTGCCATACTTATGGCCCTGATGCTTCTATGTCAGGTGGGCGACGAGGTCATCATGTCAAATCCGGGCTACCCCTGCTATCGCAATTTTGCTTTAGCCTGCCATGCCGAACCAGTATGCGTTCCATTGCACGCCGAATGCGACTTTCAGTACAATATCAATGATATAAAAGCAAAAATAACCGACCGCACAAAAGCGATTTTCGTCAACTCCCCCATGAACCCAACTGGAACACTGGTAAGCGACGAAGTATACAAAGAGTTGGCAACACTGAATATCCCAATTATCTCAGACGAAATCTACCACGGATTAGTCTACGAAGGCAAGACATCAACCATTCTGGAATTCACCGACAATGCTTTTATTGTCAACGGTTTTTCTAAACGTTTTGCCATGACCGGATTGCGCCTCGGCTATTTAATTGCTCCTAAAAAACACATGCGAGCCTTGCAAATACTACAGCAAAACCTATTTATTTGTGCACCAAGCACAGCTCAAAAGGCCGGCATAGCAGCTCTTCGCGAAGCTAATCCAGACGTAGAAATGATGCGTAACATTTACAACGAACGAAGAATATTTATGATTAAACGCCTGAGAGAAATCGGATTCGTCATTTATACCGAACCTCAGGGAGCATTTTATATTTTTTGCGACGCACGAAAATTCACCAACGACTCGTACCGATTTGCCTTCGACGTACTGGAGAAAGCACATGTCGGCATTACCCCCGGCGTAGACTTTGGTACTGGTGGCGAAGGATTTGTACGTTTTTCGTATGCCAACTCAATAGAAAATATTCGGGAGGCAATGAATCGACTGGAACGATATTTACTCAACTTACAACCCTAATCAGCAAGTGTAATGACTGTTAGTCAGCCGCAAGTAAATTGATTCATATAATATATTTCGCTTTACAGTTTCTAATCCAAAAAAAAGTATTATATTTGCGGGCTCTAAAAGAGAAGTAATATTTAAGTCACATTTTTTAATTTAAGGAGGAAACAAACAATAGCTAAGCAATTAACCATCAGGCCTCAACGAGGACGGGTGAAAGAACAACCCAACCGGATAAACGAAAAGATCAAGGGTCTAAAAGAAGTTCGTTTAGTAGGTGATAATGTAGAACAAGGCGTTTTCTCGTACGAGGAAGCCATTCGTCTTGCAGATCAACTCGAATTGGATTTGGTAGAAATTTCACCAAATGCGGAACCGCCGGTTTGTAGAATTGTGGATTATCAAAAGTTTTTGTACCAACTAAAAAAACGTGAGAAAGAAGCTAAAGCTAAAACAGCCAAAGTTATCTTGAAAGAAATTCGTTTCGGTCCACAAACAGATGAGCACGATTACAATTTCAAACTTAAACACGCAATCGGATTTTTAAAAGAAGGTTGCAAACTGAAAGCATACGTATTTTTCAAAGGACGTTCCATCCTGTTTAAAGAACAAGGAGAAATTTTACTTCTTCGTTTTGCAAATGAACTGGAAGAATATGCTAAAGTAGACCAATTGCCAAAATTAGAAGGCAAACGCATGATTATCATGATGTCGCCTAAACAAAAAAGCAAATAGTCATTAAACTCGGATTTTTACAACTAAAATATAGTAACAATGCCAAAAATGAAAACTAACTCCGGTGCTAAAAAAAGGTTCGCCCTTACCGGAACAGGAAAGATCAAAAGAAAACATGCTTTTAAAAGCCACATTTTGACTAAAAAGACAACAAAGCAAAAACGTAACCTGACTCACACTGCTCTTGTTCACAAGACAGACATGAACAACGTTAAAGCAATGCTTTGTTTGAGATAATAGTCTTTTTGTACTTTTCCAAACACATTTTCTCAGTCTAAATTCGAATGCCTTAGCCTCAAGTTCACAATAAAATGTGACGCTAACATTCACAAATCATTTAATTATGCCAAGATCAGTAAACCACGTCGCTTCACGTAAAAGAAGAAAAAGAATTTTAAGCCTCACAAGAGGTTATTTTGGAGGTCGCCGCAATGTGTGGACCGTAGCTAAAAATACATGGGAAAAAGGTTTGCAATATGCTTACCGTGACCGTAAAAACAAAAAACGCACATTCCGTGGCTTGTGGATTCAACGTATCAACGCTGCCGCACGTTTAGAAGGTATGTCGTACTCGAAATTAATGGGTGCTTTACACAAAGCCGGTATCGAAATGAACCGCAAAGTATTAGCTGATTTAGCTATGAACCACCCTGAAGCTTTCAAAGCTATTGTAACAAAAGCGAAAAACGCTTAAGACATTTAACCCTCGTCTGATTTTGTTTATTAGAAACAAAAACAATTTGATAAAAAAATACGATGTGAAAACATCGTATTTTTTTTGTTTTATATCTGAGCAATAATTAAAGGCTCAAGAGGTATTTTTTGAAGCCGTCAAAATCTTTCGATAATTCAAGACTTTGCTTCTCGCCTTTCATAAATTCTTGCAATTTCTGAGGAATATCTACTTTCTGCCCGATTATACGCTCAACTGTTTCGAGGAATTTAGCCGGATGCGCTGTTTCAAGGAACACACCTGTTTCATTCACCTGCAAACCATCTTTTAAAGCCTGATAACCGCACGCTCCATGTGGATCGAGCAGATAGTCGGTTTCCTCAAAACAAGTCTTCAGAGCGGTAGCAATTTGCTCATCATCATAACTTACGCCACTAATCTCGGCTTTAATTGCTTCGTGAGAATTTCCATACAAATCGAGCACACGTGCAAAATTACTTGGGTCGCCCACATCCATTGCGTTAGCAATAGTTGAAATAGATGGACGAGGATTGTATTGGCCTGTTTGTAAATATTGCAGAAAAATATCGTTGCGATTATTGGCAGCAATAAATCGTTTGATAGGCAATCCCATTCGCTTTGCAAAAAGTCCGGCAGTGATATTGCCAAAATTTCCACTTGGCACACACATAACGACCTCCTTATTTTTGTTCAACTTTTTAAGTTGAGCATAAGCATAAAAATAATAGAACGACTGTGGTAAAAAGCGCGCCACATTAATTGAATTGGCCGAAGTAAGCTTCATATGCGCATTCAACTCTGCATCCATAAAAGCAGATTTTACCAAAGCTTGACAATCGTCGAAGGTACCATCCACTTCCAAAGCGGTAATATTCTGACCAAGAGTAGTAAACTGACACTCCTGAATCGGGCTCACCAATCCTTTTGGATAAAGCACGTATACATGAATGCCTTCTACGCCCAGAAAACCATTTGCCACAGCACTACCGGTATCACCGGAAGTTGCAACGAGTACATTTAGTTTTGTTTTAGCTTGTTTTTGAATAAAATAACCCAACAAACGAGACATAAACCGTCCACCAATATCTTTGAAAGCCAAAGTCGGTCCATGATACAGTTCTAAGCTGTAAATAGTATCCGTAACAGGTACAATCGGCGTATCAAAATTCAGCGTTTCGTAAACAATCTTCTTCAACGCTTCAGCTTCCACATCTTCGCCAAAAAAGGCATCGGCCACTGTGTAAGCAATTTCCTGAAATGATAAGGTTTCAATCGTATCGAAAAACGCCTGTGGTAACACTTTGATACTGTTGGGCATAAACAAGCCTTTATCTTCGGCCAAGCCTTTTACTACCGCGTCCTCTAAGCTAACGCCCGTCACTTTTTTATTGGTACTGTAATATTTCATGATTTTCTTTAAAGCCCTATCTTTTTCAATACGGCAAATTTATTGTTTCCAGCGTTCTAAGCGCTTCATATTTCGTGTAAAAAGCCATGCTAAAAACTTTGGCATGCCTTGCTCCATCATTTTTACCTGGCAAAACTCCTGCATATCCTCTACTGTTCCTTTGAAAAGGAAACTGCCGTATTGATAGCAATAGCTGCAATACAAATAGTTGCGTGTTCCATCTGCATTTCTACCACTTCCCTCGGTATCTTTTTTCATGGGCATTCCGCAACTTTGGCAGAATTTGTTTTTGTGACTCATAGTACTTCTTAACAAGGTTCATATAATAGGAAATTAATTGTAAACAGATTGGGAAATTATTTAATCAACTCGTGCATAAATTCTGCACCTTTCAACAAACCGTAACTACCTGTTTGTTGAGCAAATTCATCGTAAACCATCACATCATCAGCACTTTCACCCGGTCGGTAAATAATAAACGGAACAGGCGAAATGGTATGCGTTTTAATAGCACATGGCGTCGGATGATCGGGTAAAATGGCAATAGTAACCGGCTCATCCCATGTTGAGACTTCTTCCAAAATCGGTTTCACCACACGAGCATCCAGGTACTCTATTGTTTTTATTTTCAATGCGGCATCACCCTCGTGACCAGCCTCATCACTTGCCTCAATATGCAAATATACAAAATCTTTTTGACGCAGCGCATCAATGGCTGCTTGGGCTTTTCCTTCGTAATTGGTATCGTAAAGACCGGTGGCACCTTCCACTTCAATTACTTCTAGCCCGGCATAAACACCTATCCCCTTAATCAAATCGACAGCCGAAATCACGGCTCCGCTGTTTAAGTTATAAGTCTCCAGCAAAGTTTTCATCTCCGGCTTATAACCCGGCGACCACAACCAAATACTATTGGCTTTATCTTTACCCGCAGCTGCACGTTTCAAATTCACCGGGTGGTTTTCCAGCAAAGCTTGCGAACGCAATGTAAGTTCATTCAACAAATCGGCAGTGGCTTGTGCTTCAGCACTCTCAGCCTGTATCATCACATCGGCAAACGGAGTTCCTGGAACATCGTGAGGAGGAGTGCATTTCAGCTGCTTGTTACCACCTTTCAATTTAAACAAATGACGGTACGAAACACCCGGATAAAAACTAACCAGATCAGTACCCAATTCCTTTTCTAAAAAAAGAATCAACTCTGTGGCTTCTTCATTGCTGATGTGCCCCGCTGAGTGATTCTTTATTTTTTTATCCGCTATGCAAATCAGGTTGCAACGCATGGCCATTTCATTCGGCTCAATAGACACACCCATGCTCGCCGCTTCCAACGAACCGCGTCCTTCAAAAACCTTGTTTACATCGTAGCCAAGCACAGTAAGATTCGCGATTTCACTACCGGGAGCAAAACCAACCGGAATAGTATCTAACATTCCGTTTCGTCCCAAAGCCGCAACTTTGTCGATACTGGGTATATTGGCAACCTGCAGACAGGTTTTATTTCCAAGCGATGCCATAGGCTCATCCGCCATGCCATCGCCAAGTATTATTAAGTATTTCATATAATTACCCCTAACCCCTAAAGGGGGATTAAGTTACTTTATTAGTTATAACAGTATTATTTATCTCCTAAACATTAAAAAATCTTATAGACGAACTGACTTAGTTCCCCTTTAGGGGCTAGGGGTCTTTATTCTAAAAATGCTTTGTAATTTGGCAGGGCTTCTTCAAATTTCTGTTGCGTTTCGGCTAATGACAAATAGCTCTCTCCGCCGGCAGCATTGAGATGACCTCCGCCGTTAAACAAATCAGTAGCCACTTTGTTTGCCGGGAATGTTCCTTGCGAGCGAAGTGATATTTTAATCTTATCAGTATCCTCACGCATAAAGACCGAGAAATCAACTCCATGTACCGAAAGTGGAATGTTTACAAAACCCTCCGCATCACCATTTACAAAGCCGAATTGTTTCAATTCGTCGGAAGAAATGGTGATCAATGCCGCACGATATTCTGGATAGATTTTCATTTTTTCGTACAAACAAAAACCCATTAATCGCAATCTGTCAGCCGAATAAGTATTAAACACCTTGCGATATAAATCATCCTTATCAACTCCTAATTTAATCAATTCAGCGATAATAATATAAATCTCCTGACCGTTAGAATTATAGGTAAACCCACCCGTATCAGTCATCATACCTGTGTAAATACATTCGGCACACGCCAGATTTATTTTCGAGAAATCGCCCATTCGGCAAATTAATCTAAAAATCAATTCGCTGGTAGAAGATATCTGAGGATAAGAAACAGCAACTTTTGCAAAATCAGCAGGGTGTAAATGATGATCTACCAATATTTTATCGGCCGGTGAAGCCAGAACAGCATCAGCCATTTTTGCCATACGGCTTGGCGTATTAAAATCAAGCGTGAAAATAAGTTCAGCTTCCCCAAAAAGTTCGTCCGCCTTCTCTTTACTATCTTCATATATCAATACTTGCTCTGCACCCGGCATCCAATTAAAGAAAGTAGGAAAAGCCGTTGGTACAATCACCACAGGTTCTTTTTCAATCGTCATCAAATAATGCCACAAAGCCAAAGTCGATCCCATTGCATCGCCATCAGGTCCAACATGAGCTACAATTACAATCTTATCAACGCCATCAATGGCCTTTTTTACTTTGGTGATAAGATCCTCGGCAATAATTTTAGAAATCATACAACAGGTTTTAATTTGAATACAAAAGTAGCAAAAAAAAAAGGATTTTTAGTGGATATACCGCCCTTGAAAGTTAATCTGTAAAATTCAACACGTAAGCACCTTCCTCTGCCACTGAATAAAAAGCAATATTTCTTGATTGGCAAGCCTTCTTTATGCTTTGCCTATACCAATCGGAAATTGTTTTATCTACAATAATTTTACGTGGGTGCAAACACTCCAACACTTGCTCTATTTTTGGTTTCAACCCTCTTCCAATTATTAAATAATCTAACTTTAGGGGCTCAGAAAAAGTTTGTTTTCTCAGAAAATCGTTGCTCAAAATAAGAATTCGTGAACCTGCGAAACCACTAACGCCATCCGAGAACCATTCGTTTTGATGAATATAGTGCGGTTTCTCGAGTTTTTGATTTTGCCAGAATGATTTTGCGATTCGATTCATTTCTACTGAATCTGTTGTAAATACATAATTTCGATTACGATCAATAAAGTTTACATGCGTATTTATTTGTCCGGCAAACACAATCATCCTTTTTGAAGTCATGGTTTGATAATTGGTTTGCAAATTAAACATGCACGCCAATAAAACAGCTGATAATCCTACGACCAATGCAGAGAACTTTTTATAGAAGAAATAGGCCGAGAAACAAAAAATAGCAAAAAAGACAACAATAGTCTGTCGTATATCCAAGGAGATATGCGATAGTGAGTAAGGTAAATTTTGAACCCACACAATCAGAAAATTCAATAACCACAGCGACCATTTGAGCAGAAAAGCCACAACCACTGACAAATACGGCACAAAAGAAGTCATCAATAACGCCATTGCCAGGTAAATAACGATGGTAGAAAGTGGAATCGCAACAAAATTTGTCAGTAAGAAATAGTTGGGAAATTGCTGAAAGTAATAAAGCGTAAAAGGCATTGTACCCAACTGTGCAGCTAACGACACTGAAAACAAATCCCAAACAGCTTTAGAATATTTATTATTGGCAATGTATAATCTACCAATAATGGGTTGAAAGAAAATAATGCTTAACACAGCCGAATAACTAAGTTGGAAGCCTACATCAAACAGAAAATTCGGATTATACAGCAGCATGAAAAATGCCGACATAAAAATGGTGTTATAAATTTGGGATTTCCGTTCAAAGCAAGTAGCAATAGCCACAAACGAAAACATAAGCGTGGCTCTCACCACTGCCGGCGACAATCCACTCAGAAAGGCATACCCCCATAAAAACAGTGATATAAATATCGTTTTCAGTACTTTTTGACGTTGGCTTTTATTGAGAAATGACAATAGAAATGCCATTACCACATACACCACACCCACATGCATACCGCTTACCGACAAAATATGCATCGCACCCGTCGCACTATAGCTGGTACGCAAATCGGGCTGCAACGCATCGGTATAACCAAGCGTCAATGCAGCCAAAACGGCAAATTCATCGCCTTCTATATGAAACTTGCGATAAATATTCAACAAATAATTCCGACAAATATCGGCCTGCCGTTGAATAGAAAAGGCCATATCTCTGTCGGTTATACGCCAACTGCCCGACGGAATATAGCATACAGCACCCACTCCCTGACGTTTAAGGTAGGCTGCATAGTCAAAACCATCCGGATTTAAAGCTCTTTCGGGAGGCGAGAATTTAGCTTCAAGCATCAACCTGTCGCCAAATAAAAGCTTTGAAGCAGCACTACCTTTTTGCAAATACAAGATGGCTTTTCCGCGAGTAGTCACCCAGTCTGCTGAGTCAAAATACTGGATAACATCCACTTTACAGAGATATGATTTTGCTTTTTCGACAGGGGGAGCACTAAGTTCTACGCGATAAATACCCTTATTATTTAATCGTTGAAAGACATTCTCTTTTTCACGCTCACCACTCAAAAAATAGACCAGGACAAATAGAAACAAAAAAATTCCGCAGCCAAAAAGCCAACGGAATTGAAATTGCCGCTTGGGAATGCGAATTGCAAACGGTAGAACCAAAAGAACTATAGATAGAAAAAACATTGCATACAAACCCCAGTGCTGAAAATCCACATATTGATAACAGAGTATACCCAATATTAATGGTAGCAGCAATCGAAAAAAAGGAGTTCGTTGCAAAAAATCCATAGACTAACTTTTAAGCATAGTATGAATTGTTTCGATAGGATTGTCGGCATTAAAAACGGCACTACCCGCAACCAACACATTGACACCACTATCGAAAAGTTGTTGTGCATTCTGAACATTCACCCCACCGTCCACTTCAATCACACAATGAGCATTTTTACGTTCAATCATTTCTCGTAATTCTGCAATTCTGGCATAACTTTCCTCCATAAACTGCTGACCGCCATAACCGGCAAAAACGGTCATAAGCAGTACCAAATCAACCTTATCAACATAAGGTTCCAGCACACTTACCGGCACATCCGGGTTAATGGTAATACCCACTTTTATGCCTTCGAATTTAATCATTTCAATGATTTCCAATGGATTTTCAACAGTTTCGTAATGAAAAGTCAGAATGTCGGCACCGGCTTTTGCAAATCGGCTGATGTATTTTTCGGGATGCACAATCATCAAATGCACATCCAGGGGTTTATTACAATATTTATTCACTGCTTCCAACACAGGAAATCCAAAAGATATGTTCGGCACAAAAACACCATCCATCACATCGATGTGCAACCACTCGGCTTCACTTGCATTAATCATTTTGCACGCCGCTTCTAAATTGCCAAAATCGGCTGATAATAAGGATGGTGATATAATTTTAGTCATAATTACAATTCAAATTTGAAAGAAAAAAATCGAGCTTTGTCGCTCCTGTTATTTCTTATGCAAATGTAATAAAAAAAAGACTTCCATGTAGTTGGAAGTCTCTTTTTATTAGTTTAAAAACAATTCAACGAACTGATTTTCGGCTATTTTTTCAGCTCTATAGGTAGCCGCAAATTGAAGAATCTTATTTAAAGTTGCTTGTTTTGGTTGCATTTGTTGTTGATTTTCAGCGCTCTTCTTTTGTTGGATTAAATCAGTTTTGTTTAGTGGAGTAATCATTTTTTGCATAGGCAACATTTCAGTTTTTTTGTTTATAATACTACTAAAACGTATGCGCAATCAAAAAAGTATATCCACCATCAAAATAAATTCAATGTAAACAATCTAAACAATAAAAGCATCAACCACACAAGAACAAATAGCTGTAATACAAATAATTACAACAACAAACACAAACTGTAAGTCGACAAATTATTTTATCTCCAGATAAACATCTTTTTCGGCAGCAATTCTTCGCATGTTCAACAATGCATAACGCATGCGTCCGAGCGCAGTATTAATGCTCACATCTGTTTTTTCGGCTATTTCCTTGAAGCTTAGGTCCTCAAAATAGCGCATACGAATTACCTTTTGCTGCGTTGGTGGCAGGAAATTAATCAAATGCACCACATCACTCAACACCTGTTCGTTCGAAATTGTATCTTCAAAACTTTTTTCGGCAAGTTTTGAGTTGTTTACAATGTCGTAATCAACGGCATCAGCGGAGAATGTATTCTCATTTTTCTCGCGTCTGAAATGATCGATGATCAGATTGTGCGCGATGCGGTTAACCCACGGCAAAAATTTGCCCGATTCAACATAGCGACCTTGTTGTATGGTTGCAATTGCTTTAATAAAGGTGTCTTGAAAAATATCTTCGGCGAGTTCCCGATTGCGAACGATCAAGTATATATAGGTATATGCTTTAGATTTGTATCGCAACAATAAAATTTCAAACGCTTTGTTATTACCACCTTCATACAATTTAACCAATTCATCATCGGCTAACTGATTTAGAGTCTTCATTACTTTTATTTTTAAAATTATAAAGTAATAGTGGGCAATAGGCGTTTAAATTTTAATGATTATTGAGGTTGTTTGCACTGCAAATATAGCGATTGTATTGAAAAGAAAAAACTTTTTGAGAAAATAGTTGCAATTAAGAGCTGTTTTTTTGCACAAAAAGCCTTTTTTGGGTGAATTTTACTCCACCCAAAGCACTAAACCTTTTAAATATTCTCCTTCGGGGTGATAAATATTGATAGGATGATCGGCAGGTTGACTTAACTGATGTAAGATGCGCACGTTGCGTTTACTCTCGGCAGCAGCACTGAAAACAGCCAAACGAAACTGCTCTTTGGACACAACCTGTGAACATGAAAACGTAAAAACAATACCGCCCGGCTTAATCTGTTCAAATGCTTTTGCGTTCAAACGTTTATAGCCTTTGAGTGCATTACGCAATGCTTCGCGATGTTTGGCAAAAGCAGGCGGGTCGAGAATAATCAAATCATATTTTTGCTCGAAGGTATGAAGATTATTCAAATACTTGAATGCATCTTCGTCAAACGATTTATGACGTGGGTCATTCGGATAATTGAGCTCCACATTTTTGTCGGTCAAAGCAATGGCTTTCGTAGAACTATCCACGGAATGAACCACTTCTGCTCCACCACGCAATGCATACACCGAGAAACCTCCGGTATAGCAAAACATGTTTAACACCGATTTCCCTTTTGAATAGCGCTCCAACAATGAACGATTTTCGCGTTGATCGACAAAAAATCCGGTTTTCTGACCTCGTAACCAATCAACGTGAAACTCCAGTCCGTTTTCGATAGCCGAAAGCGAGGGAGTCTCTTCGCCAATCAGATAGCCATCTTCGGGTGTAATAGGCGCATTAAATGGCAGTGTTGTTGCCGACTTGTAATACACATGTTTTACTTGTGGAACATTTTCAACAATGGCTTTCGCCAGTATTTCACGCGTTTCGTGCATACCTACCGAGTGTGCCTGCATCACAGCTGTTTCATCATAGACATCTACAATAAGACCAGGCAATGAATCACCTTCACCATGCACCAGACGATAGGTGTTATTTTTCTCCGGATCAACCAATCCCAATGACACACGCATGGCATAGGCTAATTGTATTTTGCGACTCCAAAAACTATCGTTGACATCCAATTTATCGAAAGATACAACACGCACGGCTATACTGCCTATTTGATAATGACCGATAGCCAAAAAATTGCGTTGATTATCCAACACTTCTACCAAATCACCTTCGGCCGGTTTTCCTTCAATTTTATGAATTGCGCCGGAAAAAACCCATGGGTGAAACCGTTTTAAACTTTCTTCTTTCTTTGGTTTGAGTTGTATGATAATCATTTGTATGTTACGAGTTTTTTTTGTTACAAGTTACGAATTGAATTCGTTTGGGTTAATTAAATTGCGGTGGTAGAGTCGCTTATTGCTGATTCAGCTAGTCGGTTTAAAGCCTGTTGATCACGTAAAGCGCGTTGTTCCTCAGCTTGTTCAAAGAGTATTTTGTCCAGTTGCTTTTTGCTCAGCTTCTTTTCATTCATCAGTTGCAGGTATATTTGTAAACTAGCCCATGCATCTGTAGCAGCATATCGTTGTTGTTGATCGCTCAGTTCGGGATTTTCCCAGTTTGTCAATCGCTGAGATTTCGAGATTTTTTTTCCAAAAATAATGGCATAGACTTTCTGTAAGCTCAATTCCATTATGCCATAATGCTGAGCAATGGTTTGGATATCAATAAACCCAGCCGGTTTAAAAGTATGTCGTTTATTCAAACCAATCAAATCATCGCGTAGCGAAAGACCAATTTTTTGAATTTTCGGATCGGCTAAAAACTCAGCCAAAGCAGCAGGAAAGTCGATCAAATTGAGGCGAAACAAAAAACAATGATCCAGAGTAGAGATTTGCACCAACGATACTTTGTGATGTGTGCCCCGGGTAAACGACGGTTTTGTCTCGGTATCAAGACCCACAACATTGCTTTTACGAAGCTCTTCGATGGCCGGATTTACTTTGGACAAATCATCAATCAAAGTTATCTTACCTTCGAAAATCACTACCGGCAAGGTATTTACCTCTTCCTTTGTTATTTTTGTTTTAAACATACAATTGCATTACAATATGTTACCAAATTCATCTTCTTCATCGTCGTGAAGAAAATTCAGAAACGAGTTTCTATCTATTTTTTTTGCAGAAGCCTCTTTTTCAACCGCTTCTTCGACTCCAAATCCATCGCTGAAACGTAAAGCATGTAAGGCTCTCATGGCATTTAGCAGTTTTTGTCCCCAATGCTGACCGAATGCTTCGAGACAAGCCACCAAAGCATCGTTCATTATATCTACTTCGCCCAACTGAAAATTGGCAGCGAAATCTTTCAATTCCTGATAAATATCAGCAATATTTTCCGACACAAAAGCTGCAATCGGTGTATCGCTCAATGACATATCGGGATGAAAAACCTCCAGGTACGAGTCGTCCGCTCCCAACAATTGCTCTACTTGCTCACGCACATACAGATAATCTTCTTCGGTCACAAACCGTTCGGCACCTTCGTCGAATACGCTGGCAGGAATATCTATGAGCGAGGCTTTTAAGTAGAGAAGTGGAAATAATTTTACGGATTTCAGGACAAAATCTTCACGCGAAAAGTCGGTAGCGTGCTCCAAAAACAAACATGTTTCGGCGGCTACGGTGACAAATTCGATGACGTTTTTGCTGTAAACTATATGATCGGGGAGTTGGTCTAAATCCATTTTCGGTATAAAAATTAATAAACAGTTGCAAAAGTAGCAAAAAATATCCACTTATCGGCACGAATTCAGTGGTTTTCAATCCCGCTAATGCACATACAAATATAATAAATTGCACGCAAATAAAAGTGCTTCCACGTAAAAACAAAGTTCATTGTCATCTGTTTTATTATTAAATAAAGGTTGAAATTATCATTACATTCTCAACAATACAACTATCTTTGTAATTAATAATTCTCAATTAATAATTTTCAATTTTAATCACTATGGAAGACAAGCTTATAACATTAAGAAACTACGAAACAATGGTGGAAGCCTTGTTCGATCAGGAATTATTGAGAGAAAACAATATTGACAGCTCTATCAACAATGAAGATTCTGTGGAACTACTGCCAATGTTTGGTGAGATTAACGACGGATTGAGAATTGTTGTTTTTGAGAAAGATTTCGAAGAAGCCATCAAAATACTGGAAGACTACAAAAATTCTATTGACAATTGAATTCTTCAACGATTCAATAGTTCTACCATTTTTCTGCCGAAAACAGGATGTACCAAATCAGGTGCAATTTCGGACAAAGGAATAATTACAAAATCCCGTTCTGCGATAAGTGGATGCGGGATTTTTAATGTTGGCTGGTCGATAATTAAATTATCGTACAACAGAATATCAATATCCATCAACCGATCGGAATAACCGTTTATGGTCTTTGCAGTACGTCCCAGAGTACGTTCTATTTCCTGAGTTTTGCTCAGCACATCAAAAGGTGTGAGAAGCGTATCAACCAATACCACGGCATTCAGGAAATCATTATCCGACTCAAAACCCCAGGGTTTAGACGCATAAAACGTTGATGACCGGATTACAAATCCAACCTCCTGCGACAAAGCAATAATTGCATCATTGAGATTGCGCTCCTTTTCGCCCAAATTTGTTCCAAGACCCAGGTAGACTAATGCCATAAAGTAAAGTTTGGTGCAAAGATAAGTCTTTTAGGAGTAAGAGGCAAGTTCTTCCAGGAGCAAGAGGTAAGAGGTAAGGAATGTGTCAGTGATTAAAAACTTATACCTATAAACAAAGTTATGCCTTCCCTACCCTACAATCATATTATTCCCAATACTTACTTCTTACTTCTTACTTCTTACCTCTTGCTCCTACATTTTCTGCCATATTCTGCCCTTTTGTCAGCATTTTCTGACTAAACATCTCCCCTATTCTGACTTTTTCTGACAAATTCAGATTTCTGAGCACTAATTTGTGGTTGGCACATCCTTTGTAAAATGTGAAGCGTGCTAAAAAACATATCAGAAATAACTGAAAAAATAAAATAATAAAAAAGATTATGGGAAAAATTATTGGAATTGACTTAGGAACCACCAACTCGTGTGTTTCTGTAATGGAGGGTAACGAACCTATCGTTATCTCAAACAGCGAAGGAAAACGTACCACTCCTTCCGTAGTAGGATTTATTGAAGGTGGCGAACGTAAAGTAGGTGATCCTGCAAAACGTCAAGCCATTACCAACCCAACTAAAACGGTATTTTCTATCAAACGTTTTATGGGTGAAACCTATGACCGTTTGACGAAAGAAATCGGACGTGTGCCATTTAAAGTAGTAAAAGGCGACAACAACACTGCTCGTGTTGATATCGACGGACGTATGTATTCTGCTCAGGAAATTTCGGCTATCATTCTTCAAAAAATGAAAAAAACTGCTGAAGATTATCTTGGAACTGAAGTAACTGATGCAGTTATCACTGTACCTGCTTACTTTAACGATGCTCAACGTCAGGCAACTAAAGAAGCCGGCGAAATTGCAGGTTTGAATGTTCGTCGTATTGTAAACGAACCAACTGCTGCTGCTTTGGCTTATGGTTTGGACAAAACAAACAAAGACATGAAAATCGTGGTTTTCGACTGCGGTGGTGGTACTCATGACGTTTCTGTACTTGAATTGGGCGATGGTGTATTCGAAGTAAAATCAACCGATGGTGATACTCACCTTGGTGGTGATGACTTTGACCACCGTATTATCGATTGGTTGGTACAAGAATTCAAAAACGAAAACAGCAATATCGACCTAAGCAAAGACCCAATGGCTTTGCAACGTTTGAAAGAAGCTGCTGAAAAAGCAAAAATCGAATTATCGAATACCACTTCTTCAGAAATCAACTTGCCATATATTATGCCTGTTGATGGTGTGCCACGTCACTTGGTACGTACATTGACCCGTGCTAAATTCGAGCAATTGATTGACGATTTAATCCAACGTACTATCGACCCTTGTAAAACAGCTTTGAAAAATGCAGGTTTGAGCATCAGCGATATTGACGAAATCATTTTAGTAGGTGGTTCAACACGTATCCCTGCTATCCAGACAGCTGTTGAGAAATTCTTCGGAAAAGCTGCTTCAAAAGGTGTTAATCCAGATGAAGTTGTTGCTGTAGGTGCTGCTATTCAAGGTGGTGTATTGACAGGAGAAGTAACCGATGTATTGTTGCTTGATGTTACTCCACTTTCATTAGGTATCGAAACAATGGGAAGTGTAATGACACGTTTGATTGAGTCGAACACAACTATTCCAACTAAAAAATCGGAAACCTTTACAACTGCTGCCGACAATCAACCTTCAGTAGAAATTCATATCCTACAAGGTGAGCGTCCAATGGCTAATCAAAATAAATCAATCGGTCGTTTCCACTTGGATGGTATCATGCCTTCCCGTCGTGGTGAACCACAAATTGAAGTAACTTTTGATATTGATGCTAACGGTATCTTACACGTCTCGGCAAAAGATAAAGCAACCGGCAAAGAACAACGTATTCGTATCGAAGCATCATCTGGTTTGAGCGATGCTGAAATCAAACGTATGAAAGACGAAGCTGCTGCTAATGCTGACAGCGATGCTAAAGAAAAAGAAAAAATCGACAAATTGAACCATGCTGACAGCTTGATTTTCCAAACAGAAAAACAACTTTCTGAAATTGGAGATAAAATTCCAGCTGACAAAAAAGGCCCAATCGAAGATGCTTTGGCAAAACTAAAAGCTGCTCACCAGGCACAGGACATTGATGCTATCGACGCTGCAACTAACGAAGTAAACACTGCGTTCCAAGCTGCAAGCCAGGAGATGTACAATGCTCAAAATGCACAGGAAGGTCAGGCACAACCTAACGCCGGCGGACAACAAAGCCAAGGCAACAAAGAAGGTGATGTAACTGATGTTGACTTTGAAGAAGTGAAATAATAGACCTCACCCCTAACCCCTCTCCTCAAGGAGAGGGGAATAAGATAAAAACAGCCCAACTTGATATAATTCAAGCTGGGCTGTTTTGTTTTGTATTACAAGTTAGTGCATAAAAAAAACTTCTGCTATCTTTCGACAGCAGAAGTTCTTATTTTGTTTTCAGAAAAAACTGATTTTAGTTTTTTGGAAGTGCTTCTTTGACAACCATTGGGCGACCATCAAATTCAGCTCCGTTTAATTCAGAAATTACTTTCTTAGCAGCTTCGTCATCTGACATTTCTACAAATGCAAAACCTTTAGATCTGCGAGTCTCGCGATCGATGATAAGTTTACATGAATCTACCTGACCGTATTCTGCAATTGCTTCTTGAAGGTCGTTTTCTCTAACATTGTAACTTAAGTTACCTACGTAAATGTTCATAAATATAAAAAATTAATTGTAATAAAAGAGAAGTAGAGAAACGAAGGTATGACAAATTCTAATCCTGTCTCAAAAGATAGGAGTCGGAAATAAACAGACGAAAAAATACATTTTCTTTTCGGGGACAAAGGTACGCAAATTATCTGGGTTTCACAATTCTTGCACAAATACATTATTTTCAGTCATAAAAAGAGGCACAGATATAGGCATTTACACTTTCCTCAAAATAGTATTGGTTCATATAAGAGTAAGCGTTGACGGCTTATTCGGCGTGCTTATGGGTAATTCTTACAGCAATAACCTTTTTCATTGAAATTATTATTTCATCGAATCAAAGATTGATTTCTTTTGATAAACGTATTTCCCACCGAGAATAGTGTAACTTTGCGTCATACGAAAATAAAGCGTTTTTTATAAAAAACTCATCAACTGATAGATATTATGGCACATAAAATTGAAAAAATAGAGCTTGACTTCTTGACTATTGATGATTATCAGGAGCTAAAGCAAGCTATGATTATAGCTTATCACGCCATCCCCAACCCATATTGGGAAGAGCACCAGATAAAAACCTTACTTACCAAATTCCCAGAGGGTCAAATAGCCATTAAAGCGGATGGTCATATTGCCGGATGTGCGCTATCTATTATTATTGACCATGAACAGTTTGAAGAGCTACACACCTACAAAAGGATAACCGGCAACTACACGTTCAACACGCACAGTAAAATTGGTGATACTTTGTACGGCATCGATGTGTTTATAAAACCTGAATTCAGGGGGCTTCGGCTGGGTCGACGATTGTACGATTACCGGAAAGAACTTTGCGAAAAGCTTAATTTAAAAGGAATTGAATTTGGCGGACGCATTCCGAATTATCACAAATACGAATCGGAATTAAGCGCCAAACAATATATCGAAAAAGTAAAATCGAGAGAGATATCTGACCCGGTGCTGAACTTTCAGTTATCGAACGATTTTTATCCGGTGAGGGTGCTGAAAGGATACCTGGAAGGCGATAAAGCGTCGAGCGACTATGCCGTTTTACTAAAATGGGATAATATCTATTATGAAAAACCATCGAAAAGGGCTCTCGAGATAAAGAAAATTGTTCGTTTGGGGTTGGTTCAATGGCAGATGCGCCCGTACAAAGATATCACCGAGTTGATGCAACAAGCAGAATATTTTGTGGATACGCTAAGCGCTTATCACAGCGACTTTGCCTTATTTCCCGAATTCTTTAATGCGCCTTTGATGGCTGAGTTCAACAAACTTGGTGAGGCGGAAGCCATCCGCAAACTGGCAGACTACACCAAACTTATTGTAGAGGAATTTTCGAAGCTATCCATTTCCTACAACATCAATATCATTACCGGAAGTATGCCCGAAATAGTGGGCGACTCGCTTTATAATGTGGGGTATTTATGCAAACGCAATGGTACAGTGGAGCGCTATGAAAAACTCCATATTACACCCGATGAGCTAAAAAGTTGGGGGATGAAGGGTGGAAACACCTTACAAACTTTCGATACCGACTGCGGGAAAATAGGTATTTTAATTTGTTATGATGTAGAATTTCCGGAACTAAGCCGCCTGTTGGCCGACGAGGGGATGGATATTTTATTCGTACCATTTCTCACCGATACCCAAAACGGTTATTCGCGCGTTCGATATTGCGCGCAAGCCAGAGCTATCGAAAATGAGTGTTACGTGGCCATTGCCGGAAGTGTAGGCAATCTACCCAAGGTTCATAATATGGATATTCAGTATGCGCAATCAATGGTATTTACGCCGAGCGATTTTGCTTTTCCTACCACCGGTGTCAAATCGGAAGCAACGCCAAACACCGAAATGATTTTAATAGCAGATGTGGATTTAGATTTAATACGGGAACTGCATAATTTTGGGACGGTAAAAAATCTCAAGGATAGAAGACTGGATTTGTACGACATAAAAAGACGTAAACTGCTAAACAAACCCCTACCCACTTCCGATACAACGGAATAAATTCTGGTAAGGTAAAATAAAATCAGCCCAACTATAAAAAAATGAGGGTGTCACTTGGAGTGACACCCTCATTTGGTTTTACAGACTCATTTTGTTTTATTGAACGCCACCGCCAAGTGCTTTGTAAAGACTTACACTTTGAGTTAGCTGATCGAGCTTGTCATTTACCTTGCTAAGCTGAGCCGACAGCAGATTTTGTTGTGCTGAGAGTACTTCGGTATAGTTGGCTTCGCCGGCTTTGAGTAACTCCTGCGTGTAATCTACCGATTTCACGAGCGACTCTACTTGTTTATCTCTCCACTCGTTTTTATTGACCAACGATTTGTAGCTATATAAAATATCCGACACTTCTTGTCCGGCTACCAACAGGGTATTCGAAAAAGTAAGCAAAGCTTCATCTTGTTGAGCTTTGGTGATTTTCAGATTGCCTTTCAACTGTCCTCTCGAAAAGATCGGTTGAGAGATTCCGGCAATTATTTCGGCAGCTAAATGAGCCGGCGAAAAGAAACTGGAGACTCCACCGGCAGCAAATCCAAGCGAAAGCGTATTGATGCTAAGCGTTGGATAAAAAGCCGCTTTAGCAGCATCGGTAAGGGCATAGGCCGATTGCAACGAAAGTTCTGCCTGTTTCACATCCGGACGATTGGACAGGGTGCGTACCGACACATTACCATTCATGGTGGCCGGTATGATCTGATCGTTGATAGAACCACGACTGATGGCACCGGGCGTACGACCGATAAGTACACAAATGGCATTCTCCTGTTGACGCATTCTGCTCTCCAAATCAAAGACCGAGAGTTGAGTGCTGTACAACAACGCTTTGCTTTGTTCAACACCTGCAGCCGTAATCTGACCTGCATCTTTCAAAGCCTGCAAAGTTTCGGTGCTTTTTTGCAACAACACAATGGTTTCTTTGGTTGTACGCAGCTGTTCGTCCAGGGCCATTAAGCTATAATAACTCTTGGCAATAGATGAAATGAGCGTTGTTTGAATCAGCTTTTTGTATTCAAGCGTATTCAGGTAGGTAGCATATTTCGATTTGGTTTGGCTATTGAGCTTTCCCCATAAATCAGCTTCCCAACTGGCAGTAAGTCCTAATGAATTGATATTAGAAGTATAACCGAATACATCGGTTCCTCTGTTACCCGAGCTCATGCGTGTATAATCAACTCTGGCCGCAGCAGCTACCGAAGGCAAAAGAGCCGATTTAGACATATACAAGCCTGCTTCGGCTTGCTGAATGCGGGTCATAGCCACCTGCATATTGTAGCCACGATCCAATCCTTCGGCTATGATCGTCTGAAGTTTTGCGTCAGGGAAATACGTTTTCCAGGGAATAGTAGCCAGAGAAGTGGTGTCTGCGCCATTCTCAACAGCATCACGCACCAGATTTTTTGTATCGGGTTGAGGCACTTTGGTAAGTTCCTTATAGTTCCGACACGACACGAAACCAACGGCAATTATCATCACCATCAAAATTCGTATGCTTATTTTTTTATGTTGTATATACATATCAATATTTTTGTGATTATGTTTATTTTTCGTGATGTTCGTCTATGGTTTACAATTTTTGTTTTACTGAAATGCTCGTGCAAGTTCTGGAAAATGATAAAGAGCGACGGAATAACTAATATTCCGAATACAGTACCAAATAACATACCTCCGATAGCACTGATACCAATAGATTTGTTACCCACCGCACCGGCACCTGTAGCAAGTGCCAACGGAAGTAATCCAAAAATAAAGGCCAATGAAGTCATCAAAATCGGACGCAAACGAGCAGTAGCTCCTTCAACGGCTGATTTTACAATGCTCATTCCCTGATGGCGACGTTGCAATGCATATTCCACGATCAGAATGGCATTTTTTGCCAACAGACCAATAAGCATAATGAGTGAGATTTGTACGTAGATATTATTTACAATACCACTACCGCTCATCAACGACACAAAAACGAACACAAACACACCTGCCAAACCAATAGGCAATGAAAGCAAAACGGCAAACGGAAGAATGTAACTTTCGTACAAAGCAGCCAACAAGAGATACACAAAGATGATACAGAGTGCAAAAATCAAAATAGTTTGATTACTGCTATTTGCTTCTTCACGTGTCATTCCGCCAAAATCATAACCATATCCTTCTGGCAGTTTAATTTCTTTCAAAGCTTTCAACACGTCACCCGATGTATATCCTTTCATATAATTAGGAATAACGGTAACATCCATCGACGAGAATAAATTGAAACGCGTTAAGGCCTGAGGACCGGTTACATCCGTCACCGTAATAAACTCGCTAATAGGCGCCATTACTCCATTCGAAGTTTTCACCATCAATCCGCTCAAATCATTCAACTTAGACCTGTATTGAGGTGCAGCTTGTACCACCACGCGGTATTGTTTACCATACGAATTGAAGTTGGACACATACATACTTCCTACAAAGGTTTGCAAGGTTCCCATTACTTCACTTAGCGTAAGTCCGGCATCTTTAATCTTCGCTATATTAGCCTGAATTTGTTTTTGAGGGAAACGTGGATCAAATGAATTCATGACCATCATCACTTCAGGACGCTGACGAAGTTTATCCAGGAATTCAGTGGTTACGCCATAGAACTTATTAACATCACCACCTGTTTTATCCTGCATCTTCAATTCCACACCGCTACTCATACCAAATCCCTGAAGAGTTGGCGTTCCGAAAAACATAAACTTAGCATCTTTGATGGTATCGGTTCGCTCTTTCAACATAGCTGCTACCTCGGATGTCAGAATATCACGTTCATCCCATGGATCCATTTTCATAATCATAGAAGCATACGAGCTACCGGAACCTGCTAGGAAACTAAGTCCTGTGAGATTAATAGTATTGTGTGCATGAGGAATGGATTGTGCAATCTCAGTCACTTCGCGACTAATCTGAGCTGTACGCTCAAGCGAAGAACCGGGCGCAAGACTAATCATACCCATCACATTCCCACTATCTTCATTTGGAACGAATCCGGAGGGTACCATTCCCATTAGCACAACCAAAATAGCAGTAAACACTACAATAATGCTTACGGTAATCCAGCGATGCGTCTTTTTCCCCAAAAATTCAAGTGTTTTTTTGTATTTGGCCGTTACTGCAAGAAAGCCTACATTGAAATAATAATAAAATCGACGAATAAAACTCTTGTCATGAACATCCGGATTATGTTCAGCTTTTAAGAAAAGAGCACACAGGGCCGGACTAAGCGTAAGCGCATTTACAGCAGAAATAAGAATAGCTATTGCCAATGTTAGTCCAAATTGCTTAAAGAACACCCCACTGGTTCCACCAATGAAACTTACCGGAACAAATACCGCAGCCATAACCAGCGTAATAGAAATAATGGCCGGAGCTATTTCAGTCATCGCAGCTATCGAAGCCTCTTTGGCATCCGTCATACCTGCATCCATCTTGGCATGCACAGCTTCAACCACCACAATGGCATCATCCACTACAATACCGATAGCCAGCACCAATGCAAACAGCGTAAGCAGGTTGATGGAAAAACCAAATAAAAGTAAGAAAAAGAACGTTCCGAGAATAGCCACCGGCACAGCAATAGCCGGAATTAACGTAGAACGGAAATTTTGCAGAAATAAGAATACCACTATAAACACCAGGATAAAGGCTTCCAACAAAGTATGAAGTACCTTCTCGATGGAGGCGTTGAGAAATTCGCTTGCATCCATTTGGTATTCGTAACTGATACCCTTCGGGAATTTTTTGGACTCTTTCTCCATTACACTTTTTACTTCCTTGATAATATCCTGAGCGTTAGAACCAGCAGTTTGATTGATGGCCATAACTACCGCTTCAGCATTATTATTCGTAGTAAAAATAGAATAACTAGCGGCCCCAAGTTCCACTGTTGCCACATCCTTCAAGCGTAGCACTTGTGCGTTTTTCGAACGAATGATAATATTCTCAAACTCCTCCGTATTTTTTAGCCGACCGGTATATTTTAAAGCATACTGAAAAGATTGGTTGCTGTTAGCACCCAACTCACCCGGAGCGGCCTCAATATTCTGATCCTGCAATGCGGCAGTTACTTCGCCCGGAGTGATATTATAGGATTTCATCACGTCGGGTTTCAGCCACACGCGCATGGTATAATCCTTAGCCCCATACACAGTAGCATCACCCACACCCATCACTCGTTTTACTTGCGGCAGGATGTTGATGTTCGTATAGTTCTGAAGAAATTTATCATCATAATTCGGATTCGACGATTTTAGCATGATCATCAACACCGTACTACTTTGTTGTTTCTGAACCGTCACACCGTTTCGGGTTACTTCCGATGGCAGCAAAGCAGATGCTTGTGAAACACGGTTTTGCACGTTTACGGCAGCCATATCGGGATTTACGCCTTGTTTAAAAAAAACATTAATCGAAGCCGATCCACCATTTGCAGCAGATGATGTTATGTAGGTCATACCTTCCACACCATTGATTTGCTCTTCGAGAGGTACAATCACACTTTTCAATACAGCATCGGCACTTGCACCACTGTAATTGGTCGAGACCCTCACAGTAGGGGGAGCAATGTTTGGGTATTGTTCAATCGGTAATGTAAAAATTCCGATGACACCCAACACCACGAAAAGAATGGAAATAACCGTTGATAAAACGGGTCTTTCTATAAAAGTTTTTAGCATTTTCTTCTATTTTGAATAATTGATAATTTGTCGAACTGTGTAAGGGTTGAATCGTGTAACCACTTTCAACTTTTCACTTTCAAACATTTACTCGTAACTTGTAACCTGCCTACCGCAGGCAGGCTCGTAACTAAATACCTGTGTAACTATTTGATTTGTTCTTTGATTTTTTGACCATTTGTCAAAGTGGCAATGCCATCGGTAACTATTTTGTCGCCTACCGACAAACCTTCGGTAACAACATAACCCTGACCATCAGGAGTTGTCTTCACGCTAACTACTTTTTGAGTCACCGAGTCGCCCTCGAATTTATAGACAAGTATCTTATCTTGTTGAGCAAATGTGGCTTTTTGAGGAATGACAATTGCCCCTTTGTGTTCGCTTGGGATAATAACCTTAGCACTGGAACCACTGCGCAACAAACCATGTTTGTTTGGGAACAAAGCGCGGAAGTTAACTGACCCCGAAGTGGCATCCACCACACCCGAAATAGTTTCGATACGTCCGGTCTCTTCATATTCGGTGCCATCAGAAAGCAACAACTTCACGGCCGGCATATTTTTAATCTTCTCGGCCTGAGTAGTTCCTTTAAATTCCTTCAATAATGACAACAATTCCTTTTCGTTTACCGAAAAATATGCAACAACATTGGATATGTTCGACACGGTGGTTAACACGGTAGTATTCGTAGCCAAACTTCCCTGACGGAAATTAATAGCACCAACCACCCCATTTACCGGGCTTGTAACGGTTGTCCAACCTAACGCTGCCCTTGCCTGATCAAGTGTAGCCTTTGCCGAAGCAAGCACATTTTCGTATGCCGAAAGCTTAACCTGACTAAGAATTCCTTTTTCGGCCAATGGACGGATGCGCTCCACATCCAATTTAGCTGTATTATAATTGGCTCTCGCATTTTCAATCGCTTGAACTGACGAAGGAGAATTAATTTTAAATAATGGTTGCCCTTTTCGTACGGCTGCACCTTCGTCAACATAAATAGCATCAATATACCCTTCAACGCGAGCCTTAATATCAATATCTTCCTGACCTTTAAGCACTGCTGGATAACTAGCTTGCAATTCGACATCCTGCAATGCCATAGTGGCAACAGGAAAAGCTTTTACCTTATCAGCCGGGTTTGCCTCAGCTTGTTTGTTCTTGCACGAAGTAATGCACAACACGAGCATAATACTTCCAACTAAAATTTTTCTTGATTTCATACGTTTAACTTTACAACTTTTTACTAATTAACTATAATAGATATGATTACTTATTAAACAAAGAATTGATAACTCCATTCATGTCCTCTTGGTTCGCTCAAACGAACTAATTTTCGTTATGGGAAATGGGGTTATTCAATCTATTTTTTATTCTCACATAAATATAATTGACTACATCAATCATATTTGAGTAGCGATTTTTAATTGTTCTGATTTGATTTGTATGTGATTCGCAACTTTATAAAAAGTCTCCATATCAGCATCTGATAGGCCTTCCATAAATTCGCGATTCAACTCTAGCTCAACTTCACGAAATTCAGCAATAAGGCGTTCACCTTTTTTGGTAACCAGTAGTTGGTTTTTCCTTCTGTCATTTTGGTCAACAGCCCTACGTACAAGCTCTTTCTTTTCCAATAAATCAATCATTCTCAATATTGCCGACTTATCTTTTCCCAATTTTTCGGCCATATCTTTCAAAGTCACCTCCTCTTTCTCTTCACTTATTTTAAAAAGTAATACAAACTGAGGCATTGTAAGCTTTAAACCTGTCTGCTTGGCGGCGCGCATTTCTAACACGCAGAACATTGGTTTCAACATGTTGACAACGATCATTCCTAAAGGCATTTTTAAAGTTTTCATACTCACTTATTAAATTTTATGCAAAGGAACGAATAATGATTGATATATGCAACTAATAAAATTACATTTTTAATACAAAATAGAAAAAACTAATTCTATATCCAAAACAGGCACATTTTCTTTGTTTATAAAACCGATTCTTCGTTCTGCTCCTCCTTCCAAATAATCATTTTCTTATTTCGGCACCATTACACTCAATAATCCGTACCTTTGCAAGCAAATACAAACTTCTCAAATACAATTGAAATGGCCGATATTAAAAAAGTACACCCCGTTGAAAAAACCGTCTTACACCCTCGCAATAAACATCGGGAACGGTATGATTTTAAACAATTGATGATCACTTGCCCAGAACTGGCCAAATATGTGAAGTTGAATGAATACGGTGATGAATCGATTGATTTTGCCAATCCCAAAGCGGTAAAATGGCTGAACAAAGCCTTGCTGAAACAGTATTATTCTGTGGGCTATTGGGATATCCCCAGTGGTTATTTATGCCCACCGATACCTGGACGAGCAGATTACATTCATCACATTGCCGATTTATTGGGCAATTCCAATGGAGGTAAAATTCCGGTTGGCGCTAAAGTAAAATGCATGGATATTGGCGTTGGCGCCAGTTGCGTTTTCCCTATCATCGGCAATAAAGAATACGGTTGGACATTTGTGGGATCTGACATTGATGCCGCAGCCCTCGAGTCGGCACGGAAGATTTGCAACAATAATCCGAAACTGGCCAATCAGATTACACTTTCATTTCAAGAAAATCCGAATGATATTTTCCACGGCATCATGCTTCGAAACGAACCGATAGATGTTACTATCTGTAATCCACCGTTTCATGCTTCGATGGAAGAAGCTCAAAAGGCAACATTGAGCAAAATGAGTAGTTTGAACCACAAAAAGATAACCACGCCGGTAATGAATTTTGGCGGACAAAGCAATGAACTTTGGTGCGAAGGTGGCGAAGAACGTTTTGTGCGAAGCATGATACGCCAAAGCAAACAATTTGGGTCGAATTGTTTTTGGTTTACAACACAAATATCGAAGAAATCGCTACTGAAAAGTGTTTACGAAGCCCTCCAAAATGTAAGTGCAGTTGAAGTAAAAACGATTGAAATGAGTCAGGGAACAAAATCCAGCCGCATTGTGGCCTGGACGTTTTTAAAAGAAGATCAACAAAATGGTTGGAGAAGTACAAGGTGGAATGCATTTTAATCCCAACGAATAATAATCTATCCCAAAAAAGAAGGCTGTCCTCTGTTTACCAGAACGACAGCCTTCTACACAACAAGTCATTAATACACCTTAAAAGAGACTCCTGATCATATTTCAATTAATGTAATTCGGATGGAGGTAGAATCGTTTTGCCCCAGCTGGCAGAAGGTTTCGAATCCATTACAAAAACTAATTCACCACCTTTCACAATATCTTCGTGCTCTATCCATGCCTGATTGAATGGCTTTCCATTTAAAGTAGCCGATTTGATAAATACATTTTTATCGGAAAGATTTTGGGCAACGATTCTGAAATCCTTTCCAGTTTCTAAATGAATGACAGTTTGCTTGAAATACGGCGAAGTAATGAGATAGTACGACTGACCCGCATTGGGATAAAATCCCATCATGTGGAATGCCAGCCACGAAGACATAGCTCCCGAATCGTCGTTGCCGGGAATGCCACCACGGGTAGCATCATAATTGCTGTCAATAATCTGACGGGTACGTTGGCTACTCAGATCGGGTCGCCCAAGCCAGTGATACAAGCATGAACTCAGGAATGAAGGTTCATTTCCAACATTGTAATATCTATTATCAAAAAGCGTATTTAACCGTTTCAGGAAAGCTTCGTTGCCACCCGATCTTGCTATTAGCCCCGGTACATCGTGCGGAACAAATAAAGAATACTCCCACGAGCTGGCTTCATAGAAAAAACCGCACCACCAGCACACACAGTTGGGCCAATCCTGGGCCAAAGGCGTATAACGCACATAATTCATTTGACCATTGTACATATCGCATGGTATGCTATCCACCCAACGACCGGCAGGATCTTTAGGCATAATAAATCCCCGTGATCCGCTATCTTCAATATCCCGCCACAGATTTTTCCAGTTTTCGGATTGCTTCAAAAACCGACGATATTCACCCATACGGTTCAATCCTTTAGCTACCTGAGCAAGACAATAGTCGTCGTAAGCATATTCCACCGTACGATTGCCCGAACGCACAAAGCGTGTTGAAACATATCCCAAAGAATTATAATCGGTTAATCCGCCACGTCCTTCTTTTTCTTCATTTCCTCCTGGAGGAACAGTAGCATCTTTGAGCATAGCCTGAAGAGCAAGTGAATAATCGATACCTTTCAATCCTTTTGCATACGCATCGGCAATAATTACTTCACCATTCGAACCGCCTTGTGTACGACCATTAAAGTTTCCACTCCGGGCATCGGGCAAGTAACCGTCGCGCTTATAAATATCGAGCATAGCATTGACAATATCTACCTGCCGCTGTGGTGTAATGAGTGTAATAAGTGGATGTGACGACCGATACGTATCCCAAAGTGCATAAAAATCATCGTAATACGGTTGTGTTGATGTCCAAAGCGGATTTTCACCCGTTCGATCCACCGGCATCAGTTGAGTATGATACAAAGCGGTGTAAAACATCACCCTTTGATCGCGAGTTGCATCCTTAGAAATTTCAATCCGCTTCATAAGATTTTCCCATTTGTCCTGAGTATCTGCCAATACCTTTTGAAAGTTCCAATGAGGAATTTCGGCGGCAACATTCTGTTGCGCTTTTAATTCGCTGACAAATGAAATACCTACTTTCATTTGAACAGTGTCCGACACATTGGTTCCAAACGAAAGCAAAGCCCCGGTTTTTTCACCCGAATCAAATTGGGTGGTTTGCCCTACCGAAAACTTTTGCCCTTTCCAGGTGGTGAAATTCTTGAACGGTTTGTCGAAAACAGCATGAAAATACACCGTGTAAGCAGCTCCATTATTCCAACCGCCCATAATGCGACTGTACCCCCTAATTTCGGTATCGGATAAAATCTGAATTTGAGAACCTACAAATTGCTGCGCCTCGCGCGAATCAGGAATTGATTTTTCACCCAAAAATTCACCTAAATCAATTTTAATGCCTTTGTCTTTTTTGCTAAACACAAAACGATAAAAAGCCACCTTGGGAGAAGTCGTAATTTCGGTACGGATATTCCATTTCTTTAGCAAGACACTATAATAACCCGCCTGAGTGGTTTCTCTTGCCCTCAACGATTCATGTTTTGTCGACTCAACATCGCCCGAGAATGGCATAACAGCAATGTTACCATACTTTGGGCCACCCCCGGTACCACTTACATGCACCTGACTAAAACCATAAATTATCTGCGTCGTATCCGGAACGTAGCCACTGTTAGATGCTTTGCTGCAATCGGGACCCGGCTTTACCATACCAAACGGACAAGACGGACCTACAAACACATTGCCCTTTTTCTCCGAACCGATAAACGGATCGATATAGGAATGAAGTGATTGTGCAAAAACGGCAAATCCAGAGAAGTAACAAACTGAAAGAAAAATCAGTAATATAATCCGTTTCGACATAAAATTATTTTTCACAATTGTTTTCATAAATTGTCTGTAAAATGACAGTATTCTTTAATCTTTTTTCTCTTCCTTCTTTGATCTTTATTCTTTGTTCTTTGATCTTTATTCTTTGTTCTTTGTTCTTTGTTCTTTGTTCTTTGTTCTTTGTTCTTTGTTCTTTGTTCTTTGATCTTTGATCTTTGATTTATTCTCCCTGAGGTATTCTTCCTACTCCCCAGCTTGTGGGTTTATTTCCCATAACGAAAACCATTTCCCCACCTCTTACGATATCAAAATGAGAAATATAATTGTTCCTGTAAGGTTTTCCATTGAGAGTTACCGACTGAATATACATGTTTTTCAATGCCTGATTTTTTGCAATCAAAGTGAATGATTTTCCGCTTGGTAAAGAAATGGATGCCCGCTCAAATGTTGGCCCCGAAATCATGTAATAAGGAGTGGAAGGCGTAACCGGGTAAAATCCCAAAGCCGCAAAAACATACCAGGCCGACATTTGCCCGGCATCGTCATTCCCCGATAAGCCTCCGGGAACATCTTTGTATTCGGTTTTAAGAATGCTGTTTACATATTTCTGTGTGCGCCACACCTCGTTCGTATAATTGAACAGGAATGCAACCTGATGACAAGGTTCATTACCGTGCCAGTATCGGTTTTGGGTAAACATTGAGTCCAGTTTTTGCAGAAATATATCTTCTCCTCCCATCAGGGTTTTCAAGCCGGGAATGTCTTGCGGAACATACCAGGTGTAATGAGCAGGATAACCTTCTGTAATGTAATAGGCAAATGTAAACGGATTGAAGGTTTTGATAAACGTTCCGTTAGCGTACCGACCACGTGCATATCCAGTTTCCGTATCCATCACATGGCGGTAATTTTGCGCACGCTGTTTCAAAATAGCAGCATCCGCGGTTTTACCGAGTTTGGTTGCTAAACGTGAAAGGGCATAATCATCGTAAGCATATTCGAGCGTACGGGATACTTGCTCATTGGTATGAAAGGCTTCTTTCACTGAATCTTCCAACAGCACATAACCATAGTTGAGGTAAGATGAAAGTGCACGGCGCCCCATACCATTTTTGTAATCTTCTAAATTGGCCGGCGACTCAAATGCATTTTTCCGTAAGCCTTCGTATGCTTTTTGCACATCAAAATCAGTAATCCCTTTTACGTAAGCATCAGCAATGACCGAAGCGCAATGGTCACCAATCATTGCTGCTGTGTAGCTGTTCCAACAAGGAAAAATGGGGAACCAACTACCTTGTCGGTATTTATCAACCAGTGATTCCATCATGTCGGCAGATTCCTTCGGGCGAATGATATTCATAAGCGGATGCAATGCCCGATAGGTATCCCACATGCTATAATCGTCGTAATAATTACGGCCTTTTTGAGTGTATAAAATAGTGCCCTTCGAAAAAGCCGGATAAGCTCCATCCACATCGTTCATCACTCTTGGTAGAAAAAGAGAATGATACATCGCCGTATAGAATTTTCGTTTGGCGGTAAGATTATTGGTCGTAACACTCACTTTCGACAAAGTACTGTTCCAACATTGTTCCAAAGCAGTTCTCACCTTGTTGAAATCCGAATGTGGAATTTCAGCCTGGAGGTTTTTTTCAGCATGTTCTATGTCTGTAAAGGAAGATGCCATTTTCACAATCACGGTTTCACCTGCATTGACAGGGAAACCAACATATCCACCCAGACGAGGTACATTTGATAGTGCAGTGCGTTTCTCTTCAATCTTATCTTCCTGAAAAACACCAAATTTGGTTATCATCTTTTCAATCTTCACCACAAAATGCCCGGCAAATCCGGCCGGTTTGCCCCATCCCTGATAGATGCGGTGCACCGGATTACTGCCCGTGATGATACCATTTGGGGCATCAACATGAATACTACCTTCACCCTCATCGCTGTTTGGATTCACGGCAATATAGGCCATACCCGCTTTTTGAAAAGTAAACCGGAAAATAGCGCAACGGGTGGTGGCTGTCATTTCGGCCTGAATATGATAATCGTCCAGCAAAGTGGAATAATAAGCGGGGGTTGAAATCTCATTCTTCCGACTGAAATGTGAAGCCCGTTGTTCGGGTTGAAAAGTCATTTTATCGAGCATTGGCATCAGCGTCATACTACCATAATCCTGCGTACATCCTCCCACTATCCAGTGCGAATTCCGGAAACCCTGCATTAATGAATCTTTGTAGTAATAGGGTGCAATACATTTCTTCTCTGTATCACGTGTTTGTGCTGTCATGAAGTTCATTCCATTGGGAACCAACACCCCCGGAAGCGTTTGCCCATACTCTTCGGTTTGTTTGCCATGCTTCCCGGCATTGTCGGTAGTAGAAGCAGAAGTGCCCACATAGGTATTGACAAAAGGGAGCAAATTCACAACCTGCCTGTTTCCGGCATAAGCAGTTGATGAAACAAACAATACAAGAATATAAATGTAGTACTTCATGATTTTAAATATATTGGATGGCAAACACCACATGACAATGCAATTTCTATTTCTTTATAACAAGAATTCCTTTCTTAGGATCAACCGGTAATTTTACCTGTTCAAGCAATGGTTTTTTAGTATTTCTAAAAACAATTACCGGCATTTCAGTTGCAGTTGGCACCGACACATTACTTAACTGTAAACCAGCTACATCGTCAAACACATAGGGCGGGCGAAAATCTTCGTCTTTGGAACTAACAGTCACATTTTTGAATTGAATTCCTTCCGTATGCCGTACATAAAAGCCCCAGGCCGGTAACTCTCCAAACATCGAGAATTCAGGATAGCCATCCATATTTTCGGGTACTTTTGCTAATGAATCCAATCCAAAACAAGAAACTTTGCGATCGGCACCACCCTGATAAACGATATTTACGTTCTCAATCATTACATTCTGAACAGGATGTCCGGGAATTCCGGTTACCGAAGATGGGAAAACATTATGCGGATATCGCTTTGCCGGTCCTTCCATGTTGTAGCCAATATCCGGTTTTGTTTTCGGCACTTCCACTTCCATATTGCCAATGTAAACATTACGAAGTTGGCTCACCACCGAGTCTTTGTTTCGATGACCCAGACGAATCAATATGGCATTTCCGGTATTGGTAGCTTTAATATTCCGTACGTCTATATTTTCCAAAATTCCACCGTCAACAGCTTCAATAGCAATGGCAGAACGGAAAGTATCATATACTTTGATATCTTTTATTGTGATATTTTTAAAACCACCCCACGAAGCTGTACCCAACTTTACCGCATTGGCACTGGAGCGAACCGCACAATTGGCTACATAAATATTTTCGCAACGGCTGTTTCGGTCAGATGATTTAAGACAGATACCATCGTCATCGCAATTAAAGAAGCTGTTGGTGAGTTTTACATCTTTGCAATCAACAAAATCAACGCCGTCGTTATTCCAAAAAACATTGCTCTCAACTTCTATACTATCCATAAGTATATTAGAACATTTGTTGTAGCGTTGTACCCAACAAAGTGCATTGCGAAGCGTAATTCCGGTTATCGTTACTTTATCGCAATTATTAAAATCGATAATTTTGGGGCGATTTTCTTCTTCCGGACGAACCTGATGCCATGGGTTTTCGGTCTGCCATTCTTTATCCTGAAGTGTTCCGGCATGAAGCATCACATAAATATCTTTCAATAATGCTTCTCCTTGTCCATCAATCATTCCCTTACCCGTAATCGAAATATTGGTCGCTTTATCAGCAACTAAAAGTGCTGATGCCTGCGATGATGGTCCGTAATCAGTCCGCCGGGTGCTTCCTGCCAATACTGCATATTTTTCGAGGTGCATATCCACATTCGATTTCATAGTGAGCACACCGGTTACAAATCGTCCCGGAGGAATCACAACTCGTCCGCCACCTGCAGCTGAGACTTCATCAATGGCTTTTTGAATAATTGCCGTATTTTCGGTAGTATTGCTTGATTTAGCTCCCAAATCAATAATATTGATTGTTTTCGACTGTCCAATGGCGGAAGCGACCATAAAAAGAAATAATCCTGTAAGAAAAGAAGTTCTCATAATATTTGAATATCAATTGGTTATTTTGTGTGATTTCTATTTTAATTTTTTATACCGATACAGTTCTTTTCCGTTTTCGTCAACAAAAATGAATTCGAAATAATCCTTTTTTACTGTACAAATCGTAAAACCTTCGGAGTGACTTATAAATTTAGCTCCGGGAAATGTCCCGGTATTTACACCCAGCGAACCCGATGGGCTCACCACATAGTTTATATTATTTTTTTGAATATGCTGCGCAATATGGATATGACCGGAAAAGTAAAAATCCACCTTGTGTTTCATTAGAACCGGATCGAGTTGATCGAGCAATTCGGTATTTTTGCCCCGCAATAAGTCGGTCGAGTAAACAGGGTGATGCCCAATCACAATTTTCCATTTTTCGGTGGAAGCCAACAAAACACTATCAAGCCATTGCAGTTGCTGTTTGGTATTCTGCTTTAATATATCGGGATACTGATCGGGCAGCTTTTTATATTCACTCATAAAAGGTGGCGTATCCAACATTACAAAACGGAGACTATTGACTGAGTCGATTTTCACAGCAAAAGTATAATACCTGGCAGGCATATTCCATCGGCGGCTTATCTGTGTATAATCAATCACAGCTTGCGTATTCCCCCGGTACTCATGATTTCCAAGTATCGGAAACCAATCGACCAACAGCCAGGGATTGGTATAGATACTTTCAAAATTACTTGTCCAAAGAGGATCGGAGGTACTTCGCACTCCATTGTAATGAAATGTATCACCACTTGCCACGATAAGCTTCGGACGAATACTTTGAGCCATATTACCCAAGGTACTGGCTACTTCCTTCTGTTTATAATATCCGTTTTGTCCAATATCCGAAACAATGAAAAAACGGTATGCAGTCTTATCAATCACAACGGATTGGGCCACAACTAAAAGCCCTATGCTGTTAGAGAGAAACAGCATCAGCAGGAAAAACAACTTCTTAGCGTTTAACTTCATGATTCAACTTATTTGAGTTCTTTCAATCCCTTTTTGGTATCAATCATTCCTTTTATAAATTCTATTTCGTTGCAAAACTCTTTATAAGTCATTTCCTTTAAATAAATAGCTCCATACGACCGTTTTAGCAACGGCAATTTACTATCATAAAAGAAATCACGTCCAAAAAGCGTCGTCAATTGATGATGTTGCTCCACCCAAATGCGTTGCGCCAGGTCGCTGAATGGCCCTTCGTATTCATAACTTGGGAAAGAGGCCGATTTCTGACTTACAAAACAATTGTTGAACATGCTGCTGAGCACCGCAAACGAATTCAGCGAAACCGGAACAATCATGCTCACATCGCTGATATGGAATTTCGACCAAATATTCCGATACCCCCAAATCTTCAAATCAGTGACGTGATATTTCTCTACATATTTTTCCAGAGCATTAGAAATGGCTATAAGCGTTTTGAAATGCGTATCCGGACCACTGCCTTCGGGATCCAGAGCCAATGATACAATGTTAGGACGAACTTTTTCGAGCAAATCTAAAATCGGCTTTACATCGCGATCGGGATCAGGATATTCCACAAAAATATCGCCGGTATAAAATTGTAATCCGAGGTGTGACACATGATCCAGTCCGATTCCAAAATGCTCCCAAACAAGTTCCGCTTCAAACTCACGCGTCCAACCTTTAATGACCTGTGCTATTTCCGTTTCCTTTGTTCCCGGATCAATGGTTGAAAGATGCTGAATGGTTTCATTTAGCGTAGGCAAAAGCTCCTTCAAGGTTTTTACATGTAGCCAACGAACCAAATGGCGAGCCAACCGGCAAGCAATGTAAACACTTTGCTCTTCGCTATTTTTATTGGCAATGGCGTTCAATGTTCCGGTGATATCGTCCCAAAAACCATCCTGCTCAAAAAGGTGTTTACTATCGATGTATTTTTCAATTCTACCACTTGCAATCAAATTCCTCAGTGCTATCAGATTACTGTTGATATATTCATTAGTAACTGATGTAAAGCCACTGGTGCAATACACAAAATGATTATCGTTGTGTTCAGACCGTACCAAATGGTGCAATAGAGGGAAATAAGCCAGTTCAATATCATCGTGATGAGGAGCAGTGTGTAATATCTTGCTTTGAATAGGCGGATTAAGACCTTTTTTGAGCTTTTCTACAATGCGTTTATGAGTGGCTTGTGCCAATGAAGCCAACGATTCGCCACTCACTTGCTGAGCTAAAAGCAAATACTGGTTGGTGGTTTTAAAATTCTCGGAAGTCATTTCCAGTAACGAAACATTTTCTTCCAAAGCTCCGTCAATAATCAATTTATCGAGTGTTTTCGTATCCTGAACGGGTTGCTCAAGAATCGCAATTCTTTTGCGTTCATGGAGTTTTATAGCGGCTCCTTTCGTCAGATAAAAACGTGAGTTTTCCAGCTTCTGAAGCGCACTTCCCGGGTATTCCAACGAAGGTTGCGACTCGATAGCCGAGGCAATCAGTTGAGATTTCGATTCGCCTGCGGCAATAATAATGGCCACTACATCCGGATTGTGCGTAATGGTGTTCAACCCAATGGTTATAACCGCTTTTTTACGTACCGATTCAATGCCACCAAGATCAACAGCCGCAGCGGCCTGCGTTTCGTAATTGATATTGGTTAGCCGCGTATGCGAATGATGACTCGACCCTTTCACATCGAACGCAATATGACCATCAGGACCAATGCCCCCAAGGAAAAATCCGACACCCCCCATTTTACGAATCTTCTCCTCATAGTTTTCGCAAAATTGGTCAAAGTACTTAATAGTTTTCTTTTGCAATGCCGCTCTTTCGTTAGCCGGATGGTTGATACGCAAACTCAGGTCAATGATTCCTTCGGGGAAAATTTCAGCAATATTCTTACAGCCATCCAAATAGACCTGATCGACTTCGGGAATATTGAAAGTATCAATGAAGAGTGCCTTTTTTTCATCAAATCCAAATCCTTCAATATAAAAACGCTTCACAAAGTAATTGAACGAGCGTTCGTGCAACGGATCGAGCGGGAAAAACTCGTCGATCATTACAAAATAAAGCGATTTGAAATCAGGCTTTAGTGTTACATCCAGGCCGATTTTATGCAGCAGTCCGGTTTTCATCTCCGCATCCCAGTTTTCGAGGTAATACTTCATCCATTTAATGAAGAACTCCGGTGTTTTTCCGGTTGGAAGCGCCACTACTCCACCCGGATTGAGTGCTACCCATTCCAAAAAACGCAAAGCAGTGATTTGACCCAGGTTGATATAATTATCAACCACAATGACCTTAATCTTTTCATCCGTTTTTTTTATATCCAGATTACTGAATTGTTTTTCGAAATAAGCTTCGACTTTGCTTTCTGTGATATATTTTTTAGTTTCCATTTTTTAGACAATTTGAATAGTTTTAAAACTTTCTATTTAAGCAGGGTTTCGCGATTTCCAAATCGCGGTTTAATAATCGCGAAACCCAGTTTCACATTATTTTGTTGTGAGAATTACACTACAAGCAGTCAATCCTTCTGACTTTGCACGCACCACAATTTCTCCGCTGGCTCCTTTTTTTGCTTTTACGATGACCAATGCCAGTCCGTTGAATGCCGATCGTGTGTGACTTTGGAAAGGAACAAAACTTGTTGCATCTCCATTATCTGTAGCTACAATTTCTCCGGCTCCATCCACCTCAAACGTAACTTCAGGATGCGATCGTGGCACGGTAAGTCCTTTTTGGTCTTTCACAGCCACAGTGATGTAGCTCAAATCTAAACCGTCGTTTTTAATCACATTTCTATCGGCCGAAAGCGTTAGTTTTGTTGGTTCACCGGTTGTTTTTACTTCGTCGGTAGCCCACTGTTTTCCGTTTTTGTAAGCAATCACCTTCACCGTGCCGGGCTCGTATCTCACACTGTCCCACACCATGCGGAACGTGATTCCTTCGTTTTTCTTCTTACGCCCCATACTTTTTCCGTTGATAAACAACTCGGCTTCGTCTCCCGAAGTATACACATGAACAGGTGTAATTTTAGCTTCTCTTTCGGACCAGTTCCAGTGAGGTAGGATATGCGCCATCGGAAAATCAGGTCGCCACTGCGATTGGTACAAATAATAGCGGTCTTTAGGGAAACCTGCCAAATCGATAATGCCAAAGTAACTGCTGCGCGAAGGCACCGGATTTTTCTTAAACTCATCAAGTTTTTTCTGCTGTTCCTTTTGTTTTGCCGAATCTGCACTAAAATTCAGCAAAATGGTTTCGTCGGAGTTATAAGGCGTTGGTTCGCCCAGATAGTCGAATCCGGTCCATACAAATTCGCCCAGAAAGTGCGGAAGAACTACATTGGTAGCAAATTGAGTATCCGGATTGCAGCCCCATTCGGGATGAGCAATGTCGTACGAAGAAATCTGATAGTTGACATATTGGTTCTCTTTTCCATTGTCGTCGAGAAAATATTCGCCACGCGAAGTTACGCAGGAAGAAGTCTCAGTACCAATTTGCGGAATATGCATGTAACGAAGATCCACATCCCACTTGGCCTGCAACCCAAAGAAATAATTGATCCCGATAACATCCATCGATACGGGTGCACCGGCTTCACGGGCTTCATCAGGGTGATTGTAGCCGTTAGTTACAGGTCGGGTCGGGTCAATGGAACGCACATAATCGGCCAGTTCTTTGGTAATGCCCGGCACTCGTTGGTCGCGCACTTCGTTGCCGATAGACCACATAAATACGCAGGGGTTATTTCTATCGCGGTGAATCATAGCTTTCAAATCCTTTTCGTGCCATTCGTCATACAACAGGTTATAATCCGATTTTCTTTTTCCCGTTTTCCAACAATCGAAAGCTTCATCCATAAGCAAAAATCCCATTTTATCTGCCAATTCCAATAATTCAGGCGCAGGGGGATTATGCGAAGTACGCAAAGCATTACAGCCCATTTCTTTCAATATTATCAACTGTCGACGAAGCGCACTCATGTTGAAGGCAGCACCCAAAGCTCCCAAATCATGATGATTGCAAGTTCCCTGAATCTGTACCCGACGTCCGTTGAGATAAAAACCTTTGCGAGCCGTAAATTCAAGCGTCCGCACTCCGAATGGAGTATTATAAGTATCTATTGTTTTGCCATTTACAACAATCGTTGTTTGAGCCAGATAACGATTGGGCGAAACTATATCCCAACGTTTTGGGTTGAGAATGGTAGCATGCTGCGTTGTTTCGATGTTTCCATTTTGCGCCAACCTGATTTTTGACGGTTCAATCGAGGCTACTTTACTCCCAATAATATCGTCTTTATTTATTTCAAAAATATCAGTTTTAACGACAGCTTCAACCGACTTATTTGTCTTATTATCAACAGTTACCTGCAACTTCACGTTTGCCACCGAATCGCTTACAGTTGGCGTTGTAATATATGTTCCCCAGTGTGATACGTGTACCGGAGCCGTTTTTACCATCCACACATGTCGGTAAATACCTCCGCCGGAATACCAGCGTGAATCCCATTTTTCGGTATTCAGCTGAACCGCCAACACATTGTTTCCTCCAAAATTCAAATACGGCGTCATATCCATGCGGAACGAAGAATAACCGTACGGCCAGGTACCAACGTAATGTCCGTTGAGCCAAATTTTTGCGTAAGCCATTGCTCCATCAAAATCCAGATATATCTGTTTTCCTTTGTCCGCTTTGGGCATTGTAAAGTGTTTCCGATACCAACCAATAGCCTTGTAAGGTAGTTTACCCGTTTCACCGGCTAATTCTATGCGAAAAGGACCTGCAATAGCCCAGTCGTGTGGTAAATTAAGCTTTTGCCACGCTGCATCGTTTAAGCCGGTTGCCTGTAGGTTTTGCGGTTCTGCTTTTGTTGTTCCGTCAGCTTGCATGCCATATCGACTAAACATCCAACCCGTATCAAAGCAACTTGCATCGGTACTTCCCATGCGGGTTATCGACTGGGCATTTGTTGAAACAACAGTAAAACAACATAGAAAAAGAACAAAAAAACTATTGATTTTCATGATATTATGTTATATTTTGTTTCTGTATTTTTTGTAAAGCAGCTTAGCCATCTGAACGCTATTACCCGTTGGGGCAGTTGGGAAATTTTTCTGTGTATTCACCCATTTCCATTCCCATTGAGCTATTTCCTTGTCGAAAGTGGCAATATCAAGTTGCTTACCCGCTTCCATTGCCAACGTTGTAGTTTCAAAGAATTTTTGCCAGCGCACTTTGTAGAAATCGGTCATCAACCCACTCCATTGGCGGCAGGAATACTCATGTAACGGACTATCAGCATCTCCCCAAAGCGTAATCAGATCACGGGCATTTTGCTCGAAAAGCGCTTTTTCAGCATTGGTAGTTCCGCATCGTCTGGCATCGGCTATCCATTTTCCCAGCAAAAAGTCTTTACGTGTGGCCAGTAATTTATCCATATCGTCTATCAATTCGAGATATTGATTGCTATATTTTTTAAATGCAACCAAGTCTTTTTCTTCGTATGCTTTCACCCATTTTACTTGCAACGGACGAGCATAATTAGCCAATACCTGACGGGTAAGATCAACTAAATCGTACTGAAAGCCGTCACTATTAGCATAAATAGCCGACGAATTTATGAATAAGTCCCAGGCTGGAATCAGCTCCCTCCGTTCGTAGTTTAATTTCGTTTTCGTCCATCGGGTAGCCGAGTCCATAGTAGGACGACCGGTGAGAATAGATTCAGCTCCATCTCGTATATCCTTTCCGTTATATACGGTATTTTTCAACACTTGCCATGCTTTGAGCATAGTAGTATTCGATGCAGTTGTCCCTTTTCCATAACGATTACGAATATATTTACTTAACCATTGATCCAGATTGATTGGAGTTGTACGCCAGGTATTTGCAGTCATCAATTCATAGAGCACCGGTGTTTGTTCAATGGCTTCCATAGTCAGACCAATGCCTTTGAGCTTGCCCGAGTGTGTATCGTTAAGTGCAGCAGCCGGTTGTGATGCTACTGCATCCATTTGTCCAAACAGGCTGATATTTCCACCAAAATTGTGCAGCATATTCCAAATCCACGGTTTACCATAATATGCTTCGGTACGTTTCCATACGGGTTCATATTCTGTAATCAAGTCCAGGATAATCATTCTATCATTAGGAACAGCATCCAACAATGCCTTTATTTGCGGTGCATGCCAAAACTTCCGGTCACTAAAGAAAAGCCAGCCCTGCATCACCCACACTGCTTTGGGATCGGCCTGACGCATACCGTCGTACACACGCGCACTTAGTTTCGACAAGAATTCCGGATCATCAGAAGGCGGTTCATTCTCATTGAATGTATCGGCTGAATACAAGTGATCTGTTCCGAAAATCTGAGTTTGCTTTTCAAGATATCTCTTACCAATTTCGGCAAACAGCGGGTCTTCCGAATCCAGAATATAAGTATCCGAAAAACCATTATTCCAATTGGTTTGCTTAAGCTTGGCATTTGGATATTTCAATCGGAAAGCTGCCGGAACATGGCCTGTAAAAGCAGACAATACAGGTTTCATACCCAGTTCTCGCTCCCGTTTCAATATTTTTTGTTGAAGGTCTTTGTGGCTAATCATCCAACTTGCGGGTAGCGGACCACCCCAACCGTCGAGATTTCCCATCCAAAACCAGGAGAAATAGGATGGCCCACAAAAGAATGTGCTCAATTCTTTGTCTGTAAATCCCATTTCCTTGTACACTTCGTTCCACACATATTCTTCGCCCGTAATGGCCAGTGGCATATTGATGCCGTGCAAAGCCATCCAGTCAATTTCTTTTTCCCAACGCTGCCAGTCCCACCAGCTCATGCTGTAGTTATAGGTGCAATAGTTTAGGTAATAACGATATTCGTAGGGAGATGACTTCTTTATTTGGGCTGGAACCACAGGGAGTTTTGCCGGCAAATTGAGGTTCTCACCATTCCAGGTAATCTGGCAATGACAATATTCATTCAGGTAATAATACAAGGCCGAAGCAATGCTTACGCCATTGTTTCCCGCAAGTACAATCTTACCATTCCGACTCGAAATTTGGAAAGTATCTTTGCTGGCAGTGCCAATCTGTTCAATTACAAACTGATTAGCATGTTTTGGCAAAATGCGTTGCAACTGATTTTCTGAAGCCTTTTTGTCCAACTGCGCGTACGAAAGTGTAACTATTACTGCAAGAACCAGTGTCAATATAGATTTACGTAAATACATATTCTTATAAAATTAAACTTTCAAAAACCATTTTTTCTTGTATAGGAAATAAAGCAAAGCGAGTTGGACCAATAATATCCCTACTCCTAACCAAACAGGTTGCCAGAGTTCGGGAGCATTTTTTATCATTCCGCCAAACAAAAAGGAAGCAGTCGATTCAAAATTTATCACTCCATGCGCAGCCATATAAATCAGGATAGAATTCATTCCAATCCACACAAAAGGCATAGACCATTTTTTTTGCCCCGCCACATCTATAACAAAATAGAATACAAATAAGAGTATTATACTCCAACCACCTGCAACACATACAAATGAGCTAGTCCACATGGGTTTATTGACGGGAAATACATTATTCCACAACATGCCAATACCCAACAACAGAACTCCGACCACTAAGATACCCAAACTTTTGCGAAACATAGTCCATTTCGGAGCATTCATTCGAAGAAACTTGCCGGTAAAAACACCTAACAGCGAAGTGCAAATTGCAGGAATAGTTGACAATAAACCCTCCGGATCGTAAACCATCCGGTGAAGTTTTCCAGGTAAAAACAATCTGTCAATATATCCTGCCAGATTACCCTCGGGAGTTAATACACCGGCTCCATGACCCGGTACATGTATCAACATCATAATGGTCCAATAGCCCAGCAATAAACCGAAAAACCAAATGAGTTGCGTGCGTAATTTTGAGTTAATAAAAATAATCCCGGCGAAGAAACCCGCAAGGGCAATGCGCCCCAACACGCTTGCAAAACGGGTATGTTCATAATCATTCCATTTGAGAAGCCCGTTCACTATCATCCCACAAACGATAAGAATGAGAGTCCGTTTTACCAGCGAACGGTAAATATTTTTTTTAGTTTTATGTAGATTACCCTCCATCGGGTTTTCGAGTTGTTTGCCCATGGAATAAGGCATGGATACACCGGCAATAAAAATGAACAGCGGGAAAATCATATCGTAAAAAGTAAATCCATTCCAGGTGGAATGATGCAGCTGATCGGACATCCAACCAAAAAGAGGCACATTGGAAGCTTTAGCTAAAGCGTGAAAAATAATTTCTCCACTGATGATCCACATCATGTCGAAGCCACGCAGCGCATCCAACGACAAAAGGCGAGTCGTGGCAGAAGATTGAGAGGTATTCATAAAAGTGTGATTTTTTTACTGATAAAGATCCTGTTCCGCTACTATTCTGCACCAGAACCTAAGATTCATTTTTGCGAAGTGCAAAATGAGTACTTCAAATTTGAAGTATAAAGATAGTAATAAAAAACCCTGAAAAGCGCTATGATAACTTTCCAGGGTTTTTACTGATTAGATTAATAGCCCGGATTTTGAATTAATGCTGGATTTTTAATAAGAGCTCCGGTAGGTATTGGAAAAATACGACGAGTAACATCACTATTTTTCTTAAATCCCCATTTACCTTCGTATTTACCAAAACGAATCATATCATTACGATGCCATAATTCGTAAGCAAATTCACGCGATCTCTCTTTATACATATCTTCCAGCGTAACACTCGACCATGCAGCAGAAGTAGTTCTGTTACTACGGACTGTATTCACCAGCGACAATGCAGTATGTCCGAGAGTAGCAGTTCCACCACGAAGGATTGCTTCAGCTTTCATCAAGATGATATCAGCATATCTGAATGCAGGCATATCATTATTCTGGTTACGACTGGTAGATGTTGCATCAGGATAAAACTTGATATTACGATAGCCCATGTTCCATGCAATTTCATCATTACCACAATCAAATAATGTTGAGTCCTGACGAAGAACAACATTCGGAGTTAGTTCAACCTGATAAGTATATGTTTTTTTCTTTTCATCATCAGTACCAACAAAATACTGATTATATCCAGCATTAGTTGTTGTTACCATGACCGGAGTTACACCATCATTCAAATATTGTTTACCGGTCAACCATTGACTATTTCTTATATCATTTGAATCATCAAAATTTGCATAAAATTCTGGCAATGTACTTTCTGGTGCACTAGGTGTAAAAGGCAAACCGAATTTTGTCTTTTCTGAACGAGGAACATCGTAACGTGCACGATACAAATATCCATTGGTTCCACCTAATGGTGTGTAAGATGGATCGAAAGGAATTGCAAAGATGAATTCCGGAGTAGCCGGACCATTGTCCGGATAAAACATTTTCAGATATTGAGTCCTGGCTGAAATAGTGTATTTACCTGAAGAAATAATCTTGTCACAAGCACTAATACAATCATTGTATCGGGCAGTACCAGTGTAGTATTCGGCATTAAGATACATTTTAGCCAACAGCGCATAAGCCATATACTGGGTAGGATACCCGTAGGTCGCAGTGCTTACTGTAGTACTCAGGTTTGGAATACATGCATTTATTTCACTTTCTATAAAATTAAATACTTCTTTGCGTTCCGATTTAGCTTTGGGTACAAAATCACCATATTCAGTAACAATGGGTACATTTCCAAAAAGATCCATCATATAGAAATACGATAAAGCACGCACCATTCTCAATTCTGCCAACATGCGATTTTTAAAATTTCCTTCCGGCATATTGTTCTTCAAAATATACATGGTTTGATTATCGTACCCAATAATTCTTGATAACCAATCCCAACAGCCCCATGACCAACTTTGACCCGGAGTCCAGGTATGATAATGCATTACTTTATAACCCTGACTATCATACCAGTTACCACCACGTGCCGGTAAAATAGCCTCATCAGTACTCAAAGTTTGTGCAAAATAATAGTCAAGTCCATAATTTCCTCTCAAAGCAGCATACACAAGTCCGGCAGAAGCTACAAACTGAACAGAATCTTTTGGATATGAATCCGGAGTAATTTGTGTAGTGATGGGAACATTCAAGTCATTACATGATATAAATATTAAAGACAGAACTCCCGTAAATATAATATGTTTAAATTTATTTTTCATGATTATATTATTTTTTAGTTTCTTATAAATTGATATTCACTCCAAAAAGAATAGTTCTGGTTTTGGGGTAGAAATAATTTGAATCAATACCCGGTGCCAAGCCTCCCATATTTAACTCTGGGTCTACACCTGTATATTTAGTGATTACAAAAAGATTATTTACAGTTCCGTATAAACGCAAACTTTCAACGTGTTTAATCGGTGACTTAATTGTATAGCCCAATGTTACGTTTTCGAGACGCAAGTAGCTGCCACTTTCAATAAAACGGGAAGAATATCTGTGAGCATTGAAATCTTTTTCCGATTCGTTTCCGGCATCAACCAGTATGTTGGTAAATGCTACAGAGGACGGTCTGAACAAGTCTGCACGGGTTGCATTAAAAATCTTATTTCCGTATACACCGCGAAAGAATACACTTAAATCAAGTCTTTTGTAGGTAAAAGAATTCGACCAACCGTAATTTAGTTTTGGTTGAGGACTTCCTGCATAACGATAATCGGCAAATGTAGGACTGGTTGTCATAGAACCATCTTTTGCCAGATATTGCGAAACACCAGCACTGTTCTTTCCCTGATAAATAAGGGTGAAAAACTGTCCAAGCGGATATCCCGATTTTCTGATTTGTAGAGTACTACTTGTTTGTCCGGCTCCATCGGGTTGTGTATAACGTATTGAATCGCCACCGATAAAGTATGGATTACTAAGACTTGTGATTTTATTTTTGTTATTTGCAACATTGACGGTTGTTTTCCATGTAAAATCTTTAGTTTTAACAGGAGTAGCTGAAACAGTTAATTCAACTCCTTTATTGCTCATACTACCGCCATTAGCAATAATACCACCGGCTGGAACCAACATTATATCAGCATCATACCAATAAATCATGTCGGTTGTCTTTTTATTATACATATCAAAGGTAAAATTCAATCGACCTTTCAGCACTGAGGCATCAATACCAATATTGGCAGTAGACGTTTTTTCCCATTTCAGATCAGAGTTTTCAGCCTTATTAGGACCATATGACATAACAGAACTACCATTAGAGTAGAAATTACCCATTGAACTGGAAAGGAACTGAGCTGTATACGCATCAAAACCTGAGGAATTACCAGTAACACCATAGCTTGCACGTACTTTCAAATCAGTAAAAATATTCAAATCTTTGATGAATTTTTCATCTCCGGCTCTCCATGATAACCCTACAGAAGGGAAATAGCCCCACTGAACATTTCTTCCAAATACAGAACTACCATCCCGACGAACTGAAGCTTGCAAATAATATTTGTCTTTGAAATTATAATTCAAACGACCAAAATAAGAGATCATTCGTGAACTCCAATAAGCATTAACATTTCCAAAATCCACTTTTGCACCTGAAATTGCTGAATAATTACCTAACGCAAGATTATTAAACCCAACAGTATTTACTGGAAAATTAATATTTGTGGCCTGAAATCCGTCGCCGTTTACATCACTTTGGTATGAGTAGCCTAATACCGCATTAATATCATGTGCACCAAACTTTTTCTTCCATGTGAACCAATTTTCAAGAATTTGATTGGTATTCTGATAGTTACTACGCGTTGCAGTTCCACCTTTACCAAAGGTTACAATGTATTTTACGCCCGGAGCTTCAGGGATGTTATAAAAAACAGTTCCATTGTAGCCATATAAATAGGAGTCGTAATATTCCCCATGAAGAGCACTGTAATTCTGATACGACAGACTTAAATCATATGTAAACCCGAGAGGCAATTCGGCATGAGTTGTAAATGAGGCCATCAAGTTATTGAACTTGGTCTGGTCTTTTCCATAATTAACAATCGCAGCCGGATTAAAATAACCTGTTTTTGAAAGGTTCTCATAATAAGTACCATCGGCATTTTTTACCGAAGAAGTTGGCAAGTGGCTCACTGCCTGCTGAAGAACTGTCCCTAACAAAGGCACATAATCAGAAGTGACTCTGGAATTAGCAACCGAAACTCCAAATTTAACTTTATCATTAAACGCCATCTGATCAAAAGTCAAACGGGCTACGATTTTATTTTGGTTACTTCCTTTAATAATACCTTCTTTATTCGTGTAGTTTACACTGGCACTGTAAGTGTTGTGCTCCGAACCACCGTTAAATGATAAGTTATGATTAGTAGAGTAAGCAGTTCCACGTTGGATTTCCTTTTGCCAGTTTGTATCAGCACCCGTGTCTTCTGTCAGGTTTTGCCCTGTCTTTGTTGCAAAAGCTTTAAGTTGAGATGCATTCATTAATTGTAAACTATTCGACACATTCTCAATCCCGGCATAACCATTATATGAAACACGAGTTACCCCTTTTTTCCCTTTTTTTGTGGTTACCATAATGATACCGTTGGTAGCACGTGTACCGTAAATTGCTGTTGCAGCGGCATCTTTCAATATATCTATAGTTTCAATATCATCCGGAGCAACTAACGAAATATCTCCACCCGGGATTCCATCAATTACATAAAACGGTGACATAGAACCATTTAATGTTGAAGCTCCACGAAGTATCACGCTCGATTTGCGGGTTGGGTCACCACTTACGGTAATGTTCAAACCTGCTGCTTTTCCTTGCAATAATTGTCCAACATCAGTAATAGCTCCTTTATTAAGATCATCCGATTTAATAGACGCTACAGCCGAAACTAATCCTTTTTTGGTAGTGGTACCGTAACCAACAACCACCACTTCACTAAGACCTTTACTCGCGTCTTGCAAAGTTACATTAACTACAGACTGACTGTTGACTTTCACTTCGCGGGTCAACATTCCCACAAATGAAAATTGTAAAACTGCGTTTTGAGGCAAATTACTGACAGAGAAAAAACCATTTATATCGGTAACAGTTCCGGCTTTGCGACCCTGTACTAAAACTGTTACACCTGGTAACGGTTGTCCGCTTTCGTCGGTTACTTTTCCGGTTACTTTGTCAGCGGTTGCTTTAGTATTGGTAACGGTCTCACCCATTTCTTTAGCTGAAGCCAAAATAATTTGACTGTCCAATACCTTGTAGGTTATATCAGTATTGGCAAAAATCCCTTTTAATATGTCACCAACTTTTTGGTTGGTAGCTGTTACATCCACCTTGCGGGTGACGTCAATAAGCTTGTTGTTGTAAGCAAAATGATAATCTGATTTTGCTTCAATCATTTTTAGCACATCGCGTACCGGAGTGTTGCGGGCAGTTATTGTAATCTGAGTATCCTGAGCATGAAGACTGGTTGCCGCACTTAGCATAAGTCCTAGCAAAAAGAATAATCCGAACTTCATCATTCTGTTTATTGACATAAATAAAGGAACTCGTTCGTCCTTTACTAAAATCGTGGTTTGTTTCATAGATTTTGTAATTTGAAAATTTGTGATAATAAAACAAAGATTTAAAGATATTTACTATGCATTACATTGGATATTGTTTTGCGGGAACTATCACATTGTAACGAAGGAACAAACTTGCTAAGCGCAGTCATCTTGTATTAAGCGCATAGTAGTTTTCAGGAGATATTCGAATGAAGCTGATTGAAAATTCAGCGTACGAATAAGATAAGAAAGGTTATGTAATGACTTTCATGATGGTGATTTTTTAGATTGATTTGATGGGTAATATCGTTTTCTCTATTTGTATTTTCGATTTTGCTGTTGTTTATTTCTTTTTTAATATCAACGTCCGCTGTCCGTAAGCTCCGTCATTGTTTCGTGCTCCATTTATCACTCGATAGCTGATAGGTGACGACAAACTGATAATTTTGAGTGCACGTTCCAAAGGCTCATTCGTAAATGTAGCTGTTAATTGATACCGCAACAATTCCTTATCAGAAATCACAACATGGATATTGTACAGCTTTTCTAACTTTTGGGTAACGGTTTGAATCGGATCATTGTCAAATACAATACGACCTTGCGTCCAGGCTATATATTTAGTCAGATCATTTTTCTGAGTCAATGTAATTTGTTTACCTGCTTTGTTCAACACTGCCACTTCCATAGGATGCAGTGCACTGTTCAATTCGAAAGTATTGCTTAGCTTTTGTTTCCCAAGAAGAACTGCACCTTCAACAAGTGCTACGGTTACGTCAGGTTCATCTTTATATGCTCTGGCATTGAAAGTGGTACCGGTCACTTTAATATCCATTCCATTCATTTTTACTACGAACGGCGATTTCTTGTCTTTTTTCACTTTAAAAAAACCTTCACCATTTAATGCAACAACACGATAGGGTTGATTGCTGAAAGTCATAGGGTATGTCAAAGTTGTTCCAGAATTTAACGAAACATGAGTGCCATCAGGCAATACAAAATTACTGGTTGCCCCAAGCGGTACACTTATTGTATTTTGTAAAACTGCCAATGATTTCGAACCTTGATGTCTACCCACCATATAAAGTGTAATCATCAATGGAATAATCAAAATAGCTGCAACACGCGACATTCCTACATAAAGTCGTCTCACCAAAGTTGGCTTTTGAGCTTTCATATTGATGGTGTGATGAATTTCGGATAATATCTGCTTAAATCGCTCTTCATTTCCAATTACTGCATCATCGCATTCATCCCAATGCATATACATCGACACATCCACCGCTTCTTCGTGCAGAGGTAATTCAAGAACATCTATCAGCTGATCCAAATCCTCTTTTGAGTACTTATCGGTTCTGAAATTGCTTATTAGTTGATTGATATAGGTCATATTATTTTTTATTAATTCACAACGGTAGTCTAGGCACAAAACAATTATCAAAATGTTTTGAATGCGCATTACTTCTTATCGCTGCAACATATAGATAACGCGCTGCTCAAAGAATACCCCTGCTCTGTTTGAAATTATTTTTTATTTTTTTTTAATAGTAAGTATATACAATACGATTTCACACCATATCATATTTATTTTCAGAAAATTGAATGGAATATAACAAAAAAAATGGACACCCAAAATTGGTGTCCATCAAAGGAATTAAAATCAACATTCAGCTAGTTGTTGAAAAAAACACTGCAACTATTTTCAACTCTTATGATTCGATTGTTGAATTTTCATGGACATTATTCCACAAAAAGAAAGTAAAAGAGTGCAGACCAAATGCCCAAACTCCCCAAATGTTGTTTGAAGAAATATAAAGATTTTGAAAGGTGGTCTTCTACTGTTTTTTCGGCAATGCCCTTGAGTAGAGCAATTTCTTTATTTGACAACCCTTTCTCACGACTCAACCTGAAAACTTCTTTTCGTTTTGGAGGGAGTTGGTCAATCAACTGTGTGTAGCGTTCTTTAAGAAATGTGTAGTCAATTTGCTCTTCTGTGTTTTGTGTATTAGAAGTAGCAGCTTGGGCAAGATAGTCGAGGTATTTTTGCTCAGTAGCTCGTTTACGAAACAACGAAAGCACCGAATTTTTAGCGATAGTAAAAAGGAAAGCATCAAAATTGCTGTCTTTTTTCAATACAAGACGATTCTCCCATAGCTTGATGAAAGATTCCTGTACCACATCATAAGCATCATCTTCATTTTTCAGGTAAGCCAATGAAAAGCGAAAGATTTTTGAATGGTAGCTCTCGTAAATTTCATCGATCACGGTACGATCATCCCTTCTTAAGCGTTCGGCTAAAGTTTCTTCGTTGTAAATCATCACGCAATAGATTGGTTAATAGCTCTATAATAAAAATATAACTTTATCCGTATATTCTATTCTGGGATATAACAAACCGGATTGTATATAGTTTGGCAATCCCAATCTTTTGATACAGAAAACTCGTCCAAAGGTATACAATTATTTTATAATTTATACATTTATTTCATTTTTAAACTTCCGATTATTTCAAAAAAAATGATAATTTACCTGTCTTCATTCTGTCTGAACGACTTCCAACTTTGCATCTACACGAAACGGATGCGTGTTTCTCGAGCTTTAAATGATAGAAATTATCTCACCGGCAAAAAAAAGTCACAAGAAACTTCTGTTGGTTGGTTTAGTAAATAAAAAAGAATTGATATGTAGATTATTGCAATTCTGTTACAATATTCAGCCTAATTGTATATATTTGTGCTAACTAACGCCTCTGACAATGAAATTCTTCAGCACTTCGCAAATCAAGCAACTTGACCAATACACCATTGAGCAAGAACCAATTACCTCTATCGATTTAATGGAACGGGCTGCCGATGCTCTTTATTGGGAATTTGTTGGGCAATTCCCGTATTTACAAGCTGTTTGTATTCTTGCCGGTCCGGGGAATAATGGTGGAGATGCGCTGGCAATAGCTCGAATGTTACTGCACTTAGGCTATCCGGTTTCAGTTTATTTATTGCATACTGTCGGTCTTTCTGTTGATTGTGAAATAAACAGAAAACGCCTACTGGAAAAGTTTCCAACAGCTTTGTCCGAATTAAAAGATGAATTCATTGCTCCTTCGATCAACAAAGATACTATCCTTGTTGATGGTATCTTTGGTTCAGGATTGAGTCGCCCATTAACGGCTAGTTATGCTCAGGCGGTAAAATGGATGAACAGTAGTGGTTGTAAAGTGGTGGCAATTGATATTCCGTCGGGGTTGCATGGCGAAGAAAATTCAATTGATGACTCATCAATAATTGTCAAGGCAGATTATACATTCAGCATCCAATTTCCAAAGCTGTCGTTTTTGCTTCCGGAATGCCAAAAATATGTTGGTGACTGGCGAACAGTTGATATTGGATTACATCCAAAAGCAATTGAAATGATCGACAGTAATTTGTTTTATCTGGAGCAAAACGACATTCTTCCGCTTTTAAAACAACGTCAAAAATTTTCGCACAAAGGTACGTTTGGACATGCCTATATTGCAGCCGGAAGTTTAGATATGGCAGGTGCTGCTGTTTTATCGGCGAGAGCTGCCTTGCGTAGTGGAACCGGATTGGTTACGGTTCATAGTGCCGCCGCAAACAGGATGATTGTTCAGTCATCTGTCCCTGAAGCAATTTTTCAGTCGGACAGTACTGACAATTATATAACCCCAATAGCAACATTGGAATCCTATAACGCAGTTCTTATAGGACCAGGAATTGGTCAAAATGATGAAACGAAAGCAATGTTGCAACAGTTTCTGGAGAATCACGACAAACCTTGCATTTTAGATGCTGACGCACTAAATATCATCTCTCAAAACAAAGAATTACTTACACTTATACCAAAAAACAGCATCCTTACTCCTCACCCAAAAGAATTTGAACGCCTTTTCGGGAAATGCAGTTCCGGTTACGAGCGAATGAAGAAAGCCTCGGAATTTGCCAAAAAGTTAGAACTAATCATCGTACTAAAAGGCGCCAATACGCTTATTGCAACTCCTGATGACAAGCTATTCTTTAATAGTACCGGTAATTCAGGCATGGCCACAGCCGGATCGGGCGATGTGCTGGCAGGGATGCTGGGTGGCTTACTGGCACAGGGCTATTTACCGGAAGACGCAGCTAAGATTGGCGTGTATCTTCATGGACTTGCCGGCGATTTATCGCTTCGCAAACAATCGGGCGAATCGCTTATTGCCGGTGATATTATTGAGAATATAGGAGAAGCTTTCAATTCCATCCGCTCATTACATAGTTAATAATTACTGTTTCTTTATTTTTTTATTTTTTTATTGATTTATTGAACCATTATTCAATAAAATAGCATTTCTTTGTACTCAATTAATAGAGCTATTAAATACAATAATTAAATATGGATATTAAGAACGAACCATCGATGGAAGAATCTATTCTGGAAACAGCCGAGCGATTGTTTCTTGAAAAAGGCTTTGCATTGACTTCAACCACCGAAATAGCAAAGGCAGTAGGCTGTAATCAGGCATTGGTGCATTATTATTTCAGGACGAAGGATAATTTATTTAATACTATTTTCGAACAGAAATTCAGAATGCTTTTCGAAAATCTGTACGCATCGCAAAGTTTTGGAAATATCCCTTTCACGGAAAAAGTAAGACATGCAGTAGAGTCGCATTTTGACTTACTGAGAAAAAATCCGAAATTGCCACTACTAGTAGCCACTGAATTATCACGGTTGCCCGAAAACCTTGAAAATTTGCGCAACAAACTACAGGCAGTTCCTTTTGAGCTATTTACAAAACTAAACAATGAACTACAACAGGAAATAGCCGAAGGCCGTGTGCGAAAAATTGAACTCATAGACATTATCATCACCATGGTTACCCTTAATGCGGGCCTTTTCATACTGTTGCCCATAGCAAGTGGTATTTTGCGACTCGACGAAGAGCAAACCAAAGAACTATTGGCACATAGGCGGGAAGAAAGTGTACAAGTTATTTTAAATTATATGAAACCCTAAGATCATTATAAAATGAAACATTTGATTTTAAATTGCTTACTATTAGTCGCTCTACCAATTGCAGCATTCGGACAAAGCATAACACTGGACGAATGTCAGACCAAAGCAAAAGCCAATTATCCGTTGGTAAAGCAGTACGACCTCATTGAGCAAACAGCGCAGTACAACATCAGCAATGCCAACAAAGGCTATTTGCCGCAGCTAACGCTTTCGGCCAAGGCCACATACCAGTCGCAGGTAACTAAACTGCCTATCACCATCCCGAACGTAACAATCCCCGGACTGAGTAAAGATCAGTATCAGGCAGTTGTTGAGGCCAATCAAGTGATATGGGATGGTGGAGCTATATCAGCGCAAAAGAAAATAACCAATGCCAACACTGAAGTAGAAAAACAGAAACTTGAGGTAGATTTATACACGCTGAATGAACGGGTAAATCAATTGTATTTTGGTATTTTACTATTAAATGAGCAGCTCCGACAAAACGACATTTTACAAAACGAACTGCAAACGAATTACAACCGGGTAGCAAGTTACAAGCAAAATGGCGTGGCCAACCAATCGGACCTGGATGCCCTAAAAGTGGAACAAATTAATGCTCAGCAACGAGAAACGGAACTGCAAAGTACCCAGAAATCGTACTTTATCATGCTCTCGGCTTTAACTGGTTTGACGCTCGACACCAAAACCGAATTAATTAAACCTGAGATAAATCTCGCACTGCTGAATACAACTGTCAATCACCGCCCGGAAATTGGACTATTTGATGCACAAAATAAGTTGTTCGAGAGTCAGAAGGAATTGCTAAATGCAGGTAATCGTCCTAAAATCGGGGCATTCGTTCAGGGAGGATATGGTAAACCCGGACTAAATATGCTAACCAATGCTTTTTCTGATTTTTATATCGGTGGTATTCGCGTGTCGTGGAATTTGAGTGGTTTCTATACTCAGAAAAACAATCTCAATAAAATAAAAATCAGCAAAAAAGCAATGGATGTTCAAAAAGAAACATTTCTATTCAATTCTGATTTGAAAACCAGGCAGCAGCAAACCGAAATTGAAAAATTACAATCAACACTCGCCAATGATGATGAGATTATTCGTTTGAGAGGCAATATAAAAAAATCGGCTACCACAAAGGTTGACAACGGAACACTAACCATTACGGATTTAATTCGCGAAATAAACGCAGAAGATCAGGCAAAGCAACTCAAGTCCCTGCATGAAATTCAATTAATAATGAATGTGTATCAACTTAAGAATAATATCAACAATTAAAAATCCCACCCATAAGTAAATTTAAATATTAAGGATATGAAAACAAAATCAAACACATTTCTTTCAAATACAAAAGTTCTATTGGGTCTGATACTCACTTTAACAATGTCTTCGTGCGGGAAATCGAAAAGTGACGCAGATGCATTCGGAACTTTCGAAGCTACCGAAGTAATTGTCTCTGCCGAAGCATCGGGAAAGATTCTTTCGTTCAACGTGGAGGAAGGTCAGGTGTTGACTGCCAATCAACTTCTTGGCGCCATTGACAGCACACAGCTCTACCTCCGCAAACAACAGATTATCAGCAGTAAAAAAGCATTGCTGAGTCGTCGCCCCGATATCAAAAAACAAATTGCCGCCATCGAACAGCAAATTGCAACTGCCAGAACAGAGCACAAAAGATTTGAGAATCTGGTAAAAGCCAATGCCGCCAATCAAAAACAATTGGACGATATAAATGCACAAATCGCTTTACTGGAAAAGCAACTTGACGCTCAAAAAACCACTTTAGTGACCGGCAATCAAGGCATCAACAACGACAGTGAAGGCATATCGCTACAAGTATCGCAATTAGACGACCAATTGAAAAAGTGCAACATAACAAGTCCGATAGCCGGAACGGTGCTGGTAAAATACGCCGAAATGGGCGAAGTAGCTGCACCGGGCAAAGCACTTTTCAAAATAGCAGATACCGACAACATGATCCTTCGTGCCTATGTTACTGCCGATCAACTCACTAAATTGAGAATTGGTCAGAAAATAAAAGTAACGACTGATTTTGGCAAAGATGACACCAAAGAATACACAGGCACATTGGCGTGGATTTCAAGCAAGTCGGAATTTACACCTAAAACGATACAGACCCGCGATGAACGCGCTAATCTGGTTTATGCAGTAAAAATCAATGTCAAAAACAATGGTCTCTTGAAAATCGGAATGTACGGAGAAGTGTCGTTTTAGTTGACAGTTGACATAAATTCATAATGTCGCTCCTACGGAGCTTAATCGTCGTTTTTAATACTTATTCTACCATAATACCGCCCCTAACGGGGCTTAATACACACTAATATCCAAGGAGAAGTTTGATTCAGCATATTTGCTCCGTAGGAGCATAATTATGGTAGAAACATAAATTTAGATAGTAATCAGAGCTCCGTAGGAGCGAAATTATAATATGACATGCCAAATACATATACACAATTTAACATGCACATTGTATTTTCTGTGAAAAACAGAGAAAACTTTCTTTCGGACAAAATAAGACCGGAACTCTTTAAATACATTCATGGAATAATCAACAATAAAGAACATTATTCTTTGGCCGTAAATGGATATAAAGACCATGTGCATATTTTCTTTGAATACAATCCGGCATTCTCAGTTTCCGATTTAATCAGAGACATAAAAACCAGTTCTTCCAATTGGCTGAACTCTCAGAGAATTCTGTCCGGCAAATTTAACTGGCAAGAAGGCTATGGTGGTTTTTCATATTCAAAATCACAAAGAGATACAGTAATCAAATACATTACAACTCAAGAAGAACACCACAAAGGAAAAACATTCAAAGAAGAATATTTAAAACTTCTGAATGATTTTGGCATTGAATTTAAAAATGAATACCTATTTGAATTTTATGAATAATCAAAATAGCAACCCCGAAATAGCCATTCATTGTGAGTCGATAAGCAAAAATCACAAAGATATTGAGGCACTCAAAAATATCAATTTTAATGTCTTGCGTGGTGAGATTTTCGGAATTATCGGACCTGACGGGGCTGGAAAAACGACGCTCTTCAGAATTCTGACAACCTTGATTTTAGCCGATACGGGAACAGCCTCAGTGGATGGATTTGATGTAGTGACCGATTACAAAGAGATTCGCAAACGGGTTGGTTACATGCCTGGGAAATTCTCGCTCTATCAGGATCTGACCGTAGAGGAAAACCTGAACTTTTTTGCTACTGTTTTCAATACTACTATTGAAGAAAATTACGAGTTGATAAAAGATATTTATCAGCAAATAGAGCCCTTCAAGAATCGTAGAGCCGGGAAACTTTCGGGTGGAATGAAGCAAAAACTGGCTCTTAGTTGTGCGTTGATTCACAAACCAAGTGTACTCTTTCTCGACGAGCCCACTACCGGAGTTGATCCGGTGTCGCGAAAAGAATTTTGGGGAATGCTCAAGAACCTGAAAGCGCAGGGCATTACCATTTTGGTTTCCACTCCTTACATGGACGAAGCCGGTTTGTGCGACCGCATTGCATTGATTCAAAACGGACAGTTTCTGAAAATCGACACCCCGAAAAATATCGTCAAGCAATATGAAAACAAGCTCTGGGCAGTTCAAAGTGACAATATGTACAAGCTATTGAATGATTTACGAGCCAATGAGCTTACGAGTAACTGTTTTGCCTTTGGAGATAAACACCACGTTTCAGTTGAAAATGGACAGTTGACAGTTGACAGTTTAAACAACTACCTGCAACAGAAAGAACACACACATATTGAGATCAGAGAAATAGAGCCAACGATTGAAGATTGCTTTATGCAACTCTCCCAAAAATAAGAGGTAAGAGACAAGAAGGTAAGAAAGAATATGGAAAGAACAAATCAACATAACCTAGGAAAGGTAATAATTGCAGAAAATCTAACCAAAAAATTCGGCAATTTCAAAGCAGTGGATAATATTTCGTTTGAAGTGGAACGAGGTGAAATTTTCGGTTTTTTGGGAGCCAATGGTGCCGGAAAAACCACTGCCATGCGTATGCTTTGCGGACTCAGCATTCCCACGGCTGGAAAAGGGTTGGTGGCCGGCTACGACATCGGCACACAAACCGAACTTGTGAAGAAAAACATCGGTTACATGAGCCAGAAATTCTCACTTTATGATGACCTCAAGGTGTGGGAAAACATCGAACTTTTTGGTGGAATTTATGGAATGAAAGACCAGGAAATAAAGGAGAAAACAGATGAACTGATGCGCGCTTTGAATTTTGAAAGTGAACGCGACAAGTTGGTCGGTTCGTTACCATTGGGGTTCAAGCAAAAACTTGCTTTTTCGGTATCTATCTTTCATAACCCGCAGGTAGTATTTTTGGATGAACCAACCGGAGGTGTCGACCCGATTACACGCCGTCAGTTTTGGGAATTGATTTACGACGCCACTTCACGCGGAATAACCGTTTTCGTCACAACACATTATATGGACGAAGCCGAATATTGCAACCGTGTTTCCGTTATGGTGGATGGAAAAATAGAAGCATTGGACTCACCCAAAAATCTCAAAAAACAGTTTAATGCCAACAGCATGGATGAAGTATTTCAGCAGCTGGCACGAAAAGCGAAGAGAGTTGACAGTTGATAGACCCCTAACCCCTAAAGGGGAATACGGGAAAATATCAAATATTAGAAATGCTGCAAACCATTCTTACTTATTTTACGAAAAATAAAAATGAATTTATTACTAACTAATTTCCCCTTTAGGGGTTAGGGGTCTATGAAGCAATTATTATCATTTATACGAAAAGAATTTTATCATATTCTCCGCGACAAAACCACCATGATGATTTTGCTTTTGATGCCTATCATTCAAATCATTTTATTTGGTTTTGCGCTGACAACTGAGGTAAAAGACACGCAGGTAGCGGTTCTCGTTCCAACCAACGATGAAGCGAGTAGTCGCATCATCGACAAGTTGAATGCCAGTGCTTACTTTGATGTGGTAGCGAAAATTCACACTACCGATGAGATTCAACCTGTGTTCAGAGATGCAAAAGCCAAACTGGTGGTCGTTTTCGAAGATCATTTTGGAGAGAAACTTCGTCATAACGGCACGGCGCATATCCAACTTCTGGCAGACGCCACTGATCCTAATGCGGCAACGTCATTTACCTTTTACGCCAGCAATATTATCAACTCGTACCAACAAGAATTGATGGGCGAAAATAAAAACCCCTATCAAATTACGCCCGAGGTAAAAATGCTTTTTAATCCACAAATGAAAGGAGCGTTTAATTTTGTTCCGGGCGTTTTAGGTATGATTATGCTCTTGATTTGTGCCATGATGACCTCTATCGCCATCGTTCGTGAAAAAGAAATGGGAACGATGGAGATATTACTGGTTTCGCCCATGAAGCCTATCTACATCATCTTGTCCAAAATCACCCCCTATTTTGTGCTTTCATGTGTGAATTTTGCCACCATCATGCTGCTTTCGGTATTTGTATTGGGAGTGCCAATTGCAGGGAGTTTTATGAGTTTGGTCGCCGTTTCGCTACTGTATATCTTTGTTTCGCTATCGTTCGGACTACTCGTTTCGACCATAACACACTCACAGCAAGCCGCCATGTTGGTATCCGGAATGGGGCTAATGATTCCGGTTATGCTTCTTTCGGGCATGATGTTCCCAATAGAAAATATGCCACTTCCGCTCCAATTTATATCTAATATCGTTCCCGCAAAATGGTATATCAGAGCCGTAAAAGCCATTATGATTGAAGGTTTAGGTATTACTTCTGTACTTAAAGAAGTTGGGGTGCTTTGCCTTATGGGTGTGATATTAGTGAGTATCAGTTTGAAAAAGTTTAAGGTGAGGTTGGAGTAAAATAGAAGCAAGAGGTAAGGAGTAAGAGGTAAGAAAAAAAACAGATAATAGTATGATAAAATATCTTCTTAGAAAAGAATTCAAACAAATACTTCGGAATGGGTTTCTTCCGAAGATGATTTTTATATTTCCACTCAATGTGTTGCTCATCTTTCCGTGGGCGGCCAGTTACGAAATAAAAAATCTGAACCTGAGCGTGATTGATAACGATCACAGCACGTATTCACAACAGCTTACTCAAAAAATAATTTCATCCAATTATTTCAAACTTACCGACGTGTCGCCAAATTACACCCAGGCACTAAAAAGCATTGAAAAAGGGGAATCTGATATTATTCTTGAGATTCCGCCCCATTTCGAAAAAGATCTGGTGAATCGTCAGGGGGGTAAAATCATGATTTCGGCCAATGCGGTAAACGGGATGAAGGGCAGCATCGGCATGACCTATCTGTCGAGCATCATAAGTGATTACAACGGACAGGTGGTTCAGGATTTGATGCCAACCGGTGCGGGTGCCAACTCCACTCCTACCATACAACTGGACGCTCAGTATCGTTTTAATCCGCATCTCAATTACCGCGTTTTCATGGTGCCGGCACTGATGGTTATGATTCTGACTTTGCTTTGCGGTTTCTTGCCTGCCGTATCCATCGTTACTGAAAAAGAACGGGGAACCATGGAGCAAATTAATGTGAGTCCGGTTTCAAAATCGATGTTTATTCTGGCAAAGTTGATTCCATACTGGATCATCGGATTTATTGTTATCAGTATAGGTTTTCTTGTGGCGTGGGCAGTGTATGGCTTAATTCCTGCCGGATATTTTGCATCCATTTATTTGTTTGCCGCTATCTATATTTTAGCTATTTCAGGTCTTGGATTGGTTATTTCCAACTATGCAGCCACCTTGCAGCAAGCCATGTTTATCGTATTTTTCTTTATGATGCTGTTTATCATGCTCAGTGGTTTATACACCCCTATCGACAGTATGCCGGAGTGGGCAAAGTGGATAGCAGCCTTCAATCCCCTGAAGCATTTTATGATCGTGATGCGATCAATTTATTTAAAAGGAAGTAATCCGTTGCAATTGATGAATCAATTAATGGCACTAATAGGATTTGCCATATTCTTCAATACCTGGGCGGTATTGAGCTATCATAAAAAGAATTAGTTTTCATATTAATCAATTGCCGTCTGCTTTAGCTAACGGACAAATATATAATATTAGGGCTTTAGCCAAATCTGAAACAGATTTGGCTAAAGCCCTTTTAAATAGAACTCCTTTCAACCGTCAGCTAAAGCTGACGGCAATTGAGAATTTGCACTCAGATACTTTTAGAATTAGCTTCAATAGCTTTCTTTACCGAACCGTGAACAAGCAAGGCATTCTTTGCATGTTCATAATCAAGATGGAGTTCTTCCATGAGCATTCTTGTTCCGCGATCCACCAATTTGGCATTACTGAGTTGCATATTCACCATTTTATTGCCTTTCACTCGGCCGAGTTTAATCATCGTAACCGTTGAAATCATATTGAGCACCATCTTTTGAGCTGTTCCGGCTTTCAATCGCGTACTTCCGGTAACAAATTCCGGTCCTACAATCACTTCAATACGAATATCAGCTTCGCGGGCAATGGGCGAATCGGGGTTGCAGGCAATAGAAGCTGTCAGTACGCCATTGGCTTTTGCATTCCGCAATGCGCCAACAACGTAAGGTGTAGTTCCCGAAGCAGCAATGCCTATAACCGTATCCGTAGCATTTATCTGATAGCTTTGCAGTTCCTCCCAGGCTTTGGTCAAATCATCTTCGGCATTTTCCACCGGATTGCGCAAGGCCTTTTCACCTCCGGCAATCAACCCAATCACCATGTGCGGTGGCATTCCAAAAGTAGGTGGAATCTCCGATGCATCCAACACACCCAATCGTCCACTGGTACCTGCTCCCACATAAAAAATCCGACCGCCACGGTTCATTCGCTCCACAATTTTCTCTACCAACTCCTCTATCTGAGGAATCGCTTTTTGAACTGCCAATGCCACCTTTTGATCTTCTTCATTCATCTCCGTCAAAAGTTGACCCACCGATTTTTTATCGAGGTTGGCGTGGAGAGAAGGTTGTTCGGTGACTAAGAAAGAACCCCTAACCCCTAAAGGGGGATTTACCCCTAGCCCCTGAAGGGGAATTGAGTTAGTTTCGTCTTGTATTTTTTTTTCTATATTCTTCATTATAAACGTTCAAAAAGACGTACTATTTAGAAACCCCTTTAGGGGCTTGGGGTAGATGATACTTCACCAATCCCACCATCGGACTTTGCACCACTTCCGACACTTGTATTCCTCTTTCAAAAGCCACAATTTCTAATGTATCGCGGAAATAATGAGCAATGGAGCCAACAAATCCAACCTGCATATCTTCTAACGGATACTGCATCACATTGCGAACAAAAAACGCATCAAAACTATCGAATACTAAATTAAAGATGGACGGTTCTTCAATATTTTCGAGTAAAAAAGGAGTAAATTTAGACAAGAACCGATTGGGGAAAGGCTTCTTGTAAACACTATCCATAATGACAGCAGGCGTGAGTTCATATTGAGCGAAAAATTTTTCTTTCAATTCTTCAGGCAATTGATTTTTCAAACAATCGGCCACAAAGAGCTTTCCAAGCACAGCACCACTACCTTCATCGCCCAAAATAAAACCAAGTGGCGATACATTCTCAACGATGTCAACACCATTGTAATAGCAGGAATTAGATCCGGTTCCGAGGATACAGGCAATTCCCTTTTCGTGCTGAAACAATGAACGGGCCGCACCCAACAGATCGCTTTGAATCTCAATCATAGCATTGTTGAAGAAACGCACCAATGCCCGGCTCACCAATATCTTTTTATCCGGAAACGAACAGCCCGCACCATAAAAGTAGATTTGTTCGATGTCTACACTGCCCAGTTTGGGGATCAATTGAGTATCCAGCAAAGCAATGATTTCCATATCGGTTTGGTAGAACGGATTAATACCATCCGTAAAAACCTCACGCACCACACTCCCACTTTGCACCAAACACCAATGTGTTTTGGTTGAACCACTATCGGCTATTAATATGACCCCTAAATCCCCTAAAGGGGACTTTGAAGTTACTTTATTATCTATCATCCCATTAATATTTTATTTATAACAAATACAAAGATAGGATATATTTTCAAAAGAACAGGGTTTCATTTTCAATGGAAAATTGAAAATTTAGTCGTATTTTTGACAACCCAAACAGATAAATAATAAAATCTCCATAAATGAATAACCAAACTTCAAATTCCACAGAGGCAAGAGCTCCCTTCAGGGGAGTGGGGGTCCTAAACTGCTTCGTTGCTTGTAACGAAATTGCACAAACTGAAAAGACTGTTCAACAAATCATTCAGTCGCCACTCGTAAAAAACGTCTATCTCCTTGTAAAAGAAGGTGCTAACATACAATTAAAGGATTGCCAAACACTGGAAATTGACTCCATTCAAAGCAGCAAAACCATTCAACTGATTGCCGAAAAATCGGACACTCCCTACTCGTTCATTTACACCAAAGACACTACGCTCGAACTAGGACAATATGCATTGGAACGCTTTTTCCACATTGCCGAAAGCACCAAAGCCGGACTGGTATACGCCGATTATTACCAAATAGCCAACGGCGTTCGCTCCAACGCACCGGTCATCGATTACCAGGAAGGTAGCTTGCGCGACGATTTCAATTTTGGTTCGGTGTTGTTCTACAACGCTGAAAATCTGAAAAAAGCCGCTGCAGAAACAACCACCGATTACCAGTTTGCCGGGCTATACAACCTTCGTCTAAAGGTATCGCAACAAGCAGAATTACTTCATATCAACGAATATTTATATTCGGAAGTGGAACATGACACACGCAAGAGTGGCGAGAAACAATTCGATTATGTGGATCCGAAAAACCGCGCCGTGCAACTGGAAATGGAAGCAGCCTGCACCGACCATCTGAAAAACATCGGTGGTTATCTGGCTCCAGTGTTCACAAAAATTGAATTCGACGAAAGTAATTTCCCGGTGGAAGCTTCGGTGATCATACCTATTAAAAACCGGGTAAAGACGGTGGAAGACGCTATCAAATCGGTACTGATTCAGAAAACCGGCTTTGAGTTTAACCTGATTATTGTTGATAATTTTTCTACCGATGGCACTTCGGAATTGATACAAAAATATGCCAAACTGGACCCTCGTGTGATTCACGTCACGCCCGAACGCACCGATTTGGGCATTGGTGGCTGTTGGAATGCAGGAGTAGATAATATGTTGTGTGGTAAATTTGCCGTGCAGTTGGATAGCGACGATGTGTATCAGGACGAAAATACGCTGCAAACCATAGTAGATGCTTTCTACGAACAAAACTGCGCCATGGTGATTGGCTCGTATACCATGACCAACTTTGCCATGGAAACCATCGCTCCCGGACTCATCGATCACAAAGAATGGACACCCGAAAACGGTCGTAACAATGCGCTGCGCATCAACGGACTCGGTGCTCCGCGTGCTTTTTACACACCCGTATTACGCGACATAAAAGTACCAAATACCAGTTATGGAGAAGATTATGCACTCGGTCTACGCATCAGTCGCGAGTACCAAATAGGACGCATCTATACGTCACTTTACCTGTGTCGCCGCTGGGATGAAAACTCCGATGCTTCGCTCGATGTGGTAAAAATGAACGGACATAATTTATACAAAGATAAAATACGGACGATTGAATTGAAAGCGAGGAAAGTCTCTTTTGCCAAAAAAGATTAATTTAAGGCTGCTATAACCAACAAAGATTAATATTCTATTTATTATGCAATTGTTATAATTAACGGAATGAATTTTGTTGTATAAAAAACCTTAAATTCTAAAATTGTACAATATGAAAAAGACATTCATCTTCGGTTTTATTCTCTGTTTTATTATTGCATTATGGGCTAATAACATTTCCGCCCAAGAGTATAAATATGATTTAAACAAGTACTATACACCTGATATTGTGCGTAACAGTTTAGATCTAAACTTGAACTCCAGTGGCGGATTTGATAATAGATCAGCTAACAACGAACCAAACTATAAGGATACTACAAAAATCAACAATTTAAGTGGTCAATTTAATTCAGGGTTTACACAATTTAAAAATACACGTAAAACCGAATCTTTATTACAATTAAACTTGGATGTAAACGGACAGTTCTCTAATAATAAAGATTGGGGGCTAAACAATGAAAAGACGCACAATTCAAGTTCAGCAGAGTACATTGGCCTCAATTACAGTAAAAAAATGTACGGCACGAACAAAAAGTTTCTCTCCTTTGGTCTCTTTTCAGATTTAAATCCATCAACTAGTTACACAAGTAAGGAGGTTGCTAGTTTGACAACAGAGAATACGACTAAAAGATTTCGTGCAGAAATAAAACCTTATATCGGAATTGGTATTGGAAGGATAGAATCGGTAAAAGATGCCCGCCAAGCCATTTATATTTTGGAGGACTTGTCGATGCGAGGTGTTTTAACCCGACATTTATCGGACGATGAAATATTTAAATTCTCGCAAATCATTTCGCAGGTAAAAAATAAACGATTTCTTGACTACAGATTACATAAAATTGACGAGATAACTACCGTCGATTCTTTTCTGGTAAAGAACAACTTGCTAACCAAATCGGATGCTAGTTATTTTACCACTCTTTACGACAATTGGGAAAACAGTGCTAACTTCGAACGGACTTCAGGACAGTCTTTTGAGGTGAAACTGTCGCCGGATGTAAATTGGAATAATCTGAAATTAGAATTAAAAAATTCGGATAACGATAATTGGCAGAAGCAAAGCAACAAGAATTATGGTGCTAGTCTGGCATTCAATTACAATTATGCAAAACAGATTAACTTGAATTGGGAAAAAACGGCCTATGTATCGCTCAGTGGTTCGACAACCCGTGAAGAACAAAAACTGTCGTATGAAGGCAGTCAAGAGACTGCATACAAAATTAACGTACGCAATATTACTCTGAATGGCAATTATCGTGTTGCCTACTACCCAAGCACGCGCACAAACTTATCAGCCAATATATCCCAAAATTTTTATAAAAATTTCTATGATGCAATATCAAACTCAAATTGGGGCGATTCGTTCAATTCAGCTACGACTCTTGGATTTAGAGCTGAATATTATGTTTCGCCACAACTAAGTCTCTCGGGCAATACATATATTTCATATGATTATTCTAATAGCAGAAATAGCACATATAAGTCAAATTACAATCATCTGGGCACCGGTTTTTCGGTTGCACTAAGATACTCATTCTTTTAATGGCTCGAGCAATCACTTGGGCATAGAAAAAATATGAATAAACTCAATTCTAAAATTACAGAATTATTGCACGAGCAGGTTTCCAACTGGGAACTTGCTCGTACTAATTTCGAAGGACTAAAAACGGTTCGCACGAAATCGTTCGATTTTGGCGATTTTGAGATAAAAGTGCAGTTCAATCCGGCGCGCATCATTTCGTCGGGTGCTAAAGTGGATGCCAAGACGATTGCCGAACGCAAATGTTTTCTCTGTACCGAAAATCGTCCCGCTGAGCAGACATCAGTGGATGCGGGTGACTACCTCGTTTTGGTCAACCCCTTCCCTATCTTCCCCGAACATTTTACCATTCCGCGCAAAGAACATGTCGACCAGCAAATAAAACCGTATTTTGCGGATATGCTCGAACTGGCTGAGGCATTGGACGATTATCTGATTTTTTACAACGGACCGCGTTGTGGTGCTTCGGCTCCCGACCACATGCATTTTCAGGCCGGAACGAAGGATTTTCTACCCTTGCTAAACGATTATAAACGGCTGAAAGATACACATGCTCAGTTGTTGGTTGAGTCTGAAAACTTCCAACTCTATAGCTTCAATAATTATCTGCGTACCGTTTATTGCATTGAGTCGACTGATGTGGAGAGTGCAAAAGATGCGTTTGAGAAACTATATAAACATTTTACCTCACCCCCTGCCCCTCTTCTTGAGGAGAGGGGGGAAATTACCTCGGATTCTAAAACTTCGGAAAAAAGTATTGCTTCAACTACCCCCCTCTCCCTTGGGAGAGGGGTCGGGGGTGAGGTCGAACCCATGCTCAACGTTGTCTGCACATTCGAAGACGGCAAATGGTTTACATTCGTTCTTCCACGCAACACCTTCCGTCCATGGCAATATACTGCCGAAGGTGAGCAACAATTACTCCTTAGTCCTGCCACTGTGGAAATGTGTGGTATCTTTATCACCCCTATCGAAACCCATTTCGAGAAAATAACGAAAGAAGACGTAGTGAGTATATTGGAACAGGCAAGTAAGATTTAGAAATTTCCAGTACTCATTGCAATATTAAAGTATATTACTTCAATATCAAAGTATATTACTAATATATTTACATGTTTTAATGCAATAAAAAAGTAACATATATTAACATTGATATAAAAAACTTTGACATCAATATATAATACTTCGATATTTCTATAAAATAATTTAATATCAAAGTAACATGCTTCGATACAGACATATTAAACTTCGATACAGTACTAATTTATTCATAATTATGTGTATATTTGCATAAAACAAGAGCAATACTATGGATATTAGAAAAAAACACAAGCTACAATCAACAAATCCGTATCCGCATAACGGTAACATGTTGAAAGAATACTTTACCAAACATGCTGTAAACTGCGCGGAAATAGCACGTCAAATGGGTGTAAGTGGATCGAGTGTATTTCAATATTTTGAGAGTCAGTCGTTGCAACTAGGCATACTGTGGAAAACAAGTTTAGTACTAAATCATAATTTTGTTGCCGAACTTGGCGAAAAATTATCGATTGATTATGTTACAGCACGTGAAGCAGCACTTCAAAATCACGTTGAGACATTGGAAGCAGAGCTGGAAAAACTAAAATTTGAATTATCGATTTATAAAAACATCGTGGGTAAATAGTCCCATTTATTATGAGTAATACAGAACCCACCATACACGTCGGCATTCTTTCAGGTACAATTATCGAGTTTGTGCTGAATGGAGAATTTACGTGTACCAACGGCAAAACATACACCGGCAAACAAAAGGCCGAATACAAAGACGGCCGGGTCTTTTTTGATGGCGAAAACGCGACTGAAGGCATTTTCGAACCAACAACCGAAGCCGCTTCCTTCGACCTTATCGACGTGGTGATTGGGATCAATTTCCATTGGGAACGCAAGGAAAATCAACGGTTCAAAGGAGCATTAAAGTTGATCGTTGAAAATGAACAATTGACTGCAGTTAATCATATTTCGGTAGAAAATTACCTTACCAGCGTCATTTCCAGCGAAATGAGCGCCACCGCCTCCGACGAATTACTGAAAGCGCACGCCGTGATTTCGAGGAGTTGGTTGTTGCATCCCATCATGAATCCGGTAGAGACGCACCGCCGTGCGTCTCTACAGAACAAACACATAAAATGGTACGAACGCGATGCCCATACCCATTTCGATGTATGTGCCGACGACCATTGCCAACGCTATCAAGGCATTACACGCGCCTCCACAGCGGCTGTAGAAAAAGCCATCGAAGCTACGCGTGGCGAGGTGCTGATGTTTGAAGATAAGATTTGTGATGCGCGTTTCAGCAAATCGTGTGGAGGAGCATCGGAAACTTTCGAGAACTGTTGGGCACCGGAGCATTACCCCTACCTCACCAAAGTGATCGACAATCCCACCGCTCCCGAAGGCTTCGAACTTGATTTGACCGTTGAAGTGAATGCCGAAAAATGGATTCGTCAATCGCCCGAAGCGTTTTGCAACACTACGGATAAAAAGGTGCTGGCACAAGTGCTGAACAATTACGATCAGGAAACTACCGACTTCTATCGTTGGAAAGTAAACTACCCGCAGACAGAATTATCGGAGCTTCTGGCACGTCGCTCAGGTATCGACTTTGGAGAAATTATCGATCTTATTCCGGTAAAACGAGGAGAATCGGGGCGCATCATTGAACTCAACATCGTAGGTACGAAACGAAGCATTATCGTGGGCAAAGAGCTGGAAATCCGCAAATGGCTCTCCAACTCCCATCTCTACAGTTCGGCTTTTGTAGTAGACAAAACAGACATCACGAACGGCATTCCACAACATTTCACCCTCACCGGAGCCGGCTGGGGACATGGCGTGGGTCTCTGCCAGATAGGTGCTGCCGTGATGGGCGAAAAAGGATATCCGTATAACGAAATTCTGTTGCATTATTTTAGAGGGGCGGAATTGAAAAGAATATATTGATATTTGCTTCGCGATAGTAGGCTTCGCCGTTATTTGCCTTCGGCGATATTAATCGTTATTAAACTTTTCAGAAGGATAAAGTAATTCAAAAACATGATTATATATGAGAAAATCAATCAGTATTTTATTTGTACTACTTATGTTTACCTGCTGCAAAAAAACTCAAATCAGTAAATCAGAAATTAGCGAATCAAAAGTTTTCATTGATACAAATGATGTTTATAACAAAAGATACAGAGCTTTTATTGGAAAACTTGAAGAAAAAGAGCTTTATAAACTTTTGAAAGATTCGACGCAAAAACAATTTCACGAAAGAATTTTAATAAACAATGAAAAGGAATTAGTTGAGTTAGCAGAACCAATTCTTTTTAGAATATATGGCAAGGAAGAAATTTTAAATGAACGCCCATATGATTATTATAGATTTGGTGACTTTTGGATACTTACTGGAACTCTTCCTAAACAAAGTAAAGGTGGAACTTTTAATATTAAAATAAACAGAAAAACTTGTCAGATAATCAACATTTCACATGGAAAATAACACAAAAAAACAATCCCCCTGGTCATGGATACCAACCCTTTATTTTGCTGAAGGAATACCCTATGTGGTCGCCATGACAGTGGCTGTGATTATGTACAAACGCCTTGGCATTTCGAATACAGACATTGCTCTTTACACCAGCTGGCTGTATCTGCCATGGGTTATCAAGCCCTTTTGGAGCCCGTTTGTAGATATTATCAAAACCAAACGTTGGTGGATAGTCACCATGCAATTGCTTATTGGCGCCGGATTAGCCGGAGTGGCTTTTCTTATTCCTATGCCGTTCTTTTTCCAGGCTACGCTAGCAGTTTTCTGGCTGATAGCCTTTAGCTCTGCCACCCACGATATTGCAGCCGATGGCTTTTATATGTTGGCATTGGATAGTTCCGAACAATCCTTTTTCGTTGGAATACGGAGTACTTTTTATCGATTAGCAATGATTTCGGGGCAAGGATTGTTGATTATTCTGGCCGGAGCGCTGGAACACTATACCGGCAATTTACGTCTGGCATGGAGCATTACATTCTTTGTGTTATCAGGACTGTTTGTGCTGTTCTTTATTTACCACCGCTTCGTTTTACCTCGTCCGGATGCCGACTCAACTAAAGTGGGCGACAACCCAAAAGAGATTTTCCGCGAATTTGGTCTCACCTTTGCTTCTTTTTTCCAAAAAAAAGGAATTGGATTAGCCATCGCATTTATGTTGCTGTATCGCCTGGGTGAAGCCATGTTGGTAAAAATGGCATCTCCCTTCTTACTCGACGCCCGCACTGTTGGTGGACTGGGGCTCAGTACCGAACAAGTAGGATTAGTTTACGGAACAGTGGGTATTATTGCCCTTACACTGGGGGGAATTACGGGTGGAATTGCAGCTTCGCGCAAAGGCTTGAAATACTGGATTTGGCCAATGGCATTGAGTATCACGCTGCCACATTTGACATATGTCTATCTGTCGTGGGCGCTTCCTACCAGTTTTATACTGATTAATATTGCTGTAGCTATTGAGCAATTCGGTTACGGATTCGGGTTCACCGCCTATATGCTTTACATGATTTACTTTGCCGACGGCGAACATAAAACAGCTCATTACGCCATTTGTACCGGCTTTATGGCACTGGGCATGATGCTTCCCGGCATGATAGCCGGTTGGTTGCAGGATATGTTCGGCTACCAGCATTTCTTTATCTGGATTATGATTTTGGCCATTCCAACCCTGGCTGTTATTCCGTTTTTGAAGATAGATAAGAGCTATGGAAAAAAGACCCCTAACCCCTAAAGGGGAATTTAGGTTGAGTACAAATGAAACAACTATCGGAAATCAACACATTTTTTTCTACCTTTGCAAACTAAATAACTAAAAACAATGTTTACTCGCTTACTTGTCTACAAAATTACTTGTAACTCGTAACTCGTAACTCGTAACTATATAATGAAAATACTTATTCTTGGTGCCGGAAAAATGGGCACATTTCTTACCGACGTGATGTGTATCCATCACGAAGTGGCACTTTTCGACACAGACCCAACACGTCTGCGCTTTGTTTTCAACACCTTGCGAATGACCGAATACGAAGAAGTTCGTGCATTTGAACCTGAGTTGGTTATCAACTGCGTGACGCTGAAATATACGATTGAGGCTTTCCAAACCATATTGCCCTATCTGCCTAAAAACTGTATTATCTCGGATATTGCTTCGGTAAAAACAGGCCTGCAAAACTATTACGAAAGCACCGGAATGCGCTACGTGTCCACGCACCCTATGTTCGGCCCGACCTTCGCTACCCTGGATAACCTGAGCACACAAAGTTCCATCATCATTTCCGAATCGGATCATATGGGTAAAGCCTTCTTCAAAGATTTATACGGTTCATTAAAACTAAAGATTTTCGAATACACTTTCGATGAACACGATGAGACTATCGCTTATTCACTATCCATTCCTTTTGCTTCTACCTTGGTTTTTGCTTCGGTAATGAAGCCACAGGAAGCTCCCGGAACCACTTTTAAGCGCCATATGGACATTGCCAAAGGACTCTTGAGCGAAGACGATTATCTGTTGACCGAAATTCTGTTCAACCCCAACACACCCAAACAGGTGGAGAATATCCGCGCCGAGCTCAAAGTTCTACTGGATATTATCGAAGATAAAGATACGGAACGTATGCAGACATTTTTGAAAAAGGTAAGGAAAAATATTGAGTAAGAAAAGAAAAAACCCAAACCCCTAAAGGGGCTTAAGACCAAGTTTCTTAAAGTATATAAGTTCTATGATTACAAAACATCAACACTATCTTAGCTCCCCTTTAGGGGCTGGGGGTCATTTATACAATTAAATTTATGGAAGCAAAAGAACTAGTATTAGACGCAATGAAAAAAGCCGGAGTGCCTTTAAATGCAGGCAAAATAGTTGAACTAACCGGACTTGAACGCAAAGAAGTAGACAAAGCGATGAAACAATTGAAGGCTGACGAAGCCATCGTTTCGCCGAAGATGTGTTTTTGGCAACCTAAATGAGCGTAAAAACTCATTCAAAAAAAAGTCGTCGGGCAAATTGCCTGACGACTTTTTTTTTGATTATCCGAGTACTTATTCTACTCTATTTCCCCGTTCCACACGACGTTCGGTTTTTAGCGGGTTGGCACTTATTTCTTTGTTCCATTCACGACTTTGGTGAATATCATAAGCCATATACAAGGCTTGACGGAACGATTCTTCCGAGGCTAAATTCTGACCTGCTATATCGTAAGCCGTTCCATGATCGGGCGAAGTTCTGATAACCGGTAAGCCGGCGGTGAAATTCACGCCTGTATCCATCGATACGGTTTTGAACGGAATAAGTCCCTGATCGTGATACATAGCTAACACAGCATCGAATTTATTGAAATTTCCCGAACCAAAAAAACCATCGGCAGGATAAGGTCCCACACAAATAATGCCTTGTTTTTCGGCTTGTTTCAGGGCAGGAATAATGACGGTTTGCTCTTCGTCACCAATCACACCTTCGTCGCCGGCATGTGGATTTAAACCCAGCACAGCAATGCGTGGACGAACGATAGAGAAATCACTTTTCAACGAAGCATTCAACACAGCCAGTTTATCCAAAATCAGTTTTTCTGTCAAAGCTCCCGACACTTCATTTACCGGAATATGTCCTGTAACTACCGCTACGCGCATCACATCGTTTACCAGCATCATCAGCGCCGGTGTTCCGGTTCCAAACTTTTGTTCCAGGTATTCGGTATGCCCGGGAAATTTGAAAGTAGCCGATTGAATATTCTTTTTATTGATAGGCGCAGTAACAATGGCATGAAGAGCACCTTTGTTCAGATCCTCGGTAGCACGTTCTAAAGCCGAAAGGGCCGCTTTACCTGCTTCGGGAGTGGAAGTACCCAGCTCTACTTTAATTTCATCGTCGCAGCAATTAATGATATTGACACGTTTGGGGTTTATCTCTTCGATAGAATTGACGGTATTTAGATTTAAACCTTGTATGTCCAACTGCTTACGATGAAAAGCTGCTACTTTGGGCGAACCATAAATAACGGGAATAAATGTTTCCAACATGCGGGGATCGGACATGGTTTTTAAAATAACTTCGTACCCGACACCATTGATGTCACCATGCGTTATGCCAATTATTATTTTGCTTGCTTCCATATTATGAGTTTTATTGTATAAGTAAACACTGTTCAAAAATACGACATTTTTTATTAATTTATTGAAGATAAGAACGACAAAACCGATTCCATCAATTTAGCGCGATCTTTTTCTTGCTGTATTGTTTCAAAAGGGAAACCAAAAACACAGGTTTTGTATTTTCCCGAATAAGTTACGCCTGCACTAAAATTATTCTCTGCATACCGACAAATTGTAAATCCGCCATCACCAACCGGTTCGATAGCATCAGGCGACTGAACAAAGTAAGAAGTTGCATTCGGCTCGTCGAAATAATTCAAATTCATTTTTTTGAAATATCGATTCGGCGAAGAAACCATTTTTACATTTCCACCAACACTGGCTTTGGAAGTTCTGAACCTTATTTTTAAAACGTTTTCTAAAAATAAACGATCTTCTTTTACCAAACGGTCGCCTTCACAAAGGTCGGAAGCAATGTACGAACCGCTTAAAAGCAGGTTGCCTCCTTTTGCACAATACGTTCTGATTATTTGCTGCAAAGCTAATGGAAAAGTTTTAAATTCGGCAACTTTTTTAGCATTTCCTACGTATGTTTGCTTTTGTTTACCCAAAATTAAATCAAGTATCTTAAATTTAGTTATATCTATATCGCCAACAAGCAACGTTTTGGTGCTACACGACGTAAATGAGTAGCCTGCTTCCTTTATCGCTTTACCGTGCAGGTAAGGATAATCGAAGCTATTTCCTGCTATAACCTTACCTTCAAAATTAGCATGACTGGCTCCAAAACCGGGTGCATCATCATTTACCCAGGGTTTACTCCGTTTAAATTCATACTGTTTTCCTACAAAACCGATTTCCGACAGATAAGGCACTCCTGCATCTTCATCATTCAGAAATCCGCCATAAATACTGTCTGATTTAAAACTTGCCGGAGCACTTACCCGCTGAAAGCCATTTACGATAAGCACTTCGCCTTTTTCGTTTGGTGCACGATAGGCCGAAAGTATTTCTGAAGGAAAACTTTCACCTCCTTTATTCACAGCAGTCACCTTGAAACTATACATCTTACCCGGCTGCAACGTAACCGTAGCGCCATTGGTATTTACCAGTACGCCATTATCAAATCCGCCATCATCTATACGGGTATACACAATATATTGTTCCGCTTTTGCACTTGGTTCAAGCGTATCGTTTACGGCTACCCAACGCAGTTCCGCTTTATTTATATCAATAAACCGGCAACTAAATTGATCAACCGGAAGCGGCTGAACCACGTAGGCGGTACTATTCACTGAAGATAAATATTTCAACATGCCTTTATAAATAGCTCTGCTCACCGAAAAGCGAAAGCGCGGGTCTAGCCCATAGCGCATGTCGGCAAAATTCTGGTGCGAGAGCAATTCCAGTAACATGGTTGGCACTTCGGGAACCCGTGATTCACTGTATGATTTGTTCCACAACCCACGGCGCGTCCATTCGGGTGAATATAACTTTCGTACGTCATTCACAATTTCTGTTTGAACAATATCGGTTAAATCGCGTGATGCCCAACGGGAAACTCCATTCTGAAAAACAGTTTGGCCGATTGAATTTTGAATCGTGCTAATTCCCAACGTACCCACAATTGAGTCGTTCGGAGTTGTGCCCGCATCGGAATGAAAGGCAAAAGCCAAATCAACCGGTATGCCCAATCCTTTTTGATTGGGAGCAACGGACGAACCGCCAATTAAATAGTTCACCCAATTGCCGCGCGACTGAAAATCGTCGGTATAATCATTTTTTCCTTTACTTAGGCTATAAATACTATCGGGAATTCCGGCCCATTGCAGCCAGTAGCGTGCTCCCTCGGCAAAGCGAGGATAACCACTTACTTCCGGTTCATAAACAGGCGTGATCAGATCTTTATCAGCTCCGGCGGAGACTGTCGGTTCATTGGAGTTAGTTGTTTTTTCTAATGGCAGTCGGGCCATATTACCCATGCCGCCACCAAACTTCACTGCATCGGCTGTAACCACCTTACCATCCTCCGAATTGTAGTTGGTGAGTATCACTTTATCCAGATTGTTGCGCCCTTTATCAAAAAAGAAATGACCCAAATAAAGCCATGTTCCGCCATCCATTGTCTGATTCACCGAAAATTCCGTTTTACCTCCTTGATGATAAACCGTATAATGGGCAGCCGCCGCACTATTGGGCAGCGTTTTGTACGACACGTAAACGGCATACAATCCTGCCTCCGGGAAACTAGGTATCCATTCGGTACGACTGGATTCATTCACATCAAACACCGTTGGAATAACTTTATATGTTCCAAGTTCAAAGGGATTTTCGCCAAACAGATATGTCTTGTTCGGATTGGCAAAGCCTTTTCCGTCACCAGTTTTCCAACTTTTCCGGTCGTTATGCTCCCTGTATCTCGAATCGCGATCTTTCGAATCATTATCAACAATCACTTCGTTTAGTTGCGTATCACGTTCACGTGGAATCAATACATTTGCTCCCGAATTTTCGAGCATCGGCACCAAATAAGGCAATACAAAAGATTGTGTGTACAAATCCTCCACAGTTTGAAAAACCCGCGCCCGTTGCCATTGCCAGCGTGCTGATTTTTGGTCGAAATGCAACCCATGACTTTGCCAAAGTGCAATATGCTTATTTAGCAATCCGTATTCGGGATGGTAAGGTCGTGACGTATTTTTAATCAATGGCTGAGCAGGTAAGGTTACTTTGAACCTTAATTTTTCATCATCATTTTCTGTGCGATAAAAATTAGGAATCAAATCTTCAATATTTCTGTTCTCTACCTGACAAACAACCGAAAAACCATTGTATTTGGATGGTACTATTTTAGCGATAGCGTTATAAATACGCTTCACATTGCTGGGACGAAAAGGCATGTAAGCAAATTTTTCATTTGCACTCACAACTATCTTATTCGTTTTTGAATTAACGGAGAAATCAGAAACGGTAACTCGTCCCACATAGGTATAGCTATTGGCAATTGCCGTTAACGAATCGGCAATTTGACTCTCCACATTTCGTTGTGAGAAAAGGGATGCCTTTACACAGAAAACCAAAAATAGAATTAGACTTACTTTTCTTAAATATTGAATCATAACACATTACAACTATAGAAAACAAACAGACCAAGGTTTATTCGCCTTAAAATAAAAGAGTTTCAACCATTAATAAGTTGAAGACGAATGAATTAAAAAAAAAAATTACTCTGCAACTTCGTTTTTGCTGTTTTCGAGTGTTGAAAGCATTCCACAGGCAGCAAAAATATCCTCCCCTCGCGACCGACGAATGGTTGCTGTAACTCCATTGCTGGTCAAATAATCGCGGAAGAAAGTCATTTTCTCGGTATTTGAGCCTTTTAAGTTCACCTTCGGAATAGCATGAAAACGAATCAGATTTACACGGCAGTCAATACCTCGTAATATCTTTACCAACTCCACTGCATGACGCATTGTATCATTTACTCCATCAAACAAAATATATTCGAAGGATACGCGACGTTGTTTGCTAAAATCATGCTTCCGCAACTCATCGAGTACGCTACTTATTGGATAAGCTTTTTCAATCGGCATTAACTCCAATCGTTCGTGCGAGAAAGGCGAGTGTAAACTGATAGCCAGATGACAATTTGATTTTTCAAGGAAAACCTTCATTCCGGGAATTAATCCGATAGATGAAACAGTGATGCGGCGCGGACTCCAGCCGTACCCGTAATCGGCAGTCAGTATTTCCAACGCTTTCAGCATAGGAAGGGTATTATCAAAGGGTTCACCCATGCCCATAAAAACCAGATTGGTCAAGGTTTCAGCTTCTGGGATAGACAATATCTGGTTCAATATTTCGGTAGCCGTAAGTTGTGCGGTAAATCCCTGTTTGCCGGTCATACAAAACAAACAGTCCATTTTACAACCAACCTGTGACGACACACACAAGGTGGCGCGTTCATCATCGGGGATATAGACAGTCTCAATAGAGTGACCACCTTCGGTTTTGAATAAATACTTATTCGTTCCGTCGGTCGAGTTAGCGGTATGAATGGGTAGTGATCGCCCTACTTCATATTTTTCGCTCAGCAATTGACGGTTTTTGATGGAAATATTCGACATTTCGTCAACGCTGAATGCACGTTTTTTATAAAGCCATTCGCTGATTTGCTTTGCAGTAAATCCGGGCATTCCTAATTCAGAGACTATCGCTTTTAATTCATCGAGGGTTTTGCCTACGAGTGCTATTTTGTTCATGGGTGGAGTAGTTAATTAAAAAAATGGATTGTGGAATATTTCATGATTCTGAAAACTCCAACTCCGGCAAAGTTAAGCAAACTTACCGACAAAAAGAAAACGGAATGAAAGAATCATCCCGTTTTCCGAATTTTTAAAATAATATTTGTTTTGATTTATCAGAAGAAATTGATACGGTTATCAACAATATCAGCTTTGTCTTTTAAATCTTGAATTATCATGTAAGGCAACGCGTAGCTCAAGCGGCCATTCAGTTGCATTTTTTCCATTTGAACATTAAATGGTTGTGGGTTTACTTGTTTGTTTGAAGTGCGAACAACATATACACCTGCATTTCCTTTAATCGGAGCAGATACTTTATTCAATGCAATAACTGTTGATTTACCAATCACTGCCGGCTCCATACCTGCCAATCCAAATTGATAAGCTGCAAAGTTAACACCGGTTGCTACTTTTAGTGAATCACCTAACGATCCTGCCAATCCTTCCAAAGTTGGAGTTTTAGCTAATTGAGCAGTCAGATTTTTAATCATCAATTCAGCTTTTTTATCTTTGATAATCTCAGCTTTCAATTGTTCGTTTAGTTTTTCAATTGAACGATACCCTTTTTCATTTACATCGGTAATTGTTGCAACTACCAAAGTAGGGCCACATTCAAACACATCAGAAACATCGCCTTTGTCGCCTTTAAAAGCCCATTGAACAACTTTACGTGATTGAGCAATATCAGAAATTCTATCTGCAACTTTTAAAAACTCATTTGCCGGACGAACAATATATCCTTTTTCTTTAGCCTTTGCATCAAATTTATCAGCTGTCAAATCTACAGCAAATTGTTTTGCATCATTGTAGATTCTACTTTGAGATTTACTGCTTGCTATCACTTTACGCTCCAAAATCGCCAATTTAACTTTGCTGCGAGCCGGTGTTTTTTCCATTACTTGCATAATCTGAACACCTTGAGGATTTTTAAGTGTGAACACTTCATTTGTTGCTTTTGAGAAAGCGGCCGTGGACATTTCTTTATCCATACCCGGAACACCTTCCTGAATCCAACCTATTTCACCACCATTAGCTGCCGTTTGTTTTACCGCTGAATATTGTCTTGCCAGGGCTGCAAAATCACCACCTGCACGAATTGCAGCTACCAAACTATCTGCTTTTGCAGCATCTTTTTCGACTAAGAATATGTGACGTAATTTTACTGAGTCGGATTGCATGATACCTGATTGCATAATGCGAGCCATTGTGTAAGTATCGTTCACAAACATTGGTCCTACTATATCACCTGTTTTTCCACTAAATGCAAACGCTTTCAAATTTGCAGGAACAGTGGCTACTGAGTAGTTTTGACCGTTATACATCACATCAGAATTTGAATTTACTAAGCCTACCACATCATCAGTAGTTTTAAATTCAACACTTAGTTTATTAATCCAGGCTTCTGCCTCTTTAAAATCTTCCTTTAATGGTTTGATGTCAAACGCTACGTAATTAACAGAACAATTAGCATCTTGTTTGTATTGCTCTTTTTGTTTATTGTAACGATCTTTGATTTCGCTTTTACTTACTGACACCGCTGAATCGGAAACAGCATAGTATGGCTGAACTACGTAAGCTACATCAACACTTGTTTTGCGATCTTGATAGCTCATTTTTGCATCAAGACTATTTGCAACAACCGCTTTAGAAATAAGGGCAGTATACTTTTCTTGCAAAATGCTGTTTTTCACCGTTTTTTCCCAAAACATCCAATAGCTTTTGGCTTTAGCTAGTTGCTGTTTCATTTCCTCATTAGCAGGAGCCTGCTCCAAGCTATTCAGAAATTGAACTAAAAGCGGACGGCTAAATTGACCATTTTCACCTGCAAAAGTACGGCGTTGTTGAATTAATGGGTGAATATTGTTACCGATACAACGATCTGACAACTCTTCTTTACTTACGGCCAAGCCTAGTTTTTCAGCTTCAGCATTTAAAATTTTCTCATTAACCATACTTTCCCAAACCGAAGCACGAAGTTGTGTAATCATATCTTCATTCAATTCCGACTTGCCCGTTTCAATCTTGTATACCTCCGTCATTTGATCGATACTTGCAGTATAGTCCTTTATATTAATATCTTCTCCAACAATTTTTGCAACTGTTTCTTTTGATTTATTAAAATAAGATGATCCTGAATTAAGGAAGTCGCCTACAATAAAGGCTAATAATGCAAGTCCTACTGCTCCTATCAGCAAAACCCCTTTGCTTCTAATCTTTTCTAATACTGCCATTTTCTTGAAATTTATTTGTGTGTTTTATTATTATTTCGTTTTCTTATTTGAGGGCACGAATATACAAAAAAAATGTTTACACTTACCTAGTTTCTGAAATATTAAGTGTTTTTTGTTCAATTACATTGAGTCTATTTAATTCTAAAATCAATTAGTAGCCTGTACCCACTTTTACTAATTCTATTCTATTATTGGTTACTTTTACGCATTTAATCGTAAAACCTTCTATTCTGATCACTTCGTTCAGTTTTGGGAAATGTTGATGATTGTGCAATATAAACCCGGCAATTGTCTCATATTCATCCGATTCCGGAATTTCTAAATTAAATTTCGCATTTGCAACTTTGACCTCCAGTCTTCCTGAAAAAATATATTCCTTCTCACCGGTCTGTTCGGCCATATAACCTTTGTTATCGTGCTCATCCTCTATTTCGCCAAAAATTTCCTCTATAATATCTTCGAGCGTAATAATACCCGCCGTACCTCCAAATTCATCTACCACCACCGCAATGCTCTTTTTTTGCAACATAAAGAGCTTCATTAGCTTTTGTGCCGCCATATTTTCGGGTACAATAGGAATCTGATTGATTTGCTTTTTCCAATCCTTTTGATGTTCAAACATCTCCGAGGAATGGATATAACCCACGATATTATCAATGTCGCCTTTATAAATAGGAATTTTCGACAAGCCTGTTTCGATAAAGGTTTGTTTTAACGTAACAACATCAGTCTCGTAATCTAACGCTATAATCTCAGTGCGAGGAACAGAGCAATCGCGCAATCTCACTTTCGAAAAATCCAGCGCGTTTTGGAAAATTTTCACTTCATTTTCCAACTCTTTTTCATTTTGATGATTTTCAAAAGTTTCCTGAATCAGATAATTCAAGTCAATGCGTGAAAATACATTTTCCTGCGTGGTTGCACTTATTTCAACTCTGAACATTTTCAATATCCCCATCGAGAGCCAGGTACTGAAACGGGAGATAGGGTATAGCAGCACATAAAACAATAATAATAGCCCCGAAAAAATACGAAGCCATAAATTAGGGTTTACTCTGAAAATTGTTTTAGGAAGAAATTCGCCGGTAAAAAGCACAATCACGGTCGCCAGAATAGTTTGAAACAAAGTAATCAAAAATTGATTTCCTACGGGCTCTAACCATGGAGTCAATACATCAGCCATCAATAAACCGTAAATAACCAAACTCACATTATTGCCAACCAACATGGTGGAGATAAATTGTTGTGGATACTTATAAAAAATAGATAAGATAGAAGATGAAAGATCACGCTGCTTCTTGTCCAACTCAAACCTGAGTTTGTTCGAAGTAACAAATGCTATTTCCATCCCCGAAAAGAATGCGGAGAAAAGAAGAGTCAATAGAATAAACGTAAAACTATCCAAAATTAGAAATTAGTATGCATTCAATATGTTAATTGACCACAAAGATACAATATTTTACGTTGAATTGAATTCATTATTGATAAAATTAGCTCCAAAACAATAAGAAAAATTATAAAAAACGTCAGTAATCAAATTGCATGAAAAGTTTCTTCCGAAAAATGCAATTATTTTGATTGTTCCAAATAATTGTTTTTCTGAAACTTAGAAATCATTTTCAAATTTATCCGTTTTTTATTTCCAAAAGCAGTTGCAGGACTAAAAAAAAGCAGTATCTTTGCAACCGCTTAGAAAAAGAGATTCAGTAGCTCAGCTGGTAGAGCACATCCCTTTTAAGGATGGGGTCCTGGGTTCGAACCCCAGCTGGATCACCAATTTTTCGAAGCCAATACAAAGTTTGTTGATTTAGTAGCTCAGCTGGTAGAGCACATCCCTTTTAAGGATGGGGTCCTGGGTTCGAACCCCAGCTGGATCACACTTTAAAGCCTTTCAAGTTTTCTTGAAAGGCTTTTTTATTGCATCAAATGGAGATCAATATAACGGATCAACGCAAAAAGCAGGTGGAGTAAGAGTATTATGGGCTCAATCGGAAAAGTTGTGTTTTTTGAAATAAAATAATATTTTTGTTTCATGAAAAGTGAATCCAAATTAAGCAGTGTAGAACAACAATTGCTGAGTCTTATTCTTCCCGCAGGTCTTCTTGATTATTTTGAAATAAAGTCAGTACGTGACATTAAGATTGGCTATGAAGTTTTATTGGAGGAAAAATCCGACATTCCATCCGAGTATATAAATGAACCTATGCGCTGCCACGGGTTTTATTCCGAGCAAACGATTCACGATTTTCCACTACGGGGCAAGGTATTTGATTTAATTGTCAAACGTCGTCGTTGGTTAAACACGAACACGAAAGAAGTGGTAAGCAGGGATTGGAATTTAGTTGCCCAAGGAACGCGATTCACCCAGGAATTTGCGACTTTTTTAAAAGGACTACCTGGATACTCATCCGATAAGTAGTCAAAGTTTAGCTAATCATTACGGGCTTGACGGGCAACAATTACAAGAGCAATACAAAGATCATCTAAGTGATTACCACCAGTGGAATCAAAAGCCTCATGCAGAGCATTGGTTACTCTATGAGCAAAACATTGGCGGTTTTCTAAGCATAGACGAAACGAGTCTGTCTAATGGAGAACTTTACACTATCATAACCAACAAAGCCGCCAAAGGACGTAAAGGAGCTATTGTAGCTATGGTCAAAGGAACAAAGGCTGATGATATTATAACCGTGCTGCAACGTTTACCAAGACGAGTTCGCTGGAAAGTCAGGGAAGTAACACTGGACATGGCTGCCAACATGGAATATATTGTCAAGATATGCTTCCCAAAGGCCAGGCGTGTTACGGATAGATTCCATGTACAAAAACTGGTGTATGATGCCGTTCAGGAAATGAGAATAAAATATCGTTGGCAGGCACTGGATCAGGAAATGATAGAAATAAACTACGCAAAAGCTCGTGGAGAAAGCTATAGACCAGCTATTTTCTCCAATGGAGATACTCTCAAACAATTACTGGCACGCAGTCGATATCTCTTATTCAAGAAGCCTACTAGCTGGACTCTTTCACAACAAAAACGTGCTGATATTCTTTTTGAATTATATCCGGACTTAAAGAAAGCGTATCATTTATCGCTCCAACTAGGAGCAATTTATCATCAGACAAAACTCAAGGGAGTGGCATTTGCAAAACTTGCTCAATGGTATGACAGGGTTGATAAAGCCCAATTTCTATCCTTTGGAACTGTAGCAAGAACCATTCAATCTCATTACGAAACCATTCTCAACTACTTTGATAATAGAAGCACAAATGCATCGGCTGAATCTTTTAATGCTAAAATAAAAGCATTCAGAGCTTCTTTTAGAGGAGTGAGAGATGTCAGATTCTTCCTTTTCAGACTTACTAAAATTTATGCTTGAGCTCATTACCAACACAACTTTTCCGATTGAGCCGTATTATGCAAAAAGATTAGCTAGCCTAAAGATAAAGAATGAAATATCTCTTATACTTCTGAACTGAGATCTAAAAGCATTAATTTGCATTAAACTATTCTTAACAAAACGTTTGCATTTCTTCAATATAGTCAAGAATAACCGCACTATTCAATTTAATTATCACGACTAAAATCCATAAAGACAAATTGAATATGATTATCCGCCGTCTTACCTAAAACAAATCTATAGCCAAATCTTTCTATAATAAAGTAAAAACATCACTAAATAAAGTCCTAACCTTAGAAACACAGACCCCATTCAATATTAAACCTTATTGAAAAATTGAAATAGGTGAATATAAGTAGCTTGTAAAATTGCTTATCTCTAACTTAGGTTAGTAGTAGGCAACAAAAGGGATATTCATTAATTGAATTTTCTCAATTCTGCCATTAAACTCACCCAAAATTTCACCAAATCATCCATAAAGACACAAAACAAGTCGCACAATTTCTTGTACGACTTGTTGTGTGGGCGTTGAGGGATTCGAATCCCCGACCCTTCCGATTGCATCGGAATGCTCTGAACCAGCTGAGCTAAATGACTTGCTCTAGCATCAAGGTTTCGATATATTTTCTACTTTTTTGAGATTTGATATACATCTCCGCGCGGTAAGCTTCGGACTTTGTTTCATATTCTTTCCAGTAGACAATCTTCCATGGAATCCCTCTCTTTGTGTAGGTGCTTCTTCCTGAGTTATGTCGCTTTAGTCTATCTTCTATATTAGAAGTTGATTCAACGTAGTAGGTGTCGATTTTTCCGGAGTACAAAATGTAGGTTGTGTGCATAATCAAATAAAAAAAAAGGTTATACAAAATAAATGTACAACCTTGCTGTGTGGGCGCTGAGGGATTCGAACCCCCGACCCTTCCGATTGCATCGGAATGCTCTGAGCCAGCTGTGCTAAATCGATTGCTCTAGCATCAAGGTTTCGATATATTTTCTACTTTTTTGAGATTTGATATACATCTCCGCCCGGTAAGCTTCGGACTTTGTTTCATATTCTTTCCAGTAGACAATCTTCCACGGAATTCCTCTCTTTGTGTAGGTGCTTCTTCCTGAGTTGTGTCGCTTTAGTCTATCTTCTATATTAGAAGTTGATCCAACGTAGCAGGTGTCGATTTTTCCGGAGTACAAAATGTAGGTTGTGTGCATAATCAAATAAAAAAAAAGTTATACAAATAAATGTATAACCTTGATTTGTGGGCGTTGAGGGATTCGAACCCCCGACCCTTCCGATTGCATCGGAATGCTCTGAACCAGCTGAGCTAAATGGCTTGCTCTAGCATCAAGGTTTCGATATATTTTCTACTTTTTTGAGATTTGATATACATCTCCGCCCGGTAAGCTTCGGACTTTGTTTCATATTCTTTCCAGTAGACAACCTTCCACGGAATTCCTCTCTTTGTGTAGGTGCTTCTTCCTGAGTTGTGTCGCTTTAGTCTATCTTCTATATTAGAAGTTGATCCAACGTAGTAGGTGTCGATTTTTCCGGAGTACAAAATGTAGGTTGTGTGCATAATCAAATAAAAAAAAGGTTATACAAATAAATGTATAACCTTGAAGTGTGGGCGTTGAGGGATTCGAACCCCCGACCCTCTGCTTGTAAGGCAGATGCTCTGAACCAGCTGAGCTAAACGCCCGAAATGAATTTGAAGAATGACTAAATACGTGGGCGTTGAGGGATTCGAACCCCCGACCCTCTGCTTGTAAGGCAGATGCTCTGAACCAGCTGAGCTAAACGCCCGAATATGCATTCGGTTTGTAATGTGCCTTTCTCCAAAAGCGTTGCAAAGATACTGCTTTTTTTCAATCCCACAAGGGCTCTCCAACGATATTTTGAATAAAAAAGCCGAAAGAACAAAAGCGAAGCTATTAACGCATTCAAAATCAAGTTCATCGAATTGAAACATTTTATTTCAAATATTGTACATTTTACAAAACTGCCGGAAAACAGCTATTTTACCCTTTCGAAAAAAAATCGTACCTTTGCACCCGAAATATTTGCACCCACTGTTCGTATTTGAGAAAATGGGAACAGAAGCGAAAAAATGGAATGTAAATATCTAACATATTAGATATATAATAAAAAACAATGGGAAATATTGTAGCAATTGTAGGTCGTCCAAACGTTGGAAAATCGACCTTATTTAACAGGCTCACGAATAGTCGTAGAGCCATTGTAAATGAAGAAGCCGGAACTACACGCGACCGTCAGTACGGAAAAAGCGAATGGGAAGGACGTGAATTTTCAGTAATCGATACAGGCGGTTGGGTAATAAACTCTTCCGACGTATTTGAAGGCGAGATAAAAAGACACGTAACGCTGGCTATCGAAGAATCGGACGTAGTTATCTTTTTAGTAGATGTACAAAACGGAATCACCGATTATGACTTAGAAGTGGCGCAGATTCTTAGAAAATGCACCAAACCGATTATTTTAGCTGCTAACAAAGCAGACACTTTTGAATGGCAATATCAAATGCCAGAGTTCTACAAACTGGGACTTGGAGAGCCACAAATGGTTTCGGCCATTAACGGACTTGGATCAGGAGATTTGCTCGACAGATTACTTACTCACTTCAACCCAGACGTAACTGAAGAGATAGAAGCCGAGTTGCCTCGTTTTGCTGTAGTTGGTCGTCCTAATGCAGGAAAATCATCCATCATCAATGCTTTTATCGGAGAGGATCGCACCATTGTAACGGACATTCCCGGAACTACGCGTGACTCAATCTATACGCGTTTCAATAAATTCGGTCACGATTTTTATTTGGTAGACACTGCGGGTATTCGTAAAAAAGCCAAAGTAAATGAAGATTTGGAGTATTACTCGGTAGTTCGCGCTATCCGTGCCATTGAGAATTGTGATGTTTGTATTTTGATGATAGATGCCACACGTGGTATCGAAAGTCAGGATTTGAATATATTTTCGCTTATTCAAAAAAACAAAAAAGGATTGGTGGTTTGTATCAACAAATGGGATTTGATAGAAAACAAAGAATCGAACGACATTAAGAAGTACGAAGTGAGCATACGCGAGCGTTTAGCCCCGTTTGTAGACTTCCCCATCATATTCACGTCGGTTATCACCAAGCAACGTATTTTGAAGGTAGTAGAGACCGCTGTGGAGGTTTTTGAGAACAAGCAACGCAAAGTGGCAACTGCTAAGTTGAATGAATACATGTTGCCGGCTATCGAAAATTATCCACCACCGGCATTGAAAGGAAAATACATTAAAATAAAATATGTGACCCAGTTGCCGAATACTTCAATTCCTACGTTTTTATTCTTTGCCAATCTGCCTCAATATGTAAAAGATCCATATCGTCGCTTCCTGGAGAATAAAATCAGAGCGAAGTATGACTTTACCGGAACACCAATACAGATTTTTATTCGTCAGAAATAGTCGGATAATTCACAAACAAAAGAGGAGCAGAAATAATTTCTGCTCCTCTTTTGTTTGTGAAAATGATAGGATTTATCAAAAACCGCTATACACAACGTGGATTCTCATTGGAGATACTTTATTTTTACCACTTCGAATGGTTACTGCGCTCATAGAATTTTGTTGTTTTACTGCTGTGATAGTACCACTTGTATTGTAAGTTACATCCACAGGCACCAACCTCAATGTCAAATCTTCGGGCAAAGCAGTACCATTTGTTGCAGCAGTTTTAATTTCTGTTGCTATCAACTTAGCTATATCAAACGAATAATAAGGAGCGGTAGAAGTAGTCGCAGCTACGTAAGACCCCAAAACGGCGTTTGAACCTGAGGGAATTTCGTTCTTTTTAAAAAATTCTGACAATTCTGAATCCTTAATGATCAACATACTTGCAACTCTAGGCTGTGCATAGGCCGAGGAGTCTAATTCCGTAACCTCAACTTTAAGCAAAACATTATTCATTGTAAGATTTTTATTCAAAATATCAGCATCCATTCGCCGTTTCATTCTAGCCAACGGAACGGCTATACTCGTTTGTATATTTGCAGGGGCCGAAATGTAATTTATATCAACATTTTGTTCCAATTTTGCCATAACTGCAGCGTTATCAGGATGTACAATTCTGTTTGCCTGGCGAACGTTCAGGTTGGCAGGAAACACAAGCGAACCGGTCAGTGTGGTATCTTTTCCATTTCTCATCACATGGTAATGATAATGATTTTCCAAATAAAGCGCATTAATATTCAACAACACAGATGTTCCAAAATTAACCTTAACATACACTCCTCCAAAAAATTCTTTGAATGCATTTTCGCTGGTATATTTCGCATCGTTAAAGAATCTTTTTGAAAATTCATCCGATAGTTTTACCGTCTTCCAAATAGAGTCGGAGCTAACTACGCTCGCGTGTCTGGCCGTTACAACATTATGACCCAGCCAATATTTCGAATCTGTAAAATCAACATATTGCGAAGGATTAAGATCCGTAGGAATACTATCAGTAAAGTTGAATGTTTTCTTGTTCATTTCATAAACATTGACATCCAATGGAGCATATTTATCGCCAAACCAACTAAGACACTTCATTACCAAAAATACCGAATCGGCAACTGCACCGGTTGGATATTTATAACCGATTGGACCTTCCACTTGTGCCAAAATATCAGCTTGTGTTGAACCATATTTCGCATCGTAAAACGCTCCAAGTAAAAACGAATCAGGCTTTGTTGACATTGATTTTATAATGACATTTTTAGTCGAAACGTGAAAGGTATCAGCACCAACCGTAATGCCATCAGAAGCTGGTTGAATTCCCGTACCAACATCTACCAGGTTATCGGTACACGAAACAGTCAGAAATGACAGAACAAAAAACAGAATAAATGAATTGTATTTCATGTGAGATATTGAAAAAAGTGACTAATGGGTTAATGAGAACTGAAAATTACAAAAGACTGTCATAAAAACTTACATAAGCATCAGCATAATCTTCTTCCGACTGGAAAGGCAAGAATTTTATCTTCGTTTCGTCTACATATTTAAGAACATCTGCATTGATTTCAGGACTAGACTGAATTACTCCATCAGAATAATCAATGGCAAGCTTAGTAAGTGCCACATAATCAATAACTTTATCCTTCACTTGCACAACATGTTTGTTTTCAATACCTTCCAACAACAATCGTTCTGCAAATAAATTTCTGAATGGTTTTTTGAAATCGTCTTTAAAAATGGAATAAACTACCTTAGAATGTTTAAAAAACGGATCATCGTTAAATGCTTTTTTAATATATAATGGTGCTAAAGCAGTCATCCAACCTTGGCAATGAATAACATCAGGTGTCCAACGAAGTTTCTTTACGGTTTCCATTACTCCTCTTACAAAGAAAATAGTACGCTCATCATTATCATCGTACTCTTCTCCTTTTTCGTCAGCAATAGTGTTTTTGCGGTGAAAATAGTCATCATTGTCGATAAAATACACCTGCATGCGTGCAGCCTGAATAGAAGCAACCTTAATGATAAGAGGGTGATCAGTGTCGTCAATTATCAAATTCATACCAGATAACCGGATTACTTCGTGAAGTTGATTGCGACGTTCGTTTACGGCACCAAATTTAGGCATGAATGTTCGGGTTTCTCGCCCTCGATCTTGTACTGCTTGAGGTAAATACCTCCCCATGTTTGCTAATTCTGACTCCGGTAAATAAGGAAAAATTTCTTGCGAAATATACAAAACTTTTGTAACTTTTTTCATGCTTTAATTATCCGATGCTTATAAGAAAATTTTCGGTATGCAAAGATATATAAAAAAAATCGGATATAAACAAGATGTAAATGGCTTAATGTTAAGTAGACTTATAAGATAATTATCTTATACAAAAACAAATAACAGCACCTTTTTACCTATATTTCTGTAAATCATACACATATAATAAACACACACCATTGGAGTGTGTTTAGGGATTACACCGTTTTATAGAAGTTTAACGGAGTATGAATTTTGAGGAATAAGAACCTGCCACATAAAAATATTCTAAAAACGGATATATATGATTACTATTGAACCAAAAAAGGGAAATACTTGTTTGACAATAATGTAGTATTCTTGAATGAATATACAAATAAGTTTTAGTACTTTTGCAGGCGTTTTTTAATAAGTAAAAAGTGTATAATTTGTATTAGCAGAACTCTTCATACAATGAAAATAATACGTTCAAAACAAGAACTTCAAATCGAAATTGAAGCCATTAAACGAAGTGGAAAAACGGTAGGATTTGTACCCACTATGGGTGCACTGCACAATGGGCATAAAGCGTTGGTAAGTCGGGCAGTAGCCGAAAATGATCTAAGTATCGTTAGTATTTTTGTAAATCCCACGCAGTTTAATAACGCCGCCGATCTGGAAAAATATCCCAGAGATTTACAGGCCGATGCGGATATGCTCGAGAGTGTGGGCTGCAATTTGATTTTTGCACCGACTTCAGACGAAGTCTATGATAAGGAAGAGTTGAGCAATCGTTTTGAATTTGATTTTGGGGGATTAGATACCGTTATGGAGGGCCGCTTTCGTCCGGGACATTTTAATGGCGTAGTACAAATTGTCAGCAAGCTTTTTCAACTTGTACAACCAACCAAAGCTTATTTCGGGGAAAAAGATTTTCAGCAACTGGCCATTATTCATCGCATGGTGCAACTGCTTAAAATGGACGTAGAAATTGTCGATTGCCCGATAGTGCGCGAACCATCCGGACTTGCTTTGAGCAGCAGAAACCAACGGCTAACACCCGAACAACACAAAAATGCGATTGAAATATCGAAAGTCTTGTTTGAAAGTCGTAACTTTGCAGCTCAATTAGCTCCTAAAGAACTTTCGGAATGGGTTATTGACAAGATAAACAGCACCGAAGGACTTGAAGTAGAATACTTTGACATTGCAAATGCGCACACACTTCAAACTATTGATACCTGGTGCAACGAAGCCGTGGGATGTGTTGCTGTATTTTGCGGAGAAGTAAGATTAATTGATAATATAAGATACAATTTATAATTAGTAAAGCAGATATAAATATTGGGTTACTAATAATTTTAATTGAAAATAAAAATAAAGATGTTAGTTCACGTTGTAAAGTCAAAGATTCATAGAGTTTCAGTAACTGAAGCCAATCTGAATTATATAGGAAGCATTACCATTGACACCGATTTAATGGATGCCGCCAATATTATAGCAAATGAAAAAGTAAGCATTGTAAATAATAATAATGGCGAACGGATTGAGACTTACGTTATCCCCGGCGAACGCGGTTCAGGTGTTATCTGCCTGAATGGTGCTGCAGCCCGTAAATTTCAACCCGGTGACATCGTTATTATTATGGCTTTTGCCATGATGGAAATGGAAGAAGCAAAGGTGTTTAAACCTGCTATTGTTTTTCCGGACACTGCAACAAACAAGATCATTTAACGTTGACGATTAGTATTCAACAGTTAACATGATACAGAACTAAAAAAACATGAAAGTAGTAATCATAAAATACAATGCCGGTAATATTCGTTCGGTGCTTTTCGCATTGGAGCGAATTGGTGTGAAAGCCATTGTTACGGATGATCACGACGAAATTCGGGCAGCCGACAAAGTGATTTTTCCGGGCGTTGGCGAAGCATCGTCGGCCATGAAATATTTGCAGGAAAAAGGGCTGGATAAATTAATCGTATCGCTCACACAACCCGTTTTGGGTATTTGCTTAGGCATGCAACTGATGTGTTCACATTCCGAAGAAAATGATACGGCCTGTCTTGGTATTTTTGATGAAAAAGTAAAGCTTTTCCCTCAACAAGGACTCAAAATACCGCAAATTGGCTGGAACAATATAGTGGATTTAAAATCACCGCTTTTCGCTGGCATTAATGAAAATGCGTATATGTATTTCGTTCATAGTTATTATGTTGAGAATTGCGACGATGCAATTGCCAAAACCGATTATGTACAGAAATATAGCTCTGCAGTACATAAAAATAACTTTTATGCTGTCCAATTCCACCCTGAAAAATCGGGTGAGGTAGGACAAAAAATTCTTGAAAATTTTATACACAATATCTAATTTTTTTGATAAGTAATAGTTTTTATTTTCAACAACCAACATCACATAACTTTAAACAGTTACAACTCGCAATCCAAGAAAAGAATGACCTTCGAAATTCAGCATACCGATCCGACATCAAATGCCAGAGCAGGCAAAATAACCACCGATCACGGTGTTATTGAAACTCCAATATTTATGCCGGTAGGTACAGTGGCTTCGGTGAAAGCGGTTCATCAACGTGAACTGAAAGAAGACATAAAGGCTCAAATCATTCTTGGCAATACCTACCATCTTTACCTCAGACCGGGTATTGACACCTTGGAACGTGCCGGCGGATTACATAAATTCAACGGTTGGGACGGGCCAATTCTTACCGACAGTGGTGGTTTTCAGGTATTTTCATTATCAGAAAACAGAAAACTAAAGGAAGAAGGCGCTACTTTTCGTTCGCATATTGATGGCAGCAAGCATCTTTTTACTCCCGAAAACGTGGTAGATATTCAGCGTGTTATCGGAGCCGATATTATTATGGCTTTCGATGAATGTACGCCGGGAACAGCCGACTATAATTACGCCAAGAAATCGATGGAGATGACCCATCGCTGGTTGGATCGTGGACTGAAGTACTTCGACCAAACAGAACCAAAGTACGGTTACTCGCAAACCTACTTCCCTATTGTTCAGGGATGTGTATATCCCGACTTACGACGTCAATCGGCCGAGTTTATTGCTTCGCAAGAACGTGAAGGTAATGCCATTGGTGGCTTGGCTGTGGGTGAACCTACCGAGAAAATGTACGAAATGATAGAGGTGGTGAATGAGATACTTCCCAAAGATAAACCCCGCTATTTAATGGGTGTGGGTACTCCTCAGAATATTCTGGAGGGAATTGAACGCGGTGTGGATATGTTCGACTGTGTGATGCCTACCCGCAACGGACGTAACGGAATGTTATTCACCTCGCAGGGAATCATGAATATGAAAAACGAGCGGTGGAAAAATGATTTCTCTCCACTCGACGAATTTGGCACTTCGTACGTCGATAGCTTCTATTCAAAAGCCTATCTTCGTCACCTTTTTATGAGCAAAGAGCTATTGGCCATGCAAATTGCATCCATACACAACTTAGCTTTTTACTTGTGGTTGGTTGGCGAAGCACGTAAACACATACAAATGGGCGATTTTAGCGCATGGAAAAAAGTAATGGTTGAACAAGTTGGACGAAGATTATAAATAATTGACGATTGAAACACATGAAAATCGACTATCGAAAATTCGGCTTAAAGCGAATAGATACCTACATAATGAAGAAATTTTTGGGAACGTATTTCTTCTCATTAATCCTCATCCTGAGTATATCGGTGGTATTCGACTTGACCGAAAAGCTCGATAATTTTTATGATCATGATGCTCCTTTAAAGGCGATTGTATTTGATTACTACCTCAATTTCATTCCGTATTACATGAATATGTTCAGTCCGCTGTTCACATTCATTGCCGTTATTTTCTTCACCTCCAAAATGGCAACCAATACAGAGATTGTTGCTATTCTGGCTAGTGGCGTCAGTTTTAAAAGACTTATGCTTCCTTACTTCCTTTCTGCAACGCTTATTGCGTTGATTTCATTTGTGCTTGGAGCTTTTATTATTCCACCGGCGCAGGTTAAGATGCTTACTTTTGAGGACAGATATATACATAAGTTTAAAACCGAGAACGCATCAAATCTGCAAATGGAGGTGGATAAAGGTGTGATAATGTATATCGAACGCTTTGAAATTACCAACAACACCGGCTATCGTTTTTCGCTGGAAAAATTCAAAGGTAAAACTCTGGTGTCGCGACTTACCGCACAATCCATTACCTGGGATTCGGCGCACAGCTGGAAAATGAATGACTATCTGCAACGCGATTTCCGCGGTATGCGCGAAACCATTACCAAAGGCATCACCAAAGACACCACGATAAATGTGCAGCCGAAGGAGTTTTTTATTACTTCGAAAGAAGCCACACAAATGAACGTTCTCGAATTACGAAATTATCTGGTAAAACAGAAAGAAAGAGGAATTGGAAATGCTCAAGCCTTTGAGGATGAGTACTACAAGCGTTATTCCATGCCACTTGCGGCATTTATTATGACGCTGATTGGTGTATCGCTTTCGTCGCGTAAAGTACGGGGAGGGATAGGATTACACCTCGGAATCGGACTGGCATTGAGTGCCTTCTACATCCTGTTTATCACCATGTCCACTACGTTTGCCGTAAATGGCGTTATGTCGGCATTTGCAGCTGTTTGGCTACCAAACGTAGTTTTTACACTGATTGGTATTTATTTGTATCGCACTGCTCCGAAATAAAATAGTTACGAGTTACAAGGGCTGTTTATCTGAATCCTATTTTTATAATTAATAAACAAACGCGGGCTAAATTTCTTCTCCGAAATTCAGCCCGCGTTTATTATATCATCACATCATCATATCATCACATCATCATATCATCACATCATTCTTTCAGCTTTGCAAAATACATAGCGAACGAGCGATACAAAAAGTGCGTCCATTTACCAAAAGGAACAATAATCAATGCCCATTGAACCAATACCGTAAGGTGAAAAATGTACAGCCATTTGTTTGCTTCGAGGATGTTGATGTCGATAAATAGCCGAACCAGGAAAGCGGTTAAGCCCATCAGAAACAACCATACCACAAAGAAAATATCAGAAGGTTGCGAGTGTTTGCTAACTTCTTTTTGCTTCTTCATGCGGCTCGAAACAAAATCTACTGTCACCACAAATACGATAGCACTCATTACGTACCCCAGCAGGATAACGAACATATTTTGGGAGGAAAACCAGTCGAGCGCAACAGTAGTGAAAAGCAACGACAAGTAGCCGATGACCAGAATAAAGTGTTCGAACCAGCGGAATTGATTATCATCGCAGCCCAATGCTCGTTTCTGTGTAAACATGTGAATGAATAATTCGCCCATGCTTTTTACGTACTTTCCAAACGACACGTTGACTTTAGGTTTCAGAATGGTGAAGTACCACATGCGCGCCACGTTGGGTAATAAAATAACCAAACCAACGGTTCCAATGGCTATCATTTCGAACATGTGCCCAAAGCGAACCATTTTCTCCAGTTCAAAACCAACCGACATAACGAAAGCTAATACCCCAACGAATGTAAGAATAAAAGCTGCCAAACTAACGGGCAGTGATTTGTAAAGTAGTCCCGAAAGACCGGTCCAGTCGTATTTTCCGGTCAGGTACCTTCGCAGCGACATCATCAACTCACCCGGATTGGCTTCTTGCGGACAATGTGTGGAACATTCGCCACAGTAGTAACATTCCCAGGGTTTCAGGGATGTTTTGATATCATCTTCAAGTCCAAGCGCGCTCAATCGCACCATTTCGCGCGGAAACGAATCGTCTTCGGTCGATAATGAACAAACCGCTGTGCAGTTACCACAGTTGTAACAAGCGTTGAAATTTACAGCACCATATTTGTTCAGTTCTTTTCCAAATGCAGGATTTATCTTTGCCATTATTTATTCAATTTATACGTGTAATACTCGTCCATATCATCCACTTCACCGGTTTTCACGAAACCGTATTTCACGAGCGACATCAGGTAATAAACCACTTCATCCGAAGGCATATTGAGCTTTTCGGTGAGTTGTTTAATCGTCAAATCTTCATCTTTCAATGCTTCAAGTATCTGTTTTTTGATAGCATTGAAAACTTTCAGATTCTCTTTGGCCTGCTCCGGGATTCCACCCAGTTTTTCGCGCAGGTATTTTGCTGTTTTTCCTTGACCCCTAACCCCTAAAGGGGAACTGGAGTTAGTATCGTTTTGTATATTACCCCCAACCCCTAAAGGGGAGTTGAAGTTAGTATTGTCTTGTATGTCTTTTTCTATTTCTTTCATATAAAAATACGTTGTAATTATCAAAGGTAATATTTCTTGCTCCCCTTTAGGGGTTGGGGTCTTTAGGGGTAGTTTTATACTAAAGCATCAATCATACTCATTATTTCCTTACTCGAACAGGCAATCAGATTCACTGCATCGGGGTCGCAAACCGGAGCACACATACCGCAACCCTTACAAACCGTATTGTTGATTTCAGCGATTGTTTTACCATCTTTCTCTACTTTCAGAATAGCATCAAACGGACAAGCCGCCTCACAAGCACCGCACCATGTACATTTCTCCGGGTCGATAGTTGCTACCAACGGATCGGTCTCCAGCTCTCCTTTACTTAGAATAGAATAAGATTTAGTTGCTGCCGACAGTGCTGAGTTCACCGATTCTGCGATGTTTTTAGGACCCTGACAAGCGCCGGCAATAGTAATACCGTCGATAACCGTTTCCACCGGACGAAGTTTCATGTGCACCTCGTTGTAGAACTTATCGCGGCCTTTCGGTATCTTGAATAAACTACCGATTGTATTATCGGCACGAGGCACCATACCGGTTACCAACACCACCAGGTCGGCTTCTACTTCTATTTCACGCCCATTTGTCAGAATATCATTGATTTTCACTATGGTTTTCTTACCTTCTGTGCTTACAGTTGGTAGGCCATCTTCGTAGGATTGAAGGTAAATATCGCCCGAACGCAATGAATCGGCATAAAGTATTTCCTGTTTTCCGTAGGTACGCAAACCACGATTGAAGTGATAATTGTTGATGTCGGCAAATTTTTGCTTTGCAGTAACCGCAGCATGAATAGTAGAAGTACAGCAATTGCGGGAACAATAGGTATTCTCACCCTCCGTCTGACGACTACCCACACAATAGATATAAGCAATATTCTTAATCTGTTTGCCATTGTAAGTAAGCTTATCAAACTGTGTATCGATCATACGCTTAAATTGCGGCAAGGTGATGACATTATCCGAAGTAGCATACCCAAATTCACCATATTCCGGCGTGTATGAGTCGAAACCGGTTGCCATAAGCACCGAACCCACATTGAGTTCAGTTATCATATTCTTATCCGAATCACTCGCACTGATGCGCACTTTCAGCAATATATCTCCAACACTTCCTTTGTTTTCGATTACTTCGCTGTTTGTCATTAAGGTGATGTTCTTGTATTTCAATAACTCAGCTGAAAGGCGTTTGATCATATCAGCCCCCGTTTCGGTTGTCGAAAATAAGGAGCCCAACTCTGCTACATGGCCTCCAACAATTGGGTCTCTTTCGATAAGATATACCTCCGTGTCTTTTTCGGCCAACGAAATGGCAGCTTTCATACCGGCCACACCTGCACCAATAACAGCTACGGCTTTAGTGGCTTTTATCTTGTTAGTTTCTAAAGCTTCGGCATAACGCGCTTTGGCAATGGCTGCCTTTACTAAATGAATTGCCTTTTCGGTAGCACCTATTTTATTGTCGGAGTGCGCCCATGAAGCCTGTTCGCGGATATTGGCATGCACATAGGTATATTTGTTCAAATCTGCACGAATGGACACATTGCGAAAAGTCAACTGATGAAGTTTTGGTGAGCAAGACGCTACAATCACTCCATCGAGCTGATTGGCTTTAATGTCTTCCACCATATCTTTCTGATTCGTATCGGAGCAGGCAAACATAGTTGTTTTAGCAAGAAAAACAATATCTTCTCCTTCAACCGACTGCCGAACTTTTTCTACATCTACATAATCGGAGATATTACCACCGCAATGGCAAATATAGACTCCTATCTTTTTCTTTTTCATGCCTGTTGAATTAAATAACTAATAGCTTCGGACGATGCGGCTCCTGCCGAGAGAATTGAATCCGGAATATCCATAGGTCCGGTTGCAGTACCGGCCACGAAAACGCCTTCGATACTTGTTTTTGCAGGGCTGGCAAGCATATCACTTTGTCCCACAAAGCTAAACGGATCCAGTGCTAACGTTTCATTGACGAAGAATTTATCGATGCCTTTATTGGGCAATACGCCGGTAGATAAAATAACCATATCATGTTCCGCTTCCTGCAATTTCCCTTCGTTGATATCTTCATATCTGAGCAGCAGGTTTCCACCCTCCTTTTCCGAAATTCGTCCTATTTTCCCCTTCACAAAGTTTACCCCCATACCTTTGGCTTGTTGATAGAATTCTTCAAACCCTTTACCAAACGAGCGAATATTGATGTAATAAATCGTCACATCGGCCATAGGCAATGCACCCATCAGCAGTTGAGCCTGTTTAATGGAATACATACAGCAAATCTGCGAGCAGATAGGATTTCCGACCGAAGCATCGCGCGAACCAACACAAAGTACATACGCAATTTTATCAGGCACTTTTCCATCTCCGGGGCGAAGAATAGTATTGAACGGACGGGTCGGCGCCAACTCACGTTCCATTTGCAATGCCGTAATCACGTTTTTATATTGTCCGTAGCCATAACGAGGCATCTTCTTAGCATCGAACATATCAAAACCGGTAGCAATAACTACTGTTTTTACATGCAAATCCAACACTTCAACTTCTTGGGTAAAATCAATACAATTAGTAGGACAAACCTTTTCGCAAGCACCACAGAGGGTGCAATTGTCTATATCAATAGCTGCAGCCTTGGGACTACAAATGCTGAACGGAATAAATGCAGCTTTACGACCAATCAATCCAAACTGATACTGATCACGCACATTTTGCGGACAAGCTTTTTCGCACAACTGGCAAGCCGTACAGTCCTCTACGCGAACATAACGGGGGTGTTTGGTTACTTTAGCTGTAAATTCATGGTCGCTTATTTTTTTTATCTCGCCTACTTCGCTCCCAGTAAAAATGGTAATGTTCGGGTGACGCGATATTTCGGAAACTTTGGGAGTGGTAATACAAGCCGAGCAGTCGAGTGTTGGAAACACTTTGCTGAGCATGATCATTTTACCACCCACAGAAAGCTCTTTATCCACCAAAAGCACTTTAAAGCCTGTGTTGGCAAGATTCAATGCCGCCTCGCCACCGGCAATACCGGCACCAATGACTAAAGCATCGTAGGAAAGACCCCCAACCCCTAAAGGGGAGCTAAGGATAGTATTATCGTTTGTATATTTCATTGCAAGTAGTTGTAATTATCAAAAGTATTGTTTCTTATTCCCCTTTAGAGCCTGTCCGGCTTTTGACGGAGGCTAGGGGTCTTATTCCTCCTACTTTAGGGGTTGGGACCAGTTTTTAAGCAAATACTCATTGAAGGTACGCATCTGTTTTACAAACGATTCGCTACAAACCGAACAGATGGCAGCCATGCGCAAACGTGCAGGTTCAATGCCATTTTCTTTCATCAAGTTGTGCGTTTTGCCCACCAAATGACCTGTTTTCTCGGTACATGATTCACCAAAAACACAGTCGCTACCATCGGCAGCAATAAACACACCATCGAACCCTTTTTCGTAAGCGTATAGTATCCAACTTGGTTTTATTCCGCTTGAACAGGGAATAGAAATGGTGTACACGGTAGGTGGGTAATGTAGTTTTAGCAATCCGGCCATATCAATGGCCGGATCGGATATTTTTTCGGTGGAAAATACCAGTATTTTCGCACTCTTTTTAAGACCCCCAGCCCCTAAAGGGGAATTAGAGTTAGTACCGTCTTGTATATTTTTTTCAATATTTACCATACAATGGAGTTATAAATTATCAAATCCAGAATCCCCTATCCCCCCTTTAGGGCCTGTCCGGCCTTTAACGGAGATTAGGGGTCTTCTCTTACTCCCCTTTAGGGGTTGGGGGTCGTATTCTTTCTTATTTTTTCTTCATGTACACCTTGAAGTAACCATTTTCTTCTACCCAGCCCATGTATTCATGACCTTGTTTACCACACCATTTCGGGATGTCTTGTTTTGTTCCTTCGTCCGACGAAAGAATTTCCATTACATCACCGGCTTTGATAGTACCAATGGCTTTTTTTGCTTCCAAAAGCGGTCCCGGACAAGCTGTTCCGCGTGCATCTACCGATCTTGCTACATCTACTGATTTTAATTCTTCTGCTGTCATAATAATTTTTATTTACCCCTAACCCCTAAAGGGGAACAAGAGTGGTTAGTATATTTTATTTGAAATTACATTTTAAAGATATTTTTTTGAGAAAACGTCTTGCACCCCTTTAGGGGCCGGGGGTCATATAAATAATTGTATCGCACTCTCACCTGCATCGGCCACAAATGTTGCAGCTCCTGCATAACTAAGGTTCGGATAATCAATAAATTCTTCTTTTTTGAAGCCCATGAGTCCCATCGACATTTCGCAAACTACGATTTCGATTCCCAGTTCACCTGCCTCTTTGAACATGGTTTCCAAAGACATTACATTTTGCTTTTTCATAAGGTAGCCTATCATCTTCGGGCCCATCCCTGCCATATTCATATTGGATAGTTTGAGTTTCTTTGTTCCTCTTGGGAGCATGCAACCAAACATTTTAGAGATGATGTCTTTCCCTTTTGGCGATTTGTTTGGATCGCGAAGTGCAGATAGCGACCAAAAAGAGAAAAATAGCTTCACTTGAGTGTCCATGGCTGCAGCAGCAATTGAGATAACCATTGCGGCCAGTACTTTGTCTAAGTCGCCCGAAACAACTGCAATAGAAAGTTGGTCTTTGCGGGAATTTTCTAACTGAGAAATTTTATCTTTCAGAGCATCAATTTGCACTTGTAATTGTTCAATAGATACCTTTTGATTGTCTTCCATATTGATTATATTTTTAAATGATTCTGATTAAAGAAATTCTTCTGCAAATGTAGGTGAATAAAAATAGCTACGTGATTTTTCTCGCGTGTGGCTGCATACATTATTTTGTGATATGCATCACATTGTATATCTTTGCATCTTGTTTCGTCAAATCAACTACAAATGCAAAACGATTGTAAAAATTGTCCGTTTAATTCAAAGGCTGCATCCACATTAAGCGACTGCAGCTTCGTTCAACTTTCTGAGAATCACCTGGTTCTTAAATTCAAGAAAGGCGACAGCATTATCAAGCAAGGGATGTATTCCACCAATGTGGTTTTTCTTCGTACCGGTTTGGCTAAAATTCATTTGGCCGGTCCATATCATGAGCAGATTGTAAAACTGGTAAGAGCCCCAACATACTTAGGATTGCCAACTACTTTTGGTGATAAAATCAACCAATATTCAGTTACAGCAGTTTCGGAGGTAGAGGTTTGTTTTATCGACGTGGAAGTTTTTCAAACCATCCTGAATGAAAACAGTGAGTTTTCGCATGAAATAATACTGGAACTTTGCCGAAATGAATTAGAATCGTTTCATCGATGTGCTAATCGCACTCAAAAGCTTCTGCGTGGAAATATGGCAGATGCATTACTCGAATTTTCAGATAAAATCTTCCTATCAGATACGTTCACATTGCCTTTATCGCAAGTAGAGTTGGCCAACCTGGTTGACACCAGCCGCGAGAGTGTAAGTCGTATTCTGACTGAGTTTGATAAGGATGGAATTATTCAATTGAAAGGCAAAGAGATTCAAATTACAAATAAAAAATCATTGCTACTCGTTAGTCAAAACGGGTGAAATAATGTATAATTAATAATTCACAATGCATAATTCATAATTATTTTCTGTTATTGAAATATTGTAATGCATTTTAAATTAACAAAATGGGAATAGAGAAAGCTATCTTTCAGCGCACTGAATTGCTAATTGGCAAAACCAGAATGGAGCGTCTGAGTGAAAAACGAGTCATAATTTTTGGTATTGGAGGTGTAGGAAGCTGGTGTGCCGAGAGCTTAGTCCGCAGCGGAATAAAACATCTGACGATTGTTGATTCCGACCGGGTGTGCGTAACCAACATCAATCGCCAATTAATGGCCACCACCAAAACAGTGGGCAAAGTAAAAACGGAAGTACTGAAAGAACGCTTGCTGGAAATAAATCCAAAAGCAGAGATCACTGCATTACAAAAAATATACAGTCCGGAAACATACGAGTCGTTTGAACTTGATTCGTACGATTTTATCATTGATGGCATCGACAGTTTGGCTAATAAAGTGCACCTGATCCAAACTGCTACCAAAACAAATGCCACCTTCTTTTCATCGATGGGAGCTGCATTAAAAATTGATCCTACGCGCATTAAAGTCGCTGAATTTTGGAAGGTACACGGCTGTCCACTGGGATCCGCTTTACGTAAACGGCTAAAAAAGCTAGGCGTTCCAAGCAAAAAATTCATGTGCGTCTACAGTGATGAATTATTGGAAAATCAGGGGGAGAATGCCTCGTGTGGAACTGAAAAATGTTTGTGCCCTAAAGCACAGAATGGCCCGGGTGATCCCGATTTGGTGAATCATGAGTGGTGCAGTATGAAGGCGCAAGTAAACGGCACAAGTTCGTATATGCCCGCCATGTTCGGTATGACCATTGCAGGGCTGGTAATGCAGGCTATTTACAAGGAAGAATAGTTGTGTAGAACCGCACGGGTGTGAGGTTCTGTTTTCACATAGAAAAACAAGAAAGCTCCGATACAAATCAAATTGTTATCGGAGCTCTTTTTAGCCGCATAGCGGCGTTAGTATGGTAGGACTTTACAAGTAATTCAGTTACGAAAGCCGCGTAGCGGCGAAAGATGCATATGGCGAAATCATTCGGAAAAATCAAACAGGTATTGATTTTCAAACCGAATATCGAAATCATTCAACATTTTCATATATTCATCTTTAAAAGTTCGCTGCTCGTGGTATTTTTTCTGCTCCACAATGTATTTGATTAGACCATCACGTTGGCTTTTCGAATAACTAAATCCACCATAGCCCCTCTCCATTCGAAATGTCCCATAACAAATTTGTTGTCATTGATCCATTTGGATGAATTCGCCTTTAATTTTTCCATAATGTCTGCTAATGAACTCACCGGATTCAATTCAAAGAAAACGTGAACATGATTTCGATGTCCGCCAACTGCAAGAGGATACTGGTTCATATTAACCAAGATTCCACTCAAATATTCAAATAATCTAATAATCTAATAGTAAATCTCTCTTGCAATATGTTTTCACGCCATTTTACTGCAAAAACGACGTGAATATTGATTTGCGTATAAGTATTTGCCATAAATGCCTTATCAATGATTCATATCTATCGCCGCTACGCGGCTTTATTTTACTCTCTATTTATCTTCTACCATACTGTCGCCGCTACGCGGCTAGTTATTAATTTATAGTCTTTCTCCTCCTGTTTTAATTTATTCTCTATCTTCTGCTACCATACTGTTGCCGCTACGCGGCTAGCTATCAATTGATCTTTATTCTTTCACCACCGGTATGGCTTACAAACTCCGGTGCGTACTGACATTGCACGGACGCAATGCCACTTGTATATTCGCCCGCAGCATTTGCCCAAAGCTCGTATTCAAATACATAGGTTCCTTTTGGCAAAAAGGAGAAGAAAAATTGTGTGGAAGCATCTTTAGTGGTCTGATAATAGCAAACACTTTCTTTCCACTTGCAACCGGATAGCTGATTCACCGGCTCAAAACACGAAGCGCGCAAATCTTTCAACGCCACAAATTCAAGATTTCTGTCGGTACTAATCACCAATCGGGTAATAACCTTATCGCCTTTTACCAATTTAGCTTGTTCAATTGGAATCATCGTTTGTGTATTGAGAGTGCGACTTGAAGTCGCGCCCTCAATAGAAGACCTCATTACAAACAATTTCTTCGTAATTTTCAAAGCACTGCCTTGTCCCGAGACTTTATCCAAATCCTGATAATATTGCCAGTACATGGCTCCCCATCCAATGAAACTCTTATTGAGGGGGTGACTTTGAGTCACCCCCTCAATATTAGAAATAGTCACTTTTCCCATTTCCGGACGAACAGTAGACACCGGAATTGTTTCTTTAAAATAACCGGTTCCCGCTTCTGTACTTGACGGTTGAAGTAAGGTATTTCCAACTTTGATCTGAACCGAACCTTCGTTAGCCAACCAATCACTTCCCTGATGAAGCAATGCATAAATAGCATTAACCGTTGCCATTGGCGAGTCCCAACGCTGTGTTTGTTTTTGCTTGAGCAACCATATTTTCATTTCATCAACTTCGGCTTTATTCTTCTCTACTTCGGCAAAGGCTTCGATAATGGCTGCCTGAACGGCTATTGGTCGTTCGTTCCAATAATATCCCGAAGTATTTTTTGCCCAATACATTCCAAACTCATCTGTTTTCAATGCATTTTCTCTCAATGATTTCAGAATGTCGTTCGCCACCTGAATTTTACCATTTCGTTGCGCTACTACTGCTATCATGGCTTTACCATAGAGTGTGAAAGTAGTCCAGTATTTTTCCGACTGAGCCGTGTAGAATCGCACAGCGGCCTGTGCCGAAACATGCACCGGAATTTCGGGATATTCCGACCGCATGTGCAGGTAAAACAACTGCATATTGCCGATAGACATTTCCTTGTCGTAGTTTTTATTGTACTTTTTCAAGTTATCAAAATCACGGGCAATTTCCAAATCCAAATAATTTAAGGCAGATTGAACAGATGACTGCTGGCTGCCGACTACTGACTGACCTGTCATTTTGTTTAACCGTGCCAGGTTCAGCATTATTTCCTGTGTGACATAGCGACTTTCGCCCATACCTTTAAACCACGAGAAAGCTCCCGAAGGCAATTGCAACGAAATCAGTTTATCAAGATATTGCTGCGCCTGATTCTTTTGCATATTCAAATCGAACAGCAAGGCTATCTGCCGTTTTTGCTCCGTTTCGTCTTTGGCAGCCATTACCCAGGGCGTTTCTCCCAGCAACATGTTTTTCAATTCGGTATTTTTCTGCAAGTTCGAAAGCAATGCTTCACGACTACCACCTGCTTTTTTCCAACGGTCGAAAGTGGCTGCAATTTTCGGATTGGAATTGGCGATAAATCCCGCTAAACTATTGGCATAATAAGCTGTAAAATAATCCAGCGCATTGTCATTTTCGGGAGCAGAAATGGTTGGTAAAGCCTGTACGGCATACCATGCCGGGTTGGATGAGAATTCCACCGACAAGTTTTTAGTATCTACACTCGAACCGTTTTTCAACAAGCTTTCGAAATTGAACGTGCGGGTTTGATCACCACGAACGGTCAACGGCATACTTTCAGTTACCAGTACTTTATCAGGCAACACTGGTAAGTACTTTTGTTCTCCATCGCTAAAGTTACCGGCACGAGCCACCACTTTGCAAGTCACCAATTCGTAAGGCGAAAATTCGGTTAGCTCCCAAGAAACTACCTCACCCCCAACCCCTCTCCCCAGGGAGAGGGGAGCTATTGATTTTGTACAGATAATTTTATCCGTGGCCGGATCAATCAATTCAAAGGTAACATTTGCTTTTAAATCTTTATCCGTCAAGTTGACTACATTTGCACTCAGCACCAGTTTATCCGACCGACGCACAAAACGAGGCAAGTTCATTTGCACCATCAAATCCTTTTGAGTCACGACCTGCTCGGCACCTTGTCCAAAGAACAAATCAGTGGTGTGCGCTAACATTTTCACGTTCCAACGAGTGAGACTCTCGGGAGCTGTGAAGGTAAACTTCACATTGCCTTGCGCATCGGTTCGTAACTGTGGATAGAAGAAGGCTGTTTCGTTGAAGTTGGTACGGATTTGCACTGGTTTGTTGCTTTCTGTTACTTCTTCATCCTTAGCTATGACAGGAGCTGTAAATTTCACACTACTTTTAAATGGTGGAGGAGGTTCAACTGCCTTAAGGTTTTTCTTCGTTGTTCCATAGCCAACCACAACAACTTCATCCAAAGCCGCGTTTTCTTGCGCCATAACAGCAACACCTCTTGCCATTCCTCTAATCATGAGATTATTCCGATAACCAAAATTCAATCCAAACCAATTCAATTGATTTAATCTAAACTCTGCCACATCCTCAAACTGATTATTCAAATAGGCATAATCATTTGTTGTTTCAAATCCATTGCTTTCCCAAGTCGGAGAATAGTAAACCGATTCTCTGTACGACGGATTAAAATTCCAACTGTGCGGACGCAAAGCATCCAATGAAGCATCGTACATTCCCACTAACACCTCCGCTGATTTTTTATCTTTGGCACTTTCCGGTACTGTAATTGTCCATTCTGCTTTCTCGCCCGGCAATAATTTATTACGGAATACTCTAAGTGTCGGTGTCAAATTTTTATCGGCCACTTTACGGGTTATCTGAACTTGCTTGCTAAAGAACTGTTCATCTTTCAGGAAGGTGAACATCACCGTCACTCCTGCTCCATAGCTTTCTTTAAACGGAATTTCAAAAGTCTTTATCTCGTCCGAGAACGAAACCCAGCGACTTTCCAATAGTGTATTGCCCTGCATCACTTCATACAAAACCGATGAATTTTGGGTAGAAGTTCCAAATTGAATCTGAGCTTTTTCTCCAACCACACATTCTGTTTTGGTGGATAAAAGCCACTCGTAACTTTTTACCGGAGGACGTTTGTCGTTTACATCGTAAAGAACAAAGGTCTTTTCGAGTTTTACTTCCTTACCATGCGCATCGGGAGTAGTAAACACCAACTTGTACCTACCGGAAGCTAAATTGGTAACGGCTAGGTTTAATTTCTTGTTGTTGGTATCAAAACTTCCCGATAATACTTTTTCCGTCTCTTTCAAAACAGTTTTATCATCCATTTTTTCAGCATAAACTTCACTTTCTTCCAAACGATACAGGTTGTATTTGATTATTAAATTTACTTTCTCGCCGTTCAAAGTTTCAGTACTCAGGTCAATATTTAGTGCTTGCTTCTTATCAATCTTTTCGCCAACTTCAGCCAAAATAAATAAAGATTTATCACCAACCGAAACATACTGTTGTCCTTGCTGCGTTTCACCTTTCGGGTCGGTAACATCCACATAAATGGTGTAGGTATAAAACTGCTCGTTACGGAATGGTGCTATTTCACTTTTTGTTTTCTCGGGAATAAATGATACTTCAAAAGTTCCATCCGCTTTTGAGCTGGTAGTTCCGTTGGTTATTTCTTTGTCGGGGACACTCCACCACCAGCAATAGCGATGGGTGCTACGAACCACCCGATATTTGATTTTCGCATAGGCAATGGTATATCCGGCATAGGCTTTTACAGTTCCTTTTACGGTTGCCTTTTCACCAAAACTAATTTCTGCTTTGGGTTTATCAACCGTTACTTCAAAACTTGGTCGTTTGTACTCCTCCACCCAAATAGATTGAGAAATAGTACCGACCTGAATACGATAATTCCCGTTTAAGCCACCTTCTAGCAAAACAAATTCGCCCGCAATGGAACCGAATTCATTGGTCTTGTATTTCCTGGCACTCACTTTTTGCCCGTTAGCATCAAATAAGGTTGCTTCATATTCTACTCCGGCTGAGATTTCTTGCTTAGTTTTATTTGAGTAATAAACTACTGCCTTAAAATAGACTGTTTGGCCAGGGCGGTACAACGACCGATCGGTGAAGACATTTATTCTCGCAGTCTTATTATCAGATCTGTTTTGTTCGTTGAAATAGCTATTGGAAGCATTGGTAAAATAGCAGTCTTTGCCTTTTTCGAACATCAAAACGTTGTTGGCATAATTCGAAATAAACGGGTATTGACACAAGCCATTCTTATCGGTTGCGATTGCCGCAACAAAATTAACCGAATAGCGATTCCCGGTCCATTTATTATCATAAACAGATACTTTCACAGCACTCTCGGGTTTGCCACTTATTCTGTCGAGCACATACAAACTGGCTTGCTTCGGCACATTGGTACGATTTATAAATGCTAAATCAGAAACGGTAAGTGAACCCATCACCCGTTCGGATTGATTCTCGTTTCCTGGCTGTTCTGCACAAATTTCGTAAATACCATAAGTGCCGGTTTTCAAATCAACTTCCGTGGTCACATTTCCAAAATTTTCATCCGGCTTTATATCAATTTGTTTTGTTTCTACAAGTGTTTTCTTAGTGTAAAGCGTCTTCTCATTTCGTCTGTTCTGAACATAATTATAATACTCTAACGCTGTTGCATTTACTCTGTAAACAGTTAGTTTTATCGTTGAGATATTCGTTGTATTCAAACGCACTTTGAGAGCAGTGGCCGGCTTAGCCACCTGATTAAAACTAATTCCAATCGTTTTATGAGCTATTGATTTTTGAAGGTTTTCAAGTAACCCTATTCTTTTATAGTTGGGGAAACGTTTCAAACCATCGCTACAAATATCATAGGCTGTTTTCTTATTCGATTTATTCTCATCATTGTCTGAATTAGCCAAATAATAATTTGCCTTCTCCGCCAATACTTCAACCACCGCTTCATTACCGGCATATTGTTTTTCGAGGCGGTTCAATGCAGCAAGGTAAAGTGAATCCGAATTCGCTGCTTCGGTATGTTCTTTCATATACTTCAGGCGTTGTAAATCGACATAGATAAATGACGGCACATTATCAGCTTTCTGACGAAAGGCAAGTAATTGCCGATAAGTATCTACCACCTGATTCTCAACAGAAGAAGCGTATACGGAATCTAATGACAATGCGACAAACTGAGATGCAGCTGCAAACAATTCCTTATTTTCCAGCGGATTCTTCACCAAGGCAGCTTGCGTTAAGCGTTCCAGAATTTCAATCCTCCTTTTTCCTAAAAAGTCAAACAGGGTAGGTTGTAGCTCCTTGCTATCATCGCCTTTTTCGAGCAAAGCAGCAAATTTCATCGCATCCGTTTGTTGCAAAATCGTTGCATTTTTGAGCGAAGCTGCAAGGTGTTCTGTAATTTTATCGAAATAGATATTCTTTGTCCACTCTTTTATGTCATCGGGCACAAAGCCGGTAACAACGGTGCGGTTATTAATCGTCCACTGGTCTTTTTGATAGAACTGGGCATATAAATCAGCTGTCATCGAGTGCAATAAGGCCTTTTCAGCCGGGTCGATACTTTTCTCGGTAAAGGCTTCGAAATCTTTTATCAAAGTAGGTGCTTCGTCAGGATTTTTCTCCAGGGTAAAGCGCATTTTATAAACCATTGCTTTGATGACTTCGGGCGAGTTTCTCTCTTTTTGTGCCTGTTCGAGAATGGCTTCCACCTCTTTCAAAGCCGATTCGGGCAATTGTTTTTCAGCCAGTTGATCCACTTTCAACCAACGGAGAGCAATAATGGTTGTTGATTTTTGAGCCAATAGAAAAGTGGTAAGAACCACAGTTGTAAAAACGATAAATACTATACTTTTCTTCATAAGTGAGGAGGATTATTATTTTTGTTAATCGAAAGGCAAATATAATACCAAAAAACGGTATATCCTATTTGGAGTGCACAATTAAAGATGATGATTTAAAATACTAAAACGTTGCACGATTTATTGATTACTGAATAAGATTTGTTTTTTTAAATGGATTTACCCCCGGAAAATGTTTTTTTATTCAAAATTCATGACTATTTCTGTACCTTTGTACTCCTCCAAACAAATCACAGTATAGTTTGTTTGGAGGGAAAGCAAGTGACCAAATCTTTAATTTTCAATTTATCATTGTGACTTCCAACAAAAACATTTTCAACGTAACCTATCCTATTTTCCTGACGCTCATTGCCCAAAACATCATAAATGTAACCAACACTGCATTTCTGGGTCGTGTTGGCGAAGTAGAATTGGGAGCATCGGCCATTGGCGGCGTATTTTATTTTGCCATTTATATGGTTGGCTTTGGGTTTAGCCAAGGTGCTCAGATCCTTATCGGACGACGTAATGGCGAGAAAAATTATTCTCAAATCGGACCAATTTTCAATAACGCATTGTTGTTTAATATTTTACTAAGCATACTTATTTTTGCAATTTCGGTAAAAGGCGTTCCGTTTGTAATGAAATATGCGGTGAGCTCACCGGAGGTCTACGATTCTACCATTGCCTACCTCGACTGGCGTATCTACGGCTTCTTTTTTGCCTTTGCAAATGCTATTTTCAGGAGTTTTTACGTCGGCATTACACAAACGCGAATTCTTACTACCTCGGCTATTTTAATGGCCATCACCAATATATTGTTCGACTATATTCTCATTTTCGGGCATTGGGGATTCCCATGCCTGGGCATCGAAGGTGCGGGTATCTCGTCGGTAATTGCCGAAATCGTCACACTTATTTATGTCATTATCTATACGTTTTTCCATGCTGATATAAAACGGTACGGCTTGTTTCAATTCAAAAAAGTAGAACTCAAAACCGTGTTGCAAATCCTGGATTTATCCATTTTCATCATGTTCCAGTACTTCATTTCCATTTCCACCTGGTTTATGTTTTTCATCTTTATCGAGCACATGGGCGAGCGACCGTTGGCTGTATCCAATGTAGGACGAAGCTTGTATGTGCTGCTTATGATTCCTGCATCAGCATTGGCAACAACGGTGAACACGCTGGTTAGCAACCTCATTGGCGCCAACAGGAAAGAAGAAGTACTCCCTTTTATCAGAAGGATGGCATTTATCGCCTTTGCATTAGTTTTACCATTGATGGTTTGTACGTTCATTTTCCCCGAGCTCTTCGCACATATTTACACCGACGATCCCGGGCTGATGACGGCCTGTATCCCGGTTATAAAAATTGTGTCGCTTGCCAATTTGGTATTTGCGCTGAGTTTTGTTGTTTTCAATGGCGTATCGGGCACCGGCAACACCCGAACAGCTTTTGCCATTGAATTTCTGACCTTGTTTTTCTACATCAGTTACGTTTATTACACCGCCATTGTGAGCCCCAGTTCGGTAGAAGTGGTGTGGATGTCTGAATTTGTGTACTGGATTATTATTGGCGCATTGGGATATTTGTATCTGCTCAAAGGAAGCTGGCGCAAGAAAGAAATTTAATTGGTTGGTCGGTTCGATAAATTAGTTTTGCAAGTAAACATCACACTTTTTGTGCCAATTATGTGTATAAAATCACACTTTTGGCACAAAAAGTGTGATTTTGGTATTATTCTCTGAAAAAACTTAATTATCTTTGTATTTGAATTTTTATTCTAAAGCAAAGAAAAATGGTCATAAAAAGGGATATACTCTCAAAACTGATTAAATGGAGGGATTCAAAAAACCGAAAACCTCTGATTCTGCAAGGTGCGCGTCAGGTTGGTAAAACCTGGGCATTAAAACAATTTGGGAAAGACCACTTTGAAAATGTTGCTTATTTCAATTTTGATGAACAAACCGAATTGAAACAATTTTTTGCACAAACAAAAGACGTCAATCGTTTACTACAAAATCTATCTTTTGTGCAAGGCAAACCAATTCTTCCTGAAAAAACATTGATTATTTTTGATGAAATTCAGGAATGCAATGACGCTTTAAACAGTTTAAAGTATTTCAACGAAAATGCCCCAGAATACGTTGTGGTTTGCGCAGGATCATTGTTGGGTGTGGCACTTAATCGAGGAGCATCATTCCCTGTAGGGAAAGTCGATTTTCTAAATGTTTACCCGGTTTCCTTCTCTGAATTTTTAGGAGCATCAGAACCTCAATTACTAGAATATCTGACTTTAAAAAATGATTTAGATCCTATTCCTGATTTGTTTTTCAATCAATTGGTAGACAAATTTAAAATGTATTACATTTCGGGTGGAATGCCGGAAGCTGTTGTTGCCCTACTCGAAAATCAGGACATCGATCAAACTCAACAAATCCTGACCAATATTTTAAATGCTTATCAACTTGATTTTTCGAAACATACCGAAAATCATTTGATTCCTAAATTGACACACGTATGGAATTCTGTTCCATCGCAGTTGGCGCGCGAAAATAAAAAATTTGTATATCAAACTGTAAAGCAAGGTGCAAGAGCACGCGAATACGAAGATGCATTGCTCTGGTTATCGCAAGCCGGGTTAATTTATCGCATTTTTCTATGCAAAAAACCGGCACTTCCACTTTCGGCATACGATGACTTGTCGGCGTTTAAAGTATACCTCTCGGATGTGGGCCTTTTGCGAAGGTTGTCGGCACTAGATCCTATCGCCATACGAGAAGGCAATAGATTGTTTATTGAATTTAAAGGTGCGTTGACCGAAAACTTCATATTGCAGAGCCTAATAATGCAATTTGAAGAAACTCCACGCTATTGGACTTCGGGCAATCAGGCTGAGGTTGATTTTTTAATTCAATACCAAAACGAAATAATACCAATTGAAGTTAAAGCAGATGAAAATGTTACCGGAAAAAGCCTGACGCTTTACGAAAAACAATTTCAACCAAAATACAGAATCCGGTTTTCATTGAAAAATCTGAAACAAGATGATAATTTAGTCAATATACCCTTATTTATGGCTGATTTTACAAAAAAAATTCTGACATTAGCAGACAGAACGAACACCTTGCCTCAAATTAACTAACTAACCAATCACCAACCCCAATCAACCAAGTAAAATGGCCAAAACCAAATCAGTATATGTTTGTCAAAATTGTGGCGTCGACTCTCCGAAATGGATCGGCAAATGCCCGTCGTGCGGCGAATGGAACTCGTACGTAGAAGAAATTATCAGTAAAGATACCACTCCGAAAATTCATTTAGGGGGCGTTGAACTTGTCAAGCAGAAGCCCATCCTTATCACCGAAGTGGAGACTTCGGAAGAGAGCCGCTTCGATACCAGTTGCAACGAATTGAACCGTGTGTTGGGTGGTGGATTGGTTCCGGGCTCGTTGGTGCTGATTGGCGGTGAACCGGGCATCGGTAAATCTACACTGGTATTGCAGGTGGTACTCAACATGAAAGGCAAGCGCACCCTTTATATCTCGGGCGAAGAAAGCGTAAAACAGCTGAAACTTCGTGCCGAACGCCTAAAGTTCGAGAATCCTGATTGCTATATTGTCAGTGAAACTTCGCTTGAACAAGTGTTTGTACACATTCAAAACATACAACCCGACGTGGTTATTGTCGATTCCATTCAGACGATTTCTACCGAAATGATTGAATCGTCGCCCGGCTCGGTATCGCAGGTGCGCGAATGTGCCGCCAACCTGCTGAAATTCTGCAAAACAACCTCTATTCCGGTGCTGCTCATTGGTCATATCAACAAAGAAGGCAGCATTGCCGGTCCAAAAGTGCTGGAACATATCGTGGACACGGTACTCCAGTTCGAAGGCGACCAACATTATATGTACCGCATCCTCCGTTCCATCAAAAACCGCTTCGGAAGTACCTCTGAGTTGGGCATTTTCGAGATGCAACAAAACGGTCTGCGCGAGGTAAGCAATCCTTCGGAACTGCTGCTTTCGCAAAACCACGAAGGACTAAGCGGTGTAGCCATCGCTTCCGCTATCGAAGGGGTTCGTCCGTTTCTTATCGAAACACAAGCGTTGGTCAGCTCGGCAGCTTACGGCACACCGCAACGCTCCAGCACCGGCTTTGATCTTCGCCGACTGAACATGCTGCTGGCCGTACTCGAAAAACGTGCGGGATTCAAAATTGCCCAAAAGGACGTATTCCTCAACATTGCCGGAGGTATAAAAGTAAACGACCCGGCTATCGACCTGGCAGTAATCTCGGCCATCCTGTCGTCCAACGTGGATATTGCTATAGAAAAGCACGTTTGCGTGGCCGGCGAAGTAGGACTATCGGGTGAAATTCGCCCCATCAACCGCATCGAACAGCGCATACTCGAAGCCGAAAAACTAGGCTTCAAAAAAATGATTATGCCCGAATACAACCTGAAAAGTCTCAACATCAGCAAACTTAATATTGAACTGATACAGGTAAAGAAAGTGGAAGAGGCGTTTAGGGTATTGTTTAAAGGCTAATGACCCCAAACCCCTAAAGGGGCTTAAAACCTGTATAATAAAAAATATATCCATCACAAAAGTAACTCTAAGCCCCTTTAGGGGTTTGGGGTTAAATATAAATTGATAATCAAATGACCCTACGCACCGTAAATGTAACCCGCTATATCACTCCTTTGCGCGAAGGAGGTTCGTTGCCGGCATTGGCTGAGGCTGATGACGACTTCAAATATGTTGTCAAGTTCCGCGGATCGGGACATGGCACGAAAATGTTGATTTCGGAACTGATTGGCGGCGTGGTGGCCAAACTGCTAAAGCTGCGCATCCCCGAACTCGTTTTTGTGGAACTCGACAAAGCTTTCGGGCAAACCGAAGGCGATGAAGAAATTCAGGACTTGCTACAAGGCAGTCAGGGCTTGAACCTTGGCCTGCATTTTCTGTCGGGCGCACTCACTTACGATCCTGTCACCACCAAAATAGATGGACACACCGCATCCCTCATTGTGTGGATGGATGCATTTCTGACGAACGTTGATCGCACCGTTCGTAACACCAACATGCTGATGTGGCACAAAGAACTATGGCTTATCGACCATGGTGCAACCTTGTACTTCCATCATTCCTGGACCAACCACATGAAACAGGCCTTGACACCGTTTTCGCTCATCAAAGACCATGTGCTCCTCCCCTTTGCCGATCAGTTGGAAGCAGTGGATGCGGAATGCAAGCAGGTGTTGACCAATGAAGTTATCCGCGGGATAACAAATATGATTCCCGATACATGGGCTAACTGGACGGAGGATGGTGACACGCCCGAATCGATCAGAGAAGTGTATTATCAGTTCCTTAGCGAGAGACTTAAACATTCGGATAACTTTTTAAACGAAACGCAAAATGCAAGGAAAGCACTTATTTGAATACGCCGTTATTCGTGTTTTGCCCAAGGTGGAGCGCGAAGAGTTTATCAACGTGGGCATTATTTTGTTCTCTAAACGAGCAAAATACATCCGCATGATGTACAAACTGGATATAAACCGACTTGGTATTTTTTGTACAGAGTTGGATATGGACTTGCTTGAGGAAGCATTGAAATCGTTCGAAAAAATTTGCAACGGCAACAAGGAAGCCGGTGTAATTGCACAATTCGATATTCCCGAACGATTCCGATGGCTCACTGCCATGCGTAGTTCCTGTATTCAAACCTCACGGCCGCATCCCGGTTTTGCAGATAATCTGGACGAGAAAGTAGAAAAACTGTTTGAAGAACTGGTACTTTGACCGCCACTTATTTTAAAGTCGAAAACAGACATAATTCGTTTTTTAGGTCTCTGATTTATAGATAAAAAAGAGCTCAGCAGGCTCCAGAAAGTCAAAAAAGACTTTGTCAACAGACCCGACTATCAAATAAGTTCAATTATTCACAAACAACTATCAAAACGATACAAACAAAACAACTTTACAAGCCAATTATCACATTTTAATCGACAATATTTACTAATTAGAAATATTACTGGTTAATTATGTAATTTCGTATCAAAGCTAATTTTTATTTATTACTTTTGTCGGGTTTTTAAAATAAAAAAGAATGAAACAACATCACAAAGTGCCCTTTGGTATTATGGGCATATTTATGGCTATCGGCATTGTATTTGGAGATATTGGAACCTCTCCATTATATGTAATGAAGGCCATTCTCAATGGGTTACCTGCTGGCCAGCAGTCAAATCCCGACTATATTATTGGGGCAATTTCATGTATTATCTGGACATTAACTTTACAGACTACAGTAAAATATGTGATTGTTACACTTCGCGCTGATAACCGCGGTGAGGGTGGTATTTTATCCCTCTTTGCACTTATTCGGAAAAACTACCGTTGGACTTACGTCATCGCTGCCATTGGAGCAGCCACACTTCTGGCCGATGGTATCATCACACCTGCCATTACCGTCATGTCGGCTGTGGAAGGAATAAACACTTTAATACCCTCTGTTCCCATTATTCCCGTTGTAATTGCTATTATTCTGGGTTTATTTCTCATTCAACCGCTTGGAACTGCATTTTTAGGAAAATCGTTTGGTATCATCATGTTTTTCTGGTTTACCATGATTGGTGTACTTGGTGTTTTTGCGCTCACGGATTACCCTATGATTCTGAAAGCGTTTAACCCTATGTACGCCATATTGGTGCTAAAAGCTGTACCAAATGCCTTTGTTATTCTGGGCGCTGTTTTCCTATGTACTACCGGAGCAGAAGCACTCTATTCCGACTTAGGTCATTGTGGTTTGCACAACATTCGTGTATCATGGCTTTATGTTAAGATTACATTGATTTTAAACTACCTTGGCCAAGGTGCATGGATTATTTCTCACTCGTCGGCAATTGTAAAAGACACAAATCCATTTTTCACCATTATGCCCGAATGGTTCTCATTCATCGGTGTTATCATGGCAACGTTGGCTGCCATTATCGCCAGTCAGGCCTTGATAAGTGGCTCATTTACCATTATCAGCGAAGCTATTTCGCTGGATTTATGGCCCAATATCCAAATCAAATACCCAACCGAGATCAAGGGTCAAATGTATATCCCGGGGGTAAATCACGCTTTACTGGTAATGTGTATCTTAATGGTTCTGGCATTCCAGTCGTCGTCGAATATGGAAGCGGCCTACGGTCTTTCCATCACTATCACCATGATGATGACCACGGTATTGCTTTTTATGTATCTTCAACATCAAAAAAGACCTTTGTGGTTTAGCATTCCTCTCACAGGGTTCTTTATCACCGTCGAAGGATTTTTCTTTACAGCCAATGCGTTTAAATTTATGCATGGTGGTTATGCAACAGTAATTATTGCCGGAGCTTTATTTGCAGTAATGTTAATCTGGTACAACGGACGACGTATTAAAAACCGCTGTGTAAAATACGAGAAAATTGCCCCCGTTATTACTTGCCTGGACAGAATCAGCGAAGATGAAACGATTCCTAAGTTTGCAACACATTTGGTGTACGTTACGCGTGCCAAATACCCAAATGAAATGGACAGCAAAGTCATCTTTTCATTGATAAAGAAACAGCCTAAACGTGCTGATACGTACTGGTTTGTATACCTGCACCGCAGCGACGAACCGTATCAATTCAAATACCATGTAAAAACTTTTGTAGCTAAAAAAATATTCCGATTGGATATTTATTCCGGCTTCAAGCAAGGCGTTCACGTCGACGCGTTTGTCCATCTCATTTGTAAAGAAATGCAAGAAAACGGACTAGTCGATTTAATGAGCCGCTACCCTTCTCTTCGCGAATCGAAGGTGGAAGGCGATTTCCGGTTCGTGGTGGTGGAACGTATTATCCGGAATCTGGATTTACCGCCATTCAAAAAGACCGTCTTGGGACTTTATTATATGATCAAGAAGTTCTCCACTTCCGATACTCAAATTCTGGATTTGGATCCGTCGGTAGTAACGCTGGAATATGTTCCACTTCAATATCAAAAAGAAGCTGAACAAAAAGAACAAAGACGACTCAAGAAGAATAGAGAATAAACAAAAGAAAGAGATACGATACCATTCATATCTCTTTCTTTTTTGCCATATAGTCACATTATTCAGATAGTTTTGAAAAACGTATCACAGACTTGCCTGCAGCAGGCAGATTCCAACCAGCCCGCACTCTTGTGCAAGTAGGTAATGACTATATATCCGTGAGGACAAGGGACACATGCCTCTGCAAAACGGTTAAATATCTGCAATTCTATCTACTCTCTATTGCAGCAAAATTTTCTCACGTGAAGAAATTTCTGCGGACACTGTTGCACTAAAATTTCTTCACGTGAGAAAATTTTGCTGCACACGTGCGGAAATTTTGCTACGCACGTGCGGAAATCTTCAACCGCTGGTGCGGGTCCAATATCATTAAGTTTAGACCTCTCCCAAGGACTTACCTGCGGTAGGCAGGGTCGAATATAAAAAAACACTTAACTTAACGCAAGTTCGATATTAGCGAATTCACAACGTGCTATAGTCAAATTGCTTAGATAATAAATAAGGTTTTGTTTGGTAGGGATATATCGTTCTACAAAGGTTTGATCTTATTTCTCTCAATATTTCACTGTTGAACCTTGATGTAGCAGTAATTCACCCCGATGCTTAACCAAATACCTGCGATGTCGCACCGTTTGACGCTGAATCAGCACCTCCTCTGCCGATTCGACAGGAGATGTGCTGATTTGTCAGGGTTGCAAATAGTCATCATCAACCTACTATTTTGCACTGGTATCTGCTTCTGCAACAGGGCATGGAGACCATAGCCGAACTCAACACCGCCAACCTATGCTGAACCGGGGATATGACTGCTGTCACATCTCTTTTTTTATGCCTTGCTTCAAACACCCGACAATTATCATAACTGATATTTATTTGTTTGATTCACTCAAAGTCCGTATATTTGTTCTACCACACCATAAACAGATTCAACTATGCGCGTACTTGTATCCACCCGATTGTTAGACGAAGGTTTTTCTGAACTCAAGAAACATTTCGAAGTCATTTTCCCCAACAAAGACGTCTTTTCGAAAGAGGAGGTCATACAACTACTGCCCGGTTGTGATGCTTTTTTGCCAACATTTCAGTTCAAAGTAGACAAAGAAGTGATTGATGCGGCAAAAGGGAGCGTAAAGATTATTGCTAACTTCGGAGTAGGTTACAACAATATCGATGTGAAATATGCCACTAAATGTGGAATCGTGGTAACCAACACACCCGATCCGGTTGTAGAACCAACGGCTGAACAAGCATTTGCATTGATGCTGGCAACAGCTCGCCGGGTGGCAGAATGCGATCGAAAATTGCGCATTTCAAACGGATTAAAATGGGGAGTTTTGGAAAATCTGGGACAAACACTCTACGGAAAAACGCTCGGCATCATCGGCATGGGACGCATTGGACAGGCATTGGCACGCAGAGCTATGGCATGTGGAATGAATATAGTATATTACAATCGTACCCGCCTTACACCCGAACTGGAAACAACTTACCAAACCCGCAAATTAAAACTGGCGGAGTTGCTCGCAATATCTGATGTCATTTCATTGCATACCCCACTTACCGACCAGACATGGCATTTAATTGACAATGATAGTCTAAAACTTATGAAACCTACCGCCATTATTATAAATACAGCGCGCGGATCGGTGATAGATGAGTCGGCACTGGTAGATGCACTGCAGAACCATCGGATTGCCTCAGCTGGCCTCGATGTTTACGAAGACGAACCCAACATCACTCCTGCCCTGCTAAAACTTGATAACGTAGTGCTCGCTCCACACAGCGGTACTGCAACCGTGGATACGCGCAATGAAATGAGCCGGTTCGCATCGCAAAATATTATTCGGTATTTTGAAGGACGAAATGATATAACCAAAGTAAATTAATTGGTTCGATTAAACCATTTGAGTAAAAGTCAGTCAAAGGAGTAAATCTATAATAGCGCAACCGGCATCTGCCTACTACATATGACCCAAACAGAAGAAGAGCTGCAAGAACAATTGAGTCAACCACAACAGCGAACCAAAGCGTTCTCATTGGTGGTGCGCACCTATCAGGAGCGACTTTATTGGCATATTCGTAAAATGGTAATGTCGCACGATGACGCCAACGATGTATTGCAAAACACATTTATGAAAGCATGGAATGGAATTGAGGGTTTTAGGGGCGATTCGCAGCTATCAACCTGGCTTTATCGCATCGCCACCAACGAAACACTTACCTTCCTAACCAATAAACGACTGCGAAATAATCAATCGCTTGATGATGTAGAAGGAACATTACTACAAAACCTGCAGGCCGACAATTATTTTAATGGTAATGAACTTCAACTAAAATTACAAAAAGCAATCATTACCTTACCGGATAAGCAGCGATTGGTATTTAATATGAAATACTTCGAAGATATTACATACGAAAAGATGGAAGGAATTTTAGGCACATCCATCGGAGCCCTGAAAGCATCCTATCATCATGCCGTAAAAAAGATAGAGCGCTACTTTGAAGAAAACGAATAGAACAGTTAAACCAAGCATATTGAAAGTCAAAAGTCTGTTTTTAAGAAACAAAGTCTGTTTTTTTCAAAGAAAATGATCTACAATTAAACCATATAGGCTTCAAATAGTCAAACACACAATATGAAAAAGAACACTAAAATATCGCTCGACGAAATAGGAAGAGAACTACCATTCTCCGTCCCTGAAAACTATTTCGAACATTTTGCGCTACGTATGGACGAACAAATCCAGCATAACCCTGGCTCCAACCATCGTTTCCTAAAGCAATGGATGTACGTTGCCGCTGCTTTTGTAGGTATTTTTATGCTCGGACAAACTTTCTATACAGTTTATCAAACTAATGCAACACAAAATGCCGATACCTACGAAGCCTATGTGCTATCGCAGGTAAACGAAACTTCGATGATGGATTACTATGTGGATGAGCCGGCCAAATAAGAAATAAAAAAAAAAGAACTTGTTTAAGATATATATTATGAAAACATTAAAATACTTTATTTGGAGTATACTGATTCTACTGAGTGCAAATATCAATGCACAGGACATGGATAAATCTCCAAAAGTTGACGACATGCATTCTCAAAAATGGCAATTTTTAGTTGAGAAAGCACAACTAAGCCCTACCGACATCGCAAAGGTTCAGCCCGTATTTATGCAATATGAAAAAAATATGTGGTGCCAACATCAACAAAACAGAGATTTTTTCAAGAAAAATTTCAAAAAGGACAAAAGCATTAAACCGAATTATGCACAACTCAACGACAGATATGTTGAGATGGAAGTAAAACAATCGCAAATGCTCAAAAGCTATCATTTACAGCTACGTAGACTTTTGGCTCCCGAAACATTATTTAGATATTATCGTGCAGAACGGGAATTTAAGCGTAAATTATTGCAGAATATGCAGGATCACAGAGATCCGAAAGACCGGAAAGATCGGAAATAAACGAATTGTAGACGGGATTTTTTTTGACTTTCGACAGAAATAATTTGGAAAGAGACAAAATTATACTATCTTTGCAGTCCCAAAAACAAGGTTCGTTGGCCGAGTGGCTAGGCACCGGTCTGCAAAACCGATTACGGCGGTTCGAATCCGCCACGAACCTCATTAAAACCTTCTTGCTATTGTGTTTTTCACAATAATCAAGAAGGTTTTTTTCGTTTTCAAACGTTTGCATTCTTTCTTTGGCTAGTATTTGTCACAATTTTCATATTGCGTAGAATTTTCGTAAATTTGTAGCCTATTATTCATTGCTACAATTATGAAGGTTCAATTCAAAATACATTATGTAACTCAATGGGGACAATCAGTCTATCTCATGTTACATTCCCCGGCTCAAGAGCCATCTCAGTCTTCGCAAGCAATTGTTATGCAATGCAATGCAAACTTTGAATGGACGGCAGAACTAAACATCGACAGCTCACTCTCTTCCATCACCTATCAATACACCTTACTCAACACCGACAAAGAGTTTGACTACGAATACGGCAAAAAACGTGTAGTAGCCATAAACCCCGATAAAAAAGACATCTGTATTCAGGATTTCTGGCGTGGCCCATTCGGCGATTCACCTTTCATCACCGCTGCATTTTCCGATTGCTTCTTCAAAAGAGAAAAAACAAAAGCAAGCGCAACGGCAAAAACCCATAACCTAATGCTACGCCTCAATTGTCCGCAAATGGAGCCGCACCGCCACGTTGCAGTTATTGGCAATCAAGCCGCCCTTGGCAATTGGGATGAATCAAAAAAGCTAAAACTCGACGATACTGACTTTCCTGTCTGGCAAGTGACTCTTGACGCAAAAGACTTTAAATTTCCACTTGAATATAAATACCTGATTGTTGACACTGCCACCGACAAAGTGCTGGCATGGGGCGGTGGCCCTAACCGGATCATCAACTCCATAAACCAACAGGAATTTACAGTGGTAACCGACGAGCATTTTTTGCGTACCATCCCTTCGTGGAAAGGAACAGGAGTAGCCATTCCCGTATTCTCGCTTCGCAGTGAAGACAGTTTTGGCATAGGCGAGTTCAACGACCTAAAGAAAATGGTGGATTGGGCAAAGAAAACCGGTCAACGCATGATTCAAACCCTGCCTATCAACGACACCATTCTTTATCACACCAACTACGATTCATATCCATACAATGCCGTTTCGGTCTACGCTTTGCACCCTATCTATCTTCATTTGGATAAATTAGGCAAGCTAAAAGACAAAAAGCTAAAAACATATTTCGATGCTCAGAAGCAAGAGCTGAACGAAAAAACATTTTCGGACTATGAAAATGTAATCAAGGTAAAATGGGAATTCTTCAAAGCCATTTTCCTACAGGAGAGTTCAGTCGTTTTTGCATCCGACGATTACAAAAACTTCTTCGAAACAAATAAAGAATGGCTGATTCCCTACGCCGCATTCTCCTATTTGCGCGACCTGAACGGAACACCCGAATTTGGCAAATGGCCGGCATACAGCCTTTACAACAAAGCGGATATAGAAGCTTTGTCAGCCCCAACCACAGAACACTATTCCGAAATTGCGCTCTTCTATTACCTGCAATACCACCTGCACAAACAATTAGTGGAAGTGCACGATTACGCCAGAGCCAATGGTATCGGCTTCAAAGGCGATATTCCTATTGGCGTAAGTCCGCGTAGCGTGGATGCATGGGTAGACCCCGAGCTCTTTAACGCCAACGGACAAGCAGGCGCACCTCCTGACGACTTCTCGGTAACAGGACAAAACTGGGGATTCCCTACTTACAATTGGGAATTAATGGAAAAAGACGGCTATCAATGGTGGCGCAAACGCTTCCAAAAGCTAGCAGAGTATTTCGATGCCTACCGTATCGATCATATATTGGGATTTTTTAGAATCTGGGAAATTCCGGCAGATGCAGTATGGGGGTTAACCGGTAGTTTTCACCCTGCGCTACCTTTCTCCAGTTCCGATTTAGAATCGAGAGGACTGCATTGGGATGAGGATAGATTTGTAAAACCGTACCTGAAGGAACACGCTTTATATGCTACTTTCGGGAAATATACCGACGAGGTTATCCGAAAATATTTTGTACCGGACGGCTGGCAGCAATTCAAATTTAAGCCCGAGTTCAACACGCAAAAGAAGATTGAAACCCACTTTGCTACATTAGGATACAATTTCCGCAAAGAAGAAATTCTTATTCGCGACGGCTTGTACGCCATGCATTGCGAGGTACTTTTTGTGCGTGACATGCGCCAACCCGACAAGTTTCATCCACGCATTTCGATGCACAGCACCGTCGGTTTTCGCGATCTTCCCGAAGCAACACGCCGGTTACTGGATAAAATATATATTGATTATTTTTATCACCGTCATACGCAGTTTTGGAAACAGCAAGCCATGACAAAATTGCCAGCGCTTATTTCGGCCACTAACATGTTGGTTTGTGGTGAAGATTTAGGCATGGTGCCAGATTCTGTTCCCGATGTGATGAATGCACTGGAAATTCTCAGTTTAGAAATTCAGCGTATGCCAAAAAAGGTGAATACTGAATTTGCTATGCCTGCAGATGCACCCTACCGTTCGGTTTGCACCACTTCTACGCACGACATGAACCCGATCCGTGCCTGGTGGGAAGAAGACGCCGTGCTGACTCAACGGTTCTACAACAGAGCACTGGGAATGCAGGGAACAGCACCCGAAACCTGCGAACAATGGATAGCTGAGAAAATCATCGAACAACATCTACAATCTCAAGCCATGTGGATTATTCTGCCCTGGCAGGATTGGATGGCGATAGAAACAAAACTATGCCACGAGCATCCGAATGCTGAACGAATAAACGTGCCCAGCAATCCGCGTAATTTTTGGTGTTATCGAATGCATATGACACTGGAACAACTGCTGAAAGAAGATGATTTCAATGCAAAAATAAAAGAAATGATTACTGAATCCGGTAGATAAACATAGCACTAAATACAACACAGAACAACTGAGTTCTTGAACTATTACACAATTCAACAATAAAATAATGAGCGATCAAAGGTATAATTTAAGAGGCGTATCAGCGTCGAAAGAGGATGTGCATAATGCAATTCAGAACATCGATAAAGGACTTTACCCAAAGGCTTTTTGCAAAATAATCCCCGATTTTTTGGGCAATGACCCTGACTATTGCAACATTATGCATGCCGATGGAGCCGGAACAAAATCGTCATTGGCCTATGTCTATTGGCGCGAAACGGGCGATATTTCGGTATGGAAAGGCATAGCGCAAGATGCACTCATCATGAATATTGACGATTTACTTTGTGTAGGTGCCACTGATAATATTTTACTATCATGCACCATTGGTCGTAACAAAAATCGTATCCCGGGCGAAGTAATTTCGGCCATTATCAACGGAACAAACGAAATAGTGGAAGAGCTACGTGAAATGGGCGTAAACATCTACCCTACCGGTGGCGAAACTGCAGATGTAGGTGACATAGTACGCACCATCATTGTGGACAGCACTGTTACTTGTCGTATGAAACGTTCAGAAGTTATCAACAATGCCAATATAACAGCAGGTGATGTCATTGTCGGGCTTTCCTCGTCGGGACAAGCTACCTACGAAAAAGAATACAACGGCGGTATGGGCAGCAATGGTTTAACATCTGCACGTCATGACGTATTTGCCAACTACCTGGCTACTAAATACCCTGAAAGCTACAACGTAGAAATTCCACAAGAACTAGCCTATTCGGGCTCGTGCAAATTGACCGATCAAATTGATGGATTGGGCATTGACGCCGGCAAATTAGTTCTTTCACCTACACGCACCTATGCACCGGTAGTGAAAAAGCTATTGACAGAACTTAGCGGAAACATCCACGGAATGGTACACTGTTCGGGCGGTGCTCAAACCAAAATTCTGCATTTTATCGACAATCTAAAAGTTGTAAAAAATAACTTATTCCCCGTCCCTCCATTGTTTCAATTAATTCAAAAAGAGTCGGGAACCGACTGGAAAGAAATGTACAAAGTCTTCAACATGGGGCACCGACTGGAAGTTTATCTACCGGCCGAACATGCGGAGAAAGTAATTGAAATCTCTAAGTCATTTGGCATCGACGCGCAAATAGTTGGGCACTGTGAGGCGTCAGACAAAAAAGAACTATTGATTGAAAGTGAATTCGGTCGCTTCGAGTATTAAAATCGAAAGTCAACCATCATAAAAAAGGTTTCTGAATGAATTTTCAGAAACCTTTTTTTTATATAACCGCAGCAATTATTCATTTAAAGGAGCGAACCGATATTACTGGTAAACAGTTTCACGGCTATGGCCAACAGAATGATTCCAAAAAATTTACGCAAAATGTAAATACCCCCTTCACCAATAAATTTTTCAATTTTAGAGGTTGCTTTCAAAACGAAGAATACAAAAAGCAAATTTAAAATTAATGCCACAATAATATTCTCGGTAGCATATTCCGCCCGCAACGAAAGTAAAGTCGTAAACGAACCGGGACCTGCGATTAATGGAAATGCAATGGGAACAATGGAAGAACCACCGGATGGGCCTTGATTTCTGAAGATTTCCACATCCAAAATCATTTCCAGCGAGAATATAAAAATGATCAAGGCTCCGGCAACTGCAAATGACTGGATATCGACATTAAAAAGCCGAAGAACTCCTTCGCCGGAGAATAAAAAACCGATAAGGATAAACAATGCTACCGCACTTGCTCTAAAAGCATGCACGATCTGGCCTTTGCGTTTGATATTTAATATTATAGGGATAGAACCCAAAATATCGATGATAGCGAAAAGCACCATAAAAGCGCTCGTAATCTGAATGAAGCTAAAATTCATATATGTGTTTCAAATTAGCATTTCTGCTGTTGTAAAATTTCTTTATTCACTTGCCTTCTTTCTTTATCAAAAAACCAGCCCCACTTATTGAAATATTTAATCATATTTACAATATGGATAAACAATAGCTTTGCATTTCCATACGACTCTTGCGCATGATTATGAACAACTTGCACATTAGGATAATACAGCGTTCGAAATTTTCGATGAATGCGCCGACTAAGATCAATATCTTCGGGATACATAAAAAATTGACGATCAAACATCCCCACCCTTCTGATGGCATCAGTGCGCAAAAACATAAAGCAACCCGAGAGGTAAGGCACATCCATGATATGATCATATCCTGTATCTCTCAGTTCGAACCTTGCTCTGCGCTTACGCGTCCAGCCATCCGGCAAAAACCGGCGAAGAATCAAATCAAATGGAGTTGGAATGAGCTTACAAAGATACTGAATTTCGCCCGTTGGATAGAGTATTTTAGGCATTAATAATCCAACTTTTGCATTATTATTCATGTAAGTTGCAATTTCTTGGAGGATTTCAGGCTCAAAGGCAATATCCGGATTCAACACCAAGTGATACGGAATGGACTTATTAACGGTTTGCTTGATAGCAATATTATGAGCCACCCCATAGCCTAAATTCCGGTTATTGAATATATAAGTAGCATCAAGCTCATTGAATTCCGGCTGTTTTGCAGGAGAATTATCAACGAGAAAGATAGCAGACACGACTTCCGATTTCCGCAATATTTCAACCAACGGAGCTATCTCCGCCGGAGCGTGCTTATAAAGTACAATAGAGACGTTTAGCATGCAAATTCAGATTTAGTATACATGCAAAAGTAATAATATTTTTGAAATTTTAAGTCTATTTGAATTAAGATTACAAAAGTATTTCCAATATCTACTCGTATTTTTCCATTTTATCATCAATACTCACGTCCTTGCGCGAACTTTGGATCTTAATGTAAGTCATCATCGTTTCAGCGCCAGCTTCGTAACAAGCTTCCTGCGCCAACTTCACCACTTCCATTATTTCATCATAGCTTCCCTCCATTACGGTTTCAAAAGGAGTTACTTTATATCTCAATCCCGATTTTTCAATTACTTCAATAGCTTTATCTACCAACAGATAAGGATGAACGGTAGTAGAAGTGGGTAACACTTGCAATGCAATATTTACTGTCTTTGTCATGATTGTATATTTTAAAATATGTTTTATTGTTTGAATCTTGTAAAGCAGGTACAAAAAAACCCGAAATTACTTTCGGGTTTTATATGATAATTAGTTGACTGCGAATTACTCTGCAGCTTCTTCAGTAGCAGGAGCTTCTTCAGCTTGTGCTTCTTCAACAACTGCTTCAATTTTAGCAGCAATAGCATCAGCTTTTTTCTTTGCAACTTCAGCGGCTTTTGCTTTGTTCACTTCAGCCTCAACAGCCAAGCGAGTTTTAGCAGCAGCTTGTTTGTCAGCAGCTAATTGTTCTTTTGTTTTTGATACACTCGATTCTTTGCTTGCTTTCCATGCAGCGAAACGTTTGTCAGCTTCTACTACATCAAATGCGCCTTTTTGAACACCTTCAAGTAAGTGTTTTTTCATCAAAACACCTTCTGCAGAAAGAATGTTACGAGTTGTGTCTGTAGGTTGTGCACCTGTTTGTAACCAATACAACGCTTTTTCAAATTTTAAATCGATAGTTGCAGGATTGGTGTTTGGATTGTACGAACCGATACGTTCGATAAATTTGCCATCACGTGGCGCTCTGCTGTCAGCGATAACGATATGATAATAAGCATACCCTTTACGTCCATGACGTTGCAATCTAATTTTTACTGGCATTTTTTTATTTATTAAATGATTATACCTAACTGCTTTTACTCGAAAAGCGGTTGCAAAGGTAATCTTTTTATTTGAATCTGGAAAGCGTTGACTAAAAACAATTTTATTGACCAGTAATTAGTTACAAAGTACCCACGCCGTTTCGAACCGGCTATCGGTTTTCCGTAGGTTTTCCATGAAAGTGACTGCCGATTCACGAGTAGCAAATGACTGTACTGCAACACGATAATTCCGCGAAGACGAAACGACACTTGCTCTGACAAATTCTTTTATTGCAAGTTCTTTACAATAAATATCTGCCGACTCTTTTGTTGGTAAACTAGCCACTATGACATGAAACTTAGCCATCTCTGCGACTTCGGAAACCACCTTAACAACAGTATCTTTGACAACCGTGTCTTTTACAACAGCAGCCACAGCATTCTTTTCGATACGCGCATTGCTATCTTTTATAAATGCAAACGAACTAAAATCGGCATTGTTCGATCGACGCACATCATTCACCTCGGGTGAGATAAGCAACAAACCAAAAACCAGCATTGCTGCTGCAGCGTATTTATAAACATTAGACGAAGGTAACGTAAATGAAACTTTACGACGTTCCTCATCATGTCGAACCATTCGTGTCGAAACACGCACATTGGCTAATCCAAAGTTTTGAGGCAAGAAATCAACACTGCCATTCGGTTGAAAATGAGTATTGCCGGTAGCATTTTGTTGAAAAATGCCCAAATTACCAAACTGAATGCTACCCGCAGCCTGTAATTTTAAATTTATGTTCTCAACTGCCCGATCAATCATCTCCATAGCCATGCGATAGCTTATCGACTCGGTTTTTGCTATTTCAATAGCCAACAATCCATCTGAATGATGCATCAACGGATTAAATCCAATAGTATCTTTTGGCGCAACGATACAATTTGGCATTATTACTGCCGATTGATTTTGCACTACAAACCCACCAAAATTTGGCACAACGACATAATCATGTTGCGCCAAAAGCTTTTCTATATGTTTACAAATATTTTCCACATTGCAAAAGTAAGACAAAGCTTTGAATTGAAAATATTTTATCGCAATAAGTTATCAACAAGTTGTTAAGCATGAAAAAACATTGTATCTTTGTGCTATTAATCTCGAAAAAGACAGTAAAACATGAAGAAAAAAATCTTAATAACAGGGGGAGCCGGATTCATTGGATCGCATGTAGTCCGCTTATTTGTAACGAAATATCCTGATTATGACATTGTGAATCTGGACGCACTCACTTATGCCGGAAACCTGGAGAATCTGATTGACATTGCCGATGCACCAAACTATAGTTTTGTAAAGGGCGACATCACTAATGAACAATTTATTGCCGAATTGTTCAAAACTCAGCAATTCGACGGGGTGGTTCACCTGGCAGCCGAGTCGCACGTCGATCGTTCGATTACCGATCCCTTCGCATTTATACGTACCAACGTGTTTGGAACTGCCAATTTGCTCAATGCAGCAAAAGAAGCTTGGAAAGGAAATATGGAAGGAAAACGATTCTATCACATCTCGACCGATGAAGTTTACGGTTCATTAGGCGAGGAAGGCCTTTTTACAGAGGAAACAGCCTACGATCCACGCAGCCCATATTCAGCAGCCAAAGCGAGCTCCGACCATTTTGTACGTGCATATCATCACACCTATGGCCTGCCGGTTGTGATTTCGAACTGCTCCAACAACTATGGTGCAAATCACTTTCCTGAAAAACTGATACCACTTTCGATCAATAATATCAAAAACAATCGTCCGATTCCAATTTATGGTAAGGGCGAAAATGTACGCGACTGGTTGTGGGTAAATGACCATGCACGCGCCATTGATACCATCTTCCACACAGGCGTAGTTGGCGAGACCTATAATATAGGTGGCAACAATGAATGGACAAACATTGACCTGATACGTGCTTTGTGCAAAATTATGGATGAGAAACTGGGACGTGAGCCTGGCGAATCGGCCAAACTGATTACGTTTGTAAAAGACAGAGCCGGACATGACTTACGTTATGCCATCGACTCAACTAAATTACAACGCGAATTAGGCTGGAAGCCGTCGCTACAATTCGAAGAAGGATTGGAAAAAACAGTGGATTGGTATTTGGTTAATCAGACATGGATGGACAATATCACCAACGGTGCCTACCAAAACTACTATCAAAAACAATATGAAGAAAGATAATCGCACTTTCTAATACCACATCCAAATTAAAAGCCCGAACTGAAAAGTGAATCACTTTTTAGTTCGGGCTTTTAATTATTTTTCAGTCGGCTTCACTTTGTCATTTCCAACTTCACCAAATCGGTATTCATTAAAATAGAATCTCGAAAATTATTCACTGGCATCGAGTCCAATTTTGTAATTTCAACCTGTGCAATTCCTGCACGTACAATATCCAGTTCCTGTGCTGCTCTATAGGACAAGTCGATCATCAATTTTCGGCTATGCGGTCCGCGATCGGTTACCTTTACAATTACAACCTTATCATTTTTAGGATTGCGCACTTTCAATATCGTTCCAAAAGGATACGTGAGATGCGCGCAAGTGAGACTATCCTTTCGGTATTTGCCTCCGTCGGACGTATGGCGTCCTTCCATTTTAGGGTGATAATAGGTTGCTTTTCCAAGTTTTGAGACCGCTCCAACATTTAGAAACACGACCAAAAACAGGACTAAAAGCATTGTAAAATTTCTTATTATGATTTTTTCCATGCACAAATATACCAAAAAGAACCTTACCATCCAAGCAATTAAGGAACTTTTAAGCATTTTACACTTCCAAAATCGAAGCTTTTCATGCTGTTTTAATACAATTTACCGAATGTTGCCAACCGAGTTTTTCGCCGTATCATGTTTTGTTTTTAAGACATTACTTATCGAAGAAAATGCCAGTTTAACCTGAGTTTTCAAGGTATCTTTCAATCCCGAAGTAGCTTTTTCTACAATTACAAATTCCAACACATAATCGCCGTCGGATAAGGGAAGCACAGCATCACAATCGTCATCCTTAATTTCCCAAACTTTTTTGCCTGCAGTTGGATTCGCCACTTTACCGGTAGCTGCATACGAGGCAGCTGCTGCACCACCGCCCGCTCCTCCGGCTAAATTGCCCACGCTCGAAACAGCAGCGGAAATAATAGCGCCGCCCGGCAATGCACCGCCCAATAAAGAAGCTCCCTGTGCCAACGCACCACCGGCAGCATGCAAACCGGCATTTACCTTTTCACCAAAAGATTTACATTCCTGAGCAGAAAGTTCTTTAATGCTTTTATCAGCCGTATTTACCAAATAACCTTCATCCGAAGAGAATAACACCACACAGCCACCTTTGACCAGCGTGATATTTATTTTTCCTGCATTCACTTTCTCGCCAAATGTGGCCCCCTGGGTTTGTTTCGGAACAGTAACATTCATCGAAATCCGATTCGGCATACCATTATTAATAGAATTGATGCTATTTTTCTGAACACTTCCCCCTTTCACGGTTCCGTCCCAACCCTTACGAAGCGCTGCATCAGCACTATCTTTCACACCCGTCTTTGCTAATTTTACATTTACGGCATTCAGTCCTTTCTTTTGGCTATTTTCAGTCGCAGCAATTCCTTTATTTACTGTAGAATTTTGTGCAATCGCGCCAACAACTACAAACGCTATTAAAAGAACTGTGATAATTGATTTTTTCATGATTTTTTATTTTTAAAGTAGTTATGCTTAAACCAAACTGACTTAATCTATCTTTTAATCAATTTGTAATTATTACAACACTAAAAGTTCGGATTAAGTTTATTTTGCAGACGCGTAATGAGTTATTGACAGCAATAATCCCCAAAGAGAAGAAAACACAACAGAATTCAAAACAATAAATAATCAGAAAGTCATTCATTTTAAATGAATATTAATTCAAAATAAAATGCGTACTGACAACAGATTAAGAGCTGCTTGAATTGCTCGTTTCAACAAAAAATAGTAACTTTGTGCTTTTAAAAAAAACAGCATTCCAACATGAGCCAGACCGAGCAACAATTTGACCAAGTAGCTGCCATTTGCCGCGATATTTTCACAAAAAAAATGAAAGATTACGGTTCATCATGGCGTATTTTACGTCCTCAGTCTGTTACCGACCAAATTTACATCAAGGCCAACCGCATTCGCAGCATCGAAGTAAAGGGCATATCAAAAGTGGACGAAGGCATTCGTTCTGAACTGATTGCAATTGTGAACTACGGCATTATCGGGCTAATTCAATTGGAACTTGGTACTGCCGAAACCGACGATCTGACCTATGAACGTGGCGTGGAGCTGTATACTAAATATGCTTCGGAAGCCAAGAAGTTGATGATGGACAAAAATCATGATTATGACGAAGCGTGGCGCATGATGCGTACCCAATCATATACCGATTTGATCCTTATGAAGATCTACCGCACCAAGCAAATTGAAGATAATCTGGGGAAGACGCTTATTTCGGAGGGTATTGATGCTAATTATTTCGATATGATTAATTATGCAGTTTTTGGACTTATCAAAATGGAAGAAGCAAAAAATTAATCCACAAAAGCATGAAAAGAAACTATCGCAATAAAAACAAGCAACTTCCTGCACAACAAAAAACGGGCAGCATCCTCTTATCCGTTGCCAGAATACTATTGGGTTTAGTTTTTGTTTTTTCGGGCTTTGTAAAAGCTATTGATCCGCTGGGATTCACCTATAAAATTGAAGATTATCTCCGCGCTTTTGGTGGAGTATTCGAACAATTCTCGGTCATTGCTTTTGGAGCAGCCGTGGCATTGTCTACACTGGAGCTGTTGATTGGTCTCAACCTGATTTTTAAGGTAAAACTTAAGCTATCCATTCTACTGGCGCTGCTCTTTATGGTGGTAATGACACCTCTCACACTATATATTGCCCTCAAAAATCCGGTATCGGACTGCGGTTGTTTCGGCGATGCACTGGTAATCAGCAACTGGGCTACTTTCTATAAAAATATTGTGCTAACTGCTTTAGCCGTATTATTGTTGATCTTCTACAATAAAATTCTTCCATTATTTATTCCTAAAATACAAACAATACTCATGATATGTTTTATCGGAATTGGAATAAGTTTGTCGGTTTATTGCTACCTTCACTTACCAATTATCGATTTCAGACCCTATAAAACCGGAGTAAACATTCCCAATGCGATGGTTATTCCGCAGGATGCCATTCCTGATAAATACTCCACCACTTTTATTTACAAAAAAAATGGAGTGGAAAAAGAATTTACGCTCGAGAATTATCCGAAGGGCGATTCGACCTGGGTGTTTGTTGATCAAAAAACAGTGCTGATCACCAAAGGCTACCAACCGCCCATTCATGATTTCTCGATTGTCAACTCGGCATATGTAGACATTACGGAAGATGTGCTTTATAAGGACGGTTACACTTTCCTATTGGCAATGTACGACCTTAGCAAAACATCCGAAGAAGGAGCAAAAAAAGCGGAAGTGATTTATCAAACCTCTTTAAAAACCGGAACTGCATTTTATGCCCTTACCGCATCGTCCGACGACGAGGTGGCAGCATTTAAAAAGAAAACAGGAGTAAGCTTTCCATTTTGCAAAACCGATCCTATAGCGCTCAAAACCATGGTGAGAGCAAATCCGGGATTGGTGCTGCTCAAAAAAGGAACAGTGGTCGGAAACTGGAACTGGAGAGATTTTCTGTCTGAATAACGCAAACTAACTATTTCAAACTAAATATTTAAAGTAAAAAAAGATGAGAAAAAACATTGTTGCAGGAAACTGGAAAATGAACAAAAACCTACAAGAAGGTTTGGCATTGGCTATTGAATTGAACGAAGCATTGGCTGGTGCAGAATTGAAATGCGACGTGGTAATTGGAACTCCATTTATCCACCTTGCAAGTGTAGCTGCTGCTATCGACACAACTAAAATCGGTGTTGCTGCTCAAAACTGTGCAAACAAAGAGTCGGGTGCATATACAGGTGAAATCAGCGCTTCTATGGTAAAATCTACCGGTGCTGAATATGTTATTCTTGGTCACTCTGAACGTCGCGAATACTACGGAGAAACCAGCGCTATTCTGAACGATAAAGTAGCTTTGACATTGGCTAACGGTATGACTCCAATTTATTGCTGCGGTGAAGCATTGGACGTTCGTAACGCTGACGAGCAAAACGCTTATGTAAAAACTCAATTGGAAGAAACTGTATTCAACTTGAGCGCTGAAGATTTTGCAAAAATCGTTATTGCTTACGAACCTATCTGGGCTATTGGTACCGGCGTAACTGCTTCTACAGAACAAGCTCAAGATATGTTGGCATTTATCCGCAGCATTATTGCTGAAAAATTTGGAAAAGATATTGCTGAAGGAACTTCTATTCTTTACGGTGGTAGCTGTAATGCTAAAAACGCTCCTGAATTATTCGCTCAACCTGATATCGATGGTGGATTGATTGGTGGTGCAGCTTTAAAAGTTGCTGACTTCAAAGCTATTATCGACGCTTTTTGATTGATTTCAACCATCAATTAAGAGATAAATAATCATAAAAAAACAAGTAAATAAATCGTTTACTTGTTTTTTTGGTTTTATACTAACTAGGGTTGTCTGATAAACTCAGTCTATTTTTTCGAGAATAGATTACGGTGCACTGCACCTCCGTACTTATCCGTAAAATCAGATTTCTACAAAGATTCCGCCACTCTGTGGCTTTACGTTAGGTGCAGCGCACCGAATTGTAAATCGGCGTAGCCAAATATCACGTGCAAAGAAATTAAAAAAATCATCGCTTGAACCTTGTACATTAAATGCAAAGTATGATTGTACCACATTCAAATATAATACATTAACAATTTATCAACAAACTCCAACTATACTTAACTTACAACAAACCTGTTATGAAGATCATTGATTCACAGCTATTAGCAGCTGTTACCGAACAAGCAAAAAATAGTCCACGCCTGAGGATGAACTACAACTTTCACGAAAGCATGGATTCCAAATCGCAACGCCTACTCAACGCGTTGGAGATAGGCACCGAGTTACCAATTCACCGCCACCAACATACGGCCGAAACCTATATTTTATTACAGGGAAGCATCAAAGTACTATTTTACAATGAGAATAAGGAACTTATCGATGCTACCGTTTTAAATCCATTGGAAGGAAAATTTGGCATCGACATTCCGGCAGGCCAGTTTCACACCATAGAAATACTGGAAAACGAATCGGTTATTTTCGAAGTAAAAGATGGACCCTACACTCCGCTCGAAGAAAAAGACATTTTGAGATAAACTCAAGTCAAAAAATACCGTCAGCCTCATATAATTGACGATTTCAAAACAATTGCCTGAGCGTCCAAGAATGCTCAGGCAATTTTGGTATTATTCTAAACAGATTCACTCACTTACTTTTCCATACCATCAATCCAGCTCTTCACTTTTTGATAATTGCGCGAAACCAGTTTAACCAGATAAAGACTTTGCTCACGATAATAATGTTCAATAACAAAATCGATCAATTCATTTATTTTCTGAGGATTATCAAATCGCTTTTTCAATTCGTAATAGGCTTCCGTTGGCTTTGGATCAATATCCCTTCGCAACAAATCATTTTTTAGCTTCGTCAAAGTCGAATCGGAAGATACTAATTGCTCCTCAATGGCCACCTTCGCCCGGTTATTTTCATTTATAAAATAAATCATATCGAGCATTGCCAGCTTTTCTTTTTCTTCATCATTGCAGATTAGCACCGGGATTAACTTAGTCATAATCCGATATTTTACCAGAATAATATTCTTGTACTTGCCCGTACCTTCGATAATTGCTGCCACCACATCCGACCATATTTTAGCCTGCACAATACTTGGAATCAACAAACTATTGCCCAATGGAGAGAAAGTGGCTGCAAGCGGCCAGGCCAGTATGCTTCTGAAAAAATTGCCTCTGATAGTCCGCTTATCAAAACCGCGCAAATAATTGTGCGTTGCCAGATAAATTCCATTCGAGATGTTAATACAGAAAAACTTAACTCCTTCGAACAACGGACCCTGATGCTCACCCACCCAGATTAAATCAAAATTCGCTTTTACAAATCCGAGAATGGGCACCGAGAATCCTGTCCAGAAGAGCGAATTGGCAATGTTTGTCCAGTTGATATCACCATAATGCCACTCGTTAGGTTTAAAGCCATTGCCCGAAATCAGGTCGACAAACATATTGCGCGTGCCGGTAATGGCCAACCAAAGAACGGCATACTCCGCACCTACCGTCAGGTATGCAGGAATAAATCCGATAAGGATAAACAATGCATTTTTCATGGCCGGGTTCAAATACTCCCAGGCACGCGGAGGATAAATGGGTTTTTCATTTTTCTCATCGCCCAACAGGTTTCGCGTACCTTTGTTCTGCATTCCCAAACAAATAATGGATGGTTTCTCGTTTACTTTGAGTGGGAGCTTTGGTATTTTAGCTAACGCAAATATAAGGTTCGAAATCTCGGCAGGTAAGATATGATGATGCTTTAAGAAATAATTTCGTTGATGCTTCGGAATTCGGCTTTCGAGCACAAAACCCATTCCCGGTGCCAGTGTCGACCGGCCGGCGGCATCACTTCCAATAGCCGGTATCAGTTTATTTTCTTCAAAATAACGCAGCGCTTCATCAAGCTTTTGTTCATCAAAATTCAGATTATGGCTATTTAAAAGTGCAACAACAGCAGCTTTATCATTCTCATTCAGCAATTTGATATAATTGGCAAACACCACAAAATCAGATTCCTTTGTATCCACCGTACCGTACATATTATAGATCTCGGTAAACGACAACATCTTGTAGTTGTCGAGAATTTTTTCAACGGCAGCCTGCAAACCATGTTCGAGTGGCTGAATGAATTTTATGCTTCCACCGGCTTTATTCGCTAATTCATAGATGTCATCGAGACTACTCACAGCCGATTCAGGCACAAAAATCTCATCAGCATCGAAATACTCCATCCGAATGCGTTCCGGATCGAGCTGCGTGTATTGATAACGCAAATCAGCATAACGATTATTGATAGATTCATTTTCGGATCTTGTAAAATGACCGTCCGATTTATCAGCCATCACCTTCAACCCGGTTATTTGCAACACCCTGCTTTCCAACACTTTTTTAAGCTTTGGATACAACATTTCACCCAACTGACGACGGGAATAAATAACATGCCCTGAGCGTTCCTCTTCTGCAGTAACCGAAATCGGGTTCAAATAATAAATCGTACCCGGTGAGTAACCCTTATTAATCTCCGGAAGGTGCACGGTGTTGAACACCTCAATTAATTGTTCGATGTTCTTTTCCCGTTTTTTTTCATTCTCTTCCAGCTCGGTCATGAAATCATTAAACTCAACCGATTTATGTTTCAGAAAGGATTTGAACCGTTCCTTCTCGCTCGAAAAGTTAGGAAGAATATATAAATAATGAAAACGCAATCCATCCGTAAGTGCACTGAATTCCAAGGCTATATTCACTTTAACACCTAACACCCTGCCGGCCTCAAGCACTTCTTTTACGGCCTCTTCCCTATCCAGATTATTGTACACTACCGTTAGTTCCGAAAGTCCCTTGATAAAAGCATCAATCAGCAACTGAGTAGGCTGTTTCAGTCCATACGAAGTGCTGTCGTGTACATGAAAATCCCAACCCATTTTCAGATCCTTCAGCTCTTGCCCTGTTTCAGGCACTTCCACAAGATCAAATTTTTGAAGAAAATTACGGATATTTCGCTGATGACCAAACGACGCCACCGTAAAATCGCGCAACAGTTCCAACTGCAAGCGCTTGTTATCACGGTTTTTCACCACTTCTTTCATAATGGCCAGCTGCACGCGTGCGGCATTTAAGGGCATCACCAACGAACGGGAATAGATAATATGATCGGCTAAAAGGCTAAGACCATGGATTCGTTCGCTGTACTTAGCCGACTCGAGGCTTTTGGTAATTTTGAGATACGTTTCTACAATGGTGGTTCGTCGTCTCTTGAATACTCTGATAAAACCTTTGGGATGAGAGTGGGGCAATTCCCTGATAATATCCGGAGAATCAATCGTATGATTAATAAGTGTACGCATCTTCTTGAGGTTCGTGGAGAAACTCAAAAAATTCACTATATCATTGTATCTTTTAATCAACATATTTCAGTTACGAGTATTTAGTTACGAGTTACAAGACAGATCAACATAATCAGATGAATGTCTGTTAGTAGACAATACAGAACTTCCGCAATCTATTTCCAGGCTGAATAGGGAAGTTTTGTAAGGCTGGAATTGTAATACAGTGGATTACCTGTCACTTCCTCACCGAGCCACTCGGGTTTTTCAAACTCATCCTCTTCGTGGTTTAATTCAATCTCGGCAAGTAGCAAGCCTTCATTCTCACCGTAAAATTCATCTACTTCAAATACATTATCCCGAAAAATAACGAGGTAACGACTTTTATCAATGGCACCCGGTTCACAAAGTTGGAACAACTCATCAAACTCACTTTTGGTAATTTCCTTTTCCCATTCGTATCTGCTCATGCCCGAAGCATTACCCTTGCCTTTAATCGTCAGAAAACAGACATCACCCTTCATTCGAACCCTGACGGCTCGCTCAGGAACAGATGACAGATAGCCTTGTGTAATGCGTGTAACCTGATGGGCAAACTGTTTAAAGTCGCCCTTAACCAAAAACTTACGTTCTATTTCTTGTGCCATCGGAGTAAAGTATTAAAAGAAATTGAGATACTGAATTCTAAAATCAAAGATACTAATTTTTTACAAAGTATGACTTCCTTCACAATCACTTAAGTGGAGCTAACATAACAATAATTTACAGAAGACAAAAAAAAAGAACGGCTGCCTGCAAAGGGACAACCGTTCAAATTATTTATATCAGATAGTTTTTTTATTTCTTTCTTATTTGCTCCAAAGCACGTTTTACTGTTTTATCGTCTTTATAAAGCATTGGATAAAAACCGGTATCTCCCAATGAGTTACGAATAATATAAGCCTTAAGCTGCGTCAACATGATTCGTTTTGAGGTGTTGATTTCTTTCCAATTGGCAACCACTTTTTTGGTGGTGGCAAATTGTACAAAGTCGTTCAGCAAGTTCTGTGCATCAAGATATTTCTCCATTTGTTGCCAGGTTTTGAATCCTTTGAGTTTCGAACGATTTACATCAGTAAATTGAAACGCATATTGGTATAAATATCCATAATTGATAATTTTATTCAAATAAGGTGTATATTCAGTTGTATCACGTGGCACAAACAAATCGGGCATAATACCACCGCCACCATACACCGTACGGCCTCCAAGAGTTTTATATTTCAATGAATCAGCCACATGAATACTATCTTTATTGTCGATTTCGCCATGTTTATATCGGTTTACCAGATCCATCTCATAATCTTCGGCTTTCCCTTTGACATATGGTTTTTGGATACTCCGTCCGGATGGCGTGTAATAGCGAGCCACCGTCAGACGAACGGCTGAACCATCTTTCAATGCCATTTGCTGTTGAACCAAGCCTTTTCCGAACGAACGACGACCGATAATCAACCCTCTGTCATTATCCTGAATTGCACCTGAGAAAATCTCACTTGCCGAAGCCGAAAATTCATCGATCAACACCACAACCGGAGTATTGATACAACTTCCCGATCCATCCGATTTAGCTTCAGAACGTGGATAGGCTTTTCCTTTCGAATACACAATCATTCGACCTTCAGGAAGAAATTCATTGACCATATTGATAGCCTGATCCATTAATCCACCACTATTTTCGCGCAAATCGATAATAAACTTTTTAGCACCTTTGTTGCGCAAAGCAGTGATTGAATTCAGAAACTCTTTGTATGTCGTAGCCGCAAATTTATTGACGCGTATAAAACCAACTCCGGGTTCGATCATATAGGCAATATCTACCGAGTTTACCGGTATTTCGCCACGAATAACGGTATAGGAAAGGATTTCACGCGTGCCATGACGGCGAATGCCCAGCTTCACTTTCGTATCGGCTGGTCCGCGGAGTTTCTTCATCACTTTTTCATTGGTAACTGTTTTACCCACAAAAGTAGTATCGTTTACTTTCACAATCCGGTCACCGGCCAGAAGACCTACTTTTTCGGAAGGACCACCACTGATCACCGAGATAATCATTACCGTATCATTTTGAATATTAAACTGAACACCAATACCACTAAAACTACCTTCCAGTTCGCTGTTTACATTTTCCAAATCAGCTGCAGGAATGTATACCGAATGGGGATCGAGCTTAGACACCAGGTCGGTCATCATCTCCTCAGTTATTTCTTTTACATCCACCGTATCAACATACTCAGCATTGATAATGGAAAGTAATTCATCCACTTTGTTATGACCGGTACGTGATAGAAGGCCTGCAATTCCAACACCATTGGCGCGACGTGAAAGCATATTGCCTAAAAACAATCCACTCACCAAAGCAACAAATACCACTAAAACTAATACTAAATTCTTTTTATTCATCTTTAAACATCTATATACAAACTACTTGTATCTTCTGGATTTATATCAACAAAAAACAGTTCTCAATCTATTTTACATTCCTGAAAAATAACTTCAATATTGGCACGTTCGAGCAATTCAACCCCGTCCATAATACGGTATTTCTCACCATACACAACTCGTTTTATACCCGATTGCACGATAAGTTTTGCACATTCGATGCAAGGCGAAGCGGTAACATAAAGAGTGGCATTATCGCTACTATTGTGCGAACGAGCCACTTTACTGATAGCATTAGCCTCTGCATGGAGTACATACGGCTTAGACACATTGTTCTCATCCTCGCAGTTATTTTCAAATCCCGATGGAGTACCGTTGTAGCCATCGGAAATAATCATCTGATTTTTCACTAACAGAGCGCCTACTTTTCGGCGCTCGCAGTATGAATTCTCGGCCCAGATACGAGCCATGCGCATATAACGTTGATCTAATAATAATTGTTTTTCTGTCATTTTTTACTTCGTGTTAGTTGCCCCTGCCTGCCGCATTTATCTACCGTAGGTAGAGGCAAGTTCGGCGTTATTAATTGTTATTATTGTACGTATCTAAATAAACAGACTGTGTACTCGTTTACTGGTTAACTTGTTTACAGATGCTTACCGGTTACTGGTTACTGCTCACTGATTAGCAAACACTCCCTCAAAATCTCCAATCACTGAATAGAATTGCTCGTCCGTTACACCTATTTGCCGGCAAGCCAGCCGTGCTGCATCCAGGTTTTGAAGGTTATGCTCACCGGAAATTTTCAATGCCACATCACCGTATTTTGTTTCGAGAATGCTCACTCCATTTTCAATTTTATGTGCCGGTGTATTGTAAGGGAACGGAACAATATCACGACGAAGTTTCTCTACCATCTGATTCAGATTTTCATCCCCATCAAAATAAATCAATCGTCCCTGCACCTCCATCAATTCGGTAAACTGCCTGAACTGCTCCACATAATCTTCAAAGCTTGGAAACACATGGGCATAATCGGTTGCAATGCCTGTGAGCACTGCTATATGGGGTTTATACAAGTGAAATTTTGGACGGGAATCGATAGGAGAAGTCAGGTACTCATCTCCTTCGAAAACGGCTATGCGCGACTCGTAAGATAATTTTACTGAATTGTCCGAACCACCGGCTTGAGCACCAATCATGTAATCAACCTCAATCTTAAGTTGTTTCAACACATAAAGAATAATGGCAGTGGTAGTGGTTTTACCATGACTACCTCCCACCACAATCCGCGTTTTGCTACGGGTTTGCTGAAACAGATATTCAGGGAAAGAGTAAATTTTAAGTCCCAACTCCTTAGCACGCAATAATTCGGGATTATCGCCGGTAGCATGTGTTCCCAGAATAACAGCATGAAGTCCTTTGTGTAAACGATCCGGAAACCAACCCATTTTTTCAGGCAATAATCCATGCGTTTTTAAACGGCTATAGGCCGGCTCAGAAATTTCATCGTCGGAACCCGTTACCTCAAAATTATTCTTCTTGCTTACTGCAATAGCTAAATTGTGCATGGCGGCACCACCTATGGCTATAAAATGGACTCTTTGCATACAAGTTGGTTGGATGATAGTTTTTACTTATTTTTGTCCGGAGATTATTACAACGCAAATGTACTAAAAAGTTCGTAAACATTGATGAAGGGCAAAACCAGCTTAGCAATGCAAATCCATCAATGAAACATTCGTCAAAAACAAATTCAACACATTACAGCAATGAAATTACATAAAATAGAAACAGGAACGTTTCAGGTAGATGGTGGTGCCGCCTTTGGCGTAGTGCCCAAGCGCGTATGGCAAAAACGCTACCCGTGTAACGACGACAATTTCGTTCGGTTAGCCATGCGCTGCCTGCTTATCGAAACGGGCGACAAACTCATCCTTATTGATAGCGGCACAGGCGACAAACAACTGGAGTATTTGAAATACTATGATTTTGTGGGAGTTATCAGTTTTGAAACAGAGCTAAACAAACTTGGATTCAGTTGTTCCGACATTACCGATGTGATTTATACGCATTTACATTTCGACCATTGTGGAGGAAGTACGCGTTACAATTCCGATAAAACGGTCGTTGAACTTAGCTTTCCAAATGCCACGCATTGGGTGGGTGAAACACAGTGGAAAAACTTTCTGAACCCCAATATCCGCGAAGGTGATTCTTATTTTCCGGAAAACATACAGCCCATTCACGAAGCAGGCAAACTAAAGATGGTAAGCGAAAATCAATGGCTGTGTCCCGGTGTAGAATTACGATTATTTAACGGACACACGGTGGGACAACTTGTGAGCTATATCCATTCCGATGAAAAAACCTATGTTTATGTTGGCGATGTGATTCCGCTTGCTGCTTGTCTGCCTGTGGCCTGGATTTCGGCCTACGACACCTACCCCATTACCGCCATGGAAGAGAAAAAAGCCCTGCTCGACGAGGCAGCCGAAAAGAAACAAATTCTTTTTTTCGAACACGATGCCTATACCGAGTGCTGCACTGTAAAAGAAGTGTACGGAAAATACCGGGTGGACGAAAGCTTTGAACTGTAAGACCGAAAAGTCAAATATGAATAAAAAAAGAGAAACGCAAAACAATGAAAATCAATCATTATTTTGCGTTTCTCTTTTAAAACAGCAATTTTACATGGCTAATAAAAACTTATAACCTGCCTACTGCAGCAAGGCTCGTAACCAATTACTTGTAACTCCTTAATTGCCATTAATAATATTTATTTCTTTGATATATCTGCCCATTTCGTTCAATAGCGCAGCATCTACTTTCTTTATATATTTTCCCAATTCAGCATATTTCATTTGGAACGATTTCTTGATAATATCCACTTTGCTATTCAATAATAGTTGAGTTTTTATATCCTCGAAGGTGTGACCATATTTCTGAGTTTCAAGCAATAAAGCAACACAACAGACCTGACTATTCTCGCCAACACCATTAAGGGTAAAATCGGAAAAACCTATACCCACTAAAAAATAGTCGCCACTATTAATTTCATCTTCGGTTAATAGCGTATCAAAACCGGCGATACTATTACGATTGTCTATCTCAATTAAACCATTCAAATCGCCATATTTTGTCCCAACTAAACTTTTTAGTTTAGAAACATTTTGATTGTTGTTTATCATAACTTTCGATTTATCGTTTATACATACTATGACAATCAGAAACCAACATACCACCAGTCCAACAGGAAAGATTTTAGTACTATTTTTATTTCTGCATAGCCCCTTTGTTTTAAGCGGGAAGCTATATAACCCCGAACGATAGGTCGGGATAATTGTCGTACACTAGAAATTACACAACAAAATTAATGGATATTTAATGAGAGAAACAATTTTCGTCCAATTATCTTTGGACATTGTTAAAAGCTAACGTGCAGTATTTCAGCAAAATACATTTCGAAAATAAACTATTTTTGGACATCTTAAAATTAGATACTGGACAAGGGCTAAAAAAGGGCTAAAAAAGAGTGTCATTAACAGACTATCCGTATAGAAAAAATCAATCAGGATTATTCAACATATTTATCCATCAAAGATTTCATTGGTGTAAATAGGCGTTGCAATTAGGCTCCAATTTATCAACCCGAGTGTTGAACTTAATTAAATACGGATATACAGATTCTAAATTACTCAATTACCTACAGTCAAATTTATACAGTTCATAATCCTCTTTGATAAAGTTCAAATTCACATTATCCCTTAGCTTAAATACTCCAAGAGTATCAGCAGCTGCAATTTCACGAATATATTTAAGTAATACGTAATAAGCCGGTCTATTCCAAAAATCATGTATTAGGATGACCAGATTCTTATTTGCATGACATTCTAATATTGTTTTTAAAGTGCAGGCAATTCTAAATCTCCCATCAATTAAAACAGTATCAATTTCGTTTTTTTCGACAGAATTAAAAACACTTGAAGAATAATCCGGAAATATCTTCCTTGAATCTTCATCTATTAGATAACCCCATTCCCGAGTAGGTCCGATATCAACATGAAAGAAATGTAAACGTCTATTTTTATGGTATTTTATCAACCAATACCTCTGCATTGATCTTATCCAGTTCAAGTCCGAATCTACAGAATAGATTTTAGCACTTGAATTGAGTAATGTTCGGAAAGTACTACCTCCGGTTCCGAACTCGAGGTATACTTTTGAATTTCTAATCGTTTTGTCAAACAGTACTATTTCCTTCTCCGACATTACAAAAGAGTAAAAGCTGGGTCTGGGTGAATATTTGTCAGCCTTTTTTACAATATCAATTAATTTACTACTAATTTCCATTTCATTCTTCTATACATTTGCGTACAAGGGACTTTTCAATTCGTTATTACTCTACTCAAAATTACTCGTCGTCTAGTATTAACTTTTATTCTAATTCATTTCAGCAACGGCAGTAGGGCCTGTGCCTTCTTCAGCGATTCGTTTTCCGGTATTCTGGTTCTATCGTTTTAGGTCTTAATTTTCAAAAATATCCGGCAGATAGCTTTTAATACTATCTGCCGGACTAGTCAAGATTATTGTTTCACTTTACTCTCTCTAGTTTACAAACAAAAAAATATTTCAATTCCAATTTCACGCCCTAATACCAGTTACAGTGCCATAGGTATTTTTAGTTTTTCATACTTGTATTTTTAGCGATTAATTTGATGCTGCAATATTACAGCTAATTTAATTAACATCTCCTCACGAGATTCTACTAATTTCCTCACAAGATTCTCACATTTCACATAATAAACATTAATGCAAAACGAACAGATTTGAATTAAGAAAATCGACAGTTAAATACACAAAAAAAACTGCACTTTTTTGATTAAATTTTAGTACTTTTGAAGCGAAATAAGAATATAAATTTTCTTGTGAGAACCTTGTTAGATTCTCGTGAGACGATCGTAAAAGGTTAGTCATTAAGGCTTACTGATTACTGAAAACTGAAAACTGAAAAAAATGTCACCAAAACACATCTCTTATATTGCAGGCATTTGCTTGTTGTTGATTATGGCAACACAAGCATATCTGGTGTACGATTATTACCAGACTACCCGTGCAGGTTTGATACGCGAGTCGGATGCCATTCTGCAGGAAGCATTCAGGAAAGATTTAAGTAAGCGACATCTAATATACAAGCGCATGATGGGTGAAGAAACCATTGTTATTCCGCCACCATTCGTCGAGAATAAAGCCAAGAAGTATGATTGCAGGAACGTAACTGATTTTACAGGAAGTGTGTTGGCCGTATTAGATTTGGTGGTAAATGAAGAAGTGAGTCGTATTGTTCCTCTCAATCTTCAGCATTTGGACAGTACACTTGCCATAATACTACACTCAAGGAATATACAATCAAATTTCTTTGTAAAGTTGGTAGATCCAAGCACTGACAAGATGGTGGGGCAATCGGATAAAGTGTATACTTCCTCCATTTTTATTGTACCATCTAAACTTTTGCAAATAGACATCAAAAAGAAAAAGGCACTCCAACTATCATTGATTAACCCCTTCGAGGTCATCATCAAGCGAATGGGATTAATGCTATTGAGCTCGTTAGTACTTTCGGTTATTTGTCTGTTTGCCTTTCGGTTTCTGCTTATTACCCTGGCGCATCAGAAAAAATTGGTGGCATTTAAAAATGAATTTCTGGGAACAATTGCCCACGAGCTTAAACGCCCGGTGGCCAGTCTGATGGTAAATCTGGATTGCCTCACCATGCCGGCCTTTGCGGATGATAAGGCGAAGCGGGAATTGTTGGTTAGTAAATCGATAAACGCCACCACGGAGCTGAACGACACGATACGCATGATAGTGGCACTGGCAAAAGTGGAAGAGGGACTGTTGGTGCTAAACAAGCAACAGATAGATCTACGACAACTATTCGAAGAGCTGAAAACACGTTTCGTAAACAATGCGTACAAAGGGGTAGTAATACAAACAGCATACGAGGCAGAAGAACTAATGGTGGTAGCCGATGTTCAATTACTCAGTCAGTGTTTCGCCAACCTGATAGATAATGCTATCAAATACTCAGACAACGAGGTGCAGATTAACATCACCATCAGAAAAGAAGCTAACCGGATAGCGATTTGGATAAAGGACAATGGTTTTGGCATCTCGCCCGAAAAGTTACCCTCCATATTTGAGAAATACAGTCGCGCCCATACCGACAACACTAAAATAAATGGCTACGGAATAGGACTCAACTATGTAAAAACGATAGTGGAAAAACACAAAGGCGAAGTAAGCGTACAAAGTAAGGTTGGCGTGGGGAGCGAGTTTATGGTGAAGCTGGTCAGTTGACAGTTGATAGTTGACAATTGACTGTTGACAGTTAGCATTGACAATAGAACAACGCCGAAGGCAAATATCGCGAAGCTAATAACGCCGCAGGCATAATAACGTGAACGAAGTGAACAAATATCGCGAAGCTAATATCGCCGAACTTGCCTCTACCTACGGTAGATAAATGCGGCAGGCAGGGGCATAATATCGTGAACAAAGTGAACAAATAACGCGAAGTAAGCAATATGACAAAAATACTACTGATAGAGGATGACATCAATCTGGGCACAACGCTTATGGGAGCGTTGGAAATGATGGATTATAAGGTGCGTCACATTTTCAATGGTGACACTATAATCAATGAGTTAGCTGATTTTCAACCTGAATTAGTTCTCCTGGACGTAAACCTCAACACGAAATTGGATGGTTTCGATATAGGTAAGCTCATTAGAAATAAATACCAAACTCCTATTATATTCACTACCTCGCGCGACGAAAGTGAGGATTTGAAAACCGGCTTCAGCATTGCCAATACCGATTATGTGCGTAAGCCTTACCGCATAATGGAAATTGAAATGCGCATCAAAAATCTACTGTCGAAACAAACTACTGACGAAAAGGGAAGCCCATTTCAATTTGGCGATTTTAGTTTTTATCCAGCTGAACAAAGCATAAAGTACGAAGGCACTAAATTTCATTTAAATAATTACGAAACAGCTGTACTCGACCTTCTATGCCAGAACAAGGACAGTTTCGTCAGCAAACAAAAGATAATTGAACTTGTTTGGAATTGCGATCAACCTAAATTAAAAGAAGGCGCTCTAAACAATATACTCAGCAATTTTCGGAAATATTTAAAACCCGGCACAAGTATAGAATTAGAATGCAGGGTTGGCTTGGGAGTAAAATTGTCGACAAAATAATATTTTCATCGCGACTCCCGGTTTATACCGCAAAATACGCTTCCAATTCTTTAAGTGTATCCTCGTCGGTTTTTATATCTTTCACCACTTTTCCTTTTTCCAATACCACAATGCGTTTGCACACCTCGGTAACGTGGTTTAAATCGTGACTGGAAATTAGCATGGTCATTTTAAAGCGAGTCTGTAAATCCGTCAGGAAGCGTTTCAAACGGATCTGTGATGACGGATCGAGAGCCGTGAAAGGTTCGTCGAGAATCAACAACTTAGGCTCACCGATAAGAGCAGCTGCAATGCCGATTTTCTTTTGATTACCCTTGGAAAAGTCACGGATCAGCTTCTTTGTTTCCAGTATCTCACCGTTAAAGAAGTCGCGCATCGTGTCCTGAAATTCGGCAATATCACCGTCGGACTTATGATGCAACTTACCCACAAATTTGAAGTATTCTTCGGGAGTCAGGAAGTCAATCAGGAAGCCCTCGTCGAGAAACGAACCGGTCATCGTCTTCCAACTATCGTTGCGCATCACTTTCTGTCCTTCGATAGACACTTCGCCATCCGAAGCCTCGATCAGGTCGAGAATCAAGCGAAAAAAGGTCGTTTTTCCCGCACCGTTATTCCCCACCAAACCAAAGCTTTCACCTTGTGGAATGGTCAACGCAGGCAGATTCAACACGGTTACACCGTTGTATACTTTCGTTAAGTTTTTTACTTGTATCATATTTACTTCGTGTTATTTATGCCTGCGGCGATATTTGTTCACTTCGTTCACGATATTATGCCTTCGGCGATATTAGCTTCGCGATATTTACCTGCGGCGATATTAGCTGCGCGTTATTTGCCTTCGGCGATATTTGCTGCGCGATATTAGCCTTCGGCGTTATTATACTGTTACTGTTCACTGATAACTGTTCACTGTCAACTAAGTTCACTCTCCTTGTCGGAATCCTTCGGCCAGTTTATATTTTCGGCAATTAAACTGATTGACGCATAATTTTAGAATAGGCTGACGGAGTACTATGCCCGTAAACCCTAAGATAGTGAGTACCCACAACGCCACTGTCATCGAAAAAATGGTTGAGATAACAGTCACTAATATCATTGGTATAAACATGATGGGCAACACAATAAGAAAACTTTTGAAAGTGGTACCCTGATAGTTCATGGCCGAGGTCTTGGATAAATCAATTCGTTTGGTATTATACGTACACAAATACAACAGCAGATACACGTTCACTCCGGTATTGAAAATAAATGCCGCCAGGTGCATGTACACTATCTTCATCCCAAAATAAAAATAAGGTGTGGTAAGCACAAAACAAAGTATATTGAATGATATCAATAAATAATAGTTAGCACTTAAATAGGTTTTTACCGGAACATTTTTCGTCATCAGGCTATCAAAATGCGAACTATCCCAACTCACCACCCATTGTCCGTACATAAACATCAGCAAGCCGGTCATAAACATAGCTATAAAAAATAGCATACCATTACTATTGGCATAAACAGGTTGAGTATAGAACATCAGACCGTACAACAAGAAGAAAGCCGACAAGTAGAGCATGCTCTTCGTGCGTTTGTGTCGGAGAATAAGCTTTATTTCCAATGCGATCAGTTCGCCCACTACTCCAAACCTATCCAAGAATGACAGATTAGCATTGTACACTTTATCTCCCTGCATCTTTTTGTTAAATCGCTCGGCATAAAAATTCTGAGCAAAAAACCATTTGTTCAGAAGAAATGCCAGAAATGCTGCAGCAAGTGGTAAAATCAAGCCGTAGGGTTTAAAAACAATAAATCCAAACAGTGATTTTGACACATGAAAGAGTGAGAACACTTCAAAGTATTCCAACGCTACGATGACACCCAGAACAGCGATCACCAAAAGGAAAGAAAGAAGATTGGAACCGTATTTACGTTTCAAAAACGAAGCCATAAAGGAATTGAACCATACTACGAAAATAAAGCTCAGCACAAACCGAACAGCAACCGCAACACTGTAATATCCCACCACCGACTTAACTGCAAAAGGCACCACCACCAATAGCATAAAGTAGTTTAGCGGGCTAAAAAGTGCTTTGAGCAATAAAAAATTAATGAGTGACGACCGCTTTATGGGCAACACCTGATAGGGAGGTAAGTTAACGGTGTTTAGTTGTTGCATAAAGAAACGGATGGCTAATCCGCCCAGCAAAACATACAACATGCCCCCGTTAAACAACTCGGTAGGATTAAGCGTGTTATGCGCTTTTTCCAACAATTCGTTTAGCGAAAAGCCCAAAAACAAGAAAATAACAGACATGTACAACGCAAAAATACCCAGCAATAAACTTACTGCCAGGTTTCTGTAAAAGCCCTGAGCTCTTACGTTCTTTTTCCATTCTTGCGATACTAAGTGGATTATAAGCATAGTTTTTTTTTCAGTTAGCAGTAAACAGTGATCAGTTAGCGGCAGCAGTAGACAAGTTAACGAGTAAACAAGTACACAGTCCATTTATTAGATACGTACAATAATAACAATTAATATCGCGAAGCTAATAACGCTGAAAGCATACTAACCCAAAAGCAATTAACAATTTATCATTAATCGTTTATCATTAACATCTATTCTTTATACCAACCGGCATACATTGCATAGTTGTGAGCAATTTTTTTATTTATTTCGTTCGTCTGTTCGGGCTCCACATTTTTTACAAACTTAGCCGGAACACCGGCCCAAAGCGTGTAAGGAGGAATAATGGTGTTGCTAAGTACCAAAGCACCTGCTGCCACAATGGCACCCTCACCTACCTCGGCATAATCGAGCAAAGTTGCACCCATGCCTATCAAAGCATAGTTGTCCACCTTTGCACCGTGTACCGTTACATTGTGCCCGATCGAAACATAATCGCCAATCTCCACCGTCGATTTCTCGAACAAAGTATGAATCACCGAGCCGTCCTGTATGTTTGTATGATTACCAATCCGGATAGAATTTACATCACCGCGCAACACTGTATTGAACCAAATGCTGCAACCCTTTCCCATTATCACATCACCCACTATCGTGGCATTTTCAGCCAAAAAACAATCCTCTCCAATTTGCGGATCAAAACCCCGCACCGATTTTATTAATGCCATATTATTCTTAACTATTGATTTATAATGCATAATTAAGATCTATTTATACTCAGAACTTAATTGAAGTTACAAAGATACAAGTCTTAATAGAAAACAGAAAAATATTAAAGGTTTATTTTTATCAAAAAAGCTAACTATCCTAAAATAAATCGATTCCCGCTTTGGTAAGTTAAATACATTTACTAGATTTGCATACGTATTAACAAACCTATCGTTCATCTAAAAAGAATAAAACAAAAACGTATGAAACATTTAGAAAGAGCCCTTGATGGGCAAAACCAATTTTGGAAGTATCTATTAAACTTTGTAGCAGGATTTGCGGCCTCGAATATTATCGGAGCTATACCATTAGGATCGGTTATAGCCTACAAAATAGCTACAAGCGGTGGTACAATAACCCCAAATCCACAGAATGCAATGGATTTGAGTGTATATGGTATTTCGCAGAACGTAGGCTTTATACTGCTTATGATTCCGTTTATATTGGCATTAATTACCACCATTATACTGTTCAAACCACTCCACAAACGCTTGATGGCGGAAGTGATAAACGGCACAAACCAAATTCGCTGGAAACGGTATTTTACGGCTTTAGGAGTATGGTTTATCATTTGCCTGCTATACCTGGCAATAGATTACGCACTTAACTCGACAAACTACAAACTACAATTCGATAGTGCGAAGTTTATTCCATTAGTACTTCTGTCGTTGCTTTTTATACCTATCCAAACGGCTTACGAAGAACTTCTGTTTCGTGGATATTTCACGCAAGGTATTGCAGCCTGGACAAAAAGCCGTTGGGCAGCTATCATTATTCCCGCCTTACTTTTCGGACTTATGCACTCGTTTAATCCCGAAGTAAAAGAATACGGATTTTGGGTAGCCATGCCGCAATATGTTATCTTCGGGTTGCTATTCGGGCTTATGACTATTTTAGACGATGGAATTGAATTAGCCATGGGAGCTCATGCAGCCAACAATATCTTTTCGTGCCTATTTGTTACCAATGCAGCATCTGCCCTACAAACTCCTGCCGTTTTCCATCAACTAAAAATCAGTCCAAACAAAGAAACACTAATGCTTAGCATTATGGGCATCCTGTTCATAATCATCTTCAGCAGACTTTATAAATGGAATTTTGCTGTATTGAACAAAAAAGTAGAGCTGGAAATCCCTGAAGTCATCGAAGAGTAATGCTTTTTGATAGAATATAGAAACGACCGCCTCGAAAATTCGAAGCGGTCGTTTTTTTTCGACTAAAATGGTTATTTTATGGCATATTGTTTATTATCCGATTCACCCACACGATTTAAAAACTCGCGGAATGCACTGTACTGTTCAACAGCAACTTGTTCCGATTTACGGCTTATTCTGCGTTTTACAATTAGCTTTCCCGGGACTTTTGTATTGTATACCAAATCATAACTTGCATTGGCACACTCGAAATGAATATTTTGCGGGATTTCTACAAATTGCTTTCCTTTTGGCAAGTTGATGGTTATCTCTTCCGAACTGGTATCATCCGATAGTAGCGACCACAACTCAAGAGGATATTTACGGGTCTCTTCAGTCACAGCTTCCAGTGGAATCTGCTTTTCGGTCCAGGGCAAAGTCAGAATTTTCATGCCTGCTACCTCCTGCATGGCATTTTTTACATCCAATTTATAATCGATTATCAAACTATCAGCCAGATTATCCATATTCGTATATTTCAAATCGATCACTTTTACCGGTACACTAAACTCCGAAGCCACCTCCTGATTCATATTTTTCAATTGTTCCTCACTTCCGATATACCGGCATCTGTTACGTACCGAAGAGGCCCAGGCAGCAAACTGAATGGTTTGTCGCACAATTTGCATATCATTATTAATCAGCGTAATATTATGGGTACGCTTGGTCTGATTCTTTGGTCTGAATGGCATTTCGAAACGAATCAACTTGTCACCAAACGGCTCATTAGCCAAAGGAATAGGTAATATTTCAGAATTGAGATCAACCAAAAGCGCCGCTCCAAAAGGTAACATATTATCGGTCAACTCTAAATAGTATTTTTTAGTATCAATGTTCAATTGTGCAATACAATGATTAAAATCGTTGGCAGGAAGCACCATGGTAGAGTTACCATAGTTACGGGTAGAGATCAACACCAAATTAGCATTAATTCCCACTTCCTGACAAAGCGCCACGAACAATGTAGAGACATCTTTACAGTCGCCCAAGCGGGTGGTAATGGTTCTGGAGGCTTTTTGCGGAATAAAATTACCATGCATAAACGACACATTAGAATAGGTTATATTCTCCAGAATATAATTATAAAACAGCTTGGCTTTTTCCAACGGACTTACATTTTCTTTCCCTTTAAGCACTTTTGTTACTGTTTCTTTTAGCACATAGTCGGTGTTGAATTTACTATATGTCAAGTCCTTATACCAATCACTAATGTATTTCCAGTTTGGAATACTGCTATAGTACAAAACCGGCGAAATATCTGAAGCGGCACTCATATAAGGCTCATCTTTAATCGATGGTTGATTTGTGCTTTCCCATTGATAGAGTTTCATATTCTCTACTTCGGTTATGGCCGGATCAATTTTTCCGTTTGGAATCACATAGTCGAAGCTCTTATCTTTCGGAGCAAGAATGCTGTAACGATTTAGGATAGACGGAATTCCATATTGAAATGAGAAATGGCTAAACAAGTGTTTTGAAAGTTTACCTGTGGAAAGATCCTGTGTGCGATACACCAAATGAAGCACATCATTTACTTCCAGATTGGTAAACACTACATTGTTGTCGTCATCCGTTTCGGCTTTTCCTTTTGTGCCGTTAGCTTTAAACACTTCGGCTTTATCAATAATCAGTTTTTGGCTGTTTGCATTATAGCTGATACTATATTCCTTCCAATTTTCGATACCCGATTGATTAAGAATTTTCACAGCCACCTCGTATCGATATTCTTTTGCACCTTCGGGATAAAACACCAATTGATAATCGTTCAGCAGCATTACCGAGTTATCTTGCGGATACTCTTTAGTGGTTGGTGCTTTGGCAATTATGTCCGAAATATCATTTTTGGGAAAAAACTCACTTAGCTCCTTTTTATTTTCCAACAACCGCAACTGCGAACGCGAATCGTAAGAAGTGGGGCCATAATAAATTGATTTTCGAAAACATTCTTTCGCATTCTCCTCATCCTTGAGGCTTTTATAAATATAACCGCGCGTATTATAAATATTTGGCAAATAAGGCGACAGTCCCATTATCTGATCGTTTACGGCCAATGCTTCTTTGTATCGTTGCATGCGGAACAATTCCGAACACAAATTATCGATATAACCGGTTGCGTAAGGCATATTATCAATCCGTAGTTTTAGTGCTGCTATCCCTTTATCTGCATTTCCCTGTTCGATATAAACCTTCGACAAGGTTTCGAGAGCTGAGCTATTGAAATAGTTCTTGCAATAATTCTCAACCACCGCAACGGATGATTTAGGATTATTTGTCACATTTTTTTCAATCATGTAGTTTAGGTTCATCAAGTCGGCACGCTCCGGATACTTTTTATACATCGTTTTTGCCATAGCAATAACATCATTGTACCTTTTTTGATGCGAGGCCAGGTTTATCTCCCAGTCTTCGGTAACCATACTTTCACCATACAATCCTTTCACTTTATTGCAAATTTCGATTGCATCGGTATATTTTTCCGATTTTACCGCTTCGTTGAACGATTCCTGCAAACCGATAAAAGAGTTTGGGTCCAATCGCTTAATGTTTTCCATCTCTTTATCGTAGTCGGTTTGATTTCTGGCTCTGGTATACGCCTCAGCCATCCGGTACGCAAGCAATGAAGAGCTTGGAATCAGTGCCTCCAATACTTTTAAGGTTTTTGTGGCCTCGTAGGCTTTGTCGTTACGCAAATAGGTTTCGCCCAACAACAAATTATTCAACGGATTAGAAGGCGATTGTTTTACTTTTTCGGTAAAAAATTCTTCGGCAAAGAAAGGCAATAAATCAGTGTTGCTCGTTTTTGTAGACTTAGTATAATCGGTATAATTAGCCACATCCACCAGCCCCGGTATTGGATTTGCCTCGGCATCTGTTAGTCGAATCATAAAGTTAGCACCCGATATTTCGCTTTGTCCGATTTGTACCAATAGCCTGTTATTGCCTTTGTTTAGTTTCACTTTTGTGGCATAAATATCTAAATCACAATTGCGTTCGTCCGAAACCATCGATACCAGTTCATCATTCACCCATACTTTTAGCGATCCCGAAGTACCTGCTCTCAAATATATTTCCTGGTCGACAGGGCTGGTCACAAAGGTTTGTGCATACTGAATGGTATTATTCAATACAAAATAATAGTCGAAATAAAACCAGTTGTTGGGTTTATTACAGGTTGGCGTGTACCATTTTACATCAGCATCAACTTTGTTTTTAAATGTATCGTTGGCAGTAGCTTTACTCACCGCACCCCAGTCCTTGGTAAACCCACTTCCTGAGGTGTTATCAAAGCTTCCAAGCACCTGCCAGTGACTCAACGCTCCCATTTTGGCATATAATTCTTTTGCCTTTTTATCATTATTATTGTTGGCATAATGCGAGCCCAGACGCGAATAGATAATGGCTTTCAGTGTTCCATTCATTTTGGGGTCAGTCACAATTTTTTCCAAGAAACTCACTTTTTTCTGAGGCATCAGGTTGTCCGACTCAAACAGAAATGGCAAACCGCTCATCGAATAAAGGTAGGGATAGGGATTCGTACTTGATTCGTAGAACTTACAAAAATTGTCGAAAGCAGCATCCAGCTTATTCTCCGACCAATCCAGACAGCAAAGACTAAGCAAGGCATCCGCTTTTGTATCTGCATCCAAGGCAGCCTTGTTAAACAAATTACGTGCTTCCACCCTATCATTTTTACCAAAAGCAGTCCACGCATTTTGGTAGTCCTGTGTTGCGGCAACTAACACAGCATTAAAAGCAACAAATTGCAACAGCAAAAAAAGTCCTAATTTTCTCATTACCAAACCAGTATTAAATTATTTGTTCTATTAGATCTATTTCATAAAATTATTTTTCACTAAAAAACAAAGATGAGAAATTATTTTTATTTTCACAATATCGCAGAAGATTATTTTTAAAGATTTTAATTGAAAGAACAAAAAAAATACCGCCTCGTCCCGATAATAAAATCGAAACGAGGCGGTATTTTGTATATTATATTCACAGAATAGCCGAAACTACTCTGTGAATAAATCAATTTTCTAGTCCTGGAATTTTGCTACCAAAAACTCACGGTTCAAACGTGCAATATGCGAAATAGAAACGTTTTTAGGACATTCAGCTTCACAAGCACCGGTGTTGGTACAGTTACCAAATCCTAATTCGTCCATTTTTGCAACCATTGCTTTGGCACGGTGAGCTCCTTCTACTTTTCCTTGTGGAAGCAATGCCAACTGGCTTACTTTTGCCGCAACGAATAACATAGCCGAACCGTTTTTACAAGCAGCAGCACAAGCACCACAACCAATACATGAAGCAGCATCCATAGCTTCGTCAGCTATATCTTTTCCAATAGGAATAGCATTTCCATCAGGAACACCACCGGTATTTACATTTACATAACCACCAGCCTGAATAATTTTGTCGTAAGCACCACGATCTACCATCAAATCTTTGATAATAGGGAATGCAGCCGAACGCCAAGGTTCGATAGTGATCGTCTGACCATCGTTGAAGTTACGCATGTGCAACTGACAAGTGGTGATTTCACCATCCGGTCCGTGTGGGTGTCCATTGATGTACATACTACACATACCGCAAATACCTTCGCGACAATCGTGATCGAAAGCAACCGGTTCTTTACGCTCAGCAACCAATTGTTCGTTAAGCACATCCATCATTTCGAGGAATGAACTATCGGTAGAAACATTGTCTATTTTATAGGTCTCAAATTTGCCTTTGGCTTTTGGACCAGCTTGACGCCAAACTTTTAGCGTTAAATTTATACTTTTTTCCATGAGATAATAGTTACAAGTTACAAGTTACGAGTTACAAGTTATAAGAAACCGGAAACTGCGATTGTAACAGTTATTAGTAATATTAGTTATTAGTTTTTTCAGTACGGTCTTTTATAGATTTTATAAGAGAAGAAGTCATTCTAATTATTTCTAATATCAGAACTTGAATTTTCTCAGATTTTTCCTTTTCCAAAAAACCTAATTCCTGGGAAATTATAATTTGAGTTTCTAATTCAGAAGCAGAGCCTAAAGTAATATATAGAAAGTGGATTAATTCCTTATCGGAATGTCTCCCGCAACCTTCGGCAATGTTTGATGGTATTGAAACAGAACATCTTCTTATTTGAGAAATCAGTCCGAATTGCTCAGCTTTAGGAAAATCGTTAGTAATGCTGTAAATTACTTTTACTAACTCAATTCCCTTTTGCCAAACTTTTAATTCTTTATGACTTGTCATATTCTTAATCTATTTCAGGTTAACAGAAACTTGGCAAACCTTGTAACTCGTAACCTGTAACTCGTAACTGAATATTACGCTTTATAATTACGTTGTTGACGGTGAATAAATTCGTAGTCCAGCGCTTCTTTAAGCAATGTAGGTTCTTCACCTTCGCCGTTAAATTTCCAGCAAGAAGCGAATGAGAATTCTTCATCATTACGCAATGCTTCGCCTTCAGGAGTTTGGTACTCTTCGCGGAAGTGACCACCACAAGATTCTTCGCGTTGCAATGCGTCGCGTGCCATCAGTTCGCCAATTTCGATAAAGTCGGCTACACGAAGTGCTTTTTCCAACTCAGCATTCATATTGTCAGCAGCTCCCGGGATAAATACATTGCTCCAGAATTCTTTACGAACTTCTTTGATTTTTTCCAATGCATGTTCCAAACCGGCTTTGTTACGACCCATACCAACGAAATCCCACATGATAAGGCCTAGTTCGCGGTGAATAGTATCCACTGATTTTTTTCCCTGAATGGCCATCAATTTCTTGATTTTGTCGCTCACTGATTTTTCAGCATCAGCAAATTCAGGTAAATCGGTACTCATACGAGGCACTTGAATCTGATCAGCCAAATAATTTTGAATAGTGTATGGCAATACGAAATATCCATCGGCCAACCCTTGCATCAATGCAGAAGCACCCAAACGGTTCGCACCGTGATCAGAGAAGTTAGCTTCACCAATACAGAACAATCCTTTTACAGAAGTTTGTAGTTCATAATCAACCCAGATACCACCCATTGTGTAGTGAATAGCTGGATAAATCATCATCGGTGTGTTGTATGGATTATCGTCAACGATTTTTTCATACATTTGGAAAAGGTTACCGTAACGGGCACGAACCACATCCTCGCCAAGGCGATTGATAGCAGCCGAGAAGTCAAGATAAACAGCTAAACCTGTGTTACCAACACCGTAACCTGCATCGCAACGTTCTTTAGCAGCACGTGAAGCCACGTCGCGGGGAACTAAGTTACCAAAGGCAGGATAACGACGCTCCAAATAATAATCGCGTTCATCTTCTTTCAAATCAGTTGCTTTTTTCTTTCCTGCACGGATAGCTTCAGCATCTTCTTTCGATTTTGGAGTCCAGATACGACCATCGTTACGCAATGATTCAGACATCAACGTCAGTTTCGATTGGAACTCACCGTGTACAGGAATACAAGTAGGGTGAATTTGAGCGTAAGCAGGGTTAGCAAAATAAGCTCCTTTTTTGTACATTTGAACTGCAGCAGAAGCATTCGAAGTCATTGCATTGGTAGATAAGAAAAATGCATTTCCATAACCACCGGTTCCAACTACTACGGCGTGAGCGAAAAAACGCTCTACTTTACCTGTAACAAGGTTGCGGGCAATGATACCACGGGCGCGGCCATCAATTACTACCACATCCAACATTTCGTAGCGAGAATATAATTTTACAGTTCCTTTACCAATTTGGCGGCTCAAAGCTGAATAAGCTCCAAGCAACAATTGTTGTCCTGTTTGTCCTTTAGCATAAAAAGTACGTGATACCTGAGCACCACCAAATGAACGGTTGTCCAACAAACCGCCGTATTCGCGAGCAAAAGGAACACCTTGAGCTACACATTGGTCGATAATACCATTCGACACCTCAGCCAAACGATACACATTGGCTTCACGAGCGCGGTAGTCACCACCTTTAATTGTATCGTAGAAAAGACGGTAAACAGAGTCACCATCATTTTGATAATTTTTTGCAGCATTGATACCACCTTGTGCAGCGATAGAGTGCGCACGACGAGGAGAATCCTGAATACAAAAGTTTAATACGTTGAAACCCATCTCAGCCATTGATGCGGCTGCCGAAGCTCCGGCCAAACCTGTACCAACAACAATTACATCAAGACGACGTTTGTTGGCAGGGTTCACCAATTTTTGATGTGCTTTATAATTGCTCCATTTTTCAGCTAACGGTCCCGCAGGAATTTTAGCGTCTATTTTAGTTGTTTCTACCGCAGTAGATTCTTCATTCTTAGCCATAATTCAGTTTTCTAATAATATTTTACAATTTACAATTAGCAGCAAGAACCGCATCCTAATAGATAATACACAGGAACCGCCATAAACATCAACACTACAATCGTAGAGATAACATTAGCGATTACTTTTACTCGGGGCAACCATGTTTTGTTGTTCAATCCTAACGATTGTAACGCACTCCAGACACCATGTGTTAAGTGAAACCACAAAGCTACCAGCCATACAATGTATACAACACAATACAACCAATTGCTAAACAATTGTTGTACATAAGCCGCTCCATCAGCCGGGTGAAAATCACCGGTATGGATACCTGTCAATTCTGCAAACTGCATTTTGAACCAAAAGTTGTACATGTGCAAAGCAAGGAATCCAAGTACAATTGCACCCAACACCAACATGTTTTGCGAAGACCAACTAACACCTTTTTGGTTGTTTTTAACTGCGTAACGCTCAACTCCACGAGCACGCATGTTCTGGAATGTCAGATACAATGCATACAAAATGTGAATCACAAAGCCACCCGCTAAAATACTTGTAGCAACAAGGGCATACCAATTTGCACCTAAAAATTCACATATCGCATTATATCCTTCGGGCGAAATAATCACCACAAGATTCATAATACTGTGAAACAGCAAAAACAACACGAGAAATGTTCCCGTGATACTCATAACAAGCTTCCGCCCAATAGAGGAATCAATTAACCACATAGATTTTTGTTTTAGTTTGAAATTTATTTAGTAGTTCGTAATTTTAAATCAAAGATAACCAATAGATTATAATTATTTATCAGTTTTTAAAAAAGTCCCACAAAATTAGTGATTTGATTTCGATAATGCAAACTATTACGGAAAAAATTCTTTAATTAGGCGTTAATAAGAAATCGAAAATAATATCCAAAATAGTCAATTCAAAACAACATTTCGACGTCAACCAGCGTTTTAGGAATACACAAAGACAATCACTCCACTATATCAGAGTTTTAAGTTCAAACATTCTATAAATAATATTTTTATTTTTAGCTAAATAAAAATGAATCTGCCTGCATTAATTTATATTCGAAACTAACAATTAACTATAACAGCGGGCATTTACAAATTGGAATGATTTCAAACATGCGATTTTATATTGTACCTTTGCACCCGGATTCAGTAGAATTAAACGCCTCAATCAACCTAAACCTGTCTATCCAATTCATTTCAACACATTAGATTTAACCGGAAAACAAAATGAAATTTACCCCCGAAACATACCGTATTCCCGACAAGCCAATGACTTCATTCATTGACAGTGACGAAATTTGGAACTATATTCACACAACGATTTCTACCAAAGAAAAAGTGCGCGAAATAATTGCAAAATCGCTTTCAAAGAAAAGACTAAACCTGGAAGAAGTTGCTGTACTGATAAATGCCGACGATCCTGAGTTAATTGAAGAAATAAAAGAAGGCGCAAAAACCTTAAAGAAAACTATTTACGGAAACAGAATTGTGCTTTTTGCACCACTTTACGTAGGAAGTAAATGTGCCAACAACTGCACCTATTGCGGTTTTCGGGCATCAAACAAAGAGGTGGTAAGGAAAACGCTTAATGATCAGGAATTGATCGGCGAAGTAGAAGCATTGGAAGAAAACGGCCAAAAACGTCTGATTCTGGTGTATGGCGAACATGCGCATTACAGTCCGGAATATATTGCACACACCGTGAAAGTGGCCTACAGCGTGAGGAAAGGAAACGGAGAAATACGTCGGATAAATATCAATGCTGCACCCATGGAAATTGAGGGTTTCAAAACTATAAAAGAAGCGGGCATTGGAACTTTTCAGGTTTTTCAGGAAACATACAATCGGGAAGCCTATAAAACCTATCACCTGAGCGGCAAGAAAGCCGACTTCGACTACCGCTTAACTTCGCTGGATCGGGCTCAGGAAGCAGGAATTGACGATGTGGGAATAGGGGCTCTGTTTGGACTTTACGATTGGCGCTTTGAGGTGCTGGGACTTATTCGCCACACCAACCATTTGGAAGCTTGCTACAACGTTGGACCTCATACCATCTCATTTCCGCGCATAAAAGATGCCTCGTCGCTTAACTTTGGCGATAAATATTTTGTTTCCGACGAAGACTTTACGAAGCTGATAGCCATTCTCCGACTTGCTGTTCCCTACACAGGAATGATTCTGACGGCTCGCGAACCGGAAAAACTGAGAAACGAAATTATTCAATACGGCGTTTCGCAAATTGACGGTGGCACAAAACTCGAACTGGGTAGTTATTCAAAAACAGAAAAAGAAGAACAGAACCTGAACAACGAACAGTTCAAGATAAACGACGACCGGTCGCTGAATGACATTATCGACGAATTGCTCGATCAGGAAATGATTCCGTCGTTTTGCACATCGTGCTATCGCCGCGGACGAACAGGCGAACATTTTATGGAATTCTCGGTACCGGGATTTATCAAACGATTCTGCACCCCGAATGCCATATTGACCATGGCCGAATACATCGAAGATTATGCTCCGGAGCAAACTGCCATAAAAGGTTGGAAAGCGATAGAGAAAAATATCGAAACAATTGAAGATGATAAAATCAAAAAGTCGGTTCGTGAAAAAATTGAAAAAATAAAAGCCGGAGAAAGAGATTTGTACTACTAAATAAGAAGTAAGAGGTAAGGAGTAAGAGGTAAGAACCAAGCTTCTATATAATATTAAGAAGAAGAACATGAATAAAGGAAAAGACATGTTTGTACTATTAACAAGAGGCAAGAGCTAAGAAGTAAGAGGCAAAAACCAAGTTTCTATAAAACATTTAGGAAAGCATGAACAAAGGAAAAGACATAAAACCACATATCGGTATTTTCGGCCGACGCAACAACGGTAAAAGTTCGTTCATCAACTTATTGGTGGGACAAGACCTTGCCATTGTATCCAATCAGGCCGGAACGACTACCGATCCGGTAAATAAATCGGTAGAAATTTTCGGTATCGGACCAGCCATCATTATCGACACGGCAGGAATTGACGACAGCGGGGAACTTGGCGACAAAAGAGTAAAAAAAACCATGGAAGTGGTAAAAAAGGTGGATTGCGCCATTTTACTGTTGGCCAACAATCAATTCGGTGAATATGAAACAGATCTAATCTTAAAGTTCAAGCACTTTGATATCCCGTTTCTGATTGTACACAACAAAAGTGATCTGGAAAGGATTACCAACACAACTACCGAAACGATAAAGTCAGTGTGCAAAGCTGAGATCATTGAGTTCAGCACTATTGAAACTACAAATTACGACGAACTCATTGACCTGATAAAAAGAACTATTCCTCAAACGGCTTACCAAAAGCCCTCGCTCTTTGCGGACCTGGTAAAACCGAAAGATGTGGTATTGCTCATCACACCAGTGGATAGCGAAGCACCTGATGGACGAATGATTTTACCTCAGAACATGGCTATTCGGGATGTATTGGATAATGATTGTATTACAGTGGTAATTAAAGAAACTGAGATTGAGGACTTCTTAAAACTGGGCATTAAACCGGCATTGGCCGTAACCGATAGTCAGGCTTTCGGGATGGTATCGAAATTAATTCCGGAAGATATACCTCTAACCGGCTTCAGTGTTGTTTTTGCCCGTTTGAAAGGTGATTTTGAAAAATACCTCGAAGGCACATCGCATATCTCGAACCTAAAAGATGGCGACAAGGTTCTGATTTTAGAATCGTGCACCCATCAGGTTAGTTGCGACGATATCGGTCGGTTTAAAATTCCCAACTGGTTATTGAAATTTACCGCTAAAAAATTAGAATTTACTGTCGTTTCGGGCCTTTCGGAGATAAAGGAAGATATTCGCGATTTTGCCATCATCATCCAATGCGGAGGTTGCATGGTTACAAAGAAACAATTGCAAAGCCGATTGAAACCTGCCATCGATGCCGGAGTGCCTGTAACAAATTACGGATTGGCCATTGCCTATATGCATGGTATTTTTGACAGAGCTACAGCACCATTTAGAAAACCCACGGCTCATAAAGGGGAATAATATTCATATTCTTTTAAATAGCTAAATGTCTATACCCGAAATTATAGAAAAACCTGAATTCACGAAAAGTGATATTGTACAGCTTTTGAGTGCAAGTGGCGAGGATGAGAAATTACTTTTCAAACAAGCCGCCAGTGTAAAAGAAAAGTACATTGGAAATACTGTGTACCTACGTGGGCTCATTGAAATGTCAAATATGTGCGCTAAAGATTGCTTGTACTGCGGTATCAGAAAGTCGAATAGCCATGTCAACAGATATTCGCTCGACGAGAAAGAAGTATTGACCGCCATTGAATTTGCGCACAAAAACAGATACGGATCAGTAGCTATTCAATCGGGCGAAATAAACAGTCCGGCTTTTACCGACAAAATCAACAATATTCTTAAAGCATCAAAAAAACTGACAAACGGTGAAATTGGCATCACGCTTTCGTGTGGCGAGCAATCGGAAGAAACCTACAGAACCTGGTTCGAAAGCGGAGCGCACCGCTATTTACTGCGCATCGAGTCGTCGACGGAGGAGTTGTACACCAACATCCATCCGAATGATGCCAATCACAACTTCACCACACGACTAAATGCCTTGAAAACCCTGAAAAAAATCGGGTATCAGGTGGGAACAGGCGTAATGGTTGGACTACCATTTCAAACCATGGAGCATTTGGCCGACGATCTCTTGTTTATGAAAGATTTTGATGTAGACATGTGTGGTATGGGACCTTACATCGAACACAAGGACACACCACTTTACGCTTACAAAGACGATTTACTTCCGCTGAACGAAAGATTCAGACTGACACTCAGAATGATTGCCATTTTGAGAATAATGATGAAAGACATCAATATAGTGGCTACTACCGCTTTACAAACTATCGACAAAATAGGGCGTGAAAAAGCAATTCAGATTGGCGCTAACATTCTTATGCCCAACATTACTCCGGGCAAATACCGCGACAGTTATGCGCTTTACGAAAACAAACCCTGCACCGATGAAAATGCCGATGACTGCAAAAACTGTATTGACGTGAGAGTTCATTTGGTCAATCATGAGGTAGGCTATGCTGCATGGGGCGATTCGCAACATTTTAAACGCAAACATACTTAAAAATCCGAACATCCCGATAAATTTGGGCTGTTCGGATTTTATTCTCTACGCGTCAAGCCGTAAAAGAAACGGCTAGACGCTACGCTATCAAATTATCTTATTCAACCACTTCACCTATCAGTGCCGCCGACGAAGCACTCAGCACCTTCACCTGAATAGTTTCGCCAATGCGGCGACCCAGACGTGGAAAAATAACCACTTTATTTTGTGATGTTCGTCCGAAAAGTTGCTCCTTCGACCGTTTAGAGAATCCTTCCACCAACACTTCAAATGTTTTGCCAACATCACGTTGATTTCCCTGATTGGTCAATTCGCGTTGCACCTCAATAATTTCGGCCAGGCGGCGCAATTTTTCTTCTTCAGAAATATTATCGGGCAAATTCTTAGCAGCAAATGTTCCCGGGCGTTCAGAGTACTTAAACATAAACGCCAAATCAAAATTCACTTCGCGCAAGAGTGAAAGTGTTTCCTGGTGGTCTTCTTCCGTCTCGCTATGAAAACCGCAAAAAACGTCGGTGCTTATTGATGCTTCCGGCAAAATACGACGAATGGCGGCAATGCGCTCCAGATACCATTCACGTGTATATTTTCGGTTCATCAATTTCAATATAGAGTTACTTCCCGACTGCACCGGTAGATGTATAGATTTACACAGATTGGGGTACTGCGCTATCGTTTCGAGGGTACGGTCGCACATATCTTTAGGATGCGAAGTAGAAAAGCGGAAACGAATCTCCGGGGCAGCCTCGGCTACGATTCTCAATAAATCGGGAAATTCTAACATTTCACCGTCTTTTTCAAAACGGTAAGAGTTTACATTTTGTCCAAGCAAAGTCACTTCTTTATAGTTTTTTGCCTGTAAATCTTTAAGTTCATTTAAAATACTTTCCACATCGCGACTGCGCTCTCTGCCACGTGTGTAAGGCACAATGCAATACGAGCAGAAATTATTACACCCACGCATAATTGAAATAAATCCGGAAATAGACTTACTTATACGTGTAGGTAAAACTTCGCTATAGGTCTCGGTAGTAGATAGGTCAACATTGATGGCCTTGTTGCCTTGCTCCACAGTTCCGATTAGATTCGGTATGTCCAGGTAAGCATCCGGTCCCACCACTATGTTTACGCCATAGTCGTTGATCAACTCGTCCTTAACGCGTTCGGCCATACACCCAACCACACCCACTATCAGTTTTTTGTTTTTACGCTTAAGCGTTTCAAAATACTTTAGCCGGTTAATCACTTTTTGCTCCGCATTATCGCGAATAGAGCAGGTATTTACAAAAATAGCATCTGCTTCCGTAATTTTGTCGGTAAGTTCAAAACCGTCCATTTGCATGATAGATGCTACCACTTCACTATCGGCCACATTCATTTGGCAGCCGTAAGTCTCGATAAAGAGTTTTTTGTCGTTCAAAGCGGATTTAAAGTCCGTTGAAGCAACCGTTTGTTCGTCCATTTTCATTATTTTGATATTTATTTTTGACCCACAAAGGTACATCATATAATTTTATTACGAAAGTTCCAATACACTCAAACATTTAACATTTTTATATATAGTATTTATCCTCCTAAAAATGAATAAATTACTCATTAAACACAATTAAATATGCATTTTTCAACAAAAGATTATGTTTTTTTTTCTCAAAACTCTTGTGGGAATGAAATATTTTTCTGACTTTTGTAGAGTAAACAAACAGATAAATTTTTCATAGTTAAGGTTTAGGTTAAAATGTGTAATGGGTGGCTGTGAAGTTACCCATTACTTTTTGTATAAAGTCCAATCAAAAAGAGCATTACACGTCAAACTCCTACAAAACAAGCTCTTCTCTACCCCTACCTATTGCATACATCTGTCAATGTTTTAGCCGGCACCATTGGCATAAATTCACAACTACCATTTTTCAGAAACACACAAAACTACTGATTAACAGAAAAATAAAAACACAACAATAGCGTTTGTAATGAATATGTAATGAAAGAATGCTATTAAACACGTTTCAAATGAATTGGAACTAAAAAAATGATTGTATATTTGCAATCTATTAAACATAAAGAAAACAAAGAATAGGAGTTCCGGCGTTTATTGTCGGAATTCTTTTTTGTTATAAACGTCCTAAAATACACACAACTATGGCAACAAATTATATGACCGCAGAAGGTTACAAAAAGCTTGTTGAAGAACTTAACGAACTGGAAAGAGTTCAACGTCCCGCTATTTCGAAACAAATTGGCGAAGCGCGCGACAAAGGTGATTTATCTGAAAATGCAGAATACGATGCAGCAAAAGAAGCGCAAGGTATGCTCGAAATGAGAATCTCGAATTTAAAAGCGATGGTTGCTTCGGCTCGCATGATTGATGAATCGAAAATCAGCACAAAAGAAGTTCAGATTCTGACCCGCGTAAAAATTAAAAACACGAAAACGGAGCAGATAATGACCTATATGATTGTATCGGAAAGCGAAGCCAACTTCAAAGAAGGCAAACTTTCGGTTACCACTCCTATTGCCAAAGGTTTACTTGGCAAAAAAGTGGGTCAGAAAGCCACTGTTTCCGTTCCAAACGGACAGCTGGAGTTCGAAGTAATGGAAATTACACTATAAAAAACACTGATTATGGCTACAATTTTTAGTAGAATTATTGCTGGAGAAATTCCATGTTATAAAATTGCTGAAGATGAGCGCTTTTTTGCCTTTTTGGATATCAACCCAATGGCAAAAGGGCACACACTTATCGTTCCAAAAATGGAAGAAGATTATATTTTCAATCTGGACGATAAAACGCTAAGTGACATGATGCTTTTTTCGAAGAAGGTGGCTAAAGCAATTGAGAAATCGGTAACTTGCCTGCGCGTTGGAGTAGCAGTGATAGGTCTTGAGGTGCCCCACGCACATATTCATCTCATCCCCATTAACAAAGAGGCGGACATGAATTTCAAAAATCCGAAATTAAAGCTTACTCTGGAAGAAATGACTGAGATAGCTGATAACATCAAACAGAATTTAGTATAACCGCAAGGTTCAACTGTCTATAAAAATGCCCTGCAAATTGAATCTCAATTTGCAGGGCATTTTCGTTTAAGCTATCAGCAATAAGAAGTGAAGCTATATTTATTTTGATTCGTAAGCACCGATATCGGGCGCTTTTCCGGAGTACCTGAACCCTAGCTTGGTTCCACTATTAATCAATTTGCTTCCTTTCTTTAGCTTCAGAAAATTTGTATCGGGCAAACTTCCATCGGCCTGTCGCGGAGCTGTGAGTAAAGACTGATCAAGACTCAGAAAGTCAGCTTTAGTAACTTTCCCTGTCATATTGAACGAATTGTTAGCCAGTTCACATTGAGCCGGATCAATATTTTGAGTCTCAGAATTTTTGGCATCAACGCCCAAATTGTTTTTCAGCACATGTTTATAGCCCGGCACATCTGTTTTATTATCGTGTAATCGGTTCAACATATTGTAGTTGGTTCCATTCTGATAAGCCGTATTATTGTACCAATAACTTCCGCCTATCTGGTGATTGGAATAAAACCCATTGGCTTTGTTGCGCACCGCCACACAAAACTGAATAGTATGACTTGGAATAACTTCCGGCAATTTATCTTCGGCAGTTTTTCCCCAACCACCCGCTTTAAACCCATTGCCATCGGCCAGGGATTTAAAGACAGTGGAGTATCCGTTGTAGAACGCCCAGCAGTTTTCGAAAGTAACCGATTCGTGTGCGCGAATGCAATCATAACCATCGTCGCTATTGAACCAGGCCCGACATCCACGAAAAACATTCCCCGTACTACCAAGCGAAGGATGACAGCCAAAGCCGTCAGAATTTCCGCCTTTTCCGCCTTCGGATGTAAAATCATAGTTACGATACGCGTCACAATTCAGGATTAGATTATTTGAGCCTTTCGTCAGGTAAAAACCAATGGCTTGTCCATCGTGCATCGACAGTTGTTCGTAGATATTATTGCTGCCCTCGTTGTGAAAACACTCCGACTGTGTATGATTCAGAATGGTCACCTGGGTGCCCACCACTTCTAATCCTTTGAAATGAATCCACGATGCGGAAACACTGAATACCATCACACGAAGTCCTTCGGGCTTTACATTCGACAAATCGAAAACCGGTTTTTCGCCCGGGCATGCCCAATAATTAATCCGTTTCCCGGGCTTTCCGTTTTTGTCGAGCACATTCACCATTGCCCAAATGCCTTGCTTAAGTGCAATCTGATTCTCCGGGATCAAATACTTACCTCCTCGAAAATAGACAGTATCACCGGCTTCAACCGCCTGTTGTGCACGCATAACTGAAGCAAAGGGACTGATCATTGTTCCTGAATTTGCTACATCGTTTCCCGTTGGAGAGACATAAAACACTCTGGAATAAGCAGCTGGCATCAACAGTAAGCTAACCAATAACAACAATAAATATCGTATTTTCATTATTCTCTTTGTTTATATAAATATGACATCGAAATTAGTTTATATTACTCCATTCATCCGACAAACCGCTTGAAGCGGTTGTTCGGATGACACGAATCTACCAATTAGCAGTAATGTCATCCGATTAAAAAGACTTTGCAATTAGTTTTTGCCGTAAATTTCCGCTTCCACAATTCGGAGTTGACCTTTCGTATTCTTATTTTTGGGATCTTTAAATCCGTCCAGTTCTTTATTACCGTTTACTTCAATCATGTTCTGGAATGCATCCTTTTCTTTTCCGGCGCCAGTCAGGCGAATCGTCAGCGATTTTCCTTTGGTTGGAGTTAGCGGAATTGTTACATAACCCAGGCTTTGAGGTGTTTCACCTTTCCATACAATTTTTTTATCCACCAAAATTTCCAGTTGATAACTCAACGAACGCCATCCGGTAAGTTTCAGACACACTTCCGACACTAATGCCTTCTGAGCTAACTGATAGCTAATCCAACCTGTAGAGATTTTGCCGTCGTTGGTCCATTCGCTCAATTCGTTGTCATCGTAGCTCATTGCCACCTTATCGGCATTTGCTCCGGCAGTGGCCGATACAATATCCACCGCTTTACGACTTACTTTGAACGATGGAGTTGCAGGAGTCTCACCACGCGAAAGGTTGGAAGGTAAACCATCAGATGGAAGAACGGTAGTTAGTCCGTTATCGGTTTTAACCGCTACCGTTTCGAAAGCAAGAACATCACTTTTCAATCCTTCGGAAGTAGCAGAAACTGTTACTTTTCCGGCTTGAGTAGTTGTACGAATCAATGCACGGTTCACGCCACATTCGGCAGGCAAAGTCGTCGACAGAACATAATTATCTTTACCTTGTGCAATACCTCCACGCCATTCGGCAGGTCCCGAAAGAGTAAAATTCACTAAGGGATGTACATCAGGACAACGTTGTCCTTTAGCATCGACAGCTTCTACCTGTACCAACACCATATCAGCTCCATCCGCTTTTACAGCAGTTGGGCGATTGATTAAAGTCAGTTTCAATGCCGCAGGAGCACCGGTAGTAATATTAATGTCAGTGCTTTGTTCTTTTCCTTTTGCATCCATACTTACCGCTTTCAATTCGCCGGCTTCGTACTTCACGTTTTTGAACGTGTGCAGGAAATTATAGCTTTTTTCACCAATACCAATCGACTTGCCGTTGAGAAAAAGTTCCACTTTATCCGACGGAGAAACCACCATAACATCCTTCACTGTACCCGGAGCGTAAGTCCAATGGCCAATAATATAAGTATGATATTTTTCAACGTCAACCCATCCATCCCACATTACCTGATGGGCATAGTAAGCATCTTTGGCGATACGCATGGCATCCACCTCGCCACTCCGGCGATAGTTTTCTTCTCCACGGCAGTGTGTATTGGTATCCGAAAATACAATATTCAACCCGCCACTACTAATGCGTTTCCCTGTTCCGGCACGACAGATAAAATAATCATTCCAACGGATAATATCTTCTTTGGCAAACGAATCCTGATTTCTGTTATAATCGCTCGCATCGGCATTTCTATACAGTGGACCTGCGCCATTCTTATGAAAAGGAGGGGTAAAATCATCCCAGTATTTGCGCAAAGCTTCATCGCGGCAATATTCAGTAGCAATAAGCGGTTTTCCTGCACTATGATTGATATACAACATTTCGCCACCATACTCAGCAATTTTACTGTCGAGCATTTCGCGCGACCCGATAGCACGTCCACCGTGTGGATCGTATTGGTCACGAATCACTTTCATCTCTGCCATATGCTCTTCACTGATTGATTCGTTACCGCATTCAAGTAAAATCACACTCGGATTATTGCGGGTATAAATAATAGCGTCTCGCATTAATTCTGTGCGCTGCTCCCAACGGCGACCTTTCACATCGGATTCAGCATCTCCGGCAGGAAACATTTGCATCAGCCCTACACGGTCGCACGACTCAACATCCTGTTTCCAGGGTGTAACATGCATCCAACGAACCATGTTTCCATTGCTTTCCACCATCAGTCGATTGCTGTAATCGCTCAACCAGGCCGGAACCGACATGCCCACACCCGGCCACTCGTTGCTGGTGCGTTGTGCATAGCCCTTCATCTGAATTACTCTATCGTTAAGACTAACCATTCCATTTTTAAATTCCGTTTTGCGGAATCCGGTACGGGTTTTCACCACATCCATCACTTTACCATCTATCTTTAAACTTGTATACACGTCGTACAAATAGCCGTATCCCCAGCTCCAAAAATGCAAATTTTTCATATTGGAAGAGGCCGACAGTACAGCTGTAGCATTGGGTTGCACCGTAACTTCACTACCTGTAAAGCGAGCTGTTTCTTTTCCATCCAAATCGGCAACTACAACTTCAAACTCCACTTTTTGAGGAGTTGAACTTTCATTTTTAATTTCAGACTCTGCATTGATAGTCGCTTCTTTCTTTTTAATGTCAAAATCGGAAGCGTAGATATAAGTTCCTGTTGTTTTCAGATTAGAATAAAGCGGTAATGTTTGGTACACAGGATTGGTCACATGTAGAAATACGTTCTTTGGAATACCTCCGTAATTGGCATTGAAGTTTTTATTGTTCCACTGAAATGGACTTTTACTGGCTTTTTCGTGATACGTCCAGCTGTTATCCACCCGAACGGCTATTACGTTATCAGCATCATAGTTGATGGCTGAGGAAATATCAAACCCAAAAGCCATTACTCCATTTTCGTGCAGGCCAATAAATTTGCCATTTACATACACTTCGGCAGCAAAACGAACTCCTTCAAATTCGAGGAACGCTTTTTTCCCCTTATCCGAACCGGCAAAACGAAAATGTTTTCTGTACCAAACCACCGTATCGGTGAGTTGCTCAATATGCACCCGAAAGGCTTCATCCTCGTTAAATGCATGAGGGAGCGTTATTGACTTCCAAGAAGCATCGTCGAAATCGGCATCCTTTGCGGTTGAAATATCCCCCACTTTTAATTTCCAATCGGAATTAATAGTGTAAGTTGCGCGGGGATTAGCCGGAGCGCTGTACTGCTGACCACTGACACAAGCCAGTGTAAACAGAAAAGAAATGATAAAATAAAATCGGTTCATTGTTTTTGTGGTATTATACATTATGTAATTAATTCAATATAAGTCTATAACAACATCTTTATATCATATGGATCAACAATAGGTCGCGATAGACATCTATTCGTTTGATCTTATATTGCGCATATTTATTTAACCTAATATTTTCATCCGCGATTACGGTAATGCCTTCCGCGACTACAGTAATGGCTTCCGCGATCATGGTAATGACTTCCGCGGTCTCGGTAACAGCTTCCGCGATTACGGTAATGACTTCCGCGACTTCGGTAATGACTTCCGCGACTTCGGTAATGACTTCTACGACTTCGGCAATGACTTCTACGATCATTATATCTCCTTCTACCAGTCTATCTATTAAGACCTGAAGTCAAACCTTATTACACGGCTATAAATCTGTTTTTTCTTAATGCAATAACATGAGCTTACATCAAACTCACATTCATTTATGGTACAAAAATAGACGATATTACTCTGTGTACTGTAATCATGCAGTGTCAAAAGCAATCAATCTGACTCAATGATGAATTCTAAGAAAACTAAAGACATTTTTATTCTTATCATTGAATTATAAATTTTCGAAATGAGTCTTCTTGTTGTAAATAAGGTTTAGAGCCATATTATTTGATTAAACAAAAAAATACTTTACTCAAAAAAACAAGTTGTCAATTTAGATTGATATGAATTTTATCTAAATCTGGCAACCAGTTCTTACTATTTGAAATACGAATTGTGTTTTTCCCTTTTAATAATTCTAGGTGAAGCGTTATAGTAGCAACCTTTTTCCAATCGAAAGAACAAAGTTTTGACAGCTCAATTTTCTTTGAACCGTTTACGGTAAGCGTGGCATCACGCTCGTTGCTGCAAACATAATACAAGGTGAGGTCATATCGCCCCGCTTTATTGGTATAGATATTCCGAAACTCGATATAATTCTCTTCTCCATTTCCCAGCCAGGTGGCTTTTGCACCTCCGGAACATTTTTTCTCTTTTACAACATCCCCCTGTCCGGGCAAAATATTTCCGAAACGGGTTAGATTATAATTATTAATCCACGCATATTCTGCTTCAAAATTTTCTTGCAACAAAGATTGTTTACCCTCAACTTTAACCACTGAAACTCCGTGAGCAGGTACCTCGACCATGTATACCGAATCCATTTGTCCTAAATCGGTATGACTCCAGAGGTCTCTTACGGTAGCCGACCCAAGTAAATCTAACTCCTCCCATTTTACTGACATCATAGCAGATTGATTCGTTCGATTCAACAAAGCGACTGCTCTTGTATTGCTTTGCATTCCGTTAATCCTTTTTACCCATACCTGAAGTCCCTTTGATTTCTCCGAGATGAGCCTCGCTTGCACCTCTCCTGAGATATCCTGATTTAGAGCAATAATCTCCACATTTGAAATAATTGATTTTGCAACTGCCGAAACATCTGTCAAATCATTTCCTAACATCAACGGAGAGCTTAACAAGCACCACATACTGAAATGCGCCTTATCTTCGGTCAAAGACATACCACGTCCGACCTCCAGCATATCCATATCGTTGTAATGACCTGGGCTTGCATAGGGAGCCAAATAGGTATTTTTGTCGATAATTTCACAAACACGCCCCCACTCGGGTTTGATATCGGCCGAGATCCTCCACGAATCAGCAAGTTTCGTCACCCAGGTTCCAGGAAATTGCCAACGACAGATATTGAGATTTATTCCCTTCACACCGGTATTATTCATTGCTTTACGAATAGAGGTGTAGCGAGTCTCTTCATCGAGTCGCTGATCCTGAGCTCCACAGTAATCAATTTTCAAAAAATCAAATCCCCAGTTTTTGAAGAAAAGATCTATATCCTGTTGTTCATGATTATACAATCCAGCCCCAACACCACCAGCTGATGCATCGTACATCGAACCGCAGGTATTTGAACCTGCTTCAGTATAAAAACCAGCCTTTAACCCTTTGGAATGTATATAATCTGCCACAACCTTCATCCCATTTGGAAATTTCACTGTGTCCAACCGCAATGTACCATCAGCATACCGACCATTAAAAAATCCATCATCGATATTGATATATTTATAACCCAATACCGATAATCCGGAAGAGACCATGGCATCAGCTTGTTTTCTAATTACATTTTCGCTGATATCCATGTGAAAATGATTCCAGCTGGCCCAGCCCATGATGGGTGGTTGACTCTCTCTTGCCTCAACAAGCTGTCCATTAACTTTTGATAAAGAAATTGATATAAGTAATAATATACTCAGAAGTTTAATCCAGATTTTCATTTTATAGAATGAATATAATTTGTTTATTACAATGTTAAATTACAGAAACATTTTCGTAACCTTTGTCTTTACTCCCAAACACGGCATCTAGTTCTACCACCATATTGATTATTTATCACGATCTATGTGTCATAAAGTATAAACTCCTTTTTCAGACAAAGTAGTTCTTCTACCTTGTATATCAATAAAATCCACTTTACATCCTTTGGGTATCTCTATTACGTTTTTCCCTACTTTCGACAATTTCAGTTTTATTTTTCCCTCTTTAACAGGGAACTCAATGTTTGCCCATTCCAAATCCATCAAATCAGGCTGAATAGTATAATGATTGGGATTAGAATCAAACTGACTGAAACCTGCTATACCATTGAGTACGGCAACCACGCCGGGAACTCCGTTAGCACCATGACACAAACTCAATCCAAACGGTCGGTTGTAGAATACTAATTGCTCATCCAGTGTTTTTTTGTAGGAAAAGTTCTCCGGAAAACGGGTATGCCCCTGCTCAAGCCAATTGCTAAAAACATCGAAAAGAAAATTCCACATCTGTCTCACTTTTCCGGCTTTTGCGTAAGCAAGAAATTCATATCCTTTTTCATAACTGACAAAGTCTTTATAATAAGGAATCTTAGGTAATATCTCAAACAGGTTATCCCATCTGTTTTTCGGGAAGATATCGGCAAGAATTGCCCAATATTGTGCATGATGTGAGATGACCTTATCTAACTCTCCCTTTTGAGAATATCCATTCACAAATAATCCTTGCTGCTCGTCCCAGAAATGACTCATAATATTTTTTCTTAGAGTTTCTGCCTTTGTCCGGTAGTGCCTTGCTGATTTTTTATCACCCCATTTTTCGGAGAAATCAGCTCCAATCTTAAAATTCAGGTAAAGCATAATTTGCGCATAGGTTGGTATACCTTTCTTGTCGGGGCCTCTCTTTGTTGCCCAGCCAGGAATAAAACCCCAACTGCTACCCACATTTGCCGAAATAAAACCACGCTCATCCTGAAGAGTTTCATAAAATTTCAATAATTGCTCAATTCGATCACGATATGAAAGAATGGTTTTGAAATCACCGTATCGCTTGTAATAATGATCAAACCCAATAATGGCATGCAGGGGATAGTCAGGAATTCCCAGATCCGACTTTTGTGGATGTAATGGGAGCAAAGCAACTGAAAGGCTATTGCGAGAAACCTGCTCATCTCCGAAAAGATAATCACCACCAAATGTACTCAATACAGCATCCATCGACCAGGGCAAGTAATCTCTTTTTATGCCATCCAGATAGAAACCGTGTGTGCTTGTATGCAACGTAGCAACCGAAGCATTCCAAATAGTATTGATACGCTGATCATTACATTCGAAGGACATTAAGAAGCTAACCGGCCATATTTTCGCTTTGAACAAGACATCTGAGATTTCACATCCTTCGTCACTGCATATTCTCACATAACGAATGGCTCTTTCTGGCAGGATAATCTGAGTTTCAGTTTCAGATAAGGAGTAAGGTTCAATAGCATATTGTTCAAAACTCTTTGTGTTTAAATTCAATGCTTCTTTTGACGTTTCTCCAACAAAAACTGTAAGTTTTCCTTTACCTTTTGCTGTGAATGAGACATTACCGACTTCTAGGTGTGAGAAATCGACAAGTGCAGAACCGTTAGGAGAAATTTTCATTTTCTGATTTTCCATTACAGCATTCTGAAGTGGTAAAACAGAAGCTGGCTTGATTTCAACAGCTATTTCCGGATCCTCCAAAGGCATTCTACCAGCAGTCCCAAATACTGGTGATGTCTCTGCAAAATTCCACTCAGAACCATTCAAGCTAACTTTCCAACCATCGACCGACACCTGTCCATTAAACGAAACTCTTATAGACGGCAGATCATTCACTGTTTCTACAACGAACACTAAACTTGATTTTCCTCTAGGTAATTGAAGAGAATTCCCTGTATTAGCAAATACTTGTCCATTAACAATTATTTTAACTTGGCCTGTAGATTTCCATTCAATAGTGGTTTTCTTCGAAAAGTTTAGCTCTTTACGGAAGGAAGTCGTATTTGCCGGGGCATAAAACTTACCCGGGTAACCAACGTTTACACAGCGCTCTCGCGACTCTTTCAGCCGTTTTTGTTGAAGATGCGCACTGAGCTGTCCAGGGTACCACATATATTCTCCGGAACTCTTTCTATCTAGCGCTTCTAATACCTTTACGTTTCGATCCAATAGCGGGTCAAATACTCTGTTTTGTGCCAGTGTAACGTTTAGAAAAGCGAACATAACGGTATAAAAAAATATGACTCTTGATTTCATTGACTTGTATATTTAATTTATTTTCGGATAATACGAATTTCTTTGGGAGATGAAATTTTCGACACAACAGTTCCATTTGACTGCTTATCATGTCGGATCTTAATTACTCCGTATGGAGTTGGAAACGTTCCTTCCACCCATTGTAAATCACCTAAATGTGGTACAATACGTATCGTTTTACAGCCAGGCTCCACCACAGAGACTCCCAATACATACTCACTCAACCAAGGGGTAGGGCCTGAGGACCAGCCATGACACAGACTATGCCGTAACTGTTTATAACAATAATCTCCAAAATCGCTATGAATATCATTTTTTCCTGCCGGTACAATGTCTGTAATGCCTGCGGCATCTACTGTCCAATCCAGGTTGAAATCTTCCCAAAAAGTAGTAGCCCCTAAATTTATCATCCCACCCCAAAATTGGCGAATATTATCGATAGCACCCTGATAGTTTCCGGCCAAAGCCTGAGCCTGCAACATATAGCATCCGTAATAAGCTGAGAAGTTTCGAGCCCCTCCTACTGCAATGAAATTCTTATCCGCTATTTGAGAAGGCATGATACCAGCAATAGCCATTAGTGCAGCAGCTTGCTTACTCCCATTAGGCTCGGCAATGGTTTGTTTCATCTTATCTGACATTTTTAAACATTCTTCAGCCAAGTGATTGTCGCCAAGAATTTGACAGAGTTCTCCCCCACGATTAAAAGCTATAATCATTAGAGCCTGTAAACCAGCGTGAATAGCTTTAGGATTTTCGCTTGATGGCCAGTCTAAGAAGCGCATCTTTTCTTTTATACTTTCATTACCGGAGCTGTCGACCTGTGTCATTAAGAGCTTGAGCAGGCCTGAGAGATATTCCTGTTGCTCTTTGAGATAAGCAAGATTACCATGATACAGATACCAATCGTGCTGAGCAATAATCCACCACATTGAATAGGAACTGATGCCGTTTATCCATTTAGGTAATGGAGTGGCTGTACGACAGAAATCAAGACTTTTGGGTACTATTTCCTGATAACCAAAAACGCTGTTAATCGTCATAATTTCCGGGTGCATATCACCCATCCAAACCATACGGTCGCGTTTAATTCCATCCAACAAATATTCCTGCATGCAGAGGTGAACGGTATAAGCACCTGTCAACCAGATCTTATTTAGAAGCGTATCGTTACAAGCGAACGACCCCAGGTAGGGACTATTTCTGATTAGAGCCACAGCTCTGATTTCCTTAAATGCCACTTCGTCCATGGTATCAACGAGGTCAATCCGTGCAAACCGAAAACCTGAATTGCCAATTTCGAGCGTGCCATAACCAGGAAGAGTAATTGTAAAATCGCGCATGGAATGATGGTTGGTTGCTCCACCTTTTGCTTTTGCGTCGCCACGAACATCGCTCATAGCTTCGCTAACCGACTCACCCAAACAGATTCGCACTTTGGGGGTAATGTTGTTTGAGCTTGATGTGGTAATTTGTATTGCTCCGTGCAATTCGGTGCCAAAATCGAGAAGAAATCCGTTTGTTTTGCCTTTTTCGTTTATTACCCGGCATACTTTGTTTTTATCTATGCCAAAATAGGGTTGCGAGTTTCCGTTATTCAACAGAACTTTGGTATTCACTACCGTTTTACCGGTCGAATCTGACGTCCAAACTACGCGTTTGGGCGTAATGTAATAACGCTGTAGTTTGTCCTGTTCTATGCCCTCGCCAAGTCGGCTTTTTAAAATGCCGGGGACTTGGGCATTGCCAATATTTATTATAAGTGAACAAACGATTATTCCCAATAGTGTTTTCATTGTTTCTTATTTTTTATCCTGATAAAATGATAACTTACTTTTCCCAAAATCTTTTGAAGTCGCAACAGCTATCCCCTGCTGATTGGCTTTGTTTACCGCACAATAAAAATGGTACACAACGCCGTTCCATTTTACAACAAACGATTTATGTGCAAATACGTTCTCACTCAACCAAGGTGTAGGGCCTGAAGACCAGCCATGACATAGACTATGCCGCAACTGTTTATAACAATAATCTCCAAAATCGCTATGAATATCCTTTTTTCATGCCGGAACAATGTCGGTTATGCCTGCGGCATTTACTGTCCAATCCAAATTGAAATCTTCCCAAAAAGTAGTAGCCCCTAAATTTATCATCCCACCCCAAAATTGGCGAATGTTATCGATTCTGCCATTTACGCTTATATTCCTTTGCAAACCGCGCTCCCATTTCACGTTGACTTTTGGAATCGAAGTGCAGGAAATCGCCTTTGTTTTTCAAATCGGAAGTTTTTATAACTGAAGTATATTTATCCGCAGAAGAATAAGCCCGTATCTGTTCGTTCATTTGCAACCATAACTCCTTCTCGTTGGAATAACTTCCAAGCTCTCCCATCAGAATGGGCAAAGTTGGATTTCCAACTGCTTTTCTGAATTGAGTAAACAGTGTTCCGAGCTTCTCTTGTCGGGATTTTATGCCTTCATCATTGGCATCCGACTCACCCTGATGCCACAAAATAGCTTTCACTTCTCCGTAGCGTTTTCCGATTTCAACTTTTTCTCTGAAATTAGAGAGCAACGGAACACCCCGATGAGTGGAATTTCGAATCCACTGATTGATGGAGCTACCACCTACTGCCGTGGGGATAAGAAGTATCGTAACATCACCGGGTATGTATTTAAGAAGTGTTTTACCAAATGCCAAACCACAACCGGTTCCTTTCATTCCCGGCTCATAAAAGTGTAAAGGTTCTTTGGCCGGAATAATGTCGCCTTTGTCATTTATAGTCAGAATTCTTGGGGAGGTGATGGTATCCTCAGCTTCTATTTTACCACGTCCTGCCATATTCGATTGTCCGGCCAAAATAAACACCCAAACCTTTTCTGTATTTATTTTACACCTGGAATTCATTAAGGTTGTATCAGTGGGATTCACAGATGAAGCCCCCTGCGAAGCTATGTTCATAGAAATCAGAAAGAATGCAAGGCAGAGGTATTTGTACCAATTCATAGTTCAATTTGTTTGATTTTTATATATCACAAGAAAAAATGTGAGATCGGAACCCAACCGGGCTTTGTTGATCAACCGTTATTTTATTTGAATAATAATGTTGCCCCCATGCGGGTTAAAGTCGAACAATACTTTAGTGGGGAATATTTTCACAGCCAGCTGCTTACCGTTCTGTTTTACAGAAATTTTGTGTATTCCACTTTTCTGCACAACCATCGTCAAGGGGTAGTTGAAAAGGGATTTATCGAGTGTGCTATGAGGCGTAATCATATATTTTTCTCCTTTTTGAATCATTTCAAGTCCTACATTTTTTTGCTCGGCGGTGTAAGCTGCCACCTCACGAAATGTTCCGACCCATATTTTATCTTCCAACGATTTCACATATTCGAGGTAATCCCACAGTATAGTGTCGGATTTAAAAGCATCGTAGCCGTTGATTATCCCGTGTGTCATGGTCACACCCCAGTCGCCAGACGAAATGAGTGCTTTCGTTCTATCCACCAAATTCTCTTTAGTCGATTTACTCCCCACAGAAAATTGTTCGGTACGCGTTCCTACCCGATGGATAGATGCCAGTCGGACTACTTCATCGTTCTTACTATTTCCGGCGTAACAATAGGTAGTGGGTCTTGTCCCAATTCGGGCTTCGATAATGCTATCGTTCCTGTCAATTTCGATATGCACTTCATCAATAGTGCATTTGACCAGATTTTTATGCGACCATCCATGATTTGAAATTTCATGACCTTGATTCGACATCGTTTTCAGATCCTTCCACGATATCCGCGGTTGATTATTGTATGGTCCTTTTTCTCCTTCATTAACCGTATTCCCATTAATAAAAAATGTGGCTTTCATACCCAGCTTCTCGAGTTTTGGATACAGCAACGTAAATTGCTCCTGAAGTCCATCGTCAAAAGTATAACTGATGGCACATGCTTTATCGGCTTTATATTTAGCAATAAAAATGCTATCGGATGAGAGATGGTCTGCTGCAAAAAACTTCGTTGTCATGCAGATAAGAAGTCCTGCCAGCTTATAATTAAGATTCATATGTATGATTTTTCAGATTTTCAGTTGAACTAAATCTGAGTGCAAATTTAGGCTATATCTATCATTGGAAAACAATCATATCGTCTCAAAACAAATCAAGCGGTAGATTTTAGACAATCCCGAAGGCGGTTAGAACTATTTCTTGTGTCGTTCGATGTATTTTGTAGGACTAACACCAAATTGCTTTGCAAATGTGCGGGTAAAATTTGTTGGGAGCGAATACCCTACTTTATATGCCGTTTCGGAAACGGAATACTCGCCACTAAGAAGATATTCCTTCGACTTATTCATTCGAATGGAAGTCATAAAATCATGTACGGTCCGGTTGGTAAGTGCCCTGATCTTCCGATACAGTTGCGAGCGACTCATTTTCAGGCAAACAGCCAGCTTGTCCGGGTCGAAATCAGATTCTTCCATATGCTCGTCCATCAGAGAAACCACTTTGTTTAAAAATGATTCATCGGTAATATTGACCACTATCTTACGAAACTCTGTTGGTGACCCATTTGTGAATAGCTCCCTGAGTTTCAGCCGTTGCTCCAAAAGATTTGCCATACGCGCACCCAACACTTCCGTACTAAAGGGTTTGGTAACGTAAGCATCCGCACCGGTTCCGTAACCTTCAATCCTCGACTCGTCCGTCTGGCGGGCCGTGAGTAAAATTACCGGGATATGACTACTGTGCTCGTCGGTTTTCAGTCGTTTGCATAACTCTATACCATCGATACCCGGCATCATTATATCACTGACAATTAGATCAGGAATGAGTTCAATGGCTTTATTAAACCCATCCAAACCATCAATTGCACTAGCTATGCGATAAGTTTCACGAAAATTCACGTTAAAGTACTCCCGTATGTCAGCATTGTCGTCGACGATAAGTATAAGTGGACGCTCAGCATCCGACTGTTCATCCAAAGCAGAAACAACAGTAGCCGGAGGGACCGGAATTAATTCGCCCACCACTGCCGGTTCGGTAGTCACAGATTCTTGTCGGCAAGGGATGATGAAACGAAAGCAGGTACCAGCCCCTTTTTCGCTCATCAAACTAATTTCGCCACCGTGTAAGAGCACCAGCTCTTTAGTTAAAGCCAGTCCGATGCCCGACCCCTGTGATTGTGTATATTCACCGGTTACCTGATAAAACGGATCAAATACTTTGTCGTGATGTTCCGGCGAAATACCTACGCCACTATCCTGTATTTCAACGATTATCTTATCGGGATAAGCATCACTGGTCAACACCCTGACTACAATTTCGCCATAGGCAGGTGTGAATCGAAAGGCGTTTGAGAGCAGATTATTGAGTATCTTTCTCATTTTATCGGCATCAAAATCAACATCCAGCTTATCGGTAGCTGCCTGCACTACGAAATGAATGTGCTGCTCCGCCGCTTTATGTTCGAAAGCAGAGGTGAGAGTGCGTACAAAAGCCACCATATCTGTAGTTGTATAGTGCATCGACAAGTTTTTCGATTGTAATTTTCTGAAATCCAGCAGCTGGTTAATCAACTCGAGCAATTGTTTGGCATTGCGGCTCATCAACTGAAGGTAATAACGGGTTTGTTCCTCGTCGGAACAGCCGGAAAGCAAGCGTTCCAGCGGGTCGATGATTAACGTGAGTGGTGTACGGAATTCGTGCGATATCTCGGTAAAAAACTGCAACTTTATGTTCATCAGTTCTTCATTTTTCTCGTTTTTTAATCGTTCGTGTACCAATCGATTACGAAACTCAATACGCGATGCAATATAGCGATACACCAGCCAGGCAATAAAACAGACCAGTATCACGTAAAACAATTTTGCCCACCACGAGAACCACCACGGAGGCAATACCTTTATTTGTACATAAGCCGGTTGATCTGACCATACACCATCATTGTTAGAGGCATACACTTTGAAAATATAAGTACCGGCTGACAAATGCGTGTAAGTAGCTTCGCGCATTGACGCATCGGTATACATCCACTGCCCATCCATCCCTTCGAGGATATACTTGAACCTGCATCCCTGCGGATTATCATAATCCAACGACGAAAACACGATGCTGAAGTTCACATCCTGCCAGTTGAGAGTAATCTGTTCCGAGTTCGATAAGGATTTTTCCAATACAATCCGGTCATTCACCAGCGAACCCACTTCTACCGGTTGGTTCATAATCTTCAGACCCGTGAGGACAGGATGATTTTTCTTTGAGTTGATAGAAATTCTATCGGGGAAAAATGCATTCAGCCCATTTGTTCCGCCAAAAAAGAGTTCACCCGTTCGGGGGTTTTTGTAACAGGCATTCGTAAATTCATTTCCCTGCAAGCCATCGAAGCTGGTAAAGGTTCGACGCGTAAAAGTCCGGATATTCATACGAGTCAGTCCTTTTTTATGACTAATCCACACATTCCCCTTTCCATCTGTGAGTAAGCCCATTATTAGGTCATCCGGAAATCCGTTAGCCACCGAGAAGCGCAAAAAATCTCCGGTTTTTGGATCAAGCCGGCACAGACCGCTGTTTGTTCCAATCCACAGCTTATTATCCATATCCCGTGCCAGCGAAAGCACCATGTCGTTAATCAATGAATTTGAATTTCCACTGATATGCCGGTAATGATGCGGGATGAATGTTTCAGAAGAACGATTTGCCGGATCACGCTCCAAATGCGTAAGCCCTCCCCTTTCGGTAGCCACCCAAAGACCATTTTTTCCATCATCCAGCATATCCCGTACATTGCCACTTCCTAAAGTTATGGAAGGATCATAACATAAAAAACGGTCATTCACCCGATCGTATCTGGCTATGCCTTTGAAAGTTCCAACCCACAAATTTCCCTGCTGATCTTCCATTATCCGAAACACCCAGGAATGAGGAATACTTCCGGGTATCCGTGCATAATAGTGCTTAAACACACCGGTGCGTGGGTCAAATCTGTCCAGTCCGCCTTTAGTTCCTATCCATACATAACCAAATCGGTCGCAATAAATGGAGCGAATATTCGGATCAATAAGTTTATCTTTTCCATAGCGCGTAAAAGTCGGGCGTGACTTACTGCGATCTATCACCGTAATTCCATCGGCATCAGTGCCTGTCCAGAGTTTTCCGGTTTGATCCTGCCCAACGGCACGAACTACATTGTTATGTAATCCGAAACTTCCTACAGAATAATAATCAAAATGTGCGTTGCGGAGGTTGGAAAGATTTACTCCACCGTTTTGAGTACCTACCCAGAGCTTATCTCCTTCATCAAGAAAAAGGACGTTAATCACCTGATCACTCAGGGCAAAGGGAGAGTTGCGATCGGTATGATAAACGGTTCTTAAACCTGTACGTTTATCGGACTGCAACAATCCGCCGGCAGAGCCCACCCAACTGTAGTGCTTATTTTCAGTTCTTTTCTTGCTGCGGGCATAGCCGAATAGCTTTTGACGAATTGCCGGAGAGACTTTGTCAGGAATAAAGCGGGTAAAATTTTCTTTATCGTAATTAAAGCGAAACAGGTACCGGCTATCGCCGGTCAAAACCCAAATATTGCCAACAGTATCGGTTACAATAGCATTTACACGATTATTGGACAATGCAGCTGCATTATCTTCATCGGCCCTGAAAAGCTTGAAAGTATACCCATCGAAACGACTGATCCCTTCCCAGGTGCCAAACCACATAAACCCGAATTTATCTTTGGCAATGGCATGCACTGAGTTTTGCGAAAGTCCATCATCAACCGTAAGATGATTAAAGCGCAACTCACTGCCCCCTACTGCCGTAGGAGCAGTCAGAAAGTAGAATAAGAATAAGTAGCTTACATACTTTCTTCTCATGCGCAAAGCTTTGTAATCACGCTTTATATTCATCAATAACAATTTGAGTAAACTTAACGATTACTTTTTCAAGTACTTTTTCGGCACAGGAATAACACAAATGTTCATTGAACGGTTGTCGGCCGAAAGCATGGCCGATTGAATTTCGATCTTTGTTCCATCGGGGCTAAACGTTGGATGCGGGTGATCGGCAGCAGTGGCTTTGTGACCCGTTGAGAGCAACACCATCTCGTGTGTACGTCTGTCGATTAGATAAATATTGCGGACAAAGTCATCACCCACCACAAAGTGCTTGTCGGCAGAGCCATTCACATGCCAAAAGCCGCTTCCGCTTGGCGTTTGTCCGGCGATAGTCATTTCGCGCGTATTTATGTTTACGATTCCCAATCCCGACGGTTTCTCGCGGGTACCCGAATCACCCCAACCGGCATCTTGTCCGGGATTGACTCCATTGACATCGGTTCCTTTTACAGCAGTAGTATCCGATTCCGTTTTAACCTTACGATGTCCCATAATGGCTATAGCCACTTCATCGGGGCTGATGACCGCTTCGTGAGTAATCCATTCGTAAGAAGCTTCGGGATAGAGCGGACGCAAACCCGAACCATCGGAATTCACTATCCAGGTACGTTGAGGTGATTTTCCACCGGTTTCCCAACAGAAAATAATTTGCCCGGCCACCCAGGGATTCGTTTGAATGTGTCCCACCTGAAACGGAACAGAAACAACATATTTAAACTCACCTGTTTTCACGTTCATACCTGCTATTCCGGCAGGTCCTGCTCCCATTTTCCGGGGGCCAAAACTTGGTTCTATTTTTACATCCGCAGCCAAATGCCTCTGCGCTTCGGCTTTTCCAACCCGAAACCAAACCCATTCCTCGTCACCGTCCAATGCCATATCGCCACCAGCTTCCAGTTCGGGTGGTGTGATGCCACAAACACGTTCGTATGCAGTTGACGGTTTCAACGTTCCTGCTTTACTATCGGCAAATAGTTTAGCCAAATCTACTTCAATAATGGAAAGAGAACTATTTATAGAATCGGTTCCCAGTTTACGCATAAAGTATAGCTTCATGGATTTGCGGGCCACATTGAGCATTCCACTATAACCACCTTCGCTCACCTGAACAAGGTCGCCGGTTTTTTCATTCACAGCCATGGCTTCGCCTTTTACCCTACCCGATCGAAAGATGAGCCATTTACCATCCGAGGTCCATTGATTGTGAGTTTGATAAATCTTCGAATCGCCGGCAGGTGTACTTGTCAGGAAGATGAGTTTGTTTCCGGTTACCGGATCATTTATTTCTTTTCGTTCGGACGGGAAACGTTTACCTATTTGTGCTTGTAGCCCCTGAGTAAACAGAAAAGAGCTTACTATCAGAAGGGCAATTGCCAGTGTGTTTTTCATAAATATTGGATAATAATTTGATAAGTAATCTGTATTTGTATATTTATTTATTTTCATTGAAATTAATGACATTCTCATGAATATGTCTCTGCCCGTCCCGAATAGTATCCGCTTCCACATTTTTCAAAAAGATATTTTCAACGGGTAATTCTTTTTGACCCAGAATTCTCGATTTGAATTTCACATTCCGGACTTTAATTTTTTCGAGATAAATATTTTTTATCGGTGTCAGTTTGCGTACATAAGTTGGCACCAAACCCTTCCATTGATAAAGCACATCGGTTTCGATGCCCAAAATGCCAAGATCCATTTTCCCTGCTTTGATATTATTTATGTAGATATTATTCACATAGCCACCCATGCGTTCATTTGTTTTAATAAATACGATGTGAAACATTTTTGCGCCGTTATTCACAACACAGTCGTGCACATACACATTTTCGATACCGCCCGAGAGTTCACTTCCAACAGCGACAAGTTGATGGCCATTCTTTACCGTACAGTTGCGGATAACCAGATTCTTAGTCGGTACCTGAATACGCCATCCTTCCTGATTGCGACCGGACTTAATGGCAATCGCATCATCGCCCTGATCGAATTTACAATTCTCCACAAGAATGTTCTGGCTCATTTCGGGATCGAAACCATCGTTGTTATGACCATGTGCATACACATTTAGTTTGCGTAGCAGAATATTCTTCGAAAGATACATGTGGATTGTCCAAAAAGGACTATTGACGATGGAAAAGCCTTCGAGACGGATATTTTCACAACGGTTGAACTGAATCAAATGCGGGCGCAAGTGCGCTGTGTCATTCACCATCAATCGTTCTTCGGTTGGCACATTCTGATACGACATATTATACAGGCGTTTCAGACTCTCCATATGTGGACGAGGCCTTGCACCCCAAATTTTCCACAAATCCATTTTGGCTTTGATGGTTCCCTCGCCGGTAATAGCAATGTTCTGACATTTCCAGGCATATATGAGCGGTGAATAATTCATACATTCCATACCTTCCCAGCTTGTGTTTACAGCCGGCAAATAGTCGTTCGGATTATCATCGAAAAGTAAAACAGCCCCTTTGCTCAAGTGCAGATTAACATTACTTTTCAAATGAACTTTGCCGGTAAGCCATTCGCCTGCAGGAATCACAACAACTCCCCCTCCAAGGCTGTTGGCTTGGTCGATGGCTTTGGCAATGGCTTGCGTGGTTTTTTCTTTATTGCCAGGCACGGCACCAAAATTGGTAATCGGAAATGATTTACACTTTTTGAAATCGGGAACACTGATGTCGGGCATTTCAAATGGAGCTTTGACTTTAATTTTGGTTAGAACCACAGAACTTTCCTGATTTTTAAAGGAAAGTAAACCAAGCGATAACAATAGCAAAAGGGAGATAACTGCTTTTTTCATATAAATAGACATGTATTTTAAGGGAAATTTAATGGTAATGGGCATCAATAAAAAAGCGCATAGAAATTAGTTATTATCGCTAATTTGCATCTGATAAAAACACATCTTCGATAATTATAGAATCATCTGTGCTGCCGTAATCTGACTTTCTTTTATCGCTCCACTTCGAATGTTCACCCAACACTTCAACGTTCAGCACATAGTCGTCATATTCCAACACCGGGCTTAAGAACTTTAGGGACGAATATTCATTTTTACTATAAAAATCAACAATCGTGTTGATAATTTCTTTGCCGCTGTTGTTTCGGAGGATAACCCTGGCATAACCACTGGTAGAATTGGACCATCCTTTTATACCGATTTGCCGGCCTTTGAATGGAACTGAAAGCAGTGAGCCTTTTTCTTTTGCACGAAATGTTCCGTTTTCCGATTTCCAATCACCTGTTTTGACATCGGCACTTGTTTTAATGGATTTCATTTTCTGTTTTACAGCCAATCGTTGTGCCTTGTTTCCATTCAGAGTCCAATTTTCGTGATACGCAGGTATCGACATTTTATCACCATCGAGCGTAATGGGTTGCCAAACATAAGTGGCCGCCGAGCCTTGTCGGGGGTACGACCAGCGGTCGCCCATGAACATAAACACAGTGTCTTTCTTATTCGTTATGGGGAGTATAAAAGTTGTTTGTGAGTTCCAGGTTAGCGAACCTTCGGGTGCAAAAAGTCCACGAAAAGTCCATGGTCCCTCAAGCGAAGCGGAAGTCAAATACATATTATCGTTGCGCTCCCAACTGGTGAGATTTGAACTTAGCCAGTAGTAAAGCCCCTTGCTTTTGAAAATGGCCGGCGATTCGCCGCCTTGTTTTTGATTTACAACCAGTCGTTTTACCGACTTATAATCGTCCGATAATTCATAGATATATCCATGATGAATAAGCAGGTATCCATTGCCATCGGTATCCTGAAACGTACCCATATCCCATTTGTTAATCGGTTTGCCATTAAACATCAATGCTCCTTTAAACTGATAATCGCCGTTTATGGTTTTACAGGTTGCATAGCCAACATGCGGATCTTTGTACCCCCTATCATCGGCATGCATATACATTACAAATTCTCCGGTTAACGGGCATTTCATTACTTTCACCCGCTCTCCAACCCGGTTGGGACCCAAAAGGCCATCAGTTTGCACAGGCAACACGATTCTTTCAAACTTCCAGTTTGCTAAATCGGTTGATGAGTAACAACTGAAGCCCGTAAAAACATTGGCTGTATCCGATTTATACTCTCCGAAAAGATAATACCGGTTGCCCTCTTTTACAATACAGGCGCCGTGAGCATTGACCTCCTTATTGAATTGATCGAACAAGGCAACACCGCTATGAATAACTTTATAGGTTCCTTTTTTTTCTTTCACAATTCCAAAAGACTGGAGCGATACACAAAAACACAGAACAACAGAGAGTATGACTTTCATTTAATTACAAATTAGACTTTTACGAAATATGTGAATCAAATACAAACTTTGGATTTATTTCAAAAGCCTACCCAGTGGCAGTTTTTGCTTTTTCACTTCTTTTACAAATAATCCTGCAACTACCATCGCTCCTCTTCGATTCAGATGAGTAGAATCCTGCACGCCCTCCTTTCGGTTAGAATATTCTCCCGGCTTGCAAAACAAGTACAACGATTTTGATTTTTCGGATCCCAGCCCGGCAACTACCGTTCTGGTTTTTGCTTCCATATCGACGTAGGGTGTACCGGTTTCAACTGCAATCTCGCGAGCGGCAGAAATGTATGCCCCATGGGTATCTTTCAAACCGCCCTTCCCATCAAAATGGCGGCGAACAATAGAAGAACAAATCATCGGATTAGCACCTTTGGCACGCGTTTCATCAATATATTTTTTCAATAATTGTTTGTAGGTGGTGGAAGGATCGGTATGTAATTTTTCGGCAGGTTTTTCGTCGTTGTGCCCAAACTGAATAATCACATAATCGCCGGGCTGAATGCTGTCGTAAATAGCCGCCCAACGCCCTTCATCCAAAAAACTTTTGGAACTACGACCGTTTAAAGCATGATTATGAACCGTAACATTTGCTTTCACAAACTCATTCATCACCATGCCCCAACCGGTTTCGGGAGCTTTATCAGCTTGTTTGTTGGCCATGGTCGAATCACCTATCATCCAAACATTCACTTTGTCGGAGCTTTTGAATGATAAAATAGTCAAGGTAACCAACCCCAGGACTATAATCGTCTTTAAATTTCTCATATTACTTTTTAAAAATCAACGGACTACCATTTACAATTACTTTCTCAGTTTTCACTCCCGTATATTTGCATTTCAAAGCAGGATCTTTGGCTGTGGCTTTAATATTCCGCAACAAAATAGTTGAAACTTTATCCAATGGATTGCCTGCAATCTCGCCAATACTATTACATTGTACATTGATATTTGAAATAGAAATATTCCGGACAATGCCATAGGGTTTCTCATGGCTGCCTTCCATTGTAAAAAATTGAGTCCAGGGTTTCACATCGATAATACTACCGCATTTACCTGTAATATTATCAATGGTTATATTCTCATAAACCTGATAGGTATCCGGTCTCATTTTGAGCCTTAATATCGGTGTATTGCTATCAATAGTACAGTTTCGAACGGTGATATTGCGGGCGTGAATGCTCTCGCTTCCCAATGTCAACAATCCGTGCGATTCGCCGAATGCACAGTCTTCCACCAATACATCTTCTACAATTCCATTCTCGGAAAGTTTATGGGCATACGGTCCTTTACCTCCTTTAATACACACTCCATCATCATTCACCGAAATATAGCATTTGCGAATGGTCACACGTTTACAAACATCTATATCAATACCATCGGTGCTGGGCGCCTTCACCGGTCGGAAAGGTGAGCGAATATCACAATTTTCGATGAGCACATCGTTACATTGGTACAGGTGAGTGGTCCAAAATCCTGAATTATGCAACTTCACCCCCGAAATAGTTACCTTATCGCATCCCCAGATAAACAACAATCGTGGACGGTGCACTTCGAGATTAGTAGCATATTTACCTTTGAGTTTCATCGAATCGCGATACGCCCAGAAGTATTTCCAGTATTTCAATCCATTGCCATCTATCTTTCCAGAGCCGGATATCGCAAAACTATCCACATGATAAGCATTGACCAATGCAGCGTAATAATGAATACTTTTTCCTTCCATCCGCGAAGGAATCAATGGATAATCGGCAATATTATCGGAACCTTTCAGAACAGCACCTTCGGTCAAACGCAGTTTAGTGTTCGGTTTAAAAAAGAGCGCTCCCGAAAGAAAAACGCCTTTGGGGATTACTATCGTTCCACCTCCGTCGGTCGATGCCTTGTCGATAATTGATTGGATAGCCTGCGTATTTATTCGGGTACTATCCACATGCACCCCATAATCAGTAATCACATAGTCAGCCGATTGAGCCGATAAAAAAACTGCCAACACACATAACACTAAAAATACTCTTTTCATACACTTTGGTTCTTATATTTATTTGAGGATCAGAAAAAGATGATCTTCAACATTAAAACTTATATTTTCTTCTTGCTCTTTGAATTTAGGCAATTATTCTTGCTCATCCGACAAACCGCCTGAAGCGGTTGTTCGGCTAAAAAGATTAAAATTTATCTTTTCGTTTTGAATTTAATTACCATCCGGCTTAATGAGATTTACCGATGGACTTTCGTACCAGTGAAAATCGGTTAATGCATCGGGCTTTGCGGGATCAAAAACAGTAACCGGATCAATCAAGAATCGGGTCAGGTCCAGTTTACTCTGAATAATTGCCGCAACGATACAGCGCGATAACTCGTAAGCACCGTATGGATTAAAATGGGTATCGTCGGCCAACGCTTTATCCTGCCCCGGATAAGTATTGGCAGGGTAATGAACAAAAGCTTTCCTGGAGTTTTCGGGTCCCATGGCCTCGTAAAAAACCTTACTCATAGCGTTCAAATCTATTAACGGCACCTTTTCTTCGGCAGCTGTCTGACGCATGGCATCAGGGTAGTTTTCGAGCGTGTTGATAATTTTTCCATTCTCGTCAAAACGACGACGATTCATTGAAGTAACCAGAACAGGTTTTCCACCTTTTTTCCGGGCTTCGGCAATATACGATTTCAATTCATCTTTGTAAGTGGTAAAAGCATCCAGATGATTAGCACCCGGCTTTTGATCGTTGTGCGTAAATTCAATAAACAAATAATCACCCGTTTTCATCTGACTCAATAACTTCTGCAAGCGTTTCTCGCGTTTGAAAGCCAACAGCGTTTCACCCGATTCGGCATAATTGGCTACAACCACATTCGGTTTCAAAAAGCGTGGAAACATTTGTCCCCACGAAGCCCAGGGTTCGTATTCCTGATCGGTAACGGTAGAATTTCCAGCCAGAAAAATAGTTGGTAATTCATCTGCTTTCTTTATCTTAATGGCCGAAACGCAAGGATGCTCGCCATTAAACTCAAGCGTAAGTTTATTGTCGAAATTAATATATTTCAATTCACGCTCTTTCAGTTTTATCTGCTCCGTATCATTAATTCGGGGAGTACGTACGTCAACAATAATGGTTTTCTTCACACTTTCGCCTTTTCCCGTTTGGATATTTTCGAGCATCAGTCGGCGCGATTCGGCTTTCACAGTAGTAGAAGTTGCATCGGGTGATCCTCCCAAGGTCAACTCTATTTGATAATGTCCTTCGGGAAGCTGTACTTCAAAATAAAAAGGACTCTTACTGCTTACGAAATGGGACTTGTCAGCGTTGATAGCATTTGCCTCTATTGTACCCGACAGAATTAGTCCATATCCCTTTTCGGCTGAATAAAGGGTTGAAGGGTCTATCTTAGTCCAGCCTTTTTGAGATCTCCCGGCTCCAAAATCAAAACGAAAAAGAGATTTTTTTTCTTTAGCCTGCCCGGTTGTCAAAGATAAAACCACGGTTATGGCTATAAATATGAATTGTTTCATTATTCTATTTTTAGTGTACTCTTATTTTACATTAATTGTTATTTTTCCCGTTTCCAATTCTGGAGAAGTGGCAGTAATGGTGATTGGTCCTGTTGCTGATTTGGCACGGACAATGGCAATACATTGACCATTGTAGCTACGTCGTTCTACTCCCCGATACGAATCATGACTGCTTACATCGCCATTATCTACAGCAATTATACTGCCCGATTTGGAAATTCCAAACGTCATCAGTTTATCGGTATTCGGACAAATAACACCATTGGCATCTACCACGGTGGCTGTAACATAAGACACATCATCCCATGTTTTTGTAATGCCGGGCTTGTCAACAGTAAGCAAAACTTTAGCAGGAGCACCGGCAGTTTTCAACTCATCCGTAGCTACTATTTTTCCGGCATTTCTGGCCACTGCTTTGAGTGTTCCTTTTTCGAAAGTAACATTCCACGACCGGGGAGCATCATTGGCCGGTTTCGGTTTTACGCCCAGCGACTTATCATTTAAAAACAGTTCTACTTCATCGCAATTGCTATACACTTCAATGTCTGCCTCATCATAAGTTCCAAAATCAACCGGAGTCCAGTTAGCAACCCATTTACCAACACCTGCATTATCCGACTTGCGAACGATATGAACCACCGGCTTATCCGACCACCAGCTCTGACGTTGAAAACTGAGTTGCGTCCAGTTTCCGACACGATCGAACAAACCATTATTTCTTGATATTTCCGGCCAGAGAGCTTCACCCAGATAGTCGAATCCAACCCACAAAAACTGTCCGGACATATAAGGTTTATCGCGTAACACCAACCATTCCGAAAGGCCATGGCCATTTTCAGTACCGATAACAATGCGTTCCGGCTTAGACTCGTGAGCCTCTACCAATTCTCTTTCGCGATAATTTTGTCCTACTATATCCATTTTATCGGCAAAACCATTAGTATATACCTGCGACGATCCCGGACGGAATAAAGCCATTGTTACCGGACGTTGCGGATCTAATTGATGTACCAGATCTTGTTGATCTTTGTATTTTTTGAACCCTGCAGAATCGTTCAGATTATCCCGAATTTCATTTCCAACACTATAAATAATGACAGAAGGATGATTTCTGTCCCGCAACACCATGTCTCGGGTATCTTTTTCCCACCATTTATCGAAGTAGAGGTTGTAGCCGTTCTCACTACCCGGTTTTACCGCATTCCAGGTATCCAATGTTTCATCCATAACCAGAAAGCCCATGCGATCGCACAAGTCCAGAAATTCCGGAGCAACCGGATTATGTGCGGTACGAATAGCATTTACACCTGCTGATTTCAGTAATTCGAGGCGGCGTTCCCAGGCTCTTAACGGAACAGCGGCACCCAACGCGCCTGCATCATGATGAAGACAAGCACCTTTAATTTTTATGTTTTTACCGTTCAACCAATAACCGGTGGCTGCTTCAAACTTACTGTCGCGAATACCAAAAGAACTGGTTTGCTCATCAATAACCGACTTGGCAGATTGTACTTTGGTAACCGCCCTGTATAAATTGGGTTGATTGATATCCCACAACTGCGGGGCATCAAGTTGCAGCGATTGCTTGATAGTAACTGATGTACCGGCAGCAATAGTTTGTTTTGATTCGGTGGATTTCACCGCCTTGCCTGCCGGATCAAAAACAGTGGTTTCGAGGACAACTGAATTTGCCAAAACAGATGCATTTATTATTTTGGTTTGTACGTTAATCGTTGCCTTTTTGTCACTCACTTGTGCTGTTGAAATGTAGACACCCCACTGATCGATATGCACTGGATTTGTGACTACCAATCGCACATGTCGATAAATACCGGCTCCTGCATAATAGCGCGATGCCGGCTGAATAGAGTTATCCACCCTCACAGCCAGCACATTCACAGCTCCTTTCCCAAATTTCAAATGACCACTCAGGTCGTAGCTAAAGCTGGTATAGCCATAGGGACGTTTACCTAAATGAAATCCGTTAATCCACACATCACTATTGGCCATAACGCCATCGAACTCGATAACGAATTTTTGTTTGGCGTCACTTGCATCCACTGTAAAATTTTTTCGATACCAGCCAATTCCCGCGGGCAAATATCCACCTCCACGACCCGTAGGATTGCCTTTATCGTACGCACCTTCAATGCTCCAATCGTGAGGGACATCCAGTTTTCTCCATTTCGAGTCGTCAAATGTAACGTTCTCGGCAGCTTTGGCATCACCCAAAGAAAAACACCAATCGTTATCAAAATTCAGAATACGTCGTGAACTTTCAGTCGGTTTCTGAGCATAAAGTGCCACCGCTATCAATGAAAAAAGAGCGCAGAGTGATCGTTTTAATCCGGATTTAAAAGTAGACATGTTTCGTTCTTTTATTTGTGTAACTCACTATTTTTCTTGACCAGTACAATCTTGGGCTGCACCGGCTTTTTCATTCCCATGCCCAGAAAAAAGCCGGTATGCGGAGGCTGGTTATAACCCACATTTTGAGTGGCAATAGCCAAGCGGTATTGAGGATCGTGCATCAAGGTAACAATGCGATGCGCAGTTGGAATCGTAGTTGTATAAATCCTTAGATTTTTATTGTCCGTTGTGCGTAAAATAAGTTCCTCACGCCAATCGCCAACTATATCGGCACTTAAAGCCGGAGTTGCTTTTGTTCCGTTGTTCGAAGCACAACCTTCGGCAGTAAAAATTCGACCCATCTTATATTTATCAATATAATTTTTATCGAGCAATTCGCGACTTAAATCACCATCCCACCAAATAAGGAAGTTGGTGGATGTTGGTGCATCACCTATCCGGTTGCCTTTCATATCCAACAATCCTCCCGAGCCCGAAAACCACATCTCAGCTCCAGGATTTTCAGGGTAAATATCTTCGGCTACTCCGCGCCCTACATCCTTGTCCATCGAACCCTTGTACAGTGCTTCTCCGGTATTGGCATCGTAAACTGCTGCTCCCGCACCTATTGTTCCTTCTTCAATTTCATGAACACCAAATACCTGAAGTCCGGCACGATTTGGCAGCAAATGACCCACATGAATAGCATCACCGTGACGAAATCCGGTAGAAAACAATCCTTTGCCATTATCATCAACCACCATGGAGCCATAGATGATTTCATCCTTTCCATCGCCATCTACATCCGTCACGCTCAGGTTATGATTACCCTGTCCGGAGAAAGGGTTCTCCCCATCTTTACTATCGAAAACCCATCGTGAAGTAAGTTTTCCGTTTCGCCAGTCCCAAGCAGCCAGCACAGTTCTACCGTAGTAGCCTCTGCACATTACCACACTTGGGTGAACGCCATCGAGATAAGCCACGCAAGCCAGAAAACGTTCGCTGCGATTCCCTGTATTGTCACTTCCTCCATTGCCACCATGACCATTCCATCCATTTAAAGGATAGCGGTTCGGAATATAATCCGTTGTGGCAAGGGCTTCACCGGTTCGTCCGCTGAAAATGGTAAAATATTCGGGGCCATCCAGTATTTTTCCGTAGAAAGTTCCACTGTTTTTATCCAGGTTGCGATAGTCTTTTGTTGAATCACCTATCACTTTCCCCACTCCATCTATAGTTCCATCAGCCGTTTTACATGCAAATTCTGCAATTCCATCGCCGTCAAGGTCGTAGACCATAAACTGTGTATAATGAGCACCTTCGCGAATATTCTTTCCCAGGTTTATCTGCCACAGAAATGTTCCATCTAACTTGTAGGCCTGAAAAACAGGTAAGCCCGAAACACCAGCCGAAGGAGAATCAATTCCACGAGCGGTTTGATGAAGGATAATCTCGTATTCGCCATCACCATCCAAATCACCTACTGAAACATCGTTAGGGCTGTACCCTTCGGGAGTTTTAAGCGGAATATTGATGTATTGCTGAACCGGAACATTTGCTTTTAGGGTAAAAGGTTTGCTTGCCTCCTGCTCCACTCCACCAAGTATCGCTTTTACAAAATAGCAATTATCGACGGTGAAATTCTGCTTTTCAACCTGACAATTAGTACTTTCTTTTATCGGTGTTTTATTTAATTTCACCGGTTTATCGTTTCCGCTCCGCCGATAGAGATTAAATGCAATATCATCAGGTTCGGTGCCCAATAACCGCCAGCCGACATACACCGAATCGCCGGGACAACGAACAGCAACAACAGCTCTGTCGAGGTTCTCCATTTGTCGCTGTGCCATCAATCCGGGAGCACCAATGAGTGAAAGAAATGCCAGAAAAACAGGAATCGTAATTTTCGAAAAGCCTTTCATTACAGTAGTAGATTAGTTGGGCGGTTAGTAGTACTGTTTACTTAAAATTAAAAATTATCCGTTCTGAAGTTCGGCGTCCACAATCCATCTTTATTCAAAAGACTTGCCGGAGGGTTCGTTGCCCAGCAATAACGAACGGCAATGGGGTTTACTACTTTATCGCTCGAAACAACCACTGTTTTTCCAACTATTCTGGCATCAGCCCACATCCATTTTTTATCCTCACCACAAATAGCAAACCCGGTCAATTTTCCATCTTTGGCTACCAATCCTTTGCCTACATGGTCAAAAGAAAGACGAATAGTGTTACCTTCCACTTTGTGATTTTTGTACATTGGACCTGAATATTCTACCTTTTCGCCGTACACGTTAGCACGGGCAGCTAAACCAAGGCGATACCCGATAGCTTGTTTGTTTTTTGGGTGCACATTTTCCGGATCGTTACCTGCATTTTCGATGGCCACAGCCATAGCTGTGTTAGGAATAGAAAGATTCTGCATTTGAGCTTCACGAACAGTCATCATCGAATTGTTCTGCACCGGCTCTGTCATTGGTTTGCCAATATTCGCCAACTGCACATACAGGAATGGGAAATTACCTTGTGTCCAACGCGTTCTCCAATCAGCCACCAGAGTTTCCATAATTTCGCGGTAGATGTTGGCCGAAGGTCCGTTCGATTCTCCCTGATACCACAATGCGCCCTTGATAGCGTAAGGAATCAGAGGGTCTATCATGCCATTGTAGCAAACGTATGGATTGTGTTGATCCATTTCCGGATCAGGGTTTTTGGGTGCTTTAGGCTTTTTCGTATTCACATCGCCGGCAGCTGCCTGAGCTGCAGCCAGATTACCTTTAAATTTGGCCAGATCTTCTCTGTACTTTGGCAATGCAACAGCACTATCGGCGACAAACTTATCCCATTTCTGAGCATACGCATCGAGCAATGGTTTCAAATTTGGACGTGCCTCCAGAGCCGGTTTGCTTATCCACGTTTCGGCAGTGCTGGCACCAAACGCCGAAGTAATCATACCCACGGGAATATGAAGTTTTTGATAAATTTCACGAGCAAAAAAGTACGCCACTGCTGATAAATGCCCAACGGTTTTAGGAGAACAAACTTCCCATTTACCAACCACTTCCGACTTTAACGTATGAGAAGGAGTAAAATCAACATCAAATACTCTGATTTGTGGATAATTTGCCTCTGCCACTTCTTTGTCTTCATTCAAAACGCCACACCAGTAGCGATCTTCCTTGGCAACAGTCATGTCCATGTTTGACTGTCCGGAGCAAAGCCAGACTTCACCCACATAAACATCTTCGATAGTGATAGTATTTTCTCCTTTTATTTGAAGTTTATAAGGACCACCGGCTTTCTGTTTTGGTAAGCGAACCAACCATTTACCGAAAGTATCGGCTGTAAAAGTCTGAACCGTTTTGTTCAGGGTAACAGTAACCTGTTCGCCCGGGCGGGCAGTTCCCCAAACAGGAATGGGGATATTTCGTTGCAAAACCATGTGCTCAGCAAATAAACTGGCTGGTTTTACGGTAGCAAAAAGAGTAGTGGAAGCGAATACGCCTAAAGCGAGAAGAAAAAATCGTATTGATTTGGTCATGATATTGAGATAAAGTGTCTAGAATTGACTTGAAGTCATTTTTTGTTCTTGTATGGATTGATTTGACTTACAAAAACAACTAAAGTTTAAACGGATGAAAACAAACATCCGAAGAACCCGCGGCTCTTTTGATGTTTGTTTTCAACAAAAAGGTCTACTCCATATAGAATAGTTCGGGTAAAGCGATAGAAACAGGTGAGTTATCCGGATTTGATTCCATAATATCTGCCATATATGCCCACCATTTTTGGACTATTTCGGTAGAACCGAGATCTTGCGAACCACCTTCGCCACTGTTTTTTTGTACTGCAAAAAGAATATTGGTTTCTTTATCCCAAAAAATGGAATAATCGTACACACCGGCGTCTTTCAACAGTTTTGATAATTCCGGCCAAATTTCATTGTGGCGTTTTTCGTACTCGGCCTCAAAGCCGGGTTTCAGAAACATTTTAAAAGCTGATCTTGTCATTTTTTTTGGTATTTAGTATTTGGTTATTGCGGAGAACGGAATTCCGATCTCCTTTATTTAGCTGAGAAAATTGGTGCAGTAGTGTCTTGTTTTCTGTTGTAAAACTGCACTGCACTGTCGTTCATTTTTGGGAATTTTGTCTTCATCAAAGCATACATTTCCCCACCGGCAAGCAAAACCGGACCGTATCCATGTGCTGCAAACCGATGAACCGGACGATAATAATAATAAGCCGGATCAAATCCCATTCCGGTACCAACACAAGTTCCATCAACCTCACCAGCCTCTGTAACCTGCGTAGTTACGGCATTCCAACCCAGCGTAGCTACCGGTCCGTATGCCAATGCATCGATCCATCCTTTGTTCACAGCATGAGCTATACAATAAGTATAAATAGCTGTAGCCGAAAGCTCTAAATACGAATCGTTGCGATCGAGCAACTGATGCCAGAAACCTTCGCCTGATTGTAAAGCTGCTAAACCGCGCACATGTTCCTTAAATAAATAAAGAATTTTATCACGTCCGGGATAATTAGCTGGTAAAGCATCGAGCACTTCGGTCATCGTCAGAATTGCCCAACCGTTAGCACGTCCCCAATGAAATGAAGGATGATCGCTCATTCCTTCTACCCAACCGTGGCGAAACAATTTCTTCTCGGGCACCCACATGCGTTGTTTAAAAAGCAAAACTTGCTTAATGGCCTCATCATAGTATTTTTTATCTCCTGTAAGTTTTCCCATATTGGCAATAGCAGGAATAGCCATAAACATATCATCAAGCCAAACGGTGTTGTGTTGTGGACGGTTGCGCGCAAAAATACCATCTGCCAAACGATATTCTTTGTTCATGATAAAATCCATGTAGTTATCAATAAGCGGGCGGTCGTTACATTTTACCCCTGCAATTTGCGCTTTAATCATAGCCGAACACATTGCTCCGGCATCGTCCAGCGCCTCGGGATGAAGAATCTGGCGCATTTGCGGTTCAACTATTCCTTCTTTTCTTAGTTTCTCAAAAAAGGGAGCTACTTCAGCCAAAAAATTAAACCGATCGGATACATATTTCGTATAACGGGCATCGCCTGTTTTTTCGGCTACCAGAAGCATGCTGGCATACGTCACACCCCACTCGTAACTGGCCAAACGGAACGTGCCGCGTTCCAAAACAGAGTTTTTATCTATCTGTTTGAAATCGGTGATAATTGCTTTGCTGTCTTTATTGATAACTTTAGTAGGAGTTGCAGTTTCCAGAAATGTCAAAACACGATCGGTCACCACTTTTACCTGTTCGGGTGTTAACTCTCCATAAGGCGTTTTATAGTCCGGTTTCATTAGATGAAGCGGAGTATTGAAGTCATTCGTCTTTTCGTGAGACACTACACTTTGTGCTCCGGCAGAAGCACTTAGCAAACAAAGTAAGGGAATTGCAAATAAGGATTTAATTTTGTTCATATATGATTGATTTAAGAAGTTACAAATTAATGGTTAGAGATCTGTATATCAATTTATTGTTAAAAAAAAGACATCGACAAATAATATCTATTATTTCTATGATTTGAGTTATTGGGTGACTTATTTTATTATCGGTTCATCGCTATTGATAAGCACAAACTTTTTGGGTGCATCGGGCTGAGTAATGCGCACATTTTGGAATACAGAGCCTTTCACATCGTCCAGTTGTACCGATGGACGAAAATCGGGTTGCATAAAGCTTATGTCTACATCGCTTATCTCAATATTCTTAGCATGACGAATATAAAATGAAGAAGACGGAATTAGGCCGAACATCCAGGGTTCCGGATACAGTTTCTCACTTTCGGGTGGAGTAAGTTTAGCTTGCTCACTTGTACCGCCACCTTTATACACAATCCGGATATTACTCAGTTTCACATCTTCAATGTAATGGTTGGGTAAACCTGAAATCAGGCAACCATAACGCGAATCAGCATTGTACACGTTCACATTATCTATAGTGATGCGCTTCATTTCACCCACCGCTGTATTTTCCGGACTACGCATTCTTGCTCCTAAACGAAGAAAAATGGGCGAGTTAACAATATCGCGCATGGTAATATTTGAAATCACAATATCCTGAAGAATACCGCCATCAACTGTTTCGAGAGCCAACCCGCGACAACGTTCGAAAACACAATTGGTAATGGCAATATTTTTAAATCCACCGCTCGACTCCGTTCCGCATTTAATACGTCCGGTAACAAATCCCTGATCGGGCGCTTGCGGTTCATCACGCTGGTAGGTGCCATTCATTACCGAGCCACGATCGTAACCACTCACAAAACAGTTGGTAATCGTCACATTTTCTGTATCACGAAAAAATCCAAGTCCATAACTGGCCTTCAAAACAATAGCATCATCCCATGGTGAGTTGACGGTACAATTGGAAATGCGCACATTCCGACAGCAGTCGATATCAAGTCCATCACGATTGGTATCAATCAGTAGATTATCCACCGTAAGATTGTCGACTCCGGTTGCCAGGAGCGCAAAATGACCACAGTTTTGCATTTTCACATCGCGCATAATCACGTTTCGGCACAGCTTCAAACTTACGGCTTTGTTACCAACTCCGGGTAAATGACTCTCGTTACGGGTCAGTCCTGCACCATCAATTAGGCCCTGACCACAAATGGTCACATTTTCGAGATGTTCACCCCAGATTAAACTGTTTTGCCAATGGCTGTGTCCAAAATCCTGAAACTTTGTAAATTCACTGGACTCTGCAGCATCATAACCGATTCCGTTTTCGGGGAAGGCAGCTAAAAGTGTTGCGCCGGCTTCCAACTGAAGACAGATATTACTTTTCAAGCGAACTGAATAGCTGGCATACGTTCCGGCAGGAAAAATAACTGTTCCTCCACCCGCTTTTGCTGCAGCTTCAATGGCTTTGTTTATCGACGGAGAATCGATTGTTTTGCCATCGCCTTTTGCTCCAAAGTCTCTAACGTTGTAATATGTTGATGCCTGCAATTGAACGGACATCAACACGAATAATATTCCTAAGTATTTTTTCATTTATAATTTCTGACTATAAAATTTTATTTCAATGTTACATCCCACACTTTGGTCAATTTCGCTGTTCCGGCCGCACCATCAATGGTCAGCGTAACAATGTAGTTGCCGGCTTCTTTGTACGCATGCTGCGGATGTTGTTCGGTAGAAGTTGTTCCATCTCCGAAACTCCAGTTCCAATGACTTATTTCACCTGCCGATTCATCCTGAAAGGCAACCAGTCGGCGGTTCATATCCAGAACGGTGAAACTCCATTTGGCAGCCAACTTCTTACTAAGCCCCTCTTCGAGTGGCATTAAACGAAAGCTGCGTAAAAAATCAGCCTGACCATACATTTTGTGCTCCGACGATAAGTTCCAAAATCCATTCTTATTCGGTGAATTTACATCATCGAAATCAATAATCGCCCAACACAGTCCAATCTTTTTGTTCTCGGTAAGTACCGTTGGAGTAGAACGGGCAGGTTCCGTACCTGCATAATCGAAAGGCGTAATAAAAAATTCCAGGATCAATTTCCCTTTTTCACCTTCTTTGAAAGAGTAGTTGTAAGCGGCATTAGCGTAGGGCAATTGTTTGATCCAGGGTTGACAACCCCACACCATGGTCCAGTCTTTATCGCCCGGAGGAGTGAAAATATGGTAATTTTGTGCATGAACGCCGTGAACAGCAAAAAAAGCATCCCATTTATTTACATCCTTGAAGGGATAAAAACGATCGATAAACGAACCGCCCGAACGATCACCATCCACCACCAATTCGAAAATATCATCTTCGAGTCCCGGGCGCGTAAACTGCCAGTAATTATCTTCAGCTTCGTACAAAAAGTACAGACGGTTCTCGCCTTTTACCCAGCCTACTTTTACTTTTATGTTAGGTGTTGTTGCATCCGTTTCAAAGTGCACTCCTGTGTCGTCCCACATATCTTTTGTGCCTACCACATAGCTTTCGGGCACCATCCCCCAATCGGAAATGTCGCCATCAATACGTGGAATTTGATTAGCCGGAAATTGGAACACCTTGAATTCTGCTTCGGGATGAGGTGCTTGCGCCGATACTTTTCCTAACTGAAAAAGCAACAGTATCAAAGTCAAACCTTTACGTGCAGATGATTTCATTGAGTGTGATTAGATTTTTTTAGAATTTCTACTTTGCAATTACCTTACTGAAAACGACCGGCAGTAACGAATAATCGAAATCTGCTTCTTTATTTTGACGATAAGCGCAGATATAGTATTTCTTTCCTGCAATTAGCGGAAACTTCCCCACCAAAGCCGGAGCAGCTGTTTTCTTGCCACTGTTGAAAAACAGCAATGGCGTGGTTTGTTGGTGCGCATCTCCCAACCGACTTTCTGTTTCCACAGGAAAAACATAGTTATATATTTTCAGCTTCATGCTTTCTCCGTAGAAAAGGCTCAGATCATTGCGTTCCATCACAAAAACATTGTCTTTGCACCATTCCGGTTTCAAAAATACATCCGCAGCATCTGTCACTTTCCCCGAAGCAGCTCCCGCAGCCCAGAAAAGTTCAAGTCCTTCGGTAGTATTTACGGCTTCAATTTCAAGAATAATACCATCGGTAACCGTCAATGCCACTGCTTTTACGCTAAGGTAACCTTTCCCTAAAAGAGTGTCCTTTAGTTGATACTCTACAATTCCTTTTTTATTCGTGAATGTTGTTGATTTCAATTGCTCTGCCCAACGACTTTCAGCACCCTTTATCACACCCAATCGAAGTGTTCCGGCCAATTCGGGAACAAGCAATGAAAACTGAAGCGCTTGTCGGGCTACAACCTGTGACGTTTCATTCTTTGTTTTCAAACTCACAAAAACATTTCCATTTACCTTCGGAGCAACGGCCGTAGCAGTTGTCACGAGGAGACAAATTATTGCAAGTACTAAATATTTCTTCATCTTTTACGTATCGTTATTCTAATGAGCGAAGGACGGTAATTAATTGGATATTATTGCTTTGAAAGTATATAAGTCAACTATATACGATTGACACATTTATTAAATCTGTATATGTGAATTGTTTTTAACAGTTTCGACCCTGCCTGCCGCAGGCAAGCTCTATCCCTAACCCTTTCTCCCAAGGAGAAAGGGGACACAGCATCTTAAATTTAGACATCTGCTGTTAGTTTTCACTCATCAAAGTCCCTCCCTGCCTGCCGCAGGCAAGTCCTCGGGAGTCCGCCAGCTGGCGGATAGGGAAAGCTTGCCTGCGGCAGGCAGGGTCGAAATTAAGAAACATATCAATAATACTTATTTATTACTTATAAACAAATATTTCCTATCCTTGCTCTTTCTAAAACTTCTTTTTCAATGCTTTTTTAAGGTTACAACCCTTTAAATCACGAATCCCTTCAGCTATTGTTCTGGCATTCAGAACTGCACCGGCTTTGGAAGTATGCGTATGGTCGCCCCAATATAATCCTTGTATAGAGTCTTTTCCCATTTTATCCAGTTTGTCGGCTATGATTTTATTGGCATCCAGATACAGCACTTTTTCCATAGCTGCAGCTTCTTTTGTCCATTTTCCCAACCCTTGATTATTGCGAATAACAGCCACACTATCTTTGGTTGTAAACATATTACGTGGAATGTGCGAAAGCAAAATCGGAGTTGCTTTTTTGGCTTTTACATCTCTGGCATACTTACGCATATACCATCCAAATGAATTTACAACAGCCTCTTTGCCTGTGGTTTCCATTATCACAGTGGTGTCTTTGTCGCCATTTCCGGGAAGTGAAGCACGTGCACGACCGGTATTGTACGGACCTGCATCATTATGTCCAAACTGAATCAACACATAATCGCCCGGTTGAACGGCTGCAAGCACTTTATCCCACAATCCTTCCGAAATAAACGTACGGCTACTGCGACCACCCAATGCGTGATTCTCTACCGATACCTTTGTGCTATCAAAGTAATCTCCGAAAAAGTGACCCCAACCCCATTGTTTATTACTGCCGTCATCTTTGCCATTTTTCATGGTCGAGTCCCCAACAGTAAACACCACCGGACGTCCCTTTTTACGCGATTTACCGGCATTACTTGGAAGTGCTTTCTTAGGATCTGCACCCGATTTTATTCCCAATAAATCTTCACCCGTAATTTTAGTCTGGGAAGTTTGTCCCTGAGGTGCGGTTGTCACATTTTGTGCCGACACAGCCATCGTGAACACAACTGCAAAAGCAGCCACAATAGTAAATCTGAATTTATTCATTTTTTTTGATAGTTGTGATTATACTTCCCACATAAAAACCAACTTGTCAAAAGTCATTTTTATCGTTCAGTAAATTCTATTTTATTTGCGTAATTTAGTTTTCGGCATCGTGCATTCTTCCTTCTGAGAATAACACTATGCAAAAATCGTGAAATTATGTCCGCCACGGAATAGAGAAACGTACGTTTATATTGATATGCATACACAGAAACATTAAACCGGCATTAAACCCCGCACTTTATACAATTCCTATCCAACTGATAACCGACCATAACAATCAGTGATCAGACCGCATCACTTTTTTATACTCAGCCTGCATCATTTCACAAAGATATTGATTGTAAACTCATTATTTGTGTAAAATTTGATATTACACCTTTACTTTTTGATAGACATCCATACAATTCACAACTAAACCATCAAAGATGAGAAGGTAACAGTGGATGATACATAGACAATCGTGCATGAACCAGACAAAAACCCGTAAAGACAATAGAAGTCATCTTTGTCTGGTTAATTAAAATACGTACATTTGACCTGAAAAGAAATAGACGAAAAGATTATCCCCAATTTTAGGAGTGGAATTTTATGATTAAAAAACTATCAACCGATCATTTGTCCGATGCATTTTCGATTATTGAAAGTGTGATTGCTAAAATGACTAATGAACAAATATTTCAGTGGGACGAACAATATCCTACGCTGCAAATAATAGAAAAAGACATTGATGAAGGACAAGCATTCGGCTTCTTCCATTTGGATGAACTAAGAGGGTACATTGTTTTGAACGATGAATATTCTCCCGAATACAATTCGTTGGAGTGGAACGATAAAAACGGAACATCACTAATCGTGCACCGCCTATCTATAAAAGCTGATTGTCAGGGACAGGGAATTGCAAAGCAATTGATGATTTTTGCTGAAGAATATGCTAAGAAAAACAACTATTCCTCCATCAAACTGGATGCGTTTCTGCTGAACAAAGCTGCTTTACAGCTCTACGAGAAATTAGGATATACAAAAGTTGGGATGGTAACATTCAGAAAAGGAGAGTTTAATTGTTACGAGAAAGTTTTCTCGTAACAATCTGATATTGACAATAACAATAAAAGAGATCTTAAACAGTGTCATGTAAAAAAGAGGAATAGAACATTAATGCTACAGATTCACCTCCGTACAGTTTTTTATTTTCTTGGTTCTAAAAAATATTCATAGCGTCCAAAAGTATAGTACTAGCGTCCATATTACATTCATCCGGATTAAACAACTAAAAACAAACGAGTATATTTGCAACAAATCTCGCTTAAATACATCAGACCATCCGAATTATGTTTAAAAATCGCCTAAAAAACATTGCGCTGATATTTGCAACTTATGTGGCAAGTCAACATGTTTATTCCACTGAAATAAAAGCTTCAGAAAAAAAAGTGTACTTGCCTTCTCAAATATGGAATGTACCTGCCAATAATAATTTCAAGAACGACACAAGCGAGTTTAGTTTTAGTAGAATGAAGGAATCCAAAAATATAGCTATTTTTTGGTCTAAAAAGTTTGGAAGGAATCCGCTGAATAATACGGATTCAAGCCTACGATTCAATACGACAGAAATATTGAAAGAGGGTGAACGAATTTATAATCACTATGTCAACAATTTAAAATTCATAGAAAAAGGAAAATCATTAACTGATAAATACAAATGCCTTATATTCATTATCAACACAAATGAAGGTACAGCATTTGGTGGTGGAGCAGAAAATAAAATTGGTATCTTTTGGGCTCCTCCCGCAAGAATGAGTAAAGGTCCATTTGGCGCATTAGCACATGAATTGGGACATTCATTTCAATACTTAACGATGGCCGATCGGGCAAAAGGCGACAGTACCGAACTGCAAGGCGGTGGAAGCTATTCATTTATTGAAATGACATCGCAGTATATGTTATGGCAAGTGTACCCCGAATGGTTGTCTTTCGAAAACTACCATTTGAATGATTTCATGAAACAAACTCACTTAGCTTTTCTACATGAAAGTAACATGTATCATTCGCCATTTGTATTAGAATATTGGTCGGAGAAACATGGAGTCGATTTTATAGGGAAGATATGGCGCGAAGGTACTGTGGATGAAGACCCGGTTATGACTTACAAACGTTTGACCTCCATCAATCAGGATAAATTCAACGATGAAATGTTTGATGCCGCACGCAGGTTTATCACCTGGGATATGAAACGAATTGAAAAGGTTTCAAGAAAATATGCCAATCAGCATTTTACTAAACTTGACTCAACAACTAATGGGTGGTATAAGATTTCTGAAACTAAATGTCCTCAAAACTATGGCTACAATGCTATAAAGTTGACTACACCAAAAGCAGGAACTGTGCTAACCCTTAATTTCAAAGGCATTGCCGGCACAGACGGATACCGAGCCATCAAAACAGATAAAGCAGGTTGGCGTTATGGTTTCCTTGCGGTAAAAGAAAACGGCAGTCGGGTGTATGGCAAAGTACATTCCAACTCTAATGGGCAGGTGCAATTTAAAGTTCCAAATAATACCAGATACGTATGGTTAGTAGTAAGTGGTGCCCCCACCGAACATTGGAAGCACGACATAGATGGTGATGATAAAAACGATGAACAATGGCCTTATGAGATTAAACTTACAGGAACTACCTTAGACAAATCAGCTATATAATAACGGTTTATAGCAACTATCTTTCCAAGGCCGGTACAATCCGATCACAACATGGATATTTCCAAATTTGCATTTGCATTTTTTTTATGCAGCAATTCAGTTGTTTAATATAGCGACTGCTCGCATACTTTGAGTGAAGGACAATGAAGGAAAGTGCGACCATAGCCCCCGAAAAATGTACTTTTACATTGAAAAGAATTCATTTTTCGCCCTTTAGTTGAACGATTGTCTATAAACATAAAGATAATTTCTTTTCTTTGTGTTTCGAAATACGACAATATGAAAAAACAACTTTACAGCACGGTCAGATTAGTTATTATATCTGCATTTATTAGTACCGCTTTTTCAGCAAATGCCCAGTCGGGAAAAGCTATTTCCATTGTTTCCGGACAAACAAAAGCCACCATCTGTGTGGACAAAACCGAAACAGCAGTAGTACACAAAGCTGCTCAACTATTTCGGGACGATGTGTTCGCTATCACCGGGCAGCAGCTCTCCATACAACAATACTTCCCAACGAAAGGCACTACCATTGTTGCCGGAACATTGGGACAAAGTAAACTACTCACCCAAATTATTCGCAAATACAAACTCAATACCGATTCTGTTCAGGGTCGTTGGGAAGCTTTCTCCATACAAACAACAACAAACGGCTCTAACAATATAATAGTGGTAATGGGTAGCAACCGTCGTGGTACTGCTTATGGCATTCTGGAGCTATCTCGCATGATAGGCATCTCTCCATGGGTGTGGTGGGCCGATGTACAACCAACTAAAAAAAGTGAACTTAGCTTAGATATATCAAAAACCATTTGTCAACAACCATCAGTGCAATACCGGGGAATTTTTCTCAACGACGAAGACTGGGGATTAAAACCATGGGCTTCGAAAACCATAGAACCCGAAACCGGTGAGATAGGACCAAAAACCTATGGTAAGATATTCGAGCTCTTGTTGCGTTTACGTGCCAATACCATTTGGCCGGCTATGCACGAATGCACTACTCCGTTTTATTTTGTAAAAGGGAATGCTGCCATGGCCGATAGTTTTGGTATCATTGTCAGCACTTCACACTGCGAACCGCTAATGCGTAGCAACCCATTGGAATGGGATCACAAAACACGTGGCGATTATAACTTCTTTACCAACAAAAAGAGCGTTGTTGAGTATTGGAACGAACGATTGACCGAAACTTCGAAGTTCGAAAACATCTACACAGTGGGTATGCGGGGCATTCACGATGGAGCTATGGAAGGAGCCAAAACCATTGCGCAGCAAGTAGAAGGATTGACCGGTGTTTTCAAAGTGCAAAGAGAGATGCTGGGCAAATCACTGAACAAAGATGCTGACAAAATTCCACAGATCTTTATTCCGTACAAAGAAGTACTGGACGCTTATGATGCAGGCTTGAAAGTACCCGATGATGTTACCCTTCTGTGGTGCGATGACAATTACGGATACATGAAACGCCTGAGCAATGAAGCCGAACGACAACGAAAAGGTGGCTCGGGTGTGTATTACCATCTTTCGTATTGGGGGCGGCCACACGATTATTTATGGCTGGGCACCACTCAACCATCATTTATCTGGCAAGAGATGCAAAAAGCCTGGGCGTATGGTGCCCGTAAAATGTGGATACTAAATGTGGGTGACATTAAACCTGCTGAATATCTTACCGAGTTCTATCTGGACATGGCTTGGAATATCAATGCTATAAAAGCGAATCAAATTTCATCACATTTGGAAAACTGGATGGGTAAAACCTTTGGAATTGAACATGCTTCGGGGCTGAAAGACATTATGAACGAGTATTATCGCCTGGCATTTATCCGCCGACCGGAGTTTATGGGTTGGAGTCAAACAGAACCAACTACCAAAACGAAATCGACGGAATTAAATTTCGCTGAGTTTGGAGATGAACTACATACACGTTTGAAACAATACGATCGTATAGAAAAGCAAGCAGATTCTGTTTCGAAGCATATTCCTGCTGCATTAAAAAATGCTTATTTCGAGTTGATCAACTATCCGGTGGCAGGTGCTGCTGAAATGAATAAAAAATGGCTGAACAGTCAGTATGCCAATAGCTTTTCAGCATTACAACTACCCGAAGCAAATGTTGCTAAAGAAAAGAGTCTGCAAGCCTGGGAAAAGATTCAACGAATGACCAGCTATTTCAACGACTCGATAGAAAAGGGAAAATGGAAGTATATGATGTCGGCTCAACCGCGGAAATTGCCGGTATTTGAGAAACCAATACTAGCAGAAACAACTCCAACAACAATTCAGGGTACTATCTTTTGGCCGGAAGAAGCAAATAAGTCCATGGAAAAAGGAGATACTGCACATCTAGTCTTGGATAATTGTACAAAAGGTATTTATTGTTTCAACGGCAGTTCATTTACCATTGAAGCCAAGCCCGACTGGTTGGCTATCGAACAAATCTCGGGTAAAAGCGATATTACTTTGCCCGCAGATAAATTAAACCTGAGCATACTTCCCGAAAAGTTGACCGGAAAAACGGCAGAAGGACTATTGACCTTGAAAACCAACGGCAACAATTATTACGTAGCCCTAAAAGCGATTTATAATCCTGCTTCGAGCGTGAAAAACAACTGCATTCAACTGAACGCTTCGGCTTTTACACACAACAGAAGTACTGATGTTGGTCACTGGCAGATGATAGAAGGACTAGGCTATAGTCGATCTGCCATGCTATTGCAACCTTTTGATGCTAAGTTGCACAAAGACATTAGCGAAAATCCTGCATTAGAATATGAATTCACTACCGAACAGACCGACAGTGCGTTGATACGACTTTATCTGTTGCCAACACATCCTGCCGACAGTCGTAATGACTTGCGCATAGCCGTTTCGGTTGATAATAGTGCACCGCAATTGTTTACTATCAAAACTGAGGGGAGAAGTAGCGCATGGAAGGAAAATGTACTTCGCAATCAAACGATCGTAAAAATGCCCTGGAAGTTTAGCAAAGCCGGGAAACATAGTTTACGCATCATTGCCGTCGATACGGACATCGTTATAGATCAGTTGATGATTGATTTTAAAAAGAACAGGAAGTTTTATGGAGTAAATACCCCAAACCCCTAAAGGGGCTTAAGAGTGCTATTCGAGAAGATATACATTTAATCAAGTGTGTTGATAATGATAAAGATATTATAGAAGCTACTCATCTATAGGAAATACATGTAGGAGACGGGAGTAGCTTCAAGTCCCCTTTAGGGGATTTAGGGGTGGGTATATAGGAGACTGTTGTAACTTTAAATGTCTTTTAGAGCCTATCCACCTACTAACGGGCTAGGGGTAGTATAAACTAATCTCACTCAAAATAACACCCACACAAAACAATCTTTTATTTTATTTAGTTTCACTAGTGTCCGGTTGTTGAACCGGACACTAGTGATTCCGGATATTTTTTAAATACGACAAAAAGAAATTACCAGCTTAATCTGTACGCCACTACTTTATTATCCAAAAAGGTTGGAACTAACAGTATCTTCTGCAACGGAATATAACCCAAATCGGCAGCATTTATCTTCAAAGGCGTTGTATCTGATAATTTTTCAACACCCTTGCCCACTCTAATGAGTTGAATATGTCCACTCCAATCGGAAGTAACAAACACGGTTGGAGCTATTTGCTCAATACCATCCAGATAGCCTACTTTCTCCTGTAAAACGGTAATGGCTTTTGTTTTCTGATGCACGGATATAAAGTTGCCCTTTGATCCCAGATAAAGCAAATTCCCACTGGCACAAACACCATTCATGCCGCCCAGGTCTTTGCTTTGAACAAGTACTTCCAGCGAATCTTTTCCTACATAAAAAATGCAGTCTCCTTCCGAATCGGAAACATATACCCGCCCATTGGCCGCAACACATACATCGTTCAGACTTTTCGATTTTGAGTTGCGATACTCTTTCAAAATCTTGCCCGTAGATAAACTAATCTCCACTACCCGATCAATATCGGTAACGTAAAGCTTTGTTTTGGAGCAGCTGATTCCCTTAGGAGCATTCAGTCCTTTCGCCCATTCTTTTTCAATAAACTCACCCTTTGCATTCAGCTTAGAAATAAATGCCTCACCATCTTTTACATTGTGTTTCCCAACAATATTCGACACATAAATAATTTTATCATAAGGATTGTAATGTGATGATTCCGGTACGTTTAGTCCGGCAGGAGTACTCCATACTTTTACTAATTTGTTACTTACAAAAGCTTCCTGAGCATATATTCCCAAACACAGCACAAGAAAAACGACGGTAATAATAGGTCTTTTCATTCTTTTAGATTTAATGGTGGATTATAAATATTGATTCAACTCTCTATTTTTAAAGATATTTATTCTGTTATTCCACAAAAATACAATACTTTTGCCATTCAACAAGGTTGAATTATAATAAACTTCAAATAACATGATAAATTCATTGCAAATAGGAACACGCATTCGCAATTTACGATTAGTGCAAAAAAGGACTTTGCAGGATATTGCGAATACCTGCGACTTGTCTAAAAGCATGGTTTCGAAAATAGAGACCAATGCGGTAGTTCCATCTGTAGCCACATTGGTGAAAATTGCAAAATCGCTGGGCACGAATGTTTCTGTTTTGATGGAAGAGAGCAACACGCAATCGTCGGTAATGATAAGTTCCGAAAGAGCAAACGACAATATTACACAAACCGATCGTGGGTATCATATTTTCCCTTTTGCTTCCGAATTTAAAGATAAGAAAATGCAACCCTTCCTTTTTGTTGGCAAAAAAGGGGAGGTAAAAGAGCATCATCTGACGCATGAAGGCGAAGAATTTATTCATGTGTTGGAAGGTGAAATGAAATTGCAGGTAGGAACATTGGAATACTCACTCAAACAGGGTGACAGCGTGTATTTTAACTCATTAGAACAACATGGTATCATGCCAATTACGGATACTGTAAGATACATCAATATTTTTGTTTAGAAAACCTTTTATAAATACATTCAAATGAAATTAAAGACTTTATTACTGAGCATTCTTTTTAGCGTCTCGTTATTTTCTCAGAATAACACCATCAACATCAACGTTGATCTGGCAAAAGAAAAAGGTCCAATGAAACCTATCTGGGCATGGTTTGGGTACGACGAACCCAACTACACCTATATGAAAGATGGTAAGAAACTGCTTTCTGAAATTGCAGCATTAAGTCCGGTACCGGTGTACGTAAGGGCTCACAACCTAATGAATACAGGCGATGGAACTGCCGCACTTAAATGGGGTTCTACCAATATGTACACCGAAGATGCGATCGGAAATCCGATTTACAACTGGGCAATAATTGATTCTATTTTCGATACCTATATTCAACGTGGAATGAAGCCATTGGCACAGATTGGGTTTATGCCCGAAGCGCTATCCACGCACCCTCAACCTTACCAGCACAGTTGGAAACCGGGTGTAAAATACTCTGAAATTGAAACCGGATGGGCTTATCCACCAAAAGATTACGATAAATGGGCAGAACTGATTTATCAATGGGTACAGCACTCTGTAAATAGATACGGAAAAGCAGAAGTGGAAAGCTGGTATTGGGAATTATGGAACGAACCCAACGGTGCATATCTGATTACTCCGAATGTATTTGATGAGTTTTGCAAAATGTACGATTATGCTTCGGATGCGGTAAAAAGAGCATTGCCCACAGCGCGTTTCGGAGGACCGCATGTTACTGGCGGTGCTACTAAATTTCTGCGCAATTTCATTACCCATTGCCTGAATGATACCAATGCGGTAACCGGAAAAATTGGCACTCCGCTGGACTTTGTCGCGTTTCATGCAAAAGGTTCTCCAAAGGTAGTCAACGGCGTTGTGCGCATGGGAATGATGAATCAGCTCCGCGATATGAACGATCACTTTAAAGTCATTGCTTCATTTCCCGAAATAAAGAATATTCCGGTAATTATTGGCGAATCAGACCCTGAAGGGTGTGCTGCTTGTGGTATGCAAACCGACCCTCAGAATGCCTATCGAAATGGCACCATGTATTCCAGTTACACTGCAGCTTCCATTGCCCGCGAATATGATCTGGCCGAATATCATGGTATAAACTTAATCGGAGCTGTCAACTGGTCGTTTGAGTTTGAGAATCAACCGTGGTTCTTCGGATTCAGGGATTTAGCAACTAATGGTGTAGATAAGCCTGTGCTAAACGTCTTTAGAATGTTGGGTATGATGAGTGGAAAACGTATTGATGTTTCAGGTGATTTAGCATACGATTTCAAAGCGATTCGCGATTCGAGCGTTCGTGGTACTCAAACTGATATTAATGCATTGGCTGCAACAACAAGTAATAACGCGACTATACTTGTTTGGAATTATCATGATGACGACATTCAGGGAGAAGGTTCACCAGTCAACGTAAGCGTAAAAGGCCTGAAAAATGGCAAAGCAACTCTTTATCATTATCGCATTGATGCCGCGCATAGTAATTCGTATGAAGTTTGGAAAAAGATGGGATCGCCACAGCATCCAAGCGAAAAGGAATATAAAATATTAGAAAAATCCGGACAACTGGAACTTTTATCAAAACCGCAAAAAGTGAACATCAAGAACTCAGAATTGTCGGTCAACTTCCAATTGCCACGTCAGGCCGTTTCGTTCCTGAAAATTGATTATAAAAACTAACTTACAATGAACAAGATAAAAACCTTTTTCTTTAAAACCTGTCCTAAAAGTGGGCGAATAAGAGGACTACGGACAGATTCTATGCATCATAAGCTGATTTTCCCCATTGTTGGGTTGGTGGCGTTGGTTTGGGTTATCATTCGGGTTATTCCAAAACCTTCGCGAGCAGAATATCCATGTCAGCAAGCCGCTATTCCTGTTGCCTTTTCATTTCTGACCTGGATTTCGGCAAGCACGTTGGGCGTATTTCTGATAAGAATATCACATAATTATTTCAATAAAAAGAAAATTGTCATTGCAGGTTCTTTGTGCTTACTCGGAGTAGGCATTTTTGGAGTTGCACAGCTTTTCAACAGTTCTACTCTCTCGGCTACAACTCAATCGGCTACTGATTTATCACCATTTTCTACAAAACCCAATCAACCCATTGGTACAGCCAAAGGCATTTATCCGGGACGTGTCACCTGGGTTCGCTACATTGCAGCTACACCCTGGGATGGCAAAACAGGTAAGTGGTGGGAAAACGGAAATATCAATGAAGAGGCTCTTGCAACAATGATTTCGAAATCAGTGCATTCTTTAACCGGAGCTACCAGTGATTCAAAAGCATGGACAGCCCTTTTTCAATATTACAACCGCACACATGGAAAAGGCAATAGAGCTTGGAAACCAGGAGAACTTATTGCCATAAAAATAAATATCAATAATACCTATCAACCCAACGATGTGGACAATGACATTGATCAATCTCCACAGGCAACACGGGCATTATTAAAACAACTGACAGGCCCGGCAGGAGTGGCGCAAAAAGATATTATCGTTTATGATGCATCGGTTGGATGGAAAGTCAGAGCTATTCCCGATCGCATTTACAAACCGCTTCACGAAGAATTCCCTGAAGTACGTTGGATGGATGGTCAGGGAAGTCCCGGGCGTGAAAAACCGGAATGGGTTGCCAATGCAATTACTTACACCTCGTCTGACGTAGAACTTGGAAATGAGCTACCCAAAGCCGTAGTTGAAGCAGCCTATTTGATAAACATTGCTTTGCTAAAAGGACATGAAATAGCCGGAGTGACGCTTTGTGCGAAAAATCATTTCGGCTCAATCCGCTATCCGCAGAAAGACCATGGGAAATACGTTAGTCAGATGAACGGTGTAAAAGGTGACTACAGCGCTTTTGTTGATCTGATGGGTTCTCCAAATCTGGGTGGAAAGACTTTACTTTACATTGTTGATGGACTATATGGTATGCAAACCAATGTGGGTAATCCACAGGAACGTGACCGTTGGAAACGATTGTTCAATGGAGAATGGAGTGCAAGTTATTTTATGTCACAAGACCCTGTTGCTATCGAATCTGTTTGTCTGGATTTTCTGTATGCAGAATTTCAGGGTGAACTTGGTTACAGTGGTGCAAAGGCATTCCCGAAAGGCTCAAGCCGCAACAGCGATAATTACTTAATTGAAGCTGCCAAAGGAACGAATGCAAAACTGGGTCCATATACGCCTAACGGCGTTAAGATTGGGAGTCTGGGTGCTCATGAACACTGGAACAATGTAAATGATAAGAAGTATAGCCGAAATTTACATACAGGTAAGGGAATTGAATTGATAACGGTACAATAGTTTCATTATTCATCAACACCATTGTCTTGTACACTTTTCTATGTGAATGTACTCAACTCTAGTTCTAAACCTTTCTATTTACCGTAAATTTGCACGATAGAAACCAGAAAAAGATGAAAGATAAAGACTAAATATCGCAAGATAAACATATACCCCTATACGGTATACATTCGGCAATAAAAAGTGTTTTTTATACTGTATTTTTATTTTCGAAAACATATTTGGGGTTAGAATAATAAAAACATTCTACCAAAAAATCGGCAAAAAAAAATAGTATGATTAAAAACACACGAAACATCTTCCTGCTTTTACTCCTGGCATGTAACCTTCATGCACAACAAACCGAAATAAAATATCTTTCGGGAACTGACAGAGACCATACCATCACCTGGGATTTCTTTTGTACACACGGCATGAACAGCAATAAGTGGACAACCATTCAAGTACCATCACAGTGGGAACAACAGGGTTTTGGATCCTATAAATACGGAAATATAAATTTAGCGGCCAATGAAAGAGGTTTCTATAAATATAAATTCACCGTACCGCAACAATGGAAAAATAAAAAAGTATATATCGTTTTTGAAGGTTCGATGACCGATACCGAAGTAAAGATAAACGGAACATTGGCCGGACCCATTCATCAGGGTGCTTTTTATCAGTTTAAGTATGACATTAGCAAACTCATTCATCTGAAAGGTGATAATTTGCTGGAAGTAAATGTAAGCAAAGAGTCGACGAATGAAAGTGTAAACCGTGCCGAACGTATTTCCGACTATTGGGTTTTTGGAGGCATCTTCCGTCCGGTTTATCTGGAAGCACAACCCGAAACATTTATCAACCGTGTGGCCATCGACGCCAAAGCCGATGGTTCATTTTATATGGATGTGTTTGTAAATAGTGCTGCAAAAAATACTAGCATTGAAGCTCAGATACAAACATTGGAAGGTAAAAATGCAGGTGAACTTATGGGCAGCAACGCAAAAGCAGATGCTGAAAAATACACAATCAAAGGAACCCTTACCAACCCAAAACGTTGGAATCCCGAAGATCCCAATCGTTATCAGGTACTTGTTACATTAAAACAAGGAAAAAAGATTGTTCATCAAACCACTCAGAAGTTTGGATTCAGAACCGTTGAGTTTAAAAATGCGGATGGCATCTATGTAAATGGAACAAAAATCATGTTTCGTGGAGTTTGTCGTCATAGTTTTTCACCTTCCAGCGGACGTACCAGTAGCAAAGAGTTAGCAATCAAGGAAGTCAACCTAATGAAAGATATGAATATGAATGCAGTACGCATGACGCATTATCCACCCGATCAATACTTCCTGGATGTATGCGATTCGATGGGAATGTTTGTATTGGACGAACTGGCAGGATGGCAAAAATACTACGATACCCCTACAGCACGCAGATTGGTAAAAGAAACGGTGACCCGTGATGTAAATCATCCGTCTATCGTGTTGTGGGACAATGGAAATGAAGGTGGCTTTAATCCTGAAGTTCGTTCGGATTATGCTTTGTACGATCCTCAGGGCAGAACCGTTATTGAACCCTGGTCGAAAGTAAATGGTACCGACACCAAACATTACCCTAAATACAATTATGTGTATAATGCTTTGACCAAAGGCAATCTGGTTTATTTTCCCACCGAATTCTTGCATGGATTGTATGATGGAGGACATGGAGCAGGGCTCGATGATTACTGGAACTTAATGCTTTCCAAGAAACTTTCGGCAGGCGGTTTCCTTTGGGTATTTGCCGATGAAGGTATTGAGCGCAGAGACAAAAATGATTCAATAGACACGCAGGGTAATTTAGCACCCGATGGAATTTTGGGACCAAACCTCGAAAAAGAAGGAAGCTTCTACACCATCAAAGAAATATGGTCGCCTGTGCATTTTAAACAAAGCACCTTGCCTGCCGATTTCAACGGCAATTTGAATGTAAACAATCGCTATTTATACAGCAATCTGAATCAATGCAGCTTTACCTACGAGTTGGTAAAATTCAAACAAGTATTCCCGAAACCGGATGTTCAGAAACTAACCGGAAACATTGTAGCACCTGATATTGCTGCCGGCGACAGTGGACTGCTGAAACTCAACTTACCTGCCAACTGGAAAGAGTTTGATGCACTCTATATCAGTGCTACCGATAATACAAACAGAGTCATCAATACATGGTCGTGGAATATCAGTACACCGGCTACTATGGCTACACAATTGGTTTCGGAAAACAAAAGCAAAGTAGTAGTAACCGAACGTGATAGTTTATTGACCTTACAATCGGAAAACACAAGCGTTACTTTCAATAAAAAAACCGGGTTAATCGCTGAGGTAAAGAATAACGCTAAGATCTTATCGTTCAACAACGGTCCTCAGTTTGCGGGTTTCAAAACAACGTTCAAAAAACTAACTCATCATGCCGTACCCAATGGTTATGTAGTAGAATTGATGTACGATAGTATCTGTCATGCTAAATGGACTATGCTGCAAGGTGGCTGGATGCAATTGGATTACGATTATAATCCTGCCGGTTCTTTCGACTTTACAGGTATCACGTTCTCCTATCCCGAAGCAGCCGTAAAAGGAGCTACTTTAATGGCAAACGGACCCTATCATGTTTGGAAGAATCGCCTCAAAGGAACTCAGTTTGGGGTATATGAAAAAGAATACAACAATACCATTACCGGACAAACATGGGTATATCCTGAATTTAAAGGATACTACTCCAACTTCTATGCAGTGGAGTTACATACTAAAGAATTACCCATAACCATTGTATCCGCCACAAAGGATGTATATCTGCACCTCTTCACACCACAAAAGCCTGTTCAATCAAAAGGAGGAGTTTATCCACCTTTTCCCGCAGGAAATATCTCGATATTGAATGGTATCAGTGGTATTGGAACCAAATTCTCCGAAGCAAACGAAGAAGGACCACAAGGCAAGCAAAATGTTTGTACCGGAAGTACTTTTGTGGGCAGAGTCTATTTTAAGTTTGGAGAGTAATATAGGGGTTAGCACTAAGAAATGAAGAGACACTATGAATATTATTGGTGTCAATACAATTTTTAAATAATCCATTAAATGTATCACAAACTGCAATTTTGAATAATGTCGTCCGTCAGCTGACGGACGACATTATTCAAACTCGTTTTCTTATCGAACGATACTATAAAAATCAAATGAACCGCACAAATTAAACTTTGTGGATCTCTGTGTTCTTAGTAACTCAGTGGTAAAAACAGAAACATTAGCATAAAATCATATAAATATGAAACAAATCATCAAAACGGTCATTACAAACATTTCATTGGCAGCATTCAAACTCCGGAATAAATCCACCGTCTTTATCGTTGGGCTCGGCGCTTTAATTTGGTTCTTAATACGTGTTATTCCAAAACCAAGCAGAGCATCTTATCCATGTCAACAAGCAGCATTTCCTATTGCCAGTGCCTTTGTGGTTTGGCTTACTGCTACTCTTTCGAGCTTGTTTATTATCCGTAAATTCTCCAATACGTTTGCAAAACACCGTGTTGTAGTATCTGTTTGCGGCGTTCTTTCCACCATTATATTAGTTGCATGGTTTACAGTAATGCCGGTAGGGATAGTAAGTAGCTTCGGTGCAAGTACTGCCGATACAACTTTTGTACCTGCTGTTGGGTTCGACTGGAAACCGGGAGTTTCTAACCAACCTATTGGTATAGCACAAGGTATTTTCCCCGGACGTGTAGTGATGGCGCGTAATCCCGAAGCAACCAAATGGGCAGGCAACTGGAAAAAACAAGATGATCAATGGTGGTTAGACAAAAACACCGATACCCAAAAGGTAGGCGAGATACTATCTGTTACTTTGCAAAAACTTACCGGAGCAAGCAAAGATAAAGATGCATGGACAAAGATATTTACGTTTTACAATAAGACTAACCGCGGCTTAAGCAACCGCAATTACCAGACAGGTGAAGTAGTGGCGATAAAAATCAATCTCAACAACAGTAGTGATAAGAAAACAGATAACCAAAGCGATGCCACTCCACAGTTAGTACTGGCCATGGTACGTCAATTGGTGAACATTGCCAACGTACCTCAAAACAATATCATCGTTTATGATGCCCGTCGTGCTATTTATCCGGCTATGCTTAGCACCGTGTGGAAAGAATTTAAAGATGTACGCTTTCTTCAGGAAAATGCACCAACCGCCGTACAACCTGTAAATACAGCTTATGGCGATCATCATGGACTGGAAGCTGCCGATTGGGTAGAAGGAATTACCTATTCTGCAGGCAACTATAAAAATGCCAAACTCATGCCCCGTCAGATTAAAGACGCTACCTATCTTATCAATATGGCCATGCTGAAACTTCACTCCTACCCGTATAATTATATGGAAGATGGCGATGAAGGACAAACAGCCATGACCATGACCGGTAAAAACCATGCCGGTTCTATCAAAGGTACTTCGGAACTTCACGCTATACTAAACACCAAGAAAGAAGGAAAGAAAAATGCCTATTCTCCGTTAGTCGATTTAGCTGCTTCGCCTCATCTGGGTGGAAAAACAATTCTCTATCTGTTGGACGGGTTATATTGTGGACGTAAATGGCGCAGTTACCCGCTTCACTTCCCGAATCCACCTTTCAACAACAAGGTAGTGCCTTACGAAAACCCCGAATGGCCTGCATGTGTGTTGGCTTCGTTTGATGGGGTGGCTATTCAATCGGTAGGACTGGACATTATGTATGCGCAAAGTAAAAACAACAATGAAGCTAGCTATCATAATGTACCCCGAATCCTGCTACGTGAGAATGCTGATGACTTTCTTCGCGAAATGGCAACTCCTCAAAGCTCACCTTCGGGCATTAAGTACATACAAGATGGAAAACCGATCAAAAGCCTTGGTGTATTCGAACATTGGCAAGATGATGCCGGCATGAAATATTCCCGCAACCTTGATCCTAAAAATGGAAAAGGTATTGAGTTTATCTTTATTCCTTTGGGAAAAAAGTAAGTAAGCTATAACCAAGTGCACAAAACAACTTTTTCAATGATTTTCATAGAAAGAGTTCGCTGTGCTAAGGACAAACCAAAAATTAAAATCTATATTTATGATCACACCATCACATCTATTGTTTTTCCGTTCACGTATCGTATTAGCATGCGTCCTTTTTATAGTTGCTTGTGGCTTTAGCCAACAAACAGTGGCACAAACTCCTGCTACCCCTGTAGTGAAACCATGTGCTCCTGCCGAATTACCGGGGAATGGTTTATCACACTTCGATTTCTTTTATGCCGGCGAAGCAAAGCAAGAAAACATGTATATCGTGCGCAATGGTAAAATTGTATGGTCGTACACTCATACGGCTACCGGTGAGATAAGCGATGCAATGATGCTTTCGAACGGGAATATATTATTTGCTCACCAGCGTGGTATTACCGAGATCACTCAAAACAAGAAGGTAGTGTGGAACTATGATGCTCCCGAAAATACTGAGATTCATACAGCACAGGCCATTGGTAAAAATCACATATTATTTTTGCAAAATGGCAACCCGGCTAAACTGGTTGTTATCAACAAAGTATCGAACAAGATCGTAAAAGAGTTCAAGCTCACGGTAGGCAATCCCAACAACATTCACGGACATTTCCGCCACGCCCGTCTTACTGCCAAAGGAACTATTCTGGTGGCACACATGGATATGGGTAAAGTATGTGAATATGATGCTAATGGTAAAACTTTACTCACAATAGACGCTCCGGGAGTATGGGCGGTTGAAGCTCTTAAAAATGGCAACATGCTTATTACTACCAAAACGAAAGTAATAGAGCTGAATGCTAAAGCAGAACCGGTATGGGAATACACTTTGCAAAACATCCCCGACTATCTTATGAATTCCCCTCAGGTAGCCATTCGGTTGGCCAATGGCAATACCGTTATCAACAACTGGTTTAATCAATGGAGTGGAGATGGCAAAGTAGACAATAACAATCAACCCTTACAGGCTATTGAAGTGACTCCCGGTAAAAAGATTGTTTGGGCATTACGCTCGTGGAACGCACCGACTGACCTAGGACCTTCCACCATTATCATTCCCTTGAACGAAGCACGTACTACCGAGAAAGTATTTTTTGGTGATATTCGCTAAGCTACATAACAGTTCATTAAAATCGGTATTTTTAAATCCCAAAAAACGGGTATCAAAATACTTCTCTAAGCCAATAACGAATAAAACCGATACAATTCTGTACTATAAAAGATGTAGGTAAAAAATAGCTCCTGCATACCCCGATAGGGAGTAGATAATCTACTCTCACAATTATTAACAAACTGTGTAGATCTTATGATCTACGCAGTTTGTTTTATGGACAAATCGCACTAAAATAAACATTATTTAGTTTTATTTAGCATAAAGGCATTTAATCTTTGGTGGTGTGATATAAATAGTGTAAGTTTGCTAATTGTATGTTTTACAAAAAGATGACGCAGTATAAAAACTACTTATCAATAGATTTAAGTTTCATCATCAGTAATTTTAATTTATGTTGCTGATCATATAGTAAGCCAAAGTTATTACTTGCTCAGGTAAATCAAAATAAAAACATATAAATTCACTCATTACTTTCAACTTTGTTTATCACTGTTAGACCCTACTATAAAAAATGAATTAAATAGTACCAAGAAGTTTTAATATTTTCTTTTATACCATTATGAATTAAATCAGAATATATTGCCACATGGGTTATATATACTGATTAAACATCAAGTATTATGAAAACATTCAACACTATCTTTAGCAAAGCTGTGGCTTACCTTGTCGCAGTAGGAATTTTATTCACCATCCTTTTCATCATTATCTCCCTGTACAAATCCAACTCCGAAAAACTAGTCAACAAATCATTCCGGGATCATTGCAATCGGGAAGCTAAGCATTTGTATGAGTATAATTCTTCTCTGATGATAGCCATTACCTACGACTATTCTTATTGGGATGATTTTATAACAGCCATCAATACAAAGGATAGTAAGTGGATTAAAAGTAACATTACCCTCAATAAATCTTTCAATTATGAATACATTTATATCCTTGACAAAAATTTCAATTTAGTATTCAATCTCTCCACGCACAACAACACGAAGGATTTACTTTTTTCTAAAAGCTCTTTAGAAAGTATAAGTCGATCGAAAAATAATCATTTCTTTATGAACTCATCGCATGGATTACTGGAAGTAACATTCACAGCCATTCATCCAAGCGAGGATCCGAATCATACTAAAACATTACCCGGCGGATACATGGTAATAGGCCGAAAACTGGAGATGGTTTATCTGAATAATATGGCCAAAGTAAGTGGAGCAAAAGTTCAGATTACACCATATACGGGGCCTATCAGGGCTACAAGTAATGAAACCATTAGTGCACAAATCATTCTTAAAGGTTGGGACAAGAAACCGGTTGCAAGTTTAGTTTTTGTTCAAAAGCTGAATCATAACTTTGAAGCAGTTCGTATCATGGCCATTATTATCTTTAGCGCTATCGTCCTGCTTTTGCTTGGCTTCATATTATTTATTCTCAGATATATCGACAAACCTCTTAAGCTTACAACTGATATCCTCGAAACTGAAAATAAAAATTCAATCGATCTGCTAAAGCTTTATCATAATGAATTTGGACGTATTGGGACTCTTTCAGAAATGTTTGTAAAACAAAAAGCAGAGCTTAAAATGGCCAATGAAAAAGCACTGGAGAGCGATCGCTTAAAATCGGCCTTTCTTGCCAATATGAGTCATGAAATAAGAACACCAATGAGTGGTATTTTGGGCTTTACGGAGCTGCTCAAAAAATCGGGTATCAGCAACAAAGAGCATAACAACTACCTGAATATAATTGAAAATAATGGAGCAAGACTGCTTACTATGGTCAATAACATTATAGATATTTCCAAAATAGAATCGGGAACAATTGAAATAACGAACAAAGTAACCGACATCAACGAACAGCTTGATAATATTACGGCCTTCTTTACTCCCGAAATGGAGAAGAAAGGATTGCACTGGTTACAAAGCAAAGCATTACCGGATAATAAAGCATTTATTTGGACTGATGCTGAAAAGCTATATGGGATATTGATTAACCTGATAAAAAATGCAATTAAGCATACCGACAAAGGAACAATAGAACTCGGCTATACCATACATACAAAAGCTGAGCCATCAACTATTGAGTTCTACGTAACCGACACTGGCAGTGGAATTCCTCCGGATAAAACAAACCGGATATTCGATCGGTTTATACAAGCTGACATGTCCCTCAAAACCAAATATCAAGGTGCTGGTCTGGGCTTATCAATAGCAAAAGCCTATGTCGAACTACTGGGTGGTAAAATTTGGGTCGAAACCACACATGGCGTAGGGAGTACATTCAGGTTTATAATTCCTTACAATTATATTGAAGCAGAAAAATCTAGTAAAAATAAACCGCCACTACTTATAGACGGAAAAACAGTCTGCCAACAACTCAAGATACTTATTGTTGAAGATGATCCCGGGATGGAATTTCTATTGGTAGAGACCATTAAAGAGATATGTGACGAACCCCTTGTAGCCAGAAATGGAGTTGATGCACTGGAGATGAGTAAAAACAACCCCGACATTGATTTAATTCTAATGGACATCAGAGTACCACAAATGGACGGATATGAAACGACAGAAGCAATAAGACAATTTAATAAAGAGGTAGTGATTATTGCTCAAACTGCATGTGCATTTGCGAGTGATGAAGAGAAAGCATACGATGTGGGCTGCAACGACTATGTTTCTAAACCTATAGATACTGACAAGTTTATTGAACTGATTGAAAAACACTTTGCCGGCAAGGAGAATGAAAACTGATAGAATGTTGTAAAACCATTTCCGGTCATCTTCCCACAAATCGCTCTCAGGCAATAAATGATTAGTATTGAAAACTCTAGCCCGGCAACATAAAAAATTAGAAATAAGTAAATTGATAGTATTGTAGTATACCTATTCATACATCCGTATTAACTTAGCCATCACGCATGCCATTACCAGCTATATCCTTTAAGCGGCTTGGGAGAAAAACTATGCTCCATAACCGATAATGATATCGGGTACTTCCCTCCTACTCACTATAAAGCCGTGCAGACTGTGAGGTTTGTACGGCTGTTCTTTAACAAAAACCCGCATCAATAAAGGGTTCATTTAATTTGTTTAAAAATAATTATATATATTGTTGGTGGCGTTAAAAAGAGTTCGTAAATTTGGAGTGTGAAAAGTATGAAAGCTGATTACAATTTAATCGAGTGTGTCCACCCCAAACCCCTGAAGGGGCTTAAGAGTGGTTTTCAAGAAGATATACATTTAATCAAATGTCTTGATAAAGGCAATAGTATAATAACTGTTACTCAACTATAGACAGAGCTTGTAGGAGACGGTTGTAGCTTCAAGTCCGGAGGACTTAAATGTGAATAGCCATGGGTGTAACCCATGGATAAAATAAAACATGAATACGAACCCCGAACGGGGTTCAATATCATAGATTTATATATTGAACCCCATTCGGGGTTCTGATTATCTTATACTTATTCCACCCCGATACATCGGGGTGGCTATTAAAATTGAATCCTTTCAGGATTCTAAAATCCTATTTTAATTGATCGTAAACTGTTTGTTTATATCAAACCTAAAATTCTATACAAATGACACAAAAAGGAAAACCCATAAAATTCTATATCCTATTTTTTCTGAGTATGTTTGCAGTCATCTATTTATTGAAATATGCTGCTAACTCTCGTGATCTCACAGCAGAACACTTTGCTGGGGGTTTTCTACAGACATTATCTATTTTTACCGTTATGACATATAGCTATTACTTATCAGACAGAAGAAGTATATTAACAAAGGAAGAATTTAAAGCAGTACGGAAGAAATCAATACTTATCGTATTTCTATCTGTATGTACAGTAGCATTAGGAGTAAGCATAATAGGAAATATACTGCTACAGACTGAAATAAAGTGGCTGAAACTTATAGAAATCAGCTTGGGTCTTTCGACAATCAGCATTCTCCTTGCTATCATAATGACGAAACTTATTTCTATTAAGAGTAGCGAGAAAACAGAGAAAAAATAAAAACAAACAATCATGAAACGATCTCAATTACTTTCAATAGCATTACTTGTCACTGTACTATCATTCGGACAGACATTAAAGATTCAGTCGGGTGTTTCGATCTCTAATATCTATATACAAACAAGTGGATCTTCGGATAATCTGACACAAGATAACAAAAGATTGGTGGGCTATTCGTTTTTTGTTGGTATGGATTATCTACAACATAAGAATTTCAACCTGTCGAGCAATATAGGCATGTTGCGTAAAGGAGGACAATCGATGTTTTATTCCACTTGGGGATATGGCCAGGGAATAAAAGCAACACTAGATTATCTATCATTGAACACTACCTGCGATTTTCAATTCCCTATCGAAGATAAAATAACTCCCTATATAAGTTTCGGGCCACGTGTGGATGTGCTCTTGAATCCTATCAGCGAATACAGCAGCATTAATTATGGTCTGTTGATTGGTGGAGGACTTAAATACCCTCTAAGCGATAAGTTGCAGTTAGGACTTCGTGCCGATTACTATTTGAATCTCAGAGACATTAGCAAAACAGGACAAGCACGTACTGTAAGCGATAAAACATTTACAACAAACCTGGTACTGGGATACAGACTTTAAAGAAAATATGCTGTTTTACAAAAGAACCTACAACCAAAACACATCTGTGTTTACAAAAAAGAGAATATTACAATACGGCTTAGTGCTGTTAGTAGCACTGCAAAGTTGTGCTTCGGTAGACAAATACAATGCACAAATCAATACGCCCAAAAGTGCGCAGGATCTAAAGAAGGATATTGACTATATACAACATAAGTTACAAAAACTCCATCCCGATCTGTACCATTACATTAGTAAAAAAGAACTGGACGATAAGTTCGATAGTTTGCGTTCATCCATTACTACCCCACTCACCGGTAATGATTTCTATTTCCGACTCAGTCCGGTAATAGCTTCCATCAAACAAGGACATACGCAGATAAATCCGCTGACCAAAAAGCTTAAAGCGGCCGAAAAGAAAAACGTGAACAGCAAAGGTACTACACCACTATCGCTGTTCGATTTCGAATTGTTCGACAACAAGCTCTATATTACAAAAAACTATTCGAAAGACTCCGGCATCTGTGTCGGAACAGAAGTTCTTTCGGTGAACAGTACAAAACCTACCGAACTACTGAATAAATACAAACCCACCTTTAGTTCGGATGGGTACAATACTACTTTCATAGACTACCGACTAGCCAAAGGGTTTCCACGTTTCTTTTATTATGAAAACGGTGTAATGGATAGTCTCACCTGCGAACTAAAGTACAAAGATAGTATCCGTACGTTGGTGTTGAGAAAACCGGTAAAGGCGAAACCGTCAACTATAAAAAAGACAAAGGAACAAATGGCTGCTGCTAAAAAATTGCAACAAACCGAAAGTAAGAGAAAAAGATTGTATGGCTTTAATGCATTAAAACGAACGTATAGCAAACAGCTTAGTTTCCCTACAAAAGACAGTAGTATTGCAGTGATAAAGATTGCTGATTTTGTAAAAGGCAACTACCGAAAGTTCTATAAGAATAGTTTTCTACAATTGGACAGTCTGAAAACAAAAACAGTGGTAATAGACCTGCGCAACAATACCGGTGGATCATTGCGCGAAGTAAAGCATCTATACTCCTACCTCGCCGATAGTAGTTTTCGGTTTGTCACTAAATCGGAAGTAAGTTCCAAAACAAGCCTTTGGCATATCATCCCTTTTAGACACAAACCCTTGTGGCAACAAGCAGTACAAGCTCTTTTTATACCTTCCATTCTCGAATGGGATATTTATTCGTTTCTGCTTACCAATAAAGGGAAGGATGGCAAATATCGTTTCCCGTTTGCCGAATCGAGACTAGCTCATCCAAAGTCGAAACGATTTAAAGGAAAAGTATATGTACTCATTAACGGTGGTAGCTTTTCTGCTTCAAGTTTGCTGTCGTCTAATCTTCATGGTTCGAAAAGAGCAACATTTATAGGACAAGAAACCGGTGGAGCCTATAATGGATGTGTAGCCGGAATAATGCCCACACTTACACTACCGAAATCTAAACTCAGCATCCGATTTGGGCTATTGGTTTGTCAGTCTCCTTTTCAATCGAAAACAGATGGATACGGTATACTTCCCGACAAAGAAATAAACCCTACCGTACAAGACAGAATAAATGCAAATGACCCCGAGCTGGAATGGATTTTGAAAGAAGAACAAACCAACGTTAAATAAAGCAGCTGAAGTATATCCTACAAAAGTTGTAGCAAATACTTCATTTCCGCCTTTAATTGCTTGACCGCTGAGTTCATCGAAGAATATCAAAGAATAGTTCTTAGAGGACACGTGTACAGCCTAGACTACTGGCACTAAGACACATCTATCTTTTGACAGGTTAAATGAGAACATTCTTTCAAAAAAATAAATACAGCACTTCAGAAATTTAAGAATAAATTAATATATATTTGTATTTCTGATTGTTTGATTTCCCTAACCGAGTTCAGGGTTCCCGATAGGGGAACTATTCTTACCTTACTATAAGCCCGGAGTCTGTCTCAAAAGATTTTATTAAACTTACCTACCACGTGCTGACATAAACAGCAGGAATGTATGTAAATTTATTACATCATCGTGTGTTTGAAGAGTCCTACTTACGTGGTTTGCGTGCTTTTAATACAGCTCTTTTATTATCCATTACACCCTGATTACCTTATTTACATATTACACAATAAACTATTGAATTTTGAAAGAATACTCATGGAGTGTTCGTTCCTTAATTAAACACTTGAAAAAATGCACATATTCAAAACTATTTACCGTAAAATTACATTCTACCTGATAGGAGTAGGTATTATTTTTTTGATTCTCTTCTATTTCCTTTTCCAGTACAAATCCAAGTCAGAAAATCAAATCCTCGAAAGTTCCAAAAAACAATTCAAACGCGAAGTAAACTATCTGTTCGAATTAAGTAGCGTTCCCATGATTCAGACCACCTACGACTATTCTTATTGGGATGATTTTGTAACCGCAATTTTAAAAAACGACACTGTTTGGATTAAAACTAATATCACGCTAACCAGCTCATTTAGTTATGAATATATTTGCGTCTATGATAAAAACTTTAAAATAGTAAGCGACCTATCGAAAGATCAGGGAAATATTGAACGTTTTATTCCTATAGACACATTAAAAAGAATTGCAGCCCTAAAAAAAACACATTTCTTCTCCAACTCTCCAAGCGGATTAATGGAAGTAACCTTTTCATCCATTCACCCTACCGGTGACCCCAAACATATCAAAACAGATGCTACAGGATATTTAATTGTCGGCAGAAAACTGGATTTGCCCTATCTGAATAAAATGGCCCAAGTATTTGGAGCAAAGGTAGGTCTGAATACCACGAAATCAGATCCCATCGAAGGAGATGAAACAATAGCAACATATATCAGCCTTCATAATTGGGACGGGAAATATGTTTCGTGTTTGACATTCCATAGAATAATACCTCATAATTTTCAGACATCCAAAGTTCTGATTTATTTTATCTTTGTTTCTATTCTGCTCTTGTTATTAGTTTTTGCCCTCTTTATCCGCAAGCACATCGACAAGCCTTTAAAATTGACAACAGCTATTTTGGAATCTGAAAATAAAGACTCCAACGACCAGCTAAAACAATATCCGAATGAATTTGGACGCATAGGAGAGCTCTTCGAAAAGTTTGTAGATCAAAAAGCAGAACTGAGACTGGCAAAAGAGAAATCGCAGGAAAGTGATCGGTTGAAGTCGGCCTTTCTTGCAAATATGAGTCATGAGATAAGAACACCCATGAATGGCATCCTGGGCTTTGCGGGACTACTGAAACAACCAAATCTGAGTGGTAAAGAACAACAAAAATATATTGAAATTATTGAAAGTAGTGGTACAAGAATGCTCAATATAGTGAATAACATTGTAGATATATCCAAAATAGAATCGGGAGTCATCGAGATTAACAATAAAGTAACCAATATCAATGAGCAGATAGAATTTATGATCTCATTCTTTGCTCCCGAAATAGATAAAAAAGGATTGCGGTTGGTGTATAGCAAGGCTCTACCTACTAATAAGGCCTATATTGAAACAGATGCTGAAAAGCTATATGGTATATTGACCAATTTGTTGAAAAATGCAATAAAACACACTTACAAAGGAGCCATAGAAATTGGTTATCATTTAAAATTTGAAGGTAATCAAAACCTTCTGGAATTTTTTATAACCGACAGTGGCGACGGCATTCCCGAGGATAGACTGAGTGTGATATTCGATCGGTTTATGCAAGCAGATATGTCGAACAAAACGTCTTATCAGGGAGCCGGTTTGGGTCTATCCATTTCCAAAGCATATGTGGAGATGCTGGGAGGAAAAATATGGGTAGAGAGTAAACACGGCGTTGGAAGTACTTTTAGGTTTACGATTCCTTATAATCAGGCTGAAGAAGAAGTCAAAACAAAAGAAATAGTTATGATTGATAATAAAGATAAATCAATAGCCCGACTTAAGGTATTGATAGTGGAGGATGACCCGGGAATGGAATTTCTGTTATCGGAAACAGTTAATGAGTTTTGTAGCGAGCTCCTTATTGCCCGGGATGGTATGGAAGCTTTGGAAATATCCAAAAGTAATCCGGACATCGATCTAATCCTTATGGACATCAGAATACCAAAAATGGATGGCTATGAAACAACGGAAGAGATAAGGCAATTCAATAAAGACGTTGTAATTATTGCTCAAACAGCTTGTGCTTTTTCGAGCGACAGAGACAAAGCCCTGGAAGTGGGTTGCAACGATTATGTTTCTAAGCCTATAGACACTGAGTTATTCGAATCGCTGATGGAAAAGCACTTTGTGATGAGTCCTATACTTCTGTAGAATTGTCAATAACGAAAGGAATGTGCTCATGAAGCAAAAAATTGCAAAGTGTATCTCCTTCTGTGGTCATCCCTTACTGACCATTCCTCTCTTTGTGACTATAACTATGCTTGCTACCGAAGACATTCGCAAAGCATCATTGGTACTATTCCTTATTGTGGGTTGCATCTTTGTGCCACTTATCGCCTGGCTATATATCAAATCCAGGAATGGAACAACCACCAACTTTGATGTATCGGATAGAAAGCAACGAAAGTCGTTGTTTGTATTCATCTTACCGGTGTTGATACTTGTCACCATCATTTTATATTATTCCGGACAATCGAAGACAGTTTGCCTGAGCATGTTCTTCGGATTAGTGATTACATTTGTATCGCAACTGGTAAACCTGCGCATCAAGAGTTCGCTACATGTTTCGATGACTATCTATCTTGCCTTTCTGATTCTGCCGCTGAACTACATAGCGGGTATAGTTGTTCTTTTGCTCAGTGTGTTGCTGGGTTGGTCGAGAATAGTACTTGGCCGACATACATTAAAAGAAGTACTTTGGGGCGGAGGAATAGGACTTACAATAGGGTTGATAATGTTTTTTGTAGAACTAAGAATTTACCACTAAGGCACTAGATACACAAAGTTTAGAACTTGTAATATTGATATTAGGATAAAAAATACAACTATTTATTATCTTGGTATTCTGTATTCCTTAGAAAACCTTAGTGATTCTCTGTGTACTTAGTGCCTTATTGGTCGTTTTTTCTTTGACTCTTAATTTAGAAGCATTTTATCCGATATAAATCATCAAAATATGAAACTTGAACACATTGCTATTTGGACTGACAAGATAGAACTACTCAGAAACTACTATGTAAGCTTTTTCGATGGACAGTCCAACGAAATGTATATAAACCCCAGAAATCAGTTTCAGAGCTATTTCATTTCGTTCGAATCGGGTGCGCGACTGGAAATTATGTCGATGCCCAATATCCCCGACAACACAAACGATACTGTAAATGCGCAACACAAAGGAATTATTCATATTGCATTTAGTGTAGATACCAAACAAGAGGTGGATGCAAAAGCCGCATTACTTCTGGCAAATGGATTTGAGATATTGAATGGTCCAAGAGTAACTGGCGATGGCTATTATGAGTTTGTAACCCTCGACCCCGACAAAAACCGACTTGAAGTGATAACGCGGAATGTATAGTACTTAGTTGTAAATACCACATTCATTACATCCTGTCCCTTATCTTAAAACCGTACTGATAAAATCATCTGTACGGTTTTTTTATTTCAGAAAACTCTTATATGCAACGAAGTCGACATTTAATCAATATTAAATGACTGATTTATGACAACAAGCTAATATAATTTTGTAATTTTGAATATTAAAAAAAAATACTAGAATAGAAAATTTTCAACATGGACAAAGAACAAATAATAATTAGAACAACGGAATACATAAAAAACAAACTTACGGGCGAAGGATCGGGTCATGACTGGTGGCATGTATACCGTGTTTGGAAAAATGCAATTCATATCGGCGAACAGGAATCGGTTGATCTTTTTGTGGTAGAGCTTGCAGCATTGCTTCACGACGTGGCCGACTGGAAGTTTCATGATGGGAATGACGAGATAGGTCCACAAGTAGCAAAAGAATGGCTCGAAAGTTTAAGCGTCGATGAGAAGGTGATTTCGCATGTATGCCAAATTATCAAGGATATATCGTTCAAAGGAGCAGGTGTGGTTACGGCCATGAAAACTACCGAAGGAATGGTGGTGCAGGATGCCGACAGATTGGATGCCCTTGGTGCAATAGGTATAGCCCGAACCTTTGCCTACGGAGGAAGTAAAAACAGGGAAATGTATAATCCGGAGATAAACCCGGAGATGCACGCATCGTTTGAACAATACAAAAACAGTGAGGGCACCAGCATAAATCATTTCTATGAAAAGTTACTACTATTGAAAGAACTAATGAACACTGCAACCGCAAAACACATTGCAGAGAAGCGACACGCGGTAATGGAGGATTATCTGGCTCAATTCTACCGGGAATGGGAAGGAATTAATTAAAGTATTCCGACTACATAATTGATAATTTCGACTAACTATAAACACGTTTACAAATGGTATCAACTTGCAAAAACTGCAATAAAAAATTCATAGGTCAATACTGCAATTATTGTGGCCAACCAGCCCACACTCATGACATTAACATAGCATATGTGTGGCATGAAATTCAGCATGGTTTGTTTCACATAGACAAAGGAATTCTTTATACCACAAAGGAGTTATTTACCCGACCCGGACATTCGATAAAAGAATATATAGCGGGCAAAAGAGTAAAACACTTTAAACCGGTAGCTTATTTAATCATTTTGTCGACCATCTATGTATTGCTTGCTCATCTTTTAAAAATAGAATTTGTATCGGGGAAGGCATACGTTACCTTAAACGGTGTAGGGGACGTAAAGAGCAGCGAAGTGTCTGACATCGTAACCCATACAATTGCGTGGATAAAAGAACACTACGCTTATAGTACGCTCATCTTATTGCCCGTGATTTCATTTTCAACGTACCTGGCATTTCGAAAAAGCGAGTACAATTATCTGAAACATCTTATTCTGAATTGTTTTATCGCCGGACAAAGAACCATCATCTTTATTGTGGCGCTACCCATTCTTGCGATAGTAAAAAATAAAGAGGCTATCTCGATTATTGAGAATATAGAAACGCTACTATGGGTGGCATTAATGACCTGGACCTATATCCAGTTTTTCGACAACAATAAAATTTTCAAAAATATTTCACTTACTCTTCTCAGTTATATATACCTGTTTATCCAGACAATGATACTGCTGATTGCTTTTATTACAGCAATAGTGCTTATCTATGCAAAATAACATATGGAACTATTTTCATTGAGTTGACACAGCCATCTCTAAAAACTTACTTGGAGGGGAATGTTAAACTGACAAACGCAAGCCAACAAAGTCGGCTTGCGTTTGTCTTTAATAAATTGCATGTATTTTAATCAGGGAATTATTTCACGTCTTTTTTCAATTCGTCGGGGCTGCTCTTCGTAAACGTCTGAATAGCAGCAGCAGTTTTGTTGTACAAGTCGCTAATGGTTTGCAATGAAACGGTAGTTTCAGGACGGAATTTATCCGATTGCATATAGTTGATAATGGATAATTTCAACTGCTCTGCTACAGGTCGTTCTGCCAAGCTATCAGTAAGATCAATCGAAGTCATAAGCAACTTGCCTTTGCCCACATTTACTTCGAAAAGCATTCCCAATTTTCGGTTTATAAACCAGGTATCTATCGGCTGAACGATGGGTTGGAAACCTTTAGGAAAATCGGTCAGTAACATCGTTTGAGCTTTATTGATCAATTCCCACCATTGCATATTGCCCCACGAATCGGTTACAAAATCTTTGAAAACAGGATGGTAGTTATTAATCAGCATTCCGGTAGTATGTGGTGGGCGCATTTTGAACCACGAAGTATTCCAAAACGATGGTTGGTAGAACTGAACAACATCCTTTCCGTATTTGATATTTCCCGCAGCCAGTAGCAATACTTTTCCACCGGTATTCAATGTGGATATTGCCTTATCGTCCAAAGTAGTGCTAACATACAAACCATCCGTATTTGGGGTCTGTTTTTGCACCGGATATACCCAAAAATCCCAATCGTTTACAAACGGAGTATTTTCAATGGCTATTTCAAAATTCAGTTTTGCAGCCGTTGTAAACTCCGATAAATCGAGCTTTAAGTTTCCAATAACTTTTTCATTACCTACCGGTATCTCACCTTCGGCCAATACACCTTCTTTCAACGTTAAGCCTTCGTTATCGCGAATACGCCACAATGTCCGTACATTCTTCAAAGCTTCCTTGCCAAAGTGTGCAATCTGGATTTTAGCCTCAAGCGTTTCGTTGTTTCTGAAAACAAATTTTTCGATTCTTGCCAACGGAACAGTAGAATTACAGAAGCGACGAAAGGTCGGAGCATCCATATAGCCTTTTTCGTCCCAAAATGCATCCAGCACACCCACCAAAGCAGTTCCCTGACCCGAATAATCATTCAAACAGAGCAACTGAAATCCTGCATAATTAGGAGTACGAAGTGTCTTTTCTATTTCATGCTTGTAGCACAATGATTGTAATTTACCCGATGCCATCAAAAATTCGTTACTCAAATCAGACATATCGCTATCGTACAAATCTTCTTTGAAAAGTTCGAAATTCTTAGCACGCGTCACTCCCGTATATTTTTTTATCTCATCAAAATTAGGGAAAACACACCATTGACCGGTTTCGTGCGACACATAAGGCTCTTTTATTGAGTCGATACGGGGAGCATAATCGCCCATTGTTTCGGGGCGGGCCGTACTCCATGTTAAACCACGGGCACCTGCTTTTACATGATATTGGTTTTTAGGTTGCCATCCCCAACCCTGTCCTACCGACGCGCCTGTATACAACCGACGTGCATCTGTAGCTTTCCAGTAATCAACAAATTTACCTACCCATGGAACCCATGCACCGCGAGGCTCATTACCCGAAGCTAAAAAAACAAAAGAGGCATAGTTGCCGTATTCTTTGGTTATTCGTTTGGTTTCGTCCATCAGGTACGTATCAATTGGCAAACCTCTACCCAGTTGAGTACTGTGATTTGGCCAACTTGGCCCTTCGGGTTGCAGGTAGAAGCCTAATTTATCTGCGGCTTTAAATGCTGCTTCCGGTGGGCAATACGAATGGAAACGCATATGATTCAAACCATAAGATTTACAGATGCGGAATACACGTTCCCAGGAGGGCACGTCCATTGGAGGATAACCGGTTAACGGAAACAATGCATTCTCAACCGTTCCGCGAAGCATCGTTTTATTACCGTTCACATAAAAATATTTACCCTGAATAGCTATTTCACGCATACCAAACTCCACTTCTTTTGCATCAGTTTGTTTCCCTACGGTTAACGTGGCATTCAGGTTATAAAGCGCCGGATTAAACTCATCCCATGTTTGCATATTATCACCCATTGGAAGGGAGATTTCGTAGGAAGCTTCATTTCCGGTCAGATTTATCGGAAGTTCTACCGGAGCAACTGTTTGAGAAATACCGCTATTAAAACTTTTAGCCGATAGCTTTATTTTTCCACTTACAGATTTACCATTTACATTCAGCACATGTATCTTTACCAATGCTGTTTTCGTTTTCAGATTCGGGAACACCTGAATGTCATCAAAATAGACAGCAGAGCGTGCTTGCAGTTGTAAATCGCCCACCATACCGTTCCAGTTGCCCTGCGTATGGTCGGTAACACTGTGAGAGTTAGTGCCCACATCCATACTTTTCAGTCGGTTGTCGATGCGCACCGTAATGCGGTGTTTACCCGACTTGATAGAAGCCGGCAAACTATAAACATGAGGAACTGTCATTGAATTTTGAGTACCAATCTCTGTATTATCTATCCACACTTGAGTAATAAAATGTGGATGTTCCAACTTCAACGAAATAAAACTACCATTCCACGACGCCGGAATAGTAACTTCTTTCTGATACCAGGCCAAACCATCATAACGGTTTAGTTGCGTCAGCCAGAATGGCATTTTCAAATTCTCGGGTTGACGGTATTTTGCCATACGGGGATTGAAGAACCATGAGCTGTCGTAGATACTTCCTGTAAATTTGGTGTTTAGAGTTATTTTATAACCCTTCAAATTTTCGACCATCGAACCTGGCAAATTTATGGAATCGCTCAGTTTTTTCGAAAACCATTTTGCAGAAATCCCCTGATCACTCTCATCAATCGCAAAGCTCCACTTACCTTTTAAATTGATAACCTTATCGGCAGCTGCAAACAAGTGATTGCTCAGACACAACAATACAATCAAACCCACTAATTTTCTCATAAAATAAAAACTGTTTTTCGATATAAATATACTTAACTAAAATAACACTGTAATAAAAGAACAAGCTATTCTTCTTTTAAATTGCATACAAAAGAACAATAATTAAACCCTACTCAAAATGGATAAACGTACAGATTTATGAACTACAATTCAATTCAGCCCAAATACTATCTAATTTGTCATACTTCATAAATGTCTGAATAATTGAACGATAAAATGAGAATCAATATCCATAAAAATTATTGAGCCTAAAGGACAACGACTTATCAACTAACTCACGAAACTATATTTATCAAAAAGTATGGCTTATTTATCAAATTTCATACACATTCAGCATCTTACAAAGCTTATCTTTGTAGCAAGTATATCTAAATCGCTCAAAAAACTATTCGACTTTGAATGATATACGGTGAACCATTATTACAATAAGTTATTAGCAACTAATTATAATTCGGACAAATAGATTAGATTCATTTTATTCTTAACAACAATTACTATAAACCACATCGTAAAAACAAATCCTTTTTATATCTTCGTAGTGACTTTGTTTTTTCGAGAAACACCATCTTATACCCACTAAATCACACCAATAATGCGTATAAAAGCACATATCTGGATTGTCTTTTTTGCAACTATATTACCACTGGCTACACATGCCGACAATCAACCGACCATTGAGCATATCACTTCCAACAATGGACTGTCGCACAACACAATACGATACATGCTTCAAGACAAAACCGGGTTCTTGTGGTTTGGAACTTTGAATGGGTTAGACAGATACGATGGCGTAAAGATTAAAAATTTCAAACTTGATCCGTCAAATATGACAACACGTTCGGGTGAGAAAATAAAAGATCTGTATCAAGACAGCTATGGACATATTTGGGTAAAAACATACCGAAATATAATTCGCTGTTACAACCCCAATACAGAGAGTTTTGTGCCCATATACGAAAACAAAGCTGATTTTCTTGTAAAACACAATCTTTTTTACGAAGACAAACAAAAAAACATCTGGCTCGGAAGTGTTTCATCAGGCTGTGTGAAAATATCTTTTTATGAGGGAAAGGCCAAAGCTCAAACTTTCAAGGTAAATCAAGGTTCAAACAGCATAATTTCCAACACCGTCAACGATATTTTTCAGGACAGCCATTTCAATAACTGGATTTTAACTTCCAAAGGTATTTGCCTGATAAAAAACAATCAGGTGATTAAACTTCAACAAAACAGAAACAACCAGATCAGTTACATAAAGGCATATGAATTAAACAAAAAAATCTATTTTATTTCTGTCAAAGGAGATATAATGGTTTACAATTTAAGTACCGGAAAATTTGAACGATTTGTAACTCTTAGATCGCCAACTAAGGTTGTACTGACTGCTACATATCAGACTGCAATTTTTGGAACCGATAAAATCCTCATTTCTATTGAAACAAAAGGACTTTACGTTTATAATACGAGCACCAATCAATACAGTACTTCCGAATCAATTTTTGGAGAAAAAGTCAGCTCTAATGTTTATTTAAACTCCGACAAATACGGGAATGTATGGGCATTCAACTTCACTGGTAATATTTGGTTATTAGACAAAAACAACAAAAAAACAGTGAAGCTCAATCTGATCCCACCTTCTATTTTACATCTTATCGATGAGGAGCGCTTTCAACTAGAGAGTGATAAGCATGGAAATGTGTGGATTACTACTTATGGCAATGGTTTATTCTGTTACAATCTTGCCTCGGGAAATCTGATTCACTATAGCTCCAGCAAAGATATAAATGGTATTGCATCCAACTTTTTGTTATCCATTGTTCTCGACAAGAATGAGAATATTTGGATTGGCACCGAAAATATGGGGATCAATAAATTATCCTTTGCCAACAGAAATGTTCAAATCCGATACCCCGACCCTGAAAATAAACTAAGAGATGGCAACGTCATCAGATCTTTTCTGGAAGATAAAAATCAGAATATATGGATAGCCACAAAGGCTGGAGTGCTTTATCAGTACGACAGAACATTGAATTCGAAGAAAACGCTTTTTGAGAAGAAATTCAATGTGTACAGCATGTATCAGGATAATTCGGAATCCATTTGGCTGGGCACAAAAGGAAATGGAATTATTGAGCTCAAAAAGGGAAACCCTGCAAATGCCAACTACTATTACAAAACCGGCTCCCAAAACAGCTTAAGCAACAACACTGTTTTTTCTTTGCTCAAAGACAAAAAAGGGCGGTTATGGGTAGCTACTTTTGGAGGAGGTGTGTGTGTAAAAACAACGGAAGAAGGCAATGAGGGCTTCAAAACATTTTTCAAACAAGATGAATGGGTGCGATTTACCCGATATATTTTTCAAGACCGCAGTGGAGATATTTGGGTGGCTACTTCTAATGGAGTGCTTCGGTTCAATCCGGACGCATTACTCCGCAATCCCAAAGCTTATAAATACTATACATCCAACCCACAAAGCAAGGACGGGTTGAGTAATCCCGAGGTACGCTATATTTTTCAAGACTCTAAAGGAAATATCTGGTTGGCTACAGCAGGAGGTGGCATCAATAAATTCATTGGTGAGTCATCAACCGGTAATGGCATTTTCAAGGTTTATAACAAGCAACACAGCATGGCCAACGACAATATCATGGCTATTCAGGAAGACAAAACCGGTTGTTTGTGGATAAGTACCGAAAGTGGGCTACATAAATTAAACCCTAAGAATAACTTGTTCCAGTACTACAAATTTTCAAATGATTTTTCATCCAATATATTTTCGGAGGCAGCTTGTCTGACAATGAAAAATGGCACTATGCTATGGGGGAGTTTGAATGGCTTTTACATATTCAATCCGAAAGATATTCAACACAATAAAAATGAAAAAAACACGGTGATTCTGACAGGATTCACCATTTTTGATCAGGATGCTAAGATTGATAGCAAGGATGCACCGCTCGAAAAATCAATTTCATTCTCTGACAAAATAGAACTAAAAGCCTCTGATAAGGTTTTTCATATTGAATTTGCAAATCTCAATTTCAGGGATCCGAATGCAAATCAATTTATGTATATACTCGAAAACTATGAAAAGCGTTGGAATCTTTCCGGGTCAATCAACGTAGCCACGTACCGAAACGTACCACCCGGGAAATACCAGTTCATGGTAAAAAGTGTAAATAGCGAGGGGGTTTGGGACGAAAATGTCACCACGCTCGAGATTGACATTCAACCTCCCTTTTGGCAATCGAACTTCGCCATTTTCCTCTATTTAATTATTCTAGGAGCCATCGGATATTTCAGCTATGGTCTGATAATGAAGTTTAACCGGTTAAACAATGCCGTAAAAGTAGAACGCCAACTTACTGATTACAAACTACGTTTCTTCACCAACATCAGTCATGAGTTCCGCACACCGCTTACTTTAATAAAAGGAAGTGTGGACACGCTGAACGAGCAAAAAAACAAAATGAACGCTCCATCGCAGCATCTGGTTGAAGATCTGGACAAAAATACGTCGCACCTAATGCGCTTGATCGATCAACTCATGGAGTTCCGTAAGCTTCAGAACAACAAACAAAAACTAAATTTACAGCCAACCGATGCGGTTGTTTTTCTTCGTGAAATATTCAACAGTTTCAGCAATGTGGCTTCTAAAACAAATATTGATTATCAGTTCAGACCGTCACCGGCCTCTATTCCCATCTTTTTAGATAAAAACAAGGTGGATAAAATTGTGTTCAACATGCTTTCGAATGCGTTTAAATTTACCCCCAGAGGAGGTAAAATTTCGCTGATAGCAGAAATAGACAACACTATTCAAATGCTTCGAATAGCCGTTTACGATAATGGAATGGGCATTCCAAAGGAGAAACAAAGCCTTCTGTTTAGCCGGTTTATGCAAATCAATTTTTCGGCAAATGGAACCGGAGTAGGCCTATCACTGGTCAACGAGTTCACCAACCTACACAAGGGGAAGGTAGAGTTTAAAGAAAATGATGGAGGAGGTTCTGTGTTTATTGTAGAATTACCTCTCAACAAGGATGTGTACGAAAGCGATGATTTCGTAAATGATCAAATAGTAGTGTCAAATGAAGAAGAAAAAGTTGTATACAATCTATCGGATTTTGTTCAACAAAACTCTAACGACGTACATATCAATCTACTACCAATCGCCCCTTTGGCAGGTAAAAAGTTCAAGATTTTAGTTATCGATGACAATGATGACATTCGTGATTTTCTGTTCGAAAAATTATCTTCACACTTTGAAGTGATTACTGCCGAAAATGGTAGTATTGGTATCAAAAAAGGAATGGAAGATGATCCCGATCTTATTATTTGTGATGTCATGATGCCGGGAATGAATGGTTTTGAATTGACAAAAAAATTAAAAGATGATTTTGCAACTTGCCATATTCCGGTAATACTTTTGACTGCATATATCTCCGACGAACATAATACCGAAGGCATACAAGCCGGTGCCGACGCCTATATCAGCAAACCGTTCAGCATGACTCATCTGCTCATTCAAATCAATAAACTGATAGAAAAACGAGAAAAGCTACACAGACATTATGCTATAAATGAATCGTTTGAAACAGAACCTGACAACGAAAAAGAGACTGATTCGACAGTACCGGAAAGAGATCATCAGTTCCTAAAACTGGTAGAGGATTTATTGGAACAACATCTCACCAATGCTGATTTTTCGGTGGATGATTTTGCAGCTATGACAAATACCGGTAGAACCTTATTCTTCAAAAAAATCAAGTATTTGACCGGTTACTCTCCAAACGAGTTTATACGTGTAAGACGAATGAAAAAAGCCGCCGAACTGCTGAAAACCTATAAATATAATGTTTCGGAAGTTTCGTATATGGTGGGTATCAACGACCCGTTCTATTTCAGCAAGTGTTTCAAAGCACAGTTCGGTTGTTCGCCATCACACTATATTAACTCATAGTTTTGATACCTTGCGTACTAAATATTCGGTACTACATCCTGACAACTATTTTTTCTGTATGTTTTTCTATACTATTGTATAATCATCCATTGTGATAGCTCCGGCTAATTCGTTTATTTGCACTAACAATCTACCTGTTGTGAAATCCAGAGGCGCTAAAACGGGAACAATTGTTACCAAAACAAAACATGGTTGATTTTCAAAATAATAGATTGATTTAATATTGCGTATAAAATTAGGTGTTCCGGTGACGAAACGCCTAATTTGTTTATATATCATTGCTAAAACTGATTCATAAATGAATAAACTTCAACACTCAACCCTATTTCTCATTTCGCTTGTTTTAATTCTTTTGACAAACTCAACGATTGTTTTGGCACAACAAGAGAAGCAAGGTAAATTAGCATCAAAACCCCTGTTTCGCGACCCGGCTTACGATGGTGCCGCTGACCCTACCCTTATTTGGAATCGAAAAGAGAAAAAATGGTTTATGTTCTACACCAACCGAAGAGCCAATGTTGACAGCCTTGATGGTGTAAAATGGGTGCATGGGACTCGCATCGGTATTGCCGAGTCGGCAGATGGTGGTGCTACCTGGAAATACCGGGACACTTGCGATATTCAGTATCGCCTGACAGATTATACTCATTGGGCTCCCGAAGTGATTTTTCATAAGAATTTGTATCACATGTACCTCACCTACGTACCCGGCGTATTTTCCGATTGGCATCATCCCCGCTGGATTGTTCATTTAACCAGCAAAGATTTACTAAAATGGAAATTTGAGTCGAAACTAAAACTGTCATCCGAACGATGCATCGATGCTTGCGTGTTTCAGTTGCCCAACAAAACCTGGCGCATGTATTACAACAATGAAGTGGATCGTAAATCAATTTACTACGCCGACAGTCCTGATTTATACAACTGGACGGATAGTGGAAAAAAAGTAGTAGCCGACCAAAGTGGCGAAGGCCCTAAAGTATTCAAATGGAAGGGTAAATGCTGGATGATAGTGGATAATTGGCGAGGGCTGGGAATTTACTCATCAGATGATATGGTGGGTTGGAAACGTCAAAAAGAGAATATCCTTCAACAACCCGGCACCGGACCCGACGATAAAGTGATTGGCGGACATGCCGATGTGTTGGTTGATGGCGACAAAGCCTACGTGGTTTACTTCACCCATCCGGGGCGAATTGCGGAAAACAAAGGAAAAGATCGTTTTGAAACCAGAAGAAGTTCACTCCAGATAGCAGAGTTGGAATATCGCGATGGTGAAATAGTTTGCAACCGTAACAAGCCTGTTTATATCCATCTTGCTGTTGGTAAAAAGTAATTTGCTAACTTTGGCGCTCGTTCCGGAGAACAAAGAGAAAAGAACAAAGAGAAAAGACAAAAGACAAAAGAGAAAAGATTTTCACTAACCTTTTTATACAAAAATGAAAAAACTAATTTTAATCGGATTAGCAATGGCATGTTTTACCATGTCGCAGGCGCAAAAACAATTTTTCAAAGCGGAGAAAATGGTAGAAACAGGTGTTTACTACTATCCCGAAGCATGGAATCCCGAGCAATGGGATCGTGATTTCAAGAAAATGGCAGACATGGGTTTTGAGTTTACCCACATGGCCGAATTTGCATGGGCACAAATTGAGCCCAGCGAAGGTGTTTACGATTTCAAATGGCTGGATAAAGCACTGGAATTGGCCGCTAAACACAATTTGAAAGTGATCATGTGTACTCCTTCGGCCACACCTCCTGTATGGCTTGTCAGAAAATACCCGGAAGTATTGGTAGAAATGCCAAACGGACAAGCTGCTCAACACGGAACGCGTGAACAATATTCGTGGTCGAGCCCCAAATACCGTGAGTTAACAACAAAAGTAGTGGATGTAATGGCCAAACGCTATGGCAACGACAAGCGCATCTGGGGATGGCAAATAGACAATGAACCATCACATTATGGTGCGTTGGATTACAGTCCGGCTGCTCAGGCAAGTTTCAAAGCCTGGCTAAAAAAGAAATATCAGACTATCGATGCGCTGAACAAAGCGTGGGGAACTCCTTTCTGGTCGGGGATTTACACCGACTTCAGCCAAATCGAGATACCAAATGCCGGACGACAATATTCGGGTAATGCAAGTCCAACTTCATTTGTTGATTTCAAACGCTTCAATGCCGATGAGTGTGCAGACTATGTGTCGCTACAAAACAAGACTTTGCATTCCATAGTTTCAAAGTCGCAATTTGTGACTTCTAACTTTATGCACGGACATACCGATGTGGATCCATGGAGAAACAAAGACCTCGACTTTATTTGCTACACCATGTATCCGGTAGCCGGCTATTCCGATGGTATGGGCGAGCAAGGCTTCAGGATGGGCGATCCATGGCGCATTTCCTATGCCAATGATTTCTTCCGTCCGCTAAACGGCGTTACAGGGGTGATGGAACTACAACCCGGTCAGGTAAACTGGGGAACCTACAACCCGCAGCCTTATCCGGGAGTCATCAGAGCCTGGTTGTGGAATGCTTTTGCCGGTGGGCTCGACTTTATTTGCTCGTACCGTTTCCGTCAACCGCTGTATGGTGGCGAGCAGTTTCACTACGGCATGGTAGGTACCGATGGTGTTACCGAATCGATTGGAGGTAAACAATACAGCCAGTTTATGAAAGAAATAGGCGAGCTGAGAAAAGCATATACTCCCAACGCACAAATGCCAAAAGAATATGCAGCCAGAAAAACGGCTCTGTTGTACAATGCTGATAATGTTTGGGAAACAACCATACAACCGCAAACATTCCAATGGAACCAAATTACGCATGTTACCAAATACTATTCGTCTCTAAAAACACTTTCAGCACCCGTTGATATCATCGGCGAGGACCGTGATTTGAGCTCTTATCCGGTAGTGGTTGCTCCGGCATATCAAATGGTTGACCGTGCATTGATTGCCAAATGGACAAAATATGTTGAAAACGGAGGTCATCTGGTACTTTCATGTCGTACAGGATTAAAAGACCGCGATGGGCATTTCTTTGAAGCTCAGTGGGCAGATGCTATTGTCAACTTGATTGGAGCTAAAATAGCACTGAACGATATGCTGGGCACTAAAATGAATGCCAAAGTAAGCTATAATGGCAGCACTTATCTGTGGAACAACTGGGGCGATATGCTCGATCCAACGACAGGTACCGACACCTGGGCAACTTATGCCGACCAATTTTATGCCGGCAAAGCTTCCGTAGTGCACCGCAAACTGGGCAAAGGAACCGTAACCTACATTGGTACCGACACCGACGATGGCAAACTGGAAAAAGACGTATTGAAAAAAGTGTATGAATCGGCAGGAATTGGCGTAAAAGAATTGCCCGAAGGCGTAATGCTTAACTGGCGCGACGGCTTCTGGGTAGCGATAAATTACTCATCGGCAAACGTTACTATAGACATTCCACAAAATGCCAATATCCTTTTCGGAACAAAAGAACTAACTCCGGCAGGAGTGGTGGTTTGGAAGTAAAAAGAACTAACTCAAATTGACAAAAAAGGCGTGAACACATGGTATTCACGCCTTTTGTCTTTTATCTCCAACTATCTGTTCTGAAAGGCGAAGCAGGTAGTTTTTCCTTGTTACAAAGATTAGGCATTGCTGTTTCGTCCCACGCAAAACGTACGGCAAGAGGATGTTGAACAACTATTGAACTTACTATCACTTTATTGCCCTTAATAACAGCTTGCGCCGGTACAAAGTGATGATCTGCTCCGGCAATGGTAAACCAGCTGAGCGCTTGTCCGTCAGCACTTGTCAATCCACTTCCCGTTTGGGTAAATGAAAGTTCAATGCTGTTCCCATTCACTTTCATGCTACTATAAAGCGGACCTGAATACACTCCCTTTTTGCCATAGTCTTTTGCCAATGCCCAAAGTGATAACCGACGACCGACTTCCCATTTGTAACCGGGATGGATATTGCTTAAATCGTCCACTAAATCGGTCGTCACCACCATTCCTGAATTTGGAAACTCAAGACAGTTGGCTTGCGCTTCCCAGTAATATGGCAACAAATCCGTTCCGTGGGGGAACCGATCTTTCAATCGTTTAGAGTAATTATGCGGTGCTATTTGCACATAATAAAAAGGTAGTGTTTTATCGTTCCAAAGTCCACGCCAGGTGTCGAGTAATAAACGGGTTTTAGCAACAAAACTAGTCGTATCATGCACCATCAGGTTCGATTCGCCCTGATACCACAGAAATCCTTTGATAGTATACGGAATGATGGGCAGTAACATACTTTCAAACATTTTACCCGGCACCATACCATCTATTTTGAAGTTGGGTTTACCGGCAATCGTGTCTTTAAATAAGGGCGATTGCTCATAAGCCGTGGGTGGCGTCCATTGTTCCACACGAGTACCACCCCACGAAGTGGAGATAATTCCTACAGGAACATTTAATTTGCCGGCAAGCTCTTTTGCAAAGAAATAACCCGCTGCCGAAACATATCGCACGATTGTATCCTTACTTTCAGCCCAACCTTTGGAAGCAAGTTCGGCTTGTAATTTTTTTTCTACATATAAAACCCTGATAAGCGGATTTCTCTCACTCTTCAATTCTTTCTCAGCAAGGTCTTCACCGCGTTTGGAAGCTGCATATTTTTTCAATCGTCTGTCGAGCGGATATTCCATATTCGATTGCCCCGAACAAAGCCATACTTCGCCCACTACTACATTTTCAAGTTCAATGCGGTTAGACCCTTCAATTATCATTTTACGGGGTACGGCAGAGGCTTTTAATGCATCCAGTTTTACCCTCCAGTTTCCGGCAACATCGGTTACAGTCGTTTTTGTTTGGTGGGCAAACGAAACGTTTACCTTCTCACCGGCTGAAGCTTTGCCCCATATCGCCACCGGTTTTCCGCGTTGCAGCACCATATTGCTCGTTATTACTTTGGGCAATGTTATTTCTGCGTGAATGGAACAGAAAGCAAGAAATAGGATAGAGAGAAGAGTTATCTTTTTCATAATTCAAAAACGTAATGAGGTGTCAATATAGTTTAATAAAAACAATGGTTTTTCGAATACAATATTTCAGATGATCCTGCAGAATAACAGCACAATAAGTCGATTCTATTGCTCAACAAACAGGTATTTATCTACCGAAAACAGGTTTTGTTACAATTCCAGTCCGAAAAATACTTTTTCCAACTGGAAAAATTTCCTTTCTAACCGGATTATGTATTTTTCCATTAGGTTTAGGACTTATCCTTACTTGAAAAAGTATTCTTCCTGTTGGTTTAGGTATTTATCCTATTGGTATTGTTTCTTTTCTAACTGGAATAAGTATTTTTCCTATCGGTGTATAAACTTTTCCAACTGGAATAGGTATTTTTCCTATCGGTGTATAAACTTTTCCAACTGGAATAAACATTTTTCCAATTGGTTTAGAACTTTTTCTACCTGGAAAAAGTATTTTTCCTATCGGTTTAGTTCTTTTTCTTGTTCGTTTAGAAACTTTTCTTATTTGAACGTAAAAATCTTAATCTACTTTACCATAATAAAGTAGTTCCTGCGACTCAAACGATTATTGCTTAGCACATTGATTTACAAAATTGGATTATCAACAATTCGATTACTTCAAGCCAAACACTTTAAAATTTCCAAACTCTGACACTCGTGAGCCCATTAAACGAAGTCCTATTCTGCCGGAGTTTAGAGCCGGAGATTCATTGGTTTTCCAATGACAAATTTGATCTTTTTCAGCATTTTGAATCTTCATATAAATATCCTCACCACGACGAATAATGGTGATATGATGCGGTATACCGGTCTTGAATAATCCTGTACGGAGATAGTCGGGTTTCAGTTCCGTACCTTTCAATCTTTTGCCTTGTTCGGGTAAATAGCGTCGGGCACGAATATAATCTTCAGAAGGATTACTGTTATCATTTTCGAAGGCTGCAAAGCTGATATGATAAGCGTTCATGTGATCAAAGTAGGTTTTCATTGCCGGAATGGCGCGGAGGTTGGTCCATTTGGCAATATCCTTGTCATACGCCCCTACTCCGCTCCCTTGAGCAAAGAGATAAATGATATTTACAAATTTAGTGGAAGCATCACGCTTGGTAAAGTCGAACTCGATGCGCACATCACCTTCAAACTCTTGTTTTGTCCAGAGTACAGCATGATCGGCATCGCTTGCAGCCGTTGTACCGGCAGTATAAAGCAAACCGTTTTTAGTCGTTTTCAATTGAGCTTTTTGTCCATCCAAAAACCAGTTGTTGCTCCACGCCTTTTTAAAATCATCGGTAAACGTTGGTTTCCAATCTAGTTTTTGAAGTGTTTCGAATGCTTTTCGTTCTTCTGCCGTTTTAGCATCCGGCAGTTTATCCCCAATAAGTTCGAGCAGCACAATGGCATTTAAGCCCCACTGAGCAGTGCTGTTGGTACTTACCATTGCATTTTCGTGAATGGGGTTCAACACATCGGTTCCCGAAATTAGTTTTGCATCATATAAACTCCTAAGCGTTCCTTTCGCATCTGTTTTTCTACCCAGCAACTCTTCCCATGCACGATCCGCCATTTTCGAATCATTCAACTCTTTGGCTGCAAAGGCAGTAAGACGGGGCGTGATAAAGGTATTGTTACCCCAATTGGCCGTTTGTGCGGTTCGTTGCGCATCATTACGAGGCATAGAATAATACTTGCAATAGTCCGTCCATGTTTTGCGGAATGCCGGATAATCTATCATTTCGAACAACTCCATCAATATTTCATACCCGCCCATAATAGTAGCCAGATGATTTTTATTGGTAATACCGGGATTGCCTTCGTAGCTAAGCTTACCTGTTTCCGGATCGTATCCCAAACCATTAGGCCCGGTAAATAAACCGGACGGCAGTTTAGTAAGACTTTCCATTCCGGCTAGGATTTTTGTGTAATATTTCTTATCTCCGGTTCGCTCCCACTCTGTCATCCAGTTGCCTACCAGCGCTATCCAGTCCGGCCCCCAACGCAAACGGGCAGGTGTGCTGTAAGGATATTTCTCGCGGGGTTGGGCAATTCGCAATGGATCGTACTTGCACATGGCTTTCTCTGCATCCAACGATTCGCGCATTAAATCGCCCGAACGTTCGTCGGTAGTGAGGTAATAATACTCCCGCTTCCAGGCTGCCTGTCCGATGCGCCCTTCTTTGGCTCCACATCCCCAATGCGACACATTGTGCCTGCTACCCATGCCTTTGAACTCTCCTATGTGATAACAATCCACTTCCGAAGTATGACGTGTCATGGCTTCGGCCATTGTGTAAATATCAGCATCACCGGTACGTAGAAAACTATACCATAGCCCGTTTCCGGGGGCAAGTTCGGTGTTATCCCAGGCAAATCCGCCAATATCATAACGCCACATGTGACGAACCGGATCGTAACTGTGCATCACATCACCATAATTCCAGTAACCGTACCAATGATGTTCCTCAATAGCTCGTTTGTAAAATAAAACCGAACTATCCAACTGATTTTCAATCCATACTTTTGTATCATTCGACCGATCGGGCAAGCTCCATGTTCCAAAAGCTTTCTGAGCATGAAGATATTCGGGTGTACACATCAACTGATGTGGAGCAGCCCCCTGATGAGCCATCGCACCGATCTGTTGTCTGTCCGGCAATTGTTCGAAAGGAAATAAGGTCAACTCGCTGGTGCGCGCTACTCCCAAGGGCGTGCTCAAACCCGGCTGTACATCTTCGTAGGTGGCTAATAAACCATGAGGAATCGTGTCGTAATGCCTCAGATCCATAGCTTCCGCCTCTTTGGACCACAGGCAGACTTTTAATTGCGCCACATTGCTTCGCGCATTTCCTATTTCTAAAGAAGTGGGGTAAGATTGCCAAAAGTTCTTCAACGACACAGCCAATCCACCGGATACATCACCCACAAAAGCCAGACCCGATGAGCGACTTCCTGAGTTGGCAAACAACCACGAACTTTGGTTATTGGTGCGCTTGCTAATGGTAAATGCATCGGAAGTAGTTTGAGTAAGCTTGTAACTATTCCATGAAGGAAAGTCGGTATAATAACCAAATGCCACCGAATCGGATGTGGTAATCTCCGGAACGGGCTCGCCAGCCATTTGTTTTGCCGGAAAGCTATTATCTCCTTTATAGGTAAACGGATAGCGACCTATAAGCGGTTTTACGGCCTCGCTCCACAAGCCACCGTTACTACCCGAGAAGCCAACATGACGGTTATGATCACTTTCACGCATCGGCACATCGAAAACCAATCCAAGTTCTTTGATAAAATCTTTTTGTTGGTCGCCATCATAAACAAAAGAATGAACAACACGAACACTCGATGAACCTGCATAGAAATAAAGTCGAACGGTAAAAGGAAAAATCTCTCGACCGTTCTTTATCGATTTATGAACACCGGTTATCTTGATCACTCCACGAACAGGCCCCGATTGCTCAACAATCACCTCTTTCACCTCACTTTGATAATCTTCGTAGCTGAGCGTTTGCTCACTCCACTTTTCTCTATTCTCAAGCGTACAAACCAGTCGACCGTTGTTAGCCACTACCTTTCCATTTACACTCAACTGCTTCACCAAAACATTCCCATGCGTGTTGATTTCGCAATTCAACAAACCTGTTTTTATATGAATAACATCCTGCATTTTGGAAACAGTCAAACCGTTGATCTTGGCTATTTTTGCTACAGGATTTAATGTATAACTCTGCTGAGGTTCAGTAACAGCGGCACATCCCATCCATTTTATAGACCCATCAGGCCAGTAAGCCAATGGCCATGTTTGAACGGGAATAACATTATTTGCAGTGGCAGTAAGTACAAAAGTCTGATCCTTTTTTACCGTTCCTTTGGCAAAAGGAACACCCCAGCTAACACCGGTTTTTATTTTTGGCGTTTCGCCTATCCATTTTAAATCAACAGATTGGGCATTCGAAAACAAACGAGCGACCAGAAATACTAAGATAAGAGATTTGTGCTTTGTCATAATATCGAAATTAAAATATATCAATGTACAAAGTAAACCATTTAGACTTGATAATAAATAGAAAATCGTTCATTAATCCTGCATAATCATACAGGGTTTAATGAACGATTTATAGGGTTTATAAAGCAGTTACGACGAAAAGAAAAAGAAAAAGAAAAATAAAACAAATCAAACAACGATCACTTTATTCGTTTAGTTTTTTGATAACTCTTGCCGGATTTCCCACTGCCAAGGTATCGGCAGGAATATCTTTTGTAACTACCGATCCTGCTCCAATTACCGCTCTGTCGCCAATGGTTACACCCGGACAAATCGTAGAGTGACCTCCAATCCAGCACTCTTCGCCAATGGTTACCGGTTGACAATCTTCCCAGGTTCTTCTTTCCTCCACATTGACAGGATGCCTTGCTGTGTAAATATGAACGCCGGGTGCAAGAAGTGTCTTTTTCCCGATGGTAACTTTTGCTCCGTCCAGAATACAAGCTCCCGAGTTAATAAACACCCCATCTGCTGCATGAATATTTTCGCCATAATCGCAATAGAAAGGTGGCACAATATTTAAATTTCCGGCTGCATTAGGGCATAACTCATTGATAGTTGCCTGAAATTTATCGGTGTAATATTCTGTCACATTTAATTTATGAAGAATATGCTTTACTTTCGTGCGAATATCAGTCAACTCCTGGCAAAACGCATCATATGGTTCTCCCGAAACCATTTTTTCTTTTTCTGTTTTCATTTAAATATCAAAATTGTGTACTTAGATCTTTCATTTGTCTAGGAGCGACAGCCTGCGCACAATACATTATTGTTTCTCCAGCAACTCATATTCATCTTTCGTCACCTTCACTATCGTTCCGTGACGAATCCCTGCAGGAAGTGATATCTTATCCGACACATCAGACCAATCAATTAAATTCGTTGATGTTATGGCTCCGTATTTATGTTGCGTATACTTATCAAAATAAACAATCCATTGATTATCCACCTGCAACGCAGCAGGACCTTCTGCCCAATAGTTACCGGTAATTGGAGCACTTGGAACTGAATATGGACCGGTCAGTTTTTTAGCATAAGCTACTTTTATATTTTTCTGCGCCGGCTCGCGCGTTTCATCCTTCAAAAACATAACATATCGCTTACCATCGTTTACTATCGATGCATCGATAACATTGAAACCTTTGTCGTAAAGAAGCTTTGTTTTACTGAATTTCTTGAAGTCCTTAGTGGTGACGTAATAAATACGGTGATTGTACCCGGCTTCAAGCTTTGATGCCGTTTCCTTAAATTTGCCTTTAATGGTCGTAGCCCAATAGATCATATAAGTTTTCGTTGCCCAATCGCAGGTAATTTCGGGCGCCCAACAATTCCTTGCACTATCCTGATGCTGCATAACCGGGACATACACTTGCTCCGACCATTTCACCAAATCATCAGAACTGGCATAACCAATTCCTTTATCCGTCCAACTCACGGTCCATACCATATGAAATTTCCCATCAAATCCTTTTATTACACAAGGATCGCGCATTAACTTATCAGTTGCCACTTTTGGAGTCAGAAATGATTGATCATTTTTAAAAGCCTTCCAGTTCATTCCATCCCGGCTTCCTGCCAAATGCAATCCATCGAGACCATTATTTTTGAAATAAGAAAAAACATAATAGCTATTTTCTTGTAATGTAGCAGATGGATTTGAATACGAATTTATCCGTTTCGACACCGAATCATTTTGTATCGATTGAGCATAAGTTTTGTCAGTACAAAAACTGAGAAAAAGAAAAATAATAAAAAAATATTGTTTCATATTGATGATATTTTAAGTTAGATTGTATTCTTCCGTCAACTAAACTGTATTTCAAAACGAGTAAAAAGAAGATAAAAGGCATATTGAATTAACTAAAACTCACCTCTTATTTTCTCCAGACAAAGTTACTAAAACCTTCGAATTAAATATAATCCTATAATAGTCCAAATTCAGACTTTTTAATCTATAAATCTAAAAACACACAATAAAACAAGGCATATATTATTGTACTTCGTACAATATGAGATATGATCATCGATTAAAAACGATCTTTAAAAAACACAATAAACAACACATAAACAGCAACTTACAAAACAAACAAAACGACAAGAACAATTCAATATTGTCAGCAACAACGGACAATAAGAATTAAAACAAAAATTAAACTTTCAGCCTCTAATTCCTAAGTTTAGTATAAATTTCTATACATGTGTACAAAATGACAGTTCTAATAATAGTCAATAGACTACTTTCGCAGTTGTATATTTGTTCAGTGCACTTTGCTGGCAAAAAATAAAATCAGTATATCTTAAATTTACCAACTTCATGAGAAACTATTTAAAAATCGCGATTCTATTATCGATTGTTATGTTCTCTTTTGTTCGCTGCTCGAACGAGAAAGACACTTATTTCGACAGGCCGGGTTGGCTGGAGCCACCTATCTATCAGGTATTGGAAAAACAAGGCAAATTTACCAACTACCTGAAATGTGTTGACAAAACATTGTACGCCGGTACACTTAAAGCGAGTGGACTTTATACCGTTTTTGCACCAAACGACGAAGCTTTTAAAAAATATCTCAGTGCTAAAGGTTTTGCTTCGGTGGCAGACATACCGGATACATTGGCCAATCAGATTGTAAGCTACTCTATCGTTTACAATAACTATTCGTTCGATCGTCTGACTGATGTTCTAAGTGCAGGTTGGGATACCCTAACCAGTATCAAAAAGAAGACGGCCTATTATGAGACCATCCATCAGGAAAATTATATGGACAAAAACATATGGGTATGGGACGTTCCTGCCAACACATTTAGATTTGGAGAACAAAACTACAAATACATACCTTTCTATTTAAGTAGAAATTTCGAGATAAATCGTACTGCCGCCCAAGCTGCAGAAGATTATAGCTACTTCTACCCTACTCCCTATACTGGCAGCAATGTTCAGAGTGCCTCTATTGTAACTAAAGACCTATTGGCCGAAAATGGTGTTGCACATGAAGTAAATGAAGTTTTGGAACCACTACCAACATTCGAAAAATTATTGAATGACCCCGACTATTCCAGACTGAAAGAATTAGTCAATGCAAAAGGACCTACGGGAACTCCATATTTCATTGGTTACCAGTACGACAAAACGGTAACTGATCAATGGGCTAAGGCTATGCCAAATAAAAATATTTCCGAAGTATATATGAAGTACTATGGAGGTTTGTCCATATTTCTTAACAGTGAAAGATACGGAACAAACGATAAAGAGGCCGAACAAGGAGGGTACACTCTTTTCGCACCCAACAATGCTGCCATAACCAAATTCGAAGAGAGCATAAAAGCATATTACCCTGATGGCTTAAAAAGTGCATCAAGAGAAGTGCTATTTTATTTCCTAAATGCACAAATGTCCACCGATTTGGTTTGGGCAAACGACTTCAAATCGAGTATGAATGCATGGGGAGAATTTTTGAATGCTAAAGGACCTACAGGAGATGCATTCAACAAAGCCAACTACATTAAAATAGCACCTGCCAGCAACGGACTATTCTATGGTTCCGACACCTATATAAAGAGTCGATACTTTGAAACCGTATTTACCGAAATACTTCTGAACCCAACTTACAGTATGCTGAACAATGCGTTTACTGAGTACTCCTCATTAAAAGACGATTTACTTAAATGTGAGTTGAATGGTTATATTCAGGAAAATTACACTATCCTTTTACCAACAGATGCCCAACTGGCAGCAGAAGGTTTCAGCTGGGTATGGCTCGCAGGCTCAGGTAAATATGGATTTTCACATGCTCAAGCCGGTGTTGGCGCATTTGATGTAGCCGCTCGCGCGAGTCGCCTAATTCGCTCTCATATTTTCAAACGAATCAAAAACAATGAAGTAAACTGTGCGATTACAAGCTTTACAACCGACCCATCTTTTGCAAGTGCTTACGGAGGTTATTCTTATGCAGTAAATGATTATGGAGATATGATTCGTTACAAAGACGGAAAACTCCAAATGGTAGGAAACTATGATGAAAACGACTGGGTAACTGCAACTCCACACAAAACCTTTATGAATGGTCAGGTTTTCACCATCGACAAAATGCTTCAATATTCAAAGAGAAACACCCTTCCTATAGCTCCTACAAGCTTTAAGAGTCAGGATTTATTGGTATATATAAAGAATATGGCTGTTAGCAATCCAAACATCAGCAAATTTGTGTCTTATCTGACTGCAAGTATGAATACCGGAGGTAACGACTTGCTTGGCTTATCAAACGATATGATACTCACATTCTTTATGCCAACAAACACAGAGATAGATAAAGCGGTAGCCAATGGCGACCTGCCCACATTAACACTTATTAATGCCGGAGATGTAATTGCCAAAAACAAAGCAAGAGCATTTGTTATGTATCATATTGTAAGAGACAAACAGTTTGTTGATGATGGATTGAAATACATTATGCCAAATCAGGAAAAAATCACTGAAATGACATATAGCACTATATTGAAAGATGTTGTTGAAAATACGTTCTTAGCTGTAAGCAAAGATGAAACCGGTGCTTTAAACGTATCGACAAAGGTATTGGGTACCGGAACAAAATTATCAATGTCTGTAAAAACAGCTAAAGTAGTAAGAGGTCTTACCAGAAGTAATTTCTTTGGGGGAAGAGCTGTTCTACACGAAATAGATAGTTATTTTGTTTATCAAAGAGTTCAGTAACGGTAAAATGATTAATATGATTAATATGAAAAACAGAATTAATATAAAATTTTTATTGGTCTTCATGTCATTGTTAATGTCTTTCTCTTTGATGGCACAAACAAAGACCATAATTAGAGGAAAGGTAATATCAGCAGTAGACAAACAACCATTGATTGGGGTTTCGGTAGCTGAATATGATAAGAATAACCGTATTTTGAATGGGGTTATTACCGATATAGATGGTAATTACACCTTAAAAATAAGTGGTGGAGAAGGTACAGTGATCTCATTTTCCTATATTAGCTACAAATCGGTTAAGAAAAAAACAGACAACTCAGGAGTGATTAATGTGAGCATGGAAGATGCAGCCCTGGCTATCAAGGATCTCGTTGTAACAGGAAAAAAACAAATCAACACCGGTATTGGAAACATGGCCGAACGTGATATGACCTTCGCAGTAAGTAGAATTGAGACTAAAGACTTGGAAGGACTGCAAGTTGCATCTATCGACGAAGCATTACAAGGCCGTATGGCCGGAGTGGATATTGTTGCCAGTAGTGGTGAGCCAGGTGCAGGTATGTCCATACGTATCCGTGGAACTACTTCCATCAACAATGGTTCCGATCCGCTTATTGTAGTGGATGGTATTCCTTTTGATACATCTATCGGATCTGATTTTGATTTTGCAACGGCTGATGAAGAAAACTACGCGCAATTGCTAAACATCTCACCTTCTGACATTCAGGAAATAACTGTTTTGAAAGATGCTGCAGCCTGTGCCTTGTATGGTAACCGTGGTGGTAATGGTGTATTATTAATCAAAACCAAACGTGGAGCCTTTAGTAAGCCTGTTGTATCCTATACCTTTAAAGGAAGTATGAGCACCCCGGCTACTCCTATCAAAACATTAAACGGCGATCAATACAGAACTTTAATTCAGGAAGAGTTTCAAAACGCGGGTACGCCGCTTAGTTCCGTTGCATATCCTGAATTGTTTCAGGATCCAAACAATCCGGCATATTTTTACAACTACAATAAAAATACCGATTGGTATGGTGCTTTAACCAGCAACGGTTTCACACAAGATCATAACGTATCTGTTTCGGGAGGTGGCGAGAAAGCAACCTATCGTACTTCACTTGGTTATTTAAATCAAACCGGTACTGTAATCGGGCAATCATATAGCCGTATTACCGGACAATTGAATCTGGACTACAATGTTTCGGACAAGTTGAGATTTCAAGTGAATATGTCATACACGAACGGAAATCAAAACCGAAATTATGCATCGGACTTATTAGGAGCTGCATTTACCAAAATGCCAAATCAATCGATTTATGAGTACAATACATTAGGGGAACTAACTCCTAATTATTACTCGCCTATGCAGACGCCACAAGGTTCATTTTTATCTTTTGATTATGCAAAAGCAACAAAGGGTATCTACAACCCTGTTGCTATGGCTCAACTGGGATTCTGGAAAGTAAAAAATGAGCGTATTCTTCCTAAATTCAATATTCAATACCTGATTATTCCTGAAATATTAAGATACCAGGGCGATTTAGCTTTCGACATCAATACATCAAAAGATATGCGCTTTTTACCTCAAAGTGCAACCGGTAGAATATGGCCGGAAATAAATGTGAACAGAGCCACCGATGGCGCATCCGAAGGATTCGTGGTACAGACATTTAATAAATTAATGTTTACACCTAAGTTAGGTAAAGATCATTCATTATCGGCAGTAGCACAGTTAAGTACATACGATGGCCGTTGGACATCATATCAAGGAGTTAGCTCTTTGAGTGCTTCTACCAATTTGCAAGATCCTTCTGTGCCCTCTAACATCATTGGCACCGGCTTAGGATTAAACTCCGGAGTTTCTCAATCGCGTTCAGTTTCTTTATTAGCAATGGCTAATTATAGCCTGCTCGATCGATACATTGTAACCGGTACTGTTCGTAGAGATGGGGATTCAAAATACAGTGAAAAAGAACGCTACGGTATTTTCCCTAGTGCATCGGTTCGTTGGAGAGTGTCGGGTGAACCATTTATGAAAAATGTTAAGGTGGTAAACGATTTCAGTTTACGTGCATCAACCGGTGTTAGTGGTAATCCTGTAAAGAAAAATTACTTATATTATAACAACTACGGAAGCTACAACTACAGCTATTTAGGTGAACAGGGTATTTATTCAACCGGATTACAACTATCCAACCTTCGTTGGGAAAAAGTGACCGACATTAACCTTGGTGCAAACTTAATCATGTTTGACAACCGTATAAACGCGGACTTCAACTGGTATAAAAAACGTACTAACGATTTATATTTCGAAGATGTTGACATTGCCAGTACTTCCGGGTTTAGTGGTATTGGTATGAACGTAGGTACAATGGACAACAGAGGTTGGGAATTGAGTATTAACACACAACTGATAAAAACAAAAAATTTCCAACTTGACTTCAACTTCAATTTTGCGACTTCGCAAAATGAGGTGATTGCCTTATCTGATAACATTGCACTCCAATCGACCCTAACTGCTGCCAATGGCAAATACCCTACAAGTATCGAAATTGGGAATCCACTTGGTTCATTCTACGGTTATAAATACGAAGGTGTATATCTTAACGATGCTCAAACGATAGCCAAGGATGTAAATGGCAGCCCTATTTACACCTACAATGAAGATGGTTCGAAAGAAGCAGTAAAAATGAAATTTTGGTATCCATCGGTAAGTTACGAGTTTCAGGCCGGTGATGCTAAATACAAAGATATCAACCACGATGGAAACATAAACTCACAGGACATTGTTTATTTGGGAGACATCAACCCATTATTGACTGGTGGTTTCGGTCCTACTCTCCGTTGGAAAAATGCACTAAGCCTTACGGCCTATTTCTACTTCCGCTACGGTGGAGAAGTTATCAACGAAACCAGAATGACCATGGAAAATATGACCGGTTTTGATAACCAAAGTACAGCTGTACTGAGAAGATGGACACATCCGTACGAAGATGGCACCGCACCTGAAGGTTTATTACCACGTGCATTAAGAGCTAAAGGGTACAACTGGTTAGGTTCTGACAGATATGTTGAAGATGGTTCTTTCCTTCGTTTCAAATCATTGAACATTAGTTACAATTTTGATAAAAAGTTGGCAAAGAAATTTGGATTCAGTTCTTTAAAAGTATGGGGAACCATGCAGAATATCTATTTATGGACAAACTACACCGGTATGGATCCGGAAATATCGTTGAAAAACAAAATCAATGATGTGGGTAAAGATAATTCAAGATCAGGGAAACCACAAGATTATTCACTTGGACTAACTGTTTCATTCTAACAATCAAATTGAACACATTTATGAAAAAATATATAAAAATACTATTGATAGCAATTCTGGCAGTGGGCTCTACATCCTGCTCAGATTGGTTAACACTGGCACCCGAAGACGGTGTTACCAGAGAAGAGTTCTGGCAAACTAAAGAACATGTAAACTCAGCGGTTATCGGTTGTTACAGTGCATTGCTAAACGGTCCGGTAGAGAAGATGTTTTTATGGGGTGAACTACGTGCCGACATGGTTGATAATGGTTTAATGATCAGATCGGATTTCTCACAAGTTATTGATGGAGAAATTTCAGCCTCAAACGCTATTGTAAACTGGGCAAGCTTTTATTCGGTAATAAACAATTGTAATACGGTATTGAAATTCGCACCGGAAGTGCAAAAGAAAGATGGAACGTTTTCGGACAAAATGCTAAAAGAATACGAAGCAGAAGCACTTACGCTTCGCGCCATGATGTATTTCTATTTGGTGCGTTCATTCAAAGATGTTCCTTTAGTACTGAATGCTTCTGTAACCGACGATCAAAATTATTCAATTGCAAAAACATCTGGTACAATAATCTTAGACAGTCTTGTACGTGATCTGAAAATTGCAAGTGCTAACGCACCTTTGAACTATGGTGGAGACAATGCAAAAAACAAAAGTCGTATTACTGCTTATGCAGCTAAAACACTATTGGCCGATATTTACTTATGGCAAGAAAAATATGCCGAATGTAATGCGCTTTGCCAGGAAATTATTGGTTCGGGCAGATACAGTATGATTTATGTTGACAAATCTCCTTTACCTATAACTGTTGGTGGAGTTGCTGTCGATACAGTAACAGTTCCCAATGAATCGGATGCTGAAAAAATGTTTACGCAAACTTATGTAGAAGGTGCAAGTGTGGAATCAATTTTTGAAATTCCCTTTACCAATCAAAAACAAAATACATTTTACACCATTTTGAGTCCTACTTTTACCTATCTAAAATCTAAAGATGATGTGGTGGAAGGAATGATATTCCCTGAAACGACCTGGACCGGAGCCGGTAGAGCTGCAACAGATATTAGAGGGGCAGACTGTTCGTATAAAGTGGGTGTAATATGGAAATATGTAGGAACAAGCAAAAGTGGAAGCGCACGACTATCGACCAATTATACTGCACCATGGATAGTTTACAAATATTCTGATGTATTACTTATGAAAGCGGAAGCTTTGAATCAGTTAGGATTACAAGCTGGTGGTGAAGCTGCCCAAACCCATTACCGGGAAGCTGCAGCTACAATGGCCATTGTAAGATCGGCACGGAATGCTGTAAAAACTTCTGAATATGTTTATAGCACTGCTGAAATCAGTGGAATAACGTTAGAAAAATCAATACTTGCCGAACGGGCTCGCGAATTTGCATTCGAAGGGAAACGCTGGTACGATGTATTGCGCTACGCTAAACGGAATGATTACGGAGGTACCAATATTCAATATCTTACCGAATTGGCAATAAGCAGCGCATCGCCCGAGAAACAGGCAAGCTTACAAGCGAAGTACAGAGACCCAAAACACAACAGTCATTATTGGCCGATATACGATACCGAAATTGAAACCAATAAAGAATTAAAACAAAACGAGTTTTACGCCAAATAAATTTAATCGATTATGAAAACACAAAGTATTAATTTAGGGAGCAAAATAAAATACACAGTATTATTTTGCATTGCGTTAACCATATTCAGTTCTTGTAAAGACTATATGGAAGGTAAAACATTCATTGTATCAGACGCAAGAATGATAGATGAATACATCGAGCAAAAAGACACCAGCATGTCGGTATTTCTTAAGATTGCCGACAAAGCCGGATTTAGAGGTATGTTGCATGCTTACGGCACCAACACCTGCTTTATACCTACAAATGAAGCTGTTAAAGTCTACTGTCAACGTATGAATATCCCATCGTTGGAAACATTACCGGTTGAGGATTTGGAAAAACTTATCAAATTCCATATTGTTAGGGACTCTGTTAAGTCGGCCGATTTTATTGACGGACGTTTAAACAAAGCCACTATGCTTGGTAAATTCCTAACTACAAGAACCATACAAGATGGAGCATCAGAAACTGTTATCCGCGTGAATCGTCAGGCCAATATCTTGGAAAAAGATATTAATGTGGCAAATGGAATTATCCACAAGATAGATTATATCCTTACCCCCAACCCAAAAACAGTGGGTGAAATGATAGAACAATTGCCGGATAATTATTCGCTATTCAAATCGATCATGAAAGAAACCACGTTGACCGATACGCTTACGCTTAACAATGGAAAAGATGTTTGGTATACCGTTTTCTTGCAAAGCAACGAATCCTTTGCCACACAAAACATAACGGACAAAGAAAGCTTATTGCTAAAGATGAAAACAGCTCAACCCGATTTTGCAGATAATCCGGTAAAATTATTAGAGTTATTCGCACAATATCATGTTGTAAACCGATTGGCTTATGCAGCTGATTTAGCTGTATCGAGTGCCGAATTGACCCGTGCTAAAAATCAGGTCATCACCCTAAAATCAAAAAAAGACTCCTTAATTGTCAATGAATATCAATCGGTAACTACCTTCGAAAAAGGAGTTACGGTTAATAAAAATTCAGAATGGACGGATATGAGTTGTAGCAATGGAGTAATGATTGATATGGATGGCTATATTCAACCTGTAAAGCGTGGTCCTCAGGCAGTTTATTGGGAAATTACTGATCAGCCGGAAATTAAAAAATTAGCCAGCTATCGCGTACCAGGAGCTGCGGCTGTAACCTTCAAACCAGGTGAACTCTCTGAGCTTAACTTTGGCGGAAAAAATAGTCCAACAGTTGTTTACGGTCATATAAGTGCATACAACAGCAACGGCGGTCAATATGTCAATTACGACTATCTTGGGGTTAAATTTTATCCGAACATTGTTCAGTGGATGGAAATAAAAACTCCAGTATTAACGGAAGGTGTTTACAACGTTTGGATTTGTTGGAGAAGAGTCGGAAGTGCAGGTCAAACCTTTAAATCAACCTTTAAACAGGAAGGCAAAGACGATCAGGTATTACCAAATATTGTTGATTTTGCCGAGTACTTCGCCTTTGGAAATACCCCCGAGGTAAATCTTAACTCCGGCACAAAACGATACAATGCAAAAGTTGGAACCAGTGTAGTTTGTAGTCGAAATTGCGGACCTATTAAAGTAGAATATACCGGGCGCCACACATTCAGAATGGATGCACTAGGTGGAAAAAATCAAGAAATTCCAATCGACATGATTCAGTTCATTCCGGTAGAGCAAGATCAGCTATGGCCACGTTTTGATGTAGCAGGTAATGCTATTTATCCTGGCACAGCATGTGATAAAATTGCACCTTATGAACAAACGACTATTTGTAATAACTAGAAAAAATATTTATCGTAAATAATACAATTTAATTATGAATTGCAAATCAATATTTAAAAGCATTTTCATACTTCCACTAACAGTCGTAAGTTTACTTATGACAGGGTGTTATGAAACAATGTGGGAAGATCATGTTGGAAAAGATAAATTATCCGATAGCAACCTAATGGAGGCTATTCGTCTGAAACCCGAATTATCAACATTTGCTTCGCTCCTGAAAAAGACGGGATACGATCTGGTATTGGTTCAGGGAAACAGTTATACCGTTTTAGCCCCGACAAATACAGCTTGGGCTGGTATTGATACCACTAATGTGGATCAAACACGAAAATTAATCGGCTCTCTGATTGTGCTAAAATCGTACACCACAAAAGACGATCAATTATACAAATCGGTAAAATCTGTCAATGGCAAGAACATTTTTTATGATAACGACACACAAACATTTAATGGTGCTAAAATAGTGACAGCAGACATCAATGTTTCGAACGGCATCATACAAATTATGGATAAAATTGTAGAAAGGAAGAATAATATTTGGGAATATATGTCTGAGAACACCGACTATTCTCAATATACTTATATCAATAGCCTCAATACAAAAGTGATGGATACAGAGAAAAGTGTTGCTGTAGGCGTTGAAGCCTCCACCGGTAAAACAAAGTACGATACCGTGTGGACAAATACTAATGATTTTCTGAAAAAATATCCGTTGGATAACGAAGACTCAGTGTATACGTATGTAGTAGTAGAAAACAGTGGTTTTGATCTATTGTATAACAAATACAAAAGTTACTTCAATTTGTCAACTCCGACTAAAACGGATTCACTTACACGTTTTAATGTATGTCAGGATTTTGTTTTCAAGGGCATAGTGGATATTACAAAATTTGACACCCTTACCAATGTCGATGGTGTAAAAGTTCCATTCAAAAATGTGGTGGTTTCTAAATCGTATACCACATCAAACGGACGTGTTTATGTGATTAATGAATCTAACATCAAGTTGAAAGAAAAAATCAAACCCGTGTATATTGAAGGTGAAGCCTATACAGGAGCAACTGACCCCTACTATGTTTTTACCCGCTACAAACGCTGGGCGCGAGGTGAGCGCGATGTAGTATTATCGTGCGGAGACTATCAAAATGACCTCATCACCAGAACAACAACAGGTCTTAAAGACAGCTTGGTATACCATACATTCTTTATTAACAGTGGATTAGTGGCTAATGCGGCAAATTTCCACATAGAATACAAGGCGCAAGTAAACTCATCAAACTATGATGTGTACTACGTTGCTTATGATGATGTAATATATGATTATGATCCAGCGTATACTTCCTTTCCATTCAAAGTAGTTCAAAAGTTATTTATGTCATTGCCTGGTGCTGCTCCATTAAAATTTGGAACCTCTACTAGTACTCGTGGTGTTGCAAATAATTCTTCTGGTGAAAATATATGCTTTGTCGGACAAGGTAGAGCAGGCGTTAAAGAATTAACAAAACTTTCCCGATATAATCTGGCAGCCACTTCTCAACTGGTTTCTACTCCGGTAACTACTCCCGGAGCAGATGTTTTAACTGTACCCACCACCGGAAAGTTGACCATGTGGTTGTGCAATACAACGCTAAGCAATAATGCAAGTCGTCAGGGACTATTATTCCTTGATTATATTGTATTAGTTCCAAGAATTAACGAATAATAGTAACCATTTTTCAGAAAATCTATGAATCAAATTAAATATTACATAGCGACTATAGCCTTAATTGTGGGGTTAAGCCATTCGGTTTATGCTCAAAAAGGAGTATTCGCAGCTAAAATATCAGGTACGGTATACGAATCGGCTACCGGTAAGCCACTTCCCGGTGCTAAAGTTTCCATTCTTGGAGTAACTTCTGTTATCACAAGTGATAGTGGAACTTTTGTACTCAAGAAAAGTATTAAGGGAGCCTCACTGGAAGTGTATGCACCGGGCTTTGCCACAAAACTGATTCCTGCCGTTGAAGGTAAGTCTTTAAAGATTTGGCTTCACGATGAATCGTTCAAAGGTAAATACGAAGAAGTGGCAACAGCCTTTGTAATGAAAAATGCGGCTAAAACAACCGGTGCTGCTTCAACGCACGAGAACAGAACTGATTATAAGCTGGGAGCTGCCACTATCGAGACCGTGTTACAAGGAAATTTAAACGGGATAAATACCGTTTCGCGTTCGGGTGCACCGGGTAGCGGAGCTAACATGTTTATCAACGGGTTCAATTCTTTGAATGCAAATACACAACCTTTGATTATTGTTGACGGTGTTCAATACGAAAATCAAACCCTCTATTCATTGGTGGGTGGAAACAATGTTTCAACTCTTTCCGATATTGACGTAAAAGACATTGAGAATGTAACGGTATTAAAAAGTGGTGCATCTATCTATGGATCCAAAGCTGCAAATGGTGTGATATTAATCAATACTACGCAAGCAAAAGACCCTTCGACCCGTATCAATTTTTTCGCCTACAGCGGTGTGAATTTCGAACCAAACACCAAATACAAAATGATGGATGGTTTTAATTATAAGAACTATCTTACCGATATATCATCGAGCAAGGGCTTGTCTTCCAATGAAATTCAAGCTTTACCTTATATCAATACCGAAAAACCGGTTGTTGAAAATTGGGGCATATCCGGCAATAAGGATTATTATCGCTATAATCAAACTACCAACTGGCAAGACGAAGTATTCAATAATTCTATCAACCAAAACTACCACCTCAACATTAGTGGTGGTAATGCGGCAGCCCTGTATGCTATTTCATTCGGATATTTAGGACATGGTGGTACAGTAGACAAAACATCACTTTCACGTTATACCACCCGTGTAAATGCAAAAATAAAAATGACCGAATGGTTCAAATTGAATGCAAACATGAGTTTTGTGTATTCCGAAAGATCGTTGGCATACGAAGGCCTGAACCGGAATTTCAATCCTGTATATGCAGGCTTAATCAAAGCTCCATTTGAAGCTGCTAATGTATACAATGTTGCAGGCGAAGTGACACCCAATCTTGAAAATGCAGATATTTTCAATGTTTCAAACCCACGAGCTATTATTGACAATGCTACTGCTGCAAACAACAGATTCCGTTTCACGGGAAACATGAATGGAATAATCACGCTTTCGAAAGATATTAATGCAAGCGTATTGATTGGCTTAACGACAGATAAAGTGACCGAAAAAGTATTTATGCCACAAGCCGGAATTTATCACACTCCACTGCCTAACGCCATAATTATAAATGAATCACAACAGTTGAGAAACCATTTTCTACAAGTAAATACCGACACCCGATTGACCTACACGCATACTTTCGATTACGTACATGATGTGGCCATTCGTTTAGGTTCCCGCTTTCAATCGAATAACGCTGAGCTTGACTGGGGAAAAGCCTACAATAGTTCGAGCGACGAGATGAAAGCGCTGGGATACGGACTAAACACCCTGGCTCAAATCGGAGGTTCGCTGGGTACATGGAAAACACTTTCCAATTATGTCAATGCAGATTATAGTTACCTGAATCGTTACTTCCTGTCTGTTAATGCGGCATTGGATGGTTCATCCCGCTTTGGAAAAGATGCAGCCGGATTTGAATTATTTAACGGTAAATTCGGTTTGTTCCCATCCATTGATGGTGCGTGGTTGGTTAGTTCCGAAAACTTTATGAAGAATCAACAAGTTTTTGATGTATTGAAATTAAGATCTGGATTTTCTATTACCGGGAACGATGACATAGGTAATTATTCAGCAAGAGGCTATTACATCCCACAAGGACTTTTAGGAGCTTCCGGTTTGGTCAGAGGCAATATCCCCAATTCGCAATTGCAATGGGAAACCAACAAAAAAGCTAATTTTGGTATTGATGCTTCATTCTTAAAAGAAAGATTGAATGTTAGTTTGGACTTATACACAAGCAAAACAGAGAATCTGATCAATATCAAGAATATAGATGCCACTTCAGGCCTTGGCGTTTCAATCTCGAACGATGGGTCACTCCGAAATAACGGAATTGATTTAAACATTAGCGGCCGAATCATTAATCGTCCTAATCTAAAATGGGATATGGGAGTGAACGTTTCGACCTACAAAAACGAACTATTGTCAAGATCCAACGCAGTATCATACACTACCATTAACGGTGCTATCATCAGAACTAAAGTTGGCTCGCCACTTGGTCAGTTCTACGGCTACCAAACAAACGGTATTTTCAGATCTCAATCGGAAGCTACAGTAGCCAACCTGATTATCAAAAACACGGATGGAAGCACACTTCCATTCACTGCCGGCGATGTAAAATTTGTTGACCAAAGTGTAAACGGCGTAAAAGATGGCATTATCAATGAAAATGACATGGTAGTGATTGGAGATCCAAATCCCGACTACTACGGTGCTATCACCAATAAAATTCAATGGAAACGTTTCACCCTGGATGCATTATTCACATTTTCGATTGGGAATGATGTTTACAATGCGCTCCGTTCGAATCTGGAGTCTCTTTCAAACACAGACAATCAAACCATTGGCGCTATCTATCGTTGGAAAACCGATGGACAGTTGACAAATATGCCGAAAGCTGTTTGGGGGGATCCAATGGGCAATGCACGTTTCTCGGATCGTTGGATAGAAGATGGTTCATATATCCGCCTGAAAAGCGTAACATTGGCTTATGATTTCAAAATCAAAGCCGGTTTTATCAATGGTTTTCAAATGTATGTTACAGCTAATAATTTGCTGACTTTTACAAAATACCTAGGGTACGATCCTGAATTCAGTTCAAGCTCAAATCCTTTAAGTTATGGAGTAGACAATGGTATATCTCCACAGCCCCGAACAGTTTTATTCGGAGTTAAAATTGGACTGTAATAATTTGAATCTTATATCAACAAATAATAATTTACTTATGAAATATATAAATATAATAACTGGTGTATCGATATATGCTCTTTTATTATTGAGCCTTACCTCATGCCAGGATATTTTGGACACCAACCCTAAGGAAGTAGTGGAAAGTGCTAATAATTTCCAAAATGTGTATGATGCAGACAACGCTATCTGGGGATTGTACGGCAAGGTATCTAATTTGGCGGAAAATGTAGTTGTGCTAAACGAACTTCGTGCCGACCTGATGGATGTAACTACAAATTCAACAGTTGATCAAGTGAGTCTTAACAATCACACCGAAACAGAAAACAATTCGTACTGCGACGTAAAACCGTTCTACGAAGTCATTCTGAATGCTAACGACATTCTTGACAATTTCAACAAAATGCTGGCAAACAAAAAAATATCAAAAGAAGATTACGATCCAAGATATTCAGATGTGATGGCCGTTCGTTGCTGGGCGTATTTACAAGTGGGGATTCATTTCAAAGACGTAGTATATGTAACTAATCCTTTGTTATCAATTGATGCTTTGAATGACTCTGCTAATTTGCCAAAGAAATCAATCGATGAACTGATTCCGCAATTGATTTCCGATATGGAGAGTGTACCCACATTGGAAACCAATACTCGATCATCATACTATGGTAAAACAATTCTGGATAACAATAAGTCATTCTATCTTAATTTGCAATTTATTGATAAACATATCCTTATGGGAGATTTGTATTTATGGAACAATCAGTATGTTGAGTCAGCAACCCAGTACAAAACCTATATGGATGCTGCCGATGCCATATCGAACAAGTCAAATATGAAAAACAAAGTGAGCACCTGGGTTTGGGCCGGAACCAATGAACCCCGTTTTCAGATTTGTTACCAACGTTACAAAGATCAGGATATAAGTTCTTACCGAAACATGTGGAAAGAAATGTTTATTCGTCCTTCTACAGATAATACAAGTGCGATGTCAGTACAAGATGAGATGATCTGGATGTTTAGCTATAGCGGATCTGCAAATTCGGTGAGCCCGTTTGTAAAACTATTTGCCAATAACGGCGAAGGCAAGTACCAAATAAAACCATCGGCATATGCTATTGACAGCCTTTGGGAAACTCAGGTGCAACGAACAAATGGTTTCGTTTTTGACGGACGTGGCCGTGAATCATCTTTCGACTATGTGAACGGACAACCCGTTGTATTGAAATATCTGTACGATTATTACAACTCAACAACTACCGATGCAAATAAAACTATCCATCTGAATTATAACAATATTGCCAATCAGTATTCTAAACCGGGTAAATGGTTTTTATACCGTGCTGCACTATTGCATTTACGTTATGCCGAAGCGGCTAACAGAGCCGGCTATCCAAGACTTGCCTATGCGTTGTTGAATAATGGAATAAACGGCAATTTTGACTGGATTAAATCAGACGGAACCTACCGCACAGATAAAGTAGGTGTTCAGTACACCAGCTATAAACCGGCTAATGATACTGATCCCGCAAAACCATATCCGGCACCATTCTATCTGGATGCTCGTCAAAATGACGCACCTTACACCTATCTGCGTTCTCCGTGGAGAGACAACGGCGGTATTCGTGGTCGCGCCGCTTTAATTAATATTAGCACACCAGCCTATGTACATGATGGTATTGGAGACGACCACAATGATTCCATCCAGTGGATTGAGCAATCGTTGATTAAAGAAGCTGCCTTAGAGTGTGGATTCGAAGGTCAACGCTGGGGTGACTTACTTCGTGTTGCCCGTAGAAACAGCAAAGAAGGCAACGGAGTCGTTTCGACAATCATGAGCAATGCTATTGCTCCGAAGTTTACTTCTGCCGGTAAAGCAGCGCCTAGCTTAAACGAAAGCAATCTATTCCTTCCGATGAAGAAATAGGAATAGAACTTTATATATAACCGAAAACCCCTGTTTAGAAATCGTTTTGATTTATAGGCAGGGGCTTTTAGTATTGTAGATCGGGATTGTTGATCGGGAGCAACTTAACGCAAAAAAGGCACATAGAACTGCATTTGTTCTTTGTGCCTTTTTCGTAGGAGATTATCCTTTATTTCTTCTTCGAAGCCGCTTTTGCAAGTTTCTCAGCAGCTTTCTTTTCTCTTGCTACTTTCAACGCTTGTTTTCGTTCTTCCATCACCTTTTTTACGTATTCGATATAGGGAACTATGTAACGCATTTTTTTAGTCTCAAGCAGATCGTCCATCGTTATCATAATTCCTGTTTCGTAAACCGAGCCAAAATCAGCATCAAAGATAGAACCAAATACGCGCATGGTATCGGTCAAACCGATATAGGCATTAAACATCGAAGGAATGGTTTCACCCTCGGCACGCACTGCTTTTTGAAGTGCTTTGAAGTTATGGGTGGAATCTTTCTCTACAAAAACCGTTTTTGCCAAAGCCTTACTCTTAGCACTTACCTGCACAGATTTGTGCGGAAGAATAAGCTGGTCGGGATCTGGAAAATAGCGGAACATATATTCGTAAATCAACTCACGAGCCACAACCGGGAAATTATTGTAAATCGTTACCTTTCCAATAAAATAACGGGCATCCTTTACCGAATGAATTAGTGCACCAAGCCCATCCCACAGATTATCGAGGGCAAAAAGACTTTTGGTACCCATTTTGGAGGTCTGATAATCCGGTTGAACAAACGCACGCCCCAATTCAATAGTGTAGGGTAAAAATTCTTTTATAAACTGATCGCTAAAATGAAACAAGTGCGACATTACAAACTTAGGCTGTCCATTCTCATAAAAGTCAACTTCTACGCCCGGCAAATAACGATAACCACCTATTATTTCCAACGCAACAGGATCCCAAACAATTAGTTGATAATATGGTTTTTCCATATAATCATACTCGTCTGTATCAATTTCCTCACCGGTTCCACCACCACCCGATCGAAATGAGATTTCGCGTAATCGCCCAATTTCCCGCATTACATTTGGTGCATTGTGGGCAGTAATTACGTAAATATCGTTGTGGGCTTTATTGGTAGGACGAAGAAACAAGTCCTTGGTAAGCTCTCGTTTTAAAATTTCTTTGTCAACAGGGGCAATAATTGGTTTCATCATAGAAATACGTTGAATAATAACCATCAAGTGAAATGGTACTACAAAAGTAAGCTTTTTTTGATGTTTGTACCAACACTTTAAAAGTAATTATGTACGTTTTTGGAAATAAAAATGCCGTTTTTATATTAATCTTTCAGCGTTTGCACACTTATAATTGAAATGTGCGAAATATAGTTGGCAAAATGTAAATATCACCCTAATAAAAAAATCTCCATGAATAAAATATTCATAGAGATTTAATATTGTGTAGTCCGTGAAAATTATCGGGACAATAGTGCTTTTACCTTTTCGGATATCAATCGGCCTTCGGTTTTTCCGGCCAGCTGTTTGCTCGCCACACCCATTACCTTGCCCATATCTTGTGGTCCTGTAGCCCCTACTTGTGTTATTACGGCAGCAACAGCAGCTTCCAATTCGGCATCGGTCATTTGCGTGGGCAGGTATTTTTCAATGACTACGGCTTCGGCCAGCTCATTTTCCGCCAATTCGGGTCTGTTTTGCTCTGTATAAATCTGTGCCGACTCTTTGCGTTGCTTAACCATCTTCTGAAGTATCTTCACTCCCACTTCGTCAGACATGGTACCATCAGCTCCTTTAGCTGTTTTGGCCTCAATAAACTCTTTTTTTATACCGCGTAAAGCCTCTAAAGCTACCTTATCACGGGCTATCATGGCAGCCTTTATATCGCCACTTACTTTATCAAATAGTTCGTCCATATTTTTTAGTTTTCAATTATTTATTGTCAAAAGCCTATTTACTTCATCAATTTACGTTTCCACGCAGGAATATTCTCTACCGTTTTCAAGGTGGTATCATCTTCGAAATCGTCGAGCGTAAATGTTGGAAGATCCGGCTCTACTTCCGGTTCTGTTGCTTTTCCATAATATTGTTCAAATGCTTTGTCGGTATCCGGTTTCTTTGGCACATCCGATTCCTCATCAAATGACAGAGTTTCTGACTTCGGCTCCGGTTTGGCCGACTCTTGTATCTTTGCCGACTCCCAGCTATGAATTATTTTTTGTGCAGCCGGCTTAGCTACTGTGGCTGGCATACCCGGAATATCGCTAACATCAAATCCGGTGGCAATAAGTGTTATCTTCACATTAGCACCCAGTGTATCATCAAAACTTGCACCCCAGATAACCTGAACATTATCGCCCATTTTATTCATAAACTGATGAATTTGATCTACTTCCTCCATTCTGATTTGGTCGGTAGTAGAACAATACAAACTCAACAAAATCTTGCTGGCGCCACTTACATCATTTGTGTTGAGCAACGGTGAATTAAGTGCATCGGCAATAGCATTGGTAATCCGATTTTCGCCGGTAGCATAACCCGTGTTCATAATAGCCACGTTTCCATCTTTCATGATGCTGTACACATCGGCAAAGTCGGTGTTAATATAACCCGGAACTGTAATGATTTCTGCAATTGCTTTAGCTGCATTTGTCAGCACATCATCCGCTTTGGCAAACGCATTCGATAGGTTTAAATCAGGATAAATTTCCTTTAGTTTCTCGTTATTGATCACCAAAATAGCATCAACATGTTCGCTCAAAGCCGCCACACCTTCCAGCGCTTGTCTGATTTTCAGATTTCCTTCGAAGGCAAACGGGATAGTTACAATGGCAACAGTCAATATGCCCAAATCATGCGCTGCCTGAGCCACTACAGGTGATGCACCAGTACCGGTTCCACCACCCATTCCGGCAGTGATAAAAACCATTTTGGTGTTATCTTTCAACAAGCCCTGAATTTTTTCTATCGATTCCTCTGCTGCTCTGCGGGCAACTTCAGGTTTACCGCCTGCTCCCAGTCCTTCAGTTGTATCAACCCCAAGTTGTATTTTAATTGGCACTGGCGATTTTACTAATGCCTGATTGTCTGTATTACAAACCACGAAAGACACATCAGTAATTCCCTGACGATACATGTGGTTTACAGCATTTCCGCCACCGCCACCTACGCCGATTACTTTTATATAAGAACTGTCAACCAGTTTCAATTCTAAAGGCAAACTCTCATCTAAATATCCCATATCTATATTATTTGGAAATTAAATTTCTTATTTATATCTGTAACTACAAACTGTTTTCTAATTCAGTTTATTATCATCATTGAAAAAATTAAACACACGTTGTGTTATTTTTTCTCCAATTTTCTTTTTCGGCAATTTTGGTTTTTTCTCCGGCTCGTTTACCGTTTCCTCAATAGGATGCTCTTTTCTATATTCGTCAGTTAGCAGCACAGTACCAACCAATTGAGCATAACATGGGTCAAAATATTTCTCATCGGTATGATCGGCAAGCCAGTCGGAATGATCACCAAATCGAGTATAGATATTGGTTTTTTCATTCATATAATCAACCATATTGTTCAGTTTGGATCCACCACCCGTAATGACAATTCCGGCCTCCAGTTCAAACGGAAGCTTATTAATCACTTCAAATATCGGCTGGAGAGTTTCATCTAATCGGGCTTCGATAATAGTAGCTAAAAACTTAGTTGAAATCTTCACGGGTTGATGCGCTTCTAATGTTGAAGGTATCTGAACATAAATCGGATCTTCTACCAAGGACTCCAACGCAGTACCTTTCAAACATTTTAAACGCTCGGCATTGGCTTCCGAAATACCCAATTCCTGAATATCTTTGGTTATATTTTTAGCTCCAAGAGGCACTACCAACAATTGTTGCATGACACCTTCACTAAAAACAGCTAAAGTAGTAGTTGTTCCACCTAAATTAATCAACGCACAACCATCCTCACGCTCTTTATCGTCGAGCAGCACTGTAGACAAGGCTTCTACCGCCAGTGGACTGTACTCAAGTACAAGACCGGTTCTATCGATAAAGCCACCCAGATTTTCCTTTACAAGTGGATTGCCTACCACCACATTATAATTTCCTTTTATCTGCGAGCCTGCTTGTCCGGCCGGTTCATCCATACAAACTCCATCGAGGTAATACGAAACGGGAATTATATCAAAAACAGCTAAGTTGGAAAGTTGAAAATTGCGTTTGCATTCTTCCAACATTTCTTCCAACAGAATATCTGTCACGTAATTAGGATTAAGAATAAAGCGAGTTACCGAAAATGGCATTAATTTCATCGATTTGGCTCCTACACCAACCGATACCATTGATATATCCTGAATTTTAGAGCTATTTTGAAGTAATTTCTTTAATTCAATAACTTTAGAAGAAGCACCGGTACGTTGTTCTACGATGCCATGCTTTACATCATCCGAAATCTTAGACTCCAAACCCAATATTCTTAATGCTCCATCTGCTTGCATTTCAGCTGCCATGGCAGAAATGGAGGAACTTCCCAAATCAATGGCTATAAATTGTTTATTTGAATTCATAATTTACTTTCAATAATACTATCCATTTTTTCAACAATAGGTTCAACCTTATGTGCCGGCTGTTCACCCATCTTATCACAAACAATTTGATCTTTGTATTGCAAATCAATCATTTTATATCGGTTCCAACCGATAACATTAAAGCCCCTTGCATACAGTTTTTTTAACTTTTCGAGTTTTGATGCATAATTATCTAAGGTTCCAAGCATAATAATCGCATCGCCTACACGCGGAACAAGTTCAATTTTCAAATCATCGCGCACATTAATTTGTTCTATTTGCGCGTTCCAAAAAGGGTCATCTGCTACAAATCCCACAAAATCAAACAGTTTACCGGATGCCATCGTTATAGTTACCCGTCCGGAAACTACCGGAACATAGGCCGCATAATTTGTAGAGACGGGCATCGGTTTTCTATCGATATCCATGTAATAACTGGCGAAACCCACCACCCTGAATTTAGGACTACGCTGAAAAACGCGTATATTTACAATACCGGAGGGTGTTTTATAACACTCCACTTGCTTTATCATTGCGTTTTTTCGTAATGCAGCTTCAATTGCTTCGGTGCGAATATGATAAATCGTTTTTCCAATCGGATTTAGATTACTTTCAGCCAGCAATACAGCAATATCTTTTTGTGTAATCAACTGTATATTAGAGCTGTCTGCAAGAATAATTTCGAGTTTACGACAAACAATCTCTTTATTATTACCCGAAAAGTAAAACAATGAGAAAACCAGATACCCCAAAACAAGCATGGTGAATATGGCAATCAGAATATATTTTAATGTGGGTTTCATAAATTGAATACTTATTTACTTAGTTGTGCTTTAATCTTTGGCACTAACTTGTCAATGTCGCCCGCTCCAAAAGTAACCAAAACGTCTAACTCTTTATCTTTTAGCAAAGGTAGTAGATTTTCAGTGGAGCACAATATTTTATTTTTAAGTTTAACTTCACTTAAAATAAGTTCAGAACTAACACCTTCAATAGGCAACTCGCGAGCTGGATAAATATCCAATAAAATCAACTCATCCAATTTCGAAAGAGCGGCTGCAAAATCATCTGCAAAATCGCGGGTGCGCGTGTACAAATGCGGTTGAAAAATGCCGGTTATTTTACGATCGGGATATAAATTGCGAATAGATGATATACTTGCGTTCAGTTCACTGGGGTGGTGAGCATAATCGTCCATATAAACCACTTTGTCGGACTTATACACCACATTAAACCTACGATAAATGCCCGAAAAAGAGGATATTCCGGCACGAAGTTCCTCAACCGACACTCCGTTTAGCCAGGCTATCGCCATGGCAGCCACACTATTTTCAACATTTATTTTAGCCGGAACTCCAAGGCGAACATCGTTAATCCTGTCAGTAGGTGTCACAAAATCAAAATGTATCTCGCCTTTCACGGTTTTGATATTTTCAGCATGAAAATCGCCACCATCTTCCATCGAATAGGTGTAAAGTTTCACTCCCTTTTGCAATTGAGGTTGAATATCAATCCCTTTGCGCATTATCAACACGCCACCGGTTCTAATGAGTGATGTAAAGTGCTCAAAACTTTCGCGAAAAGCATCAGCTGTTTCATAAATATCCAAATGATCGGGATCGGCAGAGGTAATTACTGACATGTAAGGCGAAAGTTGATGAAACGACCGATCGTATTCATCGGCTTCAATGACCACCAGATTACTTTCGTTTGAAAGCAACAGATTAGTGTTATAATTATTGGCAATACCACCTAAAAAAGCGTTACACGACACTTGCGACTGATACAATAAGTGTGCTGCGATAGTAGATGTAGTAGTCTTACCGTGTGTTCCGGCAATACAAATACCTTTGCTTTTACGGGTAATATCCCCAAGCACCTGAGAGCGCTTTTGAATCGTAAAATTATTCTCCTGAAAATACAGCAACTGCGGATGATTATGAGGAATAGCCGGGGTAATAATCACCAGTGTATTTTTTTCCTGTGTGAATTTAACCGGAATTTGATCTACATTTTCATCGAAACAAACCGCTATTCCTTCCGATTGTAAATCAGAGGTAAGCTTTGTAGGTGTGCGGTCGTAACCTGCTATTTCATATCCTTTTGTGCGAAAATAACGTGCTAAAGCACTCATCCCGATACCACCTATTCCTAAAAAATAATATTTGCTAAACTTTTCCATAATTATCAATTATCTCATGCTGTTACACCAACCGGCTAGTTGATTAACTTAATCACTTCCTCTGCAATTCTATCAGCCGAATCTTTTTCGGCCATCATTAATATATTATCACTTAGCTCTTTCAAAGCATCAGCGTTTTGTATCATTTCCAGTGCTTTATCAACTAACTGCCCTACAGCATCAACATCTTTAATCATCACTGCAGCATTTTTCCGAACCAAAGCCAAAGCATTTTGGGTTTGATGATCCTCAGCTACATTGGGCGACGGTACCAAAATAACAGGTTTAGCCAACAAACACAATTCTGAAATAGAACTGGCTCCTGCACGCGACACAACCAGATCGGCAACAGAATAGGCAAAATCCATACGCGAGACAAAATCAGTTACCAACAACCGTACCGATGCAAATGGTTCTGCCGCCTTGCGGGCTGCATCGATATAAAATTTACCGGTTTGCCAAATAACCTGTACATCAGCTTTCGACAGTTGTTCCAATTGTGCAATAATACTCTGATTGATCGTGCGGGCACCAAGGCTGCCACCAACCACTAAAATAGTTTTCTTATCCGGATCAAAACCAAAGAAACCATATGCTTCGGCAGTTTTGGGAGCAATAGAGAACAAGTCTTGACGAACAGGATTACCCGTTAGTATTATTTTATCTTTGGGGAAAAATTTTTCCATTCCTTCGTACGCAACACAAATCTTAGCCGCTTTCTTCGCCAGCAATTTATTAGTAACGCCAGCATAGGAATTTTGCTCCTGAATAAGCGTTGGAACACCACAACCCGAAGCTGCACGCAATGTGGGTGCACTTGCATATCCTCCAACTCCAATGGCTACTTCCGGTTTGAAATTACGAATAATTCTACGGGCTAACACCAAACTGCGCACCAGATTCAAGACTACTTTTATATTGCTGAACATGTTTTTTCTGTCCAGACCACTTATCGGCAAGCCTTCGATATGATAACCCGCAGCCGGCACCCGTTCCATTTCCATGCGTCCGATAGCACCTACAAATAGTATTTCAGCATCGGGTAGTCGTTTTTTCAACGCATTGGCAATGCTGATAGCGGGAAAAATATGTCCACCAGTGCCACCACCACTTATAATAAATTTATGTTTCATAGCTATAAATTTCTGAACGCAAATTACACAAAAAAAATGCAATTCAAATGAATACAACGGTTAATGAGTTTGTATATTGGGAATATTATCGATTCAATTACAAATTTTCTAAATCAACCACAGAAAGTTCTTCTTCCGGTTCAACCGGTATATCTTCTTCAATGGGTGCCTGGTATTCTTCTTTTATCTGTCGGTTTACGCCAAAAATAATACCGAAGTAAATACAGGTAATCAATATGGAAGTCCCTCCCCTACTAATCAACGGCAAAGGCTGACCGGTTACCGGACCTAAACTTGTAGCCACAGACATACTAATAAACGCTTGAATAACAATCATCAACGACAGCCCGATAACTAGCAAAGCCGGAAAAACCGTTCCACATTTAGTTGCAATTCTACCAGCTCGAAAAAGGAGCACCAGATAGAGAAGAATAACAAATATACCACCAAACAAACCCATTTCCTCCACAATTATGGCGTATATAAAATCGGAATAAGCTTGCGGTAAGTAATCGCGCTCAATACTATTGCCGGGAAAAACACCTACTGCCCCACCACGGGCAATGGCAATTCTTCCGTGCTGAACCTGACGATTATCATCGGTAATTACATATTTGCTCTTTTCATCCTTTTTCTCCGTTTTAAAACGATCGATACGTCCCACCCAAGTATAGGCTCTATCAAACATTTTAGGCATCGATTTTTCCGGAACAGTTTTCACCAAGGCAAAACAGAATACAATAGCAAGCAATAGTCCTCCAACCAAAATACCTAATTTCACCAAAGAAACACGACCGATAAACATCATGATAACCACCACCATAAAGAGAATAAAGGCGGTTGAAAAGTTATCAAACAAAATTAAAGTGCAAATAATTGCCAACATTATGAGCGTATTACGAAAATACTTCCACTCATCTTTTTTGGCATCTCTGATTCGGGAGATCATATCGGCTGCCACAATAATAACCGATAGCTTGGCAAATTCAGACGGTTGAAATTTAATTCCCATAATCACCAACCAACGCGAAGCGCCATTTTCGCTTACCCCCCTGAAAAGTACCCAGACCAGGAGTAATACCGATATTAACAGAACCAAATAAGCCATCATTCTTATATATCGAACCGGAATAAGATGCACTACAATGGCAATAATAGCACCACCAAAAAGAAAACCAACGTGACGAAGCATTGGACCAGCATAATTGTCGGCGCCATAAGCCAGAGTACTTGATGCACTGTACATTTCAATAGCTGAAATTATGCACATTACAAAAAATACAATCCACAAAATCGGATCGCCTTTTAGATATTTACTGAATAGATTTTCCATGTTTGGAATTTGAAAGATTCGATATTCTTACTCCTTGCCGTTCCGTCCCGACAAGCTCAATTACAAATTTCGGACAACGTTTTTAAACTGCTTACCCCGGTCTTCGTAGTTCTGAAATAAGTCAAAGCTGGCACAGCATGGCGACAACAATACAGTATCACCTCCATTTGCCGCTTTATAAGCTTCAGTTACGGCAGCTTCCATCGATTGAACGTCAATAATCGCATCCACTTTCCCATCAAAAAAAACATGCAACGCTTTATTATCCAATCCCATAAAAATTAAGGTTTTTACCTTTTCTTTTACCAGAGCTTCAATTTCCGAGTAGTCATTTCCTTTATCTGTACCACCTAAAATCAGCACAACGGGTGTTTTCATGCTTTGCAATGCATACCAGCACGAGTTTACATTTGTAGCCTTCGAGTCATTTATAAACCGAATATTTTTCACCGTTGCAACATACTCCAAGCGGTGCTCAACTCCCTGAAAATCCTGGAGAGACTGACGTATATTATCTTTTCGCACATCAACAATCGAAGCCGCTAACCCTGCAGCCATCGAGTTGTAAGTATTGTGCATGCCCTGCAATGCTAAATCTGATGTTGGCATAGTAAATAGAGTTTTAAGTGATTTAATAATCAAATCTTCTTGCTCAATAAATGCTTTTGTTTTTTCGCTTCGTTCAATGGCAAACGGATACATTGCAGATTGAATATTGCGTTTTTCTAATTCGGCCTTGATTACCGGGTCATTTTCCCAAAAAATAAAAGCATCTTGTTCGGTTTGATTCTGTGTAATTTTAAACTTAGAATCAACATAGTTTTGGAAATTATAATCATAACGATCTAAATGATCGGGAGTTATATTCAATAAAATTGCGATGTCCGCTTTAAACTCTGTCATTCCATCCAACTGAAAACTGCTTAACTCCACCACATAATAATCGAACGAAGCGGTAGCTACCTGAAACGCCAGACTATTACCAACATTCCCGGCCAAACCGACTTTTAACCCGGCACTTTTCAAAATATGATAAACCAACATGGTAGTGGTGGTTTTTCCGTTACTACCGGTGATACAAATCATTTTGGCATTTGTATAGCGACCGGCAAATTCAATTTCGGAAATAACTGACGTTTTTTGATCCAACAACTTCTTAATGATAGGAGCTTTATCTGGTATTCCGGGGCTTTTAATCACTTCATCAGCATTTAAAATCAAGCTTTCTGTATGCTGTTTTTCCTCCCACACAATTCCATATTCGTTGAGCATAGATTTATATTGCGTTTTTATTTCCGACATGTCCGAAACAAATACATCAAAACCTTCTTTTTTGGCCAAAACAGCAGCTCCTGCTCCACTTTCGCCTGCTCCCAATATTACAATTCTCTTCATCTTTCGAGCCAATTTATCTAATTTTCAATGTTATAATCGTAATTGCTGCCAAAATAATCCCAACAATCCAAAAACGAATAACGATTTTCGATTCGGGCATGGCCTGTATCGGGCGTTGGAAAATTGCCTGAATACCGGCATTTCCCTGCTTTTGATAATGATGATGCAATGGCGTCATCTTGAAAATTCGCTTCCCTTCTCCAAATCGTTTTTTTGTAAATTTAAAGAATCCAACTTGCAAAATCACCGACAAACTTTCTACAAAAAACACTCCACACAATATTGGAATCAATAATTCTTTGCGGGTAAGAATGGCAAAAACGGCGATAATTCCTCCCAATGTCAAACTTCCGGTATCTCCCATGAATATTTGAGCTGGAAACGAATTGTACCACAAAAAGCCAATAGTAGCGCCAATGAACGCACCGGCAAAAACTAAAAGCTCACCTGTCCCCGGCAAATACATGATATTCAGATACCCGGCATAATTTATATTACCCGACACATAGGCCAGTATACCGAGTATGACCCCCATAATAGCCGAAGATCCGGTTGCTAAACCATCTAACCCATCAGTTAGATTTGCACCATTCGAAACTGCTGTTACAATAAAAATGGTAACAACTACAAATAAAATCCAACCGTAATCTTGTGCCTTCTCTCCTGCCGACTTAAACGCGTCAGCATAATTGAAGTTATTGTTCTTTACAAAAGGAATTGTTGTTTTAGTAGATTTTACATTGTGTTTCGAATAAAGTACATTCTCAACACGTTGAGTTGCACCTTTCACCTCAATATTTTCGCGAATCACCATAGTAGGACTAAAGTACATTGTTAAACCAACGATTAATCCCAATCCAACCTGACCCACAATCTTAAAACGACCTTTCAAGCCCTCTTTGTTTTTAAGAAAAACTTTGATATAATCATCCAAAAAACCGATGAGTCCCATCCATACGGTGGTGACAATCATCAACAAAACATATATATTGGTTATATCAGCCAATAAAAGCGTAGGCACCAAAATTGCAATAATAATGATGACTCCACCCATAGTTGGTGTTCCCTTTTTGCTCATTTGACCTTCCAAACCGAGATCGCGAATCGTTTCTCCGATTTGCTTCTTTTGCAAATAGTCGATAATCCGTCGCCCAAACATGGTCGAAAGCAGCAAAGCCAGGATAAATGCCAATCCGGTTCGGAATGATATAAAGTTAAACAATCGTCCTCCCGGAATATCAAAAACCTGATCTAAATAATGGAATAAGTGATACAGCATATTAATTTACAATTAATAATTAATAATTTACAATTAGATTCCCTGTTAGGGACATTTTAAAAACATTCGCGAACCACCTCTTTGTCGTCGAAATGGTGCTTCACACCTTGTATTATTTGATAGTCCTCGTGCCCTTTTCCGGCCACAAGCACCACATCGCCAGGTTGAGCCAGCGCACAAGCAGTGCGAATAGCTTCGCGACGATCAACTATGGTCAGGCTTTTAGCTTTATCAACCACGTCAAGCCCAGCCAACATATCGTTTAAAATATCCTGCGGTTCTTCAAAACGTGGATTATCAGAGGTCAAAATTGCTTTCCAGCTACCATTCACAGCTTCACGAGCCATCATGGGGCGTTTCCCTTTATCGCGATTACCACCACAGCCAACAACGGTAATAAGTCGACCATTTCCCTGAAGGATTTGATTTATGGTATCTATCACATTAGTAAGTGCATCCGGCGTGTGAGCATAATCCACAATAGCCGTAAAACCGGCCGGAGAATGCAGGGTTTCAAAACGTCCCGAAACAGAATTCAGAGAGCTGATAATCCGTAATACTTCCAATTCATCTTGTCCAAGCAAAACAGCAGCACCAAACACAGCAGAAAGATTGCTGGCATTAAATTTACCTATAAATGAAACATTTACTTCTCTATCATTCATATCCAACAGCATTCCTTCAAAACCATGCTCTAAAATGCGTGTCTTAAAATCAGCCATCGAACGAAGTGAATAGGTATATTTTTTTGCTTTCGAATTTTGAAGCATAACCAATCCATTCTTGTCATCGGCATTCGTCAATGCAAAAGCTTCGGACGAAAGTTCATCGAAAAATTGCTTTTTAGCCTTCAAATAATTTTCGAAAGTAAGGTGATAATCAATATGATCGCGTGTAATATTGGTAAAAACGCCACCATCAAATTGCAATCCGGCTATGCGTCGTTGATCTACGGAATGTGAACTCACTTCCATAAATGCATACTCGCAACCGGCATCCACCATTTGTGCCAATAGCTCATTTAACGCCAATGCGTCGGGTGTAGTATGCGTTGCCTCTACAGCCACCTCATCTACATAATTGCAAACCGTGGAAAGCAGTCCCGATTTGTGTCCCAATTTACGAAAAAGCTGGTAGAGCAAGGTAGCTATGGTTGTTTTACCATTCGTACCGGTTACGCCTACCAAAGTCATTTTTGAAGAAGGAAATCCATACCACGCCGAAGCCATTTTTCCCAACGCATCCGAGCTGTTTTCAACCTTTATGTAAGTTATATTCGGATCTAAATCAGCGGGTAAGTCCTCACACACAATGGCTACAGCACCATTTTCGATAGCGGTAGTTATATATTGATGACCATCGGCAGCAGTACCTTTAGTAGCCACAAAGAGACTTCCGGCTTCCACTTTTCGAGAATCAAATTGAATATTTTCAATCTGCATATCAGTACTTCCTACTGTTTTAAGCAGAACAATACCCTGAAGTAGATCATCTAAAATCATGCTCGTATTTTTTAATTTTCGAACCGACTCCGCCATAAACTACGAAGACAGTTAGCGTTTTTTATTTTATTGAAAACTTATAAGTATCCGGCTTCCTCTTTGTACCAAGGTTCCTGGTTTAATGGTTTGCGAAACTACTTTCCCCCTACCCTCTACCTGAACATTTAATCCAAGTCTTTCTGCCAAATAAACAGCATCTTTTGCTCCCATTCCCAGCAAATCAGGAACAACATTTATAGGCACCGAAACCGATTCAACCCGAATTTGTTTATCATCCGAGAACGATTTTACCCAATCCGATGAATTTACACTAATCGGTAATTGTAAATCAGTCATAACCGTAAGCAATGCTTTATAGTATCCAACTTTTACAAATGGCTTCATCGGGAAATTTGTAACAGTATCTCTTTCATATGTCAATGCTTTGCGATGCGATTTTAATGCCATGGTTCTTTCCGCCACATTTTTAAATACCGAACCCGCCATTTTCCCACCCGATGGATACCCCTTGCGAGGCTCACGAATAACGACTATACAGGTATATTGAGGATCATCGGCCGGGAAGTAACCACAGAACGAAACCTGGTGAGTAGTTCCACCACCCTTATACCCCAATGCCCCTTTTGAGATCTGCGCAGTACCCGTTTTTCCTGCAATCCGCACATATTTCGAACGTACATTATGTGCTGTTCCCTTTGGCGCTTCCATTACACCCAACAAAACATTTTTAATATCATTTAGTGTAGTTGGTTTACAAATCGATGCCTTTATCGTTTCTGTTTCAAATGCTTTCACTACCTGTCCGTTCTTGGTTATCGACTTTACAAAAAACGGGCGGATGTATTTTCCATTATTGGCGATGGCATTGTAAAACGCCAAAGTATAGATAGGCGGTATCTGAGATTCGTATCCAATTGACATCCAAGGCAATGTGGTAGCCGACCAATAGGCCGATTTATCATGTGGGTGACGAATACGAGGCGAAGCAGCTCCTGGAATTTCCAGATTTAGCGGCTCGTTTAATTTCATATCATACAACCCTTCTACAAATTCCGATGGATTTTGTCCGTAAGCGTTCACTATCGCCCTCGAAATTCCTATATTTGAAGACCCATGAATCGCTTCAGCAAGTGTAATTCTGCCGAATCCACCTTTATTGGCATTGTGATCTTTCATCAGTCTATTGGCAAACGGATAAATACCGTTTCCGGTTTCGATGTAATCGGTTATTTTCACCTTGCCTGCATCCAAAGCTACCATCAACGATGCTACCTTGAATGTAGAACCCGGTTCGACCATATCCGAAACAGCTCCATTTTTGTTTTCGGTATAGCTCTTATCGGCATTCTGTTGCATATTCACGATAGCCTTTACTTCACCGGAATGAACTTCCATCAAAATAGCGTAGCCGGAACCGGCATCAAAAGATCGTAAACTGTCAATCAGGGCCTTTTCGGCAATATCCTGCAAATCAATGTCGATAGTGGTGGTAATATCCATCCCATCAATTGGCTCTACCTCAACGGTTTCCATATATGTATTTGCTACTTTCTGACGAATAGAAATACCAGGAGTACCCAACAAATAGGTATTAAATCGTTTTTCGATACCATTTTTTCCACCCATCGATTCATCAGCATAAATATCGCCAATAGTGCGCGATGCCAACGATCCGAACGGTTTTACACGGGTAAAAAGTTCTTTGGTAATAAGTCCGCTTTTATTCCGTCCGAGGCGAAAAAGTGGTAATTTTTTGAGCTGCTTAAGCTCCGCATACGAGATCCGATTTGGATACAGCTGAAGTTCACCAACCTTATTGCGGTACGCATCTTTCAACATTTTGCGATATTCTAGCGGCGTTTTATCGTGAAAAAAACTGGATAGATAGATGGCTAATGAATCGACGTTACTTTTAAACAATTTACCTTCTTTTTCATGCAAAGCCGGCACCCTTGTATCCATGTAGATGTAATAGGTAGGAATAGAACTGGCCATCAACCGACCATCGCAAGCGTAAATATTGCCCCTGTTTGGCTTCACCACAATATCAGCCTTCACATTTTTGGACGCCAAAGCCAACCAATTGCGTCGCTCAACAGTCTGTATTACAATTATTTTATATATAACCAGTAGAAAAGACAAGCATATAATTACATATACAACACCAAATCTGAGGACTATATTTTTCCGAATATCTGCCATTATTTCTCTTCTACAGAATCAGCAATTACAATTGGCGGTGTAGATGTTTGCACTAAATCTACTCCACGTGTATTTATCATGTTCAGCACACTGGTTTGACGACTAATTTTCATTAATTCTGCCGAAATAGTCAGCGACTCGTACTTCACATCCTGAATTTTCTTTTTCAATTCAATCTCCGTGGCAAGTTGCCTTTCGCACGAAAACCGGTTATCTACATATGCAAACATCAACAAAGCAATCATTATCATCAGTTTAGTTTGCTTCTTGAATATCTTCTTCGAAAATATGTCACCATTCAGGATGTCACGAACCGTACTCGACTTAATATCCGAGAAATCTTCGCTACCCTTTACGGCTTCAGCCATTTTCTTAAACCACGACATACTTTTTATTTTTTTTCTGCAATTCGCAGTTTTGCACTTCTGGCCCGTGGATTTCGTTCCACTTCTTCATCAGTTGCAATAATCACCTTATTATTAATCGCTTTCAATGGGGAGAGAATGTTACCAAAAAAATCTTTTTCCAGCTTTCCTTCAAAATTTCCACTTCTGAAATAATTTTTCACCAATCTGTCTTCCAGCGAATGATACGTAAGCACCACCAAACGACCTTCAGGTTTCAAAACATCAAAACTCTGTTCCAACAGGGAGCGTAGCACCTCCATTTCTTTATTCACCTCAATACGCAAAGCCTGAAAAACCCGCGCCATATCTTTTTTCTCCTTCTCTCTTCCAAAAAAAGGCTTCAACACTTCAATAAATGGAAATATTTTGTCGAAAGGTGCTTTGGAGCGTGCAGCTACTATCGTTTTGGCTATTTTGCGGGAGTTATGCAGTTCGCCGTACAAATAAAACACATTCGCCAATTCTTCCTCGCCATACGTATTTAGAATTACAGCTGCCGTAAGCGGCGATTTGGTATTCATACGCATATCCAACGCCCCGTCAAACCGGAATGAGAATCCACGTTCAGCTTCATCAAAGTGATGCGACGACACACCTAAATCGGCCAGGATGCCATCTACTTTATCAATATTATGGTAGCGTAGAAAGTTTTTCAGGTATTGAAAGTTACTTCGAACAAAAATAAAACGAGGATCGTCCAGCGCATTTTTAATCGCGTCTTCATCCTGATCAAATCCCAGCAATTTGCCTTTGGAACTCAAGTGCGATAATATCTCAGTTGAATGACCACCGCCACCAAAAGTAACATCTACATAAACGCCATCCGGATCAATGTTCAACCCCTCTATGGTTTCGTTTAATAATGCGGGTATATGATAAGCTATTTCATTCATTTTGTGAGGTTTATAGTTTTGAGTGTTTCGTCTACAAAAATACTCAAAAATTAGTCAGCTGCAAGCACTTACGACCAATTAATTCAGGAATAAATTCTACAGCTTTTTCATCATTCTTTCTTTGAGCAACGCCGCAAAATCTACCGGCGACATCTTTATTTGCTCATAACGCGATTTGCTCCAAACAGCAAAGCGATCGACCATTCCAACAAAAAGCACCTCGGCATTTTCTACACCTATTGCCTGTAAATTTTTCTTCGAAATTAAAACTCTTCCCTGCGAATCAATATCCAACCACTCAGCATCCGAAACAAATTGCATTAACAACAATTGATCTATCGGATTCCATTCGTCGAGCTTCGATTTAAAATCCTGCACTTTTTCATTCCAAACCGACTCCGGGAAAAGGATCATACAATCATTCTCAGCATCCTTACGCATCACGATGCGATCCTTCTCGCCCTCCGGCAATATCTTTCGATATGCAGATGGAATAAAGATTCGCCCCTTTACATCGGCTTTCGCGTCGTATTTACCTATAAATGTTGACATATTGAATCGGGTTCATTTTTTCAACGGTAAAAGTAAAGAATAATTTTCATATACCCCACTATTCCCCACAAAATAATTATGAACAATTTATCAAGGGCTAAATACATCATTTCAACAACTTATCAACAGTTTATCAACTTTATCAACATAACATATTCTACACTATATAAATGTATATCAGTGAAATATGGAATTTAGCCTGAATCTTAGCTATAAACAGTTAAAGTGGGGCAATATTTCAGCTACCAACAAATTATTTCTCAAACAAGTCATATAATCAAATACAGATCTAACGAATCACTGTTTGAGATTTAAGCATTTTTTGTACATTTGTAGTCTAAAACAAACCGTATCACCAATGAACGATAAAGGCGTAATCAATATAGACATTGCAAAAGTGCTAAAACATAAAGCACCAAACACAAAAGTCCCCAAATTTATTGTCAATTACCTTCGAAAGATAGTACACGAAAAAGAGTTTAATATCTTTTTCAAAAACAATCCAACCCTGAGAAATTTAGATTTCATAGAAGCAGGACTAAAGTACCTGGAGGTTACCATCAGCATAGAAGGTCGCGAGAATCTGCCTCCAAAAGGTGGTAGATATATTTTCGCAAGCAACCACCCCCTGGGCGGACTCGATGGTATTGCCACGGGCTATTTGATAGGGAAAGAATACGATGGGAAAGTACGGTTTTTCTCCAATGACTTAATGATGAGTCTTCATCCCTTAAACGAGATGTTTGTGCCGGTCAACAAAACAGGATCGCAGGGCAAAGGGCATGCTGCAAAAATGCAGGAACTATATGAATCTGACAATCATCTAATTACCTACCCGGCCGGCATGTGTTCTCGAAAAATAGATGGGAAAATAATTGATTTGGAATGGAAAAAAAACTTTATTAGCAAGGCAGTTGAATACCAACGCGATATAGTACCAATTTATTTCGAAGGTCGTAACTCTAATTTCTTTTACAACTTGGCTAACATTCGTAAATTTCTTAGAATAAAGTTCAATATCGAAATGATGTACCTTGCCGACGAAATGTTTAAACAAAAAGGCAAACATTTCACCATACGAATAGGCAAACCTATTCCCTGGCAAACCTTCGACAAATCGTCGAGCCTATCGAATTGGGCAGACTGGGTAAAGGAAATTGTATATCAAATGGAGAAAAAATAACATCAAAACAGAGGAGCCTGTTTTGTTGAAACAGCCTCCTCTATTTTATATCTACAAATCCAGCAAGCCTTCAGGAAGCTTTACATAGATAATTTTTTTATCATGATCAATCTCCTGAATATACTCCTCACCGGCAGGGATTAACAACTCATCATTCTTTTTGGGAATTACAAAAAGAATATTCTCAGTAGTCTTATCCACCTCCGAAATAACTCCTATCAATCCGGCCTCAACATCAATCAGACTAAAACCTGCAAAATAGTCGAGCTCTATTTCCTCATCCTCCACTTTTTCCAGAAAAGATTTTGGCAAGTAAATGGTCAACCCCATAAATGAGCGGGCTTGTTCTTCGTTTGTCACGCCTTCGAGTTTCAAAAGACCTGTAGTGCTGCCTTTAAAACGATATTCATCTAAGAAAAAAGGCACAAAAATTCCCTGAATTTCAAAAATGAAAAATGGGACATCTTCTCTGTCAAATACATCCGAAGAGAATGAAAACGACATTTCACCATTTATACCGTGTGGTTTATTAACTTGTCCTATCGGAAAAATATCGGATTTTAATATCATTGAATTCTATTTTTTCTATTGATGTAATTTATTTAAACAGTACTCGTTTGGCAATGTAAAGCTAACCTTAATATGCAATCAGAAGCCACCTAAGCCACTTTCAACAGGCAACATCTACAGATAAAAAGCACATATAGCCTCACATTAAAACCTAAATAACTAACAGAGCCTATTTTAAAGAACAGGAACTCCACTATTTTTTTTCGCACCAGCACTGCAAGACCTAATAAAGTATATTTTGCAATATCTAATCACGAAATTCCGTCTCTTTTACTCAACTATCGTAACCCAACCGTGCGTATCAGGCTCATCGCCGTACTGAATACCGCGCAATTTATGATACAACTTATCGGATATCGGACCCGGCTTACCGTCAGGCGAAAACATATATGATATTTTCATATCATAATCGTCAATTCGTTCTATCGGACTAATAACCGCTGCTGTTCCACAAGCCCCGGCCTCTTCGAAGGTAGCCAGTTCTTCAACAGGAATAGCTCTTTGCTCTACTTTCAGACCCAAATCAGCAGCCAAAACCATCAAACTTTTGTTGGTAATCGAAGGCAATATAGATGTGGACTTTGGAGTTACATAGGTATTCTCTTTTATTCCAAAAAAATTAGCTGCACCACACTCATCAATGTATTTTTTTTCTCTTGCATCAAGATAAAATATATTCGAATATCCCAACTCATGTGCCTTTTGTCCGGCTACCAGGCTAGCGGCATAGTTTCCACCCACTTTGTATTTTCCCATACCCAGAGGTGCAGAGCGATCGTACTCACGCATAATAAGAAACGGAGTAGTTTGAAATCCACCTTTAAAATAAGGACCTACCGGAGTTACAAAAACGATAAACATATACTCATCAGCAGGCTTAACTCCTACCTGTGGACCGCTACCAAAAAGCACCGGACGTATATAGAGAGACGCACCCGACTCGTAAGGGGGCACAAAACGTTCATTCAATTTCACAGCTTTCAACACTGCCTCTTCAAAAACTTCGACAGGAACTTTAGCCATCAAAGTGCCTTCGCTGGAATCCTGCATACGCAAAGCATTGTCTTTCATTCGAAAAACTCGAATTTTTCCGTCCTTGCCACGGAACGCTTTCAAGCCCTCGAACGATTCCTGACCATAATGTAAACTGGTAGCAGCCATATGTAAGCTCAGAAATTCGCTTTCGTGAACTTCCAATTGACCCCATGCCCCATTGCTATAATTACAACGGATATTGAAATCGGTTTTCATGTAACCGAATCCTATGTTTCCCCAATCTATTTGTTCCATATTCTAGAGTTTTATTATTTCATTTGTATTAAATCAAAACCAAAATTGATTCATTTCCCATATTGAAGAGCAAATCTATACTACTCAGATTGGGGATAAAACCAAATCGTTGTTCGAAAACCTGATAATAGGTATTAAATGATCCGATATCAGTTTCTTTCTTAGGGTGAATGCTATTTCGTGCATCCAACACATTTTCGTCAAAATCGACTTTATATTCTTTTGTCAATTGAATATCGACTTGCAAGTCTAATAATTCAAGCATTTTAGCTTGGATTTCAGTATTAAAATCCCACAAAAACGTCCAATCCTTTTCGTAAAAGGGCAATAAATCATCTTTGTAATATTCGAAAAAAGGTGTCGAATTATACGCCGACTCTATCGAACGCCAATGATGCAGTTGCCAGTCGCTATGTTCCGAGATGCGAACATCGCGGGTCAACAGTCGTGCCCCTTTCGATTTTTCAACCGGAATAGTCAGGGCTAACTGCCCATTTGCACCGGCAATATTGCATCGGTTACGATACGATTGCTTCTCGTAAAACTCGCAATGTTCCAGAAAAACGGTATCGGCTTTTGCCAACGCAGAATAATACTCTACGGGAGCTAGATATGCCGAAGTCAAACAAACATTCCCCATTCTTACTTACCTCTTAGCTCTTACCTCCGAATAGTTATCGTTCTGCATTTTTAAAAAACCTGTCCCAACGGATTTTTCCGCTAAACCAACCTTTATCTTTGTCCAACGACAACCAAACCATTACCGGACGACCTACCACGTGATCTTCGGGTACAAAACCCCAATAACGTGAATCGGCAGAATTATGGCGATTATCACCCATCATCCAGTAATAATCCATTTTAAATTGATAAGTCGTTGCCGGTTTTCCATTGATATAAATCATATCGCCCTTCACTTCCAGTTTATTGTGTTCATAAACAGAAATTATGCGTTCATAAATTGGTAAATTATATCTATTCAGAAGCAATTTGGCTCCTTTTCGGGGAATCCAGATAGGCCCATAATTATCCCTGGTCCAACGCTTATGCCCACCCAATGGGAATACATCGCCCATGCCGGCAGGCTCGATTATCAATTTCAGCACCGCTTTTAGCTCTTTTAGTTTTAGATACGTCTCTTCATTCAACGGAAAATGATAAATCGGCAACGTACCATCAAGACCAAGATGAGCCGTAAAATCATTATTTTGCTGAATGTCTAACAAATTTCTATCGTCAACGCTTATGTTTAATTTGTCTAGCAAATCGTCGGTTAGGCGCGTTCCATCGGTTTGCACAAAATAATTAAACTGAACACCGGGAATTTTTTCTTGTGGCTTATCATTCACATATACCTGATTGTCTTTTATTTGCATCCAATCACCGGCTAGGGCTACACAACGCTTCACGTAGTTCTCGCGTCGATCTACAGGGCGGAAAATAATTTCTCCATATTGGCTTTTGTTATTATTCACTGCGTCTCTGCCGTACATATAACAACTGGTGTAGTAGTCGGGATTCTGCACATTCACAGCCACTGTATCACCTGTCGGAAAATTAAACACCACAATATCATTACGCTTAATAGTATCCATTCCTGCCAAACGATGATAAGCCCATTGAGGATTTTCGATGAACGACTTGCAGTTAAGCAGCGGGAAGGTATGTTGCACCAATGGAAACGAAAGTGGTGTATTGGGAACCCGCGGACCATAGCTGGCTTTGCTTACAAACAAAAAATCGCCGACCAACAAACTTTTTTCGAGCGAAGAGCTTGGGATCTGGTAGTTTTGAAACAAAAAGGTATTGATAAAATACACCGCCACCAACGCAAAAACAATCGCATCCACCCAGCCAAAGAACGCCAGCAAAGATTTATTCTTCGTCTTTTTCCACCACGTCCATGGAATGAAGTGAGTTATAAACGCATCAAAAATAATTGGCAAAAGCAAAAGCCACCAAAAGTTACCCACCCATACTATGAATAAAACATAAATAAGGCTCCATATGCCGGCCTTAATCCATTGTTTGAGAGGTTTATTGAAACGCGAGAAGTCTTTTTCTGTATCCATGTTTTTTTTAATATAAACTGTGAAGTCAATTTCTTGTTAACAGCACAAATATAGCAATGAATCCAGTACTATGCAATACACAGTACTGGATTTTATAATTGTTATGTATATTTAATATATTTATCCATTTAAGCCCACAAACAAGAACAACTCTGTTTTGAAGCAAATTAAACAGGACAATACTATCAATATTAAAACTTTAGCAAATCCTGCATTCCCAAAAAACCTTTCTTACCTGCAGTAAACTCGGCAGCAACAACAGCACCCAACGCAAACCCTTCGCGGCTTTTGGCATCGTGCGTAATTTCGATCGAATCCACTTCCGATTCATAACGAATGGTGTGAATTCCAGGCACCTGTCCTTCGCGAATTGATTTTATTGCCATTTCCGTAGGTTTAGTTTCCGTTTCCTTAGCCCAAGCCAATTTTCGATCCAGATTTTCAAAAACACCTTCAGCCAGCGTAATAGCCGTACCACTTGGCGCATCCAGTTTTTGAGTATGATGCACTTCGGTCATTTCCACATTGTAATTGGGGAATTGATTCATAATGGCAGCCAAATGTTTATTTACAGCCATGAATATATTCACACCGATACTGAAATTTGACGACCAAAACAAGGTTTTCCCACCCTCTTCAATCTCTTTCTTCAATGCAGGGAGTTCGTCCAACCAACCCGTTGTACCCGACACCACAGCCACTCCCGAAGCAAATGCTCTGCGGTAATTACTCAATGCCACCTGCGGAACTGTAAATTCGATGGCCACATCGGCACTTTTAAATGCTGCGGATTCGAAATCATCTAAATTATCAACATCAATCACCGACACAATTTCATGTCCACGTTCCAATGCAATTCGCTCGATGGTTTTACCCATCTTGCCATATCCTATTAAAGCTATTTTCATTCAGTTACAAGTTACAAGCTACAAGCCGACACCGGCATGCACTTTAGTAATTTTAATATTTATCATTCAAAATGTACCAATGTATTTATTAGTACATTTAATTTCTTTATCAATATTGTCCCGTACCCAACAAAACCAAAGTACACGCCTCTTCAACATGAATATCGTTCTGTATCAATAATTCTTCAAATTCAGGGTTTTCAGTTCCGGGATTAAAAATGACACGATTAGGATTTAAAGCAATTATATATTTATAATATTCAGGTTGAAATTTATCCGAAACGTACATTGTCACCGTATCAATATCCTCGAACTCCTTCATCTCTGTATCTATCGTTCTTCCAAAAACTACTTCGGCACGTCTTCCAATCATTTCAATATCATGTCCGTACGCCAATAGTTTTTCGGCAGCCAAATACGAATAACGCTCGGGATTGCTGCTCGCTCCAATTATCAAAGTTTTTTTCATAATTATTTTTTACGCCTGTTTTTTAAGTCGACTGACTACATCTTATATTTAAAATTATCTATCACCCTTCTCTAAACCAATCGAAACATTCGAAAATTTCGTCTTTCGTGGCTGTTTGATTAATGCGAATATCACCCACATCGGCCAAAAGGGTGAAGTTTATCTCTTTCGAATCGTTTTTCTTATCGTGCGTCATCAGTTCAAACAAATGTTCGTATTGCTGACAATGAAACTCAAACGAACCGTAGTATTCTTTTATCAAATACTTCAACCGAAGTAATTCATCTTTTGGGTAACCCAGTTTTATATGCGACAAATATAATTCGCACAACATTCCCCACATTACAGCATATCCATGCAGAACAGGACTTTCGATTTTGTACGACCAACTTTCGAACGCGTGACCAAAGGTATGACCCAAATTCAAGGCCTTGCGAATATTAGCTTCATGCGGATCCAGTTCCACGATACGCTCTTTTATCCTGAAACTATTCAAAAGCAAAGGACGTAACTCGTCTAAATCAAATTTATCAATATCGTATTTCAACACGCTTGCCCACTCCTCTTTGGTGTCGATAAGCGCATGTTTTATCATTTCAGCATAACCAGAGCGAAGATTCTCAGCATCAAGTGTTTTGAAAAAGTCTACATCAATAAGAACCGCTTCGGCCGGTGCAAAAACACCTATTTCGTTTTTCAATCCGAGAAAATTAATCCCCGTTTTTCCACCGGTGGCAGCATCAACTGCACCCAGCAATGTGGTAGAAACATTGATATACGAAATTCCACGTTTAAATGTGGAAGCTGCAAAACCACCAATATCGGTCACTACTCCTCCTCCAACATTAATCAACAGCGATTTACGGGTAGCACCATTTTCACTCAAAAATTTCCAAATCACAACAGCCGAGTCAATATTTTTCGTTTTATCGCCACTGGGAATACTAACAACGCGACATCTCCTTAGTTTTTCCAAACCCATTAATTTAGGCAAACATAGCTTACGGGTTGTTTCATCAGTAAGAATAAAAATACTATCCGCCGACCGCTCGCCAATGGCTAAATTTAATTCCGAAATAAAATCCTCACATATCTTTGTAATCGAATGACTCATCGTTTTATTTTTTTGCACACAAAGATACTTAATTCTTCAAAAACTGACGCTAATATCGACTGGAATATGTCCTATTTTTTCTACATTTCATTTTTCCATGTCTATTTTATTAAAAAACATTAATTGATTTGCATATATGAATACATGTTCATATATTTGCACAAGTTTTTAAAATGCACAGAAAGAAATGGATATAAATAAAATGGACGAAGCAGCGTACACCCTCAGAGCAATATCAAACGGCACGCGCTTGTGTGTAATTTCTATATTATCGGAACAAGAAGAACTAAATGTATCGCAACTGGTAGAACAACTGCAATGCGAGCAATCGCTACTTTCGCATCACCTTACCGATATGCGTGCGAGAGGAATTTTGAACTGCAGGAAAGAGGGTAAAAATTGTTATTATTCACTCAAAAACAAACAAATAGTACAAATTATAGAGTGCATACGCACATGTAATTGCGTATAAAAAAAGGAGACAACATGAAAGAGTTTATCAAAAAGCACATCATAAAAATTATAGCCATCTTAGTGGGTGGTATCGGGGGCTTTAGCTATTACTATTTTATCGGCTGCGCGAGTGGCACCTGCCCTATCACCTCCAATCCATACATAAGCGTTATTTATGGCGCGGTACTCGGCTACTTATTCTCAGACATTTTTAAAAAGAAAAAACATGAAATTGATTAAGAAATACTTTTCGGACTGGAATATAGCGCGAATAATCAGGATAGTTTTGGTTATTTTCCTGGGCATCTCGTATTACTACAACAGAGAATCGATCTATTTATTCGGCACATTAGTGCTATCGATTCAGGCCATATTCAACATCAGCTGCCCGGGTGGTAGTTGCTCTACCAATTACGCAAAAACGGACAGTCCGGGAATTAAAACAGAAAAATACGAACCTAAAAAACAAGATTAAGATGGAAAGTCCATTTTTAGTATCCATTTCGGAATGCACTACTTGCAACAACGAGGTACTCAAAACATTGGGTGGTCTACAAGGTATATTTGGAGCAGAAATAAATAGAATAGACGGCAAAATAGTGGTTTCGCACACCGATGAAGTTACGCGCGATACTATTTCAAAAACCCTTGTTGATCTGGGTTTTTCGGAGCCTGAAATTATTCAGGAAACAAGCCACGATGACCCTTCCATTTGGGGTTGTGCTCTCTAAAAAAATTATAAAATATAAAACATTCAAAAACATTATATGAAAAAGATCGTTTTTGCAAGTATATTGCTTGCCTTTGCACTCTCGGCTTGCGCCGGAAAAAATAGCGAAAAGAAATCAGAAGAAATAAATCAACAAAAAGAAGTAAAAAAAATGGGAACAATTCACTTAACCAAAGCAGAATTTTTATCAAAAGTAGCAAATTACGAAGCCAACCCTACAGAATGGAAGTATCTGGGCGACAAACCCTGCATTATAGATTTTTACGCTTCATGGTGCGGTCCTTGCAAAACAATTGCACCAATTTTGGAAGATTTAGCCAAAGAATACGATGGTCAAATCTACATTTATAAAATAAACACAGAAGAAGAACAGGAGCTGGCTGCTGCATTCGGCATTCGCAGCATTCCTACCATTTTATTTTGCCCTATGACCGGTGCACCGCAAATGGCGCAGGGAGCATTACCAAAAGACGCGTTTAAACAAGCAATAACAGACGTTTTATTGAAAAAATAAACGTTCGCTTTTACTCGTTATAGAATACGGATTCCGATATTGGAACTTCTTTTCCCGAAGTTTTAGTATCGGAATTTTTTGTTTCATCCATTGCCAAATAGTTACTGTAGCCGCTTGAAACACCACAATAACTGCCCACACGTCAATTTAACGTGAGTTCGTTGTAAAATATAAATATATTGTATTGAAAATAAGGAAATAAGGTTAATGCATATACTACTGTCATGTTAGGCAAGAATTAATTGCCGTCCCATTTATGGGACGGATGGAAGATTACACAAATATCTTGGCTTTAGCCAAATATAATTATTTGATTCTATTTGGCTAAAGCCAATTTGTCTCCTATTTACTATCCGCCCCATAAATGGGGCGGCAATTGACACCTACTGTCAAATCAACCCTAACATAACACTACTAAGGTTGGAAAATAAGAAATAAGATCTCAGACGTGAAGAAAAACCATATTTTTTTAAGAAACCTTAGTAGAATTATTCGCAATCAACCCCAAACCTTATTATAAATCTGGATATTGCAATTAAAATAATATAAATGTTATATCGAACTCACGTTAATTTATTGAATTTGTTTGACAGACAATTAAACTCTTTGCAACCTGCACAGTCAAAGAAGCATAGTAAAAAAAACAAAAGAAATATTCACCTTAAAAAAAACAGCATGAAAAAGTATTTAAAATTAATTTTAGCTTCAGTATTCATCTTCAGCATGACTGCTACTGCACAACAACAAACACCACCTCAGGGACAATTTGGAATGAGACAACAGCTTTCGGCTAAAGAGCGAGCTGAAAATTTGGCAAAGGATGTAAGTTTAACGGATGCTGACAAAGCAAAAGTAGAAGCAGTTTATGCAAAGAACGACACCATCTTCACTAAATTCAGAACAGAAGTAAGCAGAGACAGTCCCGATTTCAGAGAAAAATTCAAAGCGCTACGCGATGCGCAAGATGCAGATTTATTGGCTATTATTGGAAAAGAAAAATTTGAAGTCTTCCAAAAACTACAAGCGGAACGCCGCAAAAAAAGAATGAACAACAATTAAATAAAGAACGTATGAAAAAGTATGGAATGTTAGTAGTGGCTTTTGCATTTATGCTCAGTCTAAGCGCAATCGCCCAGGATCAACTACCGCCAAAAGGCGAAAGAGGTCCGAAAAAAGAATTTCGCAAAGGCGACAAACCGCAACCGACTGCCGAAATGAGAGCAGAGCGACTGGCAAAACAACTGAGTTTGACCGATGCCGAAAAAGCAAAAGTAAAAACATTGTTTGAATCGCAAGATGCCAACCGCCTGAAAAAGCAAGCCGAAATGAAAAAAACGCGTGAAGAAATGAAAGCAAAATTTGAAGCCGAACGCAAATCACAGGACGCAGAACTGCAAAAAATCATTGGAGCAGAAAAGTTCCAGAAACTTCAGGCAACACGTGCCGAGCGTTTCGAAAAAATGAAACAAAGACGCGAACATGCACCGAAACATGCACCGGAACATGCACCAAAACCTCCTGTTGCAAAATAAAAGACGAACAACCGTTACAAAAAAATCCCACAGATCGAAAGACCGGTGGGATTTTTTTTGTGCAGTGTAATATACTATTGTTTCATTATTTCTTGTTGATGACGAACCGATTCTTCGTGAATGGCAACCAGTACGGTTTTCATAAACTCACCGTCCATACCCATCTTTTCGGCTTGCGAAACGCGGTGTTGCAAAATTTCATCATAGCGTTGCGCTTGTAGAATTGGCATGTTGTGTTCTTTTTTATAGGTACCTATTTCGGTAGAAATGCGCATACGACGAGCCAATAATTCCAACAAGCTATCATCCAGCTCATCGATTTGACGACGTAAAGCAGTCAAACTTTCGGTACTTTGCGTCATATCGCGAATGACAATCGTATTCAGGATAAAATCAAGAACAGCCGGTGTAACTTGTTGTGCAGCATCACTCCATGCTTTTTCGGGATGACAGTGTGATTCAATGATCAACCCGTCAAAGTTCAAGTCCATGGCTTGCTGACAAAGCGGTGCAATCAATTCGCGCTTTCCACCAATATGACTTGGGTCGCAAATAATAGGCAAGTTAGGCAATTGACGATGCAGCTCGATAGGAAGATGCCATTGAGGTAAATTGCGATAAATCTTTTTATCGGAAGTACTAAAACCACGGTGAATAGCACCAATGCGACGAATGCCTGCATTGTAAATACGCTCGATAGCACCAATCCACAAATCCAAATCGGGATTTACAGGGTTTTTAATCAATACCGGAATATCAATTCCTTCCAAAGCATCAGCAATTTCTTGTACTGCGAACGGATTTGCCGAAGTACGGGCACCAATCCAAAGAATATCAACATTGTGAGCCAAACATTCGCGAACGTGTTTTGCAGTAGCAACTTCTACAGCAGTATACATGCCGAATTCCTTTTGCACCCGTTGCAACCAGGGCAGCCCTTCAGCACCAACGCCTTCGAAGCCACCTGGCTTGGTACGGGGTTTCCATATTCCGGCACGGAAAATTTTAATTCCACGAGCAGCAAGTTCTTTCGCTGTTTGCATTACTTGTTCTTCGGTTTCCGCACTACACGGGCCAGCTATCACCAGAGGACGTTTAGTGTCAACTCCGGGTAATAAAATTGATTCGAGTTCCATATTTTTTTCAGTTATCAGTTACCAAATAAAATCTTCAGAGACCATTATCGGCAAGCTATTTTTAGTTATTATATTTCTATTTCTAATTATTGTTTTATTCTGCTCAATGCCTCTTCGAGCATTAGTTCGGGGCAGCAAAGCGAGATACGCACATACCGGTTTCCTTTGTCGCCAAAAATAAATCCCGGGGTGATAAATACGTTTTTGCCGTAAAGAATTTCATCGGCCAGCTCGCCGGAATCTTTATACCTGTCAGGGATTTTAGCCCAAAGGAACATACCTACCTGTTTGATGTCGTATACACAACCGAGCGCATCCATTATTTTACAAGCCAACACTCTACGACGAGTATACACTTTATTCATTTCGGCGTGCCACTCTTCGGAGTTTTGAAGAGCTGCTACAGCTGCCACCATCATTGGTCGAAACATTCCTGAATCGACGTTCGACTTCACTTTCAGAATCCACTGTACAAACTCAGCATTGGTGGCCAACATAGCCATACGCCAACCTGCCATATTGTGCGATTTGCTCATGGAATTCATTTCAATACAAATATCTTTTGCTCCTGCAACTGATAAAATACTTAGCTTTTCATCATTCAGAATAAAACTATAAGGATTATCGTTGCAAATCACGATGCTGTGTTTTTTTCCAAAAGCCACCAGTTTTTCGTACAGTTCAACAGTAGCATTAGCACCTGTTGGCATGTTTGGATAATTGACCCACATAAGTTTAACGCTGCTCAGGTCCATTTGTTCTAAGGCATCGAAATCCGGCTCCCAATTGTTATTTTCGTCCAAATCGTACGAAATAATATTGGCTTCGCAAATGCGACTTGCCGACGTATAAGTAGGATAACCCGGGTTAGGCACTAAAACGCTATCGCCGGGATTGACAAAAGCCAAAGTGATATGGAGAATTCCCTCTTTAGACCCGATTAACGGTTGAATTTCGGTTACAGGATTCAGTTCCACATCGTACCATTTTTTATACCATTGAGCAAATCCGCTGCGCAGTTCGGGGATACCAACATAGCTTTGATAGCCATGCGTATTTGGTTTTTGCGCTTCGGCGGCAAGCGCAGCAATGGTTTGTTCGGATGGTGGCAAATCAGGATTACCAATACCCAGATTGATAACATTTTTTCCTGCTGCATTCATTTCGCCTACCTCGCGCAACTTGGCGGAGAAATAGTATTCCGATACGGAATTCAGACGATTGGCTGGTTGTATATTCATTTTTACTTCGTAATTATTTACTTCTTCAATTAAGCAACAGGCGTTGACGCTTCTTTGTACTCCCCCAATATTTGAAAATCTTTAGTCAGCGGAATGATGGCTTCCAATGATTGACGGTATCGGGTATAATCATTAAATGTAAGATTGATATAGAATTGATATTTCCACTCTTCACCAATGATAGGCAGGGATTGGATTTTAGTCAGATTGACATGATAAAAAGACAGAATGGAAAGCACCTTTGCCAAGCTTCCCTCTTCGTGAGGCAAGGTGAAGACCAACGATGATTTGTTCAACACAACACCTTTAGTCAGTTCCTCGGCCAACTTAGGCTCGGCAATAATCAGAAAACGGGTAAAATTGCGCTTGTTCGTTTCAATTCCCTTTGCAATTATTTCCAAGCCGTATTTTTCGGCAGCCAGCGAACTACAAATAGCACCACGGCGGGTTAATTTATTATCTGCAATATCTTTGGCCGACAAAGCCGTATCTTCACTTTCGATCGCTTTTATATGTCTGTGACCATCCAAAAAATCCTCGCATTGCATTAAAGCTATCGGGTGCGAGTATACCTCATCGATATCTTCAATTTTCTGCCCGGGCAATACCGCCAGATTATGTTCGATACGTAATTTATGTTCACCTATAATCATACAGCCACTTTCGCGAAGCAAATTGTGGTTTTGCAACAAACTACCGGCAATGGTATTTTCGATAGCAACAATACCCAGCAACGAATCATCATCGGCCAGCGATTGAAACAATTCTTTAAAGGTAGTACATGGAAGTATGTCTATTTCCTCACCTTGAAAAAACTCTCTTGCTGCAATCTCGTGGAAAGCTCCACTTACTCCCTGAATGGCTACTTTTTTCATTTATTTTTCATTTGTGGTAAAAAAAAATCCCGCTCGTTGTAGAGCAGGATTTTCATGTATTTTCTATTGATATAGTGTTTGTTTTTTACATAAAGAATTCCTGCTCTCACTTGCTAAAGTAAAAGTAAAAAAAGAAATATGTAAAAAATCGATTGATCATAAAATGGTGTCGTTTGTTTAGACAGTGCAAAAGTAATATAATTTCTAATAAATACAACCAAATTGACAATAAAAAGTTCGAAATTATTTCAATTTATCAAACAACATGCTCAGATTTTGATTAAGTTCTGTGAATGGCCAACCAAAAGTCGGTCGTAAAATCGCATTCTGATTCATCCACCAAAAAGCTAGAAACGTTGGATACAGACTTCCGAAGTTATAATATATGTATACTTACCGGTATCCGAAAAAGAAACAACAACAAGTTACATCCCTTTGTTTTAGAGGAGATAAAATTTATTTAGTATTATTTAATACTTTCTGCTATTTATTTGTACTTAAAAGCCACTTTTTTATGTCGAATTGTACTAATTATTTTGTAAATTTGCGCCTTGAACAAAAAAAACCTGTCAGAAATGAATAAAATTGTCAGTAAAGAATATTTTTCGGCTAACGTAATAAAGTTTGAAGTTGAAGCACCTTTGATTGCAAAATCGAGAAAAGCCGGACACTTTGTGATGGTAAAAGTTGGTTTAAAAGGAGAACGCATTCCGCTAACGATTGCCGATGCAGATTTGCAGAAAGGCACGATCACTTTAGTTGTACAAAAGATGGGCGTATCGTCGTCAAAACTTTGCGCTTTGGAAGCTGGCGAGTATATTACCGACATGGTTGGCCCATTGGGAAAAGCTACTCATATTGAGAATTTTGGAACAGTGATTTGTGCCTGTGGTGGTGTAGGAACTGCTCCTATGCTTCCTATCGTGGCAGCATTAAAAAAAGCGGGAAACCGTGTTATCACTGTGATCGCCGCCCGCACCAAGGATTTGATTATTCTGGAAGAACAAATGCGCTTGCATTCCGACGAGGTAATGGTAATGACTGACGATGGCTCGTATGGCACGAAAGGATTGGTTACCAATGGTGTTGAAGCAGTTATCAACCGCGAAAAAGTGGATTTATGCGTGACTATTGGCCCGGCAATTATGATGAAATTTGTGAGCCAACTGACAAAAAAATATGAAGTTCCAACACTTGCGTCGCTCAACACGATAATGGTAGACGGAACGGGAATGTGTGGCGCCTGCCGTGTGAGTGTAGGTGGAAAAACAAAATTTGTGTGCGTTGACGGTCCTGAATTTGATGCTCACAAAGTGGATTTCGACGAGATGCTTATGCGTCTTGGAGGATACAAAGATATTGAACGTGAAGAAAACGAGCAATATCAATCAACATTGAATGGGAAATAGAGATTGGTTGACTGGAAACTGGTTAATTGGTTAATTGGTTGATAAAAATAGCATTTCAAAACTCCCGGAAAACATACAAATATAAACAACAAATATTATCAGACTCTACCAGCCAACTGGTTGCTGATAACTATTTACTGATAACTAAATAAAATGAATCATAGCGAAGAAAGAGCCCTTGCATGGCGCGACGAATTGCGCAAAGCAATGAAAGCCAAAGAACGTACCGACATACCACGGGTTCACATGCCCGAATTGGACGCAGAATATCGCAGTCATAGCCGATTGGAAGAGGTAAACTTAGGCTTATCGGCCGAGCAAGCCATGAATGAAGCGAAACGTTGTCTGGATTGTGCCAACCCTACTTGTATGCTGGGTTGCCCTGTGGGAATCGACATTCCACGCTTTGTAAAAAACATTGAGCGGGGCGATTTTCAGGAAGCTGCCAAGACATTGAAAGAAACTTCTGCCCTACCGGCCGTTTGCGGACGTGTTTGCCCACAGGAAAAGCAATGCGAAGGACAATGTATTCATTTAAAAATGAAAAAAGAGGCTGTTGCAGTTGGACATTTGGAGCGTTTTGCGGCTGACTACGAGCGCGAAAGCGGTAATATCTCTGTTCCTCAGGTAGCAGAAGCAAATAATATAAAAATTGCAGCCGTTGGATCGGGTCCTGCCGGACTGGCTTTTGCCGGCGACATGGCCAAACTGGGCTACGAAGTGGTGGTTTTTGAAGCATTGCACGAAATTGGCGGCGTATTGAAATACGGTATCCCCGAATTCCGTTTGCCAAACGAAATTGTGGATGTGGAAATTCAAAACCTGCAATCGATGGGCGTACATTTTGTAACCAACTGCGTGGTAGGAAAAACGATTACTATCAAAGATTTGGAAGACGACGGATTCAAAGGAATTTTTGTAGCCAGCGGCGCAGGACTTCCCCGTTTTATGGACATCAAAGGTGAGAATTTAGTAGGCGTAATGTCGTCGAACGAATACCTGACCCGCGTGAACCTTATGGATGCTGCCAATCCTGATTCGGATACTCCTGTATTTAAAGGTAAAAAAGTAGCGATTATTGGTGGTGGAAACACAGCTATGGACTCAGTTCGTACAGCTCGCCGCCTGGGTGCCGAACGTGCTATGATTGTTTACCGCCGCTCGGAAGAAGAAATGCCGGCTCGTTTGGAAGAAGTAAAACATGCCAAAGAAGAAGGGATCGATTTCCTTACACTGCATAACCCTATCGAATATATTGGTAACGAACAAGGACGTGTGACGCACATGTTGCTTCAGGTGATGCAACTGGGCGAACCGGATGCTTCAGGCCGTCGCTCGCCGGTAGAAATTCCCGGAAAAACAGAATTAATAGAGGTTGACGAAGTGGTAGTAAGTGTGGGCGTATCGCCCAATCCGCTTATTCCACAGTCGGTGGAAGGCCTGGAAGTTACCAAATGGGGAACCGTGGTGGTAAACAATGACACCATGCAATCGGCAGTGCCTATCATTTTTGCCGGTGGCGATATTGTGCGTGGTGGTGCAACGGTTATCCTTGCCATGGGCGATGGACGACGTGCTGCTAAATCGATGGACGAATGGATTAAAAGCAATGCATAATTCATAATGCATAATTCATAATGCATAATTCATAATTAAGAATGCGCTTTTCGAGATGTATCGGAAAGCGCATTTTTCGTATAATAAACCTTGGGAATTCATCAATTTCCCCAAAAAAACAGGCCCGTCCCAAGTTGGGATAGCCAGCCGAAAATGATTTTGCCCCGTCCCAACTTGGGAAAGGGCTACGGAAATCTGATTGGTTAAAGCCCAATTTGGGAAAGGCTACCGGAAAACTGATTGGTTAAAGCCCAACTTGGGAAAGCATGAACTGAAGCTGGTTGGTTAAAGCCCAACTTGGGCTTTAACCAACCAGCTTTCGGCGGGCTCAGCCCAATTTGGGCTGGACAACAAAAATCACTCCCAACCCATCTCTACAAAGAAATGTAAAACCGGAATATCCGTGTATTGCATCCGCCTCAATACCTGCTCATCAGAAATAATATTTATCCCTTCGCATCAGACCCTTTCAGTTCACATTGAAACCAATTAACCTTCCACTTTTATTAAAAAAAATCGACATTATCAAAAAGTATAGTTTTAATGTCAAATTTCGCAATAATAATATTGAACCTATAAATATCTTTGCCTTACTAAATAGCACAATAAAATTAACCGTATCGAAATAAAGGAAAACTTGTTTATCCTTTGTCAAATATTAAAACAAAACAAAACAAAAATGAAAGACGAACAAATTCAAAAATCTTACGATTTAGCAGTAGCTCAATACGCTACTATCGGTGTTGATGTAAACAAAGCCATCGAACAAATAGATAATCTTCCTATCTCACTGCACTGCTGGCAAGCTGATGACGTTACCGGTTTCGAGCATTCTGACGGAGCACTTACAGGCGGTATCCAGGCAACAGGTAACTATCCGGGCAAAGCACGTTCTATCGATGAACTTCGTGCTGACATTGACAAAGCAATGGAATTGATCCCCGGTGATCACCGCGTAAACATCCACGCTTTCTATGGCGATTTTGGTGGTGTATCTGTTGACCGTGATCAAATCGAACCAAAACATTTCCAAAGCTGGATTGACTGGGCTAAAGAAAAAAATTACAAACTGGATTTCAATGCCACTTGTTTTTCTCACCCAAAATCGGCCGATGGTTTCACTCTTTCTCATCCTGATCCTGCTATTCGCGCATTCTGGGTAGAACACGTTATCCGTTGTCGTAAAATTGCTGAAGAAATGGGCCGTCAGTTAGGTTCAAAATGTATGCATAACATCTGGATTCCGGACGGATCGAAAGACGTTACTGTAAACCGTCTTCAATATCGCGCTAATTTGAAAGAATCGTTGGATAAAATTTTCGAATACAAAACCAATGACGCTTATATGTTGGATTGTATCGAAAGTAAAGTATTCGGTATTGGCGTTGAAAGCTACACTGTAGGTTCACACGAATTCTACATGGGCTACGGCGTAAAAAACAATGTTACCGTAACTCTTGACTCAGGTCACTTCCACCCAACTGAAATTATCTCTGATAAAATCTCTTCTTTGTTGCTTTTCTTACCGGAAATCATGTTGCACGTAACCCGTGGCGTACGTTGGGATAGTGACCACGTGGTAATTTTGAACGAAGAATTAGTGGCCATTGCACAAGAAATTGTTCGTGCTGACGCTTTAGACAGAGTTCACGTTGGTTTGGATTATTTCGATGCTTCTATCAACCGCATCGGTGCTTATGTAGTTGGTGTTCGCGCTACTCAAAAAGCATTGTTGCAAGCATTGTTAGAGCCAATCGCAAAATTGCGTGAGTTCGAAGCAAAAGGACAATATTTTGAACGTATGGCCTTATTGGAAGAAGCAAAAGCAATGCCTTGGGGTGCAGTATACAACTACTATTGCGCTAAAAAAGGAGTTATTGTTGGCGACGCTTACATAGCCGATATTCAACAATACGAAAAAGAAGTTACTTTAAAACGATAAATTATTACGAACCACAGTAGGACAATAGTTTCTAAAAAAAAACGATTGTACCTATTGTGGTTTTTTTCTATTAAATCTAATCAACAATTGCAATTATTCAATTGTAACTAAAAAAAAAATCATGAACACTATAATCGGACTATTGATAATAGCTTTAGGCAGCATCGGACAATCAAGCTCTTACGTGCCTATCAAAAAAGTAAAAACCTGGGCTTGGGAGAGTTTTTGGTTGGTTCAGGGAATTTTCGCGTGGATACTTTTTCCATATTTAGGCGCATTATTAGCTGTACCGGAAGGACATTCACTGCTTGAAGTCTTATCAGCAGGCCATGGTGCAGCGTATACCGCATTATTTTACGGAGCTCTTTGGGGCATCGGCGGGTTAACCTTCGGATTAAGTATGCGTTATCTTGGCGTAGCACTGGGTCAGTCGATTGCACTGGGAACCTGTTCTGCTTTTGGAACGTTGATTCCTGCTATAATGCTGGGAACAGATTTATTTACCGGAAAAGGACTTGTACTATTAATTGGTGTAAGCATTGCCATTGCGGGAATTGCTGTTATTGGATACGCCGGAAGTTTGCGCTCACAAAACATGACCGACGAACAAAAAAAGGCAGCCGTAAAAGATTTTGCATTGGGTAAAGGACTTTTGGTAGCTCTGTTGGCCGGGGTGATGAGTGCTTGCTTTAGTCTTGGACTTGAAGCGGCCGAACCTATCAAAACAGCTGCCATCGGATTAGGATCGCAAGCATTATTTGCAGGTCTGCCAGCTATATTGATTATCACCGTGGGAGGATTTATCACCAACGCAGTGTATTGCTTGTTCCAAAACGTAAAAAACAATACACTGAAAGATTACTTTGGCGTACCGGGTGGTGTATTTATCAATAACGTACTATTTTGTGCATTGGCAGGTATCCTGTGGTATTCGCAATTCTTCGGATTAGCGTTGGGTAAAAGTTACCTCACCGAAGGTAGTGTAATGATGGCCTTTTCGTGGAGTATACTTATGTCGCTGAATGTTACGTTCAGCAACGTTTGGGGAATCCTGTTGAAAGAATGGAAAGGTGCAGGCTCAAAAACAGTCGGTGTATTGGTACTGGGTATGCTTATCTTAATTTTCTCGTTGATCTTGCCAAATCTTTTGTAAGATTCAATAATACAACAAAGCATTCGGGAGGATGTAGCTCACAGGGGCTGCATCCTCTCTTTATTTTTATACCCGGCAATGAATATTCCGCAATATTACAGCATTTTAAGTCAAAATAACCCGTTTTGTGTATTTTTAAAACAGGCTACTATTTTATTGAAATAATTTATCCTTATATTTGTACAATAATACCTGAACAACACAAATAAGCCACTCATACATACATGAATCACAAAGAAATCAATAGAAGTGTAAATTACATGGTAACTTCCGAAGAAGATGAGCTTTGGGGATTAACAGTTACTACTGTCGGGCATCAAACCATCACCGAAAACGATAGCTACCCACCTAAAAACCACCCTCTGGGATATTATTTCAACGTTGAAAAAGGGCGCGTTCTGAATGAGTATCAGTTATTATACATTACCAATGGCAACGGTGTTTTCACCTTTGGCAACAACAAACAAGCGTGTTTTATCACCGAAGGAAAAATGTTTTTCCTAATGCCCGGTGTGTGGCACACCTACAAACCGCTCGAAAACTCCGGTTGGAACGAATACTGGATTGGCTTCAAGGGCGATATTATAGAAAAAATCGTGACAGAAGGATTCTTTCTGAACAGAGCGCCCGTATTTAATATTGGATTAAACGAGCGAATCATCGACCTGTACATGAAGGCAATAGAAATTGCCAACGAAGAACGCGCCGGCTACCAACAGGCACTTTCGGGAATCGTAATGCACATTTTGGGACTCATGTATTACCGCGACAAAACACGCGATTTTGAAGACGAAGAACTTATCAACAAAATAAATAAGGCCAAAGTGGTGATGCGCGAATCGGTGTATAAAAACCTGACGGCCGAGGACATTGCTAAGTCATTGAACATTTGCTATTCGGGTTTCAGACGTGCATTTAAAGAATTTACGGGTACTTCGCCTTCCAAATATATGGTAGAATTGAAACTTAATGAAGCCAAACTGCTGCTGTCTACCACCTCACAATCGGTAAAGCAAATTGCCAACACGCTCAATTTCGATAACCTCGATTATTTTCCCGTTTTTTTTAAAAAGAGAACCGGATTCACCCCCAGCGAATACCGTTGTAATGCGGACATAAAATCGGCGGATGAATAGTTTTTTGAACAAACCATTCGAAAACTGCTCTTAAACATAAAACTGACAAGTTGCTCTGTAATAAATTGTGCCTATTTTTACAGCACAGTTCAGCACAGCAGTATATTATGAAAGACATCAAATTTTCGCACTCCACTTCAAAAATAAAATCTCTGGCCGATGGCATTAGTTTGTCCATCATGCAAGGGAATTTAAAAGCAGGCGATAATTTGCCATCCATAAACGAAGCCAGCGCGTTGCATAAAGTTTCGCGCGATACGGTTTTCAAAGCCTACAACGAGCTCAAAAGACGCGGACTAATTGACTCGACACCCACAAAAGGGTATTTTGTCACCGGCGAAGTGAACCACATTTTGTTGCTCCTGGATACTTATTCTTCCTTCAAGCAAAATCTTTATCACAGGTTTGCAGCCAACTTACCCGAAAACTTTAAAGTCGATTTAATTTTCCATCAATACAACGAACATCTTTTCGAAACGATAGTCCGGGAAAGTATTGGAAAATACAGCATGTATGTGGTCATGAACTTTTCGAACGACCAGTTTTCTGACACATTAAAGACCATTCCGGCTAACAAACTACTGCTGCTGGACTTTGGTAACTTTGAGAAATCAAATTTCTCATATATCTGCCAGGATTTCGACGAGTCCTTTTATCAATGTCTTGTGCAGGGAAAAGAACTTCTGAGCAAGTATAAAAAGTTAGTTTTTGTCTTCCCTGAAGAGGTCTGTCACCCGGCAAGTGCGCTTCACTATTTCATAAGATTCTCCGTCGACCATCATTTCGACCACGAAATTATCAGAAGTGAAGCCAACTGGAAAGGCGTAGAACCGGCAACGGCCTATTTTTGCATCACGCCGGAAGATTTGGTGAAGATCATTAAAGATGCCGACGCCAAAAAACTCGAGATAGGAAAAGACATCGGTCTTTTGGCCTATAACGACGATCCGGTATTGGAAGTTATCAAGAATGGCATTTCAGCTATTAGTATCAACTTTGGATTATTGGGCGAGAAAGCCGCTCATTTCGTCACCAACAAAACCCCCATTCAAGAATATTTACCTACCGAGCTGATAATAAGAAATTCTCTCTGATGTATCACTATTTTTTTATCAGCAAATCAGCACAGTTCAGCACAATAAAATTTACAACAATTATATAAAACACTTAAAACAATCATGAAAGCAGGATCATTAACGGGTGGATTTCCGACAAACGGAACTCCCCAACAACGGAACATTAAAACAGGAAGACTTCAGGGCGACAATCCTAAAATAGGCATTCGTCCCACTATCGACGGTCGACAGGGAGGCGTGCGCGAATCGCTCGAAGAACAAACCATGACCATGGCAGCCAGTCTGGCCAATTTTCTTTCGTCAACACTAAAATACAGCGACGGCACTCCGGTAGAATGCGTCATGGCCGACACTACCATTGGCCGCGTAGACGAAGCCGCAGCCTGTGCCGAAAAATTCAAAAAGGAAGGCGTAGCCATAACCATTACCGTTACACCATGCTGGTGCTATGGCAGCGAAACCATCGATATGGATCCGCACACCGTAAAAGCAGTGTGGGGTTTCAATGGCACCGAACGTCCGGGTGCCGTTTATCTGGCTGCAGCATTGGCCGGCCATAACCAAAAAGGCTTGCCCGCATTTGGTATTTATGGTCACGATGTATTGGATGGTGGCGACACTTCAATTCCTGCCGACGTTCAGGAAAAACTGTTACGCTTCGCCAAAGCTGCTATTGCAGTAGCTTCGATGAAAGGTAAGTCATACCTATCCATCGGATCTGTTTCGATGGGAATTGCCGGTTCTATCGTCAATGCCGATTTCTTTCAGGAGTACCTGGGCATGCGCAACGAGTATGTCGACATGAGTGAAATCAACCGCCGCGTACAGTTGAGCATTTTTGATCCGGAAGAATTTAAACGGGCGATGGAGTGGACCGAAAAGAATTGCAAATCGAACGAAGGTGAGGACACCAACGATGCTGACAAAAAGAAATCGCGCGAACAGCTTGATAAAGAATGGGAATTTGTCGTGAAAATGACCATCATTATGCGCGATCTGATGATTGGCAATCCGAAACTTCGTGATTTAGGTTTTCTGGAAGAAGCGCTGGGACATAACGCCATTGCCGGAGGATTTCAGGGCCAACGCCAGTGGACTGACTTTATGCCAAACGGTGATTTTGCCGAAGCAATACTAAACACTTCGTTCGACTGGAACGGTATTCGTGAAGCATTCGTGATGGCTACGGAAAACGACTCGTTAAACGGCGTTGCCATGCTGTTTGGAAAACTGGTTACAAATACTGCCCAGGTATTTGCCGATGTGCGCACCTACTGGAGTCCCGAAGCGGTTGAGCGCGTTACCGGACACAAAATGGAAGGCCTGGCAGCTAACGGTTTAATTCACCTTATCAACTCCGGATCGGCTGCATTGGACGGAAGCGGACAACAAACTATCGACGGCAAACCCGTCATGAAACCATTCTGGGAAATCAGCGAAGAAGAAGTACAAAAAACATTGGATGCAACCACCTGGTATCCGGCCGACTGTGGCTACTTCCGTGGTGGTGGCTTCTCTTCTAAATTTATTTCAAAAGGAGGAATGCCGGTAACTATGTCGCGCATCAACCTAATCAAGGGTCTGGGACCGGTACTTCAAATTGCCGAAGGCTGGACAGCAGAACTTCCCGCCGAAGTTCATCAGGTATTGGACGACAGAACCAACAAAACCTGGCCTACCACCTGGTTTGCACCACGCTTAACCGGCGAAGGCAATTTCCGTGATGTGTATTCGGTAATGAATAACTGGGGAGCCAACCACGGCGCATTCAGCTACGGACATATCGGGGCAGACTTGATTACGCTGGCTTCCATGTTGCGCATTCCGGTGTGTATGCACAATGTAGACGAATCGAAAGTATTCCGTCCAAGTGCATGGGCAGCGTACGGTATGAATCTGGAAGGTGCCGACTATCGTGCTTGCCAAACCTACGGTGCGTTGTATAAATAGCAAAGAGTACCCAAAATCACCCCTAACCCCTAAAGGGGAATTATATTACTTTTGTCTCCTATGTCGTTTTATTTTTTATAAACCATCAAAATAGACAGAGGTAATATTTCGTTTTCTGCCCTTAGGGGGCAGGTGGTCTTTTATTCCCCTTTAGGGGTTAGGGGTTTATCAAAAAGTGAAGTTATAATATCAAATTTCACACGAATAATAAGGGATGTATCAATATCTTTGTGCCTACTTTTAAAAATAATATGAAAAACAAATCATTCTTAGCATTCGACCTGGGTGCCACTAGCGGTCGCTCTATCCTTGGCACAATCGAAAACGGACGTCTTCAAATGAAGGAACTTACCCGTTTCCCAAACCAAATTCTTCAAATCGGAGAACATTTTCACTGGAACATTTATTCTTTATTCGAACATCTGAAAGCTGGGTTAGTAGCAGCAAAAGAAGAAGGCGTTGAAATTACTTCTATAGGTATAGATACCTGGGGTGTTGACTTTGCTTTACTTGCAGAAGATGGCACTATCCTTGGAGCTCCTTACGCTTACCGCGATCCACACACTGTTGGTGCACCCGAAAAATACTTCGAAATAGTTCCCCGCGAAAAAGTATACGACCTCACAGGAATTCAGGTAATGAATTTCAATAGTTTATACCAACTTTTTGCACTAAGTCAGGCTAACAATTCATTGTTGAAAGCCACCAAAGAAATTTTATTTATGCCGGATGCATTGGCATATTTACTCACCGGAAATAAAGTAGTTGAATATACTATTGCTTCTACTTCACAAATTTTAAATCCACGTACCAAGAAATTCGAAGCTGAATTACTCGAAAAAGCAGGCGTTTCTCCTTCTATTTTGGGCGAAATAGTTATGCCGGGACATCTTATCGGTACGTTGCGCGACGATTTAGCAGAAGAGAGCGAATTGGGTAAAATCAATGTTGTGGCAGTTGCCGGACATGATACAGGTGCAGCAGTTGCTGCTGTTCCTGCGGCAAACGAAAACTTCGCCTACCTGAGCTCCGGAACATGGTCATTAATGGGTATTGAAGTAAAAGATGCCATTATCAACGAAGAAACTTCGAAATATAACTTCACCAACGAAGGTGGTGTGGAAGGCACAACCCGTTTTCTGAAGAACATTACCGGAATGTGGATTCTGGAACAATGTATGAAAGAGTGGAAAAAAGAAGGTATCACCTATGCATATGAAAAAATTGTGCAAATGGCCGACACCGTTGAACCATTCCAATCATTAATTGACCCTGATCACACTTCGTTTGCCAGCCCGGGCTGCATGACCAAAGCTATTCAGGATTACTGTGCAGCGTCCGGACAAAAAGTACCTCAAACTCACCCTGAATTCGTTCGTTGTATTTTTGAAAGTCTTTCGCTGAAATACCGCTATATTCTTGGTTTACTAAAAGGTATGGCTCCATTCCCAATCGAAAAACTACACGTAATTGGTGGAGGTTCAAAGAATCCATTATTGAATCAATGGACTGCCAACTCTATTGGCATAGCTGTAGCAGCAGGACCTTCGGAAGCAACAGCTATCGGAAACATTATGCTTCAGGCCAAAGCGGCAGGTTGCGTTGAATCGCTATTGGAAATGCGTCAGATCATAGCCGAATCGGTTCATATTGATGAATTTACTCCACAAAACTCTGAAGTTTGGGCTGAAGCTTATAAAAAGTTTCTAGCCGTAACTCAATTATAGAGACAAGGCGTAAGAGCTTAGTGAAAATTATGAATTATTAATTGTGAATTATTAATTAGATATATGGCTTTAGTAGTTATTCTGCCCAAACAAGGGCAATCGGTTGAGAGTTGTATCATTACCGAGATAAAAAAGAAAAAAGGAGATACCGTAAAGAAAGGTGACGTGTTATTCGCTTACGAAACCGACAAAGCTTCGTTCGAAGAAGAATCACCTGCTGATGGTGTGGTACTTGAATGTTTTTACAACGACGGTGACGAAGTACCTGTATTGTTGGACATGATGGTTATCGGACAGCCCGGTGATGATTATGCCGGATTGCTTCAGACAACAGAAAATGTACAACAGACAACTGACGACAGACAACAGACGACAGAGAAAGTTGAAACTTTAAAAGTTGATGTAGCATCTGAATCATCACATCAACACATCAACACATCAACACATCAAAATTCATTCGTTTCTCCCCGCGCTAAAAACTTAGCCGAAAAAGAAGCGTTGAACGCAAGTGAATTATCAGGTTCAGGTCCAAAAGGACGTGTAATTGAGAAAGACGTATTAGCTGCCTTGGAAAGCCGTCCGAAACTGACTCCACTCGCTAAGAAAATTGCAACCGAAGAAGGTGTTCAGCCACAAGGGGCGGGTTCCGGTCTTGCCGGAACTGCAAAAGCTGCCGATCTGCTTCCACCACCAGTGAATGCCGTTTACGGAGTGGATTATGAGGACAAAAAACTTTCAAACATGCGCAAGTTGATTGCGAAAGCAATGCATTCTTCCTTACAAAACTCAGCTCAACTTACTCACCACCTGGGAGCAGATGCACGTAACATCCAAAACTTACGCAAGAAAGCCAAGAAAGCTTTCGAAGCAGGAACATTGTCGGCTAATCTTACCATCAACGATTTCGTTTGCTTTGCAGTAGTAAAAGCATTGAAAAAATTCCCGAATGCCAACTCACATTTCTTAGGCGAATCGATGCGTCTGTTCAACAAAGTTCACCTCGGACTGGCTGTTGACACCGAACGTGGCTTGATGGTTCCTGCAGTTCGTAATGCCGACGATTTATCCATTATTGGATTGGCTAACCAACTAAAAGAAGTTGCTAACAGCTGCAAGAAAGGGGCTATTTCACCGGAATTACTATCTTCGGAAGCCGCTACATTCACCGTTTCTAACCTTGGAGCCTACGGTGTGGAAATGTTTACTCCGGTTATCAACCTACCACAATCAGCTATCTTGGGTGTGAACACAATCGTTCCACGTCCGAAAGATTTAGGTGATGGCGTTTATGGATTCGTACCTTATATCGGACTCAGCTTAACCTACGACCACCGCGCATTGGACGGCGGCGAAGCAACACGCTTTTTGAAACAGATTGCCATTGAGATTGAAACATTGGAATTGGATATATTTTAAATAAAACCACCCCTAGCCCCTGAAGGGGAACAGAGTTACTTTTGTCTCTGAATAATGGGTAGGAATCTTATTTAAATCAATATCTTTGTTTATTCAATATAAACTTCAAAATCGCACTTCGCCAAAGCCCCCTTCAGGGGGTTGGGGGTCGGTTGATAAATTTTTAAAATTATGTTTGACTTAATTATAATCGGCGGTGGTCCGGCCGGATATGTGGCTGCAGAACGTGCAGGACATAAAGGACTGAAAGTTTTATTGTTCGAGAAAAAAAGCATGGGTGGTGTATGCCTCAACGAAGGTTGCATCCCAACTAAAACCATGCTTTACAGTGCAAAAACGTACGAAAATGCTTTGCACGGTGATAAATATGGCGTTTACGGTGACAACATCCGTTTCGACTATGCAAAAATTGTAAACCGCAAAAATAAAGTGGTTCGCAAACTGGTTGCCGGCGTTGAGGGCAAAATGAAAATGCACCATGTAACCGTTGTAAAAGGCGAAGCTACAATTGTAGGCCGCAGCCCGAAAGGCGTTGAAGTGACTTGTGCTGGCGAAACTTATCTTGGCACAAACTTATTGATCTGTACAGGTTCCGAAGCATTCGTTCCACCTATTCCGGGATTGGCCGAAGCAGGTGACATTATCCTTACCAACCGCGAAATTCTGGATTTGAAAGAACAACCAACATCATTGGTGGTTATCGGTGGTGGCGTTATCGGGATGGAGTTTGCAAGCTTTTTCAATAGTTTGGGAACTAAAGTAACGGTGGTGGAAATGCTTCCTGAAATTTTGGGAAACAACGATTTCGAAATCTCAGCCATGCTACGCGATATTTACAGTAAAAAAGGCATCGAATACAACCTGAATGCCAAAGTAGTAAAAATCGAGGGCAACAAAGTTGTTTTCGAAAAAGACGGAAAAACAGAAACTATCGAGGGTGATAAAATTTTGGTCAGCGTGGGTCGCCGTGCAATTACAAAAGGGTTCGGATTGGAAAATCTGAACGTTGAGTTATTCAAAGGCGGCATCAAAGTAGACGAAAAAATGCGCACTAATGTGCCTAATGTTTTTGCAGCGGGCGACGTTACCGGTTTCTCATTATTGGCACACACAGCTAGTCGCGAAGGCGAAGTGGTGGTAAACAATCTCACAGGAAGAGCTGATGTAATGCGTTACAACGCTATCCCGGGCGTAGTTTATACCAATCCTGAAGTAGCGGGCGTTGGTGAGACGGAAGAATCGGCCAAAGCAAAAGGTATCGATTATAAAGTGGCTAAATTGCCAATGGCGTATGCCGGACGTTTCATTGCCGAAAACGAAGGTGGTTCAGGACTTTGCAAAGTGTTGGTAGGTGCAAAATACGGCGAAGTAATCGGTGTTCACATGTTGGGTAACCCTTGCAGTGAGATGATTTACGGAGCATGCATGGCCATCGAACAGGAAATGACACTGGCGGAAATGGAAGAAGTGGTATTCCCACACCCAACCGTTAGCGAGATATTTAAAGAAACAATTTTTGCTTTTTGATTTGAACGCAAATTACGCAAATAACGCGAATTTTTCTTTGCGAAACTTAGCGTTCTCTGCGGTTAAGTAGGAGACTTGGAAAAACCGAAAGGTTTTTAAACTATGTGTTTCTAAGTTTTTTTCTTTTAAAATAAAACTATGTGAACTATGTGTCTAATGTGGTTCGATCTCAACTAATAAACAAATAAATCTTTATACAATGCCAAAAGTACAGCACATTGATCCGGTAGAAGCACGCAAACCGGGTTTTGTAGAATTTCAACCGATTCCGGTTAATCAATATCAAAAAACCGTCAAAGACGAAAAAGGTAATTTTACCAACGAAGAATTCAAAGCCATTTATCACGACATGGTGTTGATTCGCGAGTTCGAAACCATGATTAACCTGATTAAAACGGTTGGTGCATACAATGGAACTTCGTACAATCACCCCGGCCCTGCTCACTTGTCTATCGGACAGGAATCAGCAGCAGTAGGTATGGCATGGACATTGACCGTTGATGATTATATTTTTGGTAGCCACCGCTCACACGGCGAAATACTTGCTAAAGGTATGTCGGCTATCCACAAATGTGACGATAAGTATTTGACCGACGTAATGGAATCGTTCTTCGACGGAGCTGTACTAAACGTTGTAAAAAAAGACTTTACTGGCACTACCAAAGAATTGGCTCGTCGCTTCCTCGTTTACGGGACATTGGCCGAAATATTTGCCCGTGTAACCGGTTTTAACCGCGGATTGGGTGGTTCTATGCACGCTTTCTTTACGCCATTCGGAGTTTATCCTAACAACGCCTTGGTTGGCGGTTCGGGTGATATTGCCGTTGGTGCTGCGTTGTACAAAAAAATCAATCGTCAGAAAGGCCTGGTAGTTGCCAATATTGGTGACGCTTCTATGGCTTGCGGTCCGGTTTGGGAAGGTATCACTTTCGCTTCTATGGATCAGTTCCGCCAGTTGTGGGAAGGCGATATGCAAGGTGGATTACCTGTTATCATCAACATTATGAATAATCAATATGGTATGGGCGGACAAACTGCCGGCGAAACCATGGGTTATGATATTGCGGCTCGTATTGGTGCAGGTGTAAATCCTGAGCAAATGCATGCTGAGCGTGTTGACGGTTACAATCCGTTGGCTGTTATCGATGCTTACAAACGCAAACGCGTTATTCTTGAAGAGAAAAAAGGTCCTGTTTTATTGGATGTATTGACATATCGCTACAGCGGTCACTCACCTTCTGATGCATCTTCGTATCGCACCAAAGAAGAAGTGGAAGCGTGGGAAGCGCAAGATTGTATCGCTTCTTTCGGAAAACAATTGATTGAAGCGGGCGAAGCTACGCAAGCAGATTTGGACGCAACATGGACTGACGTAAAAGCATTAGTGTATGATATGTTCCTGAAATCAATCGACGATGAGGTTTCTCCACGTATGACCAATGCTCAAATCATTGGCGACATGATGTTCTCGAATGGTTCGGTAGATTCTATGTCAACTGCTACACCTGATGTTTTGATGCCATTGGCTGATAATTCGCGTGTAAAGAAAATTGCTGCCAAAGAACGTTTTGCTTTTGATGCCGACGGAAAACCTTTCAGCAAAATGAAACAATATCAGTTGCGCGACGGTATTTTCGAAGCCATGATGGATCGTTTCTACAAAGATGCATCGTTGGTAGCTTACGGTGAAGAAAACCGCGATTGGGGTGGTGCATTTGCCGTGTATGGCGGTATGACCGAGGCATTGCCTTACCACCGTTTGTTCAATTCACCTATTGCCGAAGCATCTATCGTGGGTACAGCCATTGGTTACGCCATGTGTGGTGGCCGTGTGGTTCCTGAAATTATGTATTGCGACTTTTTAGGTCGTTGTGGTGATGAGGTGTTCAACCAAATGCCGAAATGGCAATCGATGAGCGGTAACGTTTTGAAAATGCCAATCACGCTTCGTGTATCGGTAGGTTCAAAATATGGTGCACAACACTCACAAGACTGGACTTCGTTGGTGACTCAAATCCCCGGATTGAAAGTTTGTTTCCCGGTAACTCCTTACGATGCAAAAGGGTTAATGAACTCAGCTTTGCAGGGAACGGATCCGGTGGTTTACTTCGAAAGCCAACGTATCTACGAAATTGGTGAGCAATTCCACAAAGGCGGTGTACCTGAAGGTTACTACGAAATTCCATTTGGTGAGCCGGACGTGAAAAAAGAAGGAAAAGACATTACATTCCTGACCGTTGGTCACACATTATATCCTGCTTTGGCTGCTGCTAAAGAACTGGAAGAAAAATACGGCTTGAGTGCAGAAGTTATCGACGCACGCTCGTTGGTACCATTCAACTACGAGCAAGTGGTTGAGTCGGTGAAGAAAACAGGTAAAATTATTGTTGCCGGCGACGCTTGCGCACGTGGTTCGTTCCTGAACGACTTTGCAACTAACATTAGCACGCTTTGTTTCGACTATCTGGACGCTCCGGTTTGTGTGCTTGGTTCACGCAACTGGATTACTCCTGCCTTCGAATTGGAAGATTCATTCTTCCCGCAAGTAAGTTGGTTCCTCGATATGATTAACGAACGCATCCAACCATTGGCAGGCTATGTTCCTGGGCAGAATTTTACCGATGCCGAGTTCATCCGTCGTTCTAAATTAGGAGTATAATCTTTATTGAGGGTGTGACTCCAAGTCACGCCCTCAATTGAAATATAATTACCACTAAGGCACTAAGTACACGAAGATTCACGGAGTGATTTGGTGCCTTAATGGTAAATTGCATGCCAAAACAACTTTTAAAACCATAATCTTTTATGGAAAATAACACGTGCATTAAGTTATTTGAATCGAAAAAGATTCGCACGCATTGGGATGAAACTGAAGAGAAATGGTATTTCTCGGTAATTGATGTGGTAGAAATACTCACAGAAAGTTCTGTTCCTAAACGTTATTGGAGTGATTTGAAGAAAAAACTTATCACTGAAGGAAGTCAAGCGTACGAAAAAATCGTACGGTTGAAACTAATAGCTGAGGATGGTAAAAATAGAGAAACGGACACTGTTGACACTGAAACCCTATTACGTATCATCCAATCCATCCCCTCACCCAAAGCCGAGCCATTCAAGCAATGGCTAGCCAAAGTTGGTTATGAGCGAATGCAGGAATTACAAGATCCAGCTCAAAGTTTAGATCGTGCGCGTGAGAATTGGCAGCGATTGGGACGAAGCGAAAAGTGGATTCAGCAACGCATGACGGGACAGGAAACCCGTAACAAGTTGACTGATTATTGGAAAGATGCCGGAATAAAAGAACAAGATGAATTTGCATTGCTCACCAATATCATTCATCAAGAATGGACAGATTTAACGGTAAAACAACATAAGGATCTGAAGGGTTTGAAAACGCAGAACTTACGTGACCACATGAGCGAAGCAGAATTAATTTTCACTGCGTTGGCCGAACTTTCAACAAGACAGATAGCAGAAACAGATGAAGCAAAAGGGCTACGCGAAAATGCCAAAGCAGGCAAAAAAGGAGGATCAGTAGCCAAAAATGCCCGTAAGGAGCTGGAATCAAAAACTGGTAAAGATGTGGTAACCGGAGAAAACTTTTTACCACCAACTAAAGAAAAAAAGAATCTTAAATAAAACACAATAAGTAAATTTAGACAATACAATTACATACAAAAACTTAGTGATACTTTATATCCTAAGTGCCTTATGGTAAAAACAATATGAAAAAAGTAAACGCACATCTCCACACCCCTTACTCATTCAGCGCATTCAAGGATGTTGCTGAAGCGCTTGATATGGCCGTTGCCGAAGGCGTAAAAGTGGTGGGAATAAATGATTTTTACAGTACTGCCGGCTACAACGCATGGGCGACAGGCTGCAAGGAGCGCGGATTGTATCCGTTGTTCAATATAGAATTTATCAGTCTGAACGAAGCCGACCAAAAAGCCGGTTTGCGTGTGAACGATCCCGGAAACCCCGGTCGCACCTATTTGAGCGGCAAAGGACTCTCCTACCCGTTCCAGTTGGCTGAGCCTTTTGCTACACAGCTAGCTGATGTTAGCGCCGAAGCAAATGCACAAGTGGAAGCTATGTGTGGCAAGGTAAATGAAATTCTGGCTGCAAATAACGCTGGTTTTACGTTGGACTTCGAATGGATTAAAAACGACCTTACCAAAGGTTCTATCCGCGAACGCCATTTGGCCAAAGCATTGCGCTTGAAAGTGTACGAGGCTTGTAATAACAATCCGTTGGATATTCGTATTTTATTTCATAAACTTTTCGGAGGAAAAGAATTGAAATCGGAAATCAACGATATCGCCGGAGTGGAAAATGAAATCCGTGGCAACTTGCTCAAAGCAGGTGGTGGCGCTTTTGTTCCCGAAGATCCAAAGGCATTTTTGCCTATGCAAACCGTTTGCGATATTATCGTGGCGGGTGGTGGCATACCAACGTATCCTTTTTTGGCCGATGATGCCAAAGGTGGTTATACCGATTTCGAAGGCGATTTGGAAAAAGTGGCAAAGCAATTGACCGAGCGCGGTTTCCATTCGGTAGAGTTTATCACTACCCGCAACGGGGTGGAATTGTTGGAAAAATACGCCGGCTATTTGCACAATCAAGGCTTTGTAGTGACATTCGGTAGCGAGCACAACACGCCTGCCATGGAACCAATCGAGCTTTTTGCCCGTAACAGCACGCCACTTACCGACCGTTTGTTGCAAATCAACTACGAAGGTGTTTGCGTGGTAGCAGCTCACCAACATTTGGTAGCACAGGGCTTGCGCGGCTACGTGGATGCCAAAGGACAAGCCGACCGCAGTAAACGTGCTGAATTTATTAAGTTGGGAGATCAATTGATTAATCAATAAAACGACCCCTAACCCCTAAAGGGGAATTATGCAAGTTCGTCTTCATAAATCCTTATTGAAATCAGACAAAACACATAAAAATGAATAATATAGAAAATAATACTAGCTCCACAACTCCCCCTTCAGGGGGTCGGGGGGGCATTCAAGATCTTATTACAATATCGCAATTCTACGGCCGTGATAGCCGTTTCGTAATTGCTGGCGGTGGAAATACATCGTACAAAAACGCTGAGAAAATCTGGGTAAAAGCCAGTGGATCGTCGTTGGCAACCATTACCGAAGATGGTTTTGCTGTGCTCGATCGCGCTAAACTGAACCTCATGTCCGACAAAGTCTACAGTACTAATGCTGCTGAACGTGAGGAAGAAGTAAAGAACGATTTGGCTGCTGCTACCATTACCAAAGGCAAACGCCCATCGGTAGAAACGTCGATGCACAACGTGATTGACTTTGCCTTTGTGGTACACATGCACCCAACATTGGTGAACGGTTTAATGTGCGCGAATAATGCTCAGGCCGACTTGCAAAAGCTGTTTGGCGCCAAAGCATTGTACATCGAATACACCGACCCGGGTTATGTATTGTTCAAGAAAGTGGAAGACGCCATCAAAGCTTTTCGTGCTGAGGACGGTGCCGAACCTGCTGTTATCTGGTTACAAAACCACGGCATCTTTGTAGCTGCCAACAGTATTGAAGAAGTAAAAGTGCTTTATAACAAAATACTTGCAACATTGAGTGAGGGGGTGACTCCGAGTCACCCTCTCACTATCTTCGATGAACCTCGCGCTACGTGCAGCTGCACCGAACAAATTCTTCCGGCCGTTCGCATGATGCTTTCGAAAGAAGGGTTGAAAACATTGAAAGTGCGTAAGAATGCATTAATCAAACATTTCTACGATACCGAAGAAGCTCAAGCCAAAATTGCAAAACCGTTTACTCCGGATGCCATTGTTTATTGCAAATCGAACTATATTTTCCTCAACGACGAAGACCCCGAAGCTGTAGTGGCCGAAGCTGCGAAACAAATTCCGGCTTTCACCGCTAAGTTTGGTTATCAACCCAAGATTTTCCTGATAAAAGGAATTGGCTTGATAGCTGCTGGCGACAATGCTGCTCAATGTGATATTTTACTGGACGTTTTCGAAGATGCAATGAAAATTGCCTATTACTCCGAATCGTTTGGCGGACCTCACCCAATGACGCAAGCGCAAATCGACTTTATCGACAACTGGGAAGTGGAAAACTACCGTCGCAGTGTGGCGGCAGGTGGAGCAGCCGGTCGCGCCGAGAATAAAACCATTATTGTAACGGGAGCTGCACAAGGCTTTGGCGAAGGAATTGCCCGTTGTTTGTTGCAACAAGGAGCTAATATCGTAGTGGCGGACATGAATGAAACAGTTGGTCGTGCCACAGTGGAGCGTTTCAATACTTTGGCAAAAAGTAACCGTGCTATCTTCGTAAAAACCAACGTCAGCGAAATTCCAAGTATAGAAAACCTCGTTCACGAAACTATTTGTAACTTTGGAGCTATCGACACGTTCATCAGCAATGCAGGCGTGCTGCGTGCCGGTGGTTTGGAAGATATGACACCGGAAGATTTCGAATTTGTAACAAAAATCAATTATAACGCCTATTTCTATTGCACCAAAGTGGTGAGCAAGGTAATGAAGCTGCAAACCAACTACGCTCCGGAGTATTATGCCGATATTATTCAGGTAAATTCCAAATCGGGATTGCGCGGTAGCAAGGCGAACTTCGCGTATGCCGGTGGTAAATTCGGTGGCATTGGTCTTACGCAGTCATTCGCATTGGAACTAGCTCCATTCCGTATCAAAGTGAACTCTATCTGCCCGGGCAACTTTTACGAAGGTCCACTATGGAGCGACCCGGTTAACGGTCTGTTTGTTCAGTACTTGAATGCAGGCAAAGTGCCAGGTGCTAAAACTATAGATGACGTGAAAGCGTTTTATTTGGCTCAAGTTCCGTTGCAAAAAGGCTGCTCGCCCGAGGATGTTACCAAAGGTGCCCTTTATCTGATGGAGCAATGCGGCGAAACCGGACAGGCATTGCCAATTACCGGTGGGCAAGTGATGATGAGTTGACCCCCTGCCCCCTAAAGGGGGTTCTTTGGGTGGTTGCATCTATGAATAAAAAATATAAAAATCAAACAATTAATAAAATCTTCTGAATTGGAATTTTAAGAGACGAAAGTATCTTAGTTCCCCTTTAGGGGTTAGGGGTAATATGAAAACAAAAGCAATCCGTTTATATGGCAAAAAAGATCTTCGTTTAGAAGAGTTCGAATTGCCACAGATTAAAGACAATGAAATATTGGCGAAAGTAGTTTCTGATTCTCTGTGTATGTCATCGTACAAAGCAGCTAATCAGGCTACTGACCACAAACGTGTTCCGAACAATATCGCCGAGAATCCGATTATCATCGGTCATGAATTTGCCGGAGAATTGGTACAGATAGGTGCAAAATGGGCTGATAAATTCAGTGCCGGAGATAAATTTTCTATCCAACCGGCTTTGTATTTCGAAGATGGTCCCGTGGGCGTGTTGAGCGCACCTGGTTACAGCTACCAACATATTGGTGGTGATGCAACTTATGTGATTATCCCGAACGAAGTAATGGAAAAAGATTGTTTGCTGGCTTACAAGGGCGAAGGTTACTATCCGGCATCATTGGCCGAACCGCTTTCGTGCGTGATTGGTGCTATGCATGCCAACTATCACACGACTCCCGGAAGTTATGTTCACAAAATGGACATTGTGAATGGTGGCAAAATGGCTATTTTGGCTGGTGTAGGTCCTATGGGATTGGCTGCTATCAACTACGTGCTTCGTCGCAACGACCGCAAACCATCAATTTGTGTGGTAACCGACGTAGATCAAACCCGCCTCGACCGTGCTGCGCAGTTTTACAGCGTTGAATTTGCTGCTTCACGCGGTATCGATTTACGCTATGTAAATACAGGCAAAATGGAAAATCCGGTGGAAGAGTTGAGAGCCATTACCGATGGATATGGTTACGACGATGTATTTGCATTCGCACCCGTAAAACCGGTGGTGGAGCAAGCCGATGCTATTTTGGCATTCGACGGCTGTTTAAACTTCTTCGCCGGACCGAGCGATCCGAACTTCAGTGCCATGTTCAATTTCTACAACGTGCATTATGCTTATACCCACGTGGTGGGCACCAGCGGTGGAAATACCGACGACATGGTGGAAGCACTTGATATGATGTCGAAAGGACTTGACCCTGCCGGATTGGTAACCCACATTGGCGGTTTAGGAGCTGTTATTGAAGCTACTAAACATTTACCTGAAATTCCGGGTGGAAAGAAATTGATTTATACTCATGTAGACATGCCATTGACACCTATTTCTGATTTTGCTAAATTGGGCGAAACGAATGATGTTTACAAAACATTAGCCGAAATGTGCGATAAGAATATGGGGTTATGGAGCGTGGAGGCAGAAACTTTTTTGCTGGAGAATGCTGATAAGTTATAAAAGACTTTAGTATACAATGTAATAATCGTAACTTTGTTCTCCCTTTCAAAACAGCCAATTAAATCTACCTACTTCGGATTAAATCACACTGATTTGTTGTTTTTTTTAGACTCAAAACAAACTTACTAATTATATAAAAAGATGAAACAGCTAGATGTTAACTTAATGCATCCGAAAGAGCAGATTAATGTGATTATCGGACGTATTTATCGAAGTGGTATGACTACTACTTCAGGTGGAAACATTTCCATTAAAGATGGAAACGGTGATATTTGGATAACGCCTTCGGCAGTTGACAAAGGATCATTGACAGTGAAAGACATTGTGTGTGTAAAAAAAGACGGAACAGTAATTGGTCTACATAAGCCATCGTCGGAATTTCCATTTCACAAAGCCATTTTTGAAGCCCGTCCAGAATTGACGGCCATCATTCACGCGCACCCACCCGGATTGGTAGCTTTTAGTATTGCCCGCGTTGTTCCTGATACCAGTATCGTTCCACAGGCTCGCAAGATTTGTGGCGAAATTGGCTTTGCACCTTACGGTTGTCCGGGAAGTGAAGATTTGGGTAAAAAAATTGCCAACGAATTCAAGAACAAAAAATACAAAGCTGTTATCATGGAAAACCACGGAGTAGTACTTGGTGGAACCGATATGATGGATGCTTATCAACGTTTCGAAACACTGGAATTCTGTTGCCGTACCATTGTAAACGCTGGTCGTATTGGTCAGGTAAATACATTGACCGATGAACAGATCTCGAAATATTTGAATCATTTTCCAAAGAATATCACACCGTTTATGGACGTTGAATATCCATCCGACGAGCGCGAAATTCGTACGGATATGGTAAACATCATTCGTCGTGCCTGCGATCAGGGATTAATGATTTCTACTTATGGAACCGTTTCAGTACGTTGGAAAGGTGATGACTTTTTGATTACGCCACGCGATGTAGCACGTTGGGATATTTTGCCAAAAAATATTGTTCAGGTGAAAAATGGTATGGCCGAAGCCGGCAAAGAACCAAGTCGTTCGGTAGCACTTCACCACCGCATTTACCAATTGAACCCACATATCAACTCTATCATTACCACGCAGCCTACTAACCTGATGGCGCATGCGGTAAGTCACCAGAAATTTGATGTGCGTACCATTCCTGAAAGTTGGATTTTCTTACAAGATGTACCGTCTATTCCATTCGAAAGTTTGTACACCGACACTGAAGATATCGCTCAAATGTTCGCAAAGAACCGTGTGGTGATTGTAGAAAATGATTCGGTAATTGTAACAGGTAATAAACTGATCAATACATTTGATTACCTCGAAGTGGCCGAATTCTCAGCAAACTCACTGGTAATGGCTTCTTCCATCGGACCACTTCAACCGATGGGTGATAAGGAAATAGATGAATTGCGGGTCGCATTTAATGTAAAATAATCAGACCCCCAACCCTAAAGGGGAATTATGCAAGTCCATCTTCATAGTTCCCCTTTTTTCTTTTTTTTAAAGAAAGTACAAATCAATATCTAATTAGTTCTTTTTAGAGACGAAAGTTGCTTAGTTCCCCTTTAGGGGTTAGGGGTAGTTTTATCATGCAAATCATCTATTCAACATCCAATTCTCCAACTTTCAATCTGGCTACCGAGGAATTTCTTTTCGCCGAACGTCAGGATGATTTGTTGTTTCTGTATGTGAATAATCCAAGTGTCATTATTGGTTCCAATCAGGCCATTCGAAATGAAGTTGATCTGGAGTTTTGTGCGCAGCATGAGATTCAGGTGGTACGCCGAATGTCGGGTGGTGGAGCTGTTTATCATGATGAAGGAAATCTCAACTACTGTTTTATTTCCACTAAGATGGCAAACAAATCGGTACTCAGTTCGGATTTTGTCTTACCAATTGTAGAAGTACTATCAGCATTGGGAATCCCAGTAACCATTGGGAAACGGAAAGATGTGTGGTTAACCGGCGAATTTAAAATCTCCGGCACAGCATCGCATATCGGAAAAACGCGTGAGTTGCACCATGGTACCTTACTGTACGATACTAATCTCGATGCGCTTGAAAATGCACTCCGTCCCAAAACAGTAGATGCAACCATTAAAGCCATCACTTCGGTTCGAAGCACTGTAAAAAACCTGCGAACCTGGTTTGAGGAACAAGGGCAATTCACACTCAGTGCCACGGATTTTTTTGAGTTTCTGGTTCAAAAACTTGTCGTTTACTTTCAGCAAGAAGGATATTCAGCACTTACGGGTATTGAAATGGAAAAAATCAGTGAATTGTCCGAAAAAAAATATATGTCAGAAGAATGGACATATAAAAAATAGTGCTTTACCAAAAGCACTGATATTTTGAATAACTATCAAACTAATTAAATATGAGTATCAATAGAATTATTTTAAATGAAACGTCTTATTTCGGGGCGGGAAGTCGTGCTGTTTTAGCCGACGAAATCAAAAAACGTGGGTTCAAAAAAGCGTTTGTTGTAACAGATAACGATCTTGTGAAATTCGGCGTAGCTGCACAGGTAACTTCGGTGCTGGAAAATGCCGGAATTCCGTTTCAGATTTTCTCGAACGTAAAACAAAATCCAACTGTAAAACAAGTAAAGCTGGGTGGTGCTGAATTTGCAAAATCGGGAGCCGATGTAATTGTAGCCATTGGTGGCGGATCACCTATCGACACAGCAAAAGCTATCGGCATTATCGCTACCAATCCCGAGTTTGCGGATGTAGTCTCGTTGGAAGGCGTGGCCAATACTAAAAACAAGTGCATTCCCATTATTGCATTGCCAACCACTGCCGGAACCGCAGCAGAAGTAACTATCAACTACGTCATCACCGACGAAGAGAATGTAAAAAAAATGGTATGTGTTGATCCAAACGACATTGCTATTCTTTCTATCGTTGATGCAGAATTAATGGTGAGTATGCCACGCGGATTAACTGCTGCAACAGGTATGGATGCATTGACACATGCCATAGAAGGGTATATTACCAAAGGCGCCTGGGTCATGTCGGACATGTTCGAATTGAAAGCGATTGAGATGATTGCAAAACACTTGCCTGCTGTTGTTGAAAACCCTTCGGATCTGGTTGCACGCGACGGAATGGCAGTGGCTCAATACATCGCCGGCATGGGATTCTCGAATGTTGGTTTAGGACTGGTTCACGGTATGGCTCATCCACTTGGAGCTTATTTCGATATACCTCACGGTGTGGCTAATGCACTTTTATTACCTATCGTAATGCAATACAATGCGCCTTCGGCACTAGATAAATACAGCGATATTGCCAAAGCAATGGGTGTAACTATCGATGGTTTATCAAAAGAAGCAGCAGCTCAGGCAGCTGTAGATGCAGTAAAAGCATTGGCTATAAAAGTGGGTATTCCCGAAAAATTGCGCGATTTAAATGTGACTGAAAACAGTTTGGACAAACTCGCTTTATCAGCCTTCAATGATGTTTGTACACCGGGGAATCCACGTGAAGCAAAACTCGAAGACATTTTAGAATTATACAAAATAGCATTTTGATTCACAAAGGAATTAAAAGTACTACTACGAAAAGCATTTACAAAAAATTGTAAGTGCTTTTCTTTTTAAATACCTACCTTATTCAGAATACAAATCTTCAATAAAAAACGAATGTAATAGCATTTATTCAAAAATAATTCCTATTTTTGCACACGTTTGTATTCACAAAGAACCATGCAGAAAAGAATCACAATAAAAGACATAGCCCGGGAGCTGAATGTACACCACTCTACCGTTTCAAGAGCATTGCGAAACGACCCGAGAGTGAATGAAGCAACACGCAAGCTGGTACTGGAAAGTGCACGCAAAAACGAATATCAAACAAATATGAATGCTGTTCAGTTAAGAGGTAGTATTAATAATACCATTGCCTTGATTGTTCCCAACATCAACCACACTTTCTTTTCCGACATTGTGAGTCAACTGACCGACAAAGCATTTAAAAAAGGATACATACTCTCTATTTTTCAATCCAACGAAGATTTTAATCAGGAAGTTAGCATCATCAACACCATTATCAAGCAAAATTATGCTGGTGTGATTGCTTCAATTTCTAAGAATACAACTGATAGTAAGCATTTTGCACTTCTGAATAATTTCAATATCCCGCTTGTTTTCTTCGACCGGGTGTGCGATGATATCGTCACCCCTAAAGTATTGATAAATAACTATGACATTTGCTTTGAAGCAACTGAGTATTTAATCAAAAAGGGATATAAGAAGATTGTTCAACTGACCGGACCAACGCATATCAATGTTTTCAGAGACAGACAAAACGGATACAACGATGCTATAAACAAGCATAATTTAAGCTATCATCGTCAAATGAATCTACAGGAGGATTTCACTGTAGAACTAGGGAAAAAATGTTTACGCAATTTAATGGCGGAAGATGAAAAACCCGACGCTATTATTTCGTCATCCATATTGATGACAATGGGAATCGCAGTTCAAGCACGCGAAATGTCGCTCAAAATTCCACAAAATCTCGGGCTGATCGGTTTTGGCAACCACTTAAGTTCATCGATTATGGATCCGCAACTAACATCTATCTATCAATCGGAAACTGAGATAGCAGACATTTCTTTCGATTTATTAGACCAAATGATTAACAAAGAGTTGCCCATTGGCGAAGAGTGTACGAAAATGATCCGGGCGGAAATTGTATACCGGGAATCCTGCTAAAAATCAAATCCAAACACATCTCGTAAAAAACAGCATCCCATATCAATAAAACAATCCGAAAATTATAATTTTAAAATAAATTGCACACGTGTGCTAAAACCCAATCATCATGTTAAAAGGAATTTCACCACTGATCAGCCCGGAACTATTAGCCGTTCTTGCACGTATGGGACATGGCGACGAGATTATTCTTGCCGACGCCCATTTCCCGGGCGAAACATTCAACAACAGAGTGCTACGTGCCGATGGATTACGTATACCTGAATTATTGGCAGCCATCTTGCCATTGTTTGAACTTGACGCCTACGTGCCCCATCCCCTTTCGATGATGGCAGCTGTAAAAGGCGACGAACTTGACCCCAAAGTAGAAGAATCGTACCTAAAGAGTATTCACATCACAAATCCAAACGCTGCTCCTATCGAACGCATCGACCGTTTTGCTTTTTACGAAAGAACAAAGTCGGCATTTGCGGTAGTGATGACAGGAGAAACGGCAAAATACGGTAATATCCTTTTGAAAAAAGGCGTTACACCAATTAATTAATCATTTTTCAATTTTAATCAACATGACATTCAAATCAAAAAGTGCTTTCTTGCCAGGCAATAGCACTGTGGTTTTCAAAGAAGTAGAATTTCCAACACCGGGACATGGACAAGTATTGCTAAAAACAAAATCGTCAACCATTTGTGGTAGCGACATTCGTGCTATCTATCGCGAACACCTTGGAAAAGGACCTGAAGGATATCAAAATAAAATTGCCGGTCACGAACCTGCCGGACAAATTATTGCTTGCGGCCCGGGCATGAAACGTTTCAAAGAAGGCGACCGCGTAGTAGTGTATCACATCTCGGGTTGCGGTTGTTGCAACGATTGCCGCCGTGGCTATATGATTTCTTGTTCCAGTGCATCGCGTGCTGCCTACGGTTGGCAACGTGACGGTGGTATGAGCGAATACATGCTTGCCGAGGAAAAAGACCTCGTTTTATTACCCGACGAATTAACTTATACCGATGGTGCTCAGGTGGCCTGCGGTTTTGGAACCGTTTACGAAGGACTTGAAAAAATAGGTATCAGCGGCAACGATGCAGTACTGGTTACAGGACTCGGACCGGTAGGTCTTGCTGCTCTTATGTTGGCAAAAGCCATGGGGGCTCAACGGTTGATTGGCGTCGATACTGTTCCTGAGCGTTGCGAAATTGCAAAAAAAATGGGATTAGCCGACGAAGTGTATGTTTCCGGGTCTGAGACGTTTGATCAGGTTATGGCTGAAACAAAAGGTAAAGGATTCGAGAAAACAGTGGATTGTTCCGGTCATACCTTGGGACGTCAATTGTGTATCCGTGCTACCCGCCAATGGGGAAAAATGGTGATGATAGGCGAAGGTGGAACCGTAGAATTCAACCCAAGTCCGGACATTATCCACGATCAGAAGACCATTTACGGTTCATGGGTAACTTCTATATGGAAAATGGAAGAATTGGTTGAACGCATCGTTCGTTGGGGAATTCACCCCGAAGACCTGGTTACACACCGCTTCACATTAGACCAGGCATCAGAAGCTTATGCACTGATGGCCGAAGGAAAATGTGGTAAAGTAGCCGTTGTTTTCGACGAAGAAATCAAGTAACCCCCCGACCCCTAAAGGGAAAAAATGCCACGTTTCTGAAAATAAACAAACTTTATAAAAATCAATACTAACCTGGTCCGTCAGCTGACGGACTAGGAATCAATTCAATACTATGCAAACAATAGATATTACAAAAGTTCCATTTAAAACTCTTTACAACGGGGCAAAAGTCCCTGTAATTGGGTTAGGAACATTCGGGTCTGATAATTATACCGCCGAAACCATTGCTCAAGCTGTGAAAACGGCTATTAAGATGGGGTATCGACATATTGACTGTGCTTCGGTGTATGGCAACGAAAAAGAAATTGGCGCGGCTTTACAAGAAGTTTTTGCCGAAGGAATTGTGAAACGCGAAGAACTCTGGATTACCTCCAAAGTGTGGAATGATAAACACAACGAAGTGGTTGCATCGTGCAAACAATCGCTGACCGATTTACAACTCGACTATCTTGACCTCTACCTTGTTCACTGGCCATTCCCCAACTATCACGCACCAAAATGCGATGTAACTGCCCGCCAACCAAATTCAGTGCCTTACATTCATGAAAATTATATGAAAACATGGGCACAAATGGAAAGTTTGGTAGAAAGTGGTATGGTAAAAAACATTGGGACTTCAAATGTTACCATTGCCAAAATGAAGCTCATTTTGCGCGATTGCAAAATCAAACCGGTGTTGAACGAAATGGAAATTCATCCACACTTCCAACAACCCGAGTTGTACAACTACCTGATTGAGAACGTGGTGGAGGTAATTGGCTATAGTCCAATCGGATCGCCCGGCCGTCCCGAACGCGATAAAACTCCAGATGATACGGTAGATATGGAAGACCCGGTTATCGTGGCTATTGCCGAACGTTTAAATGTTCATCCGGCTGTTGTGTGCCTGAAATGGGCAGTTCAACGCGGACAAATTACTATTCCTTTTTCGGTAAAAACAGACAAAATGTACAATAACCTGAAAGGAATTACCGAAGGTCCTCTTACCGAAGATGAGATGGAAGCTGTATCTAAAATCGATAAAAACTGTCGACTCATTAAGGGTCAGGTTTTTTTATGGAAAGAGGCAAAAGGCTGGGAAGATCTTTGGGATTTAGACGGTGAAATATCTGCCTGACAACCCAAACTACTACCATTCTACGGCAGAGAGAAACGCTTAACCTCCGTTTCTCTGCCGTAGAACATAAATCAGAAGCTTTATTTGTAAAAATTTAACCCTATTTTTACAGCATAGTTCAGCACACCTTACTGCACTACAAGACTTTAAAATCTAATTCTAATACGCAAAATCTTATTATGTCATCACACAAAATTGTCAGCAAAGAAAACTTGCTCCCTTTCATTCTGGTCACAGCCTTATTTTACCTTTGGGCAATACCTAACAACCTGAATGACATCCTTATTCCTCAGTTTATGAAGTCGTTCGAGTTGAGTCGATTTCAAGCCGGATTAGTACAATCAGCCTTTTACCTCGGGTATTTCTGTATGGCTCTTCCCGCCGCACTGGTAATGGATAAATATAATTACAAAACAGGCATTATCATAGGCTTACTCCTTTTTGCAACGGGAGCATTTATGTTTTACCCGGCAGCTACCATCGGTAAATTCGGGATATTTCTATTTGCATTATATATAATTGCCTGTGGTTTAGCCTTTTTGGAAACTGGCGCCAACTCATTTATTTCTGTACTTGGCGACCCTGACACATCAGCTCAGCGACTAAATTTTTCGCAAGCCTTCAATCCACTTGGAGCAATGACGGGTGCTTTTGTTGGTAGCCAATTTATATTCTCGGGAATTGAACATTCTGAATCAAAAATCAACAACATGAAAGAAGCCGGTACATACACCAGCTATTTACACGAAGAAATCCTACGTGTTATTCCACCTTATATGATTATTGGAGTAATTATTTTGGTTTGGGCTTTCTTAATCTGGAAAGTAAAATTTCCTGCCGAAACGCATACTATCCCAAGAAACAAAGACAAATCGGGAGATGGACATGGACATATTTCAACTTTATTGAAATACCCGCATTTTTTGAAAGGTGTTTTGGCTCAGTTTTTCTATGTTGGAGCACAAGTTGGCACCTGGAGTTTTTTAATTCAATATGTAAAAGATTACATCCAAAAACCTGAAAAAGAAGCGGGTGCATATCTGGTTTATGCCCTGTTGGCATTTGGTATTGGTCGATTTGTTTCTACAGCACTTATGCGTAAAGTTGAACCGGCCAAACTCATGGGTATCTTTAGCGGACTGAACATTTTAATGGTCTCCATCGCCATTTTCATACCGGGATTCCTGGGCGTATGGGCATTGGTCCTGTCTAGCTTCTTTATGTCGTTAATGTTCCCAACTATTTTTGCCCTTGGTGTAAAAGGCTTGGGTCCAAATACTAAAATCGGAGGTTCAATGATTATTATGGCCATTATAGGTGGTGCTATATGGACTCCACTGATGGGACTGATTTCCGATTCGACACACAGCATGGCTTATGCAATGATCATTCCTTTAATTAGTTATATCTATGTGGGATATTATTCTTTTGCGGGTTCAAAACCTTCGGGACCGCTGTTCGACGGGAACGAATACAAAACTGTAGCTTCACATTGATTTCCTTTGAAATACTCAAGTTTGGTCACAGCTACATTTCATCTTAAGTTGAGTTCTTCAAAAAAAAAAACGGATTTCAAACTCGTTAGAATAATAAAAAACACTTCCACGAATTCAATTTCAGGGAAGTGTTTTCAGTTCTACACTTTTAGTACAAATCTAAATAAGACATCCTCAAAAAAAAACATGGTTTACGATTAAAATGTTATCTTTGTAGCTTGTTTAAAAGAAAAATGTAATTTGAATGAAAGGAAATGATAATACAGCAGTGCTTCTAATGCATTGCCCCGACAAACCTGGAATTTTGGCCGTTGTTACCGAGTTTATTAATCAACACAAGGGAAATATCTTATACCTCGATCAATATGTCAACCGCGAAGAAAAGGTGTTCTTTATGCGCGTTAAATGGGAACTGGACAATTTTCAAATCCCTAAAGATAAAATTGAAGAGTATTTCGAAACATTGATTGCCACACGGTTTAATGTTGAGTTCAGACTTTATTTTGCGGACACTAAACCCCGTATGGCAATTTTCGTTTCCAAAATGTCGCATTGCCTGTACGACCTACTGGCTCGATATGCCGCCGGCGAATGGCACGTGGAAATACCATTGATTATCAGCAATCACCCCGATATGGAAAGCGTGGCAAAACGTTTTGGCATCGAATATCATATTTTCCCGATTACAAAAGAAAACAAAGCCGGGCAAGAAGCACTGCAATTGAAATTGCTAAAGAAACATAAAGTAACTTTCTGTGTATTGGCACGTTACATGCAGGTATTGTCAGCCGATTTCATTGACCATTTCCCTAATAAAATTATTAATATTCATCATTCATTCTTACCCGCATTTGCAGGTGCAAAACCTTATCACGCAGCCCATCAGCGCGGTGTAAAAGTAATTGGCGCCACCAGCCACTACGTTACCAGCGATTTAGATGCCGGACCAATTATCGAACAGGATGTAACCCATATTTCGCACAAAGACACAGTTGAAGAATTAGTAAAGAAAGGACGCGATTTGGAAAAAATTGTTCTTTCGCACGCTGTGGAGAAGCACATTGAGCGAAAAATTCTGGCCTATAAAAACAGAACCGTTGTATTTCAATAATCTGATTTTTTCGTTTTTGTCACCCACTGCAAAACAAGAATCGTTCATTCGAATCTTGTTTTTGTTTTCTTATACATTACCGTTTAGTTCTAGCATTTAATAAAAATGGAAATTACTCGTTTATTTGACTTACAGGATAATTACTTAAAAAAATATCCCACACAAGCTACCGCATTAGCTTGTAAACGTAATGGCGTATGGCTTAAATTCAGCATTCAGGAATTTGTAGAACTGACAAACTACATAAGTTACGGCATGATGAAGCTGGGCATCGAGCCGGGCGACAAAGTAGCCATTGTAAGTGGCAATCGTCCGGAATGGAATATGCTCGATTTTGCCGCCATGCAGATAGGAGCCATCTCCATCCCTATCTATCCTACTATCAGTCAGGATGATTACAGACATATTCTGAATCATGCCGAAATGAAAATGATATTTATCGAAGGTAAAGAATTGCGCACCAAACTGGAACCCATCTTACCGGAGATAAAATCACTAAAAGAAATTTTCACTTTTGTAGACCAACAAAGCCAATATAAATACCTGGATCAATTAATTGAACTGGGCCGGGAAAATCAGCAACCCGAAAAATTAGCACAGCTAAAAGCAGCAGTCAAACCGGGCGATATGGCTACAATTATTTACACCTCGGGCACAACAGGAACTCAGAAGGGCGTTATGCTTTCGCACAGCAACATTCTTGGCAACGTGAAACATCTCGAAAATATCCCTTCGAAATGGAGTAATAAAGCGCTTAGTTTCTTGCCGCTTTGCCATGCTTATGAACGCATGTTGGTGTACCTGTATCAATACCTGGGCATGTCGGTTTATTATGCCGAAAGCTTGGGAACAATAGCCGAAAACATAAAAGAAATTCAGCCCACCATGATGTCGTGCGTGCCTCGCCTGCTCGAAAAAATTTACGACAAGCTCTATCTATCGGGCAAAAAGCTGCCATTCTTCAACAGATTGATCTATTTTTGGGCTTTCAATTTGGCTACAAAATTCCAATTAGAAGGAATGAGCAAATGGTATAGCATGAGACACAGAGTGGCTGATAAACTTGTTTATTCTAAATGGAGAACCGCCATTGGTGGTAACTTCGACATTGTTGTTTCGGGTGGTTCCGCCATTCAACCACATATCGCCTCATTTTTCTCTGCTATCGGAATGCCTGTTTTCGAAGGCTATGGACTAAGCGAGACTTCTCCGGTAATTGCAGTACATCAACGTGTTAAACATGGAAGACAGATTGGTACTGTTGGCTTGCCACTAAAAGGCGTAGAAGTAAAACTAACCGACCGCAACGAAATAATTTGCAGGGGACACAATGTTATGCTGGGCTATTACAAAGACCCTGAACTCACAGCGCAAATGATAGATGAAGACGGTTGGTTTCACACCGGTGATACCGGGAAACTTGGTGCTCAAGGGCAGCTAACCATTACCGGTCGATTAAAAAGCATTTTTAAAACGTCATTCGGGAAATACGTCAATCCACAAGCAATTGAATCGAAATTTACCGAATCGGCATTTATTGAAAATATGATTGTACTGGGTGAGAACAAGCAATTTGCAGCAGCCTTAATTTCGCCCGATTTCGCATTCCTCAAATCGTGGTGTAAAAAACATAAAATAGAATATACCACCAATCAGGAAATGACGGAGCATCCATTGGTAGTAAAACGATTACAAGTTGAAGTAAAGCATTACAACCATTATTTTGGTGATTTCGAGCAAGTAAAACGATACCTGCTTGTACCCGACGAATGGACACAACCAATCGGATTCCTATCCCCGACTCTTAAAATAAAACGAAATGTGATTGAGGCATACTATGCGGATAAAATCGAAAAACTATTTCAATAAGCAATCAAAACTAGCTGACAAAGAACATATAACACCAACAATTACCCAATAAATCGAGGCATAATTACCACCCTTCAATTGCCAGTTATCAATTATACTCGTATCTTTGTACCGTGAAAAGACGTTACTTCCTCTATTTTTCGTACAAAGGCACTGCCTACCACGGTTGGCAAGTGCAACCCAATGGCATATCGGTACAAGAAGTGCTGATAAAGGCGCTGAGCACCATTTTGCGTACCGAACTGGAACTGATAGGTGCCGGCAGAACGGATGCCGGTGTACATGCAAAGCTCATGGTTGCCCATTTCGATTTGGAGACTGACTTGCCTTCAAATTTTGATTTGGTGGCCAAACTCAATAGCTTTTTGCCCAATGACATTGCAGTTTTTAAAATTACGGAGGTTCAACCTACTGCACACGCTCGTTTTGATGCTACCGCCCGACGCTATGAGTACCATGTTATCACTTCCAAGGATGCTTTCAGAAACGAACTTGCCACCCGCCTAAGTCACCAGCTGGACTTTGAAGCAATGAACGAAGCCGCGCAAACACTGAAAGAATATCGCGATTTCACCAGTTTCAGCAAACTACACACCGATGCTATGACGAATAACTGCGACATCTCGTATGCGGGCTGGGCAAAGCAAGGCGACGAGTGGGTATTCACCATTCAGGCCGATCGGTTCTTGCGAAATATGGTACGCGCTATCGTGGGCACATTGCTCGAAGTGGGTCGTGGAAAAATGACGATTGATGGTTTCCGAAAGGTTATCGAATCGGAAAACAGATGCAAAGCCGGTACATCCGTGCCCGCTCATGGCTTGTATCTGGTTGACATCAAATATCCTGAGAGTATTTTTATATAAGTCACTCTCGTTTTTTAATTATTAATTCTCAATTATAATATGTGGTTAATCCTCGCTTTTATTTCTGCTATTTTATTAGGTTCGTACGAAGTTTTCAAAAAAGTTTCATTAGATAAAAATGCTGTTATCCCGGTAATCTTTGTGTCGATTTTGTTTTCATGCATCACACTCATTCCGTTTTTATTCCTTTCTGAATTTTTTCCCAGCACTTTAAAAGACTCCATATTCTTCGTGCCGCGTGTCGATTTTCAGGCACACATGCTATTTATTCTAAAAGCAGTTATCGTACTTACGTCCTGGCTATTTGCATACTTTGCGCTAAAACACTTACCTCTATCATTAGCATCACCCATCAAAGCCACACAACCCGTTTGGACAGTAGTTGGCGCTATGTTGATTTTTGGAGAGAAACTAAACGGATTTCAGGCTGCCGGTGTGGGTATTACCTTGGTTTCGTTTTTCATGTTCTCGGTAGTTGGCAAAAAAGAAGGAATATCATTCAGAACCAATAAATGGTTTTGGTTTATCGTAATGGCCACTTTAACGGGCGCACTGAGCGGATTGTTCGACAAATATCTGATGAACCGATACGATGCCATGTCGGTACAAGTCTATTATACATTTTATCAGGCTATTATCATGGGACTGATCACGCTTTTCTTATGGGCGCCAACCCGAAAGAAAACAACACCTTTTACTTTTAAATGGGCCATTTTCTTTATTTCGCTCTTTCTGGTAACGGCCGATTTCGTGTATTTCTACGCGCTAACGTTACCTGATTCAATGATTTCGGTAGTTTCTACCATTCGTCGATCGGGCGTTATTGTTCCATTTTTTTATGGAGCTTTTGTTTTGCGCGACAAAAATATAAAACTCAAGGTCCTGGATTTGATTGGAGTCTTAATTGGAATGTTTCTTTTGTACCTTGGATCAAAATAATTCAACAATAAACATTTCGATATATTATTGTATATCAATTTAATAAGTGCTTAAAAACTTCAACATTTCCCATACATCTATTTTTGAAAATAATATTCACGAAAATAGTTTGATTATTAGATGAAAATTAGTACTTTTGCAAGCCGAAACAGAAACACCGAAAAAATAAATTAAAACATACAGATATGAAAAGCGGAATTCATCCAGAAAACTATCGTCCGGTAGCATTTAAAGACATGTCGAACGGCGACACCTTTATCTCTCGTTCAACCGTAAACACAAAGGAAACTATCGATATTGATGGTGTAACTTATCCAGTTGTGAAAATGGAAATCTCAAGTTCATCACACCCTTTCTACACTGGAAAATCGAATTTGGTGGATACTGCAGGACGTGTTGACAAATTTATGACTCGCTATGCAAAACGCATCGAAAGCAAAAAATAAGTCGTAATACAAACGTATAAAAAAAGCCTCTGGAAATTTCCAGAGGCTTTTTTTATGGTTTCCGTTGCCATGTATTATTTCGGAATTCAAATCGTATTGGCTTATCCTCCAACAATGGCGCTATAAGTTTTCGATCTTCATCACTCATAAAATCGACACTATTATTTTTTGCAATTATCGCTCCGGTCACCGAATCAAAACTCAGTGAAACGAAGCTATTCTGCAATACGCTTTCAACCCAACGCATATCAAGATCTGCACTATCCACTTTCGTTTTATTTACCCACTCAATCGCCCCTGGCATAGTAAACTGAAGAGGAATCGGCTTCCATGCTGTATCGTAGAACTCAATGACCGATTGACAAACCGGAGCGCACACGGTACGAATAACACCCAACACCGGCTTGTTATCGTCCAACCTGAGCACTTTCATAGCAAAAGAGCTACTAGACGTATTCTTCACCTGCACAAAGCTGTTCAGCGAATCTAAGGTTAGCAAGTGTGCACTTTTCCCAAAACGATTGGATATGCTATCACCATGCCCCGACTTATAGTACTCTATTAATTCCAACCTATTCTGCTTACTCAACGTAGGATTCAGTGCATCTGGCATATCCACATATAATTTCTCTACATTTTGAGCTGCAATAAATTGACTGCACAGCACAACGCCGCACAATACAAGACATTTATTTAGTTTCTTTAGTTCCTTCATTCGTTTTCTTTTTACCCGATAGCAAATGCCAGTAATAGCTGAACAAATCATCAAAGTTTTTAAAATCCTCTTTGTACATGAATCCAAAACCCTGAGTTGTTTTTGCCGTTCCCAAATGGTATCGATCGACCGTATGGTTATATCCTTTCAATCGGAATTTACCGGATTCGGTAAGTAAGTATTCAATATCCACATCGCCAATAAATTTATTCGCGTTAGGGTTTGTATTCTGAAGATCATTCCTGTAACCGATATTTCCATTCACCACCCAACGATTGTTCGGCTGCACAAATATCTTGGCCTGAATATCACTGCTTTCCATATCCGTTTGTCGATAGTCAAACCCAACCGAGATACTATTTGTTTTCGTCACACGGTTTACCAGCGAATTTACCTGAGCACTCAAGGTTGATACTGCAAACGAAAGACCTTCATTATTAAGAATATTTGAAGTGGTGGCACGTAAATATTCAGGTTGATAAAACTTATTAAACATCAATAAATACACTATCTGTCGATTCATCATTTCGTCCGTATTGATAATATTCCGTACCTGTTGCTTCACACCCTCATCGCTCGACGGCAGTTCTACATCAAATTTCACAGTCGGCTTCATCAAATCGTCCGTCAGTTTTAGCACGCAGTTTACCGGCACACTCGATCGCATTGACTTCAATTGATCTTCGCTCATTAAGTCGCGCAACGAAGCGGTAAGCGGATACAATGCACGGATATTCACCTGCGCCGAAAACGGATTACCGGTCCACGACAAAGTACTTCCACGGTCAATTTTAAATTCTTTACGAATCAGATTTTGAAGCGTAAACAAATAATAGCCATTGTCGATAACATAGGTCCCATAGAGTTTTATATCCGAAAACGAATCGAAAGCCACTCGCAGATTTCCATTTCCACGTCCGGTAATGATATCACCCGCTTTGGGGTCAACAATCAATTCCATTTCGGCATTCGGATTCACATCAATCTGCAAGTTCACTTTCACATTAAAATTACTCTGAGGCTTTGCAACCACTTCATCCTTCTGAACGATTACTTTCTTATTTACAAAATTGATAAAATTATTGTCCGAAGCCTTTGATGCTCCCCCCATTTGAATATAACACTTGGTTTGCGGTTGAGAAACAGCATTTACGTCAATATTTGCGACTTTATCATCTCCGTAAATGTGAACCGTACCATTTGCGTACGCTTTCCCGAAGAAATATTCGTTATCCTCGGCATGCGTGTTAAGCGCTAACATATTATTACCCTTTATCTTTACATCATAATTCATATGTTGAAATGAGCCGTTGTGCTTCATCAACGCATTCATACTAGCCGGATTACGCTCCTGATCATAAATGGTAATGTTCCGAAATTCTATAGTCTTTCGTTTTAAGTGTATTGAATCATTAAAGAAATAAGTCGTTTTCAACATCTTTACCGACCCTTGCCCTTCTTCAATTAGAACATCGCCCTCAAAACCAATAGTTTTAGATGGGCCAAACATCCTTATTTTGCCTGAAGCAAGCCCCTTCACATTTTGTACTATGCTTTCAAAATACGGAGTAAGAAACTGAACACTTAGTTTATGAGCATCAATAATAAAGTCGAGCGAATCGGTTTTTGGCACAAACACTCCTTTTGCATTGGCAATAGGCATATTTTTATCATTCACAAAATCACCGGTGATATACATCTGCTGATTAGGCCTGTCCCAGGTGGAAAACAACTGAACATCACCAATCACCTTATGATTTAACTGCGCATCTTTTACAAAAAGATTAGCTTCAAACACAGGTTGTTTCAGCAAACTAAGAAGCGTAGCCTTCCCGGTAACAATACCACCTATAGTTATTCCTTTTAATTTCAGAATATTATGCAACACAAACCCCAGGTCTACTTTGTTTAAATCAACGGCCACCACATCTTTCTGATTTTTTGATGCCAAACCATCGACATGTATAAACTGAGTTTTACTGTCGAAGCGGAAATTATGAATAGCTATTGTGCTATCAGTATTAAAATCAATAGTAGATGGATGAATACTCCAAACAGAATCGGAAATAACAACATTTGTAGGTAACAGCGACAGCGTTGCAGCCATTTTTGAATTTTCTTTTCTAAACTTGGCGATGGTTTTTATTTCACCCACAGCACTTAACTTCGTCAAATCCTGCCAGCTCAAATGACTCGAAACAGAATCCTTTGCAGCCGAAGACACCAAAGAAACAGCTGTCAACCCTTTTTTCCCTTCAAGCTGAGCATTGGAAGTCAGCTGCAACACCTGATTTGGATTATTAATATGCAGGGTTAGATTATTTATTTTTTGCTTCGATGATTTTAACGACGGCACATTCACAACTAAATCTATTTTATTCAAGCCTTCATCAATCGAACCCCTCAGGGTAGACACACCGTCTAACGAGTAAGGCAGCGCTAACACATCAGACAATTCGGTAGTTTTCTCTATTTTCAAGTCAAAACTCACATGATTATCGTAATTATGAATTTCAGTTTTCTTAGCTGCTGCCAACGCAGGTAAATAATGCTGAACTATATTTGAAATCGTTTTACCAATAGTGCTGTACCTAAAATCGCCATTGACAGAACCATTTACATAATCAGACGAAATAACAAAATTGGTTGAATTGTTGATAATCCGCGACTCTAGTTTCACTTCATTTACATTCAATATTTTGTTTTGATTGACAAACCGTATTCCATCAAAAAGCACGTACCCATTTATATTATCAAGAGAGTTTCCAATCATATTCGTCCGCCCGTTGAACGAAAGCGTAGCTCCGGGATATTTGTCGCTCAAATTAAGTGCATGCAGATTGACGACAGGCACCTGTAATTCGAAATTATAAATGGGTAGTTTATGGCTGTTATCAATAACCCCATTAAAATGTGCCTGAATATTTTCATCCTCAATATCCACGCTCCCATCAAATCCTTTCCCATCGTATTGCCCATTCAACTGAATGTCGCGATAGGAGTATTCTTTAAATTCAAACTCAGTAACATTCGCTTTAATTTCGCCTTGCAGGCTCGAAGCACCTATCTTCTTTCCTTTTGTATTGAAATTAAACGCAATTTTGCCCAATTGCCTATTCATTAGTAATTTACCCAACTGCAAGTTACTCGATTTAATGGTACCATTGTAGGTCAAATCTTGTAATTTATTTTCGAATTTCAGCAAAATATCGGTCGAAACACTACCCACATTAGTATTCAAATTACCGTAAGCCACCAGATTACTCAAAAATCCGGAGATATTTCCTTTGTACCGAATCATCCCCAGACGATCAACTTCTTTTGGCAGTACAAATGGCTTTTTGGAGACATCGGCTATAAAATCCTGAATATCATTTTTCTCAAAATGAAGATCATTTATCTGACCATAAATAAAGGCTTCGCTTAAGTTCGGCAAACCATTAATATCAAGGTCGGCATTTAATCGAAACGATTTGCCATACTGTAAATTGATTTTTTTGAAACGCAGACTCGAAATCCGTCCTGAAATTAACCCCTGAAGTGCAACCACACCTTTTACGTTGTTAAAATCTGGGATAAAAGCCTTAAAATCGGACAATGCGATATGTGAACGGCTGATGGGAATACTCCAACGCACTTTCTCTGCAAACTGTTTCAAATCGGCCGGACCATCAAATTTCATGCGCACACTATCAAGGTGCAATTCAGAATTTGGCAACTTTAATTCGATTTTGGGGAACGACACGCCTTTTGAAGAACCCAGAATTTGAGTCTTGAAATCGGTCAGTACCAAACCCGAATGCTCAACAGCACTTAAATGCAATACACGCGCACTCAATGTATCATTATTTAATACATCAAGAGCTATATCTGCATTTATTTTATTGAATCTAAGCTTATTTCCATTAAATGCACTTTTGGGGTTCGGCTTGTACGCTTTCAGGTTGGTATACGAAAATGCCGAATTTTTCATCTTAAAATGATTAATCCGGTATTCGACATTTGTTGAATCTTTTGTTTTAGGCTTCTTAAATGCTTTTATTACAAAGTCGAGATTGCTATGACCGGCTTTATCAATTTTCAGGTTTCCATAAAACTCATCCAATTCTACCGAAGTAATCAGAATTTTGGATTTGAATATTTTCCAAAAATTGAAATGAGCATTGGCATGGCTTACATACAAAAGCGTATCGCGCTGCTGATCTTCCACATACAATTCGTTTAAGGAAATGGTATTGAAAAATTTGTAATCAACACTACCAAGAGTCACTTTGGAGTGAAGTTTGTCGGAGAGTTCACTCACTACAGACTGGGCAATAAAATTTTGTACCTTGCTCATTCTGAGCAAAATAAAAATTGTCGCAAAAAAAAGAATGATTCCTGCTACGCTAAAACCGAATATTTTGAGTGTTTTTTTTATACCTTTGGAGTTTATTTGACAAAAGTAAATAATAATTTGCGATTTCTACTCCGAAACAACGATTAGTCGGCAATAAAAAAAGCTAATTGCTACTTAACAATTATTATACCATAAACGTTAGTAGTAGCGGAATAAGTATTTTGCTATCCATCTTTTTCTCAATTTCTAACAATAAGCATGAATCCTACAATAATACTTGGCATAGAATCGTCCTGCGACGACACATCAGCATCTGTAATTCGCGACGGAGTAATGCTCTCCAACGTTATCGCCGGTCAAGCCATTCACGCCAGCTACGGAGGCGTTGTGCCCGAACTGGCCTCACGCGCACATCAACAAAACATTATTCCGGTAGTTCACGAAGCATTAAAACGTGCCGGTGTAGAAAAAAAAGACCTGAGCGGCATTGCATTCACTCGTGGTCCCGGCTTATTGGGATCGCTTTTGGTGGGCACATCATTTGCCAAAGGATTGGCACAAGCACTGAACATACCGCTTATGGATGTGAATCATTTGCAAGCACATGTGCTGGCGCATTTCATTAGCGAAGGAAAACCGGATGAACGTCAACCTGAATTTCCATTTTTGTGCCTCTTGGTATCGGGGGGAAATTCCCAGATAGTGCTGGTACGAGCATACAACGACATGGAAGTGATTGGTCAAACCATTGACGATGCTGCCGGCGAAGCCTTTGACAAGTGCGCAAAAGTAATGGGGCTACCCTACCCCGGCGGACCACATATCGATCGACTGGCAAAAGAAGGAAATCCAAAAGCATTCGTATTCAACAAACCACAGATTCCGGGTTATAACTACAGCTTTAGTGGGTTAAAAACATCGTTTCTTTATTTATTACGCGACAAGGTGAAAGAAGACCCCGACTTTGTTTCCAAAAACATGAACGATATATGTGCCTCATTACAAGCTACCGTAGTGGATATTTTAATGGCCAAACTTCGTAAAGCTGCTACCGAATTAAACATAAAACAGGTGGCTGTGGCCGGTGGCGTTTCGGCTAATTCGGCATTACGTCAGGCTTTTTACGACTATGGTAAAAAATACGACTGGGAAGTGTACATTCCACCCTTTGCATTTACAACAGATAATGCGGCCATGATTGCCATAACAGGCTATTTCAATTATCAGCACAAGGATTTTTGCGGGATGGAGAAGGTTCCGTTTTCGAGAGTGACAAATAAATTTTAAATTCACAGCTTCAATTGACCAACACACATTAAATCAAATGAAATTACCCCTACTCAAACTACCACCAAAACTGGCACCGTATCGCGGAGTGATAGGCTTTGTGGTAATTTTAATGGTATCAAATCTCATTTGGAAATATAATGTATTAGGCGATGAAACGGACACATTGGTTACTTTGTTCGGGATGGATATTTCGGCTCCGTTTATATACATGTCCAGACATGTGGCGGAAATTTGCACATGGCTTTTACACATAACAGGACATAATGTTACGTTGGACACATCGAACATCGTACGCCATGACAATAATGTTTCCGTACAAATCATATGGGGATGCACGGGCTTAAAACAAGCCTATATTTTCCTCTGTATCATTGCCTTTTCGCGTGGCCCATGGGCAAAAAAAATGTGGTATATTCCACTGGGACTAATAGTGGTTTATCTTTTCAATATATTCAGAATTACATTTATTATCTCTTTTATCGAAAACCACCACAACACATTTGATCTGCTCCATTTTTACATTTTCAAGTATCTGTTTTACACGATTATTTTTATCATGTGGGTATACTGGGAAGAAATAATTGCGGAAACCAAACAGCTAAGTAACAAGCCTCAATAATTCAATACACTTTTGCCTCTTCACCTCTGAGCACTCTCAATCCACTCATGGCCAGAGCTTCCATCTCGTCTTCGCCGGGATAAACAGTTACTTTTATCATTGGAGAAATCATTTTTTTGATGTACTCCACTACAAATTTACTGTAAGCAATTCCACCGGTAAGTACCACTGCATCAGCATTGCCGTGCAACACCGCCAACATAGCACCAATTTCTTTGGCAACATTATAGGCCAGCGCCTCTAAGATCAACCGCGCCTTATCATCTCCACTCTCCACCATCTGAAGAATAACCTTCGTATCATTAATACCCAAATGCGCCATCAAACCCCCATTACCCACCAATAATTTACGAATTTCATCCTGCGTGTATTTCCCTGCAAAGCACATATCTACCAGTTGTCCGGCATCCAGTGTTCCGGCACGTTCGGGCGAGAAAGGCCCGTAGCCATCCAACCCCTGATTAGAATCCACCACCTTACCCTGACGATGCGCAGCCACCGAAATGCCACCACCCATATGTGCAACAACTAGGTTCAACTTTTCGTAAGTAGTTCCGTTTGCAGCCGCATATTTTCGGGCTATCGCCTTATGATTCAATGCATGAAACATCGAATGACGAGGAATTTGAGGCAATCCACTGATACGAGCCACATCCTGATATTCGTCCACCACAACCGGATCGGCAATCAGCGCAAGACAACCGGGAATAGTTTCGGCAATTTCACGCGCTATCACACCACCTAAATTACTGGCATGCTCAGCCGAATAGCTGGTCTTCAAGTCTTCAATATACTTGTCATTGACACTATAAACGCCCGACTCAAGCGGACGAACCAATCCACCCCGACCCACTACCGCCGATAATTCGGTAATGTCAATTCCGTCTTTAGCCAAGTAATCCACCATTAGATTTTTGCGAAATTCATGCTGTTCAAGCAGCGATTCAAACGATTTCAAATCGTCGGCCGAATGGCGAATGGTGTGAAGACAAACTAATTTCTCATCTTCGTAAACAGCAAACTTTGTAGAAGTTGAACCCGGATTAACCGATAGAATTTTATACATAAATGGTGGATTTATTATTAATCAAAACAGCTAAATGGTACTGATTAGAATGTGTATCGTACTAAATGAGCGCGATTTTCGTTTTTAAATACAGATTGTGATACACAAAGATAAACGTATTTTTAATGAAAAGGCTAATTTGTTCTTTGTTTTTTTGAATATAAATACAAAATAAAAGCAATCAGAAAATAAATACACGAAGAGATTGATACTAAAACAAATATACAAACAATGAACTTTTCTCGTAATTCTTTGTATAATAAAGAATTATTTTGTACTTTTGCAAACGAAACAGGATACAGAGGAGGGGACAACAGTCCCCTCGTTTGTTACTATAACACATTGTATGATTTCTAAAGATTCAGTATATCAGATAGTTGAGCAATATATTGCCGACAAAAATTATTATTTGGTGGATGTAAAAGTCACCCCTGACAACCGTATTTCGGTAGAGATTGACTCATTTGACGGTGTAACGATTGAATTTTGTATGGAGGTAAATCGCCATATCGAATCTCAAATAGATCGCGAAATAGAAGATTACGAGTTGGAAGTGAGTTCAGCCGGACTAACCGAGCCATTTAAAGTACTGAAACAGTACGAAAAAAACATTGGTAACGAGGTAGAAGTATTGACGAAAGCGGGCAAAAAAATCACCGGAGTTTTAGTGGAAGCAAACGAAACTGAATTTGTTTTGGAAATAGAAAAAACGGAAAAACCGGAAGGTGCCAAACGTAAAATTATAGTGACTGAGAACATAACCTTCTCATACGAAGATATTAAAACAACAAAATATATTATTAGATTCAAATAAGCCATGAGCAAAAAAGAAACTATTAGCTTAATTGATACTTTTTCGGAGTTCAAAGAGCTAAAAAACATCGATAGAAGTACTCTGATTAGTGTAATGGAAGAGTCGTTCCGCAATGTTATTTCAAAAATGTTTGGAACGGACGAGAATTACGATGTCATTATCAATCCTGATAAAGGTGACTTCGAAATTTATCGTAACCGTACAGTAGTGGCTGATGACGAATTAGAAGATCCTAACTTACAGATTTCGCTTACAGATGCTAAGAAAATTGATGAAGATTACGAAATTGATGAAGATGTTACTGAATTAGTTGACTTTATTGGCTTTGGCCGTCGCGCTATTTTAACGCTTCGTCAAACGCTTTCGTCAAAAATATTGGAACTTCAAAAAGATAATGTATTTAGCAAATACAGCGAAAAAGTTGGTCAGATAGTTAGCGCTGAATTATATCAAATCTGGAAAAAAGAAATGTTGCTTATCGACGAAGAAGGCAATGAACTTTATTTACCGAAAACAGAACAAATACCTACCGATTTTTACCGCAAAGGCGACACCGTTCGTGCAGTGGTAGCCATGGTAGAGAATAAAAACAACAATCCAAAAATCATTCTTTCACGTATTTCACCGGTATTCCTTGAACGCTTGTTCGAACTGGAAGTTCCTGAAATTCATGAAGGTTTAATTCTTATAAAGAAAATTGCCCGCATGCCGGGTGAACGCGCCAAAGTAGCTGTTGAATCGTACGATGATCGTATTGATCCGGTTGGTGCCTGCGTTGGTGTAAAAGGATCACGTATCCATGGTATCGTTCGTGAGTTGCGCAACGAGAACATCGACGTTATCAATTACACAAACAACACGAACTTATTTATATCACGTGCTTTAAGCCCTGCAAAAATATCGTCTATCCGATTGAACGAGGTAGAGAAAAAAGCAGAAATTTACCTGAAACCGGAAGAAGTTTCTCAGGCAATTGGTAAAGGTGGTATGAACATTAAACTGGCAGGAATGCTTACCGGTTACACACTGGATGTATTCCGCGAGTTGGACGAAGAAACCGAAACTGAAGATATCTACTTGGATGAATTCAGCGATGAAATTGATCAATGGGTTATTGATGCGTTGAAAGCAATTGGATGCGACACTGCAAAAAGCGTATTGACCATTTCTCGTCAGGATTTGATTCGTCGTACCGACTTAGAAGAAGAAACCATCGACGATGTGTTGACCATTCTAAATGCTGAATTCGCCGAAGAGGATGAATCAGACGATTCAGAAGATCAGGAAAAGGCTCAAGAATAGCCTATTTCGTGTTTTACATTTCGCGTTCCGCGTTAAGTTGAGGATTGACCGGAAACCAGAGATTGAGGACCGGAAACTTTTTTAAATAATAGAAAACTGTAATTATAGAATATGTCCATAAGATTAAGTAAAGCCTGTAAAGAATTAAATGTCGGAATGACCACCGCAGTAGAATTTTTTGCAAAAAAAGGTCATAAAATTGTTGTCGACCCCAATTTGAAATTGACGGACGACATGCATCTTTTATTGGCAAAAGAATTTAATAAAGATATGGCTCTGAAAATTGAATCAGAGCGAATTAGCCAGGAGCGCCATCACAAGGACAAGGCTGAAACTGTAGCATTGGAAGGTTATAATCAACCGAAACCAGCTCCAAAACCTGTGGAAACAATTCAAGTTACTATTTCTGAAGATCAATTACCTCATTTCAAATCTGTTGGTCATATCGATTTGAATGCAAAGGAAAAACCTGTTGAGAAAAAGCCTGATGCTCCAAAACCGGTGCCGGTAGTGGAGAAACCGGTGGTTGTTGAGGCAGTGAAACCAGCAGTGGAAAAAGTGGAAGCTCCGAAACCGGTAGAACCAAAGGTTGTAACCGAAGTAGAAATACCAACTCTGCAAAAAGTGGTGGAAGCCCCAAAAGCAGAACCACTACCAAAGGTAGAAGTAATTACACCTAAAGTTGAAATTGAAAAACCAATACAAAAGGTCGAAACGCCAGCTCTAGAGGCAAAAATAGTTGAAGAGCCTAAAGTGATTGTAGAGCCTAAAGCAGAAATAATTCAACCGATTAAAGAGAAAATCATAGTACCGGAAGTTGAAGATGACAAATCGGAAGTTGCAGGTAATGTTGAAACAAAAGATAATGATCACGAGGAAAACGAAATTTTCTCACTATCACGTCCTACGCTTGATAAAGCTCCGGTAGTGATCGGAACAATAAATTTGGATTTGCTTAACCAAAGCACTCGTCCAAAACCAAAATCGAAAGAACAAAAACGCAGAGAACGCGAAGATAAAGGAAGAGTTATTGCAGATCCTAAAAAACCATTGGTAGTAGGTGAGAAAAAAATCTTGCGTACAGCTGCCGAGGTTGCCAACTCACCTTCAGTAGGTCAGCCAAAGAAAAAGCGCGAACGTTTCTCGAACCAAAAAGTGGACATCAACAAAGTTCCTCAACCAAACGGACCAACGCAAGGGTTTGCAAGTCCTAAAAAAGTAACTCCGGGCACAACCGGTGGTAACGGCGGAAACGCAGGTGGAGCAAGACCGAATAATAACAATAACAGCAACAACAGACCAGTTGGCGGCGGTCCAAAAAGACCGGTAAAAACAGTTGTAAACGAAGTTGATGTTCAAAAACAAATTAAAGAAACCCTGGCCCGTCTCTCAGGAGCAAATAAAAAAGGCAAAGGGTCTAAATATCGTCGTGACAAACGTGAAGGCGCAAGCAGCCGCCAACAAGAACAAGCTCAACTTGAACGTGACGGCGAAAGCGTATTGAAATTGACCGAATTTGTTACTGCAAGTGAATTAGCAGTAATGATGGACGTCACTGTGAATCAGGTAATTGCTACCTGTATGAACATTGGCTTGATGGTTTCTATCAATCAACGTTTAGATGCAGAAACAATCAATATCGTGGCTGAAGAGTTTGGTTTTACTACCGAATATGTAAGTGCCGACGTAATTGAAGCAATTGGTGAAGAAGAAACCGATTTAGAAGAAGACTTGATGCCACGTGCACCAATTGTGACCGTAATGGGACACGTTGACCACGGTAAAACATCATTGCTTGACCACATTCGTAAAGCAAATGTTATCGCCGGTGAGGCCGGGGGTATTACACAACACATTGGAGCTTACAATGTAACATTAGAAAATGGACAAAAAATTACGTTCTTAGATACTCCGGGTCACGAAGCGTTTACCGCTATGCGTGCACGTGGTGCTAAAGTAACAGATATTGCCATTATCATGGTGGCTGCCGATGATAACGTGATGCCTCAAACCATTGAAGCTATTAATCACGCTGCTGCAGCAAATGTTCCGATGATCTTTGCGATTAATAAAATTGATAAACCGGGTGCAAATCCTGAAAAGATAAAAGAAACCTTAGCCCAAATGAATTATTTGGTAGAAGACTGGGGAGGTAAATACCAATCACAGGAAATTTCTGCTAAACAGGGAATTGGCATAAACGAATTACTTGAAAAAGTATTGCTGGAGGCCGAAATTCTTGAATTAAGAGCTAATCCTAAAAAACGTGCTATCGGTTCGGTTATCGAATCGACACTGGACAAAGGGCGTGGGTATGTATCAACCATATTAGTGGAAAACGGAACGCTGAATCAGGGAGACGTGGTACTTGCCGGAACTTATTTTGGTAAGATAAAAGCTATGTTCAACGAACGTAATCAACGCATTACGGCAGTTAGACCGGGCGAGCCTGCATTAATTCTGGGTCTTAACGGAGCACCACAAGCAGGTGATGTTATTAACGTAATGTCTTCTGAACATGAAGCGCGTAGCATTGCTAACAAACGTGAACAACTACAACGCGAACAAAGTCTTAGAACTAAAAAGCACTTTACGCTCGACGAATTGGGTCGACGTATCGCACTTGGTGATTTCAAGGAATTGAATATCATTGTGAAAGGTGACGTGGATGGTTCGGTAGAAGCTTTATCGGATGCATTATTAAAACTATCGACCGAAAATATACAAGTAAACGTTATTCACAAAGCGGTAGGTGCTATCTCCGATTCGGATATTCTATTGGCAGCTGCTTCGAATGCAATCATCTGTGGTTTCCAGGTACGTCCAACAACTTCGGCTCGCAAGATTGCAGAAAAAGAAGAAATCGACATACGCTTGTACTCAATCATTTACGATGCTATCGAAGAAATCAAGTCGGCTATGGAAGGTATGCTTTCTCCTGAAATTAAGGAAGAGATTACCGCTACAGTTGAAATTCTGGAAGTCTTCAAAATCACGAAAGTGGGTACAGTGGCCGGTTGTTTGGTTCGTGAAGGAAAAATCAAACGTTCTAACAAAATTCGTATCATTCGCGAAGGTATCGTAGTTTACACCGGCGAATTGGATTCGTTGAAACGTTTCAAAGACGATGTAAAAGAAGTGGGTACGAACTACGAATGTGGTTTGAACATCAAAAACTATCAGGATATACGCGTAGGCGATATGGTTGAAAGTTACGAAGAAACTGAAGTAAGAAAAACGCTGTAATCAGTTAACAGTGATCAGTTAACAGTAATCAGATTAAATACAAGAATGCCGGATTCGAAAGAGTTCGGCATTTTTTTTAATCTGAATAAATCATTACTCAGAAAAAAAATGATTTTCAATAAAAATACACATTCACATTACAAAAGTGTATAAATGACACACTGTTTTTTGTATCTTTGTCAAATCTAATAAGGTTGAATACAAATACACTGCTTAAGACAAAAGAAAGCATGAGAAAATCCATACCATTTTTGTTTCTATTACTAATTACCATCTCCCTCAAAGCCGAAAATATTCCCGGAAAACTTACCGGAACCGACATTGGCTCAAACAGTTATTTCGAATACGTCAATTATGCCTGCACTACGCTGGCAAACACGAGATCCAACGTGTTTGATGGCGACTTATCAAACACATTTGCTACCTGCAGCCAAAGTGGTGGTTGGGTTGGAATAGACTTGGGCGAAAAGAAAATTATCACCAAAATAAGCTATTGCCCCCGGCAAGGTTATCCTCAAAAAATGCTGCTTGGAGTTTTTGAAGGCGCTAACAACCCCGACTTTGGCGATGCCATTCCATTGTTTATGATAAAGGAAAGCCCTGCTGAAAACAAACTTACCGAGCAAGCTATTGTCTGCTCAAGAGGGTTTAGATACGTTCGCTATATTGGACCGGCAGAAGCCAGATGCAATATTGCCGAAATGGAAGTATATGGATACTCCGGTGCAGGTGACAATTCAGTGATTCCCCAAATAACCAATCTGCCGACCATCACAATACACACCACCAATGCTCAGGATATTATTGAGAAAGAAGTATATCTGAAAGGAATTGTTTCTGTAATATCAGATAATGGGACTAAAATTTACTCTGATAGCCTGGAAATAAAAGGACGCGGAAACGCAAGTTGGGGATTCCCTAAAAAACCATACAGATTAAAGCTCTTCAAAAAGGCAAGTCTCTTGGGACTTCCAGCTACAGAAAAAAGCTGGACGTTGATTAATAATTATGGTGATAAAACACTAATGCGGAATTTATTGGCTTTCGACTTAAGCAAAAAACTGGAGATGCCCTACACACCTGCTGCAAAATCGGTGGATGTATTTTTAAATGGAGAATACAAGGGTAGTTATCAACTGTGCGATCAGATTGAAGTAGCAACCGGACGTGTAGTCGTAGACAAGATGAAGGTTACAGACATCACCCTTCCTGCACTTGCCGGAGGGTACTTCATTGAAATGGACGCCTACGCTAATCAGGAAATTTCGTGGTTTAACTCCGCGCGCAATTATGTTCCCGTCACCATCAAATATCCTAAAGATGATGAAATTGTACCTGCGCAAAGTGCATTTATCAAATCACACTTTGAGAAGATGGAGACGGCCTTGTTTGCTTCAAATTATACCGATATAACAAATGGATTTAGAAAATATATTGACACTGAAACATTTCTCCGTCACTTTTTAGTGGGCGAAATGAGTGGAAACACAGACACTTACTGGAGTACCTACATGTACAAAACACGAAGTGACGATAGATTTTATTTTGGACCGGTGTGGGATTTTGACATTGCCTATGAGAACGATTACAGAACCTACCCTATCAATAGCAATCCAAACTGGACCTATGCATCAACCGGGAGCGCTGCAACCGGGGTACGTGACATTGTGAACCGGATTTTCAGTGATCCTACCATGCTTACACAATTAAAATCCACATACGCAAAGTACCGAAGCACTGATGTTATCACAGAAAGTTCTCTATTAAAAGTAATTGATGACTATGCAACAGTACTGAATCAATCGCAGAAACTGAATTTTATGCGATGGACAATACTGAACACGAAAGTGCACATGAATCCGCAGATTTTAGGGACTTATGAGGCAGAGGTTTTGAACGTAAAAAATTTTGTGAGGGAGCGTCTGAAATGGATGGATAATAAGCTGGGCTACATTACAAGTGCTGTGGTTGAACATGAAAAATCAAAATTATATCTTTGGAGCGAAGAGCAGACTATCCATATCGAAGGGCTCACAGGAAAGGCTACGATTCGGATAATTGATATTGCAGGTCAACTGATATGTATTGGACATGCCGAAAACAATTATACGACGGGACTGAAACCAGGAGCTTATCTTATCCAAATATCTGACGATGCAAACAGAAACACCGTTTTGAAGTGCATCATCCGATAACAGAATAAAAAGAAGGCTTTAGCCGAAATAATCAATGAGGATTATTCGGCTAAAGCCAATTCTGCATTTGTCTACTATGATTTTAAATCAAATACGGATCTCGCGAATTCCAATTCGCGAGTATATCAATAAAGGAAATGCGAGTTACAACTTGTGAAACCTGTCTATTTCTCTAAATTTTCCAACAACAGTTTCACTCCTTTTTCCACATCATTGGTTTCTTGCAATGCTTTGATAAAAGCACTACCAATGATAGCTCCGGAGGAATAGCGGTTCACCATATCCCGGGTAGATTTATTAGATATCCCAAAACCGATTAAGCGAGGATTTTTCAGATTCATGGCATTGATGCGATTGAAATACTCCACCTTATTGTCGAATGATGTTTGTGTACCTGTAGTAGCAGCCGACGAAACCATGTAGATAAATCCGTTGGTATGACCATCTATTTCGCGAATACGCTCTTCCGACGTTTCGGGTGTGATAAGGAAAATAAATTCGAGCTTGTAACGCTCGGCAATTTCTTTGTATTCGGCTAAGAAATCGGCCATGGGCAAATCGGGAATAATCATACCGTCCACTCCCACCCGATGACATTCTTTACAAAATGCTTCAAATCCAAATTGCATGATGGGATTCAAATAACCCATCATCACCAACGGGATATGTATGTCGACGCGTACTGATGTGAGTTGCTCGAACAGTTTACGAATGCTCATTCCGTTTTGCAAGGCAGCATGACTACTATTTTGAATCACCAGCCCATCGGCCATGGGATCGGAAAATGGCACACCGATTTCTACTAAATCCACTCCGTTGGCTTGCAAACATTTAAGCGTCGGCAGTGTATCCTCCAATTTCGGGAAACCCGCAGTAAAGTAGACCGAAAGAATATTCTCGGATTTTTGTTGAAATAATTTATTGATTCTATTCATTTTATTTAGGAATAAGAAGTAAGAGGTAAGGAGTAAGTAATTTGTTAGTTTTTTAGCTCTAGAATAAAAGTCTTTAGCAAATCAATATTTTTCAGTCCCGGTTTCAGTTCGAATTTGCTATTCAAATCTATTCCGACAAACTTGGGATGTTCAATTTTCAGAATAGCTTCCGCATCATCAGCGGCAATACCTCCACTAAGCAAAAAGGGTGTTTCGCCTCTGTATTCTTCCAACATAGCCCAATTAAACTTCAAACCGGATCCTCCGTAAGCATCCGTTTTAGTGTCGAAGAGAAAATAATCGCAGGCACCTTCATAGTCCTTTGTTACTTTGAAATTATATGCTTCAGCTATAGGAAAAGCTTTGATAACGATATACCCGGCCCTTTTGAGCTTAGCACACATGTCTACCAGTTCTGTACCGTGAAGTTGCAACCCATCCAACTTGTATTTGTAAGCAATGGTGAGGATATTTTCCAAGTTCTCGTTTACAAACACGCCTATCTTTTTGATGGATGGTGACAATGCATTCAAAGCAGCAATATCCAAAGTTTCGGCATAGCGTGGCGATTTTGGATAAAAAATAAGACCCATAAAATCAGGCTTCAAGGCAGCCACAGCGGCAATATTTTCGGGAATTTTCATCCCGCAGATTTTTATTATCATATTCAATCTATTGTTAGAGACGCAAGGCTTTGCGTCTCTACTGTAAATTTGCAATAAAATTAGTCAACGCTTCCGCAGGATTTTCTTCTTTCATAAAGTTCTCACCCATCAGAAAACCCTTGTAGCCGACTTTTCGTAATTCATTTACGGTTTCAGTTTTAGAAAGACCGCTTTCACTCACTTTTACAAACTTATCTGGTATCAATGCTGCCAAATCGAAGGAGGTTTGTATGCATTGCTCGAAAGTTTTCAAATTCCGGTTGTTTACACCCAGCATATCCACAAAGTCGTTGGCATGCCCAAGTTCTTCAGCATTATGCACTTCGAGTAATACTTCCAGTCCGAGTTCATGCGCTTTACGGGCAAGTTGCAAGGTTTGCTCTACCGTCAATGCTGCAGCAATGAGTAATATTACATCAGCACCCATGGCTTTCGCTTCGAAAAGCTGATATTCATCAATCACAAAGTCCTTCCGCAACACAGGGCAAGTGATAAATGGTCGTGCAGCCATCAAGTCCATCGGCGTTCCACCAAAATATTCCAGGTCGGTAAGAATTGAAATACCCGAAGCACCCGCTGCGCTATAACCTGACGTTACGTCCACCACATCAGCATCCTCATGAATCCAACCGAGCGAAGGTGATTTGCGCTTAAACTCAGAAATGATTCCCGATTCCGAATTCAACAAACTTTGCTTCATCGAAAGGCATTTACGAGAGAAAGCCGGAGCTTTTTCTAATATCTCTATTGAAGTAGTTTCCTTTCGCAAAGCAACTTCAACTTTTTTGGAAGCAATAATCCTATCTAAAATATTACCCCTAACCCCTAAAGGGGAATTAGAGTTAGCTTCGTCTCCTATAATTTTATCTATCATATCAAAATAATAATCGGTGGTAATTTAGTTCCCCCTTTAGGGGCTAGGGGTCTTATTTATAAATCTCCACAAACTTTTCAAACGCCTTCTTTGCATGCCCGCTTTTCAGCGATTCGGCTGCTTCGGCTTTACATTGTTCGAGTGGTTTGTACGAGCTGCGTGTCTGAATAGCAAAGGCAGTATTGATAATTACAGCATTGCGCTGCGCTTCAGTTGCTTTGTTGTCCAATACATTCATAAATATCTGAGCCGCTTCGTCTACCGTGTTTCCACCCCAAAGTTCTTCCTGTTTTAGCTTCCTGAAACCCAATTGCTCCGGTGTATAAACAAATTCACCAAGGTTATTGGACACTTTGCAGGTATCTGTCAGCGAGATTTCATCATATCCATCCAGCGAGTGAACCACAGAATATTGGCAGCCTAAATTCTGGTAAATATAATTATAAAGACGCATCATTTTTAAATCGTACACACCAAGGCATTGATAATTGGGACGAGCCGGGCTAATGAGCGGTCCAAGCACATTGAAGAATGTACGAACGCCGAGGCTTTTACGCACCGGAGCTACATTTTTCATAGCAGGATTGCAAAAAGGAGCATGCAAATAAGCAAAACCCGCTTCGTCCAACGAACGCTTGATAATGTCGGTATCGGTGGTAAACTTCGCCCCGAAGTACTCCAACACATTCGAAGAACCACTTACCGAAGTAGCACCGTAGTTCCCGTGTTTAGCCACTTTATAACCGGCACCCGCCACTGCAAAACAGCTACATGTAGAAATATTGAACGTATTTTTGCCATCCCCACCGGTTCCTACAATATCCAAGGGGTCGAATTCGGATAAATCTATCTGCACAGCCGTGTTCAGCAACGCATCCCGAAAGCCTATAACTTCTTCCAGTTCGATACTACGCATCAGATAAACCGAAATAAACGCGGCAATCTGCGATTCATTATATTTTCCACCAGCCATATTGGCCATCACCTCGGCCGCCTCATCACGCGTCAGCGACTGATGATTGAAAAGTTGATTCAGTATTTGTTTCATAAATTTAATTTAAAATAGCTGAGTTTTAATCTCTCTAACTATTAGAATACAATCTTTATTTCGTACAATGTCATTTTACCTTTATGTTTCGTGCAATAATATCTTTCATCGTTGCAATGGCATCTTTTTACTCTACAATGATATCTTCTACCCTTGCAATGATACCTTTATGCTTCGCAATGGCATCTTTCTAGTTTACAATGATATCTTTAAACCTTACAATGGAATCATTTAGCCTTACAATGACATCTTTTATTGGTTCAGAGGAGTGTTTCAGCTTCGCAATGACGTCAATTATATAACAATTGACTATCATTTGAACTTTTCTATAGTCTGATACTTCGGAAAAGTTATTTATCAATTAAGCTTCCAACCAATTCTTCAGCATTTGCTCCCCAGCGGGTGTCAAAACAGACTCCGGATGAAACTGAACGCCACGCACATCGTAGGTTTTGTGTGCCAATGCCATAATCATACCCTCTTCGTCAACAGCAGTGATGGTCAAACATTCGGGCAAAGTGCTTCTCTCAGCAGCCCACGAATGGTAACGGCCCACTTCCAATTTCTTGTCTAAGCCTTTAAACAGCACATCTTCTTCCAACACATCCACCATGGAACTAACCCCATGATGCACTTCGGTAAGATTGATTAGTGTTCCACCAAAGGCTTCGGCAATGGCTTGTTCACCAAGGCAAACCCCTAAAATTGGTTTTGTGGGTGCATAGGTGCGAATCACATCGAGCAAAATGCCCGATTCCGAGGGTACACCCGGTCCCGGCGACAGGATGATTTTATCAAATCGTGCAATATCTTCCAATGCTATCCGGTCGTTGCGATGCACTTCCAAATCGGTGTATCCCAACTTTTTAACTGCGTGCACCAAATTATAGGTAAACGAGTCGTAATTATCGAAAACTAGTATTTTCATGTTATTTATTTTGATTTAAAATACTTATAATAAATTGCTTAACTATTTCAGATTCTTCTGTTTTACTTGTTGCAATAAACAGAGTTAGTGATGCCAACGCTTCATTGCTAATAATTCGATTCCCATTAGAGTTATCTAAAGCATTGTTTTTCTCCATAAAATAAACAAAGCAAGCTGCTGCAATACGTTTATTTCCATCAACAAATGAGTGATTTTTTGTAATAAAATAGAGCAAATTAGCTGCTTTCTCTTCTAATGTCGGATACAATTCTGATCCATCAAAACACTGACTAATTTGATTTATTGAACTATTAAAACTATCATCTTTATGCTTCGCAAATACATCCGATGGATTACTGTAATACATAGATTGAATCAGGCGCATGTAATCATCATAAGTAGGATAAATCGTTTCACAAATAGTGAGACCTTTTTTGTCTAATTTCTGATGATCATAAGCATCGAGCAATGATAAACCTTTGGCAAAAACCGTTAATACAGAACTGTCTTCCGCAGTAGCTTGTTGTTCTATTGCACGATTCAAAATACGAATACCGGTTTTCAGATATTCAATCTCCTGTTGTTTTTGAACAAGTCGGTTCTCGTTAATGGCATAACCCTGAACCAAATAATCTTTAAGTCGCTTTGTTGCCCATTGGCGAAATTGAGTACCCCGAACAGAATTAACTCTGTAACCAACTGATATTATTACATCCAGATTGTAATAAACAACGTCTTTGGTTTGAGTTTTCCCCTCGATAGCACCGTGTTGAGTGGTTAGTGCAAAATTTGCACTAACCACTTTCTTGTCTAATTCACCAGCATTGAAAATATTACGAATATGTTTGGTTATTACAGTTCTATCTTTTTCAAAAAGTTTACTTAATTGATTCTGTGTCAACCAGACAGTATCCGTATCAAACTGAACACTGATTTCTGTTTGATTATCCGAAGTTTTATATATTTCTATCTGATTATCCATTTTTAAATTAAATATGAATCAATTTTATTTTCCAGATGCTACTTCTACTGCACGCTTCAATGCAGCCAGTTTATTATTCACTTCCTGCATCTCACTTTCTTCGTCCGATTTGGCAACGATACCTGCACCGGCCTGATAGTAGAGTGTATTGTTTTTACTCACAAATGAGCGAATAGTGATGGCCTGATTGAAACTACCATCGAAACCGATATAGCCGATACATCCGCCATAAGGGCCACGATCGTGCGGTTCGATGCTATCAATCAATTGCATAGCTTTAATTTTTGGAGCGCCTGAAAGTGTTCCGGCTGGGAAAGTATCAGCAAACAGTTTGATAACTTTCGTATCGGGTTTTAGTTTTCCACTAACGCTCGAAACCAAATGAAGCACGTGCGAATAATATTGTACTTCGCGGAATACTTCTACTTCCACATGGTCGGTATTTCTGCTCAAATCGTTACGAGCAAGGTCTACCAACATCACATGTTCGGCATTTTCTTTTTTATCTACACGCAGTTTCTCGGCCAGTTGAAAGTCTTTTTCATCATCTCCCGTACGGCGAAAGGTCCCCGCAATCGGTTTAATATAAGCCTTCTGCTTTTTGGCATCAACCACAAGGTGCGCTTCGGGCGACGAGCCAAAAATACGGAAATCGCCAAAATTAAAGTAAAACAAATAAGGCGAAGGATTTACCGAACGTAGTGTGCGATACAGCATAAAATCATCTCCTTTGTATTGTTGATAAAAGCGGCGCGAAAGAACAATCTGGAAAACATTTCCTTTGAAACATTCCTCTTTACCACGTGCCACCATTTTTTTATAATCTTCGTTCGATATATCCGACTTTTCTTCGCCAATAGCTTGAAAATCATAAGTGGCAATATTGTTATTCAATAGAGTTTCCTCAATATTAGGAATAGCAGTAGTTTCACCCTCCTGTAAATTTTCAATAATGGTCAGTTCGTTATTGAAATGATTCACGGCAATAATGTATTTAAACAACACATAATGTAAACCGGGCATGCTCCCGGGAACCGTTTCGCGCGCCTTGAGTTTCACATCCTCGAAATACTGAACAGACTCGTATGACGAATATCCGAAAAGACCATTTACGCCAACCGGATTGTCATTTTTAACCAACTCTACCGATTTCAAGAATGCATCAAAACGCTCGGCAACGGTTAGCTTATCTGTCACCTGAGTTTCAATTCGGCTACCATCCGGATATTCTTCCGAAATCAAAAAGTGATTTACCGAGATACCACCAATCGGGCAAAAGCCGATGTACGAGTAACTGTTTTCAACCCCGTGATAATCGGAACTCTCCAATAACACCGAATTGGTATATAAATCGCGTATTTTGAGATAAATCCCTACCGGCGTCTGCAAATCGGCCAGCATTTTTTTTGAATTGACGTATAGTTTCATAATTATTTGACGACAGACTACAGTCAACGGACAACTGAAAAGACTTAGTACAGCTGTCTGTTGTCTATTGTCATTTTTTAAAATATTTTACATAAGTATCCATATCCTTATCTCCCCTGCCCGAAACTGTGAGAACCACAATATCATCCGGCTTGAAAGTATCTTTTTCTTTTTTCAAAAGTGCCAATGCATGAGCCGACTCAATAGCCGGAATAATTCCTTCCAATCGGGTTAGTTCAAAAGCGGCTTCAAGTGCTTCATCATCATTGATAGCGTGTACCTTTGTTCGACCAACTTCTGCGAAATAAGCATGAGCAGGGCCAATACCCGGGTAATCCAATCCGGCAGAAATAGAGTAAGGCTCTGTAATCTGCCCATCTTCGTCCTGCATCAACAAAGTGCGGAAACCATGAATAATTCCGACGGTTCCAATGCTTATTGTTGCAGCAGTTTCGCCGGTCTCGACACCCAAACCGCCAGCCTCTGCCGAGATAATTTTTACCCGTTCATCATTAATATAGTGATAATAGGTTCCCATGGCATTACTTCCGCCACCCACACAGGCCATCAGATAATCGGGATAATCGCGTCCAATTTGCTCCTGTAATTGCCTTTTAATTTCTTCGCTGATGACCGACTGGAAAAATCCAACCATATCGGGATATGGATGCGGTCCAACGGTCGACCCGATAATATAAAACGAATCAGGATTTGAGCACCAATAGCGAATAGCTTCATTGGTAGCATCTTTCAGCGTCCAGTTACCACTAGTTACTGGCTCCACCGTTGCACCCAACATGCGCATTTTTTGTACGTTCAAAAACTGACGTTCTACATCCGTTTTGCCCATAAACACGATACATTCCAAACCCATCAACGCACAAGCCGTAGCAGTAGCCACACCATGTTGTCCGGCTCCCGTTTCGGCAATAATGCGGGTTTTGCCCATCCGTTTTGCCAACAGGATTTGTCCCAGTGCATTGTTGATTTTATGCGCACCGGTATGGTTCAGGTCTTCACGTTTCAGGTAAACGTTTGTGCCGTATTCTGCTGACAAACGCTTGGCAAAATATAATGGCGACGGGCGACCTACATAGTTTTTGAGCAGTTCATAATATTCGGCTTTAAACGTTGCATCATCCTTGATTGCGTAAAAAGCTTCTTTTAATCGCTCCACTGTTCCGTGCAAAATTTCAGGGATATAGGCTCCACCGAAGTTGCCGTAATAACCGTTGTTGTCTATTGAATAACGACCCTTAGCCCCTGAAGGGGAACTTGTGTTAGTTTCGTCTCCTAATTTATCAATATTATTCTGATCCATATATTTCTTTTTGTAATTAGCAGTAGTATTTTTCTTCCTCCCCTTTAGGGGTCGGGGGTAGTTATAACGAAAAAAGGCTTATCGTGAGTCCGACAAGCCTTTTTGTAATATCTTTTTTAATTTCGACAATATACATAGGTGTAACATCTCACGATTAGCTAATCTGTAAGTGCCACCACCAAAATTTATTTACTGTCAAAATTGAGTTCATTTTCTTTTTGTTTTATTTTCGGGTACAAAGATGATAAATTTATTTTAATTGAGCAAGAAAAATATCATTTTTCCTGAATTAGCATCTAAAACTAATTAGTTTTGAGCAAAGCTTTCGATTTTTTTATCTCCAGTTTGGTTTGCTGTTTCTCCAAATTTAGTTGCTTTGCTTTCAAATCCTGTGCGGATTTTGTTCGGTCAAGCTCGCGCAAACGGTTGTTTACCTCCACCTCACGCCTATCCAATTTAGCTTCCTTTTCAGCAATTTCACTCAGACTATATTTTAAATCATCACGTCTTTTATTCCATTGGCTTTCGAGGTCTTTTATCTTGTTGTCCTTTTCGTCTAATTTTGAAGTCCGATCTCTCAACTCCTCATTGTTCAACTCCTTCGAGAGTTTTTTCAGCCCCTTTCTATCCACCATCAATAGCTTTGCTTCTTTATCTCTATAGCTCTTTTCAGTTTTCAAAAATTTATCTTCATCTTTGGCAAACTTCTTTTTCTCGGCTACATACTTCCGTTCATTACTTATCACTTTGGCCTCATCGTTTGCCTGACTGGTAAGCATTTTCAATTCCTTTTTGTTGCTTTGAAGCCTGTCTTCCAACAATTCAATACTTTTCAAATAGTTCTCATTATCCACTTTTTGTTGCTTCACTGAATCTATATCCACCGTTTGAAAAACCGGCTCGACCCATTTATACGTGAAATCCTTGTTTTCTGACTTCAAAGTTGCCGTATCGGTCACAACCTGCGAAAACCCAACCGTTCTCACGAAGACAACAAAAATAAATACCAGCGCGTAGTTTAAGTGCTTACTTTTCATAGCAATATTTTTTTTGATTATACATTAAATTGCATTTCTCTTCATCTTCATTTTAAACAGCCAGATTTCAAAAAAAGTTCAATTTATATAAATATTCTTCTGACCCTATACTACTTACATTCATTATTTAAAATTCAGATTTGAGGCTTATGAACATAAACAACTATCTATTAAAATGTTGTAATAAAATGATTGAAAATTTGAACATTCTGATAAACAATTTCATATAGATAACTGATTGAAAAACAAAAGCAGTTATTTACTTTCGTTATTCAGTTTTTTTTCCGAAATTTGCAGCCTTATAAAATAGGGTTCTTATAGGTAGGAATTCGTAAGAAAAAAACAGCGTGAAAGAGACAAAGTACATTTTTGTAACCGGTGGAGTTACTTCATCATTAGGCAAAGGAATTATTGCTGCATCCCTTGGGAAACTGTTGCAAGCCCGTGGATTTAAGGTGACCAATCAAAAGTTAGACCCGTATATCAACGTGGATCCAGGTACATTAAACCCCTACGAACATGGCGAATGCTATGTAACCGTAGATGGTCATGAGGCCGATCTTGACTTAGGGCATTACGAACGCTTTTTGGGAGTTGAAACCCATAAAGCAAATAATGTTACAACCGGCAGAATCTATCAAAACGTAATAAACAAAGAGCGTCGCGGCGATTATTTGGGTAAAACGGTGCAAATTATTCCGCACATTACCGACGAAATTAAACGCAACATCAAACTATTAGGTAACAAAGGCGAATTCGACTTTGTCATTACCGAGCTTGGTGGAACCGTTGGCGATATTGAATCGTTACCGTATATTGAGAGCGTACGTCAGTTGAAATGGGAACTAGGCAACAAATGTCTGATTATCCATTTAACGTATGTGCCTTATTTGGCAGCCGCCAAAGAATTGAAAACAAAACCTACCCAACACTCTGTAAAAGCACTACAGGAGCAAGGCGTTCAGGCCGATGTTCTGGTTCTGCGTACCGAGCATAATATTTCATTAGACATTCGCAAAAAAGTGGCTTTATTCTGCAACGTGGAACAAAGCGCTGTCATGCAGTCGATTGATGTACCGACCATCTACCGAGTGCCGTTAAACATGCAGGACGAAAAACTGGATGAAGTGGTACTTACCAAAATGGGCTTCGACTTAGCCAAAACCCCTGCTGCCGACATGGCAAAATGGATAGAATTTGTTGAAAAACTGGAGAATGCAAAAGAAGAAGTCCGCATCGGAATAGTTGGAAAATACGTTCAGCTGCCTGATGCTTACAAATCAATTATTGAGTCATTATTGCATGCAAGCGCATATAATAACAAGAAATTGAAGTTGGAACTGATACTTTCGGACAAATTGACAGAAGAAAACGTAGAGAAGAAATTGTCCGGTCTCAATGGTATAATTGTTGCCCCCGGTTTTGGCCCACGTGGAATGGAAGGTAAATTTACCGCATTGAAATTTGCACGCGAAAACAACATGCCATGTTTGGGTATTTGTATGGGAATGCAAACTATGTCTATCGAATTTGCCAGAAATGTACTTGGATATGCCGATGCAAACAGTACTGAAATTGATTCAACCACTACTCATAAAATAGTGGACATCATGGATGAGCAAAAAGACATTTTGAATTTAGGCGGAAGCATGCGTTTAGGTGCTTTCAAATGTAAATTAAAAAAAGGCAGCAAAGCTTTCGAAATTTACGGAAAAGAAAACATCAGCGAACGTCACCGTCACCGTTTCGAGTTCAACAACGAGTTTAAAGACGAATTTGAAAAAGCCGGTATGATTTGCAGTGGAATGAATGTTGAATCAAATCTGGTAGAAATTGTAGAGCTGAAATCGCACAAATGGTATGTAGGGGTTCAATTTCACCCCGAATATAGCAGTACGGTCGTAAAACCTCATCCATTATTTATTAGCTTCGTAAAGGCTGCTATCCAAAAATAAATATTACTTAATCATCAGTATATCAATCAATACAATTGAATATAAAGTAAAAAAAAAAATAAAAATAAAAGACAGTTGACACCAGATAGTCGACCGCAGACACATAAAAAATATGGATAAAAATACGATTATTGGCTTTTCACTTATCGGGCTAATTCTTTTAGGATTTTGGCAGCTAAACAAGCCAAATGAAAAAGAAGTTCTGGCTCAAAAGCGTTATAATGATTCTATTGCATTAGTGCAACAAGTTAAAGTGCTAGCCGAAACCGCAATAAACAAAACTGCAACGGTATCAAAAGATTCAACTATTGGAACCGATACGGCAGCCATTAGCAGCTCATTTGGCGATTTCAGTGCATCTGCAAAAGGCGAAGAGAAATTCTACACGCTTGAGAATGAATTAATCAAGCTGACTATTAGCAGCAAAGGTGGACGTATTTATTCGGCACAACTGAAAAACTACAAAACCCACGACACCTTGCCATTGATGCTTTTTGATGCTGAAGAAAGCTCGATGGGCTTTACGCTGGCAACCAAAAACAATCGCGTACTTAACAGTAAGGACTTGTATTTCGAGCCGGTTTCGACAGTAACAAAAGATGCAAGTGGTAATCAAACATTAATCATGCGTTTGAAAACTACAGGTACAGCTTATATGGATTTTGCATATACCTTGCCATCGAAAAACTACATGCTCAGTTTTGGAATTAAAGCCTGCGGCATGAACGCGGTTATGCCTGCAGGAATAAATTCGTTGGACATGCAATGGTCGTCAAAAATCCGCCAACAGGAAATGAGTCGTTCAACCGAAAATCGCTATGCAGCTATCGAATATAAATATGTGGCCGATGATGTTGAAAAATTGAGTGAAAGTAAGAACGAAGAAAAAGAGCTACCGAACAAAGTAAAATGGATTGCCTTTAAAGACCAGTTCTTCAGTAGCATTCTTATAGCCAATCAAGACTTCACTTCTACAACCTTGAAAAGTGAGGTAGAAGAAAATGAAACTTCTAAATTCCTGAAAGCTTATGAGGCTGAGATGACAGTGGCTTTTGATCCAACGGGTAAAGTACCGACCACTTTCCAATTATTTTTAGGTCCTAACCAATATAAAATTCTTTCAAACTACGACAAAGAATTACCTACTGACTCGAAACTCAAATTGAACCAAATAATACCATTAGGTTGGGCCATTTTTGGTTGGGTGAACAGATATGCCATTATCCCAATGTTTAATCTGTTCAGTCAGTTTATGAGCAATTTTGGATTAATCATTTTACTGATGACCATTGCCATTAAACTGGTTCTATCGCCATTGACCTATAAATCATATATTTCCAGCGCAAAAATGCGTGTTTTGAAACCGGAAATTGATGAGATTAATGCACGTATCCCCGCAGAGAAAGCTGCAGAGCGACAAAAAGCAACAATGGAGCTATACGGAAAAGTGGGCGTAAGCCCATTGAGTGGCTGTTTACCTTCGTTATTGCAAATGCCAATTCTGATTGCACTATTCAATTTCTTCCCGGCTTCTATCGAACTTCGTCAACAAAGTTTCTTGTGGGCCAAAGATTTATCGTCATACGATGCTATTTTCACATGGAGCACTCATATTCCGCTTATTGGCAACCATATCAGTTTATTCTGTGTATTAATGACGATAACAAGTGTGCTTTACACTCACCTTAACATGGCAAGTTCGGGCGGACAAGAACAAATTCCGGGAATGAAATGGATGATGTACTTAATGCCGGTGGCATTTATGTTTATGTTCAACGATTATGCTTCAGGATTGAGCTACTACTACTTTATCGCAACCCTGTTCTCTGTAATTCAAACTTACATTATCCGCGCTACAGTTGACGAGAAAAAGCTACTTGCCCAACTACACGCCAAGCGTGCAAGCAATGCCAAAAAGCCTGCTAAAAAAGGTGGTTTTATGGATCGCTTAGAAAAAATGCAACGGGAACAACAAAAAGCAGTAAAAGGAAAAAAATAAATCTCAAATTCCATATAAAAAGCGCAAAAGGCAGGTTTAGACTTTGCAATTTGCGCTTTTTTTGGACCTAAAAAAAACAGTAGACAATGAAAAAAACATTCATTTTTCTGATTTCACTGCCCTTGTTTTTGTCATCGTGCAATAAAAGTAACCGTTTCGAAATCGACACCACAAAAAACCGCGTGGGTGTTAAAATACAGCGTTTCGACAAGGATTTAATCTCACTCGACTCCACTAATTCGGGGCTGACATTGTCAAAGTTATACAAGAGCTACGCTCAATTTCTGCCTGTGTACACAGCTGAAGTACTCAATGTAGATGCAAAAGATACTGCCGCTATTCGTCAGCTCTTCATGAAATATAATTCCGACAACACCTTTTCAAAGGTAAATAAAACCGTACTCGAAAAGTTCAACGACATATCCGATATTGAAAACACGGTTTCTGAAAGCTATACATACATCCATCATTATTTCCCCGAAGTAAAGCTTCCTGAGATATATTTCTTTGTATCCGGTTTTAACCGTTCTGTACTAATGAACGATAAATTCATTGCCCTAGGCACCGATTTATACCTGGGTAGTGATTACCCGGCCTACAAGGACCTCAGCTACGATTACCTTCTCGTAAACATGCGTCGCGAATGTGTAGCTACCGACCTGGTTTCGGCTACACTGTTCAGAATGTTTGTAATGGACGGTAGCAAAGACAGACTACTGGACAATATGATTTTCAGAGGAAAAGTGATGTACTTATTGTCCGTATTTATGCCAAACGAGAAACCGGAGGATTTGATGGGATATACCCCTGAACAGTGGAAGTGGTGTAAAAGTTATGAAAAAGAAATCTGGGGAACTATTATTGAGAACAAGGATTTATTTTCGACCAATATGCTATTAATCAGCAAATACATGAACGACGCTCCCTTTACTGCGCCTGTATCGCAAGATTCGCCGGGTCGACTGGGAACCTGGCTCGGTTGGCAAATTGTAGACAGCTACATGAAAAAAAATCAAAACATTGGGTTGAAGAATCTGATGGACGAAAACAATTACCAAAAAATACTTGAAGAGTCGGGATTCAAGCCCTGAGTTTATCACAAAAAAAGACCTATTCGAAAACGAATAGGTCTTTCATTATTAATACGTTGCAATATTATGCCGGACTAATTGCTTCTGAAGGACAAACATCGGCACAAGTGCCACAGTCGGTACAAACATCAGCATCGATAACATAGATATCACCTTCTGCAATTGCGTCAACAGGACATTCGCTGATACATGAACCGCAAGCAATACAATCTTCTGAAATTACGTAAGCCATTTTCTTATTATTTTTTTGTTAGTACTAATTAGTTCTGCAAAAGTAAAACATTTTTCCAAATCAAAGAAAAATTTCGCTTGTTTTTTATTTGAAAATAAATATTTACTCTATCACAACATCTTCAGCCAGAAAACATAAAGTTACAAATCACACAGATAGACCACTGACAGCAAACCTATTAGTTCAATAAAATACAATTATTTAAAGACATAATCTCTTTGATCGAAGCACTTAATATTAACTATTTCAATTTTCATCGATATTGATGTTACAATTCTATTAAATTTGTATTAAAAATTGTGTAATAGTAGAACTGTTTTAGTACATTTGCACTCGGAAAGCAGACAAAACTGTTAACTCACAATGTATTGGGCTACAATACGAATAAAACAATAAAATTTACAATTAAAATTCTCGTAAACTATTTTTGTTATGAACAATTCTTTTTTCGACAAATTTGTACCAAAAGAACCTAAGTTTTTTCCCATTTTAAAAGAAATGGCAGATGTAATACTTGTAGCATCCGACTTAATTATCGAATGTGTTGAAAAAGCAGATCATGAGTCTGCCATTGAGTATTATAAAAAAATCAAAGAACAAGAAAAAAAAGGAGATGCTTTGTCGGCTAAAATATTTGACGAACTGAATTCGACTTTCATCACACCATTCGACCGTGAGGACATTCACCATTTGGCGGATAAACTTGACGATGTGACAGACTACATCAACAGTTGTGCTAAAAAAATTGTACTTTACAATCCAAAAGAAATTCCGGCTAGTGCAGTTGAGATTGCAAACCTGGTTAAAGAAGGTGCTATTTCAATAGGAAAAGCTGTGGCAGAACTGGATGTAATGAAAAAGAACTCGAAAAAAATCAAAGAGTATTGTAAAGAACTGAAAGTAACTGAAAACAAAGCTGACGATGTTTACGAAAACTTCTTAATTGATTTATTCGAAAACAAAAAAGATGCAGTTGAAATTATCAAATTGAAGGAGATTATGAGTGAGCTTGAGAAAGCCACAGATGCAGCAGAACATGTTGGAAAAATCATCAAAACGATTATTGTTAAGTACGCATAATAACTTCAAAAAAACAAAATGACGCTATTAATTACTATTATCGTACTGGCTTTAGTTTTCGATTATATCAATGGGTTTCATGATGCTGCTAATTCCATTGCTACAATTGTGTCTACAAAAGTACTAACACCCTTTAAGGCTGTACTTTGGGCTGCATTCTTCAATTTCGTCGCTTTCTTTATTGCAAAATATGTTATTGGAGAATTTGGGATTGCCAACACCGTTTCTAAAGCTGTAATTGAACAATACATTACGCTTCCTGTCATTTTCTCAGGAATTGTTGCTGCCATAATATGGAACTTAGCCACCTGGTGGCTTGGAATTCCATCGTCATCGTCGCACACCTTGATTGGTGGATTTGCCGGAGCAGCTATTATGAGCACCATAGTAGCCAGCGGATATACTACAAGTGGTTTTGAGTCTATAAAAGCTGAGGTAATCATAAAAATTGCTTCGTTCATTGTATTGGCACCGCTTATCGGTATGATGGTTTCGTCATTACTGACTATTTTAATTCTATACATTTTCAAGAGAGTAAATCCACATAAAGCTAATCAATGGTTTAAAAGATTGCAATTAGTTTCGTCTGGTCTATTCAGTATTGGTCATGGATTGAATGACTCGCAAAAAGTAATGGGAATTATTGCTGCAGCCATGATTGCAGCTCATGCCCGCGGTATTGATATGGGAATCTCTTCAATAAAGGATTTGCCCGACTGGGTTGCTTTTTCTTGTTTTGGGGTTATTTCGCTTGGCACCATGTCGGGTGGCTGGAGAATCATCAAAACAATGGGTTCGCGCATTACCAAAGTAACTCCATTAGAAGGAGTTGCAGCAGAGACCGCAGGAGCATTAACACTATATCTAACTGAAATTTTAAAAATACCGGTAAGTACCACTCACACTATTACGGGTGCAATTATTGGTGTTGGTTCAGTAAAAAGACTTTCGGCTGTGCGCTGGGGTGTTACACGTAGTTTGCTCACAGCATGGTTGCTAACCATTCCGGTAAGTGCCGCTTTGGCTGCATTAATCTTTATTCTATTCGGAACTTTATTGTAGAAAATAAAAACGATCTTTCGAAGGGGTTGTCTCAATATGAGGCAACCCCTTTTTCATTCTACACGTGCTCATCCTACATTAAATTGAAAAAAAAATGGGTTTCGTACAAAAATACAGTATATGTATCAAAAATTACACATAACTATATGCACTAAAGAGTATTTTTGTAGCTGTTACACAGACTTACACGGGAATTCAGTTTTAGATGATTTCCAATGATAATGCTATGTAACTATTCGGTATAGCTTCCGGCATCATGAATAAACAGCATTCAATTAAAACACTAAAAACATATTATGAAAATCACTTTCCACTCAAAGTCCCTCATTATGGGCTTCGGATTTTTTTTGTCTTTTTTAGGAACATCAGCAATTGCACAAACAAGCTCGTGGCCAAAAATCACGACTGAAATGCGCCCCGGCGTCCGCTGGTGGTGGTTGGGAAGTGCTGTGGACAAAACCAATCTGACTTATAACCTGGAAGAGTATGCCAAAACCGGAATTGGAACAGTAGAGATTACACCTATTTACGGCGTACAAAAAAACGACCGGAACAATATCCCTTTTCTTTCCAACAAATGGATGGGAATGCTCCAACATACCATTGCTGAAACAGGGCGATTGAGTATCCAAACGGATATGAATACCGGAACAGGATGGCCTTTTGGCGGTCCCGAGGTAACTATCGGAGATGCAGCATCAAAATTAGTCTTTAAAAAACACCAAACAACAAATAAACAGGCATTTACAGCTAAAATAGCTCCTGACGAAAAAGACCAACAACCAATAGCCAAGTTGCAACGATTGATGGCGTTTCAGGATAAAAAAGTCATAGATCTTACTAAATTCGTCGACAATACCGGAAATATTTCATGGAAAGCGCCAAAAGGTAACTGGCAATTAATTGCTGTATTCAATGGAAAAACATTCCAAAAAGTAAAACGAGCTGCTCCGGGTGGCGAAGGCTATGTTATGGATCACTTTTCGAAAACAGCAGTAAAAAAATATCTTTCCCGCTTCGAAAATGCTTTTGCAGAAACAAATACCGGTTATCCACATAACTTTTTTAATGATTCGTACGAAGTGTATGGTGCCGACTGGACAGAAAATATTTTTGAACAATTTTACACCCGCCGTGGCTATAAACTGGAAGAGCACTTACCTGCATTTTTAGACGAAAACAAAACAGACGAATCTGCACGATTGCTGACGGATTATCGTGAAACCATTTCGGAATTATTACTGGAAAACTTTACCAAACAGTGGACAGACTGGGCACATGCGCATGGAAGTAAAACCAGAAATCAGGCACATGGTTCGCCGGGTAACCTGATTGATTTGTACGCAACGGTAGATGTGCCCGAATGCGAAGGCTTTGGATTGTCTGACTTTGGGATAAAAGGGCTGCGCAAAGATTCGCTGACCCGGAAAAATGATTCGGAATTGTCGATGTTGAAATACGCTTCCTCAGCAGCGCATATCTCGGGAAAACAGCTCACCTCTTCGGAGACATTTACCTGGCTGACAGAGCATTTCCGTACATCACTTTCGCAATGCAAGCCCGACTTGGATTTAATGTTTGTAGCAGGTGTAAATCATATGAATTTTCATGGCACCACCTACTCGCCGAAAGATGCAGAGTGGCCGGGATGGAAATTCTATGCCTCTATCGATATGTCGCCCACCAATAGTGTTTGGAAAGATGCTCCTGCGTTGATGAATTATATCACCCGTTGTCAATCGTTTTTACAAAGCGGAAAGCCTGATAATGATTTTCTGATTTACTTACCCGTGTACGATATTTGGCACGAGCAAAATGGACGATTGTTGCAGTTCGGTATCCACGACATGGATAAAAGAATGCCGAAATTTATCAAGGTGGTACACTCTATTTATGAAAATGGTTATGATGTTGATTACATTTCCGATCAGTTCATCGTCTCATCAACATGTGTGAACGGCGAAATTGTGACCAAGAGTGGTAGCAGATACAAAGCCTTAATAATACCGGCTGTAAAAAAAATGCCGGCAAACGTATTAAAACACATTGCTGATCTAACATCGCAGGGCGCGAAAATAGTTTTTATGGAAAACTATCCCGAAGATGTACCCGGATTAGCCAGATTAAAAGAACGCAGAGCGCAGTTTAAATTGTCTATGAAAACATTAGCACTGGCAAATGATTTTTCAAAAACAAGTGTTCAACCCTTTAAAAACGGGACTGTAATTACAGGCTCAGATTACAAAGAAACACTTCTGGCTGTTGGGATACAACCGGAAGAAATGATTACTAAATACGGGCTTCATGCCATTCGCCGTTCCAACGACGAGGGGTATCATTATTTCATCAGCGCCTTGCACAAAGAAGATGTAAGTGAATGGATTACATTGTCTGTTCCTACTACCTCGGCTCAGATATTTGACCCTATGACCGGCGAAACGGGAAAAGCGAATGTACGGCAACAGAACGGAAAAGCACAGGTATACCTTCAACTGAAATCGGGAGAATCGTTGATTTTGAAAACATTTACCAAGGAAAATATTCAAATTCCAATTTGGAAATATTTAAAACAAAATATTCAGACCGTAGAATTGACCCGTCCATGGAAATTGTATTTTAGCAAGAGTGAGCCGCAGGTAAAAGACACTTTCTCTCTTAAAACATTGACTTCATGGACAAAACTTGAGAACGAAACCCTGAAAGTAAATTGTGGAACAGGTGTGTACGAAACCACTTTCAATCTGGCAAATATCTCAGCAGCTGCTGAATATATGTTGAACTTAGGAGACGTACGCGAAAGTGCCCGTGTATTTGTAAATGGCATCGATGCCGGAATTGTATGGGCAGCACCATTCGATTGTCGCATTAGCAAGTACCTGAGAGCCGGAGAAAACAGCTTACGCGTAGAAGTAACTAATTTACCTGCAAATCGGATTGCCGACTACGACCGTCGCAACATCAACTGGCGCATTTTCAACGAAATAAATATTGTAAACATCAATTATAAAGTATCCAACTACGGTAACTGGGCACTCGTAGAGAGTGGCTTATGCAGCCCTGTAAAAATTACAATTTACGAATAGCTTAAACGCAAAAAAAATCATTTAAACCATTCAATTTTCAGAAATGACCAAATTAAAACATTCACTACTTATTGCCACCATTGCTCTGACAGGATTTACAATGCAAGCTCAAAGCACTTACAAGTACGATTATTTATACAGTAATCTACCTTTCGATATGCCAAAAATTGACACACCGGTTTTTCCAAACAAAAGCGTTTCGATTACCGAATTTGGAGCTATTGGCAATGGAACAGACTTGTGTACCGAAGCATTTTCGAAAGCGATAAATACTTTGGCAGCCAAAGGAGGTGGTACAGTGACTGTGCCCATGGGCGTTTGGTTTACAGGTCCGATTGTTTTTAAAAGCAATATCAACCTGCATCTCGAGAAAGGAGCCATCATTTTGTTTTCGCCGGATAAAAATTTATACCCATTGGTTGAAACTATTTTTGAGGGCCTAGCCACGAAACGCTGTCAATCACCAATTTCGGGTCGCAACCTGACAAATGTGGCCATTACCGGCGATGGAGCTATTGACGGTAACGGGCATTTCTGGCGTGCATTGAAAAAACAATCGGTAACTGAAAGCTACTGGAAAAAATTCACAGCTAATCGTGGCGTGTTTAAACGCGAAGATTACTGGTTTCCATCAGAGCAATACCTGAAAGGACAGCAACTCGCAGATATGAATGTTCCGAAAAATATCAAAACCGATGCAGAATGGAATTCAATTCGTGATTTTCTTCGTCCGGTAATGGTTAGTTTTATCGAATGTAAAAATCTTTATTTGCAAGGAGTTTTATTCCAAAACTCTCCGGCATGGAATCTGCACCCACTCATGTGCGAAAACGTAATTTTGGATGGCGTGACCGTGCGCAACCCGAGCTACGCTGAAAATGGAGACGGCATTGATTTGGAATCTTGTAAAAACTCGTTAATTATCAATTCTACATTCGACGTAGGTGATGATGGTATATGCATAAAAAGTGGCAAAGATGAAGAAGGTCGCCAACGTGCACGTGTTTGCGAGAATCTGATTGTAGATAACTGCACCGTTTTCAAAGGTCATGGAGGCTTTGTGGTTGGTAGCGAAATGTCGGGCGGTGTGCGCAACATGAAAGTCTCAAATTGTAAATTTTTAGGTACAGACGTTGGTCTGCGTTTTAAAAGTAAACGTGGACGTGGTGGCATGGTTGAAAATATTTATATCGAAAATATAGGTATGATGGATATTGTGACTGAACCTTTGCTGTTCGACTTGTACTACATGAATAAATCGGCTTCGGAAGTACTTCAGGATGCAAATGGACAACCTGTAAAACGTATCATTCCGAAAGTAGATGAAACAACACCAACTTTCAGAAACATACATATCAAGAACATATCTTGTACCAATGCTACCCGTGCCATGTATTTCAATGGATTACCTGAAAATCCTATTGAGGGAATCTACGTGGAAAATGCAATGATTAGTGCTAAGACCGGTGGCGAGATAAAAGAGAGTAAGCACATTGTTTTGAAAAACGTAGTTATCAAATCATTGAGTGGACCTGCACTTAAAATTCTGAATTGCAAGGACATTGACATTAAAAATGTGCCAGGAGAAATTATTCAGTAATAAATTTTTAAGGCTCAGGTCTTGTGAAAAAACCACCTGCTGAACTATCATACAACTTGCATTTGATGCAAGCTGTACTTTTTTCTATTTTATTGTACAGCACTCCATTTCTAATCCGTTATATTTGTTGTTGATTTGCATTATTATTCTTCAGGCATATGAAAGAATAAAAATAACGGAACAAATAAAATAAAGAGAAGAACAAAATTCATGAAATTAAAATTCAACATCCCTTTCGTGGCTTTGCTTTTGAGCGTACCCAGCGTACAAGCTCAAACCAACATGTCGGCCAAAGAGACAGCAACAAAAATTGCAGAACGCATCGTCAATTCAACCACCTATTTGTTCGAGAACAAAAAGACCGGTGAGACATATAGCACTGTAAAAGATCTTCCATTATCCAAAGATGTAGAAGTACAATCGAAATATAATCAGTGGCACTATACCAACGGAGTAACGAATATTGCTCTTATGGAATTGGGCGATAAATTAAGTGACAAAAAATACGAGAATTATGTTTTGAAAAACATGAACTTTGTATTTAACGAAGGGAATTTGGATTATTTCAAAAAACTTTACAATAATGCTTTTGCTGAAGGTGGTTGGGGTGCTGTGCGCAATGTTAGCTGGCACATGATATTCCGCGGCAAACGGCTGGATGACAATGGTCCTATGAGCGCCAGTTTGATTGAGCTTCAACAACATCAACCGAACGATGCATTTCTAAAATACATCAACGAAACGGCTCATCACCTCAATGTATTGGAGCCACGGTTGAAAGATGGAACGATTGCCCGCATTTGGCCACACGAAAATACGATATGGGCAGATGATGCTTTCATGGCTGTCTCATTTTTGAGTAGAATGGGTAAGTTTACCGGTGATAACAAGTATTTCACCGATGCAGCCAATCAGATATTAAAATACAACAAATATCTTTGGTGTACGGAGAAACAAATTTACTACCATTGCTACCACACGGATAATAAGGAACATGGAGTTGCGCATTGGAGCCGTGCAAACGGTTGGGTATTTATGGCACAGGCCGATTTGCTTTCGCGCATGCCCAAAAATCATCCGCTGCGCAATGCTGTCATTAAGAACTTCCAACAACAGGCCAGTGGAGTTGCTCGTTATCAAGGGAAAAACGGACTTTGGCACCAATTACTTAATAAAGAAGACTCCTACGAAGAAATTACCGGAACGGCTATGTTTGTTTTTGGTATTGCACGTGGTGTAAAAGAAGGTTGGTTGCACCCCGATTTTATTTACGTAGCAGAGCAAGGACTAAAAGGAATGCTATCTAAAATAACTCCCAACGGAGATGTTACATCTATCTGCGTAGGTACAGGCATTATGCCGTCGGTACAATATTACTACAATCGTCCTACTCAGGAAAACGACCCAATGGGTGAAGGTCCGGTTTTACGCGCACTGGTTGAAATGATAGACGCTCCGAAATACACCGAAATTAGAGCCGAAGATCAATACGATAAAATCGGATCCAAAAAATAATAAAAACTGATGATTCAGGTAAGTTATAGAAATTATAATCTACCTGAATCATCTTTCATTTTGACCCAATAATTATCTACTCAATGAAAAAAAATCACTTTGCTTGTCTTATACTCTTCTTATTCACTTGCAGCACTTTAATGCAAGCAGCAATTGACCGCAAGGCTCTTGTTAATAGAAATAATCCAAACGTAAATGCATTCGATTCATTAGCATCTTTATCAGTTGGCAATGGTGAATTTGCATTCACTGTTGATGCCACTGGTCTACAAACATTTCCTCAAAAATACAGCAGTGGCGTACCGCTTGGCACTCAAAGCCAATGGGGATGGCACAGTTTTGCCAATCCCAATAATTATCTTCACAGCGAGACACTGAAAAATTATAATTTCAGAGGAAAAGAAGAACCATATTCTACTCAAATTAATGGAACCGACCGACAAAAAGGAGCTACAGAATGGTTTCGGGTAAATCAACATCGGTTACACTTGGGTATTATCGGCTTTGAAATTGATTCAACGTATTTGAATAAAATAACCGATATCAAACAAGAACTCCAACTTTGGAAGGGAGAAATTGTAAGCCATTTCAACGTATCCGGAAAACCCGTCAAGGTTGAAACAACTTCCCACCCACAAAACGATCTAATTGCTGCCAAAATTAACTCAACAGCTCATTTAGGTATAAAATTCCATTTCCCCTACCCAACCGGCGAACACAGCGACGATGCCTGTGATTGGAACAGCAACGACAAACACAGCACAACACTTGTAAGCCAAACCACAAACTCGGCATTGCTCGAACGAAAAATTGATGCAACTACCTATTTCGTCCAAATTCAATGGGAAGGCTCTGCCATTTTGATTGAAAAAGAAAAAAACTATTTCGTACTTCAACCCACAACAGATGATTTTGCGTTTACTGCTGCATTTCTGCCTGGCAAACCCGGTGAAATGACGCAACCAACAGTTGCCGAAACCCAACAGGCATCGTACAATTATTGGGATGCGTTCTGGACAAAAGGTGGAGCTGTTGATTTCTTGCAATGTAAAGACAAACGCGCACCTGAGCTGGAACGCCGGGTAGTGCTGTCGCAATATTTATTAGCTATCCAATGTGCAGGCTCGGTACCTCCTCAAGAAACAGGGTTGACCTACAACTCATGGTATGGAAAATTCCATCTCGAAATGATTTGGTGGCACGAGGCACAGTTTGCACTTTGGGGACGTTCCGATTTGCTGGAACGAAGCCTCGGTTGGTACAACAAAGCATTCCCAATTGCAAAAGAAATTGCCAAACGACAAGGATTCCAGGGAGTTCGTTGGATGAAAATGACCGACCCTACAGCCATAGAAGCACCATCAAAAGTAGGTTCATTTCTTATTTGGCAACAACCGCATATCATCTATCTGGCCGAATTGGTTTATCGCAGTCACCCCTCACCCGAACTGCTTGAAAAGTATAGCAAACTAGTCGACGAAACGGCTAAATTCATGTTCTCGTTTGCCACCTACGATCAACTGGAAGGACGATATGTGCTCAAAGGAGCCATTCCTGCTCAGGAAACCCTGAGGGCAGCAGAAACAGTAAATCCGCCTTTCGAACTTTCGTACTGGCATTTTGCCATGAGCACAGCTCAGAAATGGCGCGAACGAATGGGCTTGAAACGCAACCTTCAATGGGACGAAATGATTGATAAACTATCGCCATTGGCCTATCAGGATAAACTTTATCTGGCTGCCGAAACTGCCACTGACACCTACAAAGATATTCGGTTCACTTCCGATCATATGGCTGTGTTAGGAGCTTACGGAATACTTCCAAAATGCCCGTTGGTACGCACCGATTACATGCAAAACACACTCAACTGGATTTGGACCAATTGGAACTGGGGAAAAACCTGGGGCTGGGATTACCCAATGACAGCCATGAATGCCGCCCGACTTGGCGATGGCGAGAAAGCAGTTGGTGCTTTGCTTATGGACAAACGAACCAATACTTATTTGGTAAACGGACATAATTATCAGGACAGTCGCTTGCGCATTTACCTACCCGGCAATGGCGGTTTGCTAACGGCTATATCGATGATGTGTGCAGGTTGGGATGGGAATAAAACCAAAAATCCGGGATTCCCGAAAGATGGCAAATGGAATGTGAAATGGGAAGGTCTTCAGCCGATGCCATAACTCATCAGTTCCGGCAGCAGGTCTGAACAAATATATTTTCAAAATTACAGAAAGGTTCGGGAAATTCACAGTAAAAGTGTATCTTGAACCTTTTTTCAGTTCAATCAACTTGAAGCTCAATTTATGCTAAGAAATATATCTTTCTTCATTTTCATTTGTTTGGAATTATTGGTGCAACCAATAGTTGCCCAGACTGCAACTTCTGGTACAAAAGTTTTTGACCCGGAGCTAAATCAATTCATTGCACTCACCCAAACGAACAAAGGAGAGCGCAGCCTGCGATACACTCCCGATGGGCAGGATTTTGTAATTGTGAATGGAAAAAATAAATTCAATCGGGCACTTTATGGAACAAATACCGGTTTTAGGGTAGAAACCGGCGATGTTCCTGAATTTGCACTTTATCTGCCTCGCATGGGTGGAAACTTGAGTTTCAGTATTGGCAACAAACAAAAAACCATTTCATTAAACGATGCTGCTCATATTGAGAGTAGGTATCGTGCCGGTTCACGGATTTACGACATTACAGATCCATTGTTGGAAAAAGGTCGCATCCACCTAACCGCACTCGCGATGAGTCAGGCCGAAGGAATTATTCTTAAAGTAGAGACTTTTGACAACCCGATCAGAACACTATTTTCGTGGAAATTCGGAGGTGCTTCCGATACCCGCTTCAGTCGCGAGGGTGATTTGGGTGTCGACCCAGTCGATTGTTTCGAACTTAAACCGGAGTATTGCAAAGGCAATATCTACACACTGAATAAAAATAGTTTCAGTTTGACTTTTGGAGCAAAACAGGATAAAAAACTGGTCGGTACATTTCCAACGAAAGCAACGTTATCAATTGATTCGGGCTTACCTGTTTTATTGGGAAAAATGAATTTGAGCGGAAACGCCACCTTTTATTTAGCCATTAAAATTCCTGAAAGCACGGAGACGACAAGCTATAGTTCATTGCCTTCAATTTTTGAAAAATCGGAAACCAATCGGGCTGCACTGGCTTCCCGCATCAAAATTGAAACACCCGATCCGTATTTGAATACTTTGGGCGGCACATTAGCAGTAGCAGCCGATGGTATTTGGAGCGGTGAAACCTGGCTTCATGGAGCTGTGGGGTGGCGCATGCCCTTAAGCGGATGGCGAGCTGCTTACACCGGCGATGTGCTCGGTTGGCACAACCGAGCACGCAAGCATTTTGATGCATACGCCACTTCTCAGGTTACAGATGTTGCACCAACACGTTCACACCCCTCACAAGACACTGCTTTAAACCTGGCTCGTGCCGAAAAAAGTTGGGGAACGCAAATGTACAGCAACGGTTATATATGTCGTAATCCGCATGAAAACAACAAAATGCATCATTACGACATGAATATGTGCTATATCGACGAACTGCTTTGGCATCTCAACTGGACAGGCGATTTGGAATATGCAACAAAAATATGGCCGGTGCTGGCAAGTAGTTTGGCATGGGAAAAACGCAATTACGATCCGGACAATGATGGACTTTACGATGCTTACTGCTGTATCTGGGCCAGCGATGCACTTTATTACAACAGCGGTGCAGTTACGCATTCATCGGCGTATAACTACCGTGCCAATAAAATGGCAGCCGAAATTGCAGCCAAAATCGGACAGGATTCGAAACCTTACGCCAAAGAGGCTGCCAACATTCTGAAAGCGCTTAATGCCCGTCTCTGGATATCCGACAAAGGTCATTGGGCAGAATATCAGGACTTCATGGGAGAGAAAAAAGTGCACGAAAGTGCAGGCGTGTGGACCATTTATCATGCTATCGATTCGGAAGTTCAGGATGCTTTTCAGGGCTATCAGGCAACACGTTACCTCGACACTGAAATTCCTCATATCCCTGTTGTGGCCAAAGGATTAAAAGACGAAGGCTATGAAACTATCTCGACCAGTAATTGGCTACCCTACTCATGGTCTATCAACAATGTGGCATTTGCCGAAGTGGCGCATACTGCCCTTGCATACTGGCAGGTGGGGCGTAACGAAGAAGGTTTCAAGTTACTGAAAAGTTCCATTCTCGACGGCATGTATCTCGGTGCCAGCCCCGGAAATGTGGGACAGATAAGTTATTATGATGCAGCTCGTGGCGAGAGTTACCGCGATTTTGGTGATCCGATTGGTACCACGTCGAGAGCAGTAATCGAAGGTCTGTTTGGCATCATTCCTGATGCCATGAACAGACAACTAATCCTTCGTCCGGGCTTTCCCCAGTCGTGGGATCACGCAGCCATCACCACACCCGACATTAAATTCAACTTTAAACGTTCCGGAAAAACCGACACCTATATCGTTCAGCCACATTTTGAAAAACCGCTGATCGTCAAACTTCAAATCAAAGCTTGTTCCGATAGCATAACTTCCCTTACCTTGAACGGGAAAGCTATTGAGTGGAAATTAGCAGAAGCTGCAAATGGTTATCCGCTTATTGAAATTATCACTTCCGATTACGGCAAAATAGAAATAATATGGGGAGGGAAAAAGTTGGCAAATCAATATACTGAAATCATCTCCAGACAAAATGCACAGTTTGAGTTTCGTTCTGATGCCCAAATTATCAATTTAATGGATTCTCAAAATGTGCTTAGCAAGCCTGATTTGAGAACAAATACTATCAACGGAACTGTTGTTGGAGCAACGGGACATCGCACCATCTTTGTGGAACTGGCTCAGGGACAAATGAAATGGTGGCAACCTATCAATATTGAGGTTGAACAAAAAATGATAAAAAGAATGGCTGCATTCTCCAATGTGAACTGCGCTAACTGCGAACAGGTGAAAATGGATCATCTTTTCAATGATTCAATAACAGCTATATTCAAAAATAACTATCTTTCACCGCGGTCGCCCTACACCACCCTGCAAATCCCCACACAAGGCATTGGCGAATGGTGTCATCCAACAACTACAGCAATAATTGACGATGCGGGCATTAGAAAAAACGTCCAAAATAATGTTCTGCACACAACACTTGGCGTACCTTTCCGCACTCCCGCTACAGGTAAAAACATAGCATTCACATCACATTGGGATAATTTTCCAAGAACGATTAACATCCCGTTGAGTGGTTCCGCTTCGCACGCCTATCTGCTTATGGCGGGAACAACCAACCACATGCAAACTCATTTTGTAAATGGGCGAATAAATATTGAATATACTGATGGTTCGAACGATACGCTGGAGTTAGTCAATCCTGAAAATTGGTGTCCTATCGAACAGGATTATTTTGAAAACGGACTGGCCTTCAAGTTAAATGCCCCTCGCCCCTACCGACTTCACCTAAAAACCGGTCTTGCGAGCAATGATTTGCAGAAAGATCTCAAGATTGACGGAGTTTATGGCAGGAAAATTGATGGTGGTGCTGCATTATTATTGGACATGCCATTAGACACTACTAAAATACTGCGTAAGATTTCTGTACAAACAGTGGCAAACGATGTGATTATTGGACTAATGTCTGTAACTTTGCAGCGCTAAAAAACCAAATGATAACGGACTACTCATCTGTATTCTACATTTCGTTAAGTGGAGTAAGCAATAATACAAAACTTCAAACGTTTATCATGGGAGATGGGCAGCCATTTTCCAAAACCCTAACTGCATTATTATTGGACTAAATTTATGTTGGTGAAGAATTTAAAAAAATACTTGTTGCTTACTTTCTTTATTTTCAAAATTGGATCCACCGCTTTTGCGCAAGGTAATTTACCTTACATCGATGATAGAACCCTTCATTTTGGATTCTCTCTGGGGATAAATGCTATGGATTTTGGCATTGCACCAAGCAATCTTGACATCAATGGCAGAATTTATCATGCCGATGTTTCTAAACTTAATCCGGGCTTTACAGTAGGCATTATCAGCGACTTACGACTTAGCAAATATTTTAGTTTACGCTTTACTCCCACTCTGCATTTTGGTGACAGACAAGTAAACTACACCTATGCAGGTAGCACAACTACCGATTCAATATTCGTTTCTTCCATTCCGGTTTGTGTGCCTCTACACCTAAAATACAGTGCGCAACGAAAAGGGAATTACAGACCCTATCTACTTTGGGGGGGTGGCGCTTATTTCGATTTGGGACGAAATAAGGAAAATCCCATACTTCTAAAACCGCTGGGATTTTACACCGAATTTGGTGTGGGTTGCGATTTATATTTCTCTTTTTTCAAAATGGCACCCGAACTCAAATTTGCTATCGGACTCAATGACCTGCTAACTCCCCTCGATCAACGGGATGCAGGTTTTTTGAATGACAATGACAAAAAATACACATTGGCGCTTTCAAAACTAACATCAAAAATGATTACACTCTCGTTCAATTTTGAATAGTAATACCAACAAAATAGTCAATAAAAAATAAGACAATCAATTAGTTGACTGTCTTATTTTTTATCAGATAAACTTACTATCAGATACTTTCAATTTCTTTAATCACACCCTGAATTGCCAATTGCCAATCGATAAACATCTTACGATAGTATGCTTTCACTAACTTTGGATTGTCTTTTCCATCGGGACGGTTTGCACGCAAAATATATTCGCGACTGAGTGCCATAACGACAACCGATACTGCATCAACCTTTTCAGCATCAATATCTTTAGTCATTAAACAACGAAAATAAATATCTGAAATTAATTCTGATGAAATAAACTGAATTGTTTTCTTTAGCTTTCTTCTACTTGCCATAGTTGGTGTTTTAATGGATTTGTTCTACAAATATAAGTCTTTAAAACGAAACCTGCATCAATATCACAGAATAAAAATCAATTCAGTTTCAAGCAGCTTAGTGTCTAGTTTGAATTATTTAAAGTAAATTTGCAGTAATTATTTTCTAATTTCGGGTCACGACACTTAACTCATCCGACTTTTATATGATTTTTCTTAAAAAACAATTTACAACTCTATTTACAATCATATTCTCCATCTCGTTCATTGTCGGACTTTATTCGTGCAACGATGATCTTATCTCGTCAGACCCAAAATACAGATTGGAATTCTCGACAGACAGCTTGTCTTTTGATACCGTTTTTACAACTTTAGGTAGTGCCACCTCAAAAATAGTACTGTACAACCGCAACAAAGTGGGCTTAAATATTAGCTCAATCAAAATAAAGAATGGTAGCACTTCTTTTTTTAAAATAAATGTTGATGGTAGTAAATCAGCCACCAACGAGTTTAAAAATATTGAAATCAGACCCAATGACAGTTTGTATATTTTTGTTGCTGTAACCATTGATCCAAACAATGCCAACTCACCCCTATTCATCGAAGACTCGCTGAATTTCATAACCAACAGCGTAAAAAAGAGTATCAAATTAAAGGCGTACGGGCAGGATATGGAGTTGTTTAGTAACAAGTTAATCAAAAACGACACCACGCTGACTGCCGACAAACCCTATCTTATTTATGGCAATTTGACGGTTGACTCAGCAAAAACACTTACTTTGAATCCCGGTTGTCGATTGTACTTTCACAACAATGCAAATTTAATAGTGCATGGAAATCTAAAAGCCGAAGGCACCGCTGACAAACCCATTACCTTGCGCGGCGACAGGCTTGACGATATAAAATTCTCAACACCGGTGCCTTATAACAACGTGGCCGGACAGTGGGGTGGCGTTTATTTACTTTGGGAGCATGGCAACCACACGCTGAACCATGTGAATATGAACAGTGGTTACGTTGGTATAAATTTTGTGAATACTAGAAATAGCATCCCGCAACTACAAATTTCGGATTGCAAGATTCATAATTTTCTGCTATACGGATTAATGACCCAAAATGGGAACGTTACGGTGACAAATACAGAAATTTCAAACAGTAGCAGCTATTGCGTGTTTTTAAATGGTGGAAATCACAGCTTCACACATTGTACCATTGCCAACTATTTCGACAACAGTAATGTGCAAGCCATTTCACGCGATAAAAATCCGGCTCTAATGATCATGAATTTAAAACTTACGGTTCCAATGGAGAATACGTTTAAAAACTGTATTATTTCGGGCTCTGCAGAAAACGAATTCAGCTTTGCGTCCACAACAATGGATCAATACAAGGGAACATTTGATCATTGCTATATCCGAACTTCAACGGCTAAGGATCTTAGCATGTTCACAAACATCAGGTGGTACGAAAAAAACGATATTCTATTTAAAAGTACAAGTTACGATTACACGAAAAAAACATATTTCAATTTCACTCCCGACTCCCTTTCGCCTGCACGTGGATTGGCAGACAAAGCAGTTGCTACACTGTTTCCCATCGACTTAAATGGTAAAAGCCGATTAACCGACGGAGCACCTGATGCCGGAGCACATGAATGGACACCTACAAAATAAGTTGATTATGAGAAAATTACGCTTAGTATTTATAGGACTAATTTTGTATTCTGCATTGTCTGCTCAAAACACCGAGAAGCAAAGCTTTAAAATCATGTGTTACAATGTCGAGAACTTTTTCGACTGTGTGGACGATTCGCTCACCGATGACAGTGAGTTTTTGCCGGGCGGCATGCGTGGTTGGAATACCACAAAATATCAGAAAAAACAAGCCAATATCGGGAAAGTAATCACAGCCATAGGCGGTTGGGAGGCACCTGCATTGGTGGGATTGTGCGAAATTGAGAGCAAAAAATGTTTGTATGACTTGACGCGCTATTCGGGATTGAAAAATCTACGCTATAAATTTCTACATCACGAATCGCCCGATGCACGCGGAGTTGATGTAGCACTGCTTTATCAGCCCCGCATGTTCAAGCCATTTCATGATGAGGCGATTAGAATAAACTTCCCCACCACTCCAACGACTAAAACCCGCGATATTTTGTTTGCCTCGGGAGTGATTCCAACCGGTGATACGCTGCATATTTTTGTCTGCCACTTTCCTTCGCGCTTGGGTGGCGAATTGGAATCGGAAGACAAACGACTGTTTGTAGCATCCGTGGTGAGAGCAAAGGTGGATAGTCTATTTGCATCAAATCAACATGCTAACATAGTAATAATGGGTGATTTCAACGATTATCCAACCAACAAAAGTATGACGGAAGTACTGCAAGCAAAACCACCTACAAATAACAATCCAGCAAAAGAACTGTATAATCTGGCGTATAAAATGCACACTGAAGGCAAAGGATCGAATAAACACAATGGAGAATGGGGTGCATTGGATCAGATGATTGTTTCGGGAAACCTGCTGAATAGTGACACTAAATTCTTCACACGCCAAAACGACGTTCATTTTTTTGATGCCGGTTTCTTACTTGAAGATGACAAAGTATTTTTAGGGAAACAGCTTTTCAGAACATATCTGGGCATGAAATATCAGGATGGTTTTTCGGATCATTTACCTGTATATGCCGATTTTTGGTACTGATAAATGAGATTATATACCGATTTTAAAATATGCAAATGAAAGAACGTTGAATTTGCCTCCTTCTTTTGCAGCCAATAACTAACTACTAACACAATGACTGACATTCAATTATTTATTCCTTGTTATATCGACCAATTGTACCCAGAAACCGGATTCAACACGGTAAAAGTATTAGAAAAAGCCGGTTGTAAGGTGCATTACAATCCGGAGCAAACCTGCTGTGGACAACCGGCATTCAACAGCGGATATTGGGAAGAATCGGCCAGTCTGGCCGAAAAATTTCTACGCGATTTTAATCCAACTATGCCCATCGTATCTCCATCGGGATCATGTTCGAGCTTTGTGATTCATCATTATCAAAAAGTTTTGGCTGGAAAACCGGCGCTTTTGACGCAACACGAGCAAATTAAAAGTTCAGTTTTCGAATTATCCGATTTTCTGGTCAACATACTCAAAGTTGAGAAATTGGGAGCCAAGTTTCCACACAAAGTTACCTTTCACGATTCATGCTCTGCATTGCGCGAGTATGGCATTAAAGACGAGCCCCGCCTGCTTTTATCACAAGTATCGGGCTTAGAACTTATAGAAATGGAAGAATGCGACACCTGCTGTGGTTTCGGAGGAACATTTGCAGTAAAAAATAATTCTATTTCGGCTGCAATGGCCGAAAAGAAAGTGCAAAATGCCCTGGCTACAGGCGTTGAGTTCATTGTAAGTACCGAGGCATCGTGCCTGATGAATATAAACGGGTATATTGCCAAAAACAAACTCCCCATCAAAGGCGTACATTTGTCCGATATTTTAGCCTGTGGTTATTGATATGAAACAAAAAAGCTCTCCCACTCAAGGGAAAGCTTTATAAATTGAGAAGAAAACAGCTACTATTTCTTAGATTCTTCTACTGATACTTTTCTGAACTCTTTCAAAAGTTTCTCCAAATCCAAAGAACTTTTACGCGCACGAGTTCCCGCCGCTTTATTGCTTTTCTCAATTTGTAAATCTGCATCTGTTGTAAACGCTTCAAATTCAGCTTTAATCTTGCTTACTAATTCTTCCATATTCAAATATTATTAAGTTTTTAATTGGCTGCACAGTACAGCTCTAGTATTAACTGCAAATATAATCATTCAAAGATAATTTCAATAATTATTAGAACTTAAGTTATTGACAAATTTGATTTATTTTTTCTTTTGAATTTAGTCGAAGAATCAACCTCCTCATTACAAATTAATTGTGATATAGCCGAAATTATCAAAAAGCAACCAACAAACTATACATGTGTTACGAAAAGCGGAGTGTCAGAGTGAAGCACCATTTTGTAAGCCAAGCCGGGATGAAACAGACGCACAAAGATATTCCGTCGGCGTGTATTGAAAGCCAACACATTAATTTTTTGTTGTGCCAGATAGTCATCCAATAAATTCAAGGTATCAGTAGATCCTAGCAAAGCATAATGTGTGATGAGGTTGGGGTAATGATTTGCAAAATAATCTTTTATGCCGGCAAGCATTATCTCGCTCCAGGGTTCATTTTTCTCGGATGCATGAACAAAGTAAATCTCCAGTTTATCCGAAGTGAATAATGAAATGGCCCGATCAATGGCAATCAAATCTTTTTGATCAAAGTTAGTGAGGAAAGCCACACGCTTAATATCATCTGGCGATTCCATGGTCATTTGAATAGGCACTGCAAAAACAGGCACAGAGCACGACTCCATCACTTCGGCAGTGACACTACCAATAAGCTCGTTATTGATTTTCTTACCGTGTGTACCCATAACCACCAATGCCGGATTGTGCTTTTTACAATAATCCAAAATCTGATCCTCAGGAACGCCTTCTTTTAACTCAAAACTAAAGGGCACATCGGGCAATTCTCCTTTGTCAATTCTGGAGTGAATGAGATTAGACATATTGTCAACATCAGCATTAGCCGAACTAACGATACGACGAAGCAACTCACTATCACTTATGCTATAAGTACTTAAATCGTGATTGGATGAAATGGTAAATGCCGGACTAAAATAAGCATGCAGAAAAACAACTTCAGCGCTTAAAACATCAGCAAAATGAAATGCAAAATCAATGGCTTTGGGCACCTGATCGGTAAAATCGATAGGAATAAGAATTTGCTGTGCCTTTACCTTGGGAGTTTCTTCTTCCCACGCACTTTCCATTTCTTCTACAATTTTTAAAGCACGGGGCAAATCACTTTCCTTAATTCTAACGCGAACTCCAACAGCCATTTCGGGGTGCTCGAGGTTCAAATTATGAATCACTGTTTCAATGCCACTTTCTTCCAAAACAGTCTTTATCATCTGCGCACGTTGATAAGTGCGGATAGCCAGTGTAACTAATTTGTCTTCCATAATACACGATATTTGATTGATTTACAATTTCTTGAAGCTAGGTACCACGTGAGTAAGATGCTAAAACATTAGCTTGGTAAAGATAGCTAATTTTACGAGTCAGTAGTTTCTTTCTTTACTTTATTTCCCCTAAAACAAAAAAAATACTCTATATTTGTGTTTAAAATCAAACTTTTATATAATTATGACTCCCAAATTAAAGAAAGCTCTTGGAATTGGAACACTTGTGGTTACTATTGTGTTCGGTTGTTGGATATATTTCAACTATTATTTTGTATTTGGCGAAGGTGTAAAAGCCGGTGAACTCAACTACTTAGTGCATAAAGGCTATGTTTTCAAAACTTACGAAGGTAAAATGATTCAAACAGGATTTCGGGCACAAACGGCCGGAGCAATTCAGTCATACGAGTTCGTTTTTTCGGTAGATGACAAAGCGGTAGCAGACTCGCTCATGAGATGCAGTGGAAAAGTGCTTGAGCTACATTACAAAGAATACCTGGGCGTGCTTCCCTGGCGCGGTGTCAATAAATTTGTGGTGGATAGCATTGTTTCGGTAAAAACGAGGTAAAAATTAAGGATGCATATATTGGAGTTATAAACATGGAACTGTAGTTCAACCAGTTTCAGTTTATATCTTCGTGCGTATTACTATCGTCAATTATTCCTTAAGCATTCCTTTCATTTCAAAGAAAAAATCATTACTTTTGTACTAAAGAATTAATTCTCATAAGGTTTACAATTCATTCAAACAGATATTTCATTGGAAACAGACCTATTAAATTCCGCTTTGGCAGGGGTGACCGTTTATCCTATTACTATATCGGCTATTATTTCACTCATTTGTAGCATGTTATTGTTAGCATGTTCGGCTATAATTTCAGCTTCCGAAGTTGCGTTTTTCTCACTCGACCCCCTGACGTTGAATGGACTGGAAGAATCTGAAAACAAAGCGGAACGGAACATCCTTCGCTTACTCAAAAGCCCGCAAAGACTATTAGCAACCATCCTTATTGGTAACAATTTTGTCAATGTAGGCGCTATCCTTTTATTGACAAATTTTACTTCTTCTGTATTCAATTTTGAAAGTGCTCCATTTCTTGGATTTATATTCGAGGCCATAGGCATTACCTTTTTAATCTTGTTATTTGGCGAGATAACACCCAAAGTATACGCCACTCAGTTTGCAAAAAAAACAGCCCTACATACTGTTTCATTCCTGTCGGCTCTCGAAAGCATGTTTGGTCCCTTCGTTACATTGTTGGTGAACTCCACCTCTATTGTCAACAACCGATTGGCAAAGCACAACAAGTCAAATATCTCGATGGATGAATTATCGCATGCATTGGAACTGACGTCGAATATCAAAGACGAAGATACTGAGATTCTGGAAGGCATTATCAAGTTTGGGAATATTCAGGTGGTAGACATTATGACTTCACGTGTAGATATGGTGGACGTGGATATTAAAATGAATTACAAACAGCTACTGGATGTAATCATTCAGTCGGGTTATTCTCGTATTCCGGTTTACGCCAACACTCGCGACAATATCAAAGGTCTTATTTACAGCAAAGACTTGTTACCTCATTTGGACAAACCGACTAATTTCAGATGGCAAACATTAGTTCGTCCTGCTTATTATGTACCTGAAACAAAGAAGATTGACGACCTGCTCAGCGAGTTTCAGGAAAATAAAATTCACTTAGCCTTTGTGGTGGATGAATATGGAGGGACTTCGGGTTTGATCACATTGGAAGATATTCTGGAAGAGATAGTTGGAGACATCAGTGATGAATATGATGACGAAGAAATTCTTTTTACAAAAATAGACAATCATACCTTTATTTTCGAAGCAAAAATTCAGTTGAATGATTTTTTCAAAATTGCTGAAATAGAAGAAAATGATTTTATAAAAGTAACCGAAGAGGTAGAAACACTTGCGGGCCTGATTTTGGAATTAAAAGGCGACATTCCGGCTAAGAATGAACGAATTGACTATGGCAGATATGTTTTCGAAATTGTGGCAGCCGATAATCGTCGCATAAAAAAGGTAAAATTGTATATCAAAGATGATTTCACCAAAGAAAACGCTTAATGCTGACTTTTACTTTATTCCTCACACCCCGGTTTTACTTCTTTTATTTTCTTGAAAAATGTCTATTCGCTCCTTTAAAATACTCGCCATTCTATTTACAATAATACTCGCAGGATCGTGTGGGAAAACTTATTATCCGCGTCCTTACGGTTATTTCAGAGTAGACTTGCCAAAACACAGCTACAGAACTATCGACACTTTGGGGCTACCCTATCGATTTGATTTGCCTGAAAATGCACGATTAGTAACGCACAATAACAGTAAAGAAAAATTCTGGGTGGATATTTTTTACCCTCACTTAAACGCAAACATTTATTGTAGCTACAAAGCCGTCAATGGCAACTTGTTCGATCTACTTGAAGACACCCGAAAAATCGTGTACCGCCACAGCGTACGTGCCGACGGCATTGGCGAAAGAGTTTTCAGTCACCCCGAAAAAAATGTACATGGTATTTTGTACGATCTAAAGGGAAATACAGCCTCATCGGTTCAGTTTGTATTGACCGACAGTACTAAACACTTTTTCCGTGGGGCACTTTACTTCAACAATGTACCTAACAAAGACTCTATTGCACCCATGGCTGAATATATTCGCGAAGACGTAGTCAGAATAATGGAAAGTTTAGAGTGGAAAAAATAATTGTTTAAACCAAAGACTCAACATGCCGTTACCAACTAATAAAAACATAGTTACAATAGATAATGCTAAGTTATTAGTATGGGAGATAACCCAAAGTATTGATGAATTGGTGTCTGTATTCAATAATTTTGCGCTGTTTGCGGTCGACTTTGAGAAAATAAATTCGGACAAACGAAAACTTGAATTTCTTGGAACGAGATGGCTACTAAAGATTTTGCTGGGAAAAGAAACCAATGTGAAATATACTGCTGACGGCAAACCTTATTTAAATGACGAAAGTTATCATATAAGCCTTTCGCACAGTGGTAAATGGATGGCGGTGATGATTCATCCCACAAAACAGGTCGGAATTGATATTGAATGCCCGACGGACAAAATACAAAAAGTATACAAGCGCTTTTTGAATGAAACAGAACAAGTAGAACTTTCGGACGGAAAGAACATCAAACAACTTCAAATTGCCTGGTCGGCAAAAGAAGCACTTTACAAAATCATTGGAAAAGAAGCGATTGACTTTGCAAATCAATTACGTCTATTGCCTTTTGAAGTACAAACTGAGGGCCGAATTACAGCACAGCATCTCGTAACTAATACAGTCTACCAACTTACATATACTCAAACTGCAGCCTATACTTTGGTATATTGCATTGCCTAAAAACGATTAAAATGAGAAGTACTTACAGAAAAATACTCCTAAAAAGAGAGGCAAACCGGAAAATGATAGCTGTACTGTTGGACCCGGATAAATGTTCCGGTGGAGTATTAGCTGCCACTATTTCCGTATTAAAAACCAGTGTCCCCGATTTTATTTTTGTAGGTGGAAGTCATACCTTGACATCTTCCGATTTATTTATCGATCTGCTACGGGAAGAAACGAAAACCACTATCGTTCAGTTTCCCGGCAATGCCGCACAGTTCTCCACCAAAGCTGATGCATTACTTTATTTATCATTACTTTCGGGCAGAAATGCCGAGTTTATGATTGGGCAGCACATCACATCATCGGTAGCCATTAAAAAATCGGGCATCGAAGCCATTCCAACGGCTTATATTCTTATCGACGGAGGCAAACCAAGTTCGGTGGAATACATTAGCAATACACGTCCGATTCCCAACGACAAAAAAGACATTGTCCTTTCAACAGCTGTAGCAGGCGAATTGTTAGGTATGAAACTAGTTTACCTGGAAGCCGGTAGTGGTGCAAACACAGCCGTGCCTGTAGATGTAATTGAACACGTAAGCATGGGATTATCGCTTCCTTTAATAGTAGGTGGTGGAATAAAAACAACAGAGCAAATGACCGCTGCATTTGATGCCGGCGCCGATTTGGTGGTTATCGGTAACCTGTTCGAAACCGAAATGAATAAGATTGCTGAATTTGTTGAATGTGCCCGCCTTTACAACGAACAGGAATAATATAAGCTTATCTCAGTTTATTACGTTCAAAATGCGGTCCTGCAATGCGCATAAAAAACATCAGCGAAAAAGCTACTGCAATGGCTCCAACTAAATAAGCCAACGGCAAACCTCCTCTTGCATCGGCCAGCCGACCACCCAATACCAAGCCAATTCCAACGCCAATATCCCAACTGGTCATATACGTGGAACTTGCCGTAGCCCGACGATTATTGGGAGCCAAATTGACAAACAAAGTATTATAAGCCGGAAAAATCAATCCGTATCCAACGCCTAAAACCAACGCAATTACATAAAACAGACTTACCACCAGGCTTGAATTATAGTGCTCTATCTTGTTTAATGCTGCTAACGCAAGAAAGCCCAGCAAGCAAAAGAATGTGCCAGAAGAAACTACCTTCACCAACCGTCCCCTGTCAACCAGCTTACCACCAATCAAGCGCGAAAAGATAAGACCGACCGACATCAGCGAAAAGAAAATACCTACTCCACTGTGAATACCCAATTCTTTGCCGTAAATAGCAATATAAGTCACCACCATTCCGTAGGGAACACCCATCAGCAACAGGCTCCAGCCGGCATTAAAGCCTTTGAATAAGAAGAAACGGTCGAATGCTATTGGCTGTTTGACCGTTCGGTCGGACATATTTTTAGATTTTATGGTAATGGCAAACAAAAAACCAAGCAATCCACTACCAATAGCGGTGTAAAAAATCACATCGAAGCTATAATAATCGTGCATCAACAAGCTGGTCATAGGACCAATAGCCATCGCCAGATTATTAGCCACCCCGAAATAGCCCAAGCCCTCACCTCTTCGCGAAGCAGGCATAATGTCCACTATTAAACTATTGCCGGCAGTGGTTACAAAGCCAAAAGTAAAACCATGCAGAATCCGAAAAAACAAAAACACACCAATCAGATTGGCAAGTGGGTAACCCACAAAAGTAAGAACAAACAACAGGTAAGCAATCAGATAGATAGGCTTCCGATAGACCATATCGAGTACAAAACCGGCAAACGGACGAATCAACAAAGCTGCCAACGTGTAACTGGAGAGGATCACACCCACCAACGACTTTGAAGTGTGAAACTGCTCAATCAGATAAAGCGGGAAAATAGGCACCAAGAGATAGAAAGCAAAGAAAAGCAGGAAATTACCTATGCACGCACTTACAAAACTTTGCGTCCATAGTTTATCTTTGGGGTTGGGCATGTGAATATCGTTTACCATTTCCACAATTATAAACGTAGAAAATGAAAGTGAAAAGTGATTATTTTACAGGAGGTGTTTTAGAAATCCTGTCGAAGAAAGGACTCTTTGACGAACAACTAATCGGAATACCGTAGATATTACTGCAGCCCGGGAGCATATCCAGCTCCAATGCAACTCTTCCTACCGAAAACATAATCCTACTATCCACCCTACGGTCGGCAGCTATAGAACAAGCCGAACCAATGGCAATACCCACATCAACAGTATTCAGCGAACATGGAATTTCCGGAAATTCGTTTTTAGCAGCACAGGTATCGAATCCACAATATCCACAATTCAGTCCGTGTGTTTTTTGTTTCGTTCCAATCAGCACAATGGCCTCCGCAAAAAGAATATTTTCTGCATCTCGGGTTATGAATTTCATTCCCGTTTTCTTGCTGTATTCAAGCATAGCTTCGGAGAGTTGCGTAATCGTCTCGTCGGTAACCAACGCCACTTCGATAATATCAAAACCCTTTCCTTTTGGGGCTGTACGGGCAGCCGTCATCATTTCATCAGCGACTTGCAGCAAGCGTTCGCGACGTGTATCTCTTTCGTTGATCAGCATAATTGTATCTTTTTTTCAAGCGACCAGCGGCTTCATGCCACTTGTCGCGTTAATGGTTTCATAATTCCAATTTATAAACCGACAAGCGGCCTGAAGCCGCTGTGCGGTTAGCTTAGAGCCGCTGTGCGGTTACAGGCAATTCCAATAACCCATTCGAAGCTACTATTTCCTTTCCAAACAAATACTCATTACCTCCTTTGTAATCGGTCACTACCCCACCGGCTTCTTTTACGATAACTGCTCCGGCAGCCACATCCCAGGGTTTGAGATCGTACTCCCAAAAAGCATCGAAGCGTCCACAGGCCACATAAGCAAGATCGGTAGCAGCAGAACCTAACCGACGCACTCCACGGGCATTGGTCATAGTCCACTTCAAGACCTCCATATATTCGTCCAACTTACTGAAATCATTGTAAGGGAAACCGGTTGCCAGCAATGCATCGTGAATATCGCCACGATCAGAAACACGAATCGGCCGACCGTTCAGATAAGCGCCACCATCTTTCCATGCATAAAAACACTCATCGCGCCCCACTTCGTACACCACACCCATCACCAGTTCGTCACCATCCAACAGGCCAATACTGACAGCATAAATCGGAACACCCTGAATATAATTCGTCGTTCCGTCCAAAGGATCAATCACCCAGTTAAAGCGCTCACCATGTTTATCACTGGTGCCTTCTTCGGCAATAAAGCCCGATTCTGGTAAAACAATCTGCAAAGCTGAAATAATCCGTCTCTCCGATTCTTTATCAACATAACTCACCAAATCGTGTAAGCCCTTCGTTTCAATTCTCGAAACATCAAAACAAGTCCGCTCTTCTGCCATAAATTTTCCGGTAGATCGGGCTACGTCACACACAAATTGACAAAGTTCTTTGTAGCTAGGTGTCATATTTTTATCTTTTTAGGAATAAATGCAAAGTTAGAGTATTAAGGTTTAACTGGCAAGAAATAGACAAATAATTCCACCATGAAATAAATCATGCTATATAAAATAAAAAGACAAATTCATGAATTTGAATTTGCCTCTTGTTGATTCTAAAACAGGTTGTATATATGGAATCAACTTATTATTATGTTTTGTAGAGACGCTGCACATACAACGCCTCTACAGTTTTCTCTCTAAAATAGTTTTTTGTTGCGTATAGAATACTATACTACCACTTTCGCCACCGTAGCAGTAAAGTCAGTAGTACCAGTGGGCGTAACGGCTGCAACACGGAAATAATATTTCTTTGCCACCGTTAAACCTTCAAGTAAGAAAGTAGAAGCAGTACTATTTCCTCCTACAACCCACTCTGCACCTTCTAAAGAGTATTGCCAAATATAAGCACCTGCTCGATCGACAGCTTTTGCAATTAATTTTACACTACCCGAATGAAGACCATTTTCTACAGCTAAAGCTGGTTTTTGAGCAACTATTGGTTGTTTTGATATCTGGAAACCGCTACTCAAAATTTTCACTTCATCGCCATCGGCTATCCGATCAACATAAGTAGCTAATGTTCGAAAGATAGTATCGGCTGCCACTTCATCAGCATGCATAGTTGCCACAGCAGTGTGACTACCATCGCGCGATGCCAAAAAAGAAGATTCCAACTTGTCTACTGCCGCTTGGGCAGTTTCCAACGAAGCATCCGGATTCACGAACAAGCGATTGTCCGTAAGTTTAATAATTACATTGCGGTAAAAAGCAATTTTCTCTACCACCGATAATTGAATAAACGCTAGAAGAACTTTTAGTTTTTTCATACTCTTGAATTTTAAAGGATAAAATATAGTTTTATTGTTTAGAGAGAATACGTAGACAAACATTTTATGTCATCAGAACTACAATCGAAACTCTTAGAAGTTCTTATTAGACAGAAATACTCAACCCTGAATGAATCGAAGTTTTGATGAGAACTACAATAGCCTATATGGATTCCGAAAAATGTCCGACAGACCCTAAAGAAGCTTTGACAACCTCTACCCAAACTCCGACAGGAGCTATTGAAACATTAATAAGTCGAACTGAAATTCGAGCAGAGCATGTCTAACTTCCAATAGTTCCTATCCAAAATTAAATTGATTTTATAGAAATTCCCGCACGCTGTATCTGAATTTAGATAGTGCCTAACATATCTTAAACAGATTTTGCGAAAGCTCCAACAAGACAAATTGAACATGCTTTAGCATTAAAAACAAAAAGACAAAGCAAAAAAACACCCTTGACAGAAACATATCTTTCTCCCAAAGGCAATAGCAATATATGTCGATAATAAAAAAACATTTGTAATCGGAAAAAATGTAAAACAAACAGATAAACTCCAACAAGAAAATCATTAAAAACGATGGTTTTAACGTCAACATATATATAGTATTTTTTCAACCTAGCAACATGCACGACAAATATTTTAGTTTTTTTATTATATCTCTTATTATTTAAGAATACAACTCTAAGTTGCAGACTGCAAGGAGATATAAAAAAAGGACAAAACTGATTGTTAGATCAGATTTGTCCTTAAATATTATTCAAAAGAAAAAACTATTTTGAAAGGAATGTATAGCTAGAGATTCTTATCAACTAACTGCTTAATAATTTTATCGTTATTCATTTTCGCAATTTCTATTGACTCCTTAGCAGTGTAGAATTTATAATATCCTGTAGATATTAGTCTGTTTTTCAACAATAAAATGTTTGATATCATTATTACTACATACTCTTTATTATCCTTTGATATTTTTGACAACAAAACTGTAGAATTGACATTTTCAAAAGGGGAATAGAACTCCACATTAACAAGTTTACCTATTGATAGACTTTGTGAAAGCTTTTCAAAACGATTCTCACATTTTTTCTTTAATGTAATCCATTCTTCATTTGACAGCCCCTCTTTTGCTTGATTTCGACTTTGCTCCAAATCAGATAGACTCGCTTCGTAGTGATCTAACTTTTTAGAGCCCCAAAGTATAAGGTAGTCATCAAATTCTCTAAGTTCAAGATTTATAATTTTGTTCAACGTATTACTATTTAGATAATATGCCAAAACTGGACTTACCTCTGTTGACGAACTTTCTGCCATTCGTTTTATGACAGGTACATGATAGCATTCGGTCATACTGTCAACTTCTGGCAAACAAATTTCAACATTACCATAATAAACTGTATGCTTACATTTTGGGGTAGTAATTGTAGTATTAGCAGATGGATGATTATGAGTCTGTTCTTGCTTTACTTTTACGCTCACATATGCCTTTATGAAAATCGAAGCAAGAACAAATAGAAATGAAAATGCCAAAATTTTGAATAGATTTTTCATGATTGAATTATTTTGTGAATTAAAACTAATAGAGATAATCTTAAACTAATCAAATATAAAGAGAAACAAAGATAATTAAAAACCTTACAAAAAAAGAATAACTCAAAGAATCATTAAAAAAAGGCAAATCCGAATATTACTTCTGATTTGCCTTTTCATTTACTAATTTATACTACCATCAGGGTTAGCGTTGAGTAGCTTCATCTAAGGTATTATTTATCTGATAATTTCTTCCTTCTAGATAATCTGATAAAAGTTTCATTTTGGTCTTTAGCTCTTGATGGGAAATATCAAGTCTTGGCAATAGGTATTTTAATTTATCACTTTTTGTATCTTTTACAAATGGATATCTAAATTCTGTCGAAGTTGAATCTAATTCTTCTATTTCACATATAAATGCCTCAATATCCGTCTCTTTAGCATCTAAGTCTCCGTAAATCTCGGCTAACAAAGTTTTCAATACACTCCACAATTTTACTAACGAATGACCCTTTTCAAAACCAACTTGATCAACCTCAATATCACCTCTAACAATTCGAATTGTTCTTATCGTATCTTTTAGAATTAGTTCAAGGTAATGCCTATAATTAAACATAATCGGATAAATAAGTGAATCAGAGCTTAAACGACTTTCATCAACGCTAATTTTATCTAGCAATATAAATGAAGATTCTCGATATCCTTCAATTAACATCAACATAGTCTGCTGGTTACTAACATCATCAAACCTATTAATTGTAGAATATGACGCAATTCCTTCTTTCAACGAAGCAATTTTACTTTCGGCATCCGCTTGTTTCTTGCGTTCTGCATCTACCACTTCGGGTTTGGCATTAGCCACGAACTTTTCATTGCCCAGTTTTTTCATTACCGAGCCAATAAAGCCTTCGTAATATTTAATATCAGCTTCCATTTTGGCAATTTCTTCTTCCACATTGATCAAACTTCCCATTGGAATAGAAAATTCGGTTGTACCAACAAGAAATGAGATAGAACCGGCTGCTTTATCAATAACAGTTTCAATCGTTTCCAAATTACCTAATTTAGCCACCACAGCGTTGAACTGAGTGAGACTGTCACTTTCAGTGACGGCCTCACTAGGTATTATCTGCAAGCTCAAACTTTCTCTATTTGGAATATTTTTCTGCAAGCGCACGGTACGAATTCCGGCAATAATTTCTTTGGCGTATTCAAATTCAGTTATCAACTTTTCATCAGCAACAACAGCTTTTGGTTGTAATTCCACCATGATGCTTTCACCATCTTTGCGTTCTTCCAATGCTTGCCAAAGTTCTTCGGTGATAAATGGCATAAAGGGGTGTAACACTTTCAGCAATGAATCGAAGAAACCAAGTGTGGCTTCGTACGTTGTTCGGTCGATAGGCTGTTGGTAGGCCGGTTTCGCCATTTCCAAATACCACGACGAAAACTCATCCCAGAACAGTTTGTAAACTGCCATCAACGCTTCCGACAAACGGTATTTGTCAAACAAATCGTCGATTTCGAGAAGCGTTTTGCCCAGTTGAGCTTCGAACCATTTCACAGCCATACGAGCCGATTCTGGTTGTTCTATGTCGGCTACTTCCCAGCCTTTTACCAAACGGAAAGCGTTCCAGATTTTATTGTTGAAGTTACGACCTTGTTCGCAAAGGCTGTCATCGTAAGGCAAATCATTTCCCGCAGGAGCAGTAAGCAACATACCTAAACGCACTGCATCAGCACCAAAATCTGCAATTAAATCAAGTGGATCGGGCGAATTACCAAGTGTTTTCGACATTTTTCGACCTAATTTATCGCGCACAATACCGGTTAGATAAACCCTTTTGAACGGCATTTCACCTTTATATTCATATCCGGCAATAATCATACGTGCAACCCAGAAGAATAATATATCTGGGCCTGTAACCAAATCATTGGTTGGATAATAGTAGTTTATTTCCTCATTCTCAGGATGGTTGATACCATCGAAAACCGAAATAGGCCATAACCACGATGAAAACCAGGTATCCAAACAATCTTCATCCTGGCGAAGATCGTCAATAGTCAGCGGATAGTTGACAATTGCCAATGCTTTTTCGTAGGCTTCTTCTTTTGATAAAGCCACAACAAATCCACCTTGCGGTAAAAAATACGCCGGAATGCGGTGTCCCCACCAAAGCTGACGGGAAATACACCAGTCCTTCACATTTTCCATCCAGTGACGGTAGGTATTCTTGAATTTTGGTGGATAAAGTTTGATGTCATCATTCATTACCGCATCCAAAGCAGGCTTGGCCAACTCTTCCATTTTCATAAACCATTGCATCGATAGCTTTGGTTCAATAACAGCATCGGTACGCTCCGAAAAACCAACTTTATTAGTGTACGGCTCCGTTTTTTCGAGTAATCCTGCAGCTTCCAGGTCTTTTTCAATTTGCTTACGAACATCAAAACGATCCATATCGGCATATTGAGCACCATTTTCGTTCAACGTTCCATTATCATTGAAAATATCGATAGAAGCCAAATTGTATTTCTCGCCGAGCATGTAGTCATTTACATCATGCGCCGGCGTTACTTTCAAACAACCTGTTCCGAACTCAATATCCACATAGTCGTCTTCGATTACCGGAATAACACGGTTAATCAATGGTACAATTACTTTTTTACCTTTTAAATGGGCATTCTTCGGATCGTTTGGATTGATACACATAGCCGTATCACCCATGATCGTTTCAGGACGAGTAGTTGCAACAACAGCATATCCATCCTCTCCTTCAACTTTATATTTCAGGTAAAATAACTTACCTTGTTGTTCCTTGAAAATCACTTCTTCGTCCGACAAAGCCGTCAACGCTTTCGGATCCCAGTTAACCATGCGTACGCCACGGTAAATAAGTCCTTTCTCGAATAAATCAGTAAACACTTTTAAGACACTTTCCGAACGGGCTTCGTCCATGGTAAATGCCGTACGATCCCAGTCGCACGAAGCACCAAGTTTCTTCAATTGTTCAAGAATGATTCCGCCGTGTTTGTGTGTCCACTCCCAGGCATGTTCCAAAAACTCGTCGCGCGTAAGGTCTGTTTTTTGAATACCTTCAGCAGCCAACTTTCCAACTACCTTAGCCTCAGTAGCAATAGATGCGTGGTCGGTTCCGGGAACCCAACAAGCATTTTTACCCAACATACGTGCACGACGAACCAAAATATCCTGAATGGTATTGTTCAACATATGCCCCATGTGCAACACACCGGTTACATTGGGTGGAGGAATGACGATGGTGTAAGGCTCACGACCATCGGGTTTTGAGCTAAAAAAACCATTGTCTAACCAATATTGATACCATTTCGATTCGATGTCTGTGGGATTGTACTTACTAGCGAGTTCCATATTATTCATTTACTATTTTACTATTTACAACTTACTCCGTGAAAACAACGCTAATCGTCGTTTTAAAACTAATTGTTTTTCAACGTCATACCCGATTTGCAAATTTCTAAAAACGGAATGCAAAGATAAGAAAAAAAGACCTTTGACGAAAATAAAATCTTTGAAAACAAATTTCGTCCAAAATACAGATGACACGCAACAAAAATATTGATTACTTTTGCAGAAACATAAAAAAACAAAAACATGAAACGAATAATAAATTCAGCCAATGCTCCGGCAGCCATTGGTCCATACAGTCAGGCTGTTGAAGCTAACGGAACTTTGTACATTTCAGGGCAGTTGCCGATAAATCCGGCTGTTGGGAAAATTGAAGCCACCGATATCACAGCGCAAACAGAGCAGGTTTTCGCAAACATCAACGCTATATTAACGGAGGCTGGATATACATTTGCCGACGTGGTAAAATCGACCGTATTTTTATCAGACATTGCCGATTTTGGAGGGATGAACGAAGTTTACAAAAAATATTACCAAACAGAATGCCCTGCGCGCTCGGCTTTTGCGGTAAAAGCATTGCCACTTAATGGACTGGTAGAAATCGAGACAATCGCCGCAAAATAATGTGATGATGAGTTGATGTGATGATGAATTGATATGTTGATGTGTGGATATGATGATTTGTGGATATAACGATGCATTAATTTACTAATCATCTCTATTTAATTATCACATCATCATATTATCACATCAATTCATCATCACATCATCTCGTCATCATATCAATAAATCAAAATCTCATTCCCCGCAATAATTCACCTATCTCCATTCGTTTTTTTCCGGCTATTTGAACAGATTTCAGGCTTATATATCCATCGGATAATGCCACCTTGGCGTACTTCTTTCCGTCGGTAACTACTGTTCCAGCAGCCAATTCATGATCACAGATTTCTTTTTCTGTTTCAAAAATTTTCAATATCATTTTATCCGCTTGATTTGGAAACTGTAACTCCACCCAAGCCGTTGGATGCGGTGACATGCCACGAACAAAATTATAAACACGCTCCACATTCCACGATACATCTACCTGACAGGTCTCTTTAAAAATCTTTGGGGCTGCTTTCAATTCCAGACCCGGATGAATAAATTGAGCCTGATCTACCGCATCTATTTTGCCTTCAATGAGCATATCCACCGTTTTCTTTACCAGCTTTGCTCCCATTTCCATCAATTTGTCGTGCACAATGCCGACATTATCTGTTTCAGCAATAGCAATTTTCTCCTGCTGAATAATTTTCCCGGTATCAATTTCGTGCGTAAGAAAAAAGGTAGTAGCTCCGGTTTCTTTATCACCGTTGATAATGGCCCAATTGATAGGTGCAGCACCCCGATACTGAGGCAACAAGGACGCATGAAGATTAAACGTTCCAAACTTTGGCATATTCCACACCACTTCCGGCAACATTCTGAACGCCACTACAATTTGCAGGTCGGCCTGCAAACTTCGCAATTCTTCGAGGAAAGCTTCATCTTTCAACTTTTCCGGTTGTAATAACCGTAAGTTTTGCTCCAACGCGTATTGCTTTACCGGCGAAAACTGAACCTTATGTCCACGTCCGGCAGGTTTATCGGGCATCGTAATCACACCCACCACATCATATTTATTTTCAACCAATATTCTCAGGCTCTCCACCGCAAAATCGGGTGTGCCCATAAAAACTATTCTCATATTATATAATCAACAAAATCATGAATTAGCAAATTACCATATCAATACATTATCTAATTTCTCTTATCCACTCCCCACATCAACTTATTTTTCAATGTATCAAAGAAAGTGTGATTCAATTGTTTGATAATTTTTATAGTATAATCTGCCTTGGTAATTTTCAATTTCGTGGTCAACTCCAGCACTTTTGATCGTCCATCCAATGCCACCAAATAACATTGACTGCGACTATGTACTTCCAGTTCAAACGTCCATGTATCAGGCACTATCAATGGACGTACATTTAAACTGTGCGAAGCAATCGGCGAAAGAATAAAATTCTCAGCCTCCGGCACCACCAGTGGACCACCCACACTCATCGAATAAGCCGTTGAACCGGTGGGAGTTGCCACCAACAAACCATCAGCATGATACGTATGCACCATTTCTCCGTTAACGCTGGCAGTAATACTCAGCATAGAAGAACTATCTTGCTTTAATACAGACACTTCGTTCAATGCATACGGATATTCAAACGTTGTTCCATCCGAAGTCTCAACGCGGAGCAATGTTCTTTCCTGAATACTGTATTTTTTATCCAAAATGGCATCCAAGGCCGGCACAATTTCATCAGTCGACACATCAGCCAAAAAACCTAATCTACCCGTATTTATTCCTAAAATTGGAATTTGTTTTCGCCCAATCCGAGCCGCAGTATTTAAAAACGTTCCGTCACCACCAATGCTCAACGCCAGATCTGCCTCAAAATCGTCATTCACAATAATTTCTGTACCCTCCATGCAACATTTACCATGCTCAGACACAAACCCGTGCAATTCATTGTCGAGCAGAAGCGTAACATCCTTGGCCTTAAAGTACTCAAACAAGAGCTCAACATGCGAAAGCAAGACACTACGATAGATATTTCCAAAAACAGCTATTCTCATTTTACTAACATTAATTAACGTGTATAAAACATAGGCTCAATAAGCAATTTGCAGTTCTATAAATAATTAAAATAATTGAAAGATAAACAACCACAAACATCCTTCAATTTTTTTAGCTATTTTTGCACCAGAATAGAGCATTGCTTTGTATTGTAATACAAAGGAACTAAATGTAAACGAATCTGGCAAATTTCAACTTCCGTAAGTTTGTTACAGCCATTCATCTTAAAAGAAAAATAACCTATTAACTTAGAAAATAACTGTCCGTATCGACAAAACAAAAAGATTATTACAATGACTAAATTAAGCGTCAACATTAATAAAATTGCCACCATCCGTAACGCCAGAGGTGGAAATGTACCGAACATTTGTCAGGTAGCCATAGACTGCGAACGTTTTGGAGCCGAAGGAATCACGGTTCACCCCCGCCCCGACGAACGCCATATCCGCTTTGCAGATGTTTGGGATTTAAAAGCAATTCTGAAAACAGAATTTAATATTGAAGGATACCCAACTCCAGATTTTATCAAACTGGTAAAGTCTGTAAAACCGCATCAGGTAACCTTGGTTCCCGATCCACCCGAAGCATTAACATCCAATGCAGGCTGGGACACTGTGAAACATTTGGATTTTCTGAAAGAAGTTGTTTCTGATTTTCAAAGCGTTGGGATCCGCGTCTCTATTTTTGTTGACACCAACTTAGTAAATGTAGAATATGCAGCCAAAACCGGCACCGACCGCGTTGAACTTTACACCGAACCCTACGCATCCGATTATCCAAAAGACAGAGAAGCAGCTGTGGCACCCTTCGTAGAAGCAGCCAAGCTGGCTAAAAAACTAGGGTTGGGATTAAATGCCGGACATGATTTAAGTCTTGAAAACCTCAATTTTCTACACTTACGCATTCCTGCCATCGACGAGGTCTCGATAGGACATGCATTAATTGCCGATGCTTTGTATTTCGGACTCGAAGACACAATAAAACGCTATAAAAAACAGTTAGAATAGTGTTATTTTAAAACAAGGTACGGAATTTGTTATTTTTGATTTATACGACAGCAATTAAAAAACTGAAAAAATGACGGATACAATCAATGAATCAGCCAGTAATCAATTAAGTAATAAAAGCGTGAGCAAATCGAACATGTACGGCTTAGTAGGCACCATCCTGTCCTGCATCATATTATTTATGATCATGTGGCTTTATGTGATGCCTTATACCATTATCACCGAACCTGTAGTAGAGGAAGGAATAATGGTGAGCTTTGGCGACAATGAAAATGCCGGTGGAATGGGCTCGTCTGCCGAACCGTTGGCTGCACCCGAAGAGGAAGTTCTCGCTCCGGTAGCAGAACAAAAACCAACATCGACAAAACCAGTTGCTGCCGTTAAAGAGAATTTAATCACGTCGAATGATAATGCGAATGCCATTGCAGCTAAAATTCAAAAAGACAAAGACAAGAAAAAGAAAGAACTGGATTTAAAGCTGAAACAAGAAGTTGATCAGCAAAGAATAGCTGCCGAAAATCGTGTTGCACAGCAAAAACGAAAAGAACAAGATGCAATCAACAAAGCAGGTGCTACTGTAAATGGAGTGTTTAGCAATGGATCTAAAACCAGTGGTTCCGGCAATGGCAGTGGTAGCGGCAATGGTACCGGAACCGGCAGTGGAAATGGTTCTGAAGCCGGTATCCAGGGGAATCCGGCCGGTCATGGAAATTCCGGAGGAAATGTTTGGTCGCTTAACGGACGAACACTTACAGGCAAACTCGCCTCACCCGATTACAACAGGGATGTAGAAGGAAGAGTTACTGTCAATATCAGAGTGGATGAAAATGGAAATGTAACCAGTGCCGAAATTGGTTCACCCACCACTATATCGGATGCCGACACAAGAAATGCAGCAAAAAATGCAGCCAGAAACACCCACTTTACCGGAGGTAGATCCACAGCCGCAGGAAGCATTACTTATTATTTTAAATTAAAATAAACATCATGCAAGTCTACTTGTTTTTGGCTGATGGTTTTGAGGAAATCGAAGCCATCGCACCTATCGACATACTCCGTCGTGCCAACATCAATATACAAACCGTCTCCATTTCGGGCACGAAAGAAGTTACCGGCGCACACGGAATTATAATTCACGCCGACCGACTGTTCACTGAGATTGATTTAGTCCATAACGATATGCTTATTTTACCCGGAGGAATGCCCGGCACTAAAAATCTCGATGCACATCAAGCATTAAAAGCACTACTCGCAAAACAATTCGAAAAAGGAGGAAAAATAGCAGCCATCTGTGCAGCACCCTCTATTTTGGGCAAAATGGGATTGCTGGAAGGAAAGGAAGCTACCTGCTATCCTGGCTTCGAGGATGCTTTAAGTGGAGCTACCATCTCTCTTGAGAAAGTCGTTATGGATAAAAACATAATAACTGCAAAAGGGGCAGGTGTGGCTGTGGAGTTTGCACTTAAACTCGTTGAGGAACTGGACTGTAAATCGGAAGCAGAAAGAATTGCTGCTGCTATTTGTCTAACAACTAAATAATAAAACAAAGAAAAGGATGCTGAATAAAAAAAAAGGAACATGCTGCCATATTCCTTTTTTTTACCTGAGTCAATGCTCTCCTGATCTTAATTGATCGCTGCTGACAATTCAGCACCTGCCTTAAATTTAGCAACTTTTTTTGCTTCAATGGTGATAGCTTGTTTTGTAGCTGGATTGATGCCCGGACGAGCAGCACGTTCAGTAATAGAAAAAGTACCGAAACCAACGAGACTAACTTTGTCACCTGCAACTAGTGCATCAGACACACCTTTAACAACTGCTTCTAGGGCTTTTTTTGCATCCACTTTGGTAAGACCTGCTTCTTCAGCAATGGCATTAATTAATTCTGCTTTGTTCATAAGATTTTGATTTTTTTTATTAGAAACGATAAAACTGTATTTTGATATTGCAAATGTAGTAGTTTACCTATAATATACAAGCGTTTAATTAAAAAAAAAACAGTTTATTTTGCAACTTTTCGAAAAATATGTTAGAAAACATATTTTTGATGCATTTTTCATTACTTTTGTATTTCAAAACAAAGCATTTAGGGCTGTTTATCGGTCTTTTTCAACAAATATTTCTGCTGGAAAACACTAACTCCAGCCGGCAAAATGAGTTACAAGTTTCTATTTACTAACAACAATTCAATCAAACTTATAAATGAATAGTTTTCGTTCTGGCTTTTTGGATTCAATTCCACCAATTGTAAAGAATTTAATCATTATAAATGTTATCATGTGGCTTGCTACAGAGGTATCACCAACATTTTTGGGACGCTTGGGCATTGATGGAAAATTATCCGATTTTTTGGGCTTACACTACTGGGCATCATCCGAATTTAACGCCATCCAATTCATTACATACATATTTATGCATGGTGGATTTACGCATTTGTTTTTCAATATGTTTAGTCTATACATGTTTGGAGGATTACTGGAACAACTTTGGGGACCAAAACGATTCCTACTCTACTACTTAGTGGCGGGAGTTGGAGCCGGTATAGTACAACAGCTTTTTTGGACGGTAGAATTTCAACCGGTAGTCACTGCCTTAAATCAAGCAATGTCGAGCAACTCGGGTGAAGCATTGTTTCCGGTCTCTGACTTCTTAACTCGCTATTTCAATTTCTCGGATTGGAGTACGCTATCAACGCCTCAAATGCTCGAGCTAAAACAAACACTCCTTAACATTCCAGTAACAGTCGGTGCTTCAGGTTCTGTTTTTGGACTTCTATTAGCTTTCGGCTGGCTATTTCCCGATTTAAAACTTATGCTTCTCTTTTTCCCCGTTCCCATCAAGGCTAAATATTTTGTATTCATGTACGGAATTGCAGAACTTTTTCTGGGTGTTGCTCGTTTTTCAGGCGACAATATTGCTCACTTTGCTCACCTGGGTGGAATGCTCTTTGGTGCCATTTTAATATTGTATTGGAAAAAGAAAAGACAATTGTAATTTGTCAGTCCATTTCTGACCGGGATCTTTTTTTTATTGAACAACAAAATATGAATATAATAGATAGTATCAAACATACTTTCAAACAAGGGAATGCTCTAAGCAGGCTAATAATGATTAACTTAGCAATATTTACAACGCTTAAGTTGGTCGTCATTTTTCTTACCTTATTTAATAATTCGAGCGAATACATCCTTCCTTTCTTAGCCGTACCTGCGTATGTACCATTGCTCTTACATAGAGTCTGGACACCAATAACGTACATGTTTTTGCACGAGGGGTTTATGCACATCTTGTTTAACATGCTGAATCTCTTTTGGTTTGGGAAATTATTCACAATGTACTTCTCTGAGAAGCAGCTGGTCGGTTTGTATCTGCTTGGAGGTTTATTTGGTGCAGCATTTTACATCGGCGCGTTCAACCTATTTCCACATTACGCACCGCTTCTTCATCAAAGTCTTTTGCTGGGGGCATCTGCATCAATTATGGCAATTATTGTTGCCACAGCCGTGCGATCACTCAACATGGAAATGCAGCTTCTGCTACTGGGCAACATCAAACTAAAATACATAGCCACAGCCATTGTTCTAATGAGTTTCTTTGGCATAACTTCCGACAATGGCGGTGGTCAGTTAGCACACCTTGGAGGCGCTTTGGCAGGTTATTTATTTGTTGTATCTTTGCAACAAGGTGCAGATTTAACCAAGGGGCTGAGCTGGTTACTGGATACTGTGTATGATTTGTTTCGACCTCGTAAACTCAAGATAAAACCGAACAAAACTCGTAAAACAGGACCCTTGAGCGATGCCGAATACAACGCAAACAAGGCTCGTAAAATGGCTCAAATCGACCACATTCTCGACAAAATTAAAACATCTGGATATGAGAGTCTAAACGCCGACGAGAAAAAACAATTATTCGATCAAGGGAAGAAAAACTAGTTTTCAATTCATAATTACGAACTGAAGATTATGAATTAAAATTACAAGGAATGTTTGGCAAAGCAATATTAAAATGGGGAATGATAGCTGCAAATTTAGTGGCTGGCTTCATAATGCTTCTAACTTTGCTTGGAACTGTTTTAAGCCCCAACAAGTTTATTTTTCTTGCCTACCTCCCCCTCGGATTTCCGATTACCTTAGCTGCAAATGTAATATTTGTTATTTTTTGGTTGTTAGCCCGAAAATGGTACTTCTTGATTTCATTGAGCATTTTGATTTTTTCAGCCACCGAAATTAATGAAACATTTCCATTCCATTTGAGCAAACCTAAAATTGAGTTAAGTAACAACCATTTCAAACTATTGACTTACAACACCAAAATAAGCGGAGATCTCAAAAAGCACACCCGACGAAGACCGAACAAAGTAATGCAATACATTTTAGATAGCAATGCTGATATTGTTTGTTTACAAGAGTTTGTAGTCAGCAAAAAGGATGAGCATTTGACAGAAAAGGATATGTTACGCATATTCAAAAAATACAAATACAAACATATTGACTACAAAGAAGATATGCGCTCCCGAAAATCTGGAATTGCCACTTTCTCGGTCTTCCCAATCATCAACAAAAAACGGATTAATTACACGTCCGGGGCAAATATATCGATCTATTCTGATATAAAAATCAACAATGAAACCATCCGGCTAGTAAATAATCATTTAGAGTCTAACCGGCTAACGGAAGATGACAGAGCAATGCCATTGAAATTGAAAGATAACTTTGATGCCGATAATTTATCCGGTGTAACTCGTCAACTTTCCCGGAAATTAGGCACCGCCTATAAATTAAGAGCCAAACAAGCTGACATTGTTGCAAAAGTGATAGACCAATCCCCCTACAAAGTGATTGCTTGTGGCGATTTCAACGATGTACCTGTTTCATACGCATACACAACCGTAAAAGGGAAATTGAAAGATGCATTTTCGGAAACCGGCAAGGGACTTGGGTGGACATTTAATGAAAAACATTACGGATTTCGGATTGATTATGTTCTTTACGACTCCACAGCATTTTTTCCTCAAAAATACTTATCGGAAAAAGTAAAATATTCAGATCATTTTCCCGTAATTTGCAACATCAATATAAAGGATCCAATTGAATAGTTAAATATTATAAAATACAAACACATATAAATTAAAAAATCATGAACGTACCAGCAAATTTAAAGTACACGAAAGAACACGAGTGGATTCGCATTGAAGGCGATGTGGCATATGTAGGCATTACCGATTATGCTCAGAGCGAATTAGGAGAAATTGTCTTTGTAGAAGTTGAAACAGTTGGCGAAACATTGAAGGAAGGCGAAGTATTTGGAACTGTAGAAGCTGTCAAAACGGTGTCTGATTTATATTTGCCAATTGATGGCGAAATTTTAGAATTCAATGAAAGCCTTATGGATGCACCTGAATTGGTAAACGATGATCCATACAACGAAGGTTGGATGGTAAAAGTTTCGGTATCAGATGCAGCGCAAATAGACAGCCTGCTTTCAGCAACTGATTACGAAGCACTTATTGGATAAGATATTATCTGCTCAGAAACTCCGATTCTTTATTTCTGAGTTTCTGAGTATAATTGGCTTTTACACTGCCATGTAATAAAATTCAGAATCATTATTACTCATCAATTCTTCGAACAACAGTTCCACCAACACATTATGAAACCAAAAGTAAGTATTATAATGGGCAGCACATCCGACTTGCCAGTCATGGAAAAAGCTGCCGCATTACTCAACGAATTTGAAATTCCATTTGAAATCAATGCGCTATCTGCTCACCGTACACCACGCGAAGTTGAGGTTTTTGCTTCAAATGCAAGAACAAATGGTATACAGGTAATTATTGCCGCCGCAGGTATGGCTGCTCACCTACCCGGTGTTATTGCCTCAATGACCACAATCCCTGTTATCGGAGTGCCCATCAACGCCTCGCTCGATGGAATGGATGCTTTGCTCGCTATTGTTCAAATGCCTCCGGGAATTCCTGTAGCAACAGTAGGAATCAATGCTTCTTTAAACGCGGCAATTTTGGCCGTACAAATGATGGCCGTTGGCGATGAAAAACTACAATTAAAGCTAATTCAATACAAAGAGGATTTGAAAAAGAAAATTGTAGAGGCTAACGAGCAATTATCGAAAGTAAATTACGCCTTTAAGACTAATTGATTCATAAAATGTCTCTAAAAAGAAGATACAGAAAAATTCACACCATTATGAAAAAAGTACTCATTTTATTACTTGTATTTGCTGGGCTGGTTTCGTGCAATAACAATAAGCGATTTAGCGTAAGTGGTTCTATCAAGGAAGCCGAAGGCGATACACTTTACATCGAGCACACCGGATTATTAAAAACAACTGTACTTGACTCTGTAAAATTGGGTTCGGATGGCGATTTTAGTTTTAAATCGGCACGACCTGACTATCCGGATTACTACAGATTAAGACTGAAGGATAAAATCATTGCTTTTGCTGTAGATTCATGCGAAGATATAACCATCAACTCAAAACTAACCAACTTCGCAACTGATTATGAATTAGTTGGATCCAAAGCGTCTTTAGAAATTCAAAAGCTCAGAAAATCTGTTATGAGCATCCAAAAAAAGGCAAATGAGCTCACATCCGACCTTAGTGCAGAAGTGAGAAACGCAAAAATTGCTGTAATTGAAAAAGACATTGAAGCGCACAAAGAAATGGCACGTAAGTTAATTCTGCAAAATCCGCGCTCTACAGCTGCATACTTTGCCCTGTATCAAAAAGTGAATAATACCTATTTATTTTCACCTTATATCAAATCCGACAAACCATATTGCGGTGCCGTGGCGACTTCATTTTATGAATATATGCCGGAATACGAACGGACAAAAAATCTTTATAGCCTGGTTCTTGATGCAATTCGCACAGAAAGACAAGCAAAAGACAAGGAATCGTGGGATAAGGTATTAGAAGAAAAAGGGGTAGGCTATATCAATATTTCGCTGCCCGACAAAAACAAAAAAACACAAAATCTTTCGGATTTAGTAGGAAAAATGATTCTAATTGATTTTTCGGCATACGAAAACGAACAAAGTGTGGACTATACGTTCGCACTACGTGAATTATACAACAAGTATCACAGTCGTGGATTTGAAATATATCAGGTATCGTTGGACAGAAACAAAATGCTTTGGGAAAAATCAATTGCCAACATACCATGGATTTGCGTACGTGATGAAAACGGGCCGAATACGATTGCCGCTTCGAGCTATAATGTTTCATCCATTCCTACCACTTTCCTAATGGATAAAAAAGGTTCGATAATTGGACGTAGTCTTAATTTAGAAGAATTGAACCGTGAAATTTCAAATGGTTTGTAAGCCACGAAATTGATAGCGGGAAAATTCGCCTATATAATTACAAAACATAAAAACAGATGATCAGAGAAGCAGCACTTTCGCTTGGTTTTGATGCTTGTGGTATTGCAAAAGCAGATGAACTAACCGAGGATGCTGCTTTTCTGCGTTCATGGTTGGAGGACGAAATGCACGGTGAAATGAGTTATCTGGCTCGCAATTTTGAAAAACGAACCGATCCCCGCGTTTTAGTGCCCGGTTGCAAATCTATAGTAGTAGTACTCATGAACTACTACCCACAGGAAAAACAGCTGGATACAGCTCCTAAAATAGCCAAATATGCGTACTCGCAAGTTGATTATCACACCGTTCTGAAAGCGAAACTGAATGAATTGGAAAAACAGATATGCGAAGTCTATGGACCGGAGAGTGTATGTTCTGATTATCAGCACCTGTTTGTTGATTCAGCCCCTGTACTTGAGCGCCGTTGGGCCGAGCGAGCCGGACTGGGCTGGATTGGCAAGCACAAACAACTGATCCATCCAAATGTAGGCTCATACTGCTTTATCGGCATTTTAATGTTGAATATCGAAACGGATTATGACTCCCCTATTCGTCCGCGTTGTGGCTCTTGTACCCGCTGCATCGATGCATGCCCAACCAAAGCTCTGGCTAACGGCAAGCTAGACGCCCGCCGCTGTATATCCTATCTGACCATAGAGAATAAAAATGAAATCCCAGCTGAATTTCACAGTCAACTATCCAATTGCGCTTTGGGGTGCGATATTTGCGCGGATGCATGCCCGTGGAATCATAAATGGGCAAAACCACATTCACATTCGGAACTTAAAGCCGTGAATGAATTATTTAGCTGGGACAAAGAGGCATGGGAAAACCTCAGCAAAGAAGCATTCGATAACACTTTTCGGCATTCTGCCATCAAGAGAGCAGGATACAATAAGTTTAAACAAAATATAAAGATTACAGGCAAGAAAGATTGACAACTACAATATTGCCTTTGCTATTTTGTCACCAACTTTTATAACAATAACCCCGTGCATGTTTAATGAAATAACATTCAATCCCTGAACTGCCATTTTACTATATATTTTCTGACCCATAGCATTATACACATAAATAGTTTCTCTCTCATTTGCAAGAAATAGCACATAACCGTTTCTCACAAAAAATATCAATTGCGAGCTGTGATTTCCATGATCATGAAGCGTTTTGGCTGTACCGTTTAAATTCCGAACAGAGTAAGTAACACCATTACTTGTAGCGGTCAGTACGGCAGAATGTGATCCATCCTCTGTCGGACGATACGTAACTCTCACAGGGGTGGTCGAAACAATACCACCGGTCTGTTCGATAACGGATTTTGAAAGAGAGAAAAAATCAGCATTTTCTCCTGTTACCGACAGAACAACACCATTAGCATCAGTCAGATTAATTGCACTCACATAAATCAATTCAGATTCCGGGCAACCTACATTGGTACTCATGGTTGGGACATCCACCTGCGTAATCGCAATAGTGGGCAGCGTAGCACCTACTACTGCATTTATGGGAAGAGCAGCTGAATAATTATAAGCCTTATCGTAAGCATAAATTCGATAGTAATATTGCCCACCGGCAGTAAGAGCAGTATCTACAAAATTAGTTTCAGAGCCCTGGTATACAACTACAGCTTCGGCAGATATTTTACTATTTACGGCATAAATGCCATTGACATTGGGAGCAATTACAGGATCAACAACTCCCCTTACCACTAAGTATTTACCGCCGTCAGTTCCTGTGAGTGGAGCTTTCCATGTAAGAGCCAGAGCTGTTGACGTAAATGTATGCACACTTGCATCTGTTGGAGCATCGGGCGCTGTAAGATCTTCGCCTGTTGCAGACTCATAAACACAGAAATCATCAAAATACATATCACCGCCTGCAACAATCCGCTTACAATAAATACCTGCAGCAACAGCAGCAGCTGCAGTTGATGCGGTGGTTGTAGTTGGGAAATAGACAACTTTTTCCCATACATTGGCTGCCGATACCGTATTATAGGGAGCTGCTTTTACTTCACCCGCACCTCTATAAACATTACTAATCGTCTGAATGCCATCAGCTACGCTTGCAGCTCTTCTAAAATATTGAATAACCCATTTTGTTGTAGACTCCGGAATGGTCACTAACGGCGACCAAACCCTGTAAGCCGTACTCGACAAAGTAGTTACTTTTAATGAATTAATTCCACTCCTTACAACGGTTGTATCTTTAGCAATAGTCAATGCTGCATTAGCTTTAACCCATTTATTTACCCTGGGCAAAACATCACCAGTGGCAACATTATCAACAACAGATACTCCTTCCAGACCACCATCTAAACCCAAATAACTAGTATTCTGACTCGATACACCAATAGCGACACTCAGAAACAAAAACGAAAAAAAACTTTTAGCACTTAGTAAAGATTTTCCCATATTTTAGACTTTCAATAATAATTGGAGATAAAAACCGTCTGTAAAGTCCTCTAAAAAAAATGTATTACATTAGAACTTACAAATATGGACGTAAAGATAAATTATTTACATTAGGAATCAAAATATTTTCATGAAATTCAGAAATCATAATTCAAAATTTAAGAAAAAGTCACTTTAGATACAAAACGCAAAGTAAAAAGACTTGAATTTGCCCCAACTTTAAATTGAAAATAGATAGGGTTTAGAATATTCGTAAAGCCAATAAAAAAGAGAAACAGCCTCAGAAACAACCAACAACAATTCCTTACAACATATAAATATTAGAAATAATCTCCTTAAGAGAATCGGATTCCAGTTTAATTTATTACTTTTGCAAGCTTTTTGCAACAAGAAACTTCAATCCAAGTAAGCCGGATGGAATAAAAAGTTGCAATCTAATTTACTTACTTTTTTCATTCACAAATCAAACAATACAACTAAATGAAAAACAAGTACAAAGATCTTATTGAACAGAGTTTTGAATTTCCAAACGACGAGTTCAATATTATAGAAAATGAATTGGAGTGGTGCGGCGTACCACTTATGGACATTATCAAGCAGTACGGCACACCATTACGCGTAGCATATCTACCCAAAATATCGCAGAACATTCACAAAGCCAGGCGCATGTTCAATGTGGCCATGGCTAAAGTTGACTACAACGGCGACTACAACTACTGCTATTGTACAAAGAGTTCTCATTTTTCATTTGTAATGGAAGAGGTGCTTAAAAACGGTGTTCATCTCGAAACATCGTCGGCATTCGACATCAACATAATGGAATCGCTGCACGAACAAGGACTTTTAAAACCAGACACATACGTCATCTGCAATGGTTTTAAACGACCTCAGTATGTCGAGAATATTCAGAACTTAATTCGCCAGGGCTTCACCAATGTCATCCCTATCCTGGACAACAAGTTTGAGCTGGACTTATTTCTAAAGGACTTCGATAACCCATTTAAAGTTGGCATTCGAATTGCAGCTGAAGAAGAACCGAAGTTTGATTTTTATACATCACGACTAGGTGTACGGTACAACGACATCATACCATACTACACCAAACATATTGCTAATAATCCACAGGTAGAGTTGAAAATGCTCCATTTCTTCATCAATACAGGAGTAAAAGATACAGCCTACTATTGGAATGAATTAAACAAAGCAGTCAACTTATATTGCGAGCTTAAGAAGAAGTGTCCTCAGTTGGACAGCTTAAATATTGGTGGAGGCTTTCCAATTCAAACCCACCTCGACATGGTGTACGACTATGAGTATATGGCTGAAGAAATTGTAGCTCAAATCAAAACAATATGTGATCAAAATGGTGTTCCTGAACCACACATATTTACTGAATTCGGCTCATACACTGTAGGCGAAAGTGGTGCAATGCTTTATTCAATCGTAAACCAAAAGAAACAGAATGATCGTGAGCTATGGAATATGATTGACAGTTCGTTCATGACTACCCTCCCCGATACATGGGCCATCAATCAGCGCTATGTGTTTTTGGCCATCAACAACTGGGACTCTGAATATGAGCGAGTAAACTTAGGTGGATTGACCTGCGACAGTGAAGATTTTTACAATGCCGAAGTCCATTCCAATGCAGTATTCTTACCCAAAATGCGTGAAGAACAAGAGCAATACATCGGCTTCTTTCACACAGGTGCCTATCAGGAATCACTGAGCGGCTTTGGGGGAATACAGCACTGCCTGATACCCGCTCCAAAGCTGGTAATTATCGACAAAGATGAAGATGGTGAGTACTTTACTAAACTATTCGCCAAAGAACAGAGCTATAAATCAATGTTGAAAATTTTGGGATATTAATCTCATACACATAAAAAAAAATGGATATCGAAAATTCGATATCCATTTTTTTATTCAATATTCTTACTTTAAAGATTCCAACTTGTTAATAAGTGGATTGGCATACATCTCAAGGAGTTTCTTTCGTAAGAAATTCTCGTCCTTGTTCTCAATATCAATTTTTGCAATCTGTTTCGACAAGTAATGATCAAAATCGAGTTTTTCCATCAACGAATATTCATGCTTAAAACGCTCTTCGCCCTGTAATAAATCGTAGGCAATTCTATTATTGGCAAAGATAGAATAGTTCGAATGAATACGCTTATCAATAAGAAGTGCTGTTTGTGCTATTTGCTCATTTCTATGATTAAACTTCTCACCTATCTCTTTTAATTCATTATTGATTGAACCGGTTATTTCATAAACCACCTTACCCTTGTAGCCCATCACACCAGTCTCCATATTAATCAAATCATCCTGTGCCTGCTTTTTAAATTCCGGCTGGTCACGTCTGAGCTGAAACTCTTTTGCCTTCAGAAAATCACAGGGATCATACTCATACGAAATTGAAAGAGGACATATATTTAACCGAATCAGATTCTCTATAAAAGAACCATCACCGCTCATATTAAACATCTTGAGTAAGCTTTCCTGGGTTTTATCATTCGAATCCTTAGCACGTCCCTCACGTTGAGCAATCCACACAGACTGTTTCTTATCAGAAATAGTATGCCCAATGTACGCCGATAAGCGCTGAGAACTTTCCAAAACAGAACGGGCACTAAGCCCCCGCTTCACAATAAAACTCTTATTCACTCGAGCAAGATCTTCTATCCATGGGTAAATAAGCAAATTGTCACCAATAGCGATCTCCACCGTATCCATTTCATTTTCGATAAATTTACCGCAAAGAAATGCCGAGTCGAGAATAATGTCACGGTGATTTGAAATATAGAGATAAGCATCTTCCTTTTGGATTATCTCGACGCCATTAAGCTTAATGCCGGTGGTTTTATTAGCTTCGAGGTACTGCAAAAACGGATAAATAATTTCTTTCTGAAAAGAGAAATTAGACTGAAAACTCATCAGCCGCTGTTTTATCACTTCTTTTGGCAAAAGAGGATAAATCGTGCTCATCACTTTCATAAATTGCTTTTCATTACTCAAACGCTCCAAAGCAGCGTGTACCTCTTCATCCTTAAAACAACGTATTTCATCAAAGTTATATTCCATACCCCTATCTTTTTCTACCAATTGGTTGATTTTACAATAAAAAAAAAGCGAATAATCTAAAAAAGATTACTATTTAAACAAAAAACTCAAATAAATAAAGATGACCGGTGCAGCCAACAACATACTATCAAACCGATCGAGAATCCCACCATGCCCGGGGATAATTGTACCCGAATCCTTTACATTCACAGTACGTTTCAGTAGTGATTCAATCAAATCGCCATAGGTCCCAAAAACAACAATTATTTCAGAAAACAGAAACCACTGAATTAAACTAAGTTCCGGGATAAGCAGCGAAAAAACATAACCCGACAGCAACGCAACAATGGCACCACCGAAGAAACCTTCCCACGATTTTTTAGGCGAAATACGCTCGAACAAGCGATGCTTACCAAAAGTAACTCCAACAAGATAAGCGCCGGTATCATTCACCCAAATAGTTACAAACACAGCCAGCAACACTAAAGGCTGATAACCTGATATATAAGCTATAAACGGCAACAATGAGAATGGCAATGCGATAAAAACCTGACCCATAATAAAATAAGCCCAATTATGTAGAGGATTAGTCTTTTTTCGATATAGTTCTGTGACTAAAACAATTACAATGTATAAACCATAAATGGAGTAACCAACTCCGGGAAGAATTTCCGAAGCATGCAAAAAAGAACTAAGAAAGAGCAATAACGCCCCAAACAAGCCAACTCCAAGATTTACACTCACAGTGCTTGAATTTGTCAGTTTATGGAATTCAAGAACAGCCAACCCACTTATCAACGCAAAAACAGCAGCAAAAGCAAAGTGATTAAGCAAAATAGAACCAACAATTAGTGCAACAAATAATATTCCACTAAGCGTTCGCATTACAAAGTTATTCATACGTATTTCAATAAGGGTAATCTAAAGTTGACTTCTAATGTCGATAATTAATTACCGTCCGGGAAATCAGAACAGCCCACAAAGATAAGAAAACTTTACATTTTGGAAAGAAAAACAATAAATTCTTTTGGCCCGTGGGCACCGAGTACCAATGTTTTCTCAATATCGGCCGTTCGACTTGGACCTGTGATAGTAGAAACAATAGAAGGAAGATGATCGCCGTACTTTTGTTGCACTGCAACAAGTGCTTCATCGAGATAATTGACGAGTTGCGATACATGCGCTAACACGATATGCACAGGCGGAAACACATTTAATTGGCGACCTGACTGCGCTGCCGAAGAAACCAACACACTACCTGTGCGCGCCACCAAAAATTCGCAACCGGTGATACCGGCCTGCATGGCGTCAAAATAAGTTTCATCAAAAGAGAATGGTATTTCGTTCAACTCTAATTGCCGAGCAATATGAGTATCTCTACAAAAAAGGTAGGGTAATTCTTTATTCGCAACGAAAGACTTCAATTTGGCATACAAATCGGCTTCATCATCACAAATCACACATACACCATTTACAGCCTCAAGCTCATTCTTAAAACAAGTAAGTTTATCCGGAAGAATAGGCTTGTAAACAGATTCTGCATCGACTGGAATAGTATCAACAAAAGCAAGCCGCCTTTTACCGGCGGCTGCTATTCGATCAAGTATTTCCTGACGGGAAGAATTATTCTGCACAGTATATTTATTTTTCTGTATTTTCGTCTGATGTGTTTTCCGGAATTTCGATAGATTCAACAATTTCAGCAACATTCTCTTCTATTGCTTCACCATTTTGCGCCATCAATTCATCATTGCGCGAAGTCCATGGACGTTTTCCGAAAATTTTCTCCAGGTCTTCGGCAAAAATCACTTCTTTCTCAATCAATAATTCAGCCAACGCATTATGACCTGCTGCATTATCGTTTAATATTTTCTTAGCCCGTTCGTAAGCCACAGCTACAATATTTTTTGCTTCCGAGTCAATCAGTTCTGCGGTCTTTTCGCTATATGGTTTTGTAAATCCATAATCCGAATTGCCCGACGAATCGTAATAACTCATATTAGCCAATTGCTCACTCATACCAAAATAGGCAACCATAGCGTATGCACGCTTCGTTACACGTTCCAAATCATTGATTGCTCCTGTTGACATTTGATGCAAGAACACTTCTTCGGCAGCACGACCACCCAAGGTTGAGCACATTTCGTCCAACATATGTTCACGATTTGTCAATTGACGCTCTTCCGGCAAATACCAGGCAGCACCTAACGCTTCACCGCGGGGAACAATCGTTACTTTAACCAATGGATTAGCATGCTCAGTCATCCAACTAATAGTGGCATGACCGGCTTCATGATATGCAATTGATTTTTTCTCGGCAACGGTAGTAATCTTGGTTTTCTTTTCCAAACCACCAACGATACGATCTACTGCATCCAGAAAATCCTGCTTTTCGACAAAGGTTTTATTTTTACGAGCCGCAATAAGTGCTGCCTCGTTACATACATTAGCAATATCTGCACCCGAAAAACCGGGAGTTTGACGGGATAAAAAGTTCACATCTACTGTTTCATTAATCTTAATAGGACGAAGGTGAACATTGAAAATTTCTTTTCGCTCATGAACATCCGGCAAATCCACATGAATCTGACGATCGAAGCGACCTGCACGAAGTAACGCTTTATCCAGAATATCGGCACGGTTGGTAGCAGCCAAAATAATGACTCCACTGTTTGTTCCGAAACCATCCATTTCTGTCAATAATTGATTCAACGTATTTTCGCGCTCGTCGTTGCTTCCCATATTGGCATTTTTACCACGGGCACGACCAACTGCATCTATTTCATCAATAAAAATAATACATGGCGATTTTTCCTTTGCCTGACGGAATAAATCACGAACACGTGAAGCACCAACCCCAACAAACATTTCCACAAAGTCTGACCCCGACATAGAGAAGAAAGGGACATCAGCTTCGCCGGCTACTGCCTTTGCAAGTAATGTTTTTCCCGTTCCCGGAGGGCCTACAAGCAAAGCACCTTTAGGAATTTTCCCACCCAATTCGGTATATTTAGAAGGATTTTTCAGGAACGCTACAATCTCTTCAATTTCCTGTTTCGCTTCAGCCAAACCGGCTACATCTTTAAATGTAATTTTATTCGTTGTATCGCCTTTGTCGAAAAGTTGCGCTTTGGACTTTCCTACATTAAAAATTCCGCCACCACCGGCTCCACCACCCATGCCCGACATACGACGATTCATAAACACGAAAAACAAAATAAGCAAGAGAATAGGAAACAATCCCCAAAGAATATCGTAATAATTACGCCCTTCTTTATATTCTACAACAGTATGAATTCCATATTTTTCCTCAGCAATCTGATTAAATTTTGAAAATTCTTCTGCTGGCACCTTTACAGTGACCAACCGATCCTTTTCATACATTTTCACATCCTTACCGAAAACGTATTTCATCGAATCCTTGAGCACCTGTGCTTCTAAAATACCCTTAGAGGAATAAACATCAATCTTTTCCATGTACCCTCTTTTCACAAATTCTTTGAAAGAAGAGTAATTTACTTCTTTTGTCGGCGTATTCTCACTAAACAAAAACATACCGAGCAAAACAGAAATGATAATTCCATAAATCCACGAAATGTTGAATTTCGGCATTTTACTATTCGGTTTTACAGGGTTTGGGGTTTTATTTTCCATCTTTTTATTCCTATCGTTATTTTGTTGATTAATTACCTAGAACAAAAAATACACAATCTTGTTTTGAAATTTGCAAATTAAATTCAAAAATACAGTTTAAAGAACGTCCTCTATTCTTTTCAGATCAGCATCAGCCCATAAATGTTCTATATCGTAAAATGCACGTGTATGACGTTGAAAAACGTGTACAATAATTTGTCCGTAATCCATTGCTATCCATTCGCAATTTTCGAAACCATCTGTTGCATAAGGTTTCACTTTTATTTCATCACGTACCCAGTCTTTAATTGAATTGGCTACAGCATTAACGTGTACATTCGAATCGCCCTCACAAATCACAAAATAACTGCATGGTGCTTCCTGTAATTTATTCAAGTTTACCACCACTATATTTTTTCCTTTACGTTCTTGTATTCCTTCAACAATCTTGGCTACTATTAATTCGTTTTCCTTCATTCTATTGTTCTGATTATTTTATTTTTTTGAAATTCTTGCAAAGATACAGTTAAATGCCCGAAAATGAAAATGTTGTTGAGTCGAATATCAACTAATTTTCTTTAAAACTGCCCGAAAAAAGATAAAAAATAAGCATTTCAGTATCGAGTAGTAGTATAAATTCGAGAAAGTTCTATATACAAAATGTTAGCCAAATATGTCAAACGGGAAAATACATGACAATTTGCCATATTAGAGCAGAAAAAGTCAGCTGCTAAATTGAAAAAAAATCCGGTGCACACAAAGCACACCGGATTTTCAATATTAAAAAATACTATCTTTCTTATTTTACAATTGAAAGGAAAGTAGCATCAGTTACAAATTTAGAGAACTCAAGATCTTTTGCAGCTTTCAATGCCAAAGAGCTATCTTGTTTTACAGCGCTCTTCAAGTTGCTGTAAACTACTTCGCGGTCGTTAGTACGAGCACCTACGATAGCACCTAAATACGCAGTCATAGCGTCTGGCTGAGCTACAGCAGCCAATGTTTTAGTAGCAGCACTATAATCAGCATTCAGGATTTGAAGCAAAGCAGCATTATTTGATGGCGCTTGAGCGAAATACGTTTTTGCTTTTGCATAGTCACCTTTAGTTGTATAGATTGCTCCTAAAGCCTGACCTACGTTTGCGCTAGTTCCGGCAGCTTTACCGAACAACACTTCAGCTTTTGACAAATCGCCCGAAGCCATAGCAGCCAAACCTGCATTGTAGTTAACATCAGCTGAAGCTGGTTCAACCTCTAATGCTTTTGCTAAGTTACGAGAAGCGTTAGCTACATCGCCTTGTTGGAATTGTACAGCACCTAAGTTATTGAAACCACGAACATCACTAGGATAAAGTTCTGTTGCTTTTTGATAAATAGCAGCCTTTTCAGACAAGTTATTTGTCAAAGTTGCAGCAAAAAGCAATTCATCTACAGATAATTTTGAAGCATCTTCTTTAGCCAATTGAGTCAACTCAACATCTGATTTTCCTGTAACATCAACAGTCAGTTTCATTTTTGAACGACGTAATTGAGGTAAAATTTCAGTTGCGATGCTCTTGAATGCTACAGAAAGGTTTTTGATTTCGCGTTCACGTTGTTCAGGATCAGTGTACATAGTCAACACGCGCAAGATAACTTGTTTGTCTTGGATGTTTGAGTTTTCCATCAATGATTGGAAACCAGCCCAGTCTTCTGCAGTAAATTTAGAATCAATGGTTACACTTGTTTTGATTTTTTTCAACTCTTTGTTATAAAAATCAACTGTATTTTTTTGACGTTTTTCTGCAAGATTGGTATTCAAATCCATGCCACCATCAGGAGAAGCGTAACCTGAAATTTCCAAACCAGAAACTTGTTTGTTTTGAGACTCTTTAACTTCTTTGATCTTTTTAGTCAATTCAGCTATATCAGCCGATTTGGTTTCGCTCTTGCGAAGATCCGATTTTTGAATTAAGAATAAGATATCAGCTTCTTGTTTTTCCTGAATAATGCGTTGGAATTTATCAGCGATAATAACCGGTGCATTTTCTTTTGCGCTAGTAGAAACCAATTGTGATGTTGCAATAACACCATCGGCTACTTTTACGCTAGGAATAGCATATGTTTTCTTTTTAGTTGAAACGCTAAATTCCAGGAACAACTCTGAATTAGCCATTTCAGGAACATAATTGAACGAAGCTTTGATAGTATATGTACCACCTGCCTTGTAAGAGATAGTTTGATCGTTGCCAACTACTTTTTCGCCCTGAAAAGTTGCTGAAGTGCTTTTTACTTCTTTTCCATTAAATTTCAAAACCGGAGTTACTGTAACAGTAGCTTTTTTGTTGAAATACTTTACAGGGAATGTACCGGTAATGGTAGCATCAACTTTACCACCCTTAACCTCTAGCGGATTTGGGTTGCATTTAAATAAACTTGGGTCTAAAGCTGTCAAATCCTTGCTACAAGAACTAAAAACTAAGGCCAGAACCATTGAAAACACGAAAAACAATTGCTTTCTCATAAAAATTTGTGTGAAGTGAATTATTTGAATAATATTTGAATTTTCTATTTATAAAGAACAAAATTCTCTGATTTTCATTTTATCAATTAGCAGAAAATATACTAACTCTGATTTTTCAATTTTATTATATTTTATTTTGACACAAATATACTAACTATACATTAATTATTGCTTACTTTGTAATTGTGTTTGACATTTTTTTGTGTATTATTTTATAAAAATAACTTTCTTCATTAAATTGTCTATTATTTTTTTACAGTGTTTATATTCATACATCTATTCTCATTAGTCAAATATTTTACATTCCGGAGGTTTATAAACTATTCGAAGCTCCAGTTATCGTACATCCTATCATTATTAGGTATAGACACTTATCTTCACACATCGCCTTATTTTATTTCTGTTGAGCCTGTAAATTTTTGCAATTTACATTGTCCCGAATGCCCGGTTGGGAATAAAAGTAATCATTCACCTGCACATATAATTTTTGACAACAAACGTTATCAGAAACTTGTGGACGAACTTGCACCCAAGCTAATTCACATTATTTTTTACTTTCAGGGCGAACCTTTACTTAATTCGCAGCTATTTGATATGGTAAACTATGCGCATCGAGCCAAATTATACACGTCAACGTCAACGAATGCACAATTTCTAACTCATAGCAGAGCAAAAGAGTTAGTACTTTCAGGGCTTGACAAGTTGATTATTTCGGTAGATGGAAGCACTCAGGAAACGTACGAAACGTACCGAGTAGGAGGAAAACTAGAAAAAGCATTAAACGGAATAAGGCATGTGGTGGCTTTAAAAAAGGAATTAAAGTCGGTTACACCCTTGGTAGAAGTTCAGTTTTTGGTGCTCAAAACAAATGAACACCAAATGAAGGAAATGAAGCAACTAACTAAATCATTGGGGGCAGACCGATTGACTTTTAAAACCGCTCAACTCTACGATTTCGAGCATGGACATAAACTTATGCCTGCCAATAAAAAATACTCGCGATACGAGCAAAACAAGGAAGGCGGCTATCAACTAAAAGCGAAACAACCCAATCACTGCTGGAGATTATGGAACGGCGCGGTAGTAAATTCTAATGGAAACGTTTTGCCCTGCTGTTTTGACAAATTGTCGGAATTTTCGTTTGGGAATATCAGTGAAGACTCATTCATTAGCAACTGGCACAACAAAAAAGCTTCCGGTTTCAGAGGAAAGATCCTTCAAAACCGGAAGCAATTCGAGATGTGTAGAAATTGTACGAGCCGATAACCGACTGTATAACTATTTAAAAAGTTGTTGCCATTCCTCTTCTTTAAACCCCACCAACACTTTATCTCCGGCAAGCAAAATGGGTCGTTTCACCATCATCCCGTTAGAAGCCAAAACATCAATCAATTCAGATTCAGAAAGCACTTTAACCTTATCTTTCATATTCTGCTCTTTGTAAAGCAGCCCACTGGTGTTGAAAAATTTAGCAATGGGTAAGCCGCTTTTCTTCAGCCATATTTTCAGTTCATCAGCCGTTGGATTTTCCTCTTTTATCGGACGATACGTATATTCAATATCGTTTGCCTTTAGCCATTTTTCAGCCTTTTGGCATGTTCCACATTTAGGGTAGCAAATTGCAATTGGATGCATACTATTGACCTTATTTGAAAATTGCTTTAAAAAGATCGTTACCATTCACATAAAGAAGCAATGCCATCAGTAGGAAAAAACCGGCTGTTTGAGCATATTCCAGAAACTTATCATTCGGTTTTTTGCCGGTAATCATTTCATAAAGAAGAAACATTACATAACCCCCATCCAAAGCCGGGATAGGCAATAAATTCATAAAAGCAAGGATGATAGAAAGAAAAGCCGTCAACATCCAGAAAACGTGCCAATCCCATACTTTAGGGAATAATTTTCCGATAGTTCCGAATCCACCCATTTGTTTTGAACCTTCTTTGGTAAATACAATTTTAAATTGCTTCACATAACTGGTAAGGGTTTCCCAACCAAGGTTGACACCCGCAGGAATAGCTGCAAGTAATCCGTATTCGGTGCGTTTGGTTTGCATAAAATCGGTATAGGGCTTAGGGGTAACGCCCAATTTGCCATTTACATCTACCTTAACAGATGAATGCAACAATACGCCTTTGCGCACATAATCAATATCTATCTGCTTGTCTTTATTCACTGCAAGCTCATCGGCAACATCCTGGAATATAGACAACTGCTTGCCATTTAATCCCACAATGCTATCACCTGCCTGCAACCTGGCAGCTTCGGCACCCATCCCCTTTGAAAGTTCTGCAATAACAAATGGCTGACGAATGGCAACCAGTTCTTTTTCCTCGGCACGTAAAATAGTTTGGGTCAAATCAGCAGGCAATTGGATGTCTATCTGCTGACTATCTCTAGCCACTTTGATATTTTGGCTACCTTCAATCAATATCTTTTGGATAACATCAGACTGTTTTTCAACAGCTAGTCCATCGATAGAGATTATTCTATCTCCATTCTTTAAACCGTTTTCCTGTAATGTCTTTGAAAATTGCAAACCATATTTTGCATTTTGAAGCGGAAGATACTCCTCGCCCCAGGTATACAGTACCGCCGAATAAATAACCATGGCCAATACAAAATTTACAAATACGCCTCCAACAATAATAGGTAAGCGTTGCCAAACCGAGCGTGAGCGATACTCCCATGGTTGTGGTTCAGCAGCCATTTGCGACAAATCCTTGGTTTCGTCGACCATACCGGCAATAGAGCAATAACCGCCAAGAGGCAACCAACCAATTCCCCATTCGGTATTCTCGGGGTATTTGTGCCAATGACCTTCGGGCAATTCCTCCACGGGAATTTGCTCCATGATTGTTTTCCCTTTTGCATCGATCTTTACATCACCGTCGGCATCCAATACAGGACGCTCGGTTGCAGATACATTTTTCGCAAAAAACTTAACATTCCATTTGCCGTTTATTTTTTTGGCACGTACTAATGAAAAAGTGGGATTAAAGAACATATAAAATTTTTCGACACGAACTTTGAACAACCGCGCAAAGGCAAAGTGACCAAATTCGTGAAGAACAACTAATATCGAAAGACTGAGAATAAGCTGTAAGGCTCTAATAAAGAATGCTTCCATAGAAAATATTGGGGTGATTTATTTAATTTTTATTTTTTCTTGCTGTTTTAAAGTCTAGCTTCGGCTGTATTTCATCATCGAATAGCTACCATAATCTATCCACTCATTTCAGTTGAGAACGATACGATAACATTCAATACAGGGTATTTGTTTTATTAAAAAAACTTTCGAAATGTGCCATGACCAAGAAATCGCGGCCCTACTTTTACTAATTTATCAATTCACTTGTGAGCATTCTCACCCGTTCATCCGTTTTCACATAATCCTCGTAAGTTGGTTTAGTAACAAATTCTGCCTTAGCCATTACCGTTTCGATAATATCGCTCATCTGTAAAAAGCCAATCTTGTCTTTCAAAAATGCGGCCACAACTATTTCGTTAGCAGCATTGAGTATGCAAGGCATATTTCCACCACGTTCCATGGCATAATACGCAAATCCAAGGTTTCGGAAACGCTCCAAATCAGGCTGTTCGAACGTAAACTGAGAACAAAGATTAAAATCAAAACGGGGAAAATTCGTTTTCAAACGATCGGGATATGTAAATGCATACTGAATAGGAAGTTTCATGTCCGGCATGCCGAGTTGCGCTTTGATAGAACTATCGGCAAATTGAACCATGGAATGAATAATAGACTGCGGATGCACCACCACTTCAATCTGATCGGGCGTAACACCAAAAAGCCATTTAGCCTCAATAATTTCGAAGCCTTTATTCATTAAACTAGCCGAGTCGATGGTTATTTTTGCACCCATCTCCCAGTTGGGGTGCTTAAGGGCCTGTGCACTGGTTACATGCTCCAGTTCACGCATCGATTTGGTACGAAACGGACCACCCGACGCGGTTAGAATTAACTTTTCTATCGGATTATTTCCTTCGCCTGCCAGGCATTGAAAAATGGCGGAGTGTTCAGAATCAACCGGCAGAATGGCCGATTTACTCTCATTTGCCAGCTCGCAAATTAACTCGCCGGCCACCACTAGGGTTTCTTTATTGGCAAGCGCAATCTTTTTCCCAGCCCTGATGGCATTCATAGTGGGTTTCAAGCCCGAATAACCAACCATAGCAGTGAGGACAATATCAATAGGTTGCATTTCGGCCACCTGAGCTATAGAATCATTGCCCGCAAAAACCTTGATCGGCAAATCGGCCAGTGCGTCTTTAAGCTGATTGTAATGTTTTTCGTTGCCAATAGCCACCATTTCCGGCGTAAACTTACGTGCTTGCTGAATCAGTAATTCTACATTATTATTGGCAGTGAGCGCATAAACTTCGAATAAGGATGCATTATCGGCTATCACTTCCAAGGCTTGTGTGCCAATAGAACCTGTAGAACCTAAAATTGCTATTTGTTTTTTGGGGATAGTATCCATGTGTTTTTCTATACTAAAAAATGATTACTTCTTCCGGGTTAATCGGCTTACCTTGTTTCCACAATTCAAAGTAGAACTGGGTTCCGGTCTTTTTACCCCCCGATTCACCAGTAATGGCAATACTCTCACCAGCTCTCACTTCATCACCCACTTTTTTGAGCAGCTGGGTATTGTTTTTATAAATTGAAATATAATTGTTCTCGTGTTGAATTTGAATAACCCAGCCAAAATCAAAAGTAAATGCGGCATAAATAACAGTTCCTTCGAGAACACTTACCACACTTTCGTTGGGTGAAGTAATCAGATTGATACCGTATTGCTTTTGCGACATATTGAAAGACGACGAAATAACGCCACGGGTAGGACGAAAAAAGACATATATATCTTCGTTGGGCTTTGTTTCAATTGTTCCCAGATTATATTTTTCCTCCTTTTCAAATTTATCGACAAATTCCTTTTCTTTCTCCTTTTTTTCGATAAAAACCCGTGCCTTCTCTTTTAAATCCTCAGGGTTCAAGGAGGCAATTGTATCCGGTTTAATGTTACCATTAATAATTTCCTTTACAATTCCAAGATACCCGGCTTGCAAATTAATCTGTTGAACCATTGAATCTGCCCGCATAGACTCCCGAATAATCTCCGTGCGGTTACCGGCATCACCATAACCCGGTAAATATCTACTGATTGGTGTGGTAAAAATAAGAATCGTGAGTACAATGAATGTAATGAGTACCAATGTTGACCCCATCATAAAAACACTAAAACGAGACAAACGTACATGCCACGACTCCTCCAAGGTATTTTCATTGAGAATAGAAACACGATATTTAAATCGCATTTTTTGGATAAATGGGGCAAGCTTATTCGTTTTCTTTTTCATTGCTACAACTGTAAATCAAGTCGAAATGTGCACAAAAGTAGCGAAATTAGAGTTATAAACAAAATAGAACATGCCCGAATCTTACCGTAGATTTATGTTTATTTACAGAAAAACAGAACCCTTATATTTCATTAACTTAACTCCTAAAATCCAATCATCAGTGATTTTTTTAAACTCAAACCGCAAATTAGTTCTTTTATCCTATTTTCCTTACTTTTGTACTAACTAAAAAACAACAGAAAATGACTCGAATTGGAATTCTTTCGGACACACACGGAATGCTCGACGACCGCATACTGGAACATTTTGCCAACTGCGATGAGGTATGGCATGCAGGCGACTGGGGATCGATGGACGTTGTGAATAAACTACGTGCCTTTAAACCCATACGAGGCGTGTGGGGCAATATCGACAGTCATGACATCAGAGCCATTTTCCCTCAGCACAACCGGTTTATGTGCGAAGGTGTAAAAGTTTGGCTTACCCATATTGGTGGTTATCCGGGGAAATACGACCCATTGGTTCGTCCGGACATTTTTATGCAACCACCCAAATTGTTTGTTTGCGGGCATTCGCACATTCTAAAAGTACAAAACGACAGAGCACTCAAACTACTACACATAAACCCGGGTGCAGCCGGTAAATATGGGTTTCATAAAGTTCAAACGCTGGTGCGGTTCGAAATTGATGGCGAAAATATTCAGAACCTCGAAGTGATTGAATTGAAGGTAAAAGAGGTAAAGAAATAATTATTACAAAATAAGACAGAAACAAAAAATCCCTTACCGAACAATTCGGCAAGGGATTTTCACATTATAGGAGTCAGCTTTATTTTACACCATTCATTAGCTTCTGCAGCCATTTGGAAAGCCCAAAAAGAATCAAAGAGGCAATACCCGACATAACCACAAACAAAATAAAGAAATCGTACAGATTAGTCATCGTATAACCCAGAAATGAGGTTGGATTTTTATCAGGATACAACGAGCTTAAGGTTCCGGCCAAATAATTTGCAAACGAGTTTGCCAAAAACCACACAGCCATTAGGAGCGATCCAAATTTTACGGGTGCCATTTTATTGACCAACGAAAGCCCGATAGGCGACAAACACAGTTCACCCCAGGTGTGTAAAGCATACATACCCACCAACCAAATCATACTCACCTTAATGCCTGGAGCAACATCCTTCACTCCAAATGCAATCCACAAATAACCTAACGAAAGTAGAAACAGACCTATAGCCATTTTGGTAGGAGCTGTCGGTTCGTACTTTCCTAATTTCAACCACAACCACGCAAATATTGGGGCACAACTCACCACAATTATAGAGTTAAGAGACTGAAAAGAACTTGCGGGCAATTCATTCAAAGTAAGACTCTGTTTTCCTCCTGAAAGCACTGTTATAATACCATATAAAATAGCCACTGTAACAGCTGAAAGCAATACATAAACCGTATTTCTTAATCGCGTATCTTCCTTGTCGCCCAACGACAATTTTATCGTTCTAAACAATTTAGTGCTAAAAAACAGGGCTATAGCACCAAGGGGATAAACAATCCATGTTGGTATTAGCAAACCTAAATGACGGTTGGTTTGCTCATCGGCAAAGAAAGTGAGCGAAGCTCCGGCTTGCTCAAAGGCACTCCAAAAGAATATTACAAAGAAGGCGACAATGAAAATAACCGACACCCTTTGTTTTTCGACTTTATTCAATGATTTATCAGTCAGAATGATTCCTACAATAAGTATGGTAGCCAGCAAAAGCAGATAGGGCAGAAAAACAAACACTTTCGCATCCACATAAAGCATTCCTATGGCAAGTGCAGCAAAAGCAGCCAATCCCAAAACAACAAATAACGGTTTTGACCAATGAGCATGCGCCTCTACAGGAGGCTGACCAAGCACTTTTCTGTCCGGGTCGATAACATATTGTTTGGCAAATGCGAGTTGAACGGCAACACTGGTAAGCATACCGATAGCCCCTGCTAAAAAAGCCCATTTGAAATCTCCCGGGTGACCGGTATCTCCCACAAAACCACAGATAAATGGTCCTAAAGCCCCACCAACATTGATACCCATATAAAAAATGGTGTAGGCGGAATCAACACGACGATCGCCTTTGGGGTATAACTGACCAACAAGCGAAGAAATGTTGGGTTTAAAGAAACCGTTACCGGCAATCATTAACCCCAAACCACTAAAAAAGAACATGGTGGAAAGCCCGGGAGCAGACACGTACGTGCTTCCACAGAAAAAGAGCAGAATTTCACCCAGCGCCATTACCAGTCCACCTGCTATGATAGATCGTTGATTTCCCCAGTATTTATCGGCAATAAACCCACCAATAAGCGGCGTTAAATACACCAGACTGGTGTAACTTCCGTACAAACTCGACGCAAAAGCTTTATCAAACAGCAATGCTTTGGTCATGAACAATACCAAAACGGCACGCATGCCATAATAATTAAAACGCTCCCACATTTCTGTGGCAAATAAGATATAAAGCCCTTTCGGATGACTTGTTGACTGATTCACTGACATAACACTTTCTTAAATTACTAACCTATATCTGTTTAAAAATAAAAATGAACGCCGACAAATCGGCGTTCACAACCCACTATTTGACACAATGCTTAATTGTATCTGCAAAATTAGTCATTTTGACTGAATATTCATATTTTATACATACAGAAACTTGCCATTTTAAGATATATTCCTACAAAATAACATATCTCATCTCACTTTCTTTAAGTCTATCGTCACTTTGCTTACTTTTCCACCAAGAGGGGGATTCAATTTAGAGAGACACACTTCCAAAGCCTGAATCTGAGGAAACTTATTCATAATCTTATCCAGAATTCGTTGTCCAACATGCTCAATTAGTTTTGAGCGTATTTCCATTTGCTCTTTCACCACATCATATACCAATTGATAATTGAGTGTATGTTCCAGCTTATCGGTTTGTCCTGCCAGCTGGGTATCCATCATCATACTAATGCTGACAATAAATGTATTGCCCAGCATCTGTTCGTGTTCCATGCAACCATGAAAGGCGTGGAACTCCATATTTTCAAGTGTAATCTTACTCATAATCATTCATCCTTAGGGCTTACTTCACTTATAAATTCGCCATCGGCTACAAAGGTACTTATTTTATCACCCACTTTTACCTGACGCACCGAAGTGATTCGTTTTCCATCGACAGTAGAAATGGTGTAACCATGTCGTAACAAGAAAGTCGGTGAATGCGTTTCGATATTTTTTTCGAGCAATAAAAGTTTGTTATTCTGCCTCAACAACTGCATCCGAACAGAAGATTGTAACCGACTTTTTTGTCGATCGAGTAAATGTGCTCGTTGCACTACCCAACTTCGCAACGTTTGCTTGATGCGAATCTTTGCCTGTTGTACAAAAGAATTTTCGCTTTCCAGTTTATTCTTCACCAGGTAGCGAATGTCCGAAAAAATATCCAACACCTGATTTTCGGCTTGTTGCAAATTCGAAATCAGAAATTCGGCAACAGCCGTCGGTGTTTTCAGACTGGTATGTGCTACCATATCCAAAATGGACACATCGCGTTGATGACCAATACCGGCAATGATAGGTAATGGAAACTGAGCGCAATTTAATGCCAGATCGTACGAATCGAAACAAGCTAAATCGGTTGTTGCCCCACCGCCGCGAATAATAACCACCAGGTCAAACAAATCAATCCTGTCGTATATCTTTTCCAAGGCCGAAATAATAGACAGTTCGGCCTGATCGCCCTGCATAATCGCAGGAAAAAGCTTGGTATAAAAAACAAATTGAGCAGGGTCGTTGTTCAGTTGATCGCAAAAATCGCCATAGCCGGCAGCTGTGGCCGAAGAAATAATGGCTATGCGCTGTGGCAGCGTTGGCAGTGCGAGCAGTTTGTTCATTTCCACAATACCATCGTCCTCCAACTGGCGAATAATTTTTAGCCGACGGGCAGCCATTTCGCCAATGGTGAAAGTAGGGTCGATATCGCGAATATTCAGACTAAAGCCATAAACACCATGAAACTCCACCGTTACCGCCACCAGTACATTCAGCCCGGCACGCAGGGACTGACCGGTACTACTTTCGAAGTAAGGTTTTAGCATTCTGTAAGTAGTTGCCCAGATTGTCGCTTTTGTTTTGGCAAGCAATGTATCCGATCGACTGTCTTTTTCGATCAGTTCCAAATAACAATGTCCGCCGGGATTTTCGCGCAATTCGCTTATTTCTGCACGAATCCACACCGGGCTATCAAACCCCATGCGAATGGTTTCCTGAATTTGAGATGTAAGTTCTGAGAGTGTTATAGAGTTCATAATTCTAATGCATTATTAGCAATGCATATTCCACAATTTAAGATAATCACCCGGGATTATCGCATTTACATGTTAATTTATTACCACTTTATGTGAACTTGATTGTCCGCCGCCTACTACATTCACCACATACACTCCCGGAGCCAGGGTACTCGCTGGAAGGATAGTTTCATGCTCTAAAATTGGTTGATTCATTTGCAAAATACCGGTTGCCGAATAAACCCGAACGAGCTCATCCGCTGAAATCTTATTCTCAAACAATCGGATATGAATTGTTCTGTCAGAAAAATCAAAACCAATAGCAACCTCGCTCGTTTGAGCTATTTTTCGGGCACTAAAAAAGGGGAGTCTCGCCAATGCAGTACGAAAATCAGGCACACCATAACCCAATTGATCCGTAGGATTAGCATAATTACTTGCACTTTCGTATACTGTTTTCAATAGCGTTTCTGGACTATAGGGTGCGTTTATATTTTTTGCAGCCTGAAGAAAACATGCCATCATCCCTGCCATAATGGGTGTTGAATAAGAAGTTCCATCTCCAACCACAGGCAAGCCTTTTGTTGAAATAAGTGCCGCTGAAGTTGCCATTGTACAAATTTCTGGCTTCACACGGTTGTCGGAACTGGGACCGTACGACGAAAAGACACTGGAAACTCCTGAATTATCGACTCCACCAACTGTAATTATTCCTTTAGCATCGGCAGGTGCACCTATATAATGCCAGGCCTTATTGCCTTCATTGCCAGCACTACTACAAACGATAATACCCTTCCGGGCAGCGAGTGTAGCACAACGACTAGCCCTTGAAACTTCACCATTCATATCTGCATAGGTATAATCCATAATAGGATCATTGAACCTGGTATAGCCCAAGGATGAATTAACTATATCCACTCCCACACTATCTGCAAATTCAATTCCCGAACACCAAAAATCAGTTTCAACAAGGTATTCCGTAGTCACATACTCTGTTCGGATAAGCCAGTAAGAGGCTTCGGGAGCAGTACCGATGAACGAACCGGGCAAATTGCCCGTTAGAATTGACATCACATCAGCACCATGTGCATTCTCGGCATAAATATTCGAATTCGGATTTACAAAATCCTTTGTTCCAAGCAATCGTCCCTGTAAATTCAGGCTATCAAATGCTGGGTTTTTATTTAGATCAAAAAAACCCGCATCCAACACAGCTATCACAACTCCCTTTCCACGATAACCTAAATCGTGTAAATATTTTCCGTTCATTTGGTTGATTTGAGCCGCAGCACTACCATAATCGCTCGAAGGCTCAACTGTTTTGGTACGTTGGGGTGAACCATTCGCAAGCTCAACTTTGCCGGTATATTTTGCCCATTTTACAAAAGGTAACGCTCGTACCATATTCATTTTGGACGAATCGGCCAGTATAACCGTTGCACCATTCATCCACTTGCTACGACTATGAACATGAATGCCCAGGTTTTCAATCTGCGATAAATAAGCAGGAGTTATCGGCAAATCGGTGGAGTCAATGCCCGCTGCCCGCTGCGCCCGACGTTCAATGGCTCGTGCAGAAAGATACTCTGAAGGTTTTGTTAACGAGTAGGGCGAATTGTTTTTATTCGCAAACTGAACATAGAAGTAATAACTTGTCGTTGCTAAAACTGAAGAACAAGAGAATAACAGAAAAACAAGAAATAAGCCGACCTTTTGAAAAGAAGTAGTTGTTGTTTTCATAAGCTTCTGTTTTTAATACATACAAAGATACAATATTTAATGACTAATTCATATCAAAAACATTAAAAAATATTAATATTTTATCATTTCAGATGCTCTGTTACGAAAGTTTCGTAGATTTGCGAAGTTTTCGTAATACATCACTACTAAAGCATTTAGCCGAATGATTAAGAAAACAGGCACAACCCTAAAGCAATCTGACATATTCTTTATATATACCAACGTTACTCAACCAAAAAATGAATCGAAAATGAAAAAAAGTATTCTTCTTGGACTAATCTTCATCTTGCTCTTTTCCTCATTCCAGAAAAATAAGACAGCTACATTAAGTGGTAATATTGAAAAGTCTGACAAAACACCACTACTTATTAATGATTTCAAAATCTCGATCTCTTTTGACACCCTTAATCTAATTAACGGTAGGTTTAATCAAATTGTTCAAACAGAAAACGCCTGTTTCAAAACTCTAAAGTATGGACAAGCCCAAAAAGATATTTTTCTTGCTCCCGATTATTCTTTAAAGATATATTTTGATGCAACTAATTTTGGCAACACCTTAAAATACGAAGGAAAAGGAGCAACTGAGAATAGGATTCTTGATTCAATTTCAACTGCAACCAGAAACTTTAATCATCGATTTGTTTACACGCAACCTTTGGAGATTGCAACAAAATATATCGATTCAACTTACGATGCATATCAAAAATATTTTGAAAAACTAACAATTACAAACAAGGTAGACCCTATCTTTTTTGAGTACGAAAAAAAATCGTTATCCTATAGTGCTTGTGCATTGAAGACAGTACTCGGACTTCAAAAGAACGTTGCAGACACAAGTTATTATCATTTTTTCAATAAAACCACCATCGAGAATGATAAATATTTAAATATCTCCAGCTACAGAAGTTTCTTACAATACTATATAAATGTAAGAACAAGAACTATTTTAGCAAAAATGGATTCTTTGGAGTCAAAGTCACAACAGGCTTATTCAAATGCAACATTAAAAGTAATAGACGAAATAAAGAATCAAAAGCTTAAAGAATATTTAGTTTTCGAGAACACGAAAATGAAGTTAGAATTTGAAGGTGTTGACCACTTCGAAAAGCAGAAAGAGTATTTCAAAAAAAATAATACCGATTCCACTTATGCAAGAGAAATACGAAAGATTTACACAAGGAAGCTTTTATTGACATCGGGGAAAGAAGCTCCCGGTTTCACCTGCGCTGATATTAATGGCACTAACTATTCGCTAACCGACTTCAAAGGGAAATATGTGTATCTCGATTTTTGGGCAACATGGTGTGGTCCGTGTAGACAAGAAATGCCAAGTTACATAAAACTGCAATCAGATTACAAAGGAAAGGATATAGTCTTTATAAGTATCTCTATCGATGAAAATAAAGAGAGTTGGGAGAAAGTAGTGAAAGAGAGTAAGGCGGAAGGTTTAAGCCTTATTACAGCAGGAGGAATTGAGTCAAATGTTGCAAAGGCATATCAAATCAGTGGAATTCCAACATTTGTACTAATTGACAAAGCCGGGAAAATAATTAATTCACAAGCTCCAAGACCTTCAGATAATGATTTAAGAAAGACATTGGATACTCTTTTACAGAATCAATAAAGAAAATGCAATTCAAAGGAAACATAATTATCTTCAGGCTTACTTAGTTTCGCTATGAGTATCGGAACCAACAATCTATAAAAACAAGAAGATAAGAAATTGAAAACAATAGAAAATATGGAAAAGCTAACAAATCAAGAAGAAGAAATGATGCTGATTATCTGGCAGCATGGAAAAGGATTTATAAAAGATTATATCCAAAAGATGGATGACCCCACCCCACCCTACACCACGGTGGCATCGATTATAAAAAACCTGGAACGAAAAGGATATGTAAAAGGCACCCGCTATGGCAATACTTACGAGTACGGCGCAATGGTGGAAGAGAGCGAGTACAAATCTAAATTTATGACGAGCGTAGTGCAAAACTACTTCGATAATTCGTACAAAGAAATGGTGAGCTATTTTGTAGAGAAACAAAAAATTTCAGCTGAAGAATTACAGGAAATCATTAAACTAATTGAGAAAAAATGAACGACGCACTCATGTATTTTCTAGAAGTGAACATTGCGATAGCTCTGTTCTACTTGTTCTATCGATTGTTCTTTGCGGGGGATACTTTTTGGAAAACCCGTCGGTATTATATGCTGTTCAGCATATTGCTTTCGTTTGTATATCCATTTCTATCGGTCGAGAGCTGGCTGCAGAAACAAGAGCCTGTTCAAAAAATGATTGTAGATTATGCCACTTTACCGGAATTTACCGTAACTGCGGTTCAGGAAACATCCGTTTTCAGTCTTGGAAATATTTCAATGGCAATTTACGGTTTGGTAATTCTGATACTTTTGGTTCGGTTTATCCTGCAACTTGCGTCAATTCTTCGTATCCGCCTACATGGAACGGTAAAAATGGTGCAAGATACCCAAATCATTGCCATCGAAAAAGAAGTCACACCGTTTTCGTTTTTCGGGTCGGTATTTATGAATCCCGAGTTGCATAACGAGCACGAAACAAAAGAGATTTTAGCGCACGAGTTGACACATGTTCGTCAGGTACATAGTTTTGATGTGCTGGTGAGTGAGCTTCTTACCATCATTCTTTGGTTGAATCCCGCCACCTGGTTGCTGAAGCGCGAAATTCGACAGAACCTCGAGTTTTTGGCTGACAACAAGGTTATCGAATCGGGTTTTGATTCGCAAACCTATCAATATCATCTGTTGCAATTATCATATCAAACTCCCGAGCATAAGCTTGGAAATAAATTTAATGTATCACCCTTAAAAAAACGTATTATTATGATGAATCAAAAAAAATCTACCAAAGCGAGTTTACTGAAATACTCGCTTATCGTTCCATTGGCATTGGCGCTGGTTGTTTCGAGCAATGCACAAACAGTTATCAACAAGGCCAAGAAAGCATTGACCACGACTACTACAAAAGAAGTAAAAGCTACCGAGAAAAAAACGCTGACGCCCCCTGCAAAAAGTACGGCAACAGCAACTGACCCCATTAAGGTGGTAGAAAACGAAGAAACAGAAAAAACCTGGGATGTAGTAGAAAAAATGCCTGCATACCCCGGAGGAGAGAGCGAAATGATGAGATACTTGGCAAGGAACATTAGATACCCTATTGAAGCACAAAAAAGTGGAACTCAAGGCAAAGTTATTGTCGGTTTTATTGTCAGCTCTGCAGGGAAAGTAATTCACCCCGAAATTGTACGTAGTGCAGACCCCTATTTAGATAAAGAAGCGATACGCGTTATAAGCACATTCCCGAATTTTGTTCCCGGTGAACAAAATGGCAAAAAAGTAGCTACTCGCTATACTTTGCCGGTAGTATTTAGATTGCAAGGCGGTGCTACAACACCTGAACCCTCAATAAGCTCCAATGAAAATCCAATAGTGGTGGTAGGATACGGAGCAAAGAAAGAAGAGTCTGGCATAAAGTTCAACAATTTACCTGATGGAGCAAACCCTTTGATGTTGATTGATGGAAAGGAAGCTACAAAAAGTGAGGTAGATATTCTTATTCCTGCTAATATCAAATCAATATCAGTACTTAAAGATGCATCAGCCACACAACTTTACGGAAACAAAGGCAAAAATGGTGTGATATTGATTACTACTAATTATCAGTTCCCAACTAAATAGTAATAAATCCAAATAGAGTCCGTGTTGATTAATTTAGATCAACACGGGTTGCATAAACATTAAACAAAATACGATGAAAAAAGCAACGCTATTTGTGATATTGATTCTATCTTCAACTCTACTATTTGGACAATCTAAAAATGAGGATTTGAAAAGTATTTTAAATAAAACGATTTCAAATCTTAATCAGATTAAAACGATAGAGTACACATTGGACTTTCACCAGTATTCCAAAGAACAGGGCGTTAACATGCGAGATACGGCTACATGTTATTTCGACTTTTCAAGTTCCGATTCAATAATAGGTTCAAAATACATATTTTCTTCCAAAAAAATCGATTTAGCTTTTGATGGTGGACTCATATATCTGTCCGACAATGCAAACAAACAGATTATTTACAGCAATAAGCCTACAAAATATTTTGTTACTGCTCAGTTCTTCATGCAAAATTCAATCTTTGTTATAAAAAAAATACTTCCCGAATTAGTTTCAGATTCAACGACAACAATTACAAGATTAAATGATACAGTATTGGATAATTCTGCATGTTTTAAGTATGAAATACTTTTAAAAGATAAGTTTATAAATTTAGGTGGTGTTCTGACACTTGCAAAGGGGGTCAGGACGAATCACATATTATTAATTAGCAAGGATAACAATCTACCGAAACAATTTAGTTCATTTTTTCCGAATAATTCAGGTTTTACTCAGGCAACAATTAGCAATATCAAGATGCCGGTATCCAAAGCTGACAGTTTATGGAATTATGATTGGCTGCCAGAGGAGTATTTACGAACGAGTCTTGAAGACCTTGGAAAAAACACCCGAATTAGTATTACTCAGCAAGTCGGTAAGCAAGCTCCTGATTGGACTCTTCCTACGATAGAGGGAGACTCGGTTAAGTTGTCAGCGCAAAAGAACGATTTGATATTGTTGGACTTTTGGTATCAAGGTTGTGGTGCTTGTGTTACAGCAGTACCAGATATTAATGAAATTCAAAAAGAATTTGCAGGAAAAGGATTGAAAGTTTATGGAATTGAGTTTGTAAAGCCAAATGACAAGGGAGTGACTGAATATATTGATAAAAATAAAATTGAATACCCAATCCTTTATATGGGGAAAAGAGTTGCAAGCGATTACAGCGTTACAGCAGCACCAACTTTCTTTTTAATCAATAATCAGCGGAAAATTATATACGCTAGTGCCGGTCTGAACAAAACAGATTTGCTTAAAGCAATAAAAGACAATATTAAATAGTTCGCCAACATACGAAGCATAAAAACAACGAATACCTACCACACACCTCGGTCGATAGATTTATTTACACCGAATTTTAAAATCATTACCTATGAGAAAAATACTATTTATCTTGTTTACATGCTGTTTCTCCATTCTTCACGCACAATCCAACGCCATACAAAATGCACTCAAAAATTACGACTACGAATTAGCGATACAGCTTATTTCGAAGGAAAAGAAATCGGCCGACATGGATTTTTTAAAGGCTAAGTGCCATAAGAATATTGCACAATACAAATCTGCAATTTCGCTTTTAGAAGAAATTGTGCGTCAGAATCCAACCAACATCGCAGCAGTCAATGAACTGGCAGAGAGTTATCAACTGTCCGGTAATTATTCCAAATCGAAGTTCTTTTATTTTATGGCACTCCAATCGGCACCAAACAACCGGTTTGCACAGCTGAATTATCTGAACAGCTTATTCAAACTAAGAGATTGGAAATCGACCATAAAGTTTGCTCTGCCTATATTGAAAAAAGATTCACTACCGGTTTTATATCCTATTCTGGGGGATTGTTACCTGCAAGTTTTAAAGCCAGACTCATCAATTTATTTTTACCGAAAAGCCCTGAAAAACAATTCGGAAGATTATAATACGCTCAGCAAATTGTCGAATATCTATTTGTTGAGTAGCGACTATGACGCACTGCTGAAGTGCACGACCAACTATATGCAAATCGACTCTTCGAATCAGGTGATAAACCAGCACAATGGCATTGGACATTGCATGAAAAAAAATCACCCACAGGCAATTTATCGACTAAATAAATTATACCAACAAGGTGATAGTTCGTTTATTACTCACTTCTATTTAGGAATAAGTTATTTTGCCAACAACGATAATCCGGATGCCTATTTCCACCTAAAACAAGCATTAAAAAAGGATTCGAGCAATGTAACCGTTTACTATTACTTGGGCAAAGCGGCTATCCTGAGTGGTCATCAGCCGGAAGGAATTGCGTATTTGAATAAAGGAATAAACAAAATCACGCCCAAAGATTCGGTTTTATATAATTACAACTACGGCATTGCCAAAGGTTATGAATTACTTGGAAATATTCCTGAAAGAATTAAACACCTGAAAATAAGTTCAAAATTAAAACCGGAACAAAAAAGCCTGCTGTATATTATTGCCGGAATTTACGACCATGAAATGAAAAGATATGACGAAGCGCTAGAGTACTATAATCTATTTATGGCTACACGGCCGGCATCAGAGAATAGCCACAACCAAAGCAGTGGAACCGGTTCCTATTATAATGCTACAGAATATCGAATAAAGGAGATAAAAGATGAACTCAATGCGAAAAAAGGGAAAAGGAAAGAAAAAGAATAACTCGTGAAATTACTTTTAATTTAACGTGAGTTCGATATATGCGGATTCACAATATTCTATAATCGAAGCGTTTAAAACGATAAATAAGGTTTTGTTTTGTAGCGATAGTTCATTCTATTAAGGTTTAATCTGATTGAGTTTAATATTTAACCTTAGTGGAGAATGAGAAAGTAAGATTTTAAACCTTATTTCTAAATAATATAGTGGCTAAACCTGTAGATTATTATATCGAATCTGTGTTAACTGAGTTATTGTTCGGTAAAAAAAAATCGAAATAAAAAGGATTCAATCTATTCGAGCCCAACCTTATCATCATCACAGCTATCACGCAACCCGCTTAAAGCCTATATTTCAACCACATAAATACACAAATCGTCTATACATGAACATTTTTTCTTCGCATTACATCGTACACACTCTAACAATTTAAGCTATCTAATCCCCCAAATCAACCATTATTTTTTCCAGTTCTTCGTCGAGCTGATGTAGTTGCTTCTTGCAAAATTCCATCAGTACAGCGGCACGTTTCACTTTCTCGGAAATCAGATCCATGTTTATTTCGGAATTATTTTCTAATTCAGCCAGAATAGTTTCAAGCTCGGCAACTGCTTCGGTGTATGTAGGTTTTGTTTTGCTCATAAATGGTTGACTGGTTAATTGGTTGACTGGTTAATTGGTTGATTGGTTGATTGGTTGGTTGATTGGTTGGCTGGTTCAAAAACAACACTATTCGTCGGAGAAATGCACCAGCACATGTCGATAGGAGGTGAATATTTTCGATTTGGATACATAGCCCACATAGCATTTGTTATCGTCCACCACCGGTAAATTCCATGCTCCGGTATCTTCAAAAATCTCCATCACTTTCTCCATCGATAGATTCTGATTCAGCGTGGCGGGTGGCGAAATCATGAGCTTCTGAACGGTGAATCGGTTGTATAAGTCGGGGCGAAACATAATATTGCGTACTTCATCCAGCAAGACAACGCCCACCAATCTGTTATTATCCGGATTCACTACCGGAAAGATATTCCGTTTTGATAACGAAATAACCTTCACCAGTTCTCCTAAGGTCATTTTAGGGGCTAGTTGAGTGAGATCGGTTTCAATCACATTTTCCATTTTCAATAAGGTAAGTACTGCTCTGTCTTTGTGATGAGTCAGCAATTCGCCCTTTTGAGCCAACCGCATGGCATACAAACTGTGTGGTTCAAACAGGATAATGGTGAGATATGACACTGTGGATACAATCATCAGGGTCATAAACAAATTATACCCTCCCGTCAGTTCGGCAATGAGAAAAATACCGGTAAGCGGTGCGTGCATTACACCGGACATAAGCCCCGACATGCCCGCTAAAGCAAAATTACCTTCGGGTATTGCCACTCCAAAGGTATTGAAAAGTCGTGCTACCACGAAGCCTGTCAGACAGCCGATAAAAAGCGAGGGTGCAAATATACCACCCACACCACCGGCACTCGTGGTGGCAGTTGCTGCTAATATTTTGAAGATAATTATTAAAACCAAATAGGTAACCAATACCCATGGGCTATCACCTAAACCCAGAAAGAAGCTTCGATCGAGGGCAGAAGCGGAATGCCCGTTTAGTAAAGCCACAATCGTTTCGTAGCCTTCGCCGTACAGAGGCGGGAAGATAAAAATAAGAATACTGAGTGTTACACCCCCAACGGCAATTTTTGAATAGGGCTTTTTTATCGCGCGAAAAAATCGTTCGAGCCGGTTCATACCCCGGGTAAAATAGAGCGAAACAAGTCCGCAGACAATCCCCAGCAAAATTAAATAGGGTATGCGTGCAATTGCAAACGGTTCGTAGGTATTAAACTCAAACATGGCCGCACTTCCCGAAAAGAAATATGCAAGTGAGGTGGCAGTAACCGAGGATATCAAAAGCGGAACAATGGCCGTCAGCGTCATGTCGAGCATGAGCACCTCAAGTGTGAAAACCAGTCCGGCTATCGGAGCTTTGAAAATACCACCAATGGCACCAGCAGCACCACAACCGACCAACAACATAAGGATTTTCTGATCCATCTTGAAGAACTTCCCAAGATTAGAACCAATAGCAGAACCGGTGAGTACAATAGGTGCTTCGGCTCCAACCGATCCCCCAAAGCCAATGGTGATGGAACTTCCTACCAGCGATGTCCAGGTGTTGTGAAGTTTCAGGATACTTTTACGCTGCGAGATGGCGTAAAGAATCCGCGTAACACCATGACTAATATCATCTTTTACAATTTTCCGGACAAATAAAGAGGTGATCAGAATGCCAATGGCGGGGAATACTAAATACCAGTAATTTACATCGTTGCGGCTGAAATTTTCGGTAAGCAAGCGCTGGATGAGATGGATAATTGATTTGAGCAAAAAAGCCGCGACAGCAGTGAAAACACCCACTATAAAGCTCAATATTATTATAAATTGGCGCTGTTCAATATGCTTCTCGCGCCAAGTAAGTAATCTGATATACCAACTTCTATTTTCCATATCTATAAAAAAACTATATACGAAGATACGCAAAAGATTTTGATTGTAGTGTCATCTTTTAAAGTTTGTCAGATTCCTTTGCCTCTCAGGATGGTTTCGAAAGTATAGATCAGAATCTTGATGTCGTTGAATATAGACATATTTTCAAGGTAAATAATGTCGTAATTCAGTCGTTCTATCATTTTATCAATCGTATCGGTGTATCCTATTTTTATAGGACCCCATGACGTCAAGCCCGGACGGATTTTATAGAGCAGGCAGTAATAGGGTGCTTCGGCGATAATCTGATTGATGTAAAATTTTCGCTCCGGACGCGGTCCCACCAGACTCATATCGCCTCTGAGGATATTCCAGAATTGCGGTATCTCATCTATTCTGTATTTTCTGAAAAGCTTCCCAACTTCTGTAATTCGCTCATCCTCTTCACTGCTCAGTTGTGGAACTTTGCCTTCGGAATCAATCTGCATTGTTCTTAGCTTAAGAATATTGAAAGGTCGTCCAAATCTGCCGATGCGCTCCTGCCTGTAAAAAACAGGGCCTTTGGAATCTCTTTTGATGCGAACCATAAAGTAAAGCAGAAAAGGGGATGATAGCAGAAGTGCCAGTGTCGAAATGATAATATCGAGAAACCGTTTAACGCATGCCTGCCAGTCGGACATCGATATCTGGGTAATGCTTACCAGTGGAATGGTTCCCATGTGCGATATTTTCGCGCTACCGGTCAAGATTTCATACAGTCGTGGTGTAAATTGAATGTCGATGTCGAATTGATACAGCAGGTTGATGATGTTGAACAATTGCTTTTCGTCTGCCTTCTCGTCCAGCGACACAATTGCTTCCTGAATGTTGTATTTTTTGATGATGTTTGCTATTTGCGACATGTCACCAAGTACTTTTTCCGATGAGTCGATTTGCTGTTTACTTGTAGATATAAACCCGGTAAAAGTGTTGTAGTGAGCATGCTCGGTTATGTCGTCGGCAATTTTGCGGGCTAAATCGTTTGTTCCGATGACCAGGGTGTTTATAGTCCATATTTTTGTGGCGAAGTAGCGATTTACCTGCGAAAACACAAGTGAACGAAAGAAAAAAGTAAACCCAAAAAGCAAACCGAATAAAACCAACATGGAGGAATAAAAATATTCATAGGATACAATGCCATGGGGTAGCATAAGTCCAAGGAATACCGAGTTGGAGATGAATAAAGCCGAAACAAAGGTGTTTGTAAAGACATTTATCCGGGAGTTCTTTGTCGGGTTTCGGTAAAAGCCGGTGAGATAATGGATAAATGAACAGTAAAATGGAAAAAGTAATATGCTGGTCAGGTAATCGAAGGTAGGAATGACAATACTCAGGTTCTCGAAAACAGGAATGTCGTTTATTGCTTTGCGAAAAACAACAAACAACACCCATACGATGAGAGAGGCGAATATATCAAAGCTAAAATACTTCAGCGAAAGATTACTTTTATCCATTTTAAATATTATTCTCTTATCATTTGAAAAAGACCACCTTTCCCAAGTTTGATGATAGAAGATGGTTTTGGTTTCGAGCGTTCGTCTTGTCGGTAATTTACCACGTAATCTACAGCCGATTTAATCTCCTCGCTTATTTCGCTAAAGTTCGAAGGTGTTTTCTCTCCACTCACATTTGCCGATGTAGAAACAATCGGTTTGCGAAATTGTGTACACAGGTTTCGCGAGAAGGGCTCGCTTGTTACTCTGATACCTACCGATTTGTCTTCTGCAATCAGGTTTTTCGCCAGATTTCGGGCACCGGGGTAAATAATTGTCAGCGGCTTTTCGGTAAACTCAATCAAGTCCCACGCCAACTCAGGCACATCTTCAATATACGATTGGATTTTTGCACCGTTGTCCACCAATACCAACATCGCCTTGGCATCAGCGCGTTTTTTTATTTCGAAAATGCGTTTCACGGCATCCTCGTTTGTTGCATCGCATCCAAGTCCCCAAACCGTATCGGTTGGATAAAGAATTACACCTCCGTTGCGAAGCACTTCCAATGATTTTTTTATTTCTTCTTGCATAAATTCTCTAAAACATTATTATAATCAAGAATTTTCGTTTTTATTAAACTTAATAAAAACGAAAATTATCCTTTATTTTTACTTCCGCAAAGTTAGCGAAATTTCCTGTTCAAACTGCTTCTTTGCAGCTTGCAAGCCATTTTGTTTTCGTTGAAATATCGAAAAGGCTATTTTGTGAGTTCGAAAACTTTTCTTTACCTTTACATCACTGAAACACTAAATTGCACCGAATAGTTGATGTTTATATTGAGGTCTGAATTACAGCAATTTGTTTCTTCGAGGTCGCACTGCCTCTCCCGAAGTAGAAAAAATATAACATAATGATAAACACCTGGATTTACAGAACACTTACAAAACAACAAATTGAGATACAAAAAAAACTAGCCAATGAATTAAGTATAAGTCCCATACTTGCACAGTTATTAGTACAACGCGACATTTTCACGTTTGAGGATGCGCGTAGTTTTTTTCGTCCCGATTTGTCCGACTTACACGACCCGTTTTTAATGGCCGATATGCAAAATGCGGTTGACCGACTGACTGTTGCAATGCAAAAAAACGAGAAAATTCTCGTCTACGGCGATTATGATGTAGATGGCACCACTTCGGTTTCATTGGTTTATAAATTTCTCAAACGCTTTTATTCCAATATCGAATTTTACATTCCCGATCGTTACACCGAAGGTTATGGCATTTCTGTGCAGGGAATTGATTTCGCTGCCGCCAATGATTTTAAGCTGATTATTGCGCTCGATTGCGGTATTAAAGCCATCGAAAAAGTAAAATATGCTTCGGAGAAAGGTGTTGATTTTATTATTTGCGATCACCATACACCCGACGCAACGTTGCCACCGGCTGTAGCTGTACTTGATCCAAAAAGGAATGATTGTAATTATCCGTACAAGCATCTGTCGGGCTGCGGTGTAGGGTTTAAATTGATGCAGGCCTTTGCCATAACCAACAATATCGATTTTGTAGAGCTAACCCCTTTGCTCGATTTGCTTGCTTTGAGCATTGCATCCGATATTGTTCCCATCACCGGTGAAAACCGAATCCTGGCCTTTTTCGGACTGAAACAAATCAATTCCAATCCGAGTGTTGGACTCAAAGGCATTTTGGATGTTTGCGGTTTGGGCGACAGGGAAATCACCATTAGCGATATCGTATTTAAAATAGGGCCGCGTATCAATGCTTCGGGGCGAATGAAACAAGCGTCGGAAGTAGTAGAATTGCTCGTTTCGGGCGATCATGCTTTTGCGAAAGAAAAGAGCGATACGATTAACGACTACAACAATGACCGAAAAGATTTAGACAAAAATATAACCGACGAGGCCATTGCGCTTATTGGTTCGAACGACCTCTACAAGGCTCGTAAATCGATAGTAGTACACAAGGCCGACTGGCACAAGGGTGTGATTGGAATTGTAGCTTCGCGGCTTACAGAGGAATTCTACAAGCCTACCATTGTGTTGGCCAATTCAAATGGATTAGCATCGGGGTCGGCTCGCTCTGTTCCCGGTTTTGATATTTATAAAGCAATCGATTCTTGTCGCGATTTGCTCGAAACCTTTGGTGGACACATGTATGCTGCAGGCCTGTCGATGAAAGAAGAGAATATTCTTTTATTTACCGAACGATTTGAGAAGTATGTGTCGGAGAATATTCTTGAAAATCAGACTTATCCGCAAATCGACATTGACGCAGTATTGCAGTTTAATGATATAACGCCTAAGTTTTTCAGAGTGCTGAAGCAATTTGCCCCTTTTGGCCCGGGCAATATGAAACCGATATTTGCCTCTAAAAAAGTGCTTGACTTTGGTACCAGCCGTTTGGTGGGGAAAGAACAGGAGCATTTAAAGCTGGAACTTATTGATACCAGTTCGGAAAATGTAATGAATGGTATTGCCTTCAGAATGCACGAATACAATGCTCACCTCAAAGCACTGAATCCATTGGATATTTGTTATACGCTGGAAGAGAATAATTTTAATGGAAATACTACTATCCAGTTAATGATTAGAGATATAAAAATAGATCCGGTATAAATGGTCACATTCTCAAAGAAAAAAGAAAGCGCCTCAAAACTAAGTTTTGAGGCGCTTCGCATATATTATAAGTAGTAATTCGAGATGATTAACGAGCGCTTTGTAGAGTAGTGTGCAAACTGACTCGTAACTCGTAACTAATTACTTGTAACTAGTTATCTGTTTACTTTAAAACAATCGTTACCGGTTTTGATAAAGTCGGCAATTTGTTTCGCAGCAGCAATACCTGCATTGATATTTGCTTCCGAAGTTTGTGCACCCATTTTTTTAGGTGTGGTGAAATAACGATCGGCAAATTTTTCTTTCATTTCAGCATCGTTGCCCGGTACAATATCGGTAACGTACTTGAAAGTTGGATTAGCAGTCATAAACTCAACCAATTCGGCTTCGTGAATCACCTCTTTGCGGGCAGTGTTTACCACAATTGCACCTTTAGGCATTTTGCCAAGCAATGCTGCATTAATTGATTGTTTTGTTTCTGCTGTGGCAGGGATATGAACCGATACAATATCACAGGTTGCATACAACTCCTCAACCGAGCCCAACGGTTCTACGCCATCCGCTTTGATATTTTCGGCACTACAATAGGCATCGAATGCGAATAATTCCATTCCGAACCCTTTAGCAATACGGGCTACATTACGACCTACGTTACCATAAGCATGAATACCCAGTTTTTTACCTTTCAATTCAGTTCCTGAAGTTCCGTTGTAGAAGTTACGCACGGCAAAAATCAGCAATCCCATTACCAATTCGGCAACAGCGTTCGCGTTTTGTCCCGGTGTGTTCATTACGCAAACTCCTGCAGCGGTAGCAGCAGCTAAGTCTACATTATCGTAACCTGCACCTGCACGTACTACTATTTTTAATTGTTTTGCTGCGGCGATTACTTCCGCATCGATGATGTCGCTGCGAATAATTATAGCATCAGCATCCACAACTGCATCCAACAATTGTTGTTTTTCGGTATATTTTTCAAGCAAAGCTAATTCAAAACCAGCCGCTTCAACTTCCTTGCGGATTCCGTCAACAGCCACTTTGGCAAACGGTTTATCGGTAGCAATAAGTACTTTCATATTTTTGGGGTCTAAAGTCAAAAGCTCAAAGGTCGAAAGTCTTTTGACCTTTGACCTTTGTCCTTCGACAGTTATTTTTGAAGTTTTTCGAATTCAGTCATGCAGTCAACCAAAGCTTGTACGCTTTCAATTGGCATTGCATTGTAAATAGAAGCACGGAAACCACCTACTGAACGGTGTCCTTTAATTCCGTCCATACCGGCAGCCACAGCGAATTTCAAGAAATCAGCTTCCAATGCCTGATATTCTGGTTTCATAACAAAACATACATTCATGCGTGAACGGTCTTCTTTTGCAGCAGTTCCAACAAAAATGCGGCTGTTATCAATGGCATTGTAAAGTAATTCTGCCTTGGCAATGTTTACTTTCTCCATTTCGGCTAAGCCACCGTTTGCTTTCAACAAACGCAGGTTTTGCAATGCACTGTAAATAGGCAAAACAGGAGGAGTATTAAACATAGAACCATCGGCAATATGCGTTTTATAATTAAGCATAGTTGGGATGTAACGAGATACTTTACCCAACAATTCGTCTTTTACGATTACAAAAGTCAAACCGGCTGGAGCAAGATTCTTTTGAGCACCACCATAAATCAACGCGTATTTTGAAACGTCCATTGGACGAGAGAAAATATCAGATGACATATCAGCAATTAATGGTACCGGAGAATCGATATCTTTCAATAATTCGGTTCCGTAAATAGTGTTATTCGTTGTAATGTGGAAATAATCAGCATCAGTAGGAATGACATAATCTTTTGGAATAAAAGTGTAATTTGCCTCTTTCGAAGAAGCTACCTCAACCACTTCGCCAAATCCTTTTGCTTCTTTCATCGCTTTCGCTGCCCAAACGCCTGTGTTCAGATAAGCCGCTTTCTTTTCAAAAAAGTTGAAAGGAACCATACAAAATTGCAAACTAGCACCACCACCTAAGAAAAGTACAGAGTAACCTTCTGGAATGTTCAGGAGTTCTTTAAAAAGTGCCACCGCTTCGTCCATAACCGCTTCAAATCCCTTCGAACGGTGACTGATTTCCAAAACAGAAAGTCCGGTACCATTAAAGTCTAAAACACCCTCGGCTGTTTTTTCAATTACTTCACGAGGTAAAATTGATGGTCCTGCACTAAAATTATGCTTTTTCATACTATATTCTTTTATATTGTTTGATAGTTTTATCTTTTTTGAATTGAAGCGCAAAAGTACTATTTTTTTCGCTTTAAACCACCAAAAAATGCGTTTTTATTACTTTTCAATTCGAAAAGTTTATAGTCATACACTACCGAATCTAAAATTGTATTTTTATACAAAATATTCTGCGCAGTTTATTTGAGAGTGTGCATAAAAATGCGGTGGTTTAACAACATGCAGTTGAGTTTATTATTTCAATAGAATATATCTTATTCGCATAGCTAAAAAATATAACCCAGGCTTATTTTGTTTTCTTCTACATGGTGCTCCACGGTGGGGTAATATTTATAATGGCTAAGACGATAATTGTAACTCGTTTCGGTACTAATCAAAAAATGTTTTTTTATGATATAATTAAAGCCCAAACGTACCATTGTAAGGCTGGCATTGCCAATATCACCCTGCGAGTTCGAATTTATGACCGTTGGATCTGCTGTTTCTTTGCCAACCCACGAATAGATACGGTAATCCTCCGATACAAAATAAAGGTGTGCTTTGGATCCAAACCGAAGGTCGCAACTGAGCTTAGTGCTAAAACCGCTGCCCATGTTGTAATCTCGCTTATCGAATTGGTAATGATCGGTCTGACTGCCCCCGAGCAGGATGGCGCTCAGGTGTAAAGAAGCATACAAACCGACATGCCTGGCGAGATTTCGTTTGTATAATATCCCCGGGCCAACCGAAGCTGCTTCGGATATTTTGTAGGGTTTAATGGAGACTTTATCGATAACGGCATTTGATTCGTAATAATTGAAATGTTGAAAAATGCCGAAGATAAAGCGATTTCTCAGCCATTTGGTAGGTAAGTCGACTGAGTAAAGCAAGCCCAGCGCATTGACTCGGCTAATGACCGGCTGTGACGAAAGAAAATTGCCACCTACTTTGAACATAAAAAAATCGTAGGGTTTTTCATTTTCTTCACTGAACGAATCTCCGTAGTACAGCCCTGCATCGACACAGCCTGAGTTGATCATTTCATTTGTGTGTTTAAGATTGCCGGCAATAATGCGATGACCCATGCTAAGATAAAAAACCACGGGCGGCGTAGGGATGCTGTTGCCACGGATATTCCGCACGCGTTTGGAGTCGCCGGATAAAATGCGGTTTATGCCTCGTATGGGAGAGACAAGGGTGAGCAAAAGTTCCCGACCAAAACGTTCGAAGCCAACGGCTCTGTCGTTAATCAGCAAATCGGAGATGCGAAAAGTCATTTCTCCCAAACAGGCACCCCCTATGGTAGTAGCCATAAAGTCGTTGATGGCAGGAGGTTCGTTTTCCATTGCAATTTCCCACATCAGGCTTCCACCTGCTGCAAAAGGAATTGATTGCCAAAAGTTCATGCCATTGGAACGGGCTGCGTTAAAGTACAGTCCGCCATGATAGGGATGTGCAAACAGATTGGTGGCAAACATATCGTTATCCCAAACAAATCCGGTTTTTAAATTATTCCGGACTGAATTCAGGCTGATTTTAGCAAACTCACCTTTCGTGACGTACCGATCAAATGCCCATACCCCGACATTGGTCGAAAAAATGGAAGTTGCGGCCTTGAATGGATGCTTGGGTAGCACATACAAGCTGTCTGTGCTATGCTTCGTCAATACCGAATCGGTTTTAATGATAATCTGAGACCACGCATTGATATTACATATTAATGACAATACCAATAATAAGCTTCTATAATGTATTGTATTCCGCATATTATAATTTCATTTAAAGAAATTTTATACCGAAAAACATTCTGTTTACTTCCTTCAGTTTACCTTATTTCCCTGTAATTATCCTTTTTACCTCGTTTAATTTATTTAAGGCATCGATAGGGGTCAGATTATTTACATCCAGGTTTTTTATTTCATCGCGTATCTGTTCCAGTACAGGATCATCAAGTTTGAAGAAACTGAGCTGGAAACCTTCACGATTTTCGGCAATTTCGCCAATGGGTTTGGAAATTCCCGATTGGCGGTTGTCGGTTTCGAGTTGTTTCAGTATTTGTTCCGAGCGTTTCACGATGCTTTGCGGCATTCCCGCCATTTTAGCCACATGAATACCAAAGCTGTGTTCACTGCCACCACGCACCAGCTTGCGAAGGAAAATCACTTTTTTATCCACTTCCTTTACCGATACATTATAGTTCTTAATGCGCGGAAACGATTTTTCCATTTCGTTCAGCTCGTGATAGTGAGTAGCGAAAAGGGTTTTGGCTTTACAAGTCGGGTGCTCGTGGATATATTCCACGATGGCCCAGGCAATGGAAATACCATCATAAGTACTCGTGCCACGCCCTAATTCATCAAAAAGCACCAAACTTCTATTCGAAAGATTATTCATGATGCTCGCTGCTTCGTTCATTTCCACCATAAAGGTCGATTCGCCCTGTGAGATATTATCGCTCGCTCCCACCCGGGTAAAAATCTTATCTACCACGCCAATCGTTGCGCTTTCGGCAGGGATAAAACACCCGATCTGTGTCATTAAAGTGATAATTGCCGTTTGTCGCAGAAGCGCAGACTTACCAGACATGTTAGGACCGGTAATAATGATAATCTGTTGCGATTCGTTGTCCAGATACACATCATTGGCAATATAACTTTCGCCAATAGGTAGCTGTTTTTCGATAACCGGATGGCGCCCTTGTTTTATTTCCAATACATTGGTGTCAGTCACTTCGGGGCGCACGTATTTATTTTCGGCCGAGACTTTGGTAAATGAAAGCAGACAGTCGAGCTGTGCAATAAGATTGGAATTAAGCTGAATAGCAGTGATATAATCAATTAAACTCAATACCAGTTCGTTGAACAATCGTGTTTCTATCGACAGAATTTTTTCCTCAGCACCGAGAATCTTTTCTTCGTAAATTTTTAATTCTTCCGTAATATAGCGTTCTGCATTTACCAGCGTTTGTTTACGAATCCATGTTTCGGGCACTTTGTCTTTGTGCATATTGCGCACTTCGATATAATAACCGAACACATTATTGAAGCTGATTTTCAAGCTGGGAATACCTGTAGCAGCACTTTCGCGTTCCTGTATTTTTTGAAGAAAATCCTTTCCTGAAAATGCCAGTTCGCGCAACTCGTCCAAATCGGCATCAACGCCCGACTTAATAACACTTCCGCGATGGATAAAGTTAGGTGGATCGTTATTTATCTCCGCATCTATCTTTTTTGAAATAACGGCACAGGCATTCAGTTGGTCGGCAATCTTACGCAAAGTCTCGTTGTCGGATTGAGAACCGGCCTGTTTGATCGGTTCAATGGCTTGGAGTGCCACTTTGAGTTGCACCACTTCGCGTGGATTAATACGACCAACAGCTACTTTGGAGATGATACGTTCCAAATCGCCAATCAGATTTACATTTTGTTCGAGCAGTAATTTCAGATCGGGGTTTTTGAAGAAATGCTCCACTACGCTCAATCGTTCATTGATGGGTTTTACATCTTTCAACGGAAAAGCCACCCATCGTTTCAACATGCGGGCTCCCATCGGGCTAATGGTTTTGTCGATTACGTCCAACAAGGTGTGGCCGCCTTCGTTGATCGTTCCGTATAACTCCAGGTTGCGAACCGTAAATCTATCCAACCAAACAAAACGCTCCTCCTCAATGCGTGAAAGTTGTGTGATATGCCCAGTTTGCTGGTGATGCGTTAAATCGAGATAATGAAGAATAGCGCCCGCTGCCACAACAGCATTGGGCAAATTGTCGACACCAAATCCTTTCAGATTTTTAGTCTCAAAATGTTTCAACAATCGTTCGTTGGCCGAATCGGGCGTAAAAGCCCAGTCTTCGAGTGCATAGGTAAAGAATTTTGTTCCAAAGTTACTTTCAAAATCCTTCCGTTTAGATCGGTCGAAAAGAACCTCTTTGGGGCCAAAGCTATTCAGTAACTTGTCAATGTATTCCGCAGTTCCTTCAGCAACCAAAAATTCACCGGTGGAAATATCTAAAAATGACACACCAACGCTATTTTTATTCAGATATACACTGGCAAGGAAATTATTCTCTTTGTGGTTGAGGGTGGTATCGCTGTACGAAACACCTGGGGTAACGAGTTCGGTTACACCACGTTTTACAATTTTCTTTGTGAGTTTAGGATCTTCTAGCTGGTCGCAAATGGCCACACGCAAACCTGCGCGCACCAGTTTTGGCAAGTAAGTATCGAGTGCATGATGTGGAAAGCCGGCCAGTTCGATGGTTTTCCCGGATCCGTTAGCACGTTTTGTGAGTGTAATTCCAAGTACCTGCGAAGCCTTGATAGCATCGGCAGAGAACGTTTCGTAAAAATCACCGCAACGAAAAAGCAAAATAGCATCCGGATGCATCGCTTTAATTTCGTTGAACTGCTTCATCATCGGTGTTTCCACTATTTCATTTGCCATAATATATAAAGAATCCCTAACCGCTTTAAGGGCAATCAGGTTAGTTTTGTATCGTAAATTTTAAAAATGTAATTCTCTTTTGATTACCTCCAAAAACAAGACTGTATTTCCAAAAGAAATGTGCACCAATCTTGTTCCCCTTTAGGGCTTTATAGGGTTATTTAAACAAACTGTCAATCGCATCGGTCATATGCGACCAGGTGAATTTTTGTTTTTCAATTTTAATGTTCTCAATCATCATTTCCGCTCTGTTGTGAGTATAAAAGTCGACAAGAGCGTCTGCTATATTTTTGGGTTCTACTTCTACCACGTACCCTACTTTTTTATCGGGAACCGTGGCGGCTAATCCCCCAACATTGGTTACCAGCATCGGTTTCTCGAAATGATACGCAATTTGACTTACACCACTTTGAGTAGCACTGCGGTAGGGTTGAGCAATTAAATCGGCTACGCTGAAATAGTTGCGAACCTCACTATCGGGAATAAATCCGGTGCGTAATTCTACCAAACCTTCCAGTTTCAGATCAATGATTTGTTCCAGATAAGGTTGTGGATTTTCGTAAAACTCACCGGCCACGATTAATCTAACGGGAAACGCACGTAATCGTTCATCGGCAAATGCTTCAATTAACAAATCCAGCCCTTTGTAGTAACGAATAAAACCAAAAAAGAGGATGTATGGTTTTTGTTCGTACAGTCCCAGTTTCATGGCTGCTTCTTTTTTTGTCAGACTTTCGCCGTAGTGGTCGTAGATAGGGTGGGGCGAAACAGCTTTGGGCTTATTTTTTTTATCAAAACTGTTGATGTCGACAACTACTGAGTCGGCCATGGCCACAAAACCATCCATAGCAGATACAAAATACTTCGGAAATAGTTTGTCTAAAATGGTAGGCTCGTGAGGAATCATATTGTGAATAAGCCCAATCATTTTGGTTTTTGGTGAGCGGGCGTAGCGAGCGATAGTACCAAAACATGGAGCCATGAACGCCATCCAGTAACAGAAAATAACTTTATCAGGCGCTTTTGCCTTGATTTGCAATCCTACTTTACGCCAATTAAGAGGGCTCACAGAATTAATAGCCCGCGTAATCTTTAAATCCTTTGGGGTTAGCTCCTGGGAATATTGCGTATTTCCAGGAAATAAGAACGCAGGATATTGCAGTTTAAATGTCAGAATTTCCACCTCATGTCCTTGCTTTACGTATTCGCGAGCCAAGCGTTCGTTATAAGCCGCCAATCCACCACGATACGGGAAAGCAGTACCAACAATTATAATTTTCATACTATAAATATTTTTGGATTACTATTAACAATGCATTGACGAGACACAAATTTCAAATTACATTCGGTTTCACTCGTAATTTAAGCCTCAAAACAATAAAACTCGTACGAATTTCATATTGTTTGCAAAAGTACAAAATAATTTTTGGGGGTTGCCGTATATTTTGACTATTTTTTTGAAGTAAAAGTAAAAAACAGAGCAGGCAATGATCCTGAAAAATAATTTCAGAATAGTTTGTTCCTTCATTGTCAATTCTACAAACTGCAAAAGATAGTCACAAAAAACGGCACGGAGAGATCCATGACAAGGCCATGATAAATGGAAAGGATGCTATAGTCCTTTCCTGAATTCCGTACAATAACAGGGAAAGTGGTGTCCATGGTGGTAGCACCGCCAGCCGAAATGGGCGAAAGCTTTCCAAAGTATTTTACCATCCACGGAGCTAAAAGTAAAGTCATTACTTCGCGAAAAATATTGGACAGCAAAGCAATGGTGCCCAGCTCTACGCCTTTGTATTGGGTGATAAGAATGCTCGAGAGTGAATAATATCCGAAGCCTGCCCCAACAGATAAACAATCCGTCATGCTGCGGTTTTTCAGGAAAAAGCTCACTGCCAGAACACCCAGAAATGTTCCGGCTACAGTCATTAGTGGCAGGAAGATGAATCGGGGATTCAAGCTGCGAAATTGTCTGAAAGAATTCGGGTCGTTGCCAATGCTGATGCCTACCGCAAACATGAGGGCGCAAAGCACATAGAAACTGAAATTCAGGTGCAGTATTTCGGCAGGTAACCAGCGGAAGATGCCCAGCAGCAAGCCCGTGGCGAAAAACGAAAGGATAATAAGACTTCCTTTCATGCTTCAACCGTTTTATTTCGAACTGCCAACCATAGTAACCATGCAAAAACAACACTACCCAATGTTGCGCCACCGGCCAACAGAAATGCTTCGAAACCGAGTTTTCCAAATTGACGTACAATGGTTTCGTTGGCACCTACTTCTAAGCCAAGTAAAAACAATAACAACCAAATGAGTGTTGTAATTACCCAATGAATGAAACGGATTTTTTTACTTCGCAGCAGATAGCCAACCGCAATTCCTGCAAACATAAATGATAGTACTGTAAACATGATTTTATGGGAGAATACGGATAAAAATTCATTTTTTGAGGGTACAAAGATAATCTTTCGGTTTCAAAAAACAGTATTTGTCGATTTTTGATTGATTTACTGATTTATTGATACTAACAGAATAAAAATATGCAAAAAAAGACGTAATTTTGCACCCCGAAACAGCAATGTATTAGTTATCGTATAAAAATAATAAAATTCAGAATAATATGAGCAAAAAAGCATTACTTATGATTCTAGATGGCTGGGGAATTGGAAAGCCAACTCACTCAAATGTCATCTATAGCACACCAACTCCTTACATTGATTCGTTGGTTGCAAATTATCCTAATTCACAATTGTTGGCTGCCGGCGAAGATGTAGGACTTCCTGATGGTCAAATGGGTAACTCTGAGGTAGGTCACTTGAATATTGGTGCAGGTCGTGTAGTATATCAGGATTTGGTAAAGATCAATATTGCTTGTCGTGATAACAGCATTCTTCAAAATCCTGAAATTATCAGTGCATATTCGTATGCCCGCGACAATAAAAAGAAAATTCACTTTTTAGGATTGGTTTCCGACGGTGGTGTTCACAGTTCGTTGGATCATTTGTTCAAATTGCTTGATATTGCTAAAGAATACGGTATTTCTGATGCATTCGTTCATTGTTTTATGGATGGTCGCGATACCGATCCTCGTAGCGGAAAAGGGTTTATCGAACAACTGGTAGCACATACTGCGGCAACAGATACAAAGATTGCTTCTATCGTGGGTCGTTACTATGCAATGGATCGTGACAAACGTTGGGATCGTGTAAAAAAATCGTACGATTTGTTGGTGAATGGCGTTGGCGAAACAGCTACCGACCTGGTTGCTGCCATGCAAGCATCTTACGATGCTGGTGTAACCGATGAATTCGTAAATCCAATTGTAGCCGTTGACGCTGCAGGTAAACCATTGGCAACTATCGAAGCGGGCGATGTAGTTATTTTCTTCAACTACCGTAATGACCGTGCAAAAGAACTAACAGTAGTTTTGACACAAACAGATATGCCGGAAGAAGGCATGCATACTATTCCATTGGAATATTACTGTATGACTCCTTACGACTCGAGCTACAAAGGCTTACACATTTTGTTTGATAAAGACAATGTGCAAAATACCTTGGGCGAATATGTTTCTTCTTTAGGATTGAAACAATTGCGTATTGCCGAAACAGAAAAATTTGCTCACGTAACTTTCTTCTTCTCAGGTGGTCGCGAAAGTGAATTCGAAGGTGAAGAGCGTATCCTGGTAGCTTCTCCAAAAGTAGCAACTTACGATCTTCAACCTGAAATGAGTGCTCCCGAAGTGGCCGACAAATTAGTGGCTGCATTGAATACCAAGAAATTTGATTTCGTGGCGCTCAACTTTGCCAATGGCGATATGGTGGGACACACCGGTATTTACGAAGCAATTCAAAAAGCGGTTGTTACGGTTGATAATTGTGTGAAAGAAGTGGTAGAAGCTGCTAAAGCAAACGACTACGAAGTAATTATCATTGCCGACCACGGTAATGCCGACTTTGCTGAAAATGCTGATGGTTCGCCAAACACTGCCCACTCATTGAACCCGGTTCCATTTATTTATGTAACCGAAAACAAAAATGCAAAAGTAGAAAACGGTATTTTAGCAGACGTTGCTCCTTCTATTTGTCAGATTTTAGGTATTCCACAGCCTAAAGAAATGACGGGAAAAGGGCTTATTAAATAAGAACCTCACCCCTGACCCCTCTCTTTGAGGAGAGGGGGAAAGATGCAAAAACGCTGAAGGTTAGTTCATTCAGCGTTTTTTTATTTGAGAATTCCCTTAATTATCAACTGTCAACTGTCAATTATCAACTGATTAGCGTTATCTTTGCACCTCAAAATAATGAAGAATGAAACTAAGAAATGAACTTGAACATCGCATTTTAGTCCTGGACGGAGCGATGGGAACAATGATACAACGTTATAAACTTGCCGAAGCGGATTACCGTGGTGAGCGATTTGCGCAATGGGATAGCCTTGTGAAAGGAAATAACGACTTGTTGGTGCTGACTCAGCCCGACATAATCAAAGCGATCCATTCGGAGTACCTGGAGGCTGGAGCCGATATTATCGAAACCAATACCTTCAACGCCCAAACCATTTCGATGGACGACTATGGTATGGGATCGCTGGTGCGCGAAATAAATCTGGCAGGTGCACGATTAGCTCGTCAGGCTGCGGATGAGTTTACGGCAAAAAATCCGGCTAAACCGCGCTTTGTGGCCGGTGCTGTTGGTCCTACCAATAAAACCGCCTCTATGTCGCCCGACGTAAATAATCCGGCTTTTCGTGCGGTTAGTTTCGACGATTTAGTGGTGGCATACAAAGAACAAATTCTGGCATTGATTGAAGGTGGCGTTGACGCGCTATTAATCGAGACTATCTTCGATACATTGAATGCAAAAGCGGCTATTTTTGCTGCAGAAGAAGCTATGGCTGAACTTGACAAACGAGTGGAGATCATGCTTTCTGCTACTGTTGCCGATAAGAGCGGACGTACACTTTCCGGTCAAACTATTCGTGCCTTTCTGGCTTCTATCGGTCATGCTAATTTGCTGTCGATAGGACTGAACTGTTCGTTTGGTGCGCACGACTTGAAACCCTACCTGCAAGAAATTTGCGCCCATTCATCGTGGTTTGTAAGTGCATATCCCAATGCAGGTTTGCCCAATCAGTTTGGCGAGTATGATGAGTCGCCCGAAATGATGGCTGCGCAGGTAAAAGAATATTTTGATGAAAAACTGGTAAATATTATTGGCGGATGCTGTGGTACTTCACCGGCTCATATTGCTGCTTATGGTGCTTTGATTGAAGGTGCAGAAGTCCGAAAAATAAAGAGACAAAGCAACAACTTGATATTATCCGGGTTGGAGCACCTCGAAATCACCTCACCCCTAACCCCTCTCCTCAAGGAGAGGGGGACTGAGCATGCTAATTTCACAACTGATCCTATATCTTGGAATTTGTTGATTGATAAAGCAAAAGAAATGCGACATCTGCCTACCAAAGCCGAAGATGCTTTATGGGAGTGTGTTCGCAATCGGAAAATTGATTACAAGATTCGTCGTCAACATATTGTGAATGGATTTATTGCCGACTTTATTTGTATTGAGAAAAGAGTTATAATTGAAGTTGATGGAGGAATTCATCAAACAAAGGAACAAAAAGAACACGATACATTTAGAACTGAAGTATTAAACAATAGTGGATTTTTTGTTATACGTTTCACAAATGAAGAAGTACTTGAAGATCCGTATAAAGTTGCAAAAAAAATAAAAGAGCAACTTAATAATCTACCATCGTATAACCCATCGAATCAGAATGATACAGATACTTCTCTCCCCTCTCCTCAAGGAGAGGGGTCGGGGGTGAGGTCAGACTTAGAACAGCAGGCAGTGAGGTCCTTATTCGTCAACATTGGCGAGCGTTGTAACGTGGCAGGTTCGCGTAAATTCCTTCGTTTGATAAACGAAAAGAAATACGAAGAAGCGTTGGGGATAGCACGTAAACAAGTAGAGGATGGTGCTCAGATTATTGACATCAATATGGATGATGCCATGTTGGAGTCGAAAGAGGAGATGGTTACCTTTTTGAATTATGTGGCTTCCGAACCGGAAATTACGCGTGTGCCCATCATGATCGACTCTTCTAAGTGGGAAGTTATCGAGGCCGGACTGAAATGTTTGCAGGGCAAGTGTGTTGTCAACTCCATCAGTTTAAAAGAGGGGGAGGACGATTTCCTAGCTAAAGCACGCAAGATACGTGCCTATGGCGCTGCTGCCGTGGTGATGGCTTTTGATGAAAAAGGGCAAGCAGATAGTTTTGAGCGCAAGACGGAAATCTGTAGTCGCGCTTACCATTTATTAGTCGATAAAGTTGGTTTTCCACCACAAGACATTATTTTCGACCCTAATATTCTTGCCATAGCCACCGGTATCGAGGAGCATAATAATTACGGAGTAGACTTTTTAAACGCTACCCGTTGGATTAAGAATAACTTACCTTACGCCAAGATAAGTGGCGGTGTAAGTAATCTATCCTTCTCGTTTAGAGGAAATGATACCGTTCGTGAAGCTATTCACAGCGTATTCCTGTATTATGCCATCAAGGAAGGCATGGATATGGGTATTGTGAATGCCGGTATGTTACAAATTTATCAGGACATTGAACCTGAACTGTTGGAGCATGTGGAAGATGTGGTACTCAACCGCCGACCGGATGCTACCGAGCGCATGATTGTGCTGGCCGAGAAAATAAAAAATCAGGCTACGGGAGTAAAAGAAGAAGTAGCGGATGAATGGCGTTCACGCCCTTTGCAGGGACGACTGGAATATGCATTGATAAAAGGTATCAGCGAGTTTTTGGAAGAAGATTTGGCCGAAGCTTTGAAAGTGTACGACTCTGCTATTGAAATTATCGAGAAACCGCTGATGGGTGGTATGAATATCGTCGGTGATTTGTTTGGCGACGGAAAAATGTTCTTACCTCAGGTGGTAAAAACAGCACGCACCATGAAAAAAGCGGTGGCTATTCTGCAACCCGTTATCGAAGCCGAGAAAGTACCCGGACAAAGTTCATCGGCCGGCAAATTTCTGATTGCTACCGTGAAAGGCGATGTGCACGACATTGGTAAAAACATTGTGGCCGTGGTATTGGCTTGTAATAACTTCGAAGTGATTGACCTGGGTGTGATGACGCCTACCGAAACCATTATTCGCCGAGCGATAGAAGAAAAGGTTGACATTGTAGGTCTGAGCGGTCTGATTACCCCTTCGCTGGAAGAAATGACCATAGTGGCTGCCGAAATGGAGAAAGCCGGACTGAAAATACCGATCCTGATTGGAGGTGCCACGACGTCGAAGATACATACAGCCGTGAAGATAGCGCCCAACTACAGTGGAGCGGTGATTCACGTAAAAGATGCATCTGTCAATACGCATGTAGTGGCACAGTTGATGAGTGCCAAAAATCAAGTGGAATATAAGGCTGGTATTGCCGCAGAGTATGATGTTTTGCGTCAAAAACAGACCAAAAAGCCCGACTTGATATCTTTGGAGAATGCCAAGAAAATGAAACCGAACTTATTCTGATAAGTTGTTCGGATAAAACGATAAAAGGCTGAGTGCACATTCGTGCGCTCAGCCTTTTATCATTTTAATAGAACAAAATAATACAACATTACATTCCAATTATTCCTTTTTCAGCATAATTCCACTCAGCAACCGCCCCGATTTGATCCCCAGTCGGCGGGCCGAGAAAAACCGTTCGTGCTCGGTAAACGTGCAGATGCCGGCCACTTCGATGTTTTCGGCAGCTATTCCTGCTTTGAGAAGCGATTGCTCGTTGGCTTTCCATAAATCGAGATAAACGGATGTATTTCTTATCTTCACGATTTCGGAACTGTCAAATCCGGCATTTGCGAAGTTATCCACCACTTCTTGTCCCACTTCATATACTTTTGCCGAAATGGAAGGTCCAATCGTTACCAAAATATCGCCCGGGTTACACTGATAAGTTTCAACCAATGCGTTGATTGTTTTTTCTGCTATTCTGCCACAGGTTCCCCGCCAGCCGGCATGAGCGGCAGCAATTACCTGTTTCGCGGGGTCGTAAAACAAAATGGGAACACAGTCGGCAGTGCTGACACCAATGCACACTTTTGGTATGCGGGTAAAAATAGCATCAACACCGTTCAGGTAGTCCCTTTTTTCTTCGTCGGCAAGTTCAAAAAAATGGTCGCTGATTTCTCTAACCTCCGTTCCATGTGTTTGAAACGGCAGTATGATTTTATCGGCATCAATGCCCAGCCATTCGCCAAGCTTACTCTTATTTTGGTTTACAGCATGTATATCGTCGCCCGAGAACGGGCTCAAATTGAATGATGCATAATTGCCCACGCTTGTACCGCCTTGCCGGGTGGTACAAAAATGGGCAATCTCATTGTATTTTTCAAAAATCTTATAACTAATCACAACTTATGGTTGATAAGTATTAGGGAAGATATATTATAATTGAGTGAAGTAAAAGACCAGAACATTATATCCTGACCACCACTTAACTGATTACTGGCAACTGATTACTGGCAACTGATTAAAGTTCATCCCAACCAATTCCTTTGTATTGGCTCAAGTCATCATCTTCGTCTTCATCTTCCTCCTCTTCCTCTTCTTCCTCCACTTCTTTGTATGCGATGTGCATTGGTTGATGAGTGATCTCCACAACTTTGTTGGATTCTTTGTTGATTTCGGTCCAGATAAGGTCTTTTAATTCCATAATACCCAGTCCGGTCAATGACGAAATAAATACGGTTTGAATATCTTTGGGCACTAACTTTTTAATCTCTTCCATCAACTCATCATCAAGCAAATCGCATTTGGTAATGGCAAGTATGCGTTGTTTATCTACAAGTTCCGGATTGTATTGTTGCAATTCGTTTAGTAATATATCGTGCTCTTTTTGAATATCATCGCAATCGGCAGGAATCATAAACAACAAAATTGAATTTCGTTCGATATGACGCAAAAAGCGCAATCCCAACCCACGACCTTCCGAAGCTCCTTCGATAATTCCCGGAATATCGGCCATTACAAACGAACGCGTATCGCGATAGGTAACGATGCCCAGATTAGGAACAAGAGTAGTAAACGGATAATTGGCAATCTCCGGTTTTGCGGCCGAGACAACTGACAATAAAGTGGATTTACCGGCATTAGGGAAACCTACCAAACCAACATCAGCAAGTACTTTTAATTGCAGGATAATGGTTTTTTCAATCCCCATCTCACCCGGTTGTGCAAAGCGCGGTGTTTGGTTGGTAGCGGTACGAAAGTGCCAGTTACCACGTCCACCACGTCCACCGGGAAAAATGATTACCTCTTGTCCATCGTCTTTGATGTCGCAAAGATACTCGCCGGTTTCGGCATCATAAACCACGGTTCCACAAGGCACTTCAATCACCTTGTCTTCCCCTTCTTTACCAAAACTACGACTGCGGCTACCGCCATCGCCATCTTCGGCATGGATATGTCGGGCATATTTCAGGTGAATAAGCGTCCAGTGATTCTTGCTTCCACGGAGGATGATATGACCACCACGTCCACCATCGCCACCGTCGGGACCACCCTTTTGGGTTAGTTTATCGCGGTATAAATGTTTTGAACCCGGTCCACCTTTGCCCGAACGACAATATATTTTTACGTAATCAACAAAGTTAGAACTTGCCATTTTTGTATTTGAATGAAGAATAAATAATCAAGACCAATGCCTCTTGATGCTAGAATGAGGGTACAAAAGTACTCAATTTATAGGGATAACAAACTACGCTGAGAAGAGTTCCCAGCGTAATTTGTTGAAAATAGGTATATTTAGTCGAATTTTATTTAGTCGAATCGATAGCTGTTGCTATGCGGGCAAAGATGTCTTCGACAGATCCCATGCCTTCGATACCGGCATATTTGTTTAGATTTTTGTAGTAATCGCTTACCGGAGCTGTGTTCTTTTCGTACACTTCCAGGCGTTTTTTGATTGTTTCCAGGTTATCATCGCTACGTCCTGAAGTTTCACCGCGTTTCAACAAACGAGTAATGAGTTCTTCGTCGTCAACTCTCAGGTCGAGCAAAACGGTAGTTGGCTTGTTGATGCTGTTCAATAGAGCTTCTAATGCTTCGGCTTGAGCCACTGTGCGTGGAAATCCGTCAAGAATAATCCCGTTGCAATTAGCAGGTAATGCATTCACTGCATTTGTAATCATGTCGATAATCATTTGGTCAGGAACCAGATTGCCTAATGAAATAAATTTTTCGGCTTCGAGACCCAATTGAGTTTTCTCTCCAATTTCTTTACGGAGTAAATCGCCGGTTGAAAGGTGTTTTAACGCATACTTCTCAACAATCAAATCGCTTTGTGTGCCTTTTCCACATCCTGGAGCACCACAAATAATAATGTTCAACATTCTTTTTTATATTTAAATATTAAGTTTAACGAAGCGGAATAATACCTATGGAATTAGCTTCGAGGTGTGAATTGTTCAATTTATTTCAAAGAGGACTTTTTTTTATACTACAGAAATCTCAACTGCCTACTCCTCAACTACTGTGTAAATGTCTTTCAGGTTGCGGCCGTAACCGTCGTAGTCCAAACCATATCCAACAATAAAATCGTTAGGAATTCTCATCGCCACATAGTCGATAGTAATATCACGTTGCAACGCATCTGGTTTTTGCAGGAAAGTAGCCACGCGAATTTCGTTAGCGCCTTTCGTTTTAAGCGAGCTAAGAATGCGCTCCATGGTAATGCCCGTATCCACAATATCTTCAACCACCACCACATTGCGACCAACCACGCTTTCGCTCAGTCCGATAACTTCTTTTACATTTCCGGTAGTGGTAAAACCTTCGTACGACGAAAGTTTCACGAAGGTAATCTCGCAGGGGAAATTAATTGATTTCATTAAATCGCCGGCAAACATAAATGCTCCATTTAGAACACAAATGAAAAGTGGATTTGTATTGGCAATATCGTGATTAATGGCTTCAGCCACCTTGCGAACAGCTGCCTGAATTTCCACTTCGGGTATCGAGAGCGCAAATTTTTTGTCTAGAATTTGAATTGTGTTCATGGGTAGAGTTATGTGTTTTTATTTTCTAAGTGATTATTGCCCTGATTTTTTCATTGTTCGAAAAAACACAACATAATCATTTTTGAAAATAGTACGGCAAATTGTAAATTTTCTGCAAAAGTACTATAAAACATTCGCTTTTCAAATACTTAGCTTTGCAATTGTGGAATATCGGTGTTAAACTTTAGATCGATTTATATACTGTTATATTTCATTCAACGAGCATTTCGGGCCGACGATTATGAAAGAAAATGTGTTACTTTGCAACAATATAATCTATCATTAAGTATTACATTAAAGTAATGACTGTGTTGTATTTGCATATTTCAATACAGAATAAATAACCCAGCAACATGCCTCAAGCCAGAAAAATAGTCACTGCCTCAACCATCGATTTTTATTCGGTCAATACAAGCACTGTTTTACCATTGCCATTGGTAGATGGTGGAATAGCCGCGGGTTTTCCCAGTCCGGCGCAAGATTATATCGACCTGAAAATTGATCTGAACAAAGAACTGATTGCAAACCCTTCGAGCACTTTCTATGGCCGGGTAAAAGGTGCTTCGATGAAAGATGCAGGCATCGAGGATGGCGATATATTGGTCATCGACAAAAGTTTGGAGCCACAAGATGGAGATACGGCGGTTTGCTTTATCGATGGTGAGTTTACACTTAAATACATCAAAATTGAACCCGACGCAGTATATTTGGTCCCTGCCAATGATCAATTTAAACCGATGAAAGTGACCGAAGAGAACAACTTTTGTATTTGGGGTGTGGTCACCTATTCTATCAAAAATCATAAGCGAAAATAAATTAATCATTTTATGTTCGGCTTAATCGATTGCAATAATTTCTACGCTTCGTGCGAACGGGTTTTTAATCCGTTGCTCAATGGGCGACCTGTCGTGGTGCTTTCCAACAACGACGGCTGTGTTATTGCACGCTCGTCGGAAGCGAAAGCGCTGGGTATTCCCATGGGAGAACCTGCGTATAAGCTGAAAGCATTGATTGAAGCAAATCAGGTGGTTGTATTTTCATCCAACTATGTATTGTATGGTGATATGTCGCATCGGGTCATGACCACAATAGCACAGTTTGCTCCCGACATGGAGATTTATTCTATCGACGAAGCGTTCTTATTGTTCGATGGTTTTGAAAACATCAACCTCAAAGAATATGGTGAAAAGATAGTGCGTACCACCACCCGAAACACCGGTATCCCTGTGAGTTTGGGTGTAGCCCCTACAAAAACGCTCGCCAAACTGGCAAATAAGTTTGCTAAGAAATACAAGGATTACAATGGCGTTTGTGTTATTGATACGGACGAAAAGCGCGAAAAAGCATTAAAACTAACGGCTATTGGCGATGTCTGGGGCATTGGGCGGCAATATGCCAAAAAGCTAGAATACTACAGCATACACACCGCCTGGGACTTTACTCAACGAAGTAAAAGTTGGGTGCGCCACACGATGGGTGTGGTGGGCGAACGCACCTGGCTGGAATTGAAAGGCACGGCTTGCGTTGAAATGGACAAGACCACAACGAAGAAATCGATCTGCACTTCGCGTAGTTTTGGCGAACGACTTACCGAACTCGCTCCCATCTCGGAAGCGGTGTCGAATTTTGCGGCAAGCTGTGCCGAGAAATTGCGGAAACAGCATTCGCTGGCCTCGGTTATAATGGTTTTTATCCAGACCAATCCCAATGCCACCAACTTGCCACAACACTGCAAGCAGGTGGTGCTCCAACTGCCGGTTCCTACGAGCGACACTTCCGAATTGATTAACTTTGCTCTTCGGGGATTAAAAGCCATTTTTGCCGAAGGCTTTCAGTTCAAAAAAGCAGGTGTCATTGTTAGTGAAATAGTTCCGGAACGACCGCTGCAAGGCGATTTGTTCGATACACGCAACCGTGATAAATTTAACCGTATAATGACGGTAATGGATAGTTTAAATGCTTCGTACGGAAAGCAGAAAGTAAAGATAGCCGCCCAGGGTTTCGACCGAAAATGGAAACTAAAAAATGAAAAACTATCGCCCTGTTACAGCACGAAACTGGAGGATGTATTGGAGATTAAAGCAGAGTGAAAAATCGCTATCTAACTTAATTGAGTAAAAACAACAGAAAATCAGAACAAAAAAGTAAACAAATCTGTTTACTTTTTATATCTTTGCTACTTTAATATTCAATTATGGATTCAACCATCGCTATCATAAAAGGCATTCATCCCGGGATTATACTGGAACGAGAACTTAAAAAAAGAAAATTGGCCAAAGGTAGGTTTGCTAATTCTATTCACGAGTTTCCTCAAACAATTGCAAGCATTACTAAAGGAAAGCGCAGGATGAATACTGCCTTGTCATTGAAAATAGAGAAAGCGTTGAATATTGAAGAGGGCTATTTTATGGTACTGCAAGCCTATAACGACATTGAAATATTAAAGCAGAAGCAGCAAAAAGAGAATCACCCCGATTTATCGAAGATTCGACCTGTCATTTTTTGGGATACGGAAATAGAGAAAATCGATTGGGACAAAAATAAAACAGCAGTCGTTAAACGAATTTTTGAACGCGGCAATGATGACGAAAAAATGGAAATAATCCGCTTCTATGGGAAAGAAATTGTTCTTTCAATTTTAGAAAATTATCCGGAAATAAATATTATTCCCCAAAAAGATATTTAAATACCTCTTCTCCTAAATGCCACCAAAACTTTATTACAACACGGTTTCAGCACTTTTACTTTCCACATTGCAAAGCATAATGGAAGCGAGTGAATTCCGATCATTCAGATTGGTTGGAGGGACATCGTTGAGCTTACAATTAGGTCATCGCGAATCGGTCGATATCGATTTATTCACCGATGCGCCTTATGATTCTGTTGATTTTGGATCTATCGATGCTTATTTGAGAAAAAACTACTCTTATGTGGACACTTTCAAGACCACAATTGTCGGCATGGGTAAATCGTATTATGTTGGTAAGTCGGCTCGTGAATGTATCAAATTGGATTTATTTTACACCGATACCTATATTCGACCGGCATTAGAACTCAATGGGCTTCGACTTGCAAGTATAGAAGAAATTATAGCCATGAAAGTTGATGTTATTTCGAGAGGCGGTCGCAAAAAGGATTTTTGGGACATACATGAGCTACTTGATACTTATTCAATTGAGCAAATGTTACAACTGCATGAAGAACGCTATCCCTATTCACACGACAGACAAGATATTCTGAGCCGCTTCATTCAATTTGAGAGTGCAGATGCTGATTTCGATCCCATTTGTTTGAGAAAGAAATACTGGGAAATAGTCAAACTGGACATTTTTGAAGCTGCACAAAATATAGTTTAAGGATTGAACGCTTAGCCCACCTTTTCCACCTTTTTCAAACTCACATAACACACAAATCCGCTGGTGCTATAGCCCATCTCGGCAATCAGATTCATGTACTGTTTTACTTGTTGCAGATAGGTTTTGCTTTCTTTATCGCCAAACTTATAATCAATAATGGTGGCCTCGTTGCCCCGAATCACCACACGGTCGGGGCGATATTGCTCACCGGTTGGAATAAGAATGGTGGTTTCGTTGAGCACACGGGTATCGGACGAAAACCAGCTTTCTGTTTCGGGCATGTTCCAGAAATGCTCTAGTTCCTTTTCCACCGTTTTACTCTCTTCCTCACTGATACGACCGCTGCGCACCAGATCGGCAATAGCGTTCTGTTGATCGGATTTATGCGTAATCTGTTTCAGAATATCATGCATAATAATCCCATAATTCAACCTACTATCCGTCAATTGCTGGTTTTCCAACAAATAATCCAGACTTTGGTGGCGAATGCGCAAACGATCGGAGCTACTCACCGAAGGATAATTATTCACCTTCTCATTGATATCAGTACTTGGCTTGTCGCTGTAAACAGCCTGCGTCGGTTCACCTAATTCGAATACCTTTTCTTGCTCATCAAACGAACCGGTGAGCGGGATAAACTGAGTGTCCAGTCCGGGCGTGTTGACCTGAAAACAGGTGGTGAGCAGCGTCGACAATGAATTAATCTTATCCAAACCCTCCACTTCCTTTTTCGGAGCGGGCGACAGACAAATCAATTCGTTTTTAGCACGGGTAAAAGCCACGTACGCCACATTCAAACTATCGATATATTGATGCATTTGTTCATCAAAATAGCTCTCGGCAAAGATAGAATTTCCAAGCTTTGAGCCATATTCAATCGGCAATAAGGGCAATTCATTGAACGGTGCAACGGTAGGTTCGCACCAAAGGATATTGCGCATTCGGCTATCAATATCCCAATCGCAAAACGGCATAACCACTACCTTAAAGTCCAGACCTTTCGACTTATGCACCGTCATAATGCGCATCGCGTTTTGGTTGTCGGGCGTAGAAATGCATTGTTTCTCGCCGTGCTTTTTCCACCAGGTCAGAAAACTATTCAAATCTGCCGTTTTATTATTCGAAAAACGAAAAACCACATCCTGAAACGCCTGAACAAACACTGCCTCGTTGTGCCACGCTCCTACCCCGAAAAGCGATATAATCTGCTCCACCATATCGTAAAGCGAACTGTGCTGCAATGAATGCAACTGATCATTCTCTTCATTTGAAAACAGCGGAGAAAAAACGTTTTCGCCTTTGGGAGTTGTGGAAAAACAAGCATTCAGGGCTTCATTTTCCGATTTATGTTGTCGACCACGAGCATATTCGTAGTTCACAATGGTTTGCTGAATAGAATCTGTGGGATTGACAAATAATTGCAACACGCCCAACACAAAACGCACAGAAGCTGCAGCGCCAATGAGCAAGCCTTCGTTGCCCATTATGTCGTAGCAATAATCGGATTTGGCTTCGGCAGTAGTTTTGTAATTGAGCAATTTATGAATCACCTGTTGCTCCTCGTCATTTTTACGCACTAAAATACAAATATCGGCAGCACGATAGCCTTGCGCTTGCAGTTTTTCCAAAATAGCGGGCAAGCGCTCAAGACTCTCGGCTTTCCATCCGTCTTCGTTTTCGTCGCGAGCAATGAAGCTCACCTGCACGCGACCGTTCGCTGCTTTGGGAGAAATTTGCTGATGAATATTGGCGTAAGCGTGTTCTATTTTATGCGTCAATGTTTCCAACGACGGATAAACAGGCAACACTGCTTGCAGGTTTTCATTGAGCTTGCTTTGCAACAATTGCGCGGCACGATAGAAAAATGAATTATTGAAATCGATAATGTTTTTATCGCTTCGCCAGTTGGTTTCCAGGTTTTCTTCGTGCAGCTGTTCCGTGCGAAAATCAGTCAGAATCTTTTCGTCGAGCAGTTTCCAGTCGGAATTTCGCCAACGGTAAATGCTTTGCTTCACATCGCCCACCACAAGGTTGAATTTACCTGCCGACAAACTATTATCCAACAGTGGCTGAAAGTTTTTCCATTGCAAAGTAGACGTATCCTGAAACTCATCAATCATATAATTGTCGACATGAATACCCGTTTTCTCGTACACAAAAGGCGCGTCGCTATTATCGATAATTTTATTGAGGAGCAGGTTCGTATCCGAAATAAGCATAGTATTCTGTTCGTCGGTAAGTTTTTTAATCTGCACCGCCAGATCGGATAGAATCCCAAGCGTATTGATATGCTTCAACACCAAAATAGCTGAATTGTAGGTGATAATTTCTATCTGAAGTAGCTCCACAATGTCGGCAAAACATTTCTGAAGGCCATTTTGATAAGCTGATTCGATAGCGGACTTAATATCCTGCGGTTTGGACTTGGTGTAACAATTACTTACATCGGTGGCAAAGCCGATAAACCGGTTACTGATTTCAAATTTGCCATTGACTATTTTTTCTAATGTATTGGTTGTTTTATAGGCAAAATCCTCGTGCGTCAATCCATTGCGCGCCATTATCCGCATCCCTTCCGAAGCTACGAGTTTTACCCTGACTTCGAAATCGGTTTTAATTTGTCGGAGACTTTTGCGATAGTTCGTCAGAAACTCCCGCTCGTGCAGCTTCTTGTTGGTATCTTCCGCTTTGTGCTGATAGCTTTCTTTAAAAACCTCTCTGCCCAACTCCATAATATTACCGCGCATGTTCCAGTTTTCGGACTGCTCAATGCGCTCTTCGGCAAACTCGGTAAGCCAGTTCAGCAATTGCCTGTTCTCGGCTTTGGATAAATCGAGAAACAAATTATCAACAGATTGTTCGAGCGTAGAGCTACTATCCAACTCCAGGTTATAACCACCGTGTACACCAATATCACGGGCAAACGAGCGAATAACCTGTTGGAAAAAGCGATCGATAGTGCTGATGGAAAACGATGAGTAATCATGCAGAATATTGGTGAGAATGTGTTTTGCCCGTTCGTTCACCGTCTGTTCGTCCATGCGGAATTTCGCCATCAAATCGGCCCGATAATCGGACGCAACACCTTGTGCCAACGCGTGCAACTCCTTGAGGATACGCGATTTCATCTCGTCGGTAGCCTTGTTGGTAAACGTAACGGCCAGGATGCGACGATGCGCCCGCTCTTTTTGCGGATCGAACAGCAAGTGAATATAGTCTTGCGTAAGCCGGTATGTTTTGCCCGAACCGGCAGAGGCGCGATAGATATTGAGCATGGAAGTTAATTCATAATTTATAATGCATAATTCATAATGAAAACAGCAGGTCTCTTTAATAAAAATAGCCGATACTATTTCGGTTCGGCTATTGTGGTATGATTGGATAAAATTCGTTGAATGTATACGTTGCTGTGCTGGTCAAGATTATAGATGATATACCACACAGTTTGTTTGTTGCGTTTGTAAGTATGCACCTTTTCTCCATATCGCTTGTGAGTGCTGTACCGCGTATTGAAATGAATGGCTTTTTTATCTAAAGTATCGCATACATCTACAATGGTATTATGGTACAAAACAACATGATTATATTCTAATTGATGCTTTGACCATGTGAGCAATCCATCAAAAATACTTTTTAAATCCTGCCTTGCAATATGACTATAAAAGACCATGTTTTCGACAAACTTCTTCCAAATCCTTCTTTGACTCAACTCTAAATTCCTCAGAAGTCAAGTATCCTTCGGGCACAACTCCTGTTACAGCGGGGTTTTCGAACTCCACACCCGAACGATAATGACGTAATTCATTTAGAATTTTTTTGCCATTACGCGTTTTGTCGTCTATTTTTACTGTATGTATCATATTTTATATCAACCTATCTGTTCATTTTATCTGATGCAAATATACATATATCGTTTTGAATTAGTACAAATTTCCTGTAAATTTACTCAGCAACCTTCTACAATTTGTAGATGTTTCCCGATAGTTGTTTTGATACTTCTACAACTGGTAGAAACTTCCCGACAGTTGTTTTCCCACTTCTATAAATTGTAGATGTCCCCCGACAGTTGTTTTCATACTTCTACAATTTGTAGAAGCTCCCCGACAGTTGTTTTCATCGTTCTACAATTTGTATATGCTCCCCGACAGTTGTTTTTACCACTCTTACGCTCGTCAGTTGGTCCCCGACAGTTGTTTTTAATAAAAAACTTCCGTCAAATCCTTCCCGACAGCTGTTTTCGTCCTTTTCACGTCCGTCAGTTGGTCCCCAACAGTTGTTTTTGACTGAAAACCTGCGGCGAATCGTTCCCGACAATTGTTTTGTTGGTTTTGTAACTTGTAATAAAGAAAAAAAAACAGTTCAACAGGCTATTTAAAATTGATTTTTTTCACCTTGAAGCCCATTTCCAGCAATATTTCTGCAATTTTTACCCGAAAATCGCCCTGCACCAATATCTCTCCGTCGCGCGAGGAGCCACCGGCACCGCATTTTACCTTGAGCAATTTTGCAAGGTCTTTCAATTCGTCATCCTTGCCTTTAAAATCGGTAACCAACGTGGCAGGCTTACCGTTTCGTTTATCCAATTCCACACGCAAAGGTTCTACCTGTCGTTTCTTGGCAGGTTTAGCAGCAACCACCACTTCCGGAGTTTCCTCCACTTGTGGCAAGTCTGTTTTTAAAATGTTTAGCTTATCTCGCCAATCGTTTTTCATATCCTCTTAATTATGAATTGTGCATTATGAATTTTGAATTGCCTTTTGGAATTCCCAAATAATAATTCCACCCGTCACACTCACATTGAGCGAGTGTTTGGTGCCAAACTGTGGAATTTCGATACAGCCATCGCAAGCGTCCACCACCGTTTGTTGCACGCCTTTCACCTCGTTGCCCAGAATGACGGCATATTTTTTCGATTTATCCAATTGCAGGTAGGGCAATAGCGTACTTCCTGCCGCTTGTTCGATGGCAAACACCGTATAGCCTTGCGCTTTCAGGTCAGCAACGGCCTGGTGCGTATCCTGATAATGTTTCCAGGTCACTGTATTTTCAGCCCCCAAAGCCGTTTTGTGAATTTCGGCATGAGGTGGCGTGCAGGTAATACCGCAAAGGTAAACCGCTTCTACCAAAAATGCATCGGCAGTGCGAAACACCGAACCTACATTGTGCAGACTGCGCACATTATCGAGCACCACAACAAGTGGCGTTTTCTTTTCTTCTTTGAACTCCTCGACAGTGAGTCGATTCATTTCCGTTATTTTCAGTTTCTTCATTTCTATTCAGAGGTAAGGAGCAAGAGCTAAGGAGTAAGAATAAATTTACAAATTTCTTGCCTTTTACTCCTTAGCTCTTGCCTCTATTTTATCAATTTGAGGGCTCTTTCAATTATTGTATCGATTCCATTTGCCTGATCGAATGAGGACAAACTCACCCAAACGTCGGGGGCAATGCCCCATTCTATTTCCTGCATAGCCGAGTCGTACATGGGCGAGGACGAAAAACGTACCATCCAGCCGTTAGGTATCTCACTCGAAAGTGGCAAGCCGCCACCTCCACCGGTTTTATCGCCAACAATCAGTACATTGGGTGCCTGCTTCATTCGGTTCACAAAATCATTGGTAGCACTAAACGACATCCGGTTAGTAAGTACCACCACCTGCCGCTGATACTGAATACTTTTATTCGCAGGTGTTTTTACTTCCAGTGCCTTCGAAAAATCGGTATGCCCATTGCCAATTTTGTGTTTTATATAACCGGTTACCTTTTCTTCTTTAAAAAAACAGGATGCCAACTGTTTCGAATAATCCAACGAACCACCACTATTGTCGCGTACATCGATAATCAGTCCCTTACAATCTTTAAAATAAGTCATTGCTGCCACAATGTTCGCGTCATTAAAACCATACGAAAAGCTCCCCAGGTAAATGTACCCCACCCTTCCGTTATCTATTTTCTCATAGCTCAATCCATTGGCAATTTTGTAATTTTCACCCAGATATCTGGCCGTACGAATCAGATCTATATTAAAATTAGCAGGATAATCGGTGTACCATTTCCAGTAGCGACTCCGATCGAAATCAGAATACAAATTCACATGTCCATCTTTCAATTCACCCAACATGGTGCCCATTAAATCGAAGAAAGTCAAATCATCAGCACTTTCGGTCACTTTGGCTTTATAGGCAGTATGAATAGAGTCCCAATTGATTTTTTTATAATCGAGATAGCAATATTTTGTATCAATAATCCGCCACAGGGACTCAAAGTTACCCATATTCGTGTTCGGCTCCACCATCGGCTCTTCCATACACGAAGGGAGCAAAGCAAGCACAAGCAATATGATCAGACTATATTTTTTCATCAAACAAAATCTTTAATTATGAATGGACACATTTCATTCGTTGGAGCTGATAAAATTACTTGGCGCTCGTTTTTTTCGTCCGGCAAAAGCAGCAAAATCAAAAACAGAAGCTACTTTAAAACTCAGATTACTGCGTTTAAACACCAAATCGTTGGCCGACCATTTCATGGTTTCGTAGCCGAGCCCCACCCGCCAAAGCGAACGCCGCAATGGTATTTCGAGCATCAGATTAGCATCCACTCCGCGCTTGTTGTGCAACGAACTGAAATGAACAACATTATCGAGATTGCCCAACCCAAACATCTCGTAATAGGAAGCACCGCTGTAAGGCACAAACATACCACCAAGAACCGGACTTTTCAAATCAAGCTTTACTTTCATTTCTTTACGAAACAACGAGATATCATAGCTCGCCGAACCGGACAGGTTCAGGTTAGTTCCCAAATCAACGTTTACCGGATTATTCACATTGCGCGCAAGGTATTTAAACATAAAATCAAGATCCCACAAGCCACCCAACTGTATGCGAAGTTTGCTCATCGGTTTTAAATGATAGCGCATCCCCCACCCATAATTCACACCAAAAAAGGACATGGAGGCTGTATGTGGTGGATTAAACCCTTTACCTGCGAGCAAACTTAGCTTCTGAAATTTAGAAACACGAGTATTCTCAATAGAAAGAAATCGCTGACTCTGAAAATCGTACCCTACACCACTACCACTATAAGTTAGTGGAGAGAGATAAGGATCAACAAAATTCAACATCGAATATCCCAATGTATTACTGGCACTGGTCAACAAATACTTCTGCTCATTTGTTGTTTGTGCAGTAGCGAAAGCACTCAGAATGGTAAATATATAAATAAAGTATTTCTTCATCCGGTCATTTATTTATGAATATTGTTTGCAAAAATAAAGAAAATGTTTCGTTATTGAATTAGAAATACTTTCACATTAACACGGCTATGCTAAGAAATTAAAAATAAATGGGTGCTGTTTAGTTAATCAATAAATTATCATTATCTTTGTAGCATAAATTACTACATGGATCTGGTTTTACAATTCAGACTTCCATGTCTCCTTACAACCAGCAACCAACACAAAAGAAATATGAAAAAGAAAATTCTACTCCATCTATGCAAGGTATTTACCTTGATTGTCGCTTCGGTTATTTTTATAAGTTGTAATACCAACAACGAAATTGGCACAGCAACTACGTTGTTTGTTATTAGCGGAACAGTCACCGATAGTGTTAGCAGCAATCCGATAAGTAACATCAAACTAGTACTCACAAAATCCTATCCCATTACTAGTGCTGGAATAAGCTCTATCAAGACAGATACCGTATTCAAAGGACTTTCGGACGCGCTGGGAGCTTATAAATTTCAGTTTTACACACTTCCACCCAACGATATGGCGTTTAAATTGAATGCTTCGGATGTCGATGGCAACGGCAATGGCAGCTATAACGACCGGGAAGTAACTGTACTTATCGAGTCAATTAATTGGGAGAGAAAAGCTTCAGATGTAAATGGAGGAAGGGTCTCAAAAACACAAAACGTCAAACTATTATCGAAATAGGATTCGTACATTTTGAAAATACAAGAAAGCTCAGTAACTTGAATAGTAGTTATTGAGCTTTCTTTTTTTTATTCATGCGCCAGTATTTATCATTTTTAAAAGAATAATCTGTTGTTTATACGGTAATACACCGACAAATCAAGAGGTCTAAAATCCTCGAATAATCTCAGTTTTATGTTTAAAAATCATTACCTTTGCAATCAGCACATCATAAAAAATTGAAACTATGAAAAAATTAGTTTTCGCTACCAACAACGCACATAAGCTTAAAGAGGTCAAAGCCATACTTGAGCCGACATTTACCATCGTTAGTTTATCCGAACTCGACTGCTATGACGACATCCCAGAAACAGCCGACACGCTGGATGGCAATGCGTTATTAAAAGCACAATATATTTTCGATAAATTTGGATTAGACTGTTTTGCCGACGACACCGGCCTCGAAATCGATGCGCTGGGTGGTGAACCGGGTGTTTACTCGGCCCGATATGCCGGCGAAGAAAACTGTGCTACTCAAAACATGTGCAAAGTACTCAGTTTATTGGGCGACAACAAAAATCGCAAGGCCTGTTTCCGTACTGTAATTGCATTAATACAAAACGGAGAAACGCGCTACTTCGAAGGCAGAATAGATGGCAACATAGCCTCACAACCACGGGGCGAAAGCGGTTTTGGTTACGATCCTATATTTGTTCCCGATGGTTATTTGGTAAGCTTTGCCCAACTAAGCGCTGAGGAGAAAAACACCATTAGCCATAGAGCGCTTGCTGTGGGGAAACTCACCGATTACCTGCGACAAAGCAAAACTGTAGCGGTGTAAAACGAACGCATTTTGATGTGTTGAACGCATAGTCATTTCAATAAACATCTACTTCGAACAATCAAAAACCTTATGCAAAAAAGATTAATTACCATTGGAGTTTTTCTTTCCATTTTTGTGTGCACCGTAGTTAGTCAGATGGCAATGGGCAAATGGCGTACACATTTTGCATATAACAGTGTAAATCACATTGCTCAATCGTCCAATAAAATCTTTGCTGTAAGCGACGGTGCACTATTCTCGGCAGACAAACAAGATGGTGCATTAGAGTTTTACAGTAAAACAACGGGATTAAATGGAACCAATATTTCGAAGATCGGCTTTGACAAAAAAAACGACCAATTATTCATTATTTATACCAATGGCAATATTGACGTCTTAGCTGCAAACGGTATTACCAACATCCCCGACTTGTATAACAAACAAATGGTTGCCAGCAAAGATGTAAACGACATTCAGTTTTATCAGGACAAAATTTACTTATCGTGTAACTTTGGTATTGTTGTTCTGAACGGAGCCAAAAAAGAAGTTGCCGACACCTATTACATTGGGCCAAATGCCACAGAAGTGAAGGTGCTTAACACTACCATCCACAACGGAACCATCTACGCATTGACTTCAAACACCATTTTTAAAGCCGACATCAACCAACCCAATCTGGTAAATTACGAATTCTGGACAACGGCAAACGCTCTCCCCGGCACCGGCGATTTGCAATCTATTCATTCTTTCGCCGGTAGTTTATTTCTGTTAAGGGGAAGAAAACTTTACAAACAGGAAGCCGATAATACCTGGACTTCCTATCACAATGAACTTTCGATAACCAACCTGAGCACTTCGGACGACAGAATGTTCCTCCATGCTAATAGCGGGACGTATAGCGTAGATGCACTATTAAATTCTACGTTGGTCAATTACAATGGAACAATAACCGATGGTGAATTCGACGCAACCAATAATATTTTCTGGTTTGCAGCCGCTCAAAATGGAGTAATTTCATATAAACCGGCCAATTCAGAAGTACAGCAATTTAAGCCTCAGGGGCCTGCGGTAAATATACCATGGGACATGACTTTTGCTAAAAAGAAATTATTCGTTGTACCCGGCGGTCGTTGGGGTGCAGCGTATGGCAGACAGGGCGACGTGATGATGTACGAAGACGGCAGCTGGACAAATATCTACTCATACACCATGTTAAATTCAACAAACAGCCCGGTGGCCGATTTCATGAACATAGCCGTTGATCCCACCGACGACAAGCATTTTTTTGCCACATCCTACGGTACAGGGTTATACGAGTTTAGAAACAATATATTCTACAAATGGTACAACCATACGAATAGTACACTTCAGGGGCATCCTACAGTCCCTGAAAATCCATGGATATACACCCGAATCGATGGAGCCGTTTTCGACCAAAGCGGCAATCTGTTTCTAAACAATTCGGCAGTGGCTGCAAGCGTAAAAGTCTTACTTGCCAATGGCAGCTGGACACAACTCACGTACCCCAACGCATTGAAAGAAACCTACGGCAAGCTGCTTATCAACAATCAAAAGCCAAGTCAGAAATGGGCTATCTCGGTTCGTGGAGGTGAGTTATTGGTCTTTGATGACAATGGCACCATTCAAGATCAGAACGATGACAAGTCGGTAGTCTGCACCATCTTCCCCGATCCGGATACAGACGGTGCATTCATAACGCACAACACAAATTATGCAATTGCTCAGGATAAAAATGGAGTGATTTGGCTCGGCACTGAAGCCGGACCGTTGCGATTTCAAAACACAACACGAGTTTTTGATGGTGGGTTGAGTTGTTCGCGTGTAAAAATACCCCGCAACGATGGAACCAACAACGCTGACTACTTGCTTGCAACTGAAAAAATAAAAGCAATCGCGATAGATGGTGCCAACCGAAAATGGTTTGGAACTGAAACATCGGGTGTGTATCTTATGTCGGAAAACGGTCAGGAAACCATTCAACATTTTACAACGGCAAACAGTCCTTTGCTTTCAAACGACATACTTTCCATTGCCATCAATCAGGTAACCGGCGAAGTGTTTTTTGGCACAGCGCAGGGACTTGTGTCGTACCAAAGCGATGCAGCCGAGGCCGGAGCAATATTTGAAGATGTGTACGCCTATCCCAACCCGGTTCGCGAGGACTACAAAGGAGTCATTACCATCACCGGTCTGGTGGAAAACACGCAGGTAAAAATCACCGACATCAATGGAAATCTGGTTTGTGAAACAGTATCGAATGGCAGTCTGGCTACCTGGGACGGAAAAGATGCACACGGCCGAAAAGTAAGCACCGGAATTTACCTTGCCATCTGCGTAAATGTAGACGGCACAAAAAGTACCATTACCAAAATCATGGTGATAAATTGAGGATAGTTACAAGTATATGGTTACAAGCCGGCTATGAATAATACTTCCACAACTGGAAACACTAATCATTTACGCTATTTTTGCATAACTATTATCAAACACATATAAACACGTGATAAATTTTTCACTTACGATGCTCTGTTCCCCTCTCCTGCGGAGAGGGGTTAGGGGAGAGGTCTTAATATACCACAACAACTAATCAACACACAAAAATTCAATCACTACTTATAAACAAATGAATAAACAAGAAAACAGAATTAGCTCCGAAAATTATTTTCATGTATTACCTCAAAACCTCAACTGCGCGCAAGCTGTTCTAAAAGGTTTTCAAAACGAATTTCAAATCAGCGAAACTGAGATTGAGGAATATCGTGCGTGGGGCGGTGGACGAGCTGAAGGTGGAGTTTGTGGTGCATTATTCGCTGCTGAGCGCTTGCTTCGCCAGGCAAATAAACCAAGTATTCACGATGAGTTCCTTGCCGCGACTAAAGACATTCGCTGCCTGGAAATAAAAAAAGGCAAGTTTCCTTGCCTTGATTGTGTTCGGTTAGCCGACGAATTGGTTGAAATGAGATTGAAGTAAGATTTCTCTACTTTCTATTAATCAAATTCAAAAACTCTTCGCGGGTTTTGGCTTGTTCAAAAACACCGGTAAAATCCGAAGTGGTAGTGATAGAATGTTGTTTTTGCACACCGCGCATTTGCATGCAAAGATGCTGCGCCTCAATAACTACAATCACTCCCATCGGATTCAGAGTTTTTTGGATACACTCCTTTATTTGGGTAGTCATGCGTTCCTGCACCTGCATACGGCGGGCGTACACTTCCACAATTCTTGCAATTTTACTCAATCCGGTGATTTTTTTATTGGGAATATACGCGATGTGTGCTTTGCCAAAAAATGGAAGCATGTGGTGCTCGCACATCGAATAAAAATCAATATCCTTTACAATAACCATTTGTCTGTAATCCTCTGTAAACATGGCAGAACGAATGATATCTTCGGGGTTTTGATCGTAGCCCTGCATCAAAAACTGCATTGCTTTAGAAACGCGTTCGGGAGTTTTCAGCAAGCCTTCACGGTCTGCATCTTCGCCCAAAAGTTGTATAATTTGCTGATAATGTTCTGCTATTTTTTCCGTTTTTTCCGAATCAAAAGGAACAGGTTGATTGCTATTAAAATCCATATATATTTATTTTGAAACGGAGATATTTACTTGTTCTTTTACTATGTAGGTTTCACTTCTGATACCGGGGAAAGCAGCTATCAGTTCGGCTCTGCACGCCTGAGCCTGAGCCTGCGTGCGAAAATCGCCTACTCTCACTTTCCAAAAGGGCGATGAGTAGTTTACATACACCGCCAGATCAGGGAATTCTTCTTTTATCTGACTCTCTTTTCTAAATGCTTCGTTTTTAGCTGTGCGCTGTGTATTGCTCGAAAATACCTGTACGCGGAAACCACTTACCGTTTTTGTTTCGTGCGCTCCCGATCCGGTCACGGTTATGTTTTTACGTCCAACTACAAGATTTTCAATTCGTTTATCCTGATGCAACTTTACAGTGGCTTTCGAAATTGAATCGGGCGTAGCCAGCGACTCAAAGATGGTTTGTTGTTTCGATTCTCCATTTTGTTGAGCCGACAAAATGCCAACAAAAAGTAAAAGGGTGATAATTAAAGGTAAAGCAGTTTTTTTCATTATTTTTTTTCGACTAAATTCGGGTGCAAAGTTATATAAATGTTGTGGGTTTTCAGACATATAGTTCAAAATAGTTCTATTTCGACATCGTTTTGTGGTTTATAGTTGTGACTGATGATAATTTAATGTTTATCTTTGTTCTTGTTTTTAAATAGTGAATCAGAACAAAAATCATGAACCGGAATGTATGAGATAGTCGTTCCAAAAAACTCAACCGTATGATTTGCTCTCATTCTGGGTACGATGGATTGCCTCTTTTGATTCTAATTTTATACAAATATTTCGGTGCGCTGCACCTTTGGTTGTTATTTAGCCTAATTAACTACAAATATAATGGTGCGCTGCACCTATAGCAAAGCCACAGAGTGGCGAAATATTTGTAGAAGATTAATTGACATTAACTCTAAGGTGCAGAGCACCGTAATCTAATCTTAAAAATACAGACTTAGTTTTTCAGTGAATACAATTTTGTCTAAATTTATTATTGCATTTACATTATAATTTGATAGTTTTCAGCACACCTTGAATAGTAAACTCAAAGCTATTATCCATCTATTTTCGTTTTAAAACGATCAGTAAAACAGCATTTTTCAATGAATAAAACAGCTATAATTGTTGCCGGAGGGAAAGGCGAGCGAATGAACGCCGACATTCCAAAGCAATTTCTCGAAATTCAGGGGAAGCCCATTTTAATGCATACGCTTGAAGCATTCATGAATTTTGATGCTTCATTGCAATTAATTCTGGTTTTACCCGCTGCGCAATTTGAATTCTGGGAAACGCTATGCAAAAAACATGCCTTAAATATTCCGCACCAAATAGTTGCGGGTGGACAAACCCGGTTTCAGTCGGTGAAAAACGGATTGGATGCAGTAAAGGTGCCGGCACTAGTAGCTATTCACGATGGGGTACGCCCGTTGGTGAGTAAAGAAACTATTTCCCGCTGCTTTGATGCGGCTGCAAAATTTGGAGCTGCTATCCCTACCATGGATTCAATAGAGAGTATTCGCTTCGTGGATGCGAATGGCAGCAAGTCGGTGGACCGGACTGCCTATAAAATGGTGCAAACACCTCAGGTTTTTGATGCTGAGCTGCTCAGGAAAGCTTACGAACAAGAGTTTTCAGCCCTCTTTACCGACGATGCTTCGGTGGTTGAAGCCATGGGAGCCACGGTGCACCTGGTGGATGGAAACAGAGAAAACATAAAAATCACTACTGAATTTGATCTGATCGTCGCCGAACGACTATTGGAGCTAACACGATAACTATTGAAAAACGTAGTAAAAAATATTGAATGGTTGGACACGCTGCGGGCATTAGCCACAGTGGGGGTCATTATTATTCACAATTCAACTCCGGTGGTAAACATGACCTACGGACGGAGCATGGATTTTTGGTGGATAGGCAACTGCGTGGATAGCACAGTACGGTTTGCCGTTCCGTTATTTTTGATGCTGAGTGGAGCTACTCTGTTGGGCAAAGAATATCAACTCGGGGAATTCTACAAAAAAAGGTTTATGCGCGTGCTCGTGCCATTGCTGTTTTGGATGCTGTGCTACTGGGTTTTTCGTTGGGCAATGCTCCAACCCTGGCAACAACCCAAAGAGTTTTCAGCCCTTATCGCTTGGGCTAAAGATTTGTTTCTGAGCGAAGGTATTTCGAAACATTTTTGGTACGTATACATGATTTTGTTCATCTATTTATTCGTCCCATTTCTGGGTAAAGCCGTTCGTAAGCTAAGCAACTCGTGGATTTTGACCGTACTTTTCGCGTGGGTAGTTTTGTTTATTGCACTTCGGCCGATTCCTATCAATTTTTATCGTTGGTCGGATTTTTTCGGATATAAACTGTTGGGATATTTTCTGTATACCGGCTATCTGGTGCTGGGCTATTTTTTGATGCGGATTCGCCTGACATGGAACAAAACGCGTTTCTTTGCTGCAGCCATTTTCATCTTAAGCATTGCTAGTTCGGCTATTTATACTTATTTTGCCAGCAAAAATGCGCACCGACTGGATTTGAGCATTTACAGTTACCTGACGCTAAACTCAGTAATTCAATCAATTGCCGTGTTCGTTTGGGCAAAAAATCTTCATGTGGAGAACAGATTTATTGCGTGGTTGCAGCAAACCATCAGCAATTACAGTTACGGTATCTATTTGGTTCACATCATTGTAATTGGCATTTTCTTTCGCAACAATATCTTTTGGACCATGGCGCATCCACTTATTTCATTGCCCATCATCGTTTTTGCAACGCTGGTTTGTTCGTTTGCTATTATTTTCGTGTTGCGGAAAATACCTTTTGGGAAATATATTTCGGGATAATTACATATGGATTTATCGTATCAAGACATAAAATTTTTGCCAGGGGTAGGCCCCAAAAAGGCAGATTTGTTCAACAAAGAACTTGGCATCCACAGTGTCGAGGATTTGTTGCGGTACTATCCATACAAATATGTGGACAGAAGTCGGTTCTATTATTTGCACGAGATAAATGAAGAAATGCCTTTTATTCAGGTAAAAGGCCAAATTATACGGTTCGAGAAAGTGGGTGAAGGGCACAATCAACGCCTGACAGCAGTTTTTTCCGACGGCAAAAATACCATTGAACTGGTGTGGTTTAAAGGCGTGAAATATGCCATGGAAAAATACCACACAAAAGTAGACTATGTTATTTTTGGGAAACCATCTCCGTTCAACGGCCGATTCAACATCGTACATCCCGAAATTGAAATAGCGTCGAAAATGCCACCGCCCGAACAAATGGGTCTGGTGCCTTTTTACAATACTTCTGAGAAGATGAAAAGCAGTTTTCTGAATTCTAAAACCATTCAGAAAATTATTTTTCCATTGGTTCAAAGTATCAAAACCGGAATTCCCGAAACACTTCCTGCCTACATCTTACAAAAATTTGCGCTAATGAACCTGACCGAATCATTGGTCAATGTTCATTTTCCGAAAAATGCCGATGCACTCAACAAAGCCCGCCAACGCTTAAAGTTCGAGGAGCTGTTTTACATTCAGTTGAGCATTCTCCGACTCAAAAACTGGCGTGATCTACAATCGAAAGGGTTCGTTTTTGGTACCATTGGGCATTATTTCAATACCTTTTTCAATACCTATTTACCCTTCGAACTTACGGGAGCACAAAAACGTGTGTTGCGCGAAATCCGTATCGATGTAGCTTCGGGTCGGCAAATGAACCGATTGCTGCAAGGCGATGTGGGAAGTGGAAAAACATTGGTGGCGTTGATGGTAATGCTTATGGCTGTGGATAATAACTTTCAGGCTTGCATTATGGCACCAACAGAAATTTTGGCTACCCAACATTTTGCCAGTCTGAATGAATTTTTGGGCGACATTGGCGTAAACGTGGCTTTGCTCACGGGCTCTACCCGCCCAAAAGACCGTGTGATTTTACACGAGAGATTGCGCAGCGGCGAGTTGAACATTCTTATCGGGACGCACGCATTAATTGAAGATGTGGTGCAATTTAAAAATCTCGGACTCGTGGTTATCGACGAACAGCACCGTTTTGGAGTGGAGCAACGATCAAAACTCTGGAAAAAAAATGTGCAGCCGCCACATATTTTAGTAATGACAGCTACGCCTATTCCGCGAACGTTGGCCATGACCTTGTACGGCGACTTGAGCGTATCGGTCATCGACGAACTGCCACCGGGACGTAAACCCATTCAGACCTATCATTATTACGACAATAAACGGCCGGCATTGAATGGCTTTATTGCCAAACAAATAGAAGCCGGCCGACAGGTTTATATTGTGTATCCGCTTATTCAGGAGTCGGAAAAGATTGATTTGCGAAATCTCGAAGAAGGGTACGATTATATGCGCGAAGTGTTTCCGAATTACAACATCAGCATGGTGCACGGCAAACTCAAGCCCAAGGAAAAAAACTACCAAATGCAGAAGTTTGTGACGGGCGAAACGCAAATAATGGTTGCTACCACGGTGATTGAGGTCGGTGTAAACGTGCCCAATGCTTCGGTGATGGTGATTGAGAGTGCGCAACGTTTTGGGTTGTCGCAGTTGCACCAGCTGCGCGGCAGGGTTGGGCGTGGTGCCGAGCAGTCGTTCTGTATTTTGCTAACGGGCTATAAATTGGCCAGCGACACACGCAAGCGTATGGAAATAATGGTACGCACCAACGATGGCTTCGAAATATCGGAAGCCGATTTACAAATTCGTGGCCCCGGCGATTTGGAAGGCACGCAACAAAGTGGGTTACCCTTTGAACTAAAAATTGCCAACCTGGCGCAGGATGGTAAAATGTTGGAAATTGCCCGAAATGCAGCCATCGAAATTCTGGAAAGTGATCCGCAATTGGAGAAGTCCGAAAACAGAATATTGGTAAACCAATTGCGTAAATTGAAGACAAATACATTAAATTGGGGGGCAATAAGTTAAGAAAACAGAATTTCTTTTGATTTGAAGTTACTATTTCCTATTTTTGGGGAAGAAAATCTAATCACACTATTAATTAACCACTATTTTAAATGGAAAGAACACTCGTTATTATAAAACCCTGTGCGATTCGTAGAGGGTTAATTGGTGAAGTTATACAACGTTTTGAGCGTAGAGGTCTTCAATTAAGCGGCATGAAAATGGTTCAACTGAACGAAGAGGTTTTGATGGATCACTACGCGCATTTAGTGAAAAAACCATATTATCAACGCATTGTTGAGTCAATGATGATGACTCCGGTAATTGTTTGTTGCTGGACAGGTGTTGACGCAGTACATATTGCGCACGTTATGGCCGGGGCAACCAATGGTCGTGAAGCAGCTCCCGGAACAATTCGTGGCGATTACAGTGTTAGTGTGCAAGAGAATATTCTTCACACTTCCGATACGGTTGAAAATGGAAAAGTAGAGATTGCTCGCTTTTTCAGTGCTGCTGAAGTTTTCGAATTCGAAAAACTGAACAAGAATGTATTTTATGCCAACGATGAGTTCTAATTGCTGAACCCATTTTAGAGTACACTCTCCACTTTCTTAAAAATTCATAAGTAAACAATTGATTTACCAACGATTCATTGTGCCCCGATAGCTATCGGGGCACAATTATGCTTTAATTAAAAGATTCTATGCCTATTTCTCTAAAAAAATATTTTCTCATAACATTCTTTTTTCTCACTACATTTGCGGGGTTTTCTCAACGCAACATGTTCTCACTAATTACAAAAAAAGATACAGTAAACATCTATCAGGAAATGCTGAACGATCGTTCGGACGACTTGATGGAAAACCACCCTGCGGAAGATATTTATAACAACATTTGGACTAGAGAAAGGTTAAACCCCTATAAAATACCGGTTGACAGCTTACCGGATTCGGTCAGAATAGATTGCTCTCACTTTGTAATTCCTGTTCCCGGAGCTGTAACGTCGGCCTTTGGACCACGACGGTATCGCTATCATTACGGAATCGATTTGCGCCTCAACGTGGGGGACACGGTTGTCGCAGCATTCTCGGGAAAAGTACGAATTATAGATTACGAAGGCCGTGGCTATGGCAATTACGTCGTGATACGACATGACAATGGCTTAGAAACTGTTTATGGTCACTTATCGGTCGTTTTGGTTGCCCACAATCAGCGCGTAAAAGCCGGCGAACTCATTGCTTTAGGTGGTAACACAGGACATTCAACAGGACCACATCTCCATTTCGAAACACGATATATCGGCAACGCCATTAATCCGGCTAACATCATCGATTTCAATACCGGCCGCGTCAATTCCACATCCTTCCTGCTGACCAAAAAGCAATCGTTCTATTATCAACGGGAATCAAAACAAGTTCAGATACTTCGGTATTACACCGTTCGTAAAGGTGATAATCTGGGACAAATTGCAGCACGTAATGGTACTAGTACCAAGGCTTTATGCAAGATGAATCGCATTAAACAAAAAACAAAACTGAAACCCGGACAACGACTCAGAATAAGATAGGATGAAGTACTCCTAATATAAAAGCCGCATTCAAATCAATGAATGCGGCTTTTATAGTTATTCCGAAACCTGTTATAAATAACGGTTTAGTATCTGTAATGCTCCGGTTTGTATGGCCCATTGGCATCAACGCCAATATAAGCAGCTTGTTCCGGAGTAAGAACGGTAAGTTTCACTCCCAATTGCTCTAAGTGCAAGCGTGCCACCTCTTCATCCAAATGTTTTGGTAAGCGATACACATCTACAGGATAATCTTTGGTAAATAATTCAATTTGCGCCAATGTTTGATTGGTAAATGAATTACTCATTACAAACGAAGGGTGACCGGTAGCACAACCAAGGTTTACCAAACGACCATCGGCCAACAACAATACACATTTTCCATCAGGGAAAATATATTTGTCAACCTGAGGTTTGATATTTACAAGCTCAATGCCCGGATATTGTTTCAATTTCTCCACTTGAATTTCATTGTCGAAGTGACCGATATTACAAATGATAGCTGCATCTTTCATTTTGGCAATATGCTCAATGCGGATAATATCTTTGTTTCCGGTAGTGGTTACGTAGATATTTCCTTCGGCCAATGCCTCTTCAATAGTAGTTACCTGGAAACCTTCCATCGAAGCCTGCAATGCACAAATAGGATCAATTTCGGTTACAATAACGCGGGCACCGTAAGCCACCATCGAGCGGGCACAGCCTTTTCCAACATCGCCATAACCACAAACCACCACCACTTTGCCGGCCAACATAATATCGGTAGCACGTTTGATACCGTCGGCCAATGATTCACGACAGCCGTAAAGGTTATCGAATTTCGATTTGGTTACCGAGTCATTTACATTGAAGGCAGGGAACAACAATGAACCCTCTTCCAACATTTGGTACAAACGGTGAACACCGGTAGTGGTTTCTTCGGATACACCACGAAGCTCAGGAATCATACGCGTCCAGATACCATTATCTTCTTTTAAAACATCTTTCAAGATAGCGTACAACAAACGCTCATCATCACCATCGGCTTTTTTGTCCAATGCTACAGCATCTTTCTCAGCAGCCACACCCACATGAATCATCATAGTAGCGTCACCACCATCGTCAACAATTACGTTCGGGCCTTTGTGACCGTCGAAAGTAAGGGCTTGCAACGTACACCACCAATATTCTTCCAACGTTTCGCCTTTCCATGCGAAAACAGGAACACCGGCAGCAGCAATTGCAGCAGCAGCATGGTCCTGCGTAGAATAAATATTACAACTACACCAGCGTACTTCAGCACCAAGCTCTACCAGGGTTTCGATAAGCACTGCTGTTTGGATAGTCATGTGAAGCGAGCCCATAATACGAGCACCTTTCAATGGTTTTTCAACTCCATATTTTTTGCGTAATGCCATCAAACCCGGCATTTCTTTTTCTGCCAATTCAATTTCTTTTCGTCCAAAATCAGCTTGCGACATATCCGCTACTTTGTAAGGTAAAGTGCTGAATAATTCTGTTGTATTCATTTTATTATTTTTCGTTTTGATTATTTATTCCAAAATGGGAGCGCAAAGATACAAGTTTTAGATGAAAAAACGGAGTTTATTCGCAACTAATTAATGGTCAGAACATAGTGTAGTAGCATATTTGAATTACCGAATAGAGTGCTAAGTACAAACAGAAAATTTCAAACCACATAGGCACATAGAGTTTCTTTGGATAAAATTATAAAAATCTGCCTTTGGCAGACACATAGATTTGAAGTATTGAGGGAGTAGATAAAAGCAGTAATCCAGCTATTTTTGTATTATAAAACGTAGTTTTATAACTATGTGTCCTTTTTTCTGATTGAGGAGGACAGTTCGATAATATACTATTTTATGTGCCTATGTGCTCTATGTGTTTTATCACTTCCTATCTAAAGCAGTCTACAACCACTCCTATTTGCGAATAAGTATTTAACTTATCAAATAACATCATTTATGTTCAAACTCTTCACAACGCTCATGTAATTGATAAATATAATTGCGAAACATCAGACATTCAGATTATAAGCAAAATTTATTACTTTTGCTGAAACATATTTAATTCAACTATCAGCATGTTAGTCGACATTCATACCCACTCGGGGCACTCCACAGACGACAGTTTAGTCCTACGAAATCTAACTTTCGCCGAAGCTGAGGACTTCTTCGCGTCCGACAAGCAAGCATTTTGCTCTGTCGGGATTCATCCGTGGCATGCCGACACATTATCGGAAGAGAAGCTGTCAAAATTGGAAATGTGGGCAAAAGACAAACGGTTGATTGCTGTGGGCGAATGCGGATTAGACAAGCATTCGAGCGCCGGTTATGAAGAGCAGCTAAGTATTTTCGAGAAACAGATAACAATATCCGAAAAATCAAGCAAACCGCTTATTATTCACTGCGTGGGTTATTTCAACGAGCTTTTTGCTTTAAAAAAGAAATGGAACCCCACACAACCGTGGATCATCCACGGCTTTAGAGGAAAACCCGAACTGGCAGCACAAGCGCTTAAAGCGGGCTGTGCTTTGTCGTACGGCGAACATTTTAATGCCGCCAGCGTGCAGCTCACTCCTATCGAAGCACTATTTGTAGAAACAGACGAAAGCGAATTGAATATTAGCGAAATATACCAACATATTGCCAACGCTAAAGCCTGCAAAATGAAAGATTTAAGTGCAGGGATGCATCTATTAAATAAAATGTCTCAGCGCTGAATAAAAATCAAAACGTTAAATTCAACATTATTTCTATTTATTATATATAAACAGCACAAACTGAGACTACAAAAAAATGTATCTTTGCAGTCCGTTTCTAAAAAACGGTCTTTAAACGCTAGAAAGTTAGCAAAATTGTAACACTGACACTGAATCATGAAAAAATTTTCCATTCTCTTCACCTTTAGCATATTCACAACCATCCTCTTTGCGCAAGGTATTTCATCCATGCAACAACGCAAATTGTCAAATGCACTGACTGCCATCTCGAACCTATATGTGGACAGCATCGACGATAAAAAAATAGTGGAATCGACCTTAACGGCCATCTTAAAAGACCTGGATCCGCACTCATCCTACATTCCAAAAGAAGAAGTGGAAAGAGTAAACGAGCCACTCGAAGGCAGTTTCGAAGGTGTCGGCATTCAGTTTCAAATGTTTAACGACACCCTTTTGGTTTCTCAAACAGTGGCGGGTTGCCCAGCCGCCAAAGTAGGCATTTTACCCGGCGACCGCATCATTTACATTGGCGACAAATTAATTGCGGGTGTAAAAACTCCCAATTCCGAAATTCTGAAAAGCCTTCGTGGTCCTAAAGGATCGGAAGTATCCGTACGAATCCTTCGTGCCGGAAAAGCTCAATTATTGCTCTTTAAGATTATCCGCGATAAAATTCCATTGTATAGCGTGGATGCCACTTATATGATTGGTAAAGATATTGGCTATATAAAAATCAGCAGCTTTGGAAGCACAACGGTAGAAGAGTTCAAAAAAGCATTCGCCAAGCTTCAGGAAAAAGGCATGAAAAGTCTTATTTTAAGCTTACAGGGCAATGGAGGTGGTTATTTGAACGCTGCTATTCAACTGGCCGACGAGTTTATGGGAAAAGACCGCCTCATTGTTTATACCGAAGGGCTTAACCAACCGAAAAGCACTGCTGTTTCTACCAATGCCGGAAATTTCGAAACCGGAAAACTGATTGTGTTGATTGACGAATACTCAGCATCGGCAAGCGAAATCGTGTCAGGAGCACTGCAAGACTGGGACAGAGCATTAATCGTAGGTCGCCGTTCCTTCGGCAAAGGGCTGGTTCAGCGCCAGTTTCCACTTATTGATGGTTCGGTAATGCGCCTTACCACAGCACGCTACTACACGCCTACCGGACGGTGCATACAGAAACCGTACAAAGAGGGAAAGGATAAATACGAACTGGATTTGATTAACCGCTACAACAAAGGCGAACTGTTGCATGCCGACAGCATTCATTTCCCCGACTCTCTGCACTACCAAACACTTAGTTTAAAACGCACCGTTTATGGCGGTGGTGGCATTATGCCCGACATTTTCGTTCCCCTGGACACAACCAGATACACCGACTTTCACCGAAAACTGGTTGCGTTTGGCATCATAAACAAAGTTTGCGTGCAATATGTCGATAAAAATCGCGCCGAACTAAAAAAGAAATATCCAACATTTGAGAAATTCAAAAAGGAATTCGAACCGGACGAAGCATTTCTGAATGCATTAATCACCGCAGCCGATAAAGAAAAAGAAAAAGTCAGCACAAACAAACTGCCGAAAGACAGCATGATGACAGTCCAACCAAGTCCAAATGGCTCAACTAAACCTTTAAAATTAAGCACAATATACCAACTGGAACCAAGCAGCTCAATAAAACTTCCGAAAGAGAGCATAACACTCCAACAAAAACCAATCGCGAAGGACAAAGAGACTATTGAGAAAGAAAACATAGAGAAAAAGGAATTTGAGAAATCGAAACCCTTGATTAAACTACAATTAAAAGCATTAATAGCCAGCAGTTTGTGGGAAACAAATGAATATTATCAAATTATGGATGCCGATAACGAATCGCTGCTAAAAGCCATAGAGATACTTGAAACTCCCGGGGCGTTTGAGAAAATTTTAAAATAAACAATCATAGCTCATCCCCTAAAAGAATCCGAAAACTTCTTTTAGGGGATTTTTTTATACACCGAAAAATGATACTGGAATACATTAAAACCAATTGGATAGAAATTGTTGGCGCCATATTAAGCCTCATCTACTTGTACCTGTCCATTAAGCAAAAACTCAGTTTGTGGTTTTTCGGAATCATTTCGTCTTTGTTCTATATCGTGATATTTTTCCAGACGAAGTTTTACGCCGACATGAGTCTTCAGTTTTACTATGTGGTAATAAGCATCTACGGCTGGATAAACTGGAAACATGGCGACGACTTAGCAGGCAAAGAAATGCCTGCCACCCAACTCACAAAACGGTTGTTTGTACAGCTATGCATCGCCACAGTATTGATTTACATTATTTACTATCTGGTATTGAGCAGATACACCGACTCCCCCATTCCCAAGGCCGACTCGGTAGTGGGTGCGCTCAGCATAGTGGGGACGTGGATGCTGGCCCGCAAGCTCATTGAGAACTGGATTGTATGGATTGTTGCCGATGCACTCTGCGCAGGCCTGTACTTCTACAAAGGCCTGTACCCAACAGCCATCCTGTTTGTTATCTACACCATCATGGCAGCAGTTGGCTATAGAGCATGGAAAAAAGCCGCCGACCAAAAATAAAACAACAGCATTACGCATCCTCTATATTCAGAGTGCGACTTCAAGTCGCGCCCTGAATAACGAACGTAAGCTGCACAGCAACAAACACATCATCAACCGACAGAGTATTTCCGGAAGGAATAACAATCTCAATGCTGTTTCAATTGCAATGAGTGTAAGAAAAAAGCGAACAATTCATGGAGTTTGAATTATTCGCTTTTTGTAATGTGTCAGGGGTTAGAGAACTGCCCCTATCGAAGGATATATGTCTTCATCATAGAAGAACGAAAGCAATTGGAAACCTAACTTCCACATCCACAGCTTGTCCATTTTGCATTCCGGGAAGCCAGTTGTCTGGGACAAGTTTTAAGACTCTGATCGCTTCTTCGTCTAAATTACATCCTAACTTCTTATTTACGTGATAGTTGCTTGTTTTTCCATCTTTATCAACTGTAAATGATACGAAAACTGTTCCTGATCTATCATTTTCCTGCGCTATTACTGGATACCTAATGTTCTTCCATACTTCAGACATTATAGAATACTCTCCACCAAGATAAATGGGAACTCTACTCAACTTGGCTTTAGAATCCATATTTCCTATTATTTTATATTCCACTTTATCCATTGGTTCGCCAGGTTTATAGAGAATCAACTCCGACTTGGAATAATTGTATTTAAGAACTACTTGACCTTCTGCATTATAACATTCCCAGATGCTATCTTTAATTCCTGATTTGTAAAACCCTTTTACTGCAACAGTATTATTGAACCCGAATTTCTTATATTCACCATGTCTTATTGTTTTGTCGGACTTAAGAACATAGTATGTTTCTCTGGTCTCTCTATCAGTTATTTGTTTTGTTTCTTGTCCCCACAAAACAATAGGGAAAATTGCCAAAAGAACGAAAATGAGTTGTTTCATATGAGTTGTATTTTATATAAATAAAGTGGAAAATAGTATTTACTGCCATATCGTCTGAACTACGATTGTATCATATTAAAAGGATAAAGCAGATTTTCAGCGTATCTGTCTTCATCTGATTTTTCTGTTTTATCCCAGTTCAGACAGTTACCCACCGACCAGTTCGCACCATTGTGCAAGTAAGTAATGTTTATATATTCGCGAGGACAAGACCCCTACTTAGCCATTATATAAAATTATATAATTGATAATCAGCAATGAGTAGTTAGTAATTACTAAATACATTTGTTGTTCCATATAGCTTTTTATATAACATAATGGCATAATCATCTGTCATACCTGAAATGAAATCACAGATAGTTCTCATTAATATATTTCTATATCTAATTTTGTTATTTTTGTAATGGTCTGATTTCAGTTTCTCCCTAAAAAGTCCAATTTTTTGATGTTCTAGTAAACTTTGGTATTGTTGTTTTTCATTTTTGTGCAATAATCTCATATAAAGAATATAAATTGTTCCATCGGGTAGTTGTTGAGGATTGTCTAAATATGAATTTATTAATTTTCGGATAATATATGTTGATTTACCATCCATGCTTTGAGCAATATGGGAGTTTAGAATTCTATTTTTTAGGAATTTTTGGAGTTTAGCTTCTTGAATTGATAATTTGGAGGAATACGATACTATATCAAAGATATCTGTAGCAATTATTTCTCCTTTCTTTTCATTAAAACTTTTTGAATTTGTAAGTGTGAATTTCTTGATTATTTCACCTAGGTTAATTCTCGTTTGAGTGATAACCTGATTAACCAAGAAATTTATCATTATACTTGATAATGAGTAAATGAAAATACTTTTATTTGTTTCCAACTTCAAGGTACTTATTTTTTCAAGTTCAGCTTCGTTAAAGAATTCGGAGAAAGTTTCTTGAATATAATTTATAATTTCTTCCTTATCAATTATACTCGCAAATAGACCATCTTCTAAATCATGGTGTCTCTGTGCAATTTCATCTGCTATCCGAACAATTAAACCTTCAATTGTCCAAGAATCTGAATTTTCAAGTGGTTTAACATATCTTTTATAAAAAGAAAAACTTAGCCCAAAATCATTATGTTTACATTTATCGGCATTGTGATTAATATGACATGGACTATTAATTGCGTCTTTTTTAAATTCACATGCTTTTGGATTAAACCCAGTATGGTTTAATATGCCCCAAAGAGTATAATTAGTAAGATTCAAACCTGGGTAATTATTCGAAATTCTTTCTAATTGAGTAACAACTCTAATCCCTTGTAAATTATGTTTAAATCCTCTTTGATCTTTGAAAACATCATTGAAATCTTTAAATTCTCCACAGCCATTCATGAAATAATTAAGCGTTCTTTCTCCAACATGGCCAAATGGAGTGTGACCAACATCATGACCATATGCAATTGCCATAGTAAGTGCTTCATTTAAACCTAAATGATTACATATTGTTTGACTAATTTGTGCTACCTCTATTGTATGAGTTAATCGATTCCGAATATGATCATCAAAACCAGAAATAAAAACTTGCGTTTTTCTATTCAACCGTCTGAACTCTTTTGAATACAGAATTCGATCTCTGTCTCTTTCAAAAAGACTTCTAAATTCATGATTTTCTTCATCATGTTCTTTTTGGGCAAAAAGAGGATTTGCAGAAAAAATTTTCGAAATTGTCATAAGTTGTAATTATATTTAACGGTTACTTGTCAATACAAATTCAGCAAAACTCTGTTCTCAGTAGCGTAAATAATACTGTTTCCTATGTTTGGCGTAGCGTCCCGCTATGTCAAAGCTTGAACTTGTCCGTCCACTGACTGAAGGAAAGCTCTTGCTTTCCATATTCTATTTTGATAAGCAAGGCAAGAGCCTTGCTTTTACTACGACGAAGTCTGGAGACTTCGCCGAACTTCATGCCGTCAACCTACGCCTAACTGAGTATAATTTATTTAAGCTTAATTTAATTTCTGTTTTTAGACCTAAAATTATTTTTGTTATTAATAATTTCAAGATTATAACCATAACTCAGTTTTTCTTTTATTTCAGAAAGGCAAATCAGATTCTGGTTCTTTTGGATATCTTTTAATTTTGTCGAGTCTTTGCCATAAGTTATTTAAAATTATTTTCTTTTTGTCGAAGGAAACCGATTTCAACATATGTATAAATGATTCTAAAGTCACTAAATGAAGCTTTGTGTTTTTATTATAAAAGTATTGACCTTTAATAAAGCAACTAGCAATTTTATTTGGATTTTGAATTTCATCTTCTAAAATTGAGTCCCTATAAATTGTTTCTAACTCCATTATTATCGTATCAAGATTTGAAATATATTCTGAATCGTCACAGATTTTACTAAATATGCCCTCTAATCGTCCAGCGAAGACCTGATAGACTTGTTTTTCATCATGTGTAAAATTAATAGAGTTCGAAGAATCGGATAAAATTTCTCTAGTAACATCAAAAAATGAATTAATCCTTTCATTGTATTTAGGATTAATCATTTTGTTTAGTATTTGAGGATATGTAAAATTCTCAATATCATTCTCTTTTATAATTTCTTCAAATAATTTTCCAACAAAATACACTTCAGTTTTAAAATCATAAAGTTCAAGGCTAAATTCGTTAGGTATTGAATATCGCCAATTTAATGAAATGCTTTTATCAAAGTTATCACCAAATTCAATCTTTTTTCCAAAACCAAAATCGATTATTTTCACAACACCTTTTTCAGAAACTAGAATGTTGTCGGGTCTAATATCTCTGTGTAATATATTATTTTCTTCAAGATATCTAAACCCATCTACTGTTTGGGTAAAAACACTATTTATTCTCTCAGGATTGTTCTTAATGAAATCATAAATCTGTATTCCTTTTATATATTCCATCAAAATATATCCAGTATGAAATTCGGGATATAAATAATAGTTAAATACTCTGACTACATTTAGATGAAATAATGAGTGAAGTATTTTTATTTCATCGACAAAGTTTTTATAATACTTTTCTTTATCTGACTTATAATAAGGTGAGTATTTCTTACAAACAAATAATTCATCTATCAATTCATCTTTTAATAAAACAGTTTTTCCGGTTCCGCCTTGTCCAATGTTACTTTCAAATCGAAAATCCTTTTTTCTGAGAAATTCTACTATGTTGCTTTTCATTCTTTTCTTTCTTTTTTTCTAAAATGCCGCCTAACGACCGAGGCTATGGGCATTTGGCGGTTTGCGGGAGCATTCGCTGTCGTGGAACGACAATCTGAATGCGGGAGCAAAGACCGCTAAATGCACGTCAGCTAGCCAATGACCATAGGCGTGTGTTATGGCCAGTTTATTGTAATAGGCTGATAATTTTATTTTTTATTAGTTCATTTGAGCTTGGTCTTGGTGCTGAAAAATCAACGATTGTTCCATTTTTATCAATTAAAATATAAGTTGGATATCCATTTACACGGAAATGCTTTGTCAGCATATTACATTCATCATCATTTAGTAAATAATTTATACCTGAAATTTTCTGTTCAACAATCATTTTATCAAAGATATTTTTCTCCGATTGTACACAAAAGTTTATGAAAACTACGTTTTTGTTTTCAAATTCAATGTGAAGTTGTTTCGCGAATGGAATTTCTTGTTTACACGGTCCGCACCATGTTGCCCAAAAGTCTATATATATAACTTTCCCTAAATATTTATTTAGGTATTTGTCAACTGTTTGTTTTATATAATCATCTGTTGGGGTGTTGGTGGTATTTATATTCTTTAAGACTATTGTACGAGATTCGTTTGGACAAATACTTCTTAAGTAATTAAGGATTGATTTGTTGGCGAAAAAATTCTCGTATAAATTCCACTCTGTTTCAGTAGGGGAATAAAAGTTCTCAAAATAATTCTCTGCTATTTGTTGCGACAAAACGAAGTCTCTTCCTAACCCCTTAGGTAATTTCGACCCATTAAGAAATATCTTATGCATTCGAAATCTTTTTCTAAACTCGAACTCTTTCATTCTTTTTTTATCGTTTTTACTAAATTCCTTTAGCTCACTTGACTTAAGAGTAATGCTGTCACCTAGATATGCCTTAGCAATAAGTTGTAAATCGTCGTTTGTGAAATAATTAAATTTCTTATAGAAAGCTATTCGTTCACTTGAGGAGGCGGTTTTGGTATCATCCATTGTGGTACCTATATTACTTATATAATCAATATATTCTCGGACAAAATATCCATCTGTTGTATTAATTGGATATTCGGAAAATAATTTTGTGTAGAAATCTTTTGGTAAAGAATCTCTCAAAATGGGATTACTACCACTATAATCAAATCTATAATTTATCCATGATTTAGCGGTTTGATATTTAATCTTGTTTGTCAATAAATTCACTGTGGTATCATTGAGGATATGATTTGTTTGATATGATTTTAAGAAGGACAGTTTTCTTATCTCCATTTTTTTTTGCAGACTCAAATACTCATCAATTGAAAGATTATCATTATGAGCAGATTTGACAGCTTTTATTTCTTCTCCCAGTTCGTTAGAAAGAGCCATTTCAAAAGAAGTGAGTTCATCATAAATCTTATTCCCAGAACCTGTGAAAATTAATGAGTTTTCTTTGATAATAATATTATACGTTTTTTGTGGTTCCACAAAAATATCGAAATAATTATTTGCAAACTTTAAATTTACACAACCATAAACTTCATGTGTCAAACGGAAGGAAACATCAAAGTTACCTAGACTATCAAATGCAAAAACTTCAGTTTTTGGGGTTCTAGTTATTGCATCAAAATAAGTCAACTGCCCTGTTTTATAGTTAGAATCATAGTTTTGAACTTTACCTTTAATTTTTGCAATTTCAGGTTTTATTTTTTTTATATTTTCAATACTTTCAAAAGAAGAAAATGTCAAACAAAATGAAATTAAAATTGTCGCAGGAATAAAATGTTGAAGTAATTTTTTCATTATAATGATTTTAGATAGTTGTTTTTTAAAATTGGCCATAACACATAAATATAGCCATCTGGGTATATTTTACTTATATCTATTGCAATTTACTGGGTATGTTCCTCTATATTTCAGGACATGCGCAACTCAGTTGCACATATAATTAAGGTAGGGTCAATTGCAACTATCTCAATATCTATACTAGATTCTATTTCACAGTCCAAAAATAACAAATCCTTTTAAAATAACCAACAATAATCAATGATATTTTTAAATAACTATAATGTTGGTCGTAAAATGCTTATCGGGAGCATAACTATCCTGTTATCTTGGATGTATAAAGTGGGAGTGGGTAGTAGAAAGGTGCAATGCAGATTCTTTCTGACACAGTTTATTGAATAGACCCGAATAGATCCGCTTTCGATGGCTATACTATACCTTTCGAAAGCTACACTAGACCTTTCGACGACTACACTAGGGCTTTCGATGGCTTTACTATGCCTTTCGAAAGCTACACTAGACCTTTCGATGGCTATACTAGGGCTTTCGAACGTTCTGCTAGGCCTTTCGATGACTCTGCTAGGTCTTTCGAATGCTCTGCTAGGCCTTTCGATGACTCAGCTAGGTCTTTCGAATGCTCTGCTATGCCTTTCGAAGTCTCTGCTAGGGTTTTCGAACGTTCTGCTAGCATCAACCACGGTTGTCTATTTTAGGGCTGCGACTTAAGTCGCGCTCTCACTATCGTTTAAAAACCAAAGTCCAACGATAGTTATTAGGTTTTGGCACAAAAAATTCTTATTTTTGTATCTCACAAATAAAAAAATACGATTATGATTCGATTAAATGTATTTATCTCGGTAGAAGATGTAAATCACGCCAAAGTATTGGATGCTGCCAAGGAGTTGACTGCTGCTTCGGTGAAAGAAGATGGCTGTATTGCGTATGATATTTTTGAAAGTGCTACCCGTGGCAATGTGTTGCTGATTTGCGAAACATGGAAAGACAGCGCATCGTTGTCCAATCACGAAACAACGGCTGCATTCATCAAAAATATAGCTATTCTGAAAGAGTTGACTGCCATCAAAGTAGAGAAATTCGAATTTTGAGGTAGTTAGGATCCGGTAGTTGGTGAAACGTCGCACTTCGTCAACACCGGTACTTGTATATTGAGTGGGAGTGCAACTTTAAGTCGCGCTACCACTTTCGTTTACATTAAAGTAATGACCTATATAAATAGTGGTAGTATGACTTGAAGTCATACTACCACTACTTTTTAGGAGGCAGTCCAACTTATATCTGTTATATTCTACTTCTTCTCCCACTCCAGAATTGCCTTTTTGCATTCCAGTCCCCAACGGAAACCGCCCAATCCACCGTCGGTACGAATAACCCGATGGCAAGGAATAACATACGCAATGGGATTAGCACCAATGGCTGTTCCTACGGCACGCACTGCCTTGGGGCGACCAATAGCTTCGGCAATAAGAGCGTAAGTGCTGGTCTGTCCTTTGGGAATTTTCTGTAAGGCTTGCCATACCGACAACTGAAACGGAGTACCCATAAGATGAATAGCCGGATTTTTCCCTTTATCGAAAATCTGTTGAATGAGTTGAGCCACTTTCTCATCATTCTGCACAAAGTCTATTCCCTGAAATCGTCTTTCTAAATCGTCGAGTGCACTTTGTCTGTTTTCGGGGAACGTGAGTGCACAAATACCCTCATTCGAAAAAGCCATACAGCATTCGCCAAAGGGAGTTTCACAAAATCCGTAGGATGGTTCTGAATAAGGAGAGAGGTATTCCATAATTAATATTTCACAATTAGTCGTTTTGTTTTATAAAATGTGTTGAGAAAAACCTGATTTCCGATTTAAAAGCTTGGAAAACCTTAACCGAAGAGTAATTCTATAAAAAACTCTTGTACATTTGCGTTCAAATTTACGCATAATTACTCTTCATTGTTCTAAGTATGACAAAAATAAAGCAAACGGTCAGCATTTTCTGGTTTCGTCGCGATTTACGCTTTGAAGATAATCGTGCATTATACGAAGCCACCAAAAGTGAAACGCAAGTACTCCCGCTTTTTATTTTTGACACGGACATTCTTTCTCAATTGGATGATAAAAACGATCGTAGGGTGGATTTTGTTTATCAGGCACTGTCATGTTTACAGAGTAAGCTTACAGCGTTGGATCGTTCGCTCTGCATACGAACAGGAAAACCACTGGATATTTTTAAAAAGTTGATAGAGGAGTACGATGTAAAAGCTGTTTATACCAACAACGATTATGAACAATCGGCCATTGCCCGCGACAGAGAAATAGCAGCTTTTCTGCACACCAAAGCCATCCGGTTTTTCTCGTTCAAAGATCAGGTGATATTCGAATGGAACGAAGTGCTCAAAGCAAACGGCGAACCCTACAGCATTTTCACTCCGTATTCTAAAGTGTGGAAACAAAAGCTGTCGGACAACGATCTACTGCCCTACCCTTCCGAACAGAATCTGAATGCCTTTATCAAACCCGACAATCTCGATTTCCCGGAACTCGCAGACATTGGATTCAATAAAACAGACATCGTGTTTTCGACTCCCGTGTTGGACAAGAACATCATTTCCAACTACGAAAACACCCGCAATATTCCGGCTATAGAAGGAACTACACGCCTGAGCATCCATCTACGGTTTGGGACCATTAGTATTCGGAAAGTGGTGGCATGTGCATTGGCAACAAACGAACAATGGCTCAATGAATTGATATGGCGGGAATTTTTTATGAGTATTCTGGTCCATTTTCCACATGTGGAGACCGGTGCGTTCAGAAAAAAGTATGAAGAAATACCCTGGAGAAACAATGAGTCGGAGTTCGAGGCCTGGTGCGAAGGAAAAACGGGATACCCGATAGTGGATGCAGGAATGCGGCAATTAAACGAAACGGGGTGGATGCATAACCGCGTGAGAATGATAGTGGCCAGTTTCCTTACCAAACATTTGCTTATTGATTGGCGATGGGGTGAAGCTTATTTTGCCAATAAACTGATTGACTACGAACTTTCGTCCAACAACGGAAACTGGCAATGGGCAGCAGGTTGCGGTTGCGATGCGGCTCCTTATTTCCGGGTGTTTAATCCCACCGAACAAACCAGGCGTTTTGATCCTGAACTGAAATACATTCGCAAATGGGTAAAGGAATTCGACACGCTGAACTACCCGCAACCCATAGTGGAGCATGGCTTTGCCCGAAACAGAGCATTAGAAACCTATAAGAAGGGGCTAAATTAATCATTCACAACATAGACTATTACGCATGAAAACAAAATTTCAACTCCTCATTTTCAGCCTCCTTTGCTTTAGTTCCATATTACCTGCCCAATCGAGTATTTCGAAATGGCAGGCTCAACCGATTGTTATCGATGGCGATAGAGCCGACTGGGTAAGCATTCCCCGCTTCTTCGATTCATCATCCAATGTTCAATACGAGTTCAGGAATGATGCGCAAAACTTGTTCCTTATCCTAAGAACTACCGACAGAGTTGCACAAATGCAAATGCTGCGTGGAGGGTTTGCGTTGAAACTTAAAGTGAAAACTAAAATTCCAACGAGGTGCAGCATCACATTTCCGGCATTAAAAATGGAAATGCCGCCACAGCAATTCAACAAAAAAGGAGATGAGGCACAAATGCTGCTAGAGAAAACAGCACCCAAACCGGGAGTACTCCCTAAAGATTCGGCTGTGTTGGGTGGATTCAAATATTCGAACGGTACGATCAGTTCTGAAAACAAAGACGAAAACAAAATCTGCTTTGCCCGCAACAAAGAAACCAGAGAACAACTGATTTACGAATTACGCGTTCCGCTTTGCGAAATATACGGTAAAGATTTCGTATTGGAAGATGTGGTTACGCTCCCCATTCAACTACAGATAACAATAAATGAACTCTCGCAAAACAGTGGAAAACAAGACAAAGGAGGAAAAGGAATGCGTGGAGGCGGAGGAATGAGAGGTGGTATGCAAGGCGGTGGTGGAATGAGAGGTGGAATGCCCGGTGGAGGAGGTATGCAGGGCGGTCCTGATGGCGGAGGCGGAATGCAAGGTGAAGGAGAAATGAGCGAACGACCACAACTTCAGAACAATGCAGCAATAGCGAGAAAAACAATCAATGACGAGTTTAGCTTGTCGAAAGAAAAATAGTCTTTCTTAGTTACAAGTTACGAGGCTTGTAACTTGTAACTCGTAACTTGTAACTTGTAACTACATATGCCGCATTTTAGCACGTTCCTTAAGAAACAGAGCCGACATTTCACAAATGCCTAAATGCTTTCGGGTAAACTCTTTATAAACAATACTGCCCAAAAAGTAAAACACGACAGATGTAACCAAACCTGCCAGTACATCAATCACATAATGCGCCTGAATATAAACGGTGGCTCCCACTAATGCCAAATAAATGGGGAAAAGCATTGAGAAAAAGATATAACGACGGTTTTTCAAAATCAGAATAAAAATCAAGGTCGAAATTCCAACGTGAGAACTGGGAAAAGCAGCCGTTGGCCTCTCGCCTACTTGCTGTGTATTCTGTACCATTTGAGAAAAGAATCCCGAATTGTAGCCCGTGGACAGTAACTCCTGATGCTTATCGAAATAATATCCTACCTGAGGAAAATTCCCCGATTGAGCCTTATCAAGCCCTATCGCCTGAAAATAAAATTGTGGTCCTGCGGTAGGGAAAAGAATATAAAGTGTGTAGTAACAGAAAAAAGAAAAAAGAACCGTAAAAAAGAAATATTCAAAATACTTTCTATCCTTAAAATACAAATACATACTCGTACCAATAATCAATGGATAATAGGCAAAGTACCCCATATTCAGCAATTCGCAAAACCAACGCTGAGGATACATCTGGCTAAATGCAAGCGCAGGTTGAAAACCAAATATCTTCTGCTCCAGATCAGCTAATAAATAATCGAGATTCGGAATCATTCGATTTATATCAAAGGTCTCGGGATACCAATAAACAAGCAACCCACCAACAAAAGCGAAGCGCAAAAACCGGATAATCCACCAGTTTTTAATTGAATTGAAATAGGTGAGTCCGAAAATTACCAGAACGAACAGAACCCTGACGCTTAGTAGTTTGCAGGCAATTTGTATATTCGGTCGCAAAAACAGAATAATCAGAGATGTTATAAGAATATATATAAACGTCAGTTTCTCTACAGAAAAAAAGCGTATGGCACGGTTATTCATCATTATTTATTAGCAACTGAGTTTTTAGACAGAAATCAACTTCAGAATCATGTCAGTAATCCTAACAATATTTTTTTTGAGGTTTCAAATCAGCACTTGAAATAACGCTTCTAATCCATTCAATATGTTTTAATTACACCAAGTCCGACTCTTTTTACCGAGCAAGAACAGAAATATTCATTCAGCGAACAAAGGTACGGTTTTTATAACATAGAACACTACAAAATTCAGCTTTTGCATTCATACATATTTCATTTGCATGAAAACATCATTGATTTTTCGTGAATATGAAGTGTTTATTGTCATTCATATTCTTCAAATCAACTATACTTGCAATTACAGTTATAGCCGAACAGACTATTATATCCTCTCAACGGCTTGCTCAACATTACAAAACTGCTTAATAACGCATTAAATATGGAAATGTAAAAAGAAATTGCTAAATTTGTAACCCATTTTGCAGGGGAAGTATTTGTTTATGCCGCATCTTTTTTTCAATAATATACCTAAAAAATAACATGAGTATTAGCAACAACAGCACGTTGAAAACTATTGGTTTGTTTAATGATAGTTTTCCACCAATCATGGATGGAGTTTCGCTTACAGTACAGAATTATGCATATTGGCTAAACAAAAAAAATCATCCTGTATGTGTTGTCACACCGCACTCGCCAAAGCATTCCGACAATGAAGCATATCCGATATTGAGATACAATTCCATTCCCATTCTCGGACGAAAACCCTATCGGTTTGGTTTACCCAAAATGGACATGTCATTCAAAACCGAATTGAAACAATTTTCATTCGGGCTGGTACATGCTCATTGCCCTTTCAGCTCGGGAAACATTGCTCTTAATATAGCCCGCAAACAACAAATTCCTTTTATTGCCACTTTTCACTCGAAATATCGCGATGATTTTGAACGCTCGGTGCGTAGCAAACAATTGGCTAAGCTGATGACGCGCCAGGTTATTCGCTTCTTCGAAAAAGCCGATCAGGTTTGGATTCCACAAGCATCAGTGGAGGACACCATTCGCGAATACGGTTTTAAAGGCAAGGTGGAAGTAGTGGATAATGGCAACGACTTTGCAAGTAATCTGCCTGTGGAGCCCATAAAAAAACAAGCACGCGCAGCACTAAACATTCAAACGAATGCTCCGGTTTTACTCTTTGTGGGACAACATATCTGGGAGAAAAATACCAGACTAATACTCGAATCGCTGGCCCTTATCAACGACCGACCTTTCAAAATGTTCTTTATTGGAACAGGTTATGCCAAAGCGGATTTAATGCAACTGGCGGAAAAACTGAACTTAGGCTCTAAGGTAGAATTCATAGGTGTCATTACCGAACGAGATGAGATTAAACAATATTATGCTGCTGCCGATTTGTTTCTGTTTCCGTCCATCTACGACAACGCTCCCTTAGTGATTCGCGAAGCGGCTGCATTACAAACACCCTCCATCTTGGTAAAAGGAAGCTCATCTTCCGAAAATATCATCGACAATTTCAACGGCTTTCTTACCGAAGATAACCCTGAAGCGTTTTCATCCAGATTGCGTGGCTTATTGCAATCGCCGGAGAAAATTAATGCAGTAGGTATTGATGCAGCTAAAACCCTTGCCCGGTCGTGGGAAAGTGTGACGGAGGAAGTTTTTGACAGATACAAAATCCTAATGAACAAAACATGGAAACGATAACAGTAGACACAAAAAAAACGTCGAGGCCGTTTAAAATTTATCAGGTGCTGATTCCCATCGCGCTGGGTCTATTTGTTATCGGCTGGTTGTTTCTCGATGAATTTGATCCCGCTGTTTTTGCATCGTTTCACTTTACGGTAGCAAGTGGATTGTTTATCTTGTTGGCATTTGTCTTTATGCTCATGCGCGACTTTGGGATGATGTGGCGATTCAGACTCTTCACTGACAAGGATTTGTCGTGGCGACAAGCATTTCATATCAACGTGTTGAGCGAATTTACCACCGCCGTGACGCCACCGGCAGTGGGAGGGTCGAGTCTGGTGGTTATCTTTTTGGTAAAAGAGGGCATCAATGCCGGTAGAAGCACCACCATCATGTTTGTAAACTTATTTCTGGATGAATTATTTTTTCTGGTCGTTTGTCCTGTCGTTTTTCTTTTTATTCCAATATCAGAGCTTTTCAATTCCTCCTCAACAATAGTATCAACTTTTGCAGTGGTGTTTTCGGGGCTCTATTTCTCGCGCCTTATCTGGACAGCTATTTTATTTATAGGCATTTTCAAGCGTCCAGGCTGGATAAAACACATGCTGCTAACACTGTTCCGGCTCCCATTTCTGCGCCGTTGGTACGAAAATGTTGATGTATTGACCAACAACCTGGTTCAGGCATCGCACGACATTGGCAATCGTTCTTATTGGTTTTGGGTGAAAGCCTTTGGCATGACTTTACTTACCTGGTCGGCCCGTTTTCTGGTTGTGAATGCCGTTTTCATGGCCTTCAGCCCCAATAACATTAACCACGTGGTTGTTTTTGCCCGACAACTGATTCTATGGGTGGTAATGGTGGTTACTCCTACTCCCGGTGGGAGCGGCGTAAGCGAATACGCTTTTAAAGAATATTACAGCGATGTTTTTTCAACCACAAGTGCCATTATTTTTGTTACCCTGGTGTGGCGAATGATTAGCTATTATCTGTACCTGTTAATCGGGGTTTTGGTGATTCCAAACTGGATAAAAAAATCGTTTTCCAAATAAAAAAGACATTCTGAAGGCCCGTTATCGCAACATCTCATGATATCGGGCTTTTTTGTTTTATATTTATGCATTATCTTTGCATATCTCAAAAATAATAAATTCAAACAATGATTAAAAAAATAATTTTTACAGCTACTATTCTACTGGCTTTCAACACTGCGAATGCCTGTACCAATTTTCTGGTAGGCAAGAATGCCTCCACCGATGGGTCAACACTCATCAGCTACAGTGCTGATTCGTACTTCCTTTTCGGAGCATTATACCACTACCCCGCAGCAACTTACCCAGCAGGCACATTACTCGATGTACACGATTGGGATTCGGGCAAATACCTTGGCAAAATAAAACAAGTAGAAAAAACATACTCGGTAATTGGTAATATAAACGAGCATCAGCTAAGTATTGGCGAAACAACCTTTGGTGGACGGCACGAACTTGCTGATTCAACAGCAATTATGGATTATGGAAGTTTGATTTACATCGGACTTCAACGCGCCAAAACTGCTCGTGAAGCGATAAAAGTAATGACCGACTTAGTGGCGGAATATGGCTACTACAGCGAGGGTGAATCGTTTTCGATTGCCGACCCGAACGAAGTCTGGATTATGGAAATGATAGGCAAAGGGCCTAAAAACAAAGGTGCTGTGTGGGTTGCACAACGCATTCCGGACGATTGTGTATCGGCGCATGCTAACCAGGCACGCATTACCACTTTTCCATTGAACGACAAAAACAACTGTCTCTATTCGAAAGACGTAATTACTTTTGCCCGCGAAAAAGGCTATTTCAAAGGTAAAAACAACGAGTTTAGCTTTTCGGACACCTATGCCCCACTCGATTACACTGCTTTACGTGCCTGCGAAGCCCGCGTGTGGTCTTTCTTCCGAAAAGTAGATCCTGCTATGGATAAATATATTTCATACATAAAAGGTGAAACGGCTCAACGCATGCCTTTGTGGATTAAACCTACTTTCAAACTCAGCGCGCAAAATATCAAAAATTACATGCGCGACCAGTACGAAGGAACCGAACTGGATATTACAAAAGGAATAGCAGCTGGACCATTCAACAGCAAATTGCGCTGCAGTCCGCTTACATGGAAAGTAGACAGCGTAGAATACGTTCACGAACGCCCTACTGCCACCCAACAAACCGGCTTTACTTTTGTATCGCAACTGCGCAGCTGGCTACCCGATTACGTGGGTGGTATTTTATGGTTTGGCGTAGATGATGCCAACAGCGCACTTTACGTGCCTATCTACTGTGGTACTACTGCTGTACCGGCATGCTACAGAACGGACGATGGAAGTTTATTGGAATATTCACCTACCTCTGCATTCTGGATCTTTAATGGAGTGGCCAACTTTGCCTACAGCAAGTATTCGTACATGATGACCGACATCAGAAAGGTGCAATCCAAATGGGAAAGTGATTTCAATGCCCTGGTACCACAAATGGACAAACAGGCAGCCGGTATGAACGAAGCCGACGCACGTGCCATGCTTACTAAATTTAGCTGTACACAAGCTGAAAATTCTACCGCCGCATGGAAAAAACTGGGTGAGTATTTGTTGGTAAAATATATGGACGGAAATATCAAGAAAGAAAAAGATGGTAAGTTCGTTCAAAACGAATACAAGATTCCAACCAGTATTATCCGTGCCGGATACCCCGAAGAATACCTGCGTCAAATGGTAAAAGAATATCCCGGCTTTCGCATTCTGACCGAAAAAGAAATATCGGACAGAAAATAAGATACTGACACAACTAAAAGTCAAAAGGAGAAGTGCAAACGCATATTCTCCTTTTCTTTTTCATTATTATTGACTAACAAGAACAATGATTTGAGGCAAAATGATTCTTCTGACACCTTCGCTAAAAAACGGGAAAAACAGACCGTTTATGTTTAACAACTATTGCTTATATACTACTATAAAAAGCAGCAAATAAATAAAGAATAGCATTAAAAATGAATTCATAATCAATTCTTTTTCAGAAAAATAAAGCACTTTTATGTAATTGGTTTACCAATTTGTTTTCGTTTCTTGCACATTATATGTATCTTTGTGCCGAAATTCAGTTTGTTGAATGAAACAATTCTAACAGAGAAACGTTTCATTGACGTAACCAAAAAATGTATAATCATGGGTAATGACTTATTAAAAGGTAAAAGAGGTATTATATTCGGAGCGTTGAACGACATGTCTATCGCTTGGAAAGTCGCAGAACGTGCTGTAGAGGAAGGTGCAATTATCACCCTATCAAACACACCTTTGGCTGTGCGTATGGGAACAACCAACGAACTGTCAGAAAAACTTAATGCAAAATTAATTCCGGCTGATGCAACCAGCGTATCGGACTTAGAAAATGTTTTCAAAGAATCAATGGAAGCACTTGGTGGTAAAATTGACTTTGTATTGCACTCTATTGGTATGTCGCCAAACGTGCGTAAAAAACGTACTTACGACGATTTAGATTACGATATGCTTACTTCAACCATTGATATATCTGCTATTTCGTTTCATAAAATGCTACAGGTAGCAAAAAAAATGGATGCAATTAATGAATATGGTTCTGTAGTAGCACTTTCGTATATGGCTGCACAACGTACCGTATTTGGTTACAATGATATGGCTGATGCTAAATCAATGTTGGAATCAATTGCCCGCAGCTTTGGTTATATCTACGGACGTGAACATAGCGTACGTGTAAACACCATTTCTCAATCACCAACACCAACTACTGCCGGTAGCGGTGTAAAAAACATGGATGGTCTGCTTGACTATTCAGAACGTATGTCGCCACTTGGTAACGCTACGGCTGCTGAATGTGCTGACTACTGCGTTGTAATGTTTAGCGATTTGACTCGTAAGGTAACTATGCAAAACCTGCTTCACGATGGTGGATTCTCCAGCATGGCAATGAGCTACCGCGTTATGGAGCAATACAACAAAAGCTTTGATGAGTTTAAAGACGAAAACGGCAAAATTATCTACGGATAAATTATTAATTCATAATTCACAATGCACAATTCATAATTCATAATTCATTGCTGAAATGGATTTAGATGAGAAGTACTAGTGATAAAAAGAAAGAGAGATTGAGAATTAATTCAATCTCTCTTTCTTTTTTCAATTATGCACTATGAATTGTGCATTATGAATTATGAATTATCAATTGTGAATTATCGGCAGTTTACTCAAGAGCTTAATTTCATTTGTGTTACTGTAGCTATACTGATAAATACCATCATCGGCCATCATCATCAAGGTGTTATTAAACGGAATCAAATCATACCCATCCATACCGCTATAGTGCGCCACCATATTTGCCAACAAGGTCTCCGGTTTGGTAATACTAAAAACCTTCAATCCATCATCACACAAAAACAGTTTGCCATTGTCAATGCCCAGCCCTTTCGGGCTTTTCATTCCATAGGTAACCAGTAGCTTAGGTTTCTTTACATCCGCCACATCGATAATTTCCAATTCGTTGGTATTTTGTCCGCAAAAATTTCCGGTAGAGTGAACGGTAACGTAAGCCAGGTCATTGTCAACCACCACCGGGTCGCAACCAAACACATGCGATATAGCCGACTGATAAACAGGTTTTAATGGATTCGCCACCGAATAAATAACCAATCCGGTAGGTGTACCCATAAACATATTATCCTTGTAGCTAAAAATTGTTTCCACATTCCAACCCAAATACACATTCTCAGCAGCTTTTTTCGGCTTATCACCTGTAAGGTCAAAAATATTCATTGTATTTCTAATGACCGAATATAAATTTCCATTGTAGATCGTAAAGCGCGACATAGATCCATTAACACCCGTTGAGGCACCGCCGGTCGATAAGCCAGAATACATGGCATCATTCATTGCAAATTCTTTTTCGCCCCACCAACCACCGGTATAATGGGTTACTTCCTCCGTTCTTTCTTTCATATTCCAACCTACAATAATCCCGGTCTTTTGTCCATCCACACACTTTTTATAATCAATACTGTACTGATTGTTTGTGACGGGAAATGCACCGGGGAATATTGAATCCAACCTTCCGGTTAACGAGGGCAGCGCCGGATTTGAAATATCAAACCAAACCAAATCGATATACGAGTCGGCATACAGCCTGTCGTTACGAATGGCTAGATCGGCATTACCGAGCAGCTCGACAAAACCAACGATTTGTGGACTGGAAGGATTACGATTGTCGATAATATGTATCCCTTTTTCGGGCTCGGAGATATACAAATAGTCTTTGTAAAAACACATTTTGCCGATGTTGGTTATCTGCCGTTTTTGGGTTGTCACTCTTACTGAGCTTCTAAATGCTTCAGTCGACAAAAATACCGGCTCGTTGACTTTATAGGTTACCATTTCGGTAACGCTATCTTTACAACCGCCCAATGCAAGAACTGCAATGCTGAATAAGAATATAAGTTTTTTCATACTATTGAGATTATAAATAGTTACAAGTAAATAGTTACTAGCCTGCCTGCGGTAGACTGGTCACAAGTCAGTTTATCTGAATATTGTCATTCAAAACCCATTGTCGAACAATTAGAATCAGCGGAGTAATCAAAGTTCAACTATTTGAAAGAGGTAAACGAATGTTTTACAATTTGTACGCAATCCCAAATCGCACAGCCGATTCCATGAAATGTTGCTGGTTGCGCTCGAACGAGAGTGGAAATAAATGAATTTTCGAATATGGATTTACAAACACTGAAATACCGTTTTTAAAGTCATATTTCAGCCCCAATCCGACCAAACTACCCAAACCGCTTTGACTATTTATGATTGAATTTGAACTTACATCTACATCAAGAATCAACCCTGCATTTACAAAAAAGTATTTTAAAAAGTTGGCTCTCACTGTAACCGGTGTGCTGAGCATGGATAGCGTCGCACTACGCGTTAAGGTAGTAACACCATTTATGGTACCTACTATTGATTTTGTTTCAATCGGGCAGCTAAGATATTCCAACCCGGTTTCCAACTCCAACCATTTATTCAGCGGTTTTAAATAACTGAGCCCATAGGTAAACGACTTACCGGCATCGGTGCTTGAATCATCTTCTACACTTCTAAAACGAACAACTCCATTATCACTCAGTGCTGAAAATGTGATGCCAAGCTGTCCTTTTTGAGCCTGAACCACAGTTGTAAAACAAACAAAAACGAGAAACAAGCAAGCAGATTTCATTCCCTTCATAATTAAGTATTTTTAAATCAGTATTTCTCTACATTACCCATCTTTCCTATAAACAGAATCACTCCTGTGCTTTTCTCGCGGATAAGATATAGAAATGGTTTGTTCACAATAAATTCTTTCACTACAGGCATCGAAGTAGTCATCATTCCCACGGAAGTCACAGCCGCAGCTTCGGTTCCTTCTTCATTTACCACCACATAGGTTTTATGTAGAACTTCAGATATCATTAACGACTGAACGGATATTTTGGAGAAATCGGCAAAATCTGAAAATGCCAGATTCATCCCCATACTTTTCAGCACACTGTTTAGTTTAAATTTATTCTCTACTTTGAATCGTGGAATTTTCACCATCACTTCTCCCTTAGTCATGGCAGACAATGTGTTATTCCAATTAGCCGGTGTCAGGTAATTTAAAACATCTGCCGTTGTCTTATCTTCGTTGGGTAAAATTATCGTCATACTAAAAGCCTTGTTACCATAGGGCATGTCCAGATATTTAGCATAATTATCCTGTGCATAGGCAAATGTATCGGTTTGCGACATCATATTTACTTTCACCACAGTGCCTAGTTCATTGGTAAAATTGGCTTCACCGGTATTCTTTGTTTCAAATTTCTGACGCCAGATGCCTTTGAAATAAACCGCATTAATCAAATACATTCGCATATCCGAAGATATATTGTCAATAATGGAAGGAATGAGTTTATTCGTTTTCTTCGAACACCAATTATTAATGGTGTCCTTGGCCCAGGCTTGCGAGAAATCAAGCTCCCGCACATAGGCATTAAAGTAATCGGAGTTGATTTGCAGAAAATCGGATTTTACAGGAAAGCCGGTACGATACCAAAGCGAATTGGCAATGCTTAGTTTGGTGGTGGGGTCGATAGTTGGCAGAGTGGTTTGCATCAGCTTGTAGTATTCATTGATGTCACTAACAGACATGCCACTCATTTTCAAAGCTGTTTCCATCTCTGTCTTCGTCTGTCCGTTTGCTCCGTTCCACGCCATTCCCAATGCAATGCTGACACTTAAAGGCGATACAAAAACATTTGCCTGATCGAATCCGGCGATTGTTTTCTTCAGCAAATCGAAGGCAAACTCATTATCCTGATTGATTCGCTTTTCCATTCCAGCTTTCAGAACTATTGGCTTGGCATCTGTTGGAATTGCTGTTATCGGATCATTTTGATTGGTACAGCTGATAGCCATCAAAAGAATTATTATCAAAAAAATAGGCTTTTTCATAATTTAGTATTTTTCGGAATTAAGACTAAGTTACTAGAACAATATAATGTCATATTTCTTATTAAAAAGAAGAATAGAACCTGTCTGCCGCAGGCAGGCGCGGATCGAAGATGCCGACTTGACGGGATAACCGCTGATAAAACGGATAAAAAAGACGGATTCACATTCCGACAAGTCGGAATGATTTTCAAGCACATCGTTCTTATCAGTCATGCTTGCATGACTTAAATCTATCATAAATCCGTCCCAATAGCTATCGGGATATTATTCGGCAAACGGAGTGTATTCATCCGCTTTAACCTGCCTGCGGTAGGCAGGTCCGCTTAATCCGTTAAATCTGCGTTCTATTCTTTCTGAGAAATACAACATGATATTCTGATCACTCCTTCGTATTTTTCGAAATTAAGACGAACTGTTATTTCTTGCGGATCAGATGCGTATTATATCTATCGCAACACGGAGCAATCAAGTCCAGCGAATCCTTATTGACGAGTCGGATATATTTCACCGGATCGCCACACAATTCTATATTCACCGTTTTCTCACTTTCAAATTGACAAAGAATCCCATTGGGCAAATACATTGCTACTTCGGGCAATAACGTTAACTTGCCACTGGTCAGCAATGAGTCATTACGCACAATGCCGAATATCCCGTTTTTCTTCAGGATAAGATAATCAAAGTCTTTGGTGTAACCGCTTCCTGCCAATCCGCCTGAAGTTCGTACCACTTTCCACACCCCGTAAATATTACTTTGTTGTTCGGGTATAATGTCCGACGAATAATACTTTGTTTCGGGAATAGCATCCAGAGCTTTCAACGCTATCTCATCGGTTTTACAACCGAAAAAGAACAGGGTCAGCAACAGCAATATTTCATTTATCCATTTAATCGATTTCATAGCAACATATTATTTACATTTGTTTTTGCCCGCTATCTGTCTTAGTTTCGCGATAGAACTTTGTAATTGCTGGGGTTCATTATAATATTCGAACACTACTTTATGCGCAGTACCATTCAACAACTTCACTTCCACCCATTCGGCACCACCATCTGCACAATCCGGGCAACCTATCGTAGCAGGTAATTCAAAGAAAGCTTTGTTATTTATCAGCACCTTTACAGAATCCCAGGCCGACTTCGTTGTTTGAACTTTATAAAGGGTCGGCTCTATCTCTTTTGTCCAACCGGCACAACTGTAGGAGGTATACACCGAATCGATACTCACATCACGCTTGCAATAACCTACACACATACCAAAGGAAGTACCGTAATTTACCTGCGCCACCTTTCTGTACAACGATTCGTTTGAACAGGATGTTGTAAAAGCGACAAACAGAATGATCAGAAAAAGCTGAAAACGTTTTAGTTTCATCACCACAAAATTTATTGAAATTTAAAATCCTATTCTCAATCCGGCACTCAACCCAAACACGAACGGATGATCGGTACGGGCACTGACCGGTTGGTTGTTTTCGAAATAACGTGAGAACTTCGGTTCAAAATAGACTCCCAATTGCCTTTTGATTTTATAGCTAACGCCTACCCCACCATTTATCGACCACTGAATGCCATTGATATTCGTTTTAGCTGTGGTAGTGACTACCTCAGTACCAAAGTACTGACTCTGAACATACAGCGATTGTATTCCTTTTTCAGCCATAAAACCTGTTGACAAATAAACTTCCCATTTGGAGTTCTCCCAAAGCTCTGTAATCAGATTGACAGGAATACCAATATAATGAAGATGCAACTTAGCCTCAGAACGTTGCACACCCGAATTTTCGAAAGTAGATAAAAGATAGGTATATACCAGTCCACTTTCCAGACTCAGGGTTTTGTTCAACTGCTTCCGCACAGTCAACCCAAAAGACAAAGGATCGTGATAGGTTTTCTTCGTAAAATCGTTTGTTGCCATAATGCTGGTATAATTGGTATTGACAGCAGAAAGCGTTTTATCGTAAAAGTTAGGGCTACTACTAACAAAATCACCATCTCCGGTATTACTCGCTAAATCTACATTCCCCTGCGAACCATACGATGCGGCAAACAACCAGTTATTGCTTTTCGTTTTTTGATGATCAACAGCAGCAATACTTTCGTCAGGATTCGGATCGAGCACGGTCTTTTTCATTTCCGGCTTGTTTTGCACTGAATCGTTTTGCTGAACCGCCACCTGCGCTATCGGTTCTTTTTCTACAGCCCGTAAAGTTGTAGTTGCAATACTACTATTTCTGTCATTCGAAACGGAATCAAAAGCGACAGTCACTTTAGTTGGAAGATCAATCACAACATTATTGCGATTTTTCGCTGAACTATTTTTTTGTTTTAGTACTGCCAATGGTGCATTTGAAATCTGATTTCCTGACATATCAACCTTAGCAACTGTCTGTTGAGCTGTATATTGTTTCGGAGTTTCAGCCTGCTGAGTTACTGCATGCGAGTTTGATTTTACTGCGTAATCGGGTGTTTCGTTGAAAGAACGTAGCGTAAAGAGTAAAGTCAGCACAGCAGCGGAACCCATCGGCAACCACATCCACCAGGGGATTATTTTGCGCTTGCCTTTTTTATTCAATCGCTTTTCGATAGCACTCCAATCGTTCAAATCGACAGGTAATTGGTGGTTTTCCAATTTCTGCTTCATCAGTTCGCTGAAAGCATCGGGTTTATTATTGTTTATATTGTCTTGCATAATTTAGTAGTTGAAAAGCGTTTGAACATTCTTTTGCAGGATTTTTCTTGCTCTCATAAATTGCGAACGCGAGGTATTTTCGCTGATATTTAGTTCTTTGGCAATCTCGGCATGCGAATAACCTTCGATAGCATACAGATTAAAAACGGTTCTAAAACCATGGGGAAGTTCGCCAATACATTTCATTAAATCGTCGGCCGAAATTTTATCAAGCACTGTCACATCCACGTTTTCGATATAGTTGTCATACTCGTCTATATCCACACTTTGCTTCAGTGCATCATTTCGTCGAAGGTGTTCAAGCGCCGTAGTTACAAAAATCCGCCGCATCCATCCTGCAAAAGAACCGACACCGGAATACGTATCTATCTTCGTAAAAAGCTTCACAAATCCATCCTGTAAAAGATCGCGGGCCGTTTCCCTATCGGGCACATAGCGAACACAGACACTCATCATTGTCGAAGCATGAGTCTCATAGATCTTTTTCTGAGCCCACGGTTCGCCATTTAAGCATCCCTGTATTAGTTTTTGTTCGTCGGTCTGTACGGTATTCAACTCCATATTCTTACACTATGATGAAATATAAAAAAGAAACGTTGCATCCCTTTTTATAAAAAACAAAAATAGGTATATTTTTATAAAAAAATCCCACTCCGAAGTGAATCAGAGTGGGAAGATCATTTTTTCTTCGGGTAAAATATTTCAACTAATACCCCATAACATCAAATCGCTCATTACCATGCTAATCAATAATCTCCATTTTCCTCAGCAGAAATGAAGCATTCAGCTTTTGACTAATGCCTTTTTTGAGTTTATAATCAAAATATAAATGATCATTTACAAGCTCCACTTCAAAACACTGATTGATAGCAACGCCTTTATATTTCTGTTCTAACTCTCCAATCATCAAATCGTGCGTGGCAACAATTACCGGAACATTTAGCTGAATCAACTTTTCTATAAATCCTAATGAACCGGTTTGTTTGTCTTTCGTATTGGTTCCACGTAATATCTCATCTAAAATCACCAGTGTTTTAGGTCGCCTTTTAGTGTGCTCTATAATTTCCTTTAAACGTAAAAGTTCAGCATAAAAATACGACTCATTGTTTATAAGAGAATCTTGAATTTTGAGGCACGGAAAGATATCGCAGGGTGTAAACGAGAATGACTTGGCAACAACAGGAGCTCCATTCATAGATAATAACAAATTCACTCCCACTGTTCGTAAAAAGGTACTTTTACCGGCCATATTAGCTCCGGTAATAATCAGTACCGAGGGCATACCCGAAATACTAAAACTGTTATTGACCCTTACAGTCGGATGTATCAACGGATGACCCATATCCTGTGCCTGCACGCTAAATCCCTCATCCGAAACAGTAGGATAAACAACAGCTTCATTATTAAAGGCAAAAGTAGCAAAGCTAATCAAGGTTTCCATTTCATTAAACGCACTAAACCATGCCGTTGTATTACTGTTGTGTTTATGTTTCCAACGCGAAAAAGAATAGAAAACATGCAGATCCAATAAAAAGAATGCGTTTAGCGTGAGGGATAGAAGTTTATTTTCTTTCAGCTCAAAAACAGAAAGAATAGTATGCAGCGAACTCAATATTTTGCTGGCAGTGCTATCATTTTGAATCAATGATTTTTTAAGCGACAAAAGGTATTTCGATTCAAACGGAGTCTTTTCAATCAGATGAAAAGCAGCGACATAACTCTCGATATTGCTTGCAATACTTATTAATTGTGAATGTGTTTTTAGAATCTTCTTTTCATGGACAGCAACATAAATGAGTGAAACGGTGAGCAGAAGACCAAGCACTCCCCAAGGCAATACACTAAATGCCGACAAAAACGTACAAACAATATTTATCAATCCCAGTACAAAGGCTGTAGTTCGTATTGTGCTGAAATCCTTTTGAGCTTCATTCATCCAGTTCTGCAAAATAGACTCTGTTCCGTTTCCTTTAATAGACTTGGCGATTGATTGGAAATCCTGAATAAAATCATTGTTATCGCACAATTCAGCTATAGCAACTTGCTTATTCTGTATTACTTCCGGACTTTTATCAGGGGAACAAAGACTTTGAGCCAAAGCAGCACATCCTTTTTGTGTATTACAACGGTTTATATATTGAAATATAGATCCTTTCCCAAACAGATCAAAATCGGTAGACAGCGAAGTATTGATAGTTGCATATCTTCCTCCCGCATTTCGTTCGGAATGGTTATAATCGAGATACAGCAACTCATCCTTGTTGATCTGAATCTTTGAAGCAAGCAAAATGATTGCATCCTCAAGCCGGTTGAATTTAACGACGAATAGAATAAAGAAACTTAGCGAAACGATAGAAATAAACAAGGGCAAAACAATATACTCTGTTTTAAACAGCAGAAACAACGAACCTGCAAAACAGATAAACAAGCAAAAGCGCACCAACGAGTATCGTCTGCTTTGGTTCTTAAGCCTCTTATAGTCTTCCTCTAATGCGATGATTCTATTTTGGTAATATGCAGCCGGAGAGATTGAAATCATATTTGTAAATTATAACGCTTGCAGTTGATATTTAAAATCGTTGAAAGAGAAGAGCCAGTTAATTCCTTGCATTTTTACAACAAAAGTACTGAAATCAACCTCGACTTTCAAAATTATAATTATTGTGCAAACCTAAGAGAGTGGGTTTTAGCACCATTTTCTATTTTTCATCTTTATCTTCTATCCATTTCATCATTTCAATCTCAATATATTCTCCACCACATTCGCATTTATAATTTTTGTCAGCCGCTTTCACCCTATAGCATTTTTGACACAAGTATGTTCTGCTAAAACGGGTGTTTTTTCCAGATTTTTTCAAAATCACCCATACAAAAATAGCCAACATTGAAGAAACAGCTAAATAGCCTGGTAACAGACTAGGTAAATCTGATAATCGAACCTTTTCTCTTACATAATCTGCAGGCAAATAGCCTCTTCCTTTTGATTTCCCAAGAATCAGGTCTCCAAGTATTTGTACAATCGTAAAAATAACAAATACTAAAACAGCACCATTAAATGGTGTAACTTTGATTCCTACTACATACTCAGGTTTGGTATAGAAAGCATTAATTTCTTCTTCTGTTTTTTTTACCCACATTTTAAAATAGTCTTTTTATTACACCCGCTGCCGCACGATTGCATCGTGTGGCAATCCTAAATTTATTTATTTGTTTTCCCACGCGATACAATCGCGCGAGAACAGAGAAGTTGAATTAGTATTTCTCAAAATTATGAGCATCATAACCCTCTTGTTCTTCACATTTAGAACAAAGATTGATATCAATATTTAATACATCCGAATTGAGATACCGAGATTTACAACGCTCACAGTCAAATAATTCTTCATTATGACCACATAAAAGACATCTTTCTGATTCGGTATCAAATGTTTCACTGTGACACATTGGGCATTCTTGTGTAGCAATATATGAATTCTGCAACATTTTTAAAACTACATTTCGTTGAGCTTGATAAAATTCGGAGTATTCATTAAGTTTAATCCATGTTTTGTCATTCAATCTTCTATCTGCCCAATTGAGATCAAGTTCATCCAATGAAAATTTAAATATAAACGCCAATATATTTCCAATTAGAACTTTTGCTTCTTTTTCGCTTATTTCAAAAGTATAATGTTCGATTTCATTTCTTTTTTCCCGAATATTTTTAAGTGCAACTTTGTCTTCTTCATCAAAATGTATCTCACCAATATCCTGAAGTCTTTTTAAAGCCTCTCCTGCACTAACTGTAAAAGCATTCTTACTAGGATATTTGTCTACATTTGAGAAAACGAATGCAGGATGTATCAGTGTTAATCGTTCCTTAAACAATAATTCTGCGACATGGGAAAGATCCAAAATAGCCCTCTTAAAATCTCTAATTTTCATGTCTTCAGTTAGAGTTAAATGCTCAATAGCATGTTCTAAACTGTCAAGTGCGTTCTCTATTAAATTAAATTTTCTTGTATTCATTTTAGAATTTATCTTTGTTCCTCCAAGTCTATCTACACCAGCAAAGCAACAGACTTTGTCAATAAAAGAAGGCGCATTATTTTCTATTTATTTCAGTTTGTACCAATCTATATTCATTTCTATTACTCACAATTCCACCTTCATCTAAGTTGTTGTTCTTTTTTAATTAAAATTCAGCCCCAAAGGTAGAAACTATTTTATTATTCACAATACATGTTCTTAATTGTTTGGTGTTACGGGTGTAGTTTGTTGAAAGTAAGCAGTGTTCCTTTCCTTTATTGCTTCGCTTTATATCATGAATGGAGCATTCCTTGTTGTTATTGAAGCAAACATGGTCATGATTAGTCGTTTCCTTTGTTCTATTCCTGTATGATTATCCGGTATATTTCTAATGGTTGTTTGTAAAACCCTTATGTGCCATTAAAATGCTTCATCCCTATATTCCAATGTTTTATTCCTCTACTACGCAACCAAATAATAATACTACAACAGGGTATTCTTTGTTATAATTATCATTTTTACTATGGGAAATATACTATTATCCATAAGTAATATATAATTATTTATGGAAATATAGTATTATCCATAGATAATAATTTAGTACCCATTAGTAACAAAATATTACTCATAAGAAATATATAATTTGATATAGGAAATATATAAATATCCATGGTCAATAATAAATTATAAATGAGTAATATTATATTTACTATAGATAATATCTAATTTCTAATGGGAAATAGAATGTTATTTGTCTGCAATACAATATTGTAGTAAAAGAAAGTATTTTTCCAGCATAGGAATGCGGCATTGTAAAGGTATAAAAGTATATCTTAATGTAACAAAAAGGCATTCATTATTAAAACAATCGAAATAGAGACAAAGATTTTGAGAGTACTGTAAATGAATAAGTGATTGCGTGTAACAATCGGTCTTGAAATATATACTTTGCCCCGATATTTACTAAGCATATAGTCTTAATCCTAAGAAACACATTAGAAGTTAAGAAATTCGCGTGATTTATATAATTCGTGGGTTGAATAATAGATAAAACAAAGGCCTGACGCAACGCCAAGCCTTTATTTTAGAGAAATAATGTTATCCGTCTGACCGCTTAAAGCGTTCGGACGGTTTGTGTTACCAGCTTATCGGGAAATAGTCTTTCAAAAACTGTCCGCTCCAGTGCTTGCCGGTATTGATACCATCAATCAAAGGATCGCACACGCGGGCTGCACCGTCTACAATATCCAACGGTGGTTGGAAATCGTGCACTTCTTGTTTGTGTTTCGATAATTCTGCCGGATCCTCGTCGGTTACCCATCCGGTATCTACTGCATTCATAAAGATGCCATCCTTGGCTAAATCGCTTGCCGAAGTATGGGTAAGCATATTAAGTGCTGCTTTTGCCATATTGGTATGCGGGTGTCGGTCAATTTTATTGAAGGTATGAAACTTGCCTTCCATGGCCGAAACATTGACCACGTGTTTATTGCCGGTATAATCTTTGCGCATCAGGGCAATCAATCGGTTACAAAGCACAAAGGGTGCTATGGAGTTAACCAGTTGTACTTCCATCATCTCTACCGGCTCTATCTGTCCCAGTTTCAAGCGCCAACTGTTTGTTTTCCGCAAGTCGACCTGTTGAAGATCCACATCCAGTTTTCCTTCGGGGAAAAGTTCTACAGCTTCGTTGGAGTTATCAAAACTATACGGTATCTGCGATAGTTGTGCCGACGACTTAATACCAATGCCCGGAGTGCGAACATTCCAACGCACTGTCATCGGTTTATCGGTATCAGCTCCCACTCCACTAAACGATTCGATTTCGGCGATACATTGTTGGTGATGTTGCAGCAACTGTTGTACCTCTTTCGAATGTTCGTGAAATGCCAACGATTCGTTCGCCATCAGATGGGCATAAAAGGTAGAGGGTCTTCTTACCGTTTGTGCTGCATTATTTATGAGGATGTCAAGTCGCTCGTAGGTATTTTCCACATAAGTGGCAAAAAGCTCCACGCTGGGGATATGACGAAGATCGAGCCCGTAGATATGCAGTCGGTGACTCCAGTCGGAATAATCTTTTTCTTTGGCAAAACGAATGGCCGAATCGGCCGGGAAACGGGTAGTGGCAATAACCGTTGCACCGGAGCGCAACATCATCAAGGTAGCATGATAACCAATCTTCAATCGGGAACCGGTGATAAGTGCAATCTGCCCGGTCATATCGCAACGTTGAAAACGTTTTAGGTAATTCAAATCGCCGCACTCCATACACATCGAATCGTAGAAATGATGAATCTCTGTGTATCGTTTTTTGCAGACGTAACAGTTTTGTTCGGAGGTAAAAGCATGTTTCCCTTCAGTAGCCGAAGCTTCGGGCAAGGCAACCTGAGTAGGTGCCTGAAATACACTGGCCAGTCGGGCACTTCTGATACTCGATGCCGCACGTGCCTTTTTATTAATCTCGGTGAGTTCCTGCTTTTTGACAAGTTTTACTCCTTTGTTTCTCTTCTTAAGTTCAGCTCTATCCGGACGGGTAATTTGTCCGGCCATCTTCATTAGCTTAATGCGCTGCTCTTCGGGCAAGTGAATGAGTTGATCACCGTTCTCCAGTAAATGTTCTAAAACCGAAATGCAATTCTCTACTTCAATCGTGTTCAATACCTTTTTTTGCTCTTTATTACTCTCCATTCATCTTCTTTTTTGACATAATTTGCAAAGGTAATAGTCTTTCTGCCAAGTTGATTCTATTTTTTCATAATTTATCAGAACCTGGAGAATAAAGAAGAAATTAAAGTGAAATATAGGACCATTAAATTTTATTGGAAGCAGTGGTCAAAATATAATGTCGTATTTTTTAAAAAGAATAGAACCTCCTACCGCAGACAGGTACTATTCTTTTATTTATTTTAACGTGAGTTCGATATATGTAACAGACTTTCTTTGTTGAAACAGAACGAATGGCTCGGTGCGCTGCACCTTTTGGGTATGGGTTGGTTTGAATGCTACAAATAGTACGGTGCGCTGCACCTTTGTCCTCTTCTGTTTATTCGTGCTACAAATATTTGGCTACGCCGATTTTCAATTCGCCACCCTGTGGCTTTGAATTAGGTGCAGAGCACCGACCTATTTGTAGTATTGTATGTTTCGTTATGGCATTAAGGTGCAGCGCACCGACCCCAAAGTCAATCCTTTCAACCGTTCTAATTGCTCTACAACTATTTATATGTAATTCACATTCAATTATTCTATCGAACTCACGCTATTTTAATTTGATTAGAGCACATTATATCTTTCAAATGCTTTTGTCGTTACAAGCCAACATAAACAGCTGTATCAGTTGACTAAGCCCGGTTACTTCTCTTTATACAGCAATAGCATTTTTTAAATAAAAAAAATACGAATGATTAGTCGTATTATTAAAAAACATTATCTTTGCAGCAGCTATCGGACATAATACTTTCAAGTCTAGTACATTAAACCGGACTTCGAACTATTCTATTTCGAGCTATCGTTAACCGTCATCATCCTTCATTTAAAACATACTGAAAAAACTAATTCACATGAAAAAAGCAACCATCACGCTCATCATTTTATCATTTCTATTCTCATTTACTGCCCAATCGGCCGAAATAACCGGTGCATTTATCTTTCCCGATTACCAAAAAGGAAAAGTTTATTTCAAAAATGCTAAGGTTGTTGAGTCTCAACTGAATTATCAAACAATTCTCAAGCAAATGCTTTTCAAACGAAACGGTGAAGTACTGGCATTAGGGCTCATTCAATCTATCGACTCTGTAGTTATTGCCGACCGCACCTTTGTAAATTACACCGGCGAAGAGTTTTTCGAAAAAGTAACGTTGGATAAAGAGGCGGTATATATCCAGTTTAATGCAATGTTGGTTACTACCGGAAAAGAGGCGGGCTATGGTGGCTACTCACAAGTGTCCAATACCAAATCTATTTCATCACTCTCTTCTACTGATGGAGGACAAACAGTGTCTATGACTCAACTATCCAAAAATGAAAAGCTGAAAGCAAAAACACATTATTTTTTCTGGATAAAGCGAGATAACCAGTTTATCAAAGCCAGTTCGCAAGGTCAGGTTATCAAGGCCTTTTCTAAACACAAACAAGTTATCGAGGCATATTTCAGCACCCACAAAGTTGATTTTGAGTCATTGGCGGATATGAAAGCGTTATTGAACTATTGCTTTTCTTTGTAGTTATTTGTCACTCTCATTATCTAGGTTTAAACAAATAGACTATTGTATAAAACCATAGTGATTTAGAAAGAGTCATCTCGTTTTATCGGGGCTTCCGCCCCAAACCCTGACTTACTTTTTGTCTTGCCACAAAAAGTAAGCAAAAAAGTCAAGACTCCGCCTGCTTCACTCGAAAAACTTACGTTCGTTGGCTGAAATCGTCCAAACTCGCCCCGACGAAATACGTCGGGACTCAAACAGGACGATTTTTAACCGCCAACTTCACTTGTTTTTCGGTTCACCAGACGAGGTCAGTCGGGCATAAACATGGCAAAATGAATGAACATTCATCGAAAATACAATTTTCAAATTAAATGCACAACGAGTTATATAAATAAGCAAGAGGATGTTCTTTCGGAACATCCTCTTGCTATTTATATGAAAGCAGCCCTACCTACTTCCTACTACTTCCTACTACTTTCTACCTACTATTTCAGCCATTTATCCAACCATTCGTAGAATGTACGTTGCCAAAGGATACCGTTTTGCGGTTGCAATACCCAGTGGTTCTCGTCGGGGAAAATAAGCATCTGAGCAGGCACACCACGCAACACGGCTGCATTGAAAGCTGCCATACCTTGCGAAGCCAGAATACGATAATCTTTTTCGCCATGAATCACCAGGATAGGTGCATCCCATTTATCGACAAATAAGTGAGGGGAATTAGCATACGAACGTTGCGCAATGGCATTATTTTTTTCCCAATAAGCACCACCCAGATCCCAGTTTACAAACCACATCTCTTCAGTTTCGAGGTATTGTTGAGGCAGGTTAAACATACCATCATGAGAAAGGAAAGCTTTGAAACGTTTGTCGTGATGACCGGCTAACCAGTAAACAGAGAATCCACCGTAACTTGCACCCACGCAGCCCAGTTTGTCTTTGTTTACGTAAGGCTCCTTGGCTAACGCGTCGATAGCAGAGAAATAGTCATTCATATTCTGACCACCGTAATCACCACTGATTTGCTCCAACCATTCCATACCAAAGCTGGGCAATCCGCGACGGTTAGGCGCCACAACGATATAACCGTTAGCAGCCATTAGTTGCAAATTCCAACGGTACGACCAAAACTGACTAACCGTAGATTGTGGTCCTCCCTCGCAGAAAAGCAAGGTAGGATATTTCTTCGTTTTATCGAAATGCGGTGGATAAACCACCCAGGTATGCATTTGTTTATTATCGGTAGTTGTAATCCAACGTTCTTCTACCTTGCCCATTTCCAATTGAGAAAGGATTTCTTTGTTCTCGAACGAAAGTTCTGTTTCAATACCTGTTTTTGGGTTGATAGCATACACTTCATCGGGTTTACTCATCGAATGTCTCACCCCGATAAGTCTGTCTTTGGCCAATGCTACCGACGAATAATCATGAACGCCTTTGGTGATTTGTGTAATCTTATTTTTGGCAATATCGGCACGATAAACCTCTGTAACAGCATGCCAGCAACTTACAAAATAAATAGATTTGCTATCGGCACTCCAGGTTAAACTTGTAGAGTTTTGATCGAACTGAGCCGATACATCCGTTTTTACGCCGGTGGCAATGTTCATGATAAACAAGCGGTTTTTATCTGCTTCGTAACCGTCGCGCTCCATGCTTTCCCAGGCTAACCATTTACCGTCGGGCGAAAAGCTTGGGTTTTGATCGTAGCCCATCATGCCCTGCGTTTTGTTTTCGGTCTTCTTTGTTTCTACATTATAAAAGTAAATATCCGAGTTGGTAGAAAGGGCATATTCTTTTCCTGTCTTTTTGCGACAGGTATACGCCACCGTCTTGCCATCAGGACTCCAGGCAAGTTGCTCAATGCCGCCAAAAGGTTTCATTGGACTTTCGAATGGTTCTCCGTTTAGCACATCTACTTCATTCTCTACTTTATTGTTTTTGAAATCGGCAACAAATGGATGTGGAACGGTTTGTATCCATTCATCCCAATGCTTGTACATCAAGTCATTGACGATCAAACCACTTGCTTTTGGAAGATCGGGATATTTATCGACCGTGCGCTGACCGTATTTTACATCCGCCACAAAAAGAATCTTTGTTTCATCGGGCGAGAAAGCAAAGTCGTTTATTCCTTCTTTTCTATCACTTATCTGTTTGCGTTCGGTGCCATCAGCTTTCATTGTCCAAAGCTGCATGCTGCCTGTTTCCGACGACAGAAAAGCAATATGCTCCCCATCTTTCATCCACTTAGCTGCTGCTTCGCGAGTGGCCGTTTTGGTTATCTGTTTTTTATCCGAGCCATCAACATTCATCACGAAAAGTTCCGAATTACCTTTGTTCTCGGCTACACTGTAGTACGAAACGCTGTACAACACTTTCAATCCATTGGGCGAAACCTGCACACCTGCCACACGTCCAAACGACCATAACACTTCTGGCGTCATAAGTCCATTGGAGATAGTAGGTTGATGCTTTCCGATAACCGGAGTTTCTGCATTTGCAGCGCAAGTGGCTGCCACCACGGCTATTGCCATAATACTTTTTTTAATTAATGTATTCATTTATCATTTATATAAAGTCGGAATGATTGAAGTATGAAGATCTTTTTGTACCGATCTTGCCTTCATCTCCCGGTATTGGTTTACATGGCAAAAGTACATTTTTTTGAATGAATATACAAGTTTGTGAAAGTTACAGGTTATGGGTTACAAGAATAGAAGAACGTTTGGGTCTCGCGACTTCTAAGTCGCGATTATAAAACAGTCTACGCGATTTGGAAATCGAGCAAACCCGAATAATAGACATTTTTCAGAACATTTCCTCCTCAATTATGTTTATTTAGTAAACAAGAATGATATACATGAAAGATAATTTTGCACATCGTGCTGCCGAATGGGACAGCCCTGAAAAAACAAAAATGACGGAAATATTTGTGGCAGAAATGCTCCGACACATTGATCCTCAACCCCATTGGAAAGCATTGGAAATTGGTGCAGGTACAGGCTTAGTAGGATTGCAGATAGCCGATAAAGTAGGACATATCGTATTCGAAGATACTTCAGCGGCTATGCTGGACGTTTTGAAACAAAAATTAGACGAAGACTCCAACTGCGAAACACTTCATGGAGAAGTCTATGATTATCGGCACCAGGACATAGATTTGGCATTTGCGTGCATGGCGTTGCATCATGTGCCCGACATTGAAAAAACATTATGCCACCTATCCAGTATTACCAATGCGGGTGCTACCGTTGTTATTGGCGATTTACGACTGGAAGATGGATCTTTTCACCGCTTTGAACCCATTCCGCATCAGGGTTTTGATACAGACATACTTACCGAGCAGTTTAGAGAAGCCGGATTTGAAGTACAAACAGCTCAAACCTATCATGTATTGAGTCGGGAACGCGTGGAAGGTGTAATTACTGATTTTGAACAATTTATACTTGTTGCCAAAAAGAGATAATAATTTTATCCTTTTTGTACATGATAACAAATAATTGTCGCAATTTAATTTACCGGATAACAAATAGTTAAACAACTACCCCCAAAGGAGGTGGATTTTTAAGTTATATTAAAATGGGGTTTTGCCCCAAACCCCACATACTTTTTTGCCTTGACGCAAAAGAGTATGCAAAAAAAGTCAAGACTCCGCCTGCTTCACTCGAAAAACTTGCGCTCGTTGGCTGAAATCGTCCAAACTCGCCCCGACGAAATACGTCGGGACTCAAACAGGACGATTTTTAACCGCCAACTTCACTTGTTTTTCGGTTCACCAGACGAGGTCAGTCCGTATCCGAACAGCACATGTGGCATTAAATTAATCATATTTAGATAATTACCAATAAAGTATTTTCTTTGCATGTACAAAATTTTATCCTTTAAAATACCATGATATGAAAGTCGTTATTTTCGGTGCTACCGGAAAAACCGGTTCGCATTTGGTTAGTCAGGCTCTAAAACTGGGTCATCATGTTACAGCTTACGTCAGACAGCTCAGCTCCATCGCTGTAGAGCATCCACACCTAAAGATTGTGGTAGGGAACGTTGTTGACTTACCTAAACTAAAAGAGGCCATTACGGGAGCAGATGCCTGTGTCTCTGTGCTTGGCGGCAATTCATTAAGACATTCGTCTCCCGACATTGTTGACGGCATTAACTGCATTGTACATGTAATGGAACAGGTTAATGTGCTGCGTTTTATTTACATGTCGAGTATCGGTGCCGGTGAGAGCCGGAATTATCTGCCGCAACCACTACGGTTCCTGCTGGTTAACATAGTACTCCGCGTACCACTTGCCGACCATAACACGAACGAGAAACGCATTATGGATAGCAAATTACGCTGGACAATCGTTCGCCCGGGTGGGTTGACAAATAAAGGGATATCAGCTAATTTGAAGTTTGGAAGCGAAAAAATGACCTTGAAAGGTAGTGTGCGAATTTCGCGGGCAAATGTAGCTGCGTTTATGCTATACCAACTAAACAAGGAAGAATTCGTAAATAAGGCAGTTTGGCTTTATGAATAGCGCTTCCTGAAGAAATGGGATACAGAGAATTGCTCAATGCGATTCTCTGTTTTTTTATGTCCGACCGGGATCATTTCTTGATGGATTTGACTATTTTTGTCGCTCATTTAAACTCCAAACAAATTGACCGAAAATCAACTTTTTGAACGCATCGACTATACCGTAACCAACCTACCAAAAGGCGAATACGAGGACTGCAAGTTTGTAAATTGTAATTTTCATAATGTAGATTTGCTGAATGTCGTATTTCGGGAGTGCACTTTTGATAGCTGTGACTTTAGTTTAGCGAGTCTGAAAAACACTACGCTCAACGATGTCAGGTTCATCAACAGTAAATTATTGGGAGTTCAGTTTGAAGAATGTAATCCCTTTCTGCTATCGGTGGATTTTGAAAATTGCGTATTGAAACTAGCCGTATTCAATAAACTGAAATTAAAAAAGACCTGCTTCCGAAACAGCAACCTGCAAGAGACCGACTTCTCGGAAACCGACCTTAGCGCATCCATGTTCGACAATTGCGATATGCAGCGAGCTATCTTTTTCAGATCAAACCTGGAGAAAACAGATTTCCGGACTGCGTTCAACTATTCTATCGACCCGGAGAATAACAGAATAAAAAAAGCCCGCTTTTCGAGAATGGGAGTGCTTGGATTATTGGATAAGTATGTGATTGATATCGAATAAGTTTTTGGTGGGAAGTTACTGCACGTTAATCAACTTATGAAGCTGCACCGATAATCTCCAACGGGGATCGTGCTGAATAACCGACAAACAATAATCCAGATTTGCACGATTGATTTCCACCCTTTTCTTCACTTCGCCGTCAAATATAGGGCTTAGAAAATAATTCGCAGCGCGTGGGAGTACATCTATCGACGGAATTTCATCGCCGGCTACAACAGGAAAGCGAAACTCATCCACCGACTCAAAGTTTTGTTTCAACATCTCCCACCCCACTTTCGGACTACAGGAGATATAATCTATCCCTGCAGGAACAGGATTTGTACCATTGGTCTCAATTGCCTGGAAATAATCTTTAAACTCAGCTAAAACTTCACTCGTCAATTGCAGTGTAGGTTCGCCGCCTGTCCAAACAATCATTGAGTCAGGGTACTTCCCTACTTCAGCCAGGATTTCATCCACAGTCATTTCCGTTCCAACATCCCAGTCGGTATCACAATACGCGCAGTTTTTATTGCAGTTTGAAAGACGAACAAATGTGGCCGATCTTCCTACATTGGCACCTTCTCCCTGGATGGAATTGAAAATCTCCACCACCTTCAATTTAAGCTTCATAGATAGCTCTTGTTTTGGGTGTTTCCTTCACTTCAACCCTGAATAAAAGTGGGAATTGCTTCTTAAAAATGTCGAAGAGAAATTTAGCAATATTTTCAGCTGTTGGGTTTATATCCGGCATTACGTCATTTAGATGTCGATGATCGAAAATGTTATCAAGATATTTCTTAATGGGGTCCAACTCACGATAATCGATTACAAATCCGACCTCATTCAACGTTTCAGACTTAAAACTAAAACTCACCACATAGTTATGACCATGTAATCTTTTACATGGGTGATCATCTTTAAGTCCATTAAGTATATGACTGGCAGAGAAATGAAATTCTTTACTTATTATGTACATAGTAATTTATCGAAAATTTGAGTTCCTACTTGTAAAACAGTTGCGTGTAGAAAAAGTTGGTATAAAGGGCTGCAAAGATATATCATTTTTATCTCAAAATAATCATTTTACAACTATGAATTCCTTCAAACGGATAACATTGAGCCTCCCCTATTTCCAAAATCCCGAATAATTTGTCAACTCCCGACAAGAAAATTCATTCTTCACACATAAAAATGCTATTGAAACAACACAATTAAACAAAATACAAGTCGCTATTTATCTGATACTTACAATTTAGACATTACCTCTATTTAAATTATTTTACCTTTAATTCAAAGATTTAACCATAATTTATTTGTGGATTGAAAAACATCTAATACTTTTGCGGTGTACTATTACACTATTACACTAAACAACAAACACAGCGAATTCAAAATAATAAAATACAAACACACTAAATCCAAACGATGCAATCATTGCGTCTAATTAAAAAAACAATGAAAACCGATGTTATGATATTTCGAAATTTGAGTCAATACTAGTAACCGACTCAAACGGTAATAATCAATCATTCATTAAAATTTCTATTAACCCACAAATTATACATTATGATACTTTCTAATCATTTTCATTTGGGTCGTACATGGCTATCCATTTGTTTCGTACTTATCGCCACTGCACTTTTTGCAGAGCCATCGGCCATCGTCAAAGGTCGGGTTACCGACACGAAAAATAAACCTATCGAGTTTGCAACCGCCACTTTATTGAATTCATCCACTAAAGAATTATTCAAAGGGCAAATTTGTAACGAAAAGGGCGAATTTGTAATTGAAAAAGTAAAACCGGGTGAATACATTCTTGCAGTTACCATGGTTGGCTACTCCAAAAGCGAATCGGAAAAACTGACTATTGATCCGAAAAACAGTAAGGTTGTTGAAAAAAATGTTGTATTGGCCGAATCCAGTCATCAACTGGGCAACGTGGAAGTAGTGGCAAAAAAGAAGTTTATCGAGCAAACAGTCGACAAAATGATTGTCAACCCCGAAGCTTCGATTACTACTGCCTCCGAAAATGTGTACGAAATTCTCAAAAAGCTACCAGGCGTAGTGATTGATAACAGCGACAATATCAGCATGAAAGGAAAACAAAATGTAAAGATATTGATCGACGAGAAACCGACTTACGTTTCGGCCACTCAGCTGGCATCCATGCTCAAAGGTATGCAAGGTAAAAATGTTGATCGCATCGAAATTATTGAAAATCCATCAGCTCGCTACGATGCGGAAGGAAACTCAGGCATCATCAACATCAAGACCAAACATAACAAAGCACCCGGCTTCAACGGAAGTACTTTTGCGGGAATAGAAACGGCAAGCAAATTTGGTTGGAATGGAGGTCTGGATCTGAATATGAACTATGGCAAGCTAAATGTGTACGGCAATTACTCCCTCTACAACTGGGCCGGATCGAACGGCATGACAGCAATTCGTAATTTTACAAGTGCAACACTACAAGGCGCTCATCAATTGATCAATACGGATGGTAATTACGATGGTCAATCGCATAACTACAAAGTCGGAGCTGACTATTTCATCAAAAAGAATCATGTAGTGAGCGTTATGTTCCGCGGGAGTACCGGTCATAATAATAATGCCGATGCCGGAACTACTTCATTTGCCGATAAATATATGCATGTTGATTCGTCGCTGGTTTCAACTTCTACCTCCAACAGTCGTTGGAACAACCAAACTTATAACGCCAATTATAAATGGGACATTGACACCACCGGTCAATCCATCAGTGCCGATTTCGACTATGCAAGGTTCAACTACCGCAGTCCAAACACTCAAAACGGAGTTTTTTACAACAGCGCGGGCAACACATTGAATCATGACATACTTGTAAACACATTGCAAGGCAATAATATCAATATCTACACCGCTAAAGTTGACTATATTCTTCCAATGGGCAAAAAGTTCAATTTTGAAGCCGGAGCAAAAACGAGTTTCGTAAACACCGACAGCAAGATAGATATGAACGGCTATTTGGTTCAAAACGACCATTTTCAGTACGAAGAAAATATTCAGGCCGCTTACGTTAATGGAAGGGCTCAGTTTGATAAAACAACCTTTCAATTAGGATTACGCCTTGAAAACACTGTTTCAAAAGGAACTTCGGTGACCACTCATCAGGTAAACGATACCAGTTATTTGAAAATATTCCCTTCATTTTTTGTTCAACAAACGCTGAATAAGGACAACAGTATCAACTTCAAATACAGCTACCGGATAGGACGCCCCGACTACGACATGCTCAATCCATTCAAATGGATGATAGATCCTTACACGTACAACGTGGGAAATCCGAACCTAAAACCACAGTTTACACACTCGTTGGGATTAAGTCATAGTTTCAAAAGCATGTTTATAACCAGCGTAGGCTATAACTATACAAGCGGACTTTTTACACAAATTATAAAACAAAACGATGCTACTAAATCAGTGTATCAAACCAATGAGAATCTAAATAATTCGGTGGATTTGAACGTATCCGAAACTTTCCAACTACAACCCACGAAATGGTGGAGATTAAACGGAACCGTTACCGGAATGTATAAAGAAATTCAACTGGAATCGAATGCCGGATCCAAAATAAGCCAATGGAGTTTTAATGGAAATATGAGCAATAATTTCTCACTACCCTACAAACTTGAAATGGAATTGAGCGGATATTATAACTCGGGAATGCTGATAAGCAATATCATTGTGCGCCAACGTTACACGATTGACTTAGGAATACAACGAAAAATTCTGAACGATAAGGGAAGCATCAAAATAGCGGTCAGCGATATTTTCAATACCGGAAAAGGCAGTGCGTACGCAAAATACGACAATGTGGATATTGACGTAGAAAACAGATACGATTCGCGTCGTTTGAAAGTTTCGTTCAATTACCGCTTTGGAAAATCGGAATTTAAAACCCGTGGAAACCGTTCAACAGCTTCCAGCGAAGAACAAAGCCGCAGCGCTAAATAATTATCTCGTTTAAATCTGATTATAAAACAACCAACACTCAAAACATCAAATTATGAAAACAATTCAATTTAGAAAAGTACTTTTGCTTATGGGCTTAGTATTTATGGGAACTCAGGTATTTGCTCAAAAGGCATTTGAAATCAAGGTAAAACTTGTAAAGCATGAAAATCAAACTGCAAACCATGCCACAGCAACTCTTTTGAACGCTAAAACAATGGAGATTGTGGCGGAGAATGAAAGCAATAAAAATAATGAAATAATTATTGATAATATTGAAAAAGGCGATTATATTCTAATGGTACAAAAACCCGGTTATAAACATTCTGAAACTCGCTTTATCAGTATCGATGAAAATGGTATAACGCACACCGATACAAACAATGTACTGGCAGAAAAAAGAATGCTTGCCGCAAAAACATATGCAAACGAATAACACTTTTACAAGAAAAATCAGAAAGAGGAACTAAATGCGGCAATAAATACGAAAAAGTGTTTTCTGTTTAGGTTTTGTTTGTAAATTTTCTTTAATTTGCATAAACATTCAATCACAACAAACTTATGTCAAAACCTACGCACACCCTCTTCCTCTTTTTGATTTTTTGTTCATCCGTTTTTTCACAACAATATTCGAACTATTTTGGCGAAAAAGCATGCAGAATTGATTTTCAATTGAGCGGAAATGCAAAGTCGACAACTGCTACGCTCAGCAAAATTATTCAGGAACCATTTTGGGGTGGGCGCCGTTTGCATCTGACCGACGATATGAATTTAGGTGAATATCGCTTTCAGGTACTGGATAGCATCAGCAACGCACTGATTTACGCCGAGGGTTTCAGCACATTGTATTTCGAATGGCAATCAACTCCCGAGGCTCTGCTAGTCAACAAAAGCTTTGAACAATCCGTACAGTTTCCCTATCCGCTAAAAGCGGTGAAAGTAATTATAGAAAGACGACTGGATTTCGATAAATGGGAAAAGCTGATTCAATTCGGCATTTCGCCCAACGACAAACTCATTCGTCGCACAGCACCGACAAACGTTCCCCTAAAAACTATCTGCAAAACTGCTTCGTCCGAGAAAGCGATTGACATTGCCGTTATTGCTGAAGGGTACACGATTAAACAACGTGCGAAATTTTTCCGCGATGCTAAAAAACTAGCTGACAATCTATTTACACACGAACCATTCGCGAAATACAAATCGAGAATCAATGTCTATGCCATTGCAGCAGCATCAATTGACACCGGAGTATCGAAACCACAAAACAACAACTGGAGAAATTCCGCACTCGGATCGCATTATTACACTTTCTATTCCGACAGATATCTAACCACCCCCAACGTATTCACCGTACACGACTATGCCGCTTTGGTGCCTTACGACGCTATTTACATTCTGGCAAATACAAAAACCTATGGTGGCGGGGGAATTTATAACTTCTACACCCTTGCTTCAGCAGACAGTAAACGAGCCCAAACCGAAGTTACTGTGCATGAATTTGGACACTCATTTGCCGGATTGGGGGATGAATATTTCTACGACAACGATGCGCTGGATGGGATGTACGACATCAAAATTGAACCTTGGGAGCCCAATATCAGCTCATTAGTGAAATTCGACACAAAATGGAAAACTGATTTACCGGAAGGGATCGTTATTCCAACTCCATTGACCGATGAGAACAAGGCAAAAATAGGTATCTTCGAAGGAGGAGGTTATCTGAAGAAAGGCATGTATCGCCCGTTCTTCGATTGCAGAATGCGTACAAACACGGCGAAAGGGTTCTGTCCGGTGTGCGAGAAAGCAGTGGAAAAAAGAATATTATTCTTGACGGAGTAAAATAACCCCTAACCCCTAAAGGGGAACTAAGTTAGCACAATTTTCTTTCACTCATATTATAAATAAAAATACACGAGACGAAAGTAGCTTAGTTCCCCTTTAGGGGTTAGGGGTTATTCAACTTTTTTTACTTAATAGTTACCATCGTAGCTCCAAATCCATATTCGCGGAACGAAGCATCCTGGAAATAGTATGCTTTGTAGCGTGTTTTGAGTAGCTTTTCTATTTCTTTGCGAAGCACACCTTCCCCTTTTCCGTGGATAAAAACAATTTTTTGTCCTTTGCGGTTCTTATTGGCATCAAGCACTTCGTGGAATTTATCCAACTGACATTGAAGTATGGCAGCGTTCGACAACCCGGCTGTGGTATCCAGCAATTCGTCGATATGCAAATCCACTTCAAGAATGTCCGAAGTCTGTGGGCGATTCACAATTCGTGGTCTACCGGTTGGCTCTTTCTGAAACATAGCCTGCTTAATTTCCTCCGGCGAAATATCTGTCATCTTTTTGGTGTCTGCTTCTTTTTCATTTTCCGAAACAATATCAATCAACATGGCCGGTTCGTCGAAATAATCATTTGTAGTGAAACTATGTAACTTATAGAATTTCACTGCATTGATTTTTACATTCACATCCACAAGTGACTGTGGAGTATAACTTTTATCCTTTTTGAAAGGTAACAACTGAACCCGTAATCGCTCCCACGCACTCAGTTCCTCTTTGCTGATTTCAGCAAGCAATTCCTGGGTATTCGGTTCAATAAGTCCGTTAGCAACACTTTTCCAAGCGTCATTTTCTCCATTAATGATATTGTAATTCAAATAATAATTACTGTCGTTTACCAAATAGCACTCGTAGGAAGTAGTTTGCATTTGTTTAATGTCCATGGGAAAAAACGCAAGTAATGCTACCAACGTTTCACCTTCGGCAGTTTCAACAACAACTTGCTTAGGTTTTGGCTCCTCAACATAAACTTCAATCGGCTTTTGAACAGTAGCAGCCGTTTTAGAGCTAAAATCTTTTACCGGAAAATTTGTTTTTTCGTTGATAGCAGCAATCACCACACACTCACGTTCAAACACAGGAATTTCAAATCCATCGGCATCTTCCACGTACACCATTTTCTTGGCTTCATCCACACGGCTTACCAATCCTCCGCCCACTGCGTTCAAAAAACGCACATTATCACCTTTTTTTATCATACTACTTATTTTGAAACCATTCTGAGAAAAATCTCTCAACCGGCTACTTTATACTTATTTCTCGATTTGTTTTCTAGCAACTTATTACTTGTAAATCGTAACTTTATACTACTTTTGCACAAAAATACAACATTTTTTCCAGCTAAAGTGAATACAGTAAAACAAAACGAACTCCTTTATATCGATAGCTTCGACTATCCGCTACCCGATGAACGCATTGCTAAGTTCCCGTTGCCGAGACGCGATGCTTCCAAACTGTTAGTTTATAAAAATGAAGTCATTACAGAAAGCACCTTCTCAAACATTGGTGATTTTCTGCCCGAAAATGCTTTGCTGGTGTACAACAACACACGCGTAATTCAGGCACGACTCGTTTTTCATAAAGAAACAGGGGCACGCATCGAAGTATTTTGTCTGGAACCGCTAACACCGGCCGACTATGCGCAATCGCTTGGTGCCACTACCGAATGTACGTGGAGATGCATGGTGGGTAATTTGAAAAAATGGAAAGAAGGAACACTGAGCAAACAAATAGATCTGGATGGTAAAACCTGCGCTTTCACCGCCCGGTTTTTAGCTTCGGAAGGGAATACCCACAGCATTCATTTTACATGGGACAATGCTGATATTCATTTTGCTGATATTCTTGAAAAAGCAGGAGAACTACCTATTCCGCCCTATTTGAACAGAAAAACAGAAGATAGTGATATTATTAATTACCAAACGGTTTATTCCAAAATAAAAGGTTCGGTGGCAGCACCAACAGCCGGTTTACATTTCACCCCCGAAGTATTTGAGAGCCTCAAGACCAAAAACATCGAAACCGAAGAGCTTACATTGCACGTTGGCGCAGGAACTTTCCAACCTGTAAAAACAGAAACGGTAAACGACCATCGCATGCACACCGAGGTTATTTCGGTACACCGCAGCACTGTGGAACATTTGCTAAACAAACTTGGAAATATCGTTGCTGTAGGAACTACATCGGTACGAACGTTGGAAAGTTTGTATTATATCGGAAAAAAACTTACCCCAACCCCTCTCCTCGAGGAAAGGGGAGCGTTCGACAACAGCGATTTGAATAAGAATATTAAGGTGTCGCAATGGGAACCTTATGTGGGTGGTAGCGAAGTACTGCCCTCTGTTGCCTTGCAAAATATTCTGAATTATTTGGACAATAACCGACTCACAACCCTTCATGCCGAAACGCAAATAATGATAAAACCCGGATACCAATTCAAGTTGACAAACGGCATCATTACTAATTTTCATCAACCCAAAAGCACCTTACTCCTACTCGTTTCGGCGTTTGTAGATGGTAAATGGACAGATATTTATGATTATGCACTGGCCAATAATTTCCGGTTTTTGAGTTACGGAGACAGTTCGTTGTTGTTGAAGTAAGCTATCTCCTTTTTGGGGTATTAAATCTTAATCCAACGGAAAGGTCAATATGCCCAAGACTCATAAAATTATCCTTATTTAGCTTAACATGCGTTGTTGTAGTTCCATCAAACTGATCGTATTGCCATAAACTACCTGACACCAAAGAGAGTTGAACACCCAGTGAAGTACTTTTAGAAATGGCATGATCGTATCCGATTGAAGTAAGAAAACCGACTGTACCTCCCTTTATTTTGGAATGGTACGTACCCAGTTGTACGTTATCTGTATACCCCATATATCCAATACCAACGTTGCCAACTAACGCATTATTTTTATCCCTGCCTGTAATCATCCGCCCCGAATACATTGGTCCGATAAAACTCAGATTGATATCATCGCTCATCACCCCTTGAGCAACAACCTGACTACCATAAGATAAAGTCACACCATCAAGGCTATTACCTGTAGCCAAAGAGTAGTAGCAAAAACCAATACCTGATGTTTCATTCAGGAAATAAATGACCTCAGCACCAAGTTGTGTACCAAATCGCAACTGCTTATAGTAAGTTTGGAGCTGCTGGTCTAATGATTTATCTGCTTTACCCAAATTATAGGTAAGTCCGCCATTTAATGCAAACCGCCAATGTGAATAAGCCTCATTTCTTGAAACATAGGTATCCGAAGCATTAAGTGTAGCATAGTTATTCGTTAAATCAGACAGATTGTGAACTTTGAGAATATTGGCAGTAATTTGATGACAGGTTGATATTAAACCCGGATATTGATGTGTCACAATTTCGATGGCATTGCCGCCCACTTTACGGGCTTCCAACTTAGCTGCTTCAAGTATGGTATTATAATCGCACTTCATCGTAAACCCGGAATCGCCTACTTTCAACCGCCCTAACATTTCACTCTTAGGAGGAATTGAATCACCTATCTCAATAACAGACACAGCTGTACTTTCGAGAAGTGGAGGGTATTGTTTGGTAAGTGAAGTACTTATTTTTGGGCTACAGGCAGTAAGAGCACCTGCTAAAAAAAGAAGAAAAAGATTTGTTTGTTTCATACTATAGACATCATTCGATTTGTAAAAAGCAGGGCTTAAATGCGTGTAATCATCTTACATTCAACCGATACCCGGTTCGATTATAACAAATGATTTTCACTTTCAGATCTTTGGACAACAACTTACGCAGTTTGCAGATATACACATCCAGACTTCTGGAGTTCTCTATGGTCGCCTCCTTCCATATTGTTTTTAATAATTCCGAGCGAAGAAAAATCGAATTTATATTTGCGGCTAAGCACACAAGTATATAGGTCTCTTTTTGAGCAAGCTTGATGGATTCTGTTTTCCGAACAAGCAGTCGGGTATCCAGATCAAAAGTATAGGATCCTATTTTATAAATAGGAACAGACATAAACGTTCTAAGACTTTCATCCATTCCGTTTAATTTCAATTTTTCATTTTCTAGTTTCATAGTATCTAATTTTAGTGCTAGTTATCAACTATATTAGTTCTGATTTTGCGGTTCAAATACAAAGTTAATGTATATTTTTTACAATTAAAAACACTTTATGGCTCTTTTTTTTGTATAAAAAGATAACATTCTAATAATCAATACACAATACTAACTATTAATTAATCAAAATCACAACAAAATGTTGTTAAACATAAAATTAAGAGTCAAGCAATTCTTCGAATTATATCATCCACTGGCAAAATATCCATTAACACAAAATTCAATCTCACTCTTGCATAACCATCACATTTTTCGTACTTTTGCGCAACTTTTCCTAGCAACTACTTTGTGGCAAGAAATGGAATTGTAAATTGTAAATCAGTAATTTGTAAATTAAGTATATGTTGGAAAAAATAATCATCCTCGATTTCGGTTCTCAAACCACCCAATTGATTGCTCGCCGTCTGCGCGAATTAAATGAGTATTGCGAAATTTTGCCCTACAATAAATTTCCCGACCAAACCGATAATGTCAAAGGAGTTATTCTCTCCGGCAGTCCTTTTTCGGTGTATGACCCAACAGCTTTTAAAACTGATTTAACGAATATTCGCGGTAAATTTCCTGTTCTAGGCATTTGCTATGGCGCTCAATTCATGGCCTTTACATCGGGTGGAAATGTCGAATCGGCAGGAACCAGAGAATATGGACGTGCCAATCTATCGTACATTGATAGTTCGGATGCACTTTTTAAAGGCATAGAAGCCGGTTCGCAAATTTGGATGTCGCACGGCGATTCGATCACAAAGATTCCTGCTAATTTCAAGAAAGTAGCCAGCACAGATGATGTGGAACTTGCGGCTTATCAGATTGAAGGTGAAAAGACCTGGGGTGTTCAATTTCACCCGGAAGTATTTCACACCCTGGATGGAACAACTTTACTGGAGAACTTTTTAAATATCTGTGAGTGTTCAAAACAATGGTCGCCGGCATCATTTGTTGAAAGTACAGTTGCCGAACTAAAAAAACAGCTTGGCAACGACAAAGTAGTGCTTGGTCTCTCAGGCGGAGTCGATTCATCGGTTGCAGCCGTATTGCTTAACAAAGCCATTGGTAAAAATCTGACTTGTATATTTGTAGATCACGGTTTGCTTCGCAAAAACGAGTTCGAAAACGTGATGAAAGATTACGAACACCTTGGATTGAACGTGATTGGCGTAAACGTAAAAGAACGTTTCTACAAAGCATTGGCCGGCGTTTCGGATCCTGAACAAAAACGTAAAATTATTGGTAGCGGATTCATTGATGTATTCGATGAAGAAGCGCATAAAATAGAAGATGTAAAATGGTTAGCACAAGGTACTATCTACCCTGATATTATCGAGTCGCTTTCTATCACCGGTACGGTTATTAAATCGCATCACAACGTAGGTGGGCTGCCCGACAAAATGAAATTGAAACTGTGCGAACCACTTCGTTTACTTTTCAAAGATGAAGTGCGCCGCGTAGGAACTCAACTTGGCATGATGCACCATCTTATCAAACGTCAGCCATTCCCTGGACCGGGATTAGCCGTACGTATTCTTGGCGATGTTACCGCCGAAAAAGTACGCATCCTGCAAGAAGCCGACGATATTTTTATTGGCGGATTACGCGATTGGAACTTATACGATATGGTTTGGCAAGCCGGGGTTATTTTGCTTCCGGTTCAATCGGTAGGCGTAATGGGCGATGAGCGCACTTACGAAAATGCCGTTGCACTTCGGGCCGTAACTTCTACAGATGCCATGACAGCGGATTGGGCACAATTGCCTTACGACTTCCTGGCTAAAATGTCGAACGAAATTATCAACAAAGTAAAAGGAGTTAACCGCGTGGTGTACGACATCAGCTCCAAACCACCTGCAACTATTGAGTGGGAATAATCTTGCTTCGCGATATTAGCCTTCGGCGTTATTAACTCCGAGATATACAGTATTAACTACATTGTTCCAAAGTGCAATCTTATTCAAAAAAAGGTTGCACTTTGAATATCCGACAATTTGAAAGTCTAACTTTGCACTCTGATTCAAGATTCAAGATTCTGAATTGTGCATTATCCATTATGAATTATGTCGATCGATACTCATTCACATATATACTCCGAAGATTTCGACGCCGATCGGCTCGAAACAGTTCAACGGGCTAAAGAAGCAGGTGTTCAGCACATCATTCTACCCAATTGCGATAGCGGTACCTTAGCTCCTATGCTGGCATTGGAAGCCGAATATCCCGGTTATTGTCATGCTGCCATTGGTTTGCACCCAACAAGTGTAAAAGAAGACTATGAGATTGAACTAGCATTAGTAAAATCAGAGCTGAAACGCCGCAGCTGGATTGCAATTGGTGAGATAGGCATCGATTTGTATTGGGACAAAACTTTTCTGAAAGAACAAATCACAGCGTTTCAACAACAAATCGACTGGGCACTGGAATATAAGCTACCGGTCGTTATCCATGTTCGCGATTCTTACCTGGAAACAATGAATGCGCTTGCCCCCTACAAAAACAAAGGTCTAACCGGTGTTTTCCATAGTTTCACGGGCACAATTGAAGAAGCACAGGAGATTATTGCTTTTGGCGGATTTAAACTGGGGATAAACGGAATTGTAACCTTCAAAAACTCAGGTCTGGCAGCCGTAGTTGAGCAAATTGCATTGGAACATATTCTACTGGAAACCGATTCGCCCTACCTTACTCCTGCCCCACACCGCGGCAAGCGTAACGAAAGTGCTTATGTAAGCCTGGTATGCGAGAAACTTGCAGAAGTGTATAATTGTTCTGCAGAACAAATTGACAGTCAAACAACTCAGAATGCGTTGGCATTATTTGGCATATAATTATCCAACTTCATTTTATTTTACCGTTTTATTTTTATACATTTGCACTCCAAATAAAATACGGAGAGGTGCTCGAGCGGTTGAAGAGGTACGCTTGGAAAGCGTATGTACTCCAAAAGGGTACCGGGGGTTCGAATCCCTTCCTCTCCGCAAAATAGGCTATATATCAGCACATTAAATGCAAAACGGACTGAAGTACGGACTAAACCTAACTTTAGTCCGTTTTTATTTGGACATTATCTAAAAAAAATGAACTGCTTCTAATATATTGAAAAACTAGGAGTCTTTTCATCATGAATAAAGCAATTACATTTATTCTTACGTAATTGTAACCCTAGTTTTTGAGCAATAGTATCTATGGGAAGTCCATCTAACCTTTTAGTATCAAATTGATTATTCTTCATTTTGTTTCATTTCTAAATGCTCTATACTATTCGTTTGCAAATGTAAAAATAATTATCTACAATGTAATCTAAAAAAAAGAAAATCCTTAATTTATATATTGGCATGCTGTTGTATTACTTTGTTATTTCAAGCACTTTACGCATAAAAAACTAATAGTATTTCTATTATATATTCTCGTTCAACATCCAAATATTCTTTTATTGACAAAGATCAAACTACTATTGGTGCTTATGTAAGTAGTTGTACAATTGAATTAAATAGACTATTTTTGCACGAAATACTAATAAGTGTACAACACAAAAGACTAATAAGTGTACATCGTGAAAAACTAATAACTACACATCGTAGTAAACTAGCAATTACACATGATTTTAGTGGAGTGAATATAGATGCTTAAATACATGGATATATTATGGCAACAATACAAGAAAAATTAGCTGATTCTCTACAGGAATTACAGAGGTTTCAACAAGAGAATAATCATACTATTATAAAATCTTCGGAACTATCGAGGGTTCATTTAGTGCGACTGGTTGATAATGGCTTTCTTCAGGAAGTCATGAAAGGCTGGTATATAGCTTCGCGACCTGACAGTACGCCCGGAGATACAACTAATTGGTACACTTCGTTTTGGCAATTTATTTCTGTGTATGCTCAATCGCGGTTTGAAAATGATTGGTGTTTAACGGCTGAACAGTCTTTGGCATTGCATAGTGGTAATCGGACTGTACCTACACAAGCTATTATTCGTTCCCCAAAAGCCACAAACAATGTCAGAAGTCTACTTCACAATACCAGCTTGCTTGATATCAAAACTTCGATTGGAAGTCCAATAATAAAAGAAGCCCAGTATGGATTGAATCTATATTCTTTAGCTGAAGCTTTGATTGAGTGTAGTCCGGATTTTTTCAGGCTAGACAGTATTAGTGCCCGGACTTGTTTGTCGCTTCTGCCAGATGCATCCAATATACTAACTATTTTACTTGAAAAAGGCCAAACAACAAAAGCAGGAAGACTTGCAGGAGCATTCAGAAACATAGGTAATGCAGCCATTGCTGATGAAATTATAAACACAATGAAAAGTATTGGTTATGTTGTTCGGGAAGAAGATCCGTTTATTGATATGACTACCATTGCTTATACACGCACCTCTTCACCTTACGTCGTGAGACTAAAACTAATGTGGAATACCATGAGAGAAGTGGTATTGGCAAATTTCCCGAAGACCACTAAAGTCTCTATAGAGATTGAAACTTATATGAGGCATTTGGACGAACAATATAAACTGGATGCTTATCACTCGCTCTCTATAGAGGGGTATAAGGTAACTGACGATTTGATTGAGAAAGTGAGAAGGGGGAACTGGGAACCAGAAAACAATACTTCTGATATGGAACAAAAGAATGCTATGGCTGCAAGAGGATATTGGCAGGCTTTTCAAGCAGTAAAAGAAAGCATTGTAAAAATTATTGAGGGTGGAAATGCAGGTGAGATTGTTGATGACGACCATAGAGCCTGGTATCGGGAATTATTTTCACCCAGTGTTGTGGCCGGCTTGCTCAAACCAACAGATTTAGCAGGATACAGAACGCAACAAGTTTATATCCGTGGCTCTATGCATACTCCATTGAATCCTGATGCTGTAAGAGATGCGATGCCGGTTTTATTTGATTTATTGAAAAATGAACCTGAAGCTTGTGTACGGGCAGTGTTGGGGCATTTCTTTTTTGTGTATATCCATCCCTATATGGATGGTAACGGGCGTATTGCTCGCTTTCTGATGAATACGCAACTTATATCGGGTGGGTACGATTGGACCATTATACCTGTTGAAAGAAGAGCTGAATATATGGCTGCTTTGGAAAAAACAAGTGTTCAGGGGGATGTTACTGATTTTACCTTGTTTATAGCTTCTTTGATAGCCACCGCATCATAAGAAGAAAATGTCTAGTAAACGGCGCAAGATACTTGAAAAACAAATAAAATGTTTGCGATAATAACTGATTTTTGGATATTATCGCAAACAAAATATGAAAAAGACATGTTAAAATAATTTAATTAAATCGATATGCTTTATATCTTATTGGAGTTTAACTATGATTTTCCCAATAGTCCTGCCTTTTTCCATTTCTATATGTGCATCTCCCATTTTATCAAACTGGTATATTTTTGAAACATGTGATTTCAGAACTCCTTTTCTTAAAAGGTCTGCAATAGCCTCCATGTCAACACCATTCGATTCAACAAGAGAATAATGTATATCCACATTTTTTTTCTTTGCCTCCTGTAAAATATCCTCACTTATCATTGGCAAAAGACTAACAATTGTACCACCATCTTTAACTACTTTAAGCGATTGATATAGATTATCCTTTGCAAAAGCGTCCAATACAAAATCTACTTCACTAACAGCATCTTCAAACCGCTGTTCATCGTAAGCAATGTGTTCGTCTGCACCGAGTCCTAATACGAATTGTCTATTTTTTGAAGAAGAAACACCGATAACATATGCACCGAAATGCTTTGCAATTTGAACTGCATAGTGCCCAACTCCACCAGATGCAGCTTGTATCAATACCCTATCACCTGACTTTAACTTTGCATAATGGACTAACAGCTGCCAAGCAGTTAATGCTGATAGAGTTGCAGCAGCAGCCTCTTCATGACTTATATTTGAAGGTTTATGTGCAATATGTTCTGCAGATCCTGCTACATATTCAGCATATCCCTTTCCATGACCTAAGAAGTTTATCATTCCAAAAACATTGTCGCCAGTTTTAAATTTTGAGACTTTTGCCCCCGCGCTAGTAACTACACCTGAAATATCCCAACCTAAAATTAAAGGATTATACTGTTTAAGGTGGTCGGCCATCGCTCCTCCACCTCTAGTTCTCACATCAACAGGATTTATACTAATCGCCTCTACTTTAATTAACACTTCGCTTTCTAAGATGGTAGGACGATCTAACTCTGTCATAACCAAAATAGCAGCATTTATATTGCTTTCGTATTAAAATTGCTTTTGAACAATATAAAAAATGTTATCTTTGCTGCACCTTATTTAATATAACACAGAGTTATTATAAAACAGACACTCATATTCAGATATTTAGACTTTCTATTTCTGAAATTGTTTCTAATAATTATTTTGTGAAATATATGTAGCTGAATTTAAATGAAAAGAATAATAGAATTACTTACAAGCGAAAACTCTGAGCGTGCTTTCAGAGTTTTAGTTCGTGCTTATGAAGATAAGGTAATTCGATTTATTTCACTGTTTGTCCAAAATGATCAGGAATGTGAGGAGTTGGCAGCCGATGTTTTTGTTTCTCTTTGGACTAACCGACATAAATTAGCTGAAATAGAAGATCTGGATAGCTATATTTTTATAGTTGCCAAAAATAAGGCATTGAATCAACTTCGGAAAGCAAAAGCTGAGTTGGTTGATCTCGATGCGTCTTATATTGATGCATTTCACAATACAAATACAACACCAGAGTCAATTTATATCACTCAGGAAACCGTAGATGAGTTAAACTCTGCTATTAATGAATTACCTCAAAAAACAAAACTAGCATTTCATTTGGTGCGCGAAGACAAAATGAAATACAAAGAGGCAGCTGAGATTTTGGGTGTGTCTATCAAAACCATTGAAAAACAAGTTGCCTCCGCAGTTGCCAAACTAAAAGAAAGATTGAGTAAATAAACCTTCCTTCCTGTATTTCTTACTCCTTATAGTTACCTCATTTTAAATAAAAAAATAGTTGATGAGAATTTTTCCATATTGGATGGGGGGATTTTTAATCAACCGTGTCTTTAGTATTGTAATTAATTCCCCACAATTATGGAAAATGAATTTTCTCAATTAGCATCGAAAGTTCTTGCCGGAGAGGCGAGCGCTGACGAAAAAAAAGTACTGAAGCAAATGTTGCTTGAAAATACCGAGCATTCCCTGATATACAATCAACTTAAAGAGTATTGGGATGCTGATGTGAAACTAACAGGCATAAGAGATAAAGATACATTTGAGGCAAATCTTTTGGCTCGACTTGATTTTGAACCCGAAGCACAAGTTTCGAATTTTAGAAAGCTTTACTTACGAATCGCGAGCGCGGCAGCAATTTTATTTTTTGTAATGACATGTTCATTAGCATATCTTTATATTGCTAACCCTTATCAAGAATCATATACCTATGCAGCGCAGTCAGTGCCAGTTGAATATACATTGAAGGATGGAACGAAAGTTACCTTGAATAAAAACAGTTCACTGACTTTTAAATCGGATTTTGGAGACAAAAGAAGGGATGTTAAACTTGTCGGTAACGCCTACTTCAAGGTCTCGAAAGATAAAACCAGGCCATTTTCAGTTGAAGCATTAGGAACTAAAACAGAGGTTTTGGGAACTAGTTTTAATATAGAGACAAATGAAGAAAAATCTGAAGTTTCAACCACCTTGGTTGAGGGTTCAGTACATTTTACAGCACATAAATGTGATGTACTGTTGCACCCGGGAGAAGAAGTAATTTATGATACTTCTTCAGGAAAACACATAACAAAAAAGGTTGATACTCAATACAACACCGCTTGGGTTTCCGGAAGGTATAATTATAAGAATATAAAATTTGCTGATTTAATCGCAAAATTAGAAAAGATATATAACATAAAAATTCAAATCTCAAATCAGGGAATAGAAAACCAGATCATTTCAGCTTCATTCATAAAAGATGAGCCAATAGAAGAAATTCTGAATGCCCTGGATTCTGAATTGGGATTTAAATACAACATAGTTGATTCAATAAACTGACAGTACAAAACCTTAAAAACAGATGCCTATGTAAAAATACTTGAAAAATCACATTCCCACCACAAAAAAAAGGACTCGTCTATTGGGGAATAAACACTGAGCCCTTTTAATTAATCATTTTACAATCAAAGTTTTAGCGTCTTTAGCTCAAAGGCGAAGGGCTTACTTTATGTAAAACAGTTCGCAAAGATAAAAATAATAATATGAAAAACAAACATCACAGATTTCAGAAAAAGATCAAATTCAATAGAATTACTCGCATTATGATGGTGATTTTAATCATTTCAGCGAATTTCATTAGCACTAATGCACAAAATGCTCTGAAACAAGATAAAATGGACATTAAAGTGTCCAATATCACTGTTCAACAACTAGTAGATGAACTTGGTAAGAACTTTAAATACTCATTTTTTATTGTTGATGAACAAGTAGGAAAATCAGTTGTCTCTGTTGTTCTTAAAAATGCATCGATTAATGAAATACTAGATAAAGCATTTCAAGGAAAAGCAATTGTGTATACTGTTAGAGATAAAAGTATTACCATCTCCGCAAAAAAAAGCCAAAGTAAACACAAAGATGACCCAAAATCAATTACAGGTGTAATCACCGATGAAGCGGGGGATCCAATTGTTGGAGCTAGTGTACTAATAGAAGGGGAATCTAAGGGAACTATATCAGATATTAACGGTAAGTTTAGCTTAACGACTAATAGTGATAAGAGTTTAAGGATATCTTACATTGGTTTCGAACCTCAGATAGTTGAAGTGAACAATCAAAGTGTACTAAAAATATCCCTTATTGAATCTGCAAAAAAGCTTAATGAAGTTGTTGTAGTTGGATATGGTGTTCAGAAGAAAAGAGATGTAACAGGTTCTGTAACATCAGTTAGCAGCGAAACTTTACAGCAAGTTGCAGCTAAAACTAATATTGCAGATCAACTACAGGGAAGGGTTGCAGGGCTCGACATATCTACTACGGGTAATGCCCCTGGAGCTACTAGTCAGATTAGATTAAGAGGTGAACGTTCATTTTCTACAACTAACGCTACTGCCGATGCTACAAACGGTCCTCTTTTTGTATTGGATGGAGTGCCATTCATTAATGGTAATTTAAATGATATTAATCCCAATGATATTTTAAGTGTCGAAGTGTTAAAAGATGCATCTGCAACGGCAATTTATGGTTCACGTGCATCTGGAGGAGTAATTTTAATTAACACAAAGCGCGGCAAGAGTGGGCGAACTATTGTTAGTTTTAGTACTACGACTGGATTAAGCAATGCTATCGGTCAATATAGAATAATGAATGCTCAACAATATAAGGCTTTTAAACAAGAGTCAATAGATGGTAATTCCAAAACTCCGGGCACAACTTCTTATCCTATAACTGCTGCCGAACAAGTAGGGATAAATAATGGTACAAATACTGATTGGGTGAGCTTTTTAATGCGTCCTGGTTTTGTTACCGATAATCAATTACGAATATCCGGAGGAAGCGAAAATACTCAATTTGCCATAAGTGGCGGTTATCGTAATGAAAAGGGCATAGTATATGGCCAAAGTTTTAATAGAGGTAGTTTATTGTATAGCCTTGATCATACAATCAACAAGACTTTCAAAGTAGGTTTGACTTCAAATAATAGTTTATCTTACACAGAAAATGCTGGAGATTTTATTATGAATGCAGCAACCCTTAGTCCGCTTCTATCTCCATATAATGAGGATGGTAGCATTAATTTGAGACCATCTGTAGGCAATTTGGGTGAAGCAACTGATATGAACCCGCTTACATTAAGGGAGCCTAATATACAGGCAATCAACCGTCGCTTAATTACAAACACTGTTTTTTATGGCGAAGCTAACATTATCAGTGGTTTAAAGTATCGATTAAATACGAGTTTAAATTATAACCTAAGTCAGGGAAATAAATATAATCCGGTAAATACTATTGTAAATAGTAATGCAGCCCAAGACCAATCAACCGCTGCTATATCTAATACAGAAAATTACGTTTGGTCAATTGAAAATATTTTAATGTATGACAAAACATTTGCAGAGAAGCATCACATCGCATTTACAGGTTTATTTAGTGCAGAGAAAGATCATACTCAAGGAAGCGGTCTGAATGCTACGGGTATTCCTGCCGATTATTTACAAAGTTACAACTTGTACCTTGCTAATTCAACAAGTGTTTCGGGTTCAAGTTTTTCCTTTGCAGAACGAGGGTTGATTTCATTTATGGGACGTGCATTTTATGGGTTTAATGAAAAATATATGCTGACTGCAACTATACGGCGTGATGGTTCATCGGTATTAGGCCCCGGACATCAATACTTCACTTATCCTGCCTTTGCTTTTGGTTGGAATATAGATCGTGAAAACTTTATGAAATCTATTACTTGGGTGAATTCTTTAAAATTGAGAGCTGGCTATGGTGTTACAGCAGATCAAAATATTAGCCCTTATCAGATTTTAGGGAATTTGAATGCGGTTGCGTACAATTTTGGAACAAGTCTTCAAAACGGATATCTTGTAACTTCTTTACCAAATCCTGATTTGAGATTCGAGCATACGAATAACGTAAATTTGGGTATCGATTTCGGGTTGTTGAAAAACAGAATTACTGGTACAGTTGATGTGTATACTCAGAAAACCTATGATATTTTGCAGGTGCAATCCCTGCCATTAAGTAATGGTGCTGCAACTACAACTGTAAATGCAGGTAATTCAAGTGGTAAGGGTCTTGAAATTTCTTTGAGTACTCGAAATCTTATCGGAAAGTTTAAATGGACAACTGACTTTAATATCGCCTTTGCTCGTTCATGGATTACCTCATTACATGACGGATTACACCAGGATATTGGGAATGGCTGGTTTGTTGGTCAACCTTTTAATATCATTTACGATTACAAAAAAATCGGTATTTGGCAAGCTGATGAAGCGACTGAAGCCGCTGTTTATGGTGAAAAACCGGGTTGGATAAAGGTTCAGGATGTAAATGACGACAAAAAGATAGATGCAAACGACCGTCAGATATTAGGGTCTTACCAACCCGACTATGTCGCCGGATTGACAAATCGTTTTAGTTACAAAGGATTTGAGTTAACTGCAGTTGCATTTGCCCGAATGGGACAAAAAGTAGCAGTGAGTTATCTTTCAAATATGAATGGATTCTTTAATATTGGTCGTGTAAATCAATATAATTTGAATTATTGGACTCCGACAAACCCAACAAATGACTCACCACGTCCGGATGCCAATCTAAGTCCATTATATTCATCGACATTGCAGTATCAGGACGGCTCATTTATTAAAATGCGAAGTATGAGTTTGGCGTATAATGTACCTGAAAGCATTCTTAAAAATGGTCATATTAAATCATTAAAAGTATCTGTTAATGTGAATAATCCATTTACAATTTATGCTCCTTTAGTGAAAAAGGGTCTTGCAATGGATCCGGAAAGTAATCGTTATGGTGGTCAGGATGGTGGTGCTTCAGGGTTTTCAGGTAATGCACTTGGCAGGGCATTGACCATAGGACTAAATGTTCCTCAAACCAGAGTTTGGTCCATTGGTATTAATGCTAGTTTTTAACCTTTAAAATTTAGTAAAATGAAATTCAACAATAAAATAATAATTATTTCAGCTGTTGCATGTATTTTCAGCGTGTTCAGTTGCAGCGATTTTCTTGAACAAGAACCTAAGGCGAGTATCACACCAGCTTTTTTTACTACTAAAGCAGGGGTGCAAGGTGGGATTACCGGAGTTTATCAAAATCTAAGAACGCTATGGGGCTCGGAAAATTATTTTTATATTCTTCAAGGGGGAACTGATGAGTTTATTGCAGGGGGTAGTGCAACTACTATAGGTATGAACCTTCAAACCTATACAAACTTTGTAAACAATGCCAATGTATATAATACTTTTGCCACATTGTTTCAAAATGCGTATCAGGATATTAACACTTTGAATGGTGTTTTGGAATATGGTCAAACTGCTTTCACAGATGCAAATATGAAAAAACAATATCTGGCGCAAGCAAAGTTTTTGAGGGCACTGCTTTACTTTGAATTAGTTAGGAATTTTGGGGATGTGCCTTTACATACTACATTTATTACAACACCTAGTTTAAGTGATAGTAGAGCTCCGATAGCAGATGTGTACAATTTGATAATACAGGATTTAACGGAAGCATCAACAGAACTTCAAACTACAACATCTTCTCCATTTGCAGGATATGCTGCAACAAAAGGATCTGCATTGTTTCTGCTTTCAAAAGTTTATCTTACGCGTGGTTGGTCAACTGCTGCTCAAAATACAGATTTTCAAAATGCACTAACCACTTCACAAGACTTAATTAATACGGCATCAACCTATGGTAAAGGTTTGTATTCATCTTTTGATCAGTCTTATAGTGAAGCAAATGATGCAGCAAATAAGGAATGTTTATTTGCGGTAGAACATAATACGGACCCAAAATATGGTGAATATTACCTAAACTCAGCGGGTAGTCCAATTAATTACAATGGCTGGGCTTTTTATTTTAGGCCAAATTATCCAACTGTTGTTGCAAATTATCCAACAAATAGTGGCGTTACACTTATGACCAGAGATTTTATTAATGGTAGACCTTGGCAACGTGTTAGACCTAATCCGGATTGGGTAGAAACAGTCCTTTTTGCTGATAAAACCAATGATTATCGCTTTTGGAATACGTTTCAAACAACTTGGATTGCAAATAAAGCCGTAACAACTCCACGTGGTACTTTAAAAGTTGGTGTTGATACAGCGTTGTGGACGCCACCTTACGATCCGGGAGCAGAAAAACGTGCAGCTTTTAAAGGGGTAATTTTTTTGCGCCCTTCATTAGCAGCTGCTGCAAATGGAGCAAATGCAAATCCGTGGATATTGTCAATGTATCCATCAGTAAAAAAATTTGATAATCCTTCACGTCCAGCTGTTAACGATAATTCATTAAGGCCTATTGTTTTGATGCGCTTTTCAGAACTTTACCTGATTGCTGCAGAAGCTGCATTCAAATTAGGTGATTATGATACCGAAGCCGCAATGATTAATGTGTTAAGGTCCCGTGCAACTATTCGACCAGCTAATGCCCCTGCAGCTCCAGTCGGAGCCGTTGCTGCCATGCAAGTAACACCGTCTCAATTACAAACAGCAGGTATTGATTTTATACTAGATGAACGTTCTAGAGAGTTATTTGGGGAGTCAGTTAGATGGTATGATCTAGTTCGAACGCAATCGTTGATTCGACGTGTAAAATTATTAAATACTGAAGCAGGTTCCAATATTCAGGATTTTATGGTGTTAAGACCAATACCACAAACTCAAATAGACTTGGTAACTGTCGGTCCTAAGTTTCCTCAAAATACCGGATATTAAATCTTTATTTCATTTTTAATATATCCGTGAAGAGTAAACAAACTCTTCACGGATATTGATAATTGAATGAGAGCTATTATATCTCAAAAACAATTTCGGTTAATTTCTATTTTTACAATTCAACTTCATGAAGCAATTACTTTTTATTTTGGTATTTCTCAGTCTTTGTAAACACTCAGATGCAACTGATTATTTAATAACAAGTTATGGTGTTAGTCTAGACAGTACATTGATGAATACTACTGCAATTCAATCGGTAATAAACAAGGCTGAGGCTGATGGCGGTGGAACTATTGTTGTCCCTAAAGGGGTATATCTTTCGGGTGCTCTGTTTTTCAAACCCAACACTAAACTTCGTTTGGAAGAGGGCGCAGTACTAAAAGGTTCTGATGATATAGCTAATTATCCTTTGATTCCTTCACGTATGGAAGGGAAAAATATTCTTTATTATGCAGCACTTATCAATGCTTATCATGTTGATAGTTTCTCTATTACAGGTCCGGGGACTGTAAATGGTAATGGACTTAGGTTTTGGAAAGACTTCTGGTTGCATCGTGATACTATGAATAAAGCTGGCAAACCATGGACAAACCTTGAAGTGCACCGACCACGACTGGTCTTTGTTTGGGGATGTAATAACGTAAAGATTCAGAACGTGAAACTTCACAACGCAGGATATTGGACAACGCACTTGTACCTTTGTTCAAATGCTTTGATTGATGGCTGTGATATTCGTTCGCCCTACTCACCGATTCCTGCACCAAGTACCGATGGCATAGATCTCGACGTATGTAAAAAAGTAACTATCCGCAATTGCTATATTTCTGTAAATGACGACGCCATAGCAATGAAGGGGGGCAAGGGACCCGAAGCACATAAACTACCTGAGAACGGCATTGTTGAAGATATTCTTATCGAAAACTGCACATTCGGTGAATCACATGGTACACTTACCATGGGTAGTGAGTGCACGCATGCCCGAAACATCATTATGAGAAACTGCAAAGTAGAAAGTAAAACTGCTGTTTTACGAATAAAGATGCGCCCTGATACCTATCAGGTGTATGAAAATATTGCGATAGAAAATATTACTGGCCATTGCGGTTTGCTGATTGCATTAGCTCCCTGGACACAATTTTTTAATTTAAAAAACAGTGATAAAAAACCATTTGGCATCGTACGTAACATTACGTTTTCAAATATTGACATGAAATGTAACAGAGTTGGTGATATTAAAGGTAATCCTGAAGATAAAGTATCGAATATTTTATTTAAAAATATTGCTGTTAATGCAATTGTTCCTACTTTAAAGACAAATAATTATCCGAAGATTAAGACCAAAAACGTGGTGGTGAATGGAACTCCCTTGGTTTTGAAATGAAATTATCAATTGTAATAAAATAACATATTCATGAAACTCAAATCCATAAACATAACATTAATTCTCTGGTTGCTACTTGCTTCCAATAGTTTATTTGCACAGGTTCTTATGCCAACCTCTGCCGGTAAGCATGATAGATTATCGCTAAATGGGATATGGAAATTCAAATACTTTCCATCTGCCCAAACGGGTACTGATTCCTTGTTTTATCAGCCGGGGTTCGATATCAGTGCATGGAGCAATATCAAAACACCCGGTAACTGGGAGTTGCAAGGTTTTGATGAACCCATTTACGGAAAGAATGTAAAGAAAGCGACAGGGCTATATTGCACTAACTTTGCTGTACCTGCAAAGTGGAAAAATAATCCGGTCTATCTTTGTTTTGATGGTGTTTCATTTGGCTACACAGTGTGGGTGAATGGAAAATATGTGGGCGAATATGCTAGCTCATTCAACCGGCAAACGTTCGAGATTAGTGCTTTTGTTTCGGTAGGCAAAACTAATACATTGGCAGTAAAGGTAATCACCCATCCTAAGGGTTGGGAATTTGACACCAACGACGATTGGTCACTCTCAGGGATAATTCGTGATGTTACTCTGTTTAGTCTTCCAACTGTACATATTAAAGATTTGGTAGTAAAAACATTTGTTGGGAACAAAAAAGCTACTATAGCTCTGAATACGTTGATTGAGCAAAACTTTGGAAAAGCACTTCCCAAAAACCTGAAAATTTTAGCTCGACTTCTGAATGCTAACGGCAAGTTGATCAAAGAATTTACGTTGACCTCTACTTCCACAAAATATTCGTCCGACACAGCATCATTTAGTCAAAGTGTGAATTTGGAAAATCCAATACTTTGGACAGCTGAAACTCCTTATTTATATACACTTTGTGTTACGCTAAAAAGAAACAATACTGAAATCCAGCAATATAATGAGCGTATTGGCATCAGAGAAATAAGCTGGTCTGATGGCATACTCAAACTAAACGGATCATCTATAAAACTTCGGGGAATCAATCATCCGGATATTTCGCCAGTGAATGGTCGTTGTATAACTGAAACTGAAATGCTTGAAGATTTAAAATTGATGCAGAAAGCTAACATTAATTTTATTCGAATAGCACATTATCCTCCTCAAGCGCGTTTTCTGGAACTTTGCGATTCTCTGGGTTTCTATGTTATGAACGAAGTACCTTATGGTTTTGGTGAAGAACATTTAAAAAAGTCATCTTATCTTCCCGTTTTAATGCAACGTGCAAAAGCTACTTTTTGGAGAGATAAGAATCGACCATGCATTATAGCGTGGAGCGTTGGGAACGAAAATCCGATTACAGAGATTGGGTTAAAAATAGGGCGTTGTGTGAAAAAGCTTGACAATACCCGCCCTTATTGTTTCCCCCAATATCCAAGTGAATTTGAAAAAATGCTTCAAAACATGCCCGATTCACTGGATGTTTTGGATGATCATTACGCAACAGTATTGGATTTGAAAAAATATGTTGCTACAATTGATCGTCCGTTGATTTTAGGTGAATATGCCCACTCTTTGGGACTCGATTTCAACAGTATGCAGTATGTTTACGAAACAATGTATGCTCACCCCAAACTGGCTGGTGGTGCGGTTTGGTCATTCATGGATCAGGGAATTCTACGCAAAGCACCACAAAAAATATCAAAAAATGAATATACCCTGTACGCCTGGCCGGATCCGGATTCAATTTACGACACAGGAGGAAATCAGGGAGCAGATGGTGTGGTGTACGCCAACAGGATTCCTCAGGTAGATTACTGGCAGGTTCGGAAAGTATATTCACCCGTTGTAGCATTGAATGATACACTTCAGTATAAATCAGGAAAGCAAATTTATAGGATAAAACTGATAAATCGTTTTGATTTTACTAATTTATCTGAAGTTAGTTGTAAATGGGAATTATTTGCAGGACAAAAAAGTATTAGTTTAGGCACTATACCTTTAAACTGTATGCCTCATGATACTTTGCAGATAAATATTCCCATGGTGTTGCCTAATCGACCTGCTTCGCCTTTTTACTATTTGAAGCTTTCGTTTGAAGATAAGACGAATTACAACTTTTATGAAAAATCGTATTCAATTCAAACACAAGAACGCAGTTTGCTATTGTACACTATTGCGGATAAAGGTACTATGCCTGTAGAAACTGGTAATATCATAGAGAGCGACAAATATCGTTTTGAGTTTTCAAAAGATTCGGGTAGCATTCAGTTGAAAAATAAAGGTGGAAATCTGTTGATTGCTTCAGGGCCTTTTGCTCGTACCGGTCGAAAACCTTCCATTTCTCAAAATGCTGCCATGTCCAAAAAAAACAATGAAAGTCATGCAGTATTTAATCAATTTCTATTGAAAAGTTCGGAGTCGAAGGTAAATAGTGAGGACTCACAGCAACTAATAATGGAATACAAATTTTCGCAGGATTCATTGACTAAAAGTATCATCGCTGGAAAAGTGGCCTATCAGTTTTCAGATAGTGGATTTATTCATGTTAATTACAATCTTATGCCACAGGGAAATGAAGAAGCGCTGGAAACTGGAATCTCATTTTTAGTACCTGCCTCTCTAACTGAATTCAGGTGGGTAGGAAAAGGACCTTATGCAGCATATCCCGGGAAAGACCGTTTAAGCGAATTTGGAATTTATCATTTGAACAGCAATGATTTATATTTCGCAGGCAATCGTCAGGATGTGGAATGTGCAATATTCTCAGACAACAAAGGGAATGGATTTGCTATAATTGCAGATGAAGCCAATATTTCTGTGGAGCGAACGCGTGAAGGGCTTTTGGTGAGTCACAATACGCATGTAGCCGGACGATTCAATAAATACAAATGGCCGGATGATTTGATTTCTTTGAAAAATCATAAAATCATAGCGGGAAGTTTTACTATTGTTCCGCTCACAACAGAATGGCCAAAAACATTGCAGGATTTGTTTGGCGATTCTAAGAAATCTGCCACGCCTTTTCAGCCATTTTATCATAGTTATGACCAATGATGTTTATATGAGAAAGAAACAAATTCAGCCATTACGACATATGTTTTTTTTCTAAACGTAGCCTGAATTTAATAAATAGCATTAAGATGAAGAAAGGAAGTAAATTAAGTATAATATTGGGAATATTGCTATTTTTTGTGTTCGGAATTGTACAGGCACAAATAAAAGGTGATCACAATTTTCAGGATAAAAAGTTTCCATTGGTTTTGAACAATAAGGCTGTGCCAATTATGATTGATCCCAATGATGCCAAAGTCGTCGGAATAGCAGCTAAGTCTTTTGCTTCAGATATAGAAATGATTTCTGGAATAAAGCCTGAGGTTTCATTAACAGTAAAAGCAGAATATATAATTATTGCAGGAACCATCGGACAATCGAAAATTCTCAACAAACTTTCGCAGAAACTCAAACAAGCTGGAAGTTCAAAAATTGAAAATAAATGGGAGGCATTTATGATTGTTACAATTAATGCTCCATTGAAAGGCGTAAAAAAAGCTTTAGTTGTAGTCGGTAGTGATCGCCGTGGTACTGCCTATGGCATTCTGGAGCTTTCTCGCATGATAGGCATCTCTCCTTGGGTGTGGTGGGCCGATGTACAACCAACAAAAAAGAGTGAACTTACACTAGACATACCTAAACCGATATTTCAACAACCATCTGTGCAATACCGTGGTATTTTTCTGAATGACGAAGACTGGGGGTTAAAACCCTGGGCTTCCAAAACCATAGAACCTGAAACTGGTGAAATAGGTCCTAAAACTTATGGAAAGATATTTGAACTGCTCCTGCGGTTGCGTGCCAATACTATTTGGCCGGCCATGCACGAATGCACCACTCCTTTCTATTTTGTAAAAGGAAATGCAGCTATGGCCGATAGTTTCGGTATCATTGTTAGCACTTCACATTGCGAACCACTAATGCGTAGCAATCCATTGGAATGGGATCACAAAACACGTGGCGATTATAACTTTTTCACCAACAAAAAGAATGTAGTTGACTATTGGAATGAGCGATTGACCGAAACTTCGAAGTTTGAAAACACCTATACCGTGGGGATGCGTGGCATTCACGACGGAGCTATGGAAGGAGCCAAAACCATTGCGCAACAAGTAGAAGGATTGACCGATGTTTTTAAAGTACAAAGAGAAATGTTAGGCAAATCACTGAACAAAGATGCTGACAAAATTCCACAGATCTTTATTCCGTACAAAGAAGTGCTGGACGCTTACGATGCCGGACTAAAAGTGCCGGAGGATGTTACCCTTGTGTGGTGCGATGACAATTATGGCTACATGAAACGCCTGAGCAATGAGGCCGAACGTCAGCGTAAAGGTGGTTCGGGCGTATATTATCATATTTCCTATTGGGGTCGACCACACGATTATTTGTGGCTGGGCACCACTCAACCATCGTTTATCTGGCAAGAGATGCAAAAAGCCTGGGCATATGGTGCCTGTAAAATGTGGATACTGAATGTGGGCGACATTAAACCTGCCGAGTATCTCACTGAATTCTATCTAGACATGGCATGGAATATTAATGCCGTAAAATCAGATCAGATATCCCAACATTTGGAAAACTGGATGGGTAAAAATTTTGGAGTTGAACATGCTTCAGGGCTGAAAGACATTATGGACGAATATTACCGATTGGCTTTTATTCGTCGCCCGGAGTTTATGGGCTGGAGCCAAACGGAACCAATTACCAAAACAAAGTCAACTGAATTGAATTTCTCTGAATTTGGAGACGAAATAAATACCCGTTTGAAACAATATGACCGTATTGAAAAGCAAGCCGATTCTGTTTCGAAATATATTCCTGCTGCATTAAAAAATGCCTATTTTGAGTTGGTCAACTATCCGGTGGCAGGAGCGGCAGAAATGAATAAAAAATGGTTGAACAGTCAGTATGCCAACATTTTTTCAGCATTTCAACTACTAGAAGCAAACACAGCCAGAGAAAAAAGTCTGCAAGCCTGGACAAAAATTCAACAAATGACGAGCTATTACAATGACTCGATTGAAAATGGAAAATGGAAGTATATGATGTCGGCTCAACCTCGCGAGCTACCTGTATTTGATAAACCAATATTTGCGGAATTTGCTACAACAACACAACCTGGTACAATCTTTTGGCCTGAAGGATCAAATAAGCCCATGGTAAAAGGAGATACTGCACATCTAGTCTTGGATAATTGTACAAAAGGCATTTATTGTTTCAACGGCAATTCGTTTACTATTACCGGCAAACCTGATTGGTTGGCTGTTGAACAAATCTCCGCCAAAGGTAGTGTAACATTGCCTGCAGATAAGTTAAGTCTGAGCGTTATTGCCAATAAATTACCCGGAAATAGTGCCGATGGATTACTGACATTGAAAACCAACGAAAACAATTATTATATAGCTGTAAAAGCTGTTTTTAATTCTACTTTGAGCGCGAAAAACAACTGCATTCAACTCAACGCTTCGGCATTTACGCAAAATAGAAGTACTGATTTCTGTCATTGGCAATCGATAGAAGGATTGGGCTATAGTCGTTCGGCCATGTTATTGCAGCCTTTTGAGGCTAAGTTGCACAAAGACATTTCCGAAAATCCGGCACTTGAATACGAGTTCACTATCAGTCAGGCAGACAGTGCGTACATACGACTTTATCTGTTGCCAACACATCCTGCTGACAGCCGTAATGACTTGCGCATAGCCGTTTCGGTTGATAATAGTGCACCGCAACTGTTCAATATCAAAACTGAAGGGAGAAGTAGCGCATGGAAGGAAAATGTACTTCGCAACCAAACCATCGTAAAAATACCATGGAAGTTTAGCAAAGCCGGGAAACATGTTGTGCGGATCATTGCCGTAGATCCGGATGTAATTCTCGATCAGTTGTTGATTGATTTTAAAACCGACCGACAGTTTTATGGGGTGGGCTTATAATGATTTGAATCTAAATATGTTCTGGCTCTAAACAAAAAGTAAAACTATAATCGAAACAAAATACTAAATAATTGAAAACACTTGTATGAATTCAACAAAAAACATTATTAGCAAAACAAGACTTGTTATTTTAATATGCTTGTTAGTTTCTACTCAACGAGGTCTTGCTCAAATAAAATTTGACAATATCCTTTATGGAGCATCGTATTACCATGAGTATATGCCTTCTGAACGTCTGGAAAAAGATGTGCAAATGATGCAGGATGCAGGAGTGTCAGTCGTTCGTTTAGCAGAATCTTCATGGAGTGGGTTCGAGCCACAAGAAGGTAAATTTGAATTTGCATGGATGGATCGGATTATTGACCGCTTACATAAAGCAGGAATCAAAGTCATTGTTGGGACACCCACTTATTCTATTCCACCTTGGTTGTGGAAGAAATATCCTGAAATATTGATCGAGTATTCCGGTGGTCGAAAAGCGGCTTATGGTATTCGTCAAAATATAGATATCAGTAATGCAGCTTTTCTATTCTATGCCGAACGCATTGTACGAAAAGTGGCTGAGCATTATGCCAAACACCCATCTGTAATCGGTTTTCAGGTTGACAACGAAACGCTCACCCGCAATGCGAATAATCATGATGTTCAGGTTGGATTTGTAAATTATTTAAAGGGCAAATTTGGTACAACTGAAAAGCTCAATAAAATATGGGGATTAAACTATTGGGGAATGGCAATGAACGGTTGGGATGAGTTCCCTGATCGCGACGGAGCTACAAATACAGGCTATAAATTGGAATGGGAACGTTATAAAATGAAGGTCATTGCTGATTACCTCACATGGCAAACTAAGATTGTTGACGAATATAAACGCCCTGATCAGTTTGTCACACATTGCTTTATGACTACACCTGAAATTGACAAACCGGCTACAAGTCAGGCGATGGATATTTTGGGACTTAATAAATATCCTGATGCTCAGGATAAATGTTCCGGAGCAGAATATGCTATGGCTGGCGATTATATTCGTTCGGTAAAAAATAAAAATTATCTGGTAACTGAAACGACCGGACAGACTACCGGTTGGGATTCCAAAGAGCAATATCCACCTTACGATGGGCAATTGCGACTAAATGTATATTCCAGCATAGGTTCAGGAGCTAATATGGTTTCTTATTGGCACTGGCATTCTCTCCATTATGGACAAGAAACATATTGGAAAGGAATACTTTCACACGATTTGGAACCAAACCGTGTATATTACGAAATGCAGAAAACAGCTCAGGAAATAAAGAAAATCGGAAAACATTTGGTCAATCTGCAAATTAAACCCAAAGTGGCGATTCTTTACAGCTATGATTCGAATCATGCATTAAATATTATGCCGTATAAAGAGGGCAGTAATGCCTATAAAACTGAAACAGATCAGTTTCACCGTGCTTTTTACAACAATAGTGTAGCTGTTGATTACATTTTTGCCAATCATTGCGATTTTAAAAATTATAAACTGGTAATAATTCCACCGCTGTATGTGGCTTCCGACTCATTATTGAATGCCATATCTGATTATGTAAAAAATGGTGGTCAGGTGGTGATGATGTTTAAAAGTGGTTTTACTGACGAAAATTCTACGGTTCGTTCTACCATTGCCCCCGGACCACTCCGCAAGGCATGTGGGTTTTATTATCAGGAATTTGCTAGCATTGGTGATCTTAATCTGAAAACCAATCCGTTTGCAGTTCCAGACAAAGAGAACTCTGTATCAGAATGGGCTGAACTAATAATCCCCGAAACTGCTGAAGCTCTGGCTTACTATGATCATCCATTTTATGGGAAATATCCGGCTATTACTATGAATAAATTCGGCAAAGGTACTTTGGTATACGAAGGTTGTCGACCTTCCGATGTTTTGCAGGAAAAGATTTTGTTGGCTGCAATGGAACGAGCAAATATAAAAACAGCAGACCAAAACATTCATTTCCCATTAATTACGAAACAAGGAACAAACGATTTTGGGAAAACAGTACATTTCTACTATAACTACTCTTCAAAAGCGGATTCCATAGCCTATGGCTATCAGGACGGAAAGGAATTAACGACAGATCGTAGAGTTATGAAAGGCGAAAAATTATCGTTGCAACCTTGGGGAGTACAGATTGTAGAAGAAAAATAAAGTTACTTTTTCAAAGCTAAGAACTTTGCAATACACAACATGCAAAGGAGCATAGGTAGATAAAAGGCTTTATGTGAGCGTTCTGAATTTAAAATATGTAATTATAATTTTATATCGATTAAATGGTATATAGAAAAGTCCCCTTAATAACTTTGATTTTGTTCTTTTGTTTCTTGTTGAATGCTAAAATTCCAACAACAGATTTTAGTGCAATTGAAAAAGGCTTTTATGCTCCTCCCGAAAGTGTCCAGACAGCTTGTTATTGGCATTGGCTAAACGACCATGTCTCAGAAGAGGGTGTAATTAAAGATTTGCAAGCAATGAAAAGGGCTGGGATAAACAGGGCATTCCTTGCAACCAATATCCGAAATCGGACCAATTGGTTAAGAGACCTTACAGGGCAATATTTCGGGAAAGTAAAATTTATGTCCGAAGAATGGTGGAGTGCTTTGCACACTGCATTAAAAACAGCTTCCGACTTAAATATAGAGATGGGTATTTTTAATTGTCCGGGTTGGAGCCAGTCTGGAGGACCGTGGGTTAAACCCGAACAAGCCATGCGCTACTTAGAATCTTCGGAATTGCGGGTAAAAGGGCCGCTTAATCTTTCACGTCAATTAGAAAAACCCGATACCTTTTTTCAGGATGTAAAAGTATTAGCAATACCTGTTACACCCGAATATGAGCAGAATTTATTGGATCTACCGGGAACAAAAATAAGTTCCTCTAATCTGAGGATACTTACACCTTCATCTCAGGGTCAGGCAAAATATATTTTGTCTGAGAACAATGGTGTTCTTGACATAGAGCTGCCTGGAATTTCAACCGTGCGCAGCCTGACCTTTTATCCCGGAGAGAACATGGATATGAATATAGAATTGCAGATAAAAGTAAATGCTGAATACAAAAGTATTCAGAGTTTTATCGTCAGTCGTTCGCGTACTGTCGAGAATCTTGCTGCTGGTTTTGAGCCGTATGCTCCCTATTTTCTTTCTCTGGATGAGTTGAAAGCTAAATCTTTTAGACTCATATTCAATAAACATGGAGGCACTGAGAGTCAAATATGTAATATTGTTTTGAGTCCAACCCCGGTACTCAAAAATTTGCCTGAGAAAAAGTTGGCAAAAGTTTCCGGGGGGGGTATATCTGCAACCATGTTGAGTGCGCAAGCTGAATATAGCAAAGACACAAAAGTTCCACAAGCTGAACAAGTACTGGATATTTCTCAATATATGACAGTAGATGGCACACTAAACTGGAATGTTCCCAAAGGTGACTGGATTATTATGCGTACCGGTATGCGATTTATTAATGTTCAAAATGGTCCTGCCTCGTTCGAGGCAGAAGGATTGGAGATTGATAAAATGAACAAGAAGCACATCGAGACTCATTTTGATGCTTTTATCGGAGAAATTCTAAAACGTATTCCAGCCCAAGACCGTAAAACACTCAAAGTTGTAGTATTGGATAGCTACGAACGTGGAGGACAAAATTTCACAGATGGATTTATGGATGATTTCAAAAACCGTTTTGGATATGATGCAACTCCTTACCTCCCGATTTATAAAGGGCATATTATTGGTAATCCTGATTTGTCCAACCGCTTTCTATGGGATATACGCCGATTAGTTGCCGATAAGATTTCTTATGACTATGTTGGTGGTTTAACGGAAACGAGCCATAAACATGGTTTGACTACGTGGCTGGAGAATTATGGCCATTCAGGTTTTGCTGGAGAATCCCTTCAATATGGTGGTCAGGCAGATGAAGTGAGTGGTGAGTTCTGGTATGAACCAATAAGTAGTAAAAGATTCGAAAATCGTATCGCTTCTTCAGCGGCTCATACTTATGAAAAAAATAAGGTTTGGTCTGAATCTTTTCCAAGTGGTTCATGGGTTGAAAATTATGCGTTTAGTTGCTATCCACAGAAATTGAAGAGAGTTGGAGATTGGGCATTTACTGAGGGGGTAAATAGTACACTGCTTCATGTGTATATTCATCAACCTTACGAAAACGAATATCCTGGCATTGATGCGTGGTACGGTACTGAATTCAACCGTAAGAATACCTGGTTCAATCAGGTTGATTTGTTTACATTGTATCATAAACGTTGTAATTTTATGCTACAACAAGGGCTGAATGTTGCCGATGTTGCTTATTTTTTTGGCGAGGATACCCCAAAAATGACTGGTGCTTGCAAACCGGAATTACCTAGAGGTTATAACTTTGATTTTATCAATGCTGAGGTGATTTTGAGAGATATGTCAGTAAAAAATGGAAGATTAGTGTTACCTCATGGTACTTCTTACAGCATTTTGGTACTCCCACCTCAAAAAACAATGCGTCCTGAAGTATTGGCAAAAATAGAACAATTAGTTTTAAATGGAGCCATTGTATTAGGTCCACCTCCAAGTCAATCGCCCAGTTTACAAGATTATCCGAATGCTGACAAAAAAGTACAGGAACTTGCAAAAAAAATGTGGGGCGATCTTTCAGTGAAACAGTATAGATATGGAAAAGGGATGGTCTTAAATGATATGTCTTTGGAAGATGCTTTTAAATTGATAAACATTACACCGGACTGCCTTTCTGATAATAATTCAATTCGATACACACACCGTACAGTAGATGGAAAGGATATCTACTTTCTCACAAATATCAGTGACAAGGCTGTGGATTTCACAACAGCGTTTCGTGTAAACGGGCTACAGCCAGAACTTTGGAATGCGTTAACTGGTACTGTGAAACCTTTGCCTGCTTTCAAACAAATTGCTGAAGTGACTAAAGTTCCTTTACGCTTGGGTGTCGATGGTAGCGTATTTATAGTGTTCCAATCCAAAGGGAAGTCTAATTCCAATGATATAAATGTAAATTTCCCAACTCAGAAAGTAGTTGCTACGGTATTGACGCCATGGAAAGTAAGTTTCGAACACGATTCAATTAAGCGAGGCCCTTCCGAACCTGTCATATTCAAAGAACTTACAGACTGGACAAAAAGCAATGATGATCACATTCGTTATTATTCCGGTACCGCTGTATATAGCACTATATTGACAGTGAATGAAATTCCTGAAAATCAAAAATTATATCTCGATTTGGGCGATCTGAGTGCTCTGGCGAAAATTAAAGTCAATGGAGTATATGTTGGTGGTGTATGGACAAGTCCGTACCAAGTTAATGTTACAGGGAAGATCAAGAAGGGGAAGAATGACATTGAAATAGAACTGGTAAATACATGGTTAAACCGTTTGATTGGCGACAGTCGTTTGCCGGAAAATGAAAGGCTTGTTCAATCAAAGTTTAATAAGCTGAACACAACTTCAACTTTACAAAAGTCAGGATTATTCGGCCCAGTAAATTTATTGACAGAGAAATAATTATTAAGAATTATAGAGCTAACAATTGTCGTAAAATCTTGCGGTATCCATCCGCAAGATGATGTTGCGACATCGAAATATTTGACAAGATACAGTTTGCGTTAACTGTAGGTATTCGTTTTTTTAGGTTGGAAAGAATGTTTGATAATTTAAAAAGTCAGGCATTCTTTCTTTTGCTACTCGAGAAGTATTAGAATTCTGTTCGTTTTTTTTTATTTTGTATTTCGTCAATAAGGAGTTTTTGTGAATTAATCGTCATACCAACAAGCTTATTGCTAAACGTAGCGGTGGAACTTGGTATGGTGGGTTTTGCGTGTACACTGGTAGACCTGAAATATGCTGTAAGCGGTAAAGTACTGAAAGTGCGATGAGGTATCTGTTTTGGTTTCTTTTTTCTAATTGTTTTGACTCTAGTTGCTATTGGGAGTATAAAATCGCCAAACAACTATATATAAACATATTGAACAAATCCATCCAATCACACGGAGGTGACAATTAATAGTAATAACACCCATTTTTACATATCCTAAAAAACCGAAAGCATGTTTTGTATCACTAAACGAAAACAAGTAAAGGTAACTATAGAAATCATTTCTGTCTGAGTCCCGTTATATTTCATGTACCTTATTTTAAACATCTCAACCTGGAAGTATAAGTTTCTGGAAAGAAGTGGCTAAGCCTTGTCCTATTGCGCCTAGACAACAAAGCGACTAATGCTTTAAGCATTAAATAAAAACAAACAAAACTGAAATTATCAACAGAAGCCATAAATTAATATACTTATGACTTCTGCTGATAATTTCTAAAATATAAATTGGCCTATTTCTGACTGTCGAGAATTTGTTGAATTATATCATCTTCGTTGTTTTCCTCTACTTTTACTGCACTAAGTGGTGGTATAACATATTTCAACATAGAAATGTAAGTTCTGACTTTATCAATTGGCTCTAATGTCTTCCAAGCTTTCTCAAAATCTTTGTATTTTCTGTTCATGAAAACCGATAATTCTTTTTTTGTTTCAATCGTAGTCTTGTTCTTTGACCCTTTTGCTCTTCCATAAGGATTGCCTGTTTGTCCTTTAATTTGACCCATTTGATATTACTTTTATGTTTTTTTCTAAACGTTTTATTTGTACTATTGCATTGGTTATAAGTGATCTAAGTCTTATTTTTAGACTATTTTTAATGTTGTTTTCATATTCGGAAGGCTTTTGCAAAGAATCTACCATGTTACTTTCTTTGTAGTCTTCTGAAAATCTGTATTTTAGAAATAATTTTTTCATGTTATTTTTTTAGTTATTACTATCTAATGCTTGTGGATCTCTTTGGCTTTTTAAATAGGGTGTCAAATTGAGTGTCTCAGCTTCTGATTTCTTAACCCTATAAAGTACGTCACCAACCCAATGTCTGTAAAAGTCTTCAAATCGAGCTTTATTTTGGTCTATTAGCACTGTCACTTCATTATAACTGTAAAGCTTAATCTTCTTGTCAAAACTAATAATATCTGCGATACTAGGTTTTGGATAATGAAAGTTATCTATTAAATAGGCAATGGCATCTTTCAGTCTATCAATAGTAAAATTATTCTTGATTAGCCTTTCAGCAAGTATAGTAAAAAACAGTTTGTCTAGACTAGGAAATGATACTGCAATCTTTGCTGTTTCTGATGCTATCTCCATCGGAGTAGCAGGAGTTCCAGAGTAAATACTAATTCCTTCCGGCTGCTGCATTTGCAATCCCGTTTGCAATGGCTGTAAAAAACTCTTCTTCGCTTGGTGGACAATTTCGGTTGTTATACGTCGTGTTGCGTTTTCCTTTATTTCCATTATTTTGATTGTTTTGATTTTTAAGCCAGTTATAAAAATGTTCTTTAGAGTCTTTGGGTGTTTTCCCATTTTCTCCACGACCTTTTAAAACTGTTACGAATTGAATTATGAATTTATCAACTTCTTCCGAAGTTATTCCATTTTGTAAACTTATTATATCTTTCCATTCTTGTTCTGATTTTAGAAATTCTTCTATTTCTGATATTTCTAAATAAAACCGCTGGGGGTTTGCAGGAGGTTCTCTTTCCTTTATATTATATTCTATTGTTTTATTTTCTTTTTCTTTTGGGGCGTTACGTACACTTTCGTAATGCGTATCATTTTTTGTATCTTTTTGATTCTTACGCCATTCAGAAGTTCGTTTTGCTGAATCTTGATTTTTTTTCTTATAAGTTTCACAATAATCCATCATTCTTATGCTGAAAGTTTCTCCATTATTTGAATGTATAAGACCAATAGTTTCCATAGCATTCCAACATTTTGTAAGCTTTTTACCAACTTTCAATTGTGACTTTAAAACTTCAGTCTTAATTGGTTTCTCTTGAGCGGCAAGCTTTTCAAGAAGAGAGTAGAATAATCCTAGACCTTCATAGCCGTACTCCATAAATAGTTCAGTAATTTTCTCATCGCTAAACGAATTTGAGTCATGTAGGTAGTATTTCATTGCAATTCGCCCCCATCGAACAAGGCTAATTGTATGTGTTTTACTTCTGGAATTAGTGTTGGGTTTGTTGTCAACCATTGCGCCTTAAAGCCGGTTAATCTGCATGGGCGAAAATAGACTTCCCATAATAAGTTCAGCTTTTCGAGTTCAACTTTATTATTGCATATTTTTTCTTGTGAAATTGATAGAGATTCAGAAGCCATTGAATTAGCTGCGACATGCTCTTGTAGGTATTCGTAATAAATAGCTGTCTCATTGCTCCTGTGTTGATTTAAGTCACTGCTTTCGTGGTGTAGACTTGGAAGATTCTGGGCTACATTCATTTTTATCCTTTTCATTTATTCAAACCCTTTCCACATTTTTGATTGAATAGCTCTAATGCCTTTTCAACATCTACAATTATTTTCCGTCCATTTTGACTAACTGCATCTTTAATGATTGTGTCTTTGTATCGCTGTGCAGTTGCATGTGACACATTGAAAAGTCGTTTTACACCATTCAGTCCATAGACATAGTGAGTCGTTTTTTGAGCTATTGGGGTTTCTTGTTTTTTTCCGTCATTTAAAAACTCCATAAATTGCCCTATAGTGAGCATTGCAATCGGAGTATCTTTATTAACAATATAAGTCATGATAAATTAAAATTTTGATTTCATCTCAAATCCATTACTGCAGTTTTGGACTTGTTAGACGCTGCAAATATATTGGATTAAACTTTGCTATACAACTGCAATACAGTATATTACGCCATTAAAAAGGGCAGTAAAGAAGGGCAGTAAAGGTCAACAAGTCTAAATCAAAAAGCCCTCAACTTCAGCAAGTTAAGGGCTTTTTGATTGGGCAGTAAAGCAAGGCAGTAAGGAAGTTTTAAAACTCACATACCTTTAACATATCCTCATATTTCAAATTTAAATTTTTAGCTGTATTTATATTGTTTAGTTCTAACTTGAACACTTTTTTAAAATATGCATCCTTTATATTTTCCGTATTACCTGTTATAGTTTCGAAAAACTTTCGGATTAACGCAATTGGTATGGTCTCCTTTCCCGTCCTAGACCCTTTTCTTCCTCTTAATGTAATTACAATTTCATTAGCTTCGTAACCCTTTACAAACCAATCCGTAAAACACTCTTTTGTGCAAACTGCTAATTCACCATTGAAAAATTGGGTATAGATCTTATCTGAATCATATTTCTCTAGGTCAATTAACGGGAAAGAATGTTTCTTTTTATTTGATTCGTCTTTTATTGAAAACTCTTCATCTAGCTTTTCAATTATTGATTTGTCTTTTATCGAGAACTCTTTATCTAGCTTTTCAAGTGTTAATTTTTCACGTTTTATCGCCTTACTTTCAGTTAAACTTTCTATGTCGTTAATTTCAATCAATTCTTTTGTTGTGTAAATTCCGTTCTCTACGTAAAACTCATTAATGCTCTTCTGCGACCGACCTCTTGCTATCAACTCTTTACCCATAGGCAAATCATCAATTATTAAATTATTGACGGTTCTAATCCGTTTTAGAGAATCATCATCTTTAATATAGTAATTATAAGCAAGCCATATTTGTTTATATTGCGTTATTCTATCATCTGGATTTTCCTGAATTGATCTTTCAAGTTCTTTTTGTATTATTTTCACATTATACTCCAAATTTCCTACTTCGATTCTTTTCTTCATTTCAATTATGAAGGACTTGTTGTCTAGGAAGGTTAAAAAACTAGTCATAAGCCTAAGCTCTTTCTCTTTTTCCATTTATTGCAAACTCTAAATTATTCTCAATATGTAAATTTCATTTATTAAACAAGCTCATTGCTTTTTTCTTCTCGGCATCTGCAATATCAATGTAAGGTTTCATACTATTGTAGTCTGTGTGTCCCGTCCATTTCATAACGGTTTGTGGCGCAATCCCCAACGCTAAAGCATTACAGATAAAAGTACGTCTACCTGCATGAGTTGACAATAGTTCATATTTAGAATATACCTCATCGAAACGCATTGATCCTTTAAAGTATGTTATTGTAACCTGATTGTCTAATCCACAAACCTCTCCCATGAGTTTCAAATGGTCATTCATTTTCTGATTGGAGATTACTGGCAATGCTTTGTTATCATTGTAAACTACATCTGCATATTTCGCTAATATCGCCCTTGAATAGTTATTTAAATCAATTGTAAGACTATCAGATGTTTTAATTGTAGTTAGCCTTATTTCATTCATGCTTATGTCAGAACGCTTAAGATTCTCTACATCTGAATAACGTAACGATGTAAAACAAGTAAAGCAAAAGACATCTCTTACACGTTCTAATGCCCTCTTATTTTCTTCTGCTAACTCAATCCAAGTATCACCTGCAAGAGGATCTATTACTTTCCTCTTTGCCTTGTCAAAATCAAAATTGTAAACTGTCATTAACTCTGACCAATCTAAAAAAATAACTTTTTTCTCTATTTTAGGCATCTTTGGAAAAAATGTACTAAATGCAGTATTTGAATTATAACCTTCAACAGCAGCCCACTTGAGAAACCATTTGAGAAAAGCAACTTGTTTAAGTATCGTACTATTCCTCATGTCTTTTGTATCACGTAAATATGCAACATAATCATTTAAACCTTCTTTTGAGAAGATTTCAAAATATAGAACTTTGTTTATTTTTTTTTCGAATGCTAAAAAGTGATTTCTTATTGCTGCAAATTTCACAAGTGTTGAAGGCTTCCAGTTATTATCAATGCTCTGACTTAAAACAAATTCATCAAAATAGTCAAAAATGGTTTTTCCCTGCAACTGCTGCACATTTACTGTACCATTTACAGTACTATTATATTCGACATTTATATCTTCAACTGTCGGCATAACGCCTTTTATTTCGTATTTATCAAATAAGTTGTCAATAAAGTTTGCTACACGTTGAATTTCTCGATTAATCTCACTGGCAGCAATCTTCTTTTTACCGTGCGAAGTCCCATTAACACATCTCTGTGCTTCTGTAGACCATTTCGACATATCTACCCTATAACCTAAACTAAAAGTAGTTTTATTACTACCCCACCTTATGCGAACACGCAAGAGACCTTCAGAGCTATTCTTAACCTTATCGAAAAAAAATAAAGTATTATGTTTAATCTTTGTCCTATCCATATTGTATTTTTTAGTCCGTATTTTTAAAGACGGACAAATATACGGACTATTTCTGTAATATCATAATATATTTAAATATATTATATTAGCATAATAATCTATATTTCATGCTATTACAATAATATTCAAAACTACATTAAACTCAATAAGATACAATTTCAAGAGCCTTCCTCTCCGCAAAATAGCTAAGACATTTAGCGACAAAAAACGGTAAAACCCTACAAATTCAGTGATTTGTAGGGTTTTTTCGTTGTTATACCTTTCTTCAAGTGAAACACAAAAACCCTATTCCGTCGCTTCCGCCGCTAATAAATACTGTAATTCCTATTGTTTTATTATTGTTACGGTCTAAAGGTATAAACGTCTTTAACTGGCAGAATCTATTTATTTTGTACTGTTTGCGCCAATAATCAAAACAAGATTATTTTAGCTTGATAACCACTTTTCCCTTGGCTCGACCAGTTTCCACATAAGTCAAAGCCTCATTGGTTTGCTCAAATGGAAACACTTTATCAATAACAGGTTTGATTATTCCTGCTTCGATAAGCTTTGTGATTTCACCTAATTGGTTACCCTCCGCTCTCATAAATAAAAATTTGAATGTGGTATTTAATTTTTTCGCTTTCTTCTTCGCACTAAAACTTATCAATTTTGTAATTAATTTTAAATGCCAAGGCAATCCAATTTCTTCTACAAATTCGGGTGTTGGTGGACCAACCAATGAAACCAATTTTCCGCCAGATTTTAGTATACGTAAAGATTGTTCCAAAATTTTTGGGTCTCTGTTACTATGCAATACAAAATCGTAATCTTTAAGACTGTCTTCAAAATCTTCTTTTTTGTAGTCAATCACAAGGTCTGCACCAAGACTTTTTACCAAAGCAACATTAGTTGTACTTGTAGTTGATGCAACATAAGCACCTAAATGTTTTGCTAACTGAATGGCTAATGTTCCTACACCACCTGAGCCTGCTTGTATAAATACTTTTTGACCTCTTTTTACATTTCCTATTTCAACAAGTGCTTGCCAAGCAGTTAAACCAACCAAAGGAACTGAGCCAGCTTCGTCCATTGTGAGATTATTTGGTTTTAATGCAACATCGTTTTCATCAATAGAAATGTATTCAGCAAAAGTACCAACTCGATAATCTGATGGTCGTGAATAAACCTCATCGCCAACTTTGAACTTGCTAACTTTTGAACCAACTTTGGTTACAACACCTGCCACATCGTGTCCATTTACAAATGGCGGTTTGTATGGTAAAAACAATTTGAATTCGCCATTTCTAATTTTTGAATCTAAAAGATTCACACCTGCTGAATGTACTTGTACCAACACATCATTTTCATTTACAACAGGTTCTGCAATTTCAGTTAGATGCAGTTTTTCTTTTTTGCCGTAGCGTTTTACAATAAATGCTTTCATATATAATTAAATATTAGGTCTGTTTTGATTTACCAATCCAAAAGCAATTTTTGGGGAGAATCGGTTGATGAAATAAAGTAATTTAGAATCACCTACCCTAATGATATATTTATCACTTTTCAATCCGGAAATTAGTGCTTTCACCAAATTTTCCGGACTCATTTTTTTATTATCTCTATCAGCGGTCATCTCGGTGGCAACTACAGGGGGAAGCAATTCAAAAACTTTTAGGTTGCTCTTCAAAAACTGTAAATGTTTTCTGAGTGATTCGGTGTAGAAATGTAAAGCAACCTTGGTGGCCGAATATGTAGGTTCAATCATTGAAGGAACCAGACTCAAAATAGAAGTGGTATTGATGATTGCCCCTTCTTTTCTGGACTTTAGCATTTCCATAAAAATATTGTTCAACTGGATAACTCCCAGATAATTGACATTCATTTCATAAGTAGCACCTTCAAGGTGTTTGTCATTTGCTAAACCTAAATTTAGCGGAGGACTCACCACTCCGGCATTATTATATAAAATATCAATTCCCCCAAGCTCCTTTACTTTATTGTATAAAGATCGAGCATCGCTTTCATTTGCCACATCACTCTTTATGGCTGTGATACCAGGATATGCTTTTTTTGCTACATCTAATTTTTCCTGATTTCTACCTGTGATGATTACGGTTGCTCCATTCGCCAAGAATTGTTTAGCTGCTTCCAATCCGATGCCTGCTGTGCCTCCGGTAATCAATATTGTTTTTTCTTTTAATTCCATCACTTCATTTATTAAGTCTTTCATTAATAGCTATCTAATAAACATCAAGCTAGCTTGCCGGAATTTTTCCATAATAACATCTGAGTGGTGCTTTTTCAACTCCTACAATACAGAAATTACATTGAATACATTTTGATTGCGTTTGTTTTCCTGTTTTGAACTTATTTACCAAATCAGATTCTAGAATAAATGGTCTGCACAATGACACTAAATCACTCTTATTCTGATTGATAATATCTTCAATTTCATTTATATTTGTTATACCACCTACCACAATCACCGGAATATTTACCGCTTTTTTTATAGCCGTTGCTGCATCCAAATTGTATAAGCTTTTGGGCTGTGGTTGTGGAAATGCTTTTTCGGCAACCGTTCCGATAATGCTTTTTACGACCCGTGGCATTTTATTCAATCGGTCGTTTTGAGCCACTATCATTTCCCATGGCACATTTCCGCGCATGGTTGCCAATCCCGCCTTTATTGTTCCATTGGAGACTTCAATACCATCGCAACCTACCTGCTCTAATAGTTTAGCAATTTTAATCGATTCATTTATGGACATTCCATTTTTCAGCGTTTCGTAACCATTTATTTTTACAATTATAGGATAATCGCCCACTTCTTTTCTGGCTTTTTCAACTATAGTTTTTACTATTCTGAAACGATTTTCGGTATTTCCGCCCCATTCATCGGTTCGCCTGTTCATTCTTGGCGAAACAAATTCTGATAATAAATAACCATGAGCCAGGTGAAGTTGCACTCCATCAAAACCGGCCTCCTTAGCATCTTTTATTCCCTGAACAAACGCTTCTATAACTTCCAGAATCTCAGCCCTGGTCATTTCTTTAGCCTTATAATCTGAAATCTTTGAAGGTGCAATAACCGGCATACCGGTATCCTCTTTTTTTGTTTGTCCACCGCAATGGTTAAGTTGAGCAATAATGGGTGTACCTAACTCATGTAACTTTTGTGTTAATTCTTTGTATGCTTCGATGTTTTCATGACTATTCAGTAATGCCATGTGAGAACCCGAACGCCCCTGTTCGTTAACCCCGATAAAACCGGTAATAATTCCACCAACACCGCCTTTAGCCAATGCTGTGTATTTCTTCAACAATTGCTCTGTAGGTTTACCATTTTCATCGCTCATTCCTTCATAGGTAGCCGATCTGAGAATTCGGTTTGAGAATATTATTCCGGCCAATTTTATTGGCTCAAATACTTTGTTTTTCTTTTCCATTCTTGTGTGTATTGATATAATGCATTATCTTTGCTTGCAAATTGCAAGTGTAAAGATAATACATTACTTGCAAAATGCAAGTAAAACAAGAATATATTTATGAAAAAGATGAAAAAAAGATCAGATTGCCCAATTAGTTGTTCGCTCGACATTTGGGGAGACAAATGGTCACTACTGATTATCAGAGATTTAATGTTTTCGAAAAAGTGTAGATATACAGATTTATTAAAATCAAAAGAAGGGATAGCTACTAATATTTTAGCTACAAGGCTACAAACATTAGAAGAAAACAAAATTATTGAGAAATCGGACGATCCGGAAAGTAAATCAAAAGGATACTATAAATTGACCCAAAGGGGGATTGACCTACTTCCAATACTGGTTGAGATACATTTATGGTCAGAAAAATACTTTCCTATACCGGAAGATATAAAAACAATACTGATAGAGGTGAAAAAAGATAAGAATGGATTTATCAACAAGGCCATTGCGGAATTGACAAATAATTGATTGTAGAATAGTTGGCTACGTCGAAGACTAAAAACACATAACCGTTTTTATTTGCTCAAAATTTAGCACAAGATGTATAAACACCTAGTAATATGGCATTTGCCGACTCCTAATTATTTTTTCTACATACAAGTCTGAAAGTGTAGCAGACAAGTGTAAGTTATTGCCAGTCAAAAAAAATGCTATTTTTAGTACATTTACCAATGCGTACCCCACATGGGCAAAAAAAATAATAATAAACTGAATTTCAATAGAGTAACATGAGATATTATTAAGCCTTCCTCTCCGCAAAATAGCTAAGACATTTAGCGACAAAAAAAGCGTAAAGCCCTACAAATTAGGAAGCTTGCATGATTCATCCTTACTATTAATCATAATTAACAGTGACATTAATCCCCAATTTTGTCTAAAGTAGAAACCTTTATCTCGAGCAAATTGTGGGCAGCAGATATCCCCATAGCCGACTTGAGCCATCAAATACGCTTGCCATGCACACAATTAAAGGACTAAGTCAACTTAATAACATTTCAACTATTTGCCTTTCCTATTTTATGGTGTACAGATCATTGTTTTTGCAGGGACCCATATTTCAATGTGATATATAAATTGACTCCTTCATTAATTACAACTAGCGAAGTTTTGAAAGAAAACGATTAACAAGAAACAACATACATAATGCTCCAAGTATGCTGGCTAGCAGCATTCCAAACCAGTCAAATTCAGTATTGAGCCCCAATTCTATACAAATCAAATTACCGATAATTGAGCCTACAACTCCTACCACAGCACTCCCAATTTTTCCTAGCACACCGCCTTTAACAATAAGCCTGATTACTAAAGCACAAATAATAACTATAACAAACGCTACTAAAATTTTCATTCAATTTAAATCTAAATTGTCAGGGCTTTAAGCTTCATTACATATCAAAAACAAACTGAGAGTCCAATAAAAAAAACACTAAAAACATACCGCTATTAAAAGCGACTCTACCTCCTTATTATAGCAATTCTCACATTCATCTTATATTTGGCATTTATACAATCAGACTGATTCTTCAACTAAAAATACATGATTATATTTTACTTCCATCAAATACCCTACAAATATTCAAATAAAAATGGGTAGTAAGCTAGTCTATCACTCGATTTCTGCTACCATTTTTTCATACAAAGCTTTTGTTGATTTAAGTTCAAGCTTTCTGACAATTCGATATATTACACACCTAATATTCATCGGGGTCCTCGTGGTTAGTTCGGCTATCTCTTCAATCGACATTTGAGATGCAATCAACCCACAAACGACCACCTCATTATGTGTTAAGTTTGGAAATCGACTTTGCAATATTTGATTTGTAATATCTGTAAATAGTCTACTCTCTAAGGAATTGCCAAGGAAGACCTTGGGATAAATATTATTTGAAACATCCTTTGTCACATAGTTATATTTCTTCAATATAGTATTAACCTCATAATGAGCTACGTTAGTTAGAAATTTTAAATGCAACTCCGTCGTTGACAACAACTCATAGAACTGAAATAAGAAAACTTTCTTCACGCCATACAACATGCATGCACTGAATGCTGCATGAATAAGAACTCCGTCTAAACCTCTTAGTATTATCCTCTGCTCCGTAATATCTACCCCACGTCGTAAAAGTTTAATTGCATCATGCAGTTGATTAATTTCGGGGAAAAACTGCTCTTCTTTGTCAAAACAATCTTCAATTAATTTAATACTAAGTAGATTTTGTGCAGGTTTATTAATCTTAATCAGCTTAGCATCATCATCAAAGACAATACTGCTAATTGGTAATGAATCTAACATTATCATCATCACATCTATTCCATCAACAATTGTAATATTTTTATACATAAGATTATATTGAAAAATAAAATTATTCTATTCTTTCAAACAATACACATACCGGCTGGAATTAAACAATCACATTGCCTCTACTCTTCATCTACGTCAGTATTTGATGCAATATATTTAAAAATGACTCCCGCCAAAATGGCACCAACAATAGGAGCTATCCAAAAAAGCCACAATTGCAGCATGTGGCTTTCACCTGCAAAAATTGCCTGGCTTGTGCTCCTCGCCGGATTCACAGATGTATTTGTAATGGGTATACTTATTAGATGAATAAGAGTCAAAGCAAAACCTATCGCTATTCCGGCAAATCCCTTAGGAGCCTTTGGATGCGTTGCTCCCATAATAACAAAAAGAAACATAAACGTCATTACAACCTCAGTTACAAAAGCCGATGACAAGCTGTAATTTCCCGGCGAATTCAAGCCATAACCATTTGCTGCAAAACTGCCAATATCAAACCCCGATTTTCCATTAGCTATCAAAAAAAGTATCAATGCGCCGACTAATGCGCCCAATACCTGAGCCAGTATATATGGGAAAAGTAATTTCTTATCAAACCGACCACCAGCCCAAAGACCTACTGATACTGCCGGATTTAAATGACAACCTGATATTGGGCCAATAGCGTATACCATTGTCAAAACAGTAAGCCCAAACGCGAGAGAAACACCCGCAAAACCGATTCCAAGACCAGGATAAGCTGCCGCAAAAATCGCACTTCCACAACCCCCTATAACCAACCACATGGTTCCAATAAACTCTGCTATTAACTTTTTCATTGTTCTGATTTTTAAATTTTATGAATAGATTGAAATACAATATTTGATTGCAATAATAAATTTATTTCGAAAACCTAAATTCCATTTTTATCATTGAATTCTCCAAACTCACTGTACCACTGCTCTTCTCAAAGAAATATTTTTTCACTCACTCTCTACATTTATAGTGAGCATTCTTCGAACTAAAGGAAAAGAGAGATGTAGAAGTCATTTATATCTAAAATAGTACATTCTATTATTCCCATCACCTGGTATGAAATTCAAATGTATAATTACCTGCATAAGTATTCTGGTATTTAAACTGGCAAATCACGAACCAATAAATACTTTTAATTATTGCCGGCTCGCCATCCCAATACAAATAATTAATATTGAGACAATTCCAAATAAACACGAAGTATTTAAAGGAGTATCTATTCATTTGCAAAATTTAAGCCCATGATTTATTTTGCCAATTGATGAGCCTCTTCAATCATTTGTTTACTAGCATACAGATATACCTCTACTCTACGATTTACCGCTCTGCCAATTGTTGTATTATTGTCTCTCAATGGCATTGAGGAATCTTTCCCAACAACCTCTCTGAAGTGGCTTGCAGTCACCTTCTGAGATTGTAGAAAGTCAGCTACAGATTGGGCACGGGCTTGAGATAGTTTCTTATTTATAGCTAATATCCCCTGACTATCTGTGTGCCCAATAATCGAAATATCAAGTGTAGGATTACATATCAATATTTCAGCAAGACTGACCAACGCAGGCTTTGATCTGAAATTTAATATACTTTCACCTATTGGAAACAATATCCCTGAATCAAAAGTGATTAGTAGTGCTCTAAGATAGCTACCGTCTCGTATTGTGTCCACTCTTGCTCCTTCTATTGTTGCTACCTGAGCAGCTACATTATTCATCTTTCTTCCAATAATGACCCCTGCATAAGCAGCAACGATAGACCCGGCTCTTATACCAATTATTGATTTATCAGTATCCATTCCAATTGGTTGTCGCCCACCGGGTGTAACAACTGTACGGGAACCTGTATCGGCCATTTCTACCCTTGATGGATTATTTAATGAACGACACCCATGAATTATAAAAGTGAAGATGAATAAATAAGCAACTAAGTAATATCGTTTTTCCATTTATCGTTTAATGATTACTTTATCTCAGATTGAGTATCAAAAAAAAAATGCGATTTACTGAATAGCTCACACCAAATTAACAGCTAAACAAGAATTAAGTATTGTAGATCTGCGGATTAATCGCCTATCCATAGTGATAAATAATAAAAAACAACTCTTAATTCATTTTATGCTTCTGATTATTTATGTGTAGTTTTTCAGGTTTGTGATTTGATTCGGGTATTTCAGGCATTTACCTTACAAAGCGATTATTGTGTAAAAGTCCTGTTTTTTTTATTTCGAACTTGATTTTTTGATTATCAACATTAAGTTGTTTTTCTTTTATGTCAAAAAAATCGCTTAGTTGACCCAATTCATTAACATTATCTTAATCTCCCTTTTTCTATCCTCTGGATTTGCATCAACTTGCAGTTGTAAATGTTGTTTGTCTCTCAAGCCCCCCTTCTCTTATTCCAATTAGCACCAACATCTAATATTTCATTCTCTCGTTCACTAAACCGCTTATACCGAATATATTTGTGATCAAATTCTGCCGAATTTTCATTAAACTATTTTTTTATTTATAAGAGCGCTCAGTTCTCTATCTCTCAATTTCTTTTCTTCATTCTGAAGTTACTCATCTTCTCTATTGATTTTTTTGCGATGACATTTTCATCTCATTACCAAGTTTTTTGTTTTCAACATTTACCTGATCCATTAAAACCTTCAACTCTTTCCGATAGCTTTTTAATCTGTCGACTAATAACGCCAAGTCAACAAGATAGCTTTCATTATCACTTTTCTGTTGTCAGGCATCACCTATCTCGACTGGTTGCAAATCCGGGGTATCCCAGCGGTATAAAACTACATTCTTATTGTAGGTCTGTGTTTGTCGCAGTGAAACAGTATCTGATGTTCCAATTGAAATTTCACTTGTTTGAGAATAGGCAAAACCAATTAGAATGTTTACAAGCCCAATAACTAGAATCTATTTTCAACTAAGATAGTTTCATGGTATTTAGTTTGTTATTATTTTCGATGCAGGACTAACCATTAACACAATCAATCTGAAACAAATTCTCAGATAAAATACACTGTTTACTATTCTCAATCTATCAAATACATTGGTAAACCCATAATGTAATTGACAAAAAAAAACAGAACCTGTATAAATAATACAGGTTCTATTTTGCATTATATTTATTTTACACTAAATTCTACGCGTCTGTTTTTCGCTCTACCTTCAGCGGTTGCATTTGTTTCTATTGGATTATTTTCACCATGTCCAACAGCATCAATAGCCGAAGATGAAACACCTTTAGAGATTAAATAATCTTTAATCACGTTTGCTCTACTTTCAGATAATTTTTGGTTGTAACCCTCATCACCAACATTGTCTGTATTACCTACAACACTAATCTGTTTCCATTTTGCATTATTCTTAAAAATAGATGCAATTCTATCCAGTGTAGAATAAGAATCAGAAGTCAATTTACTCGAATTGGTATCGAATTCAATATTTTGGAAAGAAGCATTCACACTTGAATTATCAGCACCTTCTTTTGAATTCAAATTATTAAGGTCATCTTCCAGTTTTTGTAATTTTGCTTTTAACGCTGCGTTTTGATCCTCAACAGCTTTAATTCTGTTTAATTCATCTTTGTTATCAAAAGGCGCATTCACAACTTTCTCTACAATTGCTGGAGTTGATTTAGGGAAATACTCATTTGCAGTTAAGTTTCTGGCATGATTTTTAGAGTTGGCACCAAATTTATAGCGGAAGCTAACTGTACCAACCAAAGCATCATTTGTCAATTGAGCAGTCGAAACACCACCTAAATTTTCTTTAGTGTAGGCTCTGTATTGGCTTTCGAAACCAAGTGCCCAAGATTTACTTAAGTTATATTCAACATTTAAGCCCAAAGTAGCAACAGGTGTAAAGTCACGGTCATTAGATTTATTGGTAGCAGCAAGTTTATAATGATACAAACCAAAGCCTGCTCCTAAATTACCATATACATTCACTTTTCCCCAAAAACCGGTACGCTCTGGCAATAATATATTAAAAAGATTTGCAGATCCAAAAGCTGTAAAATCGATTGTATTACCGATTGCTGTACTTCTGTTATAAGCGAAATAACCTCCATCAACACCAATACCGAACAACGGATTAACTGAATATTCGATAGAGATACGAGGAGCAGCCCAACTTGCGTTGTTTTTATGACCCTCTCCTGACGGAGCTACACGATAATAATCAACTCCTCCACCTACTGCGATTGACCAATGTGAAAGATCTGCTGGGTTGGGATTCTGAACCCCTGACGTTTGAGCAGAAGTGTAAACTGTGGCACTAGCCAGCAGCATAATGCTAAATAAAATTTTTCTCATACTTTTTAATTGTTACTGTTAATAAATAAATAATTTTTTTTGATAATATATTATGATACACTACCTTATTACAAAGAAACATCTTGAAAATATTCTGCATATTTCATTGCTGTAATGCAATGCAGAAATTAATCTTCAGTTGTAAACGATATAGTTGAGCCATAACCGATTCCATTAGAATTAATTGCGTAAGCACGAACATAATAAGTAGTATTATGAACCAAGCCGGATACTTCTGTGCTATACTTCCCTAAGCCGTTATCATTCAATACACTGTATAATGAAAGACTGTCAGTTATTGTCGGAGTATGATTGGTACTTCTACAAATTCCTCTAAATAAAATTTTATATCCAAAACCTGTAGTTACATCACCACCGCAAGTCACCGAACGGTTCGTTATATTTGTAGGCGCTGAAGTGATTACTATAGGGATTAAAGGAAAACGGTACTCATCAACATGGCAGCTATTCACTAATATCGAACACGTACTCACAAAAACCACAACACCGACTCTCAATCTATTATAATTCTTCATAAGTCACTATCAGTAATCGTTAGTAAGTTCTCTGCTTCCAGCTGACAACTTTATCATTGCCTAATAATTTATATTTTTTTGAACTCTAGTTTAGTCAACATATCCTTTATATCAGGGCTGGGACGAAAAGCAACCCTTGCATTTCTTAGAAATGAATTCTCAAACTCTTCAGAAGTCTCAGTACCTTCACTCTTCAACATTATTTGAAAGGAGCCAAAATCACCAAATCTGACAATTCGACCTTCAGATAGATGACGATTAAGTGCTTTTATTAACTTATCGAGTACTAATAACACATCTAACTCCTTCATTATCGCAGTTTCTGATGAAATCTCTTTGCTCAGTCTATTTAAAGTTACTTCACCAACGCTTATCGCTTGCGCATAATACTTCCTCTTTGCAGATGGGTTACCCGGATTTCCTCTAAGTGCTAAAATATATTTAACTGCCATATTCAAATCATTTTCCGATTATCATCACCATCATTAGTTATTGTTTCATCCTCATCCTGATTAATCTGTCCTGATTTAAACCGTTCCACTTCACTTTCTGGAACATTCGGATTATTTTCCAGGCACGCAACAAACTTTTCAATGAACCGTTGATATTTGACTCGTGTAATTAATCTGAGAACTGAATTATCCCTTTTTGAATTTTGAATTCTATCATTAAACACAGATGACCAAATACTTTGATGAATAAGCAGAGCCTGAACATTATCCACAGGTATTTTCCATTTTCTCCATTCGTTTTCAATCGTGGAAATAAAATTAAATTGCCACAAGTCGAACCGACTATCACCAAGTTTAAATTCCTCATTCATAAGCTTTTCAAAAAAATAAAAGAACTTGTATACATTTAAAACTTATCGTTGAACGAGCATACGATTGATATTGAAAACTCTGAACGAATTAGGGCCTCTAACCTCACTTTTCAACAGAAAACCACTTTTCAATACTATATATTTATTTCCATTGGCTGTACGGTCAACATATCGTGCCAACAAGCTTAAGGTTTTATCTAATTGAGCCTCTTCCTGAAGTAAAAGTGCCATTTGAAAACTATCATTTACGTCATTACCCTGCAGCCGACTATATTCCAGATTGCTTAATATCGTGTCCAATTCAAATATCTCCACTCTGGGAAATCTGAATATTTCAATTGCGTTTCTCATACATGAACTAATTCGCTTTCCAAAACGAATTTTTTCCTGTACCGCCATTTTTAGGAAGTCTTGATTTACCTTGTTATTTTGCATAATTTATTGTTTGAGGCTAAATTTCGCGTGTTCATAAACTGACAAACCTTTTTTAGTATTTTAATTCATCGGCTATCGCAAAGGGCGTCGATACAATTAATGCAAAACCAATAGCTTCCGCATATTCGAAAAGTCGAGTCGGCATCAACATAAAACATTCAAGGCAGTATGGTAAAATAAATGCTAAAATACCCGCAGGAAATAATAGCCATCTTAATTTTCTTTTTTTCATAATAAATCAGGGGGAACAATCTTAGATAAAAGTCAGGTTTAGGTTAAAATGAAATTCTCTCAAATTAAACGCAGTTGAGAAAGCACTATGAAACAATTTAACTGAGAGGCAAAATGAAAATCACATGTTTTAAAAAGTAAACTACAATAAACATCCAAACAACATTGAATTTAAATTTACTAACCATAATTATGTATAACTATGCGCTAACACTGTTGCATTACACAATGGATTGGAATTCTGCAATTGTTTAATTTCAAGACAAAAGTATCTAAATACCAATACATATTGCAAAAAAAAGACATACACATCTACTCGTGCGTAGATGTGTATACCTAATTAAGCAGAAATGGAAGCTAGAGTCTCCATTATTATTCACAATGCTAGCATGATAGAGTCAGTCAGTAAAATTTACAATTAATAACACAGTGAATAATGGTTGCTAAACTAAAAAAAACCAGATAAAATTAAAAAAGACAAGCACTTTCTTGGAAAAACGGTGGGGAGCAAAAAAAATGTGGTTGGGAAAAATACCACTCATTAAAGGGGATAATAGATAGAAAATTCACAAATTGTGTAAAAAAATATTTATGTCTTTATCTGATGGGATAAGTAATTTCTTCCTAATTCTATATTTTTTTGACTCAATAGACCGGAGTGTAGAGTTTGTAATAGTAGATATCTCCTTTGTGGAGTAATTTAAATATAATAATGCTATCACTTTCATTTCTTCATGAACAAAATTGGAATATAATTTCTGGATTTTGTCAATAAAAACAGGATAGTGCTCTTCAAATTTGTCATAAAATAAGGAATAGTCACTTTTTATCAAATCTTTTAGTTCATTCTGGTGATCAATACCTATATCATCATTATTATCCATATCGTCGCTTCCGAAAGTCTGTTGATACAAGGCGTGAAAGTTTAACAGTAACTCTGTTTTCTTGAAAATAATGAAAATGCCTAAAATTGTCAAGGCAACAAAGAAAATGATATCGATAAATATTGAGAAGAACCGAAAGTCTGTATTTGAGATCAGGTTTCCCGAGATATGAATATCAGTATTGAAATATATTGCAATTAATAGGAAGTCCAGTAAGAGAACAGCGAAAAGTTTCTTAAAGTCCTGTTTGAAGTTGAGAAATGAACCTACTGCAAACAGTTTTGGAAAAAAAAATAGCACAATAAGATTCAACCGAAGATAAATCATATAAAGAAACAATACTATTGAAAATAGCATACTTGATGTAAAAATTAAATCGAAAGGTGACACTTTACTCTTCACGCGTAAAATGAATAGCATATATAGTGAAGAAATAAAACAAACCAGGTCAAGAGCGATTAAAAATACTGATTTATAATAAAAATCTTTACACAAACTAAACAAAGAAAAAACAGATAATATTATTGTAAAAGTGGAAATTAAGCTTTTTTCCAGTTGAGTTAATTTTGACAAATCCTTTTCAGACAGCATAGAAATAAAAAAAAAAGAAGTTGAAAATAAAAAAAATGAGAACTATAAACTTCTAAGGAAATCAATAACATTTACACTAGACGGTATACTTAACTTCCTTCTAATGCGGTGTTTTTTTGCCTGAATAGCATTGAAACTTGAGTTAGTTATTTTAGCTATTTCTTTCGTTGAATAATTCATATACATCAAAATAACCACCTTCATTTCTTCAGCCACAAAATTGGGGGCTAATAGCTCTATTTTATGGATAAATATTGGATCCTTTTCTTTAAATCGAAGATAAAAAACAGTATAATCACTATATATCAACTCATTAAGCTCACTCACAACTTTGGGATCAATACTTGTTTTTACATTCGACTTAAACTTTTCATCAAATTCCAACTGATATGAGAATAACAATTGGTTTCGTTGAACAATAATATAGATAGAAAATAATGAAAACAGGACAGAGTTTACAACATTTACAATATCAGTAAATTTATTATAATCAGAACCATATTCGGCCATTGAAGACGGAGAATCTATGGTGTAGCATAGAACTATTGATATTACAATTAAGAGAGCAAGTAGGATAACCGCAAATTTATTTTTATTTAAGTCGAAATATATGCCTAGCGAGAAAGTCATGGGAATATAAAACAGAATTGTAGATTCGAATCTAAAAAGCAATAAAAAGAATAACATAAATATCAATATCACCCCATAGACAATAAGTTTACCACCATCACCCAGCTTATTTTTAAATGGTATAAATGTCTGTAAAATGCAACTAAGCATGATAAAAACATCAAAAACTGCCAACTGGTAATATTGAAAAATAAAATCCTTTATGAAACTTGCAAAAAAACCCATACTGATTAAAAGCAAGTACTGATTATTAAGGATTACATTTTGTTCTATTAGTCTATTATTATTCTGTATATGAAGTTGCATAATATCAATATTTAAATTTTAGCCACATCTATTTCACTTGAACATATTCGTTCATAATATTATATAGATTACATTTTATTTTCTATGAATAGTCATGGAAAGTCAAAGCAAAAAACATCTCAACTGTTCTTTTTATTGAAATTTCATTTACAAAGAGCATGCCATTATCGGTTATAGAATGAGTCTCTAAAACTATATCCGAATGTTATCTGGCTGTTTATTTACACAAAAGGTGACTTGTCATTTTATTATATAGAATACGACTACAAAATTACCACAAAAACCTATTCTACTAGCATGCAGTATTTTATGATAAGTAAAATTTAAAAAATACGAACAAAAACTACTACATATAAATTTACGACCAACTAGAAGAATGCACTATAATTCTGCAATTTATACGACTAATAGAAATAGAATCAACTGGAATCATTACAATTTGGTAATAATGTTCAGTTTAAAGACTTACAAGACTGATTGAATTACTACACAAAAACTTTTAGAAAAATGATTAAATATCTCTTTTCAATCTAAACTGCCCCAAAAAGCTCCTTGTTTTGCTTTTTGGGGGCAGTTCATCCTTCAGCATCCTTATTCTATAAGAATACTATCACTGTTTTTGCTAAGATATATCATACTCTATCTTTAAAACAAACATGACGTTCATCTCATTTGCAATTATCAAAGAAACCATTCGGGAATTCATCTTTATCAACCACTTCTCCAGCCTTGAATTTATCAAGATCCAACTCAGGAGATTTCGATTGTGGAATATTTAAACTCAACACTTTTACTTCCGTCCGGCGATTTTCTTGATGAGCTTCTTTACTGCAAGGAACGCCATCCGAACATTTGTTCAATAACTGTGTTTCTCCATAACCTTTGGCTTTGATGCGTTGACTGTCAATTCCACTATTAATCAAATAAGCCACTGCAGCATCGGCACGACGCTGAGCCAGTGCTATATTATATGCATTCGAGCCCCGGGAATCGGTGTGCGAGCCCAACTCAACATTGATTGGATAAGTGTTTAAAATTGTCACCAAACTATCCAGAATTGGTCTTGCATCCTTTCTGATAAAGGATTTATCAAAATCATAATGAATATTGTTCAGTTTCCATGTGTACCCAATTTTATATTTGTCCAGTAATAAATCATGAGGTGTTTTTTGAATTATATCCTCATCCTGAACTGTAACAGTTGTTGTCATACTCAAACAATCATCGGAATGACCTTTCTTAATTGCTTTTATCACTACTTCTCCTTGATTGCTTATTGGGAACCTGAATTTTCCATCTTTGTCAGACTTCGCTACTGTTACCTTATTATCTGCTTTATTCAACATGAATACAGTGGCTGTTTCAATTGGCTCAGCTGTTTGTTTATCCAACACGAAGCCTTCGACATATAATCTCCCTTTGATTTTCTTAATTTCAAAATAAAAGGAATATAAATTGTCATTACTATTTACCCTGTCGGAAGTAAAATATCCTCTGACAGCCGTACTGTCTTGTGTCCAACCAAAATCATCGGATGAGCTATTTACGGGATAACTCAAATGTTCGGGAGTAGCATTTCCATTTGTAACATCTTGTAACAAGACACGATATATATCGAGACCTCCGAGTCCCGGCATTGCATCGCTGCTAAAGTATAAATAGCCATTGGTAGTTATTGTTGGAAAAACTTCATTTCCAATAGTATTAATGCTTGCGTTCAATGGATTGAGTTTACTCCATGGTTTACTGCTATCATCGCGTTCGGTATAATATAAGTCGTACCCTCCTTGTCCATTAGGCATATCGCTACTACACACCATAAAGGTTCCATCGGAGTTTACAGCCGGATGCATTACCGAGTATGAATTCGGATCTCCGAAAGGAAGTTGCTTTATTTTTGAAACTCCGGTTGATGAGTACTCTGCTTCCATCAAACAAATACGATTAACCCCTTTTTTATCTGCTTTTGGATAATTAGAAGAAAAATACACCTTATTATTTTTATCCACAGAGATGGCTCCTGCATTAAGTTTTATTTTATCCAATCCGGACACTATGGTGCCAATCGAATTCGGATCGCCTTTCATAGTTGGTTTATTGATCAATAATCCTAAGGCACTATTCATTGGCTTGGTATCACCCTGTTCATAGACTTCGGCTAATTGTCTTGCCTTTGACTGAGATTTTTGCGCCTTGGCAAGCATACTTTCATTCATTTGATCGACCGGTACAGCACTAATACTCGCAACAGGTATTTTCCATAAATGAGAATAGTTTTTACCATCCCACCCAAAAGCATCTTTCTTAGTAGGGAGAGCTTTATTACTACTAAAAAGAAGTGTATTTCCAACTAAACAAGGAGAAAATTCTCTTTCAGAAGTATTTATATTGAGGAAACTAAGATTCCAATTAAGTGAATCCTTTTTCATCGCATCCAGCATTTTTGGTTGCCCATAAGCTTGAGCTTTGGTCTTATAACCATCTACATTTAACAACAAATCTGATGCTTGCCGATACTCACCCTTTCGGGCAAACAACTCGGCTATTTTGAGTTTTTGCTGCTGAGTTTCACCAACTATTCCTTCATTATAGATTTTTTTATACTCTCGTAGTGCACGGTCGTATTCGCGCATTTGCAAATAACAATCAGCTAATTTGGCAATAACTGTATCCTGACTCCCTTGCATATTTTGCAAATAAGTTTCATAATAATCGGCGGCTACAGCAAATTTCAAATCGCGATATGCAATATTTGCTTTTTTTAGTAATCCCGTAGAGTTTTGTTGATCTGTTTGTGCCTGAGCATGGAACGCGCCAGAACTCATTAATAAGACACACAAAAATATTACAACGCCCAACCTTCTAATTATCAGTCGTTCCATTTCGATTAGTTTACATGTATTTTTATTCATAATTTCATTTACATTAGTAATCAATAATACGTATTAATAATAACGAGGTGATAAAATTCGTTTAGACTTAGCGGGGAGAAACTCATACCTCAACAGGAGCTCGTGTGTACCCTTGTTATAATTCTTTAAATTTGAGATAAGGTAATCGTAAGCGTAGCCAATACGAATATTAGGAGTCATTTGCAACTCAAACATTCCTACAAATGCATCTCCGGTACGGTAACTTATACCAACTCCCACGATATCCTGAATCCAGCCATTGAGGTTGAAATCATATTCGAAAGGAGCACCAGTAACGGCTTTTAGCATAACGGATGGTTTTAGTTTAAAGCTTTCGGAAACTTTAAACAAATAACCGGTAGTCAGAAAATAGTGATTATTTGCGCCTGTAGTAACCTGATTGTTATGTGCAGTTACTTTCGTTTTCAATAAAGCCGGTACAGACAAGGCAGCATACCAATTTTCTGTGGCATATAAAAAGCCAATACCAACCGTAGGAAGAATGGCCGACACATCTTCCTGAAATAATGGATCACCATTTTGAGTAGTAGTTACTTGCGAAAAAGCGGCTCGATAGTTTAAAACACCTGCACTCAATCCGAATGAAAGAAAAGACCTGTTGAATGGAATTCGATAAGAATAGAAAGCCTGAAGGCCACTGGTTTTTTCGACACCCAGGCGATCATTGTAAATCTGCAATCCGTAGCCGACATTGCTTTCTTCCTTTCGTCTATCCCACGACAGCGTTCCTGTTACGGGAGCTCCATCGACTCCCAGCCACTGATTACGATACATTAAAGTAACATTGTCGACCGTACGATTTCCTGCATACGCAGGGTTAATATGCAATAGATTGAACATGTATTGCGAATACATGGGTTCTTGTTGTGCCATGAGCGAGTTGCTTGCAACAAATAAACAAAAACAAATCAGCAACTTAGCTTTATAGTGGAATGGCTTATTTTTGAAGCCTAAAATAAATTTTTGTAACATTACATTAGGATTTAATAGGTTTGTAATTTCATATAACTGTATATAATCGGTTATAAAATTCCAATCTCACACAGTTCACAACGAGCTGTTGTGAGATTGGAAAATCATTTTTTGAACATCAATAATTGCGACGTAAGGTTATGTATTTTATACCCTTACTTACAACATTCTTGGTAGTGGTGTCTATTGCTTTGTAAATACAATAGTACGTACCCGTTGGCAATTCTTGTCCTAAGAAATTACCGGTTCCTCTTCCATCCCAATCATTTTTGTAATCAGCACTTCTATACACCGAATTACCCCAACGGTTATATACCTCAAACTCAATCTTGATATTTTGAGAGTGTGTTATCTCAAATTTATCGTTGATATTATCATCGTTAGGAGAGAATCCATCCGGAATGAATATATCGACAACAGGTATCGGAGTTTCAACCACATTTGATTCCTTAGTGAACATATACGCCAAATTCTGAACTTTACAAGACAATGAAGCTTGATTTAACACCGTAACAACTTCAGGTTGACCATGTGTATCTACTCGTACCTCAATTTGTATTGAGTCTTTAGTATTAGCAGCAATTGATTTAAATCCGGTCAGTGTTTCAATTACATTCGAACCATTGTACAGGCCATTTGCAATTAGATTTCCACTTCCGACAACACTTACAACTTTGTAGGTGCATCCTTTGCTTCTAAATACGTCATCCAGATTATCTTGAACCTGAACCGAGTCAATTGGGTGGTTTGTATCATTTACCACAGTAAGTGTATACAGCCAATTAAAGGTACCATCGTTATTTCTAACAGGTGTAGTAGCAGATTTGATAATCTCGGGCAATGGTATTACTGTTATTGTAACCGTTGCTGTTGATTTGTCTCCATCTGCATCAGTAATAGTATATGTAAAACTATCCGTACCGCTAAAGTTTGCATTCGGAGTGTAGGTATACGTTCTATCAGGATTGAATACCAAACTTCCATGTGTAGGATCGGTCGTTTTCGACCATACATTACCGCCGTCACCACATGGAGTATCGTTACCCGATACACTACCTGCTACCGGAGTTTCTTCGTTAGTCACAGCATTATCTGCGACCGCTATAGGAACATTGTTTACATTTATAACTGTAATTGTTACTGTTGCAGTAGATTTGTCTCCATCTCCATCAGTGATAGTATATGTAAAACTATCCGTACCGCTAAAGTTTGCATTCGGAGTGTAGGTATACGTTCCATCAGGATTGAATACCAAACTTCCATGTGTAGGATCGGTAGTTTTCGACCATACATTGCCACCATCACCACTTGGAGTATCATTATCCGATACACTGTCGGTAAGTGGAGTATTTTCGTTGGTACTTACTGCATCGTTTACAGCTAAAGGAACTACGGGAGTTTCGTCAAAACTTACAACATTGATCGTTACAGTTGCAGTTGATGTATCACCATCGGCATCAGTAATAGTATAGGTAAAACTATCCGGACCGGTGTAGTTCTTATTTGGTGTATAGATATACGTTCCGTCAGGATTAAATACCAACGTTCCATGTGTAGGATTGGTAGTTTTCGACCATACATTGCCACCGTCGCCACTTGGAGTATCATTAGCTGTCACACTACCGGTTGACGATATGTTTCTAATGGCAGTTACTACATCATTGACTGCTACAGGAACATCGTTTACACTTACCACATTAATCGTTACGGTTGCAGTTGATGTATCACCATCGGCATCAGTAATAGTATACGTGAAGCTATCAGGTCCGTTGTAGTTTGCATTCGGAGTGTAGGTATATGTTCCATCTGGATTGAATACTAAACTTCCATGTGTAGGATCGGTAGTTTTCGACCATACATTGCCACCGTCGCCACTTGGAGTATCATTACCTGATACACTGCCGGTTAACGGAGTATCTTCGTTAGTACTTACCACATCATTGACTGCTACAGGGACATCGTTTACACTTACCACATTAATCGTTACGGTTGCAGTTGATGTATCACCATCGGCATCAGTAATAGTATACGTGAAGCTATCAGGTCCGTTGTAGTTTGCATTCGGAGTGTAGGTATATGTTCCGTCAGGATTTACAACTACGGTTCCATGAGTAGGATCAGTTGCCTTCGTCCAAACATTACCTCCATCACCACTAGGGGTGTCGTTGCTTACAAGCGTACTTGTAAGTGGAGCATCTTCGTTGGTACTTACCACATCGTTCACAGCTACAGGAGCATCGTCAACACTTACTACATTGATCGTTACGGTGGCGGTAGATGTATCGCCGTCTGCATCGGTAATAGTATATGTGAAGCTATCAGGACCGGTATAATTCGCATTCGGAGTATAGGTATATGTTCCGTCAGGATTTACAACTACGGTTCCATGTGCAGGATCGGTTGCTACCGTCCAGACATTGCCACCATCACCACTTGGAGTATCGTTACCGGTTACACTGCCGGTGAGCGGAGTATCTTCGTTGGTACTTACCACATCATTGACTGCTACAGGAACATCGTCAACGCTTACTACATTGATCGTTACGGTGGCGGTAGATGTATCGCCGTCTGCATCGGTAATAGTATATGTGAAGCTATCAGGTCCGGTATAATTCGCATTCGGAGTATAGGTATATGTTCCGTCAGGATTTACAACTACGGTTCCATGTGCAGGATCGGTTGCTACCGTCCATACATTGCCACCATCACCACTTGGAGTATCGTTACCGGTTACACTGCCTGTAACAGGAGTGTCTTCGTTGGCACTTACCACATCATTCACAGCTACAGGAGCATCGTCAACACTTACTACATTGATCGTTACGGTTGCAGTTGATGTATCACCATCGGCATCGGTAATAGTATATGTGAAGCTATCGGGACCGGTATAATTCGCATTCGGAGTATAGGTATATGTTCCGTCAGGATTTACAACTACGGTTCCATGTGCAGGATCGGTTGTTTTCGACCACACATTGCCACCGTCACCACTTGGAGTATCGTTACCGGTTACACTGCCGTTAAGCGGAGTATCTTCGTTGGTACTTACCACATCATCGACTGCTACAGGAACATCGTCAACACTTAGCACATTGATCGTCACGGTTGCTGTTGAGGTATCACCATCTGCATCGGTGATAGTATACGTGAAGCTATCAGGACCGTTGTAGTTTGCATTTGGAGTATAGGTATATGTTCCGTCAGGATTGAATACCAACGTTCCGTGTGCTGGATCGGTTGTTTTCGACCATACATTGCCACCATCACCACTTGGAGTATCGTTACCGGTTACACTGCCGTTAAGCGGAGTATCTTCATTGGTACTTACCACATCAGCTACGGCTACTGGAACATCGTTTACCGGAGTAATCGTTGGATTATCTCCTGTATTACTGCTGCCATCTGACAAGTCACTTACGGTATTACCGTTAGGGTCTTTACCTGTAGCGGTAGCCTGGTTGCTCACGCTACCTGCCGTTACATCGGAGGATGTGATCGTATAGTCGGCCGTGAAGGTGCTCTTATCTACTGCACCGACTCCCAGGCTCGATAATGGACCACCGGATACAGTGACTTTAGGGTCAGTAACGCTGACGTTAGTCAAAGCAACACTTCCGGTATTGGTTACCGCAAAGTGGTAGTTGATATGGTCACCTGCATTACCCTTAACGCCGTCATTGTTGGTATCAACAACAGTTGCAGTTTTGATAATAGCGATGCTACCACCAGCTACAGGAGTAACGGTTGGATTATCACTACCGTTGGTGGTGATACCGTCGTCAGATTTACCTGCTACAGTATTGTTGTTTGGATCAACTCCCGATGCAGTGGCCTGATTCGTAACCTTACCGGCTGTTACATCAGCAGCAGTTATCACATAGTCAGCTGTGAAGGTAGTATTATCTACAGCACCAGCTGCCAATGTAGCCAATGGACCTCCAGCTACCGTTACCAATGGGTCGGTAACAGTGACGTTAGTCAAAGCAACACTTCCGGTATTGGTTACCGCGAAGTGGTAGTTGATATGGTCGCCTGCATTACCCTTAATGCCGTCATTGTTGGTATCAACAACAGTTGCAGTTTTGATAATAGCGATGCTACCGCCAGCTACAGGAGTAACGGTTGGGTTATCACTACCGTTGGTGGTGATACCGTCGTCAGATTTACCTGTTACAGTATTGTTGTTTGGATCAACTCCAGATGCAGTGGCCTGATTCGTAACCTTACCGGCTGTTACATCAGCAGCAGTTATCACATAGTCAGCTGTGAAGGTAGTATTATCTACAGCACCAGCTGCCAATGTGGCCAATGGACCTCCAGCTACCGTTACCAATGGGTCGGTAACAGTGACGTTAGTCAAAGCAACACTTCCGGTATTGGTTACCGCGAAGTGGTAGTTGATATGGTCGCCTGCATTACCCTTAACGCCGTCATTGTTGGTATCAACAACAGTTGCAGTTTTGATAATAGCGATGCTACCACCAGCTACAGGAGTAACGGTTGGGTTATCACTACCGTTGGTGGTGATACCGTCGTCAGATTTACCTGTTACAGTATTGTTGTTTGGATCAACTCCCGATGCAGTGGCCTGGTTCGTTACCTTACCGGCTGTTACATCTGCGGCTGTTATCACGTAGTCAGCCGTGAAGGTAGTATTATCGACTGCTCCTGCTGCCAATATGGCCAATGGACCGCCAGCTACCGTTACCAATGGGTCGGTGACGGTGACGTTGGTCAAGGCTACGCTTCCGGTATTGGTTACCGCGAAGTGGTAGTTGATATGGTCACCTGCATTACCCTTGATGCCATCAGCATTGGTATCAACAACCGTTGCTGTTTTGATAATAGCGATGCTACCACCTGCTACAGGAGTAACGGTTGGGTTATCACTACCGTTGGTGGTGATACCGTCGTCAGATTTACCTGTTACAGTATTGTTGTTTGGATCAACTCCCGATGCAGTGGCCTGGTTCGTAACCTTACCGGCTGTTACATCAGCAGCAGTTATCACATAGTCAGCTGTGAAGGTAGTATTATCTACTGCTCCTGCTGCCAATGTAGCCAATGGACCGCCAGCTACCGTTACTAATGGGTCGGTAACAGTGACGTTTGTCAAGGCTACGCTTCCGGTATTGGTTACCGCGAAGTGGTAGTTGATATGGTCACCTGCATTACCCTTGATGCCATCAGCATTGGTATCAACAACCGTTGCTGTTTTGATAATAGCGATGCTACCACCTGCTACAGGAGTAACGGTTGGGTTATCACTACCGTTGGTGGTGATACCGTCGTCAGATTTACCTGTTACAGTATTGTTGTTTGGATCAACTCCCGATGCAGTGGCCTGGTTCGTAACCTTACCGGCTGTTACATCAGCAGCTGTTATCACATAGTCAGCTGTGAAAGTCGTATTATCGACTGCTCCTGCTGCCAATGTAGCCAATGGACCGCCAGCTACCGTTACTAATGGGTCGGTAACAGTGACGTTTGTCAAAGCTACGCTTCCGGTATTGGTTACCGCGAAGTGGTAGTTGATGTGGTCACCTGCATTACCCTTGATGCCATCAGCATTGGTATCAACAACCGTTGCTGTTTTGATAATAGCGATGCTACCGCCAGCTACAGGAGTAACGGTTGGGTTATCACTACCGTTGGTGGTGATACCGTCGTCAGATTTACCTGTTACAGTATTGTTGTTTGGATCAACTCCAGATGCAGTGGCCTGGTTCGTAACCTTACCGGCTGTTACATCTGCAGCAGTTATCACATAGTCAGCAGTGAAGGTAGTATTATCGACTGCTCCTGCTGCCAATGTGCCCAATGGACCGCCCGATACTGTTACCAATGGGTCGGTGACGGTGACGTTGGTCAAGGCTACGCTTCCGGTATTGGTTACCGCAAAGTGGTAGTTGATATGGTCGCCTGCATTACCCTTAACGCCGTCATTGTTGGTATCAACAACAGTTGCAGTTTTGATAATAGCGATGCTACCACCAGCTACAGGAGTAACGGTTGGGTTATCACTACCGTTGGTGGTGATACCGTCGTCAGATTTACCTGTTACAGTATTGTTGTTTGGATCAACTCCCGATGCAGTGGCCTGGTTCATAACCTTACCGGCTGTTACATCAGCAGCAGTTATCACATAGTCGGCAGTGAAGGTAGTATTATCTACTGCTCCTGCTGCCAGGGTGGCTAGTGGGCCGCCTGCTACCGTTACTAATGGGTCGGTAACAGTGACGTTTGTCAAGGCTACGCTTCCGGTATTGGTTACCGCGAAGTGGTAGTTGATATGGTCACCTGCATTACCCTTGATGCCATCAGCATTGGTATCAACAACCGTTGCTGTTTTGATAATAGCGATGCTACCACCTGCTACAGGAGTAACGGTTGGGTTATCACTACCGTTGGTGGTGATACCGTCGTCAGATTTACCTGTTACAGTATTGTTGTTTGGATCAACTCCCGATGCAGTGGCCTGGTTCGTAACCTTACCGGCTGTTACATCAGCAGCAGTTATCACATAGTCAGCTGTGAAGGTAGTATTATCTACTGCTCCTGCTGCCAATGTAGCCAATGGACCGCCAGCTACCGTTACTAATGGGTCGGTAACAGTGACGTTTGTCAAGGCTACGCTTCCGGTATTGGTTACCGCGAAGTGGTAGTTGATATGGTCACCTGCATCACCCTTGATGCCATCAGCATTGGTATCAACAACCGTTGCTGTTTTGATAATAGCGATGCTACCACCTGCTACAGGAGTAACGGTTGGGTTATCACTACCGTTGGTGGTGATACCGTCGTCAGATTTACCTGTTACAGTATTGTTGTTTGGATCAACTCCCGATGCAGTGGCCTGGTTCGTAACCTTACCGGCTGTTACATCAGCAGCAGTTATCACATAGTCAGCGGTGAAGGTAGTATTATCTACAGCACCAGCAGCCAATGTAGCCAATGGACCTCCAGCTACCGTTACCAATGGGTCGGTAACAGTGACGTTGGTCAAAGCAACACTTCCGGTATTGGTAACCGCAAAGTGGTAGTTGATATGGTCACCTGCATTACCCTTAACGCCGTCATTGTTGGTATCAACAACAGTTGCAGTTTTGATAATAGCGATGCTACCACCAGCTACAGGAGTAACGGTTGGGTTATCACTACCGTTGGTGGTGATACCGTCGTCAGATTTACCTGTTACAGTATTGTTGTTTGGATCAACTCCCGATGCAGTGGCCTGATTCGTAACCTTACCGGCTGTTACATCTGCAGCAGTTATCACATAGTCAGCAGTGAAGGTAGTATTATCGACTGCTCCTGCTGCCAATGTGGCCAATGGACCGCCCGATACTGTTACCAATGGGTCGGTGACGGTGACGTTGGTCAAGGCTACGCTTCCGGTATTGGTTACCGCAAAGTGGTAGTTGATATGGTCGCCTGCATTACCCTTAACGCCGTCATTGTTGGTATCAACAACAGTTGCAGTTTTGATAATAGCGATGCTACCACCAGCTACAGGAGTAACGGTTGGGTTATCACTACCGTTGGTGGTGATACCGTCGTCAGATTTACCTGTTACAGTATTGTTGTTTGGATCAACTCCCGATGCAGTGGCCTGGTTCATAACCTTACCGGCTGTTACATCAGCAGCAGTTATCACATAGTCAGCTGTGAAGGTAGTATTATCTACTGCTCCTGCTGCCTGGGTGGCTAGTGGGCCGCCTGCTACCGTTACTAATGGGTCGGTAACAGTGACGTTAGTCAAGGCTACGCTTCCGGTATTGGTAACCGCAAAGTGGTAGTTGATATGGTCACCTGCATTACCCTTAACGCCGTCTCCGTTGGTATCAACAACCGTTGCAGTTTTGATAATAGCGATGCTACCACCAGCTACAGGAGTAACGGTTGGGTTATCACTACCGTTGGTGGTGATACCGTCGTCAGATTTACCTGTTACAGTATTGTTGTTTGGATCAACTCCCGATGCAGTGGCCTGGTTCGTAACCTTACCGGCTGTTACATCAGCAGCAGTTATCACATAGTCAGCTGTGAAGGTAGTATTATCTACAGCACCAGCTGCCAATGTAGCCAATGGACCTCCAGCTACCGTTACCAATGGGTCGGTAACAGTGACGTTAGTCAAAGCAACACTTCCGGTATTGGTTACCGCAAAGTGGTAGTTGATCTGGTCGCCTGCATTACCCTTAACGCCGTCGCCGTTGGTATCAACAACCGTTGCTGTTTTGATAATAGAGATGCAAGAAGTTCCAATAGTGACAGGAACGTCTACCGTACATCCATTTGCATCTTGTACAGTCACCGTATGTGAACCGACACTCAAGGCACTGAAAGAGCCTGTTGCCTGATAAGTTCCTCCATCAACGCTATATTGGAATGGAGCTACTCCTGTAGTTGCCGAAACGGTTACAGAACCGGTTGTATTTCCTTTGCAATTGGCATTGGTCTGAGCTGCAATAGTTGCCGTTGGCGTCGCATTAATTTTCACACTTGCCGTGGCGGTATTACTACATGTTCCATTACCAAACGAGTAGGTAACTGTATAAGTTCCTGCCGTACTAGCTGCCAAGTCGATAGCTCCCGTGGTTGCATCGATAACCAACCCGGAGGTTGAAGCATATGTTCCGCCTGCTTGACCGGTTTGCGTTACCGTAGCTGTTCCTGTCGCACAATACGGGCTACCGCCATAAGAGATAGTAGCCGTTGGCAATGCATTAATCGTTACACTTGCCGTCGTAGTATTGCTACAAGTTCCATTACTGAACGAGTAGGTAACAGTATAGGTACCTGCCGTACTAGCTGCCAAGTCGATAGCTCCCGTGGCTGCATCAATAACCAACCCGGATGTTGAAACATATGTTCCGCCTGCTTGACCGGTTTGCGTTACGGTAGCTGTTCCTGTCGCACAATACGGACTACCGGCATAAGAGATGGTAGCCGTTGGCAATGCATTAATTTTCACACTTGCCGTGGCGGTATTACTACATGTTCCATTACCAAACGAGTAGGTAACTGTATAAGTTCCTGCCGTACTAGCTGCCAAGTCGATAGCTCCCGTGGTTGCATCAATAACCAACCCGGATATTGAAGCATATGTTCCGCCTGCTTGACCGGTTTGCGTTACCGTAGCTGTTCCTGTCGCACAATACGGGCTACCGGCATAAGAGATAGTAGCCGTTGGCAATGAATTAATCGTTACACTTGACGTCGTAGTATTACTACATGTTCCATTACTGAAAGAATAGGTAACTGTATAGGTACCTGCCGTACTAGCTGCCAAGTCGATAGCTCCCGTGGTTGCATCGATAACCAACCCGGAGGTTGAAGCATATGTTCCGCCTGCTTGACCGGTTTGAGTTACGGTAGCTGTTCCTGTCGCACAATACGGGCTACCGGCATAAGAGATAGTAGCCGTTGGCAATGAATTAATCGTTACACTTGACGTCGTAGTATTGCTACAAGTTCCATTACTGAACGAGTAGGTAACAGTATAGGTACCTGCCGTACTAGCTGCCAAGTCGATAGCTCCCGTGGCTGCATCAATAACCAACCCGGATGTTGAAGCATATGTTCCGCCTGCTTGACCGGTTTGCGTTACGGTAGCTGTTCCTGTCGCACAATACGGACTACCGGCATAAGAGATGGTAGCCGTTGGCAATGGATTCACAATCACCCGACATGTTCTGGTCTGTGAAATACAACCATCGGTTGTAACACCGGTGATGGTGTAGGTGATAGTAATTGGAGCAGTTCCCATATTGGTTTTTACTGCAGATATATTCCCTGTTCCACTGGTACCATCACTGCCCGTCCAACTTATTGTCGCCGGAATCGAAGTCAAGAAGCTTATCTCAGCCTTTTCACCACTACAAATTGTTTGTTCACAAACCGATGGAGTGATAACCGGAGTCGGATTTACAGTAACGGTAATCGTTTGAGGATCGGAACTACAACTAGAAGTTGAATTTGATGTTACAGTATAGGTTACAGTAATTGGCGCCGAAGTAGCATTCGTCAGCGATTCTTCAATGCTCCCGGCACCCGTCTCTCCCAATGAGTTTGACCACATAATGGTTGCATCCGAAGGAGTCGGAGTAAAAGTTGCCGTAAACTTATCATCTGAACAAATTGTAGTAGAAGAGGTGGAGGTTGTAAAAGTTGGTTTCGCTTTAATGGTAACACTTGCTGTAGTTACATTAGTGCAAGCGCCGCTCCCATACGTATAGGTTACAGTGTAAGTGCCTGCTGTACTGGTTGCCAGATTTATGGTTCCCGTGGAAGCATCAATACTTAATCCCGCAGTTGAACTGTATGTACCAGCAGTCTCGCCTGTTCGTGTTACGACAGCTGTACCCGTGGGACAATAAGGACTATCACTATACTTAATGGTAGCATCAGGGCAACAACCAAAACTAAAACTATTCACCTGTAAATCAAGACCAGAACCACTGGCTAAACTTGGGTCAATCTTTAAAACGACTGCTCCAATATTATTTATATTAACACCTGAGCCTAACAAAGTGGTAAATTCTGAAAAATTAAAACTGACATCAAAGTTATCTCCCGTATTAAATGTCTTTGTAAGAGATGATGCATTGCCACCATCAGTCCACAGTTCGACTGTAATAGGCAACCCTGTATTTGTTGCATCTTTAGACAGATGAAAATCTAATGATTTGACGTTACTGAAGCTCACTCCACCTAAACCTACCGGATTCAATGTTGAAGCATCGTTATCAACGCCATCCCATTGAACAACCAAAGTAGATTTACTACCGGGTCCCTGAGAGTAATCAATATAGCCATAACCCAATGCTATTATGTAGCTCTGAGGCAAAGTCCCACTTTTATTAACCAAAGCTACATCTCTCTCTCCACCAAGTATCCCTGCACCAGTAACTATTGAATAGTCATTTGCATAAGAGGTCTTGACAGGATTCAGCCTCTGTTCAGTTACAAAATTATCAACAACTGCATTACATGAAGGATTACAGTTGGTGATATTTACTACCACCGGATTAGAGGGTAACGAATTACAACTTCCAGCCAATGTAGTCCGACGAAATTGTGTGGTAACGGTTAAGATCCCCGGATCATAAGTAGCACCTGTATTTCCTGAGACTATTGTCCATGTAGCAGCATTATCAATAGACTGTTCCCACAAATAACTGATGACTCCAGATCCACTGCCGTTGCTCACGGAGGTTACGGTTGAAGCTGCTGTTCCCGAACAAACATTTTGATTATTTCCAATTTCTCCAGCACTAGGTAAAGCAGCTACCGTCAATGCTACAATAACCTTAGACGAAGAATTAGCATTTGACGTTTGAGTGATAAAATAAGATATTGGCGTTGGAGAACTCGTGAAGCCTGAAACCGCTATAAAAGAAAGAACCCCGATTGAAGAATCATAAGCCCAGGTTCCTTCTCCCGAAACTGTAAAAGAAGGGCTGATTCCTGTTTGATAATTTCCATAATTATCTACCAATGTAATATTTACAGCCGAAGCTGTTGCGGTGGTTGTGCCATCTGCCAGTTTATCATTACTTAAAACATTCACACTGACCGAAGAAGCTCCCGAACAGATTGACACATTATCTGCAGTAGCAGTAGGAGTACCTGTGTAGGTGACAGTAACCGTTGCAGCAGAAGAGGTAGTTCCGGTTGAAGTATCTGTGATTGTATAGGTTATAGGAGTTGGATTACCTGTAAACCCACTGGCTGGGACAAACACCAACTTTCCATAATACGGAGTATCCCAACTATTTGTAATATCGTATCGCCATTCCCCTTCTCCGGGAACAACAAAATTCTGATAAGTAGTATAGGGAGTAATAGTAGCATTAGCCGGAATATTGGCACGAAATGATGCATTTGAAATTGTTGCAGTTGTACTCTGATCAGATAACTTATCGTTTGATAGAATGTCAACGATAACCATACTGCCCGCGGTATTATTTAAACTTTGGTCATTATTAGCTATAGGTTCAGCTATTCCACATTTATCAATAGCCGTATAGGAAGCTGATGTAGCAATTTGCTCCAATGAAATATCGTCAATATAAAAATCATTCCCATAGTTATCTGCGTAATTATTTTCGAGTGAAACATAATAGGTTCCTGAGGGGCATCCTGTAGGTATATAGCAATCATATGTATATTTTCCCCAAACAGAAGATGCACTAAGGGCAGATGTTGTATTAGTCAACATTACGGTATTCCCTGATGCATTATATAATTTAGCATCTATATTTGAGGTAGCGTTATTTACATATACATAAAATGTAAGCCTGTAATAATTACCGGGAGTTAAGGTAATAGCTCTTTTGTAAAAAGAGTTGAGCGTAGTACCTGCATTCACTATTAATACAGCACCACCATTTGCAGTTCCTGAAGTATGATCGGGAACAGTTGGCTTCCAAATACCATATGACGCGGTATACCCTGTAGCACAAGAGGTATATACATTAGCAGGATTAACTACGGTATATAAATTATTTTCTATCTCGTTTGCTAAAACATACTCATTCGCCCCGGTCGTCAAAGGGTTATCTGGCGTATTGGGATCAGCAAAAGTAAAACAATTAGTTCCTGTTGGCGTATACGAACATTTTACACGCGTAGGATGCTGCCCAAAGTCTTCGGAAAAAAGAACAGTTTGCCCCTTCGCATTTATAGCGAAAAGTTGAAAAAGTACAAACAAGAAAATCAGCGTTGCTTTATTCTTTTGAACTAGTTTAGAATAGTACAAATGAATCATTTTCTCAATTAGGGTAATAGTAGGTTCCATTTTCTTTGTATTTTGATTATATATGTTGTTATCTCTATGAAGCAGACTTAATTTATTCACTTTATTGTTTTTTACATTCTCCATTCAGTATAAAGTCACGAAGCGTACGGAAATTATTTCTTTAATTCACCACCACTGGTACGGTTATAGCTCCACTGGTGCATCCGTCTTTAGTTCCGGTAGCATTAATGCTATAAGATCCGGAAGGTAGTTTATTACTTATTATCAGATTGTCCAGTCCAGAGCCATTTACTATTATTTGCGAGTTACTATTGTCAATAATAGACCAACTGATACTGGTACCTGCGATGACCGACGAAAGGGTTACATGTAGATTTTCGTACGAACAGATAGTTGTCGATTTCGGAACCGGAATAATCCGCGGTTCGGGTAACACAGTTACTGTAGCTGTGACTTTATCCTGACAGGTGCCCAATACTGCTGTTGCAGTAAGAACCAAGGTATATGAAGTAGTTCCCGAATTAGTTAATACACCCGTATCAAAACTGGTTCCCGTACCTGTTAGTCCGAAATAATTTGAACTCCATGTTACTGTTCCACCATTCTCACCTGCAACCGACACAGAAGCTGAGCTACCTGCACAAACGGTTTGCGAAGCAGGATGAATAGTTAAGAGCGGAGCAGCTAACACTTCAATAGTAGTGGTGGCAATGGCACTACAACCGGCAGTATTGGTATAATTATAGCTGATTGTATGGCTACCAACCCCTGCTGTAGATGGAGAGAATAAACCTGCCGAGCTAACACCTGCTCCACTAAACGTACCTCCTACTGGAGTTGCTATAAGCATAAATGAAGGGGAATTAGCACACATTGGGTTTACCGGATTAATGCTCACGATCGGTGTAATAGGTTGGGCATTGATGGTCAATGGCAGAACTGCCGAAGTACAACCATCGCTATTCTTTACCGTCACATTATAATTACCTGGTGCCAAACCACTAAAAGTGGCACCTGACTGGTAAGTAGTACCATCTATAGAATAGGTATAACCTGCACCGATAGGAGCAGTAACAGTAATCGTTCCGGTTGATATGGCACATGTCGGTTGAGCGGTTACGCTAGCGGCTGGTGCCGCTACAACCGGGTTAACGATTACTTGACACGTTCTGGGTTGAGCGTTACAACCACTCGTTGCAACTCCGTTAATAGTATAGGTAATCGTAATTGGTGCCGAACCTGTATTCGTTTTCACAGCAGATATATCGCCAGAACCACTGGTGCCATCACTGCCCGTCCAACTAATAGTTGCCGGAATCGAGGTCGAAAAGCTTATCGAAGCTGTTTCTCCGCTACAAATTGTTTGTTGACAAGCAGATGAAGTTATAACCGGAGTAGGGTTAACCGTTATAGGTATCGTTTTGATATCGGTAGCACAACCAAAAGGTGAAGTGGCTGTTACCGTATAACTGACAGTAATCGGTGCGCTAGTAGTATTGGACAATAGCTGATTAATGTCACCGGATCCCGATTCTCCCAAACTGTTTGTCCAGGTCACCTGTGCGGTAGAAGGCGTTGGAGTAAAGGTTGCCGTAAAGCTATCCCCACCACATTGCGTTGTAGCGGACGAAGTGTAAGCAAAACTTACAACATCGGCTGTAACTGTAACTGTTTGCTGACAAGTGGCGCTATTCCCACTTGCATCGGTGGCCGTCCAGGTTACTAAAGTGTTTCCGATAGGAAAGCTTGCCGGAGCATTGTTTGTTACAACAATATTGGCTGTAGCCGTACAATTATCGGTAACGGCAGGTGTGCCTAACACAACTCCGGTTGCTTTACAGCCGACACTGTTCACCGTTGCGGTTACATCTGCAGGGCAAGTTAAAATCGGAGCTTGTTTATCAACCGTTGAAACTGTGATCACCGACTGATCGGTTCCACTACATTGCCCATTCACGCTATATGTAAATGTATAGGAAGCTGCCGGATGCTGATTAGGATACCACACATTACCCGGTACGGCATTGCCCGAGGCATCGGCAAAACTTCCATATTTATCAGCACCTGCACTCAGATAACCAATAAGATTAATACCTCCGGTGCTTTGGCAAACAGATACAGTATTATCTGCCCCTGCATTCGGTGCACTAGGATTTGCAGACACTGTGAACGACAATATCCTATCGACACAAGAACTACCTGAAGGTGAAGTTAAATGTACATAATAGGTCCCCGCATCAGTTGCCGGATTGAAATTAGTAAATGAAAGATTGTAGGCTGTACTTAATATTGTACTTGGAGCACCCTCTTTCCACCATTGGAAATTAAGATAAGGTACACCATTCACAGCCAGCTGCCCGTTAGACCCGGGGCATAAACTTACCGGTGTAATTTCTGGGGGACTCAGAACAGTAATATCATAGACCTGATTCAATATATTTCCACAATTATCTGTAACCCTAAAGCTATACGTACCATCAGCAAGACCAGTAAACAGATTATTGGTCCCATTATTCACCACAAAAGGAGCACCATCTTTGCTAGTTATTTGATATGTAAGTGGCGGAACTCCACCAGTAGCTAATATACCCACATCGGTTGTAAGACCTCCTGGGCAATGAAACCCGGTTACGTTGTCTATTGCCATAGAGTAACTTACCGTAAATTCCTTTAATGTTTCAATACAATATTTATAACTTAATCCCACAGGATTAGCATCGTAGCCGTGTTGTTTAATAATACGGAATGTACCTTCAAGAGCGCTACCCGCATTCAACACTCCATTGTTAAGCCCTTGTACCGTTGGCCACCAAGCTCCGTAAGTCATAAAAATATCTCCTTCAGTATAAAGAACACCAGTAATAGGATTTCCCCATCTACCTGAAGCCGGAAACCATTTTTGTAAGCCGTAACTTACCTGAGCTCCATTTTGACCTACTACATTAAGAAAAACATCAAACGAACTGCAATTCTGAATCACATCGACAGTAACTGCGCCCGGGTTGTACCCAAGTGCAGTAAAGGTCTTGGTTCGCGCAATTCCGCAATCGTCCATCAACTGAACGGTATAGGAGCCTGCAGGAACATTTTCGAACCAAACATTCGCACCATTATTTACGATTAAAGACGAAACATCTTTTGGTACCGGACCATAAGCTACGGGCGCAGCTGTAACAATAGCGCTTGTATAATGAACCCCACCAGGACCAAAAAGATAAGATGAACTCATTCCAACTCCGCATCCAGGACTCCACTGGGAACTAGGCAACACAACAGCATTCGCAACGGTAATCGAACTTGTTCTTGTTATTCCACAAGCATCTACTACTTGTACGCTGTAGGTTCCCGGTGGAATTGGATTGTTCGCATCACCAATGGAGGTTGATCCGTAAAAAGAAGTTACAGTAAACGTTGTAGGTCCTGTATAAGCTGCCGGGGCACTGGTAATGGTAAAAACATCAGTGGCAGTCATATTCGAAGCAACCATACTGATAAAAACACCACTACATGTTGAGGGTTGCCCTTGTAATAGTAACCGTGGATTTATATTTACCGGGATAGTTTTTGTATATACATTCCCGCAAGCATCAGTAATTTTTAAATCATAGGTAAAAGCTTGGTTAGGCCAAAAAGGAATTGTATATGCTGCACTATTTGTTACATAAGGATCATATCGCACCGAACCGGCCAATGTTTGTGGAGCCATCACAACTGGAACAAGAGTGCCTGGCGTATAGGCAGTTATTTCTACAGTTAGAGGATATGCATTTACAGTACCAGGTCCTGTTGTGCTCAGGGATTGACTTACTTGTAAAGTTCCACAGCTTAGACTATTACTAAATTGTGAACCGCCAATATTAAGCACTGGTGTAAATTTATTAATGGTAAACGATTTTACCAGAGCATCACCACAGGCATCAGTAACTTTTACATTGTAAACACCTCCAACCAATCCACTAAATGTGCCGGAAGCCTGTGGAGCAAAAATTTGTGGTCCGGATGTGATTTCATAAGTAACTGCAGTACCAGCCGTTACTGTAATCACAATTTTACCATCGTTACCACATATTTCGTGGGTTACTGCGCCAGTATAGGCCAATGCTACTTTAGTAAGTGTTATTGTTGCATCCTTAGTTTGCGAGTTTGTTTCTGCTCCCAACGTTTGCGTAGCAATTACTCGATAACTTCCTGCGACTAGCCCTGTCAAAGTATTTGTTGACTGGCTAGAAATAGCCGTAGTATAATTGGGCGATTTATAAATGGCATACACTATGGTTGAACCTGCCGTAGTGCCGGATGTTGTCCAAGTTAGTTTGCCGTTACCGGTACAGGTTTCGGCCGTTGGCGTTACCGTAAGTGCAAAAGGCGCTAAAGCCGCCTTTACCATTATTGGCAAAGCTAATAATAAAATCAGGGTCAGAAATCTTAACAATAAACTTCTCATAGGATTTTGTGAATATAGATTTTTCATATTTCAGGTATTTTAGAAACAAAATGATTTTCGAATTCTTAGGTTGTTAATTAGTTTACAGTTAAAGGCACATTAACTACAGCACTACTACACCCATCCTTGGTACCTGTTACTTTTAATGTGTATGAACCTGATGGTATTGGATTGCTAAATAAAACGATGTTGTCTGTTCCGGAACCAGAGCTTACTATACTACTATTGGCATTGTTGACCAATTGCCAGTTAATGGTAGTACCTGTAAGTACTGAACTAAGTGTAAAATGTGGTATCTCGTAGAAACACACTACAGCCGAACTTGGAACAACGAGTACGCGTGGCTCAGGATTAACCGTAACAGTAGTGGAAGTATTATCAATACAACTTCCTGCAGTTACTGAGGCATTCAGGATAATTGTCAAAGGGGAGGCTCCCTTATTGAAAAGAGCACCCGTATTGAATGTAGTCCCCGTTCCCGTTAGTCCTAGAAGATTTGAAGTCCAATTTACCGTTCCCCCATTATCACCAGATACAGATAGTGTAGCCAGACTGCCCGAACATATTGTTTGTGTAGTCGGGGTGATAGATAAGCTTGGGGCAGAGATAACCTGCACATTAGTTGTTGCTACTGCACTACAACCGTATTGATTGGCATAGGTGTAAGTAATCGTGTGATTCCCCACTCCTGCAACTATTGGAGAGAACAGTCCGGCAATATTTATCCCGATTCCACTAAATATACCACCGGCAGGCGACCCTGCTAATTGAACAGGAGTCGAATTCGCACAAAATGGACCCGCAGTACTAAGGGTGACAGTAGGGGTTAGTGGTTGTGCATATACAGTGACGTTCGAAGAAGCTACAGAAGTACAAGCTCCCGAAGTAGCAGTCACTTGATAGGTACCTGTCGGAGCAGTTATTGTGTTGCCCGAAATTGTTACTCCCGCTGAAGAAGTTACTGCATAAGTAAAAGAAGCATCATAATTATCAATCCTAAAACTACCGGTTGAAACAGAGCAGGTAGGTTGGGTTATAGCACCTAATAAAGGTTGTGCAGGAGTTACAGGTTGAGCATCCACTGTTACACTCGCCGAAGCTTCGGAAGTACAAGTACCTGCTGTAGCTGTCACAGTATATGTTCCTGCCGGGGCTACTACTGAACCGGCAGTATTTACAACCCCTGCCGATGGTGTAAATGTATAGATATTTGCTGCATCGTAATTGGTGATGGTAAAATTTCCGCTAGCTGTTGAGCAAGTCGGTTGGGTTACAGCACTCAATAAAGGTTGTGCCGGAGTTCCCGGTTGAGCATTTATCGTTACACTTGCCGATGCTACTGAATTACAAGCGTCTGAAGTTGCCGTTACCGTATACGCTCCGGCGGGAGCCGTTACCGTATTGCCTGAGATAGTTACCCCTATTAATGGTGAAACTGTGTAGGCATAAGAAGCATCATAATTGGTAATGGTAAAACTGCCCGTAGCGGTGGAACAGGTCGGTTGCGTTACCGTACTTAAGAGGGGTTGAGCAGGAGTGGCCGGTTGTGCATTGATCGTTACGCTTTCCGATGCTACAGAAGTACAGGCTCCCGAAGTAGCCGTTACAGTATAAGTTCCTGCCGGGGCAGCAACTGTTCCTGCATTATTAGTTACTCCTGTTGATGGAGTAAATGTATAAGTATATGCTGCATTATAATTGGAGATTGTAAAGCTACCCTTAGCTGTTGAGCAGGTAGGTTGGGTTACACCTCTAAACATTGGTTGAGTAGGGGCTATACAGCAAAGCGCATCTTGAGCTCCAACCAATTGGCTCGTTCCTATAGTTTGACCACCGGCCGCAATGACAGGAATGCCATTTGCATCAACCACATTCCCTAAATTTTTGACTACTGAAGAGCTATATGGTCCGGTATATGATCCTCCACTATTACCGCCAGGCATTGAAGAAATTACCATATCGGTTTGCGAAAAATTAGCACCACCCTCTATCGCATCAGGACAACCGTCACCATCCGAGTCTAAATCTAAATAATTTGGAATTCCATCATTGTCATCATCACATATAGGAATTAAAGAGAAGGTATATTGATATTGATCATTTATTATATCTGTATTCGGTTCATCAAATTTTATGAAAGTAATTTGGGTAATTGGTGAACCATTTGTACTGGTAATTTTTACTGATCCATAGCCATCTCTGGTAACTGAAGAAACAGTGGTAGGAGCAGTATCATAGAGTTCTCTTGTCGTTGGGTTATACACTAACTCGGTACCTCCACTCATAAGTTCTTCTTTATGGTTTCCCGTAAAGCGAGTTCTCATATTATCAAAATTTAAAAGATGTATGGTGACACTCTCTACGGGTTTATCTAGTGTTAGGGTATAGGTAGTGTAGTTCGTATTATTATTGAAGTTATCCAGTCTTTCGCTTAAAGTTCTTTCGGTTGCACTACCAGCCGGAGTATAAATGGCGGCATTGGAAAGGTCTCTATTTAGAAAACTAATACCACCTTGAACCGTTACTCCGTTATTAACACGTGTAAGGGTACCGGTAACATTTCCAAAATTAATTTCAGATACGGTAGCGTTATCAGTAGCTGCACCAATAAGATTGGCAGTTGTATAATCGGCAAATGTATTGACAGTAGGGCATTCATCAGTATCCAAAATTCCATCATTGTCATCATCCAAATCTAGCCAATCGGCTACACCATCGTTATCAGTATCAATACAATCATTTTTGGATGCATCGGTTGAGTTTCCAATACCCTGACCTGTATTTCCAACACTGGATGGGATACCGTTAGCTGGGTCAACCGCTGCTCCAAAGTTTTGGTTTGGATTTTGTGTAGTTAACGCACCCAATGCAGTAGTTAATTGAGAAGCAGTAAAAGCACCTGCTCCTTCTATAGCATCCAAACAACCGTCTCCATCAGAATCTAAATCAAAAATATTGGGTACTCCATCTCCGTCTGTATCGCAGGGATGATTGGCAAACAAAGCATATGCAAGTGCATCGTTAGAATCAATTCCAGTGCTGGTAATTGTAATTGTACTGATTAACAATTTACTGATGCCTTTTATTATGATTCGTTGATTATCGGTTACACTTGATGGAGTCATTCTTCCGCTAATGACATTAAAATTTAAATAGGGGGTAGCACCATAATCCGTCAACACAAAATTCCCATTCGGATCTCCTCCGTTTATTTTAAAATCAATTTGGGCATTAGGTGTGTTAAATTGTGTGGGGTCAAGGTCATCCACGAAAAATGCAATTTCATTGGCTGGTACTGGATTACTAAATGTATAGGTAAAACTGATATTGCCCTGTTTTGAGTATCTTGGATCACCCCCCATTTGATTGACATAATACCGGATTTGTCCATCCGAAAATCCATGTACATTGGGTTGTGCAGTAGCACCAGTGAGAGTTGCTGTTAGGGTAGAAGAGGTTGTGCCTTTCCATGCTCCGGAGGTGTTTTGAGCTAAATACCCCGAGCAGTTTTCGGTAATGTCTTTGATGCCATCGTTGTCATCGTCTAAGTCTAAATAGTCAGCTACACCGTCTCCATCTACATCATCACAGGCTGTATCGCCAAATACAATTTCCGTTAATGATGTACGTAAATCAAAATTAGTCCCATAATCATCCTGTATTACCAATTGCACTTTTGTAACGTTTGTATAGGTATTTCCAAGAATCGCAAAATAACCTGATGCATATAAATAAGGCAAGACAATATTCTCGGTTCCTAAGAGGGTAGTTCCGTTGTACAATCTGATGGTAACATTTTTAGCGCCTTCATCATTTCCCCAGGCAGAATAAAATTTCACTCTGCTGATAGTAGAAGGTGTATTCATATTAATGTAAAATGTAACCGGATTCTGAGCCTTCATCCAATACACTCCGTATTGTTTCGCAGCGTCCGACACCAAGCCTGTAGCTCCTTCACCGTCGAGTACATAACTCATATTACCCTCAGTGGCTGTTACGGTCGCAGAAACATAAGTAGCCGGTTTGGGTACAAATACAGGACAGGTATTCTGTGCTTGTACTCTGCTTGTTATCACGCTTAAAAGCAAAAAAATAGCAAGAAACTTAACAATAAGATCATATTTTCTTATTGTACAGAAATGGGGGAGTAAAGACTTCTTCATACTATTCACTTTAGTGTTGTTTTATTATTCTTTTTTACTCATGCGTTGCAAATCGCTCGGTAACGTTGTAAACTTATTATATAGATACCGGTCGTAAATTTCTATCAGCTTGTTTTTTTATATTCACCACGGAGACACAGAGGGTACGGAGTATGTTATCTTCTTTCTCTTTGTGTTCTCAGTGTCTCTGTGGTTATATCTTTTCCCACGGAAGCACAGAGGGCACGGAGTATCTTTTAATTCACCACCACTGGTACGGTTATAACTCCGCTGGTACATCCGTCTTTAGTTCCCGTAGCTTTAATTGTATAAGAACCGGAAGGTAGTTTATTACTTATTATCAGATTGTCCAGTCCAGAGCCATTTACTATTATTTGCGAGTTACTATTGTCAATAATAGACCAACTGATACTGGCACCTGCGATGACCGACGAAAGGGTTACGTTTAGATTTTCATACGAGCAAAAAGTTGTCAATTTTGGTAACGCAATAATCCGCGGTTCGGGCAACACAGTTACCGTACCCACTACCTTATCCTGACAGATTCCGGTTACTGCTGTCGCAGTTATATTCAAAGTATATGAAGCTGTTCCTGAATTGGTTAATACACCTGTATCAAAACTGGTTCCTGTACCTGTTAGCCCCCAATAATTAGAACTCCATGTTACTGTTCCACCATTATCACCCACTACTGCCATCGAAGCACGACTACCCGCGCAAATGGTTTGCGAAGCAGGATGAATAGTCAAGGCCGGAGCTGAAAGAACATCAATAGTGGTGGTAGCAACAGCAGTGCAACCTGATGAATTAGTGTAACTATAGCTTATTATATGGCTACCCACACCCGCTGTGGCTGGAGAAAATAAACCCGACTGCCCAACTCCGGCACCACTAAACGTACCACCGACGGGGCTTCCAACCAGTGTAACAGAAGGAGAATTAGCACAGATTGGATTGACCGCCAGAATGCTCACTATCGGCGTAGCAGGTTGGGTATTTATAGTCAATGGAGTTGATAATGAGATACAACCATCGCTGTTCTTTACTGTCACATTATAACTACCGGTTGCCAGAACACTAAAGGTGGTACCAGATTGGTAATTAGTTCCATCTACAGAATAAGTATAACCTGCACCTATAGGAGCTGTAACAGTTATCGTTCCTGTTGATACGGCACATGTTGGCTGAGCAGTTACGCTAGCGGCTGGGGCTGCAGGAGTCAACGGTTGTGCGTTGATGGTCAAAGCTGTTGCTGCCGAGATACAACCATCGCTATTCTTTACTGTCACATTATAAGTACCGGTTGCCAAAGCACTAAAGGTGGTACCGGACTGGTAATTAGTTCCATCTACAGAATAAGTATAGCCGGCACCGGTCGGAGCAGTCACGGTAATCGTTCCGGTTGATACGGCACATGTTGGCTGAGTGGTGACGCTGGCGGTTGGAGCTGCAGGAGTCAACGGTTGTGCTGTAACTATAACACTCGATGAAACAGGCGACGTACAACCGGCTGATGAGGATGCAGTAACACTGTACGTTCCTGCCGGAGTGGTAACCTTATTGCCGGATACTGTTACACCTGTTGAAGGAACTACGGTATAAGTGTAAGAGGCATCGTAATTGGTAATGGTGAAACTACCGGTAGAAACAGAACAGTCAGGTTGAGTCACCGCCCCTACTATTGGAGCTACAGGGGTTGAGTAAATCACCACACTCTGACTTGTATTATTTGTGGTGTTGACTTCATTATCAGCATAGGTAACAGTAGCGCTATTCGTCCACGATATACCGGAGGCTGGTGGTTTAACAGCTATCGTAATAGCAGGATAAGAATAAGTAGATGCCAAAACATCACTCCTTTTAAATGTATAGGTATTCCCTGAATTTGTTATAGTCCACCCAGTTCCAGATGCGGAAGTAACTGTACATCCAGCAGGAATAATATCTGTTACCGTAACCGTTTTATTATTGACTGAAGCCGATGCGCCCATATTGGAGACGGTAATGGTATAGGTGTTTCCATTGGTGGCATCTGCACAGTGACTATCTACTGTTTTATTGATAGTGAAATCCACATTGGGGGTTAATATAGTTGTACCAACTGAAGAGTAATTGTTAGTCAAGTCCTGATCGGTAATGCCCGAAGGGGTTGGATCGATACCTACGGCATTTTTCACCAAATTGCCGGTGGGCTGATTCAGTACAGTTCCAACGATTGTAAATGACGCTGTACTGTTTGCAACCATATTTAATGTTGTACTCCATGGATTTACAAATCCGCCAGTTTTGGCAGTACCGCTGGTAAACCCTGATGCTGTTGTACCTGAAGTTCCGTTGTTATTAAATGTAATAGAATTGATATTGAAATCGGAACCTAAAACCAAATTATTTCCTGACCCATTTTTCAATGTATCTGCAAAAACCACATTGTTTAATGCCGCCGGTGAGTCATTATTTACATTCACAGTATAAGTCACCAAATCACCTACATTGGCATTTGCCTTGTCCACCTCTTTTTGAACACGTACATTCCCGAGTGTAGTAATATATAAGTTTCTTATTTCATGAAAATTAAATCCTCCACCAGTCGAAGCTGCAAATCCTAATTTTAGATTAGCCGGAGGGGCTGTTGTTGTTCTGTATGTCAATAACTGTGTATAACTGCCAGAGGGGCTTGTTTGCCAATAGGCGGTGATATCATACTCACCTGTTCCAGTTGGTAAAATGGTCATTTTTATTTTTCTGAAAAATGTGGCATCTGTAGGACGAGTTGCTGTTGCAGTGTTCCAGTCAATAGAATTGGTATTTGAAGAAGCGTTTGTTTGTAATTGTACAGATGTAAGATATTGATTTGTTGTTGATGCGTTTGCAGTGGTTGGACCTCGCATAGTTACGGAATTACATTTTTGCCCAACACCTCCGACTCTTCCTTCACTTGCATTCGAGAAGTTCCCATATTCATCAAACCCAACACCTAAATATCCGCCTGATAGGCCTGTTGCGGTTGATCCGGTATTCGGTGCATAACCCAATGAGCCACCATAACCTCCGGTGGCAAAGGTTGGCGTTGCAGCATCAAAAAGAAACACGCAGAATCCATCAGCGCCATTATAAGAATCTGAATTGCTTCTCCATGTTTTGTATTCAAATTCCATAATGACTCCCATGGTGGAAGGAAAAGAAGAATTTACATAAGCATACCCTTTCTGATTGCCACTCGCAGGTGTCAACCTTAACCAACCATCATTTATAGGGTCGGCGTTTCCTGATGTCAGAATAGCTGTTCCCCCGGTAATGATGTTACTGCCTAAAGCACTTCCTTTGAAGGTTTCGGTAACTGTAAATTGAGCATGCACAGCTATACTCAAAAAAATAAACAAGAGCATCAAACCCAGCTTCTGAATTTTTGAACCTTGTATTCGTTTAAAAGTAGAGCTTATAATTTCCATAAGAATCTGTTTTCTGAGCAATTAATCATTCGATATTGTAAATGCACTAAATAAATCTGGTCTTCTATATCCTCCTCTCTTGTAAAGTATAATCATGAAAATTATCCTACATAAAAATAGATCATACCCTTGCCGAAATCTATTAACTTACCGTTAAAGCTTAGTCGTTACTAAACATTAAGAACTTTCAGTAATAGTGCAATCAATTCTTTATCCTGTTTTGTGTATTTATAGAAGTCCTTAATTATAGATTAACAGTGAGTGAGAACTATAAGAAAATGAGGTTCTACTATCTAAAATCACACAGCCAATAAGTGAACAAAATTAAACAAAAACCATACAGCATTTACAATCAGTAGATTACAACACATGAATTGTTAATGAAAACATAGTAAAATAACTACCCAAAAAAGTGGAAAATGAATGTATAAAAATTCAATGAAAGATAGGCATTCATTCATTTTAGAGATAAATACCATAATGAAATCATTACAAAAAGGCAAAAACAGTAGAGAATCAGAAATAAATGAAAAATACAATTTACTACATATATGTCGCATTTTAATCCAGCTACGCCGTATTAAATACTACACAAAAACTTTTACAGAAAGACAAATAGAAATTAATATTTAACAATTAATTGCTAATGAAAGTAGAGAAGTCTTGAAAAATATTGATGATATTTTATTAAAAACAACACGATATATATGCCAACTGAGTTCCTCATGTGGCCTAATAATGTGAATCTAGATATATGAATGCTTTCAGTTTTCTATAAAAGGAGCTAACCATAGATTAACATAAAAACAATTTTCTTAAAAACAAAAGTAATGCGAAACATCACTATGACAGGCAAATACAGATACCCATCACATACCCTATGATATTTTATTTAATTTTAAAGGTGATATACGACATATCATTTTTAAAATATACTCTATAAAAGAGAAACGCATCGCAATATTAAACAGATGAATAATAGTACCTTACAAAACAAAGAGGCATCAAAACAACATAAACGCCCACCCGCTTAGTTTATTTAGTTTATTTTAACGATTAAAAAAGATCAAGATTTGGACATAGCGGTGGCATTAAAATCCATCAAGGGAATTGATAGATTGATTAACAACCAGAGAATGTACCCAAAAAGAATATTGATTTTAAGCTGGAAAACAGAGTTCAAAAGTACTTTTAGCTGTTTACGATACCCTAAGGATAGTTTGCCGATAAACCTTTAATCTGTTATATTTAAATGTAACACAAGCAAGCTTAGCATTTAATGTACAAGATTTAAGCGATGATTCTTTCAATTTCCTTGCTCGTGATATTACGGTACGATGCACCTAAGTATGTTACAATTATTATTGATACATTTCTTAATTCTTTGTGTTTTTCAGACCCCAACCCCCAAATGGGGGCTTAAGAGTGCGTCAAATAATCGACTGAGCAAAAATAAATCTCAAAAACTACGTCTTAAAGCCTCCATCGGCTGACGGATTGGGGGTCATAACTAAAACATATCATTAAATATTATTGAGTACCTAACGTAAAGCCACAGATGGTACATTCCGATTTCGGAAGTGGCGAATTGAAAATCAGCACAACCAAATCTTTGTCGGAATCTTATTCTTCGGATAAATACGGAGGTGTAGATGGAACATCCCGTTTTCGGAAACACCGTAATCCATTCTTGAAAAAATAAACAGAGTTTATCAGCAGACCCTAAGAATAGTCACAATAACAGTATTCCCCCATCAAAGAATTTATTAGCTGCATAGGCAGTGAAGCCAAAAAATGCTCGAAACACACGCATTGAGAGAAAAAAACAGGAAAGCGAAGCTGATGGCAATCAGATGATCACAAAATGTAAATCGAAGAGATGGCAAGCGTTTTGGATGCTATTATAGAACACCTGCCAAACTTTGGTAGATATTTCGGGAATGACCTTTCGTTAGTTGAAGAAAGTATGGTGGTTGAGATTAAACAGGTGGAGATACCAATGCCAATACAATCAGTTGTTACAGAGCATTAGTTCGTGCCACAAAATTGAGTTGTGGGTGTTGTTGTGAATCGGATTTTACAAAAAAGATGCGTTCAAGGGTTTCTTATAGTGCAATTATAAAAGCAGGGCACTTATTTGAGTGCATTCAAAGCATCCTTTACAAGAGCCCGGCTGAAGCTTTGCCTGATTGCATTTGTGTAAGTCTTAGTTTGGGTACAGTTGATAATATTCACAAAGAGAGGTATCAAAAATCCTTAGATGCAATAATACAAGAGCAAATAATTTTGCCCAAATTCAATCTATCTTGTAAACTCAAAAGAGGAACATTCAAAATCTTTCTTCGAAGTCCTTGCCGTGGCTAGTAATCTTAGAATAAAATTTTACCGATACTGAATACTAACTAAGTAGTAGTAGTAGTAGTAGTAGTAGTAGTAGTAGTAGTAGTAAATATATAATGTCGTTTTTTTAAGAATAAAACCTGCCTGTGGTCGGGAGGTTCTATTCTTTTGTTTATTTTAAATTTGATTATAGTACATTATATCGTTCCAAATACTTAAAAAATAATGATTCGGTAAATTATTCTAAACTTACATATTATATATTATTATATATATTAAATTTTGAAGCACAAGAAAACTGATTCCAAACAAGATTTTTCGTCCTACTTCATTCTATCAAAACTAAGGTTAAAGGTTTACGATTAAAATGATGAAAAATTAGGAACAATTCGTTTTTAACCAAACATACATATCGTCAGCTGTAGGGATCCCCAACTTTTTTCTAAGTTGATGCTTTCGATTTTGTATAGTTTTCGGAGATTTGAAAGTATAGTCGGCAATTCCCTTTGTCTCAAAGTTCATGAATATGTAAGCCAACAACTCAAGTTCACTTTTTTGCAAATTGGAACTAATTTTTAAAAGATTAGGTTGGAATTGAGGGAAAACCTCTTGAAACTTGACAAAAAATAACGGATTGTTTTCTTTTGCCATTTTCTTTATATAATCCAATTGGGGGGTGATATCTTCTTTTAGCTTCTGATTTTCCTGATCTTTAAGATGGAGCTGTTTGTCTTTTTCAATTAACAATACACGTTCTTTCTTTGTTACATATTTATAAATCAACAGACTAATCAAGATCGAAATAAATACTAAACCTATTAAATACAGCTTATATTTTTGTATAATGCTTGTTTTATCAATTTCATTTCCCTTTAAAATCAAACTGACTGCTTTCCCAATGCTTGCACTGTAATATTTGACAACTCTCTCATTTTCTTTGTAGTATTTTTGTTGATATAAATTCTTATTTATGGAATCATTCAACTTCCCATATATATATGCAATTTGCTTATACGCAATTAATTTATCATCATCGCAATCCCATTTTTTGGAGTCGATATCTTTAACAGATAACAAATAATAATTTAAAGCCTCCTTATAATTATACTCAGTTAAATAAAACTTTGCTAAAGCTTGATATGGAATGAATTTGAATTCCATTGGTTGGTTTCGAACAACATCTACACTTTTTTTCATGAAATAAAGCGCTGAATCTTTTCGGTGTAAATCGAAATAATAACACCCCCAGTGAAAATATAACAATGAACGAGCTTCGCTATTATTTTTATTTTTAAAAACCGGTTCATTTAAAATAGATTCCGTTTGATTCAAATAGTGCAGAGTTTGATTAAGCTTATTGAATTGCCTGTAATAACTTGCCACATTGCCTGAAGCTCTGACTCTGATACGGGCTGCCTCAAAACTCTTTTCGTCTTTTAATAATTCAAGAATTTCCAGGCTTTCTTTCATTCCTTCCGAATATAGTTTTACATAATCGTAATTATTATGTATTACTTGTTTTATCATCGCCTGAGCTATAACATCTTTCTTATAATGCTTTTCATTAATTGCTTTTTCAATATAATAATAACTTTCCTTTTGTAAACCAAGGAATGATAATGTTCTGGACATGTAGATATAACTATATGTTTTATCTTTTGAATCATTAGCTTTCTCCGCCAAAATACTAGCTTGCTTAGCATAATGTAAGGCTTTTAATTTGTCAACCCTAGAATATTTTTCGTACAATTCAAATAACCTTTCAACTTCGTGATTATTACTTAATTGAGTCGCAGAAACGTTAATGCTTACTAGAATTAATAGGTAAATTATAAGTTTATTCATATACAAAAATTTATTTCAACTACTCAATTTTCACAAGTCAATAACATTCAGGTTTACAGAAAAATACAGCATGATCCCTGATAAGGTTTCTGAAATTTGGCTAAGTTATATTACCTAACAATACAAAAAATATGCCACATCGCAAAGAACAATATGCCACACGAAAAAAATACAATATACCACGCAGCAAAGATATAACATTACTTAAAAAAAGCTTTTTCAACCGATTTACTACTCTTGGGTGGATAAAACCGAATATTTTATAAGACATATAAAATAATTACTGCCTCATCAAAGCCTTAAATAGCACTTTGAAGCATTTAAATTCTGTATGTTATGGGTCTATATTGAGCGAACGGACTTGAATTTATAACTTTGTATCAGATTAATGTGATGAATATGTTTCACGACAAATACATTGTTGCTCAATTGATTTCTTTTCTTAATCGAGGCAAGTTCAACCGTATTGTAACCAAGTAAGATGACGACAAATACGTGAAGCACTTCAGTTGTTTTATCATAACCTTAATATCAAAATTCAATCTACTTTTAGAATTGAGCAATCTAACCCTTCGAATCAATAATAAATGACATTATTATAGGCGTTCATACCGCCCGAATTATTTCTCTATATATTCCGATAAAGTCATCATAACTATTCAGCCCAATAAGACTAAAAATAAAAATCAGCAAATCCAAGCTTTTCAATATTTGCAATCGAATCAATATAAAACTCACCTTAAGAAGAAATTTTCACAAAAAAAATAATGAAATAATAAAAAGTAGCATGATGTTTGCTTGGGCATTTGTAGATATCCCGAGTTTAACTTTTTAATTAACAAAAACTATTAATGTATGGCAACTCCACTTTTTGACAAGACGCTCAAGTTTGAATATAGTCCTGACTATAGAAACATACGCTTAAGAATAAATACCTTGATAGTAGGAGCTATGAATCTACAAACAGCCTTCTTTTTGATCGATCAATACAAACAAACATTTTTTTTATATTCTCAAAATCCAAATCTAAACTATATATTTGGTGAAATGGGAGAAAAAATGTTAGATGATGAATCAATCGAAAAATTATTTCCAACAAATGATAAGCTCTTATATAGTCAGATAATTGAGACTGCCAATGAAATTTTCAGAGGAGACGTCTTAGGCAATAACAACAGAACCTACTGTCTTAGCTACAACTGTGCAACCATGGGACCAGAAGGCACAACCCATATGCTTAAATTGAAAATGTTTGTCCTGAGATATACCGATTATTCTGCCAAAGGGATTCCGTGGCTTATATATTCTAAAATAGAAGAAACTGAAGAAAAATTATCCGGTAATTTTAAACTTCTCGACATTATTAGCGATCAGGAATACTCGATCTTCATAAACAATGACTGCACACATAAAGACAAATATGAATTGCTCACCGATGACGAAATAAAAATTCTACAACTATCAAGCGATGGGTTATCAGAACAAGAGATAGTAAATTTGCTAAAAATAAATATGAATGCACTGAAAAACACAAAAACCAACTTACTATCCAGACTAAATGCAAGATCGATTACACATGCTATTTTCAAAGTCAAAAAGCAAGGACTAATATAACTACGCTTATAAGTCTTCACAATGATGCTAAAAACTCGGATTTCCGATTTTGATTTCAGACGATAGATCGTTAAATATTATTTTCAACATACCAAAAACTTATTTCTCGCTCGCAACTAATAGCATGCAGCGTTGCAATAAAAAAACAGAACACTTTATGAAACAAAAGCAATTAGACGAATTAAAAGACCTTATCCGAATAACAGATCTTTTTTCGGAAATATATGATAGACCAATGACTCTAAATGATTTTGAAAATGAAACTCTTATTCATCAATCTAAACGTCATCGTATACTGACAGGATTCGAACCTGCAAATGATCATACATCAGGTAAACACTTCTATAAAAACATTATAGATCCAAGAGATTTACCAATTACTATTGAAATAAATCAAAACGCAAAGGAAATCCTCACCAAAATATTTGAGGAAAAGCCATTCGCAAAAGCATTTCTTACCTACAACATAAGAATAAGGCAAGCAAATAACGAATACAAACCAATGAAAGTCATTGTCAGACCTGTATATTTTAACGTTGATGGATCACCAAAATATAAAGGAACCATGTATATGCCTATAGTACAAAAAGGCTATCAACGCTCTGCACTGTATACGGAGAGTAATGGAGGATGCGAACTATACTACTCTTCCCTGCGAAAGAAGTTTGTGGAACACGAAACATTAGAATTAAAACCTACTGAAATAGAAATACTTAAATACGCTGCTAAAGGACACAACACTGCTCAGATTGCAAAAGCAATGAATCTAAAGACTGATTTAGTAAAATATTACAAAAAAAATATTTATAATAAGTATCATGTGTCCACTATGTCGGAAGCAGTTTATATTGCCTTATTTTATGAATTAATATAAGAAAAATAGCCCTTGTCTACCGAAGACAGGGGCTATTCATTTATAAAAAATCCAACATTATATTCTTCTTCGACCATGTGATAAGTATAATAAGGGTCTGCAGATAAACTCAGCCTGTTTTTTCAAGATTAGATTACGGTGCGCTGCACCTCCGTGCTTATCTGTAAATCAGATTTCTACAAAGATACCGCCACTCTGTGGCTTTGCATCAGGTGCCGCACACTGTTATATTTGTAGCTATTTACGACATAAACAACCAAAGGTGCCGCGCACCGAATTGTAAATCGGCGTAGCCAAATATCACGTGCAAAGAAATTGTGAGAATCATCGCTTAAACTTTGCACATTAAATGCAAATTTTGATTGTATTACATTTAAATATTGTACATTAATGATTTTTCAGCAGACCTAATAAGATATCATTTTCAAAAACACTTTAAGTTCAATACACTTTAAGAACTTTTCCACACCCGGCATACTTCACTTCTACAGGTGTGCCCGCAAAACCTACCATCCCAAACTCCACCGCCACGCTTAGCATCACACTTACTTCATTGGTTAGCGTAGTTGCCTGCGATTTAGTCATTTGGACATTAAGTGTTTGTTCTTCAACAATGCTGTTGGCAGAGTACCACTCGCTGTTGGTTATCGCCGAAGTACCATGCAGGCTTTCTACCGTAGGTATATAATCTTTCAGTGCAGCATTATATACCATATCCGCAGCTGTACCAATGGCTATGATGATGCGAAAATAGGGCAGTCGCTGTATGTTGACCAAATCAATCTCCGTATTGATACGTGAGACTGTAACAGAAGCTGCCAATACTTCCCGGTCTAAAATGTGAGAAACAGAAACACGCAGCACTGAATTGAACGGATAGCCTCGATTAAAATTAAAACCATCCAGTGCCTGTTTGTAAAGTGATAGTTGTACCGGGCGCTGACCTTTTTCACTTGTAGTATTGGACTTTTGCATCTTATTAGCAAGTCCATTCAGCACCGAAGTAAGATTATAATCGGCCAATCGGTGCAATCCACCAAAAGCATATCGTACCCCTGAGGCCTGCTTAGTACATCCACTCCATTCCTTTTGCTGCAAACGCAAACCCTCATACTGTGGCAATCGTTTAATTTTATCGCCACTCGCACCTCCTTTGGTTCGCATTATCACCTGATCGCTCCCCCGGCGGGTATAAAAGCTTATACCTTTAATACTGCCTGTCATCTGAATTGCTCCTTTTACTATTGCCATCGCCTTTCCTATTATATTTATTTAACTCCGGGTTATACAATCACTTATCATCTCAGCAAGCACTAACTCTCACCTACAATGCCAGAGGACTTGAGGGGATAACAAGCACATTGATAAGATATCGTAAATTAATATCAAAGATATAAATAAATTATTTTCTGTACAAATTTCAAATATATATAATATACATAAATTAATGTATTATATATATACTATAACTATATCTAATATATATGATATATATACTAGATATAAAATTAAAATACGATTATAAGACAATTACCTTATTCCGTACTGTTAGTTATAACAGCCGCATGACTAGAATTTTTTTTCTCAATTCTTCATCATTCTGATTTTTTTATTATTTTTGCTATTGTAAAAATAACAACTGTAGCACTCTGTGTATGGAGCATATAACATGTATTAGTGGCTATGGAAATGAAAAATTAAATCTGAATGTACTATGCAAACAAAAAAATCAAAAGGACTGAATCTATTAATTGAAGAGGCATTAAATGACTTTTGGACTATTTACAGGCAAGGAAAAAAGAAAACACTCTCTGATGCCGACCTCAGGGAAATGCTCAACAGATTGGAAAATACCGATTATGAAGCTTATTATCAAGACTTCATAAAAGAATTAATTGAAAACATAGAAGAATATAAAGATGTCGAACTACTGGACAGTTACCTTGAAACATCATTCTCGGTAGCTGATAAGCTTAATGAAATTGATGACGACGTAAACAGAGAAATCCTCAAAAATAATTTTGAAGTAAAAGCATTACTCAAAATAAGAAAAATATTGGAATTCAATGTGGAAAGAATTTATGATATTGTTTATGCAGAGGGAAGCAGCAACTACTCTGATGAGCTGCAACGCATTTTTACCGAAACAATGAGAAAGACAGACCCCGACTTTGACCTGGGGTTGGAACAAAAAGAGCTGGAGGCCGAGAAAGAAACCTTAAAGTCTGCAGTAATATACGAAGACAGATTCGACTTTATTCAACTGAAAGAAGAGTGCGACGCCCTGGAAAGCTATACATTAAAAAGAAATCTGATCAACGAACGAATGATTGATTTTCAGCAATGGCAAATGCTGTACGATAATGTGGGGGTTGCTGATAATCTCAATGCCTACTTTTATAGCAAACTGTATTATCCAAATTTTATCACACTCTGCAAGAGCGAATTGAACAGATATAGTTTGTATCAACAGGATGTTGCCGAAAAGGCTGTCGCCACTACCTCACAACAATGCATTCCGCAATACGTATGGAAATCGTCGGATACTGATTTGCTGGAATTGGTAGCCGCTATATACCAAAATAGAAGCATTGAACGAAAAGATGGCAAAACACTTACCCGCAAAGAACTGGTGGATTATTTCCAACAAATTTTCGACTTAAAAATTAAAGACCCCGAAGGTAAACTCACCCGAGCCACAAGTAGAAAACTAAACATCACCCCTTTTCTGGACACACTGAAAATAGCATTCGAGAACTATGGACAAGAAAAAGACGAAAAGCAACGAAGGAGGAAGTGAAATTAATAAATCCAATCAATATTAGTCTGATACAGGTAAAGTACTTTGAGACAATTAAAAATAAGTTCCAAAATCGCGAAAAGATTCATATTAAATAGAATGGCAAATAACTACTAGAAAATTATATACTTAACAGAACACATCATATTTTTATCATGCAACACGCACTTTCTATAGCCTCTTAGTCATCAGAAGTGACGCCATTAGCGAGCAAAGAGGAGTAGAAAATACCATGAAAGAGAAAATAATTCCTTGTTAAAGTTTGAGAACAGTAGGGAATACCTTGAATTAAAATGGTAGCAACTCATACTGAAGTGGAAAAAGAAATATCGTTGACAAAAACTAGTAGAATCTTGAAACTTAAAGAAAATCCATGTTCCCAAATATAGGTAATACATATTCTTCAAATCAATTGGACGAACTTTGGAAAAGAATATTAAAATAATCATTTACACTGACTATTTTGATATCAATATCACTCTTACTAATGGGAAGATGAGTAAAAAAACATGAAGTTAAACATTCTCTCGGTGATATTCTTCTATGATATTCTTTCACCATAGCAGGTTCAATACCATTTTCCAAACAAAACTTATCTAAATATCCAGAATCGTCATGAGAGTCTTCAGTCCAACCAGAATAATCAAGATAATCATCTTCCAAGAATCCTTTTAAGACATTAAGACAAAATCCAACACAAGTCATTCTTTCACCTAATTCCTGACTCCCAAAATGAATACCATCTTTATCATAGTATTCTCCAGAATAGAAAAATCCATATTGTGGATTTGCATGCTTTAATATGCTTTTACAATAAGCGACAAAAGCAGGAACTTCTTCAGAAATTATTGTGTCTGAAATTTTGTGATAATATTCATTTTCAAGTTCGCTAAATTCGATATTCCTACCAGTATAATGAAATTCTAGCAATCGCCCCTTTAAGTTTATTATAAACGAACAATGGTAAGACTTAAAGTCATCGCTAACCAAATTACCTATGGCTACAAAATCTGTTGTTCGGTCTGACTCTTGAATTGATCTAACTATTTCAAACATATATAATTGTTTACTTTCTAATAGTCGAGTAGGTTTCTAATAACAATTTTCGTGCATGAGCTATCAACTCATCATCTTTAAATGGTTTCGAAATTATTAGAAGAGTTTTCAACTCACTCAAATGAAACTTTTCATCACAAAATGACACGAGTAAAATTTTCAAAATGCTTAGTCCATTCATTTGATTAGACATCAAATCATAAACAAAATCATGTATAAATTCTAATTTTCCAACAAGGTTGTCGTATTTATAATAACCGTTAAAAAAAGATTTTAATATATTTACTTGATTACTTTCTAAAATTACTTTATGATAGTATTCGTTTTTATTCGGTATAGACCACTCTTTACAAAGCAATACAACAGAAATATCTTGATATAAATATTTCTTTATCTCAATTGCCTCTTCTCTAGAACAATTTATTGTTATCTTTTCCCCATGTCCATAATCAAAATGATAATTAGGATCCTTACCACCTATTTGATTCAGGAAGCCACTTAACAGCCTTAACTTGTATTCAAGCTGATATTTTGACCTTTTTACAGATATTTTCTTTGCCCCTTTAAGTCTATCGTGTATAGAAATAACATTTCCTGGATTCTTAATTTGAGCCAAACAATTAAAACTGTAGTCATACCCAACTCTTTTCAACTGCTCTTGAATTGTCCTTAAGTTACTTGCAAATACTTTGTCTTTGCTTTGCCCCTTAATTGCTGTGTCAATTTCGCCATATATCAATTTTAAATCTTCATGTGGCACATTAACGCAACATTTTGCAGATCCCTCTTGAATTGAAAAGACTGCATTTGTCGTGATTGTTGTTATAATAGATTTTAGAGACTTGACAACAACCATGAAGGAGTCTAATGCTTCTGGTGACATTGACTTCAAGCTTACAGACTCATTATTTGCTGCTGTTAACTTTATTTCTATTTGACTCGACATAATTATTTTAGAAGGAATGTGCAAATATAGATATTTTTAATACTATAACATTCATATTTGTGAACAATTTTTTTTAAAAGTTGCATTTCTCAAGTTAAGCAAAGTCAAGATACCTCAAGCCACTAAAAAAGAGCCACCCCCAATATTAACCAATAACGATAAGTTTACTCAAACATTAATACTTCATCGGATCTTAATGAAAACCTCCAATTCATATGTTAAATTAGCAAGCATATTAGGGCAATTTAAATAACTCCTACTGGTATCTGAGTGGGGTTTCGGGGTTCTTATTCTTACTTTTCTTTTCACCCACATTTGTGAGGCTATTCTCCTTTGTTCACATCAACACATACAACCTTTCAAAAAAAAAAAAAACTACTCAAACCAACAGCTACAACAAACCTAATAAACAGCGAATTAAAACTTTCATATACCACTTGTAACACAAGTAGTACAAGCAAGCTGTTGCGTTACCGTAATTTTGTATCGTCGAAATCAACGAAAAAAGCAATGTTGCTTTCGGGATAAGAGGACGACCAAAATTAACATGAGTATATCTCAAAATCCAATGACAGGCCAAATGCGCAAATCGATGGCCAACTTCAACACCTATGTACACAGAGGTCAGAATGTGATTAGCTCTAAGGCATTCAATCGTAAAGACAAAAATTCCGATTTACAGAAAGTTCAACGAGCCAGTTTTAAATTAATGGGAGAAGCGTGGGTATCGCTTGGTGGCTTTGCCGAAAGCGGTTTTCCTGTACGTCCGGAAAGACTTACTCCGTTTAATTATTTTATGGCTCTGAATTTACCCAATGCCATTGATAATTCGGGAGAGACACCGGTGATTAATTATGAACTTATGCAAATTGCCAAAGGTTCGCATCCCGGGGTTAGCATAGGCTCGTCCACTATGAGTGATACTGAAATTAGTGTGGATTACATATCGAACATCGATTTTCCAAATGCTGTGGCAGAAGATGTAATCACCTTACTGGCCAAGACTACAGCAGGAGTCTTGTTTACCATTAGAGTAAACAGAGGTACTGAATCTACTGGAACAATTCAACTACCCATGAATAATGTAGCCAGAGAAGACCTAGAGTTTGTATACATGTTTGTTACATCGGCAGATGGTAAAAAAGCATCAAACTCTCTGTACATAAAACCCGACTAACTTCTACAAATAGTCATTAGAAGCCTTGTCTAAACAAGGTAAGTCAACAGAAAAAGAGCCATAGAGTAGGCTCTTTTTTTATTTTCACCATCAGGGTTCAGTCACTAACGAGCGAATTTCATCCGCCCACACCTGATAACCTTTTTCCGTTGGATGGCAAAAATCTCCTGCCATATCCGGAGCTAAGGTGCCGTCCGGAGCCAGCATCTTCGGCCCTATATTTACAAAAGTGAGATTATTTTCATTTGCGTACACTTCCAGTTGTCTATTCACCTCGTTAATCAGAATCCGACGGGGATGGGTAGGACTTTGCTCGCGCGGTAGAACAGCCATCAACACGATCTTAGCACCGGGAACTTTCGACCGAACACGTTTACAAATGGCAGCGATACCTTCAACAATCTCAGGTGCTGTATTTATTCGGGCATTCATGGTTTGGCTCGTATTATTCGTACCGATTCCAATAATAACCGTTTTAGGATGCAAACCGTCAAGTTCGCCATGATCCAATCGCCAAAGCACGTTTTGCGTCCTGTCCCAACCAAAACCAAGATTCAACACGCGATAGCTTCCGAACACCGAACTCCATGCTTTCGGACCATTCGGCTTACGGGGTGTTCCATCCGCATACTTCAACAGCGGCTCGCCACCCCAAAAATGGGTAATGGAGTTGCCTATCAAAACGATTTGAGGATTGATTGAATCCTTGATGTGCAACACATCGGCATGACGCTGCCACCAATCATAACTATCGTTCTCCAGTTTCGAAACCGGAACAATGGCCGAATTGGAGGCAATATCAGTATCCAACGATTTGTCGCCGATCAGCTCCGAGAGTAAGGGCTCCATGGCCTGAGCCCATGCTTTAGCACCGGCAGGTGTTGGATGTAGCCAATCGCCCATCATGCTGTGGTTAATAGAACCATCCATATTCAAAAATACGTGGTTTACATCACAATAAAAAATATGTTTGCCATCAGCCAGTTTCGATACGATTTCAGAGGCACGTTCCAGAATTAACCGATGTGACGTGGGGTTCGGACCACCGTAACATCCCGGAAAACATCGAAGCACGATGATTTTTGTATCGGGTAATTTTTCGCGCAACAATTTCACGATAGTCTCAATACCTCCGGCTAACTGACCGGCAGTGTGACGGGTGGGATAATTTTTCTCATCCACATTGTTCGTCCCAATTTCCACTACCACCACTTTGGGAGATTGGCCTTCCAGTTCTCCGTGTTGGATATTCCAAATCAAATTCTCGGTACGATACGCACTTGTGCCCAGATTCAAAGCTTTGCGGGGAGCAAAAAACTGATTCCACACGGGTTGGTATTCCGGCTTCTCAAAATTATGAGTAATGGAATTACCAATCATTATCAGGTCATATTTTTGGCTGGCTACAAGTGCTAATTTTTCTAAGTGACGCTTCTTGGCGTACCCTTCAACCGGAACAGTGGCTGGATTTGGAGTCTGAACGACCGTTTCAGCTGTTGAGTTTAGGAAAGATTTCAATGCGCTGGCGAGTTTTAGTTTTGGATCGAATATGCTTCCATCTTTATTTAGAGAAAATAAACTATCATTCAGCAAACTAAAGGTTGAGTTCCCATCGTATCCTTTCCACGTTTTCGAATATTCCTGACCGGCATGTATCCATTCTTTATTTTCATTTGCAAAAAACGAAACGAAGAGTCGTGCAGATGGATGGACAGGAGGCAGCACTGCAGGAAAAACAGAACCCTTAGCCATCTCGTCGAGATAGGAAGGGGAAATTAGAATCAGATGAGCAGGTCGCTCGTTATCGCCCAGCTTTTGAGCAGTGCGGGCAGCAAGATGCGCACCTGACGAGAGTCCCATTATATCCAATCGATCGGTACGCAGCCCTAAAGATTTGGCATTCGTTTTTAGGAAACGGAAAGCTTGCAAAGCATCCAGCAATGCCAAATTACGGTTTTGTAGTCCTTCGCCGACATGATACTCAAGAACAGCAACATCGAAACCCGCAGAATTTAAAAATAATGTTGCATTTTCACCTTCATTCTTTATTTTTAGAGTTTTGTATTCGCCACCTGTCAGTAACAAAACGGTTCCTTTGGGTGAATTTACTTTTGCCCGAATCAAATGAATGACAGGAGCATCGAATCTGGAGATATCACCATTGACATCAACAAGATTTCCTTTTGATAAAACCTGCCCACTTAAGGAAACATAACGGGCAGAAACTGCACTTCTTTGCTTTACTGCAGTCTGACCATTAACCTGCAAAAACAATAAAATTCCAATTAAAAACGAAAGGAATGATTTCATAATAGTTTGACATCTAAATTAAGCCACAAAAGTATCAAAACTAAATCAATTTTGCAGGTTCGAATGTATCCAAGACCGGCATATTATGATATTTAAATGAAGAAATTAGGCACTTAGAAATGAAAATAATACATTAATACAGATGCTTTCCTCTTTCGGTTATTTTTTGTAATTTTGCACCTCAATAAAAAAACAGAACATCAAGACAGTTAAGATGAAAAAGTTTGCTGAATATTCCAATCTGAATTTATCGGACATCAACAAGGAAATGCTTACGCGATGGAGCGAAAAAAACATTTTCCATAAAAGTATCGAAACCCGCGAAGGAAAACCATCGTTCGTTTTTTATGAAGGACCTCCTTCGGCTAACGGACTTCCCGGTATTCACCACGTTATGGGGCGTACCATTAAGGATGTTTTTTGTCGGTATAAAACCATGCAGGGTTTTCAGGTAAAGCGTAAAGCCGGTTGGGATACGCACGGACTTCCCGTGGAACTTGGTGTGGAAAAAGCATTGGGAATTACCAAAGAAGACATTGGCAAAACCATCAGTGTGGACGATTACAACTCAGCTTGCCGCCACGACGTACTCAAATACACCAAAGAATGGGAAGATTTGACGACCAAGATGGGCTATTGGGTAGATATGAACGATCCGTACATCACGTACGACAATCGCTATATCGAAACGCTTTGGTGGTTACTGAAACAACTCTACAACAAGAACTTATTATACAAAGGCTACACCATTCAGCCTTACTCTCCGGCTGCCGGAACAGGACTTTCCACTCACGAGTTGAATCAGCCCGGCTGTTATCGCGATGTAAAAGACACCACTTGCGTGGCGCAATTCAAGTTGAAAAACGAGGAGAACACCTTCTTTTTAGCATGGACCACCACCCCCTGGACTTTGCCTTCAAACACAGCATTGTGCGTTGGTCCGGCTATCGATTATGTAACTGTAAAAACGACAAATCCATATACCAAAGAAGCTTGTAATTTGATTTTAGCAGAAAACCTGCTTGCTGCGGTTATGGGCAAAAATGAATATGAAATTCTAGATCGCAAAAAAGGCTCTGAACTGGCGGGCACAGAATACGAACAACTGATCCCCTGGGTAAATCCGGGAGAAGGAGCTTTCCGTGTTATCACCGGCGATTTCGTAACCACCGAAGATGGTACCGGAATTGTGCACATCGCTCCTACCTTTGGTGCTGACGATGATCGTGTGGCTAAGCAAAACGGTGTTCCGCCAATGTTGTTGATCGACAAAGACGGTAACCGCCAACCAATGGTAGACAGAACGGGCAAATTCTTTAAAATTGAAGATTTGAGTGTTGATTTCGTCGCCTCAAATGTAAACACTGAGCTATACGCCGAATACGCCGGAAGGTATGTAAAAAATGCTTATGACAACAGCCTGACTGAAGATGATGCAACCCTGGACGTTGACATTTGTGTAATGCTGAAACAACAAAGTTTGGCTTTTAAAATAGAGAAACATACGCACAGTTATCCACATTGCTGGCGCACCGACAAACCGGTATTATATTATCCATTAGATAGTTGGTTCGTAAAAACTACAGCTTGTCGCGAGGAAATGATGTCGCTGAATGAAACCATCAACTGGAAACCCGCCTCCACCGGAACAGGTCGCTTTGGTAAATGGTTGGAAAACCTGCAAGACTGGAACCTTAGTCGCAGCCGTTATTGGGGAACACCGCTTCCTATCTGGCGCAGCGAAGACGGCACTGAAGAGATCTGCATTGGCTCGGTAGAAGAATTAATTTCGGAAATCGAAAAGTCCATCGCTGCCGGATATATGACTGAAAATCCATACAAAAACTTCAAGGTTGGTGAATATACTGCCGATAATTACGCGGTAAAAAATATAGATTTACACCGTCCATACGTGGATGGTATCGTCCTTGTTTCGGCAAGTGGTAAACCTATGAAACGTGAGCTTGATCTAATCGACGTTTGGTTCGATTCAGGCGCAATGCCATATGCGCAGCTGCATTATCCGTTCGAAAATGCGGAGCTGATTGACAGCAAGTCAAATTTCCCTGCTGACTTTATTTCGGAAGGTGTAGACCAAACACGCGGTTGGTTCTTTACACTCCACGCTATCAGCACCATGGTTCGTGGTTCGGTAGCTTTCAAAAGTGTTATTTCTAATGGGTTAGTACTGGACAAAAACGGCAATAAAATGTCGAAACGATTGGGCAACGGTGTTGATCCGTTTTCTACTATTGAGAAATTTGGTTCCGATCCGTTGCGCTGGTACATGATGACCAATGCTTCACCGTGGGACAATTTGAAGTTTGATGTGGAAGGCATCGATGAAGTACGCCGTAAATTTTTCGGAACACTTTATAATACTTACTCGTTCTTCTCGCTTTACGCCAATGTTGATAAATTCAACTATTCCGAGGCGGAGGTTCCAATGGAAAAACGCCCTGAAATTGATCGTTGGATCATTTCATTGCTGAATACCTTAGTAAAAGAAGTTACCGAATACTACGAAACCTATGAACCGACCCGTGCAGGCCGTGCTATTTCCGACTTTGTGGGCGAAAACCTGAGCAACTGGTACGTGCGTTTAAACCGCAAGCGCTATTGGGGTGGTGAATATGACGAAGATAAAATCTCGGCCTACCAAACACTTTATACCTGTTTGGAAACTGTTGCACACTTAATGGCGCCTATCGCACCTTTCTTTGCCGATCGTTTATTCCTCGATTTAAACGCTGTAACCGGAAAAGACAAGAGCGAATCGGTTCACTTAGCAAAATTCCCTGCATTCAATGAAGCATTGATTGACAGTAATCTGGAAGCATGCATGCAGTTAGCACAACAAACTTCGTCGTTGATATTGGCACTACGTCGTAAAGCCGATAAGAAAGTGCGTCAACCGCTATCGAAAGCAGTTGTTCCGGCGCAAGATGAAACGTCATATAAACAATTGCTTTACATTGCCGATTTGGTTAAAGCCGAAGTAAATATCAAGGAATTGGAAATTATTCCGGCTGATGCAGATATGGACAATCTGGTAAAGAAAATCAAACCAAATTTCAAAACGCTGGGCAAAAAATACGGCAAGCAAATGAAGGAAATTGCACAGGCAATGACCGGTTTTGGCAAAGCCGAGATTGTTGAAATAGAACGAGAAGGTCAATACCTGCTTGCTTTACCAACGGGCGATGTAAAATTAGAACTTGAAGATGTTGAGATTATAACTGAAGACATGCCGGGTTGGTTAGTAGCAAATGAAGGGAAACTTACAGTTGCGCTTGACATCACCGTTACCGACGAGCTATTGCGCGAAGGAATTGCCCGCGAACTGGTAAATCGTATTCAGAACATCCGCAAATCAAACGGCTACGAAATTGTCGATAAAATTGTCGTGGAGATTGAAAGCAGGGAAGAAATAGCAGAAGCGGTGAAAGAATATGCCAACTATATTGCATCGCAAACATTAGCAAATTCTGTCGTTCTAGTTGACAGCCTAACTGATGCTACTGAGCTTGAGTTTGAAGATTACGCAGTAAAGATCAACATTCAGAAAGTATAGGTTTATCACGGAAGCAAAAGCCGGGCATGTAAGTGTCTTGTTTACCCATAATTACTTTTCGAATAACTTAAATATAATTGCCAAAATAATTGTACAACTGAAACAAATTTCATATTTTCGCACTCAGAAAGGAAATAGGGGAAAAGCTCCGGTTTACACACAGAATTTTCAATTAATCGTTTAATAAATTACATCATGACCGAAAAAACAAGATATACTGATGCTGAGCTAGATGAGTTTCGTGCGCTTATTAGAGAAAAGCTTGATAAGGCTCAAAAGGAATATGAAGAGTTGCGTAATGCTATTTCGAATTTAGACGGGAATGATGTCATGGACACTTCGCCTACTTTCAAAGTACTTGAAGAAGGAGCAGCCACTTTGTCGAAAGAAGAAGCCGGCCGACTTGCCCAACGTCAAATGAAGTTTATTCAACATTTACAATCCGCAATGATTCGCATTGAAAATAAGACCTATGGTATTTGCCGTGAAACAGGGAAATTAATACCTAAAGAGCGTCTACGTGCCGTTCCTCATGCAACATTGAGCATTGAAGCAAAAAACGATCAAAGATAATCAAATTCCATAAACGAAATTCGGCAACATGGCAAACTCTGTCGGTTGCCGAATTTGTTGTTTTATTATTGAAATGAAATAAGGTTCGAACAAATGAATTTTACTGAATTGTCAATTATCAACTCTCAACTGTCAATTAATTCCCATGTCTATCACAAAAAAATCCATACTTCTGATTTTTCTCGTATTGTTCATCGATCAAGCATCGAAAATATATGTCAAACTAAACTTTACCCTGGGGGAAAGCATAGACGTTTTCGGGTGGTTTAAAATACTTTTTATCGAAAACAACGGAATGGCTTTTGGGTTGGAAATCATCGGAAAACTGTTTCTTACACTTTTCAGAATTGTAGCCGTAGTGGCATTAGTCTTTTACATCCGTAATCTGATAAAAAAACAGGTACGCACAGCCTATATTCTCACCATCTCATTGGTTCTGGCAGGGGCAGCCGGCAATATTATTGACTCTGTATTTTACGGCGTAGTTTTCAGCGCCAGCGAATACATGGGTCCGATAGCTTCATTTTTACCATCCGGCGGTGGTTATGAATCCCTCTTTCACGGCAAAGTAGTGGATATGCTTTATTTCCCGCTCATAAAAAGTGATACCGGTCAAACGATTTTCTTTAGCCCGATATTCAATGTGGCCGATTCGGCAATAAGTGTGGCTGTGGCTTTAATTCTTATTTTCTTTCGCAAAGAACTGAACGAAAGTCTTGATACTAAAAAAGAACAAGATGTGGAACCTACGAATTAAAATTTTCAGACAATTTACCATTATTGTTAGCATCCTTCTTATTTTTGCTGCTTGTAGCAATCGACCTAAAGGCGTATTAGCCCAGGAGGATATGGTTAATTTGCTGACTGATATGCATAAATTAGATGGCGTGCTAATTGAACGTGGAATCATGTTTTCGAATGACAGTACAAAAACAAAATACTACAATTTCGTTTTTTCAAAATACGAAATCACAAAGGCCAACTTTGATTCGTCATTGGTTTGGTACACAAAAAACCCGCAAGAATTCAACAACGTTTACAACAAAGTTCTTATAAATCTCAGTTTACAAGAAAAAGAAGTAAAATCGGGGAAATACCATTTCATCGATTCAGTGGAACTTGCAAAAGTAAAAAGTGAAATCTGGAAGAAAAGCACCAAATACGTACTTACCAAAGACTCTACCCGCACCAAATTAGACTTTGAAGTGGTTGACCCTAGTTTGCTTTACGGTGATGTGTATATCCTCCGATTTCTGCTACGAATTGCCCCTGAGGACTCGTGTACAAAACAACATATTGCCCTGCGTTTAAATTACCGCAATGGGAAAGTGGATAGCGCTTTTGCGGTGGCTCATCACGACAGTTTATTACGCCGCTACACCCTAAAATTACCGGCAACAAGAAAACTTAAAATAAAATCTATTTCGGGAGAATTACTTGGAAGTAAAGTCTATAAAGGCAAATTGCACGCTACCTTGGACAGCATATCTTTGATTCGCAAGTTCAACCCGGTTCATCAGGATAGCCTGCGGAAACTAGTGGAAAAACTAGAACCTAAAAGAAAGATTATTCCCAAAAAAGGAAAGCCGGTTCCTTTGCAACAGAGTAAAAAAGTCATGCAAAAATCGCAACCTACGCTTAAATAATGAAACGAGTTGGAAGTCAACTTTGCTTTTGCTCGCCCGAGCTTATTCTTCGCAGAATGGCCGTGGAGCAGAATGATAAAAATACCATTACGTGTATTTTTAGCTTAGATGATGGGATTGTCGAATCGGCCAACACATTGTTTTTTGATGGAATTCTGTCTGCAGAAATCATTTCATTAAAACAATCGGGGGCAATACACCTGAGTGAGAAGCTTATTGACGATTATCAATATATTGACATCTCGGAAAAACTACCGGCACAGGAAATAACTCCGGTTTCAAAACCGTTGATACTGGACTTTGGGACAGATTCACTTGTTCAAATCAACAATCGATTAGTTCAACTTGCTCCGATGCTTAACTCATTCTCTATTTTTGAAATTATTGGAGCCTGCACCTTCTATCCCGCTTTGGCACTCAACAAAAGTGGTGAACTATGCAAGAACCGCACTACCCGACTACTACTTTGGGAAAACGCAGATTTGCCGAATAAAAAAATTACAATGCTAACCGGCATCAGGGAAATGTAGTAATTCTCAATCAAGGCTACTTCATTTGTATTTTTAAAAAATAGATTCAAAACTATTTTTCAATTAAAACATTCCTCAAAATCTTCAGACTACGCCGCTGCTATGATGAGGTGGTCGCAAAATTGAAAAAAAAATTGTACTTTTGCACCCAACTAAAAATAAAAAAATCTGTTTTCATTTGACCTATTAAAACTGTCAACTGTCAACCGTCAATTATCATCCAGACATGAGTGTTGTAGAAAAAATAAAAAGTGCCAAATCAACGGCTTTCTCGTTCGAATTATTACCTCCATTAAAAGGAAATGGTATTGAAACAGTTTACAAAACGATTGATACCCTGCGCGAATTCGATCCTAAATACATCAATATTACAACCCACCGTAGCGAGTTGGTATTCAAAGAAAGCGTACCGGGACAATTCGTACAGGTAGCTGAACGTCATCGCCCCGGAACGGTAGCCATTGCCGCAGCCATTCAAAATAAATATAAAATTGCTGTTGTACCGCACATTATTTGCAGCGGATTTACACGCGAGGAGACTGAATATGCACTTATTGACCTTCAATTTTTAGGCATAACCGATTTAATACTTCTCCGCGGCGACAAGGCTAAACACGAACGCAGCTTCTCGCCTACCGGTCATAAAAATGCGACCGAGCTTCAAGAACAGGTAAACAATTTCAATCAGGGCTTGTTTTTAGATGGTTCTAAGATGAAATCACCAATTCTACCTTTTTCATACGGAATGGCTTGTTACCCCGAGAAACACGAGGAAGCACCCAACCTGGATTCTGACTTATTCTATGCAAAACAAAAGGTTGATGGCGGTGCAGAATATTTGGTGACGCAAATGTTTTTCGACAACCAAAAGTATTATGACTTTGTAGATAAATGCAGGGCAAACGGAATCAATGTGCCGATCATTCCCGGAATCAAACCAATTACCCTGATGAATCAGCTGACATCTTTACCAAAGATATTCCATTTGGATTTGCCTGAAGAATTTTCAAACGAATTGCGCAAATGTAAAACAGATGCGGATGCAGTGGAAGTAGGGGTTAAATGGTGTACCAAGCAAGCCAATGATTTAAAAAACCATGGCGTACCAAGTATTCATTTTTACAGCATGATGGCTACTCAAAGTGTAAAACGAGTTGCCAAAGAGGTATTCTAAAACGCTTCACTCCCATAATAAAGGAGTTAGCAGACCATTTTCATTTAAAATTACTCTCTGTTTTCTGTCAACCGGCAGAAGACAGAGTTATTTCATTATTCTATGTTGAGTTTCCTGTTCTTCATAATCATTTTCGTTTTAGTCCTCGGATTAGTTGTCCTTCTTTCCGTACTGGGATTTATACGCTCTATTTTCGGGTCCATCTTCGGCCTTGGAAAACGCAAAACCACAACACAAGACCAACAGCCGCAAAACTTTGAGCAAGCTGCTCCCAAACAAAAAATCTTTACCGACAAAGAAGGTGAGTATGTTGACTACGAGGAGGTGGAGTAATTGATGTGGTGATGTGGTGATGTGATAATGTGGTGATGTGGTGATATGATGATGTGATGATGTGATGATTAGCTAGCCTAAATTAATCAATAACAAAACTAACTTCCTTGAAATAGAAACTTCGGTATTCTCCTTCGGCTGTTTCAAGTTCCAGTCTTCCATCAGGATGAACAGCAAAGATCCGCGCCTGAAACAATTCGCCATCCGCTTTGAAAGCATGGAAACCATCTTTCCTGAATAGCATATCGGCATATTCTAACTGCAATTTTGCGACATCCAGTTGGCGATATACGTCCATTATATTCTGACATATCTTCTTCAATAAAACATTTCTTGCTATACGCCTGCCGGTAATCTGTTGCAGAGAAACCGGATTGGGAGCCTTACTCACAAATTCGGTCTGATTCACGTTTAGCCCTATTCCCACCACGGCAAACTTAATTTGTCGACCCTGTAATGAATTCTCGATAAGTATTCCGGCCAGCTTCTTATCTTTCCAATAAATATCATTGGGCCATTTCACCGTAATATCCTCAACGTACTCATCCAGCGCCTTTTTAATACCTACACTCACCAACTGCGAAATCAGAAACTGTTGATCGGGCCTAATTTTTTGCGGGAAAAGTGCCATGCTAAAAAGCAAGTTTTTCCCCGATTCCGATTCCCACGAATTTCCAATCTGTCCTTTACCAGCCGTTTGAAAGTCGGTACGCACCACAAAACCATCCGCCAAGGGAGTCTCCCGCAGCATCTTCCACAACAACTCATTAGTAGAAGCTGTTTCATGTATAAAAATGCCCCCTATCCCCCGAAGGGGGAACTCAGTTACTTTATTCATTAGTTTTATTTTTTCCATAAACGACATCTTTCATATCTCCATCAGCCGACGGAGGATTTAGGGGGCTACCCGCAACAGAAACTCTTCCATCTTCTTTGTTACCGCTTTCGAACTACCATTCGGATTGTTTATCAACAACGCAAAAACAAGTTGTTTACCTTTCTTATCTATATATCCCGCATAGCTCTTTACGCGTGAAATAGTACCACTTTTAGCATGTACTTTACCTTGCAACGGAGTTTTCAGAAGGAATGATTTCAGCGTACCATTCTCGCCTGCAACAGGCAGTGAGCGGAAGAATACATCTTTATTCACGCTTTTAGTTTGCATATAGCTTAACAACTCTACAAAAAACTGAGCAGAAACAGCATCAGAGGGCGACAAACCGGAGCCATCATACATAAACAGCTGATCGACAGACAATCCCTTCGACTTCCAAAAAGCTTTTATAACCTGAACTGCTTCAGCATTTGTGGCAATAGCCTTATTTTGTAAGGCCAGATATTTAAAGACACATTCGGCATACAAATTATTACTGCGCACATTTGTTTCGGTAATGATTTCGCTTAATGGTGGAGAATCGTGCGTATAAATCGTTGTTCGTTCGGTAGCACTCCCAACAATATCTGTTGGCAAGTCACGTATCGCAATTCCATTTTGAATGAGTCGATCGGAAAAATGCTGCGCCAACAACAGTGCCGGGTTCGGAATATCACCTTTGGTAACAAACTCTGCCCGGTTGGCGGGAATCTCGCCGGTAACACTACGGAAATTGGAATGTGGAGCGCCGTAAAAATAAGCACTATCAAAAGAAATAGTACTACTAACCAATCGATTATCGATTTTCAAATTAGCTATTTCCGGAACAACACGAAGAACAGTGGGCGTAGTACCCACACTTCCCGAACGCAATACCAATCGATAAGTATTATCAAGGTAGGAAATGCCGTAAATGCCCGCTGCATAATAATTGCCCATATCTTCCCATGTCCACTTCGGATTCACACCCTCATCGTCGAACAAGCCGGCATCTGCTATTACGCGGCCGTTTATCTTACGGATACCACGACTTTTAATCACATCTACCCATTTGGCAAGAAAAGTGGTATCGCCCAATTTCTCGGAGCCCAATGTAGGATCACCACCACCACGAATATATAAGTTAGCATTCAACACACCGTCGGCAGTTACTTTTCCATCAACCTCCAATTTTGTTTGAAACCGAAAGTCAGCCCCCAGCAATTCCAAAGCAGTGGCTGTTGTCACCAACTTCATAGTGGACGCCGGAACAACGCTATTTTTTGAATGAAATTCGCAAACGGTAGAGTTAGTACTTAGATCCTTCACCAACAAGCTAATATTTGCATTTTGCAAAAGACTGTTATTCACCAATCCATCCAGCGGACCTTTGGCAAAAGCAAGGATAGAGAATAGCAGCAATGATATAATAAAGTTCAGTTTTTTCATCATGACAATACGGTTTAGAATTATCTGCAAAAGTAAAGAGAAAAAGTGTATCGGTCGTTATTATGTCGGAAATATCAATGAATTTATTGAGAATTATCTAAACTATGATCTCCTGAATTTACATTTAAATAACAATCGTTTAAAATAGAATTTATATATTTGCAGGACAAAGCAACTCTACATCAGACTACTCCAACACATCTCACAACTTATTACGCATAAATTATGAAACCAACTATTTTTCTCGCACTGGCCATAACAGCCTCTTTATTGTTTTCGTGCAGCACTACCGACACGATAAACGATTCGGTGCTCACCTTAAAAGTGAGAAGCACACTGAGCGGAAAAGATTCTACCGCTTATGTTTCGAATGATTTTGTTTGGTACAATGCCACAACAAAAGAATTGAAATTCACTAACCCACCTACGCTTCAGAAATTTCAATCCTACAGGCAAGTAAAATTTTATCTTGGCAGCGACTCACTATTCACAGCTAAAATTGTAACCGATGCCGTATCGGCCATCGTCAACGATTTAGTATTGTATATGAAAACGGATGGAAAGTTTTATCTTGAAGACGGCTATCCGTTGAACCTTGGTGACGCCACCTTACGTACTCAAAACAAAGACAAGCGAGCCGCAGCATGGAGCAAGTTTATTATTCAAATGAAAAAAGATAAACACTACGCAGAGCAATAAGTATAAGACAATTATTATTGATATATTTCTCAATTCTTTGTCTTTTTTGACCCCCAACCCCCAAATGGGGGCTTAAGAGTGTGATAAATAATCGACTGAGTATAAAAATAAATCTCAAAAACTACGTCTTGAAGCCCCATTTGGGGGTTGGGGGTCAAAACTAAAACAGATCATTAATTATTATTAGAAGTTAGACCGACATCAAACAAAAAAAGCTGCAACCCTGTAAAGGATTGCAGCTTTTATATTTAATTGTCAACTGTCAATTTTCAACTGTCAACTCAAATTAAGCCTGAGGTTTTTCTTCACGTGGAGGACGTGGCATCAATGCTTTGCGTGATAATTTGAATTTACCTGTTTTTTGATCAACTTCCAGTAATTTCACATCAATCATATCGCCTTCTTTGATACCCGCTTGTTCCATTGTTTCAATGCGTTTCCAGTCGATTTCAGAGATATGCAACAAACCTTCTTTGCCCGGCATAAATTCAACAAATGCACCGTAAGGCATTACCGATTTTACTTTTGCAGGATAGGTTTCACCAATTTCAGGAATAGCTACAATACCTTTGATTTTGTACAATGCAGCGTCGATAGCAGCTTTGTTGTTTGCAGCAATTTCCACACGACCTTGATCTCCGATTTCCTCTACTGTGATAGTAGCACCGGTTTCAGCTTGCATGTTTTGAATGATTTTTCCACCAGGTCCGATGATAGCACCAATCGATTCTTTAGGAATAAACATCACCACAATACGAGGTGCGTTTGGTTTCATATCTTCGCGAGGCGCAGCCAAGGTTTCCTGAATTTTGCCCAAGATATGCATACGACCTGCTTTCGCCTGGTTCAAAGCTGTTTCAAGAATTTCGTACGAAAGTCCGTCAACTTTAATATCCATTTGAGTAGCAGTGATACCATCTTTAGTACCGGTTACCTTGAAGTCCATATCGCCCAAGTGATCTTCATCACCCAAGATATCCGAAAGAACAGCAAAGTTTTTACCTTTATTTTCTGAGATCAATCCCATTGCAATACCCGAAACCGGTTTAGCAATTTGTACACCTGCATCCATCAACGCCAATGTTCCGGCACAAACCGTAGCCATTGAAGAAGAACCGTTCGATTCCAAAATATCAGAAACCACACGTACAACATAAGGATAGTTAGCCGGGATCATGTTTTTCAATGCACGTAATGCAAGGTTACCATGACCTACTTCGCGACGACCTACACCACGGGAAGCTTTTGCCTCACCTGTTGAGAATGGTGGGAAGTTATAGTGCAACAAGAAACGTTCTTTGCCTTTGAAAAGAGCATCATCAACTAATTTCTCATCCATTTTAGTTCCTAAAGTAACAGTAGTCAACGATTGAGTTTCACCACGTGTAAACACAGCCGAACCGTGAGCTCCCGGAAGGTAATCAACTTCCGACCAGATAGGGCGAATTTCAGTTGTTTTACGACCATCCAAACGTTTGCCTTCATCCAAAATAGAACGACGCATAGCTTCTTTTTCTACTTCGTGGTAATATTTACCAATCAAACCTTTTTTGGCTGTAGCCACTTCAGGTTCCAATGCCGCAACATATTCTTCTTTGATTGCTTTGAAGTTAGCAACGCGTGAGTGTTTGTCGGTGTTGCAAGAAGCAGCCACAACATACACTTTATCATAGGTTTTAGCCCAAATATCTTTTTTCAGGTCTTCGTCGTTTTCTTCGTGGCAATAAGTACGTTTTACCGTTTTACCAACCGCTTCCATCAATTCCAATTGCACCTGGCAATGAACTTTGATAGCTTCGTGAGCCACTTTCATAGCTTCCAACAAAACTTCTTCACTTACTTCTTTCATTTCGCCTTCAACCATCATGATGTTGTCGATAGTTGCAGCCACCATGATTTCTAAATCGGCAGTTGCCAATTGAGCAAAAGTAGGATTGATAACAAAAGCACCGTTGATACGAGCAACACGACATTCAGAGATAGGACCGTTGAAAGGAACATCCGACACAGCCAAAGCAGCCGAAGCAGCTAAACCTGCCAATGCATCAGGCATATCTTCACCATCAGACGAAACAAGCATTACGTTTACAAAAGTTTCTGCATGAAAATCATCAGGAAACAAAGGACGTAAAGCGCGGTCGACAAGACGAGACACTAAAATTTCATAATCAGATGCACGACCTTCACGTTTCAGAAAACCTCCCGGATAACGGCCAAAGGCAGCATATTTTTCTTTATAATCCACTGAAAGTGGCATAAAATCGGTTCCCGGAACAGCATCTTGTGCCGAACAAACGGTAGCCAACAGCATGGTATCACCCATGCGAACCATTACAGAACCATCGGCTTGTTTAGCCAATTTACCTGTTTCGATAGAAATGGTACGTCCATCACCCAATGTGATAGTTTTTGTAACTACATTCATAAAATTACATTTTTCTTTTTTTAAACATCAAATTTCGCGCGCAAAGATACGATATTATTCGCAAATTTCATGCAGATGAGGAGTAAAATAGTGATATACTGCCGAAACGCTGTCAGGTGCAAGCACCCTGACAGGTTTCGATGACCTGACATCGTCGAAGACATGTCAGCGTCGTAATCAAAACTATACCCCCAGCCAACTTTCAATTCCCTCCACCTCAATTTTTCCGTTATGCAAATAAACAAAATTAGCCTCATTATCAAACCAACCCATCACAGCTTCCCTTCTGAGCTTGGTTGATTTCGTTGAAACACAAGTCAGATAAGATGACCATGGATAATCCACAGGATGCAAACAAAAACCATGGTGCACCGGATTATGATGTATATACATCAAAACATTCTTTAGATAACTTGAATGTTCAATCATTCTTCGCTTAAACGGGCGTTCAAACAAATTTCCGTGACGCGGCACTCTCAGGTTAAGATATTTTGCATAAGCATTAAAGAGATGGGCAAAATGCCGAAAAGGGACAGGTATTCTAGCCTCCGAAACTTCATTGTCCGCTACTGGAATGGTTCTCCATTTCAACAACTCAAATCGTTCATTATCTTTTTTATCAGCCTTATCGGGCTTCTGATACTTGTAACAAATATTTTCCTTTATCCTGATTAACAGATGAAAATGATTAGGCATCAACACCCAGGCGTAAGTGTCGGCAATAGGATCGATATAATTTGAATATAATCCCAAAAAATGCTGATAGTGCTCTGCCTTATAAAAAAGATTTTCACCATTTATACCCCTGTTGTAAATGTGGTAAAATTTGCCGGATTGCAAAAATTCGTAATTTTCCATACTGGTCGCTTTTTAATCAAAATGAAACGCTGTCAGGTGCAAGCACGCTGACAGGTTTCGATGACCTGACAGCGTCGAAGACATGTCAGCTTCAAACAACTATTTTACAAAAATACAAAAGAGTTCCTACTCTTCAAAAATTCTTTTCACTTTATTTAATGATTATTTAAAAAATATATTTCACAACTTGTTGCACATCAAAAAATCTTTATTTATGTTTGTAATAACCCAATCTTATTCTTACTTATACTATTCAAAATTAATCTGTTTATGCGTCACACAACCTCCGAAAACCCCGTAAACAAAGGGAATTCAACAAAGCACAATAGCGAACAATTGTTCCTTCACAACCGAACGTCCGAGCCCAAAAATATTCTCTCTTACTGCTCAGAATTGGCATCGGACGAACGCAGAATGCCATCAGTCAACTACAGAATAATATCTGCCTCGCATAGAATAACGTCTGCCATTTACAGAATGCCATCTATCATCTACAGAACTGAATCTGTCAAGCATAGAACGACATCTTTCTTTTGCAGAATGCTGTCTGAAGAATGTAGAATATCCTCTGAATCAAAAAATATTTCTTTTCACACCTATAATAGATAATTGCAAAAACACAATTTCAGCGATAAGACAAAAAAAACATTTAATTAACCCTTAAAGAATTTGAAAGAGTATGACTAGAAAAGAAATCAATTTACTCAACATGCTAAAAAGCGTCGTTCAATTTTTCGATGAAAATCCAACCCTTCTTAGCAACAAACCGGCACTGCAAGCAGCAGTCGACAAGCTAAAAACTTTTATTGCCGAAATTGAAGCACTTGAACAAGCTCAGGCAAAAAACAGCAAGGTCGATACGGCCTTAAAAGCTGAAACAAAAAAGAGCTTAATGAGTGCCATGCTTAAAGTTTACGCAGGCATAACCGCTCACGGTGCTGCAACGAATGACACTCGCCTGAAAATGGCCTCCAATGTAACCGAATACAGCTTGAAAAAAATGCGCGGTGCAAATCTTATTGTCGCAGCTCACACAGCTTACGAATTGGCACTACCACTTGCCAACGAACTAATCACATGGCATGTAACACAGGCCGATATTGATGCACTCGACACTAACTCAGCGGCTTTCAACGCTAAGGATCCGGCCATCAAAAACATCAAAGCACGTTCTGCAAAAGCCACTGCCGATATTAAAGCAAAACTGAATGAAGCCTACAATTTCACCAAAGATTCGCTTGACGCCATGATGCTACCATACAAGATAACGGAACCTACCGCTTATGGCCAGTACCAAATAGCTCGCGATATTATTCATATTGCTGCTACACATCCCGGAGCAAAGTCGAGTGATGCCGGTGCAGGGGTAAAATAAAAAGAGGAGAGATAGGGGCAGCTTCAAAATAACATTTGAGGCAGCCTCTTTTGCACCCTAGCCCTTCCTCATCCCGAAACGCTGTCAGGTGCAAGCACCCTGACAGGTTTCGATGACCTTACATCGTCGAAGACATGTCAATGATGCTACCATACAAGATAACGGAACCTACCGCTTATGGCCAGCACCAAATAGCTCGCGATATTATTCATATTGCTGCTACACATCCCGGAGCAAAGTCGAGTGATGCCGGTGCAGGGGTAAAATAAAAAGAGGAGAGATAGGGGCAGCTTCAAAATAACATTTGAGGCAGCCTCTTTCGCACCCTAGCCCTTCCTCATCCCGAAACGCTGTCAGGTGCAAGCACGCTGACAGGTTTCGATGACCTGACATCGTCGAAGACATGTCAGCGTCAACCAGGCTATCAACAAAAACAAATCATCCACCACACCATACAACTTCCACTGTCATTCTGTCACGCAAAACTCGTTGGCATTTTTTTTGACTAGCACAAGACCGTACTAGTTGGAGTGCGACTTAAAGTTGCGCCCCAACCAAGCAATTCAACAGAGATAGTCGGAACTCCAATTGAGGGATAATCGGAATCGGAATTCCGATCTCCCAACATTCAGAATTCCGATCTCCCAACATAATAAACCAATAAATTTTAAACGAAAAATGGCAAAAGGAAACATTGGGGTTACCAGTGATAACATTTTCCCCGTTATCAAGAAATTTTTGTACAGCGATCACGAAATCTTTTTACGTGAGTTAGTATCGAACGCAGTGGATGCCACTCAGAAGTTGAAAACATTAGCTGCTGTTGGCGAATACAAAGGCGAACTGGGCGACTTAACCGTACGTGTATCAGTCGACAAAGACAAAGGCACACTTACCATTTCCGATCGTGGTATTGGTATGACAGCCGAAGAAATTGAAAAATACATCAACCAAATTGCATTCTCGGGCGCCGAGGAGTTTTTGGAAAAATACAAGAATGACGCTCAAGCCATTATCGGGCATTTCGGACTTGGTTTCTACTCATCATTTATGGTGTCGAAACAAGTAGAAATCTTTACACAATCACACAAAGAAGGCACCACCGCTCAACACTGGGCATGTGATGGAAGTCCGGTTTACGAACTCGAAGACACCATCAAAGCCGAGCGTGGAACCGACATCGTATTGCATATCGACGATGAAAATCAAGACTTCCTCGAAGAATCAAAAATTCAGGGTCTGTTGACCAAATACTGCAAATTCCTTCCTATCGAAATTGCTTTTGGCAAGAAAAAAGAATGGAAAGATGGCAAAAACGTGGAGACCGAAGAAGACAACATCATCAACAACACCAACCCGGCCTGGACACGTAAGCCTGCCGATTTGACAGACGAAGATTACAACAAGTTCTACCACGAACTGAACCCAATGGGCGAAGATCCATTGTTCCACATTCACCTTAATGTCGACTACCCTTTCAACCTCACCGGTATTCTTTATTTCCCAAAAATCAAGAATAACATCGACATGCAACGCAATAAAATTCAACTGTATTGCAACCAGGTGTATGTTACCGATCACGTAGAAAACATTGTACCCGAATACCTGACCTTGTTACACGGAGTTATCGACTCACCGGATATTCCGTTGAACGTATCGCGCAGTTACCTGCAAAGCGATGGCAATGTAAAGAAAATTTCAAGCCATATCACCAAAAAAGTAGCCGATCGCCTGAACGAAATTTTCAAAGCCGATCGTACTGCCTTCGAAGAGAAATGGGATAACCTCAAACTTTTCATTCAATACGGAATGTTGAGCGATGAGAAATTCTACGAACGGGGCGAAAAATTTGCGTTGCTTAAAAATGTCGACAGCAAATACTTCACTTTCGAAGAATACAAAACGCTGGTGGGCAAAAACCAAAAAGACAAAAACGGCGATGTTATTTACCTTTACACCAATAACACCGACGAACAATTCAGCTATATTGAGCACGCCAAAGAAAAAGGCTACGATGTATTGTTGATGGACGGACAATTGGACGTACACGTGGTAAGTCAGCTGGAACAAAAATTCGAGAAAACACGCTTCGTACGTGTGGATAGCGACGTGATTGACAAAATCATTCAGAAAGATGATGTGGCTCAGGTAGCACTTAGCAACGATCAACGCAATGCGTTGGTAACTGTTTTCGAATCGCAAATTCCGGCTATCGAAAAAACCAACTTCATTGTTACGTTCGAACAATTGGCACCAAGCACCAACCCCGTTTTCGTTACACAAAACGAGTTTATGCGCCGCATGAAAGAAATGTCGGCACTGCAAGGTGGTGGTGGCATGATGAATTTCTACGGAGAAATGCCCGATAGCTACAATTTAGTGGTAAACACCGCTCACCCATTGGTAGAAAAACTGCTGAAAGACGAAGAAGACGCTTGCAACCTAAGCATCACTCCTATTGCCGCAGAGCTTACCGAAGCTGAAAGCAAACACACTCAACTAAAGGAGAGCCATAAAGACAAAAAAGACGAAGAAATTCCAACTGCCGAAAAAGCAGAACTGGAAGATTTGCAAAAACAAATCGATCAACTGACCGATAACAAAAAAGCAATTCTAAAATCGTTTGCAGCTGACAACAAGCAAGTTCGTCAACTTATCGACCTGGCACTGTTAGCAAACAACATGCTTAAAGGCGAAGCATTGGCTAAGTTTGTAAAACGAAGCGTTGAACTTTTATAATCAACACAATTAGTGGGAGTACGACTCGAAGTCGTGCCCCCACTTGTTCATTTCTACCGGCGATAAGACTCAAGGTCTTATCGCCGGTTTTTTTATGCAGCGCAGACAACAATGATACTTCAGGCAATGTTACCATTTTTGAATAAATACTACAAAAACATGTCATATTGAAACTTATTTGGTCAAATGCATTAAACTTTGAAACAAAATTCCTATTTTTGTGCCATTCATTCACAAAAACACAAAACATCATCCCTTGGAATTAGCAAAATCCCCTTCCGAATGCAAAAGCAAAGAGGAAATCCGCGCACAAATTGACAGCATCGACAAAGAAATCATTTCTCTTTTCGGATTACGATTTCAATACGTCAGCGAAATTGTAAAATTCAAGACCGACATTGAAAGTGTAGTTGCTCAGGATCGCAAAGACCATGTGATCAAACAACGGGGTCAATGGGCCGAAAAACACGGGCTGGACAAAGACACCTTCGAACAGATGTATCGCTTTTTGGTCGATCATAACATTGGGAAAGAGATGGAGATTCTTACTAAAAGTAAACAAGTTGACCAGTAAACTTGTACACAACTCAAAATAATAAGCAAACAATAATAACATAAAAAAAGACTGTTGTCTGGTGACAGTTGACCGTCGACTAAAAAACATGTACAAACAAGACATCAAAGTAATGGACTGCACCGTGCGCGACGGTGGATTAATGAATAAATGGCAGTTTAGCGACGAATTCGTGAAAGGCGTGTACAATGCTTGCGTTGAAGCAGGCATCGACTACATGGAAATAGGTTACCTGAGCAGCGAAAAAGCTTTTAGCCGTGCCGAAATGGGTCCCTGGAAATTTTGTCACCAAAAAGACCTGGAACGCATCGTGGGTAAAAACGAAACCAACCTAAAACTTTCGGCTATGGCCGATATTGGACGCATTGAACTGGACGATATACCTATGGCGGCCGACAGTGCCCTGGACATGATTCGCGTGGCGTGCTACGTCCATCAAGTCGATAAAGCCATCGCACTGGCACATCACTGCATGGACAAGGGCTACGAAACCTGCATCAACCTGATGGCCGTTTCAACGGTTGGCGAACTGGAACTCGACGAAGCATTGAAAGACATTGCTAAATCGCGCGTAAAAGTATTTTATGCTGTCGATAGTTTTGGAAGCATGTACGTGGAATCGGTTCAGCATTTGGTACGCAAATACACTGCCGCCCTACCCGGCAAAGAAATCGGCATTCATGCGCATAACAACATGCAACTGGCCATGTCCAACACCATTACAGCACTTATGGAAGGTTGCACCATGCTGGACGCCACTTTAATGGGATTAGGACGTGGTGCCGGAAACTGCCCGATTGAAATCCTGATTGCCTTCCTCAAAAACCCAAAATATCGCCTGCTACCATTACTACAGGTTATCCAGGATTATATTCATCCAATGCAAAAAGAAATTGACTGGGGATACCATATCCCTTACCTCATTTCGGGCGCATTGAACGCGCATCCACGCAAAAGCATGGAATGGATGGATTCGGAAAAGAAAAACGATTTCGTGACATTTATGAAAGAAATGCACGACAACGAGGTATTGGAATAGCATACTAAAAATTTAATCTAAGAGAAGAAGAAATCACACATCAAAATCTCTGCCTCGAACAGTCTTTCGTCTAATTGGACGGAGGGCTGTTCTTTTTATTTCAAGCCTCCTGCGCTATTGAATTGGGCACAATAACCCATTAAACAATTTAAAAACACACACGCCAACAAACCATAATTTTCTCCTCTATTATAGCTCTTAAGTCAATTATTTATCGTATATTTGTCTGTTTTTTTGGATAGAATGCTTTATATCAAAATGAAACAATAAACGATCACTAAACATCTGTATTTAAATAACTTAAAATAAAAATGAGCGAAGAAGAAAAAGCGAGAGCTACTGCAAGTGCCGATTATGGCGCAAGTAGTATTCAGGTACTGGAAGGCTTGGAAGCAGTGCGCAAACGCCCTGCGATGTACATTGGCGATATTGGTATAAAAGGGTTACACCACTTGGTATACGAGGTGGTCGATAACTCCATCGATGAGGCCATGGCCGGACATTGTGACACCATTCAGGTCTTTATCAACGAAAATAATTCCATCACAGTTATTGATAATGGTCGTGGTATCCCTGTGGATATGCACGAAAAAGAAGGCAAATCGGCTTTAGAGGTAGTTATGACTGTGCTCCACGCCGGTGGTAAGTTCGACAAAGACAGCTACAAGGTTTCGGGCGGTTTGCACGGTGTAGGTGTTTCGTGTGTGAACGCTCTTTCTACCGACTTACATGTTGAAGTTTCGCGTGAGGGTAAATTATACATGCAAGAATACCAATGTGGAGTTCCTCTTTTTCCGGTTAAGGAAATCGGCACTTCTACTACTAATGGTACTTCTGTAACCTTCTTGCCCGACAACAGCATTTTTATTGAATCGGTATACAAATACGATATTTTAGCCGGTCGTTTACGCGAGCTGTCGTTCCTGAATGCAGGAATCACTCTTTCCTTAACTGACAAACGTCATTTGAACGAAGATGGCACTTTCCGTTCGGAAGTATTCCATTCCGACGAAGGATTAAAAGAATTTGTGGAATATATCGACGAAGCACGCGAACCTCTTATCGAAAATGTAATTCACATTTCGACCGAGAAAAATGGTACTCCTGTTGAAATCGCCATGACTTACAACACGTCGTACAACGAAAACATACACTCATACGTAAACAACATCAACACCATCGAAGGTGGAACGCACCTTGCCGGTTTCCGCCGTGGTTTGACACGTACGTTGAAAAAATATGCTGAAGACAGCAAAATGCTCGACAAACTAAAAATCGAGATTAGTGGTGATGACTTCCGCGAAGGACTTACTGCTGTTATCTCCATCAAAGTGGCCGAACCTCAATTTGAAGGTCAAACCAAAACCAAACTTGGGAACAACGAGGTAATGGGATCAGTTGACATGGCTGTAGGCGAAGCATTGGGTAACTACCTGGAAGAAAACCCAAAAGCAGCGCGTATCATTGTTGAGAAAGTAATTTTAGCAGCCACCGCACGTCACGCAGCCCGTAAGGCACGCGAAATGGTGCAACGTAAATCACCACTTTCGGGAGGTGGATTGCCTGGAAAACTGGCCGACTGTGCTGACAAAGACCCTGTAAAATGCGAACTATTCTTAGTCGAAGGGGATTCGGCGGGTGGAACTGCAAAACAAGGTCGTAGCCGTCAGTTTCAAGCCATCTTGCCATTGCGTGGTAAGATTTTGAACGTTGAAAAAGCAATGCCACACAAAGTACTGGAAAGCGAAGAAATACGCAATATATATACCGCTCTGGGCGTTACTATTGGTACTGAAGAAGACAGCAAAGCATTAAACATGAATAAACTGCGTTATCACAAGGTTATTATCATGACCGATGCCGACGTGGATGGTAGTCACATTGCTACCCTAATTATGACTTTCTTCTTCCGTCACATGAAAGAGTTGATTGAGCAAGGCTATTTATACATTGCCACGCCTCCACTCTACTTGTGTAAAAAAGGTAAGATTGAAGAATATTGCTGGAACGACACACAACGCCAGATATTTATTGAGAAACACGGTGGTGGAAACGAAGGAGCAATTCATACTCAACGCTATAAAGGTTTGGGAGAGATGAACGAAACTCAATTGTGGGACACAACCATGAATCCTGAGCATCGTACTTTACGCCAGGTTAACATCGAAAATGCAGCCGAAGCTGATCACGTTTTCTCTATGTTAATGGGAGATGATGTAGCTCCTCGTCGTCAGTTTATTGAGGACAATGCTACTTATGCTAAAATTGATGCATAATAATTTGTTTGCAGTCGAAAAGTCTCCGAGACTGTTGACTGCCGACTGTTGACAATAAAACATGAACATTGCCGTTTTTTGCTCTTCGAGCAATCATATCGCTGACCATTACAGGCAATCGGCTTTCCACCTTGGGGAGCTGATTGCCGGAGATGGGAACGTATTGGTTTACGGCGGAGCTACCGGCGGGCTAATGGACTCAGTGGCTGAAGGTGCGAAAAGTAAAAATGGAAACATCATTGGCATTATTCCGCAAGCGGTAATTAAAATGAAACGCCAGAGCGCCATCCCTACCGAACTCATAGTGGTAGATACAATGAGTGAGCGCAAAGAAAAAATGAAATCCATTTCGGATGTGTTTATAGTGCTCCCGGGCAGCTATGGTACCCTGGACGAAATGCTTGACATTATTGCTTCGGGAGTAGTTGGAGAACATAAAAAGCCATTGATACTCGTGAACGAAGGCGGTTTCTATGAACTTTTTCTAAGTCAGATAGACCAAATGCGGATGGAGCACTTTATTCCAACTGAAGAAAAATACAAACCTATCATTGCAAACAGCATCACACACTGCATGGAATTAATTGGATCTATCTAAAACTTTCCGTAGCGTACTATTAATTATTATTTGAGAATTATCTTAATACCATTTCATTATGAATCTTTTTTGGAAAAAACTTTTTGGAAAGATAACTCCTACAGCAAAGCTGGAAAGAAATGAATCTGAACTTATTACAGCTATGCATCGGTATGCGGAGGTGGAAAAGTCGGTGGAATTGGCAGAATACAAAAAACTATTCCACATCGTAAAATCTGCAAAATTTCAAGAAAACAAAAAGATTCTTCAAAACAGGAAATACAAGGATACGGAAGAATATCAAATCCACAAAAAATGCCTGAAATGGGAAAATTCAATCGCCGTACAAACTTACTACAAAACACTTGAGTCGGAGGAATTGAAACAATACCTTGCCTTCAAAGCAACGCCTGAATTCGAAAACCTTGGCGACAAAAAGTTAGTGGCAGCATCCGAAAAACTTACAAAGCTTAAACATTTTGAACATTCAAAAGCATATAAAACGTATGTGCGTTTTCATGAATCGTTCATTATCAACGAATACGAAAAATTAAAGATTAAAATCAACACTGCGGACTTCCAAAAAGCAAATGAATTTTGGGCCAATACAAAACGTTGGCACACAACACCGGAATACGTTCACGAGCAACGCTTCTACGAATTGGCAAAAAATCCGGACATTGTTTTCTTCGAAAACGAGAAACCCGAACGTTTCGAAAAATACAAGAAACTTACGCTGACATTCAACGACGAGTTTGAATGGAACACGCTGGACAACTCACACTGGAACTTTGGATTTCATTACAAAAGCAATAAGATAGTGGGTAATCACTCATTTGCGAATGAAAAACAAGCCAATCACTCAGGTCAAAATGTATCTGTTGAAGAAGGAATACTAAAAGTGGCCACCAAACACGAAAAAGTAGTAGCGCCTGCATGGCATACCACCAAAGGCTTTATCGAAAAAGAATTTGACTTTACATCAGACATTCTTCAAACAGCCGAAAAATTCCGACAATCGAGTGGAATATTTCGCGCAAAATTGCGCTGCAACGGAAATGTACAGCATGCATTTTGGTTAGGTGCTGACGAGAAGTTACCAAACATAAAAATATTCCATTATAACGGTAAGTACATTACATTGGGGAATGCCAATAAAGACTTGTACGATGGTGTAAAAATTACAGGTCTCAAGCCTTCTGAATTCTTTATTTACACCTTGGTTTGGAATAAAAAAGAATTAATCTGGATGATAAATGACCTGGAGGTGTATCGCACCGCCAGCAACGTCCCAAAAGAAGCTATGTACATGGCATTCAACTCATTCATTTCGGAGCAACAGCACGGAGGTGCAGGTAGCCTGGAAGTGGACTGGGTGAGAGTTTATACGAATTAATTTGCTAATCAGCAAAGAAAATGAAATGCCTCCAACCTTTGAGAGGCATTCGTTTTTTTGCACTTGAATCTAAATAAAATGCTCGAAACACATAAAGTAAACGTTCTGAATCGCTTTGACATAGGCGGTTGTAGTCGTTTTGTACTAATCGCCGGACCATGTGCCATCGAATCGGAAGAAATGACCATGGAAGTTGCTGCCAAATTGAAAGAAATTTGTCAGGAATTAGACATTCATCTTATTTTCAAATCGTCTTTCGACAAAGCCAACCGCTCATCAGTAAAATCACCTCGCGGACTGGGAATGAAACGCGGTCTTGAAATTCTTCAACGTGTGAAAACTGAACTGGGTTTGCCTATCGTTACCGATGTGCATGAAACATGGCAATGTGCCCCTGTGGCTGAGGTTGCCGACATGCTCCAAATTCCGGCTTTTCTGTCCCGACAAACTGATTTATTGGTTGCAGCTGCCCAAACAGGGAAAATTGTCAACGTAAAAAAAGGACAGTTTATGGCTCCATGGGATATGAAAAACGTAATTGATAAATTGCGTGACTCGGGTAACGAAAATATTCTGCTTTGCGAACGCGGTTCAAGTTTTGGCTACAACAATTTGGTGGTGGACATGACAGGCCTGGTAGAAATGCGCAGTTATGGATTCCCAGTTGTTTTCGATGCGACTCATGCAGTACAAAAACCGGGCGGTCAGGGGACCTCAACAGGTGGAAACCGCGAAATGGTACCTTACCTGATGCGTGCGGCACTTGCGGTTGGAGTAGATGCCGTTTTTGCAGAAGTTCACCCCGACCCCGATCACGCTTTCTCCGATGGACCAAATCAAATCTATCTTTCGAAAATAAAAGAGATTCTGGAACAAGCTATTGCTATTGACAATATCACAAAAGGCATTTCAACAGTCAACGGTCAACAGTTATCAACAACCAGCAAACTACCAACTACTAACCGCCAACTACCAACTAAAATAAAACTTTTTCTCACAGATGTAGATGGCGTTTTGACAGATGCAGGAATGTATTATTCTGAAGCAGGTGATGAATTGAAAAAATTCAATACGCACGACGGAATGGGTTTACAAATTATACGCGAAAAGGGCATTAAAACCGGCATTATCACTTCAGAAAACACTAAAATGGTGGAACGCCGTTTCAATAAATTAAAACTAGACTACCTCTACCAGGGTAAACGTGAAGGTGGAAAACTGGCTTCAGTAAAAGAAATTTGCGAAAAAGAGGGTATCACACTTGCTGAAGTGGCCTACATTGGAGATGATGTAAACTGCTTTGAACTTCTTTCGAACGTTGGTATGGCTGCTTGTCCTGCCAATGCGCTGACGGCCATTAAAAATATCCCCGGCATTGTTCAAATGAATAAAAAAGGAGGAGAAGGCTGTGTTAGGGAATTTATTGAAATGATTATTAAATAAACGTTGAGAGGATAAACATGGATTATATACAACGCAGTAAAGAGATTTTCAGCCAGGAAATTTGTGAACTCCAAAAACTATCTGCAAAAATTGGCAACGAAATTAACGATGCTGTAGAACTAATTTATAACTGTAAAGGCAAATTAGTTATCATGGGCGTAGGAAAAACAGGCATCATTGGCCATAAAATTTCTTCGTCACTGGCATCAACCGGCACACAATCGATTTTTGTGAATGCCTCGGAAGCTATGCATGGCGACTTAGGTATGGTTAGCAAAAACGATATCGTGCTTCTGATCTCGAACAGCGGCAGTTCATCCGAAATCCTGAATATTATTCCTCCATTAAAAAAGATAGGCTGCACCATGATTGCCATGACCGGTAATCTTAAATCAGTATTGGCTAACGAAGTCTCGCTGGTACTCAATATAGGCGTTGAAGAAGAAGCATGTCCGCTGGGATTAGCACCAACCACCTCTACCACAGCCACATTGGTTATGGGTGACGCACTTACCATCTGCTTAATGGAACGCAGAGACTTTAAAGCCGAAAATTACGCAGTTTATCATCCGGGAGGAGCACTCGGTCGTCGTTTGATTTCGCGCGTAAAAGACGAGATGAATACCGAAATCCCGAGAGTGTCGGAAACAACCGTTTTCAAAGATATTATGTATGAAGTGAGCAACAAACGACTGGGAATGACGCTTGTATACAACACAAACAATCAAGCCGTTGGCATAATTACCGATGGTGATATTCGCCGCGCCATTCAAAAGTTCGACGACATCAAACAACTCACTGCGGCAGACTTTATGACACGTGGGTTCAAACGGATTGGAGTAAACGAACTATTGACTGATGCACTTGAGATGATGGATATTAACAAAATCACATCATTGACTGTTTTAGACGAAACCGATCAGGTAGTTGGTATTCTTTCCATTCATAACATTATCGACTTTAGATAAAATCAATAAAAACTTGAAATTCAAAAAGATATATATAGAGATAACGAATAGCTGTAATTTCGATTGCAGCTTTTGTTTTAAAACTAAGCGGGCAACTAAATTTATGTCGCCCGACGAATTTCGTATCGTTGTAGAAAAAATTCGTCCATACACAAACTATATTTATCTTCATGTACTGGGTGAGCCACTTTTACACCCACAGCTCGATGAAATTCTCTCCATTGCAGAAACCGCTAATCTAAATATCAATATCACTACCAACGGCGGATTGTTGAATAGAAAAAAAGAAATGCTTCTTACCCATTCTATCCGCCAGATAAATATCTCTCTCCATGATGCGGAAGAAAATATTCCGTCTGAAAAATGGACAGACTATTTACACTCTGTATTCAATTTTTCTCTGACAGCATCAAACAAAACCTACATTTCACTAAGACTATGGAATTCATCCAACACTGCCAGCGCAGCTTTTAATACGCTTTGTTTAGATGAAATAAGTAAGAAGTTTGACTTGTCTACACAAGAAATAACAGAGCAAACAAAGGGCAACGGCCTAAAACTGGGCGAACATATCTTTCTGCAAAAAGCTCCGCGCTTTGAGTGGCCTGATGAAAATGGGGTCAAATCGCAAACGCAGAAAAACTGCTATGCTTTGCGCGATCACATTGCCATCTTAGCCGACGGACAGATTGTTCCGTGCTGCCTGGACGCTGATGCCAACATGAAATTGGGCAATATATTCACTGGGGAACTATCAGAAATACTACAATCGGAGCGAGCTAAAAACATAAAAAAAGGGTTCGAACAACGTAAAATTGTCGAACCCATCTGTGCTACCTGCGGATTTATTATCGATTAAAACTTCAATCCATCCAACAATTGAGTGTAAATTTCAATTGATTCTTCTATTTCCGACAACAGTATAAATTCATCAGCCGTATGTGAACGTGCAGAATCACCCGGTCCCATTTTTAAACTGGGAAAAGGCATTAGCGACTGATCGGAAAGGGTTGGCGAACCAAAAAGCATACGATTCAACTCTCGTCCACGTTTCACTATCGGGTGATGCAGTGGCGTAGCAGTAGAACTCAACCGGGTGGAGCGGGCATTCACTTCACAACCGACATGCTTGCGTATTTCGTCCAAAATATTTTGATTGGAATACATTTCATTACTTCTCACATCCACAACAAAAGTACATTTATCGGGAATAACATTGTGCTGTGTGCCGGCATTTACCTGAGTCACTGACATTTTTACAGGACCCAACAAATCCGTCTTCTTTGGAAACTCAAAGCTTTTGAACCATTCGATATCTGCCAATGCTCTGTAAATTGCATTAACCCCTTCGTTACGAGCAGCGTGCCCGGCTTGTCCATGAACTGTACAATCGAGCACCATCAATCCCTTTTCTGCAACTGCCAAATTCATTTGTGTAGGTTCTCCAACTATCGCAAAATCTATTTTTGGCAATTCGCTCAACAGACTTTCCAGACCATTTTTACCGGATATTTCTTCCTCTGCCGAAGCCGCAAAAATCAGATTGTAAGTTTGTTGTTGCTGAGTTAGATAGAAAAAAGCCTGAAGTAAACACACCACACTTGCTCCTGCATCATTGCTACCCAAACCATATAATCTACCATTTTCAATACTTGGAATAAGCGGATTACGGTTCCAACCGGCAACAGGTCGAACAGTGTCGATATGCGAGTTGAGCAAAATTGTAGGTCGCGTTGTATCAAATCCCGGACTCAGAATCCAGACATTATTGTCCTTGCGTGAAGCTACATAACCCTTTATCTCAATGTATCGTTCCAGAAAATCGGCAACTATATTCTCTTCTTTGCTAAACGAAGAGATAGCGATAAGTTGCTCCAGCAGAGAAACAGCATCGTTGGTTTGTTCTTGAAACTTCATAATTAGTTTATTAGTTTATTGTTCTGCAACCAGGTCTTTAATACATCTGACCAGCTATCAACTGGAATTCCTCTTTTACGCATACCAAAACCGTGACCACCTTCATCAAAAGTATGGAGTTCGGCCGGCACATTATTTTCTTTCAACGCTTTAAACAATTGTTCACTATTAGCAATGGGCACTGTTTTGTCATCTATAGCATGAACAATAAAAGTGGGGGGAGTTTTTTTAGTTACCTGCAATTCATTAGAATACAACGTAACAAGTTTGTCGGTTGGATTTTTGCCCAATAGATTATATCTCGATCCCATATGAGTAAGTTCTTTAACCATAGTTACAACCGGATATCCTAATATCATAAACGCCGGACGAGCCACTTTTGTTTTGAAATGAGTACCAACAGTTGAGGCTAAATGACCACCGGCCGAGAAACCCATAATTCCAATTTTGTTTTTATCAATGCCCCATTTCTTTGCCCCTTTATGAATGATCTTCAATGCTGCCTGTGCATCAGTCAATGGCACTGTAGTATGTCCGTTTGGCATTCGATAATACAACACAAAAGCACTGACACCTAAACCGTTGAACCATTTCGCAATTTCCGAACCTTCATTAACGACCGACACACCTGCATAACCACCACCCGGACAAATCAACACGGCCGTTCCTGTATTCATTTCTTTTTTTGCAGGATAAAAATACATCCGTGCTGTGCTGATATCAATAAAAAAATCAGTACGTTTATTACTTTCTGCAACAGTAATCTCATTACTTTCTTTCGGTCCGTGCTTGTACAGTTTTATTTCTTCTTGGGCTACAACAGAACCCACAACTATCAAAAGCAACAGGAATACGTAAATAATTTTTTTCATCGTATAAATTAGGTTACTAAATGGTTATGGTAGTTCCGCCAATGGTATATATCAGATCAGCACGGGTAATTACCACCTGCTTCACACCGGCAGCAATAGCCTCGAATGAGTTTTCCAGCTTGGGAATCATGCCTCCATTTATAACGCCTTCGGCAACATATTTCTCAAAAAGTTCGGGAGTTAATTTCGAGATAACACTTTCATCATCATTCTCGTCTGTCAACACTCCTTTCTTCTCGAAACAATACATCAACGTCACGTCAAAATGCTTCGACAAGGCTTTAGCGGCTTCTCCGGCAATGGTATCCGCGTTGGTATTCAACAAATGTCCCGCTTTATCGTGTGTTAATGGAGCCAGAACAGGAACCACACCCTTGCTAATCAGATCGGACAAGATGTCTGCATTCACCTCTTTCACATCACCCACAAAACCATAATCCACCTCTTTTACCGGACGTTTCTCGGAGCGCATATAATTTAAATCGGCACCGGTAAGTCCCAACGCATTGACGCCAATGGCTTGCAATCCGGCTACAATTTGTTTATTTACCAATCCGCCATAGACCATGGTCACCACTTTCAGTGTTTCTTCATCGGTAATGCGACGCCCGTTCACCATTTTACTTTCGATACCTAGCTGAGCTGCAATAGCTGTAGCCGAACGACCACCACCATGCACCAATACTTTGTAGCCCTTTATTTTTGAGAAATCGGACAGTAATTGTTTCAGACTTTGAGGTTCTTCAACTATTTTCCCTCCTACTTTTACGAGTGTAAGTTTTTCCATATTATACCAATGAAACACTAAGAGCACGAAGAATCACGAAGCAGGGAATTACAATAAATGGAATTCCTATTGTAGCTTAGTGAATTAAGTGGCTTAGCGCTTATGAAAGTTTAAAATTTAAGTAACGAATGAATATCAATTGCACCTTCTAAGCGCGGACGACCGTTTAAAAATCCGAGCTCTATCAAAAAGCTCACGTAAATACCATTGTGGGTAAAATTCGTCAGCAACTCTAAGGCAGCATTAGCACTTCCACCTGTTGCCAACAAATCGTCGTGTAGTAACACCACATCATTCTCGTCAATAGAATCTTTATGAATTTCAAGCGAATCGGTTCCATATTCCAAATCATAATCAATTTTGAAGGTTTCAGCAGGCAATTTCCCCGGCTTACGAAGCAAAACAAAACCTGCCCCAAGTCGGTAAGCTAAAATACTTCCCAACACAAAACCACGGCTTTCAACACCAACCACCTTAGTGATTCCTTTGTCTTTGTAGTAATCATAAAGCTCATCAGCGATAAATTTTAGTACTTCAGCGTCTTTCATCGCTGTTGTGATGTCTTTGAATAAAATTCCCGGTTTCGGGAAATCAGGAACGTTGCGAATTGACGCAGCTACTTGTTCTAAATTCATTTCTATTATTTTGAACGCAAATTACGCAAAAAACGCAAATAAAAACACTTTTAATGTTATTCATTTGCGATAATTTGCAGGATTTGCTATTTTAATCGTTTTATTGTCCTATATTTTCTAATAATCTTTTGATGACTACCTGAGCCGAGATTTCGCGATTCGCCGCCTCAGGAATTACAATTGATTGCGGACTTTCAATCACTTCGTCAGTCACAATCATATTTCTGCGAACCGGCAAGCAGTGCATAAAGTGAGCATTATTTGTTACCGCCATCTGGCGATTACTAACCGTCCAATCCCTGTCTTTACTCAGAATTTGTCCATAATTTGGATCCTGATAAGCCGACCAGTTTTTGGCATAAATAAAATCAGCTCCTTCGAATGCTTTCATTTGGTCGTATTCAACACGTGCTCCACGCACAAATTCATCAGCTAACTCATACCCTTTTGGGTGAGTGATTACAAAATCAACATCCGCCTCATTCATAAAATCGGCAAAAGAGTTGGGAACTGCTTGTGGCAATGCTTTGGGATGCGGTGCCCATGTAAGTACCACTTTCGGACGAGCCGTTTTCTTATATTCCTCAATAGTAATCAAATCGGCAAAGCCCTGCAAAGGGTGTCCTGTTGCAGCTTCCATACTGAACACCGGCTTCCCTGAGTATTGAATAAATTGATTGATAATCGTTTCTTGATAATCATACGCTTTATCTTCCAAACCTGCAAAAGCACGCACACCAATCACGTCGCAATAACTTGCCATAACGGGGATAGCCTCCAGAATATGTTCCGGTTTATCGCCATCCATAATCACTCCCCGCTCGGTTTCCAGTTTCCATGCACCCGAATTAATATCGAGTACCATTGTGTTCATCCCCAGATTCATTCCCGCTTTTTGGGTACTCAAACGGGTTCTCAAACTCGAATTGAAAAACACCATCAACAAGGTTTTATTCTCGCCAATGTGTTTGTACGCGTAACGATTTTTCTTAATCTCCAGTGCCTCTTGTATTGCGTCTTGCAAATTGCCAAGGTCTTTTACATTTGTATAATTCTTCATCTCGATATTTGTATTTCACCGCAAAGATCGCCAAGCATTTATCGCAGAGGCATTTCCTCTGAAAATATTCAGCACCTTGTCGGCTAAGTATTATAAATTATTCACCAATCTCTTCAATCCATCAACCAATCTAAGAACATTGAAATTCATCAATAGTCCTAATTTACACCCCGACAACTTAAGATATGTTATTACTTGCGCAATATGAATATCATTAATTGCCTCAACAGATTTTAATTCAATTACAACCTTATCTTCGACTAATAAGTCTAATCTGTATCCTGCATCTAATCTTATTTCTTTATATATCAATGGTAAAGGTTTCTGTTTTTCAACTTTTAAACCCGACATTTTTAACTCATAATAAAGACACTCTAAATATGCACTTTCAAGTAAACCAGGACCGAGCGATTTATGTACCTGAATCGCACACCCAATAATTTTTTCTGACAATTCATTCTCAGTCATAATTTTCCATTCTAAGTATTACTTCGCGAATTCTTAGCGTTCTCAGCGGTAAAATGTTATTTGGGTTGCATCACTACAAACGGAATCAGCATTTCTTCCAGCGAAATTCCTCCGTGTTGAAACGTATTTTTGTAGTAACTTGCATAATGATTATAATTGTTTGGGTACGCAAAAAAGTCGTCGTTTGTTGCAAAAATATAGGCCGAACTTACATTTGGACTTGGCAAACCTACTTTGCCGGGTTGCGTTATTTCGAAAACTTCTTTTTTATTGTACGTTAGATTCTTCCCCACTTTATATCGTAGGTTCACGTTCGTATTCTTGTCACCAATCACTTTTATCGGGTTAGTAACCTGAATAGTACCATGATCGGTAGTAACTATCACCTTATAACCTCGTTGCGCTATTTCCTTGAAAAGTTCATACGTTGGCGAATGTTTGAACCACGAAAGCGTTAACGAGCGATAGGCTTCTTCATCATTGGCCAGTTCGCGCATCATTTTCGACTCGGTACGGGCATGCGAAAGCATATCTATAAAGTTCAACACACATACATTCAACTGATTATTATCAATGCGTGGCAACTGGCCGATTAAACGCTCGCAAGAAGCCGAATCGCTTACCTTATGATAGGAAAAAGTATAATTTTTTCGAAAACGTGTAAATTGTGTTTGCAACAGGTCCTTTTCATATAGATTTTTGCCCTCTTCATCCTCTTCCTCTATCCAAAGATTTGGGAACATTTGCTGTATCTGAAGCGGTAATAATCCGGAAAAAATAGCATTCCGGGCATATTGAGTTGCCGTAGGCAGCATGCTGCAATACAATTCTTCCTCATTAAACTGATAAATATCATTCAGCAGTTCGCGAATTACTTTCCATTGGTCATAACGAAAATTATCCACCAAAATAAAGAACACCTTCTCCCCTTTGTCCAACAATGGAAACACCTTCGTTTTGAATAAATCAGGACTCATCAATGGGCGTTTCTCTGAATGCTCAAACCAATCGATATAATTCTTTTTTACAAATTTTGCAAATGAATTATTAGCCTCAGCCTTTTGCATTCGGAGCATTTCATCCATGCCGTTATCAGCTTCGGTCAACTCCAATTCCCAGTAAACCAATTTCTTGTACACTTCAACCCAATCTTCATAGGTCAGTGTATCATTTATTTGCATACCAATGCGCCCAAATTGCGACTGGTAGGTAGAGGCAGTATGATCAGCCACAAGTTCTTTCTTGTGAATATTCTTCTTCAATGTCAGTAAAATCTGACTCGGATTTACCGGCTTAGTAAGATAATCGGCTATTTTACTCCCAATAGCCATATTCATTATATTTTCTTCTTCGCTCTTGGTAATCATCACCATTGGCACGTTAGGATCAATGTCTTTTATAAGTGCCAACGTCTCCAAACCGCTCAATCCGGGCATATTTTCATCCAGAAATATTATGTCAAACGTTTCTTTTTGGCACAGCTCCACCGCATCCTTACCATTTGTTGCTGTAACAACATCATAGCCTTTTTCTTCCAAAAAAAGAATATATGGACTCAGCAAATCCATTTCATCATCAGCCCAAAGTATGCGGTCTTTTTTCATAATTGATATGTCTAAAGTCTATAGACAAGTGTCTAAAGTCTTGGGTAAATAATGGATTCTTTATATAATTTAAAACACAAAAAGACTTTCGTGTTTCGTATTCAACTATTTATTTTAACGTTAGTTCAATGTGAAATTTTACACATTTAGTCGCTATATTATTTCAAAATAAGGGAATAAGGTTATAAAGCTTATTTTATGATTCGCTACTAAGGTGAAATGTTGAGAGAAATAAGATCAAACCTTAGTAGAACGATATATCCTTACCAAACAAAACCTTATTTATTATCTAAGCAATTTGACTATAGCACGTTGCGAATTCGATTATATCGAACTCACGTTATTTTTAAATAATACTCTTTCATAAATTCAAAATACACATCCAGGGTATTTTGTTGCATTAGAGTATTTAAGTTCTTTTTCGAACCGAGCAAGTTTCGGTAGTTTGCATTTTTCAAGCCTTCAAACAAGCCGGGCTCTTTCACCATTCTGAGCAAATATGATTTGGCAATATTGGCATCGTTCAAACTTCCAATGATAATCGCTTGCTTTTTTCCTACAGCTTCCAAGGAAACCTTTAGATTCATGATGCTATAGTTTTTAGCATTGTAACTATCAAAAGCGGTTTTTACTTTTTCAAAATCTACGGTTCCCGAAACAATATAAATGGCAATAAAGTGCGCTTCGTTAGCACGGTATCCATATAGATTTTTGAACAATGGCACAGGTGGTTCTTCCACTTTTGGTTGAACAACTACTGGTATCGTCGCGCTTGTTGGCGCATTTTGTTTGTTATCCAATACTGGTTTAGTTGCCTCCGTTTGCACCTGTTCAGTTTTTGAAGCAGCTTTGTCGGTAAGCGATTTGTCAGTTGCAGCCATTGCAACCGGTTTTTGAACAATTGGTTTAGCAATTTGCTCCTGCGATTTTGAGGGCACAATGGCTGTTTCCTTTTGGGCTTGCTTCATTTCAACCGAATTATTGCTAAAAGCCAAATAATCGTTTAGACTAGAACCAGTTCTCAACAAAGCAAAATTAGCTTCCGAAACAATAATCTTTCGAATGTTCAGGTCGCTCAGCAGCTGCACCAACAGCGGGTCAGAATTTAAAGTCTTTGAATACCAATCGGCTTCATCATACGATTCGAAATTGGTGACCGATAAAGCACTTTGAACCGAATCCAATTTATTAACTATCAGTTCAAAATCTTTAATCATAAATCGCGAGAAATTGAACGAAGCGATGTTATACAATAACTTATTAGAATTGGCTGTATTCGTTGAGCTAACAAGCATCAATCTATGCCTAGATTTTTTATCAGCCGTAAACTTCTGTTGATCAAGATTTTCTATCTCGGTTTTTGTAATCTGTTCGCGCTTGGCAATCAGAGAACCACCCGTTGTCCCGGTTTGTGCTTGCTGACCCTGTTTCATAAGTGCCAGTATATCCTTACTCATTGAGCTCACATCACTCTGGGGATGACTGCTAACCAATTCAGTCAATGCTTTTTCAAATTTATCCGGCGTGCTGCTCTTGCCAATGCTTAGTGCATTTAAGAACAAAAACTTAGGCATCAATGTTGACAAAGGGTAATTCTTTTTTATACAGTCCACATTCAGAAACACTTTGTCAAACTTATTTTCGTTATAGGCTTTATAAGTCCGGCTATAAATCGAATCCTGCTCACTGTACATGGCTGCCATCCGTTTTGCGTAGTCGGGTTGCGACAACATCAAAGCATACTCTGATGTTGGGAACTCGGTAATCAACTTATTTCTATAGAATTGGACCTCCTGTTGGTTCTCGAGTTTCGACTGCATCATATAGTTATTATAATACGCATCCGCCACTCGCGTATCAGTCGGGAATCGTCGGGCAAAGTCCTGAAATGATTTGATGGCCAAAGGAAAATCCTCAATTTTTTCTTTGTAAATCAACCCAACATTATACAACGCAGTAGCTGTTTCGGCATTCGATTTATCAATCTGCGCTTTGGTTACAGGAATTTGACTCAGGTAAAACTCCGGGTTCTTTACATCAGAGGTCGTCGCACTCGTTTTCGTTTTTAAGGTATCCGTAGCATTTGCCCCAGCGGACGGCGAAGCAGCTTCATCGGCGAAAAGAGATGCCGTTTTATTGGTTCGACGCCAGTTATCTTCCAACTTTCGTTTTCCCCATTTCTTCTGGAAATCCGATTCGCCGGAACGAATTAAACCAACATTATAAAAATACCAATCGCCGATAGCACCGCCGGGCATGTTACCACCTATCGGAGTTAATCGTGCATACCCGCCGCCCTTCTCTTCTTTTGCCTTTTTATTTTCTTTCTCTGCGGCAGCCTGTTCGTCCGCCATCAGCCTGGCAATTAATTTATCGACCACTTCTACTCGCTGGCTTTCTGGCAATGAAGAAAGCCTCTGAAGACTATCCTGTAAAGTCACAATATTAATCTGCCCCACTAATTCGCCAAGCATTTCGGCGCGTTTAGTGATACGAACAAAATCATCATGCTCTTTCGTGATAATTTTCCCGGCACCTTCATAACAGGGCTGTGCTGCCACGTAATTAATTCTATTATATTGCAAATCACCTAGTTTTATAAGCGTAATGGCTTTATCAATTCCATTGCGGGTACTCTTCTCGGCTGATAATTCGAAATTTTTAATCGCATGTATGGTATCGGAACTATTCAGATAGGTATTTCCCAATGCATAATAAATCTGATCAAGATAGTCGGCATTATTTACATTCTTCGCCATTTTCCGGAGATCTTTTTGCACTGCTGCTATATCTCCCTGAGCTATCTGAGCCCTGCCAATACGCGAATTAAAGTCCATCTCAAATGGAGGATTTGATTTAATGACGGTTGAAAATGCATCATAAGCCGCTTTATTATCTCCATTTTTTTGATACAGTTGTGCCAGCAAATAACCAAATCGTTGCTTCAAATACCCATCCTTTTCTTTCGACAAAGCCAGTTTCAAAAATGGAATAGCTTCCTTGTATTGACGCTTTTTCAACAATAAGTCAGCATTCACCGAGGCATACAAGCCAATATTCTGACTTTTCAATTTATTCTGATCCAATTTGGAAAGAACCTCCTCTGCTTCATACATCCAACCAGCCTCGCCATAGGCACGGGCTATCCACAACTGACATTTCGAAACCATACTATTATCAGAAGAATACAGACGCGAAACATAGGCAAACGTTGCTGCAGAACCTATAAAATCGGCCTTATGAAACTCTGCTTGAGCCAAAAGCAGCCATGCCTCTTTCAAGGCCGGATTAAATTCCTGCTGACTGTAATAAAGTTTGTATTTCGGATCGTTTGACTTTTTGTAATTCTTAACCGGCTTTACTTTTATGGAGTGGAGTTTAATAGCCTTTCTACATTTTTCGATGGTGCGATCCATGTTAGAAATAGCCGATGTGGCATTGGAATGCCTACTTATAGGATACATCGCGATAATTGAAGAATAATCTTCAACATTGGCAAGTTGTATATTTTTCAGACCCTCCTCATAACTTGCTGCGCCATTAAAATACACATTAAAACGAGTATTCATTGCCTGAGAAGTTCGCGAAGTCCAGGTGTTTTTTTTCACTGAACATCCTACAAGCAACACAACAAACAACAAGGAGCTTAATCCAAATTTGATATAGTTTTTCAAAAGGTTTCGAATTGAAATAAATGAATAAGTGATATATTTTTACTGGATTCAATCCCAATCAATGCTAAGTACTTCATCTTTTTTAATGGCAAGACAAACAATAAATTGCAGTCTCAAAATAGAAACTAAAAAAAATCCTTTCTATTGTACATTAACTTACAAAAATACATAATTTCAAGCATTCAAAGTCTACTTTGAAAAAAAAATTATATTGTATTAAGCTAATAAACAATACATCAATTACAAATAGATAAATTGCATATTTAAAAATCAGTTGTTCGGAACTTTGCTCGAAATAAAAAAATCATCATCAACGTCAACAATCCACTCACGTAGCCTATCCAAAGAGTATTACCGGCTCCAAGTGCATCAATATCAACTACTTGAAAACCGTTATGTTTTAAATAATAAAAAACAATAGCCACTGCATTATTTGTAAAATGCGCCAAAACAGGTAGCCATAAATTCCCACTCCAAACTAGCAAATATCCGAAGAATGCTCCCAATAAAAAGCGGGGTACGAAGCCATAAAATTGAAAATGAATGGCACTAAAAATAAATGCAGTAAGCCATATCGCGAATATTGCATGCTTTTTATTCTCCAAAATTCGTTGCAATGCACCTCTAAAAAACAACTCCTCGCCCAAGGCCGGAATAAAAGCAATTAAAAATACATTGGCAAACAAACCTTTTAAACCGTGTACATCAAGTAGTTTCTCAGTTAGAAGAGCTATTTCGGTTTCCGATGCCTTCATTTGAGCCTCGATGGCAGCAAAAGCATGAGGCAGCCTTAGTTGCTGATTCCATTCACCCAACAGGTTGACAAAGGGAATAACCAACACCATGAAAAGAATGACAAAAAACGCACTTCCTAAACCCGGTCTTTTGTCGAGACACAGATACTCAACCGGTTTATCGCTCCACAAGTAAGCCAATACCAATGGAGGTACAATAAATATGCCAACAGCCTGAGCAAATTGGAGCCACCTCACCGAATTAATTTCGGTTGGGTTAGCTCCAAAGAATACTTTCCAAACCGCTATAGCCATTACTGCAAAAAAAACAGCAGTACCCAACAACAAAAGCAGATTCGAAAAAATTCCGTTTTGCTTGTACATTCCCCTCAGACTAACCATAATAGTAAAAGTATTTATGCAAAAAAACTCCTGCTATCTATCGATAACAGAAGTTCTTTATGTGTTTTAAAAGAAATTAATCTTAAGCTCTTGGTCTAGCTTCTTTAACGACCATTGAACGACCATCAAATTCAGCGCCGTTTAGTTCTTCGATTACTTTTGCAGCAGCAGCATCGTCAGCCATTTCTACAAACGCAAATCCTTTTGATTTTCCGGTTTCGCGATCTTTGATAATTTTGCATGATTCAACTTGACCATACTCTTCAATAACCCCTTGAAGGTCATTTTCGCGAACTTTGTAACTTAGGTTACCTACGTAAATGTTCATAAAATAATATAAAATAATTGATAAAAATGTGACTCAAGACAAGTATAGAAAACGAGGTTAAAACAAATTCTTTCTACCAAAAATAGGAGAGTTGAAATAAACGAACGAAAAATTACACTTTCTTTTCAATTGCAAAGAAAATCATTTATTTTTGAATACACAACAAAACATCTAAATATAATTGAAATTTAGTGAATTGTAGTCCCTGATTGATTAATTACCTACAAATAGTCATTCTTAATCGCCCATCGAATTATTTACAAAAACATAGTATTTCCGCCCAAAATACGTTGTAGATATCTGCCTCTAATTCGCAAATTATTGCCTTGTTTGACCGTCACCTTTCACAATCCATTTATACGAACATAATTCCTCCAATCCCATTGGACCGCGTGCATGTAATTTTTGGGTGCTAATACCAATCTCGGCACCCAATCCAAATTGAGCTCCATCCGTAAAAGCCGTCGAAACATTGGTATAAACACAAGCTGCATCCACCATTTTATCGAAAAAGTCAATCTGTTTCTGATTCTCACTCACAATACATTCACTATGTTTCGAACTATGGTTGGAGATATGATCTACGGCATCATAAATAGAGTCAGCCGTTTTTACAGACATTTTATAATCCAAAAATTCGATACCATAGCTTTCTTCAGTTGCTTTTTGCAGTAATTCGGTCGGATATTTACCATTCAAAAAAGTGAACGCCTTAACGTCAGCGTAAATGATCACATTTTTTGTGGCTAACTTTTCGCAAAGAGCAGGCAATTCAGTCAATCGTCTCTCATTTATCACCAGGCAATCCAAAGAATTACATACGCTCACACGACGGGTTTTGGAGTTAAATATAATCTCAGCTCCTTTTTCTACATCCCCGAATTCATCAAAATAGGTATGACAAATTCCGGCACCTGTTTCGATTACCGGAACACGAGAATTTTCGCGTACAAAATCAATAAGTCCTTTTCCTCCACGAGGTATAATTACATCGACCGTACCCACCGCATTCATCAGTTCTGCCGCTGCCTCGCGACCTGCAGGGAGGAGGGTTACAATATTCATTTCTAATCCGAAGCGGTTCAAAACAGTTCTAATCACCTCAACAATAGCCAAATTCGAGTTATAAGCATCTGTTCCTCCTTTCAACACACAGGCATTACCCGATTTCAAGCAAAGAGCAAATACATCGAAACTAACATTGGGACGAGCTTCGTAAATAATGCCCACAACTCCGAAAGGCACACTTACTTTGGTTATTTTCATACCATTGGGCCGAACCGTATCTAACATTACCTTGCCCAGCGGCGATGGTAATGAAGCTACATTACGAATATCTGCAGCAATTCCTTCAATACGTTCTTTCGTTAGCAAAAGCCTATCGTACATTGGATTGCTCTTTTCCATCGCCTCCAGATCTTTAGCATTTTCAACGAGAATCATTTCGGTTTGCGCCACGGCTTCATCGGCCAGTTCAAGCAACACCTGATTTATAATTTTGTCGCTCACCAGGTTCAACGAACGGGAAGCGTGAACTGCGAATTGTTTCCAGGATATATTTTGTATCATATTATTTTGAAATTCTTATTTTTTCTAAACCTTACATCGTGCCTATAAAAATGGGCAGCAACTATTCCAAATACAAATAATCGCAATGCACCAATGGCTTTTGATTTTTCTTTCCAAGCATTTCGAATGCTTTTGAGCTATCGTATTGCACCTTTCCTACACCCAGTTCAACACCATTCTCATCTATTATCTTCACAATATCGTCTTTCTCAAAATCACCAACAATTTTCGTTGCACCAATCGGCAAAAGACTCACCGCTTTATCACCAGTCAACGCTTTTGCAGCATTTTCGTTCACATGAATCTCGCCTTTAGCAAAACCCTGACTGTGCGCAATCCATTTCTTCACACTCGACACATCACCGGTAGAAGCCACAAAACGCGTGCAAACGACCTCACTTCTCTTATCCAGTAAATGCAACAGAATACCATCCTTTTTACCGTTTGCGATAAAAACATCAATGCCCTGATCGGCTATCCGGCGTGCAATAGTCGTTTTAGTAAGCATACCACCTCGTCCGAAAGTTGATTTTGAACTTTGAATAAAGTCCGAAATATCCTGCCCCTTCTCTATTTGTCGTATCACTTTCGATTCCGGATCTGCCGGCGAACCATTGAAAATCCCGTCGATATTACTTAAGATAATGAGTGCCTGCATATCCATCATCGAAGCAATCAATCCTGAAAGTTCATCATTATCAGTAAACATAAGCTCCGACACAGACACTGTATCGTTCTCATTCACAATCGGGAGAACCTTATTTTCAAGCATCACCTTCATACAGTTACGTTGATTAAGGTAATGACGGCGACTGCTGAAATTTTCTTTGGTGGTGAGCACCTGTCCAACTGTTATGCCATGTTCGCGAAACAAATCCCAATAATGATTAATCAATTTTGCTTGTCCCACTGCAGAAAAAAGCTGACGTTGATCTACCACATCCATTTTTCGGTCGATGCCCAACACGCTGCGCCCAGAGGCAACAGCACCAGAAGAAATCAAAACTATTTCAACACCTTTTTTGTGCAATTGAGCAATCTGATCTACCAGCCCCGACATGCGGGTAATGTCCAAGGTGCCATCAGCACGCGTCAACACATTACTACCAATTTTTACTGCTATCTTTTTAAATTTCATTGTTGTTGTTTTTTGAATCCGCTTACCACAGATAAACACGAATTTAGCACATCTTTGCGAATTTATTTTTCATGATATATCACATGCATCAATGTTGTACCAACAGCACCCAGCGTGTTTTTATCTACATTTTTCATAGTATCATCAACCGTATGCCAATAACCTGCAAAACCACCGGTTTGAGGGTCGAGTTGAATAATATCGATACTCGGAATACCACGAATCTGGTTCACATAAACGTGATCATCGGTTATCAAACCTCCTTGTTGGTTTACAAAATACTGCCCAAAACCAAGACTGGCTGCTTGCGACCATACTTTATCAACTACATTGGCCGCATATTGTTCCGATACCTGCTCACGAAAAAATGTAGCCCCCACTCCACCAACCATATCAAGCAAAATACCATATTTGGCGGTATAACCCTCGACGTGAGGATTTTTAGCCCAGTACTGCGTTCCCAGACACCATGTATCTTCCGTGTTCTGAGTGCTATAATTGGCAGGTGCACCATAATCTTCTACATCAAAAAAGATAATATCCACCCCGATAGCGGGCAAAGTTTTACCTATTTGTCGGGCTATTTCGAGCAAAACACCTACCCCACTTGCTCCATCGTTAGCACCCATCACCGGTTTATCATGGTTGTTCGGGTTTGGATCATTATCGGCCCACGGACGGGAATCCCAATGCGAGAAAAGCAGCACACGCGTCTCCGCCTTTGGATTATAAGAGCCAATAATATTAATCGACCGCAATGTCTTTCCGTTAAACGCTTTCACATCCGCCTTTTGCTCAATTACCTGAGCACCATAGCTTCTCAGCTTTGCAGATAGATAATTAGCACAAGCTAACTGAACAGCAGTATTGGGTACCCGCGGCCCGAAATCGACCTGGTTTTGAACAAAGAGATAAGCTGAGTCTGCAGAAAAACCGGGAACTTCTACTACGTTCTCGGTTTTTGGGGCACTTTTAGTGGCTTGATTACAGGCCGAAACCTGTATAACTATAAGTAAAATGGAGAGTATTTTTTTCATCTGAATCTAAATAAGCCACAAAGATACTGATTTTTCACTAATTGACGAAAGTAAGAAGTTTAAACATTATCGGTTTGGTCAAGCAGCATCGCTATGTATTTATTTCAACCAGGGAATCGTTTCGAGCCAATTCTCCAATAAGTCCATCGTTTCTGTTTCTGCCTCTTTCCGCGGCGTATGTCCTGCATTCCTGATTTCTGCAAGAATAACATCGGTTGAAATTTCTTTTTTCAGCACATATAATTGTTCGATTGTACCAAACTCATCGTCCTCGCCCTGAAAAGCCAATACCGGGCAACTTATTCTATTCAAGATGGGCACTATTGTCCATTTTGAGAAAAAATCGCTCAGCCATGTTTCGTGCCATAACCTGAAAAGTTCAGCAGCTTTATCACCATGATATTTTTGCAGGCTGGCAAGCAGATTATTTTCTATTGCCCGTTCGCGGGTAGCCAGTACAGCAGCTTTACCGGAATCCTCTATAAAACTGTGCGGTCCTTCCAGCAATAGCCCTTTAATACGCTCCGGGTATAATGCAGCCGCAATCAAAGCAATGGTTGCTCCGTCACTATGCCCATAAATCACTGCCTTTTCAATAGTATATGCATCCATAACCCGAATAAGCTCATGAGCCTCGTCATGCAAATACTGATCCGTTCGTTCTGCAACAGCAAAACCGGATGACTTTCCGTATCCCCGCCTGTCGTAAAGCAAGGCATCCAGTCCGGCTATTTTCGAGATCTTTTTAGGAAAATCGCCCCACAACGGAACACAGCCCCACGAGTCATGCAAAAATATCATTGTCGGAGAATCAACTTTAGTCGTAGAGAAACTGTATCTCTCGACATACAATTGATATTCATCCATTTGTAAAAAAGCAGCAACCATAATTCGGCATTAAATTTGAAGTACAAATATAATGAATAAAATCATGCCGCTTAATAGTGTGGACAAATATACTTTAACAGTATACATATCCTAAAGTATTCCTATCTTTGCAGCCCGAATTAAAACTAAGAAAAATGAAAAAAATTGTAGTACTTTCCGGTGCAGGAATAAGCGCCGAAAGTGGAATAAAAACCTTTCGAGATGCGGGTGGATTATGGGAAAAACACCCAATTGATGATGTTGCAACACCTAACGGATTTCGCCGTAATCCGGCACTTGTTTTGGACTTTTACAACCAACGACGCAAACAATTAGTCGACTGCCAACCAAATTCCGCCCATATCGCACTTGCCAATTTAGAAACCAAATTCGACGTACAAATAGTCACACAAAATGTAGATAACCTCCACGAGCGAGCGGGTAGCAGCAATATATTACATCTACATGGTGAATTAATGAAAGTGCGATCGACCGGCGATGGCGGCGAGATATTCGATGTTGACCCAAACAATCCGGAGATACATCTAAACGACAATTGTCCGAAAGGCTTTCAGCTACGACCGCACATTGTGTGGTTTGGAGAAGAGGTTCCAACGATTGAACAAGCACAGGAAATTGTAAAACAAGCTGATATTTTCATAATCATCGGAACATCGCTACAGGTTTATCCTGCTGCAGGCTTGGTAAATTACGTAAAACCTAACGTTCCCATTTATTTAATTGACCCTCAGAAAATTTCGAATACGTCCAAAAACATGACTATTATTCAGAAAGGTGCTTCTGAAGGAATGAGAATACTTGAGGAAATATTACTGGCATTATAACCAATAGCGAATTACAAACGCTAAGAGACACATCTTTGTTGATTTAACATTATTCATCCGTTGGAATAATGACGAATATAAAATTCTGTTATCCAATGATTTTTGTAATTTTCAACAATATTCTCTACTTCAACACAAAAAACATCCGAAAATAGTTTGTCAATCGAAAATGATTGTCTATTTTTGCAGTCCGAAAGAAAAAACAGAAACATATACATTAAATAATTAGTAATTATGATCGTAGTTCCAGTAAAAGAAGGCGAAAACATCGAAAGAGCATTAAAAAAATTCAAACGTAAATTTGAAAAAACAGGCGTTGTAAAAGAATTACGTCGTCGTCAATGCTTTGACAAACCTTCTATCGTAAAACGCGACGAAATGATGCACGCCGTTTACATCGAGAAGAAAAATCTTCGCGAAGAATAGTAAAAACACGAGGGAAAACTTGTATTCCCAACTTTTTTAGCCTATCTTCGTTGCAGAATTGAACATACGATTATGGTGAACGAATTTCTGCAATATTTACAGTATGAAAAGAACTATTCTTTTCATACTGTTTTGTCATATCGTACCGACTTGTATCAATTTTGCGACTTTATCGACACCAAATCACAAGAAATCAATCCATTAAACATCAGCTCACAGCAAATTCAACAATGGACATTATCATTAATGTCGGCTAAAATTTCGGCACGAAGTCTCTCACGCAAAATTTCAACTCTCAAATCATTTTGGAAATTTTTACTCGTTCGTGGATTGGCAAAACAAGACCCAACATTAAAAATCATTCTTCCAAAAACAAAAAAGCCCATTCCAGCGTTTTTTAAAGAAAAGGAGATGGACAGCGCGCTAGACAATAAATTCAGTCCAAATGATTTCAAGACTACAAGAGATTTACTTATCATATCCATTTTTTACCAAACAGGAATACGACTTGCCGAACTCATTTCGATAGAAGACAAAGATGTAGATCTGACAGATGGAAATTTACGAGTAACAGGAAAAAGAAACAAACAACGTATTATTCCAATAAGCGATGCATTATGCAAAGAAATATCGGAATACATTGAATTACGAAACAGCAAACTCGAATCCCTTGCTGCAAATTTGTTTTTAAGAGAAAATGGACAAAAGCTTTACCCGAAGTTGATTTACACCATGGTTCACAATACAATGTCAGGAGTAAGCAGCCTACACAAAAGAAGCCCACACGTGCTTCGGCACACATTCGCCACAAGTATACTTAATGGAGGAGCAGACATTAACGCAGTAAAAGATCTACTGGGGCATAGCAGTCTTGCGGCCACGCAAGTATACACTCACACGAGTTTTGAGGAATTAAACAATATATATAAACATGCTCATCCGAGAGCAAAATAAAAAAGGAGGAAATTATGAAACTAAGAATTCAATCAATTAACTTTGATGCAACAGACGGATTAGAATCTTACATCAACAAGAAAACATTAAAACTAGAAAAGTTTTTTGACGAAATATTAAACATAGAAGTATATTTGAAGGTCGTAAAACCCGAAACAGCATCAAATAAAGAAGCCGAAATTAAGGTTTCGATCCCAAATGTGGATTTCTTCGCCTCAAAAACGTGCGATTCTTTCGAAGAAGCCGTCGACCTAACTATCGAAGCCTTAGAGAAACAGATACGCAAATACAAAGAAAAAGCAACGAATAAGTAATTTTTTTCTACAAATGTTTTGTAGTCCAAAAAAATATCGTACATTTGCAAGCCGTTTGAATAGCAGTATTTAAACGGCTTTTTAATCGCTAAAACCTTTATGGAATAGCACTTTGCCTCTTTAGCTCAGTTGGCCAGAGCACGTGATTTGTAATCTCGGGGTCGTTGGTTCGAATCCGACAAGAGGCTCAAAAACAATTCATAATGCAAAATTCATACTGCATAATTTCCAGGAGTGGAGCAATTATGCATTATGAATTGTGAATTGGAAATAAAAATTGGGCAGTTACCAAAGTGGCCAACTGGGGCTGACTGTAACTCAGCTGTCTTTCGACTTCGGAGGTTCGAATCCTTCACTGCCCACATTTACCGGTTCACAGTTCATAGTTATCAGTTTACAGTTCGCTGTCAACTATCAATTATCAACTGTCAACTAAATTGCGAAAGTAGCTCAGTTGATAGAGCATTAGCCTTCCAAGCTGAGGGTCGCGGGTTTGAGTCCCGTCTTTCGCTCATTTTTTTGCTGTTGTAGCTCAGTGGTAGAGCACTTCCTTGGTAAGGAAGAGGTCGCGAGTTCAATTCTCATCAACAGCTCAACTTTGTAGCTTTTATAAAACATATAAATTAACAATTAAATAATCTTTGAGTTATGGCAAAAGAAAAATTTGACAGGTCAAAACCCCACGTTAACGTTGGTACTATTGGACACGTTGACCACGGTAAAACAACCTTGACCGCTGCAATTACTATGGTACTTGCAAAAAGAGGTCTTTCTGAAATGCGTTCTTTCGATTCTATCGATAATGCACCAGAAGAAAAAGAACGTGGTATTACAATCAATACTGCACACGTTGAATACCAAACTGCTAATCGTCACTATGCACACGTTGACTGTCCTGGTCACGCGGATTACGTGAAGAACATGGTAACGGGTGCTGCTCAAATGGACGGTGCTATCATTGTAGTTGCTGCAACTGATGGTCCAATGCCACAAACACGCGAACACATCCTTTTGGCTCGCCAAGTAAACGTACCTCGTTTGGTTATCTTTATGAACAAATGTGATATGGTTGACGATCCTGAAATGTTGGAATTAGTAGAAATGGAAATGCGCGAATTGCTTTCATTCTATGATTTCGATGGTGACAACACTCCGGTTATCCAAGGCTCTGCACTTGGTGGATTGAATGGTGTTCCAGAATGGGAAGATAAAATCATGGAATTGATGGATGCTGTTGATACATGGATTGAATTACCAATGCGTGATGTTGATAAACCTTTCTTGATGCCTGTTGAAGATGTATTCTCGATCACTGGTCGTGGTACTGTAGCAACCGGACGTATCGAAACTGGTAAAATCAAAACTGGTGAAGAAGTTCAAATCATTGGATTAGGACAATCAGCATTGAAATCAGTTGTAACTGGTGTTGAAATGTTCCGTAAGATTCTTGATGATGGACAAGCTGGTGACAACGTAGGTTTATTGCTACGTGGTATCGACAAAGAAGCTATCAAACGTGGTATGGTTATTACCCACCCGGGAAAAGTAACTCCTCATACTTCATTCAAAGCAGCTGCTTATATCTTGAAAAAAGAAGAAGGTGGGTCGTCATACTCCATTCCACAACCGTTACCGTCCACAATTCTATATCCGTACATTGGACGTTACAGGTGAAATCACACTTCCAGAAGGAACTGAGATGGTAATGCCAGGTGACAACTTAGAATTAACTGTAACATTGATCTATCCAGTAGCTTGTAGCGTAGGTTTACGTTTCGCTATCCGTGAAGGTGGACGTACAGTAGGTTCAGGACAAATCACAGAACTTCTTGACTAATACTAATCTTTCCCAACCTCCCATGAGGTGAGTAGTAAGATTGAAAAAGTAATTTAAGAAGTTTTTTCAAAACAAAAGTCGTTTCCCGGAAACGGGGAACGACTTAATACACGGGCGTAGCTCAGTTGGTAGAGCACTGGTCTCCAAAACCAGGTGTCGGGAGTTCGAGTCTCTCTGCCCGTGCAAATTCTATTTACATATGAAGATAATTAGCTATATCAAAGAGTCTTATTCGGAACTTGTTCAAAAGGTTTCTTGGCCAACGCGTCAAGAACTGACTAACAGTGCAGTGGTGGTATTAATTGCTTCCATCATTATTGCATTGATAGTGTGGCTTATGGATACCGGTTTCGAAGCTATCATGAAATTCGTTTACGGATTACTGTCTTAATTTAATCAATGGAGGTCAACAAAGTGTCTGAGACAACAAATTTTAAATGGTACGTTATGCGTGCTATTAGTGGAAAAGAGAGCAAGGTAAAAGAGTATATTGATGCAGAAATCAAGAATTCGGACCTTGGTCAGTATGTTGCTCAGGTATTGATTCCTACTGAGAAGGTTTATCAGATTCGTAATGGCAAAAAAATTACAAAAGAACGTAGTTGCATGCCAGGATATGTATTGATAGAAGCTTATCTGATTGGTGAAATTCCTCACCGCTTACGCAACACACCAAACGTCATTGGATTTCTGGGTGAAAAAAACAATGTACCTACTTCGATTCGTCCTTCGGAAGTGAATCGCATTTTGGGCAAAGTGGATGAACTACAGGAAACTGAAGAAGAAATGCTAACGCCTTTCTACGTGGGTGAAACAGTAAAAGTGATCTTTGGTCCTTTTAGTGGTTTTAGTGGTATCATTGAGGAAGTAAACACAGAGAAGAAAAAACTCAAAGTTATGGTTATGATTTTCGGTCGGAAATCTCCGCTCGAATTGTCTTTCACACAAGTAGAAAAGGAGTAGTTGATTGCTGTTACAAATCGACGACACCAGTTTAACAACAAAAATTAAATTATTATGGCTAAAGAGATTGCTGGACTTATTAAATTACAGATTAAAGGAGGGGCTGCAAACCCGTCTCCCCCAGTAGGCCCTGCGTTAGGTTCTAAAGGGATCAATATTATGGAGTTTTGCAAACAATTTAATGCCAGAACCCAAGACAAACCGGGAAAAGTTCTACCGGCAGTCATCACCTATTATACTGACAAATCTTTCGACTTTGTTGTAAAGACTCCTCCAGTTGCTATTCAATTGTTAGAAATAACAAAATTGAAAAGTGGATCGGCGGAGCCTAACCGTAAGAAAGTAGCTGAAATTACTTGGGAACAAGTAGAAGCTATTGCTACAGACAAAATGGTTGACTTGAATTGTTTTGAATTAGATGCAGCTATGAAAATGGTTGCTGGTACAGCTAGAAGTATGGGTATTACCGTAAAAGGTACTTTTCCTAATAAAAATAATTAATAAACTTCAATTAAAATGAGTAAACTGACAAAAAATCAAAGGTTAGCTTTAGAAAAAATTGAAGCAGGAAAAACCTATTCTCTAAAGGAAGCGGCAGGATTGGTAAAAGAAATTACCAGCTCTAAATTCGATGCTTCTGTTGATATAGATGTACGCTTAGGTGTTGACCCACGTAAAGCCAATCAAATGGTACGCGGCGTTGTGTCGTTGCCAAATGGAACTGGAAAAGAAGTAAAGGTTCTTGCATTATGTACTCCTGACCAAGAAGCTGCAGCTAAAGAAGCTGGTGCAGATTTCGTAGGTCTAGATGAATATATCGAAAAAATCAAAGGTGGATGGACTGATGTTGATGTAATCATCACTATGCCTGCTATCATGGGTAAATTAGGTGCTTTAGGACGTGTTTTAGGCCCACGTGGTTTAATGCCAAATCCAAAAAGCGGTACTGTTACCAACGAAGTAGGTAAAGCAGTAAAAGAAGTAAAACAAGGAAAAATCGACTTTAAAGTTGATAAATATGGTATCGTACATACTTCAGTAGGAAAAGTTTCTTTTACTCCTGAGCAAATTGTAGAAAATGCCAAAGAATTTGTTTCTACTTTGATGAAACTGAAACCCACTTCCGCAAAAGGTACTTATGTAAAGAGCATTTATCTTTCAAGCACAATGAGTATGGGTATTAAGATTGAACCCAAATCAATTGAAGAATAAAATTAAAAGTTTATGAAAAAGGAAGATAAAAGCGCTATTATAAAACAACTTGAGTCAACTCTTGGTGAGTATGCTCACTTCTACTTAACAGACATAGGTGGATTAGACGCCGCTAAAACGACTGATTTAAGAAGAATTTGCTACAAACAAGATATTAAACTTGTAGTTGTAAAAAATACATTGCTTCAAAAAGCGTTGGAAAATTCGTCTGTTGACTATAGCGAGCTTTACGGTTCACTAACAGGCGAAACTTCATTGATGCTTTCGAATGTAGGTAATGCTCCGGCAAAAATCATTCGTGACTTTGCTAAAGCTACCAAAGCTAAAAAAGCTATTCTTAAAGCAGCGTATGTAGAAGAGAGTTTCTATATTGGTGAGAATCAATTAGAAGCACTTGTCAACGTGAAAACTAAAAACGAACTTATCGGAGAAGTTATTGGATTATTACAATCGCCTGCTAAGAACGTTATATCAGCACTCCAATCAGGAGGATCAACTATCCACGGCGTGTTAAAAACATTGTCGGAAAGATAATTTCATAGTAAATAAAAAAACAAAATCATAAAAAATAAGTAAAATGGCAGATTTGAAAGCTTTTGCAGAACAATTGGTTAACTTAACAGTTAAAGAAGTAAATGAGTTAGCTCAAATTTTGAAAGATGAATATGGTATCGAACCAGCTGCTGCAGCTGTTGCTGTTGCTGCAGGTCCTGCAGCTGCTGCTGAAGTAGCGGAAGAAAAAACATCATTCGACGTAGTATTGAAATCAGCTGGTGCAACAAAATTGGCTATCGTTAAATTAGTAAAAGAATTAACTGGTCTTGGCTTGAAAGAAGCAAAAGATATGGTTGATGCTGCTCCTGCTGTAATCAAAGAAGGTGCATCTAAAGACGAAGCTGAAGCCTTGAAAAAAGCTCTTGAAGAAGGCGGCGCTGAAGTTGAACTTAAATAATTAAACCTGAATATCAGGTCTTTGGTTTAGATTCCCTCTCTAAGAGGGATTCTAAACCTTTTTCTGTCTATAAAATAATTGAGTTCATTGCACCCAAATAACCTCTTTGAAAATGTCGTCATTAACCAAAGCTCAAAGAATAAATTTTGCTTCTATTAAGAATCAGTTAGACTATCCTGACTTTTTGGAAGTTCAATTAAAATCCTTTCATGACTTTTTTCAAATGGACACCGCTCCAGAAAAAAGAAAATCGGAAGGTTTGTACAAAGTTTTTTCTGAAAACTTTCCAATCACGGACACCCGAAATAATTTCATCCTCGAATTCTTAGATTACTACGTAGACCCTCCACGTTATTCGATTGATGAGTGTATCGAACGCGGCTTAACCTACAGCGTGCCGCTTAAAGCCAAATTAAAACTGTATTGTACCGATCCGGATCACGAAGATTTTGATACGGTAATTCAAGATGTTTATTTGGGACCTATCCCATATATGACGTTGAAAGGTACTTTTGTTATCAATGGTGCAGAACGTGTTATTGTATCGCAACTTCACCGTTCACCCGGTGTGTTCTTCGGTCAAAGCACCCATGCTAACGGTACAAAATTATATTCGGCTCGTATTATCCCTTTCCGTGGATCATGGATAGAATTTGCTACCGACATCAACAATGTGATGTACGCATACATCGACCGTAAGAAAAAACTTCCTGTTACTACCTTACTTCGTGCCATTGGTTTCGAAAGTGATAAAGACATCCTGGAAATTTTCAACCTGGCCGAAGAAATTAAAGTAAGCAAAACCAGTCTAAAAAAAGCTCTTGGTCAAAAATTGGCTGCACGTGTTTTGAAAACATGGGTGGAAGATTTTGTGGATGAAGACACCGGCGAGGTGGTTACTATTGAACGTAACGAAGTTATTATTGACCGTGAAACTATTTTGGAAGCCAGCCATATCGATGAAATCATCGAAGCAGGTACTCCAACCATTTTACTTCATAAAACTGATGCTAATCAAAACGATTATGCCATCATTTATAATACTCTTCAAAAAGACCCTAGTAACTCTGAGAAAGAAGCTGTGTTGTATATCTATCGTCAGTTACGAAATGCCGTACCTGCTGATGATTCTACTGCACGCGAAGTTATCAATAACTTGTTCTTCTCCGAAAAACGTTACGATTTGGGTAATGTAGGTCGTTTCCGTATTAACCGGAAATTGAACCTGACTACCAGCATGGATACAAAAGTGCTGACAAAAGAGGATATTATTGAAATCATCAAATATCTTATTGAGTTGATTAACTCAAAAGCAGATGTAGATGATATTGACCACTTAAGTAACCGTCGCGTACGTACAGTAGGCGAACAATTATATAATCAATTCGGTGTTGGACTTTCGCGTATGGCTCGTACCATTCGTGAACGTATGAATGTTCGTGATAACGAGGTCTTCACTCCTATCGATTTGATCAATGCAAAAAGTGTTTCATCTGTTATCAATTCATTCTTTGGTACCAATGCACTTTCGCAATTTATGGATCAACAAAATCCATTGGCCGAGATTACTCACAAACGTCGTATGTCAGCCTTAGGACCCGGTGGTCTTTCGCGTGAACGTGCAGGTTTTGAGGTTCGTGACGTTCACTACACTCACTATGGCCGTTTGTGTCCTATTGAAACTCCTGAAGGTCCAAACATTGGTTTGATCTCTTCATTGTGTATTTATGCCAAAATCAACGAATTAGGATTTATCGAAACTCCTTATCGTAAGGTAACCGATTCGGTAGTTGATATTTCAGATGCCGGTATTGAATATTACACTGCTGAAGAAGAAGAAAACTTAATTGTTGCTCAAGGAAATGCGCCATTGGACGAAAAAGGAAACTTTATACGTTCAAAAGTAAAATCGCGTAAAGGTGCCGATTTCCCTGTAATCTCACCTGATGAGGTAAACTTAATGGACGTTTCTCCATCTCAAATTGCATCTATCGCAGCTGCCTTGATTCCCTTCCTGGAACATGATGATGCGAACCGTGCATTGATGGGATCGAACATGATGCGCCAGGCTGTGCCTTTATTACGTTGCGAAGCTCCTATTGTTGGAACCGGCATCGAAGGACAGTTGATTCAGGATTCACGGACACAAGTAATGTCCGAAGGCGTTGGTGTAATTGAATACGTAGATGCAAACTGTATTAAAATACTTTACGATCGTACCGAAGAAGAAGAATTTGTAAGCTTCGACAGTGCGGTTAAAGAATATAAATTACCAAAATTCCAAAAAACCAACCAAAATACTACCATCGACTTGCGCCCTATCGTAAGTAAAGGTGATAAAGTAGTAAACGGTCAGATTCTTACTGAAGGTTATGCAACCCAAAATGGTGAATTAGCAATTGGTAAAAACCTGAAAGTGGCTTTCATGCCTTGGAAAGGGTATAACTTCGAGGATGCTATCGTAATCAACGAACGTGTTGTGCGCGAAGACGTCTTTACTTCTATTCACGTGGTTGAGCAACTATTGGATGTTCGCGAAACGAAACGTGGTATCGAAGAATTTACGGCGGATATTCCTAACGTAAGTGAAGAAGCAACTAAGGATTTGGATGAAAACGGTATTATTCGTATCGGTGCTCGTATTGAGCCGGGCGATATTATCATTGGTAAAATTACTCCAAAAGGAGAATCGGATCCTTCACCCGAAGAAAAATTACTTCGCGCTATCTTTGGTGACAAAGCAGGCGATGTAAAAGATGCTTCGTTGAAAGCTACTCCATCATTATCGGGTGTGGTTATTGGAAAACGATTGTTCTCTAAAGCTCAAAAGAATCGTAAATCTAAACTCGCTGACAAAGCTGTTCTTCCAAAATTGGATGAAGAGTTTGAAAATCAGGCAGCAATTTTGCTCAACACTCTGGTTGACAAACTTATTGCAATGATTGGAGACAGAACTTCAGCAGGAGTAAAAGATTTCTTAGGAACGGATATAATTTCACGCAATAGCAAATTTACAGCAGAGCGCCTTCGCGAAATCGACTATTCTGCCGTACAATTGAGCAAATGGACAACTGATTCACATAGAAATGAATTAGTTAAGAAATTAATCATGAATTATTTGAGAAAATACAAGGAATTGGATGCTCAAATAAAACGTCAAAAATTCAACATTACTATCGGGGATGAACTTCCAAATGGTATCGTACAAATAGCTAAAGTTTATATCGCTAAAAAACGTAAAATTCGTGTTGGTGATAAAATGGCAGGTCGTCACGGTAACAAAGGTATTGTATCTCGTATTGTTCGTCAAGAAGATATGCCATTCCTTGAAGATGGAACTCCGGTAGACATTGTATTGAATCCACTTGGTGTACCTTCGCGTATGAACCTTGGACAAATTTTTGAAACCGTATTAGGTTGGGCCGGAAAAGAATTGGGAGTGCGTTTTGCAACACCTATCTTCGACGGAGCAAGTCTTGATGATTTGAATGCATGGACTGATAAAGCCGGTGTACCAAATTACGGTAAAACGTATTTGTACGATGGTGGAACAGGTGAACGTTTTGACCAAACAGCAACAGTGGGTGTTATCTACATGCTGAAACTGGGTCACATGGTTGAAGACAAAATGCACGCTCGTTCTATCGGACCATACTCACTTATTACTCAACAACCTCTTGGTGGTAAAGCACAATTTGGTGGTCAACGTTTCGGAGAAATGGAGGTTTGGGCACTCGAAGCATTCGGTGCTGCTCATATCCTGCAAGAAATTTTGACTGTAAAATCGGATGACGTTATGGGTCGCGCTCGTACTTACGAAGCGATTGTAAAAGGTGATCCGATGCCAACACCAGGAATTCCGGAATCGCTCAACGTATTGTTGCACGAACTTCGCGGATTAGGTTTGAGCATCAGTTTAGAATAGAACCCCTACTCATCCTCCGTCATCCGACGGAGGATTTTAGAGGTTTTATGAAAAACACAGCCAATTGTGATTTTCACAATACATAATTCTCAATTATGAATTATGAATTATTAATTGTTAATTAAATAAAAGTTATGGCTTTTAAAAATGATAATAAGGTAAAGAATAGTTTTAATAAAATTTCGATTGGTCTTGCATCACCCGAAGAGATATTAAAATTATCGAGTGGCGAGGTTCTCAAACCAGAAACCATTAATTATCGAACCTACAAACCGGAACGTGATGGTTTGTTCTGTGAGCGCATTTTTGGTCCTACCAAGGATTTTGAATGTCATTGCGGAAAATACAAACGTATTCGCTATAAAGGCATTGTCTGCGACCGTTGTGGAGTAGAAGTGACTGAGAAAAAAGTTCGTCGTGAGCGAATGGGACACATTCAATTGGTGGTTCCTGTGGCTCATATCTGGTATTTCCGTTCATTGCCAAACAAAATTGGTTACTTGTTGGGAATGCCTACAAAAAAATTAGATTCAATTATCTACTACGAAAAATATGTTATCATTCAAGGAGGAATTCTTGAAAACGGCGAAAACATCGCACAAGGCGAGTTGTTAACCGAAGATGAATATTTGGATATATTAGAGGCTTTACCACGTGAAAATCAATTATTGGAAGACACTGATCCTAATAAGTTCATCGCAAAAATGGGGGCTGATGCTATCCATGATATGTTGAGCCGTTTGGATTTGGATGTTCTATCTTACGATTTACGTCACAAAGCGAACACAGATACATCGCAACAACGTAAAACAGAAGCTTTGAAACGTCTGCAAATTGTAGAATCGTTCCGTGCTTCGAAATTGCGTAACAAACCGGAATGGATGATTGTAAAAATCGTTCCTGTTATTCCTCCGGAATTACGTCCATTGGTGCCACTTGATGGTGGTCGTTTTGCGACTTCGGATTTGAACGACTTATATCGTCGTGTGATTATCCGTAACAACCGTTTGAAACGATTAATCGAAATCAAAGCTCCTGAAGTGATCCTTCGTAACGAGAAACGTATGCTTCAAGAAGCTGTCGATTCATTGTTCGATAACTCACGTAAATCAAGTGCTGTAAAAACCGATGCTAACCGTCCGTTGAAGTCACTTTCCGACTCATTGAAAGGTAAACAAGGTCGTTTCCGTCAAAACTTACTTGGTAAACGTGTGGATTACTCGGCACGTTCGGTAATTGTTGTCGGACCTGAATTAAAGATGCACGAATGCGGTATCCCCAAAGATATGGCTGCAGAATTATTCAAACCGTTTGTTATCCGTAAACTTATTGAACGCGGAATTGTAAAAACGGTAAAATCTGCAAAAAAAATCGTTGATCGTAAAGACCCCGTGATTTGGGACATTTTAGAGTACGTGATGAAAGGACATCCCGTATTACTAAACCGTGCTCCAACACTTCACCGTTTGGGTATTCAGGCTTTCCAACCAAAAATGATTGAAGGAAAAGCTATTCAACTGCACCCATTGGCATGTACGGCTTTCAATGCCGACTTTGACGGTGACCAGATGGCTGTTCACTTACCACTTGGTAATGAGGCTATTTTGGAAGCACAAATGTTGATGTTAGGTTCACACAATATTCTGAACCCTGCAAATGGTGCTCCTATTACGGTCCCATCGCAAGACATGGTTCTTGGTTTGTATTATATTACAAAACCACGTCCCGGAGCTTTAGGTGAAGGATTAATATTCTATTCTCCCGAAGAAGCAGAAATTGCGTTGAATGAGAAAAAAGTAGCATTACATGCTCCTATAAAAGTAAAGACTAAAGATTTAAATGCAGAAGGTGAATTGGTTGATACCATCATCGAAACTACAGTGGGTCGTGTCTTATTTAATAAATGTGTACCAACACAAGTTGGTTACATCAACGAACTACTTTCTAAAAAATCATTGCGTGACATTATTGGTAACGTAATTGAAATTTGTGGAGTGGCTCGTACTACTCAATTCTTGGATGATATTAAAGATTTAGGTTATTACATGGCATTCAAAGGAAGTTTGTCGTTTAACCTTGCTGACGTTATTATCCCACCTGAAAAAGAAATTCTGGTAAAAGAAGGTAATGCTGAAGTGGAAGAAATTTTGAATAACTATAACATGGGATTCATTACTTTCAACGAGCGTTACAACCAAATTATTGATACATGGACACACGTTAACTCGAAATTGTCAAACATCTTGATGAAACAACTTTCGACAGACAACCAAGGATTTAACTCAGTATACATGATGTTGGACTCTGGTGCTCGTGGATCTAAAGAACAAATTCGTCAGCTTTCGGGTATGCGTGGTTTGATGGCAAAACCTCAAAAATCGGGTGCAGAAGGTGGACAAATTATTGAAAACCCAATTCTTTCGAACTTTAAAGAAGGACTTTCGGTATTGGAATACTTTATTTCTACCCACGGTGCTCGTAAAGGTTTGGCGGATACGGCTTTGAAAACAGCTGATGCGGGTTATTTAACTCGTCGTTTGGTGGATGTATCGCAAGATGTAATTATCAACGAAGATGACTGTGGAACATTACGTGGACTTATTGCCACCGAAATGAAAAACAACGAAGAAGTGATTTCGTCACTTTACGAACGTATCCTTGGTCGTGTATCTGTTCATGATATTCAAAACCCACTTACCGGAGAACTAATCGTATCTTCGGGAGAACAAATAACTGAAGCATTAGCCAAAAAGATTCAGGAATCACCTATTGAGCGCGTCGAAATTCGCTCGGTATTGACTTGCGAATCGAAAAAAGGTGTTTGTGCAAAATGTTACGGTCGTAACCTTGCAACCAACAAAATGGTTCATATCGGTGAAGCAGTAGGTGTTATTGCAGCTCAGTCAATTGGTGAGCCGGGTACACAGCTGACACTTCGTACGTTCCACGTTGGGGGTATCGCTTCGAACGTTGCAGCAGAATCAAAAATTGTATTGAAATATGATGGTCGCCTAGAATTTGATGAACTTCGTACGGTAGATGCAGTTGGTGATGACAAGGCCATTTATCAGGTAGTAGTAAGCCGTCTGGCTGAAATGCGTGTAATTGACCCTAACACTGACATTGCGTTGACTACACAAAATATTCCTTACGGTTCTAAACTGTACGTAAAAGACGGTGAAGTGGCAACAAAAGGTCAAATGGTCTGCGAATGGGATCCATTTAACGCGGTAATTATTTCGGAAACTGAAGGTAAAATTGAGTTTGAAGATGTAATTGAGAACGTTACCTTTAAGGCTGAAACTGATGAGGCAACCGGTCTGCGTGAAAAGATTATTATCGAAACTAAAGATCGTAACAAAGTTCCAAGTGCACACATTGTGTCGAAAGATGGTTCTATATTACGTACTTATAGCTTACCGGTGGGTGCCCACTTGGTATTGGATAATGGCGATAAAATCAAAATGGGTCAGATGTTGGTAAAAATACCTCGTGCCGTTGGTAAAGCAGGTGATATTACCGGTGGTCTTCCACGTGTAACTGAGTTATTCGAAGCTCGTAACCCTTCAAATCCTGCTGTAGTAGCCGAAATTGATGGTGAGGTAACCTTCGGAAAAATCAAACGTGGTAACCGTGAGTTGACTGTAACTTCGAAAACCGGAGAGATTAAGAAATACATGATTCCATTATCAAGACAAATTCTTGTTCAGGAAAATGACTTTGTACGTGCAGGTATTCCACTTTCGGAAGGTGCAACTACTCCTTCGGATATCTTATTAATCAAGGGACCTACAGCGGTTCAGGATTATATTGTAAACGAAGTTCAGGATGTTTACCGTCTGCAAGGTGTAAAAATCAATGATAAGCACTTTGAGGTAATTGTACGTCAAATGATGCGTAAAGTGGAGATTTTGGAACAAGGTGATACTCGTTTCTTAGAAAAACAAATTATCGGCAAAAACGATTTCATGGAAGAAAATGATCGTATTTGGGGTAAAAAAGTAATTCTGGATGCAGGTGATTCAACGACCTTGAAACCGGGTCAAATCATTACACCACGTAAGTTGCGTGATGAGAACAGTATGTTGAAACGTCGTGATATGAAATTGGTAGAAACGCGTGATGCAATTGCTGCTACTTCAAATCAGATTTTGCAAGGTATTACCCGTGCTGCACTTCAAACCAACAGCTTTATGTCGGCTGCTTCGTTCCAGGAAACAACAAAAGTATTGAACGATGCTGCTATTAATGGTAAAGTTGACAGACTTGAAGGATTGAAAGAAAATGTTATTTGTGGTCACTTGATTCCAGCCGGAACAGGTCAACGTGAATTCGATAAAATCGTAGTTTTCTCACGTGAAGAATATGAGAAAAAAGTTGATGCCCGCAAAAGTGTTATAGAAGTTGGTGCGATTGAATCGGAAGATTAACTAATCGCCTGACACAAAGTTAATCACAACGAGCTTGTTTTCTTTTTGAAGACAAGCTCGTTGCTTTTGTATATCCAGTTCTTGTTTTGCTCAAAAAAACATAGTATCTTAGTACGATTTTTAGAAAACGAAGTTATAAACTCAAACTTATATTGACAATGGAAAATAATTATTGCATTATTATGGCAGGTGGCGTAGGTAGTCGCTTTTGGCCCTTTAGTAGAAATGACCGCCCAAAACAATTTCTTGATTTTTTTGGTACCGGACGTTCTCTTTTACAGATGACTTTTGATAGACTTCGTCATCTGGTGCCTGCCGAAAATATTATAATTGTATCAAATGTCATATACAAAGATTTGATTCTGGAACAACTGCCCGAAATAAAAGCCGACCAGGTTTTACTGGAACCAAACAGACGAAACACAGCGCCTTGTATTGCCTATGCCGTGAACAGAATTAAATCTATGACCGATAAAGCCAATATAATTGTAGCACCATCGGATCACCTGATTTTGAAAGAAAATGATTTTCTGGAAACAATTAAGATCGGTCTCGACTTTGTAGAAAAAAATGATTGCTTATTGACACTGGGAATTAAGCCTAGTCGCCCCGAAACCGGTTATGGCTACATTCAAATCAGCGAAGGAGAAACGAACCTGAGAAAAGTAAAAACATTTACCGAAAAACCAAATGCCGAGCTGGCTCAGGTATTTTTCGAAACCGGTGAGTTTTTCTGGAATTCCGGCATTTTCTTGTGGAATTTACAAACCATCGACAAAGCGTTCGATACATTATTGCCTGAAGTGGCTACCAAATTTAAAACGGGAACTGAATTTTTCAATACACCGAAAGAGCAAGGATTTATCGATGAGATGTATCCATCTTGCCCAAACATCTCGATAGATTATGGCATTATGGAAAAAGCATCGGACGTTTATGTTCTTTGTTCTGACTTTGGTTGGACCGACCTGGGCACCTGGGGATCGCTTTACGAAATGTCACCAAAAGACGATAATAAAAACGTAACGCTAAAATGCGAAACCGTATTCTACGATTGCGAAGATAATATCGTTGCTTTACCATCAGGCAAACTAGCAGTCATTCAAGACTTAAAAGGTTATATTGTTGCTGAATCCGATAATGTTTTACTCATCTGTAAACTTGAAGATGAACAGCGCATTCGTCAGTTTGTGAACGATACAAACATCAAATACGACGGCAAATTTAATTAAATAGTTGATAATTTACAGTTGACAGTTGACAGTTGTTGCTAGGTGTAATTCTATCTCCAACTGTCAACTGTCAACTTCTAATTCATAACATGAGCGATATTATTCATCTTTTACCCGATTCGGTTGCAAATCAGATTGCTGCCGGTGAAGTGATTCAGCGTCCGGCATCGGTACTAAAAGAATTAGTTGAAAATTCGATTGATGCAGGTGCCACCTTTATTCAGATATTGATAAAAGATGCCGGCCGAACATTAATTCAAGTGGTTGACAATGGCAAAGGTATGAGTGAAACGGATGCCCGCATGGCTTTCGAACGTCACGCCACATCTAAAATTACCGATGCTGCCGATCTGTTTTCGCTCAAAACAATGGGATTCCGTGGTGAAGCGTTGGCATCGATTGCTGCCGTGGCTCAGGTAGAGCTACGTACACGCAGAGCTGAGGATGAGTTGGGTGTATTTGTTGAAATAGCCGGAACGCGGGTTTTTAAACAAGAAATGGTACAATGCGATACCGGCACTGCTTTTCAGGTCAAAAATTTATTCTTCAATGTACCGGCACGTCGACGCTTTTTAAAAAGCGACAACGTCGAGAAAAGTCATATCCTTACAGAGTTTTATCGCATCGCTCTGGTCAACTCCAATGTAGCTTTTGCATTGTTTGATGGCGACGATGAAATGTTTCAACTCCCGGCTTCGAATAACAAAGTGCGAATTGAAAACATTTTTGGCAAAAATGCAAAAAAACGCTGGCAACAACAACTCCTAACGATTGAAACCTCCACTAATCTGGTGAGTATCAACGGTTATGTGGGCAAACCTGAATTTGCACAGAAATCGGCAATTCAATATTTCTTTGTGAATGGCAGATATATGCGCCATCCCTATTTCCACAAAGCAGTTCTGTTGGCTTACAATCAAATGATTCAGGCCAATGAAAGCCCGAATTATTTTATTTATCTGGAGGTAGATCCGCAAACCATCGATGTAAACATTCACCCAACCAAAACAGAAATAAAATTCGAAAACGAACAAGCCATCTGGTCTATCCTTTCTGCATCTATCAAGGAGTCGTTAGGTAAGTTCAACATTATTCCATCCATCGATTTTGATCAGGAAGGTGCGCTGGAAATGCCCACCAGTATGTCGATAGAGAATGTGCGTCCTCCGCAAACAAACTTCAATCCGAACTATAATCCGTTTGGAACAAGTGCCTATAAACGCCCCGCACTGGATTGGGAAAACCTGTACGGTAACTTTGAGAAAAAGACCGAAACTATTGAATCGATGCCTAACTGGCAGCCCGAATCTATAGCACCGGACACTATAAATTCTGTGCCTGATGAAAAACAGCAAACAATCGAAATTAACGAACAGAGGGCTGACAATTTCCAATTTAAAAACCGGTATATCATTACCAGTTTAAAATCAGGCATGTTGATGATTGATCAGCATAGAGCGCATGTTCGAATCCTTTTTGAACAGTATATCAGCCAAATAGAAAACCGAAAAGCATTATCGCAACAAATACTTTTTCCGGAAATACTGGAATTAAGCGCCGACGATGTGCTGATTTTTGAGCAAATGTTACCGGACCTTCAATACCTTGGTTTTGATTTTGAGCCGCAGGGCAACCACTCTTTCAATGTAAAAGGAGTCCCTGAAAACGCAGGAACCGGAAGCGTCATCGACTTATTGCTGGTAATGCTCGACAAAGCTAAAACAACTGCCGAAGATCTCAGCACCACCATGCATGAATCCATTGCCTACTCGTTGGCCGAATCATCGGCATTAAAGAATGGGCAACGTCTTTCGAATGAAGAAATGAGCGACCTTATCGACCGTCTTTTTGCATCTGCCAACCATAATTTTACTCCTGACGGGAAGAGAATCATCACCATCTTTACACACGAAGAGATAGACAAAAGATTCTAAAAAGCATAAATAATTCAATTTTAAATTGAATTTGCCGAATTTCTCTGATTAAACAACTAACAAATGAAATCTCTTCTTATATTCGACCTCGATGGCACTTTGCTCGACACCATAGCCGACATGGCCGAAAGTTCAAATTATGCGCTGGCAAAATGTGGATTTCCCACACATGAAATCACCGCCTATCGCTTTTTTATTGGTAACGGCATCAACAAACTTTTTGAACGAATTTTACCTGAAGGGGAAAAGAACCAGGAAAATATTCTAAAACTGAGAAAATATTTTCTGGAACATTACGAAATTCATAATTCAGAGCTAACCGTTCCTTACAAAGGTATCACGGAACTGCTTCTAAAATTGCAATCGGCAGGAATAAAAATTGCTGTGGCTTCAAATAAGTACCATAAAGCAACAGAAAAACTTGTAAAACACTTTTTCCCCGAAATACAGTTTATAGCCGTCTTTGGCCAACGCGAAGGAGTAGCTGTAAAACCTGATCCGACCATCGTTCATGACATTTTAGCGCTGGCAAAAGTGAATAGAACTGAAGAAGTACTTTATATCGGTGACTCAGGTGTAGATATGCAAACAGCCCGAAATGCTGGCGTGGAAGCTTGCGGCGTGACCTGGGGATTCCGTCCGCGCGCGGAATTGCTAGAACTCTCACCCAAGTATATTGTTGACAAGGCAGAAGAAATTTCAAAAATTATTAATTTATAATTCGCCACCGTACATAAAAAAAACCGCACTTTCGTGCGGTTTTTTTTATCAATTCTCAACCAAAAATTATCAATTTAGATCTATTCTTCTTTGGCTTGAGGAGTAATTAGTTTGTATCCTTTACCGTGAATGTTGATAATAGCTACATTCTCATCGGCTTTCAACAGCTTACGTAATTTAGTGATATACACATCCATACTACGTGCATTAAAATAATTATCATCTACCCAAATGGTTTTTAGGGCAAAGTTACGTTCTAAAATATTGTTTGCATTAGCAGCCAACAAATTTAAAAGTTCAGACTCTTTTGTGGTCAGTTTTTTAGAGTCTCCATCAAGAATAAGCATTTGTTTTTGAGCATCAAAAATAAAGTTACCAAGAGCGTAGGTTACTACATCTTTCGCTTTTTTACCCTTCACACGACGCATGATTGATTCGATACGATACAGCAACTCTTCCATGCTGAATGGTTTTGACAAATAGTCATCTGCACCCAATTTGAACCCCTGCAAAATATCTTCTTTCATCGACTTAGCGGTTAGGAAAATAATTGGCACTTCGGTATTCAAGTCACGTATATCTGCAGCGAGTGCAAAACCGTCCTTTTTAGGCATCATCACATCAAATACGCATAAGTCATATTTATTTTTTGAGAAAGCCTTGTACCCAGCCTCACCATCGGGTTGTAAATCTGCATCGTAACCTTTAGTAATTAAATATTCTCTGAGAAGCATGCCAAGATTTTCGTCATCTTCGCATAATAAGATTTTTACTTTTTCGTCGATCATAATTCGTAATTTTTTAAAGTTGGTATTGATATTATAAATTTCGTTCCTATATTTAATTCGCTCTCCGCTTTTATAGAACCTTTATGTTCTGCAACTATTTTCTTAACATAAGCCAGCCCTAAACCAAAGCCTTTTACGTTATGAAGATTGCCTGTTGATACCCGGTAAAATTTTTCAAAAATTCGTTTCAGGTCTTCCTTATGAATTCCAATTCCGTTATCTTCTATGCTTATCAATAAATTATCCTTTTCATTCCAAGTTTCCAGGGTCAAAAGCAATGGTTTATCGCTATATTTAAGAGCATTATCCATTAAATTAAAAATAACATTGGTAAAGTGAACTTCATCAATAAAAGCCAAATCATTTGTAGCTTTTAGATTTGACGTTATCTTACCACCTTTACTCGTTACTTTTAGCGAAAAATTACCAATAATATCTCTGATAAGTGAATTGATCTGAATCTCGTTCATTTTCAGAGTTGACTTTTCTCTTTCGAAAACAGCCATTTGCAACACTTTTTCCACCTGAAAGCTCAATCTCTTTGTCTCGTCGCGAATCACTTTAGAAATATGCTTCAACGTTTCGGGTGTTTTTCCCACACCCGGATCCTGTAACATTTGTGAGGCTAATGAGATAGTTGATATCGGTGTTTTAAATTCATGCGTCATATTGTTCACAAAATCATTCTTCATTGTGTTCAGTTGCTTTTGTCTGAAAATGATAATGATAGCAACAATAAATATAATAAGAATAAGCAGAACCAAAGCTACAGATGGTAGCAGTAGATTCATTGAATTCAAAATAAAATTTTGCTTTGTCGGAAATACAACCTGCAAATAAACCGGTGCATTAGACTCTTCTAATGGAAATAGCTTTTGAGTATAAATATTGTTATTGATATTCAACTCTGTCTGGTGTATATCTTTGTGACACTTATATATAATCTTGCCCTGATTGTCAACTATCGAATAAAAAAATGGAAGCTCTACCCCATTGTTAACCAACACTTTTTCCAAAACATCGTTCAAATCATTAAAATCAACACGTTCATTAATCTCCTTCTTGTCGCTTTCTCGCATCCATCTGAAAACAGCCTGATCGAGAATCGTTTTTGAACGCGAAAAATTCCGTTGAAACTTATCCTGCAAGTATCTCGACGTTTCCTCGATGGTTGCCTGACCATGCCGCGTTGACAACCGGATACTCGGGCGATTGAGTTGCTCTGATGTCAACTTTGAATTCTCGGCCATACTATCGATGTCCTTTTTCAATTTCAAGCTCTGATCATCACCGTTAATATATTTATTATCCGCCCCCTGAATGTCGCTTCCTTCAAGCGTCTGGCTTAAATAATCGAGTGCTTCATTTTCCTCTACCAAGCTAACAGTTTGAAATAAAGCCCGTTGAACATTATCATTGAACTGATTTTCCACCATCTCGGCATTTATTCTTACATAACGCGCCTGCAAAGCAATAAGCCCTACAAAAGTCACAAGCATTGTAATAATAAGTATCCAAATTGTCGTCTTCTTCATATTCGGCTACAAATTTACAAAAAAATTAAACAGTCGTGCATAAAATAACATTCTTTAACCTTGTTTGTTAATCAGAAACATTGTTATGAGCCAATAACTGACAGTAACTTAACATTAATTTACTAATCTAGCAACACAAAACCATAGTCAACCTAAATTTTATGTGAATTATGTAAATTTAAAGCTCTAAGCCATCTTCAATTTTAGCATTTAATTAAACAAGCACACCTATCCCTAAGTTTACATATCAACTCCTTTTTCGGATACAACTTCCACTATACTTTCAGGAGCAGCTATATCCTCTTCGTGGAACTCTTTCAATACGAATCTTTTGTAGTACGAAATAATCAGTGTTGTCATTGGGAGAGCGATAATCATCCCTACCATACCCATTAACGAGCCCCAAACGGAAAGTGAAAGCAATATTACAGCCGGGTTAAGACCAGTCACCCGACCCATAATTTTAGGAGTCAAAAACATATCTTCAAATACCTGGACAATTGCAAAAACAACTGCAATTCCTAATAATACCGAACCATAACTCTGACCAGTCTCGGCCGACTGAAGCAGCCCCATAATAGCGCAGGGAATCAGCAGCACCACCTTTAAATAAGGCACCAAAGTAAACAAACCTATCAACAAACCAAGGATAATGGCCAGGGGCAACTTTATAATACTAAAACCAATAACAAAGAGTACTCCAACAATAAGAGCAATAAGAGCTTGCCCCCGAAAATACCTATTCATTCCCGATTCTAAATCTACAATAACCTCTGTTATCAATTTTCTGTATTTAGGAGGAACAATATGAAACAAACCCGCAGAAATCTTCTCATAATCAAGTAAAATAAAAACAAGATACAAGAAAACAATTACCACCACCGAAAAACCAAGAATGAAATTAAGAGACCCATTTACCAAATCCCACAACTGAGGAGCCAGTTTTTTTATTCCATCCATAATATTCTGATCCTTCAATACCGATTGAAATTTCAACTGCTCCAGATAGTGCTTAATCTCTGTTTGCCACGCCACCGGTATAAACGTATTCATATCAATAGTTTGCGTATAGACAACTATTGATTGCGACAGCTTCTGAAGCTCGAGACTTACGATTGGCGCCAGAATAAACACCAAACCCGTTAGTGAACCAAAAAAAAGCAGAAGTGTTGCAAGAATAGACAACATCCTATTTTTAAACTTTAATTTATATTGAAAAAAACCGACAAACGGTTGCAACAAATAAGCCAACAACCAGGCAATCAGAAATGGCAATAAAACTCCACTCAGCTTATTGATTAACAAAAACAGCAACACTACCACAAACAAGCCAATAAGCATACGAACAACCCGGTCGAGGGTAAAAGGTTTTGGATTTGTATTCATGACATATCAGTTTTATTTTCGATTTATTAGATTATTCTAAACTTTTCAATGCGGCACAGCATTAAAACAATCTCTGCAAATGGGCTCATATTCACTCATTTCACCCAACAACACCCGCTTATCGCTATCCACCAAACGATGCGAAACATAGGCCAATGCACCACAACGAACGCAAATAGCATGCACCTTAAACACATCCTCAGCTATCGCACAAAGTGCAGGCATGGGTCCAAATGGAACTCCTTTGAAATCCATATCCAAACCCGCGATAATAACACGCACTCCCTGATTTGCCAGCTGAGTACACACATCAACTAAACCTTCGTCGAAAAATTGAGCCTCATCAATTCCCACAACATCCACATCGCCCGACATAAGTAAAATGCTACCAGACGATTCAACCGGAGTAGACCGAATGGCTGTGCGATCGTGCGAAACAACTTCATCTTCGGAATAACGGGTATCAATCTTCGGTTTAAAAATCTCTACTTCTTGTTTCGCAAACTTTGCACGCTTGAGTCTACGTATCAACTCTTCTGTTTTCCCCGAAAACATAGACCCACATATTACTTCTATACTTCCGCGCCTTTGTTGGTTTGGGTGGTTTCGTTCTGAATAAATCATTGTATTTTATTGAAAATTAGCAGTTCTGTTTTCTTTTCTCTTTGGAATATTGTAACTTTACACCGAATTACGATAACAAATACCTCCGTGAGCACAATTCATCATTACAAAGGTACAATTTTCGTGAAAGAATGCCACATTCGGAATCTTTTATTACCAATAATATAAGATTTGAAATAAATCGCAGTTTAATACAAGTAGCTCTTTCTTATTCCAAGGAGCAAAGTTAAAGAAATTATAAGGATTAAAATCGTTTTTACCAAAAAGATATGAACAGAAAATTATTAGTAACACTACTTCAAAAATCGATTCAAGAGCTGGAAATGATTACCGAGGGCTTTATGGAAATGGAACATTATCCAAAAGCAATCATTCAATTGGCTCAGCGTAAAACTGATGATATACAATCATATATTGAAATACTATCAACCGTTATGCCCGAGTCGACAGACAACATTGTTGAAAACGAGATACCGGCTATTGTTACAAGCGAAGAAGAAACAGCTACCAAGCAACCAGCAGATCTAACTGTGATTGCCAACACAGCCGACGAAATATCAGAAAACCCGACAAGCGCAAAAACGACTGAGACAGAAATCATCAACGAAGAGGCACTGCTTTCCGAAACTGTTGAAGAAAATGAAACAATCGAAGAAGAAGAAGAAGAAGAAGAAGAAGAAGAAGAAGAAGAGATCCTTGAGGAGGAAACAGAAGCCGACGAAGAGGAAATCGAAGAAGTAACGACTGAAACCAGCGAGCTGGTAGAACTTGAAGAAATCACATCTGTAACAGAACTAGCATCAAACGACGAAGAAGTGGTTGAAGAGAAATTTACCAGTAATGAAACCATAACGATAGTTGAAGAGACTCGAAAATCAATGATTGGCGATAAGAATTTACTAACTTCAGTAACCCGAAATGAGCTTTTATCAAGAACTGAAAACACAATCAGCTCGGTACTGGCCAACAAGAAAATAGCAGACATCAAACAAGGAATAAATATTGGCGACCGCTTTCGTTTTCAGCGCGAACTATTTCGTGGCAACGGTGAAGATATGAATAAAACCCTGACCTATATCAATCAACTAGCTACAGTAAATGAGGCATTATCATTCCTTCGCTCCAAATATGGCTGGGCAACGGACAATGAAACTGCCGAAGATTTTTATCAAATTGTCAAAAGACGATTTTTATAACAAACAGAAACATGAGATTATACGTTGTACCTACACCGGTAGGAAATTTGGAGGACATGACCTTTCGCGCCATTAGAGTATTAAAATCGGTTGATTTGATTCTGGCTGAAGATACGCGAACAAGCGGTTTCTTGTTAAAACATTTCGAGATAAAAACTCCCATGCATTCGCATCACAAATTCAACGAACACAAAACGGTGGAGAATGTGGTTCAGCGCATCAAAAGCGGACAAACCGTAGCGCTTATTTCGGATGCCGGAACACCGGCCATTTCCGATCCCGGTTTTTTAGTTGTTCGCCAGTGCGTTGAGAATGGGATCGAAGTTGAATGTTTGCCCGGTGCTACAGCTTTTGTTCCGGCATTAGTTGCTTCGGGCTTGCCCAACGACAGGTTCTGCTTCGAGGGCTTTTTACCACAGAAAAAAGGACGTCAAACAAAGATCAACTTACTCGCTCACGAAAGCCGTACCATGATTTTTTACGAGTCACCTTTCCGACTGGTAAAAACAATGACTCAACTATCCGAAGTATTCGGAGCTGAACGTAAAGCATCCGTTTCGCGTGAAATATCGAAGATTTACGAGGAGACAAAACGTGGAACATTACAAGAATTAATACAATATTATACAGAGCATATTCCGAAAGGAGAAATTGTAATTATTGTTGCAGGTTTTGAAGAATAAACATTACCTTTGCACCCGTAACCAACTAATAATTACGAATCGACAATTATTAGTTGCATGTGTATCAATTTTTATTTGCCAACGAACATTTCAATCCTTTTCTCAATGAAACCTACTATTTTTTCGCTTGTCATTTTGCTCGTTTTAATGACATCATGCGGAAAACAATCATCCGACTATCAAGCCCTAAAAGCTCAAAACGATTCACTCCTAAACGCAAAGTTGAAACTACAGGATGAAGTAGATGGCTATTTCTCGGCCATGAATCAGATTCAACAGAATATTGAAAAAATAAAAAACACTCAAAATTCTATATCTATTCAGCCGGTTGGTCAGGAACTGAATGACGACATGCGCAAGAAAATAAATGAGGACATGTTGTATTTGAATGAAATGCTTCAAGCCAACAAAGATGAATTAGCACGCCTGAAAGCGAAACTAAAAAGAAGCGGATTCAGATCGACTGAGCTTGAACAAACTATTTCCCGCTTATCTAAATCGCTCGAAGAAGAATCATCGAAAGTAGCCGAATTGCAAATACAACTTTCTCAGAAAGACTCATTAATTACCCAACTGGGAACTACAGTGAATGATCTTGGTAAAAACGTAGAAGATTTGTCGACAGACGTAAAAGTAAAAGAGACTAAAATAAAGGAACAGGATGAAACCATACACACTGCATGGTATGTTTTCGGAACAAAAAAAGAACTGAAAGAACAAAGAATCATTACTTCCGATGGACTTTTCAGCCCACAGAGAGTGCTTCAGAGCGATTTCAACAAAAATTATTTTGTACGAATTGATGCCCGAAATACGAAATCTATTCCACTTTACTCCACGCGTGCGAAAATCCTTACCACACACCCAAAATCATCTTACACGCTGGAAAAAGAAAACGGAAACTTTATATTATTGATTGTTGAGCCTAACCAATTCTGGAGCATTAGCAAATACTTGGTAATTGAAGTGGAGTAAAAAGACCCCTAACCTCCGCCAATAGTCGGACAGGCTCTAAAGGGGAAAATACTATGCAATCTTGGTTGAATAATGAAATAGAACGTGTCTACAGAAGACAGGTTCTATTTTTATTATGTAGAGTATATTTCGAAATTTCCATAATCACACAGAAACTATGATCGAAAAAATCAATAAAAAACAAGAAGTAAATGATCAAAATCCCCCTTTAGGGGTTAGGGGTTACAAACACGTTTTTATCGATCTCGACGATACACTTTGGGATTTTCACGCCAATGCGCAAGCTGCATTGGAAGAAATCTACAACAATCATAAGCTGTATAAACACTTCGATAGCTTTGAGCATTACTTCAACATCTACGCCAAGCGAAACCTCGAACTGTGGGAGCTTTACGGAAAAGGCGAAATAACAAAAGAATTTTTAAACTTCGAACGTTTCAGCCATCCACTAACTCAGGTGGGAGCCGGCAATGCGAAAACGGCTGAGCAAATCGGTCGTGAATTTCTGGAAATGCTTCCCACAAAAACGGTACTTATCCCCCACGCCAAAGAGTTGCTCGACTATCTATACCCTAAATATCCCCTCACCATTATTTCAAATGGATTTATTGAAGTCCAGTACAAAAAACTGCGAAGCTCCAACCTGGAGCACTACTTCACCCACATCGTGCTTTCGGAGGGCGCTAAGGCACTTAAACCCGATAAACGCATCTACGAGTACGCCATGCAGCTTAATAACACCACCGCCGCCGAATGCATCATGATAGGCGACAGCTACGAAGCTGATATCGTGGGAGCGCGAAATGCAGGAATAGATCAGGTGTGGTTCAATCCACACAGAGAGGAGAAGAAGAGAGAAGCGACATACAACCCTAAATCATTATTAGATATATTTCAAATACTTTAGGCGTTAGATAAAAAAAAAGGAACTACTCAAAAATTAGTAGTTCCTTTTTTTTAAATAGGACAAATTTACTCGCCCATGTATTCTTCATAAGATGTCGTACGATGTCCTTTCAATTGATAGGTTGTAGCTGCATCGTCTGCAAAAACAACATCCATTGTCAAACTGTCAGTCCCAATAATCTTACCATTTGTCACAGTGATTTTTATTGGATATCCTGTGATAGCATTTTTAGATCCTACTGTACTAAATGTTTTTGAAGCAACATCAACCTTCGCTTTGAACTTAAAACTCCAAAAATGACCATTTGACGAAGTTGTTGCATAATCATCAAACCATACAGAGTCTTTTCCAAAAGATGAATTATATGATTTAACTTCAAATGGACCTGCTACAGCGTCCCCATCAACATATGCTTTCAAGGTCCAATCACCTGCAATAGGATATGCCCAACTATATTCCTTTTTATAAGTCGGCTCGCATGAGAAAAATGCAAAAGCCACTATTGATACGATTGTTAATTTAAATATACGCATAGTTTTTCTCCTTAATTTAATGATGTTGGGTTATTCAAAGTTACAGCAAATTTCATAGCTGGCACATCTTCCATATTAGTATTAAGAACTATCGTTTTAGTTCCTGCATCATATGTAGAAGTTGTTCCAGGAGTAAAGACACAAGGGTAACCCCAAGCCAACTTACTAGCAGAAACTATAGAAAATGTATTATCTGCATTAAGTTTCAATACACCAGGGCCAGCATAAGTTGGACCATAAGCAGATCCGATACTATACCAACCACCTAACATTGATTCCACATAATAATTTCCACTTCCAACACCGAAAACTAAAATTGTGTATGGGCCACGGGAGCCAACAGTACCTGCATTATTACGTACGATTTTAGAGGTATAATATCCATTAAGAGGTGCTGTTGCATCATAAACACGAACTACACGAGAAGCCGTTGCGGAAAATCCATCTGCATTTAGCACCTCGTAATTAACAACATAATTACCTCCTTTCGCTACATTCACAGTTGAAGTTGCAACAATCTTACTTGTAATATCTGTTGTACCTTCTACAGCAGTGCAACCCGGGTCAACAAATGGAGTATTCATCGGCCAAAACACCTCAGCCTCTCCTTTCATCGTCATTGTGGCGTAGGTAGTCACTTTAGACACTCCCATCGAGCTTTCATCGCTACAAGCGTTTAACATGAAAACTGCCACTGAAATTATAAAAATTATCTTTCTCATAATAAATTTTTTATTTTATAAATTATTTAGCCCACCAAACTTTCTCCGTTAAAGCCACCTTAGCTGGAGTGTTAGCATTTGTCTTGCGTTCACTATCTGGAAAAAATAAACGTTGTGGTCTTTCCGTACCATTATAAATACTTGTTAATGATTTTGAAAAGAAATCAGGATATCCAGTCCTATTAAAGTCAAAGAAGGCTTCTATAGCACGTTTATTTGTTGATGCCAACCATTTTTGCTCCAAAATAGATTTAATACCTGTATAAGGGTAAGTAGTAGAACTAATAGCTGAAGCACTTAATCCCAAACTTACCAACGAAGCCTGAATAGCACTGTTATAGGTAGCCTCAGCTGCCGCAGAACTAACATATCTCTCCTGCGCTTCAGCAATTAAGAATAAAACCTCCTCCTTAGAAAAGAAATATACAGGGGCTGTACTTCCCATAATTGGAGTTGCAAAATTCTTAATTGTACCTGTTGTCGTTGGAGATTGACCTGTAGCTACTGAAGCCATAAGAGAACCTGTAGCCGATGGAGCAAAAAGTTTTTCGCGTCTTGGATCTGAATTATCAGTCAGATATTTCATAAGCGTTGAATTTGCAATTACATTTGAGGCTAAACGATCTACAAAAGTGTTATAAAACGGATTATAACCTGTTTGCTCTGCTTTAAATGCTGAGAATTTAGCATCGGTTGTCAAGAAATCGTTAGCTGTTAACAGCGCCTGAATTTGCGTTTTATACTTATTTGGATCTATTTTAGTATAACGCATATAAATTTTCAATTTCAAAGTATTTGCAAATTTTTTCCAAGTCGCCATATTACCGGCAAAAATCAAGTCAGAAGTGCCTGGATCTTGTACAGTACTAGCTGAAAAATCCTTAGACATTGCATTATCAATCCTTACTAATAGGCTATCGTAAACCACTGAACCTTTGTCATAATGTGGCTGTGGGACAGCAACTCCCTGTAAAGCTTCTGTAAATGGAATTTCGTCGTATAAATCTGCCAACACTTGAAACGTATATGCTTGCATCAAAGTTGAAATTGCATAAAACTTCCAGTTAGCTTCTGGAGCAGTATTATTACGAACATATTGGTAGTCGTAAAGTGATCCTGCGTACAAAGTAGTAAACTGACGATTAAAATCATCCTCAGCCAAATTGTATGATTCCCATTCAGCCCACTGTGTTGCTGATGGTGATTGGGCGTACTGTTGAGTCCAAAAGCTGCCAACAGCATGATAATATCCACCCAGTACATATGCAGAACCTGAGATTGCACTTGGTAATACTAATGCAGGTGTTGCCGTGGCAGGGTTATTAGGGCTCACATTTATATCAAAAAAGCTCTCGCTGCAACTACTTAGTAGTAACGCACTGGTTACCAGCGTAGCCAAATAATACTTTATTCTTTTCATATATTGTTACTTTTTATATTATAACTAATTTATTAAAAACTCAATTTAACATTGAATCCAATGCTACGAGTAGATGGGGTTGCACCATAATCACCAAAATCAGCTTCCATATCATTTCCAAACGTTGTCATCTCAGGATCAACAAACATATTCGAATCTGGAGTCCATAACAACAAGTTGTTACCAACCAATGCAATATCCGCAGAGCTAATAAACGTTTTAGCCAATAAGGATCTTGGTAGCGAATAAGACAAACTCACTTCTCTTAACTTGAAGAATGTTTTATCAACTAAGGCGTATGCACCACCTTTACCTGCATTGTAAGTTTGATTATAAAACTGATTCATTGTGTTGCTGAATCCAGCAATCGGAACAGTATTTTCCACATAAGTACCGTCACTTAGTTTTTGAACTGAATTAGGGATAATAAATGGTTGACGATCATTATAAGTCGTTTCTTGAGCGTTTCCTGTAAAATAAAGTATTTCTTTTGTACGAGAATACATCTGACCACCGTTACGGTAATCCACATTAGCGGTAAGTTTAAAGCCCTTATATGTCAAAGAAGTACCTCCTCCAATACGGAATTTATTCTGAGACGTACCGATTATCTCTTTAGAATCTTTAAATACAGGCAATCCTTTAGCATCAACAATAAAGTGTCCATTTGGATCAGTTGCCGGAACCAAGCCCTCGAACAAACCAAGTTCTCTTCCGGGACGAGCTACGAAACCAATTGAACTTGTACCTCCTAAGCTAACTTGATCAAGACCGCTAGCTAGCTCTACTAATAAGTTTTTGTTTTTAGTAAAGTTCGCATATACTTCCCATTCAAAATCTTTTGTCTTTATGGGAGTAACTTGCAAGCTTATTTCTATACCCTTATTTGTTATTTTACCTAGATTTTGGGTTTGAAGTGTGAATCCAGTAGTCGAAGGAACAGATGCTTGCCAAATAAGATCAGTAATAGTTTTGTTATAAACAGTTATTCCTAAGCCTACTCTCGATTTTAAAAATTTCAAATCAAGTCCAATCTCTGAGTTTGTCGAGATTTCAGGCTGCAATTTATCATTTCCAATAAGATTTGATACAGAAAATCCATTTACAGTTGTAGTACCATTAGCCAATGGATAATCTAAAGTACGATACCCATCAGCATGACTAGTTTGAGCCATTACTGCATAAACTTGATACGGATCAGCATCCTTACCTGTTTTAGCTATACTAGCACGAAGCTTACCTAATGTCAAAATATCATTTTGCTCAAACAATTCTGAGAAAATAAAACTAGTTGCGATACTTGGATAAAAGAAAGAACGATTCGAAGCAGGCAAAGTTGATGACCAGTCATTACGTGCAGAAAGCGTTAAGAACAATACACTTTTATAGCCAAAATCCGCACTACCGTAAGCTCCAACCGATCTCCGCTTTGACAAAGTACCTACTACAGCAGGCGTAGCAGAGCTATTTGACAAGTTATAAAAATAAGGAATACTCAATCCGATTACTTCTGCTCTTTGAGTGGAAGCATCACGTTGATTAAAGTTATGACCTAAAACAGCGTTAAAAGTGAAATCATCAGAAATATTTTTATTAATCGCCAATTGGAAGTTTGTATCAAACTCCGAGCTATAATATGCAGCCTCACTAACTCTACCCACATCATCATTAGAATCTGCACGAGATACATTGGTGATTGCCCTCCAAGTCTTCAATGTACTATTTGAAACGTCAGAACCAACTATTAATTTTGCAGTTAACCATGACAATAATTTAGCCTCAAGGTTTACATTTCCAAAAATACGATTTTCAAGAAATTTATTACCATGTTCGTTAAGCAGATAATATGGATTTTGAGCATAAAGTGTATAATAATTATCTATATTGTTAAACTTGTTTTTGTAATCCATTTGATCAACTACACTAATATCCCGGGCATTCTGCCAAAGTCCATCAAGAACAGCTTGATCTTGACCTGTTTGAACAAATTTTGAATCTTTGCGAACGTAATTTAACGAAGCTGATGCTGTAAAAATTTTCAAAAATTTTGATGATCCACGTAATGAAATATTATTTCTTTTATATGAGTCTGCATCAGTTGGCATTATACCATCAGAATTAATGTTACCATATGACAAATAGTAGCTTTTATTTTCATCCCCATTTGAAATAGCGATTGAGTTATTTGTTGTTCTACCAGTGTCGAAAAAATCGCTAATATTAGATTTTAATGCAGAATATGGTTTGATCTGTTGTTGATTATCTACAACAAAACCCCATTTACGAATTTTCCCATCAAAACGAGGACCCCAACTACCATTTTCTTGCAAATCACCTGTTTCATCATTATTTGCGCTACGATTATACCATCCTTGACCATACTCATTTTGCATATAAGGCAAACGAAGAGGTGCATCAAAAGTTGTAGTAGATGAAATATCAACCTTGGCTTTATTATTAGATTTAGCACCATTCTTTGTTGTAATTAAAATTACCCCTGACGAAGCACGAGAACCATACAAAGCTGTAGCGGCTCCACCTTGCAAGATAGTCATTGTTTCGATATCATCAGGATTGATATCATTAGCGCGGTTACCAAAATCAAAACCACCATTTATAGATCTGTCATTTACAACACCATTGCTTACGGGAACATTATCAACCACATATAATGGTTGATTAGAACCTCCTAAAGATGAAAAACCACGCATAACCACACGAGTTGAAGCACCTGGAGAACCAGAAGCCGAGGAAATTTCAACACCAGCAACCTTACCTTGCAGGGCATTCAGCGCACTCCTATTACCCGTTGTTGTAAGATCTGCATTTGATATTTGAGTTGTTGAATATCCCAATGCTTTTGTTGAACGCTTAATACCCAATGCAGTCACCACTACTTCATCAATCATCTTCGCATCCGACTTAAGTTGAATGGTCATACCATCTACGGCCTGGACATCCGAAGTCACCATACCTACGTATGAAATTACTAAATTTTTTGCATCACCCTGCAAACTGATTTTAAATTCACCACCTACATTGGTAATAGTACCGGCTGAGGTACCTTTTACCTTTACAGTAGCCCCAATAATTGGCTGCCCATCCTCCGCGGAAAGAACTTTCCCCGAAATGGATTTAGATTGAGCATTAACCAAACCCACACCTACTAAAAACAAGCAGGTTAATAAGAACGTTAGTTTTCTCATAAATTTAACATTTTGTTTATTAATCTTCTTTAAATTGTATTTAAACGAATTACCTCATTCAATCACTTTGCAAAAATAGACTATAAAAATCTAAAAAACAAGTGTTTTTACTAACAAATAGAAAAATTCTGCATATTTTTTCTATCAATATGTAGGTTCAACACCCATTTTTAGGCACAAACTCGTTATTTGACAAAATAATGCAAGCAAATATAAGTACCATAATTCACTATCAATCTGTTGATTACAAAATATAAAACATCATTTAGATACATATTTATTCAATATATAAACAAATAGCTACAAATTGAAAGTATTATTCGCAAATCACAACATTTAACATGTAAATAACCAATAATAAGGTAAAAAAAAGAGTATTTATATCAAAATATTCACCTACTAAGAGAATTCACTTACAATTTGATTACGTTTTAAGCTACAAACAAAACAAAAAGACAGAAAATAAATGTTAACGGCTCAATCGGAAAAGTTGTGTTGGTAATGAGCTCAAGCATAAATTTTAGTAAGTCTGAAAAGGAAGAATCTGACATCTCTCACTCCTCTAAAAGAAGCTCTGAATGCTTTTATTTTAGCATTAAAAGATTCAGCCGATGCATTTGTGCTTCTATTATCAAAGTAGTTGAGAATGGTTTCGTAATGAGATTGAATGGTTCTTGCTACAGTTCCAAAGGATAGAAATTGGGCTTTATCAACCCTGTCATACCATTGAGCAAGTTTTGCAAATGCCACTCCCTTGAGTTTTGTCTGATGATAAATTGCTCCTAGTTGGAGCGATAAATGATACGCTTTCTTTAAGTCCGGATATAATTCAAAAAGAATATCAGCACGTTTTTGTTGTGAAAGAGTCCAGCTAGTAGGCTTCTTGAATAAGAGATATCGACTGCGTGCCAGTAATTGTTTGAGAGTATCTCCATTGGAGAAAATAGCTGGTCTATAGCTTTCTCCACGAGCTTTTGCGTAGTTTATTTCTATCATTTCCTGATCCAGTGCCTGCCAACGATATTTTATTCTCATTTCCTGAACGGCATCATACACCAGTTTTTGTACATGGAATCTATCCGTAACACGCCTGGCCTTTGGGAAGCATATCTTGACAATATATTCCATGTTGGCAGCCATGTCCAGTGTTACTTCCCTGACTTTCCAGCGAACTCGTCTTGGTAAACGTTGCAGCACGGTTATAATATCATCAGCCTTTGTTCCTTTGACCATAGCTACAATAGCTCCTTTACGTCCTTTGGCGGCTTTGTTGGTTATGATAGTGTAAAGTTCTCCATTAGACAGACTCGTTTCGTCTATGCTTAGAAAACCGCCAATGTTTTGCTCATAGAGTAACCAATGCTCTGCATGAGGCTTTTGATTCCACTGGTGGTAATCACTTAGATGATCTTTGTATTGCTCTTGTAATTGTTGCCCGTCAAGCCCGTAATGATTAGCTAAACTTTGACTACTTATCGGATGAGTATCCAGGTAGTCCTTTTAAAAAAGTCGCAAATTCCTGGGTGAATCGCGTTCCTTGGGCAACTAAATTCCAATCCCTGCTTACCACTTCTTTCGTGTTCGTGTTTAACCAACGACGACGTTTGACAATTAAATCAAATACCTTGCCCCGTAGTGGAAAATCGTGAATCGTTTGCTCGGAATAAAACCCGTGGCAGCGCATAGGTTCATTTATATACTCGGATGGAATGTCGGATTTTTCCTCCAATAAAACTTCATAGCCAATCTTAATGTCACGTACTGACTTTATTTCAAAATAATCAAGAAGACCTGCGGGAAGAATAAGACTCAGCAATTGTTGTTCTACACTGCTTAATTTGGATTCACTTTTCATGAAACAAAAATATTATTTTATTTCAAAAAACACAACTTTTCCGATTGAGCCATGTTAACCTCAATTAATGTTTAGAAATTTAATCAGAAATAAACGCAAAAAAAATCCACTACAACTAATTTGTAGTGGATTCTAAAAAATTGTGACCGCGACAGGATTCAAACCTGTAACCCCCACATCCGTAGTGTGGTACTCTATTCAGTTGAGCTACGCAGCCATTTCTTTGCTTTTGCGAGTGCAAAGATAGTGCTTTTATTTATTCCGACAAAGCGAAATTGAAGTTTTTTGAAATAAAATTGCGCCAACACCCCCGAAAACACTAGCTAAAAGCTAAAACCAAACAGCTATTTATAAGCAAACTTGGGAGTTAGGGCGAACAATACTACACCAAAAAAAGTTACGCCAAAACGAAATCCAATTGCTTTTTATCTAAATTAGCCCGCGCCACCTTTACAGTAAGCTCATCGCCCAGTTGGTAGCGCTTATTGTAGCGTCGCCCTACTAAACAATAGTTTTTATCGTCGAAGCTGTAATAGTCGTCATCCAGATCGCGAATAGGAATCATGCCTTCGCATTTATTTTCAACAAGCTCCACATAAATACCCCATTCGGTAACGCCGGAAATAACCCCATCGAAAACCTGTCCGATTCGCTCCGACATAAATTCCACTTGTTTATACTTAATAGAAGCACGCTCGGCATTTGCAGCCAATTGCTCCATATCAGAACTGTGCTTGCAATAATCTTCCCATTCATCTGCACTCACACTCTTACCATCATTCGCATATTTTTCGAGCAAACGATGTACCATCATGTCGGGATAACGACGAATTGGCGAGGTGAAATGGGTGTAGTAATCGAAAGCTAAACCGTAGTGACCCATATTAGAGGTAGAATAGATTGCTTTTGCCATCGAACGAATAGCGAGTGTTTCGATCAGGTTCTGCTCTTTTTTTCCCTGCACCTGATCCAACAAATTATTTATCGAGCCTGAAACAGCTGCAGCTTTGCCGGTAGTTTTGAGATTATAACCAAAACGCTTGATAAATGCGGAGAAGGTAGCCAGTTTATCGGGATTTGGAACATCGTGTATACGATACACAAAAGTTTTAGCAGCTTTTCCTTTTCCGGGTTTACCAATATGCGTTGCCACCGTTTTATTGGCCAACAACATAAATTCCTCAATCATCTTGTTGGCGTCCTTTTGTTCTTTGAAGAATACAGAAACAGGTTTCCCTTTTTCATCAATTTCGAAACGCACCTCTACCCGATCAAAGGCAATGGCACCACTATCAAAACGTCCCTGGCGCAGAATTTTGGCCAACCTATCGAGCGTTAGTATTTCTTCTTTATAATCTCCCTCACCGGTTTCTATCACTTTCTGGGCTTCTTCGTACGCAAATCTGCGATCGCTGCAAATAACTGTCTTGGCAATTTTATAGCTTTGCACTTCGGCCTTATCGTTTATCTGAAAAATAACCGAGTAGGTTAGTTTATCTTCATTGGGACGTAACGAACAAATACCGTTCGATAAATGCTCGGGCAACATAGGGATCGTTCTGTCGACCAAATAAACGGAAGTTGCACGATCCTGCGCTTCTGATTCGATGATACTATTTGGACGAACATAATGCGTGACATCGGCAATATGCACACCGACTTCCCAAAGTCCGTTATCAAGCTTACGCAGCGATAGCGCATCGTCAAAATCCTTCGCATCGCGCGGATCGACGGTAAAAGTGGTAATATTACGCATATCGACACGTTTGGCCACTTCTTCGGGAGTAATGCCGGCACCAATCTTATCAGCAGCCGCCTCCACCTCAGCAGGATATTTGTATGGCAACCCAAATTCAGCAAGAATAGCATGCATCTCGGCCGTATTATCTCCTTTATCGCCGAGTATATCAATCACCTCACCGACAGGGTTCTTGGCATTGGGCTCCCACGAGAGTAATTTTACAACCGCTTTTTGACCGGTTTTTCCACCTTTCAACTTTGCCTTCGGGATGAAAATATCGTTCGTCATCACACGATTATCCAGTGTCAAGAATGCATAATTTTCGGACACATCTAATATACCGACAAAAGTATCTTTAGCGCGTTTGGTAATTTCCACCACTTCACCTTCGGGCTGTTGCCCTCTGCGGCTGGCGTACAGAAACACTTTCACCTCGTCATTCAACAAAGCATGGTTCGTCTTACGCTCCGGAATAAACACCATTTCGCCTCCATCGTCCGGTATAAGATAGGTTTTTACGCCTTGTCGCTCAATAGTTCCGGTGATGTATCCGCCACGCGAATTCAGTTTGAACATTCCGCGTGAAATTTCCACCAAAAAGTCCTCTTCGAGCAGTTCGTACATAATCTGATTTACAAAAACCCGTTGCGATTCGGATTTAATGTTCAGTAAAGACGAAACTTGTTTATAATTAAAGGTCTTTTCTACATTTTCATTAAAAATATTTATTATATTGCGCACTAATTCAGTTTTCCGAATCCGGGTGCTGGGAGCTGGGCGTTTCTTTTTAGACATATTTAAACTTTTAAAAGTAGTTATTAGCAGGCTTTATGTTACATGCAAATATACAACTTTGCAACGAAATGAAAGTTTCTTTAGACATTTAATGCTCATTTTTTTTAATTGGAGAAAATTTAGTACTTTCGCTCATGAAATATTAGAATTGAATCGCAACAATAAAACATGAAAACTAAGATCGCTTTTATCATTAATCCACACTCCGGAACAGAAAAAAAAGGGGAATTGCCGACACTCATACAACAAGAGTTGAATGCATCCGTTTTTGACTCAGAAATTGTTTTCACACAATTCCGTGGACATGGTACATTGTTGGCAAAAGAATTTGTGGAAAAGAAATTCGATTGGGTGATAGCCGTAGGTGGCGATGGCACGGTTAATGAAATAGCGCGTTCGCTGGTACATACCGATACAGCTCTTGGCATTATTCCCATAGGCTCAGGGAATGGGTTGGCTAGACATTTAGGCATACCTATGAACACTAGAAAAGCCATTCAGCAACTAAACCAATCCGAGCCCATATTCATGGATTATGGAATGGTAAACGACAAGCCGTTTTTTTGCACCTGCGGAACAGGGTTTGATGCATACGTGAGTACCGAATTTGCAAAAGGTAAAAAAAGAGGCGTAATGAGCTATGTAGAGAAAATTATTACCGGATACTTTAATTACAAATCGCAAAACTACCATCTGATAGGAGATGGAATTGATTTAGATGCTAAAGCTTTTGTACTAACATTTGCTAACGCATCGCAGTGGGGAAACAATGCATATATAGCCCCACAAGCCAGTGTACAGGATGGTAAAATTGACATATCAATAATGAGTAATTTCCCCATTATTGCCATTCCGACCTTAGCGCTTCAGCTCTTTGCCAAAACAATTGACAAAGATTTATTTATGACAACGCTCCGATCAGACAATATCACATTGACGCGTGAAGAGGCCGGACCTTTTCACTATGATGGAGAACCGTACGAAGAGGGTACAAAAATTGTGGTAAAAACAATTCAGGATGGATTGAAAGTACTTGTAAAAAAACGATTTTAGCCCAACATTGCCACTTTTAAATTTTACAATTATGAAAAGATTAATCGCATTATCAGTCGCCATATACTCAATAGGATTTGCATTTTCACAGTCAAATTCACTGATAGACAAATATGAGAATATTAGCGGGAAAAACTATTTAACCGATTCTATTATAACCGAAAATGAGTTTGTGTTTGCAAATAAGATAAATCAATCCTGCATAGACAGTGCCTCCAACACCCTCACTATTCAACTGATTAATCAGAGCAAAAACAGTAAAAGTTTAAACTACACCGGCAATATACTCCAGTTTGACTTGAATGATGATGTTGTAAAATGGGACAAGCCCATCAACTACCAACAATCTAATTTCAAGCAATTTGGCAATTTAATTATTGAGAACACTGCCACCCAAAGCAATATATTAAATTTCGACAATGGCAAAGTTCAATTTGAAACCAAAAACACGCTTTATCATGTAGATCCGAAATTGAAAATTGGCATTGGGTATAAACTTAACTCCAGTGATAAAAATACGGTGGAAGCGATAAATCTAAACACCGGAGAAGTTTGCTGGAAAAGAAAAATAAGTCATGATTTTGGCTGGAACGATGTAACTTACCTCAACGACTCAGTCATTTTACTCATATCCGATGGTTTACACACCATCGACATTAAAAGCGGAAAAGGCTGGGATTACGAAGCCGTAACGGGAAGAAACAATTATTCTTCGACCATTGCAACTAATATTGTAGGTTTTGGATTAGGATTGCTTACCGGCACTTTTGTGGCCACTGCCGAACACGATGAAGTTTGCGATTTAGTGTCTAATACGTTGATTGACGGCGAAAACATATTTTTTGCCTCGAAAGACAAAATATCCTGCCTGAACATGAATGGAAGCACTAAATGGGAAAACGCATCGGACCGAAAATCACGAAGTAACTCTATTATTTTCATTAAAGACAGCGTCCTTTACTTGCTAAACAAAGGGACTGCATTTATGGAAGACCGGAAAATAAGCTACGGAAAACCATTTTTAGCTGCATATAACAAAAACAACGGGAATTATCTATTCAACACCACTCTAAAAAATCAGGAGTTTGATTTTGTTGATTTTTCCATTCGCAAAGACACCATAACCCTATTGTCGGAGAAAAACGCATCAAACTACTCTCTGAAAACAGGAAAAAGAATTGATTTTCGATTTTATGACGCTGAAAAAAACGGCAAATTTACAGGATTTGTAGGGAGCCAGATTTACGTCAAAACAGATTCTACATTTAAAAGTCTGATTCTGAACGACACAACACTAAATTACATAACAACGGACAAAAACACAGCTCTAGGATTGGACTCACATTTGGATGTAGTGAAACAACTTAGCTTCGACGATTTTTATATTTGCTACTTTGCGAATAGCGATTTCAAATTCTTAGCCAATGGAGACGAAACGATTGCTATCGATAATAACAACAAGGTGATTGCAAATTTCAGAGCATCGAGCAATGCTTTTGTAATTGGTGATCAGCTATTTGAGATATTGGAGAAAAGTGTTATTCAAATTGACCTGACTGATTTATTTGCGTGCATGGGAAGATAATTCTTACCCTTAGGGACTTATTTGTCATCCTCTAATTTATGACCAATATCAGCTTTCGGGGTAGCTATCCGTTGAGAGTGATAAATGCCCGAATGACCACTAAAATAGTAGGCCACAAAACAAGCTACGGCATAATAAAGAATATTGTCGCCGCCAAATAATTCCACACCCATTATAGTGCAGGCCAATGGAGTATTAGTTGCTCCCGCAAAAACGGCGATAAAACCTAAGCCGGCCATCAAATCAATAGGCGCACCAAAACATACTGCAAGCGTGTTTCCAAGCGCAGCTCCAATGAAGAACAAAGGTGTAACCTCCCCACCCTTAAAGCCCATGCTAAGCGTTACAGTGGTAAAAATCAACTTCCAGACCCAGCCAAAAGAATCAATTTCTCCTGCCTTAAAAGCATTCACTATGCTCGTACCTGAACCAGAGAAGGTGGCAACACCCAAACCCAGGTAATCAGTAGTGCCCACTAAAAAAGTAAGTGTAATAACAATGCACCCACCCACAAATGGGATAAGATATTTATTTTTAAGATGTTGCTGAGATTGTTTTTTTATCTGGTGAGATAATTGAGAAAACAAATAACTGATAATGCCAAAGCAAAAACCGGCAAGGACTACCTTTATCAAAAGCAGATAATCAAAGTTCAGATAAGGAACTACCGAATTCAGCTGCTCATGAAAATCGATATGATAATGCGTATGCTGAATACCGTACGCCCGACAAACAATATCAGCCATAACAGCAGCAAAAAAACAAGGCAAAAGAGCATCGTACTTTATCCGTCCTATTGCCAGAACTTCCAATGCGAAAATAGCTCCGGCTACCGGAGTTCCAAACACAGCGCCAAACCCGGCAGCAATTCCGGTCATTAAAAGAATACGGGTATCTTCAGCACTCAATTTTAGTTTTTTAGCCACAAAACTGGCCAGGCTACCACCAATCTGAACAGCTGTACCTTCTCTACCTGCCGACCCTCCAAAAAGATGCGTCACAACCGTCGTCACAAGTATGAACGGAGCCATACGAACCGGTATACCCCCGCCCGGCTTATGAATTTCATCCATCACCAGATTATTGCCGGCAGAAGTATTTTTCCCTTTCGAATGATACGCCCACACAATGGCAATACCTGCAAAGGGTAAAAAATAGAGCAACCACTCGTGCTGTCCTCTAAATTTTGTAGCTAAATCCAGCAAAAATAAAAATAATGCAACCACCGAACCGGCAAACAAAGCTACCGGCAAAACCAACAAAGACCATTTTAAAGAATACTTTAAAATGACCACCTGTTCAATCGATTGAATGATTTTTTTCATGCCGAAAATAAGTTGCAAGTATGAATACTTTAAAAATAGAATTGTATAGAAAACGCCCCCAGTGAATGATTGGGAGCGTTTCTATTCATTATAATAAATATGATTTACACCACTTTATAAACATCAACGTTTTCTACGTCAAATGTTTTAATAAATGCTGCATGACGACGAACTTCGACCTCACCATAATTAAGATAAACTTCAGCCGATTTGCGGAATTGATCCTCTGTATCGCGCGTTGCATCGATAATCAACAAATAGCTCATCACGATATGTCCAGCCATTTCAACCAAACGACGTGCCTGAAAATCTAAATACTCCTGGTTTTTAGCTTCCGTAACACGTGTCACTGCATTGGCATACAAATTAGTCATAATCTGCAAGCGTTTGCGGAACGAAGTGAACTCCGGATTAATGGGTTGAATTTCATAGTCACGAATCATTTTCAAATAATTGCCGGTAGTTACGTGACGGATAGCCGCCACCACCTGCAATTGAGAAGTTCCTTCGTAAATAGTCATAATACGTGCATCACGATACAAACGCTCGCAAGCATAATCTTTCATAAAGCCGGAACCACCATGAACCTGTACACAGTCGTATGCATTTTGATTGGCATATTCACTGGTAAACATTTTAAGCATTGGAGTTAAAGCATCGGCCAATCTTGAATACTCTTTGAAATCAGCTTTTTCGTCGGCATCCAATTTACGGTCGGCCTCAATAGCTTCGTACGCTTTGTAAATATCTACAAAACGTGTTGTTTCATACAACAATGCACGAGAAGCGTCCAGTTTTGCTTTAATGACCGAAACCATTTCGTAAACGGCTGGGAATTCGATAATTGCTTTGCCAAACTGACGACGATCCTTAGCATAAGCCAATGCTTCGTTGTAAGCAGCCGATGAAAGTCCAACCGACTGAGCACCAATACCCAAACGGGCACCGTTCATCAACGACATCACGTATTTGATAAGGCCCATACGGCGGGTTCCTACCAATTTGGCCGGTGTATTGTTGAACACCAACTCGCAGGTTGGAGAACCTTTGATACCTAATTTATTTTCGATACGACGAACCAACACCGTATGATCATGTTTATTATCAGCAACAAAATAAGACAGACCACGTCCATCAGAAGTTCCATCTTCCGAACGAGCCAACACCAACTTCACCTGAGCATCACCATTGGTTATAAAACGTTTTACACCGTTCAAATACCACATACCATCACTCTCGTTGTATGTTGCCTTCAACATTACAGCTTGCAAGTCGGAACCGGCATCCGGCTCGGTCAAGTCCATCGAACAGGTAGCACCTTCGCACACACGTGGCAAATATTCAGCTTTAATTTCTTCAGAAGCAAATTCCGAGATCGTTTCAGCACAATCCTGAAGTCCCCAGATATTGGCAAAACCGGCATCAGCGCGCGAAACCATTTCGCCCGACATAACGTAAGCCACCATTGGGAAATTAAGACCACCATATTGACGTGGCAAGGTAAGACCATACACACCGGCTTGTTTCAATGCATCATGATTTTCCTGAGTACCACGCGCATAGATCACGCGGCTATTTTCTACCTGAGGTCCATCGTGGTCAACACTTTCGGCATTTGGAGCAATGATGTCTCCACATACTTCGCCGATAATTTCAAGCACTTTTTCGTAGTTTTCTACAGCATCTTCAAAATCGCGTGATGCGTAATCATATTTATCTTTATCAGCAAAATTGCGCTCCTTGAGGGCAACTATTTTTTGCATCAACGGATGCGAAAGCTGAAATTTTATTGCGGGATTGTCGTTAAAAAAGTTCATGTTACTTCGAGTTCTTTTTGTAAAATTTGATCATTTTTGGCAATACTTCTTCCACTGTTCCTGTAATTACATAATCAGCAATTTGGTTGATGGGTGCTTTTGGATCGTTGTTGATAGCGATAATAATTGCACTTTCCTGCATACCGGCAATGTGTTGAATCTGACCGGAAATACCACAGGCAATATATAATTTAGGGCGAACAGTTGTTCCTGTTTGACCAATCTGACGTGCATGTTCAGAGAAACCTGCATCCACCGCAGCGCGCGAAGCACCCACTTCACCACCAAGTGTTGCAGCCAGTTCATGCAATAATTTGAAATTATCGGCACTTCCCACACCATAACCACCCGATACGATAATCGGAGCACCTTTGATGTTCAGTTTCGATTTTTCCATGTGACGTTCAATCACTTCAACCACAAAATCGGTATCGGCAACATATTTTGCCACTTCCAATTTGCGTGTTTTACCTACAAACTTGGCATCTTTAATTTCTTTTTTCATTACGCCTTCGCGTACTGTAGCCATTTGTGGGCGACAATCGGGGTTCACAATGGTAGCCACAATGTTACCACCAAAAGCCGGACGAATTTGATAAAGCAGATTATCATAAACTTTACCAGCCTTTTTATCTTCGTAAGTTCCGATTTCGAGCGAAGTACAGTCGGCAGTTAAACCGCTAAACAAAGCCGAAGAAACGCGGGGACCTAAATCGCGACCGATAGAGGTAGCTCCCATCAGGGCAATTTGTGGTTTTTCTTCTTTAAAAAGATTGACCAACAGGGAAGTATGAGGTAATGATGTATAAGGGAAAAGACGTTTATCATCAGCCACATGAAGTACATCAACTCCAAATGGAAAAACCTGAGCACCAATACCATCCAGTTTATAACCGGCAGCAACAGCCTCCAATTTACAATTCAACTGTTTGGCTAAGCTGCGCCCTTTGGTGAGCAATTCCAAGCTAACATCGCCAACAATGCCATCTTCAATTTCTAGATATACAAATATATTGTTCATGGTAATTATCCTATCGTGTGGTTAGCAATTAATTCTTTCATCAAATCTTCAATTTCAACATCGGTTGCAGTAAGGCGTTTGCTTTCTTTAGCCGTGAATACAACGTTTTCGATTTGTTTCACCTTGGTTGGCGAACCGGTAAGACCCAGCCATTGGATATCATGTTCAATATCGCTTACACCCCACTCGGTAATATTTAAGTATGGATGTGCATCGTACAGGTTAGTATAGTCAGAACCGGACTCTTGTCTTTCGGAAGGAGTTGCTGCGTGTTTATACTTCAAGGTCAATTTAGCATGACGTGTGCGGCAGTTAGGAGCAGACCCATCAACGGTTACAACCATAGGGAGGGATCCTCTGACAACTTCGACACCACGTTCCAAACGACGTTTTACCGTAATTTTATTATCAGAAAGATCAAGAATTTCTTCGGCGTATGTAATTTGTGGTAAACCCAATTTTTCGGCAACTTGTGGGCCTACCTGAGCAGTATCCCCATCAATAGCCTGACGACCACACAAAATCAAATCCACTTTACCAATTTTACGAATGGCGCAAGCCAGCGCATACGAAGTAGCCAATGTATCGGAACCGGCAAACTCACGTCCACTCAACAAGTAACCACCATCAGCACCACGATACATACTTTCGCGAATAATTTCGGCTGCACGGGCTGGCCCCATTGTGAGGATGTGCACGGTAGCACCTTCAATTTTACTTTTCAAGCGAAGTGCTTGTTCCAACGCATTCAAATCTTCGGGGTTGTAAATAGCAGGAAGCGCAGCACGGTTCACCGTTCCGTCAGCTTTCATTGCATCTTTACCCACATTTCGCGTGTCAGGTACTTGTTTAGCAAGAACAACAATTTTAAAACTCATTTCTTATCAATTAGGGTTAATATATTTTGAATATTTTTTCAATGTGATTTCTTACAAATTTCAGATCATAACTAAAAGTAGCCCGATAAGAAAAAAAACACGCAAATGTAACAATAAAAAATTACGATACAAACCTCAACTTCACAATAAATCAAAAAATATGCACAAAAAAAACGTGAGACTTTTCACAAGGTCTCACGTCTAAATAGGTATTAGTTTTTTTAAGGTATAAAAAAGATTGTGTTGTTTAGTTAACGATGGCAAAGTAAGCAGTAAATTCGAATTTGCACAAGTCAAAAAACATGTTGTACAACCTGTTTTTTGAGCTTATTGTACAGAATACAGTATTCAAATCTCGTATTTTCGATCAAACAATTACACTCATACAACTCAGTATCAGAAATATATAAAAAACGAAACAAAAATCACATTACAAAAATCAAAACAGCTCAAATAAGTGCAAATTATTTCAAAAACAGGCATTCTTTAACTACTATTCACAATTAGAAAATTTCGAGCAACACCAAATCAAGACAAGAGCTTGCAAATTTTCACAAAAAATAAGGGCTTGCAACAAATATACGAATATATTATCTTTGCACAAATTATTATTAATTCTAATAACAACGATATGATGAAGAAAAAATTAATTCTATTTAGCTTTTTATTGCCAGTGGCTTTGATGGCTCAAAATGTTCAAATGCACTACGACTTTGGCAAGGGACGTGAATATGTAACAACCACACTGGAAATGTTCAAACCAGACAAATGGGGAAACACGTTCTTTTTCGTAGATTATGATTACAATTTGAGTTCAAAAAAACAAGTTGGCTTATCGTACATGGAAATTGCCCGCTGTTTTTCGTTTGGAAAAAGCAGCCCATTGAGCGCACACCTGGAGTATAATGGCGGCTTAGGAGCGCTCTCATCAGGCTCGGCATATTCAATCAACAATGCGTATCTTTTAGGGCTAGATTATGGCTGGCATGACAAATCATTTACAAAATTTCTAAATTTCAAAGTTTTATACAAAAACATTATTGGCAAAACCAATGCCTCGTTCCAATTAACCGGAGTGTGGAACTTAAATTTTTATAAAAATAAACTTACCCTATCGGGCTTTGCCGATTTTTGGAAAGAAAACAACACTAACTTTGTCGATGCAAGCAATAATCCATTGCTTATTCCAACAAATACTAAGTACGTATTTATTACCGAGCCTCAATTTTGGTACAACGTAACTCCGCATCTTTCATTCGGAACTGAAATTGAAATAGCCAGCAACTTTGCGACGGTAAACGGATTAAAAGTTTGCCCGACATTGGCCGCTAAATGGAATTTCTAAATAGAAAAGAGCTTTAGGTTAGGAATTACGTACGAATCCCTCAACTGACAACTCTTACTTTTCAAAACAACAAAAACGAGATGAGACTATTATAAGCATCATCTCGTTTTTCATTTTAAATAACAACCGTCATGGAATATCAATTAAGACCCTGCACCGAAGAACAATTGCCCGAGATATTGGACATATATAATGAAGCCATTCTGAACAGCACAGCATTGTACGATTACAAAACGCGCACTCTGGAAACAATGGATGCGTGGTACGCCGACAAAATAAAGGGCAACTACCCCATTATCGGTGCTTTCGACGAGCAAAACACGCTGTTGGGATTTGCCACTTACGGCCAGTTCAGAGTGCGCCCTGCGTATAAATACACCATAGAGCATTCGGTGTATGTGCGAACCGACAAGCGCGGATATGGATTGGGCAAAACACTGCTGAACGAACTGATTTCGGAAGCCGCACGACAAGATTACCATGTACTGATGGGCGTTATTGATTCATTAAACGAAACCAGCATTCATCTACATAAAAAAGCAGGGTTCACACTTTGTGGCACCTTGAAAGAAGTGGGGTATAAGTTTGGAAAATGGCTTGATGCCGACTTTTATCAACTTACGTTAAAGACACCACTCAACCCCAATGAAAATTAATTATTTATGTGCTAAAATTGACAATTCACTGCCAAACATGCTCATTTATTACTAAATTTCAAGAAAAATAATTATATAGTTTTCAAAACATAGTGATTTATAATTATTAAACACTATCTTTGTCGCTCAATAATTTATTAAAACATCAACAATGAGTAAAGGAACAGTAAAATTCTTCAATGAATCTAAAGGATTTGGATTCATCAGCGAAGAAGGTTCAAACAAAGAACATTTCGTACACATTTCTGGATTAATTGATCAAATTCGTGAAGGTGATACCGTAGAATTTGATTTGCAAGAAGGCAAAAAAGGATTGAATGCAGTAAATGTCAAAGTAATTTAGTATATATACTAATTGGCGTTAATTAACATCGAAATAGCCTGTCATCGTAAGTTGACGGGCTTTTTTATGCCCGACAATAAGGGGACTTCCAACTACAAAAAAAGCCCCTGAGAAATTTATCTCAAGGGCTTTCCAGTTATTTCCAAAAATGATTTATTGTTCTGTTCCCAACAGTCGACCTGTTTGCGAATCGATATGCACTTTCAACTTTGGTTGAGAAAGCAACGCTTCGGGGAAAGGAATTATCTGTCCAAATTGAGGAACTGCATATTCGGCACTGAAGATATTCTTAGCACCATCCTCAATCAATAGTTGACACGATACCGGCAGCACTGTGTAAATACCCGTCTTATCACCTTTATCCTTGACACCAACCGAGGCTGCTGCATTTGTGGGGGTTATGCTTACAAAGACCGGAGCTCCGCTTAAATCGTCGCTCGCCACAAGTCCTCTTAATGCCGACAAGCGAAACAGCACTTGTTTATTGACTGATACGTCAGGAATAAAACTCAGGATTTGAGTCTGAACTTCAGTGGTAATTTTACCTACAAAAAGTTCTGTCAGGTTCTGCTCCATCTTATTCAATCCCTCCAACATAGTCTTAAAAGATGCTCCATCAGCCGGAAGTTTCTCAACATCAGCTGTCAGCAAACCTAATCTGCTTTCGCGAATGCGGTAAATTTGTTTGGCAGCACCTTCGGCCAATTTGGCTTCAGAGCCCGCCATCATGTATTCCTCGCCCAATGGAAGTAGTGTTTGTACAGGAGTATCTTCATTACGAATGGACGACTGCTGACGCTTGTTCGATTTTGAAGGTGGCGTGACATTTATCCCGCACAGTAAACCATCAGTAGTCACCGTCAAATTATTCAACGCCGAGTTTTTAGTAGGTTTGACGGCAAAAGTTCTGCTTGGATCAGCAACCGGACGGGTTCTGACAATAATATCTTTTATTCGATAAGTCGTTTTCTCATCCGTAACTATTTTATTAGTCGCCAAATAGCGCTCCGAGTAGCGATAAAACATTCCCGGCTTTTGAGTCACTTTTTCGGTTTGCACTTCAATCAGGAACTCTGTTTTGGGCAATGCATACACTAAAGCCGGTTCGCCATCGGCAATGGAGAAAGGCGTTTGAGCTGATGCAAATAGCGTTAGCATCAGGCATGTTGATAGAAAGAATAGCTTTTTCATAATTCTATTGTGAGTTACAAGTTATGGGTTACAAGAATAGGAGCCGATAGGACTCCCATTCTAAAACGTATAATAATGAACTTTATTTCTTTACAGCAGCTTTTGGTTTGGCTGCCGTTTTCGCCTTAGCTGTCGATTTAGCTTTGGCTTTAGCCGGTGCTTTCTCTTTCTCCGGTTTAGCTGCTGCCCCTTTTCGACCGAAAGGTTTCTTTTTATTGGCAGCTTCGGGCTGAGCGGCAATCAGATCCAAACAGGCTTCGAGCGTTAGCGAAAGCGGATCGGTTCCTTTTGGTATTTTATAATTTACTTTGTCGCGTGTAAAATAAGGACCAAAGCGACCGTTCAGCACCTGAATTTCATTTTCAGCACCCAGTGTTTGAATGATACGGTTTTTTTCGACTTCGCGCTTTTCTTCAATAATTTCAATCGCGCGTTCGGTGCTTACTTCCATCGGGTCATCCGTTTTTGGCAAGGAATAAAAAGCACCATCGTGACGAATATACGGGCCAAAACGACCGATAGCCACCGTCATCACCTTATCTTCAAATTCGCCCACCTGACGCGGGAGTTTAAATAAGTCGAGCGCTTGTTCATACGTAATGCTTTCGATGGACTGATCGCGACGTAAAGACGCAAAAACAGGCTTCTCTTCTTCTTCCACCGTACCGATTTGCGCCAACGGACCGTATTTTCCGATTTTCACCGAAAGTTGACGTCCGCTTTTGGGATCTACACCCAAAATACGCTCGCCCACCTGACGTTCGGAGTTCTTCATTGTATCTTCTACAATCGGGTGGAATTTTTTATAAAATTTGTCGATAGATTCCGTCCACTTGATATCGCCATCGGCAATATTATCGAACTCTTTTTCCACATCTGCCGTGAAATTATAGCTCAACACATCAGGAAAATATTCAGTCAAAAAGTCGGTAACAACGGTACCTATATCTGTTGGAAAAAGTTTTGATTTTTCAGCTCCGGTATTCTCGGCTTTGATTTTATCAGTAATCTTTCCGGCTTTTAATTTCAATACATTATAATCACGTTTTGAAGCTTCGCGATCGCCTTTTTCTACATACAAACGGTTTTGGATAGTAGAAATAGTGGGTGCATAGGTTGAAGGACGACCAATGCCCAACTCTTCGAGCTTGCGCACCAGACTTGCTTCGGCATAGCGCGGAGGCTTTTGTGAGAAACGTTCCTGTGCCACAATTTCTATCGGCAGCAATTTCTCGCCCTGATTCATTTTTGGCAACAATGAATCGTTTTCAGTATCCGGTTCGTCATCGGTTGATTCCAGATATACTTTCAGAAATCCGTCGAAAACAATCACTTCGCCTGAAGCAACAAATTGATGTTTTGCACCGGAAATACTTATATAAATAGATGTTTTTTCGAGTTCGGCATCTGCCATTTGCGAAGCAATGGTCCGTTTCCATATCAACTCGTACAAGCGTTTTTCCTGCGAGGTACCTTCAACAGTATGCGCATTCATATAACTTGGACGAATGGCCTCATGCGCTTCTTGCGCTCCTTTACTTTTGGTAGTAAACTTGCGGATATGCACGTATTTCTCACCTGCCATGCTGATAATCTCAGCTTTAGAGGTTCCCAATGCCAAATCGGAAAGATTTACCGAGTCGGTACGCATATAGGTTATTTTTCCGGCTTCGTAAAGACGTTGAGCCACTTGCATGGTTTGCGACACAGAAAAGCCGAGCTTGCGCGCTGCCTCTTGTTGCAATGTGGAAGTGGTAAAAGGTGGTGCCGGTGATTTTTTAGCAGGTTTGGTAACGATGCTGTCCACACTAAATTGAGCATCTTTGCATTTTTCCAAAAACGCCATTGCCTCGGCTTTAGTTGCAAACCGTTGTTGCAACTCAGCTTTCAGCTCAATGGCCTTACCCGTTACATCTACTGAATCAAAAATAGCATTGACACGGTAAGTGGCTTCGGCAGTAAATTGGTTAATCTCACGTTCACGTTCCACAATAAGTCGAACAGCAACTGATTGCACACGTCCGGCCGACAAAGATGGACGAATTTTGCGCCAAAGTATGGGTGAAAGTTCAAAACCCACAATGCGGTCGAGAACACGACGAGCTTGTTGGGCATCAACTAAATTTATATCAATATTCCGGGGGTTTTCAATCGCATGAAGAATAGCCTCTTTTGTTATTTCGTGAAAAACAATGCGGCGCGTATTTTCCGGCTTTAATTTCAGTTCCTCGTATAAGTGCCAGGCAATGGCTTCTCCCTCGCGGTCTTCATCGGAAGCAAGCCAGACAACTTCAGATTCCTTGCATGCTTTTTTTAATTCGGCTACCGTTTTTTTCTTATCGGTAGAAACAGCATATTGTGGTTGATAATTATTTTCGAAGTCAATACCTATTCCTTTTTCGGCCAAATCGCGGATATGTCCAAAACTGGACATTACATGATAGTCGGTTCCGAGGAATTTCTCTATCGTTTTGGCTTTAGCAGGGGACTCGACAATAACAAGGTTTTTAGGCATAGGAACAGATTAATTTACAATTTACAATATGTAATTTTCAAAATTGAGTGCAAAATAACAAAAACAAGTAGGTACGAGCCAAATTTTCAGCACATTATTTTTGTTTTTTATTGAATTTGGCTTAAAAACTGCCATATTGTGGACGTAAGGAGATATTAAATTCACTAAACATCCATTTTTCAATGAAATACAGACTGTTATAATTCACTAATAGTCAAGATGAAAAAATGACGGGATAACATTGAGTCATCCCGTCATTTCAACTATATATTTTTATCTTCTATGCAATCCACATTCTTTTTGGTCGGGATTTTCCCACCACCACCGTCCGGCACGAATATCCTCACCCGGTTCAATGGCGCGCGTACAAGGTTGACAACCGATGCTTGGAAAGCCTTTGTCGTGGAGTTTATTGTAGGGAACCTGATGCTGTTTGATATAATCCCACACCTCTTGTTCCGTAAAATTGATTAGAGGGTTGAGTTTTATCAATTGATTGCTTTCGTCCCACTCTACCATTTGCACGGCCTGCCGGGTAACTGATTGGTCGCGACGCAAACCGCAAATCCAAACATCGAGACCTGCAAAAGCACGTTTCAACGGCTCCAGTTTACGAACCTGACAACATCTTTTTCGTTGGTCGATACCATTGTAAAAGAGATTAACTCCCTCCGCCTTTACCATCTTTTCCACTTCGGTGTGATCGGGGAAAAAGACCTCGAGTTTTATGTCATACTTCGAATTGGTACGATCTATTAAACTGTAGGTTTCAGGGAAAAGCCGACCCGTATCCAGCGTAAAGATGCGTGCATCCCGATCTACCTTGACAACCAAATCGGTCAACACCTGATCTTCGATGCCCAAACTGGACGACAAAGCAATTTTGCCTTTGTATTCTTCCAGAAAAAAACGAAGTACCTCTTCGGGCGATTTATCCTGGAATTGTTGGTTGAGAACCCCTAACCCCTGAAGGGGAACTGAGTTACTTTCGGCTTGTATATTTTCTTCTTTATTCATAATTTTCAAATAATCAGTAGCAATATCTCTTTTCCCCCTTTAGAGCCTGTCCGACTATTGGCGGAGGTTAGGGGTCATCTTTTAAATGGCAAACGATTCATCTTCCAAATCATGCACAATCATTCCGGCACCCACTGTTTCGAAGGTATTTTCGTCAATCAGCACCAAACTACCGGTAATCCGGTTTTCCTGATACGAATCGTACTTAAGCGGTTTCATTGCTTTAATAGTAATGTGTGCAATATCGTTTACATTTACGGTTTTATCATCCAAAATATTTTCCAGCGTATTGATATTTACTTTATAATGTACTTCTTTGATAATGGCACGTGTTTCGTCGGTAGCATGGCGAATAATGTATTTTCCACCGACATTTAATGGTCGGTGATTCAGCCAGCAAACCATAACCGATACATTGGCACTAACTGTTGGTTTATGTTCATCCGATTTTACAATAATATCGCCACGACTAATGTCGACATTATCAGCCAAACGAATAGAAACCGATTGTGGTGTAAAAGCCTCTTCGAGCGATTGATTTCCCTCGTCGATAGCTACAATTTTGGAGGCAGTTTTCGATGGTAAAACAGTTACGGCATCACCGACTTTAAAGCTGCCACCCGAAATACGACCGGCATATCCGCGGTAATCGTGGAACTCATCGCTGTAGGGGCGAATGACATATTGTACCGGGAAACGCGCCGGTAGCTTGGTTTCATCAACACGCACTGGTAATGTTTCGAGCAAGTGCAACAGAGTTTCACCTTTGTACCAGGGTGTGTTGGTAGAAGCATCCACTACATTGTCGCCATTCAAAGCCGAAATGGGGATAAAGATGACATTCTTCAACTTTAATATCTTGGAAATCTCTTCGTATTCTTTCTTAATCGTATTGAAAACATCTTCGGAGAAACCAACCAAGTCCATTTTATTGATGGCCACCACCACATTAGGTATTTGCAATAACGAAGCAATGTACGAGTGACGTTTGCTTTGCTCGATAATTCCATTACGGGCATCGATAAGAATAATGGCCACATCGGCAGTAGAAGCACCGGTAACCATGTTACGGGTATATTCAATATGTCCCGGAGTGTCGGCAATGATAAATTTTCGTTTAGGCGTAGCGAAATAGCGGTAAGCCACATCGATAGTAATGCCTTGCTCACGCTCAGCACGGAGTCCATCGGTGAGCAATGCAAGGTTTACTTCATCGCCCAGACCAAGGCGCTTGCTCGCATCTTTTACAGCTTGCATTTGATCTTCGAAAATAGATTTGCTATCGTAAAGCAGTCGGCCGATAAGTGTACTCTTGCCATCATCCACGCTCCCTGCAGTACTAAACCGCAAAAGCTCCATATCTAGGTAACCCTCAACCCCTAGCCCCTGAAGGGGAACTAAGTTAGTTTTGTCTGTTATATTTTTTATATTACTCATAATTCAAATTTCAGTAATTGATTGGAAACTATCTCTAGCCCCTACAGGGGAACAAGAAATATTAGTTTTGTTTTATTTAATCTTAAATCAAAGACTTGGCCTTTAAGCTCCGTCAGGGATTTGGGTATTTATTCCCCTTTAGGGGTTAGGGGTCAAAAATATCCCGCCTTTTTTCTGTCTTCCATAGCTGCTTCGGAGCGTTTATCGTCCGATCGTCCACCACGTTCGGTAACACGTGAACTGGCTATCTCGTCGATAATATCTACCAATGAATTGGCCGTTGAAAGCGTCAAACCGGTACAGGTAATATCACCGATAGTACGACAACGAACTTGTTTCAGCTCCACCGTTTCGGTTGGTTTACGCGGGATAGCATCCAAAGCTGCATAGATCACGCCGTCGCGCTCAAACACTTCACGCTCGTGGGTATAATATAATGATGGCAGAGGAATATTTTCCTGCAAAATATATTGCCATACATCCATCTCTGTCCAGTTACTGATAGGGAAAACGCGGAAGTGCTCCCCCAGTTGTTTTTTACCATTAAAGATGTTCCACAATTCCGGACGTTGATTTTTAGGATCCCATTGTCCAAATTCATCGCGATGTGAAAAGAAACGCTCTTTGGCACGGGCTTTTTCCTCGTCGCGACGAGCGCCACCCAATGCAGCATCAAATTTATGTTCTTCGAGCGTATCCAGCAGTGTAACCGTTTGCAGTTTATTGCGACTGGCCGTATATCCTTTTTCTTCGACTGCGCGCCCTGTTTTAATCGACTCTTCGACCGACCCAACTATTAAGTTGGCACCCAACAGCTTTACTAATTCATCGCGATACGTAATGGTTTCTTCAAAATTATGTCCTGTGTCGATATGTACAAATGGAAATGGAATGGCAGCCGGATAAAAGGCTTTGTAAGCCAAATAAGCCATTACGATAGAATCTTTTCCGCCCGAAAAAAGCAAAGCCGGTTTTTCGAACTGTGCCGCCACTTCACGTAAAATGAAAATGGATTCGGACTCTAATTCTTTGAGGTGAGTTAGTTTGTAGCTCATAAGTATTGTGTAATTGTTGAATCGTGTAATTGTTGAATTGAATACGATGCAAAATTACGTTGCACATCAACACAAAAGAATACCACAATAGAAGTAAATCTATACCATAAACAGGGTAGACGCAATCTGCTAAATTGATGATATTTCAATATATATACAGAAAATCCTGTCATCATGGGGGGAAAACACCATAAAAACAGGATTACTGTTAGTTGAGTGGAGTTATCTCAAATTCTCAATGCTTTGTTTTCTTCTTTGATTCTTACAAAAAGCATGATTGAATTGAGAATGGTGAAAACAATGGCGGTAAAATAGAGGTTGAACACAAGAGGAATAATTGCAATTTCAGCTATCACAATTACGTAATTCGGATGTTTGAAGTATTTGTATGCCCCTTTTTTGACGAGAGGAAAACCAGTGACGTGATAGATCTTGGTGTTCCAGAATTTACCCAATGAACCTATAACCCAAACTTTAAATGCCAAGAGCATAAAATAGATCACCAACAACACGGCACTGAACGACCCGTTTTGCACAGTAGAATACTCCACCACCAACGAAATGAGAAAGAGCGCGTGAAGTGCCACTATAAACGGATAATGCTTCCGCCCATACTCCACAGCACCTTGCTGTAACAACCAAATTTCGTTCCTTCGCGAGTGAAGCAATTCCACAACACGGGTAAAGATAACGAATGAAATGAAAAAGATGAAGGCCATATTATTTATTCATTTGAAGTAAAACCATCTCGCACGAAAAGCCGGGCCCCATCGATACCATCAGCCCATAACCGTTTTCGAAGCCTTGTGTAAAAAATCTTTCTAGCACGTAGAGCACTGTAGCACTAGACATATTACCATTTTCGTTCATCACTTCGCGGGTATTTTTCAAAAAATCACCCTCCACTGCCAACACGTCCTGATAAGCAGTGAGAATTTTCTTGCCTCCGGGGTGAAAAATAAAATTCTTAATATCTGATATTTTCAACTGTTGTTTATCAAGAAATGAAGTGATATCGTTGTTTACGTTTTCATGAATAATGGTGGGAATATCCGACGAAAACAGCACTTTGAATCCCGCATTCTGAAACTCCCAACCCATAACATCCAGTGAATCATAATACAGTTTACTCTCATTGGCCAGAAATGTGATTTTATTTTTTGTCTTGTTTACATGATGATCGCCGGTAACGAGGCAAGCCGCAACCCCGTCGGCAAAGAGGCTTGAACCTATAAAATTACTTTTGCTATAATCGTTTCGCAAAAAAGTGAGCGAGCACAACTCCACCGCTACCAACAAAACCACCGCATCCGGATTGGCTTTGGCCAGCGTATGGGCTTTTGCATAGCCCGAAACTCCACCTCCGCAGCCCAGACCAAAAATGGCCATCCGGTTTACATGCTGACTCAATCTCATCTTGTTGATAATAAGTGCATCCAAGCTGGGTGTGGAAAGTCCGGTGGTGGAAATAAAAATAAGATCGGTAATGTCTTCTTTATTGATTTGTGCCGATAAAATGCACTCTTCAATGGCCTTGATAGAATATTCGAGCGACATCCGTATATACTCGGCATTCTGCTCCTGAAAATCATGCAAATCCACATAGTAATCAAGCGGTTTACAGAAGTTCCTGGTGATGATCTCCGTACTATCAAATGCGCCCAGCATCCGCTCCACCTGAGGATAAGAGGGAGCAAATAAATCGTTGACATGTTGTTTTACCTCTTGCTGACTTATCTTAAACGGAAAATCGATTTTTGAAATGGCTGCTAGTGATGGCATAAATAGGAATATTTAGGACTTTTAGTACTGCATTGGGAGAAATAAAATCATTGCCCATCTAACAATTTTAAACAGTTGATTGTTTCATTTGCATAAGATTTGTCCTAAATAATCGTTTCATCCGCAATAGCTGATAAAGAATAAGAAAATCAGTAAGGATTAAAAAATAAAGTATATCATTTGTCCAAATATATATTTTATATAATTATCTTGAAATTAGTTTGATTATTAATTAGAATGAGTTTACCTTTACACTCCAATTTAATTGGCCATAAAATATTAAGTTTGATATGCATTTATTAGTTGTAGGCATTAATTTTAAAACAGCAGACGTTAGCACCCGGGAGAAACTTCATTTTTCTAATGAAATAAAACCGAGGGCGTTACAACTTCTGAACACATATAAATCAATAAAAGGCAGCGTAATACTATCTACCTGTAACCGGGTAGAAATATACACCTCGGTAAACGATGTAGAAAAAGGGAGCAATGAAGTTCTTGATTTTATCAGCACGTTTCATTCCATCCCCACTAATGAGCTTTTGCCTATTGTGTACAAAAAAAACTGTCAGGATGCAGTAGTACATCTGTTTAAAGTGGCATCCAGCCTAGACTCGATGGTGCTAGGCGAATATCAGATTCAGGGACAGGTAAGAGATGCCTATTTCGAAGCAAAGGACAGTGAATCCACTAACGGCCTGCTGAATAAAGTTTTTCAAACCGCTATACAGATCGGCAAAAAAGTACGTTCGGAAACAAAAATTGGTGACGGATCGGTATCGGTAGCCACGCTGGCAGTGGACATGGTAAAGCAAATTTTTGGCGATCGCGAAAACGTCAATATCCTTTTGATTGGTGCAGGTAAAATATCGAACCTCACAGCTGATTATCTTCAACACAAATTCAAAAACTGTAATATAACCGTTGCAAACCGATCGGGAGCGACCGAGTTGGCGGAACGCTTCGATGCTAGAACCATCGAGTATTCAGATCGTTTCACAGGTATTCTCGAAAACGACATCATTATTGCTTCTACCAGTGCGCCTAACTTTATTGTTTGCCGACACGAAATAAGCATGATGGAAGAAGCTCTGCAAGGTAAAACCCGCATTTTTATCGATTTATCCATTCCCCGAAATATAGACCCGGAAATCAACAACATTGATAACTGCTTCGTTTATTCTATCGATGACATTAATAAGATGATAGATTCTAACCTCGATAAAAGAACACTTGAAGTATCGAAGGCCGAAGAAATCATAAAGGATATTTCGGAAGATTATTTTGAATGGTATTCCAAGCAGTTCATTATGCCGGCCATGGCCGAAATAAAAAAAGGATTGGTGGTGGTAAAACAAAGCACACTCGATCTGCACGAAGCATTTACAAATAAACTGGACGAAACACAAAAAGAGGATTTGAGTAAAGTATTGGATGCCTATTCCGACAGAATTATCAAAGTTATCATGTCCAATCTGAGAAAAGCAAGTACCAGAGAAGAAATGATTTCCATTACCAAAACATTGAAAGATTCCTTTACCATAGAAACTCATGAGGATGAATAGAAAATACGTTGTCGCTACCCGCCCCAGTTTGCTGGCCTATACCCAGACGCAGCAAACAGTTGAATTGCTGAAAGCACAAAACCCGGACTGCGAATTTGAAATCGTAAAAATATCTACTCACGGCGATGCTGTAACCGATAAACCCCTGACTGCTTTTGGCGGAACCGGGGTTTTTGTCAAAGAACTGGAGAATGCCATTCTGGAAGGCAGAGCCGATTTTGCCATTCATAGCCTGAAAGATGTACCCAGCATTCAGCCCGAAGGATTGGTACTCGCTGCTTTCCCGACGAGGGAAGATCCACGCGATGTGTTGCTTATCAAAAACGGACTCAGTATCGATGAGTTGAACGACGATTGCACCATTGGAACAGGTAGTCCGCGCCGCATAGTGCAAATAGCCGGACTAAAACCCGGAGCAACGTTTACCGATTTGCGTGGCAATATTGATACCCGTTTAAAAAAACTCGAGGAGGGTCAATACGATGCCATAGTGCTTGCCGCCGCCGGGCTTAAACGATTAGGAAAAGAGATTGATACAAAAGCATTTCTACCCGTCGACACGTGCATACCTGCCATTGGACAGGGTGCAATAGCCATTGAATGCCGCAAGGATGATGAAGAAACAATAGCATTGCTTCGAACTATCAACAACAAGGATACCGAAACAGCTATTCTTGCTGAAAGAGCATTTATGAAAACCGTGGGCGGAGGATGTAAATTTCCATTGGGAGCTTATGCCACTATCCAAAATGAAACGGTGCAACTGGCAGTTATGCTGGGCAACCATCACACACAGCAAATCATACAGTTCTCAGACCAGGCAAATGTCAATGAGGCTGAAAAATTAGGACGAAAACTAGCAGAAAAAATTATAGCAGAAGCCAACAAACTGGGGATAGAGATATTGAAGTAGATAGAAATCGGAATTCCAATTTCGACACAACTCAATTTCGACCGAACTAAGTTCAACAACACATGAGCACATTAACCGGTAAAATAATCATTTCTACCCGACCGCTGACTGAAGATGACACCATCAAAAATCATCTGACAGCCAAAGGAGCTTGTGTGCTTGATTTTCCGATGATAAAAACCACCGGCGTTGAGCTAGCTGCTGAACAGACATCGATACTTCAATCCATAAACGAGTACGAGTGGATAGTGTTTACCAGCAAAAATGGCGTAATTCATTTTTACAAGCAGTTGAATGCATTGAACATTGATGAAAAAGTAATAGCCGGTAAAAAGATAGCCGTTATTGGTAAAAGCACGGGCGAAGAAGTGCTGAAACACAATGGAAGTACGCACCTGATATCGTCTGGAAAAACTTCGGAAGATTTATTGGCCGAAATACAAAAAGAAATTAAGCCTACTGATAAGGTACTGTTGGCACTTGGAGAACTGGCAGAAGATAAGCTCGAAAAAGGACTGGTTGACATCTGCATAGTTCATCGTGTAAACGTATATAAAACAATAGAATTGGAATATACAACCAATGATATTATTGATCAGATCAGAGACGATAATTATCATATAATACTCTTTACCAGCCCATCCGGATTTCGGAATTTCAACAAAATAATGCTTGCAAACGATATAAAATCCAATATCAGGGCGGCATGTATTGGCAAGACCACAGAAATGGAACTGCTGAAAAACAATTGTCACCCGCTCGTTGTTTCTCCGAAGTCGGATGCTGAGAGTTTTGCAAACGAGATAGAACGATTTTTACAACAACAATAAAAATAGATAGCATATGTCATTTCCAGTAACAAGACTCCGTCGCCTAAGAAAGAATCCTATTCTTAGAAGTATGATTTCAGAAACGTCCATTAGTGCCGATGATTTAATCATGCCGTTATTTGTTTGTCCGGGCACAAACGTAAACAATCCTATTTCGTCCATGCCGGGCAATTCGCAATTATCCATCGACTTATTGTTGGAAGAGTGCGCCAAAATACTTGCTGCGGGTGTCAAATCGGTTTTACTTTTTGGAATCCCTGAAAGTAAAGACGAAGACGGTCATGTGGCTTGTGAACACAATGGAATTGTTCAGAAAGCCATTCGTGCCATTAAAGGACAATTTGGAAATGACCTGTTGATAGTAGCCGATGTTTGTAACTGCGAATATACAACGCACGGACATTGCGGAACAATAGTGGATGGCGATGTGGATAACGACCTGACGCTGGTAACGCTTGCCAACCAATCATTATCATTAGCACAAGCCGGTGCCGATGTGATTGCACCAAGCGATATGATGGACGGACGTGTAAAGAAAATTCGTGAGATATTGGACGAAAACGGCTTTAGCCAAACACCTATCATGGCTTATTCTGCAAAATACGCTTCGGGCTTTTACGGTCCGTTTCGTGAAGCTGCCGAATCGGCTCCAAAGTTTGGCGACCGCCGCAGCTACCAAATGAATCCTGCCAACTCCGACGAAGCTATGCGCGAAATTGCGCTTGACATCGAAGAAGGTGCTGATATCGTAATGGTAAAACCGGCTATGAGTTACCTTGATATTATTTACCGGGCAAAACAAACCTTCAATATCCCCGTAGCAGCTTACAGTGTGAGTGGTGAGTTTTCGATGATAAAAGCTGCCGGAGCCAACGATTGGATTGATCAGGAGCGTATCATGATGGAGGTGGTACTTTCTATCAAACGTGCCGGTGCCGACATTATCATCACTTATTTTGCTAAAGAAATTGCTGAAGTATTGAACAGAAAATAAAAAAAAGAACCCCTAGCCCCTAAAGGGGAACTATGTAAGTTCGTCTTTATAATTATTGACTCAAAAAAACATTAACAAAAACCGCCCACTAAACTAAGTTCTCAAATATGAAACATGCTTAGTTCTCCGTCAGCTGACAGATTAGGGGTAATTATTATATCATGGACATACAAAATAGTAAAACAGCCTTTAAACAAGCATGTGAAGTCATTCCGGGCGGTGTAAATTCGCCGGTAAGAGCTTTCAAAAGCGTAGGCGGACAACCCGTTTTAATCAGCAAAGGCAAAGGTTCAAAGATTACCGACATTGACGGAAATGAATACATAGATTTTATAAGTTCGTGGGGCCCATTAATCCTCGGACACGCCTACCAACCTATAGTAGAAGCCATTCAGCGAACGGCAGAGCTGGGAACCAGCTACGGAGCACCCACTCTGGCGGAAACCGAAATGGCGGAACTGATTGTCAGCATGGTGACTTCCATCGAAATGGTGAGAATGGTGAGCTCCGGTACCGAAGCTACCATGAGTGCCATCCGTTTGGCGCGTGGTGTAACCGGAAGGAGTAAAATCCTGAAATTTGCAGGGTGCTATCATGGTCATGGCGATAGCTTTTTAATCAAAGCCGGTTCGGGCGCGTTGACGCTTGGCTTGCCGGACAGTCCGGGTGTTCCTGAAAGCATTGCAAAAGATACGCTGACAGCTAATTACAACGATCTGCCTTCTGTAGAAAAAATATTTGGCGAATACGGAAATCAAATTGCCGCCATCATCGTTGAACCCGTGGCTGCCAATATGGGCGCGGTGCTTCCTCAAAAAGGATTTTTGGAAGGACTACGAAAAATAACCGAAGACAATGGTGCTTTGTTGATTTTTGACGAGGTGATTACAGGTTTCCGTTTATCGCCCGGTGGTGCACAACAATACTACGGCGTGATGCCCGACATTACGACGCTGGGTAAAATTATAGGTGGAGGCTTACCTGTTGGTGCTTACGGCGGGAAAAAATCCGTTATGCAACAGTTGGCTCCCGTCGGCCCAATTTATCAGGCAGGAACATTATCGGGAAATCCGTTGGCCATGGCTGCCGGACTCGAAATGCTTAAAACATTGAAAAACAATCCGTCTATCTACGAAGAACTGGAACGTAAAGCAGCTAAGTTTGAAAAAGGATTAAAAGAAAATTTACAAAAAACAGGCGTGAAAGCAGTTATCAATCGCGTAGGATCATTGTTGACCATGTTTTTTACTGATTTAGAGAAAGTTGAATCATTCGAAGCTGTAATGAAATCCGATCAAGCAAAATATGCAAAATATTTTAGTCTGGCACTTGAAGCCGGCATTTATTTAGCACCATCTCAGTTCGAAGCTGCCTTTATCTCCAATGCGCACAGTGACGAAGATATCGAAAAAACAATTGAAGCCAGCTTGAAAGCAATGATGGAATTGTAAATCACAAGGGTCTCGCGAATTCCAATTCGCGGTTCTTGTAAACATCAAATTTGCGCGAATAAAATTAGCATACTCATAAATAAAATCAACGCGAGTTGGAACTCGCGAGACCCAATTAATAACACCATGTCAAACTCAATATTCATAGATACGCTCAAAGGCGTTAAACGCGAAAGACCACCGGTTTGGTTTATGCGCCAGGCAGGTAGGGTTCTCCCCTCTTATCTCGAACTACGCAAGCAACATAGCTTTCGCGAATTAATGCTAAACCCTGAGTTGGCAGCAGAAGTTACCTTACTACCTGTAAATGATTTAGGGGTGGATGCGGCTATCTTATTCTCCGACATTCTTATCATTCCCGAAGCATTGGGAATGGATTTGAAATTTACAGATAAAGGACCTATTTTTGATAATCCGTTGCAGGATGCCAGAAATCAACTATCATCGTTGAAAGCCGATAGTTCTAAGTTGGAACACGTGTACAAAGCGTTGGACATTATCAAAAAACAAAAGCCGGAGGATGTGGCTCTGATTGGATTTTGCGGGGCACCGTTTACCACTTTCTGCTATATGGTAGAAGGCAATAGTGCCAATCATAATTTTTCGAATGCCATCAAACTTTTCTACAACGATCCAAAATTGTCGGCACAAATTCTGGAAATAATTACCGAACTTTCCATTGAATATGCCACTACGCAAACAGAACACGGCATTGATGTGTTTCAGTTATTCGAAACGCATGCAGGCCTGATTCCTTCCGAAATGTATATCGAACGCATCATGCCTTTTGTAAACAGAATAACCAACGCGGTGAGAAGTAAAAACACACCCGTGATATTTTTCCCGAAAGGCCTTGGCATCGGATTGGCACATATCAACTACGATGTGGCTGATTTCGTTGGCATCGACTGGCAGTATTCATTGCCGGAAGCAAGGGCATTGTGCGACAAAAAAGTAGGCGTTCAGGGAAATTTGGATCCTCGTATTTTGGCTATCGACAACAAAGAAATTCTGGAAGCAGAACTTGAAAAATATAAAACTTTTGGTCAACAAAACCATAACTGGATTTTTAATACCGGTCATGGACTTTCGCCCGACAATAAACTTGAAAACGTAAAGTTTGTAGTAGATTGGGTAAAAAACACGGACTGGAAGAGATAATTCTTTTGAACGCAAATTACGCGAATTTACGCAATTAGAATATACGTATTAGACAAAACGTTGTGTAATCTGCGTTCGATCACAAAACCGGCCCTTTGTGCCTTTACGAGAAAAAAAAATGAAAATAACTCCCGAATTTTTAAATAAATACAATAAAACAGGACCACGATATACAAGTTATCCGCCGGCCACCAGTTTTAGCACTAACTTTACGACTGCCGATTTTATTCCCGCAGTTATAAAGTCGAACGAGCAATACCCTGAAAGTATTTCTATCTATATTCATATTCCGTTTTGTCCGCAGTTGTGCCATTTTTGTGGTTGTAACACTACCGCATTCGAAAGTGCTGCAAAGATCAGACGGTACATTGATTGTGTTCTGAAAGAGATAGATACCGTGGCACAACATATCGACAAAGCGCGTAAAGTAAGTCAGATTCACTGGGGTGGTGGTACACCTAACTCCATCAATTTTGATTATCTCGCCGAGATTACCGAAAAAATAAAATCACTCTTCCAGTTTACCGAGAATCCGGAGATAGCCATTGAGTGTAGTCCCGCCTACCTGACAATGGAAGACATTGATCGGTTGGCGGTTATTGGGTTCAATCGTGTGAGTATGGGCATCCAAGATTTCAATCCTGAAGTGCTGAAAGCTATCAATCGCCGTCCGCCGAAGTTCCCTATCGAACAGGTAATGGAACGCCTGCGCCAGAATAATTTCAAAGGTATCAATCTTGATCTGGTCTACGGATTACCTTTACAAACGCTCGAAAGCTTCAAACAAAATGTAGAAAAAGCAATCTCGCTGTCGCCCGATCGCATCGTTACTTTCTCGTACGCTCACGTGCCCTGGGTAAATCCTAACCAAAAGAAAATGGACGAAAACCACATGGCCGGACCCGAAGAAAAGTTGCAAATGCTGCTTGCCGGATACGAAATAATGACAAGCAAAGGCTATGAAGCCATTGGTATGGATCACTTTGCGAAGCCAACCGACAATCTTGCCATTGCGAAACACAATAAAAATCTACATCGTAATTTTCAGGGCTATTGTACGCGCGAAACAACCGGACAGGTATATGCTTTCGGTACATCTTCCATCTCACAACTGTGGGGAACTTATGCCCAAAACATCAAAAACCTGCACCACTACATGGATGCCATTGAGGCAACCGGATTGGCGACGGAACGTGGTTACAGCATGTCAAACGAAGAAATCATTATTCGTGAGGTGATTAATCAGGTGATGTGCAACGGGTATCTGAATTTTGAGGAGATTGCTCAACATTTGAAATGCAGTGCAGGAGAAGTAATAGCGGTTACGGGTTATCATCCCTCTAAGCTAGATCCATTTATTGAAGATGGACTGGTGGAAATCATTGATAATAATATCCATGTAAGTGCCGATGGAATGTTTGTAGTCAGAAACATTGCCATGCTTTTTGACCCTTTTTTGGGAAGCACCGACTCTCAATTTTCGAAAACGGTATGACGGGTGTATTATTGATAAACATGGGATCGCCTCTTTCAAAAAAAGAAATGAGGCAATTTCTTTTTAATATGTTCAGCGACAAAGCCATTCTCCCCTTTCTGAAAATACCAAGAACGATGTTGGCCTTTATGATCAGCACATTTCGTCATTCGGGATCGTGGAAAAAGTACCAGCAAATCGGAGGTTCGAAACTGAAGGAATCGATGAAGCTCATCAACGAACAACTTGCTTCGGAGATAGGCAATGATTATATAGTTACCTCCGCTTATTCCTACAGTAAACCCGGCATACAACAAGGTGTGGAAACGCTTCGTGACAAAGGAATCAAGGACATCCGGGTTATTACCATGTATCCTCACTCAGCCTATTCAACTACCGAAAGTGTAAAAACGGATCTGGCTAAAATTCAGAAAAAATATCCCGACCTGAAAATGACAGAACTTGGGACGTATGGCGAAAACGAATTATTTATCAATTACTGGGTGGATACTATTCAGAAAGCCATTGATAAATACGGTTATAAGCATCCAACGCTCGTCTTTAGTGCTCACGCCATCCCGCAGTACAATGTGGATGACGGAGATACGTATGTCGACGAAATCAAGGCTTCGGCTAAGCTGATTGCCAATAAGATGAAATTGTCCTACAGAGTAGCTTTTCAATCCAAAATTGGCAAGGTAAAATGGGTAGATCCCGACACCAAAGATTGTCTGAAAACGATGAAAGCTGAGGGCATCGATGAAATAATGCTCGTACCGATAAGCTTTGTAAACGAAAACCTTGAAACAGCTTACGATCAAGGCATTGAAATTGCTCCTTTTGGAAAAGAAGAACTTGGATTCAAACATATCTGCCGGGTAGAAATTCCGGCATCGCATCCGTTATTGATAGCCACTTTCAAACAATTACTCATAGAAAAATGACAACAAATTCCAACGAAACAATGACCGATGTGGTCGTTTTAGGTGCCGGACTTACCGGACTTACCACAGCTCATTACCTGAATAAATTCAACAAAAAATGTATCGTTCTTGAAAAACAATTTCAGGTAGGAGGAGTCATTCAATCGATAAAAGAAAATGGATTTTTGTATGAAAATGGTCCCAATACGGGAGTAGTGGGCAATACTACCGTGGTGGAACTTTTCGAGGAGTTGGCGGGGAAATGTGAGTTGGAAGTAGGTGGAGAGAATGTAAAAAAGAGATTTATTCTGAAGAATGGGAAGTGGGAACATTTACCTCAGGGACTTAAAGATGCCATCAATACGCCCTTATTTTCGTTGAAAGATAAATTCAGAATATTGGGCGAACCCTTTCGTCCGGCAGGGAAAGATCCGCATGAAAATTTGGCTTCATTTGTAAAAAGAAGAATGGGCAAAAGTTTCCTCAATTATGCCATCGACCCCTTTATCATTGGCGTGTATGCCGGTGATCCGAACTATTTGATTCCCAAATATGCCTTACCTAAACTCTATGATCTGGAGCAAAAATATGGTAGTTTGATAGGCGGTTCGTTTCGGAAAGGATTCCAAAAGAAAACTGAGGAAGAGAAAAAAGTCAGCAAAAAAGTATTTTCATGCGTTGATGGGTTGGGTTCGCTGACTAAGGCATTGCAGCAATCGGTAGGGGCTGAAAATATAGTTTTAGGGGCTGATAATATAACCGTTCATCCTATAGAAAGCGGCTATGTCGTTAAGTATCAAAATACAAACGGAGAGAGCTACACCATCAGAGCCAACAAGGTAATCAGCACCATCGGCGCTCATGCATTGGCGAAAACACTGCCTTTTATTGAAAAATCGGCAATGGACAAGATAGATTCTTTGCTTTACACCAAAGTAATTGAGTTAGCGTTGGGTTGGAACAATTGGCCGGGGCAGGAACTCGACGGGTTTGGCGGATTAATTCCGTCGCTGGAAAAGCGCGACATACTCGGCGTGTTGTACATGTCTTCGTTGTTCAAAAATCGTGCTCCCGAAGGTGGGGCTTTGCTCTCTATTTTTATGGGCGGCGTTCGTCGTCAGGATCTGATCCAATTAAGCGACGCGGAAATTACCCGTATTGTGGAACGAGAATGCAAGGAACTGCTCAATTTGAAAAGCTTCACTCCCGATTTATTTAAGATCATTCGTCACAATTGGGCTATTCCGCAATATGGTGTGGAAAGTGGTGAGCGTTTTTCGACCATCACTCAACTAGAAAAACAATATCCCGGTTTACAAATCGGCGGTAATCTACGCAACGGCATTGGCATGGCCGACCGTATAAAACAAGCAAAGGAACTGGCTCTAAACGCGCTTTGATGCTAGAGTAACTCCAGCGTTTCGGCAAAACCGGTGCGGGACGAAATCACGTCACCAATTACGATAATAATGGGTGTAGGATAAACGGTTTCGCTACCGGCAAGCTCCTCCAACGTACTCAGAAATTCAGTTTGATCGGGCAAAGATACATTATGCACCAATGCCACCGGAGTCTTAGGCTCACGGCCTTCGGCAATGGCTTTGGCAGCTATCTTATGAATGGTAGAGCCCGCCATAAAGCACACCAACGTGTCGGTGTTGGGTAAATGAACATCGGAAGTATGACCGGTAATAAAGGCCACCGATTTAGCAATTCCCCGCAACGTTAGTGGTATTTGAGTGAGCGATGCAACAGCAATTCCTGTAGAAATTCCGGGGATAACAGACACCTGCACACCACCTTTTTTAAGGAACTCTACTTCTTCACCTCCGTGAGCAAAGATCATAGAGTCACCACCTTTCAGACGTACTACTTCATTGCCTTCGAGTGCCGAATTCAAAATCAGTTGATTAATTTCCTCCTGCTCATGACTGTGACAATGCTTGCGCTTGCCTACGTACACTTTCTCCGCTTTATATTTACCCAAAAAATCCTGATCAATCAAGTCGTCATGAAATATCACATCTGCTTTTGTCAGTGCTTTATCACCCGCAATGGTCAATAAATCAGGATCGCCCGGGCCAAAACCAACCAACGTCACCTTTCCATATCCGGTTTGATTTTCTATATTTTCTTCTTTCAATAGACTCATTTTTTATCCCAGCTTTTTCAAAATATCCAAACCCTGTTCCCACTCACCGTATCCCGACAAGTTATTTATATGTCCCGCGTTGCCAATATTAATAAATTCACTGCCCCAGTTGTCGGCATAGTATTCAGCCCGCTCAATGCTCATCCATGGATCGTTGGTACTGGCTACCAGCGTAGTACGAAAAGGAAGTCGTTGAGTTGGAGTTTCATCTATTAAAATATCTTCAGCTTTTTTCCGTATCACATCTACATCCGGTGGAGCCACCAGCAATGCCGCTTTCACAGGGCGATTATAACGTTTTACCCATTCAGCCACCGTGAGGCAGCCTAGACTATGCGCGACTAATACTACTGAATTTGGATCGTATCCGGCAATGGCCTTATCAATATTATCAGCCCATTCCGCAATGTCGGGATGATCCCAATCACGTTGTTGAATTCTATGAAAGTTAGGTTGAGTAGTTTCAATCCATGTTTGCCAGTGATCGGCACCTGAACCCTGATAACCGGGTATTATAAAGTAGTTTGTCATACGCTTCTAAATTGAGAATTTGATTGTCCTCTTTGGACGATACAAAATTCCTCAATTTCCATGGTTACTACAATCGCACGCTTATGGTAAATCTATACCCCATTTATGGGAGGGAGAACGGAGTTCCTCTCCTACAAATGAATTGTTCCGTCTTGAAACAGTTTCGTAATTTGATTACGAATATCAACCGATTGCATGGCGTTCCGACCGTTGGTTCCTACTGAAACGGTAACGTGTTCTTCTTTATGAATTGCCGGCGATACAAAATCGCACAACATGGGTGCGTCACATACGCTGGTAAGAATTCCCAGCTCCTCAGCATCCACTTTTATCTGGGCATTCAGTTCGTGATTGCCCGTACAAACATAAACAAGAAAAAAACCTTCCAAATCGCTTTTCTCGTATTCTTTTTCGATAAAAGTATAGGGCAGTTTTTTTATTTCGTCGGTAAAATCGGGCGAAATAACGGTTACATTCGTCACAAAACGAGCCATAATAGTTCCTTTGTGTGTTGCCACTTTTCCACCACCGATAAGAAGTATTTTCTTATTGGTTACGTTGATGGAAATAGGCAGAAATTGTAAGTCTTCTCGGTTCATTGGTTCATCGGTTCATTGGTTCATCGGTTCATTGGTTATCAGCTGATCTTTCTATGCACCAACTAATTAACCAATTAATCTGTTAACCAATAACAATATATTAATTATGGAAATTCAAACCGGCCGTAGTGGCTTTCACATATTCTTTGCGAATAACAAAATCACCAAAATGCTCATCAGCGTTTCTGCTTTTAGCAAAGTCTTCCAAAATAGGCGTTAGAGCAGCAATAATCTCATCTTCTGATAGCATTTCTTTGTACAGTTTGTTCAATCTGTCACCCGTAAAGCTAGCGCCCAAATACAAATTGTAACGTCCCGGTCCACGTCCCACAAAACCGATTTCGGCTAAGAAAGGTCGACCGCAACCGTTAGGACATCCTGTCATACGAATACTGATAGGCACTTGCAATAAATCATTCGCAGCTAAGATCTTATCAATCCGATCCACAAGCGAAGGCAAATAACGCTCTGCTTCGGCAAAAGCCAGTGCACAAAGCGGTAAGGCAGCACAAGCAATTGAATTCTGACGAAGTTGCGAAAGGCTGTTTCCGTCTACAATTTTATAGTCTTTGAGTATCTTTTCAACAGCCGGCTTTTGTTTTTCAGTCACTTGAGCAATGACCACATTTTGATTGCCGGTAAGAATGAAAGTACCTGTGTGAATTTTGGCAATTTCACGGATAGCCGTTTTTGCCAAATAGCCATTTTTATCTACCAATTTTCCACCTTCAACAAAAACACCGTAATGCCAAAGTCCATCCTCGCTTTTGGTCCAGCCATATTTATCACCCAGCGTTACAAATTCATACGCTTTCGAAGGCTCTAATTTTAAACCGTGCGTACGTTCCAGTTCCGAACGGAAGAAATCCAATCCAAGACGATCAATTGTATATTTCAATCGTGCATTTTTACGTTCGGAGCGGTTACCGTGGTCGCGCTGAAAAACAAGTACAGCTTCGGCTGCTTCGACGATTTTCTCTTTCGGGAAATAGCCTGCTACATCGGCTACACGAGGATAGGTAGCATTGTTTCCAAAAGTATACGCCATACCACCACCCACTGTGAGGTTATAGCCTAGCAACTTGCCATTTTCAACAATGGCAATAAAACCTAGATCGTTCGACAATACATCGGTATCATTGCGAGGGGGAATGGCCATCGCTATTTTAAATTTGCGGGGCAGGTAATGCTTTCCGTAAAGAGGTTCTTCTTCCTTCTCGCCACCTTCAATCAATTTTCCGTCCAACCATATTTCGTGGTACGCATTGGTTTGTGGAGTGAGATGTGCCGAAATACGTTTAGCATCCTCCGCCACTTCGCCATGTACCGGCGACTCGAACGGATTGGCCGAACTCATCACGTTACGATTTACATCACCACAAGCCGCAATGGTGTCGAGCAAGGACTGGTTGATTTCTTTTATCGTTGTTTTCAGGTTGCGTTTCAACACACCATGAAACTGAAATGCCTGACGGGTAGTCAACTTCAGTGTTTTATCGGCATATTTATCGGATAATGCATCCATAGCCAACCATTGCTGTGCTGTAGTAACTCCACCGGGCACACGCACGCGGATAAGGAAGCTGTAGAGCGGTTCCAGTTTCTGATGTTTGCGTTCTTCATCCAAATCACGATCCTGCTGTTGGTAGGTACCATGAAATTTAATCAGAATCTGATCGTCCGTGCGGATAGCTCCGGTTAGAGGATCGCTCAAACTCTCTTTTATCGTACCTCGCAAGTAGTTGCTGTTTTCTTTTAGAATTTCAACCGATGAAACCCCTAGTCCGTCAGCTGACGGAGAACTTGAGTTAGTAACATCCGGTATATTTTTATCTTTACTCATATTGTATTTTTCAAATTAATGCAAATATTATTCCCCTTCAGGGGTTAGGGGTCTTTTAATACACATCCAATTGCAATCTTTTCTCTTTCTGTAAATTGTCTACATATTCCAGTGCTTTTTCTTTGCTCAGCACACCATGCTTTTCTACTATTTTCGTCAAAGTATGTTGTACATCACCTGCCATTTTTTTCATATCGCCACAGATGTAAACATGTGCTCCTTCTTCGAGCCATTGGAATACTTCGGCTGCATTTTCCTGTAACTTGTCCTGAACGTACAGCTTTTTATCACCGTCTCTTGAGAAAGCCACATCCATTTTTGTCAATGCCCCCGATTTCAGGAAACCCTGCCACTCGGTTTGGTACAAAAATTCTGTTTCGAAATTGCGATTTCCAAAAAACAGCCAACTTTTTCCTTTATTATCGGCAAGATCGCGGTGCTGAACAAAGGCACGATAAGGTGCGATGCCTGTTCCTGCTCCCACCATGATAATGGGTGTTTCATCATTCTCGGGCAAACGGAATCCTGGATTTGATTCTATGAAAACCGGTACCTTTTCATCATCTACCGACAAATCGGACAAGAACGTGGAACAAGTTCCTTTCTTATGGCGCCCGGCATTATGATACTGCACTACGCCCACCGTAAGGTGCAATTCTCCCGGGCAAGCTTTAGGACTGGACGAAATAGAATAATAACGTGGCTGCAGCGGACGTAAAATCTTTATTAAATTTTCGGCAGTTACTTCTGCCGGATAATCCTGCAATAAATCAACTATATCCCGCCCATCCAGGTATTCTTTAAATTTATCGGGCTTTTCCGACAATTTCTTCAATTTTTCATTCGGGTAAGTTTCCAGATAACGGTGCACCACATCAATGGTAATTTTCGACAGTTCCACATTTTTATGTAATGCGGTTTCCAACTTTTTCTCCACTCCATTAAAAATAACAAAATCACCTGCATTCAAACCGGTTACAGATAACACTTCTCCTACCAATTCGGCTGAATTAAGCGGATAAACACCTGCTGCATCACCCGGTTCATACTCCAATCCAGGAGCATCTTCGGTACTAAGTTCAATGTGTAATGTCTGCCGTTTTGAACCTTTGCCATGTAGTGATATTTTCTCGTACACGGGTGCTAAAAACGGGTTCTTCTTTGTATGCGTATCGGGCTTTGTCTCTTCTTTAGTTGCTTTGGTAGCCAGCAGTCTGAATTGTGGCGCGCCACTTGCCACTACTTCACCTCCTCCAAAAGCAGGAATTGTTGTTTTCAACCATTCATCAGCCGCAGCTTCAAAGTCCACATCGCAAGCCACACGTGCCACCAGGCGTTTTGCTCCCAGTTTTTCCAATTGCTCATCAAAGTCTTTTCCCGTTTTGCAAAAATGGAAGTAAGACGAATCGCCCAACCCCAGCACGGCATAATTAACGCCCTCGAGTTTCGGAGCGCGCTTGCCATAAATAAATTCGTGCAGCTCTTTAGCCGAAAAAGGTGGAACACCTTCACCGTGCGTAGAAACGATAACCAACAAATTTTTCTCCGCCTGCAAATCGCGGGTTTTATAGTCGGCCATATTTTTCAAGGTCGCCTTAATGCCCTGCTCAGCTGCCAGTTTCAATGCCTTTTTGGCCAGTCCTTCACCGTTTCCGGTACGCGAACCGTACAAAATAGTTAGTGTTGGCTGAGTGCTGCCGGTAGTTGCAACCGCTTCAGTAGCAGCCGTTGCTATGGATTGCGGCTGTACATTACTTATCTCCTGTCCCTGCGCAGACAATCCTGCCAAATAGCCCGACACCCACGCTACCTGAGATGGATTAAGCGTAGCTACAAAGCTAGTGAAAAGTTCCAATTGATCACTCGATAGTGATCCGTTTAATTTTATACCCATTCTTTTAATTTTCAAATTAACCCATTTACAACAAACTGCGAACCTTAAAGTTGTCAATTTGCAAAATAATTATTCTTATCTATATCTGATAATCATTTGGTGTTTCAGACACCTTCCCTATTTTTATCTTGTTCCAAAGCCGTTCGTGAAAGTAGTATAGCGTTATCTTGGTGAGAATTTCCACTCCACTAATAGAAATAGCTGTTTTGACCTGACCGGTTATCAGAAATGAAATAACAAAAGTGTCGATGGTACCTGTCAGCCGCCACGACACGGATTTAAGCAGACTTCTATAATTTTTCTCTTTCATGCGAAACGGATTGTGTAGTTGTGTTTTGAATGATGCAAAATTAGACTATACATGAACTATACACCATACCCATATACGGGTAAATCTATACCATAATCATGGTATAGATTTACGTAATCATCTACTTATCTGATACTTGCATCGAGTAGATTTGTTTTATTTTTGTAATTATTTCAATTTAATTCATATTCATACGCAAAAAATAAATTTTTGCATGCAGAATATGAGATCTGTCAGCATTTTTTAATTAGAACCTTCCAAAAAATGCCTTCCTGCAACACTGAAACAACCTCATGTCCTTCATTTCGAACCGATCCCGGTACGTTTTGAATAGGTTGTCCATCATCAAGCCAAATTTCTAATAAATCTCCTGATTTCAATGAAGACAATTCAATCTTTGTTTTCACAAAATTCATTGGACAAGCCACCCCTCTAAAATCTTTTACACGCACTTCTGTACTCGCATTTGCTTCTTGTGGCGACGTAATTTCAACTTTCGGCTCTGTAGGTTTTGCCAGTTGAGTTTTAAATTGCAATGAATCATCCATGCCTTCGTATAAGGTTTTGACTGCATTTGCCAGACCAATAATCTCCTGCTTACGGGTAGCAAAATTATAGGTTGGTGTTGTTTCGGCAGTCTTTACCAAGTCGGTAAATGAGTTATTCACCAAACCTCCGTTGATAAATTTTTCGATAAACAAAGAGAATGATTCTGAAACCGTTTTCGGTTCCGCCCCTTTTGTCACCAACAGCATACGCGACGACGAGAAAATAATGTCATACAAAATAAGATTGATATTGCGTGCTTCTGTTTCTGTTTCCAATTGTTTAATGCCTTCATTGATAAACTTCAAATCCACATCAATCATATCGAATAATCCGGCAGAACATTCGGCCGGGCCTTTGTTGGCCACCGAAAATAACTCCTCACTTCCCCAGTCGTAATAGTAGTTTTTATCCTCGGCAAAACCTGGAACATTTTTATATTTCTCAACCAGTGCCTGGATATTAGCCTTACCATCGGCTTCAAGATATTCTTTAAAGGTACCGGTTTCTTGTTTTACGGCAAGATAACTCGCCAGAATTTCCTCTGTAAACTGAGGTAAATCGCGGGCACTGACTGCACCTATTGCTTGTCCAAGTTGTGGGTTTGCACCTTTATCGGCCCCCACAAATACATTGTAAGCTGCATACATGCGTTCGTTACGACCCACACGTCCCTGAAACCCGATATCGGACCAGATTTGCTGTGCACAGGAGTTCGGACATCCTGAAATATTTATCTGAAACCCTTTCAATTCATCGAATTTAAGCGTACTTTTACCAAGTTGTTTGCGCAAAGCTGTGGCTGCACCTTTAGGCAAACAAATGCCCAACCGACAAGTATCGGCACCGGTACACGAAACAACATTATTGGCCACCCAGGGCAATGTGGTATTAATATTTAATTGCACAAGCAATTGATAAACATTGGGGATATAAGCTTCGGGGATATTGCGCAACTGCAATTGCTGGCGTGGTGTAAACCGCAGCACATCATTGCCAAAAGCATCAGCAAATTCGGCAATTCTCAGTAAAGTATCACTATCGGTATTTCCGTTTTCGAAAGGAATAATGATTGAAAACAAGCCTACCTGCTTTTGAGCGAAAACAGCATTTCTCTTCCACGATTCAAATTCGATTGAATCATTCTGAATTGCTGCAAATGCGGGTGTCTTATATTCAAATGCCAATTCGTTAGGCGTATAAACAGTGTTTGCATTTGCCTTTATTTCACGGTAATAATTGAAAAATAATTCTTTTGTTTTTTCAATTCCCTCCTTAAAAAATATGTAGCGAATACGTGCTTTGTGTTTATTTTTACGGTTACCATGCTGATTAAAAAACTGCTTGGCAGCAATGGCAATATTGAACAATTCCTCTTCGGGAGCAAAATCAAATAATTCCCATCCAAGTGTTGGATTAGAAGCTACCGAACCTCCCAAATATACTTTAAAACCGCGTTTACCATCCTTGATAGTAGCCACAAAACCTAAGTCGTTGATGAATGCAAAGTCAGCATTGGCTTCACTGGTAGAGAAGGCAATCTTAAGCTTCCGTGGTAGGGTGAATGAATCGGGCTCAGCAATCAAACGGGTGGTCAAATCAACCGCATAGGGCAGCACGTCGAATACTTCGGTAGTGCTTATTCCACTGTTTACATCTACCAGAAAATTACGCACTGTGTTTCCACCACCACCTTTCGACGATAGCTCCACAGTTTGAAGTTCAGGCAAAATAGTTTTTACCTGATCGATGCTAATATGATGAATCTGAATTTCCTGACGGGTGGTAATATGCAATAAGCTCGACTTATGACTTTCTGCCGTTAGCGCAACTTGTTTCAATTGCTCCGGGCTAATAAAACCACCTGTACAACGTACCCGAACCATGTAGGTTCCATCCTTGCGTTGTTCGTAAATGCCCATTGGAACACGCGTTCCTTTGAATTTTACAGGTTCAATTTTACCTTGATGAAAATCATCAATCAGCGTTCCGAAATAAGCAATATCATCAGTGAGAGTTGTTGGTAATTTATACATTGTGGGGACTTTAGTTAGGAGTCAAAAAAAAATATGAATTATGAATTAGCTAAACGCACCTTCCAGGTATTTCTGTGTCAGTTCTTGTTTAGGGTTATTGAAAACCTCATCGGCAGGACCGGCCTCAATTACTTCGCCAAGATACATAAAAATAACGTGGTCGGCAATGCGCAAAGCCTGACGAAGGGTGTGCGTAACTAAAATAATGGTATAATCCTGTTTCAGTTTCACGAAAAGCTCCTCTATATGTTTGCTCGAAATGGGATCCAAAGCCGAAGTAGCTTCATCAGCCAGAATAAACTCCGGTTCTACAGCCAAACCACGAGCCAGACACAAACGTTGTTGCTGACCAATCGACAATTTAGATGCAGGTGCATGTAAGCGGTTTTTCACTTCTTCCCATAACCCCACAGCTTTCAACTGTTCTTCCACAATCTCGTTTAGTTTTTTCCGATTGCGCTCACCGTGCATTTTACAACCAAAAGCGATATTGTCGTAGATCGACATAGGCAGTGGGCACGGGCGCTGCGAAAGCAATCCCATTTTCTTTCGAATATCGGTTATTTCTGTTTTTTTGTCGAAAATATCGGTATCGTCAACCAAAATACTTCCCTCATATTTTATACCCTCGGTATCATCAATCAACCGATTGAAGGTCTTGAGTAAAGTAGATTTACCGCAACCTGAAGGTCCGATAATACAGGTTATCTTCTTATCCGGAATTTCAATATTTATATTTTTGAGAATATGTGCCTTATGTATGTAGATGTTCAAGTCACTTACTTTTAAATATGACTTTTTAATTCCGAGACCTTCCTCATGTTTTATATCATTATTCAAAAAAGAATAATCTTCAGCCCATGTGGCTCGTGATGGATTTTGATAAAGATATGACTTCATTATATTTTGTGTTTTGAAAAATGGTTCGTAATTAATCGTCCGAGAATGCTTATAACAAGCACTATAAATATCAATATCAATGCGGCGGAGTAAGCTCTGTCCTGCACATCGGCATTGGGACTGCTCAACTGAAAAAATACCGACAAAGGCAAAGTTGCTGCAGGCTGATTTAGCGAAGTAGGAATACTATCGGTAAAGCCGGCAGTAAACATAACCCCCGCAGCATCACCAATGGCACGCCCCACCGACAACAATGTAGCTGTGGCAATACCCGGAGCTATCTGTCGGAGCACTACCTTTATTGTTTCCAGTTTGGTAGCACCCAGGGCATACGTGGAGTCCAGCAAATCTTTTGGTAATTGCTGTGCCACCTCGTCCATAGAGCGGATAAAAATAGGAATCACCAACAAAGTGATTACCAAAATACCACCACCCAACGAGGTGTGCATACCCAGATAAATCATTATGGTAAACGCAAATGCACCGTAAACGATAGATGGAATACCAAACAATACATCAAAAGCCAAACGGGCAACATAAGCCAGTTTTGAATCTTTTTTCAGATATACATTGAGGTAAAACACCACCGGGATGCTGATAAGTAAACCGAGGAAGGTAGATCCAAGCACAATGTACAACGAGCCGATAATGGCATTCAGTATTCCACCGCCACCACCGTTATAGTATCCACCGGCTGGAATCTGACTGATCATCTCCCAGTTTAAAGCAGGAAAACCACGACGGAATATGGTATAAATGATATTAACCACAAAGGCAAATACTGCCAATGAAGCTACAACCATCAGCCCTTTGGCTATTTTTTCTTCTATAAATTTTAGTCTCATGACCCCTAGCCCCTAAAGGGGGACTTAATTAGTTTGATTAATATTTTTGTATCTCTTATAATTTATTGCAACAGCTCTTCCTCCCCTTTAGGGGTCGGGGGTCATTTAAACTTCCTCTCTATCCTGTAAATCACTGCTCTTGATGAGGCATTGAAAATAAACACCACGATAAAGAGTAAAAAAGCAGCCAACATTAAGGCCGATTCGTACAAAGGTACCGAAAGCATTTCTCCGTAATTATTGGCAATCAAAGCTGGTAGCGGATAACATGAATCGAATAAAGAGTGTGGTACCATGGGTAAATTTCCGCAGACCATCAACACAGCAATCGTTTCGCCAAAGGCACGTGATACTGCAAGAATAACCGCGGCTAAAATTCCGGGAAACGTTTTACGCAAAATCACAAACTTACTGGTTTGCCATTTGGTAGCGCCCAATGACAGCGCGGCATCCCTGAACTCACGCGGAACAGCCGAGAAAATTTCTACAAACAGGCTTATCAACAATGGTAAAATCATGACTCCCAGTACAATTCCACCGGCCAAAACGGTATATCCGGTAGAATATTCCACAAAGTTCGGTGCTAGTTTCTCCGAAATCCACGGCACTATAAACAAAGTTCCCCACACACCATACACTACCGACGGGATTCCTGCCAAGATATCAAGAGCCGTGAATACCCATTTTTTGAGGTAGCTTTTAGAAAACTCTGTCAAAAAAAGAGCAGACAACAAAGCAATGGGAAGAGCCAGTACAATGGCGATAAATGTTATCGCAACTGTTCCGGCAATAAAAGGCAAAAAACCAAACTGACCATTCCCAGGACGCCACTCCGAAGAGGAAATCAGTTGCCAGAAACTGTTCTGCTCAAAAATTGGAACCGATTTGAAGTAAAGTCCCAAGCCGATAAGTACCACCAACAACACTGCAGAAACAGTGATGCTGAACATAACCCCTCCGGCAATTTTATTTTTGAGAATTCGATATGATGAGTTTGATGACATAATATGATAACTACCCCAAACCCCTAAAGGGGCTTAAGACTTAGTAAAGCATTTTAATTATTATTTCTTTTTCTGATTGTTGAAATAAACTCTTAAAGCCCCTTCAGGGGTTTGGGGTCATTTCAATTTTGCTATTCCTTTGCTCAATTTATCTTTTGGCAAACTGATATATCCGTTGGGCACATTGTACTTTTGACCCTCGGTAAGAATGAATTTCAGAAAGGCTACAACTACCGGATTGGTAGGTTTTCCGTTCGAAACAAGGTATAAATCGCGTGCCGGTGGCGAAGGATATTTACCCTGAGCAATGGCCGAAATCAATTGAGTAGAAGTGCTATAGAAATTTTCAGCAGCATCTATTTTTCCGTTATTATTCACATCGATAGGCAATACCAAAATTCCCGGGTTAGGACGTTTTGTTCTTAAATCGTAGGCATAAGCAATATTATTGTATCCGAATCCAACAGGGTCTTTTTGAACAGCCGAAGCTACTCCGGGGTCTCCAAAAACGCCTGTCCCCAATAACTCTTCCTGCTTTTTTCCCCCTAAATATTTCGCCCAGGTTTCGCCCGCACCGCAAGCATCAGAGCGGTTATACAGGTGAATAGGAATGTTGGAGTTGATTCCCAACACATTTCCCCATGTTTTATATTGTCCGGTTACATATATTTTTATAGCGGCCGCCTGCGTAATTCCTTTAGCCAATAACTCTTTTACTTTCGGATTCTTTGCGTTGATGGTAGGAACAACTGCATCTTTGGCAACTGTTATGGCCCAGGCTCCTTTTTTTAGTTCTTCGGGGTGAATCTCACGCGAAACCATACCCAAATCAACCACTTTAGCCAGAGCATCAGTGATACCCTTTCCGGCTCCACCCCCTGAGACATCTATTTTTACACCTGGATGTAACTTTTTAAACTCTTCGGCCCACTTCACAGCCAGCGGATAAAGCGCAAATGCTCCCGACAACGAAATCTGACCTTTTAATGTGTTTTTTTGAGCCTGCACCGGATTTGATAATCCAAACAGAACAGCAAGTACCAATACTAATGTTACAATCTTTTTCATACCTTTTTTATATTTTTATACAATAAACCTCTTGAATTGACCTTTGATACTGCAAAATTACGCTATACACGAAATTCATACCATACCGTGGTGGGGGTATATTTATACCCTGTTTATGGTATACCATTTTTAAACAACTGACAAACAACTAATTAAAAGCGAGCTTATAACAGAAATGTAATATCCTGCGGGGTATACAAACAAGAAAAGAGACCTTTCGCTAAAGAAAAGTCTCTTCTAAAATTATTATCTGTTTAGGCCTGTCTACTCCTCGCCCACTCGATAACATTGGCAGGAGCTCGTTTTTTAGACAACTCATTCGCCATAAATTTCATGTAGGGTTCTACATGATTAAAATAGTGTTTCAATCCCTGACACAAATAGTTATGTGCTGATCCATCTGCCAGTTTGAGAATACGATTTTTAGGACATTCGCCATGACAAAGTTTCAAGTACTTGCACTGCTTACACGTAGTAGAAAGTTTATCCCGTTTATCGTTACCAAATTTGAATTGAGCCGGTGAAAGCATCATCTCGGTAATGGTTTTCTGGTGGATGTTTCCTTGTTTAAATTCCGGAAAAACAAAATGGTCGCAGCTGTACAAATCGCCATTGGCCTCCAATACCGAGGCATGTCCGCAGGTCTCAGACCAAATACAGGTAGGTGGTTGTTCGCCGGCAAACCCCGCCAAAGTGGCATCGTAGGTAGTTACAAAAATTTCCCCCACATCATTTCTCACCCATTCGTCGAAAATAGTAGTCAGAAACATGCCATACTCCAATGCACCTACCGACCATGAAGTGAGTTTTCCCTCTGTATTATCAGGTGCAGTAAGCAATCCCGAATCGGCATTTAATCGTTCTACTACCGGCGAAAATTGAATATATTTTGCGCCACGCAATTTGAAAAAGTGATACACTTCGAGCGGAAATTGTACATTATAATCGTTCACCACCGATAGCACATTGAATTCCACCTCATGTTTTTGGAGCAACTTTATGCCTTTCATTGCCTTTTGAAAAGAACCTTCATTGCCAATCGTCCGACGGTATCGGTTGTGACAATGCTCAGGACCATCGATAGAAATGCCAATCAGAAAGTTATTTTCCTTGAAAAACGTACACCACTCCTCGGTAAGCAATGTTCCATTCGTTTGCAGTACATTCTCAATGCGGCGATGACGACCATATATTTTTTGTAATCGAATGGCACGCTTATAATAATCAATACCCATCAACAAGGGCTCGCCTCCGTGCCAGGTAAAAAGCACTTCCTCGCCCGGCTGAGCATTAATATACTGATCAATAAACAGCTCGAGCGTTTCTTCGCTCATTCTATTGGAACTATTATTAGGACTTAAACTTTTTTTATCCAGATAATAGCAATAGCTGCATCGCAGGTTACAAGCCGGGCCAATAGCCTTAGCCATTACGTAGACAGGATATTTTAGCGGATTGAATTGAATCGTTTTGTTCATAATAGAGTGTAGTCAATAGACTTAGTCAAGCTGGCTTGTAAAATTAGTATAATTTCGAGAGTTCGAGAGAAGGTTTATATGATTACAATTGTAATAATCAGAATTACAATAAGGTTTGAGGGTCAGTTGCGAATGATTCTAAGGTTTCAAATAAGAATAAGGTTTTTCCTCATATTTAAGACCTTATTTTTATTTGAAACCTTAGTATATATTGCACTATTTTCATTAACCTTATTCCTTTATTTTCAATAATTGTTGTCCGATAAAAAATGACTTATTATAATGTCGCCCTTACAGGGCTTAGATTTAAACTATAACTAATTGACTACCATAATATCGCTGCTCTGCAGCTAATACAAAAGTCCCAGAGGGACGACATTATGGTAGAATATTTTTCGATGTGAATTTTTAAGCCCCATAGGGGCGACATTATATAAGATCATTATGTAAAACAGTTTTTAGACGTTTGTATAAAAGTTTATCGGACACCAATAATTTTCAATATAACCAATTTATTAAATCGAACTCACGTTAATACAATTTCGTGAGAACTCTATTATGAATAAAGTTCTCACGAAAGAATGTGATTAGAATGAATATCGCAACGTTACACCATAGGTTCTTTGGTCACCAAGTACAGCGGCATAATGACCGGCATTCCCTGCTCCGGGCAATAATTGTTCAAAATAATCTTTGTCAAGAATATTACGACCCCACGCTGTAACCGAAACCCCTTTAGTAGCACGGAAGCCAATACGCGCATTCAGCAAAGCATATCCCTGAATATTCAGGTAAGCAGATGGAGTTGGGCTCGAAGAAAAGGTAGAACGTCCGTATGTATCAGATGCTATATAAAAACGACCTGAATTTCCAAAAAACTGTCCGTCAAAAGAATATTCGCCACCAATTGAACCTGCCCATTTAGAGATGCCCGGCAATTGACCTCCGGAAACATCTTTGGAGTAGTAAGATACACCGTTAGCATCTTTTGCTCCGGTCTCTTCAAGTGGTAGAGGCGCATTGGTGAATTTTACATATTTTCCATCGGTATATGAAAATGAACCATAAAAAGAGAAATGGTTACTTATTTTGATATCACCATCCAATTCGGCACCACGTACATTTACCTTCTCTGCATTAGCCAGATAACCACGATTTTGTGTTATATCAGGCGACTGAACAAGAGTTTGATAGTCTTTTATATCAGTATTGTAAATCGTTAAGTTCAAGGTTGAATTTTTAGTTGGAGTTGTTTTTATGCCTATTTCAATATGATTAACCTTTTCGGGTTTGATTTTAGCTAAACTCAAATCAGCGTCAGTTCCACCAACCACAGGTGGAAGACCCCCTAAATTTATCCCAACAGGTTTGTAGCTATTAGCATAAGTTGCAAAAGCATTCAATTTTTTTCCTGCTTTGTAAGCCACTGTTACCTGACCTGAAAAATTTGTATTATCAACATCGGCGTTAAATGCCTGATTACTATATACTAATTTTTTCAGTGCCAATAATGCAGCATCTGTTGTTTGCAATCCACCGTATGTTTCCCTGCTGTAGTCCACTTTTTTCTGATCGTAATTGGCACGAAGTCCCGGTAGCAAGTGTAATTTCGGGGTAATTGCCCAGTCGATTTGGCCAAATAAAGCTCCGCTGAACGTATTCAATTCCGAATTGGTTTTAATACCATATCCATCAAAAAGTCCGGGAGTTTTCCACAAGGCACTGGTTGTACTTTGTGAGAATCGCCAGGTAGCTTTTCCCGATTCTTCGATATGGTAAGGGTCGGTTACCAGATTTTGTCCAATTGCAAACACACCAAACACGCCTGTTACTTTAGAGCCCAATGAACCTGCCCAACGAACTTCTTGCGACCATTGTTTGTGTTTAGAGGTGGCTTGTGATTTGGCTAATGCCTGTAAACCGGTAAAGTCGCGATCGTTCGAAGGATCCCAGTTCCAGTAACGCCAGGCCGAAGTAGAAGTAAGTGTTCCTGTTCCTAATTTTGTATCAATATTCAACGACACTCCACCTAAATCCTGATTTGAACGCCAGGGAGTATCCTGATCAATCAATCGGTCGAATGGGTTTGTACCGGGTAGCGCATATCCCAAATCGGAGATAATACTATTGAACTGACGATAGGCTGAACGTTTAGTCGTAACAACACCTGCCACTACCTGTGCATACCCATTGGGGCGTTGACGAGTAGCATCGGCTGCTAAAATAGCACTTGTATTATCCGACAACTTGAAAAGCAACTGACCACGTACACCTAAGTTATTTAAGTCATTCACTTTTTGTTGTGTTAGCACGTTGGTAAGTAAACCATCGCGTTGTGTACCTGAGAAAGACACACGGGCAGCAATATTTTTAGCGATTGGTCCTGTTATGGAGGATTTAGCCTGAATATAACCATAGTTTCCATAACTCAATTCAAAACTGGCTCCGGGCGTAAAGCTTGGTTTCTTTGTTGTAACATTAAATGCACCTGCAGTGGTGTTCTTTCCAAACAAAGTTCCTTGTGGTCCACGTAGAACTTCTATTTGTTCCACATCGATAAAGTCGAGTGTTGTGGCTGCAGGGCGCGCGTAATAAACACCATCCACATAGAAACCAACACCCGGATCGATACCATCGTTGGTAAGACCGAATGATGAACCAAGACCACGGATATTAAGACCTGTATTACGCGGATTTGACGAATAAAGTTGTACTGACGGAATCAATTCCTTCACACGATTTACATTAAAGGTTCCAGCCTCTGCAACCTGAATACCCCCAAGAACTGAGATGGGGATAGGGATAATCTGAGCAGTTTCAGTACGGCGTCTGGCGGTAACCACCACACGGCTCAGAAGGTTTTGACTCTGACGAATTTCAAAATTAAATTCTTCCTCCAGACTTTCGATAATATATTCCTGCTTATCATAGCCCGAATACGAAACAATAACGGTAAACGGTAAACTGTGGTTAGCATTTAGCTTAAACCGTCCTGTGGCATCGGTTACCGCAGGACTTTTTGAACCCTGCACCTGTACCACAACACCCACAAGCGATTCGCCTGTATTACTATCTTTCACAGAGCCCTGCAATTGAACCTGTTTATTTTGTGAAAAGCCTGAAAAGCCAAAGGCCAACAGGATTAAAACGAATACGTAATTTTTTGTTTTCATATTTTTGTTTTGAGATTATATTTACCCGATATAAGATTTGTATGATTATGCTCTAAACAGTGGTCTGACAAACATCAGGTTATACCTTGGGCACCTACATTTCGGGAAGAATAGAATGATTATGAGAATTTAGATAATGTCTCCGGATACCATTTTTACGCATAAATAAATGCATAAATAAACCAGGCATTGAAGGGAGGTAAAGAGGATCAGATACCCCGGAATGCAGAGGTAGTCGCGAGGATACCTGTAGGCATTCCCTGCAGAAGAAGATTGTTCTTTCATACACTATTTTGAATTGTAGCAAGCGTTTTTTAAATCAGTTTTGCCGACAGAGAAAAAACGCAGACCTTGTTATTTTAAAAAGAAGAAATTATTCGAATGATTTATTCCAAACAGGAATAAAACACGCTGTATCATTGATTGACGTTGCAAAATTACTTCGGTTTATATCGCTAAGAAATACCGTAAGCAGTGTATTTTAGTACCATAATTGCGGTAGGTAGATAGCAAAGTATTTTTGTAACAGCAAGTTGAGAATTAGAAAAATAGGATGTATATAAGAAAACCGCAGTTGTGAAGTTCACAACTGCGGTTTAATCATTTTAAATATTTATGTTTTAGTTGGTTTTAAGTAGAGAGACAAATATAATGTACAATTTTTTATGAGGATTATCTGTCGCCGCTATGTGGCTTGAATATCATTCACAATTATTATTTCTACCATACTAGCGCCGCTATGCGGCTAAAGTAGGTGCATAGCACCGAAAGTTTGGTAGGAAATAGGAGTTGTATGTTGTGCCAAAAGCCACATAGCGGCGACAGGCAATAAGAATATAACATTATTTCTTTCCAACTACATCAAATCTTGTCTTATTATAGTGTGGATTAAGTTGAAAAATGATCCATCATTTCCCTGCAACTCACGTGGCAGGGAAAAGATGGGTAATAAAACAATAAAACTAAAAAACCTTCAGAACGCTAACTCCAACATAAAAAATCTTATTATCGACCTTTCGGTTGTTGTTATCATTCGCTGCTTGCCCGCGATTCACATCGAAAGCAATACATTAGTTCTAACAAATTATAAAAAAGAGACAATACATTTGGTTTAATTATTTGGATTGCCTATTTATTGTTTCCCCGCGATTCACATCGAAAAAAAACAAAAGAATAAGCATAACTAAACGACAAAAATTGTATGGTCAATACATGAATAACTTTTAAACAACAAATTACTACTATCCTAACTAAATAAAAATTTCACAGTAGATATTGAAATGATAAATTTTCAATTTCCTGTAATTGGGTATAATGAAACGCAGCCGATCTAGTTTTACTTGACCGGCTGCGTTTCTGCTTATTTGTAAACTTATTTTACGAATATGTACAAGCGTCTTGACCAGTCATTGAAATGATAATGACAGCAACACATATACATGTACATAAATAATGAGTTCATAAAATATAATTTACAAGATTATTTTTTTCTTCCATCAGCTTCCGATTGATAAAGTCCTTTGATATGGAAGCTGATAAAATTACTTTTTGTTTGTCTTTCGATAATGCAAAGATAAGGGGTCTTTTCTGTTTGTGAAATACCGCTTTTAGGGTATATTTAAGTAAATAACATGAATCAGGAGTTGAAAAATAGTCTGTGGGCTACTAAAAACAATCAAATAATCTTCTTCCAACCACGAATCCCGAAGTAGCGATGTTCTTCCCTTTTTAAGGGAAGTCCCCCGAAGGGGGGAAGGGTTGATATCATATTCATGTAAATTTATAATTATATTCTGAGAACCCCTCCGCTACGCTCGTCCCCTTAAAAGGGGACAACGAGAAGTCCGAGGTTATTTACATTTAATTAAACCTGAGGATTTTCGAAACAAGTATTTATTACTAATTCAGACAACGATAGTTGCCCCGCCTCTCTGGTTCGGTGCTATGCACCTAATATCATTACCCTTTTATATCATTCTACAAATGGTGCGCAACTACGTTGCTATAAGGTGCGTAGCACCGTACTATTTGTAGAAATAGTGAACAAAGAAAACAAAGGTGCGTAGCACCGAACCATAAAATGTAGATTGAAATAAGAAAAGTATATTCTCAAAAGTGAACCGCGATAGTTTACACCCTCCCGAATGGATGTAGTGTGGATAGAGATAAAAAACAAACATCCTGTATTAAGACAAAAGGAAGTCTGGCTTTTCGGACGGAAACCCCGTCTCTGGTTCGGTGCTACGCACCTTATCATTATCATTTTTATACCAGACTACAAATGGTGCGCAACTACGTTGCTATAAGGTGCGTAGCATCGTACTATTTGTAGAAATAGCGTACAAAGAAAACAAAGGTGCGTAGCACCGAACTATAAAATGTAGATTAAATAACTCCATAAATAAAAAAAACAGTCGGGAAGTAACCACCTCCCGACTGTTTTAAACAAATAAACACAAGCACTTATGTGCCGGTATCATAAAAAATAGATTTAATTCTTTGGTAACTTCTTTACGGCTGTACTTAGCAAGAAATCAACATTCTTTGATACTGCCATGGCTGTATAGGTTGCACCGGTATGCGCATCTACCTGAACAGTTTTTGCATCTTTCAGGGTTTTTCCCACCCATGCGTCAAAGAAACCTTTTTGCTCCAGCTTATTCACAAACCGTTGTGTTTCCCAATTGGTCAAGAGTGCCACTTTTTTTATCGTCTTGCTCTTATCTACCAAAATCATTACCGGAGTGAGGTTATTATACCCCTTTACGTCCTGACAAAATGTAGCACTAGACATAGCAAATCCGATGGTTTTATTTTTGTCATTCAGTATTCTAAACCAGTAGTCGTTCACCTTTTCTACCTTTACGGCATCAGGATACACACTCTGAACCACCTCCTTGTTCGACACTTCGTGCAAAACCGGGTTCTTATCTTTTCTCTCTCCTGCCCTTTCCTGAGCAAACGCAACATTAGTCACCAGCATTAATGCTAAAAACACTTTTTTATACATAAAAAAACTCCTATTTAAACGTAAACTTTTACTACCTGTTTTCTTTGACTATGAAACAGCTGCAGGGTTTAATGAGGTCGAAATTATTTTGGAAGTATTTACTACTACTCCTCTTATATGTCCACTATCAAGGGGACGATCCGTCAGCCGACGGAGGAGGGGTTCAGTTTTAAAACACAAAATGTCTGTGTCCTGCGCTGCCTTTCACGGAAGTAACAGGAAAAAGATATATGCACAAAACACATTTTGTCGGGTGAGGTCGAAAAACCTGTCAGGATTTAACGTGAATACCCCGTTAAACGAAGCACAACAGGGTTGGCAAGAATAAGTGCCAGTTTACGATATAGTAACAGGTCTTTTTCATATCTGTAATTGACTTTACGATATCGTAAAATCAAATTACGATACCGTATTCCCCGTTTTCATATCCGTAATACCAATTTACAATATCGTAAAAGGTTTTTTCATATCCGTAATAGATCTTTACGGTATCGTAAAATCAAATTACGATACCGTATTTCCCGTTTTCGTATCCGTAATACCAATTTACGATATCGTAAAAGGGTTTTTCATATCCGTAATAGGCCTTTACTGTATCGTAAAATCAAATTGCAATACCGTAATTTTTCAATTAGATATAGAAATACAAGCGTTTACCTCCGTAAGAACTCTTCACAATAAACATTTCTATTTCTTCAAGGTCCTTTGTTGTCATAAAAAAGTGATCTATTGTTGCGTTAATACGACTCAACGCCCTATCCTTCCACTCCATTATTTTACCCAACCGACTTGTTCAACCGCCCAATCGCATTAACGCAACAGTACATCCCTATCTCCCACTTTTAGGGCACTCTATCCACTGCCGAAAACGATGCAATACCGCCTCTACCCTACCGGATAGAATATCGTAAGTACCAGCTTATTCCACCACCTATAGCAAAAAACAACTATTTTAAATTTTAATCAAACTATACGTTGTTAATCCGAAGAATTGTTTCTACCTTTGGGGCTGAAATTTAATTAAAAAAAACAGAATAATAGTTACGTAAATTCTATTGTTTATGACAAATTATAAAACATCTCATCAAGTCAATTACGGAATAAGAATACTACCTGTAAAAAGGGTTGAGATCTTTTCGCCAGAAGAATGGGAAGAGTTTATTGAAGAATGGGTTGATTTAAAGAAGGAAATCTACCTAGATATTGATCGATTTGGTGGAGCTGGCGACAAAGGGAGAGATGTTGTTGCCTATGTTACAGATAAAAACATAAAAGATTATATTTGGGATTGCTTTCAATGCAAACATTATGATTCATCTTTAATGCCAACTCAAGTGTATGTTGAATTTGGCAAAATCCTATATCATACATTTAATCAGGAGTACCCAATTCCTCGAAATTATTATTTTATAGCGCCAAAAGGGTGTGGTACGACATTGTCTAAATATCTTCAGGATAAAGATGAGTTAAGACAGAAAGTAATTGCAAATTGGGACGCTTATTGCAAAACAAAAATAACAAATTTAGATGTACCTCTTGTTGGAGCATTTCTAGAATATGTAAAGAGATTTGATTTCTCAATATTTTCACGAATAAATACAAAAGAAATAATTAAGGAACATTCGGAACACCCAAATCATATAATTCGATTTGGTGGAGGGTTACCAGAAAGATTAAAGTTAATCGAAGATGACATTCCTATTGAGATACAAATGTCTGAGAATAAATATGTGCAACAGCTAATGCTTGCTTATAGTTCTGATAGTACCGAAAGTTTCAGTTCACCAAACGAATTGAGTATGCAAAGTAACTATTCAAAACATTTTACGAGAGCAAGAATAAGTTTTCACCACGCAGAACAATTAAGAAATTTTTCAAGAGATAGTTTGCCTCCAGAAACATTCACAGACTTTCAAAATGAAATCTATGAAGGAATTATAAATATCGTTGAAAGTGAACATGAAAATGGTTTTATGAAAGTAAAAGAAACTGAAAATGAGGCTAAACGAATTCAAATTACATCAAATCCTTTGAAGGAAGTAAGTATCATAAATGATAGATGTGGTATATGCCATCAACTTGTAAATGATGAAAAAATAAAATGGGTGGATAATGAATAAAAACAACAATTTAAGTGCTTTTAATAACAGTATCGAGACTGGGTTAAGAATACTTTGCATCCTTAATGAAGCTTATCCAAAATCATTTGATGTTCAGTTTCTAGTATATCTAGATTATCTTACAATTCATTCAGGTGATGCAGATTCGACTATCAAAAGCCTTCATCCACCTGTTCCTTATCGAACAGGAGAGATATTTGTACGTAGTTCTTTAATAATAAGAGGTTTAGACTTATATGTCACAAAGAATCTAGTTGATAAAATATATAAGCCCAATGGAATTGAATATCAAGCAACGGAAGAATCAACTCCATTTATTGACTCTCTTGATGAAGAATATGTAATCACTTTATGTGAACGTGCAAAGTGGGCAGTTAATAAATTTGGCTTTCTTAGAATCGAACAAGTTAAAGATTTTATTGAAAGCAAATCTAAAATAATCAATACTGAATTTAATATAGAAATACTCGAATAATGGAAAGTGGTTTTATCATAAAAGAGTTGCGACTGTCTGGTAGTGGTCTTGAATCAGCAAGTGTAACTTTCAACAAAGGTCTAAATGTTATAAGTGGTCCAACAAACACCGGAAAGAGTTATATCTTTCAATGTATCAACTATATGTTGGGGTCATCCTCAAAACCTAAAGATATTGTTCAAGCAAGAAAGTATGAAAGCATATTCCTTGAATTAGCTAGTTATTCTGAAACAAAATACACACTAGAAAGTGATTTAAAAGGAGGTAATTTCAAACTGTATAAATGCTCTATCGATGATACAATCCAAAATAATGAATATGAATTATTGAATAGAAAACACGACCCAAATAATGAAAAAACAGTTTCCGCTTTTTTGTTATCGCTAAATAATCTTAGTAGTAAAAAGATTAGAACCAATGCGAAAGGGAAAACTCGTACGATTTCATACAGGGACATAATACGCTTTTTGATGGTCAACGAAGAGCGAATTATTACTCAAGAATCTCCAATTGTAAGTCATTATACTAAAGAAACCGAAGAATTAAACACTTTGAAATTTCTAATTACAGGCATAGATGATAGTAGTATAATTGAATTTCTGAATCAAAAGCAAATTACTCATAGAAAAGGTAAACTTGAATTACTCAATGAATTAATTCTTGAAACAAAAGATTTGATACCTAGCAAAACAAATTTGGCTGAAACAGAAAATTCATTACTCTGGATTTCAAAAAATATTGAAAGTTTAAATATTGACTTTTTATCACTCAAAAAACAATTTTCCATCTTAGAGAGTGAAAGACAAAACTTTAATTTGATATTACAAGACAAAACATCAAGGTATAAAGTATTAAGAGAACTCATAAAACGTTCTAATCTCTTGAACGAGCAATATCAAAGCGATATACAGAGACTAAAAGCAACAATTGAAGCAAGTAATTTACTTGCTGGAAATCACACTTTAGATAGAAATTGTCCACTATGTTTTAATAAAATTGAAGAAGCTTGTGATGAAGAAGAAATTCTTGCAATAATTAATTCATGCCAAAATGAAATTTATAAAATCCAAAGTTTGAAGATAGAGTTAATTGAATCTGTAAACTTAATGAACAGCGAAAGTGAACAACTAGAAAATGAGATAAGTGTACACAATATAAAAATAATGAGATTATCTCAAGAATTAGATGAGGGTATTGGAAAGCAGATAGACTCAATAATTAAGAATACAAACACCTATAATGATGAAAAAAGTAAATTATTAGGCATAAAAGCTTTACAAGAAAGATATTTGAGTTACCAAAATCAAAAAGAAAAAATTGATCTTTCTATTCCGAAATCAAATCTTGTAAATCAATTTGATAAATTGTCCACCGCGACTAATTCAATTTTATCAGATAAAATTTTAAAAGTGCTTAAAGGGTGTAATTACCCTAGTTTAGACACTGTGAGTTATAGTGAAGATAATAATGACTTTGTCATTTCAGGTGAAGATAGAAACTTATCAGGTAAAGGATATAGGGCAATAACCTACTCTGCTTATATTGTAGGATTACAAGAACTTATAAATACAAAAAACTATAGAATTGGTGTACCAGTACTTGACTCCCCCTTCGTTACATACAAAAAACCTAAAGCTGGTGATGAATATATTTCAATAGATTTAGCGATGGATTTTTATAGATACATTGCAAAATCTTCAGAAACAAATCAATTTATTATAATTGAAAATGAAGAGCCGCCAATTGATTTAGTAGACAAGATTAATCACATAACATTTAGTGGTTTATTTAATTCTGGTAGATTTGGCTTCATTCCGACAAACACCAGCCGATAATACACGCTCTATTGGCATTGGCTTGCTGACGTGCATTCCGGCGGTCTTGCTCCCGCATTCACCTTGTCGCATAATTGTCTGAATCAGAATTCACAAAATTTTAGAATTTACAGAATAAGACAAATATAAATCTATTGTCTATGGAAAAAGACAAGTTGACATTTGACATAATAGGTTGTGCTATGAAAGTGCATAACACGCTAGGCAATGGTTTTCAGGAAGTGATTTATCAACGTTGTTTGGCTATTGAATTGCAGCGTGCCGGATTAGATTTTGGAAGAGAAGTAGAACAACCCATTTATTACGAAGGCATACTAGTTGGCACACGCAGAGCCGATTTTGTAGTTGAAAATAAAGTGATTGTAGAATTAAAAGCATTAACAAATCTGGAAGATGTTCATTTAGCGCAAGCAAAAAATTATGTTGTGGCGTATAGATTTGAAAAAGGATTATTGATAAACTTTGGTGCTAAAAGCTTACAGTATAAATTAATCTTTAATCCCTATCTTAATTCTGAAAATTCTAAAATTCTGTGAATTCTGATTCAGACAAATGTGCGAGAATGTATTTGTAGTCGAACAAGCTAAGGTGTTTTGTGTCTTGTTTTGAAAAAACAATTTATTCTTCTTTTTGCTCTAACGAGCAACACACCGATTACAAATCGGCGCGAGCGTGGGAAAAATAGGAAGTATTTTATTTCGTGATAAAAATTTGATATATAGCAATGAGAAATTTTCTTTTTGGATTCATCTTGATTTATGGGTGTATAGTGGGTAATGTTACCATGGCAAATAGTACAGAAAAGAGTATGAGTCTGACTACGCAAGAATCTAAGGTAACTATTCGCTTGGCTGGTTCTGGGACTGCAATCATTGATTGGGGAGATGGAATAGAAAGTGTAACACGAGAACTTTCTACCGATTTAGAACTTCGAACTGATTTTAATGATTATACTCATACTTATTCCGACACATCTTACCATACAATAATTATACGCGGACAAATCATCACGCACTTTGATTGCGTTCTAAATCAATTAACAAATTTGGACGTAAGTAAAAATGACGTTCTAACAAATTTGGAATGTAGTGGAAACAAATTACAAAACTTGGATATAAGTAAGAATACTGTACTAACTCACTTGAGTTGTGGCTCTAATCAGTTAACAAATTTGGACGTAAGTAATAATGTCGCACTGAAACAATTAAATTGTTACTCTAACCAATTAATAAATTTAGATGTAAGTAAGAATATCGCGCTGACATATTTGGGTTGCTCTTCTAATAAATTAACAAGTTTGAACTTAAGCAACAATGTCGTGTTTACATACTTACATTGCAGTTCAAATAAATTAACAAATTTGGATATAAGTAAGAATAAAAAACTTGCATATTTAGAATGCAGTCTCAATCCATTATCGAATTTAGATGTTAGTTGGAATATTGAACTAACAAAATTGAGTTGCAATTTTAATCAATTAAAGAGTTTAGATGTTAGTAAAAATACTGCACTAACAGATTTGGATTGTGGAGGTAATCAATTAATGGAATTAGTTGTAAGAAACAATAAATTATTAACAAGATTGATTTGCTGGGATAATCAATTAACTGAATTGGACGTGAGAGAAAACACTCTGTTACGACAATTATCTTGCTCAGATAATCAATTATCAAAATTAGACGCGGAAAAAAATATAGTACTGAAAGAATTGTGCTGTGGAAAAAATCGCTTGAGAAACTTGAAGATAAATAGAAATAACGTACTGTCGCAGTTGCTATGTGAAAATAACGAATTGTCAGTCTCTGTGTTAAACGCCTTATTTATATCGTTAAATGACAATAAACAATCTTTCAAAGCAGTGTCAATATTCAATAATCCCGGTACATTCGGTTGTGACCATAGGATTGCAACAAGCAAAGGATGGAAAGTATTTGCATCAGTATAAAAATGTGTGATTATTATGTAAGTCATCTACCGAAATATAAAAAACCCCGCTGGCGCGGTTCTGTGAACCGTGACAATATAAAGGAGAAATTATCTGAACTTGGATTCAGTAGATGAATAAGATAAAGACAGAGGGGCACATTTGTCTGAATCAGAATTCTCAGAATTTTAGAATTTACAGAATAAGAAAAATATAAATCTATTGTCTATGGAAAAAGACAAGTTGACATTTGACATAATAGGGTGTGCTATGAAAGTGCATAACACACTAGGCAATGGTTTTCATGAAGTAATTTATCAGCGTTGTTTGGCTATTGAATTGCAGCGTGCCGGATTAGATTTTGGAAGAGAAGTAGAACAGCCCATTTATTACGAAGGCATACAGGTTGGCACACGCAGAGCCGATTTTGTAGTTGAAAATAAAGTGATTGTAGAACTAAAAGCATTGACGAATCTGGAAGATGTTCATTTAGCACAAGCAAAAAATTATGTTGTGGCGTATAGATTTGAAAAAGGATTGTTGATAAACTTTGGTGCTAAAAGCTTACAGTATAAATTAATCTTTAATCCCTGTCTTAATTCTGAAAATTCTAAAATTCTGTGAATTCTGATTCAGACAAATGTGCGAGAATGAACTCCCTTGTCCTCGCGGATATATAACCATTACTTACTTGCACAAAGGTGCGGGCAGGTCCGTGGGGAACCAATCAGCACCATTCTGCAAAGAATAAGATAAATACATCCGGAGGGACGGGAGCTAACGTAAAAACAAAAACTATATATTATCAAGCACTTACATGGCCATTAGTCTGATTTGTTAAACATAAAGATGCAATTCACTAAACAATAATATAACGGTATGAATCAAAAAAAAACCACTTTTCTTTTACTATTATTAGTTATATCGATTAGCACAATAGCTCAAATAGAAAGGGCGGATAGCACAATTAACAAACTGGAAGGAGGCATAAATCAAAAAGTAGTAAATATATATGATATGCATGAAAATAAAACAAACTCCGTTGTATCTCAATTTGAGCCATTAGAAAACCGGTGGATTTATCAATATAAAATGAACACTACATATGATAATAAAAATCATACCACAATGGAAATGCAACATATTTGGAATGACTCTACAAAAGAATGGATCGGCAACTTCCGAAGAGAATATGTTCTTAATCAGTTTGGAAATAGAATAATAGAAATAATCTATATATGGAACAACAAGAAAAAATCATTTCAAGAAAATGAAAAAAGGGAGTTGCTACTTGATGAAAAGAATAATAGTCGTTGTGAAGTAAGTTATAACTGGAATATCCATAAAAATAAATGGCAAGGAATTCACAAAGGATGCATAATCAATAATTATATTGACAATGTGACTTATTATACAAGCTATACATTCGATTCTCTTCAGACATTAATACCAAATCAAAAAACAGAAACGCGAAGCAATAAGAATGGGAAACCTACATTTGAAGAAGCTTTTAGCTGGAATTCAGACTTAAATAAGTGGGTTGGAATACAGAAACTTGTATCAGAATATGATTCTTTAGATAGAGAAACTCTTAAATTCTATTATAATTGGAATGAAAATGGCGAGTTTTTAATTAGAGCAAAAGACGAAACTAAATATGATAGTTTAGGCAATGTGACATTAAAATCGGAGTCAGCATGGAATAAAGAATTAAACACATGGTTTGGTATTTCTAAACAGGAATTCACATTTAACATAGATGGCAAAATTCTAACAGAAAGTCTTTCTAATTTCCTAGATAATCAATGGATTATTGATAGTCGGAAAGAATATTATTATAATGTAAAAGGAAGAAAAGATATGTATATTGGTTATCAGAATTACCTGAGAATAAAAGATTTTGAGACTGCCCCCAATACAATTACTAATCAAAAAATGATTCTTTTAGATGATGGTTCTTATACTCCAATAACAGAAGTGACAGAAAAATACAATCAAAAAGATAATTATTTAGTCAAAGTAGATAAAACTGTGAAATATTACAATAAAAAAGGACAAGAAACAGGGTGGATTGAATTCAAATGGGATAACTCGAAAAACAAATGGGTAAAAAACTGTCAACGCAAATTCAAAAGATAATCCCCTTTCCTCGCGGATATATAATCATTATGCGAATCAGTATTTAAAAAATTAGATAAATGAAAGCCATAGACATTTTGCCAAACAAATGAATAAGTAATCCGGCAGTTGATCTGACTTTCATCGCTCTTTGAATTTTTGTTTTTTCATTTAACCAATTAAAGAAAGACTCTATTGGTTGTCTTACTCTAGAAACAGCAGATGAGAATAGTTCATTAAAGGCTTTATCTCTTTGTTTTATTTCTTCTGTCTGACCCTTTATTCCTTTTATAGGAGTAAGTATTTCAATATCTTGAGTTTTTGTTTTGTTGTGGTTAAAGTATTCTTTATCAGAATAAGCCTTGTCGCCAAGTATTACTTTTGAAAAGATATTATCACCCCATGCTTGTTTGAAAGTGGTCAAGTCATTGCCATCAGCTGGAGTAATAATCATACTTTCAGGAAAAGGAATTTTGCCTAGTCTAACACTTGCCATTGTATGGATTTTACACCCATAATAATACATGTTTTTAGTCGAACAAAAACCTTTAGCTGTAATCTCAGAAGCCACTTTCCCAATCCTGTTTCTACCACCACTGGTAATAATAGGCATTGAATCGACTATTGAGAATAACTTACTGCAATCCTCTGGTTTAAATGAACTAATAAGTTTGATTGCGAGTGCCTGAAAAGCACCTGTCAACAAATTTAATCGATATGAAAATGTTTGATACGAAGGTAGTTTTGGAAACCAAGACAAAAGATAATCTTTTGTAAATGAATAAATTTCGTTGACTTGAAAATACCGTTGTTCGTATCCAGCGAAAAGATAAATTGTCATAATTTCCTGATCAGTAAACTCAGGTTTTGAATTATTGCTGAATCGTTGACAATTAATCTTTAGCTCTTTTTCATATAAATCACAAATATAGAAATATATGGATATTAATTTTTGTTCTTTTTCTCTGGGAATCATACTTAGAATATTACTGCGAATTTTCTTCTAAGATAATGATTTTCAGAGAATTAGACAAATTGTTTTACACTTATTTTCTTGATAATAAACACTTTAAACTTACAATGAATTAAGGAGTCTCTACTCCTGATTCGCATTCATTACTTACTTGCACAAAAGTGCGGGTTGGTTGGTGGGAACCAATCAGAACCATTCTGCAAAGAATAAGATAAATACATCCGGAGGGACGGGGTGAAATTTATATCTTTTGCCTGTTTTTTATTGTAATACCTAAGTCGTGCCGGATAGCACACCATCAATAATTAGAACTAATTTTACACATCATACAAAATGAATAGATTTCTTATTATTTTACTCCTGAGTTGTCATACATACGTGTATTCGCAGGGGTGGTCGGTCAATTATTCGGTAGGCTACGGCAGCTATCAACTAAATGATATAAGAAATCTACTACGCTCCATGCCTACCAATTATGGTCTGAAAGAAACAGATTTTTTCCCCGATTATATCACACACACGGTTTCGTTGGGTTATGTTACAAAACACAGCTATTTGGGAAGTCAGTTTACGTACCTTACTACCGGAGGCCGCCTTAGCAGAGCCGACTATTCGGGTTCTTATACTGTGGATATGATAATGAACGGGTATCGCGTAGGTGCATTTTACAGGCGATATATCCATACTAAAGTTACACCGTTAAACTTCTATCTACAATTAGGTTCAGGTGCATTGATTTCGAATCTGAAAATGAAAGAACAGGTAAATGTCTATTCGGAGTCGGTACAAGATAACAATAGCCTGAACGGTATCGGAATGTATGTAGAGCCTTCGGCTGGTGCAAGCTATCGTTTATCGAAATACCTACACCTTTCGTTGGGAGCAGGCTACGAAGCCGATTTCTTTGGTAAGATGAAATATTCGGGACAAGAAACACAAATTGTCGCAAATTGGAGTGGTTTTCGTCTTTATGGAGGCCTTATCATTATTTTACCTACTAAAAAAATCACACAATGAACAAGTTGAATTTTATAGTATTGTTGGCAGCATTCTTCTTGTTCGGGAGTTGTGAATTCGACCCAACCGGCAAAAATTTTGTCGAAATAGCACCACCTGAGAGTAATATTCCGGTCGAAATTACATTGAATGACGTTAAACCTACAGATACAATATATGTTTATCAGAATACTACATTTCTGATAAATATAAAGAGTTCGAAAAGTTTACATAAAGCCGATGTATTAATGGATGGTCAGCTCTATGGAACTACGTCAAATAATACATTAAGTTTCACGGTTATACCGGGTCAATTAACTGATGGAGTGCATAAATTGAAAGTGAGCGCAACATTTGCCTCGGGTACAGGCAGTTTAGCCGATATGATGGGTATGGAGGGATATACCGGAGAATTAGTGTGGAACATTCGTGTAATATCCAATCCGGAAAAATATTTTACACTTGCATCTCGTATTAACCCGGATGGATTTATGGAACTTTTTTGGAACACTTCTCTCCCTGAAAGTATCATTTCAAGGTATATGGTGCATTCGGGACTAACTCAAAATGCAGATATTACGATAGTTGATCCAAAACAGAAATCTTTTGTTGATTACGGCTATGTATGTGGCAATGTGTATTACGGAGTGACTACCTATTTGAAAAATGGATATTCGTTCACAAAACAACTATCGTTTGATAAGCCTGCTCCGACGAGCATCTATTTCGAAAGTTTGGGACTCGATAATCTTCGTGTCTATTGGAACAAACCGGTTGCTAACGGACGCTTTAATCTCACATGCGATGGAAAAACAATTGCTTCAGGAATTACCGACACAACCATAACCATCCCTCAACTATTTGGAGGAAGTCGTCAATTTTCTGTAGAAATAAGACCCCGGAACCCATCGTATGATAACATGTATAACAAATATACTGCCTGGAACTGGCATAGTCAGGGAATTTCATTGGGTCTGCCCAACTGGGAACTATATGCATACAACAAAAGGGATAACATTATCTACACTACCAAATATAGTAGTTTGGTGGCTTTTGATGCCAACACCTTACAAACAATAAACACAGTGACAATAAATGGTAATCCCTGGGGCCTTGCCTACGGAGGAAAACTAGCTACAGCACCGCATAACTCGACAGTGGTGGCAATGACAGGCGAAGAAAGCTGGATTTTCCCGGATAATCGGTTTATTAATCCCATTAAAATATCTCCATTACCGGGCGATGATAATACTCGTTTGTGCGCTTTAACCAGCAACGACAGATTTTTTGTTGTTCAACAGAACTCAAATGTTTGCAAGATTTTCAATAGTCTGACCGGCGAAAAAATAACTGAAATTCCATTCACATATAAAACGGCATATAGTTTCCCCGATTTTGATACGGTATCCGAAGATGGACAATATTTCTGTGCTTCATCGGCGAATGGAATAGAAGTATTTAAGATGAACGGAACTACCGCTAATTTACTCTATACAGATACAAGGCAATATAAAGGTGCAATGTTTATCCCATCTCAGCCAGATAAAATTCTTCTCAGAGTCGGTTCGTCGTTAGAAATTCGTCAAATGCCCGGTTTCAATCAAATTCAAACAGTCGATGTGTCTGCAAAAGGAGCTTTGCTCTGCAATATTGATCCGGCAAGTATGAATTTACTGTATTGTCAGAAAGATTCGCTGAAAGTTTGTAAAATCAGTAATTTAGAGAAAACGATATTTAAAATCAGAAGTGATGAAACCACCTGCAAAATGTATAATAATAAAATATTGACCTATGGTTTAGGTGGGACTTGTTTTGATATAAATCCATACCTTGATCACTAAATTTGAAAAAAAAATAATATACTCGTCTCCCGCGCGATTGTATCGCGTGGGAAAACCAACAAATAATTAGTATTTAAACATAGAATTTGTACGGCAGCGAGAGTTTTGTGTATTGTTTGAAAAAACAATCTATTCTTCTTTTTTGCTCTACCGAGCAACACACCGATTACAAATGGGTGTGTTGCGGGGGGAAGGAAAACATATTTTCTGAAAGCTAGAGAATAAATTGAACTGCTGTTCCGATCCTGAAAATTGACTTATTTTGCATAATAAATTATATAATGTTTAAATAAGAATAACTACTGTACATCCTTAACTAACCGAAAACCTGTATGACAAATTCCGGTTTCAGGTGTTGAGGAAGCACGACCAAAAATTCTTGCACCCTGATCGTTAAGCACATCCGTCAAATATGATGCACCCTTTGTAGGTCTACGCAAAGCGGGATCCTGCTGAGCTTCTTCGGGAGATGGTTTTACCACATCCGCACACCATTGCCAGACGTTTCCACCCATATCATTTATGCCAAGTTCATTTGCAGGAAAAACACCAACAGGGGATGTAAATTCATAGCCATCGAGTTTAGCGTTTTCGGTCGGAAATGTTCCCTGCCAAACATTTGCTTGATACTTATCATTCAACCGCAAATCATTCCCCCATGGAAATACCTTTTTGCTGCGACCTCTATTAGTAGCCGCAAATTCCCATTCAACTTCACTAGGCAATCGTTTCCCTCTCCATTTAGCATAAGCCACTGCATCATTCCATGACACCTGGGTTACCGGATAATTTGGTCCAGCTTTCGCTTTATCTTTTCCAGAAGGATATAAATAATTGGCACCATCAACCAACTCCCAGTTACCAGCAATTAGTACTGCGGAATTACCAAACTTATCTGCTTCGGAGACATAGGCTGTTTTTTTTACAAACTCGTCGAACTCGCCAACAGTAGTAAGGTCTTTATCGATATAAAAGGATTTAATATTTATCTCTTCAGTTTTACCAGTCTCAGAATTGGGGCGTAAGAGTTTACCGCCATTGATAAGAATTTCTCTGCTTATTAAACCATTACTACTGTTCTCGAGGTGCTTATTAGCACTGAATATTGTTGAAACAATAATCAATATTAAAGCTATTGCTATTACAATAGTAGAATATGGTTGAAGTATTTTTTGTTTCATAATTTTGGAATTTGGGCTCAAACATATCTTAAATTATACAAGAAGTCTTTTGATAATCAGAAAAGTCTGTTTGCAAGAACACAAAACCACATAATCATAAGTAACACAAACTTACCTTTTGCCTACAAATGATCATGTGGTTAAATATTTATTTGGTTTGAATTATTACATTGTTTATCACTCCGGTAAATGCAAATGGTGCTTTGTACGAGGTGGAAACTGATCCGCCTCTGTCGGAACCTACATCAAGGCCTTCAACACTATTGCGTGGTGTGCCAATCTTGCCTAGATCCTGAGCTGCCGTTTTTGCGCCATTGATATAAAGCGTAACTGCTTTAGCTTTATCACGTCCTTCACCCGAATAAATTACTTCTGCTTTTAGTTCAGCTTTTCCAGCCGGAATTGCTTTGTCTGAAACCAGCTCAATCAATTTACCGTCAGCATTGTATGCCAGTTTTAGTTTGTTGTCTTTTACATATAAACTGATACCTGCCGACAATCCGCCTTGCGCTACCAATACTCCCTGAGCACCGGACTTTGGTATTTCAACATTTGCAGTTATGGTGTAAGAATCGTTGGTGAAACGTAGTACAGAGAAATTAGTAAAATAGTTACCATTACCAAGAACCAACTTTTTAGTATCTCCAAAAATGTTAGCATTTTTAATGTCCCAATTATCTTTCAATGGATATACATTGTATTTCCATGCCTCAGAATCAAACAAATCTGCCAATTCCTTTACTTTTTCCGGATATTGAGCTGCTAAATCATTTAATTCATTGAAATCTGCTCTGGTATTATACAAATGCCATTTTTCTTCACCAACAGGAATGCGTTTAACACGGTCGTGAGGGAAAGAAGCTTTCCAACCATCTTTATAAATGGCATACGAACCGGTCATTTCGTGATACTGGATGGTGTGACGCTCTGGAGCAGTTTTATTTTCTGATTCAACGGTATAAGCTAAACTTGTCCCTTCAATCGGCTCCTGCACATATCCGTTTATTAGTTGTGGTACTTTAGCACCAACTAACTCCAATGTAGTAGGCAAAATATCATTCACATACGAGTATTGATGACGAATTCCACCTTTATCTTTGATTTTCTTTGGGTAGAAAAGAATTAACGGATCACGTGTACCACCTTCAAAGTTTGCATAGCTTTTGTAGTAACGGAAAGGTGTGTTAGTTGCCGCAGCCCAACCATCCGGATACAGTGCCTGGGAATCGTCGGTTCCTAACTTGTGTAGATTTTTAACCTCAGCAGCTAAGACTTGTTCTCTGGTTGCATCAGAAGGAGTTGAAATAAACCGACCAAATTCACGGGCACCACCTTCGGCACCATTATCGCCCACCAAAACTGCAATCACAGTATTTTCAAGCTGTCCGCTTTCTTCTAGATAATCAACAATTCTTCCAATATGATAGTCGGTTTGAGATACAAAACCTGCATATACCTCCATATGTTTTAAATAAACTTTTTTCTCGTCAGCCGAAAGTTGATTCCAAGGTTTTACACCATTATTTTGTGGCCCTAGTTTTGTATTGGCCGGAACAACTCCTAACGCTATCTGGTTTTTCAACACGGTTTCACGATAAGCATCCCAACCTCCATCAAATTTACCTTTGTATTTTTCAATCCACTTGGGTTCTACCTGATGCGGAGCATGTGCAGCCCCCGGAGCAAAATAAAGGAAAAATGGTTTATCAGGAGCAGCGGCTTTCTGATCGGAAATAAACTGAATGGCATTGTTAGCTAACAACTCATTTACATGACGCCCCTGGGCATCATCCGGTTCACGCTGTGTGTCACGATACAGGGTTGGATGCCATTGATCCGTTCCCCATGCTTCGGGTGGAAATCCAAAATAATGATCGAATCCGCGACCGGTTGGCCAACGATTGAATGGTCCGGCCTGTGTGGCATCCGAAGGGTGAGTTAAGTGATATTTACCTACAGCAAATGTGCTATAGCCATTTTCGCGAAGAATTTCAGAAACAGTAGCTTTCTCGAAAGGAAGATAACCATCATATCCCGGGGTGTCAAAAGAGTTATGGGCAAAGTAACCAAAATGTACAGAATGTTGATTGCGGCCGGTAAGTAAAGCCGCACGTGTTGGTGCACTATATGCACAAGTATGGAAATTGGTATAACGCAACCCATTATTAGCCAGTTTATCGATATTTGGTGTTTCGATAAGCCCACCAAAAGCTGATGTTGCACCATAGCCAACATCATCTAACTGAATCCAAACCACATTAGGCGCATCTTGTTGTGCATGGGGTTGGGTCTCAGGACGCGACTCTTTGGTATCAGCAAGTGTTTTGCCAATTTTCCCCTGAAATGAAGGCGTTGGACTATACTGGGCTGAAACACCGCTGCCCAGTACTAAAGCGGAAGTCAGGAAATTAAATTTCCTGTTGTTGAAAAGTTTTTTCATACATTTTTTTGAATTGTTACACCCGTTCCCGTAATCAGTTTTGCCGACGGAGACAGAAACGAATGCGTTTGTTTATAATTAATTTAATTGATGTGAATACAATACTGCAGTAACTATATAAGGAATGGTTTGAATATAATGTCGCATTTTTCAAAAAGAATGGAACCTGCCTACCGCAGGCAAGTCCGCTAGATCAGCGTTTATCAGCGCTCTATTCTTCTTTTTATTTGTATTTGATTATAGTGTATTATATCTTTCCTAATACTTAGTATTACCAAATGACCATACATCGATATTAATATTTGATTCAAACTGAATTTAAAACAGACAAAATCATTTATCTATTGTGCTTTTTTCTGTAAAACCTATTTTGCACCTTTATTTTTAGAACTCCGTCTATTAAAAATATCTCCCCAAGTGATCAATGGATATAAGTTGTTGTTTTTTGCCTGTTCTTCGAACAAAGCTTTTAGCTCTGTCAATTTCTCCGGATATTTCTTTGCTAAATCTATACGTTCTGTATAGTCTTCTTTTAAATTATATAGTTCCCATGCATTTTCGTCAAATGGCGCATTGCTTTTAGCGTTCCCTGTTATAAAGCTGCTAGGATAAGCCAGTGCAGCTTTCCACCCATCTTTATAAATTGAACGCGACCCGAAAATATAATAATATTGTGTAGTGTGTTGCGTTGAAGCATTTGCGTCGTTAATTGAATACGCTAATGAAGTCCCCTGAATTTCAACTTGTTTTATTCCTTTAATTTCTTGAGGAGCTTTAATTCCTGTCAACTCAAGCGTTGTAGGCAAAATATCTATCACATGGCTATACTGAGTTCGGATTCCGCCTTTCTCTTTAATTCCTTTCGGGTAATAGACTATCAGCGGATTGTGCGTTCCACCTTCGCTATTAGCATCCTGTTTCCAATGTTTGAAAGGTGTATTAGTAGCTTGTGCCCAACCAAGCGGATAGTTTGCTTGAGTTCCAGCAGGTGTTCCAATATCAGCAATTTTACCTAAATTATATTGGATATTCTCTTCTTCGGTAACATTATTTGTAAAAATACTTTTATCTACATCTCCATTCAACGAACCTTCTTTACTTGCACCATTGTCTCCAATCAAAACAAAAACCAAGGTATTGTCAAGTTGATTAATCTCTTTTAGATGATTAATTACACGACTGATTTCATGATCAGTATACGTTAGATAACCAGCATATACTTCCATAAAGCGAGCATAAAGTTTCCTTTCATCTGGCGACAATTTATTCCAGGCGTTAATATTCGGATTCCGGTCGGGCAATATTGCATTGGCGGGGATTACACCCAATTTCTTTTGACGTGCAAACACTTCTTCGCGAAAAACATCCCAGCCTTTATCAAATTTACCTTTATATTTATCGCTCCACTCGGTAGCAACCTGATGGGGAGCATGAACAGCTCCGGGCGCATAATACAGGAAAAATGGCTTATTAGGGGCTGCTTTTTTCTGACGATCAATAAAGCTAATGGCTTTATCAGTGATTTGCTCGCTTAAATGACGACCATCTGGTTTTACATGTGCCTGGTCTTCGACTAAATCTGGTTTATACTGATCGGTTTGTGAACCAAGGAATCCAAAGAAATGATCAAATCCTTTACCTGTAGGCCAACGATCAAATGGACCTACATCAGTAGCATCGTCATCCGGCGTCACACCATATTTACCCACAGCCAGGGTATTATACCCACTCTCGCGAAGAATTTCAGCAACTGTACCTGCTGTCGAAGGGATTTTACCATCCCATCCCGGAAAACCTGCAGATAAAGAGTTGTGTGAGAAACCCGAGACATGAACTGCAGCACTATTTCGGCCGGTAAGCAAAGCTGCTCGTGTTGGTGCACTGATAGCACAAGTATGGAAATTGGTATAACGTAACCCATTATTAGCTAAACTATCTAATGTTGGAGTACTAATTACACCTCCAAACGTACTTGTTGCGCCATAGCCCACATCATCAATTAGAATCCACACCACATTAGGTGCTCCGACCGGTGCTTTTACCGATTCCGGCCACCATTCTTTCGATTCGGCCAACGTGCGGCCTATCACACCCTGAAAAGGTTGATTTTGTTGCTGAGCTTGTAATTGTGAGACACTACCACTTGCGATTACAGCTATAGAGGTAAGTATATTGAGTTTTCTATTATTCTTCATTGTTCAAATTTTATTAATTTAAAAATTACCAGTTAGGATTCTGAGTCAAAAGTGGATTGGTATCAATTTCACTCTGGGGAACCGGAAGCAAATAATATTTTGCAATATCAGCATCGCTTTTATCCGTACCTTTATCTATCTTTTTTATAGCGGTAACCAATACAGTTTTGCTCCCATTTTTATCAATTTCACGAATCAAATCGAACCAACGAATTTGCTCAAATACAAACTCTTTACGACGCTCCAGATAAACAGAATCTCTAAATTGATCTTTATTAAGACCTGTTGTTAGATTTGGTAAGCCTGCACGTGTTCTAATTCTATTAATCGCATTATAAGCCTCGGCTATTGGCCCATTCAATTCATTGATAGCCTCAGCGTTAAATAAGACAATCTCTGCAAAACGAATAATGGGAATATTCACTGATGACTGTAAAATAGCTGTAGCTGCAGGATCTACATATTTACCAAAATGCGGTGTAATTGTAGTCGTTTTTCCGTTCAGTGTGTATGATGTATAAAAGGTTACATCGCGACGCTTATCAGTGGTTGAAAAAATGGAATACAAACTTGGATGTGGAGCATCGGCATCCCCACCCTTAATTGCAACTGGTGCAGCTATCTGACCTAAAATATTAAAATTTCCTGTTCCGTTGGAAGTTGTAATCTTTCCGTCGCCAATACATTGAACAGAGAAAATATGCTCAACCGTGTTTTTTTTACTCACACTAAAAACATCGGAGTAATTTGAGAACAAATCATAAGTATATGGAGCTTTTGAGATCTCTGCATATTTAGTAAGAACATTTGCCCATTGTTGGCGTGTAGCATATACATCAATCAGTATTGCCTTTGCAGCACCGCTCGTTGCACGGAAAATATCGACCCCGGTATAACTGGCAGGTAATTGTTCAGCTTCCTGAAGATCTGAAACTATCTGGGCATAAACTTTGTCAGCAGATTCGCGTGAAACATTTAAACCACTGAGTGAAGTTGTTTCATGTAAAACCAATGGAACATCACCCCACAAACGAACCAGATTAAAATAATATAAAGCACGTAAAAATTTAGCCTCACGAATAAGGCGGGTTTGTAAGGTTGCATCCATATCAATAGCTGGAATACGATCAATAGCAGCATTTGCGCGATTTATACCTTGATAAAGTCGTCTCCATAATGCAGAATAACGCGTATTTGTCTTCGACGAACCTAACACTGCAATGGAACGAACATCAGCTACCGTAGCTCTCGGACCTGCAATATGATCGTCGGAACTCATTCCTACTGCTAAAACCAAAAGTCTGTTATATAATGATGCATGATCACCATCTGTATTGTGCCCCAACATATTATAAACACTTGTTATTGCAGAGACCGCATCCGTGGGCGTTTTATAAAATTGTTCCGTAGTAATGAATGATTGTGGTTCTTCATCTAAACTGACACATGAAGCCAGAAAAAGCGAAGCCAATAAGAATATATATATTTTTGTTTTCATAAATTTCAATTATTTATATTGATTAATTAGAAGCTTACACTTAGGCCAGCCACTATCGATTTTGCATTTGGATAGGCACCTGAATCAACACCCTGTTGAGATGAATTTTGTCCGTTCGAATTTACTTCTGGATCATATCCTGAATATTTAGTCCACGTAAACAAATTATTTGCGGTCACATACGCTCTAAGTTTCGTAAGGCAAATCTTTGACGCTACCTTCTTTGGCAATGAATAACCAAGTGAGATGGTTTTTAAGCGCAAGTAGGATCCATCCTCTATAAAACGACTCGAAATTGGATAAACAGTCGTTCCTTCATTTGCCCGTTGAAATGTTCCACTTGTATTAATAGCAGTCCATCTATTTGTTAAGTCGGACAGAACATTTTGAAAACCTGTTGTCAACTCAAGATTTTGGCGAAGTGTGCTGTAAATTTTATTTCCATAAGAAGATTGAAGTTCAATATTCAGATCAAAATTGGAGTATGCAAACGTATTATTAAAACCTGCAATAAACTTTGCCTCTGAGTTACCAAGCAATTGTTGGTCACCTGCAAGAGTTACAACATTGTCATTATTTAAATTGGCATATTTCACATCCCCTGCTTTTTGAGTACCAAATTGGGCTGATGAAGTAACATCTGCTGCATCCTTAAAAATTCCTATCGACTTAAGACCATAAAACGATCCGAGAGGTTGACCAACTTTAATATAACTGGGTTGAGTAACACCGCCAGATGTAAATGTTAGATAATCTGCACCATTAGCCAAGCTCAATACTCTATTTCTATTTATTGAGAAAATAATATCAGAAGACCAACTGAATTTTTTCGTTTTTATATTTTCTGTATTAAGCGTTATTTCAATACCCTTATTTCTAACAGATCCATAATTGGCAGTTGCACTTGTATAACCAGATGTATTAGGTAACGAAATATCTAGTAACAGATCATTCGTTTTTTTATAATAAGCATCAAAGATTATTGAAATACGATTATTGAATAAACCCAAATCAAAACCTCCATCATACTGATAAGTCGTCTCCCATGCTAAATCGGGATTGGCTACCTGACTGGAAGTATACCCCGTAAGAATTGTTGAACCGGAACCGGAATAGTATTGATACGTACTCAGCCTAGCCAATGATAGATACTGCCCAATCTCTTGATTACCTGTGGCACCTGCACTTATCCGAAATTTTAGGTTGCTTATTGCTTTAAGAGAGCTGATAAATTTTTCTTTATTTGCTTGCCAGGAAAATGCACCTGAGGGGAAATATCCCCATTTGTGATTAGCTCCGAATCTTGAAGAACCATCAGCTCTGGCAGTAGCAGTAAAAGAGTATTTTTCGCGAAAAGAATAGTTTAAACGCGCTAAGTAAGATATTAATCCCCAGCTGCTATATGATGAGGTTGATGGGGCAGTAGTAGCACCGCTTACGAGGTCGTTATATTTGGTCAGATTGGTGATAAAATTAGAAGAACCTGCAGTTACTCCTTCCTGTTTAAATTCTTGCTGCGTAAAACCTACAACAGCATTTACCGTATGATCATTTGCTATCGTTTTATTATACGTTAACGTATTTTCATTTAACCAAGTACTGCTAAATGTGGCACCAACAGATGCAACTCCTCCACTTGTACTTCCTTCATAAAGTGTCGATGGGGTATAATCATTATCTTTTTTTGCAATAAAATCCGTTCCAAATAATACTTTAGCTTTCAAACCGTCTAGGATCTTATATTCTCCATAAAGAGTACCCAATGCTCTGTATTTCTTGCTTTCACTTGTTGCTAAATCCAGTGTTGCTATGGGGTTTGAAATTGCCGATTCATACGGGCTCACAAATGTATATACGCCATTGGCATCTCTTACCGGAACAGTTGGAGGTAAATATAATAGTGACGTTACGCTACCACCACCACTTGTCTTTGCTGCACTTGCATTAACATTTAGTCCTATATTTAATCTACTGTTTACATTACTCTCCAAATTGGCCCTAACGCTATATCGATTAAAATCTGTTCCTAACAATATCCCTTGTTGGTCAAAATAAGAAGCTGAGACACTATAACGAGTTTTAATATCTCCGCCAGACACTGTTAGTTGATGGTTTTGTATTGGTGCATCACCATAGGCTTCATTTTGCCAATTTGTGCCCTCACCGAGCGCTGTTATTTGTGCATCGGTAAATAACGGGCTTTTACCTGCATTTATCAATGCTTCATTCTTTAACAGAGCCCACTGTGAGGCATTAAGTAGTGGTATCAATCGGGTAGCTCGTTGAACTCCATAATATGAATCTAACACAACCGAACTTTTCCCTATTTTCCCTTTTTTGGTGGTAATAATCACAACACCATTGGCACCTCGCGAACCATAAATAGCAGTTGCTGAAGCATCTTTTAATATATCTATTGATTCAATATCAGAAGTGCTGATTGATGCTAGGTTGTCGCTGTTAGCCGGAAATCCATCAATTACATACAATGGTTCACTTGCTCCGGTAATTGAGTTCGAACCTCTGATACGAACAGTAACTGAGCTTCCAGGCCTTCCATTTGATTGGATTGACTGAACTCCGGAAACTTGCTGTAGAGCTTTATCAAATGAAGAAACTTGCCTGTTCATACTTTCACTCGAAATAGATGCAATCGAACCTGTTATCTCACTCCGTTTCTGCGTTCCATACCCCACAACGACTACTGCACTTAATCTGTTTTGATCTTCGGCAAGGTATATGGTGGTCGGCTCGGCTTCATAAACGTCAATTTCCTGACTTTTATAGCCTACAACTGAAACAACTAAAGTGGCGGGAAGGGTTTTTACATTTAGATTAAAGTCTCCGTTGGCATTGGTCACTGTTCCAACCTTTTGGCCTTTTACTTTCACCGTAGCACCAATAACGGTGGCTTTGGTATTTTCTTCGAGAACTTTTCCTTTGATATCAATCTGCTGAGAGAATGCAGAGAGGTTGGTGAAAACTGCAAACAGGAATACGGCTCCATATCTGCGTGCGAAATCATTCTGGAACCTTTTGTGGGTTCCAAAAAATAATAGTAATTTTGTCATACAATTTTTTGAATTGTAGCGGGCGTTTCCTAAATCAGTTTGCCGACGGAGAAGGGGGCGCTCGCTTTTTGTTTATAAATAAGAACTTTTTTTACTTCTGGGTGAGGAATTTCTCCTTCAAATTACTGTTTTGTTCTGCTAATAACTGCTTGTCTAAATTCAGAAATCCTTTCTCGTGATTGTATTGCTGACCGTCGGTCAATACCCATGCTAAAAATGCTGTAACTTCTTTTCGGGAATTGGTGGGTGAATAAACAAAACCAATCTTTTCTACAGGTACTGTTTCAATCTGATTTTTTTCCAACACGTCAATCACAAAGTCCAGGTTTCCGGTCAGGATTTCTTTTGTGTTCTTCTTCAAATCAAGCGGTAACAATGCAATACCATCTTTCAGTTTGCGTGAATTGGTATCGAACAAATATCCCAGATTATTGTAGGCTATTCCAACAGAATCTTTTTTCAAAGCAGAAAGAAGATAAATGTCATCTCCCAACACTTTTTTACCACGAATTTCGGAAGTTAAGTGTCCAAAATAACCTGCCAAAGCAGTTGAAGCACATGCCTGATTGTCGCGGGCATAGATAGTGGCTGCAAACTTAGGTTTTTCCTTTGTTGGCTCTGCGTCGTAATCAACCACCTCGAAAAACAGTTTGTCGATTTCTTTTTTATTAAAGCCTTTTTTGGCTGCTCCTGACAAGATAGGATTGCTTGGATTGGTAACCGGTAGCAACGCATATTTTCCTGCATAAACAATTGCTTGATCCGCCTTCAATTCATCTTTAGCCGGTTGGTGCGCTATGATACTTACATCGGCTGTTTGTCCGGCGGCCAATTTAGGAACAATTTTCAGTTTGGAGTTTGGATTTACTTTTGCATATTCAGCAATCCATTTTTCAATTAATGGATAGGTGAATTTCGTTCCGCTAATGAATACTGATTCGGAACTATTACTTTGTGCAAAAAGACCGGTTGATGAAATCAACAAAGCGAAAAGTACTTGGGCAAATTTATTCGTTTTCATATTTTGAGTTTTTTTATTTTATAAATAAAATGATGTTTCTGTCAATAGGATTGACAAAACAGTTGATAAATAAATAAGTGTAAGTTGTAAGATAAATAGTCTCGAAATTGCGCAGAGCAAAAGAGGGGGTTGGAGACTATGTACGAAAAATCAACACGAGCCGCAACAGCAGCACATTCGCATCGAACGGGATGAGGTAGAGAAAGGTAGAGAAGAAAATGTGATAGTCAATGACGATAGTTGCCCTCCTTCAATTGAGAACGCACTACTATGCCTACTCAGAGAGTTGACCGGTGCGTGTAGCGTGTTGTGATAAATACTTCGTTCCATTTTTATACCTGTTTATGCGTTGTAGCGAATACTAAAATACTTGAGTTCTCAGAATGAAATGTTTCTTTCGACAATGCAAAATTAGCTAATGCACACAATACCCGAAATACCATTAGTAGGGCATCCTGGCTACCTAGTTTATGGTATATTTTCATTTATTTTAAGATATATCTAAATAAAGTAAAACAGAAGGCAAATACGTATAACAGAAACAGTCTAAGTCTCTCAGGAATATTCATTATTTTCGGCCAATTTTGACCCTTGAATACTTGTCTAAATGAAAAACTTCCTGTCGAAAATAAGAGTCCTCTGTTGGGGAATCATATGGAACTAAAAAAACACATGCCAATTTATTCAAAAAAAACACCTAAGTTTGCACAACTAAATAAACATTGTGGTATGGATTTTTTTGATGATATAACTGAATTTAAAACTTCTCTGGGTATTCGCAAACGCTTGCAGGAATACAGTGTGGTAAAAACATTTAAAGAGGGCGAAAATATACTGAACGAGGGTGTATTTATAAAAAGTATTCCGATTATTGCCAGTGGAAGTGTAAAAGTTATGCGCACGCATGATGATGGACGCGAAATTTTATTGTACTATATCAAAACCGGCGAAAGTTGCGTGATGTCTATTTTGGGTGGACTGCACAACGATACCAGCAAAGTAAAAGCCATTGCCGAAGAAGATACTGAAATTATATTTATTCCAAACAGTAAATTTGCTTCATTGATAAAAGATTACCCCGAGTTTTTGAGTTATATCTTCAGGTTGTACCACAAACGTTTTGAAGAGTTTCTGGATATTATCAACGATATTGCTTTCAAAAAGATTGATGAACGATTACTGGAACTGATACAAAAGAAAGCAACACTTTACAACGATTCTACCATAAGTATCACGCACGAACAACTGGCGAATGAACTGGGCACGGCGCGGGTGGTGGTTTCCCGTTTGCTGAAACAAATTGAAGATTACGGATTGGTGCAACTGGGAAGAAATAAAATCACAGTGCTTAAAGATTTTCAAGAGTTTATCAATCAACGCTAAACAGGCATTACTTATATCTGTCTGAAATAAAACCATTCTTATTTAGAAAATAAAAATCCTTATGTAACAAAAGTAGCAAACCAGCATTTTTTCATACTTTACCTTTGTCCCCTGAATAATAAAGGAACAATTATGAAAAGAAAATTTCTAACGCTAACTTTGGTACTTACGGTTTATGTTTCGGGATTTGCACAAAAAGAGTCACGCTTTTTAGGTTTGAGCGAGGCTGTGTCGACTGCACTGAAAGAGAATAAACAAGCTAAGGTATCCCAATTGGAACAACAAATAGCCGCATCGGACTACAAAAAGTCTGATGCGTTTTTTTTACCCCGGCTAAGTGCTTCGTACACGGCTATGTCTACAAACAATCCGTTGAATGTTTTCGGGTTTAAGCTGCAGCAACAATCGGTAACAGCAGCAGATTTTGATCCCGCTCTACTCAACAACCCTCCCGCCCAAAACGATTTCAGTGCAAAGATTGACTTAGCGATACCGCTGGTGAATGTGGATCAACTCTATATGCGAAAGGCGCTATCGGCACAGAAAGAAGCTGCGCAATATGGAGTAATAAGAACAAAAGAGTACATCACCTTCGAAGTAAGAAAAGCATATCTTCAACTTCAACTGGCTTATCAGCAAAAGAAATTATTGGAAGAAGCTTTTATTACAGCCCAATCGGTCTACAGTTCTACCGAGCGGTTTTTCGAGCAAGGGCTCATTCGGAAACCGGATGTGTTGAATGCCAAGATGCATTTGAGTGGAGTGGAAACGAAGTTGGAAAAGGCAAAAAGTAATATCTCCAATGCCTCGGATTATATCAGTGTGCTGATGGGGCAGGCTACCGGAACAGATTATCAGGTGGAAGAGCCTTCCTTGTCGGCTGCATCTGATAAAGCATTACCGACAGAACGTGCCGACTTTAAAGCTATGGAAAAGGCGGTGCAAGCCTCAGATATGATGATGAAATCAGCGCGCATGTCATTGCTCCCCCGGTTAAATGCATTTGGGAACTACCAGTTGAACGATTCGAAGGTAATGGGCTTTAACTCAAAAAGCTATCTGGTTGGTGCTCAATTATCATGGAATATCTTTAATGGTACCCAAACAAAACGTACCATCCAGTCGCAAAAACTGACGAGTGACAAGCTAAAAGAACAATATAGCAGTCAGCTGTTGCAGGCACAAATGGAATGGAATCAGACAAAACGTGATATGAATGATCTCAGTTTCGAACTTCGTCAGGAGTCGGACATTGTGCAGCAGGCATCCGAGGCTTTACGAATAATCAAAGACCGCTACGAACAGGGACTCGAAAAAACAACCGATTTGCTGGTGGCACAAACTCAACTATCAGAGCAACAACTGAATTATGCAGCTACTATCTATAAACAGAACCTTACCGCTGCCTATCTCGACTTTATCACTTCAACAAATATTTAGTTACGAGTTACGGTTGTATGAATATTGATTTGAAAAAACACACCTTCACATCTTCATAATTACTTAGCTATCAAAATAAAATAAACAAAACATTATACTTTATGAAACAATTCAGAAATACAGCTATTTTGCTTCTATCGGTTTCGGTGGGGGCTTTATTATCCGCTTGTTCGTCTTCTAAAAAAGAAGAAACTAAAACAGAACCCACCGTGGAGGTTGTAGTGGGAACTCCGTCGTTCAACAATAATACAGGCGTGCAAGCCAGTGGCCAGATTGAAGCAGGGCAAACGGCTATGATAAGTACCAGGGCCATGGGTTACATTACTTCTGTAAAAGTAAAACCCGGAGATCAGGTAAAACAAGGACAACTTCTCGCTACCATTTCCAACGATGATTTGATGGCAAAAAGAGCGCAGGTTCAGGCGTCTGTTTCGGAAGCCGAAGCGGCGGCTAAAGTGTCGACCAAAGATTTGGAACGCTTCACTCAATTATACAACAAGCAAAGTGCTTCGGCTAAAGAACTGGAGAATGTAAATCTTCAGAATCAGTCGGTACATGCTAAGCTGGAAGCCGCTCGCCAGATGCGTAACGAAATAAACGCTATGTTGGCCTACACCCGTATCACAGCTCCTTTCCCGGGCGTAATCACGCAGAAGTTTATGGAAGCAGGGAGCATGGCCAATCCCGGTATGCCTATTCTGGCATTGGAGCAGACCAAAAGTTTTCAGGCGGTTATTGCTGTTCCGGAAGCCGATGTGATGAAGGTGCAAAAGAAAGGGATGGTAAAAATTACTGTAAAATCGACCGGAGATACTTTTATGGCTCCTATTTCTGAAATAAGCCCCTCTTCACAGTTCTCGGGCGGACAATATATCGCCAAAATTGCCATCCCCGATAAAAATGCAAAAGCCCTGAAAGCAGGTATGTATGTCAATGCATTTATTGAGGCAGACGGTAAGCAAACAGCCGAAGCATTGCTGACTATTCCTATAGAGAGTGTGGTCACTAAAGAAGATTTAACCGGAGTATACGTGGTGGGTTCCGATCAACAGGCTTTGCTACGCTGGGTACGGTTGGGCAAAACACTTGGCGATAGAGTGGAAGTGCTGTCCGGACTTTCTCAGAATGAGTCTTTCGTGCTGAAAGCGCAGGGAAGAATCTACAACGGAGCAAAATTGAAAATAACAAAATAAAGAAACGAACTAAAATATAAAAAGATGAAAGATGGATTTGCAGGCAAGATAGCAAGCGTTTTTATTCGATCGAAACTTTCGGTCTTATTGATGCTGGCGTTTCTTTTATTAGGAGCTTTTAGTATTTTTCTTATTCCCCGCGAAGAAGATCCTCAGATAGAAGCGCCTATGGCAGATATTATGGTGGCTTTTCCCGGTGCTAACCCACAGGAAGTGGAAAGCAAAGTGGCTATTCCACTTGAGAAAATAGTTTCCAATGTGAAGGGAGTAGAATACGTTTATTCTACTTCAATGAATGGGCAAATGATGCTTTCAGCACAGTTTTATGTGGGTGAGGATATGGAACGCTCGCTGGTGAAACTATATACCGAGATTATGAAAAATATGGATAAGATGCCCGCGGGTGTATCTATGCCATTGGTTAAGACCCGTGCCATTGACGATGTGCCGGTAATGGCACTGACACTATGGAGTTCTCGTTATGGAGATTACTCGTTGAGGCAGATGGCCGATGCACTCTCCACCGAACTGAAAAAAGTGCCCGATGTGGCAGCTGTAAATATCATTGGTGGCCGTGGTAAGGTGGTGAAGGTAACACTGGATAAAGATAAAATGGCCGGTAATAAGTTGGATATGGCTACCGTATCCGCTTATATCGGAGGCAGTAATATGCAGTCGTCTGCCGGGAATTTGTTGCAGGGCGATAAAGCGTTTTCCTTTCAGGCAGGAGGTTTTCTGCAAACAGCAGATGACGTAGCGAATCTGGTGGTGGATGTCAATAATAATCAACCGGTATATCTGCGTCAGATTGCCCGGGTGGAAGAGGGGCCGGAAACGCCTGCTCAATATGTAAGCTTTGGACATGGAAAAGAGGGTTTGAGTAAAGGTGAGACTGCGGGAGTTGACTATCCGGCGGTAACGATATCTATTGCTAAAAAGAAAGGGGTAGATGCTAAGAAGTTATCCATGTTAATTCTGAAACAGTTGGATGAACAAAAAAAGGAGCTTATTCCTTCGGATGTAAATGTAACTACTACCCGCAATTATGGTCAAACGGCTTCGGATAAAGTTTCCGAATTGTTGCTCCATTTATTTGTTGCTATCATAGCGGTAACTCTCTTTGTGATGCTCGCCATGGGCTGGCGTGGTGGCTTGGTGATCTTCCTTTCGGTGCCGGTTACTTTTGCGCTGACGCTGTTTGCCTATTATTTTATGGACTACACGCTTAACAGGATTACGCTCTTCGCACTGGTATTTGTCACGGGAATTGTGGTAGACGACTCCATTATCATTGCTGAAAACATGCACCGGCATTTTAAACTGAAGCGTTTGCCATTTTTGCAGGCTGCCATATATGCCATTAATGAAGTGGGAAATCCGACTATCCTGGCTACATTTACGGTAATTGCTGCCGTTCTTCCCATGGCATTCGTGTCGGGGATGATGGGGCCTTATATGAGTCCAATGCCTATTGGTGCTTCTATTGCTATGATTTTTTCATTGGTGATAGCACTTACGCTTACCCCTTATCTTGGCTACATTTTCCTTCGTTCGAAAGATAAGAAAGAAGGTGATGCTGAAAAACACGAAGAAAAAGCATTGGAACAAAGTAAAGTATACAAAATGTATAGCCGCATTGTAAGTCCGATGTTGGAATCTCGTCGTATGCGTTGGTCGTTTATGATTGGAATAACACTTCTGCTCTTTTTCTCGGTTGGTTTGTTCTTTACAAAATCAGTTCCGGTGAAGATGCTACCTTTCGACAATAAAAATGAGTTTCAGGTGGTGATAGATATGCCTGAAGGTACAACCCTGGAGAGAACTGCAGCTGTGGCAAAGGAAATTGGAGCGTATATAGCCAATCAACCAAACGTAGTGAATTTTCAAACCTATACAGGAACGTCAGCACCCATCAGTTTTAATGGACTGGCTCGTCATTACGATTTGCGCAGAGGAGAGAATGTGGCCGATATTCAGGTTAATCTTAGCGATAAGGGAGAACGAAAACCACAAAGTCACGACATTGCCAAGGGGCTCAGACCCGGCATTCAGGCCATTGCCCATAAGTATGGTGCAAATGTCAAAGTAGTGGAAGTCCCTCCCGGACCGCCCGTCTTATCTACATTAGTAGCTGAGGTATACGGACCGGACTACAACAATCAGGTAAAAATTGCCAGACAAGTGAAAGAGTTGTTTCTTCAAACTCCGGGAGTTGTGGATGTGGATTGGATGATCGAAGATGATCAGTCGCAATACGCCTTTAATGTGGACAAAGAAAAGGCAATGCTTCGCGGAGTTGCTCCGGCTCAAGTGGTGGGAGCACTTCAAACGGCTTTGTCGGGACAAGTGGCAGGCATGGTGCATCAGCCGGCTTCGTCATCTCCCGTTCCGGTAAAACTACAGCTCGCCGATGCCGACAAAACAAATATCAACGATTTGCAGAGTTTGAAAATTCTCAATCAGCGCGGAGAAATGGTGCCCATTGGCGACTTAGTTCAAATTACCAAAACATTTAAAGATAAAAGTATCAACCGCAAGAATCAAAAACGGGTGGTGTATGTTACCGGTGATATGGCGGGCAAACTGGAAAGTCCGGTTTATGCAATGAGTAGTATTTCTGATAAATTAAGCGGCGTGAAGCTTCCTGCAGGATATGAGCTGAAAGAAGAATATAAGAGCCAGCCCGAATCCGAAAAGGAATTTACCCTGAAATGGGATGGTGAATGGCAAATTACCTATGAAGTATTTCGCGATCTGGGTATTGCATTTCTTATCGCGATCATCATTATTTATATGCTCATTATCGCCTGGTTCCAAAACTTCACTGTTCCACTGGTAATGCTCACGGTGATCCCGTTGTCGCTTATTGGCATTATACTTGGACACTGGATGATGGGTGTGTTCTTTAGCGCCACTTCTATGATTGGATTTATTGCGCTGGCAGGTGTGATGGTAAGGAATTCTATTTTGCTGATTGATTTTATTGATATACGTCTTAAAGAAGGTGTGTCGCTGAAACAGGCCATTCTTGAATCAGGTGCAGTACGGAGTATTCCTATTTTACTTACAGCCGGAACTGTAGTGCTGGGCGCTTTTGTAATCCTGTTCGATCCTCTTTTTCAGGGATTAGCTATTTCGCTGATGGGTGGAACCATTACTGCCACATTGCTCACGCTGGTGATTGTGCCATTGCTTTATTTTAAAATGATGAGAAATAAATTTAAATAATAAATCGTATGAAACTATTAATAGTGACCTGTTTGACTGATTATGGCGATAAAGTGGTGGAAATGCTGACACAAGTAGGCATTCCTGTTTTCAGCAAAACCGAAACAACTGAGTTTAAAGAAACGCAGCACACAAATTTGATTGATAATTGGTATGGAGGAGATAATGATAACTATAATTCCATCTTTTTCTTCTCATTTACCGACCAAAACAAAGCTGAACGTATGCTCGAAGCCATCCATCTGAGAAATACCGAAAAAAATAAACTCTTTCCAATCAGAGGGTTTATCATGCCGGTAGAAAGTTACACCGCCCCTGTTGGGGAAATGTAAGGCATCTTATGGTATAGAAATTGCTTTCGACGCTGACAGCGTTTCGGGATGAGGAAGGTTCGTCAAAGGAAAGCAAATTGAACGATCGTTTTTGTTAGATAATCAAACTATTTAAGTGCCATCCGTTAACAACAACAAACACATTGCAATAATCAAGATGACCTCTACAAGTTAATCTAACGCATTCGTAATGGTAAGTGACAGGATAGAAATTATGTCACATAATCAAGTCAAAATAAATAGAATATCGTTTCTTTTTAAGAATAGAACCTGCCTACCGCAGGCAGGTTTTATTCTTCTATTTGTTTTAATTTGATTATGGTGTATTATATATTTCCTAATCATGTGAATCAGGAGTTGAAAGATAGTTCGCAGGACTTTTATATCAATAGAATAAACATGTATCAATGTTTTATTGTCCGTAAGACATTAATCTTTCATCGCTGTTTATCCCCTACAGGAAATAGCTTACTATAAACAAAATAGAACTATTTCAACGTCTGATTCGCATTAATGCTTAACAACGTTGAATTTGTATTATCTTGCCACCGAAATTCTTCGTTTCATCCAAACCGTACAGGCATGATGACTCGAGTTGCCCAGAGGCTGATGAATATGTTTGAATCCTGCCTTTTTATAAACCGTAACCGCTTGTTCCAATTCGGGAAAACTCTCCAGATAAATCTCGGAATAGCCATGTCGCTTGGCTGAGTTCAGTGTCATTTGTAATAGAAGCCTACCCAGTCCGCTTTTTCGGGATGTAGCCGACAGATAAAATTTGACCAGTTCTGCACATCCCTTAGGAAGCCCTGAGGTTGGATAAATTCCGCAACCGCCAAGTACCACTCCATTTTCTTCGGCCACCCAGTAAATCGATTTTTCTGTCTGAAATAGTTCAAATAAGTTGTCGGTTGTTGGATCGGTGTAAACTGTACCCGGTCGGTCGATATGAAATTCACGAAAAATTTCTCTGATCAGCTCCGCTAATACCGCATTATCTTCGGGCTGAATTTGTCTAATAATTACTGACATAATGCAAATACCAACGGGATGGCAAAATACCACCTCGTCAATTAGTTATGAAAGGATAAGTGTTATTTAATGTTTAGATTCCCGCACCATCGGAGAACGAACTCACGATTGCTTTTTGTTGCAAAATACGTGAACCCGGCGGAACGTCGGTAGTAAGCCAAACATTACCACCAATGGTAGAATCGCGACCGATGGTTATGCGACCCAAAATGTTAGCATTGGCATATACCACCACATTGTCTTCGAGAATAGGATGACGGGGTATGTTTAGAGGATTACCGTCTTCGTCGTAGGTAAATCGTTTAGCTCCCAGCGTAACGCCCTGATAAATGCGCACCCTGCTACCAATCACCGTTGTTTCGCCAATCACCACACCGGTGCCATGATCGATGCTAAAGTATTCGCCAATTTCGGCTCCGGGGTGAATGTCGATACCCGTTTCGGAATGCGCCAACTCAGAAATTACGCGTGGAATAACCGGAACATCTAATTTCAGTAGTTCGTGTGCCACCCTGTGATTGAATACCGCCCGAATGGATGGATAACAGAATATCACTTCACCATAACTTTTTGCCGCCGGATCGCCATCAAAAGTAGCTTTGATATCGGTTGCCAACAAGCGTTTCAGTTCAGGGATTTTATCGATAAATGTCAATGCTATTTCCTGAGCAGCTGCTTTGTTGTCGTGGGCATTTTCATCATTGTTAAAGCTTAATCCATTGTATATTTGCTCCGAGAGGAGTCCGTATAATCGCTCAATATTTACGCCCAAATGGTATTCAAGATTGGTGGAGTTCACAATCGCCTGACCATGATAACCCGGGAAAACCACTGCCCGAAGTAAATCCACCACTTCACTCAATTTTTCCAACGATGGCAATGCCGTGTCGTGCTGCGGAATGTATTCATATTCGGGGACTGAATTTTCCGTCAACAAGGAAATGTTTCTTTGTAGTACTTCTAATGTTTCGAGATTCATAATGGTGTAAGGGTTAAAGGGTGTAACTATTATCAAGTTTGTGTAAACTTGGTCTTTAAGTCCCCATCAGGGGATTTAGGGGTTTATTACGATTATCTCTTCCGTCACTTTTCCGTTTTGGATTCTGAATGCTTTCAGAACCGGTATTTCGGCAGCCAGCGAAGCGATAAAATACAGAATATTAGGATCATAAGCCAAACGTATATCTTCCTCCGAAGGGCGCGAAGGCGTTTCGGGATGACTGTGAAAGTTAGCGATGATTTGCAAGCCTTTGGCGCGCGCCTCACGCAGCACTTTGAACTGTTCTGCCGGGTCGAACGAAAAATGTTCGGGACTGTGGTCGATGTTCGTCATCGGAAAATGCTTTACCACCTCAGTGGGAGTTCCGGCCAACAACCCGCAGGTTTCATTCGGCAGCTCATTGTATGCCTGTTCAAAAATAGCGTCGATAATATGTTGAGGTACGTGTATCATTTCTCAATTACGATTTGATGAATTCCTTTCACTTCTGTTTCAGTTATCGAAAGCACTTTGAATCCCTGTTCTGTTGAACTTCTGGGTACATTTTCAAGTGGTTCGCCTTCGGTAAGCAGTACTTCAAGCGTATCGCCCGATTTCAGTTTCGAGAGTTCAATCTTTGTCTTCACAAAAGTCATTGGACAATGTTCTTTTGTTATATCCAGTTTATAGTTTGCCATCTTAAGTATGAATTGTGAATTGTAAATTATGAATTATATAAACAGCGTCTGTCCTCCGTCGGCCAGTTTCAGAAACGTAGCCACACCCAGTACATCTTTTACTTCGGGAATCAAATCTGATTTCTGAATACCCAGAATATGCATCGCCATTTCGCAGGCATAGAAATTAATGCCCAACACTTTGGCGGCCTCTACCAATTCTTCGAGTGTAGCCACATTGTTTTTACGCATCAAGTGGCGGAATATCTTCGGACTAATACCCCCAAAGTTCAGTCGGCTTACCGGTGCACTCTTTAGTCCACCCATAAAAAGACCAAACACTTTGGGTAAAAAACCTTTACCAACCGGACTACGACCTTGTTTCATTTTGATAGCATCCAGTCCCCAGAAGGTAAAAAACACATTCACCTCATATCCTACAGCGGCAGCGCCGGTAGCTAAAGTGAAAACTGCTACCAACTTATCAAAATCGCCACTAAAGCTGATGAGCGACAGTTTTTTTGTTGTCGGATCAAGTTTTATTTCTGTTGTTGCCATCTCTTTTATGTCTTGTGTCAAAAGTCTAAAGTCATAGGACTTACTTTCAACTGATTTATTTTTTTGTCTAAAATCACTTTCTTGTCGACTTTTGTCCTTTGACCTTAGACTATTGACTTTAATGTTTTTGTTTTCTGTGACTTTCAATATCACAAACCGCTTGTTCGTAATCAATCAAACCGGTTACCGTAGGGTGCGTTCCACAAACCGGACAACTGGCTGTTGGTTTGGCTTTAATGGTGCGGAACTCCATCGTTTTGGCGTTGAACGTCAGCAGTCGGTTGGTCAGTAAATCGCCCACACCGGTCAGGTATTTCAATACCTCAGCTGCCTGAATAGTACCCAACATTCCGGCTATAGCTCCCAAAACACCTGCTTGCGAACAGGTTGGTACAGCATTAGGCGGTGGCGGTGAGTGAAACAAGCAACGGTAACAAGCCGAACCCGGCACATAAGTCAGTGTTTGTCCATCGAAACGAAGAATACCACCGTGCGAGAATGGTTTTTTGGCAATCACACAAGCATCATTTATAAGAAATTTTACCGGAAAATTATCCGTACCATCCACCACAAAATCGTAATCATTTATAATCTCCAATGCATTTTCGGCAGTCAGTAATTTCTGATAAGTGATGACTTTTACATCAGGATTGATCAGATTTATTTTTTCTTTTGCCGAGATTACTTTCGGTTTATTTACATCGGGCGTGAAATGAATAACTTGTCGTTGCAGGTTACTTAAATCCACTACATCACCATCAATAATACCAATGGTGCCCACTCCTGCAGCTGCCAGATAGAGCGCAATCGGTGCACCAAGTCCACCCGCACCCACAATCAGTACCTTGCCGTTGTTTATCTTTTCTTGTCCCTCCACACCTACATCTTGCAGTAGTATGTGTCGACTATATCGTTGTATTTGTTCTTCTGTAAAATCCATAATTATGACCCCTAATCCGTCAGCCGACGGAGAATTTAGTTAGTTTCTCTTATTCCATGTTCTCTTATTCCATGTTGCCATGCCTTTTCTTTAAGCCCCTTTAGGGGTTTGGGGTCTTAGAGCCTCCACCCATAAAATACAGAAAATCCACTTCATCACCTTCATTTACCAATGTAGAATCATAATCATCGCGTACCACAAATTCACCATTCAGCTGAATAGATACCATGCTCGGCTGTGCTACATTGTTTAGGGCAATCAGTTCGGTCAATGAAGTCGGATTGCTAATTTCTTGTTCGTTTCCGTTTACTTTAATTTTACTCATGTCGTTTTGTTTAAAACCTTCTATATCTTTACCAATCTTGTGGAGAATTAAAGAAAGCGATATTATATTTGATTTGTTTTTACAGAATATGTCTTTAAGTCCCCCTTGGGGGATTTAGGGGTCATCTATTCGCCAAAAAGCAATGTAGAAAGGTATCTCTCGCCGGTATCGGGCACTACTACTACAATATTTTTTCCTTTGTTTTCGGGGCGTTTGGCAATTTGTGCAGCTGCATACACCGCAGCTCCCGACGAGATACCCACCAACAGACCCTCGACTTGTGCTAATTCACGACTGGTAGCAAAGGCATCTTCATTCTTTACCTTATAAATTTCGTCTACCACATTGGGATTAAAAACACCCGGAACAAAACCGGCACCAATGCCCTGAATTTTATGCGGACCAGCTTTACCTCCCGAAAGGACAGGTGAATCTTCGGGTTCCACTGCAATCACTTTTATAGCTGGATTCCATTTCTTCAACGCTTCACCCGTACCGGTTACTGTACCACCGGTTCCAACACCTGCAATAAAAATATCCACTTTACCATCCGTATCGCTCCACACCTCTAACGCTGTAGTTTGGCGGTGCACTTCCGGATTAGCTTTGTTTTGAAACTGCTGAGGGATAAATGAATTGGGAAGTGCCAGTTGCAATTCCTCGGCTTTGCGTATAGCACCACGCATGCCTTCAAAACCCGGTGTCAATACAATCTCAGCACCCAATGCACGCAACAAACTTCTACGCTCCACACTCATGGTTTCGGGCATAGTCAGAATTAATCGGTATCCCCTTGTAGCAGCCACCAAAGCCAATGCAATGCCGGTATTTCCGCTCGTAGGTTCAATAATTACGCTGTTCGATTTCAAAAGTCCTTGCTTCTCGGCATCCACTATCAGTCCTAAACCAATTCTGTCTTTTACACTTCGCCCGGGATTAAAATACTCCAGCTTAGCAATTAAGTGTGCGCTGATTTTATGTTTCTTCTGAAATTTGTTTAACTCTAAAAGTGGCGTATTGCCAATTAAATCGGTAAGTTTGTTTGCTATTTTTGCCATGACTCTGTTGAGATTAAAATTCTGATACAAAGATATATTTCCTGTTAAGCAGATGAAATACCAACAATAGGTGCATTTGCATACCACATTTATGGTATATTTATCAATACACTGAAGAAACCGTAAATTGTAAATCAATCACACCAAACAAACCCGATGGGGTAGACCATTATCAAATGACACATTATATTGTTCTATCTCCTTAAAAATGGGATCATTGTATCAGAAAATGATTTTAAAGTGCTGCTTATTGAAAGTAGTTCCATATTTAAAAAAAGTTATGCAGTTGATCGCCATGTTAATAATATTTTGTATGTTTGTAGAGAAAAACAGACTAAAAAACCGATACAGTTTTTTTTAAATATATATATTTTAACATAAATGTCCGTTAGTTGCCTACTCCTGGTTTCACTAAAGTATATGTAGGTGCTCTGCATCTTTTCGGTTTCATTTCTACTTTAGCCTACAAAAGCTTTGGTGCATCCTATAGAAGAAATGAATTTGATAATCCGTTCATCAAAATTGTATCTAAATTCTATAAAAAGAAAATATGAGATCTATCAAACGACTTTTTGAAATCGGGCTGCTAACACTGTTGCTACTTTCGGCACACAGCTGCACTCCTTACTATGCTCTGGGAAATAATGGAGTAGATCCTATTGTGTTTGTAAAGCCGGTATATACCGATAGTGTTTTCACATCAAGCTATATCGGCGGTAAATTTACACATACCACCGATAGTGCTTATGGCAATAAAGATGAAGTAAATTATTTCGGTCAACTCAATTGGTCGCAAACGCAAATCGGAAAATATTACTGCTTCTCCTACGGAGCTTTTGGCTATTTGGGTTCGTACAAGGTTGTAGCATTGGAACATCTCAAGGGAAATAAATCCTATTATGGAGGAGGGTTATCCAGCGAGTTTTGTTTAAACATTCCGTTGGGTAATGCCGGATTACGGTTAATCGGAATCAAAGGATCATTGTATTACGAAAACGGAGACTTTACCCGATTCAGAAGAATAGCAGCCGAACAAAACCTTATCTACGGAGTCACCAGAAGTCAGTTTGCTTACAATATCAGCATGAGTTCCGGCTACGAATTCAAATTTAAGAAAAGTAGTTTTGGGATTGATGCAACCTACGGGATAACTCGTTTCATTGTCGAAGATCCTGCTTTCTTCACCTGTTCTTTGAATGCGCACTATACTTACAAACGCTATTCCACCTTTCTCCAATTTACCGAAAGTTTTGTAGGAATTGGTGAAGAATATTGCATTGGATTGGCCTATCGATTGAAGTAAATAAGCGGTATTCAAAAAATATTTAAATGTACTGCTCTTATTGAGAAAAATTACGGATTCGGAAATCCATTCCCCTGCAGCAAAAAAAAACAAGACTTGCCTGAACAAACAGACAAGTCTTGACTAAAACTACTAAAAAGAAAATGGCTAAAAATTCTCTTCATCATTTATTCTACTAACTAATACTTCAACCACAACAACATTCGCAATCCATTTTTATACCTTTATTTGTTATTGATTTACAATAGCAAAAGTACAACAGTTTATCCCGCCACGCTATCACCATATCTAGGTAAATTACCCTCCGCCTATCCCCACTATAAATGACAAGGAAAAAGCTTAGTTCCACTTTGCTGAACACTTCCACCAACTTTGCTGTTTGTAGTGATAGTATTTAATCCTATTATCAACCGCCGGAAATGGCTTATTCAATCAAACCATGTATATTGCCTTTAAAGAGTTTCATTCCTACCTTGCCTACATCACATTAGCCCTTCTTCTGTTTGCCATTGTCTTCAATGCCTATTATTGGTTGAAGGGAAGAGTGTTTAGCAAAACCAATAAGTCAGTGGCCCTCTGGGGGCTAATAGCTGTTCACACACAGTTCGTAGCCGGACTGATATTGTATTTTCTGTCGCCACTGGGCATAAGTAACTTCTCGGGCGATGCGATGAAAATCTCCATCACCCGTTTATATCTCGTAGAACATCCACTGGTAATGATACTGGCCCTCGCACTGATAACCATTGGCTACTCAAAAGCAAAAAAAGCAATCTCTGCCGCTGCGAAATACAAAACCATCGTAATTTTCTATTCCATCGGATTATGCCTTATCCTTTCACGCATCCCCTGGAGCGTTTGGTTTTAACCAAGACTTTACGCATTAAAACTTCCAGCTCGCCCCTACTGTCCACGTGCGCCCAAGGTTGTAAGTTTTGTTATTGAGGGTAGCCGATTTGGAAACACCGTTTTTCTGGTATTCGTAGGTTTGTTGGGTTACAAAGTTTTGTGCCAACAAGTCTTTAATCCCTAGTTTGAGTTCCAGGTGTTTTCCTGCTTTTTTATTGAGGGAGAAGTCGAGCACGTGGCGGGGCATTTCGTAGATGTCGGGCACTACCACTTCGCCCTGATTAAGTTCTGCAGCCACCAGAATACGTTTACCCATCACATTGTACATCAGCGACGATGAAAGTCCGAGTTTATCATTTTGATAAAAAAGAGATGTATTCACTACAAAAGGCGACTGACCCTGCAACGGACGACTACGTTCCGACATTGAATTGGCAAACTGTACTTCGCTGAAGATATACGAAGCATTCAGGCTAAGACTAAAGTTACGAAGCCCGATCATTGTTTCCAGCGATTTTTTTACTTCCAGCTCCACTCCGTAATTGGTAGCTCCTACTGCATTCTCGAACGAGAAATCGGATCCTGTACCCACACTCACCATTTCTATCGGATTGGCGAAGTGCTTGTAGAAAGCGGCTATCGAAAAGGTTTCGTTTGGCGTAGGGTAGTGCTCGAAGCGCAAGTCGAGGTTTTGAATCATTGCATCTTTCAGTTCTGGATTTCCTTTCACCGAGTTTTTTTCAGTAAAATCATAATAGCTTAGTGGCGACACTTCCCTAAACTCCGGACGATTAATAGTACTTGCATAGGCAAAGCGTAGTAAATTCTTTTGAGTAAGATTATACGAGATATTCACCGACGGAAACAAATTTAAAGTCGGTGCATCCACATTCACCGGCGAAACGGCATTGTAATAACCATTCAGTGTCAGACGATTGTATTCTCCCCGCACACCGCCATAGATATTTAATGCTCCAAGGGGCAGGTTGATAGACAAATATCCTGCCGTCAACAGATTGGTGGCATCGTATTTATTGGCCAGATTGGTTTGCTCGTCGATAGCAAGCACTTTGTTTTGTCCCAGGTATTGTTCGGTAAAAAGCGATTCGAAAGGCAATGCATTTATTTCATCGTCGCTCAGAAATCCGGTATCCAGTTTGCGGTAACAAAGGCTTCGCTCCGAAAAGTTACGTGTTTTGTATTCGGCATATCCACCCGCTTTGAGGGTCGACGTTACATTTGCAACGCTAAGTTTTTGTTCGTAATTCAGGGCAGCAGTACTTACATACTCGTTATTGGTGAGATAGAGTCGCCCTAACTCATTGATACTTGGAACGGTGGGTAGCATGTATTCATACACTCCCTGGGCATTTTGTTTCATGCTCTGGTTCTGACGATCGGGCTCTATGCGGTTGGCATAAGCAAAGCCCATGTTCCAGTCCAGCTTGGATTCAATTTTATCGGATAAGGCATGCTTTCCACTCAACTGACCCGAATAGGTAGTACGACTGGAATACTGATTGCTGAAATACTTGAAATTACCCTGGCGATAATTATTCCACCCTTCGGTATTGGCAGTTTTGGCACCGCCTATCTGATTGAGAATATTTTTAAATTCGTACAATGTTCCCCCTTTGGTTTGATACGCCCAGTTGTGCATCAATCCTACTTTGAAATCGTTGCTATACACATTTGCCTTGTATTTATAAAGGTAGGTAGCTGTTTCGGTACTTGCGTCGTAGCGTTCATAGGCATAATTATCCATGTTGGAGCGCGTACTGTAATTGTTGCTGTAGTTCAACGAAGTGATAGTGCCCAACTTAGCACCATTGCTCAATGCCCATTTCTTACCAAAGGCAATGGCAAGTTTCTGATTGGGCAATGCCATTGAAGGCTGAGTCACCCAGTTGGATTTCAGTTGCAAGGCAGCTGCATCACGTTGAGCGGCAGTCAGCGTATTCAAATTAGCCGGAAAGTTCCCCGGAACAGAACGTGCAGCACTTCCTAAACCGAGAAAGTCGAGCGAGGTAGAGGGTAAGTGATAACTGTCCTTGAATGTAGTTTGATCGTTGTACCCAATGCCGTATTCGAGCGTCAAGAAATTCTCATCGGGAATATTTTTAGTCGATATTTTCACGAAACCACCTGTTGCCTCGGCTGGCAGCTCGGGCGAACCGCTCTTATATATCAATAGATTATCAATCATACTGCTGGGGATGGCGTCGAACGAGAAAGCTTTTACATCTGTTTCGCTGCTGGGTGTAGCAGCATTGTTGAGCCATACATTATTATACCGTTGGTTGAGTCCGCGCACCACAATAAAACGATTGTCCTGAATAGTTACGCCCGGCACACGCTTTACAACCTCGGAGGCATCGCGGTCGAGTGTTTTGCCTATTTGTTGAGACGAAATGCCACTCACCACCTGCAGTGATGATCGTACACTTTTGAGCATGGATAACTCTGTGTCGGTTCGGCGTTGCGCCACCACTTGTACTGCATTAAGAGCCAGTCCGGCTTCTTCCAGCGCAATGTCCTGAATGGTCGTTGCAGCACCTGCCACCGTTACGTTGGCAATACGTTGTTTATTGTACGATACATAGCTTATGGTCAGGTTGTACTTTCCCGGTGCCAGTCCCGAGATTTTATAATTTCCGTCGATGTCGGCGGTAGTGCCTTTGCTGGTGCCTTCTACCATGATGGCTGCTCCTGTGAGTGGTTCGTTTGTCCGTTTATCGGTAACGTGTCCCTGAATTGAAACCTGAGCCTGCAAAGCTAATGACAGAAAGAGCGTGCAGACTACAGTAATAGTGCGAAATAATAGTCGATTTTTCATTTATCTTCTTATCTTTTTTATACGCCACAAAAATAAGACATACCTGTTTCAACGGAGATAAAAGCGTGTGACAATAAGGTTACTGAGCAGAATTGACAGTGATAATGGAAAAAAACAGTTTCAAAATCAATTTTCATAATGCGTTGAGAGTTGTGCAGAGGTGCAGTTATAAAAAAAGAGAATAAACAGTTGCTTATCCTCTTTTCTTGTGCTGTGCAAGCAGATATTTTTCTATTCTTATTTGTCTTCAAAACAATACCCATATCCAAGACGGGTAACGATATTTTTTTCGTACCGGCCTATTTTCTTACGCAGGCGGGTGATGTTTACATCTATCGTTCGATCCAGCACTATCACTTCGTTGGACCATATACGTACAAGAATCTCATCACGTGTAAACAAACGGTTTTTGTTCTCTAAAAACAATTTCAATATCTCGTATTCTTTGCGGGTAAATGCCACTTCGTTATTGTCGACCAACACTTTTTTATTGTTGAGCTGCATTTCCAGCGTTTCGTAACTAAGGCTTTCCACCTCTTTTTCTTTCGACGACTCCGCCCTGCGAATGACTGCTTTTATTCGGGCAATTACTTCACGGATAGAAAAAGGTTTATTGATATAATCGTCGGCTCCCAGACTAAAACCGGTCAGCCGGTCGTTTTCGCTGTCTTTGGCCGTCAGAAAAACAATAGGGATATGGTCGGTTCCCGGGCTTTCGCGCACGGTACGTGCCATTCTGAATCCCGAAATTTCGCCCATCATCACGTCCAGCAACAGGAGGTTGTATACAGACAGATCCTTTTTTAATGCTTCTTCGGCCGAGTAGGCTACATCTACAAGGTATCCTTCCATTTCTAAATTGAATTGAAGAATCTCACACAGGTCTTCTTCATCGTCTACTACTAAAATTCGATACGGATTCATAACTATTTGACTGTTAGAAATTGATAATTCGTAACTTGTCTGTTTTAAGGAGATTGGATTCACAAACAGCAGATTAATTGATAAATAATAAATATTCATCAAAGTAACGATATTCGTATTACAGAATTATGTGATGATGATTACAAATCAGTGATGATTGAAATTTATCTCTTTTTGTTATCAGTAGATATGAATAAGAGAGGCAAATCCATGCGGACTTGCCTCTCTTATTCAGTGTTATTTCGTGGAAAATTTGAAACGATGTGGTAGCGTTTATCGTTGTTGAAGCTTAATCTCGAGAGTTTTTGCACTTTGCAAATCTACCTCAAGTAGCTGATCTTCGTAGGATATGAGGCTGATTTTTAATTGACATTTACCCTCGCACAGATTGTTGATTGAAAAATTACCATCCAGATCACTGTATACTTTCTGCCCGTTTGCGGTAATTACTGCACCCGCAAGTGTTTCGTTAGTCAGGTTGTCAGAAATCAGTCCTTTCAAAACTGTAGTCTGGTTTTGCACTTCAACCTTTGGTGCCGGAGCCGGGCTTTTGGATGCCGATACATTCATTGAGATGAACAATAATGCGATAACTGATAAGAATAATACCTTTTTCATAACTGTATATTTTGTTAGTTTACTTTTGCCTTTTAATTACACTGCAAAGTAATACTAAAACTATTACAGAGTGATTACAAAGAATATACAATATCGTGAAGGTTTTATTTCAATCAAAAGGACTAATATTTTTTCTCTGAAATCAGTTTCCCTTTTTCATCCCACATATACCAGGTGCCTGTTTTTTTTCCGTTGGCATATTCCATCTCGTAACGCATAATGCCCGAATCGTCCCATACGTGCCACGTACCGTGTTTCTTATTGTTGCGGTACTCAGCTTGCGCAATCAGCATTCCGGCCTCGCTATACGTCCGCCATACCCCGTGAAACTCCCCATTCAGGTATGCCCGCACCTCATTTGGCTTTCCATTGGGAAAATAAACAATGTAGGCTCCTTCCGGTTTTCCGTTTTTTATGTATATCTCTACTTTGATTGATCCATCGGGGAAATACTCTTTATATTCTCCGGTGTACAATTTAGTTTGTGTATTATCTGTAAAAAACAGACCGTCACTTTGGATAATTTTTCCAGTTTGTGCCAATAATGAAAACTGAACGCCCAGTAGAACGAACAATACGATGATTATTTTTCTCATAATGTTGATTATTTTAAGTTTACAACTTAAGCTATTTACAAAAATAGTTCATATTTATAACGAATAGATGTCTTCCTCATAACTGAAGCTCAATGCACCTCGCATCCCAACTATCATCAATAGATAAAGCGCAGAAATATAGCGTGATGTATTTTTTGCTGTGAGTTGTAAGTACTTGATAATTTAATATGTATTACAAAATTTAGCCCTGGTAAAAAAAGAGAAGTTACGTCACCGCAACTTCTCTCCATCCTGACTAAATTCAAATCATTGAAAGAAAATTAATAAACTGTGTTTTGTGGATCAAAGTTCACCCATGCCTCTTTTGTCCAGTCGGTAGTTCCGAATGCACCCATGTAGGTCGCTGTTTTGTCGAAAAACGCATCAGCTAATTTTGTATGTGTAAATGCACCCGCTCCTGCTGCAATAAGTGGAGAACCCGCTTCCGGCAAAAATGAAGTTGGGTTAGCAGCCGTTCCTGTTTTGCTGGCATCGTAGAATGAGTTTAGAATCTTAGCAGTAGCGTTGTCAGCAATAATCTGATTGTTGAATCCTGCTGTATTGAAGAAATCAGTAGCAACTTGTGCAGTAATTCCGGCTCCGTTTACTGCTGTTACTTTGCTCGAAACTAAAGCACAGTTTTGAATAGCCAATGTTCCGGCAGTAGCATTTGTATAAGTAGATGTTGCATCAAGCAATAATCCTGTGTTCCAACCTGCAAATACGGAGTTGAAAGCAGAAAGAGAACTGTTACGACGAATATGCATTCCGGCTCCAAACAGAGCACTTACGTTTTTATCATCTTTGGTTTTCCAAGGCCCTATCAATGTTATGTTCGAGAATACGGGTGCTGTTTGTGGTGCTCCGGTAGTTCCTGTTCCATCATTGTCCGACTCAAAACCGTTAGACGTTGACACATCGCCTATACGTGGATTGCGTACACCCAATGCAAATTGCACTCTACCCTGGTAACCATAGTCTGTGTCAAACTCATCATCCAATCCTAAGTAAGCAATCAAATATTTAGCGTTTACATTACCACCAAACCATTCGAAAGAGTCATCACCACAATACGATACTTGTACGTGATCGATAGTTGTACCTGAACCTACTGCACACATGGTCAAACCATTGATTTCTTTGTCGGGTTGTAATGATATACCGGCAAATTCGATACGCACATATTGCAAGGTTCCTGAATTATCGGCAGCATTACGTGTTGCAAAAGCAGAAGTTCCATAAGCTACTTCGCGGCTTAATCCTTCTACAACAGCTGTTGTCTGGTTTACCGGAGCTTTTCCTACAATTACCAAACCACCCCAGTCGCCGGCAGAACGTAATCCCGGAGCCAAAGCCGAAGTAAATACGATGGGGCTGCTAGCAGTACCTACGGCATTGATTTTACCTCCGGGAACAATAATCAAACATCCTTTGGTTACTTTATCGCCTTTAATAACTGTTCCGGCAGCAATGTTTATTGTACCCGAAACATTGATTTGTCCCTGAAGAACATAAATAGAGTCTTTTACTAAACTACGGGTACCCGTAATGTCGGCTTTGATAATAACTTCTTTTGATGCAGGAACTTTTACAATTTCCGTGTCTTTACTATCACATGAGCTAAATAAAAATGCTGTGCCGGCTAAAGCAACAACTGAATTCAAAAAAATCTTTTTCATCTTTTTTCTTTTGTTTTATAATTTGTTTTTTTTCTTTCAAAAATTATAATGCAAAAGTAAAGGGGGATTGTTACAAGCATATTCCGAAATCGTTATGCTTCTGTGTAGTTGTAGTGACAAAGTTGTGACAGCACAAAAAAAAGACCGTTGCAACAAAATGCAACGGTCTTTTAAAAGTGATTCTTATATTCTCAGAGGAATTATTTACATTGTTCTTTCGCCCAACTGTCTTTCAATGAGGCAGTACGGTTGAATACCAGCTTATCGGGAGTAGAATCCGGGTCTACATTAAAGTAACCAATACGTTGGAACTGGAATTGATCCAATGGTTTGGCATCTTTAAGCGAGGCTTCCACCTGACAGTTCGTAAGTACTTTCAACGAATCTGGATTCAACAGATCGCGGAAATCACGCTCGTCGGCCGATGGATTTTCTACACTAAACAGGCGATCGTACAAACGCACTTCAGCTGTTACGCTGTGTGCTGCCGATACCCAGTGGAGTGTTCCTTTTACTTTGCGGTTAGCATCAGGCATACCACTTTTGGTCATCGGATCGTATTCGCAATAAATTTCTTCCACGCGTCCATCTGCGTCTTTCTTGCAGCCGGTACATTTTACAAAGTAAGCACTTTTCAGGCGTACTTCTTGCCCCGGCGTTAAGCGGAAGTATTTCTTTGGAGCTTCTTCCATAAAGTCATCACGCTCGATATACAATTCGCGCGAGAAAGCCAGTTCGCGGCTGCCTGCCGATTCATCCTCAGGATTATTTATCGTTTCCATCATTTCCACTTGTCCTTCCGGATAGTTGGTAATGATCAGCTTTACGGGGTCAATCACTGCATTCATACGGTGAGCCGTTTTGTTCAGGCTTTCTCGTACTGCATGTTCCATCAGGCCAATATCATTTTGAGCTTCGAATTTGGTGTAACCGATCTTGTTGATAAAGTTATGGATGGACTCCGGAGAATAACCACGACGGCGCAAACCACAGATAGTAGGCATACGAGGATCGTCCCATCCGCTAACCAAACCTTCCTGTACCAGTTGAAGCATCTTGCGTTTGCTCATAACAGTGTAAGTTAGGTTCAAACGGTTGAATTCAATTTGACGAGGGCGGTAATCCGAATCTTTAAACTGATCGATAAACCAGTCGTACAACGGACGGTGAACTTCGAATTCTAAGGTACAAAGCGAGTGCGTTACGCCTTCGAAATAATCCGATTGACCATGTGCATAGTCATACATCGGATATGCTTTCCAGGTGGTGCCGGTACGATGATGCGGATGCGAATTAATAACGCGATACATAATCGGGTCGCGGAAATGCATGTTCGACGAAGCCATATCTATTTTGGCTCGTAAAATCATAGCACCTTCGGGCACTTCGCCTGTATTCATTTTTTGGAATAAAGCCAGACTTTCTTCCACCGGACGGTTGCGGTACGGACTTTCCGTTCCCGGAACAGTAGGTGTTCCTTTTTGCTTAGCTATCGTTTCGGCCGATTGCTCATCCACATAGGCTTTACCTTGTTTGATGAATTCAATCGTCAAATCCCAGAGTTGTTGAAAATAGTCCGAAGCATAATAGATGTTTTTCCACTGGTAACCGAGCCATTGAATATCTTCCTGAATAGAATCAACATATTCAACATCTTCTTTCACCGGATTGGTATCATCGAAACGAAGGTTACAGATGCCACCGTAATTGTCGGCAATGCCAAAGTCTAAACAAATAGCTTTGGCATGTCCGATGTGTAAATAACCGTTAGGCTCCGGCGGGAAGCGCGTTTGAATGCGACCGCCATTTTTACCATCTTTCAAGTCTTGTTCCACAAAAGCTTCGATAAAATTCAGGCTTTTCTTTGGAGCTGCTTCGTCAATATTTTCTGTATTCATTTTTTATAAGGAGTAAAGAGGTAAGAAGTATGAAACCGTGAGAGGGTAAGAGCCAAGAGGCAAGTACGTAATAGGAACGTGCTTGCCTCTTACAACTTACTCCTTGCTTCTAATTAATCAAAGTATCCTTTAATAATTCCACGAGGTGAATTTTTTACAAATAATAAAATCTCATCACGTTCTTTTGTTGCCGGCAATTCGGCCTGAATACGTTCCACTGCGTGCGAAGTATTCATTCCTGACTGATATAGATAGCGATACACATCCTGTATATCACGTATTTGTTCGTTAGTAAATCCTCTACGACGTAAACCGATAGAGTTGATACCTGCGTAAGAAATAGGATCACGACCCGCAGTTACAAATGGTGGAACGTCCTTGTTGATTTTAGAACCACCCTGAATCATAACGTGTGAACCGATATGCGAAAATTGGTGTACAAGAATGGCTGCACTTAAGATGGCATAGTCAGCAATGACTACTTCACCTGCCAACTGAGTAGCATTTCCCATAATTATATTGTTACCCACAATACAGTCGTGTGCAATGTGGCAGTACGCCATAATCAGACAGTTGTCGCCAACTACTGTTTTGCCTTTTGCTGCAGTTCCACGGTTAATGGTAACATACTCACGGATAGTGGTATTGTCGCCAATGACTACCAATGTGTCTTCACCTTTAAATTTCAAATCTTGTGGAACGGCTCCAATTACTGCACCAGGGAAAATGGTACAATTTTTTCCAATACGTACTCCTTCTAAAATGGTCACATTGGAACCAATACGGGTACCGTCGCCAATTACAACATTCTTATCAATAGTTACAAATGGTTCAATCACCACTGTAGGAGAAATTTTTGCATCGGGATGAACGTAAGCTAAAGGTTGTTTCATTATATTGCTTTTTCAGTTTTATTACTTTAAAAATAGGGATGAGCTTTTGAGCCGGAGACTATCTATACTTAAGAGTTGGGTTATTTATTTTTTACTATCTGAGCCATAAACTCAGCTTCACAAACAATTTTACCACCTACAAATGCGTGTCCTTTCATGAGTGCACATCCTCGACGCATTTCATCAATCATTTCCAAATGGAATATCAATGTATCGCCGGGTACAACTTTTTGACGGAACTTTACGCTGTCTATCTTTAAAAAATAGGTAGAATATGTTTCAGGATTTTCAACTGAGTTTAATACCAATAATCCACCGGTTTGTGCCATGGCTTCAACAATCAGTACGCCCGGCATTACAGGCTCATCAGGGAAATGACCCATGAAAAATGTTTCGTTTGCAGTAACATTTTTTACTCCGACGATTACTTTGTCACGAATATCAATAATTTTATCCACCATTAAAAATGGCCAGCGGTGTGGCAATAATTTTTTGATGGCATTCACATCCATTATCGGTGCAATGGTATCGTCGTAAACAGGAGCTTGTATCTCTTGCTTTTTCAGTTCTTTGCGGATAATTTTAGCAACATCGGTATTGATTTTATGCCCCGGATAGGTGGCAATTACTTTTCCACGAATAGGTTTGCCAATCAATGCCAAATCACCAATCACATCCATTAATTTATGACGGGCAGGTTCATTGTCGAAGTGTAATTCTCCACTTAAGTAACCAAGTTGGCTGGCATCATGATGAGGTTGTTCCATCAAATCGGCCAGTTTATCTAAATCATCCTGCGATTTTAATACGTCGTAGATAACAATTGCATTTTTCAAATCGCCACCTTTAATCAAATTCATTTGAAGTAAAGGTTCAATTTCACGTACAAATACAAACGTACGGGCATTCGAAATCTCAGTTGCGTATTCATCTAGCGATGACATGCTGGCAAACTGATTGCCTAATACCGATGATTTAAAACCAATATGAACATCCAGACTAAAGGTGTCATCCGGTAAAATCGTAATTTTAGCTCCCGTTTCGGGGATGCTGTATTCTATTTTTTTGCGAACAATATAATAATCTTTTTCTGCTTTTTGTTCCTCAATTCCAACACGTAAAATGTTTTCAACAAAGAACTTCGCACTGCCGTCCAGAATTGGGAATTCCGGCGCATCTACCTCTAACAAACAGTTGTCAATACCAAAAGCGTACAAAGCCGACATCGCATGTTCTACTGTGCTAACGTGCATGTCGCCTTTTTTCAAAACGGTTCCTCTGGTAGTTTCAGTAACATATTCGGCCACTGCATCCATTAACGGTTGATCGGGTAAATCTACACGTTTTATTTTTATTCCATGGTTTTCGGGAGCCGGTACGAATGTAAGCGTAATTTCCAAACCGGAATGTAAGCCTTTGCTTGAAACCGTAAAAGCTTGCTTGATAGTGTTCTGTTTTGACATATATTATAAAGAGATACTATTTATCTTGTTTTCTAAGTCTTTAATTTGTTTTTGCAATTCCGAAACTGTTTTTTGTAAATCAGGTAGATTCTTGAAAACCACAGAGGACCGTTGAAATGTCATCACCGGTATTGCAGGGTAACCTTGTAATACCTGATTCGGTTTTTTTACCGATCCGGCAACGCCTGTTTTTGCTCCAAATGTTGTGTTATCGGCTATTGTTAGATGTCCTGCAAGCCCAACCTGACCGGCTAAAATACATTGTTTGCCTATCTTAGTTGAACCGGAAACACCCGTTTGCGATGCCACAACCGTATTTGACCCCACTTCCACATTGTGCGCAATCTGCACTAAATTGTCGAGTTTCACTCCCTTGCGGATAATGGTGCTGCCAAGAGTTGCTCTGTCGACCACCGTATTGGCTCCAATCTCTACATCGTCCTCCAAAATCACATTCCCCATTTGAGGAATCTTTTTGTAAGAACCATCTTCGGTTGGAGCAAATCCAAAGCCATCCGATCCAATGACTACGCCCGAATGCAGAATACAGTTTTTACCAACAACACAGTCGTTGTAAATCTTTACGCCGGCAAATAAGCTAACATTGTCGCCTATTTTTACACCGTCTTCTACACTACAGTGTGCATGAAGCAGCGTGTTGTTACCAATCACCACATCTTCGCCAATATAAACGAAGGGTGCAATATACACATTTTCGCCAATAGTAGCCGAAGGTGACACATAGGCCAGAGGAGAAATTCCAACTTTCCTAGGCTTGGCTTGTTCAACCAGCGACAGCAATACGGCAAGAGATTTATAAGCATCATCAACACGTATAAGTGTTGCGCTAAGCTCTTTTTCCGGCACAAAATCTTTGTTTACCAGTACAATACTCGCTTGCGTGTCGTATATGAAATGGCTGTATTTTGGGTTCGATAAAAAACTCAAAGTCCCGGGTTTCCCCTCTTCTATTTTCGAAAAGGTATTCACCTTTACCTGTGGATTACCTTGAACCTCTCCACCTAAAAAATCAGCAATTTGTTGAGCTGTAAACTCCATATTAAAAAATTTGGTTGCAAAAGTAATAAACTTTTTCCTATAAACCTTAAAAGTCTAAGGCGTATTATCATAAATCAACTGTATATAAACATAAAATGCTATTATTATCACATAAAAATATCTATATAATCTTAAATCTTTAAATGGCAAAAATAGTATTTTTCCACTTTTTTAGTCAGAACAGTAATGTTCAGCATATCCGATGCATCAGCAATATCTTTAATCGTCCCATCTTTGTAAAGTATATTTATATTGTCATCCTGCGGAGTATAGGTGTCAGTACTAACGATTTCTTCTCCTAAAAAGTATGCTGCGTCAGTTATACTTACACCAAAATGATTGACATATAGCTCCAATTGACCCTGTCGCTTTTCGTCCGAAATGGGTGCAGGGACAATTTCAACTTTAAATAACTGCCTATCAGTAAAGTACTTGCACAGAGTTGACAAAACCACATCGGAGTGATTCGACCATACTTTGATAGCGCAAATTATATCCGAATCATCGAGCATTGCAAAGTTTTCAAGCGCTGCACCAGAATGCATAAAATTTTGTTTATTTACTTCATTATAAAGAAAGTAATGTAATGCCGGTGATGCAAAAAGCTCCACTTTTTTACTTGCCAACTCTTTAGCACGTTTCAATATGTTCAGCAACATTTTTTCGGCCGCAACAGATGTTTTGTGCAAATAAACCTGCCAATACATCAGTCGGCGCGCCACCAGAAACTTCTCAATAGAGTAGATTCCTTTGGCTTCCACAACGAGTTGATCGTTATGTATATTTAACATTTTAATAATGCGTGCTGCCCCGATTATGCCTTCGCTCACACCTGAGAAGAAACTATCGCGACTTAAATAGTCAAGTCTGTCCATATCCAGTTGGCTTGAAACTAACTGGTGCAGATATTTCTTGTGATAATTATTGGTGAATATAGATAAAGCAATGTCTAATTTTCCACCCAACTCCGCATTGATTTTCTCCATCATCCATAGCGAAATTTCCTCGTGACTTACACCACTCACCAGGCTGTTCTCCAAAGCATGCGAAAACGGACCATGACCTATGTCGTGAAGTAAAATGGACGCTCTTGCACCTTCATCCTCTAAAGAACTAATTTCATGACCTACCTGACGCAATTGCGCTATGGCTTCACCCATTAGATGCATAGCCCCCAATGAATGTTGCAAGCGCGTGTGTTGAGCCCCCGGATAAACGGTCGATGTCAATCCCAGCTGTTTGATGCGACCCAACCGTTGAAAATAAGGGTGCTGAATAATGTCGTACAACAAGTCATTCGGGATATTGATAAATCCGAATACCGGGTCATTGATTATCTTACGCTTATTTGGTTTTTTCATTTTCACTTCTGTGGATTGAATACGAAACGAATGGCAATATTCTGTCGTTGACAGACACATCGGTGACTACAATTCTAATCTCGTAGTTACAAAGATACATAAATTAAAGCGATGCAGCTATACTGTATAGAATGATTTGTACGATGGGAATTATGCTATTTGTATTTTTGGAGAGAGCCCGTTACGCTCCGAATAATCTCAGGTAGTGTCTGAGCGCCATTCGGAGCTGGGAAATAGTTGTAAGGTTCGTAAGAATATTTATTTAAAAATATAGAAAGTAAACTTATGCAGTCGGACTTTTACTTACCTTTTTGAAAACCCAATGCTTTTGAAGGGTGTAATTAAATGCCAATGAAACCACTAAATCGACAAAAATACGGCTGATTTTGTAATCCAGCCTTAAGAAAGTGGTAATTAAATAAGTTCCTGACGATTTTAGCAAAATGCTGTTTAGGACTACCAGTACAAATTTGAGTAGCTGTTTGTAAATCGAATTTTTGTAGGGTACATTCTTGGATCGAAACGTCCAGCCTTTATTCAGGCTAAAATTTACAACAGCTCCAATAACTCCCCCAATGGCGATAGATATCATGTAATGTACATGAAAGACTTCGGTAATGAAGACCATAATCATGTAATCACAGATACCACCTATAAATGCAGATACTTGAGCTTTCGAAAAAATAAGTGCTCTTTCAACAAGTTTATTCATGTTTCTTCAATTCTTTTTCTTCTTTGTCTTGTGCATCAGCCATTTTTAGTAATTTGTAAAAATCAACAATATTACTAATCAGCAATATTACACAAGCAATAGATGCAGTATATATAAACGAGTCTTTTACAAGCACTTCCAGTATCAGCATAAATGATATCACGATGCGTACTTCTGTAGGTCCCAATAATCCTGAATCGATAGAGTACTTATTTGTTACTTTGTATCTTATCAGTGTGGTAAGAATTTCCCAGCCGTACAAAACCACAAAACTAAACCCGAGAATCTCCCATGAGTTTTCGATATAAATTACAAAGCCAAAGCCCATTAGAGCAACCCCAATCCAATCTGCAGTGAGGTCAAGTGCAAACCCATACCATTTGCGTTGTTTGTTTCTGTAGTAGGCTAAACGTCCATCAAGCGAATCGCCGAGCCAACTTACAAAATAACCAAATACACCTAATAAAAGATAGGTTGAGCCAAAGAAAGAGGCTAACACAAAACTTAAAAACGTAATTATGCTTCCACAAAATCCGATGGCAGTAAGCATGTCGGAACTGATGAAAGATGGAACTCGTTGAACCAGATATGCAAGCGCATTTTGTTCATATTTTCTTAGGATGTTGGTACGTCCTCTATCTTGTGTAATCGATTTTAAAACGTCACTAAAGGAATGCGTATTCTCTGATTTCATGTTGAGTGTATTATAGTTGTGGAAGTGATGTGTTTTTTTGTTTTTTGTTCTGGAATTTACCGTGATTTATTTGATTTATTCACATATACAAATGCAAAATATTAGTCAAATCAGAAAATACAGCGACTAAGGTGCATGTCTAAATATTAGTTTTTGAGTCATTATCAGTTTTCACTAAGATATTTTTCATCTAAGGTACAATATTTTTATAAAAAAGCAAATAAAATATTGATAGTTTTTTTGTGGTCCTTTTTTTTCTGAATTTAAAATCGCTCCTGTTTGCTAAGAAACCAATACCTAAAATCGCTGCTTACTTTTTTAGAAATCAAATCTGAATCGCATTCTAAGACCAATCGTTGATATATTCGGATTATTGAGATACGTAAAACGTTTTACAAGGTCAACCCTGAAGATTTTAAAAATATTACCTACCCCAATACTACCCTCGATATACGGAGTTTTTCCAAGTCCATAAGTTGCTGTTCTTCCGTCAGAATACACCGGGAATTTAAACAAATCAGTATTTTTATTTGGGTCATTCGTATTCGAAACACTCCCTTCCAAAATCTTGAAGGTGGCATATTCTCTCAGCTCTAAACGTCTGATAATTGGAATCTTATTAAGAAAAAATCCATTGAAACAGTGGTCAATATTCAATGATACATATTGATCGCTCACAAACTCCAAAAAGTTCATTAAGTTATACGATAATATCTGGTAAGAATAGGTCTGATTAGCCCGGTGAATATTCAGCAAAGGATAGGGTACTTTCCCGAATATTTTTCCTGATTCCAAAACTACATCCGAGTATCCTAAGATAGAAGAGTAAAATCGCTTCGAAAACGAAAAGCGGACATTGGTGTAGTTATAGTCATTTTTCAGAAACTTAGACCCATTGGTAATTTGTAATTCGAAAATAGGGAACTTACTATAAACAGGAATTCTAAACGATTTACTCTGATAGAATTTCTCGTTTGGAGCGTATCTGAGTTTTAATGATGTTTCAGAAACGTTAATCAGTCCCACATCGTTAGTATGTGTAGAATAATCCGTAGTATTAAAGTACAGGTTACCACCCGGAGTGGTTTTAGTGAATTGGTATCCTAATGTGTATGAAAAATGATTCTCAAATTCATTCAAATGTTCCAACTTAAATGTTCTGTTGTAGAATAATTTATCATTTACTCCACGTTTTATCGACAACAACACATTATCCTCCGTTATAAACTGTAAATCCTGTCCCGGGAATTTTGTATCTTTTTGATAGCTGGCCTTGATTGATTTTACAGGAAACTCGTAGATGGATGTCGGAGCTAATGACCACGTACTACTCAAAAAATATTTCAAATTATGATCGCCAAAACCATATCCTACATACGTTTCGAAGTTTAATTTTTTGCTAAACTCCGGAGTAGTCCTACCTCCAAAGCGGGCTCGGATTCCTTCAATTGGGTTATAGCTATAAAAAGTATTTACCGGTCCGATTTCATATTTCCCCATCACTTTATAGCCAAAAAATACAATTTGGGCAATGTCCATGGTTCTTCTGAACGAAGGTACTTTTTGTATGCTGTCAACAATAGCATAGGTACCTTCTTCCGACTTCGTAAGTTCTTGATGTCTATTAGCATCCCAATATTCTTCACTTCGCTGATTTGCACCGTCGAGTGTAACCACATCCAGCCCTTTGAAAATAGAGTCGTTCGAAGGTGGCGTAAATTTATAATCCTTGTACGAAACTGTTCTTTTTCCAAGCAAACTTTGCCCTTTTTTAGTAATCCCAAAGTTGATGACGGTTTGGTCTGATTTGAGCAACCAACCTTGATTTTCTACTTTCTCAAACTGCTGGTTGATTTTTACGTCTTTTACAAAGTTCAGGTTGATATTCTTGTTTACCGATAGTTCTACACCCGAAATGGAATAGTTACCATCCATTGTAATATACAGAAATCCCTGGAAAAGAAGATCTTGCTTATTTCTCGATCCGAAAAATAATTTTATAAATTTCTCTGACCCCGATTGAATGGTATCGGTAATATAATACCTGTAGAAAGTTGGCGCCGAAGGAGCAATAGGGCTTAGAAACTGGTTAGTGAGTAAGGTGATATTATTATCATATATATTTATGTCTTGATACATGTACTTGATATTGTCATCAAGCCCTTTGTTGTCAAGCCCCTGAAAAGTTACCATTTTGTTCGATTTAATGACTTCTTTGTCATCTTTTGGCGACTTTCTATAGTAGTGGTTTGACAGCACCTCTTTCATATAGATAGGCAAAATCTCACCCCCGTTATCTATCGAATCACCGGGTTCGAACATAAATTGGAAATGCTTGAATATCTTCTTTTGTTTGAACTTCGGAGTAATTTCATTAAATGCGAATTGAATTTTTTCGTATTCTTCGTTCTCGTAATAATCCAACGACTCCTTTTTATTTTTGCTCTTGTTAGCTATAACTTTTTCAATAAGTTCAACCGCTGGATTGTTCTTGTTGCGGTATTTTTGCTTCTTTACGGTTACTTCTGCAAGTGCTTGCGATTGTGAGCTAAGCTTAATCTCTTGTTCGGTTTTATCGCTCAGGAGAAATAGCGTTTCGGTTTTATAACCCACGCACGATACTTTTATCTGTTTTTTTATAGCAGTATTTGCGCTGGCGAACAGAGTAAATTTTCCTTCTAAGTTTGTTTTTGTAACTTGTCCTTTTCCAATCAGTACAACCGAGGCAGAAGGAATCGCCTCATTGGTTTGCGCGTCAATTACAATTCCTTTAAACGCTACGGGCTTCTCGGTTTGAGAAAACCCCCAAAAGGGCATAAAACTCACAAAAGCAGCTAGTAATAAAATTTTTATTCTCATTAATTTAAAAATCATTCTATGTATTTGACACAATCAGATACATGATTAAAAACTTTTTAGTCCAAAAAGAACAGTGCCTTCTTGAAATTAAAACTTGTGTATACAGAACTTAATGTGTTGTATTTCGACTAAATAATATATGCCGTGAATATCAAAAATTAAGAAAATGTTTTCGTAAACAAACAATCGGCAAAATTAATCAAAAAATCAAACATATCAGCTTTAAATCATGTAAATTGATTTATTCTGTTATCCCGGGTTTGTAAAGTGTAAATTATATTGTACTTAAGCATTACTTTTTTAACCGTGTAACAACCGAAATTACAAGTGTCAATCAGAATAAAGTATTGCTTTTTTTTGATTTGATTATAGTACTTTATACCTTCCCAAATCATTCCTGTAATTAATGTTTACTAAATATGTGAATCAGAAGTCTAAAAATAGTCCTTAGAACTTTTATATCAAAAAAATAAACATGTATCAATGATTTATTGCCCGTAGAGCATTAACGTTTTATCGCTGTTTATCCCCTACGGGGAATTGATTTGTTTATGTCTATTTTCTATTGATATACATAAGTCATTATATAAGTTAGGATATCTGTTATTAAAACGCAGTTAAACGCAAAGATAAATATACAAATTTTTGCATCATAAAATATACGCAAAGAACTCAAAAACAAAAACTTATACGTTTTTATTGGCGACTTTACAACTTAGCGACTTTGCGTTCAAAATAAATTATTCTATCAAGCATATCTTATATAAACTCTATTCCCTATAGCAAATAGCTTATTATAAATAAAATAGAACAATTTTCAATACTTGATTCGCATTAAATATTGATATTTATCCGATTATGTAGAATAGTAGAACTAACTGAAAATAAATCGCCTGTCACATTATCACTTGACAGCCAGTAAGAATCGGCAGATAAAAGATCAAATGTGCAATATCAGCTCTTAAATACCTATTCTTACTGGCCGGAAATAGCAGAATGTGTCATTGTTTTGTTCAAAATTTTTTATCAGAAATTAATCGTCTGTGTTTATTTAAAATTGGCTTTATATCCTAACTTTATCAGCTTCTTGCAGCTTTAAAAAGCAGAACAGTTTTTTACGGTGAAAATACAAACCGAAAACAATAAGCTCGTATTAAAAATCATTTCATCCTTTCTGCACATTCTTCCTGCGTTATTCGGTGGACAAAGGTAGAGTATGGAAAAATGCTGGTTTGCTACTTTTGTTACATAAGGATTTTTTTAATCCCGAAACGAAAATGAATATGCTTTTATGTATATAAATTATATACTGCCCAGGGCTAATTAACAAACCGATAAAGATCTTAGAGTGCTGTTACTTTGCAAAAGTATCCCGAAAAGTTCTCTTTTTTGTATACAACCACCCCGAAACAGTATTTTTAAACGCTAAAATGACCAATATGGTTGTCGAATGATGTTTACACAGGATAGTATTTATTGAAATTTGTAATTAAACTTAGGAATCACTATTTTAATTAACACTAAACAAAACAACCTTTTCTTTTTTTTAATAGGACTATCTTACTTTCATTGGATGACGTTGAAACCGCGTAATTACTTTAATATATTATCAATTTTTAATATTTCAACCAACCACTTCCAGCAATTTTGTGTAGATGATATGCTTAGGCGTTCGTCGGGCGAATGAACACCGTACATTTGTGGTCCGATGGAAATCATATCCAGAGCCGGGTATTTTTCGAGAAACAAGCCACATTCCAAGCCGGCATGAATGGCTCGTATTTTGGGCTGCGATTTGAAAAGCATTACATAGCTTTCTCTTGCTACATCCAGAATTTCAGAATTCAGATTTGGTTTCCAGCCGGGATAACCATCCCCATGTGTGACGGTAGCTCCCGAAAGTGCAAATACCGACTCAACCTGATTCGCTATATCGTATTTTGACGATTCAACAGAGCTGCGCTGACTGGTGGTGATAAGGATGGTTTGGTTATCCTGCATCTTTACCGAAGCAAGGTTTGTAGATGTTTCGACCAGACCGGGCATGTCGGCACTCATGGCTATAACACCATGTGGACAAGCATATAAGGCATTGAGCAATATGTCAGATGTTTTTTTATCAATAACAGTTGCCGGGAGCGACTCCGATTCCAAATCCAGTCGTATTTTGGGTTCGATACTGCCCATTTCGTTTTCAATATCTATGCTGAAATGATTAAAAAGAATTCGCACTCTTTCTTTTTCGGAGTAAGGCACGCATGCCAACGCTACTGCTTCACGAGCAATCGCATTTCTTAGATTTCCGCCATCAAAACTGCACAAGCGCAAGTCCATTTGCTGATTGATAGTCCACAAGAACCGGTTGAGAATTTTATTGGCATTACCCAGTCCTTTATTGATGTCATCGCCCGAATGGCCGCCTTTTAGACCTTTTACCGAAACGTTGAATGCAAAATAATTTTCAGGCGTATTTTCCGATTCGTACGAAAGTGTTGCAGTAGTGTCAATTCCACCGGCACAGCCCACAAATATCTCTCCATCGTCTTCCGAATCTAAATTAATTAGCACTTCGCCGCTCAGAAAATTCTTATCCAAAGCAAAGGCTCCAGTCAAACCGGTTTCTTCGTCCACCGTAAATAAGCATTCCAGTGCCGGGTGATGCAGATTATCGGAAGCCAACACGGCCAGCATCATCGACATACCAATTCCATTGTCGGCACCAAGCGTAGTACCACGTGCTTTAACCCAATCTTCTTCGATATAAGTTTGGATAGCATCCGTTTCGAAATTGAAATCTACATCGCTGTTTTTCTCGCACACCATGTCGATATGAGCTTGCAAAATAATCGTCTTCCTGTTTTCATATCCCTTGGTTGCCGGTTTGCAAATCAGCACATTGCCTGCCGTATCGGTTTTTGTGTCGAGATGATTTTTTTCTCCGAATGCTTTTAAGTAGGCAATTATACGTTCTTCCTTTTTCGATGGACGTGGAATTTGAGTTATTTCGTGGAAATAGTTCCACAAGTCAATTGGTTGAAGAGTTTTCATTTTTTGAGATGATTAGTGCGAATTATTTTGAAAAAGTGAATTGCAAAGATAGAAAAAAGCCACTGCCAACAATCTATATTTTTGCATATATTAATCACTTCAGAAGTGTCTCAGGCTAAAACACAAAAATCCATCCTTGTGTTCAAGAATGGACTTCTGCAAAATCAAAATACGAAACTTACTGAATCTTATTATCGGCATTAAAAGGTAAAGAAAATTTTTTGGCAGACTGCGCTGCAGTTGGAACTCCAAATTTATAAGTCAAAGGATACGTTTTATCGGTTGTAGTTCCATATTCCTTGGTATGAATAACCAGTTTTACCGAATCAGTGGGATTGTGGTTTGCCTTAAGCGACTTCAAATCGAACGAAGCCATACCCCATTTAGAACTTGATGGATAATCGCTGTTGGCATTGTGCCTAAACTCTAAGTGAACCTTATTGTCCGTATAGGTTTTAGCATCATCCGAAACCAAATTGATATAATGGTTTTTGTTGTATCCAAGATAAACAAATTCCACATTCAAATAGTCGCTGCCCACCCAAATGCTTTTGATTTCAATTTCATCGTTGCCAATACTGTCTTGTTGAGCCGGTTTAATTTTAAAAATTCCCTTTGTGAGAATTTCGTAGACATCATTTAGTTTTACTTCGCGAGCGACAGTATAAATAGTAGCAGCCGAAGGTGTTTCAATAAAACTATAGTTGGCAATAATACGCTGCCCATCTTTAGGTTTATAACCCAACAACCCTGCAGTATTTGTATGCATTAAATCACCATTATCAAGGCGAAAATTAAACTCGGTGGATAATGTTGGATTTTCTACAGTGGCAATAGCCTGCCAGTTTTTGTCATTAGAGTTTACGTCATCGTTATTACACGAAATGATTAGGAATAATACTATAATTCCAGTTAAAAGCTTTTTCATAACCTTACATATTTAATTTAGTTGAATAGTATATTCCACACATCACAAATCTGCATTGTGTGGGATTGTATGTGTATGATGAAAGGAAAAGGAAAAACGTTGCATCTTTCTTGAGAAATAACGCAATTTCTTTTCAATTTCAGGAAAAACACGGGCTTATCTAAAAGATTTACACTGTTTTTTTTACTCATTTAATCCCATTTTTCATAATCCTTTCTTTTTTTGTATATTTGCACTTTATCATAATCTGCAATAAAACTGTAATTTTCCCCCATGCTATTTTCCGAAATTATTGGCCAACAAGATATTAAAGCACGTCTGGTGCGCACGGTAGTCGAACAACGAATTCCGCATGCGCAACTATTGCGTGGACCATCAGGTGTAGGAAAATTAGCACTAGCCATTGCATATGCCCAATATATTTGTTGCGAGAATAGAACAGCAACCGATTCGTGTGGTACCTGTCCTTCCTGCGTGAAGTACAAAAAAATGGCGCACCCCGATCTGCATTTTGTTTTCCCGGTAATTAAACCTACCGGAAAATCGTCGGTGGTATGCGATGATTTTATTGCCGAGTTTCGATCCATGGTGTTGCAAAGTCCCTATTTTGGTGTCAATGAATGGTATGCCGGCATTTCGGGCGATGCCAAGCAGGGTTTAATTTATTCGAATGAAAGCGAAGAGATTCTTCGAAAACTAAGTTTGAAGACTTATGAGTCTGAATACAAAATAATGATTATCTGGCTGCCCGAAAAAATGCACTCTACCTGTGCTAATAAATTGCTTAAAATATTGGAAGAACCACCCGAAAAGACGGTTTTTTTGATGGTTTCAAACGAGCCGGATCAAATTATTACCACTATCCTTTCGCGTACGCAACACATTCATATTCCCCGACTGAAGGAAGCCGAAATTGTGCAGGCGCTACTTAAAAACGATGATTTGGACATTGAGCGAGACGCTGCTGCTTATGCTGCCAATATTGGCAATGGAAGCTATCTGAGCGCTTTGGCTGTGCTGAACGAAGGTGATGAGAACAAACAAAATTTTGAGCGCTTTGTAATGATAATGCGTCTCGCCTGGCAAGTGGGCAATAAAAAAGACCATGCATCGCTTAAAACCCTTCGCAAATGGGCCGACGATATGGCTGCAGCTGCAGTAGGGCGGGAACGACAACGAAATTTTCTGGTATATGCACAGCGAATGACGCGCGAAAATTTTATACGAAATATACAACAACCGACGCTGAATTACTTAACCTCGTTTGAATCCGATTTTTCACAACGGTTTTCGGTTTTTATCAATGAGCGAAATGTAGAGGATTTGATGAGTGAATTTGCATTGGCAGAACGACATATTGATCAGAATGTAAATGCCAAAATGGTTTTTTTTGATTTGACATTGAAAGTGATTATGTTGTTGAAAAGATAAGGTGTGCAGAGATTACTTTGTATCCATTTTTGAAACTAAATATAGATTAATTTAATGCAGCGAACTGCAATTTATATATAATGCCTGTAACAGGTAATTGAATTTTGTGAAGCAGAATACAACGAAGTATTGTTGCGAACAAAACAACTCACCAAGAGGTGATAAATAACAATAATAATATGGGATGTAATTCAAATAGCGGCGGATGCAGCATGAACAAAAAAGGGTGTAATAAAAATTCCACCCAAAAACTCAGTACATTCGATTGGATGTGCGATTTGCCTGAAACGCAAAAAGATACTGATTTTATAGAAGTCCAATTTAAAAATACCCGCAAGGGCTATTTCCTGAATAATACTAAGCTTCCACTCGAAAAAGGCGATATTGTAGCCGTTGAATCGTCACCGGGACATGATATTGGTGAAGTGACTCTGGTAGGAAGATTGGTAACCCTGCAAATGAAAAAATACAATGTGCATCCCGAAAAGATGGAAGTACGCCGTGTGTATCGGAAAGCAAAGGAAACCGATTTGGAAAAATTTCAGGAAGCAAAGGGCAAAGAACAGGCTACCATGATTAGAGCAAGACAAATTGCTGAGAATCTGAAGTTAAACATGAAAATTGGGGATGTTGAATATCAGGGTGACGGCAACAAAGCCATTTTCTATTATATTGCCGATGAGCGTGTTGACTTCCGTCAGTTGATTAAAGTTTTTGCGGAGTCATTCCGTGTTCGGATAGAAATGAAGCAGATTGGTGCTCGCCAGGAAGCGGGTCGTATCGGTGGTATTGGTCCGTGTGGTCGCGAACTATGTTGCTCGGGCTGGATGACTACTTTTAACTCCGTGTCTACCAGTGCAGCGCGTGTTCAGGACATATCACTCAATCCACAGAAGCTGGCAGGTCAATGTGCTAAGCTTAAATGCTGTATGAATTTCGAATTAGATACTTATTCCGACGCCCTGAAAATCTATCCTTCGAAAGAAATTCAACTCGAAACACTTGACAATACCTTTTATTATTTTAAAACGGATGTTTTCAAAGGGCTTATCTCCTACTCTACATCTCCAAATTTTGGAGCGAATGTCGTGACCATTACAGCTCAACGCGCCAAGGAGATAATTGCAATGAATAAGAAAGGTCAAAAGCCTGAATTGCTGGATGATCATATTGAGGAAGAAAAAGCGGTACCGGTAGAATACGAGAGCGGCGTTGGTCAGGATAGTTTAACCCGTTTTGACACTAATAAGAAACGGCCAAACGGTAAAAACAAACGTCCGAATAATCGACCAAACGACAAACCGAACAATGCTAAACCGAATGAACGTCAGGATAATCGCCCTCAGTTAGCGAAACCAAAACCACAAGTGCAAGCCCAGGAGACAAAAGCCAATCCGCCTGAAAACAAAAAGAAAAGTAACGAAAATAAGGGTGGTGCTCCAAGATTTCAAAAACCGATAAAGAAAACAGATATTGATGCAAAGAAGAATGAAAACTAATTGTTTGTTGGCGATAGTTATTTCGATTTGTTGTGTTTCGTGTCATAAAAACGACGTGTATTTTCAGTACAATGCTGTAAATCCTGCAGGTTGGAGCAAAGACAGCGCTTATTCCTTCGAAGTGCCGATTATGGATACGCTGGCCAGTTACAATGTATACGTAAATATCCGAAACAGAGGCGAATATCCTTATCAGAACATGTGGTTATTCCTGCATAAATTAACTCCCGACTCCATTCAGTCTACCGACTCAATAGAGTGCTATCTGGCTGATAACCGTGGTAAATGGTTAGGCTCCGGTGTCGGTTCGGTGTACGAAATGCCTGTTCTGTACCAACAAAATGTGCGGTTTAAAACAGCAGGCACTTACAAATACAAAATTGTGCAGGGAATGCGTGATGATCTATTGCCGGGAATCAATGACATAGGTATTCGCATCGAGAAAATTACAAAGTAAATACCTAGTATAAAGGCACATAATTATTCCTTGCTGATAAAAACAACAGCAATTTAAATTTTAATTGAATATATAAAGGTGGGTAAAAATAAATTATCGAAATTTGCCGATATGGAGGAATTTCCTCATGTTTTTCAGGTTACTTCACATGCATTACGTGAAGGTGCCGGATTCGAGATGAAGGGCAAATGGAATGAACTTTTTTTTAAAAATGATCATCCGATAGTATTGGAATTGGGATGTGGCAAGGGTGAATATACCGTAGGTTTAAGTCAACTTTATCCCGACAAAAATTTTGTAGGCGTTGATATAAAAGGCGCAAGGCTCTGGACTGGAGCTAAAGAATCGTTCGAGAAAGGAATGAAAAATGTAGCTTTTTTGCGCACTAATATTGAGATGATTCATCATTTCTTTGCCGAAAATGAAGTGAGCGAAATATGGCTTACTTTCCCCGATCCGCAAATGAAGAAAGTGACTAAACGACTCACTGCCACTAATTTTATGAAATCGTATCAGCAGTTTGTGAAACCGAATGGGCTCATTCATCTCAAAACCGATAGCAATTTTATGTTTACCTATACTTGCGAAATGGTAAAGGCAAATCATTATCCGGTTGTTTTCTCAAACAACGATTTATATGCTTCCGATTTGCAGGATCCTATCCTTTCCATTAAAACCTACTACGAACAACAATGGCTTGATAGAGGCCTGACAATTAAATATATACAGTTCAATTTAGAGCCAAGAGCTACTTTTGTTGAGCCGGAAGAGGAAATTGAACCGGACAGCTACCGCAGTTTTGGCAGAAGTAAGCGACAACATTTAGAGTAGTTTTGTTGTTTAGTGTTACTCCGGACAAAAGAATCGATATTTTGAATTACGAAAAAGCATATTTATTCTAATCAAGGTTTCGCTTCGTTTTATTAAATACAAAATTAAAAATATATGTCATTAAATCGTCAATCAATTCTCGAGGCCTTAGTGCATGTTCGTTATCCGGGCACCGGAAAGGACATTGTTTCGTCGGGAATGGTGCAAGATAATCTCGTAATCGAGGGTAATAAAGTTACTTTTTCTATTTATTTCGAAAAACCCAACGATCCTTTTGCAAAATCGGTAGTAAAGGCTGCTGAGCAAGCTATCCATACATATGTGGGCGAGGAAGTAGATATTAAGGGAAATATCGAAATTGTTTTTAAGGAAGCACCTGCTCCTAAACCGGCCTCAATTTTACCAAATGTAAAAAATATTATAGCCGTTTCCTCGGGTAAAGGTGGTGTCGGCAAATCTACCGTATCATCAAATCTGGCAATTTCACTCGCCGCACTTGGCTATAAAGTTGGAATACTCGATGCTGATATTCTTGGTCCATCATTGCCCAAAATGTTTGGAGTAGAGTCTGCTCATCCCGAAATGAAAGAAATTGACGGTAAACATATGATTATGCCAATTGAAAAGTATGGCGTAAAGATGGTTTCAATCGGTTTCTTTGTCGATCCGGCACAAGCCCTGGTATGGAGAGGTACGGTGGCAAGCAACGCCTTGAAACAACTTATAACCGATACACAGTGGGGAGAACTTGATTACTTTGTAATGGACTTGCCACCGGGAACAGGTGATATTCATCTTACGCTGGTGCAAACTATGGGCATTACCGGGGCAATAGTAGTAACTACCCCACAAGAAGTGGCGCTGGCCGATGCCCGCAAAGGGATAAATATGTTTACCGGCGAAAAGGTGAATGTACCTGTACTGGGAATTGTAGAGAATATGGCCTGGTTTACACCGGCCGAGCTTCCTGAAAATAAATATTACATTTTTGGGAAAGACGGAGGCAAGCGTTTAGCGGATGAATTAGAAGTTCCACTTTTGGGGCAAATTCCATTGGTTCAAAGTATCCGCGAGTGTGGTGATGCCGGTAGACCGGTAGCCGTTAGCGACGACAGCATCATGTCTATGGCTTTTCGTTCGTTGGCCGAGAATGTAGTTGAGCGTGTAAATTTCCGCAATAGCACTATGGAAGCTACTAAAAAAGTAGCAATGGTGAAGTAATTATTTTTTCAAAATTTACATATTTACACAGCTATTTTTGCTTAACAATGGCGTGCTAACTAAGTATTAAACAGCGTTTTGTTCATTAACAAACGCTGTTTTTTTGCTTTATTGTGTTGTTTTTTGAATTGATACAAGTGTCATAATATCAACGCTATATCCATTTAGTTTTCGAAAATGTAATGAATTGTAACGTATGTTTGTATTTTCATACAAAAAATTAATAAAATCTATACATATCTTGCGCTTTAATATCACTTTACTTTCAATAATTGGTCGTGAATTTTTCCACGAACCTATGTTTATCTTGTAGTATGAAGCGAATTTTTGTAACGTTCTTATCTATTTCATTTTTTTCAATTTTCTATTCTGTCGGTCAATCTAATAATTTCTCACGTTGGTCATTTACTGCTGAGTATGTAAGCACTTATTTTTTTGGAGATATGCATCCAATTTTTGGAGGAGTGATTCCTTCATCTATCAATCAGCTGAATTACGGGGCAACAGCTGAATATGCTTTTACTCCAATTTGGGGATTAGGAGTTGATTATTATCATTTACCATTTGGGGGGCGAAATGAATCTGCCAGTTTTCAAACGAAACTTGATAATACAGATATTATTGGAACCGTAAATTTCACAAAATGGATTTTTCCAAAGACGACTTCGAAATTTTCAGTGAATGCCACACTAGGTGTAGGATTTGCTGTTTACAATGCGCAGTACAGGTTTCCCGACCCAAATTTATCCACATTGGAGAAAACAGCGCACCCTATACTGGTTAGCACAATACCTATTTCATTGTTGTTTGAATATAATGTCTCTAAGTCGGTTGCATTGGGTTTAAGAGCTCATTATCGCTCATTTGCCGGCGACAATTTAGAGGGTGTGCCGTACCTTAATTACAAAGGAGTAACCAATGACTACTTGGGAGGCTTTACTTTAAATGTAAGATATAAACTGAATGCAGTGAATAAGGTGCATTTAAGAAATATAAATAGAAGTGTCTATAGTCCTGATACTGTTTATAATAACCTCGAGAAGAGATTTAACAGTCAAGGTCGTAAATTAGATTCGCTACTACTGGCTTTGGCAATGGATAAAATGGACTCGGATGGCGATGGGATTCCTAATAGCAGAGATATGGAGTTACACACGCCTAGAAATACATCTGTAGATTGCTGTGGCAGAGCCATAAGAGTGCAAGAAGCGAAAAAAGTAGTACCGGAAGTAAAGGTAATTGTGCCAGAAGTGAAAGTGAAAACTGAGGTTGTTGCACCTATAGTGAATAAAGCACCAACTACATTAAAGGTTGTGCCTATCATTGTGAAGGATGCGCTTACAAACAAGATTATTGTCTATGATGTTGTTCCACCGGTATATTTCGAAACGGCTAAAGCAGATATTGATTCAAAATCAAGACTAGCAATCGCGAAAGTTGCTGCCCGACTAAAATCGGACAAAACGATGACTGTAGAGATTAGAGGCTTTTGCGATGTTGCCGGAAGCCAGGCTTATAACGCTCGTCTAAGCCAGTTACGAGCTGATAATGTAAAAACTATGCTGGTGAAAGAATGGGGAATTCCTCTATCGCGCGTTACATCCACAGGAAAAGGAGTAGTGATGGATCCTCCTTCAGTTTATCCGGGAAACAGACGCTGTGATTTCTTCTTCAATAAATAGATTCGTTAAATAACAGTTTTATTATCGGATTGTGTTGAATAATTCGAGGGTGTGATAGCTTTTTTGTTGCATATAAAACTAAATCATGTTGTATTTGGTATGAGTTTTGTAGTTTCTTATCCAGCATTCTGTAGCATTAATTACTACAACATTCGCAAATCTCTTTATTCCTAAAGTTTAAGACAGATTGTTGTTAAATTCGGTTTAACCAGCTAATTTTCTATTTATTATCATTTTTTTATGTAAGTTCTTTTATTCTTAGATAATATGAGTATAGATTTGAACAACAATAACTTACATATATAATTAAATGGGCGCGTAATAAAATGTAATATATTTATTAGTTCTTAAAAATGCTCTAATAAAATATATTCTTAACTTTGGGCTTTATTAGAATGAATTTAGGTAAATATCTACTTTCAAAGTTACAACTTTAGCCGTATGAAAAATAAAATAGTAGTATTAATCCTCGCAATTTCATTTGCTTCGACCAGCTATGCAGCTAGTAGGAAGTTCTCGAAATGGTCTGTTTCAGTAGAATACGGGGTTAATCAATTTTTCTTCGGCGATTTAGCTCCCACCTCTTCAGGATTTATTCCAAAATCATTACAAGATATTACATACGGAGGAACACTTGAATATGCCCTAACACCTATCTGGGGTCTTAGTGTAGATTATTACCATCTACCGTTTACCGGTACTAATCAAATAGCCTACTTCAAAACCGATCTGAATAATACGGATGTAAGTGCTACTATCAACTTTACGAAGATGATATTTCCACAAAGCAAATCCAAATTCACTGTAAACGGTACCATTGGAATGGGTTTCGCCATTTTCAATTCCAACTTTAAGTATCCCGATCCGGTAAACTCACCTCAGGTTGCTTTGATCAAGCCGGTGGTAACCAGCGCTATGCCCATTACATTACTACTGGAATACAATTTCAGTCAGCAGTTTGCATTTGGTGTTAAAGGTCATTACCGCGCTTTTACCAATGATAATCTGGAAGGTGTTCCTTACTTGAACTTTAAAGGTGTTACAAACGATTACATCGGTATCGTTTCGTTGGCTATGCGTTATAAAATTAATGCAGGTGGACGCAAAAAACACTTAAGAAATATTACAATGGACGAATTTGAACCAAATAAAGCTATGGACCTTGCTAAACAAGCCATGGATAAAGTGAATGGTTTGGATAAATCATTGAAAAAATTAGAGAAGAGAGTAGATGCCCATGACCGCAGATTGGACTCACTTTCGTTGTTCTTGTCGAATGATGGTCCGGATAGCGACACAGATGGAGTTCCTGATCACCGTGACAAAGATTCGAACACACCGGCTAATACTCCTGTTGATTTCTGGGGTAAAGCATTGCCGATTTCGTATGCTTCGCAAGATGTGAACAGAAATCCCGGCCAAAATGACCAGCAGAATAATTCGAACGAAGATGATGCTAATACTACAGGCAGAACTAATGTTGGAAACAATGGAACCAGTCCTTACAATTTTAGTGGCACTACCACAGGTACCGGTGGAGCCAATTACAAAATGATCAAAGGCGACAAGGGTGATAAAGGCGACAAAGGCGATAAGGGCGATTCTTATTATGGCACTGGCAAAAATACAAATGGGTCTACCATAAAAACTATCAAGGGAGATAAAGGCGACAGAGGTGAGAAAGGTGAAAAAGGGGATAGAGGGCCTAGTGGAAGCGGGGCTTCAACTGCAAACACCGGAAAAAATAAAAATGGAGCAAATTCAGTAGCAGATAATTATTTACCTGCTGATTATGGAAGCAATTCAATAAGCTTTGATAATGTTCCAACCGTATATTTTGCTTTCGACCGTACCGACCTGGATGATGACGCATTGGAAGATATAAGTAAAATAGCCTTTAAAATGCATGCCGATCCTTCGTTAATCGTGGAAGTAAGAGGTTATTGCGATTATTTAGGAAATAGTCCTTATAATAATCAACTCAGCCAACGCCGATCTGACAGAGTAAAAGCTGAATTGGTAAAAATGTGGAAGATATCACCCGACAGAATTATTGCGAATGGGAAGGGAAAAATTATTGAGCCACGCGTGAAATATCGTCCGAACAGACGATGCGATTTCTTCTTTAGCAATTGATAGTATATTCATTAGACTTATAAAACGCAACAATATCCCAACAAAATGGGGTTTGTTGCGTTTGTAGTTATAACACAAGCCATTTATTTTACAATTATATTGTATTAACTCCAATTTCAATCAAATACTATTATCCATGAAACTGATTATTCATTAGTTTCTGCACATAAAAATCGACCCAATGAAACCCACAATTATTAATTTACTGAACCAAAGCGTAGAGAAGTACGCAAACAACCCATTTCTATGGGAAAAAACAAACGCTGAATTTCAGGCCACTACTTATTCTGAGGTAAAACATCAAACGCATCTACTGGCTGCAGGTTTAATTGAACTTGGAGTAGAGGTTGGCGATAAAGTAGCACTTTTGTCGGAGGGTAGAAATGCATGGATTATTGGCGAGTTGGGTATATTGCATACAGGCGCGGTGAATGTACCACTATCCATAAAATTGGAAGAAAGTAATGACTTGATATTTCGACTCATTCATTCCGAAACGCAATATGTATTGGTATCAGCAGGTCAACTGAAAAAAATACGTTTGATAGTTGGTGCTTTGCCACAAATTAAAAAGGTGATTGTTTTTGATGATCAACAAGAATACGATGAGAAGGAAATAAGCCTTACTGAATTGATTGCCAGGGGAAAAAAACACCTTCTATCCCACCCTACTATTGTTGAAGAACGATCGAAAGCAATACAACCCAATGATATTGCCAATATCAGTTATACCTCCGGCACCACAGCCGATCCTAAAGGTATATTGCTCACACATCGGAACTACACCGCCAATGTGGAGCAAGCGCTCACGCTGATGACCATACCAACTACTTACCGCACCCTGCTTATTCTGCCATTGGATCACTGTTTTGCGCATGTGGCAGGCTTTTATAGTTTTATGGCTTCGGGAGCCAGTGTGGGAACAGTGCAAAGTGGTAAGACAGGCATGGAAACTTTGAAAAATATACCACTAAATATCAAAGAATTAAAGCCGAATTTATTGCTTAGTGTTCCGGCATTGGCTAAAAGTTTCAAGAAAAACATTGAAGGCAGTATTCGTTCGCAAGGAGCTATGGTTAATTGGTTGTTCAACACGGCTTTGAAAATGTCGTATTCGTACAACAAGGAAGGGTTTAATAAAGGGCAAGGACTGCAAATGCTCAAAAAACCATTATTAGCACTGTTCGACAAGATAATTTTTTCCAAGATCAGAGAAGGTTTTGGTGGTGAGCTCGATTTCTTTATTGGCGGTGGAGCATTGCTTGATATTGATTTACAGCGTTTTTATTATGCCATCGGTATTCCAATGTTTCAGGGTTACGGACTAAGCGAAGCAACACCGATTATTTCGTCCAATGGATTGGCAAATCATAAATTAGGATCGTCGGGGTATCTGGTGAAACCTATGGAGTTGATGATTTGCGATTCGGACGGTAAGGCGTTGCCCAACTACGAGAAAGGCGAGATTGTAATTAAAGGCGAAAATGTAATGCTCGGTTATTACAAAAATGAAAAGGCAACTGCCGAAACAGTTGTTGACGGTTGGTTACACACCGGCGATATGGGGTACATGGATAACGATGGTTTTTTATATGTTGTAGGGCGTTTTAAAAGTTTACTGATATCGAGCGATGGCGAGAAGTACAGTCCGGAGGGTATTGAAGAATCCTTGTCGGATAATTCACACTTTATAGATCAGGTAGTGCTTTACAACAATCAGAATCCTTACACAACGGCACTAATCGTTGCCAGTAAAGAAGCTCTGAAACGCTATGTTCATCGCAAGAAGCCCCATCTCGCCTGGGAAACACGGGAAGCAAAGCAATTGGCGTTAAGCAAATTACAGCGCGAGATCAATGAATATCGCAAGGGTGGAAAATACGAGGGTATGTTTCCGGAACGGTGGTTGCCGGCTGCTATTGCCGTTATTGGAGAGCCATTTACCGAACAAAATGGTTTAGTGAACAGCACGATGAAGATTATGCGTGCCAAAGTAGAGGAGCGTTATGCGGAAAAAATTGAAAATTTGTATTCGGGTGGGGCAAAGAATATTGATAACGATGAGAATATTCAGGCTATAAGCTGATTTTTAGTGATTAATTGAAAGAACGCGAAAGCCCGGGGTTTAGACATCCCGGGCTTTCGGTATTTTATAGTTTAGTACTTATCAGTTCACAAATCAGTTCCAGGTAATGCACATCTGTTTCGTCGAGCGTATCGTATTTCTCACTGTCCACATCCAATACGCCAACAACGGTTTTATGCACATCGACGATTGGCACCACTATTTCGGCCACCGAGCTACTGCTGCAAGCAATATGTCCGGCAAAGGCATTCACATCTGGCACTAACAAGCTTTTTTTTTCTTTCCATGCCGTACCGCACACTCCTTTCCCTAAGCGAATGCGTGTGCAGGCTATTGGTCCCTGAAAAGGACCCAGTACTAATTCATCTCCTTTCGTCCAATAAAAACCTACCCACCACCACTCAAAAACATCATGCAGTGCTGCCGATAGGTTGGCTAAATTGGCTATTAAATCTGTTTCGCCATCAACCAGAGCTTTTAACTGTGGAAGTAGCGCTTCATACTTTTCCTTCTTTGATACCTCTTTATCAATAAACAATTCTTCTGCCATATTGGTTTTAATTTATTTAGTGCAAAAATACATAGAACTAATCAGTGAATTATACCTGAATGCAAAAAAACAATAATTTTTTTGTTAACTCAATAATTTTACTTTCCTTTGTAATTCATTTTTACTAAATAAAATCGGCGTGACCGAAAAACTAATTCTCGCTAACTGTTTTAATATGAAAAAGAATTTTCTCAGATTGATTTCTATTTGTTTACTGCTTATTTTTGCAGCAAACGCTTCAGCTCAACCGTTACCTGTAGATCCAAAGGTACGTTATGGCAAGTTAGATAACGGATTGACGTATTATATACGTGCCAATCAGAAGCCAAAGGATCGGGCTGAGTTTTATATTGCACAAAATGTAGGTGCAATTTTAGAAATGGACAACCAAAATGGGCTGGCTCACTTCCTTGAGCACATGGCTTTTAACGGAACGAAAAATTATCCCGGAAAAGGAATTATCAACTATTTCGAATCGATAGGCGTGAAGTTTGGCAGCAATATCAATGCGTATACAGCTCAGGACGAAACGGTTTATAACTTATCGGATGTACCCACAACCCGCGACGGGATTATCGATAGTGCCTTGTTGGTACTTCACGACTGGTCAAGCTTTATCACGTTGGATGGAAAAGAAATAGATGCTGAGCGGGGTGTGATACGTGAAGAGTGGCGTCAGGGTGCAGGTCCGGAAAGACGAATGTTGAAAGAGGCGAGTAAATTGAAATATCCGGGCTCGCAATATGCTAAGCGTGATGTAATTGGTGATACTGCCATTATCAATAATTTTTCGCATCAAACCATTCGCGATTATTATAAAAAATGGTATCGTCCGGATCTACAGGCAATTCTTATCGTAGGTGATGTGGATGTAGACAAAGTGGAAGCGAAGATTAAAGCCCTTTTTGCGGATATTCCGAAGAAAGAGAATGCCGGCGAACGCCCTGTTTATCCAATACTTGACAACGCCGAACCAATTGTGTCGATTGTAAAAGACAAAGAAGCGCGGATGACTCAAATAGAGTTGGAATACAAGCATGATGTTTTACCAACAGAGGTGAGATTATCGATGAATGGTTACTTTTTTGGAATTGCCAATACCTTGATTTCGAAAATGATCGGTTATCGCTTTGAAGAGATTACACAACAGGCTGATGCACCATTTGTAGAAGCATATGCTTACTATGGCGAACTTGTGAAATCGAAAGATGCTTTTCAACTGTTGGCTTTGCCTAAAGAAGGGAAAGAGTTGGAAGGCTTAAATGCGTTATTGCTTGAAGGTGAAAAAATCAAACGTTTTGGGTTTACCAACTCTGAATTAGAGCGTGCAAAAAGCGATTTCCTCAAAATAATGGAAAAAGCGTATAACGAGCGCGATAATCAGATAAACAATAATCTGGTTAGAGAATATGTGCGCAATTTCTTAGTACAGGAAGTGATTCCGGGAATTGAGTGGGAGTACAATACTACTAAAGCCGTGATACCTCAATTAAAACTGGAAATGGTAAACCAACTGGCAAAATCGTATGTGACGGATAGCAACCTGATTGTATCTATTGCTGCGCCCGACAAGGAAGCTGTGAAGATACCAGGTAAAGAGGCAATTCTTAATGCAATAGCTGCTGCCAAAAAGGCTGAGTTGACTGCTAAAGTAGAAGAAAATCTGAATAAACCGTTGATCAACATGGTACCGAAAGCCGGTAAAGTGGCAAAAGTTGGACAAAATAAATCTTTGGGAACAACCGAATGGACCTTGAGCAATGGCGTGAAAGTTATTTTCAAACCAACTACTTTCAAGAAAGACGAGATTTTACTGTCAGCATATAGCGATGGTGGTTTGTCGAAAGTAAATGTAGCTGATCTTCCAACGGGTATGTTGGCTACCGGAATTGTCAATAACAACGGACTTGGCGACTATTCGTCTATCGATCTGGGTAAAATTCTAACCGGAAAAATTGCTTCGGTGAGTCCATGGATGGATGGTTATAAAGAAGGATTCACAGGTAATTCGTCTGTTTCTGATTTTGAAACCATGATGCAATTGGTATATCTGAACTTCACTGCTCCGCGTAAAGACGATAACGCTTTTGCAGCTATGATTAACGGTTATCGTGCAAGTTTGGCTAATAGTGCCACCGATCCACGTAAGGCCTTTTCCGACTCAATCAATAAAACCGTAACATGTCATAGTCCACGTACCACAATTGTGGATCTAAAAACAATAGATTTAGTTAATCAAGACAAAGCATTGGCCATTTTCAAAGAGCGTTTTGCACTGCCTGCTGATTTTACGTTTATATTCACCGGAAACATTGATCCGGCAAATGAAGCGGTGAAAAAGACAATTTGCACCTATTTAGGAGGTTTGAAAACAAAGGCCGGTGCCGAAAAATTCACCGATAACAATATTCGCAGACCAAAGGGTAAAGTAAATAATTATTTTACCAAAGAGATGAAAGTAAAAAAGGCTTCGAACTTAATTGTCTATACAGCTTCAATGCCTTACAACCTGACTAATCGTACGTTGATGACTGCTATTGGCAACATTTTAAATATTCGTTATCTGGAGAGTATCCGTGAAAAAGAAGGAGGATCATACGGCGTCGGTGTTCGTGGAAGTATAAATAACATACCGGTACAAGAAGCAACGCTGATGATGCAGTTTGATACGGATCCTGCAAAACAAACCAAATTGATGGGTATCATTCATTCGGAAGTTGCCGAAATAGTAGCCAATGGCCCTCGCGTCGATGATTTGCAAAAGGTAAAAGAAAACATGTTGAAGAAATATACTGAGGATGTGGCCGAAAACGGTTGGTGGAAAGCAGCTGTAGAACGTTATTATCAGGATAAAATAAACATGGTAGATGATTACAAAGCATCGGTTGAGGCATTAACGCCTGCAGCAGTTCAGGCAACATTGAAAAACCTTGTATCGCAAGGCAATGTTATAGAAGTGGTAATGAGCCCGGCGGAATAATACTTTTGTATTGAGAATAAGGCGGGGAACGATTCGAAAGGATAGTTCCCCGTTTTTTTATGGTGGGGAATCATTCTCGTCTGTAGAATCTGCTGTCAATCGTTGTATCGTGAGGAATAATTACTGATTTAGTTATTTAGATTGAATAATGTAGCAACTGATGCTACAAGTTTAACATGAGACTTGTTTAAATAAATTACAAATAACTATCTTTGCTTTTAATTGCTGAGTGTTTCATTTATTTTCTAACTTTCGAGATTACACCATTTCGACCCTATAGCCAGACTATTGATTAAATTATGAAAAGAAAGAAGTCTTTTTTTCTATATTATTTCTTTTTCTTCTTCGCTGTAATGTTTACGTACAGTAGTGATCTTTTTTGCCAGAATATTGGATTTGAACAGGGAAATTTTAATGGATGGAAAGGATATACCTGGGTGCTGAGAACAGATTCGGCGAATACCAATTTAACCAGCGCTAAGGTGCCTAACATTGTCAATGGGCGTCATAGCATAATGACAGATACGAATGCTTATGACCCAAATACAGGTAGAAAACTCAAGATTATACCTTCTGGATCAAAATATTCGGCCAAATTAGGTGGAGAAGTAAAAAATGGAGTGATAATTAAGGGAGGATTCATGGAAAGTTTGTCTTACAAGCTTCAAGTAAACCAAAGCAATGCACTTCTGGTATATAAATTTGCAGTTGTGCTGGAAGATCCAAAAACAGAAGAACCAAAAGCGAAGCATGCTAAATTTGAGGAGCCTCGTTTTAAAGTTACTTTATTTGATGATAAAGGCGATACAATTAAAAATTGTTCCAATTACGATGTATATGCTTCTGATGCAAAAATCAATAATTTTCAAACCTATTATCCATTCGGAGGTACGGCCAATCCTATTTTCTGGCGTGATTGGACTGCTGTCGGCGCAGACCTTTCAGCTTATATCGGGAAAACCATTTCTATTGAATTTATGGCCGGAGATTGTACCCGGGGAGCGCACTATGGTTATGCTTATTTTGTAGCAGAATGTCATCCATTAAATATTATCATCAACTATTGCGAAGCTGACTTGAATGCTACACTCAATGCTCCGGCAGGTTTTAAATACTCATGGATTGATGATTCAGGGCTTATAGTAGGTACAAATCAAAATTTATCAATACCAAATCCGACGGAGGGTAAGGAATTTACATGTAATATGACATCTGAAACTGGCTGTACTGTTGCGCTGAAGGCTAAAACCGAACGATATGTACCTAAAGCTAATTTCACTAGTTCGCTGGTTAGTTGTAATACAAACAGTGTTCAATTTACAGATTTATCTACAACAACAAAAGGTACGCTCAACTATCTTTGGGATTTTGGCGATGGAACTACTTCTACCGATAAGAACCCAAACCATACCTATGCCACTTCCGGGATACATAAAGTAAGTCTACAGGTAAGTAACCCTCCTTCTTCCTGTGTTGATCTGTTGCAAAAAGAGGTTGATTCGTTTTCGCCCGATTTAGTAGGGGTAACGGGAAGTCGTTTTTATTGCCCAAATAAAAAGGCAACATTAAAGGCGTACGGAGCATACAGATACGAATGGTTTAAAGATGGAGCCATTTTTTCGACTGCAGATTCTGTGATTATAGATACTCCGGAAGATATTTGGCTGATAGGGTATTCGAGTTCCGGCTGTAGTGCTCAAATACAATTATCGGTACGGGAGGAACCCCAATGGCAACTGACTGTAGATGGACCAACAGCTTTTTGTTATGGCGACAGCATTCAATTAACGGCTTTGGGAGCAAAATCTTACCAATGGAGTACCGGAGAGACAACGAGTTCGATTTATGTAAAGAAACCCGGTTTGTACACAGTGGCAGGTTTAAGTCCCATAGGCTGTGAACAGTCTGTTAGCGTAAACATTGATGAGGTGCCACTTCCCGAATCGAACTTTATCATGTTAAACCCTTCGGTTGATGCGAGGCGCAGCATACTCAAATGTTTCGTGGTAGGGCCGAAACCCAATATTGAATACAACTGGGAGATGGGAGATGGAAGTTTCGAGACAGGTACAATTATTCAGCACCGATACAGTGGCGTATTAAATGCTGATTTGGAATATAAAGTTACACTTAAAGCAACTAATACGGTAGGGTGTTCCACGGAAACCGTTAAGTCGGTAGAAATTGTTCCATTCTTCCCCAACGTGTTTACGCCCAATGGAGATGGAATAAATGATTTGTTGATGGAAGGTATCAAAATATTGATTTATGACAGAAATGGAATACTTCTTTACAGTGGAAATGCCGGTTGGGACGGAAAATATAATGGTAAAGACATGGATAGCGACACGTATTTTTATACGGCAAGTTATATCGACAAGAATAATCAACAACAAACCAAGAAAGGATCGGTGACCTTGTTACGCTAATGATGGGGATGAAAATAAGAAATATGTATTTTTTTATATTGGTAATAAGCTACATGTTGGTTTTGTTTACATCTTCAATAAATAGAAGCTATGTGCCTATGTGGTTTTAATTTTCTTGTTGATACTTATCCACCATTGATTTTTTGTGTTTCTTGTGTTTATACTTTATGTTTTTTGTATAATAGCTATCACACAAAGTTACACGAAACAAAAACACTAAGTTTCACAAAGAAAGATTATAGCACCTCAAAAAACTATGTGTCTATGTGGTTTTAATTTCTTCGTTTGGACTTACGCACACACTTTGGCAATTGATAACAAAAACTCAACATTAAATTTTGAAACTTACTATATTTACTTAACGTGCAATAATAAGTTACAAATAACTATCTTTGTCTCACTTAATTCTAAAGCTCACGGAAATAGCATCTACTCTATAATGGAATTCCTTCAAGAGGTCTGCTGTTGATTTAATCATGAAAATAACGATAAGGATATTCTTTTGTCTCTTTTTCTTGCTGATAGTTCTTACAAAGACCTATGGTAAAGATCCTTATTGTCAGAATCTTGGTTTTGAACTGGGTAATTTCACCAATTGGGAGGGATATACATGGAGCGAAGGACAACCGGGGACTCCGATACCAACCACACCGAAAGTATTTGAAACGAAAGCGAACAGGCAAACCGTAATCACAACGGCCGGATATGATCCGGTGGTAGGAGGAACGAAACTTAAAATGATTCCAACAGGATACGCCACTTCTGCCCGATTAGGCTCTACTTATCTTGGAAACGGAGGATTGCGTCAGAGTTTGGCATACGCCTTAGATGTTTCTAAAGAAAATGCATTTCTGGTATATCATTTCGCAGTTGTTTTGCTCGATCCGCATGATGCAAGTCACGCTGTAATCGATGAACCGCGGTTTAAAGTAACCATACTCGATCAGTCGGGAAATATTATTCCCGATTGTGCCAATTATGATGTTTTCGCCTCCGATGCCAGAATTGGTAGTTGGCAACAAGGCTCTTATACAGGAAGTTTTGGACCTCAGGTTTTGTTTTGGCGCGACTGGACAGCTGTGGGTGTTGATCTTTCGAAATATATCGGACAAAAAATAACCATAGAGTTTATGAGTGCCAATTGTAGACGGGCAGGTCATTTTGGTTATGCTTATCTTGTTGCAGAATGTCAGCCACTTTATATCTCCGTGAAATACTGTTCGAATGATGTAGCTGCAACGCTTACTGCACCGACAGGCTTTGATAAATATAGCTGGAAAGATGGTAAAGGAGCGGTGGTGGGAGATAAACAGGAATTAGCGTTGGCAAATCCCGAAGAAGGTGCAACTTATGCTTGCGATATGGTTTCAGCTACAGGTTGCCCGGTGTCACTAACCTCCAAAATTATAAAATATGAGCCCAATGCCGACTTCAAATATGATTTGGTTGATTGTAACGTGCATACCAATTCAATAAAATTTTCGAATCTGCATCCGCCTCTGAATGGATATCTGGAATACAAATGGGATTTTGGCGATGGAACACAATCCAATCTTCCCAGCCCGACTCACGTGTATTCAACATCAGGAATGCATACGGTAAGTCTGGTGGTAAAAAACCCTCCTTCAACCTGTTTCGATTCGGTGAGTAAACAGGTGGAGACTTTTAATCCGCCATTTGTGGGTATCACCAGCGACAGCACCTTTTGCGATAACCATCCGGCAATATTGAAAGCTTATGGAGCACACCATTACAGTTGGGGGAAAGATGCGGAAGTATTATCTACTACCGATTCGTTAAGTGCAACCAAAGCCGGCACCTATTGGATGTTGGGCTATTCCAGTAATAATTGTGTTACTGAGAAAAAGTATAAAACAATAATCGAAGAACCCGATTGGGAATTTACGGTCAGCGATGGAAACTCTTACTGCGAATCTGATAGTCTCACGCTTGTTGCTTCGGGCGCTGTAAAGTATCAGTGGAGTTCAACCAACAAAACTACTGATAGAATTACGGTAAAGACTCCCGGAATATACAGAGTTACAGGAACTAATCCGCGGGGGTGTGAAAAGACAATTGACATAAATGTTATTGAAAATAAACTCCCAAAAGCGGATTTCACCTTATCGACAGCAACGCTCGATCGCCGCCACAATCAGCTGACATGTACCATTCCACAAGAGGATGGCACACGATATTACTGGAACTTTGGCGACAATGAGGTTTATTCCGAATCGGGCTCTCCGGTTTCACATACATATACCGACTTAAGTCAGATTGGAAAATATACCATTAGCCTCCGTGCAAAGTCAACGACCGGCTGCGAAACCTTTAGTTCACAGCAGATTGAAATCATCCCCTTTTTCCCAAACATTTTCTCTCCCAATGGCGATGGGGTAAATGATCTTTTGCTAGAGGGGCTGGAGTTATCAGTTTTCGACAGGAATGGACTTATTTTATACAAAGGAAATTCCGGTTGGGATGGAACCTATAACGGAAGAAATATGGATAACGACTCCTATTTTTATACCGCCAATTATACCGACATAAACAATCAATTGCATACAAAAAAAGGATTTGTAACCCTGATAAGATAATACCGAAATGAAGCTAAAACAGTTCACTCTATTTATTCTGTTGTATTTGCTGAGTAGTAATTTTATTATTGCTCAGTCGGATATCAGCATGATTACCCATTCGTTTAACCGGGCTAGTTACAACCCCGCGGCTATAGCGCGCCCTAATTATTTATACCTCTTTACAAGCGCCCGAAGCCAGTGGAATGGAGTAAGTGGTGGGCCTATGGTGGTCAATATTCAGGCTTCACAGTTTTTTCAAAGCACTAATTCTGCTTTGGGAATTTCTCTTGTCAGCGATAAGATAGGTGTTTCGCAGGTAATCAATCCCATGTTTACCTATGCCTTTAAAATAGAAAATAACCGGGAATGGTCGTTGTCAATGGGTTTGTCGGCGGGTGTTTTTTCGCGCAATTTCGACGGTACGCAGTTTGAACCGGTAGAGATTAATGATCCATCGATTAATTATGAAGCGGAACGGATCATTCGACCCGATGCAAATATAGGGATTGAAATTCAGGCGCCGCATTTTATCTTTGGAGCTTCTTCTACCCATTTATTTGCCATCATGAAACCCGAAGACTTGTTTCTGGCTTCGAACCACCGCTATGTTTATGCCATGTACAAGCAGAATAATCTTGAATTGTTTAATTACAATGTGGGTGTGCAAATGGTGAACCGTAATAGCCTGACAGTGTTGGAAGGAAGTGCAAATATCCGGTTTAAGCACGCCACCGGTTTAAGTTCCGGTCCTCGCGAACTTTTCGATCTGGGAATGACCTATCGTTCTTCAAAGCAAATGACATTTCTGTTCGGGATAAATCTCTTTAATGATTTTAGGGTGGGATATGCTTACAACCAGAGTTTCAATACCGGATATACTTTTAATACCACTCACGAGATTATGCTCGAATGTCGCATCTTCTCTCAATCATCATCAACCAGGCAGTTAGGGCAAAAGGATGAGTTCTGGTATCATTGATATTCGTGTTAATTGCCGAATACAAACTCAAATGGAGTTTATTCGGTTATTTCTTGTTTTGTGTTTTTTTGTGATTATACTTTGTGATTTTTGTGTAATAGCTATCACACAAAGGTACACGAAGCAAAAACACTAAGTTTCACAAAGAAAGATTATAGCATCTCAAAAAATGAAATACCCGAATAAGCTGCATTTTGCTTTGTGTCTTTTGTGTATATACTTTGTGTTTTTTGTGTAATAGCTATCACACAAAGTTCCACGAAGCAAAAACACTAAGTTTCACAAAGAAAGATTATAGCATCTCAAAAAAAATATAATCATCATGGACTACACAGCAGAAAATGAATTATCAAATATAATCCTTGGATGTGCCATAGAAGTTCACAAACAATTAGGCCCGGGATTATTAGAGTCAGCTTACCAGGAATGTTTGCTGTATGAATTATTAAAGGCCGGACTAGAGGTGGTTAAGGAAAAGCCAATGCCCATAATATACAAAGATGTGAAACTAGATCACGGCTACCGGATTGATTTATTGGTAAACAATAAGGTTGTAATAGAAATAAAAACTGTTGAGCAGTTTACGGATGTACATACGGCTCAGGTATTGACCTATTTGAAATTAGGCAACTACAAACTTGGATTGTTACTGAATTTCTATGTAACTACGCTGAAAAATGGCATAAAAAGAGTGATTAATTAATCAACGCATCTTAAAAAAGAAATACCGCTTATTACCAATATAATAAAACGTAGTTTTATTTCTATGTGTTCTTTCCCTGTTTCCGGCATAACACTCGATATTGAAATTATGTATGTATCTATGTGCTCTATGTGGTTCATTATCTTCTTTTAATCATAAGACGCATTGAATTTCTTTAGAGAATAAAGAAGAAAATCTGCCTTTGGCAGGCACATAGGCACTCAGTACTGCTTATTCATATGTTTTTTTATTTTCCATTCCTACCATCTTCCGAACTCATTAACAAAAGCTTATTTAAAAAACAACATAATGTTTGATTGAAAAGAGTAATTTTGCACCTTAATAAAAAAATAATGCAATTGCAATATCGATTTTCAATTTAAAACCCGATGATGAAAAAATACCTCCTCCTCTTTCTCAAAACCTACCTTTTATTCATTCTCATATTTGTAATAGAAAAACCACTCTTTATGTTGTTCTATCACGATATTTATCGTGAAGTGGGATTGGTGGATTTTCTCTCGGTGGTGTATCACGGTTTTCAGTTAGATGCCTCTATGGCCGGATACCTGGCTGTACTTCCGGGTTTATTTCTTATCATCTCGCTTTGGGTAAAGCCCCGGATTATGAAACCCATCGTTGGTTTCTATTATATATTGGTTTCGTTGCTTATCTCCATCGATTTTGTGGTGGATTTGGTGTTGTACCGTTACTGGGGATTCAGATTGGACTCCACTCCGCTATTTTATCTCAAATCGCCTAAAGATGCGCTGGCCAGTGCCAACTGGACAACGAACATTCTGGGATTCCTTTTTATTCTGCTCATTGCCCGATTCCTTTTTTACATTTTCAATCGCTTTCTGGTCAATAAAAATGTAGCACCCATCCTTCATAAACAAAAACTATATATTGCGTTGGCCTTATTGTTTTCTACTGCCCTGCTTTTTTTGCCGATACGTGGAGGTGTAAGTGTTTCGACGATGAACGTGGGCAAAGTATATTTCAGCGACCGTAAAGAACTGAATCACGCAGCTATAAATCCATTGTTTAGCTTTTTCGAAGCACTTAGTTTTGAGAATGGCTTCGACAAGCAATACCGTTTTATGAAAGCCGACGAAGCCAAATCGGTTTTTGCAACTGTTGTTGATCAACCGGCATCGGACAGCATACCACAACTGTTTACTGTAAAGCATCCCAATGTAATTTTTATAGTGCTGGAGAGTTTTATGTCGAAGGACATGGAAGCTCTGGGTGGATTGCCTAATGTGGCTGTGCGGATGAATAAACTGGCGGAAGAGGGCATTTTGTTTACTAACTTTTACGCCAACAGTTTCCGTACCGATAGAGGACTGGTATCTATTTTTAGTGGCTATCCCGGTCAGCCCAATACTTCGATAATGAAATATGCCCGAAAGGCGCAGTCCTTGCCTTCTATCCCAAAATCTCTGAAAAGAGGAGGATACGATTTGCAATATTATTATGGCGGCGATGCCGATTTTACGAATATGCGTTCGTACCTTGTAGGGGCAGGAATAGTGAATATTGTTTCGGATCAAAGTTTTCCTCCGGGGGATCAGAGCGGGAAATGGGGTGTACCCGACCATATTGTATTCAATAGATTGGCGACTGATCTGGATAAGCATCAGAAGGAACCATTTCTAAAGATCTTTCAAACACTGAGCAGTCACGAACCGTTTGATGTACCGTTTCATAAGTTGGAAAATCCATATCTAAACTCTGTGGCGTATACCGATAGTTGTTTAGGCGTTTTTATCGATCGTTTTAAAAAGACCAAATGGTGGAAAAACACCATCGTGGTATTGGTTCCCGATCATGCTGCACATTATCCGCAAACTTTAGACCAGCGATCGGTAGAACGATACAAAATTCCGCTTTTAATAGTGGGTGGCGCCGTGAAAGCAGCCCAAAGAATTGATACTTACGGTTCGCAAATAGATATTTCGGCTACATTACTATCACAACTTCAGTTGCCGCACGATGAGTTTAAGTTTAGCAAAAACCTGTTGAATCCCGCATCTCCACACTTTGGGTACTTTACGTTTAAGAATGGATTCGGGATGGTAACTCCTCAAAATCAGTATATTTACGACTACGAAGGAAAATCCGTTTTTCTAAATAGCGGCAACAAAGATGAGAACAAAAAGAAAGCCGAAGCCTTGCTGCAAACGCTTTATGATGATTTGGAAAAAAGGTAATCACCCCCTACCCCCCAAATGGGGGTTTAAGAGTGTCTTGTGAAAATAGCTTTATGATGATTTGAAGAAAAGATAAAAGAACCGAATAGGTTCCTTTCTATTTGCTTTGTGTCTTTTGTGTATATACTTTGTGGTTTTTGTGTAAAAGCTATCACACAAAGTTACACGAAACAAGAACACTAAGTTTCACAAAGTAACACGTCATTATTTTGTTTTTCAATCCCTATTTTCAGTTTTGTCAAGGTTTTTGAACATTTTAGCAAATTTTGTTCGAGTACTTAGAATTTAATATTTAACTTTGCCGTTCATTTCAAGCTGCGACAGCGTTGAATCTGCATATTATAACTAGAAAAATATATTTAGACATGAGCAATACGATCTACAGTGTGATTACCGGAACAGGCAGTTACATCCCATCAAAACAGGTAACGAATGCCGATTTTGAGAAGTATGAATTCTTTGAAGAGAGTGGAAAAAAGATAGAAAAACCGACGAAAGACATTACCGATAAGTTTTTTGAAATTACCACCATTGCCGAACGTAGATATGTTGCCGATGATATGAAAACTTCCGACCTGGCTCATTTAGCTGCCGAAGAAGCCATTAAATCTGCGAATATCGACAAAGAAACACTGGATTATATCATTGTTGCCAATAACTTTGGCGATACACGAGCAGATAACAGAGCTGCGGATCACGTTCCCAGTCTGGCTTCTAAAGTAAAACAAAAACTGGGTATCGTTAACCCCGAAACAGTAGCTTACGATTTGACTTTTGGTTGTCCGGGTTGGTTGCAAGCCGTTATTCAGGCCGATTATTTTATCAAATCGGGCGACGCCAGCAAGATTTTGGTGATTGGTGCAGAGGTACTGTCGAGAATCAGCGATCCGCACGACCGTGATTGTATGTTATATGCCGACGGAGCCGGTGCCGTGGTATTGGAAGCTAAAGAAAGCACAAAACCGATTGGTATCCTTGCACACAAAACACGTTCCGACACCTTACATCATGCAGGATTGCTGTTGATGGGTAAATCGTACAACCCCGATTTCGAAAAAGCAGATGATTTGTTCCTCAAGATGAACGGTCGCCGCTTGTATCAATACGCACTGGAAACCGTTCCGCAAGCCATTAAGGCCTGTTTGGAGAAAAGTAATACCGAAATTACCGAAATTACAAAAGTGCTTATACACCAGGCGAACGGCAAAATGGACGATGCTATCCTGAAACGGTTGTATGCCCTTTACGATATCAAACAATCGCCCGAAGGTGTAATGCCAATGACGGTGGGCACGCTGGGAAATACTTCGGTAGCTACCTTGCCTACTTTGTTAGACTTGATCATGAAAGGTGAAATGCCCGAACACCAAATAAACAAAGGCGATAAAGTGGTTTTCGCCTCGGTAGGTGCAGGGATGAATATCAATGCATTTGTGTATCAGGCGTAAGATCAGTTATCAGTCAACAGTAATCAGTTAGTAGTTGACAGTTAAAGAGCTGTTTATTATATATAAAAGCAAGGACTTCATACATCTATGAAGTTCTTGCTTTTTTTTGACTTCTTTACTCAGGAGATGACTTAAAGTCATCCTCTGAGTTTTCCGTTTTACCCCCCTCCGAACGGCAGCTATTGCGATAAGCACACGGAATAAACCGAATAAACGGATGATCACTGATGATATGCGCACTTGGGAGAACGGATTTCCAAATCCGTTTCTGTTAAGCACACAAATAATACCTATTCTCTTCTTTACTCAGGGGATGACTTAAAGTCATCCGATGAGTTTTCTGTTTTATAACCCACCGAACGGCAGTTGTTATGATAAGCACACGGAATACACAGAATACACGGATGATCACTGACAATACTGATTTACTTTTTAATTCAGTTCTGCGCATATTCGGGGCGCGACTTGAAGTCGCACTCCGAATAACAGGGATAAACGAATTTCCTCACCGAACGACAGCTACAAGCATTTTATCAGATAAGCACAACAAATACATTAATTTAACGTGAATTCAATATAGCATTTAGATTATTTCAATTGTACTACTCAGATTTAGAATAAGGTTTGGGCTTGGTTGCTTATAATTTTCTTATGTAACCAGGTTTACTCATAAACCGCTAACAGGGTCTTCGACCGCTGTCAGGGTTTTAAAGTCAGTTATTTTTATTGGGGCTTTTTGTACACTTTTTGAGGGACTGCTAAGGTTTCATAAAAAAAATAAGGTTTTTCTTCCTATTTAAGACCTTATTTCCTGTTTTCAACCTTGGGAGTAGATATTGGATTAATTATATTAACCTTATTGCCTTATTTTCAACACAATATATTTATATTTTATATCGAACTCACGTAGCATTATCAAGTTAGACATGTCAGCACTCATCCGATGACTTGAAGTCATCGGATGAGTGCTTATGAATACGTTAAATCTTTACTCATTTACCCTTCTTTTAAATAGTTTTTATGTAGTACTTTTATATCCCCCTGCCGTTTCGGCAATTCCATACTTTACACACCCCGCACTTCTCGTTTTCCCCTGTGTTTTTAAGGGTCTATATCTAAAATTCCCCTAAAAAACAGCTCGCAGATGGACCCTTCACTCCACTTCAACAGGTGTTTATTGACTCCATTTTTAAACTTTTATGTAGTCTTTTTACAACTTAAAGTTAATTCGTTTCTTTCCACAATCAATTGACTATAAATACCCTGTAATTATTTTATGTAAATTTGTTTCGTAGCTTTTATAGCTGAAAGACCTGTAGTACTCCGTGATGGAGGGTTATTTCTTTCTTGATTTCTCCACTAGCTATACTCATACATCATTGGTACGGTAGCGGTGCGTGTAGTAAGCCGCTTTTTATCCTTAGCAGGAGAAAACGAACGAAATCAGGTCTTTCTTTTTACAAGTGCAACAAACAAGCGCTCTTTGTTTATTGAAAAAAATATTCAGAATAAAATAATGCGAAAAAAGTAGGTAGAAAAATTTAAAAAGAGATAGGAAGCAACCTATTTCCATATTACAATAACTCATTTCCAACCGTAAATGAAATTTAAAACGGCTGAAATTTTTTTTCCAAGTTACAATGCTTCATTTCCAACTGAAAAATTTTATTTCCAATTGTAAATAGCTTATTGTAAACTACTAATTAATTTCTCCAACAGTAAATAACTCACTTTCATGTGTAAATGATTCACTTTCATATTACAATATCCTATTGTTAGTTGTAAATAAGCCATTGGAATATAGAAATACAGGTCTTTTAGCACTCAATTTTAGCTTTTTATAGCTTTGTAAGCATTATTGTTTGAAAATAAATATCTATCTGTCAAATACTTGAATCAATTAAAATGAAAAATTATGGGAATAGTTAAAGTAAAGATAGACTTCTCGTCTAAAAACTATAGCGACTCAGAACTTAGTGTACATAGCACTAATGTTTTGGATAATATGGAAGGAAATGCAAACTTCGCTAATCCAACCCCTTCTATTCAAGAGATAAGGGAAACCATTGCGGGCTATAATGCTTCTTTGGTAAAGGCGGAAAAGGGAAGTGCCGACGACAGGATAATTAAAAACAACTGGCGATCCAAGTTGGAAAGCCAAATGAAAGAATTAAGCCTGTATGTACAAATAATCAGCAAGGGCGATGGTGTTATCGTTAGCAGTAGCGGATTAAGCGTAAATAAAAAACCGGGTGCGGTAGGGGCACTGCCAAAACCGGAAAAAGTAATGATTAAAATGGGCAATAACGAGGGTAGCGTATGGGTAAGCTGCGAAACGATCCCATCTGCAAGCTTTTATGAATTCAAGTATGCCGAAATCACAGCCGATGGCACGCAGAACTGGGTTCATAAAACAGCTACCAAACACAAAGTACTGATAGAAGGACTCACCAGTGGCAAGCGATACGCGTTTCGTATAGCAGCTGCATCTTCCGATCCTTCGCGCGTATGGAGTGATCAGATTACCACTTTTGTAATTTGATTTTACAGAGAGAATAATAACCCGACAGATAGATATTTATAACCCGAAACCGCCTCAACTGCAAAGTAGAGGCGGTTTTTTTATGCCACAACCCCATAGTAACAAACAATGTTTTGATTTGTTTAAAAATAAACTAAATTTTTCTTGGTGGCGTTAAAAAGAGTTCGTATTTTTGGTGTGTGAAAAAGGCGAATAGATGGAAATTTTAAATACACAAGAGCAGTTGTATTAGAATTCTCGTCAAATCACATAACCGCTAACTAATGGAAATGTACTAACTAAATCTGAAGTTTGTATAAGGGTACCAGACTGACGATATGAATTGTTAGGGGCAAGCATTAAAAACGACACAGTAGACAAATTGCTACATAAAGACAGAAAAAAAACTATAAGATGAACAGTCAACGCACAAAACAGCACATTTGCAAATCGCATAAGTCGACCCACAGCAGAAATTTGGAAATGAGCTGTTTTTTAATTACTCTGAGAAAATTACGATGGAACAAAATTTAAATTTATTATCGCAGTTAGAATTTGCTTACAGGAAGCTTAAATCATTCGTTTATCATGAAAATTTCTCTCTTGATTTAAGAATGGAAATATCAATATTTGAGCTAGCTAAAGTTGATATTAAATTAAAAGAGCTTGAAGTTAATATTAATAAGTGGATTTCTGAGGGGAAAAATGATGAACTGGTAAAGAATATAGGATATTCTGTTTTTCCAAAAAGAATGGAAAAGAAAGATCATAGTTCTTTACAATCCTTTTATTTCACTAACTCAAACACTCAAGCATCATACTTGACTTCTAAAATAACTCCGTTCATTAAATGTCCAGTTGAAATCCATATATTATCAGTCCTATGGTTAATGAATATTGGTTGTAAAATTGATGAAAAGCTGTCTGTTAATTGTTTTGGGAATAGACTTTTTAGGAACAATGATGGTAAATTTGAAAATTCTAAAATACATTTATTTCAAAAATATTATGAGAAATATAATAAATGGCGAGATGAAGCAATAAAAAAATCAAAAGAACTACATTCTCAGAACTATGATATAGCAATCTTAAATCTAGATATTAAAGAGTACTATAATTCAATTGATTTTAATTTTAACTCAATTGAAAAATTTGTTCCAGACGAATATAAATGGTTAAACGATTTGCTATCACTCATACATGATAGATTTCATGAGGTTTTAAATGAAGATAAGATTCTGATAACAAAGAATAAGCTTTTGCCAATCGGACTTCTTTCATCAAGTGTTATTGCAAATCATATCTTAAACGAATTCGATAAAACCGTTGAGTTTAAAATTAAACCTCAATACTATGGCAGGTATGTAGATGATATACTTATTGTTATTGCAAATCCTCAAATATCTAAAGATGATATTGACCCTGTAAAGAGTTTTATAAAAAAATACTTGATAGACCAATCATGTTGGAGTAAATCTTTATCTGTCAGAGAGGGAAAAGAAAAAACAACCGACTATGAAATATGCTTAAAAGAGAATACTCTTGTATTTCAGGACGAGAAAGTTAAATTATATCATTTGCTGTCAAACGAATCTATTGAAATATTAAATAGGTTTGAGTCAGAAATAGTAAAAAACAGCAGCGAATTTAGATTTCAACCTGAAGCAGAGCAAATTTTTGAAAGCTTTAATGCAGAATCTTATGATTTAGTTTATTCAGACACTGTTAACAAACTTAGGTCTATTGATGATATTAAAACAAATAAATTAGGAGCATCAAAACATCTTCGTAAATTGATTTCGGCTACTCAAAATTCAAAGAAACTAGATAAAAAGAAAATTGATGATATATCTCAAAAAATACTTGATTATTTTTCAGGTGTAAGAAGTATTGAACTCAATCTATTATGGGAGAAAGTAGTTACTTTTTTTGTGATTAATAAAGCAGAAAGTGCTTTGATTGATTTTATAAAATCTCAATCATTTGTAATTGATAATATTGAAGTTTCAAATGAGATAAATGGTGATAAAGAAAAAATTAAAGAATCAATACACAAAACACTCAGAAATCATCTTCACTATTCAATTGCAATGTCTTCAACTTTAAATAGAATGTTTTTTAAGGACAGGATTATAAAGCAATTTCCAAAAGAACTTTCTAATGACGGTATAGAAAATTATTTAGGGAAAATTAGCTCTGATGCTCAGAAATTGCTTGATGCAAACATGTTTAGACAACAATATTCTTTTTTCCCTTTATTAAGCTATTGTAAACAAAGTGAGGAATTCTCTTATACGGACCAATTTATTCGGCCAAATACAAATTTTAATATTGATAAGCAAAAGGTGAAATATTCACCAAGATTCTTACATTATCATGAATTACTTTATTTTCATTATTTAAAACGATGGAATACAAATGAATTTGATAAAGCCTTTGATGTTGAAAAGAAGGCACTTGAGAACTATATTGAATTTAATCGTTTAGATAATGAAAGAGGTTATTCTCAAGCATATCCTAATATTAATAAGATTATCAAGGACAATGATGTGAAAAGCATTTCTATTTCTAATAGCCCTCAAATTAGTAATTTGAAAATTGCAATTGCTAATGTAATTGTAAAGGAGGAGAATTCAATTAATTCGATGTTAGATAAACCAAATCTCTCTTTTGAAAGATTAAACGAATTAAATATAATTTTGAATGAGGCGCTTCGGAATGGGTGTGATATGATTATCTTTCCTGAAATTTGTATCCCATATCAATGGGTTTCAATTCTTACCTCGTTTGCAAGAAAAAATGAAATTGCTGTTATAGCTGGTATTGAGCATTTCACAAGAAATAAAAGAGTCTATAACTATATGCTTACAGCTCTTCCATTTAAGTTTGATGTTTATAATAATTTATATATCGATTTTCGTCTAAAAAAAGATTATTCCCCTAGTGAAATCAGAGAGGTTGTAGGTAGAACAGAGTATGAAATGCCTTTAAAATCAGAAATGCAAAGTGAGAAATTAAGACTGTATCAATGGAGAAGTTTACTATTCAGTACTTTTAATTGCTTCGAGCTATGTGATATTGAAAAAAGGAGCAAATTTAGAGGTAATGTAGATTTTATTATTGCTGTAGAACATAATAGAGATATTGAGTATTTTTCAAATATTGTAGAAAGTGTTTCACGCGATATTCATACTTATGTTATTCAGGTTAATACTTCACAATATGGGGACTCAAGAATCAATCAGCCTTCAGAAAGTTTTTTAAAGGATATTGTGAAGATTAAAGGTGGTGAAAATGTTACCGTACTTACAGCAAAAATCGATATTAAAAGACTAAGAGAGTTTCAGTCTTACAATTATATCCTTCAAGACAAAAGGAAATGGTATAAAGCAACACCTCCTAATTTTAAAATAAATGAAAATAGAAAAAAATATTAGCGCTTCTTAGTCTTATAGTTTTGCAGTCGTTGGATAGTTCAAGTTTAGCGAAGCGTAATCCGCCGGTGGTCGGAGAGGGTTTAGACAGAAAGCAGAAGAAGTATATCAACAAAGCTCTAAATCCTGAGTATGTGACAGAAACCGAAACAAATAAACACGAATTATAAAACGACTTTTGATTTTTTTCCTTTTATCTACCCTGTCAAGTCAGTATTTGGATACAACAATTAAATATTAATGATAACTATAATAGATATGAAAAATGATATTGTACAAATTCTAAATGAATGGAAAGAACAACTGAACAAAGAAGTTGAAGTGTCTGATATATACATTTTTGGCAGTTCTATTATTAAAGATGGTCATCTATTTGATAAAATTAAAAGTGACATCGACCTTGTTGTTGTTATGCCGGATAGTTTGGCAAATGCGGTAGAAAGAACAAGATGGCTAATGAAGCTAAAAGAACATAAACTAAATTTAGAATTATCTTTTGCAAATTTATTTAAACGGGCTAATGACAAAGTAATTGTCAGTGTTATTCCTCTTACTAAAAGTGAAATTTATTTTGACGTTCATAAATCTAGTGTAAGGGATTTTTTTCAAGACAATGAATTTTATAACATTTCTAAAGGTGAAATTCAAAATGGTCTAGTAAGAAATGCGGAAGTAACGGCTATTGACGAAATAATTAGACAATTATTTGAATTTGGACAAAATATTAGACACAAATTTTTAGCGGTCGGTTTAAAAAAAGATAAAAATCAACTTGATTGGGATTCTTATGATGAGTCTGTACCCAAAGAACTAATTAGAACTAGTGCGTTGGCAGCATTTATTGATAGCGGTAAAATTAATAGTAGTGAAAAAACCGACCTTATATGTGGGTTAACATATTTGCAAAGTTATGTATTCACTCGTAGGTTTGAGGATCCATTTTATGATAATATCACTACTTGGATTTCACAACGGTTATTGAGAAAAGGGGAACAAATAATGTTAAGGGATTTCGAGTACCTCTTTATTTCAGAAATGATTTTTGATATGGCTTTATCATTAAACTCAAAGAATATACTAACATCTAATTCTCAAAATAAAGAAATTTCTAATAATTTAAGCGAGGTAGATACTACTAAGTCCATAAAAAGTCATTTTGTTATAGGACAAAATGGACTCATCAAAGGAACAGAGGATGAAATATTTAAAAATATTGTCAATGCAGGAATAAATTTAGCATGGAAAACTGAGCCATATTTTGATATTACTCTCGAGGAAATAGATTTAATCAAAGAAAATATAGAGAAAGCTCCAACTGATGGTAAATTAATAGAAAAATATAGAAAATTAAATAATCTTAAGAAGGAACTAATAGAGGGTTTTAAATATATTATTTATTTTCAGAATAATTTTTTCTATGATTCCAAAGACAAATTAAGCGATGTATTAACATCTCTTAGAAAGTTTACGCTAACAAGATTAGCAAATGTATTATCAAATAAACACTTTAAGGGAGTTGAAGAAGGTTTTTTGCAGGCATATTATTATGAATATAGAGAAGTTAAGACTAAATATCCCAATGTCCAAATGAAAACTACTTTGAATTTTGGGTTACCTAATAATGAACTTGATAATTATCTAAAAACAAATGAGAACTTTCAAGTTAAAGATTTAATGTCAGGAATTATGAGTTTGGCTGCAAATAATCAGCCGATTATGTCCTTAAATTCTAGCTTACTCGCAAACTTTTTCGTGCCTCTATTAGTTCAGAGAATTATTGAATCGAAAATTGATGCAATGTCAACTGATAAAGAAATTGAATCATTTAATAACGAAATTACAAACCTTAGTTTTTGGGACTTTGGTGTAAATTGATTAAACCACTCGTCCTCAATGGTATATAGCCATCACTTGTTTGCACAAAAGTGCGGGCTTGTTAGTGGGATCTTCGATATCCTTCTTCGTCCAAGTTTATAGTTTTGCAGTCGTTGGATAGTTCAAGTTTAGCGAAGCGTAATCCGCCGGTAGTCGGACAGGCTTTGTACTGAAAATAAATCAGTTTATAACTGATAACAGAAGTTGAAAACTTCCAAATAGGTTAGTTTAAGTCTCCGCTGCGCTCAGACTTGAACTAATCAATGCCTAGAAATAAATGAACTTGGACGAAGTAAAGGACAAGAATGCACAGACTAAAATATATAAAAATAAAAGATGAATTGTAAAAATTGTAATACTGAAGTAAGTCAAAACTATTGTCCAAATTGTGGGCAACCAAAGAAACTTAAAAGAATTGATGGACACTATTTAATACACGAAATTGTACACATTTTACATTTTGAACGTGGAATTTTGTTTACTGTTAGAGAATTATTGATAAGACCCGGAGAAAATATTAGAAGCTTCATATCAGAGAACAGAAGCAGACTGGTAAAACCAATTATTTTTATAATCGTAACTTCTTTAATTTATTCGCTTCTCAACCATTTCTTTCATATTGAGGATGCTTATATAAAATTTGACGAACAAAAGAAATCAACAACGGGACATATCTTTAAATGGGTTCAAGATCATTACGGTTATGCTAATATTATTATTGGATTATTTATTGCTTTTTGGACAAAATTATTTTTCAGAAAATACAATTATAACTATTTTGAAATCACAATACTATTATGTTTTGTAATGGGAATTGGGATGTTGATTTATTCTGTTTTTGCATTATTTCTAGGTCTTACTCATATTTATTTAATGCAAATGGCAGGTATCGTAAGTTTTATTTATTCAGCTTGGGCAATTGGTCAGTTTTTTGACAAAAGAAAATTCTCAAATTATGTTAAGGCATTATTCTCTTATCTTTTAGGATTTCTAACATTCTCTTTAGCTGCAATATTAATTGGAACTTTAATCGACTTAATAATTAAACACTAAAAATAGGATAAATAAGAAAGCCCTTGCTCGCACGCTGGCGCAAGTTTGTAACTTGTGTCTTGTTTTGAAAAAACAATCTATTCTTCTTTTTGCTCTAACGAACAATACACCGAGTCCAAATCGGCACGAGCGCGGGGTTAGCAGTAATGGTGAAAAAATAAAGATAGCAAAATGTCAGAAATTATTAGAAATCGAACAATCAGAATTTCAACAAGACTAGAAAAATCGAAGAGTTATAAAATTGACACGAAAACGGTTTCTCGCGGTGACACTTTAGTTGTGAATATTGACCACGAAACAAAACAATTCCTCAGGACTTACAAATTTAATGGAGCTGACGTTGCTTTTAAAGACAGTATAAGTTTTAGAGTTAATGACTTTGGAACTTCAATTGACATTAGTTGGAGAGGAGCAGAACCAATTGGGACAACTTCAAATAAAACAACTACTTCCAAACTCGTGACAAAACAGAATTCTGAGGTGAATATAACAAAAACAAATCCGACAAATATCAAGAAATCTTTCGATCCAATTTCTGATTCTGAAACAATAATTCTGATATTAGGAACGATACCAGGAGATAAATCTTTAGAATTACAAGAATATTACGGAAACGCAAGAAACCGTTTTTGGAAAATAATTTCGACAATAACTAACAACGAATTTCCACTTAACTACACCGACAAACAGAAACTCTTATTGAAAACGAAAATTGGAGTTTGGGACGTTGCACACAAAGCAGATCGAAAAGGCAGTCTTGACAGTGCTATCAAAAATGAAGAACCAAATGACTTGAAAGACTTTATCGCAAAGCATAAAAAATTAAAAGTAATTGGATTCAACGGAACAAAATCAGAAACTCTGTTTAATAAGTATTTTGACAGAGAGAAACATATAAGATATATTTTATTGCCAAGTACAAGTCAAGCAAATACAGGAATTGACTTTGAGAATTCATGTGAAATTTGGCGACAAATCTTGAAAAAATAACGAGAAAATAAAAACGCACGCTGTCGCAAGTTTGTAACTTGTGTCTTATTTTGAAAAAACAATCTATTGTTCTTTTTTGCTCTAATGAGCACACACGGATTATAAATCGGCGCGAGCATGGGGAGAGAGGAGGAAAAGGAGAAACGATAAGAGACAAGAACGAATTATCCTAAAAGATGGTCAATAAAATAAACTAGTAAACCTACTAGCTTATAAATACTACTTTAATTAACTAATAAAAAACTGTTTATGAATCACACTGTAAAAGTTTCTAGTCCGTCATTACCAGATTATGACAACCACTTGAAAAGAGTAAATGATTTTGTTAATGGAGTTGCCGAACTGCCGAAACCTAATCTTGAAGAATTGAGTCCCAAGGATAAACATTACTTAGATAAGTTTAATGTGTACAAAACTGAAGCGTTGACGTGGACCGGATTTAAAAACGATTTATACAATTTACCGTCTTCTATTAGCTCAATAGGGAGTCCGGTTGATGCTGATTTATCCCTGATAATTCAACTGGAAATGAAGCTTAGCACGGCAGCCGATCCTGAATCTATTAAAAAAGAGATTATAAGTACAGCTACTGAAATTTCAACTAAAGTAATAAATATTAATGATACCATCGATAAGGTTTTGAAGAGTCTGAACAATTTCTTTGATCTTTATAAAAACAATGATTTTGGGGATCTATCCGGTACTGTTCAACAAAGGTCATATTGGTACCGGGATCAAATCGAACGCATTGATCGTATGAGGCCAATGGAAAAAGCTAAGCATGTGGTTGAGAGAAATGAATATGTCAAAGGACAGCGTACAACAGAACAATGGGATAGAGAGGTTTTCAGTTTTGCAGGAAACTGTGTAGCTAATACAAAAAATGACGCCCAAGCTCTTATTGATTACTGGAATAAGGAAGCAAAGTTGTTTAAAAATTGGAAAACATCATTTGACCAACTGAATATTGTTGCTCAACCCGATAAAATCGATTTGATTAAAATGGATAATTGTCAGTCGACCTGGAGAACTAAAGTTTATGTGGACTTTAGCAAGTAGTTCAACCTTAAATCATTTATACTAAAAAAATATGATCGCAACACTTGGAATTTTAAAGGCCATACCAGCTGAGAGTGAGTTAGTAAATTATGTAAATGCGTTATTAACTACAAATAATTATGTTTATGCCATATCTACCCAAAAGGTACCCGCTTTAAATAATCCGCCAAAACGATATTCGGAGTTTATAAATTTATTTCTTAAAGCTCAAAATAACCCGTGCAAATGGACTCAGGCATATCTTGGAATAATGGTATCGACTCCCTATTCTATAGTAAATCATGCCAATCCATTTGCAGACCTGGAGGCTGATTTAAAAAAACTGATTGTCAATCCACACGATCAGCAAGCCATGAGTGTCCTAAAAAGAGATTTTGTAAATCTTCAAACGGTTTTTACTGCCGAGGCTAACTCTATCGAACCCAGTTATAAATTTCTAAAAGAATTTCAATCGTCCATCACTTCTGATGCCAATTCTTTAAAGAAACTTTCGGATGCGGCGCTCAAAGAGGCGAATGCTGACAAAGTAGCCATTAATCAACTCAATGCGAAAATCTTTGATTTGCAAAATGAAATAGCCAAAAACAAACACATTATTTCCAAGATCGAATTAATGGGAAAAGGTGTTGATATACTTTTAGAAATTGCTACCGGCGGTTTGTCAAAAATCGAATCAAAACTAGTAGAAATTATTTTTAATCTATCGAACTTCGGGACTGATGAATCCATTTTGGGAAAACTGGTGACAGAACAAATTCAGCAGTTACAGGACGAAATTATCGGCTTGTATAGTTCAATATCTGATTATAATAAAGACATTGCGGTACTTGGCACATTAAGCACTCAGTTTGTGCAATTAAGTAATAGTTCGTCCGAAAACAATCTGGCATTATCCCGTATACTGTCTATGTGGCAAAATTTAGCAACAGCTGTAGGAAAAGTTGTAGCGCAGTTGGAAACGCAAGAGTGGAAAGACTTGCAAGCACAAGATTACCAACAAGCCCTGACCGACTTGGAAACCATGAAAAAAATATGGTCCGACTTATATACATCTGCCAAATTACTTACAAATGTGACCTATAATTGGCAAGATACTCAAAACAAATGGTTCCAATTTGGGCTGAGGAATCCCAGAATCGACGAGATTAAAATCAATGACATACGAAAGGCAAAAAATGCATGTAAACTGGGAATTAAAGAGGGAGTCCCTTCAAGAATGAACAAGTGCAAGCCCGTAAAAAGCGATGATAAAAACTGGTTTACAACGGGGGATGTGGTTTTTGATGCGCCTGACTGGGAGCTTGGGCAAACTTTTTATGTGCCAATTGTAAGACTTACGGATGAGACTATTGAAGCAGGGTTTTCCAAATATAATGGTTGTGTAGCTAGTATGGCCGAAAAATTTATTGGCGTTTCACTTCCGAATCAGATTTCTACAAAGCTTGAAGTTGGACAGCAATTTATAGAATCGATAAAAGTACTGAATGTAAATGAATTTTCTGACTTATCGCTTGAAAATATCAAACTTGGAAATATAGATGTTTGCAATTGTCACGAAACCCATAATTGTTCGTTCGAGAATAGTTTGATTCTGCAAGTTAAAACGAAAATTGGGAGCCTAAATTCTAAATACACAATCAGAGTAGGCATCAGTAATAATGGTATGAAGGCTATGATTGAAATTCAAGGCTAAGAAAAAAAACTGTTGATTGTGGCGCGTATAAGTAGCAGGAAAGATATAATGTCTCATAATCAAATCAAAATAAATAAAAGAATAGAACCTGCCTACCGCAGGCAGGTTCTATTCTTTTTGAAAAATGCGACATTATATTCAAACCATTACTTAGTTTGAAATCTTTTAAATTCAAACACATTTATCATTCACTCTTAATTATAAACCCATGAATAAAGTTAGAATTTTAGGAATTGTTGGCGGTCTATTCATAGTCATCGTATTTTTGACCAGAATTGATTACAACGATTTGAGCTGGTTCAGAAATGGAACCCGTTATGGAGTTATTGTTGCGGCACTGGTTTTTTGTATTTCCAACATTGTAACATGGGAAAAGAAAAAATAAAATCATCTTTGGTTAGTGCATTTAGTAAACTTGGAGGAAGTAGAGCAATACACCGAGTCCAAATCGGCACGAGCATGGGAGAATAATTATAAAAAATAAAAGTATGACAAAAACAATGATAATCATTTTCGCAGCACTGATGCTTTCAGGCTGCGGAGCATTACAAAACTCGGTTCACGTCGAAAACGATAGAGTAATGAAAACTAAAAGGGTTTTGTATGAAACCAGTTTTTATGCAAATCAACGTTACGAACCCTATTATACTCAAAACATTACAATAGTAAAAGAAACGAATAATGACCATAAAACGACCTACTCTATTTATGACGTCATCTCTCTTCCTTCCGAGAGTTTTGAGATTGACGAAAATAAACTCTATTTAATCATTGATGAGGAGATTATTCCTTTCCCAACCGTTTTCAAAAGAGAATATAATAGTCGTAATATAAGTGAGAAAAAAGAAGATGTAATGAAATCCGATTCTACAAAAATGTCAATAGTAACGGGTTATGATGTTGTCAATAAAAAAAAATATTCAAATGACGCATACCCTCTCTGAAGATATTATTAGTAAAATCAGTAAGGCGAGTATTGTATATTTAAGATACTATCTGGGAGCGAGCTATATCAATACTGAAATTAAAGGTGGAAAACTGGCAAATGTAAAGAAACTGATAAGTGAGTAAATACCGCGGGACCGGTCGTTACCTGTCCCTAATAAAATAAACATGGAAATGATATAATTATTTAAACAGTTATTATTATGAAAAAACTAATTTCAGCAGCAGTATTATTAGTGTTATGCATGTCTATTTATGCACAATCATCGGTGCTAACGATTAAACCGTCGCAAATAGAAGCGGGCAAAGACGTCAGGTTTACTTATACCGGAAAACTTGCAAAAGAAGGGACCATAATTGACGTTAAGCTGTATACTGCGAAATCTTATATTCTTAATACGATTGAAACAAAGTTGATAGGGAAAAGTATTGTTGGAACATTTAATGTGGCCGATTCCATTATTTACGTGTCGTTTATCATAACCAACGGTGACATAACAGATCGTAAGGATAAAGAAAGTGTAGGATATGATTTTAATGTATTTAAGGCCGGCAAACCGGTCAAAGGAACGTATGTGGTACAAGGCGCTTTATTGAGTTCGCTTGGTGGGGGCAATAAAGCCATTGATTTGATTGAAAAAGAATATACGCTTTACCCCGAACAGCGCGAAAAAACATTTCTAAACTATGTGTACACACTCTCAAGCATTAAAGATAGAAAAGCCGAAGCTATAGCATTAGCTCAGAAGAAATTCGACTCAGGTTTGCAATCGGGTGCAAATGAAACGGATTTGTCAGACTTAACTCGCTTTATTTACAATGGAAACTATCAGAAACGTGATTCGCTGGAACAAGAAGTAATAAAGAAATTTCCCAAAGGAAAAATTAGCTTCAGGAAAAAATTGTCTAAATTGTATGGCTTTAATGACCCTGACAAAATCTTACCTGGATTAGATACGCTGCGTAATGAGTTTCCTGAAAAATGTGAAGAAGACAAATCTTCGTTAAATCAGCTGATGATAAAAGTCTATCGCATAAAAAAAGATTATGCAAATTTCGATAAATACATGTCGAACGTCAAAGATAAAGGCTTTAAAGCGTATGAATATAATGAAACAGCCTGGGAAATGGCAACGAAGAATACGCATCTGGAAATTGCCAAAGTCTATTCCGAAAAATCTCTGGAATTAATGGATTCGCTGAGAAAAGAAAAAAAACCGGATAGCTTTTCTTTAAGAGATTGGGAAGATAGTCAGAATGCTACCAAAGGAAATTTCTACGACACCTATGCCTTTATTCTGGAAAAGCTGGGTAATATAAAAGAAGCAGCTGAAAAAGAACAACTGGGAGTTGTACTATCAAAATCAAACAATACGTATATGAACGAACAGTTAATGAAATACCTCATTAGCTCAAATCAAACAAAAGAAGCATTAACATGGGGTGAGAAATTTTTAAGCACCGACAAGAGTACTGCTAAATTAGACTCGCTTTACGATGTGGCTTATATCAAATTGAATGGTTCAAACGCAGGGTTAGCTGATGCTAAAGCTAAAATGATTGAAAAAATGAAACCTGCACCGGATTTCACATTGAAAACCCTGGATGGCAAAACGGTTACGCTCTCTGCCCTGAAAGGTAAAATAGTAATACTTGACTTTTGGGCTACCTGGTGCGGACCTTGTCTGGCATCATTTTCGGGTATGCAAAAAGCAGTTGATGCACTGAAAGAGGATAAAGATGTTTGTTTTTACTTCATCAATACTTTTGAACGTACAACCCCGGAGGAGCGCCTGAAAGAAATAAAAAAAACAATAGAAATCAAAAAGGTGAACTTTGATATTTTACTGGACGAACCGATGACAGGTAATGATTATCTGGTTGCAAAAAAGTACAATACCAATAGTATCCCCACTAAGATTATTATTGATAAAAACGGAAAAATTCGTTCGACGCTGGTAGGCTATGGTGGCAATGATGTAGAATTAGTCAATGAGTTGAAAGCAATAGTAGAGAAGTTGAAGTAAAGTGATTTCTGTTTTCCCACTGGCGCGGTTCTGTGAGCGTGATAAGACAAAAGTGTGGGAGAACGGATTTCCAAATCCGTTTGAAGTAAGTTGATAAAAGTAAAACAACTGCCACGCTAGCGGTAAGAAGAAAAATAATATCGCCGCTTTTCGGGCAAAAAATAAACGGATTGAATTTTAATACAACTATAAAAATAACCATTTTCAAAAAAAAACGAACTAGTATGGAAGGATTTCTGATTTTCCCGATTTTAATTTCATTGTTCTATTTGGGCATCGTTGCTGCTGTGTTTTATCTGGTTTATACCTGGGTAACTAAATTTATTTCTTTAAAAGAAGAGCAAAATGACTTGTTGAGAGAGATAATAAAGCGAATGGAAAATAAATAGGATCGGCATTTCATTCTTCCGTCGGTGTGGTTTTGCGAATGCTCGTAGTTGCAAATCTGCGTCGGTGGGGATGTATACGCATTGCTATTTGCTGCTTTTTACTTGTAACCTTGTAGCAGATAGATTTTACGGACTGTTTTAGTTTCCGGATTTGCAAAACGATTAGAACAAGAATAAACACACTATAAATAACATCACATGAGCACATTTTTAAACAAATTGAAATCGAGTCTTTTGGACGCGAATTTTGCAAGCCAGATTAAAGCGGAAGAAGTTGCTAAATCGGTAAAGTATCTATTGATTTTGATGCTTATTATCGGAAGCGGAATAATGATTAAAGCTGAAATAGGCATTTACGCTGCGGTGAAAGAGGGCGTGACAACACTTAAAACGAAATTTCCCGGTTTTGAACTAAAAGATGGACATCTGACGTGTCAGGGTGCTATGCCATTTATATTCAATACTAAACCGGGAAACGACGAAAAAGATGCTCTATTTATTATCGATACAAGTGGTAAAACGACTGCCGAAATTCTGGATCGTTATAAAAGCGGAGTGTTTTTCACAGAAAGTAAGGTTGTATATAAAAAAGATGCTTTCGAGACTAAAACATATAACCTCAGCGATATAAAAGTAAACTTCACAAAAGTCGATTTGATAAATGGGATCAATAACTGGACTATCCCTGCTCTGATTTTTATTTTTCTGATTAGTCTCTTTTTCATCTTCGTTGTCAAACTGCTTGGCGTGTTCCTGTTGTCGATCCTTGGCGTTTTAATGAATAAGTTGTTGAAAGCAGAATTAGATTATCAGACCATTTTCAAAATCTGCGTTTATGCCATTGTGTTACCGTCCATCATTAAATTCGGATTCGGAATATTGGACATCAAAATCCCTTATTTCTGGATACTATACTATGGCATTGCAGCTTTCTATATTTTCAGATTCATCAAAGGATTCGATGAATTGAAAAACAGTGAATCAACGGGGAGTTGAAACAAAGAAAGAATCAATAATTGAAGCTCTGATAAGAAAGTAGAAGTAATCCCGATAGAATTCGGGAGTCTTATTTTAATTCCACAGTGAAAATGTATTTATTTCAATTGCCGTCCCAGCAATTTATTCCGATTAATCGGAATGGGACGGATGGAATATTACACAAATATCATGGCTTTAGCCAAATATAACTATTTGATTTTTTTTTGGCTAAAGCCAATTTGTATGCTATATATTATCGCCCCATAAATGGGGCGGCAATTGATGCCTACCGTCAAAACAAACCTAACCTAACACTAGTTAGTTGAGCAAACAACAATTAAAAACAATCCATATGAAAAATCCGGCAAGTATTTCTGTCTTGAGTTTGGTAGTTCTGTTTGTAGCGTTTGTTTCATCGTGCAAAAGCGATCCGGTAGATCATACCATCGGGGCTTTTAATAATGGCGGTGATGAACGGAACATGATAGTGGTGATGAGCGATCTTCATCTGGGTGCCGATTTGTCCTATGCAGAGTGCAGTAAGAACCTGGGATCGTTGGAAAAATTGCTGAAACAGATAAAAGCAGCTCCCAACGTAAAAGAACTGGTGATTGCGGGCGATATGCTGGACGAATGGTTTGTGCCGGCTAACGTGGATACCTATCAGGGAAAGGATCAGTCCGATTTTGTAAAACGGATTGCCGCAACCAATAAAGGTGTGATAGATGTTCTTAATAGCATCATCAAAGAAAAGAAGATACGCGTTACTTATGTGCCCGGCAATCATGATTTGACCATTACGGCTGCCAATGTGGAAAGTATACTTCCCGGAATACATCAGGCGCGGGATGATAAGCAGGGGTTGGGAACTTATTCGCCCGTGGATATTTCTAAATTAGCTATCGAACATGGACATAGGTATAATTTCTTCTGTGCCCCCGATCCTATCTCCAATCAGGATATTGCTCCGGGCACTATTTTGCCTCCGGGGTATTTTTATACCAGAATAGCAGTGCTGTATGTAATGCAAAAACCTGTAACTCCTGCCGACACACCTCCTGTGGTTACACCAAATCCTTCGGGCACTGCCAGCCAAACTTTGCTATACACGTATTGGTATGTATGGAGCAAAGCATTAACTTCCTACCCAATCGCCAATAAATTCGACGAGAAGATTATTGTTACCAATGTGGATGGTTTCAACGGTAATTACGCGGTAAACGATATACTGCCTTATCAAACTACCCCGGGGGGAGTGATAGATGTAAAGTTATTCAAAGGCGTTCAGGATAGCTGGACTCAACGACAAACGCTAAATCATGTAGCTATACCTATTCCTATCAGTCAGGCAATAGCAAATGCCGGCAAGGGTAGCGAATCGGAGTTCCAGGCAACGAATCAGTATTTCCTGAATCCCAATTCGGACAAAAGAATCGTTGTCTTTGGCCATACCCACGATCCGAAGATTATTGCGTCCACAAACTTAAGCGGTCAGAAATGTATCTATGCAAATTCAGGAACATGGATTGATCATAATACCGTAGCTCCTACTACCATGAGTTTTGTGGTTATTACGCCACAAAATGCAACGGCTTCTTCGCAAACCTACGTGAAACTATATAATTTCGAAAACGAAGTAATCACCACAATGGCTCAGGACTCGATACGGTATTGAGGACTTGCCCGACTATGGGCGGACTGCTGCTCCGAACTATCTAAGAAAAAAGAAAAACATGGTAAAACTCGCTTTACATTGGGAATATTTCAAAAGCACATTGGTTTTTTGCCTTTCGTCATCGGTTTTACTTATGTTGATGAGTAACATGGCATTAATAGACCCACCACCTTTATATGTAGTGTATATTGTTTGTTGCATGTTTGGTGGACCTTTGTTATGCCTCTTAAACAAAGAGTTGTCAAGAAGAAATGAATACTATTTTTACTACAATCGGGGAATTTCAAAGTTAAGTCTTTTTATTACAACTATGTCGATATATATTTTGACAGGCAGTTTACTAATAACCATTTTACATTATGCCAAGCTTACTTGAAATCGACAGTGTAGTCAAATCATTCGGGTTGCATGACGTGTTGACTGATATTTATATGAAATGTCAAACAGGTAATATTATTGGTATGCTGGGACGGAACGGAACCGGTAAATCTACACTCATGAAAATCCTTTTTGGTACTTTACAAGCTGATCGGAAATTTATTCGAATAGATGGAAAAGTTTATGATCAGCCTTATAAAGCAATAAATGAGATATGTTATCTTCCTCAGGATTCTTTTCTGCCTAAATATATGAGTGTTGAGAAGGCAATTGAATTATATTTAGGCAAACAACAGGTGGCTAGTTTCCTGGAAGACCCGATATTGCAACAACTAAATACAAGTAAAATATCGCATTTGTCAGGTGGAGAGTTAAGATACCTTGAAATAAAATTATTGCTGCATACAGATTGTAAATTCATATTACTTGATGAACCATTTAATGGTGTTTCACCCATCTTAGTGGGAGAGATAAAGAAGCTAATTTTGAAAATGTCTGAATTTAAAGGGATAATATTGACCGACCATGATTACAGGAATGTGTTGGATGTAGCAAATCAATTTTGTCTGATTTATGATGGAGGAATAAAGAGAATAGACGACAAACAAGAACTTGTAAGGTGGGGATACATTTCAGAATCAAGAATCGACTGAAATATAACACAAGTTGAATAAAGAGTAATTTTTAATACGGATTGAAAAAACACACAAATGAGAAAAACTTTTAAGATAACCGGAATTTCAATTCTGGGGTTGATTGGATTAATATCGGTTTACATGATTTCTGCATATTGTTTATCCAGAATAACGGTTCCTGAAGAAAAAGGAAGCAAACAAGAAGTGACTATCTACATTAAAACCAATGGTGTGCATACCGACCTTGTAGTGCCGGTTCGTACGAATCAAATGGATTGGAGCAAAGAACTAAAATTCTCGAACACACTTTCTGCCGACACTACATTTTCCTATCTGGCAATGGGATGGGGCGATAAAGGATTTTATCTGGAAACACCTACCTGGCAGACCTAAAGACATCGGTTGCATTTAAAGCAGCCACCGGACTAAGTACAACAGCCATACACGCAACTTACTATCCGGCACTGAAAGAAGATTCCGATTGTGTAAAAATAGAAATTAGCCATGAACAGTATGCGCGGCTGATTAAATACATTGTCGATAGTTTTAGGAAAGATGCCAATGGACACGTAATAAATATAAAGACCAATGCTAATTATGGCAAAACAGATGCTTTTTACGAAGCAAAAGGAAAATACAGCCTCTTTCACACCTGCAATAGCTGGACAAATGCAGGATTAAAAGCCAGCGGACAAAGAGCTTGCTTATGGACTGCCTTTGATACCGGTATCTTTCTAAAATACAAATAAACAGGAAATGCCGCAGCAAATCTTACACAAAAATAAGAGCCTCCCTCCTATCGTTACTAAAAACGAAAAGAAGCGAGGCTCTTTACTAATAAATTTAGGTGGGTATTAAAGAGAAATGGTTGTAGACACCGATGATAAAGAGAATGTTTTCTTCAATGTTCCGCCACTATAGCTTCCACCACTGTACAAGCCGTTGCTCACTGTTCCGGTACTTGCCCCCCCTGTGTAGATGGAATAGTTGGTACCACTCACTAAAGCCGGTGACGAAAAGATAATAGAAGTATATGCCCTTAGCGGTTGAAAAGTTACCAGATCATTACCATTGGCATCCTGAAGATGAATTAATGTAGAGGTAGAAAGGCTCGACGATGAAGTAATCTTAATCCCATATTGACTGGAAGAAGTGCTTATACTCTGCGTCATTTGAGAATTGATCCCCGATATTACCAGAAAACCACCCTTCATGCTAAAGGTGCCATTGTAGTCGAGACCTACTTCGGGTTGTGACCTTGCTCCGTGAACCACTGCTGTTCCTCCTGTCATGCTAATGTTTCCATTACTATCCAAACCATCGCCTCCCACAGCATTAATTGATAAGTAACCACCACTAATTGCTAACATGCTGCCATCACTTTGTTCTCCTCCGCTACCATACGATGCATTCAGACCATCATCCGAGGCAGTGATATTCAATGTTCCATTTGCTATTTTGATGTTCGGGCTTTCCGCACCTTCTTTTGAAGCGGTGATGTTGGTTGTGCCACCATTTACCAAAACAAGGGAGTCGGAACGTAAACCCTGGCTGGCAGAAGCAGCAATAGACACAGCACCATCATTAATGATGACTCTTTTCACAGCATGAATACCATCGGCGCTTGTAGAGGTGAGGTTCACTGTTCCACCGTTTATTTCTACAAATCCATATCCTTTGTCGGTATCATTGTCCGATTTTAATGCATGTCCGGTACCGGCGGTTACTTTCAATGTTCCACCATTTACTTTCAGGTAATCTTTTCCTCTTATACCGTCGTCCTTTGCGGTTACGGTAAGAGTACCGTTGTTAATCACTATCTGATCATCACTCGAAATGGCATCGTTGCTGTTGCCCTTTACTATTAAAGCACCTGTTCCGGTGAAGGCCAGATAGGTGTTACTAAAGATGGCAGCATTGGGTTCGCCGGTATTGCTATAAGTAGTGGCATCGCTAATGCTATTGGTAGTTCCGTCAGCAATAAAGAGGATGGTTTTCTTAGATTTTTTGATATAAAACGGAGAAGTACTGCTGTTGGCTATCGTTGCTCCGTTGAGTTTAATTTTCACGGTAGCGGTATCGGCATCAATCAGAATTTGTCCATTGGTAAGTGTTCCGCTTATGGTATATTGCCCTCCTTTGGTAATGGTAGCTATAGTGCCACTTACGATTACATTGGCCGAAGTGCTGGATATCGATGTGCCATTCAATGTTATATCATTGCCAGAACCGGCAGCCCAGTCGTAATCGCCGGTTTGTTCGGTTTGTGTTCCGGCGCTGTCGGTACCACCGGTTATATCATTGGAGCTTTTACTGCATGCAATGCCAAGGATGGTAATGAAAAGAAAGATAATGAGTGTTTTTGTATTTTTCATGATACTTTTTTTTTGAGTTTAAAACTGTATTAAAATGAATGAGTGTAGCCCACGCCAAGAATATATTTACTATTGGCATCGTCGGAGTTTAGTTTGCTGTTTATCAAACCATAAATAGCAATGGAGTTTTGCTTATTAATCTTATAGTCGAGCGATAGCGTGTATCTTACATTATCGAATGTGTTGCCATCCGGATTGTTGAGCTCATAAAAGCTTTCAACCGAGAAAGAAGGAGTTAACGCGCAATTAGATATCTTATAGGACATCAACATTCTGTTTCGCCAGGTCCACTCGGGGTTCATTTTATAGGTATCAATAGTGCCGTTGCTCTTGATGCGATCACTTTCATCTTTGAACGTTACCTGCAGTTTTTCGCGCAGGGAGAAGCTGAAATTGTTCCATTTCAATTTTCCCGTGGTGGATACATTAAACCGGCTCCGGATTTGATAGTCGATATACTTTTCGTCCCACGAATTCATAAGCTGGTATCCTACTCCTAACTTCAGCTGCTTTAGAATACTATAGTCGGCCGAAATGCCGAGACTCCAGCGGTCAATCCGATTCAGGTAATTAATGGTACGCAATTCTGTTTCGGCACCGAGATTCCATTTGTGTAGTTTTTTCTCAACAGAAATACTTGTCCATGTTCCGTAACGGTCGGACTGAGCCTGCAGCTGAATGGAGAAGCACAGAATGATAAAAGCGAGAAGAAATCTGTTTTTCATTTTCGATGTTATAAAAAGTGATTAAGATAAGTATTTCAAACATATAGCAACGCATAGTCTTTCACATAGCAACACATAATTGCTTGTCAGATTTACAGAGAAACACATGGGGAGTTTATGATTGAAGAGGCAATTCGTTTCATAAAGTACCGATTAAAAATTTCGATTTATCGAAATCAATATGTTTATTATGTGATTCGGTTATAGATTAGTTTCAAAATACAAAGCAAAACCGGCTAATCATTAGAACCTCTTTTGCTATGTGTAAGAACTACGCGCATCTATATGTCAATTGTCATCTATTTAAAAATTTAATCTGTTATTCGTAGTAGAAAATAGTTATCTCGGCCACGTCCCTCAGGTAATCCATTTGATGAACCTCTACTCTGTGTACAGACAATCCTGTTCTATCAGCTAATTCGGCAATAAGTTCATCGCGTTTATCGGGCTTTACCAGTTCTATCTTTTCGTACTTTATCTGTTTCGAAACTTCCTTTTTCAGAATAAGTTTAGTATCGAGCAATAGAGTGATAATAAATATGATACTACAGATAATGGCCAGTTCGTAGAAATCCATTTGAATGCCGGAAAGCAAGCCCAGCGCCACGAAAATGAATAAGTAGGTCATGTCTTTAATGCCAATGCCTTCGGTACGATAGCGGAGCATGGAGAATACGGCAAAGAGGCCGAAAGCAGCTCCCATCGACATCTTTACCTTGTTGAGCACAAAGGTGAGTAGAAAAATCACCACGTTAAACAAGATAAACGTAAAGATGGTATCCATCTTTTTATAGTTGGGGTGATATACAAAGACGATAATTAAAAGCACAGTAGCCAAATCTATCCCCAGACAGATAAAGAAATTCGACGTGATTTGAATATCTTCTTTTTCTTTCAATTTTTCGACTTTTACATTCATCGTCTCCGAGTCGTCAGTGGCTCTGACTGAAGCTGCCACTGCTTCGGTAGTTTGCGCTTTCGGCTGAACAGGAAAAAAAGAGAAAGAAACGAAAAATAATAGCAGCAAAAACAGCTTGTTAGGCATTGGAATTACAGAGTTTGTTGACATACAATAATTTTGATTTGAATTGATTTATTTTTACTTCCTGAACACAATTGGCTATCCCGAGGCAATATTTACTCATCGAGGTATCCGGTATACGTTTCAGTTTCATTAATTGAATAAAAGCCGAATCCTGCACTTTGTCTTGTTTAACTTCAGCAATGACCAGATTTGGTATTTCGTGCTCATTGTCTTTATAGATATTTGTCATCCCAAAATCGATAGTGAGCCGCTCGGTCATGTTTTTATTGACAAGCGTTATGCGGTTGTAGTTGATCTGTATTGCTTCTCTGAGCAGTCCGGCAGGATAATCGGTTTTCTTCTCTAGCAGCTGTTGCGAATTACCCTCGATACTGAACTCCTGCATTTCGCATTTCACTCTCGATTTTCGTGTTCGACCGGTATTGGTTTTAAACTTTACTTCAAAGAAATTCATTCCCGAATCCACATAGGTTCTGAATCGTACTTTATAGCGGTTCAGTTTGCCATTGTGATGCTTGGTATACATTTCATAGTCGGCAGTATCAAAATAGCGTGTTTCATACCGACCTTGCCGTAATCCCGAAATGGTGAGCACTTTGTAATAAGGCATAGCCAACGTCAGGATTTCCGGCAACTGATGAATGTGAAACATAAACTTTACATCCACCCTGTCGAGCAAGCGCACCTCGTCCATTTCCTCTAAACTGATGGGTTCAAACTGTTTAATAATATCAGAAATTGATGGTCATTTGATGGTTATAATTTAACGTGAGTTCGATATAAAATATAAATATATTGTGTTGAAAATAAGGTTTTGTTTGGTAGCGATAGTTCATTCTACTCAGGTTTGACCTTATTTCTCTCAATATTTCACCTTAGCAGAGAATCAGAAAATATGTTCAGTGCTAAAGATCAATACCTATAGTCTGGTGCTTTACACCTTCTCTTAAGCCACAGATGGTACATTCCGATTTCGGAAGCGACGAACTGGTTGTAGGTAAGAGAGAAGTATAAGATTTAAGGTGCAGAGCACCGAACACTTCTGTAAAAACGCTTAGTGATTCTTGTGCACTCCCGATGCCCGGAATGTTCCATCGGTGTCTTAGTGATTATTCTTAATTCTTTGATTCTTAATCCGGTAAAATACTGTTTAAACATCTTCCTCCTTTTTTTAGAAAGAGGAAATGATTCAGCATTGAGAATTAAACAGAAAGGAGTAGAGATGAGGCTATAGGCAGATACATTTGAAGTTATAAAAACAACTGTTACAGCAGGAAGAGCAATGTGCCGATGCTCAAACGGCACATCAAGCCCTTCCTACAAAGCAAAGCCGGTATTGTAACAGTATTGTAACACAAATGTAGAGGAGTAATTTTGGAGCGACAAAAAATTGCGGTAAAGACGCAAAATGTTGCGGAAAATATCAGTTTTGCAGTCGTTGGTGAAACGCTTCTTCGAATTTACTGCCAATGGGGATTTGCTGTTCGCAGATGTTGATCATCTTGTTGCGAATGCTTTCAATCTTATCGATAGCCACAATAAAGGAACGGTGCACCCGTGCAAACTTGTCGGCAGGAAGTTTTTCCAGCATCGCTTTCATGGTCATGCGTACCACCACAGGTTTACAATCACTGACATGAATTTTCAGATAATCGTCCAACCCTTCCACATAAAGAATGGAGTCCAGCATCACTTTCACAAGACTGTAGTCGGCACGGATAAGTAAAAAACGTGGAGCTTGTAGGGATGATGAATGTTGTTGAAGAAACAGCTGCTGCGCTTTCGCCACAGCTTGCAAAAAGCGGGCGTACGTGTAGGGTTTTAATAAATAATCAATAGCATTGACATTAAATCCATCAATAGCATATTGAGAGTAAGCGGTGGTAAAAATCACCATAACCGATGTTGACAGACTTTTGTAGAACTCAATGCCATTAGCCGATGGCATTTGTATGTCGAGAAACAATACATCCACCGGATAGTTTTTCAGATACCGCAATGCTTCCTGCGGATTGGTGAAAGTTTTCTCCAGCTGAATAAAATCGGTATCGCTGCAAAACTTTTCGAGAATGCGCAACGCCGGTGGCTCGTCGTCAATGGCAATGGCTCGTATCATGTCAGCTGCAGGATTAGTTTGACTTCAAAATGCTGATTATTATCTTTCAGTACCAGTTTATGCGCTGCAGGATAGATTAATTTTAGTCGTTTCTGCACATTTACCAATCCGGTGCCGCTCTTCATCAGTTGATCGTTGCTTTGAAGCTTGTTATTGGCCACCGTGAGTAGCAGTTGATGGTCGGCAATACTCAGGTTTACTTCAATTTTGGAATGCATCCCGGGATTGACACCAAACTTAAAAGCATTCTCGATAAAAGGAATCAGCAACAAAGGCGCAATGCGATCTTCGGTCCAGTCGCCCGAAACAGCATAATCTATTTGCACCGTATCTCCCAACCGAATGCGTTGTAGTTCAATATAGTTAGAGATATAATTCAGTTCTTTTTCCAACGGCACAGAGTCTTCGCCCACTTCACTGGTCACATACCGCATCAACTCCGAGAGCTTTACGATTGCTTCGGGAGTTTTATCCGATTTTTCGAGCGCTAAGGAGTATATACTATTAAGTGTATTGAACAGAAAATGCGGATTGACCTGCAATCGTAGCGACGAAAGTTCTGCCGATCGCTTCTCGTCCTGCGCTATCTCCCAGAGTTCTCTTGTTTTTAATAGCAACGACAAAACAAAAATAAACAGGAACTTGAGAAAGGTCGATTCCAGTTGAAACCATTCGAAGTGTCTCTTCGGTTGTGGTTCGCGAGGAAACGACATGCCCTGCGGTATATTTGGAGCTACCGCGTGAGGCATTGCAGAACCGGGCTGAGCTTGCTCTCTAAACCCGGGGAATGGATGTTTATGGAATGCTTCCTTATCAAAATCAGACTCTTTAGGATAAATAAAAGAGGGAGCCGCCGCAATAATCAAAAATGAGCCAATAGTGACAGCTATAAACAAAAGATATTTCTTCCGATGGTAAAATGCGGGAATAAAATAAGTATAGTTGCCATAAAAAAACAAAAGTATCAGTGCAGAAGTAATCAGATTTCTGATTTCGCGTGCACCGATATCCCAACGACCAAAAAGCGAAAAGCCCGGCGACACAATAATGGGCAGCATCAGAAATACTACGCAACATACAAGGTATATCGTTATTTTTTGCAAAGACCATTTCATAGGCATTCAACACTTTAGTTTTTCGGGTCAAAGATAGTAATAGTTTCTAAAAACAAAATATAACAAAGTGATGGAGCGTTGGCTTATACATTAAATATTCTGAAAAAGAATACGAAAATATAATCTATTAAATTGAGGTTGACGAAAAACAATTTTATGCCGCGGAGCGCTGGACTTCACCAAGCATTAAACTGCTGAAAATATTAAATTATTCCTGAGAATTATGATCGTATTAAAATAATATTTTTATCTTTGGAATACGTTTATCAAAAGAAAATAGTTGTAGTTATCCCAAAATCTTCAAACTCCGGGTTAAAACACACCGTACCAGGACTTGAGAGCCTAATCAACGCTAACAAATAATTAAATCACACCTACCATGAAACAATACAGCTATAGAGTATCGGGCATAGAGCATTTACATGAAATATTGAATGGTCCCGAAATAGTATCCTCAAGCAACTTTCCATCTCAATTGGTCCAGATTTATTCGGCAAAGAATGATTGCGAATGGTATGAATCTATTGGAGATCCGATACGAAAAGTTCTGCCATCGGCCGTAATTGTTGGCGCAACTTCCGTTGGCGAAATTATCGAGGGCGAAATATGTACCGATTCGACAATTGTTCTTTTCACTTTTTTCGAAAGCTCGTCAATAGATATGTTCGCTTACGAATGCATGCCGGGAACTGAAGAGATAATTGGCAATGTATTGATTTGCAATATTGAGTCTGCAAATGCCGAAGTAAAAGGAATTTTGCTGCTTTCTACTCCCATCAGCCACGACTCAGGAAAAGTATTTAATAGCATCACGGATCATGACTTCAAATATCCGATTTTTGGCGGTGGTGCGGGCGATTATGCAAATCAGCGGAAAACGCTTGTTTATGATGGGAGTAAATGTTACAAACAGGGTGTGGTAGCTGTTGTTTTTTCGGGTAATGACCTGCATATTGAAGTATTTACAAGTCTGGGGTGGCATCCATTGAGCAAGGAAATGACCATTACCGAAGTGGGAGATACTTGTGTAAAAACCATTGACAATAAACCTGCTTTTGATGTATATGAAAAGTATCTGGGGATTAAGGCCGACGAGAATTTCTATCAAAACAGTCTCGAATTTCCATTTATCATCAGTAGAAACAACCACCAGATTGCACGGACACCTTTTTTTGTGAACGAAAACGATAAATCGATTCAACTGGTAGCCGATGTAGAAGTTGGAGAAAAATTTCGGATTGGGTATGGTGATCCGGTTGCGATTCTGGTCGAATCGGCACAACTCCAGAGCCAAATGAGTGATTTCAAACCGGAAGCTATCTTTTTATACACTTGTATATGCCGACGTTTTCTTATGCAACAAGAAGTTGATCTTGAAACACTACCCTTCAACAAAATAGCTCCCACAGCCGGTTTTTATACCTTTGGCGAATTCTATTCTAACGGAACCTTTAATTCACTGCTTAATTCATCTATCGTTGCAGTAGGTTTTCGCGAGGGAGTTTCCAGGAATCAGCCCAGGTATAACAAAGCTGTTCAAAATGAGGAAACCCGCGAAAGTGCTGAGTCGGATCCGTACACTAATAAGCATTCCAGGATACTATCCCGATTGCTATATTTCATAACCGTACTAACAAAAGAACTGGATGATCAGAATCAATTGTTGCAAACATTAAATGAACAGAAAAATGAGTTCTTAGGAATAGCAGCTCATGATTTAAGAAATCCGATAGGTGTTATTTTGGGTATTTCAAAATTGCTCGAAAAACAAACCGGTGATGAACATAAAAAATACACCGAAATTATTTCCGGCACCAGTGCTACCATGCTCCAATTGATAAATGACCTTCTGGATATCTCCAAAATCGAATCCGGGAAGCTGGACCTGAAGAAAAATGAAATCGACTATATTGCATTTGTTGAGCGAAATATTAGAATGAATGACTATTTTGCACAGAATAAAAATATTGGTATTGTGAGCGAATTTGAGATACAAAATCAAATTCTTTCATTTGATGATGGAAAGATCGATCAGGTATTAAACAACCTGATAGGAAATGCAATAAAATATTCTAATCCCGGCACCACAATAACTGTAAAAGTATTTGTTGAGAACAATCAGATAGTTACTCAAATAATGGATAATGGGCAGGGCATTCCGGAACAAGAAATCAATGATATTTTCAGACCTTTTAAAAGAACGAGTGTCAGACCTACCAGCGGTGAAAGTAGTCATGGCTTAGGACTTGCTATTGTAAAAAAGATTATAGAAGGACACAACGGCGAAGTGGGTGTGTCGAGCGTGGTGGGCACAGGTTCCAACTTTTATTTTACGCTACCAATATAAATAATCAGATAAATAAGTAGCAGGAAAGATATAATACACTATAGTCAAAATAAAAAAATAGAAGAATAGAACCTGCCTACCGCAGGCAGGCGCGTATAAACGCTGATCTAACGGATAAAAAAAACGGATTTAAAGTCCGATAAATCGGACTGATTTTCAAATGCTTCGGTCTTATCAGTCATGCTTGCATGACTTAAATCTGTTTTAAATATAATCCGTTTTTACCTGCCTGCCGCAGGCAAGTCCGCTTAATCCGTAAAATCCGCGTTCTATTCTTTCTGATAAATGCGACATTATATTCAAACCATTGCTTAATGATCGGTGAAAGTAGAGAATAAGTAAGTCGTATTTATTATTGATTACTTAACTACTTTTGTAAACAAAAAAAACATATTTATCACCGCATGAAAAAAATAAGCATCCTGTTCACCGCCATCGTTTTAAGCACTATTTATTCAACCGGTTTTTCGCAAACCAATTCCAAAAGTTATGAAGTAGCCACATGGCAGGGATTCAGAACAGCAGCCATTAGTTACACTTTTGACGATAATTGTCCCAATCAATTGCCCGTGGCTATCCCCTTGTTTAACGAGTTCGGCTTCAAAACCACCATGTTTGTGCCTACCGACACGATAACCGGTTGGGGCGCATTGCAAACCGCAGCAGATCATGGACACGAAATAGCAAGTCATACGGTAACACATACCAATTTGGGAACGCTAACCGCCGCGCAACAGCTCGTTGAGTTTAAAAACTCGCAGGAGAGCATCAACGCCCACATCAAGGGTCATGCGTGCCTGACAATAGCCTATCCGTATTGCGTTCCGGGAAATGATTCGCTCTGTGCAAGTTTTTACATAGCCGCCAGACATTGTCAGGGCTACATCGAACCCAAAACACCGGCAGATTTTATGAAGATAAGCTCACTTGCTACCGGAAATGCATCTTCTATTCAAACCGCAGCTGATTTCAACAACAGAGTGCAAAAAGCCGATTCGCTGAAGGGCTGGTGCGTATTTCTGATACACGGCATCGACAACGACGGCGGTTATTCACCCACTCAGTCGTCAGTTTTGAGAGCACATCTCGCTTACGTGAAACAACAGAACAGTAGCTATTGGGTAGCACCCTTCGGCGATGTGCTGCGCTATATAAAAGAACGAAATGCAGCTGTTATTCACGAACTATCCAACAAACCAACCGCTATAACCCTGCAAGTAACCGACAAGTTGGACAATGCAGTGTACAACTACCCGCTAACGATAAGAAGGGTATTACCCAAACACTGGACTTCCGCCGCCATTACTCAAAATGGAAAGAAAGTGGAAGCCAAAGTATCAAAAAACGGAAAATTGAAATATATTACGTTTGATGTAGTACCGGATGGTGGCAATGTTGTTCTAAAAGCTGTAAAAAGGTAAGAAAAAGTGCTTAATTACCATCAAATTAAAAGAAATGGAGGAATAGAAATGCTCATTGTTTCCCGAGAAATCGGTTATAAATATGATAACGCAAAAAAAGAATAACGAAAATTTTCTATAGAAATAAAAAGCATATTTTTTCAATGTAACAACGGAATATTTCAATATGGAAATGAATCATTTCCACCCGAAAATATTTTTTTCTATATTACAATAACTCATTTCCAACTGAGAATTTTTATTTTAATTGGAAATGCATTATTTCCAACAGAAAATGATTCATTTTGATATTACATTGACTCATTTCCAATCGAAAATAATTTCCCCCATATAACAATGAGTTGTTTTCAACAGAAAATAAATCATTTCCATATTACAGTAGGTCATTTCCAACAGAAGATAAGAAATAGTGATATGGAAATACAGGCTATTATTCACGAAATAACACATAAAAACAAGCCAATAAATCACTCATTTACAGCGAAATAATCATGACAAAATTCATCTGATACAAACAATACAAACTTCTATAACTGCAGTAGAGAGTAATCGGATTTCTATCTTAAAGACTTAATATTTCAGCGAATAATCAACCGTGTGCTGGTGTTGTTAGAAAGAGTGAGTAATTTTGGTGAGTAAAAGAACCCCCCGCTAGCACAGGTTAAACTCTCACCGCCACCTACGAAGGCAAGCAAGCCAACACCATGGCCTACTACTGGCTGCGCTGGGTAAATACTCGTGGCGAACGTGGTCCCTGGAGCACTACAGTAAGTTCTATTATTGTAGGCTAAACCCTCTAATTTGTAGAGCTGTACGCAAGTACAGCTCTGCTTTTTTTGTTTTCTAAAAAATAATACGGAGAATAGAAGATTAGGTTAATTATTATTTGTAGATTTGTGGAGTGAAAAGAACTAACACTAGCACCTAAAGTGGAAATATGCGAACTAGTAGTTTGCATACACAGCTAAATGAGCAATATGTGTAATTAAAGTTAGCATATATCGGTGTTATGGCAAATTATAAAAAAATGAAAAGAATAAGACCAGCTAAACAAGTTCTTATCAAAAGAACAAGACCAAAACTTAACGAGTATGACTACATTTTTGTCGACAGCGACAAAGTAGAACACTTATTAGGTGCTCATGTTCGTGACCCGAATTTTGGAACTATTTTTGAGAAAGCGGGTTTCTTTGCACGACTTGAATTTAAAATTAGACACCTTAGAAAAAATAAATTCTCAGTTATAGTATCTATTTTGGCTTTATTAATTTCTGCTATTCAACCAGGAATTGCATTGTACGACAAATTACATTTGAGCGAAAAAACTAATAATGCTTACGGACAAGGCGAGAAAAGAAATAGCCAAACTGATTCTATAATCAGCTACATCCTCTCCGACAGTATTTTTATCGAAAAAACGAAAAATATTTTTAAACATGACACAGTTTTTTTGAATGAATTAAAAATTGAATTAAAAACGAATACGACTAAAAAGAAAATTTCGACCCCCTAATACACGCTATTGGCATTGGCTGGCTGACGTGCATTCCGGCGGTTTTGCTCCCGCATTCACTTTGTCGTTCCACGACAGCGAATGCTCCCGCAAACCGCCAAATGCCCATAGTCTCGGTCGTTATGGGCAAGCCGAAAAAAAAGAAAAACATAGTTTAAAGTTATCAATAGAGTCTTAATAAACATAAAACCTTATGGTGCTTAGGAAAACCAGAATATATCTATGAAAAAAACATTAATAGTAATTATGTGCTCGTTATTTTTTGTAAGTTGTAATTATCTTGAGAATAAACGAAAAGAAGAATTAAGAAATGACAGTGTTGAACAAGTGCGAATTAAATTCACAAAAGATTCTATAATAGAAGCAGAATCAATTAAACATATCTATGATTCAATACTGAAGGCAGGCGCTCAAAATGCTAATGAAAATAATGAAATAAAACGAATAAATAAGATCAAATCAACTATTAGAGTTACATCATGTTATTTATCAAAACCGAATTCAGCAAGTGGATGTGATGCGAACTTTTATTATATAAATAAATCAGAAAAAATCATTAAATACTTAGTAATTGATGCTTCATTTAAAAATAATGTTAATGACTTAGTTGCATGTAATATTCGAAAAGAAAATTCATTTAGAGGCAAAGATACAGGTCCTGTAAAACCAGGTAAATCCAGTGGTGGTAATTGGGATTGTGCTATTTATAATTGGTCTGCTACAAAACTTGTTATTAATTCAATTGATATTGATTATATGGATGGTAGTAGTATTACAATTATCGGTGAAGAACTAAAATTAGTAGGACTAAAAGATAACCAAATCAACAAATAGTAATTTGTAGTATTTAGAATAAGTATCTTATGAACTATAAAAAGCATACTCGCACGCTGGCGCAAGTTTGTAACTACGAGTGTTCGGAAGATTTTTAAGTCTACAAATTTAAAAAATCTAAACATAATTCAAGGAGAAAAACAGTCTTTCCTTAGCTTGAATTTCAAAAATGAAAAAACGACCTTGTTTATCAACAGCACAACAGTCAAGTTGTTGACAAATAACAGATCTAATGTGTTTTAAATATAAGAATCATTTAATATTTTTGCATCATAATTTCAATAGATGCAAACAAACAAATCGCAAAAGAAGAATATAACGGTAAAAGAACTGTTGAGTGTTATTCCTGATGATAAAATAAGTACTCTTGCCGTAAATACCCACGTGGATTATTGTACGAAGGTTTTGTATGGACGTTCAGTGTTTTATATGATACTTTATTCATTATTAGAATCCGATCGAACAAGTTTGCGTACGATGGAGGATGTCTTTAATAGCGTAAAGTTTAAATTTTTATTCAATTTAGATCAGAGTAAGACAGTTCGTTACAGTTCTATCTCAGAGCGTTTATCTGTAATGGATGTCAACTTTTTTGAAAAGCTGTTCGACCATTTTTATAATCATCTTAGTCAATTATATTCCCGCCAGGAACTTGATAAATATAATCTTGTTCGGGTCGATTCAACAATGGTTGCCGAAACGTCGGCTAAACTAGCACAGGGCATGAATTTCAAACACAAAAACAATAGTAAGAAACATGCTAAGTTTACGGTTGCTTTTGATGGGATACTTCCTTGTAATGTGGAGACATTTTTAGATCAAAGTCAAATCAATGAATGTCTTACCATCCCACAGGTCATAAAAGATCACGCAAACAAATATAAACAACAGGTTTATGTCTTTGACCGTGGAGTCAATAAACGTACTGTTTTCGATAAGCTCCAGAGTGATACTATTGATTTTGTTACTCGTTTGAATCCAGGTGCTTCGTATCAAAGTGTTGAAATTCTTGAACGAGGCGACAGGTTAATTGGCGATTTGAAATTACTTAAAGATGAAATCGTTTATCTGTATAACTGGGTCAATAATAGAAAGACAAAAGAACTGACTAAAGAAACCTTCAGACTGATAACTACAGAAAACAAGAATGGAGAAGCCCTCTTGTTTCTGACAAATCTGAAAGAGGAAAAGGCTGAGAATATAACTGCTTTGTACCGGAAACGTTGGGATATTGAGGTTTTCTTCCGTTTTGTAAAGCAAGAGTTGAACTTCAGCCACTTTATGTCAACCAATGAAAACGGAATAAAGATTATTCTCTATATGACTTTAATTCTATCGATGTTGCTGCTAATTTATAAGCGCTTAAATAATATCGGTTATAAAACAGCCAAGAGGCGTTTTGGTATTGAGCTTGATGAACTTATCATCACTATGATCGTTCGTTTTTGTGGAGGTGATCCATCACTGGTATTCCGTTAATAAAACAGATTCAAATAAGTATCTATCAAAAAAAACTATATCAAAGAGCGCTTATGACAGCAATATATCAATCTTCCGAACACTCGTAGTTTGTAACTTGTGTCTTGTTTTGAAAAAACAATCTATTTTTCTTTTTTGCTCTAACGAGCAACACACCTATTACAAATCGGTGCGAGCGTGGAATGTTTTATTCGCAAACTCGCAACTTTGTCAATGAGAGATACATAACAAATCACATTCAACTTGATATAAAAATAATTAGAATCTGACAAATAATATTATGACAGAAATAGAACAGTCTATTGAAAAAACATTAGAAATTTCTGACTTGGCAAATATTAATATTGAATTAGCAGAAGTGACATTAGATTCATTAATGAATAATGGTATTCTAAAAGATTTACCGATTATTAGTAGTCTCGTTGGAATAACAAAATTTGGTTTAAGAACTAGAGAATTGTTGCTTCTGAGAAAAATCTTAAAATTCCTTACTCAATTAGATTCAACGACGATTGAAGAAAGACAAAGATTTATTGCAAATGTAGAAACAAAGGAGACATACAACAAAAAAGTAGGATTAGCTTTAATTTTAATTCTTGACAAATTAGAGGACCTTGAAAAACCAGAGATTATTGGAAAAATATTGGCCGCAAACATTAAAGGGGCAATAGATTATCAAACATTTTTACGATTGTCTTATATTGTACAAAAACTATTCATACCAGATTTAGCATATTTGAGAAAAATAAAAAATGGAATTGAGGTCAGCTATGAAAAAATGGATGAACTCTATCTTTCTGGACTAATGATTACGGGTGACACGGGTGGAGTGAGATTTGATGGGAGGAATGAATATAGAATTAGTCCATATGCTGAAATTCTATTGGATATAATTGAGTAATCTTGTCTCAGTTGAGCGTAGGTTGTCGTGGTTGTTCGGCATAGCGTCTTTAGCTTACGCTGATTTTCAATTCGCTATGTCGCTGCTAGAAGCAAGGCTTGAAAGAAGCAGCATTATTTTACCCCAGCTGTCGCGGGTCTGTGACCCGTGACAACCAAAATGAAGAGAAACACAGGTTACTTACCCCCACTAGCGCAGGTTAAACTCTATTCTTCCAAGTCAGTTGTTTTGCAGTCTGTGAGCAGCGTAAGTCCGAGCGCAGTATTTTGTATATTTTAATTATAAGTAATAAATAGTGAAATTTTACTCACATTATGGTAAATAAAATATTGTTTTACGAATTAATTTTCGTTGGGGTAATAATTTTATACAATATATTGGCTGTTACGATACAGACTAACAAAAAGAATAATCGAATCAGGCTATCAAATAAAAAAAATGAAAATGACATGGACAATCCTTATGTTGGATTGAGAAAAATGGCATTTGATATGAGTTTCCAACAACTCGGTTTGACTCTTAATGATTCGGATATATATGGTGTCATTTTGGATTGGGACATCGGAGATGGTATTGTAACTCTTGTTGCATACAAAACTGGTGATGCAAGTTTATATTTTAGTTCGGGGGGAGGAGTAATTGGTGGTGGACAAAATCATTATATATGCAGTGCTGCAAAGAAATTTGTAAAAGAAGCAACTGTCTATTTCAATGAATCTAAAGTCATATATGCCACTCCATTACCAGATAAAAACAGTATCCGGTTTTATTTTCTAACAGCAAAAGGGAAACATTGCATTCACGAACAACTGAAGAATATTCGAAATAAAACCTCCGCTTACTATGACTATTTTGGTATAGCAAATGATTTGATTACTGAATTACGAAAAACAATAAAGGAGGAATAATATAAAAACTTTGTGGTATAGGCGTTTAGACCGCACTAATTTGTGATAATAAAATTGAAAGAGAACTCCGAAGGAGTTAAATGTGAATAGCCCCCAGTGAAGCTTGCGGAACTGGGGGATGTGAATAACCCAACATCTACAACCCCGAAGTGGGTTGAACATCAATATCATAATAACATTCAACCCACTTCGGGGTTGTGTATCTGAGGGTGTTATTATCCCCCCAGTTGTGCTTCGCTTACTGGGGGCTATTCACATTAAACCCTTGCAGGGTTTTGGGGTTCATATGACAAAATGTGGGTTATGCATATATTTGAGCAAAACAAACAAATTAATATTTTTATTATCAATAATATAAATAGTGCGGTCTAAGCTCCGATAGTGAAAAGAGTATATGAATATGAATAATTGGAAAATCGCTTTTTGGTGTTGCCTGACAACTTTGCTCATTGTCCTTGGAATTAGCGTTTATTCGACTATTGACCAAGGTTATTCATTGAGTTATTTACAAGACAGTTATACTGTGAAAGAGGCTGAACTTGATAATGTAATTCTTATGTTAAACGAGACTGACTTGTCGAAAACTGGAATTGAAAAGACTTTGAAGAAGCATAAAATCGGTGAATCAGCGAATTTTAAAAGAGACACGGTTTCGCTTGACGAATTGAATCTGATTTTTAGAAACGACAAATTGTTCAAAGTAACGAGACAATAAAATGACAAAAAATACGACTGACTAAAAACACCCGCTGTCGCGGGTCTGTGACCCGTGACAACCAAAATGAAGAGAAACACAGGTTACTTACCCCACTAGCGCAGGTTAAACCCCTTCTCGTCCAAGTCTATTGTTTCGCAGTCGTTGAATAGTTCCTAAGTTTAGCGGAGCGTAATCCGCCGGTAGTCGGACTTGAACAATCCATTGTGTAGAAACTAATAAACTTGAAATAAAAACAGGAAACATGAAATTTAAATAGACAACATGAAAAAAACACTATTATTGATTTCTTTATTTGTACTGATTAGCACAACAATTCATTGTCAGAATGTACAACCTTTGAATAAAACAGGTAGCACGGAAATACTTTTAAACGACAAAGTAGATGGTTATGGTCCTTTAGGCAACTCATCCACGGGATTTGGATCAAATGACATGCTCGACAGCATGTCTTTAATCGGTTATCCTCAATTAAAGCATCTTCCAGATTCATTGACCGATTTGAAAGTATACACAGTGCACATGAACCGAAGACAGTTTTGTTATCAGAACTACCGAAATGGTCTTATCTCGAGAGCAGATTTTTTGAATGAATTCAAAAAACAGAACTGGATACTTGGAGATACTTGTAGATTGACCAGCCAAATGGTCAGGAATTATATCTCTGTTGCTGTAGGGTTTGATCGCCTTCACCAACCGAAATATATAATTGATGCAAATGGAGACAATGATTTTTCGAATGATGAAATTTTCACATTGCATAAAAGTTTTTTTTCAAAAGAAGCTGAGAATTCGAAACGCATTACAATTGAGTATTTTAATGGTAAAAATGTAATGCAAGAAAATATTTTGTGTGCGGTTACATTAGGGCATTTGAGCACAAAAGACAAGATCTCTGTTTCATTTAGTTTCCCGCAATTTCGATATGCAAAAGTATCGTTCGAAGGAGAAACAATTTTTATTTGCACAGATCAATTCATGTACAACGATTTTATCTTTATTCTTCCAGACAAACCTAATTTTCAACCATTATCAAGAGATAAAATTATAAAGTCTAATCAGTATTTAACTGTCGGTAATGTAGACTTCAGATTTGAGCCTATATCACAAAATTTGAATCGAATTAGATTGACCAGAGAAAATCAACCCATAGACAAGAAAACAAGCAAATCTAATACCCCCGATTTAGAGATACCACGCGCTTTAGTCTCGGCACAAGTCGGAAAGCTTGCTCCTGAAATAAAAGGACTAAACATATGGGATAGTTCTGTTTTGTCCTTAAATGAATTACGTGGCAAATACGTATTTCTTGATTTTTGGTCTACATTCTGTGGACCGTGCATTATGGAGTTTCCTTATATTCGAAAAGTTTATGATACATTCAGTAGCGACCAAGTTATGATTATTGGAGTTGTTGAAGACGATTACAATGGGAAGATAAAAAAATTTATGAATGACAAACAAGTTTTTTGGTCTACGATTGTAAAAAAATACTCAACCACCAAAGCTGAGGGCTATAACGTGCAATCTTGGCCAACTTCGTTTTTAATTGATCCCAACGGAAAGATTGTAGCTACCAATCTGAGGGGTGATGAGTTGTTTATATACTTAGAGAACTTGAAATTAAAGAAAAAATAACATTGTCCTTGTCCTCACGGATTTATAGTCATTACTTGTTTGCACAAGAGTGCGGGTTCGTTGTTGGAACCTCCTGCCGCAGGCAAGTTTGCAATCCCAACTTTTTGTATTCTTAGGAACCAACGGTCAGCGGAGCTAATTGTAATCCCTGTCAAGTTAGGAGCAAGACTCTACCTTGCATATTGAAAGATACTATTAAAAGCCGGAGCTTTTATTTTATCCCTATTTATTATTGCTGCATTGATAGAAATTGTAATTGATTTCGGATTAAAATGAACTAATCACATTGAAGCGTTGTAATATACCGAGAGAATAAACAATAAGAAAAATCAATTAAAATTTAGATGTGTATGAAAAAACTACAATTCGACATAAAAATCAATGCCCCTGTAGATAAGGTATATGATGTTATGCTTGGCATTAGCAATAGATCTACATATGAGCAATGGACTTCGTTGTTTAACCCGACATCTACTTATGAAGGAAGTTGGAATAAAGGCGACAAAATTCACTTTATCGGAGTGGACGAGAATGGAGAAAAGGGAGGTATGGTTTCGGAGATAGCAGAAAACATTCTCAACCGATTTGTTTCAATTCGACATTACGGCCTTTTAATAGCTGATAAGGAAATAACCGAAGGTCCGGAAGTTGAAAAATGGGCCTGTGGGTTTGAAAACTATGCATTTAATGAAATCGATGGCATGTCTGTGCTTAGTGTTGAGGTAGACACTCCGGATGATTTTGTAGATTATATGAACCAAAGCTACCCATTGGCACTCGTCAGGTTGAAAGAAATATGTGAACAGTAAAATAAGCTTTGGGAAGAAGAGGGCAAGTATACTGTAATCGTACTTTAAACTAACGAGAATGTGGGGCAGATGATTTAATTTCCATTTTATCATTAAAATAAATGCACGCAGCCAATTTCCCGGACAAATAAACGTTTAATAATAAACAGATATAAATAGGGGTTGCTTAAAACCCTTTAATATACTGTATTTAAATATAATACAATCAAACTTTGCATTCAACGTGCAAAGTTAAGCGACGATTCTTTCAATTTCTTTGCAGGTGATATTACGGTGCTTCCGAAAAAACGGAATGTTCCAGCTGCACCTTTGGTTGTTTTTGTCGTTAATAGCTACAAATATAACGGTGCGCTGCACCTAATGCAAAGCCACAGAGTGGCGGAATATTTGTAGGAATAGATTCACAGATAAGTCCGGAGGTGCAGCGCACCGTAATCTAATCTCGAAAAAATAGACTGAGTTTATCAGCAAACCCTAAATACACGATTAAAAATGACATTCGAAGAAATACTACATCACAGACGTTCTGTAAGACACTACAAGGATCTTCCCATCGATTCGGAAAAAGTAAAACACTGCATCCAACTTGCTACCTTATCTCCCAACAGTTCCAACATGCAACTTTGGGAGTTTTATCATATCACCAGTCCGGAAACTCTAAAAGAACTCTCCGTTGCTTGTCTACATCAGGAGTCGGCAACTACTGCTCAACAAATGGTTGTTTTTGTAACACGGCAGGATCTTTACAGAAGAAGAGCAAGCAAGATGATTGAACTGGAAACTCAAAACATTCTGAAAAACAGTCCCGAAGAGAAACAAGAGAAAAGAATAAAAAGATGGCAGTTGTACTATGGAAAAGTAATACCATTTTTATATTCCCGCTGTTTAGGTATTCTGGGGATAATCCGAAAAGCGTTGGTCAACATTGTTGGGTTGTTCAGAGCCACTCCCTATCAGGTATCCGAAAACGATGTGAGAGTAGTCGTACATAAAACCTGTGCTTTGGCGGCTCAAACCTTTATGTTAGCGATGGCCAACGAAAGTTATGACACTTGTCCGATGGAAGGTTTTGATAGTAGAAAAGTGAAACGTATCTTGAATTTACCTTTGGGTGCCGAAATAAATATGGTTGTTTCCTGCGGAATCAGAGAAGATCGCGGAGTTTGGGGAGACAGAATGAGAGTGCCTTTCGACGAAGTTTATCGCAAGGTTGAATAAATCCGGACGAGGAAGACAGGAAGCTATTGGAGTAGAACATTGTTTTCGGTTGATACAGATCATTTAAAGAATTTGAAATATGACGTTTTCGAAAATAGTGCTTTTAAAAAAAATACTGAAATACGGGTTGGTTTTCTTGTCATCCATACTGCTTTTATGTGTGTTGTTGTTCTTTTTAGTGTATTCAGGTACGTTTGGAGCATTACCCGGTAAAAAAGAACTGAAAGCCATCAATAATGAAGAGGCGTCGCTGGTAATTTCCAGCGACAGCGTAATCATCGGGAGGTTTTTTGCCGAGAACCGCACCAATATATCTAACTCCGAAATTCCCGATCATCTTAAGAATGCGCTGATTGCCACTGAAGACAAACGCTTTTTTACCCACAGTGGCTACGACCTTCTGAGTTATTTCCGTGTTTTCTTTAAAAGCATCCTGTGGGGCGAAAAAACAGGCGGTGGCGGAAGTACGCTCACACAACAGTTGGTCAAAAACTTATATGGTCGCCCGAAATATGGTATGCTGAGTATGCCGGTGAACAAGCTGAAGGAAATAATTATTGCCGCTCGCATTGAAGAGGTGTACAACAAAGATGAAGTATTATTGCTTTATCTTAATTCTGTGCCTTTTGGTGAAGATGTGTTCGGGGTGGAAGCTGCCGCGCACCGCTATTTCAATAAGCCTGCCCGAAAGCTAAAAGTAGAGGAATCCGCAGTTCTGGTAGGACTATTGAAAGCAAACACCTATTTTAATCCCCGTCTGAATCCGCAAAATTCGCTGGAACGCAGAAACATGGTGCTGACTTTGATGGAAAAACAAAAGTACCTGACAAAGGCTGCGTTGGATAGTTTGCGGAAATTACCGCTACGGTTGAACTACGAAAACATGAATGCCGAAGCGCCGGCGGGCTATTTTGTTTATCAGGTAAAGAAAAAAACAGAGAAAATTCTCGAAGATATTCAACGGAAAGGTGGTGGGGAATATGATTTGAAAAAAGATGGTATCAAAATATACACTACCCTGAATATGCATATTCAGCAACTAACCATCGAAGGAATACACAAGCATTTGTACGGTATGCAGAAGTTACTGGATAAAGAACTTCAAAATCGCAATATAAAAAAGCAATGGTATCGGAAACAGCTTAAACTGAACGGCGAAGACAATTCAGAGGAAAAGAATATCGAAGTTTTTGACTGGAAAGGAGTTACTACAGAAAAGATGAATAAAACAGATAGTTTGTGGTATTACTACAGACTACTGAATGCCTCGGTGCTGATGACCAACCCAAAGAATGGAGCGGTGATTACCTGGATTGGTGGCAACGATTTCAAAAGACTTCCTTTTGATATGGTGATGTCTCACCGTCAGATTGCTTCTACTTTTAAGCCGTTTTTATATGCTACTGCACTGGAGAATGATTTTACCCCTTCTACCTACCTGAAGAATGTTCAGAAAGTATATCCGGAATACGACAACTGGGAACCACAGAATTTCGATCATAAATTCACGAAAGACAGCACGGTGGCGCTGTGGTATGCTTTAGCCAACTCCATGAACCTGCCGACCCTCGATTTGTACTTTCAAACAGGAGCGGAGAAGCTTATCAATACATGTGACAGACTTCATTTTCCTTCTCCAAATGATGACTCGCCATCCATTGCTCTCGGAACGCTTGATTTGTCGCTCTACGAAGTTGTTCGTGCCTATGGTGCTTTTGCCAATAAGGGCGAAATGATAGAACCGGTGATGATTAATAAGATTACCGATGCCGAAGGAACTGTTCTGTACGAAAGAAAGGCTGCCCGAACAGAACAGGTTTTCAAACCGGAAACGGCAGAAATGATTACTGCCATTTTACAAAAAGTGATCAATGAGGGCACGGGAACGCGCATCAGAAACCAGTATGCACTCCGCTCCGATCTGGCCGGTAAAACAGGTACGGCGCAGGACTATACCAATGCATGGTTTGTTGCTTATACACCCGATTTGGTAGTAGGAACCTGGGTAGGTGGAACTACACCCGAAATCCATTTTTATAGTGGAAACGGTTCGGGCTCTTCATTGGCACTACCCATAGTTGGCAATGCACTTCGCGCTATAGAGAATAATGCCCGTTGGAGAAAACAGTTCCTTACCCCTTTTGCAATTCGCGACTCTGTTTATGAGGAATTAAATTGTGATCCCTATAAAGAAACCGGGATAAAAGGGTTTCTGAATCGTTTATTTCAGCGTAAAAAATAATAATTGTCTGGCGTGTTTTTTTTACCATTAGAAATCAAAGGAAAGATGTTGAATAGCAATCTTGGAACGTTGAAGTTGAGAAGGATTAAAAATCCACACTAGCGGTTGCAGAACTGTCAAAAAAGCTTACACATGAAAAAAAACTTCAGCACATTCGTTTTATTACTAGTTGTATTTAGACCATCTGCTCAAATAAAAATAATTTGCACCGATGTTGATTTAGCTAAGAAACCTCTTTCTGAGGTCACTTACGTAAAAGCTATTGAAACAAGAATTGGTGGCAAATTTGAAGCCTGTGAATTCAAACGTAGAAACGAACCTATTGTTCCTACCGATATACACCCTTTTGTAGCCTCTCTTTATATTGTTTACGCTGATCATCGTCCAATAAGTATCAGTCCGGATATGATTTGGTTATTAATATGTCAAGGATTTTCAACACATGTAAACAATAACATTGAAGAATTGAGAAAGGAATTTGTAAAGTTCGACGGAAAAAAGAAATTAATAGTAGACACGCAACCAATAAGTCGAGAATTTACAAAAGGTAGCACAAAATCACCTTGGCCATTAGCTTTCCCGGTTATGTCAGATTCAATCTCTAAATATGTGAAATCTAACATCCGTAATTTATACGTTCAATCATTTAGCACCACGACTTATGTCGAAAAAGCATCTTACGAAGTGGCATTATTGGATGTCATGAGTGGTTATTTCGAATATGAATGTTCAACTATGTGTGGTATACCTGCAATAAATATCGAAGGAACAAAAGCCGATTGGCTCAAAATTAAAAAAGAGCTACAGCACTTCAAAGGTTATAAAATAGACAACTGGATAAATTCACTCGAACCAATTATTCAACAATTCATTAACGCTAGTGATAATAAAATTGACACTGTATTTTGGTCAAATATTTTTAAAAGAAAGGATGAAAGTGGAGGACCTTACATAACTGGTTGGATTATTAAATTTTTCCCCTATATAAATGACAATAATAAAGTGACAATAAACCCTTATATAGACAAGGAACCTAAAAAACATTTTGAAGGTGTATTAACTAACCAATTTAATAACGGACTCTCAAAAGCAGATTTTATTTGGAATTATTATGGAACTAAATATGAAATGGAATTTCTAGCCGGTTTTATTGGTATAAAACAAGACAAGAAAACACTAACACTTCGACCAGAAATTGGTTGGTTGGTAAAAGATAAAAACAATGCAAAAATATCTCCAATTAAAGACGAAAAGACTCTTGATAATACTAATAGCTTCAATTGGAAAAAATACCTGTTCATCTCTTTAGCTGGATTGTTGATCGTGTTTATACTATTTGGAGTAATAAAACACAAGAATAAAAAAAGGTAAAAGGAGTTTACATCGGGACAAACCTCTACACAGGTACTTGTTTTCCTATCAGCTTTTACCTAGCAAAAAAAAAAGCTTCGCTCCTGTCGTTTTTGAAAACGAAAAGGAGTGAAACTTTAGAATAACAATTGAATCAGAAATGTATTTACATTGTAGCAAATATCGATGTTTCTTCCGTTTCAAATCTGGTGAGCTCGTACATAAATAACGATTCGGCTGTATGTGTCCAGTGCCTGAATTCGTTGGTTCTTTTATAGCTTGGTATACAATCGAGCAGAATATCTAAATCGAACTCCTCGTCGGTAACACCTGCTCCCGAGCGTAGCGCATCAATTACATTACACTCTTGCTCAATATGCGTTGACACCATCAACACCGGCTTTTGCATATACATGGCTTCGCACACCGACTCAAAACCGCCGGTGGTGGCGTAGGCCTTACATCCTGCCATATATTCCAGAAAAAGTGTATCGCTCAATTTGTGCATCGTTAGGTTAGGAGTCAGCTGCACAGTTGCATCAACCTTTTTCTTATCCCAAAAGAAATGCAGGGATTCCTTGGGGTTAATACTGCTCCACTCGGCCAGCTCTTTGGCAAAACCACTGTTGAGCATATAACCATGAATATAATCGCCATCCGACGTCTCTTTTTGAAGCACTTCCCTGCGCAAGAGCGGAGGCACAATGATAATGTTTCCGAATGACGAATACTTGTCGATACGAAACGAGAGTGCCAACATTTTATAGGCATTCATAGCCGTGAGTCGCGAATAGAAATTCAGGAGTTTGAACTGTTTTTCATTCTCGCCCGTATATTTAAAATCGGGGGTAAGAAAATAATACTGATGTGCCACGTTAATCATGGGCGGTTTAGGATTGAAAAGACCGTAGGTTACCCCGCACAACAGTTCATAAAAATTAATGACCACATCGGGCTTAGTCGTTCTGATGGTTTTGTGGATGCTGTATAAACTGTGTAGATATACCGGTACTAACAACAAGTTATACAAAATACTAACCAACAAAGGCGATTGTTTTCCTTTGGGTGTGGGGAGGAAATTGGGACTTTGAAATCGTACCACTTCACTGTTTATTTTTTGCGTAAAGAAATCGGGCAACGTACGTTTGGCACTACTACCAACCATTACCGCCACTACTTCGTGACCGTTACGTTCGAGCATGCTCTTCAAACTTAAAGCTTGAGTGAAATGCCCCCTACCCTCGCCTTGTACTACGAATAAGTATTTCATAATTGTAAATTATTATTTGCCTGCGCGATATTTGCCTTCGGCGTTATTACTTCGTGATATTAGCCTGCGGCGATATTTGCCCATGCCTGCCGCAGGCAAGTTCGGCGTTATTAGTTGTTATTGGGTACGCATTGGATAATTGAATGTGTACTCGTTTACTGGTTAACTAGTTTACTTAAATTACTGATAACTGTTTACTGATAACTGATTAAAAGTAATGCGCAAAGGCCACTTTCATGCCTTCCTGTGAGTTTTGATGGATGCTAAGTACGTTCGATTGTACTTCTTTGACATCGGGTTTAATAGCTATATCACGGTGCATATACACTTCCCAGCTGCCGTCTTCGTGCTCCAATAGTGCCGACATAGTTTCTACCCAGTCGCCCGAGTTGAGGTAATGAATGCCATCAATATGCGTATTGGCCGGTTGGTGAATGTGCCCGCAGATAATTCCGTCGGCATGACGGGCTCGTGCCAAGGCTACCAGTTCCTTTTCGTAATCAGAAATGTACGAAACGGCCGATTTTACTTTTTGCTTAATGCTTTGCGAAAGGGAAAAATAACCCAGCCCTTTTTTAGCACGGTAGATATTGTAAATACGGTTTACCCACAGTAAAAAGGTATAACCAATATCGCCAAGCTTAGCGAGCCAAACCATTTTAGACGTGATATTATCGAATACGTCGCCGTGCACCACATAATAACTTTTACCATTTTTCTGGTGCATATACTCGTTTACAATGGAGAGATTACCAAAAGAAAGCGGTGCCAGGTGGTCGATAAAATCGTCGTGATTACCACGAACATAAATAATTTGAGTATTATGATTCTCCATCATCTTCATGATGACTTTGAAAAAATCGGTATGTTCTTTTTTCCATTTCCCTTTACCTCCTTTTTGAAGGTGCCAGCCGTCAATGATATCGCCGTTCATAATTAGCGTATTACAATTCACAGTACGCAGAAAATCTGTAAGTTCAGTCGTCTTGCTATGTTCTGTGCCCAAATGAACATCAGAAATAACAATGGTCGGATAAAATTTTTGTGTATACATATGCTACAAATTTTTGATACAAAGTAACATGTACAATATTGCAAGGATAGAACAGCGGAGTGAAAATGATATGACAAAAAAAAATAAACCCGCTACCGAAACATTGTTCAATAGCGGGTGTGTAAGTCATGCGGTGTCCGATCAAATCAGAATACGCATTTTAGAATAATTATCGCGAAACTCTTTGGGCGTATACCCTTTTCGTTTTTTGAAGATCCGATTAAAATTGGACAAATTATTGAATCCGCAATCGTAACTGATTTCGGAAATGGTTTTGCTCGAATCGACCAGATAACGGGAAGCAACGCCCAGACGCAGGTCGTTGAGGTATTCGATATAATTTTTGCCGGTGCGCTTTTTCATAAAGCGGCTAAACGACACTTCCGACATATTCACATGATTAGCAACATCTAACAGCCGAATTTCATTCTGGTAGTTTTCATGCAGGTACTTGATCACTTTTTGAACCCGCACACTTTCCGACGAGTCATCTTGTTTGTTGAAAGTACTGCTGCAAAGAATGCGGGAATTTTGATCAATAGATAGTTCGTACAAAATAGCCAGCAACTCCAAAACGGAAAAAAAACCACTTTGTTTAGTGCATAAGGATTTCAGTCTATCTTTTACATTCACTATTGCTTCGCGAGAAAACACGATTCCTTTTTTAGCATTTTCGAGCATAATGGCTACGCTACGAAACTGATTCTTATTGAGTAAACTCCCCAAAAACAAATCTTTGTGAAAATGGATCGTAATTTCAAAGATTTCTTTGAACTGGTGATTATTATTTACCCAGACATGCTCCAGACTCTCGTTACCAATAAGACATAGTTCCAAATCGTCAATATCTTCGACTGAATCACCAATAACCCGTCGGGCTCCCTTTGCATTTTCGATAAAGTTTATTTCAAATTCAGGGTGAAAATGAATGGGATAATTGAACTCATCCTTGGTTCGACTATTAATGGCAAAACAGTCTTCGGCCGAAAGAGGGGTGACTTCTCGAAAAAGATTAGAGATTTGCATACGATTAGGGCTATATTTATTGCAATGTTACAAATAATGATTGAATAAATGCATATTGTTAACTATAAAAGTTGAAAATAAGCTTCAACCAAATATTTCGACCGATTCAGGACAACAGTTGAAATTCACACATAACTATCATAGAATAACCCCACTACAGAATTATATTCGATAGTGGGGTTATTCGTTTTTTTGATAGATTTAATTAAATCAGAATTCTCATTTTTGAGTAATTCTCGCGAAACTCCTTAGGCGTATATCCTTTTCGTTTTTTGAAAATCCGATTGAAATTGGATAAATTGTTGAACCCGCAGTCGTAACTAATCTCGGAAATGGTTTTGCTCGAATCGACCAGATAGCGCGAAGCAATGCCCAGTCGCAGATCGTTGAGGTACTCGATATAGTTTTTGCCGGTACGCCGTTTCATAAACCTACTAAACGATACCTCCGACATGTTGACGTGATTGGCTACATCTATCAAGCGAATTTCCTTTTGATAATTGTTGTTCAAAAAGTTGATGACCTTCTGAATTCTGCGGCTTTCCGACGAGTCGTCCTGCTTATTAAAAGTACTACTGCAAAGAATGCGGGAATGCCTGTCGAGCGACAGTTCGTATAAAATGGTCAACAAATCCAGTACCGAATAAAATCCGCTGTGGTTCTTGTTCAGAAAATCCAACCGTTCTTTTACCTTTTCAATTGCTTCACGCGAAAAAGAAACGCCCTTTTTGGCATTCTCAAGCATCACGGATATGGAGTTGAATTGCTTTTTATTCAACAAGCTGCCCAGAAATAAATCTTTGTGGAATTGGATGGTAATTTCATGAATCTCATTCGAGTCGCAATGATAATTCATCCAGGCATGTTCCAATGTTTCGTTTCCGATAAGGCAGAGTTCCAGATCATCAATTTCTTCGATAGAGTCGCCCACAATGCGGCGGGCACCCTTGCCATTTTCTATAAAATTGAGTTCATATTCAGGGTGTACATGCACCGGATAAGAGAATTCGGACTTTACGCGATTGATAATCACGAAGCAGTCTTCCTCCGAAAGCGGCGTCACTTCTCTGAATACGTTTGAGGTTTGCATACTAATCATAATTTTTTCATCTTGCAAGTGTACAAATTATCATTGAATAAACATCATGTATTAACTATAAAAGATACAAAAAGCCATCAAGATAGCTATTTTTGCATATCCTGAGGGCTTTATTATATCTTATTTATTTCTCTCACGTATAGAAGTGCGCGATACTTTACCCCAGCTTTTCAAAAGTCCGTCATCCCATTTTCCGGTAGATGAGGCGCGGGGCAATAACATAGAACAAGTTTCATTCTTATCAGAAACCGACCAAACACACCAACTCAGCTTGGTTGCATCCATCCAATCAAGATACAATTTCCATTCAGCCTGATCAACCGGTCCATCGCCCGTGGCATCCATACCGGCACACTCCGAAACAAAAATGGGAATACCTGCAGCTATTGCAGCATCTGTACGGTCGCGCAACCATTTCTTATGCGTTCCGGCATAAAAGTGCATAGTGTACATGATGTTTTTCTGTCCAACAATAGGATTACCCGCTACCGAATCAATATCCTGATCCCAGTGAGGAGAACCTACAAGAATAATATTAGTTGGGTCAATAGCACGAATGGTTGAGATAACTTCCTCGGAATATTGTTTCACCACTTTCCACGAATAATAATCGGGTTCGTTCCAAATTTCGTAAATGACGTTCGGGCTGTTTTTGTATTTAGTTGCCATGCCGGTAAAGAATGTTTTGGCTTCAGCAGTATGGAGTTTATGACTATGGAAATCGATAAGCACATAGATACCGTTTTTGATAGCGGCATCGATAACTGTTGTCATGCATTTGAGTGCATATTGAGGGTTTTCCAGATAGCTATCGTCCAACCCCACACCCATTGAAGCGCGAATAACATTGCATTTCCAGTCGGAAGCAAGCCAACTTACAGCACCTTCGTTGTAGAAACGCGGCCAAAGGTTATGCCAACCAAGACTAGCCCCACGAAGTACGAGTGCATTGCCTCTAGCATTTGATAATTGAGTACCGATAACCTGAAGTTTTCCATTTAAGGCCACCGGTGAGTTCTTGGGAACTATGCTTTTCTTTGTTTTAGTTTGCGAGTAGCCAAATGCCACCTGCACCATAACAAGAAAAACCATACAGATCTTTTTTGTAATTGCCATAATGTATTAGATTTATGAAGGTTTTATAGAAAAATTCCGGAAACTACCCGGGCATTAGTTGTAATTATATGTAGTCGGAGTGCGACTTAAAGTCGCGCCCCGACTATTAATTCTCCCTTTTAGGGTAGACGGTTATTCTATCCTGGCTATCAATTCCAAACACATCCTACCGTTGTGGTACGGGCATTTCCAGAACCCGGCCTTGTCATTGTTATTGTCCACTTTACCGGTCGACGAAACCGACCAATGCCACTCTCCGTTTTCAGTATCCACAATGTTCGCTTTTACAAATTCCCAGGCTGCAAGTGTTTTTCGGGCGTAAGCTTCGTCTTTCGATAATTCATACGCATTGAAAAAACCAACCATGGCTTCGGCTTGTGGCCACCAATCGCAATTGGTATCAACGTGTCCGGTTGCAGAGTTTTTTTCATTTACAATAGCACCGGTTGGCTGAACGCCTTCAGCAGCTGCGTCAGCAACCTTACCAATGACCTTATGTACTCGTTTCAATAGCTCAGCATCACCAAGTACAACCGCAGCTTCATCAATCAACCACGCGGCTTCTATGTCGTGACCATAAGAAAACAAAGTCGACTTACAATCCCAGTTTTCATCAAAAAACAAATCAAGATGATGTGTGTGCGGATTGATGATTTTATCCATGAAAAGTTCTATCAGGTTTCGAAGTTGTTTTCCCAACAGCACACTATCCCACACGCGGTATAGATTGGTGTAGGCTTCCAGAATATGCAAATGGGTATTCATGGTTTTCTTCTCGTTGGCATCCTTTTCGCTCAAACGCAAATCTTCCAACAGCACCCATTCTTTACTATACGCTTCGAAATAGCCGTTTAATTTCGTATCAAAACTATGTTTCTCGATAAGATTGAAAAGTTCAATGGCTTTATCCAAACAAGTTTTATCGTTGGTAACACGGTAATATTCCACCAAAGCGTAAATAAAGAACGCCTGACTGTAGATTTGCTTTTTGGTATCGGCCGGCGTTCCATCGGCCTTCAACATCCAGTAGGTTCCACCGTTATCGACATCAAAAAAATGCTCGAAAGCATAGTCTTTGGCACGTTTGGCATACTCGGTGTAAAGCGGGTTTTTAAGTGCTAAAGCAGCCGAAGAGAATGTCCAAAGGATTCTTGCGTTAAGGATACCTCCCTTCGGAGCATCAGCCACAAGTTGATTTCTGCCGGTCATCTGACCGTAGAAACCTCCGTTTTTATCATCCACCATTTTATCCATCCAAAATGGAAGGATATTGTGCGTCAACTCTTCTTTGAGTTCTTGTTTGAGTTGTAATAGATTGTATTTCATAACCCCTAACCCCTAAAGGGGAACTTAGTTAGTATTGATTTTTATATTTTTACTATTGCGTTATTTTCAATAATCAGTTGTAATCTCCTCCCCTTTAGGGGTTGGGGGTCTACATTATGACTTCCACCTTGTAGGTTCCACCTACAGGCATCAATGGGATGGTATTTCCTTCAATAAGCTCACCATCAACAGTTAGTGAGGCAACACCTTTCATCGATCCGTTTGGATTTTTGACTTCGATCTGGTAAGTTGCTCCACGGAATTTACGGGTTACCGCAAAGTCTTTCCATTCGGGGGCAATACAAGGTTCAATTCTCAAGCCATTGTAAGTAGGTTGAATACCCAAAATATATTGTGTAATGGCGTAATAGTTCCAGGCTGCCGTTCCGGTTAACCAGGAGTTCTTCGCTTCACCCGGCTTGAAAGCATCTTTACCGGCAATCATTTGGGCATACACGTAAGGTTCTACCTTGTGTAAATCACTGATCTCTTCGGTGTACGAAGGACAAATTTTGCGGAAATACTCCCACGCTCTGTCACCACGTCCCTGAACGGTTTCGCCAATCATAATCCATGGATTGTTGTGGCAGAAAATACCCGCGTTTTCTTTGTACCCCGGAGGATAGCTGGAAATTTCGCCGTATTCGATATAGTATTTTGTGAACGGTGGATTGTTGAGCACAATACCGTGTTCACAGTCCAGACGTTCTTTTACCGAATCAAGGGCTTTGGCCACCATGCCTTCTTCCAAACCAATACCGGCCATAGTACACCAACCGTTCGATTCGATAAAGATCTTCGATTCTTCGTTGTCTTTCGAACCTATTTTGTTTCCAAAATAATCGTAAGCACGTATAAACCAGTCGCCATCCCATCCGTTCAACTTAATGGCTGCTACCATTGTATCGATATGTTGTTGAGCGCGGGCTGCTTCTTCGGTTTTTCCGATCACTTTACACAATTCCACATAATCGCGGCCATACACCACAAACAATCCGGCAATCATCAAACTTTGAGCTTGCGAACCTTCCGATTTGTTTTCGGTGGTCTGGAAGCTTTCGTTCGGATCATTGGAGAAGCAGTTCAGGTTCAAACAATCGTTCCAGTCGGCACGACCGCTCAATGGCAATCCATGAGGCCCGAGGTTGTTCACCACGTGATCGAACGAAACGGTAAGGTGATGGAAAAGTGATACTTCCGAACCTTCTTCATTATCAAACGGAACAGGTTCATCCAAAATAGTAAAATCGCCCGATTCTTTGATGTAAGCTGTTGTTCCAAGAATCAACCACATCGGATCATCGTTGAAACCTTGTCCGATTTCGTTGTTTCCTTTTTTGGTCAGAGGTTGATATTGGTGATAGCAACCGCCGTCGGGGAATTGCGTGGAAGCAATGTCGATGATACGTTCGCGGGCACGTTCCGGAATCTGGTGCACAAAGCCCACGAGATCCTGATTGGAATCGCGGAATCCCATTCCACGTCCTATACCGCTTTCGAAGAACGAAGCTGAACGTGAGAAACAGAAGGTAATCATACATTGGTATTGATTCCAAATGTTCACCATGCGATCCAGTTTTTCTTCGCCTGTTTTGATGGTAAATACGTTCAATAAATTATCCCAATAAGCGTTCAGTTCTGCAAGCGCAGCATCCACTTTGGCAGCCGTATCGAAGCGGGCAATGGTGGCTTTAGCTTTGGTTTTATTGATTACGTTTTTGCTTTCCCATTTCTCTTCGGGAGCATTTTCCACGTACCCTAACACGTACACCAACTCTTTCGATTCGCCGGGTTGCAATACCACTTCTACATAGTGCGAAGCGATAGGCGACCAACCATGTGCTTCGGAGTTGCGTGGTGCACCTTCGAGTACGGTTTGAGGTTCGTCAAATCCATTGTACAATCCAAAGAAAGTTTCGCGGTCGGTATCAAAGCCCTGCATCGGTTCATTTACCGAGTAGTAAGCAAAATGATCGCGACGTTCCTTGTATTCTGTTTTGTGATAAATCACCGAATCTTCAATTTCCACTTCACCGGTTGAGAAGTTACGTTGAAAGTTTTCCATATCGGTAGCTGCATTCCACAAACACCACTCCACGAAAGAGAAAATTTTCAGCGTTTTTACTTCGTTGGTGGTATTGCGCAAAGTCAGTTTCTGTACTTCTGCCCATGTTTTCAACGGCACAAAACACAAAGCCTCTGCTTCTACTCCATTTTTCACCCCTTTGATGGTGGTGTAATTCATCCCGTGACGACACTCGTAGCTATCCAGTTCTGTTTTGCAGGGTTTCCAGCCCGGACTCCACACCGATTCTCCATCGTTGATGTAGAAATATTTTCCACCACTATCCATCGGTACATTGTTGTAACGATAGCGGGTCAGACGGCGGAATTTGGCATCTTTGTAGAAAGAATATCCACCACCGGTATTGGAAACTAAACTAAAAAAGTCCTCATTGCCGAGGTAATTAATCCAAGGCCAGGGTGTGCGAGGATTGGTAATGACGTATTCACGTCTGCTGTCATCGAAATGTCCGTATTTCATTTTCTATTTAAAAGAACCCCCACTCCGTCGACCGACGAAGAAAGGGGTAGTTAATATTTCATTAAGCCTTTGCTTTAGCTCTTTTTACTTCAAGTTGCTCTGATATTTCCTTTACTTTTTTATCGGAAAGCGGATAAAACAACATCCCTACAAAAGCCAACACGCAACATACAGCCGGCATTAAGCTAATCATAATATGCTCACCAAAAAGTGTTTCCGGGCTCTGCTGTACTGCATCCGGAGCGTATTTAAACACGGCCAAAATCCATCCACTCATTGCTGAGCCTAAGGCCCAACCTAATTTTTGAGACATAGAAGAAGAGGAGAAAATCAAACCTGTGGCACGGCGTCCGGTGATCAATTCCTGATGATCCACAATATCGGCAAACATTGACCATAACAATGGCAACACATAACCGGCAAACAGGGAGATAATGAATTGGAAAGCAAGTATCCATGTAATATCGTTAGGAATAAAATAAAAGCCTGTGCTCAATATCCCGGCAAATAAAATGGCAATCATATAGGTTTTTTTCTTTCCATACTTCGCCGAAATAGACGGAGCCACCATTACTCCTATTAAGTTAGCAGCCTGACCAACAAGAAAATAAATCGTAGTCATATCCCAACCGGTTCCTGTCATTCTATAATCTACTTTTACATAATCTCTGAAAAAGTAAATAGCAACACTATCGCGAACGGCATTGAAAAGTAGCGCTGCCAATCCGGTTGCCACTAAAATCCACCAGGGCGCATTGTGGAACAAATTCTTTAAATCTTGTTTGATAGTTACATTTTCTTCGCTTTCAATCTGTACTACCCTTTCTTTTGTCCAACTAAAGCACAATAAAAATAAAACAACACAAATCATTCCGATAGATCCAACTCCCATCACCCAGCCAACTGTTGATGTACTCATACCTGCTCCTACAGTCTGAGAGGCCTGAGCAACACTTTCGGAATCAAATGTTTTAGAAAAAAAGTCAATCATTGGTTGCAACAACATAAATGTCACAAAACTACCTATAAATGCAAATGACATGCGGTAAGAAGAGAGCGAGTTCCTTTCTTTCGGATCGGCAGAAATGGCACCGAGTAAGGAAGCGTAGGGTACATTAATCAGCGAATACACAATCATCATCAATGAATACGTAATGTAAGCGTAAACTAATTTTCCGGATTCACTAAAATCGGGAGCAAAAAATGTAACAGCACCCATTACTGCAAATGGAATGGCAAACCATAATAAGAATGGACGGTATTTACCATAGCGACTTTTGGTTCGGTCGCTGATAATCCCTACAAAAACGTCGAAAAAAGAATCCCATAAGCGAGCCACCAGAAACATCGTTCCGGCCGCTGCAGCCGTAATTCCGAAAACATCGGTATAAAAAAACAAAGAATACATCCCAAAAATCTTCCAGAACATGGAAGATGCGGCATCACCAAAACCGTAACCGATTTTTTCTTTTAAACTAATTTTCTGAACATCCATATTATTTATTTGTGTTGTGAATTTTATAAATCTAAGGGTACTATTTATCCGTGTAATTACAGGTCGACAAAAATATCCATTTTCAGCCAATCAAAAAGTATAGGATGTTTCTAAAACAGTACTGTTTTAGAAACATCCCGTTATTTATTTGAATAATTTCAGACAGAGTACGTCTCTGGCCGGAATTGTTGCTTTCAAAGGCTTGCGGGTATCACCCACATTTTTCTTCAACCACAGGTCGCGTAACTTATACACTTCTTTGGTTGTGGTGTTGAGCGTGCGGTTCGATAATGAGTCGGTCACAGAGAATGTTTTCCAATCGAGTGCTACAACTCTTGGCGTAGTGCTGCGATTCAGCAGGCATACTGCCCATTCCCCATTTTTAAGTGGTTTAAGCCAGGTTTCCACACTGTCTTTAGCTGTATGTTTGAATCCCTGAATTCCCAGCGAATCCTGATCAATGGCAATTAGCTCTTTGTTCGAAAGTACCGTCAACGTTTCAGCATTCATAGAGCGCAAATCGTTACCGGCAATAAGTGGAGCCGCCAACATACACCAGATCGAAAAATGAGCTCTCGATTCGTTCAATGACATTCCATTGCCCACCTCAAGCATATCAGGATCGTTCCAATGTCCCGGTCCTGCATTTTTTCTCAGTCCATCCTGTTTATCCACAATTTGCATCACTCCAAAAGCTTGCCAGGTTCCATTATTCTGAACGCAATCAAAGCAATTGTAAATATCGCCGGTTGTTCTCCAAAGGTGTCCAACTTCTTTCGCCCAAAGCTCCGGTTTGTTGTTACCCCATTCGCATAAACTGAAAACAATGGGACGTCCCGCGGCATACATAGCATCGCGCATGGTAGTGTAAGCACCTATGGCATTCAGGTTTTCTGTATCACACCAGTCGTACTTCAGATAATCCACACCCCATTTGGCATACGACAAAGCATCCTGGTATTCATGTCCGCGTCCGGCAGGACGACCACCACAGGTTTTGTTTCCTGCACATGAATAAATGCCAAATTTCAATCCTTTGGCATGAACATAATCGGCCAATGCTTTTATTCCTGATGGGAAACGTTTCGGGTCGGCCACGATAAAGCCAAGGCTATCGCGACTTACCTGCCAGCAATCGTCAATAACAATGTATTCGTATCCGGCATCTTTCATGCCTGTAGCCACCATGGCATCAGCTGTTTCGCGGATTAATTCTTCACTTACATTGCAGGCAAATTTATTCCAGCTATTCCAGCCCATGGGAGGTGTGAGTGCCAATCCCTGAAATTTCTGTGCAGAAACTGATAATGAAAGGAAAAGAAACAAAAGCCCCCCAACCCCCCGAAGGGGGGCTAAGAATGCTGTGACATTGTTGGTATCTCGTTTATTTAGAAATAGTTTTTTCATTTAATTCAGTTTTTCATATATTTGATTAAACTTAATTCATCCAACTCTTAAAGTCCCCCTTAAGGGATTTAGGGGGCTATAATGCCTTATTTTTTGCCACCATTTCTTTTATCGTTTCTACCGATTTAAATGAACGATAACCATCAGCAGGAGTATTGATACAATAATCCAATAAGCGATCGATGGTAGAAGTAGCAACGTGCATACGGGTATCAGACGAAGCGTAGTAAATGAATACTTTTCCATCCTCATCAGCAATCCAACCATTGCTAAACAATACGTTCGACACATCACCTATGCGCTCCTCATCTTGAGGCGCCATAAAAAATCCTGCCGGTTCGGCAATCAGTTTTGTTGGGTCCTGCAAATCGGTGAGGTAAAGATACAACACGTAACGTAGTCCGGCAGCGCAATTGCGCACACCATGTGCCAAATGCAACCAACCCTTTTCTGTTTTGATAGGATGCGGACCTTCGCCGTTTTTCAATTCTTTGATCGTATGGTAGTAACGGTGATTGATGATTTTCTCATCTTTCACTTCCGCATTGGTCATATCATCCACCAATCCCCAACCGATTCCACCGCCGCTACCGGTATCGATAAATCCATCCTGCGGACGGGTATACAATGCATATTTTCCATCAACAAATTCCGGGTGAAGCACCACGTTGCGTTGTTGGCTTTTTGTTTTCAAATCGGGAAGACGTTCCCATGTCAATAAATCTTTGGTACGTACAATACCCGCCGCTGCCACCGCTGCCGACAAATCGCCTGCCGGTGCATTCGGATCTTTGCGCTCGCTACAGAAAACGCCGTAGATCCAACCATCTTCGTGTGCTGTCAGACGCATATCATACACATTAGTGTCCGGTTCGTCTGTTTCGGGCAATGTCACCGGTTCATCCCAAAAGCGGAAATTGTCCACTCCGTTTTCGCTTTCGGCAATGGCAAAAAACGATTTGCGATCGTTACCTTCCACGCGTACCACTAAAATATATTTGCCGTTCCATTTCATAGCACCCGCATTCAGAGTAGCATTAACCCCGATACGTTCCATCAAATAAGGATTCGTTTCCGGGTTGAAATCGTAGCGCCACTCGATAGGTGCATGCTCATTTGTCAGTACCGGATGTGTATAACGGTCGTAAATCCCATTTCCAAATGGTAATTTCCCGTTTTTTCTACTTAATAATTCCTCATGGTTTGCTCTGAGGCTATTCAAAGCTTTGATAAATTCATTCATGCTCTTTTATATTTATTTTTTGATTATTTCTGTAGTTGGTCTCACAACCGAAGTAGTTGTAATCAGTTTTAATGTGGCCGTTGCTAGTCCCTCCGAACTTGCCGTCAGCGTTATTTCACCGGCTTGTTTTGTTGTTTTCACAATGATCTGAGCCAGTCCGCTAAAGGTATCCCGTTTCCATTGTGGAGCAGGGTTTGAGGCCGTTGACACAAATTGTTCGGGAGCATGCGAAGCCGGATCGCCATTTCCAACACCTATGATTTTGCCCGGACCACTTAACGCGAAAACAATTTCCTTGTTGACTGTTGGCACCCAGCGGTTTTTCAAATCGTTTAGCTGAACTGTGATGACCGCAACATCTTCTCCATCGGCATTCAGTTGTGTCCGATCAGCCGACAGTGCTACTTTAGCCGGTGCACCGGTGGTTTCAACCTGTTCCGAAACAGTTGGTTTTCCGTTTGCAAATCCTTTGGCAACAAGCGTTCCGGGTTGATACGCCACCTCCCACTCGAGATGTCCGTTTTTCTCCATCGTTTTCTTACCCAACGATTTTTTGTTCAGCACCAATTCTACTTCTTCGGCATTGCTGTAAATGGTTACTTTTATATTCTTTCCTTCGCTGCCTTTCCAGTTCCAGTGGGGCATGATGTGCATCACGGGCTGTTTTCCCCACCACGATTTCAGGTAGTAGAAAATATCTTTGGGGAAACCACACAGGTCGACAATACCAAATTGCGAGTTGACAGCCGGCCATGCCAGTGGATTCGGTTCGCCGCGGTAATCAAATCCTGTCCAGAAAAACAGACCCGACAAAAACGGACGGGCGGCATAGAATTTCCAACCCGACTCGGTACCCACATTCTCGGGCATGCGATTGCTGGCAGCCATACGGCCATTCGTTTTATCATCCACATAAACGCCTCGTGTTCCTATCGTGTTACTTTCCTCGGTACCGATACCGCTTTGCCATGGGAAATTTTTATGATGTTCATCAATATTTCCCTGAACAATATAATTGTAGCCCATCACCTGAGCTGTTTTTCCACTTCCATTTTCCCAACCGCCCGAAATGGCAACAGTAAATGCCCGCGACGAATCAATTTTCTGTGCAAACTCCTGCATGGTTTTGGTGATGCGTGCTCCTTTTTCATTGCTCTCGATAGCCCATTCTTCATTTCCCACCGACCAAAGAACCACCGAAGGATGATTGCGGTCGCGCACCATAAAGCGTTCCATCAAATCAAAATGTTCCTGATTGATGCCCATCAGGCGGTTTTCGTCGAGCACAAGCATGCCCAGACGGTCGCAGGCATCCAGCATTTCCGGTGTGGCCGGATTGTGCGAAGTACGAATGCCGTTGTTGCCCATCTCTTTGAGCTTTTTGATTCTGAATTCCTGCAAAGCATCCGGTATGGCCGTTCCCACCCCTGCATGATCCTGATGCATGTTGGTACCGACAATCTTTACACTTTTATTGTTCAAAAAGAATCCCAAATTCGGGTCGAAACGCACGGTGCGAATACCTACATTGGTAGTGTAACTGTCCACAATTTTACCATCAGCAATAATGTTGGTTTTCAGTTTATATAAATACGGATGTTCGAGCGACCAAAGGGTTGGGTTTTCCACCTTTATTTTTTGGAAATACGTATTATCCACATTTCCATTCAACAAAACGTTTTCAAGTTTCTTAGATAAAACTTCTTGGTTGTTAGCATCCAACAAGCTTTGTTCAATAGTGAATACTGACGACTTATCGTGTTGATTCTGCACTTTGGTGCGCACAGTCAGTTCGGCATTGTTACCGGTCAGTTCCGTAGTTACAAATGTGCCGAATTGAGCTACGTGCAGTCGGTCGGTTTTGTTCAACCACACATGACGATATATACCCGCACCCTCGTAATACCAGCCCTCTTCTATGCTCGCATCCACCCGAACGGCAACCGTATTTTCACCTCCATAATTCAGATAATCGGTAATATCATACACCGAAGTAGCATAGCCGCTTGGCTCGTTGCCCACGTAGAAACCATTGATCCAAACCGTTGCATTGCGGTGTACCCCGTCGAACTGAATGCTTATCTTACGTCCAAAATCAGATGCAGCTACCGTGAATTTCTTGCGATACCAGCCCACCGATGTTTCGGGGTATTTGTAACCAATGGTTTTATATCCGTGACTGTGACTTGCATCGCCCGAGAAAGGAAGCTCTACAGCCCAGTCGTGCGGCAGGTCCACTTCGCGCCAGGTGCTGTCCTTGAATTGCGCTGCCGCAGCTCCATCGCCGTATCCTGTTTTGGAAAAGTAAGTGAAATAGCTTGTGCCTGTGGTAAAATCTTTAGCATAATCGGTGGCATGACCCAGCGCAAAACGCCATCCAAAGTCCATCAACAGACGTTCCCGCCCTAGTGTAGAATAGCTTGTCTTTTCGTTTTGCGAAAAAACAGACATCGCCCCAAGAAGTAGAATTAGCGCTAAAGAGATATTCTTTTTTATCATTTATATGGAATATTTATTCGTTGTGTGCAATTATTTTTAATTCCGAAATACGATTTCCCGGGTTCCGAACCACCTTATCCTGGTTCAATAGCAGGTTTTTCTAGTCCTAAACTAGCTTTTTTAAGTTCAATAGTTGACTATCCTAGTCCCGAACTACATTATCCTAGTCCAATTGTTGGTTTTTCTAGTTCAATAGTTGATTATCCTAGTCCCGAACTACATTATTCGGGTTCAATAACAGGTTTTTCTAGTCCCAAACTAGATTTTTCTAGTTCAATAGTTGACTATCTTAGTCCCTAACTACATTATCTGCGCTCAATAGCAGGTTTTTCTAGTCCCAAACTAGATTTTTCTAGTTCAATAGTTGACTATCTTAGTCCCTAACTACATTATCTGCGCTCAATAGCAGGTTTTTCTAGTTCCAAACTAGATTTTTCTAGTTCAATAGTTGACTATCCTAGTTCCGGACTACACTTTTCTGGGGTTTTACCGGTGCATACACGATCGGCATATTGTTACTCATCACCATCCTTTTGCTTTCGGTAAACTTTTTAAAATCATCAGCCGATGTATGTCCGGGATAGGGTGCATAGAAATGGTTCGGTTTATCAAACGCATTTCTCCAGAGCAACACATAGCTAATGTTGAAAGGCTCAATAATTGGCAACAGAATGTTTGTAAAATAATCGGCTACCGGGATAGATTCCATACCTGTTTCGGCCAAAACGGGAATCTTATTATTGAGCTTAGCATAATCGGTCACTACCTGCAACCCTGCTGTTACTTCCTTTTTATATATTTCGACAGACGATTTATCAGACCCGCAATAGTTGTCGAAACCTACCACATCCACCCAGTCGTTACCCGGATAGCGGCTCAAAAATTCAGTTTCGGTAGTTATGCCTGCGGGCGAAAAAGCATATAATATGTTATGAACACCTTTTACGTCGCGCAAATAGCTTACCGTCATACGATACAGTTGATTGTATTCGTCGGGGGTACATTGTTTAGCTCCCCACCAGAACCAACCGCCGGTATGCTCGTGGTACATGCGAAAAATAACAGGGAACGTTTCGCCTTTCGAATCCTTCAAATCATGAAAGAAAACAGCCAACCGATCCAACCATGTCAGAAATTTGGCATGATTGCTTCCACCGGGCAGCACACTGCTCACCACTGTATTTTGTGCACAATCCCATGCTGTGTTGCCGGTTACGATATTATCACCGTGCCAGCTGATGGTGTTGATACCGCCACGTTCGTACACTTCGCGCATCAGGCGTTTCATGTCGGTAAAATAAATTGAATCGAGATTATAAGCCGCACCGATTTCCAAATGGCCTAACTCCCAACCCACCATGGCCGGATAATTACCGGTAACGGCTTTTACATCGGAACCACCGGCTTTGCCATACCAACCGTGACCATAAGCCGGATCATCCTGATGGCACAACATAATGCCTTTACCCAAATTATTGAACATGTTCTGAAACAATGCCTGCGTTTTTGGTGTAGCGTTCATATCCACCATGGTTGGGATATTTTGCATTTTCATCACATACTTTTTCACTAACTTCACAGTAGCATCGGTATTGAAAACAGCATTCAAACCTTGTTCTTCCTGCGCCGGATCGCCCAGGTAGTCGTCGCCTTTTGCCCAATACACATGTTTTGGATTAGGGCGACCGAAACCACCCCACGCCCAGAAATTACATCCGGCCAGCACATCATTGTTTTTCGAAGCTTTTACAATTGTTTCAAAAACAGACGAATAATAGGCATCGCGCAAAGTTGTTGAATCTTGCAAATTATATTGATGGTGATCGCGTGGAAAACCAAATTCTTCCAACACAATCGGTTTTGATAGTTTGCGGGCAACAGCCATATGGTTGGCCATATACTCTTGCGTTTTATCGATACTATTTTGTAATGTGCCCGGCATATCTTTCACATCCAACCAGCTCCAGTTTTTAGGCCAGATGTGCATCGTTAAGTAATCGACATTTTTATCGGCATGAATTTGCTCAAACAAACCCATATCCATCTCACATCCCCATTGTCCTTCGGAACCGATAGAAACCATGTGATTTTTATCCAACGACTTAATATACCCCGAAATATCTTTCAACCACGCTGCAAAAAGTGGTTTGTTGGCATCCGAAAAGGCGCGTGGCTCGTTACCAATTTGCCAGGAGAAAATGGCAGGATCCTGCGTGTATTTTTTCTTCGTGTAACGGTTGGTGCGCGAAATAACGTGCTTGATGTGATTTTTCAACATCTGACGACAGTCATCGCAACCGGCATATTGTTTCACAAAATCCATATAAGCCGGCCAACCATCCACCGATGGTACCGGATTCTTGCCTTTGCCTGCCCAGTTAAGGTACTGGCTATATCCGCCCGACCATTCCCATGAGTTAGTAAAAAACAATACCGCTTTCATATCGCGCTTGCCCAATTCCGACAATAAAAAATCCAATCCATCGAAGATCGTATCGTTATAGACACCCGCTTTTATCTGCAAAGTTGGCTCTACTTTCGATGGAATACCATTGCTTCCATCTGAACCAACAAGTACGCGCAAGTTCACCAGTCCGTTTTCTTTCATGAAATCCAGCTCTTTGATCAAACGTGCCCTATCGCCCCCTTGCCCTTTTGAGCCCAGAATAGCTCCAAACCAGAAGTTAGTCCCCACAAAATAGTAAGGCTTTTCATTCACCACAAAGTGATTGTTTTCTACTTTTGCAAAACCTTGTGCAACTTTAGCAGAGCTATTTATAGACACCAATGTCATGATGCTCAGTATTAAAATCTTTGAAAATTGTTTCATCGTGTGTTTTTCCTGTTGCTAAAAAAATCCTTATTTATATATACCTTTTAAATCTTTTTCAAACAATGTATAATCATCTTTGTAAAATTTCAAAAAATCCGGCACCGAAATTTGCCCGGGAAATGGTGCATAAAAATGCTGTTTCATCTGCGTATCGTTCCTCCAAAGCATCACATAGGCCAACTTTGCACCTTTGTAACGTAGAACGGGAAGCAATTTTGTTGTAAACCATGCACTGTCCGGAATAGATTCCAAACCTGTTTCGGTCATGGCAGCCAGCTTACCCTTTGCTTGTGCCAAATCGGAAATAATCTTCACCTTTTCTGCTGCTAATGTTGGATTATTTGCACCATCAGTGCGGAAATCCCAGTAATCATCCATTCCCAACACATCTACGTATTTATCACCCGGATAATCTATCAAATATTCTTTGGAGGTTTTAAACTTGCAATCGGTAGAATAGGCATATATAAAGTTATGAACACCAAGATCATCTCTCAAATATTCTACCGTAAACTGCCACAACTGTTTAAATTCCGTTGGCGTACGATAGGGTCTGCCCCACCAAAACCATCCACCTTCCATCTCATGAAATGGTCTGAAAATAATCGGAATCAATTTGCCATCAGATCCTTTTGCCAGTTTAGCCATATCGGCTATCTGCTTTAAATTCAACTTGTAATCCGCGTGCGCTTTCCCGCCGGGAAGCAGTTCCTTTACCGTATTTTCGACAGCTTTGGTAGTATCCACCCAAGCCGTTTGCCCGTTGTGCGGATTATTAGCATGCCAACAAAAAGTGACTACTGCACCGCGGTTATAAGCTTCAATTGTCTGTTTCAGCGTCGCCTCAAATCGTTGTTTCGACACTTCAGAAGGTTTATTCGTTGCTATTGCAAAATCAAAACCCACCAAAGCCGGATGCGAGCCGCAAACATCCTTTATGTCCGACCGGTTTTCATCTCCCGCCCACGTATGACCATACAAAGTTGCATCGTGATGACCCACCAATATATGATTTTCCTGGATTCTTTGTAAATTATGAAAGAGCGCTTTGGTTTCCTTAGTTGCCTTCGGATCCATCACCGGAGAATACTTTCCACCCGAATTCTGACTATTGCAATTGAGCGCACTAATCAAAAAACAGCCTGCCAAAAACATACTGATGAATTGTCCCTTCTTCATTTTCATATCTTACTCAACCATTACCAATTATCTGTTCTGAACGGAACCAATGGCAAGCTATTAGCATCAAACAAATCGGGCATTGCATCGTTTGTAAAGCAGTAACGAACAGCAACCGGGACTTTTACTTCTTTGCAGCTTACGGTTATAGAACCGTCTTTTTCTATTTTAGCTACTGCCGGATAAAATTGCTGATCAGCGCCTGCCAATTGAAAATTAGCCGGAGTTTTTGCTTTGCAAACCAACTTAGCACTCGATGTAAATAGAATGTTGATCTTATCTTTTTTAATGCTGAAGTTTTTATAATGAGGTTGGTACGGATTTATATCCTGAAAACCATAGTGTTCTTTCAGTGCCAGGTTCACCAGTCGCATTCCCACCTCTTTTTTTATTCTGGGGTGAATATCTTTGATATTATCTACCAGATCGCCCACTGTTATCATCCCTGTTTTAGGCAAATGAAGTACTGACTCTTGTTGCTCGCGCAGATAGGCCGCACTGTTTTTCCAGTAGCCGTTCCATGGCGCAATTTGTACAAAATAGAAGGGGAAGTCGTTATTGAATGCTTTGCGCCAGCCTGTTATTAATCCTTCAAATAGTTTTCCGTAGTTTTGTGGTTCACCGGTATTGCCTTCGCCCTGATACCAGATAGCTCCGGCAATTCTGTAGTTTACCAAGGGTTGCAACATTGAATTGTAGATAACCGAAGGCGCTACCGGAGCCCAGTTGACAGCTTTGGTATCTTCGGCCAACTTATTCAGTTCATTATCCCGCTGATACACTTCACCCGGCGTCCAGCTTTGTACGGCCGTTCCACCCCAGTACGAAGCAATAAGCCCCACCGGAGCTTTCGTTTTTTCATTGATTGTTTTGCCGAAGAAATAGCCGGCAACACTCATGGATGGAGTCGTTTCGGGTGAACTGATTTTCCATTCACCATCCGAATTATCTTTGGGGTAAATGCTGTAAGTATGTGAAAGTTGGAAGAAGCGTAATTGGTTATTGGCCGATTTAGCCACTGCATCACCAACGTCGATGGGTTTTGATTCCCAGTTAAAAGCATATTCCATGTTCGACTGACCGGAACATAACCATACTTCGCCAATGAGGATATCCTCAATAACCACTTTTTGTGAGCTACTGATAAAGGTAATAGTATAAGGACCGCCTGCTTTCGGAGTTTTTACAATAGCATCCCACGTCCAGTCTTTGCGGGGTTCAGCCTTCACGGTATCCGTTGGATTCCAGCTGCAAGATATTTTTACGGTGCTACCACATTGAGCCCAGCCCCACAATTTCACATCGGTCGATTGCTGAAAAACAGCGTGATTACTGATAATAGCCGGCAAACGGAATGCCCATTGCGCTGATGCATTTAATGCAAAGCACAAAATCATTGGTAAAAGTAGTTTTTTCATTGTATTAGATGTAAATAATAAATCGATTAGGTGGACATTAAAAAGACCTCACCACTACATTCAAAGCCGAAAATTCCGACACACAAAAATAAAACATTCATTCCATGTAAAACCATATTTATTTAGCCATAGATAATACTTTTCCTACTCCGCCGTTGCTATTTCCACCGAAACTATGAATTTTCATTTGTCGATTTGTTCTTTATACATTTGCAGGGCATTGAGAACTAGAAACAGTCAAAATGCAAACCAAAAGCACACAAAACCAGAAATCTGCAGTTTGTATTCCAACATGAATGACTTAATGTAAAATACTAACAATTTGACAATTAAACACAATTGAATGATCGTGACAAAATTAGAAAACAGAGCTACATGCTTTAGTATGAATAGGGTATCGCATTATTTGATAATTCTGCTTTAAAAAGGGCAACATCCTTAATCATTACATCGAATTCAGTATAAATTACTCATTCACACATTTCACTTTGGCGAGTGCGTATAATAAAAAATCTACTTTTTAATAACCAAAGAACAGTGATAGTATTTATCAGATCAAAATTATTTTAAAAGGGAACAGCTCATTCGATATTTTAACCTGGCAAATATAAACCCCTTGCTGAATGCGATTATTTCTTATCCAGGTATGTGCATAAGTGCCCGGAGACTGCTTGCCACGAGCTATCGCTTCTACTTTTTGCCCCGACAAGGTGTACAGACTAATATCAACATCTTCGGTTCCGGTTAATACATAATGTATAGTTGTTTCGTTATGAATGAGACTGGGAAATACGCTAACCGGAGATGTGTGTGAATAAACCTGTTTCACAGCAGTATAGGTCGACGCTTCATAGATTTTTGCGGTATCCAGGTTAGTCAGCTGGATATTATCAAACCAAAAGGCTTTTCCTGCCAGCGACCCCTGCTCTGCCACAAGGTCGAAACGGTCAATGGCTTTCCAGTCGAACAGCCCGTTGGCATTGTACCATGTATTATCCCACGAACCACCCTCGAAAAAGAGGGAGAGCGGGAGATACACTTTGTGCCATTTTCCATCCCAGGGAGCAGTGGTTTCGTCCATGGTGAAGTTCATGCGCCAGGGATGATCAGTTGCAACGGTAGTTTTGGTATCGGTGAAGCGCAGGTCAAATTTTGCTCCGGGCGAATTGCCCCTCACCATGAAGCTAAGCGCATAATTCTGTGTTTTCAATGTGGATAAGTCCTTATCCGGCGAAAAGTTGAACCCCACCGTTCCATACTGCGCCGCACCACTCCAGGCCAGACAGTATTTACCATTATTGGGTTTATCCTTCGAATAAAAATTGATGGTAGCTCCACCTACGCTGCTCGATTCGAGTAGTTTTTCGGCTATATAATCCTTATAAACAGGGAAACCAACAACATCGGGGCTGAGTGTATAAGTTTGTTGCACTGGGGCAGTCAGTCCAAGTGACGTTACCAAGGGAATATTTAAATCATAATCAAACAACTCGGCCGAACCTTTGGTAAACAAGCCAAAACCACCCTGATAATCCCATGTTGTCCAGGGAATTCCTTTTGCTTCGAGGTATTTCCGTACTTCACCATACCAATAGGTTCTGTCTGCATTGGGGCTATTGGGAATATAAACGCCAAATTCGCCACAATATACGTTCACGTTTCTACTTATTTTAAATGCTACTGCTATATCAATAAGCGACTTAACCTTAGCCAGCGTGCCATCGGTTGAATAACTCGCTAACGAACTACCCACCCAGGTTCCAACCAAACTGCCCGGTGTAGCAGGCATAGTTGAGGCATTGTATGGAAACGGCACATTAACCAATGGCGCCATCGTTGGCGTAACCCATGTTGCACCTTGATGGGTAAACACAAAAGGATCGTAAAAATGGAAAGTGTAAATCAGATTTGCATCGGTATACACCGGTAATGATGCCAACTCGCTGTAGCTATTAAAACCAGCACCACCTACAACGATAGTATGTTTTGTATCAATGCCGCGAATGGCAGTGATAGCCGTTTGTTGCATCTTTCCCCACGCCGCTGTTGTCAACGTTCCATTCGGCTCGTTCAGTATTTCATACAGAATATAGGTGGATCGGCTCTTATAATGTTCGGCCATTTGCACCCATACTTTGCTGAGCACCGTTTCCAGATTAGCATTTTTACTCGCCAAATCATCCGAAGTGTGATTGTCGATAATCAAATACATCTGCAGCTCCTCTGCCCAGTTGACAGCCTGATCCAAAAAATCAAAAAACAGAGGGTCAACCGTGTAATCAGGGCTGCCATTGGTCATTGAAAATAGATTAATGGGCAAACGCACTACATCGCAACCCAGGCTTTTTATGTTCTGAAAGTCTTTCTTTGTATATTTTGTAAACTGAATCTGATTGGTGCTCGATGTTTGAAACCAGCCCGTGAGGTTAACACCACGATTAAACGCCACTTGTGCCTGAAGCTGAAGAGCCAAAAAGCAGAAGAGAATGAGAACCCCTAACCCCTGAAGGGGAACAAGACTACCCCTAGCCCCTAAAGGGGAACTGAAGTTAGTTATATTTATTATATTGTTCATATTCGTTTCCATTTTAAATATCAATACTAATATTTCTTTTTCCCCTTTAGGGGTTAGGGGTACATGTTTTCATTTCAAATTTGGCATCTTATCCCTCGTAATCACATAATCGTAGCTGAAGAATTTCTTCCACCACGTAACTCCGTTATGCGAATCGGATTCGGTGTAATCACCATTCCATGGCATAAACCACGACCAGGTATCGCCATATTCTTTCATCAAAGCAGGATCGGGTGTCGAACCACATTCGCTCAGTGTAATCAGTTTTTTGCCGCCGAACAGTTCTTTCACCTTCAGAAACGAAATGTATTGCGACCCATGCTGATTGGCACCCGGATAAATATCCATGCCCAACACATCCACATACGCATCGCCCGGATACCAATTCACTGCATCGGCACTGGCATCGGTAGTCCATACCCAAATCAGGTTATTAAGCCCGTGAACATTCACCAACCGATCGAACATTAGTTTCCACAATGCTTTGCAAGGTTCAGCCCCTTTTGCTCCCCACCAAAACCAACCACCTGCTGCTTCGTGCAACGGTCGCCAAATTACAGGAATACCGGCATCTTTAAATTGTTTCAGATACCCTGCAATAACATCAATATCAACAATCATGGCTTTATATTCAGCTGAAGTAGGATCAGAAACTTTGGTGATATCAAAAGTTGTTCCGGTATCGGGCGAAGTGGCTGCAGAAGGCACATAAAAACTTCCGGATTTGGTCAACGGATCGCGCCAGTGCCAGGTAAGAGCAACAATTCCATTATTATTCCACCAGTCTTGTCCCAGGGTAAAAGGTGCTGAATATTTCACCCAACTCTGGTTTGGATTTGTGTGATCAATAAAATCAAAACCGGTAAGTGCAGGCCATTTACCCGTATTGTTGTACACCCAGGTAGCTTCAGTAATATTAGTACTGTGGTTGGCCATTGTACCGGATATAATATTCGTTCCGAAATTATTTTTCAGATAATTGTACAAATTTATCGCCTGAGTACTTGGACTTGGCGTTACAAGCGAGGGTGCAATATTAAATGCACCTATTCCGGCGGCATTGTAGGCGGCTGTCATATAATCCAACTGCACATACCCCCAGTTTTTGACAATAGCAACCGTATGCTGACCGACCGATAGTTTTACTTTACCGGCCGAAAGTGTCGTCCAAGCATTTACCGCTTCGAAAGTCAACGAAGACAATTTCACACCATCCAGATACAAGTCATTCACTTTTTTATTTCCTGATGTTGAATATCGGAAGTTTAAGTCGTAATATCCGGCCGTGGCAGCCTGAACCGTGAAAGTAACATTACCCGTATTTGTGTTTACATAACCTGTACCCGAGTAACCGGCGAGCGCTGTAGCTATTGCTGCATCTCCACTGATAGCAGCTTTCTCTGCCTCAAAAACACCGTCCACCGGATTACCCGTGGTGGTGAAAGTAATTTTAATTTCTTTAGCGTAATTTCCCGACACATCGCTTACAGCATTGGCGGGAATGATTAATGTATAAGTGGTGCCGGACTGAAGAGTTGCACTGACGGTAAGCGTTTGAGCGCTAACTGCACCGGTAACAGCCACACCATTTAAAAGAATGGAAGCAGAAGACGACAATACGATGTTGTCGTTATAATTAAAAGAAATAATTGCTTTAGGATCAACAGCCGTTGCTCCATCGGCAGGATTGCTCGATATAAGCAAAGGAGCAGTAGTGTCGGCATTTCCATCCGATTTACAGGATGATAATGAAACAGAAAAAACTAAAAGAGAGAAGATAAGAACCAATATTCTGTTGAACATAAACGCAAATGGATTAATGTAAGGGGAAGAGAGGAGGTAGACTTTGGAAATTCTAAGAAAAAAACGATGAAACGACTAAACAATATTTTTTTCAAACTAAGTACTCAATAAGAATTGTCTTATACTTAAATGGAAAAAAGGGAGTTAGCACCGGGTACTAACTCCCTTTCCTGAAAAATTAATTCATTACGAATTTTACATTCCTATTAATTTGAATTTTGGAGCATTTGCTGCAGAATTTTGAGCAAAACGAACATTGTCAATGCACATATTAACGTGTTCGCCGGCACCTGTATACGCCATTCCAAAGTCTGAGTCAATATTATTCATATTTGGAATGTGAGCACCTGCATCGGTTACGAAACTAGTTAAAGGAACTGTTACGGTATACCAACCTCCCTTATTTTCTAACCCACTGATAGTAGCCCAGAAATCGCCATCTTGCCCTTTAAGGCGCAATTTCATGTTTCCTGTGATAGTTGCAAGAACATTTACATCCAATTTCACCGACCAGCCATTTGTTGTAACACCATCCGTTTTCAAATCATTTTTACCATTGCGCCAGAAGAAGCCAGTCCACCATGGATTCATATCAGCATTCACTCTGAAATATGCTGAACCATCTAATGATAGAGCTGCATCATTTTCGATAGCACCCTTATCACCCCACCATGAATTCTTACCATCAAAATTGTAGTAAACGTATGATACATCCGGAATAGGATCTGTACCATAAACAAACGTAGGTGAAACAATTTTTTCGCCAACAAATGAATTCATGGTGAATGTAGTTTGACCATGTTTTGCCTCTACCGGAACATATACGGTAATCGATGTTTCAGTACGCACACCGTAAAGCACAGCCTTTACATTGGTTTCAAAGTAGATTGACTCCACGAAATTCAGGTTTTTTCCGGTAATAGTCATCAAACCACCGGGAGCAACTCCGGGAGTTATACTAATGATAGCAGGCGTAGTAGCTGCTTTGATAGCCAATTGATCGGTTGATGCTACTTTCGTTCCGTTCACCGTTTCTAAGGTTACCACCCCGGTACCTGCACTGGTTGTTGGTACGGTAACTTCCAACGTAGTTGCTCCAATAGCAGGAGTAACCGCCACAGAACCACCTAAGAAAATCACTTTACGAACCAAGTCAAGATTGGTTCCGGCAATGGTCACTTTTTCACCGGCAGTTAATGCAAGTGGAGTGATACTTGTAAATGCAGGTTTCACCATCGTCAAAGCAGCAGAAGTTGCCGTTAGACCTGAATTGGTATTCAGCACTACAGTACCATCAACAGCAGTCATTGGCACAGTTACAGTAATGCTTGTTGCCGATTGAGCTGTGATTTTTCCTTCTACAGCTCCAAAAACAGCAGTCGTTACCAAATCCAGATTAGTACCTGTAATTGTAAGCGCTGCACCGTTTTTCACCAACAAAGGCGAGGCAGTAGTGATGGCAGGGCCTACCAATTTCATCACAGCAGTACTTGTAATTTCAAGGCCCGAATAGGTTAGCATTTTTACAACACCTTCCTTAGCAGTTAAAGGCACCTTCACTGTAATCGTTGTTTTAGCAGCATTTACAGTAATAGCAGCACTATCAATTTTATTTCCTTCGGGTAAAATCACTTGTTTTACCAAATTAAGATATGTTCCGGCAATGGTTAGGTTTTCACCCGGTTTAACAGGAACTGGCGATATAGAAGTCAGCGTTGTTGGGTCGGTCACTGTGGCATTACCCACTGTATACACCAACACCGGAATGACAGCACCATTCGATACGGCAACTTTACCTGTTTTAGCAGCTTTAGGCACGTATACTTTCAGTTCTTTGCGCGACTTGCTGATAAATTTTGAGCTATCAACAACTGCACCATCGCTAAATATTACCTGCGCTACCAAATTAAGATAATCACCACCAATGGTAAATACATCACCGGCTTTCACTGCAGTAGTGGTATAGGTATCCACAGAAATAGGCTCCGAAAATGTCAATGGAGTTTTAGTAACAATATTACCACTTGCCGATTTCAACGTAACCAATCCCGGTTTTGTTTCTTGTGGGATAGTGATGGAAATCTCTGTTGCACTGGTCTTTGTTATGTCTTTTACTTCAATATTGTTGGGTAACATAATGGAAGTAACTTTATCCAGATTTGTTCCAATGAACTTTATAACTCCACCCCGCAAAGCCGGCGAAGGACCAAAAACACTCAATGTAGGAGTACTTACAACTTCATCCTGCTTACAGGAATTCAGAAATAAACCACTGAGCAACACGCAAGTGACAAGACTTACATATAGAAAAATAATTTTTTTATGTCGCATAATAGTATTGATTTTTATTGCCCACTCCCTTTTACCGGGAGCGGACAAGGTTTGTTTATGATTATTCAGCAGGAACAACACGAATGTTATCTATACAAATATCAGGAGTGCAAGCAGCAGTACCAACAATGCCCCCGTGGAAAACGAAGAATGTCAACCCACCAAAGTTTCCGGGGTCAGCCATTTTAAGCACCTTACCGGTGTGGTCATATTTGAATTCGGTTAACGGAACGGACACTGTTATCCAACCATTGGTTTTATATGTACCTTTATCGGCAGTAGCCCAGGGATTCCAAAGCCCCCTTGGAGTTGCACCATCAGCAATATAACCATTAGTTCCTGATGTTCCCCAAGGTGTAAAAATCATTTGCAATGCACCTGAAGACCACGCTTTATCTACATTTACTTCAAATTTTAAAACTGCTTTTGCCGGAGCGATTGTGAACAAATCACCTTGAGGGCGACTATTAGATGTTCCCCATAAATTGAACGAGAAAGCATCCTCGTTCCATGTTGAACCTGCTCCTTTGCTATCGTCAATACTACCTGAAAAACGAACGTAGTTACCACTAATACCGGCAGGATTTGAATTGGCAATCACTCCCGAACGCCATCCGCCCGAAGCATTTGTATTGTCCCAGTCCAATATTATTCCACGGTTATCTCTAAAATAAAACGCCTTCGAACGGGTAGTTCCGTAGCGGCTTTTTACCGAAACAGGACCAACACCGGCACCGGCAGGTACTTTCACCGTTATTTTATTGATGGTAGCTGAGATTACTTCCGCTTTGATATTTGGAGTAAAATAAACTTCAGGAACAATGCTTCCATCCACCGGCAAGAAGAAATTACCATTAATAACGGCTGTGCCGCCATCGGCCACATACTCGCAATCCATGGTACTCAACAGAGGCGAAGGAACATCTACACCAAAATCATACTTAACGGTATCATTGGCAATTGTAACCATATAGATTTTCCCTGACACTCTTTCCGGGATAGTGTTTGGCACTTGTACAATCAATGCTGTGTGAGTAATTAAACTCGTATTCAACACAGCCTGTTGATCGTTAAACCAAACTTCTTTTATAGTTCTCATATTTTGACCCACAATTGCAACTGTCGTTCCCATAAATGCGTGTGATACCAGTGAATCGCTGCGCAGAGCATCGGGCAGGCGCACATAGGATATCGCCGGGATACCCGAAGCTGCCTGATATTCATCCGGATTGTCGTTACACGATGGCATGGCTACCAATGTGGCCAATGCAACAAGCGACGTAACCATCTTTATTGTTGATTTATATATATTTTTCATATTCATTCTAATTATATTTTTTAGAAACTAATCGTGCTAAAGTCAAATGAAACCGGATCCTTTGATAAATTTGGATTCGCAGTCTGATCGGTATCAGGGAAAGGAATAGAGAAAAACACATTGCCCTCGCTGATATTCACCACTGTTTTGGTTACAGCCGACTTAGCAATTTTTCCTTTGTAATAATCTTCCAAACCATTCCAATAACCACGGTTTTGAGCTGCCAAACGTGCTTTTGCTTCAGCAGGTTTGTAATAACTCAAGCGTACAAAATCAAACCAGAAATCACCTTCACAAGCCAATTCCAAACGACGTTCTTTGAAAATATCATCGAATGTAATCGAAGTTTTCGGGGTGTAACTGCTTACGCTGCGACCACGTACTGCATTAAATGCTTTCAATGCTGCTGCATCGGAAGTAGTTGCTCCATTGCCCAATACAGCTTCGGCATAAACCAAATACACATCGGATAAACGAAGCAAGTGAGTACTTAATGCTGTAGCCATACGATCCATACCAATTCCGGAACCTGCTAAATGGTCGCCATTATCACCTACAATATGTTTCACACAATTGGAACCCGTTCCGACACCATAGGTTACGGTCAGTTTACCATCGCTGGATGTTGTTTTTGTCCAATCATAATCAAAACCGCCTTTGTCAGCCCAGAAATAATCGTAGTGATCACCCTGCATCATCATGGTAGCTTTACGGCGCGCATCGGTATTGTTGCGAGTCAGACTGGATGCGTCTTCACCAAATGCATCTTCCAGGTCAATCGTCAAACCAACCCATGTACCCCATGAATCGGCAAATTCGGAGAATCCGGCTAATCCAAGGTCAGATTGGAAGGTATTTTGGCAAGTCCACTGACTACCGATGGTCCATTGCCATGAGATTAAATCCTCACCCACAAACGACTGTGTTCCATTATTCTTCAAACGGAAAATATCTGAATAAACAGGCATTAGTGTACGACCGCTTTCATTGATTACTTTTCCGGCATATAGTGCAGCTTTGGCGAGGTCGTCAGCATTGCGCGTTCCACTTTGTCCGTAACCGGCTTTCGTCAAATAGACTTTTGCTAACAAACCATACGCACTGTATCTGTCAATACGACCGGCCACATTACTGACAGGAAGAAGCTCAATAGCTTTTTCCAAATCTTTTACAATATAAGTATATACATCCTCGACTTTGTTTTTGTAAACACTGTTCGATTGTCCTGCCGAAATAATAGCACTGTTATTATGAATAATAGGCACAGCACCAAAACAACGAACCAGATAGAAGTACGCCATGGCTTTCCATGTTAACGCTTCACCGATGACGGTATTTTTAGTGGTTTGCGTTACTGCAGCTCCTGACTTCATGTTCACATTTTCAATAATCGTATTGCAATAAGCATTTACCGACCAAAGAGCTGCTGAAGCATTCTTCAAATCCGCATCACTCGATTTCAACACAAATGATTGATAAGCATTATCACTACCCATATATACATTGCCCGAAAGCACATCGCCAATCTTGACAAATCCACGTTGATAATCATACCATGGGGAATTGTAGAGAGCATTAACCCCTTGGAAACATTGCGCATCTGTCTGGTAAAAACCATCAGTGGTATATGTATCTTCGGCCGGGCGATTTAAGAAGTCGGTACATGAACTCATTCCGACAACAAAAATGGAGGCAATCGCCAAACTCTTTATATTAAGTATTTTCATATTATTTCCTTTCAATAATTTAGAATGATAGATTTAATCCAAATGTATATATTTGAGGAGAAGGATAACGTCCATTATCTAAGCCATATACACCACTATTAGCAGTACTTACACCCACTTCAGGATCGAAGCCTGTATACTTGGTCAAAGTGTATAAATTCTGAATGTTAGCATAGATACGCAACGATTCCAAATGTAAAGGTTTCAATAATTTTTTATCAAAATTATATCCCAACGATATGTTTTTCAACCGCAAATAAGATCCGTCTTCAATATAACGGCTCGACATATCGGTGTTTCCGTTTGGATCGTTTTGAATAGCACGAGGCATATTTGTGCCTGAATTAGCGACTTTCACGTTGTCTACATCGTCAAACCAGTTAGAAACAAGGGCACCAGTTGAGTTAGTATAAGGGTAAACTTGTCCAGTATTAATTTGCGTTAAACGGGCACGATTAGTAACTACCGACAATTGATTGCTCCACAACGACTTCATACTAGAAAGATTAATCGCTGAGTAATTCAATACTTTGTTACCATACGATCCATTCACAAATATATTCAGATCAAAATTTTTGTAGTGGAAAGTATTATTAAACCCAAAGGTAAAGAGAGGCATAGGAGAACCTAAATTGGTTCGGTCATTTTCATCTATTTTACCATCAAGATTCACATCTTCATATTTCAAGTCACCAACATATGTCGTGTTAGTCCTGCTCCATGGTTTGATTGAAGAAGTAGGACTTTTAGGTGTCACTTTATTTCCTAAACTGTTTGTGTAATTTTCTAAATCAGCCTTATCCTGATAAATACCAACTACTTTGTAACCATAGAAGTTATAAAGCGGCTGACCTACTTCGGTATGTGATACCACATCATTCCATTGTCCTTTACCTTCGATGGAAGTAGCAGAAGTTCCGGTCAAATCCAACAACTTGTTTTTATTAAAAGATATTTGGGTCTCTGTATCCCATTGGAAATCTTTCTTTTTAATATTATGTGTGGTTAATGAAATTTCCAATCCCTTGTTTTCAAGCGATCCGATATTTCCCCAGGGCGCTGCTAATGCGCTTGAACCATTTCCATCGGTTCCCATATACGATGGTAAGTCCACCGGCATCAACATATTTTTAGATACTTTTCTGTATGCATCTACAGTCAGTTCAATTCTGTTGTTCAACAATCCAAGGTCTAATCCCAAATTGGTTTGCTCCTGCGTTTCCCATTGAAGATAAGGATTAGCAATATTGGTAGGACGATAGGCTACACCTAAACCGGTTGACATTTTTGAGATTTTAGCGCCCCAAAGATAATCGCCAATAAATTGATTACCGGTTTGTCCCCAGCCTAAACGCAACTTACCATTACTGATAACCGATTTCAACTCTTCCATAAACGATTCGTTGCTAAAACGCCATGAAGCGGCTGTTGAATGAAACGTTGCCCAACGATTGTTTGGTCCAAATTTAGAAGATCCATCGCGACGGAAAGTATAGGTTGCATAATACTTATCGGCATAGTTATAAGTACCACGTGCAAAAAGCGAAGCCATAGTGCTGCTTCCCATTCCTGCATTAATTTTGGGAGTACCTACACCTAAATAAGGGTTATGAACTGTGTTATCGGGTAAGTTAGTGTTCGAAACACTTTGAAATTTCCAGCTGGACTCAGACATTTCCTGACCCAACATAGCCGTAATTTTGTGCGAACCGAAATCTTTGGCATACGTCAAATAATTTTTAACTTGCCAGAACAAATGTTGATTGGTTTGCCATGAGTCGCTATTAATTAAACGAGACCAGCTGCCATAAGTAGCTGTAGGTAAAAAACGTTCGGCAGTTGAGCTGCCTTTGTCCATAGCATATTCGGTATGAAAAGTCAAGCCTTTCATAATAGTGGCATCGAAAAATATATTCCCATTCAACGACGAACGATTCAGCAGATTATCTTCATCCAATGATTTTGCAATCGGATTCACACGCGAAGCAACACCTTCGCGACTAACACTGGTGAAGTTACCGTTCATATCGTAGATCGGCACATCCGGAGTCGACAATAAAGCAATGTTCAGGATACCTTCATCGCTATCCACAAGGCCTAAGCGCTCATCTGTATTTGAATAGGTCATATTCACACCCATTTTCAACCATTTTTTCAACTGTGCATCTAAATTAGAGCGAAATGAAAAACGTTTGAAATCAGTACCTTTTACTGTACCTTCCTGACCTAAATAGGACCCCGACACAAAGTATTTCACTTTATCTGTACCACCCTGAGCACCGATTGTGTGACTCTGCATAGGAGCAATTTGGAATACCGCATCTTGCCAGTTGGTACCATTACCCAGCAAACTAGGATCACGGAATTCCACGCGTTGATCGCGTCCGGCTGTTTCAGCAGCCATATCATTGCTATATTCTGCGAATTGTTTTAAATTCATTACATCCAATCGTTTGGCCTGACGTTGAATAGCGTACATACCATCGTACGAAAATTTAGCTTCGCCTGCTTTACCACGTTTGGTAGTGATAAGCACAACACCATTTGATCCCTGAGAACCGTAAATAGCAGTAGCAGAAGCATCTTTCAAAATCTCCATTGAAACGATGTCGGAAGGATTGATGGTAGAAAGTGGAGAGATCGTTGAAACTGTACCATTCCCCAACGCATCGCCTAAACCGTAATCAGCACCCGATTTACCGGTAATCTGAATGGGAATACCATCGATAACATATAGCGGCTCAGCACCAGAATTAATCGTGCTTTGTCCACGAACACGGATAGAAACTGAGGAACCCGGAGCACCCGACGTTTGTACAGCAGTAACACCGGTAACACGACCCTGCAAAGCCTGATCCATATTGGTAATAATGGAACCCTTGAGTTTCTCTTCACCCACAGTTACCGAAGCACCCGAAAGGTCGCTTTTCTTCATTGTTCCATAACCAACGGCTACAACCTCATTCAAAACGTGCGAGTCAGCCTGCAATGCAACGTTGACAACACTCCCTTTGGCAATAACTTGTTGTTTCTCCATACCAATGTACGTAAAAACAATGGTTGAACCTTGGACTGCTTTAAGGGTGTACTTCCCGTTTATGTCCGTCACAGTTCCATTAGTTGCTCCTTTGGCAATTACAGTAACACCAACTAGTGGGCTACCATCGCTTGCATCAGTAACAACTCCCGAAACAGAAAGATTCTGCTGAGCAGAAACTAAGCCTACTCCAAAGAGGAGCAATACCAATAGTAAATTGATTTTTCTTTTCATGGAATTAAATTTAATATTAAATAGGTTGATAATTGGACGGAATGATAAATTCCGACAATGCAAAAATAGAGTATCTCTCACTACAAAATACATATTTATTTAGCGATACATGATACTATTTCTACATTTATCCCTACACAGACTTCTTAAATGAATTTTATGCTGATTATTTATGCTAAAGAATTATAAACAAATTGATTTAAATAACCCTAATCCAAAAATCCAAATCCAGTGGCTCTTCAAATAATTGTTTGCGCAAATAAACAGATTGCTTATTTCATCGAAAATGAAACTACTGAAGTAGAGTTATGAAGTGTATTTATTACACTTCAACAAATTAGTTTCATGTAGATTATATAAAACCCAACTCAAGCATAAACTAACGGAACAGATCGCAGAAATCAGTTCTGATTTTATAGCAAAATAGCATTTCAGATGGGGATAATTAAATTGGGATGCCAATCTCTCCGAAAGCTCAAATTATTAGTTTTTTAATACAGTTATTTACACTTTTACCAGCAAGACACACCTTAAAAGTCATTCTGAACGACTACTCCAAAATTAACATATTTAATCAACATAATAGAAAAACGACTTTCGCATTTCCATTGCATTGACACAAAAAAAGCGGACAAACACTGATCTATATTGAAAATTGACTTCCGTATAAATCAATTCGGATTCGCCGGATTAAAATCCGTCGGAATCATATACATCAGCGTTTATCCGCTTTTATTTTTATAATGAGAGCTTATACGTATCGCATATCAACTATTTCATGACACTTATTTGTTGCTTTGAATTATTGATGATTTTAGGTTTTACAACAAACCGAATGCAACCCATCTGTTCAATCTATTTATTAGATTAGTTGCAAAATCATTTACTTGTATTGCATCTGCTTTCTATCTGTCATAAGTGCTTTCTTTTCAAGCTCATTTATATTTATACGCACTTCAGAAGTAACAAACTCAGGCACATTAAAGGAAAAAAGAAAATTATCATAAAACCGCGGATCCTCTTGTGGCAATACAAAGGGTTTGGTTGCTTTTCCATTTTCATCAATCGAAGCAAAATAAGGACGGGTATAAAGACCATCACCACGGCGACTGCTAAAAACAAACCAGTGCGAGTTGCTGCTCCAATCGTGAAAACTCTCAGTTTCAGTGCTGTTTACTTCAATTAAAGGACGTGTAGAACCATTTTTCAACGTCAACAACTGAAGGTCGGCCTCCCGATGCCAAATAGAAAAATTGCCATAGTTAGACTGCGTGTACATCACATATTTACCATCAAATGAAGGTCGCGGAAAAGAAATACTTTTACCTGTTTGCGTCGAAGATACTAAGGTGTCAATATGATTGCCAAATGTACAGGTAGCAGGATCGAAAGCGATCTTGCACAAACTATATTTTATCTTATTATAATTTGATTGTATGTCCTGCTTTTTAGCAAAACAGAAATACAGGGTTTTACCGTCTGGCGAGAATACCGGAAAAGTTTCAAAATCGGTCGTTTTAAGCAGAGGACTGGAGTGCAGCTGATTGGTTTTCAAATCATAAACAACCACATCAGAGGCCTGATCAAAGACCTCAATTCGCTCATTACACACCGAATGAAAAGCTTGTTTTATCTGATTCACAGAATAAGCTATCATCTTACCGGACGGATGCCAGTACGGATAGGTACATGACGATATAGTGCTATCAGTTTTGGTATTATACAGCTCCATTTTACCATTTACGCATAGCATTGTTGCACCATTTGCACCACGAATATGCAAATTCATAGTTGCCGGATTGTTTTGATTGAATGCATGACAGTTCACACACGATCCTGGCATTAACGTATTCTCAACAATTGGTTGTTGGTCAAAACTGGATAAGTTGCGTTGATAGATTCCCATCTTGCTGTACACTTCATATCCGGGTGCAATCAACCTGTAAACCAAACCATAATCTATAGGATATGAGCTGATTGAAATAGAAAAGGACTTGTATTGCTTCCAGGCTCCGTTCTGTTTCAGACTCACCACTACATCCAACTTCGCACCCTTATTATCGGCCAGCAATTGATGCCAGTCATTTTCCGGAAATTGTATTATTTCTTTGCCCTGTACATGTATCGAACCATTAACTTTTCCCCTCACCTCAACATCAATCAAATCGAATTTCTCTGATTTAATTGTAAAGTTAAGTGGAGCAATCGACGCGGGCACAGTGACACCAATGTAATCGGGATAAATCACAGGCAAGGAATTGATCATTGCTGGTGATTTCACCGCCTCTTTACACCCTGATAATAACAGCAATGCTGATAATATGTAATATATATATATTTTCATTATTTACCTCTAACTAGTTTCTGAAATTAAGATAATACCAATAGGTTTGAGTAAAGTCATTTAACGCCATTGCATCATCCTTCTGAACAGCCGAATAAAGCTTTGCATAGTCAGAGAAAGCCTTCTTTACTGATTCATCAATTGGCCATGGAGAATTATTTAGCTGGGATGTTTTATTAGCCCATATAAAAATGAGAGCCTCTTGATAATGAGCAGGCGTATTTCTATAGCCGTATGTTTTGCCCAATTGGTAATACTGAACAAAATGCTTTAAATCTTTTGTAAGTAAAGCATAGGCCATTAAATAGTCATACGCCATTTTGTTCGTCGGGCAATGTGTAACCATTAATCCTAACATTTGATCTTTCTCTTCTTCGCTAAAAAGAAAATCTTGAGTGAATTGATATTTCCGTAGTGCTGCCCATTCCTTGTTCATATCAATTCTACTTTTATTTCCAACACACAACAAGGTCGAATCTGCCCAATCGCTATAAAACAAGGTATGCTGTAATAAATGAAGATATTTTGTTGCCACTCTATATTCTCCATTCAACAAGTTCACTTCCGCAACTCGTTTTATAGCCCTACTGCTTTTCTTATAATCCGGAATGGCTTCCATTGCCTCGAAAGCGTACCGCATCGAAGTATTCAAAAATCCTAAATGATAATACATCTCTCCCGCAATAAATGGCAATGTAAAATCACGCTGAAAAGTGGGCATTAATCCCTCAGGTCCATTTTGATAGTAACGGAACATACAGTCGCCCATCGTCCCACTTTTACTCAAAGCCAGATTCAAACACGCTACTGACAAGGGCGCAGCAGGATCTTTGTGATTTGCCATCGAAATTACAGCAGTCCAATTTTGAGTACGAACTCTGTAGTCGTAGGCCATTATCTCCTCTTTATCCCCATCAGCAGTTGACCGGATAAGCCACCCACAAAGCACAGAGAGAACTATCAACTGAGTAAATACTACAATTATAAATGTTGATTTTGATTTAATAGCCGGTAGAAACCTGATAATAATTGGAATTAAAATAAGACTAAGCCAAACAAGCAACAGCATATAGGGCGAAACTACCGGATAACGATAATAACTTAAACCCCACCAAAGGCGTGATAATGGATATTGCAGGAAGTTCTTAGCTACAAACGGAGAGGCAGTCGCGATTAACAAAAACCCAATAATAAGAACTCCCCATTGCATTTTAGTCAATTGTTTGAAATGCAGAAGTTCTACGACCAAACAGAGAACTCCAAAAACCCAAAAGACTCCTCCAACAATCCAATATAAAGTTGCTAATATAATTACGAATGCTATAATTCTAAGTCGCGGTTGTCTCAACAGTGTATAGATTTGAACAAAACCCACTGTAATGATTACTGCAATTAATGCGGTGAGTAAGAAATTTTCGTCGCAAAGCAATGCCCAGAACAGGACAGATGGAATAAACGTTAATGGATAGAATAATGAACCGAACTTCAGCTTACCTGACAGTGAACACATTTGCTGCTGAAGGATAACCAACATTACAGCAATTATTAACGCACCTATCCACGAATAATAGTAGAATTGCACAAAAAAAGTACCAAGGTAATCGGCAATGCCTCCGGGACAGCTTGCCAAATTTGAGAAATAATCAGATGTAAAGAGAAACATCTGTAATTGTTCCTGATAATGAAGATGATAATTATATTTAAAAGCAAAGAATGCAAATATCACTAAGCCGAATAGAAGTGGTGATAGTCGCTCAAGGTATTTCGTAATTTTATTCATTGTGATTTGTCGATAGCATTATGAAATTATTGGTCAATAGAACATCAACCAAATCATTTATTGATAAGAATAAACAGTTTATTGAAACGGCCTCAAAGAAACGAATTATTATTCATAAAATCAATTCAAATGAATAATTTTAAAAGGATTATAAATCTCTGTATTGCGGGTTACATAATGCTTTCGAAGCAATACATTCCATTTCTACCAACCAACCCGGCCTGCAAATCGGAGCCAACACTATTACTTTGGGCACGGCTGGAAATTTTTGCTCAAATAGTTCATTCACAAGCTTATAATCAGCCATGTCACGTAGGTAGACAATTATCTGCATCAGATCCTCAAACCCACAATCGGCTTCAATCAACAAAGCATTCACATTTTCCAACATACGTTGAACTTGTTTCTCAATATTACCGGGATGAACAATCAAACCCTTATTATCGATGCTTGCCGTTCCACTGATATACACTTTTCGCCTATCCCCAAAATCAATCGAAACACCACGTTCGAAGGTCACACCATATTCGTGTGTTGGGTTTAAGTTATCTTTAGCGTAAAGAAATTGCATTTGCCCTTCCACTAACCCTTTTATCACATGGGTATTCAACAACACTTTTACATTTGGGTCAGCAACACAACCCTCTATACCGGTACTAGCAATATAATGAGTTTCGGCTGTCAAGCCATTTAGTTCAAAGTTTTCTCTCCGCGCATCAACCACACCCTGATAATTCAAATCAACATCACGAACAAAAAACCAGGTACGGACACAATCACGAGCCATCGTGCATTCCCGTTTGCTTAATTGTTCTTGGTAACTTTCAAGTAATTCTTTTGTTTGAAAAAACGAATCTGCTTTCACAGCTATTTGCCCGCCGCAATCAGCCGTTGTAAAATATTGACGATAACCATTGTGCTCATAGTAGATCAAACCGTCATTTTCAGCTTTCACACCAGTTTGCAGCTGCAACCAAAGTGCAAGTTTACTACCATCAAGCGGTGGTTGCTTTACGCAGCTGATTGTACAGTTCAACTGTGCGGACAATATCTTCGAAACTTCTTCTTGTTGATTAGCCGCATCACTCATAAAACAATGGGCAAAGACAGGAACAGCACTCTGTAAAACTTCATCTGCCAAAAACGAATGCAGCGAAATTTGAAGAGCATTTAATTGCTGATGAAAGGTCATTTCTGCAACATCGACATGCATCATTACCTGATACTCAAGAACTTTATCAACAAGCTCAAACACCGCAATTTCTGCTATAACATTAAAATCCGGAAACTTCTTTACTAAATACGTCATACAAGGCCTTTAAACGAAGAAAAAGAAGGTGGGCAAAAATGCCCTCCTTCTTTTAAGATTATCATTATAAAAAATGAGGATTAATTTGCAACAAAAACCCAATACCAGTAAGTTCCATCTGCACCTTTTGCACCTAAAACTAATTGACTGCTGTCTAAAGCCATGATGTCATATGTACTCCAGGGAGCAAGACTTCCATTCAAATCATATCCAAACAATATGTTAGACCCAACAAATGTAAGTGTTCCTGTTGACCAGTTATGCGAATCGGCAAGCATATTGAAGCTAAATGCACCTGTAGAAAGAACAGCGCCTGTAGAACTAATCTTTTCATGTTTCAAATCTACCAGAGTAAAACGCATCTTAGCGTCTAGCCCTTCAGCAGGTTTTCCCTTTTCAGTACATTGCGTTGCTACGTCAGCCGGACTCAACACCCACCATTCCGGAAGTTTATTAACCGGATCCCAGGCATAAGCATGTCCATTACCAAAACATTTTGTGCTGGCCCAGGTCCATGTCTTAGAACCTGAACCACAAAGGTATCCATATTGAGGTTCAACAGGAAATTCCATTTTATCAACAGTTACCGGAAAGGACTTTGTAATAAATGATCCATCAGCAGTCTTTGCTGTTAACTTGATAGTTTGTTGACCTGTTACAAATAAAATCATATCCACATCATTACTAACGTATGATTTTACACCATCAGTCCATTTACAAAGCACCGGACTGGTACATTTTACTCTGACTTTATTTGTATTCTTACCTCCAACAACTAAAGGAGTGACAGTAGCCTGCAATTCTGCCGCGGTTATTACCGCACCTGCATCCAGTCTATTCTCTATCGGATCACAACTGGCAAAAACAGTCATGAGCACCAAGGTAAAAGTAATATAAAATATTTTTTTCATAATAATTTATTATTTATTTATTGTAAAATTATTTCCAACCGGTGTATTCTGCATCTTGACTGCCCCAACCTGCATTCTGTTTCAAAACTCCATTAGACAATGAAATTTGAGTATCCGGGATAGGGAAGAAACCTCTGGTAACATTATAACGGGCAGCATATCCACCACCATTATGAGCTGTAGCATTTACTCCAGCCACACCTTTAAAGTACACCGGCTGATTATCTTGTTTAGCAAGAGCAGTTGGTGCAATGTGCCAACGGCGAATATCATTCCAGCGTGTACCTTCACAGCTTAACTCCCAACGGCGTTCGTTTTGAATAGCAGCTAAGCTATAAGTAACACCCGGAAGTCCTGCACGAGCCCTAACTTTATTAAGCCCTGAATTGTCTTGTTTCAACTCCGATTGCATCAATAACACATCTGCAAAACGAATAAGAACCAAATCGTGAATACTTGACAATTGGAAATTTACACTGGTATAACCGTACATATCTTGTTCAAATGTTTCAAAATATCCTGCTCCACCCGGTTTTTTCGATGTTGTAGCAGCACATTTCTTGCCTGTATAGTCCGTTTCCTGTACCCAATCTGCCCAACCTCCTTTAGCAAAACCAAGAGGCGCCAGTTCTGTTGGAATATTACAAATGGTAGCTTCTTTTCGTTTATCTGCGGGTTCAGAAGAGCTCCAGTCGCTCCACAAGTTAGGTGCAATAGGACCTGCACCCCAACCCTGACCAAATGGGAAAGTTTTAGCAAGATCTTGTCCACCACGAATACCCATAAATAATGCATATCCATTTGAGTATCCAATAGTAGTACTCCATGCTGCAAATTTTGAATATTTGATTGCAAACATAGATTCAGGGTTAATAGCGTTATCATCTTCAACCCATTTCAAGTTCTGTCCTTTTGTATAAGAGTAGTCTTCTTTGGTTAATCTATTCGAATATGCCCATAAGTTACGGAAATCCGGCACTAATGAATATCCTGAATTTGACACACAATTGTCAACCCAACCAATAACGTCAGCCTTAGTTACTTTAGATCCATCAGGCAAAGTAACATCAGCTTTTTCATAAAATCCTGTGTAAAATAAAAACGCACGAGCCATTAAAGCTTCAGCAGCCCATTTGTCTGCATGCCCTGCTTCAACCCAGCTTGAACCCAGAGGTTTTGCCGGCATCAATTCAATCGCTTTTTTAAGATCGGAGATAATCTGACCCCAGGTTTCATCCGGAGTGGCTTGAGCTTTATTTTCGGGGGCAGAAGTCACAACGAGCGGAACATTTTCATACAAGGATGCCAACTCATAGTAATAAAATGCTCGAAGGAAATATGCTTCTCCAATCATTTGATTTTTTTGATCATCGTTGGCATATCCTTTTACATTACCCAATGTTTCGATAGCAACATTAGCACGGAAAATCCCTTTGTAGCGATCCGTCCAAAATTGACCAAGCATATCTTTACCGTTATTCATCATCAAATCTACAGCTTGCATCAATTTGTCATTCTCGCCACCACCACCTAAACGGTCATCGCAGGCAAGTTCCGAAACAAAAAGGAATGAGGACTGAGGACTTGCATTTACAACACTTAAATTATTGTACACACCCGCAACAACTTGTTGAGCATCAACTACCGTTTCAGGATAATTTGAAGTATTCTTTTCAGTCAAGTTTTGAGTGTCCAGAAAACTCTCACAGCCGGTTAACAGCAGCGTGGCTGCAGCCAAAGCTGAATATAATATTTTTTTCATACTATTTTCTATTAGAATTTAATGTTTAAACCTATTAAATAAGTTTTAGGGCTAGAATAGAAACCGATATCAATGCCTGAAGCCCATGAATTACCCGAACCGGCATCAGAACCAATCTCAGGATCCATACCCGAATATTTAGTAATTGTGAATGGATTTTGAGCCGTTACAAACAAACGTGCTTGAGAAAATGGCATCTTTTTATACAATCTCTTAAAATCATAACCCAGAGTGATGTTTTTAACTTTCAAATAATCTCCGCTTTCAAGAAAAATACTTGACAATTCCTGATAATTCACATTAGATCCTGACGTTAAACGAGGCCATAGATTTGAAGTACCTTCACCATGCCAGCGTTGATACACTTCAGTTGTATAATTTTCGTAACGGCTACCGGCAAAACTACGATAAGATCTGGCAATTTGTTGACCAAAAGCACCGTAACAGCTAATATTTAAATCAAAACCTTTATAGCCAAAATCAAAATTCAAACCTAATAAGAAATCTGGATTGGGATCACCAATTTGTCCTTTATCATCTTTATCAATAACATTATCATGGTTCAGGTCGGCAAACTTTACATCGCCCGGTTGAACGTTCGTTTGAAGAATTCCATTTCCTGCAGCTTTCCATGCATCAATATCAGCTTGATTTTGGAAAATACCTTCTGATTTATAACCATAAAAGAATCCAATAGGATGCCCTACTTCAGCACGATAAAATTCTGAAGTTCCCTGACTTAAAACATTGCTTGGTCCGGGAATAATTTTATCCGTATTAGCAATTCTGGTTACTTCATTTTTATTGAACGACAAATTGGTATTAACTCCATAAGTGAAATCTGACCCAATTTTATCTTTCCATCCTAAAGCAATTTCGTAACCCTGATTCTTAATATCTCCACCATTAATGTATGGCGCACCTGTTCCAAACGAAGCCAATTGAGGTGCAACAACTAACCAATCTTTTGTCAGCTTTTTATACCAGTCAAACGTCAAACTTAAACGAGAATTTAAGAATCTTGCATCGAATCCGAAATCGGTTTGTTGTGAAGTTTCCCACTTAACATCAGGGTTAGGTAGGATATTAGGATACCCTCCAGTGGTTTGTTGATCTTTATTATTTCCAAAAGTATAAGCAGCGGTTTTATCAAATGATACGGTTGCTAAGTATTGGAATGCTTTGATATTACAGTTACCATTCTCTCCAAAGCTTCCGCGAATTTTCAAGAAGTCCATCCAGTCTTTTGTTGACTCCATAAAGCTTTCGTTAGAAACCACCCAACCTGCAGAAACCGATGGGAAATATCCCCAACGCTTACCTCTGGCAAAATTTGAAGATCCATCAGCACGCATAACTACAGAAGCCATATAGGTTTCATTATAATCGTAGTTCACACGACCAAAAAATGATGCTAAACCACCTTCGCCCCATGGGCTTCCGTTTACATAGGTTTGTCCTGCAACTAAACCTTGAGAATTGTCTAAATAAGCATGTTCAAAATCACCAAATAGTAGATTCCCATTTTGCCCTGATAGGTTTTCACCCATACCCCACTTTTCTAAACTCTGACCAACCAATGCATCAATACTGTGTGATGAAAGTTTAAGTTTATAGTTTATCGTATTTTCGAGTGAATAATTCCATCCTAAACTCATATTTTGAGAAACTGAGTTTAATTTATCCGGATTTGTAGAAGAAAGAGCCTCATAACCGGGATTATATGATCTGTAAGAGCTTGCGCTTAATTTATATCCAAATTGAGATTTGAATATCAAATTCTTTATCGGTTGAATTTGCAAATAAGCAGACATATTCAAACCATGGTTCTTCGAGATATTATTTCCTCGGTTATAAACCATATCAGCCGCCGGATTTGAATAAGGTGAAAAGGCATCACCACCTAAGCCGGCGTCAGTCTTGTCATCTTGATTAAAATAATTTCCTGCAGCATCATACACCGGCAAAAGAGGTGTAGCTCTAAGCACGTTTGAAATATCATTCCAATATTGGTTACCAATACCAATACCACTTTTTGTCACATAATTATAATTCAATGTCTGTCCAACTTTTATAACTTCCAATCCTGAAACTTTTGCAATAACATGGTCAGAATTTAAACGTACAGTGGTTCGTTCATATTTTGATGGAACTGGTTTACCATAAATACCTTCTTGAGAAGTATTAGATACACCCATCGAAAATTTTGAAGCATCGTTACCACCTGCAATATTAATAGAGTGATTTTGAGTTGGTGCATTTCTGTTTGTAATCAAATCCAACCAATTTGTTCCTTTCCACGAACCATCTTTTACCGAGTTGGAAAGTGAACCTAAAATGGTATTCCAGTCTTTTGCAGCCATGCCTTCATTAAAATCAATTTCATCATTTACTGCTATATACTCTTGTGCAGTAAGCAGTGAAGCTTGTTTGGCCGGATTTTGAATTCCGTAATACCCATCGTATGATACTTGAATCTTACCTGATTTTCCTTGTTTAGTAGTAACCAGAATTACACCATTGGCCGCACGTGCACCATAAATAGCAGCAGAAGCCGCATCCTTCAATACATCTATAGATTCAATGTCTGATGGGTTTAAATTATTGATACTACCACCAGAAATACCATCGATTACATAAAGTGGATCTGAATTACCAACAGTACCAATACCACGAATATTTACTTTAAAACCTTCGCCCGGTTGTCCTGAGCTTTGAGTAATATTAACACCTGGAGTCTGACTTTGTAATGCAGTAAATGCACTTGTAGTACTTTGTTTTTGTAATTTGTCACCGCTAACTTGCACTGTGGCACCGGTTACCAGTTTCTTTTTCATGGTTCCGTAACCTATTGCAACCACTTCGTTCAACATCTTCGAATCTGAGCCTAAAGCTACATTAACCACATTTGTTTTTACAACAGCTTGTTGTTTTTCCATACCAATGTACGAAAATACGAGTGTTGCACCTTGAGCAGCTTTTAAAGTGTATTTACCGCTCATGTCTGTAATTGTTCCGACTGTTGATCCTTTTACAAGCACAGAAACGCCAACTAGTGGACTTCCATCACCTGCATCAGTAACAACTCCCGAAACAGAAAGATTCTGCTGAGCAGAAACTAAGCCTACTCCAAATAGGAGCAATACCAATAGAAAATTGATTTTTCTTTTCATGGAATTAAATTTAATATTAAAGGTTAATTATTGTTGGGAATAATAAATTCCGACTGTGCAAAAATAAAGTATCTACAAGAATAAAAACTATATTTTTTTAGCTTTAAACAATACTTTTTCTACTCACAAACTTCATTTTATTGCGCAAATAATTTCAATTTAGACCAAATAAGCTTGATAATGAGGATTTAATAGTACTTTTTCGACAAACTGCCTAATACTTTTCCAACAAGCAAAATTACTTAAAATGCCCTTAAAATATGTTATTAAACATGTTTTAATAACAAAAGAATGATTTTTAGACAAAAATCATTCTTTTTAGCGAGTTATCCATTCATTGTGACTAAAAGACTGGAATGAAGCAATTGCAGTTTTACTAAACAATCCAAGGTACGCGTGGAGTCATCACATTGTTGTTCTCATCTTAGACTTCAATAAAAAAAAGAAAAGTCCGCCGCCAAAACAATGTTTGACAGCGGACTTCTAAATTGGAATCTATCTATAGAATAGAATTTACTTTACCGGAACATAACCAACTTGCGCAACTATTCTTTGACCTTCGGCCGACATGATAAAATCTACCAGTGGTTTTGATTTGGCTTCTGCTTTTTTATCCATGTAAAAGTATAGTGGACGAATGACAGGGTACGTCTTATTCTTAGCTGTTTCTTCGCTTGGCTCAATATATTTTTTACCGTCAAATGATACGTGTATGGTTTTAATCCCTTTTGTAACATACGCTAAACCAACATAACCAATTGCTCCTTTTGTTTGGCTTACCGATTGGATAATAGCACCTGTAGCAGGCATACTTAGAATAGAGTTTACATAGTTCTTGTTCATCAAAACGTGTTCTTTGAAGAATTCGTAAGTTCCAGAGCTTGACTCGCGAGAGTAAGGGATGATTTTCAAATCGGCACCACCTACTTGTTTCCAGTTTGTGATCTTACCTGTAAAAATACCTTCAAGTTGTGCTCTTGTCAATTTTGAAACCGGATTAGCAGGATTCACCACCACAGCTAATGCATCATAGGCAACAATCTTTGTTACTAGAGATTTACCTGATTCCTGAAATTTTACCTTTTCGTCAAATTTCATTGCACGAGATGACATTGCAATATCGGTTGTTCCTTCTAACAGCGCAGCAATACCTACACCACTACCACCACCGATTACAGTTATTGATTTACCGGTTTTTTTACCGAATACTTCAGCTTCTTTTTGTGCCAATGGTAAAACAGTGTCACTACCTTTTAATTTTTGAGCATAAAACGATGGTGCAATTGTGCAAACCATCATAAGTGATAAAATTAGTTTTTTCATTTTCATTTATTTTTTTAATGTGTTTGTTATTTAATTTTTTAAATTAGAATTTATATTGTACACGCACTGTTACAAGATTGTCAGCCAAATTCTTTGTCAGACCTTTTAAAGCAGTGGAAACTACATTCACCTTTTCGTTAGATACAATGTCGTAATAAGCCATGATACGTATGTTATTGTTCATGCGGTACATATAACCAAGCCCTAATGTAGAATAAGCAACATCTGCTTTGCCTGTATTTGTACCTGATACTCCAATTTGGTTAGCGGCAATGTTTGTGTTTGGATCATACCAATCGTATTTCACAACCACACTGTGTTTTGTGTCAGCAATGTCTTGAATAAAATGTACATAACCACCTGCCATTTTGCGAATATAGGTATCTGTGCCAATGGCTGTTCCTGACTTGACTGTTACGGCGCCTGTTGTTAAGTTAGCAGTATAAGTTGCCGCGCTTACTACCGCTGCGTTGCTTGCATCCATTCCCGGCAATAAACCTGATTTCGGGCTGCTTGAATTGTCAGAGCGTCCCGGTTGTTGTCCCCAGATGTATTCGGCACGAATTGTGGTAAGCCCCAGTGCTGAACTCAAAACAAACTGACCGTCTAATCCGAAATATTGACGTTTAGCAAAGCTATTTTTATTTGTTGGATTATTATTCAGTACAAATGCGCCATTAGCAACAGTATAAACATTTACGTTTGTTTGTGCTACGCTTCCATCGTACAACGATGCTCCTGCACCAATTTTCATGTTTGACGTTAATGTTTTATTATACGATAGGTGTCCCATAAAGTCCTTTTTGCTATCGTTGTCCTGATATATACCATTACCTGCAAAAAGTCCGGCTTCCAGCTTTAACACATTCCATGGAGAGGTTTTAGGAGCCTGAAGTGTTAGCATTGCACCCAAATCGCGTTCGTCGGGAAACAATGTTTGGAAAATACGACTACGTTCAGGCGACTCGCGACGAGAAGAAGAGTATGAAATTTCGTAGCCAAAAGGACGATCAAAAACACCTCCTTTGACAGAAACATAACCGGTCCATGGATCAAGTATATTCAAATATGCATCTTTAAGTGCCAATCCTTTTTCAGTCAAATCGAATTGTAACACACCTGTACAACCAAAATCTTCGTAAGCCACTTTAATACGACCGCGGCGAATACCGAAACGGTTCATGTCTGTAGTTTCACTTCCCGATTTAGCAGTTCCTACCTTCATGTCTTGTGATCCCTTACCAACTGAATCAATTTGAGAAGATTGCCACTGCGCTTGCAGGTATCCACTAATCTTTAGTTTTTTTGATGTAAGAACATGATCTTCGATAATTGTAACGCGCTGATCAAGTACATTTAGAGTATCCACCTTTTCTTCTTGCGAAAATGCAACGGCCGAACTTATAAGACCTAATGCGATAATTGCTAAACTTTTTAATGTCATTTCTTTATTTTTTGAATTTAGTTTATAATATCATTTTTTCTCTTTCAGTTTACGATGCAAAGAAACGGCGACTATATTACAAGATTTTGCCAAAACTATTACAATGCTGTTACAATTTTAATATGTAGTGCTTTCCAGTGGGAATTATTTGTCAAATAGCTGAAATATAGATGCATATATCTGACATATCTGTCGACTGAAAAAATGTAACAGGTTTGTAATATTTTCGTAATTTAGTTTTAATACTGCTGCCGTTTCTTTGTACTGTTTTTAAAATCAAAAGAAACGTGAAACGATTCCTCGAAAAATTAGTAGAAGGTGCATTATTATTAAGTGGTAGTATAACAAGTATTACCATATTATTAATAGTGATTTTTTTGTTCAAAGAAGCATCCGGATTATTCAACAGTCCGGTCATTGAAGAAGGTTATGTACTCGGGCTCAACAAGGCAAATCCTGTAAAAGATTTGAATTCGTATCAGATAAAGCAGATATTTGATGGAGAAATAACCAACTGGGACGAAGTGGGTGGCAAAGAAGAACCGATTGAAGTAGTTCGACTAAGCGACTTGACAAAGTATTATACCGAAGAGGAACTGGGAGCCAGCTTTGAAAATATTCCTTCGAAAGCAAGTGAACTAACCTCAAAACACGCAGGCATAATATTGTTCTTACCAAAGGAGTATATCGCAAAAAACTTCAACGGTACATTATTAAATCACGAAACCCTGCGCCCTGGCGATTTCTTTGGAGGAAAAGAATGGTATCCAACAGCCTCTCCATCGGCTCAGTATGGTTTATTACCTTTGTTGCTAGGTACTATTTGGGTCAGTTTGGGTGCAATTCTGCTCTCATTACCATTCGGTATTGCAGTAGCAGTGTATCTTGCCGAAATAGCCTCCATGCGAGTTCGAAATTTTCTAAAACCACTTATTGAACTTCTGGCCGGAATTCCATCGGTGGTCTACGGTTTCTTTGGCTTGGTGGTAATTGTTCCTTTTTTACAAGAATCATTCAAATTACCGGTGGGAGAAACGGCTCTTGCAGGTAGTATAGTGCTTGCTATCATGGCACTTCCAACCATAATCACTGTGGCCGAAGATGCCATGCGTACTGTTCCCAGAGCTACTAAAGAAGCAAGTTTAGCACTTGGTGCCACACAATGGCAAACCATCTACCGCGTTATTATTCCCTATTCAAAATCAGGTATCACTTCAGCAGCCGTCCTGGGTATTGGTCGTGCCATTGGTGAAACCATGGCAGTACTGATGGTTACCGGAAATGCTGCTGTTATTCCACACACCTTACTCGAACCGGTACGTACGATTCCTGCCACCATTGCTGCCGAACTGGGTGAAGCATCTGCCGGGAGCGGTCATTATCAAGCCTTATTTGCCCTGGGATGCATATTATTCCTTATCACAATGGTTATCAGTATCAGTATTGAGTTTATCAGCAAAAAAAAATATAGCTAAAAATAGTAGACAAGCTGACGAGTACACAATTTAATAATTTGTACAATAAAAAACACGAATCAATTCAACGATTAAACTTCAACACAAAATGACCCCAATTATAAATACAAACAATTCTGATCGAAAAAAACGCTGGTCACAGGCTATTGCGTTTACCATCTTTAAACTGATGAGTTATTCGGTTGTGGCTATCTTAATTCTGATTTTGGGATTCATCGTTTCAAAAGGAATTGGCGTTATCAGTTGGGATTTTCTAACCAAAGCTCCTGAGGAGGGTATGACAAAAGGTGGTATCTTTCCGGCTATTGTTGGTACACTATATCTCGTCTTAGGAAGTAGTCTTTTTAGTTTCCCGGTAGGAATCATGTCCGGTATTTATATGAACGAATATGCAGCCGGAAGTAAAATTGCCACTTTTATCCGTATCATGACGAATAACTTAAGTGGTGTACCTTCGGTAGTTTTCGGACTTTTCGGGATGGCATTGTTTGTCAACACAATGGGTTTTGGCGATTCAATTCTAGCCGGTTCGCTTACGCTGGGTTTACTTTCACTACCGCTGGTTATCCGTACCACCGAGGAATCGCTTAAAGCAATTGATTTTTCGTACCGCGAGGGTAGTCTTGCATTGGGTGCAACAAAATTACAAACCATTCGGAAGGTAATTCTGCCAATGGCACTTCCAAACATAATTACAGGACTCATCCTCTCCATCGGACGTGTTTCGGGCGAGACGGCTCCTATCCTCTTTACAGTGGCAGCCTACTTCTTACCAAAACTTCCAACCGGCATTTTCGATCAGGTTATGGCCTTGCCCTACCACCTGTACGTAATCACTACCAGTGGAACGGATATAGAAGCCTCAAGAGGAATTGCCTATGGAACGGCGCTTGTATTGATATTTATAGTACTTTTGGTCAACATATTGGCCAATGTACTCAGAAACTATTTCTCTAAGAAAGTAAAAACTAATTAAACCAATTTGTCGACAGACAACGGTCGACTGTAGACTAAAAAATATGCTAACCATTGACGCTAAGAATGTTGATTTTTATTATAGTGACTTTCATGCACTAAAAAACATCAACCTGGAAGTAGAACAAAACAAAGTTGTGGCTTTCATTGGGCCATCGGGTTGTGGCAAATCAACTTTTCTCCGCATCCTTAACCGGATGAATGATTTGATTCCCGGAACAAGGCTGACAGGCTCAGTTTTGATTGAAGAACAGGACATATACGCACCGGGAATTCATGTTGACGAATTACGTAAAAAAGTGGGTATGGTATTTCAAAAACCGAATCCATTTCCAAAGTCTATCTTCGAAAACGTAGCCTATGGCTTGCGTGTAAACGGAGTTAACGACAAAACATTTATTGAAGAACGCGTGGTGGAATCTATCAAAGCAGCTGCGTTGTGGGACGAGGTGAAAGACAAACTGAAAAAATCAGCTTTCGCGTTATCCGGAGGACAACAACAACGACTTTGTATTGCACGGGCGTTGGCTATCTCACCAAAAGTATTATTAATGGACGAACCTGCTTCGGCACTCGACCCCATTTCTACTGCCAAAATCGAAGAGTTGATCTACGAATTGAAAAAAGATTATACCATCGTTATTGTTACGCACAACATGCAACAAGCTTCGCGTGTAAGCGACAAAACAGCCTATTTCTATCTAGGCGAATTGATAGAATACGATGAAACCACAAAAATTTTCACCAATCCGCAACATATTTCTACTCAGAATTATATTACAGGAAGGTTTGGGTGAAAAATAAGACAAATGACGGCAGTCAAAAGACTACTGACTTTCCTATTATTACGGTATCTAAACAAAATTAAATCCGGCTTTATTGACTTGTGTCAATAGACTGCCGACTTAAGACATTTATATGAGACACTTAGAACAAGAATTAGTAACACTTCGTCAAGACATTATTGACATGTGGAAATTGGTCATTTCGCAAGTTGCAAATTCCGGCGAGGCTATTTTATCGTTCGACAAAGAGCTGGCTACCAAAGTTTCCATGCGCGAAAAAAAGGTGGATGCCTACGAGTTGAAAATTGACAGTGAATGCGAAAACATCATTGCACTTCACCAACCTGTGGCAGTTGATTTACGTTTTGTGCTGGCCGTTCTAAAAATAAACTCCAACCTCGAACGTATTGCCGATTTTGCTTATGGCATTTCACGGGTATTGATAACCTATCCTTCGGTAATACTTGATGCTGAGATTATTGTGGATACCAAACTGAACGAAATGATCGGACAGGTAAACAAAATGCTTTCACAAGGCCTGGAGGCATTTGAAAATGAAAAATCAGACATGGCAACTGCCATCTTTAGTGAAGACTACATTGTAGATGAGATAAATGTAAACGCAACAAGAATTATTGCTGACTACATTCAAAAGAACCCCGACAGAGCCTTTGAGTGCCTGCACATGATTGCAGCCATCAGAAAACTGGAACGAATTGGTGATCATTGCAGCAATATTGCCGAGGAAATTTTCTTTTATCTTGACGCCAAGGTATTAAAGCATTCGCCCAAGAACTAAATTTCAGGCTTAGTAACGATAAAGAATTTGTTTACTAGCCCTTTGTCAAAGAGGTAAATCAACACTTGATTTGCCTCTTTCACGTTTTTATTGTTGATGTTTCATCGAATTAAATATTTTTATCATACTTTTGTAACACTTATTACACAGTTCCGAAACAATAGATTAGTTACTTTGTAACATAATTTTAATTCAATAACGTATGAATCCATATCGTATTTTGGTAGTTGACGACGAAGAAGACTTGTGTGAAATTCTTCAATTTAATCTTGAAACAGAGGGCTATCAGGTTGATGTAGCTTACTCAGCCGAAGAGGCATTAAAAAAAGATATTTCAGAGTATAATCTGTTATTGTTGGATGTAATGATGGGCGAAATGTCGGGCTTCAAGATGGCACGCGCACTTCGCGAAAACCCTGCTACTGCATCTACACCCATTATTTTTCTTACTGCAAAAGACTCTGAAACCGATCGCCTGACCGGATTTAATATCGGTGCCGACGATTATATTTCGAAACCATTTTCAATTCGTGAGGTGCTGGCACGTGTAAAAGCTGTTATTCGCCGCGTCGAAAACAAAAAAACAGTGGTACCAGTGGAACAATTGACCTACGAAACCCTGGTTATGTTTTTAGGCAATAAAAAGGTACTGCTCGACGGTGTAGAAATTCCATTTACCAAAAAAGAATATGAAATACTCCGACTGTTTCTAGAAAACAAGAACCGTGTTTTCTCGCGCGACGAAATGCTTACACGCGTATGGAGCGACGAGGTAATTGTACTCGACCGAACCATTGACGTCAACATCACTCGTTTACGAAAGAAAATCGGGCCGTATGGTAAAAATATTGTTACCCGACTCGGTTACGGGTATTGCTTTGAAGAATAGCGATATTGACTATTGTTTCAGTTACAATTTACCATTTCTATTAGTTAAATAGTGATTGAATTTTTATTCTGTGATCTACTCTAAAAGTAAATGGTAAATGTCTAAATAGTAAATTCTCACATGACTTTAAATCGCCGACTGTTTCTTTATTTCTTCAGCATCTTCTTTTTGATGCTGGCTATCATCTCGTTTTTTCAGTACCAACGCGAAAAAGAGTTCCGTACCCAACAACTGGATCAGCAACTGACCATTTACAATTATACCATCAATAAGTTTTTTGAGGAAAAAGGGGCGAGCTGGGAAAACCTCGAACAGTACGTTCGTTTATTCCCTGACAGCTCGTTGCGGGTAACCGTAATTGACACAACAGGTGTGGTGATTTTCGACTCGTTTGTAAAAAAAGGAACAAAGTTGGGCAATCATCTTCAACGACCTGAAATTCAGATGGCATTGACTTCAGAAAACGGAAAAGCCATTCGACACTCCTTCTCCACCGGGGTGAATTATTACTATTTAGCGCATCGGTTCCCACGTGCATTCGTTCGCAGTGCATTGCCCTACAATGTCAGCCTGGCAAGCATGCTTAAAGCCAACACTTCTTTCATGTATTTCATGATTGTGGTGCTGATTTTTGCCATACTGGCACTTTACCTTATTGCCCGCAATTTTACCCGATCGATAGACCGACTACGCATCTTTACTCAAAAGGCTGAAAATGAAGAAATTCTGGACACAAATATTGAATTCCCCAATGATGAATTGGGAGAAATAAGTAAGAATATTGTGCATCTTTATAAACTACTGCTACTCACCAAAGATGATGTAAATAAGGAGCGTGAAAAACTCATCAAGCATCTTTTAATTTCGCAAGAAGGTCTGGGTATTTTTTCGTCGGAGAAGAAAGAAATTCTTGCCAATACCCATTTTATTCAGTACACCAATATTCTTTCCGATCATCAATGCGAAAGTTCCGATCAGATATTTTTACTTCCCGAGTTGGACGAAATTAATGAGTTTATCAATCAAAGTCTGCTCAACAATCAGTTGAACAGAAAGCGGTTGAAAATTGAGAAAGGCGGACGTATATTTGCCTTGCAATGCATCGTTTTTCAGGACAATACATTTGAAATTTCCATCAACGACATATCCGTGCAAGAGCATGAGAATGAGCTAAAAAGGCATTTAACACAGAATATCTCGCACGAGCTAAAGACTCCCGTAAGCAGCATTTTGGGATATATGGAAAGTATTCTCGAAAATCCAAATCTGGATCCACTTCGCCAGCGATTCTTTGTTGAGCGTTCATTCCAGCAGGCACAACGCCTGAGCGCTTTGTTACAGGACATTTCCACACTCAACAAGATGGATGAGGCCAAGCGATTGTTCGAAAAAGAGCCGTCAAATTTGTACGAGGTTGTATCCGACGTACTCAAAGATGTTCATTTGCAAATCGAACAAAAGGAATGTACTGCCATCAATAAAGTGATGGTTGACTGCGAGATACAGGGCAACAGGTCACTGCTGTATTCTATTTTCAGAAATTTACTTGACAACGCATTAGCATACGGCGGCGAAAAACTGACCATAGAGATTAATTGCTATCGGGAAGATGAGCAGTTTTACTATTTCTCCTTTTCCGACAATGGTATCGGAGTAGCCGAGGAACATTTAAGTAGGCTGTTCGAGCGTTTCTATCGGGTAGACAAAGGGCGAAGCCGAAAAGTGGGTGGAACCGGTTTAGGGTTGGCCATCGTAAAAAATGCTGTTCTCTTTCACCGGGGAAATATCTCTGCCAAAAATGTGCCCGGAGGTGGACTTCGATTTATCTTCTCGCTTCGTAAACATTGATAATCAAACAATAATCACCAACACCCGGAATAAGATTCATCTTTTACTCCGGGTTTATAATAAAATTACATGCAACTATTTCGCAACAAATGGACTCCGCTATTCCTTAGTAATTTCCTCGGGGTTTACAACGATAATTTCTTGAAAAACTGCATTATATTCATTGCTGTTGGCTGGGCTTTACCCAAATGGATGACGCAATCACAGCTTATTTCCATGGTTTCGGCATCGTTGGTTGTACCCTATCTGTTTCTTTCGCCCTTGGCCGGTAGATTTGCTGTCATTTATTCCAAAAAGAAAGTGTTCAGCCTTTGTAAATTGCTCGAGATACCGGTATTGGCTGTGGCATGTGTCGCCTTTTATTTTCACTGGGTGATGGTGGCCGTCTTTGCCGTTTTGGTTATGGGAATTTTGAGTTGTTTGTACTCGCCTTCCAAGTACAGCTTAATCCGCGATATTGGTGGCGAACATGGTGTTTCTTTTGGTAGTGGCGTATTCGAAATGATGGCCTTTTTGGGTATTCTTATCGGTACGGTTAGTGCTTCAATTGTATCGGATGTCTACAACCAATGGGTGGTGTTCGGCATCTATATTGGTCTGGCAGTGCTCGGCTATGTGGTTACCCGTTCTATAAAAGCGGTGGAACTCCCCGAAGATGAGAACAAAGCGGGCACGCTCAACCCCATTCGTTTTTTGATTGATTCCTACCGCTTCGCTCGAAATCATGCCAGTGTCAACAATGCCATTTTTGGTGCATCTGCTTTTTGGCTTATTGGTGGAATGCTGCAAATGAACCTGGTCATTCATTGCAAACATGTTTATCAGGCTTCGAACACCACCACAGGTATGGTAATGGCTTGCGCCGCCATTGGCATTGCATTGGGTTGTTGGGCAGCCGGTAAAATATCGGGCAGAGAGGTAAAAAAAGGGCTGATTCTGATTGGAATAATGGGTATGAGTTTGATGTTTATCGTTCTTAGCTTTTTTCATCTCAGTCTTTGGTTTTTTATTCTTTGTGTATTCGCAGTAGCATTTATGGGTGGCTTGTTTCAAATTCCCTGCTTGTCGATACTTCAGAACTCCGGTTTAGGTCGGAAACTTGGTGATATGATTGGTTATCTGAACCTGTTAACCTTTATTTTCGTACTTCTGGGCACGCTCTTTTTCTCACTAACTACTCAGTTCACTTCCGAAAATAGTTATGCGGTTTTCGGTGTTATTCTGGCATTTTGTATTTTTGTTACCCTTTGGTTCTTTATCTCCTCCCCCGTATATTGGAAAGAAACAAAAGCAATGCTGAGAAAGTAAAACAGCCCTTTATTCAATAGAAAAAGCTATTACTTTCATTTTATAGAACCTGATCTTTTATCCCCTTTGGGATGTGGATCAGGTATTTTTATGCTAAAAAACACTGTTATACAACATAGATAATTAAGTAAATTTATTGTTGAGATTTCATACATTGCCATACGATTTTTCATTATAAAAAGCAATTTATTTTTTAGTATTAATCATTTATAATTTAATACAGTATGAAAGTATATCAATCTAATGAAATTAAGAACATCTCGCTGTTGGGAAGTTCTGGCGCCGGGAAAACCACTCTTGTGGAAGCTATGCTTTACGAGAGTGGTATTATAAAACGCAGAGGCACAGTAAATGGACAAAACACTGTTTCTGATTATTTCCCGGTAGAAAAAGAGTATGGCTATTCCGTTTTTTCAACAATCATCCAAACTGAATGGTTGAACAAGAAATTGAATTTTATCGATTGTCCGGGTTCCGACGACTTTATCGGTGGAGTTGTTACCTCACTCAATGTTACGGACACTGCACTTATCCTTCTCAACACGCAATACGGAGTAGAAGTTGGCACCAACAACCACTTCCGTTACACCGAAAAATTCAATAAGCCGGTTATTTTTGTAACCAATCATCTCGATCAGGAAAAGGCCGATTTCGATCGCACATTAGTTCAACTAAAAGAAAACTTTGGCAATAAAGTAGTTCAAATTCAATACCCTATCTCCACCGGCCCTCAGTTTAATGCAGTGGTAGACGTCTTGAAAATGAAAATGTACCAATGGAAACCCGAAGGCGGTGTTCCTGACGTATTGGAAATTCCTTCCAGCGAAATAGAAAAAGCACAAGAACTGCACAATGCGCTTGTAGAAGCAGCGGCCGAACATGATGAAGAACTGATGGAGAAATTCTTCGATCAGGGAAATTTGACAGAGGATGAACTGCGAATTGGCATCCGCAAGGGACTTATTCACCGCGATATGTTCCCGGTTTTCTGCGTTTGCGCAGGTAAAGACATGTGCGTTCGCCGTTTGATGGAGTTTGTGGGCAATGTATCGCCAAGCGTAAGTGATACCGAAAAACCGAAAACACACGATGGACAGGTTATTTCACCTGACGCAAACGGACCTACCAGTATTTATATTTTCAAAACCAGCATTGAACCTCATATTGGCGAAGTATCGTATTTTAAAGTAATGAGTGGCAAGCTCAAAGAAGGTGATGATTTAGTAAATGTCGACCGCAGTTCGAAAGAACGCATCAGCCAGATATTCTCGGTAGCAGGACAAATCCGAACCAAAGTAGATGAAATTTTGGCCGGTGATATTGGTGCAACAGTAAAATTGAAAGACACACGTACCGGCAATACCCTGAATGTCAAAGGTTGCGAGTACGATTTCAAAGAGATTAAATATCCGGAACCTAAATACAGACGAGCTATTAAAGCTGTTTCTGAAGCCGATGAAGAAAAACTGAGTGAAGTGCTTACCCGCATGCACGAAGAAGATCCAACCTGGGTGGTGGAGCAATCTAAAGAACTGAAACAAACAATTTTATATGGACAGGGAGAATTTCACTTGCGCACATTGAAATGGCGTATCGAACATAACGATAAAATTCCAATTGAATTCAAAGAACCCAGAATTCCATATCGTGAAACCATCACCAAAAATGCACGTGCCGATTATCGTCATAAAAAACAATCGGGAGGTTCAGGTCAATTCGGTGAAGTACACATGATTATCGAACCATATTACGATGGCATGCCGGCGCCGGACACCTTCCGATTTGCGGGTCAGGAATATAAAATCAGTAATCGCGATACGCAGGTTATCGACCTGGACTGGGGTGGCAGGCTGGTTCTTATCAACAGTATCGTGGGTGGTTCTATCGATGCCCGCTTTGTTCCGGCCATCTTGAAAGGAATTATGGATCGTATAGAGCAGGGACCACTGACAGGTTCGTATGCGCGCGATGTACGTGTTATTGTGTACGACGGCAAGATGCACCCGGTTGATTCGAACGAAATATCGTTCCGTCTGGCAGGTCGTAATGCATTCTCGGCCGCCTTCAAAGATGCAGGACCGAAACTGCTCGAACCGGTTTACGATGTAACTGTTCAGGCACCGTCCGATCGACTTGGTGATGTTATGAGCGATTTGCAAGGTCGCCGCGCAGTAATCATGGGTATGGAAAGTGAAAAAGGCTACGAAAAACTATCCGCTAAAATTCCGTTGAAAGAATTGGGCAGTTACTCTACTACGCTGAGTTCACTTACCGGTGGTCGCGCTTCGTTCAGCATGAAGTTTGCCAATTATGAACTGGTGCCAATGGATATTCAGGACAAATTACTGAAAGAATACGAGGCTTCGAAAAAAGAAGAAGACTAAATACACGATTCCTATATTTAAAAACCAAAGCAGTTATCCGGAAAACGGGTAACTGCTTTTTCTTTGCAAAAATCACGCATTAATTTTATCGAACCAACGTTGAGTAGTAAATTTTTACGCGGTAACTCTGATAAGAGTTTCTAACCATAATATCAGGTTGATTGTTTAGTTCGATTAGCTTAAATTTAATGCCTTCAATAATCGTATCTTTTCTGAAAATATTGGCAGTATTCAAATTAAACATTACAGTTTTTGAATTGAGGGATGATAGTTTAAATCTAACCCCGGCATTACCTTCCCAAAAACATTGAGCCCCAATGGGGCATCTTGAATCGTTCAGGATAGAATCAACCTGCAAGGTAAAATTCGGATCTTTGTGCAAAAATACATCTTTAATACCAATTGTTATCGTATCGCTGGGTTTTGCCGATGCTTCAACATTGACGTTTGAATTACAACTTATGAAGCTGAGAAACAACATTAAAACAGATAGAATGTGTAATCTGACTTTCATATGATTTCGTTTTTATAATAGATGCTTCTATTGCAGAAAATGTTGCATACACTTTTCAAAACCGGTTAATTTTGATGTCGATACAGAAAATAAAAAAGTCCTAAAGCTTATATTGCCTCAGGACTTTTATTCGACATTGCTATTCTATTCTCAAAAAAACAATTGCGACAAAGCGTTCGCAGTTGTAGCTTGTGCAGGTTTCAAATTCAGAAACTTAGTGTACTGTTCCGCCGTTAAAGCTGTTTTAAGTTTTGATTTCAACGTGCTGGTCAATCCGCTAAGTTTCGAAGCATAAGCCGTTTTGTCGGTCTTAGCTAAACTAAGAATGTTTGATTTTTGCGTCAGGAAAGTTGTAACCGCTGTGGCAACCGCAGGACTTTGAGTTTTGTTCAAAAGAAGTGAAGTGGTGAGTTTGGACATAATCCCACTCGATAACGATTTTACATCAAAACCACTAGCTGTGGCAACTGTCGAAGCCGTTTTCGCTGCGTTTTGCAAAGCACTAGTTGATATTTGTGCATTTGAACTGAAAAGAGTACCCATGAAAAGAGCACCAATAAAAAACATCTTTTTCATTTTTGATTGTTTTTAGAAGAATTATTGAAAAATATCTGCGGATTCAAAACTTACATAAATCATACCAAAAAAGGGACTCTAAAAAACGCTTCCTTAAAAAAAAAATCGGGATGACTCAAAGCCACCCCGATTATATAAATTATAGTTGAGGAAAATTACTCAACAATTTTCTTGAATAAATTCTTCATATTCACCAGGTCACCAATGATTTTGTGCAAATCGGCAACTGCCACACGTTCTTGCAACATCGTATCGCGATAGCGAATAGTCACCGTGTTGTCTTCCGGAGTTTGATGATCCACCGTGATACAAAATGGAGTACCAACAGCATCCTGACGACGATACCGTTTTCCAATCGAGTCTTTTTCGTCATAACCACATTTGAAATCAAATTTCAAATCGTTCATGATTTCGCGCGCTTTTTCAGGAAGTCCATCCTTTTTTACCAACGGCATGATACAAGCTTTTACCGGAGCCAACACTGGAGGTAGGTTTAACACTACACGAGTTTCACCGTTTTCAAGCGTTTCTTCGTTGTACGAAGCTGCCATGATAGAAAGGAAAGTACGATCTACACCAATCGAAGTCTCGATTACATAAGGAGTGTAGGATTGATTGATTTCAGGATCGAAATACTTGATGTTTTTTCCTGAGAATTTTTCGTGACTACCCAAGTCGAAATCGGTACGCGAGTGAATTCCTTCCACTTCTTTGAACCCGAAAGGCATTTCGAATTCAATATCGGTAGCCGCATTGGCATAGTGTGCCAATTTATCGTGATCGTGAAAACGATACTTGTGGTCGCCAAGGCCAAGGGCTTTGTGCCATTTCAAACGCATTTGTTTCCAGTGTTCAAACCATTTCATTTCTTCGCCCGGACGAACAAAAAACTGCATTTCCATTTGTTCAAATTCGCGCATACGGAAAATAAACTGACGAGCTACGATTTCGTTGCGGAACGCTTTGCCAATCTGGCAAATACCAAAAGGAATCTTCATGCGACCGGTTTTTTGTACGTTCAGATAGTTTACAAAAATACCCTGAGCCGTTTCGGGACGAAGGTAAATTTTCATTGCACCATCGGCAGTTGAACCAATTTCGGTGGAGAACATCAGGTTGAATTGACGAACATCAGTCCAGTTGCGGGTTCCGCTTACCGGACAAACCACTTCGTAATCTTCGATAATGGCTTTTAGTTCGGCCAGGTTCGAATCGTTCAACGCAGCTACAAAACGAGCGTGAATTTCGTCACGTTTCGCTTGATTTTCCAATACGCGTTCGTTAGTAGAACGAAAAACGGCAGCATCAAAACTTTCGCCAAAACGTTTTGCCGCTTTTTCAACTTCCTTATTGATTTTTTCATCGTATTTTGCCAATAAATCTTCAATCAATACATCGGCACGATAACGTTTTTTGCTATCCTTGTTGTCAATCAACGGATCATTAAATGCATCCACATGACCGGAAGCTTTCCAGGTAGTCGGGTGCATAAAGATAGCTGCGTCAAGTCCAACCACGTTTTCATTGAGCAACACCATGCTGTCCCACCAATACTTTTTGATATTGTTTTTGAGTTCAACACCATTTTGACCATAGTCGTACACAGCAGCTAATCCGTCATAAATTTCGCTCGAAGGAAATACAAAACCATATTCCTTACAATGTGCAATCAATTTTTTAAAAACATCTTCTTGTGAAGCCATAATATTTAGTTACGAGTTACGAATTTCGAGTTATGAAGGAAATATAATTTCAAGCTAAAATAGTATGAAATTGTAGTCCAAAAAGAGGTGCAAAGTTACTATTTTTTTTGTATTTTTGTCGATTGAATCCGAAAAATAGTATAGTCGCGGGGAGTTAATGCATAGATTTTTAGAACAAAATCGCTTTACGCATCAACTCACACCCAAGCCTCCTAACTTGTAACTCGTAACTTGTAACTAAAAAATCAATGAGCACCGACGAAATAATTGACGACGAAAACCTAGAAAATGAATTGACAGATTCAGCCGACGAAATAATTGCCGATGCTGAATCGACTGAACATTCAAATTACAAAGTTCCTAAAATAAAAGATGATGCCGTAAAACATCATCTCTCGGGCATGTACCAAAACTGGTTTTTGGACTACGCTTCGTATGTAATTCTGGAACGTGCCGTACCGGATATTTACGACGGACTGAAACCCGTTCAACGTCGCATTCTTCATTCAATGAAGCGATTGGACGACGGTCGCTACAATAAAGTGGCAAACATTGTTGGTCATACCATGCAGTTTCACCCACACGGCGATGCTTCCATTGGTGATGCGTTGGTGCAACTGGGACAAAAAGATTTGCTTATTGATTGCCAGGGAAACTGGGGAAACATACTTACAGGCGACGGTGCAGCTGCACCACGTTATATCGAGGCACGCCTTTCAAAATTTGCGCTCGAAACCGTTTTCAACCCAAAGACCACAGAATGGAAAGCCTCTTACGATGGCAGAAATAAAGAACCGATTGCACTACCCGTAAAATTCCCACTGTTATTGGCGCAAGGTGTGGAAGGTATTGCCGTTGGTTTAAATTCAAAAATTCTACCTCATAATTTCAACGAACTACTTGACGCCTGCATTGCTCATTTGCGCGACGAAGAGTTTATTCTTTATCCTGATTTTCAAACAGGCGGATCTATCGATGTAAGCCGTTATAATGATGGAGAACGTGGTGGTGCAGTAAAGATTCGTGCTAAAATTGGTAAAATAGATAATAAAACCCTTGCAATTACAGAGATTCCATTTGGATCCAATACATCCAAACTGATTGAATCGATCATCAAAGCCAGCGATAAAGGCAAAATAAAGATTCGGAAAGTAGATGACAACACCTCCGCCACTGTAGAGATTTTGGTACATCTACTGCCCGGCTCGTCGTCCGACAAAACCATCGATGCGCTCTATGCATTTACCGATTGTGAATTGAGCATCTCGCCTAACTGCTGCGTCATTCATGATAACAAACCACGGTTTTGTGGCGTAAGTGAAATGCTGCGCATTAGTTGTCAGCACACCATGGAACTGCTGCAGCTCGAATTGGAGATTCAGAAAGCGGAGTTGCAAGAACAACTCTTCTTCACTTCGCTCGAAAAGATATTTATCGAAAACCGTATCTACAAAGATAAAGGTTTCGAGGACAGCACCTCGCAAGATGAAGTTATTGCACATATCGACAAACGATTAGAGCCTTTCAAAAAAGATTTTATTCGTGAAATCGTTCGCGAAGATTTCTTGAAATTGCTTGAGATAAAGATGATGCGTATCACCAAGTTCGACTCGGACAAAGCAACGGACACTTTATTGGCAATTCAGAAAAAAATCGACGAAATTGATTACAACTTAACACACATCGTTGCCTACACCATTGCCTGGTACGAAGGTCTGAAAGCCAAGTACGGTAAAGATCACCCCCGTATGACCGAGATTCGCAACTTCGAGACCATTGTGGCTTCGAAAGTGGTGGAAGCAAACGAAAAATTATACGTCAACTACGACGAAGGATTTATTGGCACTTCGCTCCGCAAGGACGAGTTTGTATCCAACTGTTCGGATATCGACGACATTATCATTTTCTTCAAAGACGGTAAATACAAGATCGTAAAGGTAGCCGACAAAATTTTTGTGGGTAAAAATATCCTGCATCTGGCAGTTTTCAAGAAAAACGACAAACGAACCGTGTACAATGTGGTTTACCGTGATGGAAAAACAGGACCGCACTACGTCAAACGGTTTGTCGTTACCGGCATCACCCGCGACAAGGATTACGATGTTACGCAGGGTACGGCAGGCTCTAAGGTGGTATATTTTACTTCCAACCCAAATGCCGAAGCCGAAGTGATACGCGTAACCCTGAAACCAAAACCTAGGTTATTCAAAATCGTTTTCGAAAAGGATTTCAGCGATATTGCCATCAAAGGCCGACAATCGATGGGCAACCTGCTCACTAAAAATGAGGTTCAAAAAATTGCATTAAAAACAAAAGGTGGTTCCACATTGGGTGGCCGTCAGGTGTGGTTCGACCGCGATGTGCTGCGCCTCAATTACGACAACCGCGGCGAGTATCTTGGAGAATTCCAAAGCGACGACCTGATACTGATAATTTCAAGTAAAGGGAATTTCTATACCAGCAACTTCGATCTAAGCAACCACTACGACAAAGACATTTTGGTGATAGAGAAATTCGACTCCAACAAAGTTTGGTCGGTGGCGTTGTGGGATGCAGAACAAAAATTCTACTACCTGAAGCGCTTCCAACTAGAGGCATCGGCTAAACCGCAAAACTTCCTTGGCGAAAATGCAGAATCGCGCTTAATGCTAATGACCGATGTGGATTTCCCTCGTTTTGAAGTAGTATTTGGTGGAGGCGACGCCTTCCGCGAAGCACTGGTTATCGACGCTGAAGAATTTATCGGCGTAAAAGGATACAAAGCTAAGGGCAAGCGACTTACCATTTTCGAAGTAGAAACCATCAATGAACTGGAACCTCTACGCTTTGCACCTGCAAAAGAAGAGCAGCCCGATGGCAATGATGGTGGCGGCAACAGCGAAGAAATAGATACCGAGGAAGCAAACGAAGATGCAGAATCTACAGTAGATGAAAGCACCGCTGAAGCCCCAAAAGCAAAAGCGGTGAAACCAACTAAAACATCTAAAAATGATTCGGTATTACCCGATGATATTATTGATCAGCAACAGATTATAGATGATATCACTGGACAAATGACTTTGTTTTAGATCATCGATTCTCCAAAATAAAAAAGAATGTCCGGAAATTCAAGTGAGTTTCCGGACATTCTTTTTCAACGGCCTTCAAATTAATAGGTTTTTTGTTTTTTTGAAAACAATTACAGAAAAATTTCCGTAATTTTGCAACTCATTTCAATCGTCAATTATAACTGATTAATATACAACTAAAATGGCAAAAGAATTTAAGTACCAGGAAACATTTCCATTGGGAAAAGACACAACCGAATACTATTTGCTTACCAAAGAGCATGTTTCGGTATCGGAGTTTGACGGACAGGAAATCCTGAAAGTAGAACCGGAAGCACTTACGGTATTGGCTCGTGCTGCCATGCGCGATTGCTCATTCTTGCTTCGCCCTGCACATCAGGCGCAGGTGGCAGCTATTCTGTCTGACCCGGAAGCGAGCGAAAATGACAAATACGTGGCGTTGACCATGCTTCGCAATGCCGAAATCGCGGCTAAAGGAATCCTTCCTTTCTGTCAGGATACCGGTACAGCTACCGTTTATGCAAAAAAAGGAAGCAATGTATGGACCAACGGAACCGACGAAGAGGCCTTATCGAAAGGCATCTACGAAACCTACACCGAAGAAAACCTGCGCTACTCTCAAAATGCAGCTTTAAACATGTACGATGAGATCAACACAGGCACCAATCTTCCTGCTCAAATCGACTTAGTGGCTGGTCACGGTAGCGATTACAAATTCCTGTTTATTGCCAAAGGTGGTGGTTCGGCCAACAAATCATATTTATTTCAGGAAACAAAGGCTTTGTTGAACCCAACTTCGTTGGAAAAATTCCTTACCGAAAAAATGAAAACTTTGGGTACTGCGGCTTGTCCACCTTACCACATTGCTTTCGTCATTGGCGGAACTTCGGCCGATGCCTGTATGAAAACAGTAAAACTTGCTTCGACCAAATATTACGACGAATTGCCAACCGAAGGAAATGAACTCGGACAAGCATTCCGCGATGTGGAAATGGAACAGAAAATCCTGAAACAAGCTCAGGCTTCGGGCTTTGGTGCTCAGTTCGGTGGTAAATATTTTGCTCACGACGTACGCATCATCCGTTTGTCGCGTCACGGCGCTTCTTGCTTTGTAGGTATGGCTGTTTCATGTTCTGCCGACCGTAACATCAAAGGTAAAATAACCAAAGACGGGGTTTGGGTTGAGAAAATGGAAGACAATCCGGGCGCATTGATTCCTGAAGAATTCCGCAACGAAGGCGAAGGCAACGCCGTAAAAATCGATTTGAATATGCCAATGAAAGATATTCTGGCTATTTTATCAAAATATCCGGTTTCAACACGCCTGTCATTGAACGGAACTATTGTTGTTGGTCGTGATATTGCACACGCCAAGCTGAAAGAATTGATTGATGCCGGCAAACCACTTCCACAGTATGTGAAAGATCACCCCATTTATTATGCCGGTCCTGCTAAAACACCTAAAGGCATGCCTTCCGGTTCCTTTGGTCCAACCACAGCCGGTCGCATGGATTCGTACGTAGACTTATTTCAGGAAAACGGTGGCAGCTTAATCATGATTGCCAAAGGAAACCGCACGCAACAGGTAACTGATGCATGTAAGAAATACGGTGGTTTTTACCTTGGCTCTATTGGTGGACCTGCAGCTATCTTGGCTCAACAAAACATCAAGAAAGTGGAATGTCTTGAATGGCCTGAGTTAGGAATGGAAGCTATCTGGAAAATTGAAGTAGAAAATTTCCCTGCATTTATTCTTGTAGATGACAAAGGAAATGACTTTTTCAAACTAATAAAACCAAATATGGTTTGCTAGTGATTGGCATCTAATCTCTATTTTTTAAAGAGTGAGTAGATATTTCTGCTCACTCTTTTTGTATTTATAAGTTAACTAATTATAACGAAACTTTGAATGACTGGAATATCGTAGTACTTTTGTAGCTTATTTGTAATCTCTTTGAATTCAAAAGACTCATGTTTCAGAAACTTAAACATCTCAACACAAACTGGTATTTTAGATTCGTTGCCCGACTTGGTCTGGCCATGTTGTTTTATTCCATACTCAGAATCATTTTTTTTACCCTCAACCGAGATCTTTTTGAACAGGTAAGGTTTGTAGACTATATGCGAATGGCTTTGGGTGGACTAAAATTCGACCTGGTGGCTATGCTCTATACCAATGCCCTTTTTATCATTCTCAGCATTATCCCTTTTAAATTCAGGTACGATAAAGCCTATCAAAAAACACTCGAATGGATATTTATTGTCTGCAACTCAATTGCTTTACTGGCAAATTGTATAGACATTGTTTATTTTCGGTTTACACTTCGTCGCACCACCTTCAATATATTTAAAGAGTTTCAAAACGAAACGCAAGGATTTAAACTTCTTGGGCACTTCATTCTCACCTATTGGTATATTGCCGTACTGTTTGTATTGGCAATTTATGCAATGAAGAAGCTGTACGGAGGACTAGTTCCAAAGCCGGCTAAATTTATCAAGCCATACTTTTATTATTCAAAGGGAGTGATACTACTGGCTGTATTCTCCGGACTCTTTGTAGCCGGTGTAAGAGGCGGTTTCAGACACAGTACACGCCCGATTACACTCAGTAATTCTGGCGACTACACCAAAAATCCATTAGAAGTAAATATCGTTCTGAACACACCATTTACACTTTTGAAAACAATTGAGATTGTAGATCTGAAACGCGAAACATCCTTTACCAACGAGAAAGTACTGGAAAACCATTATAATCCGGTAAGGACAAGTCCGGCCGATGGGGCATTCAAACCAATGAATGTGGTCATTATCATTCTCGAAAGTAATGGAAAGGAGTACTATGGCTTTTACAATAAAGACATAAAACCGACTTACAAAGGCTACACTCCGTTTATGGACTCGCTGATAAACCAAAGTCTTACGTTCAAGTATTCGTATGCCAGCGGGCAAAAATCAATTGATGCGATGCCGTCCATCCTGTGCAGCATTCCATACATGGTAGAACCCTTTATTACAACACGCTACGCCACCAACAACAGCATAAACAGCATTGCAAGCCTGCTAAAACCGAAAGGCTATTATTCAGCTTATTTCCATGGTGCTCCGAATGGTTCTATGGGTTTTCAGGCCTTTGCCAACCTAACCGGATACGATGCCTATTTTGGCAAAACCGAATACAACAATGATGCTGATTTTGATAATATATGGGGAATATGGGACGAGGAGTTTTTCCAGTTCTATGCTCACAAAATGGACACTTTCAAACAACCGTTCATGACGACTATTTTCTCAGTCTCGTCACACGACCCTTTCAAAGTGCCTAAACGCTATGAGGGCAAATTCCCGCTAGGAAATGTTCCTATTCATCAGTGCATTGGTTACACGGATATGGCTTTGCGCAAATTCTTTAAAACAGCATCTAAAATGCCCTGGTTTAAAAATACGCTTTTTGTGATTACTGCCGATCATACCAATCAGAAATACCTGGAGAAATATAAAACCGATTTGAATCATTTTGCCGTTCCCATCATTTTTTATACTCCAGGCGGGCAGATTAAGAAAGAGTACAATCAAACAGACATAGTACAACAGGCCGACATTATGCCGTCTATTCTGGGTTTCCTAAACTATGACAAGCCCTATTTTTCGTTTGGTTTCGACACATTCCACCGCCCAAGCGACAAATACATTGTGGTAAATTATAAAAACGGATTTTATCAATTGCTGAAAGACAAATACCTGTTGCGTTTTGATGGACAAAAAGCAGTCTCCATGTTTGATTTCAAGAACGATGAAAAGCTTTCAAACAATTTGTTGATCACTAATAAAGCCCTTGCCGATTCACTCACTTTGGATGTGAAGGCTTTTATTCAACAGTACAACAACAGAATGTTGGACAACAGATTGTTGCCAAACAGATAATTAAACGATAGAAACAAGGCGAATGTAATTCAATTATCACATTCGCCTTGTTTGTTTAGTTCAGTTTCAACCGAACACCTACATTTACATTTCTACCGGGTTGAGCCAGTCCACCATAATCGGCATAAGACTTATTAAATATATTGTTCATATCGGCAAACACATCGAAGTGCTTATCGTTCCACAACAGTCGGCAATCGAGCATCGCGTAAGGAGAAAATTTCTGCAACACTTTGTTTACATCGGTATAACTCCCCGCTCTATCCAGATATCCCAACTGCCAACAAGCTGACAAACGACTCCAAATCGAATGGTCAACAGACGCAGTTATTTTATTTTTCAAATAATCAAGTACATATTTCGAATCAAGCTGATCCGCACTTTTATCCATTTTTAAATAAGAATAGGCCACCCCTATTTTCTTCACAAATGACCGTTGGAAATAATACGCAAAAGTCACATCAGCCCCCAATGCATTAACGTCAGTAAGGTTCTTGCTTTCCCAAACGGTAGCCGTTGGCGCTTTTACCCAATCAATCACATTCTGCCCCATGCGGTAATAAGCAGTTGCATCCAGCTTCCAGCTAGTCTGTCTGATTTTGGTTCCGATTTCTACCGTTTGCGATTTCTCAGGTTGCAGGTTCGGATTGGCCAATTGGGTTGCACTTTTGTAGTATAAATCGGTAAAAGTCGGAAGGCGCACTGCAGAATTGGCATCGGCAAAAACGCGGAAATTATCATTGAAAGCATACGCCACATCAATACCTCCATAGCTGTTCCAACCAAACACAGCCGAATGAGTTGCTGCCGCTCCGGCTGAAAAATACCATTTATTTATGTTTACAGCATGATCCAGAAATGCGGTTTCGAGTAGACGGTTATTTTCTTTGGTGAAATATCCATTTTTTTCCAGCGGCGCACGCATTGAATCAATGGCAGTTCCAAGGACATTGCTATAGATATGCTCATTGCGGGCCTCTACACCAAGTGTAGTTTTACCAAGCGCCGACAGGTACGATGCCGACACTTTACCAGCAACCACATCCGTCATGTGATAATTATGTGTTTTATACCATGAGGCTGCTCCCGCAAAATCGCGGAACAACTCGAATCGGTCGTGGTGACGGCGCCATGAAGCTTGTGCATTCAGGGTTAAACGGCCTTTGGTAAGTGACCAGTTCAGGGCTGTCATAAAGGTTTTTGAACTCTCGAACTGATTGGGATAAGCCAGTGAATAAAAGCTATTGGCACCAAACGATTTTTGCTGAGCCGACAGTTGCAAGTCAAACTTTCCTGCAGTTCGGGTATTCAAAACCGATTGAGAAAAAGCGTTCAACACATCAAAATCAGTATTGGCCATATAGCCGGCACTACCCTTGTGCGATATCGACGCGAACGAATGAACCTTTTCATTGCCGATATTGCCCGAAACGGATTGCCCATAGGAGTTAAAGCTACCGGCACTCAATTCGGCATTTAAAGCCGATTTACCCGACTTTTCCGTCACAATATTTATTGCACCGCTAAAGGCATTCGGCCCCAGTACGCGAGCTGATGAACCTTGTAGAATCTCTACGCGTGTCACATCCGACAAATCAACCGGTATATCCAGATTGAAATGCCCTGTTTGCGGATCGGTGATATTCACACCGTTTAGCAAAACCAGCACCTGATCGAACGAACCGCCACGAATACTTATATCGGCTTGTGTGCCATTCGTTCCGCGTTGGCGAATATCAACACCGGCAACATAATCCAACAATTGATCGATACTTTGAACCGACGAACGGGATATTTCATTTTTATCAATAACGGTAAGGATACGCCCCATTTCCGAATAAAGCTTATTTCTGGTTGCATTTACTTCCACATCCTGAAGGTTTACCAATGCAGAATCATTTCTTTGCTGCGCAAAAAGTGATGGCAAACAAAACAAAAGCGAAAACGAATAAAGTAGAAAGTTTTTTTTCATCTTAGTAAAATAAAAAACGGTTGAAGTGGAAAATCCACCTCAACCGTTACAGTTAATAATATATGATGTAGTCAGACGAAGCGCTGCAGCACTGTCTGATGACATTTCGGATAAAGATACAATTATGGCTTGCTGAAGCATTACCTCCACCCCATCATCGGCCGGATCATTCTCGCTTCCATCAGCAGTAGAAAGAGCTGAGTGAACACGGGTCATTGAAATTCCTTCTGACTTCTGAAGTGTTTTGTCGGAAACCGAAATAGCAAGTGCCCCTATGGACACACAACAAGACAAACTACAAAACACAGCATACCCCACCCTGCTCCAACGACGGAAGCGAAGAGTTGAATTTGTAGGTTGCGTTTTTTTATTCATGACTATTGTGCTTTTTTAGACGGTGCAAAAGTAAGCAAAAATTTCATTAGTGAGGGGATAAAAAAAGAAGAAAGTGATTTTGCACGCAAAACCACTTTCTCAACTATCATTAATTCAGACTATTGTTTTATAAAACTTAATCTATTTAATTTCCCTGTCCATACATCCGTTAGTATAGCTGTGTTAGCTTTTCCTCCAACAATATAAATGCGATTTGAATTACCTACCACTACAGATGAATAATTTCTATGTGTGTAACTAATAGGCAATTTATTATACGTAGAATCAGGAGCTTTCCATGTCAAACCTTCGTCTAACGATACCTTATATTGAGTTACTTTAACATTGGTTATTTTAGTCCCAAACACGAACAATTTACTATCATAAGCAATAAGCGAAGCACCCAATGCCAATGTATCTAATGACTTACTGTGGCTTGCATTTTCATTAAAGTTCACCCAATAATCACCGTCCTCGGTATTCCAGTTGGTATTCAAAACCGTACCATTAGCACTTTTACCACCAATAATAATCGCTTTTGCCTTACTACCCACACGGGATGTATAAGAAAGCGCAGCAAAATCAGTCAGAGGAAAATTAGCAGGCAATTCATTTTTTATCAACCAGATAGTACCGTCAACCGAACTTGCAAAACGGTATTTCGAATCCACTTTTGATTGAGTAATAGCCCAAATATTTCCATTCAGGGAAAACAACATGGTTTTAAAGGTGTAATCAGCAGCCGAAACATCAGCAACTGTCCAGCTTGCACCATCAGTCGAAGAATAGATCTTCACACCATCCTGCGTGTAAAAGAGTTTGTCATTAAATTGTACCGTGTTCACCATTGATGCATTGGCAGGTAAACCGCTCAGCATTGCTGCTGCCCAGGTTGCTCCATTGGTTGAAGTGTACAAAGTAACAAGCCCTGCTTCGTTTGCATAATATAGAAGTTTATTATTGAAATAAATTGCTTTTTGGCTCGTCGGATTAGCTGCCCCTACACTATTATTCAGCATACTCCACACATATAATTTGGGCTCTACTTTGTGAACATTCACTTTAATAGTATACTCCTTGGTCGTTGAGTTATCGGCTGCGTAGTTTTTAATTTTCACCGGTAAATTAAAATCAACTGTATCCTTTCCCGTTACCGTCTTTCCGGTCGTTGATCCATTTATATACAACAATGCCCCAACACTACTCACAAAGGTAAAAGTTGGAATAGCTTTGTTAACTGGCGTACCAAAAGGCAATGAATCGACATTCTCAACAGTCACACTGTCTGCATTAAGTGTAAATACTGCAGTCTTAATGGAATCATTTCCAGCTAAAGTAAAGGCTGTCATGCGTGGGTTTGTAGAACTGGTAACAGTAGTTTCATCATCGCTTAAACAAGCAGGCAAAGCTACAACAACGCAAAATAGACAAATGAATTTAAGAAAATTGAACTTCATATTGATAGGGGTTATTTTTGAAAAGACAAAGTTAAATTTATTTTTCGTTTTCTCGACCACTTTGTACAAGATTTATTGTTTTTTATCATTAAAAACAAGATATTTAGAAGAAACGCATGTAATCAGGTCAGTTCTACTACTACCGGGCAATGATCGGAGTGAACAGCACCATCCAGTATTGCCGCCGAAGTCAGTCTATCCCGCAATGGTTCGCTCACCCAATGATAGTCGATACGCCAGCCTGCATTCCTAAACCGTGCTCCACCACGGTAACTCCACCAACTGTATTTCTCAGCACTTTGATCGAACACACGAAACGAATCTACCATGCCGCTGGCCTCCAGTTCATCGAGCCAGGCACGCTCTTCGGGCAAAAAGCCCGAAACACCGTTTTGACGTTCAGGATGATTGATATCAATAGGTTTATGACAAATATTATAGTCGCCGCAAACAACAATATTGGCTCTTGTTTTCCGGAGATTAGCAATATAAACGGCAAATGATTTCAGAAATTCCATTTTGAAAGCCTGACGCAAATCGCCTGACGAGCCCGACGGAATATACACACAAACAACCGTCACATCGCCGAAATCGGCACGGATAACACGTCCTTCGCCGTCGTACAAAGGAACATCCATTCCAATCACAACCTTATCGGGAGCCTGCTTGGTGATAATAGCCACTCCGCTATATCCTTTTTTTTCAGCCGAATGCAGATAAGAAGTATATCCCAATTCGGCAAATATCATGGTGTCAATTTGGTCGGGTTGTGCTTTCGTTTCTTGCAGGCAAAGCACATCGGGATTCTCAGCTGTAAGCCATTCGGTAAAATTCTTTTGAAGAGCGGCTCTGATGCCGTTTACATTATAAGAGATAATTTTCATTGATTTGTTCTTTTTACTTTTTTGAATAGTTCGGACGCAAAAACGAAATTGTTCAGCGCTTCGTTATCAACGTGAAAAATGTCATCTTTGTTCCCTTGCCACGCTTTTTCTCCTTTTTCAATGAAAATAATATTCTCGCCAATCTCCATCACCGAGTTCATATCGTGCGAATTGATAATGGTGGTAATCTCAAACTCATGCGTTACCTCATGTATCAACTGATCAATAACAAGTGATGTTTTCGGATCCAGACCCGAGTTAGGCTCATCGCAAAACAAGTATTTGGGTTGCAGGGCAATAGCTCTGGCAATAGCCACGCGCTTTTGCATACCGCCACTAATCTCCGAGGGTGCTAAACCAAAGGCTTTTTCTTCAAGATTCACGTGTTTCAGACAAAAACGAGCCCGTTCCAGCATTTCCTCTTTCGTGCTCGGAGAAAACATTTCGAGCGGGTAGATCACATTTTCTAATACCGTCAATGAATCAAAAAGAGCTGAACCCTGAAACAGCATGCCCACCTCGCGACGCAGCAAGCGTATTTCGCTCATTTTCATATCGGGCAGGTTACGGCCATCGTACTCAATACGGCCACCATCAATGCGATGCAGACCGATAATGCTTTTCATCAGTACCGTTTTACCGGAACCACTACCTCCAATAATCATATTGGTTTTTCCGGTTTCGAAAACAGCCGACACATTTTTCAATACATGGTTACTTTCGAATGATTTCTCTATATTTTTTACTTCAATCATTTTATTTCCTGTCTAGGCGGTTCGAACCATTAATTCAACATAATTTTGGTGATAAGAATATTGAAAAACAGAATCAGAATACTTCCGTTTACAACTGCATTGGTACTCGATTTACCAACATCGAGAGCACCTCCGTACGAATAATAACCATAAAATGCTGCCACCGAAGAAATAAGGAAAGCAAAAATCATCGATTTTATTAGCGAGTAAAAAACATAATACGGCACAAAAGCAAATTTTATCCCTACCAGATAATCACCCGTAGTCATAATTGTAGTCAGAACACCCACAAAATAGCCTCCAAATATCCCCAACGCCATGCTGAAGATAACCAGAAAAGGCATCATCACCACAAAAGCAACAACCTTGGGAAGTATCAGATAATTAGCAGAATTGACTCCCATAATTTCCAGTGCATCAATTTGTTCGGTAATGCGCATGGTTCCTATTTCGGATGCGATATTAGAGCCCACTTTCCCCGCTAAAATCAAACACAGGATAGTGGATGAAAACTCAAGCAACAAAGTATCTCGTGTTACTAATCCGGTAGTGTAAACCGGCAACAGAGGATTCGACGTATTCAGCTTGGTTTGCATAGTCATGATAAAGCCAATGAACACAGAGATAATGGCTACAATGGGCAAGGATTGCAAGCCCAGTTTTTCGAGTTCTTTTGGAAACTGACGGAAAAACATACGTCCTCTGTCGGGCGCAACAAAAACCCGCTTCATTAATAAAATATACTTACCGGTATCGGCTATTAAACCCATGTCTATCTTTTTATTATTGTTTACTATTTCGAGCAATGTCTCTGAAAGGGAATGCGAAACATTCGGATTGCAAAGATACGCTTTTTTTGGAATATCTGTAAATTAACGTTACCTGATTTACAGGTACAAAAAAAGAGAAAACCTTTCGGATTTCTCTTTCTTATTTCTTTTTCGAAGACCGTAATTATACGCGTCTTTCTTTGATTCTTGCTTTTTTACCGGTAAGTGCACGTAAATAGTACAATTTAGCGCGACGAACTTTACCATGTTTGTTTACAGTAATGCTTTCGATAAATGGTGAATCTAATGGGAAAATACGTTCCACTCCAATGTTACTTGAAATTTTACGAACAGTGAAGCGTTTTCTACCTTCGTGTCCAACTACTTTGATAACGTCTCCACGAAACTCCTGGATACGTTCTTTTGTTCCCTCAATAATACGGTATGCTACCGTAACAGTGTCACCGGCTTTGAAAGCTGGATGCGTTTTTTCAACAAGAAATGCTTGTTCTGCAATTTTAATAAAGTCCATTATTGCTCTTTTTTTATTTTAATAATATGCGCAATATTCACAGACCATTCTATATTCTGTCAGAGATTACGCTAAAATTGGACTGCAAAAGTACTATTATTTTTTTATCTCACAAAAATAATGTACTCTTTTTTACGATAATATGAATAATACAATATAATAACAACTTCAAAAAACACTGGTTTACTATCTAATATTCAGTTCATTTCCGAAATAAAATGAATATTGAATTATTTTGACTAACTTTGCACCCTCAAAAAAAAAGATTGTATTACATGCAAAAAATTAGAAACATTGCTATTATTGCCCACGTTGACCACGGAAAAACAACCTTGGTAGACAAGATGTTATTAGCTGGACACCTGTTCCGCGAAAACGAAAACGCCGGCGAGTTAATCATGGATAATAATGACCTCGAACGCGAAAGGGGTATCACCATATTAGCAAAGAATGTATCCATCGACTATCTGGGATACAAAATCAACATCATCGACACTCCGGGTCACTCGGACTTTGGCGGTGAAGTGGAACGTGTGTTGAACATGGCCGACGGTGTATTATTGTTGGTAGATGCCTTCGAAGGTCCAATGCCTCAGACTCGTTTTGTACTACAAAAAGCAATTCAAATGGGATTACTTCCTATTGTGGTTGTGAACAAAGTAGACAAACAAAACTGTCGCCCGGACGAAGTTCACGAAGCTGTATTCGACTTGATGTTCAACTTGAACGCTACCGAAACTCAACTAAACTTCCACACTATCTATGGCTCTGCTAAGAACAACTGGATGTCGGAAGACTGGAACGTACAAACCGACAGCATCGTACCTTTATTGGATGCTATCATTAAATATATCCCGGGACCTGAATTTATTGAGGGTACTCCACAAATGCTGATTACTTCACTCGACTACTCATCATACGTGGGTCGTATTGCCGTAGGACGCGTTCATCGTGGAACATTGCGTGAAGGTATGGATGTGAATCTTGTAAAAAGAGACGGCACTCCCATCAAATCGCGTATCAAAGAATTACACACTTTTACCGGATTGGGACGTACACGCACCACTGAGGTAAAATCGGGTGATATTTGTGCTTTGGTAGGTATCGAAGGATTTGACATTGGCGATTCTATTGCCGACTTGCAAAACCCTGAACCGTTGGTGCCGATTGCTATCGACGAACCAACCATGAGTATGGTATTTACTATCAACAACTCTCCATTCTTCGGAAAAGAAGGTAAATTTGTAACGTCACGTCACATTCAGGATCGCTTGACAAAAGAGTTGGACAAAAACCTTGCTTTACGTGTTGAAAAAGATCCAGCTTCGGATGTATGGAACGTTTACGGACGTGGTGTGCTTCACTTGTCGGTATTGATTGAAACTATGCGTCGCGAAGGCTACGAACTTCAGGTAGGTCAACCACAGGTAATTTTCAAAGAAATTGATGGCGTACGTTGCGAACCTATCGAACAACTTACTATCAATTTACCGGAAGATTGTTCGGGTAAAGTAATTGAAATGGTAGCTATCCGCAAAGGTGAGATGCTAAGCATGGAAGTTGTAAACGACCGTATCCAACTCGAATTTATGATTCCTTCACGTGGAATTATCGGATTGCGTAACGCCGTACTTACTTCATCAGCCGGTGAAGCTATTATGTCGCACCGCTTCCTGGAATACCAACCCTACAAAGGACATATCGAAAAACGTACTAACGGATCTATCATCGCTATGGAAGGTGGAAAAGCTTTTTCTTATTCATTAGATAAGCTGCAAGACCGCGGTCGCTTCTTCGTATTTCCACAAGACGAGATCTATGCAGGTCAGGTTGTGGGCGAAAGCGCAAAAGAAGGCGATATGGTAGTGAACGTTACCAAACCTAAGAAACTGACCAACATGCGTGCCTCGGGTGCGGATGACAAGGCCAAACTTATTCCACCTATTGTTTTCAGCTTGGAAGAAGCATTGGAATATATCAAAGAAGATGAATACGTTGAAATCACTCCGGTGACTTTCAGATTGCGTAAAATCTATCTTGATGAAAATGAACGTAAACGCATGACCAGAAAATAATTTATCATTGGCATAAAAGTTGTTTGTTTAGAAATGACACCAGACACGTCAAATTTAATTTCTTTGTAATATGATAAGAAAAAACTTCTTAATGCTGATGGCATTACTTTGTTCGACCGGTTTATTTGCTCAATTGGGCATAAAAGCCGGGCTGAACATGGCAAATGAAATCAGATCGTTCAATCAGTCCGATATTGCTACGAGTTTTCAATCGAGCAATTTAACGGGCTATCAAATCGGACTGACGTATCAGGCAATGCCTAAGAAAACAGGTATGGGCGTAGAAATTGGTGCGCTACTTTCCCAAAAAGGGAGCAGCTTCCATTTCGACAGCATAAACGTGGATAATGTGTTGCGCAACGGCTACAAGGAAATAAACTACCTCGAAGTACCGCTCAACATACGTTATCATATAATTGTTGGCCTTGTTGGCGTGTACGGCTTTGGAGGTGTTTACGGGGGTTGTGCGCTAAGCGGCTCAACCGTTACCGAAAGCACAAGCACTACCGAAAAAGAAACCTACAAGACTTTTGCCGACCGTGTGGATTACGGCTATAACTTTGGTGCAGGCGTTGAACTATTCAGAAAAATTCAACTCGGCGGCACCTGGAGCAATGGCATTAAAAGCACAAGCAATGCCGACAGTTCGTTCAAAAATAAAGTTTTTACGATGAATTTGGTCTATATGTTTTAAGATTAAAATCATCAAACAATAATTAAAAAAGAAGTGAATCGTTATCGGTTCACTTCTTTTTTTGTTCAAACAGTTGCTAAAACAAAAAAGATCACTAACATATTGAAATTCAAATTTAAAGCGTTAGCATTTTTTTTCATATAAATTGCATTGTGTTTATCTTTTTTTCGTACCTTTGCACCCCATTACAAAAAGATAAATATCAGCAAATTACTAGATTATTATATTTATGAATATTGTCAGAAAAGACCTCGATCAGAGCAATGCAATGGTTACATTAAGCATTGAAAAAGTGGATTACACCGAAAAAGTGGACAAAACTTTACGCGATTACCGCAAAAAAGCAAACATCCCAGGCTTCCGCCCAGGCATGGTGCCGGTGGGTTTAGTAAAAAAAATGTACGGAAAAGCTGTATTAGCTGAGGAAATCAACAAATTGGTTTCGGACGGTTTATATGGTTATATCCGCGACAACAATATCAATATACTTGGTGAGCCACTTCCAAACCAAACAGAACAAAAACAAATTGATTTCGAAACTCAGGAAGTTTTCGAATTTGTTTTCGATTTGGGTATTGCTCCTGAATTTGAAGTAGAATTGACAAAAAAAGATAAAGTAGCTTTCTACAACATTACTGTTAGCGAAGAAATGATTGACAACCAAGTTAAATCATACACCGGTCGTTACGGTAAATATATTCAGGAAGACAGCGTTGAAGAAAAAGATATGTTGAAAGGCGAATTGCTTGAAATGGCAGATGGCAAAGTAAACGAAGAAGGTCTTAAAGTTCAGGATGCTACCATGACCATTGCTTACATGAAAGATGCCGACCAAAAAGCACTTTTCGCAGGAGCAAAAAAAGGCGATCTAATCACGTTCAACCCTGCTAAAGCTTATGTTGAAGAAGCTGAGATCAGCTCATTGTTGAAAATTTCGAAAGACGAAGCAAAAACAATTGATGCCGACTTCCAATTAAAAATCGAAAGCATTACCCGTTACCACGAATCTGAAATCGATCAGGAATTGTTCGACAAAGTATATGGCGAAGGCGTTGTTTCGAGCGTAGAAGAATTCCGCGCAAAAATCAAAGAAAACATTCAGGAAAATCTGACTTCAGACAGCGAATATAAATTTGGTGTTGACGCGCAGGAAATGCTGATTGCAAAATACAACAACCTTCCTTTCCCTGACGCTTTCTTGAAACGTTGGGTATTGTCTTCGAACGAAAATCTGACTGCTGAAAAATTGGATGAAGATTATTCGAAAATGATTGCCGACTTAACATGGCACTTGGTAAAAGACAAATTGGCGAAAGCTAACGATGTAAAAGTGGAGAAAGAAGACGTTGAAGAATTTGCTAAAAAAATGGCAAAAGCGCAATTTGCTCAATACGGAATGATTGGCATGGACGACGAAATTATTGCCAACTATGCTAAAGACATGTTGAAAAAAGAAGATACGCTTAAAAACATTGTCGACAAAGTAGCCGAAGAAAAAGTATTTGCAGCTGTAAAAGAAACTGTAAAATTAGAAACAAAAGAAGTTTCGATCGACGAATTCAACAAAATGTTCGAAGCAAAATAATTGCTTTTCGGATTATTTTGCCGAAAAGGCTTTTAACTGCTAAAAATTTAAACAAAATAGAATTATCTTTGTTTTTCTTTTTGGGAATGGTTAAAGGCCTTTTCCGATTTTAGAAGCTCATTAAAACATTATAAATATGAACAACAACGATTTTCGCGATTTCGCAACCAAACATCTACGTATGAATGGGTTGGCGTTGGATAAATACGCCGATATTACCAGCAACTACATCTCTCCTTCTATCCTGGAAGAACGTCAATTGAATGTTACTCAAATGGATGTTTTTTCGCGTTTGATGATGGATCGTATTATTTTTCTTGGAACTCAGGTAGACGATTATACTGCTAATGTCATTCAGGCTCAGCTACTTTACTTAGATTCATCTGATCCTGGAAAAGATATTTCTATCTATTTGAATACTCCGGGTGGTTCGGTATATGCCGGACTGGGCATTTATGATACCATGCAATTTATCAGCTCCGATGTAGCAACTATCTGTACAGGTATGGCCGCATCAATGGGTGCTGTATTATTGGTAGCAGGTGCCGAAGGAAAACGATCAGCATTGAAACACTCGCGCGTAATGATTCACCAACCAATGGGCGGTGCACAAGGCCAGGCTTCGGATATTGAAATCACTGCACGTGAGATTCAAAAACTGAAAAAAGAATTGTATACTATTATTGCCGATCACTCTAAAAATCCATTCGAACGTATCGAAAAAGACTCGGACCGCGACTACTGGATGACTTCGGAAGAAGCGTTGGAATACGGTATGATTGACAAAATTTTATTCAACGAAAAGAAAAAATAATCTCACGCTGAGATAATCGCCCCGCGATATAATTTTTAAAGAACAAATCAAAACCACGGTCGACCGATCGTGGTTTTGAGACAATACAGATATGGCTAAAACAACAAAGAAATGTAGCTTTTGCGGGCGTCCCGAATCGCAGGTTGGCTTTTTTATTATGGGTATGGAGGGTGCGCACATTTGTGATGAATGTGCGGTTCAGGCCTCGGACATTGTAAAAGAAAATACCTTAAGCAAATCGAAATTGCCCAACTTGAATAAAGAGCAACTTCCAAAACCAATTGAAATAAAAGAATACCTCGACGAATATGTGATTGGTCAGAACGAAGCCAAAAAGTTTCTTTCGGTAGCTGTTTATAATCACTACAAGCGATTGATGCAGGAAAAAACCAGTGATGATGTAGAGATTGAAAAATCGAACATTATCATGGTAGGTTATACCGGAACGGGAAAAACTCTTTTGGCTCGTACCATTGCAAAGAAATTGCACGTTCCATTTGCCATTGTCGACGCCACTGTGCTAACCGAAGCCGGTTACGTGGGTGAAGATATCGAGAGTATCCTTACACGCCTGCTACAGGTAGCCGACTACGATGTAAAAGCAGCTGAACGTGGTATTGTGTTTATCGACGAGATTGACAAAATAGCACGCAAAGGCGACAACCCAAGCATTACCCGCGACGTGAGTGGCGAAGGTGTGCAACAAGGACTGCTTAAACTGCTCGAAGGTGCTATTGTAAACGTTCCACCACAAGGCGGACGCAAGCACCCCGATCAAAAAATGATAGCCGTAAACACACAAAACATTTTATTTGTATGCGGCGGTGCATTTGATGGCATCGAGAAAAAAATTGCTTCGCGTTTAAATACACGAGTAGTTGGGTACAATGCAGCAAAAGGCACAGAACAGCTCGACAAGCACAATATGCTTCAATATATTGCTCCGCAAGACCTAAAATCCTTCGGTTTAATCCCTGAGATTATTGGTCGTTTACCAATTCTTACCTATCTGGAGCCGTTGGATCGCACCGCATTGCGTCGCATTCTGACTGAACCAAAGAACTCAATCATCAAACAATACACCAAATTATTCAAAATGGATGATATTGATTTGACTTTTGCTGAAGAGGTATTGGAATATATTGTAGACAAAGCAATTGAGTTTAAGCTTGGCGCTCGTGGACTGCGATCCATCACCGAGACCATCATGATGGACGAAATGTTTGAGATGCCGTCGAAAAACGTTAAAGAACTGACTGTTTCGCTTACTTACGCTCAAAGCAAATTAGAAAAAGCAAATATTCATAGATTAAAAACAGCTTAAATCATCATTCTTAATTATTGAATATCAAGAATATAAAATAAAACGACTGGATATTGACCGACTTGATTGGTTAATATCCAGTTTTTTTTTTCAAAACATGTTGTATATTTGAAATCTGTTTATAATTTTGTCTAAGGAAGAATTAGCCACGAGATAAAATTATTAAGAATTATTTGCAATAAACAGTAAAAAAATAATTCATTCCGTGCATTACTTTCGACAATAAATACTACTTTCGCATTCATTTTTTTACAAAAGACACTAATATGGCCAAACTATCTGCATTAACCACGCAGTTGAAAAAAAACTTCGGTTTCGATACTTTCAAAGGAAACCAGGAAGCGATTATTCAGAATGTGCTTGATGGCAATGACACTTTTGTGCTAATGCCTACTGGTGGAGGGAAATCGCTGTGTTACCAGCTCCCATCTCTTGTCATGGAAGGTACCGCCATAGTCATCTCGCCGCTTATTGCGTTAATGAAAAATCAGGTAGATGCCATGCGCAACTTTAGCGAAGAAGATGGCATTGCCCACTTTATCAATTCCTCGTTATCGAAACAAGCCATTGATTTAGTAAAAGGCGATATTCTGTCGGGTAAAACAAAATTGCTGTATGTGGCTCCCGAGTCGCTTACAAAAGAAGAAAATATTGAATTTCTAAAACAAATTAAAATTTCGTTCTATGCTGTAGACGAAGCGCACTGTATATCGGAGTGGGGACATGATTTCCGTCCGGAGTACCGTCGCATTCGCCCTATAATAAACGAAATAGGCGTTGCCCCACTTATTGCGCTTACCGCAACTGCAACACCAAAAGTGCAGCACGACATACAGAAAAACCTTGGCATGCTGAACGCTACGGTTTATAAATCGTCGTTCAACCGTGCAAATTTATACTACGAAGTTCGCCCAAAAACGAATGATGTAGACAAAGACATAATAAAATACATCCGCTCACAAGCTGGCAAATCGGGAATTATTTACTGTTTGAGCCGCAAAAAAGTGGAAGAATTATCGGAAACTCTGAAAATGAACGGCGTTTCGGTGCTACCTTACCACGCAGGTATGGACTCAGCCCAGCGGAGTGAGAATCAGGATAGTTTCCTAATGGAAAAAGTAGAAGTGATTGTAGCCACAATTGCTTTCGGGATGGGCATTGACAAACCCGATGTACGCTATGTGCTGCACTATGACATGCCAAAAAGTTTAGAAGGGTATTATCAAGAAACGGGACGCGGAGGTCGTGATGGTGGCGAAGGCCAGTGTATCGCTTTTTACGCATATAAAGATTTAGATAAGTTACGCAAATTTATGCAAGGCAAACCCGTTGCCGAGCAGGAAATTGGCAATCAATTATTATTGGAAACGCAAGCCTACGCCGAAACATCTATTTGTCGCCGAAAAATGTTGTTACATTATTTTGGAGAAGAATATTTGGAGGAAAACTGTGGGTGCTGTGATAACTGTATGAAACCACGAAAATTTATTGAAGGACAAGAACTACTAACACTGGCGTTAGAAACTATTTTACAAGTAAAAGAGAAATTCAAAGCAGAACACATAGTAGACATTTTAAAAGGGAATGAAACATCGGATATAAAATCATATCAACACGATGAACTGGAAAACTTCGCAGCCGCTTCTGATGAAGATGAAAGCTTGTTGCATGCGGTGATTCGCCAGGCTATGATTGCTTGTTTTGTATCGAAAGATATTGAAAACTACGGATTGCTAAAGGTAACAGCCAGAGGTAAAGCTTATTTGAAAAAACCTGAACCATTCCCGGTAGTAAAAGATAAAGAGTTTGAAGAAGAGGAAGAGGAAGCTGCTGTAAAAAGCTCAGGTGGAACTTGTGCTGCAGATGATGTCCTGTTCTCGATTCTGAAAGATTTACGAAAAAAAATGTCGAAGAAACTTGAGGTTCCGCCTTTTGTTATCTTTCAGGATCCATCGCTCGAGGCAATGGCCACCAGCTACCCTATTACGCTCGAAGAACTTCAGAATATACCCGGTGTAGGTGCAGGTAAGGCTAAACGCTACGGTGACGAGTTTTTGAAACTGATTAAAGAACACGTTAGAGAAAACGAAATCATTCGCCCGGAAGATTTGCGCGTGCGCACGGTGGCCAACAAATCGAAACTAAAAGTATCTATTATTCAGTCTATCGACCGAAAAATTGCACTCGACGACATCGCCCTTTCGAAAGGACTGGACATTGGCGAATTATTGGACGAAATAGAAGCAATTGTTTATTCGGGAACTAAAATAAACATCGATTATTTCCTCGAAGAAGTTATGGACAGTGATCACGTAGATGAAATCTTTGATTATTTCAGCACGGCAGAAACCGACAAGATTGAACCTGCTCTTGATGAACTTGGTGAAAATGACTATAGCGAAACCGAAGTAAGACTGGTTAGAATCAAGTTCCTATCTGAGATTGGAAATTAATCAAAATACAAATATCAATCAAAAAAGCGTCGAAAGAACAACTCTTTCGACGCTTTTTTTTGAATAAATATGTCATATTATCAAAAATAAACTATATTTGCAGGTACGAAATTTCACTTATCTTACTTTTATTTCAATTAAATCTCTTCAATATTGTAACTATTCCACTTTTATTGTTATTTTTGTAATGCTATTGCAATTTGTAATCTATATCTCTACCCAAAATGAGAACGCCGGAGTTTCTGAAAAATTTTTACACATTTTATCGAGATGGATTTAAAAACATGACTGTCGGGAAAACACTTTGGCTAATAGTGCTTATCAAACTCTTTATCATGTTCATCGTATTAAAAATATTCTTTTTCCCCAATTATTTGAATACCAATTTTAGCGACGATAAAAGCAAGGCTAACCACGTCCGAGAACAACTCCTACAACAGAAATAATAATCGCGCAGAGAATCTGCTGATGTCGACATAAAATCCAACGGAAATTCTATTTACAAAAATAAAATTGCACAATTAATCATTTTTCAAGTACTTATTAAACACTAAAAAATTATGGACTTATTGGACGCATCTTTGGTGAATTGGTCGCGAGCACAGTTTGCGATGACCGCCATGTACCATTGGCTTTTTGTGCCACTTACCTTGGGTTTAGGCGTAATAATGGCAATTATGGAGACCTTGTATTTGAGAACAGGCAACGAAGAATGGAAAAAAATCACAAAATTTTGGATGACGCTCTTTGGCGTAAATTTTGCAATTGGAGTGGCTACCGGAATCATTCTGGAGTTCGAGTTTGGAACTAACTGGTCGAATTACAGTTGGTTCGTCGGCGATATTTTCGGGGCTCCACTTGCCATCGAAGGCATTTTTGCTTTTTTCATGGAAGCAACATTTATTTCGATCATGTTTTTTGGTTGGAACAAAGTGAGCAAAAAGTTTCACCTCGCTTCCACATGGTTAACCGTTATTGGTGCTACTTTGTCGGCACTGTGGATATTGGTAGCCAATGCCTGGATGCAATTTCCCGTAGGTATGGAATTTAACCCCGACACCGTACGCAATGAGATGATTGATTTCTGGAGCATTCTCTTCTCTCCAATGGCCATCAACAAATTCCTTCACACAGTAATTTCTGGCTGGGTAATGGGATCATTGTTTGTAGTGGGAGTTAGCGCCTGGTTTTTGTTGAAAAAGCGTCAGGTAGATTTTGCACTTAAGAGTATGCTGGTTGGAGCCATTTTTGGGGTCGTATCTTCTTTGCTTGTGGCTTTCACCGGTGACGGATCGGCCTACAATGTAACGCAACATCAACCGATGAAACTGGCTGCTATGGAAGGCTTGTACGAGGGAAAAAAAGGGGCGGGACTAGTTGCATTTGGTGTTCTGAACAACGAAAAGAAATCGTATAATGACTCGATAAACCCTTATAAATTCAAAGTTGAAATTCCTTACATGCTCTCCATGTTGGGTTACAGAGATTTAAACGCATTTGTTCCGGGCGTTAAAGATGTTATCGATGGTGGATACGAAACAGCTAACGGAAAAGCACTTTCGTTTACCGAAAAACAAACCCGTGGTAAAGCCGCCAGACAATCACTCGCCAATTATCAAAAAGCGATTACCGCAAAAGATACAGCGGCTGCAGCCATGCACAAAGCACAATTAAAGACTAATTTTCCTTATTTCGGTTATAGCTATCTGGATAAGGCGGAAGACATCATACCGAGTGTGCCAACTGTTTTCTATTCATTCCACATAATGGTGATATTGGGTATGTATTTCATAGCACTTTTCTCGCTACTTTTATTCTACACCTACCGTGAGGAAATTGAAAAAACAAAATGGCTTTTGAAAGCTGCTTTGTGGAGCATTCCATTGGGTTATGTAGCCGGAGAATTAGGTTGGGCTGTTGCCGAGGTGGGTCGACAACCATGGGCCATTCAGGATGTACTTCCTGTTCAGGCAGCTATCTCGGGCATCTCATCACAATCGGTGCAAATAACCTTCTTCCTTTTCCTGATTCTATTCACCGCACTATTAGTGGCCGAAATAAGGATTATGCTCAGCCAGATTAAAAAAGGACCGGAAGCAAATCATTAAAAATCAATTTGAAAATGAGATAATTTGAGAACAGACTTGCTCCCATTGATGGGTAGATATTTCAAATTATTCATTTCTAAATTTTCAAATTCTATAATTTAATACTAATTTATATGATAACATATTCATTTTTGCAACATTACTGGTGGTTTATTATATCACTTTTAGGCGGAATTTTGGCTTTTCTACTATTTGTTCAGGGTGGACAATCGATGCTTTTCTCTTTGTCGAAAACAGAAGATGAGCGAAAACTATTAGTAAACGTACTTGGTCGCAAGTGGGAATTTACCTTCACCACACTGGTTACCTTTGGCGGCGCATTTTTTGCTTCCTTTCCACTGTTCTACTCCACCAGTTTTGGTGGTGCGTATTGGGTGTGGATGGCTATTCTGTTTTGCTTCACGCTTCAGGCCGTATCGTACGAGTTTCAATCAAAGCCGGGAAATGTGTTTGGCGCTAACACCTATCGTGCATTCTTGTTTGCCAACGGTTTGCTGGGTACATTTCTTATCGGCGTAGCCATTGCTACCTTCTTCACAGGTTCTGATTTTATAGTAAACAAAGCTAATATCACCGAGCAACTGACACCCGTTATCAGTCAGTGGCAAAACCCCTGGCACGGATTGGAAGCATTGCTGAGCATACGTAACTTAACCCTGGGGTTGGCGGTTTTCTTTTTGTCGCGCGCGCAAGCTACCTTGTTTTTTATCAACAGACTGAACAATCCGGTTCTGGAAAAACGCTCCAGAAAATATTTGCTGATAAACACATTGCCATTTCTGGTATTCTTTCTAACCTTTGTTATCTGGACGCTTTTGTCGGAAGGATTTGCTGTAGATGCTACAACAGGCATTGTGGCCATGGAAAAATACAAATACTTCACTAACCTTATCGAAATGCCGGTGATACTTGTATTTCTATTGCTTGGCGTAGTGGGTGTTTTGTACGGAATTGGAAGAAGTTTACTCAGCGAAAAATTCAAAAGTGGCATTTGGTTCTCGGGCATTGGTACGATTATTACCGTTTGCTGCCTGTTTTTGATCGCCGGATACAACAACACATCGTTTTATCCTTCCATTAATCTGCAAAGCTCGCTAACTATTTCCAACGCTTCCTCTAGTTTATTTACGCTAAAAGCAATGTCCATCGTTTCGATAGCTATTCCGTTTGTGCTTGCGTATATCTTTTATGCATGGAGAGCAATGGAAAAAAACAGAACTGATATTGATGACGTAAACAATGACAGTCATGCTTATTAAGTTGACTTCAAATCAACTATAATTATCAGTACTGCAATCATAGCATAGCAAAATAAAGGCTGTAACTCTTCGGGGTTCCAGTCTTTATTCTTTTCAACACCCAAAGTATCCAATTTTTTAGAGCAGATTTGATGTATAATTTCGTTAATCGAAAAATAATGTTTTCCTTTGCAAGATATTTATCATTTTATAAATAACCGTCATACAAACTTTTATGAAACAGTTTTTAAAATTTACACTTGCCAGCATTGTTGGTATTATAATTACAACATTATTAGGCATTTTAATCCTATTTGGAATAATTGGTGCTGTAGCAGGCTCTAAAGAATCGGTTACGGAACTTAAACCCAACTCGGTTTACGAAATAAAACTAGAAGGAACCCTGATCGACCGCTCGGAAGATGATCCGTTTTCGGCTGCATTTGCAGAGGCAATGGGTAAACCTGCTGAAAAATCAATGGGACTCGATGATCTATTGGCCAATATTGAAAAAGCAAAGAACGATGCAAATATTGTAGGTATCTACCTGAATGGAGGCTCTCTTTCAGGAGGTTTTGCATCATTCAAAGAAATTAGAAATGCACTGATTGACTTTAAAAAATCGGGAAAGTTTATTGTGGCTTATGCGGATAATTATTCGCAAAAGGATTATTACCTGGTATCGGTGGCAAACAAGATATTGATTAACCCACAAGGCATGTTGGAGCTAAAAGGACTTTCGGCACAGACTATGTTTTTCAAAAACACCCTGGACAAGTTGGGTATTGAAATGCAAATAGTAAAAGTAGGAACCTACAAATCGGCCGTTGAGCCATTGATCACAACAAAAATGAGTGATGCCAATCGCGAACAGGTCACAGTTTACATGGGGTCTATCTGGAAAACATTCCTGACGGAAGTATCGGCTGCCCGTAAGATTTCTGTGGAAAAATTGAATGCATATGCCGACGAAATGTTGATGTTCCAGCCAACCGAAAAAGCCAAACAATATGGATTGGTGGATGGATTGGTTTATGCCGATGAAGCTGATAGCACTCTAAAAACCTTTGTAAAGGGCTTAGAGAAAGACAAAGAAGTAACTTTCATAAAGCATTCGGCCATGACCAAATTGCCCGATACCAGCAAATACGACAAAAATAAAGTAGCTGTAATCTATGCTGTTGGCGAAATAACAGATGCTGATGGTGAAGGTATAGTGGCAAGAGATTTGGTAAAAACCATAAACGAGGTAGCAAAGGACTCTGCAGTAAAAGCAGTGGTTCTACGCGTAAGCTCACCGGGTGGAAGTGCTTATGCATCAGAACAGATATGGCATGCCTTGAATAAACTGAAAGCAAAAAAGACATTGATTGTTTCTATGGGTGATTATGCTGCTTCGGGCGGATATTACATCTCATGTATGGCAGACAACATTGTGGCGCAACCCAATACCATTACCGGTTCTATCGGTATTTTTGGAGTTATTCCAAATATAAGTGGTTTAAACGAAAAACTTGGATTGACCTACGACGGGGTTAAAACCAATAAAATGAGTGATGCGATAACTGTAAATCGGAAGTTTACACCCGAAGAACGGGACTTAATGCAAAACTACGTGAACCGTGGTTATGAGCTATTTGTGAAACGCTGTGCCGATGGACGTAAGATGAAAACAGAACAGATCAAAGCCATTGCCGAAGGTCGTGTATGGACTGGCGAGGATGCTATCAAAAACGGATTGGTAGATAAAATCGGAGGATTGAACGATGCGATTGCATTAGCTGTAACAAAAGCAAAACTGAAAACTTATAATGTTAGCGAATACCCGGAGAAAGAAACCTTCGAATCTAAGTTTATGAAAAGCTTCGGCGATGATGTAGAAACCCGCTTTTTAAAAGCTCAGCTAGGCGAACAATATAAACTATTCAAACAAGTTCGAAACCTGGACAAAATAAACGGTATTCAGGCCCGATTGCCCTATGATTTGAATATTCAATAGCACAAATCGTTGGAGATAAAACTGCTGGTTTTATCTCCAACGATTTTTTTATATCCTGATTTTGAACATCGTGCAAACTGCAACAATGCAGCGAATTGCAATTTTCGGAAAAATGAACTATCTTTGCAGTCGCTTTTTGCGGACGAACTGCAAAAACGTGTGCTTGAATACCACGTAAAAAACAAGAAAAATGAAAAAACAAGTTTCCGTCGCCTTTATGGTGTGTGGGCTACTGTTCACGGTATGCCTTATTGTATCCAACATTGTTGAGCAAAAATTGATTTCCATTGGAGGAATCGAAGCCACCGCCGGCTTGCTCATTTTCCCCGTATCGTACATTATTAACGATTTAATCGCCGAAGTTTGGGGCTATCGCAAAGTACGCCTTATCATTTGGAATGGCTTCCTGATGAATTTTTTGGCTGTACTTATTTTCCGACTGAGCATCTGGGCTCCTGGATCGGTTCATTTTACCCATCAGGCAGCTTTTGAGCTTGTTTTAGGCAACACGCAGCGAATAGTCATTGCCAGCTTCATTGCCTTCTTGTTTGGGGCATTTCTGAACGCCTACATCATGAGCAAGATGAAAATTATGCAACACGGTCGTGGCTTCTCTATCCGTGCTGTGGTATCAACCATCGTAGGCGAAGGAGCCGACTCGTTGGTATTCTTTACACTTGCATTTACAGGCGTGATACCTACACAGGCACTTATAATGCTTATCCTTACCCAAACCGCTATGAAAACGGGCTACGAGATCATCGCCCTACCGCTTACCAACTTTCTGGTAAAATGGGTAAAGAAGCACGAAGAAACCGACGTGTACGACAATGGCATCTCCTACAATCCATTAAACATCAAGGACATCTAACAATATTGCATTATTCAAGACACACAAAAAAAAACAGATCGCCAACTGAGCAAAAGCTTAGTTGGCGATCTGTTTTATATATTTGTCTACTAGGACACCTTCTTTTGATATAGGTGCTTCTGAAACTCAATAAACAAAGAACTTATATTGGCTACATTACCGAGCACCTCTTTGGCATCTTCAAGAGATTGATATTTATTCGTCAGAAGGACAGGTAGTTTCTCTTGGTCAAGCTCTTCGACACCAGTCTCAATATACTTGCTCAGTACAAACTCAATGAATTCTTTTTGTTTATTGTTCAGTAAAGCAAAGATAGTGGCTTGTGCAGCGGCAACACGCGCCTCTCTAGTCATTGGCTTTATATCGCTATTGACCACATATTCCAGCACATCAAACAGGTCGCTTTTCTCTGCATCTATCAATACTTGTAAAGTTGATAGTTCTTGCTTACCAAAGCCAACTTCTTCTAGCTTTTCCAACAGAATACGTCTGGTCATGGGATTGCTCCAGAGTGTACGCAATTCGTCCTCGCTCTTGAATAGGTTTGGCAACTCACCAAAGAGATTATTCAAAAACTCTTCTGCTGACATAGGCTTGCCATCAGTACTCCAGAATGAAGTCGAAATCATGTGCTGGATTTCTCTTTCTTTGCCATCTCTCAATTTTACTTTTGCCTTTTTGACACAAACACAAGGTCTTTGTCCACATTTCTCGCATGGTGTTGGGGGTAGCTTTTCGCAGATACAAGGTAATTGACCACAGACAACACAGGGCTGTGGTTGTGGTTTTGGAGTACCAATGCACTCACAAATAACCTTACCACAAGCATCACAAGGCAAAGCCTCACCGTCCCATTCTGGGTCGGAGAAATGGTGATAAGCATTTACAAAGTCGTAAATGGTAAAAAACTCTTTGCCTTCAAACAAACGCGTCCCACGACCAACAATCTGTTTAAACTCAATCATAGAGTTCACAGGGCGCATTAAAACGATATTGCGAACATTTCTAGCATCTACACCCGTTGAGAGCTTCTGAGAGGTTGTGAGTATGGTTGGTATTGCTTTCTCGTTGTCTTGGAATTCCCTTAGAAATTGTTCTCCCATTTCCCCGTCATTGGCGGTGACACGAACACAATAATTCGTATCCTTATTCTTCTTACTTTGATTTATTAAATCTCGAACAGCAGAGGCGTGGTCTTGCGAAGCGCAAAAGACAATTGCTTTTTCTTTTTGGTTGGCTTCATCCATGTATATTTTTACCCGCTTAACTTCCCTCTCCTTTATTTCAATGATACGGTTAAAGTCGGGTTCGGTATAAATCCGCCCTTCCTCAATTTCGCCTTCAATGACTTGGTCATCACTGGTGTAAATATAATCGTCAAGAGTAGTTTGTATCCGTTTTACTTTAAAAGGGGTAAGAAAGCCATCGTTTATGCCTTCTTTGAGGGAATAAATATAAACAGGCTCACCAAAATACTTATAAGTATCAACGTTGTCATTGCGTTTTGGTGTTGCAGTTAAACCTAACTGAACAGCTAGTGAGAAATACTCCAGAATAGCTCTCCAGTTTCCTTCATCATTCGCACCACCACGGTGACATTCATCTATAATTATAAAATCAAAATAATCTGGTGGATATTGACCAAAATTCAAATCTGCTGGTTCGTATTTGACAGGCGGTTCAGCTGCTAAAAGATGATTGTTTTGCTCTGCTTCTTTTTGGGAAACGGGCGTATTGGTCATAAAGGTTTGGAAAATGGTAAAGAAAATACTACCGTTGGTCGGTACGTTACCCGATTTCTTTATTTCGCTGGGTTTTATCCGCACTAAAGCATCTTCTTGAAATGCTGAAAAGGAATTATAGGCTTGGTCAGCTAAGATATTGCGGTCAGCTAAAAATAGAATACGGGGTCTTCTGCTACCATCCCGTTTTAAGTTCCAGCGGGTATGAAATAACTTCCATGCTATTTGAAAAGAGATAGCTGTTTTCCCTGTTCCTGTAGCTAAAGTTAGCAATATACGTTGCTGATTCTTTGCAATTGCTTCTAAGGTGTTTCTGACGGCAATTTCCTGATAATATCGTAATTGCCACGACCCGCTTTTATCTTCAAACGGCACTGAGGCAAATTTTTCTCTCCACTGTTCGGTTAGCTCACTTTCTGTGCCTTTCGGATAGGTTTTATTCCAAAGTTCATCAGGTGTAAGGTAATTATCAACAAGACCTTCTCCACCCGTTTTCATACAGATACTATAAATCTCTTTACCATTGGTTGAGTAGGTGGTTTCGAGTTTTAGTTTCTCTGCATACAGTTTGGCTTGTGCCACACCTTCTCCAACGGACAATTCGTTGCTTTTAGCCTCAACAACAGCTAGTTTAACATCTTTATAAACCAATATGTAATCGGCTTTCAAAGGTTTACTTCTTGCACCACCAACGTTTATTTTACCGTCGGTGATTTGGGCTTGTCGTTCTCGAAGGATTTTTGAACCTTCCACCACACCCCAACCGCAAGCTTTTAGCTTCGGGTCAATTAGTTCTGCTCTTGTTTCGGCTTCATTCATTATTACGACTTTAATAAGTTTGTGTAAATTAAGGATTCTATCAAATAACCAGCAAATAAAATATATTTGAATATCAGCAACTTAAGACAGTGTTATGGTTGTCCTGTCAAATAGCCATCAAATAAAAATTTGAGGCTTTATGTGTGTGCAAAAGTTTTGTTATTTAAAACACTAAAGAAATTGTTCATTAACCAATAAATAAACCATGCCTGATTATTATATTAATAATGGTACTTGTCTGTTTTCTATCAAATAACCGTCAAATAAGATTTTGTTGATTATCAGTATTTTAAAATCCATATTATATCTATCTATCAAATAACCGTCAAATAAGATTTTTATGCCCAGATAGGAAGATAACTTGCATATTTTCTGGACTTGCTTTCTGGGTCGTCCTCTTTAATAACATTATCAGCTAAAGCATCACGAATAATTCTTGAAGCAGTGGCTGCATTTTGGTCTTCAATTTTGAATCTATCTCGCAATGATTGATTAGTCATTTTCTCATTTGAAACGTATTTCAAACAAGCGTGTTGATAACATGCCCGTATTTTTTCTTTCTTATCTAGGTCATTCAGTGCTTTGTAGCTGTAAATAGTAACTCTGGTTCTATTCTCGGCTACAATCACATTAATTGGAGGTAATTGATAAAGCTCATTATAGAAAATTACCTTGTCTAACCCACTGCCTTTTTCTTCACAAAAGCCCATTCTACGCATTAAATCTGCCAGCTTTTCATTTCTTGACACATAGGCATCAATAAACCGTTCGGGAGTGACTAAGGGCGTTCCTGAGTTGGAAATTTCAATTCTGTCGGTAAAAATCTCAACCATTGGAAATCCTTTCTCGGAAAGGTCTTGGTGTATTAAGGCGTTAGCGACTAACTCTCTGATAGCAATTTCAGGATACATTCTTGTTTCCGTTCTCAATGCTTTTCCTATTTCTTCATTGGCTGGAAGTTGGCTATTAATCCAATCGACCAAACCTTCAAAGCCTAAAGCGTAACCTTTTGCCCCAATTTGTTCTCGCACGGTCTCAACCTTGTTTTTGCCTTTGTAAACAATAACTCGTACAGATTTACGCTCAACGCTTTCAAAGTCATTCAGATTCTTAGCAAACAATAAAGCACCCAGTTTGGTAATGGCATACCCTGTATGTTTTGTCACCAATCCTTCGTCCATAAACTTATCAATAACACCTTGTTGAGTGGATGGATAAGGTAGTTTTATTAAATCAAAATAGGTTTCTGTACTGAGGTATTTGGTAATGTCTGCTGCTGTTAAGTTGTCTTTTGCTATTTCTTTTTCAAAAGGCATATTCTCTTTTTTCCAAATCTTAGCTTGTTTCTGTGGAAAATTATTCAGTTTCTTTGTAAGGCTACCAACTCTAATATATGCCTGATTTATAAACTCAACAGGCTGGTTTTTAGTGGCTGGAATTACAAAAATAGAAATATGACGGGTGGCATCGTAATCAAACTCATGAACTGTAAAATCTATTCTTGGGTTCAACCGTGTGGCTAACCAATGCTCCAATTCTTCACCTCCCTTTTTCTGCAATTTAGCCTTGAAGGTCGTTCCTTTAATACTGTGAGTACCATCTTCCACACCAAACACCAAATATCCAAAGGGCTTATTGTGAATACAAGCTCCATTGGATAGTGCAGAAAGTCGTTCGCCAATTTCTTGCTCAGAATGAAAATTGAGTTTAAATTCAACCCATTCACTCTCAGTGGGCTGTTTTACCAACTCATTTAAAAGCTCTTTCAATTGTTGTTCGTTCATAGGCTTTTAGTTTTTACGAGTTTTCCGTTTCCTATTGGTATCAAAAATTCATACTTTTTCATCCAATTGATTGCATTAAAGAATTTTTCTCTTGGAATATCTTCTTTCTTTTTATGCCAGTTTTCTCTTGCTTCGGTAACGATATCCTCAGTTGAAAAATCATTTTCTGCTAGTATCAGATTGTTCCAAGCGGCATAAACTGTTGCTACAATTTCTGCTTGCTGAGTGCTCATTGGTATTAATAAATTCAATAGATTAATAAGTATATTCGTTTTCTCTCCCAAACAGTTTTTAGTCTTTTGAATAATATTGTTTATTGAATGTCCTTGTTGATAATCATAGTAATCGCCATTTTTGACAACTTTATAAAACCCTGCCTTTTGAGCCCTTGATTCCACTTTTTTTGCATGTGGAAAATCATTAGGACCAGCAGCATCTTTTACTGGATTTCTTTCTAAATCAACATTTAATATATACTCCGATAAATGGACAATCTTTTCAGCTTTTACATGGTGCAAAGTGTGAAGTTTATCTTTTTGTACATGCTCCATTAGAGCGATTGCTGTAATTCCCGCCTGCAAATCGGTAGTGCTTATTCTTTCAACCTTTTGCAGTGGTAATGGCATTGTAAGAATCACTTTCTCAGCAAAACCCAATGAAGTTAACTCTCCACTAAACGCCTTCTGTAACACACTCTTTTTCAACTCATCCAAATCCAATATCTTTTGTTGGTAAATAGCTTCTAATCTCTTGGTTTCAGTAAGCATTAATTCTATATTATTGACAACTTCGTTTTGTTTTTTTAAACTTGGAAGTGGGATAAATATGTCTTTTAGAATTTTTGCTGAAGGAACGTTTGGAATTGCTGCACCTCCAGAATATTCAAATATAATGTCTTGAAAAATCGTGCTTCTAAGCCAATGTTTCAGAAAATGAACAGAAACATTTTTTTTGGGTGTAAGTTTTAATAATGCTTGATTTATTATGCCTCTCTTAATGTTTTCAGGAACTATTGCCACTCTACCTAAAGTTACACCAGAACAACTCATTATTATATCACCTGGTTTAATCTCAAAGCGCATCATCTCATTGAATTTATCTTCATCAATAAAATATCTTAGTTGATTAAAGTGGTCGTGTATAGCGTGTTTTTGCTCATATACCACATATCCGTCTTCTTTAAAAATAGATTTTTTTAGACTTCCACCAAATGGACCTCTAACAAAATGACATAAGTCACCCCATTTCTTTTTTTCCCAATTATCTTTTGGGTTTTCAAATACTCCTTGCAAATAACTCTCAAAAAGTTCTTTGGCATTTCTGAGGTTTTGTTCAGCATTATTTCGACTACGCTCAATAGCCGAAAAGACTTCATCTAACATGGAAACTATGCGTTGTTGTTCGGGAAGTTGTGGAAGAGGAATTCCATAATCTCGTATCATTGGAACAGTTAGCTGAGGGATAGAACTTCCACTATGCTTAAAATCAATTGATTTGATTGCGTAATCCAAAAAAGATAAATCCAAAAAAGATAAATCTTTTGGTGTAATAGTTATCAACCTTACAATTGGATAAAAGCTTTCAAGTCGCTTGACAGAAAAACCAATTGTACCTCTTGCTGATACTGTAATGCTTGGTCTTGTGATTTTCGCAATACTTGTATAACCATAGAGTCCGTTGTTCTTTTCACCGTTTGCGTAAATTGGAATTCGGCGTTCATCTGTTTGGAACTCCGAAAAATCGTCCTTTGGCATATCCCCACCTGCAGATAAATTACAGACCTCACCTAGCCTCTTTATTTCCCACCCCTTTTTCATATCAATTCCAAAATTGAGTTTAAAATTTCTGCACTTTCTTCATCTAGCGCCTTCATTGCAGCTAAAATTTCCTGCGGTTGACGTAAGGCGGTTTCTTCTTTTTTGTTTGGGTTTTTAGTACTCAGGTCAAAGGTAGTTTGGTCAATATCCGTCATGTCAACCGACCAACTGTTTTCACTTTCTGCTTTCGTCTTTTGCAGCTCTACAAATTCAGCCAAATCTTTTTCACTCAGGGCGTTGGTTTTGCCTAAGTTTCTATCAAGGTTAAGTTGATAAAACCAAACCTTTTGAGTGGGTGCGCCTTTTTCAAAAAACAAGACTACCGTTTTAACTCCAGCACCTGTAAATGTACCAGCGGGTAAGTCCAATACGGTATGCAAGTTACAGCTTTCTAAGAGTAGCTTTCGTAAACTTACAGAAGCATTATCGGTATTGCTCAAAAATGTATTTTTGATGACTATACCAGCTTTGCCACCCGCTTTCATTATTTTGATAAAATGCTGTAAGAAAAGGGAAGCGGTTTCACCTGTTTTAATTGGGAAATTTTGTTGCACTTCAACACGTTCCTTCCCTCCAAAGGGTGGATTTGCCAACACTACATCGTATCGGTCTTTTTCTTGTATATCAGCTAGGTTTTCAGCAAGTGTATTGGTATGTATAATGTTTGGAGCTTCCACACCGTGCAAAATCATGTTCATTGTACCAATAATGTAAGCCAATGATTTTTTCTCTTTGCCGTAAAAGGTAATTTTTCTGTAAAGTGACTACATCTGTGGTTGAGAGCTTTTTGCTGTGTTTCATGTATTCAAAGGCTTCTACCAAGAACCCAGCAGAACCTACCGCACCATCGTATATTTTTTTCCCTATTTCGGGAGCAACCACTTTTACAATGGTTTTAATCAATGGGCGTGGAGTGTAATATTCACCACCGTTGCGCCCGGCATTTCCCATATTTTTGATTTTATCCTCGTATAAGTGGCTCATTTCGTGCTTTTCTGCATGAGTGCGGAAGCGTAGTTCATCAATACGGTTTATCACTTCACGAAGATTGTATCCACTTTGTACACGATTTTTCAGTTCGGAAAAAATTTCACCAATTTTATATTCCAACGTATCAGCACTTTCGGCAGAGGTCTTGAATTTTTTGAGGTACGGAAATAATTGAATGTTTACAAAATCTGCTAGGTCATCGCCTGTTAGTGCTTTATGATGGTCGAGTCTCCCTTCATCGTCTTTCGGTGCTGCCCATGCGTTCCACTGAAATGCTGTTTCAATGATAGGCGTATATATTTTTCCTGTCAGCTCGGCTGCTGTGGCTTTATCTTTTTCTAAATCGTCCAGATATTTCAGAAATAATATCCAAGAGGTTTGCTCCACATAATCTAATTCACTCCCACACCCTGCATCTTTATGCAGTATATCATCTATATTCTTAAAAGTCTGCTCAAACATATTCCGTTTTTATAAGATTGATACAAAAGTATTAAAAAAAAACGAAATGAAACATTGTTCCACTTCGTTATTAAATTCTTTCTATATCCTACAAAAAAAAGAGACAAACTATATAAATAGAATGTCTCTTTTCTAAACGTACCTGCCTACCGCAGGCAGGCCCGAAGCGGGACTTGAACTTGCACAGCCGTAAAGCCCAAGGATTTTATGGTTGTAAACTTCGAAGAAAATCTCTACCAATTCCGCTTTTAAAATACCTCTCCCTGCTCCTTGCTTCAACACGAGTTTCAACAACCTCAGAATAGAGTAATTCGAAAGGACGATAGGGTTTAGTAGTTCGCTCATATCCACGGTTATGCCTATCCAATCTTTTCGGTAAATCAGATGTCATTCCGACATAAATATAGTTGCGAGTCAGACTTCTTAAGGCATAAACTGTAAACATAGGCTGTAAATATAAACAAAAAAAAGAGACAAACTATATAAATAGAATGCCTCTTTTCTAAACGTACCTGCCTACCGCAGGCAGGCCCGAAGCGGGACTTGAACTTGCACAGCCGTAAAGCCAAAGGATTTTATGGTTGTAAACTTCGAAGAAAATCTTTACCAATTCCGCTTTTAAAATACCTCTCCCTGCTCCTTGCTTCAACACGAGTTTCAACAACCTCAGAATAGAGTAATTCGAAAGGACGATAGGGCTTAGTAGTTCGCTCATATCCACGGTTATGCCTATCCAATCTTTTCGGTAAATCAGATGTCATTCCGACATAAATATAGTTGCGAGTCAGACTTCTTAAGGCATAAACTGTAAACATAGGCTGTAAATATAAACAAAAAAAAGAGACAAACTATATAAATAGAATGTCTCTTTTCTAAACGTACCCGAAGCGGGACTTGAACCCGCACAGCCGTAAAGCCAAAGGATTTTAAGTCCTTCGTGTCTACCATTCCACCATCCGGGCATGATATACGTTTTAATTTCTTTTATTTCAAAGCCAAAGGATTTTAAGTCCTTCGTGCCTGCCTGCGGTAGGCAGGTCTACCATTCCACCATCCGGGCGTGATATACTGTGTTTAAGAATGAGCGAAAGACGGGACTCGAACCCGCGACCCCGACCTTGGCAAGGTCGTGCTCTACCAACTGAGCTACTTTCGCAATTTTTGTTTTGGTAATATGAAATCGTTATTTCATTATCCCCTTGCCAAGGTCGGAACGTGTCGTTTCTTTGGGGCAAGGTCGTGCTCTACCAACTGAGCTACTTTCGCAATTTTTGTTTTGGTAATATGAAATCGTTATTTCATTATCCCCTTGCCAAGGTCGGAACGTGTCGTTTCTTTGGGGCAAGGTCGTGCTCTACCAACTGAGCTACTTTCGCAATTTATAATCTTTTCTCTTAATTCTTTGTTCTTAAATCTAAAGAAGCTTCTCTCTCAAAGCGGGTGCAAAGATACGTTCATTTTTTGAATTCACGAAATTTTTTGATAGAAAAAAACAAGGATATTTGCATTATATTCTAGAAAAAAAGCGTGAACAGAAAATTCTATCCACGCTTTTGATTATTCTGTGACAATTAAGCGAGGGTTACAAATAATTCACCTTCTACTTCGTTAAATTTTACCTTCCCTTCACGGGCCAACCAGCCTAAGGCCAGGTTCAAATCTTTTTCAGTCAATTTAGTTGCTTTCTTTACGGCTTTTACGTTTAATTCACCATTTTCTAATGAAGCCCATACTAGTCCTGCACTGATTCCAATTTTTTCTAATAACATAATTCTTTTGGTTTATAAGTTTATGTGGTAAACAATATCACTACAAAAGTACACAAATTATGTTATATAGCATGTATTTTGACTAAATAAACTATAATAATTCTAATTATTATACATTTCCTCAATCTGCAACTTGTATTTACTCATCACCACAGCACGTCTAATTTTCAGTGTATTGGTCAATTCACCGGTCTCAATCGTAAAACTTTTCGGAATTAATGTAAAACGTTTGATCAACTCATAACTTGCCATTCCTTTCTGCAATTCCATGATTCGTTCTTTTATCAAATCATTAATTAATGGATGTTGCAAAAGCTCGCCTACATTTTCAAATGCTATTTTATTCTTCTTAGCATATTCCTCTATGGCAGGTTTCGAAGGCGATATTAAGGCTGTGACATAATTTCGCTCATCGCCAATCACCGCCACTTGTTCAATATACTTATCAAGGCCAAGACGACTTTCAATTTCCTGTGGTGCTATATATTTACCATTTGAGGTTTTAAATAAATCTTTAATTCGTTCGGTCAGAATTATTTTTCCATTTCGAACCACCCCTGCATCGCCGGTTTTAAACCAACCATCATCGGTAAAAGCGTCTTTATTAGCCTGAGGATTATTGTAGTAGCCCGGAAAAATAGTTTTCCCCCTAAGCATTATTTCATTATCATCGCCTATCTTCACATCCACATCGGGCATAATAGAGCCCACCGTGCCAATCTCATAATCGGTATACTCGTAACACGAAACAGTGGCTGTACTCTCAGTCAGTCCATATCCATAAACAATTGGAACTCCGATACATCGAAAAAAATTGGCTATTTCATCCGACAATTTGGCTCCGGCGGTTGGCAACATATTTGCATTCTCAATGCCGATCTTTTGTTTTAGGGTAGAGAACACCAACCGGTCGGCAATGGCATATTTCATCGACAACAATACACTTGGCTTCTTACCGATACGTAAACAATCAAGATTATATTGTTTGCCGGTGGCAATAGCCCAGGTCACCAAACCTTGCTTAAACGGTGAAAATTTAGAGATATTCTCGTTTACACCAATATAGACTTTCTCCCAAAAACGTGGAACGGCACACATCAACGTTGGACGAACATCCTTGATGGTTTGTTGAATTTCTGTTGGAATCGCATTGATATAGATCTTAATGCCTTTAAACAAACACAAGTAACACCATGTACGTTCAAAAACATGAGAGAGAGGAAGAAAAGCAATAGAAGTATCTTTATCAGAGAGACTTGTCAGCCTCAGCGAATTAATGCGCATGGCTTCGTTAAAACATTCGTGGGGCAGCATAACGCCTTTTGGATTCCCGGTGGTTCCCGAAGTATATAAAATACACGCTAAATCGGCCTCTACAGCTTCGCTTTGACGTTGCTCCACTTCAAAATGCCGGCTTGATTTCTCGCCAAGAAGCACCATATCATGATAATACATGGTATGTGCTGCTTCTTTAAAAACAACTTTCTTGTCAAAAACAATAATCTTTTTCAGAACTTTAGAATTTTGCAAAACTTCCAGAGCAATGTTATATTGCTGCTGATTACCCACCATGATAATTTCAATTTGAGCATCATTTACAATATATTCTACCTGAGGGGCAGTAGAAGTAGCATACATGGGAACAATGGTAGACCGGGTAGCAAAGGCAGCAAAATCGACAATCAGATTTTCGGTTTTATTTTGCGAAAACTGCGCTATACGATGTTGTTCGACAACACCTAGTTCTACCAGCGCCTTGGCCACAGACAATACCTGATCAGCAAATTTATTCCATGTTAAGTCACTCCATTGTTCAGTTGCATTTTCACGATAAGACAGTGCAACTTTATCACCATATTTTTTTGCCTGTGCAAATATCAATTGAGGAAAATGAAGGTTTTGCATAAATATTGATTTTAAAGTATAGATAGTAAAGAATTATTATGTACAAAGATAGAAAATATCATTGAAATACTGCACACATGTTCTAATTATGCGCAAATTCAACAACATCCGGAAGAGTAGAATGAAAAATCAATTGGTATTTTCGACAGCATCATCGTCGACAGAGGTATTCGATTCGGGAAGAACCTCATCAACATCAGCACTTAGCTCGGCAATAAAGTTAGGATTGGAAAGGATGGCCTGATACGCAATGCGGGATGCATTTTGTTGCGATTCTTTTTTGCTTGCGCCGGTGGCCTCGCAAATTGTTTTTCCCTGAATGGTAAGGCTTGTTTTAAAAACATGCTTGTTCGATTTATTCAAAACCTCATCGATAAGAATAAACTCGGGCTGCATGCGGTTTTTCTGACACCACTCGATTAGCTTCGATTTGAAGTTCACTTCACTTTCTACAATCTTATCAAGATCTTCGAAAGAGTTCAGCAAACGCGTCTCTACAAATTTTTTGCATTGCTTGTAGCCCAAATCCAAATAGATAGCACCCATAAGTGCCTCTAATGCATTACCATAAATATTATTATTGGTATGCAAATTCACATATTTGGTAACTTTAATGAGCTTGTTGAGCCCCAGCTGAATAGCCAGTTGATTCAACGATTCGCGCTTTACAATTTTCGATCGGGTATTGGTAAGGAATCCCTCGCGCTCATTTTCATAGCGACAATACAGGATGTCGGTCACAACAGAATTGAGCACCGCATCGCCCAGAAATTCCAGTCGTTCGTTGCTCAGATTATGGCCGCTTTCGGTAGGGATAGAAACTGACTTGTGACGTACCGCCAGTTGGTAGTATTCAATTTTATCAGGATAAAATCCCAATATTTTGTAAAATAAAAAATAAGGCTCTTTTCGAGCGTTCGAAAGGAGCCTTATTTTTCGAAGGATATACTTTATCACAAACTTATTTTGTATATTTCTTAACAATAACACTTGCATTATGCCCGCCAAACCCAAAGGTGTTAGACAAAGCTGCGTTTACAACGCGTTTTTGAGCTTTATTGAAAGTGAAATTTAGTTTGTAATCAATGTCGGGATCTTCATCTCCGGCAGTAAAGTTAATCGTAGGAGGAACAATATCATTCACAACAGAAAGTACTGAAATCACTGCTTCAATAGCACCTGCCGCACCTAATAAGTGCCCTGTCATAGATTTAGTAGAGCTGATATTCAAATCATACGCATGCTCACCAAACACTTCTTTAATCGCTTTCGATTCAGAAATATCACCTACAGGCGTAGATGTTCCGTGAACGTTTACATAATCAATTTCTTCAGGACTCATACCTGCATCTTTCAATGCACGTTTCATCACCAACTTAGCACCTAACCCATCAGGGTGAGTAGCTGTTAAGTGATATGCATCAGCCGACATTCCACCACCAACAACTTCGCAAAGAATATTGGCACCACGCGCAATAGCGTGATCTAATTCTTCGAGGATAAGACAGGCAGCACCTTCACCCATCACAAAACCATCGCGGCTTTTGCTAAATGGACGTGAAGCACTTTGTGGCTCATCGTTGCGGGTTGATAAAGCTGTCATCGCGTTGAAACCGGCTACTCCACTTGCAATAATTGAAGCTTCGGCACCACCTGTTACAATCATATTTGCTTTACCCATACGAATATGTGTAAATGCGTCGATAATAGCATTTGTTGATGAAGCACAAGCCGAGCAAGTTGAATAATTTGGCCCGCGGAAACCGTACATGATTGAAATCTGACCAGCAGCAATATCCGAAATCATCTTTGGGATGAAAAACGGATTAAACTTTGGACCTTGTTCTTTGTTTTGGAAGTAATATCCAACTTCTTGTTCAAAAGTACCGATACCACCAATTCCGGCTGCGAAAATAACTCCGACTTCGTCTTTATCTATGGTCTCTAAATCCACACCACTGTTATCAATTGCTTCTTTTGCAGCCGCAATAGCATACTGTGCATAAAGATCTAATTTGCGAGCTTCCTTACGGTCAAAATATTTCAACGGATCAAAATCTTTTACTTCGCAAGCAAATTTGGTTTTAAATAAAGAAGGATCGAAATGAGTAATAGGTCCAGCACCACTTACTCCGTTTTTGATATTCTCCCACATTTCCGGGACAGAAGATCCAACGGGTGTAATTGCACCTAAACCTGTTACTACAACTCTTTTCAATTCCATAAATAGTATTGGAATAAGATTATTTTTGTAATGCTTCGATATGAGATACCGCTTCGCCTACTGTAGTGATTTTTTCAGCTTGTTCGTCTGGAATAGAAATACCGAATTCTTTTTCGAATTCCATAATCAATTCTACTGTATCTAATGAATCAGCTCCCAAGTCGTTTGTGAAACTTGCTGTAGCTACAACATCTGCTTCTTCAACTCCTAATTTGTCTACGATAATAGCCTTTACTTTTGATTCAATTTCTGACATAATTTTTGTTTTTAAGTTTGTAAATAGAATTTCTTTATTAATTTTGCGGTGCAAAGGAAAGAAATTTTCTCGACATAACCTCGTTTTTCATCAAAAAAAACTATAAATTTGCACACAATATCACTTTGTGTGCAAGAATAACTACAACAATATGCCAATTAAAATAGCCATCTTTGCTTCCGGTTCCGGCTCTAACGCTGAGAATATTGCTAATTACCACTCAAAAAGTTCTGTTTTTGAATTTCCTCTGATTATTTCCAACAAAGCGGATGCTTATGTGCACGAACGGGCAAAAAAACTTCAAATACCCAGCTTCACATTTCCAAGAGAAGTTTTTTTAGCCGGAGATGAAATTATAACTCTGCTAAAAGAGTATGAGATCGACTATATTGTCCTTGCCGGATTTTTACTCAAAATCCCAACCTCGTTGGTAGAGGCCTATCCCAACAAAATTATCAACATCCACCCCGCCCTGCTCCCCAAATATGGAGGAAAAGGAATGTACGGACAGCACGTTCATCAGGCAGTGGCCGATGCCGGAGAAACAGAATCGGGCATTACAATACATTATGTAAACGGAAATTACGACGAGGGAAATATCATTTTTCAGGCAAAATGCCCTGTACTGCCTACCGATACGCCTGATATGATAGCAGAGAAAGTACATGAACTGGAATACGAACATTTTCCAAGAATTATCAGCGAACTATGGGGATAACAAGCGGTAAGCATCAGGTCGTTGGCAGTGGTTAGCTTGCAGGCGTAGAACCATATTTTCTGCTCCGATTTTTTATCGTACCTTTGCAGCCCGAAAATAGTGGATTATTTTTCCATTCAACGGTTACACATTTAATCAATTAAACATTCAATTATATGGCTCTTCAATGCGGTATTGTGGGTTTACCCAATGTAGGTAAATCTACTTTATTCAACTGTCTTTCAAACGCAAAAGCTCAGGCGGCTAATTTCCCTTTTTGTACTATCGAACCTAACGTAGGTGTGATTACCGTTCCCGACGAACGATTGAACAAGTTGGCCGAATTGGTACATCCTAACCGCATCGTTCCAACCACAGTAGAGATTGTGGATATTGCAGGACTGGTAAAAGGTGCCAGCAAAGGCGAAGGACTGGGAAATAAGTTCCTTGCCAACATCCGCGAAACAGATGCCATTCTTCACGTGCTACGTTGCTTCGACGACGAAAACATTACGCACGTAGACGGAAGCATCAACCCTGTACGCGACAAGGAAATCATTGACACCGAGTTACAATTAAAAGACCTTGAAACGGTAGAAAGCCGCATCAGCAAAGTGCAAAAACAAGCTCAAACCGGAGGCGACAAACAAGCCAAAGCAACATACGACATCTATGTACAATACCGCGAGGCTTTGCTGCAAGGCAAATCGGCCCGTACGGTAAAACTGGATCCTCTGGACAGAAAACTTGTAAAAGACCTGTATCTTCTGACCGACAAACCGGTAATGTACGTTTGTAATGTAGACGAAGCTTCGGCCAAAAACGGCAATGCTTACGTGGAAGCGCTTCGCGAATCGGTAAAAGAAGAAGATGCGGAAATATTGGTTGTTGCCGCAGCCACTGAAGCTGACATTGCCGAATTGGAGACCTATGAAGAACGTCAAATGTTTCTGGAGGAAGTTGGCCTTACCGAATCGGGGGTAGCACGTTTAATTCGCGCAGCATACCACTTGTTAGACCTACAGACTTATTTTACCTGCGGTGTGCAGGAAGTGCGCGCATGGACTTTCGGACGCGGTTGGAAAGCCCCACAATGTGCCGCAGTGATTCATACCGATTTCGAAAAAGGATTTATCCGTGCCGAAGTCATCAAGTACGAGGACTTCACCACCCTGGGGTCGGAAGCAGCTTGTAAAGAAGCCGGAAAAATGAATGTAGAAGGAAAAGAATATGTAGTGACTGATGGCGACATTATGCACTTCCGCTTTAATGTGTAGGGTTTAGACGAAAGACATTAGAACAAAGATAAAAGACTTAAACGAGGTCTGCCGATTCATTTCGACAGACCTCGTTTTGCATTATGCAAACATCTGTTCAAAATCATTAGCACAAATGTTCCGACAAATATCAAGCTGAGTTCAGGGGAAGTTAACCTTGATTTAAACCTAAACATTTTCGCAATAACAAAAGAGGCTGTCTCGCAATGGAGCAGCCTCTTTTTCAAGTAGCGGTTTTAATGCTCAATAATTAAAATATTTTGTACGCTACTGTAAAAGAAATACCCACTAAAACATCATTCCGTTTCGAAGTTATTGGATGATAGCCATCTACATAATCGTTAGACGAATAATGAAATTCGAGTTCCGTACCAATTGATACCTGATCGGTAAGATAATACCTATACCCCCCTCCCATTAATGCCACTCCGGAAGTATTATTTTTGCTACCTTGCGGTGACCCGACCGGGAATTTTACATTGCTGTTCAATACGCCAAATCCGGCAAATCCGTAAAGTGTGTTCGGTGTATTTTTATCGTATTTCAGTCCAAAACGAACCGCATATTCTCCTCGTACAGACAATTCGAGCGTTTTTGAGTTATAAGAGTAATAGCCATCTTTATGTACATTGTGATTTTTATCGGCTCCCGAATAATCGCCGTAATGCAAAGTCGCTTTATAGCCGAAATTAGATGGAAACGTATTTCTAAACCCAAAACTTGCACTATAATTATGATAACCCTGCACCAGTGTTTGCTTAAACAATGAACCGGCAGCGTCGCTATAGCAATATGCCGGACCAAAAGAAGCTGTTAATTCCCCCGAAGTTTTATGCCTATGCCGAATTAACCCATTGCGATGAACGGCGTGTACATGCTGAAACAGCAACATACAAGGGAGTAAACAAAAAAAGATTTTTCTCATGTTAAAGGTAAAAAAATGAAACAATGGCGATAAATATGCTTTAAAGCAAACTATTTAATACCTAAAACTACTACCTCCGACAAACTCTCTCAATAAAGAAGTAGGTGGAATTTCGCGATCGTGAATAGGCACAAAATAATTCAGGAACTTCATCATCCGGTGCGTTTCGGTATATTCATCACAATATTTTGGTACTTCTGCCAAGATAGGTTCGGCATGTCGTTTCAGCACGGCGAGTTCAAACAGCAGCGCCGAATTGAACATCACATCCGCATTTTCCTGATAGGGAAAAATCCATTTTTCTTCTCCGCGACGTACACTTGCCCAACGGGCTATGGTTTCTCGTGCCGAGTAATTCCTGAAACGATAATCGCGAATAATCCTACGCAGCAAACGCGTATCGGCAGTCGGAATCCAGTTATGATTATCAATTGAAATAGTTGTCAACGCCGAAACATATACTTTAAATACCGTTTCGGGGGGTATGCCTGGAATCAGTTCAGGGTTCAGCGCATGAATTCCTTCCATTACCAACACACTATCGCTATTTAATTTCAGCATTTCTCCCTTAGCTTTGCGCTTTCCATCTTCAAAATTGAAGGTTGGAATTTCTACCTCTTCACCATTCAGCAATTGTTTCATATGCTGATTAAAAAGAGGCAAATCCAATGCATGCAGATGTTCAAAATCCCATTCACCATTTTCATCCAGAGGCGTATCGTCGCGGTTTACAAAATAATTATCCAGCGACAGCACCACCGGTTTCAATCCACTCACCATAAGTTGAATAGAAAGACGCTTGCTAAACGTTGTTTTGCCCGACGATGACGGACCCGAAACAAGTACAAAACGCACTTTTTGTCCGCGTTGAGCAATCATATCGGCAATGGAAGCCACTTTCTTTTCGTGTAATGCTTCCGAAACTTTTATCAGGTTAAACGACTGGTTGTTCCGGCAGGCAACATTGAATTCGCCCACATTATTGAGATTCATAATCTTATTCCACCCCAGGTATTCTTTGAATATATCAAACATTTTGGGAGAGAACGTCATCGGCTCCAACACGAAGGGATTTTCCCTGTTTGGGACTTGCAGCAGCAAGCCGTCGTAATAACTTATTAAATCAAATACTCCCAAATAACTGGTCGATGGCAGAAGCACCCCATTGTAATAGTCGATAAAATCATCTATCCTAAAAAACCGACAATACGGGTTTCCAAGCGTCTCAAACAAGGCCAGTTTATCCATTTGATACGATCTACTTCCAAACATATCCTTCACTTCCGAAGTTTGTTTCTCTTCGCAATAGATTCGTTTTCCTTGTTCAATAATTAATTTTACCCGTTCTTTGATTTGAGAAATAACGTCGGCTGTCAACGGTTGATTCAAGTTATCAAGTGTGCAATAATACCCTTTGGAAATGGGGTGCTCGATACGAAGAATGGCTTGTGGGAATAGCTCCGAGATGGCCTTGGAAAGCACCATGCTCAAACTTCGCACATACACCCGCATGCCCGAAGGTGTGCTTAAATCAATAAAATCGATGTCTTTGGGCTTATAAACTAAAAAGTTCAAATCCTCCACTTTATAATTAACACGAGCCGCAACCACCTGGTATTTGAGTTCAATCTTCAAATCATTATAAATCTCGATTAACGAAGTGCCTAATGGGTATGTATGATATGATTTTGTGTTTTTACAAAATATGGTAACTAATTTGTCCATGCGCGATTAAATGTAAATTATGTAAATAATAACCGGCTGTAAAATTACATTATTTTTTTTAATTGTAATTATTTGAGTGTCTCTTAATTTTGAATTACTTTTGTACCGAATTTTCATGAAACAAAGAGCAAATTTTATGTTCGCATTTTTTATGAATATTTATCTCAAACTCAAAATAATAGACTCTATGAATTTATTTAATGTTTACCCACTTTTTGACATCGAAATAGCAAAAGGAATTGGCTGCAGAACCTACGACAATCATGGTATCGAATACCTCGATTTGTACGGTGGACATGCTGTAATATCTATTGGTCATTCGCATCCATATTACGTTCAGAAACTAACCCAACAGTTGGAAAAATTGGTTTTTTATTCCAATTCGGTTCAGAACAAATTGCAGGTTGAGTTGGCCGACAAGCTGGGTAAACTATCAGGATACGAAGATTATTCGCTCTTCCTTATCAATTCGGGTGCTGAAGCAAACGAAAATGCATTGAAACTGGCATCTTTTCATACCGGAAGAAAAAAAGTTATTTCGTTCAATAAAAGCTTTCACGGGCGCACATCCGCCGCAGTAAGAGTTACCGACAATCCTAAAATTGTAGCACCGATAAACGAAGGTTTTGATGTCGACTTCTTTGCGTTGAACGACATTGATTCTGTACGTAAATCACTAAAAAACAGAGATGTTTGCGCTGTAATTATCGAAGGGATTCAGGGAATCGGAGGCATTCGTACCCCCGATCCTTATTTTCTAAAAGCATTGAGCCAAGAATGCAAAGAAACCGGCACTCTGCTTATTCTGGATGAAATTCAATCGGGATATGGACGTAGTGGCAAGTTCTTCGCCCATCAACATGCCGATATTCGTCCGGATCTGATCACCGTGGCGAAAGGTATGGGAAATGGATTCCCAATTGGAGGTGTGCTTATCAGTCCGCTCTTCGAAGCATCGCACGGTATGCTGGGCACTACTTTTGGTGGCAGCCATTTGGCTTGTACAGCTGCTATTGCCGTTCTCGACATTATGAAAGTAGAAAAGCTGATGGAAAATACCGAGAAAGTTGGAAACTACTTAATCGAAGAACTAAACAAAATTCCTCAAATAAAAGAAGTTAGAGGTACCGGACTTATTATCGGTATCGAATTTGAACAACCGGTAAAAGAAATTCGCAGCAAATTACTTTTTGACAAGAAAATATTTACCGGCGTTAGCGGACTAAACACGATCAGACTACTGCCACCACTTTGTCTATCTTTATCAGACGCTAAATCGTTTATCGACAGCCTGAAAGAAGTTATTCACACGATGTAAACAATTCAACAATATTACACATTACGCCTTATAATATCAAGTATTATAGGGCGTAATTATTTTGCGACAGTGCCATTCGAAGACTTCGTCTGAAATTCACAAATATCTCTTATACTTTTTTCTATCGTTGTAAATTGAAAGTCAATTGCTTCTTGAATTTTCCGACTTGAATAATATTCTCTGTTCGTAGCCGTACGAGCCATACCCCTATCAATAAGCGGTTTAAAACGGAGCAATTTCGCCAGTAGTTCTGAAATTATCCCAATAAACAACAACAGATTTTTCCCAATTCCAATAACGGGTCGACGCTTGCCAAAACCATCGGCCATCCAGCTCAGCACATCTCGGTTGCTGCAATTTTCGGCAACCAACACAAATCGTTGAGCTGAGATCTGTGAATTGGTGAGCAGCATCATAGCTTTAACTACGTCCTGCACATCCACATAACCACTACCTCCATTGGTATAAAACATCAACCCCTTGCGCACCTGCGAGAACAGCTGTGAACTACCGGTTTCTGTTCCCGAAACGCCCAAAATTACACCCGGGTTAACAATTATTACCTTTAAACCCCGCGCTACTCCCTTCCACACTTCTTGCTCCGAAAGATATTTGCTACGCGAATAAGGCGAACGATGTGCCGTATCGACCCAACAACTCTCCTCATCAATCATTTCGCCATGAGCAGCTTTTCCGCAAGCAGCTATGGAACTGACAAAACAAAGCTTTTCAACCCCCGATTTGATAGCAGCATCAACTACATTTTTAGTCCCAATAACATTAGTATCCAACAAGGTATCGGTACCACTACCCAACGAAACCACAGCTGCACAATGATATACTATTTTCGCTTCGCGGAAAACATCAAGCAGTGAGTTTTCATCCAGCACATCAGCCACTTTCCAGTCGATGCGCGACAGAAAAGCATCCGGCTCCCCGGTATAAAAACTAAAAATCACACGCAGCGGCTCGAGGCTACTTTTTAACCTCTTAATGGCTATTATTCTATCGTTATTCTGCAACAAATGCCAGAGCAAATTGCCCCCCACTAAGCCTGTACCGCCCGTAACTACAATCATTTTAATCGTTTTTTTTATTGAAGTTCAAAAATACGAAAAGAAAACTGTATTTTTGCAAACAATTTTCTCTAAAAGGCGGAACATGTCTCAAAATCAGCATAAAACCATTTGTGTATATTGTGCCTCAAGTACTCAGGTAAAACCGAGCTATTTTGATGCCACCGACAGGCTTGCAAAACTGCTGGCCATTGCGGGTCACTCCATTGTTTACGGAGGTGGTGCAAAAGGACTTATGGGGCAATTGGCCGACAGCATGCTGCAAGCCAACGGAACAATAACCGGAGTTATTCCCCGTTTTATGTGCGAAGTAGAGTGGAATCACACCGAACTTACCGAGCTGATACTGGTGGAAACCATGCACGAACGAAAAGAGAAAATGGCAACACTGGCCGATGCTGTAGTAGCTTTGCCGGGCGGATGCGGCACGTTAGAAGAACTGCTGGAGGTAATTACATGGAAACGATTAGGCATTTTTACTAAACCGATTGTAATCGTAAACCTCGAAGGCTATTTTGACGCATTGGTAGCCATGCTCAACCGGGCGGCAGACGAACATTTTATGCGCGAAGAGCACAGACACATGTGGAAAGTTGTAGATACACCCGAAGAAGTACTCGCAGCTATTCATCAATCGGTCGTTTGGGACGAAAATGCCCGCAGTTTTGCAGCATTATAATATAACCTACAATGATTCAGCAAGACAGCATACTTTCTATCAGCGACACATTAAAAACCCTGTCGACAAGCCTACCCGTGAAACATCATGTGGTACAGAACGTAGACACCGCCGTTGTAGCCGACACCATTAAAGCCGTTGTACAAAAACCTACCAACGGTTTCGAAATACCCTATCTTTACCTACAAAAACCGGACACATCCACTTTCGACATAGTTCACATGTACGAAAGCTTTAAACCGGTGGTCACAAAATTCACCTCCGGGTTCGAAGGAATTCTTCATCCACTTCTTCCTCAAAGTGCCAACTGGGTATTTTGTGTGCTCGCAGCACTTCTGCTTTTGCTGATCATATCTTTTTCGAATGCCTCATCGCTTATGTTGCAAGATGTCAAATCTTATTTTCATAGTTCCGAACGACCTGATTTATACCGAAAAACAACACTGAACGATTTTCGGGCTCAGTTCCTTCTCATTATTTTCGCCATGGGGGTGATTAGCTTTTTTGCACATCTGCATCTCTACGAGAGTTCTAGCAATTTTGAACTGTTAGATTATGGATACCTGCTTGGAATAACAGTACTTTTCTTTTGCCTTAAATACATTGTCATTCAACTACTGGGATTTGTTTTTTTGGAACCAAAGATATTATCATTAGCCAAATTCAGTTATTTTAATATCATTTCACTATTAGGAGTTTCGCTATTCCCGCTACTATTATTACGCATATATGCACCCACTAATCTACATCATTTGATTGATATAATGAGTGCTGTAGTTTGCGTCCTTGCCTACATTCTAATAACTATTAAATCATTTCAACTATTTTTACATAAAATAGTAGCATCTTTTTATATATTGTTGTATCTTTGCACCCTCGAATTTTTACCCTTATTCTTATTACTTAAGGCGTATCAATTGATAGTATAATATAGTTCTTATTAAAATTTCACAGCTTTGAAAATCAAGAAGATACTCGTTTCGCAACCGAAACCAACCACTGAAAAGTCTCCCTACTTTGACATTAGTGAAAAATACAATGTAAAGATAGATTTTCGACCTTTCATTAAAGTTGAACCGATATTAGCAAAAGAGTTCAGAACTCAGCGTGTTTCTATTCTGGATCACACTGCCATTATCTTTAATGCGCGCCATGGGATTGACCATTTTTTCAGACTTTGTGAAGAAATGCGTATTACAGTTCCTGAAACAATGAAGTATTTTTGTATTTCGGAAACAGTGGCCGTATATTTACAACGCTACATTCACTACCGCAAACGGAAAGTTTTTTATGGTGCTACCGGAAAACTGGCCGAGTTGGTAGTTATTATGAACAAGCATTTGGACGAAAAATACTTGTTTATTACTTCTGATGTTCAAAACGAAGACACGCTTGCTGCTCTCGAAAAATCGAAAATCACATTGAATAAAGCCGTAATGTACAAAACCGTGAGCAACGATTTTGGACCGGAGGAAGAATTCAATTACGATATGCTGATCTTTTTCAGCCCGATAGGTATTGCATCATTATTGAAAAACTTCCCCGACTTTAACCAGGGAGAGATTCAGATTGGCTGTTTTGGTGCTACCACAGCTCAAGCGGTGCGCGATGCAAATTTACGAATTGACATCGAAGCACCACTACCCGGCGTACCATCAATGACAATGGCCATCGACAATTTCTTAAAAGAGAATCTAAAAAAGACAAAAAAATAGTTTGTCTCTATAAACTTTACGCTATCCCAAAAGTATCGAAGATTTTCCGTACTTTTGGGATAGTTTATTTTTGAACCATGAACAAACCGAATTCATTTCCAAAAGCCGAGCATCTGTGTGGAGAAAAACGAATAGCCCGACTTTATACCCAGGGCGAAGCGTTTATGGCCTTTCCATTTCGAGTGGTTTTTAGAATTGAGCAAAAAAAAGATCTGATGCCGGCAAGCGTAATGGTTAGCGTACCGAAAAAGCGATTTAAGCGAGCCGTAAAACGCAATCGGATAAAACGACTTTTGCGCGAAGCTTATCGGCTGAACAAGCATGCACTCATCGATCTTCTGGACGAAAAACAACTACAGATTCACGTAGCATTTAATTACGTATCGGACGAGGAGCTTGACTTTGTAACCGTAGAAAAGAAAATGAAAATCGCATTGCAAAAGCTGATGGATAAAATAAAGATTGTCCAGACTCCTTCTGTAGATGCAGCTAACCCACCGGCCGAGGATAGTCATTCGCAGATCATTACATCATGAAAAAGATACTTGAATTTATCGTCCTACTGCCTGTCTATTTTTACAAGTACAGCATATCGCCACTGCTGCCTGCGCGCTGCCGTTACACCCCAACCTGCTCGCAATACACCATCGAAGCTGTAAAAAAGCATGGTATTATAAAAGGAGGGCTATTATCGGTAAAACGCATCGCGTCATGCCATCCCTGGGGTGGAAAAGGATACGACCCGGTACCATAAAAGTTTTTCCGCTATTGGAATAATAAGAAAAAATGTATCTTTGCTACTGGTTTACAACTATAAAATTTATCTACAGTGAAACAGCACAGAAAACACATCATTCTATACCCGCTATCGCTTATATATGGCTTGATAACGGCGTTTCGCAATTGGTTATTCGATCAGGAACTACTGCCATCCACCGAATTTAAACTCCCGGTGATCTCTGTAGGAAATTTAGCTGTGGGGGGCACAGGGAAAACACCTCATACCGAGTTTATTCTGCGCGCATTGCAGGACGAGTGGAAAATAGCCGTGCTGAGTCGTGGCTACAAACGCAAAACGAAAGGCTTTTACCTGGCCGATGAGAACTCCGACAGCAAAACCCTGGGCGATGAACCCTTCCAGATTTATCAAAAGTTTCCAACTGTAAAAGTCGCTGTGGACGAAAAACGGGTACATGGCGTACAAACATTGCAGGAACTGATTCCCGACATTCAGGTTGTTGTTCTTGACGATGCCTATCAACACAGATATATCCAGCCAGGCCTATCTATTCTGCTGACCGATTATTCCAATTTATACAGCAAAGATCTGATGTTGCCGGCAGGTGAACTTCGGGAATGGAAAAGCGGAAGCACCCGTGCAAACATCATTGTGGTAACCAAATGCCCTCCCGACATAAACCCCATGCAAATGCGGGTTATAGAACTGGAACTTAAAATAGAAACGAATCAGCACATCTATTTCTCCTGTTTTAAGTACGACGAAATAATGCCGGTTTTCCCCGAATCAATACAGAATGATTGGACATTATCCGCTCTTAAAGATGCCAACGCCGGAGTATTACTGGTAGCTGGAATTGTATCTCCGGAATCAATAGTAGAAGAACTGACTAAATACAGCAACGAGCTAAAGTCATTGTTTTTCGACGACCACCGCGCCTTCAGTCAAAAAGACTTCAATGCCATCAGCAAGAAGTTTGAAGCAATGGAAAGTAATGAAAAAATAATAATACTTACCGAGAAAGACGCTGCCCGGATAATTTCAAATCCGCTCTTTCCCGAATCATTAAAAGCCCGAACATTTGCATTACCTATTCGGGTCTCCATTTTACACGATCAAGAAACAACATTCACACAAAAAATAAAAAGCTATGTTACAAAAAATACAAGAAACCGCTGATTTCCTTCGCACTAAAATGCAATCGCACCCTCTCACCGGCATCATTCTGGGTACTGGATTAGGAAATCTGGTAACCCAAATCACCGATAAAATAGAAATTCCTTACGAAACAATCCCAAATTTCCCGGTCTCTACGGTGGAAGGCCATAGTGGGAAATTAATTTTCGGAAAACTTGGCAATACCGACGTACTGGCCATGCAGGGACGATTCCACTACTACGAAGGTTACGATATGAAAGCGGTTACGTTTCCGGTACGCGTGATGAAAGCACTGGGAATTGAAACACTATTGGTTTCGAATGCTTCGGGTGGTATGAACCCCGACTTTGAGATTGGCGATTTGATGATTATTACCGATCATATCAACCTTTTCCCGGAGCATCCGTTGCGCGGAAAGAATTTGCCTGAATTGGGGACACGTTTCCCCGATATGAGCGAGGCATACTCGAAAGAACTGATTGCCAAAGCGAAAACAATAGCCGCAAAAAACAATATAAAAGTGGTGGAAGGTGTGTATGTTGGCACCACTGGACCAACCTTTGAAACTCCGGCCGAATATCGTTATTTCCATGCCATTGGAGGCGACGCAGTGGGCATGAGTACCGTTCCCGAAGTAATTGTAGCTAACCATGCAGGCATTCGCTGCTTTGGCATTTCTATTGTTACCGACCTGGGCGTTCCCGGAAAAATTGTGGAAGTGAGCCATGAGGAAGTGCAGGAAATAGGCAACTCGGTGCAACCGCTTATGACACTTATCATGAAAGAACTAATCAACTAGCATAATAGTTACGAGTATTTGGTTACGAGTTACAAGTATTTTTTGGGTTACTGAATTTATACTTGTACCTCGTAACGAATAACTTGTAACTTCTTAGATATACTTCACCACCATGTACACCGCCACGCCAAGAAGAAAAACGGCGTAGACTTTTTTGAAGATAGCCGACGATAAGTTGAGAGCCAGCTTTGAGCCGAAGAAAACACCCACTAAAATACCGAAAGCCATAAGTCCGGCATAGAAGAAGTTCAGGTGTCCATCCTGCGCATAAACGATTACACTGGGAAGTCCTACCGGCAATTGGAGTGCTGCAAGCGAAGTTGCCGAAGCCGCTTTAGGATCATAATCAAAAAACTTAATCAGAATAGGAACAATCACCAAGCCGCCACCTTTTCCAAACATTCCCGCTATAACTCCGGCCAGTAATCCGATAAGGATAAACTGCCATATTGCACGCTGAGTTTTAGGTTGAACAACTTCAGTTTGAATTTTATTTTTATTCTTATTTCTTGAAAAATAGGATGGAATATCAAAGTAACCCACAGCAATCCACAGCAAATAGGCTGCATATAACTTCGCCAACAAATTCACATCGAGTGTAACAGCCAACTCAGCACCAAAGAACGAACCGCCAAATAAGCCAAGTGCTATCCAAAGTGAGTCTTTAAGGTTTATGTATCCTGCCTTATAATAATTTATCACCCCAAAAACACCCACGGGCAAAAGCATAGCCGCTAAGGATGTGGCATTGGCATCGAGCATATTCATTCCAAAAATAGCAATAAGCGTGGGCACCATCACTATGCCTCCCCCAATACCAAACAAGCCCGACATAACGCCGGCCAAAATACCCACAATCAAAATACCTATTTCCATACCTACTCTTTTTCAATTGAAGCACAAAAGTACTTAATTCTGAGCAATTTTGGGGAACATTAGCCCAACAAAAAAAGGAAAGAATACACTTTCCATTTTTTGTTGAGCCCTTTAATAGGCGAGTCGGTTAACGATATGAGTTCAAATTTCAGATTACTTCCACCACAGTATATCCGATAGCATCAACTGCCTTTTTAAGCACTTCATTACTTACATCGGCACTCAGCTTTATCGCCGCGGAGTTGCTTTCCAAATCGACAGTTGCCTCTACACCATCAATGGCATTCAACACTTTTTCTACGCGAGCTGAGCAATGTCCGCAGCTCATTCCTTTTATGATCATGGTTTTTTCTAACATATTTTTGATATATTGATTGGTTATTTAATTTTATTGAAAACCTGAGCTACAACCCCGACAATGAACAGTTTTGAATATGCACAACTCATGTAATTTCGGATTGTTTTCACCCTAAAAACCGTTCCGAAACTGTTTTAGTTCATCAAACAAGTAGTATCGAAAACAAAATTAGTATAAAACAACCGTTTCTAGTCTATTTTTAGGGTTATTCTACAAAACACCAGCCATAAGCAGTAGATCTGTCAATATTCTGAGCATCCATTTTCTACCTGCCGCACCAAAAACGCCAAGTAGCCGCCAACATTGCTTTTTTCCCCCATCCATTATCGGAATTACGCACAGAATGACAAGGGCTAAATCTGATAAATTTTATTTTTGATCCGCTACAGTAAATCACAATATTTCTTACTTCAACTTAATATTGTATTTTTGCACTGCAATTAGCCCATTTTATGCGTCATCGATCCCGATTCTCAATACTATTCTGCATCTGTATTATTTTATACAGTTGCTCAATTATGCCCGACGAACTCAAAACCGCCGCACAGCTGATTGAGACTGCACCCGATTCGGCTTTGCATATCCTCCGTCAAATGCCACCCCACAAATACAAATCGAATGAAAGCCGCGCATTGTATGGTTTATTGATGGCACAGGCACTCTACTCCAAATATCTGCCACTCAAACCCGATTCCCTGTTAGATTTCTCTATCGCTTATTATCAGGAACATCCGCAAAAGGATTATCTGGCCACCAGCTATTTATACAAAGGACGTACGTACAAAGATGATTTTCAGTACGAACGTGCCATTGACTTTTACCTCAAAGCGCTCGATGAAGCAAAATCATCGGACGATAATAATCTAAAAGGTAAAATTAACTATGATTTAGGGGAGATTTATCATGTGCAGAGAGATTTCGCCCTGGCGCGCAAAAAATTCACAACTGCTTATTCCTGGCTTAGCAAAGGAAATTCTAACGCATTTGCCTTTTATTCATTGATGCACATTGGCCGAACATTTCACTCGGCAAAGGAGTATAAAAGAGCACAAGTCTATTATCAAAAAATACTCCATCGTGCCAATGACTCTATTCAAAGAGGGATATTGCTTCAGGAAATGGGTTTGAACTTCTACGATGCCCAGATGCCCGACTCAGCATTAGTTTATCTGCGGGAGGTGGTCAACTACCCCTATAAGGCTAATAATCGTGCTATTCGTTATTCGCTTTTGGCCGATTTGTATTTCGATTTAAATCAGATCGATTCGTCCAACTATTACGCGGTAAATGCTTTGAAGTATGCACCCGACATTAGAACAAAAAAAGTGTGCTACCGGATTCTTGTCAACGCAGCAAGCACAAAAGGCAATATCCCCGATTTAAAAAAGTATATGGCCAGCTATCAGGAATGCTCCGATTCTATCCGCAGAATCGATTCGCAAACCAAAGCCAGCGTACTTGAAACCATACACAGCACCAAACAGGAAGTGGCACAAACCAAACAGAAGAATTGGCTACTGACCATAGGCATGCTGCTTGTCCTTGTGCTTAGTTCGGTATTTTACCTACGATTGCAAAAGCGCAAAGACAAAGAGCTAGTGGAGAATGACATAAAATACAAAGAACAAAAAGAGACGTACCATAAAGATGTAATGCTTAAACACCGTTTGCTGTTACTCCAAAAAATTGAAGCCACCAAAGCTGAGCAGTCCGACCTAAGAAAAAAGCTTACTGCCACCCAAAAGGCAGCTTTAGACAAAGAATTGTATAACGACCTACTCCACTTTAATGATTCAGATTTCTTCTTTAACCAGATGGATGCTGTGCTCAATAATTTGGTGACTAAACTGAAAGAACGCTATCCAAAAACGTCGGATCGACAAATTTGCTGGTGCTGCCTGTTTTTGCTCAATATCCCATCTACCGACATTTTGCTGTTACTGAACTACAAAGTAGAAGGATATGACAAAATGAAACAACGCCTCGCTGCCAAATTCGGACTTCAACAAGCAAGCGAATTATCGACCTTTCTACACAGCTTCCTTACCGAAGACTGATAAGTAAGACTGGTTGCAAAGAAACCGATGGTCTTTCAGATTTAAAAAATGTAACCTGTACAAATGCGTTCGATTCTTTATTTTAAAATCACTCTCACTAAAAAAACGAACTATCGTCACCTTTGGCGAAGTTGATTCTTCAGAATATTCAACTATATAAACTGTAAGGTTTATATCTGGCCGGGTAAAACTTAGTTTTATCCGGCTTTTTTATTTCCCCGGCTCGCATTCGAACCCTTTTAGGTTAAATACATACTGCCAAAAACAGATGTCCAGTGAAAAGCGCAAAATAAAGACATAAATAACTGATAAACAATAGCATTATACATTAACATGTCCAGTAAAAAAACCGGACAAAATTCGACTTTCTCACCCTCATTCCCTAACTTAGCAACTCGATCGATCGAAATTTCTCTATTAAAAATTAAACAAGTAATTCACAATTGAAAGTGCCTATGGAGTGAATATAAGACTCGGAAATGGTTCATGAACATGAAAGACTTTTAGCTGAATTTCATACGGCGCGAGTAAAGTAAAAATTATTCGCGTATGAAAATTTCTAAATCGATAGTTTCTAAAATCTGCATTGCGGCAGGTTTTCTCATTTTAGCTCAATTAAGTTTTGCCGGAGAGGTGATAATTCGTAAAGACGGGGATCCGGAGCCAACTCCGGTGACTCATGCACCTTTCTTTATTCCTGCTACCGCTTTTATCGACGACAACGGGTTGGCGATTAATTTTATCGTACCGCAGGGCATTGCAACAATCACAGTGTTCGATGAATCGCACAATGTGGTACATCAAGAGGTGCTTGATACGAACACCAATTTAAGCACCCTTATACCAACCGATGAATGGAATGGAGGTGGTTATACCGTAACCATACATTATGGGTACACTGATTTAATTGGTAATTTCGATTTATAATAACAAAAAAAAGTAAGAAGAGCGATGCAGTTATAGTATTGTGATAGTGACAAAGTGATAAAAACCTGACATGAAATTTAACCTGTTTGTTTGCAGACTGCATCGCTCGCCTTATATAAAAAAAATAGTACCCAATGTGGGAAGGAATAGCAATATCAACCGCCCAACTTCTCCGAAAACAGACCCAGCATAATCAAAAATAATCGAAGCAACATCCCTTCTTTATGATCAGGGGTGATGTCTTGATGAGATATGATTCAAAGAATCATATCAAACAACCCGGCGGAAAAGAAAATATATAAATGCTTGTCGATAATAAATTGCAGGATAGAAATAACTAAAAAAAACTCGTTCCGACCTAAACATAACGAGACCTTTATCTACTCACAAGCGAAGTGAATCTGCGGGGTGACTTAGGTTCTAATGTAAGTGTGTCTTATGTTCTCATGTAAGTGTGACTTAGGTTCTAATGTAAGGGTGTCTGAATAGCGTTACTAATACACACTTAAGTAATATGAACAATAGAATGTCGCATTGGGGGATAAATTGCCGGGACGGTAATTAAAATAAATACATTTTTACTATATAGTTGAAATAAGACTCCCGATAGCTATAGGGATTACTTCCATTTACTTATATTATGTCAATGTGAGTTCGGGGTGCGATATAAAGATATTTTGATAAAAGATGGGAGTAAGGTTAATGCAACGTGAATTTAATATAAGCAAACACTCATGAATCAAGATATTAGAACCCTAAAGTCTCAGTCGAACGGGATGCAGACTTAAAACATAAAGTTGTTAAGACATGATGAACTTTTATCGAACTCACGTTAATTAGTTCCCACCTAACAAAAAAAGGAGTAACCCGAAAATCCGAAAAAGTGTAGGGAGCGTAAGCCAAAAAGCTGGAGAGTAGGCAAAAAAAATACAAATTAAATATTTATGAAGAAAAGTTTATTGAAAATGTCTCTTGTTTTTACAATTGCAGTTATGATGACTTCATGTTACACATTTACCGCCACCGTTGGTAATGGGCCTCAAACAGGAACTAAAGTGGTTTCACATAATCATTACCTGATTAATGGATTGGCACCAATTTCGACCGCCAAGACAAAAGAATTGGTAGGCGATGCTAAAGATTATTCAATTACCGTTTCTCATTCGTTTATCGATGGGTTCCTTGCTATATTAACCAGCGGTATTTATACACCTACAACAGTTACTATTACCAAGTAAGAAACAATGCGAACTCGTGGTAAGTACCATCCACTTTGCCACGAGTTTTTAAATACCAAAAATGAAATATATTTTACTTACCATATCCCTTATACTTATTGTATATCCGATGTATAGCATTGTTAAATGCATTCAGGCTCTTGGCAACCTTTCGAACTACGGTATCGGAGTTCTCGCCGGCGGCATGCTTATGCTATCAATGGGCATTCTATTAATGCACTTTACACTAAAATCGATCAACCGAAAAAGAACAACAAAATGAAAAAAATAACCCGTTACACGAGTTTGTTTCTTGCTATTCCCATTATGTTGGCAAGCTGCTCCAGCACCACATTAATACAATCAAATCCAACACAGGCCAAAGTCTATCTTAACAGCGAATTGGTTGGTGAAACACCCTACCGACATACCGATACAAAAATTGTAGGAAGCTCTATGGTTGTTAAGTTAGAAAAAGAAGGCTTTAAACCCTTTGTTACCACCATCACCAAAGATGAACAGGTAGATGTAGGTGCTATCATTGGAGGTTTGTTTGTAGTTGTCCCTTTTCTATGGACGATGAAATATCAACCGGTTCATAACTATGAATTGCAGTTGCTTACTGCCGGAGATGAGTTCAAACCGGAAGTCCAAACCATCCAAAACCCAAAATCGAAAGCAGACAAACTTCGCGAGTTGAAGCAACTTCTCGACGAAAGAATCATCACTACCGACGAATTCGAGAAGGAAAAAACCAAAGTACTTGATTTGAAAGAATAGAAGCCTTGCTTTTACACTATAAAACACATTAGCTGAATTTGAATATGTCTATTCAATTCGAAAAAAGAAAAGAGATTGTAGCTCGTTGGGAGAAAAAGAAAAAACAAAACCCTCAACTCAGATGTGAACATCCTGACATCGAAAAAGAGTATTATTTCGGTTCCCCAACCGGCGACTATCTTTGTATCAAATGTGGAGAAGCATTTATGAAAGAAGAAAAAGACCAGCTGAAACATCACAACACTAGTTTACCTATCACGCAACTAAGTGGAAAGGAATAACAATAAATGTTCTCAGAAGTAAGTCTATAATTACAGAACAAAACAATTTAAGAACCTGCATGTCGCGCATATCTGCTGTAGATAGAGTGTAAGTACACTTCCACTATCTGTTGCATTTGTCTTTTGAGCCATTGCCGCTAAGTGTAACTACTCTGTCAGGCAGCCCACCGCCTGAAATAGTGAGGGTGGCTGTGTGATGCCCGTGTTTTACAGGCTTATAGTTAACTGTAACGTTGAAGCCGTCAACACTGTTTGCAATATCCTTTGGTATGATATTAGCTTGAGCCGAAGTGCTGAAAAAAGCCGCGTCGCTTCCGGTTAATGCAACAGTCAAATCGCTGTTAACATATGTGGTTTTGATATTCAGTGTCTTTGCATCTGTAGTATTTAGAGCAGTTTCATCAAACCGTAATGAATTTTCAACTTTTCCGATATAAATAGTTGGCGGATTGACCGGCACAGTAGAAATGCCACTGATATTGAAATTTATATCCGGAACGCCTGCACCCGAAATGATTAACTTGTCAGTTTGGTTTCCATTGAGATAGGGGTTGTAGCGCAATTGAATCGCAGTACTTACAAGACCATTTACAGGAGCGAGACTAAGGCTTTTGCTCCACGTACTTTCCGACGGAAGCTTCATTTCAAAGTGAACACCATCGGCTAAGTTAATTTGCACATCTCCTGTTAGGCTGTAGCCAGCCAGGCTTATGTTCTGCACCTCTGTTGGTGTGCCGAGTTTTGTGAAAAATCGGGTAAGGTTGCCTGTGGCGAGAATACGCGTCGGCATAAACTTAAAAGTAATGCTGTCGGCAGTTGTAGTTATACCCGTGATAGCCCTGTTTATGTCGGTGCCGGACCATGATAGTGGGGTAAAGTTCCCCGATTTGAACGCAGTACCCGGTGTGGTGATTGATCCCGAAGAAGGTTGCAAATACACTCTCATATGGCTGCCGGGTGTTTGCAGAGACTCCGTATAACTGTTTACACCATTCATATCCCAAGCTGTCTGGTCGTAATCAATATGCCAGATAAGCATTCCTTCTAGTGGTAAATAACTGTCCCAACCTGTTTTTTTGCGATACTCCACCATGAAAAACTCTTTCGGATTTGGGCTGTTGCCATTTAGATTATGAGCTGTTGCCGAAAGAAGAAAAGCCTGATTGTTGGTGTTCTCGGGTGTTGTACTCCCTTGATAAATGGGTAATAAGGTTACATTTGAAGTGTTGTTGATTTCTTGCGGTGTGAAATAACCTAAATAAAAACGATCATAGCTCGAGTAAGTAGGGGGTGTACAACTAAGATTGAGGTAGGATCCAACGTCCATAATGTCCCATTTGTCCAGCGTGTAATTACTATTAAAAGTGTTGTAGTAATCGGGCAGTCCGAGTACATGCCCAAACTCGTGGCAGAACACACCAACGCTGGACATGGTTGTTCCCACTCCATATTTCAATTCGGAGACACAGGTAAATCCTGAGATGAATTTACCGTTGAAACTAATGGCAGGATTCGATAAGCTGGAGGTTAGTGGCCAGAGGCTATTTGCACCCCCGCCCTCAGCCTGACTTTGCCCGGCATATATGATGCTTACATTATCAACATAACCATCATTGTTTGTATCGTATTGAGAAAAATCAATTCCATTTGCAGAAGCTTGCGTGCATGCATCGATGACCATTTGTTGGATTCGAACATCTTTTTTTGATAAGCTGTCGGCTCCATAATATACCTGGCTGTTAGGCAGCACATAAGGTCCTACTACGTCGAAGTTTGGCGTAAACTTACCATACGAACTTGCCATAAAATAATCGCGTACCGACCCGGTGCCTCTGTTGGCATTGTATCCTACAGTGTTAAACATGCTATTAAAAGCCGCTTGTGGGGTTGGAGTAACGTAGTTTAAATCGGAGAAGCTGACAAGAATAACCAGCGTTTTTACGTTGCCCACTTTTGGGAATGGTATTCGAGCAACTGCAGAGATGCGCTGTGCTTTAACTCTTTGTCGGGCACTTTGTTGTGCTACCACAGGTGACTCGCCGGTAGGAGCTGTATTTAAAAATTCGATGTCTTCTGCTGTTCGCTTGTCAATATCACGGGCAATTACTTTGCTTTCAATAGTTTCGCCCTGTGCATTTATAGTGGCATAAGTAAGAAAGCCCTTGGTATTAGCTTTTAAAATGAAACCATCCTCAGTGGTTTTGTAATCGTGATATTCATCACCTTGCAACCGAATTGTTAGTTGGGTTCCATCGGGTTGAGTTATAATAATGGGGTAGGGATAGGCTTTTACAGCTAGAACGGGGGTCAATAATAATTGAAAAAAGAAGAAACACAATGCGAAGAGGATGCGGTTGTTCATACGAAATCGGTGTATTTGTGTGACATTTTTGAATAGACAGGCAAATGTAATGATATTTTTTGATATTGTTTTTTTCTTTTCTGATATATTTAAAATGTTTTTATCTGTTCTTTTGAAAAAGGAAAAGAATGCATAAAAACCTATCTGATTTATTTAACACCTAAATTTATTGCTACATATAGTGGTAGTATTTATTTCAATTGTCATAATTATGGCGATGAACTATTGCAATTGGAGATTTGAATAGAATTTATACCTTTGTCGGGAGAAAGTTACATTTTTATTCATTAGCATGATAGAGACGATAAAGGCATTGCGTGAGGGAAGTCACATAGCATACGAGCAGCTATTTGATAAATGGTACGAGCCGCTTTGCAGATATGCGTATTCAATTTTGAGGGATATTGACGATGCGGAGGATGTTGTTCAGAAAACGTTTTGTAAGCTGTGGGATCAGCGCGAAACTCTGAATATTCAGAGTTCGATAAATTCATATTTGTATCGCATTGTTCATAACGATTGCCTGAATGTTGTTCATCAACAAACGAGTCATAAGGAGCATAATCTGAATTATATTTCAACAATGAACAGCTCAACGGATGCTGTAAATGAACATTTGGCAACTAATGAACTGCAAGCGGCCATTAACAAAGCACTCAAAGCACTTCCGCCGCAATGCAGGAGAGTGTTCGAAATGAGCAGAATAGAACAATTGTCGTATTCCGAAATAGCAACGCAACTAGACATTTCAACCAATACAGTAGAGAATCATATTTCGAAGGCACTCAAACTGCTCAGGGTTGATTTAAAAGAATTTTTAGCATTATGTTTACTTATCCAACTAATAAAATAGTACGGCTATGAAAAAGGATATTGATATTTTATTAGCAACCTATTTTGGAGGCAGTGCTTCCGCAAAAGATATGGAAGCTATAGAACAATGGCTTTCGTCATCTGCCGAACATCAGGCTTACTTCGACGAACTGACTTCGCTTTATGCCAAGTTGGGCGCGGTTGCACCCGATGATATGCCAAAAGTAAATGTGGAACGAGCCAAGAAGTCGTTCAGTGCGTATATGTCTATGCAAGACAAAGAGCCGGTTCTGGCGCCGAAAGGTAGCGCATTTACAAAACAGTGGATGTTTCGTGCAGCCAGCGTAGCCATTATCATGGTGCTTTCCGTTTCGGTTTGGAAATTTTTCTTTGCCGAGCACGAAGTCGTTTTCGCCACACAACTGGCACCCAAACAGAATACCCTGTCCGATCAAACCAATATTACATTGGCCGAAAATAGTAAAATCACCTACAGTTCCAATTACGGTAAACGATCCCGCACCATTCACATTGATGGTAAAGCTACTTTTAAAGTGGGGCATGCCGGCAAGGGAACGTTACAAGTGTGTGCCGACGAGATTATTATTGAGGATATCGGAACCGTGTTCGAAGTATCGGCTTACAAAGACAGTAGTTTGGTAAAGGTGAAGGTAAACGAAGGTCAGGTGCATTTTTATACGAAGAAAGATAAAGGCTTGATGCTTGGTGCCAATGATACTGGCATTTACAATAAAAAAACAAAGTGTTTTACTGTTTTGGAACCGGCTCTGGAAAAACAAAGTTCGGGTTCGTTGCGCGTCAATTTCAAAGAAATTCAGCTTTCCGAAGCTTTTGATATTATCAGTAGGGCGTATGGCGTGTCCATCAATCTGCGCGAAAAGCAAATTGCCAACCGTCAGATAACGGTGAAGTTTGAGGGGGAGGATTTGGATATGGTACTTCAGGTTATTGCCGAAACGCTGAACTTGAACCTGGAGAAAAGCAACAATGCTTATCTATTTAGCAATAAAAAATTAAATTGATGGAATGACTAAACGTATACACCATTTTATAGTGCTCTGCTTCCTGATTACTCCGTTATCGCTTTTCGGCAAGTCGGTGTATTCCGGGAAAACGGTTCACATTTCGTCCGGTCAGATGGTAATGAGTAAATTGCTAAAAAACATAAGCGCTCAAACTGCTTGCGTTTTTTCGTATGACCCGGTAATGATTAATGATAAGCAAATTATAGTGGTGCCAACCGTACTTAATTGCAGTCTGAGTGCGGCACTTCAAAAGCTGCTCCCTAAAAATATTCAGTTTCGCTTCAGGGATAAATTCATTGTCCTGCAAAAGATTTCAACGGTGGTGAAAGAAATCCCCGAAAAAAAGACTATGGCTTCCGTTAGCGTAAAATCAATCGTAGAGCCTGCAAAGCCTGTACCAATCGTTGTCGTTGATAGTGCGAGGCTTAAGCCAATCATCACTGAAACTAAGCCGGTTAATCATCCCGACCCAATAGTAGAAATTACTCAAGCGGATACTGTAGCCGTTGTTCCTCAACCCGCAAGTGCTGTTGCCGAAACTCTTGTTTTGTTACCTCCCGATAAACCATTGCCGGCTCAAAATAATAAGGGCTTTAGTCAGTTTATAAAGAATCATGGCATTTTTGAAATAGAGATGGCAGCCTACAGCAAGCAGCTGGCAGGTGCGGTTCACCTCGGACTTTATGGCATTTATGCAATATTATCGATTGGAACCAATGCAGACAAAGCCAAAAGCAGTGGTGTCGGTGTGGGTGCGGCTTTTAAGGTGCATAAACATGTTGGACTGAGTCTGGACATTCTAAGGTTGAACTTGCTTTCGGGTAAAACCTACGATTTGGGTGTAAGGACAGTTATCACTCAGTTCCGACCGGAGATAAACTATTTTTTGGGGAGTAGCATTAAGCTGTTTGTCGGGCCTACTTTCAATATGCTTAATTCAACCTATGTCAATTCTATAAAAACTTACGATTTAGGCAAAACCTTTTATTATGGTGGCATTGTAGGTGTAAAAGTAGACTTAAATCATCTGTTTAGAAAAAGATCATAGTCATTTTCAATTTTTATAAGAAGATTATATCCACTAATTATCAACTATTTACACAACCAGTTCAACATATTTTTATTTTTTTTCAATATCAGGTAGTGGTGTGTTTTGTTTTGTTTGTCTTAAAAGTATAAAGCAAATAATTACACCAATATCCATATTAAAAAATTATTATTATGAAAAGAGTAACTCTATTTGGCATACTAGCCATTTCTTTCAGTCTTACTGCCTTTGTGGCATGCACTACCACCGAACAAACCATTGGTACCGATGCGTCCGTGTCAGCTACCGCTGTAGATGAAGCTCAGGCGGGCAGTGTAAATGATGAAGTAATCAGCTCTGCCGACACCTACGTAAGCGCCATTGATGCAGCCGGTTATGCAGCTATTAGCACTATCGACAAAATTAGCACTCCCACCACAAACGGCTTCAAGAAAATTATTGATGGTGTTGTCACTATTACGGTCGATAGAGCAGGGTTAAACGATTTCCCTAAAAAGATTTGTATCGATTTTGGAACCACCGGTGTTACCGTAAAACGCGGCAATGTATTGAAAGGCAAAATCTATATCACAGTTACCGGTAGAATGACAGTGGCAGGTTCTTCAAGAACATTTCTTTTCTCCGACTTTTATGTAAACGGCAATCAATTGAAAGGTGGAAAAACAGTTACGTTCAAAGGGTATAACGATGCTCAAAAACCTTACTGGACTATCGTTGCAAAAGATACTTTAGTACGTACCGACAGCACCAAAGTTATTTGGAATACCGAGCGCGTTCGTACTTTTGTTGAAGAATCAGCGACCGGTGCTAAGTATTTCTCAATTACAGGTACTTCGAATGGCATCAACGGAAATGGCGTAGCTTACACCATGGAAATTGACCCAACCAAACCATTGATCATTGGTAGTGGTTGTCCCTACTTTGTTAGTGGCACAGTAATTATCACCACCGAAAAACGCTCAGCCTTACTCAATTATGGCGACGGCACTGCCGATGCAATTGCTACCCTCACCATTAATGGCGTTACGAAAGAGATTAAGTTGAAGAAATAAGGCTGTAAGCTAAAGAGCAATAGTCATTAGCTATTCACATCAAACGAGGTCTGTCGAAATGAATCGGCAGACCTCGTTTATATATTATCTCTGGTTGTTATGCCATAACTACGAACGCGTATATTGATTGTTATTGTCGTAACTATTAACCTGAGTTTGGGGTAAGGACATTTATACGTTTCGCATATTCAATTAACCCGTTTTCTCAATAAGGTTTAATATTGAATGGAGTCTGTATTTCTAAGGTTAAGACCTTATTTACTGTTTTTTTTCGACCTTAATAGCAAAAGAAATCAGATTCAACACAACCTTATTTCTATACTATCAGCAAGTTAACGCAAGTTCAATACATTCTAGTTAACAATAATTTATAATCAAATCGTTTAGATGATAAATAAGGTTTTGTTTTGTAGCGATAGTTCATTACACTAAGGTTTGATCTGATTGTGCTCAATATTTAACCTTAGCAGTCCATCAAAAGGGTACAAAAGCCCCAATAAAAATAACTGACTTTAAAACCCTGACAACGGTCGAAGACCCTGTTAGCAGTTTATGAGTAAGCCTGGTTACATAATAGTGAGAAAGTAAGATTTTAAACCCTATTTCTAAATAATATAGTGTCTAAACGTGTAGATTATTATATCTAAATCACGTTCTTTTAGTAAATACGACATTATATTCAAACCATTACCTAATAATTTCATCAAGGCACCAGAACAAAAAAAGGCTGCTCAATTCTGAAACAACCTCTTCTGCTTTTATAAAAAATCTTCGAGAGTTTAAATCAGATTCACAATTACCCCCGGTATCAGACCCAATACGATCATAAGGAAGGCGGCAAGAATAATCTGTTTTTTGTAGTTACTACTTGAATCGATAGCCGAAGTGGCTGATGGTTCATTGGCATACATGGCTATCACCGGACGAATATAATAATACACACTAATCATAGAACCGATAATAGCAACGATAACCAATGGCAGGTTACCTTGCTCTATGGCCGAAACGAACAGGTTATATTTGGCTGCAAAACCAACCAATGGCGGTATACCTGCCAGCGAAAGCATAGCAATAGTCATGGCAAAAGCCTCGGTAGGATTGTGTTTAGAAAGCCCGTTAAAGGCTTTGATAGAAAAAGTACCTGTCTCCTCACGCACCAGAATAAGTACCGCAAAAGCTGTGATAGTAGCTATGGTATACGATATCGAATACAATAGCAGCACGCCCGAAGCTTCCTGTTTAAGTGCAATGATCGCAATAAGCATATATCCCGCATGGGCAATACCCGAGTAGGCAAACATACGTTTCACATTGTCCTGATAAAAAGCCGATAGGTTACCGATAAGGATAGTGGCAATGGCAAATATGGTAAGGGTTACTTTCCAGATGGATTCTACCTCGCCGAAACTGGATTGCATTAATCGAAAGAAAGCAGCAATAGCGGCCACTTTACCCACTGTAGCCATAAAAGTAGTAATCAGCGTAGGTGAACCTTCGTACACATCGGGTGCCCAGAAGTGAAAAGGTGCAGCACCAATCTTAAACGACATCCCAATAGCCACCAATATCAGGCCGATAGTGAGCATGCCTGGCATGTTAGCCTGATGCAGAATAACATATTGTTTAATCTCTTCCAGGTTCATACTACCACTGGCACCGTAGAGCAGAGCAATACCGAACAAAAGAAAACCTGAAGCAAACGAGCCAGTAAGGAAGTACTTCATAGCCGCCTCGTTGGAGTTAGGGTCAAACTTCTTGCTACCTGCCAAAATATAGAGCGACAACGAAAGCGTCTCGATACCTACGAAAAGCATTAGCAGATTACCAAAACCGGTCATGATAAGTCCACCCACCAACGCAAAAAGAATCAGTGCATAGATATCTTCAAGCGGACGGTTTACAGGCTTGTAATACACCGGAGCAAAGATAAACACCAACAGCGTGGTGAATATCAACACACCATTAAAAGCAATGCTGAAGTTATCGGCAATATACATTTCGTTGTAGTAGTGTATATTTTTATTCCACTCCAGCAGATGAAGCAAAAATGCGAGTGGAAGCCCAACGTAGATAATCGGCAGAAGAGGAGCTTTCTTTTGAATTGCGCCAAAAAACAAAACAATAATGGCAACAATGGAAATGGTTATAATAGCGTACATATATGATTACAAGATAGTTGGTTACGAGTTATAAATCCAATAATTAAAAGTTAGTTTACTGCCGACTGAAGCAACTGTAAAACAAACGATGGCGAAATACCCACCCAGAAAATACAAATTATAATAGGTACGAAGAGCATAATCTCTCCGGTGGTCAAATCGGCAAATTTTTGGGTAGCGATAGTTTGTGGTCCGTACATAACCTGTTGATACATTTTCAGCATATACACAGCTCCTAAAATAATCGTAAGACCTGCTATCACACCAATATAAACATTGGATTGGAAAAGACCGAGCAGAATAAGAAATTCACCCACAAAACTATTGGTAAACGGCAATGCTACATTGGCCAGTACAATGATAAGAAATATAGTGGCAAAGCGTGGTGCAGAACTTGCTATACCTCCCAAATCACTGATAATATCGGTTCCTGTTCTAATCACTATCATTTGATAGCAAAGGAAAAATCCAACTACATTGACCCCGTGCGAGAACATTTGCAGGATAGCACCTTCAATACCATATTGATTGTTGGAAAGTAATCCCAACGCGATAATCCCAACGTGCGAAAGGGATACAAAGGCAATCATCTTTTTCAGTTTAGGCTGACGGATAGCAATGATAGCTCCGTATATCACCCCAAAAAGAATAAGCGGCAGAAAAATCAACGAGCCACCCGCTACCACATCCGGACAAATAGGAAGTATAAACCGAATGATACCATACAATCCCATTTTGAGCATAATACCTGCCATGAACATGGACCCCTGAACCGGCGACACATTGTAGGTTTCGGCCTGCCATGAGTGAAACGGAAACAAGGGTATCTTAATGGCAAATGCCAAAAAGAAAGCCAAAAAGACAGGCACCTGAACCGAATAAGGCAATTTTAGCTGATAGAAACTTTCAAAGCTAAACGAGTGTGGTGACGTAAGTGTGTATAAATAAAGAATGGCTACCAGCATGGCAAAACTGCCCACCACCGTGTAGATAAGAAACTTTACACTGATTCGTTTTCTGTCCTCACCACCCCAGATAGCGGTAATCAGGAATACAGGCATCAAGGCAAGCTCCCAGAAGATATAGAAAAGTATCATTTCTGAGGCTGTAAAAACACCAATAAGAGCCATTTGCATCAAAAGAATAAGGGCATAGAAGTTATGATTCCTTACCTCCCGGTTGTTGTTGGAAGCAATGATAATTGGGATTAGCAAAGAAGTAAGCATGACCATTATCAACGATATGGAATCGATATAGATAATAATATCAATATCTAACAGCTGCTTTAAATTTAAACTCAGGTTAAGAATTTTATTGTCGGCAAAAGTAAAAGCATAGCCTGCCACCAACGCCACGGCAAATTCGACCAACGAAGCTATCAGTGCAAAATTTCTACTATGTTTTCCAAGTTTTCCTGTGAATAAAAGCAATGACGCAAGTAAAGGCAGGACAAGTAAAAGTACAATAATCATCTCTTTTATAGTATTATATTAAAAAATAGAATGGCAATAACACTGAACACCATAATCACCAAATAAAATCCCACATTCCCGGTTTGTAAACGGCGCAGTCGCTTGCCGGCAAACAAAGTTCCGTTACCAACGGCATTTACAAAACCATTGATAATGGTTTGATCCACTGCCTGACGGAAGAAATCGGATAGGAAACCGATCGGTTTCACAAACAGGAAATCGTATATTTCATCAAAATAAAATTTATCGGCCAATACCTTTTCTATTCCGGTAGCAGGCGTCATTTCTTTGGCATTTACAAAGCGGTGGTAACTATAAAATATCAACAGAGCAATAGCACAAAGTGGCAGAATAAAGATCAACCACTCGGTTTGTATCGATAAACCGTGTTCCGGGGCTGCCACCAATCCGTTGGCAGTTGCAAATATCGGAGCCAGATAATTATCAAATCCTTGTGTTTCGGAGAATAGCTTCGGTAGTTGCACAAACCCGGCTATAGTCGATAATATTGCCAATATCGCCATAGGATAAAGCATCACCTTCGGCGATTCGTGTACCGAATGTGCCGGTTTGAAATCTTTACCTGCCGGTTTGAAGAACACCACAAACAGGAGACGGAACATATAAATAGTAGTCAACAGCGAAATACATGTTGCAAAAACACCCATTGCCGTTCCATGCTCGAAGGCGGCAGTCAGAATTACTTCTTTCGAAAAGAATCCTGCAAAGGGTGGAATACCCGAAATAGCGATCGTACCAACGATAAACAATGCGAAGGTAAAAGGTATTTTTGAGCGTAAACCGCCCATTTTGCGAATATCCTGCTCACCACTCAAAGCGTGAATAACGCTACCGGCAGCAAGAAACAGCAACGCTTTGAAGAAAGCATGTGTGGTCAAATGAAACATTGCTCCCGAGAACGAGCCCAAGCCCAATGCCATAAACAAAAAGCCAAGTTGACTAACCGTTGAATAGGCAAGAATCTTTTTAATATCGTTTTGATAAATAGCAATTAAACCACCTACCAATGCAGTAACCGCACCTACCACCAGAATAATGTTCATGGTCAGCGGCGAAAGCACAAACAATACGCTGGAACGGGCAATCAGATAAATACCTGCCGTAACCATGGTGGCAGCATGTATCAATGCCGAAACGGGAGTCGGACCGGCCATAGCATCCGGCAACCAGGTGAACAAAGGTATTTGTGCACTCTTACCCATAGCACCTACAAACAAGCAGAGGGTAACAATTGTAAGTGTCATATCACCCGAAGGCATCATGCTTGCTTTGTCTGCAATATCAATTATTGATAATGTTTTGAAAGTGCTGAAAAGAATGAAAATACCCAACAGAAAACCCAAGTCGCCAATACGGTTCATGATAAAGGCTTTCTTAGCTGCATTGTTGTTGGCATGGTCTTTAAACCAAAACCCGATAAGCAAATACGAAGACAGACCTACGCCCTCCCAACCTATAAATAGCATCAAATAATCAGAACCCAACACGAGGATGAGCATAAAGAAAACAAACAGGTTGAGGTAGGCGAAGAATCTGTTTACACTTTCATCCTCTTTCATATACCCTATTGAGTAAATATGAATAAGCAGCCCTACTCCGTTTACGATCAGCAACATCAATGCCGACAAGCGGTCGATAGTCAATGCAAAAGGAATGGAGATGTCGGCAAATTTGATCCAGTCGAACAACTGAACTTCCAGCACCTGATTGGACGATATGACATATCCGAAAAGAAATGCTGACAGACAGAAGTTGATAAAAATAGCTACCGAAGCAAGTACGCCCGACAGATTACGGTTCATTTGTTTTTGAAACAAACCAATTGTCAAAAATCCAAGCAGTGGAAAAACGAGTAATAATATTGAAATAAGTTGCATATATGTAGTTTTAAATAGCCCCTGGTGAAGATCAGGTACTAATTATGAATTGTGCATTATGAATTATGAATTATTTACTTACCATTTTAATCTGTCCAGCTTGTATATATCGATAGAATGCGTGGAGCGATACACCACTACCAAAAGTGCCAGTCCGATAGCTACTTCAGCAGCCGCTACCACCATAATGAAAAACACAAATATCTGTCCGGCAGGATCGTTACGATAGGCCGAAAAAGCTGCCAGCAAAAGATTCGCCGAGTTAAGCATTAGCTCCACCGACATAAAAATGACCAATGCATTACGTTTGGCCAATACTCCTATCACGCCAATAGAAAACAATGCGGAGCAGAACAGGATATAATATTGAAGTGGAATAATTTGAAATTGAGTAATTGCAGATCCCATAAATGTATTTTTTTTATCGTTGCTGTAAAACCTTTTGCTTTAGGCCGGACAGTATAATTTTTATTATCTATAAACACCATCTCTTATTCCCCTCTCCTCAAGGAGAGGGGTTAGGGGTGAGGTCAATTCTTATCTTTTTTACCTAACATTACCGCTCCAACCATGGCCGATAGAAACAAAATAGACGAGAGCTCGAAAGGCAATATATAATCACTGTACAATATCTTACCCAGGTTCTTTACCAACCCAATTTGTGTCAATTCAGGATTTCCAATAGTGCTAACATCAAATGATTTCAGCGTTCCGATCAGCACCAGAAAAATCATACCGCCGGCAATGGCCGAGACAAATTTCATCAGCGTGGATTTCGGAAACTCACCTTCTATATTCAGATTGAGAAGCATTACCGTAAATAGAAACAGCACCATAATAGCACCGGCATACACTATAATATGCACTACAGCCAGAAATTGAGCATTCAACAGAATGTAGTGTCCTGCCAATGTAAAAAATGTAAGTGTAAGGTACAGCACACTGTGAATCGGCTTTTTGGACAAAAGAACCATCATGGCCGAAATGAGTGCAACAGCACTTAAAAAGAAAAAGAGATAATGAGAAAGCATATTTAGTTACGAGTTACAAGAGTTAGTCTTTCATTATGCATTATGAATTGTACATTATGAATTATCTTTATTTATTATGCGATTTTGACTTGTCTTTTTTAAATGCCAATACTTCGGGCGTTTGACGTTTCGACACATCGATACGTGCATCTTTTTTCTCTACCAACACGTCTTTGCCGTAGACAAAACGATCACGTTCGTATTCGCTCGGAACAGTTCTATTGGTAAGGAAGATGGCTTCTTTCGGACAAGCCGATTCGCAATCGCCACAGAAAATGCAACGCAGCATGTTTATTTCGTACATCGAGGCATATTTCTCTTCGCGATACAAGTCTTTTTCATCCTCTTTTCGCTCGGCAGCTACCATCGTAATGGCTTCGGCCGGACAAGCCAGTGCACACAAACCGCAGGCGGTACAGCGCTCACGACCTTCATCGTCCAGTTTCAACACATGCAATCCACGGTAAATATCCGCAACCGGACGTTTTTCTTCGGGATATTGAAAGGTCACATCTTTTTTGAAAAAGTGCTTGAAGGTAATGATCATCCCTTTGAAAATGGCCGGCAAATAGAAACGTTCCATAAGCGTCATCTTTTTGTTGGAAACCACCTTCGAACGGTTGGTCAGCGATATTTTAGTTGAATCTTGATTCATTGTTTTATAGTTACAAGTAATTAGTTACGAGCTCATTTTCGGACGAGCACGTTCAAAATCAGAATCCTCTTTTAATAAGCATATAGAAAAATCCGGTTACTATCATATTGATAAATGCCCAGGGCATTAATCCTTTCCAACCGAAACGCATCAATTGGTCGTAACGGAAACGTGGTAAAGTCCAGCGCACCCACATAAATACAAACACAAAGAAGAATATTTTTGCCAGCAATACCAATGTGCCAATAATTGATATCCAGTTGTGCGACAAGCCCAACTCATTCATAAACGGGAAGTTATAACCCCCAAAATACAACGTGGAGATCATGGCCGAGGCAATAAACATATTGATATATTCCGAGAAAAGGTAAAACCCAAGTTTCATGGAACTATATTCGGTGTGGTAACCACCAATCAACTCTGTTTCACATTCCGGTAAATCGAAAGGCGAACGGTTACATTCGGCAAATGCACAAATCAGAAACACTACAAATCCAATAGGTTGTGTAAACACATTCCAGTGCATTCCGTGTTGTTGTGAGACGATTTCGTTCAGACTCAAACTTCCTGAAGTCATTACAATGGTTACGATAGACATACTCATGGCTAACTCGTAACTAATCATTTGCGAAGCAGCACGCACCGAACCCATCAATGCATATTTATTGTTGGAAGCCCAACCCCCAATCATCACACCGTAAACACCGATAGACACTACCGCGAAGGTGTACAAAACGCCAATATTCACATCAGCCATTTGGAGCGCAAACTCTTTGCCGCCAATAATCAGCGTATCTCCCCACGGAATGACCGCACTGCTTAGCAATGCCACCAACATAGTAAGACATGGACCGAGAATATAAAGCACTTTATCTGCTTTGGCAGGCATAAATTCTTCTTTGAAGAACAGTTTCACACCATCGGCCACCGGCTGTAGCAAACCGAAAATTCCGGCGCGATTCGGACCAAGTCTGTCCTGAAAAAAACCGGCTACCTTACGTTCGGCAAGTGTTGCGTACATCGCTACCACCAAGCTAAGCATTAGGATGATAACCGCGAACAGCAATTTGTATATAATGAATTCTATGTTCATAATTACTCCATTGTTTCTTTTATCGGGTTGATAACCGATGGTATAACCACGTTTTTATAGTGATTTTGATTGATAACAGAATACGATTCCACTTTGCGTGGTCCTTCGATTACCCAATCGGCACTGTTTTTCTTCTCAAAACGGCATTCGTTGCAAATGAAATCGTGCACTTCGCCGTACGTATCTTTTCGTCCGGTGACGCGATATACCTCGTCGCCTCTGAACCAGATAGTAGCTTCGCCTTTACATTTGGTGCAGGAACGATGTGCATCCATTGGTTTCAGGAACCAAACACGGTTTTTGAAACGGAATGTTTTATCGGTCAGTGCGCCAACAGGACAAACATCTATCATATTTCCCGAGAAATCATTTTCAATGGCCTGATGAATAAACGTAGAAATCTCCGATTTTTCACCGCGGTATAAAATCCCATGCACACGATTATCGGTGAGCTGATCGGCAGCATACACACAACGATAGCACAAAATGCAACGGTTGGGATGAAACTGAATCAAATCGCCAATATCTATTTTTTCGTAAGTGCGTTTCTCTTCTTCAAAACGGGTTTCGTTCGAACCGTTTTCGTAGCTGAGGTTCTGCAAATCGCACTCACCGGCCTGATCACAAACCGGACAGTCGAGCGGATGGTTGAGGAGCAAAAACTCCACCACTGCTTTGCGGGCATCCACCACCTGAGGCGAAGTAAGATTTTCCACCACCATGCCATCCATTACCTCTGTGCGACAAGAAGCCACCAGCTTCGGCATCGGACGTGGATCGGCAGCTGAACCCTGGGCTACTTTCACCATGCAGGTGCGGCATTTTCCACCACTCTCCTTTAGTTCGGAGTGGTAGCACATTGCCGGCGGAACCACATCGCCACCTATCATGCGGGCAGCTTGTAGAATGGTAGTTCCCGGTTCTACTTCAATGCTTTTATTATCTATTGTTACCTTAAACATCAATCAAGAATTTACAATTTATTCATTTACGATTTACTATTGAGAACGAAATATTTTCTCAACTTATTCCCCGGTAATTGCAGGAACTTCTTTATATTTCTCCAGCGAACCATGCTTTACATTCTTCACTATTTCGGGATTTTCCACATGAAATTCGAATTCACTACGGAAATGACGAATGGCAGCACCTACGGGCCACGCAGCCGCATCACCCAACGGACAAATAGTATTGCCTTCTATTTTGGAAGCTATACTTACCAATAAATCAATATCTTTCATCTTGCCTTCGCCGTTTTCGATACGGTGAAGTACACTTTCCATCCAACTTGTACCCTCGCGACAAGGCGAACATTGTCCGCACGATTCGTGATGATAAAAACGGGAGAAATTATAGGTGTTGCGCACAATACAAGCGTCTTCATCGTAAACAATAAATCCACCCGACCCAAGCATTGACCCGGTAATAAATCCACCTTCGGATAATGATTCGTAGCTCATCAGGCGGGGTTGACCTTCGGCAGTTTTCAGAATCAGTTTTTTTGGCAAAATAGGCACGGAAGAACCTCCCGGAATAACTGCTTTTAATTCTTTTCCACCTTTTACTCCACCACAATATTTATCGCTGTAAATAAATTCCTCAACAGGCAATCCCATTTCTATTTCATAAACGCCCGGGTTGTTGATATTGCCACAGGCTGAGATGAGCTTCGTTCCGGTACTCCGACCAATGCCAATCTTAGCATATTCTTCGCCGCCATTATTTACAATCCAACCAATATTGGCCAGTGTTTCCACATTGTTTACTACCGTTGGGCAACCGTACAATCCTTTGATAGCAGGAAACGGTGGTTTCAGACGTGGATTTCCGCGTTTTCCTTCGAGCGATTCGAGCAATGCAGTTTCTTCACCGCAAATATAAGCTCCTGCTCCTGAGTGCACATGAAGGTCTAAATCGTAACCGCTTCCAAGTATATTTTTACCCAACAAACCGGCCTTGTAGCATTCTTTAATGGCCTCATTCAAAATGCCGATAATGGTTTTGAATTCTCCACGCACGTAGATATAGGCTTTATTCGACCCTAACGCGTACGCCGAACAAATCATGCCTTCAATTAGGCGGTGAGGAATGTTCATCAGCAAGTAGCGATCTTTGAATGTACCCGGCTCGCTTTCGTCGGCGTTACAAACCAGATAACGTGGATTGCCGCTTTTCTTGTCGATAAAGCTCCACTTCATTCCGGTAGGGAAACCGGCACCACCACGACCACGCAATCCCGAAGTTTTCACCTCGGCCACTATATCATCGGGAGTCATTGTTTTCAAAGCCTTCTCGATGGATGTGTATCCGCCATTTTTGCGGTATACTTCCAGCGAACGAATGCCTTCAATCTCTATATTTTCTAAGATAATCTTTCTTTCCATGTCAGCTCTTCGGGTTTCTTTAATTCGCTTTCACTTCTCAATTTGGCGATTATTTCATCTATCTTTTGTAAGTTCAAAAATTCGTGAAACTCAGTGTTTACCTGCATCACCGGAGCCGAACCACAAGCACCAAGACATTCAACCGCTTTAAGCGAAAACAATTTGTCTTCAGTCGTTTCACCCACTTTTATCTGCAGCTTTTCTTCCAGGTACCGAATCATATCTTCACCTCCGCAAATGGCACACGGACCGGTTTGGCAAACCTCAATCACATATTTCCCAACCGGATCAATATAAAATTGTGAGTAAAAAGTAGCTACTTCGTATACTTCGATGGGGGTAATGTCCAACAAGCCGGCTACATAATCCATTATGTCCACGTTCAAGCTGCCTCCCAATTCCTCCTGTGCAATGTGCAAAACAGGAATCAGTGCCGATTTTTGCTGACCATCCGGATAATGCGAAATTATCGTCTGTATTTTCTCTAACGTACTCGCTGTAAAAGCAATATCATTGTTTTTCTTTACGTAGAGTTTATGTTTAAATTGTTTATTACTCATTTTTGTATTTTTCTTTTCAACTGTCAACTATAAACTATCAACTCATTAAGCATCCAGTTCTCCGGCAATCACATTCATACTACTCATTGTCAGGATAGCATCCGACAAAGATGAACCCGTGATCATTTCCGGAAAAGCCTGATAGTAAATAAATCCCGGACGGCGGAAATGCAAACGGTATGGAGTTCGTCCACCATCCGACACTACGTAGAAACCAAGTTCTCCATTTCCACCTTCCACTGCACTGTATATTTCTTTTTTCGGAACATCAATTTCGCCCATCACCATTTTAAAATGACTGATTAATGGTTCCATTTTACTGTACACATCTTGTTTCGGTGGTAAGTTGAAAGCCGGTACATCGGTATAAAATTTACCCTCAGGCAAATTGTCCAATGCATTATTTATCAGTTTCATACTTTCCCACATTTCTGTTTCACGAACACAAAAACGATCGTAAGTATCACCATTCTGCCCTACCGGCACTACAAAATCAAAATCGTTGTACGACGAGTAAGGTTCCTGAACGCGGACATCATAATCGACACCTGCAGCCCGCAAATTGGGGCCTGCAAAGCTGTAATTCAGAGCTCTTTCGGCTGAAATACCACCTACATTTATCGTCCTGTCCATAAAGATACGGTTGCGCATCAACAGGTTTTCAAATTCGTGCAGCACTTTAGGCAGACGTTTCATCAAAGCCTTGATTTTCTGAATAGCAGCAGGCGAAAAATCTCTGTCGAAACCTCCCACTCTACCCAGATTCGTAGTCAGGCGCGCGCCGCATAACTCTTCGTATATCTCGTATATTTTCTCCCGTTCCTGAAAAACGTACACAAAGCCGGTCAATGCCCCACTATCCACACCAATTACACTATTACAAACCAGGTGATCGGCAATACGTGCTAATTCCATGACTATAATACGCATGTAGTCAACGCGTTTGCTTGTTTCTACACCGAGTAACTTCTCAACGGCCAAATGCCATCCGATATTATTTATCGGCGATGAGCAATAATTCAACCGGTCGGTAAGGGTTGTGATTTGGTAGTACGGACGACGTTCGGCAATTTTCTCGAACGCACGGTGAATATAACCGATGGTTTGCTCTGCACCAACGATGGTTTCACCATTCATCATCAAGATATTTTGAAAAATACCGTGTGTTGCAGGGTGCGTTGGTCCAAGGTTCAACGTGCTATAATGCTTTTCGTCTTCCTGGGTTAAATCTAAATGGTGTTCTGAATTTATGGTTTTCATTATCTATAATCTCATTTTTTGATTTCAGACAAAGTACGCTTTGTCTGTACTGTCAACTATAAATTGTCAACTATGAACTAATAATCTATCGTCCAAAAAAACGATCATCCTTATCCAAACGTGTTGCATCTTCCAACGGATATTCTTTCCGCATAGGATAATAATCCATATACTCTACGTTCAAAATGCGAATCAAATTAGGATGACCCACAAAATCAACTCCATAGAAATCAAATGTTTCGCGTTCCATCCAATTAGCTCCGGAGAAAAGCGAAACAATGCTGTCAATCTGTGGTTGTGCTTTACTCACAAATGCCTTCAGACGAATACGTTTGTTTGCTACCAGATTATGGAGATGGTAAATAACTCCCAATTCCTTTTCTTGTTCAGGATAATGAATGCCGCACAAATCGGTGAGGTAGATAAAACTTTGTTGCTCTTTCAAGTAAGAAACAATTGCTTTTATCGCTTCAGAATCAACGGTTATCGTAAAAATATCCGCTGCCTCGTCTACCGATAAAATCTTATCTTCAAATTTATTTTTAAGTTCCTGAAGCACTATAGTATATTCCATTTTATATTAGCTTAATTAACAGACAATTAAATTGTCACACTATTTTACATTGTATTGTTCAAAACAACACGCAAACAATAAGCCTTGTAACTCGTAACTATTTACTTGTAACTATTTTTACTTATCGTAACTATCTGTTTTAATTCCGTAGCTTTCCAGCATCGCTTTGTATTCCGGACTGTACCGTCTGCGCAAAGGTTCATTGCCCACCAGTTCCTGAATTTTCATAAATCCGTCGATAATTTGTTCCGGACGAGGTGGACAACCCGGCACATACACATCCACCGGCACTACCTTATCAATCCCCTGCAAAACGCTGTAGGTATCAAAAATACCACCGCTCGAAGCGCAGGCACCAACAGCAATCACCCATCGGGGTTCTGCCATTTGTTCGTAAATCTGCTGAACCACAGGTGCCATTTTTTTAGCAATGGTACCCATTACCATCAGCAAATCGGCCTGACGAGGAGAGAAACTCAATCGCTCAGCACCAAATCGGCCTAAATCATAATTGGCTCCCATGGTGGCCATAAACTCAATACCACAACATGAAGTGGCAAATGGCAGTGGCCACATAGAATTCTTACGTGCCAGCCCCACCGCCTTATCAAGTGTCGTTGCAAAAAAACCGGAGCCACTATAGCCCTCCGGTGCTTCTACTACTGTATATTTATCTTCATCACTCATAATAGTCTTTTTTTACTTACCTCCTACATTACCTCCGCCTTGGCCTTAACCTTAGCCTCATTCCTGTTCCTTATTCCAATCGAAAGCTCCTTTTTTGTAAATATAGAAGAAGCCAAAAATGAAAATTCCCATAAAGAGAAGCATATTTAGAAACGCGCTCCAATCGGCATCTTTAAAATTGACAGCCCAGGGATAGAAAAATATAACCTCCACGTCGAAAAGAACAAAAAGAATAGCGATAAGAAAATACTTGATGGAGAACGGAAATCGGGCATTTCCTTGAATATCAATACCACATTCAAAATTTTCTTCTTTCTTTAATGTTCTTACTCTTTTACGCGTACTAATAATAAGGTGCGTCACCACCATAACGATGACTACGAAAGCCATTGCCACAAAAAATTGTATCAATACAGGCTGATAATCGGAGGCTAAATATACTCTTTCCATCTATAAATAATTTGAGTGCAAAATTAAAGAAAAATTTCCGTAATTAAGGTCGCAAGACGACTAAAACCGGAGTTTGATTTGAAATTTATTTATATATATTATTGAATAACTGACAATTAAATTAGATAAAAATTTCTTTATTTAAAGATTATCAGTGCTAAAAAAGGGTCAAAAACACGAAAAAAAGCATCCTCTTTATTCTATATTTTAGCAATAGAAATACATTTTTTAGAGTTTTCAGCTGGTCTACCAATTTTATTTCCAGAAAATGATATTGAAAAAAAATGAATAGTCAAAATATTCATTTTTTGTTTATCTTCCCTAACAAACGAATAGTACTTCAAAACAACCTCTACTATATTTTGTTCAGTAGTTATGAATAGAATTTATTCCTACCATATCTTCGCTACATTTTACTGCTAAAGCACCTGCATGAGTTAATGTTTCCATTATTTTCATGTTTCTAAATCCAAATCCAATCTTCGTTGCGTCTAACTATAAAAAACAATTACTAAATTTACATTTAAAACAAACTATTATGAAACGAATTGGATTATTTCTATTGGCTTTGACATTATTTGTTGGAGCCAGTGCCGCACCCAAAGGTCTTAATGTGGACAGCTTGAAAAATGAATTGCGACAAGAAATTGTAAACAATGATGCACAACTTCGTCAGTCGCAGAAAGACTCTATCATGCTCTCAAAACTATCGCCAAACCAACTGGCAGACCTTAAAAAGCAAGAGTTAGAAGTTCAAAAACAGCGAGTGGAAATTGAAGGTCGTTCCGACATGCCATTCACCAGTATTCAACTCTTTTTGATTGTACTCTTACCTTTTCTTTTTGTGGCCACTATCGTTTACATTATTGCCAAAGTAAAAAAAGAAGAGGCGAGCCGCCGTTATGATTTATACACCAAATCATTAGAAATGGGACAAGCTGTTCCCGAACATTTTTTTGATGAACCCAAAAAAGCAAATCTATCATCGAACTTAAAGAAAGGAGTTTTATGGTTTATGGTTGGTTTAGCTTTGATTATTTCATTCGTAATAATTGGCGAAAAAGATGGTCTAATTGTTGGAATTGTTCCTACTTTCGTAGGCCTTGGCTATTTGTTGGTTCATTATCTCGAAAAACCAAAAACAGACACAACAGCAAACAACAATGAGCAAAACGGATGATATCCGCTGGGTGACACAGCTTACTTTGCTGGGCGATAAAAGCGCCTTCGACAAACTAACCAGTAAATATCAGTCGCCCATTCGTCGGTTCTTTCTGAACCTGACTATGGGCGATGCCCCGTTAAGTGACGATTTAGCTCAGGAAACTTTCATCAAAGCCTATCTGAATATCGATGCTTTTAAAGGAATATCAGGTTTTTCGACCTGGCTGTACCGGATTGCTTACAATGTGTTTTACGATTCAGTGCGGGCACAAAAACATTATGCCGACCTCGATGTACATGTGATTGACAACCATCATCAAACACAAAATGATTTTTCGGCAGAAAAACTTGACATCTACAAAGCGATAAAACAATTGCGAAGAGAAGAACAAACGGCCGTATTATTGTTTTATATGGAAGACAGAACGCAGAACGAAATTGCACGAATCATGAATTGCCCGTTGGGCACTGTAAAAACATATTTGCTGAAAGGAAAAGAAAAACTAAGTGTTTACCTCACACAAGCCGGTTATGGAAACTAAAGATACAGACAAATTGCTGAAAAACTTTTTTGGCGAACACAAACAAGAGATTAGGGACAATGGTTTTACACAACGTGTAATGCGGAAATTGCCCGAACAAGCCGATCGCAGCTGGATAGTGTGGTGCTTTGCCCTCGTGGGTATGATGCTGAGTCTAATGCTGGGATTCAGCTCCGGCTCAATACAAGCTGCAATAACGTACTTGTTACAAATGCCCGTTTACTATCTCATTGCAATAGTTTTCTGTTTCCCGCTTGTGAGCACTGCAGGACTTCTGATAGCACAATACAGACGTTTTTAGTACGACATACGTTTAAGGTTCAAGAGATACGATAGAGATGCGATATGCCGTATCTCTATTATTTTATCCTGAAAAACGGAATACTTGGGAAGTAAAATAATTCCTTTCCTCTGTCAATTCTAAAGGCATTAAGAATCACGAATACAAAGTTATATAGGTACAAAATCAACAAACCTAATTCTTGTATCATCATTTTATGCCCCAGTGTACCTCCATCAAAGTTTCCAACTTTGAACATCGAAACCAACCCAAATACAAGCACCACAAACCAAAATACCAATAAAATAAACCAGGTTATTTGAAAATTCAGAATTCCTCGTCCCGTTTTATCCAAATCCTTGACCGTTCTTCTATTTGACACCCAGATTACAAACGGGATAACAACTCCCAGAAAGGGAAGGAGAATAAAGCTAAGTGCCGAGAAATTGATCATCATCAGTAATCCTCTGTTTTCTTTCATTGTTTATTCATTTTTAAGTTTAGCGCATTCGTTCCAATCTGGCAGCGTCCAATCTAAGCAATATAAAAAGCAAAATGGTAAAACCCCAAAGCGAAGAGCCTCCGTAGCTGAAAAACGGCAGTGGAATGCCAATTACAGGCATAATACCAAGCACCATCCCAATATTAATGGTGAGGTGGAAAAAGAAAATGCTGGCTACGCAATAACCATACACCCGACTAAACTGATCGCGCTGTCGTTCTGCAATTTTCAGCAGTCGCATTAGCAAAAGCCAATACACAAAAAGGACAAGGGTAGAACCCCAAAATCCGTGCTCCTCACCAACCGTGCAAAAAATAAAGTCGGTATCTTGTTCCGGTACGTATTTTAATTTTGTCTGCGTTCCGTTCAAAAAACCTTTCCCCCAGAAACCTCCCGAACCAATCGCAATTTTGGATTGATGCACATTGTAACCGGCTCCATTCAAATCGTTTTCCATGCTCAAAAGCTCCTTGATGCGCTGCGTTTGGTGAGGCTGAAGTGCCGTCTCGAACAGATACTCGGCCGAAAAACTAAACAGTACCGAACCCAGCGAGAACAAAATCAGAAACCAATATCTTTTAAATCGGAACATTATCTCAATGACCACCCAGTATAAACAGGAGGCAATGGTTGCAAATACGGCAACATAATTGTAATTCAGATAAAACCAGATATTTATTACATACGAAATAGCGGCAATTACAACAGCCCCAATCACTAGAAACAGGGCTTCTTTTCTGTTCTTTGTAAAAAAGAATGCGTAAACGAATTGAGTTAAGAGCACTATGCCCATGGCGAGCAGAAACCCTAAAGTTCCCCGATCAACTTGAACAGGAATAATACTAAACCGTATGACAATAATAAACAAAAAAACAGCGTATGTACCTATCAACAACACAATTCCGTTCATTCCCTCGCGGTAAAACATAAGCAGAAAGGCCACAAATACCAAAGCCGACCCTGTTTCATTCTGCAAAATAATCAATGAAAAAGGAATAAAGAGAATGACTCCCAATGGAATAAGGTCTTTCCATGCTTTAAGCTTGTAATTATAGGAACTCATGTATTTGGATAGTGCCAGAGCGGTAGCCATTTTAGCCAATTCGGCCGGTTGAAATCTGACCGGTCCAAATTCGAGCCACGAGCGGGACCCTTTGATGTCTTTGGCAACAAAAATAGTGATGATAAGCAACAATATGGCTCCTATATAAATCACGTAGGAGAAAATACTGTACATTTTAGCATCAATAAGCAACAGCATTCCACCAATTGCAAAACCGGTGAGTATCCAGATAAACTGCTTACCTGCACGCTGATTGAAGTCAAAGATACTAGCCTGATCGAAATCGTAGCTTGCACCATAGATACTTATCCAACCCATAAAAACCAGAACGACATAGAAAAATATCGTAGTCCAGTCGAGTGCGTATTTTATACTAACGTTCTTTGACATAACTATTGGTTACTTTTGCAACTGTACTATTAAGTAGTTCTGTGCGTTTAATTTTTCGATAAAGATATTGTTCTACCAATAAGCTAAAAATTGGCGCAGCGTACAACGATCCAAACCCGGCATTTTCGACCACTACCGCGATTGCAATTTTCGGATTACGCCGCGGTGCAAAACCTACAAAGATAGAGTGATCTTTTCCATGACTATTTTCAGCCGTACCCGTCTTTCCGCACATCTCCAAACCGGGTATTTCCGACGCCCGGGCTGTTCCCGATTCAAAAACACGTGCCATACCTTCGTACACAATCGGGAAGTATTTTTTATCCACTTTGGCGTGATGAATATGCTTTCGCATGGAATCACACCGAAGCAAATGCGGTGTGATATAATAACCCTCGTTACAAATCACAGCCATCGAATTACATAACTGAAGCGGAGTTACTAACACCTCTCCCTGCCCAATAGACAGAGAGCGTATCGTAATTGCCCGCCAGGCATTTTCGGCGCGATACACCTTATTGTAGAATTTCTGTGACGGTATATACCCCCTCGATTGTTCGTAAATATCACTGTCGGTATATTTCTCTCCCAGTCCAAAACTTTTCATTCTGTCCACCCAATCATCATAATTTTTTCTGAAGATTGCATTTTTAGCTCCGTAACCATCTTTTTCGACAGTTGATTTAAATGCACTCCAAAAATAGGGGTTGCAACTTTGCTCGATAGCACTAAGCAAACTTACAGGAGAGCCGTGATGGTGAGTACATTTAATTGGCGAAGATGATGGCCCGTTACAACTAAAAATGGTGTTTTGGGAAATACCTCCCATTTGCTGGCAAACCAAAGCCTGAATAGGCTTGAACGCAGAACCGGGCGAATATTGAGCCTGCGTGGCACGATTCATCAACGGTTTCGTTGGGTCATTTACCAACTGCATGTAGTTTTTAGAGCGCTGGCGACCTACCAGTATCGACGGGTTAAAAGATGGATTGGAAACCATAGCCAGAATTTCACCTGTAGAGGGTTCGATAGCCACGATGCTCCCCACTTTTCCAGCCATCAGCGTTTCTCCTAATACCTGAAGTTGAGCATCGAGCGACAACATCAAATTATTACCCGCTTTGGGGGCTATATCTTCTTTGCCGTTTTCATATTTCCCTTTTATTCTTCCTTTGGCGTCGCGCAATAAAATTTCAACTCCCTTTTCACCTCTCAATACATTTTCATAGGTTTTTTCAAGTCCATCTCTACCCGCGTAATCACCTTGTTTGTAATACGGATCGGATTCTAATTTTGACCGCGAAACCTCACCAATGCTACCCAAAACATGCGCTGCATTAGGAAATGCATATTCTCTCAGTGTACGATTCTGAATGTAAAATCCGGGAAATTTGTACATCGATTGCTGAATAGTTGCAATATCCTCGTTGCGCAACTGAGTCATAAACAGCTGTGGCGTATAAGAAGAATAGCCAGTGTTTTTATCCCTGTCTTTAATCTCTGCAATTCGCTGAATAAAAAATGCTTTGTCAATATTCAATGCCTTGCAAAACGCTAAGGTATCCAAATCGCGAATTTCGCGCATGATAAGAGCGATGTCATAAGCCGGTTTATTATAAACCAGCAAGGTGTGGTTACGGTCATATATCAGACCACGGGGAGGAAATTGTGTTTTTTTTAAAAAGGCATTACTGTCTGCACCCTCCTTGTATCTCGACTCAATTATTTGAATTGTAAATAACCGCAGAATATACACAAGAATAACAGCACTCATGATTATTGCAATCACAGTCTTCCTGTTTTGAAGTGTATCGTTAATCATGTTTTATTTTTTATTAAGCGATTGAATACCAAATATCAACAAAATGGTTACCACCGAACTGAGCAAAATTTTTGTTGAAATAATCCAGAAATGCACGAATGAAAATGCTTCCAGGTAGAACAAAATGGCGTGATGAATAAACACCATCAGCACCACATATTTTATGTAGGCACTCACACCAAAAGTGTAAAACGAAGGAGTTGGGTTGTTGCCTTCTTCAATAGAAGTAAATAATTTGATGATGCCATTCCGTAAAAAAGCAATAAGCACCGTGGCAAAGGCGTGCATTCCCATAGTATTCGAGCACACATCGATAGTCAAACCCAGCGTGAAGCCCAGTAGAAGAACAAGCCACTTGGGCGTTTGATAGGGCAATGACAGGACGAATAAGATATATAAATAGGGGTTTATATATCCCATAAACTGGATATTGTTCAAAACCAATACCTGAAGAAGTACCAGTAGGATGAACCTAAATATGTTTTGTAGTGCTGTGGGCATATTTTTAGTTGATAGTGGATGGTTGATAGTTGGGAGGTAGACTAGTCAGAGAAAACATTTTTTTACTTTATTCTTAACTATCAACTGACAACTATCAATTATCGTTATTGTTCTTCGGCTTTTTTCTCAATATCCTTTTGTTCCCTGTAATTTAAGTAATTGATTACTTTTACGTGCGAAAGCGTCTGAAAATTTACGGCCAGCTTTACCTTTATATTAAAATAAGCATCACTCTTTTTAATGTTAAAATCTTCGATATACCCCACCGGAATCCCCTCAGGAAAAGTGCTGGTTAAACCACTTGTTATTAATGTATCGCCAAGTACTAAATCAACATGCCGCGCAATATTAGTCAGATTGGCATACCGACTATCTTCACCCGACCAAAGAAGTGGTCCGGTATAATTGTTGCGTTTAAATTTAGAACTAATCTGAATTTTGGGATTTAAAACAGGGATAACTACAGCAAATTTATCGTTAACTGTTTTTACAATTCCCACCACACCTTCATCGCTGATAACACCCATATCCACTTTTATTCCTTCGAGCGAGCCTTTGTTAAGCGTGATGTAGTTTTGAATCTTATTGGTAGAGCTACCAATAACTTTTGCAGATATAAATCTGTATTCCATTTCAGGTGGAATACGAAACTGGATAGAATCGGGCTTTGATTTTTGGAGGGTTGCCAGCTTATTTTGTAAATCGACTATTTGATTTTTAAGAGTCGTATTCTCTTCGGATAAATTGTCGTTAGCCACGCTTAGCTTGAAAAATTCGAAAATAGAATTATTCCATTCATATATTCTTCCAACTACAGAATTGCTCGACGAAAGGAATACACTTTGTTGATACTCTTGATTTTTTACAATCATGGTGAACGAAATTATTTCTAATAGTAGAAATAAAAACACAACTCCATAGTTTATAAAAAAATTGATGAGATTCTTCATATTTAATCAAATCTGAGCGAAGAAAATGGGATGCGTTGTTCAATACGCATTATTCATAATTTGAGAAGTTTGCAACCTGAGGAATGGCAAGCTGTCAGAAAAGAAATGCACGTTAATATTACTATTGAAATTTATCAGACCAATACATAGTGTATTGGTCTGATAGAATATCAATTAGTTATTAGCGTATCAAGAACGAGAATTTATCTACGTTTTTAAGTGCAATACCTGTACCGCGAGCCACTGCGCGCAATGGATCTTCGGCAATATGGAATTGAATGTTCAATTTGTCGGTCAAACGTTTGTCTAAACCACGAAGCAATGCACCACCACCGGCAAGATAGATACCACCCATCACGATGTCGGCATATAATTCGGGAGGAGTTTGTTCCAATGCGCTAAGAATAGCCGATTCAATTTTAGAAATCGATTTTTCGAGACAATGTGCAATTTCCTGATACGAAACGGGAACTTGCATAGGCAAAGCAGTCATACGGTTCGGGCCATGAACGATAAAATCTTCAGGCGCATCTTCCAAATCGGTCAACGCTGCACCTACATTAATTTTAATCATCTCGGCAGTACGTTCGCCTACTTTAATATTGTGCATACGACCCATATATTCGACTATGTCCAAAGTGAGGTCATCGCCGGCAATACGAATAGATTTGTTTGACACAATACCACCCAGAGAAATTACTGCAATCTCGGTAGTACCACCGCCGATATCAACAATCATACAGCCGTTCGGTGCTTCCACATCAAGACCGATACCGATAGCTGCAGCCATTGGTTCGTAAATCATGTACACTTCACGTCCACCGGCATGTTCCGACGAGTCACGTACCGCACGAATTTCTACCTCGGTACTTCCAGAAGGAATACAAACCACCATTTTTAAGGTTGGAGAGAAAAGGTGATTTTTGGTTGGAATCATCTTGATCATACCGCGAATCATCAATTCGGCAGCATAAAAGTCGGCAATAACGCCATCGCGCAAAGGACGCACGGTACGGATACCTTCGTTTTCTTTGCCTTGCATTTGGCGCGCTTTTTCGCCGATAGCAATCAATTTATCGGTACGTTTGTCCAACGCTACTACCGAAGGTTCGTCCACCACAATCTTATCATTATGAATGATAATGGTATTCGCCGTACCTAAGTCGATAGCTATTTCTTGTGTAAATGAAAATAGTCCCATTGTTTTTAGTCTTATGTCAACGGTCAACAGTTGCAGGTCGTTGATGAATTATTTTGTCTTGTACTTTGTAATGTATACACTAATTCACAATCGAATTAGTGTTTAAAATGACGGAAACCTGTTGTAACCATCGCCACTCCATTTTGGTTGCAAGATTCCACCGAAAGCTTATCGTTGATTGATCCACCCGGTTGAATTACTGATGTAATACCCGCTTCGAATGCAATCTGAACACAATCAGGGAATGGGAAAAATGCGTCCGAGGCCATAACAGCACCGGTCAAATCTATTTTAAATGAATCGGCTTTTTCAATGGCATGTGTCAATGCATCAACACGCGAAGTCTGACCTACACCGCTGGCACACATCTGTTTGTTCTTAGCCAAAACGATAGCATTCGATTTTGAATGTTTTACAATTTTATTGGCAAAAAGCAAATCTTCAATTTCTTGAGTAGTTGGTGCTTTTTCTGTGATGACAGTCAATTCATCAGCCGTTTCGGTTTTTAAATCCTGATCTTGCATCAACACGCCGTTTAGCAACGAGCGGAATTGTTTTCCTTTCGATTTTGCTTCTTTCAAAATAAGGATAATGCGATTTTTCTTTTGGCTTAATATTTCGATAGCTTCCAAATCGTAATCAGGAGCAATAACTACTTCGAAGAAAATTTTGTTCATTTCCTCAGCTGTGGCCTTGTCGATGATAGCATTGGTAATCAACACTCCACCAAAAGCAGAAACAGGATCAGCAGCCAAAGCGGCATTCCATGCATCTACCAATACCGGGCGAGAAGCAATGCCGCAAGCATTATTATGTTTTAGAATAGCAAATGTAATATCGTCGAAATCATTAATTAAGCTTACAGCAGCATCAATATCGAGCAGGTTGTTGTATGAGATTTCTTTTCCTTGCAGTTGTTCGAACATGTCTTCGAATTTACCAAAGAAAACACCACGTTGGTGAGGATTTTCGCCATAACGAAGCACTTTGGCATTGTTGGCACTTTGACGGAAACCGCTTTCTTCTTTGCCATCGAAGTAATTGAAAATGGCTGAATCGTAGTGAGAAGAAACTGCAAAAGCTTCTTTTGCAAACCAGCGACGTTCTTCGAGCGAAGAAGTTGCACCACTTGCATTTACCATTTCCAACAATGGTTCGTATTGATCTTGCGAAGCAACAATGATAACATCGTTGTAGTTTTTAGCCGCAGCACGAATAAGTGAAATGCCGCCAATATCAATTTTCTCGATAGTAGTGGGTTCATCAGCTCCGGCAGCCACAGTAGCTTCGAAAGGATATAAATCTACAATAACTAAGTCTATTTCAGGAATTTCGTATTCAGCAATTTGAGCCTTATCAAGTTCTAAATCGCGACGAGTAAGGATGCCACCAAAAATTTTAGGGTGAAGTGTTTTTACGCGTCCACCAAGTATGGAAGGATAGCCGGTAAGGTCCTCAACAGCCTGGCATGGAATATCAAGCGATTCGATAAATGATTGTGTACCTCCGGTTGAGATAAATTCAACCCCTTCGGCATGAAGTTTTTTTATGATTACATCCAGTTTATCTTTGTGATAAACAGAAACTAAGGCTCTTTTTATTTGCTTTTTTTCCATTTTCCTTTATACGTTTATTTATGGGGTACAAAATTACACAAAAAAGTTGTTTTATCAATGCAAATGTCTGATTGATTTTGAACGTAAACTAAATTTAATAAGTTGATACAGAAATAGTATAAAATATGCATATATAATAGCTCTTCAAGTTGCAATTTACAAGATTCTCTGTGCTATTTCAGAGTGCATAATTCGTTGCCTGTTTTTATTCAATCGCCTCTTTTACGGTCTTAAACGCACGCTCCAATTTCAACATTTCGGTGGACATGAATTGGTAAAACTCCATCCATTGTATGCGGCGATGCAGGTCGATGCCATTTTTTTGGGTATAAATGCGACAAACCTCGGTACCACATTCGCGCACATAGGCAAAGTCCCAAATTAAACCATCAGGAAACTGTTTCTCCATAACGGATTTATATTGCTCAAATTGCTCGTACTTTTCAAAACGTGCTTTTGCGTCGTGATGATTTACTTCGAGAATCACAAAAGCTCCATCTCTTGTTGCGTCGAACTTCAGCTCTACGCCTTTCATTTTGGTATTGTAAAGCATAAATTTGCTTTTGCGACGCTTCAAGGCAGGAATCTCACTGCAATAGGTGCCAAACCCTTCCCAAAATTCTTTCTTTAATTGTTTTAGTTCTTCTTTTGAATACATTTCTTTTGTCTATAGTCTATGGTCTGAGGTCGAAAGTTATGATTTCGCTCTTTACATCGCGAAGCGAATGTCTATTTCACAATTCTATACATACTTCCCGGCAGGCATTTCACCACGCCTTTAAACTCCATTTCAAGTAGTTGAGAAGATAGTTTACTAATCGGTTTTGCCAACTGAATGGACAATTCGTTGAGCTGAATGCCATCAGCATACTGACGAAGTGTGGAAACAATTTCCTGCTCTTCGTCCGACAAATCGAGAAATAGAGCGGTTTGAATTACCGGCGAAACACCCGCAGCCTGTTTTTCCCAGTTCATAAACCGTAAAATATCATCGGCCGATTCGATCAACGATGCTTTATTGTTTTTTATCAAAGCATTACATCCTACCGACCATTCGTCATCCACCCTTCCCGGAAAAGCAAACACATCCCGGTTGTAATCATTGCCCACCTCGGCAGTAATCAACGCTCCACCTTTGGCTGCCGATTCAACCACCACAATAGCATCGCTCATGCCGGCAATAATCCGGTTTCGCTGCACAAAGTTTTGCCGGTCGGGATTCGTTTGACTCAAATACTCGGTCAGCAATGCACCATTGGGCATCATTTTTACAGCTGTAGGACGATGAGCGGCAGGGTATAATCTATCCAGTCCGTGACCTACCACTCCAATGGTTGCCAGCCCTGCATCAAGTGCTGCTTTGTGTGCACAAATATCTATCCCGTAAGCCATTCCACTTACAATTACAGTATTGGGTTGCGCGGCAGCTAAATCAAAAATAAGCTTTTTGCAATTTTCTTTCCCCGCTTCGGTGGCGTTGCGAGTACCTACAATTCCAACAAATTTCCCTGCATTTAAATCGCAATTTCCCTTTGAGAACAACATTAACGGAGAATCTGAACACTCCTTGAGTCGAAACGGATAATCGCGATCGGTATAATAATAGGCTTGAATCTTATTTTTTATAACAAATTCTATTTCCTCTTCAGCACGTGCCAGCACGTTTTGCGACACAATCTCTTTCGAAAGCATTTCGCCAATACCCGGGATTTTGGAAAGTGCGGCTTGCTTTTCCATAAAAACACCTTCTACACTTCCAACATAGGCAATAAGATTCTTCGCCAAGGTATTTCCAATACCTTTTATCAAGGTTATCCCAATCTTATATTTTAAATTCTCGTGTTGCATTGCATGGAGATTAAAAACGAGTAAATTTAATTAATTTCTTTGCGACTGACGATGCGCGCCCGTCCAAACCAACCTATCCAAACCGCTAAAATGCCTGCAATATCAGCAACCCAGTCGAACCAATCTCCGGTGCGTGGAGGAAAATAAGCACTTTGGACAATCTCAATGACTCCCCCGAAAATTACCGGTAAAGCAAAGCAGCAAAGAACAAAATAAATACTATATCTGTTTGTTTTTGTACTTCTACGATAGTCAATCATCAATGCCAGTGCGAGTACTGCATACATAAGAAAATGTACAATTTTATCCGGATACGTAAGCTGAAATGTAGGTATTTCGCTAAAACTGTTGGCTCCTGCAAATGACAAAATCATTATGCAGAGAGCAATAAAGATTGATTTCCAGTAATTAAATAATATATATATTAACGACATAATTGTTTTTGTTTGAAAATTAAATAATCTGTGATAGAAATAAATAAAAGAACATTCGTTTATTTTATCCTATTTTACAAACGAATAATTATCTTTGCAAAGATAAAACATCAACACTAACAGAACAGTATTTCAACCATAAAATTATAGATTTATGAAAAAATTAGTATCATTAGTAGTACTTGCATGCATTTTAGCAGCATGTTCGAGCGTTATGCTTACCGGCCGAAAACAATTGCTATTAGTCCCTGACTCAGATGTGGTAGCAATGAGCCTGCAAAGTTACAAACAGTTTGTGGATTCTGTACCACCATCAACCGATAAGGTAAACACTGCATTGGTAAAAAAAGTTGGCGCAAAAATGGCATCAGTAGTAGAAACATACATGAAAGCCAATGGATATGAAGCCGACATTGCCAACCTTGCCTGGGAATTCAACCTACTGAAAGACAAACAAGTGAATGCATTTTGTATGCCGGGAGGTAAAGTGGCTGTTTTTGACGGAATTTTGCCTATTACCAAAGATGAGACCGGACTGGCAGTGGTAATGGGACATGAAATAGCACACGCTATAGCTAAACACAGTGCCGAACGCATGAGCACACAAATGCTTTCGCAATATGGTGCTTCGCTTGCAGGGCTTCTTGTGTCTAAAAAATCGGAAATTACCCGTGCAGGTGTAAGCACATTGTATGGACTTGGTAGTCAGTACGCTGTAATGTTGCCCTACTCGCGCAAGCATGAATATGAAGCAGATCAAATGGGCTTGATATTTTTGGCAATGGCAGGTTATGATCCATCAAAAGCTGTAGCTTTTTGGGAACGTATGGCAGCTAATGGCACCAACAATACTGCCGAATTTATGAGTACTCACCCTTCGGATGCCAATCGCATAGCCAAGTTGAACGCGCTATTGCCGGAAGCAATGAAGTATTATAAAAAGTAAAAGAAATCAATTAACCCAAAATCACAAACGGGAATCAAATGAGAAAGAGGATGCCAAATGGTTATCCTCTTTCTTATTTAACGTGAGTTTGATATAACAACCAACTTTTGTTAAAAAAAACATCCCGGCGCGCTGCACCTCCAGCTTAGGTGCAGCGCACCGCACCCCAAAATCAATCCATGTAACCATTCTAGTTGCTCTGTAACATAGAAGTAATAGTCTGGAAACTCTAAAGGAGGATAAATAAAAAACCTTCATTCGGAATCGAATGAAGGTTTTTTATTTATAAAGTAGTCTTGACTTTATAATGTTAGCATTTTTGAAAATTTATTACTAATTTGAATCGGGTCACGCGAGTTCCAACTCGCGAGACTTCAGATAAAAGACACTTCTATTATAATCGAAGATAGTTGTAGGTTAACCCCAACTAACGGATTACAGTCACTATATCTTACAGTTTCTCTCCATAGGCCAAATCGCCGGCATCGCCAATTCCGGGAATAATATATGAATGCTCATTCAACTCCGGATCAATAGTTGCAGCCCAAATGGTTGTTTTAGCTTCGGGGAAATGTGCTGCCACATAATCGATGGCTTGCTGACTTGCGATAACTGTAGCAATGTGAATATGAGCAGGTTTTCCTTTGGTAAGCAATGCACCATAAGCTAATTCCATCGAACTACCGGTTGCCAGCATGGGATCGGTAATGATTAGCGTCTTTCCGTCTAAACTTGGAGAGGCAATGTATTCGATAAAAATATCAAATTTCAGTGCATCCTTGTATTTTCGGTAAGCCGACACAAAAGCATTCTCGGCCATATCAAAATAACTCAGGAAGCCTTGATGAAAAGGCAATCCGGCACGAAGAATAGTTGAGATAACTATCTTTTCATCAATCACTTCTACATGTGCCACACCAAGCGGAGTTTTCACATCCTCTCCTTTATAACGCATGGTTTTACTCATCTCGTAGGCCATTATCTCGCCAATACGTTCCATATTCCGACGAAAACGCATGGAGTCCTTTTGGATTTTTACAGAGCGAATTTCTTTAATGTAATGCTTCAGTACGGAATTATTATCCGATAGATTTATGATTTTCATTTACTTCTATTTTTTTCGGTCACAAAAGTAATGCATTTTTCAAAGAATCTATACTAATAGTTGGATATTAATTCAAAAAAGAGAATATTGAAAACATCCTCTTGTCAACTGTGTTACTAAAATAAAAGCACCAGCAGTTTCTATACCAAATTTCTTTTTTGCAAAAACAGCACGAACTGTTATAAAAACACATTAAACAAAGCCGCACAATATCGGGCATCCAGCCTAAAACAACAAGTATATTTTACATTACTCCCGATAATATTAGCCAACTATATTCAAGTAATAAGTTTGTAATCAAGAAAAAGCCACGCATAATTAAATATCTCTACAAGAACAAAAACATTTAACTGTATAACAATAAATGAAATAATCAAGCTCTAACAACTTGAAATAATTTCGAGTTGTTAGAACTTGATTATTTTTTTCGCATAGACTAAAAATATTGTATCTAATTGTTGTGATTTTAAAGAATATATTTACATTTGCAGTTGGAAATTATCATCATTGACTTGAACTGAGGCGTATTTTGATCTGAGACTTATAGAATTACTATCTATCCCGCAAAATCTAAAATAGCACCGATATGAACCTGTTACCTACATCGTCCCCGAACAACGTTTGGACTGAAAAGAATTATCTGTTTACCCTACAAAGTGTAAACTACACTCTTCCCACACATCATTCCCCTTGTTATGCGCATCAGCGCAGCTGTATTTCTGCGGAAATAGATTCGCAATAAAACCATATACACAATCAAACTAATCTACCGGCTCGTGATGAATTGCATCGGGATAATTATATCAATCTAGAGGATTCGCTAACGAGCAAAATGGTTCGCAAACGGAATAAGCCGGTTGGCCTTCAACGATGTAAATTCAGACAACGGTAATTTTAAATATGCAAGACTATATTTTTACATTGCTAAATATTATTGTCCGGTAAAAAATAGATTCTTATACTGTCGCCGCAATGCAGCTTATTAAGAAGTTCCATAGAGACAGCAGTACGATAGAATATTTTTCGATGTGAATTTTTAAGTCCGTCATCAGACGGAGCGACATTACATCAAACCACCAGATAAAGTAGTTTTCAGAAGTTTATATTAATGCTTATCGGACACCAATAATTACTAAATAACAAATAGCATGAGAACGTTAAAAGTAATGGCCTTATTGGCTTTAATGTTGAATTTTTCTTCCTGCGATCTCCTTTTCAGTCATCATGAACCGGAGTCTGTTTCTTATTATTTAGACTTGAGCTTTCAGGATGTTTCGGGAAATGATTTAGTAAAAGGAATCGAACTAAATGCCTCTTCAGGCCCTGTGAAAGACTCTTTATTTACATTGGATATTATTGTTTCTGAACCATGTAAGAATTGGGATAATAAAATTTACAATACTCCTGCCAGACCCGGCTTTGAACCTGATGTTAACCGACCCGGATTAGGAATGGTAAAATATAACAGCTATTATTATTTGACAAATGGTTTTTATTTACCTGTAAACGATTGTCCCGAAGAGAAAATACTCACTTACAAACTGAAATGCCCTTATGTATTTGGCGATGATGCGGTACATGAATTTGTTACATATTGGGATATTCCAAAGGATAAAACAAATCATTCTGCTAAATGTTACCGTATAGAGTTTGAAGGCAATGAGATAACCCCAACCCCTATGGATAAATACGAACAGAGTTATACAGCTACTATAATACTAAAATAAAACGGGCTTTGGTTTTTGGCGTTGGTAAAGAATTAAAAGTTACTCTCTCCTCCCCCCTTTGTAACGAGTGGGGTATGTGGTTAATCGTTTTATAAACAATGTATAAAAAGAACCTCATTGAAAACAAATAACAATACTATGCAAAAAAGCAAAGAAGAAATGGAGAGAATGTATCTGGAAGCAAAGCTCCAATTGAGCCTACTGGCAGATGATGTTCCTTTGGAGATCAAGGAACGAATTAACCAAAACTTACAGGTAGTACATAATGCGTTATACGTCATCATACCTGCCGGTAATGATCTGGCGATAGCACTTAAGAAATTATCGTTTACAAAATATCCTGAGTTCAATGATAATAGTATTCCACATCTAGGAGAGCTGGTATCGCAGGTATGTGCGACAGTCGCAAACACGATTGTAAAAAACACAAATGCTTTTCTGGTGGATGTGGAGAGTAATAATACATCTTATATTGACGATGAGGAACAATTTCAAAACCTTGTTACATTCTTTTCAAGCCCGCTGGAGGAATCGGAAGAGTCTGAGGATGCAACGGAAACATCAAGTAGACACACTATCAACAACGAAAAAAAAGAGTTTTTAGGCATAATCATGGAAGTATTGTTTCGGTATTTTGAAGAATCACTCAACAACCTGGATGCTAAAGGCTGGCAGCTGATTGGCATTTCGCTGGGACATACATTCCTTGTGTACATAAAGCGTTGCTATGTACTGATGGGAGGATTGGCCGAAGGTATTATTATAGAAAACCACGGAATCAGCTATAAAGATTTGGAGAAAAAATTATCCGAAAGCCTACCGGCATCTCCGGAAAATGAATGGATGCTTAAATTGGAATAAATACAATCAAACGTAGAATAGACAATACATTCATTGTCTATTCTACGTTTGATTGTAAAATCTGTATTTATTTATTGTCTTTTTCGCGAATTTCAGTTCTGCGAATCTTACCGCTGATTGTTTTGGGCAGCTCGTCCACAAATTCAATGATCCGTGGGTATTTGTAAGGAGCGGTAACGGTTTTCACGTGTTCCTGAATCTCTCTCACCAATGCTTCGCCAGCCTGATCTTTATATTCTTTCGAAAGGATGACAGTTGCTTTTACAATTTGTCCGCGAATTTCATCGGGCACACCGGTAATTGCACATTCCACCACGGCAGGATGGGTCATCAATGCACTTTCCACTTCGAAAGGTCCGATACGATAACCCGAGCTTTTGATCACATCATCAGCACGACCCACAAACCAGAAGTAGCCATCCTCATCGCGCCAGGCCACATCGCCGGTATAATAAATATTATCGCGCCATGCATCGTAAGTGAGTTGTGCATTACGGTAATAGCCTTTAAAAAGTCCTATCGGATAAGATTTGTCGGTGCGAATGACAATCTGTCCCTGCTCACCCACTTCGGCCGAGCGACCTTCGGGAGTCAACAAATCAACATCGTAATGCGGATTTATCAAACCCATCGAACCCGGTTTCGGCTCTACCCATGGAGCAGTGAAAAGCGAAAGAGTAGTTTCGCTTTGTCCATAACCTTCGCGCAGTTTAATGCCGGTAAGTTTAAGGAATTGCTCATAAACTGCCGGGTTCAACGCCTCTCCGGCAATGGTACAATATTCCAGCGACGACAAATCATATTTCGTCAAATCTTCGCGAATAAGGAACCGGAAAATTGTTGGAGGTGCACAAAGCGAAGTAATACGGTGCTCCTGAATCTTTTCCAATATAGCTGCCGGTGTAAATTTTTCATGATCGTACACAAAAACGCATGCACCAACTATCCATTGTCCGTACAGTTTTCCCCAGACGGCTTTCAACCAACCGGTATCGGCAATAGTAAGGTGGATGCTATCTTCGTGCAAATTGTGCCAGTACTTAGCCGTAATAATATGTGCCAAAGGATAAACGCAGTCGAGCAACACCATTTTAGGATTGCCGGTAGTACCTGAGGTAAAGCTAATAATCAGCGCATCTTCGTTTCTATTTACATTGGCAATGGGAGTAAATGGAGCAGCATTTTCAATACCTTCGTGAAAATTCAGCCAGTTTTCGGGAACAACCGGCCCAACTGAAATAAGCAGCTCTACACTAGGCGATTCGGGCATCGCATCATTGATATGTTTGATAATTGTCTCGTCGCCAACTGCAATAATCGCCTTAATATCAGCAGCATTATTACGATAAACCAAGTCTTTTTTGGTCAATAAATGAGTAGCAGGAATTATTACCGCACCAATTTTATGCAGGGCAATAATGGTAAACCAGAATTCATAGCGACGTTTGAGAATGGCCATCACTATATCACCTTTTTTAATACCAATACTTTGGAAATACGATGCCGTTTGATCCGTATATTTTTTTATTTCACCAAAAGTAAATTCGCGACATTCGCCTTGATCATTCGTCCAAAGCAACGCTTTTTTGTTGGGTTCTTTCGCAGCCCACGCATCTACAACGTCGTAGCCAAAATTAAAATTCTCGGGAACCAGTAGTTTGTAATTGGCTTTGAAATCTTCAAAGTCGGTAAATTCTGTTTGTTGAAGGTACTTCTCTAACATAAGCGTAATTATTGTTTAAAGCATTCTGATTATTTCACTGCAAAGTAATATCAGAAGATCCTGTTCGACAAAAAAGAGGGATAAAACGGAGCTATTTGGGGTAAAAACTCAGATTATGGGATAAAATACAGTCGTTTTTACATTAAAAATCAAATATTCTTTCGAGGTATAAGTCTCCAAAAACGGGAGATGACGCATAGTTACTCATAGTTTTCACAGTAGCAACACATAGAGAGAAAACACTATGCTTAACTATGTGTCCAAATCAAATAATAACCGCCAAAAATCGTGCGTTTTTTCCATTCAGTGCTGTCATGCCATGCGGCTTGGTGGCATCAAAATAAATACTGTCGCCCTCGTTGAGCACAATATCGTTGCCGGCAATACGCAGCTGAAGGACTCCTTCGAGTACCAGATTGAATTCCTGACCTGAATGTGTATTTAAGTGGATCGTTTTTTGACAAGGCTCCACCGTAACTTCAAAAGGTTCCACTTTCGCATTTCGAAACCCATGTGCCAACGATTGATATTTGTAGCATTTTGTGCGTTCAACGCTTGTTCCGGTACCTTTGCGGGTAACAAAGTAGGCCAGTGAGTGTGCGTCATCACCCGAAAAAAGAGCTGAGGTTTCCACCCCAAAGGTTTGAGCCACTTCGCAGATAAAACTCATTGGAATGTCCGAAGTTCCCGATTCATAAAGAGCATAGTTTTCTTCGGAAACACCGCATTTTTCGGCGGCTTCTACAACGGTGAGATTGAGCGCATCGCGAAGTCCGCGCAAGCGTTCGGCAATTTGTGTGATTTGTGCGTTCATAGTAGTATTTTTTTCCGGACAGCGGCTCAAAGCCGCTTGTCGGGTTAGTTCATTTCTTCAAAATAATCATTATCAATCCGTTTAAAGATATACTTGCTCGTCGTAGAAACAGCCAAATCATATTCAATCATTAAATCTGCCAATTGCTCTCCATCGATTAAAACAATCTTTTTACAAACGCGTCAAGCGGACTGAAGCCGCTAGACGCTCTGAACGCCAGGCAAAAGAGCATCTATTTCAAATGCGAAGCTTTCAACCCTTTAATCACAGCATTTGTGAATCCATGGGCTTCCATTTCGTTGAGGCCTTTTATCGTAATACCACCCGGGGTAGTTACTTTGTCGATCTCCACCTCAGGATGCGATGCATTGGCTTCTAATAAATCTATTGCTCCACGCAAGGTCTGAATAACGACGTCTTTTGCCACGCCCGGATAAATTCCCATTTCTACACCACCTTCCATAGCTGCACGAATGTAACGAAACGCATACGCTATCCCGCAAGACGACAAGGACATAAAAGCATTCAGTTGAGCTTCGGGAACAAGAAATGCTTTTCCTAATTCGGCAAACATAGCCACTACCAATTCTTCCTGCTCTTTTTTTGCATTGAACGACGAGATGGTAGACACGCTTTGCAACACATCAATAGCTGTATTTGGAATTACGCGGAAAATAGTAGCTTGTTTATCAAACAATTCAACCATCTTCCCAAAATCTACTCCAGCCGCAATCGAAACTATAATTTGCTTTTCGTAGTTAATCTTATTCTCAATCTCTTCAGCAATAACTTCTACCAACCATGGTTTTACGGCCAACATGATAATGTCTGCCCCTTCAATCATATCACGATTAGAGGTACCTACCGTTATTTCGGCATCAAAGGCTTTAATTGCATCTAAATTCGCTTGCGAAACATCGCTTACCCGTATGTTTTTCGACTGAATGAGTTTTCCTTTGGCAAGTCCGCGGGCAATAGCGCCGCCCATGTTTCCGGCACCTATAATTGCAATTTGCAAATTAGCAGTTTCCATATCTTATTGTTTAAATTTATATGTATTGTAAAAAATTGGTTTTGAAACACAAAGATAGAATTTTTTGTTATTTCCGGCTCATTTAAAAAAGAGTTATTTTTAAAATGAAGAAATATTTAAAAATTCAAGGTCAAACAGCCACGAAGTCCCCAACCATCCACTTCACGATGCAGCCCTGAGATGCGCCAAACCGACTGAAGGGTAAGTACCCTAAAGATATTGGTTACACCAACGCCAAGCTCCTGATAAGGCTTTGCCAACGGATTCATAAAGCCGGGGAAATCAATTACAGTTTGGTGCCCTTGATTTAAACTGCCATACGCCGTATTGAATGAAAAAAATTCACGCAGGTTGAGATATTTCACAAGTGGGATTTGATTTAGAATCAAACCATTCAATATCAGCTCTGTATGTATATTCAGATACCTGTCGGCTGCATACTCCATGAAATTCATTTTGTTGAACTGATAAAAGCCATAGCCTCCCGATTCGCATCCGGGTGGAAACTGTAGCAACGGATAAGGCACATTTCCAATCACCACTCCTGCATCGGCAATGTAATTAAATGTGCCTATATCCAACCGAACCGATTGCTTTATCGATCCTGATATTTTTCCATAAGTGCCTGAAACGGCACCCATCTTATATTTCCCAAATTCAATAAAACTATACAAAACCGGTAATTTATTGGCAATATAAATTCGTTGCATATTGTCTTCGTAGGTCTTCTCGCCAAACGACAATCGCGAGGAAAGTGTAACGGATTGCTGCAATAAAGAATTATAACTAGCTGCACCGCTTTGCATTGGTAATGCCGAACTGGAAAAAATACGATTGGAACGTATAAATAAGCTACTTTCAAAGTCCGAATTCCAATCGTTGGACAAGGAAGCGGAGAATTCTTTACGTTCGCTCAACTTAAATGTTGATTTGAACGAAAAAATGGAACTCGAAATATCCTCATCGCCGGTTACAAGAGGGTTTTCGCGATACATAAAGTCGTTGTAATTGTAATCAATTCTTCTGAAATCGTCGGTATAACTCAGACTAAAAATACGACGCATCCTACCCGGAAGCCTAAATTGAGCAAAACCGGAATACTTTACCAGTTCATTTTTAAAACCATATCCTACATATCCTCCAACAGACACATTCTTCCACAACCTTTCGTTAGTTCTGAACGGCAATGTCATCCGAAAACCCTCTACATCGGTAACACGCATTATTTGTTGAATTTTACCAATATCAATTTTGCCAAAAGGAATATAACCTGTAAGTGCAGTAGTCACCACAAACTTGGCAGTGCGCAATACCGGCGTATTGTTCAAATCCCGAAGCTTATCGTTCAACGTCTCCTGATTGTAAATACTCTTTGCAAAATTCTGACGCTGGAAAGCCACCGTGTCTACCGATTGGTAAACAGCACTACGTTTCACAAACAACTCCGGTTTTGGATGAAGACTATCGGCCAACAACTCATAGTTCATGTTCAAGGCCATTTCTTCCGATTGACGGGTCCACAGCCCCGACTGAAGCTGTCCGAAATTTTGAGAAATACGAAGATTATGTATAAAATTGATGTTGGCTTGCTTAGGCAGTTCAGCCTCAATGCGAGTAAGTGCCAGAGTTGCCGAATCAATCCAAAGGCTACCGTCGAAGGCCAGATTTTTAGTATTCTTCGTCCTGAAGTGGATCTCATACTGCTTCCCGCCGGTTGAGCGCAGGCTATCCGCCAGGTAATAATCGTAATACGCATTTCCAACGTTCGAGAGCGGGCTGATCATCCCTTTTCCAAAAACAGTGATTACACTTTCATAAAAATTGATGTTTACATCCATCTCACCTACCAATTGAGCAACGAGCCTTTCACCCACCTCGGGCGAGGAATAGATATTTTTAGAAAGCTGCTTCTTTTCCGATTTGACAATTTGATAGTGACTTTCGGCCATGTATAGCGGAAGTACGAGCAAAGAATCGGAATGCGAAAGATTACCCGTCCGAAGCTGATCGTAAATTCGCTTACCTACAGATCGTTGCCCAACTTTATTCAACAATACAAGGTTTTGCTCCGCACTCTGCGTACTATAATTATCGTGCCGGCTAAGATCGTTCGCAGATCTCAACAAACGCACCCTCTTCATCAAGTCAATAGCAGGATTCGTTCCGGGCAATATCAATACGTCTTGCAGCAAGGTATTGTCTTCTTCCAGCACCACTTCCATACCAACACTTTGACCGGGCTTAATCCTTCTCTCCTGTTTTTTATAGCCTACCGAACTAAAAACCAGTGTAGTTTCAATTCCCTGATTGCGCAAAAGAAAATAACCCTCCTCGTTGCACCGAACACCTTTCTGAGTATATTTAAAAAATACGTTTGCAAACGGTACCGGACTTTTATCGGTAGCACTCAACACCTGCCCCACAACCACAGTTTCTTGTGCCATCGCCCACGAAACTGTAAGTAACAGCATTCCAATCAGCAAACCAAATTTTTGAATAAACCCTTTTTTCAATGTTCCTTTTATTATATGTGTAATGGTTTGATACCTAATCTTCAACCTTTTTGGGTTTATTCATTGGGTGACATTCCAGAATTGTTTTTCGCAGAAAATGCACATCAATATGCGTATAAAGTTCTGTAGTAGTGATAGATTCGTGCCCCAACAATTGCTGGATAGCACGTAAATTGGCTCCATTTTCGAGTAAATGCGTAGCAAACGAATGCCTGAATGTATGCGGACTAACATTTTTACGAATTCCCGCCAGAGCTGTCAAATCTTTCACAATCGTGAATATCATGGCACGCGTCAATGTTGCACCCCGCCGATTCAGAAACAAAATATCCTCGTGACCTTTTTGAATCTGCAAAGCGTTTCGATCAATTTTCCACAACCCGATGTGTGTAATCGACTGCGGAGAAAGGGGCACCAGGCGCTGCTTACTTCCCTTTCCTTCGACCAACATATATCCTTCGTCAATGTACAGCTTTGACATTTGCAGTCCTATCAATTCCGACACGCGCAGCCCCGAACCATAAAGCACTTCGATAATGGCTTTGTTGCGCTGCCCTTCTGCTTTCGACAAATCAATGGCTTGCACTATTTTGTCAATTTCATCTACCGATAGCACTTCCGGTAATCGTAATCCAACATTTGGACTTTCAAGTAATTCTGTAGGATCATTATCGCGGAGGTTCCGGTAAATCAGAAAATGGTAAAACGACTTTACGCTCGACAAAATACGTGCTTGCGACCGCGGGTGAATTCCCAGACTACTGATTTCAATTATAAAATCGCGTAAATGAACTGTCTCAGCCTCTTCCAATGAAATATGTGCATCCATCAGATAGGCCGACAATTTCTGCAAATCACTTTCATAAGCCTCTATCGTATTGTTAGACAAAGCTTTTTCCAGTTTCAGATACAAGTGATATTCGTCGAGAATCGGGAGCATTTCTTCAGTTATCAGGATGTGATTATCATCTATTTATCTGGTGAATAAATATACAATAAATGAACTCGCAAAGATACAAAAAATTACAGAGAGAAAGTGATGCATTAAAGTGCTAATACTAAAGTATGTGAAAAAGTACACAATTCATCAACAATTCAATTTCAACCAGTCTTTACAACTAAAATAAATGATATATTAGCAGTCTTTTTTGCTATTTTGTCACAAAACTGCAATAAACTGCAATCTCTACATTGCAATTTTACAAATAAACAGTATCTTTGTATCGATTTTCAGTTTAAGAAATTTCTCCTCTCGCATTAGACTTCAACACTATATATCTTTACAAAGATGGAATTATTAGAAAAAATTATGGCACGCGCCAAGGCAAATTTGCAACGCATTGTTTTGCCCGAAGGAACTGAAATTCGCACGCTAAAAGCTGCTGACATTATTTTACAAGAAAAAGCTGCCAAGCTTATCTTAATTGGGAACGAGTCGGAGATTAAAAAACTGGCTGTCGACAACAACCTGACTCACATTGCAGAAGCTACAATCGTAGATCCCGAAACAAATTCGAAAATGAGTGAATATGCCAATTTACTTTTCGATCTTCGCAAAAGCAAGGGCATGACTATCGAGCAAGCCACTCAATTATCAAAAGATCCATTGTACTTAGGCTGCCTAATGATTAAAAATGGTGACGCCGATGGTGAATTAGCCGGAGCTCAAAACACTACGGGTAACGTACTTCGCCCGGCTTTCCAAATCGTAAAAACATTACCCGGAATCAATGTAGTTTCTGGAGCTATCCTAATGTTTACCCCCACTTCTCAATACGGTGAGAATGGCCTGTTGGTTTTTGCCGACTGTGCTGTAAATCCAAATCCAAGCGCAGCCGAACTGGCTCAAATCGCTATCTGTACCGCCGAAACAGCTCGTATTCTTTGCGGTTATGAACCTCGCGTGGCCATGTTGAGTTTCTCTACAAAGGGAAGTGCTAAACACGAATTGGTAGACAAAGTAGTAGAAGCAACCCGTTTGGCAAAAGAACAAGCACCGGAATTGCAAATCGAAGGCGAATTGCAGGCTGATGCAGCTCTGGTTCCGGCCATCGGACAAAGCAAAGCACCGGGAAGCAAAATTGCCGGACATGCTAATGTATTGGTTTTCCCTGACTTACAAGCTGGGAATATTGGTTACAAAATGGTCGAACGCTTTTCGGGAGCTCAGGCAGTTGGTCCGATTTTGCAAGGAATGGCTGCACCTATCAACGACCTTTCACGCGGCTGCTCGGTGGATGATATTGTACGAATGATTACCATTACGGCCAATCAGGCAATGAAAATTTAATTGATAATTCATCATGCATAATTCATAACTGAATAGTGCATTTCGATTTTTCAATTCTTCATTATTAATAATGCATTAAAAAAATATATTTATGTCAGAACCAATTATCGAAGCAATTGAACGCTACGGATTAAGCAAACGCAACCGTAAGCGAACGCTATTTTCGCGAATAGGCGTAGTGGGCTGCGGCAAAGAAGGTAGTGTTATTGCAACTACCGCTGCTCTCAATGGTATGGAAGTAGTCTTCTTAGAACTAAGCGACGAGGCAATTGCAAATGCATATGCCAGAATCGGAGACAAACTTGACAAGAAAATTGGAAACTGGGGTTTGACCGAAAACGAGAAAAAAGCGATTTTATCTCGCATCAGCGGCACAACAAAATACGAAGATTTTAGTGGTTGCGACTTTGTAATTGAAGCAATTCGTTATGACGATAATACCGGCGAAAGACGTATTTTGCAACGCAAAGAAGTGTTCAAACAATTGGAAAAAGTACTTTCGACAAATGCCATCATCGCCTCGAATGTTTCCACTGTGATTGTAACCGATTTGGCTGCCGAACTGGAACACACCGAACGTTGTATCGGGCTGCATTTCCTTTCAAATATCCCCGACTCGAACATTATTGAAATCGTTCCCGGGTTAAGCACGTCGGTAGAAACCTACAACAAAGTTTGTCAGTTTGCAAAACTGATTAACCACGAGTATGTACAGGTAATGGAATCGGCCGGGTTAATCAGCATTCGCTTGTTCCTTATTTTATTAAATGAAGCCTGCGGTATTTTGATGGAAGGTATTTCTACCGTCGATGACATCGATCGTGTACTGACTGTAGGTTTTGGTCACCGCCAGGGTGTTTTCCGCACCGCAGATCAAATGGGTATTGAGAAAATTGTAAAGTTACTTGATAATCTTTGGGAGGAATACGGAAGCATAAAATATAAACCATCACCTGTATTACTACGTCTTTCGCGTGCAAAACATTATGGTGTAAGTCGCGGCATAGGTTTTTACACTTATGACGAAAAAGGAAACATCATCAAATAAACGGAGGACAAAAGGCATGAAGGTATTAGTTTTAAATTGTGGTAGCTCGTCGATAAAATATAAATTGCTCGACATGGAGAGCAACGTGGAACTTGGTTCGGGAGCAGTTGAAAAGATTGGAATGAAAGGTTCATTCCTGAAACACACCCGCCAGGATGGTGCAAAGGTGATGTTGAAGGGTGAAATTTTAGAGCATCAAGTGGGTATTGAATATATTTTAGGTATTCTTACCAGCGAGAAGCACGGCTGCATCAAGTCGCTCGAAGAAATAAACGGCGTAGGTCATCGCGTGGTACATGGTGGCGAAAAGTTCAATTCCAGCGTATTGATTACCGAAGAGGTTATTCAAAAACTGGTAGAATGTATTGAAATTGCTCCACTTCACAACCCACCAAATTTAGCCGGGATCAATGCCATTGCCGAATTGCTGCCTACCGTGCCTCAGGTGGCGGTTTTCGATACTGCATTTCATCAAACCATGCCCGATTATGCATATATGTATGGCATTCCGTACTCGCTGTACACCAAATACGGCATTCGCCGATATGGTTTCCACGGAACAAGTCACCGGTACGTATCAAAAGCTGCTGCTGAATTTCTTGGACTCGACTACAATAATTCAAAAATTATCACTGCACACATTGGCAACGGCGTATCAGTAACAGCTATCGAAAACGGAAAATCTATCGACACCTCCATGGGATTCACTCCCATTGAAGGTTTAATGATGGGAACACGTTCGGGCGACGTGGATTTAGGTGTGGTTACTTTCCTGATGGAAAAAGAAATGATTGGCGCAGCGGGCGTTTCCACCTTATTCAACAAGCACAGCGGAATGCTTGGAATTTCGGGCATCACCTCGGATATGCGCGACATTGACAGCGCTATAAAAGAAGGTAACGACCGGGCACGCCTGGCTCGCGAAATGTATGTGTATCGTCTTCGTAAATATATTGGTGCATTTGCAGCTGCCATGGGTGGTGTTGATGCCATTGTATTCACGGGTGGAATTGGAGAAAATCACGTATTTACCCGTCGCTACATTTGCGAAGGACTTGGCTTTATGGGCGTAAAAGTCGACTATGATATAAATGCCGTTTCGCAAGGGATATCTGTAAAGTTAAGCACTGAAGATTCAGCTGTGAATGTTGCTGTAATTCCTACCGATGAGGAATTTATGATTGCATCTGATACGCTTGAGATCCTGAAGAATTGAAATTGATTTTTATACATAATGATTGAAGACATCTGATACCCTATCGTTTCAGATGTCTTTTTTGCATTAAACTCATACAGAATTTTGCTCAATAATTCCACACACTTATAATCATTAACCCATTTTGTCATCATATTGATAACAACTACAATCTAAGAATCGTAACACATGAAAATACTTGTTTTGAACTGTGGAAGTTCCTCTATTAAGTACAAGCTGCTCGACATGGCCAATAACGAAGAGCTCAGTTCAGGAGCAGTGGAAAAAATCGGCATGAAAGGTTCGTTTCTGAAACACACGCGCCGCGATGGACAGAAAATCCTGCTGAAAGGCGAGATACTCGAACATCAGCTCGGTATTGAATACATTCTCGGCATCTTATCCAGCGAAAAGCATGGAGCTATCCGCTCATTTGAAGAAATAGACGGCGTAGGACATCGCGTAGTACATGGAGGAGAAAAATTTAATTCAAGCATGCTTATTACCGACGAAGTAATTCAGAAAATAACCGATTGTATTGACATTGCCCCCCTTCACAATCCACCAAATCTGGCCGGCATTAAAGCCATCGCCGAACTTTTACCCGCAGTACCTCAGGTCGCTGTTTTCGACACCGCTTTTCATCAAACGATCCCAGATTATGCCTACATGTACGGCATTCCATATTCACTTTACGCAAAATATGGCATCCGCCGTTACGGATTTCATGGCACGAGCCACCGATACGTTTCGCAACGTGCTGCCGATTTTCTCGGACTTGACTATCAAAACTCGCGCATTATTACCGCCCATCTTGGCAATGGAGGATCAATTTGTGCTATAAAAAATGGTCAATCGATAGATACTTCTATGGGATTTACACCTATCGAAGGGCTAATGATGGGAACGCGATCCGGCGATGTGGATCTGGGCGTAGTGACATTTTTAATGGAAAAGGAAACAATTGGCTCATCATCAGTTTCTACTTTATTCAATAAACACAGTGGCGTATTAGGTGTATCCGGCGTTTCGTCAGACATGCGCGACATCTTAAATGCAAAAAATGAAGGAAATGAACGTGCCCGTCTGGCGTGGGAAATGTACCAATATAAAATCCTGAAGTATATTTCGTCCTATGTGGGCGTTCTAAATGGCGTAGATGCCATTGTGTTCACCGGCGGCGTGGGTGAAAACAGAACTGAAATTCGGGAATATGTATGTAAACAACTTGACTATCTGGGATTAAAAGTCGACTATGATCTCAACAGAGATGCTCGGGCAAGCGAAGTTTTGCTAAGCATTCCCGACTCAAAAATCAAAGTATGCGTCATTCCTACCGACGAAGAATTTATGATTGCATCAGACACAATTGAGATACTGCAGCATCACAATTGATTATTTTAAAATGACAAAAAAAGGTCTCTGAAACGGTATGGTTTCAGGGACCTTTTTTTGTGTCATAAGATAAATTTTGGTCAGTTTTACAAAAGAGTAAAAATATTCAAATCAAACACTTATATTTGTAAGCGTAAATCTATTCTGCTATCACAAAAAAATCTAATACACAAGAAATCACAACGCATGAAAATACTTGTTTTAAACTGCGGCAGTTCGTCAATAAAATACAAATTGCTGGATATGAATACCAACGAGGAGTTAGGAACAGGAGCTGTTGAAAAAATCGGCATGAAAGGTTCGTTTCTGAAACATACACGCCGCGATGGTCAGAAGGTTCTGCTAAAAGGTGAGATATTGGAGCATCAACTCGGAATTGAATACATTCTGGGCATTTTAACCAGTGCCAAGCACGGCGCCATTAGCTCATTCGACGAAATTAACGGTGTGGGACACCGCATCGTTCATGGTGGTGAAAAATTCAACTCCAGTATGTTGATTACCGAAGAGGTTATTCAAAAAATCACCGAATGTATCGAAATTGCCCCGCTGCACAATCCACCCAATCTGGCCGGTATAAAAGCGATTACAGAACTTTTACCATCCGTTCCGCAGGTAGCTGTATTTGATACCGCTTTTCATCAAACAATGCCCGATCACGCTTACATGTACGGAATTCCTTATTCTTTGTACAAAAAATACGGCATCCGCCGCTATGGCTTTCATGGAACAAGCCATCGGTATGTATCACGCCGCGCGGCAGAATTCCTGGGGTTAGATTATAACAATTCGCGTATTATAGTTGCACATTTAGGCAATGGAGCATCTATATGCGCCATAAAAAATGGTCAATCGATAGACACTTCGATGGGTTTCACGCCCATAGAAGGATTAATGATGGGAACCCGCTCGGGAGATGTAGATCTGGGGGTAGTAACCTTCCTGATGGAAAAGGAGATGATCGGTTCGGCCTCCGTTTCGACGCTGTTCAACAAACATAGCGGGGTTCTGGGCATTTCCGGAATATCGTCGGACATGCGGGATGTGGAAAAAGCAAAGGGTGAAGGAAACGAACGTGCCCGATTGGCATGGGATATGTACGAATACAAGGTAATGAAATACATTTCGGCATATATCGGCGCTCTTAATGGCGTGGATGCCATTGTATTTACCGGTGGAATTGGAGAAAATCAGTCAGAAACGCGCGAGTATGTTGGCAAACATCTGACCTATCTTGGTGCAAAAATGGACTTCGAGTTAAACAAAGCTACCCGAAGTAAAGAAATGCTGTTGAGCACTCCGGAGTCCACCGTAAACATTTGTGTAATTCCTACAGATGAGGAATTTATGATTGCTGCAGACACGCAGGAAATCGTTCAATACTTATAGTCAACCAACTTTCATAAAAAAATGCTCAACACCAAAAATCGTGTTGAGCATTTTTTTATCTCTATAAATTTATCAAGTCTCCTATTCAGGTAACTTCTCCTTCGTTTGAATATATCTAACCGGATAATAAGCAGCCAGAAATCCCATAGCAAGAACAGTTACAAATACAAGTAGCATGTCCGTGAAATTAGCTACCACAGGGTAAGCATCTACCACATAACCTGCTCCCAGTTTCAGAAAACCAAAATGCTCCTGAAGCAAACACAATATACCCCCCAGACCTATACCCACCAACGCACCAACGGCGGAGATCAGCCAACCTTCGAACAGAAAAATCCGTTTTATCAGTTGGTTATTTGCACCCAGGTTTCGAAGCGTCTCAATATCAGCTTTTTTATCAATGATAAGCATCGAAAGCGAACCTATAATATTAAAGCTGGCTATCAACAAAATGAAACACAAAATAAGATAGGTTATCCATTTCTCTATAAGCATTATTTTGAAAAAACTCTCTTGCTGTTCATACCGGTTTTTGACCTGATACTTTTCACCAAGAATGGTTTTAATCTGACTTTGCACAACTTCATTATCCGCACCGGCAGCCAGTTTTAACTCTATCGCCGTAACCTTTGCCTTTTCGTATTCAAACAAGTCGCGCGCTAAATCTATTGATACCAACACATAATGGTCATCGTACTGCAATTGTTGCACAGCAAAAATTCCCGAAACAAAGGTTCCCACCTGATTAAAACTATTCTCGGGGCGCAGCAGATTGATATTGGAACTTCTACGAGGCGCATAAATGAGCAGCGGATCAATAAATTGTGCACCCAGGCCCAAAATACTGGCCACACCTACACCGGGAACAGCACGCTGAAAAGCGCCGTCGTAAAGTAGAAATTTACCATCGTACATGATGCTGTCAATTCGTGTCATTTTCTGAAAATCAGAACTAACTCCTTTCACAGTAGCCGGCATTACCTTATCTTTAAACCGCAGCAACGCATTTTCCTCAATCACTTCTGTAAAATAAGCCACCGATTTCAGTTTTCGGATCTGACCCAATTCGGGTGAGTTCACATCAAAGGTTTTTCCTTGAGACAAAGTAATTTTCAAGTCGGGATCAAAAGCCGAAAACATATCACTAATCAGCGATTCAAAACCATTAAACACCGACAATACACACACCAAGGCCATGGTGCCAATAGCCACACCCGATGCCGAAATACCCGATATGATATTTATGGCGTTGTGCGATTTTTTGGAAAACAAGTACCTACGGGCTATCCTAAACGAGAAGGACAGTCCGCTAAACGGGTGTTGAGATGGTGAATCCTGTGTAGACATCTAAAATTGAATTCGGGGCTAGTCCAGTTCGATTACTTCGCCTTCTTTCAATGGTGATGGCGGATCGCTTTTCAATAAATTATCAATATTTTCGAGATAATCCAACGAATCATCCACATGGAAATATAAAGCCGGTACAATTCGTAATTGATGACGAACCCTTTTGCCTAAGTCGAAACGAATTGCGCGCGTATCTTCCTGAACACGTGCCAATACCCCAGCCGATTTATCACTTGGAAAAATGCTCAAATGCGTGTGAGCCACCCCTAAATCGGGACTGATACGCACAGTTGTCACTGTAATTAACGTTCCCTGCAATTCGCGAGCATACAACAAAAAGATTTCTCCTAACTCTTTCTGCAACATCCTCGATATTTTTTGTTGTCTTGTTGTTTCCATATTTATAGTCTTATTATTTTTTAAAATTAAGAATTGATATCACATCAAATCTTCCATTCAAATCCGTCCTTTGTATCTTTTATCTCAAAGCCCAAAGAAGTTAATTCATTGCGAATTTTATCGCTGGTTGCCCAGTCTTTATTTTGTTTGGCCTCGAGACGCATATTAAGTAACAAATCTATCGCCTTTTTGTAAGCTTCATTGCCCGAACCTGCCTCATTTTCGGCTTTTAACCCGAGTAAGTCTTCGATAAACAGGCTAAAAACAGCTTTCAACTCATCCAAATCGGCAGCCGAAATAGTTTCCTTGCCATCGTGTACCAAATTGATAGCTTTCAGGGCATCAAATAAATAGGATATCACTATCGGGGTATTCAAATCATCACTCATAGCCTCCTCACATTTATCGCGAAGCCCTGCAGTTTCGACGGATGAAGTGGCTGAAGCAGCTAATTTCTGTAAGCGTGCATAACCCTCCATCAAGCGACTCAACCCTTTTTCGGAAGCCTCCAGCGCAGCACTGCTAAAATCTACCGTGCTACGATAGTGCGCTTGTAAAATAAAGAACCGCACCGTCATTGGGCTGAATGCCTGTGTCAATAACGGGTGATTACCTGTGAAAAACTCTTCTAACGTGATAAAATTACCTAACGATTTTCCCATCTTTTGTCCGTTGATGGTAATCATATTGTTGTGCATCCAATATTTTACGGTTTCCTTTCCAAGCGCAGCAGTCGATTGAGCTATTTCGCATTCGTGGTGCGGGAACATTAAATCCATACCACCACCGTGAATATCAAACTGTTCGCCGAGGTATTTTGTTCCCATAGCCGAACATTCCAGATGCCAGCCCGGAAAACCCAGACTCCAGGGTGCTTTCCAACGCATGATGTGCTCGGGCGATGCTTTTTTCCAAAGTGCAAAATCCACACTACGACGCTTTTCGGATTGTCCGTCGAGTTCGCGGGTGGTTTCGAGCATATCTTCTACATTCCGGCCTGAAAGTTTACCATAATTGTGCGTTAAGTTGTATTTCTCAACATCAAAATACACCGAACCTTCACTTACGTAGGCAAAACCGGCATCAAGGATTTTTTGCACAAAATCAATTTGCTCCATGATATGGCCCGATGCATGCGGCTCAATGCTTGGCGGCAATATATTGAGCATTTCCATGGCTTTGTGATAACGATTCACGTAATACTGAACCACTTCCATGGGTTCCACTTCATCCAGCCTTGCTTTTTTGGCTACTTTATCCTCACCACTGTCAGCATCATTTTCCAAATGCCCAACATCGGTAATGTTACGTACATACCGCACTTTGTAGCCAATGTGCGTAAGGTAACGAAACAAGATGTCGAACGTAATAGCAGGACGTGCATGACCCAAGTGACCATCGCCGTATACTGTTGGTCCGCAAACGTACATCCCCACTTTATTTTCGTGAAGCGGTATAAATTCTTCCTTTTTGCGACTTAATGTGTTGTAAATAGATAATTTATGTTCCATAAACTCCTAATCCGTCAGCCGACGGAAATTTAAATTAGTATCGTTTATTTATTTTTATCAGAGTTGAGGCAAATTACTTGCTCCTCACCTCTTGCTTCTTGCTTCTTACTTTAAGCAATTCCCCTTTGTTTTTTCAGCTCTTCATAGGCCTCGTTTACAGAACGGAATTTCTCTGTCGCCGATTTTTTTACATCATCCCCTAAATCATTCACTTTATCGGGGTGATATTTCATGGCCATGCGACGGTATGCTTTTTTAATCTCATCATTGGTTGCAGATGGCTCAATTTCCAGCGATTTGTATGCCCAATCGCGGTCGACCGTTTTCATATAGGGCGCTTTGATGGATTCAAAATCCAATCGATCGATGCGGAAAATAGTTGAAATTCGCTGAATGGTAGCCAACTCGGAAGCAACCACTTCTCCATCAGCATAAGCAATATTAAACAACAAGTGAAGCAATTCAAGTTTAGACGAATAGTTCATGTGTTGCCCTATTTGAGCCGCCACTTCCGTTTCATTTATATTCTGATCCAGCAGACCTTTCAGTATTTGTAATGCTTCAAGTGCACCTTGTTCTCCAAAATTAGCCACTAAAAACTTCTTTACAACAGCTAATTCGGATTTATGTACTTTTCCATCAGCCTTCATAATACAAGCGACAAGCACCAATAAACTCATTTTAAAATCGCCTTCGGTAGTGTGACCGGAACCTACTCTACGAGTACTGTCTACTGTTACCGAACCATCGAACATTGAACCTACCGCGAAGCCAATTAAGGCACCAACCGGACCTCCAAACGCCCAGCCTAAACCACCACCTATCCATTTTGCAAAATTACCCATAAAGTCTTTAAATTGAAATGATTTTTGGACGACAAAGATACTAAAATTGTGGCAAAGCGCCAATTGGACATTGACGAATTAGCAACCCAAGCGAATTGACAAAAAAGTGGTTGAAACTCATTTCTGAATTTCAACCACTTTGGCTTGTTGTCTCACCAGGGTTCGAACCTGGACAGGCAGATTCAGAAACTGCAGTGCTACCATTACACCATGAGACAATTATTATTGCAAAATTACAAAAAATATTTATAAAATACAAGCATCAGCACATATAAAAAAAGCGGTTGAAACTCATTTCTGAATTTCAACCGCTTTTGGTTGGTTGTCTCACCAAGATTCGAACTTGGACAGGCAGAACCAAAAACTGCAGTGCTACCATTACACCATGAGACAATCATTGGGCTTTATTTCTAAAGCGGTGCAAAGATACGATTGTTTTTCTTTTTGGCAAAACAATTTTGGAAATTAATTTCTTAATTCTTCGATTCGCACTACTCTGCAGTCAACAAATAATAGTTCTTTTTTCCTTTTTGAACCAATAAATATTTGCTATTGAGGAGCTTTGAGCCATCAAGTACTTCGTCCTGATTTTCTAATTTTTCTTTGTTTATACTTACTCCACCCGACTGAACCAGCTTGCGCATCTCTCCTTTTGAAGGAAAAACGGGCGCTGCATCGGTCAACAAGTCGATTGCCTTAACACCTTTTCCCAATTCTGCCTTCGAAATTTTGAATTGTGGAACGCCATCGAACACCGCAAGAAGTGTTTCTTCGTCCAATTTCTTCAATGCATCCGATGTAGAATTGCCAAATAATATGTTCGAAGCATCCACCGCAGCATGATAATCTTCTTCGGAATGAACCATAATGGTTACTTCCTGTGCCAATCTTTTTTGGAGCAAACGCAAATGTGGAGCTTGAGTATGTTCGGCTATCAAAGCATCGATTTCTTCTTTATTGATAGCTGTAAAAATTTTAATGTATTTTTCGGCATCGGCATCGCTCACGTTTAACCAAAACTGGAAAAATTTATAAGGTGATGTATAACGACGATCCAACCAAACGTTTCCACTTTCCGTTTTTCCGAATTTTCCACCATCAGCTTTCGTAATTAACGGACAAACCAAAGCATAAGCCTCGCCACCCGTTTTGCGACGAATAAGTTCGGTGCCGGTAGTGATATTTCCCCATTGATCGGAACCACCCATTTGCAACTTGCAATTTTTGGCTTGGTTCAAATGCAAAAAGTCATAACCCTGCAATAATTGGTAGGAAAACTCGGTAAACGACATGCCCACGTTCGAATCGCTTGCCAACCGTTTTTTTACCGATTCCTTCGCCATCATATAATTAACAGTAATATGCTTACCAATGTCGCGAATGAAATCCAGAAAAGAGTAATCCTTCATCCAGTCGTAATTATTTACCAGCTCGGCCGCATTGGGCGCATCGCTTGTAAAATCGAGGAATTTCTCCAATTGTGCTTTTAAACAATTTTGATTATGACGCAAAGCAGCTTCGTCCAACAAATTACGTTCGGCCGACTTGCCAGACGGATCGCCAATCATACCCGTTGCACCACCCACCAAAGCGATAGGTTTGTGACCCGCACGCTGAAAATGCTTAAGCATCATTACACCTACCAAGTGTCCGATATGTAGCGAATCGGCCGTTGGGTCAATACCCACATAAGCCGTAGTCATTTCTTTTTTAAGTTGTTCTTCGGTACCGGGCATCATGGTATGTATCATGCCGCGCCATTGCAATTCTTCAATAAAATTCATCTGGAAATATATTTTGATTATACGTTTATTTTCGGTGTTTTGGATATGAACGCACAAAGATACAACATTTTGAGTTTACGAACAAAACACATTTCAAGGGAACAATCAGCCCTAAACAGAAGCATTATTCACAAATAATTTAGTGTATATTTATCCAATACTATCCATTTTGTTTTTATATTGTAATATCTAAATCGAAGTGTATTGATAATTTTTTAGTAATTTCGCTTTTCAAAGAAACATTCATCCATCATTTATTTCAAATGAAAAAAACTCTACTAACACTCCTTATCGCGCTTTCGGCCACATCGTGCTGCCACAAACAGTGGTCGATCCTACAAAGCAGTTCGGTGAAAATTGCCATCGACAGCACGGCGAATGCATTGGCAGATAAAAGCTACAATGCTTACTTGCAGCCATTCAAACAAAAAGTGGATGGACAGATGAACGAAGTGATTGGACAAGCAGCCGAAACCATGAAAGGTCACGCACCCGAAAGTCTGCTTTCCAACTTCAGCGCTGATGTATATCTGCAAACCGCAACAAATTTTCAGGGTGAGAACGTAGATATTGCCATCGTAAATCTGGGGGGATTACGCACAGTAGTTCCTGCAGGAGACATTACTGTACGAAAAGTTTTCGAACTTATGCCTTTCGAAAATGAATTAGTATTGCTTTGGCTCAAAGGTGACAAATTGAACGAACTGTTGCAATATTTTGCCGGCATGGGCGGTGAAGGCGTATCGGGTTTACGCATGGAAATAAAAGACGGTAAGGCCGTAAACATCACCATCAACGACAAACCGCTTGACCCAACCAAGGTTTACAGCATAGTCACCAATGACTATCTGGCCGGGGGAAATGATAAAATGGTACAGTTGGCACAGGCGGAGAAGCGAGTAAATACCGGCATTAAAGTACGAACTATGCTGCTCAACTATATCAAGGCAGAAACAAAAAGAGGAAATAAAATTCAATCGAAACTGGACGGAAGAATAAAAATAATTGAAAATTGACAGTTGACAGTTGAAAACAACCCCTAACCCCTAAAGGGGACTAAGATTAGCACATTCTACATAAATTATTCACATAAATTCATATGGAAAATACATATTTAAAGATCAAAAGTAACTTCAATTCCCCTTTAGAGCCTGCCCGACTACCGGCGGGGGTTAGGGGTCTTCTTTTGTTGTTTGCATTCATATCAGTTCCTGCTTTTGCTCAACAAAAAATAAAACTGGTGATTTTGCATACCAACGACACGCACAGCCAGATTGAACCTACCGAGAAGTCCACTCTAAACACGTCAGACATGGGCGGTTATGCCCGCAGAATGGGTGTAATAAGCAAAATTAGAAGTGAGGAGAAAAACGTGCTTTTGTTTGATGCGGGTGATTACTCGCAAGGAACGCCGTATTTCAACTTCTACAATGGACGCATTGAAGTTGACGCCATGAACCGCATGAAATATGATGCTATAACGATAGGAAATCATGAGTTCGATAATGGAGTGGACACATTGGCAAAAGTACTGCGTGATGCACAATTCCCTGTATTAAGTTCTAATTATGGCTTAGGCAAAACTGCGCTTTCGGAGGTTATTAAACCCTACCTTATTTTGGAGCGCTTTGGGTTGCGCATTGGGATTCTAACCACCAATATTGAACCAAAAGGATTGATTATTGAAAATAATTACAAAGGAGTTGAATATAAAGATCCGTTTAAAACAGCCAATAAACTATCTAAATTTTTAAAGAAAAAGAAACATTGTGATGTAATTATTTGTCTGTCGCACTTGGGAATAGAAAAGGATTACCAACTGGCGGAACAATCGCGCAACATAGATCTGATTATAGGCGGACATTCGCACAGTTTAGTCGAGAATGTATCACGCAAAAATGCGAAAGGAAAAACAGTAGTGATTGCTCAAATGGGGAAAAGCGGTTTGTATCTGGGAAGGGTAGAATTAGAATTGGAAAAGAAAAAATAAAGTATGATCATTATTTCTTCCGCACCATCACCACCGACCCTACCATCATGGGAATAACGAAATTGATTAGCCAAATACAGAGTCCGGCTAACGCAATGCTGACCACCTGACCCGAAAAAGCACCAATAACAAGTACGGCATACGAGCTACGCACAGCCGCTTCGGAAAATGCAAAGGATGGCGTAAAAGTAACAAACAAATAAGTGGTGGGAATGGCAATGAGTGCTTGCCAGGGCGCCAAATGAACACCAAAAAACCGCAACATAAAAAAGAACTGCACGCAAAATACCAGATAGCGAACGAGCGAAATCAGAATAATCGCGGCCAACTGCCAAAAGCTATAACCGGCTAAACAATCGGTGAACGGAAGGATAATCTGTGCGAACCGATTGCTTTTGAAGTGCCTGCTCAGTCGTGGAAGGGCGAAATAAAACAGTCCGAAAAGAACTAAGAACCCAACAACAAACAAAAGATAGTGCGTAATGTTTGCCTCTACTGTTCCATTCGTTTGAGTAAAAAACAACAGACAGGCCGGTGCACCGCACAATGCCATGATCAGATTTTGAGTCAGACTATTGACCAGGCTCAATGTAACTCCCGATTTTCGGTTATCCTCGCTCAGGAACATCACACGTCCCACCAACTCACCCACCCTGTTGGGCGTAAAAAAACCGGTAGAAATACCTGCCAACACAGCTTTGATAGACGTAAACAGCGAGAGAGACTGAACGTTCGCAGTAAGTCGCTGCCATTTAACGGCCTCGAGCAACCAATTAAGCGGCAAAAGCACAACAATGCCCACCAGCCACCAAAGTCGGGACAATGAAACATTACTACATTGCTCCACCAAATCGGGATACTGGCTGAAAGTGAGAAGTTTGTAAGCCAGGTATACATAAGCAGCTACAACTATCAACCATTTGGCCAGGTTGTAGGTTTTACCCATGCTTGAAAGTGAATTTTTTTTGCGAAAAATAACTGATCAGAACACAAAAGAAGGTAGCTAGTAAATTGGATGGAGTTGTCCAGAAGTGAAAAACCTCAACAAATAATTTAAGTAAGATGGCATTAACCCCTAGATTTATAAATACTATTATAAAATATCGGTACAGCTGCACATGTCCGCGCAACTCCGACTCGGTAAACGTAACGTATTTTTGCAACAAAAAGCCAAAGAAATTGGCAAATGGAAACGAAATAACCAAAGTAGCAATGTGAGAACTTAGCGTGAAAAAACCTAAAGGCAACATCTTTTGCCCTAGTACAAAATTGTAAACCACAAAGAACAACACCTGCGAGAATACGATATTGGCTGCACCCGTAAAACCATAACGAAAAAACTGAATGGTCATGTGCTTGCGAAATGGTGGATAAAAAAAATCGATGATGGACATAATCCAACCGCCGACGGTTTCAAATTTCTTTCTCATTTGTAGTTATAAATCTGATTCATTTACTGTAATACAATCGAAAATGTAGGTTAATCGAACAATTATAGTTACTTTTGTGCGCTTTTGAAAAAGGGTAATTTTTTGTTGCAGTGCAAAGATAGTATTATTGCATTGACAATTGACAATTGCTAATTGACAATTTTAGGACTTATAGATATTTAATACTATTTTCCAATCGCCAACATTTTTCAATTCAATCGTTTTTTCCAATAACCAACCGAATCATGCATCAAGTAAAAGCAAAAAAATACCTGGGACAGCATTTCCTTAAAGACATGGGAGTAGCTCGTCATATTGCCGAGAGCTTAACGCTCGATGGTCCTACTGCTGTACTTGAAATCGGTCCCGGAATGGGTGTGCTCACCCAATTTTTACTTCAGAATCCACTTATCGACCTCACTGCCGTGGAACTCGACAGCGAATCGGTAGTTTATCTGCACGAACATTATCCTGATTTGAAAGTTATTGAAGCCGATTTTTTGAAAATGGATTTGAAAAGCCATTTTTCTGATAAATTCTGTATCATCGGTAATTTCCCCTACAATATTTCGAGCCAAATTTTCTTTAAAATGCTGGACAACAAAGATTCAATTCCTTGTTTGGCCGGTATGATTCAAAAAGAAGTGGCCGAACGCATTGCCGCTCCTGCCGGCAGCAAAACCTATGGCATTTTGAGCGTGTTGATGCAAGCTTATTATAAAATAGAATATCTTTTCACTGTAGGTGCACATGTTTTTGATCCGCCACCAAAAGTTCAATCGGCTGTAATTCGCTTTACCCGCAACGAAGTTTCGCAGATAGATTGCAACGAGCAACTTTTCAAAACGGTGGTAAAAACTGCTTTCAACCAACGACGCAAGACATTGCGTAACTCATTGAAGCCAATTGTTGAATCGGGACACCCTATGTATGCCGATCCACTTTTCGACTTACGACCGGAGCGACTGGATGTAGCAGCATTTATCGACCTCACTAAACGAGTGGAACAAGCGTTGAAATAATTACTTTCAGACAATTTTACTATTGACGAACAATTTCCTTTATCCTTTTGTTAGGTGTTTTTAATCATTCAGATTAAAAACATTCCATAAAAAAGAGTACCTTTGCGCAAAATTAAAAAAAAACAATCCCAATGGACGACGACCCTGCGATAAAAAATTTAGTAAGAATCACCCTGATTTAAAAGGTCGTCTGTTAGCATCTATCTCTCAGCCACCCTTTTGAGTCTACAAAAAAGGAGGTGGCAATGACATCACAAGTAACATTTTATGTAAGCCAAATTATTGGCTGCAAAGTCTGTGGCGTAAACGGCAAACGTTTAGGAAGCGTTATGGATATTATGGCAAATATAGCTCAGCCTATCGTATCAACTAAAGATACGATAGCACCTGCTATTACAGGACTTGAAACCCCAAAAAATGGAACAGTCCGCTACTTGAATTTTGAATACAACAAAGTTGTAAACAAAACCAAGCACTTTTCATTCTTCTGCAATAAAACAGAAGACCTAACTCAAACATCTTTAGAAAACAGTTTACCGTTAGAGAAAAACATCCCCAATCGCCAGATTGAGGACATCAACGAACGTAAATCAGGGTGCGCAAACGATATTCCACCAGCATCTGATTACCTGCACAAAGCCCTTAACCGGAAAGCAGAAGTAGAAAAGAAATGGAGTGAATCTCCACAGCTTTACTGGCCATTCACCCTTATCATTATTCTTGAGGTTGCCAATATTTTAACCATTAATGCATCGTGGATAACTGCTACACACTGGTGGCAAGTGCCAAATAAGTTACTAATAATGCTCGTTTGCATAACGTTAGCCACAAACAACAAAAGAATTATGGGTTGCTACATAAACAAGCTCCGACAGAACATTATTGGCCTGGGATCATCAATATTTTAATTGATTCTATCATAATGGTGTTTATTTCTATATTTTAAAAACAACTTTACAGAGGCTAAATTATAAAAATGGTCTCTACTAAATAAAAGACAGAAAGGAGTCAATATATGTCGGAACTAAGAATTTTTTACCACGAGGACAATAAAATCAAGATATCAAAAAGTCTTGACATACTAAAGAAAGTAGACCTAAAAGAGTTAGTTTGGATTGATCTGAACGATGTTTCGGAAGAGATAGAGGACAAACTGGAAGAGTTCTTGAAGATTTACATTCAGGAGGATGAAGAGATTGAGGAAATTGAGATGAGTTCTCGCTACATGCAAACGGACGATAGCATTGTGGCCAACTCCAACTTCTTGCAGGATAATTACACAGTAGAACCCGTTTCATTTATTCTGAAAAATGGGATTCTTATTTCGGTACGTCATGCGGAACTTAAATCGTTCAGTGAGACCGTAAAGAAAATCTTTGCCAACACGCGCAATTTTATGACCGGCTATCATGTATTGGTTACGCTACTCGAAACACGGGTAGAGTACGATGCCGACATGATAGAAGACGCCACCGATCTGATTACCAGCTTAAGTAAAACGCTGAACACAGAGGATGATCTGGATCAGGATATTCTGATACGTATCAAAGACTTGCAGGAAAAAGTAATGATTATTCGTCAGAATATTATGGATAAGCAACGGGTAGTATCCAACATGCTTAAATGTAATTTCTTCCCCGAAGAATTACTTCCCCGCCTTACAATGATTATCAAAGACATCAACTCGCTCTTCGAATACACTCGCTTCGGGTTCGACCGGCTGGACTACCTTCAGGATACGTTTCTCGGTTTGGTAAACCTGCAACAGAATAAGATTATAAAGATATTTACCGTGGTTTCGGTCATCTTCATGCCTCCTACCCTTATCGCGAGTATTTACGGTATGAACTTTAAACATCTTCCCGAACTGGACTGGAAACTGGGTTATCCTATTTCTATTTTAATGATGGTTGGATTTTCGGGTGCAGTAATGCTTTATTTCAGAAGAAAAAAATGGCTGTAAATTAATATGCAATCTGATAATACACTAAAAAACGAAGAGCCGGTTGACTGATTTCAACCGGCTCTTCGTTTTTTAGAAGAATATCAACCGCCCCATCGTGAAAGGCGGTAAAGAAAAAAAGGAATGAATTTGAAATTATAGTGTAATAAATAATCAGACAGACAATCCACATTGCCCAAGAATACGGGTCTCCAGATTGAAAGCCTCCTCAGCACTCAGTTCTGTTGGATTTAGCTCGCCGAGCAAAATCTTTTTTGCTTCTTCGGCCAATGGAATATCCTCGGGGTGCGTGCTGAAATAATCTTCCCACATCTCGGTTAGAATGAGATTAGGATTTAGTATGTGGTTAACGAAATCATCATTTACCAAAATACTTAATACACGTTTGTCAGTAGTTGAACTCACCTTGTTGCGTTTAATTTATAATAAGACGCAACGATGTATTATTTCGTACTCAGCTAAATGCACCGAATCCGAATTTATGCTGCGCAAGTACGCAACTTTGATATTCCGCGATGAATAAGGTTACGAACCGACTGGTAATTCATGTTCATAATGGCGCAAATATCTTCGTATTTTTTTTCCTCAATATAATACAGGATAATAGCTTTGCGTTGGCGAGGTGAGAGCTGATCCAACATTTTGCTGACAAAAACACCGTCGAGCATTTCTTTTTCGTTGGCAATATAATCTTTCTCAATATTATCACTTGAGAGCACATCCAGGTCTTCGACAGCTACGTCCGACAGGTTGACACGCTTACGGCTTTCGTCGCAGAGTTTATTTTTCAACGAGATAATAATGTACGATTTAAAATTTGCAACCGTATCCAGTTCAAGTCTTTTATTGTATATCTTAATAAAGACTTCCTGAATACAATCCTTCAGAAGTTCAACATCTGTAGTCAATTTACAACCATAGTTATAAAGCATATTGACGTGCAAGTTATACAATTTCGAAAAAGCAGCTGTGTCACCGTTTATAAAGTCAGCAAGATATTCAGCAGTCTGAGCATCGCAGTTTACATAAGGTGATTTTTTCAAGTAATTGTTTTCCATCGTGGTAGTACTATAGAATGTTGTTACAAATTATTATGCAACAAAAATACTGTGTGCGTACATCAATTGATTGGAAAATCTGATTTGGATGTGGTAAATTTAGGTAACATGCTATACAACATATTTTTGTGTTAAACTTATAGCGTTCATAAAAAAAGTCGAATCATCGGATAGAATGATTCGGCTTTTTTTGAGTTTATGAGGATAATTTATCGAAAAGACCTATAGTTTTTTGAACCAATATGCACCATTCTTTGCGGCGTCCACCTTTAAACCATAGAGCTGATTGCCGTTTATCGATTTATTCAGCGTTATCACCTCACCGGTTTTGCTATCCACAAATTTTAATTGATACTTACCGGCTTCCAATTGAACAGGGATATCAGATCCCGACTGAGGATATATGATACTGCCTGTACCAGATTTTACCAACATGCAGTATTGATCAGAATTTACCGGTTTCACCACCATTTGCGCAGCAGCACGTAAGAACTCTTCGTCTTTGACCGGCAACACCGGGCAAGATCCACCGGCCATCAACACAGCCCAGGCCATATCTGGGTAATTTTCGGTATAATACGTCACTGCCTTATCGGGATACTTACTGCGATATTCATTCACGGCTTTGTAGGCTTCGTTGAAGGTTACCTTACCCACTTTCATCAAACGCGCATGCTGGCGGGGAGCAAGGTTTAATCCACCCTGAGGTGCGTAAACCGTTCCATCGTTTTTGTAATGCCAGTAGCGAATATCGATAATATCGACAATTGCTGCACGCTTGGGATCGGCCAGAATCGAGTCCTGCACATCTTTGGTGGTGCTTAGAGCCACCAAGGCATTTCGGCCGGTTTCTTTTTGCCATTCATCAATAACATCCAACCAAAATTGCACAAAATGTAAGGGACCGGTATACTCGGCACTGATAAGTTGCACCACATTTTGATTGTCCACAAAATTATTCAGGCATTGACGAATATAGGTACGGTAATACTGACGACGAACCGGATTAGTTATGTCGTAAAACATTTCGGCACGAAAAATTCGCTTGTCGCCGGCAAAATTTACCGGTTCGGGGAAACCAAGATCGTTAATATTATTGGCCGAACGCCATGGGCAATCCACCCAATGCGCTCCGGCTTCGATAATATTATGCTGGAAAAAGTTCTCGTGAAACAAAAGCATTCCCGCTTTTTGTCCTTTGTCGGCAAACTCTTTCAGACGCATCCAATACCATGCGTTTGGACGGTTCAAATCGTATTTCGACAAACCATCCCAGGCCACACCTTCGCCACTGCGAGCAAAAGGCTGTTCGTAGCCGGGACCCCACACATCACCATCGCGACGACGGATCCGCTCGTGGTCATCGCGCCGACGGTCGGTCCACAAGCTATAATTGTGATCTAAAACAATAATATTTTTAGCTCCCAGATAAGAAATCACCGAATCAACACGGTCGGTTAGTCCATACCCTTCGCGTCCCGGCACAAAACGGGTAACATGAGGTTTGGTGAGATAAGACGCAATATAATTAGGTTTCAATTTGCCATTCCACCATTGCACTTCTAGTTTAGCCCCCGACATCAAGGCTCCATCGCGCACCAAACGACCATTCTCAATAGAAATAGTTGGTGTATATGCTTTAACGCGCATGGGCTTACTTTTCAATTCGTTTGTTGTTATCAGCTTTGAATGATCAACTGAAGGAGCAAACACAGCTTGCTCAATCCACATTTCAGTGGTAAGCAATGGTTCGTAAGCCTCCTTCATCATTCGCAGCGCATCGGCCACCGGCGGGCTGCTCGATGCATCCGTTTTCAGGGGTAAAATGCGTCCGCGAGTTGAAACATCCTGGTTCAGACGTGCGGCAAGTTGCGCGTAATAAATGCTGCGTGGTTGAACGTGATTATTTGATTCTGCCCATTCACCGTCACCGGAGAATTGTGCCCAACAACCATAGGCTCTGTTTTTAGCGTCAGTGGAAGGAGAATAGCATTCTATCTCGGCAGCTGTACATTGCCAGAAAAGGCTGTTGCCCGTATTCCATCCGGCTCCGTTTTTACTTTGACCCAGATTTTTGAACGTCAGGTTATGACCATCTACATTTACCACATCAAACAATAATCCACACGCCCAGGCATCAATGGATCCACTGAATCCTAAGGCATTTTTAGCTTCACATTGCACAAAAGCATTTGGACCCGGAGCACAATACCCCGCTGCAAAATCGTTTATCCCATTTTCGGAATAACAGCGTTGAAATAAATTTTGCTGGCCCATGGTGTAAAAGCTTATCCGGCGGAAGCCACCGATCTCTGATACCGGATCTTTTGAAATACAATCTTCAACAGTAATTTGCGAAGTGCTTGGTTGCAGAAAAACAGCATTTCCTGCAAAATGGGAAAAATTGATTTGACGCACCCAGCAGTTTTCTGCATTTTCTATCGAAATACCCGTCCAACAGTGATCTTCGTCTTTGGGGTATTTTTTATTATAATCCGAATTCATGGTCAGGTTTTCAACTCCCGATTCCGAAATTCGTCCCGTCCATAGATATTTTCGCACTATAGCACTCCCAAATTGTGCATCAAGGGCTGCTGTAATCGGCGCATTGAGAGTAACTTTATTTCCCGAGATGGCGACAATGGTTCTGTCCCAGCTAACATCAATATCTCCGGCTTTCCAACCGAGAGCACTAATGCCACCCCCATAAATATCACAACCCATGAATTTAATCCACTCCTTCGTCGAAGGGCGGGTAATATTCACCTGGTCGCCCACTTTTAAGCCAGCAACGGTATTAAGTTCCAAAGTCTTTTCATTCACAGGAACATAAGCAGCAGTTACTTTGAAAGAGTCTTTCTGAACTTTGTTATTTATTCCTTCGATATGAAGCACCGCAGATCGGTCGACGCCATGTTTGAACAAAACAGTTTCGTGTTTATCAGAGCCACGCAATACAACACCGGAACTTGTGATCCATAGGTTTCTATTGAGATGATAAACACCTTTGTCCAACAATACAGCACCACGAAAACCACGTGCATCGGGTTTTAAATCCGAAACATAATTGATGGCACGCTGAATAATTTCAGATGCATCGCCTTCTTGTTTTGGAACAAAAATTACATTGTTCAGGGCTGGAATATCTTGTTCTGAGCTTTTGTACCCGCAATAGGAAAAATCGAGAATGCTGTTTCCTTTTGCATCTTTTGTATACGTAATTTTATTGTCCTTTACCTGCAAACCGAACGACTGAGCATTTACAGCCTGCGAAAAGCCCAACAGAAAGACACAAAAAGTTTTAATAGTACATCTAAAATTATTCATTTTATAGTATTTAGCGTAGCGTCTGGCCGTTTCATTTACGGTCAGACGCGTAGTGAATAATTAAATCCGACAAGCCCCTTCAAGCGGCTGTTCGGATTTTTATAACTAAATCCTTCCCTAAAATTTGTAACTATGGGGAAGTCTTATCAATTACATCAAACTCTTACAACCGACAAGCGTATCGTGGTTGTTTTTTGGATTTTTCCAGTCAACTTTCTTTTTTGTATCCATTCCGTTGATATATTTTTCGATATTGGTATATCCATCACCGTTGCAATCTTTCACCGCATCAGTAGGATCATTTGGATTCAAACCGTTGGCCTTTTCCCATACATCGGGCATTCCGTCCGTATCTGTATCAACTACCGGTTGACCTTTATATTCCGGAAGTCCGCCAACCTGACGAATATCGGTGATAATTCCTTGTTTGTATGAATCGGCCGGTAAGCGACGCTTCACATATTTCGAAACAAATAATGGAGCATCTTCAACATAAATGGCTTTTCCGGTTACCACGGTTTTCACAATGCGGGTATCAACGGCATCACGTTTTGGAAAATTGGCTCCGGCATTTTGAAGTACAAAGTTATACACATTTTTGGAACTCATGATATTCGCAGAACTCATTGGCATATCAAATGCTTTTTCGACACGAATATCCTTTACGTAATCTTCCAGTTTGAATTCCTCTGCCAATTGGACACCACCATCCCAGTTGTTTTTAGTCACTTTTGCGTTTCCTTCAACAATATTTCCACTCACAAAAGCTTTACCGAACGAAACGGGATGACTTTTATCGCGTCCGGCTTCCGGTTTCAGTAAACGATAGGAGATTGGCTTATCCAGCGGTGTGATTGGTCCCGGTTTGAAGTAGTTATTGATGATATTGAAGAAACTTTTGTTGTCGCCACCATCCACCGAGCGGTTCCACCAGTTATAAACAACATTGTTCACAAAATTGAAACCTCCATCCATACCCACCGAGCAATTACGACTGATATTCGACGCCCAAAGGTTGCGGGCAAATAAAGAATTATGTCCACCAATGGTAGAACCAAAAGCATGGTTGTAAGCATCCATTGCTTCTGAGAAAATGGAATTTTGAATCGTTACATTAACTGTCGGGAGTTTTTCGCCCTTACCTGTTGAATCGCGGTCGTAAACATGGCGGTAAATAGACATATTTTCATCCAAACCCCAGCTGGCCGACACGTGGTCGATCATGATATTCCCTACTGGATTTCCACCCACTGCATCGTCGCGAAATGCAACATCCTGTGCGCCGCGGCGGAAACGAATGTGACGTAAAACCACATCGTGCGTATCAATTAAAAATGAAGAACCGGTTACACAAATACCATCGCCCGGAGCAGTTTGTCCTGCAATGGTGATATATGGAGCACGAAGATGAATAGGAGTTGATAAACGAATAATCCCCGCAACATTGAAAACCACAATGCGCGCACCACCGGTTTCGCAAGCTTCACGGAGCGTTCCGGGTCCGGCATCGGCAAGTGAAGTTACAACAACCACTTTTCCACCACGACCACCGGGGGTAAATGCTCCACCACCTTCGGCACCCGGGAAAACCGGAATTGCTGCTTTCAATAAATCTTCAGGTTTTGATGCCCATGGCTTATAGGGACGACCTAGTTTTTCTTCATTTTGAACTACAGAGAAGGCTTTTTGCCATGCCAGGTCTGACTTACGGTTTATTTCTGCTTCCTGACGTGCAGCACGTTGTTTTACTGAATCAGGAATAATTGGGTATTGTGCCAAAAGTGGTAATGCACAAATACTTAATGCCAATACTGATACTAATTTCTTCATTCGATTATTTTTTAAATTCTATGTTTATAAAACGAATCAGAAGTTCTTTTGTAATCAGCAAAATCACTTTTTCCGGTACTTGCTCATATATTCGGTTGGTGTTTGCCCATATTTCTTACGGAAGCACTTGCCATAATATCCTGATTCCTTAAACCCAACTGCAAATGCAATTTCAGAAACAGTCATATCGGTACTTTGAAGTAATTCGATTGACTTAGTAAGTCGAACTTCTTTGATTGTATCCACAGGTGCCAGGCCGGTTAAACTCTTCAGTTTCTTGAAAAAGGCAGAACGGCTAATGCCAATGTTATCAGCAATAGTATCGATGTTGAAATCGCTGTTATCAATATTATCTTCAATAACATGATGAATTTTATCGAGAAACTCAATATCTTTTTTCTGTAAATAATTTTCGTAGGTATCGTTATCCTGTGGAACTTCGTGAGCTACCTCCTGCTTCCATATCTTTTCACGGAAAACCTTACGATCGCTCAGCAACTGTTCGATGCGGGCAATCAGATATTCTTTGTTAAACGGCTTGGTGATATAAGCGTTTGCACCCATGCTAATGGCCTTAATCTTAGCTTCATCATCATTTTTAGCCGTCAGAATAATAACCGGGACATGGCTGATTTGAAAATCATTACGCATTGCCTGCAACATTTCCGTACCTGTCATTTCGGGCATCATCTGATCCGTCACTACAATGTCAGGATGATAAAGATTCACCTTTTTCAAGCCTTCGACGCCGTTGCCGGCAACATATACTTTGTACCTGTCTTCCAACTGTAACCGAAGCAGATTACACAAATCAACATTGTCTTCGACCACCAACAGTGTTGGCAAATCATTTTTAGCATCTGTCGGTTCCGCTTCCAATTCTTCAGTATCAACCACCTCGCCCTCAATTTCGGTAACCGTATCGCCAACATAGAAATTTACTTCCGAAGGATTGTAATGATCTTTGTTCAACAATAGTTCTACCGTGAAAACCGAACCCTGATCGGGCTTGCTATCCACGTTAATGACCCCGTGATGAAGGTTCACTATTTCTTTCGAAAGAGCCAGACCAATCCCTGTTCCGGGATATTGTGCACTCTTTGAGTTTTCGCCCTGGAAGAAACGCTCGAAAATTTCCGACACTTTGTTTTGCGGAATTCCCACGCCGGTATCTTCAACCCGGATAAAACATTTTTCGCGGTCGTCGGTCAATCCGGTGGTCACAAAAATGCTTCCACCCGACTGTGTAAATTTAAAAGCATTAGACAGCAGATTGCGAATAACGATTTCCAGTTTATCTTTATCAGCCCACAATGAAATATCTTCATCGGAAAGATGAAAAGTAAAGCTAATTTCATTTTCTTCGGAAAGAACACTAAACTCTTTGTGGAAAGAATCAATTAAACCATTTAAATCCAATTGAGATACATGCAAAATCATTTTCCCGTTTTGTATTTTGCGAAAATCCAGAATCTGATTCACCAATTGAAGCATTTGGTTGGCATTTTTCTCAATCATCGAAACGTATTTCTCGCCTTTTTCAGTCAACTGTTGCTTTTGTTTCAACTCCTGAATTGGCCCCATAATAAGCGTAAGCGGCGTTCTCAGTTCATGTGATATATTGGTAAAAAATTTAATTTTCAATTCAGAAACCCGTTGTTCTACATAAATATCATTCCGCACTTTAACATAAAACAGTACCCCACGTATGGCAATATAAACAAGGAATATGATAATAATTGAATAGATGAGATACGCCCACCAGGTTTGCCACCAGGGAGGTAAAATTATAATTTCCAATACTTTCTCGGCCTTTAACGACGGATTAGCTTCGTCGATGGTTTGAACTTTGAAATGGTATTTTCCCGGTGGAATATTAGGATAAGATGCAATGCGGTTTTTACCATTAAAGTGCCATTCTTCCTCAAAACCTTCCAGAATATATTTGTACGACACCCGGTTTTGGTTGTAAAAATTCAGAGCTGCAAACTCAATAACAAAAGTAGATTGCGTATGATCAAGCTTAATCGAATTGGCATAACGAATTGACTCCCTGAGAATAGGCTTATCCCTGAAACTGCGTAAATCGCGGTTGGACACCAGAAAATCAACAATAAACACCTTATAATCGCAATTATAAGTCTCAATCTTTTGTGGATTGAAAGCCAAAATACCCATTCGATTTCCAAACCATAAATCGCCGGACTGACACTTCAAGGCACTTTCCTGCTCCATTTGCACATTCAAAAAACCATCATAGCGGTCGAAGTTCCGACATATCTCCTTCGCCTTGTCAAATCGCGCCAATCCATTTTCGGTCACCAACCAAAGTGCATTATCATCATCCTCCACGATGGCCAAAATAACATCAGTATTCAAACCCTCTTTCAAACTATAGGTTTTGAAAACCGGACGTTTTGTTGCTTTATCGTATCTTTCGAGTTTACTCAATCCACCACCAAAAACACTGATCCATATTTGCGAAGCAGCATCTTTGTACAATACATAAATATCATTGTCGGCAATATTAGAACTCAGTGCATCAGATCGGTATATTTCAAAATTGATTTTGTTGGGGTCTTTAAATCGACTGTCAAACGACAAAAGTCCATCGCTGGTACCTACCCAAACACGCCCCTCTTTATCTTCGGTAATATTTCGGACTTCCATGTACAGTCCGTACTTCGGATATTGTCCAAAACTATTAAACTTGTTTTTAAAGGAAATCTTGCCGCCTTCTTGTGTCACAAGATTGAGCCCACCACCAAACAACCCAACCCAGATACGGTTACTGCTATCCTCGTAGGTATAATACACTTCGTTGCCACTTATGGACGATGGATTCCGCTCATCATACTCATAGCGGGAAAGAATATAGCCCGATGGAGAAGCACTGTTCAACTCAGCACGCACCAATCCGTTGCCTTTAGTAGAGAACCACATGTTGCCTTTTCGATCCTCCATGATGTGATACACGTTACCGATAAAACTATTTTTGGCTGAAAAAACCTGTTTTATCTTCCCGTTTTTATCCAATCGAAACACTTCCGCTTGCCGGGTTGCTACCCAAATATCGCCATTTTTGGCCTGATACATGGTTTTTACGGTATAATCGGTAGAGAGAGAATAGGGAGAGGTGAGATGGAACAAATTAAATTGTTGTTTGGGGAAGCTAATACGAAATACACCATTCGCCGTGGAACTAAGCCAAAGAATATTATCCTTATCGAAAAGAATATCGAAAAACACTTTCTTAACTCCGTTTTGTTTTAGTTCGGCTTGGTCGTTCAGGTAGGAGATGGAAAGCTGTGACCGGTCGAACCAGGCCAAATCGCCGGAAGTACTAAGAAAAAACATGCCCTGCTCTTTTCCATCCTGAAATTTCATCGTTTTATTTACAATGCCCGAAGGCAAATCAAACCGCTTCTGGGATTTATTAAATGGATCGTAGTAAATCAATGAGGTTTGATTCATCTCAAACCACAACTTATCATAACTATCTACATAGGCGTTAGTAACAAGGTCTTTAGCCGTGGTAGAAATCACTTTTATTAACCCGGAAGTACGGTCATCATACTCAAAGATTCCTTTGCTACCAAATGAAATAAAGAATGTTTTACCATTCCCACTCACAATATTTTGAACCAATCCACCATCAGGAATCAGCGCTTTTCTGGTTACATTTCCATTGCTACAGTCTATTTTGTAAACGGTTCCACGGTTATCGCCCAACCACAGTATTTTACCATATACAAATGCGCAGGTAAACTCCTGACCATCGACCAACGCAATTTTCCGAAGCACAAAATCAGAGGGTTTCGATTTTAGAGCACTTCCTTTCGGACAAGAAATGATTTTAAAATCAAGCCCAATCCAGTTGATATACTGCTCATTTTCAACCAATAAATTATTCATCAGTTTATGCTCACGCTTGCTCTTGGAGTCGTGCAACAACGAAATTTCAATACTGCCACCGCCTTTGGAAACGGCTTTCAGTAAATCCTTATTTTTCGTCAGCAACAATAAATCACCGGTTTCGGTCTTTTGAATTTTAATGATTTTGGGACTTACCGAATATTTTTTCTTGATTTCATTGAATACATCGTAAAAAAGTTCTTTTCGTTTTTCGAAAAGATAGAGTTTATGATCGATGGTTTTTACCCATAGATTCCCATCTTTTGCCTCAATAATGTTTTGCAGTTTGTGAGGGCGGATATCCGTATTGTAATCATCGCGACTATTGTAACTTTTGAATTTCACCCCATCAAAACTGCACAACCCGTACCACGTGCCAAACCACATAAATCCATCGGCATCTTTGATAGCGCTAAAAACGGTGTTGTGCGGCAGACCATTCTCAATAGAATAGTCTTTCACAATCATGTTTTTATCTGCCAAAACCGATTGAAAAATGAAGAGAATGAACAACGCGAAAAATATAGTTTTTTTCATAAACGAACCGATAGAGAAACTTTGATGCTACAATAGAAGTACAAAGATAGAAGACAATGAAAGGTTTACAATGAAAAAGATAGGATTAATATACATTTAACCTCGCACACAATGAATATTTATACCCAATTTCTATTGTCTAAAAAATCTTTATCCATGGATTATCAGTCCTGAATGGAACAGCAGGCAAACCCTCTTTGTTTATAAAATTAGACTGCGCTGCCTCATGCCATGCAAAACGAACAGCTACAGGATGTGGAACAGTGGGTGATGAAACGATGACTTTATTTCCTTTCATCTCAGCTACTGCCTGAACAAATTTTCCATCAGCTCCCGCAATGCTGAACCAGGTCAGCAGTTTATCATCACGACTCATTAAGCCACTACCCGTATTGCTGAAAGTGACTTCAATTTTACTATTCACAACTTTCATTTTCTGATAAGCAGGTCCGGAACAAACAATATCCTTGAAACCATAGGTTTTATTCAACGCCACCAAGCTCAAGCGTCGACCGACTTCCCATTTGTAACCCGGGTGCAAATCCACAATGCTATCAACCAAATCGGTAATCGTAATCATGCCGGTTTGAGGAAGTTGAAGTGCAAGTGCCTGCGATTCCCAAAACTCAGGTAAATTGTCGGTGGAATGCGGACGTACATCTTTGGCTTGAGAATAATTATAAGGTGCTATTTGTACAAAATAAAACGGCATCTTGGCATCCTTCCAATCCGAGCGCCAGCTTTCAATCAAGGCTTTCTGTTTATATGCATAACGAATCGTTTCATTCAGGAAACAACCCGACTCACCCTGATACCAAAGAAATCCGCGTATAGAGAATGGAATTATCGGTTGAATCATCGATGTATAAAACTTACCCGGATCACCACCGTCGGCAGTGAGTGGTTCCAGGACTTTACCATCCTTCATTGTGGGCGCAACTTCTAATTTAGAGGCTTGAATCCAGGGTTCGATGCGACTTCCCGGCACTGCCGACGAAATCATACCGATGGGTATATGTAATTTTGCGTATAACTCTTTTGCAAAATAATAACCAACAGCCGAAAAATCAACCAACGGTCGGCCGATGGCTGCCTCCCAACCAGCGTGAGTAGAATCGGGCGACATGTATTTGCGACGTACCAGAAAAATTCGAATATTGGAATTGGATGCGTTGTTCAAATCATCTTCAGGTGGCCTGTATCCTTTTACATTTGACTGGAAATTATTATATTTACGCATAGCATATTCCATGTTCGACTGACCGGAACACAACCACACTTCACCTACCAGAATGTTTTTCAGCACAATGGTATTCGTCCCTGCAATAGTCATTTGGCGTGGTAATTCCGAAGCTTGCATGGGGTTTAGGTTCACCACCCATTTACCCGAATCGTCGGCAACAGTTTCTTTGTGCTGTCCGCCAAAAGTCACTGTCACTTTTTCGCCTTTGGAAGCCGTGCCCCAGATTGGAACCGACTTGTAGCGCTGCAGCACCATGTTGTGACCGATAACTTTAGGAAGAATCACTTCCGCGAAAACGCCGGAAGTGAATGTCAGCGCAAGGCCGAGGAGAATGGAAAATTTCTTTGAGTTCATTTGCTTATTATTTCAAACCCCTCCGCTACGCTCGTCCCCTTAAAAAGGGGACAACCCGAAATGCGAGAATTTGCTAGTTTTAAAGAACTGGTTTATTGTAGGGAATTTATTAACTGTAAAAAACTCTGGATTCCGAGTTCTTCCCTTTTTAAGGGAAGTGCCCGAAGGGCGAAGGGTTCAAAAATTTATTTCTTTTCCCCAAATTCCGTTTGTTGTTTTTCTACTTCGTCCAACAGCTTCTGCTTTTCAACTTCAGAGAGTTGTTTGATGTTTTTTTGCGAACCTACATTTTGTCCTTTTGTTTTTTGAATATCCATTGCACAAAAAGGCAAAGAACATTGCACACTTTCAAATTCTAACTCGACCGCAGTAGGTCCTTGTGTACCCTCAAACTGCACATGTGCTTTCACCTTAATCTTTCCCGCTTTGGTGGTAGACCGAATCAGCACCGGAGCACTTCCCCACTCCACAGCACGCGGATTGGCACCAATACTTTGATCGCCGATAATTTCGCCTTCACCTTCCACGCTGAACTGAATATTGTCTTTTGCCAGTCGGCGAACGTTTCCGTTATCATCCGTAATCTCAGCAATCACGACCACAAAGTCCGAACCATCGGCAGCCAAGTCCTGTCCTTGTTTATCAATGGATAGTCTGATTTTAGTAGAACGGCGCGACGGCATTTTCTTTTGACTACACACCACCTTTCCGTCAATAATTCCCTCGGCGAGCAGGCTTACCCTTTGCCATTTTTTCTGAATATAAGACAACTCACGTGCTTCCCAAAAATCAAATACGTTCTCGAAAGTAACCGGCGCATAAGGCATGTGTCCTTTTTGATGCAGCACGGGTTTTGTCCAGCTTTTTCCCTCGTAGGCCGTTAGCCGAACCGAATCACAATTACTAAACACTATCACATTAGACTCCGAAAAAGCAGTCATCTCATTGGCTACATACACCATCGAACCGTCATCGGCAATGGCATGCTTCACTTTCGGGTCGGTTTGGCTTTTGAACATATAGTAAGCCGACTTTGGTTGACGGAAAGCATCGAAAATACCTCCCCAATACGGATCGGGATGATACCCCCGCTGATGGTCGAACGGATGCCACTGCGCACCACCGATAAACTGTCCAGTGCTGTGAAACATCTCATCATAGGACTTTGCCAGCGACAAGGCCTGCACCAATTGCGGACGTTCACCCCAACTGCGACTGGCACGGTTGTTATTATTATGCGCATACCAGTCGTCCACATTTTCGCCAAACTCGCGGGTAAAAATGCTTTGTTTGGCTTTACCTTCGTCGGTTGGCCAGCCGTATACCACATCGTAATTATCCGCGACCCCTTCTGAATGCAGGTCGGCAGCAGCCCCGGGTGCTCCCGGATAAGGAAATTCTTCTTTGGTTATTTTCAAAGAATTCAATGAAAAATCTTTTGGAAAACGCGTTTCATTCAGAATCGGCTCCCACAGTATCACCGAAGTATGATTGCGGTCGCGACGGATGAGGTTGCGCGTATTTTCGTACACCAATTGTTCAAATTTAGGATCTTTATTCCAATATTGCCAACCCGGAGTAGCTACAATAATGAACAGTCCCAATTCATCGCAGGCATCCATAAATGCAGGATCCTGCGGATAATGCGCTGTGCGGATAATGGTACAGCCGGCATCACGCAAGCGTTTGGCATCACGCCATTGTTGCGAGTTCGGAAGTGCATTGCCCACGTATGCAAAATCCTGATGGCGATTAGCACCTATCATCTGCCCAAAGGGTTTCCCGTTCAGGTAAAAACCATCTCCTCCACGAAACTCGGCTTTGCGAATTCCTACACGAAGCGATCCACCATCCAGCGCTATTTTTCCTTCTTTAACCAGAATATTGGCACGATATAAATTCGGTGCATCGGGCGACCAAAGTTGTGGTTGAGCGACCGTTATTTTTTGATTGACCGTTTTCGACTCGCCGACCTTCAGGACAATAGCAGAACTTATTTTTTTGATTATTTTCCCCGAAATGTCGGTCAATGTCGTTTCAAGTGTAATAGTCCGGGCTTTCGAACCGTTATTTTTCACTTCCGTATTCACAAACACATCCGCACTTTTGGTGCTGATATTATCGTAATGCACAAATACCCCGCCTCCGGCAGTTTTATTAGCCTCAATAGCATCAGTGATAGCCACTTTGTTTTTGCAGATCATCCATACATCGCGATAGATTCCACCGTGATAGGCAAAATCAAGGGTCATTTGCGGTTTGCCGGGAGGAAATGTTTTATCGTCGCTGTTATCAGCCATCACTGACAACTGACAAGTGTCACCAGCTTGTGCACCAAGAGCAGTCAAGTCGACAGTTATGGGTAAATAACCTCCCACATGCTCTTTTACCAATTTACCATTGAGGTAAATTTTTTGCTTGCCCATAATGGCTTCGAAATGTATCAGTACGTCTTTGCCTTTTGCATCAGTAGGTACCACGAAACGTTTGCGGTACCACGCAATACCCTGATAATTGCGACAACCACTGGCTTCGGCAGGCATCAGTTCCACGGTGTGCGGAGTCGTCACCACTTCCCAACCGGCATCATCTAAATCGGTTATCTCGCCATTTTTCACATCACCCCGATGAAAACGCCATCCGGTATTGAAATTATATACCTGCCTGCCACTGCCCGCCAAGGAGAAAAATCCGGCAACGGAAGTTTCGACAGCTGATAGGGCAAAACAAGCACTTTGAATACATGCGAGAATGAGAATGTGTTTTAGTTTCATGAAATATAGTGTTCTGTTATTACTCATTGAGAAGCATCGTTTTTTGCTCGTCGGGAGCAGAACTTTGCTCCATCGGAGTCGACGATTGCTCTTTAAGAGACAATGTTCACTCTTTACGAGCGGACGACTACTCTTTAGGAGCGGACGACCACTCGATTGGAGGCGATGACAGCTCGATTGGAGGCGATGACTCCCGAAAACCTTTGTTTTATTTGCAAAACACTCAAGGCATCAAACAAAACAGACGTTGACAGAAACTAAATGTAACTGCAACGTCCATAGAGTTTATATTATTTTATCATAATTACAATATCCTGTCTTCTATTTTCAGGAATTATTGAAATCACCCTCACTTTTCCATCTTTTAGCTCTGCCTCCACCGTTGTGTTTTTTGGAGCATGGAGTTTAAAATGCACGTTCCACTCACGCGGCCAGGCCGGGAAAAGGAGTATTTTGCCATCTTCTGTGGTTTGGAGGAGCATTTCCTGCAAGCCTATCATACCACTTCCACCCCAGTTGTGGTCAGGTGTCCAGTCGAAGCCGGGTCCCCAAAAGGCCGGGAAGCGATGCGGACCGTTGGCTAGTTTAAGCGTATTGAGTCGCTTGGCTTCGTCGGTCAAACCCAGGCAAGCTGCAAAAATATTATCCTGCTTCCAACCCACGTGACTGCGAAATTTTAAAACATCTGTGTCGTACCAATAAGTGTTTCTGGCAATTTCCAAGCTATCTTTCCCCACTCCAAATATCCGCCACGGGAAAACAGGATAGAGCTGAGGTGCTTCAGTATTATTTACCCGTTCCCATGTTTTAGCGGGAGAAATCATTGTTTTGCCGTTCACTTCCCGTAATGGAATGGTTGGAATAGTGTGCAGCAAAGAATCATTGCCCAGCGATTTCAAAACTGTTCGTAAGGCAGCAATCGTACTTGCCGGATTATTTGCCATTTTGTAGGTTTCGCACCCCGAAGCGGGGAACAGAATCAGTTTACCGTCTCCATCCAGCCCTTTTCGTCCACGACGTTGAGCTAAATAACGATAATGTTCATCGAAAAAACGAACACAACTTTCAACCAACGGTTTGTATTTCGAAATATCCGCATTGGCATACTCCCTGGTTTCCAGTATCATTTGGCAAAATTCCAATACGGTATCCCATTCATATTCGAGCCAGGCGTTGTATTCCACACCTTTGTCGGAATAATCGGGGCGTTTCCAACCATATTCGCTAGGATTGGGCAGTCCAAAATTTTCCAGTTGTTCGGTAAAACAAGCACCGCCGTGCCCCCAATACGTTTTAGAGCGAAGTTCGGCGTTTTTCAACAAGCGGTTGTAAAAGTCGAACTGCGGAATCATTAGGTCAAAATCGCCGCTTTTCAGCATGGGCCAGTACACCAGTCGTTGGTTTTGTGCGGTGAACGTACCACCGCCCCATTTACGATAGTCGGGAGTAAATAGCAAAGTGGTATCCACCAAACCCGGGTCGAAGGTAAACAGACCGCCATTGAAGCGTGTCGGCCACTGGCTGTGGGCATTGCAACCCAGCATGTAACGGAACAAAGTGTAGTTGCGGGACAGTTCATTAGCTTCGCCTTCGGCATAAATAAAACTGCGATTCCAATAGGCGTTCCACCAACCGATGGTTTGTTTACGGTCGGTTTTCAGATTAATTGCTGCAATCGTTTTATTTAAAGCTGAATTCCATGTGACCATATTTTCAGCCTGAGAAATTTCTAAAGCAATCTGCAAGTTCTGTTTTTGAAATGCCTTTTTACTTTTAAAAATCCAGGCCTGATAATCTGTTCCGGAATATATTCCTTTTTCTGTTCCGACAAATAAGAGATTATCGCCCCACATTTTACCACCCGAGGTAAGATTGGAAAGTGGGTTGTAAAATTGTGCCTTTACGTTTTCCAATCCCTGTTGTGCAACAGTCACGTCAAAAATTGTTTTTGGAAGATTTCGATGAAAAAAAGTAACAGCATTTCCGGTTGCCTTGATAGAATCTTTCATGGTGACTAAACCCTTTGGCACAGCCCATTTGTAAGAGTTTTGCTGACCTTCATTTTTACGAATCAACCGGTCGGTAAACCGCCAGTTTTCGTACCGTATTTCAGAAGAAATATTTCTTCCACTTTTAATTTCCAAATGAATAACCGGTTTGAAAACATCCGCCCAAAGTTGAACAGTCGTTCCGTTGACAGAGATCTGCACGTAACCATCGTTGACTTTCAGTTCCTGCCTAAAATCGGTAGCATTGAGGAACGGATTGGGCGAAAGTCGTACCCGAAACCGACCTTTTTTAAGCATGGTGTTGTTCTCGTCGAAAGCTCCGCTCCTACTAACGTAAAACAACACATCACCATTCTCCACCCATACGTTCATACCCACATCACCCCCACCGCAAGGCATGGATTCGGAGGAATTGTGCGAGGGAGAAGTCCAGACATAATCCGGTTCGGCAGCAAAAGCAGAAGAACAGACTAATAACAAGAAAGAAAGACAACACCTCACCCCCAACCCCTCTCCTTGAGGAGAGGGGAGCAGTGACTGCAATATCTTTGTGCGGATTTTCATAGACAAACTATTTAAAATTCCCCTTTAGAGGTTAGGGGTCTTAGGAATTAGAGGTCACCAGTTATCACTTCTGAAACTTGACACAGGCAGACCTTCGGTACTGAACAAATCACCGTCAGCATAGTTATCGAATGCATACCGCACCGCTACAGGTTGCTTTACGACTTCGCTTTTCACGTACATTTTGCTGCGAACAACCCACGCCTTAGCCGGATGAAAAACCTTATCGGAACCGGCAACTGTAAACAGCTTTGATTCAAAGTTATTAGCAGAAATCCACATCGGCGCCCGGTCGAAATTGACAATCACCGTATCACCCTGAATTTCGATATTTTTATAGATCGGACTCTCAGAAGCAACACCTTTCAAACCATAAGTTTTAGTCAATGCCAACAAAGCGAGACGCTCACCCGGGATTTGTTTTTTCGGAGGATGAATACCTCCTTTGTAACCAGCATCCATCAAGACCGCCATACCCGATGTAGGTATCATTGCTTCGGCTTTCATTTGTGCTTCACGAAGATAGGCCGAATTAATGACTTCTTTGCCTTTTTCGGTAATAATTGAATAATCGTAAGGTGCAATCTGGCAATAATAAAAGGAAATAGTATCGGCTTGTGCCCAGTTTTTCCTCCAACCGGCTACCATGGTGCTAAACATAGCGGCATACGAATCGGCACGATCGTAGTTTGTTTCGCCCTGATACCAGATAACGCCTTTGATCGTTAGTCCGGCAATCGGATTAATCATAGCCTGATAAAGCGTAGTTGGTGTGCGATTTTTCTCTTTGATGTCAGCCTCCGTTTTTGGAATTTTTACTGACGGAAAGGCGCGCAACAGATCTTCGGTCATCCATGCTTCCACGCTTGATCCGCCCCATGCACTAAGTACCAATCCTACCGGTACATTGAGCGTCTGATGTAGCAATCGTCCGAAATAATAGCCCGTTGCACTGAATTCTTTTACCGTTTCAGGTGAAGCTTCCTGCCATTGTCCGGTCACATCGGTTTGGGCTTGAATGGTAGAATTACGTTTTACGGTGAACAGTCGCAAGTTAGCATTGGTACTTTTCAGAATATCCATATTTGCTCCCTCCACACCTTGATTTTTGAAGCCCTTCATGGGCATTTCCATATTACTCTGACCGGAACAAAGCCACAGTTCACCCAAAATAAGATTATTCAGCGTTAATGATTTTCCATCACTCAAAGTCAATGTGTATTTTTTGCCATCGGCTTTTAGCGTGCTTATCGATGCTTTCCAGTTTCCATTGGCATCAGCTGTAGTTTTGATACCAGTTTTGCTCCACGAGGCTTTAATGGTAACAGTTTTATTGGCCTCAGCTTTTCCCCATAGATTCACCTTCGTATTTTGCTGCAGCAGCATATTATCGGAGAAAATTGCCGGAAGTTTGACTTCGGCGTGAGCACCAGAAATCGAAAATAGGAATATGAATAATACTTTTGAAATGCGTTTCATATAATCTTGTTTTTTATTTTTGAATAATCATCACCGGTCCCATCAAGCCCGACTCCATAAGCTTATCTTCACTCATGCGGTACTTGCCGTTCGTCCATACTCCCGGGAATGGCGGCGTACCTTTATCGGAACCGTTTATGGCATTAGCCCAGGTATTAGTAACTTCAATTTCGAGCGTATTAACGCCTTTTTTCAATGCTTTACGAATATCAACCTGATAAGGAGCAGTCCAGACAGTACCGCAATCAATGCCGTTTACACGAACGGTGGCGAGACTTGATAGCTTTCCAAGATTCAAACAAACCGACTTACTCTTGCTGTCATTGTTGAAATTGGTTCTATAAATGGTCGTTCCCGAATAATACTTTATCAATGGATTTTCACTTTTACTCCAGTCGAAAAGTTTGTCGGTTACAACCGATTGTCGATTACTGACAAAAGTAATATTCCAGTTGGCTTTTAATTCAGCTGCTGTTGGAGCTTCAGAAGTTAGCTCTGCTTTTGCTGCGACATTCCCGTTGTCAAACATCACGAAAACCGATTCGGATGCCGATAAATTCAGTTTAATCTGCGTTCTCCCTTTTTCGGATTTCCATTCTGTCGGAGAACAAATTTGTCCGGTCACAGCATTCCAAAGCTGAGGATTTTTCCCCTCGATGCGAAATGAAGCAATAATGCTTTTATCTGTATTTTCCTGATTAGAGATAAAATAAATGTCGGTATTTTCTCCTCTTCGGTGTGTCCATGCTACATTTTTCGGTACAATCACGTCCGGTTCAAGAGCAAAATTTGTTTGGATCGGCAATACCGGAATAGTTACACCTGTTTGTCTCAACTGATCCATTGCGGCAAGAGTTTCTTTGGAGTATTTATCTCCATTGGGGAAAATTACTACTTTATATTCTGTCCCACCCGGCAATTTCATTTGTCCGTTCTCCCCTTTTGCCAACCGCAGCAAAGCATCTTTATTGAATGAATCGTACGCATATCCATTCAATGGATTGACCCAGTCTTCGGCTTTCAAGATATTGGCCGAATGGTTCACTCCGGCAGGCATTTCATGCATCGGCTGACCGATATTCGCAAGTCTCTTTTGCTCACTTTCCACACGTTCTTTACCGACTATTCCGGGTAGAAGCGGAACTAATTTATCGGGTGTCAACGCACGTCGGGGAAATTCTTCGCCTGCAAAAACGGCAATATCCGTAACGGGATGACCGTACTGCAACAATGCCTGGCAGCGCGCTACATAATCAACGAAAGCTTTGCCTTGTTTCCACCAAGTCTGGTCGCGCTGAAAGTACAGTCCGATACCGTCAAGGGTCGTTCCGGGAGCTTTATCCAGATATGGATTATGCACGAAAATATGAAAGAATACTTTGTTGATACCGAGAGCAAAATTACGGTCGAGAACCGGTTTCAACATTGCCGGATCTTCATTCCAGTTGGTGCGTAGCTGCGTAAAGCTTTCGGACTGGATAATATTCTTGCCATAAATATGTCCACCACTAATGGCATCGAGCATATCGTTGGGTTTATCGTGTGTTGGACTCTTTAGCCAAAATTCACCCATTGGACGGTCTACTTCCTTGAAATGCAACATGCCATCGCTCACCATGGTGGGTGCCACACTTTCAGCCGAGGTCTCACAACCATAGGTTTTGGCATTCTTTACCATGACTTTAAAAAATACGTCGTTCACAAGCTCGGCGATAGTAGCACGCACGTCACGTAAAACCTGTTCTGATTTTTCAGTACTATCGATGGAATAGCCTGCCAACAATGGCAAATACGGTATCAAGTCATACCCACGACGCGTACGGAATTCTGCCGCAAAACTTTCGCTCCAATTCTGACTACCACATTCCCAACTATCGATGTGCATAAATTTTAGGACGCGGTGCGCCAGAGCCGTATCAGTTTTGGAAAAAGCAGCACCGAACCAGTTATCGAATTGTTTTTGAACGGCTTTTTCGGAAAATTTATCGCACTCTAGTCCTTTTCCACCTCCGGCGGTAGCATTGGTCAAACCGGTAGAAGTATGTCCCATGCGCAAAATACGCCAGTTGCCTTTTGGTAATTTGAAGGTTAGCTGTCCATTTTTAAAATAGGGTGTCAGGTTGATAATTTGATTTATTGGCGTACAAGCTGCCACTGGAATTTCCTGCGCTGTTGTTTCATCAGCAATTCGCCACACCAAACCGGCTTTGCCTTCCCATTGATTGATTCGTGGTTCGGAACTTAGCTTAATCGCTTTTATTTTCAGGGTTGGTTTCCACTTAGCAGCATCCAACTCTTCACTGCCCGGTTCGCTACCAACAGGCGTCCACGAAAGTCGGAAATACTTCGCTGTGGTTGGTGGAATTGAAAAAGTGCTGTTAAAGCCTGTATTTTGCCAACCCTGACGAGCAGGAATCAGTTGCTTAATCAGTCGAAAATTTACCCCATCATCACTTGCCGAAACGGCTAGACGTTGCGATTGGATATTATTACCAGTGGGAGTTACTTCAATGGTTCGAAGCGTGAAAGGTTTGTTGTAAACGTATTGGATGTAGCAAGGAATTTCTGACCTCACCCCCTGCCCCTCGGATACCTGTCCCGTTTGCGGGAGAGGAGAGGGGGGAAGCTCGTTACCATCTTCACTAAAAACTTTTAAAAACGGAGTACCTTCAGTTATTGTAACTGACTTTAAGACTGGAAATGCATAAATAGCAATATCTTCGTAATAATTTTGAACGGTTTCGGGCTGACGAAGTGCAAAGTTTTTTACACTACCACCTTTGACAATGGTATCTGTAAAAACCACTTTTTGCATTGATTCGGCAGGTTTAATCCATGGTCCTCCGGCAAGAGCAAAACCATCGGAAATATGCATCCCCATTTTCAAACCCAGACTATCGGCTATCTGAAAACTATAGCGCACCATCTCCCACCATTGAGGTGTAAGTTGCGAAACAGGATGCGGATAATCAGTTCCTTCCACACCACGAATCGGCATCAGATACGCACCACCTAACCCTATCTCCTGCATCGCTTTGAGGTCGGCACGGATACCTTCTTTCGATACGGCTCCATGCATCCAATACCAGAAAGTCCAGGGTTTGGCTTCGGCAGGTGGCGTTTTGAATTGGGTATAGAGGGATGATTGGGAAAAAACGGAACAGCTAAACACTAAAAGCAAAATGACCACAAAAGAACCCCTAACCCCTAAAGGGGAACAGAAGTTACTTTTGTTAGCTATATTTCTAAATTTAGACATCATTATATTTTTTGAAAACAAAGATAAGAAATGGTACTAACTTAATTCCCCTTCAGGGGTTAGGGGTTATTTCATTTGAACTTCAGTATAATTCGTCCATTATACACCCCATCCACCCATTTCGGTTGAGATGAAGGCCCAATCAAATCGGTTGCATTTACTTTGTTGCGCACAGCAGGAATCACATTCAGAATGGAAATTCCACTTTTTGGCAAAGTGTAAAGCAATTTATCACGACCGTCGCGCGGTTCATAAACGCCCACATACGAATTTGGCGTTTCGTTGGATATGCTGATTTCACCTTCCAAAGTTTTCATATTCATCCAACCTACATTGGCAAAATAGCCTTTGAATTCGGGATAAGTAAACGATTCGCCCGGAATAGGATCGTTGTAATCGTTGCCCCAAACATTATAAACCGTTCCATGCAACCGATTTTGCCAAACGCGATACGGACCATCGCCCAACCAACGCTTACTTTGCACCTTGTCCTCCGGATAATCGAATTTCACACCCATCAAATCAACCACTGCACTAAAATTGTAACTGTAATCCAGTGTCAATGTTCCGTCGGGAGAGATGGTCCATTGCGCTTTATCAAGATTACCCAATTTATAATTAGCCGTCACTATCAGATTTTTACCGTCCTCTTTCACTTCGAAGCCCTTGAAAACAGCAGCTTCGGTAAATTCGGTGTAAGTACGATCCTTCGATTTGGCACTTTCATCGTCATGATTATAGAACTGATCCAATGACCGATCGGCACGACGGGCAGCAATAAAGTGTGGTCCATTGGCAAAACTCATCACTTTTCCATCAAGTACTACGGCTTTCAACTCTCCATCTTTTTGGCTAAAAGTATATTTATGATTCCCGGCTGTGATTATCAATGATTCTGCAGTTACTTCCTTTGTTGGAAAAGCGCCGGAGACTGTTGGATTCAGAACTGTTTTCCGGGCTGGTATTTTGAATGACCAGGTCCAAAGTTCTTCGCCCCGATAGTCGATAGCAGTAAGGTAAAGTGCTTCAGCTTGCGAGTCAATCACAGTGTTCAGATTCAATTTTCCTGCTGCATGAGCTGCAATATCAACAGCCTTAGCTTCTCCTTGTTTCAATATTTTTGTCGTTCCTTTTTCGTCATCAGCCGTGGGAAATTTTACTTGCTTCCACACAAAACGACAGGTAGACGTGTTCAGAAAATCATAACGGTTTTCGATGGTAAAGGTACCATTAAAATTGGCATCGATGCTCTTCTCAACAACCTGTACCGGACACCAGACTTGTTTTATCGTGTAATAACTTCCTTCTTTTTCATGATGAGGGCCTACAATTCCATCGGCACCCCAGTTACCCTGATTATCAACAAATCCGTTCATGTCCACACGTTTCACACCTTCGTCGGCCAATACCCATAGGAAACCGCCGGCACAACGGGGATGTTTGCGCATCATTTCCCAATAATCGTACAAGCCGGCACCGTGACCACCATCGTACAATCCGTGCAAAAATTCGGTCGGCATAAAAATTTCAGGTTTGCGAAGATGATCTTGCGACTCTCCATACGAACGATAATGCATCGTTTCAAAACCTCCAAAATTGCCTTGTGGATGAATAACCGGACGTAATTGAACATCATATTTATGAAACTCTCCGTTCAACTCATCGTTCCAACCCTTTTCATTGCCATTGCTCCACCAAATAATCGATGGATGATTTACATCACGCTCCACCATTTCTTTCACTAGCTTTACACCTGTTGGCGTATCATATTTTCCATGCCATCCGCCAAACTCATTCTCCACATACAACCCAAGTGAGTCGCAGGCATCCAAAAATTCTGGATCGGCAGGATAGTGCGACAAACGAACCGCATTCATATTCATGCTTTTGATAAGCAAAACGTCTTCTATATTCTTTGTTTTAGAAAGTGTACGACCTGTTTCGGGACGGAAACTATGGCGATTGACACCACGAATATTCACTTTTACGCCGTTGATATACAATCCATCGCTTAAGCGAACCTCAATGGTACGAAAACCGAATTTTTCAGAAACTTGATGAAGAACAACGCCATCGTTTGCAATCAGCGAAACTTGCGCGGTATAACGGTTGGGAGTTTCGGCAGTCCATAGCTTTGGGCTTTTGGTAGATAATTCAATAGTAGCCCAGTCGCCGGCAGACTTTACCGGAGTTGATGTTTCAGCTACTTTATTTCCTTTGGTATCGAATAAAACGGTTTTCAGCGAGACTCCGTCAATGGCTTTATTTAGTTGGCAATTGGCTTTGAAAGTTCCATCTGCTTTGGCATCGATGGACAGTTGAGCAATATGAATAGCCGGTTTGACTTCCAAAAAAACCGGGCGGAAAATACCGCCAAAATTCCAGTAATCGGCACGACGTTCGGCCAGATTCACGCCCGCATTCGTACTTTCTTTGCTTACCGTAACTTCGAGTAGGTTCTTTTTTCCAAATTTTAATCGACGGGCAATATCATACGAAAAACGGTAAAAAGCACCCTGATGCATTTCACCCGCCTTTTGCCCGTTTATTTTCACTTCGGTATCGGTCATTGAAGCCTCGAAAACAATAGAAATTTGCTTTCCTCTCCAGACTTCAGGCACGTCAAATTCATATTTGTACATTCCTTTTTCTTTGGCAACACCATCCGGAAAAGCTTTTCCGTACCAACGCATGCCGTACTGATATTCACCGAAACCCTGTAATTCCCAACACGATGGCACACCTATTTTTGTCCATTTGTTTGAATTCATTCCATCGGTACAGAAAAAATTCCATTGCACCATATCGTCCGCACCATGACCGGAGAGGTAAATGCGCTCGGTAAGGGTTGATTTTTGAGCAAAGGTGGAAGAGGTAATAATTATAGTAAAAACAGCGAGTAAACAGGTCTTAATACGATTCATTTGATTTTAAAATTAGGCATGATGACTAGTTTTAAGACGAAAAAAAAATCGTTTTGTACCTAAAAGGTCATAACTAAACTATTTTAGGCGATCGAGTTTTACTAAATACATTATTGGTTTAGGGCTCAGTTGTTTCTACTGCCCTTGAATACTAATAAACTTATAACTTGCTGTCAATGACACTTTAGGATACTTCGTAAACCATAGCGAATAATCCGCAAGTAAATCCCTACTGGTATGATACCTTAGTTCGAGTCCCCAATTCTTATAAGCAGCACCCCCTCCAAAAATAAAATTGTTACCCTCGGCAATTTTTTTATTTATTCCCTTAGAGTAGTGAAAATTATCGTTAAATCGCAAACAATACATCGAGTTGAAATACATGTTAAGAAAACATCTCACTCCATTTTTAAAGTATTTTGTATATCTTCCACCAATCGGGAAGTGAATCGTCTGCATCTTAACAGTTCTTGCATCACCCTGAATTACTTTACTATCAAAAATCGATTCGTAAGTAGGAGCAATAAGCAGACTCCATGTATTTCTATTGAAAGGTAGAAAGTACTCAGCTTCAATACCACCCAGCCAATTAAACTTATAATCATAAACACAGACGCCTTCATAAATTGAGGAGTTGCCAACAGTCAAAGAGCTATAATTTACTGAGCCTGTTAGTTTTACATTCAGCACTTCTCTTTTTGGTTTATTTAAATCTATCCGTTGACAATATTGATATGTTGAGTTGTACTCGTTAAAGGACTTAACAAGAGCAGATTCGTTATATTTCACAGAATTGACATTCACATTTTTTGTGTAGTCATTACTTAAATATGCTACTAGTTGCTGTCTATAAAAATTATTTTCAGCTATCTTTCCATCTACTAAATACTCTTTATACAGAAGTTGCTCGGGAACAGAATTGTCTTTTGAATAAAAAAACCAACATTGCTCAGGTTCAGTGTACATCCATAAAACAGCCTTTCCACAAACTAACTCTTTCAAAAATAAAGTTTCCTCGGACCATTGAGGTTTTTTGTTATCTGAAAGTAATTTTAATTCAAATGGCGATCGATCAATATTTACAGTAGATCTCACATAATGAGAGAAATTATTAATCCCAAATTCTTTTATTGAGTCAATTTTTACTGTAAGGACATCTGTATTACCTGGAAGTCTGTATTGAATTTTTACCGGACTGGTCAGCCAATCATAATTCTTAATCATGCACTCAGTCTTAATATTTTTATTGTCGACAAAATAACCTTCCGAATATATTATTTGACAAGAACAAGACAGATAGCTTTGAAACAAAAATATCAAAAACAAGCATATTCTTTTGTACTGATTCATAGTGCAAGTATAACAAATTTCACAACTGCAAATATATGAATAAGTTTTAAATATCAAGTAGAATAACAACCTGCAACAACAAGTTTATATTTATTTTTCACACAGTACACATTTAAAATATCTGCCCAATCTTTTCTTTCAACTCTTCAAAAATCCCGGCATTGGCAGCCAGTACAGAGCCATTTTTAAAGTGATCATTTCCGCCCTTGAAGTCGCAAACAAAGCCGCCGGCATTCTGAATGATAAGCACTCCGGCAGCAATATCCCAGGGCTTAAGGTTGAATTCGTACCGACCATCATAGCGACCGCAAGCCACATAAGCAAGGTCGGAAGCAGCCGACCCACTGAGGCGTAAACCGTGCGTATTTTTCATAAAATAATCCACCGAAGCGAGTAGTTCGGGATAGTGATCCATATAATGATGCGGCCGCCCGAAAACGATAAGTGCATCTGCCAGTTTATCGACGTTGGACACATGAATCTCTGTTCCGTTCAGATAGGATTTGCTCCCTTCCCAAGCATAAAACATTTCCTCTCGGGTGATTTCATAGATAACCCCAACCACAGGTTCATCTTTGTAGGTAAGTGCCACGCTAATGGCGTAAGGAGTTGAACCGTGAATAAAGTTGGTCGTTCCATCGAGTGGATCAATAATCCACAGATAATCTTCACCGGCAGACTGAGCTGTGTCTTCTTCGGTTATAAAACCGGCTTCGGGAACGATTTCCTTCAATGCTTTCACCAACAATTTTTCCGCTTCCTGATCGACATACGAAACAAAATCGTTTTTGCTTTTTGTTTCGACTTTGTCCAGCGAAAAATTCAGACTCTCACGGTTGATATAGGTGGCAACTTCTTTTGCAAGAGCGATAACCTGCTCTGTTATTGAATGATAATTCTTGTGCATATAACCCCCAACCCCTAAAGGGGAGTTGTAATTGCAAAAATACTATTTATTTTTCAAAATGAGCAGGTTCCCCTTTAGGGGCTAGGGGTCCTTTCATTCCGTCATATTAATTGTTTTAGGCTTCAGCATCGTCAGTTGAAGCACAATGGCAACAACCACTACCACCCCCAACATGGCAAAATTTTTGCCTAAGTTACCACCATCAATCGATTTGCCTAAGAAGTTAGTGATAAAAGCACCTGATGAAATTCCCACTAAATTCATCAGTCCATAACCGGTAGCCCGATAGCGTGGCGACACAAACTGACAAAGAATAGGCATATTATTGACATCGAAAATTCCGAATCCCAGCCCAAAACAAAGTGCACCACCCAAAATGGTTGCAAAACTATGTCCATAGCCCAGCAATATCAGGGCCGGAATGGTCATCGACAGCCCCACAACTCCGGTATAAATACGTCCTTTCAGATTTTTTTGCACCCATTTATCGGACAGTACGCCACCAATTAAAACTCCTGCAAACGAAGCCATAGCCATAGTGATAGTTGCCAACGGACCTGCCTGTGCCATGTCTAAATGAAGCGTATCGGAAAGCAATGTTGGCAACCAGTTTTTGGTAGCCCAACCGGGTAAACTCGGGGCTGAAAAGTAGAATAAAAGCACCCAAAACGAGATATTTCCAAGTAAAATACCAAGACCATTGAAAGATTTCGGAAATCGTTCAAGAAACGATTTGTCATCCGCTTTATCAAAAAGATATCCTTTCTTCTCTTTCAAAAACAAAATCAAAATCAAGCTATATCCAACTCCCAACAACCCAAACCAGTGAAAAGTAGATTGCCATGAGAAATTGCTGGAGATAGTTGCCCCAAAACCTCCCAATGCCTGACCCAGATAAATGCCGGTAGTGTGAATCCCAATGGCCAACGACCGCGTTTTACCCTGATGATAATCGGCAATAAGCGACAGTCCGGCTGGTATGTAAAATGCTTCGCTAACGCCCATTATGGCGCGAAGCCAGTACAACTGATCAAATGTTTTGGCATAACCCATCATCAGTGTCACTCCCGACCACACAAAAAGACTCCCTACAATCAACCATTTACGGTTCAGGCGGTCGGCAATAAGTCCCGAGACCGGGCTCATCAAGGCATAAATCCAAAGAAAAATAGCCATTAATCGTCCAAAATTGGTAGCAGAGACCAACTCGGCTATGTCGATCATCATGGACGGTTTCATGGTGGAAAGCATTTGCCTGTCGAGATAATTGAGCAGAGCAACAAACCACAGCATAGCCACCACCAACCACGGGTAGAGTTTTGTGTTTTTCATTTTTTAGACAAAAGAGTCAAGAACCAAGATTTTAGACAAAAGGTATAAGGAAAACCTTTCCAAAGGTTGTAAGGTTGGAAAGGTTATAAAGAGAAGATTACAATTCTAATGCTTCAATGGCAGCACGGATTTTAGCTTTGTGCTCATCGTCGAATTTATTGAACGGAGCAGCCAAAAAGTCGTTGCAGATACCCAACACGGAAAGCCCTGCCTTCACACCTTTCAGATAGCTTGAACCATAGCTTCCCACGGTATAAATTGAAGAACTGATTTGCATCACTTTGGCGTGTAGCTCGCGAACTTTGTCCACATCTTTTGCCAAAGCTGCGTTGTATAAATCGACATATAATCGGGGAAACATATTCGCACCGCCGTTTACTCCACCATGTGCCCCCATCAGCACCACTTCCGCCATCATCTCTTCCGGTCCGACAAAGATAGAAAAATCCGGGCGATCCCGCATTTCGTGCATGATAGATTGAAAATATCCACCGCCGGCCGAACTGTCCTTAAACCCGATTACGTTAGGATTTTCGGCAATGCGACGAATGGTGGAAGGTGCAAACGATACTTTGGTATGCGTTGGCATATTGTACAGGTAGATAGGAAGTTTGAGCTGAGGAATGAGTTGTTCGTAAAACTCGGCCAATTCCGCCTGACCTGTGGCGTAATAATACGGTGGCGCCGAAACCACTGCATCAGCACCACATTCGGCTGCCAAATCGGCCAATGAGATACTGTCTACCAACGAAGTATCGGAAATTCCGACCAACAATGGCAAGCGTTTCTTCAGAATCGTTGCTGTTTGCCGAATCATTTCGCAACGAAGACCAAAGCTAAGACTTTGCGCTTCACCGGTTGTGCCAAGGATAAAAATACCGTGAACGCCACCTGCTATGACGTGTTCGATCAATCTCTCAAGCCCTTCAACATCAAGTGTATTATTATCTAAAAGCGGTGTTACTAATGGTGGAACTATGCCACGTAAAGTTGAATTCATGATTTTTATTATAAGTTAGTTTAACATCACTCGTAGAGTCGCACGGCTGTGCGACTTAATCTAAAAAATCTAAAGTCGTGCGATTAATTCTAAAAGACGCACGGCCGTGCGTCTTTACAGGTTACGCGTAATCCTTACATGCAGCACATGCTCCTTTTTTTCAATGGCATATTTCTTTAATACTCCCGGACCACAACTGCTATTCCCAAGTCCCAACACCGCACAGTCCAGGCTCAAAATTGTTTCCTTGCGAGGTACGAGGTTGCACTCATGCGCTTCGTTTGCTAAGTCATTTGCCGAATAATTCAATGCCGAAGCCGAGAAGGGATTTTCTACGGCTTCCACTTTTATTCCCTGCCCTTTGGCATTCGTCAATCGCAGAAAGCGGACATCTTCTTTGTTGCCCGTATCTTGCGGACGAGGGTATCTCTCGGCCTGTTCGCTTACTTTTCCACTCCACAAACCGACAAGCGCAGCGCCTTTACGATCGGGATAATTTTCCTGCGGACCGCGACCGTACCAGGTAAAATTGCTGTAATCCGACTGTAGAGCCAATGCAATTCCCAATCGGGGCAATTCGGGTAAACTCCCAATTGGATTGAACCGACATTCCAAATCTATTCGCCCATCAACAGCAACTGTATAAGTGAGTTTCGTGACTACTTTACCGTTTTTATACTGATTTGTTTTCTGAACTTCAACCAGTAAAGCACTATCTTTTCGAATGGAATGACGAACCATGTCTACGCTCACTCTGGGAGAATCAAGCCCCTGTAATTTCCAATCTTTGGCCAGCCAGTTTCCGAAGCTTTTGTCATTGTCGGTCGGTGCGCGGAAAACCTGAACGAGCGGTTGATTTTCGAATTCCTTTGTATTCTGAGAAAGGACTTCCTTTCCGTTGTACATCAGAGAGGTCAGACTGCCCGACTTCGTGTTCCAACCGGCCGAGAAACCATTGCCGGAGGCTTTGATATTTTCACCCAACTCTTCGACCTTCAACTTTCCTTTGTTTATTATTTCTGTTGAAGCTAATTTCCCTTTTTGAAGTTCAAATTGCTCATAAGCGACTTCATAACCTGCATTTGCCCAATCGGTATTTTGTTTCAAAACAAAAGAAATTGTCACCTCACCCCAGACCCCTCTCCTCGAGGAGAGGGGAACAGATTGAGGAAAATCAATTAGCACACTATCTCCTGGAAGAACTTCCGGCAAATTGATTTCACCTTTAACCTCACCCCCGGCCCCTTTCCTTGAGGAGAGGGGAGTTCCATCAACATTCATTGTCCAGAAACAACGATACTGCGAAAGAGATGTGTGATGATTCCGATTTATTATCAATAATTTATCGTTGTTTTTGAAAATACCAACCGGTTGATACACCTTCTTTACTTCCTGATACTTGGGTGTTGTTTCACGATCACTGGTCACAACGCCTTTGATACAGAAAGTCTTCAGATTCGGATAATCGCCAAAATCACCACCGTACGCGACCTGTGTTTTTCCATTCGGCAGGGTCTTGAAAATACCTTCGTCCGCCCATTCCCAGATAAATCCACCCAACATGCGTTTGTTCGAATACATTTCATCCCAATATTCCTGTAGGTTTCCACCCGCATTACCCATCACATGGGCATACTCGCTGGTCATTACCGGGCGGTTATCGTTGGTGCGCTGCGCAATGCTCAGCAACCTTTCCCAACGAGCATTTTCAGGACGCTCGGCATCGCTTCCTTCAGTCATTCCGGGATTGAGATAATCCTGCTGAACGCGTGGATAAAAACGGCTAATCACATCTACCGTCGACGGATCCGGTGCACCATTTACCCCTTGTGCTCCTTCATAATGAATGGGGCGGGTCGGGTCAAAATCTTTCAACCAGGCTGAGTTTGCCGCAAAATTAGGTCCGTAACCCGCTTCATTGCCCAAGCTCCACATCACCACCGAAGCATGATTTTTATCCCGTTCCGCCATACGAATAGCACGATCCAAAAAGGCTCCTGCCCAATCGGGATCGGAAGCAAGTCCGCCACGTAACCCATGTTCTTCAATATCTGCTTCGTCCATAACGTACATTCCCAACGAGTCGCACAATTCATACCAACGGGTTACATTGGGATAATGACAAGTGCGCACCGCATTAATATTGGCACGTTTCATCAATAAAATATCTTTCAGCATCATGGCTTCGGTCATTACCTTTCCCAATCGCGGATCATGCTCATGGCGATTCACACCGCGCAATCTGACCGGCTTTCCATTGACCAGCATCTGACCACCGCCAATTTCCACAGAGCGAAAACCGATACGTTGACGAACACGCTCTACAATCTTACCGGTACTATCTTCCAGGGTTACCAACAAAGTATAGAGATGAGGCGTTTCGGCAGTCCATTTAAGCGGGTTGACGATTTCAGCTTTCAGCCGACCTGTTTTGCGAGGCCCACGTTGAGGGTTCCACTCGTTCATCAAGGCTGCTTTGTGGTCGAGATTAAGAATGGAAGCAGCATCGGCCGTTACATTCACCATATTTTCTATCGTTGCCCTGACTTTATACCCATTACCCGTTTCATTTCCAAAAACTGCCAACTTAGGATCCACTTCCAGGGTTGCATTTTCATAGCGTTTATCCAATAATGTACGAACTGCGACATCAACCAACCTGATTTGCGGGGTATGATAAAGCGTTACGCTGCGTTGAATACCTCCAAACCGCCACATATCCTGATCCTCCAGGTACGAACCGTCGCAATATTTGTAAACTTCAACGGCAATTCTGTTTTGACCTTCAATCAAATAAGAAGTTACATTAAACTCACTCGGTTCCATGCTTCCCTGGCTGTATCCCACCCGCTTACCATTGATCCACACGTAGAACGCACTTTGAACACCATCGAAACGCAAGAAAACCTGCCCGGTAGATTTCCAGTTGGCAGGCAGCGTGAACGAACGGCGGTATTGACCCGTTGGGTTTCGCTCTTTGAAAGTAGTATATTTTTCGTTGGGGGTTGAAGTTACCCGCGGAGGGTCGATTTTAAACGGATAGCCGGAGGAAACATAAATGGGTGTTCCGAAACCATTCACTTCCCAGTTGGCAGGTACAGGAAAATCTTTCCATGAGGAATCATCAAATTTAGGGGTATAAAAATCTGCGATTCGTCCCTCAGGCGTTGGCGACCAGTGAAATTTCCAGTTTCCGTTCAATGTCAGCGAGCAATCGCCCGGCTGTTGTGCAAAGGCAATAAAAGCGGCACGAGCAGGCTCGCGGTTGATCTGAAGGACATGATGGTTTTCCCAGTCATGCTGTTGAGCCTCCAGAGAAATCAATGTTACCAAGAAGAAAATTAGAGTAAGGATTCGTTGCATTTTTCGTTGGAAATTTATTTAAAAAAAGACGTTGAGAATAGGCTCATGTACTCAAAAGAAAGGTTTTACAATTTATTTGCAATAAAATTAATCATTGGATAAACAATATTGAGAATTGTGTTTTATATTTGTATTAAAATAAAAACCTGATGCCAACACTTTTCTATTTCTTTGGATTACGTTTTTTCTTTTACTCAAATGACCATGAGCCAATTCATGTTCATGTGAGTAATAGTGATGGAGAAGCAAAATTCAAAGTTAGCCCATTGAAATTGATTGAAAACAGAGGCTTAAAAACCAAAAGACATTCGATACGCTGAGGCTGCTATTGAAGAAAACAAGGAGATTATCATTCAGCGTTGGAATGAATTTTACAAGAAATAATACATACCCCATGGAAACATACAAAATATGGTTTGACGAACAAAATCTTTACTTGCAAACAAATAAAGGTAAAGTGTTTAAACATATTCTTTCCGACTTCCCTTTATTGGAAAAAGCTAGCAGTTTACAAAGAGAGAACTATCAATTTTCTCCCTTTGGAATTCATTGGCCTGAAATTGACGAGGATTTAAGTTTTGAAGGGCTGACAAAAAGAAATAGCCCTACAAAGTCAAACCACTCAAGCCTTTCAATTTAGCTCCTACTGCACTTCTAACGAGTCGAAACCCAGCCCGTTCAGATTTTCGCCCGAAATGATGACCTGATAAGTCCCGGCATTGATAAATGTTCCTGTAGTGGTGCTGATTTGTTTCCATTTTTCAGCCGTTTCGGGAAAGGTGATCTCATCGTTTTTCAACACGGTGCCATTAGCAGCTATCATTTGCAAACGCGCTTTTACAGGTTTCCCGCTTGTGTTCATGTAGTTGAAACGCAAGGCATAAATCTGAGCCAATCCGGTAGAAACCGTCCACTGAACGGAACTTCCGAGTCCTTTTACAAAACGTACTCCGGCTTTTGTTTTTACACTTATCTTTTCAAACTTACCTTTCAAAATGGCTTTTTCGGCTTCGTAAGCAGTACTTACGCGTACATTCTTATCTTCAGGGAGCATTTCTTTCGGCGTCTTTTCCATCACATCTTTCTCGGCTGCCGCCCACGACCACGATGTTTCAGTTCGAACAACCGATTTCAAACTCATGTCCGCTGACGCAATGGCAATAGCTGAAATAAGGGCTTGTCCTGCCTTTACTTCTGGGAATGATATATCAAGTTTACCTCCTTTTATTGTCGCATAAACCACTTTCTTCAATGCACCATCATGACCACTTTCAGCCCAAATATCCAGATCGTTCAATACCACTGAATCATTTACCGCCACATCAAAAATCCGCAGCCCTTCGCAATCGGTACCCACGCCACCACCGGTTCCATGCCACGGCTCGGTGAAATAAAGTTCTACCCGATAGTTCCCATCCGGAACAGCAAAATGATAGTTCAATTTATGCCGCCCAAAACGGAAATGACCGAACAATGACCAGTCGCGTGTACCACGAATTGGGTCGTAAGTAACACCCTGGCTTGCCAGATATGGATTCAAACCTTTGAAATCAGCAGCCCATGAATGGGAAACGGTGCTATCGTCTTTCGCCCATTGCTGATTGAATTCGTCGGTATAATTATCACCACCACAATTGATGCGATAGAGGTAATTGTAGTTGGGTTCTGCTTTGGTCATATTGATACGATGACTTGGAGTCATCGTATCAATGGAATAAAGCGCTTCAAAATGTGGTGCTCTTTCCAATCCCGGATTAGTGAGAGTGCGACTTGAAGTCGCGCCCTCACTATTGAGCACAATAACATCCTCTGCAACAGCTTTTCCTTCAAAATACCCCACTGCACGAAGCACATTGTAACGAACATCACGATTTTCCCACATGAAGTGAGAACCACGTCCGTTGTTTTTCTTTTTGCCCATGTAATTATCGTTCGTCGCATCATTGTACAGTTTTACGCTGTCGCAATTGCTGTAAACTTCCACCGTAGCACGGGTGCGTTTTACGAATCTGTCCGGCCAGGTATGCGAAACGATATACACCATCGGATCCTTTTTTGTCGAAATATAATTGGCGCGATACATGTAATAAGCATCGGTCGGCTCTTCCCAGGGAGTGAGCAAGCCTTTGTAATTAAAGGGGCCTACTTTGTCAATGGCGCGAAAAGCTTCGTCGGGTTGACGACGACCCGGATTGTCGTGCGAACTGAATACCCACTGAAACTGCCCGCAAACACTGTCTTTGGCCTCTTCGGCAAGTTTTATTTTTGTTTCCAGCAACTGGCAGGCACGGTCTTCGCTCCATTTTCCATTCATATCAAAAGCGGCAGGCTCGGTATGAAAACCAAGGCTGCGCCATGCTCCGTATTCACCGTTCAGCAATTGATCTTTCTTTGAAAGTTCGTGCGCATAGTTTTCAAGATTGGGACTATACGTTCCGCTCCAGTTTTGCACCACATCCCAGTCGGTACCCGTCCCGCCGTTGCAAGTGGTGATAACACGCATTTTTCGGGCTGTGGGATCCATTTCGCGGATAATTGCACTGCATTCTTCGGCAAAGTCTTTGGGCAGCACACTTTCGTTTTGCAATCCCCACATCACCACCGAAGGCGAGTTGCGATGTTCTTTTACCCATTGACGAAGTAAGGTTTTGAAATTATTGCGAAATTCCGGGGTATCGTACCACACATGTGCCGAGAACTGAGTCCAGAGCAGTAGTCCTTTTTCGTCGAGTAGTCTCTGGTATTCGAGGTTATGCGGTTGATGCGCATCGCGGAAAGCATTGAACCCTGCCGATTGAATTTGTTTTACGCGCGATGCAATTTGTTCGTCCGAAAACGCATGCGATTGCCCAAACTGATGTTCGTATTCGCAGGTTCCATTGATAAGTGTTGGTTTTCCGTTCAAGTAAAAACGTCCATCACCATCGTTGCGTTTCACCGGCCAACTAATGGTGCGAATGCCGTAAGGAGTTGTTATCTCATCAGTGGTTACATTATTTCCCCGTTTAATCATCGAAGCCATTTTGTACAAATAGGGCTTTTCGATGCTCCAGCGAATTGGATTTGTAATGGGAGAAGATTGACGGATGATTTTTGTTTCACCGGCTTTCAGACTCACTTTTTCTGCAACACGAAACACAGCGATACCGTCTTCGTTATTCAGCTTATTCACCACTTCAATGTCGGCAGTTTGCGCAGAATAGTTCTTCACTTCAGTTTCAATAAACAGCGAATCGGCTTTATCATTGTGCCAGATATGAATACCAAAAGGCTCAATTCGAACATTGTCCGTCACCTCAAGCACCACCGGACGGAAAATGCCCAGCGGTTGCGAACCTTCGCTGAAACCCCATTCCGACGAGCAACCACCGCATACCCACGGCATGTCTGAAATCATCTCGGGATGCTCGGCCAGCACTTGCAATTGATTGGTTTGGCCCGGTTTAATATCTTTGGTTACATCAAGTGTAAAAGTAGTGCGTCCGCTCAGAAATCGTCCCAACTTTTTACCGTTAAGAGTTACCGTTGCATAGGTTCCAACACCCTCGAAGCGCAGGAAATATTGTTTTCCATCACCTGCATTCGGAGCTATAAAAGTCTTGGTGTAATTAGCAGTGCCGTGTAAATTACCATGTGTTAGTTGGCGATAGCCAAAATAATCGTCCCAATTGTGAGGTACATTTACGGTCAGGGTATCTTTACCCATCCATGTTTTCCAACCTTCGTTGAGGCTCACCGTAGTGCGACGACCTTTCACTTCCGGTGTCGGGAAATTCACTTCCGAGCGTCCCATAGGCTTACTTGTTGCCACACAAATGCCACGTTGGTCAAATTTATTCACTCCACAGTAAAAATGATACACCGCACCTTTGTAATTAACTACATAACTCTTGTGAGCGAAAAGATCATCGTAGCCCTTCGATGGAATAATCAAGTCATCCCCCTTCCAGTCGTACCAATGAATCAGATCGTAACTGCACGCAAAGGTATTATAAGCTTTATACGGCTTATTGGTATTGAACGCCGAAAAATAAAACATAACATACACATCGCCAAACTTCTGAATCTGCGCATCGCCGGTAATCATCCCCTGAATTTCATGTGCAAAAACAGGATTTCCGGGATAACGTTTCCAGGTTTTCATGTCGTTGGATAGTGCAATACCGATACGTTCGCCTTTCAATTTGGTTTCAGGCTGCACACCGCCGGCATTGTAATACATAACAAAAGGCGCTCCAAGGGTTTTCTTCTTGTCCCAATAAATAGTGCTTTTATATTGAATCAGGTTCTCAAACCACTGTGCATCTTTATCTTTATTGGAAAGAAGCGGTTTTTCGGCCGACTGCCATTCTATGGCTTTTCCTAAATTCTTAGCATCCGTCCATGCCAGTCCGATGCTCAACGGACCTGCTTCATAACCGGCAGTCGGGCCGCCAATATAGGTCATCCAGTAGTTGCCTTTGTAGGGTTGAAGTTCGTAGCTACCGCCCCAGGTCATATCGGGCAAAGCCGGAAAACCGCCCCGTTGATTGCAATCCCACATGCCATCGCGATACGATAGCAAACGCCCTTTGATTGTCCATTTGAGCAAATCGTCACTTTCGGCCATCCATGTTTCGTAGCCTCGACCGTCGGTACCCGTTTTGCCATTATAAATCACAAATGTCATGTACCATTTGTCTCCTTTACGGAACACAGTGGGGCAATCCATTTTGTGGTTATTATCCGTAGGAGCAACTGCCAACCCGTATTTATAGGGCGTTTTTACCTGCTCGTAAATTTCAGCCATGCGGGATTGAGGCACCTCCTGAGCAGATAGGAAAAATGACAAAAAAAAGATGTGGAGTAAAATAAGTCTTTGATTCATTTAAAATTAAAATAATTCTGTTTCTAAGAAACATTATAGGATAAAACTATTTTTGATTGCCTTTGTTTCGCGGGCCTATGTTTATAATCAAGACGCAAAAGAACTGTTTTTGTAATAGCTGAGCATCTATTTTCTAAAATTAATCCTCAACGAAACTCAGGATTGTATCATAATCATGCTCAAATGTATTACCTATAAATGGTTGGACGAACAACTCAGACCTTTTTAAAGTCAACAAATCGTTAATAAATTATTGAAACACCTTGAGTTTATTCAGAAGTAATTGCCTGAGATTGTATAAATTGAAATATAGACTCTCCATGTAATCAAAAAAAATGTACAAAAATATTGAACTGTTGAAGTTTAACACCCACAACGGATATAAATTTGGCTTCATTTAATTTAAAACTGTTGTGATACCACATTTAATTTTTAAATTAAATTCCTGTTTATAAGTGACTTGCAACCTAAGCAGCGACTATTTTAGCCCTGGGTTGACTACCAAATGAGCAGGCATGTGTTAGTTGCTATTTTTATCCATTTATACATTTGTCCACCCAAAATAACTATCAGTACACTGCATTTAGATTTTTTCAAATTAATTTTGTGCCAATTCTTAAACTAAAAATGACAAAAGCTATAAAATATTAATCAACGACTGATAATCAATGACTGATATTGTGAGCTAACTTCACTTTTACTTTATTTTATTCATTAATATTAAATCAATCTAATGCAATTAAAAAAATGAAAAAGTTCACGCTATTATTATCAGAACTATTTCTCGGCCTCGCATCGTATGTTGAGCCGAACAAATACAATCTGCAAACCGGCGATGATTCTAAGAAAGGATCGCCATGATTAACCACTGTTGATTTGGCATATTATAATACAGCCATTCAAACCATCGCAAAGGATTAAACAAGACTAACCACCTAGTTATATTTACAAAGAAAAATCAAACAGTTAAATTTAAATCTATGAGAACAACTAAATTAATGAGGAGCGTTTTATACGTACTTCTCGCATCGTTTAGCTTAGTTGGGTGCGATCAATTGGACAGCTTTTCAATTGACTCCCCCTCTGACCTGCTAAACAAGATCGACTCAATTGCAGCGTCGAAACCGAATACAGGTGACACAATATACGTCACCATTAATACCGCAATCGTGGGAAACGAGGATAATAGTTCCGCCTGGTGGACTGCATTCTCTGATTACTTCACCATTCCTTCCAACAAACTCTTGCATATGGAGTTTATCAACTACGGTTCAGGTGCTGGTAACTGGAATAACTGGAATCTTTGCGTTGCCAATGCAAAACGTGATGCCGCTAGCTATTCTGAGTACTTTGTCCTCCGTTCAGATGCTTACGGATGGGGTGGCACAATGTCATCTCAGGGTTATCTTTTCGATGCCAGCAAGATTACTAATGATTTTCCGGATACCGATGCAGATGGCGATATATGGAACGACTTCCGCAATACGATGCAAGGTGCACATGTTACTATTGAAATTGACCACGCTTCTACTGGTTATGTACTTGTAACAGCCACTATAGTTGGGACTAATGGTACAACAATGACAGAAACATATCAACAAGAAGTTTCCGGGGTTGAAGATCTCGTTTCTTCCTTAGTTTGCGATGGTAGCCATTTCCTAATGAAAAAAGTCTACCTCATTCCTTCTAAAGTTATTTATGAACCCGAAACACCTATAGAAAAAGTAACTTACAGGGCAGACATGACTGCAACCATAACAACTGCAACAAATCAAGTGTATAATTACACATACTTTGCTAAGGGACTTCCGGAAGGTGGTTTTGGTTCATTCTTGATTACCGATGGTGGACACATGGTAATGAATCCTACAGAAACTTATTATTGTGCTCTTGCTGACACAACAAATGCTGCAGCCTGGTTTTATCCCTATTCTGTGGCAACAACTGTTGGTGTAGTGGATAATAGTACAGCGTGGTGGAGTGCATTTACTAATTATGCCTCAGCAACGGGCGAAGGATATTTCCACTACAAGTTTGTAAACTATTCTAGTAAAGTCAACAATTGGAATAACTGGCTACTTGCTTTTACTAACGGACAAAGCCGTAGTAGTCTCAATTATAAAGAATACTTTATACTACGTGCTGATAATTTTGGTTGGGGTACATATTATCTGGGAGCCAATCTAACAAATAATTTCAATTTCGACAACTTTAAAACTGACATGGACGGTGCTACTATTGTGATTTCCTTAAAAGTTTCTGTAGAGTCCACAAAAGCATCCAAGGTAAGTAAGGCTTTGAAAAGCAGGGCATTGAAACCTGGAGAAACTATAAAATAGCACACTAAAAGTGTATTAATCACTAAGATAAAATCGATATACAATGAAATATACATATTTATTCCTAATAGGATTGCTGGCGCTAGCACCGGCAACATATGCAGAAAGCACCGGCAATACCGACCAGATGTCAATAACTCAACCGGACAAAATAACAGTAAAAGGCAAAATTGTTGACGAAAAGGGAGAGCCGATTGTAGGCGCAACCGTACAACAAACTGGTACAACAAATGGTACTATAGCTGATCTTAATGGCGAATTCTCGCTTTCTGTTCCTTCAAGTGCTACGCTGGTAGTATCATATATAGGATGCAAAAAGCAAGAAATAAGCGTTGAGAATAAAACAAACCTTGGAATGATTACTCTAATTTCTGACTTGAAAGAGCTAAGCCAGTTGGTAGTAATAGGGTATGGTACACAACGTAAAGTTGATCTTACTGGATCAGTGGCCATTGTCAACACCGAAGATTTGAAAAAAGTATCTAACTCAAATATCTCCAGCATGCTGGAAGGGAAAGTAGCCGGTGTCCAAATTACAAGTGACGGACAACCGGGTGCCGATCCTACAGTTCGTATTCGTGGTATCGGTTCGTTTGGTAGCACCGCACCGCTGTATGTAGTAGATGGAGTACCAATGGGAACAACTATACGCGACTTCTCTCCAAATGACATCGAATCTCTTCAGGTACTGAAAGATGCTTCGGCTGCTGCCATTTACGGTTCGCGTGCAGCCAATGGTGTGATTATCGTCACCACCAAGCAAGGTAAAAAAAACCAGCCTATGAGAGTAGACTACAGTGGTTACACTGGTTTTGACAATGTTCAAAAAGGAGTGTATGATGTAATGGACTCCAAACAATATGGTCAGTACATAAACACGGCCTTCTCCAATAGTAACATGAGTACTCCCGGTGGATATGATCCTACCAACGCAAACTATTTATATAATACTGATGGCAGCGCAAAAGTGAACACAGACTGGTTTAAAGAAGCATTTAAAACCGGTATACGTCAGAACCACAATGTCAATTTATCAGGAGGTGGTAATAACAACACTTACAACATTGGCCTCGACTACTATAACCAAAAAGGAACTATGGTGGGTGCCGGTCCGAACTTTGAGCGTTATACAGGACGTATCAACAATACGATGACTGCCAAATTTATCAAATTCAAAACAAGCCTCGTGTATAGCCATAGTCGTCAGGACAATATGGCTCTCAGTAATGCCAACGAGTATGTACAAGGTCTGTATGGTTCACAATTTCCTGTAATGGCTTCGGTGCTATTGACGCCTCCAACCATCAAAGCTTACGATCCATCAACCTGGGTGCTTGATGATAAAATTTCGGCTGCAACAAATTACAAATACGACTCGTACGGTTATGGCACTTACTATGACGATGTGCATGGCGACTTGCGTGTAACAAACGTACTGCTGGAAAATAATTTAATCCGAAGGAACTCAACGGTTGACCGCATTGTTGCTTCTGGTTCTGCAGATGTTGACCTCTTGGATATGGTTGGACGGAAGAACAACAATCACAAGTTAAATTACAACCTTAACCTGTCGTACAGCCGAACCACTGCAAAGGACTTAACATTCGTACCTGCCTTTATACAGAGTACAACCAATTACCTGTCAAAGGGCGACGAAAACCTGTTACAGGGATATCGCAGTTACAGTGATGCTCTTATCGAAAACACGTTAAACTACGATGGTAAGATAGGACGCCACCACATCAATGCACTTATTGGTCAAACATTTGAGCGTGAACTCTTTCATACGCTTACCGGCAAAGGTGTTGATATGACAGAGCCTTACTATCTGCAGGTAAATAATGCCACTACAACTTCATCTGCAAGTGCTGAAAGCGAACACGTATTGGCCTCTTATATTGGCCGTATAAACTACGATTTTGATGGAAAATACCTGATTTCATTAACCGGACGTCGTGATGGTTCCAGCCGTCTTTCAGCAGCTGACCGTTGGGGTTGGTTTCCATCCGTATCAGGAGGCTGGCGCCTGGATCGCGAAAGTTTCTTTCCTGTATCCGAATCGATTATAAACCTGTTCAAAGTTCGCGGAAGTTATGGTGAACTTGGTAATGAAAACATTGGAGACTACCAATACATGGATGTCATGTCGAGAGCTAACTATACTTATAGCTTTGGAAATACCAAAGTTACCGGATCCGCAATATCCAACTATGTAAACACAGCTATCAAGTGGGAAAAGAAGAAATCTCTTGATTTTGGTGCTGACCTTGCTTTTTTCAACAATCAGTTGGAATTTACCTGCGACTGGTATAAAAATACATCGAACGACCTGCTTTACAGTGTAGCAGTACCAACCAATGCCGGTGCTACCAACGGAACTGTAACCATGAACGCTGCAACCATGGTAAACTCAGGCCTTGAGTTCTTGGTTGCTTATCACAATCACAAAAACGCTGTTAAGTATGACATCTCGGCCAACTTATCTACCACTAAAAATAAAGTAACAAGTCTGGGTGTTTCAAACGAACCCCGTACAGATGGTTACTGCCGCACAGAGGTAGGACGTGAAGTGGGTTCATTCTATGGTTATGTTTCAGAAGGACTCTTCCAGTCGCAATCAGAAATTGACAATCAGGTCAACTCTGCAGGAACACATATCACTCAAGACGGAGCGCAACCGGGTGACGTAAAATATGCTGATCTCAATGGTGACGGAAAAATTACCGCTGATGACCAAACATACCTAGGTAGCGGAATTCCAAAAGTAAATTTCGGTTTTAATGCTCGTGTTGAGTGGAAAGGTTTTGACCTGAGCGTATCAGCTTATGGTGCTACCGGATTCAAAGCTGTAGATTTTGTTGATGTAGCTTTACACGGATCATACGGGGCACTCAACAAAAGTGTTGATTTATTAAATGCCTGGACACCGGACAACACAACCACGGACGTGCCTCGCGTAGCATACAAATCAACCGGTTCAATTACCAACGATATGTTCAGCCAACGCTTTATTCAGAATGCTTCTTATCTGAAAATTGCAAACGTAGAATTGGGTTATAATTTCTCTGACAAATGGTTTGGTGGCTATATTAGTGGCGTTCGCATATACGCATCAGCTCAAAACCTTGCCACTATTACCAAGTATAAAGGTTTTAACGTGGACTTTTCAGGAGGAACATTCACTCCGGGTTACAACTATAGTTCGTATCCAACACCTCAAACAGTGATGTTTGGAGTACGCGCTTCATTCTAATAATAGAATCTTAAATAAGAGTATAATATGAAAAAGATAAATAAAATTATAATAATGTTGGGGCTTGTTATGGGCATGACTGCCTGTAACGATCAACTTGACATTTTGAACCCGAACAGTCAGACAACTTACGATTTTGGTAATACCGAGTCTGATCTTAATGAGGCAGTTATTGCATGTTACAACCGTATTCGTCTCGAAGGTACATTTGCCCGCGTTGGTTACACGCTGGATGCAGTGCGTGGCGACGAAGTGTGGAACTCATCACAACAATGGTACCTGGAGTATGACAACCTCAACTCTCCGGGTACTATCGGAATTGGCGACGAATGGCCATGGCGTGATAACTATCATGTTGTAAACCGTACCAACTATGTATTGTCGAAAGTAGATGCTGTTAAGATGTCGACAGACTCTTACAATCAGATTAAAGGTCAGGCGCTCTTCTTACGTTCATTGGCATACTATGAATTGGCAACCTACTACCAGACTGCTCCATTGATTACAGACTATGCATCCTATTCAGACATCAACACCATGTATGCAGCCAACAATACTCAGGACGAGTTGTTTGATCAAATAGAAAAGGATTTGACAACCGCAATGCAGATATTGCCATCGCGCGGCAAAGGTGGTGAATGGGCTCTGGGACGTGCGACATCCGGTTCTGCTGCCGGTTATTTGGCTCGTGCTCTGATGTTCCGTCACAAGTATACCGAAGCCTATACTGTACTGAAAGACATCATCGCCGGTAAATATGGAGCTTATGCCCTTATGGCAGACTATGGCGATAACTTCAAAGAAGGTGTCGCTTCTGAAAATAACAAAGAGAGCCTTTTCGAAGTACAATTTATGGACTATGGTACTGGTGGTACCGATCAGGAATGGACTCCTGTAAATATCAGTTCGCAAGCAACTCAGGGACACGCTGTAGAGAGCAATTACGCTTCCCAACAATTGGGCAGCTGGGGCGACCTTGCAGGATCACCATGGTTGTATAATCTGTTCAAAAAAGAAAATAGTACTGATGGTCGTCTCGATCCTCGTTTATATTGGACATTAGTAACCTACGAAAGTGATTATGCCAATTATAAAGGTGCTAAAACTGCAGCTTATCCGAATGGAGATCCTCGTAGCAACAAAGTTTATCAACAAGACATCACTGCAACTCCGGTATCAAACACAGCACAGGGGGGTATATCAATCGCTAAATTCACCAATGCCAGAACCAATATTTATAATACGATTACGACCGGTTTGAATTGTGGAATTAACCTGCGCCTGATGCGTTATAGCGATGTGTTGTTGCGCGCTGCCGAATGTGAAAATGAAATCAGTGGTCCAACCCAGGCTGCTATCGATTACATCAACATCGTACGTCGTCGCGTTGCGCTCGCAGACTTAAAATTGTCTGACTTCACATCGAAAGATGCTCTTTTTGAACAAATTGCAAATGTTGAACGTCCGAAGGAATTTGGTTGCGAAAACGGACGCGGTATCGACTTGCTCCGTTGGGGATTCTTCTACAATACAGATCGTCTGAATCAGTTGGTTGAACACGCTTATTATAAGCTCGATGGTACAGCCAACACAGATGTACTTACTGCCGCTACTGCAAGTGCCTCATCGTTTCAATATTACTCTAAAGGACATGAATATTTCCCAATACTTCAGGGGACTCTTAATGCCAATCCGAACCTTACAGGTAACTCGGCAAACAAGAGTGAAGATAATGGACCTGCATTCTTAGCTAAATGGGCAGTTCATCCTGTTGTAAAATAGAAATTAATTTCTTAAAATAGAGACTTCCTTATCGACGTATTTTTTTGTATGTTGATAAGGAAGTTTTTTAATCAGTCCTGATGGCTATCGGGTCTTTATATTTACAATAAAGAAGATTGATTCTCGTTATATTTTAGTCATCAACATACATTATTTGTCACTTACTTATTATTTTCTTATCATGAAACTAAAGTACTTCCCGATTTTATTAGTCGGCATATCAGCTCTGTTATTTGTAGGGTGTAAAAAAGATGATCCAATCGTAACCGGTGGTACAGATGGAACGGATACAGTAAAAACATTCAGCATTCCTACTTATGCTGACGATTATTCCTCCATATCCTCCTGGTCAAACCGGGACAAGTGGAATCTGGCTAACGTGCACGATCCGTCGGTAGCTTATTACAATGGGTATTATTACATGTACGGCACTGATGCTTCCTATGGAAATTCAGCCGAAGGACATGGACATTTTCAAGGCAAACGTTCAAAAGACCTGGTTAATTGGGATTGGGTAGGTGGTCCTTTCTACGATCCTCCAACTTGGGTTGCCGACTCGCTCAACGCCATTCGTACTCGCATGGGGCTGACTGCTATTGCTAAAAGCAACATCCAATACGGATATTGGGCACCCGTAGTGCGCAAGGTCACCGTTGGAGGAAAAGACATCTTGCGTATGTACTACAGCGTAGTAATATTTAATTTAATCAAAACAGGTAACATCCCCACTTATGGTACCAATGGCGCAATGACGAACTTTGATGGTAGCTGGACCGAGCGTGCTTTTATCGGAATGTGTGAATCGACAGATCCCGCAGGAGCTGTGTGGACTGATAAAGGTTACGTTACCTCTTCATCATCCGATCGCGGCATAGATTACAGTAGAGCGAATACATCGGATTGGAGTGCCTATTTCTACTACAACGCCATCGACCCTACTTATATCGTAGCCCCCGATGGAAAACATTATCTGATACATGGTTCCTGGCATAGCGGCTTCGCTCTGTTACAACTTGACCCAACAAACGGAAAACCCTTAAATAAACTGGGTAATCCATGGGCAAGCACTACAAGTGATCTTACAAGTAGATATGGAGTGAGAGTAGGCACACGTACAGCTTCATCGCGTTGGCAAGGTAGCGAAGCTCCCGAAGTAATATATAAAGATGGTTACTACTATTTGTTTATGGCATACGATGGCCTCGATGTGCCTTACAACACACGCGTGGTGAGAAGTAGCAATATCGAAGGTCCGTATTTAGACATTACCGGACGCAGCTTTACAAGTGGAAGCGGCGACAGCTATCCGATTGTAACACACCCTTACAAATTTAACCTCAGCAACGGTTGGGTTGGTATATCTCACTGCTGCGTATTTCAAAAGGAAAGTACTAACGACTGGTTCTTAATGTCACAAGGACGATTGCCAGCCAACGTTGGTGGCAATGCTTACTCCAATGCGCTTATGATGGGGCATGTTCGTCGCTTGGTATGGTGTCCGGCTTCTACCAGCGAACCAAACAACCTTTGGCCAATAGCATTGCCCGAACGTTACGCCGCCGTACCTGATTACGGTACTATAACCAAAGACTCGCTCACTGGAACATGGGAGCACATAAACCTTAAATACAGTTATGCCGCACAAGATATCGCCTCTGCGCTAACCCTCAATGCCAACGGCACTATGTCGGGAGCTTTGACAGGTAATTGGAGTTATGATGCAACAAAAAAGCAACTAACATTGGGTAACGTTGTTGTTTGCGTTGAACGCGAAGTTGATTGGGAAGCTACCCCACGCCGTGTAACAATTGTGTATGCAGGTACCGAAAAGAATCTAAACGCAACATATTGGGGCAAAAAGAAAAAATAATATTGATGCAAGGTTAAACCACTATTTTTTCAATGAACAGCAATGTCGTAATATTTTATTTTTAAAATATTACGACATTGTTTATTTTAGGGTTTGCTGAAAAACTTCTAATATGTTATACTTAAATGTAATACAATCAAACTTAGCATTTAACGTGCAAGGTTTAAGCGATGATTCTTTCAATTTCTTTGCACGTGATATTACGGTGCGCTGCACCTTTGGTTGTATTCGTTGTTAATAGCTACAAATATAACGGTGCGCTGCACCTAACGCAAAGCCACAGATGGTACATTCCGATTTCGGAAGTGGCGGAATCTTTGTAGGAATCTGATTTTACGGATAAGTACGGAGGTGCAGGGCACCGTAATCTAATCTTGAAAAATAGACTGAGTTTATCAGCAGACCCTATTATACAGGGTTTGTGTACGGACATTTAGGGGTGATTCGTTTTTTACTTTTGTTCTATTAAAGAAAGAATTAGTCGATCCTAAATATTCAGCAACAAAGAAATCACGTTTTATATCGCTTTTTATATCGGCAAAACTATTCCCTTTCAGTGTTTTTGGGCTAATCAATAAAACATCCAATCCATGGTTTCTTCAACACCACTTGCCGACAATCCGGCATTACGTTGCTTGATGGTGGCATCGGTAAAACCAAGCACCAGACAAACACCTTTGGGCAATAACAATTTATGATGTCCTGCCTCGAAACTATAGGCATGCACATTCACCGCCGGCATACCGGCAATGCTTAATGCATTTATCAACACCGGTTCAGCCTGTCCGTACAGATTGGCAGAGGCATCGGTCTCAAGCATCGGGGCACGGGCGTATCGCTTGTGGTCATCGCGAAAATAGCCTACCAGCAGTTTCACCGGAGCAGCTGTTTCAAATTCAATTTCCGTTCCGTCAGCTCGTTGTTTAGCCACGTTTTGGAACCAGGCAGTCATCTTCACCAACTCGGGCGCCACCTCTTTAATTTTTGAAGGGAAATCATTGTAAAGCGAATCACCGGCTTGCAATTTCACTGTTGGATTCTTGCTTATCAACTTTACATCTGCCACATGAAGCGCCGGAATAACGGCTTTCGTTTTAGGCGCATTTTGTTGCGACTTTAGGAATGCCAGGTTATTTTTATAGTTCTCAAGTTCCTTTTGGTAATGAATGTACAGCTCTGCCCAGGTTTTATTTTTTCCATCCAAGCCACTGATAGGCACTGCACGTTGTGACGTCTGCATGCTGTTGGCATACCAGTACGCGTCTTTTGTCAACTCCACCAGTTTGCCATAATGCTTCAGACTTTGTTCCAAAAACGGAACCGCAGCATCCAGATTTTTGATGTCTTTTCCCCATTGATAGTCGAGGACTAGTTTGGCTGCTTTCACTTTATTGTTGAAAAAATAGGCAAACTCTCGGTAGCAATGCATATCGTTGCGCAGGCGTTCAAACTCGGCTTTATTCTTCGTCACCTTTCCTTCCACCTGATCGATAGCAGTAATGGCTTTATCGCCATGAGCAATGACTTGCGCAATAATGTCAAGCGGCATTTCGCCTACGTGCGGTTGCTTTTTCCATTCTTTCTCCACATATTCAATCAGCTTTTCGCCTTCCGGACCGCAACTTTCGTAAAATCCGGGCCAAATGGAATATTTATAGGGATTCACCAACTGGCTCATAAACATACCCAACAAAAGCGTTTGACGGTTTCCTTCGGTAATACCAAATCGACGCAACAATTTCGGAGCAATCTCGCCTGATTCATCATAAGCCGTTTGAATTCGTCGTGCATCAGCATCGTTGATACCGTAATAATCGTCCAGTTGACCATTCCAGTAACTAATCTCGTCGGTACGGTCGCGATGGCAGTTCCACGCATAACGCGCCCATGTTTTGTACCACATCCAGTCACGGTCTATTTGTTTCAGGCGAGTGCCATCAGCCAGTTTATCTGCCGTGTAAGGATAGTCCCAAAAGGATGCCTGCGGATAGAGATGAAGTCCGTTGGCACCATGAATAGTATGCATGGCATTTACAGTTTTCTGAACAAAATCAGGTGAACTCCAGCGCCAGGGTTCCAGATTGGCTAGAATATGCACATTATCAATATGCACATCCACCAGTTTACTCAGATCCTGATGCGTTTGTGCCCACGGTCCCCGTGGCTCATAGGTAGTCAGACTTTCGCCCGTGTATTTGTTCATCGTGTACAAATTTTTGTAAATGCCACGAGCAGCCTCAATGTCCATTTTGGCGTTCGTATCGTGTCCACGCAGAATGATGGGCGGTTCGTCCGTACGCCCCAATGCTTTCAAACCATCTTTCACCCCGGGAAGAATCGTTTCGGTAAACCATTTCACGTCATCGTCATAGGTATCCATAGCCTCACCAAGTGTAATCAAAAAACCGATGTTCGGGTATTTCTCTACAAAGGCAGCAATACTCTTGCGGGTATAATCGCTAATCAACGGAGTAATGGGGCGATTGCGATCCTGAGTGGCAATGCCATAATGCTCGGCAAAAGGTTTAGAAACAATGATGTTGTAAAACATCTGAATCACAAAAATACCGCGCTTATCGGCTTCTTTGGTAAGGAAAGTATAGATCTCCTCGTTCTTTTTAAAGGTAGCATTATCCACTTCCACTGCAAATGGATAATCCTTCAATTTTACCAACGAAGCAAACGGGTGCCCGTTCCACAAATACAGCGAGTTCATCCGATTAGCCACCAACATATCGAGGTATTCAATCCATTGTTTTTTATCGTAAAACCAGGGGAAACTCTCGGGAGTATACGGATATTCGTATACCGTGCGACCCGGCAAATAAGTGGTCTTCTGAACGCCAATACAGGTCCCACGCATCACCATTTCGGGTGCATCGATTAGATGTACAGGCAAGTCAAGCTTCTTTGTGTTTTGCATACGGTCAATAATCTCGCGGCAACCGTAAATAGTGCCATTGCCATCCGTACCACAAATTAATGTCGTATTTTTCTTTGTAGCAATAAAAAAGCCTTCCTTTTTCATCCCGCCCGGCAACTGGATACCTAGCTTTTTCAGCACCTTCTTCAACTCCGGACTACTCTTTTCGAGCACAACAATACTTTTCTCTTTTTTCGACCCAAACTTTGACGTTTTACTTTCAACATCATACCCCCCGGCCTTCAACGAAGTCACCAATATCCCGGTTCCAAAAACAACACGATTAGACGCGCCGGGATAACTGTAAACATTGATAACTTCGCCGAATGCCCGAGAGGCAATCAACAACACAACAACAACTAAACTTTTCAATCTCATACCTAAAAAAACTAATATTTTACCTTTTAATCTCAACAAAAAGACGCTAAAAACATCCGCTTGTACTCAATTTCCACTATCCTGAAACTTTCAAAATGCGGATATAGCACTCAATACTTATCCTGTGTAAACCGTAATAAGCATTATCGTGATAAGATATTGCCGTTAATATATCAACGGCAATGTAATTTCAACATATTATTGCTTAGTACATGTCAACAGCAATATTATTTCAACATATTATTGCCTATAATATATCAACAGCAATAATATCTCTATGTATTATTGCGTATAATCCATTATCGGCAATAAAATAATTTATAGAATTGCCGTTCATACATCAGTGGCAATAAAATAATTTTTAAAATTGCCTTTCATACATCAACGGCAATAAATTTATTGAGATGAAAGCTCAAAACACTGCTTTTTTATATAAATTCATCGTATCACCATCCGGTCTGCATCAAAATGCTTATCTTTGCAGCGTAAATACAAAGAAATGAAATTGTTCAACCAACTGATTATCGTCATTCTTATCGTCATCGGAATCCAGCGGATTTGCCGAAGGTAGGACGTGCGTAATCATATACGATAGTTACCAATCCCCTTCAGGCAATGCCTGAGGGGGATTTTTTATTTTATTCAATTCAAAAAAACTTTCCAATTATGAATGCAAGCACACACATCCCGTTTGGGCTCAATCGGAAAAGTTGTGTTTTTTGAAATAAAATAATATTTTTGTTTCATGAAAAGTGAATCCAAATTAAGCAGTGTAGAACAACAATTGCTGAGTCTTATTCTTCCCGCAGGTCTTCTTGATTATTTTGAAATAAAGTCAGTACGTGACATTAAGATTGGCTATGAAGTTTTATTGGAGGAAAAATCCGACATTCCATCCGAGTATATAAATGAACCTATGCGCTGCCACGGGTTTTATTCCGAGCAAACGATTCACGATTTTCCACTACGGGGCAAGGTATTTGATTTAATTGTCAAACGTCGTCGTTGGTTAAACACGAACACGAAAGAAGTGGTAAGCAGGGATTGGAATTTAGTTGCCCAAGGAACGCGATTCACCCAGGAATTTGCGACTTTTTTAAAAGGACTACCTGGATACTCATCCGATAAGTAGTCAAAGTTTAGCTAATCATTACGGGCTTGACGGGCAACAATTACAAGAGCAATACAAAGATCATCTAAGTGATTACCACCAGTGGAATCAAAAGCCTCATGCAGAGCATTGGTTACTCTATGAGCAAAACATTGGCGGTTTTCTAAGCATAGACGAAACGAGTCTGTCTAATGGAGAACTTTACACTATCATAACCAACAAAGCCGCCAAAGGACGTAAAGGAGCTATTGTAGCTATGGTCAAAGGAACAAAGGCTGATGATATTATAACCGTGCTGCAACGTTTACCAAGACGAGTTCGCTGGAAAGTCAGGGAAGTAACACTGGACATGGCTGCCAACATGGAATATATTGTCAAGATATGCTTCCCAAAGGCCAGGCGTGTTACGGATAGATTCCATGTACAAAAACTGGTGTATGATGCCGTTCAGGAAATGAGAATAAAATATCGTTGGCAGGCACTGGATCAGGAAATGATAGAAATAAACTACGCAAAAGCTCGTGGAGAAAGCTATAGACCAGCTATTTTCTCCAATGGAGATACTCTCAAACAATTACTGGCACGCAGTCGATATCTCTTATTCAAGAAGCCTACTAGCTGGACTCTTTCACAACAAAAACGTGCTGATATTCTTTTTGAATTATATCCGGACTTAAAGAAAGCGTATCATTTATCGCTCCAACTAGGAGCAATTTATCATCAGACAAAACTCAAGGGAGTGGCATTTGCAAAACTTGCTCAATGGTATGACAGGGTTGATAAAGCCCAATTTCTATCCTTTGGAACTGTAGCAAGAACCATTCAATCTCATTACGAAACCATTCTCAACTACTTTGATAATAGAAGCACAAATGCATCGGCTGAATCTTTTAATGCTAAAATAAAAGCATTCAGAGCTTCTTTTAGAGGAGTGAGAGATGTCAGATTCTTCCTTTTCAGACTTACTAAAATTTATGCTTGAGCTCATTACCAACACAACTTTTCCGATTGAGCCCCCGTTTGCCCGTCGTATGGACGGAGTTCCCCGATCGTTTATACGCGAAATACTAAAGGTCGCTATTTCGCCCGACATTATTTCTTTTGCCGGCGGTCTGCCCAACAAAGACCTGTTCCCACTCGAAGAACTGCATGAATGCGCCGACCTGCTTCTGTCCGGTTCCGACCGCAATATTTTGCAATACGCCAACACCGAAGGCTATCTCCCCTTGCGCGAACAAATAGCAGAGCGTTATGCACGCAAAGGCATGGTGATAAACCCCAACAATATCCTTATTACCAACGGTTCGCAACAGGGATTGGACTTGCTGGGCAAAGTCTTTATCAACGAAGGCGATGCTGTGCTTATCGAGGAACCCGGGTACCTGGGTGCTATACAAGCGTTCTCCATTTTCAAGCCTGAATTTTGTACCGTCCCACTTACTCCCGACGGCATCGACACGGAAAAAATGCAGCAAGTCGTAGAGCATACGCATCCGATATTGGCCTATCTGATTCCTAATTTCCAGAATCCGTCGGGCATCAGTTATACCGAAGATACCCGCCGGAAAGTGGCCGACATTTGCCGCGGACGTTCCATGTTTGTGGTGGAGGATGACCCGTATGGCGATATTCGTTTCAGCGGTGAACCGAAACATTCGCTGCATCACTACCTTCCGGAACAAACCATCCTGCTCGGAACATTCTCTAAAACGGTGGTACCGGCTTTTCGCATGGGTTGGATAGTGGCTCCTGATGAAGTGATGGAACGCCTCGTGATAGCCAAACAGGCTGCCGACCTGCATACCGACTATTTCACACAACGCCTGCTGCATCTGTACCTTGCCAACTATGACATCGATAAACACATTACCAGTATCAGCAAGCTATATGGCGAACAGGCAGAAGCCATGATAGCTGCTATCGAACGGCATTTCCCGGCCGAAGTGCAGTTTACCCGCCCCGAGGGTGGCATGTTTCTATGGCTTACCCTACCCGAAGGCCAAAGTGCCATGCGCCTTTTCGACCTGGCGATACGTGAAAACGTAGCCTTTGTTCCCGGTAATCCGTTTTATGTTGGAAAAACTGATGTAAATACCTGCCGCCTCAACTTTTCCTGTTCCAATGTACAGGATATTGAAATTGGGATTCAAAAATTGGGGAAAGCTATCAGTCAACTGCAACATCACCCCATCAACCTATGATGCTAAAAAGTGTATAAAACAAAAGAGTCTGACTCAATTTTATTTTGAGACAGACTCTTTTGTAAGTTGAGTTAGTGGCTATTTGATTTTCAATATCAATGCCAAATCGCCGGGGTAGCTCTGAGGTAGTTTTACCAATAATCCTTCAGCTGTTTGCGTGAATACAACTTTACCAAATCCAAGTAATTCAACTGATTTTACCGCTTTAGGGTAAAGCGAATTGTTGGATGAAAAAGATTTGATCAGTAATTCAGGCTTTTCGGGTATTGCCATTACAATGGCATAAACAGTTGATTTTTTAGTAGTGAATCGGATATCGGCCGAAGTATATTTTACACGGCCTTCGTTGAACCCCTGTGCATTAATCGGGTTAGCTTTATCTGCAGACGGTCCTTCTCCATAAATTTTCCATGGACGTGTATCGTATATTCCATCGCTATTGATGGTCATCCATGCACCAATTTCTTCTACAATCTTATGTTCCTTTTCATCAATGGTTCCATCTCCTCGGACTGGCACATTGAGCAATAAGTTCCCATTTTTACTTACTACGTCGGCCAACATTTGCACTACAGCTTTAGCCGATTTGTAGCGATTCTCATCATACACCGAACGGCGGTAATGCCATTCTCCAATACAGGTACAAGTCTGCCAGGAAATATCTTGAATTTTATCCGGCGCTCCACGTTCAACATCCCACAGAATGGCTTTTTTCTGGTCATCAGTAAGTATTTTTCCAAAGATAACTCCTTCGTTTTTCTCACCATTATTTTTGATGTTGCGATTGTAATAATGAGCTGCTACGCGCAATCCGGCATCGCTAATCGGCCACAATGGAAGTGCTGTATCATCGAAGTAGAGCAAATCCGGATTGTACTTATTAATCATATCCACGGTACGGTCATAAAAATTATTACAGTAAGCCGGCGAAGGCACTGAAACGCCATTACCCCAATTCCATTGACGGTGAATACTTCCCAACTCTGCACTATTTTCACTTAGTGGATGGTTTTGTGCATACAGGTCTTGCGGATCAAGCCCTTCCCACCACTTGCCTTTTCCATCGGCTTTGGTTAGTTTGCCATCATAAGGAACTCCGGCTTTGTCGCCTGCCTTATCAGAACCTTGTCCAGTTTCGTAGAAGCGCCAGGCATGAGCAGCGTGAATACTGACTCCAAAATAAAGTCCGTTGTGACGGGCTGCCCTTTCCCAACCATCAAGAATATCTTTTTTAGGGCCAACATTCACCGAGTTCCATGCCTGATATTTACTGTTCCAGTTATCAAAATTGTCGTGGTGATTGCCCATTGCAAAGAAATAACGGGCTCCGGCTTTTTTGTAGAAAGCCACAAGTTGTTCCGGATTCCAGTTTTGAGCTTTCCAGGCATTGCAAATATCTTTAAATCCAAATTCAGAAGGGTGTCCGAGATTTTTCACATGCCAATTGTACTCTCGACTACCTTCGGCATACATAAAGCGGGCATACCAGTCACCTTGTTCGGGCTGGCATTGTGCACCCCAATGCGCCCAAATCCCAAACTTGGCATTTCGAAACCATTCTGGTATTTTGTATTGAGCAAGCGATTCCCAGGTGGGTTCGAATTTGCCACTCTGCATCGGTTCATGTAGATTTTGTGCTTTAATAAAAGTACTGAATAAAATGGCAGATAATAGTACAACTAAATGCTTTGCTCTCATAATTTGGATGGATTTTAGTATTGAAAATTACGGTATTTTTTCTTGAAATTGTTCAGCCGTAAAATTATACAAAATGATGAGATTGGAAAACATAAATTTCAGTTTAACTTTAAATTAATGTTGCCAATTTCATCATGTGCAAAATCAGTTGAATCACTTGTAATTCACCACCACTTCCCCTTTTCCATCAATAAGCAAGCGGTATTTATTATCTTCGAACTTCTCGATTGCTCCTTTCGAAGCTTTAGGCTTCGTTTTGCTGACGAAAGTCAGGTATCCTTTGCCTTCTGTGGCGGTAACTTTGATGATTCTTTCGTTCATGTAAAGTTTGATCTCACCCTTTGGCGTTGGCACCGCTCCTTCCATCCATTTCATCCCACCCAAGTTTGGGGCAATGGCAAATTCGCTGTAACCGGCTTTTACAGGTTGAATACCTAGATAATATTTGCCCAATAAATAAATCGGACTGGCTCCCCAGGCGTGACAAAGACTTTTGCCGTAAGGGCGACCATACATGGCCAAATGTTGTGTGCCTTTGTCGGTAGGGTTATATTTTTCCCAAAAAGAGGTTGCTCCTTCGCGAATCATGCCGCCCCAGTAATCTTTCATCTCTTTCATCACCGCTTTTTGCTCTCCCATGGCACACAGGGCTTCCAATTCGTAGAAACGCATATAAGGCGTAGAGATTTTCATCACCGAGTCATTCATCAACACCGATTTTTTAATCAGTTGTTGTTTTTTGGGCGAAAGGTAATTGAAGAACACGGCAAACATATTGGAATAGCGGGTAATCTGTTCTTGCTGTTTTCCATCAAGACGATTATGCACCAATGCTTTCTTCGTTTCGTTCCAAAAGGCAGGTTCCAGCTTACTGCGCAATGCCGTTGCCAGGCCATCGTATTTCGTTTTGTCGGTCGGATTCTTGGCTAAATCGGCACACAGCGCCATTGTCTCTAAGCTTTTGCAAAACAGCACCTGCTCGTACGACAATTCGCCGTGTTTGTCCATATAACCATCGGCCCAGTCCACAAACACCCAATCTCCGGTTTGTCCTTCCACCATGCCGTTTTTATTGGTACGTCCCAGCACATATTCCATCATGCTTTGCATGCGGGGGTATACTTGTTGGATAAAATGCGTGTCGCCGGTGAATTTATAGTAGTCGTAAATGGACAGAAACCAGTAAAATGTGTAATCCATAATGGTATTGGTATGACTCGTTACCGGATCTTTACCACGAAGCAGCCAGATGGTTTTCTTTACCGTTTCGGCATCAAAAAACAAGTAGTAATTCATCAAATAACTTTGAATAGCATCGCCACTCCAGGTCCAGCGGTCGCGTTTGATACCATCAATAAAAAATTCGCGCGTGGTGAGTTGCATGGTGTATGCTCCCACTTCCCACATGCGGTTCACCTCTTCGTCGTTACAACGAAACGAACCTTTTCGCACTTCGGGTTTATACTCGTACAACATACTTACATCGGCATAACTCACTCCGGCATCTTTGGTAATGTACACGTAACGGAAAGCTTTATTATTTCCCAAGGTATAATTGTCCTCCGGTTTCAAAGTCACGTTCCGGGCTTCATCAGTCACCGACGAGCCATCCAACGACAGTCGGTCCAACGTTTCACAAAACTTAGTATCCAGTGCTTCCTCGGGACTTTCACCGTAGTAGATATGCACTTCCCCGGTACCTTTCAGTCCTTGCAATTTTAGAAAACCAAAGGTCTCCTTGCCAAAATCAATCAATTCACCATCGTTTTTCTTCTCACGCTTTACGGCTGCCATAGGTTCGGTGGGTAATTTATATTTCGAAGGAGGTGTATCAGCCGATTTAAAACTGTCAGAAGTAGCCGCATCCATATAAATAGTGGCTGAAGTGTCGCTGGCTTTACCGCTTTCGTCAATCCATTCTTTATCCTCGTAGGTTACCTTCCAGGAAGCGTCGGAATTCACGGTTTTTCCTTTTACAAAAATGGCAGGAGGAGTCGCCTGATTCCATACTTTAATGTTCAGACTGTGTTTTCCGGCAGGGAGAGTGAACTTTGTTGGCATACCAAATTGAAGTTTGCCATCCAACTTGATATTGAACTTTCCTTCCACGGATATTTCAATTTCTTCGGCTGTAGCTAAATCAATCTTCTTACTAAACTCCACCAACACATAATGACTGTCCATCTTCCAAAAATGAGGAAAAAAGGCACCCCGTTCCGTACGGCGGTTGTTCATCTCGTTGCCGAGCCAAATCTCGTAATCGCCCGGATACCATATCCATGACTGGGCATTGGATAGCAATGTCATAACTGAAAATAAAGAGAGAAAAAGTGTGCGTTTCATATTATTCAGATAGTTGAGCCTGGAATCAGAATTCAATTCAAGACGATTTTTTACTTATTATGGACGTAAAATACTTGTTTTTGTAACATGTAATCGGCTTTACTAAAAAATAAAACGACAAACATCTTACTTACAGATATTTTTTTTTATTTTTGTGTTTACAGAAATTTATTCTTAATCCTTTTATTCTATGGAATTACAACAAATTCATACTAAAATTTATGAAATTCGAGGTCAAAGAGTAATGATAGACCGTGATTTAGCAGAAGTATATGGTGTTGAGACTCGGGTTTTAAACCAAGCCGTCAAACGAAATCTTGAAAGATTTCCAACTGACTTTATGTTTCAATTAACAGACATTGAATTTCAAAATTGGAAATCACAAATTGTGATATCAAGTTGGGGTGGCGTAAGAAAACTTCCCTATGCATTCACAGAATTAGGCGTAGCTATGCTTAGTAGTGTACTTAACTCTAAAACAGCTATTCAGATAAATATGGGAATTATGCGCGCATTTGTCGCCATTCGTCAACATTTAATATTAAAGCCTGCTGATAATATCGCAGAACTTCATTTAGAGTTGAAAGAACTGAAAGCTTACATCGAAGATATTTTTACCGACCAAAACGATATAAACGAAGACACCCGCATGCAATTGGAGCTTATCAATCAATCGTTAGCAGAACTTCATTCCAACAAGCCAATAACCAATACACCACGAAAGCGCATCGGGTATATTACGGAAGAATAAATAGAACGCTATTCTAATGCTTATCAAGAGGGCACCTTTGGGTGTCATTTCATTATACCTGCATTATGTATTATACTATCATTCACCATCGCCCCGTTATTTTCCCATGTATTGCCTGGACCGTTGGCGTTTTTCAGGAATTTGTCTCCATCGGTGCGATTATCTTTCAGGGTGATAAACGATGAACCCTCATCGGTATACAAATAGAACCACCAGGTAGGATCGTGCACATAACCGGGTTTGTAAATGTCGTGAATATAGTTTTCGGATATCACCGTTTTAGGCTGTGAACCGAGGGTGTAAATGCCCGCAACATCGTACATATGTTTAGCATAATGATGAATATTGTTGGCATGCACGCGATTGTTGCGCATGCAATTCACAGTCTGATTCCAGCCCCAACCAAGATTAATGCCCGTGTACGAAACCTCGCTGATTTCGTTGTGCTCGATATTAATATTGCTCACATAGCTGGCACAAATAGCCACACAGCCCCAGTCTTCATTCGTTACATCGGTAAACAAATTGTTTTTGATCTGCTGACCGCTACAGACCTCGCGCTTATCGGAAGGATCGTAGGGCAAATGCGTTTCGAGTGAAGTAGGTGAGAAACTACCCACCACCAAACCATTACCCACAATATCGCGGAACGTACAGCCTTCCACTTTACCACCTCTTGCTCCCGAGATATAATCCAAACCTGAATAACCCAAATGCTCGAAACGGCAATTCTCAAAGTCGATATTATTAGCTCCAGTCACAGTAACTGCTGCAGCCGGACGACCCAACCAACCCTGATTATCGAGTTTGTGATTGTTATCCGTACGAATAATTTTGGGACTAACCTTGTATGCTTCGGTCAGATACATACCGGCCTGCAAAGGCACATGTCCTTTTTCCGATGGCCGCATCCATGTGCTGTAATTAAAACTGATATTTTTGAAAATAACGTTCTCCACCGGACGGTCGAGAGTTCCCTCTACTTGTACTAATGTTTCAACAGCCGGAGCAATTATCTCCACCCGATTGGGATTCTCGCCGGCAAGCGGATAGTAATAAAGTTTGTGTGTTTTGATATCATGAAACCATTCACCGGGCTGGTCGAGTAATTCGATGGCATTCGTGAGATAAAATGGTGAATTTACTCCTTTGCCAATCATGGGTCGTGGCCACGGGTGTTCAAACTGAAGACGACTCTCGGGGTTATGAAAACGTACAGCTGCCGAGTCGCCGTGCACTTCAATAGATTTGACGCGCAGGTTGGCCACACACCACATTTCATGTAATACCATTTCGACATAAGGCGCTTTCAGAATGGATTTCACCGCAGCAGCAGGTACCCAAAGTATCTCGTTGGCGGCATCATTACTGCGGATGCGATACATCTTTTCGAAATCAACCACATCGCGGGCGCGAACCGCTTTGCGACCGTTCACCCACAGTTGTCGAAAATCGAACGGACGTCCATTAAAATCAGGAACATCAGCTACCCAATATTTTCCGCACTTTTTCCAGTCTCCGATTTTTACACCACCACTCACCACCACATTTTCATTCGCAGCGCCGCAAATAATGGTTGGCGATTGCGCTGTGCCACTATCTTCCGGACGAATAAAAACCGGCTCGTATTGATCATAGGTTCCACCTTTCATGAGTATCTGAATCCCGTTTTCGACTCCGACGGCATTCTGACGGCGCAACTCACGTGCCTGACGTAAAGCAGCCGAAAGTGTTGCTTTTGGAGCTGAAACTGAACCAACATTTTTATCATTTCCCGAAGGGGAAACATAAATATTGGTGGCATTGACACACTGCCCTGTAGATAAAAAAATGAGAACTATGTATTTAACTAATTGATTCATTTTATGATTTTTTTGTGTGTATAGACGCACTGCCGTGCGTCTATACGTGATACGTCATCATTTTACCAACGGCATCCATACCGTCATATCCATTTTGCCACGGTTACCCCATGCATAATAGGGGATAAGAGTAATATTGACCGTTTTATCCGTTTTTCCAACCGGACGGTACAAGGTATTTATCCACGAATCCTCGTTCGTTAGTCGGGCAGTACCCTCCAAAACAACTACCGGACTTCCGGCAATAGTTGTTTTGCGCGGACTGAATTTCATATCAGCCGGAATCAACACGTTATCAATCGATTTTCCTCCGGCAACATCAACTCCTTCGAGACAATACACCAACGGTCCGCGCTTCACAACGGTCTGGTTACGAGTTTCTTCCACCAAAGGATTCGATTCAATTAATTTTACCGGCATATCCAACACCAATTCAACCACATCGCCTTTTTTCCACACACGGTTAATTTGTGTATACGAATTGGCTTTATTATCAGCCGCAAAAGCTTGTCCATTAATCGTTACGGTCGCTTTTTCGCACCACTCCGGGATTCGAAGATACAGCGAAAACGCTTTTTTAGGGGCTTTATCTACCGATATTTTTATGGCACCATCCCATGGATAATCCGTGGTTTGCGATAGCTTAATTTTTTCTTTTGAATTAATTGCCGTTTCCAACTGACTTCCACTGTAGAGATTGCACCAAACAGCATTATCGCTCAGCGTGTAGGCATAATCTTGCACCTGAGTGAGCGTGCGCACGGTATTGGGCGGACAACAGTTACATAGTTTAATGTACAGCTCACGCTCTTTCGACCATCGCAAAGCGTATGGAAAATCATGCGAGATGCGCAAAGGATTGGTATAAAAGAATTTTGTTCCGTCTAAACTGATGCCACTCAACACGCTGTTATAAAGAGCCGTTTCTACAACCTCGGCATATTTAGCTTCGCCCGTTACCTGCAACATTCGCCAGTTGAAAAGCATATTGCCTATGTTGGCACAGGTTTCGTTATGCGCCGTGCTATTGGGTAGCTGATACGCTCTTCCGTAACTTTGATGTACTTTTTGAATGCTATCGGGCGTATAATTTGTACCATCAGGCGAAGTGCCATCGTACAAAGCTCCACATGCACCGGTAACATACATCTTACGGTTAACAATATCGTTCCAGATGCTCGTGAGGTTTTTCATTAGCTGTTCTTCGCCGGTTTCTGCATACACATCGGCTACGCCTGCGTACAAATAATTGGCACGCACGGCATGTCCCATGGCATTATATTGTTTACGAAAAGGCACACGATCCTGATTATCGTCGGTACCGCTTTGCACCATTCCGCGTATATCAATCAGATTTTTCGATAACTCCAGATAGCGTGGATTCTTCGTTTCGCGATACATTTCCACCACACCCATGTAGTGCGAAGGGCAAATCGCATTGCGGGCCAGTTCTGCCGAAGCTGTTTCGTAGAAATGACATAGAAAATCAGTGGCTTTGATAGCAATGTTTAACAAGGTAGTTTTTCCAGTCGCCCGGTGATGAATAACGCCCGCCATCATCAGATGTCCCAAATTGTAAGTCTCAAAATTTAGTCGATTCTCGAACGCTTTATCATCTTTCTTGCCAACACTCGTTCCGGTTACAATATTATCGTGTTTGTGCGAATCGACCCCTTTATTCATTTCAGAAATGATTACCGGCGTATGAATATATCCGTCCTGACGTTGCACTTTAGCTATGACAGCAATAATCTCATCCATCATTTTATCAAGTTTAGGATCTTTCGTTTGTGCATAAACCGAAGCAACTCCTTCGAAAAACTTATAAAAATCGCCATCGTGAAAAGGAGGACCACTGTGAGTTCCACCACATTCACCCGCAGCAATTTCAAAATTGCGATACGCATGACTCAGATCAGCATCTTTAAGCGTATGCCACATCGATTGTATCATTGTATCTTTAATAATTGCATACCGTTCGTTCCAGAAACCATTGGTCCAATGAACTGCATCGATGTCAGTACTGTTCATTTTAGTATATTTGCTCACAGATGTGTTCGTGAGTCCCCGGTTTTGTGCATTCACCGAAAAACAAAAAATTAAAAGAAAAAAGAAGAAGTGTTTTTTTGCGTAGTGCATTTGCATATAGTTAATAGTGTGACATTATTTCTCTATTGACGAAACAAAAAGCCTTTTTGTACTGCTGAAAACAAGATGAAATACTACATGGCTCTATTCTTCAATTTTTAGTTTCATTGAGTACTATTCCAACCTTTCTTCGTCTAAATAATAGTTTTCACGAGATAAAAAAAGATTTATGTTTAGAATTGGTACATTAAAAATAAGATTGAAACCTTTAATATTAATCACTTTACTGTTTGCACTTCAGTGCAGTTATGCAGAGAAGAACATTTTCGTTTCCACCTCATTTCACGAACCTGCCAACGAAGGATTACGGTTTATTTACAGTAGAGATGGTATGCACTGGGACAGTATTCCCGGCACTTGGTTGAGACCGATAATTGGAAATCAAAAGGTGTTGCGTGACCCATCTATCACTCAAACTCCTGATGGCACTTTCCATTTAGTATGGACCAGCAGTTGGAAAGGCGATCTGGGATTTGGTTATGCTTATTCGAAAGACCTCATTCATTGGTCGAAACAACAATTGATACCGGTTATGAAAAGTGAACCGACAACAGTAAACGTATGGGCTCCTGAAATTTTTTACAACAATGAAAAAGCAGAGTTTGTAGTTGTTTGGGCATCGTGCGTCCCAAATCGATATAAACGCGGTATTGAAGATGAGAAAAACAATCATCGATTGTTTTATATGACAACTAAAAATTTTAAAACCTTATCACCAACAAAGCTTCTTTACGATCCTGGCTTCAGTTCTATAGATGGTACCATTGTAAAACGAGCTAAAAACGATTATATATTGGTATTTAAAGACAACACCCGCCCCAACAGGAATTTGAAAGTGGCCTTTGCAAAATCACCCACGGGTCCTTACTCGAAAGCAAGCACTACGTTTTCAGATAATTTCGTGGAGGGACCTACTGTAGAAAAACTGGGCGACAGGTACCTGATCTATTTTGACGAGTACAAGAAATTTTCATTCGGAGCTGTTGCAACGAAAGATTTTATTCATTATTCCAACATATCAAAAGAAGTTTCAGTTCCAAAAGATCATAAGCACGGTACCATTTTCCAAGCACCTGCTTCGATTGTCGACAATATGATAAGAATCAGCCATTTGAGTCTTAATCAAAAATCAGACACTACTACTACCATTCTTTCAGCAGTTAAGTAAAACTTCACTATCTTTGCATTCAAGCTCTTACAGTCAAGATGAAAAAAACAAACTTTATATTTTTTGTCTGGATATTGTTTTGCGTATCGACAAACCAGCTCCTGGCACAAAACAAAATTCATTACACAGGCACCACACTAGCCAATCCTGCTTACCACGATGGACAACTTTCGCCGGTAGTTGGGATTCATAATATTCAGGTGATGCGCGCCAATCGCCAACATCCTGATGCGTCGAACTGCAATGGCTGGACATACAATCATCAACCCATGTTGGCATATTGGAATGGTGTTTTTTACCTCCAATACCTTAGTGGTGAGGTGGGCGAACATATTCCACCATCGCAAACTTTTCTCCAAACATCTACCGATGGTTACACATGGACAAATCCGCAGGTTTTGTTCCCCATTTACAAAGTACCCGATGGTTTTACAAAACCTGAATATCCGGGTGTTGCGAAAGATTTGACTGCCATTATGCATCAGCGTGTGGGTTTTTATGTTTCCAAAGCCGGAAAATTAATAACCATGGCCAATTATGGCGTGGCATTGGACAAAAAAGATGACCCGAACGATGGAAATGGTATCGGTCGCGTGGTGCGTGAAATCAAAAAGGATGGCACTTTTGGATCGATATATTTCATTTATTACAATCATGGTTTTAATGCTAAAAATACAGCGCATCCGCATTTTTCGAATAGCAAAGACAAAGCTTTCCGACTAGCCTGTCAGGAGATTCTGGATAATCCGCTGTACATGATGCAGTGGGTAGAAGAGGCCGACCGTGGCGATAAACTTATTCCGCTCGACAAAGGCTACAAAGCGTTTTGTTACTATCATTTACCCGATGGTAAAGTGGCTTCGCTGTGGAAACACGCGCTCACATCTATCAGCGAAGATGGCGGACGCACCTGGGTGCAACCCGTGGAACGTGCCAAAGGATTTGTAAACAGTAATGCCAAAATATGGGGACAACGACTAACCGACGGAAGCTACGCAACGGTTTACAACCCCTCCGAATTTCGCTGGCCGCTGGCCATTTCTTCTTCGGCTGACGGATTGAATTACACCACTTTGAATCTCGTTCATGGCGAAATTACACCCATGCGTTACGGTGGAAATTACAAATCCTATGGTCCGCAATATACCCGTGGCATTCAGGAAGGTAACGGTATTCCTGCCGATAAAAATATGTGGGTGACCTATAGCGTAAACAAAGAAGATATGTGGGTGTCGCGCATTCCGGTACCGGTAAAAATTACGCCTACAACTCATGCGAATGATAATTTTGAGAATAATACCAAAATAGCTGAGCTTACAGATTGGAATATTTACTCACCACTTTGGGCACCCGTTTCGATCCAAAAAGTAAATGGCAAAAACTGGTTGACGCTGTCGGACAAAGATCCATTTGATTACGCGAAAGTGGAACGTAAAATTCCTGCTTCGAAAGAATTAAAAGTAGCATTCGATGTGCAGGCAGAACAAATGGATAAAGGTGTTTTACGTATCGAGTTTCTGGACGAAAAGGGCATTGCCTGTTCACGTTTGGAGATGACCAACGAAGGTGTGTTTCGTGCAAAAGGTGGTTCGCGTTTTTCAAACTTTATGAAATACGAAGCCGGAAAAAGCTATCGCGTGGAAGCTAAACTTTCGGTGGCAAATCGCAGCATAACGCTGTCGGTTGATGGAAAGCAGGTGGGAGTTCGAATGTTTTACGCTCCTGTGGGCAGCATCGAACGCGTAACGTTTTGCACAGGTGCACCACGAACTTTCCCAACACCAGAAACGCCTGCCGATCAGGATTATGACGTATCGAATGCCGGTGAACAAGAGCCATTAGCAGTTTTCCGAATTGCTAATTTTAAAACTGAATCGTTGGATGTAGATGCAAGTGCCTCGGTACTGAAATTTGCCGATTTCAGACATTATGTGGATTATTTTAATGGCATGGAAAACGAAAATATTGTACAAGCCATACCGAATGCCAAAGCAGCCGACTGGATGAAGCAAAATATTCCACTTTTTGAATGTCCGCAGAAGAATTTCGAAGAACTGTATTACTACCGCTGGTGGACATTGCGCAAGCACATCAAAGAAACTCCGGTTGGCTATGGCATGACTGAATTTTTGGTCAACAGAACCTATGCCGACAAATACAATTTAATATCGTGTGCATTCGGGCATCATACCTACGAAAGTCGCTGGTTGCGCGATACAACTTTTATGAATCAAATTACGCGCACCTGGTACCGTGGCAACGAAGGCGCGCCCATGAAGAAAATGATGAACTTCAGTTCATGGAACATCGATGCGCAACTGAATCGTTATTTTGTAACGGGTGATAAGGCTTTTTTACTTGATTTACTGAACGATCTGGAAGCAGAATACCTGCGTTGGGAAAACACACACCGCTTGAAAACCGGACTATTCTGGCAGGGTGATGTGCAGGACGGTATGGAAGAAACTATCAGTGGTGGACGCAAAAAACAATTTGCCCGTCCAACCATCAACAGTTATATGTATGGCAATGCCAAAGCGTTGTCAACAATATTTACTTTGGCCGGAAACAATGAAAAATCTACGCTTTACAACCAAAAAGCGGATACCATTAAAACCCTTATTCAAAACAAACTTTGGGGTGAAAAAATAGGATTCTTCGAAACCTTGCGAAAAGACTCATTGGCCAATGTGCGTGAGTTTATCGGTTATTTGCCCTGGTATTTCAATATGCCAACACCGACAAAATGCGATAGCGCTTGGTTGCAATTAGCCGACGAAAAAGGTTTTTCGGCTCCATTTGGCATGACAACAGCCGAACGTCGCCACCCGGAATTCCGAACCCGCGGTGTGGGTAAATGTGAATGGGACGGTTCGGTTTGGCCGTTTGCTACTTCGCAGATTTTAACAGCCATGGCCAATTTTATGAACAATTACAATCAAAAAACGGCTACTGATAGTTTGTATTTCAGTCATTTGGAAAAACTAGTTCAATCGCAGGCTTATAGAGGATTACCTTACATTGGCGAATACCTCGATGAAGTAACGGGATATTGGCTCAAAGGCGATCAGGAACGCAGTCGATACTACAATCATTCCACTTTCAACGATTTAATTATTACCGGATTGGTTGGTCTTCGTCCACGGATGGATAATACAATTGAAGTAAATCCTTTATTACCCGATGGTAAATGGGATTGGTTTTGTTTAGATAATGTATTGTATCACGGTCGTAACCTGACTATTATCTGGGACAAAAACGGCAATAAATACCATTTAGGCAAAGGATTGCGCGTATTGGTGGATGGAAAAGAAGTGGGCTCTGCTCCCACTTTATCAAAATTAATTATTAAAGAAAATCTGAAATAATAGATAGGATATGAAAAAGTTATTTCTTGCTATTATTATTTTATGTTTATCAATAGCATCTCAAGCCATTGAAATCACAAAATCTGTCAGCGAATTGCCCACAGAATCTTTCTTAAATTCCCCTTTAGGGGATAAAGGGGTCTGGATTGGTGCCATTCGCTCCGATTCTGCCCGAATTCCCGCCGGAAAGCGTTTCCTGAGTTGGGAAATGGGAACACCCGAATACAAGACTGTTTGGAAAAACATCGACCCGATTTCACGGAAAAGTATAATTCTCCGAAAATCATTTATTGCAAAAAAAGAAATAAAAGAAGCGGTCACATCGATATGTGGTTTAGGACATTACGAGTTTAGCGTTAATGGCAAAAAAGTGGGCGATGGTGAGTTCGCACCCTATTGGAGCGATTACGACAAAACCATTTATTACAATACTTTTGACCTAACTTCTTACCTGAAAAAAGGCGAAAATGTATTCGGTGTTTTGTTGGGAAATGGCTTTTTCAACGCGCAAGGTGGACGTTACAGCAAACTGAAAGTGTCGTTTGGTGCACCAACGCTGCTTTTCAAAACCATTATTCGATATACCGATAATTCCACCGAAGAAATTGTTTCGGACGGAAGTTGGAAATATACTTTTAGTCCAATCACTTACAATGACATTTACGGGGGCGAAGATTACGATGCCCGATTGGAACAAAAAGGTTGGGACAAAGCGGGATTTAAGGATGACAACTGGAAAGCTGTTGTTATTCAGGATGCGCAGAAAGGCAAACTGATAGCGCAGAAAGGTTATCCAATTAAAATAATGGAGCGAATTGGCATGAAGTCGGTGAAACATTTGAATAAGACTGAATGCGACAGCGCTTCAATTCATTCGAAACGGAAAGTCGAGAATTCTGCCCTGGTTTTTGATATGTACCAGAATTTAGCCGGTTTCCCCGAAATTACTGTGAATGGTAAAAAAGGCGATACCATAACAATTTTTGTAGGTGAATCAGTTTTCCCCGAAGGAGCTGTGAATCAACAACAGTCCGGCCGACCTCACTTTTATACTTATATTCTGAAAGGAGAAAAAGATGAAACCTGGCATCCGCGCTTTTCGTATTATGGGTTCAAATATATTCAGGTGGAAGGTGCAGTACTGAAAGGTGATAAAAATCCACGAAAATTACCTGTTTTAAAAGATATAAAATCGTGCTTTGTATTCAATTCAGCACCGCAAATATCTACTTTCGAATGTTCGAACGAGCTATTTAATAAAACGCACACCTTAATTCAGAAAGCGATTCAGAGCAATATGCAGGGCGTTTTTACCGATTGTCCGCAACGCGAAAAACTGGGCTGGATAGAGCAATTGCATTTAAACGGACCAGTGTTGCTGTATAATTATGATTTGGAGGATTTTTTACCCAAAATAATGCAGGATATGGTTGATGCGCAACAACCCGATGGTGCGGTGTCTTCCATCGCTCCCATGTATAATTTTTTTGGCAATAAAAGTGGATTTGACGAATTTGGCGTTTCGCCCGAATGGGGAAGTTCCATTTTGATTATGCCATGGATGTATTACGAATTTTATGGCGATTCGTCGCTGATTGTGAATAATTACCAGTCGATGCGTCGTTGGGTGGATTACCTGACAAGTCGTGCCGATAATCATGTAGTGTCATTCGGGCTGGGCGATTGGTACGATTACGGAAACTTCAAAGCCGGATATTCGCGCAATACGCCTGTGCCTTTTGTGGCTACTGCTTATTATTTTTACGCGTTGAAATATTTAGTAAAATCGGCTGAATTAGTTGGCAATAAATATGATGCTGCGCATTATGCTTCGTTGGCCGAAAAAGTCCGAAAAGTACTGAATACCAAATTTTTTAATGCCGAAACCAAACAATATGCTACAGGCAGTCAAACAGCGAATTCGATGGCCGTTTACATGGAAATTGTAGTGCCCGAAAATCGCCAGGCTGTGCTTGATAATCTGGTAAAAGATATAAAAACACACGGAAATCGGCTTACAACGGGCGATATTGGCAACCGATATTTATTCCAAACATTGGCTACCAATGGATTAAATGAATTAATGTACACCCTATTCAATCACGATGAAGCTCCGGGCTACGGTTTTCAGTTGAAATTTGGCGCTACCACACTTACCGAACAATGGGATCCGCGGCAAGGAGCTTCGTGGAATCATTTTATGCTGGGGCAAATTGATGAATGGTTTTTTGCTTCGCTGGCCGGCATTCAGATTGACCCGGCAAATCCAGGGATGCAGCATTTTATCATCCGACCGGAGATTGTTGGTGACTTAAAATTTGTAAAAGCTTCTACAAAAACTTTATATGGAAAAATTTCGGTTGACTGGAAATTGGAAGGAGAGAACTTTTCAATGACTGTGAATATACCTGAAAATTGCTCAGCAGCTATTTATTTGCCGGGAGAAACTAAATCCGAAACTGTAAAAAGTGGTATTTATCACTTTTCTACGGCGATGAAATAGTTTTTTTAATACTTTAAAATATCGATACTAACTATTTGTGTTCCTTTTGTATAAAAAATCAACAACATATGAATAATAAACTTCTATTCGTAATAGCATTTTTGCTTTCTTCTTTAATAAATGTATCGGCTGCTTTGGTAGATATGCGCAAAGCCGGAGCTATTGCATCAGGTAAAAAGCTAAATACAGTGCTAATCAACAAAACCATTGATAAACTCAATGCCAACGGTGGAGGAACGCTATTTTTTCCTGCAGGAACTTATCTGACGGGTGCCATTAAAATGAAAAGTAATATCACCATCGAACTCGAAGCCGGTGCAACTTTGCTGTTTTCGGATAATTTCGACGATTATTTGCCTTATGTTGAAATGCGTCACGAAGGCATTATGATGAAAAGCTTTTCGCCACTGATTTATGCCGTAGATGCCGAAAATATTACCATCAAAGGCGAAGGCAAAATTGATGGACAGGGCAAAAAGTGGTGGGACGAATTCTTTAAAGTTATCATCGATTTGAAAAACAACGGAAAGCGTGACATCAATAAATATCAACCGCTGTGGGATCAGGTGAATGATGCAAAGGTAATCGGTTCCGAAATTAATCAGGATTATTCCGAATCATTGCAACGACGTTTTTTCCGCCCGCCCTTTATACAGCCTGTGCGTTGTAAAAACGTTCGTATTGAAGGAATTACCATTCTCAACTCACCGTTTTGGACAGTGAATCCGGAGTTTTGTGAAAACGTGACCGTAGATCGGGTAACGATCAACAATCCACTTTCGCCCAATACCGACGGAATTAACCCTGAATCGTGCCGGTACGTGCATATTTCGAACTGCCATATTTCAGTGGGCGACGATTGCATCACGCTCAAAAGTGGTCGGGATTTGCAAGCCCGCAAATTAGGCTGGGCAAACGAGAACATCACCATTACCAATTGTACTATGTTGGCGGGTCATGGCGGTGTGGTTATTGGCAGCGAAATGAGCGGTGGAGTAAAAAAAGTAGTTATCAGCAACTGTGTTTTCGATGGCACCGACCGTGGTATCCGCATAAAATCGACCCGTGGTCGCGGTGGTGTGGTGGAAGATATTCAAATCAGCAATATTGTGATGAAAAATATTCAGGAGGAAGCTATTATCTTAGACATGCTTTATACCAAAATGCCTGCAGAACCGCTGAGTGAACGTACACCCATTTTCAGAAATATTAATATCAGCAATGTAACCGGATCCGATGTATTGATTCCAATAAAAATCAGAGGGCTGGAAGAGTCACCCATCAGCAATATCACGTTTACAAACATCAATATTGATGGAAAACAAAAATCCATTTTCCAAAATTGCACCAATATAAAAATGACTGATGTGTATGTGAATGGGGAAAAAATTGAGTCAAAATAACAATAAGTTTAAGAAGAAGGCTGTATTAAAAAGTGTTTTTTGAACGCAAATTACGCAAATTTTCACAAATTCCATTTTGTTGAAATTTTGTATTTGTCTGGATAATAGCAATTTATGATTTTTTTTTAAATTTGCGTTTATTTGCGTAATTCGCGTTCCTTTTTCTTTTGATGCAGCTTCTTTCTTGTAATACGATTCAAAGAATAAACAATTATTGGAATTCAATTATTGAAATATAATAATTATCATTAGTCGTATCGAATTAAACGGTTCATTGGCTACAATTGATTGGCTATTTCGTCAGGTAATAAATATAAAACCTTATTATTCAAAAGCAACATGTATAAAAAATTAGTTATTTTACTGCTTTTCTCATTCCAATTACTACAATCACAAGGGTTTGCCCAATCCTACGAAACCCAATTCTCAAAACCTCTTGGGCAGATTTTACAGGAAATAGGCACACGTTTCAATGTAAAGTTGAAATACGATGCCGATACAACCGGCAAAGTAGTTACATTTGCCGACTTTCGCATTCGCCCGTATTCGGTAGAAGAATCGTTGACCAATGTGTTATCGCTTTTCGACTATAAATTTGCCAAACAAGACGAAAAAACCTACAAGATAAAAGCCTACGAATATCCTCGCCGTACACCCGAAGATGGAAAGAAAATGTTGGCTTATCTCAATACGCTTTACAAAGATTCTACCGCATGGAACACCCGAAGAGCAGCTCTGAGAAGAGAAGTGCGCGAGAAGTTACAAATTGATTCGGCACTTGCTAAGCGAATCCAATCAAAACCAATTCTATCAAAGATCAGAAAATTTGACGGCTATTCGGTTCAGAATTTTGCGTTGGAAACTATGCCCGGATTGTACGTAAACGGTTCTATTTACACGTCTTCGAGCAAAGGAAAGCATGCCCTGATACTTTGTCCAAACGGACATTGGGCCGACGGGCGTTATAATAATGATGAACAAACCCGTTTTGCGACTTTGGCCCGCATGGGTGCAACTTGCGTGAGTTATGATTTGTTCGGTTGGGGTGAATCGGAATTGCAGGTAACTTATACAGCTCATCGTACTTCAGTAGCACACATCATTCAAATAATGAATGGATTGACCATTCTCGATTACATGCTTACCCGCAAAGATATTGACCCAAAACGTATTGGAGCCAATGGTGGTTCGGGCGGTGGTTCGCAGGTGGTGTTGCTGGCAGCACTCGACGATCGTTTTACAGCGGTTTGCCCAACTGTCAGTCTGGCCTCACATTTCGACGGTGGTTGTCCGTGTGAGAGCGGTATGCCAATTTCACTATCAGGAGGTGGTACAAATAATGCAGAGTTAATGGCTACTTTTGCACCGAAACCGCTTTGTATTGTTTCGGATGGTGGCGATTGGACGGCTTCTGTTCCGGAGTTGGAATATCCTTATTTACAGCGTATTTATAGTTTTTATAATGCTACAAATAAGCTATCAAACATTCATTTGCCAAACGAAAAACACGATTTTGGTATCAATAAACGAAAAGCGGTTTACGATTTTTTCAATAATAATTTTGGATTAAATGCCAAAATGCTTGACGAAACAAAAGTAACCATCGAACAGAAAGAAGCCATGTACAGCTTTGGAGCGAAAGGTGAGAAAATGCCCGCAAGCGCCATTCGCGAGTTTGCTCAAGTCGAAAAATTCTTCAATAAAAAAGCCGACGCCGGAACTCATTCAGATATTGATTTGGAAAAACGAGCTAAAACATTTGTCGATTCGCTCAAACTAAATGACAAAGAAAAAGAAGCCCGGGTATTCAATATTATCAAAACACATATGAAAGCGGTTCGTGACTGGCACAACGACCATCCGTACACCATCATTCCGAAAGGTATCAATCCAAGAACCGGAGAGCTAATGACCGATGTTCACCGCGATGTGGTTGCCTGCTCTACCAAACCAACATCAGTACACGAAAATCTGATGACCGGACTTCGCAAAGATCTGACAGAAGAACAAGTGGAAAAAGTATTGGATCTGTACACCATTGGCAAATACCAGTTTACGCTGAAAGGATTCAAAGCCATTGTTCCAAATATGACAGAGAAAGAAGAAGCGTACGTTGTGAGTCAATTACGACTTGCTCGGGAGGAAGCGGTAGATTATAAAACAATGAAAGGCGAAATCTCTGCTGTTTTCGAAATTTACAAAGATAAATGCGAGAAATACTTCAACGAAAATGGTCGCAGCTGGAAACTAATGTACAAAGAATTTACCAACAAACTAAAAGCAGAGAAAGAAGCGAAAAAGAAAACGGAGGAAAAGATGAAATAAACTTCCCTTTGGAGTAGATAAAAAATGACAGTATGAAGTTAATTCATACTGTCATTTTCGTTTAAGCGCAGTATTTATATACAATTTCTGCGCTATAGTTCAGTAATTATATATAAATACTGCGTTATTTTTTCAACAAACTTATTGCTCAATAAATTCCAGATAATTATTTTTATTAATAACATTAAATTTTGAATCAACATAGTTATCTGAAAATGCGCGTGGAGCTTTGGGTATTTTGTCGCCCCACTTAAACTCAAATGCACTAATATTGCCATCTAGTTCTTCAATTAAATCAATTTCCTGCCCATCGTACGTTCTCCAAAAGTAAAATAATTTGTTGTCGGACTTATAGTTAGATAGTTTTATTCTTTCGCTTATCAAATAACCTTCCCATAGTTGCCCAATATCTGTGCGTTGAGAAATTGGGCTGTAATTGCCAATCAGTGCATTTCGAATACCATTATCATAAAAATACCATTTCCCTGCTTTCGATATTTCTTTCCTCAAATTGCGCGAAAATGAACCCAACCGATAGATAACAAATACTTTTGAAAGCAAGTCGAGATATTTTTCGACCGTATTTCTGCTTATTCCCAATTGCTTGGCTAATTCATCGAACGATACTTCATTGCCCATTTGAAATGCGATTAATCGAAGCAAATCAATCATTTTTTTTGAGTTCTTCAACCCATCAATATTTAAAATGTCTTTCAGTAAATATGCATTCACAATGTCTCGCAAATAATCTTTCTTTTTATCTATCTCACTGATACTTACAACTTCCGGGTAGCATCCAAATATTAATCTATCTTCGAAACTTTGTTTTGTTTGGAGCTTGTTTTCATTTTGCGAAAGTTCTGCCTGACAAAATGGAAATAAGTGAAACTGCGTACTTCTACCAACCAAAGGTTCGCCCGCTTTGTTTTGTAAATCGAAAGAGGATGAGCCACTTGCAATTACTTTTATATTTGATACCTCATCTACTATTAATTTTAATTTTTGTCCTATTTCAGGGATGTTTTGCGCTTCATCTATTGCTAATAAGTCAATTCCATTCAAAAGTCGTTTATAATTGGAAATAGATTTTGGTTCTAATAGCATTAACGAATCAATATCTTCACCGTTTAACAATAGATATTCACCATCAAACCTATCAATGATTTTTCGTAGTAAGACTGTCTTACCAACTCGTCGAGGTCCAAAGATAAGCATTACCTTATTGGCTTCTAAACGATTAAAAATTTTATCCTCAAGTAAACGTTTTATCATTTTATTCTAATATTAATGCACAAAGATACATTTTTTTTATCCTAAAAATGCATTTACTATTAAAATCTTCAACATACTGAAGATTTTAATAGTAATTTCTTCAGTATGTTGAAGAAATTACTAGTTATTTGAATCAAATAATATATGAAGCCGTATTTTTCAGCAAATATATTACTTAGCATTTTTGGGTACAAATCGCAATTCCTTACGTCATTTATAGTACTTTTGGAAAGTAAATAACATATCAAATATGACATATCAAATCAAGAGAATCCACTTATTTATTTTTTCGTTTATTTGCGGTTTTTCCTTATTATCAGCTCAGTCCAACGCCTACAAGCTGTGGTACGACAAACCGGCACAGGTTTGGACGGAAGCATTACCGTTGGGGAATGGGAGATTAGGTGCTATGGTTTTCGGGAATCCGGCAACGGAGCAAATTCAGTTGAACGAAGCCACCATCTGGGCCGGTAGCCCGAACAACAACCCTAATCCGGAAGCACTGACTAATATTCCCAAGATTCGTGACCTCGTTTTTGCAGGGAAATACTTCGAAGCGCAAACGCTGGCTACTCAGAAAGTGATGTCAGCCACCAATCAGGGTATGCCTTACCTGCCTTTTGGCGATCTGCGCATTTCATTTCCGGGACATACCCGCTATACCGATTATTATCGCGATTTGAATCTTGATTCGGCTTGTACCTCGGTGCGCTACAATGTAGATGGCGTAACTTTCATGCGCGAAACATTTACGTCATTTACTGACCAGGTAATAATTATCCGATTAACCGCTTCTAAAAAGAAGAAAATCACTTTCAATGCAGTATTTACTTCTCCACATCAGGATGTACTTATAGCTACTGACGGCAACAGCGTAACGCTGGATGGTGTTTCGGCGAACCATGAAGGTCAGAAAGGTAGAGTTAAATTTCAGGGACGAGTAACAGCCAAAACGATGGGTGGAACAATGACTTGCAAAGATGGTGTACTCTCGGTAGAAAATGCCAATGAAGCCATTCTCTACGTTTCTATTGCCACCAATTTCAACAACTATAAAGACATTACTGGCGATGCACAGGAACGCGCTAAAACCTACCTGAACAAAGCGTTGGAACACTCGTACGCCGAGACAAAAAAAGCACATATCGCTTATTTCAAAACGTTTATGGATAAGTCATCGTTGGATTTAGGGGACAATACATCAACAGAAACAACCGACAAGCGTGTTGAAAACTTTGCTAAAACGAACGATGCACATCTGGTGGCAACATACTATAAATATGGCCGTTACCTATTGATCAGCGCTTCGCAACCGGGTGGACAACCGGCGAATCTACAAGGCATTTGGAACGATAAGATGTTGCCTTCGTGGGACAGCAAGTACACAACCAACATCAATCTGGAAATGAACTACTGGCCGGCAGAAGTTACCAACCTGACGGAACTGAACGAACCGCTGTTTCGCCTGACCAAAGAAGTGAGTGAAACCGGTAAAGATGCGGCAAAAATCATGTATGGAGCCGACGGTTGGGTGCTTCATCACAACACAGACATCTGGCGCGTAACGGGCTCTATCGACAAAGCACCTTCAGGTATGTGGTTGGCGGGTGGCGCATGGTTAAGTTTGCATTTATGGGAACATTATCTTCACACCGGCGATATTGCTTTTCTGAAATCAGTATATCCGTTGATGAAAAATGCTGCCTTGTTTTTCGATCAGGTAATGGTAAAAGAGCCTACGCATAATTGGTTGGTACTTTGCCCAAGCAATTCGCCTGAGAATGTTCATCCGGGGTTGGATGGTCAAGCTACCACGGCCGGTGGTGTAACCATGGACAATGAATTGATTTCAAGCCTTTGGAACATTGTTATTGCTAGTTCGAAAACGCTCAATACGGATACTGATTTTGCAAATCACTTACAAAATCGATTGAAAGAGATGGCGCCTTTTCAGATTGGTCGCTGGGGACAATTACAGGAATGGATGAACGATTGGGATGATCCGGCGGATATCCATCGCCACGTTTCGCATCTGTGGGGGTTGTATCCGGGCAGTCAGATTTCGCCTTATCGCACACCTGAGCTGTTTGATGCAGCACGCACATCACTTATTCATCGCGGCGACCCATCAACGGGCTGGAGCATGGCATGGAAAGTTTGCTACTGGGCACGATTGCTCGATGGCGATCATGCCTACAAACTCATTACCAATCAACTGTCGTTAGTACGCAATGAATTGAAAAAAGGTGGTACCTATCCGAACTTATTCGATGCACATCCACCTTTCCAGATTGATGGAAACTTTGGCTGCACGGCGGGAATTGCCGAGATGTTGATGCAAAGTTACGATGGCTTTATTTACCTGCTTCCTGCTTTGCCAACGGTTTGGGACAAAGGTGAGATTAAAGGATTAGTAGCTCGTGGTGGTTTCGAAATGGACATTAAATGGAGTCAAAACAAATTGGAAAAAATCATTATCAAATCGCGAAACGGCGGAAGTTGCCGCTTGCGTTCATTGACCCCACTTACCGCCAAAGGACTGGTTGAAGCAAAAGGCGAAAATCCAAACACTTTCTATGCCTTACCAACAACTCCAAAACCATTAATCAATGAAAAGGCCAAACTAAATCCGGTGGAATTAAAAAAGACTTATCTTTACGACTTACAAACGGTGGCCGGAGTAAGTTATGAAATCAAGGCATTATAATCAGAATAAATAATACTGAAAATGAAAAAAATAGATTCAAAAAGCTTCAAATACATTGGCTTACTAGTGCTTTTTGTAGCCACATCGATGAGTGCCGCCACAAAGAAAAGCGACTCAGTAAGATGGAGTGAACGCATGGCTCGCTCGGAAATGAAACGGTTTGCCGAACCATGGATGATTGAGAACGCAACCAAACCGCGCTGGGGATATACCCATGGATTAGTCGTAAAATCAATGTTAGAAACATGGAAATCGTCGGGCGACAAAGCTTACTACGATTATGCCAAGATCTATGCCGACAGCCTTATCGATGCCAAAGGCAAGATAAAAATGGATTACCTGTCCTTCAACCTCGACAATGTAAACCCCGGCAAAATACTGTTCGACTTTTATGCGCAGACCAAAGATCAACGCTACAAAACAGCTATGGATACACTTCGCAAACAGTTGACACAGCAACCCCGTACATCGGAAGGTGGCTACTGGCATAAATTGAAGTACACCCATCAAATGTGGTTGGACGGCCTGTTTATGGCAACACCCTTTTTAGTGCAATATGGAACAAGCTTTGACGACAAAGCAGCTTTTGCGGATGCATTGAATCAAATATCGCTCATCAACAAAAAAACATACGACTCCAAAACAGGATTATATTATCACGGTTGGGACGAAAGCAAAGAACAAGCCTGGGCCAACAAAGTAACCGGCTGCTCGCCCAACTTCTGGAGCAGAAGCATTGGTTGGTATGCCGCCTCGTTGGTGGATGTTTTGGACTATTTGCCTAAAGAAACCAAAGGGCGTGAGCGAGTATTAGCTATCGTCCGAAATCTGGCTGCAACGCTTATCAGGTATCAGGATCCTGCGTCAGGCGTTTGGTATCAGGTTACCGATCAGGGAAATCGCAAAGGCAATTACCTCGAATCATCGGCCAGTTCGATGTTTGTTTATTTCCTAAGCAAATCCATCAACAAAGGCTATATTTCAAAATCATATACAGCACCTACAACAAAGGCTTTCAACGGCTTGATCAGTACTTTTATCAAAAATGAAGCCGACGGTACCATCACTATTACAAATTGTTGCTCCGTTGCCGGATTGGGTGGCGATAAGGTGTACCGCGACGGAAGCTTTGAGTATTATATCGGTGAACCTGTGATCGAAAATGACCCTAAATCGGTTGGTCCGTTTATACTTGCATCTATTCAATTTGAAAAATTAAAGAGATAGCGTTCCGTACAGAGAGAATACAAATAATTATCTATTATCTTAAGTCACCTTTGAAATTCGGAAAGAAAAAATATAGATTTCGGTGCGCTGCACCTTAAAGACTCAACAATAATTTAATTTCTACAAAGATCTCGGGACGCTGTCCCTTTGGATTTTTTCAAACAAGGTGCAGAGCACCTAAATATTTGTAGAAAAACAGTAGAATGTGTAGATAGAGGTGCAGAGCACCGACATATACATTTTAGATTAGTTACTACCAATAAAACAAAACAATACCGCTCAATATCATTATACAACATTTGCTATAAAAAAACAGAACATATGAAGAGACTAATTTTAAGCACATTCCTGGTAGTATCCATTTTTGCGTCTGCACAGTCGAAGAATTCAAAACTCCCATGGGATAATGGAAAGTTGAAGGTCACTCAAAACGGTCGTTATTTACAGCACGAAAACGGTGCTCCTTTCTTTTGGTTAGGAGATACCGGCTGGTTATTACCCGAACGATTAAACCGCGACGAAGCCGATTTCTATCTGAGCGAATGCAGCAAACGCGGGTTCAACGTGGTACAAATTCAAACAATTGACAAAGTTCCATCGATTAATGCCTACGGACAATCTTCGATGCCCGATGGATTCAATTTCAAAGACATCAACAAAAAAGGTGTTTATGGCTATTGGGATCACATGGATTTTATCATCAAATCAGCTGAGAAAAGAGGAATTTTCATCGGGATGGATTGTATCTGGGGTGGAATGGTTGGCTCCGGTCAAATGTCGGTAAAAGAGGCACAAGCCTACGGGAAGTTTCTGGGTGAACGTTATAAAAACAGTCCGAACATTATCTGGTTCATTGGTGGTGACATCCGTGGCGATGTAAAAACGGACGTTTGGGAAGCGCTGGCTACCAGTATAAAAGCAGTGGATAACAACCATCTGATGACCTACCATCCACGTGGAAGAACATCATCGGCAACATGGTTTAATGAGGCAGCCTGGCTGGATTTCAATATGTTTCAAAGCGGACATCGCCGTTACGGACAACGCAAAGGCGACGGCGACTACACCATTGCCGAAAACACCGAAGAGGACAATTGGATGTACGTCGAAAAAAGTCAATCGTTGAAAACACTGAAGCCCGTCATTGATGGAGAACCATCGTACGAAGATATTCCGCAAGGACTGCACGAAGAAAATGAAGCGCGCTGGAATGCAAATGATGTGCGCCGCTATGCTTACTGGTCGGTATTTGCAGGCTCGTTCGGACATACCTATGGTCACAATTCTATCATGCAGTTTTACAAACCTGGGGTGAGCGGTTCATTCTTCCCCAGCAGATATTGGTACGACTGTCTGAAAGATCCGGGCTACAACCAAATGAAATACCTAAAGGCCTTGATGCTTGCCTTCCCATTTGTGGAACGTGTGCCGGATCAAACCGTCATTGCCGGTCAAAATGGCGAACGTTACGACCGTGCCATTGCCACTCGTGGAAACGATTATTTATTGGTATACAACTACACGGCCCGTCCGATGCAAATCGACTTATCGAAAATAAGCGGTGCGAAGAAAAACTGCTGGTGGTTCAATCCTAAAAACGGCGAACTGCAATTTATCGGCGAGTTCGATGGTTCTAAAGTGACAAACTTTGCGATAGATATTGCATACAATGCCGGAAACGACCGTGTGTTGATAGCAGTAGACAGTGCAAATAGCCCCCCCAATCCCCAAAAAGGGGACTTAGAAAATCTGTATCGTAAATAATAAATTTAAGAAAATGTTATACAATAAAAAGTATTATAAGAAGCTAACTTTAAGTTCCTCCCCTTGGAGGAGGTTAGGTGGGGCTTTATTTTTTCTTTTCTTTTGCTCATCTCTTTTTGCTACCGTCACCATCACCGCTTTGCGCACCGAAGGCATAACCAATCCATTGGGAATAGATGCACCAAAGCCCCGCTTTAGTTGGAAAACAGAAGCTACTACCGAGCATAACGTTCTACAGAAAGCCTATCAGATTCTGGTCGCTTCATCAGCAGAGAACCTGAAAAATGATAACGGTGACATCTGGAACAGCGGCAAAGTGTCGTCGGACGCTTCGCTGTGGATTCCGTTTGCCGGCAAAGACCTGCAAAGCAATGGAGCTTACTACTGGAAAGTAAAGGTGTGGACCAACAAAGGGGAGGCCGCATGGAGTCCTGTCGCCAGCTGGAGCATGGGATTATTTGAAGAAACCGACTGGAAATCGGCGCAATGGATTGGCTTAGACAAAGCCATGCCGTGGGACGACGAAACTTACTACAGCCGTTTGTCGGCACGATACGTACGCAAAGAGTTTGCAGCTAAGAAAGAAATCAAACGCGCATCGGTTCATATCTGCGGACTGGGCGTATACGAACTGTTTATCAACGGACAGAAAGTGGGCGATCAGGTATTGGCACCCGCCTCTACAGGATATGATAAAGCGGTATTGTATAACACGTTCGATGTAACATCATTGCTCCAAAAAGGACAAAATGCAGTGGGAATTGCATTGGGGAATGGTCGTTTTTACAATATGCGTCAAACCTATAAACCGTGGAAAGTGCCCACTTACGGCTACCCCAAGGTGCGCATGATACTTACGTTAGAGTATAGCGATGGAACAACAGAAAACATTACAACGAAAGACAACTGGAAATTAACCGCCGACGGGCCTATTCGTAGTAACAACGAATACAACGGCGAAGAATACGATGCGCGCAAAGAACTGACCGGCTGGAACAAGACCGGCTACGACGATACCAAATGGCAAAATGCACAACGCGTACGATTTCCGGGAGAAGAGCTACGCGCGCAAATGATGCCCGGAATGAAAATACTGGATAAAATCACTCCGCTAACATTGAAACAAATAGGGAACAAATACATTCTCGATTTGGGACAAAACATAGCCGGTTGGTTGCGCATTCGTGTGCATGGCAATGCGGGCGACTCGGTAAAACTACGCTTTGCAGAAACCTTGCAAAAAGATGGTGAACTCTACACCGAAAACCTACGCAGTGCCAGATGCACTGACCTGTACATTCTGAAAGGCGATAAAGCCGGCGAAGAATGGGCACCTTGTTTTGTGTATCACGGCTTCCGCTATGTGGAAGTGAGCGGACTGAGCTACACTCCTTCCTTAACTGATTTCTCGGCAGAAGTAGTGAGCGATGAAATGGAACAACTGGGAACTCTTACCACATCGAATAACACGCTGAACCAGGTACTAAAAAATGCATGGTGGGGCATTCGTGACAATTACAAAGGCATGCCGGTGGATTGTCCGCAACGGGATGAACGTCAACCCTGGTTGGGCGACCGCGCCATGGGTTGCTGGGGCGAGAGTTTCTTATTTGACAACAACCTAATGTACGCAAAATGGGGCAATGATATCCGCGACGCACAACGTCAGGACGGTTGCATTCCGGATGTGGCTCCTGTGTATCTGACCTATTATACTGATAATGTGACATGGCCGGCTACATTGCCCTTTTTGTGCGACATGACTTACACGCAGTTTGGAAACAAGAAACCCATCGAAGACAATTATGCAGCTATCAAAAAATGGATGGCTCACATGGAAAAAAACTACATGAATGCCGATTATCTGATGACCAAAGATCAGTACGGCGACTGGTGTATGCCACCCGAAGACCTGAAAATGATTCATAGTCAGGATCCAAAGCGCATTACCGATGGAACGCTTATTTCTACAGCTTATTACTATAAAATTCTAACCGTAATGACTCGTTTTGCCAACGTACAGGGATTAAAACAAGAGGCAAAACAATTCACAACTCTGGCCGAAAAAGTAAAAGCCGGCTTTAATCAAAAGTTTTTCCATGCCGATTCGCTTTATTATGGCAATAATACCGTTACATCCAACCTGCTGCCATTGGCATTTGGTATGGTACCACAGCAATATGCCGACACTGTATCCAAGCAGATTTTATTCAAAACTGTTCCTGCCAATACCAAATCGCAAATCGGCACAGCCGAGCTCAATATTACTTGCGGCGTGGTGGGCATTCAGTGGTTGATGCGCGAATTGAGCCGCATGGGACGTGCCGATGTGGCATTTGCACTCGCTTCGAATGAGGAATATCCCTCGTGGGGCTATATGGCTGCCAATGGAGCCACCACCATTTGGGAATTATGGAACGGTAATACAGCTGATCCGGCCATGAACTCGGCTAACCACGTGATGCTGCTGGGCGACCTCGTGACATGGGCATACGAAAACCTGGGAGGAATAAAATCGAACACCGAAGCCGTGGCATTCAAAAACATTGTGTTGAAACCTAACTTCGAAATACCCGATTTGGAACATGTAGATGCTTCCTACATTACACCGTACGGAAAAGTGATCAGCAAATGGAAGAAATCCACCATGCACCTCGACTGGGAAGTTACGATACCAACCAATAGCACCGCCGAACTCCATTTACCAAACGGAAAAGTGGAGAACGTAGGCTCGGGTAGTTATACCTACAGCGTGGATATCCCGCAAAAAAAAGGTATTATAACCAATGAATTTCTGTACGAGAAAGCTGATTTTCCACAAGCACATTCGGCCACAATAGTGGAGACCACAGCCGGCGATTTAGTGACTGCATTTTTTGGAGGTACGCGCGAAGGTGCACCCGATGTATGCATTTATACCTGTCGTAAAGACAAAGGCAGCAAAACATGGACAGCACCTGCATTAGCTGCCGATGGAATATTCAGTCCCACGCTGCGCAAAGCCTGCTACAATCCGGTTTTGTACCAAATGCCTAACGGACCGCTGTACCTGTTCTACAAAATAGGTAACCGCGTGTCCGACTGGGTAGGATATCTAAAAATGAGCAACGACGGCGGTCGCTCCTGGAGCAAAGCATACCAGCTACCTGAAGGCTATCTTGGACCTATCAAAAACAAAATAGTAGATGTGGATGGCAAATCCATTGCGCCGTCGAGCACCGAAGGCAATGGTTGGAAAGTGCATTTCGAAATAGCCGAAGAAGGCGGACGCAAAACCCATATTGTAGGGCCTATTGCCGCTTCTAAAGCCATTCTTACGCAAGACATGGACAACAACGGGACAAATACTACCAACGACATAGAAGGGGGCGAAAACATAAAGGCAACTACCGTACAGGCCATTCAGCCAAGCATCCTTACGCACAAAGATGGTCGCCTGCAAATCCTTTGTCGCACACGCAACGGTAAAGTGGCTACTTCGTGGAGTTCGGACAAAGGCGAAACATGGACACCACTTACGCTCACCAGTCTGCCAAACAATAACTCGGGAACCGATGCCGTAAGCTTGCAGGACGGGCGACAAGCCATTATCTACAATGCTGTGGCTACACCTCCGGGAGCAAAAAAAGGGGTTCGCACACCGCTCAATATTGCCGTGTCGAATGATGGCATCAACTGGGAAATGAAACTTGTACTCGAAGACTCACCCATTTCGCAATACTCCTACCCCAGCATCATTCAGGGCAAGGACGGACGCATTCATGTGGTATACACATGGCGCAGACAACGGGTAAAATACATGGAAGTGAAGTTGTAATCTCCCTCGTGAGTTCCAACTCGCGAACATATCAACCGCGAATTGGAATTTGCGAAACTCACAGTAAATGCTGCTCCATCTCGGGCAGCATTTTTTGGTTGAATAATGGTATCTTCTATCGGATTTACATCAAATTGTAAAAAAAACACCCCGTCCCAAGTTGGGAAAGTCAACCTAAAATGATTTTGCCCAATCCCAGCTTGGGACAGGGCTACGGAAAGCTGGTTCGTTAAAGCCCAAATTGGGACAGGTCAAACTGAAATTGGTTGGTTAAAGCCCAATTAGGGCTTTAACCAACCAGATTTCGGCGGGTCCAGCCCAATTTGGGCTGAGGCATCAAAAATGACTCCTAACCAATCCCCGTTAACGAATATAAACCGGAATAACCGCTTACCGCTCCCACCTCACACCTGCTATCTCAAATAATATTGGGGCGATAGAATCAAGACATTACCATCTATCAATGTGTTCATTTTATATTTTTATTGAGTCAGAAGTCTCAGTCGAACAGACTTGAATGTGGGGTATCAAAAATATGATTAAAACAAATATATTTTCTCAGTTTCGGTGCTACGCACCTTTGTTCTTTTGTTTAATATTTCTACAAATAATACGGTGCTTCCGTCAAGCCGGAATGTACCATACGCACCTAAAAGCAACGTAGTTGCGAACTATTTGTAGAAATATAAAAAAGGGTAATTATAAGGTGCGTAGCACCGAACCTGAGAAAGACAAAAATATATTTATTTAAATCATATTTTTCAATACTGCAACTAAAGTTCAATGTGAATACCCATCTCGAACACGAGAAATATAAAAACAAAAAACTCCCGCAATCGGCCAAAACCAATTGCGGGAGTTCACTTATCAAACATCAAAAAACTCTATTTCTTTTTAGCTTCGTCGCGGGCTTTATTGCGCGCATACCAGCCTTCGCGCTCCTTTACAAGATTGTACCCACGTGCCGAAAGATAGTTGTTTATACGGCCTTTGTACTTGCCAAATTCGGCATGTTTCTTATCGGAGTTCTCCGCATCAATAGCAAACTCGCGGGCTTCTTTGAGCCAAGCCTGTATTTGTGCTTTTTCTTCAGCTTTTAGCGACGGAATCATCTCCAAAGTAGCATCATACGTTACTTTTACTACCCCGAAAGTGATACCATCCTTGATGGCTTCTATTTGCGATTCGTCAATAAACATCGACAGTTCAGCAGGGAAAGCAAAATGAGAACGATACACCGCAGCTTCCTTTTCGTTTTGAGCAGCAGCCAAAGCATTATTTTTAGCCTCACCGGTCAAAGCCGAACGCTTGATTTTAGCTATCGCGGTATCTCGTTTAGCATAAATATCATTTAGCTTGAAATAACGATTGGCAACAATGTAAGTTACATTTGTTGCAACAGTAGCATCTTTCAATTCCAACTTATCAACCGTTTTCTTCGAACGGGCAACGATGGCTTCTACATATTTCGAATCACGATTTTTGGAGTCCAGTTCAACAGCACTAACGGTAGTGGTCAACATTAATAACAGAAAAAGAAAACCCCTAACCCCTAAAGGGGAATTAAAGTTAGCTTTATCTCTGAAAATTCTTTTAATATTCATTTTTAATTATAATTAATAGTTGTAACTTCCTTTTCCCCTTTAGGGGTTAGGGGTCATCCTTACATTAGTTTCCCCTTTTTAGCCAGGGTATCGTAATTGTTCTTAGTATTCGTCCAGTCCACCTTTTTCTTGGTACTGATAGCATTGATATATTTTTCGATATTTGTATAACCATCACCTGTGCAATCTTTAATAGCATCAGATGCATCATTTGGATTTAAACCATTGGCTTTTTCCCATGCATCAGGCATACCATCTTTATCAGTGTCGATATAAGGAGTTCCTTTGTACTCAGGGTAACCACCTACCTGACGAATATCGGTTATAATACCGTTTTTATAAGAGTCTTTTGGTAAACGACGGTGTTTGAATTGATAAAAATCAACAGAATCAAGACCTTCTTTGTAAAAAGCTTTGCCTGTACGAACTTGTTCGATGATATGTTGATCCACGATATCGCGTTTCGGAATATTCGCTCCAACATTATTCAACACAAAGTTATAGGCCTCCTTAGCACTCATAATAGGAAATTCCGGTTTTGGGAAAGGAGTATTCCAACGCATAGAGTCGGTATATTTCCCGGCGTTTTCCATCTCTTCCACTTGCACACCACCGTTCCAGTTATCTTTTGTTACCGCATCGTTGCCTTCCATAATGTTACCATTAGCATACACACGTCCAAACACCAGGTATCCTAATTTACTACGACCCGATTCAGGTTTTAGAATACGGTGCCCAATAGGTGCATTCTTTGGAGTAAGTGCTCCCGGCTTGTAATAATTATTGATAATGTTATAAAGAGCAGTATAATCACCACCATCTACCGAACGGTTTGCCCAGTTGTACACCACATTATTCACAAAATTGAAAATACCATTCCAACCGATAGATGGGTTACGTCCGGCATTATTGGCCCAAAGATTGCGCATAAACGAGCAGTTCTCGCCACCTAAAGTACTCCCAAAAGCATGGTTATAAGTATCCAAAGCCTGTGCAGAGATAGTATTCTGAATTGTTACATTCACAGTCGGTAATTTCAAATCTTTGTTACCATCTTGTGGGTTGAACATATGACGGTAGAACGAAATATTCTCGTCCAATCCCCACATACAGGTACAGTGATCAATCATAATATTCCCAACCGGATTTCCTCCAAAGGTATCATCACGGCGCTCTACTTTTGTTTCACCACGGCGGAAACGCATATGACGCACTACTACATCGTGCGTATTTACCCAGAACGACTCACCTGCCACACAAATACCATCACCCGGAGCTGTTTGTCCGGCTATAGTAATATAAGGGGCATAAATAATGATGGGCGATTTCAACCGGATAATCCCGGCCACATTAAATACCACGATACGTGCACCAACAGTTCCTTCGCAGGCTTCGCGCAAGGTACCCGGTCCACGATCGGCCAGACTGCTCACGGTAATCACTTTACCGCCACGACCACCAAAAGAAAATTGACCACCACCTTCGGCACCCGGGAAAGAAGGGATCCGGGCTTGCGGTAAATCCGTCGGACGGGCAGCCCATGGAATATAAGGTTTACCATTCATCGCTTCAGCTCTCAGAATTGCTTTGTTAGCATTCATTACGCTATCAACGTAGGCATTTTCATCCATAATCATTTTATCAGCCTGCGCCTTTACATCTTTCGGAACGTCGGGATATTGTGCAAACAACGCCATCGGCGCGAAAAGCAGCACAGTAAGTGTTTTCAGAAATGTTTTTTTGTTCATTTTATTATTGTAATTAGTAATGTGTAGTAGTATCGAACTCCACTAATAAAGACGCAAACCACCTGCAATTGTACTCAAAAAACCGCAGTTCCACAAATGCAAAATGGAGACTCCGGTCATTACACCAAAGTCTCCATTCTTTTAATTCCCTCACTTGCGTGGAGGTATTTAGAGAAAGGTCTCCCTAAATAAATTTATTTGAATCATATATCAATTAGGCAATGTATCCAAAAGTGGATTATACGTGCCATCAACCTCATAATAATCTTTCCAACCAAGTTGTTGCCAGATATATGGATTTTGCTTTAACTCATCCTTGTGAATGGCCGGGAAATAATACTTCGGAAGAAAGGTTACCTTGAAGTTTACATCTGTCCCATCCACATTGTCAATATCTTTGCGAACCAGTTTAGAATAAAAGGTTTCCAATGCTGTTACTTGTGTTGCAAATGTAGCTGCGTTAGCATCAGGGTTAAGACCGACTCCAACCTGCTGAGTCTTCAATGGGTCGTTACTTTGATTATATGATGACAATACTGTCGGATTTACCATCAAAATACCGTGACGACGTTGTCCGTTCAATGGAGCCACACCAAGATAAGTGCAAGTATTTCCACCAAAGGCTAATGCTTTACCCGTAATAGTGTTTAAGGTCGCACCACCATCCCACAACAACCAACGTCTCATATCCTGAAAGCGCTTGCCTTCGTATGCAAGTTCTATTTGACGTTCATAAAGAATTGCCGAAAAAAGTTGTTGACGATTTCCTTTTACAGGTAGAAGCCCGAAATCGGTTGCTGCTGCAGGAGACCCCGCACCATATGCACGAGCACGAATCGACTTAAGATAATCATACGCTTCATCTAGCTTATTTGCGCCACAGGCCGCCTCAGCAAAATTCAATACTACCTCGCCCATTCGAATTTCAAAATATGGAACAGCAGAAAGAATAAAAGCACCGCCCGCTTGAGAAGCATCATATTTAGCAGTCGAGCTACTGCGTTTTCTAATATAAACACCGCTATACGTAGAACCTAAAGTTTTAAGTGTAGCCGAGAATCCAAGATTTCTGACATTACTATAATTGGCTGCACTACTATACCATGAGTAGTTCCACACCGTGAAACTAGCATTTCCGTCATAAGGCCAAACAGACCCGGTAAAAGCAAAAGTTCTATAGAAGCGCGGATCACGGTTTTTGAAAAACAATTTCTTATCGTAATTTACACCAACAACAGGTTTCGAGCCATCAGCCATTGGGAATAGGTCTACCATTTCTGCTGTAGCCATAAGTGATTGCCCTCCTAGAACAACATCAGTTGCAGGTCGAACAGATTGCTCCCAGTTATTATTTAAGCGCATCTGGTCATCAGTTTTTGAATTATACTGTTTCACAAGTATTCCTTCGGGACTATTATAACTCGTAAACATTTCACCCCATACTTTGGCATTTGTTGCAGCAGTACTTTGGACCAATGCTTTAGTCGATTGCGTTGCAATAGTATAAGCCGCCTTAGAAGCTTCATAAGCAGCTGTCCAACGGGTTTGATCGTCTGTCGGGTTGAACAACGGACTAGCATAAAACAGCAACAATCGAGCTTTCAATGCAGCGGCAGCAGCTTTAATAACACGCCCTTCCGATGCAGCCGGCCAACTGTTAGGCAACAAGCTTACAGCCTTATCCAAATCTTCACAAATAAAATCTATGGTTTGTTGAGTGGTACTGCGCTGAACTTTCAAATCACTCTGATCCGGATTATCTCCTAAAACAGGATTTTGCGTACTTACAACGATTGGAACACCACCATAAGTAATGGCTAAACGGGTATAAACCCATGCACGCCAAAAATAAACCTGCCCTTTAAGTTCATTTTTCTCACTCTCAGTTAACGTTCCCTTATCAATACCTTCTAATGCGTTATTACACTCACGAATACGTGTCCATGGGCCATCAGTTGCTGAGTTAGCAAACAGTTTTTCCACGTTAATATTACTCATTTCTGAAGTACCCACGTATATAGTCGAACCACCAAACTCTTCGGTAGATGCACCGTGCGCATCATTACGACCAGTTGAAGGATTAGAATGTCCTTCATTTGCAGTAGAATTTGGCAGGCACAAATTGTAAATATAATCTACTTTCCCCTGTGCCGTAGCAAACATATTATAGACTTCATCAGCAGCTCCTGAATAATCTTTCTTTTCTTCCAAGAACTGATCATTACATCCTGTAATCATCAAAGCTGAAACAATGGCTAATGCCAAAAGGCTCTCTTTTATTGTTATTATTGTTTTCATATTATAGATAGTTTAGAAAGTAAGATTAACTCCTAACGAGAACGACCTTAGAGTAGGATAAGCATCGTAAGAAGATAATGGATCCATAAAATTATCCGGATAAGGATTAAATAAGCTCAGTAAATTATTTCCTGTAAGGTTGAAACGGCAGCTTTCAATTGACAACACCTTTACAACACTCTTTGGTAAGCTATATCCAAGGGTAAAGTTTCTAAGTACCATTCGCAATGAGCTGATTTTCCAAAAGTTTGAAGTTTGGCTATTACTTCCCAACAGCATATTTGGATACTTTCCATTTATGTTAGCTAACCCTGCAACGTTACCTGCACCATCAAGAACATCGGTTGCACTAAACATGTCGTTCCAGAAAGTGGGTACATTTGTGTATTCTAACACACTCAAACTTGAAGGTCTTGCAGTTGAAGGAAGCGTTGAGTAACCACCCCAACTTGTAGATAACTGAGTCGAGAACGACAACCCTTTCCACTCACCACCTAGGTTTAACGTAAATCCATAAACATTACTTGTATGCTTAGCGATCTGAATATAGTCATTCTCATCAATTACTCCATCAGGAGCACCATAAGAGCCATCTGCTTGTTGTGCTCCGCGAACATCACGATATATCAATGAACCCGGAACTATCTTTGTCAAATCTGATTCACCCACATACTTTGTAATATTGTTATCCGCAAAATACTGTGTAATTTGATCCTGTGAGCGAAACATACCGGTACAGTCATAACCCCATACACCCATATCAAGCGGTCCATTAGGGTATACTTCACCAAGCTTAATGATAGATGACCAATCTTTCTTGCGATAGCGACCATCACTATAACCTGTATTTAAGCCCACACTGTAGTTAAAATCTCCAATTCTATCTTTCCAATTTAACGACAACTCAATGCCATAAGTATCAGTGGCATCGTAATTTTCTTTAGCTATAGCCGCACCAACAGTAAAAGGTAATGAACCTGTACGAGCAACTAACATATCCTTGTTCTGTGTATAGTAGGCATCAACTCCAACAGACAAACGGCTCCTCAAGAAACGACTATCAATACCCACATTATACTTATAACTCTTATCCCAATGTCCATTGTAGTTTGGTGCTTTTTCCATTTTCATGCCCCAACCGATATTGTTATCCCCACCAAGTACTGCACCTTTGTTTGCTTGATAAGTATAACGTTGTTGCCATGACCATGCATCTGTATTGTCGAAACCCAAAATACCAAACGATCCACGCAATTTTAAGAAATCTACCCAAGAGACACCTTTTTTAAACCAATTTTCTTCAGAGATAACCCAACCTGCAGACAAAGATGGGAATGTTCCCCAATAATTTTCAGGAGCAAATTTAGTAGAAGCATCGGAACGAACAAGAAATTCAAATAAATACTTGTCAGCATACGAATAATTGAAACGTCCAACGTAAGAAAGCATTCCCGATACCATTCGAGATGTTTGACTTGAACTACTAACAGCACCGATAGCTCCATTTGATTCGCCGGTGTAATTTTCAATAGGTGTTTCTTTTATAAAACGCACAAAACTGTTATTAGTCTCTGATTTCTCAACAGTAAATAATCCACTAACGGCATGTTGTCCGAATTTACGATTATATGTTGCCACAAAGTTCAACTGATATCTATCCGTACGCTCCATATCACGCAAAATACGGTTACCATTATCCACGTCTACTGTTTTCAAATTCTTTGAATCGAGTAATCCTCCGGGATATGCAGCATCAATTCCCTCGTCAATATACAAGTGATTTCCTGAACCTCCGCGCTGTGTAAAGTAGTAGCCTTTATACTTTGAACCATATTGACGACCTTCGTTTGTAGAGATAGCTTTCGTATAATTAAGCTTGAACTCAAGGCCCTTTAGGTGTTTGTTCCAATCAAAATTGTATGCAAGATTAGCTCCAATAAGCATATCTTGTGGGTTATTTACAGTAGTGTTACCCAAATCTTGCAAAGCAAAGTAGTTGTAACGTTGTATTTGATTTCGCTCACTATTACTCAAGCCATAGCGTAAAAGAGGATATCCTCCTACAGATGTTGGCATATAGGTCGGCGTTGTCAACAATGTTTTATAATCATTTTCAACACTTTCACCTCCAACTTTACTGAATGTTTGTGAATTTTGGCCGTAATTACCCGATAGTTGTAATCCTAATTTCAAGTTTGAGGCTACTTTAACTTCCGATCCGGCACGATAGTTCCAACGATTATACTTTACATTACCCAAATTACCTTCTTGATCATAATAAGAAATCGATGCAAAATAAGTAGCATTCTTAGAACCACCACTTAGGTTCAAATTATGCTTCATACTATATCCTGTTTTCCATGCATCATCGAGTGAGTTATAATTAATGTTCCTCATTGCTTCCAATTCGTCAGCTTGGAATAACCCTGTTTTCAAATTCGTAATCGGATTCCTTGGATTACCGGAAGCAAAACGATTATAAAAGACTCCATAATCGTACGAGTTCATCATCTTTGGACGCGAAATCGCATCATTAGTAGTCAATTGTGTGCTGTAAGAAATTTTTGGTGCACCATCTTTTCCGCGTTTTGTTTTTACCAAAATAGCTCCTCCCGAAGAACGGGCACCATATACTGCGGCAGCAGCATCTTTAAGAATCGAAATGCTTTCGATTTCGTTAGGATCCAGATTATTAAATGCAGCAGCGCCAGGATTACCACCGCTCCGATCTACCATCTCATAAACGTAATCATCAATAACATAAATTGGAGTTTTTCCATCGCGCAATGTAAGCACGGCTCCTGCACCAGGACGTGAGTCACCACCGCTTACTCCCAATCCATTTACCAGTCCACGTAAAGATGCACCCAAGTTACCCCCTGGCAAATCGGTAATTTTGGTCGGATTAATTGTTTCAACAGAACCTGTTAAATGACTTCTTTTTTGAGTCCCGTATCCAACAACTACCACCTCATTCAACTTTTCGGCATCCGAAATCATTTGGATTGCTAATGATTGTTGACCTGTATAGTCGATAAACTGACGTGTATAGCCAATATATGATACAACTAATACATTTGGTTGACTTACTTCTAACGAAAAGTTACCGTTTATATCGGTAACTGTGCCGGCTGACTGTCCTTTGACAGTAACAGTAACACCAATTAAGGCCTCACCATTTTCATCTTTTACATTTCCGACAACCTTTTTCTTTGTTTGCTGTGTTGATTGGGCTCCAACCGGTGCTGCAGAAATAGTCTGCATTGTACCTGCAAATACCAATAAAAAACAACATACACATTTTGCATACGACAAGAAACCAATTTGATGGTTTCCTTGCCAAAAAAACTTTTTGTGTTGCTTTTCCATAAGGAATTAAATTTAGTTTAACAATTTTAGAATTATAGGGTTTCTCATTTATCTCTTATCATTTTTGAAACATAAACTCCTTCAATAAAGCTTGAATTTGTAATGTCAGATGTCTCACTTCTGATTTATCTTATGGTAAGACGCAGTGAATAAAAATATGTAATCAGCTAATCGAGATATTTATTGGGGAGCAATCACTAAACTTGACGAAATAATGACAAATAAACCCCAAATAATGTAGATATTTCCTTCAGTTGAAACAATTAACCCTTAAAATCTATAAATTTTATAATCGAGACATTGTTGATTTTTACATTTCGTTCGACGCAACTTCGAAATCTGTAGGCTTACGTTTCTACAAAAAAAGACCTGCAGCTAAAAGCTACAAGTCTTTGGTTCGTAAAATGCGTTTATGAATTATTATTTTGAAACAATCGTCAGCTTTCGGAATTCCAAAGGTGTTCCTTCATTTTGAAAGCCGATATATCCTTTTTTTGCAGTCAGTCCGCTAAGATTGTTTTGCAGAATTCCATTCACATATACTTTCAATGTATTTTTTTTGCATACTATCTGCATACTATTCCATTCGGCCAGGGGTTTTTCATTCGACGGAAGCGATTTTTTGACCGTGAACTTTACCGAGTCTGTACATTCTTTTGCCCACAGACCATTCATGCAAATAATATCGCCTGCCGCATCAGCTTTTTGTTGAATCTGGTAACATACCGGCCAAATACTGTCCTTTTGTTGAATATGAACCAACACGCCACTATTGCCCGGCTTCTTTGTCCAACGCCATTCGACCTTAAGTTCGTAGTCAGTATATGTTTTTTTGGTACGCAAATAACCTGTTGAAACACCTGTAATTTGCAACAATCCATCGTTCATAACAAAAACCTCTGTTGGAGAAACAGCTTTATCCTTGATTACATATTCCCATTTTGATACATTAGCTGTGCTAAATAACGATCTGCTTTTTGATGATTTTTGTGCGACACACGCACCCGACGAAATGAATAAAAATACTGATAAGAGTAGAACTAACTTAGATTTCATTATATAACTATTAATTATTGAATCTCAATGGATCGCTCATCAACCTGCAGCAAATTATCCATCGATACTTCTTTTGTTTGAATACTAAAAATCACCCAGCCTGTGCTCGCCTGAATGCGCGAGGCAGTATCAATATTATTGACTGCGAGTGGAAAATCAATTCGTTTTGTGTTGAAAGGCGCACCCATATTCTGTGCCATTTTCTTTACGTATCCATAGGCTGCATCAGTAAGTTGCTTATTATTAACCGCCTGTGACGTTCGAAGAATAACATTGTCGTCGTTAAAATTTATTTCATCCAAATACACATTTATCTCGGCATCGAACGGTTCGCCACCGTACACATTCGGACGTTTTATTGAACCCGGATATTCTTCGTTTAACTTGTACTTTGCTCCATGAAAAGTATAATACTGCTGAATCTCCTGAATAGCAGAATTTTCAATGGCCTCTCTGGTTGAAAAGGTATTTTGAATCTGTTCAAAAACCAGATCCATACTGGGAACATCCTTGTATTCGGATTTTATCAGATTAATTCCCTTACCGATATAATCACGCACATCCTCCCAGTTAACCACTTCCTGAAATACGCCCATCTCGGAAGTTTTTATAATCACCGGCAAATTATTACTTACAGAAAGTAATTTCTCCATGATCGGATTCCAGGTGTGCTTCATATTAAAATTGCGGTACAACCACTTAACGGTGTAACTAGTTGCTGTTGAGTCAAGCACTTCAACATCTACGTCGTAAGTAAAAAGTTGGCGTTTAATAGTGTCGGTTGCATTTTTAACCTGATAACTCTCTTCGGTAATAGTATACCGCTGTTTATCATGCATATTCCAGTAACTAACTACCTGAACAGATGAATCCGATTTGTTTATTTGAGCAAAAATCGGAGTACAAAGCAAAGAAAGTGCAAAAAGAACAATTAGCTTCTTCATTTTAGCAATGTTTTTGACGATCGTAAATCGGCCTCAAAATTAAAGATAAAGTTTTATATACCAGCACAAAACGGGAAAAATACTTTAGCGGTTGTTATTTTCAGACATTTATTTGAAAATAATCAAGCAAAAAAAGAGAAGAAGAAGTGGCAAAAAAAAGAGAAGTTGACTTGTTAAAACCCAACTAATCAGCCGGATATAAAATACATACGGAGAACGCGAACTACCATTACGTTGCATTAACCCGCGCAATTGATCCAGATCCATACAAAGCAGTTTCTCTTTTTCTATTTCCAGATTGGCAATTCCACGCTGTGAGTTTCCAGCCCGAAAACCGCGGATTACAGACCGGGGATGCTTCCAAAGCCCCCAACCCATAGTCCAAAGAGGAAAAATGATAATCGGCATGTTTTTCCAAAAGCCGGTGGAAATTTCCCACGAAGCAATAAACATTTCGCCGCTCCAGGATGTGTCTTGATCGTTGAGGATATGCTCTAAATCATGCACATACAGCGCTCTTTTTCGCCAGGAGAAATTTGGCAGAGTAAGTGTAAAATAAGGGAACGGAACTTCAAATATTTTGTCGTCCACCCCACCATTGGCAGGAATGTTGTATTTTTTATAAAACTCGTCTAAATGTTCGCCTAAAGTCATGCCCAAGAAATTAATTATAAAAGAGCCGCAGCAGCCTTATCGAGATAAAAATCTGCCGATATTGCATTTTTTGCAACATAAAATGCCGGATAACGTTCGCCTTTAGGCTCGTGCTTAATAATTTGTCTCAACACAGTGGCTTTTGAGCTACCGGTGATAAGAAAAACTACTTGTTTCGCTTCAAATATCGTTTTTCCGGTAAGTGTAATGCGCTCCTGACCGCTAACGGGATGGACACCTACTGCCACTGCCTGTTCCAATTGCAACAAATCCATGTTATCGGGGAAAATGGAAGCTGTATGACCATCATCGCCCATCCCCAACAGCACTAAATCGAAGATTGGGAACCCATCTCGCAGAGGCAACTCCTTTTCTAGCATTTTTTGATAGCGCAAAACTTCTTTGCCGGGATTATCCTCGCCCTGCATGCGAAAAATATTGCTATCATGAATCGGCACATGTGTGAGCAAGCTATCGTAAGTCATCCCAAAATTACTCTCGGGATGAGTAGGCGGTACGCAGCGTTCGTCCACCCAAAACAAGCGGACAAAATGCCACGGGACACTATTGACATACTCATTAGCTAGCAATGTAAACAGCAATTTTGGAGTGCTACCACCCGACAAGGCAATAGTAAACGGGAGCGATTGCTTCGTCTTCTCCTTTGCTTTGGCAAGAATTAATTCAGCCACGGCACGTGCTGTTTCTTCCGGAGTTTCGTAAATGTGGTTCATTTTTGTAAACTGGTAAAGTTGCGTTAAAATAAAAACGAGAAACTATATAAGTCGAATAAATTAATTGTAGTAGTACTCTTTGTATCAATCGCCGGCTCATTTATGGGGCAGATAGATTTGAAAATAATATTTTGACTATAGCCAAATAATATTTGATGTTTGGCTAAGCCGGGTGAATCCAATCCATTTATTTTGGCTCATAAATGGGACAGCAATTAAAAAAACTTCACTTCCAACACAATTAACGCATCACATTATATTCATATCACCACTTAATTTCAATCAATCTGTTTTAAATTTTTTAAACGGCACTCTCCATTTCAATTGTTTATCGCCAAACAGTGCATTCGATTCATTAGGTCCCCAGGTATTACATTCGTAGAAATACAACGGAATTTTAGGATTTGTTTTCCAGGCCTGAAGTATCGGATCGACAAATTTCCAACTTGCCTTCACCGCATCGGCACGTGCATAAAGGGTCGAATCACCGATCATACAATCCAATAGCAATCGCTCATAGGCTTCTGATATTTTATTTTCGGCTAAATCGGAATAATGAAAGGCCATGTTTACGTTTTGTACTTTGTAACCTGCTCCGGGTATTTTCATGCCGAAATCCACCGCTACACCGGCATCGGGATGGATTCGCAGAATAATCATGTTGGTCGATTGTGCCACGCAACGCTGTTTAAACAGCTGATGAGGAGCCGGTTTAAGGTGAAGAATCACTTCGGTAACGCGCTCCGGAAGTTGCTTTCCGGTACGGATATAAAACGGCACATCGCCCCAACGCCAGTTATCCACAAAAACCTTCATCGCTACAAAGGTTTCGGTCTTTGAGTTCGACACCACATTCGTTTCCTGTCTGTAACCTTTCTGAAGTTCACCATCCACATCGGTAGCAATATACTGACCACGTACTACATAATCCTGAATTTCAGAGGTTTTAATTGGTCGGAGTGCTTGTAACACTTTTACAGTTTCGTTACGAATAGATTCCGAGTCAAAGATAGAAGGTGGCTCCATGGCTATTACCGCAAGTACCTGCATCAAGTGGTTCTGAATCATATCGCGCATGGCACCCGAGGTGTCGTAATATCCACCACGACTGCCTACCCCGATTTTTTCGGCCGCAGTAATTTCGATTCTATCCACATATTTTCGATTCCAAATGGGTTCGAAAAAACCGTTCGAAAAACGGGTTACCATAATATTCTGAACCGTTTCTTTTCCCAGATAATGGTCGATACGGTAAATCTGATCTTCGTTGAAACCGCTCCGCAGCTTTTTGTCCAAATCAATAGCCGTATCATAACTGTAACCGAATGGTTTTTCCACAATTATTCGTTTCCAACCATCATCTTCGGTATTCAAACCATGTTTTACCAAATGAGCAGCCACCACTTCGTACAAAAATGGAGGTATGGAGAAATAATAAATGATATTTCTAGGGATATTCATCCTTGCCGAGAGCCCATCGATATATTCTTTCAAGGCTCCAAAATCTTCCTCGGTTTGATTATGCACTTTTTTGTAATACAATCGTTGAAGAAACAACTCTAATTTATCCGGAAAAGCAGTTACATCTCCTTTGGCAAACTGGAGCAATGCTTCCTTAACCTCAACTCTATTTGACTCTTCATCCTTTTCCTGACTACCTGCACCTATCAGTATAAAATTATCGGGCAATAAATCGTCGAGGTACAATTGAAAAATTGCGGGCAGTAACTTACGTTTCGACAAATCGCCATTAGATCCGAAAATAACCAATATCTGGTTTTCAATAGTACTTTTCTTCGGAGCTTTCTTTGTTATTTCTTCCATTTGTTTGTTTTTGTTGAACTCTAGACTTGATAAACAAATCAACCTTAAAATCGTTCAATTATCGGACTAGAAAAAGGGATACTAATTGGTATTTACAACCATTTCTTTCGCCTGAAATACCAAAGCATAAAGAATGTGGTGATAATCATTCCTCCCCACATCATAAAATAGCCATTTGGCCAGTGCAATTCGGGCAAATTATCAAAATTGGTTCCATACACCCCCACAATAAAAGTAAGGGGAATGAATATAACCGAAAAAACGGTAAGTACCCGCATTATTTCGTTCAACCGGGTACTCATTGTTGAATGATAAATATTCAGTTGATCGTATAAAATTTCACGGTAACTATCCGAAAGTTCGTTGGCCTCGTTGATATTATCCTGTAATTCTTTAAAATGAATGCGGTTATCATTATGAATAAACTCCGATTCCATTTTTGCCAGATTAAGAATCATTTCTTTGGCAGGTTTAATGTGCTTTCTCAAAAAATTCAATTCGCGTTTGAAAGAATTGATGTCATCCAACAATTCTTTTTTAGGATTATTGCTGATATCTTCCTCCAGTGCCTCTATCTTATCACCCAGCTGCCCGATTACGTAAATATAATTGTCGACCACCACATCCAGCAATGCGAAAGCCAGATAGTCGGATCCGGCAGTGCGGATCTTATTCTTATGCTTTCTAATCCGTTCGCGTATAGGTTCAAACATGTGCACAGATAGTTCCTGAAAAGAAATCAGCGTATTCTCTGTGATGATCAAACTTAAGTTTTCGACGCTTAGCGTATCATCTTTATCATTGTATTGCAACAACTTTATGGTGCAGAAAAGTCCGTTTTCAAATTCCTGAACTTTAGGACGCAGCGATGGATTCATTACATCCGAAAGAATATTATCATCAATCCCAAATACCTGAGCCAGCTCCTCCATGGTTTCGACATTGTCCAACCCATAAATATTGAGCCAACTCAGCGTTTTCGAGTTTTTTAAACTCAGCAATCCTTCTTTCGTTTTCACCTCCAACTCGCGCACCGACTCCAGATCGAAATCCATGGCTTGCAGCAAAATCTTATCCGTTTTCTTTTGACCACGAAAAACCAATGCGTAGGGCGACAACCCGATATGTTCTTTCTTCTTTTTGGTAAACCTTGACATGCTAAAGCGTATTAGTGAACTATGTAAAAGCAAAGATAGATATTTTTTGATGGTTTGTCCGATTTTTCATTCATAAAACGGCGTATGAAGTGTAAAAAAGTGTTTCGAAATGCGTAAAATTGTAATGCTAAACCACGGGGAATCAGTTATATTTAACCAATTGTCCATTGGACACATACAAAATAAGTGAAAATGACCCTTCAAATGCTTTTGAAAATATAAAATTGGGCAACCAATCCTAAAAGTATGTTATAAAACATACTTTTGAAGCATTTTGAATGAAAAATGTTTGGTTGGTTATCAGAAACCCCGTATCTTTGCATCGTGATTTTTTCATAGTATTAGATTTAAGGTTAACAAAAAGATTGGTAGATTACCGTGAGGTAAAGCTACCTTTCGTCTTTTATAGAGGTAAGCAAACCATTTGCCGACTTCCTCTCAAAAAAAAAACTTCCGATAACAACATAAAGCTTACTGCAAGAGGCATCACATAAATGAATCCCCGGAAACTGGAATTAAAAACAGCTCTCCGGGGATTTTCTGTGCCCCAAAAGAATCAAATAAATCAAAGATGTATTTGAAAATAAGTACTTCCTATCAAGCAAATATAAAATGAATGCGTATATTTGTAACCGCTACTATATAAAAATCCGCTCTCCCTTCGGCTCGTTTTGTTCGAATGTGTTAAGTTATGGGTAACCGTAAATAGAAAAGGACCAATGAAGCTTACAATGAAAAAATAAATTTAAGCATGAAAACTGTGAAATCCAATTTATTCCATCATCTCAAATTCGAATTTAGGATTACACTTAACTATTTGATTTTTGGTTTCCTGTGGATTCTGTTTTCAGACAAACTACTTGACTTACTCGAAACGGACGATCGGCTATTAACTCAATTTCAGACATATAAAGGAACTTTCTTTATTCTCGTTACTTCCGTATTCTTGTATCTACTTGTCAAAAGACATATGCAAAAGTTGAGATTTGCGGAGTCTAAACTTATTGAAAGCGAGTCCCACTACAAAGCACTGTTCAATAACAATCATTCGGTAATCCTGCTTATAAATCCCGAAAACGCACGAATTGAAGATGCAAATCCGGCTGCCTGCAAGTACTACGGGTGGTCGCATGCCGCGTTTTGCAGCAAAAACGTATACGATTTCAATGTCGTCAGCGAAGAAAAGGTAAATGGCCGGTTGCAGGCAGTAAAAGCAAAAACGCTGAATTCTTTTGTTGGTCAACATCGACTGGCCGATGGCGAAATACGGGATGTGGAAGTATTCTCGAACCCCATACTTGTCGGGGATAAAGCCATGATTTATTCAAGCATTCATGACATCACCGAACAACGAAAGGCAGAGACCGAACTTCGCAAACTATCCAAAGCGGTGGAGCAAAGTCCGGTTGCAATTTGTATTACCAATCCGGATGGAATCATCGAGTACGTCAACCCCGGAGTTACTAAGCTAACAGGGTTTTCGGCTGAAGAATTGATGAATGAAAAAACCGGACTATTCAGCTCAGACGAAAAAACGCAACAGGAATACACCAATCTGTGGCAGATTATAAGATCTGGAAATATCTGGAGTGGTGAATTTCACAGCCAGAAAAAAAGTGGTGAACTTTATTGGGAGTCAGCCACCATCTCTCCTATCCTCAATACAGAGGGAGAAATAACACATTTTCTGTCGATAAAGGAAGATATAACCGACCGAAAACGAGCCGAGATTGCATTGAATAAATCGGAGGAACTATTGCGGAAATTTGCGTCGCACCTTCAAAACGTGCGTGAAGAAGAGAAAGTAGCTCTGGCCCGCGAAATTCACGATGACCTTGGGCAAACCCTGGTTGCACTTAAAATTGAGATGGGGTTACTTAAGAATAAAATTGTCAAACATGACAGCTCAAATGATTCGAAAAGTATGTCGGGAGAATTTGAGACCATAGTAAACCTGATAGACAGAACCATTAAAACTGCCCGCCGGATTATGAGTGGATTGCGACCCGACCTACTCGAAATGAATGGTTTTGCCGGTGCTACAACAGCTTATCTTCGTGAATTTGAGGAAAGGTATCAAATAAAGTGTGAATTTACGCCTGAAAATTCAAATATTGAGATGAATTCACAACAGTCTCTTGCATTTTTCAGAATTCTTCAGGAGTCACTCAATAATATAGCCAAGCATTCCAAAGCTACTTTAGTGAAAATTCATTTTAGAAAAGAATCTAATAAGCTCATTTTAGAAATTATTGACAATGGGATAGGCTTTGATAAGAATAACAGTGGCAGACAAGACTCATACGGAATGATAGGAATGAAAGAAAGGGTCGTATTATTGGATGGTAAATTGAACATTGTAAGTGAAATTGGCAAGGGAGCATCTGTCCGGGTTGAAATACCGTTGAATCTCGAACAAACAAAGTCCTAAATCCCTGAAATTTATACGGCTAACACATTCACGTCTCCAAATCCACCCACACATATTTCCCATTTTGCAAAACGCTCAAATTTCCTTACTTTTGCAACTCAAATCCATTCAATCAGTATCATGAATATTCTTCTCCTCGGTTCGGGCGGTCGTGAACACGCCATGGCTTGGAAAATAGCTCAAAGTCCCAAACTTTCTACTCTTTACGTAGCTCCCGGAAATCCCGGTACAGCTTCTGTTGCAACTAATTTACCCATTGCGGCCGACGATTTTCAACAACTCAAAAAAACAGTTATCGAAAAAAACATCGAAATCGTGGTTGTTGGACCCGAAGATCCATTGGTAAAAGGAGTAGTCAACTTTTTTGCCGACGATGAAGAATTAAAACATATCCCTGTAGTTGGACCTGATAAAGTAGGTGCGCAACTTGAAGGTAGCAAAGATTTCTCGAAACAATTTATGTTCCGCCACAATATTCCTACAGCAGGATACCTGAGCGTTACAGCCGAAAATATTACCGAAGGTATCGAATTTCTGAAAAGTCTGGAAGCACCTTACGTTCTGAAAGCCGATGGGTTGGCTGCCGGAAAAGGTGTTTTGATTTTGAACGATTTGGACGAAACCATTACCGAACTTAAGGCAATGCTTGATGGAAAATTTGGTGCTGCCAGCAAAACGGTGGTTATCGAAGAATTTCTTGATGGTATCGAATGTTCGGTGTTTGTGATTACCGACGGAAAAAACTATAAAATTCTGCCCGAAGCAAAAGACTACAAACGCATTGGCGAAGGTGATAAAGGACTGAATACCGGTGGTATGGGTGCTGTTTCGCCTGTTCCATTTGCAGATGCCGACTTTATGCGCAAAGTGGAAGAACGCATTATCAAACCTACAGTGGATGGATTGGACAGCGAAGGCATTGTTTATAAAGGCTTTATTTTCTTTGGCTTGATAAAAGTAAAAGGCGAACCCGTAACCATTGAATACAATGCCCGCATGGGCGATCCGGAAACGGAAGTGGTTATGCTACGTATCAAAAGCGATTTCGTTGAACTGCTCGAAGGTGTGGCCAATGGTAATCTGAACGAAAAAACCATCGAATTTGACGAACGCTCAGCTGTAACAGTTATGTTGGTAGCCGGCGGATATCCCGAAGAATATGCCAAAGGCGATGCAATAAGCGGACTAGAGACTGTAGAAAACAGCATTGTTTTCCATGCAGGAACTGCGGCTAAAGACGGCAAGATCGTAACCAATGGCGGTCGCGTGATGGCGATTAGTTCTTACGGCGCCAACAAAGCAGAAGCCCTGGCTGTTTCATTTGCAAACGCGCAAAAAATACAATACAAAGGAAAGTATTTCAGAACCGATATCGGGTTTGATTTATAGAAAACCCCCAACCCCCCAAAAAGGGGGCTTTAGGGGTTTACTGAGTCATTCTTACATTCAACTTAATTTCAATTCTGAAGTCCCCTTCAGAGCTTGTCCGGCTATCGACGGAGGATTTAGGGGTCAATCATATGGCAAAAATATTAATCATAGACGACGAACGCAGCATCCGCAATACGCTGAAGGAGATTCTGGAATTTGAGAAACATCAGATCACCCTGGCCGAAAACGGAAAACAAGGACTGGAAGCGGCTCAGAATGCTGTTTTTGATCTTATTTTTTCGGACATAAAAATGCCCGAGATGGATGGTATTGAGTTGCTTGGCCATTTGATAGAAAAAGAAATTGAAGCGCCTATCGTGATGATTTCCGGCCATGGAAATATTGAAACGGCAGTGGAATGTATCAAAAAAGGAGCTTTCGACTTTATCGTGAAACCTATCGATCTGAATCGTTTACTGATTACCGTTCGCAATGCGCTGGATAGAAATAACCTGGTAACAGAGACCAAAACGCTGAAAAAGAAGATTGCCAAACGTCACCAGATGATAGGTACTTCGCCGGCTATCGAAAAAGTGCGCATGATGATTGAACGCGTGGCACCAACCGATGCACGCGTGCTTATTACCGGCGAAAACGGAACCGGGAAAGAAGTGGTGGCCCGTTTACTTTTCGAGCAAAGCAATCGTACCGATGCCCCTTTTGTGGAGGTAAACTGCGCAGCAATTCCATCTGAATTGATTGAAAGTGAACTTTTCGGACATGAAAAAGGCGCTTTTACTTCGGCCATAAAACAACGTATCGGAAAATTTGAACAAGCCGACGGCGGAACCATCTTCCTTGACGAAATTGGTGATATGAGTCTTTCGGCACAAACAAAAGTACTCCGCGTACTGCAAGAAAACGAGCTCACCCGCGTGGGTAGCGACAAGAGCATAAAAGTAAACGTGCGCGTACTTGCGGCGACCAACAAAAACCTGAAGAAAGAAATCGAAGCCGGAAATTTCCGCGAAGATTTATTCCATCGCCTCAACGTCATTCCTATTCACGTCCCCAGTTTGGACGACCGGAAAGAGGACATTCCTTTACTTGTAAAGCATTTCTGCGAACTGATTTGCACAGAGCAGGGCATACAGCCCAAAAGCTTTGATCAAATAGCTATAGAATCGCTACAAGCTCGTTCCTGGACCGGAAATATACGTGAACTACGCAACGTAGTGGAACGCCTCATTATTCTGGGCGGTACATGCATCACAAAAGAAGAGATAGAACAATTTGCATAAACGTAAAACAGCTTGCCAATATCGGTAAGCTGTTTTTGTTTACAGGCAGTTGATATGCTAAAAGATACTACTATTCCAGTCAATTAGACCTGCATTCGGATAAAGTGTAATCATTTACTTTTATTTACACAGTTTTCTGTACAGTCTCCGGTGTCGTTGCTGCATAGTGCGATATTGTTACTGCACGGTGCAATATCATTGCTGCATGGTGCGATATTGTTACTGCATGGTGCAATATTGTTACTGCACGATGCGATATTGATGCTGCATGATGCGATATCGTTACTGCATGGTGCGATATCGTTGCTGCTTAGCGGGTTCTTAGTTATATCGTTAAAAACAAATTTAATACTTTATCGTGGGTTCATGCTGTTTTAAAAAAGGATAGATATATCTGGTAGGACTGGATTATGAATAACGATGCAACGATAATTGAATTTATTGCATCTAAAGGATAAATCAAAATACAAAAAAGGTATGAGAAAAAGTGTTACTCTATTGATTTTCCTTTCAGTTATTTCATTGATTTCTTGTGAAAAAGATGAATGAAAGGAATTTATATCCGATTCTTCATTTCATGCAATAAAAAATGAAAACGAGTGGATTTCAACATGTAGTTGGGCAAACTATTCAATAACCGACAAGAGCTTTGTTATTGCTGGTTCAAAAAGTAATTCAGTTTATTATCAAGACGAAAAATTGCATTTTGCTTTTAAAGCCAGTGATATTTCCAAATCAAATACAGTGACTAATTTTTACGCTGAATGGAATTTCATAGTAGGTGGTGATGCAATTTCAGACACCTACTTAATAGATTCAACATACAATAATTTACTTACGATTAATCTGTTAGACACAACAAATAAGTTGATTTCCGGAACCTTTACAATAAAATTGATTAGAGATAAGTTTAGATCTGATTTGGGTGAAACTATGCTTTACAAAAATGGAAGCTTTAAATTGAAATATAAAGATATTGAATAATCAACTTTGCCTGATACGTAGAGCTACGTGCAGTTGGTGGGGCTAGAACTTTCTGACAATTCTACAAAAGAGTTTTTACGAAAAAAGCTTGCCGATAGTATCAGCAAGCTTTTTATATATTCAGGGTCTGCTTCAAAAGAATACCTGTTCAACATCGATCAGAATTCCACGAACTCAAATTAGTGGGTTCGTTGAGCAATCCATTTTAGCAATAATGGAAATGCCGGTTCGGTCATATTATGACCATATCCATCCAATTCATAGAGTGTTGTTTCTTTGTGCCCCACCACTTTCATCATGCGCATCAAATAAGCATTCTCCTCGTACCTTCCCAGCATTTCCAACTCTCTGTCACCGGTAATCAAAAGCATTGGCGGTGCATCTTTCCGAACATGAAACAGCGGAGCATACGCATCAACTACCGGTTGGGTATCGGCAATGCCACGCTCTTTCCTGATGGTAAAATGCGTAATGGTTTGCGCACTGAAGGGTATTAAACCTGCAATACGGTTGGCATCGATACGATAGACATTCAACCACTTTTTATCAAGACCAATCATACAAGCCAGATAACCCCCGGCCGAATGCCCCGAAACAAAAATACGATTGGGATCACCGTTGTACTTTTTGATGTTGTTGAACACCCAGGCAACTGCTGCCGCCGCATCTTCGATGTAAGCAGGACAAACCACCTGCGGACTAAGGCGATAGCTTACTCCTACCACACAAAGCCCTTTTTTCTTCAAAGCTTCTGGAATTTCCTTTGTGCCAGCGGTAAGTCCGCCACCGTGAAACCACACCACCGTGGTGAAGTTCTGAACATTGCGTGGATAATAAATATCCAGCACACAATCTTTGTTCAACGATGCCTCGGAACGACCGACAGAATCGGTATAATAAGGAATGTTTTGTAACGTTACATATTCATCTTTTTGTGCAAAAACAGTATGCCACATTAGAAATAAGAGGCTTATCAGCAGAAGCTTTTTCATGGAGATATTGGTTTAAAGAGAGTTGATATAAGCAAACACTTATAAATAAAGAGAACTTAATATTAGAATCCTAAAGGGATTCAATGTGAATAGCCATCGGTGAAACCGGTGGATAAAAGAAAATATGACTGAGAACCCCGAATGGGGTTCAATCAATAAACATGTGATATTGAACCCCATTCGGGGTTCTGATTGTTTTCGACTTATACCACGGGTTTCACCCGTGGTTATTCACATTCAAGTCCTTCGGACTTATAAAATTGTGAGATTCAAAAAAATCTTATATCGAATTCTCGTTATTTCAGAGTTGAAAAACTCAGCGCGTTTATTTTCATACCGCCTTTGTCAATCATCAACTTGACCGTATGTTTCCCTTTATCCAAAATCACCTTGCCGGCTGAAACTGATTTCCATTGAGGATTTGTTTCTGCAGGGATAGAGATCGTGTTCGCAGCTGTCTTTTTGTCGAAAATAAGATGTAGACTTGAAGCCTGAGTTGACGGCAAGACACGCAATTGGATAGCATAATTACCTTTTCGCTTCACATCCAATGTAAATTTCAACCATTCACCATCTTCAATCGATGAAACACTGTAGTTGCAGGCACGATCGGTCGAATCGGTATTCATTTCAATGTCAACGCCATCATTACGATAGACACCTCTTTTATTACCTCCCGTAAGACCGGCTTTCCCATCAACACGTTCGCTTTCTTTGTCGTAATAAGCCTGACCCGATGCGCCCAAATCGAAATTTGCAGCAAAGATACGTCCCGGAACTGCATTAGCGGCATACGCTTTGGTGGTACTGTCGTTTATTTGACGGAACATGGCATCAATCACTTCTTTGCGATAAACACAGTTTTGAGCTTTCAGGTTCTCTGTCAATTGCGATAGCACCTTGATAGAAAATTCTTTGCCCGGCTTTTCACCACCTTTACCCCAATATTTCAATAGAGTTTCATAACCTTCTGGAGCTTTTACAGTAAGCGGATTGTTGATGCCCGATATCTTTTTTAACGGCCACCACGACCATCCAATGCCATTGCTCTCCACCAACGCTATACAATCGCGAAACCATTTATTGGAGTTCTCGCCGCTTTCGCCCAACCAAAGTGGCATATTAAATTTATCGCGCAACTTCAAAATTCCATTAATACTGCCATTTTCGTTCGAGTTCCAGTATTTATGAAAACTCAACACCATATTATTATCACATGGTCCCTCAAAACCATTGTAATTATTGCCCCAACCGTTTCCTTCGATGATAATGATGTGTTTGTTATCCACCTCGCGAATCGCCTTCGTAATGTCCACATATAATTTCCACAAGTCTTTATTTTGTTGGTCTTCAACACCATTTTTATGCTTTCCTTCGAATGTCCAGTTGGGCTCGTTTAGCAAATCGTAAGCCCCGATAAACGGTTCATTGGCATAATGTTCGGCAAGTTTACGCCAAAGGGCTATGGTCTTTTGTTTGTTTTGCTCACTTTCCCAAAGCGATGGTTTAGTGTCATCCCTGTCCGAAATATTGGCGTCATTCCCTTGTCCTCCCGGTGCAGCATGCAAATCGAGTATCAGGTACATGTTGTTGGCTTTACACCAGCTCAATAAACTGTCGGTCATAGCAAACCCTTTCTGCAACCAGGTATTGGTAGCCGGATTGGGTTCTTTTTCGCTGGGTAGCGTGTAGAGGTTGTAGTGCATAGGCAACCGAATGCTGTTGAATCCCCATTTTGCCATTGAGTCAACATCGGCTTTAGTCATTTGATTTTTCAACCATTGATCATAGAAATGCTCACATTCTTCGTCGCCAATTAAATCAGCGATACGTGCTTTTATAGTGTGTTGTGTTCCACTGCCGGGCATGCGTAGCATATATCCTTCCTGTAGCATCCAGCCACCCAGTCCCATGCCGCGAAGGATGATTTCTTTTCCTTTTGAATCTACAATTTTAGAACCGTCAGTCTTTAGATAACCCTCGGCAGATAGCGTTCCTTTGCCAAGTACAAGGAGGCAAATAAGCAATAGCAAATGTTTTGTTTTCATGTGTTTAGTGTGATTTTAAAAAATTGAATCCGGGTAAATATTATTTATGATTATGCACAAAGTGCTCTAAAAAAAGACCTATTTTTATTTCAGTCGGGTTTCGCGATTTCCGAATCGCGTTAATTACTATTTAACTGCGATTTGGAAATCGCAAAAACCCACCACCAACTAGTGTTATGCTGGAAAGAATTAATTGCCGTCCCATTTATGGGACGGATGAAAGATAACACAAATATCTTGGCTTTAGCCAAATATAGCTATCTGATTCTCTTTGGCTAAAGCCAATTTGTCTCTTATTTATTATCCGCCCCATAAATGGGACGGCAATTGATACCCACCGCCAAAATAAACATAACACTAGTTTAATCAATAATATAAATACCTTGGGATATATTGCGGTTATTCATATATTATTTCTTTGTTTCAACTTAATGTAAGTCAATAATCTTCGTTGAATTATCGGTAAATGTAATTGTCAGTCTATCTGCGGTTGAAGAATCCAGTTTTTTCACCGGCATTAATTCTGTGGCAGTCCATTTCTCTCCGGATTTTTTCCAAAGCATGAGCGTGATGTACAGATTATCTTTTTTTGAATCGGGAACAAACTGATCGATAACATTGATGACAGTGCTCTCGTCGGCAGCTGGATGTAAACCCCGCGAATGTACAAATTGTATTCCGTCCCAACCCTTCATGTTCACCATAGCCAATTGGTAAACACCGTTATCAATGATTTTTATGTCGTATCCATTCACCTTACGAACTTGTTCTTTGACTGGAGTTTGAAGTTTTGGCAAGGCGTAATGCCCTAACCGAAGTTCAGCCCTATCCGTACTGAGATTTTTATCCACTCTCATAATTCCATTAGGAAGAGGAATATCGGCTAATTTGAGTTTAATATTCTTGTTCGTTTCAAACACGGCATCACGATAATACACCCCATCTTCGAACTTGCTGAACGTAAACATTCGCAGAGGCTCCCATTGGTTTGTATTGTTTTTCATCACGTAGTTCATGGCCACATCGCCATCTTTTCCATCCGTTTGCCACGGAAAAGCACTGTTGTAGGACAAGCGATTGTAGTTTTCGTTTCCACGATAATTCTCGGTGGCAGTACCCTGCGGTGAATTACACCAGGCCCTGATTTCAGCAGCTCCAATGTTGGGGTAATCGGTAATTAAGATATTAGACCCTTTCAGGTATTTATTGTTGACCGTATTTCTTTTCAACTCCGTATTCCAAGCACCTTCATTCTCTGTTGCCTGCCAGAATGGATTATCTTCCGGAACCAATAATCCGAGAAAGGCCTTCCCACACCAGAAAACACTACCACGGCAACTATAAGCCTGAACCGTCGTTTCGAACGGCCCGTAAAAGCCCAATGTGGGTACATTGTCTTTCAAAAGCGATGGATTTTGCAGAAATTGTAACAATCCTCCGGAAGCAATCCGACGCATCCATCCATAATTTGTCTCGGGAGCATGCTCCAGGCCCATTAGCGGAAAAGGAACCACCGCACCAAAACGGTACGAAATACTGCGTCCCCACATAATAAGTTCCCCCTTGCGGCTAAACATATACGGATAGCTATCTTTCACGGCTTTAAAATTATCGGCCAACTGCTTAGCAATTTCGGGATAATTTTTCTTACCATAGAAATCCGACCACAGCATGCCATACATCTGAAATGCCCACATGCTGTAATAATCGTAGGACGGATTATCGTTGTACCAACCTTCGCCACGATAGTGCTGAAGTGTTTTTTGCAAATAGTCAGTCAACAATGCATCGTTCACCGCATACCCACAGTTTTTGAAATAACTGAGGATAAAGATATTGAAAAACTTCCAGTTATTGGGATGAGTAGGTCCATCGCCATAGCTAAGCATGGTGGCTGCTAATGCATCTTTTTGCACTTGCGAAAGCGGCTTCCATAATAAATCGGGAACAATAAACATCGAAATGGAAAGTGCACCAAACTCTACCAAATTTTGGTGAGGTCCGGTCTTTTTATCGCGTAGTTTTATAAAGCTTTCGCTCTGCGGGTCAACCAGCAAACTGATTTGATGACGATAATAATCAGCTACTTTGATGCCGTTAATGGTCAGATTCGGATCTTCTTTCAGCAGCGGTGCAGCAATGAACAACGTGCGACAAAGCCCTTCCAACTTCTCTGTTGGAACCTGCTCCGGAGTGCGAGGGTAACTTTTACCTTCCTGTTTCGGAAACTTCATCGGATCGTCCAGGGTATGAATATAGCTGAATGCTCCTTTTAGCAGATACAACGCTGCATCTTTCCAATGTTGGCGGGTCATCCCTGTGTAAGGGCTAGTTTTATAATCCGGCTTTTCAATCTGAAATACTTTCTCAGATGGTTGCAATTCTGTCAGATTGTCCTTCCCGGTTACGGCCGCGTGGAGTGGTTGTAACACAAAGGATATTAGACAGACGAAAAGAAAAGTCATTTTTCTTATCATGGTATTAGAATTTATAATTCCAACAATTTGTGGAATAAAGGTTACATTCAAGGTTGAATAAACGGAAAATTATTTTTGAGTAAAGAAGCGATTGTACCGCAGCAAAGCTTCCAGATAATAATAATCGGCATATACCAGTGGTGTGTTTATCTCCGATTTGGCCGGCTTATGCCCAACCGAATGTTTGAGAATAAAATGATTATTCCGGCCTAACTGTGCTTTATATTCGGGCGAAGAAAGGCTCTTCAGAATTTGCTCGGCAAACGAAAAATACCTTTGCTTATTAGACGGACTATAATTACACAACTCCAAAAGTGCAGATGCATAAATTGCCCCGGCCGATGCATCCCGCTCTTCGTTCGGGATATTGGGCGCATTAAAATCCCAATAAGGAATTTTATCTTTTGGTAAATTGGGGTGATTGATGATAAAACCGGCGATACCCTCGGCTTGTTTAAGGTATTTCGTATCTTTGGTCTCACGATACATCATGGTGTAACCATACAACGCCCATCCCTGACCTCTTGCCCAGGCCGAACTATCATTGGCTCCCTGCACGGTGCGCCTGCTGTACACTTTTTCGCCTTCTTCGTAACCTACCAAATGGTAACTGCTAAAGTCCGTACGAAAATGATTTTTCAGCGTATTGTCGGCATGCTTTATGGCAATAGTGTATAAGCTTGTATCATTTGAGGTTCTAGCCGCCCAAAGAAGAAATTCCAGGTTCATCATATTATCAATAATCACCGGATATTTACAATCGCGATAATGATCCCACGATTTTATAACACCATACGCAGGATGATAACGTGTAGCCAGCGACTTTGCACCGGTAAGCATAGGTTCAAGATATGCCTTATTCTTCGTTAATCTGTAACCGTTACCAAACGGGCAATACAACATAAAGCCCAAATCGTGTGTTCCTTTATTGTACTTCTCTTTTTCAACAGCCATAGTCCAAATGTTCGCCGCTTTTTTCCATTTAGTATCGCCGGTAAATTCATAAATATACCACAACGAACCTCCGAAAAAACCACTACACCACCAACTGGAGACGCGGTTATCGGGTGAACCATCGGGCTTGGTCGACTGTGGGAACTTAGTGATGTCAGGGTGCGACAATAGCATGCCTTCGTACTGTTTAGCAGCAAAAGCAAATTCTTTTTTTAAATCAACAACCGGTTTCTTTTGCGAAAATCCAACTTTGAACACCAGCAACAAACAAAATACGAGAATGAATTTCAATTTCATAGAGAGTTATTTTATGATTAAAAATACAATTTATCAGAGACTATACAACAACCAACAAATATCATCCGGACTGTTTTTATTCAACTTCACCCGCAGGGCTTCGTATTGCGGATTTCCACTGATAGATGAGAGTTTGCGAAGCTCCTCTCCTATCTGCACTTCCACAACATCCCAATCGTGAATTTGTTGCCATTTCCAATCCGACTGTTTCCCGACATAGGTCGTCAGAAAATCAAGCCCCTTTACAATACTTCGTCCATCGGTGGAAACCTCTTTCAATAAGTCAACACCCTGATGTTTGGCAATGGCTGCCATATCTATCATATGGGTGATATTGTACCACGAATAATGAAACGCAAGCGTGCGGGTTAACTCCTCAGGTTGCGAACCATCTGGGGTAATCTGGACAAAGATACGCTGTTGCGCGAAACTATGTATCTTTTCGAGTGCAATTTCCGGTCGACCTGAAAACAGTGCACAAGCTGACAGTTGAACTTCATAAGCCGTGCCGTGATTATTTTTCACCACGGCTTCATCCCGTCCGTTTTTACTTTCGAGCAACCAGGTGGTAAAGTCCGAAAACCATTTTTTCAACCCGGCGTATTGCGCTTTCGACAGTTCGCCCGACGCATTTAAAACGGTAATGGCATCCGTCAACGAAACAAAATTATAGGTATCAATAATTCCATATCCACGGCCGGTACTTCTGCCCGGGACGTGCTGCGCAAAATCCAGATTGGGATTCATTCGCGTAGCCGGATTCAAAAACCAGGTGTCCAGAAGCTCTGCAGCGCGGCGACTGTATTTTTTATCTCCCGAAAAATAGCCGGCCAGCGTCATGCTAACCACACCATCAATCATAGCCGTTTTGGGTTCGGCATCGTATTGTTTTAGTTCCGGATTGCGTTGCCCATCCTTGTTGATGTACGGCAGCCCATCTTTAGTGTCCGGATTTGGCCAGAAATAAATAGCCAGACTCATGTAGTCGTGCTTGTTTCCACTGGCAGGAGCTTTTACTTTATCCATCACGGTGGCATAATGAGCCACAAGAGCTGATTCTGCCTTTTTAATCAGCGCATTATAAGCCGGCTGATATTGAGGAGAATGAATAGTTTTTTTTACCTTAGCCAGCTTTTGGCTATCCCATAAATTTGTAGCAAGAGGGCGTGATACTGCTTGTAGTACTGAGACAAAAAGCAGCAAAAACAGTACAACTATATTTTTTTTCATATTATTCATTTTTTATTCAAAAATACGCATTTATTGGGTGATAAAAAATATTGCGCTGATGTAAAACCGGGATACTATTTTCTCATTTTTACATCAGCAGCAATACCAACCATCTTAACTAAAAACAACAACATACTTTTTTGTACCTAAACGTACCCAATCAAAATCAACCTATAAATTTTGGAATCCGGTTGCCTGTACAACGGATATTCTTTTTTATTTAATCTTCTACCACCAAGGTAGAAATAGAGTGTGGTAAACTGTTTACCGACACAGCCTTATTTCCTATCGAAAGATTGTATTTTATCTCTACAGAACCGGCGTTCATCACAATCACTGCCATTTTTCCATCTACATTTTCGAAAGCAGTGGTGAGCAATTTATCCCTGTTGGATGAGCAACTGATGCGTTTTGCTCCCGGACGAACGTACTTTGAAAACTGACCCAGATAGTAATAGATATTGGTGTAAATCAATTTCCCTGTTCTGGTATCGGCATGAATGGGAGCGAAACAAAAGTTCCCCACATGGTTCGGACCACCGGTTTCGTCCAGTAGAATATTCCAATCGGTCCAACCGACAGCGCCATTATTAAAGTCATTTATAAGTGAAGTACCGTATTTCTCACCCAACGCCCAGTCATTCACCTTATCCAGTTTGAATGATTCAATACATCCCTCGGTAAACATCAGGTTCGTCTGCGGATAGGATTCGTGAACGCGTTTGATATTTTCGAATAACATAGTGCCACCTGTCCATGTTTCGTACCAGTGAAAACCTACACCCCAAATGTATTTAGCTGCCTCGGGATCGCTCAGAAGTACCGACGCACGTTGGTAAATCAAGTCGCGGTTATGATCCCACGCAATGAGTTTTTTATCTGCCATCCCACTTTTATGAAGCGTAGGTCCCAGGTAGTTTTTCACAAAATCGCGCTCTTCGTCGGCAGTAAATATGCACGACTCCCAGCGTTGTTTGGCCATGGGTTCATTCTGAACTGAAAGCCCCCACACGGGAATGCCTTGTGCTTCGTAGGCGCGAATAAATTTCACATAATAATTGGCCCAACTTTGACTGTAACGACTCAATAATTTACCGCCACCCAACATGTTATTGTTATCTTTCATCCATGCCGGTGGACTCCAGGGACTCACAAAAAGAGTCAACTGACCACCCGCAGCCGCAACAGCCTGTTTGATAAAAGGGATGCGGTATTTCTGATCGTGCGCCACATTGAATGTCTTGAGTGCCGAATCGCCATCTGCAACATAAGTGTAGGTACCACTGGAAAAATCGCAGCTGTTGATGTTGGTACGTGCCAATGTGTAGCCAATACCCTGTTGAGGATTGTAATACGCATTGAGGAATTCCTTTTGAGTTTCTTTGGATAATTTGGCAAATGTTTCGGCAGAAGCATCGGTGAGTGCACCTCCGATACCTAAAACCGACTGATAGGTTTTAGACGGATCAAGAAAAACACACGCTTCTTTCTCCAATGGTTGCTTTACTTCCTGAAAGCGCAAAGAAGTTTCTTTAGCAAGTCTCAGTGTTGTGTTCTGAGCAGTTGTATAGACATTTACCTGTTTTCTGCTGATATCGGATGTCGAATTATTTCGGGCTACAACCTGCATGCAGCAAGAGGCTATAACCAAATGTGTAAATACGATAGAAAAACGTTTCATATTAAATATATTACCTTGATAACTAATACTGTGTTAGAAATTAAATCTCTCTTGAAATTTGTATATTGATAAATAAGCTCCCTGATTGGAACCGGATATTGATTCATCTTTCAGATTCAATACACCGGTTCCGGTAGGGGTTACCTGCTTACTTTTATCAATTACCAGCCGGTATTTTGCGTCCAGTCGGTTTTAGAAATTTCGCTTTGCGGAATTGGATACCAATTCATCTTCGGTAAAAATGTACGTATTTCCAGCGTTTTTACTTCGTAGGTGTATACCGGAGCAGCTGCTGTTCCTGTATTGCTAATAATTATCTTTTTCAACGGAGCAGCAAGATAAGTCTCCGCTTTTTTCCAACGACGTAAATCCCAGAAACGTTGATCTTCGAAACAGAATTCCACGCGACGCTCGTTTTCAATTTTTGCCTGCGTCAGGTTTCCAGCAGTAACAATGCTTACCCCGGCTCTGGTTCTCAACTTATTAAATGCAACCAATGCGGTCATTCCATAACCTTTCGGGTCCGCATTTTCGCCATAGGCATTATACATTGCTTCGGCGTAGTTCAACAAAATTTCAGCATATCTGAAATAGCCCCAGGCATGAATTGCCTTCGTACCCGTCACAAGGTTAATGGTAGAATTCTGCCATTTTTTGAGGTAATACCCTGTTTTTGTAGCATTTGTGTTTGGAAGTCCGCAGTTACCACCGGTATAGGTCTGAATCGTTTGACCCGAAAACGAGACACCATTGTTGATAATCGAGTTCGTGAAACGCAAATCTCTGTTGGCATAAGGCGCATTTGCATGAGCCGGATTGTTCCAATCGAAAGGAACACTCACACCTGCATTCACCACTTCGAAAGCATCCACCAGGTTTTGACTTGGCGTAATACTATTGCCGGTACTCTTATCAAAAACGATAGGGAAATTGGCAAACTCCACCGAGTTTATTGAACCGTAATTACGCATGAAAATATATTCGGTCTGCGTAGTATTGCTCGATCCAAAAAGGGTTCCAAAGTTTGCTCCCGTTACCAAGGTGTATTTATTCATCGCAATCAGGTCGCGAGCCGCTTTAGCAGCATCTTCCCATGTTGTGGTTGAACCCTGATCTTTGAAAAGCGGGCTCGCACCGTAAAGAAGTGCACGTGATTTCAAAGCCAGAATAGCACCATACGTTACACGACCTTTATCATACCAGGTATATTTGGTATCAATATCCACCGGAATAATTTTTGCTGCCGAGTCGCACAACATACTGATATGTTTTACACATTCGTCAACCGAGTTACGGGGAATATTCTTCCAGCTACTCGCGTCAGCATACTCCATTGGTTTGTTGATAATCGGCACACCGCCATATCTTTTTACCAACTCTAAATAAAAGAAAGCTTTCAAAAAGAGCACTTCCCCTTTCATGAACTTCACATTATCGCGGGCATTCCAATAAGCTGTTGAGTCGGTTACGGTTCCGTATTTCAAATAATCGATATCGATTTTGCTGTGATTTTGCAGGAACAGATTAGCTTGTCTGATACCGGCATAATTTGACGACCACACATTATCAGGGTTTGTAAACTGATTCCATGTTCCGTTATTGAACATCTGAATAGCTGAACTCTCGTTCGTAAATTCAGCATTATCAGTAGCACCTTCCATTCCAAAGGTGGCAAAACCGTCGGGCAAATAACTATAGGTATTCCAAAGCACACCCTGAACGTAGGTATAGGTGGAGTACAGTTTTTCTATGGAAACATTCGCATTGTCGCTTCGCAAATCCAGGTAGTCTTTCTGACAAGACACCAGCGAGAAAGCGAGTAAAGTAAGTGATAAAATATAATATTTAATTTTCATACTATCTTCGATTTATTATTGATATATGATTAAAACACAATGTTTAAGCCAACACTAACAGATTTCATTAAAGGATAACCCATCGAAAGGTTTTCGGCTTCTAATGCAGTGATTTTATCCCAAACGAATAGATTTGTTCCATTGGCAAATGCTCTGATAGAATCGAAATGTTTGAAAATTCCAACCTTCGGCACCGTGTAGCCCAACTCAAGGCTACGCAATTTGATGAAACTTCCGTCTCTCATCCAGAAATCGGAACTCTGTGTGTTGTTCAAATTGGTTTGAGTAGTAAGTCTTGGCGAATCAGCCGTAAAAGCCGTTTCGGGAGTCCAGGCATTGAGTGCAAACGGAGTAATATTATTTCCGCCGGCAAAAGGTTGCGTATAGTCCGAAGGCATCGTTACCGTTCTATTGGTTACTCCTTCGAAAAATGCATCCACATCAAAACCTTTGAATTTGAATCCTAGATTTACACCCATGGTCCACTCCGGTATTCTTGAGAATTTCATTGGAGTTTTATCATAGTCATTAATGATATTGTCGTTGTTTTGATCTTTGTATTTCAAATCGCCCGGTTTTACATTGGCGTACGATGATTTTACCACACCGGCATTTAAGTTACCCGAAGCATCAAAATCCGCTACCTGATAAAAACCGTTACTCACCAATCCGCGTGACTGATCAATTCTATATCCTGTGCTGTACAGGTAAGAATAAGGCTGTGCGACCTCCGACATATAATCAATTTTGTTACGGGCAAATGATGCATTTACACCCACATAATATTCGAAATCACTTACTTTTCCATCGTATCTCAAGGTAGCCTCAAATCCTTTATTGGTCACCTCTCCTGTATTCAGGTAGGGAAGATTAAACCCGGCATACATTGGAATCTCTGCACTCGGACGTTGAATGATACCAGTTCTTTTTTCGCGAAACAGATCGAAAGTTGCAGTTACATTGTTTAAAATAGTAGCCTCGAAACCAAGATCAAAAGTAGCTTTGCTCTCCCACGAAAAGTCAGGGTTACCAATTGAACCTTCGCCACGTCCACCTTTGTTGGTAACAGTTGTAGTACCAACATTCCAACCTGCCGAACCGCTTACCGCCCATTGTCTGTCTTTAAAACGGTAATCCTGATCCAGACTACCTGATGAGCTGAATGATCCACGAACTTTGAAATAATTCAGCACCGCATTATCTTTCAGAAATTCTTCATTGGAAACAATCCAACCGGCACCTATTGCTGGAAATAATCCATAGTGATCGGCATCTCCCAAATTGGCTGTTCCCATGTATCCCAACGAGGCGTTCAAAATGTATTTTTTTGCATAATCGTACGATACTGCCGAAGATATGCCTTGTGTGCGGTATTCATACACCAAACCGTTGTAACTGTAGTTTTGTCTTTTTGCCAACGCCATAGCCGAAATGGTATGCAACCCGAAACTGCGGTTGTAATCCAGTCCTAACTGATATGTAGAACGGTTCCAATGGCTCACTTCGCCATCGGAAATAGAAGAAGCCACAGCACCGTGTTTTTTGTAGACGTATTTACCCGATGCATCCAAAATAGGATTATCGTTGGCATCCTTGGTCAGTTCATAAGTAGGTACAGTGAACGATTTCAAGTAATTGCCCATGTATTGGTTGCTAAACGAAACACCTCCTGTCAATGCCAGACCACTGGTAATCATATCCAGTTTTTCTACAAAGGAAAAGTTAGCCTGCATGTTACGGGTATGTCCGTTGTACACACCACCTTGTTTCAACAGTTCCACCGGATTGAAATCGTGCTCGGAATTGGTAGCCCATGATCCATCTGGATTTTTGATAGGAAACGATGAAGCCGGTGTACTTAGCAGATTATTGAACAGATTCGTTGCTGTAAACCCGGCAGGAGTATCACGGTCTTCCACCTTGCCCGACAATTCACTTTTTACCGTCAGATTTCTACTTAACTCAACAGAAATATTAGCTCTCAAGTTGTATTTCTTGTAGATAGCATTTGTTCCGAAGTCTTTGTCTAATTCACTTGCATTTTTGTACAAGCCTTCGTTGCGTGCATGATCAAGAATTAAGAAATACTTCGCTTTGTCGCTACCGCCCCGAAAGGAGATATTGTAATTTTGCGTTGGAGCCGAAGATTTCAATACTTCGTTGTACCAATCTACATTCGGGTGAATAGGGTCACCGGCTACATTGTACAAATCGGGGTTAGCATATTTGATGGGTAAACCATCGTTCTGACGGGCCTGATTGTACAAGCGGGTATAATCGTATGCATTCAATACTGTTGGCAGTTGCACGGCACTTTGCATACCGTAACGCGAATGGAATGAAATAACCGGTTTACCGCTACTCTTTCCTTTCTTAGTAAGAATAGAAATCATTCCATCTCCACTAAAACCGTATTTAGCCAGTTCGGTAGGGTCGGTGATGACCGATACCGATTCTACTTCATAGGCCGACAAAGAAGCAATAGCTCCCATATCCACCTCAAAGCCGTCGAGGTAAATCAACATATTGTTGGTCTTTGTATTCCACGATGATTGTCCGCGGATAGCAAACGAAGGGTTGTCGTAACCCGTTTCTCCCGATCCTGCAATAACAGTCAATCCAGGGATTCTGCCGTTAAGTGCATTCAGCAGGTTGGTGGTAGCCATCCGTTGCAGCTCAGTACCGGAAATAGTATAGGCTGCGCCGGTTTTCTTCCAGTTGGTCGCCACTTCCTTACCGGCAGCAGTAGCCTTCACTTCCGTAGGGTTAGCAGGCAGTTTTGCCTCCTTCGATAATGTATTGTTTTGAGCCTGACTGCTAAAAGCGCACAGGTTGCAAAACAACAAAAGCAAAATAGATACGTTTATATGATTTTTTTTCATTTTTTTCGATATTAATTGAATAGAAACACCTATGATTACCAACCCGGATTTTGACCGTTCCAATCTTTATTTCCAAGATATTTTTTGCTGATTTCAGCATTGGAGAATGGCAAATAATAATACCTCTGCGGAAAGATCCGGTTTATAAATAATCCGGTTACCCATGGACGAGTCAATGCACCACTTACCTTTTTGGCTGTGGTTACAATACCATGCAGCTGTTGGTTCAGCACTTTAGGGGCTGTCAACCAGCGAAGCAAATCGTTGTATCTATTATTTTCGTAGGCTAGTTCAATGGTTCGTTCGTTTTGAATAGCAGCACGGAAACCAACCTGATCCAGACCGGCTTTGTTGGGCATACCTGCTCTGCTGCGAATGATATTCATCGCGTCGTAAGCTGCCTGCGAAGGACCACTGTATTCATTCATTGCTTCCGAATAGCTCAGGTAGAATTCGGCCAACCGGAATACCGGCCAGGTAAAATGTTTTGTATTCATTGCATCTACACGTGGTGTAAATTTGAATACTTCCACTGCAAAACCATTAGGTGTTCCGTCCGTTCCGCACAATTTACCTTCGGGGTAACCATCACCTGCTTTGTAATAATCCAGGTAGCCTTTTTTGGCACAATAAAACATGCCGTCGTAAGCTATTGTCTGATAAAAACGGGGATCAAGATTTAATGCCATAATATCTGTCGGCAGATTGGTTCCGCTGGTAGGAAGTGTCCATTTTGTACCATCTTTCTTTTCGTACAATTGCAGGAACTCATTCGGCACGTTGTTTTTTATACCCCAACTCGAATAGAAAATCTTTGAAGACATATACAACGACCATGAATCGGCACCCCAACCACTTGGAGATTCTATACTTTTGGTGTTGGCTAGAATGATTTCTGAGTTTCCATATACATTCCATACCGACTCATAATCACCCAGCGTTGCATAAGTTTCGCCGGTTGTAAGCGGTTTTCCGGTATTAAATAAACTGATCCCGGCAGTAGCTGCATTGTCGAGAACGGCTTTCGAAGCATCAGCTGCCAGTTTCCAACGTTCGATATCGTAGGTTGGGTAACAAAGCACAGAGTCTCTGGCATCACCAAAGCGGGCACCGGTAAGTTCAGCTTTCAAATTCTCGGGCGTATTGTACTGCGGACTTGCAGCGAATAACAGCACGCGGGCTTTCAATGCCAATGCAGCAAGTTTGGTTGCTTTTCCAAAATCAACCGTTGTACGTGTTTCCGGCAAAAGAGCAGCTGCGTCGTCGCACCATTTTACGATGGTTTCTACAACAGCTTTTATCGAACGTCTCGGGTAGTTGATATCATCTCCTTGCAAGGAGTGATCGACCAAAGGAATTCCACCATAGTATCTGAACAATTCATAATGTTGCAATGCTCTGCAGAAAATAGCCTGTCCCTTTACATCATTCTTCCATTCATCGGTTGCATCAGCTACTTTGTCGATATTTTCCAATACAAGATTGGCATGACGGATACCATTGTAGTGCGAACTATAGCCGCCGTAATCGCAGTTGGTTTCGGTGCTCATGTTTCCGGTTACATAATACTGTGTATTAATCACCTGACCGGCCCATGTGTCATTCGAACCGTGAAGTAGGTATAACTCGTCGGTAATTGACTCCGGTCTTGATCCCGGAGAGTCGTAGGGGAAATAGCCTTTCACACAAGTATTGTACATCTGTGCCACAGCCAGTCGGGCCTGGTTCTGCGTATGAAAAATGGTATCTGTAGTTACAGCTCCACCTTTTGGTTTTTCTAGAAAATCGTCACTACAACCGGTGGTGCTTAAACACAGCAGTGTAACTATAGCCACGGTGGAAATGATCGTTGTTAGTATTTTATTCATATCTGGTATTTTTTTTGAAGGGTAGTATTAAAAGTTAACATTAAGACCTAAGTTATACGTTCTGATAAGTGGATAGCCGTTATTCCCTAAGTTTTCGGGATCTCCCCAGATTTTATTCCCTGAGAAAGTGAGCAGGTTCGATCCATTCAAATAGATACGGGTAGAACTGATTCCCAGTTTTTTCATAAACGAAGGCTGAACTGTGTATCCCACTTCCATGTTTTTCAGACGGACATACGAAGCATCTTTCAGAAAGTAGGTGTTGTAACCGGCAGAACTATTATAAGCAGCAATAGGGAATTGAATATCTTCTCCATTAGCACTTCTTTCTAATGTAAAACGGCTTAGTCCTACTTCGGTGATGGCTTCCAGGTTGTTGAACGGGCGGGTAGCTATGTAGCGATTCACACCAGAAATACCTTGAAGTAAAGCAGAGAAATCGAAGCCTTTATAGCCAAATCCAAACGAAAGCCCAAAAGTAAATTCAGGGATATTGGTTTTACCGATACGGATATTATCTTTCTTGTCAATCACACCATCCTGGTTGATATCTTCGAAACCAATTTCCCCCGGCTGCAATACAGCACCATTGTATCCTAAATCTTTTTCGTATACCGGGTTGCCTGCAGTATTTTTATACGGTTGTCCGGTTTTATCCAAAGCCAGTACGGGGCTCGACAATACAGGATTTCCGGTTGCATCTACCTGATATAAATCAGCCCATGAGTTGTACAGCCCTTTATCTTTAAGCATCAACAGTTGATTGATAGGTCGGCCGGTAGCCGATTGATATTCCAGTCCATCAGCAATAGCCTCGTCCATAAACACAATTTTATTTTTGTTGTGCGACAGATTTCCTTTTATCCAATAATTGAACTTGCCAAAATTGCTTCTCCAGTTCATTTCTAACTCCCAACCCCAGTTTTTTACGCTACCCAAATTGTAAGGAGGCAAAGTGGCTTGTACTATATTAGGAATCGTTTGTTTGTTGGAAAGGATGTCCACACGACTTTCGCTGAAATAATCGAAGGTGGCCGACAGTTTGCTGTGAAACAGTTTTGTTTCGAAACCGAAATTACTTTTTGTAGCTGTTTCCCAGGTTACATTCGGATTACCTACTGTTCCTTCTTCGGCACCACCTACCCAGTTGCGGTCTGCCAGTGTTCCAAAGTTATATCCTCCTGTATAGTTCCATGTGTTTGGTAAATACAGATAGCGTTTCGAAACACCATTCACAATCACATTATCATTACCCACTTTACCTACCGAACCGCGGAATTTCAAATACGTAACAATATCGCTTTTTGGGAAAAATGCTTCGTTTGAAGCCACCCAACCGAGTGAATACGCCGGTAAGAATCCGTAACGCAATCCTTTAGGGAAGTTTTCGGAACCATTGTATCCCATATTAAATTCGGCAAGGTACCGACCATCATATCCATAAGTTGCACGTCCCACCATACCCAGGTAAGCATGAGGGAGATCAGGAGTTAATGAGGGATCGTATTTTTTTTCGATATTGTAAAGTACCAATCCGCCTACATCATGTTTTCCAAACGAATGGTTGTAGTTCAACGAACCCTCGCCATACACTTTTCTCCATTTGGTTACATACCAGCTGGCCCAACGTTCCGGTGGAATCTCTTCGCTCATCTGCGAAAAAACTGGATCCATCACATTTCCATTGGGGTTAGGAGATATTTTATACCACAGAGGAGTACTATCGCCACCATCGCGTGTGCGGAAATAGCTATCGTAGGCCACTCGTGCATTAATCGACAATCCGTCTAAAAGTCTGTCCAGTTTGTATCTAAGTTTCAACGACGATGTCATGGTACTTTTAATGGTATTGTTATAACCCATACCGGCAATTTCTTCCAGTGGATTTTCACCAATCTTAGTATTGGTATACGGCATCACAAATTTACCGTTCACTATACCCGGCGTAGTAATGGGGTTACTCCACATGATACGCTTTTCCCACATCCAACCTTCGTTGTCCAGGTTCAATCCTCCCTGCACTTCGTGCTGATAGCCCAGGTCTACCGACACACGAAAGTCTTTATTGATATCGAAGTCAAAGTTTCCGCGAATATTGTATCGTTTGTTGGAATATTCCATGTCATCCGGAAATTCCATATAGTCGGTTTTAAACATCCCGTTTTGATCCAGATACCCCAGCGAAACGAAGTACTTCATGCTCTCGGTACCACCGTTGATGTTTAAGTTTACCTGACTTTGGTAGGATTGTTTTTTGAAGATACGACTTTGCCAGTCGGTATCGGGGTGAAAGTAAGGATCGTAGTTCGGATTTGTTTGTCCGTTAGCCAAAAGAGGGGTACGGGCATTTTTATATTTCAACAAATCATCATCCGAGTAATAGTGAGCTGCTTCTTTTGTCCAGTTCGCTTCTCTTTTGGTTACAAAATCGGCCCAGGTAGCAATATCGGCATCTTTTGCGTGATTAATCCAATAGGTTTCGAAACTTTTTTCGTTTTGCAATGAAGCATATTCGAAAGAGTTTACAAAGTTGGGCAATCCGGTAAATTCATTTACAGCTGTTTGTGCCGACAAACTGATTTTAGGAGCACCTGCTTTACCACGTTTGGTAGTGATTAAAACCACACCATTCGCACCACGTACACCGAATACGGCTGTAGCCGATGCATCTTTCAGAATACTGATGGTTTCAATTTCGTTCGGGTCGATATTGTTGTAGCTATCGCGTGCCACACCGTCCACCATTACAAGCGGACTTACTGAACTAGAATAGGTTCCCACACCGCGAATGTACAGATCAGAAGCATCAGCCCCCGGTTTTCCCGAGTTTTGTACGGTGATAAGACCGGATAATCGTCCGGCTAATGAGTTACTGATATTCGCCGTTGGCGATTGTACCAGCTCTTTGGCGGCAACAGTAGAGATAGCAGCCGTAACCGACTCTTTTTTCTGACTACCATAACCCACTACCACTACTTCGTTCAGACCTGTCGATGTTTCTTGCATTACAATTCGCAATGAAAGTTGATCGCCAATGACTTTTTCAACTTTGTCGTACCCAAGATAACTGAATACAAGGGTCTTTTGAGCCGGGTTAGCCAGATTCTTAACGACAAATTTGCCATTAATATCCGTTGAACAACCCAACGATGTGCCCTTAACTAAGACGGTTACTCCCGGCAATGGTAAAGCCTTTGAATCAACTACCACTCCGGAAATGTTCTGAGCCATTACTTTGCCTATAGCAAACATAATAATCAAAACAATAATCACTCGTTTCTTCATTGTATACTATTTATGTCTTCCCTTTTTTTGTGTTTTTGATGATACGGGTCGACTGGTTAATAAAAAAATAATAATTGGTTAATCTATTTGCGTGTTTTTGAATTGCCTTTTTTGTGTAATATGTATTGTAAGTTATATATATTTTTTTTATTGTTGTCCGGTAAAAAATGACTTATTATAATGTCGCCCTTACAGGGCTTAGATTTGAACTATAACTAATTGACTACCATAATATCGCTGCTCTGCAGCTAATATAAAAGTCCCAGAGGGACGACATTATGGTAGAATATTTTTCGATGTGAATTTTTAAGCCCCATAGGGGCGACATTATATAAGATCATTATGTAAAACAGTTTTTAGACGTTTGTATAAAAGTTTACCAGACACCAATAATATTTTTTGAATACCATCACTTTACAAGTCCGAAGGCTTCGGCGTGAGCTCAGTCGAACGGACTTGAATGTGAATTGAAAATCGGTATAGCCAATAGCCATCGGTGGGGTGTCAAAAATCTGGTTTAAACAAAGATATTTTCCCTCCCTTTTTTCTGGTTCGGTGCTACGCACCTTGTAATTATTCTTTTTTTTAATATTTCTACAAATGGTTCGCAACTACGTTGCTATAGGTACGTATGGTACATTCCGGCTTGAAAGAAGCACCGAACATAAAATGTCGATTGAAATATGAACGTATATTCTCAAAAGTGAATCATGATATTTTACATCCCACCTTCAATATTAAAAAATTTACTTTTACCCGGCCGCAAGCTATTTGTTTATATTGAGCCCACATTAATATATTCATGAAGCACTGTTAAACCTCCACCGGCTAATAGGTGGGGGATTAGAATCCCTCCCCATATTGAAATAAATATTAATAAATGTAATAAATACACTTGGTGTCGTTTCTACAATTTGACGCAAATATATTTCGATTCAGCCTATATCCTTTCATTTTCTACCTCTACAAAAACTATATGGTGACGATATAGCACCTATATTACAGCTCTACATCGCTTTACTTATTTAGCTTAAAAACAGACAGATGAAAATATATTTCCCCTTTTATTTATTCTTTGTACTAAAAAACATATCTTTGTACACACTACATCGCACCAGAAAGTCATAAACGAATCTTAATACCAGAGAGCAATATGTCACGCCGCACAATGCTTAGCATAATTAGCATGTTTTTACAATTGAGCATCTGTATTTTTGCAGGTGTGGAGAAAATTGAGAATATATGCATCCCTAAAATCACTAATTTTGATAAGGGCACCTACAATGCCGGTAGCAAAATATGGTACGTAGCTCAAAATAAAAAGGGATACCTCTACTTTGCCAATGCTTCCGGATTGCTGGAGTACGATGGTAGTCAGTGGACCAATAACTCGCTACCCCAACGCTGGTCTATGATTCGCTGCATTGCCATTGCCGACGATCAGAAAATCTATACCGGCTCTCAAAACGAATTTGGATACTGGCTGGAGCATCCTATCACGGGCAAGTTGCAATACTTCTCCCTCTCCGACCGGTTCAGGCTGAAATTGAAAGAAGAAGCAGTCTGGAAAATCATTCTGCTGGGCGACGAGATTTTTTTCCGTACCTACAAAAATATCTACAGGTACAATACCAAAGCCAATACGATATCCATTATTGCTGCACCCCACCGCTTCCAGTTTATATTTGAAGCCAACAAACGGGTATTTGTGCAGGAGAAAGAACTCGGGCTGATGGAGCTCAGGGACAATAAACTGGTGGCTCTTGCCGGTGGAGCTGTTTTGCACGGCGACTGTGTGTACGGAATGATACCTTTATCGCCCACCTCCATTCTCATAGCCACTATCGACAAAGGATTGTATCGCATCGACAATGATATAGTCACTAAATGTACTTTCCCCTGCGATGCTTTCCTTACCAAAAATCAGGTTTTCAGCCTTTGTTTATTGCCCAACGGACGCATTGCTTTCGGTACTATCCTCAATGGTTTGCTTATTACCGACCACAATGGCAATATACTCTCCAATATCAACAAGCAAAAAGGACTGGCAAACAACACAGTGCTCAGCATTTTCTGCGATAAAAACGAGAACCTGTGGCTTGGACTTGACATGGGAATAAGTCATATACAGATAAACAGCCCCATCCGTAACTTCCCCGACCCGAATGGTTTGCTAGGCTCGGTATACGACGTGAAGGAAGACAATGGACGCCTTTATTTTGCCACCAATCAGGGACTCTATTATAGCTCTACCGCCGACCTGGCCTATCCCGACCGCGAACAGCGCTTTACCCTGTTGCCCAACACTCAGGGACAGGCATGGGAGCTGCAAAGAGTTGGCAATCGGCTGTTTTGCTGCCACAACAAAGGCATATTTCTGATAAACGGAACGCAGGTGACCCATGTGTACAAAGGAAGCGGTGCCAATCATATGGTGGAGATAAATGATAAAACGGCAGCATTCTCTACCTACGAAGGATTGTGCGTGCTCAAAATACAAGGCGCTGCCTTTTCGGTGAAGAAATACGCCGAATATCCCTATTATGGTAATTACCTGGCAAAGGATAAAAACAACCGGGTATATATTGGCAATAATAATCCGGTGGGCATTTTCCGGTGCAGCTTTGATGCCGGCTTTGACAAGATAGTGTCTACCCAAAATAAAATAGGAACCGTAAACCTCAATAATGCCAACCTTAAGGGTATCTACTCCGATCGCAACAACCTGTACCTATTGGACAAATCGGGCATCCTTAAATACAATGCTACAGAGGATCGCTTTGCGCCCGACGCAACTTTAAACCGCCTGATTCCCAAAGACGGCAGTATCAACCGCCTCCAGTTTACCAACCACGATATGTGGTGTTATACCGCCGACCGCTTCTTCTGTATCCGCAACTACGACCAGCCATCGGCCTATCTGCTCACCCGCAACATGGAGTCATTGTACAATCAGGTGGTGAATACCAACGAGAATATTCTGAATATTGCACCCAATAAGTACCTGGTGTGTACCTCCAATAGTTTCTCGGTGCTCAACACCACCGATTTCGGAAGGAAAACAAGAAAGTTGCAGGTCTATATCCGCGACATTGGCACTTTTACCAACAAGATGCACTCTCTGGAACTTGAAAATCCCATGGCGTACTATGCCAAACACACTATCGAATTTCCGAACAATCATTCCACCATTTTCATTCGGTTCACCCTCCCCTATTACGAGAATGCCGAAAAGATACGGTACAGCTATCGTGTAAAGGGGAGCTCCGACAATTTCTCCATCCCCTCGCAAAGCAGCATGATTACCTTTCCGCATCTGCCTTCAGGGAACTACGTTTTTCAGGTAAAAGCCACTATCGATGGTACCAACGAAGTATATTATTCGCAGGACTTGCTGATTCGCATCCTTCCACCCTGGTACCTGGGCTGGATGGGCTACGTATTGCTGTTCTTATTGCTCTGCGGTGCGGCCTATCTGCTCAACATGTACCTCAAAACAAGGCTGCAACGGCAAAAAAGCCGTATTGCCAACGAATACGAGAAGGAAATGGCAAAAATGGAGAACAACATATTGCAGGAACAAGTACGCCTACAAAACGAAGAGTTGCTGCGAATAACAAAGACCATGTTGCGCAAAAACAAGCTGATGAACAAACTGGATACCGAGATTCTGAAGATGTCGGAAAACAAATCCATCCCCGCCAGCAACCTGCGCGGACTAAAAGCCATAGTGGAAATAAATAAAAACCCCGAAGAAGAATGGAAAATCTTCGAGATGAGTTTCAACAATACTTACAACAATTACCTGGTGAACCTGAGCAACCGCTTCCCCAGCCTAACCACTTCCGACCTCAAGCTGGCAGCCTATATACGCATGAATATCTCTTCCAAAGAAATTGCCTCACTGCTCAACATCTCCCTCAAAAGTATAGAGATGGCCCGCTACCGGCTTCGCAAAAAACTGGAGATAGAACACGAGCAAAACCTGACGGCTTTCTTAATGAGTATTTAAAAAACCTGATTTTTTAGCTCGGGCTATCTCTACTGGTTCACAGAACTTTCCAAAAACGACGTTCCACAAAAACGTCCGGACAGATGACCTAAACGTTCTAACAGATAACCTTGAAGCCATAGAAAAGGACATTGAAGTTTCTTCAATGCACTTTTCTATTTCTTCGATGTACATTTTTATTCCTACAATGTACATTTCTATTTCTACAATATACATTTCTATTTCTAAAATGTATATTTCTAATTCTATAATGTACATTTCTATTTCTAAAATGTATATTTCTATTTCTTCAATGTGCTTTGTTGTCATAAAAATGTGATCTATTGTTCTATTTATACGACTCAACGTACTATCCTTCCACCTCATTATTTTACCCAACCAAGCTATCCAAACTCCGAACCGCAACAACACATCATTGGATCCCTTTTATCCTCTAGCGCTATACACTATCCAATCCACAAAACGAAGCAAAGCAGCTTCGTACCTATACCTTATAGTGCAATAACTATCAAGCTTTTCGCCCGAATAAGGCAGTCAACAACTATTTTAAAAATTAATCAAATGATACGTTGTTAATACGAGAAAATGTTTTTACCTTTGGAGCTGATTTTTAATTAAAAATAGAACAAATACATTGCCTAAAGTGGAAATGTGTGTTAGCAGTAAGTGTAGAAAAAAAGACTTGGCACAAAGAATGAGAGAATGACATTAATTCTAAAACAAATCTTTAAACAGTAAGATGAATCATATGGAAGTCAACAAACAAAAAATTGCATTCAGAATAACTATACTACTATCCTTATTATGTCTTATAAATATAGATTTATATGCTTCAGAAAACTTATTTAAAACATACGAGAAAAAGGGTAAGTTCGCGATTTTTAGTGACAAACACAAACAACTAACTGACTATATATTTGATGAAGTATATGAATCTCCATATATTAAGCCCAATGGACATTCATATGCAAACTCAATAACTAAATTCCCCTATTATGGTTTGATTTTAGTTAGAAAAGAAGGACAATTTGCATATTTGAATGAGAAATGCCAAGTGGTTTTACCCTATGAAACTTTTGACTCCATTACACCGATGAGTTATTATGGATATTCAATGGTAAGAAAGAGTAATAAATGGGGTGTTATTGACAATAATTGCAAATTAATTGCGCCATTAATATATGACTATATTTCTCAGGATTCACAAGTATCATATGAAAATGCGTTCAAATCCTTTTTAGTGAAGATCAATGACAAATATAGAATTCTTGATGATAAAGCTAGTTGGACACTTAAGTTAGAGTTTGATACAGTGCAAATTCTTTTTGACAATTTTTATTTGGGAAGACAAGGTAAAAAACTATATTTAATAAACGATAATTGTATTATTATTTCAGATAAGTACTCATTCGTGGAAAATGTTGACGAAGGGTTTATAGTAAAAAAAGATTCTGTGATGGGCATTATTGATAATAATGATAAGTCATTGATTCCCTTTATTTATGACTCAATTTATGCCCCACGTTTAAGGCCATATTATTTTGTTTCCAAGAACAACAAATGTGGAGTTATAAATTTAAAAGGAGAGACATTAATTCCTTTTGAATATAAGCTGATTACAGAAGCTTGGGAAGACTCCAAAAAGAACGAAGAAGAACGATTCATAGTACAGAGAAATGAAAAATTTGGAACTATATCTTTCAAAAACAAGGAAATAATCCCCATAATTTATGATGGAATTTCTGGCTGGGTAGAGTATGGACCTCCAGCACATTATGTTATAAAAAACAATAAATGGGGTTTAGTTTCATACGAAGGAATGTTACTCATACCATTAAATTACGACCATTTGTATTATATCAACAATTCATTAATTGAATGTACAAAAGAAAAAAAATATGGTGTAATTGACATAGATAACAAAATCATTGTACCATGTGACAATGATTCCTTAGAAGTTGAAAATGCTCCATTTTTAATTGGAGACAAAGGCGGGAAAATAAAAATTTTAAAGAATGGCATTTGGTCATATCTTGATTTGAAAGGTAAACCAATTACTGACAAAATTGAAGAAATTGAAAAATAAACACATGCTGCCCTCGCTAGCGCAGGTAGTCCTCGTTTGGCGTAGTCTGCATTCACCCTGTGGATAATTGTCAGAATCAAGATTCACAGAATTTAAGAATTTTCAGAATGAAGATATAGCTATACTATCCATCCCAACACTTATTCTGTAAATTCTCAAATTGTGGAAACATGTCCGTCCACCGACGGATTCTGATTCAGACAAGGATAAAAGAATAAATGCTCATAGCCTTGATAGATAGAGGAAGTCTAAAGTGAAGAATATTTCACACATAATTCAAAAAAAAACTGCATCAAAAACAAAAATATGAAACTAAGAAAAACAATTTTAGTATCAGTTCTAATCGGCTTTGCGTTTACAAGCATCAATTCTCAGAACAAGAAATTCAACTTCTTTGGAAGTTATAGTTATGGTATTGGAAATCTAACGGCATCAATAAGTTCTGATTTAAGATATCCGGAGACTGATGAGGTAAAAAAGCTTACATCCGGAACTATAAGTCAGATTGAACTAGGAGTTTATTATCATTCGTTTGGATTAGGACTAATTCATAATGCATATGCTACTAATGCTTCGACAACTTACGATAATGGAGATGCAAATGGTGATGGATATTTCGAAAATGGAATTCTTAGTGACAAATTGAATCTAAGTTTCAATGGACTTGAATTACTGTATAAAACGCCTGTTTTTAGCCCTAAATTCGATGTCACCTGGAAAATGGGACTTGGTTTTCAATCTTATTCGATTAATAAGGATATGATTGTTATGGGGACATATGCTAGTCATTATAATTACACTTTGACTGGGAACATATTGACAACAATGTTTGGAGCAGAAATAAATTACCTACTTAGTAAAATCGTAAGCATTGGGTTAGAAACGTCAATTCTTCCGGGAAAGTACACTAAACTGAAAAATGCAGAATCAACTTCATTTATTTATAAAGACAATGTTACACGCTTAAGTACAGGACTAAAAATCAAATTGACAATTTAACTGATATTGTTGGAATTTTCGACCCCCCGCTGGTGCGGTTCTGTGACTACGAGTGTTCGGAAGATATTTTACAAAAAAAAATGAAGACTATACTAAATATCATAACCCTGACTGTTGGAATTATTTTTAGTGGTTGTTCTCTGTCTTCAAAAAAGACTGAAACGACAACTAAATCGACCGCTAAAACTACGATTGAAACAAATCGTAATATTGAATACGATAATTTTGAGACAACTTTTGATTCGCTAAAATTTAAATTTGAAAAAGGAGATAGAATAGTTATAAATGGGTGGTTACTACTTGGTCCTAAAACATTTTTTGATTCAATCTCTATCGAGAAAAATCTATTCAAAGGAATGCGTATAAAAAAGAATACTGCTTCAGTGCTTAAATACGGTTATTGGGGAAACTCAAGCAATATCTATGAATTACGAATTCCTGACATGGATATTCTTCCTTATGGCGATTTTATTGACATTAATGTATGCAAATACTTAATCCCAAACGAACAGATTTTCTATTTTTTAGATGGTGCACCATGTGAATCTTATTCGAAAGTTCTTGACAGGATAAAAAATTATGGAATAAAAAATATCCAAAAAGTAGACGCTAAGGGTGCAACAAAAATTTGGGGTACACATTACGGAAAAAACGGCGCATTAATAATTGATATAGATATAAAAATTCATGCTCAATATATGTTTCGACCTTTTGACACTAACAACATATTTAGCAAAATTATAAAAATCGATAGCGTTGAGTATTATTCAAAGAAAGTAAATGCCGGGAGAATGGATAAACCGACAACCATAAAAAAAGAAAAGGGAATTATCAAAATACCCTCTGGTAATTCGACAATTGTATTTCGTGATGACAAAAGGGATGAAAGTTTTATAGAGTACACTGCAATAGGACAAAATCTTAAACATAAATGGGTATTGATTAAGGCGGAAGATTATAACCAAGACTATTATTACTTAGTTAATCAGATATATAATAAGATTGATACTTTATCTGACACACCACAAATTTTTGGAGATAAATTTCTCTGTGGACAAAGTGGTTCTACTGATGGCTATCCAGCGTATGTTGAGATTTGGGATACTCAAAACGGAAAACTGAACAGGATTCTTAAGTTTAAGTGGGAGTCATATGGACTTGATATTAGAAAAATGTACTTGAGAAAAGACACACTTTTTATAAAAAACTACGAAAACAAATATTTGAAGATGAGGATATAAAAACGAAAAAATGATCCAGTCCTCAGTGATATATAACCCTCTGATCAGCAAAGCATAGTTCGGCAAAGCGTCTTCACTTTGTGGGTAATTGTCTGAATCAGAATTCTCAAAATTTTAGAATTTACAGAATAAGACAAATATAATTCTACACTAGTGTCCACTAAAATAAATTAAGAGTCAGTTGTTCTGACAAAAGTTCTTTGACATCATTTTTATCTGCATTAAAAAAGAGTTCTCCAATTGGCGATTTGTCCAATAGAGATATTCCAAATATTTGTAACACTTCATATGTTGAGCGGTTAATCATAAGGTCTCTTTCAATGATTGCAACTAAGCAATATGATATGACAGCACAATATATTTGTACTCTAACAGCATTTTCAGAAGTACCCCAAAAGGTCTTAATCTTCAAGTGCTGTTTAATCCATTTGAAGAACAATTCTACTTGCCAGCGATTCTTATAAAGCAAAGCTATTTGCTCCGAAGTTAGTTCCATATTATTGGTTAGGTAAACGAAAGTTCTATTCGTTTCTTTATCATAATACACAACTTTCCTAATTTCATCCGGATAGTATTGTGATATATAAAATCCAGTAAGTTTGCCAATTTGATTACTCATTACTCCATTTCTCTCATTAACTGGATTCATTTGAGTAAACTGGAATTGAAGATTCTTCTTGGCTCTAATAACAAAATAAGCAGAATGCTTTGTTATGTTGTAAAGCCTTTTGAAATCAACATATCCACGATCAAATATATAATAGGCTCCAGATTCATAAGGTATTACATCCATTGCATTCACATCGTTCACCGTAGCATTCGTAATATGAATGAATGCTGGAATTTGTGTGGTTATGTCGTAAAGTGTGTGAAGTTTAATTCCTGCTTTTGCTTTTCGGAACTTCGCCCACCAAAACACATTCAAACACAAATCTATCGTTGAAGAATCAAATGCGTAAACTTTACCTTGTATTTCAAAGTTATTATTCGCTCTTTTTTTACGAGCAATGTCAATTAAGTAATAGGCAAAATCTTCAAATATCTTACTGTCTCGTTTCTCGTTTGCTTTGGAAAGATTGCTTCTCGTTACGTTTTTTCCAAAACCTAAGTGATAGCTCTTTTGACTGTGAGCATCTATAGCTACAATCAAGTCACGAAGACTATCACGATTTGTTAGTTGTCCAAATATCATCACTAGCAGCTGATTCCAACAGCTAAAGTGTTTTACATATTTGTTACCTGCATATTTTATTACAAAACCATCAAAAACACGTTGAGGTAAAAACTCAACCATTTGTGCGAAAATATATTTCCCTGTATTCATTGCCCGAAAATTATGATTTCGGGCAAGATAAAAAATTCAAATCGTCACGTAACTATTTTCCTCTGATAATGCCGATAGATAATGATTTCAAAGAATCGTTAATGATTTTAAGTGGACACTAATGATAATTCTATTGTCTATGGAAAAAGACAAGTTGACATAATAGGTTGTGCTATGAAAGTGCATAACACACCTTGTCCTCTCGGATATATAACGATTACTTGTTTGCACAAAAGTGCAGGGTGGTGGGTGGGATTTGCAATCCCACCTCTTTGTATTCTTCGGATTTTTAATCCAATAGACAAATTATCAGTCCGAGTCACAGTGCATCCTTTAATCTGATTTAATCGTGGTTCAGACAAAGATGTGCAAAGAAATCACCATTAAGGAAATCTCATAATTATCCAAAATAAGTAAAAAAACAACCAATATGAAACGGCAATTACTATTATTTTTGGCACTCTTTCTTTCTCTAATTTCTATTTATTCGCGGGGCTTTGTTTCTAATGGTATAAACTACAATATAACTTCAGCAGTTTCGCCTTATAGTATATCTGTAACTACAGGAGGCACTTACACCGGTGATGTGGTCATACCAACAACGGTGAGTTATAACGATACTGTTTTTTCAGTTACGTCTGTTTACACAAATGCTTTTAATGGCAGTAGCGAGCTTAAGTCAATAACGCTACCCAACACCATTGCATCAATTGGTACGGGTGCTTTTTACGGCTGTACAGGACTTCAGTCAATACAGTTAGATGTAGCCAATCCATACTTTGTATTTATTAGCGGGATACTCTACAATAAAAGCCAAAGCCAGATTATTTGTTGTCTAACAAATACAAAAGGAAAAATTGATATTCCACAAACAGTAACAACTATTTTGACGGGTGCCTTTTATGGTTGTACAGGAATAAAATCAGTTGTGATACCTAATTCGGTGAATACTATTAGTTCTCAGGCATTTTATAATTGTACCGGCTTAACCGACGTGATTATTGGAGACTCTACAAATACGGGTAACAGGGCTTCAGTTTCTATTCAATCTACAGCATTTACCGGCTGTTCATGGTTAACTACACTGAGTATAAATGTACCAATAGCATCCTATTATTACCCTTTTCAAGATTTATCCTCTTTAAAAACACTGGCAATAGGAAATTCGGTAACAACGATTGACAATGCGCTTTTTTCAGCATTACCTGAATTATCGAAAGTGATAGTAGGCCAATCCAAACTAAGTCCTACGAGCATTACGGTTGCACCGGGAGCCTTTAAAGGTAGTAGTAAACTGGATTCACTCATCTTAAACTCCAATCTGCAAATTACGAATTATATAACCAGTGTTACATCTCCGTTTTCTTCTATTTCCGGCCTGGCCATTGGAGATAAAGTAAGTTCAATAGGGAACTCTGCATTCAGCGGGTGTACCAAACTGATAAATGTCAACGTACCTAATGGAGTAACCTCCATTGGCAACAATGCATTTGCGGGATGTACAAGTGTAACTGATTTCACACTGGGCAGTTCCGTGTCACAACTTGGTACCGGAGTTTTTACAGGCTGTAGTTCACTCCAAAATATAAATGCAAATAGTGCGAATGGAAACTACTCAAGTTTAAACGGTGTTTTATTCAGCTTTGATAAACTGACACTTATTCAATATCCTGCCGGAAGAATTGGAAGTTATGAAATACCGTCTCAGGTAAAAACTATTGGAATGAGTGCTTTTTTATCTTGTGTCGGGTTACAATCTGTCATTATTCCTCCGGCAACTACTTCTATCCAATCATCTGCTTTTGGTAGTTGCAGTGGATTGACGCAGGTAACTATTGGCCATGCCGATAGTATTTCTACAGCAGCAGTAACTATTTCCGGTGATGCATTTACAAATTGTACGGCTATTGCCACTTTAACATTAAACAAAGCCATATACTATACCAGCAGTGATAATTCGCCATTTAAAAACCTGACTGCACTCACAGCCTTATATGTTGGCAACAAGGTTGGCTCTATACCCAATTATGCTTTTTCGGGATGTACAGGATTAAAGCTGGTTCGATTGGGACAAAATAACGGAGTGGGTAATACTGTTGTAGCAGTTTCTGCATCAGCTTTTTCGGGTTGTACCAATTTTTCCTCATTAGAATTGAATAGAAATATAACTATAACAGGATACGCGTCCCCATTTGCTACTATATCAAACCTGACAGTAGGTAACGGAGTGATATCTATCGGAAGCCAGGCCTTCTACAAGTGTATTAATATCGAATCAATTGTACTTCCATTGTCTGTTCAGAAAATAGGAAGTAGTGCTTTTCAGGATTGTTCAAAACTACAATCAGCTACCTTTTCAGGAGTTGATAGTATAGGGAGTGGTGCATTTAGGGGCTGTACTGCTTTGACAAGCATTGCTATTCCAAACAGAATTAAAACCATTGATTATTCTACCTTTTATGGGTGTACTGCATTAGCCTCAGTCTCTTTGGGCGATTCTATAACTCAAATTAAAAACAATGCATTTTATGGTTGTACCCTTCTTTCTTCCATTATTATTCCTAACACAACAAAAAGTATTGACACCTATGCATTCTATAATTGTTCCGGTATGACTTCTGTTACATTAGGATCTTCGTTGTCTGGCATCGGCACATATGCCTTTTCTGGCTGTACAAGCCTTCGGTCTATTCAATTTCCCGGTTCACTTACCAGCATTGAAGATAATGCTTTTGAAAATTGTAAAGGACTAACATCTCTTTTTATCCCAAGCACTATAAGATCTATTGGTACGAGTACTTTTACAAATTGTAGTGGCATCGCTACAATCACAATTGGAGACGCTAACAATCCTGGCAATATGCTGATGTTTGGCACATACCCATTTAAGGGGTGTTCGGGTGTGACTTCCCTTATAATAAATAAAGACATTGTAGATGACCCCTCATCATCTCCATTCTCATTATTGTCATCACTTGTAACTGTTACGATTAGCAACCGTGTAACACATCTGAATACTTTTGCTTTTTACGGCTGTTCAAAAATTACAACACTCACAATTCCTAACAGTGTAACATCGATCGCAGCATCAGCATTCAATGGATGCTCTTCACTGATCAGTATTGAGTTACCTAACAGTATCACTTTTGTGGATAATGCAACATTTTACGGCTGTACAAAATTACAATCCATCAGTATACCCTCTACAGTATTAGCTATAGGGAATTATGCTTTTTATCAATGTTCCAGCCTGAGTTCGATAAAATTGCCCAAAGCTGTAATTGTTATAGGTGGAGCAGCTTTCATGGGATGTACCGCATTAAATGAATTAGTGGCGGGATCCTCAACTCCCCCTGTATTAGGATTAATTTGTTTCAATCAAACATCGAATCAGTGCAAATTATATGTTCCTACAGGCAGTAAGGGCGTTTATCAAAATGCTCTTCAATGGAAGGACTTTGGGAATATCATCGAAAAAGATATAAAAGATTCAATATATAGTCCAGATTCTACTGATATCCATCAAGATCCTGTTACTGGTCTTTCATTGACAGTTAATATTACTGCTGGAAGACTCTATAAGGCACTAACCCCAACCGAAATGGCAAACATAAGCAAACTGACCATTACGGGTAGTATTAATGCAGCTGACTTTTTGATAATGCGTGATAGTATGCCTGTATTAAATATTGTAGACTTGAGTAAAGTTAATATTGAAACATATACAGGTACGCTGGGGACCGGAGGAAGCGCTACCATTACCTACCCAGCAAATACAGTCCCCGATAATGCCTTTTTCACCACAAAGTTGCCCGGTGGAAAAATCAGTCTGATATCAGTGATGCTTCCTTCTACCGTAACGGCTATTGGGAATAATGCTTTCAAGAATTGTAGTGGTTTAAGTTCTATACCATTACCTCCTTCAGTAACTTCAATAGGTGATTACTCATATTACTGGTGCTCAGGGATAAAAAGACCTCTGACAATTCCTCCTTTAGTGTCTTCAATTGGAATATTTGCTTTCGGTCGTTGTCATGGATTTTCAAATGTCACGCTACCAAGTTCTATCTCAACAATCGAAAGAGGTACTTTTGCCGAGTGCAACAGTTTGATTGCTGTTGCAATTCCCTCGTCGATTACAGCAATTAAACAAAGTGCTTTCTATAATTGTGGTGGTCTGATATCTATAAATATACCAGCCTCTGTGAAAAGTATCGAGGACAATGTGTTTGTTTACTGTGGATTTACAACAATCACACTCCCGACTTCAATTACCACTATCGAAGACTGTACTTTTACCGAATGCCACGCTTTACAATCAATAACGATTCCGGAGGGGGTTAAATCTATAGGAGGTGGTGTATTCATAAAATGCTACTCGTTAACATATGTGTCTTTGCCTTCTACATTGACTTCCATTAGCTATCAGACTTTCTCTGACTGCCGTAATATTAGTACTATTTATGCCTATCCAACTACACCTATAGCACTAACAGACTATTCCACATTCTACAGTGTAGACAAAAGCACTTGTATTCTATATGTGCCAAAAGGATCTTTAACTGCTTATCAGAAAGCCGATCAATGGAAAGATTTTTTGAATATCAGGGAAATGACAGTTACTGATGTAAACCAACAAATCAGAAATTCGATAGATTTTTATCCAAATCCGGTAAAAGATAGGTTGACCGTTAATGGGTTGACCGAGTCAGGAATACTTACACTGACAAATTTAAATGGAAGTGTAGTACTTACAAAACAAATAACAGGGAATGAGTATGTATCTATGAGCAACTTACCTAAAGGTATTTATATCGCTAAAATTGAAACAAAAAGTTTTACAACCGAACATAAAATAATAAAGAAATAGTTTTTGTAAAAAAATAAATAAAATCTATTTGCCCATAAGTTCATCAATATCAACAGTTCCGGTTATTCATCACCTTAAAAAATCTACTACAATGAAAACAAGCATCAGGTACTCAAAACTTCTTCAAATTGGATTGTTGCTTACTTTTTTTCTGCCATTCTTCCCTCAGGGTTGTGAACCTAAACAAGCTGTAGAAGCACCTATGGTAGACTCAATAGTTGTTGCAGATACCGTGAGACAAGACAGTATTGTATTGACAACAAAAAGTGAACAAGCTGATACTTTAAAAACAGTAGCACTTGGAAATACAATTCAAAATGCCGACAAAACAGAAGTCACAACTGATGATAATGAATTATCAACGAGATTATCTAAAAAATCTGCATTTTTGAGGTTACTACTAAGGCCAAATAATAATTATACCGGAATTGCAAGTCTGATAGACTGCTATTCTCTTATGGAATTTGGATATGGATTGGGAATAGCATTTATCCTTTGGCTGATTGCCCTGATTATTAAAATAAAGGACTATAATAACATATTCCATCTGTTAAATATACTTGGGCTTGTATTTATGTATGGAACACACTCTATGTTCTTTATTATGACTGAAGAAAAGCTGTGGGGATTTTGGGCATGCATAATCTGGAGTTCGATAATGATTATTTATGATATGCTGATTCTTTTAAAAATTAGAAAAAACAGAATTAAAACAGATGCATAGCATACCTCCGGGAGAATGGACTCATTTTATAGGCTTTAAGGAAGAGTTAAGTGAAAATCATAAAATATAAACATGCAAAAAATTGAAGAATACAAAAAGGAATTGCTGACATTAGACCTAATGAAGGCTAATTTATATGCTATAGTTGCGATTATTCCTCTATTGATTCTATATGGAGTTCCCTTTGTTTTGTTGTGGCGTCATACTTTTAGTAAAATGGCACTGAAGAGTTTTACAGACAACTATAATGTTGGTATTTGGGGCAATGCTATTTCTATCCTGCTTGTGATGACTATCGGGATTATTGCACACGAATTAATTCACGGTATTACTTGGGCCAGGTACACCGAAAATGGGTTTAAATCCATTACGTTTGGGGTACTGTGGAAGATGCTCACCCCCTATTGCCATTGCAGCGAACCATTAAAAGTAAAACATTATATTGCAGGGGCTATCATGCCTACTATCATCCTGGGCTTCTTACCCTTTGTTTACTCCCTATTTACAGGAAATGTACTCTGGCTGTTATTTGGTATTTTCTTTACCATGGCTGCTGTTGGTGATTTGATGATAGTGAATTTGGTTAGAAAAGAAAATATGGATAGCCTTGTGCTGGATCACCCATCAGAAGTGGGTTGCTATGTGTTGAGAAAAAAATGAAAATGATGTGTAGCACTGACATGGCATCAGCTTAATAGTTATTATAGCTACTTCCCCGCACAGAAATTTATTAAGCGGGAGAACGGATTTCCATATCCGTTTTAACCCCCATTTATGAAACATCAACAGACCCCTGTTATCATCCTATCCTCTAAACGGAACTTTTTAGTCCCGTTAATTCAGCAGTTCGTTCTCTATCTTTGCAAGAAAAAATACTAATATGATTAAATCATCCTCTCCCCGCCTCCACGTGGTAGATGCGCTGCGCGGTTTTGCCATTGTTTCCATCATGCTATTGCACAACCTGGAACATTTCGATTATTACTATTTTCCACCCCAATTGCCCGAATGGGTAAAAGCATTGGATAAATCTGTTTGGGACAGCATGTTCTTCCTCTTTAGTGGCAAATCGTATGCAATTTTCGCCCTCTTATTCGGACTTACTTTCTTTATTCAATCCGATAACCAGGAAAAGAAAGGGAATGATTTTCGTGGCCGTTTTGCATGGCGCTTGGTTTTATTGCTTGGCTTTGGGTTAATCAACTCGGCTTTCTACGAAGGCGATATTCTTACTTTTTACGCGTTGATAGGCTTTGCATTGATTCCGGTTGCTAAACTCAATACTAAAACCGTGTTCTGGATAGCTCTTATTCTGATGCTACAACCGTATGAATGGTACAATGTTGTATACGGACTACAACATCCCGATCTTAAACTCGCCGATCCCGCTTCATGGACTTATTTCGGGCGTTCGGGCGAATATGTCACCGGTAACTCCTTACTAAAAACGATGTATGGTAACTTTACAAATGGAAAAACAGCCGTTTTCCTATGGAACTGGGAAGAAGGGCGCGTGTTTCAAACGGCCGCTTTGTTTATGCTGGGCATGCTGGCCGGACGCAAAAGCTTATTCTCGATAAGTATTGAAAACAAAAAGTTCTGGATCAGAACGCTAGCGATGGCTACGCTCTGTTGCATACCTCTCTTTAGTATCAAAGCCAATATGCCCAACTGGATACATAGTGTTGCCATTCATCGTCCGTTGGGGCATATCATTAATTCGTGGTACAATGTGGCCTTTATGCTGGTGTTGGTGTCGGGATTTGTATTGCTGTTCCAAAGCTCCTTTGCAGAGCGGATATTGAATGTATTTAGTGCCTTTGGGAAAATGAGCATGTCCAACTACATTATGCAATCCATCATGGGATCAACACTTTATTGTGGCTTCGGATTTGGATTGTACAAATATACCGGGGCAACGTACTGTCTGCTCATTGGTGTTGTTATGTCTATCGTTCAGGGTTTATTTAGTACCTGGTGGATGAAAAATCACCGGCAGGGGCCACTTGAAAGTATCTGGCATAAGCTTACCTGGCTGGGGAGTAAATAGGCTTTCGGTAGATAGCGTAGACCTGGGTGTAACCTCAAACATGGAACTTAGTTAACAAAAAAAATGATACTGACAAAAATTGGCATAATTTTATTATATTTGTCCATCGTAATTAATTTATAAAGTAGTAACACTTCATACAGCCTATGGAAACAAAATTTGCCTCTCCAAACAGAAGCTCAAAATTCACACTTCAACAAAGCCATTTAAGTCTGAATAAGATTAATTACCTGAATGATATATTTTGTTCGCTCTCCTATATATTCTGCATCCTTGATCAAAACAGACAGATTGTATTTTCGAATGACATTTTATTGAAGAAACTTGGCGTTGAATCTACTCAGCAAGTGCTGGGCAAACGTTTTGGCGAAGCGATAAACTGCCGGTATTCTGGCGTTGAGGAAGCTGGCTGTGGTACTTCGGAACATTGTCGCTATTGCGGAGCAACAAATACGATTCTGAAATGTCAGGAAACAGGGCTTAAAGCCACCGGAGAGTGTCGGATAAGGGTTATGGCCAATGGTGTGGAGAACTTTCTCGATGTAGAGGCTACCGCCACGCCCTTTGTTCATGATACTGTCAAGTATACCATATTCTCACTCATCGATATTTCGGAGCGTAAGCGCAGAGCCATCATCGAAAAGATATTTTATCATGATGTGATGAATGTGGCCGGAGGGTTACGTGGTTTTTTTGATATATTCAACTTGTTGGATGAGGAAGACCGAAAGAAATATATTCAAATGGGTGCCTCGCTGAGTCAACAAATTATCGAAGAAATAAGCGCACAACGACAACTTGCGCAAGCTGAAAATCACGATTTGGAGATTCACCATCAGCCCATAGGAAGTCTTACTTTTATACAACAGATTGCTGACGACTTACAGTTTCTGGAGGTAGCGAAAGAAAAAAATATTGTTGTCGACAAGGATTCGCTTGATGTTAGCTTAGAAAGTGATCCGGTGCTTCTACGTCGCGTATTGAATAATATGGTAAAAAATGCACTCGAAGCAAGCACTGCCGGACAAACTGTAACGTTGGCAGTCAAGAAATCAGATCAGAAATTGAAATTCACGGTTCATAACCCTAAGTTTATTCCACGCGATATTGAAATGCAGGTATTTATGCGCACGTTCTCTACCAAAGGGGCTCAACGGGGTCTGGGAACGTACAGCATGAAGATTTTAGGAGAGCAATCTCTTGGCGGAACTGTCAATTTTACCACCTCCGAAACCGAAGGAACTACCTTTTATATTATCCTGTAAAAAGCCGGCTCGAAAAAAGGACAGAACGCAGATTAAGGTGAGTTCTATATAATAAGTGAATGGAAATTGCTTATAAATAGTTGTAGAGCAATTAGAACGGTTGCATGTCCAGACTTTGGGGTCGGTGCTTCCGAAAACGAAATCAGTTACATATATCTAACTCACATTAAATTACGCAAGTACCGCAAATTTTATCTGCGTGCACTTGCGTAATTTGTTTTTGGTTGATAAATGTGGTAGCCCGAATTTTTTATTTCAAATGCTTCCGGAAATCAATCATGCCCTTGAATCTACGATCGATGGTGGAAACAGAGCTTACATTTACCGATTTTACCCTCGACGGGGCTGATACTTTAAATGCGCCTGTAGAAATACGTTGGATAGCCTGTGCAAGGCATAAATCATTCACATCGCCCCAGGCCAGATTATACGAATCGTATGCTTTCACCCCGGGGTATTTAGCCGTTCCTGGAATCATTCCGGCATAATATCCTCCTTCGTTATTGGCATTTACCGTTTCGAACGAAACGGCATAAAGATCATATCCTTCTTTGGTAGTTGTTTGTTTTTCGGTGTAGCCTATCGGCGTAGACCAGAAACCACAAGGTTTGCCATAAGTATCCTGACCTATTATAAATAAATTTCCGGGATAATACGGTCGTAAATTATTTATTAATAGCTCGGATGCCGAAGCAGTGCTACCGCTAACAATAAAGTACAGTTGCGTAGGTTCAAAGGTATTCGTTTTTGTAAAATTGGTAGTGAGGTTTTCTTTCTGAGTGAAATAATATTGAGTTAATGCCTTATTCATTTTGTAGGTATACATAGCTTTTGCATTTGCCGATACCGGAGCCAACATACTACTCAGCTTCTCGCAGGTTTCAACAGACCCACCGCCATTATAACGAAGATCCACAATTAAATGCTGCACCCCTCCGGCTTGAAATTTATCGATAGTATTTGTAAGCTCTGTTTGCGAACTTGCACCCAAAAACTGATTAAAAACCATATATCCCACTTTTTTTGTCCCAACAGTATATACACTATCGCATAGCACACTATTAATAGAGTAAGAACCTACACTAAGCGAAGTGGAGAGCGTCGTTCCATCAGGCCTTTTAAATCCAAAAGCAGCCGTGCCGGAGTTGAAAAGAGCATTCACCAAATTGGTGTAACCTGCTGAAGTAGCAACCAGATACCCTTGACTGTCCACCTCGGGATGCACCGCGGTACTGCCATTGATACTAACAATTTCGTACGACCGTGCCACACCCGCCACTCCCGCCGGAGAGTTTTTGTAAACATAAGTTACAAAAAAAGATACTTGTTGCAATGAATTATACCCGGCCGTTACCATAAAACCATAATCGCCACTGGCTGTACCCTGCGTTATTTCACCACTCAGGTTGCCTATTTTATCCAAAAAGCTATAATGATCAATGGCCTGCCCAGTCTCGGAATTTATCTTTAAACCCGAAAGATACTCGAGTCCCTTCTCGGCCGTGCTGTACTTTGTTGCATCAAGTGTGGCAGGCAAAGCCTCATCCCACAAATAAATAGCTTGCATAGCCGAAAATACCTCCGAGGTCCATTTCTGCTCTTGAGTTAAATCAGGTATTACTTCTTCATTATCCTTGTTACAGGAACAAAACACAAATATGAAAAGGAAGGAAAACAATATCCCTGGTCTGAATTTAGAAAGTCTGCTTTGCATAGGTATACGTATGTAGTTATAAGAATGTATTCTCAATTAAATATCAAGAACGCGTACTGCTTATTGATATTGAATATAAATGGGCTGTGGTTTCAGTTTTAACAAGTCGGACGGTGTCATCAAAGTATGAGGAGCCTTTTTCAGATCATTTTTATAGAACAATTTAAATCCTGTAAACTGAACCGGTTCTTTGTAAATATATAGTTTATAGGTACTCCGTTTAAGAATAGGTTCACCCCAGCCGTCCATGTTTATTACTATTTGTACCTCGGGATGCAACTTGATATTTTTATGATTGCGAAGCATACCTTGGGTAAAGCGATGCACGACAAGGACTTTAGGCGGCAGATGATTCTCTTTTACCAATTTTGCAAGATAATCGGAGCAATAATTTACATCTGCAGCATCCATCGTTCCAATTCTCTTTCCGGGGTTACTTCCGTCTTTCATCGAAAACTCAGGATCGATGCCCAAATGTACCTGAGGCATTTTCAGGTATTTTTCAAGAGTCGGAACTTCTTGTTGCAAGGTACTTTTAGCAATTTGTATATCCAGAAAAACAATGGCTTTCCCCATTTTGGCAATAGCTAATGCAGAGTCGATCTGATGGGAGGGCATACGTGTGCGGAATTTCCCATCCTTACCCGCAGTACCCGAGGCAACTATGGCAATATAATGAATGGCCGGTTGCACCGGAGTGGCAGAGTCGGCTTTTTCCCATGCTTTTACTTCGGCATTCAGTTTTTTCCATACTTCCTTTGGCGGATATTCACCCAGAACGCCCATTCGTTTCGAATAGAGATTGCCATAATAAGCTACAATACGTTTAAATGGTAAAATAGCACCGTCTAAAGGGTACGATCGAAGATGGTTAGGCCATACTCCTGTTGTATCGCCATTAGCTAGCGCTTTAAGCTTCTGTTGATAGGCCAGGGTATCAATAGGTCCTATTTTCTCGTCCTCCACAATGGCTTTTTCTCCGGGCTTTATCGTCTTGCCCGATTCTGTTTTAGGACCGCAACTGCTGAATAGTAATAAAATCGATAGTGCTAAAATCGATAGTCGATAAGGTGTGGATAGTTGGTTCATTGGCTGAATGGTTAATTGGTTGACTGGTTAATTGGTGTAAAGGTGTAAGGGTGTAAGGGGTTAATCTCTATTCTTGACTTTTGTCTTTAATCTTTTGTCTTTGATCTTTGATCTTTTGTCTTTGATCTCTCTCACTTCCCCGTAAAGCTCCGGCGCATTGATTTAAGCAGTCCTTGCGGGGTGCATTCCGGTATTATGATGCGGCGTACTGATTGTAAAGGTTGAATAGAATCGCGTTTAGTGGCAAGCGAGAACGCTATTTTGAAGTATTTACTTAACTCTACAGCTCCTTTGTGGTCATATACGCCATTGGGGTAAGCCCAGTACTCAACCGGTTTACCAACAATTCCTTCTAACTTTTTCTTTGGCTCAACAACCTGTTTTTGCCAATCGGTTGCTTCTTTGTATTTAGTCACCATAGTATGATCCCAACTGTGCAAGCCAATGGTATGTCCGGCTTTTGCCAACCCGGCAATCTGGTCTTTGGTCATATAATTCTTTTTATTGTAGGTGATGGTCATGATAAAGAATGCCCCTCTGAACCCGTACTTTTCCAATACAGGAGCAGCAATGGTGCGGTGCTCCACTCTCGAATCGTCGAAAGTAACCACAAATGGATTTTCGGGTAATGATGTATTATATACCAAATAGTCGTACAGTTGTGCAGGCGAAACAGAGTGATATCCACTATCGGCCAACACTTTCATATGCCCCGAAAAAGTAGCCGGACTTACTGTATAATCGCCTTTATCACCATCCGAGATACGATGATAGCAAAGAACAGGAACTTGCTGTTTTGCGAAAATTTGGGCAGCAGTGTTAGCTGTCTGAGTTATAGCAGAGTCCTTTTGTTCAACAGAATTAGCTGCATCGTCGGGGTTACCATTCTTTTTATTCGTCTGATTACAACTACTAACCAGTACTCCCAGGAAAAAGATACAGATAAGGATAAATTTTTTACTCATACTATTTATTATTTAGGAAAGATGAAAGTATAAACCTAACGATAGATCTTTGAATCTATTTTGTATATTCATTTATTTAAGTCCTCGCGTACTTAGCTTCCACAAATGTATATATTTTTTAGATTTAAATTGCAAATAATGAATATATTATTTACATAAATTTAATGCATAAAAACATAGAAGTAGTTGGAATGAGATAATGTCATATTCACATTGCCTGTCGCCGCCATGCGGCTTTTGTCACAACTTATAACTCCTATTTACTACCAAACTTTCGGTGCTATGCACCTACTTTAGCTGCATAGTAGATACAATAATTGAGAATAATATCCAAGCCGCATGGCGGCTACAGACAATTTACATAAAAAATGGGACATTATATTTGACTCTCTACTTATAGTTGATCCTGCCTGCAACAAAAAAAAAGCTTGCCAAACGAATGACAAGCTTTTAATAATCGAAGTACTATTTATAAATGGCGTTCAGCACATTTGCCAACTGAATTCCGGCACGATAGAGCATTTCATCAATCTTTGGATTGAAATAATAGCTGTAGTGATAGTTGCTGGTATCGGAAGCATCATAGCCGTAAATAAGATTACGCACGGCATAACTGGCCTCTATCGACTGCAAAAGTGTACACTTCTGTATTTCTGCTTTTTGGGGTTCAAATTTATCCTGTAAATACACACTAAACTCGGTATACGACATTTGGTGATTCTCAATTAAATAACTATCCCACAACGAATGCAGGTTGATGGTTTTTCCAAACCATTTTGTAACCACTTTATTACCGCCCAAGTCCTCGGCACGTCCTAGATGCATGGGTTGGTGTAAATCGCCTATGAAATGAATAAGAAATTTTAGTGCCTCCACATCATTTCTATTGTTTTTCAAACGGTTAGTTAGCGTATCGATAGCATAAAACAAATGATCACCTTCTGACTTTGGATGTTCCAACAGTTGCTTTAGCTCTTCTGAACTCATGCTATCGCGTAAATTCTGGTAGTGCCATTGGTAGCTGTAAGCATAGCTTTTATCACTTTTAATTTCATCCGGCCATGTAGCTGCATAAATAAGTCCGTGTTTGCCAAGTATTTTATCCAATTGAGTTAGTGCTTTTTTAGTCAGGTTCTGGTAGGCAATATCTGCAACAATTCTGTGGCCAACGGCATCGTAGGCCGAAACAGAAAGTGATAAACCAAGAAAAAGGAACGCGGTAAGAAGTTTGTTTATATTCATATTTTACTATTTTTATTTGCTTAGGAGACACTATCGTCTAACTATTATAATAACCTGAGTTCGGGATAAGGGAATTTATACGTCTCTCCTATTCAACTATCTCGTTTTGTTAATAAGGTTTAATGTTGAATGGAATCTGTATTTCGATTAAGGTTAAAACCTTATTTACTGTTTTTTTCGACCTTAGTAGCAAAAGAAATCAGAGCCAACACAACTTTATTTCCACATTTTCAAAAGTTAGTGAAGTTGGCAATGCATTCTAATCCAGAACTCAGGTTAATAACTAATTATGACACAAAGATAGAATATTTATTCAAAATTGGAATCATAAAGAGCTGCATAATACTATTTGGGCTCAGAATTATTCATAAATGCTTGCTCACAATAAATCTTTACTCTAAATTTGCTGAATATGCAGTCAACCATCTAATTTACAAACTAAAATATAAGTTATGAAAAAGAAAAACCTTTTTACAACACTGTTTATTGTCGGTGCCATCTTGCTCTCTTTCTCGTCGTGCAAAGATGATGAGAATGTAACCGCCAGTGCAGCTTCCTTAACCGCAACAGCCGGTGACGAGGCGCAAGCTTCAACCATCAACGATCAGATATTAAGCGAAGTGGATACATACGTTAGCGCAAATGCACAATTGGTAAAACCAATGTTTACAGGTGCAGTAACAAGTGTTCCGGACATTACAATCGGAAAAACTGAAACAACTCTTACCGGAGCATTAAAAAAAATCACTATCGACTTTGGCACAACCGGATTTACAGGAAGACATGGCAATACACTAAAAGGCAAAATAATAGTGGATCTAGATCTGAGAACACTTCTACTGGGAAGTTCCAGAACAATAACGTACGATAACTTTACCATCAACAATATCAGTGTAATGGGAACTAATAAAATCATTTTCGGAGGCTGGACAACTGATAAACATCCGTTTTGGACTATTACCGGCGAAAACGGAATTACGTTGGCGGATGGCAAAACAATTACATGGAAAGCGGAACGCAGACTTGAATTTACTTCAGCATTAACAACATTCTGGGGCGAGGGCTATATTCTTACCGGTTCGGCAAGTGGCATAAATGCCGAAGGTAAAGCCTATTCTATCACAATTAATGCCGGCAATCCTTTAATTGGCAGCACCTTGTATCCTTACATTACGAAAGGAAGCGTATCGGTAACTATTGGTCAAAGCACAGGTGTAATTGATTATGGTGATGGTACACAAGACAACAAAGCTACATTGACTTACAGCGGTGTAACATACGATTTTACTATCAGATAATTCAATTTCGTTTATATAAAAATGGCCGTAAAGCGATTGCTTTGCGGCCATTCTTTTTACATGTAGCTATGCGAATTACTTCAGCGGTTTAATTACAAAACCATAGCTGTACTCTTTAGCTTTCAACAGGTACGAGTCATGTGGTAGAGCTCCCCAACTGTTGTCGCCACCCACGCCACGTTGCGCTAAATCCACCGACAAGATAACCTCATCTCTGTTAGGCGTAATATCGTTGGTATGGCGGTATTTCTTCGACAATCCCGGATCGAAATCTTCTGGCCAGTTGTTCAAAGCGCTTGCACAGATAGGTTGCAATCCTTCGATGCGTATTCCCTTACCCGCGTTATTGGTCATGGTTAACCAACGAAGATCGGTTTTGTAACCATTCTCTTGCGGACGGGTATACGGTACATACTGATCGGATACCTTACTGCTATAAAGCCCAATAAACGACGCATTGTTACGGTCGGAATAATTCTCCCAAGGACCGCGACCATAGTATGCAAAGTTATCAAACTCCTTGTTCAGACTCATAATCATACCAAAACGAGGCATCTCAGGCAATTCGTTAGCCCCGGCTTTGTACGATACGTTGACAGCCAATGCGCCATCAGCAGTCATTGTATACACAATTTGATAATCAGAGGCTACATCTTTCAGATAAAGGTCGGCAGTAATTACTGCTTTTCCATCTTCCTGTTTAACCGCAATATTTTTCACCGATGTATTTTCACCGGCAGTACGCCAAATATTGCATTTATGTTGCATACCATTACCAAAATCATTGTCGGTGGGTGCGCGCCAGAAATTTGGAGTGGGTTTAGAATTAAAATACCACTGATTATCGGCTTTGTACCTTGCCAACAGTCCCGACGATTTGCTTACCACCACTGACACTCCGGCAGCTTCCAATGTTACGCCGTCTTTATCATCCGTTACTTTCACAGCACCTTTGGCAGCAGCAGCTTTAGCAAAATAGCTCCCTTCGCCGAGTTTGAATTGCTCACGAGCCAATTCATGCCCTTGCGGAACAACGTCAGATCCATAACGAGTATATGCATACACATTCAGAAGGTATTCCACTCCATCAGCAGCCGGCATTTCGGGCATAGCCAGTTGTACTTGTTTCTCCGATTCGGGAGCCAGGTTGAGTTCAAATGTTCCTGTTTTGATTACTTCGCCATTTTTCAATACTTCGTAACCAAAAGTGTAGTTCTGTAAATTGGTGAAATGAAATTCATTGGCCACCGTAATCAACCCTTTTTCGGGTTGAGCGGCTTTGAAATAAATATCCTGATAGTATTTTTTCACTTCCAATAAACCGGGCTTTGGTTTACGATCCGGCCAAACAAGACCATTGTGGTCGAAGTTCTCATCGTTGGTATAGTGTTGGCTACCCATGTCGCCTCCGTAACTCCAGTACTTACGACCAACTTCGTCGGTCACTTCAAAACCCTGATCTACCCAGTCCCAGATAAATCCTCCCTGCATATTTTTGCTTCCGCGGATAATGTCCCAGTATTCTTTGAAATTACCGGAACTGTTACCCATAGCATGAGAATATTCGCACATGATAAACGGACGTTTCACATTTTCGCGTGCAGCATATTCTTTCATATATTTAATGCTTGGATACATCGGACACACCACGTCGGTATTTTCTTTTTCGTGTGCTTGCTCAAATTGCACCAGTCGGGTTTTGTCGCGTTCTTTAATCCATTTGTAAGTCTTCAAAAACACATCACCATTGCTACACTCATTCCCAAGAGACCAAAGAATAACGGAAGGTGAGTTTTTGTCGCGTTCTACAAGGCTATACGTTCTATCGAGGTGTGCGGCATCCCATTCGGCATGAAAAGCCATGTTTTCTTTGCCATAGCCCATACCATGACTTTCGATATTAGCTTCATCCACCAGATAAATACCATATTTATCGCATAATTTCATCCATTGCGTATTTTCGGGGTAATGACTACAACGCACCGAATTGATATTGTGCTGTTTCATCATTTTGATGTCTAACATCATCATATCCATGGTCTGATAATGACCGGTAACCGGATGGTGTTCGTGAATATTGACACCGTGCACTAGAATGCGTTTACCATTCACCAACAGCTGACCGTTTTTCAATTCTACCTTGCGGAAACCGATTTTAGTAGCTACCGTTTCGAGGAATTTACCACTTTCGTCTTTCAAGGTCAGCACCAACGAATACAGATAAGGCGTTTCGCTACTCCACAGTTGAGGAGAAGACACGCTCTTGCTGAAAGTAAGTTCTTTCTTACCATCGGCAGGTGTAGTAATTTTCAATGTTTGATTGAAAACTTCTTTTCCACTGGCATCGAGCAACGAAGCTTCCACTATTCCGGTCTTGGCCGATTTATTGTAATTACTTAGTTTTACATCCACTGCCAATGAGCCGTTTTTATAATTGCTATCCAGATCGGGACGGGCAAAAAAATCGACAACACGAAGATTGGAAGTGCTGTACAGATAAACATTGCGATCAATACCTGAGATACGCCAGAAATCCTGATCTTCGAGGTACGAACCATCGCTCCAGCGATAAACCTCCACAGCCAGCAAGTTTTTACCAGGTTTTACATAGTTGGTGATGTCAAACTCTGCAGGGCTTTTTGTATTTTCGGTATAACCCACTTTCTTTCCATTCACCCAGATGTACATAGCCGATGTTCCGGCTTCGAAATGAAGGTAGACACGGCGACCATTCCAAGACGATTCTAACTGAAAATCGCGTCTATACGAACCTACCGGATTATCGGAATGATCGATATAAGGTGGATTCTTGACAAATGGATAAGTCATATTTGTATAAATCGGAATACCGTATCCTTTCAGTTCCCAATTAGATGGTACCTGAATTTCTTTCCAGTTTACCACATTAAAATCGGTTTTGTAAAAATCCTTCGGACGTTGATCAGGCGTAGGCGACCATTGAAATTTCCATTGCCCATTCAAGGAGGTATACCATGGAGAACTTTCGTAGATATCAGCAACTGCCGAGTGTTTATCGGCAAAAGGCAAGAAGGTGGCACGTGCCGGTTCCCTGTTAATCTGGAAAACGGCGGGATTTTCCCAATCGTTTACGGTAGGAGTATTCTGAGCCACCGCCGGTAAAAGCAGTGCTGCAAATAAACTCCCCAGCATTAGTTTTTTTTTCATGTGCATTTTTATTTGTATTGATTTTATATATAGACTTTTAAACTACTATTTCATCTTTCCTGTTTTGACATTTATAGAAATAGTATCCCTCCAACTCAAGGTCATAGTGCTGTCATTTTCAAAAGCCAAAGGTAAGAAAATATAGCCGGATTTAAAATATTGTTTTCCATCCCAGCGGTCACCAACATAAAGATAACTAGTTGTTTTGTTACCAACCAGTGGCAGAATAAAAGTAGATTGTGAATCGAAAGTGGTGGAGTTAGCAATATTTTTTAATTCCGACCATGGTCCTGAGATTGATTCCGAAAACGCATACATTGCCTGATTCGGAGCCCAACCGGTACAACCCGAAGTCATCAGGAAGTAGTATTTACCGCGCTTGACCAATGCAGGTGCTTCGCGATGCCCTCCGGGCCAAAGCGTTGCTATCTGTTTGTTTACATCTGTATAGTCATCGGTGAGTTTATACAGTATCATATCATAATTTTCGCGTGCTGATGAGAAAAAATAGGCACTTCCATCATCATCCTTATAAAGCGTACAATCGCGCGACATGTTCCCAAACGGACGAAAGCTTTTGACGAATGTAAATGGTTTTTCGATATTGCCAGAAGTAGCTATTGCAGCGCGAGCATAGCTGTAATCACGCCCATACTCGTAGTGCATCCACATCACAAATTGCTTTGTCTTGGAGTTATAAATCACCTTTGGACGTTCTATGTTAGCACTATCAAGTTCCGGGTGCGATTGGCGGGTCAGTAAATCTCCTCTGAACTCCCAATTCATCAAATCCTTCGACCGATAGCATGACACAAAAACGCCTTGTTTCCGATTTTCGCCTATCCAATAGTAGTAATTACCCACTTTTAAAAATCCGCCACCATGAGCATTGATAACTTTACCTTCATTGTCGGTAAATGAGGAGCCATTGATGAGGGCTGTTTTGGCTTGAGCTTCAACAGACATATATCCAAGAGCAAAGAAACAGAATATAAGACAAATGTATTTCATCATAAAAGTCATATTTAAAGGGTATTTATTAAAATTATTTATACGGTTACGCTTCTGTTTTTACTCAATCAAATGAGAAAGGAATGCTCAAAATGAGCATTCCTTTCAGGAATAAACAACAATACTTAATCCTTTTTTAAATTTAAAAAGCTATAAGACCGCAGTGATAAACCAATTAATTGGTTTTGCTTTCATCAGCAACTGCCTCCTCCCATGTTTCCCATTTCGGTGTATTTGCATCATAGCCATCATATCCAAAATTTTGACTAAGCTTAGCACCAATGTTGGCCGTAATAGCAGCGTTGGGAACAGGCCAAAAGAGGTTGCGTTTATCAACCTGATAGTTCAGATTAACCTTAGAAAGAATCGTTCCATGATTGAAAAGACTATAGCGGGTGAGGCGCTTAAACCAATAGCTACCGCCATTAAGATCTGTGCCATTTTGTTTGTCCCAGGTCTTTATGTCGTAAGTATTTCCAAATTCGTCAGGTTTACCACTTTTAGCAAGACACCATGAGATACGAGTCAACTCGGGTTGACGCCATTCTTCCATGTAGAGTTCTCGGGCACGTTCATCACATATATCTCCAATTGTGACAGTTGTAAACATCTTTTTAGCATTGGCACGACTACGAACAACATTTACATCCTGTGCCGCTTCTGCAGCTTTTCCCTGATAGAACTTAGCCTCTGCACGGAGTAAATAAGTTTCCGCCAGACGGAAGAGGTACATATTTCCGTTAGAGCAATAAGTGCCTTTGGTTGCTCCATTGAATTGGTTGGCACCATTGTTTTGCTCAGCAGCAACGTCGAGTATATACATTTTATATAAAGGTATAGGGAACCAACTACGGATAGTGTCCTTACACAAAAGAGTACCCTTGGCAACAATCACTTTGCCGCTTGCATCCTTGTAATCATCAGTGGCATATAACTGCATATTTTTGCCCAAAAAAGGAGAATTGGGTCTATTGTATTTTATATCTTCCATTTCTACCCAATTGCCCATAGCACGGCTGTGGCGCAGATCCTGTGCGTCGATTTCGCCATCATAACTCCAGATAGTTTTGTTGTAGTGATGAGAGGTACGAAAGCATCCGATACCACGACCCAACACCCTCAACCAGTCAAGTTGAGAATTGAATGAGCTAGTGTTACGAGCCCAATTGAATGTAGGAGAACCTATGCCGCTGGGATCCATAATATCGCCATTAGACCAGTGAACGCCCAAAGCGCGCATGGTTAGATACTGCGTAAAGTTCTGGTCATTATAGTTCAAAATAGGAAGTATGGTTTCTTTGTTGGCTGGTGCGGTAATATTATCGCCACGATGCAAGTCCCAAAGCACATTACGTTGTACAGCCCAGGTGGTCGGGTTTCCAGAAGGAACATTCGTACCAAAAGGTGCAGTCATAAGAGCAAGTCCATGATTTTGAATCAGGTCAGTTGCCATGTCTTCAGCTTTCTTGAAATCGCCGTTCACCAAATAACATTTAATCAAAAGTTGCATACAAGCCTCTTGATTCACTGCACCGAGATAAGGCATATTCTTTTGAGCAGCAACGTGAGCAACAGCAAATTCCAAATCATTAATCAACATCTTAAAGATTGCTTCTTTGCTGGTTGATTTATAATTCTGCTTCGGTACTTCAATAATCTTTGTAACCAAAGGTATATCACCGAACAGGAGTGCCTGATGATAGTATTTGTAGGCACGGTGGAAGTAAGCGCGTCCTTTGTATGCATCACGTGTAGCATCGTTAAGTCCCTCAACCTGGTCTACATAAGAGAGAACAGTGTTGGCATACTTGATGCCATTCCATGCCTCATCCCAGAAACGGATCATAGCGTTGGAATCGCCACCGCCGGCCATGCCTGACGTTGGAGTAATCTTGTTGGCAAAGTCATCCATGATACCACCACCAGCATCCGTTTTTGCATAAAGACCTATGTCGCTCATAAAGTAAACGGACGCAATGGGGAGTACATTTCCGTTACCATCCATAAGCATGGTTTTATAATGCAAATCGCACATCGCGAGAGCTGCTTGCAAACCGGCTTCGGTAGCATAGGTTGTCTTGGGTTCATAGAACGACAGCGGGTCTTGTTTGAGGAAGCTTTCATCGCAGCTTGCCAGCATGGTTAATGAAGCGAATACCATGCAACCCTTGAACAATTTATTTATATTGTTTTTCATTTTGAATTTCTTTATATTGTTTTTCATTTTGAATCTCCGAATTTAAAGAGTGATGTTTAGGCCAACATTGAAGCTGCGGGTTGCCAGACCCCCTGTTTCAGGATCGCCATATTCCCAACTTGAAATAGTGCCGATGTTATGGCAACTGGCATTTATACGAATCTTATCAACCTGATACTTGCGGGTCCACTTTTGTGGTAGCGTGTAACCTACTGAAATTTCATCAAAACGAATAAAGTTACGATTGTAGACCTTGCTCACACCTCCTGACAAGCCTGTGTTAGGGCCTACTGCATTCAAACGTGCATATTCATTGGTTGGATTATTTGGTGTCCAATATTTTTTTTCCGGAACATTATATGCGTTGGTTACTACCGAACCTCCGTTGTCTTGATTCAACCAATATCCTTCAATGCTCTTATGTCCCATATAGGAATAGAGTGAGAATGAGAATGTGAAATCTTTCCAAAGAGTAAAGTCGTTACGCAAATTCCAATAGACAGGAGGTGCAGTTGTGCCATGATAAGCTTTATCTTTATCATTGTAAACAGGGACATGAGTTCCGTCTGCAAGAATCTTATCATCCGTAGCATAAAGATTTTTAACTTTAACATCGCCTGGTCTCTGCCCTACAAGAGCTGCTGCTGCAATATCATTGGTATTGTTTTGCCAAATACCATCAGTTTCATAATCCCAGATTTCACCTACCGGCTTACCAATATACCATTTATTTGAGGTATCATCCAGTTCTTTGCCATTCGCATCATAGGTATAGTAGATGTGATTAATGCGGTTCTTGTTCAACGAGAAACCGGCAGAAGTACTCCATGTGAAGTCTTTCATTTGAATGTTATTCGATGTCAAAGAGAGTTCAAAACCTTGATTCTGAACTTCACCGAGATTAGTTGTAATAGAGCTAAATCCGGTAAAACTTGGCAGGCGTTGAGACATAATCATGCCCTTTGTTTTCTTAAAGTAGTATTCGACACTACCGGACAGGATGCGATTAAATATCGAGAAGTCCAAACCTACGTTATAAGCATTGGTCTTTTCCCATTCAAGATTAGGGGCTGCCAGACGGTCCATATTTAAAGAATTAACAACTGTAGAGGTTCCATTATTGTAATAAACCATTGGGCTGCCTAGAGAAAGATTGGCTAGAGTTTTGTAAACGTCGCCGAACTCACGGTTACCATTAGTACCCCACGACAGACGCAGTTTTCCCATATCTAACCATGTTTTAGTTGTTTCCATGAATTTTTCATTCGTGAACGTCCAACCGAGCCCGACTGAACCAAAGTTACCCCAGGGATTATTAACACCGAAGCCTGAATAACCATCGCGACGGAAAGTCCCCGTAAACATATAGCGGTCGTCATAACTGTAGAATGCACGTCCAAGATAAGAAGCCGCGGTGTAGTGGCTATCGTAGGTCTTAAACGAACTTTGTTGCTTGTTGGCACTCTCTGTATAGTGGAATCCGAGAACATCAGTCGGGGCAAGGCTGCGGGCATAGATGTAATCGCTCCAGGTGCGGTGGTCTTCAGCCTCCTGAACCATAGTCACGGTGAAGTGGTGAACATCCTTAAAGGTTCGATCCCAAATAAGAGTGTTGTTCAGATTCAAATCGAAGTTTTTATTATTTCCACGGTTAACGCCTCGGGATGACGCAGAAGCGTCTGGCAGCCCGGCCGACATAAAGTAACGATCGTAAAACCATTGGTGACGCGGAGTGATATTGAACTGATAGGAGAATCCTAACGGCAGTGTAACCTTGGCATTAAAGATGGTATTCAAGACTGTGTACCCCTTTTCAAGATCATAATATTGACGATCGAAGTAATAGTTGTAACCGCCTTTAGTGGTCTGACCACCCATAGGATATTGCTGGTAACCGCCATCTGCGGTGTGCATCGAAGCATAGGGTGAATTGCGAAGCATATTGGCATCCCAATAATTACTACCAAGAGATACTTCGATATCACCATCGGAACGATCCTGGAAGTTGACATTGGCCCCAATTTCAAGCCAGTTGGTAACCTTAGCGTTCACTTTAAGGTTGGAACGGAAAGCACGATAATTGTTACCTTGTACAGTTCCCTCGTTGTTCATGTAGCCAAACGACATGTAATAGTTTACGCGATCGGTTGCACCCGAAATGCTTGCATTGTAATCCTGGTTAAGACCCGTGCGGAAAGTAGCGTCATTCCAGTCATAAGTATTTCCGGCCAGAAAGTTGTCATACACTAGTTTGGAATTGTTCATTTCCAAACGACGGGCATACAAACTCAAATATGATTCGCCTGTTGAAGGTCCGAATCCACTCTTTCCTGTAGTGCTGCCCCATGTACTCTGATCTGCGGCACTAAGGCTGTTGGGGTTGTTGAAATAACCGGCGGGGTAAGACAATATGCCTGTACTAGAGTCAGCAGCTTTGTAATAGCCATAAAGCCCGTCGGAGCCTTTCCCATAGGTATAGTTCATCATATACCAATCTTCGCGATAACGCATATAATCGTTTGCGTTAAAATAGTCGCGATAAGCTGATTTGGAGTTAACAGCAAGATTGGCGCTTACATTAATAACAGGCTTTCCTACTTTACCTTTTTTTGTGGTAATGATGATAACCCCTGCTGCCGCTTTAGCACCATAAATAGCCGCAGAAGAAGCATCCTTTAAAACGTCGATCTGAGAAATGTCATCGGGATTAATCTCCGAAAGTTCTCCATAAAATGCCATCCCATCCAGTACTATAAGAGGAGTCGATTTCGTACCCAGTGAGTTTTGTCCACGTAGCAGAATAGATGCATCGCTACCTTTCGCCGACGCATCGTAGCCAATTTGCAGCCCGGGAGTTCCACGAAGAATATCTTGAACAGATCCCGGGTTTTGGTCGGCAATCTTGTTGGCGTTGATTTGTACAACAGAACCAGTCAAGTCTTTCTTGCGCATTGTACCATAACCAACAACTACAACTTCATTCATGTTAACTGAACTGTCTTCAAGTTTCACATTCAACAAAGTCTGAGTTCCTACTTTAATTTCCTGGTTATTCATACCTATATAAGAGAATACCAGTATCGATGATGGCGATACATTATTAAGCGAAAAAGATCCCTTTACATCTGTGATTGTACCAACAGGGGTTCCCTTTACCTTGATGCTTACTCCGATTAAAGATTCGCCATTTTTGTCTGTTACTTTTCCTGTAATTGTTCCATTAGAATTTTGTTGTACCGGTGCGTTAGCAGACGTACTACTGTCTAAACCATTCGCCCAAAGTGTTGGCATGGTGCAAACGGATAGAGCCAAAAGACATAAAAACTTCTTTTTTACGTTCATGATTTTTAAAATTTAATTGATATTAGATTACATAAATACAATTTCTGAGGTTGGAATTATATTTCCAATTTACCCTCCATTATAAGGTTAACCTGTTTTCCTTTTCATATATTTAATATTGAAGATGAATGATTATTGCATTATAAGATGATCGAACATGTTACTTAATGAATGCAAATATATCACAACAAGTCTTCATGACAGGGAACAATTCATTCAAATAGGACTAAAATTCATTCACTCCTAATTATTCACTGATAAACAACTATTTACTGCCATAAATTATGGAGTTTAGTTGCAATAATTGATAAAAAATATATCGAAATACATTCGGTTTTCTATTGACTTGTGATTTATTTGAACAATAAATTGCTACAACCGGACTGTAAATAAGAACTCACTTGTTCGATCTCATTATCTAAGAACCGAGGCATATTCTGTTTTGGATAAAGGACTAAAAATGAATTAAAGGGTATCGGTTAAATGGGCATTCGCTATTCCAGACAAATACTATTGAGACAAATAAAGATGAAGAAAGGGTGCCCGGTTTATCCCGGGCACCCTTTCTTTGTTCTATCCATCTGCTAGCTTATATCTGCTACTCAATCAAAACTTATTACTTTCTTCTCACCATTACTAAAAAGTATCGTTGCAGTATTCTTATCGGTATCATACTGTATTTTCTTTACGGGCACTAACTCATCTTTTGTCCATTTCTCTCCGGCCTTTTTCCAAAGCATTAGTGTACTGTAAATTTTCCGGTTTATTTTTCCGGCAGAAAGCTTATCCGTTACATTGATAACTACGCTTTTATCACTCTCCGGGTGCAATCCTTTAGACGGAACAAATTCCATCGACGTCCATCCTTCCAGAGAAACCATTGCTAATTGATAAACTCCATTACTAATAATCCGAACCTGATAGCCCTTCACTTTCCGAATCTCTTCTTTTATCGGTTCGTTTAATTGTGGTAAGGAATAATGACCCAAGCGTAAATTTACATCAGCAGGACTTACTAATTGATCTATCCGAAGAATGCCATTGGGCAATGTAATATCTGCCAGTTTGAATTGAACAGCACTGTTGGTTTCAAGTTTTGCATCACGATAATAAATGCCGTTCTCAAACTTTTTAAAAGTATAAAGGCGAAGGGCTTCCCATTTATTATCTTTATTTTTGACTACATAATTCATAGACACTTCACCATTTGCTCCGTCGGCCTGCCAAGGAAATGCACTATTATAAGATAAGCGATTGTAGTTTTCGGTGCTTCGGAATTTCTGCCAGTCGCCAGCCACTGTGGCATGACACCAAGCACGCACTTCCGATGCACCTATGTTTGGATAATCGGTAATCAGAATCTGCGATCCCTTCTCAAACTTATTATACACCTTCCCTTTAGCCAGTTTTGTATCCCAATCGCCGTTATTTTCAATAGCTGTCCAGAAAGGATTATCGGCCGGAACCAACAAACCAAGAAAAACCTTGCCACCCCAATACACACTTCCTCTGCAACTATACATCTGCACTGCCGGTTCGAATGGCCCATAAAAACCCAAGGTAGGAACACCATCTTTCATAAAATCGGGATGTTGAAAAAACTGTAGCAAAGTGCCGGAAGCGATACGGCGCATCCAACCATAGTTTGTGTCGGGGGAATTCTCAAATCCCATCAATGGAAAAGTAGTTACCGATGCATACCGATAGGATATACTCCGCCCCCACATAATCATTTTGCCATCACGACTAAAAAGGTACGGGTAATTGGATTTTAAATCGCTGAAATTGGACATAAACTTTTTAGCTTGTTCGGGATAATATTTATTGCCATAATATTCGGCCCACAACACGCCGTACATCTGAAATGCCCACATGCTGTAATAATCAAAAGCAGGACTATCGTTGTACCACCCTTCGCCACGGTAATGATTGAGCGTTTTATCCAGGTATTCCACCAATAATTTTTCGTTTACCGCATAACCCTGATTCTTGAAAAAGCTCAATACGAAAATATTGAAAAATTTCCAGTTCGAATCTACCGTAGGACCATCGGCATAGCTGAGCATCAGCGCTGCCAAAGAATCTTTTTGTTGTTGTGGAAGCGGTTTCCAAAGTACATCGGGAATGGCTGTCATCGAAATGGCCATAGCTCCAAACTCCACTAAATTCTGGTGTGGCCCACCATTTTTAGCACGATGTTTGATAAAGGAAGGACTGGCCGGGTCAATAAGATTACACATCTGGTGACGATAATAATCGGCTACCTTAATATTATTGACCACCAGTTCGGGGTTTTCTTTCAGAAGCGGCGCTGCTACGAACAAAGTGCGACTAAGTCCTTCCAGTTTTTCGGTAGGAATCTGTTCATCGGTGCGTGGGTAACTGATTCCCGGCTGTTTAGGGAATTTCATTGGATCGTCCAATTGATGGATATATCCAAATGCACCTTTTAGCATGTACAACGCGGCATCTTTCCAATGCTGGCGGGTCATTCCGGTCTTTGGACTTAACTTGTAATCGGGCTGGTTTAATTCGAAAACCGGCTGTCCGGACGAAGTAGTGCTTTGGGCACAAACGGAGAGCAGGTTTAAAGTAAGCAGGAATGAGAGCAAGGTGAATTTCGTAGTAAGCTTCATTATATTTAAAGTTTTAATGTTCCTGAAAAACAGGATAAAGGTATATGATACTATTGGTTTATCTGAAACACAAAGTAAAGATATGATTCCATGCTACAAAAATAGACAATTCAGTATTTATTTTTAGTAATAAAACGGTCAAAAAGGTAGAGAAAACGAACCGGCAGACTTTTTTCCAGAACCAACGCTTGTAAGTAAGGCATAAATAACTATTTACCTGATTTTTATTTCTAATGCATAGAACCTGCCTGCGGTAGGCAGGTTTCATTCTTATTTTTTTTGTGATAGTGTACATATTGATTTATACAAACTCATGTTTTAGAGCGTAGATATTTTCATCGAATTGCTTATATCCTACACTCTATCTTGCAGGCCTTAGCTATCAGTTTATCTTTATAATCCACTTTATTGAACGAATTGTATACTTAAAATCCAAATTAACGAAGTATTTTTGTACGCTGTATTTTATTAATTCGAAGTACCGTTGCTAAAAATGAATCAACACAATAAATTATTTGCATGAAACTTTTTACGTTCATCCTACTCCTTACTTTGACTGCCGGCTCTATGGTAGCCGCTCAAAACCGATCTTCGAAAACTCAACTTATCGGTGTAATTGAGAAAGCAAACGATTACTGGCAATCGACGCACATAAACCCCGGAAATCCATTTTGGGACAATGCCGCCTACCACACGGGGAATATGGAAGCCTATTTCGTTACCGGAAAGGAGAAATACCGTGCGTACTCCGAACAATGGGCCAACTTGAATGAATGGAAAGGTGCCAAGACAACGGATAAATCGAAATGGAAATACAATTATGGCGAAACGCCGGATCATGTACTGTTTGGCGATTGGCAGGTTTGCTTTCAAACTTATATCGATCTGTATAATCTAGCACCCGATAGTAATAAAATTGCACGTGCCCGCGAGGTGATAGAATACGAAATGAGTACTCCGAACAATGATTACTGGTGGTGGTCCGATGGATTATACATGGTAATGCCGGTAATGACTAAGCTATATAAAGTAACCGGCAATGAGTTGTACCTGGATAAATTGAACGCGTATTTTTTGTATGCAAAACGGATTATGTACGACCCCAAGGCAAAACTCTTCTACCGCGATGCTAAATATATTTATCCAAAACATAAAAGTGCAAATGGCAAGAAAGACTTTTGGGCACGTGGCGATGGTTGGGTTTTTGCCGGGCTGGCAAAGGTGTTGAAAGACATGCCCAAAGACTGCAAATACCGATCATTGTTCCTGAAACATTACCGCGATATGGCCAAGGAAATTATTAAATGCCAGCAACCTGATGGATATTGGACCCGCAGCATGCTGGATCCGCAACATGCTCCGGGCCCGGAAACAAGCGGAACAGCCTTTTTTACTTATGGATTGCTTTGGGGCATAAACAATGGTTATTTGAAAGAAAAAACATATCTGCCTGCTGCTCTAAAAGGTTGGGAATATCTTTCAACGACTGCCTTGCAACCATCAGGAAAAATCGGATATGTACAACCCATTGGCGAAAAAGCCATTCCCGGACAAGTGGTTGATGCTAATTCTACAGCTAATTTTGGAGTTGGAGCTTTTCTATTGGCAGCATGCGAAATGGTGAGATTTGTAAAGTAAAGAAGAATATTCGTATTTTTGTTGGTCACTAACAAATCTAAATCACTCCTTTATGAAACTTCTTCCAATATTGATTATTTCATTTTCCTCCATTGTTTCGCCCATTGGAGCAAGCACAAATCCCTATGCTCCGGATGCCTCACAACCCAAAAAAGTAGCCGGAATGAAACTCGTATTCAACGAGGAGTTTAATGATCAGGGTGTACCAAATCCTGAAATATGGTCTTTCGAAACCGGCTTTCAACGTAACGAGGAACTGCAATGGTATCAAAGCAAGAATGCCAACTGTAAAAAGGGCTGCTTGATTATAGAAGGTAAAAAAGAAAGTTTCCCAAATCCCAATTATATCCCGGAAAGTAAAAGTTGGAAAACCAATCGGCAGAATGTAGATTATACAGCTGCCAGTTTGATTAGTAAGGATAAAAAAGCATGGCTGTTCGGACGATTCGAAGTGCGTGCCCGCATCGATACAGCCATGGGTGCATGGCCGGCTATTTGGACATTAGGCATTGATAAGGAATGGCCATCGTGCGGAGAGGTAGACATGCTGGAATTTTATCGTCCCGATGGCGTGCCTTCCATCTTGGCAAATGTAGCTTCGGGCACCAATGTTCGATACAAAGGGAAATGGGATTCAGTCAAAAAAACATTAGCCACATTGATGGCAAAAGATAAAAGATGGCCGGAAAAGTTCCATATCTGGCGCATGGACTGGAACAAGGATTCAATTAATTTATATGTCGATAATGAACTGCTCAACACGACTTTATTGAGCGAAACAATAAATGCCGACGGAAGTAATCCTTTCTTGCAACCACACTATCTTCTTCTAAACCTGGCCTTAGGAGCCAATGGTGGTGACCCAAGCCAAAGCCGCTTCCCGATAACATTCGAAGTGGATTATGTTCGTGTTTATCAATTTGAAAAATAATTAAATCGAATTTATTATTGACATATTCCTTAATTTATTCCTCTTTATGACCCCCAACCCCCAAATGGGGGCTTAAGAATGCGCTAAAGAAACGATTTAATATAAAAATAAATGTTAGAAACTACGTCTTTAGCCCCCATTTGGGGGTTGGGGGTCGTGCTTAAAACACATCATTAAATAATATTGATTACTTAATAGTTTATCAACCAACTAAAAATATTATAACTTACAATACACCCATGAAAAAATTACTTCTATTAGCATTCATCTTGGTGCTTTCGGCCGGAAACGGCATTTTTGCACAAAGCTCAAACCAAACTACTACCGGAACAACTGGTACCAGCTTCAGTGCCGGTAAAAATGAGTTTCTACTGAACGACAAACCGTACATAATAAGAGCCGGCGAACTGCATTACACCCGTATTCCAAAAGCCTATTGGGATCATCGGATAAAAATGTGTAAAGCAATGGGAATGAATACTATCTGCATCTATTTGTTTTGGAATATCCACGAACAAACTCCCGGAGTTTTCGACTTTAAAGGACAAAACGATGTGGCTGAATTTGTTCGCCTCATTCAAAAAAACGGCATGTACTGTATTCTTCGTCCCGGACCCTATGTTTGTGCCGAATGGGATATGGGTGGACTTCCCTGGTGGTTGCTGAAAAAGAAAGACCTGCAGGTTCGACGTCTTACCGACAGCTATTTTATGGAACGAACCAAAAACTACCTGAACGAGGCCGGAAAACAATTAGCTCCACTGCAAATTCAAAACGGTGGAAACATTGTGATGGTACAGGTTGAAAACGAATACGGAACCTGGGGTAGCGATGGTAAATACATGGAAACCATGCGCGATAATATTCGTCAGGCGGGTTTTGACAAAGTACAACTGCTTCGTTGCGATTGGTCATCAAACTTCTTCCGTTATAAACTCGATGGTGCAGTAAATGCACTGAATTTTGGTGCCGGTTCTAATATCGACGATCAATTCCGCAAATTCAAAGAAATGAACCCCACTTCGCCTTTGATGTGTGGCGAATACTGGACCGGCTGGTTCGATCAATGGGGTCGTCCGCACGAAACTCGTGATATCAATAGCTTTATTGGTAGCCTTAAAGATATGATGGATCGCAAAATCTCGTTCAGTCTTTATATGGCACATGGTGGAACAACATTCGGTCAATGGGCAGGTGCCAATGCTCCTGCTTATGCACCTACTACTTCGTCGTACGATTACAATGCACCGATTGATGAAGCCGGCAACCCAACCGATAAGTTCTACGCCATCCGCGATTTGCTGAAAAACTATTTGCAGGAAGGCGAAACACTACCTGCAATACCCCAAAATCCGGAAGTAACCATAACCGTTCCGGCCATTAAGTTTACACAAACTGCTAATGTGTTTGAGAATCTTCCCGTTGCCAAACAATCGGAAAATATTCAGCCCATGGAATTTTTTGATCAGGGCTGGGGGACTATTATTTACCGCAAACAACTACCTGTCTGTGCTCATAAACAAACGCTCATCATCAAAGATGTACACGACTGGGCTACAGTATATATCAATGGTAAGGCCATCGGCAAACTCGATCGCCGTAGAGGTGAAAGTACGGTTGAGATACCTGTTTTAAAAGCAAATGCCCGCCTGGACATTTTGGTGGAAGGAATGGGACGTGTCAATTACGGCGAAGCAATTCTCGATCGCAAAGGGATTACAGACAAAGTGCTGCTCTCCGACGAAAAAACTGAAACTGAACTGAAAAACTGGACCATTTACAATCTACCCGTTGATTACAAGTTTCAAACGAAAGCCAGATTCAGTGCCAAACCGGCAACAGGTCCGGCATGGTACAAAGCTTCTTTCAACCTTAGCAAAACAGGTTACACTTACCTGAATATGAGCTCATGGGGCAAAGGAATGGTTTGGGTAAACGGGTATAATTTAGGACGCTTCTGGAAAATAGGACCAACACAAACACTCTGCGTACCGGGTTGCTATTTGAAAAAAGGGGTGAACGAAATCATTGTACTGGATATTGATAAACCGACCGTAACAAGTATTGCCGGACTTAATCACGCCATTTTGGATGTTATTGGCAAAGATGACAACCAACAACAAAAAGCAGCAAAAAGTCTAAATTTAAACGGACTGAATGCAGTCGTAACAGGAACATTCCCTGCCGAAAGTGGTTGGAAAACTGTCAACCTGAACGAGATGACTGCAGGGCGCTATTTCTGCTTCGAAGCATTGAACGCACAGGATGCAAATGATAACAGCACATCGGCTGCCGAATTTGAAATTATTGGCGAAGACGGCAAAGCTATTTCATCTATCAACTGGAAAGTCGTATTTGTAGATAGCGAAGAAACCATAAAAGCAGCCAATGGAGCCGACAAGCTGTTTGATATTCAGGAGTCCATTATCTGGCAAACAAAGATGGGTGATAAAGCAAATCATCCCCATCAGGTGGTTATCGACATGGGAAAAGAAATCAATGTAAAAGGCTTTAGAATCCTTCCCCGTACCGACAAAAGCACCAAAGGAATGGTGAAAGACTACCGATTCTTCCTCGAAAAGAAACCGTTTAAGTTCTAGGGAAATAATTCTGATAGCTCCCCGTATTGCAGTTGCCATTGAATCAATTAAAATTATAATTGATAACAATGGCAACTGTTTTTGTATAAATTCTGCCTACATTGCCATCCATATCAATAGCTTTTCCTCTAAATTAAATAAAAAATGCATATTTAACTCACCCGGAGTAACGGAATGTGCCAGCTAAATTGTTTATACTATAACGTTGAAAAACACCTTAAATCAAATCACATGAAAATCAGGACTAATAAACATCTTGATAACCGTTTCACTGCTGATAACTTCAAGCAATCCATTCTGAAAATAGAGACAATTTACGGGTTTATTCTTACTAATACTTTAAATGTATGAAAGAAGAAATAAACGACGACCGTGTTTTACTCGAAAAATTAAAAGGCGGAAACATAGCTTGCTTCGAGTTGTTGTACAGCAAATACAGCGGAAAATTATATAATTACGTATTGAGCCTGTCAAAAGGCGATTTCTATCTTGCCGAGGAAATCGTTCAGAATGTTTTTGTGAAAATATGGGAAATACGCCAACATATTAATACCGAAGGCTCATTCAATTCATTCGTCTATACCGTTGGACGAAATATGTTCCTGAATGTGGTAAAAAGCCGGTTACAGGAACATCTCTACCACGACTATGTAGTCGACCACGAAGCCGTACTCGATAATTCGGTTGAAAAAGAAATAGAGTACAAGATGCTTGAAGAACAAATTAACCGACTCATAGAACAACTTCCACCTGCCCGTCGCAATATTTATGTATTGAGTCGCGTGAAAAACCTCCCCAACAAAGAAATTGCGGCATTGCTCGACATTTCCGAAAACACCGTTGAATCGCAGCTAAATAAAGCCACACAATTTATGAGAAAAAATCTTCTCCCCTATTACAGTGTGCTTGTTTTAGGGCTGTTTAAACTTCTATAACGTTAAATAACACAATAATCAAACGGAAGCGTAAAGGATTCTGCAAGCATGATTGTGTAATATACAGGTATAAGAAATCAGAAGATAACATTGACATCGATTTTCAGGTATAAATTAGTTTTAAAGATAGATTATTTAAATGGACAAGAACAAAAACATCCAACTATTAGAACAGTTTTTCAATGGCAACATTACCAAACAAGAGGTAAAGCAGTTGCTGAACGAATTGAAGAATGATGAATTCGAAAAGGAATGGATGAAAGATCAGTGGGATCAGGCACCGGAAATGATGAACAAGGCTGTTCAAAAGCAAATCATGGCCAATATCAAATCGGATATCATCCCAACCCGAACATTCAAAATGAAACAATGGCTAGCAGTGGCAGCTTCACTTTTGCTTGTTCTCACCACTTCACTTTCCGGCTATCTACTTTATGATGCGCAGAACAAGAAACTGGCAGGCAATATGACCGTGACCGTTGAGAAAGGACAGAAAGTGGCACTTACCCTGCCCGATAAAAGTCGTGTATGGGTAAATTCCGGCTCAACACTGACTTATGGCAGTCGCTTTAATAAGCATGAACGAATCGTAGAACTCAATGGCGAAGCCTATTTCGAAGTTGCGAAAAACAAGAAAGCTCCGTTCATCGTCGAGAGTCATGGCTTTTCTGTCGAAGCGCTGGGAACTGCATTTGACGTAAAAGCATACGCAGATGAAAAGCAAATCTCTACCGTACTAATGGAGGGTAAAGTTGAAGTCGGTGATGCGTTGAACAAGATAAATCTGACCCCAAACCAAAAGGTAACCTACAACCGTGAAACCAAAAGTATGCAAAAGAGCGATGTTACCGATGGGGTAATGTATGCCGACTGGCGCTACAATAAACTCACATTTAATTCGGAAACATTTGAAAACATTGCCTCCGTACTGGAACGTAACTACAACGTGAAATTTATTTTTGAAGCTCAATCGCTCAAAAAATATCGTTACTCCGGCTCTATAGGTAATACCAGTCTGGAAAGCTTATTGCAAATATTTGCCATGACATCACCTATTTCCTACCATATGAAAGATTCGGTCATCTATATGAATGAAAATAAACGAATGCTGCCATTCTACAGAAAAGTGCTAAAATAATCAATACATATATCTGAGATTATTCTTAAATAAATTCATTAACTCTAAAAATCTACACATGGCAAATACCGGTTAATACCTTATTCTTAAAAGGAATGATAAAAATCATTCCACATATCACTCTCATTTCTATTTTTTTTCGGTGTTTGCAAACTTCTAACGAACAAGCAACATCAAGTATATTATTTAATTAATTAATAGTATGAAAATCACACTGAAACACAAAATCAACTTCGCCAAGATACAGCATCTCCGCTTTATCTGGATGGCTGTTTTCGCACTGGGTATAGCCATTGGCACATCTGCTCAGGTAACTGTCAAGGCAAAAAATGTGCCTATCCGACAAATTCTTAAAACAATAGAAAAGAACACGGAATACAAATTCTTTTACAACGATAACTTTGCTGCTCTTGATAAAGTAGCATCATTGAATGTCAACAATGTATCGATTGACAATGCTCTAACCACACTCTTTACCGAAAGTGGGATCAGTTGGGAAAAGAAAGATAAAACTCAAATAGTACTTGTCCCTGAAAAGATATCAGAGGAAAAAACGCAAGCAACTGTTGAACAGACTCACAAAGTAAGCGGAACAGTAAAAGACTCCGAAACAGGCGAGACTCTGATTGGAGTGAGTGTTACAGTAAAAGGGACTTCGCAAGGTGTCATTTCAGACTTAAATGGTAAATTCAACATCAATCTTACCAAACCTGCCACTTTGGTATTTTCATCTATTGGCTACATCACCCAAAATGTGCAGGTTACAAATCAAAATCAACTTAATGTTGGCTTACTTCAGGATACAAAAAAACTGGATGAAGTGGTCGTAATTGGTTATGGTACACAAAAGAAAGGCGATGTAACCAGTTCAATTGCAACTATAAAATCAGATAACTTCGTAAAAGGAAGTGTAAAAGATGTGGGCCAACTAATTCAGGGTAAAGTTGCAGGTTTATCTATTATTTCTCCTAACGGTGATCCAACAAGTGGAACACAGATCTTACTACGTGGTAATACATCGTTGATGGGTGCTAACCAGAATCCACTTGTACTTATTGACGGAATCCCCGGAGATATGAATACAGTATCTCCTCAAGATATTGAATCTATTGATGTCCTAAAAGATGGCTCTGCAGCAGCTATTTATGGTACCCGTGGAACAAACGGTGTGATCCTTATTACTACTAAAGGAGCAACAGGGAAAGACAAAAGCAGCGTGGAATATAGTACTTATGTGAGTACACAAACTATCGCCAGAAGATTAAACATGTCTACTGCAGAGGATTTTAGAGCACAAATAACTGCCGGACTTCGCCCTGCTGCAGCAATGCCTGATTATAAAGCCAATACAGATTGGCTGAAAGAGATATCCAGAAGTAATCCACTGTCTCAATCTCATAATCTGACGTTTAGAGGTGGTAATAATATTACAAATTATCTGCTTAGTCTGAACTATAACAATACTCAAGGTATGTTTATTAAGTCCTTCAAGCAAGTATTCTCTGGACGTGCCGATATTAATCACAGCATGTTTAACAATAAACTAAAGATTAATATCAATTTATTAAATTCGTCCGACAAATGGAATGGATTTAACTCAAATATATACAGACAGGCATTGATGCAAAATCCAACTGCGCCTACAAGAAACGCTGATGGAACATGGTTTCAAGAACTTACCAAATTCGATTATCAAAGTCCGGTTTCAGATTTATACGAAAGTGATGGACAAGCCAATGAATTAAACTCCAGATACAAAGGCTCTATCGTTTACACACCAATTGCAGGATTAAAACTCTCCAGTGTTTTATCTTACGGAAAAAGGATGAGACAAAACGGGTATGCTGAAACTAAACAAAATGCCAGTACATTACGGGATAGTAAGAATGGTTATGCAAACGTCGGAGGTGAAGAATCAATAGATAAATTGGCTGAGTTAACTGCCGAATATTCAAAATCTATTGGAGATCACAGTTTCAGAATTATGGCTGGATATAGTTATCAGGAGAATGCGTATAATAATTATTACATGCAAAACTGGGACTTCCCAACTGATAAATTTGGATACAATAATATCGGACTTGGACAAGCTATAAGTAGTGGTAAATATGATAATATGATAAGCTCTTACAGGAGTGAAACAAACTTAATTGGATTATTTAGCAGATTGACATACAATTATAAAGATAAGTATCTTTTTATGGCCAGTGTCCGTCGTGAAGAAGCAAGTCAACTTTGGGGAACAAAAAATCCATGGGGAACTTTTCCAGCAGCTTCAGTGGGTTGGAGAATTACCAAGGAATCTTTTATGAGTGGTCAGACACTTTTTGATGATATTAAGCTGAGAGCAGGATATGGAGTTACAGGTTCTCAGCCATCTGCACTTTTCAAAGGTGTAGGAATTATTGATTATGGTTATGGAAATGTGTATTCAAATGGCAAATGGTTAAAGACACTCGTTCCAGCCTCAAATCCTAATCCTGATTTGAAATGGGAAGAAAAACGTGAAACCGACATTGGTGTTGATTTCAGCATGCTCAATAATCGTATAAGTGGTAGTGTTGACTATTATAACCGTCAGATTCATAATCTGCTCTCTGTTTATGCTGTACCAAGCCCCCCAAATCTTTTTAGCACAACTTTGGCTAATGTTGGAACTATGGAAAACAAAGGAGTAGAAGTATTACTGAACTTCGTACCTATTAAGAACAACAAATTTCAATGGAATACCAATGTAAGTTACTCTAGTAATAGGAATAAACTCGTAAGTATTTCAAACGATGTTTATAAATCGTCAACTGACTACTTACAAGTTGGAGCTATCTTCCCACCTATTCAAACTTTTTCTCACTTGTTGAAAGTTGGTGGTCCTGTTGGCGATTTCTATGGATTTAAGGTAATTGATATTGGCAATGACCCGACAGATGTAGCAAATTATGGTCAATGGGTATATGAAGGAGCTGATGGAAAGCCAGTAAAATACTCAGATTTTAAGCATTCGTTTGGAGATAAAAAAGTAATTGGTAATGGTCTTCCTAAGTTCTATATTGGATGGAATAATAACTTTCGCTATAAAAACTGGGATCTGAGCATTACTCAAAGAGGTGCATTTGGATTTCAAGTGGCTAACTTACAACGCATGATGTTTGAGAATCCAACCTATACTCAATACAATGTTCTTACAACAGCTTTTGATAAAGTGTATGGTAAAACCCAATTAAAATCGGCATTAGAATTTAATAGCTATTATATTGAAAATGGTGATTATTGGAAAATAGATAACATTACGTTGGGATATACTTTCAATAACATCAAGATGAAATATATTCAGTCGGCAAGAGTTTATGCAACTGTCCTAAATGCATTGATTATTACCGGTTATAAGGGAATAGACCCTGAAGTGAGTTTAAGAAATGGTATATCAACGGCTCAATCAGGTGTTGCGCAAGTTCCAACATCCGGACTAGACCCAGGAATGGATTCACCTTACAAGTATCCAACTACCCGTACTTTTTCGCTTGGACTTAATATCACATTTTAATAAAAAATGAAAATGAAAAAATTAAAATATATTATATATACAAAAATAGTTATAGCTGCTATTTTTATGGTGGGTGCTTCGGCGTGTACTGATTTGAAAGACTCTAGCTTCAATCAGATTATATCGAGTGAATTTGTGCCAACAACTTCTGATATTCCAGCGTTGACAGGTGCACCTTATGTTGATTGGCGCGGTCTTTTACTCGAATGGAATACTCTCTACAGAGCTCAGGAAGTATCTGGCGACGAAATGCTGACACCTGCACGTCCTAATGGTTGGGTTGATGGTGGAGTGTATCGCAGAATCCATGAACATAAATGGACAACCGATGATGATATAGTGATAAATGTATGGACCCGGGCATTTAGGGGTATCACAAATTGTAACCGTATTATTTATCAGGTACAAACTAAATCTATTCCCGTTGCAGCAAAGGATACAAGCTCGCTTATTGCCGAAATGAAATTATTAAGAGCTTCTTATTATTGGGTTTTGTGCGATATGTATGGAAATGTACCTATTGTTGATAAGTTTAATGTACCTACAGGATATCTGCCAAAGCAAAACACACGAAAGGAAGTCTATGACTTTGTGGTTAGCGAACTCATAGCCAATGTCAATAAAGTAAGTGCTAAAAATGATCAAACTACTTACGGCAAATTCAACAAATGGGCTGGGCTTACATTATTGGCTAAGATGTACCTGAATGCAGAGGTTTATTCTGGAACCCCAGCTTATGATAAATGTATAGCCGTTTGTGATACAATAATTAATGCTAAAGCTGCAACAAAAATTGACTTAGAATCTAACCAAAGAAATGTATTTGTAACTGAGAATCAAAATTCGAAAGAGATTATTTTTGCTTTGCCGTTCGACTCTAAATATGTATCAGATTGGAACGCATTTGATATACATATGCAAACATTAGAGCCAGAAAACCAAGCTACTTATAACCTAGAGTCTTCTCCTTGGGGCGGAGTTTGTGCTATTCCCCAATTTATCAATACTTTTGACTTAGAGGACAGTCGCTATCAGGACAACTACATTAAAGGACAACAGTTTAAAGCCAATGGTGATAGTATTTTTGGAACCATGGGAGTCTTTAATAAAAAACCTTTAGCCTATCGCAACTATCTTCCGGGAGTAGACATCTCAGACGAAGTAGATGGTTTCCGGTTAGGTAAATTTGAAATTGCCATGGGAGCTACAAACCGCTTGAGCAATGATTGGCCACTCTTCAGATATGCTGATGTGTTGATGATGAAAGCAGAAAGTATGCTTCGCACCGGCAATGCCGATGGAGCTGCAGCAATTGTAACTCAAGTGCGGGTCCGAAACTTTAAATCAAATCCTGCAAAGGCTATTGTAACTGGCGCTGACTTATTAAAAGGAAGTGGGTACGATTATGGTCTTCAGAATCATTTGGTGCCGTTTACTCATGAGGGTGGTGCCGATATTAAATATGGTCGCTTCCTTGATGAGTTAGGATGGGAATTTAATCAGGAGGCTCGTCGTCGTTCGGATATGGTTCGCTTCGGTGCATTTACAAAAAAATCGTGGTTATCACATTCTCCAAATGGTGATTATCGTGCGCTCTTCCCAATACCTAGAACCGAGATAGCCAAAAATACAAATTTGGTTCAAAATACTGGATACTAATCAGGTCATCAAGTCTTTCCTCCCCGTTTTTGAGGGGAGGAAAGATATTTTTAAATTTGACACGAAATTGTTTATGATACAGAAGTTTATTTCTTTCGTTATCTGCTTATCTTCTATATGTGCAGTAAATGGAAAGGTGGTAGAGAACAATATTGTAAAAAGCAAAATCCTGAATAAGGATATATCTTATTCTGTTTACTTCCCAGAAAACTATGATAAAGATACCCGTTCATATCCTGTGATATATCTATTGCCGGGTTATGGTGACAATCATACATCCTGGGTGCAAAATGGGAATATAGGTATGTATGCAGATGCGGCAATTAGAGAAAGCAAAATACCTCCTGTAATTATTGTCATACCCGATGGGGGCGTAAGTATGTATATAAACTCATTCGATGGAAAAAGCAACTATGAAGATTTTTTTATTAAGGAGTTTATACCGACAATAGAAGGAATTTATCGTACAAAGAAAGGAAAATCAAACCGGGGGGTATTAGGTCATTCTATGGGTGGCTGGGGTGCAATGCTGTATGCATTGAAATACCCTGATCTTTTTATCGCGGCCGCACCTTTAAGTGCAGGTATTCATGATGATTATGACATTCAGCATTATGATAATGACCGCTGGGAAACAGTGTTTGGATCAATATTTGGCTCTAATTTGAGAGGAACTGACCGACTTACAGAATGTTGGTATAAAAACTCTATTTTAAAAATTGTAGATACAAAATCTAAAACAGAAATTGAAAAAGTTCATTTTCGAGTTAGTTGTGGCGATCAGGACTTTCTTTTGAAAGGGAGTATTTTGCTACATTTGGCGTTGACAGAGAAGAATATCAATCACCAACTTCGAATAAAAGAGGGTGCCCATACGTGGAATTATTGGAGATCGGATATTACAGAAGCTCTCGAATTTATTACCAGTTACTTCTAGTAGATGTAGATATTGTATGAATATTTTGCAGAATAGAATAACGAGAATAAATCCGAAATTGAGAAAATCGGCAAAAGTTATTTTAACCATCTGTTAGTATTTCCATGTAATCTCAATTTTATATAAAAACAGTATGAACTACTCTACAAATACAACTGACTGTGATTTATCACTCTCAGTTAAAATCAACAAAGCCTTACCAATTCTTCTTGACAATAGTTACAATATTTCAGAGATTGCTTTCAAGATTGGTTATAATGATCCCAAATACTTTACCAAGTGCTTTAGAAAAGAATTTGGCATATCACCAACTAAGTATCGCAAGTCTGTTGTCCAGACCTTAAAGAGTCAGGTTTCGATAAATAGCTTTATTCTCAATGCGATGAAGATGATTGAAGATGATTTGGCTAATACTTCAATAAACTTAGAAAAGTTTGCTTCAGGTATGAATGTTTCAAAATCGACACTCTGTCGTAAAATGAAGATGCTTACCGGATCGTCACCCCGTCAATTTATACAAAATATAAGAATCAGAAAGGCTGAAATGTTATTGTCTGAAAACGACTGTATGATTTCAGAAGTTGCATACAAAGTTGGCTTTAGTGACCCAAAACACTTTAGCCGTTGTTTTAAAATTGAATATGGTATCACCCCAAGGAAGTTTAAACTGTTATCAAGAATAGCATAGAACATCATTATTCGCTTATCCACTATTTAAAAATTAGGAATAAAGGACATTACGTTTACCATATGTGAATTTTACATTATTATTTTTCCCCTTAAATAAAACGTGAGTTTCTATGTTGCAGAACCAATATGGAAACTCGCGTTTATTTTTTCTTTTTACCCTTGTTTTGCATAATTGTCCACCATATTTGATTGATTCCTTTACTTCATTTAAATTCAATACCTGTACTTTTGTAAGGACGCAAACAGATACATATAAAATAACAACAATAACTGTATCTATTAAAGTAATAAACAATTAATTATTTCCTTTTTTTCTATGGACACAAATGCGTAAATTTGTACCCATAGATAATTCACCTTAGTTATAAATATAAATATCATTGAAAAAGATGAACACCAAAAACACGCTTTCTTTACTTATCATGAGTTGCTTGCTATTTACGGCAACTATCAGCGCGCAAACAAAAAAAGACTTCCGCACCTGGGCATCCACTCCTCCTATGGGCTGGAACAGTTGGGACTGCTACGGTTCAACAGTTACCGAAGATGAGGTAAAAGCCAATGCCGATTATATGGCTTCAAAACTAAAAAGCTCCGGTTGGGAGTATATCGTAGTGGATATTCGCTGGTTTGTGGAGAATGATAAAGCCGGTGGTTATAACGAAAAGAATCCTATCTACGTGATGGATGAATACGGTCGGTATATGCCCGCGCTTAATCGTTTCCCTTCTGCAAAAGAGGGTAAAGGATTCAAGGAGTTGGCAGATTATGTTCACTCCAAAGGTCTTAAATTTGGGATTCATATCATGCGTGGGATTCCGAAACTGGCCGTAGATAAAAAATTACCCATCAAAGGGACCAATGGCATTACAGCCGACCAAATCTACTCTACCGAACTTCAATGCCAATGGTTGCACGACAACTATACGATTGTTGCCACCAAGCCCGGTGCTCAGGAATATTATAATTCAATTATTGAAATGTACGCTTCGTGGGGAGTAGATTTTATTAAAGTTGACGATTTATCCCGTCCTTATCATCAAGGTGAAATTGAACTTATCCGCAATGCGATAGATAAAACCGGTCGTCCGATCGTATTTAGTACATCACCGGGTGAAACACCTGTACAAAGTGCCGAACATGTAAGAACACACGCCAACATGTGGCGAATGGTGGATGATGTGTGGGATACATGGCCACACATAACCCATCTATTTGATATTGCTCAAAAATGGTATCCATTTATTGCACCGGGCACCTGGCCTGATTGTGATATGATTCCGTTAGGACGCATTTCACTTCGTGGCGAAAGAGGTGCTGATCGGATGACACGACTAACTAAAGATGAGCAATACACTTTAATGAACTTGTTCACCATCTTCCGGTCTCCATTGATTTTTGGAGGTGACCTCCCCAGCAATGATGCCTTTACTTTGTCGTTATTGACCAATAAAGAAGTGCTGAAAATGCACCGTGAAAGCACCGGAGTTCGCCAGGTATATCAAAAGGATAAACACGTGGCTATTACTTCGCGCAATGCTAAAACAGGAGATGTGTACGTTGCCCTTTTTAATCTGACTGATGATAAGACTCCGGCTAAAGTAAGTGTAAAACTTGCCGATTTGGGCATAAAAGGCAAATGTACCATTACCAATATGTGGACAGGCAAAAAGTTGGGACAGTTCTCAAAAGAGTTTTCCGGTTCTTTGGTTGGTCATGCTTCGGGCTTGTATAAACTTCAGAAAAAATAAGTTTTTTGATCTACAACTCTTCCATTGTTTTGAACTTTGGAAAAAGTTATACCTGAACGTGAGTTTCTATGTTGCTAAACGAATATGGAAACTCACGTTTATCTTTCTTATTCAGTCCGTATTTTGGAAAAAAGTCCACCATATTGATTGATTCCTTTACTTCCAATCCGGTCAATAACTGTATTTTTGTATTCAACGAACAGACGTCCGGAATTCGAGGACAATTTTTATCAGAAACTACACTCCAAAAAATAAATCTATAAATCCAGTCAATGATGTTTTTAAAAAGAATCAAAATTCTGCTGTGTTTAAGCCTCGTATTAAGCAGCTTAACGACTGCTCAGGCAAATTCAATCAATTCCAATACCAAAAAGAAGACCGCAGCAGTAACCGCAAAAGACAAATGCAGTGCCTATCTTTTTGTTTATTTTACCGGTAACCGAAAAGATGAAGAGCAAATCCGCTTTGCTTTGAGTAGCGATGGATATAACTTCAAAGCCCTCAATCAGGATAAACCGATTATCAGTTCCGAGAAGATCAGTTTGAGCGGTGGTGTGCGCGATCCGCATATCTTGCGTTGCGAAGACGGTAAAACGTTTTATATGGTTGTTACGGATATGACCTCGGATAAAGGTTGGAGTTCCAACCGCGGCATGGTACTCCTTAAATCAACCGACCTGGTAAACTGGACTTCCGCAACCGTACATATTCCGACTGTTTTCCCTAACGAATTTGGCGACGTACTCCGCGTATGGGCTCCACAAACTATTTACGACCCATCGGTAGGAAAATACATGGTTTACTTTTCGATGCTGCAAAGCGGAAAAGGCGACTATGATAAGATTTACTATTGTTACGCCAACAAAGATTTTACGGCTCTCGAAACCACACCCAAACAGTTGTTTTTTAATCCCAATAAAACTTCGTGTATCGATGGAGACATTGTGAAAGCATTTGGTCAATACCATTTGTTTTACAAAACTGAAGATACAGAAAAAGGAATCAGAAAGGCTGTTGCCGATAAACTTACCGGCGAATGGAAATCCGTAGGTGGCTTAATGCAACAAACTACCAGTCCGGTAGAAGGTGCAGGCGTTTTCAAACTAAACAATTCAGCCGATTGGGTTTTGATCTACGACATGTACACCAGCGGACGCTATCAGTTTACAAAGGGTGCTGATCTGGAGCATTTCAAAGTCATCGATCAGGATGTAACCATGGATTTTCATCCGCGTCATGGAACCGTGTTGCCCATTACAGCGAAAGAGGCTGCCCGTCTGACCAACAAATGGGTAAGTGTTTCCTCTGTGTTTGAATCGGCAAAGGCAAAAGAGTTGAAAAAAATCAATATCGTGGTGGATACAGTTGCCAAAAAGGTTGTGTTTCCTGTTTCAACTTCGACTAACTTAAGTTCTTTCAATCCCGAACTGAATAACTTTCCGGGAGTAAGCGTAACACCCGACAAGGCAGCTGATTTTAGCAAAGGAGCGGTGAAATATACGATAATCGTTGCCGGAAAGAAACCCGAAACCTACAGGGCTGAGGCAGTAAAAAATCATAATCCGGTGTTGAACGGTTATTATGCCGACCCTGATGTTCTTTATTCCGAAAAAACAGGCAAATTCTACATCTACCCTACCAGTGACGGTTTTACCGGTTGGTCGGGAACCTATTTTAAATGTTTTTCGTCCGACAATTTAGTGGATTGGACCGACGAAGGCAAAATCATTCAATTAGGTAAAGATGTTAGCTGGGCCAACCGCAACGCCTGGGCACCCTGTATTGTTGAAAAGAAAATTGATGGCAAATACAAATACTTCTATTATTTCACCGCAGCACAAAAGATTGGTGTAGCTGTTTCCGATAACCCTACAGGTCCATTTGTTGACCTTGGAAAACCGTTGATTGATGCTCGCCCCGAAGGAATAACCCGTGGACAGGTGATTGATCAGGATGTATTTACCGATCCGCAAACAGGTAAAAGCTATCTTTATTGGGGAAATGGATTTATGGCCGGTGCCGAACTGAATGAGGATATGACTTCTATCAAACAGGAAACATTGACCATGCTGAAACCTGACAATACTTTCCGCGAAGGCACTTACGTGTTTTATCGAAATGGTACGTATTACTTTATGTGGTCGGAAGATGATACCCGCAGCGAGAATTATCGGGTGCGTTATGCTACTTCTACCTCTCCACTGGGCTCATTCACTATTTCTAAAGATAATCTGGTGATTGCCAAAAATCCTAAAGCCGGTATTTACGGAACAGGACATAACTCAGTGCTTCAGATTCCCGGAAAAGACGAATGGTATCTTGTTTACCACCGCTTTAATTACCCGAAAGGAATCACACAAGGTGATGCAGCCGGATATAACCGCGAAGTATGTATCGACAAAATGGAATTTAATGCCGATGGAAGCATCAAACAAGTTATTCCAACGCATAAAGGCATAAATCCTATAAAGTTATAAGGATTATTTTATAGCGTTATTGAATCAAAGAAACAACCTTTATCATATTTTAGAAAAAATGAAAAAAACACTTTTAGTCACTTTCTTAGCCTTATATGGTTTGTCCGGCTTTTCTCAAGCAACAAAATCACCATTAATGGGCTGGGCCAGTTGGAATCAGTTCGGCGCAAAGATTGATGAATCCATTATTAAAGGACAAGCAGATGCAATGGTATCGACAGGACTGGCTACTGCCGGTTACAAGTACCTGAACATCGACGATGGATTCTTTAATGGCCGTAATGCCGATGGTAGTTTAAAGATAGACAGTATCAAATTCCCTAAGGGGATGAAATCGCTGGTGGATTATATCCATTCCAAAGATCTTAAAGCAGGATTTTATTCCGAAGCAGGAGAAAATACCTGTGGTTCGCAATGGAGCGGACAACCCGGCGGAGTGAATGGCGGTATGTATAATCACGACCAACAGGATGCTGATTTATTCTTTAAAACCTGGGGGTTCGACTTCCTGAAAGTAGATTATTGCGGAGGATTGGTACAAAAGTTAGACGAGAAAACACGTTATACCGCCATAAAAAAAGCCATTGACAATACAGGTAGAACAGATGTAAATTTCAATGCCTGTCGTTGGCAGTTCCCTGGTACCTGGATTACCACCGTTGCCGATTCATGGCGCATGTCAACGGATATCAATTTCACACCGGGCTCTAAAGCCCAATGGAAAAGCATTCTTGGCATTATTGATCTGAATAAATACCTGGCACCCTACGCCAGTCAGGGACATTACAACGACATGGACATGCTTGAAGTGGGACGCGGACTAACAGCCGAAGAAGACAAAAGTCATCTGAGCATGTGGTGTATCCTTTCTTCGCCACTGGTATTGGGAAATGATTTGACTAAAATGTCGGCAGAGACCAAAGAGATTATTACCAATGCCGAAGTCATTGCCGTGAATCAGGATACCACCGGATTGCAGGCACATTTGATTTCCGACAATGGAGGCGGATTACAAACATGGGCAAAAGCATTGAACGGCAAGCAAAGCAAAGAGCGTGCAGTGGTATTGTTTAACCGCACTGAAGCTCCTGTTGCCATGTCAGTAAAATGGAAAGAGTTGAACTTGTCAGGACCTGCTACCGTTCGTGATCTTTGGGTGCATAAAGATCTGGGAAGCATGGATTCGATGTACACTGCTACCGTTCCTTCGCATGGAGTGGCTATGTTGAAGGTGACGGGCAAACAAGCTAAATTGCAGGAAGTATTTGAAGCGGAATATGCCTGGATAAATAATTTTAATCTGACTCAAAACGCTGAAGTAGTCTCCGGTCAAGGCAGGGTGGTAGCTGATAGACAATGTTCCGGACGCGCAAAAGCAGCTTGGTTGGGCAATCGTGCCGATAACTATATCGAGTTCCGCGATATTTATGCTAATGTTGCAGGAAACTATACGCTTACTCTAACCTACATAAGTGCCGGAAACCAACAAGCAATCTTAACTGTAAACGGAGCAGATACACTTTTGAAAGAGTTGAAATCTAAACCCTTAACTCCTGCCACTGCTACCGTTAGCGTACAACTAACCAAAGGAAACAATATCATTCGACTGTCCAATGCAAGCGGATGGATGCCGGACATTGATAAGATACAGCTTGATTTGAATAAATTTGAGAAGAAATCAAAATAATTTGAAGTTAGAATAAAGTCTTTGCCCCGGAGGGGCTGAATGTAAATAACCCCCGGTGAGCGAAGCGTAACCGGGGGTGGCATGAAATCGGTAAACAAACCAACATTTGATTTTCATTTCGACGAGTCGAAATGAAAATCAAATGAATATAATAAACGACAACCCTAAATTTTCAATTACTATTTGGCTAAAGCCAATAAAATGCTGGATTCTTCATCCGCCCCATAAATGGGACGGCTATTAAAATAAATTGAAAAAAAGAATACCGCATTCTATCTACTCCATTACTTTATATCAACTAAAACACTACTAATAAGCATGAAAAAACATCTCTTTACTCTCGCGTTAGTATTGGGAGTCCTCTACCCGGCACATTCCCAACAGAAACAAGTCAACAATTCCAAAGCCATTAGCCCCGATTTGATTGGGGTATTTTTTGAAGACATCAACTATGCTGCTGATGGTGGATTGTATGCCGAACTCATTCAAAACAGATCGTTTGAATATAGCCCTACCGATCATAGCGGTTGGGGTTCATTTACCGCCTGGGAATATATGACGCAGGGTTTTGGTTATGGAGCACTTTCGGTAGAAACAGCTTCGCCTGTGCACCCAAATAATCTGCACTATGCTGTGCTGAAGATTGAAGAGGTTGGTCAGGAAGGCGTCGGGTTAAAGAACTCCGGCTTCGATGGTATCCCTGTAAAGGCAGGACAAAAATATGATTTCTCTGTTTTCATTGCTCAACCGGATGGTAGCTCAATGCCTATGCAGGTGAAACTGGTAAATAAAAAAGGAGAAACACTGGGAGAAGCAACCTTCACCACCACCTCCAAAGACTGGAAGAAATATGCCGCCACTATCACCGTTACTCAAAGTCAGGATAGTGCCGGTTTGGTGTTATTAGCAAAAGGAAAAGGAAAAATTGGCATCGATATGGTTTCACTTTTTCCACAAAATACCTTCAAAAACAGAGCAAACGGACTTCGTGCCGATTTAGCACAAACCATTGCCGACTTAAAACCCAAATTTATGCGTTTCCCGGGCGGTTGTCTGGTGCATGGTGATGGACTGGGCAATATGTATCGTTGGAAAAATACCATAGGACCGGTAGAACAACGCGTAGCTCAGAAAAACATCTGGAATTATCATCAAACTGCCGGTTTAGGCTATTTCGAATACTTCCAGTTTTGCGAAGATATGGGTGCTAAACCACTTCCTGTTGTTCCTGCCGGCGTAAGTTGTCAGAACTCGGGCGGCACATGGCGTATTGGCGGAACAGGACAAAAGGGAATTCAACTTACCGAGATGCCTGAGTATATACAGGAAGTGCTAGACCTGATAGAATGGGCAAACGGTCCCGTTACTTCTACCTGGGGAGCCAAAAGAGCCGCAGCAGGACATCCAAAACCTTTCCATCTGGAATATGTGGGCATAGGTAACGAAGATAAGATTACGCCGGAATTCAAAGAACGGTTTAAATTGATCAACGACGTGGTAAAAGACAAACATCCTGAGATTACAGTGATAGGAACTGTAGGCCCTGCACCCGAAGGCGAAGACTTTGAACTGGGATGGAAGTTTGCCAACAAGGAAAATGTACCCATGGTGGACGAACATTACTACATGAAACCCGAATGGTTTCTTGCTAATCAAAAGCGTTACGACGCTTACGATCGTTCGAAATCGAAAGTGTACCTGGGTGAATATGCTTCGTGGGGCAATAGCCTTTTCAATGCCATTGCCGAAGCAGCTTATATGACTTCGCTGGAACGCAACGGTGATGTGGTACGCTTAACATCCTATGCTCCATTGTTAGCCAAAGCAGGACATACGCAATGGAACCCTGATATGATTTACTTCAACAATACCACCATCTATCGCACCCCTAATTATTATGTTCAGCAATTATTCTCTACCAATGAGGGTGATGTGTATCATTCAAATGTAGTTGCACCCGCCACCAACAAAGCCGATACAGCATTAGCTTTCTCGTGCGTGCGCAACAGTAAAACAGGCGATGTGATTATCAAACTGGTAAACAGTGCTAAAGTAGAAAAAGCATTCAAAGTGAATTTATTGCAATTCAAAGAAATAGGAACAAAAGCCACTGTAAGCATACTTGCGGGAGAAGCCGATGCTAAAAACAGCTTCGAAAGCCCCGATAAGGTAAAGCCGGTGACTACCGACTTTAAAGCTGCCAGAAACTTTACGCACACCGTTCAACCGATGTCATTAACCGTAATCAGCGTGAAAGCGAAAAAATAAGATACCGCCTAAAGAGAATAAGATCCAACGAGGATATCCGCAGAAGAAACGGATATCCTCGTTTTTTATGTGTACTATCCGGTCAAACAAGATACTATCGAAAAGGAATTCACCCCGAATAATCAAAAAACCACCATTATAAATCATTTTTTGAACATGTCTCCGGTTTTAAAAATCTACTTTTGCTGTGTTGAAAAGAAGTTGATAAATCGTAAATAAATAATTATCGTTGTCTGGGAAAAAACAACATATTATAATGTCGCCCTGACAGGGCTTAGATTTGAACTATAACTAATTGACTACCATAATATCGCTGCTCTGCAGCTAATACAAAAGTCCCAGAGGGACGATAGTATGGTAGAATAATCAACAATAAGAAAATTGAAGCCCTGTCAGGGCGACATTAATACAAATTGCTATCTGTGATATATTTAATAGATTATTAAAAAAATTCACCGGACACCAATAATAAATAATACTGCATTTTGTAGCGAAACATTATCCGATTCGGTTGTAACTTTAAATCACTTTAGGAGATTGGGGTTATCCGGCAATTCATCCCAATCACTTTATTTATCACATTAACCCTTATATCATGTACTACAAAATCAAAATTCTCCCTTTTTCCATTTGTTTGATGTTGGTCGTATCCACAACAATCCATGCACTTCCTCTTCCGCGCGATACCACTTATACTACCTATCAGGCAGGGCTAAAAATTAAAAAGAATTACCCGCAGGTAAAAATAGCAGAACCGATAAAGGACGCAGCTCTACTTGAAAGCACTAATCTTGTGTATGCCACGGTTACCGACTCCATGAATCAAAAAAGAGACTTGCATCTGGACATCTTTCGTCCCGCTAAAAAAGGCAAGTATCCTGCATTACTCATGATACACGGTGGAGGATGGCGTTCGGGGAACAAGACTATGGAAGCTCCCATGGCACAACGTGTTGCTTTGCAGGGTTATGTGACTATACCGGTGGAATATCGTTTGTCCACCGAAGCAAAATTCCCGATAGCTCTCTTTGATATAAAGGCTGCTATCCGTTGGGTGAAAGCAAATGGCGACAAATACAGCATTGACACCACACATATTGCCATTGAAGGAAATTCGGCAGGGGGACAATTGGCTGCTTTGGCGGGTATGACCAACAATGTGTCTAAGTTTGAGGGCACAATAGGAACTACCACCACCAAAAGCAGCATTCATGCCGTAATTGATATCGACGGTGTAGTTGATTTTATGGCTCCCGGCTCTTTAAACCTGGTGCGTAAACCAAACTCGCCCGATGTAGAATGGCTTGGAGGTACTTTCTATGATAAACCGGAGATATGGAAAGATGCTTCTCCTGTTTTCTGGGTAAATGAGAAGTCAGTTCCCGTGTTATTTGTATGTAGTACCCAAGCCCGCTTTCATGCCGGACGAGATGAAATGATAGATATGTTGAGTCAATATAAGATCTATTCCGAAGTGCATACTATTCCTGATACTCCGCACACCTTCTGGTTGTTCGACCCCTGGTTCACTCCTACTGTTAACTATATGGTGGCATTTCTGGATAAAGTATTTAAAGCGGATCATAAATAATGTAGTTTGTGATTAATTATATGGTTTATTTCGACCCCCAAACCCCCAAATGGGGGCTTTAAGACACAGTCTCTGTTATTAAATTTAACACGTATTACTTTTTAGGAGCATTCTTAAGCCCCCATTTGGGGGTTGGGGGTCTTAAACAACAAAGGAAATACGACATTTATCAATTCTGCATATTTATACATACTCTCAAAAATGAAAAAAGCAATCACTCTACTCAGTCTGTTTTTAGTCATAAATGCTTACAGCTTTGCACAGACAACCTACGACTTTACCGTGGCAAAAGATGGCAGTGGAAACTTCAAAACCATACAGGAAGCCATCAATGCTGTGCCCGATCTGAGAGCTAACCGAACGCGCATCCTTATTAAACCGGGCGTGTATAAAGAAAAACTAACGCTCGCCTCCACTAAAACCAATGTATCCTTTATTGGAGAAGATGCACTGAAAACCATTCTTACCTACGACGACTATGCCCCTAAGAAAAACCGCTTCGGCGAGAATATAGGTACTTCCGGCTCGTCATCCTTCTTTATTTATGGAGATGGATTTACAGCTGAGAATATCACGTTTGAGAATTCAGCCGGACCGGTTGGACAAGCCGTGGCTGTACGCATTGATGGCGACAAGGTAAGCTTTTGGAATTGTCGTTTCCTGGGCTTTCAGGACACCTTGTACCCACACGGCGAGAACAGTCGACAGTACTATAAGAATTGTTACATAGAAGGCACGGTCGATTTTATCTTTGGCTTCGCCACAGTGCTGTTCGACGACTGCACTATCTATTGTAAAAACACCGGTTATGTCACCGCCGCCTCCACTCCGCAAGGGAAAACCTATGGTTTTGTATTCCGTGGCTGTACAATAACAGGTTCCGCAGCCGAAGGTACTTTTTATCTCGGTCGCCCGTGGAGACCGTATGCTAAAGTGGCTTTTCTAAGCTGCGAGTTGGGCAATGTTATCAACCCCAAAGGTTGGGACAATTGGAGTAACCCGCAAAATGAACTCACTGCCACTTTCTCCGAGTATAACAATACGGGAGCCGGTGCTGATCTTGTGCAACGCGTGTCATGGTCGAAAGTACTGACAGCAAAAGATATCGAACTTTACACCATCGAAAAGGTGTTAGGCGGTTGGATTCCTGATAACAAGTAGTTGTTGATCCGTTTAGTAACCCTCTTCGCAAACGTTCGGATATACTGTTGCTATATATCAAAAAAGGATGTAACTTGTCTACCATAGGCAGGCTACATCCTTTATTTTTCATTCCTACATTTTTCAACGCTCCCCGCTCCTACTACACATTAAATCAACATGTTTAAGAACATAAAAAACACCTTCCTTTTCCTGTTGGATTAACCAAAACTATTCCCAATTTTTGCTACAGTTAACTAAATGTGTAGGGAATAATGACCCAACTATATCAACCAATAGGCTCTCCTACTTCAAAAAAGGAACAGAAAACAGATGCACTTCTGCTATCGTGTGCGAATGGGCATAAATAAGGAAGTTATTATTAACCTTATCATTCTTATTTTTAGCAATGTGCTTTTTATATTCTATTCTACTTCATTAACTTATACATAAATGTAGATAAAAGTAGGCTGAGCGAAAATAATGTTGTACAATAACGCTGCATTATATACTAAAACGACGCTATTATAGGGTAAAGTGGTAGTAAAACAGCAGATAAATGGAGCTATAGTATAGAAAGTAAACATAAAGCTGTAAACTAATGGAACATTATATTACAATAATGCAGCAAGGCTGGTAAGTTATGATACCATTATTCTATAATAATACGACAAGGCTCATAAGTTTTGGAGCATTATATTACAATAATACAGCAAGGCTGGTAAGTTAGGGAGCTACTTTCTACTATAATGCAACAAAGCTCATAACTATTGGAGCATTATTCCCTAAAATAGACACAAAGCTCATAATAATAAGCCCCGCTTAGTACAACAAAACTGCAGCATTACAGCATATTAGCGCAACATAACAGTCTGATAACAATTACTTAAACAATACCTTATGGAAAATTCAAAAGTAATCGTTGATTTTTCAACAACCAAGTACACCGATGCCCGACTAAGCACCAAAGCTAACCACATTATCGACAAAATGGATGGCAACCCTCATTTTGTAGCTCTACAGCCCTTGCTCGCTCAACTGCGCGAAGCAACTACTACCTACATAGCCGCGCTGGCAAAGACACAAAGTGGCTCGAAAGAAAATACAGCACTCAAAAATCAGGCACGCGAAGCTCTTATAGTGCTACTAAAACAAATAGCTGCCCGTGTGCAAACCATTAGTGACGGCGACAGAACCCTTATCCTGAGCACTGGCTACGATGTCAACAAAAAATGGAGCAAAGTAGGTCCCCTCAGCAAACCTACCAATTTCAAACTAAAACAAGGAAGCAACAAAGGCAGCATTTATCTTGTCTGCGACCCTATAGCCGGTGCCAGTATCTACGAAGTTGAATACACCGAAGGCATTCCTACCCCTAACAGCCGTTGGATGAAGCAAAGCTCCACCAGACGTAAAATAACCATAGCCGATCTTACCAGTGGTAAACAATATACCTTCCGTATGGCCGGTGGTGGTAGCCACCTTTCCCGCATTTGGAGTGAGGCGATTAGTAGTTATGTGCTGTAGAATAAGATAGACATTCCATAGTTTTTATAGATATTTAAAAATAACTATAACTTTTGTTGGTAATTGTGTATTGAAGTAATATCTTTGGGGTGTAAAAATAACAATTAAACATATGACTACAAATTTAGATGCGCTAATTCCAAGAGAAGACTTTGAAATAAAAGATGGAAACTCTAATCCAGGACAAAATTTACCAGCAATACAAGTAAGAGATTTAGAGGCAGCCTCTTTTTTATATCAAACATTAAGAAAACCAGACTTTCAAAGAGAAACTTCAGAATGGACACCTGAAAAAGTTTGCGATTTAATTCAAAGTTTCCTAGAAGGAGACTTAATACCTGCTGTGATTTTCTGGAATTCAGGAGGTTATAATTTTGTTATTGATGGAGCTCATCGATTGAGTGCAATTATCGCATGGGTCACTGACGACTATGGAGATGGAGTAATATCTCAATCATTCTTTGAATATAGTATTTCTGCAGAACAATCTGAAATAGCTGAAAAAACAAGACGTTTAATCAAAAAAAAGTATGGTACATACAACGACCATAAATATGCAATCACAAACCAAGATAAAGTTAGTCCAGAGATGTTAGACCGTGCAAAAAAATTAGCAACACTAACAATACAATTACAATGGGTTCAAGGTGATTCGAGTAAAGCAGAAGCATCATTTTTCAAAATTAACGAGCAAGCATCTCCTATTAATGATACTGAAAAAAAATTACTCAAATCTAGAAAAAAATCTAATTCTATAAGTGCAAGAGCAATAATACGTTCAGGCACAGGACATAAGTATTGGTCGAAATTTGAAGCTAGCAAACAGACTGAAATAGAAAGTTTAGCTAAAGAAATTAACGACTTATTGTTTACTCCAAAATTAGAGACACCTATTAAAACTTTAGATGTTCCTTTAGCTGGGAAAGGTTACTCTACACAAACCTTGTCTTTAATTCTTGACATGATCAACATAACTAATGATATAAAAAGTGATGCTGATTTGGTTGATGATCTTACGGGTGATGAAACAATAAAGCTATTAAAGAGAACTAAAAAAAGTCTGAGTAGAATAACAGGAACTCATCCATCTTCTCTAGGTTTACACCCTGTTGTCTATTTTTATAGTACTACTGGACGATATCAAGTAACAGCATTTTATGCTATACTAAATATGATTTTCACTCTTGAGCAAAAAACTAATGGTTTAGAAGAATTTACTGAAATTAGATCTGAATTCGAGAACTTCCTATTGTTCTATAAAAACATTGTTAATCAAACAAATACAAAATTTGGAAGTGGACTTAAAAGTTATAAGAAACTTACTAATCTATACTTATATATCATAGAGTTACTTAAACAAAAAATAGACGAAACTGACATTATAATAGATTTAAAATTAAATTCAGATTTTGAATATTTGAATCCAGAAAAAATTGAATTTGATGAGTTTGTAAGAAAAGAATTCTCGACAGATGGTAAATCAGGAGTATTTCTTACAACTGCTTTGCAAAATCCAACAAGATGTCAAATTTGCAATTCACTAATTCATAAAAACTCAATAACAATAGACCATGTGAAAAGAAAACAAGATGGAGGGTTAGGTGCTATTGAAAATGGACAACTAGCACACCCATATTGCAATACAACATTTAAAAATTAAATATTTTCAATACTATAGTCTGTGGCCTGAGCAAAATAAATAAATAGAATAGTAGTAACAAAATAGCACTTGTCATACTTACTCTGTCTTATTATCCAAACTTTAACCCTTCCCCCTTCGGGTACTTCCCTTTCAAAAAAGGGAAGATACGAGAAGTTCGAGGATTTGCTCCTATAGAGAAATGATATAAGATATTTTAGGCTCACATGCATTTCTATTATTCACAAAAAGCTTGAGTTTACAGTGTTGTCCCCTTTTTAAGGGGACGAGCGTAGCGGAGGGGTTTCTTAATTATAAGACTAACTACCCCAAACCCCTGAAGGGGCTTAAGAGTGGTATCCAAGAAGATGTACACTTAATCAGGTTGGTCAGTCTATCGTGATTGTTTCCTCTTTAGTTTACAAAACAAGCTTCATTCCAAGTTTAAAGTAACGTACCTTGGACTATACACAGAGTGCAAATAAATAGACTCAGAAGAAAAAGTAAAATATGATCTCAGAAAACTTATTGAAAATACTGAAAGTGAGCTTTTGGCTGAATATTGTGTCATTTGTAGGAATAATTATTCTAACTATCCTGACAACATATTCTTCTGTTAATGGAGAAATATATCAACCAGATTTATTGGTAATCATTTTGATTGGAATCTTTGATATATCAATTATATTTCTGTTTGGATATTCTGTCTATTTCTTTTTCAAATACGACAAATACAGTAAATCAGGAGTTTATTTTTTGTTTTTTCATATACTTTACGCTCATATTTACTTTTACAAAGTAATCTGGAAACAAAACCGAGAATTAATAAACTCATATGAAAGCGAACAAGTGCTCGGCAATAAAATCTTTATTGAAACAGAAGACGAAGAATAAACAACTAACACCCGCTGACGAAGTAGGAGTTTCTTAAAAAAAACAAATATGAAAACAAATGACTTAAGAGTATTACTATCAACAGAAGATAGAGTAATAGCAGAGGATGTACAAAGCATTTTGGAAGAACATGACATCTACACAATGTTGGTTTCAGACAATCCTGCCTCATCTGTTATAGGTATATATATGGGATCAAGTGCAATGGAGACTATTGATATCCAAATAAATAATGAAGACTACCAGAGAGCAGTTGAAATACTCAATGAAAATACCGAACTAGGACTGGATCTGGAGTCTGAGTAAAATAAAGAAATAGAATAGTCGTAACAAAATAGCACTGGTCATACTTACCCTGTCTTATTATCCTAACTTTAACCCTTCGTCCGCCAGCTGGCGGATACTTCCAAAAGGGAAGATACGAGAAGTTCGGGAATTTGCTCATGTACCACCCCAAACCCCTGAAGGGGCTTAAAGTTAGTATCGTCTCCTACAAGCTCTTCCTATAAATGAGTAGCCATCATCACATACTGACCAACATGATTAAATGTATATCTTCTCGAATTGCACTCTTAAGCCCCTTTAGAGCTTGTCAGACCATTGGCGGAGGTTTGGGGTGGGTAAAAAGAGAAGACATACTATTTTGTATATGCATGATTTGTAAACTAATGAAAAAGAAATTCATTTATTTGCTCTTCACATACCAAAACCACCCACAAAAGAGATGTTGCCACGGCAATGTCTCTTTTTATTTGTAAAGCCCGGCGGAAAGAATACCGAATATAAATACTAATTTTGCGGCTTCTATCCTGACAAAGAGGAATGGATACGATAGAATTGCTTTCAATATGTACAAAACACAGCTATGATAAAGAACCTATTTATAAAAAAGACACTGGCGCAACTGGATGAAGAGGCCAGCAGCAATAAGCATGGACTGAAGCGTCATTTAGGGCTTACCAACCTAACGTTATTGGGTATTGGGAGTGTGATTGGTGCAGGAATATTTGTACTTACGGGTACCGCAGCACAAATGCATGCCGGTCCGGCTATCGTATTGTCGTTTATGCTGTCTGCTTTCGGTTGTTTGCTGGCTGGATTGTGTTATGCCGAGTTTGCGTCTATGATTCCGCTCTCAGGAAGTGCGTATACTTATGGGTATGCTACCATGGGCGAACTGATTGCCTGGATTATCGGGTGGGATTTGATATTGGAATACCTGTTTAGTACCGCTACGGTGGCTGTTGGTTGGTCGGGCTATGTGCTTAGCTTTTTGGCCGACTATGGCATCTATCTTCCGGCTTCGTTAGCACAGTGTCCTTTCGATTTCGATCAGCATGGCTGGCATCTTACGGGGGCTGTTATCAATTTTCCGGCCGTATTTATTGTAGTGGCGCTTACGGCTTTGTTGGTAGTGGGTATAAAGGAAACAGTGAAGTTCAATAATATATCCGTTGTGATTAAGATTGTGGTGGTATTGCTGTTTATCGGGTTTGGTATTTCGCATATTCACCCGCAAAACTGGGTTCCTTTTATTCCTCAGAACACAGGCCACTGGGGACAGTATGGTTGGTCGGGGATATTGGCAGGTTCGGGGGTTATCTTCTTTGCCTATATTGGTTTTGATGCTATCTCCACTACCTCGCAGGAAGCCATTAATCCAAAACGTGACTTACCATTAAGCATACTTATTTCGTTACTCGTATGTACCATCCTGTATGTGGGTGTAAGCTTTGTGCTCACGGGTATAGTGAACTATAAAGAACTGAATGTAGCCGCACCTATAGCCCTTGCTATCGATAAAAGCGGTGGAGGATTGAAATGGTTAGGGCCGGCTATTAAAGTGGGCACCATTGCCGGCTTAAGTTCGGTGATATTAGTAACACTTCTGGGACAAACCCGTATTTTCTTTGCCATGGCTCACGACGGCTTGCTGTGGAAATGTTTTGCCAAGACACATTCCAAATTTAAAACACCTCATTACTCCACCATCATCACCGGTTTCTTTACTGCTTTGATGGCGGGCTTGTTTCCTATCGGTTTGTTGGGCGAACTGGTCTCTATCGGCACGCTGTTGGCCTTTATGATTGTGTGTATCGGTATTCTTATCATGCGTAAAACAGAACCGGATGCACCACGGGCATTCAAAACACCCTGGGTACCTTTTGTTCCGGTGCTGGGAGCGTTTGTTTGCCTTATTCAGATGCTGGCCTTACCGGGCGATACCTGGCTGAGGTTAGGGATATGGATGGCTATTGGCTTAATAGTATATTTTAGTTACGGACGAAAACATAGTGTGGCCAGAAAGCTGAGAAAAGGAGAAGATATTTAAAACTGAGGATGTATCAAAAGGATTTTTTGAACGCAAATTACGCAAATTTTCTCAAATCATATTTTGCTATCTGCTTTTATGTTTTGAACAACAATAATTTATACTTGCGTAATTTTGCGTAATTTGCGTTCACCATTTTTTATTTAGGCAGACGTTTTGTCTTACTTTTTCGACTCCTGATATTCCCTCGGCGTAAGTCCAAACTCCGATTTGAAGCATCTGCTAAAATACTTGGGATCGTTGAAGCCCACCGAAAAGGCTATTTCGGATATATTCCCTTTGTTGTTTATCAACATCTGTGCTGCGTGCTTTAGTCGGATATTACGGATAAACTCACCCGGCGAAAGTCCTGTCAGTGATTTTAGTTTGCGATGCAGCGTGGATTTTGATGAAGCCATCACCACGGCAAATTCATCAAAGTCGAATGTATCGTCCGATAGTTTTTCTTCCACCTTTATCACCGCTTGTTTTAAAAACAATTCGTCCAGCGAACCATACTCCATGGAGGAGATATTGATATCTTTATTGGCTTTAAAGGTATCTGTTTTTTGTTGTCGCTTACTGATCAGGTTTTTGGTTCGTGCTTCCAGTACAGCCAGTTCGAAAGGTTTGGCAATATATGAATCGGCTCCGGCATTGTAACAATCAATCCTATCTTCGCTGGAATTTTTAGCTGTGAGCATCAACACATTAATATGACTGGTAGCAACATCATTCTTGATAATTTTACAGAAAGTAAGTCCATCCATTTCGGGCATCATCACGTCGCTTATGATCAGATCTATTTCATTGTCGCGCACCATATCCAGGGCTTGCATTCCGTTTTCGGCACTCAGCACTTTGTACGTTCCGGCAAAATAATCCACAATAAGTTTGTTTAGTTCGCGGTTATCTTCCACCACCAATATGCTCAGGTCTTTTTCGCTTTCGGGTGCTATGGTGTCATTCACTTCGGCTTCGTCCGCTTCCGGAATCTCGGGCAACTCTATCTTCTTTGGCTCTTCTACCGATAGTTCCTCGTCGGTATACGCATTCTTCGAAACAGGAATCTCAATGCTAAACACCGCCCCTTGTCCCAAGGTGCTTTGTACGGTTACACTTCCTTTGTGTATTTGCAGAAGATCATTGGTCAGCGCAAGCCCGATACCATGACTCTGACTTTGATCGGAACTGCTGCTAATGTAAAAACGCTTGAAGATATGCGGCAAATCCTGTTCGGCAATTCCATCGCCCGTATCGGACACCGAGAGGCAAAGGAACACAATGTCCATGCGCGGCTCAAAAGTCATGTTAACGGCAATAGAACCACCTTTTGGAGTATGTTTAAAGGCGTTCGACAGCAGGTTGTAGATAACCTTGTCCAATTTGTCGGGATCGAAATAGGCCATATAGCTTTCCTGCTCACTTTCGATGGAGAAATGAATCTCCTTTTCGCCAATAAGCGGACTAAAATTGGAATGGCAAATGTTCTTCACAAAGCCCACAATATCGTTTGGCAAGATCTTCAATCGCATATTGCCGCTTTCGGTTTTACGGAAAACAAGAATCTGCTGAATAAGCCTTTTGAGCCGATTGATATTATCTTTCATTATTTCGAACTGAGCAGCGTCACCTGTGTTTTTCTTTTGCATGCGTTCAATAAGCAGCATAATAATGGTCAGTGGCGTAAGCAACTCGTGCGAGATATTGGTGAAATAGCGAAGTTTAATTTGCGCCAGCTCTTCCGACTTTTCCTTTTCGATATGCGAAATCTTAAGCTCATTGCGCAAGCGAATACGGTTTGCAATATTTTTGAGAATAAAATAAGTACTCAACCCAATAATGAGTAGATAGACAAGATAGGCCCACCAGGTTTGATAAAAAGGCGGGTGTTTGACAATCGTAAGCGAAGTAATCTTATGACTCCATCTACCATTTTCGTCGGTTGCTTTTATTTCGAATACATAGGTTCCCGCAGGCAAGTTGGCATAATTTACAAAACGTCGATTGTTACCGGCATATACCCAATCTTTATTCATGCCGTTGAGCTTATAGGCATACTGAATCTTATCCGCCGAAGTAAAATTGAGTGCAGAAAACTCAAAACTAATATCATTATCGGCATCCTGGAGTGTCAGTTGCTTTTTGTCCGCATTGAAATACTGATCGGTTTCGCGATCAAAAATGGATTGGTTTTTTACTTCAATATCAGTAATGACTACCCGCTGTTCAATTCTTGATTTTAAGCTCAGCACATCAGGCGAGAAGGCACAAAGACCTTTGTTCCCCCCAAACATCATGGTTCCGTTTTGCAACTTTATACAAGCATCCTTGGCAAACGAACTAACCAAAATACCATCCGACTGAGTGTAGTAGGTGGTTACATGACTGGCCGGATTGAACCGAATAATTTTCTTTATCGTAGAAATCCACAATGTTTCCATATCATCTTCCAGAATCTCTAAAACAGACTCTTCCGTTATTCCATACTGACGACTTACATCCCGCATGGAGTTGCTTTTCTCGTCGTAGAAATAAATGCTGCCTACACGTGTGCCGATACATACATCGCCGTTCTTGCGACAACAAATTGACTGGATAGAATTACTTTGCAGATTGCCGGTCTTTTTACTAAAAGTCATCATTGTTGAATAGGGTCTACGTCCACCCGACTTTTGCAATTTGATAACACCCTGCTTATCACTTCCAACCCATATATTTCCCTTTTTATCTTCACGAACAACGGTGATATTGGTGATGTCGGAATTAATCAAGGTCACCTTATTACTGCCTACCGATTTTCGGTATAAACCATTATCAGTTCCTATCCATACGTTTCCTTGCGAGTCCTCACAAAATCCCGTGATAGAAAATTCCTTATTCGTCGCAAATGACAGAATCTTAATATCATTCGATCCTCCTACCCTGTCACTCATGATATAAATATCGTGCTTACCTTCTCTGCTTAACCATATTTCATGTGTGCTTTTTATTTGTTTAATGGCACCTACACTCTGTATATCTCTGATGAATGGTTGAGCAGGAGGAGCTACATCACCGGTTTTAGGATTGAGTACATATAAACCCAATCTGTTGAGTACAACATATATAAATCCATCAACCGACTCGCAGAAACCGACCACAATAGGAGGAAACCCTACTTTTTCTTTCAGCTTGCTAAGAGAGTTGGTTTGCAAAGAAGTATTGTTGAAATTTAATCTGAAAATACCTTCACCTACCGAACCAAGCCATAAGTTACCTTGCCGGTCTTTGATAATCTCGTGGAAAAGTTTATAATAAGGTTCCGGAAACATCGATTCCGAATCAATCAGCTGGTAAGTAGTATCATCCTTTTTTTCCAATACTACTAACCCGGTAAACGTAACAACCCACACATACCCCACTTTGGCGTCCTTCACAATGCTGTAACTAATGTTGCTGATAGTAGCAGGTTTTCCATTTTTAAGAATTGTGATAGGTGTCGACTGTTGAGATAGGGAATCTCCATTCAACGAATAGATCCCATCACCCCACGTGCAAATCAGAAAATGGTTCGGACTATCTTCTATCATTCTGAAGGGATTGTTGCTTAACCCCACAGGCGGTAAGGAACGGAATGTAGACGATTTCTCCTGAAATAAAGCAAGGCCTTTATTCAGCAACAAAGCCCATATTCTACCTTTACTATCCTGATAAACGCTCCTCACATTATTGCTTGCCAATGGGTGACTTGCTCCTGCCTTATTCGTAAAACAGATACTTTTTCCATCCGGGAAAATTCTTACCAAACCATTGCCACTGGTGGCAACCCACATACAACCCGATTTATCTTTGAGAATTGAATTTATTCTATCCCGCCCTACATACGGATTATCCAGCGGTTTGATGGAATAATTATTCTTATCAACAATATTGATACCCTCCAGAGTACCTACCCACAAGCGGTTTTGATTATCCTCCGCAATATACTGAATACTATTATTTGTCAACCGGTTTTGACTGGTAGAACTTGAACGGAATACTTTCACCGCATACCCATCGAAACGACACAAGCCATCTTTAGTCCCAAACCACATATAACCTTCTTTGTCATTGTACAAACGGTTGATGGAATTAGATGGAAGTTGGTCGACATACGGAAAGTGCTGGAAACTGAATTGTGGGGAGACAATACTAGCCTGGCACAAAACAACGTTTATAAAAAGATAGAATAGCGTGCTAATATATTTAAACATTATGTTTCTCATTGTATTTGAATAAGTTGACAAATGCAGCATTCAGCCTAAGAGGATGTTACACAAGCAAAACTGTGTCTATAAAATTAAGACAATCAACAAGATGTCTTTTTGCTTGCCCAAAGGTAAAACAAAAATATGTGAAAATTCTTATCGTCGAAATGATTTGTTCATCAGCCCAAACAATGACCCATGATTACCCCCATACCGATATGAGCATCAGACAAATTCAATAAACGCAAAAATCTTCCAAACAGCAGCATAGCAATGCCGTGTTTGGAAGATTTATATCTATGAATGCTGTCCTGTACCTACAAATATACCTATCTAATTCTTTGAAGAATGGTGAGCATTACACTCACCATTCTCTTATTATTTTCTGATTCTAATATTGATTGTCAAAAAGATAATTGAATATCGCCACAACTGATACATTACCCTATTCTTCTTTAATTTTTAATTCATCTAACTCTTTTGAAAATTCTTCAAATTCTTCAAAATTTTTAAATAGATTAGGCTTCAAGAGCAAATATGCTTTTTTTATTTTTTCACAGGTTATGTATTTTTTCTTGTTTGAATACCACACTTCAATTGCTAATATTGATTTCAAATTAGTGCTATTATCTTTTGGGTTTAGAAAATCTATACCAGATAAAAGTGATACTGCAAATAAGAACTCAAGATTGTTTTTGTTTACAATGGTTATATTTTCTATTGAACCTGAAACATCTTTCTTTAATGTCGATAGGTTTATCTGAAACAATGAATCAACATTAATGTTACAATTAGTATTACATGAATTAGCGTTAAATATAGCAATTACACCAAATAATAATATAAATATTTCTCTTTTCATTTCTTTTAATATTAACGAGTTATACTTGTTACGTTTCCTACACTATTTACATATATAATTACTGTTTTAATAACATTGCCTGAAGAATCTAAGATTGGAACGCTTAGCTTTCCTCCATTTAAAGGTCTATTTAATGGATCTGAGAAACTTCCTGTTACCAATCTTTCTACACCTGCGGCACTAATATGAGCTTTTATATCAGTTTGTTCTTTTACTTGAACTCCATACTGTTCCCATGTTTCATGTAGCAAAGCACTTCCTTGATTTACATCTGTACCGTTCCCTAAAGCTTTGATATCACCAATATCAATGGTCTTTGTTTTGACGTCTCCAATTACCACTGATGTACCATCTGCAACATTAATCGTAGTCATACCATTTCCATCTATAACTTTAGATAACACATCATGATAAGCTTTCTGTTCACTTGTCATATTTTTAGGATCTGTTCCAGCTACAGCAGTCATTGAAGCAACTCCATTTGCATCAGTTGTTGTTGTATAAAACCCACCAAGACCTGTATTGTATGTGTCTGTTGTAGCCTTAACATCATCTGCATTCTTGCTTGCTAAAGTCAAACTATCTCCTTGACAATCCATATATTTCACAGGATTCCCAGCACAATAAGCATACGGTGAAATAGAATAATATTTTTCCGCCAGCGGATCCACACCAGTAAACCCACTTCCATCACTCACCGTTCGGAATCGTGCCAAGTTATCTATCCAGTTCAATCCGTGCATCTCCTGCATTTCGTGTCCGGTATGGCGGTATGGCTGAACGCTGCCACCGTTTACTGCACTTTCCCCGCTGGCGCGGGTCTGTGACTACGAGTGTTCGGAAGATTGATATATTGCTGTCATAAGCACTCTTTGATATAGTTTTTTTTGATAGATACTTATTTGAATCTGTTTTATTAACGGAATACCAGTGATGGATCACCTCCACAAAAACGAACGATCATAGTGATGATAAGTTCATCAAGCTCAATACCAAAACGCCTCTTGGCTGTTTTATAACCGATATTATTTAAGCGCTTATAAATTAGCAGCAACATCGATAGAATTAAAGTCATATAGAGAATAATCTTTATTCCGTTTTCATTGGTTGACATAAAGTGGCTGAAGTTCAACTCTTGCTTTACAAAACGGAAGAAAACCTCAATATCCCAACGTTTCCGGTACAAAGCAGTTATATTCTCAGCCTTTTCCTCTTTCAGATTTGTCAGAAACAAGAGGGCTTCTCCATTCTTGTTTTCTGTAGTTATCAGTCTGAAAGTTTCTTTAGTCAGTTCTTTTGTCTTTCTATTATTGACCCAGTTATACAGATAAACGATTTCATCTTTAAGTAATTTCAAATCGCCAATTAACCTGTCGCCTCGTTCAAGAATTTCAACACTTTGATACGAAGCACCTGGATTCAAACGAGTAACAAAATCAATAGTATCACTCTGGAGCTTATCGAAAACAGTACGTTTATTGACTCCACGGTCAAAGACATAAACCTGTTGTTTATATTTGTTTGCGTGATCTTTTATGACCTGTGGGATGGTAAGACATTCATTGATTTGACTTTGATCTAAAAATGTCTCCACATTACAAGGAAGTATCCCATCAAAAGCAACCGTAAACTTAGCATGTTTCTTACTATTGTTTTTGTGTTTGAAATTCATGCCCTGTGCTAGTTTAGCCGACGTTTCGGCAACCATTGTTGAATCGACCCGAACAAGATTATATTTATCAAGTTCCTGGCGGGAATATAATTGACTAAGATGATTATAAAAATGGTCGAACAGCTTTTCAAAAAAGTTGACATCCATTACAGATAAACGCTCTGAGATAGAACTGTAACGAACTGTCTTACTCTGATCTAAATTGAATAAAAATTTAAACTTTACGCTATTAAAGACATCCTCCATCGTACGCAAACTTGTTCGATCGGATTCTAATAATGAATAAAGTATCATATAAAACACTGAACGTCCATACAAAACCTTCGTACAATAATCCACGTGGGTATTTACGGCAAGAGTACTTATTTTATCATCAGGAATAACACTCAACAGTTCTTTTACCGTTATATTCTTCTTTTGCGATTTGTTTGTTTGCATCTATTGAAATTATGATGCAAAAATATTAAATGATTCTTATATTTAAAACACATTAGATCTGTTATTTGTCAACAACTTGACTGTTGTGCTGTTGATAAACAAGGTCGTTTTTTCATTTTTGAAATTCAAGCTAAGGAAAGACTGTTTTTCTCCTTGAATTATGTTTAGATTTTTTAAATTTGTAGACTTAAAAATCTTCCGAACACTCGTAGTCTGTGACCCGTGCCAATAATAAAAATTATATATCAATACTTTTGTCCATACCACGATTCTATAACTAATATATCCAGCATTCCGTTTTCTCCGGAATAATCACAAGCACTACTGTACCGATAATCTTCTGCTCTGAAAACTAAACCTTCTTCAACTGGATTTTGATGGACATAATTTAGTTTTTGGTCAATCACAGCATTGCTCCACAGTTCTATTGGCTTATTATCTCCACGCCAGAAACTAAATCCTTCTTTGGTTTTAAATTGCTTCAACAGCCATTCCTTCCGGCTCTCTACAGGATTTTCTTCAATTGCTTTTACAATAGCCTTACTTGTGAACTTTTTAAAATCACGTAAAATATCTTGCAGTAAATATCCATCCTGAGCCCTGATGATTAAATGAACATGATTTGTCATGATACACCATGCAAAGATTTCAAGTCCTTTGTTCTTCTGGCAGAAATCAAGATTCGCTATTAAAATATCCTTGTATTCGCTTCTCGTTAATGCATCTACCCAGCCTTGAACTGCAAATGATACAAAATAAACACCTTCTGGATTATGAAATTTGTATTTTCTACTCATATAACTCATAATTTAGTTATTCTGCTTAACCTCACAAATATAATTATTTTTCCTAAATTACACTTAAAAGAAAAGACACAATCTCTTGTATCTTTTCTTTTACTGTATTGGCACGGGTCACAGACTACGAGTGTTCGGAAGATTGATATATTGCTGTCATAAGCGCTCTTTGATATAGTTTTTTTTGATAGATACTTATTTGAATCTGTTTTATTAACGGAATACCAGTGATGGATCACCTCCACAAAAACGAACGATCATAGTGATGATAAGTTCATCAAGCTCAATACCAAAACGCCTCTTGGCTGTTTTATAACCGATATTATTTAAGCGCTTATAAATTAGCAGCAACATCGATAGAATTAAAGTCATATAGAGAATAATCTTTATTCCGTTTTCATTGGTTGACATAAAGTGGCTGAAGTTCAACTCTTGCTTTACAAAACGGAAGAAAACCTCAATATCCCAACGTTTCCGGTACAAAGCAGTTATATTCTCAGCCTTTTCCTCTTTCAGATTTGTCAGAAACAAGAGGGCTTCTCCATTCTTGTTTTCTGTAGTTATCAGTCTGAAGGTTTCTTTAGTCAGTTCTTTTGTCTTTCTATTATTGACCCAGTTATACAGATAAACGATTTCATCTTTAAGTAATTTCAAATCGCCAATTAACCTGTCGCCTCGTTCAAGAATTTCAACACTTTGATACGAAGCACCTGGATTCAAACGAGTAACAAAATCAATAGTATCACTCTGGAGCTTATCGAAAACAGTACGTTTATTGACTCCACGGTCAAAGACATAAACCTGTTGTTTATATTTGTTTGCGTGATCTTTTATGACCTGTGGGATGGTAAGACATTCATTGATTTGACTTTGATCTAAAAATGTCTCCACATTACAAGGAAGTATCCCATCAAAAGCAACCGTAAACTTAGCATGTTTCTTACTATTGTTTTTGTGTTTGAAATTCATGCCCTGTGCTAGTTTAGCCGACGTTTCGGCAACCATTGTTGAATCGACCCGAACAAGATTATATTTATCAAGTTCCTGGCGGGAATATAATTGACTAAGATGATTATAAAAATGGTCGAACAGCTTTTCAAAAAAGTTGACATCCATTACAGATAAACGCTCTGAGATAGAACTGTAACGAACTGTCTTACTCTGATCTAAATTGAATAAAAATTTAAACTTTACGCTATTAAAGACATCCTCCATCGTACGCAAACTTGTTCGATCGGATTCTAATAATGAATAAAGTATCATATAAAACACTGAACGTCCATACAAAACCTTCGTACAATAATCCACGTGGGTATTTACGGCAAGAGTACTTATTTTATCATCAGGAATAACACTCAACAGTTCTTTTACCGTTATATTCTTCTTTTGCGATTTGTTTGTTTGCATCTATTGAAATTATGATGCAAAAATATTAAATGATTCTTATATTTAAAACACATTAGATCTGTTATTTGTCAACAACTTGACTGTTGTGCTGTTGATAAACAAGGTCGTTTTTTCATTTTTGAAATTCAAGCTAAGGAAAGACTGTTTTTCTCCTTGAATTATGTTTAGATTTTTTAAATTTGTAGACTTAAAAATCTTCCGAACACTCGTATTCACAGAACCGCGCCAGCGGGAGTTTTAAGCTCCTAAAAATAATAGAAGCAGATGAAAACACCTGCTTCTATTACCTATAGTTAATTTGATCTATTGATAATCAATTTCTTATTTTCTTATCAACACATCTGATACATTACCTAACTCTTATAGACCATCAAAACCTCTCAATAAGGTATCTCTCTTTAAACGATAAAAATACACTCCTTTTTCCGCTTTTGATGCTTTGTTATAATCTACAAATACGCATTTCTTTCCATATCGCCTTGCCTTTGCATAACTCGGTGAAGGGTCATTAAAAAACGTAGTTTTATAACTATAATACATACTTTTAATTTTAGCCCCATAGACTATTACATAGGTATAGTTGTCAAAATCAAATTTCACATCTTTACAGTTTTCGCCGTAGATTCTAGTGTCTTTATTCATATTAAAAAAACTAGTCAACTGTGCATTTGAATTAAAAAAAACATATGCTCCAGGATATAAATCCGACTCCACATTAGGAATCTTAAAATATATTTCAAACGCAGGATAATGTTTCTTACTAAACCAATATATCGAAATTGGGAAAATAATAAGACCGAAAATAATCGCCACGATATATTTTTTTTTCATAACATAACAATTATTTTCTAACAGGTTTATAAATAATTAGAGGACGTTTGTAAAAAATCCAAGTTCCATTTTCAGGATATGGCTTCATGTAGTTGCTATTCGATGGCCATGTGCCATTTGTTGAGAATGAATTATAATTAACTGATCCTCTAGTCCCTTGAACAGCTGCAAAGCCAAACTTCTCTGCAAATACTTGAGCTATTGGTTTCATACTACCTTTTAAATCCCCCTGAGCATGATCTCCAGTACCATGAGCTTTCGGTGCATTGTCAGCGGAGTGACAACTATTCATGTGCAGGGTAGCATTTGATATGTCGCCAGCAGGGGTCGGTAAATCTTGGACATTAGGTGCTTTACTTCCAGCAATATTTGTTTTACCATCACCTGTAGCTGTGAATTGAACCCCATCGCCCAAATTAATTGATTGATTTTTTCCATGCATTGTTATATTCACATCGGTTATTGTTCCTTGCATATTCCCCCAGTCAGCACTAAAACCCTCAGTTGTTCCTGTATTGCTTAAAGCCACAGAACCAGCTCCATATTTTTCAACAGCTTCATCATATTGTTTTAATGCCTGTTCACTAAAATCATTGTCATGGAATATGTAAACTTTGACATTCGCAAGATTTTCATTTTTTATCACATTTCCATCCCTATCCTTCCATTTTCTACCGTCTGGGTCAATAAATCTTATTGGATTATTATTACAATACACATATGGCGAGCACCAAGGGTATTTCTCTGCCAGCGGATCTACACCATACCATATCCCAATTCTCGGATCCAAGTACCTTGCCCCAAAATAGTACAGCCCTGTTTCTTCGTCTTGCTCTTTGCCGGAGAATAAGTAGCTGCTATGCTCTGCCCCATGCCGTTCCTGCACAAAGGTTTCGCCGCTCGGGAAGTACTCATCGTGCTGATATACCTCACCACTGGCATCGGTCATATAATTGGAGCTACCGATATGATCGGGGTGGTAGTAAAATTGAAGATTCTCGTATTTTACAGCTCCGGCTATAGTTGGTGGCGCCGGCTGCACAATAATGGCTGTGCTGTCATTGTTCAGGTATTTCTTTATCTGCCCATAGGGAACTTTGCCGCTATTACCTGCCACAAATATAGGATTTTCTAACTGAAGTGCAGCGTAAATGGCATAAATTTCTGCTTTAGAAAGCTTCTGTTTTTTCGAGTAGTCTACAGTGCCACTTCCGGCCTGTGGAGCTGCCAGTTCCTTTTCTATCCGGCGCTCGCCCAGTTTGCTTACAATGCGTTGCCCCTCGATGTAAAAGTGTTTGGTATACTTGGCATTATCCACCACCAGGTAGGGGTTCACGTACAGGGTGTAGTTGCCCGTTACGGCTGCCCCAGATGGGCTAAATCCGTTCACACTTACCCACTGCCCATCGCCTTTACTTTTGATTACGCGTTCGCCTGCCGCGTCGTAGATATAGCTGTGGGTGTTGCCGTTATCGGCTATGGCCAGCAACCGGTTTTCTTCGTCCCACGCCATGCGGCGATTGCGACCGTTGGTGGTATTGTCGATATTCGTAGGGTTGCCGTTGGCATCGTAGGTATACCCATCGTCGCCTATCTTGCTCGGTGCATGCGGCTGCGTGCCGGTGTAGGCATAACCACTGTCATAGCTGGTTTTTGCCTGCACCACTCCGTCAGCCAGGTGCTGCTGCGCCTTGCGGGTGATATTACCGCTCGGCGTGTAGGCCATGGCATAGCTGAAGGTGTTTTCCTTTTTGCCATCTGTCCAGTTGCCGGTAGCCGAGCTGAGTCGGTACAAATCATCGTATTTGTATACATAAGAAGCAGGACCTCCCAATTGGTTCGACTTGGGTAAGGCTGCCGTATTGCCGATACTCATAATATTATTTACCGCATCATACCCGTAAGTATTGTTCATTATCAGTCGATTGGAGGCTGTGGTGGTGGCAAGCGTTTTTAGTCTGCGCCGGTCGGGTTCATAGCTGTAGTTCATCTCCGTACCGTTACCATAGGCCATGTATAGCCGACTCTCGAACTTGTCATAGCCCAACTGTTTCAGGTAGTTGTAGCTATTGCCATCGTGCATACCGTTCATATCGTGCAGCAGGCCACCCGTGTTGTAACGGTAGCTTACCGTTTCGCCATCAGGGTAAACCAGTTGCAACAGTCGGTTCCAGCTATCGTAGGTACTCTGCGTCACAAAGCTGAAGTTGCCCCTGTCTGGTACTACTACCGTGCGGGTGGTTTTCAGCACTTCGCCCAGCGGACCGTAGCTGTACTGTTGTGCTCCGGCTCCGTCGACCAATAGTTTCAAACGTCCAGCACATCCATCGCTGTCGCCGGATGCTCCGTAGCTGTAGTACAGGTTGTTTTGCGGGTAGAGCGGGTAGGCAATGGAGTCAACGCGCTGATAGCTGTAGTAGTAACGCACCGGTGCACTTTTCTCCAGTCTCAGATTGGCTGTCAGTTCGGAAGTCAGGTTGCCCGCACCATCGTATGTGTAGGTGGTTTTACCTGCATCGGGGTGTACGCGGCTCACCGCTCTGCCCAGCATATCGTAGATATGCGTGCTTAGTTTCTGCTCGGGGTCGCTACTACTAAGCACTTGTCCCATAGCATCGTAGATAAAGCTGATCCATGTATCACCCGGGGCTTTCACCGCCGTTTGGAGCCCGCGCAGGTCGGCAAAGACTACCGTTGTTTTGCCGTTGGCATCCGTTATGGAGGTGGCAAAGCGTAATTTACCATCGCGATCGTTCCCGAATCCGTAGCTTGCCAAGTTCTTGTTGCCATCGGGTAGCGTGGTCAGCAGTGCGCGATCCATCAGGTCGTAGCTTACGGTAGTAGGCTTAACATCGTCCACCGTGCTATTGAACATGCCGGTGTTTCCTTTGGGTTCGGCAACAGGGTAGCGGGTGCTGACAGCACGTCCGAAAGCGTCGTAGCAGACCTTGCCGGAGACAATCATCATCTCCGTGTCATCGGCTCCCTTGCCGGCATAGATAGCACCGTCTTTCTTGGTTTGCAACACGCGTCCCAGTCCGTCGATAAAGAGAGCTGTCTCCATCGGGTTTCCCGGATGCTGCCCGTCGTAGTGGCGGGTCAATGCCCATGGCACTACTGCTTCGGGGTGGTATTCGAACTGTAAGGTGTAGGGTGCATCTGCAGATGCCTCGTAGGGCGATAGCACCGTGGTAAGGCGACCTGCGGCATCGTAACCGTAGCTAATCGACTGCCTGTTTATATCCGTGCTCTTGAGTACTGCTCCGAAACGGTAGTCGTAGTTGGCCGATGAGCTGTAGCCGAAGGCGTTGTGCACCGCTGATACATATGTGCTTACCACCGGGTCGTAGCTGTAGGCATACCACATCCGCTGTCCGCGGTAGTTGGCTGGGTGAGCTATCGAATCGAGGTTGCCATAGCCATCGTAATGCAATGTGGTGGTGAACACCTCGGCGTTATTGTACTGCCGAATGGTAGTTACTTCGCCGAAGCTGTTGATATCGGTTTCGCGTTTGCGGTAAAGTGTGCCGCTACCGGTTACCTGAATCGTTTTGGGAGCTCCCACGATGTATTTATCCGTCATTTCGTGATAGGTGATGGCCGACGATATATCGTCCGCGGCATCGCTCGCCTCGCAGTAGTTGGCGTAGGCGGTTACATTACCATACTTGCCGTAGCTGTAGGTTTCGCGCAGACTTTTTGCCGCTGCCGGCTGCCCTTCGAAAAAGTCGGAACGTGTTTCGGCAGTGGTAGGGAAGATTGTCGAGTTGGCTGTATAGACAGTTGGCAAGCTCATCGTGGAGGCATCTAACAACAAGTAGCTGTTGCGCTTCACGGTGAAAGTATCGCCTTTGGCGTTGAGCAATGCTTCGCTTAGCAGCAAGCCCTTGTTGTAATAATTATCGTTAAGATATCGGTTCACCACACTGCGGTAAACAGCATTTCCATTGGCAGTGTCGTGCTGCCGCGAGGTCACTTTTCCGTAACCGTACGAGGCGCGTTCATAGCGGTCGTAATGCCCATCGTCGTAAGTAAAGGTAGTGAGCGTGCTATCCACACCATCGCCGGTATGGCCGTCGTAAAGTTTCACACCCGAGAGTGTCCACTGGCTTTGCGGCATACGGTAAGTGGGCTGCTGCTGTTCGTAGTTCAACTCAAACCGGCTCCCCAGCGGGCGTTGCACTCCTTTCAGCAAATTGGTACGCCCTATGGTAGAGCGACTCACGGTAAGCATGCTGCACGAGTTGCGGTCGGAAGTCACGTAGTCGGGTAAACCATCTCCATCCACATCGTTAATCTGTACTTCTTCACGGCTGAAGCTATGACTTAACTCGACGCGCGGGTTAATGATTATACGAATGGCCAATAATTTGATGGCTACCGAAAAGCTTATGTTGGCATTTTCGGAGGTGGATGATCCCCTGCTAATCTGTTTGGCACCTGTCCATTCTATCACGTTGCCAAATCCGGCTCCGGTATTGAGGCGCACCAATAAGGGGTCATTGCTTATAATTTCGTCGGGCAATCCATCACCGTTTATATCTTCCAGTATTTTCAGCACTTTGTTGTCGGACAACGAAAGTCCCACACCACCCGAATAAGAACTCTTTTTGTAGTCAAACGCGGGTAAGCCGAGCGAAGCCGATGCCGATTGGTTGCAACCCGTCCTTACGGTCTGATGTCCCCAGTTTTCTTTCGCTGCAAAACGGTAGCCGAAGTTCAGTTCCACGTCACCATTCTTGTAAACACGGTCAGGCAATCCGTCACCATTTATATCCATCAACGAATAAGGTGCGTCGTCGTTACTATTAGAGTACGAACCGCCTACCGTTCCGCTCTGTGCAACATGGAAAGAAGTTTTCGGATTATTGGACGGGATACTCTTATCTTTCGCTTCACTAAGTCCTATCGACATACCATCCGAGGTGGTGTTGGTACGATGATCGTCGCCTTTTCCCAAGCTTGTTGTTTGAGCCGACATACCGCCTGTGGGCGAACTGTATTGTATCATGCCGTTGGTCACATAGTCGGGATAACGGTCACCGTTCATATCCAGATAGTCGCTCACTACACGGCTACTGCCTGTGCTGCGGCTTATACTTCCACTGGCAGATGGTACTGAAGCTCCCACCGAGAAAGAAATATTGTCCGATTTGGTAACCTTGTCGATGGCATTCATGCCACCCCCGGCCGGTATAATGGATGGTACCGGACTCACAGGAGCTACATCTTTTATTCCCATGCGCGAACTGCTCAGTGTATCAGCTGTCACGTAAACGCTCTGGTCGTAGCCCACCCAACGTTTTTTTACAATATCGGGCATCATTGGTATAAAGAGGGCTTTGGAGAGTTGATAGCCGCCTTCGTTTGTAAATTTACTGTTCATGTCGTCGGCACTGGCAGAGCCACTCAAATCCACTTGTCCGGCATTTTTCAGTTCATCACCATTCAACTTGCTTTCGTCGATGGGCTGTGTGCCGCGAACGCTATTGCCGTTGTAGGCAAAATGTCCCCAGTTGCGCCATAGCGAACCGAAAATAGCCATTGGCTCTTCTATCAGGGTATAGCACCCCATGCGCACGCTATCAACAGCAACAACTCCGGTAGAGTCTGTATAGCTCAATGTTGCGGTGCTGACGCCCATACCCTTTATCAAAGTTGTGTCCGCACTGTATATTTCAATGTAAACATCTTTCCCTTTGGCAACAGCCACTTTTATTGGCAATGTAATTACTCCGGTAGCTGTAACGGCGATGTGTTCTTTGTGCAACAAGCTATTTTGCTGTTTTACAGTCCAGTCGAAGCTACGTCCGGCAAACAGAGGCGATACGTTGAACAAAGGAGCAACCATCATGCTGTCGCCTTTGGTCGTAACCCTGCTTTGCAATTGTAGTTCGCGGGCAAAGACTGTGTATTCGGGCGTGGCATTGAATTTGAATAAAGGTGTCCCATCGGAGTTAGTTACCATCTTCACAATGGTATCCGCCGATTGGGTATAGTACACGCACGGTGTCCATTTCAATGCTGGAAAATCAACATTACTTGATGAAGTAACCTTAAATTGAATAGAATCGTCTTTATTTACAGTCAGATCAGTCGTAATTGCCTCGTTCACCAACTGCTGAGGGGCGTAACTACGTTGTATCACCGCAGCGCCATTCCGGAGTACTGTTACTGATACCGAATCGCTGGTCATCGGTTTACTAAAGCTCCCGGCAACCTTTACCGCGCCGTTAAATGGCGTTGAAATCACTTGTCGTGCACTCAATAGGAAACCCTCGGCAGCTGTAAATATATAGCGCGACTTACCGTTGGCGTCAAGCAGGGTGGTATCCCTGTCGGTATAACTTATTACCGGATTCCAGTGTACACGGTCGTACATGCCATTGAAAACAGACTGTGCACGGAAATAGATGCGGTCGCCTTTGTTTATCGCAAGTGCGTTTACAGTAGCCGGCAATGTCACCGCGTGGCTGCTTGACGGAAGTGTATCGCTCCACAATTCTGTGCCGCGCAACTGAATGGCCACTCTAAGACCATCGGCCTGAATAGAATCATTCTCTTCGGGCGTGCAGGGAGCCAGCCACACCGGAGCATTCACCTTCACTGTTCCCGTGTAAGGAGCTTGCCACATTTTCACAACATCATGTAAAGGATTTTGAGCTATGGCTTCAGCCAGCCCAGTGCTGTCAACACGTGCAATGTCTACGTTTGCCGCTTCACCACCACCCACAGGGTTCGGCGTGAGAGCGCTGCTTATGGTAAATTCAGGATCGCCGTCATTGTTGACATAGTTAAACCATACTGCACCATTTATCACCACATCAAGCAATCCATCTCCGTTCACATCGGCAAAATAGGACTTCGTTCGCGAAGTGGTTTTCGACCAGCTGGCACTGGCGGATAAACCAAACTGCGCTTCGATGCCGAAAGTGAGGGTGTTGCTCACTTCATGTAGAAATTGTGATACTCCTTTCACCGGACGTACCATGCCAAAATTCACACTTCCGTTCTTGGATGGTATCTGAGGACGATAATACAGAACATTTCCTATCCTGAATACCTTATCGGCAAGCCCGTCACCGTTTATATCCACCAGGCTCAACTGTCCGTAGCTATCGCTGTGAGAATAGTCGAAACTACCGCCTGCGGAAAGAGATTTATCATTTTTACCGAATGGAATACCTACCGTTACCGAAGCGCCACCACCGATATTGGCCGTTTTAGTGCCGCTGATGGCTGATGCACGGTCGTTGTAGTCAGGAATAGATTCAAGGATAAAATCACCCTTTACCTTGTCGTCACCTGCAGTCCAATTCTCTAATTGTTTTAAAGGGATAAAGTTGCCGCCTTTATCGCGCACCTCATTATAGTAATCAAATGTATGTGAGTCAAATAAGTTGCCATTGGCATCGTATTCGCTTACCTTTTCCAACAAGGTTTTGTTGAATTCACCCTGTACATAATCCAGTTGATAACTCCGAATAGTCTGTTCGTTAAAATTAACGGTAATCTTTTTCAGCAATTCGGCTGTCACTTGCTTGAATCCCATTCGTGCAGAAATAATGACATCTGTTCTCGATTGGTAGTTACGCCCTCCTAACTCGCTGTCGCGTGTAAATAGCACACTGTAAGCCCCGTCTGCTCCGTTGAAGCCGGTATAAGTAATTTTTTTTAGATACAGTTGCTTGCCCATCACGGTGCCACCGTTTACGCCGGCATTGGCTACCAAATCATAGCTGTATTTCACGCAGTTGCCTTTCACATCGCGTGTTTCGGTCAATGCCCAATAACCAATATGACCGCCGTTACCGCTGTCGGCGTCCGTCAGCACAGCACTTGCCGAGAGTCCCGTTTCGGGCGAGCCACCGTAGAAATAACGGATACCACTCTTGTCGGTTACTTCCCACCAGTAGGTTGCAGGAGAATTTCCATGTCGGATTATTCTTTCAAAGCCTCCTTCTACTCTCGGGAAGAATTGTTTCTCAGCACTACGGTCAGTCCATGCGTTGCGATAAGCTACCGGAGTAAGTTGTTCGCCTCCCATCGTGTAGGTTTCGCTCTCTTTCGCTGCGTCATAACGGGGCACTCCCCAACTGGTTTCCACTTCAATACCAGGCGCTTCAAGATTCCAACCTAAACCTGTCCATCCGTTACCGCCGCCACTGTTGTACTGCAAGCCCAGCAAAGGTTGCATCCCCTGACGGCCTTGCGGCAGTTTAAACGGGTACTGCAAAGCCGCGTTACCCGACGAGCTAGCCCCCGGCGGATCAATCTGCACAAAGTTGGCAGCCGGATTGCCCACCTTTATATCTTTCATCGAGGTAGGCGTGTAGGCTGACGTTTCGGGCGATTCGGGTACTTTTATAATCGCGTTGATCATATCCGTAAAGTGTGCGGTTCGCGAAACCAGTGTGTTGGAAGCCAACAAGGCGGTATCGCGGGGCAGTGCGACCCAATGCCCTGTTTTATCGTCAAAAAAATAGGTGCGGATATCAGCCGGCGTGTATCCCTGTGGGATCAGGGTAGTGTCGTATCCCATTTCTACTCTTAGCTCTTCCGAGAACAAAGTTCCGTGAGGCAAAAAACGGTAACCGTTGAAACCGGCGGTTACATTTACCATCCCCGCATCCAGTACCGGCATATCGATATCACGTAATGCCGTTGCCGATAGGGTCACCGGCTGCTTTAGTGCTGCGGCATTGCCCTGAAGCCTTGCCTTCCCCAACCGGAGATCGATGGGGCGATTGTTCCCTGCTACCACCTCTGCACGGTGAGTGGCAGGGTCAAATCCTGTGCAATAATCCCATTGAGCAGGACGTGTAAAGGCGACTGTACCTTTCAGGCGTTCGCCGTCAGGAAATACAGCTTCCACTTCGGTGCTCCAACTTTGGGTGCTGTCAGCAGGCTTACGCAGCATGCATTCAAATGAGCCTTTTTGTTGACGCACTTCGTCGCCTAACACTATGATTTTGGCTTTCTCGCTACCCCGTCCGGTGACGATACCTTGCAGATAACCCACAGTTTGATAGTAATAAGCTGTAGTTGGTTGGTTGAGAATCAATCGACGGGTGTTTCTAACAACCTGATTATCTGCACGAAATACCACATTGCGAATCCGATAGCCGTAATCGGCATTTGCCGGCAGTGTAAAACGGATTATATTATCGCCTTTCCGCAACGATTGAGGACTGATTTGTTCCCGTTGAAGGTGCCAACCCGTATTTTTCGTAACAAAATAGCCTCCCTGCGATAGTTCATCGTTGATGCTGCGGGCAACAGAAGTAAAATCATTCACTCCTTCGAGTTCATACTCAAGCCATATTTTACGGTCTGCAGCAGGCATTTCGCTCAACACGATATGAAACTGGTTATCAACCGGATTGTCAATTGTCTTGCCTTCGAAAAGTCCTATGACTCCCTCTTTTTCGTTGGCAACAAAACATTGGCTGCTTTGTGCGGTTGCAGGTAGTCCTTTTGTAACCGATTTGGTAGTTACAGCTTGAGAAGTAGTCACTCTTGTAAGGGCGGTTTGAGTATTATTTGTACGGTTGAGAAGCTTACTTGTTTCTCTGTTTGAGTGGGATATGCCAGCTATGGTGACAATAAAGGCCGCTATTGCCGCAACAAAAATCGTTGCTGTTTTGTAACTGTGTCTCATATTAGTAGTATTTAAGTAGTTCTGTTTTTTTATTATAAGCTCGACATAATAATCTGTGTGCTTTGCCGCTATATTATTTGTGTTAACTCGAGTTAGATATGCACGTATATTATTTCAATTGTAATATTCAGATTTGTAATAAGGTTTGGGGCTTGGTGCTAATAATTCCACTAATGTTTCTTAAAAAAATAAGGTTTTTCTTCATGTTTAAGACCTTATATTTCAACCTTAGTAGTCCCTCAAATGGGTGTAAAAACCCCAATAAAAATAACTGACTTTAAAACCCTGACAGCGGTCGAAGACCCTGTCAGCGGTTTATGAGTAAACCTAGTTACATAAGAGTATATATTGGACTATTTACATTAACCTTATTTTCAACACAATATATTTATATTTTATATCTAACTCACGTTAAAGTAATGACAATCCTATTTTGTATTTACTCGTGATTCTTTACAAAGATGAAATATTGGAAAAATAGGATCAAATCTTTGGAGAATGATATTTATCAATTTATTTCACAATCAGTTTAAAGGTTTCACGTCCGAATTTCGTGTAAACATTTACCAAATACATTCCCTTAATATAGATGAATCCATCAAATGTGTAACTGGCAGAATGATTGCTGCAGTGTTCTTTCAGCAGTTTGCCGGTCATGTCGTTGATACGTACCAGCACATCGCTGGCTTCTGACAACGAAACGACGATAGTGTACGCTCCATCGGTTGGGTTAGGATAGAGGCGGTAGGTATAAAGGGGTTCAGCCGGAGTTGCATCATTCAAAATCGGTACATTCATTTTTTTACTTACAGGTGGAAGATCCAAGGTATTGGCACCAAATGAAAACAACCTTTTGCCTGAGCCTGTGCAATCCCACACCACATTGCTAAACCAAGCGATACCACTCTTCGAAATACTGTCGCATACTATTGACTTCGAACCATTGAAAATCCCGAATCCGTTCTGATCGATGACTAGATAAAGAGGTTTTCCTGCAACCATTCCTAATTGATTAGTATTGATAGAGAGTCCGGTAGGCAGGACAACACTACTTTTTCCGGTTGCTATCATTGTCCATTTGCGATTTAATAGTTTGAGATCTTTTTTAATCTCCTCGGCAGTAAACGTAAGGGCATCGTTATTACAACTCCACATCAGAAAATTGTTGTTTTCGAGCGTAGCAGAATTTTTATTATTGGAAGCTGCCATTTTTCCGGCAGATACAGTTAGATGTAAGTTATCCTCATTCGAAAACGATTGCTTCTGATACAGACCGTTTGCATCGTCACGCCCGATACCGACTACATTGTAAGGTGTGGTAGCATTATCGGTGTAACTCCTGAGCAGGTTGTTCTTACTATCGGAATAATCGCAATATTGAAGTGTAATACCATATTTGATTGCAAGATAGGACTGCAACATCTGCTTCTCCTTCTTTTCAAGTATTCTGAAAAAAACAAAGCACTCAGCTATTTTACCTGTGAATGAGGCTACACTGTCAGCATAAAATGGAACTTTGCCAAGCAGAATGGTGTCATTTTCAATCTCGCCGGTAAAATTTTGCATCTGAACGGACTGACTCAACTGACTGTTTGCAATATTCCCTGAGGCGTAACGCACAATGGTTTGCGGGTTCACAGATCGCCGGGTTGTAAGGGCAGCACGGAAATTATCGCCCATACCTATTTGCCAAATACCTTGTTCCTCACTTCCGGCTGGTTGAAAAACAGTCATTACTGTAAACGGCTGATGTTTTACACCCTTACAAACAATTTGGAATTGCAACCCGTCGAGCCAAACAGCAGGATTACCATTCATTAAACTGTCGGCAACTACGCCTTTGCCTGATAAAAGCTGTCCATCGCGATGATTTTCACTCATATCAGCCCAAACTCCTTTTTGAAAATTAAACTGATCGGCACGAAGCCATACATCCGGTTTCAGGGCTTGAATTTGCGCGTGCAGACTTAGTGTCAATACGCAGGCAAGAATGGAAAAAGTAAGCTTCTTCATATGCATATTATTACATTATGGTTTTGCAATTCTTTACACTCAATGTAGTCGGATAGAGCATTAGCTATAAATCTCAGGACAATTAAAGTGTTATGATTGCTTTTGTTGTCCCTAAAAATAAAAAACAGATGCTAAACCATCAAATAATCAGACAAAATAAATTGGACAGTTAATATTTTATAGCACTGAAAATCAGTGCTATAAAAACTGAATTTGAGTTTTTTTTGGACAAAAATGAAGTGCGTAGATGTGTATGTGTAAAAACAGCCGTTTTTGAGCAGCCAAAATTCAAAATTCTACAAAAAAACGAATGAAGAGGAAAGAATAAGAGTCAAGAATGACGGCAACTAAATCGGAGTCCTCCCGCATTGGTCAGGAGGTAGGGAGATTTTTTCAGATAGCATTTACTTTCTTTTCTGTAGCATTGGAAGGTATTTTTTCTCAATCTGATGTTTATAGCGAAGCGACTTCTCCCAATGAGGCACTATAAAATGAAGAAAGAGTGCCACTTTGCACGTGATACTATGGTAAGCTGCACCTGAATTGGTACTTTATACCAAAAAAAATCGGGGCCGACTAAATAAATAGCCGGCCCCGAAAGCTTTATAAAACCAATAGTTGACTACCAGAAATACCAGTAGAACGCAGTACAAATAGCTACTACACCAAGCGATGCAATAACATCCCACTTGTTCCAGCTGTTTTTGATAAGCGCTTTATAGTCACCATTGAAAGTAATAGCATCGATCTGCTGAGCAGTTGGCTTCGGAGTGAAGAATGATACTACAACCATCAACAACATGATGAAAACGAGTAACCAGATTTCAAAGATAAGCCAGTTAGTATGCCAAAACCAATGAGTAGATTCCCAGAACGTACCTGTCATTACATCTTTGCCTGTGTTTGTAAAGATATTGGTGAGCAAGCGTGCCATACCAATAAAAAAGCCTATAATTAAGCCGGCTTCACCTGCCTTAGGGGTAATTCTTTTAGAAAATATACCCATTACGAATACAGCTACCATGGCTGGAGCAAGCAGCGATTGAATACCTTGCAGATAAGAATAAAGGCTACCAAGACTCATCATAACCGGTATCCAAATAATACCAAGTACCACAACTACAACTGTTGCAGCACGACCTACAAAAACGTATCTTGCTTCGCTCTTACCTTTGAACATTGGTTTATAAAAGTCTTCGGTAAACAAAGTAGCACAAGAGTTGAAGAATGCCGCCAACGAAGCTACCAACGCTGAGATAAAACCAATCGTTACAATACCTTTCACACCGGCTGGCAATACAAACTTAACCATTGAACCAAAGGCGGTATCAGGGTTATCTAAGGTAAAACCACTGCCCGGACGTGCTGCCAATGCAGCTGCTACCATACCCGGAATCAGGAACATAAATACAGGAAGAATCTTGAAATAACCTGCAGCAATAGTACCACGACGGGCACGTTTCATTACAACATCATTAGCTTCGCCTTTTGTTTGTCCCAATACACGTTGAACGATATGTTGGTCGGTAGCCCAATACCAAAAACCGATAATAGAAGCGCCGATAAATACCCAGAAGCCCGGATAGTCGTCATAAAGCGGATCACCCGTCTCGAAGTGGAACATGTGGTTGGTACCGTATGTAACACCGTCTGCTCCCTTGCTCAATGTTCTGGAATATTCCATCATGGCCGTCCAACCGTTAGCGATACTACCATCACCAAGTGCCGACAATCCAAGGAAAAGCACAAGGAATGAACCAATGATAAGAATCGGAGTTTGAATAGCCGACAAAGTCATAACACCCTTCATACCACCAAAAATGGTAAATACACCTGTTAAAACGATTAACCCGATAGCTCCGTACCAGAAAGGTAAGCCAAGAAGACTCTCCATGAAGATACCGCCGGTAAATGCAGTTACACTTACTTTAGTCAATACGTAGGCAATAAGCGTAATGATGGATAACCACGAACCTGTACGAGGTGTGTAACGATTTTTGAGGAAGTCAGGCATGGTAATGATTTTCCCTAACTTCATGTTCATATGTTGATAAAACGGCACAAAAAGCCAGCCCAGGATAAGAATCATCCAGCCTTGCATCTCCCAGTGTGCCATACCTACACCCGATTTTGCTCCGGTTCCTGCTAAGCCTACAAGGTGCTCCGAACCAATGTTTGCTGCAAAGATAGCCGCACCAATGATATACCATGGCTCACCTTTACCAAACAGGTAGTCTTCGCTGTTAGCACCCTCTTGCAAACGTTTATCTTTTTGTACCGAACGCCATACCGCCCATGATACTGCACATATCCCCACTGCCATAATCACCCAGTCGAGCCAAATAAATTCATGTGATCTCCAATCCATAATCTTTACTATTTTTTTTTGATTTATATTAATACGTTTTCTTATTTATTCACACCGAATTTATAGATACAAGTGCTCTGGTAAACTTTGCCCGGTTCCAAAATAACCGATGGCCATTGTGGTTTATTGGGACTGTCGGGGTAATGTTGAGTTTCCAAACAAATACCGGTGCGTTGTTTATAAACAATACCTTTTTTACCTTTTACAGTTCCATCAAGGAAGTTACCGGTATACACCTGTATGCCGGGTTCGTTGGTATACACTTCCAGTGTAATGCCACTTATCGGAGAAGTAACTTTAGCAGCTTGTTTGGTAACATCACCGGCTGTATTCAACACCCAGTTATGGTCATAGCCATTGCCGTTTTTAATTTGCACATAATCCGTTTTTGCAATATCAGCACCTACAGCTTTAGGAGTAGTAAAATCCATAGGAGTTCCTTTTACAGTAACAATTTCACCGGTAGTCATGTATGTACTGTCAACCGGAGTAAAGTTGTCGGCATTGACATACAACAAATTGTCAGTAATCGGATTGTTAGCATCTCCCGAAAGGTTGAAGTACGAGTGATTACACATATTGATCACCGTTTTTTTGTCGGTAGTTGCTTCAAAACTGATATCGATAGCATTATCTTCAGTCAGTTTGTAAGTAACCTTAGCAGTTACATTTCCGGGGAAATTCTGATCTCCATCTGGTGAGAAACGAGTCAACTCAATAGTGGTGGCATCAATTTGATTTACCTTTTGATACACCTGATATTGCCATCCTTGTGGTCCGCCGTGAAGACAATGTCCGAAATTATTTTGCGGCAGCTGAATGGTTGTACCATCAATGGTAATTTTTCCCTGATTGATACGGTTGGCATAACGACCGATAGAAGCACCAAAGTCACTTGGAATATTAATGTAATCGGCCACTGAGTCGAAACCAAGAACTACATCCTGCATTTTCCCTGCTTTGTCGGGAACCATAATGGAAACGATACGTGCACCAAAGTTAGTGACACACACTTCCATACCTGCTGCATTTTTAAGTACGTACAAGCCGGTAGTGTCTTTACCAATTTCCTTTTTAAAGTCAGCTTTTAATAAGCCTGAGAGTGTTTTTTCGTCTTTGCCTTTGCAACCGAAAAGAACCAGTGCAATGACCGCGAAGCCTAAAAGTTTCTTTTTCATGTGTGAATATTTTATTGATAAAAGGTTGATGACCCCTAATCCAATCCCTAAAGGGAAACTAAATTAGAAACTTGGTCTTAAAAGCCCCTTTAGGGGTTTGGGGTTTCTTAGTCCCCCTTTAGGGGTTAGGGGTCTTTATTTATTTAGCTAAATAATTCTTTTTCGGTGAATTCTCCCAATTTTATGTAGTTTTTATACAATTCTTTGTATAATTCTACATTTTCTTTGTTAGGGAAATATTCAGATGCAAATCCCATACCCATAGCTGCCTGAGCATCTTCTACTTTGTCGTAAACACCCGCTACAACGGCTGCAAACATAGAAGTTCCAAATGCACAAGCTTGTTCAGCTTTCGCCACTTTAATAGGCATGTTCAATACGTCGGCCAACGTTTGCATTACGAAAGGCGATTTTAAAGCAATACCACCGATACCGATGATTTCTTTAATCTCAACACCATTTTCGATAAAGCGATCAACAATGGCTTTCGAACCGTAAGCAGTTGCTTCGACCAATGCACGGAAAATAAGTGGAGCAGAGCTTCCTAAATTTAATCCGGTGATGGTACCTTTTACCATTTGATTAGCATCGGGAGTACGACGACCATTCATCCAGTCGGTAGCCAAAACAGTAGATTCCGAAACCGGAACTTTAGCTGCTTCGATAGAAAGCGCAGGAATGATTTGATCCAACGATTCTTCGATCAGTTTTTGTTTGGTTTCAGCATCAATCAAAGTGCTTTTAGCCAAAATATTCTCAATCGGCCATGCCAATACTTGTTTAAACCATGCATAAACATCACCAAAAGCCGATTGTCCTGCTTCCAACCCAATCATCCCCGGGATAACCGAACCATCAACTTGTCCGCAAATTCCCGGAATAAGTTTATGACCCATTTCTTCGTAGCTAGCCACCATAATATCGCAGGTAGAAGTACCGATAACGCGCACTAAAGCACCCGGTTTTACTTCGGCACCTACAGCACCCATGTGGCAGTCGAATGCACCAACAGCAACAGCTACATTGGTAGTCAAGCCTAAACGACCGGCCCACTCTTCGGTCAAATTACCCACTTTTTTGTCGCTTGGACATGTGTCGGTGTACAAACGTTGTCTGTAACCTGCCAATAATGGATCAAGCGCTGTCAGGAATTCTTCTGAAGGTAAACCACCCCATTTTTCTAACCACATCGCTTTGTGACCCGAAGCACAACGGCTACGGCAAATGATAGATGGATCGGTTTTGTCGGTAATTAACCCCGGCAACCAGTCGCAATGTTCTACAATTGAGTAAGCTGCATTACGTACTTTTTCGTCGGAACGTAGTACGTGCAATGCTTTTGCCCAAAACCATTCCGAAGAGTAAATTCCACCTTCGTACGAAGTGTAGTCAATATCCCATTTAGAGGCCAGGTCATTGATTTCCTGAGCTTCTTTGATCGCAGTGTGGTCTTTCCACAAAACGAACATGGCATTTGGATTTTCCGCAAATTCAGGTAATAATGAAAGTGGTGTACCGTTTTTGTCGGTAAATACTGGAGTACTTCCGGTGGTGTCGAATGCAATACCTACTACTTTTTCAGCAGTTCCGGCAGGACATTTCGATAAGGCAGTTTTTACTGTATATTCCAATCCTTCGATATAATCAAGCGGGTGCTGACGATATTGATTGGCTGTTGGAACACAGTATTTTCCTTCCATCCAACGTGGATAGTATTTTACTGCTGAAGCCATTTCCTCACCTGTGGCAGCGTTTACAACAACTGCACGACAAGAATCGCTTCCATAATCTAAACCTATTACGTATTTCATATATTCAATTTGAAAATTTGAAAATTTGAGAGTTTGAAAATTTATAGAGTTAGGAGTTTAAGAATTAGAATATGTTCAATAATTCTTGAAAAATCTTTTTTTATTAATTTTCAAATCTTCAAATTCTCAAATTAATTAATTTATCTTAAAGCTTTGTTCAACATATAATACACTTCGTTGTTACGAATGTCTTGTTTGAAATTGCGGATGTTAGTGTCTTTGTCGATAATCAACATTTCCAAATCAGCGATTTCTGCATAGTCTTCCAACATCTCGGTAGTGATAGAGAAAGAGAAGCTTGAGTGGTGAGTTCCACCGGCAACAATCCATGCACCTGCACCTACTTCGAGGTTCGGTTGTGGAATCCACAATGCACAAGCAACCGGCAATTTAGGCAATGCCTTAGGTTCAATTACTTTCACTTCGTTTACAATCATGCGGAAACGGTTACCCATATCCACGATAGTTGCAGCAACACCTTCACCTTCGTGAGCCTGGAATACCAAACGTGCACAAACACCTGCATCACCAATTCCTAAGAAATGAACTTCGATACGTGGTTTTGCTTTTGCGATTTCAGGGTTGATTTCCAACATGTGTGATTGAAGAATAGAGCTATTAGCACCATCAAAGTTCAATACATAATCTTCGAGGAATGAACAACCGCCCGGTAAACCCTGAGCCATTACCCACATAGTACGGGTAAGAGCAGCTGTTTTCCAGTCACCTTCAGCACCAAAACCAAAACCTTCGGCCATCAAACGTTGTGAAGCAAATCCCATCAATTGAGACATACCTTCCAATTCGTTGAAGCTGGTAGTGAAAGCAGTTGCGTTTTTATCTTGCAAGAAACGACGAAGACCAATTTCCTGAGCTGCTGCCTGACGTACCGAAATGTGTTTTTCAGCACCTTTCTTACAGTCATCAGCAAAGTCGTATAGTTTTTCGTATTCAGCAATCAATTCATCGATTTCAGCCTCGGTAACTGCATTTACGTAAGGTACCAATTTAGCGATAGGTGCATTATCCACGTGGTAACCCAAACGGATTTCAGCTTCTACTTTGTCGCCATCGGTTACAGCCACATTGTTCATGTTATCACCGAAACGGATAATTTGCATGCCTTGAGCATCAGCCCATGCAGCACAAACGCGCATCCATCCTGAGATTTTATCGTGCGTTGATTTATCTTTCCAGAAACCAACCACTACTTTGCGTGGTTTGCGCAAACGAGCTGTGATAAAACCGAATTCGCGGTCACCATGAGCCGATTGGTTCAGGTTCATGTAGTCCATATCAATTTCCGACCAGGGAATTTGCTCGTTGAATTGAGTATGAAGGTGCAATAATGGTTTTTTGTAATCCATCAAACCGTGAATCCACATTTTGGCTGGAGAGAAAGTGTGCATCCAGGTAATCATACCAACACATTTCGTGTCGCCGTTAGCTGCACGCATAATTTCAGATATTTCTGAAGAAGAATTTGCTGTTCCTTTATAAACAACTTTTACAGGAAGATTGCCTGATGCATTTAATCCTGCTACCATTTCGTTCGAGTGTGCATCTACGCTCACTACTGCATCACCACCATAAAGCAATTGGGCTCCGGTAATGAACCATACTTCTAAATCTTTGTAATCCATGATTTCTTTGTTATTTACCCCCAACCCCCTAAAGGGGAGTCAGAGAAGTTAGTGTTATTTATTGTTTGTTACCCCTAACCCCTAAAGGGGAATAGAAGTTAGTATTGTTTGTTTTTATTTTAAATACTTGGTCTTTAAGCCCCTTTAGGGGTTTGGGGTCATATTAAAGTAATTCAAGCGAAACAATTGCCTTTGCAGGAACAGTTATCGACAACCCTTTTTTGCTCACCTTTGCATCTTTGAAAACGGCAGGTGCTACTACATTCGGATTTTCGAATGTGTTGTATGCATCAACTGTTTTAGCAGTCAATATAGTTCCCGATACTTTTGCAATTTTTACATTGCCCAAATCGATTTCAATTTTTTGTTCTTTGTCCGGATCAACATTTGCAAGGGTAACGTGAATCAATCCTTTTGCATTTTTCGAAGCAGAAACACTTACGGCTGCAAATTTTTTGTTGTTCGATACCAATGAATCACATTGAAGTTCAATTGGTAAATTAGTTGCACCCATGTGCGCTTTATACATTTCAAATACGTGGTACGTTGGCGTCAATACCATCTTAGGGCCATTGGTCAGAATCATTGCTTGCAATACATTTACTACCTGTGCAATGTTTGTCATTTTCACACGCTCTGTGTATTTGTTGAAAATATTCAACGTCAATGCTGCAACAAATGCATCGCGCATAGAATTTTGTTGATAAAGAGCCGAAGTCGAACCCGGTTCCTGATCCCACCATGTTCCCCATTCATCCACCAATAATCCAACTTTGTTTTTCGGATCGTATTTATCCATAATAGCTATGTGTTTTTTTACCACATCTTCTATTTCAAGGCATTTGTCCATCGTCCACAAATATTCATCCTTATTGAATTTTGTAGCTGATCCCTTGCTTCCGTTCCAACCTTTTACGGTGTAATAGTGCAACGAAACACCTTGCATACGATCACCCACATTTTTCATCAGAGTCTCAGTCCAGTTGTAATCATAATCACTAGCTCCACTTGCGATTTTATACAACTTATTACCATCATAATCACGACAATACGTTGAATACCTGCGATACAAATCAGAGTAGTATTCGGGGGTCATACTTCCACCGCAACCCCAGCTTTCGTTACCAACACCAATATATTTAAGTTTCCATGGTTTATCACGACCGTTTTGACGACGCAATCTGGCCATTGGACTGTCACCTTCGGAAGTGATATATTCCACCCATTTTGCCAACTCTTCAACAGTACCGCTACCTACGTTTCCGCTCAGGTAAGGCTCACAACCCAGCATCTCGCATAAATTGAAAAAATCGTGCGTTCCAAAACTATTGTCTTCCACTACTCCACCCCAGTTGTTATTTACCATTTTGGGGCGTTTTTCACGCGGTCCTATACCGTCCATCCAGTGGTATTCATCGGCAAAACAACCACCCGGCCAACGTAAAACAGGTATATTCAATTGTTTAAGTGCGTTCAATACATCATTACGATATCCTTTTGTGTTTGGAATTGGTGAGTTTTCACCCACCCATATACCTTCGTAGATGCATGTTCCTAAATGCTCGGCAAACTGTCCATAGATTTCTTTATGAATCACGTTTTTACCCTGATCGGCATGAATGGTAATTTTAGAAGTCGATGTTTGCGCACTCAGCGTGACCGACCCCAACAAAAGTGTTGCTAAAAATAGTTTTTTCATTAGATTTATATTATTGTGTTTGATAGTTTTCTATTTATTGACCGTAATAGGCACCTGGTCCGTGCTTACGAAAAAAGTGCTTCTTGGTCAAATTATCGTTCATCGTCAAATCAGGATTAACACCGTAAGCAATAAACGCCATCTTAGCTACTTGCTCCAATACCACTGCATTATGCACTGCATCGTGCGAGTTTTTTCCCCACGAAAAAGGGCCGTGGTTTTTCACCAAAACGCCCGGTATAAAATCCGGATTCAATCCATTGAACCGTTCCACCACTACATTGCCGGTTTCCAGTTCATATTCGCCTTCCACTTCTTGTTGTGTCATGTCGCGCGTACAGGGAATAGCTGCACTAAAATAATCGGAATGTGTTGTTCCAATATTCGGGATATCACAACCGGCCTGTGCCCAGGCAGTAGCAAAAGTAGAGTGTGTATGTACCACCCCACCGATATTAGGGAATGCTTTGTAAAAAACCAAATGACTCGCTGTATCGGATGATGGTTTTAGTTTCCCTTCCACCACTTTTCCGTCTAAATCAACCACTACCATATCCTCGGCTTTCATGTCTTCGTACGACACGCCCGATGGTTTGATAACTACTAAACCCGTTGAGCGATCAATGGCGCTCACATTTCCCCAGGTAAAAATCACTAATCCGTGCTTTACCAAATCCAGGTTTGCTTTGAATACCTCTTCTTTTAAAGCTTCTAACATAAATTTATTTGCTGTTTGATTTGTTATTATTGCTGTAATACTTACTCCTTACCTCTTGCTCCTTACTCCTGTCATAGTTATAAGCGTTCAAAATACACTTAAACGTTCAAAAAAATTTAAAGTGAAAAATGGAGTCCTTGTTGAATCAATTGGTCGTATTTATCTTTGTTGAACTGGTAGTAAAAAGCGCCTCTTTTAGAGGAACTTTTATCTTTTTCATCCAGTTTTTCCAAGATATCCATGCTCAGAATCTTTTTTCTGAAGTTTCGCTTGTCAATGCTTTCCTGATAAATGGCTTCGTATAAACTTTGCAGAGACGGTAATGTAAATTGGTCACCCAGCAAATTAAAACCAATGGGTTTCACAGCTGCTCTTCGTTGCAAAGTGTTTATCGTATCTTTCACCATTTTATTATGGTCAAAAATAAGCTCCGGTAAATGCGAAATCGAAATCCAACGGGCATCGTATTTCTCTACTAACGAAGTATCAAACTTGTCCATGTCCACCAGGGCATAATAAGCAATTGAAACTACGCGCTCCCCTAAATCACGTTCTACCTCACCATAAGCTCCAAGTTGTTCCATGAAAATGCCGTCAATACCGGTAAACTCATCCAATACCCTTCCGGCAGCCTCATTGATACTTTCCCCCTGATTCACAAAACCACCCATCAACGACCAACCACCTTTCATTGGTTCAAACTGTCGTTTAGCAGCCAAAACATGTAAATCATTGTCCTTAAAACCCATTATTATACAGTCGACCGCAATGAGATGTGTATCCCTATTTTTATAAAATGATGCAGTCATATGTACTTGTCAATTAATGAAAAAAATGTATTTTTATATTGTATTGTTTTTCAATCATTTATGATTGAAACTATTGTTCAATCATTATTAGCAAAAAACAAGTGTAAAGAAAACACTTGTTTTCTAAATGTATGCACAAAATATTATGTTATACAACAGCATTTTGACTAAATTTCGCGATTTTGTGTTTTTTTAAATCTTATTCCTATCCCTTTAGCCATTAGAACTCCCATTTCAATAAAAATCGTGCATCTGTTTTTCTATTGCCTGCAATTGTTTCATTTCCACTGCTTAATACTTCCCTATCATCGGCATATACGGTTTGAGCTATTTTGAACCAGAGTGATAAACGTTTATTAAGTTCATACTTAAGATTAAGATAATAACGACTTCCCAATCCAAAATACATAGGAATAGAAAATGCATACAAAACATCCTTTTCGTATGAATATACGCGATTTTCGTATTTCAAAGCGTCGAAAAACTGATACCTGAAATCAACTTTGAGCGGAAACGTTTTAAAATCATAGCTCACATCCTGCGACGCAATGACACCGTAAGTCCAGGGCGCATCTGCCTTTCGCACCAGGTTAGCTTCCAACACATTTTTAAGGCTAAAATTCCCTAAACTGTAGCTAAGACTATACCTCACCGACAGTTTTTGAACAGGTGCCACAACAGGCATTACTGATTCAGTTTGGGATACATTCGCTTGTTTTCCTTCATATTTAAACCGCCAAAACATGCTGATGTTCCGTTTCGGAGCATAGTCGGCCTGAAGCAAATAATCAGCTCCCACCGAAGGCACATCAATTCCATATTTAGCCCATGGAAAACGATAACTATCAGCATAGGCCGAAATCTTCCATTTTTTGTACGGACGAATTTCAGCACCAAGGTAAAACCCACTTTCGTTGTTTATTCGAGACGTTTCCGAAAAGGCCGAGGCATAAAAAGTATCATATTCGGGCGAATAATATCGATGCATAACCACCAGATTTACTTGCGACAATGGAATAAACGAAAATCCATTGATGGTTGCCAAGGCGCCATTGTCGGTCATGGCTGTTTCGCCAAAAACATTAAGCTTCTGCCAACGCATTCTATAATGTAAACCGGCTGTAGTTTGTTGTTTTCCGGCAAAATAGAAATAATTATATGTTGCCCTAACCGGCTGTAATCTATTGTCAAAAAATGAATTAATAGCTGTAAATCCTAATTGTATTTTAGAATATGTAAAAGTTACATTCCCACCAATAACCTGTTGATTGACGGTGTGCTTCTTACTCATTTCTGCAATGGTACGATGCAGACCCGTTGTATACCTACTTGAAAATGAACCATTCACCGTGTCAGCATCAATCATTTTATTAGAATAAAAAGCAGAAATATCAAATTTTCCAAGGCGAACCGTTGCACCAAAACCTCGAAAAAAATTATTCTCATCGGTAGATCCGTACTTTTTTAGTCCCGAATTACGTGGAATAACGTTGAGCACGTACGACGATTTCCCCATTCCAAAATCCGTTCGAAGCACCAGCCCCTGACCAAAATTAGCTCTGAAATCGCCCACAACTAGAGTTTTAAACTTACCGATCTCCTTCAATTGTGCAGTAATGGAATAAAAATCGTAACCATTATGCACTTTTCCAATAAATTGCTCACCGGCATCTTTCTCTGCTGTAACACCCACTTGCACGCGGTCTTTGTAATGAAATCGATATTTCAACGAATGGTAAAAAGCATCTCCAAGGTATTTTCCGGCATTTTCTTCAGCTGCACGCTCATCTTCATCCGGCAAAAACCGATAGCCTTCTTTTGACTCAAGTCCTTTATCCAAACGGAAAAATAACTCATTCTTGCCGTACAGCATCAAATCGCGCCAATATATCTTTTTTGCCATGTCAACCCCCTCTCCTACTACCACAAATGGCAACATGCGGCGAATGTCTGTCATGTCCAATCCATCAATAAGTTGCAGTTCGTAAATGGTCTGCAAAGCTCCAAACCGATAAATATGAGAGATGATATTCTCTACCTGAATATCCGACAGAAAAGGCAATCGTTCCAATTCTTCGCGCTTCGTTTTATTCAGATGAATCTTGTTCTCCGAAAAATACATTAACTCCTCGTAAAAAGTGTCATAATCAATATCATCATCATTTTCTGCGGTATATTGCTCAAAAATATCGGCAATCAATTGATCGGTGGTGGCAACAGCATCCTGCGCCCTTGCCGCACAAGAGAACAATGAAAGAAAAAAAGCCAAAGAAAATAATTGGCGCATAGAATGTTATTTACGAAAACGATAATGAACAGCCGCAAAGGTATTTAAACCCAATAGCGGATGCAATTCGCAGTTGAGGTCTACTAAAAATGATCCGGTTTTAAACCCCATACCCAAACATGGAACTAAATAATCCAACCAATAACCGCCAAGCTTAACCGTTAGTTTTTCCAACATTTGGTAGTCAAACCCCGTTGCATAGCGATAGCAGCTACTCACTTCTTTATCAATCTGTGAACGCCAGATCAAGCCCGGAGAAAATGAATAACCGGTTCCCAAACTAAAAACCGATGGCAGTCGTTTGGTTACATATTCAGTTCTTATAGTCGATTGAAACGGGTTTGAGGCATTAAACCCAATGTTGAAAGAGGGTGACAATTGAACCGATAATCCTATCTGCGGAAAAAAAGCACCCCGATAAGAATTGGATGCCGAGAAATAAGTCGTAAAATAATTGGCCTGAACACCCATGGCAAATTTATGAGAGAAATTACGTGCAAATCCGATGCCGCCCATCATTTCGTGATACTGCGAATAACCAAAATGCGAAAAGGAAATGCCGGTGCAAATAAGTTTTGAAAAGAACCCAATTTGAGCACTCTTGGTGGAAAGTTCGTTGAGCAAATATCGATTTTCGAACTGAAACCCAAACTCTGTATGTTCGAGGTAACCCAACATGGCCGGATTGGTAAATGCCGACCAATTATACCTGTCGGCCACTGCCGTTTGAGCGATGGACGAGGAGGATGGAATGATGGTCGATATTTGCGAATAAACGCCACAATAGAACAAACAACTCACTAATATGTAGGCGATTTTCTTCATAGATTGGAAGATAAAAAGTGCCAATGAAAAAGCACATAGTTAAGGTCATGATGCCAAAAATAAAAATTTATTTTTCGATTAAAAAGTTTTAAATCTAAAAAAAATATAATTATAAAATTTATTTCAATTCATCTGAGACGAATCGGTTTTTTTTTATATAATTTAGCAGTAGAATAAGCGTAATAAATACATTTATAAGAGTCAAAATGAATGATATAATTGTCAACAAAAATAAAATCCGGTTGCAAATTCGTGAGCTTAAAATTCAGCTTTCCGAGGTTCAAAAAGTGCAGGCAGCTGATTCAGTTTTTAAAAAAATTGAATCACTTCGCGAATTTAAATCTGCGAAAACGATATTGATGTACTGGTCAACAACAGATGAGTTGCCAACGCATAAGTTTGTAGAAAAATGGAGTGCAGAGAAGGAGATTTTGCTGCCATCGGTGGTTGGTGATGACATTGTACTAAAAAAATATTCGGCAAAAGAAAACCTAAAAAGGGGAAATTTAGGCATTTATGAACCGGAAACGGATGGTCAGTATACGGGAAAAATAGATATTACTATCGTTCCCGGAGTGGCTTTTGATTTGAAAATGAATAGATTGGGGCGTGGAAAAGGATATTATGACAGATTTTTCAACGACATAGAAACACAAAAGTGGGGCGTGTGTTTCGACTTTCAGGTAGTACCTTCTGTACCAACGAACGCCAATGATAAACCCATGAACAAGGTTATATCACCAACAAAAACCATCAAATAAAACGCTCAACTACAATAATTTATTATACAATAGCTTGTAGCTGATTGCTCTCCAAATCATCCTGAAGCGTAAGCTCCTTTTCTCCTTTGCGATAATAATAAACCAGTCCGAAGGTTTTGCATTTATTGAAACGAGCAAAGGGTTTATCGTCTTTATATGCATTCTCAACCTGATTCCACATATCCAAAATAATAAGGTCGCCTTTCTCGCGCAAACTCACCAAATCCTCCCAATTTCTGTTGGTAGTGGCCTGATAAATCTTTTGAGTGGATTTGTATTCTTTAAACACTTCATAATGAACTTGTACCTTAGCAATTGCCGGATTGTAAATAGGTAAACCACCGTTTCTGATCCGCTCATTTTCGCCGTCGATAATGCATTTTCCCCAATGAATAAGAGCTGAATCGGTGCTTAAATCGGGAACCGTATGCACGTTAGGATCTAACTTGTAAAGCAGTTTGTGCTCCTTTTTTATATCGCCGCGTATAATGGAAAGATTGAAAACCTGAATGAAATGAGATATGTACAAGCGGGCATTGTGTACTATTTGTTGATAGCGTTTATTGGCAGACACCTGACTATCAAGGGTTAGTTGATATTGCGCTAACTGTTTTTCAAAAACGCTTAAATAGGTTTTTGCCTCGTGGATGGTTTTATAGGAAATTATCTGACTGCCGTAATCTTGATTTTCGGCTTGCTGAATCGCTGTGCGAAGGGCACGTAAACGCGCTTGATCGGTGTTTGGTAATCGGCGGTAGGGCATACTATTCAACAATTGATAATTGACAACTAACAAAAAATTGCAACGCAAAAAAATGTAGTTGAAAACCGTAATTAATAAATTGAAAATATATTTATGCCTACAAAGATAAAAAATTAATCGTTTCTAAACATTAATTTTTCGCCTAATTTTCTCAATTCTTGCTTATTATTCTCCAAAACAGATACTTTTTCCAAATTTGCGACTGCCTTTGCATAGAAATATTGCATCTTCTCTTCGCAAAGTGTCTTAACGCCTAATTTATCAAAAAGAGAAGTCACTGCCTGAATTTTTTGATTTGCCAGCTTTTCATCCGAAATACCTATCCACTTTTGAAGTTCTTCAGCATCATTTCCATTCGCTAATTCGAGAGCGTGGATTAACATGTATGTTTTCTTATTGCAAAGAATATCGCCACCAATTTTTTTTCCAAACGTAGCTTCATCACCATAAACATCAAGCAAATCATCCTTCAACTGAAAAGCTAAGCCGATATTAATCCCATAGTCGTACAACAATTGAGCGTCCTCCTCTCCTGCTCCACCAATCCAGGCACCAATCTGAAGCGCAGCGCCCAACAAAACGGCTGTTTTCAACCTAATCATCTCCAAATATTCGTCAGCCTCTACCCTATCACGGCCCTCAAATTCAACATCGTATTGTTGTCCTTCACAAATTTCAGCAGCCGTTTTCGAAAACAAATCCAGGGTGCGTTTTAATTGTTCTGCAGGTGTTTGAGCTATAAACTGATAAGATGCAATTTGCATCACATCACCCGAAAGAATAGCCGTATTGTCATCCCACTTTTTATGCACGGTTGGCTGTCCTCGACGCACATCTGCTCTGTCCATTATGTCATCGTGCAACAAGGTAAAATTGTGGAATATCTCCAACCCAAGTGCCGAATTCAAAGCTTGATGCACATTATCCGAAAACATATTACAGGCCATCAATGCCAAAGCCGGACGAATCCGTTTTCCACCCATCGAAAGTACATAACCAATTGGTTCATAAAGTCCGCGTGGTTCTTTACTCCAATTAATTTGATCTATTTCGGTGGAAATGAGTTGGGTTATTTCGTTGAATGTTTTCATAATTCTTCACCACTAAGTCACTAAGAACATTTAGTGACACTTAGAATAATTTTAAAATAATACTTATAAAAACTTTGTGGTTCTCTGTGAACTTAGTACCTTAGTGGTTAATTAAGTTCATTTTCAATAATCTCAGTCATCACATCCTTAATGTCCAACCCTGCAGCTGCTATCTGTTGTGGGATAAAGCTGGTAGCCGTCATTCCAGGCGTAGTATTCACTTCCAACAGGTTAATCACATCGCCTTCGGAAATGATATAATCTATGCGCACAATGCCTTTACAACCAAGAATATCGTAGATAGCAGATGTTAGTTTTTGAACACGTTCGGTCAACGCATCGCTGATGCGCGCCGGTGTAATTTCCTGCACTTGCCCTTTGTATTTTGCATCAAAATCAAAAAACTCGTTCTCGCTAACGACTTCTGTTATAGGTAAAACCTGCGATTTGTTTTTTGTTTTATACACACCACAGGTAATTTCGGTTCCGGCCATAAATGCTTCAATCATCACCTCAGCACCTTCGGCAAATGCATGAGCAATGGCAGTTTGAACCTGTTCAATGCTTTTTACTTTGGTTACTCCAAAACTACTTCCACCTACATTTGGTTTTACAAAACAAGGAAAACCTATCTTCTGAGCCACCTCTTCGTCCGAAACTGTTTGTCCGGCACGCAGTACCAACGACTCCGAGACTTTTACACCAAAGCCCTTAAGATATTGATTACAGGTAAATTTATTGAATGTAATAGCGGCAGCCAACACTCCACAACAAGAATAAGGCAATCCTATTAAATCGAAATAGCCTTGAAGAATACCGTTTTCACCCGGCGTACCATGAATGGTAATATATGCAAAATCGAAGTTGGTTTTTACACCGTTTCGGGTAAAGCTGAAATCATTTTTATCGATGGCAATTTTCTCAGTATCCGACCATTCCACCTGCCATGTTTGACCTACAATGGTTACAACGAATAAATTGTAACGTTCTTTATCCATAAACGAATACAGTCCCGCTGCACTTTTAAGCGAAACAACAACTTCCGACGAATCTCCACCGGCTACAATGGCAATGTTTTTTTTCATAAGCCCCCTACCCCCTAAAGGGGCGTTTGATTAGTATTGTTATTAATGATTTCAACCTATAGTATGAAATTATATTGATTGATGTCTTTATAAACTTAATGTATTTCATATCAATTAATTGCCAAATATTGTGAAAGAAACTAACCTAATTCTCCGTCGGCTGACGGATTAGGGGTCTATTCTTCATCTAAAAATTTGGCATATCCTCTCCACTTCTCAATCAATTGTTGCATATCGTCCAGCAACTCACTTTCGAAGTGCATAAATTCACCGGTACGTGGATGTACAAACCCCAGTGTTTTGGCATGTAAAGCCTGACGTGGACAAATTTCGAAACAGTTTTTCACAAATTGTTTGTATTTGGCAGCTGTGGTTCCTTTCAAAATATCATGCCCGCCATAACGCTCATCGTTGAAAAGCGTGTGACCAATATGCTTCATATGAACACGAATCTGGTGCGTGCGGCCGGTTTCAAGCCTGCATTCCACCAAAGTGACATACGCCATCCGTTCCAACACTTTGTAGTGCGTTACAGCATGTTTTGCTACAGGATTTTCGCCTTCCGGAAATACGGTGAACAACATTCTATCACGTGGATCGCGAGCCAATGCACCGACTATCGTACCTTCATCTTCCTTCACATTGCCCCAAACAAGTGCCTGATAGCGACGCTGAGTGGTTTTATCAAAGAATTGTTTACCCAGATTTGTCTTTGCCATTTCGGTTTTGGCAATAAGCAACAAACCGGAAGTATCCTTATCAATACGATGTACTAACCCAATGCGCGAATCGTTCGGATCAAAATCGGGATGATCTTTCATGTGCCATGCAACAGCATTAAGCAATGTACCATCAAAGTTACCAAAGCCGGGATGCACCACCAGATCCGGTTGCTTGTTCACTAACATGATGTCATCATCTTCGTACACGATATTGAGTGGAATATCCTGTGGAATAATAACAAACTCACTGGGCGGATAAGCCAGCACGATAGTAATAACATCGTTGGGTTTTATGCGATAATTTGATTTTACTGCTTTCCCGTTTACAAGTATATTACCGGCTTCAGCTGCTTCCTGAATCCGATTACGTGACGTATTGGACATGCAGTTCACCAGGTGCTTGTCAATTCGCACCATAGCCTGCCCTTTATCCACCACAAAACGGAAATGCTCAAAAAGCTCTTGCTCCTCTCCCACTTCACTCAATCCTTCCTCTTCTATATCTTCAAAATAATCCTCAGTCACGTTGATAATTTAAATGGCTATTAAAAAAATTGCTCGTTGTTCTCTTCCGGTTTCTTATCCTCTTCGAATTTCTCATTCATTCGCGATTTATCTTTCGTAAGATATACATCAATTCTGCTGCCTCCTGATAACATGCTACCTGCTGCCGGACGTTGACGATAAATAATGTATTCATCTTCATCGCCTGACGGTGTAGAATCGTATTCAACTGCGCCCACAATAAATGACGCCGTAGTAATAGCCTGCGTAGCTTCCTCTAAGCCCATACCTTTAATGGCAGGAACCTGAGCTTCGGCATTACCCAATCCACTTCCTACAACCAAAACAACCGCACTTCCTTCGGGAACTCGGGTTCCGGGCAACACTGCTCTACCATGAAATTTTACCTGAATGACCAAATCCTTGTATTCAGATGGCGCATATTCCACACTTCCCACGCTCAAACCTATCGACTGAAGCATGGCATCAGCCTGACGATACGAAACATCACTCAGCTCGGGCAATGAAACCTGACGAACAAAGCGCGAATTTATTTTTACGTAAATGGGGCGATTGGTTTTTATATTTGAATTTGGCGATGGATTCTGTTCGATAATTGTTCCTAACTTCTTACCACGAACATAAACAGAATCAATCACTTGCACATGCAGACCCTTGCTCGCCAAAATTACCTGCGCTTCCTCTACTGTCGATCCGCGCAAATCGGGCACTACTTCAGCCTCGCCGTGATGCGTATAAAAGTCAACGCAGAATAACGTAATCCATGACAAAGCAACTATAACGCCAATAGCTATCAGCACATTTTTCAGTACAAAGCCACCGAAAGTTTCTTTCCAAATTTTTTTTAAGTCCATAAATTATTACTGGTTACAAGTAAAAAGTTGCAAGTACTGAAAATCAAAACGAAGTAATTTAAAATGAAATCGAGCAATAAAAACATCCATTTTGTAAAAATTAGTCTTCTGACTATCAGTAGCATTACAAAATATAATTCTAGTTTTATGTGCCTTCAATATACGACGCCAAAAATACTCAAATAATTGCTTACAAAGGGGCTAAAAACAAAAAAAGTAAAAACTTACTTGAAGTTTCTACTTTCTTTATACTGATTTTGCAGGATAATTAGTGTTTGTGACGTGGCTCATCCGCAACTGTAAGTTTTGCTCTTCCTTTGGCACGACGGTTAGCTAATACTCTACGACCGTTTGCTGTTGCCATTCTTTCACGGAATCCGTGTTTGTTTTTTCTTTTTCTAACAGAAGGTTGGAATGTCCTTTTCATTGCTTTATGTATTTTATGTTATTATTATCCGTCTCGGAGTTTGGGACTGCAAAAATAGATGTTTTTTTCGTAACTGCAAACTGTTGATAACTTTTTCTTTGCAAAAAATGAAAATACTATACAAGTTCAGAAAAATTTTGTATAAATACCTTCCACAAATTCAATTAGTGAACTGCTATAATGATATTTATAAATCCTGATACAATAGATTAAATCTTGCTGTTCATATCTATTTTTACCCGCACTTCCTTGCCATCCCTCATTACTACCAGCTCTAATGGCCGCTTTGAAGGGGTTTCAAAAAACATTTTTAATTCATTTACACTAAATTGAAAGGCTTTTTGACCATCAATCTCAATAATTTGATCGCCAATTTTTAAACCTGCGGCAGCTGAAGGCGAGTTTTCCCACACTTTCCAAATTTCCGACTGTGGTACGGATGGTAGTATTTGCGTAACCTCTATACCCGCAATATTGTATTTATATTTGTCCTTGAAATTTCCATTGGGCTTAAAATGAAATTGCTTTTGACCGTAATCAATAAAATAATTAAACCTACTCAAAATCTGACTTCCAATGGTTCCATCTCTATCCGAATTTTCAACAATACCTGCTATACTTGCCGAGTCGGGAAACGAAACAATAGGATTGCTCAAACAAAAACTACCAAAACAAATTTGCTTCATCCTACCCACAACTCCTTTAATCTCACCGTTAAAACCTTCGCCAATAGTGCATCGCACATTTATTTTTGGAAGATGCACCGATTCGCTTTTATGTGTTTGAAACCATGCATTTAGCTCTGCACCGGTATCTAAAAGCATTTTTACTTGTCGTTGCGTACTGTCCGATTCCATAACCATTAAATTCACAAACATTTTACGCGATTCAATATTCAGTGGAATCGTTTCGTATCCTTTGGGCACTGTAAGCGATTTATTTTCGTAAAAATTCACTCGTCGGTCGGAATAATTTACCTCAACAATATAATCCGAAAAAAAATCGACACCAATCAGGCCATTTATTTTTGTGCCGGTATGTTTCGACAGATTAAAAATATCCTCCCGCAAAACAAATACTGTTTTTGATTCCAGTTTCAATTTGCCCACCTTAAGCACATTATAATTACTTTTATAAGCCTCCAAATGTTCGCCACCACCAAGACCCATCAGGTCTTTCACATCCGAAAAGTTCAGCGAAATTTTATCGGTAGGTTCCAGTTCGGTAATAATGGTATTGGAAATTCCCGAATCGAGAATGATATTTAATGGTGTGGATTCGTTGACTTTTAGTTTAATAACTACGTAACTACCCACCAAATCGAAAGGAACAGATTCAATCCTTTTTCCCGGACTTTTGGCCGAGAGTGGGAGAGTAGAGGCAAAAATGAGCATGAGAGTAATTAAACTTCGCAAGTTAGCAATGGGAGCGGAGCTTGTGAGTGATTTTCGGGCTGCAAAATTTTTCATTGTACAATAAAATTACACAATTAAGAACTCTGTGAGTATTTAGATTTTAAAGGTCAATCATTTTGTGGTCTTTAAACCAATCAATAGCTTCTAGTATGGCTATTTTAAGATCCGTTTCTGGCAAATTCAAATCCAATTTTGCTTTACGGTTGCTGTAGCATTCCCGTATCATCAATTGCCGGAGGTTCATGGAGCAAACTTCGGTCTTTACACCCATTTTGCGGAGAACATCACCTGCTTTTCCAACTGCCATCAATACCCCATCGGGCAGTTCAATGATTCGTTGCTCGTACTTTCCTACTTCTTTTTGTAGATTGTAATATTCTTTAAAAGAATAATTTACCCCCGAAAGAAGATAACGTTCTCCATTTTTTCCTTGCGTGATGGCATTGCAAACTGCAACAGCTACATCGGTTACCGGAACAAAATTTTTACCACCTTTCGGAATAAAATTTAATGCCCGCTTATAACCCATTATCATCAATTTTCCGGAACTTGGCTTGGGATCAAAGGGCCCAATCATAAACGTTGGATTAACAATAATGATATGCCGATTCGGTTTTCTTGAAGCTTGTATAAAAAGTTGTTCGGATGCCGCTTTGCTTTGCGCGTAAAACGAATCAGTAAACGGAAACTGAACAGGAAAACTCTCGTCAGCCAATTGTTCTTTGGTTCCATAACCAATCGTATTGGCCGAACTTACATACACAATGGTATTGATATTCAGTTCTTCAGCAATCCGTATTATTTGAGCCGATCCTTCTACATTTATTTTACTGTAATCCTCGTAATGCAATACATCGGTAGCCATAACAGCTGCAACATGAATAATGGCATCGCAACCCTGAGCGGCATTTTTAAAACAATCGGCATCTGCAAAATTACCTTCAATAACATCAACTAATGTTGTGTCAAAGTAAATATTTTTTCGACTCCGTACTATAATTCGTACCTGATGTTGACGTTTCAACAATTCAAAAACCACATGATGTCCCAATAATCCGTTTGCACCGGTAACTAAAACGTTCATTTTTTATCGTTTAAAAATTGTTTGCACAAATGTAAGGAAATTTTTAAGTAATATATTCTATTTTTAAAATTAGATTTGTGTTATATAGTACTTATCTTTGTGTCCTTAATTATAATTAGCGAAAATGGAAACAAAAGTGGTATTAATTACCGGTGCCAGCGCCGGAATTGGTTTGTCGGCAGCAGTACAACTAATGGACAAAGGAGTTCGCGTTTATGCAGCCTCCCGTCGTGGTGGAATTCCTCAAAAAGCCCAAAATGGAGTAGGGGAGTTGATTCCTGTACAAATGGATGTAAACAATCCGGAAGTAATTGCTTCGGTAGTAGCGCAAATTTTGAAAGAAAACAACCGGTTGGATGCGGTAATTTGTAATGCCGGAAATGGTATTGCCGGATCTATCGAAGACACGTCGAACGAAGAAATGCGTTACCAGTTCGAAACCAATTTTTTTGGCGCCGTAAATACTATAAATGCTTGTTTACCTGTTTTTCGTGCTCAAGGATATGGAAAAGTAGTGGCTACTTCATCGGTGGCAGCAGTTGTTCCTATTCCCTTTCAGGCATTTTATTCGGCCGGAAAAGCGGCACTTTCTATATTTATGCAAGCCCTGGCCATTGAGGTAAAACCATTTGGCATTCAATGTTGCAGCATTTTACCCGGCGATACTAAAACCGATTTCACTTCGGCCAGAAAATACACCGAAACATCTCAATCGCCCGATTCGGCTTATTCTCAAAAGATGAAAACATCGGTGGGCAGAATGGAAAAAGACGAACAAAACGGTATGGATGCCAAAGTAGTGGCCAAACAAATGGTGGATCAGGTAATGAGCAAACGTATGAAAGTAACTGTAGTGCCCGGATTTCAATATAAAGTTATTTGTTGGCTGTTCAAAATCCTTCCAACTCGAACCAGTTTGTGGATTGTTGGATTGCTTTATGGATGATAAATTCTGTAATTGAATATAAAAGGCGAAGAATGTGATTTCTTCGCCTTTTTTTTGGCTTATTTTCTCCATTTCTATCATCATTTCATAATTCATCCATCCTCCTTTTATTTCAACTTTCGCTATTCTGATAAACTATCAACAACCTGTTGATAACTTACTAATAACCTTTGAAAGAAACATCACAACTTTTTTTGGAAATATGAAAACTATGTTTCCTTATCCATTGTTTTTAAACCACCAAATTAGTTAGCACATTTTTTATAGCTTTCTTTTAACCGCTTTTTGAGGTTTATCAGCATCGTCATTCGTAAAAACTTTCTAACTTTGCAGTTACTAACAATGTGTTGATAAAGTTTGTAATATTCTAATAATAAAAGATATAATAATTTCAAAAATGTTTATATCTATGTTTCAAAGTTTAATAAATAATTATACAAGTTTTTATCGATATTTTTATCAACCAAACTAACAGCCTATTATAATCTTATAAAAGTTTTTTTAAAATTTAGAAGAATAATATAAATATAATCTTGAAAACTTTGATTATGTCTGAAAAAATGGAAAAATCTGAACTTATATCGGAAATCAACCGACTGAAAAAAGAAAAGAATGCCGTGATTATGGCCCACTACTACCAAATGGGCGATATACAAGATATAGCCGACAATGTGGGTGATAGTTTAGCATTGGCTCAATGGGCCGCTAAAACGGATGCCGACATCATTGTGCTTTGTGGTGTCCATTTTATGGGCGAAACAGCAAAAATTCTTTCTCCTTCGAAAAAAGTGCTGATCCCCGATTTGAATGCAGGCTGCTCGTTGGCCGACAGCTGTCCTGCGGACGCGTTTGAGGCATTTACTACCGCGCACCCCGATCATACTGTTATTTCGTACGTAAACACCACAGCGGCCGTAAAAGCGCTTACTGATGTGGTAGTAACTTCGACCAATGCAAAGAAAATAGTGGATCAGTTCCCCAAAGATGCGAAAATCATTTTCGGACCGGATAGAAATCTGGGAAATTATATCAACAGTGTCACCGGACGTTCGATGTTACTATGGGACGGAGCATGCCATGTACACGAGCAATTCTCTGTTGAAAAGTTGGTGAAATTAAAATCGGAACATCCCGGTTCGCTTATTTTGGCCCACCCCGAATGTAAGAATACGGTTTTGACTATGGCCGACTTTATTGGTAGCACACAAGCCTTGCTTAATTATGCAACGGCTTCGGATAAAAATTCATTTTTGGTTGCAACTGAGTCGGGTATATTGCACGAAATGCAAAAACAAAACCCCGAAAAAGAATTTATTCCTGTACCACCAAATGATAGTACCTGTGCGTGCAACGAATGTAATTTTATGCGTTTAAATACACTTCAAAAGCTGTATGATTGCCTGAAAAATGAATCTCCGGAAATCTTAATTGACGAAGAAATAAGAGTGAAAGCAGTGAAGCCAATTCTGAGAATGTTGGAAATGAGCTAAATCTATTAAACGTGAATAGTATATAGATACCTATTAGAATGAATAACTCATTTTAATAGGTATTTTTTTGTAATATATTTATTTCAAAGTGATTAAATTCAATTTTTTTTTATTCTTTTGCATACTATAATTAAGTTTTAATAGTTATATTATAAATTTAAAAATTAATGAATATGAAGACAAAACTTTTATTTGCAGTTATTTTTTTAATAGCCATTTCGGGTTGTACGAAAAAGACCAATTCCAGTAATACAGAAAACGTAAAATTTTTATTTTTAAATGCCAGCCAACTTAAACCACTTGGTATAGAGTTGAATGAAAAAGGAATTTTTTATAAAAATGTAAATCCAAACTGGAAGCAAGATCATCAAAAATATGCTTGTATGGCTTTTTTATGTACCAACAATCATTACATGTCATCAACACATTTTAATGAAACTGATACTTTAAAAATTACGAGCGGAGTAGATAGTATAATTATACAAAAAGCGCTCTCAAAAAATGATTTTTATCCGTTGTTGATTGGAAATGTAAATGGAAAACAATCCATGGAAGATAAAAATTTGTCTGCCGATTTAAAATTATTGCCAATAGCTATATGCATGGCCGAAACTAAGCTCGAAACCCGAAAGGATACCATAGTGGTTTGGTTGAAACCAACCGAATCTTTGAAAAAAGCATTGCCTCAAAATATAAATATGGACGATTATCTGACTACAAGCAGAAAAATGAAATTATAAATTGCCTCACAGACTATTCGCTAGTATATATTTTGAAAAAATTGCCGCTCAATATCGAGTGGCAATTTTTTTTGTCATAAATATTGCGCGACATATATGCTGCGCAATTATAAAATATGCAGAAATTGCCGCACAAATATGCTAGACAATATATTCTATTAAAGGAATTGCTGTACATATATAAATGGCAATATATTCTAATGAAGGAATTGCCCCACATATATAATAGGCAATATATTCAATTGCGTGAATTGCTGCAGAAATATGATAGGCAATAAATTTAATTGAAGGAATTGCCGAGCAAATATGACTGGCAATAGTATATCCTCCTTACATTGCGTTGACTATATGCTGCGCAATATTTTTTTAGTTTTTTGAATAGAATCGGAATATAAGCTTTATTTTTGTAAACTATAAACCCTAAAATCAATGTCTATGTGTGCTGTTTTTCATCAATTTACTCCTGCCGAATTGTATATTGGCATTACTGAGCAAATAAACACTGTTGCTGATAATACGTCTGAAGCTCCCGCTACTGGTTTTCGTGCTACCGGTTATGCTTTTCTGGATCTTTTTTTAGCTAATCTTCATCATCAGGGTATGCATACTGCCAATTATCATGCGGCTTTGTTGGGTATTAAAAAAATAGAATTTTGTTTTACCCTTCAAACCCTTACCGGCATGACTTTTACCGATTTCACAGAAGCTTATATTCTGCTTATGGCCAAAGATCTACTAAAAGACAGTAAGATAGATTTAAAACAGGTGTCGAAGCGTTTGGGATTTGGAAGTTATTCAGGTTTCTACCGTTTTATGATGCGCAAAGGGATGGGTAAGCCGAGTTGGGTGTAATTACGGTTCGGTGCTACGCACCTTTATTTAGTTTGCACTTTTTTTACTACAAATGGTACGGTGCTACGCACCTGAGGACACAGCCAATAGGTTTATTTGTAGAATTATAATTGCGTAGCATTGAATGATATTATTTTTAGTTTATTTTTTTATAACATAAAAATGAATGTATAAAAGAGGTTGATGCAAAGGTGCGTAGCACCGTACTATTTGTAGAAATTGTAATAATAATCAATCATAAGGTGCGTAGCACCGAACCATTAATGGGTATCAATTATCATAAAAACATCCAATTACATTATGCCAAATACATTTACACAATGCTATGTACATTTAATTTTTTCACCCAAAAATAGGGAGGCTCTGATAAAACAAGAGTGGAAAAATAATTTGGAAAGATATATTTCGGTTTGTATTCAAACCCGAAAACATAAGCTTTTAGGCATCAACGCGCAACCCGATCACATTCATATTTTAATTGGATATTACCTTAGCGATTTGATTCCTGATTTAGTAGAGGACATTAAAACATCAAGTACTCATTGGATAAAAGAAAATAAATTATCTCCGTTTAAATTCGAATGGCAGCGTGGATACGGTGCTTTTACTCATTCTAAATCTCAAATAGATAAGGTTATTCAATACATTTCAAATCAGAAGAACCACCACAAAAAGAAATCATTTCGAGAAGAATATATGGAAATTCTACGCAAGAATGACATTGAATTTGATGAAAGATATTTATTTGAATTCTTTGATTAATCGTTATAGGTTCGGTGCTTCCGTCAAGCCGGAATGTACCATACGCACCTTTGTTTAGTTTGTACTTTTTTACTACAAATAGTACGGTGCTACGCACCTGAAAACACAAGGAATATGTTTATTTGTAGAATGTAGTTTATGTAGAATTATATTTGCGTAGCATTGAACCATTGAATTATATTATTTTCAATATATTATCTTTTTATAATTCAAAAATGAATGTATAAACGAGGTTGATTCAAAGTTGCGTAGCACCGTACTATTTGTAGCAATTATAATAATAATCAATTATAAGGTGCGTAGCACCGAACCAATAGAATAAAAATGATTTTATTGGGTCCTGTACTAATAATCATTTTATCCTAATATATCTTCAATTTCAAAACAAATTTTACTGATTATATGTTGTTTATCTCACAAAACAACTATCACGTAAACTTTTAAAAATTGAAATTATGAGTACATCACACATTTATCCGGGAGCTGCATCTTTGAGCACGTATATCACTATCAAAGGTTGCGCAGAAGCAATAGAATTTTACAAAAAAGCGTTTAATGCAAAAGAACTTGGAGTATTAAAAATGCCAAACGGACTGATTGGTCATGCCGAAATTGAGATTGAAGGCTCAATGTTGATGATGGCCGATGAAAATATTGAATGGGGAAACAAAGGGCCGCTAACGATTGGAGGTAACCCTATGACTTTTGGATTGTACGTAACAGATGTGGATGCTTCGTTCCAAAAAGCACTGGATGCCGGAGCTACTGTTGCCATGCCGGTGACGGACATGTTTTATGGCGACAGAGTGGGGCAGGTGATGGATCCATTTGGATATAAATGGATGATAGCTACCCATAAAGAGGATTTGACTTACGAGGAAATGCAAAAACGATCGGACGAAATGTTTTCTGCCATGTGATATTTTAGCTATGAATTAAAAAAAGCGAATCATAATTGATTCGCTTTTTTAGTGCCGTGTTCTGTTGGTACTATCTTGAATAATTTATCATTTCGTCGTATCAACTCATTGGTTTTGATCGAGAAATAGGTTCCTTTTTCTACTTTCTCCACTGACTGAAGCTGAACCCGGATTTCTTTCAAGGTATCTTCGTATGCACCCGTCGTCTCGCCGGTAATCAGAATTTCATCGCCCACCGATAGATGTTGCGCTTCCAGTAAAAATTCTGCAACGCCCAGTTTACTGAAATAATTGGTGCATTTGGCTACATAAATCTTTTTGTGGGTAGCTTCCGAACCGTAATTATTGCTCCATTCACCCAAACGCTGTCCGAGGTAATAGCCGTTCCAGAATCCACGATTAAAGACCTTGCTAAGGCGTAGGTCCCATGCAGCTACTTTCTCGTTTGTAAACGTCCCGTTGAGGCACGATTCAATGGCTTCTTTGTAACAACCTACTACTGTTTTTACATATTCAGCTCCACGGGCACGTCCTTCAATTTTGAAAACACGCACACCCGAGCGCAATAGTTCGTCTACAAAACCAATCGTTTTAAGGTCTTTTGGCGACATGATATACTCGTTGTCAACCTCCAGTTCGATTTCCGAATCTTTGTCTTTTACGGTGTATCCTCTGCGGCAAATCTGGTTGCAGGCACCGCGGTTAGCCGATACATTTTTCTCATGCAGGCTCAGGTAGCATTTACCCGAAACAGCCATACACAATGCACCATGACAGAACATTTCAATGCGAATAAGGTTACCACTTTTGCCTGTTATATTCTCTTTTTCGATGGTTTGATGAATTTCAGCCACTTGTTCCATGTTCAATTCGCGAGCCAGTACCACCACGTCGGCAAATTGCGCATAAAACTTCAAAGCCTCCACATTCGAAATATTCAATTGCGTAGACAAGTGAATTTCCACTCCTATGCTGTTGGCATACATCAATGCAGCCACATCGGCAGCAATTATGGCAGTGACATCCGATTCTTTGGCCACGTCGATAATTTCGCGCATCAAAGTCAAATCGTTGTCATACAAAATGGTATTGACAGTCAGGTAGCTTTTTACCTTGTTTTCTTTGCAAATGCGTACAATTTCGCGCAAGTCGTCCGTAGTAAAATTACTGCTTGATTTGCTGCGCATATTTAATTTTTCGATGCCAAAATACACCGAGTCGGCACCCGCTTTGATGGCTGCCGATAAACTTTCCCATGAACCGGCCGGAGCCATTATTTCTATTGAATTTCTATCTATATCAACCCCTAACCCCTGAAGGGGGACTGAGTTATTTTCGTCTTGTATGTTTTTTTTATTCATTATTATTTTCTTGTTTAAAGTGAACGATTGTAATTTAGTTCTCCGTCAGCTGACGGATTAGGGGTAGTTTGGTGTTAATTTACTTATAGGAAAACTAATTCCTATTCTTATTTGATGATATGGAAAATCGTGAATTCCATACTGATATTGCGCAAAATAATCGATATTTCCTTTTACTAAAGTAAGTTTAGTGGCATAAACCAAAGGTGCGTCGCCATAATCAGCCGTTGGATTTAAGCGCGTACTGGTGTGTAACCATCCCCAATAGCCCGAAAGGGTATTTTCCAATTTCCAATTCGGATTTCCAACGATTAGTTTGCCACCATACATGGGCGCATCATCCTGAGTGCTGTTTGTTGTTTCCCAACACATAAAGCCAAGGTTGGCCACAGCACGAATTTCGCTGATAAATTTACCTCCGGTGGCGATAGATTTGCCCATTTCCAGGTCGAAATAATAGCCAGGAGTATCGAAATAGCGTTTGGTTTTAAAGGTCTTGGCAGATGCTGTTTTTAAAGTACTGTTGAGTATAATGCCGGGCAAGTTGGTTTGTTCTTTTAGCAGTCTTATTCTGGTTTGTACATAAATATCGCCACCTTCAGAGCCGGAAACAGAACTACTGCTACGAGCTTGCATAACTTCAGCCGTAGTTATATAATTTTCCAATACTGTTGACCATATTTTTAATGAAACGCGCTCGGGTAGGAGTGGAATTTCTATTTTGAAATAACCATTTTTTGTCTGATCGCCATACCCAAAATAATAATCGCCCATCAAACTCACCGTTGTTTTTGATGGAATTCTGGCATCGGTAAACTCCGGTACCGGATTGGCATTGGGGCCGAACCAGGAGGTAGAATATTTTGTAGTTTGAGCGTAATTAGCTTGTTGGCAAAGAAATACCAAAAGCAGTATAGCTGTTTTTTTCATCAAAGTGTCTTTCAAATTCGGCTGCAAAGATAGACAAATGAAAGTATAATCGGGTAAGGATTAGCCATTAATGTGTAGGTGAAGTTTATCAGGCCATGGGTTTTTTCTTAATCATACCACCCTTTACATCCTTGATACTGTGCATAACAACAAATGCATCTTTGTCTATTTTATCTACTTCCGACTTTAATTTGGACAGCTCTAATCGGGTAATCAGCGTATAAACAATATCTGTTTTTTTCAATTTTTCCCCTCTTTTGGCAAATCCTTTTTTGCCATAATAGAGCGTACAGCCTCTGCCTAAATTTTCAATAATGGCAAGTCGAATTTCTTCACTATGCTCGGAGATGATAGTAACGCCAATGTACTCCTCAATGCCGGAAACAATAAAATCTACTGTTTTAGATGCAGCGAGATAGGTGAGAATGGCGTATAGGGCTATTTCTATCGAAAAAACATAGGCTGCTACCATAAAGATGAAAACATTAAGCACCAGAATAACATCAGCGATCGTCATAGTGGTTTTTCTTCCTGCGAATACGGCCAGAATTTCAGTTCCATCAATCACAGATCCGCCTCTGATGGCCAAACCGATTCCCAAGCCCAGGAAGAATCCTCCAAATACTGCTATCAGCAATTTGTCGTTGGTAATGGTGGGAAACGGCACAAAATGAACGGTGAGCGCCAGTAGCACAATGGCAACTAAGCTTCGCAAAGCAAATTGTCGGTTAATAGTGGATAGTGCCAGAACGATAAATGGAACATTCAACGCTACCAATAAATAGGAGAGGGGTATATTTGTCAATTCACTTATTATAAGTGATATACCTGTTACACCACCATCTATAAAGGAATTTGGCAAGAGAAAGCCTTTCAATCCAAAACTGGCTGAAATGATTCCTAAAGCGATGAAGCTTATCTCGCGAACCAGTTTCCAAAATTCTTTGGAGCTGTATTTTTGTTTTACAGATGTTTTCTTTTTCAATTGTTTTATCATGCTTTCTAATTTTTCATTTTTACAAATATAGCGATTTTGTGTCAAAAACCCCGACTCTGTTTTTCATTTTTATGTGTACTATACAGAACTTTAGATTTTTTAGATTTATTCCCAGCCCAAAATTATTTCCTACCTTTGTACTCCATTTTTAGAGTAAGTATGAATATTTCCAACATAGAATTTCCCGATAAACCACTTTTTTTGGCTCCCATGGAGGACGTTACCGATCCGGCATTCCGTTTATTATGTAAACGTTTTGGTGTGGATATGGTTTACACCGAATTTATTTCGGCCGATGCTTTGATTCGGAGCGTGAAGCGTACCGAGCAAAAACTAACCATTTACGACGAGGAACGTCCGGTAGCCATTCAGTTATACGGTCGTGAAGCTGATGCAATGGCCGAAGCGGCCAAGATTGCCGAAGAAGCGCGGCCGGAAATTATTGATTTGAATTTCGGCTGTCCGGTAAAAAAAGTTGCAGGTAAAGGGGCAGGAGCGGGGCTGCTTCGCGATATTCCCAAAATGCTTGAGATTACATCTGCAGTAGTAAAAGCCATAAATCTTCCCGTGACTGTAAAAACGCGTCTCGGTTGGGATGAGGATAGTAAAGTAATTTTCGAACTGGCGGAACGACTTCAGGATTGTGGCATTGCCGCTCTTGCTATCCACGGTCGCACACGTGCTCAGATGTACAAAGGCGATGCCGACTGGACGCTGATAGGCGAAGTAAAGAATAATCCCCGTATGCATATCCCTATCATTGGAAACGGTGATGTAACTACACCCGAACGTGCTGCTGAATGCTTCGATCGTTATGGTGTTGATGCGGTAATGGTAGGCCGTGCATCTATCGGTCGTCCATGGATTTTCGCGGAGATGAAACGGTTTTTCGAAACCGGTGAGAAGGTTCCCTTTCTGACTTTTGATGAACAGAAGGAAATTCTAAAAGAACATATTATTTCTTCCGTAAAATGGTTGGATATTGATGAAGTAACACCCATTGAAACTGTATTTAATCAACGGTTGAAAGGTATTATTCATAGCAGGAGACATTTAGCTTCCACTCCCGTTTTCAAAGGAATCCCCAATTTCAAAGAAACGCGCATTGCTATGCTTCGTGCTGATACTTTAAATGACTTATTTCAGATTATTGATTCTGTGCACTCTCCATCAATGGTTGAATAATAATTTGATGCTGAACAATACTCAGATTATTCTGTTTAATTTCTGTATAATTATAATATATTGAACAATTTATTTAATTTTGCAGTCTATAAATATTCAAACCATTTACAATGAACAAACTATTCATCCCAATTATTGCTCTAGCGCTTATGACAACAGCCTGCAATAGCAAAAAAGATGCTGCCGGTCAGGCAGGTATCGATTTAGCTAACCTGGACACAACAATGTCTCCTAAAACCGATTTTTATAAATATGCCTGTGGAGGATGGATGGAAAAACATCCGCTTACTGGTGAGTATTCACGTTTCGGAAGTTTCGATCTATTAGCCGAAAATAACCGCAAGCAGCTAAGAGGCTTAATTGAAGAAATATCTTCTAAATCGGCGGATGCGGGTACTGTTGAACAAAAAATTGGCGATTTATTCAATCTCGCCATGGATAGTACGAGATTAAATGCCGATGGATATGCACCCCTAAAAGCCGATTTGGCTAAGATTGCTGCCGTAAAACAAACTTCTGAATTCAGTAAATTACTTCCTGAATTATTGTTATCCGGATTGACTCCTTATTTCGCTGTTTATGTGGATGCAGATGCCATGAGTAGTGATAATTACTTGGTACAAACGTATCAGGGTGGTATCAGTTTGGGCGAACGCGAGTATTATCTGGATAATGATGCACACACTAAGGATATTCGCGATAAATATAAAATCCATGTTGCTAAAATGTTCCGGTTGGTTGGCTTTACAGCTGCCGATGCACAAAAGAACGTAGAAGCAGTAATGGCTATCGAAACCCGTTTGGCTAAGGCAGCTTATGACAATGTAAAATTGCGTGATCCGCATGCTAATTACAATAAAATGTCAGTTGCTGAACTTCAAAAACTGGTTCCTACCATTGATTGGAATGTTTATTTTACAACACTTGGATTGAAGAATACCAAAGAGCTTAGTGTTTCGCAAAAAGAGTCATTGGTTGAGGTAGGTAAAATTATTGAAACAGAACCTTTGGCTACTCAAATTGCTTATTTGCAGTGGAAATTGATTGATGAATCAGCCGATTATTTAAGTGATGTGTTCTATGCACAGAACTTCGATTTTTATGGCAAAACATTGTCCGGCAAGAAAGAACATACTCCACGTTGGAAACGCGCTGTGAGCAGTGTTGACGGTTCATTGGGTGAAGCCGTAGGGCAAATGTACGTAAAGAAATATTTCCCTGCCGAAGCAAAGGAACGTATGTTGAAATTGGTACATAACCTACAAATTTCACTTGGTGAACGCATTAAAGCCTTACCTTGGATGGGCGATTCCACCAAAGTGAAAGCGATTGAAAAACTCAATTCGTTCTATGTAAAAATTGGATATCCTGATAAATGGAGAGATTATACAAAACTGGTTATCAAAAAAGATTCTTATTTTGCCAATATACAACGTGCCAATCGTTTTGAAAGTGCATACATGTTTGCGAAAGCAGGAAAGAAAGTCGATAAATCTGAATGGTTGATGACACCGCAAACGGTGAATGCATATTACAATCCTTCTACCAACGAAATTTGCTTCCCGGCCGGAATTCTTCAGTATCCTTTCTTTGATATGAATGCCGACGATGCCTTTAATTATGGAGCTATCGGCGTTGTAATCGGACATGAAATGACGCATGGTTTTGACGATCAGGGTTGTCAATTTGATAAAGATGGTAATCTAAAAAACTGGTGGACAGAAAATGATAAAAAACAATTTGATGCTCGTGCAAAAGTAATGGCCGATTTCTTTGACGCTATAGAAGTAGCTTCGGGTGTTCATGCAAACGGAAAGTTTACTTTGGGCGAAAACATTGCCGATCATGGTGGATTACAGGTTTCTTATCAAGCATTTAAAACTGCTACCAAAGATGCGCCACTTAAAGAATTGGAAGGATTCAGCCCAGAGCAACGTTTCTTTATTTCGTATGCCAACGTATGGGCTGGAAATATTCGACCTGAGCAAGTTTTAGTCCAAACCAAGTCAGACCCTCACTCATTGGGTAAATGGCGTGTAAACGGCGCGCTACCGCATATTGGAGCATGGTACGAAGCCTTTGGCATTAAGACAGGTGATAAGATGTTTGTTCCGATAGAAAAGAGAGTTTCTATCTGGTAATATCGTATATTATTTTATACTTAATAGGCTGCTACAAATAAATTGTAGCAGCCTATTTTTCGTTGTAAACAAAATCGATTTAGTGTCTTTTACTTTATCACTTTACCCTTTCTCTATAACGAGAACACAAGGGCAAAAGTAGTTGTAATACCGCACTCAACATTTATCAATGTGTACAATTATGCGTACGTATTGATAAATTCAGTAACTATTTCGGTGTTGTTTATATGTTTTGTTTATTTCGGTGATTTTGTCGCCATACAGATGGTGATACTTTCGTAATCTGTTTGAACTGTCGGCTGAAATTAGATGATTCGCTATAACCAACCATCTCTGCAATTTGCGCCAGATGATAGTCCGGAAATTCAAGGAGTATTTTTTTAGATTCTTCTATGCGTAGTGTGTTTATCCACATATTAAAGTTCATGGCTTCCTCATTATTTATAAACGTTGATAGCGTAGTTCTACCAATTTTCAGATGCTGCGACATTTCTTCAATATTTACCCCTACTTTAAGATAGTATTTTGTGTTTATGATTTCGTTTTTCAGATCCTTCCAAATCAATCTTTTGTTCGTTTTACCGGGATCTTCTATCCCTTTTTTTTTTGTGAGTTTATTGCGCCCTGGATATATACGAATGTTCGTGGATATTGAATGTAATATATACCGAATACAAAGTAAAATATACCGTATGAAATTGTAAATATAAGCACCCATAACTCCGAAAACATAAAGCAGGATACCATTGCACCAATTCCTATCGACAATGCTGCGTAAAATGAATACCTTATTCCCGGGAGGAACAATCGATAATTATCTGCGTAGTAATCATCAATTTCCTTTTCAAATTTATGGATTTCTCTTTTAAATATAGCAGTTAAATAGATTAGCAAAAAAAGATAATACAGGCAGTATATTTCTCTTATTATCACTGCAGGATGCAGTAATATTTCTCTTAGCTCAGAGAAGCTGTGTATCTCAGGATTACCCCATTTAATTGCTACTAAGATGTATACTATCAGCAGTATAGGAATGGGAGTCAATATTGAAAACAAATATTTTCTGGTGACTATATTGGGGTTAATGAGCGCAATGAGTGTAAATGTAAATAAGGGTGCTTGTAGACTGGAAATTGTAAGTCCTTCAATAGATATGAGATCCACTATGGCAATATCGTAAAGCACGACAATAACTTTCAGGAATGATAATATTAAATATGCACCAGCCAGAAATCGGAGTGAATTACGGTACTTATTCAGGTCTTTATTTGCCGGAAGTGGAAGTGCCAGAAAAACGATAGCCATCACCAGACATTCTATAATTATGGCTATATTTATGATTAAAAATGCGTGTTGTTCCATTTCAATAATGCTTTGCTCAAGTATATACTTATTTACCCCGCAAAACTAAAACAAATAAGGCAGAACCTCATCGTCTGCCTTATTCTTTTTTCGGTTATATTGCTTTTTGCTTGCCATAACCTTTCGATAGTTAATCGATTTCCCATGTTTTTGAATTTCCTCGTCCCGACTTTGTTTTCTGGACGATTTTACCTGCTCCATGATGGAGCTTTTCTTTTTTTGTTTCATTTTTTCTTTTTTGTTTTAATCATATCTATTTTATCTTTATCTGATGACAATTTCCCTTTTTTTATTTTCTAATTCATTAATATCAACATTAACTAATGTGTCGGGTAGGAGTGGAGCTATATTTTCCGACCACTCAATGAAACATAAATTTCCGCTGTATAAATATTCTTCTGCTCCCAAATCAAGTGCTTCTTGAATTTTATTAATCCGATAGCAATCGAAATGATAAATGATACTACCATCTGCAGCTTCATACTCATTAACTATAGAAAATGTTGGTGAGTTAATAGTTTCTTTCACTCCCATCACTTCGCATATGGCTTTTATGAATGTTGTTTTGCCGGCACCCATTTTTCCATTAAAGGCAAATATTTTTCTGTCGCCTATTTCGTTTATAAATTTTTGGGCTACATCCTGAATTTCTTCTATTGAATTTATTGTTAACATATCAGTCTAGTCAAGTATATTTTACTTTCAAATTTTTTAAAATTTTGACCCATTGAGAGGGCTATATTTGCTTGCAAAGGTACGAATCTTCTGTAATATTCAAATCTCAGTGCATCTATTTAGCGTTAAAATAGCCATAAATAATTGACGCCCTGCTGCTTGTTAGCACCTCTTGTAACTCTTCCAGTTGAGCACTTTTAATTCGTTTTACGCTCTTGAAATGCTTTATCAAGTCATTTTTTGTTTTTTCACCTATTCCGGGTATCGAATCGAGTTCTGATGCAATCTGATCTTTACTTCGCTTGTCGCGATGAAATGTGATGGCGAACCTGTGCACTTCGTCTTGCATCGAAGCCAGTAACTTAAAAAGTTGCTCTGTCGGTTTTAACCCAATTTCTTTAGGTGGAAATCCAAAAAGTAATTCTCGTGTATTATGTTTGTTATCTTTTGCCAAACCGGCAATTGGTATTGTTAACTTTAACTCATCTTCGATTACTTGTCTAATGACTTCCATTTGTCCGATGCCACCATCTGCAATTATCAAATCGGGTAGGGGAGCTTCTTCGTTAATTAATCGCGTGTACCTCCTTCTCACCACTTCTTTCATCGAAGCATAATCATCCGGTCCTGTAACTGTTTTAATGTTGTATTTTCTGTAGTCTTTTTTCGACGGTTTTCCTTTTTTAAATACAACACATGCAGCTACTGCATTAGTGCCGGAGATGTTCGAATTATCAAAACATTCAATTGTCATAGGAGGTTTATCCATTTGCAACTTATCCTGAATATCTTTAAGTAATTTAATACTTCTTTGATCCGGATTAAGTTTTTCAGCGTGTTTTAACTTATCAAGTTTGAATTGACGCACATTTTGAACTGAAAGATCTAATAATTTCTTCCTATCTCCCCTTTGAGGGATATTTATTGTCGCTCCTTTAATCGGGTAGTTAATTTCAAATGGAACAATTATTTCTTTTGAATTACTTTTAAAACGTTCCCGTAATTCCACGATAGCCATGGCTAAAATTTCTTCTTTGTCCTCTTCAAGTCTTTTTTTATACTCAATCGTGTAGCCTTGAATGATGGATCCTTTTGAAATACGAAGAATATTTATAAAGGCCGAATTTTCGTTTTCGTCATATGCAAACACATCCGTATTCTCCAAAACTGTATTCGAAATAATTGATTTGGATTTATAGTTTTCAATGAGTTCATATTTTTGTTTGATTAAGTGAGCTTCTTCAAATTTATATTCAGAAGCTAATTGTTGCATTTGATTCAAAAGTATCTTACTTATTTCATTTGCGTCACCCTGGATAATTTGTCGAACCTGATCAATCGTTTTCAAATAATCTTCTTCGCTTTCTTTTCCTTCACAACCACCTTTGCATTTTTTTATATGATACTGTAGGCATACCTTAAATTTATTAGCTCTGATGTTTTCCTTCGTCAAAACTAATTTACAAGTTCGGATAGGGTAGAGGTTATGTACAATTTCTAACAAGGAATTTATTGTGTAATTGGAACTGTACGGACCGAAATATGTTCCACCATTTTTGTATACATTTTCTTGTTTTAAATATTCGTGGAAATGGTTCATTGGTGATACAAATGCTCGGGTACGTTTTACCATCTTTCAATAAAACATTGTACCGCGGTTGATACTGTTTGATTAAATTATTTTCTAATAGTAAAGCGTCTTCTTCCGTTTCAACAACAATGTATTTTAGTGATGCAATATTTTTTACAAGTACATTTGTCTTTCCTTGTTCGTGAATTTTGTTGAAGTAGGAGCTAACTCTTTTCTTCAGATTTTTTGCTTTGCCTACATAAATTATTTCTTCAGCCGAATTGAAATATTGATACACTCCTGGTTTGTCCGGGAGTGAATCAATCATATCTTTCAATGCTTTTTCTGTTTTCATTCGGTAGGTGATTTCTGTTCCACGTGGAACATTTGTAATTTTGTTTTCTGTTCCACGTGGAACATTTAATGATGAAATCGCTGTTTTTCTGCAGTTTCTGTATTTATCGTCCCAATAAAACAAGGATGATATTCACATCACTCGGTGAAATGCCCGGTATTCTACTCGCTTGTCCGATGGTTTCCGGATCAATTTTAGCGAGCTTTTGGCGAGCTTCCGTGGATAAAGATTGGACAGATGCGTAATCTATTCGGCCACGAATGTTTATGTTTTCGAGTCGTTGCAGCTTTTCGGCGATCAATTTTTCGCGAATTATATAGCCTTCGTACTTCAAAAGTACCTCGGTTGCTTCGATTATTTCTTCGGTTTTAGATGGAATTGAATCGATTTCGGCTTGTAAAGCGGGTACTGCTTTTGCCAAATCGGCTATTCCAAGTTGAGGGCGAAGTACTAAATCGGACAATTTGCAGCCATGTTTTAGCTCCGACGAATTGCGTGTAACAAGGAAATCGTTTATGTCGTTGGGTTTTATCGACGTGTTTTTGATGAAATTGGTAAGCTTTTCTTGTATGTTTTTCTTGTCTTGAAGTTGATCAAAACGGTTTTTTGTAGCTAGTCCAATGGCATATCCTTTTTCAGTAAGGCGCATATCCGCATCGTCCTGGCGCAAAAGCAAGCGATATTCTGCGCGGGAAGTAAACATACGGTAGGGTTCATCCACGCCTTTTGTAACCAAATCGTCGATAAGAACACCAATGTATGCTTCGTTTCTACCCAGTGTAAACTCGTTTCCTCCGTGGCAATTTATGTGTGCATTGATACCTGCTATCAAACCCTGACCGCCGGCTTCCTCGTATCCGGTGGTTCCGTTTATCTGTCCGGCGAAGAATAAGTTCTTAATTCGCTTTGTTTCTAAGGTGTGTTTTAGTTGAGTTGGGTCAAAAAAATCATATTCAATTGCATATCCAGGGCGATATAGCTGTGCATTTTCAAGTCCAACTATGGTTTGTATAGCATTAATTTGCGTTTGGAGTGGGAGTGAAGATGAAAAACCATTGATGTAAAACTCTTGCGAATCGACACCTTCGGGTTCTAAAAAGAGTTGGTGAGATAGTTTATCGGCAAAAGTGACAATTTTTGTTTCTATACTCGGACAATAACGTGGCCCAATACTTTGAATTTGTCCGTTGAAAAGAGGAGAAAATTCAATTCCTTTTCTTATTTCATCGTGTGTTTTTTCATTGGTATTGGTAATCCAGCAGCTCATTTGTTTCAATTCTCGTTTAGATTCTTCAAGAAATGAGAACTTATGAAAATCATTTTCGCCTTCTTGTTCTACCATTTTGCTGAAATCAATACTTCGCCCATCGATTCTGCAGGGTGTTCCAGTCTTCATTCTATCGGTAGAAAAGCCGATGGATTGGAGTTGTTCTGTCAATCCAAATGATGCAGGCTCTGAAATTCGTCCGCCTATTTGTTGATTTTTGCCGATATGAAGTAAGCCGCTTAGGAAAGTTCCTGCGGTGAGAACGACAGATTTTGCTTTAAAAGTTACTCCGAGAGCCGACTTTAATCCTACAACTGTTCCATTTTCAATTACTAATTCTTTGACCGTATCTTGCCAAATATTCAAATTATTCGTGTTGGAAACGGTCTTTATCCATTGTTGTATAAATTCATGGCGGTCGCTTTGCGATCGGGGACTCCACATAGCGGGACCTTTTGAGCGATTCAACATGCGAAATTGGATGGCACTTCGATCGGTTACTATCCCCATGTGACCCCCTAAAGCGTCGATTTCACGGACTATTTGTCCTTTTGCAATTCCACCAACGGCGGGGTTGCAACTCATTTGTCCAATTTTATTCATATCCATTGTTATGAGTAGGGTTTTGGAACCCATATTGGCGGCTGCTGTTGCTGCTTCACATCCTGCGTGACCTGCGCCAATGACGATCACATCGTACTTAAAATCCATCTTATCTAGTAATTTATTTTTCTTATTTGTTATTTTGCACTAATCCCGAGCAAATTATGTTGCTTATAAGGGGCTGCAAAGTTACTCAATTGTTGCCACTTACACTCGCTTTATCAGGCATATCAATTGTTTTACCGTTTTCTTATTTGATTTTAAATAATTACAGCTTGATGTTTAACGGGCTTGTTGGAATTAAAATGCCTGAAAAAACAAATTCAAATCTATTTTTTCATTTTGATTTAACTTTTTCCGAATTCGATATATTGCCTTTCGAATGGCCTCATAGCTCGAATAATTGATAATTGCTATCTCTTTTGTCGACAGTCCAAGTTTAAAGAAAGCGCAAAGTCTTTGTTCACCAGTACTTAAATCAGGGAATTCTAAATTTAACTTATTGTAAAAGTCGCTATTTAACTCCGTGAATCTTTTTTCAAACATATCCCAATTTATTGAACTTGATATATTTTCATATCTATCAAGAACCTTTACTACAAGTGATTTATGCTCTTCACTTAGCTCGGAAATTTCGTCGAAAATTTCTGATTTTAAAACAGATACTAATTTCTTATTCTGAAATATGCTTACAGCTGAAACTAACATCTCACGATTTTTTTTGTTCAACTCATTTTGATAAAATAATGCTTTGCTTTGTTCTATTTGTATCTCTTTCGCATGTATTTCCTGCTGCATTCTCTGCGAGTTTTTGTGATAGTCGTGTAGCTTTATTGCTGAAGCAACCCTTGCTTCTAACTCAATCTCATCGATTGGTTTCTTCAAAAAATCGATTGCACCCAGCGATAGAGCAGTTTGCAAATTCGCAGATTGTGTGCGAATGCCGGAAGATATGATGACGGGTATTTCGCTGATTTCCAATATACTTTTCATGTTGCTCAACACTTCAATTCCTTCCATTTGAGGCATTAGCCAATCTAAAATAACCAAGTCGGGCTGTGTGGCTTGTATCATCTCTATGGCATTCAGAGGATTGCTCTCACTTACAACTTCATAATTCAGATTCGTTAACAGTAAATCAAAAACGGCTATTGAATCCGGTTCATCGTCAATTATCAATATTTTTTTCATTTTCGGCACATGTCTTCTTATTGTTTCTTGATTGTTTACTTCTCTGAGCTGGGAAATTCGATGATAAAGCGTGTGCCATTATTTATTTGGCTGGTGCAAATTATTTTTCCATTATTTTTTTCAACAAGTTCTTTTACTATCATTAAGCCTAAACCACTTCCACTTTCACCGGCTGTACCAACCCGTTTCTTTGTTTTTTCAGCGTCAAATACGGTTGCCAATTCATTGTAGGTCATTCCAATTCCCTCATCGTGGATTATTATTTGCACTTTACTATCAACAAGCTGGTTTGTGAATGAAATTTTGCCGCCATCATGGCTAAATTTTATAGCGTTTGATATTAAATTTCTGACAATTGTATTCAAATTACCGATATCAGAAAGGAACGTTAGCTTATCATTTAGTTTAACATCTATTACTATACCTTTGCTATCAATCTGTTCCGCAAATAAATACAAATTTTCATCGACAATGTAACTTAGTTTTTCTATCATTTTTTGCTCCGGTTCATTGCTAATCTGCATTTTTGCCCATGTTAAGATATTGTCTAACAGTAAGAAACCTTTGTTGGAGGTTTGATACAATTTACTCATCGTTTTATGCTGTTTGTCAGATAATGTTGTGTCTTTCGACAGCTGTTTGGTAAACGTGATCAGTGTATTGAAAAAGCCCATCAAATCGTGCGAAATTGTTGAAATAAGGAAGTCTTTTTGCTTATTGAGGCTTGCAAGTTCTTTATTTGCATCGTTCAGCTCTTTGGTTCTTCCGGCAACCAGGTTCTCAAGATTTTTATTTGTATCCAGTAATTCGTTAGATAAGATGATTACTTTTTTATGAGAAGATGCAAATTTTAATGTAACTGTCATTGATTGAGTGATGATATAGAAGAAGATACCGATATGCGATAGGTAACCATAGGTGAATTGATAGGTCAGGAAGGCAAGATCGTTTAAAATAAATAGTATCATTACTGTAAATGAAATAAACGAAATAATTGAGTATTTTCTTCCTTTGCCTATGGCTCTTAATAGTACGTAAAACATATATATACTGCACACAAATGTGGCATATACTACAATTATTAAATGACTGAGTACGAAATGTATATCAATGAAAAGAACGAAAAAAGTCATTACCGCGTAAAATGAATAGAATCCTTTTTCTATCCACTTATTTACTTCTGAAGGATATGTGTTTTTTGTTAATCGAAGAGCGATTGGAATGATAAGGAAAGCCATAATCCACAACCGGTAATACCAGTTGAAATCGAGGCTGGGTAAGAAATTGAAAACCGAGATATCCCCATCCATTAGTAGTTTAATGAACGAAAAGAGCGATAAAATGGCGATAATTCGATGTGATTTTTCGTCGGCTTGAATAAAACTAAGCGTAAACTGATAGAAAAAAAACAATATGAACGCGCTAAGAATAAAAAAGGTGAGTGAGTTTCTTAACCAATCAAGGTGTTCGATAGTGCAACTTTTTCCGAAATATATTTTTTGCCAAACTCCGGCATAGACCGGATCAGAAAAATTACTCACTTGCAGCACTACGTCGAGCGTATCACTGTTTGATTGAAAGAAGCAGGTTTGTGGTAGGTAAATGGGTTTAAATGTGCTTGGAGAGCTACTTGCGTTGCCGGCTTTGCCCACTAATTTGCCGTTTACCCATAGTTTGTACGAGCTGATAATATTCCCTACTTTGAACCCGTAGTCATTCTCTTTGCTTTTGGGGCATTTATTGAGAACTATTTTGAGATAATAGGTTGCAATACCGTAGCTTGGAAGTTTTTTGTCCTTTGGTGGGCGATAATTCCATGCAGAAGGAGCTTTGATGTATTCTCTATCAGCAGTGGGAATTTTTTGCATTTCGTTGGCTGATAAATGCTTTCCAAAGTAGAACTGCCAATTTCCCGATAGATCAACTATTTTTTCATTTAGTTCGCTCTGACTTTGTAGCCGGAGAATACCATTATTTACGGTCTGCGCATTAGCCGCATAAATTCCAGTAAACACCAAAAATAGTATAATCAGATGTTTCAGAGCTAGTATCGAAATATTTAATCTGTGGACTTTGAACATAAATTTACGCGCTAAATTTGCATTTGTCTTTGCAAAAGTAAATATTTTTTTTCTTTTGTCCACATTTTAGAGTACAAATAATTTGGATTGTAAAAATATATTTTCACTTTGTGTCAAATTATTTTTTAAAAATCATGATTCTATTCTCCTTCAAAGTACTAATTGTACATTCAATTATCTGACATTTAGCTATATTTTAAGAGAAAGTGATTGAATATTAGTATTTTTAAATGTTATGTCTACAATTTGTCCCAAAATATATAGTGTTGGTTAATGCTAAATCAATTATTTTTGCAACGATAAATAACAGTTCAGAGAATTTGACATTAACCGTCAGTTTCTAAATATAAGTATTGAATTATAGTTTTGTCTATGCAGGTGTAGCGGGGGTGTTAGTATTGTGATTTTTTTAGCCTTATGCCGTTTGTTTATTCTTTTTGCGAAGCTTGTAGATGTATTGTTTATAATTTATGCACAGTATTTTAAAGAATTTCTAAACCTTTGACGTTAGTAGTTTTGTTTATTACTTCGGGTCGGTTGCCTGTCAATACGACCCGATTTTATTAATTTTCAATCTTTTACCTGACCTTAAACAAAAAAAGCAGACTTTGAAGTTATTCAAAGCCTGCTTTTTAATTTAATCCCCAACCGAGTAATGCCCCTATTAGATATTTTTTTCGGCAATCAGGTATTCGGCAATTTGTACCGCGTTTAGAGCTGCCCCTTTTTTAATTTGATCGCTAACACACCAGAAAGTGATTCCGTTAGGGTTTGAAATATCTTTGCGGATACGTCCAACGTGAACGGGATCTTTACCCGATAGGAACAATGGCATTGGATATTTCTTTTCTGCAGGATTGTCGATAAGTTCAACGCCCGGAGCAGATGCAAAAGCATTGCGTGCTTCCTCAACAGAAATTGCTTTTTCAGTTTCAACCCAAACGCTCTCAGAGTGAGCACGTAAAGCAGGTACACGAACACACATAGCGCTAACTTCTACATCTGAGTGCATAATTTTGCGGGTTTCGTGGTACATTTTCATTTCCTCTTTGGTGTAACCGTTGTCGGTGAATACATCAATTTGTGGAATCAGGTTGTAAGCTAACTGGTAGGCAAACTTGCTAACTGTAGCTTCTTCGCCTGCCAAAACTTGTTTGTATTGCAATTCCAATTCGTCCATTGCTGCTGCACCGGCACCACTTGCTGCCTGGTAGGTAGCCACGTGAACACGTTTGATGTGCGAAAGATTTTCTAATGCCTTCAAAGCCACCACCATTTGGATAGTGGTACAGTTTGGATTAGCAATAATTCCGCGGGGACGATCTTTTGCGTCGGCAGCGTTAACTTCAGGTACTACCAATGGAATATCGTTTTCCATACGGAATGCGCTGGAGTTATCAATCATTACAGCTCCAAATTTGGTTATATCTTCGGCAAATTCTTTCGAAATGCTTGCGCCTGCTGAGGTAAAAGCGATATCGATTCCCTTAAAATCATCACCGTGTTTGAGCTCCTTAACGGTGATTTTTTCACCTTTAAACTCATAAACACTGCCCGCGCTGCGCGCTGATCCAAAAAGAACCAGTTCAGTCAATGGGAAATTGCGTTCTGCTAATACACGCAAGAATTCTTGTCCAACGGCACCACTTGTGCCTACAATTGCTACTCTCATTGTTTTAAAAATTAAGAATGACCCTCAGTCCGTTGGTTAACGGATCTTTTTGTTTTGAGGAATTATTTCAGAAATAGTTTTATTATGTTTTTTTAATATATTTAGCTTAAAATATATTCTGATTTGCTTAATATAATGTAAATTAAATCATTATTTTTGTATTAATGTATTTTTTATACTTCCCTAAATTTTCCGCAAAAGTAATTCATTTTAAACTAAAAATGACACATTATGAAGAATTTAAGCGTTTTTTTAGCGATTTTCGTTCCATTTTTTTGTTTCAGTCAGGTGAACGAAACTTTTTTGGATGGAAACTTTATAAATAATCCGATTTGGACCGGAACTTCTTCCAATTTTTCGGTAAACACTTCTATGCAACTTCAATCGAAAGCTGCAGTGGCATCAACTTCTTATCTTTTCACGCCTTCCGAAGCAATTGATGATGCCACTTGGGAATGTTGGGTAAAAATAAATTATAACCCCTCCTCGGGAAATTATGCCTCCATCTACTTAGTTTCTGATAAAAACGATCTAACTTCGGGTTGTAACGGTTACTATGTGCAAATAGGTGGAACAAACGACGAAGTATCATTGTTCGTGCAAGAGGGTACTACGAAAACAAAAATTATTGATGGTGTGGATAAACGCACCGATAGGAATCCCGTTGACTTACGTGTAAAAGTGACTCGTGATGCTGATGGGAATTTTGCTTTATACAGTAAATTAGCTTCCGAAGCCGATTATGTGCTCGAAGGAACGATACAAAATACTGCTGTAAAGAGCAGTAATTATTTTGGGTTGTTGTATGTCAATACTGCTTCAACGGGTTTGTATTATTTTTTCGATGATATTTTGGTTACAGGCAACAAGGCGGTGGATAAGGAATTGCCTATATGGAATCAATTTAATCTTGAGGTGCCGAACAAGCTCAAACTGGGGTTTTCGGAAGCGATGGATTTTTCAGCAAGTACTTTTACATTTGATAATGGGATGGGAAATCCTATCTCAACGCTCATTTCAGCGGATAAAACATCCATCGAATTGACTTTTGCTAATGATTTTCAAAAAGGGAAAATTTATAATTTACAAACGACCGGTTTAGCTGATTTAGCAGGAAACCTTCCATCAACTACTCAGAAATCAATCGGGATTATTGAGAAAAAAGAAATAGGTGATCTGATTTTCAACGAAGTAATGTTTGAGAACCCGGAAACTTCGTTGGAGTATATTGAAATTTATAATAAATCGGATAAACTGTTGGATGTATCGGGTATGATTTTCACCACGTGTAAAACAGATGGTACGATGAATACGGGAGTTATTATTCCCAAGCAGACTCCACTTTTGCCTCCAAAAGGCTATTTAGCACTGTGCTCGAATGCCGAAACGGTTCGCAGTTTTCATGCTTGTCCGCCCGAAAGCAATATTATAAGTACTTCATGGACAACGCTCAATAACGAGAGTTCGACTTTGGTGTTGACCAGTGCAGCCAAAGACAGTATTTTCGATGAACTGAAATATGATGTGAAGTGGCATAATTCATGGGTAGTTAGTCCGAAGGGAATATCATTGGAACGCACGAGTCCGGATGTGATGACCCAAGATGCGTATTCGTGGCATTCTTCAACAGCAGTTGGAAATAATGGCACTCCCGGTTATCAAAACTCGGTTTATGTTGATACGGAACTTCCGGTTTGGAATTCACTGATCATTGAGCAACCGAATAAACTGAAACTCGAGTTTTCGGAACGAATGGATTTTTCAGCAAGTACTTTTACACTTGATAATGGGATGGGAAATCCTATCTCAACGCTCATTTCAGCGGATAAAACATCCATCGAATTGACTTTTGCTAATGATTTTCAAAAAGGGAAAATTTATAATTTACAAACGACCGGTTTAGCTGATTTAGCAGGAAACCTTCCATCAACTACTCAGAAATCAATCGGGATTATTGAGAAAAAAGAAATAGGTGATTTGATTTTCAACGAGGTAATGTTCGAGAACCCGGAAACTTCGTTGGAGTATATTGAAATTTATAATAAATCGGATAAACTGTTGGATGTATCGGGTATGATTTTCACCACGCACAAAACAGATGGTACGATGAATACGGGAGTTATTATTCCCAAGCAGACTCCACTTTTGCCTCCAAAAGGCTATTTAGCACTGTGTTCCAATGCCGAAACGGTTCGCAACTTTCATGCTTGTCCGCAAGAAAGTGCTATTATAAGTACTTCATGGACAGCACTCAATAACGAAAGTTCGACACTTGTGCTGGCCAGTGCGGCCAAAGACAGTATTTTCGACGAACTGAAATATGATGTGAAGTGGCATAATTCCTGGGTGGTTACTCCGAGGGGCATATCGCTGGAGCGTACAAGTCCGGATTTGGTGACCCAAGATGCGTATTCATGGCATTCAGCTAATCCCAACAACAATTTCGGAACTCCCGGTTACCAAAACTCGGTTTATATTGATACGGAACTTCCGGTTTGGAATTCAATCGTCATCGAACAACCCAATAAACTAAAACTTGGATTTTCGGAACGAATGAATTTTTCAACAAGTACTTTTACGTTGGATAATGGAATGGGAAATCCTATCTCAACGCTCATCTCAGCGGATAAGACATTAGTCGAATTGACTTTTGCGAATGATTTTCAGAAAGGAAAGATGTATAATTTACAAACAACCGGGTTGGCAGATTTAGCAGGAAACGTTCCATCAACCACTCAAAAATCAATCGGTATTGTTGAGAAAAAAGAGATTGGTGATTTGATTTTCAACGAGGTAATGTTCGAGAACCCGGAAACTTCGTTGGAGTATATTGAAATTTATAATAAATCGGATAAACTGTTGGATGTATCGGGTATGATTTTCACCACGCGTAAAACAGATGGTACGATGAATACGGGAGTTATTATTCCCAAGCAGACTCCACTTTTGCCTCCAAAAGGCTATTTAGCACTGTGTTCCAATGCCGAAACGGTTCGCAACTTTCATGCTTGTCCGCCCGAAAGCAATATTATAAGTACTTCATGGACAACGCTCAATAACGAGAGTTCGACTTTGGTGTTGACCAGTGCGGCCAAAGACAGTATTTTCGACGAACTGAAATATGATGTGAAGTGGCATAATTCCTGGGTGGTTACTCCGAAGGGCATATCGCTGGAACGCACGAGTCCGGATTTGGTGACCCAAGATGCGTATTCATGGCATTCAGCTAATCCCAACAACAATTTCGGAACTCCCGGTTACCAAAACTCGGTTTATATTGATACGGAACTTCCGGTTTGGAATTCAATCGTCATCGAACAACCCAATAAACTAAAACTTGGATTTTCGGAACGAATGAATTTTTCAACAAGTACTTTTACGTTGGATAATGGAATGGGAAATCCTATCTCAACGCTCATCTCAGCGGATAAGACATTAGTCGAATTGACTTTTGCGAATGATTTTCAGAAAGGAAAGATGTATAATTTACAAACAACCGGGTTGGCAGATTTAGCAGGAAACGTTCCATCAACCACTCAAAAATCAATCGGTATTGTTGAGAAAAAAGAGATTGGTGATTTGATTTTCAACGAAGTAATGTTTGAAAATCCTGAAACTTCATTGGAGTATATTGAAATTTATAACAAATCGGATAAACTGCTGGATGTTTTGGGCATGATTTTAACTACTCGTAAAACAGATGGTACGATGAATACGGGAGTTATTATTCCCAAGCAGACTCCACTTTTGCCTCCCAAAGGTTATTTAGCGCTGTGTTCAAATGTCGAAACGGTTCGCAGTTTCCACGCTTGCCCACCTGAAAGTGCTATTATAAGTACTTCATGGACAGCACTCAATAACGAGAGTTCGACTTTAGTTTTGACGAGTGCAGCTAAAGATAGTATTTTCGATGAACTGAAATACGATGTGAAGTGGCATAATTCATGGGTGGCTAGTCCGAAAGGCATATCGTTGGAACGCACGAGTCCGGATTTGGTGACACAAGATGCGTACTCGTGGCATTCTTCGACCGCAGTTGGCAACTACGGAACACCCGGTTATAAAAACTCGGTTTATGTCGATACGGAACTTCCTATTTGGAATTCATTAGTTATCGAGCAACCCAATAAACTGAAACTTGGATTTTCGGAACGCATGGATTTTTCGAAAAGTACTTTTGTACTGGATAATGGAATGGGAAGTACTGTTTCGACTGAAATATCTGCTGACAAAACACTGATTACCTTAGTTTATGCAAGTAATTTTGAAAAGGGAAAAATATATAATCTACAAACGACAGGATTGATCGATTTGGCAGGTAATATTCCAACCATCACTCAAAAATCAATCGGTATTGTTGAGAAAAAAGAGATTGGTGATTTGATTTTCAACGAGGTAATGTTTGAGAACCCGGAAACTTCATTGGAATACATTGAAATTTACAATAAATCGGATAAGCTGTTGGATGTTTCGGGTATGATTTTTACAACGCGTAAAACAGATGGTACGATGAATACGGGAGTTATTATTCCCAAGCAGACTCCACTTTTGCCTCCCAAAGGTTATTTAGCGCTGTGTTCAAATGCCGAAACGGTTCGCAGTTTTCATGCTTGTCCGCCCGAAAGTGCTATCATAAGTACTTCATGGACAGTACTCAATAATGAAAGTTCGACTTTGGTGTTGACCAGCGCAGCCAAAGACAGTATTTTCGACGAACTGAAATATGATGTGAAATGGCATAATTCATGGGTAGTTAGTCCGAAGGGAATATCGTTGGAACGCACGAGTCTAGATTTGGTGACCCAAGATGCGTATTCATGGCATTCTTCGACCGCAGTTGGCAACTATGGAACTCCCGGTTATCAAAATTCCGTTTATGTTGATACGGAGCAACCGATTTGGAATTCATTAGTCATCGAACAACCCAATAAACTGAAACTCGAGTTTTCGGAACGAATGAATTTCTCTGCAAGTACTTTTACGGTTGATAATGGAATGGGAAGTCTCGTTTCAACAATTATTTCAGCGGATAAAATATCCATCGAATTGACTTTTGCTAATGACTTCCAAAAAGGGAAGATATATAATTTGCAAACTAATGGATTGTCTGACCTAGCAGGTAATCAGCCAGAATTGAAGAGTAAAAGCATTGGTATTGTTGAGAAAAAAGAGATTGGTGATCTGATTTTCAACGAAGTAATGTTTGAGAATCCTGAAACTTCCTTGGAGTATATTGAAATTTACAATAAATCAGATAAGCTGTTGGATGTTTCGGGCATGATTTTTACCACGCGTAAAACAGATGGTACGATGAATACGGGAGTTATTATTCCCAAGCAGACTCCACTTTTGCCTCCAAAAGGCTATTTAGCACTGTGCTCGAATGCCGAAACGGTTCGCAGTTTTCATGCTTGTTCGCCCGAAAGCAATATTATAAGTACTTCATGGACAACGCTCAATAACGAGAGTTCGACTTTGGTGTTGACCAGTGCAGCCAAAGACAGTATTTTCGATGAACTGAAATACGATGTGAAGTGGCACAATTCATTGGTGGTTAGTCCGAAGGGCATCGCTTTGGAACGCACGAGTCCTGATTTGGTGACCCAAGATGCTTATTCATGGCATTCAGCTAGTCCTAATAACAATTTCGGAACTCCCGGTTATCAAAATTCCGTTTATGTTGATACGGAGCAACCGATTTGGAATTCATTAGTCATCGAACAACCCAATAAACTGAAACTCGAGTTTTCGGAACGAATGAATTTCTCTGCAAGTACTTTTACGGTTGATAATGGAATGGGAAGTCTCGTTTCAACAATTATTTCAGCGGATAAAATATCCATCGAATTGACTTTTGCTAATGACTTCCAAAAAGGGAAGATATATAATTTGCAAACTAATGGATTGTCTGACCTAGCAGGTAATCAGCCAGAATTGAAGAGTAAAAGCATTGGTATTGTTGAGAAAAAAGAGATTGGTGATCTGATTTTCAACGAAGTAATGTTTGAGAATCCTGAAACTTCCTTGGAGTATATTGAAATTTACAATAAATCAGATAAGCTGTTGGATGTTTCGGGCATGATTTTTACCACGCGTAAAACAGATGGTACGATGAATACGGGAGTTATTATTCCCAAGCAGACTCCACTTTTGCCTCCAAAAGGCTATTTAGCACTGTGCTCGAATGCCGAAACGGTTCGCAGTTTTCATGCTTGTTCGCCCGAAAGCAATATTATAAGTACTTCATGGACAACGCTCAATAACGAGAGTTCGACTTTGGTGTTGACCAGTGCAGCCAAAGACAGTATTTTCGATGAACTGAAATACGATGTGAAGTGGCACAATTCATTGGTGGTTAGTCCGAAGGGCATCGCTTTGGAACGCACGAGTCCTGATTTGGTGACCCAAGATGCTTATTCATGGCATTCAGCTAGTCCTAATAACAATTTCGGAACTCCCGGTTATCAAAATTCCGTTTATGTTGATACGGAGCAACCGATTTGGAATTCATTAGTCATCGAACAGCCCAATAAACTAAAACTTGGATTTTCGGAACGAATGGATTTTTCGAAAAGTACCTTTACGCTTGACAATGGAATGGGAAATCCTATCTCAATGCTCATCTCAGCGGATAAGACATTAGTCGAATTGACTTTTGCGAATGATTTTCAAAAAGGAAAGATGTATAATTTGCAAACGACAGGGTTGACCGATCTAGCCGGAAATATTCCAACTATCACTCAAAAATCAATTGGCATTGTCGAGAAAAAAGAGATTGGTGATCTGATTTTCAACGAAGTAATGTTTGAGAATCCTGAAACTTCCTTGGAATACATTGAGATTTACAATAAGTCCGACAAGTTACTGGATGTATCGGGTATGATTTTTACCACTCGCAAAACAGATGGTACGATGAATACGGGAAATGTTATCCCAAAGAACACAGCTCTTCTAAAACCTAAAGGCTATCTGGCACTGTGTTCCAATGCCGAAACAGTTCACAGTTTTCACGCTTGTCCGCCCGAAAGTACTATTATAAGTACTTCATGGACAGTACTCAATAATGAAAGTTCGACCCTTGTGCTGACCAGTGCAGCCAAAGACAGTATTTTCGATGAACTGAAATATGATGTGAAGTGGCACAATTCCTGGGTGGTTACTCCGAAGGGCATATCGCTGGAACGCACGAGTCCGGATTTGGTGACCCAAGATGCGTATTCATGGCATTCTTCGACCGCAGTTGGGAACTATGGAACTCCCGGTTATCTAAACTCGGTTTATGTTGATACGGAACTTCCGGTTTGGAATTCACTGATCATTGAGCAACCGAATAAACTGAAACTCGAGTTTTCGGAACGAATGGATTTTTCAGCAAGCACTTTTACGCTGGACAATGGAATGGGAAGTCCGGTTTCTACAATCATTTCAGTGGATAAAACATCCATCGAATTGACTTTTGCGAATGACTTCCAAAAAGGGAAGATATATAATTTGCAAACTAATGGATTGTCTGACCTAGCAGGTAATCAGCCAGAATTGAAGAGTAAAAGCATTGGTATTGTTGAGAAAAAAGAGATTGGTGATCTGATTTTCAACGAAGTAATGTTTGAGAATCCTGAAACTTCCTTGGAGTATATTGAAATTTACAATAAATCAGATAAGCTGTTGGATGTTTCGGGTATGATTTTTACCACCCGTAAAACAGATGGTACGGTGAATACGGGAGTTATTATTCCTCCGCAAACGTATATTTTACCTCATGGCTATCTGGCATTCTGTTCGGATGCTGAATTACTTCGTAGTTATTACTCATGTCCGCCTGAAAGTAATATAATTACTACCACATGGAACTCGCTCAATAATGAAAGTGGAGTATTGGTTCTTACAAATTCGGCAAAGGACAGCATTTTTGATGAATTGCAATATAATGTAAAATGGCATAACGCTCTTGTAAAAAATCCGAAAGGTGTGGCATTAGAACGCATCAACCCCGATTTAGGAACTCAGGATGCAGCATCGTGGCATTCAGCAGCATCAACCACAAATTTTGGCACACCGGGATGTCAGAATTCACAATTCAGAGATTTGCTCGACGCTGTAAATGTCGAAAAATTTGTATGGACTGAACCTGAGAGTTTCTCGCCGGACAATGATGGAATAAATGATGTCTGTATTGTTAAATTCAAAACAGAGGCTGTCGGATATGTAGCAAATGTTATGATTTTGAATGCAGTCGGAGTGAGGGTTGTTCAGTTGGGAGCTAATATTTTACTCCCCACCGAAGGTTTCTTGATTTGGGATGGGAAAACGGCAAGTGGTAAAAATGCAAATGTCGGAATTTATGTGCTTTATTTTGAAATGTTTAACCCAAATACCGGTGAAAGAAAACATCAAAAATTACCAATTGTGGTTTCATCGTTATAATTTCGATTTATTAACACGCTATTATCCAACAAATCAGCTATCTTTGCAGCGTTTTTTTTGAGTAAAAATGAATCGAAAACTCACAAAGAACATTAAAGCTAAGTATTTGATAAAAATAAATATATAAAAAACAAACTGACTTAGTTCATCACAAGTTGGGAAACTAAGGTAAAAATTAAATTTTAGAATGGAAAAAGTAAGTTATGCATTGGGTTTAAGTTTAGGTAATAATCTTTTAGGAAGCGGTGTTACTGCATTGGATTATGGTAAATTGGCTAAAGGGATACAAGATGTAATGGAACAAAATAAACCGGATATGAGCTACGAAGATGCTCAAGCGGTTATAAATGAATTTTTTACTGCCTTGCAAGCTAAGGTAAGTGAAAAAGGACAAGCAGAAGGAAAAGCGTTTTTAGCTGAAAATGCTAAACGTAGCGAAGTTGTAACGTTAGCCAGCGGATTGCAATATGAAGTAATGACTGCAGGCAATGGAGCAATACCAACTGCATCCAACTCAGTAAAAGTACATTACCATGGTACTACTATCGATGGAAATGTTTTCGACAGTTCAGTTAGTCGTGGTGAACCTGCAACTTTTGGTGTAACTCAGGTAATCAGCGGTTGGGTTGAAGCACTTCAATTGATGCCTGTTGGTTCAAAATGGAAATTATTTATCCCATCCGACTTAGCTTATGGTGCACAAGGTGCAGGACAAGCTATCGCTCCACATGCTACTTTGATTTTCGAAGTTGAGCTGTTGGACATTGTATAGTTTTTTTGCAATAAAAATCTACAAATTTAATATTAATAACGAATAATGAAAAAAACAGTTTTAGTTCTTGGTGCCATTTGTTTAGTTTTTACTTCGGCAGTTGCTAAAGATAAAAAGAAAAAATCGGATGCACCTGCAGCAGATGTATGCAAACAAGTGTTCTTCAATCAGGTTGACTCTATGAGTTATGCACTGGGAATGAATGTTGGTGCTGATTTTGCAAAAAACATTAAGAACATCCCGGGTGGTGCATCTAATGTTGATTTATTGATCAAAGGTTTTTCAACAGCAATGAAAGGCGATTCTACACTTATGACAAAGGAATTTGCTACTGAGTTTTTTCGCAAATATATTTCTGCAGCTCAAGCTAAGGAACTAGAAGCAAAGAAGGGAGCCGGAGATAAATTCTTAGCTGAAAATAAAACAAAAGAAGGTGTAAAAACAACAGAAAGTGGACTCCAATATCAGGTTTTAGTGCCTGCTGAAGGTTTAAAACCGAAAGCAACTGACTCGGTAGAAGTTCATTACCAAGGGTTTTTGCTTGATGGAACAAAATTTGATAGCTCGGTAGACCGTGGTGAACCAATTACCTTCCCTTTGAATCAGGTAATTCCGGGATGGACTGAAGGTGTACAGTTGATGTCAGTAGGTTCGAAATACAAATTCTTTGTTCCTTACACTTTAGGTTATGGTGAACAAGGAACTCCAAATGGAGGACCAATACCGGGATTTGCAACATTGATTTTTGAAATCGAATTACTTAAAATTAAACCGGTTGTCGAAATAGCTCCAGTTGCTCCTGTACTAAAACCGTTTGTAGCTCCAAAATCAATCAAAAAAACAGCCGTATCTAAAGGTGTAAAGAAAACCAAATAGATTTCGGTTATTGAAACTAAAAATAAATTTATAAATATTATTCAAATGAAAAAACAAAGTATTTTATCGTTGGTAACTTTGGTTGCCATTTTTCTACTTTCTTCGTGTAATAAATACGAAGCTAAAACTGTGACTTTGAAAACTCAAAACGACAGTATCAATTACACACTTGGTTTAGCCAATGGAGAAGGTATCAAAACTAACATGATGCAAAAAGATTCTTCAGATAAAGCAGTTGTAGCATTGATGAAAGCTATAGATGAAGCTTACAAAAAAGAAGTGAGCAAAGACGAAATGTATAAATTGGGTCAACAAATCGGATCTACATTCAAAAAACAAAAAGCATCAGGCTTGATGGGCGATTCTACATTAAAATTTAATGCTGACTTAGTAAAACAAGGTTTGGTAAATGCACTACGGGGTCATAAAGATGGTATGACTCCACAACAAGCGCAAGAGTATATTCAAAAAACAATGATGGCTATTCAAGCTTCTAAGATGGGTGGTTCACAACCTCAAATGTCAGCTCCACAACAAGCTCCACAACCACAAGCAAACTAATAATTTAATAAATTAAAATATACAGATAAAATGAAAAAACTGAATATATTCATCGCTGTGGCTTTGGTGGCTGCATTTACATTCACTTCGTGCGATAGCAATAAAGCTAAAACGCCAACTTTGAAAACGCAAATTGATAGTTTGAATTATGCTTTTGGTTTGGCCAACGGTGTAGGAATCAAAGACTATTACATCAAAGGTGATTCAGCTGAACTAAAGATTGAAGCTTTACTTGCCGGATTGAAAGACGGAAGCAAAGGTGATGTGGTTAAAGAAAATGCTGAAATTGTTGAGCTAGGAACTCAAATCGGAACTTCTTTGAAAGGACAGGAAAAAGCAGGTTTATTAGGTGATTCTACTTTGAAAGTAGATATCGACCTAATCAAACAAGGGTTGATTAACGGTCTTAAAAGCTCCAACATCCAAATGACTGCTAAAGATGCACAAGCCTATTTGAACACTACCATGCAAGCACTTCAATCTAAAAAAATGGAAGCTCAATTTGGTCCTAACAAAAAAGCAGGTGAAAAATTTCTTTCAGAAAATGGAAAAAAGCCAGGTGTAATCACCACTGCCAGCGGTCTTCAATACGAAATCGTGAAAAAAGGTACAGGCCCAATTCCAACTGCTACAAACCAGGTGAAAGTAAACTATCATGGAACTTTGATTGATGGAACTGTTTTTGATAGTTCGGTTGAACGTAAAGAACCTGTTGTTTTCCCAGTTAATCAGGTAATAAAAGGATGGACTGAAGCGTTGCAATTGATGCCGGTTGGTTCTAAATTCAAATTGTATGTACCACAAGAGTTAGCTTACGGTAACGGTGGTCAAGGAAAAATTCAACCTTTCTCAATGTTGATTTTTGAAGTAGAATTACTCTCTATCGAAAAAGAAGCACCAGCTCCTGCAGGTGGGCAACAATTGAGTGCTGAGCAAATGCAACAGTTACAACAACAAATGCAACAGCAACAACAACAAAGACAATAGTTTTTGTAAACGATATGAAAAGCCGAAGTGTTATCACTTCGGCTTTTTTTGTCAAAAAGATAGTCATTATCCGTAAATTAATATCTTTTATCCTTTAATATATCATAAACAGCTCTTAAATATTTCAATTTCCATTTATTTTGTATAATTTTGCTGTCAATATGCTAAACAAAAATCAAGTATTATGGAAAAGATTGATCAATTAGACCGAAAAATTTTGCAGATTATTACAAAAAATGCCCGTATGCCTTTTAAGGATGTGGCCGAAGAGTGTGGTGTATCCCGCGCAGCCATTCATCAACGTGTTCAACGATTGATAGATATCGATGTTATCACCGGGTCGGGTTATCATGTAAATCCTAAAATGTTAGGATTTCAAATGTGTGTTTATATTGGAATAACGCTGGAGCGTGGTTCAATGTACAAAGAAGTGGTACAAGAGCTTGAAAAAATTCCGGAGATTGTAGAATCGCAATATACCTTAGGCAATTATACCATTCTTATCAAGCTTTATGCAAAGAACGATGAGCACCTTATGGAGCTGCTTAATTCGCGCATACAGGAAATAAAAGGAGTAGCTACTACCGAAACGCTCACTTCGTTAGATCAACGCATTCGTAGATCAATACCGATAGAATAGGAAAGAAGAAAAACCCCTAGCCCCGAAGGGGGATAAGAATAAGACATTTATCTGTAGGGGAAATAATATTAAAGAAAGACAAACAAATTTATTATAGTCCCCCTTTAGGGGCTAGGGGTCATTATGGAAACAGTTGTTAGTGGCATTCGCCCAACCGGAAACCTTCACTTAGGTAATTATTTTGGCGCATTGCGCAATTTTCTTACAATGCAGAATGAGCATAACTGCTATTTTTTTATTGCAGATTATCATTCCCTTACCACACATCCAACACCGGCCGATTTACATGGCAATGTCCGTCAGATATTGGTTGAATACCTGGCTGCCGGGCTGGATCCAGAAAAGTCAACACTTTACATTCAAAGTGATGTGCCTGAGGTTGTTGAGCTGTACCTATTTCTCAATATGAATGCATATATTGGAGAATTAGAGCGTTGTACGTCGTTTAAGGATAAAATTCGTCAACAGCCCGAAAATGTAAATTCAGGATTGCTTACTTATCCTACGCTTATGGCTGCTGACATCTTAATACACAGAGCTACCAAAGTGCCGGTAGGAAAAGATCAGGAACAACATTTGGAAATGACCCGTACCTTTGGAAATCGCTTCAACAGATTGTATAACGTTGATTATTTTCCAGAACCACAAGCATTTAATTTTGGAAATGAACTGGTGAAAATTCCGGGATTGAACGGAAGTGGTAAAATGGGAAAATCGGAAGGCGAAGGAAATGCTATTTATTTTGCTGATGAGCCCGAAGCAATTCGTAAAAAAGTGATGAAAGCTGTTACCGATAGCGGTCCAACTGAACCTAATCAACCGAAACCGGATGCTATCCAAAACATATTCCAGTTGATGAAGGTAGTTTCGGCGACTGAGACCTTCAATTTCTTTGACGAGATGTATAATACCTGCCAGATTCGCTATGGAGATATGAAAAAGCAATTGACACTAGATATGATTGCCTTTACAGAACCCATGCGTGAGCGTATTAAGTCCATCTCTGCTGACGAAGCTTATGTTTCGAAGGTTGCCCGCATGGGCAAGGAGAAAGCGCAGGAAAACGCCGCAAAAACCATTCGTGAAGTACGCGAGATTATCGGTTTTAAAAGATTCTAAAAGCAATTTGCAATTTCTTGTATAAAATAAAAGCCTGTTCCGTAGTTGGAGCAGGCTTTTTTTATGGGGCTGGAACAAAAAAGGCTGTCCTTTTTTAGTGGGCAGCCTTATTTGTTGGATAAATAAATACTTAAACAAGTGTTGAAAAATCTTTTTTCTAGTATCCAGGATTTTGAAGTTGTTTTTTCTCTTCAGCAGTTAATGACCCTCCATTTACATTACTAATTGCATCAAGGAATGATTGTGGAATTGGACGGTAGTAGTGAGTTGTTGCATTAAATGCAGTATTTCCTCTCACAAATCCATCGTTAAATGCTTTCCATCGACTTTCCAAGGTTTTAGTTCTTGCTAAATCTTCCCAACGATAAGTTTCACCACAAAGCTCGCGAGTTCGTTCATTCAACAAGAAACACATCATTTTCTCAGCATTAGTAGAACAACCTAATTTTGTATATATAGGTGCATCGACAGTTGAGTTATATATCGCACTTATATCGTTGATATGCATAGGAGAGTTTGTTGAAGCTGTAGTCACAGCCATGTCATTAGACTCATAATAAGTGTTCTTTTCCCAATAAATAGCTCCATCGGCAGAATAACCTCCACCTTTGCCGGTACAATATGAATTGTTCTTATAAGCCTGACCTCCATCGATATGTTTTGCTCTATCCTCTCCAGCTTTATAAGCTGCACGATCGCGTAGTTTGTTAATCCAAGTAATTGCATTTGGATAACTAGATTCACCTTTGCGAATATAAGCCTCAGCCACCATTAATACATCATCGGCCGAACGAGCTATAATAGCATCGCGTGTTCCAAATTGAGAAGCAATAGCAACACGATATCCGTCACGGTATTTAGATAAAGCCACCGATCTTTGTTGCTCGCCATAATATCCATTATTTCCATGTTTGCCAACCCAAGCCTGAGGTTCGCCATTAAAATACCGAACAAAGGTATGTGTGTTTTCCATTATTCCACCCTTTAGTACGCCTGTTACATCGTTAGCTACAGCTGCATAACGGCTATCTCCAGCATTATTTACAATATATTTAATAGCAAGGTTTCCACCAGTGAAGCGTTTAGCTCCAGCAACAGTTCCCGCTGGGCCAAATGGTGCATTGGTAGTAGTCCACACAGGTGCTCCTTTTGTATTATCACATCCATAAGTTGTAATAAATGATTTCCAGAAACGAGAATCGTTAACGCGGTCAAATACATCCAATGTGTAATTTGTAGCACGTGCGTAAGAAAATTCGCGTCCACCGGAAATATCGCGGGTTGTTCCTGCTAAATTTTGGTAAACAGATGGATAATACAGGTGCATTTGATTGCCATAGCGTCCCCAAGTCGTTTGATCGTCTGAGAATTGTGCAGCTAAAACTACTTCTGAAGATTTTTCATTTGCACTGTTTGCTTTTGTATAATCCCAAAGTTCAACATAATCATTAGCTAATGGATGTGCAGTTACTACTTCCGAACCAAATTTAATTACTGCATCCAAGTCGGCAGATACGTAGGAAGAATTCCATGAAGCATATAATTCGCTCGCACGAGTCAAATGAGTTTTTGCTGCAAAGTGCGCTGCAGCCCATTTTGTAAGACGACCTGTAGTTGCTGGAGTAGTAGGTAGCAAACTATATGCCTTTTCAATATCTGCAATAATTTGATTTAAACACTCTTCTTGCGTGTTACGGGTAAAATATGTTTCTACTTTACCATTTGAAGGTGTTAGTTTTAATGGCACGCCCCCAAACTGTGTAAATAGTTGCAGATAACAATATGCACGAAGGAAATGACCTTCGCCAAGTCTTATGTTGTAATTTGCACTTTTAGAATCGTAGTAAAGCGGCACATTCTGAATAAGAGTATTTGCAGACTCAATATAGCCGTACATATTATCCCATAGCGGAGATACAGCTCCAGTTTCAGTAGCGTTCAGATCTGAACTATAGCAGTTGAAACTTGGAATTGAGTTATTAGCATCTGTAAACTCGTCTACACCTAAGTTGTACATTTCAATACCCCAAATATAGTTGAATTTAAACTTAAGCAACGGATATAGACCTGTTGACAAGTCGTCCAAACCAGCTTGTGTTTTGAAATATTCAGTATTACGGCTAGTGATCAATTCTTCATTTAAGAAGCTTTCACTGCAAGAAGGCATTAAAACCCCCGATATACTTACAATAGCCGCTATTAATAATGTTTTATTTATTTTCATTTTGTATTGTTTTTAAGATTTTTAGAAACCAACGTTGATACCAAACACTAACGCTTTGGTTGTAATATCTGTACCTGTAGAAGTTGTATTGTTGTCGTAGCTCGAAAGATCTGTATCCAGAATTTTACATTTAGAATAGATTGTAAAAGGATTCATAACTTGAGCATATACTTTAAGATTGCTGATCTTTAATTTGCTTAGTTGTTTTGAATTGAAATTGTATCCTAAATTGATGTTTCTCATCTTAACAAACGAACCATCCTGATAGCTCTGTGCTCCTGCATAAACATCTGCATTTACACCATTCGATCCCGGAGAATAATACTCAGCGTCTTCGTTTATACCTGCTATCCAATAATCTACTTTACGAGTTTGATAAAGTCCACCTAGGTTGACAGATCCTTTATTAACTGTAAATCCCCAGCGGGAATAGATAAAGAATGAAAGTTCTAAATTCTTATAATTAAAAGTGTTTGAAATACCACCCGACCAGTCTGGACGTGTTTTTCCAACAATCTGTCTATCGTCATTAGAACTAATTACATTATCACTATTTAAATCTTTTACTCTAATTTGTCCTGGTTTTCTACCATATTTAGCCGCTTCAGTAGCTTCCGATGTTTTCCATATTCCATCGTAAACAAAGTCATAGTATACTCCTAACTCTTTGCCAACAAATAAAGAACTACCTATATCTTGTGTTCTGCCGTTAGATAGTTTTTCAACTTTACATCTGTCTAAAGACCAAGTCAAGGTAGTTGACCATGCAAAATCCTTCGTTTTGATATTCAGGGAATTTACCTGAAAATCAATACCCCATCCTTTGGTTTCTCCTACATTGCTCCATGTTTGAACATAGCCGGTAGCACTTGGAATTGACATTCTCATCAACAGATCTTTGGTTTGTGTTTTATAAATATCCATACTTCCGCTAATCCGGCTTTTTAAGAGAGTGTAATCCATACCTAGATTGTATTGTGTTGTTTTCTCCCAACCCAAATTTGAATTTGCTAATAGTACAGGTGAAGACGCTGACAAGTCCGAGAAAATATATCCTGCCGTAGAAGCTGTAGCTCCCCAATTATAGTACATTTGAGTAATTCCGCCTTTGGTTCCATAAGCTCCAATGGCAGCATTACCTGTAACCCCTGCTCCCAAACGAAGTTTCAAGGCATCAACGAATGTTACATTCTTCATAAATTTCTCCTGATCAATACGCCAGCCTAATGCAGCTGAATAAAAAGGTGCCCATTTATGTCCATCGGCTAATACAGACGATCCATCTAAACGTGCAGAGGCTGTCAACAAGTACTTTTCTTTGTAACCATAGTTTATACGTGCCATATATGAAGCCATTTGTTTCTCGGATAAACCTGTTCCAAAACCATTTAGGCTTCCCCCTGATCCAATGTTATACCACAGCTCATTAGTAGTAGCTAATGTATTAGATTTCATATTTGAAGACTCTGAATGATAGCCCGATGCTGATTGCATTAAGGTAACACCAATTTTATGGCTAGAGCCCAAATTACGATCGTAATATATCAAGTTATCTAATGTCCAAGATAATATTTGGCTGGTATTATACGTAGCTTGATTGCTTCCATCTCCATTAATACCTGCTTTATCATAAAATGTGGAATTGCGATTATATCTTAATTCAGGACCGAATTGAATTCTGTATTTTAGTCCTTTTAATGGGCTAAACATTTCTCCAAAATCCAATTGGCTATAAAAGCTACTGTTAACAATAAATCCCTTGCGATTATTTACTGTATAATCCAACTCATCTATTGGGTTGATTATATTTACATCTCCTGCAGCAGGATTTCTGATATAAGCGCCATTAGCATCATAAGGAACAGTCCATGCCAACATTCCTCTCAATGCACCGTAATAATCACCAGCTCCGGTTACAGATTTAGCAAAGCTATAGCCATAGTCTTGGTTTGCAAAGGATCCATTAATAGCTGTTCCCATTTTAAACCATTTTGTAGGAGTAGCATCGAAACTGACTTTTGAAGTATATCTTTCATACTTTTGTCCCGGTTGAGTTCCTTCTTGGTTGAAATAACCGAATGAGCCATATGCTTGGCTATTCTGACCACCACCGGAAACGCTTAAAGTATGCTCTGTACTAACACCTACTTGCTTTCCATATTGTTCCCAATCGTAACCTTTGACATTGGCAGAATTCCATACATCATTGCCACTTGCATCTTTAGACCAACCTGCATCAATATTTGCCCACGAATCAGCGATAGATGACCACTTTGCAAAATCACCAGCACGAGAAGCCGTTGTTGCTCCATAGGTACCTGCATTTATTTTCGCTAAGCGAGAATAATCAATCCATTCTCCGGCACTCATGTTCTCGGTTACATTATACATTTTCTCAAATGTAACAGATCCACTATAATTCACTGAAAGTTTTCCGCTTTTCCCCCGTTTGGTTGTTACCAATATTACACCATTGGCTCCACGCGATCCATAGATGGCTGTTGCTGAGGCATCTTTTAAAACATCGATTGATTCAATATCACTTGGGTTGATATTATCAATCCCACTTGCTTGAAGTACCATTCCGTCTACTACATACAACGGATTGTTTTCAGCATTTATAGAGCGCACACCGCGAATTTTAATATCACCTACCTGTCCGGGACGCTGGTTGGTAGTAATATCAATACCGGCTACTTTCCCTTGCATACCCTGTAAAGCATCTTTTACAGGCATAGCTTTCAATTCTTTTTCACCTACACGTGCCATGGCGCCAGTAACATCGCTCTTCTTTTGAACTCCATACCCTACTACCACAACTTCATCAAGTACCTGAGTATCTTCTTTCATTACTACTTTTAGAATAGTTTGTGATCCTGGAGCGATCTCTTGTTCCACATATCCTATTAGTCTTACACTCAGGACTTCTTTTGGTCCAACTGTAATCGAAAATCCTCCATCGACATTAGTTATTGTTCCTCGAGAGGTTCCTTTCACAGTGATTGCAGCTCCAATTACTGTTTCTCCTTTTTCATCTACTACCTTACCTGTTATAGATTTAGTTTGTGCAAAAATCAATTGTGATGTGATGAGCATTAGTAATGCGGTCATCAATCGATGTTGAATTTGCTTCGAAATTGATTTTTTCAATAAATTTCTGATTTTCATGTAATTTAATTTTTAGTTATTGATGTGTTTTGTTACCCTTTCAAACTCCTGTTTTTTCATCAGCAGTTTTTAATTTTTTATAGATGTGTTTTAGCCTTCGTGTTGATTTAGTTTTAAAGTCGGGGATTTTGAGAAAGGGCAGGCTTGTTCCCATTTCTGTTTCCGGTTGTTTTCAGTTTTAAATGATTTTTATAATGAATAACAAAGGTATTCTTTCGTATATTTTTGTAACTCGAATTCTGTACAATAGTCTGTAAAATTGGACAGATGCCTAAAACTGATGAACTATTTGTCTTAAAATGGGTTATACGCCGGGAAATTCAAAATTGAAATTTTGGGGTTGGAATTCGATATTGGAACGACTATTCATATTGAAAAACAAGCGCCTAACGTGTTTGTTATACTATGTTGGCACAAAGATATTTATACATTATTTGTGATTTCCGTGAAATTTGATATTAAAACTTTACTTTTTGATATTTGGCAACAAGAGATGAAGTTATAGTGATATTTATAACCTAATACATTATAAATCTTGTCTCGAAATTGAAAGATAAATAAAACTGGCTCCAACTATTTAAAAGCTTCTTTTTGCGCTTATTTAGAAAAATAACTAAAAAAACACCGTAATTGTAAAAAACAAATTACATTTGCATATTAGATTACATTTTTCAACTTCCACTTTTTTACGTACTTATGAAAGCTTTTATGTCCACAGGAAACCGCCTTATTTCCATGCTTCTCGCTTTTTCGTTTTTGTTCGTATTGCCATCGTGTGATAAAAAATTAAGACCGATTAAAATAGATCCGGCTTTTGCTGCCTATGTTATTTCGTTTACGTCGGGAGTGGTTTCGAACGCCACCAAAGTGCAGGTTCGGTTGGTTGCTGAAGTGTCCGAAGCTGTTCCGGGAAAAGTATTACCCTTCAATCCATTTTCATTCAGTTCGGATGTGAAAGGGCAAGTGAAATGGGTGGACAAACAAACGATTGAGTTTACGCCCGAAAAACCATTGCCCTCGGGCGAGATTTATACGGTGGATTTTGAGTTGGATAAATTTGTGAAAGTCCCTGATCATCTGAAAACGCTGACGTTCCGTTTTCAGGTTAAACATCAGGATATTCGATATGAGTTTAATGGTATATCGCCGGTGAATGTGAGCGAAAAAAAATGGCAACAGATACATGGAATTTTCTATACCGCTGATGTGGCTGATGCCGCTACTCTCGAAAAATCAGTCAAAGCTTCGGGTAATGGCAAGGAGTATTCGTTGGATTGGAAACATAGTGCAGATGGTATAGTACACGAGTTTTCCATCGACAGTGTGGAACGAAAAACAGACGCTTACACTATCAGAATTGACTGGGAAGGTCCTAAAATAGGGGCTAAGGAGAATGGTTCTGCAAATTTTGAGATGCCAGCGTTGGACGAATTTACAGTCATTCATGTAAAAACGCAAACCAGTCCGAAAACAACAATTGATGTATTTTTCTCCGACCCATTGAGCAAAATTCAAGATGTTACAGGCTTGTTCAAACTGCAACCTGCGGCGGATGAAAACGTAATTATAAATGGTAATGTGGCAAACATTATTCCTCAGCGATCCATCACGGGAAATGTGAGAGTAACCGTGTTTGCAGGGTTGAAAAATATATTTGAAAAACCATTGGGGCGTGATTTCACTACCGTTGTTCAGTTTGTAAGTCTAAAACCTCAGGTGGAGCTGATTGGCGAAGGTGTCATAGTTCCCAATACGGATGGCATTTTATTTCCCTTTAAAGCTGTGAGTCTTTCAGGCGTAGATGTAAAGATTATTCAGATTTACGAAAACAATATCGTCCAGTTTCTACAGGCTAACCAGCTCGACGGAAAACAAGAAATAAAGCGAGTAGGGAGAGTGGTTTATAATCAAGAGGTTACATTGACTTCTGAAAATCAGATTGATTATAAAGTCTGGAATAATTTCTCGTTGGACTTATCCAAACTTATTGAACCCGAACCGGGTGCTATCTACCGGGTGGAAATATCTTTCCGTAAAAAACATTCGCTGTATCCCAATATTGGTGGCACCAAAAAAGATACATATGTAGCATCCAAAGATCCAAACGAAAGTTATAACGAACCGCCATCGGAGTCGTATTGGGGTTATTATGAGGATGAAGAAGAGTATTATACCGATGGGTATAACTGGCAGGAAAAGGACGATCCTTCCAAAGACTCGTATTATATGCTCAGTGCGCATAAAGTAGCGCGCAACGTGTTGGCTTCCGATTACGGAATTATTGCCAAAGCCGGAAGTAACAATGAATATTTTGTGGCGGTAACCGACCTCCGCACCTCCGACCCGCTCAAAGGCATCGATATTGAATTCCGCAATTTGCAAAATCAGCCCATGGGCACTATTACTACCAATTCGGATGGTATGTGCAACGTGAAACTGGCCGACAAACCTTTTGTGTTGATTGCCAAAAAAGACAAACAGCGCGGTTATCTGCGACTGGATGATGCTTCGTCCTTGTCATTGAGTATGTTTGATGTAAAAGGAGAGGAGTTGAAGAAAGGGGTAAAGGGATTTATTTATGGCGAACGCGGTGTTTGGCGTCCGGGCGATATTATGTTCCTGACGTTTATTTTGGAAGATAAGAATAATGCCTTGCCACCAAATCATCCGGTGGTGATGGAACTGTACAACCCTATGGGGCAACTATCGCAGCGCGTGGTGCGGTCGACCAACGTAAATGGGTTCTACAGTTTTAATCTGAAAACTCCAGGCTCAGCGCCCACAGGAAACTGGACGGTAAAAATGTTGGTAGGAGGATCCACTTTTGCCCGTACACTGCGGGTGGAAACGGTGAAACCCAATCGGATGAAGATTAACCTGAACTTTCCTTCGGCTATTTTGCACAAAGGAGTGACCGAAAATGGGAAACTGCAGGTGAACTGGCTGTATGGTGCTCCGGCTTCCAATTCCAAAGTAACGATAGATGCTACGGTGGCTTCAGCCACAACAACTTTCGGGAGTTGTAAAGGTTTTGTGTTCGACGACCCTACAAAAACGTTTTCGTCGCAGGATATTTCTATTTTCAAAGGCAATGTAAATGCTAATGGTGCTGCTGATGTAAAGTTTAAGTTTGATTTAGCAACCGATGCTCCCGGCATGGTGGCGGTGCAGATGAAGACTTACGCGTTTGAAGCGGGAGGTAATTTCAGTGTGGACCGGGCAGTGTTTAATTATTCACCTTTCAAAGCTTATGTAGGCGTAAAAATTCCCGAGGGGAAAGGGTGGAACAATGCGTTATATTCCGATGAAAAAAATCTTGTACCAATTGCTTTGGTGAATGAAGATGGAAAGCCATTATCCGGCAAGGTGAAAATTGAGATTTACAATGTCTACTGGCGTTGGTGGTGGGATCAATCGGCCGAAGAGAATATGGCCGATTATGTTTCGAGTCAACATGCGAACCTGATGAAAACGGAATATCTGGAGATTCATAATGGGCGAAGGATGTACGAAATGAATTTAGGCGGTGAATATTGGGGACGTAAGTTTATCCGCGTTACCGATATGAATGGTGGGCATAGCACCGGGGCTATTTTTTACACCACCTATAAAGGTTGGTGGAGCAATGCCGGAAGCGAAAATCCGGGTGGAGCGGAGATGTTGATGTTCCAAACGGATAAAAAACAATATAAAGTGGGTGAAAATGTATCGGTAGAATTGCCAGTGACTCACAAAGGACGTGCTTTAATCAGCATTGAAACCGGGAGCAAGGTAATTCAGAATTTCTGGTTCACCCCGGAAAAAGACAATTCTCGTTTTGAGTTTAAAGTGACGCCCGAAATGGCTCCGAATATCTACATTCATGTTTCGCATATTCAACCGCACAATCACAGTAAAAATGATTTCCCGATTCGGATGTACGGCGTTCAGGCAGTGGCGGTGGAAGATCCTTCCACCCACCTTACTCCGATGATTACGATGAAAAATGCGCTGAAACCGCAAGAGAAATTCTCGGTAACTATCAAAGAAGCTAATGGTAAACCAATGACCTGCACCGTTGCCATCGTGGATGAAGGATTGTTGGATCTGACACGCTTTAAAACACCGAATCCATGGGAGAATTTCTACACACACGAAGCACTTGGTGTTCGAACCTGGGATTTGTACAAGTATGTGGCGGGAGCATTTACCGGAAAACTGTCAGGGTTGTTCTCCATTGGTGGTGACTTGTATCTGAATAAAAACGGCAAGGAAAACAATAACCGTTTTAAACCTGTGGTATTGTTTCAAACGCCGATTTCGATAGGCAAGGGGCAGTCCAAAACATTGGCATTTACCATGCCGAATTATATTGGTTCGGTGAGGGTAATGGTGGTTGCGGGCGATAAAGGAGCTTACGGATCGGCCGAAAAAGCTGTTCCGGTGAAGCAATCGTTGATGGTGCTTGCCACTTTGCCGCGTGTGATAAGTCCTTCCGAAGTAATCAAAGTACCGGTTACCGTTTTTGCTACCGACAAATCGGTTCGGAATGTAACAGTAGACTTTGCTACCGACCGGAGTTTTGAAGTCCTCGATGGCGGTCGTCGTCAACTTACTTTTGATAAAACAGGCGATAAAATCGTGGAATTTACCGTGAGGGCAAAGGATAGGATTGCGCAAGGCAAAATAGTTATCTCAGCCATTTCCGCTGGTAATAAAGCCACATCGGAAACCAGCCTGCAAATCAGAATGCCGAACCCACCAGTGACCAATGTTTTTACTGCTTCAATAAAACCGGGTGAAACATGGTCGCAAACAATTACCGGCATCGGTATTTGGGGAACGAATTCTGGAACCGTAGAAATTTCACGCATGTACCCGATAAATATGGAGAAAAGCCTGAATTACCTCATTCAATATCCGCATGGATGTATCGAACAAATTACTTCGGCTGCCTTTCCACAATTGCTCTTACAAAATGTAATGGACTTGAGCGACGTTTGTAAAGGAGAAATAGAAACGAATATTAATGCCTGCCTGGAGAAAATAAAATCCTACCAAATGGCCAATGGCGGATTTGCTTACTGGCCGGAAAATTCATACGGTGTTAGTGATTGGGGAACAAACTATGCAGGACATTTTATGCTCGAAGCGCAAGCCCGCGGTTATCAGTTACCGGTAGGTTTGTTGGATCCATGGTTGAGTTATCAAACTTCGCAAGCTAATAACTGGCAACCGAAAACCAACGATTACGGCTCAGATTTGATTCAGGCCTATCGTCTTTACACACTGGCGTTGGCTAAAAAACCGGCACTAAGTTCTATGAACAGGATGCGTGAAACAGCCGGTATCAACGATGCTGCCAAATGGCGACTAGCTGCTGCTTATGCTGTTGCCGGAAAGCCGGATATTGCAGGGCAGATTGTCAACGGTTTATCTTTGAAATCTGGTAAAAGTGTGAATTATCGCGATACTTACGGCAGTTCAGAGCGTGATGATGCCATGATACTCGAAACCTTAGTATTGCTGAAACGTACTGCGCAAGCCAAACCATTGGTACAGGATATAGCCAATGTTCTTTCATCTACACAGTGGTTGAGTACGCAATCGGCTGCCTATATGCTACTGGCAGTATCCAAGTATGCCGGAATAAATTCAGCGGGTGAAAATCTGCTTTGTGATATGACAATTGATGGTGGGAAAGTGCATGTAAATACATCAAAACCTATTTATCAATCGAAGTTAAATTACATTACCGGACTAAGAAAAACGGTGAGCGTAACCAATCGTTCCAATCAGAATATGTATGTCCATGTTCAGCAACAAGGTATTCCGGTTATGAAGACACAAGCTGCAGTTTCAGAAAATCTAAATCTTACCGTTCGTTATCTGGATATGAAAGATAAGCCTGTAAATCCAATGTTGCTGAAACAAGGCACCGATTTTTATGCTGAAGTAACAGTAACTCATCCGGGAGTCAGAATGAATTATACCGATCTTGCTCTTTGTCAACTTTTCCCTTCCGGTTGGGAAATTATGAGTTCGCGATTGGATGCCATTAAAAGTGCGAAGTTGAAAAGTGATGTTGCCCGTTATCAGGATATTCGCGACGATAGGGTGTATCAGTATTTCGATTTGGATAAGGGACAGAAAAAAGTATTCAGGATTCTGCTGCATGCTGCTTACTTAGGTTCATTCTATATGCCATCGGTTCAGTGCGAAGCCATGTACGATAACAGTATTCAGGCTAGAACCTTCGGACAATGGATAAAGGTGAAATGATTTTTTTTGCATTTTGTGAAATACTCGTACGATGACTTTTAGTCATCGTACGAGTTATAAAAAATAACTCTAATTTAAAACACATATTTATCAAATCTTTTCAACGTTTCAACCATTGGTGTATCAAACACCGCTTGCTGTATCCAAAGTCACGGTTTTGGATGCTGTCCGTTTTTATTTTGTTAACTATTCGGTTCTATTTTTCACTCCCAAAACCGTTGTTTAATGCCTCATATTCCACTATCATCGAGGATCGTAAAGGTAATTTTATGTCGGCACGCATTGCTCCCGACTACCAGTGGCGGTTTCCCATGTCCGATTCAGTTCCATACAAGTTTAGTGAATGCATTCGTTGTTTTGAGGATGAGTATTTTCGCTATCATCCCGGTGTAAATCCCGTTTCCATCGTTCGTGCCTTTGGTCAATACATAAAAAAAGGTCGTGTAGTGAGTGGTGGAAGTACGCTCAACATGCAAGTGGTTCGTATCAGTGGAAATGAACTGAACCGCAATATCTTTTCAAAAATCTATGAGATGATATTGGCTTTTCGATTAGAGTTGGGTTACAGCAAAGATGAAATTATGAACCTATATGCATCACATGCTCCTTTTGGTGGCAATGTGGTTGGATTGGAAGCGGCGTCATGGCGATATTATAATCGACCTGCCAGTCGTTTGTCGTGGGGTGAGACAGCTGCGTTGGCTGTATTGCCAAATGCACCCGCACTTGTTTTTCCGGGAAAAAATCATGTTATTTATCTGAAAAAAAGAAACCGCTTGCTCGATAAACTTCATCGACTCCACATCATCGACTCCAATACCTGTGAACTTGCCAAGGCAGAGCCTCTGCCAAACAAACCGCAGGCTTTACCACAATTGGCAACACATTTATTGAACAAAGCCTTTAAGGATGGTTATTCAGGACGACGAATTCAAACTACACTCGATAAAAAAACGCAGCAATTTGTTACTTCCGTTGCAACAAAATTTGCCCGTTATTATGCCGAAAATTACATCAATAATGTTGCCGTACTAGTGCTCGACACCAAAACCGGGGAGATCTTAGCCTATGTAGGTAATGCAGAGATTTCCGGAAAAAAAACAGCTCAGTATGTTGATAATGTGATTTCCAGCCGAAGTTCGGGAAGTATTCTGAAACCATTCTTATATGCAACTATGCTTAACGAAGGGGAATTATTGCCTAATTCTCTTGTTGCGGATATTCCCACCCGTTTTGGTGGATATGCCCCTGAAAATTTTGAAAAAAATTACGAAGGAGCTGTTCCGGCAAGTGTTGCGCTGGCACATTCGCTCAACATACCGGCTGTGCGGGAGTTGGAGCAATATGGTTCTGTTCGATTTCATTCATTTCTTAAGAATATAGGTTTCACAACCATTACACAACCCCCTTCGTATTATGGGTTGTCGCTGATTTTGGGAGGTGCTGAAGTCAGTCTGCTCGAAACCACTTCCATGTATGCTGCTCTGGGTAGGTCGCTCTTATCGTACACCAATACCTATGGAAAATATTCGAGCAATGATTATCAACCGGCACATTATGTGTTGGATATAGATAAAAAGAAACCTCAGTTGATGGATCATTCCAAGCTTAGTGCGGGAGCTATATGGTGTACGCTTGATGCGCTTTCTACTGTCAATCGTCCGTGGGGTGAGATGGGGTGGGAGTATTTTGCATCGACACATAAAATTGCGTGGAAAACAGGTACCAGTTTTGGTTCGCGGGATGCGTGGTCGGTGGGTGTTACGCCTCAATACACTATAGGCGTGTGGGTAGGAAATTCTAACGGAGAAGGGCGACCGGGATTAACCGGTGTAACTCATGCTTCGCCCATTATGTTTGAAATTTTCAAATATCTAAATCCTGACTCGTGGTTTGAGGAGCCAAGATCTGATATGGAATATATCAGCGTTTGTCGTCAGAGTGGTTTTCGGGCAACCGATAATTGCGAAACGGATACTGTTTTTGTGCCCAAACGCGGTGTAAAAGTCAAAGCCTGTCCGTTTCATCCATCCATCTTTCTCGATTCCACCGAGACATATCGGGTTAGTGCTTCCTGCTACCCTGTGGGGCAGATGCACATTGTTTCACGATTTGTATTGCCCCCTTCACAAGAGTTTTTCTATCGGAAACTGCATCCTGAGTATGTTCCGCTGCCACCCTATATGCCCGGTTGCGTTGCGCCCCGCGAGCATGTGTTGGATATAATGGAACCCGATAATAATACGGCTATTTATATACCGAAAGGCATAGAAGGCGAGCAGGGAATGTTGATTTTCGAAGCAGTTCACCGCCATCCGAATGCCATCCTTTTCTGGCATATCGACAGCGAATACATTACCCAAACCAAAGGAATTCATAAAATTGAAGTGTCCCCGTCTGTTGGCAGTCATATTCTGACAGTGGAAGATGAAGAAGGCAATATGGTGAAACGGAGGTTTAAAATTCTGGGGAAATAGCTTGTCCTAGCTCAGAATGAATTTTTCAATTACCTCGGCCACACCATCATCTTCGTTGGATGCCACGATATAGTCGGCATGATGACGCAAATCATCGCTCACATTATCTACCCAAATGCCCAACCCGGCATATTGCACCATAGATAAGTCGTTGCCGGCATTTCCTACCGCTATCACTTCGTGTTGTGCGATGCCTAGTTTTTTTGCCAGAAAGTCGAGACTTGCTGCTTTGTCGATGCCGTGTGGCATAACTTCCAGGAAAAAAGGTTTTGAGCGCGACACGCTTAAATCGGTGCGTTCGGCCTTTAGCTTCTTTTCAACCTGTTTTAAATAATCGGGATGTTCCAGCAAGATGCATTTTACAGCGTTACCGGTCACTTCGCTCTTGAATGAGTGTACTTTGTGGTGATGCATGCCGGTGAGGTTTATCTCCACATCGATGTATTCCGAATCGGTTTCGCTGATTACACCTTTATTGGAATAAGTGATGATATGTACCTTATTGTCCACACTAAAATCGTACAAGCTATGCACTTCTTTGTTTGTCAGGCTCGTTTCGAACAGAGTCTCATTGTTTTTCATTGATGTTACTACTGCACCGTTGAAAGAAATCATGTACGAATCGTAATGCGCTAACTTTAATTCATCGGCAAACTGAAGCATTGCGGGAGTGGGACGACCGGACGCCAGTACTACTTTTACGCCAAGGTTCTGCGCTTCGAAAAGTAGCTCTTTATTTCGGGCAGAAATGCTGTAATCGTCTCTGAGGAGGGTATCATCAAGGTCGAGCACCAGCATTTTATATTTTTGTGTTGTCATTTTCTGAATCTCAATTATGTATCGGTAGTAAAAACGCCGCAAAGGTACTGTTTTTTTTAATTGGCAATTGATAGTTGACAATTGATGAATAAAGAAATAGCTTATTTCTATTTAGAAACAAGCTATTCAGTTCCCCTCTCCTTAAGGAGAGGGGTTAGGGGTTAGGGGTGAGGTTTACTTATACAAACAAAGGTAAGGGGTATCTTGCTCACATTTTACTTTGAATTTCACACCTTTAGCTACTTCAAAACTTTCGAATTTATTATAGGTTTTCCATTCTGTTTCACCAGGTTGTTGGATAGTAAGCTGACCCGAAACCACTGTCATAATTTCTACCGTGTCGGTTCCAAATTCATACTCGCCAGCAGCCATTACACCTACAGTTGCTCTGCCTTCGGCCGATTCTAAACCAATAGAAACTACTGTTCCATCGAAATACTGATTTGTTTTAAACATAATATTTGTATATATAATTTATTAATATGCGATAATTGGGCAAAAATTGTATTTTTATTGCAAAGGTAGAATTATTTCCCGTAAGTTGCAAACCATCAGTGCTCTTCAAATTATAAAAACTTGCATAAGAGCTCGAAATTTTGTATTTTTGCAGCATGAAACAGTTTCTAATCTATTGTTTGGTTGCGGTTTCGCTCTTTATGGGAGTGAACACCCCATCTGTGCTTAGAAGCGAGCGTGTTTTACCTCAGACAGGTGGCAGTACGCAAAAACAGACTATGCCGAAACAACAGCATTCGTACCTCTCGGCTACTGATGTGTTGGTTTCGATAGGAATGGCAAACGAACAGATTCAATTTGCTAATCTGTTTCAGTGCTTCTCCAGCAGGGTTTCTACCTCTTTGACGAATGCATTTCGCGTTAGCTATTTACAACAGATAGCAATTCTTCGTTATTTTAAATTCGAAACTGTTTTTTCACTTACATCCGCGTTCAAGCAGTTGGATGGTTATTACTTATACCACCTTCGTAAGCTCTTGATTTGATTTCCGGAGCATTTCCCCAAAAACGTTCTTTCAGAACAAAATTTCAAAAATAATCAATTAAGTTACAAATAATAGTTTGTGAACATGCTTGTTATGTTCACAAACTCTACGTATATCATCATGGAAAAAAATGAATCAATAGAACATGTTTTAGATAACATGGAACCAAAAATAGTGTATAAAAAGAAAAGCTTAGGAATAATAAGCTTGCTGTTAATTGCAATTGGAGCGGTATCATTCTTTATTTATACTTCGTTTGAATGGCAGAGAAATGATGTATTTCCACATTTCCTTTTTATTACGGGATTAGCAAGTAATATCATCGGTATTTTGCTGTTCTGTTTGAGGTCAAGTAACTATGTTTCGGTAGAAAGCAATCAGCGACTGAAGGCTGCGGAGCTTTATTTTAATCCGAAAGAGCAAAATAAATTAGTGGCATTCATTGAATCCGGATCATTGGCCGAAATAAAAAATCTAAAGTCATCGGTTAGTGCCGGCTTGCGACTGAGGGTTTTGGCTACGAAGGATGGACAGATATGTTTGTCGCAAGTAATTGCATACAGTTCCAATGAGTATGTAAATATTACCTCGCCTAAAGCACATTCGTTAGCTGAAGCACAGCAATTGAGGGTTGTTTTACAGAGATAGATATTAATTGTTAGCGATAAAGCCACTTGGTGCGTAGTAATGCGCGTTGAGTGGTTTTTTTTTGAATCAGGCGGTTAGGTGTATTGACGATGAATGTAAGTTAGATTCTGTAAATTCGAGAATATTTATTACTTTTGCGCAAAATTCGAATTATTTTGACAGCGCAACTCATATAAGAACGACAAAAAGAAAGTAAGCATATTTTTATTATCATAAATACAAAACAATGAAACAAGAAAAAGTTGGGTGGAAGTATAAACTTCCATTTTTATTACTGGCTGTAATTGCAATTTTGTCACTTATTCCGGTGACCTATGCAAATGAAATGCCCGAAGGGGTAGTAATTGATCATGCCGATACGGCATGGATGCTTATGGCTTCGGCTCTGGTGCTTTTAATGACACCGGGTTTGGCCTTTTTTTATGGTGGAATGGTTCGCTATAAAAATCTTGTGTCTACTTTATTGCAAAGTTTTGTGGCACTGGGTATCATAAGTGTACTATGGGTGGTTATTGGCTTTAGCTTGGCTTTTGGCGATAGCATCGGTGGTTTTGTAGGAAATCCATTCACGTTTGCCTTTTTCAAAAACGTGGGTATCGCTCCAAATCCTGCTTTTGCAGCTACTATTCCTTTTGCATTGTTTGCCATGTTCCAACTAAAATTCGCCATTATCACACCGGCGTTGATTACCGGAGGATTGGCAGAACGTGTTCGCTTTTCTTCCTTGTTGCTTTTCATTTGCCTGTTCTCCCTGTTTATTTATGCTCCACTGGCTCACATGACCTGGCATCCCGATGGTATTTTGCGCAACTGGGGCGTTCTTGATTTTGCGGGTGGAACGGTTGTTCATATCTCTGCCGGTTTTGCGGCGTTGAGTGGTGCTATGTTCTTAGGGCGCAGGAAAGGAAAAACAGAAAACGAACCGACAAACATTCCTTATATCCTGTTGGGAACCGGGCTGCTTTGGTTTGGCTGGTTTGGTTTCAATGCCGGATCTGCTTTAGCTGCCGATGGAGTAGCTACCACCGCCTTTGTAAATACAAATATTGCTTCGGCCACGGCTATGCTTACCTGGCTATTAGGCGATGGGGCATTGGGTAAAAAACGTTCTGCCGTGGGAGCTGCCGTAGGAGCGGTAGTAGGACTTGTGGCCATTACACCGGCAGCAGGTTTTGTTACGGTTGGTCAAAGTATTTTTATCGGTTTTGTGGCTGCTATGGTAAGTTACACTGCTGTTCGCTATAAATCGAAAAGCAATATCGACGATACGCTCGATGTGTTTTCATGCCACGGACTAGGTGGTATTGTGGGAATGATTCTAACAGGTGTCTTTGCCAAAAACGTAGGGCTTACATCGGGCGAAACGCATACTTTCATTTTCCATTTGCTGGCTTTGGTGCTGGTTAGTATTTTCACTTTCGGAGGTTCATATTTATTGTACAAAGTTACCGATATGATTTTACCTATGCGGGTTACACCCGAACAAGAAGAAAAAGGACTTGACCTGACACAACATGGAGAAGAGGCATTTGATTTCAGAACTAAATAGTTGGCAATAAGCGAAAACTAAATACATAATGATTAAAAGAGAAGTTGGACATCCGACTTCTCTTTTTTTTATTTTTCTGAACAATAATGAACATAAGTTCAAAACTATTTGTACCTTTGCACGCATAAAATTAGATAGTATACAGTATGGCTCGTCCAAAACAAGATAGAAAAATATGTAATCCGCCACTAATGCAGGGGTTTAAACCTTTCGGCATTCCTCGAAACTTGCTCAGCTCTGTATCATTGCAGTTTGACGAATATGAAGCCATTCGATTGCTCGATTATGAGGGGATGAATCAAGATCAGGCTGCCGGGCAAATGAATGTTTCGCGCCCCACGTTGACACGAATCTACGAAAAGGGAAGGAAAACCATTGCTCAGGCATTGGTAGAAGGAAAAATGATTACTATTGAAGGAGGAAATGTAAGGTTCGACCGTCAGTGGTTTAGGTGCAAACGCTGTTTTAAATTGATTGATGGATTGGAAAATCATGTTCGTTGTAAGGATTGTAAAAATTTTGGTAACGATGAACTATCTGCAATAAATGAAAAGTCAGAAAAAGAATTAAGCTTAGATAAAGGTCAGAAATAAAATATATGAAACTAGTTGTTTTATCTGATAACAGACAGGTAGATGAATCGCTTGAAAGCGAGCATGGCCTCTGTATTTATATGGAAACAGATAAGTACAAATGTCTACTTGATACGGGCGCTTCTAACCAGTTTATTCGCAATGCTGAGAAACTGAATATTAATTTGAAAGACGTTGATTACGTATTTATCTCGCATGGACACTCTGATCATACAGGGGGGTTGCAGGCTTTTTTAGAAATAAATAGCAAAGCACAAATTATTATTTCCAAACAGGCACTTTTATATCGGTTTTTCTCTTCTCGAAATGGAACAAAGGAAATTGGAACTGATATAGATATAGAAGGTATTGAAAATCGTTTTTTGTTTGTAGAAAATGAGATGCTTATAGAAAATGAAATTCACGTTTTTGCGGCTAAAATGCATGATTTCCCTTCTCCAAAAGCCAATAAAACATTAATGAGGAAGCATGAGGATAAACTTATTGCAGATGATTTTCAGCATGAAATAATCGTAACCTTTGGCATTGAAAAGATGATAGTATATTCAGGTTGTGCACATTGCGGGGTATTGAACATATTGGACTCGGTAAAGCAAACGCTGCACATGCCTGTTTCTGTTTTAATTGGCGGCTTTCATCTGCGGGATGGCTCCAAAGGTCAATACGAAACTGAGAGTGATATAACAACGATTGCAGAGAGCATGCATTCGCTCTATCCTGAAACTACTTTCATAACCGGACATTGTACAGGAGATAATGTATACGGCATACTAAAGAAAAAGTTGAAAGATAATCTGACACGGTTTTACACCGGTTATACTATCTCATTTATATAAAACTAAATTCGGAGTACTATGGCAAGATTAAATGGAAAAGGACCTGAAAATAGAGGTTCATGCACAGGACGCAGTTTAGGAAACTGTTTTAAAACTCCCGGGACAAGCTCAATACAATATAAATTGGGACAAGGAATGGGAAAACGCCGCAAGGCGGGAATTATAGAACATATAAATTCTCAAAACAATTAAAAAATATAAATATGAAAATTGCAGTGCCAACAAAAGAAAAGAACCAAATTGACAATCACTTCGGACATTGTGAGTTTTATACTATTTTCGCTATTTCAGATAAAAATGAAATCATAGCAGAGACTATTCTTGAATCGCCAAAAGGTTGCGGTTGTAAATCGGATATAGCTTTTGATCTGGCAAAAATGGATGTAAAAGTAATGCTTGCAGGAGGAATTGGAGAAGGAGCAATCAACAAATTAGCTCAGCAACAAATTCAGGTTGTTCGTAATTGTAAGGGCGATGTTCACGAGCTTGTTGAAGAATATCTAAAAGGAAACCTGCTAGATGGTGGTGCGAGCTGCGCAGCTCATAGTCATGATCACGAAGACGGACATGTTTGTAGTCATAACTAATAAAAAATTTTGATGATTGTACACGAGTATAAATTTAGGGTAAAATATCCGGATACAGATCAAATGGGTACAATGCACCATGCAAATTATGTAAAATACTACGAAGCAGCTCGTTGGGAGTTACTTCGTAGTATTGGAGTTCCTTATAATAGCATGGAAGAGGCAGGTGTGATGTGCCCGGTTATTAGTATGAACTTCAAGTTTATAAAAACGACATCTTATGATGAACTCCTTACCGTAAAAACGAGACTGAAAATTATAAAAGGAGTCCGTATATGGTTTACATATAAACTCTACAATGAAAAAGACGAGCTGATAAATGAAGCTGAAACAGAACTTGCATTCGTGGGTAAACACAATTGGAAACCTTGTGCAGCACCAAATTTCTTGTTGTCGGCTATAGCTGAAAATTCTCAATTATTGGCGAAGATTTTGGACATTAAAGAGAAATAAGTATTACATAGAATATTCATAAAAGTAGAGTATGAATAACGAAGAATTAGACAAAAGAGTAGAGAAGGCCGTTGCCTTGTTTGAAGAGGGCTATAATTGCTCACAGGCAGTATTTATGGCCTATTCCGATGTGTACGGTATAGATGCAGTAACAGCATCTAAACTGGCGACTTCTTTCGGCGGTGGAATGGGCAGATTACGGGAAGTTTGCGGTGCCGTATTGGGGATGTTTCTGGTGTTGGGATTGCACTATCCAAATGCCGACCCCAATGATAAAGTGTCCAAAAACACGAACTATGCAGCTGTGCAACGAACGGCTATGGAATTTAAGGCTCAGATGGGTTCGTATATTTGTGCAGACCTGTTGAAAATAAAACATGCACCCGGAAAGCCCGAGGCTTCAGAACGAAACGAAGCCTATTACGCTGCCCGCCCCTGTAGCCGTTGTGTGGCCTTTGCGGCTGAAATTGTGGGAAAGGAAATACTTTCTTAGTCATCGATAGTTATTATAACGAGCTGTCGGTAATAATCCTTATTTATTCATTAATAAATAGTTAATAATGTAATCAAATTAAATTTTTCTCAATCAAAACGGTGGGCTCATTTGTTGTAATAACACAGTGAAAAGAATCGAATTAATGAACATATTGGCACTTATCTGATACGGACTATATAATAGAATCTATAAAACTCTACCACAATGAAAACAACCAAAATTAAAAAGGTACTGATTGCTATAGACTATGCCGAAACGGCTCAGGCTGTTGCAGAAAAAGGCTTTTCGATGGCAAAAGCGGTGAATGCAGAAGTAATATTATTGCATGTAATATCCGAGCATCCGGTCTATTATTCAGGCTATTCTTACATGAGTGAATGGACAATAGATATTGGGGATGGGTTGAGAAAATCCACTTATGAGTTTCTGGATAAAATTAAAAAACATTTGGGTGATGAATCTATTCAAACGCTGTTGAAAGATGGTGTCGATATAGCGGGAATTATCCTAAATACTGCACAAAAACTAGATGTCGACCTTATCGTTCTCGGATCGCACAGTCGTAAGTGGCTCGAAAATATAATTATGGGAAGTGAAGTGGAAGAAGTGCTTAGAAAAACAACCGTGCCACTTTATATTATCCCGACGAAGAAGCAAAAGCCCTAAAACACATAACAGAAAAACGAGCTGTTCGAAATGAGTCGAACAGCTCGTTTCATGAATAAGAGTAATGTTTTATAACATCACTCCTGACTCGCTTTTTTGAACCACATGAACCAGGCCGGGCTGTAAAATTCAGTTGAAGCTACCTTCATTTCTTTCTTGTCAATATCAGGATTGAAAGGTATCATTAAATCGCTTCCGACTTTCCAGTTGGCTGGCGTCATCACTCTTTCTTTTGAAGTGATTTGAAGGGCTGAAATCATTCGAACCAATTCATCGGTATTTCTTCCCACTTTCATTGGATAGAAATAGATGGCCTGAATTATGTTGCTTGGGTCAATAATAAACACTCCTCTTACACTCTTAGTAGAGTTTGTTTCGGAGTGAATCATACCATATTGTTTTGAAATCGCAATTTTTTTGTCATCAACCATTGGGAATATTATTTTAGTTGGCAGACGATTGTTCAGAGTGACTTTTTCAAGTTCTTGTTTCCATTCATAATGAGTTTGAAGTAAATCAGTAGAAACCACAACTAATTTCACTCCCATTTTATCGAATTGCTCCTGGAGATATGCTAATTCCAGAATTTCTGTTGAGCAAACAGGTGTAAAATCTTGTGGATGACTAATCAGCACTTTCCATTGAGAACCGAAGTCGGCTGGAAAATGAATGGTACCGTTCGTTGATTCAGCGATAAATGCTGGTGCGCTTTCCCCAATTAAGGGAATTCTGAAGTGACTGTCTTCGCTTGTTGCTTCTTGTGCAACACTATGCTGGAAGAACAATGGAGCACATAAAAGTGCCAGAAGTAGTGAAAGATTCTTTTTCATGACATAATTGATTTAAAGTTTAAAAATGCAGTTACAAATCAATGATATACAAAATAGGTTGTGTAAACAAAGAGCTATCTCATTTGGTTTCAGATAATCGTTTTTTTATCTTACTTTGTATTAATGTTCATCTATTTCTATGTTTATTTAGCTAATAACCCATCCTGCTGTATCCATCAGTACAAAAAAAGAGCTGCCCGAAATTCATCGAACAGCTCATTATATATTTATATTTTTTTTATTGCCCGTACACGTGCACACTATTTTTGGCCGAAGGCAGATAATTTACGCCTTTCCAGGTAATCATTAAGCATGTAAAGGCAAGTATTAGTATCCAGAGTGATGTTTTACGATATTTATTGTTCCAACGTATGTGAATGTAAAACAAATAGCTTGCTGCGGTTACAAAGGCCCATGTTTCTTTTGGATCCCAGGACCAGTAGGTGCCCCAGGCTGCTTTTGCCCAAACTGCGCCCATCAGCATACCCAACATCAGCATGCCAAAGCCAACATAAACTAAGTTGTCGGTAAATTCAACAAGGGTTGCTTCTTCGTTTTCATTGAATTTATAAAGTTGCTTAATCCCTACAATGGTAGCTGCGCCCAAAATAGCGTATGATAAGATATATGCTGTTACATGAGGTACAAACCAAATACTTTGCAAAGCCGGCATCAGATTCTTTGAATGAATTTCGGGTTTTAGAATATTGACTACAACAAATATCATTGCCACACACAAACTGTAGCTCAACATCCATTTGTATCGCCATTTTGCATACGTAATGGATCCAACCAATACCAGAAAAAACGAATACCAAAGACGTGTTTCGCCCATTGTGCGCATTGGTGGACGCTCCAGATTAAACCAGAGAAGTGCTATAAATACTCCGTAAATAATAAATCCTAGCCCGGCAAGCGTCTGCCCCAATCGAATTTTATTACTTAACAATAACAAGCCAAACGCGCTTGCCCAGCAAAGTAATGTAGCTACGGCAAACCAAATATAATTATCCCAACTAATCATTTTTCAATTCCTTTCTCTTTTTATTTCCTATCCAAAACAAGCACAAACTACCAATAGCACACATTATTATACCTGTGTACACAGCGTTCAGCCAGGGGTCATACACTAGCTCAAAGCTACTGTACATGGATGCTTTGCCGGCATCAGTATCGTATCCATACTGGTAAATAGTCCAACTCCCCATTTTCAAGGGCTTGTTGACTTCCAGAATCGCCGATTTCTTTTCTCCCGATTCAGATACTACAACAATATCCGAAGCATACCGTTTTGCTTCGGGACGAGTCATTACTAAGCTGTATGCATCGTTTATATTTAAAGGCATATACAGTTGTGCGTAATTCCCACAACATACCCACCCACTTATTTTTCTACCGGTTTTCTTTTCTTTTAAGCTTACTTTTGCGGCCGGGCATGCCCCCGGCATTTTAATCTCTTTGTATGTTTTATCGCTGTTGCGTATCGCATCCGTTAGAAATGTATCTACTTTTACTGCCCATCCTTCTATCTCTGCTTCTTGTGTTTTATCGGCAAGTTGAAAATAGTACGGTGTTTCTTTGGGAATAGATTTTCCGGTTTTCCGTTCAATGATAGTAAGTTTAGGTGCATACTCTTCCATCACAAAGTCGTTCAGTGTTATGGCAATAGGCAGTTCAAGTACGTCTTTGTTTTCGCTGTACACCCGCCATTCCGGCAAATCAGCTCGTTCTTCTACATACATCACATACCGTTTCATATCCGAAGCTCCAAATCCCGATGCGAAAAGAAAAAGCAACAAACCGGTATGGTTTAAGTAAAAAGCATAATCTCTCCATTTCGGAGATTTCAGTCGGTTTAGTACAGCTGCGAACAAAGCTATTATGGTAAAAAAATAGATAAGAATGAACGGCCACGAACTGGTCATGCGGGTAAAGCCAATGATGTCGAATACTCCGGGCTTGGTGCTAAGATTACCCGAAACCTGAGGGGTTATTCCCATTATTATGGTTTGAATTATAAGTGCCGAAATCAGCGTTACTGAAAATGGAACACCCGCCAGCCATTGGTAAAAAGCACTCCGCTTGCGCAATGAAAGCAGTAAGACAACTAATAAACTTCCACCTCCAAAAATTATATTTAGTGGCCAGGCCAGGCTTGTGAACTTAAAAGTGCCAACTGATAATTGCAACATCATGCCCACGAGGTAGATGCCTATTACAATGAATATCGTTTCGGTAAAATGCCAGGGCTTTTGCCAAATAGTTTTTTTTGGTTGATTATTCGTCATGATTTGAGTGTTACTGTATATCTTTTTAGAATAGTGTATTGAAAAAAACACCTCGCAATGCAAGGTGTTTTAGATATGTATCGGCTAGCTTTCGGATGAGATCAGCTTCTTTTTATCTCTTGCTGATTTTATCCACTCAGGAATCATTGTTTTTTTAAAAATCTCTTTTTTGGCGTTGATCTCTTTCATGTCCAGCCCAATGTAAGCTTGTGCTTTCTCTTTAGTGCTAATGTTAGGCATTTGAACTTCTGTTTTACCCAGAGCAAACAATACCTTTTGAAGCGTAAGCATGGCTTTGTGTGTTTTGTCCAGACTGTGTGAAAGGATCCTTTGAGTTTCAACCGGAGCATGAAAAGCTGCACCGTGCGAAGCGCATACAAAATCCCAGCGCCATTGCGCCTGCCGAATCAATTTTAGTACCGGTTTCATTTGTGCTTCTGTTGCTCCATTATCCCAAGCGTACTTTGCCGTAATGTGTACTTCTGCCAAATCTTTTTCAACAATATTTCTTACTTCTATTACTTTGTCTTGATATTCATATACATACCCTTTCAATTTGTCTTCGCTGTCCTTATGGCAAGTTTGGCAGGTACTCGATACATTTTTCAATGGACTCATAATTTGGTGATCGCTGAATTTAATACCACCTTCCGATTTATAGGGCATGTGGCAATCGGCACAAGCCAATCCGCGCTGAGCATGTGGTCCCATCATAAATATTTCATAATCCGGATGCTGCGCTTTTAGCATAGGAGCTTTACTTAATTTATGTACCCAGTCAACATGTTCTATTTCGTCATAATATTTCTCCATATCTTCAACCTTACTACCTTTATCCCATGGAAAGGTCAAGTATTTCCCTTCTCCCTTAAAATAATACTCCACGTGGCATTGCGCACAGACTAAGCTTCGCATCTCTTGTGGAGTCGCTTTTTTAATGTCTTTACCCTGGCGCTCAAAGGCCTCGATTAACCCGGGTCGTGTAATCGTCAGATTCATGGTTAAGGGGTCGTGGCAGTCGGCACAGCCAATAGGGTTTACTATCTCTGCACCCATTTTCGACCATTTACCTGCATAAAATTCTGCAATGCCTTTTTCGTGCATCATGCGCGGTACATCGGGGCTTTTACAAGTCCAGCAAGTGGCCGGTTGCTTGTCGCCACCATTATGGTCGGGAGAACCAGTTCTAACAGTATTGCGCACATCCTCCAAGGCGTATTTATGGCCACGGGGAGCTTCGTAGGCCATTGCAAAAGCGTAACCCGCCCAAAGCACAACCATTGCTGGTCGTTCCTCAAGTACATCTTGTTTCATATTGCCCAAATATTTGCTTTTGAAGTCCATATCCGCAGTTTTTGACCAGGTATCATATTCACGCGGATAGTTTTTGCCCCAAAGCTCACTTCGTGCTTCAATTCCCGAAATAGCAATTCGTTTATTGTTGAATAAACTTGCAACTTCTGCACGACGTTCGGTGACTGAGGCAGCCAACAAGCCAAGTAGAAAAACACTACCCATTACAACAAAAAATAACACCCAACCGAGTATGGGCTTGTTTTTGATAATCTGCAATAAGTTATTAAACATACATGTTTGATTTAAATTGTTGAATTATTGATAGATATATAATTTGTAAATAATACTCTTTTTGGGCTACTTCATGGCTTCTTTTAGCCAATCGGGAATTGGCGATTTAGGAAGTGGAGTGAGTGGAGCGTTTGGAGCAGAGACTATACTGCTCATACGACCATGGGGTACTTCTCTATGACAATCCCAGCAGGCTTTACCGATTCCTTTTTTTGTGTCAGAGTAGCTTATCGCTGTATTTTTAAGGCAATCGGAGTTTAATCCACCATGGCAGCGAATGCAGTTATCCATAATTACTTCGTAACTTTCTTCGCGGGGGCGAATGGCAATTGGTTCCATTCGTAGGGTGAAAATGGCAGAATGAAACAGTCCATCTTTGGCTTTGAATGCATATTTCTTAAACGCATTGTCGTGTGGTACGTGACAATCGTTGCAATTTGTCCATTGTGCATGCGAACTATGACGCCAGGATTCGTAGTAAGGTGTCATGATATGACAATTTACGCAAGCCGACGGGTTGTCGGATAAATAGGAATGAATTCTGGCCATGTAGCCAATATAGAAAATCATACCGATGACTATACCACCAAATATTGCTATTGGAATAATTAATTCTTTTGGAATTGTGAATATCTCAAGAATATTTTTCATCATTCATCAGTGGTTAATGATAATATAAAGCCAAAGTTATTAAATATATTCTATTTAAATAGTTCTTTTGCGTATAAATGCAAAGATAAATTTAAAATCGCCAAATAAGTGTAACAGATGTTACACTTATTTGGTCAGATATTTTTATGATAATTGTGACATTCGGAGTAATGGAAGAAACTTGGCTTTTAAACCTATTTTAACGTGAGTTCGATATAAGCGAATTCACAACGTGCTATAGTCAAATTGCTTAGATAATAAATAAGGTTTTTAATATGCTTTTACCTCCAAACAAAGGCATGAGTATGCTTACATATATTAGTAAAGTGCTTATTTACAATAGTTTAATATTTATAAATGATTACAGCAATAACGATAATTTAATTATATTCATTACTGCCATAACTGTTTCTCTCATAATAAATGAGCTGCCCGAAAGTTCTCGAACAGCTCATTTTATGTTTAAGTCCCCCATGGGGGATTTAGGGGGCTTTCTTACAATTGTGGTCCTGAAGGAATCAGTGCTTTCGCATCATCATTGTCGCAGTATTGTTCAAAGTTTTTGATGTATTTAGCAGCAAGCGATTTGGCTTTAGTTTCCCATTCTGCAATATCAGCATACGTATCACGTGGATCAAGAATACCACCATCCACATTGTTTAGAGCAACAGGAGCAACTAAGTTCAAAATAGGCACTTTGATAGTTTCGGCCTTTTCAATTGATCCATCGATGATAGCATCGATAATGGCACGGGTATTTTTCAACGAAATACGTTTTCCTGTTCCGTTCCATCCAGTGTTTACCAAATAAACTTTAGCATTGTGTTCTTTTGCTTTGCCAATCAGCGTTTTAGCATACATGGTTGGATGCAACGTAAGGAATGCTTCACCAAATGCAGGTGAGAATGAAGGAACCGGTTCAGTGATACCACGTTCTGTTCCGGCTAATTTTGAGGTAAAGCCTGAAAGGAAGTGATACTGAGCTGACTTCTCATCCAAAATAGATACCGGAGGTAATACACCAAATGCATCAGCCGACAGGTAAATAATTTTTTTAGCGTGGCCGGCACGCGAAGGAGCAACAATTTTGTTGATATGATAGATGGGGTAAGAAACGCGGGTATTTTCTGTTTTTGAAGCTGCGGCAGTATAGTCGGGAGTACCATCTGCTAATACAGTTACGTTTTCCAGCAAAGCATCACGACGGATAGCTCTCCAGATATCCGGTTCTTTGTCTTTTTCCAAATCGATTACTTTAGCGTAGCAACCACCTTCGTAGTTGAATACACCATTGTCATCCCAACCATGCTCATCATCACCAATAAGGTAGCGTTTTGGATCGGCTGACAAAGTAGTTTTACCGGTTCCCGAAAGACCAAAGAAGATAGCTACATCGCCTTCTGCACCCACATTAGCCGAGCAGTGCATAGAAGCGATACCACGTAATGGCAAATAGTAGTTTTGCAAAGCGAAAATACCTTTTTTCATTTCGCCACCATACCATGTTCCACCGATAACCTGCATTTTTGTTGTCAGATTGAACAAGGTAAATACTTCGGAGTTCAAACCTTGCTCTTTCCAGTTAGGATTAGATGTTTTCGACCCATTCAAAGTTACAAAATCAGGTTCACCATAGTTCGCCAATTCGTAGTGAGAAGGACGGATAAACATATTAGTTACAAAGTGAGCTTGCCATGCTACTTCCATTATAAAACGTACTTTCATACGCGTATCTTCGTTAGTTCCGCAAAAAGTATCAACTACATATAGTTTTTTTGCGGAAGAAAGTTGCTTTGTTACCAAATCTTTGCAATGGTCAAAAACTTCGGGAGTAGTAGGGCGGTTAATGGTGCCATCCCACCAAAGGTGTTCATCAGTTACTGCATCTTTTACAAAAAATTTATCTTTAGGTGAACGACCTGTGAATTTGCCGGTATCAACCGATATTGCACCAGATGTTGTTAATACACCTTTTTCAAAACCTTCGTTCGCAGGATCAATCTCTGCTTGAAATAATTCTTCGTAAGTTGGATTGTGAACAATTTCGAAATTGCCCGAAATGCCATACTTTGATAAATCTAAATTTGCCATTTTGTTTTTTTGATTAATGATTCTATATTATATTTAACGTCTCTCGTGGGTTTTATTAAGAGGGGTAATTTCTTCTCCGACCCCACAAATATACTTATTTTTTTTATAGCACAAAGCGAATTAAAGAAATTTTTCCGTATACACGTGCAATTGGTATTAAATTATAATCTACATGTAATGTTGAAGTTCAAATCGTCACTTTTTAATTAGTTATAATACATATTTCGTCGAAATTAACACAGGCGCTAAACCTCCAATTTGCCTGTTGTTTAAGTAGTTTGCTGATGTCGTATTTTTGATGTGCTAAAAAAACATAAAATTGAATAATAATACATATTGATCTCTTTTAGGATGCATTTCTATTCGAGATGGCTGTCTGAAATAGTACCTTCAGCGCATATTGTCCGGGATTTATATAGTTTGTTGCGTATCGTTTTGAGTAAATGGACTTAACTTATTTTCGAAATTGTTAAAGATTTGGCTTTCTGTGTTTGTCCACAATATTCATAAATTTATCCACACAAAACAATACAAGTGCGAACTATATTTGCAAACCAAAAATTTTTAAAGTTATGAAGACACGAATTTTCTCGATTTTGATAATCGTTTGCAGTCTTAGCCCTTTGAGTGCAAAAAAGTATATGGTGGCAGTTACAGGTATGTCAACCGGGCTAGGCACATTGGCTTCGCCTTACAATATTTCTACAGCCATGTCGAAGGCAGTGGGCGGCGACACGGTGTACATACGCGGTGGAGAGTATATGATGACTTCGCAATTGAGCCTGAATGTGGGTGGTAAGGCATCTTCATATATAAACATTTGGGCATACCCCGGTGATATGCGTCCGGTGCTCGACTTTTACAATCGGGGATATTCGGGTACAAATGCAGCCAGCGAGCGCGGAGTATCGGTGTCGAAAGATTATTATTTTATTCAGGGGCTTGATATTACACGTGCCGGAGATAATGGAATGCACATTCAGGGATCCTATAACAAGATTCAGAATTGCCGATTTTATAAAAATTGTGATGCGGGTTTGCAAATTACAGGCGGTACAGCCGCATATAATGAGATAATTGATTGCGATGCTTTCCGAAATTTCGATTTCAAAACATCGGGTGGGGCAGGAGGTAATGCCGATGGCTTTGCGTGTAAACTGACTGTGGGAGTCGGGAATCGGTTTATCCGCTGCCGGTCGTGGGAAAATTCGGACGATGGATACGACTGTTATGGCTCGCAAAACGATATTTATTTCGAAGATTGTTGGGTGATGGAAAATGGACAGAGCAGATACGATGTGACTGATTATCCGGGAAACACGATTGGACTGGTAACAAATACCGGCAATGGCAATGGTTTTAAGGTAGGTGGAAACGGAGCTGCAGGGGGTGCAACATTAATTCGGTGTGTTTCTATCGGGCATCGCATAATGAGTTCCAGTAACAAGGGTTTCGATCAAAATAACAGTGTTGGTAGGGTTATCTGCTCCAACTGTATTTCGTATAATGACGGGCGTGCTTTTAGTTTCCCCAATAATACCGATACGCGTGGAGCACATGTTTTTGCGAATAACATTGCTATTGATGCCGGCAATGGCAATTCGTTCCATTCAAGTACCATTTTCAAAACTAATTCGTGGAATGGAATTACTGCTTCAGCTACAGACTTTTTGAGCGTTACAACTGCTAATGCAAAGGCCGACCGGAATGCAGATGGATCAATACCCTATATGGATGGCCTTTTCAGACTTAAAAGTACTTCCGGATTGATAAATGCCGGTACCGATGTGGCATTGCCATCTATTGGAGTTGCTCCCGATCTTGGTCCATTTGAATACAATCCAAGCACAGCCCTTGTAGCGCCTGCTATCAATTCGGATATTATGGTGCATTATATCAGGGCTACTAACGAGATAGCTATTAGTGGTTCGATAGCTGCGGTGGAGTTATTTCAACTCTCGGGGGTGAAAGTGTTTGCTTTACGACTAAGTACAGCTTCAATTGCTATTCCAACAAATAATCGTGCCCGGGGTGTTTACCTTTTGCATATTATTGATCAGAATGGCATTTCTACCAACAGGAAAGTGTTGGTGAATTAAAGTCAATAGTATTAAGTCTATCAAAAAAACGGCAGAGCTACCCGAGGGTAACGCTGCCGTTTTGCTGTCAATTTTTCAACTGAGATATCTATTCAACAGAGAATTTATACACACACCATTCGTCGTACTTTTGACCCGGACGAAGCAGTGAACTCGGGAAGTGTGCAATGTTGGGTGAGTTAGGGAAACCTTGCGTTTCGAGGCAAATAGCGTCCTGACGGTCGTAGATCTTTCCTTCTTTTCCAACAATTTTATCCATCCAGTTACCGGTATAGATTTGCAATCCCGGTTGTGTGGTGAATGTTTCCATTTTACGTCCCGTAGTTGGTTCGTAAACCGTTCCTGCCAATACACAGTCGCCTGCCTGCTCTTTGCGCAAACACCAGTTGTTATCAATTCCCCAACCTGGAACATACACTTCATCGTCGATACGATCGCCCACCACGGTAGGTTGACGGAAATCGAATGGAGTTTCTGCCACCGGGCGGATTTCACCGGTCAAAGCGAAGGATTCGTCCAATACGGTGTAATAATCGGCATTAATTTGCAGCGTATGGCCCTTTATAGTTCCATTTCCGGCACCTTTCAGGTTGAAGTACGAGTGATTGGTCAACCCAATGATGGTTGCTTTGTCAGTAGTAGCTTCATAATGCATTTTTATCTCGTTATCATCGCTCAAAATGTAGGTACAGGTAACGGTTAGATTACCCGGGTAACCTTCTTCGCCATCCGGCGAGAAAAGTTCCAATACCAGTTCTTGTTGCGATACCGATTTTACAGTCCATGCTTTCTCGTTATAACCATGCACGCCACCGTGTAGCGAGTTGGTGCCGTTGTTCACAGGCAATGTATATTCCACCCCATCGATGCTGAATTTACCATCTTTGATACGGTTAGCAAAACGACCACACACGGCACCGAAGTAGATTTCTTTCTCAATCACTTCTTCAAGCGTATCAAAAGCAAGTACTACGTCATCGAATTTACCGTTTTTGTCGGGAACCATCAGGCGAATAATTTTTGCGCCGTAGTTGGTAATATCTACCGACATGCCATTTTTGTTGTATAGCGTGTAAAGTGAAACGGGTTTACCGTTCAATTCAATTTCTAATTCTTTTACTGTTTTCATAGACCCCCAACCCCCTAAAGGGGGCTTTTGTGTTTGTGAGATAATTAAAATTTTATACTAAAGTTGTTTCCCTAAACCCCCTTTAGGGGGCAGGGGGTCATAATTTACAAGCTCCGTCGCCAATTTCGGCAATGTAGAACTCAGGTTTAATGCCAATTTTAGCCTCGTAAGCAGCTCCTACTTTTTCGATAAATGTATCGATAGCCTCGTCTTTTACCAACGAAACGGTACAGCCACCAAAACCACCACCGGTCATACGTGAGCCAATAACACCATCAATTTTCCATGCCTCAGCAGCCATGCAATCCAATTCAGGACCGGTTACTTCATAATCGTCGCGTAATGAAACGTGAGAAGCATTCATTAATTGTCCGAACAATGTCAGGTCACCTGCTTTCAGCGCTTTTACGGCGTCAGAAGTACGTTGAACTTCGCCAACCACGTGGCGGGCACGTTTTTGAGCTACAGGATCGGTAATCGCCGATTCGATTGATTTGAATTCAGCTTCGGTCAATTCAGCTAAATATTTCAAAGGACGAACGGTATTCAGTTGTTCAACAGCCAATTTACATTCAGCCACACGTTGGTTGTAAGCACCTGAATCCAATTTATGTGGGCTGTGAGTATTTGAGATAAGAATTTTTACGCCTTCCAGTTTTACCGGAACCAATTCAAATTCCAATGTGTCGCAGTTCAGGTGAATAGCGTGGTCTTTAGCTCCGTTGGCAGATGCAAACTGATCCATGATACCGCAATTTACCAATGCAAATTCGTGCTCAGATTTCTGACCGATTTGTGCCAGCACGGTACGGTTGAATTCAGTTCCCAATTGATCGTTGAATGCATAAGCAGTAACCACTTCTAATGCTGCAGATGAAGACAGTCCGGCTCCGTTAGGCACGTTGCCCCAGATAAGGATATCGTAACCTTCGCTAATGGCCACACCACGTTTCACAAACTGAGCAATAACTCCCAGTGGATAGTTTACCCACGATTTGTCAAGCGGAGTAGTCAATTGGTCGAAACCAAGCGAAATAATTTCAGGTTGGTTCAACGATTTGAAGTTCATTACGTTTTTGCCGTTTTTAGCCAACAACAAATAAGTTCCAAAACTTAACGCACATGGAAATACTGAACCACCATTGTAATCGGTGTGTTCACCAATCAAATTTACACGTCCCGGAGAGAAATATACCGCTTCGGCCGCTTTACCATAAGCCGCTTCGAAAGCCGCTTTTAATTCTTGTACATTCATGATTAATTGTATTTTTTACATTTATTATTTTCTGAACGCAAAATAACAAAAAAAGCCCCAATTATACTGTCAGAAAATAATGTTCTTGAGCATAATTATTGGAAAACAGCTCCAATTTAGGATTTCTTACACTTACGGTAATAAATTGCTAAAATCAGACCTTTTTCTTTTTCTTGTTTATTTCTGCTTTGTATTTTTAGTTGATACTTTTCTATTCTCGTCTCAAACAGCCAACATACCGACATATTTCACCATCCTTAGTCATGCCCTCAACTACCACCGAATACTTCGATGGACTATCGGCAGTAAAGAATTTCACCTTCACATTACCGGCCGTATCCGTTAGCAATTTAGGATTCCAATAGATAGTGGTTCTCAAATCGGCTTTTGGGGATTTGCGTACACTTTCCACTTCATATTTTGGAACATAGAATTCGGTGGGTTTTTGGAATCCCAAAGGTGTAACACGCGTTAAACTTAGTGGATCTTCTTTATTTATGGCAAACCCTTTTTTAAGCTCGATAGCAACAACTCCATATGCACCGTTTGCCCCGAATATTGCAGCACTCACTCCCTTGAATATTGAAATTTTTTCAATGTCATTTGCATATAAAAATGTGAGTTCTTCCTCGGTGGAAGGCGAAAGATTGTCGATATAAAATACCGCAGGCTTTTGATTTCCTCTGAAATATACCATTTTACTAACACCAGTATCTTCAACAGTTACACCCGGCATCATGGCTAATAGATCGAATACCGTCATTCCGGGGTATTTATCCAGGTCTTCGCTGGTCATTTTCGAATCTTCATGTCCTGTATAAAAATGTTTTGTTTCGTTTTTAGTCACTTTGGCGGCACTTACCGTCAATTGCTCTAGTCCAACCACACGCATTCCTCCTTCGGAGTAATACTTTTCTTTACTCTGGCGCAAGTAATTATTCGGTACACTTTCTTTATTCTCTAATGTGTTTGGAATATAGGTATTGGCTTTTGGGAATATATCTTTGTCAATAACAAGTTCGAGCGTTCCCAGTAGTTTTGTTTTCTTTGCTTTTAAAGTTAGTGTCGTACTATCCTGAAACGCGATTCCATCCACGATAAATCTACCAAGGCTATCGGTTTCGGCTATGCGGGTTGATCCGGAATAAGGTAGAAGAGCCATTACCTTCGTTTTTTTCGATGGTTTATTGAGCATGGTGGTTACTTTACCCGAAATGGCTTGCCCTTTTTCAATATAATATGTTGGTTCTTCGTATATTCCTTTTACTATTTCAGGCGTTTTAAATCGTCTCCAGCCTTGTGTAAGCATCAATATGTCCAACTTCTCGTGGGTAGAATTCAGATTATCGGCAAAATAGGCTGCGGGATCTTCGATATATCCTTTTAAGTCGGAAGTAAGTAAGAGATTTGTGAGAATATTGTCACTTAACGTATCCAGAACCACTGTTCGACTATCAGTGACACTTATGGACAGGTCTGCTATGTTCGTTTTTTCGAGCAAAGATTTAATATTGAGGCTAAGGTTTACTGAATCGCGTTTACCGTAAACAGCCTTATTGCTTTGCATACCTACTGTTGGCTGCGTGGGATGTTTTATAAAGCAAAGTCTCTGGCAGAGCGTATTTCCTACCGAGTCGATAACAGAAAACGTGAGTACACCATCGGGGAGATAGGTATCCGAAATTTTGCCCGATAACACATTCAGTTGCTGAACCAGAATAGCTCTCCCACGGCAGTGAATGAGCAGATATAGATTGTTATTTGGAGTGTTTGTTTGGTTAAATATCTCGTATAAAATTTTGTCGCGGTTAAACACAAAGTGCAATGATACTCCGTTGTCCTGAGTTGCCGGTAGCTGAAATCGCTTTTCCGATCCATTGGTCATTTTTACTTTCGCATAGTACGTTTCGTTGGGTTGCGTAGCAAATATAAATTTACCCATACCCTTGTTGATACTCGAGAAATCGGTAATTTCTTCGTCTTTGCTGTTAAACACTTTTCCTGTAACAGATACAGACAATCCATCTTTTCCGATGGCTTTAAAGGCTACCGTTTGTAAATTTCCACTCAGGAATACACCACTTTCGGGAAAAAACTGCACATCGAAATCATTACTAAATTCAGGAAGATAAAATGTTTTTTTATATTTTAGTACGGGATTATTGATGAGTAGTTCTATGTTTCTCTTTGAACCGGATGTGGTATCAATGGCTTGTAACCAAGTGGCTACACCCAAAGAGTTGGTTACCAAGCTTAGTGGCTTTAACGTTTTGCTGCTTCCCGGTTGGATTATATTTAATTTTTGAGCAGCCAGCGGTTGCTTATTTCCATTTGTGAGTTTTAAAGTTACAGGAACTTTTCCGTCTACGGTTTTTCCATATGTAATCTGACTCTGAGTGGCATCATCAATCGTATTGCCGATATATATGATTTTATTGAAAAAGAAATCGCTTGTAGCATTTTGCATCCAATAGGTGTATGCACGCAGGGTGTAAAAACCACTTGGAAGCTCCGGTTTTAAATCAAAACTGCCGGCAAAACCGAGAGAATCTTTTTTTATTTTAGCCCTATAAAGTACCGAATCCGATTTACTTATAAGTTCTGCATACATAAATTCACTAATGGATTTTGGTCTGTGTGTTACCGCATTTACCAAATACCCTTTAAACCATAATTTCTCCCCGGCGCTATAGTAAGGTTTGTCGGTGTGCAGATACACTTTTTCCTGCGGATACCCTAAACAGAACTTATTGAATCTGTCCACTATTGTTTTTTGAAAATCGGCCGGATTGTTTGCCGAATGGAGCGGGAACGAGAAGAATAAAAACAGAAAAAGAACGCAATTTTGAGATAACTTTTTCATGATAGATGTTGATTTTGCGAATGAGTATTTGATTTTAAGTTTTCAGTCTAAGCGCTTTTGTTTCAGAAAATAAAAGATATGACTTCCCTTTTTCTGTGTACAAATATGCATTAACGAAAGAGACAAAGATATGAATAAATTTACAATCATTAATCTTTAATTGCCCCCCAATTTTGTACACATGCATGGATTATTATACTTCGTTAATTACGCATGAAAATAAAAAAGAGGGGAGAGCTAACTTGTGTTAACTCTCCCCTTTTAATAGGATAGTGCATACTAAGAAAATATTATCTCCTCGCTTTCATCTCCTGTCTTTTCTTTACAACTATCGATAATAGAATAGAAGCTGTAAGAAACGAAACAATTACTCCGAGCGACATAAAATTGGAAATGTGAAATGAATAACCAAGTTCGGATGATAATTCGTTCACACACATTTTTATCCCGATAAATGTAAGAATACCTGAAAGGGCATATTTCAGATAGTGGAAATATTCCATTATACCTTGTAATGCAAAGTAAAGTGATCGTAACCCGAGAATGGCAAAAATATTCGAAGTATAAACAATAAATGGGTCCTTAGACACCGAAAGCACCGCCGGAATAGAATCGACGGCAAAGATAAGATCGGATGCCTCGATAACCAATAAAGCAATAAAGTACGGTGTAGCATAAAGAATTTTTTCTTTACGTACAAAAAACTGATGTCTGGACATATCATCGGTAACCGGGAATATCTTTTTAAAACCCTTGATTAAAACATTCTTATTCGGGTCGTAATCATCAGTTTCTTTTTCGAAAATCATTTTCACACCTGTGAAAACCAAAAATGCACCGAAGATATACATTACCCATGCAAATCGTTCGATAATAGCTACACCTGCAAAAATAAATACGGCACGCATAATAATAGCACCAATAATTCCCCAGAAAAGGACTTTGTGTTGATATTTCGGTTCAATTTTAAAAAATCCAAAGATCATGATAAACACAAATAAATTATCCACACTGAGCGATTCCTCAATCAGGTAACCTGTTAGAAATTCAAGTGCTTTTACTTTTCCGAGTAAAAAATAGACGCCTATATTGAAAACAATAGCCAATCCTATCCAAAATGCACTCCACAATAAGGCTTCTTTTACTTTTACTACCGAATCTTTTTTGTGAAAAACAAATAAATCGAGTATCAGCATTATAACCACAAAAGCCACGAACCCTATCCAAAAACTAATTCCTACTTCCATTTTTTTCTTATTTATTAAAATTATAAACTTATAGCAACTACAAAAATAGACAATAATGTGCAGATGCCAAAAAAAATGTTTTAAAACACAATACTTACGGGCAACTATTCTTATTTACAAAACTTTAAAAGTGAAAAAAACACTATCTTTGTACTCTGAATAAGTTGTTTGTAAGCTACGCTGAGGCTGACTTTTTCTATTCTCATTAATGCTAGCGACTTTTTATCTCATCATCTGTTTTTTGAATTAAAAATAAAATAAGTATGAAAAAATCTCCTTACAGAACCTGGCTTTTCTACGGTTTAATGTTAAGCTTATTTGGTATCTTTACCTATATACTTTTTCAGAATGCAAAAGGTTTCCAACTTCCACTAAATGTTATTGCACAAAACGAGTCTGTCAACAAAATTGACCCTTCTATAGGAAATTTCGACTTGTTTAAAATGTCCATTCTGAATAATATTGCCGAACCTGCGGCAATGCTTTTGCTCCAGATTATTTCTATTCTTATCGTTTCGCGTATTTTTGGGTATCTGTTTGCTAAAATGGGTCAGCCCACAGTTATTGGCGAAATTCTTGCAGGTATCGTGTTAGGACCTTCACTTCTGGGTTATTTCTATCCGCAGGCTTTTCACTTTCTGTTTGCAGCCAAGTCGCTGGGCAATCTGAATATTCTGAGTCAGGTGGGGCTTATTCTGTTTATGTTTACTATTGGTATGGAGCTGAACATAAGCGAGTTGAAAGTTAAAATGGGCAAGATTTATGTAATCAGTCATGCCAGCATCATTATACCCTATTTTTTGGGAATGTTATTGGCTTATTTCGTGTATTTAGAATTTGCGGCTAGCCACACCACTTTTCTTTCTTTCGCTTTGTTTATAGGAATCTCTATGAGTATTACGGCTTTTCCGGTATTGGCACGGATTGTTCAGGAAAAGGGATTGTCCAAAACGCATCTCGGTACAGTCTCTATTGCCAGTGCTGCCATCGACGATGTTACTGCCTGGTGTATTCTTGCTGCGGTAATAGCCATTGCCAAAACCGGTAGTTTTGTCAGCTCAATTTACACGATCCTATTCTCTGTACTTTATGTGTTATTTATGTTGTTTGTTGTTCGTCCGTTTTTAAAGCGAATTGGAGAAATTTATCATAACAGCGAAGTACTCAACAAAAGTATCGTAGCTTTTTTATTATTGATCCTGATACTCTCTGCCTTTACAACACAAGTAATTGGTATTCATGCACTTTTCGGAGCGTTTTTGGCCGGTGTTGTTATGCCGCCACTCCCTAATTTCCGCAAAATGATTATCGAAAAAATAGAAGACGTTTCGGTAACATTGCTTTTGCCACTTTTCTTCGTGTTTACCGGCTTGCGTACCGAGATAGGTTTACTCAATACGCCTTACCTGTGGGCAATTTGCGGTTTATTTATTTTAGTGGCAGTTGCCGGAAAATTTGTGGGAGGAGCTTTTACTGCTAAAATTTTAGGTGAATCGTGGCATGATAGTCTTTCAATTGGTGTGTTGATGAATACACGGGGGCTGATGGAACTTATTGTACTCAATATCGGTTATGAGATGGGAATTTTGCCTCCTCCTATATTTGTTATGTTGGTAATAATGGCGCTGGTAAACTACTTTTATGACTACGCCGGCTCTATCGCTTATCAATATATTATTCCCCGAAAAAGACGTTGAAAAGGAATATATTCTACATCAAACTCAGGGTATTTTTAAGGCTTTGATTGCGTTGGGGAATCCCGAAAATGGTAAGACATTACTCAATGTTGCCAAAACCGTTCTTGATGGGACTAAGAACAGTTTGTCGGTTACGGTGTTGCACATTACTCCGGGTACGGATACTAACCCTATTTATGGCGAACAATTCTCTACCGAGAGTTTTAAAGGTGTAAAGGACGAAGCTGCCATTCTTAATACGCCAATTGCTACCGAGTATAAAGTGACAGATAATATTGAGCTCGGCATTGTCAAATCGGCCAATCTCAATAATTTCGACTTTCTGCTGGTAGGAGCCGGGGTTTCACTTTCAGGCATTCCATTTATCAAAGAGAGCAAGCTTTTTGGGAAAAATAAATGGTTGAATAGCTTTATCAACAAAATGTCGCAAAAGCAAGCTTTTTTCTATCCGGGAACATTGATAAAAGATAAAACACGCTATTTTATTGAACATAGCAATTGTAGTGTCGGCGTATTTGTCAACCGCGGATTTACGAGCATTACGAGCACAGTGGTAATGCTGCATAGCGAGTCGGATGAGTTCTTGCTGCGGTATGCCAGAAGATTATTGCGGAATGATCCGGATGTTATTATTTATATTGTTGATATTCATAAACTTGCTCAGACTAACGAAGCCATTCGTAGCGGAATTGAACGATTGAAAGAAGAATTTCCTCATTCCGCTAAATCAATCAGATATACCAAGAGTACAAGCACCTTACTCAATAAGTATAGCTTTATGCTTATCAGCTATCAGGCCTGGAATATTCTGTCGGTGTCCGAAAACAAAGAATTGCGCAATATTCCGTCCACACTCATTATCAACAAAAAGGTGAGTCGTTTTCACACCGGAGCCCGTAATAAATTTGTTGAGCATATAGAAGTGGATGTTGATTCGGATCGATTTTAAAACAAAAGAAAACGGATTTTACATAAAGTAAAATCCGTTTTCTTTTTGTAACCTGTAACTAACTACTGGTAACTTCTTAATTCATATAATCCCAAAGCGGCAATTGAATAGGTTTTTGTTTTAAGCTTTCAATAGCCTTCGCATCTAGGTATTTACGTTCGATAACCACGCGGAACAGATACTCGCTGAACCACGAATCGGTAAATGTCAGATAGCCTTTATTGCCGGCGGTTTCTCCCCAGCTATTCTCAAACTCCCATTTAACGGGTTTGTCATTTTCATCCACATCGCAGCCAATCAAAGTCATGGCATGTGTTGAACCGCTTTGTTGAGTCAAAATACGTGCTTTCTTTTCCATTTCAAGCTTCACGCCGAACAGCGATTCGTAATCGTACATATTCGGATCGAGAACGCCTGTTTCGCGGTTAGATTGTTTACCCACATCGCAGGAGGCATACATGGGTTCATTGGCTTTAATCGAAGCCAATGCAGCTTTTTTAATGTCTTCAGTCGGCAAATTCAAATAGGTCCAGTTGATACCCTCTACTGTGTTGCGGTTGTTCTGTATTTCGTACATTTTGTAATACTCACGAGTAGGGTCGTTCATAATCATGATATAATTTTCCGGAGTATAATTCCCGGGTTTAATATCATTGTAAAATTGCTTAGGAGTATAGTTTTTCAACTCTTTTACCTCGCCTTTTTTGTCTTTGTAACGCCAGGTGAAGGTGGTGGGTGGTTCGCCCAGACAAAGAGCTAAAATACGGTATACATCGGTCAAAACAGCTTTCTTTTGCTGACGCAGATCAGTGGTTTTCTTTCCATTGGTCGTCATCTCGCGTAAATCATAACCGCCTTTGCGCAAGCGCTCGTTAATGATTTTTACAAACTGGCTGGTATTATTCGAATGTGCTGTTTCGGGCATCACGTTTTGCGGAACGACACCATATTTTTCGGCTGCGTTGAAGTACAGATTCCATACGCCACCATCGCCTACCGGTGTTTTAAAATACTCATTTACCGTTCTGTCAGCGAGAGGCGTTTGGCAGGTAGTGATGATATTTTCCAGAAACAGGTTTGATTTTTCAAACAAATCCCAGAAATACAAATAATTGTGCGAGAAGTCGAATTTGTCTAACCCGTATTTTTCCATAGCCAACGGACGCATCACGTTCATCGACGTAAACATCCAACAACGACCCGAACTTTTCTGATCGGTAATGCCTTTTACGCTAACCCGATACTTGAAATAATGATCGATTTGACCCTGTAAATCGCGATTCAATGCTAATGCCTTGATGTTTTCATTCGTCGTTAACACGTTCTGAATAGCTTTAGTGGCAGGCGTTGCGGTAAATGTACTGCGAATGTCTTTCAAATCGCTTTCAGTGATAGATTGTGCATTTGCCCCTAAGGTGGAGAGCAAAATAAATGCACCGATAATTTTAGTTTTCATAAGCGATAAATACTTTAATTCAAATAAAAACAAGAATAGAAACTGTTGTAGATGAGCAGTTTCTATTCTTTGAGTTGAATATGATCGTTATTTTTTATTCTCTGACAGTTCTATTCTTCTAATGAGTTCCAGCCTTGCGCTCTCAATTCAATTTCGTCGCCCTCGCGACCAACCAATTGAAGTCCAAGTGCCGGTTTGGTAATGTGACCAACCATAGCAACGCCTTCCATTCCTACTATTTTATCGTAGTCTTCGAGTGAAACAGTGAACAATAATTCATAATCCTCTCCACCATTTAATGCAGCAGTTACAATACTCATGTTCAATTCTTCAGCCATAATAACTGCTTGAATGTTGATTGGAATTTTATCTTCGTAAACCCGGCAACCCACATTGCTTTGTGTGCAGATATGAAGCAGTTCCGACGATAATCCATCTGAGATGTCCATCATCGAGGTAGGCACCACGCCTTTTTCGGCCAATAGCTCCACAATATCTTTGCGTGCTTCGGGTTTCAATTGACGTTGAAGGATATAATCGCGGTTCTCGAAATCGGGTTGCGCTTCGCTGTTGGCTCCGAAAACCACTTTCTCGCGTTCCAGCAATTGCAAGCCCATATAGGCTGAACCTAAGGTGCCGGTAACACAAATCAAATCGTTCTCTTTTGCACCGTTGCGGTACACAATTTTGTTCTCATCGGCTTCGCCGATACAGGTTACACTGATAGCTAATCCGGTAAGCGATGCCGAAGTATCACCCCCAATCAGATCAACTCCGTACTTCGTACAGGCCAGTTGAATTCCTGCATACAGTTGTTCGAGATCCTCTACCGAAAAACGCTTAGAAACACCGATAGAAACGGTAATTTGTTTCGGAGTGCCATTCATAGCGTAGATGTCGGAAAAATTCACCACGGCTGCTTTGTAGCCAAGGTGCATCAATGGAACATATACCAGATCGAAGTGAATACCTTCTAAAAGCAGGTCGGTGGTAACGAGTACTTTCTTGTTCTCGTAGCTAAGCACTGCGGCATCATCGCCCACACCTTTCAGTGTAGAAGGATTTTCTATTTTAAATTTCTCGGTGAGGTGTTTTATTAAACCAAACTCACCGTAAGCTGATATTTCTGTTCGTTGCATTTTATAGATCTATGGTCTAAGGATGAATGCCAAAAGTCAGATATACTTTCCCGGCACACAGCTCAGAGACCGTGTTTGTTTTTATTTGTAATAACCCGATTTGACATCCAATAATTCCGCCAACTGCGGACTATCGCCTACCGAACCTGATCCATTTTGTCAATGCGTCGTTGGTGTCTGCCACCTTCGAACTTCGACATGAAAAACACTTCGATAATGTTCAAAGCCTCCTCTTCGGTAATAAAGCGGGCCGGAAGTGAAAGTACGTTTGCATCGTTATGTTCACGGGCAAGAGCCGCAATTTCAGGGATCCAGCAAAGTGCTGCGCGAATGCCCAAGTGTTTGTTAAGCGTCATACTAATGCCATTGCCACTACCACAGATGGAAACTCCAAAATCATATTCGCCACGTTTAATTGCCGAAGCCATTGGATGAGCAAAATCAGGATAATCGGCACTTTCTGCAGAGTGAGCACCAAAATCTTTTACTGCTACTGCACCTTCGCCTTCAAGATATTCTATCACTTTGAGTTTAAGGTCATAACCGGCATGGTCGTTGCACACGGCAATTCGTAGGTTTTTGTACGGATTCATAATCGTTTAATTTTTGTTTTGACTACAAAAGTAGAAATTAATTCTCAGAAAATAGTGGATTTAACCACGATAGCTCTTTAAAAACACTAAATATTTTCGGATAATTTGTCATTCTATAAATAAATGGATTACGAGACAATAATTGCTCATAATCCATTCACTATAGATTCTAGCACTAAAAATCTTATAATTTGTTGGTTGATTTTACATAAAACCGTGTTGTTGCGCTCCAGGTTTTACCTCCTTTTACCGATTGCATACCTGTTACTTCAGCTGGCAATTTGAGGTTGGGTGCGTTGATAGCCCATGTTTGCGGTTCCGGACAAATCCAGTCTACTTCACCGCCATTGTTCCACAATGTCCAATGTTTAAACTCATTATCGACTTCGTAGAAAACAGCCAGTTTATTTTTTGTATTGGTCAGAATGGCTCCGTTATAGGGCCTGCCACTCACTGTCAACGCTTGGTTGGTCAATGCTATTTCTATGGGTTTACCAGTAACGGTCATTCCTTCATTTCTTAGTTGCATTTCTTCCTCCGTCAAATCGAGCAAAACGCCTGTGGGTAAGCTACGATCTGACAATTCCCAACGTTTTCCTACTGATAACCGCAACTTATAGTCCGATTTCATCGTATTTTCGGAGAATGGCAAGCGAATGGGCGTGTGGTATCCAACACCTAAAGGCATCGGTTCTCTACCCAGATTATTAAACGAAACGATATGTGTCAGTTCGTTATCTGTAAGAATAATCCGGATTTTGCACACAAAATCATGAGGAAAATTTTTATAAATAGCATCGTTAATTCTGTTGGAATGAAAAGTTGCTTCCACCTCCACCGCATCCGACGAAAAGCGGGTACGGGTAATCGTAAAGTCCTGCGACTTGATAACACCGTGATGATAGTTGTTTTGAGCAGGAATAGTAATCGGAAATTGGTATTTTTTTCCGGCATAACTGTAGGTTCCATCCTCGATGCGGTTAGGCGGAAAAAGCAAGGGCACACCGAATATTTGAGGTCTGAGGAGAAAAGTTCCTATCTCCTCCTCAGTAGGAGTTCTCAGAATATCAATTTTCAGAACTTTATTATAAAGCTTTACCAGGTTAGCGCCAATTGAAGGCACCAAAATTGCCTCATATACATTCGTCTCTAACAAAACAGCATCAACTCCATGCCAGGAGATCTTTTCAATTTTCATTGTTCTATATTTAATTTATTTATTCTAAGTCAGTTCCACAAAAGTAATTGATTATTTCTTATTCTTAGCAGAAGGGCGTACGATCATTTTATATTTTCCACTTGTAGCAACATTCTTTGACGGTATATTTAGCCTTAGCGAGTCATTTTTATTAATGATTGAATCAAGTTTGTAATCCATCAGTTCTGCAGAATTACCACTGGCAAGAATTACATTCTCGGGAGAGATGAGATAAAATATCGGAGGTTCTTTGACTGAGAATTTCTTATGGTAGATTTGATCTTCGTCCAATCCAACGTATAAATAGTTCCATTGTTTGGTCTGCAGTAGTGAACGGACTTGTTGTTCATTCTCGACAGTTACAGCCAGAAAAATCACTTTAGGTCTGAATCGCAGTGCCAACGAGTTGAGGTGATCCAACGACCGAACTTCAGGTGCGCAGGTGGTTGTCCAAAAATTCAGGTATAAGTATTTATTTTCCCTGTTTGGAAAGTTGTTATCAATTATTTTCAGTCTGGGAAGTGATGGCGCTGTTTGTCCGACAGCCGGTTGCGAAAGTGCTTTACCTGAATAGATACCGCAGATAATTACAACAAATAGTATGATTTGCTTTTTCATTGTTGGGGTTATTTGAATGAGTTTTACAAATGTAACCCTTTATTTCCAACTTTGTTCAAAAACCACTGATTATGAGGAAGTAATTATATTTCTTATCTTTTACGAATCCAGTTCATCAGCATCAATTTCAGCTTCGGAAAGTTCCAATAGTTTTACAGATTGAATGGCATTTCCGGCTATGCCTTTTATGGAGCTATGCATGTCGATGGTGTTGACAGTTACCTTTTCGATTTGCTTTTCGCGTTTTTTCCAGATGCTCTGCATGGCGCGCTTTTCGCTTTCCAAATCAACCTTCATCTGCGTAAACCCTTCAACAATTGCTTCTACCTGTAAGCGGAAAGTATTTCCGGTCAGATAGTCGTAGAGCATGTGCATTTTGTCGCCCTTATTGTCCTGCGAACTAATGGCCATGCTGATTTGTATGATGGATTCGCGCAATACCGAGCAGAGCCCTTTGAACTCTTCGTAGTTGCAAATCCAAATACCGTCTTTTAGTCCCATTCTGCTCATTTCCGACGGCATCACTTCGGTTACCAAAACGCCGATATTCGCACCTTTTTCGCGAATATCTGCTTTAAATTTTTCTATCCAACTGGGTTGAAAGTCTTTGGTACGTTTACTTTCGTAGTAAATCGTTCCGCAATTTTGAACCGTTCGGGTATTCACCACCTGAAGGCAATCGCCCCCGCGTGCTCCTTTTTTTATTTCCTCTATCGAATCGAGCGGAAACTGAGCGGCCAGCCATTCTTCGATGGCCAATTCCTGCACTTCGCCCTGCAACTGCATGGAGCCTTGTTCTTGTTTGCGCTTCATTTCTTCGGTCAATCGTTTTTGATCTTCCAGTTGTTTGTTGAGTTCTTTGAAGCGCAACTCATTTTTATCTTCCTCCTGTTTTCTTATTCTTTCTTTTTCGGCGATCAATGTCTCGTTGAGATTTTTTTGAGCTTCGGCTTCGGCCACCTCTTTCAATTCCGATTTTTCGCGCTTTAGCTTTTCAATTTCGGCTTTGGTGCGGTTCAGCTCTTTTACCTGCTCCGACTTTTCGTTCAACTCTTTTTGCAGGGCATTGAATTGCTCCAACTGCTCTTCCTGAAACTTCAGTTTCAACTTTTCCTCTATTCCTTTTCTGTCTTCTTTCAGTTGTTTTTCCAATCGTTCCTGAAAAAGCTCATTTTCCTGCTTCTTTTTTTGTTCAAATTGCTCTTTGGCTTTATTCAAATTATCCACTTCCGAATCGTATTTCTTTTTCTCTTCGGCCAGTTGCGTTTGATATTTCTGTTTAATCTCATCTTCCAGTTGATGTGCCAAAATATCCTGTACGTCTATCGATGTGCCACAATTAGGGCATTTTATTTGAGTATTGTTTTTCATATTGCCAAATAGTTACAAGTAAATGCTTTTTAAAGCCGAGCAGACCGGGTCTACAAAACGGTTTTGCAAAGTAATAGAAAATCCCACAGAAAATGGGTATAGATGAGCGTTTTTATATTCCGATGTTTTTTGTAATGTAATGCTGTAACCACTCCAAATAAAAATGGAAATGCTACCTGTGCTATTGTGCCGTAAGATATATGAAGCAGACCAAAAAGAGATGCTGACAAGATGATGGCAATATCGGTATTTTTAAATATCTCTTCGAATCGTGGAAATAAATATGCTCTAAAAACCATTTCCTCAACAACACCTGCTGTGATTGAAATAATTAGAATAAAAACTTTGTATTGGCGAAGTAGTGGAATCAATTTCTGAATGGAAATGGAATCATTCTTAATACCGATAAGATGTAATATGATATTTACAGCAATGCTGATACCTACTAAGGACAGTATTAATCTAAATATATTTTTTAGAGTTTGTTTAAGCGTAAGATCACTTTCCGGTAGGATCAATAACTTCCTTCTTTCAACTTTTGTTGCATATATGTACACAACAAATAAAATAAACCATACATAGCATTCGTATATCGCCAACGAATAGATGTTTTTGCTTGTTTTGAGTATTCCCCAATAGCCCAGCGCCATCGGTGCCATAAACAGAAACAACAAGATACATATGCCCGGAAATATTTGTTTTTTAGAAAGAACTTGGATTTCTGTCATTATTTAAAGATACTTTCTTAATCATATTTTCAATTTCTACTTCGCCCCACAAATATACGTATCTTAATTAACTTGTCCAAGTCTTACTCAATATTCTTACAACATTATTAAAATATCTTCTTTCCACAAAAAAGAGAGTTGAAGGCTGTTCAACTCTCTTTTACATATTAATTGGTGACAGATATTTAGTGATTAATCTATCGTTTTCATCGATTAAAATGCATTATCCTTAAAAGTACAATGTCAACCCTATACGATAAGTGCCCATTATAGGAGTATCTGTCCAGTCGATATCCCATTGTGGATAGAAGAGGCCTTTGATTTGATAATCGGCTACGGGTGAAGTGACATCAACAAATGGTGCAAGTATTAAGCCCGGAGCTAATACAAAGTCAACTCCCGCCAGATAGGTCAGGCCGGTAACATATCCACCATCTTTACCATATGATTTGTCTTTAGCCTTATTGCAATAATTCACATCCCATCTGTAGAATCCAAATCCGGCTCCGGCCCATGGCCGAATTGATTTGCTTGAGAAATAATATTTACCCCCAAGTCTAAATCCGGTAGCTACCATGTTGTAGTACACGTCTGTAGGCAAATCATGTACAAATTGAATTTGTGGAGCACCAGGTTCATCCCAGTGTGTTGCACTTTGCTCAACAGTCCAGGCAGTTTGAACATCTGCACCTTGCTTTCCAATAAGGATATCGAAGTTATACATGTTTCCATCTAAAAACAGGCTAAAATTTTTCGACAGTTGATACTGAAAAATAATTCCCAAACCATAGCTTTTTACGGGGTGTCCCTGACTTTTAAGAAAGGAGGTTGATCCCATATTACTCAATGCTGTTGTCGGCCAAGTCCCTGTTTGTATTCCAAGATTAAACCCCATTTTTAATTTCTTTTCTGCTTTTGCATCGGGCATTCTCTTTGCCGGTTGATTTATGGGTTGCGCCGCAGGGGCAACGCTCACCGGGGCTGGTGTATCGGGGATTGGTACGACTTTCTCGGTTTCGGTTTTGAATGAGACTTTTGTTCCATTCTCGTAAACAATGTTTGATATGTCTGAAATGTCCATCAAATAGGTTGGACCGGTTGGATTGTCAAATAGCTTGTACTTTACTTCTGTTTGACGTACTTCAAGCACTTTAGATCGGATAATTTCGCCTTTTTTCAGGGTTATCGTATCCTGAGCAAAGCAAAGACTCGATAGTAACCACATTCCCAGAATGACAAAAATTGATTTTTTCATGATCATACCGTCAGTGTTTATTGTGCTGACTCCGCACTTTCAAATTATAATTAATATTAGTTCATTTATCTGTATCATTAGGCGGATGAGAGTTCACCAGACTTCTGCAAATATTTGTATTTATAGTTTATTACGACTTGAAATCAACAAAAGTTTTATGAACTGTTAGTTAATTGGTTAGCTGGGTGGTAGTATCTATTTTTTCATTACTTACAATATGCAAATATATGTATTATATATCATATATTTCTAAAAATATATAAAAAAATATGCATTCAAATTAAAGACATTCGCTTACGTGTCTAAAATAAAACCGCTCCGACAGTGGTCGGAGCGGTTGTCAAATGAGTGCATCGCTGCACTTATGTCAGATTGTTTTCTATAAACATCTATTTTACAATGAAATGAAACTTTTCGTAACAATTATCAGTGAATTTTCACCGCATAATCAGCGATGATTCGATTCATAAAATCATTAATATCTTTATCCACTTCCTCGTTCAGCGTATTCTCTTTGTACCATTTTATCATCTCTTTGGCTCCATCTTTGAACTTTGTCTGAGCGTTGAAATCGGGAACAAAGCTTTTAATTTTCGAATTATCAAACAGCATGCTGTGTGCTTTATCGCCCAATAATCCGTCACCAAGTTCTTTATTATACAACGCAATGACATCAGATGGAATATGAACGATGGTAGGTTTTACTTGTAGCTCAGCAGCGAGTATCCCGTATATTTGATTCCATGTGAGCCATTCGTCAGAAGTGATGTGAAAGGCTTCATTTATGGCTTTGCTATTTCCAAATAAACCTACCAATCCAACGGCAAAATCCGTGTTGTGCGTTAATGTCCAAATAGAGGTTCCATCGCCCTGCAACACTACCGGCAAGCCCCGTAACATTCGGTGTAAAACGGTATATCCACCCACTGCAGGAATTTTTGTTTTGTCATAAGTGTGCGACGGCCTCACGATGGTGTACGGAAAGCCGGTTTTCGCATAAGCTGCTATGAGTACCTCCTCGCACGCAATCTTTTTTCGGGAGTATTCCCAAAAAGGATTATCCAATGGAGTTTCTTCGGTAACCGGAAGTGTATCTGGAACTTGGTAGGCCGATGCAGAACTTATAAATATAAAATGATCGGTTTTGCCGCTAAATAATTCAATATCATTTTTAATATGAGCAGGTTCAAAGGCTATAAAATCGACTACCACATCAAAGTGATAATCCTCAACTGCTTTTCGTGTTGCTACCACATCCCTGATGTCGGCAATGATGGTTTTTGCTCCCTGCACGTTACGGATATTTGCACTTATACCACGGTTGAGGTGATATAGATCCATTCCCCTTGAGATGGCTAGTTCCGAACATGCCGAACTTAAAACCCCGGTGCCGCCAATAAATAATACTTTCATGATTTTCTCCGTGTATGTTTAATGTGATTTCTTCTTTTGCGAACTATTTACCCACAAAACCCGATGGAAAGGCTAATAATTGGTATTGAATGGTTTTCGCCAATCGATAATCGCCCACCGCATTGGGATGTAGTCGGTCTGTGTCTTTATTATTGAAATAGTGAGACTGTGCATCAGCCAACGGAAACAATCCACTGATGGAGTAGAGGTCTATAACAGGAACTGCCCAATAGGAAGCGGCTTGTTTCAAAACATCAATGTAAGTATCCACATACAAACCTTGCGCGTTAGCATAATTCTCATCGGGTTGTACATTCTTATCGCTAAATTGAGCAAAACCCCGATGGATGGGAGTTAAGATAATGATTTGTTGTTGGGGATAATTGTTTTTCAGATACGACATAACTTTATTTATGCGTCCACAGAAGGTGCTGTCGTTGAATATAGGAGTGCGGTACTTGCGTGTAACCAGAGTGCCATTGTGGTTAGTCTCCTTTTTTGTTTCTGTAAAAAACGTTCCTATCGGCGTACCATGGCTATAATCGTTGGTGCCGGCAAAGATAAATATTGCATCTACCTCCGTTCCTTTTTCTTCGTGCAGTTTCAGGGCTTGTTTGTAAACACCATCCCACTGATTGCCGCTGATTCCGTATACCGTTGGTGTTATTCCCAACAATTCATTGAGATACTCCCAGTACACACAGGTGGTACCTACACGACGTTTGTCGGTCATCGAGTCACCCAGATATGCCACCCGCTTACCCTGCCACTGCGAGTTGGGCGTTTTCTCATCTGTGGTTATTGTAACTTTAGGAGCAAGCTGCTGAGCATAAGTATACGAACCTGCTGCCAACAGAAGTGTGCAGGCGCTTACTATTATTTTTTTCATGAATTAATATGTGATTAATATATGCAAAAGTAGAAAAAATGGGCTAATCAGCAATTTATAGGAGATTTTATTAATCTCTTCTTTTTTTTCAATTGTCTCCAGCTTTAATTGTCTCCAGCTTTAGCTGGAGGGAGAAAGATAATATGTCTTATTGGCTTTAGCCAAATTACTATACCAAGCAATTTTATTGGGCTAATCATTTGGCTAAAGCCAATGTCCTTCAATTTTTATTTCTGAGAATGGGCTAAAGCCCAATTCTATTGAAGCTATTCCTATCGATGGAATGGAATAAAGCCCATTGTTATTGCATACAAAATGGATGTAGACTTTTACAAATGGCATACATCTCATCTTAAGGTTTAGGATAAATTTGAAAAATTTATCTGCTTATTCCATTTTTGTCCAGGATATACAGTTCAGGGCACCACCTCTGGCTATAATGCTGTTCATCTTTATTTTTCGAGTTCGGCCTTTGTAATCAGGAAAGTATTTCTCAATTTCTGTTTGTAAATCTTCATCATCTTTCTCGATACCCAATGAAGGCAATAGAAAAAAATCTTTTGTTTGCAAATAGTTAAGGTAGGCAAACTTGGCGTTTATCTTTTCGGGATAATCAATGTTTAGAAATTCATATTTCAGATGATTCTCTTTTAAAGCGCCCAGCAAATACTTCAGGAAGTCATCTTCGAAAAGTTCTTTTCGGGTTTTATAATAGCCCTGTAGCAAAACGGTTTCATTATCAATAAATCGGACCATTCCGTCGGCATGACCGTATCTTTCGCCTCTATCCCAGGGGATCAATACTATTTTTTCTACTTCAAACAGATCTTTGAGTTGTGTCAATAATTGCTCTTTACTATATTTTTGTATATTTTCAAGAATAATTTTATCGGTCATAATCACACAATTGTCTGATTTGATAACATTGCCACCATCGAGGATAATGTCCGATTTCACCGTTTTCAATTTTAGATCGGTACAAATGCTTTCCGGATCAGATTTTATATCTTCAAACTTCTGAAGGTAATCGGGATGAAATGCATATTGAATAAATTTATGCTCGTTGACCTGTACGGGCATATAATCCCTTGCCCAAATATCTTTTGTACCAGGCAAAAACCGACAATCAGTACCCAATTGACCAAGGGTGGCATATATCTCGGCGGCAACTTCAGGAAATTGCTCTTTCAGCTTTTCCGAAAAATAAATTGTGTTCGTGTCTTTATCTGTAATCATAATGTTGAATTTTTAGATGGAGTTTCTTTACAAGTCTGTTTTTTGCACCACATCACAAAGTTAGGAGAACATTGTATTTGAAATAAATGCATTTCTTCTATAACGGTCAAAACACAGCATACAATACTTTGTTTAGCTAAACTAACGCCTTGTTCTTCAAAAAAGTTTTTTATTCAGGCTCTCTCTTTGTCCTTATTAATTCACAATAGATATAAAACAGAGTTGTTGCAAATCCGTAGAATAGGATCCATATTCCTGAAAATATACGCATTTCATTTGCTCTATAGAAATGATAATCTTGCTCTGTTATTATTTTTATCACTTGATCACGATCTAAAAGTGTATTTTATAACTTATTATCTCGATCTGCTCATCATCATTTTATATCATATCCTAAAATTTCATTTACTTCTTTGTTGCTTAGCTTCGAACCTCTGAGGGCATTTTCTATGCCTACATGCTGTTCGCCGGGCATTACAAAGAAGCGATACTTTTTCAAACAGAACGATCCGTTTAAATCTTTGTCAGGGTTTAATCCTACCCGTGGTGCATCAAAGATTCGCTTATCTTCTTTCTTTATTAAACCTTTGGTATCTGCCTCTAATCGTAATGAAAAATCTCCTCCATAAATATCAGGGAGATTCGCGAATAATTCTGTCACAGTTTTTATGGGTCCGTAGGTATAGTTGTGCGGTTCGGATAAATCATAAATGGCACGGATAAGGATACTCCCCGGACATTTCTCAGTCCCAAATGTCAGATCCAACCCTGAACCGTGAAAATACCATTTACCCATTTCTTTTTGTAGATCATGTCCGTGGATATACGGATCTTGATGCGACTTGCTTTTATAATAGAATTCCAGTTCGCAGATTCGATAGGAGCTATCGCCGGCCTTAAGTACCCATTTATTCATTATCTCCGAAGCGATAGTTGAAAAACTCGATTGGATATTGTTATCATCCATCTTGAAATTTAAAGCCATAATTTTGTTTTTTATTTTAGTTTTATTCGTTATCTCAATTCTGCCTACGATATTATTTTGCACAAGTCATGCGGCAACTATCAGTCGATTCACTGGCAATATAGATTTTTAAAATAGAGTAACTGAGTTCACATCTATTTTATTACAATCGTTGAAAATTAGTTTGTTCTGTGGGATTCGCGTGCAGTTTTCTACTGGCTTGTATGGACTTTCAGAAGTTCAGGATTGCTTTCGAACCCGGCCATGGCTTTTCGCCATTCCTCAGAAATTGGACGGGTGGTTTTGGTCGTAGCATCGAAACAAACCATCACTGTGCGGCATACACATTTCACTTCGTTGGTGTCAAGATCGATCAACTGCTGTAAAAGCTTGAAACTTTTGTTTCCGACTTCCACCACTGCCGTTTCCACCGCCACATTTTCGCCAGGATATACCGATAGCAAAAAGCTAACCTCTATATGTCCGATTACTACTCCAACTTCCTTGCTAGCACTCATATTGGGCATCACTTCATTGAAATAGGATGTTTTACCTAAATCGAAAAACGAGAAATATACTGAGTTATTCACATGTCCCAATGCATCGAAATCATTAAAACGTAGTTGAATAGGGGTAATGTGTTTGAATTTAACTGTATCCATATTGTAATTATTCTTATATTAAAACTCTTGATTATCAATTTTTAGTTGCATTTCTTCTTCCAAACACTTACTTCCGACAGTCGCAGCTCACTGATGCGTGAGGACTTACGCAGGGTGATTGGTAGGTTGAAAGTTGTATCCTCCAGTGAGAAATGCTCATTGAGTATAGCCTGAATTCCATCAAAGGACGAAACAGGTTCACCATCTTTCTTGAATCCACCCGGCCAGTGTGCGCGTTTTACTTCGTGATGTTCCCACTCGTAGGTACTGGCTATTATTAATGTTCCATTTTCGTTCAGTCGCTCGTGAATGCTTTGCAGAAAAATGATAGGGCAGATAAGTTCTTCCAACAGGTTGGGCACTATAATCAGGTCGTAACCGCTGTAAATCGGTTTCAGATTATTGGCATCAGCCTGCATAAAAAGGATATTGTTTTTGCCACTTTCCAGTCCCATGTCTGACAGTACTATATCGCGGTAAAAAACCAGTTCGCCTTCGTCCTTTACTATATAGCGGATAAATCCTTTTTCCTGCAATTTAATAGGAAGGCGGAGAAAACGGGTTGAGAAATCGAGAGCAGTTACATCATCAAAATGTTGTGCCAGTTCAAACGCCATGCGTCCGGTATCGGCATTTAAGTCCAATACTTTGATATCCTTTTTGCCTTTCATGGTTTCTATAGCTGTTTTAGCCAGTTGCACTGAAAAATTCGGACAGTTGGCAAAGGCATCTCCCCAGTTCGCTTCGCAGGAGTTTGCCACTTCTACGTCCATCTCGTATTCATCGTTGTGAATGCTGAGTGGCGTTTCTGACTGTACTACTCTGAATCCGGCATGTTGGTAAAAATGGCGACGGAAAGCGTAGCGTGCATCGCGTATGGCTTCGTTGCCGGTGGATATCCACGAACCGCCTTTGATAAGGTTATGTTTTCCATCAAAGGTGGGTGTTGCAAAATCGTCGTACATAGAGTGTACCTTGAAACCCGCATATCCGGTGATAGGTGTTTCGGTCCATTGCCATACATTGCCGATTACATCGAAGAATTCACCTGTTTTAAACTGGTCTACCGGGCATGGCGATGCATAATGTTCCAAATTGATATTTCCAGGTGCCACCGCCCATTGCGGTTGGTCGGGTACTTCGCACACCTCTGTTAGTCGCATCCATTCGGCCTCGGTGGGCAAGCGATAGGTTTTACCTTCTTTGGCTGTTTTCCAGTTGCAGAAGGCTTTTGCTTCCAGATAATTAATCTCTACCGGCCAGTTCCAGGGCATGGGTATCTCTTCGGCCACGAGTCGGAGACGATATATATCTTCTTCCTTTCGCCAAAAAAGAGGCATTTCGGCTTCCTTAAAGCTGCACCAGTTCCAACCCTCTTCTGTCCAGTAACATTTGTCTTTATAGCCGCCATCGTTTACAAAACTCAGGAATTCACCGTTAGAAACAAGGTATTTGGATGTGCTGAAGTCTTCGACTTTTTCGGTATAATGTCCATATTCCAAATCCCAACCGTAAAGAGCGTTGTCGAAGGTCTTGCCCAATTGTACTTGTGCACCTTCTACTGGTACGAGTTGGTTTTGAGGAGCACTGGCCGACTCAGTACATATCTTTCCAAACTTACCGGGCACTACTTCGTCGAGTGGCAATTGTCGGATCAGTACCGATGAAGTTTCGAGATGAATACGTTCATGTTCAATGCCCATCAGGATAATCCACATTGGATCGTTCCATGTGATGGGTAAGGTGAGTGATGTTGTGAGAATTACGTTTTCAATCAGTTCTTTGGCCTGGTTGCGATAATCGCGCACGGCATCTACGCTCGGCCAGTTATAATGTTTCTCGTTCAAATCGTCCCAACTCATCTCGTCAACACCAATGGCAAAGATAGATTCGAAGGAAGGGTTGATACGTGTATCGATAATTTTTGCCAGAAATAGTTTATTGATAAAAAATACGGCAGTGTGTCCGAAATAAAACAACAACACATGGCGCAGAGGATCACCGCGATGATAAAATACTTCGTTCGACTTTAACTGCGTGTACAATTGTTCGTCAACAGCCCATGTTTTACGAAAATACTGAAGAATTTCCTGTCGTTTTTCTTTCGCGCTTCCAGTTCTTAAATCAATCGTTTTGGTCAATAAATCTGTCATAATTTAAATCAATTTCTTGTGTAAATATATTTTTTGCATCAAGAAAGTCGCACTTCCATCTGCTTTTCGTTTTGTTTGTTCGATGGAGGTATAAGGCACAAACCCCATTTTTTTATATAGCGCTATTGCCCCGTCATTTTTGTCCCATACCCTGATAAAAGCATCAGAATACTGTTTTATATCGGACATTTCTAAAAAAGCGGTCAGCAGTTGCTTACCTATACCTTTACCGCGTGCTTTTTCTGCTACCATCATTTCTGCGATGTAAACACATTTTTCGAGTGCAAAGTTTTCGGTAATTGCACTTGTAACGTATTCGTCAAATGCTAACGGGCAACTAAGCAGCGCTCCAAATACTTCATTATTCTCCATGGCCACCAGCACCACACCCTCATTCAGCAACTTTTCGATATAGCTCTCCAATGCCGCCTCATCAATATATTGCTCCGATGCACCTTTTGCAAAGGCATCCATATAGAGTGCTATTAGCTGACTTTTATGGTTTCGGGTTTTAATTATTTTCACGAGTATTTCTCTTCCTTGGAGCTGATTATTTGATGAATTTAGTAGCCAGTAACTAATATCAATGTGTCTGTGATATTTGCCTTAGTTAATCATTCTAACATTAAGACCTCTATCCCTAACCCTTTCTCCAACCTCTATCCCCCGTCGGTTGACGGGTACTTTCTCCAAAGGAGAAAGACAACGGAATAAAATAGTTTAGAAAGGGGACACAGCATCTCAGTTAATGGGAGGCTGTTGTTAGTTCGCACTCTGCAAAGTCCCTCCCTTGCGGGGAGGAATTTAGGGAGAGGTCGAAACCAAAGCACATGATGTCAATTTGCAAATTTAAGCAATTCACACTTACTTGGTTTCTTTTTTACAACAATAAATCAAAAAAACCACACTTTTCTGTTCAAAAGTGTGGGTTTATTCAATAAAATAGAATATCTCTTCTTATGGTACCCATTTAATACTAATTGCAGAGAAGCTTGGTACATTAGCCGGGGTTAAAGTTACAGCTGTTGGCCCTTTTGTAAAGGTGAATGTAGAGAAGTTCCCTGTGCCATTCTTATCCGTTAATTCCATACATACTTTATATGTGCCATCTGCAACTACAGGACCACTTATAGTACCATTTACATTTGTTCCGTTCCATGTTGCGGTTCTGGTAGTAAAGCTGTTTTGCGTAGCTCCGCTGACTGCGTCTACTTTATTTTTAGCTGAATTTGAAACCCAGTTAGTAAGGTATTGTATTCGGGTATTTGCATACGCCATTAATGTTTTTACAAAAACTCCCGACCCATTCTCTATCCAAATTGCTATAATGTGACTTGGAGCATATCCACCACCGGCGGTACTCTCAGTTACACTCACGGTTAATGTTCCCGGTGTATTGGCCACTGCGCTTGTGGTGGTAAATGTCACTTCGTTACCATAAGCCGTTCCAATAGCATTTGTTGCATACGCCCTTACATAATATTTAGTAGCAGATGTCAAGCTGGTTAAACTGCTTGTAAATGCGCCTGTTCCTGTTCCATCACTGGTTTTACTGTTGCTGATAGTAGGAGCGGCAGAAGTATTCCAGCATACTCCACGTGCTGTAACTGCCGATCCACCATCCGAAGTTATACTTCCACCTGAGGTTGCTGTTGTTATTGCAATGGCTGATGCAGCGGTAGTTGCCAGTGTTGGTACGACCAATGCCGTAGTGGTGAACGATACTTCATTACCGTAAACCGTTCCGTTGGCATTTGTTGCATACGCCCGCAAGTAATAGGTAGTTCCGGGAATCATGCCGGTTAAGTTGCTGGTGAATACACCTGTTCCAATTCCATTGGTGGTAATACTACCGGCAGTTGTTGGGCTTGTTGACGTACTCCAGCAAACTCCACGTGCTGTAACGCTTGCTCCACCATCCGAAGTAATATTTCCTCCTGCTGTAGCAGTGTTTATTCCAATGGCCGATACTGCTGTGGTTGTAAGCGTGAGTACAGCCGTTGCCGGTGTTGTAAATGATACTTCATTACCATAGGTCGTTCCAAGTAAATTACTTGCATACGCCCGTACGTAATATTTAGTGTTTGGTTGTAAGCCGGTTATATTGCTTGCGAAAACACCCATTCCTGTTCCATTACTGGTTTTACTATTGGTGATGGTTGGTGAGGTGCTAGTGTTCCAACATACACCGCGCGCGGTAATCACTAATCCACCATCCGAAGTAATATTTCCGCCGGCTGTGGCTGCTGCGGTTGCAATTCCAGTTGCGGCTATGGTGCTTAGAGCAAGTGCTGCAGCTTGCGTGGTTGTAAATGTTACCTCATTGCCATAAGCCGTTCCGTTAGCGTTTGTTGCATACGCCCGTACATAATATAAGGTGTTTGGCGATAAGCCGGTTATGCTGCTTGCAAATACACCTGTTCCTGTTCCATCGCTGGTTTTGCTGCTGGCTGTTGTAGGGGTAGTGGTTGTGCTCCAGCATACTCCACGGACTGTAACCGCCGAACCGCCATCGGAAACTATATTTCCACCGGTTGTTGCAGTTGTTGTTGTAATTGCCGTTGCTGCGGTGCTTGCTAGTGTCAATATAGTGGCTTGAGGAGTTGTAAAGATAATTTCATTACCATATACAGTATTATCGCTATTGCTGAGATAGGCTCTTGCGTGATAAGTGGTGTTGGGCGATAATCCGGTGAGTGAACCGGAAAAATCAACTGTGACTGTTGTGCTTGAAGTTTTACTGTCGTTAATGGTAGGGCCGATTTGTGTACTCCAACAAATACCTTGAGCGGTGGTAAGGATATTATTGTCGTTTGTAATAGTACCGCTTACAGTTGCAGTGCTTGCAGTTATATTGGTAGCAGCCGTTGTTGTTACTGTCCGAAATGGCATTGAATTATCACAACTTACCGTGAAAGATAAAATCATTACAGCGAATAGTAGCTTGTATCCTCCTCTTCTAATAGTTAATTTCATGATATTCGTTTAATTAAAAATGTATTTGTTATTAATTTGTAATGAAAACGGTAAATGTGCTGAAAGATTGTGTGTATATGGATGGGTATTGTGTCTATTAACGCACTTTATGTTTATGTTCCTCTTGAAATCCATTTCTGATTTACAATAAAATGGATATAGATTACAAAACTCAGAATAGTTTTCTCTCATATGACAAATATCATCTCTTATTCCACTACTTCATATAAATAAAATGTTCGGCTTTCGCTGGTTCGAAGTCTATTTCTAACGAAATAAAAATGAAATACCCACACTTCTTACATTTGAAAGTGTGGGTATTCATCAAAAAATCAAATCTCAATAATTAAAAAAACAAGAAATTATCTAAGTAATTCAGAGTGTTTAACATTGTGTTTTCTAAAACAATATTCAGATATCCAGAGTTGTTTTTGTAGGTTTATAACTGAAACGTCAAAACCCTTGAAAAGTTTCAGAAAATAAGCAATTATGGCTTCAATTAACGCACATTATGCTTTTCTGTCGTGGATTTTTTGTTTATAAATACTTTTTTGGAGAAGTTGAAATTCTAGTTGTTTTCTCCGAAGATAAAAAAGACGTATTCCGTTCTGTTTTATCAGAATGAAATACGTCTTATAATTATTTTGAGTTCCCGATTTAATCAGGAAACTCCATCAAATAGGCTTTGATAAATGCATCAATATCACCATCCATCACGCCTTGTACGTTTGAAGTTTGGTAATTGGTACGGTGATCTTTCACGCGGCGGTCGTCAAAAACGTAGCTGCGGATTTGTGATCCCCATTCAATTTTCTTCTTACCTGCTTCCACTACAGCTGATGCGGCTCGGCGTTTTTCCAGTTCCAGTTCGTACAGTTGCGATTTCAACAAGCGGATAGCATTGTCTTTATTCCCAAACTGCGATCGGCTTTCGGTGTTTTCGATGACGATTTCATCGGGCTGATTGGTTACCGGGTTGATAAACTTATAGTGTAACCGAACACCGGTTTCCACCTTATTTACGTTTTGTCCACCCGCACCACTCGACCGGAAAGTATCCCACGACAACATGCCGGGATTTACCTCTATTTCAATAGTATCATCCACTAATGGAACTACATAAACCGAACAAAAAGACGTCATACGTTTGCCCTGTGCATTGAAAGGAGAAACACGCACCAGTCGGTGAACGCCGTTTTCGCTTTTCAGATAACCATACGCCATTTCGCCTTCAATTTGCATGGTCACGGTTTTGATTCCGGCTTCCTCACCATCCTGAATATTCGTGATTTCGCACTTGTATCCCTGACGTTCGCACCAGCGTTGGTACATACGGAAAAGCATCGAGGCCCAGTCTTGCGCTTCGGTACCGCCGGCACCACCCACAATTTTGATAACTGCTCCCAGTTTATCTTCCTCGTGCGAAAGCATATTTTTCATTTCGAGGGTTTCAATCAGTTCTAACGCATGGCGATAGGCCTGGTCTACTTCCTCTTCGGTGGATACTTCTTCTTTATAAAAGTCGAAGGTCAACTGCAATTCGTCGGCTGCATTTTTTACTTCGTTGTAACCGGCTACCCAATTTTTCAGTTCTTTTACCTTGCGCATCTGCGCTTCGGCAGCTTTTGCATCGTCCCAGAAGCCGGGCACCTGCGTACGCAAATCTTCTTCTTCTATCTGTATCAGTTTCGTGTCGACGTCAAAGATACCTCCTCAGTGCATCCTCGCGCTCCAACACATTTTTCAGTTGGTCTATCGTTATCATAATAATTTATTTAGCCCCCAAACCCCCAAAGGGGGCTTAAAGACGGGTTTTATAGTAGTTTATCTAATTAATCGTAAAATATAGCACTTCTTGTCCCTCCCTTTTGGGGAGGTTAGGAGGGGCTTAGAAAAGTATACAAGGTAAAAATACGGCCAGGAATCCAACCACAAAGCCAGCCAATACCTGACCGGGCGTATGTGCTTTCAGTTCCATTCGTGCCAAAGCCACCAAAGCCGATATGGCAAGTATGACGATTATAAACAGTAATGGGTTGATGGCCATCCGGTAGCAAACACCAAATATAGCACCGGTTAGTCCCCCAACGCCACCAAGATGCGCACTGATTTTCCATTTCAGGTTTATAATTGTAATAGTGATAATAGAAATGGCCGACCCAATGCCCATGGCTACTATAAACATGGGGAACTGCAAGGTTCTCCACATAAACATCGACCAGAACACATACGCCAGAAACGAAATCAAATAAGGCATGGTGCGTTCTTCTTTCTTTGAAATAAACAAGTCGTTGATTTCGCCTTTACGTAGCATGACTAAAATAGGTATAGCCGGCAATACGGCTGTAAAGATAAAAGTTCCGATAATGGATATCCATCGCCACAGCGGTGGTAAACCAACGAAGAATGTCATATTCATCAATATTATCATGCCAAAGGTGGGCATCAATAATGGTTGGAATATCAGGGTGATTGCTTTATAAAATGTCTTCATTAGTGTGGTCTGTGTCTTAATTATGCATTATGAATTCTCAATTATGCATTATTTTTAGATTTCTTTCCGCATTCTCGCCACAGGTATGCTCAACTGCTCGCGGTATTTTGCTACTGTTCGTCGGGCAATGATGTATCCTTTGGTTTTGAGGACTTCGGCCAGAGCATCGTCGTTTATTGGTTTGCGCTTGTCTTCGTTGTTAACGCATTCCAGCAGAATTTGTTTAATCTCGCGGGTGGAAACTTCTTCGCCCGAATCATTGGTCATCGACTCGGAGAAGAAATACTTCACCGGAAAAATACCGAATTCGGTTTGTATATATTTACTATTGCTAACGCGTGAAATGGTTGAAATATCATAACCCGTAATGTCGGCAATATCCTTCAAAATCATTGGTTTCAAATAGGTATCATCACCCTCAATAAAAAACGCTTTCTGAAATTGAACAATCGCTATCATGGTGGTGAGCAAAGTTTGTTGACGCTGTTTGATGGCATCGATAAACCAACGGGCGGAATCAATTTTCTGCTTCACAAACATCACCGCATCTTTCATTTCGCGACTTTGGTTCTGCTTATTTCCGGCATAGTCCTGAAACATTTCGTTGTAAGTAGTATTTACTCTCAAATCAGGAATATTGCTATTGTTGAGATGTACCGTCAATTGATTTTCATCGTTTTCCAGAATAAAATCGGGAACAATGGTCGACATCGATTTCTCAAGAATATTTCCACCCCAGGCATTTCCCGGTTTCGGGTTCAGGTGAATAATCTCATTCATCACCTTTTTCAACATCAGGTCATCCATATCCAAACCACGCATTATTTTGTCGTAGTGCTTTTTCGAAAACTCATCGAAGTATTCAACAATGATTTTTCGCGCCAGTTTGTTCTCTGCTGTTTCTACCTTCCGTTCAAGCTGAAGACGTAAGCATTCCTGCAAATCTATCGCACCAACACCAGCCGGATCCAGTTGTTGAACCAGATGTATGATCTTGTAGATTTCGTCATCGCTGGTTTGGATTCCCGCCTGAAAAACTATATCGTCGACCATTGCTTCGGGTGCACGACGCAAGTAACCTTCGTCGTCGATATTCCCAATCACATATTCTGTCAGCAGTCGGTCTTTGTCCGATAATTGTAAAAGTCCAACCTGATCCAATAAGAATTCGTGAAAGGTCATTCCTATCGAAAAAGGAATATCTTCATATTTATCGTCTTTCGACGTATTATTAGCTTTGAGTTTATAATCCGGAATGTCATCATCCGACATATATTCCTCTAAATCAATATCATCGTTATTGCCACCATCTTCCGAATTAAAGTCATCGTCTTTTTCATTACTTTCATTATCCAGTTCAGCACCTTCCTCCAATGCCGGATTTTCTTCCAGCTCCTGACGGATGCGTTCCTCCAGCTCCAAAGTAGGTACTTCGAGCATCTTTATAACCTGAATCTGAGCAGGTGAAAGTTTTTGTTGTAATTTTTGTTGTAACTGTTGCTTTAACATAAATAGAAAAACGAAATTGGACGGTTGAGATTCAATATTCCACCGCAAAGATACTAGTTTTTTAGAGAAATAACGAATTTTTGGGCTGCCTGACAATTTACATACCAATATAAAAGCCTGTGAGATTTGTACATTTACTAAGGACAAAAAGTGCTTTTCAATCCCTTCCGTTAATTTAATATGGATTAGAGATAAGCAATATGGCTAATTGAGCTTAAAAAAAGGGAAGTTCCTTTTACACAAAAGGAACTTCCCTTTTTCTAAAGAGGGGCTTCCCTTTTCAATATTTTATTTTTCTATTATTGAAATGATAATTCAATGCAAGTTGGATATAATTTATAATACATTTTAGTTATGGCCCCTAATCCGTCAGCCGACGAAGGCTTAAGAGTGTGTCAAATAACGGACTTGACATAAAAATATATCTCAACAACTACGTCTTAAAGCCCCCATTTGGGAGTTGGGGGTTACAAAACCAAAAGAGGCGAACTACGGTTCACCTCTTTTATCTGTCTTTTTATATTGAAATAGGAACAGGCATATATTTCTTGCTCCTCACTCCTTAATGAGTTAGACTTCTTTATTCATTACACCCAGTTTTGTCAATCCCCAAAAAATCAACGATAACAATACGCCCACGATAGCAGCGAAAGCCATACCTTTCAATTGCACCGAACCAATATTAATGGCTGCACCACTAACACCCACTACAAAAGTGATTGCTCCAAGTACCATATTACTGTTCTTGCTGAAATCAACTTTTTGTTCTACAAACATCCGGAAACCCTGAACCGCAATCACACCGTACAATAACATGGTAATACCGCCCATTACCGGGCCGGGAATAGTGGAAATGGCTGCCGACACTTTTCCAATGCACGAAAATGCGATAGCAAGAATGGCTGCTCCACGAATGACCCAAACTGAATAAACGCGCGTAATAGCCATTACACCAATGTTTTCGCCATAAGTAGTGTTTGGAGGGGAGCCCGCAAAACCCGAAAGAATATTGCTTATACCATCGCCAAGCAACGAGCGATGCAATCCGGGTTCTTTCATCAGGTCGGTTTCAGTAATTTTTCCGGTTACTATTAAATGGCTGATATGCTCAGCCAGCACCACGATACATGCCGGAGCAATAATAAAGATGGCATTTAGATCAAAAACAGGTGCCTGAAATTGGGGTAAGGCAAACCAAGAAGCATTACTAATGGTGGTTGTGTCTACCATGCCAAGGCTTAAAGCAAGTAAATAACCGGCTACCACGGCCACCAGAATTGGTATCACTTGCATAAAACCTTTGAACAATACCGATCCAATAATTCCAATACATAAAGTAAACATGGATACAATGAGTACGTTTGGAGTAGTTACAAAAGGTTGAACTACTTGTCCCACAGCTGTAGGCCAGGGTGCAAGTCCCGCTTGCTGCGCTGCTACCGGCGCCAGTTCCAAACCGATAATGGCTACCACTGCACCCATTACTGCCGGAGGCATCACCACGTCAATCCATCCAATTCCCCATTTTTTTACGACAAAAGAAATCAACACAAAGAACAATCCGAAAAAGATAAAGCCCGATTGTGCATGACTAAATCCGCCGGATGTACTGATAATAAGCATTACCGGGGCAATAAATGCAAAACTCGAACCCAGATAAGCAGGAATACCACCTTTGGTAACCCACGAATAAATCAATGTTCCAATACCGTTCATTAATAAGGCGATGGCCGGATTAACGCCCAGCAATATCGGAACTAAAATGGTAGCACCAAACATGGCTGTTAAGTGCTGAAAACTAAGTGGTAAACTCTCAAGTAATGGCATTTTTTCATGAATGCCAATGGTACGTCTGCTCATGTGTTGTTCAAATTAGATGATTAATTTAGAAGATGTTTCTGTTTTTGATGGTATTGTATGAAGTCTTGAATCCTGTTTTTTTACTTTCCCCGACAAAGATAATCAATTTATATATATGATTTGAAGCCAGATAAATATTCTAATTCTAAATTGAATTCTTATTGTTGAAATATATAATTCCGGATATATAAATGTACTGTATACATATAGGTGTAGCCATACATATATGTATACAGTTTTGAAGTATCATGCTGACTTTTGTTTATTCATTTCTACCTTATATAATGTATCCCAATTTTTCAACATGGTGTGGGAGCCTTTTGTGATACTCTTATTTCAATTTTGGAACAAGAAATCCTTATTTTATGATGTTTCCTCCATGGAAGTTCAGATTTTGAGTGCCCCATTTGTCAACCAGAAACATTTTCTATCACCTGGATTCAAGTATTTCTATGATTTTCCAATCATCGTGATGATTTTTTCTTGCTATATTTCTCCTTTTTTTCTGAATTTTCTGAATTTTCAGTTCGCAAGGAGATAAATTTCCGTCTAAATTCAGGTTTTTCGGGGCCTCCTTTGGCTTAAAAAGTGGTTATGCTTTGAGGATTTAAGAATAATTTCAGCCTTTCCGGATCTTTTGATCAAAATAAGTTTTTGTGGAGTCAGTTTATTTTCAGTAAGTTATAAATAAAAGAGAAATAATATAGAAAAAAGAGGTAAATAAGTTTGGTTTGTAATATAAAACCGAGTACTTTTGCACCCGCTTTAAGAGAGAGGCACGGCGGTAAACGCTAAGAAAAACGATCAAATTTATTTTCCGAAAAAGTTTGGTAGTTTAAAAATAAGCATTACCTTTGCAGCCCGTTTCGCCTCTAAAATTTGAGGCCTGCAAAATTAGTCAAACGCGACTAAGAAACGAAAATCAGATTAATCAACAGGGAGCTGTTTATTAATAACAACAGAAAGTCTTGACAATAACATTTACTGTGATAGTAAATAAGTTAAGCATCGATCTTTGAGAATACATGAACAACAAATAATGTAGTATAAGGAAGGGAAATTTTTTACAAGTGAAAGCAGAGTCAAATTTATTTGAACTATGCTGAGCTTAGAAAAATTCGACATTTATGTCAAATTTTTTTTATACCACGTCAATTTTCTAGAATAAATCAAAAAAGAGATAGCATCCGAGCAAATTAAAAAAAAGATACAACGAAGAGTTTGATCCTGGCTCAGGATGAACGCTAGCGACAGGCCTAACACATGCAAGTCGAGGGGCAGCACAATGCGTAGCAATACAAATGGTGGCGACCGGCGCACGGGTGAGTAACACGTATGCAACCTACCTGTAAGAGGGGAATAACCCGGAGAAATTCGGACTAACACCGCATAATACCTTGAAGCTGCATGGCTTTGAGGTTAAATATTTATAGCTTACAGATGGGCATGCGTAACATTAGATAGTTGGTGAGGTAACGGCTCACCAAGTCAACGATGTTTAGGGGTTCTGAGAGGAAGGTCCCCCACACTGGTACTGAGACACGGACCAGACTCCTACGGGAGGCAGCAGTGAGGAATATTGGTCAATGGGCGAGAGCCTGAACCAGCCAAGTCGCGTGAAGGAAGAATGTCCTATGGATTGTAAACTTCTTTTGTAAGGGAATAAAAAAGAGTACGTGTACTCTATTGTATGTACTTTACGAATAAGGATCGGCTAACTCCGTGCCAGCAGCCGCGGTAATACGGAGGATCCGAGCGTTATCCGGATTTATTGGGTTTAAAGGGTGCGTAGGCGGACCCATAAGTCAGTGGTGAAAGTTTGCAGCTCAACTGTAAAATTGCCATTGAAACTGTGGGTCTTGAGTGTAAATGAGGTAGGCGGAATGTGTTGTGTAGCGGTGAAATGCTTAGATATAACACAGAACACCAATTGCGAAGGCAGCTTACTGGGATACAACTGACGCTGAGGCACGAAAGCGTGGGGATCAAACAGGATTAGATACCCTGGTAGTCCACGCAGTAAACGATGAATACTAGCTGTATGCGATATACTGTATGTGGCAAAGCGAAAGCGTTAAGTATTCCACCTGGGGAGTACGTTCGCAAGAATGAAACTCAAAGGAATTGACGGGGGCCCGCACAAGCGGAGGAACATGTGGTTTAATTCGATGATACGCGAGGAACCTTACCCGGGCTTGAAATGCATCTGACCGACGAGGAAACTTGTCTTCTAGCAATAGCAGATGTGTAGGTGCTGCATGGTTGTCGTCAGCTCGTGCCGTGAGGTGTCGGCTTAAGTGCCATAACGAGCGCAACCCCTATCATTAGTTACTAACAGGTTATGCTGAGGACTCTAGTGAGACTGCCACCGTAAGGTGTGAGGAAGGTGGGGATGACGTCAAATCAGCACGGCCCTTACGTCCGGGGCGACACACGTGTTACAATGGGGGGTACAGAGGGTTGCTACTTGGTGACAAGATGCTAATCTCTTAAAGCCTCTCTCAGTTCGGATCGAAGTCTGCAACTCGACTTCGTGAAGCTGGATTCGCTAGTAATCGCGCATCAGCCATGGCGCGGTGAATACGTTCCCGGGCCTTGTACACACCGCCCGTCAAGCCATGGAAGCCGAGGGGACCTGAAGTACGTAACCGCAAGGAGCGTCCTAGGGTAAAATTGGTAACTAGGGCTAAGTCGTAACAAGGTAGCCGTACCGGAAGGTGCGGCTGGAACACCTCCTTTCTGGAGCGATGTTATCCTTGTACCCCTAAATCCCCTAAAAGGGACTTAAAGAGGTACGATTTATTTTAAAAAAGTGGTATGTAAAGGAATGGAAATTCCGAGTACTACATTATGTTGTTTATGATATAAAATACAGTAACAAGTTGACAGTTGACAATGAACAGTTGACAATAAACAGTTACACAACAGTGAAAAGCAAGCTGATAACTGATAACTGACGACTGATAACTGAAATTCAGTCCTATAGCTCAGTTGGTTAGAGCGCTACACTGATAATGTAGAGGTCGGCAGTTCAACTCTGCCTGGGACTACAAGAAAAGTGATAAACGATTAGTGATAAACGATTAATCACTAATCACTGAACACTAATCATTAAATTCGGGGGATTAGCTCAGTTGGCTTAGAGCACCTGCCTTGCACGCAGGGGGTCATCGGTTCGAGCCCGATATTCTCCACAAAAATCGACCAGCGGGTTGTTTTTTTTTGAAGAATAAATAAATTACATAAGATTTGATAGCCTTGAAACGCTGTAAATCAACACATTTAAATGCCTGTGTCGTGAGACATACGCCCAGAGTATTCAAGATATGAATTCTGAATATGAAGGTAAGCATTAAATAGAGATCTTTGACATATTGGAAAGAGAGAAAAGTAAAGTAGTAAAAGCAATGCTATACGATAGAGTAAGCATTGTGGATTTTGTAATCAGTTTCGATTGATTATAAAACGAGCAAAAAAGAATAAAGAAAGCAAAATAAGAGCGAACGGTGGATGCCTAGGCTCTGGGAGGCGATGAAGGACGTGATAAGCTGCGACAAGCTTCGGGTAGGTGCAAATAACCTTTGATCCGAAGATTTCCGAATGGGGCAACCCAATGCAGTGAAGCTGCATTATTCCACGAATGTGGAAGGCAAACGAGGGGAACTGAAACATCTAAGTACCCTTAGGAGAAGAAAACAAAAGTGATTCCGCAAGTAGTGGCGAGCGAACGCGGAGAAGCCCAAACCAATTATGTAGTAATGCATAGTTGGGGTTATAGGACTGCGATATTTGAATTATAAACGAATTGGAATGCTTTGGAAAGAGCAATCATAGAGGGTGATAATCCCGTACAAGTATAGTTATAATTTGATAGCAGTATCCTGAGTAGAGCGGGACACGAGAAATCCTGTTTGAATTCGCCGGGACCATCCGGTAAGGCTAAATACTCCCCAGAGACCGATAGTGAACCAGTACTGTGAAGGAAAGGTGAAAAGTACTTCGAATAGAAGAGTGAAATAGATCCTGAAACCGTTCGCTTACAAGCGGTTGGAGCGGAGCAATTCCGTGACAGCGTGCCTTTTGCATAATGATCCTACGAGTTACTTTCACTGGCAAGGTTAAGTACTTCAGGTACGCAGCCGAAGCGAAAGCGAGTCTTAACAGGGCGCCATAGTCAGTGGGAGTAGACGCGAAACCAAGTGATCTACCCTTGAGCAGGTTGAAGTTTCGGTAACACGAAATGGAGGACCGAACCGGTAAACGTTGAAAAGTTTTCGGATGACTTGAGGGTAGGGGTGAAAGGCTAATCAAACTTGGAGATAGCTCGTACTCCCCGAAATGCATTTAGGTGCAGCCTTGTGATAGTTTATAAGAGGTAGAGCGACTGATTGGATGCGAGGGCTTCACCGCCTATCAAGTCCTGATAAACTCCGAATGCTTATAAATGTTTCACAGGAGTGAGGGCATGGGTGCTAAGGTCCATGTCCGAGAGGAAAAGAATCCAGACCATCAGCTAAGGTCCCCAAATATATACTAAGTTGAATTAACGAAGTCGAACTGCAGCGACAGCTAGGATGTTGGCTTGGAAGCAGCCATTCATTTAAAGAGTGCGTAACAGCTCACTAGTCGAGCGGTTTGGCGTGGATAATAATCGGGCATAAGTATATTACCGAAGCTATGGAATTGTACATTGTACAATTGGTAGGGGAGCATTCCATTCAGCGTAGAAGGCGTAAGGACAACTTACTCTGGAGCGGATGGAAAAGCAAATGTAGGAATAAGTAACGATAAGGGGAGCGAGAAACTCCCCCGCCGGAAGACTAAGGTTTCCTGATCAACGCTAATCGGATCAGGGTTAGTCGGGGCCTAAGGTATAGCCGATAGGCGAAGCCGATGGAAGAACTGGTTAATATTCCAGTACTACTATATAGAGTGAAGTGGGGACGGAGAAGTGAAAGTCCTGCCAACTGACGGAATAGTTGGTTAAAGGGTGTAGATATTGAGAGGCGTAGGCAAATCCGCGCTTTGAGTCGAACCTGATAGTACCGAGCGCACTTGTGCAATCGGATATGGATGTAATCAGACTCCCAAGAAAATCCGCTAAACGTTAATCTATATAGTACTCGTACCACAAACGGACACACGTGGTCAAGTATAGCGTACTAAGGCGCTCGAGTGATTCACAGCTAAGGAACTAGGCAAAATAGCCCCGTAACTTCGGGAGAAGGGGCGCTTCCTCATGTTGAATGAGAAGCCGCAGTGAAATGGCCCAGGCGACTGTTTAACAAAAACATAGGGCTATGCAAAATCGAAAGATGAAGTATATGGCCTGACACCTGCCCGGTGCTGGAAGGTTAAGAGGAGATGTTATCGCAAGAGACGCATTGAATTGAAGCCCCAGTAAACGGCGGCCGTAACTATAACGGTCCTAAGGTAGCGAAATTCCTTGTCGGGTAAGTTCCGACCTGCACGAATGGTGTAACGATCTGGGCACTGTCTCAGCTGTGAGCTCGGTGAAATTGTAGTATCGGTGAAGATGCCGATTACCCGCAACGGGACGGAAAGACCCCGTGAACCTTTACTGCAACTTAACACTGAATTTGGGTAATTGATGTGTAGGATAGGCCGGAGACTATGAAGCGGGCACGCTAGTGTTTGTGGAGTCATCCTTGAAATACGGCCCTTCAATTATTTGAGTTCTAATTCCCTAACGGGAAGACAATGTTTGGTGGGTAGTTTGACTGGGGTGGTCGCCTCCAAAAGTGTAACGGAGGCTTCCAAAGGTGCGCTCAGCATGATTGGTAACCATGCGCAGAGTATAATGGTATAAGCGCGCTTGACTGAGAGACCGACAAGTCGATCAGGTAGGAAACTAGGGCATAGTGATCCGGTGGTTCCGTATGGAAGGGCCATCGCTCAAAGGATAAAAGGTACTCCGGGGATAACAGGCTGATCATTCCCAAGAGCTCATATCGACGGAATGGTTTGGCACCTCGATGTCGGCTCGTCACATCCTGGGGCTGGAGAAGGTCCCAAGGGTTGGGCTGTTCGCCCATTAAAGTGGCACGCGAGCTGGGTTCAGAACGTCGTGAGACAGTTCGGTCCCTATCTGTTGTGGGCGCAGGAAATTTGCGAAGGTCTGACACTAGTACGAGAGGACCGTGTTGGACGAACCTCTGGTCTATGGGTTGTTCCGCCAGGAGCACTGCCCAGTAGCTACGTTCGGTTAGGATAAGTGCTGAAAGCATCTAAGCACGAAGCCATCTTCAAGATTAGATTTCCATTGAGGGTCGTAGAAGACTACTACGTTGATAGGTCATAGGTGTATAACAGAAATGTAGAGCCGAGTGATACTAATTGCCCGATAGCTTTTTTTGTACCTTATGGTATTGTAATGCTGAAACGAAATGTTTTTCTCTCTTTTTCAATGTCAATTACCTAAAAGATATTTAGGTGGTTATAGCGACAGGGTTCCACCTCTTCCCATTCCGAACAGAGAAGTTAAGCCTGTCCACGTCGATGGTACTGCTGCAAAGTGGGAGAGTAGATAGCCGCCGTTTTTAAAGCCCCGATTACTGAAAAGTAGTTGGGGCTTTTTTTGTACCTGAAAGTGGGGAAATGGAAAATGGAAATTGGGGATTGGGGATTAGAATGGAAAATGGGAATTGGAAATGGAGCCATAAGCAGATTTTTGCCATTCATGGTGATAGTACTTCCGTCAGCAGACGGAGGGAGAGTAGATTGCTGCCATTTTTGTGAAAGTTCCGATTACTGAAAAGTGGTTGGGACTTTTTTTGTGCCTGAATGTGGGAAAATGGGAATTAGAATGGAACATGAAACCATAAGCAGATCTTTTTCATCCATGGAGATGGTACTTCCTTCAGCAGACGGAGGGAGAGTAGATAGCGGCCGTTTTGTGAGAGTTCTGATTGCTGAAAAGTAGTTGGGGCTTTTTTTGCCTGATAGTGTAGTTGGGATAATAAATGAAGAATTGGAAAATGTAGATATCATATGTCTATACGCAGGGTATATAAACTTACTGTTCATGGCGAACATATTTCTCCGCCAGCGGACGCAGGGAGGGGTGTCCTGTTTCTATTCAACTGTTTTTTCTCAGTAATGCATACAGGATAAAGTATTTTCTTTGAATAATTTTTTACCATTCAGCAATATGATAGTCCACAGAATTTCGCTAGTCTCAAATGACCTATTTACACGTGAATACAAGTCAACCGTATCCCTTGAAACTTTGGTTGTAGCTGAGAGCCTTATTTGCATAGCGAATGGGTAGGCTGTTTTATGTGCTGTATTTATATATTTGTGGTAAATCCTTTATAGCGCCCCAATCAATCCTTTAGATAGCAGATACAAGGAAATTCTCACTATTCAATAAGATGGGAAGTTCCATTCTGTAAATTCAAATTTATTATGTGTGTGTGATTGATTATTTACGTCATGACATTTCGCTTTTTAAGACCCCATGTCTTTGTTCCTTCCGCTAGTTTTGATTATTGATAACATGCACTGGATGTTTAATCCTCTCCAATCAATTCTTCTTATTTTTTGTGTGTTTGCCCATGTTTAACTAATCGAGTTTATAAATGTGGTCTAAACTATTTTTAGTTAGACAACGATGTTCTCATGAAGCCCCAGGACCTAATCAATAATTATTGTTTTTTTCAAGATAAGATGTTCCTTTATTTGATAGTTTCACACTATTTTCCAATCATCGTGATGATTTTTTCTTGCTATATTTCTCCTTTTTTTCTGAATTTTCTGAATTTTCAGTTCGCAAGGAGATAAATTTCCGTCTAAATTCAGGTTTTTCGGGGCCTCCTTTGGCTTAAAAAGTGGTTATGCTTTGAGGATTTAAGAATAATTTCAGCCTTTCCGGATCTTTTGATCAAAATAAGTTTTTGTGGAGTCAGTTTATTTTCAGTAAGTTATAAATAAAAGAGAAATAATATAGAAAAAAGAGGTAAATAAGTTTGGTTTGTAATATAAAACCGAGTACTTTTGCACCCGCTTTAAGAGAGAGGCACGGCGGTAAACGCTAAGAAAAACGATCAAATTTATTTTCCGAAAAAGTTTGGTAGTTTAAAAATAAGCATTACCTTTGCAGCCCGTTTCGCCTCTAAAATTTGAGGCCTGCAAAATTAGTCAAACGCGACTAAGAAACGAAAATCAGATTAATCAACAGGGAGCTGTTTATTAATAACAACAGAAAGTCTTGACAATAACATTTACTGTGATAGTAAATAAGTTAAGCATCGATCTTTGAGAATACATGAACAACAAATAATGTAGTATAAGGAAGGGAAATTTTTTACAAGTGAAAGCAGAGTCAAATTTATTTGAACTATGCTGAGCTTAGAAAAATTCGACATTTATGTCAAATTTTTTTTATACCACGTCAATTTTCTAGAATAAATCAAAAAAGAGATAGCATCCGAGCAAATTAAAAAAAAGATACAACGAAGAGTTTGATCCTGGCTCAGGATGAACGCTAGCGACAGGCCTAACACATGCAAGTCGAGGGGCAGCACAATGCGTAGCAATACAAATGGTGGCGACCGGCGCACGGGTGAGTAACACGTATGCAACCTACCTGTAAGAGGGGAATAACCCGGAGAAATTCGGACTAACACCGCATAATACCTTGAAGCTGCATGGCTTTGAGGTTAAATATTTATAGCTTACAGATGGGCATGCGTAACATTAGATAGTTGGTGAGGTAACGGCTCACCAAGTCAACGATGTTTAGGGGTTCTGAGAGGAAGGTCCCCCACACTGGTACTGAGACACGGACCAGACTCCTACGGGAGGCAGCAGTGAGGAATATTGGTCAATGGGCGAGAGCCTGAACCAGCCAAGTCGCGTGAAGGAAGAATGTCCTATGGATTGTAAACTTCTTTTGTAAGGGAATAAAAAAGAGTACGTGTACTCTATTGTATGTACTTTACGAATAAGGATCGGCTAACTCCGTGCCAGCAGCCGCGGTAATACGGAGGATCCGAGCGTTATCCGGATTTATTGGGTTTAAAGGGTGCGTAGGCGGACCCATAAGTCAGTGGTGAAAGTTTGCAGCTCAACTGTAAAATTGCCATTGAAACTGTGGGTCTTGAGTGTAAATGAGGTAGGCGGAATGTGTTGTGTAGCGGTGAAATGCTTAGATATAACACAGAACACCAATTGCGAAGGCAGCTTACTGGGATACAACTGACGCTGAGGCACGAAAGCGTGGGGATCAAACAGGATTAGATACCCTGGTAGTCCACGCAGTAAACGATGAATACTAGCTGTATGCGATATACTGTATGTGGCAAAGCGAAAGCGTTAAGTATTCCACCTGGGGAGTACGTTCGCAAGAATGAAACTCAAAGGAATTGACGGGGGCCCGCACAAGCGGAGGAACATGTGGTTTAATTCGATGATACGCGAGGAACCTTACCCGGGCTTGAAATGCATCTGACCGACGAGGAAACTTGTCTTCTAGCAATAGCAGATGTGTAGGTGCTGCATGGTTGTCGTCAGCTCGTGCCGTGAGGTGTCGGCTTAAGTGCCATAACGAGCGCAACCCCTATCATTAGTTACTAACAGGTTATGCTGAGGACTCTAGTGAGACTGCCACCGTAAGGTGTGAGGAAGGTGGGGATGACGTCAAATCAGCACGGCCCTTACGTCCGGGGCGACACACGTGTTACAATGGGGGGTACAGAGGGTTGCTACTTGGTGACAAGATGCTAATCTCTTAAAGCCTCTCTCAGTTCGGATCGAAGTCTGCAACTCGACTTCGTGAAGCTGGATTCGCTAGTAATCGCGCATCAGCCATGGCGCGGTGAATACGTTCCCGGGCCTTGTACACACCGCCCGTCAAGCCATGGAAGCCGAGGGGACCTGAAGTACGTAACCGCAAGGAGCGTCCTAGGGTAAAATTGGTAACTAGGGCTAAGTCGTAACAAGGTAGCCGTACCGGAAGGTGCGGCTGGAACACCTCCTTTCTGGAGCGATGTTATCCTTGTACCCCTAAATCCCCTAAAAGGGACTTAAAGAGGTACGATTTATTTTAAAAAAGTGGTATGTAAAGGAATGGAAATTCCGAGTACTACATTATGTTGTTTATGATATAAAATACAGTAACAAGTTGACAGTTGACAATGAACAGTTGACAATAAACAGTTACACAACAGTGAAAAGCAAGCTGATAACTGATAACTGACGACTGATAACTGAAATTCAGTCCTATAGCTCAGTTGGTTAGAGCGCTACACTGATAATGTAGAGGTCGGCAGTTCAACTCTGCCTGGGACTACAAGAAAAGTGATAAACGATTAGTGATAAACGATTAATCACTAATCACTGAACACTAATCATTAAATTCGGGGGATTAGCTCAGTTGGCTTAGAGCACCTGCCTTGCACGCAGGGGGTCATCGGTTCGAGCCCGATATTCTCCACAAAAATCGACCAGCGGGTTGTTTTTTTTTGAAGAATAAATAAATTACATAAGATTTGATAGCCTTGAAACGCTGTAAATCAACACATTTAAATGCCTGTGTCGTGAGACATACGCCCAGAGTATTCAAGATATGAATTCTGAATATGAAGGTAAGCATTAAATAGAGATCTTTGACATATTGGAAAGAGAGAAAAGTAAAGTAGTAAAAGCAATGCTATACGATAGAGTAAGCATTGTGGATTTTGTAATCAGTTTCGATTGATTATAAAACGAGCAAAAAAGAATAAAGAAAGCAAAATAAGAGCGAACGGTGGATGCCTAGGCTCTGGGAGGCGATGAAGGACGTGATAAGCTGCGACAAGCTTCGGGTAGGTGCAAATAACCTTTGATCCGAAGATTTCCGAATGGGGCAACCCAATGCAGTGAAGCTGCATTATTCCACGAATGTGGAAGGCAAACGAGGGGAACTGAAACATCTAAGTACCCTTAGGAGAAGAAAACAAAAGTGATTCCGCAAGTAGTGGCGAGCGAACGCGGAGAAGCCCAAACCAATTATGTAGTAATGCATAGTTGGGGTTATAGGACTGCGATATTTGAATTATAAACGAATTGGAATGCTTTGGAAAGAGCAATCATAGAGGGTGATAATCCCGTACAAGTATAGTTATAATTTGATAGCAGTATCCTGAGTAGAGCGGGACACGAGAAATCCTGTTTGAATTCGCCGGGACCATCCGGTAAGGCTAAATACTCCCCAGAGACCGATAGTGAACCAGTACTGTGAAGGAAAGGTGAAAAGTACTTCGAATAGAAGAGTGAAATAGATCCTGAAACCGTTCGCTTACAAGCGGTTGGAGCGGAGCAATTCCGTGACAGCGTGCCTTTTGCATAATGATCCTACGAGTTACTTTCACTGGCAAGGTTAAGTACTTCAGGTACGCAGCCGAAGCGAAAGCGAGTCTTAACAGGGCGCCATAGTCAGTGGGAGTAGACGCGAAACCAAGTGATCTACCCTTGAGCAGGTTGAAGTTTCGGTAACACGAAATGGAGGACCGAACCGGTAAACGTTGAAAAGTTTTCGGATGACTTGAGGGTAGGGGTGAAAGGCTAATCAAACTTGGAGATAGCTCGTACTCCCCGAAATGCATTTAGGTGCAGCCTTGTGATAGTTTATAAGAGGTAGAGCGACTGATTGGATGCGAGGGCTTCACCGCCTATCAAGTCCTGATAAACTCCGAATGCTTATAAATGTTTCACAGGAGTGAGGGCATGGGTGCTAAGGTCCATGTCCGAGAGGAAAAGAATCCAGACCATCAGCTAAGGTCCCCAAATATATACTAAGTTGAATTAACGAAGTCGAACTGCAGCGACAGCTAGGATGTTGGCTTGGAAGCAGCCATTCATTTAAAGAGTGCGTAACAGCTCACTAGTCGAGCGGTTTGGCGTGGATAATAATCGGGCATAAGTATATTACCGAAGCTATGGAATTGTACATTGTACAATTGGTAGGGGAGCATTCCATTCAGCGTAGAAGGCGTAAGGACAACTTACTCTGGAGCGGATGGAAAAGCAAATGTAGGAATAAGTAACGATAAGGGGAGCGAGAAACTCCCCCGCCGGAAGACTAAGGTTTCCTGATCAACGCTAATCGGATCAGGGTTAGTCGGGGCCTAAGGTATAGCCGATAGGCGAAGCCGATGGAAGAACTGGTTAATATTCCAGTACTACTATATAGAGTGAAGTGGGGACGGAGAAGTGAAAGTCCTGCCAACTGACGGAATAGTTGGTTAAAGGGTGTAGATATTGAGAGGCGTAGGCAAATCCGCGCTTTGAGTCGAACCTGATAGTACCGAGCGCACTTGTGCAATCGGATATGGATGTAATCAGACTCCCAAGAAAATCCGCTAAACGTTAATCTATATAGTACTCGTACCACAAACGGACACACGTGGTCAAGTATAGCGTACTAAGGCGCTCGAGTGATTCACAGCTAAGGAACTAGGCAAAATAGCCCCGTAACTTCGGGAGAAGGGGCGCTTCCTCATGTTGAATGAGAAGCCGCAGTGAAATGGCCCAGGCGACTGTTTAACAAAAACATAGGGCTATGCAAAATCGAAAGATGAAGTATATGGCCTGACACCTGCCCGGTGCTGGAAGGTTAAGAGGAGATGTTATCGCAAGAGACGCATTGAATTGAAGCCCCAGTAAACGGCGGCCGTAACTATAACGGTCCTAAGGTAGCGAAATTCCTTGTCGGGTAAGTTCCGACCTGCACGAATGGTGTAACGATCTGGGCACTGTCTCAGCTGTGAGCTCGGTGAAATTGTAGTATCGGTGAAGATGCCGATTACCCGCAACGGGACGGAAAGACCCCGTGAACCTTTACTGCAACTTAACACTGAATTTGGGTAATTGATGTGTAGGATAGGCCGGAGACTATGAAGCGGGCACGCTAGTGTTTGTGGAGTCATCCTTGAAATACGGCCCTTCAATTATTTGAGTTCTAATTCCCTAACGGGAAGACAATGTTTGGTGGGTAGTTTGACTGGGGTGGTCGCCTCCAAAAGTGTAACGGAGGCTTCCAAAGGTGCGCTCAGCATGATTGGTAACCATGCGCAGAGTATAATGGTATAAGCGCGCTTGACTGAGAGACCGACAAGTCGATCAGGTAGGAAACTAGGGCATAGTGATCCGGTGGTTCCGTATGGAAGGGCCATCGCTCAAAGGATAAAAGGTACTCCGGGGATAACAGGCTGATCATTCCCAAGAGCTCATATCGACGGAATGGTTTGGCACCTCGATGTCGGCTCGTCACATCCTGGGGCTGGAGAAGGTCCCAAGGGTTGGGCTGTTCGCCCATTAAAGTGGCACGCGAGCTGGGTTCAGAACGTCGTGAGACAGTTCGGTCCCTATCTGTTGTGGGCGCAGGAAATTTGCGAAGGTCTGACACTAGTACGAGAGGACCGTGTTGGACGAACCTCTGGTCTATGGGTTGTTCCGCCAGGAGCACTGCCCAGTAGCTACGTTCGGTTAGGATAAGTGCTGAAAGCATCTAAGCACGAAGCCATCTTCAAGATTAGATTTCCATTGAGGGTCGTAGAAGACTACTACGTTGATAGGTCATAGGTGTATAACAGAAATGTAGAGCCGAGTGATACTAATTGCCCGATAGCTTTTTTTGTACCTTATGGTATTGTAATGCTGAAACGAAATGTTTTTCTCTCTTTTTCAATGTCAATTACCTAAAAGATATTTAGGTGGTTATAGCGACAGGGTTCCACCTCTTCCCATTCCGAACAGAGAAGTTAAGCCTGTCCACGTCGATGGTACTGCTGCAAAGTGGGAGAGTAGATAGCCGCCGTTTTTAAAGCCCCGATTACTGAAAAGTAGTTGGGGCTTTTTTTGTACCTGAATGTGGGAAAATGGGAAATGGTAATCGGGAATCGGAAATGGAGCCATAAGTAGATTTTTGCCAACCATGGAGATGGTACTTTTCCGTCAGCAGACGGAGGGAGAGGAGATAGCTGCCGTTTTGTGAGAGTTCTGATTGCTGAAAAGTAGTTGGGACTTTTTTTGTGTCCGAAAGTGGGGGAATGGGAATTGAAAAATGTAAATATCATATATCTATACGCTGATGTATACTTACTGTTCACATCGATACTCTTTCTCAGACAGTAGATGCCGCGAGGGATATAGTAGGAAGGGAATAGAAATATTTATTGTCAATTCTTTTTCATAAACTTAGAAGATATAAATAATTGTGGCTTATCCTTTTTTCGAAAATAATTTACGTTATTGTATATTTCGAATCTTGTTCTTTTTCTTTATGTGCAAATTAGAATAATTGTTTTCATCCCGGATTTATTTGTATTAAATTTACTTTGTTAATGAATGAGTGTGCGGCTATATATAGAGCACAGATGTCAAAATATTGTTTAATTTGCAGTTTTCTGTCTTTCGAAGTTGTATTGTGTTGAATATGTGCTTATTAATGTCGTAAAAGAGTGTTGTTTTTATATACTATTAATGACTGTTGTAGTACTTTATTCTACTCTTAAGTTTCAGTTTAATAAGTAAACACTATATCTTAAGGATAAATGTCTTAATTTAAACGTAATGTACGTTAAGTTTGAATTCATTAAGGTTAATGTATGTTTATTTGTTCGATTGGAAGTCATCTAAATGCCTGTTATCTGCATTACTTTAAGCAGATATAGGAATACAATGTTTGATTGGTATGTAGCATTTATTTTGCTCCTTCATATACTTTCATGCTACTTCGCATGTATTTGTTTATATTTTTTTCTACTTTGATATGCCTAATGTATTGTTAGTCATTTTTCTATCTATTACTATCCGGTAATTATCCCACCTGATTATATTTAATATCTGTTTTTCAAAATCAGTGTTTGTTCTAACGAATGTATTTATTGCTACAATGAAGCTACGTAGCGCTACAACTTGCTATACAATGCTTTAGTAATAATAATAATATATATTTGCAATGTAGTTTTGAGTCAGCAACAATGAAGTTCGGTAATCAAAGCAACAACAATTAGAAACTAATTTAATAATAGGTGGGTTTACGAATACTGCCGGAAAGGGAAATTATGAAACAAACAAGCGCAATTTTAAAATCGGTGTCTATTTTTAAAAAAATGGCCTTATTATTGATTATAGCTTTAGGATTTAGCGCATGTCAAGCAGTTGAAGAAGATTATTCAGGGGTTACAGGAATTAAAGCACCCGCTTTTACTCTATTTAGCACTGAAGGGCAGCAAGTACGACTTTTTGATTATAAAGATAAAGTTGTGGTATTATATTTTTTCGGAAATAAAAGTCCTGAATGTAAAGCTACAACACCTGCTCTTGAAGATGTATTAATTACTCCCTACCTCGGACGACAAGATTACGTTGTACTAGCTCTTGACTACTGGAATGGTGACCCTGCAGCAGTAAAAGCATTTAAAGATGAAACAGGGATTGATATCCCAACTCTATTAGATGCCGGAAATGTTGGTAGTAATTATAAAACATTTTACAACCGTATAGTTGTAATTGATAAAGATAAAAATATTGTATTCTCCGGCGCACAAGAAGCATCTAAAGATATGGCTGCTGCAAAAGCAAAAATTGACAATTTACTCGAAAATTAAATAAACGAAAGTTTCTATTACCCTATTATAGTTTAAGTTGCGTTACTAAATCACTGATTATTAGTACAAGAACCCGCTACAATGTGAATTGAGGCGGGTTCTGCTTTTTATATAGTTTAGGTGTGCAGTACTGACTAATAGATAATTACGTGTTTATGTCATAAAGTCTACGTAGGAGTTTAAGAATCCATTTAGTTTAAAGTTTCTAATACGATAACTATACATTTTCCAAATCGAGTTTCAATCAACATTTTTTTTGTAATTTTGCACTCTGAAAACTATTTTAGTAAAAACTGTTTATGCGGATTTTGATTCAACGAGTGACTGAAGCTTCGGTAGAAATTGACAACGAGATAAAATCATCCATCAAGGTCGGTTTATTGGTATTGTTGGGAATTGAAGAGGCAGATACGCTGGTAGATTCAGAATGGTTGGCCGGAAAAGTAATAGGGTTGCGTATTTTTGATGATGAAAATGGTGTGATGAATCGTTCCGTGATAGATGTCAAAGGTGATGTGTTAGTTGTTAGCCAATTTACCCTACATGCCATGACGAAAAAGGGGAATCGCCCTTCGTATATAAAAGCCGCAAAACATGAGCTAGCCATTCCGCTTTATGAACATTTCTGCCAATCGTTGAGTACAAAGCTTGGAAAAAAAGTACAAACAGGAACCTTTGCGGCCGATATGAAGGTGGCACTGGTAAACAATGGCCCGGTTACTATTTGGATGGATAGTAAGAATAAGGAGTGATTTGTGTCATATATAATTAGTAAAGTAATCATTCTCATTTATATAATTCGTAAAAATTCTCATTAATGAAGAAACATATTCCAAATTTTATTACTTGTCTCAACTTATTTTCCGGTTGTGTAGGTGTATATCTGGCATTTCAGGGCAATTTCCAGGGAGCTTTTATTGCAGTCATTGTTTCGGCAGTATTCGATTTTTTCGATGGATTTGCTGCGCGGCTGCTGAAAGCATATTCACCTATGGGAAAAGAGCTGGACTCGTTGGCGGATGTGGTGAGTTTTGGTGTATTGCCCGGTGCAATGGTTTTTTCTCTCTTATCAAAAACTGCAATTAACGAGTGGCTTCCTTATGTAGCTTTTATTATTCCCGTATTTTCGGGACTGCGCTTAGCAAAATTCAATATTGATGAGCGCCAGACTTCATCGTTTATCGGACTTCCTACACCTGCTAATGCAATATTTTGGGGAGGATTGATTCTTTCGTTCGAAAGCTTTTTATCGTCGTACAGTTGGCTGCTAATTATCTTGATTCTTTTGTTTAGCTATTTGTTAGTTGCCGAAATTCCAATGTTCTCATTGAAATTTAAAAATTACGCGTGGAAATCCAATCAAACTCAATACTTGTTTTTGATAGGTTGTGCTGTTATTCTTGCATTTTTTCAGTTGAGTGCATTCCCAATACTGATTGGCTGGTATATTGCCTTGTCCATTGGGTTGAGCGTATTTCGTAAGTCATAGGTTATACTTTTCAATTTTGTAATTACAGAAAATGTCCATTACGATATCACATCTGACAAAAAAATACGGCGATCAAGTCGTATTAAACGATATAAGCTTTGAAATTGGTCAGGGCGAAGTGGTAGGCTTTCTGGGTCCGAATGGTGCCGGAAAGTCGACTACAATGAAGATTCTGGCGGGTGCTTTAGGATATTCAACAGGTGAAGTGAAGATATGTGGTGTTGAAGTGAATAATGATCCGCTTAAGACGAAGAGCTTTGTTGGGTACTTGCCGGAACAAAACCCGTTGTATACCGAAATGTACGTGAAGGAATACCTGCTTTTTGTGGCCGAAACGTATGGAATAGAAAAAGAAAAACACGAGCGTGTAGAGCGATTGATTGATGAAGTGGGTTTGCGTCCCGAATTTCAAAAAAAAATAGGACAACTATCAAAAGGATACAAGCAAAGGGTGGGATTGGCACAAGCACTGATTCCAAATCCGAAAGTGCTGATTTTGGATGAACCAACTACCGGACTTGATCCTAACCAACTGGAAGAAATCAGGAGTTTAATTCGTGAGATTGGAAAAGATAAAACGGTATTGCTGAGTACCCACATTATGCAGGAAATCAAAGCGATATGCAATCGGGTTATAGTAATAAATAAAGGTGAAATTGTAGCTGATTACTCCGACTTATCTAAAATCAGCATTTTTGACGAAAATAGTTTTCATTTTGAAGTGGAATTTTCAACTGAAATTCTGAAAACTGAACTTGAAAAAATTTCAACAGTTTCGGATGTAAATGCATTGACTGAAAAGAGTTTTACAGTCATTTCAACATCTGATGTTCGTGAAGCTATTTTTGATTTTGCAGTAAAAGCAAATACAAAAATACTAATGATAAGACCAATCGAACGAAGCATGGAAGAGGTGTTTCGGAATTTGACATTGCCGACCAATGGCTCTAAGCCCTTTGTCGGTTAAATATAAATAATAAATGGGGCAACCCACCTGAAGCGGTACTCGCTAAAGAAAATGGAAGAAGAAAATTTCGACATACGAAACAATCAAAAAGGCGAAAAGGAGTTCGAGAATGCCCTGCGGCCACTGACTTTTTCGGATTTTAGCGGGCAAAATAAAATTGTCGAAAATCTGAAAATATTCGTGCAGGCAGCTCGTATGCGTACCGAATCGCTCGATCACGTGCTCTTGCACGGACCTCCGGGTCTGGGTAAAACCACTTTGTCGAATATTATTGCCAACGAGCTGAACGTAGGATTTAAAATTACGTCGGGTCCGGTACTGGATAAACCCGGCGATTTGGCCGGTTTGCTCACTAGTCTGGAAACCAACGATGTACTTTTTATCGACGAAATTCATCGCTTGAGCCCTATCGTGGAAGAATACCTGTATTCGGCCATGGAGGATTATCGAATTGATATAATGATAGATAAAGGTCCAAGTGCCCGGTCTATTCAATTGGAATTGAATCCGTTTACACTCATTGGAGCTACTACGCGCAGTGGGTTACTTACTGCACCACTACGCGCCCGTTTTGGAATAAATTGCCATCTGGAGTATTATGATATTGAGGTGATTACGGAGATTATAAAACGCTCTTCCCGATTGTTGAACGTTGAAATAGGACACAAGGCAGCTGTGGAAATAGCAGGTCGTAGCCGTGGTACGCCGCGTATTGCCAATGCATTACTCCGTAGGGTGCGCGATTTTGCACAAGTAAAAGGCAATGGTAGCATCGATTTGGAAATAGCATGTTATGCGCTCGAAGCATTGAATATTGATAAATACGGTCTGGATGAAGTTGACAATAAGATTCTAACTACCATTATCGAAAAATTTGGTGGTGGTCCGGTTGGATTAACCACTATTGCCACTGCACTGGGTGAAGATCCCGGTACAATAGAAGAGGTGTACGAACCGTTTTTGATAAAAGAAGGTTTTATGAAACGTACGCCACGCGGAAGAGAAGTAACAGAATTAGCATATAAACATTTGGGTAAAGTAAGATTGGGAGAAACCGGGACGCTATTTTGAGATGACCCCAAACCCCTAAAGGGGCTTAAAAAAACAGCTATGATATGGATAAATTAGTAACTGTAAGAACTTTCAGTAGTTCGCAAGATTTTGAAATGGTAAAGTCATATCTCGAATCTTTTGGTATTGAATGTTTCGGTAGGGATGAGATTATCAACCGAAGTTATTTTTCCAATGTAAATGGAGGAGTTAAACTCGATGTTAGGGTTGAACAGGCCGAAGAAGCAGTAAAGTTACTGATAGAGGGTGGTTACCTGAAAGCCGAAGACTTTGAACTTTCACCCGAAATGAAATGGATGGAAAAGCTGTTGAGTTTTTTTCATAAGAAATAGCTCTGCAATTTGCAAAGTAAATTCTTTAATTATTACATTCGCACATTAACCTATGGCCGAAAAACAAATGAAAAAACTGGCGAAGGACACCGCCATATATGGAGTAAGTAGTATCCTGGGTAAATTTATGAATTGGATGCTCACACCAATTTATACCTTCTATTTAGCCACAACTGCCGATAATGGAATCGTAACGAATCTATATGCATGGACATCGATTTTACTCGTAGTTCTCACTTATGGCATGGAAACAGGATATTTCCGTTTTGCCAATAAACAGAAAGAAGATGCACCAAAAGTTTATGGAAACACATTAATTTCGGTAGGAGTCACATCAATACTTTTTGCTGTGCTATGCTTGTATTTTTCAACTCCTATTGCTAACTTTCTACAGTATCCAGCTCATCCTGAATATATTTCGATGTTGGGTGTTATAGTTGCACTTGATGCATTTTCTTCTATTCCCTTTGCCTATTTACGATTTGTAAATAGACCGATTAAATTCGCCACATTAAAATTTGTCTATATTTTATTGAACATATTCTTTAATTTGTTCTTTTTGATTGCTTGCCCATGGTTAATGAAAGTGGCACCTTCATTGGTTAATTGGTTTTTCGACCCCAATTATGGGGTGGGTTATGTGCTTGTCTCAAATTTTATAGCTACAATAATTCAAACTCTTATTCTAATGCGATATGTGTTTGATGCCGAGTTTACTCTTGACGTTAAATTACTCAAGAGCATATTACGATATTCATTTCCACTATTAATTTTAGGTATCGCAGGTATTGCCAATCAGAATTTAGATAAAATTGTATTCCCTTATTTAAGACCAGGAGATCAAGGAAAAGCCGAACTCGGAATTTACGGAGTTACATCAAAACTTTCGATGGTGATGATGATGTTCACTCAGGCCTTTCGATATGCTTACGAGCCATTTATTTTTTCGCAAAGTAAGGATAAAAACAGTTTAACGGTTTATGCCGATGCGATGAAGTTTTTTGTCATTTTTTCTCTTGTCATTTTTCTTGGCATGGTGTTATATGTAGATATATTTAAATATGTATTTCAAAAGAATTTTTGGGTTGGTTTTAATATACTGCCTTTAATTCTAATGTCATTTGTTTTTCAAGGTATATATTTTAATCTGTCTTTGTGGTACAAACTTACCGACAGAACCATTTTTGGAGCATGGTTCTCAGTTTTAGGAACTGTAATTATCGTAATGGGTAATGTGCTCTTAGTGCCAACATTTAGCTACGTTGGAGCTGCATGGGCTGCATTTACCTGCTATTTTGTAATAATGATTGTGTCCTATTACTTCGGACAAAAATACATGCCTGTGAAGTACGATTTAAAATCGATAGGACTTTATGTAGTTGTGGCGTTGGCGCTCTTCGCGGCCAGCTTTTTGGTACAAACTCAATATCCTGTAGTTAATCTTGCGTATAAAACCTTATTGTTTACAATTTATATAACACTTATGATTAAACGCGATTTTCCTTTAAGATCAATTCCGATAGTGAATAAGTTTTTCACTAAATAGGTGTATTCCTGTGGTTGCAAGTAATTGTAATTGATTTATTACTGTCGAAATTTACGAATACGAATAAGAGTAAGAAAATTTATTAATTTATCTATGATTTCAATTATTGTTTGTTCGAGAAATAAATTGCTTTCTGAAGCATTTGTAAAAAATATTGCCGACACTATAGATGTTGATTATGAGATAGTTCGTATAGATAACTCCGAGAGCCAATATTCCATTTCTTCGGCCTATAATAAAGGAATAATTGAAAGTAAATATCCCTATTTATGTTTTGTTCATGAAGATGTAAAGTTTCATAGTCATGGCTGGGGAAAGAATATTATTGAGCATCTTCAACGACCCAATGCCGGAGTTTTTGGATTAGCCGGTAGAGATTTTGTAACACGAGTTCCTGCTTCATGGAAAGTAACATTGGATAGTGTTAATATTATTCAATCTTATCAGACTGAGAGAAAACGGTCGAAGACGCGATTTTTGCCTAAGAAATTCAATTTGCCTTGTCGGTCTGTAGTACTTCTTGATGGCGTGTTTATGTGCATGAGACGTGAGTTGATGGATACAATAAGGTTTGACGAAGCAATTGAAGGTTTTCATGGTTATGATTTTGATATTTGTATCCAATCTGCGATTGCAGGTTACTCTAATTTTGTGATGTACGATATTGTTTTAGAACATTACTCTAAAGGTCATTCTGATGCCTGTTATTATCATAATCTGATTAAGATATTCAGAAAATGGAATCATAAACTACCTCTTATTGGAGAAAATATGGCAATAAAGCAACTGAATAGAATTAGCAAAATTGAAGAAAAAGGGTTGCGAAGATTGCTGGTGAAAATGGTTAGAAGAGGATTTTCGACTAAAGAAATTATTGATGAAATTACTTTTTTCGGATCATCGATTGGATCCTCAAGGGTAAAATTTATACGTCAAAGCATATATCTGCATGTATTCTTTATCCGTTTGTTTAATTGTCCAAAGTACTTACTGAAGTAAAATGTCCTACAAAAATATAATGCGCTTATAAATGGAAAAAATACATATAATAACGCCGGTTAAAGATTCAATTGATACTACTATTCGAACTATTGAGAGTATTATGCATTCAAAAGCAGTTATAGATTTTGAATATACGATTTATAATGATTTTAGCACCGACGAAACAACTGAACAGTTACAACTTGCGTCAACGAAGTATGGATTTAAATTAGTGAATTTGAAGGATGTAACAACACACCCTTCGCCAAATTATTTACTTGTTTTGCAAACAGCTCAAAAAAAAGCAATTGCCGATAATGCCCACTTATTGATTGTAGAATCAGATGTGATTGTGGCTGCTGATACTATTCAGAAAATGTATGAAAATGCCACCCTACTCGAAAAAACCGGAATGATAGCTGCTGTAACTACAGATATTACAGGTACGGTTAATTTTCCATATCTATACGCACAGAAATTCGAGAAAGCTGTTGTTAATACTAATAAGCGACTAAGTTTTTGTTGTACGCTTTTAAGTTATTCGTATCTTAAGAGTTTTAGTTTTGAAGAATTGAACCCGGAGAAAGCCTGGTACGATGTGTTTATTTCTCATAAAGCAGTGGAGTTGGGATTTAAAAACTATTTGTTGACATCACTCCCGGTTTTACATTTACCACATAGTAGTCGCCCCTGGAAGCAATTGAAATATACAAACCCGATAAAGTATTATTGGCGTAAACTGACCAACAACAAAGATAAGATTTGAAGATGCAAAAAGAGTATCCACTAGTATCGGTAATTATACCTATATACAATATGCAAGCTTATTTGTCCGAAACAATAGAGTCTGTTTTGGCATCTGCATACCCAAATTTTGAGGTTATTCTGTTGGATGATGGATCTACAGATAATTCTAAAGATATTGCTTTAAAATATGTAGCAAAAGATGCTCGATTGAAATTTTTTGACCAGCCGAACGGTGGATCATCAAAAGCCAGAAATCATGCCATAGAAGTGGCGCAAGGCGAATATATTTTACCGGTTGATGCAGATAATCTAATTTCACCGGATTATATTGATAAAGCTGTGGCCATTTTGGAACATGAATCGAATGTAAAAATAGTGTATTGTGAAGCTGTTTTTTTTGGCGATAAAAAAGGGCCGTGGAAACTACCACATTATAGTCTTGGTTTGTTGGCGCGCAAAAATTTGATGGACAATTGTGCAATGTACCGTAAGTCCGATTGGGCGAAAGCAGGTGGATATTGTGAGGATATTCTCGGACGTGAAGATTGGGATTTCTGGATCAGTATGCTTAAAACGGGTGGAGATGTATTTCAACTACCCATTGTTGGATTGCATTACAGGGTTACTGCGAATTCGAAACGGAAGCGTACAAGACATCTTAAAGGTGTTATTATTGAACAAATGAATCAACGCCATAAGGCGTTTTTTTACAGACAATTAGGAGGTAAATTGAGAAAAAGCCGCACGTGGTCCCGTGTGATTAACTTCTTTGTCCACTTAATACATCCTGAGCATATTGTTTGTCATCCGATTCATAAAGAATTTGAGGAATTTGTGTATAGTTGTCCGGAAAAATATTCGAAAAATGGCGCAGCCTATACATATGAAATGAATGGGAGTGAGTTGATTATTGCAGAGTATATTGAAGGAAATTGTTTTTCCAATCTATTCAAAGGTCGCTTTGAAAAATCGAAAGCTCGCGCGGCTTATGATGATAGATCAAATGCGGTGGGTTACTACGAAATAAGCACAGTATTTTGGCTCAAAAAGAGTTACTATGTAAGCTTGTATGAAAAAAAAACGGTTCTTTGCCCTACTGAACCGAAAGCTACCTTAATTATCTCTGTTTATAACAATCTTCCATTTCTGAAGGCAGTGTTGGATTCGTTGATTTATCAAACGGAAAATAACTTCGAGATAATAATATCGGAAGATGGTAAGAGTGATGCTGTTGCCGATTTTGTAAATCATTATCCGTTTATTCATCAATGGCAACATTTAACTCAAGAGGATGAAGGCTGGAGGAAAAATAAGGCAATGAATAATGCTATTAAAGCAGCCAAAGCTGATTGGTTGATTTGTATAGATGGTGATTGTGTGTTACATCCGCGCTTTGTCGAAATGCACTTGCGTTATGCAGATACTAATTGCGTGTTGGCAGGTAAGCGAGTAAAACTTGACACAATGACTTCTCGTACAATTTTAGATAATATTTCCAACATTTCCAAAATGCAATGCGTATTAATAAGAAAGTTGTTTTTAGGAAGAGGAAAGATGAAGTTTATAGAAGATGGTATTTTTATCTCACCTGATGGATTTTTGAAGTCTATCCCGGCAACTCGAAAATTGAACCGTTTAAAAGGTTGTAATATGTCATTTTCTAAAAAAGCTATTTATGCAATCAATGGATTTGACGAAGATTTTCAGTTGCCTGCCGTAGGAGAAGACGAAGACTTATCGTGGCGCTTCAGAGCAGCAGGTTTTGAACATAAGTCGGTACGTAATATGGCGGTTCAGTATCATTTATACCACACCGAAAGTTGGGTTGATCAGAAAATAAATAGAACTATTTCTGCAAACAAACAAGCTAATAATGAGTTTTTTTGTAAAAATGGGTTGGAAAAAAGGAACTGATTGTTTCGCTTAATGTTACACAGCATAGCACTATGATAATACTCAGAGATAAACCCGGGCAATTATGTAACAGACTTTGGGCATATTCATTTTTTATTGCTTACGGGCTTAATAATGATGTAAAAGTTTACATCCCTAATTTTAGGGAATATCAATCTTTATTCGAAGATTTAGAGCAATTCCCCAAAATAAGGTTTCACATATCGAAAAATAAAACGTTTGAAAAACTTATTAGACTCTGTATTCTAACGATTTATTTGTTTGAAAAGGTAAAGCTGGGGTTTCTCTTTAGAATATTTAATGTTCATTTTCCGTCTAGGAATTTGCTCGACGATCAATTCTGTAAAGGAAAGTCAATTGTATACATCAATTCGTGGAAACAAGAGAAGAATGTCGATGCAATTAAAAAATATAAACCCGAGATCATAGGCTTATTTACTCCAAAGAAAGTGTTTAGAGACAGACCTGATGCTTTAATTGCTGATCTTAGGTTGCGTTTCGATATACTGGTAGGTGTTCATATTAGAAGAGGCGATTATTCAACCTTTAAAGGCGGTATTTACTATTACGACGACAAAGTGTATCAAAAATATATGATGCATATAAAAAGCCAGTTAGCGGGTAAAAAAGTTGCGTTCTTTATCAGCTCTAACTCGACGATTAATCCCACCGAATACGAAGGTTTGCAAGTATATCAGCTTGAGAATGCACAAGGCATTGAAGACCTCTATGCTTTAAGCAAGTGCGATTACATAATGGGGCCACCGAGTACGTTTTCAATGTGGGCTTCTTTCAGTGGGTCAGTTCCATTAAAAATTTTGGAGAGCGATGATGATCATTTTACAACAGATGATTTTTCAGTTATTCTTTACCAGAATTGTTTTGAGAACGGAAATAAGTATAGCTGAATTTGTCTTTGCTTGTTAAAATAAATCGGTTGTTTTTTCGGAATAATAACACGTACAAATCTGCATACGTTGACTTGTTGAGTATGAATAAACTCTTTTTTAAAATAAACTACGAAAAAATAAATTATTTTGCTTTTGCGCTGCTGGCTTTTAGTATTAGCTTTCCGCAAAGAATTGTTATTTATACTCTCGCTTTTTGGCTTATCACATGTTTGCCAGTTCTTCGATTTCGCAATCATCAGATAGCGAAGAATATAACAAATGTATCTCTATTGATATTAGTTTCGTTGTTTTTGGGAAGAATAGCTATTGCTATTTATCATCACGATTTACCTGAACTTACCACCGGTCTGTTGATTGATACGCAATTAGCCTTATTACTTCTGCCATTCGTTTTGCTTTTTCAGGTAAACAAACTAATCGAACCGGACAAAGTTCTGTTTATATATATTGCCGGCTGCTTTGTAAGTTCTGTTGTGGCAGTCATCTGTTTTTACTTATTTCGTTTAGGAGTATTGAATCCGTATGCTTATTTGTTATATATTCCATTGAGAGATGCAAATTCATCAATAGCAGATGATGTAATTTTGTTTCAAGACTCTATAAGTTGGTTTTTTAAACATAGAGCGGCAATGGGTGCTAATCTCGTAATGGGAATTGTATGTTTGATTTATTTTATGAAAAAAGCAGGCAATGTAAAATCATGGAGATGGGTTGGTGCATGCTTAGTTGGAGTCTTTTTTGCATGTGTAATTTATGTTACAGGATCCAGGTCCGGATTGATATCGCTATTTTCAATACTTGCCATTACAGTCATTTATTTATTTATCAGCAATAGGAAAAGACTAGTTATCGCCTTTTTATTGATTTTTGTTTTGTTTTCGGCTTTTTTATCTTTGAAAACTACCCGGTCTTTATTGACGTCCGAAATTTCAACGTTGAATTACAGTAAACTAAGAACTGCTGACCCTCGATTTCGTATATGGGAGTCTTCCGTTGAGATAATAAATGAAAATCCAATAGCAGGAGTTGGCTATTCGGAAGTTTATCCCCGGTTATTCGAAAAATATAATCGTATGGGAGTATTGAAATTTATCAAAGAACGGTTTAATAGTCACAATCAGTTCTTGCAATTTTCGTTGGAGAGCGGGGTTTGGGCGGGGCTTCTATATGCAGTATTTCTGCTCACATTGTATCTTTGGAAAGAAAACAGATACCTTTCAGTCTCCTTTGCAAACGTATTTCTTATATATAGTATGTTTGAGGATGCGGTAATAATATTCAATGGCGTCTCGTTGTTGGTTTTCTTTATAGCCATTTTGTATATTTCCGAAAAGAAGAAAGAAATAACACATTGACAATTATTTTCTTCCAAAATCAGCAGGAATTTCACCCCATACGGAGGTTTCCCATTTGATAATTTCCGTGCTGTATTTATTTGTTTGCAACCATGTTTCTGCACGTGCTATCAGGTCGAAGAGAATTGCATTTGAAGGACTTTTATCAAGTTGAGTTCGCGCTTTTTTTGCTTTTACCCACGCCATGGCTGTTTTACTATCTGTGTACAGTGGTAGAGGACTGTTTTTTTGTTTTAAAAAAGCCAGTCCGTGTACCAATGCAAGAAATTCTCCGATATTATTAGTGCCGTTTTTAAAGGGTCCCTGGCGGAAGATTTCTTCTTTGGTTCTGGAATATACCCCGCGGTACTCCATCAAGCCGGGGTTGCCACTGCAAGCTGCATCTACCGATAGACTTTCCAGATTGGGTAAGCCTACTTTCTTCACTTCAGCGGTAGAGGGTTGTTTCGTTTTTGGATTTTTGCCAATATAATCCCAGCAAGGCGAAGTCATAGCCTCTCGAGCTTCTGCTTCGGTATCGAATCCTTTGTACAGCGCCCCACCATAACCATGAATCTGTCGTTTGCACTCCTCCCACGTACGATAGATACCCGGTTCTTTGCCTTCCCAAACTACAAAAATTTTATTTTTCTTGCCCATAAAAGCATTTTATTGAATTGGAAATTAAGAACTTATTTTTTTATTTTTCGAAGATGGCTGTGTTTCCAGCGGTTGTGAGTCCATAACCAATATTCGGGAGCGGCTTGAATTTTTTGTTCCAGAATTTCAAAATATTTTGTTGTAATCTCAAGCTCTGTTGTTTGTTTAGGTTCAAAAGCAATGGGAATACATTCGCATTTATAATAACCTCTTTTTACTCTGTCGATGTGAATATAAACTACAGGGTAATCAAATTTTTTAGCGAGTTGTTCAGTACCATCCAATACAGGAGTATCCTGGTGTAACAATGTTAGCCATTGATGGATGTTTCCGACCCAGGGAGATTGATCGGAAATCATTCCAAACACTCCATTTTCACCCTCTTTTCTCATCTTGACCATTGTTCTGAATAAATGATGCGCCTCTATTGTTTTGCCTCTGAATATTGAGCGCAGATCAATCATTAATTGATCAAATTTTTTGTTATTCAGCCGTTTATAGATACCGTAAAGCGGGCTTTCTCTCGGAAGTAAAAGTGAAAGCGATGATCCCCATTCCCAATTTCCGTAATGAGATGTCATGGCCAGAACGCTTTTGCCTTTTGACAATTGTTCAAGAACAGGGTCAATATTTCCGAAGTCAATTCGTCGAAGTACTTCCTTTTCGCTCATGTGCATTTCGTAAAATGTCTCGACAAACAAATCGCAGAAATAGCGAAAAAAGCGTCGTTCTATTCTGCGAAGTTCTTTTTTTGACTTTTCGGGGAATGATTTTTCAATGTTTTTTCGTGCTGTTTTCTTTCTGTAACCAATAATGTAATAAATGATTAGATAAAAAAAATCGGAAAATACATACAATACCCGCAATGGTAACCAGGCCAGAAGCCAAATAAAAATATAAAATACTGTGTACATAGAATTTCTTTAAAAACAATAAATCCAATAAGTTAGTCGCACGGTTTATTCCTTATTAAGGTTTCTGACGAACGAGCAATTATAAAATATAAAAAGTAAGCGTTTTTATATATCGGCAAAAAAATGTAATTTTGTGTCGCCTAAAAAATGAGGTCCTGTAGTTCAATGGATAGAACAAGTGTTTCCTAAACACTAGATCCGGGTTCGATTCCCGGCGGGACTACTATAAAGTTGACAATTGAAAGTTGACAATTAACAATTGTTTTCTCTCTCCGGTTGAAGTTGTTACTTTTGAAGCTACAGTCTTCTATTCTTCATATCCAAAATTGCATTAATTGTCCATTTTCAACTTTCCATTGTCAATTGAATAAGTCCATCCTTCATTTCAATCACTCTGTCCGATAGTGCTGCCAGTTCTTTGTCGTGAGTTACGATCACTATTGTTAATCCAAATTTTTCACGAAGTTCGAAAAGAAGTTTATGCAATTCTTCTTTGTTTTTTGAATCCAAACTACCCGACGGCTCGTCGGCTAAAATCAAGCCCGGGTCGTTTATCAATGCACGTGCCACAGCTACCCGTTGTTTCTCGCCACCCGATAGTTCATTCGGTTTGTGTTCCATCCGGTCGGTAAGTTGCAGATATTGCAAAAGTTCTTTTGCCTTTTGTGTTGTTTTCTTTACATCCTTACGCGCAATAAGTGCCGGAATCATCACGTTTTCAAGTGCTGTGAATTCAGGTAGCAACTGATGAAACTGAAAGATAAAACCAATATGCTTATTTCTGAAAGCAGCCAACTCTTTTTCGCCAAGCTTGCTGAAATCAATTCCATCTACAAGCACATCACCGGCATTCGGTTTATCGAGTGTACCCAAAATTTGTAACAAAGTAGTCTTGCCGGCACCACTTGGTCCAACAATAGAGACAATCTCCCCCTTCGCGATGGATAAATCAACACCTTTGAGTACTTCTAACTCACCAAAGCTTTTGTGTATGTTTTTTGCGTGTATCATTTTAGTTACAAGTTACGAGTTGCAAGTTGTTTGCCTGCAACTTGAAACAGGATATTAAACTTCTGAGAAATCGTTTGCAAAGTTATTCGTTTATAGCCATAAACCGACTATTCTTTTCCAAAAAAATGTACCTTTGTAGTGTTTTCAATTAAAAACGTCTTTTCCGTAAGAATTATGATTGCAGATGAAGAATTAGGTTCCATTGAGTTTGTGCGAAGCGAGCGCGCAAAGCATATTCGCGTTCGCATCCTAAATACGGGATTAAAGGTTAGTTTACCCAACAGAGCAACACAGGAAGATGCGCTTAAATTTATCAATTCTATCCGCAAAAAACTAATTCTGAAACAGGAAAAGATAGAAAAAGGCCTTGAAAAGAGCAATATTCTTATTTCAGAAAATAATCAACTACAAACACTTACTTTTAATGTGATTGTAAAACCCAGTGAGCGAAAAAATATTTTCTTCTCGTTGAAAAACGGGACATTGAATATCGAATTTCCAGATGGAACAGATTGTACAGATAAACAAAGTCAGGAGCATTTTTGGAACGGCATTAGCTATTTTATGCGTAAAGAAGCAAAACGACTTTTACCCAACCGCACCAAACAATTAGCCGAAAAATATGGTTTTACTTTTTCGGATGTGAAAATACAATCGAGCAAAACCCGCTGGGGAAGTTGCTCACGTGCTCAGAGTATTAATCTCTCGCTTTATTTGATGTTGCTTCCTGCTGACTTGGTCGATTATGTTATCCTTCACGAACTTTGTCACACCAAAGAAATGAATCATGGTGCTAATTTTTGGATATGGATGGACCGAGTTACCGATAAGAAAAGCAAGGAACTACGAGCGCAATTGAAGAATTATCACATGCCGCAATAAAAATGTTATTAGCTTCGCTGATATTAGCCCTTCGGGCGATATTAATAGATAGTTACTCCCTTCGTGTTATTTAAACTACAACGAATAACAATCAATATCAGCGAAGCTAATAACGCCCGAAGGGCAAATAACATAAGCGTAGCGAATAATATCAGCGTAGCGAATATCACGAAGTAATAACACGAATAAAGTGAGTAAAATATGAACTGGGATCAACTACTTTCCACTAAACGCTTCGGAATGGAAGCATATCACGAGAAGCGTGCTGATGATCGCACTGAATTTCAACGCGATTACGACCGACTCATCTTCTCGGCTCCCTTTCGTCGTTTGCAAAATAAAACGCAGGTATTTCCATTGCCCGGAAGCGTGTTTGTGCATAACCGATTGACGCATAGTTTGGAAGTGGCCTGTGTGGGTCGTTCGTTAGGGGTGAATGTGGCACATCGGTTGAAAGAAAAAAAGAAAATTGAAACCGGTTATCTCGAAGAGATTGGCTCTATTGTTTCGGCGGCTTGTCTGGCACACGATTTGGGCAATCCGCCTTTTGGTCATTCGGGCGAAAAAGCCATTGCAACATTCTTCTCTGAAGGAAACGGGCAGCATCTCAAAGCAGAAATGACTGCTGAGGAATGGAAAGATTGTACCTGCTTTGAAGGAAATGCCAATGCGTTCCGACTGCTTACCCATCAATTTATCGGCCGTCGTCCCGGTGGGTTTGTTCTTACTTACAGCACCTTGGCTTCGATAGTGAAATATCCTTATGCCTCCGTTTTCTCCGACCCAAAGAAACAAAAGTTTGGTTTTTTTGATTCCGAAAAAAATGATTTTGAAAGAATAGCTGCCGAACTGGGCATTCCTCGCTTGGTCAGTAATCCCAATCGCTTTGCACGTTATCCACTTGTATACCTGGTGGAGGCCGCCGATGATATTTGCTATCAGATAATGGATATTGAAGATGCTCATAAACTGAAGATTCTAACCACCGACGAAACAATAGCTCTGTTTTTGGGATTTTTTGATGATAAACGAAAAGCCCGAATTAAGGAAACAATGCAAATGGTTACGGATGAAAATGAGCAGATTGGGTATCTGCGCTCTTCGGTTATTGGTAAATTGATTGATCAGTGTTCGGAAGTTTTTGCCGAGCATGAAGCTTCTATTCTTAATGGAACTTTCGAATCGTCGCTCATTAAACATCTGCCCGAGCAAACTGCCGTGGCATACGAGAATTGTTCCAAAACCGCTTTCAAAAAAATCTATCGTTCGTCGGAAGTGCTTGATGTAGAGTTGGCAGGTTATAAAATTATACTAACTTTGCTCGACAATTTGGTGACTGCCGTTTTAAGTCCCGAGAAAGCTTATTCGCAGCAATTGCTGATGCGCATTCCCGAGCAGTTCGAAACCAACAGCGAAAGTACTTACAGCAAAATAATGGCTGTGCTCGATTATATTTCGGGCATGACGGATATTTATGCGCTGGATTTATATCGAAAAATCACAGGAATGAGTATTCCTACTTTATAGAATGCCAAAGTTGTAAACCCTTAATTCAGAAAAGAATGAGTGAACAGAATTTCTCTAACCCAAAACTAAGCGTGCCACCCTGGCTTTTGACGGGAGTAGTTTCAATGAACGATATGATTGATCTACTCATGGAAAACAGTACTCAGGATCGAAAGTTGGTAGAGGAGTCTATTCGGTTGTTTTTTGAAGTTATGGAAGAAAAACTGAAGGCCGGATATTCCATTACACTGCCCAGCGGAACTTTTAAACCACGGTTTGGAGCGATAGATTCGATTACTGGTGAAGCAGAGTTTACCGTTGAATTTGTTCCAACTAAAGAAACGCTTTCATTGATAGAGAAGAAAAGAATTGAACGCTTAAACCGTTTTTCTCTCAACTAATTGCTCGTTCTTTTTCCAAAATAAAAGAGTTTGCCTCCGTGAGACAAACTCTTTATCAATATCCTAATTATTGGTTGCTTAATAACCTACTGTTACAGCCAATATAAATTTATAGTTCGCTTCCAGGTTCATCGCTTTTAGCAATTCTGCCTCTTTTGCACCCGCACGAACCACACATCTCAATCCTTCTGAAGCGCAATACAAATATACGTTTTGTCCGCAATAGCCCGAGTCTAACATGGCTGCCCTGAAATTATCTGCGGCTGTTTTTCCTTTTGCAATAAGAAGTATGTTGAGCGGAGCGGTGTCTACATAGGTCTGACGACCGGCTATGCTGCGAAAATCACCTTTCACTACCGGTTCCAATTGATGCTTTTGAGGATTATAAAAATAGATACCGTTTGGCAGCACGGCATAGGTTTGCAACGGATAAAGTCCCATGGCCGATGGAACGGTACGTTTTCCGTTGGCACGGTTTATACCATTTGTCACCCACAGAATTTCGGATAGATGTTTCAACGAAATGTTACGCGTGTCAAACTGTCTGTCGCTTTTGCGGTGCGCAATGGCTTGCATCAGGGGTTTACCACCCAGTGTGTCGGGCGCAAGCAGTTTAATGGTGTCGAAGCTGTTGCTTTCAGCTAGTAAAACATTGTCCAACCCTCTTTTCTTCTCTTGTGCAGGACATGTTATTCCTACAGAAATTGTAAGAATGAAAATTAAAATCGAATGTTTCATATCAGTTTTAATGAAGGGATTAAATTGTTCAACGACAAATTTACAACAATTTCAGTTACTTTTGTGTTTTAGAAGCACCAAATCGTTAGCGATTGCAAGTCTCCTCTTGAATCGGCACAAAAAATATATTATTTACAATGAGCTACATTCCTTCAAAACCCAACACTCTCGGCTTAACTCAACTAACTGATATCGACTTACGTGAAATAGTACCCTATATCGATTGGGTATTTTTCTTTATGGCTTGGCGCATGTCCGGCAAATACGAAGGTATCGAAACGGTGCACGATTGCTTGTCGTGCAAAGCGAGTTGGCTGCAAACTTTTCCCGAAGCCGATCGTCCGAAAGCCGAAGAAGCATTGAAACTGTATCGCGACGCGCAGGAAATGCTTCGCGAAATGCTGGAAAAGAAAATAGTAAGCGTGAATGCCAGTTTTGGAATTTTTGATGCACATTCCGATGATGATGATATTGTGATTGACCACTATGGAAAAGAAATTGTGTTGCCAATGCTTCGTCAGCAACATGCTTCTACCGATGGTTTTTGTTATTCTCTGGCCGACTTTATTGCCCCCGAAAATGACTACCTGGGTGTTTTTGCCACCACTATTCAGGGTGTAGAGGCCTATGCCGAAACATTTGAAAAAGAGGATGATGTGTACCGTTCTATTTTGGCAAAAACACTTTCCGACCGTTTGGCCGAAGCTGCTGCAGAATGGGTGCATACCGAAGTGCGACAAAAATACTGGGGATATGCAGCCGATGAGAATCTTACGGTAAAAGAAATGCTCAAAACACAATACAGTGGCATTCGCCCGGCTGTAGGTTATCCGTCTTTACCCGACCAGTCTATTATTTTTGATTTGGAGCCGATATTAAAATTTGGAGAAGTGGGTATTCAACTTACCGAAAACGGAGCTATGTTCCCCAATGCATCGGTGTGCGGATTGTATTTCGCGCATCCTAAGTCGAAGTACTTTATGATTGGTAAGATCGATGAACTGCAGTTTACCGATTATGCTATGCGCTGTGGAAAAGATCCCGCCGTTTTGCGAAAATGGATGGCAGCGAATCTTTAATGTGATAATGTGTTGATGTGATGATAGATGATGTGATGATAGATGATGTGGTGATGTGATGATGAGATAATATTTCGATTTGTCAATATGATAATTATTCAGATTTCTAATCAGTGGGAGAATCATTTTCTTTTTTTTGAACCAATCAACTAACCACTCAACTAACTAACCAACTAACCAATTACCACATCATCACATCATCACATCATCTATCATCATATTATCACATCATCACATTTTTTCTTACCTTTGCATTCTCATTATTAATCAGAAAGAATGCGTATCGATATTATTTCCGCAGTACCTGAGTTACTCGAAAGTCCTCTCAATTATTCCATTGTAAAACGAGCCCGCGAAAAGGGTTTGGTGGAAGTTTATGTCCACAATCTTCGCGAATATACCACCAATAAACATCGCCGTGTCGACGATTATGCCTTTGGTTTCGGAGCCGGTATGGTGTTGCAAATTGAGCCAATCGACCGCATTATTTCTCAATTGAAAAGTGAGCGTGTCTATGATGAAGTAGTTTATACTTCACCGGATGGTGAGAAATTTGACCAGAAAATGGCGAATAAACTTTCTATGTCCGGCAATCTTATTATTCTTTGTGGCCATTACAAAGGCATTGATCACCGTATCCGTGAGCATTTGATTACCAAAGAAATAACGGTTGGCGACTATGTGCTTACCGGCGGCGAATTACCGGCAGCTATCATGACCGATGCCATTGTTCGACTACTTCCGGGAGCTATCGGGGACGAACAATCGGCTCTTTCCGATTCGTTTCAGGATAACCTGCTTGCACCACCGGTTTATACACGTCCGGCAGAATATAAAGGTTGGAAAGTGCCGGACATTTTACTTTCGGGACACCAAGCCAAAGTAGATGAATGGAATCACAAACAATCGGTAGAACGAACAAAGCGATTGAGACCGGACTTGTTGGATTAATTCATAATTGAGGATTCGTAATGCATAATTTCGATTACTATTATATTGGAATAATCAACTTGCTCAGTGGATTAATTTTTGCTTTCGATAAACAGGCAGCCATAAGAGGGCGAAGAAGAATTCCCGAACGAACCTTGCATTTGTTTGAAATGATAGGTGGGGTGTTTGCCAATATTTTTTTGATGTATGCACTGCATCATAAAAACAGAAAATTTAGCTATTGGATTTGGACTTGGTTGATAATGATAGGGTGGGTGGCATTGATTTTTGTTTCTGAAATATTTAAATAGAAAAGCATGAAAAAGTTTTTGCTTCTACTGTCTATGTTATTTGTTTGCGCTTATGTGCTTTATGCGATTGACCCTGCTCCTCCTCACGTAGTAATCAACATAAACAACAAATCCAATTTGACTATTGATAGTGTTTTTGCATATGCTGATACTTCGCATAATTATAAGCGAAATTCGTATGAAAATAATTTCTATAGCTCGGCCGAACTAAAAGAATTTGATAATCAAATATGTTGTTCAAATAGGAATCGCTATTTTAAAATAAAAGTACGGTTTACAGACTCTAGTATAATTTACTCAAATGTTACATTCGAAAAAAAACACTATGGAAAGTTCGATGCAATAATCGAAAAAAATAAAATTATTGTAAAGAAAAGCTATGACGAGATTATCGCTAATTCAATAAGCATACTTATTTATTTGTTTATTGCGAGTTTTATTTTAAAAGTATTTTTTTATGTCCTGAAATTTAAGGTGATAAACAAATTAGTTTATTCTATAAAATACACCACTAGTGTCCACTAAAATAAATTAAGAGTCAGTTGTTCTGACAAAAGTTCTTTGACATCATTTTTATCTGCATTAAAAAAGAGTTCTCCAATTGGCGATTTGTCCAATAGAGATATTCCAAATATTTGTAACACTTCATATGTTGAGCGGTTAATCATAAGGTCTCTTTCAATGATTGCAACTAAGCAATATGATATGACAGCACAATATATTTGTACTCTAACAGCATTTTCAGAAGTACCCCAAAAGGTCTTAATCTTCAAGTGCTGTTTAATCCATTTGAAGAACAATTCTACTTGCCAGCGATTCTTATAAAGCAAAGCTATTTGCTCCGAAGTTAGTTCCATATTATTGGTTAGGTAAACGAAAGTTCTATTCGTTTCTTTATCATAATACACAACTTTCCTAATTTCATCCGGATAGTATTGTGATATATAAAATCCAGTAAGTTTGCCAATTTGATTACTCATTACTCCATTTCTCTCATTAACTGGATTCATTTGAGTAAACTGGAATTGAAGATTCTTCTTGGCTCTAATAACAAAATAAGCAGAATGCTTTGTTATGTTGTAAAGCCTTTTGAAATCAACATATCCACGATCAAATATATAATAGGCTCCAGATTCATAAGGTATTACATCCATTGCATTCACATCGTTCACCGTAGCATTCGTAATATGAATGAATGCTGGAATTTGTGTGGTTATGTCGTAAAGTGTGTGAAGTTTAATTCCTGCTTTTGCTTTTCGGAACTTCGCCCACCAAAACACATTCAAACACAAATCTATCGTTGAAGAATCAAATGCGTAAACTTTACCTTGTATTTCAAAGTTATTATTCGCTCTTTTTTTACGAGCAATGTCAATTAAGTAATAGGCAAAATCTTCAAATATCTTACTGTCTCGTTTCTCGTTTGCTTTGGAAAGATTGCTTCTCGTTACGTTTTTTCCAAAACCTAAGTGATAGCTCTTTTGACTGTGAGCATCTATAGCTACAATCAAGTCACGAAGACTATCACGATTTGTTAGTTGTCCAAATATCATCACTAGCAGCTGATTCCAACAGCTAAAGTGTTTTACATATTTGTTACCTGCATATTTTATTACAAAACCATCAAAAACACGTTGAGGTAAAAACTCAACCATTTGTGCGAAAATATATTTCCCTGTATTCATTGCCCGAAAATTATGATTTCGGGCAAGATAAAAAATTCAAATCGTCACGTAACTATTTTCCTCTGATAATGCCGATAGATAATGATTTCAAAGAATCGTTAATGATTTTAAGTGGACACTAATGAAAATACACTACAATCAATTTTCTCAATCTCTTACTAATGTATTTTGTAATTGAGTTTTTTGACATGGATTATTTAATTTTATTGATCGTAATATATGGATTGACAGTTCCTCATATTATAGATTCATTTTTTCATAAAAAAGATCAGAATATACTTGCATATAGCTTATCAACAATCAGAATCGTAAATATTCTATTTTACACAATCGGGTTATTGGGGTTGACTATACTATGGCAAATAATAAAGATATGATTTTAATAAAGATTACATTATGACAAAGATTAAAGTTGGCGTAATTGGCGGCGCCGGATATACCGCCGGAGAATTGTTGAGAATATTGGTTCATCACCCTGGTGTGGAAATCGTATTCGTAAACAGTAGCAGCAATGCCGGCAATCCGATTGTTGATGTTCACAGTGGATTGATCGGCGAAACGGACCTTATTTTCACTTCCGAATTGCCTTTTGGCGAGGTAGATGCATTGTTTCTTTGCTCTGCTCACGGCGACAGTAAAAAGTTTATGGATAATAATGAAGTTCCTGCTGCGGTAAAAATCATCGATCTTTCTACCGATTACCGCGCTAAGAGTCCTCATCACGACTTCGTGTACGGATTACCGGAACTCAACCGCGAAGATATTCGCAAAGCTACGCGCATCGCCAATCCGGGCTGTTTTGCCACTGCCATTCAGTTAGCTGTATTTCCGTTAGCTGCTGCCGGTTTACTCACCGACGAGATACATGTAAATGCTATTACCGGTTCAACCGGTGCCGGTGTAAAACCATCAGATACATCGCATTTTAGCTGGAGAAATAATAATATCTCTATTTATAAACCTTTTGGTCACCAACATTTGGGCGAGATTGGGCAATCGCTGCGTCAGTTGCAAGCCGGCTTCAGCAAGGCTGTCAACTTTATTCCGGTGCGTGGTAATTTTGCACGTGGCATTTATGTAACTGCTTACACGCAATGTTCGCTTAGCCTCGAAGATGCTAAGGACTTATACAAAGATTTTTATAAAGATGCTGCATTTACGTTCGTAGTAGATAAAAATCCGGATATGAAACAAGTGGTAAATACCAATAAAGGCATCGTGTACCTCGAAAAACATGGTGATAAGCTATTGATCGTTTCGATGATTGATAATTTGTTGAAAGGAGCTTCCGGACAAGCAGTTCAAAATATGAATTTGATGTTTGGACTGGATGAAAAAGCAGGGTTGGGTCTAAAATCCATCGGATTTTAAACCGTAGATAGTTTTTCTTTTCCGGTTTTTTGTTCAAAACATAAAATATTCAAATCTAGTGCGGAATAAAAGTATTATTTTAGGCTAAAATAATACCATAAAGGTCAAATATATGTTATATAACATGTAATTAATGCAAATAAATCAAAAAATGCTTGCGAGTGTAGAAAATACACTTTATCTTTGCATCGTGATTTTTTCATAGTATTAGATTTAAGGTTAACAAAGATTGGTAGTCAGGCGTGACTACCTTTCGCGTTTTTAGGAGGGTACGTTCCGCACAAAATATAGATAGGGTTCTGAGCATTTGCTCATGGACTCTTTTTTTTTGAGTAAGCCGCCTTTTTATTCTGTTTTTAATTAAAAAAGCCTCATCTATAGGTGGTAAATCGCTAAAAACATCAAATAAATGTTATATAACATAGTTTTGAAGCATTTTTTCGGCAAAAAGCTTGCAAGTGTCCAAAATACGCTTTATCTTTGCATCGTGATTTTTTCATAGTATTAGATTTAAGGTTAACAAAGATTGGTAGTCAGGCGTGACTACCTTTCGCGTTTTTAAGGGGTACGTTCCTACACACTATATATATGATCGGGTTCTGAACATTTGTTCGGAGCTCGATTTTTTTTGCGCTTCATGTGCTACTTTTTTTGTAATTTTGACAGCTAAAGCTTTTCGCACCTTTTCGCACTGATTTTTTGATACACACAAGCTTACAACTTTCTTGCCTGCAACCATGACTGAAAAACTGATTATTACACTTACCGAGCACGCTGTGTGGGGGCCTGTTCTCCAGCCGGTGTTGGTGCAGGCCGAAATATCAGGATCGCTCATTATTCAGGAAATTGTGGGTAGCCGGTCGTCGTACCTGCCGCAGTTGACAGAGCCGGAAAAACAGATTGTAATGATGGCCGAAAAGGTTTCGGATAAGGTGCTGATGAAAAACTATTCGAAGGAGAAAAATCTGAATGAGTTTTTTAAGCGCATAACGCCCGAAACCATTGAACGATATATTCGTCCGTCTATCGAACATTATCACCGTAAAACCATAGCCATTCTTCAACAACAGCCTTCGCTGGAGCTTTATCTTCGCGCAGGTGTGAAAACGCGTTCGCTGTATTACCTCGATAAAGTGATTGTTCCGAATATTCACTCTGAGGTTGTTTTTAATTTTACAAAGGACAAAGAGGCAGATCTGCGTTATTTTATTAGCCTGAAATGTAAAGATGAGCAGTTCGACTTGCACTCCAAAACCTATTTTGCACTGTGTACTGAGCCTGCCATATTGGTGATTAATCATAAATTGCATACTTTCAGCGATATTGATATAAAAAAGTTAGTTCCGTTTTTTACAAAGCGATATATCGAAGTTCCTGCCTCTGCCGAGAAAACCTACATCAAGACATTTGTAAAAAGTTGTGTGGAAAAATACGAGGTGAATGCTGAAGGAATCGATATTCGTCAGGTGACGCCCGATAATAAAGCTGTCCTTTCATTGGAGGAAGATATCAACGCGCAACCGGTTTTTACACTGAATTTTACATACGCTGATAAGAAATTTCCGGTTGATTCGCTCAACAAAAGAAATGTTTTTGTTTCCGAGCGTGGTGGGAATATATCGCTTCAATGGTTTTATCCGGATAAAGAGTGGGAGCAAGCATTGATTGAGATGCTGCTGAATGGTGGCTTGGAGATGAAAGGAACAAGCTATTTTACACTAAAAAAATATATCGGTACCGAATTGCCGTACAGGGGAATTGCTTCGGTAGTTGAATGGCTTCAATCGCACAGTGACCTTTTAAAACACTTTAATTTTAGGCAAAATACACCCGATAGAGTTTATTATATCGGCGAAATATCTATCACCACTGATGTAGATACAAAACAGGATTGGTTCGACATTCGGGTGGTAGCAATTTTTGGCGAGTTCAAAATTCCTTTTTCACGTTTCAGAAATCATATTCTCAATAATATACGCGAATATTTGTTGCCCGATGGAACTATTGCCATTCTGCCCGAAGAATGGTTTACGCGGTATTATGAACTGATGCTTTTCAGCAAGAAAACGGATGAGAAAATCCGGTTGAAAAAGCACCATTATGCGATAGTTGAAACTATTCAGGGCGAAAAACAGTTCGCGTATGATTATGACGAACAAAAATCTCAGGCCTTGCCGGTTGAAATTTGTGCCGAACTCCGGAATTATCAACAAAAAGGTTTTTCGTGGCTGGTGAATTTATACGAGAATAATTTCGGAGGCTGTCTGGCCGATGATATGGGGTTAGGTAAAACGTTGCAAACTATTGCTTTGCTGGCTCACATTACTTCGAAGTACAATCTGGCAAATCCGATTCAGAAACCAAGGGCGTATGAACCTGAAACAAATAGTGAAGGAACGAATGAATCGGTTCAATTATCCATCTTCGATGCTATAGTTGCAAATGAAACCACTGCTACTGCCCCTATTAATGAAAGCGCAAGACCTACTTCGCTCATTGTAATGCCAACATCGTTGATACACAATTGGCACAATGAATTAAAAAAGTTTGCACCGTCGCTCAAAGTGTACATTTATTCAGGAGCAAAACGAATTAAAAGTAAAAATATAAACCGTATTTTTGGAATGTACGATGTGGTTTTAACTACCTACGGAACGATACGGAACGATGTTGAGCTATTGCAATCCTGTCAGTTTCATCATCTCATATTGGATGAAAGTCAGTACGTGAAAAATCCCGATTCGTTGGCGTACAAAGCCGTGAAGCAAATAAATGCGCTATATAAACTGGCTCTTACGGGTACGCCGATTGAGAACTCACTTACCGACCTGTGGGCACAGATCAATATCGTAAATGAAGGATTGCTGGGTAGTCAGACTACATTTAGAAACGCCTACATTACCCCAATTGTAAAAAACAACAAGGCCAAAGAAGAAGCACTGCTGAAAATTATTCAGCCGTTTATCCTTCGCCGAACAAAGGATGAGGTGGCGCCCGAATTACCACCTTTATCGCAAGAAACAGTTTACTGTGACATGAGCGACGAGCAGCAAACCTGCTATAACGAAGAAAAAAATAAGTTGCGTAGCAGTTTGTTACTAAATGAAACTAACTTTGACACGCAAAAGATTGCTTTCATGACCCTGCAAGGTCTTACGCGTTTACGTTTGTTGGCTAATCATCCTATTCTTTTGGACAATGAATATGCCGATGATTCGGGCAAATTTGATCAAATTATCATGCGCTTTGAAACTTTGAAATCGGAGAATCATAAGGTATTGATATTTTCGTCTTTTGTAAAGCACTTGCGATTGCTGTCCGATTATTTTGATAAGGAAAAATGGAAATATGCCTGGCTATCGGGCTCCACAACTCCGGCAAACCGAGAGGCGGAGATTGAAAAATTCAAAACGGATCCGGACGTAAATTGCTTTTTTATATCGCTGAAAGCCGGTGGAGTAGGGCTGAACCTGACAGCGGCCGACTATGTTTTCATTATTGATCCATGGTGGAATCCGGCCTCGGAGATGCAGGCCTTGAGTCGTTCGCACCGCATAGGACAGGATAAAAATGTGATGGTTTATCGTTTTATTTCTACCGAAACGATAGAAGAAAAAATACGAAACCTACAGGAAAGCAAGTCGAAACTGGCAGAAACCTTTGTGACTTCGAGCAATCCGCTGAAAGATTTGAATGGAGATGAAATGGCAAAATTAATAGAATAGAAAAAATTGATTAACATGAAAAATAAAAGTGTTCAAACAGAAATAGATGCGTGCTATTTATACCGTGTGTTAGCCGCAAACGAAAAGGATGAAGCAGTGGCAAAAATCTTCCGACAAATGGGTGAGATAGAACAAAGTCATGCCGAAGCTTTTGCCCGACGTGAAAATATATCGACCGAAAACCTTATTCAGCCGTCGTGGAGAGCTAAAACCATGAATTTAATCGGACGACTTTTTGGATACGATTATGTTCTGGGTGCATTGATGGACACCGAGAAAAGTTTGTCGAATGCTATCATCAAAACGAAAGAAAAAAACAAAATGGCGCTTACGGGGACGGAGACCAATCACGTAAAAATTTTATGGTCCATTATCGATAATGATAAGGAACTGAGTGGTGCCCAACATGCCAAATTTGAGACCAAACACCGATCAGTGGGTGGTAATGCGATTCGTGCTTCGGTGTTGGGGGGCAACGACGGGTTGGTATCCAATTTCAGTTTGGTAATGGGTGTGGCAGGTGCTACTACCGGTCAGCAAGGTGTATTGTTGGCGGGTATAGCCGGATTATTGGCCGGTGCATTGTCGATGGCATTGGGCGAATGGATTTCGGTAAAAAGCTCGCAGGAACTTTATGAAAACCAAATGGCGATAGAAATGGACGAGCTGGAAACCAATCCCGAAGGCGAAGAGCGTGAGTTGGCTCTGATTTATATGGCCAAAGGAATCCCTGAAGAGCAGGCCCGCAAAATGTCGTCGGAGGTAATGAAGGACAAAACCCATGCGCATGCTGTGTTGGTAAAAGAAGAATTGGGCATTAATGCCGACGAATTACAGGGTTCGGCTATCGAGGCTGCCTTGTATTCATTTTTCTTGTTTACTTTAGGAGCTATCATTCCATTGGCTCCATTTTTCTTTACTAACGGTTACGAAGCCATTTTATTAAGTGTCTCGTTCAGTGCAGTTGGGTTATTTCTTATCGGAGCAGCCATCACATTGTTTACCGGTAAAAATGTATGGTTTTCGGGTTTTCGCCAGGTTTTATTTGGATTGATGGCTGCAGGAATCACTTTTGGAATTGGTAAACTGATAGGGGTGGCAGTTTCGTAAAAAAACGGACTCAAAACAATTTTCCTTTCGAAGTGTTTTTAAAGCCAAGTATCAATTCTATTTCCATTTATGAAGACTGCTTTTATTTTTATCGCTTTTAGTATCCTTATTTCCATCAATAGTTATGTTTGGGTGCGTGGATGGAATGCCCTGCCAACCGGTTCTATCACTCGCCCCATTTATCTGACGACCATGATTGGTTGTTTTTTAGCATTTTTGGGAGGACTGATTTTCGGGAATATGATGTCATTGCCAATTGCACGAGGCATAAGTTTTGTCGGATTCACCTATTTCATTGTTTTTGTTTACCTGATGGTCTCCTTTTTGGTGGTGGATGTTGTTCGTCTGGCCAATTATTTTATCCACTTTTTTCCGGCAGGGATGGCAACATTTCGTCTTTGGACAATGGTGGGTACATTAGCAATTATAACTGTAGCCTTAGGAATAGGAAATTATACTTTCAATCATCCAAAGGTTGTTCGGCTGAACCTAAGTGTCGACAAACCAACAAAAAACAAAGAGCTCACTATAGTTGCTGCCAGCGATCTTCATTTAGGTATTTCAATTGGGAAAAAACTGTTGCAAAGCTATGTGAAACTGATGAATGAACAGCAACCTGATATTGTTTTGCTTGCCGGAGATGTATCTGACCGGTCGATGATTCCTGTGGTGCTACAAAATATGGATGAGGAATTGCGCGCTATCAAATCAAAATATGGAACTTATGCCATTAATGGTAATCATGAGCACTATGCCGAAAAACCCGATGCAACTGCTGAATATCTGAAGTCAGCCGGAGTTAAGTTTTTACGGGATGAAAGCATTCTTGTGGATAGTAGTTTTTATGTTATCGGACGTGACGATAGAACGAATCACAGTCGCAAAAGCCTTGCGGAAATAGTGGCAGGGCTGGATAAGAAATATCCACGAATATTGCTTGATCATCAACCCTACAAACTTGAAGAGGCAGAAAAGAATGACATCGACCTGCAAATCTCGGGACATACGCACAACGGACAGTTTTTCCCGGGAAATCTGTTTGTGAAAAGCATGTACGAACTTGGTTATGGGTATTTAAAGAAGGGTAAGACTAACTATTATGTTTCCTCCGGACTTGGCATCTGGGGGCCACAATATCGCATTGGATCCCAATCGGAAATTGTGGTGATTAAACTTAGGTATTAGTTAATTAGTTAATTGGCTAATTGGATGATTGGTTGATTGGATGATTGGATGATTGGTTGTTGGGTATTTGAATTTTTCATCTCTTCTTTTTGAAGAAACTCTTTACCAATTTACTGCATTCCTCTTCTAAAACTCCCGAAACTACCTCAGTTTTGGGATGAAGAGCAGCGGGAGCAAAGCGTTGAAAACCACGCTTTTCGTCGGCTGCGCCAAATACAATCCTGCTTATCTGCGACCACCCCAATGCCCCGGCACACATCACGCAAGGTTCTACAGTGACATAGAGCGTACAGTCCGTTAAGTATTTTCCACCCAAAAATCCGGCTGCGGCTGTTATGGCCTGCATCTCGGCATGGGCTGTAACATCAATCAATGTTTCGGTAAGATTGTGCCCACGGGCAATAATGCGCCCCTGACAGACCACCACAGCCCCAATAGGTACTTCGTCGCGCTCACCGGCTTTCTGAGCTTCCTGCAAGGCTTGTTTCATAAAGGAAATATCTATATTTTCCTTGCTTGGAGTATCTTCGCTATTATCAGTGTAATAATTAGTCATTGATTTATTGGAGTAAATGGGTGAAGCTAAATTTATGTAAACCAGTAGGCTTATACGTTTATAGATATTTATACAGTCTTAACTGTCAACTATCCATTGTCAACTTTCAACTGATCTAAACTTCTTCTTCCACTACCAGATTATCAATAATAAAATTCTGACGCTCGGGGGTGTTTTTGCCCATGTAGAAGGATAACAGGTCGGAAACAGCATCTTCTTTTTTCAACGAAACCTGATCCAGCCGCATATCTCTTCCAATAAAATGCTTGAACTCATCGGGCGAAATTTCACCCAACCCTTTAAATCGGGTAATCTCCGGGTTAGCGCCCAACTTAGCCAAAGCCGCCAACCGTTCTTCTTCCGAATAGCAATACATCGTTTCCTTTTTATTCCGCACGCGGAAAAGTGGCGTTTGAAGAATATGAACGTGTCCTTTTTTGATCAAATCGGGGAAAAATTGCAAGAAGAAAGTAATCAGCAGCAATCGAATGTGCATACCGTCCACATCGGCATCGGTAGCCACAATTACTTTGTTGTAGCGCAGATTGTCAACGCCATCTTCAATATTTAATGCTGCCTGAAGGAGGTTGAATTCCTCGTTCTCGTACACCACTTTTTTGGTAAGACCATAACTGTTCAACGGCTTTCCCTTCAAACTAAACACGGCTTGTGTGTTCACATCACGACTTTTTGTGATAGAACCACTCGCCGAATCTCCCTCGGTAATAAAAATACTCGTGTTTTCTATTGCTTGATTTTTGTTTTCGTCTTTAGTCAGCGAATCATTGAAATGCACCCGGCAGTCGCGCAATTTTTTGTTGTGCAGGTTGACTTTCTTTGCACGTTCACGAGCCAGTTTCGTAACTCCTGCAATGGCTTTACGCTCTTTTTCCGAATCCTGAATTTTTTGGAGGAGTATGTTTGTCGATTCGGAGTTGCGGTGCAGGTAATTGTCCAACTCTTTTTTCAAAAAGTCGGATATAAACTTATTCACCGATACGCCATCTTTCGCCATATCGCGCGAACCGAGTTTTGTTTTGGTTTGCGATTCGAAAATAGGTTCTTCCACACTGATAGAAACTGCTGCTATCATTCCGTTACGAATGTCAGCCAACTCCATATTTTTGGAATAGAACTCTTTGATGGTTCGCGCCACTGCTTCGCGAAATGCGCTTTGGTGTGTACCGCCTTGAGTGGTGTGTTGTCCGTTTACGAAGGAGTAATACTCTTCTCCATATTGGTCGCTATGCGTAAATGCAATTTCTATATCTTCGCCTTTGAGATGAATGATTGGATACAGCGGTTGCGCTGTCATATTTTCGTTCAAAAGGTCGGTTAACCCATTTTTAGAAAGTATCTTTTTTCCATTAAAATTGATGGTTAAACCCGTATTCAGATAGGCATAATTGCGCAACATGGTTTCGATGTACTCATCTTTGTAGATGTAGTTTTCGAATAATGTATTGTCCGGTACAAAGTAAATATAGGTTCCACGTTCAGAGTTGTCGGCAAAAACATCCGAGTCACTTTGCAATTTTCCTTTCCCAAATTCTGCTTTGCGGCTTTGTCCGTCGCGGAAACTCTGCACGATAAAGGTCGATGAAAGCGCATTCACGGCTTTTGTACCCACACCATTCAAACCCACCGATTTTTTAAATGCTTTCGAGTCGTATTTACCACCGGTATTCATGATTGAAACCGCTTCCACCATTTTCCCCAGTGGAATACCACGACCATAGTCGCGTACCTCCACGTGTCCGTCTTTTACGCGTACATCCACTGCTTTTCCGGCACCCATACGGTATTCGTCGATACAGTTGTCAAGTACTTCTTTTAGCAATACATAAATTCCATCGTCCACGTGGGTTCCATCGCCCAGTTTACCGATGTACATACCAGGTCGACGGCGAACATGTTCCAGTCCTTCGAGGGTGATAATGTTGCTATCGCCATAATCAACTAATTGATTTGCTGTAATTAATTCTTCCATATATAAAGTAGTAAGAGGTAAGTGGTAAGAAGCAAGTAATTGGTATACTTACTTGCAACTGTTTCTCTCATTTTTTAATTGATTAATTCCAAAATTATATTATCTCGCTATCCAGTTTTCAGGGTTTTGTATGCTTTTGTCCTTCCAAACCTGAAAATAAAGCTCGGTTTTATTGTCGCTTTCGTTGTCGGTGTAAATTCGTCCAATCGTTTGTTTAGCACTTACATGTTCTCCAACGCGGACTGAAATTTGAGTTAAGTTGGCATATACTGTTCTGAAGTTTCCATGTTTGATAATCACTGCGTTGTTACTTCCGGGTATCGTAAAACATTGCGAAACAATACCATCGAAAACCGCTCTGGCGCTACTTCCGCTTGGGGTTTGGATATAGATTCCCTTATTGTTAGTCGTAACGAATTTCAAAACAGGGTGAGACTGAACTCCAAAATGGCCACGAATAAATCCATTAGTGGTAGGCCATGGTAAACGTCCTTGGTTCCGTGCAAAATCGCCCGAAAGCAGCGACTCTTCTTTGGTAAGTGCTGAAACTGATTGCGAAGGTGCTGAATCAGTAACGGTAACCGGTTTTATGGTGGGTTTAGATTCAATTCTACTTATGGCCTTACTTGTTTTTTTCGTTTTGTTTTCGGCATCAATACGCTTGTTCTGAGCGGCTATTTGTCTGTTCTGTTCTGCAATTCGTTTGTTTTCGGCTGCGATACGTCGGTTCTCCTCTTCAATTTTTTTCTTGGCAGCTGCAATTCGTTTTGCTTCGGCTTTACGAATTTCCTCAGCAATAATACGTTCGATTCTATTGTTTAAATCATTCGCCTTTTTTTGCTGAACTTTCATATCAGCCCGTAGTTTGCCTTCTTTTTTCTTTAAATCGGTTAGTAGTACTTTTTCTTTTTGTTCGTCTTTCGATAGATTTTGAGCTTCGGCCTCTTTCTGTTTTACTACCACTACTTTCGTTGTTTTGTGTTGGTTCAGGGTGTCATTTTTCATGACAATCTGTACTTTCACTTTTTCTATTTCCTGAACCTGTTGCTTTCTGTAGTCGGTATATTCCTGCAAATAGCGTAGGCGGCGGAACGATTGATCAAACGACTTAGAAGAAAGTACAAACATTATTTTGGCGTACATGCTTCGTTTGATATGTGCTTCCTGAACCAACTTTACGTAATCGGCTTTGAGTTTTGCCAATTTTCCCTCCAATATGCGTTTTTCCTCGGCTAACTTGTTCATTTCCGAATCCAATTGCCCGATTTCACCGCTAATGCTCTGAATCAATACTTTACGCTCTTTGATATTTTTATTGATGATATTTAGTTTGGTCAACGAGCTGCGTTGCGATTTTTTTGTTTCGTTCAGCATCTTGTTGGTGGTAGCCAAATTCTGAAGCGTTTGCTTGCGTTGGGTTTCAAGCTCTTTTACAGTTTGAGCCTGCATGGAAACAATGCAAGTAGCCAGGGCAAAAAGAAGGACAGATATTCGGAAGTTTAGTTGAAAGCGCATCGAAATATAATTTTAGTTCGGTTATTCAATAAAGGTTTATTTTTTCATTAATTGCTCAATATCACCACGTGTGTAGCGATCGGTATTGGTAGCCGCAAACGTTAGTTTGTTGTTAAAGTCAACGCGCAGAATAGAAAAATTGCAAACGGCTTTGCTTTTTTCGCTCGAAGCAGTCATTGATATTTTATGCGGGATGTTTATTGTGTTTTCTACTGCAAAGTCGGCATAAGTTGTTTGTAGTTGATAGCCCGAGTTTTTTGCTTTCAAAAGCACTTGTTGTATCAGGTTCAATGCATTTATCTCGGTACTTTGTAGCATTGTTTCCGACTCGAAATTTATGGAGTTGTTGCCTGTAGTCAACGGACTTATTTTCAATTCTTTTGGCTGAATTGTTTTTTGTCCGACACAGAAAAACTGATTAAAGATCAAGCCTTGCAAACTGTAAAAATCCACGTCAACGCCAAATCGTTGTTTGAAAAAATGATAATCCACCACGAAAAAGCGGCGGTTCATCTTGTCAATCACCTTCATGCTATCGGGCGTAAGCTCTGCTTTGAATACCTCAATGCCGAAAAACGGTTGTACGGAAAGGTAAATCGCGGAGTCTTTTTTTATTTTACAGGTAGCCGAAACGTTGAAATTCCTGTCGTTTACATTCAATTCCATAGCCATTTTACTCACATTGGCCGTCTCAAATTTTGGTTCGGCACTTTGTACCTGCTTAACAAGTTGTTCCACCTGCGAGGATTGTGGAAGTGACGCTTGTTTTGTAGTCGTTGCGGTACGCGTAGTTTTACACGAAGCCAATATCACTACTGAAGCTATAATAATTCCGAATTTGTATTTCATAATTTTGTTGTTTAGTACGTTTTGTTACTCTCTTTTCCAGCCTTTATTTTCAATCTTGCGTTTTATATCATCGGTTTTATTGCCGGCGTCAAACGATTTTTGCCACATTAATAAAGCTTTTTCATCATTTCTGGTCATCCATAAAATGTCACCGTAATGCTCCAGTACTACACCCGATTCATCGCCTTTTGGCAAGTTATCAACCGCTTTTTCAATATAAAATTTTGCCAGCGAATAATTACCTTGTTGGTATAGAATCCATGCATAGGTATCTAAATAGGTACTGTTTTTGGGCTCCAGTTCCACCGTTTTGGCACTCATTAGTTCCGCTTTTTTCAATTCCGCTTTTTCAAGCGAAAGATAATAGGCATAATTATTCATTACCATCATATTTTTCGGATTAGCCGCCAGTGCGTTCTCATAATTTACAAATGCAGAATCTTTTAATTCCAGCTTAAAATAAGTGTCGGCAATTTGCGAATAAAAATCGCTCTTCACTGCTGCCTGTTCGGCCGAGATCAAAGGCAAAGCTTCTTTGTAAGTGGCTAAAGCCCCGCGGTAGTCGGCCAATTGAAATTGAGTAATTCCGCGGTAAAAATACCAGGTTGGAATTTTCGGCAAATTCTTTATAGCTCTGCCCGTTTCAATGAGCAACTGATTGTAATTTTTTGCGCCTATATGAAGCTGAATTAATCGCAACCACGATTGCTCGTTTTTGGGGTTAATGTTCAGCATTGTTTCATATTCCGAAGTCGCCTCGGCATTTCTGTTCCTGTATTGCAAAAACAAAGCATAGTAACTGTGCACTTGTTCTTCTAGCGGATAGCGGTCTACCAACAGTTTAAAAAGTGATTCCGTTTCGGCAAGTTTGGCGGTGTCCTGGACTAGTTTTTCTACGTATTGCCCCAGTACCAGCATTTTTGTGTCTACGTTCAGTTGTTCGGTTTTTAAAGCCATTTTTATCGATTCCAACGCTTTTTCAGGCTGGTTCATCGCATTGTAATATTGCGACAGGGAGATGTAGACATTCGCATTTTGCGGATCGTCGACCAACACCTTTTGATATATGGCAAATGCCTGTTCGGGCATTTTTTGCTGCATAAGGATATTCCCTTTGGTTACCTGATAGCGCGAATCGGTAGGATACTTCGCTATCAACTTATCAATTTCGGGCATCACTTTTTTTGTTTTGTTGGACAGGTAGTAGAGTTGCACTTTCTCCAGCGATATTTGCTCGTTGATGCCTACCAGACTCTCCAGTCTTTCATTCGCAGCAATGGCTTTATCGTAATCTTTGGTTTCCTTGTACAGTGCCGCCAGAATATTGTAAACCTGCTCTTTATTCGGATATATTTTTTGTAATTGTTTTGTCAGCTCAATGGATTTCGGATATAGCTTTAATTCGGAATACGTGGATATCAGCCGGATATTGTACCACCAGTTGGTTGGGTCATATTTTACTGCTTTCTCCAGCGATTTTACCGCTTCATTGTTCATGCCTGTCAGCCCGTACAACAAACCCATCTCCGACTGAGCGCCTGCGTCCAGCGAATCGATAGCAATACACAACCCAAAGGTTTCCATTGCCTCGTCGAATTTTTCCTGATCTTTTAAGCGCAATCCTTCGTAGAAATAATAATCGAATTGACGCTGCGCTGCCTCGGATAGATGAGAACTCGTTACTTGCTTTTTTACAACGGGTTTAGCCGAAGTAAAAGAACCAAACAGGAACACAAACAGTAAAAACAGATAAACTTTTTTAAACATATCGTAATAAATTCATTACTAACAATCAACATTTTGATTCAGCCCCGCTTATTTTTTTCCGGTATGTCCAAATCCTCCTGCACCTCGTTCCGTATCGCCTAGAACTTCAACTTCCACCCATTCGGCTTGCGCATGTTCGGCAATTACCATTTGGCAAATACGCTCACCGTCAATAATTTCGAAGTCGTCAGACGATAAGTTGACAAGAATAATGCACACTTCGCCCCGATAATCGGCATCTATGGTTCCGGGTGAATTCAGCACGGTAATCCCTTTTTTGATGGCCAACCCACTGCGCGGACGAATTTGTGCTTCGTAGCCTGCGGGCAGTTCTATAAATAAACCGGTTGGTATCAATTTTCGTTCCAATGGTTTTAATACAATGGGACTATCTATATTTGCGCGAATATCCATGCCGGCCGACAAGGCGGTGGCATATTCCGGTAGGGGGTGTTTCGACTGATTGACAATGCTTACTTTCATGCGTTCTTTTTTTTTCTTGTAAAAATGTATCTGTTAGTATTTCAATTGATTAATGGTGATGAACTGCTCCGTTTTACAGATTCAAAATAGTCTGCGAATGGTTTTGACAACAATATGGGCAACCTAAATTTTACATTAGCTACAAAAATACGATAATTATCTATAAACCTCTTTATCTACTGCCGAAAAAAAAGCTTTTTTCAAAATTAGAGGTCCAAATGATAAAAAATGATGGATTTGTTTTTGACTTCTTCTCCATTTTCGGTAATTTTAATCCGAAAATGGAGTAGTTATGAACTCAAAGAGCTATCTAATTGTTTAAAACTTCAAACTCAGATTTTTCTTCCCGATTTGCAATTATGCCTTTTTTTCTTGCAGCCTGCTTTTGCGGAGTGAACTGTTTTATCCGATAAATTCGACACATTAGAATAAAAAACAAATATAAAGATGATGATAAACAAACCACTCACTATCAAAGGAGTTCCATTCAAAAACAGAATAGGTCTTTCGCCTATGTGTCAGTACTGTGCTGAAGATGGATTAGCAAATAATTGGCATTTAGTACATTATGGTGGACGAGCTGTTGGTGGAGCAGGACTCATCATTGTTGAAGCTACCGCTGTTTCGCCAGATGGACGCATTACACCCTACGATTTGGGGCTTTGGAATGATGAACAAACCGTAAAATTGAAAGAAATTGCCGATTTTATCGAAGAACAAGGCTCAGTACCCGCTATTCAGATCGGGCATGCAGGCCGTAAGGCTTCGCACGATAAACCCTCCACCGGTGGGCGTCAACTGCATCTTAACGAAGGTGGTTGGAATACAATTGGCCCTTCGCCGATTCCGTTTGCAGAAAATGAAAGAAGTCCGCAGGAATTGGACAAAGCCGGAATACATCTCGTGATTGAAAATTTCAAAAATACAGCTCTTCGTGCAAAAGAAGCGGACTTCAAAGTCCTCGAAATTCACGGAGCGCACGGATACCTTATTCACCAGTTTCTCTCTCCATTGAGTAATAAAAGAACGGATGAATATGGGGGAAGTTTTGAAAACAGAATCCGGTTATTGCTTGAAGTCACTGCAGCTGTTCAACAAGTATGGCCGGAGGATTACCCGTTGTTTGTTCGACTCTCGGCAACAGATTGGGTGGAAGGTGGCTGGGATTTGGAGCAAACAGTGCAGCTCAGCAAAATTTTGCATCAAATGGGAGTTGATTTGATCGATTGCTCATCGGGTGGAAATAGTGCAACCGCCCGTATTCCACTGAGCGAAGGTTATCAGGTTCATTTTTCCGAAGAAATTCGAAAAACCTCCGTTTTGACCGCTACAGTTGGGCTAATTACGACTACTGATAAAATGGAAGAAATACTGGAAACAGGTCAGGCAGATTTGATACTGTTGGGTCGTGAATTACTCCGAAATCCGTATCTTCCCCTCAAAATTGAAGAGACAGTGTGGCCCGAGCCTTATTTGCGAGGGAAGTGAACAACTACCATTCGCTAGTAAAATTCATCCTTCTCTTAAATTGTTTCGTGCGACACTTTGCCCAGTAACCATTCTTCCAAATCAACTGATTTGTCGAGGTTGAGCCGTTCTTTGATAGTGTTGCGGCGGCGGTACATGGTGTTTTTATTAATACCAAGTATCGAGCAGGTGCTCGTTATATCCAGCTGAAGGGTGATCAGTGCAATCACTATTTTATCGGCAATGGTGATGGTAGGGAAGCGGAGCGATAGTTTTTCAATAAAATTATTGAAAATCAGATTTACTTCATCAATGTACGATTGCCATTCTTCTTCAGTAAGCACAAACTGTTGGAGCATTTCATCCATGCAACTTGATTTTAGTCCACTGTCCTTCGGCAGCCTTAGTTTTAGCTCTTCGAATCGAATGGTTGATTCTATTCTGCTTTGGAGTTTTGCAAACAATGAAAGTCTTCTTTTCTCAATTTCTGCCATCAACCTTTCTCGTTCTACTTGATGATTTATATGTTCAGCTCTTCTTTTTTTCTGAATAGAGAGTAGAAAAACGATGCCCAGCAGTACCAAAACAATCATAAAACCGACGTAAATAATCATGTTTCGGTTGGTAATTTTCAATTGAGCATTTTCAATGTTTTTTTTGTTTACATTATATTGCTGGTCAATTCGATAGAGTTGTGCTTGTCTCGTTTTTGCAATAAACAGGTTTCTGTTTTGATCATACTTTAAGCAATATTCAAGAGATTTAGCATAATTTCCGCTGGCTTTTTCGGTATACGCACCTGCCAGAAATGTTTCAACTTTATCTTTAAGGGTTGTTGTATCAGGCAATGCTTTCTGGAAATAATATTGAGCTGAGTCCGGCATATTCAGTTTCGAGTAAGTCATTGCCAACATATTGTAATAATAGGGCGACTCATCGTAATACTTATAAGCATGCAATAAATAATTTTTCGCAGTGTTATACCGATCGGTTTTTGTAATAAGCGTATTTGCCAGCGAAGCTGTTATGTCCAGGTAGTTAACAGTGTCTTTTGCCTGTTCGGCCAGTTTTTGAGCCTTTTTGTAAAAATACATTACGTAATTGATATTTTGTCCGGTATTATCCATGCATATGGCTATTTCGCGATAGGCATAGGCTTCATTATTGTAATTTTTGGCCCGGTGAAAATAGTGTTGCGACAATTTGAAGTTCTGTAACGCTTTCTCAATGTACTCATCTTCGGAATATAGAAACCCAAAATGATAATATACCAATGCCAACTGATTGTATGCGTCGATTTGTAGAAACTCCGATTCCGCCCGCTTAAATTCACTCATTGCCGACTGAGTTTCCTGTCTGTTTTCGTAGATACAACCGAGCAAATAATAGGATATTCCTGCGTATTTATGCATGGATGTGCCTTCGTAGTAATTTACAGCGATACGAATCAAACTATCCGATTTAATCAACGAATCTTGCTTGTTTAGCGAGCGGATATATTGCAAACACCAGGCTGCATAATCGGCTTCGGGAAGTTTTTCGGGGTTCGGAATTGATTTGAGTATTTTGGTTGCCTCCTTTGGCGAGTCGCCCATGACGGATTCTGCCTTTAAAATGACAGGATGATGTGTATATTGCTTGTTGCAGGACGAAACAAGTAAGCAAAAAAGCAGTAAGGGTACTATATATTTATTCATATCGGGGAGAATTGCTAATTTTTTAAAAACGATGAGTTAAAATAACAGCCTTGTAGGCTTTTAAAACGATCCTTGCAGAAAATATTTTTTTAAAATAATATATTATACTGACTGTCAGGGCTGTGTTGCTTGTTAGATTACACGGCTTACAATAGTTTTTTTTGTTCCTTTCAATCAGGTTTAATAACTTTGTATCGCAAAAGTAGTAAAAAAAATGATTTTAAAATCATAGATAAAATAACAGTTAAATAACACTCTATAGCTTCGCAGTAGGAATAAGTTGGTAAAGTGATGTTCTTTTAACCTAGACCCTGTTTGACTTTGATCTGTTGCGAAGCGGATAGATATTTTTAGAGAGAAAGTTTGTAAACCGTAATTTGATTTGTTTGTTTCCAATTTTTTTAAATTACCGAGGTTGTCTGTATAGGCAGCCTCTTTTTTTTGAAATATTTAATCATTGCTTCAACTTCGTGTTATAGTAGCTTTATTTTTTCATGTACTCAAGGCTTGTTACTCCGAATAATTCTCTGTATTTTTGGCATATGGAAGCTGACGAAAAAAGATTGACTGTTCGTGAGTGGGCCGAAGACGACCGACCTCGCGAAAAAATGCTACGGAAAGGCACTCAAAGTCTTTCGGATGCAGAATTGCTGGCCATACTTATTGGCTCGGGAAGTAGAAACGAAACGGTGGTGGAACTCTCTCGCCGCATTTTGCACGATTGCCACGATAATCTCAATGAGTTGGCGCAGCTGAGCATTGCCGATTTGTGCAAACGTTTCAAAGGCATTGGCGAAGCAAAAGCCATCACCATTCTTGCGGCCATGGAACTGGGTAAGCGCCGGAAGCTGTCGGCTACATTGGAACGTAAACAAATTACATCGAGCGTTCATCTCTTTGAACTTTTCGAACCCATTATGTGCGATTTGCCCCATGAAGAATTTTGGGTAGCTTTGCTCAATGGAGCTAACAAGGTTATTGAGGTAAAACGATTGACGCAAGGAGGCACTCGGCAAACGGTGGTTGACATCCCAATGCTGCTGAAAATGGCGCTCGAAAAATCGGCACAAGCGGTGGCTGTGGCACACAATCACCCATCGGGACAAAATCGTCCAAGTCGCGAAGACGAAGAAATTACCCGTCGCATAATAAAAGGTTGCGAAGCAATAAGTATCGTTTTCATCGACCATATTATCATTGCACGGGGTAATTATTATAGCTTTGCTGATGAGGGGAAGATTTGATGTGATGATGTGATGATGTGTTGATATGGTGATATGATGATATGGTAATGTAGTGATATGATAATAAATTTACTTATGGAAAAGAGAAATGAAATTTTGGAATTGAGTTTTGAATTTGCAGTCGATATTATTAAGTTCACGGAATCACTGGAAGAACAGCATAAATATGTTATTGCCCGGCAGCTATTGAAATCAGGGACATCTATCGGGGCAAATGTGAGAGAGTCGCAAAATTGTGAAAGTAGAGCTGATTTTGTCCACAAATTAAAAATTGCTGCAAAAGAAGCCGATGAAACAGAATATTGGTTGCTTCTGTGCCAACATTCAGCTGGTTATCCTTTCAATCCAGATTTGATTACAAAATTAATCAGTATTAAGAAATTGCTTTCAAGCATCATCTCAAAAATGAAGAGTCACCCCAATCCATAATCACCAAATTATCATATCATCATATCACCATATCATCACATCAATATGGAACATTTAGAAGTAGAAAACGTAGTAAAACAGTATGCCGGGCATCGTGCTTTGGATGGAGTGAGTCTGGAGGTGCCGGAAAACACGGTTTATGGTCTGCTTGGACCTAACGGTGCCGGAAAAACCACTCTGATTCGAATCATCAACTGCATAACTGCACCCGATAGCGGTGAGGTGCGCCTTAACGGTAAACGCCTCACACCAAAAGATGTCGAAAGCATCGGTTATTTGCCAGAAGAGCGCGGTCTCTATAAAAAAATGAAAATCGGCGAACAGGCTTTGTACCTTGCCCAACTGAAGGGGATGACCAAAAGTGATGCGTTGAAAGCGTTGAAGTACTGGTTCGAAAAATTCGAGATTGAAAGTTGGTGGGATAAAAAGGTGGAGGAACTGTCGAAAGGAATGGCGCAAAAAGTACAATTTATTACTACCATTTTGCACCAACCAAGCTTGCTTATTTTCGATGAGCCGTTCAGTGGTTTCGATCCGGTGAATGCCGATTTGATGAAGCGTGAAATTCTAAGCCTGCGCGATAATGGTGCAACTATTATTTTCTCCACTCACAACATGGAAACGGTTGAAGATTTGTGTGAGAATATCTCGTTGGTCAATAAATCCAGAATTGTTTTGCAGGGAAATGTTGCCGAAATAAGAGCTTCGCATGCTACCAATACTTTTGTGGTTCGGTCGACAAATTCATTCGATGAAAACGGCTTTGAACTGCTTTCTCAAACAACAAAGAATAATATTGTGGAAAGTGTTATCAAAAAGCAACATGCCGAAACCAACAGCTCTTTGCTGAGCTTGCTGATTCAACAAACCGAGATTCTCTCTTTCGAAGAGTTATTGCCAAGTATGAATGATATCTTTATAAAAACGGTGACAAAGAACCCCTAGCCCCTGAAGGGGTATAAGAGAAGTATGTCCGATACAATGCCTTATTAGTTATAAAACAATATAATACACAGAAGTAACTTAGTTCCCCTTTAGGGGTTAGGGGTTATATTAACCATTAATTTATGTCTAAGATTAGTTTAATCATAAAAAGAGAATATACTACCCGGGTGATGAAGAAATCATTCATCATTCTCACATTTCTTACTCCGGTTGTCTTTGCCGGAATGATCATGATTCCACTTTGGCTGTCGAGCATAAAAGATGGCACGAAGAAGCACATCTTTGTCATCGACCAAACGCACAGCTATACTTCGGTGCTTAAAAACAACGATAGCTATGTTTTCGATTTTGTAGACAAACCGGCTGACGAGATTCGGAAAAAGAACGATAAAAACGAAGATTTTGGAGCATTGTTGGTTATTTCAGGCGATTTGACCAAAAACCCGAAAGCAGTGGCACTTTATTCGAGCGAACAAGTGAATATGGAGTTGAAAGACTATGTTTCCAGCTTGCTTAAGAATTATGTAGAAGAACAAAAGTTAGCTTCGCACAATATTCCGAACCTGAAAAAGATGGTAGAAGAGTCGCGCACCGATATAGATATTACCACGGTGAAATGGGGCGAAGATGGCGAAGATAAAGTAGGTTCGGCCGAACTGGCATTGGGTATTGGGATGATTTCAGCCTTTATGATTTACATGTTTATCGTTATCTACGGTGCACAGGTGATGAGTGGAGTAGTGCAGGAAAAAACAAGTCGCATTGTGGAAGTGATTATCTCGTCTGTAAAACCATTTGAGTTGATGATGGGTAAAATCATCGGCATTGCTATGGTGGGACTTACACAGTTCTTTTTGTGGGTGCTTTTGACGGTGGTTATTTCTACCGTCGCCGGCAGTTTCATTGGCGGAAAAGTGGATGTTGATGCTTTGCAACAAGCCAATTCTATGGGAATGCAAGCTACGCCTACTGCAAGTCCAAGTCAGGTGCAAGAGCTGGTTGCCATGTTGAATGGATTTGATTTTGCTCAAATAGTGGTTTTATTTGTTCTTTATTTCCTTGGTGGATATTTATTATACGCTTCGCTTTTTGCGGCGGTTGGTTCCGCGGTGGATAGCGAAACGGATACGCAGCAGTTTTCGCTGCCGCTCACGCTTCCGATTATTTTTGCCATCTATGCGGCTATTTATAGCGCGCAAAATCCCGACGGCCCATTGGCGCTTTGGTGTTCGATGATTCCGTTTACATCGCCCATTGTTATGATGGTTCGTCTGCCGTTTGGAGTCCCCACCTGGCAAATTATCCTCTCGTTGTTAATTTTGGTATTGTCGTTTATCGGCACTACCTGGATGGCCGGCAAAATTTACCGTACCGGTATTCTGATGTATGGCAAAAAAGTAACCTGGAAGGAAATGTGGAAATGGGTGAAGTATTGACAAAACTCATGTAACTTTTCAGTGTGTAACCAGGCAATTGATAATTGAATAAATTTTTAACAAAGAATAAATATATGACACCTCCATATTTAAAACCCAACGATCAAATCCGCATAGTTTCTCCATCGGGAAATATTGAACCCAAATACATTACTGGGGCAAAAAAGACGCTTAGCTCCTGGGGGCTGAATGTTACCGAGGGAAAATTTGCGCGTACAAAGTATGGTCGTTTTGCCGGTACGGAGGCGCAACGTATTGCCGATTTACAAGAAGCGTTGGACGATCCGTCGGTGAATGCTATTTTATGTAGTCGCGGAGGATACGGAGTGGCACAAATTATTGATAAGCTCGATTTTTCCACTTTCGCGAAGTCACCAAAATGGCTTATCGGGTTTAGCGATATTACTATTTTACACAATGCAATTAGTAATTTGGGTGTAGCCTCCGTTCACGGCATTATGGCAAAACATCTCACTCAGTTTCCTGCAGATTCAATACACGTTCAAAAATGTCGCGAAATACTATTTGGACAAATGCCCACCTATACCGTTCCGAAACATCGATTAAACAAATTTGGCATCGCAGAGGGGAAGCTGATAGGTGGAAATCTTTCGGTAATCATGGGGATGCGGGGAAGTCAGTTTGATTTGGACTATAAAAATAATATCCTTTTTATCGAAGATATTGCCGAGCGACCCTACCATATCGATCGGATGATGCAAAATTTACGTTTCAGTGGCGTGTTGGCTCAGCTGTCTGGCTTAGTTGTGGGTCAGTTTAGCGATTGCGAGGAGGATCCGTTGATGAAAAAAAGTATTGCTCAACTAATTGCCGATGCCGTGAGCGAGTACGATTATCCGGTTTGTTTCAACTTTCCGGCAGGTCATGTGGATGACAATTTGCCATTGAAAATGGGTGAAACCGTTCACTTTGAGGTTGGAAAAAACGGAGGGAAGTTGATATTTTAAGACTCACACTTACATTTTAATAAATTCTAAAAAGTTCTGTTTTTTATTAAAAAGCTGCAAACGACTGTTCATTAATGCCTAAAAATCTTATCTTTGCAAGACGTATTTATCTGAACAGTTTTTTTATGCAGTTTTTGAAACCCTTTTTACTCCTTTTTTCACTCTTTTTTATTCTATCTTTCTCCGGTGCAGAAGAGCGCAAGGAGGCTGTTGCTATATCCGATACTCTACATACAAATTACTTATCACCAGCTAATGTTCCATTGTCCGATTCGATTATCAACTTCGGAAAATTATTTCTAAATACGCCTTATCGTTATGGCTCTCCGGGAACTTCTTCTTTCGATTGTTCCGGTTTTACTTCCTATGTCTATCGTAATTTTGGATATAACCTTAAACGCTCGTCGGCTGAGCAGGCCGAGCAATTTGATTCAGTGCAGCCCGAGGAACTGAAAACGGGCGACCTGGTTTATTTTTCAGGGCGTTCGCGTAGCAAGCGCGTGGGGCACGTAGGAATAGTTGTTAGCAAGAACGATAATGGTACTTTTGATTTTATTCACGCTGCGGTTCGCAAAGGTGTTACTATCTCCAATTCCGATGAAACGTATTATTCCAGACGCTTTGTGAAAGCTAACCGTGTAGTCGGGTTTGATCCTTTCTCTGTAGTACGATCGGCTGCTACTGATAATATTTCCAGCAATCTGCATGAAGAGCCCATTGCTCCCATTGTAAATAATTCTAATGTTCAACGGATAAAGAAACGTATTCCTGCAGAATATCATCGTGTAAAAAGAGGGGAGACGCTCTCTTCTATTGCACAGAAATATGGAATGACCATTGCCGAATTGAAGGAAAAGAATCGTATCAAAGGTAGCAAGCTGAGTCTTAAACAGCAACTGAAAGTAAAAGACGAAGAAAATTTAATGGTTATCGAGTCGGGTAGAGCTATAGCCAAAAATACAAAATCTGAATTTGAGATTGCTAAAAAACAACAATCCATAGAGAGTGCAAATTCATTACATATCGTAAAAAGTGGTGAGACATTGTTCAGCATTGCCAAGGCCAACAATATTACTGTTGCTGAACTTAAAAAGTTGAATGATTTGTCGAACGGAAAAATTCGTTTAGGTCAAGAGCTGAAAGTAAACCAGGCAGATGTAGCGGTCGCAACTATTGCTGCCAACAAAGTTGAAGTAGAGGCAACGTCAATTTCGTACAAAGTAAAGAAAGGCGAAACACTTTCGAGCATTTCAAAAAAATATAATATCACTGAAGACGAACTAAAAGCTTCGAATAATCTGAAATCGAATATTCTTCGCTCGGGTCAAAGCCTGCAAATAGCACAAGTTGCTGCACCGACGTCAACGATTGCTTCTAATAAAGTTGAAGTTGCAGCAACTCCAATCTCTTACAAAGTAAAGAGGGGTGAAACACTATCCAGTATTTCAAAAAAACACAATATGACCGAAGACGAGCTTAAGGTGCTGAATAATCTTAAGTCAAGCAAAATTCGTTTTGGACAAGAGCTGAATGTAAATCAACCGTTGGAAGTGGCTGCGGTAGCCGATGGTGCAAAAAATACGAAGACAGAACCCACGGTTGCTACTTACAAAGTGAAGAAAGGCGAGACGCTGTCAGGTATTGCTGAAAAAAATAATGTATCGGTGGCGGATTTGAAGTCGATAAACAATTTGCGCTCTACTAGTCTTAGACCGGGACAGCAATTGCAGTTGTCGGGCAAAGATGCTCAGCCCGGGAATGAGGCAGTTGCCAAAGTTGAAAAAACGATTATACATAAAGTAGAGTCAGGGGAATCGCTTTATATAATTGCCAAAAAATATAACGTGGCAATAGATGAATTGAAGAGATTAAATAATCTTGACGGAGCAAAATTAAAACCGGGGCAGTCGCTCAGTGTAAATATGCCTGCTGTGAATAGTAATAGCACAGTTGAAAAGAAAGCCGTTAAACCTAAAATTACGCACAAAGTAAAATCGGGGGATTCTTTTTATTCGTTAGCCAAGAAATATGGTTGTAGTGTAAATGATATTAAAGAATGGAATAGCAAGCCAAGTAATAAGTTAAATCCGGGCGAAAAGATAATTATTTATTCAAGAAACAGTTAAACGCCCGATAAGATGAAACGAAATCAAATCATTGCAATTTTTGTAATCTCAGTAACTTTGATTCTTTGTGCTTTCATTTTCTCCAATGCCATCAAGCATCGTAACGATGCAACAAATGTAATTTCGGTTACCGGTATGGCCGAACGAAACTTCGAGTCGGATTTGATTGTATGGAAAAGCCAGTTTACGGTCAAAAATATGAATCTGACTACGGCCTATGCTGAACTTAAAAAGCAAAGCGAATCAACCCGCAATTTTCTTGATTCTAAAGGAATTGCGAAAAAAGAAATGACCTTTTCGGCTGCCGAGATTACTAAAGACTATGCAACTATTGCTTCGAATGGGAATTCTATTTCTACTTTCGACGGTTACAGACTTACTCAACAAGTAAGCATTACTTCGAATGATGTATCAAAAATAGAAGGAATTTCCCGCGAAATTACAGAACTTATTAATAGCGGAATTGAAATAACTTCCTTAGCTCCGGAGTATTATTACACCAAAATGGCCGATCTTAAAATAAAGATGCTTGCCGAAGCCTCGCAAGACGGTTGGCAAAGAGCTAAGACCATTGCAGAGAATGGAGAGGCCAACTTAGGCCGAATGACGAATTGCTCTATGGGAGTTTTCCAAATTGTCGCTCAAAATTCATCCGAAGATTATAGTTGGGGTGGTTCATTCAATACTTCTTCTAAAAAGAAAACTGCTACCATTACTGTAAAGCTGCAATATCAGGTAAAATAAGTATTTCCCACTTTAATCAAATAACGACTGCAATACAGCAAGCGAATGTAAGCCATTAAAGTCGGGGATATGTAAGCGGTAGTACTCAATCATGCTTTCGAGCAGTTTAAGGCGTTTCTGACGCGAAAAAATCAATTTGTGCATGTTCGGGTAGTCTGACTGGAGCAATGCTTTGAAATCATTCGTGGCGTCCTGTAACAGATAATGTATATGCTGCGGCTTGTTCCGTGTAAAAACTCCGTTCATTAAATCGAAGTATATCGCACTTTCCTCATCCTCGTTCGGTTCAAAACCTAAATAGCGACTCAACTTAAGCAGAAACACCAAATGAAAGTTGGCTAATCCTGTCTCGCAGCAATCCAGTTGTTGGATGGAGTTGTCCAGAAACAGAAACAGGCTTTCGTCGGGCTCTGTTTGTCGCAGGGTGCGAAAAAGCACTTCGGACAGAAACAATGCCAGCGAATTTTTTATCGGATCAAATGGAACTCTTGTAAAGGGATAGGCTATTCGTACGTCCTTTACGCGTTGCAAATCTTTGCCCGGAAGATGAACCACATCTAATTCTACAATAGACAGTGGCTGAAGAAAAGCAGAGCGAAAAACGGATTTCTTCTTATTTACGCCATGAACCATGTACGAAACGCGTCCGAATTGGCTCGTATATATGGTGACAATTGTTGCCGAATCGGAGTATTTTATCGAATGGAGTACAATTCCGCTTGTTTTTTCCTGCATAAATGGGCTGTTGGGACAACAAAAGTAGCAAAAATATTGGCTTTTGATATGAATGTAGAAACAAAATGCAAGAAATACGAAATTTATAGTCGCTGATAAATAGCAAATTACAAATTAATTGAAATATTTTCTAGAAAAGGTTTGGTCAATTCAAAAAACACCCGTATATTTGCACCCGCAATTGAGAACAACAATACTCAATACCAGAAAGCAATACAACGCTTAATGGTCCATTCGTCTATCGGTTAGGACGCCAGGTTTTCATCCTGGAAAGAGGGGTTCGACTCCCCTATGGACTACAAAAGAAAAAGAAATTTATTAGCATTAAAAATAAGATTGCAATGGCAAATCATAAATCATCTATCAAAAGAATTCGTCAAGCCGACAAGAAAAAATTGCACAACCGTTATTATGCTAAAACAGCACGTAACGCGGTTCGCAAATTACGTACAACTGCTGAAAAAACTGTAGCAACAGAAATGTTACCAAAGATCAGCGCTATGTTGGACAAATTGGCTAAACGTAACATTATTCATAAAAACAAAGCTAGCAACTTGAAATCTAAGTTAGCTATCTATGTAAATAAATTGGCATAATCGCTTCTTACTATATACAGAAGCCCTTTTCCTAACGGAGAAGGGCTTTTTTGTCATCCGCCGGTTTGGAATAGGAGGGTGTGCAATGGGCTCACGGCTCACCCGTAAAAGTTGTGGACTAAGCGTATATTTTAATTGATCCAAAAAAGCGAAAATTTAATATCTATGACTCCTCTGAGCGAAGCTCTGAATGCCTAACATAAGTCTTGTTGAGTACATTGAATGGCTTGTAATGCTCTTTGCAGACCGATATCAGCTCTTTGTCTGTTCAGTAGGGTGCGCGGCAGTTTAGATGCAAAAAGAGCTTTCCCTGCTAAGGAAAAGCTCTTTTTAGGGTTCAATACTTTATCAGTGATTGTTAGTTGTTTTCTTGGCTAAGTCAATCATTTGAGCGGGAGTGAATGCTGTTTGATCGGCCTTGTTTAAGGCTATTTTGCAAACAATATGGAAATCCAGGTCAATCCATTCGCTCACCTTTATTAGGCCCAGCATTTCAACCGGTGGAACCAACCCGAAATCACGGATGCTAATGTTTTTACGACCATTCAGGAAGTAATTTTCGCCATCGCTGTCTGATGATATCGGAAAGCAGTATTGTTTAGTAATGCCTGTTATGGTTATGTTGGCGTAAGCATTGCCTTTGATTAATTTAGATTTGTCCAAATTCTGTTTTAAATCAATATAATTCAGTTGTACGTGAATGGACGGATAGGTTTTATGTTTGATAAGTTTCAAAAAATCTCTCAAAGCCATTTTATTGCCTGATGTAAAATCTTTTACTGCTATCGACAGTTGCATCTGGTTTAAAAGTATTCTGTTCTGATTTTGAGTGGCAGTAACCACAAAGTTCTTCTTGGATAGCAAATCTCCCGGGAAAAGTAGCTTAAACGAGACGATATTCGTAGAACCGGTAATCGTTACCGAGCTGCTTTTTTCTAAATCTACTGTCACAATGGACTGAGCCAGTATTACTTGATTTAAAAAAAGAATACATCCAATTATACCAATAAGTCTTTTCATACAATTGTCTATTTTGAAAAAGGGATGATAAGCCAGCCCGGAATTATCCGAACTGGCTTAAAGAAATTCTATCCGGTTGTTAGAATGAAATTACAGCTTCAGCACTTATTCCGTGGAACTCATAGCCATTCAAGATATAGTTTACATTTGGAACGTCGCTATATTTCTGATTAGCATATTCCACTTTCGCCATGATATTTTTGGTTACATACCATCCGCCGCTGATTGCCAAACGATCGATTCCTATTTTGTAAGCTGCTACAGGAGAAAGCGTCGTGGTTGTGGCTGTTGTTGTAGTTGGTGTTGCTCCGGCTGCTGCAGCTACGTCAGCCGAAACAGTATTGTAACGAGCGCCTACGAAGAAATTTTCGGCTTTCCCAAAGCGTAAAACCAGGTCTGTTGCAAATTGATCAGCCTTGCGTTCCAGTTTTTCAGATGGTTTGCGTCCTTTTGCTGATTCAAGAGTTGTGAATGATTCTACTGAAATAGCATCCGACAAATTATATTTCAAGAATAGGTTACCCATAAATGTAGTCAGTTTGTCAGTCAAACTTGGATTGAACCGTCCACCAAAAGCAGTTCCGGTACCCGGAGCAGCATTGTACATAATTGCTGAGTAGTTAGAGCCTGTACGGTCGCCACCAAATAATGTGTTTGATAAAGAGCCTGCAGTCGTATAAACTGAACCGGTTAAACGGGCACGGAATTTTTCACTAAGCTGTTTGTCAAAACCCAATTTCAAAAGGAAGGATGGGTTGTGAAGTCCGTTGGAGTATTTGTAGGCAGTCAGCGCGGTGTCTATCTTTATTAAACTTGGATTCAGATTACCATTGGTTATGCCTGCCACTCCTATAATGCCATTGTAGTTTACATCAACTTCTGCACCAATTTCAGTAGCAAATTCATCCATAATATAGTTTTCCATAAATGGGTTATAGATAGCATTACCACCATCGGAACGACGGAAGTGAGCATCGCCGTAGTTGACGTCCATTTGTCCAATTTTGATTGAAGTGTATTTCATGATATTGTCCAATAAATCCATTTTGATAAATGGGATTTTATCGAATTGAACGTAGCCGCCTTTCACCCATGTTTCAGTGTGATGTTTTGATGCAAGATACATGGTAACCTGTAATGTAATACCATCAGCCAAATAGCTGTTGATGTATAAGTTAGCCATGGAAAGAGCAAAATTTGGTGAATTTTTGAATAGTGCTTCTGTGTTTTTTGTAGGATCTTGATTTATAACATTATTAGAATTTTTCAATGCAATATAGGGCATTGCAATTGATGCACCGAATTCAACTTTCGGGCCTGTGAACTGAGTGTCAGTTTTAGGAGTTTCGAATACGTTTACACCGGTCTGATCTGTAGCTCTTAATTGAGCAAACATTGTACTGCTGATAAAAAGTGCAGCTGCTACTGTGAAGATTGATTTTTTCATTTTGCTTATTTTTAAATTGTTGGTAAAGTGATGTTCTCGTCTGTATTTCTGTTTATTTTGTTAGCAATGCATTTATTTCAGGATCGCCTACCAATACAATGCTAAACTTCAGGGTTATCGCATCGCCCACTTTCATCATTCCAAGCATAGCAGTTGGTGGTTTCATTTTGAAATCAGTCATTTTGAGTCCTACGCTTCCAGTAAACTGGAATGTCCCTGCTTTCAGCGCTTTACCTGTAGTGTTGAACGTGATTTTCTTACTAACTCCTGCCATTGTCAAATTTCCGGTTAGCACCACATCAATATCTTCGGCAGTGGCTTTTTGTATCACTGCATCGGTGAGTTGAAATGTGATGGTAGGATGTTTCTCAGCATCAAAAGCTTCATAGGTTTTTTTGTCCATTAATTTCTCATTACTTTTAATCGACTTTACAGGCACATCAACTTTCAGCGATTGAACTTTTTTGCCGTTAATCACAAGGTCGCCGCTAATTTGGCTTACTTTGCTTTGAAAGTTATGTACGTTGGTAGTGCCCAAAATGGTCATAGAAGAACTCTGCGCGTTTATTTTTAGTGTTTGAGCTGTTGTTGCGCTGGAAGAGCCTACTAATATGATGCTAGCTATTAGCAACATATAATAATTTGGTAGTATTTTTTTTGACATGGTAATTGATTATTGTTTTAAGTTATAAATCCTATAGAAATTGTAGTATGCTAATGCAAATTTTTTTACTCTAAAATGTATTTATTGTTCTGCTATCACTAGTGTCCACTAAAATAAATTAAGAGTCAGTTGTTCTGACAAAAGTTCTTTGACATCATTTTTATCTGCATTAAAAAAGAGTTCTCCAATTGGCGATTTGTCCAATAGAGATATTCCAAATATTTGTAACACTTCATATGTTGAGCGGTTAATCATAAGGTCTCTTTCAATGATTGCAACTAAGCAATATGATATGACAGCACAATATATTTGTACTCTAACAGCATTTTCAGAAGTACCCCAAAAGGTCTTAATCTTCAAGTGCTGTTTAATCCATTTGAAGAACAATTCTACTTGCCAGCGATTCTTATAAAGCAAAGCTATTTGCTCCGAAGTTAGTTCCATATTATTGGTTAGGTAAACGAAAGTTCTATTCGTTTCTTTATCATAATACACAACTTTCCTAATTTCATCCGGATAGTATTGTGATATATAAAATCCAGTAAGTTTGCCAATTTGATTACTCATTACTCCATTTCTCTCATTAACTGGATTCATTTGAGTAAACTGGAATTGAAGATTCTTCTTGGCTCTAATAACAAAATAAGCAGAATGCTTTGTTATGTTGTAAAGCCTTTTGAAATCAACATATCCACGATCAAATATATAATAGGCTCCAGATTCATAAGGTATTACATCCATTGCATTCACATCGTTCACCGTAGCATTCGTAATATGAATGAATGCTGGAATTTGTGTGGTTATGTCGTAAAGTGTGTGAAGTTTAATTCCTGCTTTTGCTTTTCGGAACTTCGCCCACCAAAACACATTCAAACACAAATCTATCGTTGAAGAATCAAATGCGTAAACTTTACCTTGTATTTCAAAGTTATTATTCGCTCTTTTTTTACGAGCAATGTCAATTAAGTAATAGGCAAAATCTTCAAATATCTTACTGTCTCGTTTCTCGTTTGCTTTGGAAAGATTGCTTCTCGTTACGTTTTTTCCAAAACCTAAGTGATAGCTCTTTTGACTGTGAGCATCTATAGCTACAATCAAGTCACGAAGACTATCACGATTTGTTAGTTGTCCAAATATCATCACTAGCAGCTGATTCCAACAGCTAAAGTGTTTTACATATTTGTTACCTGCATATTTTATTACAAAACCATCAAAAACACGTTGAGGTAAAAACTCAACCATTTGTGCGAAAATATATTTCCCTGTATTCATTGCCCGAAAATTATGATTTCGGGCAAGATAAAAAATTCAAATCGTCACGTAACTATTTTCCTCTGATAATGCCGATAGATAATGATTTCAAAGAATCGTTAATGATTTTAAGTGGACACTAATGTTCTGCTATATGTATTTATCATAGTAATGCTATAATATTTGTAGTATGATATTGGAAAAAATAATTGACGAGTTTAAAACAAGTCAATTTATAATTTAGTTTACTATCTCGGCAATTATTCCTTTGCATTCATAGTGAGTGTCTTGAATAATTTGCTCCAGATTCTTTTTCCTCAGCATTTCTGCAAATTCATTTTTAAACTCGTTCCAATAACTACGGCCTTTGCAATCGTGCATCGATCTGTCGCAGTACCCCAAATTGTTTATGCATTCAACAACTACTATTTGTTCGAATGCCGTGTAGATATCCAGCATGGTGATATCTTTGGGTTCCCGGGTTAATTTATAACCACTTCCTCTTCCTTTACTATTGGCAATCAGCCCTTTTAGCTTTAAAGAGGAAATAATGGGGTCGAGGTATTTCAATGATATATTTTGGTTTTTGGCAATGTCTTTTTGTAACATACCATTGGCATCGGTAGAGCCGGCTATTTCTATCATTGTTCGTAAACCATACCGTATTTTTGTATTGATTCTCATCTTGCTTTAGGTTTATGATGCAAATTTATAGCATATTTTTTAATGCTATCACTTTGGTAGCACGAATTAATATATATTATGGAAAATTAATGAATGTTGGCCAATTATTATCGTATTGGCGCAAGAAAACCGTGTGATTAACATAAGAAAGGTTCTTTTTGGATGAAATGAACCTTTCTTATGTGAGTTTTATTTAGACTCTTTACTTGTTATCTCGGTAACGGTGGTGGCAATGGATTTGGTCATCTCCGGCATGTATTTTTGCATCATTATATTCATTAGGTCACCCTGAATGGTTGGTGTCATTTTGATAATTTTTTGACCGGCAGGTGTTTTGTAGAAGCGAATAAAATCATCAACTTCGGCCTGAGAGAAATACTTGTCGTAGATAACAACCATGTCTTCGTTAATCATTTTAGTGCAAATATCTTTTGCAATTTTCATTACTCCTTCCATTATTTTTTCTTTTTTTGCGAGCGATGCAGCGTCTGCAGGAACATTGGGCATTTGATTCAAGATGCTTGGAACGATCGATGCAAATGTTTTCTCAATAATGGAATCGGTTTGCATAAGGTGAAACAACTCTTTGATAGATGCCTGTTTAGTTTGTGCATGGCTATTAGCCAGAATAAAAAAACAAAAAATGAAAGCTAGAATTACTTTTTTCATTGTACTTTATTTATGGGTTTATTTTAAGAGCGTAAATTTACATGTTTTTTATACCTTAACCTATAGTGGATGTGTATTAATTTTATAATTGTGAGTAATAAGAAGCCCTTCATATTTCGAATTGAAATAAGAAGGGCTCTAAAGATAGATATGACCAGAATTGAAAAACTAGATGCAATCTTATCTTTTTGTGTCATCCACTTGCTGTGGTGCGCAGCAATGCTCATGTTCGCAAAGACGGTGACCACGATTGAATTGATCTGCTCCCAACGTGAGCCACAAAGTTCCGAAGGTAATAGCTGCTATAGCCAACGCTACTAAAAATCTCGATTTTCTATGCATTTTGATTGTTTTTTTAAGGTTGGTTACTTGGTTGTTTCTTTGTCTTTTGAGCAACATTCGCTTTTTTTGTGCGATTTGCAACTGCCGTGTCGATGATGGTGATGGCCGGAATTACAGCAACCACCTACCATTTGTGTTTTGAACTCAGCGTATTCTTCGTCACTCATTGTCCGGATACGATCAGCCATGTGAAAACGCCCTCTGCTGTGATGTCGGTGACTGCAACAATGAAACAGGCGCATTAGCATACCTAGAATTAAAATCCCGAGTAACATTTTTGGGACAAAGAAGGCCATTATGCCGACTATGATACCGATGGTTACTGTACATAAAATTGATTTTGTCATTTTGAATAAAATTTAAATAAATGTCTTTTAGTATTGAAGACGAATATTCTGTTCTTTTACTTTAAAAATGTCGATTTACCTAAAAAAAATGTCCATCGGTTTCGATGGACATATTAGAATCAATGTTATTGTTTTGAGGTTTTGCAAAAGCGACTTTTCCACTGATTGCGGAATTGTAGTTTTTCTTCCTCACTCATTTCCATAAACCGCTCATGTTGGTCGGTGTGGCATTTACGCATGGAATGAAATCCCCGGTGATGTCTGTGAAACTTAAATCCGCCGAATAAAATTTTGCACAGGATAAATAATCCCATTGCTTGCCAATAGCTGAGGGGCGATAGACTGCTTACGGCAGGAATAATCCAATTCCAAAGCAGCATAACCACTGCGCTGATGGCAAATAGTCCTATGATAAGTAATGGCAGAAAGAAACATTTGCGGTTTCTACATAATTTATTATTTGAAGTATTCATTTTACTGAGTTTTATAGGTTCAACTGTTTAATTCTTTGTACAAATAGTTTAGCTTGTTTCGTAAATGCTTTACCGCATATCCTTTTCGGCTAATAATGGTTTTCAGGTTTTCACCTTTCTGATCGGCTATTTCCTGCAGGGTCATGTCCTCCATTTCGTTGAGCAGGTAGACCTCCTTTTGATTCGGGGGTAATTCTTCAATGGCCTGTTGAAATTCTTTCCAGAACATCTCTTTGAAAAGTCCCAGTTCGGGGTTGTTACTATCGTCGAGAAGCAGTATTTCTTTAAAATTGAAGTCACCTTCATCGTTTTCGTACGTATAATCTTCCAGTGCCAGATTTGTTTTCTTGCGCGATTTATCGGTAATTTTATTCCGGGCTACCTCATACAGCCATGCGCTAACGTTTTCCAGCTCGGCAATATTGTTGAGTTTGCTCAGCTGGTACCATACATCTTGCACTATATCTTCGGCGTCTTCGGTGGTTTTCACACGTCCACGCACGAACCCGAGCAGGTTGTTTCCAAAATGCTGCATTGCTTTCGTGATGGAAATTGCTCTTTGTTCACTCATCGAAGGGTTGATTGTCGTCTCCATAGTAAAGGAGACGATTGTGTTGGATATTTACTTTAAATAGTAGTAGAATCTTATTTTATTCCTCACTATGTTTGATAATCATTGTTTTATCTGAAAATTAAATATATGTGAATAGCTAATAAAACATAAAATAACGGAAATATATGTTATAATACATTAAAATGAAGTCGTAATTTCTGTGTTGTATTTAGACACGACTGTAAAAGTAACGAATAATTGTGATATATAGTTTGTGAAATTTGCTACAAACTATAATAAGCGACTAAATGGTAATTAACCGCCGAATGTTTGATTTCAAAAATCAGGTGCTGGTTCGGAAAAGGAGGAACAGTGAGTGTTGTAGTAAAAATTATTTTCATGCCAACGCAATTGCTACATTTTGGAGGGTATTAATACTCCCAATAAAATTATTAAGTTTGTAACCCGCTAATAACCGCATAATTAGGATAATGAAAGTAGATGAGTTCTATTTGATTCGTCATAAATCAGACTGTAGCTTCACTTTTTTCGGAATAGCCAATGAGGGCAGTCTTAGTAAGTAGCAATAATATCGATTTAAATAGAGCTATGTTTTTCTCATGTTTTAATATAAATCTTTAATTTTTTAACGCTATGAATGATAAAGAAAAAATTTTGGAATACCTTCGGGGAGGTTCATCAGGTGAGCTAAATTTATGTTGGGCCGATTTAAAAGGGATGTATTTGTCTAAAGCAAATCTATCAGGAGTTGATCTTTCGTTTTCAGATCTTTCGGGTGCAAATTTATCGGGTGTAAATTTGAAAGATGCAAAATTAATAGGTGTCAATCTTTCGGGTGCGGAGCTTTCAGGAGCTGATTTATCGGGTGCAAATCTTTCGGGAGCCGACCTTTCTGAAGCAGATATGTATAAAACGAAATTGGTTAGCGCTAATTTGTTGGAGGCAAAAATGCTAAATGTAAATCTTAAGCAGGCCAATATGGCCGATGCTAATTTGCTGTATTCTAATCTTACGGGAGCTGTTTTAGTTGGTGCAAACTTACCCTATGCCGATTTATCGTATGCAAATTTATCGTCTGTAAATCTTTCGAGTGCCAATTTAATTTTCGCGCATTTGACCGATGTGAAATTGATGGGTGCCAATCTTTCGGGTGCCGATTTTTCAAAAGCTGATATGACAGAAGTCAATCTGTCGAACGCTAATCTTACGGAAGCCGATTTCTCGGATGCCAATCTGTCGTTGGCTATTTTGGATAACGCAATTATGACGAAGACAAAGCTCAGGAATGCAAATATGAAAGGATCTTCGCGAAAGGAAAATAATATAATTACAATAAAACCGAAAAATGAGCACCGCCATTATTCAATTATGAAACCGGTAGGTGCTAAATACATACGCATGAACTTTATTGGCTGACACGCTCTTCAGCAATACAAGTCCTCATAAAGCCGTTGCAAACTACGTTTTTGCAGCGGCTTTATTTATTCTACTCACTTTCTTTGCACCTTCGTTGGGAGTTTTGGGCTAATGGTAACTCGCAATGACGAAAAACAAAACGTATTTCAAGAAATTATTACTAAGTGATCAAAACTTTTTTTGTTTAAACCCTATTTTTTAGTTACTTTTGAATGTCGGATTTTAAGAACAGTAAATACATACAGTATCATGAATATCAATCAATTTAATAATATATTCTTTATCGGAGTGGCAGGCTCGGGTATGAGTGCGATAGCGCAATACCTTCGGGGCATTGGCAAAAACGTAAGTGGCAGCGATCGCTATTTTTTGCCGGGCACACCAAATGAAACCCGCGAAAAACTCGAAGCAGAAGGCATTCAGTGCTTTTTGCAGGATGGAAGCGGTATCAGCACTCAAACCGATTTGGTGGTAGCCTCTACCGCCATTGAGGATACGGTTTTCGAAGTACAAAAGGCCAGGGAGCTAAACATTCCTATTTTAAGACGTTCGGAAGTACTGGCATTGATAGCCGAAAGCAAAAAGACAATTGCGGTGGGAGGTACTTCGGGCAAAAGTACCACTTCGGCAATGATTTTTGATATTATGCAACATGCCGGACTGGAACCGAGCATTATCAGCGGTGCCGGACTCACCAGCATCATCCGTGAAGGGAAAATAGGCAATGCAAAAGTGGGTAAAGGCGAATGGTTGGTGATTGAAGCCGACGAGAGCGATGGCTCTATTGTGCAATATCATCCCGAAATAGGTTTGCTGCTGAACATCGAAAAAGATCATCAGGAGATTGATGAACTGATGGAAATATTCGGTACGTTTCGTGACAATACCAAGGAAACGTTTATCACCAATCGATCCAATAAGTTAGCGGCAAAACTGTCGGTAAGGGCAGCAAATGATTTTGCAACTGCTGACAGCGAAGGTGCCGGTTATACGGGAGGAGATTTTACACAGAATGGTCTTCGGATACAGTTTACGGTAAACGGTTCGGTCGTAAAGATGAATACCGTGGGCAAACATAATATGGAAAATGCGCTGGCTGCCATAGCGGTGGTAAATCGGGTAGGAGTGAGCTACGAAACGGCTGCCGAAGCGTTGGCGCAATACGAAGGAATTTATCGCCGTCACCAGATTATAGGCGAAAATGATAATGTGTTGGTGATTGACGACTACGCCCACAATCCCGCTAAATGTGCGGCATCGATTGCTGCCTGTCAGCCGGTGGCGCCAAAACTTATTGCCTGGTTTCAACCGCACGGTTACAAACCCACCCGCTTCCTGCGAGATGATTTTGTACACGATATAGCTGCGGTGCTCCGACCACAGGACGAGATATGGATGAGCGAAATTTTTTATGCCGGAGGCTCGGCGGTAAAAGATATTTCGGCCAACGACTTGATAGAAGATTTAAAGAAGCTGGGCAAGAATGCTTATTTTGTGGAAGATAGAAACCAGCTGGTGGAAGCCGTGAAACCTCACTTCGACGGACAAACCGTATTACTGCTCATGGGTGCGCGCGACCCAAGCCTGGAAGTATTTGCAAAAGAAGTTTTTGAGAAATTGTAAGGCTTAAACTTCTTGCTATTTTATTCGATTCACCAACAAGAGAATCTATCAAAAGAGTTTTTTGAACGCAAATTACGCAAATTTTCACAAATTTCATTGTTTCACATTGCTGTATATTGTTGAAATGATGATATTTGTGATTTGCGAAAATTTGCGAAATCTGCGTTCTTATTACTTTTGAGACACCCTCTTTTTGATGAATTTTTTACCGGATTTCTCTCTAGCATCAATAGAAATCATACGCATTACTACTATTTCTGCTTCTTTTGGTCTTCGATTTCTTATGTTTATTCATATTCAGGAATTTGAAGCTGTCGAGATAAATCACACCGCCTATTAGAGTACATATTCCTCCAATGATTGGAATCGGATTTACTTTTTCCGTCTCTCTGGTCATAAACGCTCCGGCCACCGATAGTAATGCCCCACCATAAATAAAAAGTTGGCTATTTCTGTTTGCTCTGTAAAAATCGGTTAGATGATTTTTGATATTTGTTGTTTCGTTACAGAAACTACTGTCCATTTTCTGCACAACTATACTTTTGTTATCCTCAGGAGTAGAAACCTGGTTGTTCAATGGTTGTTGACCTTTAGCAGTGATCGAAATGAGAACAAAAAGAAGGAATAAAACTTTTTTCATAAAAACTATTTCTGTGGGTTTATAATGTTACAAAGATACAACATGTAGTTAATTATTGCTTGGCATTGCATTGAAAAAATTAGAGAAAGTGATAATACAATTAATTTTATACAGTACCAAGAGGCTTTTTTTTGTCGGAACGAGGACCGTTATTTGCCGTTATTAACGCATTCTCCTGCTCGGGTATCAAAGCTACAGAAACTCGCCCCTACATCATCCCCAAAAAGCTTAAATGGAAAATGCTTCATACGCTAACTCACGATTTATTTAAAATGAATGCTGTTAATGTGAAATAATGTGGTTATCTTTGGGGGAAAATTTAGTAAAAAAGAAAATCTCAATGAGTTACACTGAGCGTTGCTCCTGAGTTCGGCGAGACGCTATGCCAAACATCTGGAACTGCATTATTTACGCTACGGCGAACGGAGGAAAATGGATAACTTATAAAAATGGAAACAAATTGATAACAATTACCACCCCTAAATCCCCTGAAGGGGACTTGTAGTTACTTGCGTCTCCTAAGGTATCTATATCATGATGGAACATCACCGGAGAATTGTCGAGAAATTGAAAATATACGGACTAATCTCAAGTCCCCTTCAGGGGATTTAGGGGTGGTTGGAAAAGCCTCAGCTCCCGTGCGATAGTATCGCGCGGAATACTAAGAAAAATGGTTTTTGGCGGCTAGTTGCTGGTTTGCCGCACGATGCAATTGTGCGGCAGCGGGAAGGCAAAAAAAGCAAAAAATGGTAACGACAAAAAATAATAACTTGGCTTATGAATTTTTTTATTGAAATTATTTTTAGACGTATAATTGCAAGAATCATAGGTCTTTATACTCGTTATTTGTGTTTCAAAATTATTGGCAAGAAAAGATCAATAAAAAGTTTATCTGGAGGTAGTAAAAATGATATAAATAATATGGGACAAGATGCTTCAAATGCTTTTGTTGGCATTCTTGTAATTATGATAATTTCTTTATTCCTGTATTTCCCTTTTTCTCGAAGGTAGATGGATCATATAACAGTTCAGTTCCTGAGTTCGGCGAAGTTTGGCGACCTTGAGTTCGGCTATGGTTTCCAGACTTCGTTGTGCTAGTGCTAGTACGTCCACTTACGGAAGTAAGGCGGATATATAACCATTACTTGCTTGCACAAAAGTGCGGGCTGATCGTTGGTTCCTAACAATTAATCAGAAACATTCTGCAAACAAGTGCCACCCCTAAATCCCCTGAAGGGGACTTGTAGTTACTTTCGTCTCCTAAAGTATCTATATCATGATCGGACATTACATGAGAATTGTAGCGAAATTGAAAATAGACGGACTAATCTCAAGTCCCCTTTAGGGGATTTAGGGGTGGATGAAAAACTCTGATCGGCGTAGCGTAGTTCATAAAAGTGCCACATATTCAAACCAAAGAAAGCGAGCTTCATCACACCGATGAAGCTCGCTTTCTTTTTCCTTACTTTCTTGCCTTCTTACCTCTGCCTAGAACGATTGCATATCGCAGAGTTTTTTGTAATATCCATCCAGGGCTACAAGGTCGTCGTGTTTGCCACGTTCTACTATTTTACCTTCGTTCATCACGCATATCTCGTCGGCACGTTTGATGGTGGACAAGCGGTGTGCCACTACCAGCGTGGTGCGGTTGAGCATTAGGTTTTCAAGCGCATCCTGTACCAGTTTTTCCGATTCGGTATCGAGGGCCGAAGTAGCTTCATCGAGAATCAGGATCGGAGGATTTTTAAGGATGGCACGCGCAATACTTACCCGTTGGCGTTGTCCGCCCGAAAGTTTGCCGCCACGGTCGCCAATGGATGTTTCGTAGCCGTTCTCGGTGGCGGAGATAAAGTCGTGCGCATTAGCAATCTTAGCCGCTTCTATCACTTGTTCCAGCGTGGCATTCTCCACACCAAAAGCAATATTGTTGAAGAAGGTATCGTTGAACAAAATAGCTTCCTGGTTTACGTTGCCCATTTGCGAACGGATATCATGGACTTTATAATTCTTGATATTCACACCGTCCATCAGTACCTCACCTTCCACGGCGTCGTAGTAGCGGGGTAATAAATCTACCAATGTGGATTTACCGGAACCCGACTGCCCCACCAGTGCTACTGTTTTTCCTTTCGGAACAATAAGATTGATGTCTTTCAGCACCCAGTCGGTTTCGTATTTAAAGCCCAGGTTGCGGAACTCTATTTTATCCGAAAAAGTATGAAATAGTTGTGGCTTTTCGGGATCTTTAATCGTGTTTTCGCTCATCAATATCATATCCACACGTTCCAGCGAAGCCATTCCTTTTTGAATGCTATACGATGCTTTCGATAATTCTTTGGATGGAGCAATGATGCTATAAAAGATAACGATATAGTAGATAAATTGTGCCGCATCAATGGTGCTGCGGTTACCCAAAATCAACACGCCACCAAACCATAGCAGGATGGCAATAACGATAGTCCCCAATAATTCGCTTACCGGATGAGCCAGGTTATAACGACGGTTCAGGCGGGTAAATGTCTTGCGGGTCTTTTCATTCAGCAAGCTAAAACGAGCTTCCAGTTTATGTTCGGCATTAAATGCTTTTACCACACGCAGGCCGCCCAGCGTTTCTTCTATTTGCGAGAGAAGTTCGCCGGTTTGCTCCTGTCCTTCGGTAGAACGACGTTTGAGCGACTTCCCGATTTTACCAATCAAATAACCACTAAAAGGCAATAATACCAGCACAAAAAGCGTCAACTCCCAACTCATGGCGAACATCACTCCCAGATAAATGAGAATCATAATGGGGTTTTTGAACACCATATCCAACGAGCTCATAATAGAAGCTTCCACTTCGTTCACATCACCCGTCATGCGCGACATAATATCGCCCTTGCGCTCGGCAGTGAAAAATCCAATCGGCAGACTGATAATCTTTTTGTACAACTGGTTGCGCAAATCGCGCAATACGCCCGTACGGATAGGAATTAAAAAGTGAGCTCCCAGGTAAGCAGTGCCTACTTTTAAAGCAGTTGTTAGCACCAAAAATAACCCGATATAAAGCAAGGCTGCACTTGGTCCTACATTTTCGATGAAATGTTGAATAGTGTATGTTACATTATTTTGTATTCCATCAACAATGACCTTAAACTTATCATTCCAGGTCCATATTTGATACACTTTTACCGCTTCTTCCGTTTTAAAAAGCATTTTCAACAGCGGAATAATAGCTGCAAAGGAGAAAAGACTAAAAATCGTAGTGAGCAGGTTGAACAACAAGCTCAGGAATACATATTTTTTGTAGGGCGGAATAAACCGCTTGAGAAGTGTTATGAATTTGAACATTCTTTTTTATGTCTATGGTCTAATGTTAAAAGTCTAATGTCTATATCCCGAGCAGCGGCTCTAAGCCGCTTGCCGGGTTAAGATTTGTTGTTTTAATACGTCTTGCGGACTACAGCCTCCGGACGCAAAAACAATAACGCGAAGCTAATATCTATCAATATCGCCGAAGGCAAATAACTATTAATTTTAATACGTCTGGCGAACTATAGCCGCCGGACGCTGCTTACCGCTTGCCTCTTACCTCTTACTCCTTCTTTAAACTCCTGTGTAATTTCTTGGTGTAATGCGGCGCAATTCTTCTTTTACCGATTGGCTGACATCGAGCGTTTCAACAAAGTCGCGAATTGATTTTTCGTTGATGCCTTCGTTGGTACGGGTCAATGCTTTCAAAGCTTCGTAAGGAGACGGATAGGCTTCGCGACGCAAAATGGTTTGAATACCTTCTGCCACTACTGCCCAGGTATTGTCCAGGTCGCGATAGATAGCTGTTTCGTTCAAAAGTAGTTTGCTCAACCCTTTCAGGATGCTTTGAGTAGCAATCATGGTGTGCGCAAAAGGCATACCTACGTTACGAAGCACAGTGCTGTCGGTCAAGTCGCGTTGCAAACGGGAAATCGGCAATTTACCCGACATAAACTCAAGCGAAGCATTAGCGATGGCTAAATTACCTTCCGCATTCTCAAAATCAATTGGGTTTACTTTGTGTGGCATAGCCGATGAACCGACTTCGCCCGCTTTGATGCGTTGTTTGAAGTATTCCATCGAAACATAAGCCCAAATATCACGACAAAGGTCGATCAAAATGGTATTGATGCGTTTCATGGTATCAAACTGAGCCGCCATATTATCGTAGTTCGAAATTTGGGTGGTCCATTGTTCGCGTTCCAGACCCAGTTTGTAGCTTACGAAATTATTTCCGAACAGTTTCCAGTCGATAGCCGGATAAGCCACCGCGTGTGCGTTGAAGTTACCGGTAGCTCCGCCAAATTTGGCAGAATTAGCTGTTTGTTTTAATGCAGCAATTTGTTGGTTCAATCTGTTTACAAATACCATCATTTCTTTTCCCAAGCGGGTAGGAGAGGCAGGTTGTCCGTGTGTTTTTGCCAACATAGATACATCGCGCCATTCGTCCACCAAGCGGGTTAGCTCTTGTACCAGCTTGTCCATTTCAGGATAATAAAGATCGGCCAACGCTTCTTTTATTGATAATGGAACAGAAGTGTTGTTGATGTCTTGCGAGGTAAGTCCGAAGTGGATAAATTCTTTGAATGCTTCTAATCCAAGCACATCGAACTGTTCTTTTACAAAATACTCAATCGCTTTTACGTCGTGGTTGGTAACGGCTTCAATTTCCTTTACTTTTTGTGCATCGGCTTCGGTAAAATTGGCGTATATCTCGCGCAATTTTGGAAAAACAGAGGACGGTACTTGCTCCAGTTGTTTCAACGGTATTTCGCAAAGTGCAATGAAGTATTCAATTTCTACCTGAACGCGGTAGCGGATAAGGGCGTATTCCGAGAAATAGTTGGCGTAAGCTTCTGTTTTCGTGCGATAACGACCATCCACAGGCGAGATGGCGGTAAGTAAAGATAAGTTCATAAAATGCTAAATTTATTGTGTGTTTTGATTATTCGTTTTTGTGTGTAAAGCGTTCGAAATAAACCGCAAAGTTACGCAAATCTATCGGATTAGAAAAGTTTGTCGGCTCACTTGCAACACTGATTCTTTTTCTCTACCTTTGTTTCATAAATAAAACAATAAGATGGATGTAATGCAATTATTATTTACACATCCTCAATAGAACTGAAACACACTAAAATACGCATGAAATACATTAAAATTCACAAAGAAGGACGCTTAATTATTGGATCACTGGTTCTGATTTTGTTGCTCCTAAACTTATTTGTCTACACTAAATTTGCATTGTGGGCATCTATTGCCAATATCGTTATTTCTGCATTTTTATTATTCTTTTTTGCTTATTTCTTCCGCAATCCACCGCGCAAAGTAAAAATTGACGATCCAAGTTTGGTGGTAGCTCCTGCCGACGGAACCATCGTAGTGGTGGAGCCTGTGGACGAGTTGGAATACTTTGGCGAGAAAAGAATTCAGGTTTCTATCTTTATGAGCGTGTTTAATGTTCATGCCAACTGGTATCCGGTACGTGGAAAAGTGCTTAAATCGGTTCACCACAGTGGCCGACACATGGCTGCTTTTTTGCCAAAATCGAGCACCGAAAACGAACGTTCTACCGTGGTTATCGAAACTCCTTCTAAAACTCAAATTCTGGTTCGACAAATTGCAGGTGCCTTGGCACGTCGTATTGTAACTTATGCGCATGCCGGCAAAGACTGTCATCTGAACGAGCATCTCGGATTTATCAAATTCGGATCGCGCGTGGATCTTTATTTCCCAATGGATACAGAGATTTTTGTACAAGTGGGCGATTCAACTACCGGCAATGAAACCATTATTGCCCGTCTAAACGAAGATTGAACGAATGACCATCGAAGAAGCCCAAGCTCAGGTAGACCAATGGATTAAAACCTACGGTGTACGCTACTTTGCCGAAATGACCAATATGGCCATTCTGACAGAAGAAGTGGGTGAGTTGGCTCGGGTAATGGTGCGAACGTACGGCGAACAGTCGTTTAAAAAGTCAGACCAACAGGCCAATCTGGCCGACGAAATGGCCGACGTGCTGTGGGTACTTATTTGTCTCGCCAACCAAACGGGCGTGAACCTCACCGAAGCATTTGAAAAAAACATGCTGAAGAAAACCCAACGAGATAGCACCCGTCATCTTGAAAACGACAAACTGAATCAATAGATGATAGTTTGTGGTTACCGAACCATTCCCCAATAAACATAATCAACCAATTCCCCCAATAGCCATGAGCAAATTTAAAGAGCTTTTCGATCTTTACGATTGTAACTTAAACGACGAAAACATCAAACAAGATGTTGACAAAATACTAGCTGCGCATTACGATGAAAACAATACCACAGAGGTTCATAAACAATGTCTGAGTCTGATTGACCTTACTTCGTTGAACGGAACCGATACTGACGGCGAAATCATCGCGATGGTAAATAAAGTAAACCATTTCAAAGCTAATTATCCTGCTTTGCCAAATGTGGGAGCTATTTGTGTATACCCAGCCTTAGTGCCTGTGGTAAAAGAGCATTTGAATGCTAATATCGGCATTGCGGCTGTATCGGCAGGGTTTCCTGCTTCGCAAACATTTATCGAGGTAAAAGTAGCCGAAACAGCCATGTGCGTAATGGAAGGTGCTACCGAAATTGATGTGGTCATCTCTATCGGCAAATTTCTGGAAGCGAAATACCAGGAAGTATACGAGGAACTATCCGAAATTAAAGCCGCTTGTCGGGAAGCGCATTTGAAAGTAATTCTCGAAACGGGTGCTTTGAAATCGGCTTCGAATATTAAGAAAGCATCGCTTCTGGCCATGTCGTCGGGTGCGGATTTTATCAAAACATCTACCGGAAAGATTCCTGTAGCCGCCACCTTGGAAGCAACCTATGTGATGTGCCAGGCCATTAAAGAATGGCACGAAAAAACAGGCGTTAAAGTGAGTTATAAACCGGCGGGAGGAATTGTAACCACCGAAGATGCTGTGAAGCATTACACCTTGGTGAAAGAAATTCTGGGTGCTGAATGGTTGAACAATACCATGTTCCGCTTTGGCGCGAGCCGATTGGCAAACAATCTGCTAAGTTCAATAGAAGGAAAAGAAGTAAAGTATTTCTAAGCTAAATCAGTTGCTTCTCGAAGCCGCAAATTCAGCACAAAGGATAAGCGATTTTTTTACGTCGCCATCAGCAAAGCCATTGAGTTCCTCGATGGCTTTGTTTTTATACAATTCCATCTGATCTTCGGCATAAGCTACTCCTCCGTTTTCGTGGGCAAAGCGGGTGATATTATAAATGTTCTCAGGAGTGAAGTCTTTCTGGTCGATATATTTTAAAATAGTTTCTTTGGCGCTTCCTGCTGCGTTTCGGAGGGCGTAAATCAAGGGTAGTGTTACTTTTCCGTCGCGAATATCATTACCGGTAGGTTTGCCAATTTGCACACTGTCGGAATAGTCAAAAATATCATCTTTTATCTGAAAACAAATACCCAAATATTCCCCATAATTGCGCAAATGTGCTAACTGTTCTTCAGTTGCATTTACCGAAAGTCCGCCCACTTCGGTACAGGTTGAAAATAGCAGCGCCGTTTTTTTACGAATTACCGTAAAATAATTCTCTTCCGAAATTTTTGAAGCCTGCGCACTGGCCAGTTGTAGTAACTCGCCATCAGAAAGCTGCATGCCAATATTGGCAACCGATTTCAATATTTGAAGACTATCTGTTTTGGTAACGCAACCCAGGGCTTTCGACAAAATATAATCGCCGGAGAGAATTGCTATTTTATTGGTCCAACGGGCATTTATTGAGGGTTTGCCGCGTCGCTCATCCGAATCGTCCACCACATCGTCGTGTATCAAGCTGGCAGTATGCAGTAGCTCCAGCGAGAGAGCACCGTAGATAGTGGTTTCGTTTACTTCGCCACACAGTTTTGCCGACAAAAGCGCCATCATGGGGCGCAGTTGTTTTCCACTCTTTTGAAGCACATATTCGTTGACACTCAAAAGCATCGGATTGTCTGTGCTAAGAGATTCTGCAAATGTTTTTGCAAACAATTGCATTTCGTTCTGTATCGGTTTTCGAATGTTGTCGATATAGTTCATGTAACGGTTAATTCGGTGTAAATGCAAAAGTAAACATTTTTGCGTGTAGTTTGGTTCATTATAATAAATTCTGTACAAAATTTAATTACTTTTACAGTCAAAACAACCAAGTCATCGCTCAACAATCGAAAGTGAGCTCACTTTATTCGTTTTTTTAGTCAAAAGCCGAAAACTATATATCGCGATTTTTGATTTTTTACTCACTAGTCAGATCAAATTGTTTGAGACAGTTGATAAACTACAGCTGACTTTAAACTATTGAAATTATGAAAAAACTATTTCTTATTGATGCATACGCCATCATTTATCGTGCTTATTACGCATTTATTCGCAATCCACGGTTTAACTCCAAAGGACTAAATACTTCTGCCATTTTCGGGTTTGTAAACACGCTCGAAGATGTGCTGAAACGCGAAAAACCAACACATATCGCGGTTGCTTTTGACCCCAAAGGAAAAACTTTTCGTCATGAGGCCTACGACCTTTACAAAGCACAGCGCGAAGCCACTCCCGAAGATATTCGTCTGGCAGTTCCTATCATCAAGGACTTAATCAAAGCGTATAATATTCCGGCACTCGAAGTACCGGGTTACGAGGCTGATGATGTGATTGGTACTATGGCTAAACTGGCCGAAAAAGAAGGTTTTGATGTGTTTATGCTTACGCCCGATAAAGACTACGGGCAGTTGGTGTCCGAACATATTTCGATGTATCGCCCTAAGCATACCGGTGGTTTCGAAGTGATGGGACCTAAAGAAATTCGCGAAAAATACGATTTGACCAGCCACGAGCAGGTCATTGATTTACTGGGATTAATGGGCGATGCGTCCGATAATATCCCCGGCTGTCCCGGTGTGGGAGAGAAAACGGCGGTGAAACTGTTGCAGCAGTTTGGCAGCATTGATGTTATGCTAACACGTACCGACGAGCTCAAAGGTGCTTTGAAAACGAAGATTGAAGAAAACAGGGAACAAATTATTTTCTCACGCTTCTTAGCCACTATCAAAATTGATGTGCCTGTTGAGTTTAATGAGAAAGAACTGGAAGTTGAACCGATCAACGAACCTGCTTTGCGTGCTCTTTTCGAAGAATTGGAATTCAGAACGATGACCACGGCAAAATTTGGGAATGGTTTCACCTCTTTACCACCTGATCATCCGCTGCCTCGCGTTGGATTTGCAAAACCAAAAGCTACAGGGCAAATGTCTTTGTTTGACGAGCCTGCAGCAGAGGAAAAGCCAAAAGAAAAACCCGCACCTCAACCGACGATTGATTTTACCGTTCCGGCAGAATCCGTTTCGGGCTTACAAAATATCACCACCACGCCGCATAGATATGTGCTGGCAGACACAAAGGTAAAGCGTTCGGATTTGATATCTAAACTCTTTATGCAAAAGTCGGTTTGTTTTGATACCGAAACTACCGGTCTTGATGTCTTCAACGATGATTTGGTAGGGCTCTCGTTTTGTTTTACCGAAGGAGAAGCGTACTATGTTTCGTTGCCCGAAAATAAAGAAGAAGCGCGACAAGTATTGCTCGAGTTTCGTGTTATTTTCGAAAGTGAGCAAATAGAAAAGATAGGGCAAAACATCAAATTTGATTTATTGATGCTGGCGCAATACGGCGTGGAGCTGAATGGAAAACTGTTCGATACCATGATTGCGCATTACCTTATTCAGCCTGAATTACGTCACGGAATGGATTATCTGGCCGAGATTTATTTGAAATATCGTACCATACATTTCGAAGATATTGTGGGTTCAAAAGGTAAAAACCAGATGAATATTCGTACTGTTGAGCCCGATAAACTGTGCGATTATGCTGCCGAAGATGCAGATATTACTTTCCGATTGAAGAAGATACTGGAAAAAGAACTGGAAGCGAATTCGCTTTCATCGCTGTTCTATGACATTGAAATGCCGCTCATGAAAGTTCTTTCCATTATCGAAAGAAACGGCGTGCGACTCGATATTCCGGCACTGGCTGAGAGTTCTACTATTCTCACAGCCGAGATGGGCGTGTTGGAAAAAGAGATTCACGAAATGGCAGGCGGAGAGTTTAACGTCAGCTCACCCATGCAGGTGGGCGAGGTGCTTTTCGACCGCTTACAACTCGACGCTAAAGCCAAGAAAACCAAGACGGGTCAATACTCTACGTCCGAAGATATTCTGGAAAAACTACAATCCAAACATCCGATTATTGGTAAGATTCTCGATTATCGCGGATTGAAAAAACTATTAAGCACTTATATTGATTCCTTGCCGCTATTGGTCAATCCGAAGACGGGTAAGGTTCACACTTCCTTCAACCAAACCGTTGCCGCTACCGGTCGGTTGAGCTCCACTAATCCGAATTTACAGAATATTCCGATTCGTGATGCACAGGGCAAGGAAATTCGTAAAGCGTTTATCCCCGATGCCGATAGTGTTTTTCTAAGTGTCGATTATTCGCAAATAGAACTTCGCATTATGGCGCACTTGAGCAGTGATAAGAATATGTTGGAAGCCTTCAATAGCGGACACGATATTCATACTGCCACAGCGGCTAAGATCTACAAAATTCCAATTGAAGAAGTGACTTCGGATATGCGCCGCAAGGCTAAGACAGCTAACTTCGGGATTATCTACGGTATTTCTGTTTTTGGATTATCTGATAGACTAAGCATTCCTCGTGGAGAAGCGAAAGAACTTATCGACGGTTATTTTGCGACCTATCCTGATGTGAAAAGATACATGGACAATGCTATTCAGAAAGCCAAAGAGATGGGCTATGTGGAAACGCTGCTTGGACGCAAACGCTTTTTGCCCGATATCAACTCGCAAAACAGCATTGTGCGTGGATTTGCCGAGCGTAACGCCATTAACGCACCTATTCAGGGAACGGCAGCCGATATCATCAAAATTGCCATGGTGCGCATTCAAAAGCGACTGGAACAAGAAGATCTACAAGCCAAAATGACTATGCAGGTTCATGATGAGTTGAACTTTACAGTGCCAAACTCTGAAATTGATGTGGTAAAAAAAGCGGTGGTCGACGAAATGGAAAATGCCATCAAGCTTCAGGTTCCGCTTATTGCCGATTGTGGCGTAGGAGCCAACTGGTTGGAAGCGCATTGAAATAGAGAATATAAAGAAAATCCCCTAAAACTGAAGAATGTTTCCATTCAGTTTTAGGGGATTTTTTTGCAGAATTTGCATGTCATAAAAATGCATTATTTAAAAGGCAAGCTCCTTTTAGAACTCAATTAGTCATATTGATTATTTCTATCTTTTGTTCGAAAATCCTTTGCTGCTGGCATTGGATTTTCCAGCAGAACCTCCACGTCCGCTTTTGGATCCGCTGTATCTTTTATCAGCCGGTGCAGCATTGCCTTGTCCACGCAGTGCTTTCGACTTTGGATTCGGGTTAGTCGCTCTGTCCATTTGCTTGGCTGCCGAGCTTCGTTGAGCTGGTCTGGCTGCTCCGCTACCCGGATTCTTCGGTTTTGTGTCTTTTGCCTTTTGTCCTTGTTCTTTTGTCTTCGAAGGCTCAGCAGTTGACGATGAATTGGCAATTGCATCCATGATTTCGGTCATTTCGTGTGGGGTGAGTGGTCGCCATTCGCCGGTAGGAATGCCTTTGAGGTTGATGTTCATAATTCTGACACGCTCCAGTTTCGTAACCTCGTATTCGAAATACTCACACATTCGGCGAATTTGACGGTTCAGTCCTTGCACCAATACGATTCGGAAGGTGTAAACCGATTCTTTTGTTACCTTACACTTTTTGGTCGTTTCGCCCAGCATGGGAACGCCATTGCCCATTCGGGTAATAAAATCGTCGGTGATGGGTTTGTTGACGGTTACCAGATATTCCTTTTCGTGGTTGTTTCCGGCACGTAAAATCTTATTGACGATATCGCCGTTATTCGTCATGAAAATCAGCCCTTGCGAGTCCTTGTCAAGCCTGCCGATAGGGAAAATACGCTCGTGGTAGCCAATATAATCGATGATAGAATCTTTTACCCCAACTTCGGTGGTGCTGATCACCCCAACCGGTTTATTGAAGGCCAGAAACACAAATTCATCACCAACCTTAGCTTCAATGCGCTGCCCGTTGAGCATTACTTTATCTTTGGCCGAAACCATTTCGCCCACCACGGCCCGATGTCCGTTTACCAGCACTTTGCCCGTTTCTATAAACTTGTCGGCCTCCCGACGTGAGCATACACCACTGTCGCTAATGAATTTATTTAATCGAATTTTCTCGGCCATTTTTGTTTGTTCGGTTTGGGAGTTCCAACTCCAACTATTTTTTAGTTTTGTTCTGTTTTTTCGAGAATGTCCAGTAGCTCGCTGATTACCATAGCACTCGCGCCCCATATCTCTGCATTATTTACATCAAAATACGGTGCGTCCGAAGCTGCTTTTATCGAATTGACATAGAAATCCTTCTGCTTAATCACATTGGGTTTGAAAAATTCGGTGACCGGAATTTCAATTACCTCATCTACTTCCCGTTCCTGCATTTTGTAAATGGGTTTTTCGTTCAGATACCCTGCAAAAACACTGATCAAAAAGTTGCTGGGTGGCACATAAATATCTGAAAGACGACCGATAATCTCAATATCTTCACGCGATATGCCTATTTCTTCTTCAATTTCCCGAAGGGCTGTTGTCTGCACATCAATATCTTCTACTTCAAATCTTCCACCCGGAAATGCGATTTGACCTGAATGAATGCCTACATAACTGCTCCGACGAATTACTATCATTTTCAGCTCATTAGATTCCTGAAAAAAGAGGATGAGCACTGCACTTTTTTGTGCATTTCGAGCATCGTCGTTTTTGTTGATAAGATCCTGAACGCGGTGTTTAGGTGCCATCTTCAGATGCGACGCTAAGCCCGGCAAAGGTAGTTGAAATTTCTGTTTTAATTCGTCTTTGCTAAATTGCATATGATTACAAACTAAATTTCCCGCAGGTTCCGCTGATTTTCGCTGAAATACATCTGCGTTATTAGCGGAACCTGCGGGAAATAACCTTTATTCTTTTTGTCTTTGATCTTTTGTCTTTTGTCTTTGTTCTCCCCTATTGACAAATCACACAACCTTCACACTTGGATAATTCACCACGAAGTCGTTTTTCTACCAACATTTTGATGCGATCCTGCAATGCCGGGATGCGAATATTTTCTATCACGTCATTTGTAAAAGCAAACATCAGCAGCAAGCGGGCTTCCTCACCCGAAATTCCACGTGCCTGCATGTAGAATTTTGCAGATTCGTCGAGTTGCCCAATGGTGGCACCATGCGAACATTTCACATCGTCGGCATAAATCTCCAGTTGCGGTTTGGTGCGCATTTTGGCTGTTTTACTTAGCAAAATATTGCGGTTGGTCTGAAAAGCAGCCGTCTTCTGAGCATCTTTTGCCACGTAAAGTTTACCGGTAAAACCGCCTTTTGCCATATCGTCCAGCACGTATTTAAACAATTCGCGACTATGACAATTCGGTTTGTTATGAATGATAGAAGTGAAGTTGTCCACCTGTTGGTTTTTATCGCCAATAACCATTCCGCAAAGCAATGTCTCGCAATGTTCACCGTCCAAATCAATCTCAACCGTATTGCGCGTTTGTCCGTTGTGCAAGGTAATCACATTTGCCAGCACGTTTGACGAAGCCTGTTGGTCGATAAGCAGAGTCGCAAGGTTGGTTGTTTTTACATGCATATTTTCCAGCTTGTAATGCTCGTAACTCGCATTTTCACTCACAAAAACTTCTGTTACACGATTAGAAAGGAACCGCACATCATCCACCGTATGGTCGCATACCAGCAATTGCGCCTTAGCACCCTCTTCGAGGATAATCAAATTATGACTGTTGGCCATGAAGTCGACATCCGAACGCATGATATTTACCAATTGCACCGGCTTGTCGAGTACTACATTTTTAGGTACGTACATGAAAAATCCATCCTGTGCAAAAGCACCATTGAAAGCAATTAATCCATCTTCCTTTTTAGAGCTCAGTTTTCCAAAGTATTGCTTTACCAATTCAGGATGGGTTTCAGCCACCTGATTTACGCTACCGATAATCACGCCTTCGGGCAAACTGTTATTGCGGATATCTTTTACCGGGTAAAACGCATCATTTACCACAAAGTAAAGGTAAGAATGAATGCCCGGCACATCGCAGGTGAAAACCTCGTAAGGATTTACCGGAATAGGAATACGGTTAATATTCACTCCATAGTCGATTGAAAGACCTGCCTTCAAATCGGAATATTTGTAATTCTCCAACGCCGTGGTGGGGAAATGCAGTTTTTCGAACAACGCAAATGCGTCATCGCGAAGATCGTTCATCACCCCTGTCGAATGCTTTTTAATGCTTTCGTGATGTTGTTTATATAAATCGATATATTGTTGTTCCATAATTATATTACCACTAAGGCACTTAGAAAACTAAGTAACACAGAGTTAATTAAGTTGTGTTATTCTATTGGTAGATTTGCAAATTTCTCAGTCACTAATGAAGTTAAACCATTCTTTGTTATATTTACACAATTAAAATTAATGAGTAAACCCTTCGGAATGCCGGTCAATTTTAAATATGAAAGTAATTGAGCTTTATAAACTGGGTGTATCTCTTCAACTGCCTTCAGTTCAACTATAATACAATCATTTATAAGTAAGTCTAGTTTCAATTCAGATTTCAAAACTCTTCCTTTGTAGACAAGAGGTATTTTTTCTTGTGAAACTACTTTCAATTCTTCTAGTCTAAGCTCTTCAATAAAACACTCTTCGTAAATTGCCTCTAATAATCCAGGTCCAAGGTGTTTGTGTACTTCAATAGCACATCCAACAATTTTATAACCTAAATCGGTCAATTGTTTATGAGTCATATTAAGTGCATTTCTTAGTGAGAATCTGTGTTCTAAGTGACTTAGTGGTGAAATTTATTTACCATCTACTTCTTGCTTAATCCAGTCGTACCCACGTTCTTCAAGTTCCAGTGCCAGTTCTTTGCCGCCCGATTTTACAATGCGTCCATCGTATAATACGTGCACAAAGTCAGGAACGATATAGTCCAATAAACGTTGGTAGTGGGTAATCACAATACTAGCATTATCTGCAGTCTTGAGTTTATTTACTCCGTTGGCCACGATACGCAAGGCGTCAATATCCAGACCAGAATCCGTTTCGTCAAGAATAGACAAGCGTGGATCAAGCATAGCCATTTGGAAAATCTCGTTACGTTTCTTTTCTCCACCGGAGAAACCTTCGTTTACCGAACGGTTTGCCAATTTGTTATCCATTTCTACCAATTCCTTCTTTTCACGCATGGTGCGCAAGAAGTCGGTTGCAGAAAGCGGTTCGAGGTTTTTATATTTGCGGTGTTCGTTCAGTGCTGTACGCATAAAATTCACCATGCTCACACCCGGGATTTCTACCGGATACTGGAAGCTGAGGAAAATTCCTTCGCGCGAACGATCTTCAGGCGTTAACTCCAACAAGTTCTTGCCATAGAAAGTTACGTCGCCTTTTGTTACTTCGAAGGCTTGGTTACCTGTGAGAACAGAAGCTAAGGTTGATTTACCGGCACCGTTTGGCCCCATGATGGCATGTATCTCGCCCGGACGAACCACCAGATTCAATCCTTTTAATATTTCTTTGCCATTTATATTGGCGTGTAAGTTTTTAATTTCTAACATATTATATGACCCCTAACCCCTAAAGGGGAATTAAATTAGTATTATTTTGTTTGTAATTACACCCCTAATTCCTAAAGGGGAACTAAGTTAGTATTGTTTTCTTGACTTTTTATTTTCTAAATACAACTTTATTTATTTAGAATAAAGTTCTTAAATCGCACTCCCCCAAATCCCCCTTTAGGGGGTTTGGGGGTTTTATTTATCCTACCGAACCTTCCAACGTTATTTGCAGCAGCTTTTGTGCTTCCACGGCAAATTCCATCGGTAGTTGATTCAGCACTTCTTTGGCATAACCGTTTACGATCAAACCTACAGCATCTTCGGTAGAAATTCCACGTTGATTACAGTAAAATATTTGATCTTCGTTTATTTTCGAAGTAGTTGCTTCATGTTCCACAATGGCGGTGTCGTTATCCACTTCCATGTACGGGAACGTGTGCGCACCACATTTATCACCGAGTAGTAGACTATCGCATTGAGAATAGTTACGGGCATTTTCGGCTTTCGGATTTATTTTTACCAATCCACGGTAACTGTTTTGGCTTTTACCTGCCGAAATTCCTTTCGACAAAATATGACTGCTCGTATTTTTACCAATATGCAGCATTTTTGTTCCTGTGTCGGCTTGTTGGTGATGATTGGTAACCGCTACCGAGTAAAACTCAGCCGAGGAATTATCGCCCAGCAAAATACAACTTGGATATTTCCAGGTTACTGCCGATCCGGTTTCTACTTGTGTCCATGATATCTTTGAGCTATCGCCTTTGCAAATACCACGCTTGGTAACGAAATTATAAATTCCACCAACACCATTTTTATCGCCCGGGTACCAGTTTTGAACTGTTGAGTATTTTACTTCCGCATTTTTCATGGCAATTATTTCCACGATGGCAGCGTGCAATTGGTTTTCGTCGCGCATCGGGGCCGTACAGCCTTCGAGATACGAAACGTAGCTATCTTCGTCGGCAATAATCAATGTTCGCTCAAACTGTCCGGTATTAATGGCGTTGATACGGAAATAGGTAGAGAGCTCCATTGGGCAACGAACGCCTTTGGGGATATATACAAATGAGCCATCACTAAAAACGGCGCAGTTGAGTGTTGCAAAAAAGTTGTCGGCATAAGGCACCACCGAGCCCATGTATTTTTGAACTAAATCGGGGTGATGTTCTACCGCCTCGCTAAACGAACAGAAAATGATACCCTTTTCAGCTAGACTTTCTTTGAAAGTTGTTTTTACAGAAATACTATCCATAACCACGTCCACTGCCATTCCCGAAAGCATTTTTTGCTCTTCCATCGAAATGCCTAATTTGTTGAATGTTTTCAGCAATTCAGGATCCACTTCATCCAAGCTTTGCGGTGCATTTTTTCGCGGTGCTGCGTAATACGCAATACTCTGAAAGTCAATTTTCGGAATTTCCAGATGTGCCCAGGTTGGCATTTCCATCGTAAGCCAATGGCGATAGGCTTTCAAGCGAAATTCAAGCATCCATTCCGGTTCATTTTTTTTCGCCGAAATAAGACGCACCACATCCTCGCTGAGTCCAATGGGAATAATATCTGTTTCAATATCGGTGGTAAAACCGTATTTGTAATCTGATTGGGTAAGTTGGTCTAATATATCTTCTGACATAATGATTTCAATTTGTTATTCAAACAATGTATATTGAATGAAATTTAAAAACGCAAAGGTACAAAAAATGTGTTTTACAGCATAATTCTTTGACCTAAAAGAGTAAGCACATAACGTTTTTGTACAAGTTATTGTTCTGAATTTTGCGGATATTGACAATTATTGAGCTAATTCCAGCCAAATATAGCACATTAGAGGGAAAATTGAATAATCAATTTTCCCTCTAATGTGCTATATGAATAGCATTTTATTTCTTTTCTAGTTGTTTTTGGATCTTTTTGATAGCCGATTCGATGGATTTCTCAGGTTCAATAACATTGTATTCGCCCCAGAATGACGGCTCGGAGAAGCCAACAGCTTCATCGCTTATCACGATTGATGGTTTGATGCGGTCTTTGGGATTTGCTAATTTAGTGTCGGCGTCAAGTTCCCAATCGGTAATAGCCATTTCTATTGTCGAATTATAAGTGGTCTTAAATAATCTCTTTTTCCAATTAATTTTTAAGCCCAGTTGAATCCGACTGTAGTTGTAGTACCACTTTCCTTCTTTTTCGGTATAATCAATCCGGTACGAGGCTTCCACCGGATATACATCGGCATTGTATGGTTTTTTCAGAACAAACATTTTGCTTGATAAGTCCTTGTTTTGTAGATTCAAATTGAATACAGCACTTTTCATAGCATAATTCTTGGCATCAATGTATAATTTACCATAATATAAAGGTTCTACCACACCTTCGCGCTGTTTGAAGTCAATTACAAAAATAAGACGTTTGTCCATATACGTCGAGCGGTCGAACGAAAATTCGTAATTAGCCAACATTTCGCTGGTAAAAATCATATCAGGATACCGCATAATGTCCAGGTATAGAGAATTAAATGGTCCTCCTTGCAACTTAAATGCCACCGTGTCAAGTTTGTTGTAGTCTGCTTTTTTGCGGGCTTTGTAAAGTGTTACAATGTCATTTTTATACGAATTGTAGGGCTGTTTGTAGATTTCCGCTACTGCTTCGGATAGCGAAACATAGGATCTGCCTTTTTTTATTGTTTCGCGGTAGAATGCTGTCATTCGATTTAGATCGCTGGAGTAATTCTTATCTTTTCTGTCCAGTACTTCACGAATCAGGGCTTCGGCATTTTTTGAAACGACACTAATTTCAGGCAATTCTACTGATGTTGGATCCAATTCTATTTTTGCTTTATCCTGTGTTAGCACGGCAAGTGTTACGATTTTAGACTTATACCCAATGTGGCTGATGAGAATTTTCACATCCAGTAGTTCTTTTCCTATCTTAAGCGAAAACTCGCCTTCGGAGTTAGTTACGGTAGAAATGTTTGATCCTACAACAGAGATACTTGCGTAGGTTAAAATATCTCCATTCTTTCGGTCAACCACTTTGGCTCTGTATTCGGTAAAGCTGTCTTGGTTTGTGTGTTGTATAGTGGGCAAAGGGGTAGAAGCCATTACTGAAAATGGTAGCAGCGCAAGTACAATCAAACAATTTGCAATGAAATTGTTGAATAAAATGCTTTTTTTTGTTTTCATAATAAATTATATTAAAATTGTTTGTAGTAGAAGAGAATAACTTTTCAAAACAAAAATGTTAACAAATAATAACTTCTGAATATTCTTTACAAAAGTATGTATATTTTTTTGAATAATGAAACAAATTGACACCTACTTAAACGGAACTGAATCAAGCTGATATTTTGTCCGGCGATTCGCTTATTATTCTTGCACTGAGAATTCGTCCGGATGCAAAAACAGCGATTAATTGATACTTGGCTGTATCAATTAATCGCTGTTTTTACGTTGTTGTTCTCGAACCTGCTATGCATTCAATACTGAAGATAATATTGAAAAAATACGGTTCGGTTTATTTCCAATAAAGAACCATTAAAAGTAGAAGCGCAACTGCTATATAGCTCGTTACAAGCAGTGTTACTGTTTTTACAGTGACGCGGGAGATGAGTGCTTTCATGATGATTACGATTATTTGTGATTAATATACTTATAATGACAAAACTGATAGGATTACAAATATATGAAAATTATATAATATATTGTATCTTAATGTATTGCAGTACTTAATTGTAGGTTGTGTAGTGATTAAATTATTTTATTTTGAACAAAAAACGACAATGTGCACGCTCTGTTGGCTATTATTTTGTGCAACATACAAACGGAGTGAAGGTGTATTTTATTGTTTAAGTGCAAGATAGCAATGTAAGTCTGTACTATAGTTATGCTACATATTTAATTATTTGCAGTACTATTTATTACAATTTCTTGTTTTTGACGAGACGGAGATTCTGGCTGATAGTGCTCCTGAATTACTGTTATAATGATATATGTATTGGATTTATCCAATTTGTTTTTTTTATGGCGTATAAACTTTAACTACTTGCAGGTAAAAAATAACAATTTCCGATTGATTAATGCCTCCTAAATGCAATTATTACTACATCTATAGTAGAATATAGTACCGGAATTGTAGTATGTGTTGCAGCATGTGATATTGGAATGGCTGAAGTTGACGCAAATGAGTGCTTAGTCTAGGTTAAAAATGAAAACCTCCTATTGAAATTGTCAACAGGAGGTTTATTTAAATGCAAAGGAAAAGATTATTTCTTTTCTTTTAATAGGTCGCGAATTTCGGCAAGCAGGATTTCTTCTTTGCTAGGTGCGGCTGGTGTCTCGGGAGCCACTTCTTCTTTCTTTTTCATGTTGTTTATGGCTTTGATAGTCATAAAAATCACGAAGGCCACAATTAGAAAATCCAAAGTAACCTGTAAGAAATTACCATAATTCATAGTAACAGCAGCTTTTTGAACGCCGTCAACGACTTCAGGGGCTTTCATTACCCATTTCAAATCAGTGAAGTTAACACCACCCACCAACAAACCCACCGGAGGCATGATAACATCTGCAACAAATGAAGCAACAATTTTTCCGAATGCTCCACCGATAATAACACCGACTGCTAAGTCGATTACATTGCCACGCATGGCAAAATCTTTAAATTCTTTCAGTAAACCCATAGTAAATAATTTTTGTTGTTTAGAAAACCATCTTTTGTGATTGCAAAGATATAGAATTCAGTGAAATGACCAAATTTTGAGACGTATAGATGTATAATCATTGTAAGAAATTTTGTTTGACTATAAAAATGCGAAAAACATTTCATAAAAAGTGATAAATTTTAAATTCATATTATTCGATAAAAGGCAAAAGCGCTTCTATTCTATAAATTATAATGGCATATTTGTTTCATATTTGACAAAAAAGCACTACTTTTGCGCTCAAATTATCAAACTATAAAAATCGAAGAAAATGGTAAATTACAAAGAACTTGGATTGGTGAACACCAATGACTTATTCAAAAAAGCTATCGAAGGCAAATATGCTATTCCGGCTTTCAATTTCAATAACATGGAACAATTACAAGCCATCGTTGCTGCTTGTGTTGAAACCAAATCTCCGGTAATCTTACAAGTATCGAGCGGTGCACGTAAATATGCTAACCAAACCTTGCTTCGTTACATGGCTCAGGGAGCAGTTGAGTACGCAAAAGAATTGGGATTGAATATTCCTATCGCTTTGCACCTTGACCACGGTGATACTTTTGAGCTTTGTAAAGACTGTGTTGATTCAGGTTTCTCTTCGGTAATGATTGATGGTTCACACCATTCTTACGAAGATAACATTGCTTTGACTAAAAAAGTTGTTGATTATGCTCATGCTCACGGCGTAAGCGTTGAAGGCGAACTTGGTGTATTAGCAGGTGTTGAAGATGATGTGGTTGCTGAACACCATACTTATACTCGTCCTGAAGAAGTTGTTGACTTTGTAACTCGTACCGGTGTTGATTCTTTGGCAATCTCTATCGGAACTTCACATGGTGCTAACAAATTTACTCCGGCTCAATGTACCCGCGACGAAAACGGCAACTTGGTTCCACCACCATTGCGTTTCGATATTTTAGAAGAAATTGAAAAACAAATCCCTGGATTTCCTATCGTGCTTCACGGTGCTTCTTCAGTTCCACAAGAATATGTTGAAACGATCAACAAATACGGTGGCATATTGAAAGATTCAATCGGTATTCCTGAAGAACAATTGCGCAAAGCTGCTACTTCAGCTGTATGTAAAATCAATATCGACTCTGACGGTCGTTTAGCCATGACTGCTGCTGTACGCGAAGTAATGACAAAACAACCGGGTGAATTCGATGCTCGTAAGTACTTAGGACCGGCTCGTGACGAATTGAAAAAATTGTACTCTCACAAAACAGTAAGTGTTTTGGGCAGTGCCGGAAAAGCTTAATTGATTGATAATTGCCAGTTGGTAATTGACAACTAACTATTAAATAGCGGTCGTTTCTTTAGTGAGACGACCGCTACTGTTTTTAAATGTAAAAGCATCAATTTTAATCCAGCGTATATCAACTTTTAATAAAAAACAGTATATTTGTGAAAGAAAATGCAGCTCTGTATATCCGGTTAATTGTAGAGTTATTGAAAACAACAACAAATTATAAATAATATGAAGAAAATAGTTACTGTGATTTTTAGTTTTTTGCTTGTCGTTTCGGCGCTTCATGCGCAAACTGTTTCAGCCGATACATTCAACTATCCTGAAAAAGGTTCGTTGCCCAAACCCTATCATCCGGAGGAAAATGCTCAGAAAAAATTGGCTGAGCTGGTAAAGCAAGCAAAAGTAAACCATAAAAACATCTTTATACAAGCCGGAGGAAATTGGTGCAGCTGGTGTTTGCGCTTCAACTACTTTGTACACAATCAAGCAGAGCTAAAAACAATTTTGGACACAAACTATCTTTATTACCATTTGAATTTCTCCCCCGAAAATAAAAATGAAGCCGTTTTTAGTAAGTATCTCGCAAAAGATACTCGTTATGGTTACCCACTGTTTATAATTCTGTCGGATACCGGAGATTTGCTCTGTGTGCAGAAAAGTGGAATCTTAGAGGAGGGAAAAGGATATAATGTCGAAAAGGTAAAACAGTTTTTATTAAAATGGGTACCCGCAATGCGCAATAAATAATTAAACGTGAATTCGATAAAATAAGTGAATGAGAATGACCCATAAATGGTTGTATAGCAATTAGAGCGGTTGCATGTACAGACTTTGGGTTCGGTGCTTCCGAAGACGAAATGTTCGAGCTGCACCTGTAAAACTTTATTTTATATTACACTACAAATAGTACGGTGCTCTGCACCTTCAACTTAGGTGCAGAGCACCGTACTATTTGTAGTATTCAGATCAACGCATATGCAAAGGTGCAGAGCACCGAACCATTCGTTCTGTTTCAAAAACGAAATCAGTTATATGTATCGCACTCATATTAATTCAATCAGATTATTCCTTCAACTTTTTCTAACAGATTTTAATTGATTGCAATCAATTTGTTACTGTCCGCCCAGTTCTTCCGACAAGAAATGTTCCAGTTGTTCCGCTTTCACATTTACCGTCAACTGTCCATTTACAGCCCACGAGATATGTCCGGTTTCTTCTGAAACAACAATGGCTATGGCGTCCGATTTTTCAGTAATTCCTAATGCTGCTCTGTGCCTCAAACCCATTCGTTTTGGGATGGATTGATTTTTGGAGACCGGCAGGATACAACTTGCTGCTTTCATTTTGCGTTCCGAAATAATCAGAGCGCCATCATGAAGTGGACTGTTTTTAAAAAAAATATTCTCAATTAATCGGGAGTTGATGGTGGCATTAATTTGTTCGCCGGATTGCAAATAGAATTCCAGGTCGTTCAGTTTGGTAATCACAATTAAACCGCCTGTAGAACTTTTAGATAAGCTTCTGCAGGCAAGCACAATCTGCACTAAATCGTAATTTGATTTTTCTTCCTCGTTGTGATTATTTCCAAAGAAACGTTTGATGGAATTTAAAGATTTCCACTTACTTGTCGATCCGATCTTTGAGAAAAACCGACGAATTTCTTCCTGAAAAATAACAATTAAGGCAAATGCACCAACACTTATAATTCGGTCGAAGATACCGCCAAGCAGCTCCATTTTAAATACATAAGAAACAAGAAACCAGCAAATTATAAATGCAATGATGCCCAGAAATACATTTGCGGCTCCCGAACGTTTGAGCAGTTTGAACATTTGGTAGAGTAAAATAGCTACCAAAAATATATCAACCATGTCTTTAATGCCAATCTGAAATCCCATAATTTTTCTTTTTGCAGTGTTGGTGTTAATTCGTTATTTGCAATATGCTTTATATATCTCAATTGTCTGAAAAGCCTCTTTTACATCGTGCACACGAAGAATAGATGCACCGCCCAAAAGGGCCAGCATGTTGGCGGCAGTTGTGCCGTTGAGTGCTCCTTCGGCATCGGTGTTGAGCAAATTGTATATCATCGATTTACGCGACAATCCGGCTAGAATCGGGACGTTCAGTTCTTTAAAATACGAGAGTTTTTTCAATAATTCAAAGTTCTGAGCACCCGTTTTGGCAAACCCAAATCCAGGATCGACGATTATATCGTTCACGCCAAATAATCTTAGTTGAGCAATTCGCTTCTCCAGAAAGTGAAAAACATCAGCCGGCAAGTCATCGTACTCCGTTTTCGACTGCATGGTTTGAGGTGTTCCCCGGGTATGCATCAGCACGTAAGCTACCTTCAGATCGGCGATGGTTTCGAACATGAGTGTATCCAATGTTCCGCCACCAATATCGTTAATCATAGCCACCTTGTAGTTCCTGACAACTTCTCTTACCACCGTGGAGCGGAAGGTGTCGACGGAAATCAGCACATCGGGGAATTTTTTGTGAATAATTTCCAGTGCCTCCGAAACGCGACGAATCTCCTCCTCGTCGGTCACCACCTCTGCCTGAGGGCGAGTAGAGTAACCACCAATATCAATCAGACTACCACCTTCGGAAACAATTTTCTCAACACATTTTAAGATCCCTTTGTCCGACACAAATCTGTTTCCCTTGAAAAATGAATCGGGAGTTGTGTTGAGAATTCCCATGACAATTGGCGTGGACAAATCAATCAGAGTATCATTGAGGTTTATTTGTAAGGTGTTTGAATTCATGAAAAATGGAATTTTTAAATATGCACGCGTAAAAATCTATCTTGCAAAAGTAAGAAAATATAGTGAGGCATTGTTCTTATCATTTAATTCTGAAATAAATTAATGGTAAATATACGATTTTGTGTCAAAATTAGTTATTACTATGTCGTTTTTTTATTTGAATATGTAAAAACATTTACATTCATTGACTCATTACGCAAAAAAAATACTATTTTTGCACTGCTGTTTATATAAATAACTATTAACAATTCATATCACCTAACTTATGAACTTTAAAACCATAGCTAAATTAGCAACTATATCTTTGGCAATAACTTTGGTTGGCTGCGCAGGCAAGACCAGCGACAAAGGGGTTTCGAGCGTAACCGGTTGGAAATATAATGATAAAGAAGGTACTGAATTTTTGGTTAAAAACAATTTCAAGACTAAAGTCCCTCCCGGAATGGTTGCTGTTGAGGGTGGTTCATACACGGTCGGTGAAAGAGGTGAATTTATAACCGCTTCGCGCGACAACAAGCGTCGACGGATTACTGTAAGTTCATTTTATATGGATCAATATGAAATAAGAAACATCGATTGGCGTGAATATACCAACTGGATGCAAAGAGTATTTGGAAAAACAGCTCCAAAACTTGTTGTCAAAGCTCAGCCAAACGGAAAAATATGGCGCGAAGAGTTGGCCTATAACGAACCCTACCTGGAAAATTATTTTTCACATCCCTCTTTTGATCAATATCCGATTGTAGGCGTAAGTTGGGAGCAAGCTATGGATTATTGCGCCTGGCGTACTGACAGGGTAAATGAAAAAGCCCTTATCGATGCAGGAATTATTGAAGTGCCGGATTTTACGACATTGCAAAAGCAGGAAGATTTTGATTCTATCTCGACAAACTTTGTGTTTAACACCCAAAAATACTTATTGCAATCAAGTTATAAGCCGGCTGAAGGTCGCAGACCGAAAGAAAACGCTTCGGGCGAGGTTACAAAAGTAGATATGTCTGATGGAATTTTGTTTTCTGATTTCCGTTTGCCAACAGAAGCTGAATGGGAATTTGCTGCTTATGCTACCAGATCGGAAAAGGATGGGCTTGTAAAAGAAAGCAAAATGTATCCTTGGTCGGGAGCTCAGGTGCGTGTGCCTGCAAAAAAGGCGTTGGGTCAAATGCAGGCTAACTTTGTGCGTGGACGAGGCGACATGATGGGTACATCTGGTAGTTTGAATGATAAGGCGACCATTACAGCACCGGTTAATAAATATACTCCTAACAATTTCGGGTTGTATAATATGGCCGGTAATGTGAACGAGTGGGTGCTTGATGTGTACAGACCAACTTCATTCGAAGAGATGTCGGAGTATAACTCATTTAGAGGAAACGTTTACTTGACACCGGTTGTTGAAAGCACTGATGAGATTGGAAACAAAGTCTACAAAATTGATTCACTTGGTAGAGTTCAAACGAAAATTGAAAAGAACGACGATGTTCGGAACTTCAAGGATGGTGATGCTACTTCGCAATACAATTTCTCATTGGCATTAGTAGATCCAAAAGGATTGGATAATTTGAAGAACACCCAAAAGCTTGATCCTACCGATGTGTTGTGTCCTAAAGTTAGTGATAAGACACGTGTTTACAAAGGAGGATCGTGGAAAGACCGTGTATACTGGTTATCGCCGTCTACCCGTAGATTCCTGGATCAGGACAAATCGGCCAACGATATTGGTTTCCGTTGCGCGATGAGCATGATTGGAAGTATCGATGATCAAACAACTAAAAAATAATTGATTTTTACAGATATACAAAAAGCACCGGTTCACGTTGGACATGGTGCTTTTTGTTTTTATCAGCGTACTTTTTTTTCAACGGAAATTAGTACTTTTGTACTTTCAAAGCAAATTACGAACTATATACTTTATTGATTACAAATAACATGAGCAGAACGATTATTGTTGATGCATTGAAACGAATTGATTTTGGTGCCGAGGTAAACATCAAAGGTTGGGTGAGAACCCGCCGTGGTAATAAAAATGTTAGCTTTATAGCGTTGAATGATGGATCGACGATTCATAATATACAAGTTGTAGTAGATAATGAAAAATTTGGCGACGAATATCTGAAACCAATAACTACCGGTGCATGTATCAGTGTGGTTGGTACATTGGTTGAATCGATGGGGCAGGGTCAAAAGGTGGAGATTCAAGCCACGCAAATTGAAATTTACGGCGTAGCCGATCCGGAAACATATCCTTTGCAAAAGAAAGGTCATACGCTCGAGTTTTTGCGCGAGATTGCCCATCTTCGTCCACGGACCAATACCTTTGGTGCTATTTTCCGTATTCGTCACCACATGGCGATGGCTATTCATACATTTTTTCACGAACGTGGATTCTTCTATTTTCATACGCCGATCATTACAGCTTCAGACTGTGAAGGTGCCGGACAAATGTTTCAGGTAACTACCATGAACTTGTACGACCTAAAGAAGGATGAAGCCGGTCAGATTGACTATAGCAACGATTTCTTTGGCAAACAAGCCAGCCTTACCGTTTCCGGACAATTAGAAGGTGAGTTAGCCGCTATGTCGATGGGAGCTATTTATACTTTCGGCCCTACGTTCCGTGCTGAGAACTCAAATACGCCACGCCATTTGTCAGAATTTTGGATGATTGAACCGGAAGTTGCTTTCAACGAAATTGAAGACAACATGCAATTGGCGCAAGATTTTATTCAATACTGTATTCGTTGGGCATTGGATAAATGTAAAGACGATTTAGAGTTCCTTTCAACGATGTACGATAAAGAATTGATTGAGCGTCTGAACTCAGTGGTAAACGACGATTTTATTCGCTTGCCCTATACACAAGGTGTCGAAATTCTGGAAGCTGCTGTTGCCAAAGGTCACAAATTCGAATTCCCGGTTGGTTGGGGTACCGACTTGCAATCGGAGCACGAGCGCTATCTGGTAGAACAGCATTTCAAAAAACCGGTTATCCTTACTGACTATCCAAAAGAGATTAAATCGTTCTATATGAAGCAAAACGAGGATGGCAAGACAGTTCGTGCCATGGACGTATTGTTCCCTAAAATCGGAGAAATTATCGGAGGATCGCAACGTGAAGAGGACTACGAAAAACTGAAAAATCGCGCAGAAGAGATGGGCGTGCCTACAAAAGACATTTGGTGGTATCTTGACACCCGCCGTTTCGGAACTGCTCCTCACTCAGGATTTGGCTTAGGATTTGAGCGGTTGTTACTTTTTGTAACTGGTATGTCGAATATCCGCGATGTAATTCCTTTCCCACGTACTCCGAACAATGCAGAGTTTTGATTTGTTACTATAAAAGCATTTTTTGAATATAAATTCAATTATTGCAGCATTTGTCAGTATATTTAATCACTTTTCCATAGAATTTGGTTAATTAGATTGTATAAACGCTCCTTAATGCTTATATTTGCACAAAGAATGCTTTTTTATAGAATGTTAGCATAAATATACGATTTAATAAATATGGACAAAACGAAAACAACCGAATTGGATAATGTAGTTGTTCGTTTCTCTGGTGACTCGGGAGACGGAATGCAACTAACAGGAACTTTATTTTCCAATCTTTCGGCAATTTTAGGCAACGAAATTTCAACTTTCCCCGATTTCCCTTCTGAAATACGCGCCCCACTAGGTACTCTGGGTGGTGTATCCGGTTTTCAGGTACATCTTGGTTCGAGCAAAATATATACTCCCGGTGATGATGCCGATGTATTGGTAGCCATGAATCCTGCAGCACTTAAAGTGAATGCGGCTAGTGTAAAAAAAGGGGGTATTATTATTTTTGATACAGACTCGTTCGAAAAATCTGATTTGGACAAAGCAGGCTTCAAAACGGACAATCCTTTTGTAGAACTTGGAATTTCTGATGCAACACAACTTATTCCGGCTCCATTGTCTTCGCTTACTCAAAGTAGTTTGGATGGATTTGGGCTTGATAATAAATCGGTGTTGCGGAGCAAAAATATGTTTTCGTTGGGATTAATCTGCTGGTTGTTCAACCGACCAATTGACCAGGCGATCCATTTCTTAGAAAATAAATTCGGTAAAAAACCCGACTTGTTGCATGCCAATGTGAAAGTGTTGACTGATGGTTATAATTATGGAAATAATTTGCACCTGACCATCTCGACCTTCATTGTCGAAAAATCGCACGAAACACCGAAAGGAACTTATACCAGCATTAGTGGTAATAAAGCTACTGCCTGGGGGTTGATTGCTGCTTCGCAAAAATCGGGCTTGCAACTTTTCTTAGGAAGTTACCCTATTACTCCGGCTACCGACATCATGCACGAATTGGCTTTGCGTAAAGACATGGGTGTAAAAGTGGTGCAGGCGGAAGACGAGATAGCAGGTATCACTTCTGCTATTGGAGCTGCTTTTGCCGGCAGTCTGGCAGCTACGAATACATCAGGACCGGGACTGGCTCTGAAATCGGAAGCTATTGGGTTGGCTGTGATGGCCGAATTACCGCTTGTTATCGTTGATGTTATGCGTGGTGGACCATCTACAGGTCTGCCTACCAAAACAGAGCAAACCGACCTGTTACAGGCCCTTTATGGACGTAACGGCGAAAGTCCTGCAGTGGTAATGGCTGCAAGTACGCCAGCCGACTGCTTTCACTTTGCATTTATGGCCAGTAAAATTGCTTTGGAACATATGACTCCTGTTATTTTGTTGACAGATGCATTTATCGGAAACGGAACTTCGCTTTGGAAACTTCCAACTCTGGCTGAATTACCGGGCATTTATCCGAACTATACCAAAAAAGGTATGGAGGACATAAAAGTTACTTCGCGCGACGAAGAAACCAAAGTGCGCTATTGGAGTGTTCCGGGAACCGAAGGTTTTGGACATAGAAACGGTGGTCTTGAAAAAGACTATTATACCGGAGCTATCTCTACCGATCCTGAGAATCATCAGAAAATGGTAGATACACGTGCAGAGAAAATAAAAAATATCAGTCGCTCACTTCCCGACTTAGTTCTTGAAGGAGCTGATGATGCCGATTTGTTGGTAATTGGTTGGGGTGGAACACACGGTCACTTGATGAGCGCCGTGCAATCGATGAACAAGAAAGGAAGCAAAATTGCCTTAGCGCATTTCAATTATATCAATCCACTTCCAAAAAATACTGTTGAAATAATTCAACAATATAAGAACAAAAAAGTAGTGGTTTGTGAATTGAACAGCGGACAGTTTGCAACTTATTTGCGTTCGAACGTTGCTGCTGTAGAATTTCTGCAACACAATAAAGTTCAGGGTCAACCATTTACAGTTGCCGAATTGGAAGAATGTTTCGAGAATTTATTGAAATAATAAATCGGTATTTTTCCAGTAACAATATAATATTTTCAACTTATGGAAACTAAAGAATCAACAATACAATATACCGCCAAAGACTTTAAAAGCGACCAGTACGTACGTTGGTGTCCGGGTTGTGGCGACTATGCCGTGCTGAACTCACTACAGAAAGTAATGGCTGACTTAGGAGTAGCACCGCATGATACGGCTGTTATTTCGGGTATCGGATGTTCGTCTCGTTTGCCTTATTATACCAGTAGCTATGGATTTCATACCATTCATGGGCGTGGAGCAGCCGTGGCAACAGGTGTAAAAGTGGCTAATCCAAAATTATCGGTATGGCAAATTACCGGTGATGGCGACTGTTTGGCAATTGGTGGAAATCATTTTATTCATAGCGTTCGTCGTAATGTGGATATAAATGTATTGCTTTTCAATAATCAGATTTACGGGCTTACAAAAGGACAATATTCACCGACTACCAAAAAAGGATATGTAACAAAGTCATCTCCTTTTGGTACTGTAGAACGTCCGTTCCGTCCTGCTGAGCTTACTTTTGGAGCGCGTGGTACTTTCTTCGCCCGTTTGCTTGACGTAGACTTGAAAAATTCGCAAACTGCTATTTTGGCTGCTGCCCGCCACAAAGGGACATCGGTAGTTGAGTGTTTAGTAAACTGTGTTATTTTTAATGACGGAGCTCATGGTTGGTTGGCTGAAAAAGAAACCCGCAGCGATCGGTTAATTCTACTTGAACATGGTAAACCAATGATTTTTGGAAAAGAAGCTAACAAAGGCCTTATGCTTGATGGCTTTAATCTGAAAGTGGTAGCTATCGGTCAGAATGGCGTTACCGAAGCAGATATTTTGGTACATGATGCTACTTGTCAGGACACTACATTGCAAATGAAACTGGCTTTGATGGAAGGGCCGGAAATGCCGATAGCGGTGGGTGTTATTCGTGATGTGGAAGAAGAAACCTATGATGCAGCCGTAGAAGCACAGATTGTCGAAGTACAAGCTAAATCGAAAGTAAAAACATTTGATGATCTGATTGCTACCTGCGAAAAGTGGGAGATGTAGACTTATCAAATTAAAATAATCCTAATAGAAGATGACCAATTTCAGCATTGCTGAGCTTGGTCATTTTTTTATTCAATTTCTTGCGGTAGTTCCCTGATGGTGTTTACTCTGTCGGAAGTTCGGTGTAATTTTTCAAGAAATATATTTATTTTGTCTTGATAATCAATAAGGTAGTCGGGGTGTAGTTTTTTTGTGACTATTGAGATGAGTTTTTTGAGCAATAATCCAACCTTGTAGTCGTAACCCGAAACCCGTGCGCCAAACACCTTACCGGGCTGCTTGAATTGCATTTCCAGCACGTGAAGAATCAAATCGGCCTCCAGTTTTTTGCTCTTGGTCTCAACGGTAAATTCAGTGATTCGTTTAGTACACGCATTCAGCCTTTTCACCATTTGGTGCTGAATGGTACGCCCTTTAAATTCCTTTTGGTTGAGTGTGTCAATGGCTTCTTTCGCTTCCTCGAATAAGGTTTGCTCGCCACCCTCTTTGTCCAGAAAATTTACCAGCAGAAACTCGTAATTATACCTTTTTGCTGCCAGTTTAAGCACCATTTCGGCCAGGTCTTTTTTCGAAAGTTCGGCCAGTTGTTCTTTTAATAGTGTTTTGTTTAGGGGCATAATGAAATAGAATTAGCGCATCTGTTTTTTGGTTCGCAAATATACTCCAAATTTAATTATTTGTCCGTATCTTTGCACTCCAACTTGGCAAAAAGTTAATTGGCTGGCCGGTTTATCAGTTATTTTGTTCGCAACTTACTGTAAACTAACAAACCAATCAACTGATGAACCAATCAACTGATTACTACATGACAAATTTTAAACGTACTACCGTAACTTCCGCTTTGCCCTATGCCAATGGGCCGGTGCACATTGGTCATTTGGCCGGTGTATATATTCCCGCCGATATTTATGTCCGCTACCTCCGCCTGAAGGGCGAAGAAGTGCTGTTCATCGGCGGATCGGACGAACATGGTGTGCCGATTACCATTAAAGCAAAGAAAGAAGGTGTAACACCACAAGATATTGTAGATCGATATCACGGTATTATCAAAAAGTCATTCGAAGATTTTGGAATTACATTTGATATTTATTCGCGTACTACTTCGTCAACACACAAAGAATTAGCTTCCGATATTTTCAAAACAATAGAAGGTAAAGGCGGTTTTGTTGAAAAAACCAGCGAACAATATTTTGACGAGTCGGCGCAACAATTTCTTGCCGACCGCTATATAACAGGTAAATGTCCACATTGTGGCAATGAAAACGCCTATGGCGATCAATGCGAATCGTGCGGAACATCACTTAGTCCTACCGATTTAATCAACCCAAAATCAGCCATCAGTGGTGCAGTGCCTGTTATGCGTGAAACCAAACACTGGTATTTGCCACTCGATCAACACGAAGAATGGTTGCGCAAATGGATATTGGAAGATCATAAGGAATGGAAACCAAACGTGTACGGACAGTGCAAAAGCTGGCTCGACATGGGCTTGCAGCCGCGTGCTGTAAGTAGAGATTTGGATTGGGGAATTCCGGTGCCTGTTGCGGGTGCTGAAGGAAAAGTACTTTATGTATGGTTCGATGCACCCATTGGCTATATTTCGAACACTAAGGAATTGCTTCCCGATAGTTGGGAAAAGTGGTGGAAAGATCCGGAAACACGCCTGTTGCACTTTATTGGCAAAGACAATATCGTTTTCCACTGTATCGTTTTTCCTGCTATGCTGAAAGCAGAGGGATCCTATATTCTCCCCGACAATGTTCCGGCAAATGAGTTTTTGAACCTGGAAGGCGACAAAATTTCTACTTCGCGCAATTGGGCGGTTTGGTTGCACGAATACCTGGAAGAATTTCCGGGAAAACAAGATGTGCTGCGCTATGTGTTGACCGCTAATGCACCCGAGACAAAAGACAATGATTTTACCTGGAAGGATTTTCAGGCACGCAATAACAATGAGTTGGTGGCCATTTTTGGTAACTTTATCAATCGTGCATTGGTGTTGACTCAAAAATATTACGACGGCAAAGTGCCTGCACTGGGCGAGTTGACCGATTACGATAAACAAACACTCGAAGAATTTGTAAACGTAAAGGCAGAAGTAGAAAAACTGCTGAATAATTTCCGTTTCCGCGATGCCCAAAAAGAGGCTATGACGCTGGCACGTATCGGAAATAAATACCTGGCGGATACAGAGCCCTGGAAAGTGGCTAAAACGGACATGGATCGCGTGGCAACCATCATGCACCTGAGCCTGCAGATTGCGGCTAATCTGGCCATTGCTTTCGAACCGTTTTTACCATTTACATCCGAGAAGCTGCGAAATATGTTGAACCTTTCAACCTTCGACTGGAAAGAACTGGGGCGCATCGATTTATTGAAAGCCGGCGCTCAACTGGGAACTCCGGAACTTCTTTTCGATAAAATTGAAGATGAAACCATCGAAGCACAGGTTCAAAAATTGTTCGACACAAAAAAGGAAAATGAAACGGCCAACTATAAAGCCGCACCAATACGCGAAAATGTAGCCTTCGATGATTTCATGAAAATGGATATCCGCGTGGGTACCGTGCTCGATTGCCAAAAAGTGCCGAAGGCCGATAAATTGTTGCAATTCCGCATTGCCGATGGTTTAGAAGATCGCACCATCCTTTCTGGCATTGCGCAGTCTTACCCTAATCCTGAAGAATTGATTGGAACACAAGTTTGTTTTATTGCTAATTTTGAACCTCGTAAATTGCGTGGAGTGATGAGCGAAGGCATGATTCTTTCAGCCGAAAATGCCGATGGAAAGCTGGTACTTATCCAACCTAAGACGGTTGTAAGCAATGGAGCTGAGGTAAAATAATATTTCAAGACTAAAAGAAAGCGTCCTGTAGGCAAACTGTCTGCAGGACGCTCTTTTTTATATATTACAGGTGTTGTATCTATTTGCTGTCTATTGTGCTGTTTATGCCTTCAAAATAACAGTATAAATGGATGATATATAGAAAAATGATTTATTATTTTGCATATTACTGTATATTTGATTATATTTGTACAATAAATAACTTTTAATTAATGATGGTATATGTCTAAACAAAGTGTAATAGATTTGCTGGAAAAGGGAAGCGGAGATAAAGAATTCCGTATCAAGTACGATAATGTAATGACAAAAGAGAGGTTTGTGCAATTGGCAATAGCCGATGGCTACGATTTCACGGTAGAAGAGCTTACTCAAGTCATAAGAGCAAATGGAGATCAGTTTGACAACTATGGCAATCCTCCTAAACGCAGCATTTGGTCCTAAAACAAGCGCTATTCCTGTCTTACGTAGTTCTCTATTCCGAAGTTGAAGAGAAAAGAGCAAGGGCTGTCTCAAGAAAAGGAGACAGCCTTTGTTGTTTTGATATTGTGAAGTTTATACCGTATCGTTTTTTTTGTATATTTGTGAGAATATAAATGCACGTTTACTCCACTAGTTATTCGAATGCCATGACAAAAATTACAAAAGTAAATTCTTCGCGCCTTCTTTCACTCGATGTGCTACGCGGCATAACCATTGCAGGAATGATTTTAGTCAACAATCCCGGAAGCTGGGGCAGCATTTACGCTCCGCTCCGTCATGCACAATGGAATGGGTTGACTCCGACCGATCTTGTATTCCCATTTTTCATGTTTATCATGGGTGTTTCCATGTTTCTTTCGTACAAAAAGTTCGATTTCAAATTTTCCGCCCAAACATTTTCAAAATTGCTTCGTCGTTCGGTTTTGCTCTTTCTTATTGGGGTAGCATTGAATTGGTTTGGACATTTCGGTGGAGCATTAAGAGAATTGTGGACGGAAGACCTTACTTTCTTCGCTAAAATAGGACAAGCAGCCAATAATCTCGAGTCGCTCAGAATATTGGGGGTATTGCAACGCCTGGCACTTGTGTCATTTTTTGGTTCGCTTGCTGTTTTGATCTTTAAGCCCAAACGTGCATTGTGGATAAGTGCTATCCTCTTGGTTTTTTATTGGATATTAATAGCTGTGTCCAACAGTTTTGAGCAAAATAGCAGCAGCTTAGTGGCCGTTATCGACCGTGCTGTTTTGGGCGTCCGCCACATGTATACCGATCATTTATCCGATGGTTCGCCGGTTGTATTCGATCCTGAAGGTGTATTGAGTACCCTTCCTGGTATAGCACATGTTTTAATTGGAGTTTGGGCCGGAAAATTAATTTCCGAAGTGAAAGAGAATGGAGTGCGCATTCAGAAGTTGTTTATTTTCGGAACGATTATCCTGTTTTTAGGATTTTTGCTCCAGTACGGTTTCCCCATCAATAAAAAAATATGGAGTTCGAGTTTTGTGCTGACCACTTGTGGACTGGCTTCGCTTCTACTGGCACTGCTCATTTGGCTCATCGATATAAAAGCTAAAAAGAACTGGAGTATTTTCTTCGAATCATTCGGCGTAAACCCTATGTTTATCTATGTGGTAGCAGCCGTGCTCAGCGTTTTATTAGGCAATATCGGTTTTACGGTTTACGGCGAATGGGTATCCATACATGCTTACGTTTACAACCAATGGCTGTCTCCGGTTTTTGGTGATCTTATGGGATCGTTGCTCTTCGCGCTGTTGTTCGTAACGCTCAACTGGTTTATCGGCAATATCCTGTACAAAAAGAAGATTTTTATCAAATTATAGAGAAACAGCTTCTACTGGTGTTACACTAATTATGTGATTCAGTATATTATCAACAAGTGGCAGCACCAAGTGCATTTAGTGCTGAGTTACATACTGTAACTAAAGGTGTATGGAATCATTATACCCTTGCAGTTGAGATGGAGGCTAATAGATTATCCAGTGCTTATTTTGGTAGCAGATATATACCTAATCCCGTTAAATTTCCGTTAAATAATGCTATATTTTCCTTTACAATCCCCTTAAATTAATTTAACTGTTCTGTTATTTTCATTTAAAACATTAAATATGACAACAAAAAAAATGGCCTTTCGATTGATTCTTACTTCTGTTTTGTTAAGTAGCTGTGCTTTTGACCCACCTTCAAAAAGCATGTTAGATGTTTATAATTATACTGACGATGCTATTTATGTGTATTACACATCACAAGAAAGTATTCAAATGAAACCTAAGTTAGAATTGTTTTTTGTAAACCATGTGGTTAGCATTGATAAATATGGCAATAGAATAGATACAGTAGGTTATCCAGACTATCGAATTGATGCACATTCTTATATTGAGTTTCATGATGATGGGATTCATGCTGTTGGAAAATTCAGACCATTTCCAGATAAAGATTACGTTAACTTTTTCTTTATCAAAGAAAGTACCTTGAGAAACTATACTTGGGAGCAGATAGTTGAAAAACAGTTGTATGAAAGGAAAGTAAAATACACTTATGAAGAATTAGATAAATTGCATTATCAAATACTTTATAAACCCTAAAATTATTACTTTGGTTTTGACCACTAGGGTCTATGGCAGCAAATGCCCTAAATAAATTTAATATTTGGAAGGAACCCCCGTTCAGTGTAGGTTGTCGGCATTGAGTTCGGCGAAGCGTCTTTACCTGCGTTGATCTTCGATTCGCTTCGTCGCAGCTAAAAGCCGGCCTCTGGCTGGCATATTCAGAAGCAGAAAAAGGCACAAAGAATTTGTGTCTTTATTAATGCGGACAGTTCGATAAATCAGAAAATGGAAAGGAGGAGCTTTCCTTCCGTCAATGGACGGACAAGTTCTAACTTTGACATAGCGGGACGCTATGCCAAACATCGGGAGCAACATTATTTGCGCTACGGCGAACCGGGGAAGTTTTTTGTCAAATTATAGAGAAGCAGCTCCTACTGGTGTTACACTAATTATATGACTCAGCAGTTTAAAATAAGGCCGCACTTCGGAAAATGTTCTGAGGTGTGGCTTTGTTTAATGATTGACATGAATACAAGATTATTTTCACTGTCACTGTTAATTAACCCATTAAATAATTAAAGTTCCTAAACAAAGTTCAGAGATTAACCGAATAATACTTTAATTTGTATTTTATTAATCTCAAATAAATAATTGGACTATGAACCTAAAAATGTCACTCCTGTTTTTCTTGTTTGTTACCATCAATATCAGTGCAGAAACTAAACCGGCGGTTTATCAGATTACAGGTCAGGCTATTGAGACTGTATCGGGCAAAAGTATTCCTTATGCCACTGTGACGCTTCAAAACGATAGCGCAAAAACGATAAAAAAAATAAGCAGTGATGTTTCGGGTAAATTCTCGATTTCTGTAAATGAGAAACAAAAATACTCGCTCATCTTTTCGGCTTTGGGTTATGCCGAAACACATCAAAATGTGGATATTACAGAGCTTAAAACCGACTTGGGTGCTGTGAAAATGAACGAAGGTGTGGCATTGAAGGAAGTGGCTGTAACGGCTCAAAAGCCGCTGGTAAAAGTAGATGTGGATAAAATTTCGTACAGCATTGAGTCGGATCCCGATTCAAAGACAAGTACCGGATTGGAGATTTTACGTAAAGTGCCACTTATTACGGTTGATGGGGATGAGAACGTAACCCTCAACGGACAATCGAACTACAAAGTGTTGGTAAACGGCAAAAGTTCGTCGATGATGTCCAAAAACTTCAAAGAGGTTATCAAAAGCATGCCGGCCAATACCATTAAAGATATTGAAGTAATTACCAATCCCTCGTCGAAGTATGACGCCGAAGGGGTGGGAGGTATTATCAATATCATTACAGTGAAAAAATCGCTGAATGGCTACAACGGTAGCGTAAGTGGTGGTTTCGATTCATACGGTAGCGCCAACGGAAGTCTTTATCTGACTACTAAGGTAAATAAATTCGGTTTCTCAGGACGGTATTCGATTAACCAATACAAGCAACCTAACTCAAGTAGTAATTCAACACGTGAGAACTATCTGCCTTCCGCTACTGAGCAATATTATACCCATCAGAAAGGAGGCAGCAATCAGAAAGGCTTATCGCACAATTTTAATGGTGAAGCCAGCTATGATCTTGATTCGCTGAACCTGATTTCTGCATCTTTCTGGGGTTACCTGGCCGATAATAAGTCAACGGGAACTTCATCTACCGAGATTCTCAACAAACAAAATGTGAGAACAGGGTATTTCGATCAATTGAATAGTGGAAATTACAAATATGGAAGTATCTCGGGAAATATCGACTATCAACGAACCTTTAAAAAGCCGGATAAATCGTTTACTATTTCTTATAAGTTGGATAATAATCCCTATACTTATGATTTTAATACCGAAACGCAAAACATGTTTCAGTATGCAGGGTATAAACAACATTCGAAAACCGATGATTTTACGCGTGAACAGACACTTCAGATTGATTATTACGACCCTTTGTCAAAGTTGCATCAAATCGAATGCGGTATAAAAGCTATTTATCGTCAAAATAATAGTAATTCCGACGCTTTTCTATTTGATAATACTACAAATGCATGGGCTCAGGATCTTAACCGGAGTAACGAACTGGACTACAAACAAACCATTTTAGGGGTGTATGCCGGCTACGTTCTAAAATTGAACAAGTTTAGTTTTAAAACCGGACTTCGCGGTGAGTTAACCTGGAATGATGCCACATCAACATCGGTCAGAGATACCAGTTTTACCAATAAACTTCAAAACCTGGTTCCTTATTTCACCTTTTCGTATCAGCTAAAACCCGGAAATACACTAAAAGCCTCGTATACGCAACGACTTTATCGCCCGGGCATATGGTTCCTGAATCCGTATAAAAATGATATGGACCGATTGAATATTTACTACGGAAATCCAAATCTGAAATCCGAGGTTGCTCACTCATTTGAATTGGGATACAATACGTTTACTCCGAAATTCAACCTGGGACTAACCGGAACGGCAGCGTTTACCAATAACTCTATTGAGCAGGTGTCGACCATGAAAGCGAATAATATCCGCAATACTACCTACGAAAATATTGGAAAAGACATGAGAGTAGGGCTGAACACTTATTTTTCTTATCGCCCCAGCTCGAAGTTTAATATTGGCTACAATGGTGGAGTCTATTATTCAGAACTGGAAGCCACCAGTAACGGTGTCTTGATTAAAAATGATGGTTTCAACTTCAGAAACTCGTTGAATACCCGCATTGAATTATGGAAAAATGGAGCTGTGAATGCTAACTACGGGTTATATACCTCATCTGTTCAGCTTCAGGGAAAATCTTCATCCTACACGTACACAAGCATCGGATTGTCTCAGTATTTCTTAAAGAAAAAGCTTTCGTTGAATCTGTCTGTCAATAATCCCCTTACCAAGGAGCAGAAGTATATTAACGACTACCTGACGCCTGATTATATGATGCACAGTGAATTTATCAGACAATCACGGTCATTACGTGCCAGCCTGACTTATAATTTTGGAAAGATGGACACAACTGTGAAGAAAGCCAGACGCGGCATTTCTAATGATGATACAAAATCAGGTGGCGGAGCTGGGAATTAATTTGTAAAAGATTATTTCTATCTTTGTGCGATGATCAGGTTTCTGAGATTAATAAGTGTCAACTCAGCTCCAACTACTATGAACATAGAAGAACTTCGCGATCAATGTCTGAGTCTGAAAGGAACTACCGAGTGTTTTCCTTTCGACGAAGTAACCTTAGTACTAAAAGTGCAGGGCAAAATGTTTGCACTTATACCGCTGGATACTACCGAAACACAAATTTCGTTGAAATGTGATCCCGAAAAGGCGATTGCGTTGCGCGAAGAATACTCCGCCGTAGTACCGGCATGGCATTTCAATAAAAAACATTGGAATACGGTTTATATCCAACCCATGATTTCGCAAATTTTTTTGTGCGAATTGATACAGCATTCTTACGATTTGGTGGTGGCCGGACTTCCAAAGAAGATGCGGGATGAACTTAAATGACAACGAGCTTCATCGCAATGATTAAGCTCGTTGTTTTTTCTTTGGTTACATGAGATTATTGATTTTCTTTGTAACGTTTGTCGGGAGTGCCATCTTTTTTAATGTGCTTTGTTCCTTTGTGTAGTCCTTCTCTGTTTTCTTTGTAGCGCATGTCGGCCGAACCATCTTTTTTCAAATGTTCACCGCTTGCAGCCACTTGTTTAGTGACTTTGGCAGGCGCCGCTTTTACTTCTTTAGCTGCGGCTTCGCCTTGTTTGTAGCGTTTGTCTACTGTACCGTCCTTTTTCAATTTTTGACCGGCATTTTCAGATTTGGCCTTTGCTTTTTCAGGAAGTGCTTTTGCTTCTTTTACCTTCGCTTCGCCTTGTTTGTAGCGTTTGTCTACTGTACCGTCCTTTTTTAATTTTTGTCCGGCATTCTCAGATTTAGCCTTTGCATTTTCAGGAAGTGCTTTTACTTCTTTTACCTTCGCTTCGCTTTGCTTGTAGCGTTTGTCTACCGTACCATCCTTTTTAAGTTTTTGACCCAGTTCTTTCTTTACTTCTTTTTTCGATTTTTTAGCTGTTGCATCCTGTGCGCTAACTGCTGTGACTGAAAGAAATAGGACAGCCATTAATAACGTGCAAATTCTTTTCATTGTAAGTTGTGTTTTTTGATTTTCAATAATTGGTATGTCAATTATTAAATGATTGTTTTTTTTTAGCGAACATACTCACCGGTTGTTTATTTACTTAAAAAACATTACAAATATATGCAGAAAAATAATTCTGCAATTAATTTGGGGTTAAATATTCAAAACGACTCCATTTAATTAACTAAGGAGCGCTGATTATTTTTTTTCAATATCAAAAACTTTGCCATTTTATAAAAGACAAGGAGGGGAGTCGCGAGAAACAGAATATGGACAATTGATATTGTTGTCTTCCTAATCTGATTTATTAACCGAATAGTAGGTAGTTTGAGGTTCATAATCCCCATAATTGGGGATTTTGTTTGATGGCGTGAGGGCTTAATTTTGCAACCGGATATTAATTAAAATAAAGGTAGGTATGCAAAAATTATTATTTCTTCTATTGTTTTTTATTTCGACGCAGGTATTTGCGCAGACGGGTTCTATAAAAGGTTCGGTGGTTACCAAAGATGGTAAAGTGGCCGAATTTGTAAATCTGATATTGATAGGGACGCAAAATGGTGCCATTGTTCAGCATGATGGAACCTATGTGATAGATAACGTAAAACCCGGAAAATACACTTTAAAAGCCAGTTTTGTGGGTGTGGGTACCCAAACTAAAACGGTGGTGGCAGAAGCTGGTAAAACCGTAAATATAGACTTTGTATTAACTGAAAGTAGTAAGGAGCTTACCGAGGTGGTGGTAACAGCCAATCCGAGCAAGTACGTGGCGGATTATCCGTCGGTGTCGCTTCGTTTAAAAACGCCTTTGCTCGAAGTTCCTCAAAATATTCAGATAGTTACAAAGCAAATTCTTCAGGATCAACAAATTTTTGATATGCTCGAAGGCGTTACCCGCAACGTGAGTGGTGCACGACGTATGGAACACTGGGATAATTACGCATTGATTTATATGCGGGGTTCGCAGATAGCTGCTTTTCGCAACGGAATGAATGTAACCATGTCGTGGAGTCCTCAACCGGAGGATATGAGTATGGTGGAACGGATCGAGTTTGTAAAAGGGCCTGCAGGTTTTATGCTCGCCAACGGTGAACCGAGCGGATTTTACAATGTAGTAACGAAGAAGCCTACCGGAATTACCAAAGGTGAAGTGGGCATGACGGTAGGAAGTTTTGATACCTATCGCGCGACGCTGGATTTGGATGGTCAGTTGGATAAGAGTGGTAAATTGTTGTATCGACTCAATGTACTCGGACAATCGAAGGGTTCTCATCGTCCGTACGAATATAATAACCGCGTTTCTGTAGCTCCGGTTATCAAATATAAATTCAATGATCGCACTTCGCTTACAGCCGAATATACCTATCAGAAAAACCTGATGTCGATGATTGGCTCAAATTACTCGTACTCAGCCAAAGGGTATAACGACCTTCCGGTTGACTTTACCACGGCCGAAGATAATATGGCTCCGACAACGCTGACTGAGAATTCGGCATTTCTTACCATGGTGCATAGCTTCAACGACAATTGGAAGTTCACCGGACAAATTGCGTATATCAATTCCAAACAGATTGGGCAAAGCATGTGGCCAACCGGTTTCTCGGCTAACAAAGACACGCTTTATCGTGCCACCTCCATTTGGGATTACGAAGGCGAAAGTAAAGTAGGGCAATTTTTCATAAACGGTGATGTGAAAACAGGCTTTCTAAGACATCGGATATTGGGGGGTATTGATATGGGGGATAAATCATTCTATCACGACTGGGCTCAAGCCGGTGCTCTAAAACCATTGAATGTGTATCAACCGGTTTATGGCCAGATTGCAGCATCTCAATATCCTGTTTTCGCCCGTTCGCTTAGTATTCGCGAACGCGGAGTTCATTACCGCCAATCGTACGCAGGCTATTATGTGCAGGACGAAATCAGCATGTTCAGCGATAAATTGCGTTTGACGCTGGCCGGTCGTTTTACAACAGCGAGCGATCTTGATCCCTATTCGGGAACTATCGATGCTTCAAAGTTTACCCCGCGTGTGGGATTAAGCTATTCCATTGATAAAAACACTTCTCTATATGGTGTTTACGATCAGGCATTTGTTCCGCAAGCCGGATCGGATAAACAGGGCAATAGCTTTAAACCGGTAACGGGCGACAATGTGGAATTAGGGCTTAAACGCGAATGGTTTGGTGGTAACTGGGTAACGTCTTTATCACTTTATAAAATCACCAAAAACAATGTGCTGACTGCCGACCCCAATAACATGAATTTCTCCATTCAACTTGGTCAAACAGTTACTAAGGGCATCGAATTTGATGTGCGTGGACAAATTACCGAAGAGCTGAACCTGACGGCGAACTATGCTTATACCGATGGCGTTGTGACCAATGATACCGATCCGGCAAAAGAGAATATCTCTGTACCGGGTATCAGTGCACATTTGGGCAATGCCTGGTTGACTTATCGTGCCTCCAAAGGTGCTGTTAAAGGCTTGGGTGTATCGCTTGGAGCGCAATATCAGGGAGGTCGTACCTCGTGGTATGTGTTTGACGGAACAAGTCAATCTTTGCCCGATTACTTCCGATTGGACGGTGCCGTTTCATATCAGTTGAATAAATTCACTATTGCACTCAACGTAAATAATATTACCAGCAAGCATCTGTACTCGGGAGCATATTATAACTGGGGTGGATTCTACTACTGGCAATCGGAACCGTTGATTAATTCGAGGTTAAATATTACGTATAAATTTTAAAATAAACCCCTAATCTGTCGACTGACGGAGGATTATAATAGTCTACCTATTTAAGTTCTAATTGATAATGCAACTTAGGAGACGAAAGTAGCTTACTTCCCCTTTAGGGGTTAAGGGTTCTTCATTAAACCATGAAAAAACTATTTCATCAACTTCATCTTTGGCTCGGACTGGCGTCCGGGCTATTGGTGTTTATAATTGCCATCACCGGTTCACTCTATGCTTTTCAGGAAGAGATAACCGGAATAGGCAAGTATCATTACGTGGAGGAGCGCAACGACCGTTTTATGCTCCCTACGCAACTCGGAGAAGTGGCTGAAAAGCTTTTGCCGGGCAAGGAACTTCATGCCGTGAAATACAATGGCGGAGCTAAAGCTGCTGAAGCTATTTTCTATGGATATAATCCAAGTTACTATTTTATTGTCTACCTCAATCCTTACACGGGTGAGGCATTGAAGGTAAAAGATATGAACAGGGATTTCTTTCGCTTTATTATGCAAGGTCATTATTACCTGTGGCTGCCGCCTCACATAGGTCATCCCTTGGTGGCTTGTGCTACTTTGGTATTTCTCATTATTCTTATTACCGGGCTTGTGGTTTGGATTCCAAAAAATCGGAAGGCATTGAAGAATCGCATTTGGTTCAGGTGGAAAAAGGGGACAAAATGGCCGCGGATCAATCTGGATCTACACGTGGTCGGTGGTTTGTACATCACTGTGTTTGCACTAATATTTGCCATCACGGGTTTGGTGTGGGGCTTCGAATGGTTTTCCAAAACTTATTACGCGGTGGCAGGTGGCAAAAAATCCTTGGCTTACACGGAAGTGCTTTCGAAAAAGCAAGCGATTGATTCAACGTTGAAAACAACCGAACCGCTCGACAAGGTGTGGTTACTAATGCAGCGCGAATACCCTGATGCAGCTTCCATCGAAGTTCATCCCGTTCATTCCGATACCGCTTCACTTGCCGCCAATGCTACCCAACGCGACGGGAAATACTGGAAAACAGATTACCGCTATTTCGACCAATACAGCCTGAAGGAGATAAAAGTGGATAATATCTACGGTCGGTTTAAAGATGCTGACTTTGCCGATAAGCTTATGCGAATGAATTACGAAATTCACACCGGTGCCATTTTAGGATTACCGGGTAAGATATTTGCCTTTTTGATGAGTCTGTTTATTGCCAGTTTGCCGGTAACCGGGTTTATCCTGTGGTGGAAAAAGCGAAGACGGAAGTCGAAAATTTAATAATCTATTGCAAGCCGGGCCTTACACGTCCGGCTTGTTCGTGATGGCTAGTCACACTTCGTGTCTGTTCCCATATTGGGGCACGATAGTAGAGCACTGATGTCCGTACTTTCGCTCAGTAGACTTTTTACCAATGGATTGTCAAAACCACAGGCCATCTCGCCATACACATCTATCAACGGTCGACGAATAAGCAATGGATCGTTGATCATAGCCAGTAAGGCGGATGCTTCGTCAAAATCGGCCGGGATGACTTCCCCGCTCTTTACGCGTGGTGCAGCGGCGTTGAACCAGTCGCTCACGGGCATGTCGGTAAAAAATAACCTTAGTGTAGCTGCATTCCAGTGCTGATCCAGCAACGAATGTGCTTCCACTCTGTGTCCATGTTCCTCCAGTAGTCGTTTTTGCCTGGAGTTGTTGATGCAACCCGGCTTTTCGTAGAAATGTACCAGCATAATAGTTACAAGTGTTTAGTTACGAGTTTTTTCAGTAACCGATATGAATAATAGTAAGTTGAAAACTTTGTAAGTAATGCGAACAACGTGATGTCGTATTTTAATTAATTGCTGGACGGCAATTGAAATAAGTATTAGGAAATATTTAATACACTATAATCAAACAAAAACAAATAGAAGAATTGAACGCAGATAAACGCGGATCTAGCGGATAAAAAAACGGATTTTAATTCTGACAAGTCAGAATGATTTTCAATCATTAGTGGTCTTATCAGTCATGCTTGCATGACTTAAATCTGTTATAGATCCGTCCCAATAGCTATCGGGATATTATCCGTTTAATCCGTAAAATCCGCGTTCTATTCTTTATGATAAATAGGACATTATGTACTTCCACTTACTCATATGGAACATCTTAAATTTTATTTGCCAGTAATTTCTTATTCAGCTCATCCCAGGTTTTACAAGCCATAAATGCATCTTCGGCACAGGCTGGAATTTCCAGATAATCTGCCGGCAACCGATCCTCGATTAAGTCGTGTAGCGCCCCTGCTTTTTGGGATAAAACGAAACGAGCCTTCCTCACCTGCGCGTCCAGTTCTTTTATTTCTTCTGCTGTCATAGCTGTTGTTTTTTTGCAGAAGGTAAAGCAAAGCTTGTGCCAATGGTGTAAGTTGCAATAAATGTGCAAGATAGGTTCTAGATGGGGTGCTTAAAAACAACCGAAATGTATTTGAATCAATCAGGGAGTTACCATTTGGTAGGGAGAAACAGTATTGGAAGTGTACGATGCTAACTTGCAACAACTTTTGCACAAAAAAAACAAGCATTATGTAACCGTCTAATCTGAGTCGGTGCGTGGACACGAGGGGATTATTGATTGCTAAGCTGCTCAAAAACGGCTGTTTTTAGACATACACATCTACTCACTTCATTTTTGTCCAAAAAAAACTCAAATCCGATTTTTATAGCGCTGGTTGTCAACGATATAAAAATTAACTGTCCAATTTATTTTGTCTGATTATTTGATGGTTTAGCATCTGTTTTTTATTTTTAGTGGCAATTGCAGTAGGTCACCATCCATTTCTTCTGTTGATATTTTATAAGTGTATGTTCTGTACCAACGGGCGAAACATTATTGCTCCTTTTTTATAGAACAAAATAACCTGCAATGGATGGAAAGGCTACGCAACTAGCGGGAGATGTCCTGCAATGGATGGAAAGGCTACGCAACTTGCGGGAGTTAAACTGCAATGGATGGAGAGGCTACGCAACTAGCGGGGAATGTCCTGCAATGGATGGAAAGGTTACGCTACTAGCGGGAGATAAACTGCAACGGATGGAGAGGCTACGCAACTTGCGGGAGTTAAACTGCAACGGATGGAAAGGCTACGCTACTAGCGGGAGATATCCTGCAACGGATGGCAGTTTCCTGCCTATCGGGGTATATCAAATGTAATAGTGTATGCCTTAAAATGGGATGACAAATAAGAAATGAACATATCATGAGATAATTGAACGAAAATTAGTAACAATTAAACATTTTGAATTTATGAAAATCAGTTTTGTACGTCTCACCACCGAGACATTAGCCACCTTGGGCAAACGCGTCCTTGCCATTTCAGCGAATGAACTTAGTCCCGAAATTCAGAGTCATCCCTTACTTCAGGCACTTGCAGCAGCTCATGCCGATTATTCGGCAGTCTTCGACAAATCTACTTATAGTGGGAAAGGGAGTTTAGTAGCCGAAGCAGATGTGTTGCGGGATAACCTGTATAGAGGTTTGAGAAATAGCTTGTTGGGGCTAACAAAGATGAATGGTTTAAGCACGCAACACGATGCAATTGACTTGTACTCGTACTTTGAAAAGCATGGACTTGATTTAGACCATTACAGTTACGGCGATCAAACATCGCATATGGACAAGCTTATTGAAGATATGGAAAAACCCGAGAATAAAGTAAAAATAAGCAATACCTATCTTACTGAATCGTATGAATTGATGAAATCGGCACAATTCAATTTTGAGAAACTATTTTCCGAGCAAATGGGTGCCAATGCCGAACTGCGCAAACAAGAGTCGGCATCGTCTGTTCGTCAACATCTCGAAATAGCATTGCGCAATTATCTGAACGTGGTTACGGCCATGCGAAAAGTTACCGGCTGGGATGATGCCTACACAAAGTTGAACGAAGCAGTAAAAGCCGCCAGGAATTCCAGGATAAACGGCAAGGACGTACCGCCAACAGCAACAGTAGAATAGACAATTTATCATCACGGATAGAATAGTAGCAGATACTTACAAAATGGTTCGGGCCGGTTTCCAACAACCATCCCGAACATTTTATATCTACATCGGGCCGGGGAATATCGTAATTCCCAGCTTATTCCACCACCTACAGCAATAAACGACTATTTTTAAAATTAATTAAACAACACGTTGTTAATGCGAAAATTTGTTTCTACCTTTGGAGCTGAATTTTAATTAAAAAATAGAATAAATGCATCACCTAAAGTGGAAATATGCGAACTAATAGTTCGCATACACAGCTAAATGAGAAATATGTGTAATTAAAGTTCGAATATATACAAGTTGAACTAAACCGTTCCGGTAAATGAGAATAGTGATAATTTTGAAGCTTACAAACTTCAAAAAATATCATTATGAATCAAAACAAATCTTTCCAGAGTTTGCAGACCAAAGAGATGCAAATTCGCAATTACAGTCCACGCACCATTGATACCTATTGTAAACTGCTTTGCAATTTAGAAAAAGAATTTGGGAAATCATTGTATGAGATTACCACCGAAGACTTTAAATCGAAGTTGCACTTCATGATTACCAAGAAAGGGGCCTCTACCTCCACTGTAAATCAACTTATCAGTGCATTCAAAATCTTTTATGTAGATGTTTGTCATCGAGAATGGGAAGAATTTCATGTAAAACGACCACGCTCAGAGAAAAAACTACCTATTGTCTTGTCATTAGAAGAAGTCGGGCGGATGATTTCTGTAACAAATAATTTGAAACACAAATCCATCCTTATGCTTACTTATTCTGCCGGCTTACGCAGAATGGAAGTGTTGCAAATCAAACCAAAAGACATTGATTCGCAGCGCATGCAGGTTCGGGTAGTACAAGGAAAGGGGAAAAAAGACAGATATACTATTCTCTCTCAAAAAACACTCGAAATACTCCGTGAATACTACAAGGCAGAAAGACCAACAACGTTTCTTTTTGAGTCCAGCAGACATAAAGGACAGCCCTTGTCAGAAAGATCCATGGAACATATCGTTAAGAACAGTGTAAAAAAGGCAGGTATAAAAAAAGATGTTTCATTTCACACCTTGCGCCATTGTTTTGCTACGCATTTATTGGAAGCAGGCGTAAACCTGAGGCAGATACAACAGTTCATGGGTCATACTTCGTTTAAAACCACAGCCGTATATTTGCACGTAGCTCATATAAAAACCAATGAGTTTACTTCTCCATTGGATAAAATAGACTTGTATTGATTTTATCCAATGGGAAATAAAAAGCAAACCATAGAAATTGCTGACATTTTCCGGGATTACAAACACGACTTAGCAGACAATCTTACTCTTTGTGCTGTTCAGCAAAAAGCTTTTGATGATATTGTAACTTGCCGGACATCCGAGCTGGGTGGCCATGCTTTATACTGCAATAACTGTGATAATAAGGTTCAATCATACAACTCGTGCCGTAATCGTAATTGCCCCAAATGTCAGTACATAAAACGAATGCAATGGGTGGATAAGTTAGCTGCGAATCTTCCTGCGGTAAAACATTTTCATATCGTGTTTACCATTCCATCCTGTCTGCATAATTTATTTTATCTCAATCAACAAGTTTCTTACAGCTTATTATTCAAAGCCGTCGGAAAAACATTGGTTCAATGTGCTAAGAATACGGAATATCTTGGAGCGCAAGCCGGAGCTGTTGCACTGCTGCATACCTGGGGGCAAACTCTGGCATATCATCCACATATCCATACCATAGTTCCTGCCGGTGGATTATCGGATGATGGAATGGAATGGATACCCAGTGCCAAGAAGTTTTTTGTTCCGGTAAAGGTGTTGAGTGCTGTTTTTCGGGGTATTCTATGTCGGTTATTGGAAGAAGCTGTCAATAAAGGAGAAATAAAACTCCCTGAGGATACTGCCTGTTTTCAAACACTGAAAACAAAATGCTATAATAAGAAATGGGTAGTATATGCCCAAAAGCCGTTTTCTTCGCCTGACAATCTTATCCGTTATCTGGGAAATTACACCCATCGAGTAGCTATTAGCAATCACCGTATTATCGATTACAAAGATGGCAAGGTCACTTTTTACTACAAAGACAACAAAGCAGGGGGAACAAGAAAAACCATGACTTTGGAGGCCGATGAGTTTATCCGACGATTTATGCAACACGTTTTGCCATCGGGATTTTGCAAAATCCGCTACTTCGGGTTTATGGCAATGTGTAATATGAAGACACAACTCAGTTTGTGCTATTCACTTATTCTAACGCCGGCTTACTTATCTAAATTAGATGGATTACAAGCTCTGGAAGTATTACAAATACTATCAGGGAAAGATCCTATTGTATGTACAAAATGTAACAAAGGCAAATTGACTATAATTCCAAATAACATGGACTTACCCTTAGAACCGGGATAAAGCTATTTAATACAAAGGCGTTCTTTTTCTTTATTGACAAACCCACGCGATGATGATCAAAATCATGCTGGAAAAGTTATGTCCTTATGTGTCGTGAAATTAGTATAAAACAAATTAATATGCTCATAAAACTACCTTGTTACAACCTTTTATACCCTAAACCAAAAACAAAAATACCACCCTTTTATTTACTTCTCCCATAGCAATCGGTTCCGTTCAACTCTGTTTTATTCACCATTTCCGTCCGTACATTAAATAAATTTTGTTTTTATTCGAAATGTTGTAACTTTTAGTTAACTTTGACTCGCGAAAACGATGAATAAAACACTAAGATGTTAGGGGTAATTATAAAAAAAACAACTCACCTACAATGAGAAAAATAACAGCAATACTTTTTGTACTTTATTGTACGACAACTTCGATTTTTGGACAGACAAATATCAATAATCTCGAAAGAGTAAATGGACTTTGGACAAAGAAAGGAGAAGCAAAACCATATTCTGGCGAATTCATTGAATATTACGAGAATGGAAAAGTCAAAGGAAAAGGCGAATTCAAAGATGGCTTAGTTAGCGGATTAAGAATTATGTATTATGAAGATGGGAAGAAAAGCCTTGAAAGAAGTTATGTAGCTGGACAGAATGAAGGTTCAAGCATTGAATACTACCCAAGCGGACAACTAAAACAAGAAGCTATATTTAAGAATGGAAAGGAAAATGGTATCCTAAAAGCCTATTACGAAAATGGGCAAGTTCATGCAATTATCAATTTATTGAATGGCGTGCAACAAGGAGATTATTTTGAATATTCAAGTGACGGTAAATTGACAGCCCAATACTACTTTATAAATGGAGAGGCGAGTTATTCACCTAAATTTATGGAACTAACAAGTCAAGCATTAGAGTTAAGCAAACAGTTTAAAAATGAAGAAGCTATAAAAATGTATGATAAAGCTATTGTTTTAAATCCAACAGTTGCGCAAACCTATTTTAATCGTGGGGCTTGTAAAGGTAATAACTTTGACTTTAAAGGTGCTATTGAAGATTACGACAAAGCCATAGAATTGAAACCTGATTATATGGAAGCATACGGAAACAGAGGAAATGCGAAAATAAACGTATACACTTCAACGGGAACTATTAATCCGACTCAAGAACAGACTTTGAGTGCTTGTGAAGACCTTCATAAAGCTGTATTGCTTGGAGACAAGACCGTAGGAACAGGAGACATGATTTACTTATATTGCGACAAGAACAAAAAGAAGAAATAACTGGTGCTACACACGCTCTTGTTCATTGGCTCCCTGACGTGCATTCCGGCAGTTTTACTCCCGCACATTTGTCTGAATCAGAATTTTCAGAATGCATGAATTTACAGAATAAGAAAAAATATAAATCCCAGTTCAGAGTAGCGTACACAACAGACAATCAATTTTACGAAATAAATTCCCTGGTAGACAGTCTTTGTCAGTTGAAAACTGTAGACACTGAAAAAATTGATGTTTTGAATAGATTGTTGTTAAATTACAAGAAAAAGAATTAATCAAAATGAGACAAGATGAAATTATAGAAATAGGTATTGACAAATCAGACAGATTGTACATTAAACCTAATACAGAGAAATTCTCTATGATTTATAGGAGTGCAGCTGAAGTACATTGGGACAACAAGGGCTTATTTTTATATTCACCGAAACCAAGAGACTGGTCTTACCTTGATTGGTACAAACATATGACTTCTTTGATTAAAACAGACTGTGATTGTCAACTGACACTGACCGACAAAACTATCTGGGTTAACATTGACGAATCTTTGAAAAACAAAATAAAAATGACTGAACAGAAAACGACCCCATAATACATGGGCATAGGCTGGCTGACGTGCATTTAGCAGTCTTTGCTCCCGCACATTTGTCTGAATCAGAATTTTCAGAATGTATGAATTTACAGAATAAGAAAAAATATAAATCTTTTGTCTATGGAAAAAGACAAGTTGACATTTGACATAATAGGTTGTGCTATGAAAGTGCATAACACACTAGGCAATGGTTTTCAGGAAGTGATTTATCAGCGTTGTTTGGCTATTGAATTGCAGCGTGCCGGATTGGATTTTGGAAGAGAAGTAGAACAACCCATTTATTACGAAGGCATACAGGTTGGCACACGCAGAGCCGATTTTGTGGTTGAAAATAAAGTGATTGTAGAATTAAAAGCATTGACTGATCTGGAAGATGTTCATTTAGCACAAGCAAAAAATTATGTTGTAGCGTATAGATTTGAAAAAGGATTATTGATAAACTTTGGTGCTAAAAGCTTACAGTATAAATTGATATTTAATCCCCATCTTAATTCAGATAATTCTAAAATTTTGTGAATTCTGATTCGGACAAATGTGCGATAGTGAATGCTCCCTCCGTCAGCTGACGGACAAATGCCCATAGCCTCGGTCCTTAGGGGCAGTCCTAAAAAAAATAAAGACAACTGAGATTAGACTAAGAACTATGATGAAAAAGACACTGACATTCATATTATTAATTGCGACTTTGATTGCTTGTCAACGACAAACTAAAACAGACAATTCGGATTTCAAAGACGACAAAAAAGAGAACAAACAACTAACAAAACAAGAAAAAGAAAAGGATTCTCTTTTAACTGACTTTTCAGTTAAGTGGAAAGCCGATTCTTTAGGACAAAACGGTTTTAGAATGAACCATTACAGTTTTGACAGTTCAACTCGAACATGGTGCATTAACGGCACGACTTTAAAAGGCTATAATAAGGGAAAAATTATAAATCTGTTAGGAAAACCCAAGAGCAGTGGACTTGCAAAAGAAGACAAGCTTTTAATAATGGTTTACATTGTTCGACAAAAAGGGAAAACACCAGAAAAGAATTTGATTTTATATTTCGACAAGAAAAATAATCTCGACGACATTGTTGAAGAAACAGGTATATAACTCGACGAAAAGAAAACGAAAAAAAGGACTAGCCCCTAATACACGCCTGTTCATTGGCTGGCTGACCCCGATAAATCGGGACAAGCTGTGGATTCCGGCAGTTTTGCCCAGTTGAGCGTAGGTTGTCGTGGTTGTTCGGCATAGCGTCTTTCGCTATGTCGCTGCTAGAAGCAAGGCTCTTGCCTTGCATATCAGAAATTGAATATGGAAAGCAGGAGCTTTCCTTCTAGCTTTGACATAGCGGGACGCTATGCCAAACATCGGAAACAATTTATGCTACGGGAGATAACAAAACAGTAAAAGCTACAACCCGAAGGGTTGAATGAAAATCAAATTATATGAATGAAAATCACCAACGAACCTCAACTATCAAAAATTTTCTCAATTTTCTCAAGCATCCAAAGGATGAAAAAGATACAGATGCCACATTTGGCTTCAAGGTAAAAACATTGGTTATCCTGTTCCTTTTTTCCCTACCTGTTATATATGCGTGGGGGTATCTATTAAGCACACTCCAAAAATTCCACTGGCTTGATGCGGGGACAAACTTGAATGCAAGCCTTATCTACAAATATTCTTTTTTCAAATTAATGCTGCTGGGTGTAGTTTTGCCAGCTATTTGGGAGGAACTCGCATTCCGCCTGCCCTTGCGCTACAAATACAATTATCTGCTGCAATTACTGGCTTACCTCATTAGTTTAACAGGCTTTGTGCAAATAGAAAATTGGAACGAAACAGTGCAAAAGTATTGGCAAAAGCACTTTGCGAAATTTTTCTACCTTCTGGCGATAGCCTTTGGATTTGTGCACATGTACAATTTTATCGATCACAAGCAATTATGGGCATGGATTATAGTACTTGTTTTCCCTCAATTATTCATTGGCACAATATTAGGGTATATTCGGGTTCGGTTCTCGCTACGCACGCCGGTGCAAGTTTGTAACTTGTGTCTTGTTTTGAAAAAACTATCTATTCTTCTTTTATGCTCTAACGAGCAACACACCGATTACAAATCGCGGGCGTGGGAATCTCCACTACGCTTAGACTTAAACTATCCACATTAACTTATTTTGTTGACTTGGAGAAAGATTTTCTTCTCCCCACCCTCCTCCCATCTCGTTTATATAGGTAATCGCAAAAGATATTGTATACAATTCCAAATTTATATTTGTATTTTTGTAGCATATTTTATAAACTTTTTCGATAATGGTCAAAAAAATAAAGCCTTATATGATGCCCATTGCCATTACGGTGGGTGCCATTTTCTATAAATTTTTCGATACCCTTTCGTTTCTCACTCCTTACCTGATTTTTGTGATGCTATTTCTTACTTACTGTAATTTGAAATTAAATCAGATGCGTTTGTCGCGCCTGCATTTGTGGTTGATTTTGATACAGGTATTGGGTAGTCTGGGGGTGTATCTGTTATTGGCACCGGTAAATATAACGATTGCTCAGGGGGCTATGATATGCGTGTTGGCTCCCACGGGTACTGCTGCTCCGGTTATTACGGGCATGCTCAAAGGCAATGTGGCCAGCCTTACGGCCTACAGCCTGTTAAGCAATATGTGTGTAGCTCTGGCTGCTCCTGTCATCTTTTCGTTGGTGGGTAGTTATCAGAACTTACCGTTTTTAGATTCCTTTCTGGCCATATCACAACGCATCATTGTGTTACTCTTTTTCCCATTCGGACTGGCTATGCTCTTGCAAAAGTTCACTCCGGCTCTAACTACTAAGATCGGCTCTTTCTCCGGGCTGTCGTTCTATCTGTGGTCATTGGCCTTGTGCGTGGTAACAGGACGCACGGTGGTCTTTATCCTTAAACAAAACGGATCGAATCATGTTACCGAGATAGTAGTGGCGTTGGTAGCATTGCTGATGTGTATTGTTCAGTTTGTGGTGGGGCGTGGCATTGGTAAGCGTTATGACGATACAGTGGCCGGCGGACAAGGACTGGGACAGAAGAATACGATTCTGGCCATTTGGATGGCGCAGATGTACCTTAACCCCATTGCCTCCATCGGCCCGGGTGCATATGTGCTTTGGCAAAACATCATCAACTCCTACCAGGTGTGGCTGAAAAGAAAAAGTTTGTAAGTGTTTCTTTGTCATTTCAGGACTCACAACCAACCGATGGTAGCTAGTATTTCCAATAATAAAAAAACAGCAACTGCACCTCAGCCCATTGGGAGTTGGGGGTCTTACCTAAAATACACACACTATACTATTCTAATCATTACTTAGATCAACATCCGGTGTCCCTTAAATTAAAATCACAATGGAAAAAACAGAAAAGATAGATGATTTGCTGCTCCGTATCTCCGAAGATGATACTGTTGCATTTGAATCGCTCTTTCACCTTTATCATAAGCGAATCTATGCCTTTGCGCTGGGTCTTTTAAACTCTTCCTTCGATGCAGAGGAGGTGGTTCAAAACCTGTTTCTGGCTATATGGAATCAACGGAAGAGCCTGAACATCTCCGACTCATTTACCTCCTATATTTTTGGTATTGCCCGCAACATGGTGTATGAGCACATGCGCCAAAAAATCAATAAAGAAGCTTTTTCGGAATATTACCTGGAACATAATGTTGAGTACTCGTTTATCACCGAAGAAGAAGTTGCCTACCACGAGTTGGAAGGTAAAATACAGCAATGCATCGATCTACTCCCCGAACGTAGACGTGAGATTTTTGTGTTGAGCCGCATCGAAAAGCTGAGTTACAAAGAGATAGCCGCAAAGCTAAACATCAGCGAGAACACAGTGGATACACAGATACGCCACGCCCTTAACGCCCTCCGTCGACAGCTAAGCGAATACCTGATTCTTCTTTTATCTCTATTTATTATCAGATGAGAACCATTGATAAATAAGTTATTACAACCAAACATGGTTAAATAGCAGATTCTCTCTGAAAATAATTCAACATCTCTTCACGGAAATTTTCATATATACACACTATCTTTAAAGAATGCCAAATATGAATCAACAGAACAACATAGAATACTTGCTTCAAAAGTTTAGCACAGGCGAATTATCGCCTCGTGAATCGAAAGAATTTGCTAAAATCTTGAAGCAAGGTGATGATAACGAAGAATTGAAAGCAATTCTTACCGCATATTGGGAAAAAGCAGAGAATGCCCGGATCGCTGTGCCAACCAACAAACTACTCGAAAAATTAAAAGCTAACACGGAGAATACCGAAATATCATTCGGAGCGGCTAACCGACATAAAATGCTATACACATTTATGAGGTATGCTGCGGTGGTGCTGATAACGGTTGGGCTAACCTGGTTTGCCAAAGATTTTTCGAAAAGCACACCGCAACTGGCAGTGCTGCAAAATACGCCGGTGTTACACCAAAACGAAGTATCGGTTTTATACGGTTCGAAGTCTAAGATCACTTTGCCCGACGGCTCTACGGTACATCTGAATTCGGGAAGCATCTTGCGCTACCCGGCTCAGTTTGACGCCGAAAACAGAAAGGTAAGCATTGAAGGTGAGGCTTATTTTGACGTACAAAAGGATCCGAAGCATCCGTTTCTGGTTAGAACAAATGGAGTGACCGTACGCGTGTTGGGCACCAAATTCAATGTAAAATCTTATCCGGATGAAAAAACGGTGGAGACCACGTTGGTAAGCGGAAAAGTAGAACTGTATGCCAACAATAAGGAAATAAACGACGCGAACAGATTAATGGTATTAGCACCTAACCAACAGGCTGTTTTTGAGGTAGAAAAAGGGAGCAATGATTCAATTACAAATATGGTTCATAATCTGAATGTGGATGTGAACCCAATTATATCGTGGAAAGATAACCGTTTTATGTTCAGGGATGAAAAATTTGCTGACCTGGCTATGAAATTGGAACGCTGGTATAATGTGGACATAAAAATAAATGATCAAAAATTACAAAACACTCCTTTTTCGGGTGTTTTTGTGAAGGAAACTGTTGAGCAATCGCTGAATGCGTTGAAGCTTGCTGCACCGTTTAAATACAGAATGGAAAAAAATCAGATTATTATTGTAAAGGAATAGTTTCGCTACAGGTTTATTGAACGATTGTTCTGTAAAGTATTGAGATGATTCATATTTTTTAATAATCAGTTTGTTATTTGAAGTCGTATCTCTTCTGATAACTCAATATTTTCCATTGCAAAGGGTTCATTGTATATCGGTGAGTTTAGTCGAAACCAACAATACTTCGTTCTGCGTCAAAGCTGGAATGAAAAGTGGGTTGGTTCACTAATCAACCGATATTTTTTTTTATTCAACCGGAAAGTATAAACTATAATTCTAAAAAATAATATGCCTATGATGTAAGCCCGCTTTTAAAACGAAAGGAAATAGTAGAAATATTTTCTTTCAAATTTTAATCACAACAATCACAAATCCTTAAATTAAAAAATCAATGAAAAAACACCAAATGAAAATTGGAGGAAATGCGAAGTCTTGGTTCAAAAAATCAATTCTTCTGCTTGTATCTCTACTGTTTATCAGCACCGCTGCATTCTCTCAGAATGAGCGTTTTACCTTCAATTCTGATAACATCAAGCTCAGAGAACTTCTTGATAAAATTCAATCGCAAAGCAGTTACAAATTTCTATACCGCTCGGATATAGTCAACAGTACTTTCGTAAAAATCAATGTGTCAAACGTATCCCTTCAGGATGCTTTAAAGGCAGCATTGGATAAAACAACCCTTTCCTATCAGATTTTAGATGATAAACTGATCGTTATTGCCCTAAAGGAAGCAAACGACACTCAGCCCCACAAACTAAGCGGAACAGTTACCGACCCCGAAACAGGTGAGAGTCTGATTGGAGTGAGTGTCATTGTGAAAGGAACTTCGCAGGGTGTTATCTCCGATATCAATGGTAAATTTACTATCAATGTTGCCAAACCTGCCACATTGGTATTCTCCTCTATCGGATACATCACCCAAAATATACAAATCACAAATCAAAGCGTGCTGAATGTCAGCCTACTGCCTGACACCAAAAAACTGGATGAAGTAGTAGTGGTTGGTTACGGTGTGCAGAAAAAAAGTGACGTAACCGGTGCTATGATTAGCGTGGGTGAAAAAGAACTTAAATCGCGTCCGGTAAACAATGCGTTAGAAGCCATGCAGGGAAAAGCTGCGGGTGTGGATATTACATCAAACGAAAGACCAGGAGAAATTGGTCAGATCAACATTCGTGGCGTGCGCTCGATAACCGCAAGTAGCTCACCTTTATACGTTGTTGATGGAGTGCCATTGATGTCTACTTCCGGTATTGAAACCATCAATCCATCCGATATTGAAACGATCGATGTACTGAAAGATGCATCAGCAACGGCTATTTACGGTTCGCGTGGTGCCAATGGTGTCATTATCGTGACGACCAAAACAGGTAAAGCAGGTAAATTATCCATCAATTACTCGGGATCGGTAACTGCCGAAGATATTCAAGACAGAACAAAAATGATGGGAGCCAGTGAGTATCTGACCTGGAGACGCTGGGCATATTATTATGCCGACCCTGCAAAATACCCGAGAGGCGATGCACCCACTCAAGTCAACGACAAAGTCATCTTTCTGGGAGGAAATGATCAGTATGCATGGAACAATATTATGAAAGGCTGGGCAACCGGCACCTGGGATGGTTCTAAAGTGGAGTCTACCGACTGGACGTCTATGGTTACTCAAACCGGTGTTTCTACCGAACATAACCTGAGCGTAAGTGGCGGTACCGATAAAATTAAAGCGTACAGTTCATTTGGGTACCTGAATTCTCAGGGAACCATGAAAGGTCAATCCTACACAAGATACTCATCTAAGGTTAACGTTGTTTTAAACCCTATCAAATGGTTTGAAATGGGGGCTAATATCAATTCATCGTATAGTATTCAGGAGTTTGGGCAATCTACTACAGGTGGACAAGTTTCAGGACCTGGAAGTATTTATGCAGCAGCCAATGGATTGTTTACTTATGCAGTTCCTTACGATGATAATGGCAACCGTATTATCTACCCGGGTGGTGATGATCAGATCAAAACAGTAATTAATGAGTGGAACTATTCGCAGGATCAACGTAAGAGCTTGCGAGCATTGGGAAGCTTTTATGCTCAGGTGAATCTACTCCCCGGATTAAAATACCGCGTCAATTTCGGACCCGATTTCCGTTATCTCGACAACGGCATCTTTATCGATGCGCAATCCGTATTGCGCAACGGAAGTCCTAATTTCGCATCCATCAGCAACCAAAAAGACTTCTCATGGACACTGGACAATTTACTTTATTACGATAAGAAAGTTGGCAAAAATTCATTTGGAGCCACTCTCTTACAATCTGCTTCTGCCTGGGATCATACATCCACCTATTTGCAGGCAGTAAGTATCCCAATGGCCAGTCAGAAGTGGAATGCCTTCAACACCGCTAATATTCCGACCGCCAATATAAAGGCATATACTACCGATTTGACACAACGTCAATTATTATCGTATATGGGACGTTTAAATTATGGGTTTGATGACAAATATATGCTTACCGTTTCCGGTCGTTGGGATGGTGCCTCGCAATTGTCGGCAGGTCATAAATGGACATTTTTCCCATCAGCAGCTTTGGGCTGGCGCATGGATCAGGAAAAATGGCTGAAATCCTTAGACTGGGTTAGCCAAATGAAGTTGCGTTTGGGTGTCGGTACAACAGGTAATTCAGCTGTTGATCCTTATGCAACCAAAGGACCATTGGTATCATTGTATTATCCTTATGGAGCTACTTCTGTAGCCGGCTATGTACCTTCCGAATCGTTAATTGCCAATGGGAATACCCCTATGGCCAATCAAGACTTAGGATGGGAAAAAACGACACAATATAATCTTGGAGTCGATTTTTCACTCTTAAAAGGAAGAATCTCTGGAGTTATCGATCTATATACTTCGCGCACTACGGATTTGTTATTGCAAATGTCTATTCCTGCTCTTACCGGATTTCAAACTACTTATGCCAATATTGGTGAAACAAAAAATAAGGGGATTGATATAACCATTAATACCGTAAATGTAAAAACGAAAGACTTTAGCTGGGAAACAAGTCTTAATGCTGCCTGGCAAAAAGAAGAGATTGTATCTTTGGCCAATGGAAAATCGGATGATATTTTAAATAACTGGTTTATTGGTCAATCAATAGGCGTTATTTATGGGTATAAATCCGATGGTTTATGGAAAGAAGCCGATGCAACCGATATGGCCAAATTTAATGCTAACGGACATAAATTCCAGGTTGGAGGTGTTCGTCCGGTAGATTTAAACGGTGATTTTAAGATTGATCCGAATAACGATCGTCAAATCATTGGCAATACCCGCCCAAGATGGACATTGGGATTAAATAACACCTTTACCTACAAAAACTTCGAGTTGTCTTGTTTCATTTATGGACGTTTGGGTTTCTTAGTGAATACAAATGGCGAATGGCAAGGTGGACGATATGTACAACGCAGCATCAGTTATTACAATGAGAACAATAAGGATGCCGAATATCAAAAACCAATCTATAACGTGGCAGGTGGCGACCCTTATTTCAATGCTCTTGGATATAAACAAGGATCGTTTATAAAACTGCGTAATATCGGACTTGCTTATAATTTGCCAAGCTCAGTTGCGAAACGGATGAGTTTGCAAAACATAAAAATATATGGTCAGATTAAAAACCCGGGAACAATTTATTCATCTATCAGCTGGTTAGATATAGACTTGGGAGGCTCAACGTATAACAGAGGCTTTGTAGTCGGACTAAATGTTGGATTCTAACATGAACATTTCTTATAATGATTCATATTTAAAATAACTTTAAAAAAATACATATATGAAATATAGAAAATTATTAATAGGACTGCTGGCATTTTCAGTTGCTGTTGGTTTTACTTCCTGCTCCAATTTTCTGGACGAGGAGCTGACAACAAAGAGAAATACGGATTATTACAATTCGGTAGAAGGTCTGGACGGTTTGTCTGCCGGAATGTATTATAATTTACGGTTCCACTTTGCATACGAGTGGGGATATGCAACTACCAACTACGGTACGGATGAGTTCCGTTGCGGAGGTGATGCTTCAAATGCAGTGTGGGATGCTTACGATGGAAGCTTTTCTTCTTTAATTACAGCGGTGAATGTGAATACAGCTATGGCCAATACCTTGTTCGATAATATGTACATTGGTATTAACTCAGCTAACGTCATGCTGGAAAAAGCACCCACTGTGCTTCCTGATGGAACTAAGAAAGACACCTATATGGGTGAGGCTTATTTTTTACGCGGATTCAACTATCTGAAGCTGGCCCGCCAATACGGTGGTGTACCTTTAAAGCTTCAAACAAGTACAACGCCCGAACGAGAGTTTGTTCGTTCTACAGCTGAAGAAACAGTGAAGCAGGTTATTGCCGATTTGACCAATGCCTATACTATGTTGCCTTCAACTGCTGCGCTCACCGGTAAGATGACGAAAGATGCTGCAGCACATTTCTTAGCGAAAGCCTATTTATTCCGTGCCAGTGAAATAAACGACAGTTGGAACAGTGCAACCAAAGTAGCCGATTTGACTAATGCGCTAAAATTTGCAGATGAGGTAATTGCTCATCATACCTTGGCTTCTAATTTTGCCGATTTATGGAACTATACCGGTGTAAACGGGGCGAATGAAAAACTGGATGAAATTATTCTGGCGGCTCAATTTTCTAATGATATTGCCTCAAATGGTACTTATGGTAATCAATGCCACTTGTATTATCTGTCTCAATATCTGAACTTGCCAAATATGAAGCGTGATATTGCAGGTGGTCGTGAATACCAACGCTTGCGTACCAATTATTATGCATATAATGTTTATGATAAAGTGAACGACTCTCGTTTCTGGAAAAGTTTCAAAACAAAATATGCGGTAAATAATCCTGCTACAGGCTATGTTCAGGGTGATTTAGGGGTTCTGTATATTATAAATAATCCAACCGATACTCGCTTTTCGGCAGTAGGCAGTCTGAAAACGATTACCGATCCTAAAACCGGAAAGATTGTTCCCAATGTTTTTGCAACTTATGCCGAAGGTGGTGAGTTCCTGAACAGCGATAGTTATCCAAACCGATTTGCTCCATTAAGCAAATTCATCGATGGTTCCCGCGATGCTGTTGGTAATGGAAACGGTTACAGAGATGGTATTCTGGCTCGTTTGGCCGATACTTACCTGACAGCTGCTGAAGTTTGCATCCGTCAGAAAGATTATACCAAAGCTTTGGGTTATATAAACTCTGTCCGTACCCGTGCTGCCTATAAATCGGGCGAAAACCGCAAGGCTTATACTGATGGTGGTGCTGCCTATAATGCTGCATCGAACCCTACCGGTTATGCTTCGTTTGGTGCTACAAATTCATATTATACCGAAAATTCATATTATGAATCAAATAATATCCCTGTGGCAGTAACTGCTACTGATTTAACGGTAAATAGTTTTACTACACTTCCGGCTGTTGATGAGGATATTATTAAGACCCTTGGTTACACCAGTGATTATGACAGAGCCATGTGCTTCTTGTTGAACGAACGTTCACGCGAGTTAATGGGTGAGTTTTATCGTTGGGAAGATTTGTCTCGTACCAAAACGCTGGTTGCACGTGCAAAGGCATTTAATAAAAAATCTGCACCCAACATTGTTGAGAAACACAACCTTCGTCCATTCCCTCAATCCTATCTTGATGCAATTCAGATTGATGGTCGTGCTTTGACAGCTGAAGAGAAAGCTGCTCAACAAAATCCGGGATATTAATTTATCCTGACACTATAAATTCCTCCCTGTTTCACTTTCATATAAGTGAAGCAGGGAGTTTTTTTTGTGATAAGGTGTTGTGAGAGGAGACATTGAAGAAATCTAATTTCAAGAGAAAGTGCTGTAATATGACTTAGAACCAATCCCACCCAAAATACCGACAACATATTCCGGATAAACTAGATACATCTCTTATCTAAAAGAAAACGGTCCGGTTTTCCACTATCATCCACCTTCTTGCCATTCTTGTCCTCTTTTATTATATTAATTATTCTTATCTTTGACAGCTTAAAAATTGAATCGTTTCAATTGACGAGTCTACCTTATATCCAAATTAATCATAATATCTGCTATTCATGAAAAAAGCCCAAGCTTATTTTCTATTGTGTTGCCTTTTCGCTTCAACACAATTAATCGCACAGTCCTACCAAAAAACAGACCGGGGGATTAAAACCACTACTCAATCCATGGTGGTTGAGATTCAGTTTTACAGTCCAACCATCGTTCGCGTGCTGAGGGTGCCCGAAGGAGTTACTTCCTCCAAAACAAGTCTTTCTGTCATCAAAGTGCCTGAGAAAACCGATTTGAAGATTGCCGATGATGGGCAAATTGTGACTATCAGCAGCAACTCAACAAAGGTTTCCTACAATCTTACAACAGGAAAAGTCAGTTATTTTGACCTGAAAGGCAATGCGCTGTTTACCGAAAAAGACTTTGGTGCACAGTTTACACCCACCCTTGATGTGGCAAAACCCTCATTTATTGTTCGGCAGGCTTATATGCTCGATAAAGATGAAGCCATCTACGGACTTGGTCAACAGCAAAACGGCAAACTCAATCAACGTGGTCAACGCATTGAACTGAAAAACGGGAACACTAAAATCAGCATCCCCTTTCTGCAGTCCATCAAAGGATACGGTATTTTCTGGGATAACTATGCTTCAACTACATTTACCGATAATCTTCAGGAAAGCTCTTTCGAGTCGCTGGGCGATAACTCCGACTACTATTTTATGTTTGGGGCAAACGCTGCCGGCGTGGTAGCGCAAATGCGTGATCTGACCGGACAATCGCCTATGATTCCATTATGGGGATTTGGATATTTACAATCGCGCGAACGTTACAAAACCCAGGATGAAACAGTGGGTGTAGTAGAGAAATACCGTGCGTTGAAAGTGCCACTCGATGGTATCATTCAGGATTGGCGTTACTGGGGACAAGACTCCAACTGGAATGCGATGAGTTTCGACAAAACGACTTTCCCTGATCCGCAAGGTATGGTGAACAAGATTCATGATATGAAGGCACATTTAATGATAGTGGCCTGGCCAGGTTTTGGCCCTAAAACCAACCAGTACAAAGAGCTAAAGTCGAAAGAGATGATGATCAATTTTGACACCTGGCCACCGGAGTCGGGAACAAAACCCTATGATCCGTATAACCCTGCCGCACGCGAAATCTATTGGGACTATCTGAATAAAGGAGTATTCTCCTTCAATACTGATGGTTGGTGGCTAGACTCAACCGAACCCGACCATATCAACGTGAAAGATGCTGACTTTGATCAACCTACCTATCTGGGGTCCTATCGGTCGGTGGTAAATGCATTTCCCCTTCAACACATTAAGGGTGTTTACGAAAATCAACGAAAAACAACTTCGGATAAACGTGTATTTATTCTTACCCGCTCGGCTTTTGCAGGTCAACAACGTTATGGGGCTAACTCATGGTCGGGCGATATTGTTTCGAGCTGGAAAACGCTGCAAAAACAAGTTCCTGCAGCACTTAATTTCTCACTCAGTGGTCTGCCGTACTGGAACGCCGACATAGGTGGGTTCTTTCTTTGGGAGTTCAACGGGTCAGATCCTCTTAAACAGAAATCATATCAGGAACTATATGTACGGTGGTTGCAGTTTGGAACTTTTACCCCAATGATGCGTTCGCACGGAACTGATGCTCCCCGTGAAATCTATCAGTTTGGTAATCGTGGCGACTGGACTTTTGATGCCATCGAAAAATACATCAATATTCGTTATCAACTTTTGCCTTATATTTATTCTACTGCCTGGGGAGTTACTTCCGGTTCGGAGAGTTTTATGCGCGCACTGGTGATGGATTTTGCAGCAGATAAAAAAACAACCGACATCAGCAACGAGTATATGTTCGGTCAGTCCATCCTTGTTGCTCCGGTGTTGGAATCAATGTATGTAAATAAGGTCGCTAACGGACAGTCAACTATTGATTTCTCAACGATAAAGTCGCGCTCCGTCTATTTACCTAACGGAGCAGAGTGGTATGATTTCTGGACCGGTGAAAAGATGAAAGGTGGACAAGAAGTTCAAAAACAGTCACCAATAGATGTAATGCCATTGTACGTAAAAGCGGGTTCTGTTTTGCCCTGGGCACCGAAAATGCAATATGCCAATGAGAAAAAATGGGATCATCTGGAAATTCGTATCTATCCGGGAGCCAATGGAGAATTTACCTTGTACGAAGATGAAAACGATAACTATAACTATGAAAAAGGATTGAAATCGACCATCAGTATGAAATGGGATGATCTGTCCAAAACTCTGACCATTGGCGAACGACAAGGAAGCTTTGCCGGAATGTTATCTACCCGTACGTTCAATCTTGTGCTGGTTCAAAAAGGAACCGGAGCTGGTGTAGCTCCTGCCAGGCTGACTAAAACCGTAATTTACAAGGGGCGAAAAACAAGCATTAAACTCTAAAATCCGATATCCGTAAAACGAAAAAACATGAAGAGACTGATTATTCTTCCAATAGTATTCGTGGCTTTGTGCCTGAATGCGCAACAAAAAGCTCTGTATACAACATTTCAATCGCAGGACGTTCAATTACTGCCGGGCATTTTCAAGGATGCACAAACCGTTGATAAGAATTATATTCTGGCACTGAACCCCGATCGTTTGCTGGCTCCGTTCTTGCGCGAAGCGGGACTCACACCCAAGGCCGAAAGTTATCCCAACTGGGAAAATACCGGGCTCGATGGGCACATCGGTGGACACTATGTGTCGGCATTGGCCTTGATGTATGCTTCTACAGGGGATAAACAGATACTAGAGAAATTGAACTACATGCTCGATACATGGGAAAAATGTCAGAATGCCAATGGAGATGGTTATATTGGTGGAGTTCCCGGGAGTAAAAAACTTTGGGCGGATGTGGCAGCAGGCAAGATCACTGCCGGAGGTTTTGACCTCAACAAAAGCTGGGTGCCTCTTTATAACATCCACAAAACCTATTCGGGGCTGCACGATGCATTCGTTTATGCGAAAAGCGAAAAAGCAAAAAAGATGCTTGTGAAGTTTTCGGACTGGATGCTGAACCTTACTAAAAACTTAGATGATAAACAGATTCAAACCATGTTGCGATCGGAACACGGCGGTCTCAATGAAATATTTGCTGATGTAGCTGCTATCACGGGCGATAAACAGTACATGCAACTTGCGTATCGTTTTTCGCATCAAGCCATCCTCGAGCCCCTGGAACATCAGGTGGATAAACTAAATGGAATGCATGCCAACACGCAAATTCCAAAAGTAATCGGTTTTGAACGTATCGCTGAGCTGAACAACGACAGTGCGTATGGTAGGGCAGCCAGTTTTTTCTGGGATAATGTTGTCAATTCCAGAACTTGCGCCATTGGAGGAAACAGTGTTCGCGAGCATTTTCACCCCATCAATGATTTCTCATCGATGATAACCGGTGAACAGGGACCCGAAACCTGCAACACCTATAACATGCTGAAACTATCGAAAATGCTTTTTCAGTTTGATGGCAACGAAAAATATATCGAGTATTACGAGCGTGGCTTGTACAACCATATCCTTTCTACTCAACATCCCGATAAAGGCGGATTTGTTTATTTCACGCCCATGCGTCCGGGGCATTACCGGGTGTACTCGCAACCGCAAACCGGTTTCTGGTGCTGCGTGGGTTCGGGCATGGAGAACCACGGCAAATACAATGAGTTGATTTACACTTACAATAAGTCGAACTTATTTGTCAACCTGTTTATTCCTTCACGCTTAGACTGGAAAGCTCAGAACGTGGTGATTACACAAACCACCCGTTTCCCCGACGAAGAGAACGTAACACTCCGGGTAAATACCCCAAAAGCGTCTAAATTCACACTTAATGTGCGTTATCCTGCCTGGGTGGCTGCAAATGAGCTGAAACTGACTGTCAATGATAAAGCGGTGCCCGTTACAGCCCTTCCGGGCTCATACATTGCCATTAATCGCAAATGGAAAGATGGTGATAAAGTAGTTGTACAATTACCCATGCGAACAACGGTGGAGGAACTTCCCGACAAATCGAATTATGTAGCAGTACTTCACGGACCTATCGTATTGGCAGCAAAAACGGATACAGCCGAAATGAAAGGATTGTTTGCCGACGATAGCCGTGGTGGTCACGTGGCTGCCGGTCGTCAGTTCCCGATAAACGAAATGCCGATGTTTGTAGCCGACAAAAAAGCGGTAGTTGCAAATATCAAAGCGGTATCGGGCAAAACGCTGACATTCACAGCTAGCGATTTAATCTATCAGGACAAGTATAAAAAACTGGAGTTAATCCCTTTCTTCAGACTGCACGACTCACGCTACATTATTTATTGGCCGATAGAAACTCCGGAAAGAATCAGTGAGATGCAGAAGAAATCAGCTGCCGATGAGGCAAGCCGTCAACAACTGGCAGCAGCTACGCTCGATTTGATTACGCCCGGCGAACAACAACCGGAATCGGATCACTTTATAGAAAGTGAAAGTTCAAACACGGGTGTAAATATGGATAAACACTGGCGCGATGCCACCGGTTGGTTTAGCTATAAAATGAAGGATACCAATAAAATGGCAGCAAATTTGCGGATTACGTATTGCAGCAAAGACAAAGGACGTAAATTCAACATTCAGGTAAACAATCAAACAATAGCAAATGTTACTTTGAACGGAAGCGATGGTACGGACTTTTATTCGGTAGACTACAGCATACCCGAAACACTGGTACAACAAAGCAATGGTGTATTGACCGTGAAATTCAGTGCCGAAAAAGGCTCAGTTGCAGGAGGAATCTACGAAGTAAGATTACTAAAGAAATAATAGTTTCATTACTACTTATAAAAATGGAGAGCCAGCAACGTCTCTCCATTTTTATATTCTATTTTATTGTTGTCCGGTAAACTTTTATACAAACTTCTAAAAACTGTTTTACATAATGATCTTATATAATGTCGCTCCGTCGATTGACGGACTTAAAAATTCACATCGAAAAATATTCTACCATAATGTCGTCCCTCTGGGACTTTTGTATTAGCTGCAGAGCAGCGATATTATGGTAGTCAATTAGTTATAGTTCAAATATAAGCCCTGTAAGGGCGACATTATAATAAGTCATTTTTTACCGGACAACAATAATTCTATTTCTTTTCTATTTGTTAGTACAACGGATTGTTATTCGGAGAAACAGCATCAACCCATCAAATAATTTTGTAATTTTGTCATCATGAATTTAGTCCATAAAGATATAAAGACCTACTCATTCGCCGAGCTCTCTAGTGCTAACTCCAGCTTTGAGCTGAAGCGAATGGAAGATGTGTACCGTAAATCGGAGGGTAAAGCCGATAGTCCGCATCGACACGACTACTATACCATTATCTTTATCGAAAAAGGACAAGGCACACACGTTGTGGATTTTATGGAATACACGATGGAAGATGCCACCATTTATTTTATTCAGCCGGGACAGATGCACCAGATTTCGTTCAGCGCAGAGCCAAAAGGATGGGTGATTACCTTTACGGAGGAATTTCTGATTAGCAATTCCATCCCCGACAAAATGATCAGCGATATTTTCCTCTTCAACGATTACGGACAATCGCCGCCGCTGCCCATTTCCGATAGTAACCTGCCGGTGTATATAAGCTTGGTAGAACAGATGGCGCATTTTGCACAATCGCTTCAAAACTATACACTGGAAGCGGTAGGTTCGTTGGTCAAGATTTTTCTGATTCAAAGCAACAATCATTGTTCGCTGCACAAAAATGATAATCCGCAGCTGGTCGAAACGGGAAATCACATTCTCCGTACCTTTAAACAGCAGCTCAATAAACGCTATGCCAATGCGCACATGGTGGCCGATTACGCCGACGAGCTGGCCGTCACAAGCGATTATCTGAACAAAACGGTAAAAAACCTTACCGGAAGATCGGCCAAAGATCATATCCAGAGCAAGTTGATTATCGAAGCAAAGCGATCATTGCTGTTTAGCAATATCAGCAACAAGGAACTTTCGTATGCCCTTGGGTTCGATGAATCCGCTCACTTCAACAACTTTTTCAAGAAGTTTACCGGTCAAACACCCTCCGAATTTCGTGTTTTAGCACGCAATACCTGATTTTTGCAATCATACACCCGATTTCATTACTTTGCCGGGCACTTTGCTGCCGTACCTTTGTCGTATCAAATAAACGAATCCCGAACCTGTTAGCAGGGTGAGAACACAGTTTTCCCCTTTAGGGGTTAGGGGTCTCAAAAACGACAAAAAATGAAAACAATACTTCACAAAGCAGAAACAAGAGGACATGCCAACCATGGTTGGTTAGATTCTCATCATACCTTTAGTTTTGCCGATTATTACGATCCGCAGCGGGTTCATTTCGGCGCACTGCGTGTATTGAACGACGACCGCGTGGCTGCAGGTAAAGGTTTTGGCCAACATCCGCACGACAATATGGAAATTGTGTCTATCCCTCTTTTCGGAGATTTGGAACACAAAGACAGTATGGGCAATGTGGCTGTCATCCGCAAGGGCGAGATTCAGGTAATGAGTGCCGGAACTGGAATTTTCCATAGCGAATACAACCGCAACACCGACAAGGAAACACAGTTTCTTCAGATTTGGGTTATCCCCAACAAAAAGAATGTGACACCCCGTTATGATCAGATATCCATTACCGATATAGCAAAAGAAGATGAACTGTACCAGATTCTATCGCCCAACCCCGACGATCAGGGCGTGTGGATTCACCAGCAAGCCTGGTTTCACCTGGGAGAATTATCCGAAGGCTGGACAGGAAGCTACAAGCTGAAAGGCGAAGATACAGGTGTTTATTTCTTTGTGCTGGAAGGTGAAGTTACCGTGGCAGGTCAGAAACTCAATAAAAGAGATGGATTGGGGGTCAGCGAAACTGCTGAAATTAGTATTACCGCCAACAGCGAAGCGCAATTGCTGATTATGGAAGTGGCAATGCACTAATCAGTTATCAGTGAACAGTTATCAGTTATCAGTTATCAGTTATCAGTTATCAGTAAATAAAAAATAAAAATAAACAGTATGAATACAATTAAAAAGTTTTTAGCAACCGACCAACAATCGTGGTCTTTATTAATCGTTCGTCTTACATTAGGTTTTGTACTTTTACCTCATGGTATGCAAAAAGCATTGGGCATGTTTGGCGGATATGGATTTACCGGCACAGTAGGATTTTTTCAGTCGATGGGAATGCCGTTTATTATTGGCGCATTGGTAATTCTGGCCGAGTTTGTAGGTAGTATCGGTGTTATCATTGGCTTGGGAACACGCTTTATGGCTGCCTCTATTCTTCTCACTATGTCGGGTGCTATGGTACTTGGCGGACACCTCCAAAACGGTTTCTTTATGAACTGGTTTGGCATGCAAAAAGGCGAAGGTGTGGAGTATTTTATCCTGATAATTGGATTAGCCTTGGCAACAGTTATTGGAGGTAGCGGTAAATTTTCTTTCGACAATCTGGTTTCGAAACAAATCAAATAACACTTTTCTTATTTACGCACAAAACCGGGAACCTGTCAACGCATTGTTGGCAGGTTCTTTTTTTACTAGCATGCGCTCAACTTATTAGTCGCCCCCATCTATTCGGTTGTAGCTGTTTTGTTCTTTGCTGAATAATGCAGGCAAGTCCGAAGAATACAAAGAGGTGGGATTAGAAATAAATAGCTCCGCTGACCGTTGGTTCCCACCGACCAGACCGCACTCTTGTGCAAGTTAGTAATGATATGTATCCGCGAAGACAAGGGAATAAGCATCGCCGCTAAGAGTTATTTACTCCTTCTCATTTTCTGAAACTCTTTTACATACTCTCCGAAATCCTGACTCTCAAGTATCGGTTTATCCAAACACATAACTGATTTATCCGGACTCTTATCATCAACAAGCACTAAGTATTTCTCTCCTTCTTTAAAAAACTTATTTGCTTTAAAATGATGTTTTGCAATAACAGGTGTCAGTACCTCTGTTTCAGTGAGACCTTGAGATACATGAATAACATCACCGTGAACCCATATTGAAAAATAAAAAGACATTAGTAAATTACTAGATTGAACTCGAGTATATGTATTCCCTGTTATCGTACCTATTGCGAAACTACTGTTTTCCAACAATGCTGACACTTCAAGCTCCCGTTTATCACCTTGCTTCTGACCTATCAAAACTCCAATAATGATAATGATTGTAAGGCCTATTCCTACAGACCACATTAAAATAACTTCCGTTTTACTACTCATATTTTTATCTTTTAAAATTATCTATAAACCTGAATGCAGGGCGAGGGCTTGGATTGACAAAATTTGATGGCGAAAGATTATTTATACTTGGATGAAAGATTTTATATTGAATAAAATGTTGATTTAATTCAAATCCCTGTTCTCCGTAGCGTAAATAATGTTGCTCCCGATGGTTGGCATAGCGTACCGTGACTGTTTGCACAACTAAAATAAGTTGCAAATATAGTTGTTTGTTTCGAGAGATATTACTATATTTTAATCAAATACAAGGAATTATGCATACAAAGAAGACGCTTCGCCGAACTGAGGACAGTACACCCACACTTTGTCAGGACGCATTTGCACTTAGTCAGAACGTAGTTGCTACAAGTCATAAAGCAGTTGATTTCTTTCAGAGAGCACATGCTTTTAGTCAGAGAGCAGCAGCTTTCTTTCCGGACGTTAAGGAAACAGTGCAAACTCATAAAATTTTAGAGTCAGAAGGCTTTGAAAGTTATCAGAGAGCACTTTAACTTTGTCAGAACGCATTTGACAACTGTCAGAACGCATCTGAATTCTTGTTTTTATATACAAAAATTAAGTCTTATCGTAGTGTAATTAAGTTATGGCGCACTTACTTACTTTCTTTCATGTAGCATTGGAGGGTGGTTTTTCCCGATCTGATATTCATAGTAAAGCCACTTCTCCCAATGATACACCTTAAAAAGAAAAAAGAGTGCCACTTTGCAGTGCACTCTTCTTTCTTTTTATCATTGCCCGATTATTTCTTCGGTTTCTTTTTGTTTTTCTTTTTTGTATCGGTGGCAGGCGGAGTCTCCTTTTTCTCTTCCGCAGGCTCTTTCAGCTCTTTCGCTTTCTTCTTCGCATCTTTTCCGGCGTCAGCTTGCGCACCTTTTTTGGGGAATGTAGTCAGCACATCTTCCTTCTTTTTGGGGCGTTGTTCGTCGAGCCATTTGTAGTTTTTGAGCAATAGATCGGCACCACTGAGTTGTCCCAGGGGGTACATATTACCGTTAGAAGCGGAGGTCATCACGATACGATCCACCTTTTTATTCTTCAGGTACATAACCACAAAACTACTTTGGGTTTTATTTAGTCCCACGATGGTGGAATCCTTATCATCTACGGGGTAATAAATAGTTTCGGCATTTCCGTTTACATTCACCCGTTTCAGTTGTCCGCTGTCGAGGTGCGCTATTATCTCTTTCCCCGAAAGCTGATTGAAATAAATGGAGTCCTGATGCTGAATGGCCATGGCCGACTTTTTAACGTCCACCTTCACCACCTTTTGGTTTTTGGTGAAAGCCTGTATAAATTCGCCCGAAAGCTGATTGTTATCTTTCCAAAGCACCGGCTCGCCGTACATGTTTAGCACCGAGTCGCGGGCGGAATAGGCGAGCGAGTCGCACAAGCCCTGCACGTCGAAGCGAAAGATGCGAACGTTATCGATGCCCCGGGCAGCATCGTAAATCGAATCTTTGGAGGTATAGAGCGTTTCGGCATGCACGTACATGGTGTCTTTGCTCGACCAATCCACCAAAATGGCAGAATCGGTAGCCATACCTTTCTTCAGAATTTCGTTATAGTTTACATAATTCCCCACCAGCGTGGCTTTTTGCACCGTGTCGTTGAGCACCACCCACTTGAAGCCTTCGGCAAACTTTAGTTTTTTATCATAGAAAATGGTATCGCCCACCATCGATTTTCCATCTTTCTGCTTCACCAGCGATCGGTCGAGCAGCATCATCCGCTCCGTGGAGGTATTGTACCATCCCCGGTTGGTAAAAATATCCGTTTCCTTGTTGTACAGAATATGCGTTGGCCCCACGATATTGGCAACACTCGTTTTGGTATTGTACTTTAGCGTGTCGGACTCCATCGTGAAGTTTTTGTTCACCAGGTTTACTTTGTTTTTAAACAATGCTTCGTTTGTACTTGGCGAATATTGTCCCCAGATAGACGTAAGTGTATTCACGTCGTCTACAATTCTACCACCGGTATAATAATAAGCCAGGTTGGATGCCCGGTCGTAGTTTAAACTGTCGGTGGTGAGTGTGGTTCTGCGGTTTACCATCTTTACATTATGACGCAAACGGGCTAATTTAATATTCCCGTCGTAGTACAATATATCGCCATACACAAAAAGAGTATCACCCTGCACGATGCGCACGTTCCCAAAGGCGTCGAGCGAGTTGGCACCTTCGTAGAAATAGGCACTATCGCAGTACATCAGTGTGTTGTCATGCCGGAAACGAACCGACCCTTTGAGCAATTGCACGTCGGGACGTAATATCTTATCGTACGACAAAGTCTCGGAGTTTTCCAGATAAACCAAATCGGCATTGCGCCCTCTTAGTGGATTGGCAATGGGAGCCAGCATCTTTGCATCCTGAGTGGGTTTTGCAGCGGGTCGGGCTTTGCTCTTTTTCCCTTTCTGAGGAGTTTTAACCGGCATTTGACTCTGCAACACTTCTTTACGCAATTGGCGGGGGCGAATTTGGGCATGAAGTACTACAATAAACAAGCACAGAAATACATACAACAAGCTGTATTTAGTGCTAAAAATGCGTTTAAAAATCGGAGTTCTCAAAATATATTCTATATTTATCGACCCCGTTACTCAAAGTAACGGGGTCGAAGTTGTAAATTAATATGCCTGTAATTGATTTTAATAATAATTATATCAAATCAAGAAAATAGAAAAATGGAACCTGCCTACCGCAGCCAGGTGCTATTCTTTTTCGATAATATAACTTTATATTACGCCTATTTCTTAATCCAACCCGGATACTGGAATGTACAATTCACCCATGCCGGATCAATACTGATATAGGTTTCTTTTTGTTTCTTCACTATCCAATTGGTAATAAAATCTTGTTTTTCTTTTTCTTCGTACATAGCCCTTAACATCTGATAATCGTCGGTAAGGTTGGCTTTGTGATTTTCCACCTTTGATTTTACCTTCACCACGGCCACCACTTCTTTATTGGTAGTTGGGCTTATCATCGCAAATGGAGCAGAAATTTCGCCTACCTTTTTGTCATAAACAATTTTGGCAATCTCGGGATTCAAATCCTGATATTCAAATTTTGAAGTTCCTGTTTTATCGTTAAGCATCAAACCGGCATTCAGCGCCGTATTTTTATCTTGCGAGTAAGCCATTACCGCTTGCTCGAAAGTAATTTTACCTTCACGAATAAGACCGGAAATAGAATCGAGGTTATGAATAGCTTTGGTCTTTTCCTCGATAGATACACGAGGCTTCAACAGGATGTGACGGCAATTGATTTTATCGCCACGCTTTTCGATAAGTTGAATGATGTGGTATCCAAATTCGGTTTGAACAATACGCGATACTTTTTTAGGATCCAACAAATTGAAGGCAACGGTTGCAAACTCAGGAACCAGTTGTCCACGTCCCATAAACCCAAGCTCACCACCCCGTTTTGCACTTTCGGTATCTTCGGAATAAATACGCGATAAAACCGAGAAGTCGGTTGTACCCGAAGTTACCCGTTCGGTAAAGTCGCGCAAACGGTCTTTGATACGGGTCGACTCTTCTAATGGAACCGGAGGTTCAAAGCTCACGATTTGCAATTCTACCTGAGCAGGAACGGTTGGTATGCTATCGGCAGGTATTTTGTTGAAAAAACGACGGATATCGGCAGGTGTCGATTTTATTTTCTCTACCAGTTTCGAGCGCATCTGTTGGATCAACTGCTGGTTGCGAATCATGTCGCGTAAGTCCTCGCGCAATTCCGAAGTGGGTTTGCGGAAATACTCTTCCACCTTTTCTTTCGAGCCGATTTGCGATACATAGTAGTTCAACTGACTTTCCACCTGGTTGTTGACAGAAGACTCATTAACTGTGATACTATCAATAGCAGCTTGATGCAAAAACAGTTTCTGAATAGCCATTTGCTCCGGTATAACACAATACGGATCGCCCTCCAGTGGAGTTTTTTCATATTCTGCGCGTAGTCTTTGCTCTTCCACTTCCGATTTCAGGATGGATTCGTCACCAACTACCCATACTACTTCATCGATAATATTCTTCTGAGCCAGTATTTTGAAAGGGGCAATACTTAAAAGTAAAAAAAGCGCGAAAATTGTTTTTTTCATATTTACAAGTTGACGTTATGCGTGTATGTTTTTTATTTCTATCTGTTTTAGTGTTATTCTGTAAGCCGTTTGAAAACCTGAGTTCGGGATATGGGAATTAATACGTTTCTCATATTCATTCATCTCGTTTTGTCAATAAGGTTTAATATTGAACGAAGTCTATACTTTCATGAAGATCAAAACCTTATTTACTGTTTTTTTCAACCTTAGTAGCAAAAGAAAGTTGATTTAGCAATACATTTTTATTTTGAGCTAAGGGTAAAAAGAGTTTTATTCCTTTTTTTTGAAAAAAGTGACATTCTCATCTTTAATGGCATCATCATACAATTCGTTTTCGAACTTCGTGATAAATTCACCTTTCATTTTATTTAGCAATATATTCACAATCCGATCTCTCGCCATCTCGAAAGGCTCTACACTCCCTGTACTTTTCGACCCGATAATCCGTAAAAAATAACGGTGGGTGCTATCCGACACTTCTACAAAGCGATTGGACGAAATATAGCTTCCGGGGTTTTCCACTTTAATAGGCATTTTTTTCAATACCTCCGAAAAAGGAACCCACCTGTCGCCAAAATAATCGTAGCTTATAGCATTCTGAATACTGTATTTCTCAATGTTTCCCAGCGCCTTTACATTGGCCGACTGCACCCAACTGCGCACATTGGCTATTTGTGGTGCTTTGGCCGGAACAACCAGCAGCAGCCCTTTAATCACATTTTCCTTTAGCAACAGTTGACTGCTGTATTTCTTATAAAAAGCCTGCAGTTCCTCATCAGATGGTTCTTTCGGAAGGCGTTGCTCTATCATTTTTTGTTGATACTGATGAATGGTCAGCGATTTACGATAACTCTCTACCAATTCATCAATTTCGCTTTTATTGCTAATGTTACGCTTCGCATTTTCGTACAAAAGCACATCGGTTACCCATTTACGGATATAGCTCTTGGCTATCTGGGCACTGTCAACCTTATTCACGTTTGGAGGAATGATTTGCTGAATATCTTCGTAGTACAGGAATTTGCCCTCCACCTCAAGCAGTGGCGATTTATTTCCATCTGCAACCTTCGAGCCACACGAGGAAAATAAAACCATTACAACAGAAAGAATTGGCAAGAAAAAAGTCTTAATCATCTACAGTATTTGAGCCGGCTTGTTTGTTGAAATAAAAAAACGCAAAAATAAAATCCAAAGGTAGGACTTTTATCTTTGCGTTTGAGAAATTATTAGTTTTTCTTAACCGTTTTCAAAATATTTTGGTCAACTATAACCTTATATTTGGCACGAAGAGCCTTAATCCACTCTTTTTCTAAGTATTCTTGATAATCGGCAGTCACTAAACCACGTACGTCGGTATAATTTTCGGGAGTCTTTTTGAGCATCTTTCCGGTAATAAATACAAAAGGATAATCGTTAGAAGGAGCTACATTCTCCTTCGACTTGAAAACTTCTTTATCTATCACCTTATTCTCGCCTTTTACAAAAAGTCCTTTTTCAACCTTCACGTATTGGATACTATCATTCAATCGACTGCGAAGGTAGTGATCCACCGAATCTTTATCCGATTTACGTACCAGCGATTTTGCCATTTTATAGCTGGCATTGTTTTTACACGAAATGATATAGCCTTTGTAATGCGGTTCTTTCCATGTATAATCCGACTTGTGCGCATTGAAGTATTTCTTCAGTCCGTCGGTATCTTTCGAGGCTTTTTCCCACACCTGATTGTTGCTGATCTCGAACAAAAGAATACCATCGTGATATTCGTTCATCAAATAACGGAACTCGGGGTGCTCTTTTTCCAGTTGCGAGTCTTCATACGCTAATAATTCGGCATCAATGAAGGCATTCATTTTCTGGTCAATTAATTCGGATGCCGTATTTTTTTGCGACTCCGGGTTGTTATTTAAATACTTTGCAAAATCGGCTTGCGAATAGTTTTTATCTGCAAAACTCAACAGCGGTTTATTCAATTTAGCTATTTCGGCTTTAAACAATGAATCGTTTACATCAACCTTTCCTGCTAGTTTAATAATATCCTGCACAGCAGCCGAATTTATGTTGCAACCATAGTCCACACGTAATTTTCGTAACAATGCTTCCTGTCCTAGATTTGCGCGTTCGTCGCGCCTTACTTTACGCTCCAGGTCTTCCTTCATACTTTCGAATGAATCAACGCCTTTCTTGTTCAGTAATTTGATAATATGCCAACCGTAAGCCGTTTGAACAGGAGCGCTTATGTCGCCAATATTTTTCAGAGCAAAAGCAGCAGCCTCAAACTCGGGCACCATCCTACCGGTAGTGAAAGCCGGCAACTCACCATCGCGCGCCGATGAACTTTTATCTTGTGAGTATTTCTTGGCCAATGTTCCGAAATCATCTCCTGCCAACACGCGTTTATAGAGCGAATCAGCCGTAAATTTAGCCGCTTTTATTTTCGCCGCATCGCCTTTTGGCACCGACAACATAATGTGCGCTACAGTCACCTCACCCATAGAATTACGGCGAGCGTGTACTTTGATAATATGATAACCAATCGTTGACCGAACAACCTTTGAAACGGAACCCACAGGCGTGCTGTAAGCTGCCGACTCGAAAGGATACACTGTACGAAAAGCTGAGACAAATCCGATACGACCTGAGTTTTTGGCAGCTGTAGGATCTTCCGAAACTTCTTTGGCAACCTTCGCAAAATCTTCAGTCTGAATGCGCTTCAAAATAGACTGAATGCTGTTCCAAGCTTTTAAAGTATCCACCGGAGCTGCATTTCGCGGAATCTGGATCAGAATATGACTCACATCTACTTCTTCTTTCAGGTGGTTGTAAGCTTCCAGTAAAACAGCCTCTTCCACATTCTGATCCGTTAAATAGGGTCGCGTCAGTTGAGAACGGTAACCCGCCAACTCGGAGATAAAAGCCTGGGTGGTATCTATCCCTTTCGATTTAGCCTCCTCTACTTTTAATTTGAAATTTACAAATAAGTCTACGTATTCGTCAAGCGTTTTTTTGTCTAACGAATTGTTCGTATTGTTTTTATTATAAATATATTCAAATTCGGACTTCAAAACAGGCTTGTTGTTGATGGTCATCAACACCGGATCATAGCCCTGTGCAAACAAACAGCCCGAAAATGCAAGAATGGTAACTAAAGAAATTACAAATGGTTTCATAATTATTTAATATGATAATTCGACTGAATAGTCAACAACCGACAATTAACGTTGACAACTACAACTAACTTTAAACGCATTTAATGTGCTATTGTTGTGTGTATTATTTACAAATAATATTTCGCGACATTTTCTTTCCATCAGACTCAACATCCAACACAATTTATAACTATCCACTATTAATTATTCATCGATAATTTACAGCTATTCGCCACGGCTATAATTAGGCGCTTCGCTTGTAACGGTTACGTCGTGCGGGTGACTTTCGGCCACACCGGCATTGGTAATACGGGTAAATTTAGCATGGTGCAATTCGTCGATGGTGTGCGAACCGCAGTAACCCATACCGGCACGCAAACCACCAATCATTTGATACACCACCTCAAACAGTGAGCCTTTGAAAGCTACACGCGCAGCAATTCCTTCGGGCACCATTTTCCTCATATCATCTTCGTTTTCCTGAAAATAGCGGTCTTTCGACCCTTTTTCCATTGCTTCGAGCGAACCCATACCGCGGTACGATTTGAATTTACGACCGTTGAAAATGATAGTCTCGCCGGGCGATTCCTCCACACCTGCAAAAAGCGACCCTGCCATAACGGTAGTTGCACCTGCTGCCAACGCTTTTACTATATCGCCCGAATAGCGAATGCCTCCATCGGCAATAACCGGTATACCTGTTCCCCGCAATGCTTTCGACACTTCGTGAATGGCCGACAATTGCGGAACACCCACACCGGCAATTACACGGGTAGTACATATTGACCCCGGCCCGATACCTACTTTCACCGCATCGGCACCAGCTTCGGCCAGAGCCAAAGCTGCTTCGCCGGTAGCAATATTACCCACGATAATATCAATTTGCGAATAACGGGCTTTTGCCTCTCTCAATGTTTCGATAACACCCCTGGAGTGACCGTGAGCTGTATCAATAACTATGGCATCCACACCGGCAGCTACCAATGCATCTACTCTGTCGAACACATCGGCTGTTACCCCGACACCGGCAGCCACTCGTAACCGACCCTGAGCATCTTTACATGCACGTGGTTTATCTTTTGCTTTAGTAATATCTTTGTATGTAAGTAAACCAACCAGTTTGTTGTCGTTGTCCACAACCGGTAGTTTTTCAATTTTATATTGTTGCAGTATATCGGCAGCTGCCTCCAGATTAGTAGTGCGGGATGTGGTAATCAGATTTTCTTTGGTCATTACATCATCCACTTCTTTGGTCATGTCGCGTTGGAAGCGTAAATCGCGGTTAGTAACAATGCCCACCAGGCAACCATTTTCGTCAACCACAGGAATTCCACCAATTTTATATTCGCCCATCAACGCCAACGCATCGCCTACAGTAGCGCCCTTGCGAATGGTTATAGGGTTCGAAATCATACCATTTTCGGCACGTTTCACTATCTCTACCTGTTTGGCCTGTTCGGCAATGGTCATGTTTTTATGAATCACACCTATTCCACCTTCGCGAGCAATGGCAATAGCCATTTTGCATTCGGTTACAGTGTCCATTGCAGCTGAAGCGATGGGTATTTTCAACTCAATATGGCGTGAAAAGCGGGTAGTAAGATTTACGTCACGGGGCAGGACATCGGAATAGGCGGGAACCAGAAGTACATCGTCAAACGTCAAACCTTCAATTTGAACTCTTTCAGCAATAAATGACATAGTGTTTTTGTTTTACGTTTCGATTTTCAGAGGGAATACATTGCTTAATGTGCTATTGGCATGGCATTTAAGTTTGTGTCCTACTATGAAAATTATTGCATGCAAATTTACACATTATTTGCGACTACCGAAATAGCCTGCACATAAAAATGTATATGAAAAAATCTGATTGTAAATCATCTTTCAGCCTGTTATTCCTGGATCCGTTGTACCGAGTTGATTTCTTTTATCTTCATAATGTCGCGACAAAGATTATTAATATCCTCTGTATCGTGTACATAAATAAAGAAACGACCCACAAATATACCGGCTTCGGTTTCGATATTCATTTTCTGAATATTTACTGCATACGCTTCGGTAATTACTTTCAAAATCTGAATAAGTATACCTTTTTTATCAATACCTCTTATTTCGAGCACTTCTACGAATGAGAGCACTTTATGTGTTGCCCAATCGGCAGAGATAATGCGCTCGCCAAAACTTGTTTTCAGCTTATCGGCTACCGGACATTGCCGCTTATGAATAATCACCGACTCAGAATCGTCGACATACCCCAGCACATCATCACCCGGAATGGGGTGGCAACATTCAGCCAGTTTATAGGCCTTTCCCGCATTTTCTTCGGTAAGTTTATAGGCTTTTTTACGATCGATCTTGCTATCTATCGACACCGTTTCATGCTTCACCGCCTCTGAAGAACCGCCAAAAGGCAATTTGAGGTATTTGGCAAAAACGTTTTGTGCTTTTTGTTTAAACACAATTTTACTCAAATCCTCCAGATTCAAAATTCCTTTCCCTACCTGCAGGTACAACTCATTTCGCTGAGTAATATTGTAATGATTAAGAATCCGAACAATATTTTCATTCTCCGCCTCAAGATGGAGCGATTTCAAAACAGCTTCTATTCGCTTCTGCCCCTCGGCAATTTGGGCTTTTTCTTCCTTTTTAAACAATGCACGTAGCTTTGCTTTTGCTCTGGCAGTAGTCACAAAATCAAGCCATTCCGGCTGTGGTGTTTGTTTTCTGGTCGTCAGAATTTCCACCTGGTCACCACTACTTAACGAATAGCTTAGTGGGACAAGCTTATGATTCACCTTCGCTCCAATGCAATGATTCCCTAAATCGGAGTGAAGTAAAAATGCGAAATCGAGTGCTGTAGCGCCCTGAGCAATGGTTCGGATTTCACCTTTGGGTGTAAAAACAAATATTTCGGAGGCAAAAAGATTCAATTTAAAGGTATCCATAAAATCGAGCGCATTGGGCTCGGGATTGTCCAGCAATTCTTTGATAGTCTTTAGCCATTTATCCAGTTCCGACTCATCGGCTACGCCCGATTTATACTTCCAGTGGGCAGCCAGCCCTTTTTCGGCTATGTCGTTCATGCGTTCGCTACGAATTTGCACTTCCACCCATTTGCCGCCTTGTCCCATCACGGTAACGTGCAGAGCCTCGTAACCATTGGCTTTAGGCGTACTTACCCAATCGCGAATGCGCTCGGGGTGAGGTTTGTAAAGCGCCGTTAGCGCCGAATAAAGCATCCAACACTGATCCTTTTCATTCATTCCTGCACGCGGCTTAAACACGATACGCAAGGCCAAAATATCATACACCTCTTCGAAAGGTATATTGCGCGTGGCCATCTTTCGAGAAATGGAATAAATAGATTTTATACGGGCACGAAGGGTAAATTCATAGCCCATTTCGGTGAGTTTCTCGTAGATGGGCTGCGAAAATTCTTTGTAGAAAAGATTACGGGCATCTTCATCAACGGCCAATAGGGTTTCTATTTCTCGATAGGTGTCGGGATGTTCAAATTTAAAACTCAGGTTCTCGAGTTCGGTTTTAATGCGGAAAAGACCTAAACGGTGAGCGAGTGGGGCATAAATATATTGCGTTTCGCCTGCAATTTTGTATTGTTTGGCAGAGGGCATGGAACCCAGGGTACGCATATTGTGAAGCCTGTCGGCAATTTTAATCAGAATAACACGTATGTCTTCCGACATGGTGAGGAGGAGCTTGCGAAAATTTTCTGCTTGCTCCGAAGCTCTTTCGGCAAATACGCCACCCGATATTTTTGTCAGCCCATCCACAATTTGAGCAATCTTCGGACCAAAAAGATTACTGATGTCTTCTACCGTATAATCGGTATCTTCCACTACATCATGAAGTAAAGCCGAACAAATGGAGGTAGACCCCAACCCGATTTCACTCACTACAATGCGGGCTACTGCCAACGGGTGCATGATATAAGGTTCGCCGGATCGTCGCTTGATACCTTTGTGCGCGGCTTTAGCAAAGTTGAAAGCTCGGGTTACAAGTTCAACTTTTTGTCGGTGATTGGTTTTGCTGTAATCATCAAGCAGCGCATCAAATTCCTGTTGAATCTGATCATCATCGGATAGTATTTCTTGTTCTGGTATTTGCGACATAAATAACTTAAGTTGATAGTGAATAGCTAATAGTGACGGTTAAGGCTTGACTATTAACGACAAATTTAAAAATACATTTTGCCTCTTTTTTGCGGCAAAATTGGCTTGCAAAGATATAAAAAAACAATTCAGAAGACAATGTAAATAGTTACGAGTAGATGGTTACAGGCTACAGGTCTGTTTGTCTGACTATTGCTTACAAAAAAGACACCAATAAATGATACTGAACACTTCCGATTATCTTATTGCTTTTTAAGACTTTAGATAAAATACCTTCCAACTGGTTGAAAATTTGTTTCTGAAGTATAAAAACGGGTATTTATTATAGAACAGCGAACAGATTGTTCGGTTCAAAATCAATTGATAAAGAATATGTATTGAGATAAAAAAAATCAATAATAACCTGCAATTAATAAACCAATATCATTTGAAGGGATATTGTAATAATTTCCAATAAGCCGGTTGACCAAAACACCGCTATAAATAAATGCGCCATGACGAAATCCTACACTCTCGGTGATAGCAGAATTTACGCTACCCGAACAGGCAACTTTGAGAAGCATCGGTGCAAAAATATTGCTGAGCGCCATCGACGAAGTACGCGCCACCCGGGCGGAGATATTGGGTACACAATAATGAATGACGCCGTGCTTTTCGAATACCGGATGTTGCAGGGTGCGGCATTCGGAGGTTTCGAAGCAACCGCCCTGATCCACACTCATATCGATGATAATGGCACCGGGTTTCATTGTTTTTACTAATTCTTCCGACACCATAAAACGCTCCGATCCATTGATATATCGAAGATTGCCGATGACTGCATCGGCAGTAGCCAGCGACCGGATCAGTACGGTAGGATGAATAACAGACGTAAAAACCTGCTGCCCCAGGTAATGCTGTATTTTGCGTAACTTACTGATGTCATGATCAAACACTTTCACTTGAGCGCCCAAAGCCAGTGCTGTACGCGCAGCCACCGAACCGGTAATACCTGCTCCCAAAATCAATACCTCGGTAGGGGTGATTCCTGCTACACCACCCAGCAAGAGGCCTTTGCCCCCGCGCTCGTTGCTCATTAGTTCGGCCGCAACAGCAATAGCCGTATTTCCTTCAATTTCCGAAATAGAATTCACTACCGGAAACGCTTTTTGTTCGTCCTGAATTAACTCATAAGCAATGGCATTCATCTTCTTCTTCATCATCAATCGTATGCACTCGGCCGACAAATTACTGAGTTGCAGCATTGCAAACAGGGTAGACCTATCATGCATCAGGTTCAGTTCTTCAAGCGTTGGAGGTGCTATTTTCAATACCATGTCCGCTCCAAACACCTCGGCCGCATCGTCCACCAGATAGGCACCCGCCTCGCTGTATTGTAAGTCGGAATAAGACATTGGTTCACCTGCACCACGCTGTACATACACGCTGTGACCCTCTTCAGTAACAATGGCAACACCCTCGGGGGTTAGTGCCAGTCGGGTTTCAACATGTGCATTTTCTTTGGGAAGTCCGATTGACAATCGCGGTTGCCGGGCTATTTCGCGCAACAAACACTCTTCGGGGAAAAGTGATCGTTCTTCTTTAGGATTGCGTTTCATCTGAAATAATTATTGGTTGAACTACAAAACTAAGCACTATTCTCGGAATAAGCAAATAATCAAATGCTTATTCGTTGTGAAATTTTGTTATTTGTACAGATTAGGAATTATTATTGGCCAAATAATATCAAATATAGTTGATTTCCCGCCCCAAAATCTTTATGTCTTTGTTCTTTATGTCTTTGTTCTTTGTTCTTATCTCCAAATTAGTACCTTTGCACTCTTTATTCATAAATATGGAAAATAAAAAATTTACAGGGCATGTAGCCCTATTCTCGGCCAATGTTATTTTTGGGATCAACAACCCTATTTCCAGAGCATTGATGCCCGAAATACTTAGTCCGTTTACACTTACATTTTTCAGATTATCGGGTGGAATGCTGTTGTTTTGGTTGGTTTCATTATTTACAAAAAAGGAACACGTGGCGCCAAAAGATATTTTTCTATTGTTTCTTGCCTCGTTCTTTGCACTTACATTGAACCAGCTGCCCTTTTTTGTGGGTTTATCCATGACTTCGCCCATCGATGCGTCTATTGTTGTAACCATGTTACCCATTCTGACCATGATACTGGCAGCTATCATCATCAAAGAACCTATCACTCTGATGAAAGCAGTAGGAGTAGTGGTGGGAGCTTCGGGTGCTTTGTTGTTGGTCTTTAGCAGTCAGACGCAGCATACCGGAAATGGAAATTTCTGGGGAGATTTAATTGTTTTTTCGGCTGCTTTTTCATTCGCTATCTATCTCACGGTTTTCAAAGATCTGATAACGAGATATTCACCTGTTACGCTTATGAAATGGATGTTTTTGTTTGCCACCATCGTATGTTGGCCATTTTGCTACAAGCCATTGCTGCAAACCGATTTTTCACTGCTGACCGCTAACACTTTTTGGCGCATAGGATATATGGTTGTGTTTGCCACTTTTCTGGGTTATTTGCTTATCCCTATCGGACAAAAAGTGCTTCGACCCACCACGCTGAGCATGTACAATTATGTTCAACCGGTGGTAGCATCGCTGCTTGCCGTGGCCATAGGTATGGATGTTTTCGGATACGAAAAAGCCCTGTCGGGCATACTTGTTTTCGCTGGTGTGTACATAGTTACGCAAAGTAAATCGAGAGCACAGATGGAGGCGGAGAAGAACAAGGTGAACAGCGAAGAAGCAGGTAGTTAGTAGTGAATAAAGTCGATAGTTTTGGGGCTACCTACTTTATTCTTTTTACATATTCTGTTGGACTTTCGTTGAAATACTCTTTAAAGCACTTGGTAAAATAGGATGGAGATGAAAATCCTGTTTCGTACGCTATTTCGGAGATGGATTTCTCGGTTTTGAGGATCAACTGTTCAGCCGCCTTTAAGCGGATTATCCTTACCAGTTCGTTGGGTGCATAATTGGTAAGCGACTTGATTTTACGATACAACTGCACGCGCGACAGTCCCAGACTCTTACCTATCTCATCAACGTTCAAATCGCTATCAATAAGCTTTTCTTCAATAATCTTGCGGAATTTATTGATAAAAGTTTTGTCGATCTCCGCCACATTTTCTTTACGTTCGCCAAAGGTGAGGTTTTTCTGAAAATAGCCTTTTACTTTTTCTCTATTCTCGATGAGTTTGCGAACTCGAATTCTCAACAAGCTCTCATTGAACGGTTTGGGAATATAGGCATCTGCCCCACTCTCGAAACCCATAGCACGTTGTTCGTCCTGAGCAAAAGCAGTAAGCAAAATGACCGGGATATGACTGGTAGAGAGATTTTCCTTGATTTGTTTACAGAGCTCAAAACCGTCCATCACATCCATCGACACATCGCTGATGATAAGCTCGGGAACAAATTTCATGGCTTTGAAAAGTCCGATTTGACCGTTTGGTGCTTCGATAACTTCGAAACTATCTATTAGAAGACTTTTTACATAGACCCTCACATCCACATTGTCTTCAACAATCAACACCAAAGGCTTACCTGTTTGTAAATGTTCCAATTCGGGAACTTCCTCTTCCGACTCCAGAATCAACATATCTTCTTCTCTGTCTACATTGGAATTAAGCGTTGGATATTGCTCTACAATCGGAATTTCGCGCTGTCTGAAAGGAATTAGCACGCTGAATTGAGTTCCTTTTCCCTCGGCACTTTCCACATTTATTGTACCATTGTGTAACTCCACAAGTACTTTTGTGAGGTGTAAACCAATACCGGAGCCTGTTGCTCTACTGTCGACTTTGTAAAAGCGCTCAAAAATATTTTGTACGTGATGCTCCGAAATCCCAACACCATTGTCTTTTACCGTGAGTTGCGCCAGCACCTCATCATTGAGTATCACTTTATCAAGACGAACATCTATTCGTCCGTTTTCACTGCTAAACTTAAAAGCATTGGAAAGAAGGTTGTAGCAGATTTTTTCCATTTTATCCGAATCGAACCACAAGGTAAAATCATCATTGGAAGCCGAAAACGTGAAGTGAATGTGTTTCTTTTTTCCAAACTCAATAAATGAATCGCAAATTTCGGAAATATAGCTTTTCAAATCTGTAAGTGTAAAATACATTTGCATCTTTCCATTTTCGTATTTACGAAAATCAATAATCTGATTGATGAGTTTAAGCAACACATGTACATTTTTACGCATTAGTTGCACCAATTTTTGTCCGGGAAGAGTAAGTTTTTCATTACTTTCCAAACTATCCAACGGACCAAGGATCAAAGTCAGTGGTGTGCGAAACTCATGCGATATATTCGTAAAAAACACCAACTTAGCCTGAGTTGCTTCTTCCAGATTTTTAGAAAGCACTATCAATTGATCGCGCTGTTCGGATAGTTCTTCCTTTTGTTTGCTGATAGCAATGTTCTGCGATTCGAGAATTTTGTTGGATTTATTTTTACTGCTATATGCCCGTATTATCAGGAACAACAATATAAGAATGAGGAATAACACCATTAGAGAACTGACTAACAGCATACGTTGGGTACTGTATTTTGCCAGGTTTTGGTTTAGCACCACATTCAGTTGTCCTATTCGGTTTTGGTGCTGAATGATTTGGTCGGTTTGAAGTTTTAGTACGCGCGCATTTGTTTTATCCACCACAGCCGTGTAGAGAATATTATCGCGATCGAACGGTTCTTTGTTTAAAATTCTGACGGCAGTTTGAATCGCTTTTTCACCGCCTGTAGGATAAATGAAAGTAGCATCGAGTATTCCACTTAATACTTTTTGAATTCCGCCATCTGTCCCCGGGAGTGCATCGATACCAACTATCGTTGGTTTCTTTATACCGCTAAATACTGCAGTTGCCTCTTGGGCGCCGGTGCCCATTTCATCGTTGTGAGCAAAAACAAGGTCGATGGGGATTGATTTTTGCAATGCGGCGCTCATTTCCAGTTTAGCCTGTTTTCTTAGCCAGCCACCATCGGCCTGATAAACAACATGAATGCCGGGATATTTTCCAACCACATCCATGAAACCTCTGTGTCTTTCGAAGTCGGGAGTGGAACCTTTCAATCCTCTTATTTCAGCAATATTTCCTACGCCATTGAGCAGATTAGCAATATAAACACCTACTTCCTTTCCTATCTGAAAATTATCGGCTCCAACAAATGCTGTGTATTTCCCCGAACTGATTTTACGGTCCACCAACACAACAGGAATCCCTTCCTGCAAAGCTTTTTCGATAACGGGTGTAAGGGGAATGGCCTCATTCGGAGAGACAATGATTAAATCAACTCTATCGGCAATAAAGCTTTCGATATCGCGAATTTGCTGTTGATTACTATCGTATGCAGTTTTGATTTTGACTTCTACTCCGGGATTAAACGATGCTTCGCGCTTCATCTCGCTATTCATTGTTCGACGCCAGGCGTCATCGCTACATTGCGAAACACCAATCACTTTTGTTTGATTGGATTTGCCGGGGTTACAAGCTGAAAGGATGAAAAGTACCGTAAATAGAAATAGTGTGTGATTCAGTTTCATTGTGCCGTTGAATTTAAGTGAAAGGTCAACACTTAATTCGAATTCAAATGTAGTAATTTTATTAGATAAAATTTAATTTTATCATCACCAACTTTAAAACAAAAGTAAACCGGTCGAACGTACAAGCCCGACCGGTTTAGCTTGAACAAAATTTTTTACGCCAACTTTTTCACTCTCTCCAGCAGCGAAACCGGTAACTCAGGCATTGCCCCTTTTTGCGTACAAATATAGGCCGCCGCATCAACCGCTATTTGGTGAGCGTTAGAAATGCTCTGTCCACTTAATAAAGATGCAACAAAAGCGGCAGTAAAGGAATCACCTGCACCAACCGTGTCGGCTACTTCAATTAATGGAGTCAGCTTAAACGAAGTTTCGTTTTGTGTCACCACGTAACTACCTTCAGAGCCTTTAGTAAGCACCACCATTTTCAGGTCGCAGCTATGAAGTAGCTGATTACAAACCTCCAACTCACTTTTCGATTCCCAACCAAATAGCTTACCTACAATCAACACTTCGTCGTCATTTATTTTCAGAATATTACAACGATCCAGTGCATGTTCAATCAATTCCAGGGTATAAAAATGTTGACGCAGATTGATGTCAAATATTTTAAGTGCCGTTTCGGGCACACAATCCAAAAAGCGATTAATGGTGGTTCTTGACACTGAGTTCCGCTGCGCCAGCGAACCGAAGCAAACGGTTTGTGTTTTGCGCGCCAATGCTTCCATTTCGGGGGTAAAAGGGATATTGTCCCAAGCCACATTTTCGCAGATTTCGTACTGAGGTATTCCGTTGCCCGACAAGGTTACCTGAACGGTTCCTGTTGCAAAAGGCGTTTTCTCAATAAGATAGTTTAGCTTTTTATTACTCAAACAACTGATGATTTCAGCTCCCAATTCGTCGTTGCCGATGGCACTTACAGCATACCCTTCAAATCCGAATTGCGATACGTGATATGCAAAATTTGCAGGTGCGCCACCTAATACTTTTCCGCTGGGAAATACGTCCCATAATATTTCTCCAATGCCTACAATGATGTTTTTACCCCCAACCCCTGAAGGGGAATTGAAGTTAGTTCCGTCTTGTTTTATTTTCTGTGTATTTTCCATATAATTTTATTTAAACAACTTTTTATCTACTCTTTATTCAATTCTGAGGTAATATTATTCTTCCTCCCTTTAGAAGTTGGGGATTCTTCTCTTATTCCCCTTTAGGGGTTAGGGGTTTATTACAAGCCCAATTCTTTTTCAATTTGTTCCAATGATTTTCCTTTTGTTTCGGGTATCCAGAATTTCACAAACACAAAGGCAATGATACTGAATACTCCAAAAATTCCAAACAGGTATTGCAAGCCTAGAGCTCCGTGAATAATGGGCGCAAAGTAAACGGTGAGGAAAGTACACAACCAGCTAACAGCGGTGGAAAATGACATTGCTACTCCTTTGATGCGATTTGGATAAATTTCGGAAATAATAACCCACATAACCGGAGCAAACGAGGCTGCAAAAAACGAGATATACACCAACAAAGCTGCCATCACCCCAAATCCGTTTTGAACCGGTTTTGTAAACTCAAAACTAAGATAAGCCAATGAAATAATCATTCCCACAGCACCCCACAAGAGTAATGTTTTCCGCCCTTTTTTATCCACCAACCATAGTGCTACTATAGTCATCAGAAAGTTTACCATTCCCACTATCATAGCTTGCATTATCGAGTCACTTTTAACTGAACCGGCAGCCTGAAAAATATCAGGTGCAAACATGATAACCGCATTAATGCCGGTAATTTGTTGCAAAGCAGCTATGAGTGTGCCAATTAAAACAATTTTTCCGGTTTTACCTTTAAATAATTCAGCAAAAGACATCTTATCCTTTTTCTGTTCTGCAAGTAAGGTGCGTTCCATTTCGGGAAGTTCTTCAGCAACCAATGCACTACCTCCAATACTGTTCAGCACTTTAATGGCTTCCTCTTTTTGTCCGTGAGCCAATAACCAGCGTGGACTTTCGGGAAATCTTGCCAATAAGAATATCAAATACAACACTCCGAAAACTGCGGGTACTACCAACATGTAACGCCATGCATTCTCACCCAATCCGATTAAAAGGTAATCGAAAATATACGCCAAAACGATACCAATGGTAATGGCAAACTGATTAAATGAAACCAATCGTCCGCGGTTTTTGGCGGGTGCTATCTCTGAAATATACATAGGAGCTACTACCGATGTTCCACCCACGGCCAAACCGGATAATACGCGGAAGACAATCAGCATGGTAGACGATTCGGCCAACGCACAGCCCAATGCAGAAATGATATACAACACGGCAGTGGTTATCATAACTTTTTTTCGTCCGTATTTTTCGGTAAAATTACCGGTAAATAAGGCTCCGATAAGACACCCGAAGGTCAGCAAAGCAGCTACCGTTCCCAATCCGCTGTCGGTAAGTGAAAACTGACCTTTGATCATATCCACCGCTCCCGAGATTCCGGCCATGTTAAGCCCGAAAAGTAATCCTCCGTTTATAGCAACAAAGGTTGTCCAATATAAATACTTGTTATTTGACATTGTATTGATTTATTTGATGTTATTGATTTTAATATTTTCGACCTTCAATTTTCCAGTCTTGCTATAGAACTTTAGTTGATTCATCCATTCTGAAGGAAAAAACAGTGTTGTCATTGTAATCTCTCCATCGTTGATAAATAATTCGGCAGAGGCTTTGTCTACAAGCAACCGAATTTTATAAACATCTTTTTTCCCAAGAGGAGCATTCATTCCCAAAGCAAATCGGTCATTAAAGTCAGTCATTCCACTCTTTTTTCTGTCAATGCTAAAGAAGCCTGTTGAATTATCAAAATTAAACTTCAATACTTCATTCTTAGCATTATTCAAACTAAAACCAAACTCCTCGGCATTTACGGGTTGTATTGACATTTCAATCTCGTAGCTACCATCATTATCTTTCAACAATTCGGGTATTGTTGCTTCTTTATCTACTTGTAAATCGGGTATCTCTGAAATTCTATTCTTCAGACTATTCATTTCCTTTACCGGATTGCTGCTCACAATAAGGTGTTGCCCATTATGTACAATGGCTAATTCGCGAGGAGAGGTAGTAGCGCTTCTAAAATTTAAGGTTGGTACCTGATTAGCATAGTCCCAGTTACTCATCCAACCCATAAAGATACTGCGACCATCCGCTTTCGGAATATTGTTGAAAGTTACTCCCGCATAATTATCGCGACCATAATCCAACCAAAGCGGATAAGGAAGTGCATCCGGTTTAAATGTTTTACCATCAAAATTTCCGATAAAATATTGAGTTGCCGAACCGCCATTGGGGCCTCCGGGATTTAAGCTTACAATCAGTACCCATTTTGTTTTTCCCTCGTAAGTCATTGGAAAAAGATCGGGGCATTCCCAAACCGCAGCGTGAGAGCCTATTCCTTCGCCAAACTCACTCAGTTTAGTCCAGTCTTTCAGGTTTGGCGAACCAAAAAAAGTCACAGTTTGCTTGGTGGCTAAAGCCATAACCCATTGGTTGGCTGCTTCATTCCATGACACTTTCGGGTCCCGAAAATCGGTAATTCCGGGATTTGGCAAAACAGGGTTTTTAGTATATTTAGTGAATGTGCGGCCTTTGTCGGTGCTGTAGGCAATGGATTGAGCCTGCACCTTCCCGGCACTCGTAAAAATAGCCACCATCGCATTTTTGCCAAAACCGGCTGTATTATTCACATCAATCACTGCACTCCCCGAGAAAATAGCTCCCAAACTATCAGGGGTAAGTGCTGTTGGCAAATAAGTCCATGAAGTGAGATCGGTACTAACCGCATGTCCCCACGACATATTTCCCCACATAGAACCATAAGGGTTATACTGATAAAAAAGATGATATTCGCCATCCAGATACACCATTCCATTGGGGTCGTTCATCCAGCCATGTTCGGGGGTGAAGTGAAATTGAGGACGATAAGTTTCGTCATATTTAAAGTCAAACCTATCCGATTGTTTTGCTTCGTTCACACCTAAAGTGGACGCCTTTACATCTAAATAAGTGATGGTCACTTTTTGACCTTTCCACTTTTTCACATCAACAGGCACCCAATAATCTATTTGATTTAGAGCCAAGTGGACATCATAAGGTACAGACGTCGTTGAGTTTGGAGCACTAAGCTTTATCTTTACTTCGGGTGCTTTCTCTTCGACAGGAATAAGCAGATAGGATGATTGTATTTGGTAATCGACAGATATATTCTCACCTGCTGACTTTTTTTGAGAAATGCAACTACTATTTATCAATAATAGTGCAACTAAAATGGAGAAGATTGATTTTTTCATTTTTTCAAAACATTGGGTTAACTATTTACGTTGCAAAAATAGAATCAAAAATGCAATTCTACTGTCAAGTTTGTTTCATCATCGTGTATTTTTGATACAATTATACTTTTTCATGCATCAATTAGATTTTTTATTCAGCATATTTATTGAACAACAAGTTTGGAAACTTTCGTATAACCTTCAGACTCTACTGTAACAATGTAAACACCTGTAGTTAGGCCATTATTAATGTGTGAAATTGAACTGCCCACAGCTGTATAGTTATCTTCAGACACTAATTTACCTTGTAATGTAAATAACTTCAGTTTTAATTTTTTCCCTGTAAAAGCCCCATTTAAGAAGTTTATTGCTATTGCCTGTCCGTTCTTTACCGGGTTGGGATATAAGTTTATTTCCTTATTCCCCGAGTCATAGACTGTTTTAACTGCCGTAGGTGAAGTTTTCCATATTGATTTCAGATTATAAGCTTTCAAACTTTGTACAATAGTTGCTCCATTAGTTGAGAAAAGCTGTATTAATTTACTTGAGGTATTCGGATAAATCAATGAACTCATAACCCGAACTCCATCGTTAGCAAATACTTCAATGGATGATTGATCAATATAGATATGCAATTTAATCTGTCCATTATCAGGCAAAAGTGGAGCCGCAACCACATTGGGAAAAGTCGAACTAAATGCCACATTACCCGATTTTGTTCTGTCGAGGTATAAATTAGAACTGGTGGCATCATACCCCAATACTACTTTATTAGTACCGCCAACACATAGATTTAACCCGAAATTAGCTCCTGCCGACACATTAAATACTGCATCTATTTCGTAGTAATTATATGCAGGAGTGAACTCTGTAAGAGTTTCTGTGTTCTGAACAGATTTATTCGTAACAATAACGCTGTCATTTCTGAGCTTCGTCAATGCCGGAATTGGTTGTTGTACCAACCGAATTCCATCCGCAAAAGTTTTCAAAGACAACTCACGGGGCAATGATTCTTGACCACGTCCCCAACTGGTTGGCGTTAAATTGGCGTAATCCCAGTTACCCATCCAACCCATCCATACTGTTCGATTTTCAACATTGTCATAATCACGATATGTTCTGGCAGCATAAAAATCACTTCCGTAATCTGCAATCAGAGCATGCTCAATATTATTATTCCACAGCGCGTCAGCAAATACAATATGATCAACATTAATGTGTCCCCAACTTCCGGTGCTGTTATCCACAATCTGAATCTGAGCCGTTTTTCCTATCCAGGAAGAAACATTCCAACCTGCCCACTTCAAAACTTCATCATTTCTTCCCGTTGTCGATTGCACTACAGAACCATCAACAATAAGGTTTATACATGTAGCTCCGGGGTTGTTTCCACCCCCAATCAGGAAGTTGATGCAATTCATATTGATTGTGAATGTCGCAGATGTCAATGTCCCAGTTGGACCATCTCCATAATTAAATGAATTTACCAACTTATTTCCTAAATAGCCATTTACACCTTGTTGTGTCCCGAGATTCCCACTTGCAGGACTCGACCCAAAGGCTGTTCCTGTTGCTGTCCAACCTGTATAACCGGTTGTTTCAAAATTAGCAAATAATAGACCCTGAATACCTGTACCATTTCTTAAATACGAGTCACAAGTAGGATCAACAGTAAATCCCGAAAGTCCATCAAAAGTCCCCAAGAAATACTGAACTTTGGTACTTGAACTGCAAAGCAACACCCATTTTTTATTGCTGGGGTCTCCATCAACCGGTAGTTGAATCAAATCCGGACATTCCCACCAATTTTCTTTTGAACCTAAAGGTCCGAATGAGTTTAACGCTTTCCATGTTTTCAGATTCGTGGAGCTATAGAACTGAATTGTTTTATTAGTGGCATTGGCTGCAATGGCCGTTACCCATTGATTATTAGCTGCATCCCAAAATACGCTCGGATCTCTGAATCCATTGGCAGTTGCCATAATCGGTGATCCACTGTTATAAAGATAAAAATTCGTATAATCAGTGAGATAATCATTGCTTGATGATATTGCAGGTGCATCGAGACTTGTCACTTTGTTGTGATTTGTAAAGAGAGCAACCATCGGTGCATATGTACCTGTTTTAAAGCCGGCAGTGTTATTTGCATCAACCACCACACTTCCCGAATAATAATCGAATGCAGTATTGTCGCCTAGCATAGGCCAGCTTTTTTCGGTCCAGTAAACCAAATCGCTGGATGTGGCATGTCCCCACCAAAAAAGATGGTATTTATTGTTGTAACGCACCAGTCCATCCGGATCACCAATCCAACCTGTTTTTGGAGAAAAGTGATACTGAGGCCTGTATATTTCTGTATACTGGGCATACAAAGAGCTTATTGTCAATGATAATATAAAAATCAAGACCCAAGGTTTGCCAATATTCCTTATCATTTCTGATTTATTTTTTTTTGAGTCACTTTCGTTTTTTTTCATAGTACATTTCATTTAAGGAAACTATTATTTCCAAATTAAACCCTATTTATATTTGTCTTAATTGAGAGTTTATTATGTTGTATTTTTACCAAGGATTTTTTTTGTATAGCAATGTTATTCTTTCCTATTCCAAATACTTTTCAGGCTTTGTATGGTCAACTCATCGACTTTAATTATGCCATTTTCGGCAAATAGTGATATTTTATTGAATTTGGAACCTGTTGTGAAATTCTCAGTCATTACTTGTTTTCCATTCGTTGTAAAAAGTTCTATTGACGAATCATCTACAATCATTTTTATGGTCATAACCGAATCTGAATTGTATGATGGCATAACATCCATTCCCTTAAATTGTGAGTTTTCTTCTACATTCACAAAGTTCATTCTATCAACAAAATACCATTCTTTAAAAGCATCGTAACCAATAATTAGTTTTTCGAATCCGTCATTTTCAAACTGTACTCCATATCTGGCTGGGAATGTCAAACGGGTTTTTTCCGAAGTTTTGAATTTTATTGTTATTATAGATGGTGTTAAAGAGATTGTTATTCTCTTTGAAATATCCAGGTTCTCTGTTACATCCAAGTCACGTAATGATATGCTCTTAGACTGAATTCCACTTAAAGATTTGACTGATTGAGAGGCCAATACTTTTTCTCCGGAGTATTCATCTAACATTAAAGTTCTTGGAATAGTAAAACTCCCCCAAAAAGGTTTCATGCTACCAATCATAGTATAATCGATATTATTCTTCCAGCCAATAACTGTTGGATTAGCATTGGCAGGCAAACCTGCGCAAACTACATTGTAAATATTATCTTTACCATAATCAAGCCAATGTGATTTTGATGAAATTGGAGCAGAAAAGCTTTTTCCATCGAAAGTTCCAATAAAGTATTGGATAGAAGAACCATCACGAGGATTTACAAATTCCTGATCAACCAACATTGCCCAATTATCACCATTATTGAGAGGGAGAAGAGTTGCTTTCAGCCAAATATTAGCCGTGTACTGTAGCTCTTTATCTATTGAACTTTCAAATTTCCACTTCTTCAAATCAAGTGAGGAGAATAACTTTACAGCTTGGTCGTCAACTACAGACATAATCCATTTCTTATGATTTTCAACCCAAATAACTGAAGGATTGAAATCGTTCTTAATCTTAATAGGAAATTCAATTTTATCTTCACTCTCTGTCCATATTTTACCTTGATTATCACTGTAGGATAATTTGAAGTAACAATTGTTATTTTCTTCGTTTTTGTCCGGATCAACGACTAATAGAGCTGCAAGAGCCTTTTGTGGATCGGATTTTTGTGAATTGAGAACTACTGTTCTGTTTAAAATATTCAGATCTTTTTTGCAGAAAGCTACCGGCTGAGCTGTTTGCCAATGAATCAGATCTTTGCTTGTGGTAAGATAAGTTGGACAAATTTCTTTTTTATCCAACTTAAATTCTTTATAAAACAATGAATATATACCATTTTGAAATAGTAATGATATAGGCTCACCAACATTGTGATCCGTAGATGAATAATGGATTTTTGGATAGTTAGGTGATGATTCACTTACGCTATCATTTCCATTTTTTTTACAACTAACAAAAATAACCAATGCAAATAGCATGTAAATTAATTGTCTCATAATAGATAGGGATTAAGATTTATTTTTGTTGCAATTTTTATTATCTCATTAAACTTTTATTTAATCCACTTAGATTAAAATCAGTGATTTGAGGAAGTAATTTTCCTCCTTCAATCCGAATAAAATTATACTGATACATCGGAAAGAATAAAGTAGTCATCGCCCCCTCACCATTATTCCAGAAAAGCTCTATGGATGTTTTATCAACTAACATTCGGACATCCAGCTTATTATCTGCTCCAACAGTAAACAATCGGCAGCTACTGCTGTTTGCAAATACATTATTGAAATTCACCAATCCGGATTTACTTCTGTCAATTGTCACAGTTCCATATTTTTTATCAAAAATAACACTCATTTTTGCTGCGGCACTACCTGTAGTTAGTTTTAATGTGTCTAATTGAGAGAAATCAGCTTTGAAACTTAATTGGTAACTTCCGGTTTTCACAATCTCATTGTTTGTTAGCTCCAGAACATTTGCTTTTTGAGTAAGCGTAGTTACAGTTTTATTTATATAACCATTCAACTCGACAACTGGATTAAATTTTAAAACGAAATTTGAACCTTTTTGAATCAAAGTTATTGCACGTGGAACAGTAGTAGTACTACGCCACGAGGTAGTAGGAACATTACCTGCGTAGTTCCAGTTACTCATCCAGCCAATCATAATTCGTCGCCCATCTGTTGAAGGAATATTATTGAAAGTCACCCCCGCGTAATTATCCGTTCCAAAATCTATCCATGAAGATGTATTGGTATCTGATGTAAATTTAGTTCCGTCAAAGTCTCCAACAAAGTACTGAGTTGCTGAACCTCCGTTGGGACCTCCGGGATTTATACTTACCAAAAGTACCCATTTCTTTAGATTAGTTCCTTCCACAGGTAATTGAAATAAATCGGGACATTCCCACACTCCTCCATGAGCACCAATTCCTTCTCCAAAATTACTTTCGAACGTCCAGCTTTTCAAATCGAGGGAAGAATAGAAACTTATTTTATTCCCTACAGCCAAAGCCATAAGCCATTTATTTTGATCAGGCAACCAGGATACTTTTGGATCTCTAAAGTCGGGGACACCCGGATTAGGCAACACCGGATTTTTTGCATATTTTGTCCAGCTACGCCCTTTATCAATACTATAAGCAATGCATTGAGATTGTTGGGTACCGGCACTTGTATATATAGCCACGATTGGATCTTCGCCTCCAGCCTTAAATCCACTCGTATTTGAAGCATCAACAACTGCACTTCCAGAGAAAATTGTTCCTAAGTTATCCGGCGACAAGGCAATGGGTAAATCCTGCCAATTAAACAAATCAGTACATACCGCATGACCCCAATTCATAGGTCCCCAGGTACTTCCACCTGGGTTGTATTGATAGAACAAATGATACTCTCCTTTATAATAGACTAATCCATTGGGATCATTCATCCAATGCAAGGCAGGTGTGAAATGATAATCAGGTCTATAATCTGTTTCATCTAAAACAACTAAAGTATTATCTGTTGAAATTAAATTTACAACCGGATCATCTTTTTTACAAGAACTAAATCCGCATAAGATTATAAGGATGAGATAAACTAAAGTTGATTTGTTCATTGTATTATTTTATTAGATTTTGTAAAGTGATATGATGACTGGTAGCATAGTATTATATACACTGATACAAAAATAGATACATTGATTTACTTTCAGTATCAATTTTGATACATTATCATGTGTGTTTGATTCAAAGATGATTTATATTCGCAAACTTCGTTAGGCTATCATTGTTAATAAGAATAAAAACGCTCCTTGCTATTGCTGCTGAAAGCCAATATTAATCATTGGTAATGAGTAAGAATCGATGATTGCTCAATATGAAAAAATCTTCCGGAGACAAAAGCCCCGGAAGATAAAACAACTAATTAACAACCAACCTTAAACTAAATTATCTTGTTTTTAAACAATCAATATTGTTTTGTGTATTTTATCAATATTAGATTGAAGATAAAGTTCTGAAACTTTTAAAGGAAAGCACGTTATGCAATAAAACACATAACGTACTTCCTTTAATGATTAATTATTTCTTATATATCCTTAGTTCATCCCAATAAATAGTTTGAGCATGATCAACACCGTCAATACCTGGTTCAATCAAAATATTGTTGATAACAGCTGTACGACCTGCCGGAATCATAAAGGTTAACTCTTGCCATTCCCCGAGATGAGCCCCTGAGTAATTGGCACGCAGCCAATCTTTGTCATTCTCGCCATCCCTCTGGATTTCAAGTTGAACATCACCAGCAGTTTGTTTCAATACCATCACTGTGAATTTATTGTAGATAGCAGGATCTAAATTTACTTTATTCGCACCCCATAATGCACCACCTGACCAAGGTTGACCACCATGATCTCCAGATACATTGTCACGATTAATAGAACAGCATTTAAGAGTTTTGTTAATCCCAGTCGTCAATGGATTCGCAGCATCATTAATTACGTCTGCAGCAAGATTACCCCAAATAGGAGCAACATTTTCACCATTATACACAACTACATAATCAAGCGGTGCTTCAGCCACAATTGCAGTTACGGTATATGTAAATGTCAAATTGTCTTTAACAACAGTATACTTAACCGGGTTGGTAAAATCAACTGTTGTTCCTGAAGCAGGACTTATAGTTGCACCACTGGTAAATTCAATAGTCGGTTTCAATGTTTTTACATTTGTTCCAACAGGAAGATAAAGTGTGATTTCTCTCTTCAGGTTGTCAACCTTCCCATTTATCGTGTCAACTGCAAACTTAGTTATCTTTGCACCAGGACGAGTAAATCGAATTGTTTGACCTAAAGACAAATTTCCTTTTGTATCTTTAATTTTTACAGTAAAGCTATATTCTTTAAGCACTTCAACCAATCCAAAAGTATAAGAAGTTGGATTTCCAGAAACCGAAACTGTTGCATCACTAGATGCGATAGAAGCACTCAGGCTATCATGCCCTTGAGGTAATGCCCATGTTAATTTTACGCTATCGCCGATAAGTGTATATTGCAAATTGGTTACAGCCGGCAAATTAGGTGCTGAAATGTCGAAGTCATTCCGATCATAACAACTTGCTGCGATAAATGGCAGCACAAGTAGCAATATATATAATTTAATATGTTTTTTCATATTTTTATTTTTTAATGATTAGTGGAATTAATAACCGACATTTTGAGTGTAGACGCCCTTGCTAAATCTCATTTGATTATCTGGAATTGGCAAATATTCATCACGATTTTTTGTGAATAATCCATTTTTCAAATAAGCAATTTTAGTCTTTTCTGTTGCAAAGTATCCATTCATATAGGTATCAGCTATACCCCATCTTACTAGGTCAAAGAAACGATTACCTTCCATAGCCAGCTCAAGTCTGCGTTCCCAACGTAAAGCCTTACGGGCATAACTTTGATCCCAACCTGCAAGGCCATAAGTGCCTACATTAAACTGCGATTCGAATGAATTATCTGCCATTTTTAGATGAGCTGTACTATTTCCAGCTCTGGTACGTATTTGATTAATTATTTGACGTGCAGTTTCAAGATTTGCTCCACCACCTAGTTCAATTAACGCTTCTGCTTTCATAAGCAATACATCTGCAAAACGAAGAATGATTCTGTTTTTTGTATTGCCATAAAATGGACCAACTTGTGTATAGCAACTTTTACATACATTTTCTTTTAATGAAGCATACACACCGTAAACATCAGGGGTACGATTCCAGCTTTCTTGATAGATTGTAGTTGGATCATATTTCCATGGATGACCAGGGATAGCAATTGTATGATTCAAACGTGGATCCACTTTGTCAGTACTTAAATCAAGAGGTGTAGCATCGTATGTGTCAAACATTGGTAATCCGGTAGCAGGATCAGTCTTAAATGCATTGGCTAAGTTTTTACTTGGTTTGTGGAAATCACAACAGCCGATTCCCATTGGTGTAGCCAAAACATCTCCAAAGTTTAAACGACCAAAGGTTGTACCGTCTCCCTTATTCGAAAATTGTATTCCAAAAAGAGACTCATTTCCATTTTCAGTTGCTCCTGGTGTAAATAGGTCTGCATAATCAGCTACTAATCCATAAGTGGCAGGAATAGTATTGATAAGATCGACCACTTGTTGAAGCTTAGTTGCATTAATGCTAGTTACATTGTTTCTATCATCTTGCTCATAGGCCTGAAACAATCTTGTTTTAGCCAAATAGGCTGTTGCAGCGGCTTTATTTGCTCTTCCAATTTCAGGTTGGATGGCTGGTAAATTATCTACGCCAAATTTGAAATCATCAGCAATTTTTTCCCACAATTGATCATTTGTCAATGCTCTGTTTGAGATGCTTGGATAATCGGCAATTGCAATTGTTTCGTCAATAAAAGGAACATATTTCCAAAGTTCTTTCAATTGAAAGTAATAATGTGCACGAATGAAACGACATTCTGCTTGTCTGATCTTTAATTTAGGGAAGTCAGCTTCTGTAAGTGTATTCAACGTTTTTAGAGCTGAATTTGCACGCGAGATACCTACATAGTACTGAAACCATAATGCATCCATTTCACCAAAGTCAGATTTTACATTCTTGAATGTCTCCATAAAGTAGAATGCCTGAATATCACCTTCGTCACGACCACCTTTATAAGCATCTCCCGAACGAACATTACCATAAGGCCAAAGACTAAATGGCGTAAGATAATGATCATTGCCAAGGCTTGCATAAGCAGCATTTACAGTATTATCAACTTTGTCGGGGGTAGATACCTGAGCGTCGCTCAGTACACCTTTTGGAGTTACATCCAAAAAATCGCTACATGAAAACAGCGTAGCTATAGCGAATAAAAATATTATTTTTTTCATTGTATTTTTTTTTATTGTCTATGGGTAATATTAGAATGAAACGTTTAACCCAGCAGTAAGTGTTGTTGGGATTGGATATCCGTAAGATGGACTTTCAGGGTCAATTCCGGTAAACGATCTACTTTTGATTGTCAAAAGGTTCTGTCCGCTAACATACATATGTATATTACTAACTTTGAATTTCTCGGTAATATTCTTCGGAATAGTATAACCTAATTGCAAGTTTCTCAATTTGAGATAGGCGCCATTTTCAATAAAATAGGTTGAGAATCTACCTTCAGCATTGGCATCGGCACTTGTTATTGCAGGAATAGTCGAAGACGTATTGGTTGGTGACCAAGCCCCTAACAAGCGAGTTCCTTTGTTGGAATTGTTTTCGCGAACCGACCAAAAGTCAGTGCTATATTTTACAACATTTTCAACGTCAATTCTACCAACACCTTGGAAGAAAACATTTAAGTCAAATCCTTTGTAATCGAAACTGAAGTTTAAACCGTATGTGAAATCAGGATGCGGAATTTGAACCCAGGTTTGGTCTTTAGTATCAATAACTCCATCGCCATTTATATCTTTAAATCTAAGTCGACCTAATCCTTTTCCGTTTTGTACTGCCGAATTAGCTACTTCTTCTTGAGTTGTGAATAAACCGTCGGCAATGTAACCATATCTGGTACCGATTGCACGACCCAGGATATTATCTCCTAATCCATTTCCACCATAAGTGTTTACAACTGCATCGGGAAGTTGAGTAATCTTGTTTTTATATGTACCAATATTACCTGTAATATCAAACTTGAAATCGGATCCAATTTTGCCTCTATAGCCAAGTAGCATTTCAAAACCAACGTTATTCATACTAGCTCCATTCAACCATTGACTACCACCATCTCCAACTACAGCTATATAAGCAGGTTGAACAAGAATATCTTTGGTATCCTTAATAAAGTAGTCTAATGATCCGTACAATTTCTCGTCAAAAAAGCCAAAGTCAAGTCCGATATTTGTTTGAGTGGTTGTTTCCCATTTCAAATTATCATTTCCTGATTGAATTTTGAGGTAACCTGAGGGTAGAGTTCCTGATTTTACACCTGTAAGTGAGTATGCAGTACTATTAGGTGTATTCCATGTTACATCTGAAGTGCTGTTATAGGTTGTGTTGTAAAGTGTTTGAGTGGCGTTATTGGCTATTTCCTGATTACCTGTTTGACCCCAACCAAGTCTTAACTTAAGGTTTGAGATAGCAGGCACCTTATCTTTAATAAAACTCTCCTGACTAATTCTCCAACCCAACGAAAATGCAGGGAATGTAGCGTATCGATTATTCTTACCAAATTGAGATGAACCATCATAACGCAATGTTGCTGAGGCTAGATATTTTTCATCAAATACGTAGTTTACTTTTCCGAAATAAGAAGAGAGGGTATTTACTGATCCTAATCCACCATTTCCTTTTTGGCCGGTACCGGCATTTAAGTACATATAATCCGGTGTTTGTAATTCAAAGTTTTGCCCTGTTGCATAAAACCATTCGTCACCATGATATACCAACTCAGTTCCGGCTAAAGCATCAAATGCATGCTTTCCTTTGGTAAATTGATAGTTTAAGGTATTACTCCATATCCAGTTTGTAGATATACGTTGAGAATTGGTAACAGTATTTGTAGCATTACTTAAATAACCCGATTGATAAGTATATTGTAAGTTTCTATAATTAGTGCCAGTATAATCTATACCTAAATTTGTTTTAAAATGTAAGTATTTCATCAATTCTGCATCAGCAAAAAGATTTCCAAATATCCGTAAATTGACAACATTGTTTTGTTTATTGTCTTCAAGAAGTCTGACCGGGTTCTGACGGTCGTTCATACCACCTACAGGACCACCCCAGCCAATTCCATCTACAGTGCGAATAGGGATAATTGGTAGAGCTTGTAATGCAGGATCCAGTACATTATTGGCCACTTCCGATGATCTGCTTAGAGATAAATTCTCTCCAACAACCAATTTTCCGCGCAATAATTTGTAATCTGTATTGATACGAGCAGTTACACGTTCAAAATTTGTTGTCTTGATAATACCATCATTTTTAGTATAGTCTACAGATACTAATGAATGTCCTTTTTCAGACCCATTTGACAAAGTTACATCATAGTTTCTTGAAACACCAACTTGCGATACGGCTTTGAACCAATCTGTATCTGCAGTTTTTAAGGTTTTGTCAGCGTTCAAATAATCAGGTAGAATAATTTTATTCAACACCGGAACTCCATTAGCATCTTTAGCCCAGTCAAATTGATATGAAATGGAGTTAGCGTTTGGGTCTAAACCATCATTCACTTTACCTTGCCAAAATGCTTGTCCATATTGTTGGGCATTTAGAACATCAAGTTTTGAACTATAAAACGAATAGCTTGTACGTGCATTGGCCGAAATCTGTAAAACTCCATCTTTACCTTTTTTAGTGGTAATGATGATTACACCATTTGCAGCTCTTGAACCATAAATTGTAGAAGACGATGCATCTTTCAGTACCTGAATAGATTCAATGTCATTAGGGTTCAACTGATTCATGCCCTCTTTAGTAGGTACTCCATCGATAATATACAATGGGTCGTTATTTCCAAGTGTACCAATACCTCTTAAACGTACAGTAGTGCCGGAACCACTAGGAGAACCATCGGTGGTAATTACCATACCTGCTACTTTACCTTGTAGAGAATGCATAGCGTTGGCATTGTTTACCTTTTTAAGGTCATTTACATCAACAACAGTTACAGCACCTGTTAAATCGGCTTTCTTTTGAGTTGAGTAACCAGTTACAATAACTTCTTGCATTACCTTTGAGTCTTGAGACAGAGTTACATTTAAGGTTGTGTTAGCACCCACTTTCAGTTCCTCTTTTTTCATTCCTATCATAGAGAATACCAATACAGCGTCTGAATTTGGCACAGTGATGCTATACTTACCATCTATATTGGTAATAGTGCCGGTAGAAGTACCTTTTACCATTACAGTTACACCAATTAAACTCTCGCCATCTTCTGATGACTTTACAACTCCTGAAATTGATTTCGTTTGAGCCATTACTGCAAAACTTACAGTGCAAAATAGAACCAACATTTTCAATTTTCTCAGCGTGTCGCATTGAAATTTGCTTTTTTCATTCATGATTTTTTGATTTAAAAATTAACTATATAACTTGATTTAAAAAATAATGTGTAATAGTTACACAATAATTATGAACTCGGTTATATCAATATAGATATAACAAAATTAAGTAATAATTCCTCATAACAATTTAATTTAATGGTGAATTGATAAATATCATTCTATGTGTATTCTTTAGTGTTTACCTTTTTTCCCTTACCCAATATATCAGAGTTCCAATTTTAGGATAGCAGTAAGGGGAAAACCACGTTGCAAAAATAGAGTCAATAACCTACAACAACTGTAAAAATTGTTGCATCATCGTGTACATTTGATACATAAAATGTTTTTTGTACTATTTATTTCAAACAACAACACATATATAAATTACTAATTATGTGCAGTTTAAAGTATAGACATGGCTATTTATCACCACATTCGTTAAGATATATTCACCTGTTTTTACATCTTGGATTACAAGTTCAACGTTGTCTGATGTTTTACTCTTGTCCGGTCGTTGAACCGGGATTTATTCTACAGTCCGTTCGCTCAGCCACCAAAAAATAGTCCTAATGTAATCGCACAATCTTAGTCGGTGCATGGGTACGACTAACTATAGAAAAAGCAGAGCCGGTTGACTCTGCTTTTTTATTGCTCCGATAAATAGTTTACTAAAAAGTGCACGCGTTAATTGTTTTTTAGTATGTTTGTGGGAGGAAAAATGAAAATATGAGAACAATACTGACAGTGATTTTATCCTTTTTGTTGCTAAGTTCTTTCAGCCAGACTATCAAAGAGCGTGAACATAACTTAGATGCTTATATGCCAGGGACGACATGGAAAACCAAGACAGATGAAGCATGGAAATTACTCTCTATTGACAAGTTTAACGAAACAGCAATTAGATATATTTTGAGAGTATACAATGCTGACTTCAAAAGAGATTCAATTAGCATTTTCTTTGAAAACATGATTGACAAAAACAAGAATAGCCTAATTCCTTATCTAATTAGGATAAAATTTTCTGGACTAGAAAGATTAAATGACAAACAAAGAATAGAATACCTTACAAAGGCATATCAACTGGATTCCTCGAATATTATAATTGATAGTTTATTGGGAAGATTATGCTATCAAGAATTCAATAATCATTTCTCATCTAACTTAAAAAGGAATAATGAGATAGATTATTACGCAAAAACTTCTTTGACTTGTTTTAACAGGCTCTGTGAACTTGACAAACGCTTTCAAGCTAATCTAAAATATCCATTAATTCAACTAAGTTTCTATCTGAATGACTCTATTAGCAAAGAGAAATATAAAAAATTCAAACAGAACTTTTATTATTTTCCAGTAACTGAATTTATTAATCTACCATCCGACTGGGAAACAAATGAGAAGATAAATATAATTGATAATCCAGCATTCTTTGAGCTCGAATGGTATTCTAAACATTTGGCTGCAATGAATGAGCCAATATTATTTAATTCTGAATCTGCAAGGATATTTAGATTCACTTGGTTACGGACATTTCATAATCCCGTTGTAATTGGTTTGAGAAATGAAAAAGATAAAATTACTTTATACTGGAAAGTTTGTGACGGCATGGGTGGTTATGAGCCCGGCTTTATAATCATTAATCAGAGTAAAGAGCTTTCATTAACAGAATGGAATGATTTCTCTAACAAAATAGACACTATTAACTTTTGGAATAGATCATCAAGAGGAAATGGAATTTCAGGAGTTGATGGCTCAATTTGGATTTTAGAAGGTAAAGACTCGGGAAAATATCAGGTTATTGATAGCTGGAATGGAATGGGAATTAGAGAAACTTGTATGATTTTGCTAAAGTTGACAGGTCTAAAAATAAAAGAAGAAGAAATATATTGAGAAATAAACTATGCCCAGTACTTAGGCTTCCTGTGGTCGGAACGACCCAGCAAGGAAGTGTACTGTATTCTTACGCTGTCACGGTTCTGTGAACCATCCCAAGACAAAGAAAAAAAATTATTGAAAGATGAAGACATGTTAATCCGGACACTATGAATTCTGCTAAATCATTTTTATCGGATTCAATCGTGGTTCAGACAGTTGTGGACAAATTGATGTTGTTCGACCACCCCTAAACCCCCTGAAGGGGGCTTGTAGTTACAACCGTCTCCTAAGTTACATATTCGTTGATTACTGTACTTAGAACCGAGTGCAAAGGAATTGAAAATAGACGAGCTAATCTCAAGTCTCCGTCGGGCTGACGGAGATTTAGAGGTGGATAATTATAAAGATAATCGCACGAACATTCTCCCTTCCCGAATAATCACTAACTTTGACGGGCAATATGCAGTCCTGTTCCCAAACAGGCTAAAAATAAAATTGACACACATAAACCCCTCTATGGAAGATTTTTTCCCCGATCAACGATACACCAGCAAAGGCGAACCCGAACTGGGCATTGGCATTCTTACCGAAGCCGGCAACCGAAAGGTGCAGGTTTATTTCCCCTTGTCCAACGAAAAACGACAGTATGCTGTGGAAAGTGCTCCCTTGCGTCGGGTTATTTTTAAACCGGGCGATACCGTAATTGATAAACACCATAAACCTTTGCTCATTCAGCAAGTTCAACTGGAAGGTGGGTTATATATGTATTACGGAAATGACCGGAAACTGTCGGAAGGAGAGCTTGGCAATATGTCGGTAACGCATGGCGTAGACGATCGGCTTTTTGCGGGCGATGTGGACTCACCACAAACTTTTGCCTTGCGCCGCGAAACCCTGCAACACGATTACAGAAGGCGATTGTCTGCCGTGAAAGGGTTTGTGGGTGGACGAATAGATCTTATTCCTCACCAACTTTATATAGCCCACGAGGTAAGTTCACGCTATGCACCGCGTGTGTTGCTTTCGGATCAGGTGGGTCTTGGAAAAACCATTGAAGCTTGCCTGATTCTGCATCGCTTGTTGCTGAGTGGACGAATATCGAGGGCAATTATTCTTGTTCCCGAGTCGTTGGTACATCAATGGTTTGTAGAAGTACTGCGCCGGTTTAACCTGTGGTTTCATATTTTTGATGAAGAGCGCTGTGCCTCACTCGATGGCAGCGCACCGGATGGTAACCCTTTTTTGGACGATCAATTGATTCTTTGTAGCACCGAATTTTTAGCCGGGTCCGACAAACGTGCCCAACAGGCCATCGCTGCCGGCTGGGATATGCTGGTGGTGGATGAAGCGCATCATTTGGAATGGTCTGTCGACAGCGTAAGTCCGGAATATGTTGTGGTAGAACAATTGAGCAAAGTGGCCAAAGGATTGCTGCTTCTCACCGCTACCCCTGAACAATTGGGGGAGGAAAGTCATTTTGCCCGACTTCGCTTACTGGACCCCAACCGCTACCCGAGCTATGATGATTTTATACAGGAGTCGTCCGACCCACAAAATATTGCCGATATTGTAGAAAAACTACACCTGGGAAAAAAGTTACCGGCTAAGGATACGAAGTTATTAGCTTCTATTTTCTCAAAAGAAAGAATACAAACTCTCGCCGAAGGAGGAGATGCTGCGAGAGATAAACTGATTGAAGATGTATTGGATCAGCACGGTCCGGGGCGTGTGTTATTTCGCAATACCCGATCGGCCATGAGTGGATTCCCAACCCGCAAGGCACATCTGATTCCTTTATCGGAAACCGAAGATACAGTTTTGTGGGCGGAACGTTTCGCAACGGAGTTTGTCCATGATCTGGAACCAAAAGACACGCCCGATGAGCAACATTATTGGTTTGCTGAAGACCCGCGTGTGCTGTGGCTTTTATCGATGTTGAGGGAAGTTTACCCCGAGAAAGTGCTGCTTATCTGCAAGAGTAAAGAAAAAGTACTGGCACTGGAAGAAGTACTAACAAAACGAAGCAGTCTGAAAGTAGGCGTTTTTCACGAAGACCTCAGCATTGTACAACGCGACAGAAATGCGGCCTGGTTCTCCGAATCGGATGGTGCGCAAATTCTCTTGTGTTCTGAGATTGGCAGCGAGGGACGAAATTTTCAGTTTGCCCATCATCTTGTGCTGTTTGACTTGCCGCTTCATCCCGAATTGCTGGAGCAGCGCATCGGTCGGTTGGACCGGATAGGACAAACCGAGGATATTCATATTCATATCCCCTACCTTGAAAATACTCCGCAACAGGTACTGGTGCGTTGGTTTCACGAAGGATTGAATGCTTTTGAAGAAAATATGGAAGGCGGAAATGAAATCTCCAAGTTGTTTGGAGAACGACTGCTCTCCGTTTCCATGTCTCACTCATTGGCAGATGCTTGCCCGGAATTGGAAGCACTGATAGCCGAAACATCCACCTTCAGAAAAGAACTGCAGAAACGCCTGGCCGATGGACGCGACCGATTGTTGGAAATGAACTCGTATCGCCCCGCGATAGCTGCTAAACTGGTGGAGCAGATTCAGGCAGAAGACAGCGACAGAAGTCTTGAAAAGTATTTTACAAAAGTCTTTCATCATTTTGATGTGGAAATGGAAGACCTTGCTGCCCGCACTTACTTTTTGCAACCGGCTTCCGAAACCACCGGGGTATTTCCTTCTATTCCGCCCGAAGGAATAGGGGTTACATTTGATCGGAAACGTGCGTTGAGCAGGGAAGATATTAGTTTTCTGAGTTGGGATCACCCTATGGCAACGGCTTCCATTGACATGGTATTAAGCTCGGGTACAGGAAGTGCCGGCTTTGGCGTGCTGCGAGGATCTAACAGCCCCGGCATTCTGCTGGAGATTCTTTTTGTACTTGAAACAACAAGCGAGCAAAGCATCTATGTCGACCGTTTTCTGCCCAATACACCCTTACGAATTGTGGTAGATCATACCGGCAAAAACCTAACAGAAAAATATACTGTTGAAACATTCGACAAGAATTTGATTCCCGGTTCCATAGAGCCTTTGCTGGACAATGAGATGGTAGTGGAAACCCTTTTGCCCGATATGGTTTCAGCCGCCACCAAAATAGCAGAAGCACAGTGCAAAGAAGAAATAGCAAAGGGAATGCAACGCATGAACCTCACGCTGAATCATGAAATAGAGCGACTATACCTATTACAGCAAAAAAATAAAAACATCAGACCTGAAGAAATTCAGATAGCACTTGATGAACAGATAACATTGGCGACGCTCATTCAGAATGCGCAGGTGAGAATGGATGCCATCCAACTTATTCTTTGCCAGTGATAAGGTTGTAAGTGATAGTATGACTTCAAGTCATGCTATCACTACATGAAAGAGGTTTCTGAACGCAACAACCGCACAAATATCACTGACTATGATTTGCGTAGATTTGTGATTTTTGCGTAATTTGCGTTCTTCTTAAGAGTAAACAACAATATGAATAATACAACAATGCTAGCAACAAAACTAAGTCTTGAAGATAAATTACCGCTCACCTGTTCACGAAGAGGAACTTGCTGTCATGGAAACCTTGTGATGCTTAACCCATGGGAGTTATTTTGCATGTCCAGAGAGAAAAAAGTAAGTCCTCGCGAATTTCGTGATTTGTATTGCGAGTCTGGCGGAATTCGCTTGCGCTTTAATGGGAAAGCCGGTTGGAGGGGAAAAAAGGCTTGCAGTCAATATGTAGATAATTTTGGTTGTAGTGTTCACATAGGACGTCCGCTGGCTTGTCGGTTGTTTCCGCTTGGCCGTCAGATACAGAGTGAAGCGCTGAACTATATGTACCAGGGCGATACTTTTCCGTGCTTGGATGGCTGTCCCGAAGTAACAGGTTTAGAAGAGCTGAGTGTGGGTGAGTACCTCAAAGGCCAGCAGACCGAAGCGTTCGAAAAGGCTCAAAATGAATACCTGCAACTAATGCAAAGCTTAGCTGATATTGCCTTTGAACTGCTACTTGATACCGGCCTGGCCGAATCGGGGGATACCGAAACATTGTCGCAGTGGCGAAAGATGGCTAACGAGAATCCCGAAGTATTAGCAAGCAACATCGGATCGGAGTGGATGGATAGTTTGACTATTCCCGAAATTACCGATGATAATAACGATCCTGTTTTATTTGTCCAACAACACACTGATGTACTGTTATCAAAGGCACAGGAACAATTTGGCGCCTTGCAAACCATGGAAGAAGTACATGAAGCATCTGTTTTAATCATGGGAGTAGCGTTACATCTTGCCCGTAGTTTAGGGGCAAAGCCGGAGATACTTGCCGAACATTGGATTGATACAGCAAAGAAACATGGGGCTAAGGAATGAAGAAGATAATTTATCGTGAGTTCGATAGATGTAACTGACTTTCTTTGTTGCAATAAAACAAATGGCTCGGTGCGCTGCACCTTTAGATGTGGTTTACTATAAATACTACAAATAGTGCGGTGCGCTGCACCTTTGATTAAGGGACAGCGTCCCGTACCATTTGTAGCACATCATCAAAGATGATTGCAAAGGTGCAGCGCACCGAACCCAAACTTAATACAAGCAACCGTTCTAATTGCCCTACAACTATTTATCTTAAGTTTGCATTCAATTATTATATCGAATTCATGTTATTTTTAGTAATAACACCTGAAAATATAAATATCAACCCAATAGATCAAACTCTGATAATTAAACAATAAGGTTTAACGATCTGTTTTGTAAAAGTAAATACGGATAAGCAGCCTCATGTATTGAGCTTGTCGAAGCATGTAACTCGTAATTATTCACTTATAACTAATTATATGAAAAAATTATTTTTATACCTATTATTATTTATTGTGCAGCAGTCATTGCTGGCTCAAACCAGGCAAGACTCTGCAAAAGTTGTAAAACAATACACAATTGAAAACTGTGTAACGGAATTTTCGATGGATAAGGCAAAGAAAACGGAAGTCGGCTATCAGTTTTGGTTTGCCGATCCGAACTTCATTGATGGACGTACTTTGAAGTTGAGCGTAGTTGCTCCACATTTGGCAACTCATCCACCTCATAAACATCCTGAAGATGAATTCTTTTACGTTCTGGAAGGTACAGCTGAATTTTATCTCGATGGTAAAACGAAAGTAGCCGGTCCGAATACCAGTTTCTATTGCCCTTCGAATGTAGAACATGGCATTCGAAATGTTGGTGATACTGAATTGAAATATCTGGTGATCAAAAAATATCAGAAATAATTGCCTTGCTGTTAACCTTGGGAATTAGCTTAAGAATAGCGAAACTAATACAAACAATAATGCATATATGAAAAAACAAACAATTCTCGCAGTACTTCTAGTGCTATCGGTGGCCTCGTTTGCACAGCAGGCCATTTGGGGTGGACAAAACACCAGTTCTCCGCAAATAAATGCAAACAATACCGTTACGTTTCGACTTGATGCTCCTAAAGCTTCGGTAGTGCAGGTTACAGGTGATTTTTTGCCTACCCGGCAAGTCGATGGACAGTTTGGAAAACATGATGTGCCCGGTACAGTCGACTTAGTAAAAGGGAGTGATGGCGTGTGGGAATATACAACTCCCGAAGCATTGAAACCTGAGTTGTACAGTTATTCGTTTATTGTGGACGGATTCAAAACTACCGATCCGAGCAATGTATATCTGATCCGCGATGTGGCATCGTTGACCAATGTATTTCTGTTGGGTGGTGGACGCGCCGATTTGTATAAAGTTTCCAACGTAGCTCACGGAACATTAGCCCGCAGATGGTATCAAAGTCCGACGCTGAACATGACGCGCCGCATTAGCATTTATACTCCTGCAGGTTACGAAGCCGGCAAGAAGCAATATCCTGTTTTGTTCCTGCTTCATGGAATGGGCGGCGATGAAGAAGCATGGATAGCATTGGGACGCACCGTTCAGATTCTCGATAACCTGATAGCACAAGGCAAAGCGAAACCGATGATAGTGGTAATGCCCAACGGAAACGCAGCTCAGGAAGCAGCTCCCGGCGAATCGGCATTGGGTCTGTACAAACCTACTTTTCAACTTCCCAAAACAATGGAAGGAACGATGGAAACAAGCTTTCCGGATGTGGTGAAATTTGTCGAAAGTAATTATCGCACTATAAATACAAAATCCGGTCGTGCTATTGCCGGACTGTCGATGGGTGGTTTTCACTCTTTGCACATCTCCAAGCAATATCCAGATTTGTTCGACTATGTAGGCTTGTTTTCGGCTGCTATTAATCCCAATAAAGCTGTAACATCGCCGATTTACGACGATAGAGATGCTAAATTAAAAACGCAGTTTAGCAAAAATCCAAAGCTATATTGGATAGCGATAGGCAAATCCGACTTTTTGTACAATGAAAACGAAGCTTACCGCAAGTTACTCGACAACGGTGGCTATAAATATACCTACTACGAAACAGAAGAAGGCCATATTTGGAAAAACTGGCGCATCTACCTGACGGAATATGTGCCATTGTTGTTTAAATAATTCCAGATTACTATTGAATAATGTTATCACACCCGGGGCTATCAGTAAAAAGATAGTTCGGGGTGTTATCAGGAGTAATAAAAATGGAAAGATTAATTAAAACTGTATCCTTATCAATTGTTTGTCTATGCTTTTCTTCGTGTTACGAATCAAGGCATGTCGACTTCCATTCTTATCAGGAATTATCAGAATATAGCTTTATCAGCGATGGTTGGATACCCGAAGTGATGGGGCAGGATGCTTGTGCCATTCAGGAAACTTACGACATCAACAACAACCATCTCTTCGGTAAATTTGATTTCAGAAATCGACCCGTTTACGATTCAATTTTCAAGAGTTGTATTGTAGTGGATGAAGATTCATTGTTAGCAAAAATTGACGCTATCAAGAAACCCCGCTGTCCGAAGTGGTTTATCCCCAAAGAGCGTTTGATCAAAAGTAACTATCTAATGGTAAAGCAGCAAAATTTCTATTTAATAATGGATAGGAAAAGGAACAGCATTTATTACCTACGGTAGGCTTAACTGTATCGGAGCTCCTGTTCAACTATATGCTGAACAGAAGTTATTTTTTATTGAAGAGGATGTCCAAACGGGCAGCCTCTTTTTTATTGTATAGCTTCTTTAGACCTAAATATTCGGGAATAGATTAAAAAATCAAAAAACATTGTTGTCATAATGACACTATCTAAAAATTATTTATATATTTGCACTGAAATTCATCACGGATGACATCAGTGTAATTAAAAACGAAGCAAATAAAACGAATTATATAATAAAGCCTTTAATCAAAGTATTATGTTTAGAAACATCAAAGCAAGTGCCCTCCTGTTAGTTGGGATGTCACTCAGCCTCTTTGGTCAGACACCAAAAGCCGTTTATCTTGACGACACAAGACCGATGAAGGAACGCGTGGAAGATGCACTTTCGCGCATGACGGTTCAGGAAAAAATAGCAGTGTGTCATGCTCAATCAAAATTCAGTTCGGCAGGAGTACCCCGCCTGGGCATTCCGGAACTTTGGACAATGGATGGTCCGCACGGCATTCGCCCGGAAGTACTGTGGGATGAGTGGTCGCAAGCCGGCTGGACAAACGATTCGTGTATCGCCTTTCCGGCCTTAACATGTTTGGCGGCCAGTTGGGACAAAGATATGGCTTTATTGTATGGAAAATCGATAGGTGAAGAAGCGCGCTACCGCAACAAAAATGTGTTGTTAGGCCCGGGAGTAAACATTTACCGCTCGCCATTGAATGGACGCAATTTCGAATATATGGGCGAAGATCCTTTTCTGGCTTCGAAAATGGTAGTGCCTTATATCAAAGGCGTACAACAAAACGGAGTAGCTGCCTGTGTGAAACATTTTGCGCTGAACAATCAGGAAACAGACCGCAATGGCGTGAATGTGAACGTTGATGATCGTGCACTTTATGAGATCTATTTACCGGCTTTTAAAGCTGCGGTTCAGGAGGGAGAGGTTTGGACAATTATGGGCTCCTACAATTTATATAAAAATCAACATTGCTGTCACAACCAATATTTGCTGAACGATATTCTTCGTGGCGAATGGGGATTTAAAGGCGCTGTGATTTCCGACTGGGGTGGTGTGAGCGATACGCACGAAGCAATTTTCAATGGTCTTGATCTTGAATTCGGTACATGGACAGATGGTCTGAAAAAAGGTGCGAGCAATGCCTACGATAATTATTACCTGGCAAAACCTTACCTTCAATTGATCGAAAAAGGAGAAGTTGGCACAAAAGAGTTGGATGAAAAAGTACGCCGTATTCTTCAGTTGGCATTCCTGACAAGCATGAACAGAAACAGACCTTTCGGTTCGTTTGGTACCGAAGAGCATGCACTTGCCGGTCGCAAGATAGCCGAAGAAGGCATTGTGCTGTTGAAAAATAAAAACAATGTATTGCCTATCGATTTGAGCAAGACAAAACGAATAGTTGTTATCGGAGAGAATGCTTTGAAAAAGATGACAGTCGGTGGGGGTAGTTCTTCACTGAAAGTAAAATATGAATTGTCACCGCTGGATGGAATAAAGAAAAGAGCAGGTGCTCAGACCGAAGTTATGTATGCACGTGGGTATGTGGGTGATTCTACAGGGAGTTACAATGGCGTTGTTACCGGTCAGGATTTATCGGAGAAACGTTCGGCCGACGAATTATTGGCAGAAGCTTGTACTCTGGCAAAAACGGCTGATTATGTTATTTTTATCGGAGGCTTAAACAAGAGCGAGAATCAGGATAGCGAAGGAGCCGATCGCCTGAGTCTGAACTTGCCCTACCAACAGGACAAATTGATTGACGAACTGGCTAAACTAAATAAAAACCTCGTAGTTGTAAATATATCGGGTAATGCGGTGGCTATGCCGTGGGTAAATAAGGTGCCGGCTATTGTGCAGGGATGGTTCCTGGGTACCGAAGCAGGTACTGCGTTGGCAGAAGTGTTGGTAGGCGATGTAAATCCTTCGGGGAAACTGCCTTTCTCTTTCCCTGTGAAACTGGAAGACAATGCAGCACATGCTTTGGGCGAATTCCCGGGCAAGGATCATCAGGTGACGTATAACGAAGGCATCTTTGTGGGCTACCGTTGGCACGACAAACAAAACATCAAACCTTTGTTTAGTTTTGGTCATGGATTGAGCTATACCACTTTTGAATATGGGAAAGTAAGTGCCGACAAAAAAGAAACGACAGCCGCCGATAAAATTACCTTTAGGGTTGATGTAAAAAATACAGGTAAGCGCGAAGGATCGGAAGTTGTTCAGTTGTACATCGGCGATTTGAAATCGTCACTTCCCCGTCCGCTCAAAGAATTAAAAGGATTCGAAAAGTTGTCGTTGAAGGCGGGCGAAACAAAGACCGTTTCATTTACCATAGATAGTTCAGCACTTAGTTTCTTTGATGCCGACAAGCATGCCTGGGTTGCCGAGCCCGGTGATTTCGAAGCAATTGTAGCTGCGTCGGCAACAGATATAAAGAGCAAGGTTGGATTCAAATTGAAATGAGGCGAGTGGGTTCAAAATCCTTGAACGCAAATTATGCAAATTTACGTAATAGTTGTTCGTCCATTACGGATTTACGCAAATAAGTTTCTGGAAATAATTGTTGTTGTTGTTTAATTGACAGAAAGTGAAGAAAAAGAACCTGTTTGCAGAAGTAAACAGGTTCTTTTTTTTAATGACTATCGTTTTGTATCTACTCACATTCTAAGGAAGATATATCTCGGTGCTCTGCACCTTTTGTATTTCTTTCCGATTTCATCCTACAAAGATTACGGTGCTCTGCACCGTATTTGAGAAGACTCAAAGGGACAGCGTCCCGAAATCTTTGTAGAAATTAGTCAATTGTACAAAACGGAGGTGCAGAGCACCGAGATATTTTTGGTTCCATACCCTAAGAAACAGAAAACAATTCTCAGAATACTATTTTGAAAATCATATTCAGAGAACAGGACTTGTAACCTACCTACCGCAGGCAGGCTCGGAACTAAATCCTTGTAACTGTTCTCTACTCAGCTGTAATTTCCAGTACCACGCTGGTGCGCTGTAAACTCAGGTCGGGGTTATAGCCGTTCTTTATCAAAAAGTCGCCACTAAACACCGTCGAAGCGTTCAGGGTAGAGCTGGTGCCGGGATAGAGGTTTATTTCTTTGATACGGTAATTCTTCGTTGCGTTAAGTCCTGTCAACCGAATAGGCGTAGGGGTGTAGGTAGCGTCAAACCGATTGGTGACCACATAATTGAACAGTACCGCTTTTGTTTTGGCTTCGTTTACAAACATCGACGAAGCGTATGCGTTTTCGTAGGGCGAAGCCAGGCGGTACAAGTCACCGCGCCAAACCAGCTCTTTCAACGAATCATACACTTTCAGCGCTTGCTGACTGAATTTCAAATCGTTTTCCGACAAATGGCTTACCACGATATCATAACCCATCTTGCCCATCATGGCTACATCGGTGCGGTACTTGAGTCCCACTTTGCTCCAGTCGGTAATGTGGTTACACGACGCAATGACCGGATAAAAATAACTGTAGTTCCATTGAATATAAACACGTTCCAGCGGGTCGGTATTGTCCGATGGCCAGTATTCGGTAAAGTACTTCAGCGCTTCGTAATCCACGCGTCCACCACCGCCCGAGCAAAGCATCATCGGCACTTTGGGATATGCCTCCCGCACCCGGTCGAGCACTTTGTACAGTCCCCGCACATAGTCCACATACAGTTGCGATTGCTTTTGTTTTGTTTTCTGCAGATAGGCCGATTGAGCATTGTAGATGACCGAATTACAATCCCACTTGATAAACGACAATTCAGGGTTTTTACCGAGTAGATTATTCATAACGCTAAACACATAGTCCTGTACCTGCGGATTGGTGAGATCCAATACCAACTGGTTGCGGAAATAATGTTCCGGACGTTCGGTCTGGCGAATCACCCAGTCGGGATGCTTTTCGTATAACTCCGATTTGGGGTTTACCATTTCGGGTTCTACCCAAATGCCAAACTTTACGCCTGCTTTGCCTGCTTCTTTTACCAGATAACTTACTCCGTCAGGCAATTTCTTTGTGTTCGGTTCCCAGTCGCCCAGCCCGGCTTTGTCATCGTTGCGCGGGTACTTATTGGCAAACCATCCATCGTCCAACAGGAACAAGTCAACTCCCAGTTTCTTGCCATCGGCAAAGAGTTTCACCAATTTTTCCTGATCGAAATTAAAATTGGTAGCTTCCCAGTTGTTGAGTAAAGTCAGACGGGTGCCATTGCCATCGCGCAAGCGGTAGTCGCGTGCCCATCGGTGCAGCTGACGCGAAGCCTCGCCCGTGCCTTTGTCCGAAAAAGTATAGATAAACGAGGGCGTTTTGAACTCCTTACCCGAAGCCAGCGGATATTCCGACTGAAAAGGGTTGATACCCGGAATGACGCGCAACTGATGATAGGCGTCCACCTCGAAATCCAGTTTAAAATTACCCGACCAGGCCAATGTTCCCAGCATTACTTTACCTTCGTTTTCGGTGGCAGGTTTATCGAATGCCAAAACAAAAACCGGATGCTCGTACAAGTTGGCACGCGTGCCCAGTTTGGAGTCGATGGTTTTAATGCCGTGTGTCAACAGTGTTTGCTCGGGCTTCATCTCCTGCGCCCAGGCACCATGAAAATGCGTGAGGTAATAGTTTTTAGCTGCAAAGGTGAGGTTGGCCGAAGCGTATTTCCCCATGTTCAGTGTTCCCTTTTCGTTGTTGCGAATCACGCTCCATTGCTCCACCACATCTTCTTTTGCGTAGATTTTAAAGTACAGCGTCACCTCCGTTTTATACACCGGATCGGCCAACAGAACAGAAATCGTTTTCACATTCTCGTCGGTGGCTTCGGTGGTATGCGAAACGTATCGTAGCTCGGTGGACACGTTGCCATCGGCATGCGTGATGCTGAGTGCCGGCTCCACCAGGTTCCATGTTCCGGCAGGCGTGTAGGCATGATTAAAGAAACCGGTATCCGAATCGTGATAATTGGTCTGCGCACTCACCTGTCCGTAATCGGTCGAATGATTTAGCTTCGTTCCGAAATAAGTCATCAGCAAGCGTCCATCTTTATCGGTTTGCAGCAAGAGCGCATTGTGTGCCGTTTCCACAGGGATAAATACCGGGGCGGCTGCCGAAAGGCTCAGCACAGCCAGTAACCATACCGACAAAGTGAGTAGCAATCGGGAGTGTGAGTGAGATCTAAGGGTCATAGTATTCTATTTATGATTTGTATTATTGAAAGACAAAGATAGGTAAACGATCATCATTATTCAGATACTTTTTTAGCACTTTTAGGCTCAGGAAGAGTATGTTTTGAACCTTGGGGAGTTTGTTTTGAACATCGGGGTGTTAATAATGAACATCGGGGCGTTAAAAGTATACATCGGGGAGCACATATTGTTAATCGGGGTATTAAAAGTATAAATCGGGGTGTTAATAATGGACGTCGGGGCGTTAAAAATATAAATCGGGGAGCTTATAACGTTAATCGGGGAGCAAATATCAAACATCGGGGAGGCTAAAATATAAATCGGGGTCGATGTTGCAAATTTAGGGGAGTCGCTTCCGCAAAGTAGAGTTCAGAATGTAGAGTTCAGAATAGTAATAACAGAAGTTAGGAAAATGTAAATTGGAATTGAAAAATTTTGTTGGCAGTATGCCGTTTCAAAATATATGATCGCCAGAGGAAATCCGTGGTTCGTAAGACAGGAGTTAGTATTATAATTAGCAGCTTATTCCGCCGCTAGTAGCAACAAACAACTATTTTAAAAATTAATTAAAAGATACGTTGTTAATGCGAAGAATTGTTTCTACCTTTGGGGCTGGATTTTAATTAAAAAGAAACAGAACATCATCCTTGACTCAACTTAGGAAAATTGCTGTATAAGCACCTATGCAAAATACCAACATTTTTATATAATACTATTTGTCAGCAAAGTAATATCAAATATTATTATTGATAAAGCGGAAATGAGAGCGCCTAGTGCCGATATAAATTGTTAGTCAGAATGCTAAAAAAAAATAAAGACGACTTAAATATAACAATATGACTAGTCTCAAATCAAAAAGAATCAACACCAATGAGCTTTTTACGAAAGCCAACAAATTGGCCTATGAATCCAAGAATAAAGAGAAACCCTGGAATGAAATTTTCAATTTATGGTTAGAAGCTGCATTGAACGAACACGTCAGATCTCAATTTTATGTCGGAACATGTTTCGACTTTGGACTCGGCGTTGAAAAGAATATCCAAAAAGCATTTGATTGGTATATGAAAGCTGCATTGAAAGGAAAAATGGAAGCTCAATATAATATCGGTTTTTTTTATCACAATGGAGAATTAGTGGAACAGAATCATGAAAAAGCAATTTACTGGTATTCACTAGCTGCAAATCAAGGTGACACAGAAGCTCAACGAGATTTGGGATATTGTTATGTTTATGGTTATGGCGTTGAACAAGATTACGAAAAAGCAATTTATTGGTACAAAAAAGCAGCAGCAAAGAATGACAGAAAGGCTTTATATAATGTTGGACTTTGCTATGAATATGGAGATGGAGTTAGACTATCAAATCGGTGGGCGAAACATTATTTTAAAAAAGCAAGTGCATTAAAATACAGAAAAGCAACTTACAAACTAAAGAAATATAACGACTAAAACAGCTGCTGCTAATACTTAGGCTTCCTGCGGTCGGAACGACTCAGTCCGTCGGTGGACGGACAAGTTTCTCAGAATTTTAGAATTTACAGAATAAGAAAAATACAAATCTATTGTCTATAGAAAAAGACAAGTTGACATTTGAGATAATAGGTTGTGCTATGAAAGTGCATAACACGCTAGGCAATGGTTTTCAGGAAGTGATTTGTCAGCGTTGTTTGGCTATTGAGTATCAATCAAAAATAAATATATCAAAGAACGCTTTTGACAGCATTATATCAATCTTCCGAACACTCGTAATTACAAATCGGTGCGAGCGGGGGATCAGTAACCGTCAAGTTTATGTAATTGTCCGTTCCCTGTTGAATGTAGTATGTGAGTGAAATGACTTTGAAAAACAGAATGATGGACTGCAACAAATATAGAATAACCAAATTATTTGATACAATAAATATATGAAAAAATTAATGACATTCTCTAAAAACTTTCTTCTTGCAAATGGAGTGATATGGCTCTTAAGTGGATTAGCAATTCTATTGTTTCGGCTTAATTTCGAAAGGCGGGAAATCATTATTAGCCTGCTCTTTCCACTCGCTTATGCTATTACCCGACTTTTTGATGAGAAAAAGGGGTCCTAATTGCGGGGATTTATCGCATTCATCACGAATATCAATTTGAATGTACAAACTCAATACTGAAAAATAAAATCATGAATAAACGTATTTTATTCTATTTCATGTTTTTTTATCCATTTGCACTGATAGCGCAACAGCAAGAGCCCGTGAAGCCCCGAATTCTGGTAAGCACAGATATCGGAGGAACTGACCCGGATGACAATCAATCAATGGCTCATTTGCTTATGTACAGCGACCTGTTCGATATAGAAGGTCTTGTTTCATCGCCGTCGTATGGTGATGGAAAGAAAGAAGAAATCTGGCGGATGATTAGCCTGTATGAAAAAGATTTGCCGAAACTGAAGAAGCATAAAAAAGAGTTTCTTTCACCCAATTATTTACGTTCTATAACCAAGCAAGGACGACATGGTGCTGCACCCTACGCTGGCTATACAACAGCTACAGAGGGCTCCGACTGGATTATAAAATGTGCTAAGAAAAAATGTTCGCAACCTCTTTGGATATTGGGATGGGGTGGATTGGAGGACCTGGCTCAGGCGCTACACGATGCACCGGAAATACAAAACAATATTCGGGTAGTTTGGATTGGCGGCCCCAACAAGAAATGGAGTGCCAACAGTTACGCCTATATTGTAGAGAACTTCCCACATCTTTGGTTTATTGAAAATAATTCTTCGTATTACGGGTTCTTCTCAAACAATACTGCACCCGACAGTATAAAAAGTACGGATTACTATGGTAAATACATTCAGGCAGCAGGGCACCTGGGGAAAGATTTTAAAAGTTACTACGGAGGTAATGTAAAAATGGGTGATACTCCTACCCTTCTCTACATGATGGATGGAAACCCAAACAATCCAATGCGTGAAAGTTGGGGTGGCAGTTTCGAAAAGTTTAATCGTAGTCCCCGGGTGGTTTTTAATACTGCAACAAACATAACAGATACCGTTGCGTTTTGCTCCATTGTAGAGTTTCATCTAAAGGGGCCATCTATAAATATACCGTCGGACTCGGTCTGCTTTTGGATGGAAACGACCTATAAAGGGAAGGTTCAGAAGTGGTCAGGATATTATCTCGGGAATGGGAATTATGCAATTAAATATGTTCCAAAGCAGGCAGAGCTTTTAAATTACAGTTTTACGTCCCACATTCCCGGTTTTCCGGTGCAACAGGGAGTGCTTGTTGTAGAGAACTTATGGCCGGGGAAGCGTCACACAACTGATTATAGTTTAGGTGCTAATTGGTATACCGACAAATCGGCCCCGGATTTATACGATGGTAAAATTCAGGGAGGAAAAACAATTTTAAAATGGAGGCGCGACATCCTGTTAGATTGGGCGAAACGTTGGGAGTGGATTCGATAAATAGATACTTAGTTTTACGTAACGTTGCCGTACGATTGGCAGCACACTAAAGTTCAGTTTTGTCAAATATCCAATAGCTCATGCAAAATTCATCAGGAATTCAATAATCTATACTACCAAATACACCTCAAAATATAAAATGAAAACACAAAAGCTGATTTTAATTGGATTACTTATCTTTACTAAAGCGCTAACTGCACAAACGGATTTCAGGTCGGGATATGTCATTAAACTATCAGGTGATACCTTGCATGGAAAGATTGATTATCAAAGCGATTTATTGATGAGCAAAAATTGTAAATTTGAGTACGGCGGTAACAGAATAACGAACTATTTGCCGGATAGTATTATAGCCTTCAAATTTATTGATGGTAGATATTATGTATCAAGAGAGATAAATGAAAAAAAGAGAATTTCTTGAATGTCTTATTGACGGAAGAATCAGTGTTTTTTATATGCGCGATGAAGAGGGCGATCATTACTTTTTGGATAAAGAGGGACTTGAATTGACGGAGCTGCCCTATAAAGAAGGTGTGAAATTAGTTAACAACAAACAGGTTTATTATCAAACGACAAAACACATTGGGGCTCTAACTTATTTTATGCAAGACGCTCCTAAATTAAAAACAAGAATAGCAAGTTTTGCAGCACCCACGCATAAGAATCTTATTCAGTTGGCAGAAGACTATCACAATGAAGTATGCGAAGAACAAAAATGTATTATTTATAAAAAGAAGCTTCCGTTATTAAAAATAATACCTGAATTGACAGGTGGAGTAATAAATTACTTTCATGTGGAGAATTTGAATAATAAACTCTATTTTCAGACAGGAATAATTACTCATATCTGGATACCGAGGGTCAATGAAAAAATGTATGTAAGGACAGGTATATTGTTTTCCCAACTAGAATTTGCCGATGGGAAAACCAATTTTTATAAAATTCCGGTTCAATTCGAATATTTTTATCCCAAAGGTATATTCAGACCAAGATTATCTTATGGATTAAATTTCTATTACCCCACAAATACATCAGTCTCTCTTAACCTGGGTACAAATATCAAGTTGACAAAATCAGCCTTTATCAGTGCAACTTATGAAATTGAATTTAATCCAACAATGATGATATTGCCGGGTAGTTTACTGGCTAATTCATTTAATATCGGAATTTTGCTGAACCTCTAATCCGGTTCGGATTATTCAACAAGTACATTTATGGGCTTTTGTTTTAAGAGCGGCTCTATTTCATTCATCCTGCTGTAAAGCTGAATAGAACAAACGGCTCGGTGCCCTGCACCTTTTGGACATGGGCTGGTTTGAATACTACAAATAGTACGGTGCTCTGCACCTAAGTGGAGGTGCAGCTGGAACATTCCGTTTTCGGAAGCACCGACCCTCAAATGACCCGAATAACCGATCTAATTACCCTACAACTATTTATATGTAATTTACATATCGAATTCACGTTGATTTCGAATGAGATTCACTTGCGCCCCAGCTTATGTCAAGGAGCTAAATTGTAACAAATCAAATACTTTTCCGGACTACCTGCAAACAAAAGAAATTGCCAGTTGTTCTTTTTAGTAAACTATAAAATATGAACACATTAGAATTAGTAAAAAGTAAACTTGCAAAGCCATACGACGATCTGGAGTTTCTACTCAACTGCCTGAAAGAGGTATTGATAGAGTCCGGTGAAACGGAACTGGCAAACGATATACCCTGGATTATTTCATCGCCCGATTTTAGCGCCCGAAGTTTCAACGAAAAAGATCTTCAGCTTTATTCCACCTGTTTTCAATTGCTCAATATAGCCGAAGTAAACGGTGCTGTTCAGAATCGTCGCAAACGCGAAGATGAATACTCATTAGCGGCTAACAATGGGTTATGGGCAAATACCTTGCATGTGTTGAAGGAAAAGGGCTTTGGTGAGCAGGAAATACTCAGTTGCATTGCCAATATTCATGTGGAACCTGTACTTACTGCACATCCCACCGAAGCCAAGCGAACCGTCATGCTCGAACATCTGCGCAACCTTTATTTGCTGGTTGTGAACAAAGAGAACAAGATGTATAGTAAAATGGAACAGAAGGAAATACGCGATAATATCAAAATTGCACTGCACCGTATCTGGCGCATCTCGGATGTATATACCGAAAAGCCTGATGTGAGTTCGGAACTGGATAATATCATTCACTACCTGACCATGGTTTTCCCGGATGTTATCAATCATCTGGCCCGCCATCTTATTCAGGCCTGGGAAGAAGCCGGGTTTGACCCGAAACGTATGCAGGATGTAAACCATTTTCCTAAAGTGACCTTTGGCAACTGGGTGGGTGGTGACAGAGATGGACATCCACTTGTTACAGCCGAAGTAACGCGAAAAACATTTCTGAAACTGAGGTTGAATGCATTCCGGGTTATCAGAACCGAGCTTCAGACCTTACAGCGGAAGCTCAGCTTCAATGTGTACACCGACCAATTATCTTCACACTTTCAGGATAGATACGAGAAGCTGCAGACTGAAATCAAAGAAGAAAGAGGTAGCCTGAAAATAAAATATCACAATGAAGCTTTCAAGCAATACCTACAGTTTGTATTAGCCAAAATACCTGTTCCTGTGGTAGAAGAACAGGTGCAGGAGCTGAAAGAAGAAGCCATTAGTTACAACTATCCATCCGAGCTGATAGCCGATTTATATATCCTGCATCAGGGACTTATCGATTTTGGGGCTTCGGTCATTGCTTATGCCGATGTAAACGATACGATACGAATAGTGAACAGTTTCGGGTTTCACTTGGCAAAACTGGACATTCGCCAAAACAGCCATTACCATGAGATGGCACTGGCCCAACTTATGGAGGTTGCGCAATTAGATGGTGAAGGATTTATAAACTCCGGTATGTCCGATCGAATAACGTTTATCAATAAAGAGTTGAGTTCGGGTAGACCATTTAGCCATCCAAGCATGGTGCTGGGTAATGAAGCAAAAGAAGTGGTGGAATCGTACAGAGTAATCAGAGAACATATCAAAAGATATGGTCAGGAGGCATTGGGTTCACTAATCGTGAGCATGACGCGCAATGTTTCCGATCTGCTTATCGTATATTTGCTGGAGCGCGAAGCCGGTTTAATGCAAAATACGCTCACCGGTCTTGCCTCGACGCTACCCGTGGTGCCGCTTTTTGAAACCATCGAAGACTTACAGCAAAGTCATCTGATTTTGGATGCATTTCTTTCGCACCCGGTAACAAAAAACAGCTTGATGCTGCAACAGGAAAATAATTCGGGTGCTGAACCTGTTCAACAGGTGATGATTGGGTATAGCGACAGCAACAAGGATGGCGGAATATTAGCCAGTCAGTGGTATTTGTACGAAGCGCAGACGAAACTAACAGAGATAGGACGAAAGCATCATGTAAAAATACGTTTCTTTCACGGTAAAGGAGGCTCGATAAGTCGTGGAGCGGGACCTACACACTGGTTCCTCAAAGCTTTACCACCCGGTTCGATAAATGGAGATATCCGGTTGACAGAGCAGGGTGAAACCATTGAACGCAAGTATGCCAATAAGAATAATGCCGTTTACAACCTGGAACTACTCACTGCCGGCACGCTGGGAGCCACTATTCTTCAGAAAGAGAAAGAAAGTGAAGAGCACGAGATGGCAGCAGAGCTGGATTACCTGGCATGTAGAAGCAAGGTAGTGTATAAAGAGATTACACAGAAACCGGGATTTATAGAGTTTTACGAGAAAACAACACCTATAGATGCCATAGAGCAAAGTAAAATTGGCAGTCGCCCTTCACGCAGAACAGGAACACGTACCCTGTCCGATTTAAGAGCCATTCCGTGGGTTTTCAGTTGGAGTCAGTGCCGCTTTAATATCACAAGCTGGTACGGTGTGGGCACCACCCTCGAAGCAATGCAGAAACAAGACCCGGATAAATTTGAGCGATTAAAAACGGCTGTAAAGACCGATCCTTTTATCCGGTATGTCCTTACGAATATTGATTCAAGCCTTGCTTCGTCCGACGAAGTTATATTTAGAAAATATGCACAACTGGCTGAAAATGTAGCACACAGTGATGAGTTTGTAACCCTCATGACTGAGGAGCTATCGCGCACCCGACGGATGATTGATATTATTTTGGGCATTCCCATTTCCGTAAGACGCGAAAACCATTATTACTCTACTTTGCTGAGGGCTGAAGCCATGGAACCTATACACGATCATCAGATAGATTTGTTGAAGAAATGGCGTGCGTACTCAGAGGAAGGAAATTCAGAAGAAGCAAATCGGGTACTGTTTGAGTTATTACATTGTGTAAATGCCATTGCCGGTGCTATTGGATTTACGGGATAAAGAACTACCAACTGACTATAAACGAAAAAACAATATACATACATATATTTATATGAAACGAGTAGTATTCTCTCTCTTTATCTTGCTATGTGGTTGCTATCTGCAGGCTCAAACACCAAACTTTCCTACTGCAGTTGTTGATTCAATACAGCATCAAATTAAATTGCCCGTAATTCCTGCGTTTACGGTAAACGTTACCAAACTCGGTGCTAAAGGCGATTCGGTATCGAACAGCAAGCCGGCATTTGATAAAGCGATGGCATACTGCAAAAAGCATAACGGTGGTACTATCATTGTACCCCGGGGAGTCTATACGCTTAATGGGCCGATTCATTTCGTGAGCAATGTAAACCTGTTGCTTCAGGCCGGAGCTAAGATTCGGTTCAGCGACGCACCCGAACATTACTTGCCGATGGTACTTACCAGTTGGGAAGGCACGATGCTTTATAATTACAGTCCGCTTATTTATGCCTATAACTGCCATGATATAGCTATTACCGGCGAAGGAACCATTGATGGTGAAGGCAGTAGACTATGGGATAGCTATAAAGACAAAGAAGGAGCCGACAAACTGTTGACCCGCGAAATGAACCACAAGAGCGTACCGTTGAGCGAACGGCTCTTTGGAAAAGATCATTATCTACGTCCACAACTCATTCAGTTTTTTAATTGTAAGAATATCCTGGTGGAGAATATCCGTATCGAGGATGCGCCTTTTTGGTGTCTGCATTTGTTGAAATCGGAAAGCATAACGGTGAGGGGCGTAAGTTATCATGCATTAAACCATAACAATGATGGCATTGACCCGGAGTACTCCAAAAATATATTGATAGAGAATATTCGTTTCGACAATGGCGATGATAACATTGCCATAAAAGCAGGAAGAGATCATGAGGGACGAGCGAATAGCAATACGCCAAGCGAGAATATTATTATCCGCAACTGCAGTTTTAAAGGGCTCCACGGAGTGGTGCTGGGCAGCGAACTATCGGCAGGTGTCAGAAACGTGTATATAGATAATTGCAAAACGAACGGCTATCTGAAAAGAGGTATTTATTTTAAAACCAATGCCGACAGAGGTGGTTTTATCAAAAATATCCATGTACGCAATGTTCATCTCGACGAAGTGGAAGACTGTATTTATATCACTGCCAATTATCAGGGCGAAGGCAAAGACTTTGCAACAGAAATATCAGATATATTCTTTTCGGATATTACTTGCAATAAAGTATCCGAAACAGCTATCGTGCTGCAGGGATATGCACAAAAGAAAATAAGAAATGTCCGGTTTGATCATCTCGATATTTCATCGGCCAAAAATGGGATGACCATTACCAATACCGGGGAAGTAGAATTAAATGAAGTGGTGATTGGTAAAAGAGCACTGATACCAACGGCTGTGAAGTAAAGTGGTTGTATAGTTACCGCAATAGAACAGAGTTCCGATTTTGAGATGTTTTTACTGGTGTCAGGTTTATTTTGCCGGTAGAAATCAATTGCCTTCTCAGCAATTAATTCCGATTAATCAGAATGGGACGGATGTAAGATTACAAAAATATCTTGGCTTTAGCCAAATATAACTATTTGATTCTATTTGGCTAAAGCCAGTTTGTCTCCTATTTATTCGCCCCATAAATGGGGCGGCAATTAATTCACGCTTAATATAACATTCATCAATACTAAAATAACAACTGAGAAAAGAAATATAGAAGCAACGAAAACGACAAATTAAGCATCTATAAAAGAAAAAAACGAGTATGAAATATTTTAGACTAGCTATTTTTCTTTTAGTGTTGATGTCTTTGTCGGCATGCGAAATGCAGAAACAGCTAAGAACAGTGAGTTGTGATAAAGGAATACCCGACAGTTATCCAACCGGAACAATCTGCAATACGGATACCTGCGCTACCTATCAATCAATATGGAAAGCACTGTTTATGGAAAAAAATCATCTGACCGAGAGTTATTTTAATAGCCATATTGAACTTAGCCAATCGGGGATAAACACATGGAAGGATGGACGTTCTTTCAGTATCTGCTACAAAATTAAACTTGGTTGGGCTGAAGCCTATAACTGCGACCAGTTTATGATAAAGATTGATAAAAGTAATCAGTTCTATCCTGCTCTCAACATTCCAAGAGACACCTATTTATCAAAAGATCAGATACGATTAGAAGTTAATGGCAACGCCTTTTCGTCCTACATAACCAAACTATCCAATGTGGAGAACCTAAAGTTCAACTCGCTTGATAACGCGGTGAAAGCGTTGACCGCTAAAGCAAAAGTAAACACCTTATGTGCCCGGATGATTTTTGTTGATTACAGCACGGGAAATCTGATCCTTGAAGCCAATGCCCAATATGACGATGAAGTGAATAGTTGTATACTGGGAAGGATTGATTTAATAACGGGTGCGACAACTGTCTCGGAAGTGCCTTGTATGATTGATTGACGAACCCTGGCAATACATCTATCATCACCCTTTCCACAATAAAGAGCCGGGTAACCGCATCAACCTGGTTATGCCCAATAGGGTCATTTCACACATAAATGTTCATAGTTCAATTTACTCACTGTTGCGGCAAAATTTTAGTACGTGAAGAAATTTATTCGGACACTGTTGCGTATAAATTTCTTCACGTACGAAAATTTTGCTCCGCACGTGAAGAAATTCCCAGGCCTCGCAGATATATAATCATTCCTTACCTGCACAAGAGTAAGGGCGGGTTGGTGGGAACCAACGGTCAGCGGAGCTAATTATTTCTAATTCCACTCCTTTCTATTCTTTCCCCGAGATAGCTATCAACCTGAGTTCGGGATAAGAATGCATTGCTTTCTTCACTAACTTAACGTGAATTCGATATAATAATCTAGACGTTTAGTCACGATATTATTTAGAAATAAGGTTTAAAATCTTACTTTCTCATTCTCTCCAATGTAACCAGGCTTACTCATAAACCGCTAACAGGGTCTTAAAGTCAGTTATTTTTTATTGGGGCTTTTTGTACACTTTTGCGGGACTACTAAGGTGAAATATGGAGAGAAATAAGATTAAACCTTAGTACAATGAACTATCGCTACCAAACAAAACCTTATTTATCTTTTAAACGATTTGATTATAAATATTGTGAATTCGCTTATATCAAACGCACGTTAAATAAGGCCTTAACCTTAGAAATACAGACTAGCAAGGCTAAAATGTTCTCCTTTTTGAAACCCCGAAAGTGGTTGGAGACCCTGTCGGCGGTTTCAAAAAAAAATAAAAGCAAGAACTATAACGAAGCTGTCTCCAACCCTTTCTTCTTATCTATCGTACGGGTAACATAGCCATAGGTAAGCAAGGCCACTGCCGATACCAATCCCACTCCAACAAATACAAACCAAATATAATGCGCATGTTGAGTAGCCAAGGCATAAGCTTCGGGCGAAGCGAATCCACGGGGATCGGGACAGAACTTTTCGAGCAAAATACCCGAAAGTCCGAAAGCAAACAAATACGAAACAAAGGAATGCAGATGACTGAAACCGAGATAAAGGCCTTCCTCTCCTTTGGGCGATTGCAGCGAAAAATACTCCAGATAACGCGGTGATATAAAACACTCGGCAACGGCTTGCATGGCTATTCCCACTATCATCATAAATGCCACGGGATGCAATCCCAACACATGCTCCGAACCAATAAGCGTACCTCCCGACATCACCAACGCCGACATCGGAATGATAAGCATGCCGATGGTCATGGACGTTAGGGCGGTTCGTTTTTTCATAAACGAAGTTATAAAGTTGACCAACACAAAAACCACCAACGGGTTTACATTGGCATACCAACCCGGCGAAGCATCTGCACCAATCATACGGATAACATACTTGGGCATGGTGGCGTACATTTGTCCCTGTATCATCCAAAAACCACTAATAATCAATATCAAAACCACCAGGCGCACATTGCCCAGCACTTTAAGCATCCCCTGCCCTATCTCGCTGAAGCTCTTGCCGCGACCTTCGGTTTTTACCGACTTATAGAAAAAGAAAACGGCCACCAACGCCAACAAGGTCATGCCTGCCGAAAAGAAATTGAGGTAAACAAGCCCCAAATCGCCCATGCTTTTGCGAAGCGGATCGACCACCGTTTTACCGGTAAACGCACCAATATTTACCATCATGTAAAAAAGGGCATATCCACGGGCCCGCGTTTCTGAAGTCGTTTCGCGGGCTACCGTGCCCGAAATAACTGCTTTGATAAACGAACCCCCGATGACGATTAAAGCCAGCACAGGAACAATGGACCAACGAAGACTACTGGTATTCAAACCCGAGAAAGTGGTTGTCATCCCGTAACTTACAAGTCCCGCACTCTGGAGCAAGGTGGGCAAGAGCCCTAAACCACCATAGCCAAGAGTCAGCAATAAAAATGCAATCATAATGGCCGACCGGAAGCCTATTTTATCGGCATAAGCTCCGGCAAAAGTAGGTAGCAGATATAAAAAAGCTGAGAATGTGCCGGATATAAAACCGGCTTCGATATCCGAAAACCCCCATACATTAGAGAGATACAGTGTCAGTACAATAAAAACAGCGTAATATGCCAGACGTTCCAGCAGTTCAACAGAATTGGCAACCCAGAAGGCTTTTGAAAATTTAGTCATGAAAATTGCGTATAAAAATGTGTATATTTATTTACAAAATTACATAAAAGGAACTTCATGCAAAACAGTAAAAATTATAATTATAATTAAACCAAAGCAGTAACAAAAGCTATACTACCGCAAATAGTGTTACCCTTTAAGTATATAACTGCAATTAACATAGAATTGTACTCATAACTGACAAAATAAAAAGGTGCAACGTAAACTGAATTACCCTGCACCTGGTTAATAATTAAAATCCGAACAACACTTAATTCACTTTTTTACCCCATAATGATCTTCCTGTTGCATTCAATCCTGAATAAACGATGGTTGGCACACGAGGTGAAGCCTCCCAGTTTAGTTCACGTTGAACATTTAATTTAGTACTACCAATGGTCAATATCTTTTTATTCGCATCGTACGACCATGTTCCGGTCAAAGCACCTGTTGCTGTGTAATTGGCCGACAAAGTAAGTGCCACCGATGTTTGCTGAACGCCAAAAACATAATTTAGTGTAATGTTCTCCCAGGTTCCCACCAAATCATTGTCGGCAATAATAGTCTGAGGAACGGCTCCGTATCGTTCTGGCATCACCACCGGCCAGCCATTTTCCGTCCATTGAATAGAACGAATTTGACCCATCATAATGGCATTGCTGTAGGCATTGCCGTTAGTGTTGGCCGGCAGGCGACCCTGCGAGCTGTAATACCAATCGCCGGTATCGGGGTTTTGAAAAACTGCGCAGTGCGAAATACCCACCCAACCCGAATGTCCGTTGAATTTATACGGATGCGTCACTATGGGGAAGCAATCGCCACCGGCAGTAATATCGGTACCACTGTAACCCAGATAAGGACCGGTGATGTTTCGGGAGCGGCAAACGCGGGTATTGTAGGCCACCGATAATTCGTCGTAAGCCAGGAACATATAATAATACCCGGTCTTTGGATTATAAATAACTTCCGGTCCTTCTTGTGCCTGCCAACGATTTGCATCGCTATTCACCCTGCGGGTAACCCGCGCACCATAATCAGCCAAACTATTAAGCTGGTAGGGCTTTCCGGTTGTAGGATTCACTTTCACAGCCGGGATGCCTGAATGCCACGAACCATAGATAAGCCAATTCTCGCCTTCCGGGGTAACAATATAGGTAGGGTCAATGGCATTCCATTTGAAATAAGCATTCCAATCGGTAGTGTAATTTGTACGCGCCCAGTTGTTTCCTCTGTCAGAAACCGAGCTGATCACATAGCCTTTGTCTGTCCACACGTTAGTCGCCAAATCGGTCGATTCCATCATGCCAATAAAAGCCCTTTCGGTCCAGGTGTAGTCAAAGTTGGCTGCAGAGTTTTGCTTTCCGTTGCCAATAAAATTATCAACAACTATGCAATAATACATTCGGTAAATATTCCCAACCTTACGAACACAAGGTGCCCAATAGCCATACGACGGATTGCTGATAGCCGCCAAACCCGCTCTTGAGCGAATGGCGTTTAATGAATCTTTTACCCAGGCAGGAGCTGCAACCATGCTTGTACCCTGAAACGTCCAGGTCACTAAATCTTTCGAGCGGCGGTATGGAAAATGTCCGTGTCCATCAAGCACATTGCCGTAGGAGGCATCCGTGCCATACATGTAGTAATAGTCCCCGCATTTTTCTACAGAAGGATCGTGCACATTGGCTAAATTCCAACTGGAATTATTAGCCCAACCCGAAATTGCTGAATAATCATCCAAATAAGTTGGAGGATTATACGTCAGCGTAACTTCGTTTTTGAATTTGATACTGTCCACGTTTGCCACCAACATGTTCAGAACGGTTCGATCGGTTTTATAGATATTCAGTTCGGTATTATTATTCGCAAACGCGATACTATCCACACCCGAAATAACCGAGCTGATCAACGAGCCGCTCGATTTATACACATACAGTTTTTCCTGTGCAAACAAAGTTGCCACACCGACAACTCCAACAATCAATAGAACTAACTTTTTCATTGTTTTACGAATTTAAAAGTTGTGTTATTGACCTTCAACAAATAAAGTCCTTTTCCCAAATCACTGATGTCCACTTGTCGCATTCCGCTATTTAATTTTTTATTCATCAAAGTAGTACCATCCAATCCAAAAATCATAATCTTTATTTCACCCTGTGGTGCATTCAGCAGGTTGATATAGCGCGTTGCCGGACTGGGATAGATAGCCAAACCGATTGGGTCGGCAGTTATTTCATTCACCGCAGAGTAAAGTCCGAACGTCAATCGGCTGATATCGGAGAGCAATAGGGAACTTGTAGAAGTATCGGTCTTTTTCAACAATATATTTCCACCCGAAAAGGTGATGCGGTCGACCGTACTTAGCAGCGAAACCGACTGCGTACCACTCTTGAACTTAACGATAAGGTTGTTCTGAGCTTGCAGCAAATGAGTGCTGATGGCTAAATAGAATATGAGTAGTCCTAATAGTTGAATTTGTTTTTTCATACAGTATTTTCAATTGATTGGTTAACAATGATATGAAGTTCAGAACATCTATCAAGTGACAAAAATAGCTACAAAATTGAACGCACAAGTGGACAAAAATTTAATTGAGGAGGATAAACGATATGCCGGAGGAGGATTTAAGCTAATAATAACTAAAACTTAAAACCACATAGACGCATATGACTTCTTTAAATAACAAAACGATTTGAAATGCAAAATGTGATTGTATTAAATTTCAATATATAGAACCAAGCCTTTTCAGCAGACCCCATATAATTACCATTTATTCTATTCGAAAGTAACGCAAACCTGATTATTTTCATTTACCGAAATAATATTATGCCAATATTCAAAAACATCATTCAATTTTGATGCCCATTCAACTACAGTGTAAACTACTGCATATAAATAATTTACACTCAAATAAAATACTGTCAGAAACAACACATTCAAATTATCCTCTTATAAAAAACATTTATCCTCTACACAAACAAGATATTTTAATTATTTTCGTAGCTAACTTTTAGTCTATTGCATGAAAAAGATACTTCTTCTGGCCATTTTCGTACTGCTGGGTACGTTTCCGACATGGTCATTACCCTATAAAATCAACTACCTGACAGCCGATGACGGCCTGTCGCGAAACCTGGTGACCCAAATATTCAGGGATTCGCATGGCTTTATGTGGATAGCCACCAGCAACGGACTCGACAGGTACGATGGCTACGATTTCATCCATTTCAACAGCAGAAATCCCGGAAATGCTCTGCTAAGTGACAATATACACTGTGTAGAGGAAGATATAAACGGGAATCTATGGATTGGAACTGAAAACGGACTCAATTTCTTCAATTACCAAACCGGGAAAATTGTTAGTGCCAACGCCATGCTGGACGACAAATTAAATCTGAATTCGAGCACCATCAGTATTATAAAAAAAGACGAAGCGGGGGACATCCTGATTGTTTTTGATAAAGGATTGGCAAAGCTGCATTACAATGAGAACAACACTATCGACACAGAAGTTATCTATCTTAATTCTTCTCCTATAACCGCATTATTGCGATTAAACGGGAGTATTTACCTCGGAATAGACAATCAGGTGTGCCGTTTGATACGTGGGAGCAACGGCATTTATAAAAAAGTGAATGCAGGGGATAAGTTGAGGAATCTTCTCGGATTCGTCAATGTTATTTATTACGACAACGGACTCATCTGGGTGGGTACATCAATGGGGCTCTACAAATATGACCCCACTACAGAAACCTCAACTGTTTATGCTATCAATCCACTTAAAGCTAACACCATATCGTCCAGTTATGTGACCGACATCAACAAAAACAGAAACGGCCAACTATTAATCACTACACTTATCGGGCTAAATATTTATGATTATCGCACCGATAAATTCGAACATATCACCAACGAAAGCAATTCCAGTGGGGTAACCCTCAACAACAATTTTACCAGTTGCCTGTTTGTTGATGACAATTCGATATGGATCGGAACCGAAAAAGGAGGTATTAACCTCCTGATACCCGATGTAAACATGTTCAACAATGTGGTTCATTCGCCCGATAACAAAGCAAGTATATCAAAAAATCCTGTAAACTCCATCTACGAAGATAAAGTCGGTGATTTATGGGTGGGAACGGTGGAAGGTGGACTAAACCTGCGAAAAAAAGGGACAACCGAATTTTCGCATTACCACACACAACTCGGAAATCCAAGCTCGCTGAGCCATAATTCGGTAAGCTATATATGTCAGGATTACCGGGGCGACTATTGGTTTGCAACCTGGGGAAAAGGCATCAACCGTTTGAAATACAAAGATAAGAGCAACCCCAAATTTCAGCAATTCTACAACGATCCTACATCAAAAAATTCGATCCTTAATGATTTTGTTGCAGCAATGGCTTCCGACGAAAAAAATCATGCCTTGTGGATTGGAACGCGATCGGGATTAGATTACCTGGACTTAGATGCCGGAAAGTTTACGCACGTACTAAACTATTTGCCGCTAGAGAAACGGTTTAAGTTTATCACCGGCATGTACATCGACAGAAGCAGACGACTGTGGGTAGGCACTGCCAACGGTTTATTTTGTATCTATTTGAACAAAACAAACATAAGCCGCAATAAGGTCTATTACAAACATTTCCGCTATGAACTGGCCAACCCATCGTCACGCCGAATAGTAAAGATAAATTGCATACTCGAAACCAAGGAAGGTCGCTTGTGGTTTGGCACGAATGGAAATGGAATTTACAGCCTGAACGAGAGCGGGAATGAAATGAAATTTCAAAATTTCAACGAAACTACCGGCTTGTTGGATAATGTGATTTATGGAATGCTGGAAGACGATGCAGGCAGGATATGGTTCAGCACCGACAAAGGGCTATGTGCCTACGACCCAACCAAGAACAGCAACCGTAACTTTACCAAAGTAGATGGGCTGAAATCGAATCAGTTCTATTGGGATTCCTATTGTAAAGGTTCCGACGGGAAAATGTATTTTGGAAATATGGCCGGCTTTACCAGTTTCGATCCATTAAAATCGACTCCGGTTTTGATCAAAAATAAAGCATCCATTACCAGAATTAAAGTGTTGAATGAAGATGTGTTTCCCCCTAATTCGAAAGATTCGGATCGCCACTTAAAATTTGAAGGAACTAAGCTCAACCAGATAGAACTGAAAGAATCGGACAAAGCGTTCAGCGTCGAATTCTCGGCTCTGTGCTACAATATGGCCGATAAAATCAAATATGCTTACCGTCTGAAAGGTTTTGACAATAACTGGACAGAGGTCGGTTCCGACCGTCGGTTTGCCAACTTCACTAACATAAAGTACGGCGACTATGAGTTGGAGATACGATGCACCAACACCGATGGCATTTGGTCGGACGAAGCAACAACACTCCACATCAAGGTAGTTCCCCCATTTTATAAAACATGGTGGTTTCTTTTGCTGCTACTGGGTTCTATCGGTTACGGCATTTATCAATATTCTGTTCATCGTATCAACTTATTGAAAAAGCAGAAAATTCAGCTCAGACAACTGGTTGAGGAGCGCACCCACGAAATAGAGCAACAAAAAGAGATGCTTGAAGAACAAGCCAGTCAGCTGAAATCGAATATGGAAGTGCTCATTGAGCATCAGGAGGAAGTGTCGCGCCAAAACGAAATGCTGGTTACACAAAATCAAAAAATCACACATCAAAAGGAGCAATTAATTGCACTTTCCAAAAAAGTACAGGAAGCCAATATCGACAAAATATCATTCTTTACCAACATCACGCATGAGTTCAGAACACCCATCACGTTGATTCTCGGGCCAGTTGAGCGGTCGCTGAAATTAAGCACGAACCCAAAAGTGTTGGAACAGTTGAATATTGTAAAACGGAACTCCCGCTTGCTGTTGGCGCTGATTAACCAACTTATGGATTTCCGAAAAGTTGATTCGGGCAAAATGGAGTTGGTAAAAACGCACCTGAATTTTGTCGAATTTTTGGATGATCTTATTTTACCGTTCGAGGATTTGGTGAAAGAACGTGGTATTACTTTCAGCAAGCAGTACCGCATCAATCCGCCCGAGTTCCTTTTCGACCGCGACAATATGCAAAAAGTGATCGGCAACCTGTTATCCAACGCCATTAAATTCACCCCGGACAGAGGGCGCATTAGCGTGATTGCGAGCACCTATACCGACCGTTCCGATCAAAAAGAACGACTCTACGTAGCCATAAAAGATACCGGGAAAGGAGTTCCGGAAGAAGATTTGGAGAAAATTTTCGATCGCTTCTTTCAGTCGAAACAAAACCAAAGCTACTCAGGCTACGGACAAAGTGGAACCGGCATAGGCCTTTTCCTTTGCAAGCGCATCATTCAATTGCACAACGGAAAAATAGAAGCACGCAACCAATCGTCCGGCGGCTCCAGTTTTAGATTTATCATCCCAATCGAACGCAGGTTGACAACGGTAGTTTCTACCGATGGCAACTCCGAAGAAATGTACGTGGCCAATGAATTACCATTTCAGGATGAGGTATTGGATGACAATTCGAAAAGCAAACCTATCCTGCTCATCGTGGAGGACAACAGCGATATGCGTCAGTATATCCGTTCGATATTAATCACGGAATTCAATGTATTGGAAGCTCCGAACGGTGTGGTTGGGTTGGAAGTTACCAACCGGTATCAGCCCGACTTGATTATCAGCGACATCATGATGCCCGAAATGGACGGTATGGAATTTTGTAAACGGGTAAAAACAAACTTTACCACTTCGCACATTCCGGTGATATTGCTCACCGCAAAATCAGCAACCGACACGCAAATTGAGAGCTTTAATATTGGTGCCGATGCGTTTCTGGTAAAACCCTTTGATGAAGATTTGCTTAAGGCTATCATCCAAAACCTGAGCGAGAAACGAAACCGGAAGCAATTGAACTTTGCTGAAAGTATGGACACCGAAGCGTTGAACTTTAAAAGCGAATCGCTCGACAAGAAATTCATCGACAAGGCATTGAAAGTGATAAAAGAAAACTATACCAATCCTGATTTCGATGTCACCGAATTTATCGAGGTGATGGGCATCAGCAGAAGCCTGCTCCACAAAAAACTAAAGAATTTAGCAGGACAATCTGCCAGCAGGTTTATCCGTGTGTATCGATTAAATATTGCTCGTGAATTAATTATCAAAAACAGGATAAACCATTCGTTGAATATTTCGGAGATTGCCTACGAAGTGGGATTCAACGATCCGAAATATTTTACACGTTGCTTTACCAAACATTTTGGGACGCAGCCAAGTGCATTTCTTGACGAAGAATCTGCAAATTAAATCCAGTGAATTATTTAAGTAGCGACCAGAATAGAATGTCGTATTTATCATAAAGAATAGAACCTGCCTACCGCAGGCAGGTTCTATTCTTCTATTTTTTTTAATCTAATTATAGAGTATTAACCCGTAGTGCATTTAGAGAAATAGCATAAAAAAAGTTGTTCATGTCGGAAAAAATCCGTATATTTATCTGACTACCAATCATATAAATATCACGAACAACTTCCTGACAAAGTACGAGAAAATTCTCGAGATATTAAAGCAATTTGAGACCAAAAGTAACTTTTTGAATCAAATTCGTCGTCCACGTTTAAGCGATATTGAATTAATCGCTTTAGATATAACGGCAGAATCACTAAGTATTGATTCTGAATATCAATTATTTAGAACTCTGCCAAATTCATTGGGTTCTAAAATTGAACGCAGTGTTTATAATCGTCGAAGACGAAGATTATTTTCTGTAAAAGAGCGAATCCGCAAAGCGTTAGCGGAAAAGTTGACTGGTTCTGAAAACTATTTTATCGTTGACAGTATGCCTTTGGAGATTTGCAAATTAAGTCGTTCATCAAGAACTACTATTTGCAAGGAAGACTTTTTGACAAGTCCATCCAAAGGGTATTGTGCTAGTCAGAAGTTGCATTTTTATGGTTACAAATTACATGCTGTATGTAGTTCTACCGGTGTTTTTACCAATTTTGAACTCACACAAGCCGCTGTACATGATATTCATTTTTTGAAAAACATAAAAAACAACTTGTCTTCTTGTGTTTTAATTGGTGATAAAGGTTATCTGAGTGCTGATTATCAACTTGATTTGTTTACTTCAAGCCAAATAAAGCTAGAAGTACCAATGAGAGTTAATCAACATGATTATCAGAAACAACCTTATCTGTTTAGAAAAACCAGAAAACGAATTGAAACGCTCTTTTCTCAACTATGTGATCAATTTATGATTCGTCGAAACTACGCTAAGTCTTTTGACGGTTATAAAACAAGAATACTATCTAAAATCACCGCTGTTACGGTTATTCAAATGATAAACAAATTATTAAACAGAAATATAAACAATCTAAAATCACTTGTAGTCTAAATGCACTACGGGTAGTATTATATATTTTCTAATACTTATTGTAGAATTCTAATCCATGGACGATGAATACATAAATTTATATGCTCAAAATATCGTTAATATGGACGCTATGTATTCAACACATGTCATTATTGCATTTCAGGTATTTATATCCGGCTTTTTGTATATTTTTACTCCAAAAAGCAATTTTTGTCCACCTGATTTCAATATTTTTTTAATTTCTTTGTAGTGAAAAAAAACAACTAATTAATCATATATGAAAAAAACTAGATCGTTAGCTGTGCTGGCCCTTTCCATAGCATTGGGAACACAACTGACTACTGCTCAAACGCACAACATCTCTGTAGATGTAAAAAAACCGGGTTCACCCATCCAAAAGACTATGTACGGTATTTTCTTTGAGGATATTAACTACGGAGCTGATGGCGGATTATACGCCGAAATGGTCAAAAACCGTTCGTTTGAATTCCCTCAAAGCCTGTTAGGATGGACGGCCTTTGGCAATGTAGAAGTAAAAACCGATGGTCCTTTTGCCAACAATCCCCATTATGTGCGCCTGTCTTACCCCGGCCATGATGAAAAACGTACCGGCATGGACAACGAGGGATTCTTTGGATTTGGATTGAAAAAAGATGCCGACTATCGTTTCTCGGTATGGGCACGCACCGCAGCCGGAAACGCTACGGAAAGCATTCGCATCGAATTTATTGACCCTACAAGCGCTGTTCTTTCGTCGCAAAATATCACTGTCGACTCTAAAGAATGGAAAAAATATCAGGTAGTTCTGAAATCAACTACCCTTGAAGCAAAAGCAAAACTGCGCATTTTCCTAAATTCAAAAGGAAGTCTGGACTTAGAGCATGTGTCTGTTTTCCCTGTTGACACCTGGAAAGGACGCGAAAACGGGCTGCGCAAAGATTTAGCACAAGCGCTGTATGACCTTAAACCGGGTGTTTTCCGCTTCCCCGGTGGTTGCATTGTCGAAGGTACCGATTTAGAAACCCGCTACCAATGGAAAAACTCAGTTGGTCCGGTTGAAAATCGAAAACTGAATGAAAACCGCTGGGAATACACTTTCCCTCATCGCTTTTTCCCCGATTATTATCAATCGTACGGTATGGGCTTCTATGAATTTTTTCAGTTATCAGAAGAAATTGGTGCAGAACCGCTTCCGGTAATCAGTTGTGGACTTTCGTGCCAGTTCCAAAATAAAAACGAAGAAGCTCATGTACACGTAAATAATCTGGATTCGTATGTTCAGGACGCCCTTGATTTAATCGAATTTGCCAATGGCGATGTAAATACCAAATGGGGAAAACTACGTGCCGATATGGGTCATCCGGCTTCGTTTAATTTAAAACTAATTGCCGTGGGGAACGAACAATGGGGAAGCTTGTATCCTGAGCGTCTGGTGCCATTTTTGAAAGCCATTCATGCCAAACATCCGAACATTAGAGTAATTGGCAGTTCAGGTCCAAGTCCTGATGGCAAAGATTTTGACTTTGGGTGGAGTGAAATGAAACGCCTCAAAGCTGACCTTGTAGACGAGCATTATTACAAAGATCCTCAATGGTTTCTGTCAAATGCCAAACGCTACGATAACTACGATCGCAAAGGACCGAAAGTTTTTGCAGGTGAATATGCCTGTCACCCCAAAAACCGCAAAAACAATTTCGAATCGGCACTTAGTGAAGCCGCTTTTATGACCGGTTTTGAACGTAATGCCGACGTGGTGCATATGTGCACTTACGCCCCGCTGTTTGCACATGTTGATGGCTGGCAATGGAAACCGGATCTGATCTGGTTCGACAATCTGAGAAGTGTTCGCTCTGCTAACTATTATGTTCAACAACTTTACGGACACAACGTAGGCACAAATGTATTGACCACCGTCGAAAACAAATTAGCACTTGCCGGACAGGATGGAATTTATGCTTCATCGGCATTGGATAAAACCAAAAACGAAATCATCCTGAAAATAGCCAACACTTCTGATGTAGCCAAAAAGGTTAGCTATTCGTTCAATGGACTAAAAGCTGCCGAACGCAGTGGTACGCAAACCATCTTGAAATCGGAAAATCAAGATTTGGAAAATACCCTTGATCATCCTAACGCTATAGTTCCTACAACTAAAGATATCAAAGTATCAGGAAACACTTTAGACGTAGAATTGGCTCCTAAATCGTTTAATTTATATATTATCAAGTTATAAGATTTACAATAAACGCAAACTATCAGCAAGGCTGTCACTTTCAATAGTGGCAGCCTTGTTTCATTATACGTAAGAATCCACTCGTCCCCGAATTATTATTTATGTTCATCTTCATTAATTAGCCTCGATTATTTTGCGCGGATAAAAAGACAATAACAAAACTGACAATCAACATTATTACACAAACACATATCACAAAACAACTGTGCTTTTCACGCTTATATGCAATTGTCCACTACATATAAACATATGTTCACTACCCAACATCCACCAATACATATCTTTGCAAGCACTTACTTTTACCAGAGAACTAAATTGAAGTGAAAACTCTGAAAGGCAATCGCAACTAAACAAATGGGGCATATTGAATTTTTCAACATACTCCATTTTCACATTAACCCAATATGCAGAAAATGAACACCCGTATCCATAAGTTATTATTACTAGGACTTCTCTTTTTTACCAATCAGTTATTTGCACAAAACACCACCTATGCTCACGATCCGGTGATGATAAAACAAAACAACACCTACTATGTGTTTTGCACGGGTTTCGGAATTACCGTTTTGTCTTCGACGGATATGAAAAACTGGAAGACCGAAAAACCGGTTTTCGCAACTGGTCCTCAATGGGCTGTCGATTCAATTTCTGGTTTTAAGGGACATATTTGGGCACCGGACATTGCATGGCACAACGGAGAATACTATTTGTATTATTCTGTTTCGGCCTTTGGGAAAAACACTTCGTGTATCGGCTTAGCAACAAACAAAACACTTGACCCGAAATCCCCAAATTTCAGATGGGTGGATCATGGAAAAGTCGTTCAGTCGATACCCGGCCTAACCAACTGGAATGCTATTGATCCAAATCTGATTGTAGATAAAAAAGGAACACCTTACCTCACTTTCGGTTCTTTTTGGGATGGCATCAAACTGGTAAAACTCTCGCGCGATGCGAAAAGTGTCGACGAAGATATCCGGTTCATTCCAACTATTGCCTCCCGAAAAACGGATCCGGCTATGGCAAATCCACCGTCGATAGGCAACAATCCGGTAGATGCAGGCGGAAATTCCATAGAAGCACCATTCATCTTCAAAAAACAAAAATACTACTATCTATTTGCCTCTATCGATTACTGTTGTCAGGGGATGAATAGTACTTACAAGATGATTGTGGGTCGATCGAAAAATCTGACCGGTCCTTACATTGATCAAGCCGGAGTACCCATGTCAAAAGGCGGTGGAACAATTGTTCTACAAGGCGACAAAGACTGGTATGCCGTTGGTCATAATGCGGTCGTCAGTTTTAGTGGAAAGGATTATTTAGTTTATCATGGATATGATGTTCACGATGATGGCAAGCCAAAATTGCGAATCAACAAACTCAACTGGACAAAAACCGGTTGGCCAATAGTCATCAAATAATGATTTTACATTTATAGGTTAATTTTCAAATGAAAGTGGGATGTGAATCCCGCTTTCATTGTTTTATGGCACCTTCATTTCGCGGAACAATGCAACAACAGTCTAAAAAAAGATTATTATTGTCTATCTTTTCGAATTGATTATTCGTTTATAAATAAAATGAATACTTTTGTTTTTCACTTTAAGTGAAAAATAAAAGCATCGTTTATCTACCGGAATTTAGACATCTCTCAATGAAAAAACTGATTCTTCTCTCGTTCACAATTTGGTTTATCGGGCAGGCTCTTCCCGCTCAGGGCACTGTAGAAAGCTACAACCGTGCCTATTCCCTTCAGGAAAAGTTTAAAGACAAAGTGTTTTATTCCAATGTAACGCCACAATGGATTGGGAAAACCAACAGTTTTTGGTACATACGCACCACACCGCAAGGCAAAAGCTATATGCTGGTGGATGCACTAAAAAAAACGCACACCGAACTCTTCGACCATAACAAACTGGCGCTGGAACTCTCTCTTGCAACCGAAAAAACGATTGATGCTAAACAGCTACCGATTACCTCCGCAAACGTTTCATCGGCGTTGGACACAATTCATTTTGTTTATAATACTTACAAATGGACGTATCTGACCGGAAACAATTCACTCAAAAAAGGCGCTAAGATTGTAACGACCAAAGAAGAGTATTGGGGAACCGTGGATACAGAACGAACAGGAAAAGCGGTGGTTTCACCCGATAAAAAATGGTCGGCATTTGTCAAAGACAACAATCTTTACCTCAAAGACCTGGCCACCGGTATCGAAAAAGCATTGAGCCGTGAAGGCACTCCCGACGATTATTATTCGGCTTATCCCTACTGGTCGCCCGATTCGAAAAAGCTGGCCGTGATGCGTATTCATGCTGCCGAAGCGCGTAAACTCTATCTTATTGAGTCCTCGCCTGCCGATCAGTTTCAACCCAGGCTGCACACCCGCGACTATGTAAAACCGGGCGATGTGCTGCCTTTGCGCACTCCTGTGATTTTTGATGTAGCAAGCGGAAGCCAGAAAATCAGTTCTACCGATTTGTGTAAAGACCAAATGGATTTGAAAGCCTTCGAATGGTTTGCCGATAGCAAATCGGTGCTGTTCGAGTACAACCAGCGTGGTCATCAAGTGTACCGAGTGCTTGAAATCATTGCCGAAACCGGCGAAGTGAAACCTCTGATTGAAGAAACAGCGAAGACTTTTGTAAACTACACCCGCTATTTCCGACAAACGCTAAGCGGAGGCAACGAAATCATATGGATGAGCGAACGCGATAACTGGAACCACCTTTACCTCTACGACCGCCACAGCGGAAAGGTAAAAAATCAGATTACCAAAGGCGAGTGGTATGTGCGCGAGGTGCTGAACGTGGACGAGAAAAAGCGGGAAATTACGTTTACGGCCAACGGCATGGTGCCAAATGAAGATCCATACCTGATTCGTTATTATCGCATTCGGTTCGATGGCACCGGACTCACTTGTCTGACGCCCGAAGAAGGGATGCATCAGGCCTGGTTCTCCGACGACAAGAAATACCTGGTGAATGTCTATTCCACCGTCAACAAAGCTCCGGTAGCTGTTTTACGCAGTGCCGCCAATGGAAAAATAATAATGCCCCTCGAAAAAGCCGACATCAGTGGATTAGTGAAAATTGGATGGATAGCACCTGAGCCTTTTGTAGCCAAAGGACGCGATGGAAAAACGGATATCTGGGGAATTATTTATCGGCCAACGAATTTCGACCCTACCAGAAAATACCCTGTTATCGAATACATCTATGCCGGTCCGGGAAACCAGTATGTGCCTAAATCATTTATTGCGTACAACCGCAACATGACAGCACTTGCCGAGCTGGGCTTTATCGTTGTGCAAATGGATGGTATGGGAACATCGTTCCGCTCCAAAGCATTTGAGGAAATTATTTACAAAAACCTGAAAGATGCCGGATTCCCCGATCGCATTGCATGGACAAAAGCAGCCGCAGCACGCTATCCATACATGGACATCGAACATCTGGGCATCTTTGGTGCTTCGGCAGGTGGACAGGAAGCCATGGGAGCGCTGCTGTTCCATCCCGAGCATTACAAAGCCGCCTACTCTTCCTGCGGGTGTCACGACAACCGTATGGACAAGATATGGTGGAACGAGCAATGGCTGGGCTACCCTATCGACTCGAGCTATATTGCCGGGTCCAACGTCGAGAATGCACATCTGCTTACCCGTCCGCTCATGTTGGTGGTGGGTGAAATGGACGATAACGTAGACCCTGCCTCCACTTACAAAGTGTGCGACCAATTGATAAAAGCCAATAAAGACTTCGAACTGGTAGTATTGCCGGGCGTACCTCACACCATGGGTGGCGACTATGGCGAGCACAAACGCTTCGACTTCTTTGTAAAAAACCTGATGGGCATTGCACCACCTAGTTGGGAAAAGGTGATTGTGAAGAAGTAATTATTTATCAGCACTCTTCGGAGTGCGACTTTAAGTCGCGCCCCGAATATAAAATACAGGCATATTTGCAAGGCTACTCAGAAACGAGTGGCCTTGTTTTGTGTAAAACAAGAAAATATACATAATTGCAAGCAGGAATATTCTGCAACTAAACATTAGTTACAAACAATTGTTTTATCTTTGTAGCAAAAATATACTCTATGTCAAGGGCTGAAAAATTATTGATACGATTATTATCTCAACCTAAAGATTTCACATATCCGGAGCTAAAAACAATACTTAGTTCGTTCGGGTATAGTGAAGAACAAGGGGCAGGATCGAGAGTTTGTTTTAAAAGCGGCATCCATAAAATTAAACTTCACAAACCGCATCCGGGAACTATACTGAAGCAGTATCAACTGAGTTTAATTGTTGACGAACTTAGAAAAGAAGGACTAATTTAAAGGAGAGAAAAGATGAAAGATGTTTTGAATTATAAAGGTTTTATTGGCAGTGTGCATTTTTCTGCCGACGATAATGTGTTTTTTGGAAAACTTGAAGGAATCAACGATTTGGTTACCTTCGAGGGTGAAACCGTCAAAGAACTAACTGATGCATTCCATTATGCTGTGGATGGGCATATAAAAGATTGCGAAAAAGAAAATATTGCAGTAGAAAAGAGCTACAAAGGAAGTTTTAATGTGCGCCTGACTCCCGAACTGCACAGACGTATTGCTATTTCGGCAAAGATGCGCGGCGAATCGATCAATAAATTCGTGTTCGAAGCTTTGAGTCAATCGGTTTCGTAAAATATAACGAAACACTATAAATTTATTGGCAAGGCTGCTCAGAAAAGAGTGGCCTTGTTTTGTTTTTAAGGAATACTCCCGGATATGCCTATCTTATTCTTTGCAGCATGTTCCCTGCAACTAGTTCTACTCTTGTGCAAGCAAGTAATGACTATATATCTGCGAGGACAAGGCGTTTGTTAGGCTGTCGTGCATTAAAGTTTCAGGATTTCAACTAACTCTATGTTAATGTATAAAGTCTCACGTCCAATTTTCTGCGATTTCAGAATTCCGATCCTTTCAAGTTCTTTCAAGTATCTTGACGCAGCTTTTCGTTCTACTTGAAGTTGATTTACCACGAAGTCAATTTTTGCATATGGTTGCTCGAATAATAATTCAACTAATTCTTTTCTGTAAATCTTAGGAGAATGTAACTGTACTTTTTCAATTGTTGAGTCTAAAGATTTTCTGATAGAACTGATTTTCTCAATTGTTTTAATCGCTGTTTTTTCAATTGCTTTAAGTATGAAAAGTATCCAGTCTTCCCACTCGTCAGTTGTATTTGTACTATTAAGTAATTTGTAGTATTCAGCTTTGTTCTCAATGATATACGAACTTAAATAAAGAATAGGAATGTCAATCAATCTATTCATAATTAAATAAAGTATGTTGAGAATTCTTCCCGTTCTTCCGTTTCCGTCATAAAATGGGTGAATACTTTCAAACTGATAATGAAATACAGCTAAATTTATAAGTGGTGATAAACTTTGCTCTGTGTCGTTAAAGTGATTTATGAAATTTGTCAGAAGGTCGGTAATTTCTATTTCGTCTTGTGGAGGCGTATAAACTACTTCGCCTGTGTTGCTGTTTTTCAATACGGTTCCGGGCACATTCCTGATTCCTGCTGAATTCCCAACTAACACTTGCTGAATGCTTTTTATGTCGTTTACACTCAGAAATCCTTGTTTTTCAACCAAATCAAAGCCAAGAAAAATTGCTTTTCGATAATTTACAACTTCTTTTGTCGCTGCAGAAATGTTCGATTTATCAATTGCAATCGCCTTATACAATTCATCTTGAGTTGTAATGATATTTTCGATTTCGGAACTATCCTTTGCTTCTTGAAGCACAATTGCATTCACAAGCATTAATTGGTTCGGAATCGTTTTGGCAATTCCTTTTAATTCAGCCAAGGCTGCTGCAGCTTTGGTTGTTTGTCTAAGAATTTTTATCGTTTCGACTTTTTCGGTCTTAGGCGGTAATTTTTCGAGACTGCCTGCTGGTTGGTCAGGTTTAGAATCTGGTGTCATTTGTCCCATATTTATTTAATTTGTCCCAAAAGTATAATAAATGGTACATATATCAATCTTTTTCTGTCATTTTTTTTCATGCCGCCTGACGCCCGCTAGCGCGGGTCTGTGACTACGAGTGTTCGGAAGATTGATATATTGCTGTCATAAGCGCTCTTTGATATAGTTTTTTTTGATAGATACTTATTTGAATCTGTTTTATTAACGGAATACCAGTGATGGATCACCTCCACAAAAACGAACGATCATAGTGATGATAAGTTCATCAAGCTCAATACCAAAACGCCTCTTGGCTGTTTTATAACCGATATTATTTAAGCGCTTATAAATTAGCAGCAACATCGATAGAATTAAAGTCATATAGAGAATAATCTTTATTCCGTTTTCATTGGTTGACATAAAGTGGCTGAAGTTCAACTCTTGCTTTACAAAACGGAAGAAAACCTCAATATCCCAACGTTTCCGGTACAAAGCAGTTATATTCTCAGCCTTTTCCTCTTTCAGATTTGTCAGAAACAAGAGGGCTTCTCCATTCTTGTTTTCTGTAGTTATCAGTCTGAAGGTTTCTTTAGTCAGTTCTTTTGTCTTTCTATTATTGACCCAGTTATACAGATAAACGATTTCATCTTTAAGTAATTTCAAATCGCCAATTAACCTGTCGCCTCGTTCAAGAATTTCAACACTTTGATACGAAGCACCTGGATTCAAACGAGTAACAAAATCAATAGTATCACTCTGGAGCTTATCGAAAACAGTACGTTTATTGACTCCACGGTCAAAGACATAAACCTGTTGTTTATATTTGTTTGCGTGATCTTTTATGACCTGTGGGATGGTAAGACATTCATTGATTTGACTTTGATCTAAAAATGTCTCCACATTACAAGGAAGTATCCCATCAAAAGCAACCGTAAACTTAGCATGTTTCTTACTATTGTTTTTGTGTTTGAAATTCATGCCCTGTGCTAGTTTAGCCGACGTTTCGGCAACCATTGTTGAATCGACCCGAACAAGATTATATTTATCAAGTTCCTGCTGGGAATATAATTGACTAAGATGATTATAAAAATGGTCAAATAAGTTCTCGAAAAAGCCTACATCCATCACGGATAATCGCTCAGAGATAGAACTGTAACGGACAGTTTTACTTTGATCTAAGTTGAATAAAAATTTAAACTTTACGCTATTGAATATATCCTCCATTGTACGCAAACTTGTACGATCAGATTCTAACAAGGAATAAAGTATCATGTAAAACACTGAACGCCCATACAAAATCTTCGTGCAATAATCCACGTGGGTATTGGCGGCCAGCGTACTTATTTTATCGTCAGGGATAACACTCAACAGTTCTTTTACTGTTATGCTTTTCTTTTGTGATTTCGTTGTTTGCATCTCTTGAAATTTTGATGCAAAAATATCAAATGATTATTATATTTAAAACACATTATATCTGCTATTTGTCAACAACTTGACTGTTGTGCTGTTGATAAACAAGGTCTGTTTTTCATTTTTGAAATTCAAGCTAAGAAAACACTGTTTTTCTCCTTGAATTAGGTTTAGATTTTCTAAATTTGTAGACTTAAAAATCTTCCGAACACTCGTAGTCACAGACCCGCGCCCAATGTCATTAAGTTAAGCGGAGTCATATTGCATCTTTGTTGTTTTTCAGCACTTTAGGCTTATCTCTTTTTCTATATTTATCAGTGTTTCTCTCATATTTTCTATTCGGACGTATGGGAATAGTATGTTTTTTAAACAGCTTCTTCAACTCTAAGACAATAATTTCCGTTTCTTTGTCCGAAAAAAACAAAGTGATTATTCTGTCTTTCAAAAAGCCGTATGACAAGTTATTGTTTACTTTGTATTGGTATTTATTTTCTGTATATTCTTCAGCCAGCTCATCATTTATTTCTCCAACAATTAAACTCTGAACATTCGACACAAATAACGCAGCATAAAAATCCTGTAATATGCTGTGCCCTGAATAGCCTGAAAAATGCTCAGCTTTTATTTTGTTTTTTAGTTCATCATAAAAGGTTTCCACTCCCCACCTTAAGAAATAGAGATCTTTAAATATTGAATCCGGATATTTTGCTGAATCAAGCAGGGAAGTTATAAGTATTTCCACTTCTCCACTTGACAATTCAATCTTTACCAACCGCACTGCTTTAGATGTCTCTTTAGTATAAGATTTATCTGAAAGCTTCGTATTCTTTCCAGGTTTTATTTGAACAATATCCGAGTATAATCCACTTTTATAAAACTCACGGGTTATGTTGCTAAAGTCAGCTTTAACCCTTATCAAGAAATCTATTCCTTTCTCAAAATGTTCATAAATCAAATTGAAAGAAGGATAGCCTCTGTCGTAAATGATTAAATCTTTGCCCTTTGCAAAAGCCAAATGATTCAAGGCTAAGACGCTTTCTCCTGTTGATAAGGGAGATAAAGAGCCATCAATTGCAAACTTGTTTAAAACATCATACAACACCGAAATTCTTGCTTGAACTACTCCAGTTTCCGACTGGTTTTTTGTCCTACCATAGATTTTTTCTAGTTCTTGTGTATCAGGTAAGTTCAATCTTGAACCGTCAACGGCCAACCCCCGCTAGCGCAGGTCGTGACCTGTGCTATTCAAAAACTAAGTTTCTTATCTTATTCTGTGTTGGCACGGGGTGTAATACCCCGTCCCTCCGGATATATATCCGTGAGGACAGGTCAGCCACGCCCCTAAAATCAACATTACTTGCAATATATTGCTGGGGAAAAATCTGTTCCAATAATAAGTCCAGATATGTCTAAATGATTATCAATGTAATTATCAATTCCATACTTTATGTATTTTGTGTATGCGCCAAGTTCTCTGGCATATACATAAAATTGACGATTTTTCATAAAAATGTAATAACCATTTGTTTGTCCAAGGGTAAAAACAATATCAGGCTTTTCCTTCAAAATAATTTCTGCTAAATCTATACTAGAAGCGCATTTTCCAAAAGGCTGATTCGGATAATTAGAATATGCAACGTTGGCTGAACCGCAAAAAACTGAATCTTTATAAAAATAGACCTCGTTGATATATATCTTTTTAGTGTCGATGTAACATAAAATATTTTTCACTTCCTTGACGCTATTTTGGGAATGAAGCTTCTTATTGTAGAACAGACAATATATTGGTATTGAAATGACATTCCTTTCTTGAAGTTTATATTCGGGATGTATTTTATACCCCACCTTCATAAACTGGTTTATACTTTTTTGTTCTTGCTTCTTTAAATTGAATATCTGGTTATGTAAATCAGTGGTAAAAGAATAAATACATTCTTGTGAATACAAACTACATAACAATGTTAAATTAAATAGCAACGAACAGAAGATTATTCGATTTTTCATACGTAAATTCATTTTAATATCTAATAAATTCAAGTTTAAGAATTCCATTTGCCAATTTATGAACAGTACCTGACAGCGGATTCCACACGCTAATAGTTGATGTTTTTAAGAATGAGGTAACACCTCCTCCAAACATATTTAGTTTGTCACTAACAGTAAAAGAAACGACATTGACCGCATCACCCTGATTCGCCATAATATAAATAATCCGACTCCTGTTCGCCGTAGCCCCCGCTAGCGCAGGTCTGTGACTACGAGTGTTCGGAAGATTGATATATTGCTGTCATAAGCGCTCTTTGATATAGTTTTTTTTGATAGATACTTATTTGAATCTGTTTTATTAACGGAATACCAGTGATGGATCACCTCCACAAAAACGAACGATCATAGTGATGATAAGTTCATCAAGCTCAATACCAAAACGCCTCTTGGCTGTTTTATAACCGATATTATTTAAGCGCTTATAAATTAGCAGCAACATCGATAGAATTAAAGTCATATAGAGAATAATCTTTATTCCGTTTTCATTGGTTGACATAAAGTGGCTGAAGTTCAACTCTTGCTTTACAAAACGGAAGAAAACCTCAATATCCCAACGTTTCCGGTACAAAGCAGTTATATTCTCAGCCTTTTCCTCTTTCAGATTTGTCAGAAACAAGAGGGCTTCTCCATTCTTGTTTTCTGTAGTTATCAGTCTGAAGGTTTCTTTAGTCAGTTCTTTTGTCTTTCTATTATTGACCCAGTTATACAGATAAACGATTTCATCTTTAAGTAATTTCAAATCGCCAATTAACCTGTCGCCTCGTTCAAGAATTTCAACACTTTGATACGAAGCACCTGGATTCAAACGAGTAACAAAATCAATAGTATCACTCTGGAGCTTATCGAAAACAGTACGTTTATTGACTCCACGGTCAAAGACATAAACCTGTTGTTTATATTTGTTTGCGTGATCTTTTATGACCTGTGGGATGGTAAGACATTCATTGATTTGACTTTGATCTAAAAATGTCTCCACATTACAAGGAAGTATCCCATCAAAAGCAACCGTAAACTTAGCATGTTTCTTACTATTGTTTTTGTGTTTGAAATTCATGCCCTGTGCTAGTTTAGCCGACGTTTCGGCAACCATTGTTGAATCGACCCGAACAAGATTATATTTATCAAGTTCCTGCTGGGAATATAATTGACTAAGATGATTATAAAAATGGTCAAATAAGTTCTCGAAAAAGCCTACATCCATCACGGATAATCGCTCAGAGATAGAACTGTAACGGACAGTTTTACTTTGATCTAAGTTGAATAAAAATTTAAACTTTACGCTATTGAATATATCCTCCATTGTACGCAAACTTGTACGATCAGATTCTAACAAGGAATAAAGTATCATGTAAAACACTGAACGCCCATACAAAATCTTCGTGCAATAATCCACGTGGGTATTGGCGGCCAGCGTACTTATTTTATCGTCAGGGATAACACTCAACAGTTCTTTTACTGTTATGCTTTTCTTTTGTGATTTCGTTGTTTGCATCTCTTGAAATTTTGATGCAAAAATATCAAATGATTATTATATTTAAAACACATTATATCTGCTATTTGTCAACAACTTGACTGTTGTGCTGTTGATAAACAAGGTCTGTTTTTCATTTTTGAAATTCAAGCTAAGAAAACACTGTTTTTCTCCTTGAATTAGGTTTAGATTTTCTAAATTTGTAGACTTAAAAATCTTCCGAACACTCGTAGTCTGTGACCTGTGCTATTCAAAAACTAAGTTTCTTATCTTGTTCTGTGTTGCCACGGGTCACAGAACCGCGCCAGCGGGGGAATTACCACCCTGCAAGCGGGAATACGGTTCAACCGACGCTTCCTTGCTGGGTCGTTCCGACCGCAGGAAGCCTATGTATTATGGGGTCGTTTTTTTTATTTTCTCCGTCTTAACCAAAAGTCCGTTAGCTATAAAATTGTCCACAGTTTTCAATTCAATTGTATAAGTTTGCTGTCCACTATTTAGTTTTTCAATAGAGGTCAGTTCTGTAAATATATTCTCTGACGGTATGAAAACCCTGTCGCCAATTTGTAAGTTTTGTATTTCAGCGGTCTGTTCATAATTAGAATTAGATTTTTGGGGGTTCAAAGAAGCCCATTTTTTGTTTTCTGTCCAAAATGGGTGATCGTCTGTTGAAATTATTTCTCGGTCTTTGAATACAAGCTTGTAAAGGTTTGAATGTATTCTATTAATTGTTTTTGTAACTTCTGTGTCTTGTAGTCCTTCTTTCAGAAAGTTATATGTTTTAATTTTGTCACCTTTTTTTATTGTCTCAATATCTTTAGTTGAATTATCTGACATTAAAATTTTAGTTCCCGCCCCAAAACAATGAACATCAATCCCATCGAAATATATTTCTGTAATTGCTGTATCATCAAATTTTTCTCCTTGGTAAACCTCCAAGATTTCAAATTTCATAGTCCACCAAGGTTTAGTTGACAGTTTTTTCCAGTCTTTCCTGTCACTATAACCAATTGGTTCAAAAGTGAATGTTTGTTCTTGTCTTGTGTCGACTAAATTTAAAATGGCAAATGGCTTGTTGTACAGATACATTTTGAGCTTTTTTACTCTAGAGTTTTCACGCCACGCTCTTTCTGATTTTACGTATCCGTTGACTATAATAATTTTCGTAATTCTTGGATTTTCAGGTGGAAAATGTAAAGTTATATTTTCTCCAATTCCATATCCTGGGACACCTTCAATCCAAGCCGTTTTGTAATTCAAATCATCAATGTTCGAGGCTGCATATTTTACACCTTTGAAGGGTTTTAATTCAGAAGAAGCTGTTGCAGTATCTAGTCCGCCACCACAATACCAACTGCAACTAGAACCAAGGATTTCCCAATAGGTTTCATCTGCTTCGTCACAATTATCATAGATTTTTTTTTCTTCTGAAGTGAGTTTTTTATAGTCATCAGATTTCGATACTTTTTTCCAGACTTTTTCACATTGTTCAATTTTTTTATTAAACTCGATCTCGCCTTCGGAACTTTTGTCAATTAGTTTTCCTAAAGTTGGTTTCATCTCTTTTATAGTCTGTCCGTAAAAAGTCAGGCTAAAAACAGTCAAAAGTATTGTTGCTAATCGTCTCATATTCTTTTTTTTAAAATGCCCCATAACGGCTAAGGCTATGGGCATTTGGCGGTTTGCGGGAGCATTCGCTGTCGTGGAACGACAAGGTGAATGCGGGAGCAAAGACCGCTAATTGCACGTCAACCAGCCAATGAACATAGGCGTGTGTTGAACTAAATTCCCTTCGGGAAGGGCTTTAATTAGCACTATTTTTGAATTTCCATAAATATATCCTATATTTGTGCCAATAATCCAACCACATTCACGTCACTTTCGCTGATAAAGTGTAAAAAAGTGCCGCTTTTCCCATAGGAAATATTTTTCTTCTCCACGCTCGTTGAATCACACGCCTGAAAGCGGGAATACGGTTCAACCGACGCTTCCGTGCTGGGTCGTGCCGACCGCAGGAAGCCTATGTATTATGTGTAGGTGTTTTTTTCTTTTATATACAGAATCTTGTACATTCGTTATTCGTAATAAAGTGCTTCGTTGCAATTTTGTCTATACGTTTTAATTTCAGGTTTTATTTTTCGTCCACGATCTTTTCCCTGATTAATTATTTGATAAATTCTATCATTACGTAAGTCTATATAAGCATTGTAGGTATAGTAATTTGCAGTCGGATGAATTCGTTGTACAATAGACTTAAAATTCAATCGCTGTCTTGCAATACAACTATCACAATCGTCGATTGGCTGTTCTTTGTTCCATGTTGGCCAAATAGCTGTAAATATCTTACTGTCTGTTTCTCTTATAGTTTGGCAATTAAGCAATGATATTATCATTTCATCTAAAACTTTTGCACCAGTACCTATTGTGTCATTAATATTTAAGACATTAATCGCCTTGTTAATTTCATATTCAAATGTCGTGTTCGTTTTCTTTACTCCATCAATAGGTTTTTCAAGTTCAAAGTTCCAATAATCACGATATTTGTTTGAAAAGAATGGAATTGCATAACATTCGTTTTTCTTGTTTATGAGAATAATGATTTGTTGTTTGTCCTCAATACTGTCAGGAGTTGAACGCAACTGTAGTTGAAAATTACATTCTCCATTTGTCACAGATCTAACAAGTTTGTAATAGTCAGATTGATTTGATTTTCCTCTCGGTAATTGCGAAAACTTGTCTGTTAAATCTGTAATCACTTTTTCTATATTTGGTTCTGCCGTTGTCGGCTTACAACTAGACAAAGTTGTCAGTACGAATAACTGAAAAATGATTATTTTCAACAAAGTTGATTTCATAATAGCTTCTTTTTATTTTCGAATCAGTGTCGAAACACAGTTCTCTTTTTCCTTTTTTACACTTACACATAACGACCGAGGCTATGGGCATTTGGCGGTTTGCGGGAGCATTCGATGTCGTGGAACGACAAAGTGAATGCGGGAGCAAAGACCGCTGAATGCACGTCAGCCAGCCAATGAACATAGGCGTGTGTTGAACTAAATTCCCTTCGGGAAGGGCTTTAATTAGCACTATTTTTGAATTTCCATAAATATATCCTATATTTGTGCCAATAATCCAACCACATTCACGTCACTTTCGCTGATAAAGTGTAAAAAAGTGCCGCTTTTCCCATAGGAAATATTTTTCTTCTCCACGCTCGTTGAATCACACGCCTGAAAGCGGGAATACGGTTCAACCGACGCTTCCGTGCTGGGTCGTGCCGACCGCAGGAAGCCTATGTATTAGCACCAGTTTATTCTTCCCAAAGTTGTTCGATTTTTCCTGTTTTCCATTTTCCGTTTTCAAGTTTCAAGTAGATCCTTAAACCTGTACTAATTAGTCGAATGTCTACAACTGCTATGTTTAATTGTCTATTCAGAAGGAGTCCAAGAATTTCTGGAGAGGTTTGATATTTTTCCCAATTACGTGAAATAGGAGTATCAATAAATGATTCTAAAAATCTTGTCTTCTTATAACTGTCTGTTTTGAGAAAAATAGTCATCGAAGTCTTAAAAGGTTCTATATCATATAGTCGAATAACTTTCCCAATCTCAGGTCTCGCATAGAACTGACGTAATGTGTCTAGTTTTATTTTGTATATAGTGTCGGGTTTATTTATCTCGTCAATTACTTTGTATTTAATTTCAGTTGGTAGTACTGCATATTTATACTTTATTGACCTAAGTCGAGGCAACCAACCATATTTTTCAACATCGAACGGATGATAAATCTCCGTAAATATTTTAGATATAATTCTCGATAAAGAATCACTATATTGACTATTTAATTCAGATGATTTCTTGTCCCATTTATCAAAATAGTCAAGTAAAATAGAAGTATCCATTTTAGCATATGCATCTCTCAATTGAAAATAATAAGTCGAGTCAAACTGCTCTATGTTTTCCTCTGTAGGTGCATTTAAGTCTAACTTCCTCACTTTCTCCTTACATGAAAGAAGAACTAGACAAACTAATATAATTGTAATTTTTTTCATTTTTTTTAAATTGGTGCTAACATCTTAGTGTTTTATTCATCGTTTTCGCGAGTCAAAGTTAACTAAAAGTTACAACATTTCGAATAAAAACAAAATTTATTTAATGTACGGACGGAAATGGTGAATAAAACAGAGTTGAACGGAACCGATTGCTATGGGAGAAGTAAATAAAAGGGTGGTATTTTTGTTTTTGGTTTAGGGTATAAAAGGTTGTAACAAGGTAGTTTTATGAGCATATTAATTTGTTTTATACTAATTTCACGACACATAAGGACATAACTTTTCCAGCATGATTTTGATCATCATCGCGTGGGTTTGTCAATAAAGAAAAAGAACGCCTTTGTATTAAATAGCTTTATCCCGGTTCTAAGGGTAAGTCCATGTTATTTGGAATTATAGTCAATTTGCCTTTGTTACATTTTGTACATACAATAGGATCTTTCCCTGATAGTATTTGTAATACTTCCAGAGCTTGTAATCCATCTAATTTAGATAAGTAAGCCGGCGTTAGAATAAGTGAATAGCACAAACTGAGTTGTGTCTTCATATTACACATTGCCATAAACCCGAAGTAGCGGATTTTGCAAAATCCCGATGGCAAAACGTGTTGCATAAATCGTCGGATAAACTCATCGGCCTCCAAAGTCATGGTTTTTCTTGTTCCCCCTGCTTTGTTGTCTTTGTAGTAAAAAGTGACCTTGCCATCTTTGTAATCGATAATACGGTGATTGCTAATAGCTACTCGATGGGTGTAATTTCCCAGATAACGGATAAGATTGTCAGGCGAAGAAAACGGCTTTTGGGCATATACTACCCATTTCTTATTATAGCATTTTGTTTTCAGTGTTTGAAAACAGGCAGTATCCTCAGGGAGTTTTATTTCTCCTTTATTGACAGCTTCTTCCAATAACCGACATAGAATACCCCGAAAAACAGCACTCAACACCTTTACCGGAACAAAAAACTTCTTGGCACTGGGTATCCATTCCATTCCATCATCCGATAATCCACCGGCAGGAACTATGGTATGGATATGTGGATGATATGCCAGAGTTTGCCCCCAGGTATGCAGCAGTGCAACAGCTCCGGCTTGCGCTCCAAGATATTCCGTATTCTTAGCACATTGAACCAATGTTTTTCCGACGGCTTTGAATAATAAGCTGTAAGAAACTTGTTGATTGAGATAAAATAAATTATGCAGACAGGATGGAATGGTAAACACGATATGAAAATGTTTTACCGCAGGAAGATTCGCAGCTAACTTATCCACCCATTGCATTCGTTTTATGTACTGACATTTGGGGCAATTACGATTACGGCACGAGTTGTATGATTGAACCTTATTATCACAGTTATTGCAGTATAAAGCATGGCCACCCAGCTCGGATGTCCGGCAAGTTACAATATCATCAAAAGCTTTTTGCTGAACAGCACAAAGAGTAAGATTGTCTGCTAAGTCGTGTTTGTAATCCCGGAAAATGTCAGCAATTTCTATGGTTTGCTTTTTATTTCCCATTGGATAAAATCAATACAAGTCTATTTTATCCAATGGAGAAGTAAACTCATTGGTTTTTATATGAGCTACGTGCAAATATACGGCTGTGGTTTTAAACGAAGTATGACCCATGAACTGTTGTATCTGCCTCAGGTTTACGCCTGCTTCCAATAAATGCGTAGCAAAACAATGGCGCAAGGTGTGAAATGAAACATCTTTTTTTATACCTGCCTTTTTTACACTGTTCTTAACGATATGTTCCATGGATCTTTCTGACAAGGGCTGTCCTTTATGTCTGCTGGACTCAAAAAGAAACGTTGTTGGTCTTTCTGCCTTGTAGTATTCACGGAGTATTTCGAGTGTTTTTTGAGAGAGAATAGTATATCTGTCTTTTTTCCCCTTTCCTTGTACTACCCGAACCTGCATGCGCTGCGAATCAATGTCTTTTGGTTTGATTTGCAACACTTCCATTCTGCGTAAGCCGGCAGAATAAGTAAGCATAAGGATGGATTTGTGTTTCAAATTATTTGTTACAGAAATCATCCGCCCGACTTCTTCTAATGACAAGACAATAGGTAGTTTTTTCTCTGAGCGTGGTCGTTTTACATGAAATTCTTCCCATTCTCGATGACAAACATCTACATAAAAGATTTTGAATGCACTGATAAGTTGATTTACAGTGGAGGTAGAGGCCCCTTTCTTGGTAATCATGAAGTGCAACTTCGATTTAAAGTCTTCGGTGGTAATCTCATACAATGATTTCCCAAATTCTTTTTCTAAATTGCAAAGCAGTTTACAATAGGTATCAATGGTGCGTGGACTGTAATTGCGAATTTGCATCTCTTTGGTCTGCAAACTCTGGAAAGATTTGTTTTGATTCATAATGATATTTTTTGAAGTTTGTAAGCTTCAAAATTATCACTATTCTCATTTACCGGAACGGTTTAGTTCAACTTGTATATATTCGAACTTTAATTACACATATTTCTCATTTAGCTGTGTATGCGAACTATTAGTTCGCATATTTCCACTTTAGGCGATGCCCTTCTTCAATTTTTAATTAAAATTCAGCACCAAAGGTAAAAACAATTCTTCGCATTAACAACGTATTATTTGATTAATTTTTTAAATAGTTGTTTATTGCTATATGTGGCAGAATAAGCTGGTACTTATAGCACTAACTCTTGTCTTAGAAATCACGAATTTCCTTTGGTGGTCATACATTTTGAAACGGCATAGTGCCATCCAATTTTCTCAATTCCAATTTACATTTTCATTTCCCGAACTTCTGTTCTTCGGTTTTTGAACTATGTTTTTTGATGAATGGGCTATGAAACTTGCTCCACAAAATTTACAAACCCGACCCCGATGTTTATTTTTTGCTCCACCATTAACGTAATGAGCTTCACTATTAACAAAACTCGCTCCACCATTAACAGAACTTGCTCCACTACTTATATATTTAACACCACCATCAACAAAACTTGCTCCACCTTTTATAAAACTTGCTCCACTATTAACACAACTTGCTCCACCATTAATATTATAAGCTCCCCGATGTATACTTTTAACGCCCCGATGTTCAAAACAAGCTCCCCAACTTTCCCTTATTCCTTGCATCTGAAAAGAACCGACTTCGCTACTCATTGCAGAAAATAGGCGGAATTGAAATTATTTTTCGAAAGGGATGTAATGTTTTTTATCGAACGACGTCATATAAGTAAGCAGGATAATTCTCGAGAGCTAATAATTAGTTATCTTGCAACGCGTACGTAATCAATGTCAATCACAACCGTCAGGACGACCCGTTTTTTTTGAAACTGTATGGATTCAACACAATTTAATGTAAAAATACTCTCGCTTTCCGATAAATTATTCCGACTGGCAAAATCGATGCTGCGGAATACGGAAGCTGCACAGGATGCTGTGCAGGACCTGAGTATGAAATTGTGGGAAAAACGAAAACAACTGGATGAGGTGGAAAACGTACCTGCTTTTACAATGAGAGCCATGCGGAATTTGTGTCTGGATACCATTCGGAAACAAGGTGATGAAGATGAACTGCCTGCTGAATTCGAATTTGTGGCACCTAATCCGCACCAGCAAGCCGAGCAGAAGGATTTGGCCGGCCGCGTACGGGATATGATTGACAATTTGCCGGAGCTGCAGCGCACCATTATCCGAATGCGTGATGTGGAAGGAATGGAAATATCGGAAATTGCGTACATCACTTCGATAAAGGAAAATGCGGTAACGGTAAATCTCTCGAGAGCACGACAAAAGATAAGAGAAAAAATACTATACGAACAAAAATATGTGGAGGCGAATATATGGAAAGAATAAACAAACTACTGGAAAACTATTTTAAAGGCGAGACAACCCTTGCCGAAGAAGCTGAGCTGAAACAGTACTTTGCTACCGGAACTATTGCTCCCGAACACAAACCCTATAGCGCATTATTTCAGGCATTCGGGCAGGAAGTGCAGCAGCAATACCCTGCACCGATGACAATCGTTTTGCCAAAGCAATCGTCCGGCAAGCGGATGTGGATGAGGGCAGTGGTTTACTCCGGCATTGCGGCCTCTCTGGTATTGGCCGTGTGGATTCAACGTCCACAGCAGGAAGAAGATTATGCCATCATTCGCGGACGACGGATTGACAATCCGGAATACGCTCAACAATATGCGGAGAAAAAGTTGAATGCCGTGAATGAAATGCTGCGGTATAAACTGAAACCGCTGAGGGACGCGCAAGCATTGAAAGACAACCTCCGAAATGTGGATGAGGGCGAAAATGATAAAAATCAGATCATTGAATAAAATAAAGTTTATAACATTAAAATAAAAAAGAAATGAAAAAGATAATTTTATTGGTTGCCGTACTGTTTATGGCAGTGGCAAGTCAGGCACAAACGCTTCAAAGTTTGTTTGAGAAATACAGCGAAAACGAAAACTTCGAGTATGTATCTGTTGGTGGAAACGGAATGACAGTGGCTTCGGCCAATGGTAATGTTGCTAAAAGCAAGAATGCCGGACCGAAGAAAAAAACAACTAAAATTCTGACCCTGAAAGCAGGAGCAGATTCTCAAATTATGAAAGCATTTGAAAAAGAATTGAATGCAGTGCTGGAAGCCGGCAAGTTTGAAACAACGTTGGAAACCCGCAGCAAAGGTGAAAGTACCTTTATTTACTACCGCAGTTTGGGAAACGACAATGCCGATCAGCTTATCGTTGCCAAAACGAAAACAGAGCTAAGTCTGATATGGGAAAGTGGCAAATTAGGTCATGGACAAATGAAATACGGAATTTCTTCAACCGGCGATGAGGATCTGTTGGATGAAGCCAATTTAGACAAGCATTAAAAAATACATTTTGTTTACTCATCTTCTGCGATGAATAGAAAAGCCAACCGGTTGTGAAACGGGTTGGCTTTTTTTTAAAGCTAAAAACAGGTTCCCTATCCCTTATTGATTACTGTAAGAGCTGGTTGGCATAATAATTGTTTTGCGTTGGAGGAACTCAAAATCAATTATTCATCAAAAAAACAATTTTTAAAATGAAAAGATCTGTAGCTATTTTATCTGTTGTAGCCATTTTTGGTGCTGCAACTGTTACGGCACAAACGGTAGTTGTCAACACCGGTGCTCCTAAAACCGTAGTTCGTCATGATAATGGCAAACACAAAGGTGAATACAAGAAAAACACGGTTGTTCTGGACAGGAAAAAACTTGTGGTTGTAAAGAAACAAGATAACGGTAAACACAAGAGTAAATACAAGAAAAATACCGTTGTGGTGGATAGGAACAAGGTTATAGTGGTGAAAAAACACGATAACGGTAAGCGCAAACACAAACATGGAGTGAAAAAAGGCGTTGTTGTAAAAATGTAGTTTATCGATCTTCTTTTCTCAACAGAAAAGTCCCGGAGTGTATTCGGGACTTTTTTGTGGGTGGCAGATCAGTTACATTACAGAACTTATTAATTAAAAAAAAGGAAATGATGCTTTATCTTTAAAAATATAATTCCTACATTTGTCTAAAATTCTCCGAAAATGAAAAAGATACTATCCTACCCCTTGTCTCTATTGGTTTATTTGCTCTTCTTTTTCTTCATCTGCCTGTTTCACCCTATTCAATGGGTTTGTTTGAATTTGCTAGGCTATCAGGCACATAAAAAGAGTGTAGATATTCTCAACTTCTTTCTGTTACACATTTTGTATTTCACGTTTTCTACTTTTAAAGTTGAAAACAGAGAGCTTATTCCCGAAGGAAAACCCTTGATATTTGTTTCCAACCATCAGGGATTATACGATATCATAGGAATTGCCTGGTTCTTGCGCAAATTTCATCCTAAGTTCGTGAGTAAGATTGAACTGGGCAAAGGTATTCCCAGTGTATCCTACAATTTGCGATACGGTGGCTCTGTGTTGATTGATAGAAAAGATCCAAAACAAGCCCTGCCTGTTCTGAAAAAAATGGGCGAATATATCGAAACCAATAATCGTTCAACGGTGATTTTCCCCGAAGGCACGCGTACCCGTGACGGACATCCCAAAGCTTTTGCACCCAATGGGCTCAAGATATTGTGTAAATATGCACCGGATGCTTACGTGGTGCCGCTATCGATCAATGACTCGTGGAAAGTATTCAGATACGGTAATTTCCCACTCGGACTGGGCAATAACTTGCTGTTTACGGTTCATCCCCCGATAAAGGTTAGCGAGTGTGATTTCAATACGCTTTTCGAAAGAACCGAAAAAGCAATTGTTGATGGTATTGCGAACTGATGAATAGACTTTCCGGCATTTTTTAATCAACAGGAAAGGATTCGGATATATAGGCTTTCCTGTTTTTCCATGCTGTATTGGCAGTGTAAACAGGTAAATGACCTGGTGTAGGTTCAACTGAGTGAACCATCCAATTTTGATTTTCTTTCCCCGTTCGCATTAGAATTGATTAAAACCGAAATAATATCGTATTTTTATACCCGGAATTTACCGAAAGGAGCTACAACTGCATAAAAACTAAGAAGAAAATATACCGATAGTTACGATAAAGAGAGGTAATAGTTGAAGTGTTAAGTCTAATGTGAGTTCGATATATGCGAATTTACACCGCGTTAGAGTTGAGTTTGTTAGATGGTAAATAAGGGTTTTGTTTGGTAGCGATATATCATTCTACTATGGTCTGGCCTTATTTCTCTCCCATTTTCAACTTACTAGTCCCTCAGAATGGTGCAAAAAGCCCCACAAAGAACAACAGATTTTTAAAACCTGACAGCGGTCGAAGACCTGTCAGTTGTTTAATGTATAAACGAGTGACATGAGAGAAATCCAGAAAATAAGTTTCAAAACCTTATTTCCTTTTTTTTTAATTTGAATATAATATATTATTTCTTTCCGGCTACATATACCTAATTAGCAGGAAAATAACAGCCAGGAACAAATTTCAGGAAGTTGACAAGATAAAAGCTATTTCTCGTAACCGACTAATTTCACTAAATTATGAATGGAACAATAGTAATCGGTTTAATTCAGAATATCGCAATACTGCTAACGTTTAGCATGCTTTATGATTTGTTTTGGGAAAGGAATGAGCGTTCGAGAAATATAGTATTGAAACTGGGCGCCGGGATTGTTTTAGGATGCATCGGGATTATTCTTATCTTAAGTCCATGGACCTTAAGGACGGGGATTTTTTTCGATACGCGCTCAGTAATGCTTTGCGTGGCTGGTTTGTTCTTTGGTCCGGTTCCTACCCTTATTGCTATGTTTATAGTGGGTCTTTACAGGTTTATACTTGGGGGGTCGGGTGTGTGGATGGGTGTCTCCGTAGTGTTTGCATCGGGGAGTATCGGTTTACTCTGGCGCTATTTCAGGCCTGCGTGGCAAAACAAGAACAGTTTTCTCGAGTTATTTAGTATGGGAGCGGTAGTACATCTGATTATGCTCTCTTGTACTGCGTTTCTTCCCACCGAAATTCGTTGGGATACCTTCAGGAGCATCTTCTTCCCTGTGATAATTATCTATCCGATAGCTACTGTGTTGCTGGGTAAGCTGTTGATTCGTCAGCACGAAAACTGGAGCAACAAAAAAGCCCTTGATATTAGCGAGGAGCGCTGGCACTTTGCGCTCGATGGTGCGGGTGATGGCGTGTGGGACTGGAACCCGGTAACCAACGAGATATACTTCTCGAATCAGTGGCGAATAATGTTAGGCTACAACGAGGATGAGATAGAAAATAAACTGGAAGAATGGGAGAGTAGGGTTTTTCCCGAGGATAAAGCAAGGGTATTGACCAACCTGTCTAAATTTACGACAGGAGAAGTGCCGTTTTATGAAACAGAACATCGTTTGCTTTGTAAAGATGGCACTTATAAATGGATACTCTCGCGTGGAAAAATTATGAGGCGCGATGCGGCTGGCAAACCCACCCGCTGTATCGGAACCCATAAAGATATTTCGGACAGTAAGAATAAAGAGTTGTTGCTGGCTCATGAGCGCTACCTGTTGAATGCATTGATGGATTATTCTCCCGAGAGTATTTATTTTAAAGACCTTGATAGTAGGTTTATCCGGATAAATAATTCCTCGGCGCAAAGTTTTGGGTATGCGAATGCTTCTGAGGCTATAGGAAAGTCGGATTTCGATTTTTTTTCGATAGAATATGCAACAAAAACGTTCAACGATGAGCAACATATTATACAAACTGGAAAACCGATCATTGAAGAAGAAAAGGGAGATTGGTTAGATGGCAGAGTGACCTGGGGTTTGTCAAATAAAATGCCACTTCGAGATGCCGGAGGAGAGATTGTCGGGACTTTTGGCATCTCGATAAATATTACCGAACGTAAGCTGGCAGAGCAAGCACTTCGGGAAAGCGAACAATACACCAACTCCATCTTGTCTGTTATCCCCGATTTGATTTTCGTTTTGAGTGCCGACGGTATTTTCCTTGATTTTAAAAGTGGCAACAGTGATGATTTGGCTATGCCCGTGGAAGAATTTATTGGTAAGAATATCTACGATGTGATCTCAAAATCCATCTCCAATAAAGTAAAGTTGGCTATTGATGCTACTTTGGAAAATAGAAAAGCAAGCACTATCGAATATAAATTGAAAGTAGATGCGCGGCTGAACTCGTTTGAGTGCGTGATAGTGCCTTTCGGTGAGGCCAAAGTGATAGCAATGATTCGAAATATTAGCATGCGGAAGCAGGTGGAGGAAGCACTGAGAACATCGCAGGAACAGCTAAAAAACTTTGCGGCGCATTTGCAGGATGTACGTGAGGAAGAAAGAGTTTTGTTGGCTCGCGAGATTCATGATGAACTGGGTCAGATATTAATTGCGTTGAAAATTGATTTGGGTATGCTCAAACAAACTGTTGCCCGCAGAACTCAGGATGCAGACAAAGAAGCTACTTTACAGCAGTTCGAACAGGTGTTCAACTTACTTGATAAAACGATCAGAACAACACGAAAGATAATGACAGGACTCAGACCTGAAGTGCTGGAAATGATTGGTTTTAGTGAAGCAGCCAGATTACATGTTTCAGAGTTCGAGCAAAGGCATCATTTGAATTGTACGTTTAAAAATAGTACTTCGGATCTCCATCTTAACTCGCAACAATCGCTGGCGCTATTTAGAATCCTTCAGGAGGCTCTTACCAATGTTGTGAAACATGCCAATGCTACACTTGTGGCAGTGAACTTAAATATGCAGGATGGTGTATTGACAATGAAAGTAGAGGATAATGGTAAGGGTTTGGAAGTGAACCGAAAAGTGAAAGGTGACTCGTATGGATTAATAGGTATGCGCGAAAGGGTTTTCTTGCTAAACGGAGAATTATCAATCACCGGAAAGCCCGGTAAAGGAACCTGTGTTTCCGTTGAAATGCCCTATTTGGAATAGTTGACGTTGTCTGAGAATGAAGGATATATTTCGAAAATAGCCTCGTATGTATGTGACAATTATCATTGATGTGTTTCTTAACTTTTTTTATTTTTAGACCCCCAACCCCCAAATGGGGGCTTAAGAGTGCGTCAAATAATTGACTGAGTAAAAAATAAATCTCAAAAACTACGTCTTAAAGCCCCCATTTGGGGGTTGGGGGGTCATAATTAAAATATATCATTAAATATTATTGAGTACTTAAGCGATAAACACATATGAGGCTGTTCTGTATCTAAACAAAATCATTTTGGCAACTTTAGCACTAATACCATTTCTTTTTTAGCCAAAATGCTACATTCACCAATCCGATCATTACCGGTACCTCTACCAGCGGCCCGATAACGGCGGCAAAAGCTTCGCCGGAATTAATCCCGAAAACAGCAATGGCAACAGCGATAGCCAACTCGAAATTATTACTGGCGGCGGTAAACGATAGGGTAGTGGATTGCTCATAAGTGGCACCAGCTTTCTTGCTCATAAAAAACGAACCCAAAAACATGATGACGAAATAAATAAGCAATGGCACGGCTATCAACACCACATCCATTGGGATTTTTACAATATACTCGCCCTTCAACGAGAACATAACCACAATGGTGAATAACAAAGCAATGAGCGTCAGTGGACTTATCTTCGGAATAAATTTGCTGTGATACCATTCCTTGCTTTTCACCCGGATAAGAATAAAACGTGTGAGGAATCCGGCAATAAACGGAATACCCAAGTAGATAAATACACTTTCGGCAATTTGTCCGATGGTAATTTTAGAAACGGCGTCGCTGGTTGGGATGCCAAACCAGGCAGGTGCTACGGCTATGAAAAACCAGGCATATACCGAAAAGAAAAGTACCTGAAAGATGCTGTTGAAAGCCACCAGTCCTGCTGCGTATTGCGTGTCGCCCTTTGCCAGATCGTTCCACACAATCACCATGGCAATACAACGTGCTAATCCAATCATGATAATACCATATACATACGGCAGGTTGGAATTGTTTTCGCCCGGGAAGAATTTGAAAAGCAAAATGGCCAATGCAAACATCAGTGCCGGCCCGATGATCCAGTTTTGAACCAACGATAAAGTCAGGATCTTGGTGTTACGAAACACTTCGCCCAGCTCTTCGTACTTTACCTTTGCCAATGGTGGATACATCATTACGATCAGTCCAATGGCGATAGGAATATTGGTGGTACCTACCGAGAAACTGTTCCAGAAAGTAGCAACATTAGGGCTTAACCAACCTGCGAATACGCCAATAAACATGGCCAGAAATATCCAAAGTGTGAGGTATCTGTCGAGAAATTTTAGTCTTGTCTTCATAATTTTTATTGATTTGGAGTAGTTATTCGGAGTGCGACTTAGAGTCGCACCCCGAATTGTTTTTAGTTTTTAATTAATTCGCAGCATTCCAATTTTATGCAAATCGTTCGTTTTGGGCTTACTGTTTGCGTTTCAGTTACTATCGGATAGCCAAGCATATCCAGTAGTTTCTCATTAAGTTTCCTATTTTCGCCTTTGTAGGGATGGCAATGAATATGTATGGCCGGATTGAAATTCAATTCAATAATCGCATAATTATCATCGCCGGCTTCTTGCGTGTAATCGGGAATAATCATATCGAGTCCGGTGATTTTTACGTCCAATGCCTGTGCTGCTTTGACTGCTATCTTTTTGTACGACTCAGGAATGTCATCCGTAAAATCAATGCTGTCGCCACCGGTGCTGATGTTAGAATTTTCGCGGAGGAATACCGTTTCATTTTCCAGCGGAATAGTATCAAAGTCTTTGTTTTGCGCTTTTAGAAACATTAATTCCGCCTCACCCAATTGAATTTTCTCGAGTGATGTATGATAGCCTTTTCCCCGCAAAGGATCCTTGTTTTTCTCAACGACCAGTTCACGAATGGTATGCATGCCGTTGCCGGTAACATTGGCCGGAACACGATGCAGAATACCCACCACCTCATTATTCATTACAAATATTCTGAACTCTTTGCCGTCGATAAATTCTTCTATCAGAATGCTTTGGTCTGCTTCAAAAGCAATATCTATCGCTCTTTCAAAGATGTGGACATCCGCATTGTTTTTTATAATTGTAATTCCAAGTCCGAAGTTGGTCGATTTTGGTTTAATAACTACCGCCTTGTTTTTGAAATACTGGAAATCGGCTTTCGCCATTGTGCTATCCGTGTAATCCAATCCTTTGGGCACTCTGATGCCGTGTTCAGAAAGAATCTGCTTCGTAACCACTTTATTTTCCATCGCCAGAATACTGGCGTAATTGTCGAGCGAAGTCTTGGTTGCCTGGCGCATATATTGAATGTTTTCATCGCGCTTTAAACGAACGAAGTTTTCGTCTCTGTCGAGAATATCAAAAGCAACACCGCGGCGTACTGCTTCCCGCAGTACGAGCTGAGTGGAGAGTTCCATATCCTCCAAGCCCTTGAAGTTGAATTTATTTAGGTTGCTTTCTTGTAAATAGTGCTTTGCCATAACCAAATGGAACGGGATAAACCCATTTACATCAGTCTCGTTTAATACCTGCTCAACAATTCTTCGTTTAGGATAGTGTATCATCTCCTGCACATATTTGAATGTGTTCAGGTAGTCCTCATTCTCAATGCCGAGTGTCGTAAATAATCCCTGCATATTCGAAACCACCAGTTTGGCTTCCTCCCATGCATCCGATTTAGATCCATCTTCCGAGATAAAGATTAATTTTTCCAGCAAACCATACAAGGAGACATTGCCATGATTCAAATTAGCGATGGACTGAAATTCGGAGCTGAAATCATTTTGCTCGTCGGTAAGTAAACCGTAAATGGCCAACCAATGGATGAACTGCAGCATCTCCGCAGTAAGCCCTATCTTACTCATCGGATTAATGTCTATAAAACGCGCTTCGACGTAAGTGATATGTTCAGATGTGTTGGTAAACTTCGGGCGAACGGATGCGTATAATTCTTTACCGGCAGACAGTGTTCCCTTTTTCACCATCTCTTCAATGCTCTGAAGGTAGCCTTTGGTAGAGCTGTAATCGGGATAAAGATCTTCGAGATTCCCGTACCCAAAGCAGCTGTTGCGAAGTGACAACCCACGTGTTTTGGAATTAAAATAGATGGGCAGATCGCGGCATTTTAATTCGTAGGTAGGATCTACGATGGGGCTGCACCCAAATATCAACACGTAAAGCCAGCGATATCGGAGGAGTTGCCGTGTTATTTTCAGATAGACTTCATCTCTGAACGCTTCAAACGAAATCTCTTGTGTTGTATTTTGATAAAGCACCTGTAGCAGAGTTTCATTCAGCGAAATATTGAAATGAATGCCCGAAACAGCCTGCTTCTTTCTTCCGTATTTTTCTGCAATTTTTTCGCGGTATTCTTCTTCTTTTTTTCCTTTTTGGGCATAATGAGCAATTGGAATTTCTTCCTCATTGGGCAAAATAGGCGGTATGCTCTGTGGCCAGAGGTATTCATCGTTCAGCTCAATACTTACAATATCGTGAATGGTTTCGAGAAAACCCAGTGTTTCAGTAACGCTTGGCAGTGGAGGCGTAATCATCTCTACCTGACTTTCGGAAAAATCGGTAGTGATATAGGCATGACTTAATTTGTCGCCAAATACTGCAGGGTGTGGTGTTTGGGAAATAACTCCATTTTTATCCACTCGTATGTTTTCTTTCTCAACGCCAAAGAGGCCTTTGAGCCAGATGTTACCTTTCAGTGGCGAATGAGTTGGTGTGAAATTTAGTTTAAGTCCCATATAGATATTCTAAAAAGATTGAATTTTTTCAGTACATCAAAGTTGATGTTTCATGCAAATGGCTACCGACGGACAGATAGATGCAAACTCGGCAGTGCTGGCAATGTTTGCAGGAACGTCGTTTCTGTTGATTATCTCCCAACCCAGTTTCCCGAAAAATTTGTCGGCAGTGGTAGTGAGCAAGAAGAACTCTTTAATGCCCTGTTCCTGCGCTAAAACAAAGATTTTATCTATCATGGTGTGGGCAATCATCATGTCTCTGTACAATGGTTTTACGGCCAATGAGCGAAATAACCCGTTTTCAGTGTAGCCCTCATATCCGGCGCATCCAATTATTTTCCGGTCAATTTCAGCGACAACAAAATGTTGCTTTCCGGGCACAATATCCGCATGTGGCAATTTGCAGTCATCAAGCAACTGTATGATGGCAGGCAGTTCCTCAACGCTAGCCGTTCGGTAGCTGATAAAGTCGGACTCTTCTAAAGAAGTGGAGTTGCCCGAACACGAATACTGTGTTCGGACTAAACTTTTACGTGCTAGTTCGGTATATTCTTCAAGGCGCGATTTGTTTGATTCTTCTGAATTTATCATCTTTTAAATATCTTTTTCAGCCGAAATTGTTATACTGTAAATACCCGTATCTCCTTTCCTGAACGATTCAAGTTCAGCATCACCCATATGGTTTTTCAAAACTTCTACCGGAATTGCAATATCCTTTTTCTTGTGGATTGTAATGTTTTGAAACCCCGCATTCTTGATAATGTCGATATATTCGTTGATCTCAATAGCTCCGGAAACACAGCCCGCATACATTTCGGCATCCTTCTGCAATTTTTGTGGCAAAGAGCCTTTAATTACCACGTCGGACACACAAAAATGTCCTTCGGGTTTAAGAACACGGTAGATTTCGGAAAATGCTTTTTGTTTGTCAGGTACTAAATTTAGTACGCAATTTGAAACTATCACATCAAACAGATTGTCGTCCAGTGGCATTTCTTCAATGTCACCCTGAATGAATTCAACATTCGTGTATCCTAGTTTGGCATTGTTGGTACGGGCTTTTTCAGTCATGGCAACGGTAAAGTCGATGCCGGTAACCTGGCCTGTTTCGCCCACAATGGCACGAGCCACGAAACAATCGTTTCCGGCACCACTGCCCAAATCCAACACCGAATTGCCTTCTTTGATATTGGCAAACTGTGTAGGAATACCGCATCCCAGTCCTAAATCAGCATCAGCATTATGGCCTTTGACGTTTGCATATTCGTCACCAATCATGCTAAATTCCAGCTCGCCGCAACAACCGGAAGTACCGCAGCACGAATTTTGTCCCTGGATCAGACTTTGCTGAGCAATCAGTCCGTACTTTTCCTGAACTACTAATTTTAAATCCTTTGCGTTCATAATTTTTAATTTTCAAATTAGCACATTTTCAAAGTCATAACTGTGGCTTAATTTGCTCACTGTAGAATTTGTAAAATCCGGCTTTGATTTCGTCGCGAACACGGATAAATTCACTCCAGATAAATTCATCTGTCCCAACGGCATGGCTCGGATCATCAAACCCGATATGCAGACGATGTTTTACTTTACCGATAAAGGCCGGACAAGCTTCGTTGGCTCCACCACAAACGGTGATGACGTAATCCCATTCTTCACCAAGGTATTTTGATACCGAATCGGAAGTGTGTTGGCTAATATCGATACCGGCTTCGGCCATTGCTTTTACAGCTTTTGTATTTAGTTTACCACTCGCTTCGGTACCAGCCGAGCATACTGTTAGCGTTGAATCGAACGATTGTAAAAAGCCGTGTGCCATTTGGCTGCGGCATGAGTTTCCGGTGCAGAGAATAAGTACTTTCATAATTTGTATTGTTTATGTATTTCTATTTATTTTATTTAGTTGTACATTTCCTTTTATCCGCAATGTCACTGTTGCATTCTTTGCATTTGAAGTTACAGTTATCGTTTTGAGAAATGTTCCGGGTATTTTGGTATTGTAATTTATTTTGATGATACCCGTTTTGCCGGGTAAGATTGGTTCTTTTGACCATTTGGCAACCGTACAGCCACAGGAGGGTCGTACATTGCTTATTACCAATGATGTTTTCATTTTATTGGTAAAGGTGAATTCGCAATGCGCCGGACTGTCGACATCAAGGATGCCAAAATCATGAACCAACTTTGTGAAGACGATGGAATCATTTTGCTTGTTTTGTTGAGCTGATAAACCCAATGAAAAGCAGATAATGTATAGAATAGCAAGTTTCTTTATCATAGTTTTGATTGTTCTATTTGCAATTTTTTTCTACACCGCAATTCATTTTCCCCGATTTAATTCTTCCGAAAAAAGTATCGAAAAGTTCCAGTTTCTCGGTGATGCAGGTTCCACATAAGCAATAGTTGATTTTTAGTCCATCAATCTCACCGTGTATCAATCCCATATCTCGCAATTCTTTTAAATGTTGCGATACCGTCGTGCGACTCAGCGGGAGTTGATCCGAAATATCGCCCGAGATGCAGGTTTTTGTTTCGGCCAGGTATTTCAAAATAGCCAGTCGGGCCGGATGTGAAATTACTTTTGCGAAACAAGCTAATTCTTGTAGCTCTGTGTCAAATACTTCTGGTTTTCTCATGATATTGTGTTTTATGTCGCAAACATACGACATAAATTCGAAATGTCCAAATTTATAGCATGAAATTTTGATTACAAAACAATAAATTGGCAAAGGTTAGCAGATTCTCTTTTTTTTGTACCTTTGGGCTTCAATAGATTAAGACTCATAGGTAACAGATCAAATAAGATTCTGAAACGAATAACTAAGTGGAGTAGCGCATCACGAATTTGAAAAGTAAATTTTAAACAATTCAGCATTATGGAAGAATATGTAAACCAACTTATTGAAGACATAAAAGAAGCAGCACTGTTGGCACCTGAACAAATCGTATTTTCCTCAAAGGATGAGGAGTTTATAGCTCAAATAACCGAAGCCGAAAATACCCCTCCTGTAAGTTCCGAGAAACTTATGGGTCTGATGTATCTCCAATTTCCGCCTTCAGAAAGGTTGACTGTAGAACAAATGATGGCTCTGAATAAAGCGATTGAAGAAACGTTTGTAGCCTTCAAAATTTTCATCGAACTTCCTGAAGCGGTTCCGGTAACGCTGAGATATGAAATGATACGAGGTTTATTCAAAGAAAAATTCCACATTATGAATGGATTAAATTGTCATCTTGATTTTTGTTCAGGCGATTGCCCACCCTGTGCAATTGCCGATTATTGCAGTATTAATCTTGAAAACAAGAAGAAAAACCGGGGATAAAAGCTTTTACTCTATTATATACTACTTTCGTATATGTAATCTGTATATTATCAATAATATGCAGATGTATATTTTCTCTACACCACAATTTATCTTTCCTTATTTTACTTTCCCGAAGCGAATATTGAAGAGCTCCGGTTTTTTTGCAATGCGTTTTTATTGTTGCGACTAGTTGATTTTCAGTAAATTGAAAAATTATTCGGAATATTATTCTTTTTGATGTTATGTTTCCGATACTCAATCGTCATTTTAGTAAATGAATCAAGACCGATTTAAGGCAGAGATATTGCCATTACGCCAAAACTTATTCTACATAGCTCAAAAGATACTTGTGGAAGAACAGGAAGCAGAAGATGCCGTGCAGGAGGTTCTTCTTAAGCTTTGGCGCACGCGGGATTCGCTTGATAAATATGATAGTTTGGCGGCTTTTTCTACCACGGTTATCAAGAACCATTGCCTCGATAGGCTAAAAATAATAAAGCGGCAGGATCTGCTCGATGAATCCCACACGATAAGGGCGGCGACTGATAATCCTTATTTGGAGGTAGAAAAAAAAGACACGGAAAGAGTGTTGATGAAGATTATCGAAAACCTGCCGACGCTTCAACAGGCCATTATCAGAATGAAGGACATTGAAGAATGTGAAGTGGAAGAAATTGCCGAGATAACAGGTACAAATGTAGAAGCAGTGAGGATGAATCTTTCGAGGGCCCGAAAAAAAGTACGGGAGGAATACATTAAATACACACGATCATGAAAATAAGATATAAACATACTTTGAGTTTTGCGGAAGCCGACAAGTTGATTGAAAAATACTATGACGGTCTAACCACTGTTGCCGAGGAAAAAGAGCTGAGAAGCTTTCTATCTCAACCCAACTTACCCGAGCAATACAAGGTCGAAAGAGATATCCTTGGCTTTTTTGAGGCAAAAAAGAAAAAGCGCATATCCACAGTTCAGTTGATTCCATTTAAACGGTGGTCGAGCGTGGCTGCGGTATTGATAGTAGGTGTATTTTGTGCTAAATTTTACATGACTGCCAATCCGGGCAATTATGCTTATGTTGACGGTATGAAAATAACCGATGTCAGCCAGGTAAAGCAAAATGCAATGGCGTCACTCAATGATTTATCCTCGGATGAAGTGGCAGATGGATTAAATTCTCTAAATGACAGTGAGTTGATTGATCAACAACTTAGTGTGTTTTCAAATAATTAATCACGGTTTTCAAGTATAAAAAAATAAAGATATGAAATCAATAAAAACGTATTTCGTGCCCATTCTGATCCTGTTTCTGGCAGTATCGCCTTCACTGTATGCTCAGAAAGACTTGCAGATAAACAAGGTTTTCGAGCAATATGGCGAGAAGAAGGGTGTCACTATGGTGGACATGACCAACGAAATGTTAGACGGCTATGACTTTTCCTTGTTCAAAAGCATAACGATAAAGAATAATCCACCGGCAGCTGATTTTATTCGCAAATGTCTGGAAAAAGACCAGGAAGGTGCCCGAAAGGTGAAACAGGTGATGGCAAATGGATTGTTGACTTCTGTCTACCTGCAGCTTCCCCGAAAAGGTCAGTTGTACAGGCTGATTCTGTTTAATCAGTCTTTTCAGCAGGAGAATAAGATAACACTTATTTATATCGAATCGAAAAACGATTCGGAGAATATACTAAAACTGATTTTGAAAAAGAAATAAATATAAACCTCTAATAATAAACGAAAATGAAAAAGATAATTCTATTTATGATGGCACTTGTTGTAGCCTTTACAGCATCACATGCTGCAGAATTAAATCAAAGCGATACGACCTTTCACTTCAATAAAAAAATCATTCAGATACAAGATAGTATCGGTCAGGTGAAGGTAAAAGTATTTGAAGCAACAAACAAAGATTCTATCCCCTACAAGGCAGTTTACGAAGGTCAGTTTGTAGAAGAAAAAACCTTTGAAAAATGGACAGTGGTGGAGGAAATCGGAATTCAAATTCCTTTTTTTAGTAAATCAAATGAAAGACATCAAGGTAAGATGGAGCCTCACTGGGCCGGAATTGGTTGGGGGTTTGCAAATATATCGAATGCAGCCTTTAAAATAAATAATATTGATGGCGTGTCGCTTAAATCCGGTTCGAGTAGTGAGTTTTTCGTCAACCTGATTGAGAAAATACTTCCTATTTACAAAAATAAATTAGGGATTACTACCGGTCTTGGTTTCAACTGGCGCACCTACTCAATGGATTACAATACACACTTTGTAAATAATAATGGACTAACCGATGTGTACGATGCACCTGTGGGTGTGAAATATGAATATAGCAAATTAAAGACGGCGCATATCACGTTACCGGTATTGCTCGAATGGCAGCCCGGTGGCTTGGACGATGATTTTTTCGTCTCGGTCGGTATCATTTGTGGTGTAAAAACCTACTCGGTTTCCAAAATCAAATTTAAAAATGAATCGGGCGATATGATTAAACGGGTTGAAGATAAAGGCTTGAACGTTTCTCCGCTTTCGCTCGATTATTATGCTCAGATTGGTTATGGTTCATTCAATGTCTTCGCAAAATATTCTCCGTTTAGTATTTTCGAATCGGGTAAAGGGCCTGATGTAAGAGCCGTTTCTTTAGGGTTGGTATTGAACTTTTAAACGTTCTGAATCAAGAAATGCCATCTTCCTTCAAATCGGAGATGGCATTTTTTATGTATTGAAGTTTTGTCAGAATATCCAGTTAAACAGAAATCCCACTATCATAATTCCGCCACCAACAATGGCAATAAATGAGAGAATAAGTGGTAGTTTCAGTACTTTTCGGAGAATAATCATCTCCGGTAGCGATAAGGCAATCACCGACATCATAAATGCCAGCGCCGTGCCGAGCGAAGCTCCTTTTTCAATTAATACTGAAACTATTGGAACAATACCGGCAGCGTTTGAATACAAGGGAATTCCAATTAATACCGATAATGGGACAGAATACCAGGCAGATTTGCCCATGAGCGAAGCCATAAATTCCTCAGGAACATAGCCGTGAGCACCTGCACCGACTAAGATTCCTAATGCCACATACAACCACACTTTACCCACAATTTCTTTCACCGCATCGTAGCCCATGCTAATTCGTTTTGAGAAAGCGATTTTTTCTTCTTCTCCATCACTTTCGCCCAATTTGGTTGCATACACCCATTCTTCCACCCATTTTTCAAGTTTTAGCTTGCCAATGATCCAGCCGGCTACGATGGCAATGGCCAGACCGGTGCCGATATAAATGGCTGCTACTTTCCAACCAAACATACCGTACAAAAGTATAATGGCAACTTCGTTAATCATGGGTGCAGCAATCAGGAACGAAAATGTAACACCCAGTGGAACACCTGATTCCACAAATCCCAGAAACAACGGAATGGCCGAGCAAGAGCAAAATGGAGTTACAATTCCCAACAAGGATGCCATTATGTTTCCGGTAAATGTTTTCTTTCCTTCCAATGCTTTTCGGGTTCTTTCGGCGGTAAAATAACTGCGGAGAATACCTACAAAGAAAATAATCAGGACTAAAAGCATTAATACTTTTGGAAATTCAAATATAAAGAATCGCAGTGCTTCGGTAAGATGAGAGCCTTTTGTCATTCCCAAAATAGTGTTAATAAGCCAATCGGTCATAGGCTGCAAATTGGAATATATCCCATACCAGACAGGCAACAATATAAGTGGTATTATAACGTTTTTATTGAATTTCATAATTTAAAGAGATGTGATGATGTGAAGATATGATGATGAGATAATGTGATGATTAGATAAAGAATATCAGAATGTAATATATGCCGACAGCAATGAAAATTACCGAAACGACCCTGCGAAACCACAGTTCAGATAGTTTAATTCGATTGTAGAATTTTCCTACATTACCCACTGCGTATGCTAGTAGCCACGCGAAAAGAATAACCGGTAAGCCTGTGGCAATGGCAAATAAAACAGGAAGATATAACCCGCTTGCACTGGCTACAGTCATTGGGATAAGCATCACGAAATAGAGTACGCCGCTGTATGGACAAAATGCAAGCGCGAAAACCATTCCCAGCAAAAGGGTACTCCAATAACTACCTTTGCTATTTTCTCCAATTTTGTCGGTAAGTCCCGATAATCCCGGAAATTTCAGTTTAATTACATCGAGCATTAGCAGTCCAACGAGAATCAAAACCGGCCCCAGGATTTTTTCACCCCAGCCCTGAAAGATCATGGAGATATTCATTTTGCTTGCGCCAAAGAAAATAATTACTGCCAAGCCCGTGTAACTAATTGCTCTACCGAGTGTATAAACCAACCCGTTGATAAATACCCGACGGCGGTTTTCTATATCACGACTGATAAAACCAATAGCCGAAATGTTTGTAGCCAATGGGCAAGGACTGATGGCTGTCATCAGTCCAAGAATGATAGCGGTAAGAAACGAGTATTGTGAGTTGTCTAAAATAGTTTGAAGAAATTCCATAGAATTAATGTGCTAATTTGAAAATGTGCAAATTTGAGAATGAATTGGGAGTTAAGATTTTGATGAACTGATTATTTTTGATAAGATTCTCAGCAATTCGTTTACTTTCTCAATCAAAATAAGATTTGTTGGGTACGAATTTGAATTTTTACATATTGATAACCAGTACTCAGTTTCGTCTGCCTCCTTAGCTGCAATTTTCATTTTATGAATAAAATCTACTTTGCTTTCAGCATTTTGAGCTTCACGTATATTTGCACCTATTGATGTTCCTGATTTCAATAATTGTTGTCCAATTACATATTTTCTATTTTCATAAAGTAAATCACAAAATTCAACTATTTCAATAGCAAACTGAAATGATTTATCTACTATTGGGTTTTCCTTGTCATTTCTCATACACTTTGTACTTTCAAATTATCTCATTTTCAAATTAAAATAGCGGGTCAATTGTTTTCTTTAATTCAGCTTTCAGTCTCAAAGGACTACTTTTTGCATACATAAATGCTTTGTCGGTTAGGTCAACACGTTTGTTAGAACTCGTTATCAGAAGCGATTGACCCTCTGCTTTGCATTTTGCTGCGATAGACTCGGAACTTTTCTCATCTAAATTTATTGATGTAAATGTAATCAGACCCTTTTTTGCCTGAAGGGGGTACAGTGCCAATATCGATTTTTTTGTTTCAGTTTCTACTGCCTGACAGGTCACACATCGGCGGCTGTAATGAAAATAAAATACTTCTACTTTCGCTACTTTCGCTACCGCTTTTGGTGCTTTAGCTGTTTGGGAATTAGCAGAGAAGAAAGATGCTATGATTAGAGCTAAAATAGTAATAGAAATGGACTTTTTCATAAGAAATAGATTTTGTTTGTTAGTATTTGTTTTAGTTCATCCATTGAAGGTACGCGCCCTTTCAGAACAACTTTTCCGTCGATGACCAATGCAGGCGTGGTCATGATATTGAATTTCATAATTTCCATGATGTCGTCCACTTTTGTAACGGTGGCATCAATGTTGTTTTCTGCAACAATTTCTCTCACGGCTTTTTCAAGTGTTTTACACTTCGTACAGCCTGTTCCTAATACTTGAATGTTCATAATGATAAAATTTTGACCCCATCCCCTAAAGGGGAGTAAGAGTGATTAGTATTGATTAAACCAAACTCTTTATAAGTGAGAATTATGATGACGGACTTGCATAATTCCCCTTTAGAGTTTATCCGTCAACTGACGGAGGTTAGGGGTACAACAATTGGTTTTCTCTTTTTTATTATCGAAGAATGTATCGAAGAAAGCCTGTGCTTTCTCCCAATTCTCCTTGTTGATGCAGTATTTTACTTTCGGAGTTTCAATTTCGCCCTGTATTAACCCGGCGTCTTTTAACTCCTTCAGATGCTGAGAAACAGTGGCTTTGGCAATTGGTAATTCATTGTGTATATCGCCAAAATAGCAACTATCCATAGAGGCAAGAAATTGAAGAATGGTAATGCGTGCCGGATGCCCCATGGCTTTTGCAAAGCGTGCAAGCTGCTCGTTGTCAATACTGTAATCGTTATTTTTGCTTGTGTTCATCTGTTTGGTTGAATATTGTTTGTAGTTCGCAAAATTACGAACAATAGTTGGAATGGCATTACAAAATCTTACTTTTTTTCGAAAGTAGGCTATATAAGGCATTTATCTCAATTTTTTCCACAAAAAAATACCAACTTTATTTTTTATTCTTTAAAATAATTACTACATTTGCTAAATTATTCTACATCGCTAACAAAAAAATACCAACAATATGAAATTCATTGTTTCAAGCACCGATTTATTAAGCCATCTACAAGCAATTAGTCGCGTAATTAACAGTAAAAATTCGCTGCCAATTTTAGACAATTTCTTGCTTCAACTAGAGGGAAATACGCTAACAATGACAGCTTCGGACATTGAAACCACTCTGATAACTTCAATGGAGGTGGAAACTGCCGAAGGAAATGGAAAAGTAGCTGTTGCCTCCCGATTATTACTCGATACCTTGCGTGAGTTCTCAGAACAACCGCTTTCTTTCAATATCAACGATTCTAATTTGGCTATGGTTATCACCTCACCAAATGGTTCGTATAATTTTATTGGGCAAAATGGGGATGAATATCCACGTATGCCGCAATTGCAGGAAGATGCCCGTACCTTGACACTGGATGTTCCAAGTCTGTTGGGTGGTATTTCTAAAACATTGTTTTGTACGGCCGACGATGAGTTGAGACCGGTTATGAACGGTGTTTTCTTTGATATTACAGCCGATAGACTGACTTTAGTAGCCACCGACGCTCACAAATTAGTTCGTTATAAAACCAAGCATACTTCTTCTACTATTGTGGAGGGCGACGAAGCGGTGAGTTTTATTTTGCCGAAGAAACCGGCTACCATGTTGAAAAACATTCTTCCAAAGGAATCGGGAGAGGTGCAAATCAATTTTGATAAAAAGAATGCTTATTTCAAATTGGCGAATTATACTATGATTTGCCGTCAGGTGGAAGGTCGTTTCCCTAATTATAACGCGGTAATTCCAACAACTAACCCGTACAAAATTATTATTGACCGCGCTACTTTGCTGAATGCCATGAAACGTGTTTCGGTTTTTGCCAATCAGGCAAGTAACCTTGTGAAGTTAGCTTTTGCGGATAATACGATTCTTATTTCGGCACAGGATATTGATTTTTCTATCTCGGCCGAAGAAACCATTACCTGTCAATTTACCGGCGAACCTATTAAAATTGGTTTTAAATCATCCTTCTTAATCGAAATTTTAGGTAATATCAATGCATCGGATATCGTGATGGAGCTCTCGGATGCTTCGCGCGCGGGTCTTATTCTTCCTTTCGAAAACGAAAAAGACGAAGAAATTCTGATGTTGTTGATGCCAATGCTGCTTAACGATTAGTCAGAAATTAGTCTATAGTCTAAGGTCTAGAGTCGAAAGTCTTTAGACCTTAATTTTTTTTACCTGATCCAGATTGTTATTTAGTCAAGTCCTTAGACCTTTGTCCATAGACTTTTTATATATTTACCCAAGTCTTTAGACCTTTGTCTTTTGACTTTAGACACAACGTAATGAAACTCCAACTCAAGAACCCGATAGTATTTTTTGATCTCGAAACAACAGGTACCAATATTGTTTCGGATAGAATAGTAGAAATAGCTTACCATAAGGTTTCGCCAAATGGTCGCGAAGAAACGAAAAGCATTCGTATCAATCCCGAAATGCATATTCCCGAGGCATCATCGGCTATTCACGGCATTTATGATGCCGATGTGGCGGATTGCCCCACTTTCAAGTCGGTGGCTAAAGAAATCGCCCGCGATATTGAGGGTTGCGATTTAGCAGGCTATAATTCTAACCGGTTTGATATTCCGTTGCTGGCCGAAGAACTTTTGCGTGCTGAGGTGGATATTGACCTTATGAAGCGCAAATTTGTAGATGTGCAGGTGGTTTTCCATAAAATGGAACAACGAACGCTGGGAGCTGCCTATAAGTTTTATTGCGACAAAGAGTTGGTGGGAGCACACGGAGCTGAAGCCGACACGCTGGCTACATACGAAGTTTTGATGGCACAGCTCGATCGCTATCCCGAACTACAAAATGACATTGAGTTTCTATCAAAATATACCACTCAAAACAACAATGTGGATTTTGCCGGACGAATGATTTACAATGATAAAGGTGAGGAGATTATCAACTTTGGTAAATACAAAGGACAGAAAGTTGCTGATGTATTGAAAACGGATATGGGTTATTACGGTTGGATGATGAACAGTGATTTTCCGCTTCATACTAAAAAAGTATTGACGAATATTAAATTGAGGGATTTCAATAAATAGGATGTCTAGAAAATAGTTATAAACCAAAAAGGAGTGAAAGTCTAAAACTTTCACTCCTTTTTGGTTTTAGTGTACGTGTTCCATTCCGAAATGCGACATGTATTCAATAAGCACGTAAATTCCCATCAGGATAAAGATAACTGCGGTAATGCGGCGGAACCACACTTCAAAAACCTGAATTTTGTCGTAGAAATTGCCCAATCCGGCAAAGCTGTAGGCCAAGATCCACGAAATGATAACAACGGGCAGCCCTGTGCCAATGGCGAAGATCACAGCCATCAATAATCCGGCAGGTTCTGCCAAAGTGAGTGGAATTAATCCGCCAAAATACAACACTCCGCTGTAAGGGCAGAAAGCCAGTGAAAAAATGATACCCAAAAATAAGGACCATTTAGCACTTCCGGAAACTGATTTGCTGATAATTCGTTCACTGAAACTGCCTGACTCATGGTGCTTAGATCCGTGTTTGTGAAATTTAAAAAACTCGAGCATAAACAAACCGCCGATAATCAAAAACGGTCCTAATAGCATTTCACCATAGGTTTCGAAGAAATGCTGTGTTGGCAATACGCTTCCACCTAAGGTAAAGATGGCCGCGAGGCCGGTGAATGCAATTATTTTGCCCAGAGCATACATTAGTCCGTTGAGAATGATTTGTCTCTTGCTGGCAACGTTTTTGCTTAAAAATCCGATAGCTGTAACATTTGTACATAACGGACAGGGACTAATAGTGGTCATTAATCCTAAAATAAAAGCTGTGAGCACGGGAAAAGTGCTTGTAGAAAGAAAAGTGTGTAAAAACTCCATAACTTTTTTATTTGTTATTTTCAACTATGCCTGAACCTTAAAATGGTGGCGGAATTGAGAAATATGATGTGTTTATTTTTGTCTTTGAAAAAAATGTAGTAGTTTTACTTTTATTGTTTGCTAAGGCATTTTAATGGTTCAAAGGGTCTTTTTGGCACAATGATTGCAGCTAATCAGAACGCTCTATTATAATTGAGTTACTTATATGAAAAACGGAATAAAAATAGTGTTGTTGAGTCTTTTCTTGTGTTTGGGCTTGCCCGTTCGCAGTCAGGACAATGTTTCCGTTCCGCAACGTACACCCGAGCAAGAAGCTGCTAAACAAACCGAGAAAATACAACAAGAACTAAACCTGACACCTGATCAAATAAAGCAGGTGTATGAAATAAATTTACGTTATGCTCGCGAGCGACAAGTTTCGAACACCAGAAGCCAGGCTATGGAGCGTATAAAAAACAAAAATACCGAAATGCAACGTATTTTGACCGAAAATCAATACAATCAGTTGCAAAACAAACGATATGAAAGGACTTCTATTGAAAATCAAAATGTAAATAGAAATACTTCGAATACAACAGGGTTTCGTACATCTACCGATTACAGGACGAATTCTGCTGTAAGGGTAATGTCATCCGATGTGAACCTCAGAAGTTCTTATCGTTCTGCATCTCCCACAAATTCAAGCAATCCTCAGGCTACCCGAAGAAGTGATCCGGCTAGCGGAAGGTCTTCGCAATCGAGTGGTGGAACACGGTCTCAGAGTGTGACTCCTTCAACGTCACGAAGTTCAGCTCCTGCTTCAACACGTACGCCTACACGCAGCTCAACAACGCCACCGGCTAATTCTTCACGACGGTAGTTTTATGGCGAATCCATACTTTAGTTTTAAACAATTTACAGTGTTTCATCATAAATGTGCCATGAAAGTGGGCATTGATGGTGTTTTACTGGGTGCATGGGCAGATGTCCTCAATGCAGATGCTATACTTGATATTGGTACCGGCACGGGATTAATTGCATTAATGCTTGCTCAAAGGACCAGTGCGCAGATCGATGCAATTGATATTGACGCAGATGCAGTTATACAAGCGAACGAGAATAGTCAAAAATCGCCATGGGCAAGCCGCATTCGTGTTTCAGAAGTTGAATTGCAAAGGTATGTTTTAAAAACAGAAAATCGATACGATTTAATAGTTTCCAATCCACCCTATTTTGTCAACTCTACAAAAGCACCTGTCGAAAATAGGAACACAGCCCGACATACCGACACACTTACTCACGAAGAATTACTTGACAACGCATTAACCCTACTCAAACCAACAGGCAGAATTTGTGTTATTCTGCCTGTGAATGAGGGTTTAATGTCTGTTGCATATGCCGCCAGTATTGGTTTGCATTGCACTAAGCAGGTTGTCGTATTTCCGAAACCCAGAGCTGTGCCCAAACGATTGTTACTGGAGTTTAGCCCGCAATTTACAACGTGCGTAAATTCAGAAATAGTTATCGAGAGCGATGTGCGCCATCAATACTCACCTGAGTTTACAGTTTTAGCCAAAGACTATTATTTGAAATTGTAAAAGCAATTTCTGTTACAATAAAGCTTCAACTTTTGCAGTTAAGGCAGCTTTTTGAGCAGCACCTACTTGTTTGTCAACCAATTGCCCGTCTTTAAAGAATAGGATAGTTGGAATGTTGCGAATGCCGTATTCTGTTGGAGTGTCAGTGTTGTTATCCACATCCATTTTTCCAATGATTACTTTGCCCTCGTATTCTTTTGCTAATTCTTCAACAACCGGACCTACCATGCGACATGGACCACACCATTCTGCCCAAAAGTCAATTACTACCGGTTTTCCACTGTTGATAAGTTCTTTGATGTTTCCATCTGTAATTTCTAAAGCCATAATCTTCTATAGTTAATAATTAATAATTCTAGTTGTGTTTATTGATTTTCAACATTGTTTTTCTGTGAAAATCGAAAGTTGCCCTTAAAACAGATGACAACAGATATTGTTTGTATGACAGGCTAAATATAGCTATTTATAAAATCTATATGCATTTAATGCACCTGAAACTCAATGATTCCTTCGCTGCGCGCCCGTTTTAATGAATGATACACCTCTTTGTTTATTTGGAGTCTGTTCTGACGGGCAAAGAGCATAACTTTGTTTGGCGAAAGCTCGTCAACAACCTGCACGTAAAGATTCACATTGCCTTTGTTGCTCATTACCATATCGGTAAGCTCCACCGCGTAATCTTCGGTAAGCTGTTGCAATGGAATGGTCAACGTGAGCGTATTGATTAATTTTTCTTTTATCTCGTTGAATACTTCTATTTTCTGTATTTTAATTTCCAACTCAGCCGGAATATTCGGGTCCGAAGGCTTTTTGAATTTATAATCGGCGCCCTTTTCCTGTACAGTGGCACTGATATACAGATACAAATCCTTAATCATGTATTTGCCAAATTCAATGTAGTTCTTCCCGAATAATGCAAATTCAAATGCTCCGGCATAATCCTCGAGCGTAAAAATACCATAGGGATTTCCCGCTTTGGATGTTCCATGACGAAAACCGGTTACCATACCACCGATTTTCAGGCCTTTGGCCTTTAATGGTGCAAGATCTTTTAAATCTACTGTGGTACAATTACATACATGATTTATTTCAAACTCGTATTCGTCCAGCGGATGCGCTGAAAGATACATGCCAATCAAATCGCGCTCCTTGTTGAGCTTTTCCAATGGCGACCATTCGGGTGCGTAAGGAATCTCCGGTTTGGTGATTTCTACTGCATCCATGCCACCAAAAAGCGAGTTTCGCGTCATGGCCATATCAGTTTGAAATTTATTGCCATAGCGCATAATGGACTCCAGCACTTGTTCTCCTTTGCTGTTTTCGGCAAATAATTGTTCACGTCGCACGTCTGTAAACTCATCAAAACCACCCGAGAGAGCCAAACTTTCAACAGCCCTTTTGTTGCAGGCATTTAGGTTAACGCGTTCAATAAAATCGAACAGACTTTTATATTTGCCGTTGGCGTTTTTTTCATCCACCAATGCAATAACAGCACCTTCGCCTACGCCTTTTATACCACCCAAACCGAAACGGATATTGCCACTTTTTGTTACGGTGAACGTTAAATCGCTCTCGTTTACATCAGGACCCAGTACGTTCATACCCAGATTTTTGCACTCGTCCATAAACTTGCCAACCTCGGTAATGTCATCGCGGTTGCGCGTTAAGTTGGCAGCCATAAACTCTGCCGGATAATTTGCTTTCAGATAGGCTGTTTGATAGGCAATCCACGAATAACAGGTGGCGTGCGACTTATTGAAAGCGTACTTTGCAAACTCAGCCCAGTCGGCCCAAATCTGTTCCAATTTGGCTATCGGTCCAAATCCATTTTTCTGACAACCCTCAATGAATTTTACTTTCAGAGCCTCCATTTTGTCCACGAGCTTTTTACCCATGGCTTTACGCAATTCGTCGGACTGACCACGGGTAAACCCGGCCAAGTCGCGACTCAGGAGCATGACCTGTTCCTGATACACCGTGATTCCGTAGGTCTCTTTCAACCGTTTCTCCATTATCGGGAATGGATATTCGATTGTTTCCCGGCCGTGTTTCCGGTTGATAAATTGCGGAATGTATTGCATTGGCCCCGGGCGGTACAAGGCATTCATGGCAATTAAATCTTCGAATTGCGTTGGCTGCAAATTGATTAAGTGCTTTTGCATACCGGCCGACTCAAATTGGAAAGTACCAACAGTCAAGCCTTTGCTGAACATTTCGTATGTTTTGGCATCGTCAATCGGGATGGCATCAATGTCCAAATCTATACCGTGCGATTTTTTTATATTTGAAAGTGCTTCTTTGATAATGGACAGGGTTTTAAGTCCCAAAAAGTCCATTTTTATCAGTCCGATTTCTTCAATTACCGAACCTTCGTATTGTGTAACCAACATTTCTTCGTTGGTTTCTTTATCAATAGCCGTACTGAGTGGTACCAGATTGGTCAGGTCGTCCGACCCGATAATGACTCCGCAAGCATGAACCCCAACCTGACGAACGGTTCCTTCGAGCATTTCTGCGTAACGAAGTGTATTCGAAAGGTTTAAGTCAGGCGAATTGCGCGCCGACATCATTTCGGGAACGTATTTCAGGCAGTTGGCAAGATTTACTTTTGGTGCTTTGCCTGATGAATCTTCCGGAAATTTATCCGGAATAAGTTTGGTCAATCGGTCGGCTTCTGCAAGCGGTAGGCGTTGTACACGCGCCACATCCTTAATCGACGATTTTGTAGCCATTGTGCCATAAGTAATGATATGGGCTACCCGCTCTTTTCCGTATTTTTCTGTTACCCAACGCAATACTTGTCCACGTCCATCATCATCAAAGTCGATATCAATATCGGGCATAGAGATACGGTCGGGGTTTAGGAAACGCTCAAACAGCAAGTCGTACTTGAGTGGATCAATGTCGGTAATGCGCAAGCAATATGCCACCACCGATCCTGCCGCCGAACCACGACCCGGCCCGACAGCCACACCCATTTCACGTGCTGCCGCAATAAAATCCTGTACGATAAGGAAGTAACCGGGGAAACCCATGGTTTTCATTACCTCAAGCTCAAAGTCGATACGCTCGGATTGCTCCGAAGTCATCACTTCACCGTACCGTTTTTTTGCTCCAATGAGGGTGAGTTGACGTAAATAATCGGCTTCGAGTTTTACACGCACAGCTTTTTCGTATCCACCCAATCGGTCGAAACCGTCGCCAAATTCTTTGCGAAGCATTTCTTCGGTAAAAGTAGCCCTGTAGTGTTCTTCTGTCGCAAAGTCCGCAGGGATAGGGAAAACAGGCATTAACGCATCCGAATCGATATCGTAAAATTCGACCTTTTCGGCAATTTCTACCGAGTTTTCAAGTGCTTCGGGTATGTCGGCAAAAATCTGCCACATCTGCTCGGGCGACTTTAACCATTCTTGCTTGGTGTAGCGCATCCGGTTAGGATCGTCCAAATCTTTACCGGTGCTAAGGCAAATAAGGCGTTCGTGTGCTTCGCCGTGTTCTTCTTCAATAAAGTGAACATCGTTGGTCGCAACTAGCTTGGTACCTGTTTTTCGCGCAAGCTTTATTAATTCAAGATTTTGAGTGTTTTGTTTTTCGTAACACGAATAATCGGCATTAGGCTTGTCGGTTTTATGGCGCTGAAGTTCAATGTAGTAGTCGTCGCCAAATACGCGTTTGTACCACAGCACAGCTTCCTCGGCTTCTGCCAGATTGCCTTTTTCTACTTTTTTGTGAATTTCGCCACCCAAACATGCCGATGAAGCAATCAGTCCCTCGCTGTATTTTTCCAGTAATTCATGGTCGATACGCGGACGGTAATACATCCCATCGATATAGGAGGTGGATACCAATTTGCAAAGGTTCCGATAACCGATTTTATTTTTTGCCAGCAATACCAGGTGATAGCCGCTTCGATCTTCGGTTCCGGCTTTGCTTAAGTGCCCACGGCGCGCCACATAGGCTTCGCAACCTATGATGGGTTTAAAAAGTTTGTGTTTGGCTTCTTCAATTTGTTTCAGCAGTTCGGCCTTTTCTTCTTCGGTGAGTCCTTCGGCTTTGAGCTGCTTCTGCAGGTCGGAAATCTGGCCTTTTACTTTGCCATTTTTCTTTTTGGTATAATTGAAAAATTCCTTTATCCCAAACATGCAACCATGGTCGGTGAGGGCCACGGCGTGCATTCCGCTTTTGGCTGCTTTATCCACCAGATTGGGGATAGACGACATGCCATCAAGCACCGAATAATGGGAGTGAACGTGAAGGTGAACAAAGGAATTCATTGTAAATAGTTGTTTTCTTAGGTTTTACAATCGCTCAATATGGATTGTTTTGGGAGGCTAAAGATACGGCAAATTTTGAATGCTGGCGAAATATTTAGTAAGAAGTTATCGACAATTTTCGGAAAGTGCAGATGCAAAGGCTGTCGACAACGGATGTTTTTATTTTTGATGCAGACCAATAATCTCTACTATCTCTTTTACTACCGTATTCACATCGCCGGCCACGGAGTAGTTAGCCTGTGTATAAAACGGTTCGCGCTTTTCGAGTCCTTCGGCTATAAATTGTCGGAGTTCATCGCCTTTTTTGGTAGCAATAAGTGGGCGTTTGGCGGCTTGAGTTGCTAGCCGGGTGGCAAGTTCATCGGCTGTAAAGCAAAGGTAAAAGGTAGTGCCGTGTGCATTCATATATTCCATATTGTCGAAAAAGCAAGGTGCTCCTCCTCCGGTAGATATGATAACGTCATCGAATTGAGCCACTTCGCGTAAGCATTTTTGTTCCAGCAGTCGAAATTCATCCTCGCCACGTTCGGCAAATATCTTGGAAACGGATTTAAATTGCTGTTCCTCAATATGAGCATCCATGTCGACAAAACTATAGCCTAGTTTCGTGGCCAGTAGTTTACCAACGGTAGTTTTACCCGACCCCATATATCCAATTAGAAAAATACGCTCCATGCTTACAATGTATTAGTTATAGTATCAAACACTTATGTTTTTTACTGATACAATACAAAAATAGTGATAAATTGTCAAGTGGGCGAGTGCTTGCCGAAAAAAAGTAGAGCTTTTGAATTCATAGTTTCAAAAATTTGTAATTGACATCAAATTTTACATTACCTTTGTATTAAAATTCATTCGAAATGGCTGTAGAAAAAGAAAGTTCTGTATTACTGCTTTTTACCGGAGGGACAATCAGTATGTCCGAAGATCCAAGCACAGGTGCGTTACGTCCCATTGATTTTGATCGACTGCAGGAATACATGCCGGAAATAAAACAGACAGGAATTCGGGTTAAGAGTGTGCCCTTTCTTCCGCTTATCGACTCGTCTGATGTGGATCCATCTGCCTGGGAACGCATGGCTCTGCTAATCGAAGAAAACTATGATGATTTTGACGGTTTCGTGGTGTTGCACGGTACAGATACGATGGCCTATTCGGCTTCTGCTCTGAGTTTTATGCTCGAAAATTTATCCAAGCCTGTTATTTTTACCGGTGCGCAATTGCCCATAGGTATGATGCGTTCGGATGCGAAGGAAAATTTGCTGACGGCTATCGAAATTGCTTCGGCAAAAGAAAATGGTCAGCCTATAGTTCCCGAAGTGTGTATCTTTTTCGAGGATACGCTTTTCCGGGGTAACCGTACTACCAAAAAGAATGCTGAGCATTTCTCGGCCTTTAATTCATATAATTACCCGTCGTTGGCCAAAGCCGGTGTGCATATCAAATACTTTCGTTCATCCATTCACTATCCGGCAGCTGGTACAAAACTGCGGGTACGTACGCACATTGATCAAAATATTGCCATTTTAAAATTATTCCCTGGTATTACTGAACATACGGTAAATGCAATTCTGCAAATTCCGGGGCTTAGGGCTGTGGTGCTCGAAAGTTTTGGTGCCGGCAATGCACCTCGCAAAACATGGTTTTACAACGCGCTGAAGGATGCCACCGATAGAGGAATTCTAATAGTGAACAAAAGTCAGTGCAGCACCGGCTCGGTAGAGATGGGGCGTTACGAAACAAGTTTGAACCTGATGAGTGCCGGTGTAATGAGCGGTTATGACTGCACCACGGAGGCTATCGTAACCAAGTTAATGTATTTGTTGGGTGAGTGCGATTCGCAAGACGCCATTAAACACCAATTGAGTATAAGTATGTGCGGAGAAATGACGAACAGTTAGGAAAGACAAAAGAACAAAGACAATAACAGATATAACGAGACCGATACGAATTGTAGAATTTGTATCGGTCTCGTTCTTTTATCTTATAGCTTCAAGCGGGATCATTTAATTTCACCGAACTTTATTTTTCGCTTTTCTTGGTAAACAACACCACTTTCACATCCAGCTTATTGCCAATATCAATCACATCTATTACTTCCTGCAGGTTGAGCGATTTGTCGGCCTGGAGCAATACCAGTGCTTCTTCGTTTTTGCTTTTGGAAGCCATGATTTTCGAAAGTCGAGGCTCTATTTCACTAAAAGAGATTTCCGTTTTATCCAAAAAGTATTTATGGTCGGCGGTGATGGCTAAATTGATTTGCTTTTTTATCACCGCATCGTCGGTAGTTTTCGATTTTGGCAATAACACGCGGATGGTAGCCGGGGTTACCATAGTGGATATAATCAGGAAAAAAAGCAACAAGAAAAACATAATGTCGTTCAGCGAGGCAGTATATACCTCGGCCGCTCTCGATTTTCTGCGTTCTATTTTCATGTCTTTTGTTTTATAATAATCTCACAATTATGAATTATACATTCTCAATTATGCATTCATTTACTTCGTTTGTATTTGCGGATTTCTTTCAGTAAATCGTTCGATGCTTTATCCATCCTCAACACCACTTTGTCAATTCGACCATTCAATATATAATAGCCGGCGTATGCCACAATCCCAACAAAAAGCCCGGCACCCGATGAAATCATTTTTTGATAGAGTCCATCGGAGATGTTGGCAATGTTCAAATCGTTACTAATGGATATGTTGTAGAAAATTTTAATTACACCAAAAATGGTTCCCAAAAAACCAAACATGGGTGCAATGGACGCTGTAATTCCCAGGTAATTCATCCCTTTTTCCAATTCGGAAATCTGTTGGCGAGCTTCACCCTGAAGAGCATCCTGTATTTCCTGATCTTCGTTTTCGGCTTCAGCCAGTCCGGCAGCAATTACGTTGGAGTAAATGGTTGGTTTCTCCTTACAAAGTTGAATGGCTTTTTCTATTTTTCCTTCCGAAACCAACTTTGTAGTTTCGTTAAACCAGTTGGTATCAATTTTGCCCATTATTTTAATAGAGATCCAACGTTCTATCATTAGGTAGTTGGCCAATACAAAGAGGAAGCCCAGTGGTATTAATATCATACCACCTTTCAGTAACAGATTGAAGTAGGTTTGATTGGTCATCACCACATTGGTAGTGTCGGATACTGCTTTTGGTGCGGCCTGAAGTAAAATGCTAAGTAGATTCATTTATTTTAGAATGTAATTGAGTAGTACTAAAAACGGAAATAGTTTACGTTTATCTAATTGCACCGCAAAATTAGTGTTTTAGAAACGAATACAGTTCTTATTGTAGTTATTTAACGTGAACTTGCTTTTTTAGAATGCCAGTTTTTGAGCTATAGCCCTCTCAAAAAGCTTTGTAAAATAAAGAAACGTGAGTTTGCACCCACGTTTCTTTATTAATTGTTAGAATAACTATGCTTGTTTTATTTCCTTGCGAAGTGGAATTCTCATTTTATAGAATGATCGCCAAACAAATACTAAGGCGACAACCAAAAATACTGCACCAATAATACCGCTATAATCAAAACGATTACTTGCAGTAGCATCTAGCCTCATTTTCAGAGCTATCTCGGTTGCCAGCAATCCAAATAATGTTGAGAATTTAATAATCGGGTTTAGAGACACGGATGAAGTATCTTTGAACGGATCGCCCACGGTATCGCCAATTACAGCGGCTTCGTGCAACGGAGTGCCCTTTTCCTTCAAGTCCACTTCAATAACTTTTTTAGCATTATCCCACGATCCACCGGCATCAGCCATATAAATAGCCTGAAACAAACCAAAAGTAGCAATTGAAATAAGATAGGCTACAAAGAAATTACTGTCGAAGAAGGCAAAACCGAGTGTAAAGCAAATCAATGCGATGAAGATGTTCCACATACCGGTTTGGGCATATTGTGTACATATTTTCACTACTTCTTTCGAATCTTCGATGTTGGCTTCTTTTTTATTTAAATCGAAGGTGCTTTTAATAAATTCAACTGCTCGATACGCTCCGGTAGTAACGGCTTGCATGGAGGCTCCGCTAAACCAGAATACTACTGCTCCACCACATATCAGCCCAAGCAGGATAGGCGCCGAAGTTAAGGATACGCTTAATAGTCCTTTGCTTTCGAGCAATAAAATGATAGAGAAAATCATGGTTGTAGCGCCCACCACGGCTGTTCCGATCAATACCGGTTTGGCAGTGGCTTTAAAGGTATTGCCCGCCGAGTCATTTGCTTCGAGGTAATGTTTTCCGAGCTCAAAATCAGGAGTAAATCCGAAATCTTTCTCAATTTCTTCTTTGATATTGGGGATTTGCTCTATTTGCGATAATTCGAAGATGGATTGAGCATTATCAGTTACCGGCCCATAGCTGTCAACAGCAATAGTTACCGGTCCCATGCACAGGAACCCGAAAGCAACGAGACCAAAGGCAAAAATAGAAGCGTGTGGTCCGAGAATGGACGTAAGCCCAAGTTGACTGATAAAGTAAGCACCTGTCATTAAACCTACGATTAACATACCGGTCCAGAATGCTCCGAAATTACCCGAAACGATACCTGAAAGAATATTCAATGATGGGCCTCCTTCGCGCGAAGCGGTGACTATTTCGTTTACGTGAGCAGATTTGGAACTGGTAAACAATTTTGTAAATTCGGGAATTAATACCGCGGCCAATGTGCCACAGCTGATAATTCCGGCCAGTTTCCACCACAGTGTTGCATCAGCGGCATTGCCGGTTATCTGGGCTAAATCGCCCACCAGCAAATAACTCATAAAGAAAGAGGTGGAGATACTCAGGATAGCTGCAATCCAGATCAGTCGCATCAATGGTTCTTCAAAATCGAACATTTTAAGTCCTTTGTACTTGCGTTTTGAAATGGCTTGATTTACGAAGTACGAAATACCCGACATTAAATCCATCAGGAAGCGCATTCCGAAAATCCACACTATCAGCTTAGCTTGTATTTCTCCAATCAGTTCGGGTTTGCCCGGATATGCAAATGGCACCGCCAGTGTAATAAATGTAATGAGCGCAACGCCGGTTACGCCGTATGTCTCAAAGCCGTCGGCAGTCGGCCCAACGCTATCGCCTGCATTGTCGCCGGTACAGTCGGCAATAACACCCGGGTTACGGGGATCATCTTCTTTGACGTTGAAAACGATTTTCATTAAGTCCGAACCAATATCGGCAATTTTAGTAAAGATACCACCGGCTATGCGAAGAACACTGGCACCTAATGATTCGCCAATGGCAAACCCGAGAAAACAAATACCTACTATTTCGCGGGGAACGAATAACAGGATGATAACCATCATAACCAACTCCAACGAAATAAGGAAAAGGCCAACACTCATACCGGCGCGTAACGGTATGTCGACTACATTCCAAGGTTTTCCGTGAAGAGAAGCAAAAGCTGTGCGGGAGTTTGCATAGGTATTGATGCGAATGCCATACCAGGCCACCAGATAAGAACCACCCATACCCAAAATGGAGTAAAACAATACATATAATAATGTGCCAACGGATTTTCCCTGAAGGGCGAGGAAATAGTAGGACATAATTACTGCAACAAAAGCAAAAAGCATTAAAAGAAATTTACCTTGTTGCAATAGATACGTGCGACAGGTTTGAAAAATAATTTCGGATACTTTTAACATGGAATCGTGTGCTCGCAGCTTTTTGACCTGTGAAAAAAGCCATAAACTGATACTGAGCGTAACACAGATAACCAGTGCTCCGTAGAACAAGAAATCCCATGAGGAGATGGCTTGTCCAAAAATGTGAAATTCCCCTGCATGTAAGTCAGGGATAGCGATGTCGGCTTCGCTTGCAAACAAGTTGGCCGACGTTAGTAAGGCTCCAATGAGAAGCATTACCATCCGTTTCATTTGTTTCATAAATACTGTAGATTATAAAAGATTAATGAAGAAGTTAACGAGTAAAATTTTAAAAAAATTTCCTCCAAATTTACGTAATTGTTTTTATGTTTATATTTTTTTTTGAAGAAAGTTATGAACAGATATCCGGCTTTTTATGCTTTTTTAAGACTATTTCTGTAAGTTTCAAAAAATATGGATTAAAAATGGTCATTATTGCGATTGCTCTGCTTATTTTTTCTAAATAATTGTCAGAAAATAAGCCTTGTAACTGCTGAATAAAATCATGTATGTAGATAAGATGCCTCACTAATTTTAAAATTCTCTATCGGTAAAAGTTGAAATAATTGCATACCTTTGCACTCTTATCGAAAAACACTTGTACCGCAATAGATACAAAAAAGCGAGTAACTGTACAATGAATATTCCCAGACGATATTATCCTAACATAATTGCAATAACTGTTTCATTAGCATTCTACGCATTGCTTTTTATTCTGCTGAATCTTAATCTCGAATGGAGCTTGTTCTCAGATGAGCCGGAAATAGATGAGCCTCAGCAGGTAGAAGTTGATTTTCAGAATGATGCCTTAGATCAAAGCCCACCAGTGCCGGATGGATTGGAAAAGATACTGAAAACCGCTGTAGCTATGCCTAAGCTGCATCTCAACAAGTCGGTGGTGCTAAAAGAAATGCTGAAGGAAATTCAGCAAAACACAGCTGATGTAACAGAAAAGGTTGAGCCCGTAAATAAAGACAGCCAGATGATGGCCGAAATGCAGAAGATGGCCGAAGAATTGCAAAAATCGATGAAAAAAGATAGTTTGCTGGCTGAGCAGGAAAGAGAGAAAGCAAAACTTGAAAATAGAGCAAAAGATTATCATGCCTACGAAGAGGAGATGAAGTTTTACCGTTCGAATTACAGAACGATCTATAATCTAAAGAAAATCTATCCCTATGTAGTGCAAACCAAATCGTTGGTGGACAATATGAATGCAAAACTGGCCACCATTACCGATAAGCAGGAAAGAAAGCAACTGATAAAAAAAACAGAGAAAGAATTATTTCAGCAGTTTGAAAAAGACATTCGTAAGATGTCGACCTCACAGGGGAAATTACTACTCAAGTTGATAGCACGCGAAACAAACCAGAGCGCGTATGATCTGATTAAGACCTATAAAGGAACGTTGCCCGCTACTTTTTGGTATGGAGTAGGGTTACTGTTTAAGGAAGACCTGAAAATGAAATACGACTCACTCACTGTCGACTCCACGCTCGAAAAAGTGGTGAAGAGATACAAACAAGGACAGTTCTAGTTTGAAAATGCTTTCGGTCATCTTGCCTGTACATTGCTGTTCTGTAAACTTGATGCTTGTAGATCGGAACTACTCACATTGAATCAACATGAAAATAACAAAACTGTATAAAGAATTTATCCAAAGCGAGAAGGCGGGTGGGTTGGTGTTGGTGTTTGCTACCGCTTTGTCGCTTATAGTGGCCAACTCGGGCTGGCAAACTGCGTATACCCACTTCTGGCACATCGACATGGGTGGACACAGCCTGGTGCACTGGATCAACGATGGACTGATGACCATCTTCTTTTTGTTGATTGGACTGGAATTGGAGCGGGAAATTTACAAGGGAGAACTGTCCGACATGAAAGGTGCTTTGCTGCCTATCTTTGGTGCACTGGGCGGTATGCTGGTACCCGCTGGTCTGTTCCTATTGCTGAACTTCGGAACAGCCACACAAGATGGGGCGGGTATTCCTATGGCCACGGATATTGCTTTTGCCATTGGCATTCTATCCCTGTTGGGCAATCGTGTCCCTACATCCCTGAAAGTGTTTCTTACCGCCCTGGCAGTTATCGATGACCTTGGGGCTATCATTGTCATTGCTGTTTTCTATACCACGTCCATAGCCTTTACCAACTTGTTTATAGCGTTGGGCGTACTTGGCTTTCTCTTTCTGCTGAACAGATTAAAGGTGCATAATCTTATTCCGTATCTGATAGGTGGAGTTGTAATGTGGTATTTCATGCTGCATTCGGGTGTACATGCTACCATCACCGGTGTGCTGCTGGCCTTTGTTATTCCGTTTGGCAATGGAGATAAGAAAACTGCTTCTTCTATTCTGCAACATTTCCTACATAAACCGGTTGCCTTTATCATTCTCCCCATCTTTGCGTTAGCTAATACAGCTATCGTGCTAAGTTCGGATATGGGGCAGGTACTCTCGCAAAATTACAGTTTGGGGATAGCACTCGGTCTTATTGTCGGTAAACCCGTGGGCATTTTCCTGTTTTCATTTGTGGCAGTTGCCTTCGGATTTTGCAAACTTCCCTCCGATCTGAACTGGAAATCTATTTTGGGTGTAGGTTTTCTGGGGGGAATAGGCTTTACCATGTCCATCTTTATTACGCTGCTTGCCTTTGATAACGAAATGATTATCAATAATGCTAAATTTATAATTCTGGTTTCTTCCTTAATTGCAGGAGGTATTGGCTTTTTTGGTTTGAAATTTGTACTCACCACGCCTCAGATAGAAGAAGAGGAATAACCGCCTACAAGGGTAGTACCGGAAAATATCTAAAATTCGCGGTGTTTGAATCGGTATTAATATTTTAACCAACAAATTCCTGATTGAAAAATCCTTTCGAACGTCTAATTTCAACGTGTAAGAAAAGCAATTGATTGATTAAAAACACTTACCTTTGTCTGCAGCTTTTAAACAAGTTGCAGTCGATCTAAAATAAACAACCCGAATAACCGTTATTAGAATAACTTTTAATAAAACAAGTATAAAATGATGCTTTCAATCTTACTACAAGCAACACAAGTTGTTGATACTGTCAATTCAGCAGTTAGTTCTATTCCTGTTGTAGCTAAACCCACCGAAATGTCACTTTGGGATGTTGTCTTAAAAGGTGGTCCAATTATGATTCCCATAGGAATCCTATTTGCCGTAGCTATTTTTATATTTATCGAACGGTATATCACTGTGCGCAATGCATCGGCAAGCGAAGGTGATTTTATGAATAATATCAAAGACCTTATCGAAGCGGATAAGATAGACAAAGCGCTGTCGCTGTGTAAGAAAAACAACTTGCCTATTGCCCGTATGGTGGAAAAAGGAATCAAGAGAATCGGACGTCCTATCAAGGAAATCGAAGAATCAATAGAGATTGTAGGTAAATTCGAAGTATACGAACTGGAAAAAGGACTTCCCATTTTAGCTGTTATTGCCGGTATTGCTCCTATGTTCGGGTTCCTTGGAACTATTTTGGGAGTAATTAAAATTTTCTTCGACATTTCCCAAACCAGCGATGTAAGTATTGGTGCTGTTTCTTCAGGTCTTTATGTAAAGATGGTGTCGAGTGCATCCGGACTTATCGTAGGTATTTTGGCTTATGTTTTTTATAATTGGCTGAACATTAAAATTGGCAAGGCTGTGAATAAAATGGAACGTAATGCAATGAATTTTATTGACTTTTTGCAGGAACCTAACAAATGAATCTACGTCAAAAGAACAAAGCAGGAGCCGAAATTTTCACCTCCGCGATGAATGACATTATGTTTTTCCTAATGTTATTCTTTATCATTGTGTCTACACTTCTCAATCCGAATGTGATCAAACTCAGTTTGCCAAGCGCCAAGAATACGCAATCGTTACACAAAAAGGAGATCCTTCTTTCGGTGAATAAAGATTTGCAGTACTTTGTCAATAATCAACAAGTACCCTTTGAGCAATTGCAATCTGTACTGTCAGCAGAAGCAAGTAAAGACAAAGAAGCTTTTGTTGTTCTTCGTTGCGATAAAACCCTTGCCATTCAACAGTTGGTCAATGTGCTCGAAATAGGCAACAACCTAAATGTAAAGATGATTCTCGCTACACAAAAGCAATAGAGCTCACTAAAAATATCGACATAGTTCTTAACTGTGTACTAACTCATATCCCTTATCGAATTTATTTTCGGTAAGGGATTTTTCGTTGTTGGAACCTCAGCATGCTCTTTTCCAATTCATTCGATGACTTGAAGTCATCGAATGAATTGGGTGGAGTAAGAACGGGATGATGCTCAACGGCTGCTATGCAAGAATTAATAGCCTTCACTTTTGAGGGAAGGAAGGATGAAAGATTACACATATTTCCTGGCATTAGCCAGCTATAACTTGTTGTCCGCCTTAAAGGGGCCGGCAATTGATATCTGTCGCCAAAATAAGCCCAACATAACGCTACTTATTACAATGCAGAGTTAGTAGGAATGTCTGCTTCTTATCTAATACCCCAAAGCTCACACGATGACTTCAAGTCGTCGCATGAGTACGCTAATATCAGCTATAACGACAAATAAAAAGCCTTGCAGAATAATCTGCAAGGCTTTTCGGGCTTTTATAAAACGTATTTCTATGAATTATTTCTTTATAGGAGCAGCTTCTGCTTTAAGAGCTTTTTTCTTACGTCTGTTCTCTATTATATCATGAGCTACCGGAACTGCAACAAAAAGAGTAGAATAAACCCCTAAAACGGTACCAATTAGCAATGCGAAGATAAACCCGCGAATTGTTTCGCCACCAAAAATAAAGATAGCAATAAGAACTACTAATACACTTGCAGATGTACTAAATGTACGGCTTAAAGTTTCACTTAGCGATTCATTCATAATTTCCTCTTTCTTCCGTTTTGGATAAAGTCCGATATTCTCACGGATACGGTCGAAAATCACAACTGTATCATTTACAGAGAACCCGACATAAGTAAGAATGGCAGCTATAAACGATTGGTCGATTTCCATAGAGAACGGCATAATAGTGTATAACAAAGAGTAAGCACCCAAAATTATAATCACGTCATGAACAAGAGACGCTAATGCTCCTAAAGAGAAACCTATATCATTGAAACGTAATAAAATGTAGAGCGTAATACCCACTAATGCAAGAAGGATAGCCCATATCGCGCCCGTCTTAATGTCGTCGGCAATAGTTGGTCCTACTTTCTGAGAGCTCTTGATATAATCTTTTACAAAAGTATCTTGAGTGATATCACTTTTCAATAAGGTTTTTAAACCTGTATAGAGTTTTGTTTCTATTTCTCCTCCGGTAGTAGCTGAGTTGTCAGCAATTTTATATTTTGTAGAAATGCGAACCTGATTTTGGTCTCCAATGCTGATGACAGAAACTCCAGTTCCTTCAAATTGAGATTCCAATAAATTACGAACATTATCAGTTTTAACCGGTTGGTCGAAACGTACAACATAATTTCGTCCACCACTAAAGTCGATACCATAATTTAAGCCGCGTGTAGCTAACGAGCCTAAAGAAACTAATAGAACAATACCGGAAACGATATACCATGTTTTGCGCTTTCCAATAAAGTCGATTTTCTTGTTTTGGAACCACGATTCAGTTGCTTTGGTTGTAAATGGCAATTCTTTTGCAGAGGCTCTGTTGGCATATATTTCCAACATTAAACGAGTTAAGAATACTGAGGTTGCAAATGAAGTAATTATACCAATAATCAATGTAGTGGCAAAACCAAGAATAGGACCAGAACCAAATAATGCTAGAGCAATACCCGCAATTAACGTAGTAACATTGGCATCGATAATAGCCGAGATAGCATTGCTAAATCCATCCTGGATAGCCTGTCTCATGCTCTTTCCGCCAATCATCTCTTCGCGAATACGCTCGTATATCAAAACGTTTCCATCTACAGCCATCCCCAGTGTAAGTACAATACCTGCGATACCCGGAAGTGTTAGTACAGCCTGGAACGATGCAAGAATACCCATTAAGAAGAATACGTTTATGAACAAAGCAATATCGGCAATAATTCCCGGTATTAGTCCATAGTACATAATCATATATAGAAGCACGAAGATAAATGCTATAATGAAAGACCATAATCCGTTATCAATAGCTTCCTGACCCAACGATGGACCAACCACATCTTCCTGAATAATACGTGCAGGTGCAGGCATTTTACCCGATTTCAATGTATTCGCTAAATCTTTTGCTTCTTCTACAGTAAAGTTACCGGTGATTTGCGAACTACCGCCTTCAATTACTGTATTTACTGTTGGGAATGAATAGATATATCCATCCAAAGCGATAGCAATCGATCTGTCGATATTGTCTTTTGTCATACGTGCCCATGTTTTTGAACCTTCCGCATTCATCGACATGCTTACATTGGCATAGGCCGAAGTTTGACTAAAGTCGGCACGTGCATCGGTGATTACGTCGCCACCAAGTGGAGCACGTCCATCACGATTGGTGATTTTAATAGCAATCAGTTGGAAGAATTCTCCTTTTTTGTCAATTGCTTTTACTGTCCAGCGCAGACCCAAATCGCGTGGTAAAACTTCTTTTACTTGTTTGGTAGCAAAATATGTATTGATTTGAGCGGTGTCTTTGCTATGAGCCAATCCAACAACCGGACCGCGTCCGCCACGTGGGTCAACTTGTAGTAACGCAAACAAAGGATTTTCTTTGCGGCTTTGCTCCATCATTTTGGTAGAGTCGCTACTGCTAGCAGCTTTTTTACCTAAAGCAGCTTTCAGACTGTCTACTTTATTTACAACCTTGGCTGGAGTTACAGTAGCACTTGTAGCAGTAGAATCAACTTTTACAGCCGGTTTACCTGCAGTAGATTGCATGGCATACAATAAACTGTTTGCTTGTGCTAAGCTTGGATAGACCTCGCTTAATTCATACGTTTCCCAAAATTCCAGGTTCGCAGATCCTTGTAGTAACTTACGAACACGTTCAGGTTCTTTAATACCCGGAAGTTCGATCAGGATACGTCCAGTTCTTTCAAGTTTTTGAATGTTCGGTTGAACCACACCAAAACGGTCAATACGAGTACGCAATACGTTGAAAGAATTAGCAATAGCTCCGTCAATTTCTTCCTTTAATACTTTAACAACATCGTCATTTGAAGTTGTAAGTGAGATTTTGTCTTTCAACTCAAATGTACTAAAGATGGTCGCTAACTTGGCGTTAGGATCAAGTTTTGTGTACGTTTTGACAAATAAATCCAAGAAAGCAACCTGACTGTTAGTTTGTTGAAGTTTTGTTGCAGTCTCTAACGCCTGGTTGAAAGTGGCATTGGTATTGAAATCAGATAACGAGCGAATAATATCGGGGACCGATACTTCCAACGTTACGTTCATGCCGCCTTTCAAGTCGAGACCAAGATTGATTTCTTTTTCACGACATTCTTTCAGCGTGTAACCCAACCATACTTTTTCACTAGCAATTGAGTCTAAGTAGTTGTACTCCTTTAATTTGTCGCCACCGGCGTACTCTTTAGCTTTTTTGTTGTAAGTGCCTGTTACAAAGCTAAACGAAAGGTAAAATAAGCACACTAAAGTAAGTGCTATTGCAAAAAGTCTTACAAGTCCTTTGTTTTGCATGGAAAATTTTTATTTAAAATAAGACAATAATTATTTCTAATTTTTAACGAGGTGCAAATATAGCATTTTTTTCATTACAAACATAAAGAAATGGGCAACTAAACAGCTAATAAATGTAATTAGACTGAATTTATTTACTCCTTTGGTAAATAACTTTCTAGAATCCCCGTTAAACTTGTCATTTTGATGTGTGTTTTGCTTTTTTTTGAAAAAATAATTGTAGTTAATGCTCAATTATACAGACTACTATTGAATTATTCTGACTACTTGTCAAAAAAATAACGTGATAATAGTTGTATGTTCCAAAAAAAGCAGTACTTTTGCACCTACAAAATAGCACTAAAGAGTTGGTGTTTGTAAATAAGCAAAGCATACAGTGAAGTACTTGTTTTATAGTGCAAACTGAAAGACATATCGCGGAGTGGAGCAGTGGTAGCTCGTTGGGCTCATATCCGTCAGCTGACGGACGTTCGTTCGAGTCGCTGATGTATTATTAGAAAAGAAATATTACAGTAAGTGCATTATAGCACAAAACTGAAAGACATATCGCGGAGTGGAGCAGTGGTAGCTCGTTGGGCTCATATCCGTCAGCTGACGGACGTTCGTTCGAGTCGCTGATGTATTATTAGAAAAGAAATATTACAGTAAGTGCATTATAGCACAAAACTGAAAGACATATCGCGGAGTGGAGCAGTGGTAGCTCGTTGGGCTCATAACCCAAAGGTCGTTCGTTCGAGTCGGGCCTCCGCAACTAAGGAAAGGCTGTTTCATTTGAAGCAGCCTTTTTTATTGTATAAAAGTGTAATTTTAAACCATATAAACATATACCACTATGTTTACTGTATACGTTTTACACAGCCCTATTCACAACAAAATATACATTGGCTTCAGCTCGGATATTGAGAAGAGACTTTTTGCACACAATCATCCAAGTAATAAAGGTTGGACGAAATCGTTTCAACCCTGGACGTTGATTTATTCGGAAGAATTTGAAACGAAAGTAGAAGCCATGCAAAGAGAAAGGCAGTTGAAAAGTTCAAAGGGCAGATCATTTATTAAAGACATTATTTTATCTCTAAGGTAGCTCGTTGGGCTCTTATCCGTCAGCCGACGGTCCGTCAACCGACGGATCGAGTCGGGTCCGCAACTAAGGAAAGGCTGTTTCATTTGAAGCAGCCTTTTTTATGCTTCTTTGTTTTCAAAAAAAGGTATAATAATGAGAAAGCCGAATGATTCGTCATTCGGCTTTCTGTTTTATTTATAGACTTTCTCCAAAATCTGCTTTGAACTTAGCCATTAATTTTTGAGGCCAGTCGGAGGTTGGTTCTAATCCACCCATAAAGAAACGAAGCACCGGTGGCTCGTATACAAATCGTAAGCCTCCAATCAATTCGCGGTTGGCATACAGCCAGTTTAAACGGTCTTCTACGTATTTTATTTGTGAGAGTGTGAACACGCGGCGAGGCACAGCTAAGCGAAGTAATTCCATGTCGGCATAGGTTTCATTTCCTTCTTCGTCGCGTTGATTGGAGATAGAACCACGCTCCATACCACGAATACCAGACACCAGAAATAGTGCAGCAGCCAAAGCACCGGCAGGATATTCGGTTTGAGGGATATGGGCGCAAACCTGCATAGCATCTACGTGGGCACCCAGTACGCCGGCCGGCTTAATCATTGGAACGCCTTTAGCATCCAAAGAATCAACGAGGTACTTGATGAAATTTGGACTTTGGCAAATCATTGTTTCGTCGAGTGTTTCGTAGAGACCAACAGCCATGGCTTCAATTTCACGAATTGAAATGCCACCATAGGTTGTGAAGCCTTCGTAAAGTGGAACCAGTGCTTCCAGCTCTTTGATGATTTCCGGGCGGTCGGTGCACATTCCACCACCTCGGGAGGAGCTTATTTTACGGGCAGAGAAGTAACATAAATCGGCCAAAGAAGTCATCGTATGAAGAACAGTTTTCATATCCGATTTCTTGAATTCTTCTTCACGTTTCAGTACCAGAAATGCATTTTCGCCCAATAAACTACAGTCGAGAACGATGCGGATGCCGTATTTATCTGCTAAAGCACGTACATCGCGTAGGTTTTGAACAGAAAAAGGCTGGCCACCAATTAAATTGGTAGAGGCTTCCATACGAATAAAAGGAATGTTGGAAGCACCGTGACGCTTGATAACTTCTTCCAGCTTTTCAATATTCATATTGCCTTTGAATGGATGGTCGGAATTTATCACATAGGCCTCGTCGTAAAGTAATTCTACAATTTGTCCACCTTTGTCAGTAATGTGAGCCATAGCAGTGGTAAAGTGATAGTTCATTGGAACCAGACTCCCTTTTTTTACGTATGCCAATGCAATGATGTTTTCGGCGGCGCGACCTTGGTGAACCGGCAGAAGATATTTTTTGCCAAGCACATCCTGCACTGCTTTTTCCAATCGGTAAAAACTTTGTGAGCCGGCATAAGCATCGTCACCCTGCATCATGGCTGCCAGCTGGTTGTCGCTCATAGCATTGGTGCCGGAATCGGTAAGCATGTCGAGAAAAACATCTTTGGTGCTCAAACGGAAAGTGTTGAATCCTCCTTCGTAAAGTGCTTCCAGCCGGCGTTCGATAGGCACTAAATGTAATTTTTGTACGATACGTACTTTGTGAAGTTCCAATGGAATGTTTTCTCCACTGTAAAATTTAATTTCTTGCATAATGTTAGATGATAATTTTTGAATGTATATATTTAAGAACAATATTTTCTTTCAAAAAAAATTAGCGTGCTAAGGTTAGAAGCACGCAATCTGATAAATACATCATTCGGATTACGAATTAATATATTTACATTCGCAAAGATAATGATTATTTTGAAAAACCATCTAAAAATAGAGAGAATGAAACCAGTGGAATGCTTGTTGTAATTTTAGTATGAGAAATGGATTTGAATTCACGTTAATTTAATGTCGTCAACCGATGCTAAATCGCCATGATTTTTACTAGATATTGATGTGAGTAAAAGTGTTTTTCAATCCATTATACAAAAGGAGTTTGTTGGAAAGCACTGTGCCTCGGTCGGTAAGTATCTTGATTGCCTCCATTGCCATAAGACTACCAATAATTCCCGGAATTGCTCCTACTACACCTCCCGGCTCTGATAATTCAGTGGGCTGATTTCCAAAAATATCGGAATACGATGGGCTATCCATGTAATTAAAAACACTCAGTTGTCCTTCAAATTCGAAAATAGCACCGTGAACAAACGGGATATTGTGCTCAATGCTCTTTTTGTCAATCAAATACCTTGTGCCGTAACTGTCGGTGCAGCCAACTACTAAATCATAATTTGGGAAAATCGTGTCGGCAGATTCAGATGTCAGGAATTCGTTGTATGTCAGAATGCCGACGAATTTATTAAGATCTTTCATTTTCGATGCCGCCATCTCAACCTTCGACTGTCCGATTTCATTTTCGGTATAAAGTACTTGTCGTTGCAGATTGGATAGTGAAACGGTATCTCCATCCACAATACCAATCCGACCAACTCCGGCTGCCACCAGATACTGAATGACAGGACAGCCCAACCCTCCTGCACCTATTACCAGCACTCTGCCGTTTTTTAGCTTTAGTTGAGCCTTTTCACCAAAATTTTCGATGCGAATATGGCGACTATATCTTTCTTTTTCTTCTTCCGAAAGTATCATGCTGTTTGTGTGTTGAATTCATTTTGTAAACACTCATCCCAGTCCTTCCATACCACTTCGTATCCATTTTTGCGAATATCGTTTTCCACAACTCGCGGAGTTCTTTCATCGCTAACGGCAAACTGCTCAAGTGCCTGTGGATAGGTGGCATAGCCCCCCGGATCGGTTTTTGAGCCGGCACTCATCGAAGTCACTCCTAATTGAATGATATTGTTCCGAAATTCTTTGTTCTCTCTGGTTGAAACAGAAATATCCACATCGTGGTCAAACAATCGAAAAGCGAGCATCAATTGTACATATTCTTTATCCGTCATGATAACATTGGGTTGGAAATGACCATTTTCAGACGGACGCATGCGAGGGAAGTTGACACTGTATTTTGTTTTCCAATAGTTTTTTTGCATATATCGAAGATGATGAGCCAGCATGCTGACATCCGTACGCCAATCTTCTAACCCAATCAGCACCCCCATGCCCACTTTATGCACCCGGGCTTGTCCCATTCGGTCGAAACCGTTTACACGCCAATCGAATTTAGATTTCATGCCACGTGGGTGATATACATTGTAACGTGCTTTGTTGTAAGTTTCCTGAAAGCAAACAACTCCATAAAGACCGGCTTGCGTTAACTGAGCATATCCATCCGTAGCGAGCGGCATCACTTCGATGGATAGATTATTGAACAGCGGTTTAGCAATACGAATAGCTTTTTCGAGGTAATCAACACCTGCGTCGTGCGGATTTTCGCCTGTTACCAATAGTAAATTCTGAAAGGGACCGATTTCTTTTATCGCCATCAGCTCATTCCTGATTTCATCTTCAGTCAAGATAGTACGTTTAATGGGATTACTGTGCTGAAACCCACAGTAAACACAGGAGTTCATGCACGAATTAGTGAGGTACAACGGTACGTACATCGAGATGGTTTTTCCAAACCTCATTTGTGTATATTCGCGACTAAGCTGAGCCATTTGTTCCAAATAAGGTTCGGCTGCGGGCGAGATCAGGGCCATGAAATCATCTACCGACAATTGATCTTTCGACTTCTGAATAGCAAGCTCCACATCGGCAGTTGTTTTTGCATAGATAAGCCCGGTGGTTTTTTCCCAGGATATATTCTCTAATTCGTCTGAAAACATAATTTGGTTTGAATTAAGATAGAAATGAAGTTAACGGACTACTGGCGTGTGCATTTGTTGATTTTACACCCAGTTTTGCCTCGAAAGCCATGCGGCCGGCCTCAACAGCCATTTTGAAGGCAATAGCCATTCGAACCGGATCGTTGGCAACAGCAATTGCCGTGTTAATAAGTACGGCATCTGCGCCCATTTCCATGGCCTCAGCGGCATGCGATGGAGCTCCCAATCCGGCATCTACTACTACGGGCACATTACTTTGTTCAATGATGATACGTAGAAATTCCCGTGTTTGCAAGCCCTGATTGGAACCAATGGGCGATCCCAACGGCATGACGGCTGCTGCACCTGCTTCTTCCAGTTTTTTGCAAAGAACAGGGTCGGCCTGAATGTATGGAAGCACGATGAAACCTTCTTTTGCAAGTGTGCGTGTGGCAGCTAGCGTTTCCTCTCCATCGGCAAGTAGGTATTTAGGGTCGGGATGAATCTCCAGCTTTATCCAGTTTGTACCCAGCGCTTCGCGGGCTAGTTGTGCAGCAAATATTGCCTCTTTGGCGTTGCGTACACCCGATGTGTTTGGTAAAAGATGCAGACCGGGGTGGTGGAGGTGGTGGAGCATATCGTCAGTGTCATTGCTCAGGTTTACCCGCTTGAGCGCAACTGTCACGAGTTCAGATCCGGAAGCAAGGATGGCTTCTCCCATGGTTTTATTCGAACTGAATTTTCCGGTACCCGTAAATAGTCTCGAATTAAATTCCCGGTTGGCGATGATGAGTGGTTTCATATTTTATGAATGTATTATGTGTTGATATTTCTTGATGTTCAATTCAATATTGTTTTCTGCCAGAATGGCCCCTGCCGCAGCAATTCCGTGAATTCCGCAGGGGAGTAAATCTTCAATGTCATTCGGCAGAATGCCTCCGATTGCTATGATGGGAATGTTTTTCCCCATTCCCATCAGTTGGCTCATTGTCTGATAGTATCCTTCTTTGCCCAATACAGGACTGAGATTTTTCTTTGTGGTGGTGAAACGAAATGGCCCCATTCCCACATAATCTACTCCTCTATCCATCAATGATAGTACATCTTCGCACGTATTGGCGGTGCCTCCAATAATAAAATCCGGGCCCAATAGTTTTCGGGCTTCGGCTGGACACATGTCTTTCTTTCCTATATGTACCCCATGTGCTCCGGTTTTCAATGTTAGTTCCACATTATCATTTATTAATAGTATGGCATTGTGAGCATTGGCCACCGGAAGAATCTTTTTTATTTCCACCTCAATTTCGTGCTCCGAACTATCTTTCATTCGTAGCTGCACCCATTTGCAGCCGGCTTGGTAGGCCCGGATGGCTTGGTTGGCATGTGATAGTCCCGGGTGATTGATGGTGATAAAATGAAATTTGGCAATGGTTTTATTTGTTGTCATGGTTGCCTAAATTTGAATCGTTGCTTAAAATGAATTTTTCAACATATCTTTTGGCACTGATACAACTCTCAAGTAGATTTGCACCTTTCGCAAGATTGGCTGTTATGGCGGATGATAGCACACAGCCTGTTCCATGTTTTGATTTTCCATGAAAGGAATTGCCGGGAATCTCGATAGATTGTCCGGCAGAATAAAGTACATCGCAGCCCGTTTTTTCTTTTCGGTGCCCACCTTTCAATAATATTGAACTTGTGGTTATGTCGGTCGAAAACTTCGTTGGATCAACATCCCATAAGGTTTCAAATTCATTCCAGTTTGGAGTAATAAGCGAACAATAATCGACTAAAGAACGCAGCTGAAGCGACTGTTTTGAATGAAAATTAAAGCCGGAGGAGCTTTTCAGAATTGGATCCCATACGATGTGGATGTCCGGACTTAATTCCCGCGCAAACCGAATAACTCGCAACAAAGTATCAAAGTCTTTTATTAGCCCTATTTTCAATGCTTTGAACTTGTATTCTTTCATCAATAACTCCATTTGGTCTAGAATATCAGTCACATTTACCCACTGAACAGCAATAAACTCATCATCCGTTTGAAAGGTGTTTGATGTGATAATACCCATTCCATACACACCAAACGATTCGAAAGTTTTGATGTCGGCCAACACTCCTGCACCGGCTGTTGGATCGAAACCGGCTAAAGTTAAACAAAGAGGAAGATCATTTTTCATGTTGAAAACGATTGAAGATTTCTATAATTTGTGATAGCGAACAACCTGCTTTTATCGGCTCCCAAATACTTCCCAGCAATGCAAAGTCATCAAATCCTAATTCAGTTACTTGTTTTATATTGTCTAACGTTACACCTCCGAGTGCCACGATCTTGAAATTTCTAGGTGACGAAAGTTCAGCTTTAAGCTTGTCGAAATTCCATTGTTTTGAATATCCTACTTTTGATATAGATGGAAATAACGGACTCAGGAACATATAATTAATCACGTTGTCTACGCATTTTATATCTGATAATTCGTGAATAGCCAAACTCTTTGTGCACCGAACCTCCTCGTAACTTCGAATTTGATCTTTCGATTTCTCTGTAAAATGCAACCCGCTGAGTTGAAAAGTTTCAAGCAGTTCATAATGACTATGAATCATAATTCGGGAATGAAACTGTTGATCAATCTTCGATAAAAGCTCATGCAATTGCAAAACAGTTGCTTCAGGCTTTCGTATATGCAATACTTCTAATCCTTTATCGAATAATGCATTGATGAATTTCTCCTCATCGGGTATAAAATCGGGGTCGGTGATAAGAATCATAATTTACGTCCAGCTTCCGTCAGTTGACGGATTAGATATACACTTCACTTCCCGTTTCACGGAATAGTTTGGCTTTCGTTTCCATTTTTTCCGACATTTCGCGAATTTCGTGACTGGCTTTCATGGAGCAAAAATGCTCGCCACACATGGAGCAAAAGTGTGTAGATTTATAGCCTTCATCGGGCAAAGTGGAGTCGTGGAAGCACATTGCCTTCTCTGGGTCGAGTCCAAGTGCAAACTGATCCTTCCATCTAAATTCAAAACGCGCTTTGCCCATGGCATTATCACGAATATCAGCTCCCGGGAATCCTTTGGCGAGATCGGCAGCATGAGCAGCCAGTTTGAAAGTGACTACACCCTCACGAACATCTGTCTTGTCGGGCAATCCCAAGTGTTCTTTTTGAGTCACATAGCAAAGCATGGCTGTGCCAAGCACCGCAATCATTGTTCCGCCGATGGCTGAGGTTATATGGTCATAACCGGGTGCAATATCGCTAACCAATGGCCCGAGTGTGTAAAAAGGCGCCTCGTCGCAATGCTGCAATTGCAAATCCATATTTTCCTTAATTTTATGGAAAGGCACATGCCCCGGCCCTTCAATAATTACCTGTACGAAATGCTTTCGGGCAATGCGGTTGAGGTTTCCAAGTGCTTTCAGTTCACCAAACTGCGCTCTGTCATTTGCATCGGCAATACAGCCCGGGCGTAAACCATCACCTAGTGAAACACCGACATCGTATTTTGCAAGAATTTCGCAAATTTCGTCAAAATGACTGTAAAGGAAATTTTCTTTGTGATGATACAAGCACCATTTAGCCATGATGGCTCCACCGCGAGAAACGATTCCGGTTACGCGCTTTTGCGTCATCGGTATGTGGTGCAGCAGAAGTCCGGCATGAATGGTAAAATAATCTACACCCTGCTCGCATTGCTCAATCAAAGTATCTTTATAGATTTTCCAAGTCAACTCTTCCACTTTTCCGTTCACCTTTTCTAAAGCCTGGTACAATGGCACCGTTCCCACCGGAACGGGAGAATTACGAATAATCCATTCGCGGGTTTCGTGAATATTGGCACCGGTAGAAAGATCCATGATGGTGTCCGCACCCCAGCGAAACGACCAAACGGCTTTTTCCACTTCTTCGGCAATACTTGATGAAGTGGGAGAGTTGCCTATGTTAGCATTTATCTTTACCAGAAAATTTCGTCCGATAATCATTGGCTCTGCCTCGGGATGATTAATATTGGCAGGCAAAATGGCTCTTCCGGCTGCTATCTCACTTCTCACAAATTCAGGTGTGATGTGCGAAACAGGGATTTCAATCCTATTCCCCGCTCCGTTTTGTTTTTTTATTTCTTCCAGATATTCTTGTGACCGTTGATTTTCACGAATAGCTACATATTCCATTTCAGGTGTGATAATTCCCTGACAAGCATAATAATACTGAGATACACTCTTTCCTGCTTTTGCACGAAGCGGTTTTGTGTTTACATGTTCGAAACGCAACTTATTAAGACTGGTATCACGCATTCGTTCAGTGCTATACTCCGATGAAAAGTCATTAAGTATCTCAACGTCATTCCTGTCGAGTATCCATTGTTCGCGTAGGCGCGGAAGTCCTTTGCTGAGATCAACCGTGAATTGCGGATCGGTAAATGGACCGGATGTGTCGTACACAGTAATCGGTGTATTTTGCTCAACGGTTCCGTTGCTATGCAGGGTATCCGAGAGTTGTATTTCGCGCATGCCCACTTTGATGGGGTGTAGTTTTCCTTCTACATACACTTTTTTTGAATTTGGAAACGGTTTTCCAAAAATATCATTTGATGTTGAGATCATGTTTGTGTTTTTTTGATTTGTAAGTGAGAGGTTTTCAAATATACGACCCTAGCCTCCGTCAACTGACGGAGGTTGGGGGTTATTTCAACCTCCGCTACACGCTTTGATCACAAGCATTCTGTCATTTTCTTGAAGCAAAGTTGTTTCCCAACAATGGTTTGGAACGATGGTTTCATTTATGGCAATGGCTTTGCCGGCCGGGTCGAGTTGAAGGATGTTTAGCACAAACTCCTGCACGGTTGTTCCATTGGGAACATTTGTTTGTTCGGAATTAATTTGGATATTCATATCAAATAAAAATTAATTGACTAATTTGTTATTTGAAATAAAAGAGGGGTGATGTTGCCTCGGATGGTAGGCTTAAAGTTCCCTTGTCAGCATTACCTGACCAGGTTCAATGGGTATAATCTCAGTCTGTTTTTAATTAGACACCCCTTTTAGATTTCGGGTGCAAATGTAATAAGATATTTCGTGTAAATTCTAATTTATGAGACAAAATTGTACAAATAAATTACAAAGTGCTGTTATTTAGTGCTAAATAAATTCATTTTGTAAGTAATCTACATTGGGTCTACATCCAGATTTACCCACAAAGCTTTGAATTGTGGTTGCGCGATGACCTGATCGGCGATTTGCCGAAGGAGTTCTTTGGCACGCTCTGCCGAGGCTTCTACTTCGAATTTGAGGAGAATGTGTTTGATGTACATGTTCTGAATGCGAGCTACGGACGGCACGTTTGGACCCAGAATTCGTGACCCGAAAACGGCTCGAAGGTCGGTTGCCATTTTATTGGCGGCTAGATTCAACACTTTTGGGTCGCGATGGCGCAGCACAATCTGTATCATCCGAAAATACGGTGGGTATTTGAATAGTTTTCGCTCATCGCACTGGGTGTTGAACATGGCCTTGTAATCGTTGCGAATTACCTGACCAATAATCACATGCTCGGGCGATGAAGTTTGGAGTATCACTGTTCCGCGTTTGTTTTTTCGTCCGGCACGACCGCTCACTTGTGCCATCAATTGGTAGGCTCGTTCGTGCGCACGGAAATCGGGGAAGTTGAGCATGTTGTCGGCATTTAGGATACCTACCAAACTTACCCGCTCGAAGTCCAATCCTTTGGAAACCATTTGTGTTCCAATTAAAATGTCGACTTTTTGTTGTTCGAAATCAGTAATGATTTTTTCGTACGACTTTTTGGAGCGTGTTGTATCCAAATCCATGCGCGAAACACGTGCATCTGGGAAAATCAGTTTTATCTCATCTTCAATCTTTTCGGTGCCAAAACCCTTGGTAGCAAGTGCTCCGGGTGTTCCGCATGCCGGGCAAATATTTGGGATGGCTTCGGTGTAACCGCAATAATGACAAGTAAGTGTGTTGAATACTTTGTGTACCGTGAGGCTCACATCGCAGTTTTTGCAATGTGGCACAAAAGCGCAGGCTTTACATTCGATATACGGAGCGTATCCGCGTCGATTCTGGAACAGGATGACCTGTTCTTTGCTTTGTAGCGCTTTGGCTATTTTTTCGAGCAATAAAGGAGTGAAATGACTCTCCATTTGCTTTTTACGATAGGCTTCTTTGCTGTCCACCACCAGAATTTCGGGCATAGCCATTTCCTGATGTCGCTCGTTGAGCTCTACCAGTCCGAACTTCCCTGTGAGTGCATTGTGATAGGTTTCTACGGCAGGTGTGGCAGTGCCGAGCAGGGTTTTTGCGCCGTGCATCGAGGCCAGTACAATGGCTGCATTGCGGGCATGATAACGTGGTGCCGGGTCGTATTGTTTGTAGCTCGACTCGTGCTCTTCGTCCACAATTACCAATCCGAGCTGGCGGAATGGAAGAAAGATGGATGACCGGACCCCAATAATCACGTCGTAGGTCTTGTCGTTCAATACATTATTCCAAATCTCTACTCGTTCTGCATCAGAGAATTTGGAATGATATACCCCCAACTTGCGTCCAAAAACGCGTTTCAATCGGGTGGTAAGTTGAGTGGTGAGGGCTATTTCGGGTACAAGGTAAAGTACCTGTTTGCCTTCGGCCAATACCTTATTTATTAGTTGAATATACAATTCGGTTTTGCCGCTGGAAGTCACGCCGTGCAACAATACCACTTGTTTTTCAATAAATTGTTTTTCAATTTCCGCGTACGCTTTTTGTTGGAATTCGTTCAGAGGATATTGCTCCGAAGTCTGAATTTCGGAAACATCCAATCGTCCGATTTCTTTTACATAGGTTTCCATGGCGCCACGCTCCACCAGTCCGTTAAGTACAGCTGCCGAAGCTCCGGTTCGTTCCAATAGCTCTTTGCGGCTTACCTCGCGTTTTTTGAGTGGTATAAGGCATTTCGACAAATCGATATACATCATCAACATGTCCAATTGCTTTTTAGCCCGGCTCAAATCATCAAACAGTTTACGTAGATTTTCTTCTTTCAAAGCTTCCTCCGTCAATCGAACGAAAGTATCGGTTTTGGCTCTAAATTTCTCGGTTAACTCTTCGCTGATTTCCACTGCTCCTTTCTCCAGCAATTGTTTGAGCGTGGGCAAGGTGTCGCGTATCTCGGTGATCTTATTTAGCTCGGTAACGGTGGTGGTTTTACCATCCGAGAGCGCATCCAGCAGCTTCTGCTCTTTCTCCGAAAGCAATGTTTCAGCTTCATAGTCGGGATTGATGCGCACTTGCGTTTCGCTTTCTAACTTCAAACCTGCAGGAACGGCCGCTTGATATACATCACCCAGAAAGGCCTGGTAGTACGACGAAACCCAGTCCCAAAACTTCAATTGCGGATGGCGAAGAATGGGTTCGTTGTCTAACAAACAGAGAATATCCTTTGCTTCGTAAATGGTGGGAGTTACAGAATGGATAACATAAATTACCGCCGTGTACATTTTTTTTTTGCCAAAAGGTACCACCACCCGCATACCAATGCGCACCACATCCGCCCATTCATCGGGTACGGAGTAGGTAAATGTATTTGCCAATGGCAGTGGAAGAATAACGTCGACGTATTTCATGAGCTGTAATCCGCCGGATGGCAGAGAATAATATTATGCTTCACAAAGGTAGCAAAGAAATGAGAAATGGCAATTAGGAAATGATGCGGATCAATGAAAAATAAAATTGTCTTCGACAGATGGCTGGGTTGAAGAAATATTTAAAAATCTATATAAGTTGTATATGTTGCGAAGCAAATAACAATAAATAACGCCGTAGGCAAATAACGAATATCACTTATATTTGCACCCTTCAAAATGGTCGTTCACCATGCCCGCGGCTTGCATAAATGCATAGCAAATGGTAGAGCCCACAAATTTGAATCCCCGCTTAATAAGGTCTTTGCTCATGGCGTCCGATTCGGCTGTTTTTACAGGAATTTCCGCGTAATTTGTAGGGTGATTCATTATCGTTTTCCCTCCGGTAAATTGCCAAATATATTTGTCGAAACTTCCAAATTCAGCCTGCACGCGCAAGTATGCCTGCGCATTGGCTACTGCGGCGCGAATCTTTAATTGATTGCGAACGATACCGATGTCGTGCATTAGTTCCTGAATTTTGTCTTCGTCGTACAATGCAATTTTCTCTGCTTCAAAATTATCGAAGGCCTTGCGGAAGTTTTCGCGTTTATGCAAAATAGTTTTCCAGCTCAGTCCGGCCTGAAAACTATCCAGCACCATGTATTCAAAAAGCCGGTGGTCATTGTGAAGTGGTTTGCCCCATTCATTGTCGTGATATGCCAGCATCAATGCATCGTTGCCCGGCCATGTACAGTTTGTCATATTCTTTATGTGTGTTTGCAATAGGTGTTTTTAAAATTTTAAAACAATACGAACAAAAGATTTGTTGTAATTTTGTTTTACTTTTTGATGAAGCGTATTTTACTAGTTGAATTATTCCTGAAGTTTTAAAAGAATATCAGGAATAATCCGGCACGTCTAACTAAATTCCGATAACTAAAAAAATGATTGATCCAATCCAGATTATAGAACAATATTATCCTAAAGACAGTGATATTCATTATATTTTATTGATTCATAGCGAGCATGTTAGAGATAAAGCCCTTGCTGTAGCAGCTCGTAATCCCGATCTTCGACTTGATGTTGAATTTATTGCAGAGGCAGCCATGTTGCACGATATTGGTATTTTTATGTGCCATGCTCCACGCATTCATTGTTTTGGAACGTCTCAATATATCGAACATGGCTACTTAGGTGCCGAGTTGCTCCGAAAAGATTGTGCAACCATTCGGCATGCTTTGGTTTGTGAGCGCCACACCGGTGTGGGGATAAGTAAAGAGACAATTATAAAGAATAAACTCCCATTGCCTCAACGTGATATGCTGCCCGTAATGCTTGAAGAACAACTGATTTGCTATGCCGATAAGTTTTATTCAAAGTCGCAGCTGAAAGAAACGCATTCACTCGAACGCATTAGAACGCAGCTAGGGCATTTTGGTCAGTCGCAAGTCGCTAAATTTGATGCCTGGCACGCCTTGTTCGAACGATAATATCATTTGAATTTATGCGAGAATCCAACGCTTAGCAGTTGCTTGTATTGTATTTTTGCTTTTTCGCCATTTTTTTCGATAACCGTGTTGTCGTATCGTGGGTTGAAAGATATACGCGTTGACATAAACCGATTGATGGTAAAGTTACAGACCATTTCCCAGTCTATTTCCACCTTCTGATAGTTGGTGTAAAAGGATAATTTGGAATCGAGTTGTATTTCACGCACTGGAGCATACGAATATGTAGCCTTGAACGAGCTACCAATTTCTGTCAATTGATGATTTCCCGTTTTTATACCAAATAATTTGGGGTCTACTGAGTTGTTGTCTAAGTAAATATATTTAAACGATACCGGGGAAAGCATTAACGAGAATATCTTCTTGTATTTATAATCCAAACCTACACCAATATTTAATCTTATCGGTGTAAGAAAAGCTGTCTTTTTTACGGTAGAATTAATGCCTTTATAACTCGAAAATAGCTGAGTCGAGAAATCTACCGAACCACTGTAAAACCAATTTCCCCCGGCTTTTATCCCCAGTTTACTGTTGAGTTTTACAACGTCGTCGTTGGTGCTGAGCATTCTCAATGAATCTCCGGCTACCGTATTGAATCCAACCCTCCATTCGGCACTGTTTTCCCATTGTATCGATTTTTTGTCATCGTAGGTTAGCTTCCCCGACAAAATACCTAATACCGACAAGTTATTTGTTCCTCCCTGATACCAATTAGAAGACACTGAATTTTGAGAAAACTGCGCTAGTGCAGTTGCATTGTGCTGCCAGGGACCAAGTTGAGGTTTCTTTACTATGATTCTTTGTTTGGTATATTCCTGTTCATTGCTATCATCCACGAAATGAATTTTTTCAATTTTTTTTGCCTGAATTAGGTGATTCTTATTTCCTTCCGGATCAGGTAATTGATCAAAAGTGAATGCGTATAAATCGGCCGCAGTACGGGTGATATTCCGTCTCGTCTCATTTCGCAATGTATTGATAAATTGCTCGGGAGTAGTCGTTTTGATTGGTTCATAGGTGTTGGATGTCAGGCTGGAAGGCTGAGCACCATAGTATAATGTACGGAAATCAGAGTTGAGATTCCAGTTGAAATTTAAAGACGGATTTTCGTACACCAGATCAATATAAAACGGATTGGATTGCAGGATGAGTGAATCAATCCGAATCGGAGCAAGATCCGTTGGTTGTTTAAACCATTTTAAAGTGTCTTTAAGCGCTGCTCTATTTACTGCAATAAGTGAGTCAAAGGCATGTTTTTCCAAATCTGAATTAAGCATTTTAAACCTTGTTCTGGATCGCCTTTGTGCTTGTATCTTTTGTGGCTGAATAGTTTCTTTTACCACTATTTTTGCAGGGTTTTCTATCTCCACCAGCAAGCTGTCGGTGGATACTGCCTTTATGGTTGCACTGACAATGCTGTCCGCTTTTTCAGTTCTGTTTTTTGCATTAACACCAAATAAAAACAATGATAATGCAAATGTGAGTAATGTTTTTAATCTCATATTGTTGTACATAAAAATCCAACGCAGATGCTCATCCACATTAGATTGCGATTAATTTCTTGTAATTCGTATTCGTAATTACAAAATTAAATTTTGATGTTTTATTTCAAAATATCAATAACTTTCGAACCCGGCAGGAAGTGATTTATTGTTTCCTGTTTTTGCACCCAGTTCTTTTATCTTTTCGGCGGTACGAATAATATTCCCACTGCCATCTTTCATTTTTTTTACTGCATCATCGTATGCACTTGAAGTTCGGTCGATATTGGTCTTTATTTTTACCATATCTTCGGTAAATCCGATAAACTTATCGTACAATGCACCACTTAGCCGAGCTATTTCCTGCGCATTTTTTGTCTGGTTTTCTTGTTTCCAAATGGATGAAATGGTTCGCAAAGTAGCCAGTAGCGTTGTGGGACTTACAATTACAATTTTACGTTCCCATGCATACGAGAATATCTCGCTGTCGCCTTGTACAGCAACTGAAAACGATGCCTCTATAGGCAAAAACATCAACACGAAATCAGGAGTATTGAGGTTTTGCGCATTTTGATAGTTTTTTTCGCTCAATAGCTTTACATGGCTTCGCAATGAGTTTACATGCTCTTTCAAATGTGTTGCACGGTGTTCCTCCGTTTCGGACGAAATAAATCGTTCGTACGCCACAAGCGAGACTTTTGAGTCGATAATAATATGCTTGTTATCCGGTAAATGAATAATAACGTCCGGACGTTGCACGCTGTAATCGGCACCTTCAACCACCACTTCGCGTTCAAATTCCTGCCCACGCGTCAGCCCCGATCGTTCCAATACGCGCTCCAGAATCACTTCGCCCCAGTTTCCCTGTTTTTTTACATCACCTTTCAGCGCTTTGGTCAAATTGTTGGCTTCCTGACTGATGCGTGTATTTAATTCCGTAAGCTTTCTTACTTCTTCGCGCAGACTAATTTTGTCGCGCAATTCTTTATCGTATGTTTCATCTACCTTTTTCTCAAATAGCTGAATCTTTTCTTTCAGCGGATTGAGAATTTCCGTCATATGTTTATTGTTCGAAACTGTAAATTCATCCGACCTTTCTTTGAGAATTTTGGTGGCAATATTTTCAAACTCGGTTGTGAGTCGTTTTTGCAGGGTTTCAATCTCGCTTTTCTGATTTTCGAGTTTTTCGCCAATGTTTTCATTTACCACTTTTAACGCAGCAACTTCCATGCCACGTGCATTCGAAATTTCGATTTGTTTAGTTAAATCAAGTTGAATGCGTTGAATTTCATCTATTTTTAAGCGAACCGTTTCCAATGCAACTGATTTTTGAGTTTGAGTCTCGGCCAAAGTCCCCATAAGTGCTTTTTCGTTGACCTCATAATTTTGTCGGGTCGCGGCACGTTGACGTGATGCAATAAACCAAGCTGTCAGAAAGCCGACAGCCAATGCAAGAAATACTAAAATGATTTCCATATTGTAGCTTGTTTGTGTTTTGTTTAAAATGGCATGCCGTTGGGCATAATTTGACGAGATAGGAGGAGAGATTTAATCGAAAAGGGTTGGATGATCTTCTTCAAATCTACGGATAATGGCTACCATCAATGTCTCACGGATAAACTTTGACTTGTTTTGCACCTTATATTTCGCAATATAACGTTCTAATGCTTTGTTTTCCTCGTCATTAAGAGTGAAAATCTGACGATGTGTACGTAGGGAATTTCGCTGTGAGGCGGGTAATGGTTTCTTTTTTGCCATAATTGCTGAATAATCAGTACAAAAATAATATTATCTTAGCAACTTTGACTGTTATAGTTCAAAAATCTGTATTTTTGAACTGTCTTTTTTATAAATGACTGAATAAAAATTTAATTTGAAAATTTTAAACGTTTATTTTATATGTTTTTAATTTATGGCAGACCACAACGATTTAGGAAATCTTGGCGAAGAACGTGCTCAGGCCTACTTGCGTAGCAAGGGGTATCGCATTTTGCATACCAACTGGGTGAAAGGCAAGTTGGAACTTGACATCGTGGCCCGTAAAGATGACTGGCTTGTAGTGGTAGAGGTGAAAACCCGTTCGACAGAGACTTTTGAGCATCCCGAAGAAGCTATCAATCTTCGAAAAATCAGAAATATAGTAAATGCCACTCATGAGTATATCTTTCAATACGATTGGCAGGGGGAAACACGGTTTGATGTCATTTCAGTCATTCCTCACGGTCAGGAATTTATTATCGATCATATCGAAGATGCTTTTTTGTCGCCCGTAAACTAGAGCTTCGTCTTTTTTTGGTATGGTTCTTGAAAGTTATTCGGGAAATCTTAATTTCAACAAGTTATTCTATCCAAAATGAATATTATCAGAAATAACAGTATATTTTTTATGTTGTTTGTATGCCTTATCACTCAGGCTGCCAATAATCCTAAAGCCAATGCCACTTTCCTTAAAGGCGAAACACTGGAATACAAGGCGCGCTGGGGATTGCTGACTATCGGGCGCGCTCAAACTAAAATAGATCCAAAAGTGTATATGGTGCAGTCTCACCCCTGTTTTAAAATAGAAGTGAAAGGGCAAACAAACGGATTGGCCAGCCTTTTTTATGTGAAAGACAGCTGGAGTTCATATATCGACACTTCAGATCTTATTACCCATCGTACCTCGCGCTCTATTCGCGAAGGGCGTTACGTGTTGGACGAAACGGCAAACTTTGATCATAAAAATAAAAGAGTAGCTGTGTCGATTCTGGATCAAAAGCAGCAAAAGTACAATGAGCCAAAATACTACGAAGCGCCTGAAAATGTGACAGATCTGATTGGTGGTTTTATGTTGATGCGCTTGAGGGATTTTTCAGACCTGAAGAAAAACGATACCATTAAAGTAAACGGCTTTTTCGAAGATAAAAGTTACGAAATGAATATAGTGTATTTAGGTAAAGAGATTATTAATACCTCAAGGGGCAAAGTAAGATGTTTTCTTTTGCGCCCGATTATGCCCGATAATAAGCTCTTGAATGGTAAACATTCTGTGGATGTTTGGATGTCTGACGATGAAAGTCAGACACTGATGCGTATCAGGGCAAAAATGTTTATAGGCACATTTAATATTGAGCTTGATTAATTGTCTGTTTTCAATAATTATGCAAAATAGCTGACATTTTGTTAGTTGTTTAAAAGCCTGCATAGCAAAAGAATGTTGTATAATATAAATATTTATGTTTTTAGTCTTAATTTGTTTACGTACTTTTGTAGCCAAATGGGAATTGTATTTTACTAAAGCACAAAAGAGATAAACTGAACTCAAAATGAAAACATTAGAAAAAAATGTAGCCGAAAAGCTACTTAAAATTAAAGCTATCAAGTTGCAACCGAATAATCCATTTACATGGGCTTCAGGTTGGAAATCGCCTATATATTGCGACAATCGCAAAACACTGTCATACCCACAAATTCGCAGTTTTATTAAAATTGAACTTGCCCGTTTGGTACTGGAAATGTATCCTGATGTGGAGGTTATTGCAGGTGTAGCTACAGGAGCCATTGCTCAGGGTGCTTTGATTGCCGATGCACTTGGGTTGCCATTTGTTTATGTTCGCCCTACACCAAAAGGTCATGGCCTGGAAAATATGATTGAAGGTGACTTGCGTCCAAAACAAAAAGTGGTTGTTGTTGAAGACCTTATTTCTACAGGAGGAAGTAGTTTGAAAGCCTGTGAAGCTATTCGTAATGATGGCTCCGAAGTGTTAGGTATGCTGGCCATTTTCACGTACGGATTCCCGGTTGCCGAACAAAAATTCAAACAAGCCAAAGTGAAACTGACCACACTTTGTAGTTACGAAGCCGTATTGGCAGAGGCACTTTCAACGAATTATATCTCAGCCGACGATATTGAAACATTGCAAGAATGGCGTACCAATCCATCGGAATGGAAAACTGAACTTTAATTCACACGTTTTTGTTTGATTCGTAATTTAGTGCCGAAAGACTAGAACTCAACCGGTATATATTTTGAAAGAATCATAAACTGAACATATTTCATTTGTAAATAAACTATATGACAACATACGAAAGCGAAATAAAAACCATTTCTTCGAACGAAGAAGTGGTTTTTGGCATTCTTAGCGACTTAAATAATCTCAAAAAAATTCAGGAACAAGCGCCTGCAACCGATAAGGTAAAAGACCTGGAGTTTGATACGGATAGTTGTAGCTTTGTGGTGGAAGGTTTTGGAAAAGTAGGGTTTCGCGTTATTGAGCGGGAAGCATTCAAAACGGTGAAGTTCGAATCCGAAAATGCACCTGTAAAGGTAAACGTGTGGATTCAGCTTAAACAAATTGAGGAAAATCAAACAGCTATGAAGCTGACTATCAAAGCGGATTTGCCCACTATGATAAAAATGATGGTGGATAAAAAACTCAAAGAAGGTGTGAACATGGTGGCTGATTTGCTTGCAAAGAGCTTGAATAAATAATTGATAATTATGGCTACAAAACTCTGGGAAAAAAGTACGCAGGTAAATGCTAAAATTGAGGCTTTTACTGTTGGTCGCGACCGGGAAATGGATGTGTTTTTGGCTAAGTACGATGTACTAGGCTCCATGGCACACATTCGCATGTTAGAGTCTGTTGGCTTACTGGAGCCAACCGAGTTAGAGGCTTTGCTGACCGAACTGAAAAGCATATATAAAATTGCTGACAGCGGACAATTCAGCATCGAGGAAGGTGTGGAAGACGTTCATTCGCAAGTGGAAATGTTGCTCACCCGCAAGCTTGGTGATATGGGTAAAAAAATCCACAGCGGCCGATCGAGGAATGACCAGGTGCTTGTTGACCTGAAACTTTTTGCACGGGCCGAAATAGAAAAAACAGTGACAGCTGTTACCGATTTGTTTGATGTGCTTATTTCGCAAAGCAATCGTTACAAAGAAGTGTTGCTTCCGGGATACACGCACTTGCAAGTGGCTATGCCATCGTCATTTGGTTTGTGGTTTGGCGCTTATGCCGAAAGTCTGGCCGACGATTTACAACTATTGCTCTCGGCGTGGAAAATTACCAATCGTAATCCGCTTGGCTCTGCCGCCGGATACGGTTCATCATTTCCACTCAATCGCCAAATGACAACCGACTTGTTAGGCTTTGACACAATGAATTACAATGTGGTGTATGCGCAAATGGGGCGCGGCAAAATGGAACGCACAGTGGCAAATGCATTGGCCGGTGTTGCAGCTACAGTTGCTAAGCTGGCTTTTGATGCTTGTATGTTTACTTCGCAAAATTTCGGATTTATCCGACTCCCCGATGAATTTACAACAGGTTCGAGCATTATGCCCCATAAGAAAAACCCCGACGTGTTCGAGCTTACGCGTGCCAAATGCAATAAATTGCAGTCTTTGCCTCAGCAGATAATGATGATAACAAATAATTTGCCATCGGGTTATTTCCGCGATTTGCAGATTATCAAAGAGGTTTTTGTTCCCGCTTTTGCCGAGCTTACCGACTGCCTGGAGATGACGGCTATGATGATGGCGCAAGTGGAAGTAAATACCGAAATCCTTGCCGACTCACGATACGATTATTTATTTAGTGTTGAAGAGGTTAATCGATTGACACTGACAGGAACTCCTTTTAGGGATGCCTACAAACAAGTGGGGTTGGAAATTGAAGCAGGTAATTTTAAGCCCAACAAGATCGTAAATCACACGCATCAGGGAAGTATTGGAAATTTGTTTAACGACGAAATATCTGCCTATAAAGATGAAGTTTTACAGCAATTTACATTTGAAAAAGTGAGAATTGCTGAATTGAATTTGATAGAGTAACATAACCGAATTTTATTATACAAGGCCGACAAATAATTTGTCGGCCTTTTTTGCATTTAATTCCTGTGTGAATACCGGTTTATTGGTTTGTAATAGCTGCTGATTAAGCAGCAAAACCAGCTCATATGAATATTTTATTCAAAATCATAAATATTTATCGATAAATTGCATTTCATTAACAATAATTTGTTATATTTGCACCGTTTTAAGTAAATAAATATAGCACCATTGCTTCATATAGTGACCAGGTCTGCTGTCAGGTTTTGTAATATACGCGAGCAGTGCCTATTTGTCAATATATTACCCCATATCCCTACTACTATAAAATTAGAACTTATGAAGAAATCCCTACTTTTTTTGCTCTTTGCATTTTTATTAATAAATGTTATTCATGCTCAAAAAGCACCCATGAAGTATGGTAAAGTCGACCAGGCTGATTTGGAAATGAAAGTGTATCCGGCCGATTCCAGTGCATCAGCGGTGGTATTATGTAATTATGGATATTTTAATTCGCGGGAATTTCAGTTTGTGCATCAAAAACGCATCAAAATTCTCAAAGAAGAAGGTAAGTCGCAAGGTGATTTTTTTGTTCCAGCCACCGAAAAAGCAGTCGTGAAGGGACAAATCGTAAACATGGAAAATGGTGTCCCTGTTGTTACCAAACTCAGCAAAGAGTCAATTTTTATAGAAAGGGTTTCAAAAAATCACTACCAGGCCAGAGTTGCTTGTCCGAATGTAAAAGTAGGCTCTGTCATTGATGTGGAGTTTTATTATACAGGTTTACCTACTCTCTGGAGGTTTCAGGAAACAATTCCTGTGCGTTGGAGCGAGTTGATAATTGAAGACAATCAGTACTTGTCATTTCGCAAAAACGCTATCGGATTTACCCCTTTTCATATTTCAACAGATGGACGCTGGGTTACTAAAGATGTTTCGGCTTTCAAATCGGAACCTTTTATCAACAATTATGAAAATTACATGTCAAGATTTGATATTGAAATATCTTCTATACATATACCCGGTGAGCTGTATAAAGACTATGCTACAACCTGGGAAGCCGTTGCCGAAGCATTGAATAAGGAGTCTAATTTTGGGCAGGAACTATATACCCTCCAACTATATCTGAACGGACTTGCGAAGCAAATTAAAGAGACTACTGCTAATCCTGAAGAGCGTTTGTTCAAGGCTTATCGAGAAATCAAAAGAATAAAATGGAATAAAAGAGAATCTATTTGGATTTCGGAAAGTGGATTGAGTCAATCGTTCAATAAGAAGATTGGTAATGCTTCGGAAGTGAATCTAAATTTAGTGTTACTGCTTCGCAAGTTAGATATTAGTGCTAATCCATTGGTGTTGAGTACCCGTTCGAATGGTGTTTTGCCACAATATTCTGTAAGTTTTGATAAGTTGAACTATGTTGCCGCACAGGCTGTGATAGGGGATAAGACCTATCTTCTCGATGCTACGGAGGAGAATTTGCCTGTTGGATTATTGCCCGAACGTGCTTTGAATGGGCGGGGAATGGTCGTGCTGAAAGAAGGTTTTAATTGGGTAGATTTAAATCCTGCCAAAAAAGAAAAAATGTCATCCTTCTTTAAACTAAAACTTTCGGCAGATGGTACAATGAAGGGTGTCTGGACTAAAATGTGTAGCGATTATGCAGCGTTGGATCTTAGAAATCATTATAAAACGTTCAATAGTCAGGATGATTATTTAAAATCAATTGAAAGCGATAATATTGGCCTTTCTGTTGATAAGTACGATGTGGCTGACTTAGATAGCCTGCAGAAGCCCGTGAAAGAGGATTTTACAATTGTATGGAAAAATAGAGTCACAAAGGCAAATGATCAACTATTTGTAAGCCCAATATTGATGGATAAATGGACTGAAAACCCATTCAAGCTGGAGGAGCGTATTTATCCGGTCGATTTTACAACTCCGATTGAGAAATCGCTGATTGTCTATTTGGAGCTACCCGAAGGATATGCTGTAGAGCAACTGCCAAAGAATACTAAGATGTCTTTGCCCGAAAACTCTGCCAGCTTTCAGATGCAAGCTGCAGCAACAGAAAATGTGGTTCAAATGGTGTTTAAATTTAACATTAATAAACCGATATTTTATGCGGCTGAATATCCCGATTTGAAAATTTATTTTGATGAATTGGTGAAAAAACAATCCGAAATGCTGATCCTCAAAAAAATATAAGTAAATGTATAAAAGATTTATTTTTAGTTTGATTTTACTATCACTTTGTATAGTTGTTTCTGCTAAGGAGTTAATGTATCCGGTGAGCGAAATACCCGCTGCATTGCTTCAAAATGCGCACACAGTTATGCGTGTGTATAAGCAGGAGGTAGAGATTAAATCCGAGAAATCAGCTGTTGTATCAGTAACCGAGGTACGTACTATTCTGAACAAGAATGGGGAGGATAATGCCTATTTTAAAGAGACATATGACCCGATGAATAAGATATCAAACATCAGGGGGAAGGTTTATAATGAACTGGGAAAGCAGCTAAAATCTTTGGGAGCGGATGATGTTATCGATTATAGCGCAATAAGCGGATTTTCTTTATACGAAGACAATAGAGTTAAATACATAGATCCCAAAAATCTGACATATCCATTTACGGTTGAATATACCTATGATATTGATCTTAAGCACACATTCTTTCTGCCGGTTTGGAGTCATGGTAGTGAAAATACTTCTTACGAAAACTCTGTATTCGTTGTGAGAGCCCCTGTGGGGTACTCTTTTCGTTACAGAGAATACAACTTATCAAAGGGCGTTGTGAAAACGATACAAGAAAATAAGGATGTTTATACATGGACAATTACCAATCTTGCAGCTCATAAAGCTGAGCCGATGACAATAAAATCTTTACCTACTTATCCTTTGGTTCGTTTAGCTCCCAACAAATTTGAAGTGGGAGAAACCAAAGGATCTTCGGAAACGTGGAAAGATTTAGGGGTTTGGATGACCGGTTTATTGGATAAAAAAGATATTTTGTCTGAAGTAACTAAGGCCAGGATGAAAGAAATAACCTCCTCATCTAAAAATGATTTCGAAAAAGTAAAAGCTGTTTATGAGTATATGCAGCAAAAAACGCGTTATGTAAGTATACAGGTCGGAATTGGGGGATGGCAACCGTTCGATGCTGAAACGGTTGATAAAACGTCATATGGCGACTGTAAGGCGCTTTCCAACTATACTAAATCTCTGCTGTCTGCTGTTGGAATAAAATCTTACTATGCGCTTGTGAATGCCGGAGGTGCGAGCAGAAATATAGATGTCGACTTCGCTTCAAACCAGTTTAATCATGCGATTATTTTTGTGCCAATAGATAAAGATACAGTTTGGTTGGAGTGTACCAGCCAACGGAGTCCTTGTGGGTTTAGTGGTGACTTTACTGATGATAGGGAGGTGTTGATGATTGATGGAGAAAACAGTAAATTAGTTCATACCCGAATATATCCGGCAACCGAAAATTGCATTAATAGATCTACCAAGGTTAATCTGGCTGATATTGAGTCGGGAGATGCAACTGCAGCTGCAAAGTATATGGGATTGTGCTATGATGACATGATGCCGACTTATTACGCCGATGATGCCGACAAGCTAAAAAAAATCACTCAAAGCATAGAGCTTCCATCCTTCTCACTTACAAAGTTTTCACTAGTCGAAAATCGGAGTAAAACTCCTTCGTTGGATGAGCATTTGGATCTGACTTTCACTAATTATATCAAAAAAATGGGCGATATTGCGTTGTTGCCGTTGAATTTTATGAACAGGCTGAGTTCTATTCCTGATAAAGTAAGGAACCGAAAGACCGACATGTGTATCCGTCGCTCTTATATGGAAAATGACACTGTAACTTATCAATTGCCTAAGGGGTATCAGGTAACCGACTTGCCTCAAAAAACAGAACTTGTAGGTAAGTTTGGTAAGTACATTTCTCAGTCGACTCAGAAGGGTAGTGAAATTACGTACACGCGTCATTTTGAATTGACAAAAGGAACATTCCCTGCGGGGGATTATACTGATTTCAGAGATTTTCTGGAGCAGATTTCAACAGCTGATGGGGTGGTAGCGAGTTTAAAGAAGATGTAAATATTAAAAATAAATCGCCCCGTTTAGCACTATTCATGTGCCAAACGGGGCGAACTATATCACAAAAGGTGAGTGGTATAATTTCTCTCTAAAAAATTTACAAGTCGCATTTTTCCTATTTTGGTTTAGGTTTTGAGGACAAACGCCTTATGGGTTTCACTATCACCATACTTGAATATACCGCTCATTCCTTTTGCTTATAAGATACAAGAAATTAGCCACGAGTGTTTTTTTTGTGCAATAGTTGAAAGTTATTGCTCTTCTATTGTGCGGCTAAATTAGATAATACGACTAGTCTATCCAAATTTGGGGTGAAAATACTTTGGACATCTTAAAAAATAATTGATTGAAATTCAACACAATATAGTTGTTAATGCAATTATTTTTGGACATCAGTTAAGTTGGTCTAAATATTTACTTAAATAGAGCTGAATCTCTACATCGAATAAATATTTACATGGGATATTAGATGTGAGTGGAAACGATTTCATTTAAAAATGCATCTAGCTCCTTTGTGCTTTTTAAATCTAGCTTTTGAGCAATTCGCTGTTTCATTTTGTATAAACCTTCGGTGGTTGTTTCTAATAATAGAATTCTATCTGCACCGGAAATATTCAATAACTGCAGACAGCACCAACTAATTTCCTTCCGACTCAACGTTGGATAATTGGCCATAAGTTTGTCTGTTATTCCGTTGAAGGCATGATTCATTTCGCAGGTAAAAACATCCCAGTTGTTTATGTGCAGGCTATTGTTGTATACTTCTTTGTCTAGCTCTATTCTCTCATTTGGCAATGCATGTTTGCGTGAGATAGCCTGAATTGCCTTCGACTCCTCGATTTTTTTACTTATGCTCTGACTAACAAAAACTTGCTTGCTACTTAATTCGGTTTTATAGCCATCGAGTTCATGCTTTTTCGTTTTATTCCGTTTGTAGAAATAAAACGAGATAGCCCCACCAAACAACGAGACTGCGATCAATAGTATAATGGTTATTGATGAACTTTGCCTTGCGCCACTGGTTTCAATAGAATTTGCATGTAAGTCTTCTATAACAGTGGCTTTTGTTTGGGATTCTATGCTACGAATGGAATCGGTATATTGTTGGTAACTACTCATATATTTGCCCATGAGTTTTATATCACCTTTCAAGTAGGTGGTATTTACCAGTATAAGGTAGCAACCGCGTCGGGTAAAAAAGTCGGCAGGGTATTTTAAGGATTTTTTTACATAAAGTTCAGCAGAATCATTTCTATTTTTGTTTGTGTATGCATCTGCGAGCGAATAAAACCGTGCGGCATAGTCTGTTTTTTTTACAGGGTATTGCAAGCTTATTCTCAAATAGCGTATTGCAGAGTCGGGTTGGTCTGAAATTGTATATATATTCCCAATTTCCTGATATATATTGCCGATTAGTGTTGAATCATTGGCTTGCTGAAGAGCTTTGCGATAGTACTTAAGTGCGAACTTAAATTCTTTAGTACATTTGTATGTAGCTCCGATGTTCAACATTGAATAACATACTGCATTGCTATTTTTCATTTTGGCAAAATAGTTAGCGGCTAGTTGGTGTTTTTCTCTTGCTTCTTTGTGTTGTTGCTGTGCTGAACATATTTTTCCCATGTCGGAATACACTTCGCCAAGGCTGTTGTAATCAGTTTCATCTTTTAGGTTATCCAGTGCTTTTAGATATTCTGAAGCGGCCAGTTCATATTTGTTTTTGTTCATGTAACTTCGTCCCTTGTAAAAGTAGCAGCTTCCAAGTCGAATTTTGTCATCTTGCCTTGTGAAGTAGTCTATCGAGAAGTCCAATAACGAATCGGGCTGTAAAGGCAAACTGTTTTTGTCCAGTGCTTTAAATAGAAGTAGACCGTATAAAGCACGGCTGGTACTCGCGCTGTATTTTTCAGGGAGTAATTTTTGCAGGATGTGTAATGCAGAGTCGGGTTGGCTTTCGATCACCTTCTCTGCTATTTTTAATTCATTTGGAGTCTTGGAACAACTCGTAAAGCTGAAAGTAAGTAGGGCAATAATTATACTATAGAGTGTGATGAATTTCATAATAAGCAAGCCTGGACTTATTGAATAGAACGAGCTGATATTGTTTTTTTTTTGCAAATCTACAAAATATAACTCACATTAGCGACGCTTGTAAATTAGTTTCTGTTTGCAGCCTTATTTCTGAGGTATATATCAAGTTCTTTCGTGCTGACCAAATTCAATTTTTGGGCAATCCGTTGTTTTAGTTTGTACAACCCTTCCGTAGTTGTTTCCAGTAATAGAACCTTGTCTACATTCGAAATGTCCAATAGATGCAGGCAGCACCAACTAATTTCTTTCCGACTTAAAGCAGGGTGTTCTATTTGCAGTCTGTCTACGATATTGTTGAACGCGTGATTCATGTCGGAGGAAAATACGTCCCAATTATCTATGTGCAAAGCATTGTTATATAGTTCTTTGTTGAGTTTTACGCGCTCGCCGGGGTGAGTATTTTTTCTGGTTTTCGTTTGGATGGATTTCAGCTCTTCAATTTTAGTGCTGATACTCTGACTAACAAAAATTTGTTTGTTGTTTAACTCCAGTTTATAATTATCAATTTCTAGTTTACGAAGTCTATTTCTGTGATAGATGTATGCCCCGATGATTACAATGATAAGAATGGAGGCTATAAGTAGCAAGGTGTATATTGTAAGATTCTGTTTAGCGCTGCTAACCTCCGCTTTGCTGTTGTGTTGTTGCTCAATTACTATTGCTTTTGTTTGAGATTCGATGATACGAACCGAGTCGGTATATTCCTGATACTTACTCATGTATTTATTCATGAGCTTAATATTGCTATTTAAATATGCAGCATTTGTAAGAATTCTATAGCACTCTCGTATCGTAGAATGTCTGGATGGGTGCTTTAGTGATTCAGATGCATAAATTATAGCAGAGTCATATTCATTTTTCTTTGTGTAAGCATCAGCCAGCGAGCAATTTCTAATAGCGCTACTTGCACCTTTAGCTGGGAAAGCTAGACATACCTTTAGATATAAGATTGCTGAGTCTAGTTGATTTAGAAGCATATAATTGACTCCAATTTCTTGATAAGCTATTCCAAGTAGTATTGAGTCGTTTGTTTGGGAAATTATTTTTTGACATAGTTTTAGTGCTATCTTTGTATCTTTTGTACATCTGTAAGTTACGCTTATGTCAAGCTGAGAGTATTCCGCGGAAAGTTTCTTTTTTGCTAGTTCGAAGTACTTTTTCGCTAGCATATGTTTTTTTCTAGCTTCTTTGAACTGTCCTTGAAATGAGCAGATATACCCCATGTCTGAACATATCTTACCTAGTGTGTTATAATCTTTTTTTGTTTTGATAATATCAATCGCTTTTAGATATTCATAAGTGGCTTTTTGATAGTTGTTTTTGTAATAAAACTTCCGCCCATTATAAAAAAAGGCAATAGCCAGTTGCTTTTCATCTTTTCTTTTTTGATAATAGGCTATAGCAAAGTCAATCAATGAATCCGGTTGTAAGGGCATATAGTTCTTATCCAGAGCTTGAAAGAGGAGGATGCCGTATAAAGCCTTGTTGGCATCGGAACTATATTTTTCAGAAGGTAATTTTTGAAGGATGTGTAATGCGGAATCGGGGTGTTTTTCTATTATTTGCTCTGCTATTTTTAACTCATTTGGGGTGTATGAGCAACTTATAAATGAAATACCTAGAAACAGAAAAAAAAGACGTGCTGGTGTGATCATAACTTTGTACTTGCATATGGCAACCCCGGTTTCTTACTGTAGATGAAAATACACCAAAGTTTGCCTTAATGCAAAAGTACAAATTTATTTTAAAAAAACGATTGGAAAGATAAAGGTTCGTGAAATGATTGTACACTGATTTAGAATCGGGTGTATAATGCCGTGATGTGAAAAATCATCTAGGCCTGACAAAGCCACGCCCTAAATGCCACTCCACATGCAGGTATATCATTTTTTGGGTTGCGACCTATCGGTTTAAAATTTTCATAAGACTGAGTAAGCTGTTCAGTCGATTTTTCATTTTGTGGAGATGTTTTTTCTCCAATAATTTCCACGGTTGTTTCAAACATGCCTTGTCTAAGCTCATTACTTGGAATGATGGATACATTTACGGAGTTTACATTGGGATTCCATGTTTTATTGTACAATTGTCCCTTGATAATTGGATACATGGATACCAAGCCGGTATCTACTCTGTTTCCACTAAAAACAAGATCAGATGATTTTTTGTTGAAAGTCGTAATCACTTTCGTTGCAAAATCAGGGTCTATTTCAAGACCATCTTTTATCATTTCATTAATAATATCCGACAAATATAGATTTTTGGTTATAGCAACTTCTGCACTATATTCGCTTGCGTTGTGTGGCTGATTGCTTTTTGTCAGCCAGGCTTTTAATATTTTTATCATACCCTAAAGTGTTTTGAAAGTTTCTATTTGTTGATTGCCGTTACATTGATAACGAGGCGGCAGTAATTCCGCCTCGTTCTAAGTTTCTTTTATAGCTCAAATTCTCCAACTAAATCGGTAGAACCGTAGCTGATTTTTAAAGTATACACGCCACCATCAAAATTTTGAGTGTCGATATACGCATCCAGTGTAGTAAATGTATCTACTGTTTCCTGATAAACGACTTCACCATTTTCATTTTCTACTGTAATCAGTGCATCACCAACCGGATACAAGAAGCTTAATGTGACATCAGTTTCATTTTGTGTTACATCAAGGGCAATGCTAACAGGAGCTCTTGGGGTATTATCAGGGATAATTGGTGTGTCTGGTCTTATTAGAACTTGACCGGCATAAATTGCTTGAGATGTAAAAATAGAAAAAAGTGTCATCAGTGCGACACCAAGAATAAAATTTTGCTTTTTCATACAAATTGTTTTTTTTGTAAAGTGATACTTGTGGTTTTGTAAATGTAAAAGGGTGTTCTTTCAAGGTGCTAAGTTATATATAGCATGCAATAGTTCCAAATATTTGGACGAAATAAAGTAGGACAAGCCATTTCGTAACATTCTAATTTCCAATTGTCTACGACTGGACAAGCGGAAAAAATCAGGACAAGCAAAAAATGACCGAAAATAAGAGGGTAAAAGTAGAGGGGGAGAGGAGGATAATTGGAAAATAACAGATGAGAAACTATTATTTCGACACCGATCTTTCCTTTAAGAGTTGATTTAGCTCGAGTGTTGTTTTGAGTTTCATTTTCTGAGCCAGGCGTTGCTTTAGTTTGTACAAACTTTCGGGTTTGCAATCCAATACCAGCGCCATATCGCCACTATGAATATTAAGTAGATAAAGACAGCACCAGGTTATTTCTTTGCGCGTAATGTCAGGGTAGGTTTTTTCCAAAAAACTTACTGTGTTGTTGAAAGTGCGATTCATGCTTTCGCTAAAAACGGTCCAGTCGTTTAAGTGCAGGCAAACATTGTACACTTCTTTGTCCATGGCTTCCCGTTTTGCCAGTGAAGATTTACGGTATTCATCCATATGCAATGATTTCGATTCTTCAATTTTTTGAATAAAATTGTTTTTTAGACTCAACTGCTTTTCTGTTAGTTGCAATTCAATCTCTACCAATTGTTTTTCTTTTCCTTTGTTTCGTTGTCTTAACCGAAATAAAATAAAGAGGCTTATTGAGACGATAAAGGGTATTGCCCAGCCTAATATCGCTAAGTATTTCTTTGTTTTATATGCTGTTTCTGTTGTTTTGTGTATATTTTCTAATACTGTTGATTTTGTTTGTGTATCAATTTTCCTAATAGAATCTGTACAGTCCTGAAATTTACTCATATATAGAGCCATTTGTTTGAAGTCTCCCTGTGAATATTTCGAGTTTGCCAGCACTCTGTAGCATTCCTTCTGTATATGAAAGTTCGATTGGTTTTTAAGCGCAATAGTTGCATAATGAACTGCAGAATCATACTTTGACGTTAAAAAAAACAATTCAGCTAATGCACAGCACCTTATTGAATAATTTCCCTCCTTGCATGGGAAACTAATACTTTTTTTATAATATATTTGAGCTGAATCATAATGATTTGCATATTGATAGACAGTGCCTATCTCTTGAAATGCTGTTCCTAATAAATTCGAATCTGGACAAATTGAGATTGCTTTACGATAGTATTGAAGAGCTTTTTCGTATTTCTTTTCACAGCGATATGTAATGCCGATATCAATAATTCTAAAACAAGCATCTACGGTTTTCCCTAATCGATTGAAACAGTCGGCTGCAAGTTGATCTTTTTCTCTTGCCCTAACATAATCCTGCTGAATAGAACAAATATATGCCATGTCCGAGTAAATCTTCCCCATTAAAGCATAATCTTTCTTATCCTGACAATTATCCAAGGCTTTCAGATACATTTCTGTAGCCTCATCGTATTGTTGAGCATATTTGTACATTCGCCCTTTGTAAAAATAGCATTTTGCTAGTCGGACTTTGTCGTTTTTGCTTTGGTAAAAGTCCAACGAGAAGTTGATGGCTGAGTCGGGTCTAAGTGGTAAATATTTTTTATCCAAAGCCTCGAAAAGCAGTAAGCCGTACAAAGCCTGATCGGCGTCGGATAGTGATTGGTTGGGTTTAATTTGTTGTAAAAGGTGCAGTGCAGAATCGGGTGAGGTTTCCATTAATTGCTCTGCAGTTTTCATTTTGTTCGGGAGCAAAGAGCATCCTACAAGGAGTAGGAAGATGTATGGAATAAATATGCGACATTTGAACTGCATAGTCGTGTTTTGTAGTGTTAATCGGGGTCTCCGTGTGTATTTTAATACAAAACTACAAATTAAATTTCATTCTAAATCGATATTCTCAACATTATAACTTCGATTTAGAGTTAAAACTGGTGACTGTTGTTTTGTGTTGTTTAGTGTTAAATGTTGTATCCTTCATATTTACTAAAATATTGATAACTTAGGCGACTGCCAATGTGAAAACACTCACTTTTACGCCCTCTATTTCTGTAAGGGCTCTAACGCAAGCTTCGAGGGTTGAACCCGTTGTGAGCACATCATCAACGATTAAAACATGTTTTCCGGTTAAATTGTTCGTGTTCTGTACTATAAATATTCCTTCTGTATTTTCATAACGTTCGAATACGTTCTTTTTTGTTTGAGTCGTGTTTTCGCGAATACGAATCAGACTGTCGGTATCAATAGGTTTTTCAAGTATTTTGGATAGCCCTTTCCCAATGCATTCACTCTGGTTGTAGCCTCTTAGTTTGTGTTTTTTGGGATGAAGTGGAACCGGTATTATGACATCAATTGTTGAAAAATCTACAGAGCTAAGTAATTCTTCTGCCGCATATTTTCCGAGTAGTTCCCCTATTTCTTGATTGCCTTTGTATTTTAGACTATGTAAAATTTTCTGGTAGGGAGATCCCTTTTGAAAGAAGAAAAAGGCTGTGCCGCGATATAATGGAACTTTGCCCCAAAATCGTTTTTCAATTGGATTATTAGTAATCAGATGATAATTTGTTTTCGGGATGCCATGTCGGCAGCTAATGCACAGTTGTTGTTCTTGCTTATGTAGGTTTTCTCCACAAACAACGCATAGATTTGGAAACAATAAGTTTAAAAAATCTGTGAGTGCCGATTTCATATTAAGATCAATTAAAATATTGAAGTTATGACATGCCAAAATTTAGGCGCAAATACTAATAGCCCTATTGTCACTGATATAATGGCACATAGGAGCACCGCACCGGCGGCTACATCTTTAGCTTTCCCTGCCAATGGATGATAATCCGGTGAAACCAAATCGACAATGTTTTCAATAGATGTATTTACCATCTCCATCCCAATAACCAGTCCGATGCAAAGTAAGCAGGCTATCCATTCGATTGCACTTATTTTGAATGTAAATCCGGCTATCAGAACCAGTACGGCGATGCAGATATGAATTTTCATATTTGTCTCAGTTCCAAAAACAATGCGGATTCCTCTTCCTGCATATCCAAAGCTTTTTATTCTTTTTTTTAGTATTCCCATTTTATATAGTTTGTATTGCAAATAAAGGAAAAATCTTTCATAATTTTCGTTTTCTTGCAAAAAAAAGATCCGACAACTATTTTAGTTTGTCGAATCTTCAATTTTTTTTTTCTTTTTGAAAGCTGAATTATGCCTTTACACGCTCAACATATGAACCGTTGCGAGTATCTACTTTAATCGTTTCTCCATCGTTAATGAATAAAGGAACACGCACAGTAGCACCAGTTTCAACCGTTGCAGGTTTTGTAGCGTTGGTCGCAGTGTCGCCTTTCAATCCCGGTTCTGTGTAGGTGATTTTTAGTGCAACCTGAACGGGAAGATCAACATAAAGAATGGTTTCTGATTGTGCGTGAGTTACTACCTCGCAAATCATACCTTCTTTCAGGAAGTCAACTCCATTTATAATATCCTTGTTTACTGATACTTGTTCGTAATCTTCGTTGTTCATGAAATTGTAACCAGCTTCATCCTGATAAAGATATTGATAGTCGCGACGTTCGATACGCACTTCTTCTATGCGAATTCCTGAGTTAAATGTTCTGTCGAGTGTACGTCCGGTAACAACGTTTTTCATTTTGGTACGAACAAACGCCGGTCCTTTTCCCGGTTTAACGTGAAGAAATTCTGTGATGAAATAGTATTGACCATCAATGTCCAAACACATTCCGTTTTTAATATCTGCTGTAGTAGCCATATATTTAATTTATAATTAATAATGCATAATTTATAATTGAAATACAAGCAACTCAGTGTCTTTATATCAATTATCCTCATTTCGATTACAAAAGTACAATTTTTATTTTGAATGCCAAAACGCTCAATAAACCAGCAATTTATAATAAAAGCCACTGTGTTATGGACAGTGGCTTTATCGACATTCTTTAGTACTATTGTTTTTCTTTGTAGTTATTTATCATTCCGTTTTTGGACGTTATAATAAATTTTCATTTGGTTGCCCAATATTTTTGTAAATCCTTTTACATCGTCGGCACTCCAGGCGCGGTTCACCTCGCCATACTCGCCAAAGTCTGTTTTCATTAAATCGAAAGTGCTTTCAACACCTACCAAGGTATAATTGTATGGACGCAGTTTCACAATTACAGTTCCGGTTACGTTTTGTTGTGAGCTTTGTAGAAATTGTTCAATGTCGCGCATAACTGGTTCGAGGTATTGAGCTTCATGTAAAAACATACCGTACCAGTTGCCCAATTGATCTTTCCAATATTGTTGCCATTTGGTAAGCGTGTGTTTTTCAAGCATTTTATGTGCATTGATAATTAGTAATGGAGCTGCAGCCTCAAATCCAACACGTCCTTTTATACCAATAATGGTATCGCCGATATGCATGTCGCGACCAATACCATATTTGTTGGCTATTTCTTCGAGTTGATTGATTAATAATACTTTGTTTTTATTTGTTGTGCCGTTTACCGAGCAGATTTCGCCATTTTCGAAACCGATGGTAACGGTTTCTTCGCCTTGTTTCTCAACCTGACTTGGATAAGCTTCTTCGGGTAAGGTTTGTTCGGATTTCAATGTTTCTTTACCGCCGATACTCGTTCCCCATAAACCTTTGTTGATAGAGTATTCCATTTTTTTGAAATCTGCCTCAAAACCATGGTCTCTCAGGTAGTTGATTTCGTATTCGCGGGTCAAAACCATATCGCGGGTAGGCGTCAGAATCTTAATTTCGGGGGCGATAACATCGAATGTAAGGTCAAAACGAACCTGATCATTACCGGCGCCGGTGCTACCATGAGCTACATATTCAGCTCCAATTTCTTTCGCGTAGTTGATGATGGCTATGGCTTGAAAAATGCGTTCGGAACTTACCGAGATAGGATAGGTGCCATTACGCAGCACATTCCCAAAAACCATATACTTGATGCTTTTGTCGTAATATTCTTGCGTTACGTCCAGGGCTACATGGCTCGCGGCACCCAAGCGATATGCCTTATCTTCAATAACTTTCAGTTCCTCATCGCTAAATCCACCCGTGTTTGCAACTGCGGTATGTACTTCATATCCTTTTTCCTGAGCCAGATACATGGCGCAGAACGAAGTGTCTAATCCTCCGCTAAATGCTAATAATACTTTTTCTTTCATGTTGTTTATGTCTTCGGCCAACAGACTTCAATCAGCGGTCGTATTTTTTAGATGTTCGTTTATTTCTCTATATCTTTTGCCGGATCGAAAAGCATTCCTGTGCACAGGCAATGTTTGCGACCGGTACGTTGTAAGATGTCATAGTTTACACAGCTTTGGCAACCTTTCCAGAAAGCCTCGTCGTCAGTTAGTTCGGAGAACGTAACAGGCTTATAGCCTAATTCGGAGTTGATCTTCATTACTGCCAAACCGGTAGTAAGCCCAAAAATTTTAGCATCAGGGTAGCGTAGTCTCGATAATTCAAAGGCTTTCCGTTTAATGCGTTTGGCAAGACCATGACCGCGGAATTTGTCCACTACGATTAAACCGGAGTTGGCCACAAATTTCTTGTTTCCCCATGATTCGATGTAGCAAAACCCGGCAAATTCGGTCCCCGCCAAGGCAATAATTGCTTTTCCTTCTTTCATTTTTTGCACGATATATTCGGGCGAACGTCTGGCAATCCCTGTTCCGCGAACTTTGGCCGCGTCAGCTATGGTGGTCAAAATCGTATCAACGTATTCTAAAAAACGCTCATCAGCTACTTGTACCGTGATCTCGTCAACGGTAATATTTGTGTCCATATTCAATTAATGAATGAGTTCTAATTATACTTTGAGTGCTAACTCCAAAGTATTTCACTTGCTTTAATAAATTCCCTAAGCCATTATTTTATGGCTTTTCTCAACGTAAAATAGTTTTTACTATTTTATCTTTTACTCTTTTTCTGAAAATGTGATATTGAGCATTTCTAGAATATCCTCTCGTGATACGCCTTCACGTGGAATTACTAAAATCGTGTCATCGCCAGCGATTGTGCCAAGTACTTCATCATTTGCCTTGTTGTCAATGTCCCATGCGATGGCACTTGCATAGCCGGGCTTTGTTTTAACAACAGCCAGCTGCCCTGAAAACTCGATACTTCGCACTGCACCGTGAGACTGAAGTGTGTTGAACGTTCCTTCGATGGGAACCGGTTTGTTTACCGGAGGTAAAATATACTTGTACGCTCCATTAGATAATGGCGTTTTCGCCACTTTCAGTAATTTTAAATCGCGCGATAAAGTAGCTTGTGTCACTTCGCATTGTTTGTCTAAAAGAATTTTGAGTAATTCTTCCTGGCTCCCCACCACACTCGATCTAAGTATTTCTGAAATTATCTGTAACCGGTTTCGCTTATTCTTCATAAATGTATAATTATTTAGATTTTGGGCAAAAGTAATATAAATATTGTATAATACAATGCATTTAGCTATAATTATTCATTATGGTTGGAAAATTCTTTGTTTTTGTAATTAATATACGCTCATTATGCAGAAAAAGAGTTTTTAAAATGTATTTTTTTGGTATATCTCTAAAATTCTTATGCAAAAATACAAATAAATGATCAATTGAACTTGGATGTTATTGTATATTTGACAATATATTTTTCTTGTTTCAAATGCTGGGTTTTTAAGATGAAAAATGATAAATTCGTACATTCCGGTTTCGGTTTGTAACAAAATGTTACCCGAAAAAATGGCTCTATATCTCAAATGTTGTACTGTGTTAATGAGTATTAATTTATTGACGCTTCAGATCTGCCGTATGTGCTGTCGTTTGTCGTTTTTTAGAGGATTTGAGCAGAAAAATCTCTCATTCTTCGAGTTGGAGCAAGAAAAAAAACAGGAAAGGACAGCTGGTGTGTCTTTTCCTATTATACAATATATATATCGAGAAACTGAATAATTATTTCTATTCGCCCATGTCCATATTCATTTCGCCGGTTCCACTTTTTTTCTTCATATCCGTTTGTTTTGGTTTCATGTTGCCAAAATTATAACTCACTGAAAAGCCAATCATACGTCGGCGAAAGTATGATTCTGCAACCTGGTAAAATCCTGTTCCAAGGGTTGTAGTCTTTTCTTTGTTGAAGTTGAATATATCCATGGCCATTATGTTTACGCTTAATTTTCTGTCGAAGAAAGTCTTGCGTAGCCCCAGGTCAATTTTATATTCTGCACTTTCTTTTCCCTGAGCAATAAGCGTGGGCGATGAGTATTCTGCTGTAATTTGTCCCGACATGGTTTTACTTAGCATGAGGTTTGCCATCATGTTTGCACTCCACGAAAAGGTGCTTTGTCCGGGTATGGTAGTTGAAATAGCTGTGTTGTATGGATTTACATATACCGAAGAGTTGATTTTGCTGTGGTATAAATTTACGGAGGATGTAAGATTCAGTATGGTGAATAGCTGATCTTTAGCCACCAGTTCTAATCCTGAATTTTGTCTTTTTGCAATGTTCATGTACGTATTCTCCATTGTTCCGGCATTAAAGAAGCGCACGTTTTCAATAACATTGTCGGTGATGCGGTAATAGGCAGATGCTGAAAGTGAGTGGCTTTGCCATGATTTCAGATAATTTAGCTCCAGGGCAGATGAATATTCCGGTAATAAATTCGGATTGCCGTACGAAATACTTGTAGAATCCGAATAGTCGCGGAATGGACTGATCTGTCGCCCACGTGGACGATTGACTCTGCGGGTATAGTTTAGCTGAATTTCATCCGACTTTGATAATGTGTACGACAAATACATACTTGGAAATAATTGAAGTGTTGATTTTGGATCAATAGTTTGTGCACCTGTAGTTGTTGTATTGGTGAATTTTTTATCCAGGTATTCTGCACGCAAGCCACCCTGCATGCTAAATTTGTCCAAGAAGCGATCTCCATAGGTCAGATATGCCGCGTGTATCATCTCGTCGTAATCGAATTTGTTTTGATATTCGGGCAAATTTACATTTGTTTGCGTGTAATAGCCCGAAGCGTCGCTTAACCTGTTGCTGACCGTACTTTGCCAACCGGCTTCAAAGCGACTTGTTTCGGTGAACTTGTTAGTATAATCGGCTTTGAATGAAAGTTCCTTGTTGTTGTTGTCGGAGCTTTGTGTTTTGTCGTTTGCGGGTGATGGCAGATCGGTTTGTTGATAGCGATTGTCTCCACCGCGATTGTGTGCTGAATAAGATAAGCTTGTCATTAAATTGTGGTTGCCTTTGCTGTCGAAATCATGACGGTAATCTAGATTGATATTAACGCTTGGGCGAGTTCCGGTTCCTGTGTTTGTTTGCGAGTAATCACGTATGATTTGGTTGCTGATTAAATCTGTTTTCAGGTAGTTCAATGTGCTGTTCGACTTTCCGCTACCGGCCATTCCAAATCCTCCAATACTAATTGTGTTTTTATCATTTAAATGATAATCGATGCCCGTGCGCATAAAAAGACCGGAGAATGAGTTGCGCATTACATTGTTTTGGGTTAATATGGTATCGGCAAGCGTTGGGGAAGCATTGTTGTAGCGAGTGCTGTTGCCGCCCCCTTTGAAGTTCATAGCGCGATAACCGACATTTAGATAAGCATCTATTTTTCCACTGTTGTAATTAATGTTAGTTCCAAATGATTGTCCAATTTTTCCTCCAGTCGGGTACATTAGTCCAGCCGAAACGCTGCCATAATAGCCCGCTTTTCGGTTCTTCTTCATTACCAGATTGATAATTCCCGCAGTGCCTTCCGGATTGAATTTTGCCGAAGGGTTGGTCATGATCTCTATAGATTCAATACTCTCGGCAGGCATTTGTTGCAGTACCTGGGCGCGATTGTCGGCAGTAAGTCCTGATGGTTTCCCGTTTATCCACACTTCTACGTTGGCATCTTTCCGTAGTGATACGTTTCCTTCGTTATCTACTTTTACTGATGGGATATTTTTTAAAACATCGGAGGCTGATCCACCTGCTGCAGAAATATTTTTATCTACGCTGAATACTTTTTTGTCGATGTCAAAGCGCATTTGTGACCCCTGGCCTATAACTTCCACTGTAGCAAGGTTTTTTGCATTTCCTTCGAGTGGGATAGTGCCCAGGTGGAGTGGTTTTTCTGAAACGATTAATTCCTGATTGTGAGTGTTGTACCCAACATAGCTTATTCGGAGCGAGTATTTTCCATTGTTTACAGTTGGTAATGTAAATTCGCCATTTGCATTCGACACAACACTGGCAACCGGAATGCTATTTCCCGGTTTAAATACTGTTACGTTTACAAAATCGAGTGGCGATTGAGTGCCGGCATCTATCACTTTGCCTTTTACGCTGACGGCTGCCAGTGCCGGAAAGGAAAGTGTAAGAAAAAGAACGAAATAAAGAATTTTTTTCATAAAGATATATTGACTTTTTGCGATTTGATGTTTGAAGTGTTTTGTGATAACGCTCGTTTGACTCGTAAAGTTATCGGAGGTTTAATGTATCGCAAAGTCTTAACACAAAAAAGGCGTTCAAGTATTGAACGCCTTTTTGATAAGATTACCTCAAATGGATCAGAAATTTGGAAGTAAATATTTTTCACGCGATTTGAAGATGTTGCTCACCTTGTTTACTTCAAGGAAAGTAGTTCCAAGTCCCATGCCGTAGCTTCCGCTCAGGTAACAAACCGAATCTTCTTCTGTAATCCAACCTTTTTGAATTAAGTCTTTCAATGCGGTAAGGAAATATTGTTGTACATTATCACCTTCTGGTTGATAGATAGGGAATACGCCGTAAGAAAGAGCTAATTGACGAACCATAGGCTCGTGGTAGCAAATAGACCAGATTGGGGCAAAACCACGATATGCAGCCAAATAACGAGTAGTGCGACCGGTATAAGTATCTGTTATGATTGCTTTTATTCCTAGTTTAGTGCTTGTTTCTACCGCAGCATTCGAAAGGAATGAAGTTAAATCGTTGGTATCGATATCAATTGGAATATCGTTTTCTGCCATTTTGGTTTTTTCTGCTTCTTTGGCAATAGTAGCCATTGTGCGAACTGCTTCTACAGGATATTTACCATAAGCAGTTTCACCGCTTAACATTAAAGCGTCTGTGCGATAATAAATTGCGTTAGCGATATCTGTAACCTCTGCACGTGTAGGACGTGGGTTTTTGATCATGGTATGAAGCATTTGAGTTGCTACAATTACCGGTTTTTTAGCTTGAACGCATTTGCGAATCAAACGACGTTGAATACCCGGGATTTTTTCCTGAGCTACTTCAATACCTAAGTCACCACGGGCAATCATTACACCGTAGGTATGCTCAAGAATTTCATCTATGTTGTCAACACCTTCCTGGTTCTCAATTTTAGAGATAATTTTGATGTCGCTGTTGTGTTCGTCAAGAATTTTTTGGATTTCGATAACGTCTTGTTTGTTACGCACAAATGAGTGAGCAATAAAATCAAGTTTCATTTCAATAGCCAAAAGGATATTTGTGCGGTCTTTTTCGGTAAGTGACGGCAGGTTGATACGTACGCCCGGGATGTTCACACTTTTGCGGCTTCCCAGGTTACCATTGTTTTGTACGGTACAAACTAAATGATCAGCTTCTTTAGAGTCCACGCGAAGATCGATTTCTCCATCATCGAAAAGAATACTGTCGCCAATATTTAAGTCGCGAACAAAGAATTCGTAGTTTACTGCAATACATTCCTTAGTAGAAATCAAATCAGGATTTCCGGTTACTTTAACGATGTCGCCCGTTTCAAGGTCGATAGAATCGTTTTCAACTTTAGTAGTACGGATTTCAGGACCTTTAGTATCCATAAGGATAGCAAGGTTTTTGCTTACAGCACGTGTGTTGTTGACGATTCTTTCGAATCCTTCGCGTTGTAAGTGAGCCGAGTTCATACGAACCACGTTGATACCCTCATTATACAATTCACGGATAAAATCCACTTCGCAGCGAAGGTCGCTAATCGTTGCGACAATTTTTGTTGACTTAGACATACAATCTTTTTTTTTTGTTATTATTCCATTCCAATTAAAACACATTGGAATAAGAATGGTTTATAAAACAGCTATTTAATACTATTATTTAATCAAAATGTAAAATGGCATCGATGCCCAAACGGTATGAATCCATTCCAAAACCGACTATACACCCTTTACAGGCTTCTGATAGGTAGGAGTGATGGCGGTAGGCTTCCCGTTTAAATACATTTGAAATGTGAACTTCCAGTACCGGTACTGTGATAGACCTGATGGCATCGGCAATGGCTATGGAAGTGTGTGTGTAAGCTCCGGCGTTGAGTACAATTCCGTCGTACGAAAAACCGACTTCGTGGAGCTTGTTTATTAGTTCGCCCTCAATGTTTGACTGATAATAATCCAATTGAAGATCCGGAAACTGATTCTTCAGCTCCTGTAAATAGGCTTCGAATGTTTGATTACCATATACTGTTGGCTCTCTCTTACCTAATAGGTTGAGGTTCGGGCCGTTGATAATCTGAATACGTTTCATTGAGTATTTTTTTTAGATCTGTTCAAATTTCTAATGGTAATAAAAAGAATATATACCGAGGGAATTAAACAAATAAAATTGGCTAAAATCATCGGTAAGTCAGGGATTAGTACGCCGTACATAAACCAAAAGAAGATCCCCAAAGTCATAATTATGTACATTCCCGGAGAAATGCTGCTTGTCTCGCCCGTTCTGATAACCCTGTATGCTTGCGGAAACTGAGCAATAGCGGTGCAGAAGCCTGCTAAATATCCAACAATTACAATATCGAACGTCATAAAAATAATTTTTGCAAAAGTAGTAAAAAAAAATGATGGATGAAAGGGCTTGGCAGTTAATTTACAGGACTTAATACGCTGGAATTGGTATACCAATTTAGGCTCGTTGTGTGACTTCAGAGAACTAAGTACAAGATAATTATTATTGATATGTTTTTCACCACATAGTCCCTGCCTACCGCAGGCAGGCACAATAGTTTTGAAAATAAAGAATAAGACTAAGAACAGCATATGGAACATCCCGAGTATCGGGAGGATTATCCCGAAAACCGGGATAATTTAAGCGAACTAAAAAGTATCGTCAGATACTTTTCTATGTGAACTAAGTCTTTTTTTTTTAATAATTTCTCCCGATATTCGGGATGTTTCGTATGTGATCTATTGTGTAAGAAATATATCATTAAATATTTCAAACTACAAATGTATTGTTGCTAAGAAATTATTAACAAACAATATATGTTTACTCAAAGTCAAATAGCCATAATTATCGTAATTTTACAGCGAAAATTATTCTACCATTAGTATACATCTAAACAAAATATAAATGAATCTTATACAATTCCCTCTCCAACTGACCTTTAATATTGGAACATTTAGCAATGATTTTGTGGCTAAAGACATCAATGGAAGTACAATAGCCTATGTGCGTGAAAAAATGTTGAAACTTATTGATGAGGTGCAGGTTTTTGCAGATGAAAGTCGTACGCAGCAAAACTACACTATAAAAGCTAATCAATGGTTAGATTTTTCGGCCTCTTACCAATTTACGGATTATAATGGTTTAGGAATTGGAAGTATAGCCCGTAAAGGCTGGGCATCGCTATGGAAAGCAAACTATGAAATTTTTGACGAGCAGCAACAAAAGGATTTGTTTGTTAATGAAGAGAATCCATTGGCTAAAGTTTTTGATAGTTTATTGGGTGAAGTGCCGATTTTAGGTATGTTGACCGGTTACTTTTTTCACCCGGCGTATAGTGTGTCGCGCCCTGATGGAACTATCGTGGCTCGTCTTGTTAAGGAATCATCCTTTTTTGGTCGAAAATTTACAATTGAAAAACTCAATAATTTCGAGAAAGGCGAAGAGGAGCGAATACTCCTTGGTTTAATGATGATGATTTTATTGGAACGACGAAGAGGCTGATAAAAAAGCTTAGTATAGTATCGACAGAAAAGTCACAATTTGTTTTAAATGGATGCAAAAATGAAAACATTTACCTCAACCCTATTATTTATCCTTGCAGGACTAACCCTTATGGCTCAAGACAAATCAGGCTATCAAACACCACCGCCAAGCATTATGCAGTTGGCCGATTACGAACGTTCGCCATCAGTGGCAATGGATACAAAAAAGGATTATATGTTGCTGAGTTATAGGAGTACCTATAAAACGTTAGATGATCTCAATCAACAGGAAATTAGCATTGGAGGCTTACGCATTAATCCCGTAACTAATATTGCCACTTCCACCACCTATGTCAATAATTTAAAAGTTCGTAGATTGACGGATGATGAGCCGATACAGGTGAAGAATTTGCCTGCGAATCCCCGTATAGCCTATGTGAGTTGGTCGCCTGATGAAACAAAAATTGCATTTACACACACTTCGGCTCAAGGCGTTGAACTTTGGCTGCTCGATATTGCTTCGGCGCAAGCAAAGCGGCTTACTGCTGCGGTGGTGAATGCTAATTTGGGTAATCCATTGAATTGGTGTCGTGATAGTAAACATATATTGATAAGGCTACTGCCCAAAAGCAGACCCGCCCTGCATGATGCCAGGAAAGATTTGCCCACAGGTCCGGTTGTGTCGATAAGTGATGGTTCGAAGGCTCAGAACAGAACGTATCCCGATTTATTAAAGAGCCCGACTGATGAGGCTAATTTTGTTACTCTTACTACATCGGAACTGCACATGATCTCATTGGCTGGTGATGACGAGCTTTTTATGGGCGAAGATTTGTACGCGAGCGAAAATATATCGCCCGATGGCAAGTATGTTCTTGTCACTACACTTCACAAACCGTTTTCATATATTGTTCCATTAAACCGGTTTCCACAATTGAGTATTGTTTACTCTATAGATGGGAAAAAAGTGCAAACAGTAAATGAAGTTCCGCTTTCTGAAGTATTGCCCAAGGGTTTTATGGCAGTACGTAAGGGAAGGCGTGATATGAGTTGGCGGTCGGATGTTGGCTCGACCCTTTATTATGTCGAAGCCCTGGATGACGGCGACCCGCAAGTAAAAGTGGAACACCGTGATGCACTCTTTCAATGGGAGGCGCCGTTTACTAAACCGGCAGTATTATTTACTAAAACTATTTTCAGGTTTTCGCATATCCTTTGGGGGGATGCTTCGGTGGCGATAATGCAGGATGAGTGGTATGATACCCGTATTGAGAAAACGTATCTCATAAATCCGTCTGTAACGGATGAATACCCCAAGGTTATTAACGAACGGAATTTTCAGGATGTGCATTCTGATCCAGGGCATTTTGAACTGAGAAAGAATAGGTTTGGCAAATATGTGTTGGCAGTAGAAAATAATAGCTTGTATAGAATTGGTGATGGGTTTACGGCAAAAGGTCAGTTCCCGTTTATTGATGAGCTGAATTTAAAAACGCTGAAATCGAAGCGACTTTATCAGTCGGTTTATACCGATAAAATAGAGGAAATTTATTCAATTGAAGATTTCAAAAAAGGGGAGGTGCTGGTGCGTATTCAATCGCCGAACGAATACCCGAACTATTATTTCCGCTGTATAAATGAAAAAAATAAGTTGACGCAACTTACCCATTTCCCAAATCCATTTGAAAGTATTAAAAATGTATATAAAGAATTGATTAAGTACAAGCGAGCAGATGGTGTTGAACTAACGGGTACTTTATATTTGCCGGTTGGATATGACCGTGTGAAGAAAGAGAAATTGCCACTTTTAATATGGGCTTACCCCGCTGAGTATAAAGATAAAAATAGTGCCGGACAAAGTACCAGTAATCCCAATGAATTTACTTTTCCGAACTATGGCTCGTTTGTGTATTGGGTAACCCGGGGGTATGCAGTGCTGGACGATGCTGCATTCCCTATTGTTGGCGAAGGGAAAACGGAGCCTAATGATAATTTTATGGAACAATTGATTGCCAATGCCAGGGCTGCTATTGATGCGGCAGATTCGTTGGGGTATATTGATCGAAAAAAGGTGGCTATCGGAGGACATTCCTATGGTGCTTTTATGACAGCCAACTTGCTTACGCATAGTAATTTGTTTGCTTGTGGTATTGCCCGGAGCGGAGCTTATAATCGTACATTGACGCCTTTTGGTTTTCAGACTGAGCAGCGTAGCTATTGGGATGCGCCAAAGGTGTACAATGATATGTCGCCGTTTATGAATGCTGACAAAATGAAAACGCCCTTATTGCTGGTACATGGCGAAGCCGATAATAACCCGGGTACTTTCACTTTGCAGACCGAACGTTATTTTCAGGCTTTAAAAGGGCTTGGAGCACCAGCACGAATGGTTATTCTGCCCAAAGAGTCGCACGGCTATGTGGCCCGTGAGAATATACTGCATTTGCTTTGGGAGCAAGACCGGTTTTTGGAGAAATATTTGAAATGATGGGGCGATGTGGTGATGTGATGATGTGATGATGTGGTGATTGATGATGGGGTAATGTGATGATGTGGCGATTGGTGATTGATGATGTGGTAATGTGTTGATTGGTAGATTATTCATTATAAAAAAGCGTTCGGGTAAACACTACTTGTTGTGTTATGCCCGAACGTTTTTATTTTTTAAGGAGAATGAATTGAAATAGTTTGTGGTCAGTTGTTGTTTGATGTTGGCTGCTGATTTCCACAAGGCGTAAATGCCGGTAAGAAGTAACAGGAATAGTAAGCCATCGCCTACCGGTATTGAGTTATGAGGATTTTTGCCACCCGGATCCCTTCCTCCGTGTGCATTTGTACCGGCTGCAGCCTGACGGGTGGCTGTGGAAGTTAACGATCCATCGCTGGTTAAAGAACTTGTTGTAGTTCCGGCAGCATCTGCTGCAGCATCTTCCCGGTTCCTCGAATTCATGGCCAAAACTGTTACCCCCGAATTTGATTCATTTGACCCGCCCGATTTGTTTGTTGATCCTGTTCCCCCGGAGCTATTTGTATATCCCGATCCGTGACCTTCGCTGGACTTGTCTATGCCGGAGGCTGCATAAGAAGCGTTATCGGGGGAATATTCGGGAATGGATACATCCGATTGTTCATATTGGGCATAGCTGGTTTGGGTTGGAGCGTTTAGGATTCCATCGTGAAAATCTACCCCTTGGCTGACAGCAAAGTAATTGTCGGGTTTAGAGGAGTCTAGTGTTCTGACTGCACTGTAAGCAATGAAGAGAAACAGAGCCACTCCCGATAGTAAGGAAAATAATATGCTTGCATTTGATTTGTCCATTTTGGCGCGTATTATTCATTTAGTTCTCTTTTTTTTGACTCTATTGTTTGTTTACGTTTTCTGAAACAATAAAATAATCCACTATTTATATTCTATTGTTTTAATAGGATTTTATCAAACCGCAGTCGGTATCATTTCACAAACCGCGGTTTAATAAAACCAATGAAGAAACACTCTATCTCCATTTTAGCAATCTCTTGTTTAAAGGAGAATCTATTAAATCAATCTATTCAAAAACACAATCGTACCTAAAAACTATTTTGATGTCAGTATTGCAGGTAAATCAGGGTGTATTTATTAAGTGAACCTGTTCTTTCGGTTGCTCACCAGCTGCTCTTACAATAATCGTTTTTTCATTTGTGTGTTTGTGTGCAAACTTGTTTGTAGTTTGGGTGTACACAAATGGAGTGAAAATAACCAAGGTAAATAAGATGTTTAGTATATTTACAATTGATGTTTTCATAAGATTGAACATATTGAACGAATATATTAGCTTCTGTTTTCAGTTGGGATAACCACTATGCAAACATACAAATAAATTTGTATTATATTGATATATAGAGTTGTGTGGCGTTTTGGTTGACGTTTGTAGTAATTATTATTAGGGATGAAAATGGTCATCGGAGTATTGGCTTACAACTTTATTTTTGTAGTTGTCTGTTCGATATTGTCAATACGATGGACTCGTGTGGAAAAACGGAAATTTTCGTTTATCGGGGAGGCGTATGTTTAGTAATTAATTGGCTGGTAATTGAGAAAATGTATGTAAACACTGGAACTTATGCTACAACGAAATACTAATCCGTACTGTCTGAATTGACGCTTTAGTGCATTCGTTGTTGTTTTTTAGCACTTTCAAGGATTAATATATAACACACGCTAACAATAAATAACAAATATTTACTATTTTGTCTGTTGTATTACAAGTTCGAAGCAATAGTCCGTCAGCTTTGTCGCTATAATGTTTACAGATAAGAGGATAAGGGTTGGATGCTTGCTTTTGATTTATGTGGCTGATTCTAAAGCTAAGTAACAGGAAAGATATAATGTCGCATAATCAAATCAAAATAAATAGAAGATATGGAACCTGCCTACAGCAGGCAGGCGCTGACAAACGCTGATTTAGCTGATTTAAAAACGGATTTAAATTTCGACAAGTCGAGATGATTTCCAACTACTTAGCGTTTTATCAGTCATGCTTGCATGACTTAAATCCGCTTAATCCGTAAAATCCGCGTGCTATTGTTTTTTAACAAATATGACATTATATTCTGACCACTGCTTATGTCAGCAATTGTTGAGCAAATATGATTGACTGATAACCTGAGTTCGGGATTAGAATGTGTTGTTGACTTCGTTAATCTCATGAAAGTGTTGAAAATAAAGTTATATTGGCTCTGATTTCTTTTGCTACTAAGGTTAAAAAATAGTAAATAAAGTCTTAACCTTAGTAGAAATACAGATTTCATTCAATATTAAACCTTATTGACAAAACGAGATAGTTGAATATGAGAAACGTATAAATTCCCTTATCCCGAACTCAGGTTGATAGACTAATATATGCCACCGAGCCGTATGGGGCATGGTCTATCTTTAAATGAAAAACGCTCACCGATTCCAATAGAATCTATGAGCGTTTTGTATGAGCGTCTGTGTAGCCGAAGAATATGTTGTTGGTGGGCAACGTCCTGTAATTTATGGGTTTAGGTAGTTGCTTTAGTAGTTTGTTGTTTTCTCCAAAATACATATCCTCCTGCCATAATTATCAAAAACCACATCCCATCACCTACTGGTATGGGATCTTTCGGTTTTTTGCCACCCGGGTCTCTACCTCCATTTGCCCCACGCGCTGCTTGTCTGTCGGTGCTTGCACTGCTGGTGAGGGATAAATCACTGCTTAACGAGCTTACATCATTGCTCTGCGCTGTGGCCGTACCTTGCGCGCTTCCTTTCGATGCGTTACCGGATAACGCGATAAATCCACTTTGACCCGAGCCCTGATTTGACCCGGTTGCTCTGCTATAATTCGCAGAACTGCTATTGGTGTTTTGCGGACTGTATTCCGATGCATTGCCTGCGTCACCTGCATTGTAGCTGGTAGCTGGAGCATAGTCCGTTATTTCGCTTTCATTTTCTTCAGTGGAATAAGCAACCGCCTTGGGTGCATTAGCTATGCCTCCCTTGAAGTTTACGCCCTGATTGCTGATGTAATATGTGGTACCAACATATAGGTCGGGTCGTCCGATGGGCGAATACGCCACCACCAGAAACAAGACTGCCCATGTAAGCAACCAAATAATAGTGTTTCTTTTCTTGTTTTTCATCGGTGTAGTTATTGAACAATCACACGTTTACTTACTTTTTCGCCATTGGTGATGGTATTTACTACGTATGCACCGGGAGTTATATTGTTTAATACCTCGGTAACTGCATTTGCTGCGAACAGTGCTTTTTTAATAGCTCTCCCTGCTATGTCGTAGAGGGTGCATTCACCTTTAACTGTGCTTAAGTTCTGTACAAAAACTCTGCCAGAGGCAGCGAAAATCTTCACTTGCGCTTCTTTATCAGGTGCTCCTTTCTCGTACGAGCGGGTTAGAATTTTGAATCGTTTGGCCGGCTCATCACTTTGTGCGGTTGCAAAGGTGTAGGTACTGCCGTTTTGCGAAACGTCCACTGTCTTATTTTCAACCAAATCCACTAGATACACTCCGGCATATTGACGTTGAACATTTTCGTGGGTGAATTTAAGGGTGTATTCCACTTCATCACCTGCCTGAAAGGCCAAATCGGTATTGTTCATATCGCTTACGGAATTTACCTGATAGTCGCCATCCGGTTCCATCGCATAAATTTGTGGAGCTAACGATGATCCCAGCATTTTGCGTCCATCCCAACCATTGTCAAAATTGCGGGTGCAGCTTGGTTCGGTGAAAATCCACATGCGGTCGGAATAATGTTGTCCGGTAAGATCTATTCTTGTCGAGATTAGGTCTGTATTTGTTATTGCATCAACAGATTTTACACGTTGCATTGTTTCATTTTTTTTAATCACATCAGCATAATTAAAAGATATTCCGGTGTTGCCAGCAGATGCTTTTATCAACATAGAACTCATAGAAGGTACTTCTTGCGGTAATCCGTTATTACCTGCGGGTAATTGAGGAATACTCTGATACTGTCCTGCGTAGTCTCCTAAAGTGGTTGCGGATAGCCATTGTCCATATGATCCTGTGTTGTAGAGGTATACTGCTGCCTCAACACTGCTGCCAAAGTTTATTTTATTTACATTAATGGCTGCAGTATAGGGGTTTGATAACAGATTCTCGCCGGGATAAAAAGCAGCGGAAGTGTAAGGTAACGGATTAATGTTTAAGGATCTGTTTACCAGCTGCCCTTTAAAGGTATAGGTGGTGGCAGTTGGTTGACATATTTCAAAACCTTCGAATGCGTTTAAAACACTTGAGTTACTCAATTCTGTCCAATAGTAATTTACATCGGTTGTGTCTCCGCTTTCTTTTGATTTACGAACATAAGCACCATATAATGTTGGATCTGCTGTTACCGACTCCACAGGTATGCCGAAATATTGCCAAAAGTATCGTTGAGTTCCATTTATGTCGGCTTTATCATCTATATATGCTTTAGAGTACATTTCTACGGTTGCATTGACAGGTTGACTTAAGGCGTTATTAAATATGAGAGTGCCGTTTGGAGTTGACGAGCCCGACTTGATAATCAGACCTGAAACTCCTGCATTATTGGTTATAGTCGTTGTTACATTAAGTGACCCATATATTGTTACATTAGTCCCGCTATTAATAATAATCGAGTTGCAGTTACCTGAAACTGCAGCAGTAATAATCGGTTGATTGGGTGCAGAAGAAGGAATAACAACATCTGTAGTTGATGTTGGAATTCCACCGCACCAGTTACCACTGTTATCCCATGCAGAACTTATTGCCCCTGTCCATGCATCTGAATTAACGGTCACCGATATGACATATCCTCCACTGGGAGTGCTCGTGCTACTGTTTCTTACTTTCAAAGTTCCGGTATAGGTTCCGGTTGCCACATTTGCAGGCACTGCAATTGTTATCGGGCTTGCAGGTAAAGCGGTCAATGGAACATCAATGAAGCCTGCTGTATTTGCTGCAGCATTAAAATCAATACTGTATTGATCCGGGCATCCTGCATTAGAAATATAACTAATGGGAGCAGATGTGCTCCCCTGACAAAGAGACGGGTTAGACCCAAGTGTTATGGCAGGTGTAACCGGTGTATACGTTATTCTGGCCATACCATTGGCACCACTACCACCTACGGAAGTTCCGTTTGAAGTTCTGTATGCGCCACCGCCACCGCCACCCGGAATCTGGCCATTAACACCAGCGCCAGTCGACCCACTAGCACCATTACCACCATTACCACCACCTGCTGGAGCTGTTCCTCCTGTATTGGTATTAGCTGTTCCGTTGGCCCCGTCAGCTGTTATTCCAGCCGACGAACCACCACCACCGCTATAACCTGTTGGACCTGATCCCGAGCCTGATGCGCCAGCACCACCGCTATATTTTGTTGTCCCAACACCAGATGAAGCCAAACCGCCATTTGCTCCGGCAGATGCGTTGTCGGCAACGCTGCTTCCTCCTTTAGCCAGTACTGACGCAGTAGCAAGTGAAGTTCCAAACCATGAATCACCTCCTGCAGCTGCAGAAGAACTTCCACCTCCTACAGTTACTGTATAAGTTGTTCCCGGAGTCACTGTCAGGGTTGATTTGGAGTAGGCACCACCACCGCCACCTCCACTGTTACCGGTTGAAGTTCGTTTGCCTCCTGCGCCACCACCACCCCAAAGCTCGACGATAATGCTTGTTACACCACAAGGTACTGTGTAGGTTGTGGTCGTTGAAATTGGCAAGACAACGGTATTTGTTATAGTTACATAGCCTGTATTTGGCTTGAAATATGTAGGGTTGATAATTGCTCCGGCTCTGGTGGCTCCGGTACCGCCATATACTCCCGATGAATAAGTATCTGCATCAAGGAATAGTAAACTGGCTGAATGCGCAAATGTTCCAAGATTAGCTGTTGCTCCACTATTTATCACCAGGTAACTCATAGATGTGGCTGCACTGAAAGTAACTCCGGCAGTGTTTTTTATGGTTGCTATTCCCGGATTATTTTGTGATAGCCCGTTGCCTGTTACCTGAGCTGATACACCATTGAAAGTATAATTAGCTCCCGAGTTGTACGTTCTGGTACCTGTAAGTTGAATGGTTCCGTTTGCACCACTAGTAGTTAAGGCCCCGGTTGCGTTTGTATTTGCCGTAATTATAGAACCTCCGGAGTTTAAAGTGAATCCGCCTGTTGAGCCGGAACTTATTATCGAAGTACCAAAGTCAACTGTAGCCCCCGAAAGAATAGCGAAATTAACGGCTCTGTTAAGTGTGCCTCCTGAGGTAAACGTTTGGTTGCCCGTACCATTAAAATTGATTACGCTCGCTGTTGTTGATCCTGATTCGGTTATAGTTCCACCTGTATAGCTAAAATTGCCACCTACATTCAGTGTAGTGTAATTGGCTGTTGTGGTAGATGAACTCAAATCAAATGCTCCACCGGAAATCGAGAAGTTTTTCGCAACAGTCATAGCTCTTGCACCAGATGCAGAAATAATGAATTCACCTCCTGTTTGCGCAAAATTACCACCGACACTTAAATCGCCATTTACAACCCCACCAAGAGTAATTGATCCAGTACCTGTGTTTGAAATAGTTAAATTGCCATTTACTGACAATAATTGCCCTGCAAGAGAATAATCTAGAGTTTGATTTGTTGAATTCCACGTAAAATTACCAAAATTTTGATGGATACTCGATTGAAATGTCGTCAATGCTCCATTTGTTCCGCCTGCTTCATTTACATATCCTGTTATATTACAATTTGAAGCAATGTCCCAGGTTGCTGTAGGGATAGCGCCTCCATTTACACCATGAATATATGTACTCCCGGCACTGAAAGTAATTGTTCCGCTTCCATTAACTACTCGGGCTGTGTTTTGCACGGTTACAGTTCCATTAATTGTTGCTGTAGTAGGGGTTAAAGTGTTAGCTCCATTTACGATTACTGTACCATTTACAAATAAGTTGCTGGCTGTTGCGTTTGCTGTTACTGTTACTGTATGTCCACTTTGAATGGTAACCAGTCCATTTGCATTAGTTGGTGTTGTCGTAGCAGGTACCCAAGTTATACCGCTGTCGGTTGATTGTAACCAAGTGCCTAAGGCATTCCAATTGCCGGAAGTTACATTCGACTTAAATTGTTTTACCAGTACTGTAACCGTTCCTGTATGGAGTATATTATTTGTATATGTTCCCGAAAATGGATCAGTTGTAACTACATTCTTGGACCCAAAATTAATGATAGCATTTGACTGGCTATCGATTACACTACCTACCTGAATTGGGTTACTGGTACTGGAACTAAAATCTATCGATGTTCCATTGATATTCGTTCCAGCTATAAATGTACAGTTGGGAGCTGTGCATGTGCCAGTTATTTTAAATGTGCCTGAATTCCAACCTGCATAATCATTATTCGAAAATGTTGAATTCCCTGTCTGACAATCAAAATTACCGGTAATAGTCAAATTCCCTTGTGGAACAATAGTAACCGCTGTACTATTTGTCAATCGCAAATTTGGAATACTATTATTAGCTCCACCACCTGTACATAAATTAATGGTTTGTGAAGTGCCATTTAATATAATATATCCCGTTGTTGCTGAAATAGTCCCCACAGTACAATTGAATGTGAAATTTCCGCTAACAGATAAATTATTAGCGCCTAAGGCGATTGTCCAACCTGATCCTGTTGTAAAATTGGTACATGCAGCATTTGCAGTAAGTGTAATTGTATAATTGCCAATATTGACATTGTCTGCCGCGGTTGGCACAGTTCCGCCCCATACCGTTGCATCATTCCAATTACCATTTTTTGTAGCTGTAAAGTTTGCACTATATCCTGCCATTGACATCAAACTCATAAGGGCAATAAAAATTATTGCTTTATGACGCTTGAGTTGTAGCTGCTTTTGATCTATTTCTGATATATGACAAATCGTTTTCAGCAATTGACGAATCAAAAACACGGGGCTAAGAAATTTTAGCGAAAATGGAGTAAAAGTATTCATCATCTGCTTAATGGTTATGATGGTTTATGTTTTGTGGGGTGCAAAAGTATATAAATTATTCTGACTGAGAAACAGTTAGATGTAATTGTAAGTATATTTAACCGTCTTTTTATTGGTGAAATGCAATAAAATAGATGTGAATATAATCAATAAAATTCGAGACACCAGCTGTTATGTTATGAAATAACACATAAAAAATTTGAAAATATGCATATTTAACCGATGGGGTCATTTTTCTGAACTGATTCCAAATTTCATACGGTTGTAAACTATGTGTGTATCAAATATAATGCCAAGTACTTAGATAATTGCGTGCTATCTCGAAAGTGTAAATTGTAGTTGTATCAGTATTTAATGCAGAAGAGGCTGTCTCAAATATTATTTTGAGACAGCCCCTTAGTTCTTATTCAATAAGTCCGTATTTTTTTAAGCTATTATTTTGTTGAAATATTTCTTATAAATAATATATCCGCCAGCCATAAGTAGTAATATACAGCCTCCATCGCCTACCGGTATGGGGTTTTTCGGTTTTTTGCCCCCGGGATCTCTACCTCCGCTTGGTTTATTTGGTGCTGCAGCTTGTCTGTCGGTACTGCTGGTCAGGGTTAAATCGCTACTTAGCGAACTGACATCATTACTTTGCGCTGTGGCTGTGCCTTGTGCGCTTACTTTTGACGAATTGCCGCCCAGTATAACCGATCCGTTTTGACCCGAAGCCTGATCTGATCCGGCTGCTCTGCTATAATTCGCCGCTCCGCTGTTGGTGTTTTGCGGACTATATTCCGATGTGTTGCCTGAATAGTCAGCATTATTGTCGGGGGTGGGAGCGTAGTCTGTTAGCTCACTCTCTTCCTCATCGCCGGCATAAGCAGTCCCTTTGGGTGCATTCGCAATGCCCCCTTTGAAGTTTACGCCCTGGTTGTTGATGTAATAGCTGGTGCCAACATAAAGGTCTGGTCGTCCGATGGGCGAATACGCCACCACCAGGAACAAAACTGCCCATGTAAGTATCCAGATAATTGTGTTTCTTTTTTTGTTTTTCATTGGTGTAGTTATTGAACAATTACACGTTTACTTAGCTTTTCGCCATTGGCTATCGCATTTACCACATAGGCTCCCGGAGTTAAGTTGTTTAGTACTTCGGTAACTGCATTTGCTGCGAACGGAGCATTTTTGATAGCTCGTCCTGCAATGTCATAAAGGGTACAGTCACCCTTAGAGCTGCTTAGGTTATGTACGAAAACTCTTCCCGGAGCGGTAAATATTTTTACCTGTGCTTCCATGTCGGGTGCTCCTTTTTCGTACGGACGTGTCAGAATTTTGAATCGCTTGGCCGGTGCATCGCTTTGTGCAGTTGCAAAAGTATAGGTGCTACCGCTTTGAGTCACGTCCACCGTTTTGTTTTCGATAAGATCTAGTAAATAGACTCCGGCATATTGTTGTTGAATATTTTCGTGCGTAAATTTAAGGGTGTATTCAACTTCATCACCTGCCTGAAAAGCAATGTCGGTATTGTGCATATCACTTACCGAATTTACCTGATAGTCACCATCCGGTTCGATAGCAAAAATCTGTGGTGCTAATGACGATCCCAGTATTTTTCGACCATCCCAGCCATTATCAAAATTGCGGGTACAACTCGGTTCGGTGAAAATCCACATGCGGTCGGAATAGTGTTGCCCGGTAAGATCGATCATGGTGGACACTAAGTCTGTGCTGCTTATTGCATCTACCGATTTTACCCGTTGAATGGTTGAATTTTTTATTATTACGTCTCTGTATTTAAACTTCATGTACGATTGAGCTGATCTATCGGCTCCGGTTTTTACAAGCATAGAACTCATGGACGGAACTTCGCCCGGAATATTATTACTTCCGGCAGTTGATAGCGGTATGGATATATACTGACCTGCAAGTGATCCGTTGCTACTACCACCTGTGTTTGTGGTCCAATCACCATAAGACCCTGTATTATAAAGAAATATAGATTGTTCCATATCCGACCCAAGTTCAATTTTTTTAATATCAATAGCTGCCGTATACGAATTGGCAAAGAGATGCTGTCCGGGATATTTTGCAGTGGATGTATAAGCTAATAAACCTGAGTCGAAATCGGTATTTACCAACTGACCTTTGAATGTATAGACTGTCGGGCTTGTTTGACATATTTCGTGACCAATAAATTTATTTAAAGGGTCAGCATTTGTGAGTTCCGTCCAATAATAGGGATCTCCATCAGTTCCGGGCTCGTAAGCTCGTCTCACGTAGGCGCCGTACAAAGTTGGTTCAGCGGTAACGGTTGTCACCGGAACACCAAAGTATTGCCAGAAGTATTGATAGTCAACCGGGCCGGATGCATTTATTGTTGATTTGGAGTACATTTCTACTGTCCCATTTACATTCGAGGCGTTCTTGAAGATGATAGAACCATTCGGTAATCTTGAAGCATCTATTGGGTTTGGATCACATTTTATTTGAATCTGATCGTATTTAGTATTTGCATCAACTTGGGTTAGTGTAATAAAATTGTTTACCACTACTTCCTTGTCAGCAGGGATGATTAGATTTTTTCCTGATGCATTATTTATAATACTGCCTACAATTCTGTTGTAATCAACATATAGGTCATTTTTGGCTGCTACTCCCGAGTTGTTTCCTATAGTTGCAAATTCAACATTATCGCCTGAGGCAGGGATTTTTATGGCAGTCCAGTTGTTGGGATCATTCCAGGCGGTGCTGGTAGCGCCTAGCCAGTAATTTTTGACTCCTGTTACGGTCATTGTAATTAAATTGGATGTTGCCGGATTAGATGCTGCAGTAACACAGCTCAAGTTGGATGTCATCACACATTTGATGACATCTCCAATCACTGGAGTGTAATTGAATACAGAGCTTGCACTATTTGTGCCTACTGCTACATTATTTACATACCATTGATAAAGTGGTGCTGTACCTCCATTGGTAGGTGTAGCCGTAAACGTTGCATTTGTGCCGTCAGGCACAGATGTTGTTGGCGTGGATATGCTTACAGCAGCAGCAGTACTTGCACTGACTTCTAAAGATGAACTAACATAGGTTACCGTTCTAAAATCGATATCATCAATGGCGAAGTCATTACCGCCGGCAATAGTATTCATATTCCTTAAATCCAATGTTACACTAGTGCTGGAACCTGAATACCAGTTGTAGTAGTATTGTTTGTATTTTCCAACGGTCTTAATTGCTGTAAATGGCGTTCCAATGGGTTGATTGTTTGCATAGAGTTGGATAATGGATGGATTTCCGTCGACAACGCTTTGCAGCCAATAACTAAATTGGTAGGTCGAATTTGGTACTACTTTCACGGTTTCGGACCATACGGTTACATTGGCAGTTGTAGCACCATTTATAACCATTTGCTTAGTGCCGGAATCAGGTGTGTGGTCAGGGCTGGTACTAAATCCGCTGTGAAGCCAATGTGGATTCGCAATTACAGCATAAATCCCTTCTGCAGTATTGTTTGTGAGATCCGCAGTTACGTTGATATAGCTGTAGCTACTCAAGAATCCTAAATTACCTGCTTCAAAGTCTCCGTTGATTAAGAGATTAGCACCGGTTGGCAAAGTGCCTGTTACTGTATATGTACCATTGAATGTCGCACCAGCACTGGTTATTAATGTGTCCTTTTGTGAATAAAAGTTATTGGGGCCTGTCCAGTACAAAATATTGATATTGCTGGCAGTGCTGCTAAGTTGTACTTTGTCTTGATTTGGATCACATAACCTTCCCCCACTCGTAGTAATTGTGGGAGTGCTGGCAAAAACAGTACCATTACAAGTAATTTCTACATCTGCAGCTCCCGCCGATTTTAATGTGATTATTTCGGTTGGATAGGATCCGACTATTAATCCTGCTTTAAGACGTAGGTAAACAATTGTACTTGCAACTTTATTGTCAACCACTGGTAATGTTATTGCATTTTGGAAACCGGTACCAGATGTTAGTGATATTTCAAAATCGGTTGGAGCACTGATAGTAATACCAGTCGATAACGAAGAACCATTAACGGTAAATGTTTGCTCTGCAGATGGACCAAAATTAACTGTGTAGGCAAAACCTCCTAATAATGGTGGGGCAACAGTTATTTTAGGGATTGTAGTGCCTCCTAGAGCGAAGTAATGATAGTTTAGTCCCGTATTAGATGGGCTTATTGCAGCAGAATTTGTTACTTCATAGAAATTGGTTGTGCCTCCGAGCGATTTGTATGTTCCAATAGAGCTGTTTGTGTTCGTGGCTAGACATGTAATTGCATCGTACGGGTATATACCAGTTGCTTTCCCTAACGAAACTGTACTAGCACTGAAATCTAAATATGTATCGCTTGTTAGAGTTGTTAGTTTCCAATATTCATTCGAACTGAGTGATGTTAAGCTTGCATCCGGCGATCCTCCCGATGTTCCATCAAATGCTTCTAAGTATAGATAAGGTTGCCAAGATGGTATAAAACCTTTAATTGTGAAGGGTAAATACGAAGTCTTGCCAATGGGGAAAGTATAGGTGGTGGGTATTGCAGAGCCACTATAGGCTAATATCCATTTTACTGGGCCATTAATATATGAGCTTGCAGACCCTCCCATTATGCCAGAGTTGACAGGGTTGTTTATCGTAAGCAAATTTGTTGAATTTGTGATAATATTGCCTGAAGCAAGTAATAGTGTACCTTTATCTGCAATTGCTATTGGTTGGTTAAGTGTTATACTGTTATTGCCGCTAGGTCCTGAATTCAACATTGTGAGATTGTAAAATGTTGTTGAGGTGCTACCTGAGATTGATTGTGCAGTTGTTCCGTTAAATATTACTGAACCGCTATTAGCCGTAAAAGTTCCATTATTGGTAAAATTACCACTGACGGTAAGGCTATTGCCTCCGGATGTTGTTACAGTTGCTCCGGAATTAATTACAATGTTGTTGCAAAGACCACCTGCTGAGCCAATAACAGGTTGATTAGTTGGAGACGAAGGGATTATTACATTGGTAGCAGCTGTAGGAACTGTTAAGTCGCACCAGTTGGATGCTGTATTCCAATCGGTACTTGTTGTTCCTTTCCAGTATCCTGCTGCGCAGCCAGCTGTGACATTCAGAATCCCGGTTACGCTGGGCGAGAAGTTAACGCTGTTTTTGTTGGTGGCTGTTGATCCTGTACCACCCCAGCTACCTATTGATTGTTGTGTTCCAGCTAAAAAGTAAACAGTTGCCGTGTGTGTTAGATTGCCAAGATTTGCTGCTACGTTATTATTAATGGAAAAGGTGTTATTTATTGTTGTTGTACCAGTAAATGCTTTTGTGCCGGTACCTGATAAAGTTAGGCTATAATATGGACCTACTAAAACATTCTGATCTGCACCGCCATAATTCACAGTACTAGTTCCATAATCCCAGATTGCTCCGCTCCAACTGATGATTCCATTAATATTAAGTGTGCTTGATCCGGCTTGTAAGGTCCCCGCAGTTCCGGTAACCGTACCAGTGAAAGTGTGAGATTTCCCTGAGCCTAAGTTTAATGTGCCTCCTGTACCATTAATGGTTAGGTTGGCTGCGTTTACATTCCCTTGAAAAGTGGCTACGCTACCTGTCTTTAATAGATTGACTGTGCCTGTAGTAGTGAGCCCATCTATACTTTGAGTGGCTGTTCCATTCAACGTAATATTCGATGAGCCCGCTGTAAATGTTCCGCTGTTATTGAAGTTGCCACCTAAAGATAAGTCGTAATTACTTGTATTTAATATTCCTGTTGAAATAAGTAAGTTGCCACTAAGTGTTGTGGCAGCAGATAATGTGACCGCGTTCGTTGAATTTATAGTAAGATTTGCGGGCGTGTTTTGAGTTAGGCCATTGCCCGTTACCTGAGCACTTGTGCCATTGTAAGTATAATTAGCACCTGTATTATAAGTTCTTGTTCCTGTAACTTGAATGCTGCCTGTTGCCCCTGATGTAGAAAGTCCTTGTGCGTTAGCTGTAATAATGCTTGCCCCTGAGTTTAATGTGAATGTTCCACCTCCATTTATAATGGAGCTGCCTACATCTAAAGATGCTCCATTAATTACTGCGAAATTTATTGTATTTGAAATCGTACCTCCTGTTTTTGTGTATATTTGGGTTGTCGTACCATTGAAAGTGATATTCCCATTGCCAGATGAAGTCTCTGTTAGAGTACCACCAGATTGAGTCCAATTTCCCTTGATGTTAATATTAGCAACGTTCCCATTGTTTCCAGAGCAATCAAAAGTTCCACCACTAATATTCCAATTGCCATTGATACTTATTGTGTGAACATCATTTGTCCCAATTTTATCGACAGTCAAATTACCTCCAGATTGAGAATAATTTCCTCCTATGTTTAGTGTGTATCCTGTTCCTGTTTGATTCCACAAATAGATATTCCCAGTTCCAGTGTTTGTCAGTGTAAAATTCCCATTGATTGTATTATTGGCATTTGAAAGAATCTGGCCTGAGACTGTTTGATTAGGACAATTCCATTCGACATTTCCACCAATGTTTGTTGGTAAAGTGACAATCGTACTTGTAATTCCTGTTATCTTTAATAATGATCCAGTGTTCCACGTTGCATTTGGTATTGTTCCTCCGTTAATGTTATGTTCGTATATTCCAGCAGTACCAACCGTCATTGTGCCAGTTATAGTCCCGGTACTTCCATTTAAATAGTAACCGTTGAGTGTTATTGTTGATGCTGTCAGTGTCCTATCTGAAGTTGAGGTAAGTTGACTACCTGAAGCTATATATAGTAGAGTTAGGGATGCGCTATTTCTATTTAATGTAACAGTTCTGCCTCCTTCAATATACACATTGTCTCCATTAGCTGGAACACTTTTACCCGGAGTTCCTCCCGAGGCGTCTGACCAAGTAGATGTCGCATTCCAATTTCCTGTAGCAACAGAATAACGGTTTGCTCCACTCACTCTCCCAGCTCCAAATACAAGTAGACCTATAACCAGCAGAGTACATAAATGTTTCGATATGAAATGTAGTTGTGAAATGTAGTTGTTTTTCATACGCGTTAATTTTTGACAAGTGTGTTGTTAAACAATTCGAAATGATAAAAGAGTAAATGTTTAGTTCACCAATGGTTAAGTGGTTTGTAAATTATATATGAAATAGCAACCGGATTTTAGCCGGCTGTCAACTGTTTTTTGTCGTAATTAGTACGACTGATAATTTATCCATGTGAATAAATCTCTCCGAATTGTAATCGCTGATTTCCAAATATAGTTTATTTTGATTACAAATTAGTCTTAAATACAGATTAAATAATGAGCAAAATGAAATTATAACTAACTGAATTTTTGTGCGATTAGAGGGTTCGCAGGAATTTACTCTGCAAAAATACAACTTTTTTGCGAACTATGATGCTTTTTTAGTAAATAATTTGAGCTAATTGCTTATATTACAGTAAATAGGTGGATTTGATGGTGGTTTGATCTGACTGTCAAACTCCTTGTCTGCTTACCGGTGCTTTGTTGCTAATCATCTGAAATAATGCTGATTGATTCGTTTGTGTAAAGGCTGCATAACTGCATTAATTGTAACTTTTGAAGGTTTGGTTTTGGTTGTTTCGCATTTCTGTGTGGTAGACAAATTATTTATTTGTAGTAATAAAAATAATACCATCTGTAGAAAATGCTACGAAGTGTGGCGAAATGTGGTTGGGGGGGGAGAGGCGGAGGCAAAGGCAAAGGCGGAGACAAAAGAACAAAGACAAAAGAACAAAGACAGCAGACAGCAGACTGCCGACAATAGACAAAAAAGTGATTGTTGTAATTGGGTTCCGTGAATTCAAAAACCCTGACAGCGGTCGAAGACCCTGTCAGCGGTTTGTAGGAAGGCGGAGGAAAAGGAAAAGGCAGAGGGAAAGGCAAAGGCAGACAAAAGATGACAGTAAGCAGACTATAGACAATAGACTATAGACAATTGACAAAAAAAGTGATTGTTGTAATTGGGTTCCGTGAATTCAAAACCGCTGACAGCGGTCGAAGACCCTGTCAGCGGTTTATGAGATGGACAAAAGAACAAAGAATAAAGACAAAAGACCACGGTCAGCAGACTATAGACAATGGACTATAGTCAACAAAAAATCGGTAATTAACAAAAATCCTATTCAATCAACTTATTGTTGATGGCATAGTGAGTTAATTCTACGTCGTTTTTTAGTTTTAGTTTTTCGAAAATGCGCACACGGTAGGTAAATACGGTGCTGACACTTAGGGTAAGTTCTTTGGCAATGGCTTTTACCTTTTTACCTTCGGCAAGCAGGAACATGATTTCCAATTCGCGGTTGGATAAGCTTTCGTGCGGTAGCTGATCTTTGTCGGGCACCACGTCGAATGCCAACTGTTCGGCCAGCGTTGTGCTCAGGTAACGACCTTTGCTGTGAATTTTGCGTATGGCGATAACTAATTCGTCCAACGCGGTATCTTTGCATAAATAGCCGGATGCACCTGCCTTAAGCGTACGTAATGCAAATTTATCTTCGGGATGAATGCTTAAAACCAGTATATGAAGCTGTGGTTTAACGACTTTCAGGTCGCTTAACAAATCTATACCGCTTCGTCCGGGCATATTCATGTCCAAAAGCATAATGTCGCAATCGGTGTGTTGAATTTTTTCAAGTGCTTCAACTCCATCTTGTGCTTCGGCAACTACCACAAAATCAGACTCTTCCTTGAGGATTTTTTTTAGTCCTTCACGAATTATCTCGTGGTCATCTACTATAAATACTTTTATCATAACTTTATTTTTTTTTATATGATTTTTTTTAGCTTTCTCTGTTCTATGCTAATGCGTTATAAATTATATGCAAATATACTAATTCAAATTTGATTATCAATATTCAAACTCAAGTTGTTTGTTCATGTTTTTGTTTTCGGAATACGGAATTTCCACTTTTACCACTGTTCCGACCCCTTCATGACCCGAAATAGTGAATTCGCCATCCAATAAAAATGCCCTTTCCTGCATCCCGATAAGTCCGTAGGAATCCGGTTTTGCTTTAGAATTTTCTTTTATTCCTATACCATTGTCGCTAATTTGTAAAATAAGCTTGTCGCCGTTTACCGTCATTTGCACTTTAACTTGTGTGGCATTAGCATGTTTTGCAATATTTGTAAGTGCTTCCTGCACAATTCGGTAGAGGGCTACCGATTGTTGCGGATTTAAATCGGGATTCGTAATTTCAGTTTCAAACTCACACATAATATCGTATCTTTCCCTGAACTTTTCAACCTGCAGTTTTGCGGCCTCGATAAAACCAAGCAGGTAGAGCACTTCGGGTCGAAGATCGGTCATTATTTTCCGGGTGGTATTAATTGTATTGTCCACCAAAACAAATAGTTGGTCAAATTTTGTAATGATACCCTCGGTGACGTTGCTGTCGGGACACTTGAGGATGTTTTGCTTTAACATACCCATGTCAATTTTTATAGCAATAAGAATTTGTCCGAGTTCATCGTGTAGTTCCCGGGCTATCTCGAGCCTCTCTTCTTCGCGTACATTTTGGAGGTGAGCAGCAAATTTCTTCATTTGTTCTTGCGCTTTGCTGAGTTCGGTTTCCCATTTTTTACGATCGGTAATGTCGCGTATAATGATAACCATGCCGGTAGGTTCACCGTCTCTATCGCGAATAATATCCGCCTTCATTTCCGTTTGCACTTTGCTACCATCTGTTTTTACAACTGTATATTCGATAGCTCCCAACTGGGTCATGAATGACAATAAAAAGTTCGATTTTGCTTTTTCAAGATCTTCGGGCGCAATGAATTCGGTAAACAAATGTCCAACAATATCCTCTTCTTTTATACAACCGTAAAACAGTAGTCCGTTGGGTGAAATCATAGTGATACATCCATTCATATCTATAGCCGCAATTATGTCGGGAGATGCCGTAAGTGTTGAGCGGTACAGTGTTTCACTTTTACGTAATTTTTCGGTGAGTAGTTTTCGTGCAGTGATATCCTGAATAGTTCCAATCATTTTTACAGGATCACCAGCTTCGTTGAGAACTAATTCACCGATGCCATGAACCCAACGTTCTTCTCCGTCGTTTTGACGTATTATTTTGTATTTTTTGTCGAACTTATTTTTGCCTGCAACGACATGTTTCGATAGATATTCTTCCATCTCCCCTCTAAATTCAGGATGAATAATCGAACTCCATGATGCTACTGTTTTCCGGGCATTGGATTCGATGCCAAAAATACTATCGAGTACATCTGAGCACATCCATTCCCCTTTTATAAGGTCGTAGGTATAGGTGCCCAATTCGGCAATCGCCTGAGTTTGTCTCAGAAAACTTTCACTTTCCAGCAAGGCCTCTTCGGCGCGTTTTCTGTTGGTAATGTCCCTCCCTACGCCTAATAATCCGATAATGTTATTGTTGTTGTCGTAAAGCGGTAGCTTGGTGCCAATCATCCAATGCGTGTTCCCATCTTTGTCAACCAGTGTTCCTTCTCTGTTCATCAGAGGTACTCCCTGCTGAATGACCGGTCTGTCATCTTCGGTGTATGATTCGGCCACCTCGAATGGAAACAGATCATAATCCGTTTTGCCAATGACATCTGCTTCGGAGTCTGCACCGGTTAATCTTAGCTCAGCCAGGTTGGCGAGTGTTTTTTTTCCACTCAGATCTTTGATATAGATGGCATCGGGTATGTTGTCGATGACAGCACGAAACAGTATGCGTTCATTCTGAATAAGATCTGCATATTGCTTATTTTCGGTTATATCATGGCTTAGACCTACGATTCCAATCACAACATCATTCTTGTCGCGCAGTGGAATTTTCGACGAAAGTATCCAACGTTTCCTTCCTGCTTTATCAACCAATAGCTCTTCTTTAAAAAGTATAGGTTCACCTGTTTCGAAGATGGCTTTGTCGTCGGCTGCAAAAATATCCGCCAGTTCTTTTGGATAAAAGTTATAATCATCTTTTCCCAATACATCTTCTTCTGAATTGCCTCCCATGAGTTTAACCTCAGCTTTGTTGGCCAGCGTTTTTTGAAATGAAGCATCTTTCGTATAGATGCAATCGGGTATATTGTCAATGATTGTTCTGAGTAATAATCGCTCGTTGGTCAGTGTCTCTTCGTATTTTTTTTGCGAAGTGATATTACGACTAATACCTATCAGACCAATGATATTTTGCTGCCCATCGCGCAATGGAATTTTTGAACTAAGCATCCAACGACTATTGCCCTTTTTATCAACGACCAGCTCTTCGTAGTTTAGCCTCGAGATGCCTGTTTCTAATATACGTTTATCATCAGCATGAAATTTATGAGCATAGTCAGCCGGGAAAAAGGCATAATCGTCTTTTCCCAATACTTCGCTTTCGGAGTTGTAACCCAATGACTCAATTTCGGCTTTGTTGGCCAGTGTTTTACGACAAGCAAGATCTTTCGAATAGATTTTTTCGGGAATATTGTCGATAAGGGTTCGAAGCATGGTGCGTTCGGTTTCCAATAGTTGCTCGGCGCGTTTCCGGTCAGAGATGTCCAGCATTAAACCTTCGAGTGCTTCAATCTCACCGTTTTTGTTGTAAATAGGAACGCCTTGTTCCCAAATCCATTTTTCCAGATTGTCGGCCGTTCGGATTTTATACTCAACAAACACAGCTGTTTTTGTATCTACAGCATGTTGCCATGTTTGCCATAATTTCTCTCTATATTCGGGAACAATGAGCTCATTGAACGTAATTGTTTTATTTTCCGTAAAATCGGAAATTTGATAGCCGGTAAGAGCCAAACAGCCCTCGGAAATAAATTTCATGGTCCAATCGGTATCGAAAAGGCAGCGATAGGCGATGCCAGGCAGGTTCGAGAGTAGTACTGATTTGCTACGCTCACTCTCGCGCAATTCGGCTTCGGCCAAATACTTATCCGTTACATCGGAAAATACGAGCACAACGCCCGTAATGTTTCCATTTTTATCGATGATGGGAGCAGCACTGTCTGAAATCTGATATTCTTTTCCATCGTTGGAAATGAGGATGGTGTGGTTCGCCAAGCCGGCTATCTGGCCGGTTTGAAGTACTTTTTTTATTGGATTCTCTACAATTTCTCTGCTTTCGGCACTGATAATTATGAATACTTCGGTTAATGGTTTACCCAGCACATTTTCGAGCTTTACTCCACAAAGATGCTCGGCCATTGGGTTCATATTTGCTATCCGGCCGTTCGTGTCGGTAGAGATCACCCCATCCCCAATCGACTGCAAGGTGATGGATAGTAATTCTTTGCGTTCGTGCAATAGTTCATTTGCACTTTCGATCTCCTGCATTTTATGTTGTAACCGGACGATGGCAGAACCCTTTTCGGCAAGTTGCTTTGCGCTGAAAACAAGCATTTTGGACACGTTGAGCAGCTGCTCTTTGGTCATGACCGGTACCTCGTCCAACGCGTCCATAAAATCGTCTACGTTAGCTCCAATTTCTTTTGCGTATTGTTTCATTCGCACTTTGTCCAGCTCGGGGGTTCGCACCTGGCCAATGATCCAATTGGCCACCGGTACTCCATCAACTATAATTTGAGTGCTGGATTCCATTAACCCTACACTTGTGCAGGTTTGTACCGAAGGTAAAGAATTACTTTGAACAGCCAGAACAGCATCAGACTTCATGCATTTTTTGCAGCCTTTTGGTGTTTGTCGGACTATGCTTTCGCACAACCTGCAGAAATTTGACGGTTTAGTGATGGGAGTTCCGTCTAAATGAGTAATTATGGAAGCAACACCCGTGGCATCGGCAAACAAATCCTGAATAGTTTGTAACTCTTCAAGTGTAAAGAAATCGGTATATTGTAAGTCGATTCCCACTTCGGCCGACGATTTTGAATAGCTGTTCTTTGAAGTCATCTTGTTCGATTTTCCAATGAAATTGTTCTGGTTAGAGTCTGTGTTTTTTTTAAATATTGAATTTAAAGAATACTTTTTTCTGTTGTAAATAGATTTTAAGCAATAAGGCTCGCTGTGTACCGAGTTCTTTTTTTTCTCAGCAATAATTTAATTAACGTAAATTCGATATAAATATATTGTATTGAAAATAAGGGAATAATGTTAATGTAAATAGTTCAATATATACTAAGGTTGAAAACCGGAAATAAGGTCTTAAAAATGAAGAAAAACCTTATTGTCTTAAGAAACCTTAGTGAGTTATTCGCAACCACCCTTCAAACCTTATTATAAATCTGAATATTACAATTGAAATAATATAAATGCTATAACGAACTCGCATTCATTATCAGATTGAAACGATGTAAGGCATTTCAATTCGTACAATGGTTCCTTCGCCTGGTTTTCCTTCAATAATTAATTCGCCTTCCAGCAGGAAGACTCTTTCATTCATTCCGATAAGCCCGTAAGAGTCATTTCGGACTTTATGATTTTTAGGAAAACCGATACCATTATCTACAATCTCCATAATCAATCTATTGTTCTCTATCAGCAGTTGTACGGTAACCTGTGTTGCTTTTGCATGACGTACTACGTTTGTAAGTGCTTCCTGTAGAATTCTGAAGAGTGCTACAGACTGCTGCGGAGCTATGTCAAGAGTAGTAATTGAACTCTCAAAAACACACTTGATTTTGTGTCTTTCTTCGAAGTCTTTGGTATACAATTTTGCGGCTTCAACAAATCCGAGCATTTCTAATACTTCGGGGCGCAGGCCTGTCATTATTCTTCGGGTGGTTTTAATCGTATTGTCCACTAATCCAACCAGATTGTCGAATTTGACCATCACATCGGGATTCATTTTACCATCAAATTCTTTTACCACTTTATTTTTCAACAGACCCATATCTATTTTCAGTGCTACCAGAATCTGACCCAGATCATCGTGTATCTCGCGTGCCAGTCCGGTACGTTCGTCTTCGCGAACATTTTGAAGGTGAGCCGCAAACTGTTTTAATTGTTCTTGCGAATTTTTCAGCGTTACTTCGGCATTTTTTCGTTCGGTTATATCCGTGAAACTTACAAGGCTTGCCCATACATTACCGTTGAACTAAACCGTTCCGGTAAATGAGAATAGTGATAATTTTGAAGCTTACAAACTTCAAAAAATATCATTATGAATCAAAACAAATCTTTCCAGAGTTTGCAGACCAAAGAGATGCAAATTCGCAATTACAGTCCACGCACCATTGATACCTATTGTAAACTGCTTTGCAATTTAGAAAAAGAATTTGGGAAATCATTGTATGAGATTACCACCGAAGACTTTAAATCGAAGTTGCACTTCATGATTACCAAGAAAGGGGCCTCTACCTCCACTGTAAATCAACTTATCAGTGCATTCAAAATCTTTTATGTAGATGTTTGTCATCGAGAATGGGAAGAATTTCATGTAAAACGACCACGCTCAGAGAAAAAACTACCTATTGTCTTGTCATTAGAAGAAGTCGGGCGGATGATTTCTGTAACAAATAATTTGAAACACAAATCCATCCTTATGCTTACTTATTCTGCCGGCTTACGCAGAATGGAAGTGTTGCAAATCAAACCAAAAGACATTGATTCGCAGCGCATGCAGGTTCGGGTAGTACAAGGAAAGGGGAAAAAAGACAGATATACTATTCTCTCTCAAAAAACACTCGAAATACTCCGTGAATACTACAAGGCAGAAAGACCAACAACGTTTCTTTTTGAGTCCAGCAGACATAAAGGACAGCCCTTGTCAGAAAGATCCATGGAACATATCGTTAAGAACAGTGTAAAAAAGGCAGGTATAAAAAAAGATGTTTCATTTCACACCTTGCGCCATTGTTTTGCTACGCATTTATTGGAAGCAGGCGTAAACCTGAGGCAGATACAACAGTTCATGGGTCATACTTCGTTTAAAACCACAGCCGTATATTTGCACGTAGCTCATATAAAAACCAATGAGTTTACTTCTCCATTGGATAAAATAGACTTGTATTGATTTTATCCAATGGGAAATAAAAAGCAAACCATAGAAATTGCTGACATTTTCCGGGATTACAAACACGACTTAGCAGACAATCTTACTCTTTGTGCTGTTCAGCAAAAAGCTTTTGATGATATTGTAACTTGCCGGACATCCGAGCTGGGTGGCCATGCTTTATACTGCAATAACTGTGATAATAAGGTTCAATCATACAACTCGTGCCGTAATCGTAATTGCCCCAAATGTCAGTACATAAAACGAATGCAATGGGTGGATAAGTTAGCTGCGAATCTTCCTGCGGTAAAACATTTTCATATCGTGTTTACCATTCCATCCTGTCTGCATAATTTATTTTATCTCAATCAACAAGTTTCTTACAGCTTATTATTCAAAGCCGTCGGAAAAACATTGGTTCAATGTGCTAAGAATACGGAATATCTTGGAGCGCAAGCCGGAGCTGTTGCACTGCTGCATACCTGGGGGCAAACTCTGGCATATCATCCACATATCCATACCATAGTTCCTGCCGGTGGATTATCGGATGATGGAATGGAATGGATACCCAGTGCCAAGAAGTTTTTTGTTCCGGTAAAGGTGTTGAGTGCTGTTTTTCGGGGTATTCTATGTCGGTTATTGGAAGAAGCTGTCAATAAAGGAGAAATAAAACTCCCTGAGGATACTGCCTGTTTTCAAACACTGAAAACAAAATGCTATAATAAGAAATGGGTAGTATATGCCCAAAAGCCGTTTTCTTCGCCTGACAATCTTATCCGTTATCTGGGAAATTACACCCATCGAGTAGCTATTAGCAATCACCGTATTATCGATTACAAAGATGGCAAGGTCACTTTTTACTACAAAGACAACAAAGCAGGGGGAACAAGAAAAACCATGACTTTGGAGGCCGATGAGTTTATCCGACGATTTATGCAACACGTTTTGCCATCGGGATTTTGCAAAATCCGCTACTTCGGGTTTATGGCAATGTGTAATATGAAGACACAACTCAGTTTGTGCTATTCACTTATTCTAACGCCGGCTTACTTATCTAAATTAGATGGATTACAAGCTCTGGAAGTATTACAAATACTATCAGGGAAAGATCCTATTGTATGTACAAAATGTAACAAAGGCAAATTGACTATAATTCCAAATAACATGGACTTACCCTTAGAACCGGGATAAAGCTATTTAATACAAAGGCGTTCTTTTTCTTTATTGACAAACCCACGCGATGATGATCAAAATCATGCTGGAAAAGTTATGTCCTTATGTGTCGTGAAATTAGTATAAAACAAATTAATATGCTCATAAAACTACCTTGTTACAACCTTTTATACCCTAAACCAAAAACAAAAATACCACCCTTTTATTTACTTCTCCCATAGCAATCGGTTCCGTTCAACTCTGTTTTATTCACCATTTCCGTCCGTACATTAAATAAATTTTGTTTTTATTCGAAATGTTGTAACTTTTAGTTAACTTTGACTCGCGAAAACGATGAATAAAACACTAAGATGTAATTGTCAGTCACCGGCGATCCAAAAATTTCCAGGAGCGTTTGAGAGCCATCGGGGCGTATCACTACCATATCATCGATGTGCGCCGAAATTCCATGCATCCCCAGATAAATTGGCATTTCGTCTACCGGATAATGACCCGTGGAGCCTACTTTGTATGTGTCGTAAACCTGTGCAAGGTTATTCGGGGTTGCATCAGGTAAAATTCCCCGACCCAGTAATTGCATGGCCGCATCATTGGCCATAATAGGTTTGCCCGATGGCGCTTCCACCATGAATACACCTACAGGTAAGTTTTTGAGCAGTAAGGTAAACAACTCGTTTTGCCTGTTCAATGCATTTTCGCTTCTTTTCAGTTCTTCTTCTGCCCTGACGCGTTCGGTAATGTCAATGTTAAACCCTGCTATGCCGATAATATGTTTTTCATCCTGAATCGGGAAAATAATTTGTTGATAAACAGCCGATTCATTTTTAAAGTTGTATTGTACAACTTCATCAATTAATTCGCCATTGTAAGCACGTGAATTGTTTATTTCCCAAAGTCTCAGCACTTCAGGGATATTGTGCGTATTGTATTCCGGCTTATGCCCTAATATTGAGCCAAAATGATCGACTAATTTTTTGTTTTCAAGAATCCCAACACCCTTAACATCTCTTGCCCATATTTCGAAAGGAGTATTTTCAATAAATGTTCTCAAAAACATTTCACTTTTTTGTAAAGCATCTTCCGCTTCTTTTCGTTGGGTAATGTCGATAAATGAAATCAACACTTTCGAAAGTGTATCTTCAAAATCAGGCATAACAGTAAGTGTTAACAGGAGATTTTTCTTCTCACCGTTTAGAGTGGTTATTTGTGTCTCGCCTTCGAACTGTGTTCTTCCTTCGGCAAGGGCAATTATCTCTTCGCTAAACACGTTGATGGTAGCACTGCTTATAGAAAAGAAATGGTCTAAATTAAGCAGAATTTCTTCTTTGGTCTCAGTTCCAAATATTTGGATGCTTGTTTCATTGATGCTAACTACATTTATCAGCGCTACCAGTTCTCCAATTTTTTCGGGGTTATTGATAAGATATTTACGGAAGTCGGTTATTCCTTCCCCTTTTAGTCTGTTCAGTTCGGTTTTTACGAATGAAAAATCTTCTTCCCAAATAGAGATAGGGGAGTACTCGAACATACTTTCCAGTCTGGCTTCACTATCCAATAAATTTTCTTCGGCGCGTTTTCGATCAGTAATGTCGTGCAGGCAGAGGAGAAGATTTTTTTGTCCATCGTTGTTGATAAGTGCCGTAGAGCAGAGCAACGATACCGGTTTTTTGTCATTGCCGTGTAAAAATATACTTTCGTATTCAATGTTTTTCGTTCCCTTACCTGTTTTGAAAGTGCTGTTTATGGCATTGCGCAATACACATGAAGAGCATGCGAGCGCGTGTCCACATCCACGGGGATCGGTGAATGAATGGAGGCAACCAAAGACATCGCCCGGACTGCCCCCTTTTATTTTCAGGTTAGAGCTTTTTGTGAATGAGGTAAATGCGTTGTTGGCAAAAAGTAAACCTCCTGCTTCATCTACTACACACATCATTACCGGAGCATAATCGTAAATGGCTTTGAGTTCTTTTCTGCTGTTCTCCAATGCTTCTTCCGTTTTTTTACGGTCACTAATGTCGCGTGCAGTTAATTGTATAGCCGGTTTGCCATCGAGCACAATGGGCATAGCCTTAACTTCGACATACATTGGCGTACCATCCATTCGGATATATTTCTCTTCAACCAGTGGCAACGATCCATCTACATCACTTTGCGCTACTACTTTCATTCTTTCGATTACAGATTCTCTGTTGTCGGGGTGAATGTAGTCTACAACCGATATGCCCACTAATTCGTCTCGCGACTTAGCACGCATTAACCTGACACATTCTTTGTTGACATATACTATTTTACCATCGGCATAAATAGATATTGCTTCGGGTGAGTTCTCAACAAATTCGCGGTACTTTAATTCGCTTTCCTGTAAAGCAATTTGAGTCAACACCCTTTCGCTTTCGGCCTCTATTGCATCAAGGGCAAAGCTGATGTCTTCGCCAATTTCCTGCAGTAATATTTTCTCATCTTCGCTAAAAAATCCCAGTTCGGAAGTGTAAAGGTTAATGGTACCTGTAACCTTGTTTTTCGTTTTAAAAGGTACGGCAATCGAAGAACGATACCCTCTTTTTAGTGCTTCCTCTCTCCACGGTTCCATGTCCGGATCTGTGGCAATATCATTGCAAATTTTTATTGTATTCTCTCGAATAGACTTTCCTGCCGGACCTTTTCCGGTTGCCTCGTCATTTGCGGTGATAACAATATCTTTCAGATAATTTTCTTCGTATCCGGCATGGCATACCGGGTTTATTATTTCTGTATTCTCATCTGCTATTCCTATCCATGCCATTTTAAATTGACCATATTGAACCGCTACTTCACAAATAGTTTGGAGGAGCGTCAGGCGATTTTTGGTACGAACGATGGCTTGGTTAATTTGACTTAACAGGGCATACAATCTTCCAACATGTTGAAGTTGTTCCTCAGCTATTTTACGATCGGTAATGTCATTAATACTCGATAAAATGAGTATTTCTCCATCGAGTGAAAGCACTTGTGCCGAAAAAAGTCCGGTTATCAGCGTATTGTCCTTTTTTCGAAACTTGAATTCTTTCGAGTTAATGTATTTCTTTTTTACAAGTTCTGTAAGTACTAATTCTCTGTCTTCGTCATAAACCCAAAGGTTTAATTCAGCGGTCGAGCTTTTTAATGCTTCATCTCTGCTATGTCCTGATATGGTAGTGAATGCATCGTTTACATCTAGTATTCTACCGTTGTGTGAGTTTGTAATTGTAATAGCATATGGGGATGTTTGAAAAACGGTTGAATATTTTTCCTCACTCATACGCAGGGCTTCTTCGGCGAGTTTACGTTCTGTAATATCTTCGCCGGAGCTCAGTGCCCCGATAATATTTCCGTTATTATCAGTTACCCAGGTGTTGTTCCATGCTATGGTTCTCCTTTCGCCACTTTTAGTGATAATCTGATTCTCGTGGTAGTTGAATGTTTCTGTTTGTCCTAAAATTATTTGGTCGAAAATCTTTTTTATCTCACCCAATTCTTCGGGAGGCACACATGTGTTAAACCAATTTTTATTAATCAGTTCTCCGGGTTCATATCCAAGTACCTGATACCCTTTTTTGTTGAGAAGGGTAATACGTCCTTCTTTGTCAAAAGCTACTAGAATAACCTGCGCTATGTTGAGGTAGGTTTCTACTTTTCGTTTTTCAACCTTTAATGCTTTCTCGGCGAGTTTTCGTTCGGTAATATCTTTCGAAATACAGGTGACAAAAGCCACTTCACCTTCACTATCAAAAATAGGGTCGGCCATTGTCAGGTAGTAATGTGTTTCACCTGTACTTATTATTACCTTTACTTCAATCTCTCCTTTTAGCTTTGTCTGAAATACTCTGTGTACGAGTGTAAGCCTTTTCCCGGCTTCTTCATCCGACATAATGGAGTGAGGCGTTTTGCCGATTATCTCTGCAGGCACTTTACCGAATGCTTTTGCAAATGCTTCGTTTACAAATCGATATGTGTCGTCACGGTTGTAGCTGAAAATCGGGTCGCTCGAATATTGAATAAGTGTGCGGTATTTTTCCTCACTTTCCCATAAAGCATCCTGTGCCCGTTTCCGTTCGGTGATGTCTCGTGAAGCACCATGATAACCAATGATTTCGCCATTTTCATTGTAATGGATGGAGGAATTTGCTTCTGTCCAAATCCAGGAGCCATCTTTGCACAACTGTTCCAGTTCGTAGCGAATAGATCCAGTGGCAATATTATTTTTTTCGTCCGCTAATCTGGCTGCATTAACCCTTTTTACCGTTTCTATACCTTCGGGTTTAAGAATGTCAAAAAGTCTTGTGCCAATTACTTCATCCTGATGAAATCCCCGCATCCGTTCATCCGATGGACTAATGTAATCGCATACAAAATTGGCATCTAAATGCCAAATCACATCGCTGGAGTTTTCCGTCATGAAGCGGTATTTTTCTTCACTTGCGCGCAATGCCTCTTCCGTTTTTCTTCTGGCATCATTTTCTTGCTTCAAGTCTTCCAAAAGATTCAACGTTGCGATATGATTGGCATTTAGCTCGCGGGTACGCTCGCCCACCAATGCTGCAAGTCGGGCATTCTCGCTTAGTTTTAGTTCCTGCGAGGATTTGATTTTGACCATGGCGCGGATTTGTGCCACGAGTTCGCTTTGGTCGATGGGTTTTGCGATAAAAGCTTCGGCGCCCACTTCCAGTGCTTTGATACGGCTTTCGCTATCGCCTTTTAAGGCAGTGACAAATACTACAGGAATATTATTTATTATATTATTGTTCTTTATCCTCCTACATACTTCAAAGCCATCCATATCGGGCATAATGATGTCGAGAAGAATTACATCCGGATTCTCCGAGATGGCTAACTCGAGTCCTTTCTCACCACTGATGGCGGTAATTACTTTTGCCTCGGGAAATGCTTCGGTAATCAATGCCTTAAGGGTTATCAGATTATCAAAGGTATCGTCTATTGCCAGTATTTTTATTGCTTCACTGTTCATAATTGTTTCACTGTTTCTTCTTGGTAGAAGACTTTATATCCCGGGTACTATAATTACTTGATATGATTTAAACTAATTTGGATTTAGCTTAGGGGTTATTTACCAAAAAGGACTTCGTTTATTGTTTTGAAAAACACTTTCTCTTCAATGGGTTTAACTAGATATCCATCGAATCCATGAGCAAGAATTGTTTCCCTGTCTGATGTCATAGCGCTGGCTGTGAGTGCAATAATAGGGATGTGTTGCATTCGTCCATCTTTGCGAATGGCTTTAAACGCTTCTATGCCGTCCAGGCCAGGCAGAGCAATATCCATTAATATTAAATGGGGCTTGTGTTTTTTTGCCATAGTTATACCATCGCTCCCATCAAAAGCCTCAATTACTGTGTACTTGTCTTCCATGATAGCTTTTACCGTAAGCATATTATCCGGATTGTCCTCCACTACAAGCACTACCGGTTTACCCGATATGGCCTGCATGCTTCGTACCGGTTTTTTTGCTTCTTCGATATGGTTGGTTACCATCGACACTACCGCGTTGAGTAAGTCTTCGCGATTAACATCTCCTTTTTGTATAAGTTGATGGACATTGTTTCGTTTCAGGAACTTGAGATCTTCGTTTGTCAGATGTTTGGCTGTGAGTATCAGCACAGGAATGTGAGCTGTTTTATCGACATTGCGAATGGTTTTGAGTACTTCGAAACCATCAACGCCGGGCATCATTAAATCCATAATCATTGCATCGGGTATAGTTGTTTCGATTATTGCCAAGGCTTCCGCTCCATCTTGTGCCACCAGTATTCTGTAACCGCTTTCCTCCATGAAATCTTTCATCTGGATAATAGCCGGCTCACTATCTTCCACCAATAACACCGTTTTAGTTCCTACCGGTTGAATGGGAATGGGGTTTGTGGCCTTCGTGAAATGCGAGATTTCAGGAACATCGATAATCCTTTTCTCCGCATTATATTCCACCGGAAGGGTAAGTGTGAAAGTGGATCCTTTTTCGAGAACACTCGTTACAGCAATGTTTCCACCCAGCAAATTGGCATATTTTTTTGCAATGGCAAGTCCTAAACCTGTTCCGCCATATTTTCGCGAGGTACTTCCGTCGGCCTGACGAAATTCGTCGAAGATATGAGGAAGGTGATCGGCCGAGATACCAATACCGGAGTCGGTGACCGAAATAATAATCTGATTGTTGACTTGAACGGTTTTGATTTCTACTATTCCTTGTTCGGTGAATTTTACGGCATTGCTTATGAGGTTTTGAAGAATGTGCTGGCATTTATGCATATCACTGATTAGATACAAATCACCATTGTCGCCGGTTTGCAGCAACTCCAATTTTTTAGGATCAACTTGTGGTTTAATCATGCTGGCAACTTCTGCAACCAGGTTTTTAGGATTAAATTTGGTTATTTCTACCTCTTCGTGACCCGATTCGATACGTGAAATGTCTAAAATGTCGTTAATAAGAGAAAGTAAATGTTTGCCATTTCGTTCAATCACACCAATATAGCTGAATTCATCTTCGCTGATTTTGCTTGCAAGACGTCGATTAAGAACCCCTGATAGCGCAATCACAGAATTGAGTGGCGTGCGAAGCTCATGGCTCATATTCGACAAGAAGTTGGTTTTAAGTCTGTTTGCCTCTTTTAGTTGATTTTTCTGAAGCTCCAGTTCTTTGTTTTGCTCCGACAATTCGATGGATTGAGCGGTCATTTCTGTTTTTTGTTGTTCCAACTCTGTATTTTGCATCTCAAGTTTTTCCGAGAAGTTTTTCATCTTCCGGAACGTTAGAATACCCTGGACACGTGCACTTAAGGTGTTCAGTAAATTGTTGATTAACAAAAGTGAGGCAGGAGTATAGGTTCTTACTGCTGCCAGAGAGATAATGGCGATTAATTCGTTACCCGCTAAAACAGGGATTGAAATAATTTCGCGAGGGATAAATTTACCACTCACTGTTTGGAATACAAAACGGGTGTCGTGTGGAATTTTTTTTACGAACTGAATTTTATGTGTGCTGATAACAGAACCAAACTCACCTTCGGGATGGATGGCCGAAAAACGGAGCTTAGCACCTTCGTCCATTCCAACAGATTCATAATGTTCGTAATATGTTTTACTTTCATTTAGCAAATACACCGCTGCCATTTGAGATTTGGTGTGTTGGCAGAGCGCTAGCAAGGTTACCTTGAAGAAGGTTCTGGGGTCTTCCTCGGAAAGCATAGTTTGCGAAATATCAGTGAATATTTCATCCATCTCTTTTGATGATTGAATATTATCCACCATGGTATTGAAGGTGCCCGATAAAACTCCAAACTCATTTTTTGAGTCAATAGCACTTCGGGCCATTTTATCACCTTCGTGAAAACGTCTGGCAGTATCTGTTAACTCTTCCACCGGGTCCACAATTTGTCGGAGAAATACATAGCTTCCAGCAATGGTAATAAGAAGAATTGCTGTAACTAATAGTAGCAATTCCAGGTTCATCTTGTTTTTAAGTTCAATAGTGTCGGCATAAAACCGAATAGCTTTACTATTTGCAAACTTATCAATATAATCAATTTTGCTTAACATATCGTCACGCAATTTTCCTACTTCGCCGGTAGAACGCACACTTTCAATAATGGGGTTGATATTCCCTGTCAATGCCATTGCTGTGTTGGCATCGCGTGCTGTTTTCCACTTTTCAAAAGCAATATATGCGGCTTCAATATCCGATTTTTCACCCAGATATCTGTCTTTCAATATGTCGAATTGTTTATTCGCATCCAGAGCCGACAAATCCATTAATTGCAATGACCTTTGTTTGTCTTGTTCCGTTTTGCTGAGCATAAGATCCCTGGTGGCTAGCCGCATGCTGAGCACATCGGCATTTAATTTTCCGATAGCCGCTCTGACCTGAAAGGGATGAGTATAAAGATTCTCAGTTTGATCGCCTAATTGATAGTTCTGAAGTACAGAGACGATACCAATGATGATGATGAAGAGTATGTTGAATAAAAATCCGATTTTTAATTGTGTTGAAATGTTGAAGTCTTTAATTCTCATGTTGATTTTTTTTTGTGTTAGATTTTTTGATCCGAAAGTGAAACTAAATCAAAAATCTTTTTTCTTTTATTCTGTATGACCCCTCCAAAAGAATGGGGTGAAAATAATGCTTGTTTTGTGTTAGGTTTCTGCTTTTGTGCTCTGTTAATCCTCTGTCAGTCAAAGGAATTGATTGCTTGCAAATCCTGATATTTTATGTTTGTTTACAAATACTCATCTACTCTATTCACCTGTTTTTCTAAAAATGCAGGATTGTGGATAAACTTCCTCGAAATTGTATCGCATCATAATTTCTCTCTCTGTTTCTCCTGTAATCACGTATCCACCTTTCGCCAAGCAATGACTGGCTTTATCCATAATTTTTTTTCGATACTCAGGCTTGTAATAAAACAACAAGTTAGCACACATCACGATATCGAAATCACCATAAATGCTGTTTGGCGGACAACTATGATTGTCACACAATAAATCGAAAACAGAGAAATCAATACGTTCTTGCAATTCCGGTTTCACCGTGTATATTTCACTCCGTTTTTTGAACCATTGTGTTGTGCGTTTTAGATTTAAATTATTTAGTGCAATGGATTGGAATTGACCTTGTTGCGCCAATGCTACCTGTGCCTCGGAGTAATCAGTAGCAAATATACGAAAATTAATCATTTTGCCTTCAATGCTTTTGTGCTCATTCAATAGCATAGCCAAACTATAGGTCTCCTGACCTGCAGCACAAGCAGCAGACCATATTCTGATTTCTCTATTTTTATGCTTCGAGTTTTTTAATAAGATTCCCGGCAACACGATGTTTTCGAGTACGGCAAACGTTAATGAATTTCGAAAAAAATCACTATAACTTATAAATAACGAGTCAAGAAATAGTCCGGGTTCCAGCTCACTCTCCATAAAAAGTGATAGGTAATCTGTTTTTTCCGTACCATTATTTTGCTGTATTCTTCTGTTTATCGATTTCTCAATAAAATCATCATCGTATTTTGAAATGTCTATTCCCTGCGATTGATACAGCAGGTCTGTTATTCTCATTCTTAGTTCAGTCATTCTTGTTTTTTTTAGTCTCAGTCGGGCTGCTCTGTCTACCCTACAATGTTGTATTTGCTTGCTTCTCCAGCTTTTTTCAACAAGCTATTCACCTCTTTTTTTAGCTCAATCATGGTCAACTCACGTCCTACCATAAGTCTGTGAAAGCGCATTAATTCATCCATCTTATCGGTCAAAGCTTCCTCTGCTTTTTTTCGTTCTGTGATGTCGCGCAACACGCCTTCGTTAGATATTTTCTGACCATTTTCATCGAAATTATACCAACCATGATCTTCGACCCAAATATTGGTGCCATCTTTTTTTCTTAGTTGAAAAATGGTTATCTCTTCGTTGATAGTGTTCTGCATAACCGTTTCGCGGTGATTTTCATCAAAATACAGATCGTTTTTGATGTCTAAGTTTAACAACTCATCTTTGTCGGCGTAACCGAACATTTTTACCATTGCAGGGTTTACATCCACAAATTTTCCAGCGGGTGTGCTTTTGTAAACACCGTCGGGTATGCGCTGTACCAGGTTGCGGTAAAGTACTTCACTTTCATTTAATGCTCTCTCCGCTTTTTTGCGTTCAACAAAGAGGCCAACCTGATTTGCAAATAACTCTATTAATTCAGGATTTTCGAGTGTCTCGCCTTTCGGATAAACCAAGGTGAAATCACCTACAGCTGTGTTGTTTTTTGTGATTTTTACGATGGCCACTTCCCCGATGTTAAATGTTTTTTCCAATAAGGTTGAAATTGGTTTTGGAATCACGTTACTTGTCAGTTCACTTAATGATTTAAAAATGCTAATCATGTTTTCCTCCATTTTTGGCGCTCTAATGGGGTCATATTTCCATTTTTTATTCACAACATCGTATCCAAGGATAGATGTAAATTTCAGCAGATTTTCCTTTACACCCGATATGGCTACAGTGGTAAAATCGAGTCCATTGTCGTTGAAAATATTAAAACTTAAATATTTAGCTCCCGAAATCTCTAAGAATGAATCGGAGATTCGCTGATAGTCAATTTCATCTCCGTTTGATTGAATCATGTCTGAACTCTGCACGAGCGCCTTTTTTAGTCGTGTTTCGCTCGTAAGTAAAGCATTCTCGGCTTTTTTTCGCTCCGTAATATCCTGGCCAAAGCTAATCATTCCAATAATTTCTCCCTGTACATATATGGGTGATGTGTTCACTAAAATGGTCAGGATGGACGAGTCGGTTTTTCGGAAACGCAATTCATAGGTGCATACTTCTCCATTTATGGATCGCTGAAATACATCGGTTAACATTGGGAGATCATCTTCCAATACGAGTGGAATAAACGACTTGCCTATCCAATCTTTTGCATTCATTCCTGTTGCATTTTCGGCAGTGTTGTTAATAAAAGTAAAGCAGCCTTTTTTGTCCAGCATCCATATCCAATCGTTCGAATGCTCTATCATTGTCCGGTATTTCTCCTCACTTACTTCCAACACTTTTTGCACTTGCATGCGCTCTTCTTCAACGCCGATGGCCGATGCTATAATTTCCAGTAAATGGACTTCATTTTTGCTTGGCGAATAATCTTTTTCAAACAGTACGCACAGCGAACCAGCATTGTCTTCTCCAAACTTTACCGATTTTCCAATAAAGGTTTCGATTCCATATTTTAGAATGTTTGGATCGCTAAGTGCAAAGTCGGAGTTTTTAAGATTGCGGAATATTTGGATATCATCCGATTTTTCCAGAATAACTTTTGTGCTGATATAGCCATCGGGCTGTACCGATAAATTTATATGTTCGGGTACATTCCAACTCCCCAAAATATTGAGCACCCCATTCTGTATCCGATTGTAAATGGCACAGGTGCTGTTAAATAGTTCTCCGCAGACTTTGACGAGTTGGTCTATGTTCTCCTTAGGGCTGGAACCAAATGTCAGAAAACAATCGTTGAGTTTGTTGATTTGCATTTCGGCGAGCTTGCGCTCGGATATATCCCGCGTAACACCCAGCAATCCTGTGATGTTAGATGCTTCGTTGCGTAGAAATGAAGTCCTCATTTCTGCCCAGAAAACACTGCCGTCAGCTTTGTAATGTTCTACTTCAATAATATGAATTCTATCTTTCTTGCTGGACGGATTTTTTTCTTTTTCAAGCTCAATATTGAATTCTGAAACAATTCTGGCTAAGCTCTCCGGTGTGAATTTTTCCCGTACGGAGCGGCGCAAATGTTCTTCGGCAGTTTCCCCAATCATCATTTCGACCGATGAACTGACGAAATCCAAATTGAATTGCAGATCGGATGTCCACACTATGTCGGAAATATTCTCGGTAATCCGACGGTATTTCTCCTCACTTTGTTTAAGTGCATTTTCGGCAGCTATCCGTTCGGATATATCTCTTGTAATGCCTTGTATGCCAATAATGTTTTCGTCATTATCTCGTATAAATGAGAATCTTATCTCGGCCGTAAATTCTGATCCATCAGCACGGTAGTGCGCTGTTTCTCCAACAAATGTTCTGTTCTTGTCGCAAGCAGGGTCTTTGTCTTTTTCTAATTCCAAAGCAAGATCTGTTCTGATTCTTTTGATGGCGGATGGTGGAAAGCGTTTTTCCAATGGATAGTTTAATACCTGTTCAGATTTGCTTACTCTGTACATTTTAGCGGCTGATGGACTTATGTAAGTAAGATTAAACTTTAAGTCGGCAACCCAAACAACGTCGGTAATATTCTCAGTAATGCTTCGGTACTTCTCTTCGCTTGCCAGGAGCGCTCTTTCGGCGTTTTTCCGCTCGGTAATTTCTTTGAAGTTAAGTACAATTGACGATACGTTCGGATCGGCTAATAAATTTGTAAAGGTGGTCTCCACCCACCGCCAGTTGCCGGCTTTGTCAACAAACCGATACTCGATCGTTGGTGCAAATGTCGGATCTTCAAGTAGTTTTGATATCGTTAGTAAAACGTAATCTACATCATTCGGGTGCACCAGTTCATCTGGGTGCTCTAAGAGTTTTTCTGTAGCTGTGAATCCGAATAATCTGCGTGCCGATGGACTCGCGTATTTGAATTGTCCCTCAGCACTTATCAATACAATACCATCAGGGGCATTTTCTATAAGGGCTTGATAGTGTTTTCCAATCTTATCAATTTCGTGTTGTGCCGCTTTTCGTTCGGTGATGTCGCGTGCTGTAGCTACCAACACCTCTTTTTCAAAATAGCGGCCTTTGTTTACGATTACTTCTTTTGGGAAAATCTCACCATTTTTCCGCACTGCCCAAAATTCAAAAGTGGCCGGTATGCCTGTTTTGAACACATTTTGAAGCGACCTCTGAACCTGATTCAAATTATTCAGTCCCGGTGCAGCCACATCTGCCGGGGTTTTGCCAATCAGCTCTTCATTGCTTAACTGGTACATTTCCCGGGCGCCTTTATTTACGTCAATAAAGGTTGCATTTTCATCCAATACATAAATGGCTTCCGAAACCGAATTGATAATGTCTACATAGCTTTGCTTTGTGAGCTCCAGGGTCTTCTCAGCTTTTTTTCGTACGGTTACATCATGAACAGTAGCAATTGCTCCAATTACTTCACCTTCGTAATTAAACAAAGGTCCTGAAGTCTGACTGGCCCAACCAAATTTTCCGGTACTTGCAACGAAGAATTCAAATTCGTTACAAGTTATAATCTTTTCCTCAATAGCTCTTCTGATATTTACTATTTCTCCCGATTCTTCCAAAAAGGGGAATAGCTCAATTGCATTTTTACCGAGTACATCATTCGCCGATATACCGGTTATTCTTTCCATGTATGGATTCCATGTCAGGTAATTTATCTCTTTGTCGTACACGACAATGCCTTCGTGAGCACCCTCAATTATTTGCTTGTTGAATTCGCTTAGCTCTTCTATTTTTTGCTCCGTGAGCAATAACTTAGTGTCTTTTTCAATCTCCGAAACACATTTGAGAACAACCAAAGGTATCATTTCCAGAAAATGGGTGTCCTTGATGATATATTCTTTAGCACCGAGTTTCATCATTTCCACAGCAATTCTCTCATCGCCTCTTCCGGTAGCTACCACAAAGGGAGCTGTCGTTTTATTGCTGTTCTTTAATGTACCGATAAACTCCTGGGCATTCATGTCAGGAAGGTTATAGTCCAGCATCATTAGTATGGGAGTATTATTTTTCAACCATTCAAACGCACTGGCAGCAGTTTGAAAGCATACGGTAGGATGACCGCATTCTTGAATTTTTTCGTTGATCAATTCAATAAGGCCCGGGTCGTCCTCAATGATTAGTATCGTGTCTATTTTAGGTTTCATGAGGTTTTTAGTTTTAAACTTTTACTATTTGAAGAAATAAACCCAAATGATGTAAAGTTTCTGTAAATTTAACGAAATCTACAGGTTTTGTTATATAAATATTGCAGCCAATTTGATAACATTCTTCTACCTCTTCCGGATCGTCGGTGGTAGTAAGAATTATTACCGGCATTTCTTTTAGTTTAGCATCCGATTTAATCAGGCGTAATACCTCTACTCCATCCATTTGAGGCATGTGAATATCAAGCAATAACAAATAATGCTTATGATCTTTTACTTTCTTATTTTTGGAAGCAGACAAGAAGTTCCAGGTGTCTTCCCCATTCGAAAATCTGATAATTTCATTGCATACGCCCGATTCTATGAGACCGGCCCGAATAAGTTCGGCGTGACCATCATCGTCCTCGGCTATCAAAATAATAAGTTCTTTGAGATTTCCCATAGTAAATGAAATTAGAAGTCCGTATAATTGCAATTTATTCTTCCGGCTTTATTCCCAATTGTTTTTTTGTAATTCAATAAAAAAAGTACTTCCCAGTTCTTCGTCCGATTCTACCCACGCTTTTCCATGATGCCTTTCGGCAATTTGTTTTACTACGCTCAACCCCACACCGTCGCCCGAAATATGTGACTGTGGATCAATACGAAAAAATACATTCCATATTTTTTCGTGATACTTAGGCGCAATGCCTATTCCGTTGTCGGTAATGCTATATATAACCTTGTTGAACGAGTAGATTGCTTTTATTTTAATTTCAAGGCGTCTGTCCTTGTCCCTATATTTCAGAACATTACTTATTAAGTTGGAAAAAAGCTGATTTAGCTGTTGCTCATCTCCATAACAATCGGGAAGTTCTTCGACGATGATAATTGCCGAAAGCTCTGATACCTGATAATTGTGTGCCACAAGTACTGTTTTTATCAACTTGTTCATGTCAACTCTGCCAAGAGCCATCTTAATTCTTCCGGTGCGCGAAAGCTGCAACAATCCACTGATGAGCGCCTCCATTTTTGTAACGCTAGAGAATATGAAGTTAAGTGTTTTAGGAATTTCTTCGGTCGTTATCTTTGTGATATTGGTTTTTGAAATCGGGTTTACTTCGCAATTTTCCAACAGTGATTTGATATTATCTGTTTGTTTTTGTAGCCGTTGGCTAAATCCCTGAATATTTACCAGTGGCGATCTGAGATCATGGGATGCAATGTACAGATAGTCTTCCAGTTCCTTGTTTTTCGCGAATATCTGTTGCTGAATTTGTTGTAATGCTGTTACATCTGTGGCTATGGTGGCAAACTTATTTTTTTCGGGCGCTATAGCCGAAATCAGAAAGTGTTTGTCCATGGGTGCAAAGTAGGAGTTGAATTCCTTCGATTCGCCGGTTAGTGCCACATGTGCATATTGTTCTAAATAGGGTGCATTGACAGTGTCATACACATCAGTGGCCAGTTTTCCTACTGCATGTTGACGTTCAATACCAGTGATAGTTGTAAATGCTGCGTTGCAGTCGGTTATCAGATAGTTTACCGCGTTGCCGTTTTCATCAAATATCAATTCGTGCATTACCACCATTTCGGTCATTGATGCAAAAAGAGTACTTAATTTAGTTTCGCTTTCTCTTAGTTTTTCTTCGATGTGTTTCCGTTCGTTAATGTCAATGCGCACCCCTAACATCCTCTTTGGCTTACCGGCTCTATCACGTTCTACCACATGCCCGATAACAGAATGCCAGCGATAAGTGCCATCCGCATGCAGCATTCTTGCATCGTAGGTATATGCTTCGTCAGTATGTTGAAGCACGTTTTCTATTTTTATTTGTACCCGTTTTCTATCGTCAGGATGAATTCTGCTTAGCCACACATTCCGATCAGGGTAACCGCTTTCCGGTTCGTAGCCAAGCATGCTGTAGTATTTTTGAGTAGCAAACCATTTGTCCGTTTCCAAATCCCAATCCCATATCGCTATCGGGCTATTCTCAAGAATCAGACTTAAACGTTCGTTACTATCCTGAAGGGCAAACTGTGTCTGTTTACGATCCGTAATATCAATAACTTCTGTAATAAAAAAAAGAGGGGCATTGTTTTCATCTCGCAACAAAGTGGTACTTAAATCCACCCAAACTAAATTCCCGTTTTTATGTACAAATCTTTTTTCAAAGCGTGCTGAATTTATCTCGCCTGAAATAACTTTTTTCAATAATTCTGCATTGTGCTGAATATCTTCTTGAAAAGTAATGTCTTGCCACGATTTCGATTTTAGTTCTACTTCGGAGTACCCAATTATTTTTCTAAATGCAGCATTAACATGCAATTGATTATCTAAAGTTGTAATTGACTTTCCAATAATTGAATTATCAAATACATTCTTGAACTTCTCTTCACTCGCTTTTAATGCATTCTCTATCAGTTTGCGTTCGTCAATATCAAAGCAATTACCAATGTATCCTACAAATTCACCATCTTTATTATAATTAGGAGTGCCCAGGTCTAAAATCCAACGGTACTCACCACTATGATGACGTAGCCGATACTCCATCTGAAATGCTTTCTGTTTCTCAAATGCAGTTACGTACGTGTTGATACACCGATCTAGGTCTTCAGGGAAGACGCCTTCCGCCCAGCCATTCCCAATTTCCTGTTCAAGCGTACGGCCGCTAAAGTCCAACCAGGTTTGATTGAAATAATTACATAGTTTGTCAGTTCCCGAAGTCCAGATAAGTGCTAAACCCGAGTTAGCGAGGTTATGGTACTGAACTTCCTGCTCGTGGAGCTTGGTTTCTGCTTCTTTTCTCAGGGTTATATCTCTGCCAATTCCTAAAATGCCGATGAGAGTATTGTCACTGTCGTACATTGGTGTTTTGATGGTTTCCAAAAATACCTTATGACCATCATCAGCAAAAGTAATCCACTCTTCATTTATGGTTGGAATACCCGCATCCATTGCTATTTTATCGCGATTACGAAAAAAATCGGCAAGCTCTTTGTCTAAATAATCATAGTCGGTTTTACCAATAATGTCAGCCTCTTTTGCACCAAAGAACCTTTCGAACATGCTGTTACAGGCCAGATATTCGCCGGTGACATCTTTCAGCCAGATTAGATCCGGGATTGTTTTTATAATGGATTGTAATAAAGTTTCGTTTTCACGTAGTGCGGATTTCTTCTGTTTTTGTTGTTCTATTGTTTGTACTAAACCTTGATTTTCCAACTTCAATTCTGCTACGCGCAACTCCAGTTCCCGGATTTGTAGCAATGCATCTTCTTTCGCAATATTTACCGCGGTGTCAGATGGAGTATAGGATGCCAACTTTTCAGCTTTTTGCTGTGTCGGGTCAGTGGCAGTTGTGTTGGAAGGTTTCATAAATAACAGACCTTAAGATGATTGCGATTTTAAAAAATAGTTGGGTTTAAAGATTAAATTGTAGTAAATATTACGGAGTGTATGTAGTAATAAATATGAATATTTGACATTAATTACCACACACACAGCGCTATACGTGTTGTGTATTTACAAAGATACACATTTTTTTTACTGATAACCGAAAATGCTCTTAAGCTGATTAAAAAAAACAGAAATCTCTGGTTTTTATTCTTAATTATCATTGTTTTTTGTAGAGTTTATTGCCTTAGTATAAGTAATTTATGTTTATGCATTGAGGAAGTATGCTTTGCAACAGTTTTTTTGTTTTAAGTGATTCTATTGTTTGAAGTACAAATAGAAAAACAGAATTTTTATTTTTTTGTGAAAATAAAAAAGAGTCAACCGAAACATTGCTGCACTCGATTGACTCTTTTACTTTAAAGAAGTCTAATGTTCTATTGGAAAGTTATTTATATTGTTCCCATTTCGTTCCCAACATGCTTCCTGTTTTGATGAATTCATCATGCATACCAAAACAAGCCGATAGGTTTTGTGGTGTATGTGTTCCGCTGGTCAGCGTCATATATTCAGTTAGCATTTCTCTGTACTCAGGAGCTACACAATTAGCAATGATTTCCTCAGCACGTTGAACCGGTGATTTTCCACGTAAATCAGCAATACCATGCTCGGTGATGATAACATTTACCGAGTGTTCGTTTTGATCAACGTGTGATACCATTGGGACAATCGCACTGATTTTTCCACCTTTAGCAGTTGCAGGAGTCGTGAAAATGGAAATATAAGCGTTGCGGGTAAAATCGCCCGATCCACCAATACCGTTCATCATTTTAGAACCCAACACGTGCGTACTGTTTACGTTTCCGAAGATATCAGCTTCTAACGCTGTATTGATAGTAATTAAACCTAAACGACGGGCAATTTCAGGATTATTTGAAATCTCCTGTGGACGAAGGACTAATTTATCGCGGAAGAAATCAAGGTCGGCATAAATCGATTTAAGAACCGGATTTGTAACGGTAAGTGAACAGCCGCTGGCAAATTTCACGTTTCCTTCACGAATAAGATCAATCACTGCATCCTGGATTACTTCAGTATACATTTCGAAAGGAGGAATGCCCGGATTAGCTCCCAATGAGGCCATCACTGCGTTGGCAATATTTCCTACGCCCGATTGAATAGGTAAAAATTCAGCAGGTACACGTCCCGATTTGATTTCCTCTACCAGGAATGAAGCCACATTATTACCAATCTGGTCGGTCACTGCATCGGTAGGAGTAAAGCCACCTACTTCGTCATCGCGCTCTGTTTCCACCACGCATAAGATTTTTTTAGGGTCTACTTTCAAAACCGCAGAACCAATACGATCTGCTGGTTTGTAGATTGAAATTTCTTTACGGTAAGGAGGATCCAATGGTTGATAGATGTCGTGGAAACCACGTAGTTCCTTTGGATGATTGTGGTTCAATTCCACGATAATGAAATCGGCCAGTTGAGCAATGGTTGGAGAAATACCAACACCTGCAGTGAGTACCAATTCGCCATCGACAGTAATATCACACACTTCAATGATAGCAAATTTTGGTTTTGGCATAAATCCGTAACGTAATTCCTGCGCCAAAACAGAAAGGTGCATGTCGAAATAAGGTGCACGTTCAGCATTTAATGCTAAGCGAAGATCCTTATTTGATTGATAAGGTGTGCGGAACAAAATTGCATTAGCACGAGCCAACGCACCGTCCAACGAGTCACCGGTAGAAGCACCGGTGTACATTCCAATTTTAAACTCTTTACCTTCAGCATGTAACGCTTCTGCACGTTTAGCAATAGCCGTTGGAACCTCTTTTGGACAACCTGCGGGTGTAAAACCACTAAATCCTACAATGTCGCCATCGTTCAGATAGCTTGCCGCCTCATCGGCTGTTACAAATTTATAAGTCTGTTTCATAACTTTTAATTTACAATTGCTAATTTATTGTTTTTGCAACCGTCTGTATTATAGTGTATTGATTAATTTCTATGTCCAAAAAAATCCTTAGGCTAAGACCACTTGAATTTGAGCGCAAAATTACCAAATAATTTTTATATTACTATTGTAAATGAGCAACTAATTACAGAAAAATTTCATTAATTGAAGTCGGTGCAAAATACATGAAAATAGTTGGAACTTTTACCCGAATGAATTCTCCAAATTCGGGGTGTGAAATGGATTGAAATATCCATTGACATTAGAACTTTTTAGCGAATTTTTTGGTTGAATATGGCTCATCCAAGTTAGGAAAATGGAATCAATGTCTTTAAAAAGAATTTGAGTAGGCAAGAACAATCGGATAAATTTAAACCACATAGGCACATAGACTCGGTCTTTAGGATATGCTGAAAAAAATTGAGTATGTTCTCAATATTATAAAACGTAGTTTTATAACTATGTGGCCTTTTTGCTGTTCCATTTAAATACTTCAATAATGAAAGTTCGTATGTGTCTATGTGTTCTATGTGGTAAATAATTTGCTTGTGACGAATATGGTTGGAAATGCAACCGACTAAATTTAAGTAGTATAGATAAGTGTATTCGATCTTTTGGTACTGTATAAAAGAAGTAATTAGAGCAGTTGAAAAGCTACATTTCTATGCACATTAGGTTCGACGCCGTATTTGTCCTGTTAGCTATTTGAATGATAAATATGAATAAATTAAAAAAAATATCCGGATAAAAGGTTATTCCAAAAAAAATGAGGATATTTGTATTCGCAAAAAACACGCATAAATATTCAATAAAATAAAAATCAATAAATATCTAAATATGAGTACAACTGATATTCGTCAATTGGAGCCAAAATCAATTTGGCAAAACTTTTACAGCCTGACACAGGTTCCTCGTCCATCGCATAAAAAAGAAGAAATTGGTGCATTTCTCGAAGAATTCGGGAAAACGCTTGGTCTTGAAACTTTGCGTGACGAAATAGGCAATGTGCTTATCCGTAAACCGGCTACTCCCGGCATGGAAAACCGCAAAGCGGTGGTGCTTCAGGCACACATGGACATGGTTCCGCAGAAAAACAGTAATGTTGCGCACGATTTTCAAACCGATCCTATCGACGCATACGTGGATGGCGAATGGGTGACTGCCCGCGACACCACGTTGGGCGCCGACAATGGTATTGGACTAGCAGCAGCTATGTCTATCATGCAATCGGCTGATGTTCCTCATCCTGCCATCGAAATGTTTGTAACTGTGGATGAAGAAACGGGCATGTTTGGCGCTTTTGGTCTGCAACCTAACTTTTTGAAAGGGGATATTCTGATCAATATGGATTCGGAAGATGAAGGTGAATTGTATGTGGGTTGTGCCGGTGGTATTGATGCTGATATTAGCTTTCGCTACACCGAAGTGGAAATCGAAGAAGGTGATGTGGCGCTGAAAGTGTCGTTGACCGGACTTAAAGGTGGTCACTCGGGTGTGGATATTCACTTGCAACGGGGTAATGCCAATAAATTGATGTTCCGCTTTTTGAAAGAAGCTGTTTCTGATTTCGAGGCGCGTTTGGCAAGTATTGATGGCGGTAGCCTGCGCAATGCTATTCCGCGCGAAGCTTTTGCTGTAATTACCGTTCCTGCCGAAGGTGTGGACGATATAATCGGCTTCGTGCAAGATTGCGAAGAATTGTTTATCGAAGAATTTAAAGGCGTTGAAGATAAAATTTCGTTCACCATTGAACAAGTGGAATTGCCTACCGGATTGATCCCGGAAGAAGTGCAGGACGACTTGATAAATGGTGTGACTGCATGTCCAAATGGCGTTTTACGCTTTATCCCCGAATTGCCAACCGTTGTTGAAACATCAAATAACCTGGCCATTATTAAGTCTGATGGTAATTCAATCATTCTTCGTTCGCTGATCCGCAGCTCGGTGGAGTCGCGCAAAGAAGAATTAGCATCAATGGTTCAGAGCGCATTTGCGTTGGCAGGTGCCAAGGTTGATTTGGTAGGCGGTTATCCGGGTTGGAAACCGAACCTCGAATCACCGATTTTGAAAGAAATGACCAAAGTGTACGAAAATAAATATGGCAAAACGCCTAAAGTGATGATTATTCATGCCGGTTTGGAATGCGGAATTTTAGGTACTCATTATCCAAAAATGGACATGATCTCCTTCGGTCCGACCATTCGTTATCCACACTCACCGGATGAGAAAGTGAATATCGCTACCGTAGTGAAGTTCTGGGATTTCCTTTTGGCAACACTTGAAAATATTCCTGTAAAATAAATAATAACCCCATCTAATCAAGAGTGTTTGGAGGAGAACTCAATATTTCCTCTATTAGCTCTACTCTTGGCTAGTTGTTGATTCTCTCCGCGATAGGGAGAGTTTTGGATTATTTTGTAATTAAATCTCAAAATTTGGTTCTAATATCTCTTATTCCCCTTCAGGGGCTAGGGGTCTTAATGTTTTATTCTAATGAAGAAGTATTTTACTATTCTCGCGTTGGCATTTCTCAGTGTTAGCGCTTTTGCTCAAAAAGATACCACTTCGGTGGACAGTTTTAAATTTACCAACGTAAAACAAAATAAGATTACCTCCATAAAAAATCAGGCAAGCTCCGGTACTTGCTGGAGTTTTTCAACTTTGGGATTTTTCGAAGCGGAGTTATTGCGCATGGGAAAACCCGAGGTGGACTTGTCCGAAATGTTTGTGGTGCATCATTCGTACACCGATAAAGCAGATAAATATGTTCGAATGAACGGTACCTTAGGTTTTGGTGGTGGCGGTTCGTTCTCCGATGTTGTTTATGTGCTGAAGAATTACGGAATAGTGCCCGAAAGTGCAATGAAAGGACTCAATTATGGTGAAGAAAAACATCGTCATGCCGAGTTGGATGCATTAACTCAAGCCTATGTGAAAGTGATTGTTTCTAACCCCAATAAAAAAATATCGACTGCATGGAAGTCCGGATTTGAAGGTGTTTTGGATGCTTACTTAGGACAACGCCCAACGGAATTTACGGTGGATGGAAAAAAATACACTCCTCAGAGCTATCAGCAATCGTTGGGTTTAAATCTCGACGATTATGTTTCGCTGACCTCATTTACGCATCACCCTTTTTACAGCAAATTTGCCATCGAAGTGCCGGATAACTGGCGTTGGGATGAGTCGTACAATATTCCGATGGATGAATTACAACGTGTTTTGGACAATGCCATCGATAAAGGTTATTGTGTGGCATGGGCTTCGGATGTGAGCGAGAAAGGTTTTTCCAGAAAAGGAATTGCTGTGAATCCTGAAACAAAAGTGGATAATATGCCGGGTTCTGATCAGGCACGCTGGACTGGGGTTTCGGACAAAGACAGAGAGGAGAAAATTTATAAAACAGATAAACCACAACCGGAGATAAAAGTGACACAGGAAATTCGTCAGGCATCGTTTGATGATTATCAAACCACCGATGATCATGGTATGGTGATTTTCGGAACAGCAAAAGATCAAAACGGAACTAAATTCTACCTGGTGAAGAACTCATGGGGAACCGACTCAAAATATAAAGGTATCTGGTATGCCAGCGAATCGTTTGTGTTACACAAAACGATGGATCTTTTAGTTCATAAAAATGCCATTCCTGCTGATATTTTAAAGAAATTGGGGATTAAGTAATCCTTACATATTAACGTAATTGAAAAAGGTGTTTCGGGTTCGGAACACCTTTTTTGATAAATAATTGCTATGTTTGTGACGTTTTATGCATTGTTGAACATCATTCAGCTAGGTTTATACTCACTTTAGTCGGGAAAATTGGCTCGGTTCATCGATTTTAGTTTGTTTTAAAGGATGGATTGCCCGTATCTTTGTATCGTAATTTTTAAAAATAAATTTTATGGAAAATGAAATGAAAAACTCAAATCAGCAGGGTTACAATAAAGGAATTGGTTTTGGACTTGTGCTTATGCTTGTTGGCGTGGTATTTCTGGGACTTAATTTTGGTCTCATTCCTGAAACTATGCGTCATATCATTATTTCGTGGCCAATGCTCCTTATTTTTATTGGAGTTATAAATTTGGCAAAACGTAAATTGGTATCGGGCGTTGTACTTCTGTTTTTGGGTGGTTTTTTTATTCTCCCCAGAATAATGCCGGAAATTGATCGGAATTTTGTGCATACTTATTGGCCATTATTATTGATTGGAGCAGGATTCGTCATTCTCATTCAGCGCCTTTTTGTTCCGCAATGGGGACATGATGCGTGGACTAACGATTGGCATACCCGCAGAGAGGGAAGCTGTCGTAGAAACCGTCACAACGACTACTCAAAATGGGGGAGAAGTCCGGAAGGATTTTCGAAAAACAGCGTTTTTGGTGGCGGTGATCACATCGTGCTCGATCCTGTTTTTAAGGGTGGCGAATTGAATGCAGTCTTTGGTGGACTTACGTTGGATTTGCGCAGAACCAGCTTGCCGGAAGGTGAAACTCATCTCGAAGTGAATGCTGTGTTTGGAGGTATTACCATTTTTGTACCCTCCGACTGGCTGATCGAAACACATCTGGATACTGTTTTTGGCGGTTTTCAGGATAATCGTATGCCAAAAGAACCGCTTGACCCAACGCGTAAACTCATTGTTGTCGGATCGTGTGTGTTTGGTGGTGGGGAAATAAGAAACTAATATTTTAGAGGCAAGAGGTAAGGAGTAAGAGGCAAGTACATTGTCTCCTATACTCTCAGCAGTAAGCGGTAAGACGTAAGTACTTTGTCTCCTGATTGATTATATGTTTTGACGCAAAATTGCTATTTACTGATAACTGTTCACTTTTTTACTGATAACTGCTTACTGTTCACTGATAACTGAAATAAAGAATGCTATATCCATTTTTTGAAAATACAAGAAAAACGCTGCAATACGGACTGCTTTGGGTGGTTTATGCATTGGTGCAGGCGCTTGTTTTTGCATGGATTGTGCCGTTGCCTTTTTGGACATTGCTGGTTGATGGACTCATCCATGCAGCAGTGTTTGCTGCACTGGGAATACTGCTTTGGACGGTTTTGAAATTCGGAAACTTTCAGGTGTTGACGGTTTACCAACGCCTGATGAATCATTTTGCACTGGCGTTGCTTTGTATTTCCATTTGGCTAAGCTTCGGTTATGGTTTGTTCTACGCGCTTTTTGATGTCAATACAGCAGCTGTTTTTATTCCTTTCATGCCCATTCGGGGATGGATAGGTTTGTTGATATATGTGCAAATAAGTCAGCAGTTTATGATTGCACTTCATCAGTTAGAGGAGCCCGTTTTTGGCTCGCAAGAGGAGGTTGCGAAAGATGAAACAGCTATAGTCAAAGTAACTCAGACGGAAGTGTTGGAACGAATAGCAGTCAAATCGGGATCAAAAATACACGTTATACTTGTACCGGAAGTGTTGTATTTACAAGCTGATGGGGATTATGTTCAGATAATTACTGCGCAGGGCAAGTACCTGAAAGAGCAAACTATGAAATCGTTTGAGGAGCAACTGCCCGAAAATCAATTTGTACGTGTGCACCGATCGGTGATTGTAAACGTGGAAATGATTTCGCGTATTGAGCTTTACGAAAAGCAAAATCAATTACTTACGCTGAAAAACGGACAGCAGATTAAAACCAGTCCGTCGGGTTATAAAGCCCTGAGAATGGCGTTGAATTTATAAATCATTGTAAACGCGTAAAATAATAAAGGTGCGTTTTCAAAACGCACCTTTATTATTTTTATTCTTACATTTTATCCTTCAAAAACTTTCCGGTATACGAATTTTTGCATTTCAGGATTGCTTCGGGAGTACCCTCAAAAACAAGGTTTCCACCTTTATTACCTCCCTCAGGACCAATGTCGATAATGTGGTCGGCACATTTTATTACTTCCAGATTATGCTCAATAATGATAACGGTGTGACCTTTAGTAATAAGTGCATCGAAGGCTTTCATCAGCGTTTTTATATCATGAAAATGAAGCCCGGTAGTTGGTTCGTCGAACACGAAGATGGTGGGTTCCGGTTTCTCATTGGCTAGAAAAGAAGCCAGTTTTACGCGCTGACTCTCACCACCGGAAAGTGTGCTGGACGATTGTCCGAGTTTGACATAGCCCACGCCCACATCTTGCAGCGGTTTCATGCGTTTTACTATTTTCTTTTCGGTATGGCCGGTATGTTCGGTAAAGAATTCGATGGCCTGATTCACCGTCATTTCCAATACATCATGGATATTTACGCCTTTGTATTGTACTTCCAACAGGTCTTGCTTGAAACGCTTGCCATGGCAATGCTCACACTCCAGCACCAAATCGGCCATAAACTGCATTTCTACGGTTACCGTTCCCTCGCCCTGACACTCTTCGCATCGACCACCAACGGTGTTGAATGAGAAGTGCGATGCGGTGTAATTCATTTGTTTCGACAGCTGTTGGTCGGCAAATAACTTACGAATCTCATCGTATGCTTTTATATAGGTCACCGGATTGGAGCGCGAGGAACGTCCGATTGGGTTTTGATCTACAAACTCAATATCTTTGGCCAATAACATGCTGCCTTTTAGCGTTCCAAACTGACCGGTGCGATCGGCCACACCACCGTAATGTTTCTTCAAAGCGGTATAAAACACATTGCGAACCAACGACGATTTACCCGAACCACTCACGCCGGTAACTACCGTCATTACATTTAGTGGGAATTTTACATTGATGCCTTTCAGGTTATTTTCGCGGGCACCAATCACTTCGATATAATTATTCCATTTCCTTCGTTGTGTCGGGATGGCAATTTTTTCTTGTCCCAATAAATATTTCAGCGTGAACGAATTTTCTATTTCTGCATCTATTAATTTGCTGTCAGTTTCGGCAGTGATGGCCGGGTCACCCTGATAAACAACCTGTCCACCCAGTCGACCTGCTTTCGGGCCTATATCAATCAGATAATCGGCGGCACGCATAATTTCTTCATCATGTTCCACTACTACTACCGTGTTCCCCAAATCGCGAAGCTGTTTCAGTACTTTGATCAGCAAATGCGTGTCGCGCGAGTGAAGTCCGATACTTGGTTCGTCGAGAATATATAGCGATCCCACCAAACTGCTGCCAAGCGATGTGGCTAAATTGATACGCTGGCTTTCACCGCCCGAGAGTGAATTTGACAAACGGTTAATGGTTAGATAACCTAATCCTACGTCGAGCAAAAAATGAATGCGGTTCGTAATTTCCACCAATAATCGTTTTGAGATAGCGGCATCCTGTTCGTCCAACTGAATGTTATCGAAGAAATTATTTAGTTCGCTTACCGGTAATAATACTAAATCTGAAATAGATTTGTCGGCAATACGAATGTACGAAGCTTCCTTCTTTAACCGGCTACCTCCACAGGCATGACAAACGGTTTTACCCCGGTAACGCGCTAACATTACCCGATACTGAATTTTATATTGTCCGGCTTCCAAATGCTTGAAAAATGCATTTAGTCCTTCGAAATATTTATTGCCTGTCCATAGCAGTTGTCGCTGCGCATCCGTCAGTTCGTAGTATGGTTTGTGAATGGGGAAGTTGAACTTTGTAGCTGTGCGGATCAATTGGTTTTTCCATTCGCTCATCACTTCACCTTTCCAGCAAACTACTGCATCCTCGTAAATCGACAAGGTTTTATTGGGTACTACCAAATCTTCGTCAATCCCGATTACACGACCGAATCCTTCGCACACCGGACAAGCACCGATGGGACTGTTGAAACTAAAAGTATGCACCGATGGCACTTCGAACTGCATCCCATCGGCTTCAAATTTCTTTGAGAAATAAAGCAATTCATTTCCTTCACTGCCAAAAACCTTGAGGATACAAACTCCATTTCCTTCGAAAAAAGCTGTTTCGATGGAGTCATTCAGTCGGCTGATGGCTGTTTGCGTATGCTCCACCACCAACCGGTCGATAAGCAGATACACATCTTCCTCTTTCGGTGTTGCAGTAATCGTTTTGATATAATCCTCAATCTGCAATGTTTCGTCATTTACTAATACACGACTAAAGCCTTGTAAAGCAAGACTTTTTAGCTGTTCGGCAAGTGATTTGTCTTCTGAAGCAGTAACTGTGGTGAGAATCATTAATCGTATACCATCTTCCAAATTCATGGCGGCGTCCACCACATCCTGTGCTTCGTGTTTTTTTACCAGTTCGCCTGAAATGGGTGAATAGGTTTTACCAATGCGGGCATACAGTAACTTAATATATTCGTAAATTTCGGTTGAAGTACCGACAGTTGACCGTGGATTGCGTGTGTTTACGCGTTGCTCTATGGCAATAGCCGGCGGAATACCTTTGATATAATCTACTTCGGGTTTGCTCATGCGTCCTAAAAACTGACGGGCGTAGGATGAAAGACTTTCCACGTAGCGGCGTTGCCCTTCGGCATAAAGCGTGTCGAAAGCCAATGATGATTTACCCGAACCCGAAAGGCCGGTGATAACTACCAGTTTGTTGCGGGGAATCTCGACATCAATATTCTTTAGATTATGGACACGGGCACCATTAATGATTATATTTCCTTGTTTGGACATGAGATTGAAAAATTCAGAAGTTGATTGAATATGAAAACAATGTGTGTAAAACTGTTTTCGGATTGAAATGGTTTAAAAATGAACGAAAGTCTACGTTCTTCGTCTAAATTCACCGCACACGAGAGCTGTCGCAACTCCCACGTTTAGCGATTCGGAAGTGACTTGCCCCGCAGGGTAATTAGGGATGAGCAGTTTTTCGGTTACCAGTTTTTCGATGGCCGGGGAAATGCCGTTTCCTTCATTTCCCATTACTATTATTCCATGTTGGGCCAATGTTTTGGAATAAATATTTTCTCCATCCATAAATGTACCGTAAATGGGCAGTTTACCGGCGCATGATTGCAAAAATTCAGGAAGGTTGACGGTATGCACTTTTACACGTGCCAATGCACCCATGGTGGCTTGTACTGTTTTGGGACTAAATGCATCGGCAGTGTATTCGGAACAAAAAACATCGGTAATGCCAAACCAATCGGCAATGCGGAGTATGGTTCCAAGGTTACCCGGATCTTGCACATCGTCAAGTGCCAGGGATAATTTTTGGTTCAACTCTAATGGATTGTAGGTGTAAGCAGGTTGACGGAAAACGGCCAATACGCCTTGTGGGCTTTTCTGATTGGATATTTTTTTTAGTTCGTCGATTTCCGTTTCTATAATTTCGTCGGCTTTTAGATCCTTGTTTTCGGCCAACCATTGCGGAGTGGCAATCAGCAGGAAACATTGAAAGGAGGGAGCTAAATCAGTAACTAATTTTGTGCCTTCAGCTATAAATAAACCTGTTTCATCTCTGAATTTCTTTTGCGAAAGGCTGGCAATTAATTTTATTTTATTTTTAGAAATCACGGTATCTGTTTTTTTGGAATGAATCTTGTAACATATTGAAAACAATAATCGTTGCCCAATTGCGGAACGACTATTTAATTTGTTATGTTTTTCTTACTTTCCTGTAATTTTCAATTGAATTTTGCGTTGAAAGCTTATGTTGGTCTTATAACTCGGTAATTGTCAAGTTTTATACTACAAAGCTACCAAAGAAAACGATAAAAAGGCTATATTTGCACAAATTTTTAATTCTTTTTTTGTCTTAGGTATGAAGTTAAGTGTTTTCTGTTCCTTTATTGTACTTGTTTTACTGCTGGGTGCATGTAATGCAACAAAGTTTGTACCCGAAGGTGAACTATTGTTGGACAAAGTACACGTGAAAACCGATACCAGGGACATTACGCAGGCTCAACTGAAAGAGTATCTCCGGCAAACTCCCAATGCAGCTGTTGCCGGTGCATTTAGAATGCAACTAGGGTTATACAACTGGGCGCCACGCGATACAACTAAATGGCTAAAAAGAGTATTGAACAAAACCTTCAAACGAATTGGCGACCCGCCGGTGATTTATAATTCTTCACTTACATCTCTTTCGGTCAGGCAGATGCAGCTTTTTGTGCAGAACAAAGGTTATATGAATGCGAAGGTGGAAAGCAGTGTGATAACTAAAGGGCGAAAGGCCATCGTAAACTACACCGTGAAGGGGAATAAACCTTATACACTCAGGGAGTATAGTACTAACCTTCAAAATGCAAGTCTTACTGAAATTGCTGCCGATACATCAAAATCATTAATCAGAACGCGCATGTTGTTTGATGCGGATGTGCTAAGCGCTGAGCGCGATAGGGTGACAACGCAGTTTAGGCAGTTAGGGCACTATAATTTCAGTAAAGATTATTTGACTTATTCGGCGGATAGCACCGCGAATGAAAAGGTAAACCTCACGCTTCAACTTCGCGATTACCTGAAAAGCAATAATAATGATTCGGTAAATGCTATTATTTTTAAGAAATTTACCATTCGAAAGGTGATTTTTTATACCAATACCGATGCCAATCTTGCTGCCGATTTAGCAAATACGGAGGAATTGGATACCGTTCAATTTAGAAATTTCGTGTTGGTTACTCCAAAAAAACGCATCATCAACCTCGATGCATTGGTGCAAAACACCTTTATCAATCCTCAAAGTTTATATAGTGATGAAGCCGTTGCCCGAACCTATCAGGCTCTGAATACGTTGGGCCCGATCAAGTATGTGAATATCAGTTTTAAGGAAAGTGCAGATAATTCATTAGACTGCTATATCATTATTACTCCTTCCAATGCTATTTCTATAGCTAACGAGATGGAAGGAACCTATACCGATGGGTATTGGGGTGTTGCCGATAATTTGAGCTTTACACATCGAAATGTTTTTAGAGGCGCCGAGTCGCTTAGCGTGCAAGGTCGATTGGCTCTGGAATGGCAAAAAGGAGTATTGGCACAGGAATGGGGTGCACAGGTTGGGCTTAAATTTCCGAAATTTATGTTGCCTTTTGGCGGTTATGATTTTAAACGAAATATTCACGCTAGTACCGAGTTTACTACTGCCTTCAGTTCCCAGTTTCGTCCTGATGAGTTTAAAACCACGAGCGTGGGTGCCGGAGTGAAATATGGATGGGTAAGAGGTCAGTTCCGTCATAGCCTGGATCTTTTCGATTTGAGTTTTGTGAGGTTTGATACCATTTATCAAAGTTTTAAGGATATGTATCTGAATACAACGCCTCCAGTTTTCAACCCATACAATTATCAGGATCACTTTATTATGCGATCGGGATACACAGGTTCCTATTCAAACTTTAATGCTAATCGACCAATGAAGAATTATTCGTCGATGCGCTATAGTTTTGAGGCAGCAGGAAATATGTTGTACGCTATGAATCATTTATTGGGAACCGTCCCCAATTCCAGCGATAGTTCTTACCGATTTTTCGGAATCAGATATTCACAATATATTAAGGCAGAATACAATATTACCAGACACCAGATTTTTGATAAAGACAATCGGTTTGTATATCATCTTGGGGTAGGGGTCGGAATGCCCTACGGAAATGCGGATGTGATACCTTACGAAAAACGGTTTTATAGTGGTGGTGCCAATAGTATCAGGGGTTGGAGCGAAAGCACATTGGGACCGGGTGTTTATCAGCGCATAAGTAATAATCGACGGGATTATAATCAGGTAGGCGATATTAAGCTGGATATGAGCATGGAATACAGGACTAAACTGTTCTGGATTATGGAAGGCGCATTGTTTTTGGATGCAGGAAATATCTGGACGATAAAAGATTATGAAACTCAAAAAGGGGGTACATTCAAATTTGATACGTTTATGAAACAAATTGCCATGGCGTATGGTGTGGGCTTACGTTGGGATTTTTCCTTTTTTATTTTTCGTACCGATTTGGGTGTGAAATTATTCGACCCGGTTCGACCTCGCATGGAGCAATGGCGCGTAAATCCATCCTTTAAAGATGACTTTGCATTCCATATTGCCATTGGATACCCGTTCTAAATCAGAAAATTATTCTTTTCGCTTTTTTACCACTTTTTTCTCACCACCAAGTAAATTAAAAGTCATTCTGTGATAGCCGGTTGTGCCGTGTTCCCGTATGGAAGCCCGATGTTTCAATGTGGGGTACGCTTTGTTTTTATCCCAATCGAAATGAGGAAACTCAGCGTGTAAAGTTTGCATAAGTTCATCTCTATGTGTTTTGGCCAGTACTGATGCGGCTGCAATAGAAAGATATTTGCTATCGCCTTTCACTATAGTTTGATGGGGTATATCTTCGAAAGGTTTAAATCTGTTTCCATCCACAATTATAAATTCGGGGCGAATGGCGAGTTTTTGCACTGCACGGTGCATGGCCAGAATGGATGCATTCAGAATATTTATTTCATCAATCTCATGGTTGTCCACTTCTGCCACAGCCCAGGCCAGCGCTCCTTTTTCAATAATCGGACGAAGGGTCTCCCGTTGCTGTTCGGTAAGTTGCTTGGAGTCATTTAGTAACGGACAGTCAAAATTGGGTGGAAGAATAACAGCTGCTGCCACCACCGGACCGGCAAGGCAACCCCGCCCTGCCTCATCGCAACCACATTCCAGCGTGACGGTTGAAAAATTACCCAGCAAACCCTGTTGGTACTCAACGGTGTTGGTTTGTGCTTGTTTTTTGACGATATTTTTAGCCATTAAAAATAAAATACCTTACTGATACTCTCTGATTTATTGTTTTTACAGCAACTAAATAATTTAGTTCTCACCAACGTCATTTGCCTTTTTGTTCTGCAATTTTGTTTCTTCCCACAAGGCAGGTCCAAATTTAATTAGCGGTTTGTAAGCTATAGAATTCTCTTTTGTTTGATATTTTACGATGTGGAATCGACTGTCCAGTGCATCAAAAACATTGAGCAATACGCTTACAATCAATGCATATTTCAGAGCTCCAAAAATCCCACCCAGTAGTTTGTTTAATCCTCCTAAGGATAGTGAATCGAATATCTTATCTATGGCGTTGGCTGCCAGTAGTAATCCAATACCGATGACAATAAATAGAATAATGTAAGCTGTAGGACGCGCAGTGGCGGGCGAGAAGGCGAAGGTATTTATTAGTATCTCAGAAACAAGTGGAGCGAAAAGTTTGGCGCCATAAATGCCTGCAATGATGGCTACTAAAGAAATAAGTTCCTTTATTAAACCTTTGAAAAGACCAAAAATAAATCCTAATGTTATGGGAATTAGTAAAAATAGATCCAATGAATTCATTCTTTCGGTTTTTTGTCTTTTTTGATTTGTAGCTTTAACTATTAATCTTTTTTTTTTTGAAGTGTTTGATGCAAAGATAAGAAAAAATTGTCTTTACTCGTTATGCTCAGTTTTCATTCAGTTTTTATAATTGTAATAGAATACATATTCTAAGCTTAAATGAATAAGAAATTACAAATAATAGTGTTTTGTTATGTTGTTGATTTGTAATCGGGTTATGTGATAACTGCTTTTTAAATTTTGTGACGATGGTAGTTTGGCACAATAATTGGTTATGCATAGATACAAATAAATGATAGCACTTCATCAATATCAGGAAACAATTATTCACCGCTTAATTCTTACGATTATGAAACCAACAGCAGCAGTCTTATTAGTGGGGATTTTATTTACAACCACACAATGTGTAGCACAAGGAAACGTTGCATATGCACCTCAAAGAAATATAAATGTTCAGGCACAGAGCAACGATATAAGCTACAACCTCGATTTACAAGCGGTAGCTTCAATATTTGGAGAATCGCGTGACTTACAAGAATTTGAAATGAGATTGAACGATTATGATGCTCAAATTTCAAATCTTGACTTGAACAATGATGGCGAAGTAGATTACTTACGTGTTATTGAGTCGTCCGAAAACAATGTTCACCTGGTAGTTGTACAGGCTGTCTTGGACAGAGATGTATATCAAGATGTGGCGAGCATTGTGGTTGATCGTACCCGTTACCAAAAAACCTATGTTCAGGTAATTGGAGACCCATATTTGTACGGTAACAATTATATTATCGAACCAATGTATGTAAGCACGCCTTCAATATTCTCATTCTTTTGGGGTAGTTCCTATCAACGTTGGTCATCGCCCTACTATTGGGGATATTATCCAAGGTATTATCACAACCGTCGCCCTTTCGAAGTAAACATTTATATGTCACATATCGATAGGCACATTAATCGTAATCACAGCTATTACTATAGCGATCGCCGACGCAGTTCGTATTACGAAAGTATGCACAGCTCAATTGGAAGAAATGATTATGCTAAAAGATATCCGGATCGTAATTTCAGTTCTCGTAACGGAAATGTGACTAACAGGTATTATATGCAGTCGAGCAGAACATCGAATGACAAAAATTTGAAAATCCGTACGGGTAACGAATCCGGCCGCAGAACTACACGATCAACTTACGACATGGATGGATCAAGAGTAAATAGTAATCAGGGCTCAAGATCGAATACCTACGATCGTAACTCGACCAATAGGACCTATTCGCCTTCAGATAATTCAAGTAGGAATAATAATTCAAGCCGTGATCAGAATTCACAATCGGTAAGAAGACCATCTAATGAAGGTAATAATAATGGATCGAGAGTAAATCAACCGGCTCGTGGAACATACCAAAACTCGAATAGAACTCCCGGCGCACCTTCTAATAATCAAAACGCTGCGCCAAGGGTAAATCAACCAAGTCGTGAATCGTATCAAACTCCGGCCAGAAATTCTGAAAACAGAACACCCAGAGTTGAACAGTCAAGTCGTGAATCATATCAAACACCTGCGAGAAATTCGAATACTGAAACCCGAACTGCTCCTTCAGTAACACGTGATAATTCACCTCGAAATACTCCTGCTGTCAGTCAACCAAGCCGAAGTGCCGAATCAAAACCAGAACGTACTTCCTCGGATAATAACAGGAGTTCAGATAACAATAGAAGTTCAGATAATAACAGTAGAGGTAGTCGTTCTAACGACAATAACTCCTCTGGAAGAAGATAATAACCAAGTATGAAAGTAGAGTTTGTTTAGTTTTTTTTTGAATTGCATGCGCTGAGAAATTTCTTTTATTAGAATTTCTCAGCGTTTTTTTTATTATTAGCAATGAATTGAAAATAAATACTCTTGTTCAGTCTGTCCGGGTGTGGGAATGAATTCGGCTTTTTGCATACATTTCAATGCATCTAAGTCCATGATAGTTGAATAACCCGAGCGGGAAATGATTTTCTTTGCTCCGAGAAGTGCAGCAGCCAGCTCATGAGTAGGAAGGTGAGATACAAGCGTTATGTTTCCGTTTTGCTTTTTAGTGTCCTTCTGCTGCGGCTGCCCACCTACAATCAGGACTTTCTCAGCTCTGTTCCTGTATCTCAAAATTAAACTGTTTTCGAATAATGTTCGTTGCGGCTCAATGCCCGAAACTATTGCCACTACATCATAATCGGTTGACGGGATAGTAGTTTCCATTCCCTGAAACCGTGACAATGTGCCGATAAACTTAGCATTGCGGGGCAAAGGATATGCGTGTGCTAAATCGCCAGATAGACCACCGTTTTCTTTCGTGTCGGGAATCCAGCATTCATCATACCTATTGATAAAAGTTTTATGAATTAAATGCATCAATGGTTCGAGAAATTTCAATCCCTGAGGCATTTTTATCATTAACTGGTGGGTGATGTAAATGGAATGAACGTGCTTGTTCCACATTCCAAAACGATTATCGGAAATGATTTGATCGAAATGCTCGGTTTGGAGTAGATTGCTGAGCCACCAGTGCTCATTTATAATACCAAGCACAATGGAGGGAAAATTGAACAGCATAGCACCAATCTGCGACGAGCCCGACGCATAATAAACCGAATAGGAGGGAAGTTCAATAAAACGGAGAGTAGGAAACTCTTCCCGCAGGAATTGCAGCGGATAGCCATCGGCAACCACCACCGGCTCATGACCTTCAGCCATGAGTTTTCGGATGATAGGTACGCAGCGGGTGGCATGTCCCAATCCCCAATTTAATGGACAGATTAATACTTTCATGATGTGCTGATTCGATGATGTGTTGATGTGATGATGTGGTAATTGAAATATGCCGTTGAAACTAATCATTCCATTTTTTATCATATTGTCACATCATCATATCATCATATCATCACATTATTACATTACCACATTACCACATTACCACATCATCACATCGTATTTATTATCCAGCCACCGATACGTCAAATCCCCGCTCTCTGATTTTTGCGGCAATAAGGTTTAGTTCTTCTACCGTTACTTTTTCGAGGTTTTGAGTTGGTGCTTCGCGATCGAGCGAGTAAATCATTACTTGTTGCGGACGGATTTCTTCCAATGCATTGAGCCATGCTTCCACTTCTTCATCGGTAGTATTGTCGAGTCTTTCGCCGTTTATTTCGCCGCGTAAAAACATGGTTTGAATAGTTAAACGTCCTTCGAATTTCTTCAAGTGTTCAATAAACCAGCTTACGTTGATGTGTTTTCCGGTTGGCCTGTCCATCAACTGCATGGTATGCTCAATGGCCGAATCAAACTTAAGGATATTATTGTCAACCTTGTTTAATGCACTAAAAACATGTGGTTTGTGTATCCGTGTTGAATTGGAAAGTACGCTTACTTTGGCCGTTGGGCAGAACTTGTTGCGCAACGCTATGGTGTCGTCAATGATGCCTTCGAAATCTTTATGAAGCGTAGGTTCTCCATTCCCGGCAAATGTGATTACATCCGGTATCTGCCCTTCTGCCACCATCTCCTGTAGTTTTGATTCGAGTGCCCGGTACACTTGCTCACGACTGGGAATGGGCGAGTCCTGCATGGTGGTATTAAAACCGCATTCGCAATATATGCAGTCGAACGAGCATATTTTTGCATCAATGGGTAGCAGGTTTACACCGAGCGAAAGTCCCAGACGGCGACTATGAATGGGTCCGAAAATGAGTTGGTCGAAAAGAATCATTCTTATATTTTTATTATTATACGCTCTCCAAGTGTTTTAGAGAGTTGTTTTTTTACCACTTCCAGTTGCCCGATTTCGTACATTATTTCGTCAACTAATTTGTGGTTTTTATTATCATTTGCGTTTTTCATCTCTAGAAGTTTCTGTTTAATGATAGCCAGAATATGACTGTTTTTAAATTCGAAAACGACCCGTGGAATCAAATCGATAAAGCGGTCGGTATCTTCTTCTACCTTTTTTACTTTTGAATGAATTCGGCTCAGGGTGTATTTTTCAGAGATTAAATCAGCGGTCAGCAGGCTTATTTCACCATTGGAATGATACAGAAAGAACCGTTCTGCTATAAAACCTTCATTCCTGAAATTATTTTTGTACTCTTCCAATATTTTGGCATGCAATCGATTTTCGAATATCAACCGATCACGTTCCAGCTCCTCCATAATGTAATCGCCCACTGTAACCGGGTGTTGATTCTCGGCATCGGCATAAAAGAATAATTTATCACCATATTTTACCAATACTTGTAAAATATTGCGTTCCTCGTTCTCGAACTTCGAAGGTGTTGCCATCGAGCCACCACCATCGTCCATATCTTCGAAATGGGGAATGGGAGGTCCGTCATTTTGCCGGCGATTGGCATTTTTTTCTTGTTCCGTATTTTTCAGCGTGTTGATTTGGTGATAAAGCATGGCTTCATCCACGTTGAGCAACGCACTACATTCTTTTACGTATTCACCACGGATGATGCTGTTGGGTATAATGGCGATACTGTTTACAATGTCCAACACCAGTCCTGCCCGTTTTACGGGGTCATTACCCGCATCGGCCAACAGTAAATTGGTTTTGAAACGAATAAAATCCGAAGAGTTTTTATTTACGTACTCAATGAAATCGGATGCATTATGTTTGCGGGCAAAGGAGTCGGGGTCATCGCCGTCGGGGAGAAGGAGCACTTTGATATTCAGCCCTTCTTCCAACAATAAATCGATACCGCGAATCGACGCTTTGATACCAGCTGCATCGCCGTCGTAAATAACCGTTACGTTTTCGGTAAAACGGTGAATTAGTCGTATTTGCCCTGGTGTCAGCGAAGTTCCTGAAGAAGATACAACATTTTCGATACCACTTTGATGCATCGATATTACATCTGTATATCCTTCCACCAGATAGCAACGGTCTTGTTTTACAATGGCTTGCTTCGCAAAATAAATACCGTAAAGTTCATTACTTTTATGATAGATTTCCGATTCGGGGGAGTTGACATATTTGGCTGTTTTGTCGTCCTTTTTCAAAATTCGACCACCAAATGCCACTACTTTTCCCGAAAGTGAATGGACAGGGAACATAACACGACCCCGAAAACGATCGGCCACGTAGTTATTTTCGCCTTCGAAAGTCAAGCCCGTTTTTACAAGAAATTCTTTGTTATATCCGGCTTTGAGCGCAGCTTGTGTAAAGGCATCGCGTTGATCGAGGCTATAACCCAGTTGGAATTTTTGAACGATGTCATCGCGAAAACCACGTTCGCGAAAATAGCTTAGTCCGATAGCTTTACCGTCGATATGATGGTGCAGCGTGTGACTGAAATGTTTTTGGGCAAACTCGTTGACCAAAAACATACTTTCGCGGTCGTTACGTACCGCCATTTCTTCGGGGCTAAGCTCACGTTCCTGAACCTCGATATTGTATTTTTTTGCCAGAAACTTTAGGGCTTCATAGTACGATATTTGCTCGTGCCCCATGATAAAGTGCACGGCATTACCTCCTTTACCGCAACCAAAACATTTGAAAATACCTTTACCCGGCGACACGATAAACGACGGCGTCTTCTCCCCATGAAACGGACAAAGTCCGAGTAGGTTTACTCCGCGTTTCTTGAGTGTAACGTAATCAGATACCACATCTTGTATTTGTGCGGCATCGGTTATTCGGTCTATGGTAGCTTGGTCAATCATTTCTTAGTTACGAGTTACTGGTTACAAGTTACGAGTCTGAAAAAGGACAGACAAGAAAACCGGTAAAACAGAGAAAAAATATGGATACAAAATTACGGATTTTATTCTACTAATCCGTCATCGGAAGCTTAATGTTTTGGTCATCGAACTAGTAAACAAAAAGAGGAAAATCTTTCGATATTCCTCTTTTTGAAAATTAAATCCTTTTTCCATTATATCATTCCTGCCAAATGTGTTTCCAGTTTTATCAGATCTTTGGTGAAATTGCGGATACCTTCGGCCAGTTTTTCTGTAGCCATAGCATCCTCGTTCATCATCCAACGGAAAATTTTTTCGTCCATGGGCACGGGTGCAATTTCAAGCGATTTAGCCTTAGCAGCATCCAGTTTGATGGCGAGCGTACCTTCGGTGCTTTCCAACTCTTTCAGCAAAGCAGGCGAAATGGTCAAGGCATCGCAGCCCACCAGTTCAACTATTTCGCCCATGCTGCGGAAGCTGGCACCCATCACTATGGTGTTGTAATTGTATTTTTTGTAGTAATTGAATATCTCTGTAACCGATAGTACGCCCGGATCTTCAGGGGCGGGAATGCTTGCCACGGCACGTTCTTTTTTGTACCAATCCAGTATACGTCCAACAAATGGCGAGATAAGCGTGACTTTAGCTTCAGCACACCGAACGGCTTGCGCCATAGAGAAGAGCAAGGTTAAATTGCAATGAATGCCTTCTTTTTCCAGTTCTTCGGCGGCAGCAATTCCTTCCCAGGTAGAGGCTGTTTTGATAAGAATTCGTTCGCGCGAAATGCCATTCGCTTCATAAAGCGCTATCAGTTCGCGTGCTTTGGCAATGGTACCAGCGGTGTCGAACGAGAGACGAGCATCCACCTCTGTAGAAACACGGCCCGGAACAATATCGAGTATTTTGAGTCCAAAATTGACGGCTAGTTTATCCATAGCTTTTTCAAGCTGCACTTTTTTGTCCGGCGAAATGGATCGGGCATAGTGAATGGCCTCTGTGATTAAGTCGCTGTATTTTGCATCCATTGATGCTGCGTAAATCAGTGAAGGATTTGTTGTTGCATCTATGGGTTTGTAAGCCATCATAGAAGCAAAGTCACCGGTGTCGGCTACGACTTTGGTGTACGTTTTTAATTGTTCCAGTAAATTCATATTGTTGATTTTTTTTATAGTAAATGATTTAATAATTATCTAACTAATTATATTCCTTTTTTGTTTATGATAAAATATGATTTTTTTGATAAGATTTCGTTTTGATCTTTTTTGTGATTTTGAAACAAATTTTCGCTAATAAATCGCCAATAGTAGCGTTTGTAAGGCTATATAGTGTATTTTTTATTGAGGTTTTAATTTATTGACCTTCGTTCATTATTATAAATGTGTGAATAGTATAACATATAGGTAAAATTGTGTAAGTCCTTTCGTACTTTAGAACCTCACCTTTGCACTGTGACAAGAACTATTTTGTATTTTAAATTTTTTTGAAAATGAAAACCCTGAAATTAATTGTTTTTATTATGCTTTTCGTTGGTGTTGCTACCAGCTCAAAAGCGCAGGTATCGTTTAATATTCATATTGGTACACCGCCACAATGGGGGCCGCAGGGATATTCCGATGCTCGTTATTATTATCTTCCAGATGTTGAATCGTATTACGATGTTCAATCATCCATGTTTATTTATTTCTACGGTGGACGCTGGGTGCACAGACATTATTTACCTGCACGCTACAGAAATTATGATTTGTATAATGGTTACAAAGTGGTGATGAGTGATTATCGTGGAAACCGACCTTATTCGCAATTCAGAGAGCACAGAATGAAGTATGCCCGTGGATACCGCGGACATAATCAACGCAGTATTGGTGAACGGACTCGACACAATGACCGTCGTGAAATGAATCGGTATGAAAATCATTCAGCCGGAGATGAAAGAAATGAGCACAGAGGTGAATACAGAGGCAATAATGATCATCGGGGTAATAGCAATAATGGCAATGGGCGTGGCAATGGTAAGCATAGCAAGCACGATAACCACGACAGAAGATAATCATCAACAAATACGCAACTAAACAAAAAGAAAAATGAAAACAACAACATTTACTATCACACTGGTATTACTACTATCTATCACAAGCCTGTCAGCTCAACGCCGGTCTTCGTATTCGGAAAATTATGGCCGTACGTTAAACCTGGGACTAGGTATTGGTGGCTATTCGGGTTATTATGGCGAGGTTGGTCACACAATGCCGGTTCTTCATGCTAATTATGAATTTGAAGTAGCCCGGAATTTTACATTGGCACCCTTTGTAACTTTGTTTTCGTATGATGACGGAAATTATAGAGAAACAGTGGTTCCTTTGGGTGTAAAGGGAACGCTTTATCTCGACAGATTATTGATGGCTGGTCGTGATTGGGATTTTTATACTGCCGGCTCGCTAGGTTTTGCGCTTGTGAATACTTCGTGGGATGTAAACTATTACGGCGATAGAGCCTATTATCGTGAGTCCAGTCCGCTGTTCCTTGATCTTCATATAGGTACAAAATATTACTTTAACAAACATATTGGAGCATTTCTGGATTTGTCGACAGGTGTTTCAACTATTGGTATTGTTATTCGTTGATATAGGTTTTTCATGCCATTCGATTTTAGGTTATTGATATAAAGGAGTCTGCTTTGGGGATGTTTAAATAGAAATGTATACATTTTTAGTTTTTATGGCACGATTAATGCTGAATATAATTCCAACAGGTACTGTTTCTAAAAGAGATAAAACATCCAAAATTTACAAAACAATTTATGCGGTTTTATTGTTGAAATGCGTAGGTATTAGAAGAATTTTTTCGTTATTAAATAAAAAAGATTATGGGAACAAGAAATGAATTAAAGATCTTCAGGAAGTCAAGTATTGAATATCTTAAGGGGCTGAACAGTAAGAGTATGTCTTATATTTTTGACATAAATAATTGGGACCCAACAGCAAAAGATAGCAACGGTGAAAGACGAATTTTACGTCATACGCGAAAATCGCTAAAGAAATTTGGAGATGAAATGAATATTTTCAAAGCTCCTGTAATTGTAGGTCTAAAAATAATCTATTACAAAAGTTTCTCATTTGTATTTGAAAACAATTGTACCGATCCTACTTTTGATGTGCGTACCGACGTGGAAACAGAAAATTGTTGATACAAAAACGTAATACAAAAACGAATGGGCTACATAAATGTAATATCTTCGGACACCTGAGGGAGCGGCAGCATGTCACTCCCTTATTTTTTTATTAACCTGAATTCGAAAATAGAATGCATTACTAACCTTACTGACTTTCTGAAAATGTGGAAATAAGGTTGTATTGGCTCTGATTTCTTTTGATACTAAGGTCGAAATAAGATAGTAAATAAGGTATTAACCTTATTAGTCCCTCAAATGGGTGCAAAAAGTCCAATAAAAATAACTGACTTTAAAACCCTGACAGCGGTCGAAGACCCTGTTAGCGGTTTATGAGTAAGCCTGGTTACATAAAAGAAATACAGATTCCATTCAATATTAAACCTTATTGACAAAACGAGATAGTTGAATATGTAAAACGTATAAATTCCCTTATCCCGAACTCAGGTTATTAGTTTAAAGAGCTTCGTGTAGAGAGTTCTCAGTACAATTTTCCCTAATGGGAGATGGCGCTGAGAACTCTTTTTGTTTTTAGTTATTTGTTGTAAAACCAATATTGCCTGTCAAAGTAAACTGATTGCTTTTCAGTATTCTGCGATAGATTGTTTCAATGTCATTATTTTTTTGTGTTTCTAAACCTTTTTGACTTATGGCTTGTTAACTCTAAAAGGATTAATGTTTGTTTCAAGATCTTTGTCGAAAATTAAACTACTTTGACAATCGGTGTTTTACATGAATCATTAAGAATAAAAATTGAATTGCAGATACTTATTTGCAGTCTAGTTGTTTAGACTTAGCCTAATAGCTATTGTCGGGCGAAACACAATGAGCTGGCTTCTAAAACTAAAAAAAAGTAAAATCGCTTTGATTTGACTAATCATATAATTTTAATTAGATAAAAATTATTCGTTATGTATTACAAAAAATCCACTTTTCCGACTTTGATGGTGCTGTGTATAGTTCTTATCAGTTCATGTGCTCCCGTAAGAGATATTGCTTATTTTCAAAAACTTGATGTTCAAACAAAGAAAAACGTAAAACCGCAAAGAAATGTTGATCTTGTATATGAAGCACGCATTAAACCCCAAGATTTACTTAGCATCACTGTGGTGAGTTCGGAGCCCGAAGCCTCGCGAATGTACAATCTGGTTGTTCCGCAGATTGCTGAGCCTGCCAATCAGAATAGCATGTTTTCTCAACCGAGCCTGCAAACTTATTTGGTCGACAATGACGGGAATATTGAATTCCCTGTATTTGGAAAAATTCAGGCTGCAGGACACACACGTGCCGAATTGAAGGAAATATTGCATAAAAAGCTGGCGGCAGCATTTAGTAAAGAGTCTCCGATCATTACCATTCGGTTTACCAATTATTCGGTAAATGTCTTAGGTGAGGTTCAGCGACCTGGAAAATTTGAAACGTTTAATGATCGTTTGACTATTTTTGAGGGAATCGCTTTGGCCGGTGACCTAACGATTTATGGACGACGCGACAATGTGAAGGTGTTGCGTGAAACGGCTGATGGAGCCAAACAATACATCACGCTTAATCTAAACGATAAAAATATCATTTATTCTCCCGCTTATTATCTCGAACAGAACGATGTAGTGTATGTTGAACCGAATAAATCCCGGTCCAAATCCTCGAATTTTGGTGCTGCCGAGACTTTTGGTATCTCCTCATTATCGATTTTGTTGACTTTAACGAGTTTGGTTTTTACGATCCTCCGAAATTAAATGAGTACACTCTTAAATATAAATTTGCATAGGTATTAATGATTTTAAATAGTGAATGATTTATGAACAAGTATCCTGACTCTGAAGAAGAATTTGAACGCCCAATAGACTTTCTTGGAATATTTATCAAATATCTATCCTATTGGAAATGGTTTGCGGTATCACTAATATTATTCCTGACAATCGGATATGTATATCTGAAATTTGCACTGCCAAGCTATGAAGTTAATACAGCTATTCTACTCAAAGATGATCAAAAAGGTGGTGGAACTGCCGAGATTAATGCGTTTAAAGAGATGGGTCTTTTTACGCAGAAAAACAATGTAGATAATGAATTGGAAGTGTTGAGTAAATCCATGCTGGTTCAACAGGTGGTGCGTGAACTTGGCATGTATGCTACCTATACTCAAATCGGAACACTAAAATTTCTTAGTGTATTGGGTGTTAATCCACGAAATGCAAGTTTTGCGAGCTATAACGAAAAAATTCTTTATGGAGCAGAATGTCCAATTTTAATAAGTATGCCTGATACTGTGCTGAATAATATGACAGGCGCTTATGTCTTTCAAATTCTGATTCACCCCTATGGTGAATACGAGTTCTCTGGAGTCTATAACGATCAAAAATATCTTGTTAAGGGTTCTATCTCCGATCATCAGGTTATGCTGCCATTTGGGAAAGTTAATATTGTTAGAGGAAAGTACAAACCAACCGAAGATATGGTTGTGGAGGTTGTTCTTCAGAATCCAATGAGGATGGCCGGTCAGTTGTTAACGCAAATGGAGATGGCATTGACGTCTAAAACGACTTCGGTGGTAAACATTAGCTTTAGTTCTCCAAACGTGCAAATGGGCAAAGATTTCCTGCATAAATTAATAGAAGTCTTTAACCGTGAAGATTTGAAGGATCAAATGGCAATGGCTAACAAAACAGCTAATTTTATTGATGAACGTCTTATTTCCATAACAAAAGATCTGGGTAACGTTGAGTCGCAGGTAGAGAATTATAAACAAGATCAGGGAATTACCGATATCAAATCGCAAACCGATATGTTTATAAAGCAAACCGGTGACTTTAGTCAAAAACGGATGGATATTGAAACTCAACTGGCCATAGTTAGTGATATTGACAGTTATATACACCGAAAGGAAAACAGATACCAACCCCTGCCGGCAAATACAGGGATCAGAAGCGATGGGTTGAACGAATTGATAAATAATTATAACAGATTATTATTACAGCAAAACAGACTTTCGCGTATTGCCTCCAGTAGTAATCAGGCAATGATTGATTTGACAAATCAGATTGAATCGTTGTTTAGTACAGTGCAATCGAGTGTGCGGAATGAAAAAAACAATCTGCAAATTGCTCAACGCGATTTGATGAGTAAAAACAACGAGAATGCGGCTCATATCAGGGCTATTCCACGGCAGGAGCGAGAGTACACCGAGATTAAACGCCAACAAAGTATCAAGGAGGCATTGTTTCTGTTTCTGCTTCAAAAGAAAGAGGAGAAGTACCTGAATGGAGCAGTTGTGGAGCCTATTGCCAAGTTGATAGATAATGTGGGTAGTACCGGCGATCCTGTTTCACCGAATAAACCAATGTTCATGTTGTTTTTCTTTATTATCGGGTTGGTTGTGCCTATTATAGGCGTAAAAATAAGTGATTTGTTGCGCTACCAAATAGCATGCAAAGAAGAGCTGGAAGAAATTTCGGATGTGCCGGTATTGGGCGAAATTATCAAAACAGATCAGGTTGGCAATGTGATTATTCAGGAGAATAATACAGACAGCTTCACTGAACTGTTCCGACTGTTGCGTACCAATCTACTGTTTGTGATGGACAGTAGTGATAAGAAGGTCATTAATATGGTATCGAGTGTCAGTGGTGAAGGTAAAACCTTTGTGACCATCAATCTGGCTATGAGTCTGGCACTTCTGGATAAGAAGGTGTTGGTTATCGGTTTGGATATTCGTAAGCCAAAATTAGCCGAATATCTTCAACTGAATAATGATACCGGTATAACCATGTATCTTTCCGGTCATCTTTCGAAAGATAAATTGGTGCGCTCTTCGGGCATTCATCCTAATTTATGGGTAATCACCTCCGGCCCGATACCTCCGAATCCGAACGAATTGCTAGCAAAACCGTTGCTAGATAAACTTATTATAGAGTACAGGGAGCAGTTTGATTATATTGTAATTGATACCGCCCCCATAGGTGTTGTGTCCGACAGCTTCTCTTTGAATCGTTTTGCTGATATGAATTTGTATGTGGTTCGTGCAGATTTTACTCCTAAGAAAAACATTGCCGATGCTGCTGATTTATTCAAACACAACAAACTAAAAAATCTGTATTTTGTATTAAATGCGGCCGACCATTCAAAAAGGATATACCATAAAGGATATGGTAAGAAATATGGTTATGGTTATGGCTTTAGTAAAAAACATGGAAATGCCTATGGGTATGGAAATGAAAATGAAACAAAGAAAAAATAAAATGTCAGTTGAATTTTTGGGATGTAAAATGTAGGAATTTGAGTTCGTATCTAAGTGGCTTGAAGTATGAATAAACTAAGACTAATATGTAAGGTAAGCTGGATAGCTACGCTTTATTTCAATTTTCATTATTTGCCCTTTAAACAGGCCCTGAAATTGCCCATATTATTATACAAAGCTAAACTTCTGAAATGTTTGGGTGAGGTCATTATTGAAAATGATTATATCAGACCCGGAATGATACAGTTGGGCGACTACGGTGTATCACTCTATCCCAATAAAGGGATAGTGTGGGAAAATCACGGCGGGAAAGTTATTTTTAGAGGTCGTTGCGATATTGGTAATGCAAGTGCTATATCCATTGGGCCTGCAGGTTATTGCGTATTTGGAAGTAACTTTAAGGCTACAACCTCGTTAAAACTCACGTCTTATTGTCATGTGGAATTTGGCGAGAAAGTGCTTATCGCCTGGGATGTGATAGTGATGGATAGCTCATTTCACCGTTTGAAGGATAAAAATGGAAACTTTAAAAGCAAAGGCTATGCACCAATAATTATTGGTGATAGCAATTGGATAACAGCCAGATGTATGATTTTGAGCGGAACGAGAACCCCCGATTATTGCACCATTGGAGCCGCCTCGGTGTTAAATATAGATTATTCGGATTTCCCTACGCACATTCTTCTGGCCGGAAACCCCATCGAAATTAAAGCTAAAGAGGTGTGGATTGATTTTGACGATCACGATATTGTTGATTATGTCCGGTGACTTATTTATAAAAATGAAAGATGAAAATTAAAACTAATTTTATATATAGTAGTATTCTCACCGCCTCTAATTTTATTTTCCCATTCATAACATTTCCCTATATTTCGAGGGTGTTGGGTGTAAATAATGTAGGAATATATAACTGGGTGGGTGGAATCATTCAATATTTCATCTTATTTTCCATGATGGGGATTGCAATAGTGGGGATTAGAGAGGTTGCAAAAAATAGAAGTAATCCTGAAGAGCTCAGCAATACTTTTTCGTCGTTATTAATGCTAACGGTTGTCACAACTATCATTTCACTGGTTGTGCTTTTTGTTTTAATGACCTTTGTGCCAAAGTTTGCCGAATACAGAGTAATGTTTTATATTGGTGCTACCAATGTTTTTGTCAATCTTTTTCTGGTAGAATGGTTTTTTAAAGGTATCGAAAATTTTAAATACATCACCATACGAAGTATAATTGTAAAAAGCTTGTATGTCATTTCTGTATTTGTCTTTATTCGCAACAGAGAAGATTATGTTACTTATTACCTGCTGACAGTGGCTGCGGTGGTTTTGAATGCACTGTTCAACTGGATCTATTGCCGGAAGTTTGTTCATTTTACGTTCAAAAATATAAACCTAAAGCCGTTTATCAAACCCTTTCTGATTTTGGGTATTTATTTGCTGTTTAATTCCATGTATTCTACATTCAATGTGGCTTATTTAGGATTTGTGGGTGGCAATAAGGAGGTGGGATATTATACCACTGCTACCAAATTATATGGCATTTTACTCGCATTTTTTTCAGCCTTTACAGGTGTTATGTTACCGAGGATGAGTGCCTTGGTGGCCGAAAATAATTTTTCGGAAATCAATCGGTTGATTGGAAAATCGTTCGACATTTTATATACTTTCTGTTTTCCTATGATTATTTTCTTTATGTTTTTTGCTCCCGAAATTGTAGGAATAATAGCCGGACCCGGTTATGAAGGATCAATTTTACCTATGCGAATTGTTTTGCCTCTGATGCTAATCATTGGTACCGAAGAAATTTTAATCATTCAACTTCTTATGCCTCTGAACAAGGATAAGGCCATTTTTATAAATTCAGTGATCGGAGCATTCGTAGGGGTTGCTTTGGCAATTATTTTGGTCAGGAACTTGCATAGTGTCGGTTCTGCAATAGTTTGGGTTTGCTCAGAGTTTTCAATACTTGTTTCGGCAAGCTTTTTTGTGAATAAATATATCGGAATTCGTATTCCCTATAAAATGGTATTTGTGAAATTTGTATACGCAATCCCTTATATTTTAATTTGTTATGGGGTTATGTCTTTGTTTAATGATACGGTTATCAAGCTGGCCGTTGCTGGAGTGGCTTCACTTGTATACTTTATAGTTGAGGACATGTACATATCAAAAAACAATACCATAAAAGGTTTATTGCCAAAATGGAAATAGGGTTTTAAATAATTGGAGGTTATGGAAAGAGAGAGATTGAAATATTTCGATTTGGTGAGTGGATTGTTTATGATACAAATTATTATTATGCATATCCTTCAGTTCTCCGAAAACTTTGCTGATAGTATTATTTTCTCATCTCTCATGCATGTTTCCTTCTTTTTCATGCCCTGGTTTTATTTCAAGTCGGGATATTTATACACTACACCAAAGATTAGCAGTAAGTTGTACTTAAAGAGTAAAGCTAAGAGTTTGTTATTGCCCTTTGTGCTGTTCACGCTTATCGGCTTTGTGCTGTATTTTCCATTTGAGTTGATGGAATCGAAACGTTCGGTAGCCAGAATGCTGATGTCGCCGGGTTTTGCGATGATCAGATGGGGAAATGGTGGAGTGGGTAACGAACCAATATGGTTTTTGTTGTCATTGTTTTTTTCATTGACAGGATTCTTTTTTTTAGATAAATTTAAGCTGAAACAACTTATCGTTTTGTTTCCATTTGCCGGGTTTGGTCTTTACTATTTTGGTCTTAATATATCACTGCCGTTAGGACTGTCGAATGTAATGCTGGGTATTTTCTTTTTGTATGCAGGATATGTTTTTAGAAACAAAGTAGAAAAATCGAAGTCAGTAATACCTGTTTTGTGGCTTTCGCTGATAGTTTATAGTGCTATTCAATTTTTCTGGTTTAGTAGTTTGGATATGAGAATAAACACTGTAACTTCGGGAAATTATTTTGTTTACCTGCTTTCTGCACTTTGTGGTTTGGTTTTGATCTATTTTTTTGGGAAGAGAATCGACTACATAAAGCCGATAAATTATATTGGTGAAAACTCAATGGTTTATTTTGTAGCTCATTGGCCGATATTATTTTTAATAAAAAACATGATGGATGTATTGGGCTTGAAAACCTCCGGATATATATTTGCCGGGGTACTCGCCGTAGCGGGATTTGCGCTTTTGCCGTTATGTGTTAAGGCTTTAGCTGGAAGGCTGAAGTTTCTGATTGGTAAGTAAGTCTGACTCAAATGAATTAAAAATAGTGCTCATTATACATTAGGTATTTGTTTATGAATAAATCTCTCTACATATTTATCTGTCTGGTGTTTTCAGTTGATTTCTGGGGTCTGGCAGTGGTGCTTAATGTTTTGAAACCTGATATGGTATTGGTGCTTAGCTGGATGTGGATATTAAGTGGAATTTATTTTTTTAACGAGAGTAAAAGACTAAAATCCCTAAACAGTCATACTTACAATAAACCATTGATACTTATTTTATTGGGAGTGTTTATATCCATGTTTTCGGCCTATTATTTTGGACGGCAGGCTTTGCTCACAAGTTTGATAGCTCAACGATCTATCTACTCATTTATGTTTTTACCGGCTATTCTTTTTGTACAACCTACCGAGAAAGATATTATAAGGGCACTAAAATGGATTTCGATGGGTACCATTGTGGTATGGATTCTTGTTCATTTTAAAACAGACATCATAAAATTGGACAAAGAAAAGATAGAACAATTTCAGATGAATAATAAAGATTTATCTGCCAAATTAGAATTTTACGTCAACGGAATTCATCTAGTAGTGTTATATATTTATATCAAAATATACCAGTATATCAAAAAATTTTCGTGGGATACTTTTCTGGAAGCCTCGCTTTTGTTGATATTTATTGTATTGTATCAAAACCGAAGCATGATTTTAGGCGTAATCCCTATTTTTATTTATTCAATGTATAAATTTAAATCGGCCTCAAAATCGACCATTGTTATTATATCCTCTATCGCCATTATAGTTGGAATTGTCTATACTTCCGAGGTGTGGAAGTTAATGATAGAAAAGACTCAAAGTCATTTAGGAGAGTCGGATTATAATCGTTGGAAAGCTCTGTATTACTATTTTGGTCATTATTCATCAAACTGGTTTTGCTATATTTTTGGAAATGGTTATCCAAGTGGGGGAAATTCGCCGCTGGGAAATCTGATGTGGTCAAATTTTGAGAAAGGTATTTTTACCAGTGATTTAGGCATGATTGGTATGTGGGTTGATTTTGGGATCTTGCCATTAATAGCTATTTATAGTATCATAATAAGCATTCTTCGTAGAAGTATTTATCCGTTGTATTTGAAGTTCGTATGTTTACACATTGTATTTGTGCCAACTATCTTTCACTTCTGGGCCAACCCTGGGGTAACTTTCTTTTCGCTGATTATTTACATGTATGCTTATTATACCGATCGAAACAAAAAAATAATTCAATATGCTAGGAGTAATAATAGTTAGCTACAAGAACGAGGATAAGACTATTGCATATGTAAAAGAGGAATTGATTAAAATTCAAACTCAGAATATTATAGTGGTAGTAAATAATTCGGCAACAGATGAGAGTAATAGTCTGCTTAGTACAGCTTTATCGGCCGAATTGGTTCATAGTATTGATAAGATAGAAGATAAGAACCAGCGCTGCTTTATTGTTTCGCATTCTGATAATCTCGGTTTTGCAAAAGGGAATAATCTGGGAGCTGAGTTTCTATTGAAGCATTTCACGATCAACTATTTTCTGTTTTCAAATAACGATATTCGATTTATTGATAGCAATGTTGTAGAGGCTTTAATAGAGAAAGCCGATGGATTACCTAATGTTGGAGTTATCGGCCCCAATATCGTTGGTGTTGATGGACGTAAACAAAGTCCTGATCCGTATTACTCATTTTGGGCAAGGTACTTTTGGATGTATTGGCTCACGCCCTTTATGCCTAAGAAGGTAAAGAATAAGCTGTTCAACCTGAATTATGCTCAGCATGCTCAGGAAGGGGTTCATTATCGGGTGATGGGTTCATTTTTTCTTGTACGGGCAACCGTTTTTGTGGCTTGTGGTATGATGGATCCAAATACCTTTCTTTTTTCGGAAGAAATGATATTGGCAGAAAGAATGCGGGCAATAGGGCGTGATGTTTATTTTTACCCCGCAGTCACCATTTTGCACGAGCACAGCCAAACCATTTCTAAATTTATCGCCGATAAAAGGAAATTTATGATCCGTTTTGAAAGTGAATGTTATTATTACAGAACATATCGAAACGTTTCTTTGTTAAGTACATATGTAGGAAAGCTTTCTTTTCAGTTTTATTTGTCATTAAGGCAATTAGAAAGCAAAATAAAATGATTACGGTACGGTTGAAGCATGCATGTTTAATCTTAGCTCATACCATCTATTACATCCTCGAAAGGACAGATAGAACTGTTGGATGATGAGCAAAATGAAAATTTTATTCACGCAGTGTTACATAATCCTCCTTTTAAAGATAAACTCTATGATCAGGACGGTGCGTATAAAGCTTGCATGCGGTGGATTGACTGGAAGCGTGGTCACCAATTTATTTTCAGAACGAGCGACTTTCAGGAACTAATGTCCTCAGATCGGTTTTTTTTTCGGAAAAATGAACAAAATGAATATAATTATTGTGAACATGATTTATGAAAAGCTATCTGAAAACAGCAACTAAAAGAGGAGGAACCATTTATGCGAGTCTTATTTTTTACTCATCATTATTTAGATGACAATAGCGGAGGCAGTTTTGCTTCACGTGCTTACATCAATGCATTTTCCGAGATTGCAGACACTTGCATGTTGATGTACCCCGACAGAGGTATCCCAATTTCTGAATTTATTCATAAAAAATGCATTTTGAAGGGGATAAGTGACGGACATAATAAAGTTCAAAAAGTTATAGATATTTATAGGGGGCGGATTCACCGGTATGCCGAAGTGATGATTCCTCAAATTGTTGAGTTTGCCCCGGATATAGTTGTGTTTGATAATAGCAGAACTTCGGCAGGGATGCTCAAAAAGGTAAAAAAGTTAGGGGTGAAAACGATTATTATCCATCACAATTACGAGATGGAATATTACAGGGGAACAAAACCTTTCATCGCCTGGAGATTTCCATTCATGCATTACATGGAGGAGGCCGAACGCACAGCAGTTCAATATGGTGATTTGAACCTGACGCTAACAGACGAAGACAAAAGCCTGTTGCATATGCACTATGACTCGCAACAGAAAAGCAAGGTGGCCAGGTTGGGTACTTTTGAACCGATGCCGGAACTGACAACGATCTCTAATGTAATTGATGTGAAAAAGCAGAAGAATGATCTATGCTTTGCTATTACAGGTACGCTGGGCTCCCACCAAACCGAAGTTTCAGTCATTCCCTTTTTAGAAGAAGACTATCCCGAATTACTCAAAGTGTTGCCCGACAGTAAGCTGATTATTGCGGGACGTAATCCGTCCATAAAAGTAATAAATGCCTGTGCCAAATACCCGTCGGTGAGGTTAATTGCAAACCCAAATGATATGCAAGAAGTGATAGCCGGGGCTGATGTATATATTTGCCCTACTTGTGTTGGGGGAGGATTAAAACTGAGGGTAATGGATGGGCTCAAAGCAGGACTGCCTGTACTGACGCATGCCGTGTCGGCAAGGGGATACAATGAGTTCAGACAAGCAGGATGTTTGTTTGTATATCAGGATAAAAATAGTTTCAGAGTGGGCTTGCAAGAGCTGTTGCAAGCAATAAATGAAGGAAGTCTGGATATAGCATCGATTAAGAATACGTATACATCAATATTTTCGTTCGAAGCCGGAGTACTACGTTTGAGGAATATATTGGTGGAAAACAAAATGTGTTGAATCTTAGTAAAATTAGGGTTTATGAGTAATTTGATAATTAACGCTGATGATTTTGGGATAAGTAAAGCGGTGAACTACGCTATTATGGCAGCTATGGATTCAAATATCTGCACAGATACTACATTGCTGGCTAATTTTGACGAATCAGAGAATGCGGCCAATCTGGCAATTTCGATGCATAGAGCTGATAGAGTGGGTATTCATCTCAATCTTACCGAAGGATTCCCACTGAGTTCAGGGATAAGGACAGAACCTCGGTTTTGTAATCGCGAAGGTTACTTTCATAACAAAAAACTAAAACGGATAGTGCAACTGTCGAAATCGGAGAAGATAGCTGTACAGGCAGAACTTACAAGTCAGATACAACTTTGCCGAAAGTTCGGAATTCCTATCTCACATGCCGACTCGCACAATCATATCCACGAAGAACCTGGATTGGGTTTGTTGATTATGCGTGTTCTGAAGAGCGAAAATATACCATATCTGAGGCTTACTAATAATATTGGTAAAACTTCATTCGTAAATAAAATATATAGAAATACTTACAATCTTATTTTAGGCTTTAAGAATCTCTCTGTAACTGAATACTTCGGCAGTGTTTCAAACTTAAATGAGTACGAAAAAAAGATTGATGAGAACTCAGTAGTTGAATTAATGATACATCCGGGCAAGATAGTAGACAATCAGATTCTTGATGTATATTCAAAAGAAAACTTAAGCTTGATTTTACCTCAAATAATAGATCAAAATAAATTGATATCATATCGTCAATTAGGATAAGATAATTCGTGAGTGATAACCCGTAGTCATACTTTTTTAGAATACAATGATGATGAAACCAAAACTGTTAGTTTTTCATAAAGCGTTAGCCCCATATCGTATTGATTTGTTCAATGGTTTGAATAAGGCATTTGATACCAATATTTATTTTTTTCGCAAGAATCTTCAATCGCAGCAGTTTGATATGAGCAGGTTGCTGGCGCAGTTAAACTTTACACCAAAGTTTCTGACCACAGGTTTCGAACTTCATCACAAAGGGCGAATGATTCGGTTTGGCTATTTGCAAAAAATCGTCCGACACCGACCCGATATAATTTTATGCCTGGAGTTTAGTATTATGACGTTTGGAATAGCTCTGTTTTCGAAGGTATTTTTCCCAAAGACAAAGGTGTATACGATTTGTGATGATAGTGTAGGAGTAGCGCAAGATTGTTCCATCCCCCGAAAAATAGGTAGAGTGCTTTGTTTACAATTATTGGATGGTGTCGTTTTGGGGAATGATCCGGCAGAGGAATGGTACAATAAACGTTTCCCAAAAATCAAGACTGTTATTTCGCCAATCATACAAAAAGAAGAAAGGATTATTTCAATTATCAACAGGGCAAGATCAATAACTGCTGATTATATCAACCGTTTTCAGCTTCGGGATAAAAATGTATTGCTCTTTGTAGGACGATTGGTTGAGGTGAAGAATCTGAATTTCCTTCTTGAAGTTTTTGCGGAGTATATTTCTGAAAATAAAAATGCAGTACTTGTGCTGGTTGGAGATGGAACAAAAAATGCAGAGTTGCTACAACTTGTTGAACACCTGAATATACAGAAAAATGTAATTTTTGCCGGTAGGTATGAAAACGAGGCATTGTATGCATGGTATCCTGTGGCAGATTATTTAATTCTGCCAAGCATTTCAGAAACTTTTGGAGCGGTGGTGAATGAATCGTTAATTGCAGGCGTTCCGGTAGTGTGTTCCAGTTTGGCCGGTGCATCCTGCTTAATTAGTGATGCGAATGGTCGGACATTTAATCCGTACGACAGAGATGAATTGCTCTCAATTTTCAGAGAAATTTTAGTTTCAAAGAAACCGGAAAATACGGAAATATCCATCGATAAATCCTTAATGCCATACACTTTTGATCAACGAATTAATCAGTTGGTCTCGTTTTTAAACAAATAAACGTGGTCATAAGTAAATAAAATATTTATTTCAAATCATTTTCACTGTTTGTTTTGTTACTACAGAAAGCCTGCGTTAATATTTCATTAAAATGAAATATTAGATGTTGTTGAAAAATGAATCACACCTTAAATCGTGTTTGTATGAGATACTACTACTTTAATCCGTTGAGTAAAAAATGCTATTTTCCGGTAGACTTCCAAAAATATCCATTGTTCGAAACATTTTATCAGCCCTATAAATTTAGTGCATACATCTTGTGGAAGCTGTGGCTGAATATGCCTTTTTTGAGATACATTTTTTCAACCGATGAGCCGGAGAAGGTTTTGCCAATTGATAAGATTGAACAATATGTAAGCCCTAATTCAATTTTGGCATTTAACCTTGGAACAATAGGCGTGGAACAAAAAATTACCGTCTTGGGGATCGACAAGCTGACCAACTCGTCTTTTTTTATAAAATATGCTACCAGTGAACTTGCTTGCAAAAATGTAACGAATGAAGGAGTAGTATTGGAACAACTGTCGCATTTGGCATTTGTACCCCGGCTGTATTTGAATAGTAAAGAGAATAATAAGTTTTCGTTAATCAAAACATCGGTTCTTAATGGGAAGAAAGTAACTCAACGTCCGGTGGATAGTCACACTTTGGAAATACTTTACTGTCTGGCTGACCAGAAAATTGAGAGCACTAAAAATTATAGTTCCGGGTTGAAATGCAGTTTTGCTCACGGCGATTTCTGTCCGTGGAATATGCTGCTCAGCGATGGGAGTTTGAATATATATGATTGGGAGTTGGCAGGACAGTATCCCTTAGGGTATGATTTATTTACCTACTTGTTTCAATATGAGTTTCTTGTAGACGAAAAAATGAGATTTGATAGTATTCTGAACAGAAATTCAAAGGTTATTCAGGAGTATTTCAATCATTTTGAAATAAATGATTGGATGCCTTTTCTGAAAGAATTTGCGCGGCTGAAATATATGTTTGAGAAAGAAAAGAATAACAATGATTTGATAGATTACTATTTGCAGTTGAAAGTGTATTTGAAAATGTCGTGAATTGCCAATAACTGACATTTCCGGTTTTTTAAAGTGTCGAAAATAGATGATGCCGTATACGTTGTTTACTTTGACTGCTGAAATTAGCAAATAATTAATCTCCATTACTTAGTTGTAGAAGATAAGACAGATGAAAAAAATATTGATAATACATCCAGCCTTAGCACCCTACCGGGTTGATCAGTTTAATGCAATAAGTTGCTTGTTTCATTTGGAGATTGTTTTCATCTTTAGGAACGTATGGAATCATAAGTTCGATCAAGCTAAGTTGCTTTCGCAACTTGTTTTTGCAATCTCTTTTTTGTTGAATGGACCCCGGTATAAAGGTAGGGTTTTTCGATTTGGAATGTATAGAGCTATTCGTAGAATAAATCCTGATGTTGTTTTTGGATATGAATTTTCATTTACAACTCAATATCTTATTCTTCTAAAACGCTTAGGGCTACTTCACCAGGAAATTGGAACAACGGTTGATGACAGTATTGATATTTGTAAACATGTTCAATCCAAAACCCGGCTCTTTGCACGAAAAAACGCGGTAAAACATTTGGACTATGTGGTTGTGCTGTCAAGTGAAGTTTCCGAATTTTATCAAAAAACATTTGGACTAAGTGAACGTCAAATTATTGTTTCTCCCATTCTGCAGGATGCCAATCGGCTAAGAAGCAAGGTCGGTTTGTTGGAAGAAATTGCGAACAGATACGTTCGTGAATATCATTTGAAAGCTAAAAAAGTACTGTTGTTTGTGGGTCGGTTTATTCCCGAGAAGGGGTTGCCGGATTTTGTAAATACAATTCACTCTTTATTGCTAGACCACGATGATGCAGTTTTGGTTTTGGTTGGTGATGGTGACGAAAAACAGAAGCTGCAAGCGTTGATAACCGAGAGGCAGCTGGAGCAAAAGGTGTTTCTCCCCGGAAGATTCGAAGGTGAAGAACTTTACGCGTGGTATTTATGTGCCTCGGGATTTATTTTGCCAAGCACCTACGAGCCCTTTGGTGCAGTTGTGAATGAGGCCTTGATTTTCGGATTACCTGTTTTTTGTTCTAAATATGCCGGAGCAGCTTATCTTATAACTCATGGTAAAGGATGGATCTTTGATCCGCTTAGCAAAAGCGATACTACTAATGGACTATTGAGCGTTCTTCAGGCTATACCTGCTGTAGGGACAATTGATTTAATGAGTAAACCATCGTTAATGGTTGATGCTCAGTGTGTTTTTGAGAATGAGTGGAACAAGATTAAAAAGGATTGAATGGGCTATAAAACCCGAAACCTGAAATTGTGAATTCAGACACAAGTAAATGTCGTATTTTGATTAGGGGATATTATTCCTTTTCGCGGTCTTGGTAGGGAATATTCATATTAAAATATCAATAAATATATGTTACGAAGATATTATAGGTCGCAAAAATGCTGAGAAGGAATAATGTAAGTTTCTACTCAAATACAAAAAAACTGGAGCAGAAATAACGCTCCTAAAAATGAAAGGGTTACTGTTTGTTGGATAGCTTATGTAAGTCTGATATATCTCAATACTCTCTTTTTTGCCTCGCGGGCAATTGGTGTTTGCGCTTGTTGAGATGATTGACTGAAAGAATCTGTAGACGTGTTTTGAAGTGTGTAAGGTGTTGGATTGTAGTGTGTTTGATTAGAATGTGTGTTATGAATTTAGGTGTTTTTTTATACTGACATTTTTTTTACTTTGCCAGGTTTGTACAAAGCCTTTGGTGTTAAGGCACATGAAGTTTTTATTTGCCGCTCTTTTTTCTTGTTCCGGATATACCGGCACATATAGTCTTATTCTTTTTGAGGATTGGGAGTATTTGAGGTGTTGAGCATCGTGAGTGCGAATGAAAAATTGAGTTTTTGCTTTTAACACTGTAGAGACAAATTCAAGAGATTGACATAACAAACCGACCTTCTTTAATGTTAGATAGCCAAAAGCTGTTTATTAAAGAATGGAGGATGTTAGTGTATGCTTAAAGTGTTTCAGTTAGTGCGATCTGTTCATTTGGGTGGAGCAGAGATAGTTGCTTTTCATTTGTCGGAGTTTATCGGGAGTAACTATCCCGATAAGTTTGAATTTGTAGTAGTAGAATTGCACCAGACCAAGAATGTGTATTCAAGTGATAAAAAGAAGGATTTGGTTTCCAGAGGTATAAGAATAATAAGCCTTGGAAATAAATCAAAAATAGTCAGTTTGATATTCGGTCCGGTTGTTTTAGCGTACTATATACGAAAGGAGAAGCCTGATATTGTGCATTCTCACACCGATTTACCCGATTTAATGCTTTCTAATACCCGGCGTATTTTTTCGTTGTTTAATTTGAAATTTCCCAAAATTGTGAGAACGATACACAACACCGTGCTGTGGCCAACTCATAATAAATTGGGTAAATATACCGAGCAACGATTCGAGAATGATAGGGTGGTGGGTGTTTCGGGCGGAGCTTTGGAGGCTTACAATAATCTGAGGAATAAATATAACTTGGGGATGTCGCCGTACCAGTCAATTATTCATAACGGTAGTGCAATTCCTCGAAGAATAGATCATCCTTTCAAAATTGATGACAAGAAGATAAACATTGCATTCTGTGGGAGATTTGAGAATCAGAAAGGAATCGATGTTCTGATTGACCGTATTCGGCTTATAAATAGTAAATTCGATAATGATTTTCTTTTCCATCTGATTGGTAGTGGCTCGTATCAAAACGAAATATTGAAACTCTCGCAGGATCATTCTAATGTATTTGTATATGATACGGTTCCAAACGTTGCAGATAAGTTGCATGCCTTCGATTTTCTAATTATGCCTTCCCGTTTTGAGGGTTTGGTGCTGATTTCCATCGAAGCTTCGTTTGCCCGGGTGCCGGTTATTGCAGCTTTTGCTCCAGGGCTGAGCGAGACTTTACCGACTGATTGGCCGCTTAATTTCGAGTTGGAAAACGAGGTGTCATTAATGCATATTATTGAAAAAATAAAAAATAATGAATTTGATTTGGTTACCCTGAAAAACAAGGCCTATTCATATGTCTCCAACGAATTTTCGCGGAGTGCTATGGTTGACTCATATTCAACACTTTATTTAGAAATCAATGAATAAGATGAAAAAAATACTATTTATCCTTCATGTTCCACCTCCTGTGCACGGATCGTCTATGGTTGGACAATCCATTATGAAGAGTAAACTAATCAACGAGTCGTTTGATTGTAATTTCGTTAATCTGTTGGTGTCCCGTTCCATTAATGACACAGGGAAGTGGAGTTTGATGAAGGTTCTTCGATTTATTGGCATCTGGGTTCGTCAGATCGCAAAGATAATAATGAAAAGACCGGAGGTTTGTTATCTGGCACTTTCTACTACGGGCTTGTCATTTTTCAAGGATATGATGTTGGTTTTTTGGTTGCGGCTTTTTCGGATTAAGAGGGTGTATCATTTGCACAATAAAGGTGTTAGTAAAAGGCAAACCAACAAGATACTCAGATTTCTGTATGAGTTTGTGTTTAAAGGAGCTGATGTTATTTTGCTTTCGAACCATTTGTACAAAGATATTGAGACCTTCGTCCCTCTATCAAAGGTTCATATTTGTCCTAATGGCATTGAGGACTTGTTTTTAAACATAAAACCACGATTGGTAACTTCTCAACATCCTGCCAAAATTTTGTTTTTGTCGAATCTTATCGAGTCGAAAGGAGTTACAGTTTTGTTGGATGCCTGTGTTATTCTACAACAGAAAGGAATTGACTTCGAATGCAATTTTGTAGGTGCCGAGGGCGATATAACTGCTATCCAATTCGATGAAAAGGTAAAGCAACACGGCATGGAAAATAAGGTGAAATACCTTGGCCGAAAGTTTGGGCAAGACAAGCAGGCCGTGCTGGCAGATACTGATATTTTTGCATTTCCGACCTATTACTCCAACGAATGTTTTCCACTGGTTCTTTTGGAAGCTATGTCAGCACGCATAGCCGTTGTATCCACTTTCGAAGGGGGCATACCGGATATTATCGAAGATGGTGTTACCGGTTTTTTAGTTCCGCAGCGAGATGTTGAAATCATGGCTGAAAAATTGGAAGAGCTGATTAAGTATCCGGCTTTACGCGAACAGATGGGAAAGGCCGGGCGGCAGAAGTTTGAGGATGAATTTACGCTTGGAATTTTTGAGCACCAACTACAATCAATTTTGCAACGAATCTTTGATCGAGGATGACTATTTTCAAGTTTTAATTGTAATTCTTAAAACTTTAGCTGAACTGTTCTGTTATAATGTTATATTGTGTTTAATAAAGTATAAAAAATGATAATTATGAATGGATACCCGTGTGGCTTTCGTTCATGTCTGGTATATTAAATCAGTTTGTTTTACTCGTTTATATAGTATTTGCGTATGATTTCATTCGAATGTGTTAGCGGTTTGCCTCTTGAATTTGAATCTTTTTTATTAGAGAAATATGATTCTTACAAAACAACTTGTCGGTACCTGGAAGTATATTTTCCAACCTGTGATATCAATCACATGCTGGTGTATGACGATAACAAATTTGTAGAGTTGTTGATATTTGCTAATCGGGGCGATACCACCACTTGTTTTAATTTGTTTGTGGATTTCGACCATCATATTGTTACCCGGTTTGCTGAACTTATTTTTGAAACATATCCTGCAATTCGAAGGGTGAAGTTTAATGCTTCGTACAAAGATCTGGGGTTGAGAAAATCATTCCTTTTTTCTAAAGCAAATGATTATATTGTTGATTTGCCGGCTACGGTTGACGATTACTTTCTGCAACTTGGTTCTACTACGCGGAAGCATATTAAAAACTACAAGTCGAGATTCCAAAGAGATTACCCTCAGGCTAATTTTCAGTTGAAAAATGGAGATGAGATTGATGACAGTGTGATTGACCGAATTATTCAATTGAATGTAGAACGAATGAAATATAAGGGTATAGTTCCCGGCTTAAGCAGTGACGAAAATGCCAAAATTTATGCTTTTTCGCAGTACTATGGTCGGGTGGCTTATATCGAAATTGATGGTGAAATTATTGCAGGATGTATAGCTTATGTTTTGAACAAGAGGATATTTCTGCATATAATTGCGCATGATAATAATCACTCGAAATACAATGTCGGGCAATTGTGCTTGTTCTTTCTAATTCATAGTTCTATCGAGAGTCAACTGTCGACCTTTCATTTTTTGTGGGGCGATAACGAATATAAAATGCGATTCGGGGCAAAACCCCATGCGTTGTTTTCTTATTTTATTTACAGATCCTATTCTGTTGACTATATCATTAATAAAACTAAAACGGCATTTCTCAGGACTTTTATTCGCTTTCGTAATTCTAAATACTCTAAACCAATCAGAGATGCTGTAAAGAGCTACCGAAGAAATAATTAGAGACTGTAACTGAAATAATTCTGAAGATATGATTTCAATCGAATGTTTTAAGGGGTTGCCATTAAAATATGAATCTTTTTTGATCGAAAAATATGATTCGTACATAACTACTTGCCGATATGTAGAAGTTTATTGCTCTACATTCGACATACATCACATGCTCGTGTATGATGATGGAGTTTTGGTTGATTTGTTGATGTTTGGGAATGCGGGAGCAACTTCAAAATGTCTCAATGCACTTGTAACGATTGATCAAAATGTGTTTGATGCGTGCATAAAAAAAGTATTTGAAATATATCCGACAATAAAGAAAGTAGTTGTCGATGCGTCGTATAAGAGTTATGAGTTGAGAAGATCGGTTTTATTTTACGTGTCCGATAATCATATCCTGGATTTGCCAGCCACCATTGATGAGTATTATTCGAAACTGGGATCAAGTACACGACAAACCATCAGAAACCGCAGATCGAAGTTGATGAGAGATTATCCGGCCGCTGAGTTTGTTGCTAAGTTCGGTTCGGAGATAGATAAAGCAATTGTAGATAAAATTATTTTGCTGAATATAGAAAAAATGATATTGAAAGGGCGAACGCCCCGGATAGATACTGTTTACAATGAGAATCTATATAAATACGCGCAGCATTACGGGCTTGCGGTCTATCTCGAAATTGATGGGGAAATTGTGGCAGGTAATATTTCTACGATTTTGAATAAAGGAGTTTTTGGTAGCATAACGGCCTATAACAACAATTTTTCAAAATATAATATTGGTGAGCTATGTGCATTTTATTCCATTCAAACTGCTATTGAGCGGGGAATGGCAAGCTATCACTTTCTGTGGGGAGAAAGCGATTTGAAAAAAAGATTGTTGGCAAAGCCCCATTTATTGTTTTCGTATCATGTTTATAGAACTTATTCGTTTGATTTGATCGTGTGCACTCTGAAAACAAAGTGCTTAGGTATTTTGGAAGCAGTAAAACAGTCGAAATACTCTAAACCTATAAAAGAAGCAATTAAGTTTTATCAACGAAGAAAATTCCGACAGCAATTAAGTAGGTAATTTATTGAAATTAAACCTGAAATATATGTATGTTTTACACTTTGTTTAGATTTGAATATGATATCAATTGAATATAATAAAGGATTGCCCCTGGAGTATGAGCCCTTTTTGCTCGAAAGATATAATTCATTTATAAGTACTTGCCATTATGTGGAAGTTTATTATCCCACTCATGATATGCATCATATGCTCGTTTATGAGGATGGGCATTTAATTGAATTGTTATTGTTGGGTGATAAGGGAGGTGAAGTAATATGTTTTAATGCATTAGTTACTTTTGCACCGCATATCATGGAGCTATGTTTAAAAAAAATATTTGAATTTTTTCCCAGGATATACAAAATTAAAATTGATGCATCTTATGCTCCTTATGAACTTAGAAAATCGATTTTGTTTCATGTCTCCGACGATCATATTTTGGATTTGCCTTCCAGTCTTGAACATTATTCTGCCGGCTTGGGAGCTAAAACTCGTAAGCATATAAAAGCACGTCAGGCTAAACTCATAGATGAGTTCGCCAGTGTGAATTTTGTTACTAAGTTTGGCACTGATATCGAAGAGCGTATTGTCGATAAAATAGTACAAATGAATTACGATCGGATGAAGCACAAAGGCAAGGTGCATGGGATAGACAATAATTATAAAAAGAATATCTACAGATATTCACAATACTATGGATGCGTTGTTTATCTAGAGCTGAATGGTGAAATTGTGGGCGGTTGTATTGCATCAATAATTAATAAAGGGTTATTCCTGCATGTTATTGCTCATGATAATAACTACTCGGGATACAATGTAGGTGAGGTGTGTGTATTTAATATGATTCAAACCTCGATTGAAAAAGGGTTGACTACGCTGCACTTTTTGTGGGGTGTGAGTGAGTTGAAACGAAGGTTTTTGGCAAAACAGCACATCCTGTATTCGTATTTTGTTTACCGTAATTATTCATTCGCTTATCTAATTGAGATGATGAAAGTGAAATTAATGGAGCTGTTACTCCGTTTAAAGGATAAGAAAATTACCAATCTGCTACGCAGTGCCATTCAGGATTATCGGAAGAAACGTTTAGTGTCGTATGTAGGTTAATGTTCAGATCCTATAGGTGTTAGTTCCAAACGAATGTAAAAGATCAACGACATAGTTTAAAATTTCACAAATATGAGAAACAACGATACTTTAGCTCCAATTTGTCTTTTCGTCTATTCACGACTTGCTGAAACGAAGCAAACCGTTGAATCGTTGCAGAGAAATATGCTGGCCGCTGAAAGTCAGTTGTTTATATTCTCGGATGGAGCCAAAGATTGCAACGTTATAAATGAGGTAAATGCAGTTCGTCAATATATTCACACCATCAGTGGCTTTGCCAAAGTGAGCATTTATGAGTGTGATGAAAATAAAGGGCTGGCCAATTCAATCATTTCAGGAGTTACTCAAATTGTCAATCAATTTAGTAAGGTGATAGTGTTGGAAGATGATTTAATTTTGTCGAGAAACTTTCTTTGTTTTATGAATGAAGCACTCGATTTTTATGAAAATAAGAAGAAGGTGTTGAATATATCCGGCTATTCGTTTACATTCAAATATCCGGTTGATTACAAGTACGATGTGGCATTTTCATTGCGCTTTGCCTCCTGGGGTTGGGCCATTTGGAAAGACCGGTGGGAGCAGATTGACTGGGAGTTAAAAGATTATTCGTCGTTTAGATGGAATGTGTTCGAATTGCTTAAGTTTTCGAGGGGAGGTAGTGATCTTAGAAAAATGTTGGACCAGCAGGTAAAAGGCAAGGTCGACTCATGGGCGATTCGTTTTGATTATCATCATTATAAATACGACTATCTGGATGTTTTTCCGGTAGTGTCAAAAGTTCAGTATAACGGGTTCAATAGTGAGGCTACGCACACAGTAAAAAAATGCGATACCTATGATACAGTTTTAGATTGTTCAGATCAGTTTGCATTTTCGTTTGCTGACGAAGTGAAGATGAATGCATCTATCCGACGACAATTTTATAATCACTATTCAATCTGGAGGCGTTTTAAAAACAAAATCTCGCAACTGTCATGGAACAAAACAAACTAATTATAACTACCAGTTGGGACGATGGGCATGCTTTAGACCTCAGGCTGGCCGAACTGCTCGATAAGTATAGTATTAAAGGTACATTTTACGTTCCCATAAATAATGGCGAGCGTTCGGTTATGCAGCCTTCGGAACTGGATCTGTTGTCCCGTAATTTCGAAATAGGGGGGCATACCGTGAACCATATCTACCTCGACACGCTTAATGAGGAAGCTGCGAGATATGAAGTTGTCGAATGTAAAACGATGCTCGAGGATAGATTAGGTCGTACTGTAGATGCATTTTGTTATCCGGGGGGTAAGTATTCGCAGCGGGATATTCGGTTGGTGAATGAAGCCGGATTTTTATTTGGTCGTACTACCAAATTGTTGCATACTTCATCTCCTCATTCTAAATTAATGGATACCACTGTGCAGGCCTTTCATCACAGTAGTGTTACGCTTACAAAGCATTGTTTAAAAGCCGGTTTTGTGCTTCCCATTGTTCAGCAGCTTTTTTTCTATAAAGGCAATAAAAATTTTCCATTGTTGGCCGAAGTGCTTATGAATGGAATACTTAGAAAAGGAGGCGTATTTCACTTGTGGGGACACTCATGGGAGATCGAAGCATTTGGACTTTGGAAGGACCTGGAACTACTATTGAAGACCCTTGCTTTTAACCGGGATGTGGCTTATTTGAACAATACAGAATGTTGGAAACGTATTGCCCGCGAATGAATTGGCTAATGGATAGTCGTATCATTCCGTGTTTTTTACCAATGATTAAAATACTCTACTAAATCACTTTTTAATAATATTGATATGAAAATTCTTTTTGTATTGCATCTACCCCCACCGGTTCATGGAGCAGCTACTGTTGGGTTACAAATTAAAAACAGTGTGATTGTAAATGAAGCTTTTAGTTGTGATTATATAAATTTGGGTACATCGGTGACCATTGAAGAGATAGGAAAGAATCGGGTGGTTAAGTTGCTGCGTTATTTTTCCATTTTGTTTAAGGTGCTTAAAACCGTACTTCTGCAACGACCCGATTTATGCTATTTTTCTATGACCAGTAAATGTGCTCCATTTTACAAAGATGCTACCTTGGCACTGATGGTAAAACTTCTAGGGGTTAAGATTGTATATCATTTTCACAACAAAGGAGTGACTGATAGGCAAGATAAATTCATTGATAATTTATTGTATCGTCTGGTATTTAAAGGTTCAAAAGTTATATTGCTTTCCCCTAATCTGTACGCTGATATTCAGAAGTACGTCAGGAAAGAGAACGTGTATTATTGTCCCAACGGGATTAAAGGAGTGGAGAAAGCACTCAATAAAACGATGAACGAAAAACCGGTTAACTTGCTCTTCTTGTCTAACCTTATGGAGTCGAAAGGGGTGTACCTGTTGCTCGAAGCCTGTAAGCAACTTAAGCAGAAGCAACTTGTTTTTCAATGTACCTTTGTGGGAGGTGTAGGCGACATAAATAAACGTCAGTTTGCCGAAAAATTACAGGAAATGGATTTAGAAAGTCATGTGCATTATGTAGGCGAGAAGTTCGGAGTAGAAAAAGAATGCTTTTTTTCGAACGCCGACATTTTTGTACATCCCACTTTAAACGATTGTTTTCCGCTGGTATTGTTAGAGGCAATGCAGTATTCGTTGCCCGTGGTTTCTACTCTCGAAGGAGGAATTCCTGATATTGTGGTTGACGGACTTACCGGCTTTCTGATACCTCCGAATAATACAGAGAGATTAGTCTCTAAATTAGAAATCTTGATTGATAATTACGATTTGCGCCTGCAAATGGGGAAGGCCGCGTTGCAAAAATTTGATTCGGAGTTCAGGTCGGATAAATTCGAAAAGCGAATAACCGAAATTTTACATCAGGTACTTAAAAATGGTTAACATTAGATGTTTTTTTTATTATATTTCTATTAAATAAATGCGATAAGCTGTTTATTGATTTTTAGAAAAACCTCCACATTGTGGAGGTTTTTTTTTATTTAGAAATGAAAGATTATTAATTAATAATCAATATATTGATTGTGTTATTTTGTAGCATTTATTGCCTGTTTATCGATAATAATTCTTATAATGACCAAGAATATTTGCATATTTTTGTAGAGCTTATGTGTATTTTGCATAATTTACAGCTTTTTTGTGTAAATTATTTACACTACTTTTGCCTTAAAATTAAACAACTAAATTTATTTGTATTTATTACAAATTCATATTGCATCTTTTTGGGGTTTTGAATTGGTAATATATCATCAATTCTCTAAAAATAAAATAACAATATTTTTGTCGCTATGCGGCTAAAGAAGGTGCATAGCCCCGAGAGTTTGATAGTAAATAGGAGTTGTAAGTTGTGACTAAAGCCGCATAGTGGCGACAGGCAATGAGAATATGACATTATTTCTTTCCAACTACTTTTATGTTGATTCCTCAAGATATATATTGGTCGCAATTAATCTTGGGTAATAACTGTGGGTTTATCATTTTCGGTTGGATTTGTATACATATAAATGGTGTTTTTTGATTATTGAGAATCCCTGTTTCTTGTTTAAGAATAGATTCTAAGAATTAAAAAACAGATGTAAAGATGAAATGGTACGTACTATATACAGCTGCAAAGGCTGAGAAACAAGTAGAACAACGCTTGAAAGCTGATGGCGTTGAGGTATTTCTACCATTGCATCGTACACCACGCAAATGGTCTGATAGGGTGAAGATGGTAGATGTGCCATTATTCTCATCCTATATTTTTGTGAGATGTACCGACGAAGTTTTGCGAACATTAACCCGGAAAAGCGGTGTATCGCGTATTATATTTCACAATAGCACTCCGGCTACAGTAAGAGAAAAAGAGATTCAGGCTATTAGGGACTTTCTGAGCAAGGCTGATGGGAAAGAGTGTGAATTTCATATTGATGAAACGGTTCAGGTAGTAGCCGGTCCTCTGAAAAACCTGAAAGGCATCGTGGTTAAAGTGACAAAAGAGTATTTGATGCTGGTCATTCAGCAACTAAATATAAGGGTGAAAATTAAAGCTGATCAGGTTTTGAAGTAATACCCTTCTTTTCTTTGTAACATATTAAAATATAAAATAATAGCTATCCTGATATGTGACTGGCGGGGCTTTGCCATCTCTGGACTTTCTTTCCTGGTTATAAAAATACGATTATCTTTCTTTGTGAACCTTAGTGTTTTTCTTTTGTGTAAGTTCGTGTGATAGCTATTACACAAAAACCACAAAGTATAAACACAAAAACCACAAAACAAATAAAGTCATCATAGGCACTCAGGTTCGGTTTATTGACAATATACATACAAACCACCTATTTCTTTTTTTTTGAGGTGCTGTACTCTTTCTTAGTGAAACTTAGTGTTTTTGTTTTGTGTAAGTTCGTGTGATAGCTATTACACAAAAACCACAAAGTATAAACACAAAAACCACAAAACAAATAAAATCATCATAGGCACCCAGGTTCGGTTTATTGACAATATACATACAAACCACCTATTTCTTTTTTTTTGAGGTGCTGTACTCTTTCTTAGTGAAACTTAGTGTTTTTGTTTTGTGTAAGTTCGTGTGATAGCTATTACACAAAAACCACAAAGTATAAACACAAAAACCACAAAACAAATAAAATCATCATAGGCACTCAGGTTCGGTTTATTGACAATATACATACAAACCACCTATTTCTTTTTTTTTGAGGTGCTGTACTCTTTCTTAGTGAAACTTAGTGTTTTTGTTTTGTGTAAGTTCGTGTGATAGCTATTACACAAAAACCACAAAGTATAGACACAAAAACCACAAAACAAATAAAGTCATCATAGGCACTCAGGTTCGGTTTATTGACAATATACATACAAACCACCTATTTCTTTTTTTTTTGAGGTGCTGTACTCTTTCTTAGTGAAACTTAGTGTTTTTGTTTTGTGTAAGTTCGTGTGATAGCTATTACACAAAAACCACAAAGTATAAACACAAAAACCACAAAACAAATAAAATCATCATAGGCACCCAGGTTCGGTTTATTGACAATATACATACAAACCACCTATTTCTTTTTTTTTGAGGTGCTGTACTCTTTCTTTGTGAAACTTAGTGTTTTTGTTTTGTGTAAGATTCGTGTGATAGCTGTTACACAAAAACCACAAAGTATAACCACAAAAATCACAAAACAAATAGAATCAACATGGACTACAGGGCAGAGAATGAATTATTAAATAGTATCCCCGGATGTGCCATAGAAGTTAACAAAGTATTTACATAGCTTTAAATTTTCATTATCTGCTTTTTTGTCTTTTTTGTGACTTTTGTGGTCAATGGTTTAGGTAACTACGCAGCTATTCATATTATAAAAATACTATCCACTTCCAATTTCCATCCCCATGTATCGCAAGTCCTTCTTTCGTTTTTTCGTTCTGTTTTTCATTGTCCTGTTTACCGGTTCTTGTACGTCCATAAAAAATATCGCCTATTTCCAGCCTACAGCTACACAAACTCCCCAACAAACCGGTGCAACCACCGATGTATTCAATGCCGTTATTAAACCAAAAGATTTGCTGAGTATTACGGTTGTAACCTCAGTGCCCGAAGCTTCGCGGATGTATAATCTTACGGTTCCTCAGATTTCTGATCTTACGTCTCAAAACAGCATCAACTCCCAACCCAGTTTGCAGCCCTATCTGGTAAATACCGACGGAGATATCGATTTTCCTGTTTTTGGAAAATTGTCGGTTGCCGGTTTAACAACCAAACAACTGCAGGCACTGCTACAGAATAAGCTGTCGTCATCATTTAGCGCAGAACGCCCCGTAGTTAGCATTCGTATTCTCAACTATTCGGTGAACGTGGTGGGCGAAGTACTCCGTCCGGGAAAATTTACTACTACTAACGAGCGGATCACCATTTTCGAAGGGCTGGCCATGGCCGGTGATATGAGTATTTACGGACGACGCGATAATGTAAAAGTGCTACGCGAAGGTATCAACGGGCAAAAACAAATTATCACCGTGAATCTGAACGATGCCGGTATCATTTCTTCGCCGGCCTATTACCTGGAGCAAAACGATGTGGTCTACGTGGAACCCAATAAATCGCGATCCAATTCATCCCGGTTTGGTGCTGCCGAGAGCTTTAGTATTTCAGCACTGTCGGTTTTGTTTTCACTCACAAGCCTTGTTTTCACCATAGTAAAAAAATAATTTTCTACCCATTCCCTTATTATTATGACCGAATATTACGATTCTGAAGAAGAAATTGAACAACCAGTCGATCTGTTAGCTCTTCTATTTAAATACTTATCCTATTGGAAATGGTTTGTTGCCTCCATAGTGATATGCCTTCTGTTAGCGATTGTCTATCTGAAGACCACCACCAATATCTACGAAGTAAGTACCACCGTTTTGCTCAAAGATGATAAAAAGGGGGGTGGAATGAGTGAGCTCAGTGCGCTCAAGGATATGGGCTTGTTCGACGTGAAGAACAACGTGGACAATGAACTGGAAGTGTTGAAAACAGCCACTCTAACCGAACAGGTAGTACGTGAACTGGGGCTTTATGCTCAGTATACCAATGTAGGTACGTTTAAAAATGAATCGCTGTATGGTGCCAGCTGCCCGATACGCATCACTTTACCCACTGCCGTGTTGGATAGTCTTTCCGGTAGTTATGAATTTGAAGTGTTGGTGCGAACCAATGGTAAATCCCTTTTTACAGGCACTTATGATAACGTAGCATTTAATGTTCAGGCCAATTCTACCGATAGTATGGTGAGGTTGCCTTTCGGTACGATTGGTATTGCTAAAGGAGCTTTCAAACCGGCTGAAGATATGACCGTGGGTGTAAAACTTCTAAACCCGGGCGTAGTTGCCGAGAGCATGTTGGCCAACACGTCCATGGAGCTGACTTCGAAAACCACTACTGTGGTGAATGTTGTGTTGACGACCAGCAATATCCTAATGGGGAAGGATTTTTTGAACAAACTCATAGAGGTATACAACCGTGAGGATATGAAAGATCAGAACCTGGTGGCTACTAACACGGCAGCTTTTATCGACGAGCGATTGTTGGCACTGACCAAAGAGCTGGGAATAGTAGAAACCGAAGTGGAGAACTACAAACAGAACCAGGGCTTAACCGATATTACTTCTGAAGCACAAATGTTTATCGGCCAAACCGGGGAGTTTGCGCAAAAGCGCCTGGAGGTGGAAACGCAGTTGGCCATCGTAACGGATATCGACAACTACATGCACCGCAAGGAAAACTACTGTCAGCTATTGCCGGCCAGTACGGGTGTGAAGAGCGAAAACCTGAACTCGCTTATTACCGACTATAATACACTGGTGCTGCAACGCAAACGTCTTGCCCGTACCGCTTCTGCCACCAACAAGGCCATGATAGAAATGGATGAGCAGATTGAATCCATGTTCAGTACCCTGCTCTCAAGCATCCGCAACGAAAAGCGCAGTTGGCAGATTGCTCAAAAAGATTTATTGGCAAAGGATGGACTGAACAATGTCCGCATCAAAGCCATTCCGCGTCAGGAACGCGAATATACCGTTATCAAACGCCAGCAAAGTATCAAAGAGGCTTTGTTTGTATTCCTGCTGCAAAAGAAAGAAGAGAACTCGCTCACCATGTCGGTAGTGGTTCCCAAGGGTAAGATCATCGACAAGACACGTAGCAACGGCATACCTGTTTCACCGAAGAAGATGGTAGTGCTGTTGATGTCCTTTTTGTTGGGACTTATCATCCCTGTTGTGACCATTGCCATACGCGATATGCTGCGTTATCATATTGATACCAAAGAGGAACTTGAAAAATTATCGGAAGTGCCTGTGCTGGGCGAGATACCAACCTCTGCCGATGCGGGCAATGTGATTATTAAAGCCAACAGCACCGATAGCTTTACCGAAATGGTGCGTTTACTTCGCAGTAACTTGCTTTTTGTGATGAATACGCCCGATAAAAAAGTCATCAATGTGGAGTCGAGCGTTAGTGGCGAGGGCAAGACTTTTGTGAGTATTAACCTGGCCATGAGTCTGGCGCTTTTGAATAAAAAGGTGTTGGTTATCGGGCTGGATATTCGTAAACCGAAATTGGGACAATACCTTGGCATCGAACATGAAACGGGTATCACCCTGTATCTGTCAGGGCACATGGGGAAAGAGCAATTGGTCCGTCCTTCGGGCATTCACCCTAACCTATCGGTCATCACTGCCGGTCCGGTACCTCCTAATCCTAACGAATTGCTGGCTACCCCTTTGCTGGATGAACTGATCAATGAGCTGCGCACGCAATACGATTATATTGTTATCGACACTGCCCCTATAGGTATTGTTTCCGATAGCTTTGCCATCAACCGCTTTGCCGATGTCAGCTTGTATGTGGTACGTGCCGGGTATACTCCCAAACATTGTATTGAGGAAGCAACCACCCTCTTTAAACGCGAGAAAGTCCGGAATATGTACTTTGTGCTCAACGGTACCGACATCCATAAAAAGTCCTATCGTTACGGCTATGGTAAGAAGTATGGCTATGGCTACGGCAAAAAACATGGGGCTACCTATGGGTATGGACAGGACAACTAATTCATAATTCATAATTCATAATGCACAATTCACAATTCACAATTTATAATTTATAATTTATAATGCATAATTCATAATGCACAATTTATAATGCATAATGCATAACTGTCAGCAGTGATTAGTAGCTCCGAACAGACGCTTCAAGCGGCTTGTCGGCTGAGAATCACTAATCACTAATCACTAATCACTAATCACTAATCGTTAATCACTAATATCTCTCTCTCGTTTTTATGAAAAAAATCATTCTTGTATCCCTTTTTCTGACATTTATATCTCTTGCCAATGCGCAACGGTTGGATGATGGTTCTACCTATACGATTCCCTTTCGTCCGTATTGGGTAGCGGGGGTGAATGGTGGTTTGAGCATGTATCTTGCCGAGGGAAATGTATTTACCTATAGCAAAATACCGCATATCTTCTCACTTCGCAACAATGGCGGCACTACAGAACGTGTGGAACTGGGCTATCATTTTACTCCCATCTTCAGCGTTCGCGGTTTTCTGAGTGTTACGCAACACCACTGGGCGGATATTCGCTACAGCACTCCGGATGGCTTGCATACACTGAACACTTTCGGATCGGAGAGTTTGACGGCCGACCTGATGATCAACCTCAGCAATTGGTGGAGAGGTTTTAATCCCAACCGCCTGTTCAATCTCTCGGTCTTTGCCGGAACGGGAGTGGTGCATCGCGATAAAGCCGATTTCTCAACCGACAATTACTCGCTTTGTCTGCGTGGCGGTCTACAGGGCGATTTTCGCATCAACGAAAACCTGAAACTCAACCTTATTGCCGATGGGAACATCGTTAACGATAACTTCAATGCCTACGTCGTTACGTTCCCGGTGGAGATATTTACTGCTTTTACCGTGGGTCTTACTTACCGTTTACCCGAAAGACGCAACCCCGACTCAACTCCCGAAATTGAATATATGCCACGAGTGCAACCTTGAGATAGTTAGTAGTTAGTAGTAGGTAGTGATTAGCCGGTAGTAAGTAGTAGGTAGTATGTAGTTAGTAGTAAGTAGTAAGTAGTAAGTAGTAAGTAGTAAGTAGTAAGTAGTTAAGCGAACTACGAACTATCAACTATCAACTATCAACTATCAACTACCAACTATCAACTATCAACTACCAACTACTAACTACTTACTACCAACTACCTACTAGTAACTATCTACCATTCTCTGGCTATTATTAACTTGACATTAAGTACTAATTTAAATTTTGTTCATTATGAAAAAAGTTATTCTTTCGATCTTATCTTTTGTTTTTGTTTTAAATGCGTATTCACAATCGACATCCGGTAAAAGCACAGAGCCTTTCCAGCCCGGTTGGAACATTAGTGTCGGAGCAGGCATTAACCTCTATATTGCCGAGGGCAATGAGTTTTGGTACGACGAAGGTCATCCTACTGCCTTTTCGCTAAAAGAAAACAGTGGCTTTGCCGGACGTATCGGTGTGGGTTATACCTTTACTCCTGTTATTGGTGTAAGGGGTATTTACGCTCATCTTCAACACCACTGGCCCGATATGCGCTTCACAAATCCTGATGGTTCGTACCGCGATGTTTCTTTTGCTGCCGATAACCTGGCGGCCGACCTGATGGTAAACCTCAGCAACTGGTGGGCGGGGTACAATCCCAACCGCAAAATCGATTTCTCTGTTTTCGGGGGAGTGGGGCTGGCCTATCGCGAGAAAGATGCGTTGCAAAGTACCCGCGTTTCACCTATCCTTCGCCTGGGTGGACAAGTTGATTACAAACTTTCCCGCAAGCTGGATCTCAATCTTTCGATGCAGAATAACTTTGTGCGCGATGATTACAACGGGTATGTGACGCATACTCCTTTCGAATTGTACACGGCTATCACAGCCGGCTTTACCTATCACTTCCGCTGCAAAAGCTGTAAAGCACCCGTTGCCGATGTAGTGCCGGTTATTGAACCCAAAGAAGTGGTGGCGGAACCCGTGAAAGTAGCTCCGGCTCCCGAACGTGTTGCCGAACCTATTGTAAAAAAGGAACCTGCTCCCGTAGCTCCTAAAGCAGAAGTAGTGGCCGAACCGGTAGTGAAAGCGGCACCGGTGCTAAGCACCGATTTGCCGGTGAATATTTTCTTCCCTACCAATAAGGCCACCATCGACAATAATACGCAACGTCAAGCCATTGCCCGTGCCGCCGAATACCTGAAAGCCAACCCCAAAGCAACGGTTACACTTTGCGGATATGCCGACAAAACAACAGGCACCGAAGCGTTTAATATGAACTTATCGGCTAAGCGTGCTCAAAACGTTACGAAACTATTGGTTAACGAATACGGCATCAGTCGTAACCGCATCAAAGCCAACTGGTATAGCGACACCGTACAGCCTTTCAAACAAGACTATATGAATCGGTTGGTGATGATTAAATAGTCGGTAGTAGATAGTCATCAGTCAACAGTCATCAGTCAACAGTCAACAGTCAACAGTCAACAGTCATCAGTCAACAGTAGGTAGTAGATAGTCAGTAGTCGATAGTTTCGCGTCTTTTGCGTTCAAAGAAACCAGCGTTCAATCGGATATGGAAATCTGATCATCAGACGTTAAGTAACATTAAATATTCGGCACAAAAAACCGTTTCGTCTTAGACGATTTCAATTTATAAAAATTACATATTGTTTATTTTAAATGAGAATTATATATTTGTAGAAAAAAAAAGAAATCACTGTTAACCGATTACTGTTAACTGATCACTGATTACTGATTACTGATCACTGAAAGAGCATCTTTCTATCCCTTTTCTATATTTATTTATTCACGTTTAAATTTAAACAACATGAGCACAACTATTAATCGAAACTTCAACTGTAAGGATGAAGAATTGCCTGTTGTTTCAACTTTTGTTGCCTATAGTTTGAAACGCGACCTTGCCGACTTCTCTGCATTTTCGCCAATGTTTACACCAGACTATGCAACAACGCTTGAAACACAGATTGCTACTATCTCTGAATTGCTCGAACCGGCATCAGAGACCCTGGCCAAAAGCCTGATAACACAACGTTACACTGCCACCATTAAAGGGCTTACCAAACCCATTGCTGCCGTGTCGGGGTATTTGAACCTGGCTAAAGGAAAACTGAAAATAACCGATGCTGCTTTTGGACTCAGTGCTGTACGCAAAAGTATAGATAATAACGATGTGGAAGGGGTTGTCTCCAACCTGCGTATCGTTATCAATAATATCACTACCTACAAAGCACCATTGACCGAAAAAGGACTGACGGATGAATTTATTAAAGGGCTGAACGATGCTGCGCTATCGCTGACTGCCGACCGTCAACAGCAAATGGAAATAACGAGCAACCGCAGAATGATTGTTCAAAACAATATCTCGACGTTTAATGCCGTATGGACGCAAACCGCCGAGATACTGAAAATAGGAAAAGTGCTTTACAAAGGCACCAACCCGGCCAAGTTAGCGGATTACACCTATGCACAACTGCTCAAAAAAGTACGGCAGGTAAGCAAAGGAACTCCAAAGGATACTAACGTAACCACCACAACTACTAATTAATAAAAATATCGGATCAGGGATAGGAAGATGTTTTTTCTTTAGTCATCAGTCATCAGTCATCAGTCAACAGACCTGTACTGAGCGTAGTCGAAGTAATCTCTAACAACTACCACTATGTACCAGATGTATACTGAGCGTAGTCGAAGTACTACCGACTACGTGCTAACCACTAATTACCGGCGCATTAACTTAAAATCTTCATCTACGGTCTCGGTAATGCCTTCTACGACTTCGGTAACGCCTTCTACGATCTCGGTAATGCCTTCTACGACCACGGTAACGCCTTCTACGATCTCGGTAATCAATTCTACGATCACGGTAATGCCTTCAACGGTCTCGGTAATTGCTTCTACGATTACGGTAATGAGTTCTACGCTCTCGGTAATGACTTCCGTGATTACGGTAATGCCTTTTACGATACCGGTAATGGATTCTACCATCTAGCTACTATTTTCTAAATACCCCTCAAAGCTATTACGCTTATCATTTATCACTTATCATTTATCACTAACAATTACTCTCTTGTCTTCAGAAAATAATAAACACATATCGAAGAAATTCTTTAATGATACACTAATAATGAATTTTATATCAAATATCAAAATTTTCATTTTAGATTTCTTTTCAAAAGGTCACAAACGGAGTATTGAGGCAAAGAGAAATATATTTGCTTCGTTTGCAATTAAAGGCTTAAGTATTCTTATTGGTTTAGTTCTAGTTCCTTTAACTATTGATTATGTAAATCCTACCCGTTATGGAATTTGGCTAACTTTGAGTTCAATCATTGCATGGTTTAGTTTCTTTGATATAGGTTTTGGTAATGGATTACGAAATAAACTTGCAGAAGCAAGGGCACATGGTGACTTAACAAAAGCTCAATCATACATAAGCACAGCTTATGCTCTTTTTGCTCTAATATTTGCAAGTGTTTGGATTGTTTTTTTAGTTGTTAATCATTTTGTTGATTGGTCAGTCGTGTTAAATGCTCCAAGTAAAATGGCGAGTGAATTAAGCAACCTAGCCATAATAGTATTTTCTTATTTTTGTCTTCAATTTGTTTTAAAAACAATAAACATTGTATTGTTAGCTGATCAAAAACCCGCAAAATCAGCTTCTTTTGATATGATAGGACAAATGATTTCTTTAGTCATTATCTATTTTCTTACAAAATATACACAGGGTTCGTTAATCTATCTTGGGATTGCTTTAGGTGCAACTCCTATCCTTGTACTTATTATTGCAAGTTTATGGCTTTATAAACATGAATATAGAAATTTACGACCCAAAATATCTTGTGTTCATTTCTCCGATGGGAGAAATATTATGGGGATAGGCATACAGTTTTTTATAGTTCAAGTAGCAGCATTAGTTATATTTCAAACAAATAATATTGTAATAGCGCAAGTTTGTGGACCCGATTCCGTTACGGTTTACAACATTGCCTATAAGTATTTTGGAATTATTTTGATGATTTTTATGATTATTATGACTCCTTTCTGGTCAGCATATACAGACGCTTTTGTACGTGGAGATAAGAGTTGGATGATTGATACATTAAAAAAATTAAAAATGATATGGGTTCTCTTATCAATAGGAGGTCTAGTGTTATTAGCCTTATCAAAGTATTTATTATGGTTATGGATTGGAGATAAAGTGAAAATTCCATTAAGTGTTTCTGTAACGATGTTATTATTTTTTTTGATTTATACTTTATTGGCTTTATATTTTCATATAATCAATGGCATAGGAAAGATCAGATTGCAATTAATATTCTATGTGATTTTAGCTGTGATTAATTTGCCATTAATTATTTTTATGGGGCATAGATATGGGTTAGTAGGTATAATTACTGGAAATATATTGACCTTAATACCACACTTTGTTTATCTCCCAATTCAACTTAAAAAAGTTATTAATGGTGATGCTTGTGGAATTTGGAACAAGTAATAGCGAAATTATTAATCTGCTAATTAGTACAAATGCATGTTAGGTTTTAGTATGAAATCTTAAGTAGATTTCATACTAAGATAGACTGATTTTTAATATGCAATAAAGTCTGAGCTGGTTCTGTGCAAATATAATGTTCGGTGTTGAAATTACAACTAATTCTAAGTGGATGAGTTGGAATATTGAATATTCAAAAAAATATTTCATGATTCTTTTGAATTCGTTAAATACATATTCCATTTAGTAACTAAATAAAAAATAAATGGATATATAATAATTGTGGACAAGAAGTAATTGCTAATTTTCTACTCGAGTCTATGATTTTAACTTCATAAGCCTATTCTTCATAATTTTACTATATTATTCTCAATCTTAATTATGTAAATTATAATGTGTTTAAAAATTTCAAAATCAATAATACATGATGAAAGTTCGTATACTCAAAAAAAAATCAAAATATCTCAATAAATCTCTTTTTGTAAGTTTTTTATTATATTCTATATTCGGAATTTTGTTTTCTATATATAGTATAAATTATTTTCGAATTCCTATGACAATTGGTATTGTTGTTTTTGCAATTGTCATATGGAATTTATTTAATTATTATTTAATGTATTCACAAAGCTATATTTTGTTTTCTCTTTTTATAATATGGCAATTTATTATTGTGATAAGATTTGATTCTATAGATATTGAAAAAATTAGATTTATATTTTTTGATCCGAATCATTTACTGTCATATTTAGTTCCTTTTTTGTTTTTTTTACCAGTAAATTTAAGATCTCTAAGTAATATAATAAAAGCATTATTCTTTTATTCTTTAGCTTTTATGCTACTGCATTTTTTTATTATATTTAAATATCCTGTAAATAATATTACAGATACATTTGTTTTGTCAAGTTTAGCACCAATAGGAATTATTTTACTATTGTCAAAGTATGTTAATGCAAAAATCTTAATTGCATCTCTCATTATTTTGTTTTCTATTTTGTATATAGCTCTTATTTATGGAAGAAGAAGTGTGATTTTAAATACATTATTAATACTTTTATTTAGTTTTGTGATGAATGTAATGTATAATGAAAATATAAAATTAGATTTGAAATTTATATATATATTAATCTCAATATTTATATTTATATTTTCAATCAATTTTCTTTTAATAAATGTTGATAAGAATTATTTTCAAATTTTTGATCGGAATGATACTGATTCTCGATCGTACGTTATTAAAGCTTTTCTTAAAGATTTTAAATCTGTAGATTACATAATTGGAAGGGGTATTGATGGATCATATCATAATCCAATATCCTATTGGAATTTTTCAAATGATGATTATAGAGATGTAGTTTATAGGACTAATATTGAAAATGGATTTTTGTACTTAATCATGAAAGGGGGCATTATAAATTTACTTCTATTTTTACTGATTCTTTTCAAAGCTATATATTTAGGTTTTTTCAGATCTAAAAATTTTTTGATTAAAGGTATAGCTTCTTATTTATTTATTTATTTTGTAGATATGTTTGCTTTTGGACAACCTACGTTTTCAATTAAATATTGTTTAGTTTGGATTAGTATTGCAGTTTGTTTTTCTAAAAAATATAGAAGTCTTAATGAACTTCAATTAAAGACTATTCTTAATTCTCGGAATAAGAGAAAATAATAAAAATAATAAATTGCAAACGACATCTCGCATTTTTTTATATAGAATTTAGATTTAATTGTAAATACCTAAATGAAATCATTAAACTAGGTTTATTATGGAAAATTATTTTATTTCAGGAGTGATTAGATTGATGAGGCGATTCAATAGTTATATATTTTATTTTACTAGTGTAATTGCAGTAGTTAATGCCAAATTATTGGGAATAAAAATTGGGGCTAATTTAAAGGTTATTGGACGTTTATTTTTTTTTCGCACGCCAAATTCAATAATTATTATTGGAGATAATTGTGAATTTAGATCATGGACAAATTCAAACCTAATCGGTATAAATCACTATTGTATGATTTCTACTCATGTCCAAAATGCATCAATTTATATCGGGAATAATTGTGGATTTAGTGGTGTAACTATTGGGTGTAGAGAAAATATCAGGATTGGGAATAACTGTATGGTTGGCGCCAATGTGGTAATAACTGATTCAGATTGGCATTCATTAAAACCAAATGAAAGAATAACTGGGGTTCCAAAAACCAGCCCTGTAATTATTGGTGAAAATGTTTTTATTGGGGTAAATTCTATTATTTTAAAAGGTACTACAATTGGTGAAAACACAGTTATTGGAGCCGGAAGCGTTGTTTGTGGAAATATTCCAGCAAATGTAATAGCTGCTGGTAATCCATGCAAGGTATTAAAAAAAATAGATCTAAAATGAAAATATTAGTTATTTATGGTGGTAGTTTTCCATTTGGAATGGCAATGACAAATAGATTGCATTTGTATTGTAAAGGATTTATTGAACAAGGACATGATATAAGAATAATAGTACCAACAGCATCTGATAAATTCGGTACAACAATTCTAAATAAAGAAACATCTGGAACTTTTAGTGGAATAAGTTTTGAATATTTATCTAACAGCACTATAAGATCAAAATATATCATTATTAGAAAGGCGTCTGATTTATTAAATTATTTTAAACTCTTTATATATCTGATAAAACAAGCACGGAAAGTCAATGTGTTTTTTATAGTTGATGTAAGAAATCTTTTTCGTTTAATAATAATTATTATAGGAAAAATATTCGAAACCAAATCCATTTATGAATTAAACGAACACCCTATATTTTTGACTCAAAAAATCATTAACAAAAGAATTGGCTTTTGGGTAGAACGAAAAATATTGTTCCCTTATTTTGACGGCTTTATAGTAATTTCAAAATCGCTCTCTGATTTGATAAATACTTATATTTCAAACTCAGATAAAATATTAGTTGTACCTATTATTGCTGAGGTCAAAACTATTCATTTGCTAAATAATTCAACAACTACTATTCCGTATATATTTCATTCAGGAAGTTTGTCTGATTCTAAAGATGGAATAATCGGAATTTTAGAAGCTTTTTCTATTGCAATAAAAAAAACAAAAGTCAAAATAAATTTGTATTTTACAGGAGATATTTCTAATTCAATTAACAAAAAGGATATATTATACATTCTTGAAAATAATGAGTTACATGACTGCGTTAAATTTTTAGGTTATTTAAACCCTAAAGAATTAGAAATCTATCAACAGAATTGCATGTGCACTATCATTAATAAAAATAACAATTTGCAAAATCGATTTTGTTTCCCGACTAAAATTTCAGATTATATCTCCATTGGTGTCCCCCTATTAATGACAAATGTTGGACCGCTAAGTTTGTATTTCAAGGATAATTTTAATTGTTATTTTGTAAGTCCAAATGATCCTGAATTAATGGCAGAAAAAATTTTATCAATTATTGATAATCCTATACAAAGAAAAAAAATTGGTTTGAATGGTTATAAACTTGCACAAACCACACTAAGCTATAGTTACAATACAAAAAGAATTATAGCTTTTTTTGAAAACATTATTCAATAATTTGAAAGATGAAAAGAATCTCTCTGTTCAAAAAATATTTTTTTTTATTTTTATATAGAGCCATTGCTATTTATCTTCCTGGTGGTAATTCTATTTTAGGAAAAAAAATTGGGAAAAAGTTAAGATATCTATGTTGTAGGAATATATTTAAATATTGTGGAAGCAATGTAAATATTGAGAAAGGAGCAATTTTTGGTACTGGTTTCAATTTGATTATTGGTGACAATTCAGGTTTGGGATTAAATTGCAATGTTCCAAATGATATAGTTATTGGTAGAAATGTAATAATGGGTCCAAATGTATATATTTTTGGTATACATACACATAATGTGAATAGTATAGATGTTCCAATGTGTGAACAAGGAATGATTACAAAAGGTAAAGTGAAAATTGAAGATGATGTTTGGATTGGAAGACAAGTTATAATAAACTATGAAAGAGTAATAAGTGAAGGTACAATTATCGCAGCAGGTTCTGTTGTTACAAAAAACTTTGAATCATTTAGTATAATTGGCGGTAATCCGGCAAAACTTATTAGATCACGTATAGTATTAAGAAATGATATTTATGAGTAAATTGTATTTTTTTACTATTGATTTTCCTTTTGGCAAACAAGAGACATTTATTGAAACGGAAATAATGTATTTGTCGAAGGAGTTTGATGAAATAAGAATTATTCCACTATATGAACAAAAAGCGACTAATAATCTTAGAATTTTGCCTTCAAATGTAAAATTGAATGATGGCTTGTTAAGTAAATCATATTTAGTTCGATTAATGAACATATTATTCTATTATGACCATCTTATATATAAAAAATTTATTAAAGAATATTTCGATAAAAACCTATACAAATCAATAAAGAATCAATTATTTTGGTTTTCTAATTTTGTAAATGTTTTGAATATATCAAAGTCAAAGTCTTTTAAAAAAATCATTGATATTCAAGATGGCGTGTTTTATTTTTATGTTGGAACTGCAACTTCCTTAATGCTTCATTTTATTTCAAAAAAAAAGGAATGTTAAGTATGTAGTTAGATTACATGGGGGAGATACTTATTTAGATCGTTCAAATGGCTACATCCCCTTAAGAGATAATTTCTATAACATTTCAGACTTTTTAATCCCAATTTCAGACGATTTAATTAATTACATTGTCAATACTTTTGGAGTTTCAAAAGATAAAATTTTACTTCAAAGACTAGGTACAAATTATTCTGGTTCAAATACAATTTCTAAAAAAAAAGAAATTGTAATTGTTACGTGTTCAAATGTAATTCCATTGAAAAGATTAAATAAATTAATTGAGGCATTTGAGTTGTTAGATAATGTCCCGATTATATACCATCACTTTGGTGATGGCCCAGATTTTGAATTATTTAGAAGGAAGTTGGCTAAACTATCTTCTAATATTGAAGTCATATTGCACGGAAGAGTAAATAATAATTGTATTTATGAGTTTTACAAAAACAATAGTGTTGATATATTTATAAATCTAAGTTTACATGAAGGTGTACCTGTGAGTATTATGGAAGCAATGTCATTCGGAATTCCTTGTTTGGCTACAAATGTTGGTGCTACAAGAGAAATAGTAAATAATATAAACGGTAAATTAATAGAATCTGATTTTTCAATTGAAGAAGTTGTTCAAACAATACTTAACGCTAAATCAGTTGAGTGGATTGAAAAAAGATATCTTGCTCAAGAATTTTGGAGAAAGAATTATAATGCAGAAGTCAACTATTTAAAACTCAATTTATTTTTCAATAAAATCAAATAAAATGATATTAACTGTACTAGTACAAATTACGCTTTTTATATTCCCATGGTCAATCAGAAGAATTATATTAAATAAAATATTCAATTTTCAAATTAGCAAAAGTGCAAGTATTAAATATTCAATAATACTTGCAAAACGATTAATTATGAAAGATGATTCTATAATTAATAGTTTCACATTTTGTAACAATATTGATCTATTGGAACTTGAACAAAACTCGAGAATAGGAACATTTAATTACATTACAGGATTTTCAACAAGCTCAAATAAGCATTTCTCACATGTAAAAGATAGAGCTTGTAAACTTAAAATAGGTAAACATAGTGCAATTACTACAAGACACTACCTTGATTGTACTGGTTGTATAATGATAGGTGAATTTTCAACTTTTGCTGGTTTAAAATCCCAAATATTGACACATAGTATTGATATAAATAACAATAGACAGGATGCAAAAATTGTTGTTATTGGAGATTATTGTTTTGTAGGAACGAATTGTGTAATATTGCCAGGTGCCGTTTTACCTGATTTTTCAGTGTTAGGAGCGTCTTCTATGTTAAATAAAGAATATGCTGAAAAATGGATGCTTTATGGTGGTAATCCCGCAAAACCAATTAAAAACTTATCGAATAAATGCGAATATTTTAATCGTATAAAAGGTTTTGTTTATTAGAATCTATAATTATGAAAGTCCTTCAGATAGTAGGTTCAATAGATAAAAATGCGGGTGGACCATCACGTAGTGTGACGCAGACTTGTCAATATGTTTCGCAATTAAATGTGGAAATTGAGTTGGTAACACGTCCCAGTGAAAATCATGTTTCTGTAAATACATCAGCTCTTTATACTCTTAACTTTCTGTCGGTAAGGGAGCTAATTGCATTCAGTAAAACCTTGTCAAAGGCCGAATATTCGCTCATCCACTTGCAGCATGTTTGGGATCCCTATATTCATATAATAGCCCGTGCAGCACGTAAGAACGGAATACCCTATATTATTACTCCCCGAGGTATGCTGGAACCGTGGATTATGAACCGAAATCCATTGAAAAAGAAGCTAGCTATGTTGCTTTATCAACGGAAAGATATCGAAAAGGCTACTTACCTTCATGCTACTTGCGAAATGGAGAAAGAGAATATTCGTAAGCTGGACTTTAAGAATCCAATAGCTGTAATTCCCAATGGAATAGAAATAAGTAATGTAAAGCTTAAAACAGAATGGAAAGCGGTACAGAATATTCTTTTTCTGTCGCGCGTACATCCCAAAAAAGGCATAGACTTGCTGATTGAAGCAGTGGCGCAACTACCTGCTACTGTCCTCCATATTACGATAGCCGGCGAAGGTGATGCCGCTTACGTGGAAGAACTAAAGCGACTGGCTATCCAAAGAAATGTAGCACATCAGTTTCACTTTGTAGGAGGGGTATACGGTCGGCAGAAATGGGAACTGTATCAGCAGTCCGACTTATTTGTATTGCCTACATACAGTGAAAACTTCGGAATAGTTGTGCCTGAAGCTCTATACACCGGTTTACCGGTACTCACCACTACCGGTACTCCCTGGCAGGAACTGGAAACCGAAAACTGCGGCTGGTGGATAGACCTGAATGTAGCCAATCTGACTAATGCTCTTAATGAAGCGCTACAATTAAGTGCCGAAGAACTAAAGGGAATGGGAATGCGTGGCAGAAAATTGGTAGGAGAGAAGTATGAAATTAAAAGTATAGCTAAAGAAATGAAAGAGTTTTATACCGACGTTTTAGCCGAAAAATAGTCCTATGGAAGCAATGAAAGTAGAATTGTCACAATATTCCCACTGTTTTAGTACGCGCAATAAGATGGGTCGTGTTCTCTGGAATATATGTTATTGTCTGTTGTTTCGTCCCTTCGGAACTGGGTATTGCCGTAGCTGGCGTAACTTTCTTTTGCGCATATTTGGTGCTACATTAGCGCCTCATGTGAATATCTATTCAAGTGTGAAGATATGGGCACCCTGGAATCTGGAAATGGGAGATTATTCTAGCTTAGGTCCTAATGTTGACTGTTATAATCAGGGGAAAATTAGCATTGGAGCAAATACAACCATATCACAAAAGGCCTATCTATGTGCTTCGAGTCATGACATTACTGATTCAAAACACCGTTTAATTCTAAAACCCATCATTATCGAAGATCAGATTTGGGTGGCAGCTGATACTTTTATAGGTCCGGGTGTCACGGTAAGACAAGGGGCAGTAGTGGGAGCACGGTCGGCAGTATTCAAGGATGTGGAAGCTTGGACAGTGGTGGGTGGAAACCCTGCAAAGTTTATAAAGAAACGGGAACTAACAAAATAAGTATGTCGACCATAACCGCTATTATTCTTACCTATAACGAGGAATTGCATATTGCCCGTTGCATCCGGTCGCTAACAGCCCATGTGGATGAAATATATGTTGTAGATTCTTATAGCACCGACAGAACAATAGAAATAGCCGAGGAACTTGGCGCTAAAGTACTACAGAACCCCTGGAGAAACTATGCAACTCAGTTTAATTGGGCGTTACAGAATTGTCCAATCAATACGAAGTGGGTGTGGCGTATTGATGCTGATGAATATATTGATGAAGAGTTGGGGAGTAATATCAAAAAATCTATAGATGAAGTAAAAGAAGAAGTTACCGGGATTTATGTGAAAAGAAAAATAGTTTTTCTCGGTAAACCGTTGCTACATGGAACCTGGTATCCACGCTGGTATTTAAAAGTTTTCCGTTTTGGAGTGGGTGAGTGCGAAAACCGCTGGATGGATGAACATATAAGGCTTACGCATGGTAAAACGATACAGGTAGACGGTAATCAAATAGATGATAACCTGAATGATTTGTCGTGGTGGACTGAAAAACACAATGGTTATGCCACTCGCGAAATGGTGGATATGCTATGTACCGAATATGGTTTGGGAACGGCACATGAAGTGTCTGCTCAGTTTACAGGTGCGGATGATCAAAAGCTTCGTTGGCTAAAACAACGATATACCCATATGCCCCTCTTTGTTCGCCCTCTTATTAATTTTATTTATCGTTATATATTTCGTTTTGGTTTCTTAGATGGAAAGCAAGGATTTATATGGCACTTATTACAAGGTTTTTGGTATCGTTGTTTAGTAGATGCCAAAATATTCGAACTGAAGCGTAAGTTCAATAATGACAGTGAAGCCATTGTTGCCTATATAAAGCAAACGTATCAAATAGACTAATGTACTCCCGTTAGTAGTAAGTTCCCCCCAATGAAAATCTCCATTATTACTATTGTTTACAACAATCATCTTCATATAGCTGATTGTATTCGCTCCGTGCTGGCGCAAAGCTATCCTGATATCGAACATATCGTTATTGATGGAGGTAGTACGGATGGCACACAAGCCGCTATAGCACCTTTTGTCGGGCAGTTGGCCTATTACGAGTCGGCCAAAGACCGCGGGTTGTACGATGCCCTCAACAAAGGAATACTAAAAGCTACCGGCGATGTGGTGGGTATTCTGCATTCGGATGATTTGTATTACGAAGCCGATACGATAGAGCGCATTGTAAAAACCTATCATAAAACCAAAACCGACATAGTGTATGCTCATGGCTTGTATGTGGAGCGTAAAGATATCAGCAAGGTCAGGCGCATTTATCCCTCCAAACCGTTTCGGCCGCGCTACCTGAAGTTTGGTTGGGTGCCCCTGCATACCACCATTTATGTGCGGAGGTCCTTGTTTGAAAAATACGGAATGTACGATACGCAGTATTCCATAGCCAGCGATTACGATATGACCCTTCGCTGGTTGACAAACAAAAATGTAAGAAGCGTTTACCTGAACCGCTTTGTGGTGAGAATGCGGTTAGGAGGTAAAAGTACTACAGCTCGTCTGCAAAAGAAAAAATCGATGGAAGACCTGGACATTATCAAACAGCATCAATTATACGGTCCCTACACCCTGGGATTTAAAATAGCCCGCAAAATACCACAGTACATTATTCCCCGTATCCTCAACAACAATGCTCTTATTCTCAATATCCTGATGCTGAAACCCCGCGGCGTGCTGTTCGAACTACAGGAAAAAGTACGTAGGGTGAGAGCCAGAGCGGGATTGAGTTGGTAGACTACAGTTATCAGTAAACAGTAAACAGTAAACAGTTATCAGTTATTAGTAAGTTCCTATTTCCCATTTTTCATTCCTTCATTTTCCATTTTTTTTACCCTGCTAATCACTCTTAATTGATCACTGTTAACTGATTACTGATCACTGTTCCTTACACCCTTACACGCTTACACCAGAATACACGCTTACACAATTACACCTTTACACCAAAAGACCATGGACGAAGAATTTGAATTAATGGCCAGCCCATCTGCACCGGCCGGCATGACAACACTGATAAAGGCCAATCTATGGCAACTGATCAACGCTACTTTGTTCAGGGCTTTTCCCACGCGGATAAAGAAACCACGGAATCTGTTGCTCCGCCTATTTGGTGCCCGCCTAGCCAAGACAGTTACCATTAGTCGCACGGCAACAATAGACTATCCCTGGAACCTGGAGATGGGGAGCCTGTCCAGCTTAGGAGCACATTCCTGCGTCGGCTGTCAGGATAAAATTGTTATTGGCGAAAAATGCCGCATTGGCGAAAGAGTGAAGCTGTTCAGCACTGTTCAGTCTACATACCTTGACTCGTCACTCGTAAAACCGGCAGCTATCGTCATTGATAATGGTTGTTGGATATCGGCCGGATCCTCCGTTTTGCGGGGCGTTACCCTGGGCAGTTACACCATGGTGGGTGAGCAGTCGGTAGTAGCCAACGACACCGCACCCTATTCAACCGTTGCAGGCATCCCGGCAAAAAATATAGAGAAGATTATAGTGATGAGTCGGTAGTGGGTAGTTGGTAGTTAGTAGTTAGTAGATAGTGGTTGGTAAATAGTAGTTAGTAGTCTGTAGTCGATATTACTCATTTTCAACAGTCAACTATCAACTTTTTACCGCTTACACCTTACACAATTACACGATTACACAATTACACGATTACACAATTACACAATTACACAATTACACAATTACACAATTACACGATTACACCAGAATACACCCCAACTGTCAACTATCAACTTTTTACCGCTTACACCTTACACAATTACACGATTACACGATTACACCAGAATACACCCCAACTGTCAACTATCAACTTTTTACCGCTTACACCTTACACAATTACACAATTACACAATTACACCAGAATACACCCCAACTATCAACTATCAACTTTTTACCGCTTACACCCTTACACGATTACACGATTACACAATTACACAATTACACCAGAATACACCCCAACTATCAACTATCAACTTTTTACCGCTTACACCTTACACCTTACACGATTACACAATTACACCAGAATACACCCCAACTATCAACTATCAACTTTTTACCGCTTACACCTTACACAATTACACGATTACACAATTACACGATTACACAATTACACAATTACACAATTACACGATTACACCCCAACTATCAACTATCAACTTTTTACCGCTTACACCTTACACCTTACACAATTACACAATTACACAATTACACAATTACACAATTACACCAGAATACACCCCAACTGTCAACTATCAACTTTTTACCGCTTACACCTTACACAATTACACGATTACACGATTACACAATTACACCAGAATACACCCCAACTATCAACTATCAACTTTTTACCGCTTACACCCTTACACATTTACACCCACTACTTACTGCTAACTGTTAATTGGAAAAAGATATGAAATCGCGCGAATCTGAACTTTTGTTTATGTATCTGCTTTTTGATACCATCATACTGAGCATATCGATAGAAATAGCCTATTTGGTCTACCCATTAGCTATGTTTCATGATGCCCATACCTTTCATTTGAATTTTGCCCATGCCAATTTAGCCTGGTTTATCACCTATTTTGTACTTGCTAAAAAGAATTTGTATTTGCGCGAAGGGTATTTGAACCGCGCAAAGCGAGTGACATCCCGCGTATTTATATTTGTTTTGGTGGCGCTGATCCTGGCCTATTTTATGATGCCCCGCACAACCTATTCGAGGGTCTTTTTATTGATCTATTCGGCTGTTTTTTATGTGGGGGAGCTTATCTTCTACTATTGCCTGTATCACTATATGCAGCTAAAACGGAAGAAAGGAATACACGTCAATAATCTGTTGATATTGGGAGCCAATCGTACCGGTCTGGCGCTTCGGCAGTTGGTAGACAGCAATCCCATGCTGGGGTATAAGTTTGTGGGCTTTGTTACCGAAAATGAGGTGGAGCATGCCGACTCGTTGGGAGACGTGAATGACCTGGAATGGATTGTCGAGAAACATAATATTGAGATGGTTTTTGTTACTTTGGCACTCTATAATGATACTGTTTACTGCCGGGAGTTTTTGCGAATGTGCAGCCGAAAGGGCGTGCGACTTCGGTTTGTACCCGAAAATCAGCATTGGTATAAGAACAAGCTGAGCATGGAGTCTATTGGACGTTTGGTGTTGATCAATCCGCAGGAAATTCCGTTGGATCTGGTGCAGTCACAGTTTTTTAAGCGGCTGTTTGATGTCGTATTTTCAGTTTTAGTGATTTTGTTGCTTATGAGCTGGTTGGTGCCGTTGGTTGGCATTATCAGTAAGTTGACGTCCAAAGGACCTGTGTTCTTTGTTCAGCAACGTACGGGTATAAATAATCGAGTATTCAAATGTTTGAAATTCAGAAGTATGGAGGTAAATGAAGAAGCAGATAAACAGCAGGCCAGCTCCGGTGATGCGCGGATTACCCGTTTTGGGCGTTTTCTTCGAAAAACAAACTTTGATGAGTTACCTCAGTTTTTCAATGTCCTTGTAGGTGATATGTCGGTAGTGGGGCCACGGCCGCATATGCTTGTTCACACGCATAAATACAAACAATTAATCGATCATTACCTGGTTCGGCATTATGTGAAACCGGGCATTACCGGCTGGGCACAGGTAAATGGCTATAGGGGCGAAACGGATGAGTTGTGGAAGATGTCGAAACGGGTTGAATATGATATGGAGTATCTGGTAAACTGGAGCTTCGTATGGGATATGGAGATTATTGCTCAAACGCTTCTGACCCAAAAAGCATATATAAACGCGGTGTAAATAATCAGTTATCAGTTATCAGTAAACAGTTATCAGTTATCAGTCAACAGTCAACAGTCATCAGTCAACAGTCATCAGTCAACAGTCATTAGTTAGTAGTTGACAGTTAAAGAGCTGTTTGTTATATATAAAAGCAAGGACTTCATAGATGTATGAGGTTCTTGCTTTTTTTGTCTTCTTTACTCAGGGGATGACTTAAAGTCATCCTCTGAGTTTTCTGTTTTATAACCCCTCCGAACGACAGCTGTTATGATAAGCACACCGAATGCACCGAATATACGGATGATCACCGACAATAATGATTTACTTTTTAATGGAGTTTTGGCATATTCGGGGCGCGACTTGAAGTCGCACTCCGAATAACGTGGATAAACGAATTTCTTTACCGAGCGCCCGCTACAAGCGTTTTATCAGATAAGCACATCAAATTCCTTAATTTGGGTGCAGATGGAACATTCCGTTTTCGGAAGCACCGTACTATTTGTAGGGCATTATAAAATAAAGTTATAAAGGTGCAGCGCACCGACCTCAAAGTCAGTACATGCAGCCGTTCTAATTGCTTTATAACTATTAATAAGTGATTTCCATTCACTTATTATGTCGAACCCACGTTAAAATATGAGTTTCCCCGACAGCTAGTATAAATTGTATATCGAACTCATGGCGTTGTAGTAATTAATCCGATTAAATTGTACCTGAATTTTACATTTGTTTTCTGAATAAGAATTGTGAATGAATGTGAATCGAATGATTAATTTTAATGTAGTAAAAAATGCTACAGTAAATTTAGACTCTTATTTTATGGTTCTCTATTCCTGATTTTTTCTTGATTGCATGATAGATTAAAAAACTCCCGGTAAAATTTATAATAAATATTGAATCGCGACGAAACTATTTTGTTGTACTACTGTTTATTAAATAAAGGATTTGTTCTTTTTATTTTGTAATTACACACGGGTGGAAATGCATCTTTAATGTATAATTATAATCATTATGAACATTTAGTTTAAAGATGCTGTTGTAATAATTATAAAACTGGGCTTGTTACGACGGTAATATTTACAATATGTAATGTAAAAAATGCTACAAACATAGCTATGAAATATGAATTACATGTCGTAAAATATTGAATACGAAGAATATAAATTATTGGATATTAGGATGCTATAAGATTTCTTACAATAAATAAATGAGCAGAAAAGGATATAGTGACTATTCAAATTATTGTATTGACTCAAAAACAATTCAGGCGTACATTGAGATTTAATTAACAAGAATTATTAATCGGTTTCTTTACGAGACTCTAAACATTAGGACTATGTTACAAAACTATACTATTTTTAATCAGTCATTGCAAGCTATTAAAAAACCGAAAGCATTAATAAGTACCATTAATGCCCATTCTTATAATACCTTGAATGAAGACAAAGATTTTCAAAGAGCATTGCAGTTTAGCGATGTTTTGTTGCCCGACGGAATAAGCGTGGTGTGGGCTATGCGCATGCTCACGGGTGTGAAGTTGCATAAAATTGCAGGTGCCGATTTGTTTCAATATGAAATGGAGCGCATTAATGCTAAAGGGGGTAAGTGTTTCTTTTTAGGAAGTACGGATGCAATTTTGCAACTGATACGTGCTAAGGCTGCTAAGGAATATCCCAATGTTGAGGTTCACAGTTATTCACCCCCCTATAAAGCCCAATTTAGCGAAGAAGATAATCGGGCGATGATAAGTGTTGTCAATTCGGTAGAGCCTGATGTCTTGTTTGTGGGTATGACAGCACCGAAGCAAGAGAAATGGGCCTTTGAGCACTTTAACGAACTAAATGTTGGACATGTGTGTTGTATTGGTGCGGTCTTTGATTTTTATGCAGGTACAGTAACGCGTGCGCCCCATTGGATGATAAATAGTGGTTTGGAGTGGGCTTACCGATTGATAAAGGAGCCTCGCCGTATGTGGCGTAGGTATCTGATTGGCAATGTGAAGTTTATTGCCTCTGTGGTGTGGGAAAAAATACTACTCCCTCAGCCTCATTTATTACAAAGACATATGCAGGTTAATCATTGAATTATCGGCCACAGAGCAAAATTCTGTGGCTTTTTATTCTGTTGACGCTTTATTTTCGTAAGGCATTAGTTTTTATGTACTATAAAACCATAATTTATGAAATCGAATGAAACGGAACTCAGGTTCCTTTATTTGGCTTTTGACTTGATTATACTGAATGTTGCCTTTGCTTTTGCTTATTCAATAAGTCCTATACTCAGAGACTTGAATAATCACGACAAAAGTTTGTATGTATTATTGCTCAATATGTCGGCGGTAATTACTTATTCTGTTTTTTCAACCCGAAACCTTTATCTGCACGATGACTTTTCGAATCGGGTAAAACGAATAACCAGCCGGATGCTGATATTTACAGCTGTTATGTTTGCATTTGCCCATCTCTTTTTGCCCGGTGGTTTTTCGCACTTGTTTTTGTTTCAATGCGCATTGCTTTTTTATGTTGGCAAGCTTCTTTTTTACTATACTCTGTATGGTTACCTTAAGTTTGGACGGTCGAAAGGGTTGTATGTTCATCGTGTACTTATTATAGGAACGAATGATATGAGTGATTTGCTGCGAAAATTGCTCGATAATAATCCGATGTTAGGGTATGAGTTTGTCGGCTATGTGTCGGATAAAAAGGCGGATGGTAAAAATGTTTTGGGTGAAGTTGATGATTTGACTGAACTTGTGTCTCAGTACCAAATTGATTTTTTGTTTGTAACGCTTGCAGTCTACAACGACTTGAAGAAGAGTAAAGAGTTGCTTGCTTTGTGCAATAGAATAGGAGTGAGGTTGCGCTTTGTTCCTGAAAATCAATATTGGTTTAAGCCAAGCATGAATATGGAGTCGGTGGGCTCGTTGGTTGTCTTTAATCCTCAGGAAATTCCACTTGATGATATTAATTCCCGCTTTTTTAAACGGGCTTTTGATGTTGCGTTTTCTTTGTTGGTTATACTGTTTGTTATTAGCTGGTTGTTTCCGTTGTTATGTTTGTTGATAAAGCTGACATCGAAGGGACCGGTATTTTTTAAACAAAAACGAACGGGTATTAATAACCGCACTTTTACGTGTATGAAATTCAGAACAATGCATATAAGTACTGATGCGGATGAGAAGCAAGCTACGAAGAATGATAGCAGGCTGACGCCCTTAGGAAGCTTTCTCAGGAAGTCCAATCTCGATGAGTTTCCGCAATTTTTTAATGTGCTTATTGGTCAAATGTCTGTTGTGGGGCCGCGTCCGCATATGCTAAAGCATACCAGTCAGTATTCGGAGTTGATTGATTACTATCGGGTTCGTCATTATGTAAAGCCGGGCATTACAGGTTGGGCTCAGGTGAGCGGGTATAGAGGCGAAACTGATGAATTGTGGAAGATGCAAAAACGCGTTGAGTATGATATGAGTTATCTCGAGGGTTGGACATTTTGGTGGGATCTTAAAATTATATTTCTAACGGTGTTTGGCAAAAATTCTCATAAAAACGCCTTTTGAATTTGTGTCAATAGCTGTTTGTGAAATCTCCCAATGGGCAAAGTTGTTGTTCGTCGGGGGATTTTTGTCGCTCTATGTGTGATTTTTAAATTCTGCTAGTTGGTGAATACCCTTATTGTTGTGTTTTGGTTTCGTACGGCTGTAAGTATTAACCAAAATAAAGAATTTTTTTTGAAAAACTCGTTATCTTTGTAATCCCATTATATGTTTTATAATTGCTGGTCGATTCTAGCACTATTATTTTAAATAAGTGTACGGCAGGATGCTTGTCTCTGTGGTAATTTATTGTATTGCATGCATTTTATTCGTCTGTTCTACTTCCAAACAGTTGTTCCTGTTGTGAGATGCTGGCGTGCTCTCAGTTGATATATATCTTTTTTTTTAGAATAATATTTAGGGTCGAACCACATATCGCTTTGCCGATAGATAAGGTTTTGTTATTTGTATTTATTGATGTCGTTTGTGATGTGTTTGTTCGCAAAATATTGATTGTCTCTTAGTTTGTTGTCATAACAGAAAGTTAAATTTAAAGTTTAGCCTTATGGAATCGAACGAAACCGAACTAAAATTTCTTTATCTGGCTTTTGACCTGATAATACTGAACATTGCCATTGTTATTGTTGTTGCCATTAATCCATTTTATTGGCAAATGGATATGTATAACAGGAGTTTATATCTTCTGCATGCTAATATGTCCGGCGCTATTACCTACCTGGTGTTTTCTACCAAGAATCTCTATTTGCATGATGTTTTTTCGAATCGAATAAAGCGGATAAGCAGGCGAATGCTGGTTTTTGTTATCGTTTCATTCGTTTTTGCCCAATTGTTTTTGCCGGCCGGTTATTTTAAACTGTTTATTGTTGAGTATACGGTACTTTTCTATTTTGGAAAAATAGCCTTTTATATGTTGTTGTATCGTTATTTGCAATATGGGCGTACGAAGGGCTATTTTGTTCATCGTGTTTCTATTATTGGTTTGAATGATACAGCTTCGCTTTTGCGCGATGTGATGGATGGTAATCCTATGCTGGGTTTTGATTTTGCCGGCTATGTGTCGGATAATAAGGAGGAGAAAGAAAGGGTTTTGGGGCATATTGATGATTTGGCAACTATAGTGGCAACGCATCAGATAGAGATGATTTTTGTAACACTACCGGCTTATAATGATATTAAAAAACTCAAGGAATTGCTGGCGGTGTGCAATAAGATTGGGGTTAGGCTACGTTTTGTTCCCGAAAATCAATTTTGGTTTAAGCCGAAAATGAATCTCGAATCGGTGGGATCGTTGGTGGTTTTTAATCCGCAGGAGATTCCGTTGGATGGTGTGAAAGCTCGTTTTGTCAAAAGAGCATTTGATATTGTTTTCTCATCGTTGGTGATTGTGTTTGTAATTAGCTGGTTGTTTCCCATTTTGTTTTTGCTTATAAAATTGAGTTCCAAAGGACCTATATTTTTCCTTCAGCAGCGTACGGGTATTAATAATCGCACATTCAAATGTATGAAATTCAGAAGTATGCGAATTAGTGGGGATGCTGATACAAAGCAGGCAACAAAGGGTGATAGCCGTGTGACGGCAATAGGTCGCTTTCTTCGAAAATCCAATCTGGATGAATTTCCGCAGTTTTTTAATGTGTTTCTGGGTCAAATGTCGGTAGTGGGCCCGCGCCCCCACATGCTGAAGCATACCGACCAATATTCTGAATTGATTGATTATTATCGGGTGCGCCATTATGTGAAGCCCGGGATTACCGGTTGGGCGCAGGTAAGTGGGTATCGTGGCGAAACGGATGAGTTGTGGAAAATGGAGAAACGCGTTGAGTACGACATGTATTACCTTGAGAACTGGACGTTCTGGTGGGATGTTAAGATTGTTTTTCTAACTGTGTTTGGTAAGCGAGCGCACCAAAATGCCTTTTGATTTTCGTTGTTGTGCAAAATGCGAATGATTTATATCGGAGGTTATTGGTGTTTCTTGCATGGCGCCGAGAATAATTAACTTTCAACAGGTGTAATTAGTATTGTTAAACTAAAACGAAAGTACTATTATTCGACAAATGTATTTATCTTTGTACCATAATTATACATAATAGAAAGGGACAATTATATGTCAATAGCAGGAATTAAATTCGAAACTGATATGCACGGACAACGCCGTTATGTGCGTATAGATTTAAAAAGGTTTGGAAAAAATCAATTGTTAGAAGATTTTTTGGACGGAATAGAAGCGGAAAATCGTAAAAACGAGGAAACTATTTCGCTGGAAGATTTCAAGAAACAAATGGACAAACGATTTAAAAAGGATGTATAGTGTAGTTGTCAATAAAAAAGCAAAAAAGGAATTGGACAAAATTCCAACTCTCTATGCTCGTAAAATTGCCGAAGCTATTTACAGTCTTGCTAACGAACCTCGGCCGTCAGGTTGTAAAAAACTGGTAGGTTATAATGATATTTACCGTATTAGAATAGCATCGTACCGGATTATTTATACTATACAGGATGATGTATTGATAGTTCAGGTCATAAAAATTGGTTCGCGCCAGTCTGTTTACGAGTAACACCGCTTTTTTTCTTATCATATTTAAGCCCGGTAATTAATTTTATCGGGTCTTTTTTTTGCTGATATTCCATTCTTTATCTTTAGGCTGGCTAATCTTTTTGCATAATACTCTTACTCCACCTGATATTTACATTGAGTCATTATTTTGGTTTGCGGGACGATAGCGGGACGAATTTAAAAAGAAAAACGCTAACAATCTCTATTAAAGATTATTAGCGTTTCTTTGCGTGGTACCACCAGTACTACGATGATGCAATGCACTGAAATGACTAAAATGTTTAAATATGGATTTATATAGCAGACATACAATAAAATAAGATTATGTTTTGATCTCTATTGATTGCATGCTATTGAAATATGTTGTGCAATATTGCATACATGTTGTGCAAAAATAGTACCTTTGCACAACCAACAAAACATATAAGTCATGGCAACAATAAATGCATTTATACGCACAACAACTAAAAAGGACTTTGTAAATGTTCGTTTTAGACTCTCCGATGGACGATCTGTCCAATTGTTTCATAAAAGTGAAATAAAAGTAAACCCTAACGACTTCGATACAAAAAACGAGAAGATCAAAGCAAAAATAATATATGATGCTAAGCAGCGGAAAGTTTTCGACACGAGTATCATAGAACGTAAAAATCTGATTAGCGATTTGTATATTTTGCAGTCTGATAAAAGTGGTTTGACTTCTGGCTGGTTAGATCTGGCAATTGATCAGAAGCTGCACCCAGAAAAATATCCAACTGCGGTTGTAGAAGAACAGCCTCAAACTGTTTTGGCATACATTAAATATTTTGTTTCAAACGCAGACAAGCGAAAAGACAAGAAGACTAGCAGGCTTTTAAGTCCAAATACGAAGAAGCAGTATGTAACAACTGAAAAACATCTTATTAGTTTTGCAAAACATCAAGGGAAAAAAGACTTTTTATTTAGAGAAATTAATGAACAGTTTTATGGTGATTTTGTGGAGTATCTAACACATAAGGAATATACTGTCAAAACAATAAGAGGTGAGGAGGTAAACGAGACTAAACAATACACATTAAATTCTGTAGGTAAATATATAAGAGCTTTAAAGGTAATGATTTCAAGTGCAAAGAATAGTGAAGCTGATACTTCAAATTTTTATGTATTTAATGAAGATGTTGACAATATTTATTTAAATGAAACTGAACTTCAACTTTTAAAAGACTTTGATTTTATTAGTACCCCTCATCTTGATAGAGTCCGTGATTGGTTTCTGCTGTTGGCCTGGACAGGTAGTAGATTTAGCGACTTGGATAAAATAGGAAAATCGAATATTAAAGGAAATACAATTACGTATAGACAACAAAAAACAAATACCTTAGTAACTATTCCTTTACACCCTGTAGTAACTGATATTTTGCAAAAGTATAACTACAAGATGCCAGATGTGATTAGTAATCAAAAATTTAATGACTATATCAAAGATGTCTGTAAGTTAGCGCAGATTGATGGTAGTGAAACTTTTACTCGTACAGTGGGTGGAAAACTTGTTACAGAGACGAAGCCAAAATATGATCTAGTTAGCAGTCACACTTGTAGGCGATCATTTTGTACTAATATGTATTTAAGGGGATTAGATACATTGATGATTCGAAGTATTTCTGGACATAAAACAGAAAAATCTTTCTTGAAATATATTAAAGTTAGTCAACAGCAACATGCTGAAATGATGGCTAATAAGTGGAGCGAAATTTATAAGTAAGAAAAAATGGATGCAAAAAAATATTTTATGCGTAGGGCAATAGACGATATTGATTTAAGTAATGCAATACCAGAGTTGTTAGAAGTGATCGAATCGTTGAAACCACTAAGAACATCAAAAGAAAGAACACGCTCATGCATCGAAGCATGGCGTAGATCAAAATTTGAAGCAACCAAAAAGGTCAAGCTGAGCAGTGGTGAGATTGTTGATGTTGACCTTGCATATGGATTAATAAACACTACTTTACATGATAGATATATTGATTGGCTTTTATTCTATTTCAGAAAAATGTACAACGACAATAAACAAGAAACGATTTCATTTACTTATGCCCTAGAATTGCTTACACAAATCCATAATTGTCAAATAAATAAGAATGTAACTTACGATGTTCCGTTATATTCAGAGGATGAGATCTTCGATCTAGTAGAAGCAGAAAATGGTTCTACGCTTAATATTATGGATCATAATACAGAAGATAAAACGAAAGGTCCTTTATATCTAGTAGATGTTAAGTTTACTGACGCTTTACATAAACTTTGTAATAAGGAAGTATTTAGCTGTGTACTACCAGAGTTCATGAGTATGGTAATGTATGCGAACTTTAGAGAATTGACAGTCATTAACAAGTCGAAAATGAAAAAACTTATTGCTCATATTAAGAATTATGTAGATACAAAATGGTACAAAGAAGCTGCAAATTCACTTGGTTGGGAGCCAACTGAATGTACCGGTGCTAATGTAGAAAAAACGAATAAATGGTTTATTAAATTAGAAAAAATAAAGCCATTAGTACCGAGATAGCTACTGCTACCTCAATCATACCACAACTTATTTATTGCATAAAAGATCTATCGCACCTAATACACAATGTATTAGGTGCGATTTTTTTTTTCAATTAATATCGAATTACCTCAAACATGCCCCATGTAGTTGATATTAATTTTGAAGTGCAAATAAGTCAATGCAGTAGCTACCATTGATGAACAGCTAAAGTATTAAATATTTTTATCATGAACTTATTGGAATTAATAGAATGTGATGCTAATGTAAACATTACAATTCGACGAAACGAATTAATAGAATTTGGAAATTATCTTATCCAAAGTGCAAAACGCGAGTTGGAACAGGCTGTGATTTCGGATAAAGCAGAGACATATCCAAATCGTGAACAGGTGTGTGGTATTTTGAATGTGGATCAATCTACTTTATGGAGGTGGGCGAAGCGTGGTTATTTAGTTCCAGTAGAAATTGGAGGTAAGCGTCGGTATAAGATGAGCGATGTAAAAGCCATTCTAAATGGTGAAGGGGTTTGTAAATAAGGTAGTGTAAAATATATCAATAATGAAATACTACCTACATGACTCAAATTCGTTCAGCGATGAGAAAATTACTGAACTATTTATGGAGTACGGCTATGAAGGTCTAGGATTATACTATTCTATTCTTGAAAAGCTTGCCTCGCAAGAGAAACCAATTAAGACTGAAGTTTTAAAGTCACAATTGAAAGTTGGTAAAAAGCTTACAAAATGTTGGAATGCTATGGAAACTATTGGTCTTATACATTCAAACAACGGAGAAACTTTCAGCATGAGAATGACGGATTATTGTGAGACTTATAAGAAAAAAAATCAAGAATCCGCAAAACGAACTTCTGAATGGCGTAAGAATCAAAAAGATACAGAAAATGATACGCATTACGAAAGTGTACGTAACGCCCCTAAAGAAAAAGAAAGTAAAACAATAGAATATAATTTAAAGGAAAGAGAACCTCCCCAAAAGCACCAACGATTCTATTTGGAAATTGATGAAATTGAAGAATATCTAAAATCAGAACAAGAATGGAAGGATGTAATTAGTTTACAAAACGGAATAACTTCGGAAGAAGTCAACAAACAAATTAAACAATTTATTACAGTTTTAAAAGGTCGTGGAGAAAGTGGGAAAACACCCAAAGACTCTAAAGAACATTTTTATAACTGGCTAAAAAACAAAAGACATGGAAAAAACAACACAGCGAATAACAACAGAAATTGTCCACCAAGTGAAGAAGAGTTTCTTACAGCCATTGCAAACGGAATTGCAAATGCATCAGCCGGAAGGAATTAGTATTTACTCTGGAACTCCTGCTACTCCGATGGAGATAGCATCAGAAACAGCAAAGATTGCAGTATCATTTCCTAGTCTAGACAAACTGTTTTTTACTATACTTGCTGAAAGGCTAATCAAGAATAATTTTACTATCGATAGGTTACAAGCTGCAACTGGTTATTTAATTGACAATTTTCATTATAAACAGCCAACGATCGCTGACATTATCAGCTTTGACAAGAAGGTGAAGCTTTACAGTTATAATGAAGTGTTAGTGCTTATAGACCAAAATAAAGCTCGATTTGAAGACTTTCACAAACATTGGGTCGGTGACGTACTTTATAGGGTTAAGAAATCAGAAGCTGAGACATTCAACCTGACGCCCTATTTAAATAGCCAAAAAGATCCACAACTATCAGATGCCAATAGATTAAAAAATTAAGCATGAAACAGCAATTTATAAAGTGCAGATTTTCAGAGAACTACAAAGAAAGCGACAAAGTAGATTCTTTGCAAAAGACTTCTGAATATGAAAACAACATTAAAAATGACTCGAGAACAAGAGCTAGATTATTTAAAACCAGGGTAATAGTGCGAAATAAACGATTAAAAAAATACATAAAAGTAATATAAAATGGGGCAAATCAAAGGACAAACAGGTAATCCATACGGAAGAGCAAAGGGATCAAAGAACAAGACCACAATTGAAACAAAAAAAGAATTACTAATTTTCATGAATAAGAAATACAAAGACTTTGATAAAGCTTGGAAGACATTGGAGCCTATTGACAAAGTCAGAACTTACATTTCTATGTTGAAATATGTTATACCATCTCTTAGTGCAGTAAAAGTAGAGGAAGATATCGAAGATGACATAATTCAAAAAATCCTCGACAATCAGAAATAAGCCAATTTATTTCTTAGAAATTATCAACAGAAGCCATAGGTTAATATACTTATGGCTTTCGACATTTTCAGTCTTGTTTATTTTTATTCAATGCTTCAAGCGTTAGTCACTTTGTTGTCTAGATGCAATAGAACAAAGCTCAGCGCACTTCGTTCGAAAAACATACTTTTCAAGGCCAAACCGATTTAAACTCAATACGAGGGATGTAAGGTGACTCAAATTGGAATGATTTTCTATTCAACTTTACTTATTTTTCTACCAACCATGCAAAGCCAGTTGTTCGCGATTTACTTTTTATATAAAAGCAATTAGTTCAAAGTATTTGTCAATAAAAAAGATCTCCAGTCTCAGTTATAATACTGCTAATTCCAGTAATATATAATAGGCTAATTCCAGTAATATATAATAGTTCTAGTTTCTGAGTAAATTCATTGTTTATCACTGTTTATAATGAGCAGTAGTTGCATCACTCCTTTTGCTAGCTTAGGTATTATATTCGTTAACATTAACTTGCATTTGAACTTCTTACCCATTTATTGACTTCAGATTCAGTACTTATCTTGTTAGTTATTGACAATAACATCAATTTCTTGTACAAATGAGTCCTTTATTTACAATAGTTTTATCCGCCAAAGTTTTATTTTCAATTTTAGAAAGGCCTTTTTTATTTTAAATGTTTTGTTTGTTGAGATTATCAGCAATGCTTAATAAATAAATTATTTGGGGGTTCTTCTGCAATTTAATCTATATTTTGTCCCAGTTTGTCCAGCATTCTTTTTAAAAGCTTTGTTAAAGCTATCAGGTGAGTCAAAGCCCAAATCAGTTGATATTCTTTTTATCGTACATGAACTATTCATTAAAAGTTCCTTTGCTTTTTGCATTTTCAATGTCATAAGATATTTTGCAGGTGCAGACCCAGTTATCTCTTTAAATAATTTACGAAACGAAACATAATTCATTTCTAATCTTAATGCCAATTCGACGGGAGAAAGACTATTGAAAATGTTTTCACTCATTATAATTTTTGCTTTCTCTACAATTTGTTGCGGATAATTATTCGATTTATTGTCACGTTGAGACTCTGTGATTATTAAACCAATAATATGTAGAACTATGCCTTGTAGGTGTTCTTGATAATGACCATTTTCGGCCTTTGATACCTCAATCGCACGTCTAAAAAGATCAACAAGCTCAACGTTAAATCCAATATTTATAATATTGTTTTTTATTGTTGTTAGATTATGAAAAGTATTTTCAAAGAAATTGCCATAAAATTTTACAGAGTATTCATCCCAGCCTATTTCTTGACTTGGATAATGAAAATATTGCTGTTTTGGAGGAATCAATATAATTTGACCAGCGCAAATTTTTGTGGTTCCGAAAGACTTTGATTTAAATATTCCTGTCCCTCTGGTAATGTAAATCAATTGGTAGTAATTTTGGAAATCCCGATTTTTTATTTTGAATAAATATTCCTTAGAGTTAATATTTAATGGGTCTGACGACTTTGGTGGAATTGATTTAAATTCAATAGTATTGACAGAGAAACCGTAGAATTTATTCTTATTGCAACTCAAATAACCACATTCACAGTTTAATTTGTTAGAGTTCATATATAGAGTTTTTTTTATTACATATATGATTGATTATTTTCACCAACTTGATTATCTAATGTTCGCCAGCTCATTATTTTGAATTACTTGCTATTTATGTAAACAGAAAACAAATAAAACTTTATTAGTAAACAAGAAAGAATGCTTAACTATAAAACGTTAAGCATTCTTTCAACCTTAAAAACTAATACAACGATAGTTTACTGTAACTGCTTTTTGCTAAATCAATGACATACTAACAAATGATCTTTGATTGTTTTTAGGCTACTAATCCTTCTTGAGTTTCAACTTATACTACTAATGTTTTTGCTATAATTGCAGCATTTTTTCTGCAACGCCAATAATTGCACTGAGTTTATATGTCTCCCGCAGCATTGCACTCAATAATAAATGGAGTGATTTTTTTGTAGTTTATAAAGAGTGTTCACGAATAAATGAACACTCTTTAGTTCTCCTGAATACAAAAAGGACAATATTTTTTTTAATATTCCGGATTTTGTTTCATCTCCGGGTTAAGTCTGATTTCTCTTTGTGGAATGGGGGATATTAGTTTATTAACTGTAACATTGTAAGCAGCACTTATAGGCCCAACTCCAGCAGGATAATAATATGCCTGAGGATTTGCTTTAATTTTGAGTCCCTGTGCATTTAAAACTTCAACGGCTTTGCCATTTCGCACTAAGTCCAACCAACGTTTATTTTCGAAAGCCAATTCAATTTGTCTTTCGTGGAAGATAGCTTCTCTGAGTGTTGTCTGATCAGTAATGTTAAGCGCACTAAGACCTGTTCTTATATGAGCATGCACATCGTTAAGGTATTTAAGAGCTTCAGCTGTTCTACTCCCCTGCTCGTTAATGGCTTCAGCAAGAAATAGTAATACTTCAGCATATCTATATACAGGAAAATCATCGTTTGTATTTGGAGCAATTGATGCACCATGACAATACTTTTTGATATATGGTCTGTTGACATATCCTTCGCCTGTGAAAAAAGAGATTGATGCATTTAGTCTTTTATCACCAACTTCATAAGCTTGAATAAGTTCAGGAGTTGGAGTATTCCAGCCGGCATACCCATTTGTGTTGCCAGAAGGAAATCCTGCAATGACTCCTGGGTTTGCCAAAATGGGCATAAAATTATATGCAAAACTACTTGCAACCCCTGCTGTAGGATCATCATTGTACTGAACTTCGAAAATAGATTCAGCATTATTCTTATTTGCAGGATTAAAGATTGCAGCATAATTATCGACCAAACTATATCCTTTTACTTTCACTAAAGCATCTTCAGCATTCTTCCATTGTTTCAGTACGATATATGCATTCCCAAGAAGGGTATAAGCAGCACCGTTAGCAACATATCCCTTAGTATCAGATGAAGGATCAGGTAGGAGCGTAGCTGCTTCAATAGCGTCTTTGATAATCTGATTATAAACATCTGCTTTTGGTGATCTGGCAAGTAATGTTTGTTCGAAGCTGGTTGCAGGAGCAGTAATTAAAGGAACATCCCCAAAATACTGTACTAAGTCGAAATAAGCAAATGCACGTAAAAATAGCGCCTGACCTTTGTACCAGTTCTTTTTTGCATCGGTAAAGGTTGCTGCATCAATGTAATTAAGGATTTGGTTTGCCCGACCTATTATTACATAATCATTATTATATTTATTAGAAACGGCAGCTCCATTGGAGTCATCTATAAATAAATCATAATATTCTTTGTCAGCATATCCTCTGTTTGCAGAGTTATAACTAAAAGTAGTATTGTCAGATCTCATCTCGCCCATAATCCATGCGCCGTTATCAACTAGTCCGGATCCGTACAAGCTTCTTAAAGGAACATACAGTCCGATGTTTGCTTGTTGAAAATCTGCTTCTGTTTTATAAAAATCTCCCGATGAGACGACAGTTTTTGGGAGTAATGTTAAGAAGCTGTCGGAGCAAGAGCAAAGTAATGCGCTCAAAATTATTAAGCAGGTATATATATATTTTTTCATGATTCATATCTTTTAATTGGATTATAAACTAATATTCAGCCCAAATGTAAATGTACGTGGTACAGGATAGGTTGTGTAATCGTTACCCGCAAAGAGCCCTCCAGCCGATGAAACCTCAGGATTCATACCCGGATACTTGGTGAAAGTGAATACTTGTTGTACGCTTGCATACACTCTGAGAGATTTGATAGACTTACTCTTTAATGGAAGCGTATAGCCCAGTGTAATGTTTTTAATCGTTAGGTAGCTTGCATCGTATAAGAACTTTGAACTCATCCAATCCCGCTCATATCCTGTTGTACCAGCAATATCTTTTCCGTATATACCATCTCCTGGATCTTGCTCTGATCTCCAGCGGCGAGACAGGGCTTTATAAACGTTGAATGATCCATCAAGATTGGTTGTAAATCTTTCCATTTGGTTGAAGATTTTATTTCCGAATGCTCCTGACATAACGATAGACATATCCCAGTTTTTATATGAGAAGGTATTGGTAATACCATATATTCCTTTAGGAGCAGAATTTCCTAACACTGTTTTATCTCTTTCGTCATTTGTAACAATCCCATCCCCACTTACGTCTTTGAATTTAACTGTGCCGACTTGAGCTCCTGTGTATTTTGGAGAGTTATCATAATCAGCCTGATTCACATATAGACCTTCCCATTTCAATCCATAAAGTTGTCCGATTGGTTGTCCTACCTGAGTTATTGTGTTATCACCATATATGGCTGCGTTAGATGTTCCAAGTGCCAATGCCTTGTTTCTGTTGAACGATATGTTGAAATCTGTAGACCATTTAAAATTACCAACTAAGTTTTTGGTATTTAGCATAAACTCATGTCCCCAAAATGCTATTTTACCTATGTTTGTTGTGAAATTGAAGAATCCGGAAGAGATAGGAATATCAACAGAATAAAGTAGATTGTCGGTATTACGATGGAAATAATCATAGCTAATATTGATTCTATTTTTAGCAAAGCTGACATCCAAACCTAAGTCGATTTCTTTTGTGTTTTCCCAACCCAGATAATTATTGTTCAGACCCGCCAAACTTTTTCCGCTATAATAGATATTATTGACAGGATTGTTAGTATTTACTACATATGAATATTGTGTATAATTACCGATGTTGTTGTTTCCGGTAACTCCGTAACTAGCTCTGGCTTTCAAGAATGAAATTGGTTTTATAGATTTCATAAAGTTCTCGTCAGATACAATCCATCCCAAAGAAAGAGATGGAAAACTGCCCCAACGATTTTCCGAACCAAACTTGGATGAACCGTCACGTCTGATAGCAGCAGATAATAGATACCTTTCTTTATATTCATAATTTACACGGCCTAAAACAGAAAGTAGTGACCAGTCTTGTATATCTGTACTTCCAGTGATTGACTTTGCAGCATTTAGAGTTTGGATTTTATTATCCGGAAATCCTGTTCCTGATAATGATCCCGATTCGGAATGGGCTTGTTGAGATGTGTAACCGACTAGTACTTCAAAGTTATGATCCTCTATTGTTTTTTTGTATGTTGCAATATTCTCCCACAACCATGAATAACCATATGAATTGGAATGAGAAGCATAGATTCTAGAAGGGTCATTCTCATTTCCTGGATTAAATACGCCACCTGCAGTAGATGGATTAAAGAAATCACTCACTCTGCTCCCTAAATCAATATTTATACTTGATTTGAGAGTAAGACCTTTCACCGGTTCAATTACCAGATAACCATTTGCAAGTAAGCCTAAATTTTTCGAAGTGTTTTTTACTACCTGTACTTGATTATACCAGTTTGGACTTGGTGCAGTTCCGTAGTCAGGAGACCCCCAATTAGATGCATTGACAGGAATAGTACCATCAGCATTTTTATAAGGAGCCAACGGAGACGTGAGTAATGCAGACTGAATAATACTTGGAGTATTATACCAAATACCATCACTCTGAGGAGTACTATTATTTGAAATTGTAGGGGCGATATTGACACCAATTTTAATTTTGTCGTTAAATTTGAAGTCTGAATTTATTCTAGCAGAATATCGCTCGAAATTTGAGTTTAACAAAACTCCATCTTGTTTGAAATATCCAGCAACAACTGATGTGCTGAATTTATCTTTGCTGACACTGTAAGATAAAGAATAATTTTGAACTTGAGCCACCCGAGTTACAACTTTATACCAGTTTGTACCTTCACCATATTGATCGGGGTTTTGAAACATGGTGGGAACTGCTTGCCCATTATCCTGATAGACTTCTTTTTTGAACTGAGCAAACTCTTTTGCATTCATCATTTCAGGCAATCGTTCATTAGGTATTTGTTGTAAACCTCTATAGATGCTGAAGTCAATTTTAGAAGTTCCTGCTTTTGCTTTCTTTGTAGTAATAAGCACTACCCCATTCGCGGCTCTAGAACCGTATAGAGCTGCAGAAGAAGCATCTTTTAATACTGATATACTTTCGAACTCGTCAGGATTTAAATTACTTATGTCACCAGTAATAGGAAAGCCATCAATTACATACAAAGGATCGTTTCCCGCAGAGATTGAGGCTTGCCCTCTAATGCGAACAGACATACCTTGACCAGGGATTCCTGTAGTTTGATTAATTTGTACACCGGCTAGTTTTCCCTGAAGTTTTTGGGTTAACTGAGCAGTAGGAATATCTTCTAATCCATCTGTACTTATTGACTGAACTGCTCCAGTTATACTTCTTTTTGTTTTAGTTCCATATCCGATAACAATGACATCCTTAAGATCTTTAGAATCGGGTAAAAGTTTTATACTAATGAACTTTTCACTATTGATAACTATGTTTTGTGATTTATATCCAATGTATGAAATCGTTATTTCTGATTTGTCTTTTGGTACATCTAAATTAAAATGACCATTAATATCTGTAATAGTGCCATTTGTTCTACCTTTAATCATTATACTGACACCTATTAAAGGCTGGGAGTTTTCATCATTTATTACTCCTGTAAGTTTTGTGGTAATGTCCTTTAATTTATTGTTGTTTTGTTGCGCGCCAACATAAACTGAACTGAAAAAAGACAAGGCCAACAATAATATAGAAAATATACTATTTCTTTGTATTAGATGGGTTTTATTCATGATTTTTTATTTGTTTGTTTTTTTTTACGTTTTAACCTAAAGATCTGTTTTGAGTTTGAGATTTCAGATTTAGTTGTTTTTAAATCCTTTTTTGCATCATACCTCCTTTTTTAGTTTATTATAATACTTTTCCATCCTTTATTTTAGATAGACTATATTACAAGTAAGGTATTAACATAAACACACACAGTCGAAAATCTATATTTGTAAGATTTTCGACTGTGAATATAATTGTTGTTTAATTTTGAAATGTTATAATTTTGTATATAGTAAATAAAATAGGAGTGACATTCTATATAATTTAATACAAAAAACAGTTGATTTTGGAGTAAACTGTAAAAAGGATGGTAAGATATTAGTTTTGATATTGACTGATTTATTAATGATATTTTTTTTAATATTCCGGATTTTGTTTCATCTCCGGGTTAAGTCTAATTTCTCTTTGTGGAATGGGGGATATTAGTTTATTAACTGTAACATTGTAAGCAGCACTTATAGGCCCAACTCCAGCAGGATAATAATATGCCTGAGGATTTGCTTTAATTTTGAGTCCCTGTGCATTTAAAACTTCAACGGCTTTGCCATTTCGCACTAAGTCCAACCAACGTTTATTTTCGAAAGCCAATTCAATTTGTCTTTCGTGGAAGATAGCTTCTCTGAGTGTTGTCTGATCAGTAATGTTAAGCGCACTAAGACCTGTTCTTATATGAGCATGCACATCGTTAAGGTATTTAAGAGCTTCAGCTGTTCTACTCCCCTGCTCGTTAATGGCTTCAGCAAGAAATAGTAATACTTCAGCATATCTATATACAGGAAAATCATCGTTTGTATTTGGAGCAATTGATGCACCATGACAATACTTTTTGATATATGGTCTGTTGACATATCCTTCGCCTGTGAAAAAAGAGATTGATGCATTTAGTCTTTTATCACCAACTTCATAAGCTTGAATAAGTTCAGGAGTTGGAGCATTCCAGCCGGCATACCCATTTGTGTTGCCAGAAGGAAATCCTGCAATGACTCCTGGGTTTGCCAAAATGGGCATAAAATTATATGCAAAACTACTTGCAACCCCTGCTGTAGGATCATCATTGTACTGAACTTCGAAAATAGATTCAGCATTATTCTTATTTGCAGGATTAAAGATTGCAGCATAATTATCGACCAAACTATATCCTTTTACTTTCACTAAAGCATCTTCAGCATTCTTCCATTGTTTCAGTACGATATATGCATTCCCAAGAAGGGTATAAGCAGCACCGTTAGCAACATATCCCTTAGTATCAGATGAAGGATCAGGTAGGAGCGTAGCTGCTTCAATAGCGTCTTTGATAATCTGATTATAAACATCTGCTTTTGGTGATCTGGCAAGTAATGTTTGTTCGAAGCTGGTTGCAGGAGCAGTAATTAAAGGAACATCCCCAAAATACTGTACTAAGTCGAAATAAGCAAATGCACGTAAAAATAGCGCCTGACCTTTGTACCAGTTCTTTTTTGCCTCGGTAAAGGTTGCCGCATCAATGTAATTAAGGATTTGGTTTGCCCTGCCTATTATTACATAATCATTATTATATTTATTAGAAACGGCAGCTCCATTGGAGTCATCTATAAATAAATCATAATACTCTTTGTCAGCATATCCTCTGTTTGCCGAGTTGTAACTAAAAGTAGTATTGTCAGATCTCATTTCGCCCATAATCCATGCGCCGTTATCAACCAGCCCGGATCCATACAAACTTCTTAAAGGAACATACAGTCCGATGTTTGCTTGTTGAAAATCTGCTTCTGTTTTATAGAAATCTCCAGAAGAGACAACATTTTTTGGAAGTAATGTTAAGAAGCTGTCAGAGCAAGAACAGAGTAATACACTCAAAATCATTAAGCAGGTATATATATATATATTCATGATTCATATCTTTTAATTGGATTATAAACTAATATTAAGCCCAAAGGTAAATGTACGTGGTACAGGATAGGTTGTGTAATCGTTACCCGCAAAGAGCCCTCCAGCTGATGATACCTCAGGGTTCATACCCGGATACTTGGTGAAGGTGAATACTTGTTGCACGCTTGCATACACTCTGAGAGATTTAATAGACTTACTCCTTAATGGAAGTGTATAGCCCAGTGTAATGTTTTTAATCGTTAGGTAGCTTGCATCGTATAAGAACTTTGAACTCATCCAATCCCGCTCATATCCTGTTGTACCAGCAATATCTTTTCCGTATATACCATCTCCTGGATCTTGCTCTGATCTCCAGCGGCGAGACAGGGCTTTATAAACGTTGAAAGCTCCATCCAGATTGGTTGTAAATCTTTCCATTACGTTGAAGATTTTATTCCCGAATGCTCCGGACAAAACGATAGATATATCACAATTTTTATAGATGAAGGTATTGGTAATACCATATATTCCTTTAGGAGCAGAATTCCCTAACACTGTTTTATCTCTTTCGTCGTTAGTAACAATACCATCTCCATTTACGTCTTTAAACTTAACTGTACCGACTTGAGCTCCGGTGTATTTTGGCGAGTTGTCGTAATCAGCCAGATTCATATACAGACCTTCCCATTTCAACCCATAAAGTTGTCCAATTGGTTGTCCTACCTGAGTTATCGTGTTATCACCATATATGGCGGCGTTAGATGTTCCAAGTGCCAATGCTTTATTTCTGTTGAACGAGATGTTGAAATCAGTAGACCATTTAAAATCACCAACTAAGTTTTTTGTATTTAGCATGAGCTCATGTCCCCAGAATGCTATTTTACCTATGTTTGTTGTGAAATTAAAGAATCCTGAAGAGATAGGAATATCAACAGAGTAAAGTAGGTTGTCTGTATTACGATGGAAATAATCGTAACTAATGTTGATTCTATTTTTAGCAAAGCTAATATCTAAACCTAAGTCAATTTCTTTTGTATTTTCCCACCCTAGATAATTATTGCTTAGGCCGACTAAACTTTTCCCACTGGAATAGTTGTTGTCAACAGGATTATTTGTGTTTAAAAGGTATGAGTACTGTGTGTAATTGCCGATGTTATTGTTTCCGGTAACCCCATAACTTGCTCTGGCTTTCAGAAATGAAATTGGTTTTATAGCTTTCATGAAATTCTCATCAGAAGCAATCCACCCTAAGGAAAGAGATGGGAAACTACCCCATCGATTTTCCGAGCCAAATTTAGATGAACCATCACGTCTGATAGCAGCAGATAATAGATACCTGTCTTTATATTCATAATTTACACGACCCAAAACTGAAAGAAGTGACCAGTCCTGTATATCTGTACCTCCAGTGATTGACTTTGCAGCATTAAGGGTCTGAATTCTATTGTCAGAAAATCCTGTTCCTGTAAATGATCCCGATTCGGAATGAGTTTTTTGAGCAGTATAACCTAGAAGCAATTCAAAATTATGATCCTCTATCGTTTTTATATATTTAGCAATATTTTCCCATAACCAGGAATAACTATGTGAATTAGAATGAGAAGCATAGATTCGAGAAGGGTCATTCTCATTTCCTGGATTTAATATACCCCCTGCAGTAGATGGATTAAAGAAATCATTAACCCTATTTGCTAAATCAACATTTATACTCGATTTAAGCGTAAGACCATTCAATGGTTCAATCTCTAGATAACCATTTGCAAGCACCCCCATGTTTTTAGTGTTGTTTTTTACCACTTGGACTTGATTATACCAGTTTGGACTTGGTGATGTTCCATAATCAGGAGAGCCCCAATTAGAGGCATTTATAGGAATACTACCATCAGCATTTTTATAAGGAGCTAGGGGAGATGTGAGTAATGCAGACTGAATAATACTCGGAGTGTTATACCAAAGACCATCGCTTTGAGGAATCTTATTTGTTGTATTTGTTGGCGCAATGTTTATTCCTATTCTTAGTTTTGAACTTATAATATAATCTGTATTTATTCGTATTGAATATCTTTTAAACTCAGAATTTAGTAGAATTCCTTCCTGGTTAAAATAGCCAGCAATCACGTTAAAACTAAATTTTTCTTTACTACTACTAAATGATAAAGAATAATTTTGAATCGAGGATAACCGAGTAATGACTTTATACCAGTTTGTACCTTCACCATATTGATCGGGGTTTTGAAACATGGAGGGAACTGCTTGACCGTTATCCTGATAGACTTCCTTTTTAAACTGAGCAAACTCTTTCGCGTTCATCATTTCCGGTAATCGTTCATTAGGCATTTGCTGTATACCTTTATAGATGTTGAAGTCAATTTTTGAAGTACTTGCTTTTGCTTTCTTTGTAGTAATTAGAATTACTCCATTAGCGGCTCTTGAACCATATAGAGCTGCAGAGGAAGCATCTTTCAATACTGATATACTTTCAAATTCATCTGGATTTAGGTTGCTTATATCACTTGTAAGAGGAAACCCGTCAATTACATACAAAGGATCGTTTCCCGCAGAGATTGAGGCTTGCCCTCTAATGCGAACTGACATCCCCTGGCCAGGGATGCCCGTCGTTTGATTAATTTGTACGCCGGCCAGTTTTCCCTGAAGTTTTTGTGTTAACAAGGCAGCAGGAATATCTTCTAATCCAATGTTGTTAATGGATTGAACGGCTCCTGTTACACTCCTTTTCGTTTGCGTACCATATCCGATAACAACTAGATTTTTTAATTCGTTAAATAAAGGTAAAAGCTGAATCTCTATATAATCTGTTTCATTTGTAATAATCTCTTGCGATTTATATCCAATATATGAAATTATTAGCACTAAATTATTATTAGGTTGGGAACCTAAACTAAAATTACCATTCACATCAGTAGTTGTTCCCTTGGTAGTTCCTTTTAATACGATATTTACTCCCATGAGAGGTACTCCTCTTTCGTCTATTATTTTGCCATTGATAGAAATGTCTTTTTTATTGGAACTATTTGTTGTGCTATTCTCAGATGCCGAATTTTGTTTGTTTGAAATAATAATATGAGAATCTTGATAAATTAAACTACAATTAGACTCTTTAAGCAAAATGGTCATAACTTCATTTAAAGGTATGTTTGTTGGAGGATTTACAAATATTTTAGAACCATCAATTAATTTAGTGTCGTAATCTATCGAGAATCTTGTTTGAAATTCAATCTGTTCAAAGATTTTCTGTAAAGTAATATTTTTATCCTTTATTTTTATGATCTGATTCTGTCCAAGAATTTGATTTGAAAGCAATAAAAGAAAGATATAATTAAAAGCGATAATTACATTTCTTTTATTAACGAGTCTTATTTGTAATGTGGATTTCATGTGTTTTAGGATATAGTTTTGATTTTTAGGGAGTTTTAAATGGGGTCAGTCATTATATGTCCAATATTACTTAAACTACATTATTTTATGCTATCAAAAATAAATAAAACTACAACTAATTTAGGGTATCTCTGTCTCAAAGATATTTGAAATTTTGAGAATTTGATGTGAAATTACAATATTTTTAAAAAAAACATTCAATAAAATTTATAAACGGCAAATGCAAAATGCCAATAGATTGCAAATCAAGTCTTGTGTCCCTTTTACATATAAAAAAAGTTTACCGGGGAAATAAATCCGGTAAACTATAGTAATTATAACAACAAAGTATAGTGAAACTGTTATAATCTTTGTATGAGTTATAATAATTAGAACAATAAAGAACCAAAAGAACTCTAATTGGTTAATTCAATTTCAACTGTCTGATCTTTAATGATAAATAAATACTTTCCAGACTCCAAAAATGTTTTACCATTACTATCTGTAAAACTTAAATCTTTTTGAGGATTAATTTCAAACTTAAAAACAACAGTCTTACCTGCAACTATTAATTCTTTCTTGAAAAATTTGAGTTCTTTTATTGGTCTGCTTATTGAACAAACAGGGTCTGAAATGTACAAGTGAACTGTCTCTATTCCATCAATGTTACTCATATTTGAGACAGGAATTTTAACTGTTATATTTTCTCCTTGTTTGATTTCGTTCTTTGATACTTTAATCGCACCGTAGCTAAATTCTGAGTAGCTCAGACCATGAGCAAACGGATATAGAGGCTCTGATGGGATATCTTGGTATTTCCCTTGATAAGGTCTTGCCGACTTACGTTGATTGTAATAAATTGGAATTTGAGAAGTAGAAAATGGAAATGTGATAGACAATTTTCCACTAGGATTTACTTTTCCTGAAATTACTCTTACTAAGGGATTTCCACCTGCAATTCCAGGTTGCCAGATCTCAACGATTGCATCACATGAATTCTCAATACGTGACAATGCTAGTGGTCGACCATTGGATAGTATCAAAACTATCGGTTTTCCTATTTTGTGGAGCTCTAAAATTAAATCCTCCTGTACTGTGGGTAATGAAATTGATGATCGAGAAGCATTCTCTCCACTCCATTCACTTTTTTCTCCCATGCATAAAAAAATTATATCTGATCTTTTTGCCACAATTATTGCCTCTTGAAAACCTGATTTGTCAATACCATCGAAGCCACAACCAGCCGCATAATTCACATCTTTGTAAAGAGATGTAAAAGCATCGTAAATTGATGTAACATCGCTCTCATTTCCATGAGCATTCCATGAACCTAATAGATTTTTTTTGTCTTTCACCATTGGACCAATTAATGCAATTTTCATGGAGTCAGCAATGGGCAGAATTTTCTTGTTGTTTTTTAATAGTACAATTGATTCCTCAGCCAATTGTTCAGCAATTTTTTTACTCGGCTGCGAAAGAATTAAACTAGAGTCCAAAACCTGAGTGTAAGGTTGTTCAAATAAACCTAATCTGAATTTGATTCTGAGCACTCTACTAACAGCATCATCTAATTGTTTCATAGATATTTTTTTCTCAGCTATCAATTCTGCTAAATAATCTTGATAACAGTTACTCGCCATATCCATTTCTATGCCAGAACGAAATGCTAGATAAGCAGCATCTTTTCGTGTTCCAGCAACCCCCTGATTTATAAGTTGAGGTACTGCATCCCAATCAGAAATAACAAACCCTTCATGTTTCCATTGTTTTTTTAAAATATCAGTTAGTGTATAGTAATTTGATGATGCTGGAGTACCACTAATATTGTTAAAGCTACTCATTAAAGTTGCAGCGCCGGCTTGTACTCCCGCTTTAAAAGGAATTAGATAAGTATCCCATAAGGTCTGATTTGAAATCTCAGTAAAGACATAATCCATACCTGCCTCTGAAGCACTATACCCTACGTAGTGTTTTAAGCATGCTGCAACACTATTTTTATTCGATAAATCAGAACCTTGATATCCTTTGACAGTCGCCTCGCAAAATAAAGCGTTAGTTAGCGGATCTTCTCCATATCCTTCTGCAACACGCCCCCAACGACCATCTCGGGCGACATCAACCATCGGTGAGAATACCCAATCAATACCAGATCTTCTTGATTCCATTGCAGCCATAGCACTAGCTTTTTGTACCAATGTGGTATCCCATGAACATGCCTGTGCTAATGAAATGGGATATATAGTTTTGTAACCATGTATAACATCGTAACCAAAAATAATTGGAATTCCCAGTCTGGATTCTTTCATCGCTTTTTGTTGAACCTCATTTCTATAAGTTGCATTATCGTCGAAATAAATCAATGACCCAATTGTTGCAGGAATTTTTTGAATAACATCAGAAACGTTATTAGCATTGTTGTTAAATCCCAATGGGCGTTGATTTAATTGAGAAATCTTTTCTTCAATTGTCATTCGAGAAACCAAATCTCTGACCCTTTTTTCAATTGGTGCGTTGGGGTCTTTATAAATATGACATTTAACCACTGTTGTAGCTGATAAATTGTAAAAAATAACTGAATTAATGATTAATGACAGTGTTAGTAAAGCTTTCATTTGTTTAGTGAATTTTAAATGTGTCCACATGTAGGTATATCAATATGGATTTCAATTGGTTTAATAGGTGAACTCATATTCAAAGATTTCTTGGATTGAATCAAATAATTGTTTAATTTAAAGGTGAAGTCTTTTTCTATAGAATAATTAAATCATGTGTACCGTGACTTCAACTGCCAGTTAATTGACATTTAAATAGCGCAGTTGTTGTCAAAATATTATTTCTGGAATATCATTATAGATTTTAATTATTATTTAACAAAGACTATTTCGGATTTTTTTTCATTAATTGACGAAGCAAAAAAGCAGCGATACTCTCCTTTGCTAATTATCCAACGTTTGATGTCGGGATAATATGACGCTAAATAATCTTTCTTTACGTCAATTTGAACTATTTCAGATTGGCCAGGTTTCAGTTCATTTGTTTTAGAATATCCCTTTAGTTCTAGATAAGGTTTGTCAAGACTAACTTTGGGAGCTGAAACATACAGTTGTACAACTTCTTTGCCAGCAACAGAACCACTATTGGTTATTCGTATATAGAAATGATATTCAGTTGAATCTTCCTTAATAGACGGCTCACTATATTTAAAATCTGTATAAGACAGTCCATAGCCGAAGGGATATGCAATTGGCTGATTAAAGTTTGTAAAAAACCTGTAACCAACATTTAAACCTTCATTGTAGGCTGCCACGTTAATATTTTTAGCCATATTTCCCGGAAATGTACTTGCATTTGGAAGATCAGCATACTGTAGAGGAAATGTACATGCTAATTTACCAGAAGGAGAAGTTTGACCACTAAGAATAGTGCATAGTGCATTACCACCTTCTTGACCTGGCTGCCAAATTAATAATACTGCATCTGCTAGATTTGCCCATGAAGAAACATCGATAGGGGCACCTATATTGAGTAAGACGATTACTTTTTTTCCATTTGCATGATAAGATTCAGAAACATTTTTTAGAAGATTTAACTCAGTACGACTTAATGAAAATGTACTTAATAACCGGTCATTAAACTCACCGGATCTTCGACTAATTGTAAAAATAGCGCAATCAGTATTTACTACTGACTGTCTAATTAGTTGGTCACTGGGAGAATACTCAGTAATTAAATTCTCTCGTTTTAACCAGCCGGCAGACTTCAACGTGTCTTTTGCAAATTTTAGATAATCAAGATAGTTATGTTCCAATTCAGAGTCGATCTTGTAATTGTTAGCTTTTAATGCTTCGAAAATGTTACTATTATACTTTTTGTTGACATCCCCAGACCCAGAACCTCCTGAGACTGTATTGTATGATGCATTTCCAAATAATGCAATGCTTTTAATCGTACTAACAAGTGGTAAACTATTGGAGTCGTTTTTGAGAAGAACCATACCATCTCTAGCTGATTCTCTTGCAATTTGTGCATGAGCGGTCAGGTCCGGATTATCGCTAAATTTGTATTTGCGAAATCTTGGAGACTTTAAGACAACCGTTAGAATAGCTGCTACATTTCTATCTAATAACTTTTCGTTCAATCGTTTTTCTCTAACTGCTTTTACTATCATGTTTGCAATATATTTGCTACCCGGCATTAATAAATCATTTCCTGCAATTACTTGTTGTACTTGATCTCGTCCTGCAAACCAATCTGTCATAACAGTACCTTTAAAACCAACTTCTTTTCGAAGGTAATCAGTCAATAACCAACTATTTTCAGAACAATAAGTGCCATTAATTTTATTATAAGCAGACATTACAGTCCAAGGCTTTCCTTCCTTTAAAGCTATCTCAAAACCTCGTAAATATATTTCTCGCAAAGTTTTTTCATCAATGAGATTATTGATGTTCATTCGGTTGGTTTCATTATTATTTGCGGCAAAATGTTTAATGCAGGCTCCAACTCCATTGTTTTGAATGCCTTTAACCATTGCAGAAGCCATTTTTCCGGATAGAATAGGATCTTCAGAATAATATTCAAAATTTCGACCTCCCAAAGGATTCCTTTGAATATTCAATGCTGGAGCCAATAAAACATCAATACCATACTCAAGTGCTTCTTTCCCCATTGCACTTCCAACAGAATATACTAAATTGTCATCCCATGTGGACGCAAGTAATGTTGCGATAGGGAATGCGGTTGTGTAATATGTCTTTGGGTCATTTTGTCGAATCGGGTCAATTCGTACACCTGCCGGTCCATCAGCAAACACCATAGGAGTAATTCCTAAGCGTGGTATAGCAAAAGTGTATCCGGCAGCTCCCGGCACATATTGCCTCGTATCGCCTACACCAGTTGGCAGTTTACCAAAAAGGGTATCGGGGCCTCCAAATACAGCAGGGTAGCCACGAATGTACTCTTCGCCGCCGACTACCAATGCTGCTTTTTCTTCTAATGTCATTGAAGCTATAACACTTACCAAACTATTCTTTCGTAATTGTGGTAATTGACTTTTTGAGTTAAGTATAAATATGAAACTAAGAAATATACATATAAAATATGTTTTTTTTAAATTGGGATTGATCATAATTTAATTTTCTACAATATGGTTTTTACATCTGTAACAGTATCGTTTTTTTTTGTCTCAACGACTTTAGTTATTACTCCTATAAGAGCTTCATAATTCTCCATGTATATTAATGATTCCGAAATTTTTAGATTTTCCTAACTATATACTGGAAGGGAGTTTTAGCTTATTAATACATCGCAATGCTTGATAATTATATTATTCTTTAATGTGACAGAATTTAAGCTCTTTTCTATTCCAAACCATTGATATTTAAAAATGTTATTTTTGGAAAAAATCTGGATATTTATTAATGAAATATACGGGTGTACAACTCCAAGCATGACAATAACTGTTAATCGGATGAAAATTATAAGGAGATAGGAAATCATTATTAGGGTCATACACCTCCCAAAAAGTATCAGCCCCTTTATCTACCATAGTGCCCCAATATTTATCTAATACCGAAACAGCTTCTTGTTTTAATCCAGTTTTGATTAATGCTTCAATGAAATAATGATAGCCATAAGGACTACCAGGATATAATGCCGTTTTATCATTAATCACATTTAAAAGTGCTTGTCGTCCTTCTTTCACAGATGCAATTCCAGAAAGAGTAGCCCATATTTGTGAAAGATAGCTTACTTGATTGATGGAACCACTTATAAATACTCCATTTTTCTTGTCATAAAACTTACTGCGTGTTGCGGTTTTGATTTTCTTTAAAAGCTCTGGGTAATCTTTTACTTCATTGTCTTTTCCTAATGATTTCCCTAGTTCGTAGGCATGTTCAATGCAGAAGCTATAAAGCCCTTGTATTGCCATTTGTTTATCAAGTCCATCTTTCCAGTCGAAAAAGAGCCAGACGAAAGTCCCAAACTTATGTTCATCAAAGAGGTTTTCTTCATTCAAATAGGTTTTTGCGATTTCAATTTGTTTTTTTGCAATGTTCCATAAATCATTTCCAACTTCTTTATCTCCTGTAGCTTTGACATATTCATTTAATGCGGCTACATATAGTAAACTATAATCCATACAATGTGAACCTAATTGTGGATGAGGTTTGGGTGTTTCGAAAATATTGGCATGTAATTCACCATTCGGCGAAGCAAGACTTGCTAGTATGTATAAACTTCTTTTTGTTAATGAATCATTTTTGAACGAGAAATTGTTGGCAAGACTTTGCAAATATAAATCTCCGATCCACAAACGTCTATCTCTTTTCGGACCATCTTCATATACAGTTTGCATGCATTCCTTTAATGTCTCTAACCCAACTTTATTTATGGATTGAATTCGAGCAGGAGTACTAGGCAAAACGCTTAATTGGTTTTTGCCAGCTGAGCTAGATGCATTGAAATACATGTTTGTGAATGCAAAATCAAAATCAGGAGATGCTCCAAGCAATTCTATTTTTATATATCTACCTGCTAATCTGCGAGGAATAGTAATATTTGTATCTACTCGCATAACAGTAATTACTTCGTCTTGGATCCATGCCCTAGATAATGTCCCAGTGTATGGATCTAGATTTGTGTTTATTTCAGCAGGCACTTCCCCCATAGTAAATTTAAATCTTATGGGAGCATCCTGGGTACGATTTATTGTAGATATGTGAAAGGTATAGTAACCAACCATATGTTGACCAAAGTCAATATAGATTTCTTTTATTTGTTTGAATGATTTTCCATAGAAGGTATTTAATGAGCCATTCTCTTTAAATCGCCAACCTTGAAATGCCTCTTCATCTTTGATAGGTGTGACAATACATTTGGGTTGAATTAGTTTGAAATTTAATTTTGGTTTGAATGCTTCAGCTTTTTCCGCCCAACCAGATCGTTGTTGTTGATATAAATCCTGAGCGTTAATTTCTAAACATATAACACTAAAAAGGATAGCTAAAAAGATTTTTCTGATAATCATGATGTTCATTTATTTGTTATTGGAGTAAGATTTTCTTTTGATTGATAACATTATCGTGTGTGCTTGAAAGGAGATAATATCCATTTGGAAGAGCTAATTCTGTGTTACTGTAGGCGTTTAAATTAAGTATGGAAATTAGCTGCCCAGTACATGTGTAAACACATACTTTTTTTGAAGTCGAATCTGTATTTCTCAATGTTTTGTTAAAAACGTATAACCCGCTTGATTCCGGTAAAGACGCTGTTGAAGTAATCGTCTTCTTTTCAATCCACGTAAATCTCTCCCAACCACTCATAATATTTCTATTACAAGTTAATATAGCTCCACTTCCGCCTTCTCCACTAGCGAATCCAGAGTTTCCAAACAACCCGAATTGATTTTTCCCTAAGTCAATCCAGATAAATCTCTCCCAACTATTATAACTATTCTTCGAACAAGTCATATAAGCACTTCCTCCATCAGCTGAGAGGTATTTATTATTCTGAGCAAGAATTACGACTTGATTCTTATCTACTGACTTTATGGTAAAACTAGTAGCCAGCTGTTGATCATATGTAGAAAAACTAAGTTGTTCGTTTGGTAACAAGCATAAATACTGTTCATCGAACTGCTGGATGTAAACTTGTTTTTCAGTGGGAACTACTGGTTTTGATACTATTGAGGTTTTAACTAACTCCGCTAAAGTTACATTCTTTTTGAAAGAATCAGTAGCAAATTTATCCCATTGAGCCTTTATCTTCGGGATTTCGTCATAAATTAGATTTGGATCATTATTGTAATTATCCGTGTAGAATGCAAAATTATCTCTACTTGCAATACTCTCTCTGCATTTATATGACCAGTTAGTCCATGATATTAATGAAGAATTTAAACCTCTAAAGAATTTTTTCCATACTTCAGTATGCTCCCAAAATGAAAATTCACCTGCCAATATGGGTACATTCCATTTTTGTTGATGCGAGACCATATCTGATATTGCAGTTTCGGCAAAATTGTCTTGAGATGTATAATTATGATAATCTGTATTGTAGTAATGTGCCTGATACATTACATTTTCCCAACCATGATTAGCTGGAGATGTGATATAATCGAAACTATAGAATGCCTGAAAACATAATATATGATCGGGATCAGCGTTACGAATCGTAGTATATAATATATCATAAAACCTGTCGACGGTCATATCAGATGAGTTACTAAATGATTCGTTTAAGACGTCATAACATGCAATTGTGGGATTGTCTTTAAAGTGTTCAGCGACAGCTTTCCATAATGTTTTTGTTAATTGTTGGTCATTGGTATTCGTCCACAGATTATTTGATATAGCCATACCACTAGTAATATAGCCATCATTACCTCCAGGAGAACAATGAAGATCAGGGATAACATAGATACCTCGTTTTGTACATTGTTCAACAACCCAATCCAAATGTCGAAAACCATTTTGTTTTATAGTCCCATCTTCACGCATTATTTCCATCCAAAAGAAGGGTACGCGAACTACATTCATACCCATGCTTTTTATCTGGTCAAGATCTTTTTCTGAAATCCACATTTTGCAGTAATAGTCAAGCAGTTCGTCTGCACCATCTTCTCCAAATCTATTTATTAGTGATTTGCGAACATGTATGTCATCATTCATGCATACATTCAGTTCAGATATACTCCAATCTTGTTGTGCTGTAGATTTTTGTATAATTCGGATATACCTACCTGTTGTGGCGCCAATATCTACTTTTATATTACCATTGCTTGCAGTAAAGCTTCCTAGTTTTGTCCACTGGTTTGCATCGGATGATTTATATATGTCAAAACTTCTAGGATATTCAAGTGCATTTATTCCTGTTGTAAATTCGATACGACTGAATATCTCTTCAGAACTCATATCAATCATGACCCATTGATTAATTGTGTTTTGAGACATACCACTGTTCCACATTGTGGTTAAATCTCCATCAATGATATCTGTTAGGTTGGTGCCGCTTTTAGTGTATTGAGCACTGATCGTCCAATTTTTACGACCGATTGCTCCATATCCTGATGGAGACATCCAATTCTCGAATGAAAGCCATGATCCAAGGTTGGTACCCCGTAGCATTATTGTATCGCCTTTACTGTTACAGAGTACTCGCCCATTTGTTTTTAGGAAATCACTTTGAGTGATTTGGGCAAAAGCTAGAAGTTTGGAAAATAATGCCAAAAAGAATAGTGTTTTTCTCATATTGTATTTTAGATTTTTTTATAACTCACCGGAGAAGAATTTGGTGCCCCACATTCTATAGTAAGCTTTATCGTAAATAACACACAGTCGAAAATTAATTTTCTTGAGTTTTTTTGAATTTCTGAAAAATGAATCTAAATTAGGATGCCTTTATATGTAGGAGTATATATTTCCAACTATTAGTGAAATTTGTGTATCTGTTTAAATTGATTCAAATTAATGTATTTTGCCCCTGTTAAAGTAATTGAGTTTGACTTTAATGATAATAATTACTAATCCCTTTTATTTTTAAATAAAAATGCCGTTCTTTGCACTTAAATACTAATCTCTCATATACAACTTCTACATCTGTTATTTTCTCTCTATAGAGTATAAACATACCATGTTTATTGTTAAACTCAGACGAGATGACAATAGAATTCCAGAAATAAAGAGATATGAGTATTTTAATGTTTAAATCTATTATGGTCTGAAAATGAATGGTAACTGGGAGGTTGATTCGATAAAGAACCTAAGCAATGGTGATACAAAGGCTTTTGAGTTACTTTATCTTCGTTATCAGCCAAAGCTTTTGTATTTTATAAATGGATTTATTAAAAATTTGGATGTGTCGCGTGATATAACTCATGATATCTTCTTGAGTCTGTGGAATAATCGTGAAAATTTGAATCAAATAAATTCTTTTAATTCCTACTTATTTAGGATGGGGAAAAATGCGGTATGTAACTATTTTGACCACTCAATAGTGAACGAGAAGTTTACCGTTGAACAATTATCTGCTCCAATAAAAACTGAAAATATCGAAGAAGATATATTTGCATCTGAACTGCAAGCGTTGATTGATATCTCGGTAAGTAAGATGCCACCTCAAAGAAAACAGATTTATCGTATGAGTCGGGTTGAAGGGTTTTCAAATAGTGAGATTGCAGAAAAGCTAGATATAAGTAAGAGGACTGTTGAAAATCATCTGACAGCGGCTTTGGCAGATTTGAGAAAAGTAATAAAGATACTATTAGTTTTTTTTATGTAGAAATTACACTTATTATTTGTGTGTATAATGTTACATTGCTTACTTAAAGTTGTATAAGGTAAAAGATAAAAAAGATGTCTGAAAGATTTGTAAAAGATTTTATTACTCGTTTTCTTGAAAATAATTTTTCAAAGAGCACGGTGTTAAAATTTCGGTATTGGTTTACAAAAAATGCAAACGATACTGAGATTGAAAATGCTATGTCTGAACTGTGGGAAGAGTCTCCTTCTCAAATTACACAACAAACCTGGGAAGATTTAGCTCGTTTGCAAAAGGAAATTAGCATAAAAGAGTTAGAGCCCCCCAAAATAAAACCAATATATAAAATCATTTTTAGATATGCTGCAGTAGTTTCTTTATTGCTATCAACTTCCATTGCAACTTATTTTATAGTTCAACCTAAGGAAATTGAATATTCTGAGTATTCAGTACCACATGGAGGACAACAGAAAATAACACTCGCTGATGGTTCAACTGTATGTATCAATGCCGGCTCAACTTTAATCTATCCAAAGGAGTTTATATCTAAAACAAGAACTGTCTTTCTTACGGGAGAGGCAATTTTTCAAGTTACAAGAGATCCTAATAAACCATTTATCGTTAAAACAAACCATATTTCTGTGAGAGCATTAGGAACTAAATTTAATGTTCAGTCATACCCTAATTTAGAACATACAACTGCAACTCTAATGGAAGGTAAAATACGGATAAATGATAAATATCAGAAAAAATCTTATGATTTAGTCCCGAATCAGCAACTTGTTTTTAATAATGGAGACCATAAGGTTGTTGTGAAAAATGTAGATGCGGAAAAAATAAGTTTATGGGAAAATGGATATTTAATTTTTCAAGGTACAGCTTTCTCTGAAATTATTTCTACAGTTGAACGAAAATATAATGTGCAAGTCGATTATGATGAGGAACAATATAGGAACTGTTATTGTTATGTTAAATTTAGCCCAAAAGAGACAATCGTAGATGTAATGTCTGTTTTGTGCACTATTACGAAAAAAGCTAAATATGAAATTCATAACAATAAAGTTCTTATCCTTTCGAAATCAGAGTGAATTTACTGTGTTTTAAGGTTAATAGCTGGGCTATCTCGATTTATTATACTTGAAATTTATTAGTTTATGTCCACTACCTAAATGTAAGTGTCGAATACAGATACTTATTTTCTTTCTCAAATTATAAGTTAAAAATAAAGCAATAAAACGCCAATAATCTGATAATAGATTGCTGGCGTTTTTATTTATGTAGTACATTTAGTACTATTTTACTACTGAGCAATACGTTAATTATCTGCATTTTGAAGATTTCATGTTTGTGATTTGCACAACTATTGCATAACATGTTATGAAATTCAAATACCAGTTGTGTATTGTTGCAAAAACTGTGAATATAATTTCGTAGTTTTGTATTTTAAAAAAAATAAACAATTATTCCGAAGATAGCGGAAAATGTAAGTAAAATGGCCATTAAAAAATCGGAGTTGTACAGCACTCTTTGGAAAAGCTGTGATGAATTGCGCGGAGGAATGGACGCCAGCCAATACAAGGATTATGTATTAGTGGTATTATTCGTAAAGTATGTAAGCGATAAATATAAAAACGACCCTGATTCGTTGATAGAGATCCCCGAAGGGTGTACATTCGATGATTTTATTGCACTGAAAGGCAAGTCTGATATCGGTGAAAAAATAAATATAAAAATGTCGGCATTGGCAGAGGCCAATGATTTAGGTGGGGTGATTAATGTGGCTGATTTTTGCGATGAACAGAAACTGGGTAAAGGAAAAGACCTTGTGGATACGGTGAGTAACCTGATTGGGATTTTCCAATCCTCCGGTTTGGACTTTGGGAAAAACCGTGCAAGCGACGACGACCTGATGGGAGATGCATACGAATACCTGATGAAACACTTTGCCAGCGAGAGCGGTAAAAGTAAAGGCCAGTTTTATACACCTGCCGAGGTAAGCCGCATTATGGCAAAGGTGATTGGTCTGCAAAATGCACAAGGCGTTTCGACCACCATATATGATCCAGCCTGTGGTTCTGGTTCATTGTTGCTACGGGCATTGGCCGAAACGCGCAACGGAGCAACCCTGTACGGACAGGAGAAGGACAGTGCCACGGTGGGTTTGGCAAAGATGAACATGATTCTGCACGGCGAAAATACAGCAGACATTAAGCAGGGCGATACCATTAATAACCCGCAGCACAAGTCGAAAGAAGATGTAAATGCGTTGGTAACCTACGATTTTGTAGTGGCCAATCCGCCTTTTTCTACCAAATCGTGGTTGAAGAGTGCACAGGAAAAAGATCTGTTTGGACGTTGGAATGCTACGATAGGTGTGCCGCCCGAAAAGAATGGTGATTACGCTTTTCTGTTACATATTATCCGCACCATGAACCGGACAGGACAAGGCGCCTGCATTTTGCCGCACGGTGTATTGTTCCGTGGAAATGCCGAAGCCACTATCCGTAAGAATATTGTGGATAAAGGAGTGATTAAAGGCATTATTGGCTTGCCTGCCAACCTGTTTTACGGCACGGGTATTCCGGCCTGTATTATTGTGCTGGATAAAAAAGATGCCGCCACGCGCAAAGGCATATTTATGATTGATGCCAAAGCTGGATTTGCCAAAGACGGACCCAAAAACCGATTGCGGGAACAAGATGTACGCAAGATAACCGATGCATGGGAAGCACAAAAACCGGTAGCTCATTTTGCCCGCTTTGTAAATAAAGAAGAAATTGTACGCAACGAATACAATCTGAATCTGCCGCGCTATATTGAGTCGGAAGATACCGAAATTGTACAGGATATAGAAGCGCACTTACGCGGAGGATTGCCCACACACGATATTGAATTGCTGCAACATTACTGGGAAGCCTGTTCGGGTTTGAAGGAGGCACTGTTTACGCCCGATACACAACGTGAGGGCTATATGAAACTGCAATGCCCAAAGGAACAAATACGGGAAACTATACAGCAGCACCCCAACTTTATAGCACAGGACGAACGGTACAAAGCCCATTTCAACGAATGGAAAGCAGAAGTGGCGGATATGCTGTACGGATTGAATGCCGACACCAAACCCAAAAACCTGATACAGGAACTAGGCGATTTGCTGCTTGAGAAATTTGCCAGCGATACCTTTCTGGTTGAAGCCTACGATGTATATGAGCAATTGCTCACCTACTGGAACGAAACGATGCAGGACGATGCGTACCTGATAGCAGCTGATGGTTGGAAAGCCGAATTGTACACCCCACAACCCGCAGCCAAAAAGGACAAAGAAGGCAACCTTAAAAAAGTAAAAGAGAAAAAAGCAGCCATGCCCGAGGATGTAGTGTGCGACCTCCTGCCCGTATCAGTAGTGATAGATGCCTGTTTTGGTGAGATGAAAGCACTGATATTGGCTGCCGAAGAAAAAATTGCCGAAGGCGAAACGGCACTGAATGAATTGCTGGAAGAAGAAGCCGAAAACTACTTAGACAGCAGCAACTTTACCAATGATACCATTAACGATGGAAATGTAAAGAAACGCATACGCGACCTGAAAGGTAAAACCGATGCCAAAGCCGAAATAAAGGTACTGGAAAAATACCTGACGATAAAGGAAGATATAGCCGATGGTAAACGGGTGCAGAAAGCCCTGAAATACGAATTGCTGGAAATGCTGGTAAAGAAATACGACAACTTAACCGAAGCAGAAACCAAGCAATTGGTAGTAGAGAACAAATGGATGGCTACACTGGCTGACCTGCTGGAATGCGAAATGCAGCAAATCAGCCAAAACCTGACCACATGCGTAAGCGAACTGGCCGAGCGCTACGAACAAACCCTATCGGCTATCGATGCGGATATTGTGGATTTAGATGAGAAAGTAAAGAAACATTTGGCTCTAATGGGCTTTGCACTGTAAGCTATGGAAGAAATTAAACAAGGATACAAGCAAACAGATATTGGAGTGATTCCTGAAGATTGGGAAGTAATTTCACTTGATTCAATTTCAAATATAATCGGTGATGGAATTCACACAACACCTATTTATACTAATGATTCTGAGTTTAAATTTATTAACGGGAATAATTTGAAAAATGGTAAGATTGAATTAAATGCCTCAGCACTATCTATTCCATTAACCGAATATATAAGACATAAAAAACAATTAAATTCAAACACAGTTTTATACTCTATTAATGGTACTATTGGCAATATCGCATTTTATGATAATCAAAAAATTATTCTTGGAAAAAGTGCGGCATTCATAAACCTAAAACCATTGGTAGATAAACGATATATCTTCTATATCTTACAATCAAATTTTGTACTTGAATTCTATGAAAATGAGATGACAGGGTCAACTATTCGTAACCTATCACTCAAATCAATAAGAAGTACACCAATACCATGGTCTAGTTTACCATCAGAGCAAACTGCCATAGCCACCGCCCTCAGCGATACCGATGCATTAATAGCAGCATTGGATAAGAAAATAGCCAAAAAGCAACAAATCAAGCAGGGCGCTATGCAACAACTGCTTACCAGCAAGAAACGCTTGCCCGGGTTTAGCGGGGAGTGGGTAGAGAAAACGCTTTGTCAAGTAGCATTAAATATAAAGACAGGCAAACGAAATGGCGAAGATAACGACTTAAATGGCAAGTATCCCTTTTTTGTTCGATCTAAGAATGTGCTGAGATTAAATTCATATTCATTTGATGGAGAAGCAATATTAATTCCTGGCGAAGGTGGTATTGGTACAATCTTCCATTATATAAATGGCAAATTTGATTATCACCAAAGGGTTTACAAAATAAGCAATTTCGTTGATGAATCAGATGGCCGTTTTATTTTCTACTATTTGAAATATTTCTTTGGGAGCTATGCTCTTCAGAACTCGGTTAAAGCAACGGTTGATTCATTAAGATTAGCAACATTTGAGGAGTTTATGATGACGATTCCTAATACAAAACCCGAGCAAACCGCCATTGCCAAAATCCTTACTGATATGGACAATGAAATAGCGCAGCTTGAAAAAGTGCAGGATAAATACAAAGAACTCAAAGCAGGGATGATGCAGGTGCTGCTGACGGGAAAAATACGATTAATCTAAAAAATAAAATATTATGGAAGACAATGACAATTTATTATCAAGCTATTGTTTTTTAGCTGCTCTCACAGAAAATCAAAATGATTTATTCAATCATGTTTATGTTCCTATTTGTAAAAGAACCTTGAGCTTATATGGTCTAAGCGGAGCTACACATGGTACTGCTACAGATATAAAAAAAATCATTAACGATGAATATGGTATTGACATTCCATACATTATGGTTAAACGACTTATTAATGCAGCATTTAAGTCATTGTCAGGTAGGGCTAGGAGTAAAATCAATTTTAAAGTTTTTGATAATGGTGAGTCATTTGAAATTCAAAAGTATGCATTTAGTGATTTAGAAATTCAATATAAAAAAGGTGCGAGAAATGCGAATGCATTACAATTAGCTTTTCATGAATATTTAAAAAATGAAAGTATTGAAATTGATACAGTTCCTACTTTCACAGAATTCCTGAATAAGAATAAAAAACATCTAGCCTCTTTCTTTAATGGAACTGCAATCATAAACGGAAAATGTATTGATAAAACATTTATCCATCATATTCAATTTATTGAGTTGATAGAAACTAGTAATCATGATTTATTCGAAATTGCGAAAGGATTGTATTTAGGATCAATTGTGGCTGGATTTCTAGAGTCAGGCCTTGACATTGAACCTAAATCCGAAGAAAACATAATATACTATTTAGATACACCTATAATTCTAAGAGCATTAGATTTACAAAAAGAAGAAGAAACAGAACCAACAAATGAATTACTAGAATTAATAAGAAAGACCGGTGGCAAATTAAAAGTATTGTCAATAACTATTGATGAAATACATAAAGTTGTCGAAAATGCTATTGGAAATTACAATAACTCAATACCTACAACAACTATAAATGAAGCAACTTTAAGGTTGGAGAAAAATAAAGCTTGGTTGATCTCATATAATGGCAAATTAGAACAAAACATTTTATCAACTATAAAAGCGGAAAAGCAAGATATTGTAAATTCATTTAAAGACACTCATCAGAAATCTCCTGACATTAAATCTCTACAAGATAAACGATTAAAAAAAGGAAATGCTTTACATGATGTATTGGCATATTTATATGTTCGTGAACAGAGAGGTGGTGATATCTCACTATACCAAAAAGCTAAAGCATGGTTTTTAACCAGTAATGCAGACCTTTTAAAGTTTAATAGAGAACATTCTACCCTAAAAAGTATATCTGAAATAGTACTCCCTGATGCGCTAACTAGTCTGCTCTGGCTTAAGAATCCTTCTGCTTTATTGTCGAAAGTACAAAAGATTGGTCTTAGCGAATTAATGGCTTCTACATTAAACGAGGAGATAGCAAGTAGAGAATTGATTAATGAGTTTGAGTCCAACATAACTAAACTGGATGATATAACACCTGACGACTATAGAATCCTATTAGAATCTGTTGCCCATCAATCCGCAAAGAAAATTGAACATTTCAACGAAATAGCAGCAACAGATACTAATCAAGCAAAAATAGAAGCACACAAAATTGTAGAATGGGAAAAAAGCAGAAAAGCTAAGAGAACAAAAGCTATAAAAGATGCTCAAATCGCAAAGCAAGAAGAGGTAGAAAAAAATAAAGAGTTAGCAAAAAGATTGGCAGAGATTGAAACTAATTTAAATAATTCAAATTTTAACATGTATGAAAACTCAACAAAGATTGAATTGCTAAGTTCAAAAATTTCTCAACAAAGAAAATCAACAAATAGAATACTGTTTTCTATTGCCTTAATCGTTATAGTTTCTTTGATCTATTATCTCAAAGTACAAGGTTTAATAGATTTCAAAAGTATATATGAATGGATTTTGGGTGCAGGAGGTTTATTTGGACTAGGAAATCTGATTTTCAATGCAATAAGATTTTTTAAAAAAGATAAATAAGGCTGTTGGTGAATTACTAATGTTTAATTTATATTACATCGCATCATGAAAGGCAGCAAATATTCTATCATCAAATTAGTTGAATTGCCGGATTTTATTGGAGAAATCAATATGCTTATCAACCCAACAGGTGCTAAGATTATGGTCTATGATAACTGGATGCCAAAAAGTATTCGATTGGATAAGGAGGCTGAATTAAATGATTTTTTAAAATACAACTTTTCACAAGAATTATCCACAGGCATTACAAACTGGTGGCTAAAAGTAGATGCAACTACACCTAATTGGGATTTAATATCGACGTGTACCATTGATGGAGTAAAAGGATTATTGCTTGTTGAAGCTAAGGCTCATATTGATGAATTAAAAAATGAGGAAAAAGGAAAACAGTTGGATCATAATGCTTCTGAGAATTCAAAAGAAAATCACGAACAAATTGGTCAGGCCATTGATGCCGCAAACGAAAATTTAAAGACACAGGTTTCAGAAATCAATATATCAAGAGATAAATGTTATCAACTTTCCAACCGGATAGCGCATGCCTGGTGGTTAGCAAATCAGGGTATTCCGGTAGTGTTGGTGTATCTGGGTTTTCTGAACTGCAAAGATATGATAGATGGTAAGCGCTTATTGTTTACAAAGGATGAGGAATGGCAGGAATGTTTCAGAAATCATGCACAGCTGGTAGGCGCTGAAGAATTGATTGGGAAATGGATGGACTGTGGTAAAGGCAAGTTTATATTGACTAGTAAGAGTTGTTAATAAAGACTATGGCTATAGTAGAATCAAATATACAATCAATCGGAGAATATCTAAAAAACAATCAGTTAGATATTCCTCACTATCAACGTCCTTATAAATGGACGCGTAAGAATGTGATTCAATTGATTGACGATATCGAACGGTTTAAATCTGATACATCTTATCGGATTGGTACAGTGGTTATTCATCAAGAAAAAGATAAAAGTCTGATTGTAGATGGACAGCAGCGTACTATCACCTTTTTGCTAATTCTGAAAGCAATCGTTGCTTATAAACAGGAAGAACTTCAGACAGAAGTGAAAAATCAACTTTTGGAGTTGAAATGTGGGTTGTTTCAACCCACATTTAAAAACGATATCAGCAAAGAGAATATTCAAAAGAATTTCCATGCCATCAAGCGGAAGCTGGATACTATCGATAACTCGTTTGTAGATTACTTTCTCAACAAATGTGAGATTACCTGTTTTGTGATAGATGATGTATCGGAAGCATTTCAGTTTTTCGACTCGCAGAATGCCCGTGGCAGAGACCTTGACCCTCACGATTTATTAAAAGCATTTCATTTGCGTGAAATGCATACAAAAAACCAACCCGTAGATGAGCAAGCTGTAAAAACACTAGTAGCAGACTGGGAAAAAATGGACAGTAAAAAGCTGGCAACCCTTTTTGCTGATTATTTGTATAGAGTACGTGGATGGTCAAAAGGTAATTCGTCCCGGTATTTTGCAAAGAAAGATACGGATATGTTTAAAGGGATTACGCTGGAAACTATTCAAACATATCCGTACACGATGCTGTATCGGAATGTAGAAGAATATTTGAATATAAAAGGCGTTGTAAGTACTGAAATATCATTCCCTTTCCAGCTGGATCAGACTATTATCAATGGAAAGCATTTTTTTGAAATGATTCGTCATTACAAGAATTTACATGAAACAATGTACAGCAATCTGGGGACTTTGAATGAGATGGCAAAAAAAATTATTAAAACACTTGATACATACGATGGACGAAACCGTACGGGTGACAAGTATGTGAGAATGTTGTTTGACTGTGCACTGCTGTTCTATATTGATAAATTCGGTGCGCTGGACATATCTAAAGCAATTGAAAAGATATTTATCTGGGCATATCATATCCGATTGACTTATCAGAATCTTCAATTGGTTTCAGTCGATAACTATGTAGTTCGTGAAATGAACTTGTTCAAACGGATAAAAGAATCCACTTTTCCAAAAGAAATGGATATGTTGGAGTTACCTCTGTTGATAAATGACTACAAATCGGACAAGACCGCAAAAATTAAAGATTTATTTATAAAAATGAACTACTATGCAGGATAAGTCGAATTATATATCTCCACTGGATGTTAAAACCACTTTGTCGGAAGATAGGTACTCCATACCCATCTATCAGCGAAATTATGCATGGGAAGCGAAAGAAATAGAGCAGTTGATTCAGGATATTGTGGACTATGCCACTGTACACCCTGATAAGAATTATTATATAGGTACCATCGTAGTTGCTGAAAATAACAGCAACTTTGACACGATTGATGGTCAGCAACGACTGACTACCCTTTCTATCCTAACATCCGTCATCAATAATGAATTCAAAAAACTGGATTGGTTCAAGGGTCTTAATATCCGTTTTGCCAGTCGAGAAAATTCGATGACCACATTAAATGCTGTTTTCGAAGGTGAATTTACGAAAAGTGAGTATGAAGCAAATATACAGTCGGCTTATGATATTTGTAAAACAGAGTTGAATAAAATAATAGATGAAAAGAAAGTAAGCATTGAAAATTTCATTGAATACCTATATAAATATGTTCAGATTATAAGAGTAAAGCTTCCTGATGGTATAGATTTGAATCATTATTTTGAAATAATGAATAGTCGTGGAGAACAGCTTGAAAAACATGAGGTACTCAAATCCAAGTTAATGAGTTTCTTTGAAAATTCGGATAAACGGGAACTCAATGAGTATTGTTTCAATTTGATTTGGGAAGCCTGCTCAAATATGGAGAAGTATGTTCAATATGGATTCAATACATCACAACGTCATTTGCTGTTTGGAAAAGAGGATTGGAATGAGTTGGTCGTAGAATCATTTGATGAATTGGTAGCAAAAATCAGCACCGAGAATGAACGTACTTCCAATGTCCCCGACTATCAACAGGAAGCAATATTGTTTGATATAGATCATATTCTCACTTTACCGGCTATTGACGCAAAAAAAACAAATAATGATGATCAGCCCGAACGATTCAATTCGGTTGTGAACTTCCCGAATTTCTTACTTCATGTGCTAAAAATACAAACAGATAATGAAGAAGTAGCTCTGGACGACAAACGGCTATTAGACTTATTTGACCTGTGTATTCCAATTGAATCTGCAGGGAAAGAAACCTTTGCCAAGCAATATATATATAATCTACTGAAGTGTAAGTTTTTGTTTGACAAATATATCATCAAACGTGAATTTATTGCCAATACAGATCGATGGGCATTGAAAAGCCTGAAATGGTACACTTCAGGTACTGTAAAAAATGCAGCAAAGTATGTAAATTCTTTCGGAGAGGAACAAAATGAATCTTTCGAAAATGAAAACAGAAGAATACTGATGCTGTTATCGATGGTTCATGTGTCAATACCATCCATGTCGTACAAATACTGGTTATATGCCACTTTGCGTTATGTCTTTAATCAAGCTGAGGTGGAGGCAGGTAAATACATTTCATATCTGGAACATATTTCCAAATCGTTTGTGTTTGATAATTATCTGGCCTATAATGAACATGGGTATTACACGATGATCAATGTTAATCTACAGCCAATCGAACGAACAATCGAGCTGTTGGATTTAAACAAACTGCGGTATGGCAATCTTCGAAATAATCTGGTATTTAATTTTATCGACTATCTGCTTTGGCTGGAAAAAAGAGATTCTGATGTCAAGATAAAACAATATGAATTTACATTCAGAAGTTCGGTGGAACATTATTATCCACAACATCCGATAAACAAAGCTATACCGGAAATACCGGAGAACTATTTACATTCTATAGGTAATTTGTGTTTAATTAGTCACGAAAAGAACTCAAGATTAAATAATCATACACCAAAAGCAAAACAGGATTATTATGCTCAATCAGAAACGATTGACAGCATTAAACAACATTTGATGATGAAAGAACCTGCTTGGAGTATCACTCAGATAGAAGAGCATGAGAAGCTGATAATTACAATATTAAAACAAAATCTAAATTCGGGTTTCAATTGGGATGTAGGTGGGATTACAAAAGCACGAAAATGGTTTAAAATATCCAAGCAACAAAATAAAATTCTTTTAATCAGAACACTTATGTGTTTTGGACGGATTGATTTTAATACAGGTTCGGTAGCAGGAATTGAAAAGTATAATTTATACCAATGGGATCGTATCGAAAAATCAGAAGCATATCAGAAATATGTTACTTTTGTTTCTGAACATAATTCAAGCTCTTTAGAGGAGATAATTGATTTCAACTTAAAAGAAAATAAGGAGTTAAGAGAAGATTCATACCGTTACGCTTTTGTGTCAAGACCCTATATATTGCGATATTGTAAAGATGGAAATTTTGGGTGGTCGAACAATGGAAAGAATGTTGTATTGCTGGAATATAGCAGAGCTACTGTAAATCTATCATGTGATTTATATTGCTTTTGTATAAAAAGATACTTGAAGAAGATGTATACACCTGACTCATATTGCGGAAGTGACCGACTGAAGTTATTTCTTACAGAATCGGAAACAGGATTAGAGCTTATAAATTGGAATTGGGATGCTACGGCCTATTTAGAGGTTTGGAATGATAATCAAGGACACTTATGCTATGAACTCAATACACGAGATCTTCATGGAAATTCTAGAATTATCAAACATTTAAAGGAGAATGGTTGGGGGTATAATATAAATAACAGACTATATCATTTATCCAAACAATACCTGCTAAAACTAAGTGAAGACGTAGAAGATAATATTGTAAAAGCAGAACAGTCTATTGAAAAAATACTGAAAAAATTACAATGAATATGGAACAAATTGGCTCGAAAGAAATTATTACCCAGAAGCGAATTATCAAACTATTTGAAAAGGAGCTGAAATATCATTTTATGGGTGACAGAACTGATTATGACAATAGTAATATTGAAGAAGAACATCTGCAAAAGTATCTGAAAGCAACACAGCGCTATTCTTCAGCAGAGATTAGTAGTGCTATCAGTCAGCTAAAACGTGCCGCAGGTAATATTGCAGCCGGATTGTACCATGCCAATAAAGAGGTGTATGGCTTGCTTCGATATGGGGTGAACGTGAGTGGCGAAGCTTCGGAAAACAAGAAATATGTTCACTTGATTGATTGGAAAAACCCGCAAGCCAATGATTTCTATATTGCCGAAGAAGTTACCGTAAAAGGGCGCAACACCAAACGCCCCGATTTGGTGATTTATGTAAATGGTATTGCCTTGGCTGTGATAGAACTGAAACGCAGTACCGTTTCAGTACATCATGGTATTCGTCAGAACTTGGATAATCAATCAGATGAATTTATCCCTCAATTCTTTACTACCGTACAATTGGTCTTTGCCGGTAACGAAACCGAAGGTTTGCATTATGGGGTGAATAATACCTCTGAAAAGTTCTGGTTGCGTTGGAAAGAACCGAATGTTGCTATAGTCAATGAACTAGATCGTAGTACAATGCAATTTTTTAATAAAGGTCGGTTGTTAGAATATATTCATGACTTTCTGATTTTTGATGGAGGTGTCAAAAAAGCAGCCCGCCCGAATCAGTATTTTGCTATTCAGGCAGCCCGCCCCCGTGTGAGAACCAAAGATAGCGGGATTATATGGCACTCACAAGGCTCGGGAAAAAGCCTCACCATGATATGGCTGGCTAAATGGATAAGGGAAAATATTGATGATGCCCGTGTGGTGGTGATTACTGACCGCGACGAATTGGACGAACAGATAGAAACAGGCTTTAAAGGAGTAGACGAAAAGATAGCAAGAGCCAAATCGGGTGCTTCACTGATCTCCATGTTGAACGATGCCAATCCTTGGTTGATTTGTAGCCTGATTCATAAATTCGGGAACAAAACAGAGAGTGATTTACCCGAAGTTGGCAGTAAGAAAGCCAATAAGTCATTGGAACTATACCTGAAAGAAGTGCAGGACAAACTTCCTCAGGGCTTTAAGCCTAAGGGAAACATCTTTGTGTTTATTGATGAGTGTCACCGTACACAAGGTGGTATGCTACACGAAGCCATGAAAGCCATTATGGGCGACGATGTCATGTTGGTCGGTTTTACGGGTACACCGCTTTTGAAAACCGACAAAAAAAATTCGTTGGAAACCTTTGGAACGTATATACATACCTATAAATTCGACGAGGCTGTAGATGACAGGGTGGTGTTAGACTTACGGTACGAAGCCCGTGATGTGCCTCAATACCTGGGCAATAAAAATAAAATCGACGAATGGTTTGAAAACCGTACCAGTGGTTTATCCAATGTTGCCAAATCTTTACTGAAAGACCGTTGGGCACGTATGGAAAAGCTCTTTAGCAGCAAAGAGCGTATGCAGCGCATTGTGGCAGATATTTGTACAGACATGGATACCAAACGTCCGTTACAATGTGGTTACGGGAATGCTATGTTAGTGGCGGATAGTATTTATCAGGCTTGTCGTTTCTGGGAACTGTTTCAGGATACTGATTTGAAGGGACATTGTGCTGTAGTGACCAGTTATGAAGCCAATGCATCCGATATAAAAGATGAAGCAACAGGAGCCGGTGATACGGAAGAAAAGGTAAAATATGAAATTACCAAACGGATGATGGGAGATAAAACTCCCGAACAGTTTGAGAAATGGGCAAAAAATGAATTTATCGAACATCCTGCTTTCATGAAGTTGATAATAGTAGTGGATAAATTACTCACCGGATTTGATGCTCCAGCAGCTACCTATCTCTATATTGATAAAAAGATGCGGGATCACAATCTGTTTCAGGCTATCTGTCGTGTAAATAGAGTTGATTCAGAAGAAAAAGATTTTGGATATATTGTCGATTATCAGGATTTGTTTGGAAACATACGGAATGCCATAGAGGATTATACTTCAGAAGCTTTTGAAGGCTACGACAAGGAAGATGTAAGTAATCTGTTGAATAATCGACTAACCGAAGGTCGGAAAGGCTTGGAAGATGCTTTACAAGCTGTTGTTACGCTCTGTGAAGTGGTAGAACCACAAACCCGTGAAGGTTTCTTTGCCTATTTTGTGTATGAAGAAGCAACGGCACCCGAAAGCCAAAGTGGCGAAACGGAAGCTAATGCTGAGAAACGGGAAAAACTGTATAAACTGGTTTCAACACTGGTTCGCAGGTATATTGATATAGCCAACGATATGGCAAAAGCAGGTTACAGCTCTGCCGAAGCAATTGAAATAAAGAAACTGGTTGATTTCTACAATGATCTAAAAGACGAAATTAAACTAAAAAGTGGTGATGCATTGGATTTGAAATTCTACGACCCCGCCATGCGTCAGTTGATTGATAACTATGTACGTGCTGAAGATAGCGAAGAGATATTCAAACTGGAGGATATTTCATTCCTTGAATTGATTGATTTGGAAGGTGAAGATGCAATTGATAAGTTACCTGCTCAAATAAAAAATAATCAACGTTCGGTAGCCGAAACTTTAGTGGCTAATATGCGTAAGATGATTATCAACGAGCGACCGAACAACCCGGCTTATTTTGACAAAATATCAGAACTGCTTAATCAGTTGATTTTAGATCAAAAGGCAGATAAAATTTCCTATAAAGAAATGATTGACCGGATGATTGAAAAAATCAAAGAAGTCAGAGGAAAGATCAAAACCAAGTATCCTATAGCAATCAATACCTCAGGCAAACAGGCACTTTATGACAACCTGAGTCAAGATGAAGATACCGCTTTAAAAGTTCATGATGCAGTAGTAACCTATGCAAAACATGGTTGGAGGAATAACGATGTTCCGGCAAAAATGAAACAGGTTCGTAAAGCAGTGAAAAACGCGATACATGAAAAGGACGATGAAACACTAAGCGAAATCATGAGTATTATTATTGCTCATAAAGAGTACTAATGGAAATCATTACTGTAAATAAAATACCCGTTGAGGTGGAGTGGAAAGACATTAAAAACATTCACCTGACAGTTTACCCACCCGATGCTCGGGTGCATATTTCTGCACCTATGAGTATGCCGTTAGATTCGATACGCCTGTACATCATTACCAAGTTGGAATGGATAAATAAGCGTATAGAGATGATTCGAAATCAGGCACGTCAAACTGTCCGGGAATATGTTTCGGGAGAAAATCATTATTACAAAGGAATCCGCTATCGTTTAAATGTGATCTATCAACAGGCTCCACCTGCTGTTGTGATTAACGGGACTCAGTTTATTGCTTTGTATGTTCGTGAAGGTTCTACACTTGAAAAACGCGCCGAAGTTATGCGTGAATGGTATCGTGCAGAACTAAAGGAAACGTTGAAGCCGCTGGTTGAAAAATGGGAAGAAATACTTCAGGTTAATGTAAAGCATTGGGAAGTAAAGCAGATGAAAACTCTTTGGGGTAGTTGCAACCATAAGACTCAACGTATTATTTTTAATTTGGAATTAATCAAGAAGCCAACTCACTGTATTGAGTATATTGTTGCACACGAAATGACTCATTTGGTAGAACGACTGCATAATTCGAAATTCACAGCTATACTTGATGCTCATATACCTACATGGAGATTGTTGAAAGATGAGTTGAATGAGTTTGTGGTGTAGAAAATATATAATAACTCGCAAGTCATAGACTTTTGCAGACATTTAGTGATGTAAAATGAATAAAAATGAATAAAAAAATATTTGAATTTTAAAAATGAATACTCAAGAGTTTGTAGAATCAATTATTAAAGTTGGACATGAACAACTTCACAAGTCAATTTGGGAGCGTATAACAATTCCAGCTTATTCGATACCCAGGCCAATTTATGAAAAACCTTTATTACCTCCAAAGCCGGATATATTATCTGAAGAGGCAGAGAAAACAAAAATAACAACTAATGTTAAAGAATTCTACAATGATTTATCTGCAGAATCTAATGACATAAAACTTCTTTATTTGATGATATATGAATTATCAGACGAAACGGTTTTTGATTTAATACGAACTAGTGGCTTTGGTGTTAGTGGTGATTATAATCAATATAAAACTGCATGGGAGCGTCAAAGAGTTTTTCGTGATGAGCTACTTCAAAAATACCCTCAACAGGGCAGTCGATATATTAAGTCATTTTCGAATAGATTGCTTAAAAATGAATTGTTCGACACTGATACTAATATTCTTTTTAAACTAAGACACAGGTATTTACAAATCCAAAAAAGTAACATTCTATTTGATGCATGTTCTGCACTAAAAACGAATGAGCAAAAAATAAAAAACTGGCAGGATAAAGTTGAAAGTATTCAAAAACAATCTTTAAAGCAATATCATAGTGCTTTAGATCAATGGGAGGCTGATTATAAAAAAAATATATTGATTTTAATAGGCTGATTGAAAAACAGAAACAATGTGAACTCTTAAGAGATCTATATAATACAGGTGATGTGGCGGCAGTAGAAAGATATAATGAATACGCGTTGAAATATTCAATATCAGTAAAAGATTTCAATCCACATGTTGTTGTTAAATATATAAAAGAATCACGAATGATTTTTATAGATTATCAGCTGCCCGGAATTGAATTTATAGAGAATATAAAAGAGCGAAAGTTTTTAAAGAATAGAAATGAGTATGATGTAATTCGATTCTCAAAAAAAGAATTTGAAGAACTTTATGAGAAAGCTTTATATTCGATTGTCATACGCACTATAATGGAGATATTTCATCATGATTCAGGAAACTTTATTGATGCGCTTATTTTTAATGGTAGAATTTGGTCAATAAATAAAGCAACCGGAAATGAAATGAATAATTGTATACTGTCTATTCAGGTAAGTAAAAGTGATTTTACTTACATAAATCCATTGAAAATTGATGTTAAAGCCTGTTTCAAATTTCTAAAGGGAGTAAGTAGTTCAAAATTAGCCACGTACACTTCGATACAACCCGTCGCTACAATCGATAAAAATGATAGACGATTTGTTGAAAATCAGTATATAAACATTGATGACACCACAAATCTGGCAGCAATGCATTGGGAAGATTTTGAGCACCTTATAAGGGAATTATTTGAAAAAGAATTTACCATAAATGGCGGTGAGGTACGTGTAACACAAGCAAGCAGAGATGGAGGAGTGGATGCAATTGCATTTGATCCAGATCCGATTCGTGGTGGGAAAATCGTCATACAAGCCAAACGATATACTAATATCGTTGGAGTTTCTGCCGTGAGAGATTTATATGGTACTGTTTTAAATGAAGGGGCTAATAAAGGAATTCTAGTAACTACATCGGATTACGGTTCTGATTCTTACGGTTTTGCCAAAGGTAAGCCGATCACTTTGCTCAATGGATCAAATTTATTATATTTATTAGAAAAACATGGACGAAGAGCTAGAATAGATATTTTGGAAGCTAAATTAAAAAATGTGTAGTTCCGTAAAATTGTTTTAATAAGTCTTTGTCAATATTTTGTGGAAAATTAATTAAACGATAAATAAAACCTCTTAATTTCGTTATTGTTTTTGTATATAATCACACAAGACCAAGTATTGCAAGTACTCAACGCAAAATGAAATCCGATGGTTGGGGAAACAATCCTCCTTCGAAATGATTATCCCTGTTCTTGTGAAGGCTGCTTTTTAGTGGCTTTTTTTTATTGAGTAGTAAGTTGCAATAGAAAATAGAGGAAAGTGCTAGGGTGGGCATTAAAATCAACTACAGTCAGCTGTTATATCATGACTCTTGAACAAAAAAGAAAATATAACCTTGGGCTTTGAGAACTTATGAACTACTTGTTTTCAACTATCCTTTCATATTATCAATAGCCAAGAATAATGAGTATTTTTGATAAGTAATTGTGAGCCAGTTAATCGATGTTGTGCAAATGTTGTGCAAGTGGGCAAAAGAGAAACGCTAACAATCTCTATTAAAGATTATTAGCGTTTCTTTGCGTGGTACCACCAGAACCCCCTATGAAAATACAATACAATACAATTATTGTACCTAAAATGGGCCTAATCAGCTATATATCAATTGAAAATCTTTTGTAGAATACAATTCTATACAGTTAATATTACCCGATTTTATCGTATTGTATTTGAAATACAGTACCAAATATAGTACTATATATTATTTTGTAAATTGTTTTGTGTATATTTGCAGCATGGCAAAACTTGATACTAAATTTACTTTAAAAAGACCTTCTGCCGACACTGATAGTGAGGTTTGGCTGCGTGTTAACTGTGGACATGGGGAAACATTCACATACCCCTTGAAGAGTAAAGCCTTAGATAAAGTCCTTAGAATACCACCATCTTTATGGGATTCAAAAAAGCAAGAACCCGTCTTACTAGGTAAAATACCAGCCAAATACATATCGTACAAAGCTATTGTAGGTGAACTTTCAAATGTGATTAACACAATCAAATCAGCTCACTCGAATATACTACATACAGCGATAGTCAGCCAAACTAAGATTGATAAAGTCTATCTTAAAAAATCCTACGATAATTTATTTGGTTTTGCAAAAGTAAAGAAAAAAATTAATGTAATAGATTATCTTAGTTCTTATGTAAAGGAACTTGAAAACGGAATAATACTTACTGAAAAGAAGACTAGATATGTGGATGGCTCAATAAAACCATATCGAACATTAATAAACAACTTGAAGATGTTCGACTTCTTAAATTCTAAAGAAACGTTTTTTGATAGTATTGATTCTGATTGGTATGATGATTTTATCAATTTTTTGTACGATGATGCTGAATGTATAGAGTTAGAGTTGAGTAAAAGTGAATACACGCCTAAATCATCTGGTAAATATATTAAGTGCCTGAAACACTTAATGAAATATGCATACGAAAAGAAGTTAAGCTCGAATACCGAATATCAAAACAAATATTTCAAAGCTCCAGACAAAGAAAGTTTCGCAGTTGTTTTAAGTGTCTCTGAGATTGAACTGTTGGCAAAGCTCGAATTGAAAGGTATTGATATGGAGTGTAGAGATATTTTCCTTGTTGGCTGCTATTCTGGTTTACGTCAAAGTGATTTCGGTAATATAAAGCCAGCCTATTTTTCAGAAGAGGATGATGGTCATGGTGAAAAGGTCACTGTCTTGTCAGTGATTACCCAAAAAACGACAACAGCTGTAAAAATACCTGTTGTAGACAACTTCTTAGCTATAGTAAAAAAGTATAATTATAATTTACCATTAATTTCTTCTAAGGTCTTAAATGAAAGAATCAAGACTATTGCAGAACAGGCTGGAATGACTAATGAAGTTACTTTTATTAGCTTTAAAGGTGGCGAACAAAAAGAAGTTGTACTGCCAAAATGGAAGCTTATTGCAAGTCACACTTGCAGGCGTTCGGCAATAACTAACATGTATTTTTATTATGGAATTGAAGCTGAACGAATCATGCGAATTAGTGGACATAAAGATTATGATACATTTCGGAAATACATTCGATTTGGCGATACAGCCAATGCACTTGAAGTCGCAAAACAACTAACAATTAAGAATAATGGAAATAAACCAATCCCTCAATAATGCTTTGAAGCTTGCTGATTTAGATTTTAATCGAATTCAGTATATTGTCGAAGAAGAATTCAGTGGCTCTTTGAATTCGTATTTTATCTATGTAAATCAATTAGCGACTGAGTTTGAATCTGCATTGACTGGGTTTGTTTTGGAATACAAGCCAGAACAAATCATCACATTTGCAAGATTGAATCTGACTAAAATCGAAATTGCAATTAATCAAATTAAAGTTTTTGAAGAATTGTGTTCCGGAAGTCAAATACAAATTGATAGTGACCCTGTTAATAGTGACCTTCTTGACGGTTTCTTTCGTCCAATCCACAATGCGCATTTAAGCCAGTTGGTTTATGTTGAAAAATTACTGAAGGATGTAATAGAAAATGTAGTTGAAAAAAATACTTCAACAGAAAATTCGCCTGAAACGGTTTCGGAGATTCAAGTTTCGGAAAAAGAAGTGATGCCACTGGAAATTGATTTGTTGAGTGACTACGGTGAACTTCTTTCGATGTCAGATATGACAGCCATATTTAAGGTGAAGCGTGATGCAATATACAAAAAAGAAAGTGCTGGACATTTTAAGCGTTGTTCGTTGAAGAACCAAACTGTGTTGTTTAATAAGGAAGACATAAAACGGTATTTGTCGTCCAAATAAGTGTTTTAGCACGAACGAAGAACGAAGTTATTTGACCGGATTTTCAATCCGCTCTTTTTTCAGCTCTAAAATCATTTCGATAATGAATTTTTTGGACGGATTTGAATATTTTTTTGATTTGATTTGCTCTTTATTTAGTTTTCAATGTATTTATATCAAAAGCAAATACAATGGAAACAAATCAACCAAACAAAAAGAACCTAATAGATAAAATCACTAAGCTAGTAGTCAATTTACTGAAAAACTACAAACTAGTTGAAGAAACAAAACTAATAGCCATCTGTGAAGATAGCTTTACGCCAGATTTCGATGAAAGTAGAATCATTGAGAATAACAAGTCTGTTGTCAATATGGAGCTGGGTTTTGACAGTCTATCAACTTACGACAAGCTGCTGGTCGTGAAAGCATGTGTCAACACACACTATGACTTGCTCGAAGGTAAAATTCCCTCTTTGGGCGACATTATATCATACAAATTAGTTCAATCCGATGGAAATTGTTTTTATTTTGATACTTTAGGCAAATTGATAGCTGGTGATTTTGCCTCTCTAATATAACCATCCATTGTTTCATAAAAACAGGGTAGTACATGTTTGTATTACCCTGTTTTTTTTATATCCCTTCAGCTAAAATTTTTAATAACGGTTCTTTTAGACCATACGGCTGAAAACCGTCTGTTTGTATATATTCTATTAATATCCTCTTCTCAGCTGCATTGTATTTGGAAGGCATTATTTTCAGAACTTTATCCGATATTGGAATTCTTGATTCTTCTTCGTCTAAGAAGTAGTCAAACTCTTCAATTAGTTTTTTAGCGTTTATTAATTCACTAGCCTGTTGTTCAGTTTGCTCAATTATCTCTGACTGTATCTCATCAACTGGCTGAATTGGTTCAATAAGTTCATTTAACTCTTCAACTTCAACGGGGGCTTCGGTTTTGATAGGCTTAGGTTTCTTTACTTTCTTTGCTTTGTCCCGTAATTCAAATAATTGGTCATTGGTCAACCCTTCAAACTCCCGTATCTTCTCAGTATTGATAGAATAGGTGTTTTTTGTTCTGGTTCTATAACCTGAATGTTTGATTATTAGATTTAATTCTACGAGCTTATTGACTAAGCTCTGGGCTGTCTTGTCAGATATGTCGAGATTACGACAAATGTAGCTGATAGCCATTTGGAAATCATTTCCCTTTGATTCGTTGTATTGGTCTATCATTTGTTGATAGTCTACCATTTCGCCCAGCAGTGAGCGTTCATTGCCATTTAGAAGCAGGCGGACTTTTTTTGGTAAACGGATAAATTTAAAATCGGTTTCCTCATTTTTTTTTACAGTTGAATTGTTTAGATTCATTCGATAAGTATTTACACTCTTTATTTTAGTGCGATTGATTGAATTAACAACATGCAGCAAAGTCCAATCGCATAAGCCAATCTGCATGGTGAAAACAAAACTATTATTCTGCATTTGGAAATTGAGAGGAATGCTACAATGTAAAGATTTGTTTCAATATCCACAAACGTACTAATATTATATTAAAAAAACAAGTTGATTCGGAAATTATTATTTAATTATTTGAAATATTTTGGTTGAAACGGTTGATAATTACTTTTGCAATTACTACTACAGTAACAATTTCCTTGCTTTAATATGTTGCATATAAGATTACTGATGTGCTATAGTATTTATTTACTATGACTACAGTAATATTTACTAACAAATAAAAAATATATTAATAATATATTATAATAATAACATATATTATATCAGTAAAAGAGGAAGGAAAAAGAGATAGGGTTTTACAATCTACGACCATTGAATAGACAAAAAGAAACAAAGCAACACTATATCAATAGAAATGAAATTGTTACCGCAGCCGCACACCGCTGGCGACTGCTAAACACTTCGTGCCAGCCAGAAAAAGAATAGTTAATCTCAATAGAAGTGATTTGGTCTTTCGGCAGGGCTTGCCTAAGAAGTAGGAAATCAGGACATTTAGCTTATCCCAACGGAAGAGTTAATTTCCTGTTATCCCATTGATAAAGGTATCAACGAAGCCCTTAATTTTAGCCAGAATCCGTTCGCCAGTGGTTTTACGTTGAAGTACGGAAGGCTTAGCCCCTTCTATCAAGTCCAGGACTTCATCCCGCAACGGTTCACGTTCACTGAACAGGTAATCTGCTATAACCTTCTCAACCTTAGCATTAGAGAGGTTTTCATCTGTGCAAAGCTTCTGGAATGCTGCAAGCTGTTCTTCATTCCAGTACTTTTCAAACTCGTCTGGAATAGTGTCAGCGTCTTCAATGGCTGGTAGATTTTCTTTTATGAATCGTTCAATCAGCTCCCGTTTGCTGCGTAGGTGGGCTTCACCAGCTATCAAGTCAATGATTTCCTTTTGCTTTTTCTCCTTGTCTTTCCCGTCTTTGAGATTTGCCAGCAAGATAAGTATGTAAGCTACGTTGATTTCATCCCTGTGTATTAACTCCAGCTCAAAGTCCACGTCATCCAATATCGAAACCTTTTCCTTGTGGTGGTCGGTCTTTACTTTGTCGTACAGGTCAAGGTATTTGCTCTTGTAGTCTTCAAATAACTGCTCATTCATTGATAGGTCGTTGAAAGAGAAGTCAGCAAAGGTGGTAAGTACGTTCTTCAACCGCATCAACTCCCTGAACGCTTTGATATATTCAAGCTCTTCATTTTCGTCTTTCAAGTCTGAAACACTGTTTACGGTTGGGGCAATCTTCAACAGTTCAACGAAAGCCTGACTGAATTTCTTCACGTAGTCTTCGTAAGGCTGCATGATTATTATATCCTTAGCGTTCTTGTTACTAAAAAGAGTTATAGCATCGTCTGTAGCTTGTTTTAGGTTGCGGAACACTACAATGTTCCCCTGAGATTTTTGTTCGTTTAAAATGCGGTTTGTACGTGAATACGCCTGTATCAATCCGTGATACTTCAGATTCTTATCAACGTACAAGGCGTTGAGGGTTGGACTGTCAAATCCAGTCAGGAACATATTTACTACCAACAGTATGTCAACCTGCCTTGACTTCACCCGTTTACTTATATCATTGTAGTAGTTATAAAACGATTCACTGTCTTTCGTTGAATAGTTAGTACCATACATCCGGTTGTAATCAACAATAAACTCATCCAGCTTCTCACGGGTATGTACATTCAAGCCATACAATGCTTTTGGCTCTTCCACTACTGAAAGTTCTTCGGGCAAGAATCCATTAGCATCTTTGTCGTCTTCGTTGGTAGCATAGCTGAATATCGTAGCAATGCGTAAATTATGCTTGCCAGCGACCTTTTTAGCCTGAAACAGGTCGTAGTACTTAATTAAAGTTTCAACGCTGTTAACGCAAAACAAAGCGGTAAATTCACGGTTGTATGTCTTGCGGTTGTGGTTGTCTATTATGAAGTCAGCAATTTTACTCAGCCGCTTTGGCGATTCCATCAATTCCTTTGTATCAATATCTTCAACTTCAATATCTATGTTGGTATTGCTATCTTTCTTTTTGTACCGTCCAACGTATTCAACTGAAAACTTCAATACATTTTCATCCTTAATGGCATCGGTTATCACGTACTTATGTAAGCAGTCCCCAAACAACTCAGTTGTGGTTCGTTTGCCCCGTTCGTTTTTTACCGCATTTTCGGCAAAGATGGGCGTGCCTGTGAATCCGAATAGTTGAATGTTGTTGAAGTAGGCTTTAATCCTTGAATGTGTTTCTCCAAACTGGCTACGGTGGCATTCATCAAAGATAAACACTATACGTTCGTCTTTCAATAGCTCCATTTTGGACTGGTGGTATTTCTTACTGATAGCCGTGTTCAGTTTTTGAATGGTGGTAACGATTAGCTTTGTATCGTCTGTAAATTGCTTTACCAATGCGGTGGTGTTGTCCGTTCCATCAATGCTACCTTTGCTGAAGGAGTTGAATTCTTTTGTGGTCTGATAATCCAAATCTTTACGGTCAACCACGAAAACCACTTTCTTCACCTGTGGCATATTCATGATAATTTGAGCCGCTTTGAATGAAGTCAGGGTTTTACCCGAACCTGTAGTATGCCAGACATAACCGTTTTTAGTGCTATTCTTAACCCGTTCAACCAATGCTTCCACTGCATAGTATTGATACGGACGTAATACCATTGGAATCTTATATGCTTCACTTAGTACAATGTACTGGCAAATCATTTTTGACAGGTGGCAAGTGTCCAAAAAATTGAAAGCAAATTTATCCAGTTGATTAATGGTCTTGTTCTGCTCGTCACTCCAATAGAATGTCTGCTTAAACGATTGGTTCTTGTTGTTAGCGTAGTATTTGGTATTTACACCGTTGCTGATAATAAAGATTTGAACGTACTGGAACAATCCGATACTTGCACCAAATGAATGACGTTGGTAACGGTTTATCTGATTGAAGGCTTCTTTTAGTTCTATTCCCCGTCTTTTTAGTTCTATTTGTACCAACGGCAAGCCGTTTATCAATAGCGTTACATCATAGCGGTTTTTATACTTACCTTCAACCGATACCTGATTAGTAACCTGAAACAAATTCTGACACCAGTTATCAGTACTAATGAATTCAAAGTACAAACTTTCTCCGTTGTCCCGTACAATGTGCTGTTTCTCCCGTAAAATTTTAGCTTTATCGAAAATCGAACCTTTACTGAGCATGTTCAATACCCTGTCAAATTCTTTGGCTGTAAGCTGAATCCCGTTGTGTTTTTCCAACTGGTTTTTCAGGTTTGCCAGTAAATCTTTTTCGTCTGCAATAGTAATAAAGGTATAACCCAGCAATTGAAGTTGAGCTACCAGATTATTTTCGAGAAGTTGTTCGGGTTGTGTGGTCATAATTTCAATTATTACTTCTTCTAAATAATGCCAATTCAAGTTCAGCAATACAATTGTGTTCTGTAGATAAAAGTCTTTCTTTAGCAATGGTAATAATACGTAAATACTCTTTCTCGTCTTTCATTTGAGTCCAAGCAACAGGAGATAATTCAAGCTCTCGTTGAATAATTCTATCTACTGGAAAATGTGGTGGTGGTGTTTTCAATAAGTCCAAACACCATAAATACTTTAAATAAAGATTTAATAGCTTCTGAGATACACCGAAATTTAATTTGCCACCATTCAAAATATTTGAAAAATTGGCTGAATATCTACTTAATTCTTTTATTTTTTCAATGTGCTCATTATCATCAATAGTCATCGAATTATTTTCAACCAAACAGTTGTCGATATACCCTTTAAGCATAAATTTAAAACTTTTCTTCTCGGTTTCTGTAGCATTCTCATTATAAACATTTGCTCTTTGAAATGCAGCATTTACAGTCAACATCCAAATTTCGTTTAAAATAAAATCCTTTTTCATATTGTTCGCTATTTATTGAGAGTTACTTTTTTTGAGAAGTTATTCGGGTTGAGTGGTCATAATTGAATTTTTATTTTTCAAATATCAATGTTTAGAGCGTTGTGAACGGCAAAAACACGAAGTGTTGTTTGCCGGTGCAAAGCTCCGTCAAATTTCGTTCGATTATTTTGTTTTGAAAATTGCTACTAACAATGCTATTACTGAGATAATAATAGGCAGCCACCAAAAGCGTTGAGCTAGATTCTTAGCATCTTCAATTTTATTTTTCTTATCAATTACTTTCTTCCTATAATCACACCAACCCTTATATTTTTCAAATACTTCACATCCATTTAGTCTTAAAATCAAACCGTATTTTCCACTTCCATGACTATTCAACATAATAGCCAAATCATTCTCTTTAAGAAACTGTATGTATTTATATTCTGTTTTTACAACTGCTCTTTTATCACCACTATCTGGTGTGATTGGTCGAAAATATATTTCTTTCAAAATTCTTTCAATCTCCTGATTGAATTCTAAATCATAAGTTTTTTTCATACCTATATAAACATTTGTTGCAACAAACCCTTTTTCCATCTTTCCATTTTCTCAATTTGCTCACCGCAATAATTGATTTTCTCATCAATTGCGGATAAGAAATTGGCAATTTTGGTTTGTTCTGGAAGCGATGGAATTCCACAATCTTCATTTTTATAATCTTTGAAGTAAATATGAGGAATTGTGCTTCCTGTGATATATTTTGTAAAATCGATATTACTCAACAAGCAATACAAAAAGTAGGTGTTGATATTTTTATTTGGTTTAATTATGTCCAATGTTCCTAACACCGAAGATTTACCTTTGCAATATAGAATTCTACCAACACCAGCACCATCCTTTACAATACTGATATAATCGTTTTCTTCTTCAAAAAAATCAACTCTTTTTAATATCCCAGAAGCTCCGTAAATGATAAATTCTCCAAAATTTTCTTCAATTTTATTCGCTGCTATATTGGATGATTTTTTATTTGCGACTTCCCCCAGCCTCTTCTCTTCCCAGTCAGCAAAATCTTCCCCATTTTCATTTTTAAAGCGCAGCTCCTGCGAAAACAGGTTTTGCATTACTCCTTTTTTATATTGCTTCAATAGGCTTTTCTTCTTTTTCAGTTGGTTGAGTTTGTCATCTACTGCGGTTAGAAAGGTGGCAATTTTGGATTGTTCGGGAAGGGCTGGAAGATTAACAGTTAGTGATTTTAAATCCTTCAAATCTAGCTTACCAGCACCAATACCCGTTCCTGTTACCATATTCAAAATTATTGGTTCGTGCGATATAAACCAATACAAAATATATTTTGAAGTTGAATAGTTCACAACCTCTATAGATTTTACATCTTGATTAAAAGCAACATCTTTTGATGCAATTCCAATCGGTATTTTATTGAAAAGCATACTACCTCGAACTAAAATCAATAATGTACCTTTTTTTGCTAATTTTGAGCCTCTTTTTAATCCCGTTTCTGAAATTTTTAATTCTGAATCACTATACTCTAAACCTCGCATACTCGAAGCACTAATCCATGGTATATCCCCATTCCAAAATGAAGGATTATCTTTTGACGGAGTTCCACCTGAAGCCCAAGCGGTTATATCGTCCAATTTTCTCGTTTCCCATTTTTTAGCAAATTCAGGAAAGCGCAACTTTGGTATACTCTTCTCCATAGACTATTTCATTACAGGGAAAGAAATTGGAATTTCAAATTGAATTGAAGTTACCTCATTATTGGTATTTGATTTTTCAGTATCAATACCTGCCTTAATTACTTGTGCTACTCCAATTCCTGATTTTGCTTTTGTCCCTTTTGTGATATTTAATACAATATTCATTTTTACTTTCTGAATAAAACGACAACCATCACGTGCATCATTTTCAATGTAATTGTTCTTATCATCACCTAGCGGATTAACAAGGCAACCCGTATCTTTCAATTCTTTTTGAGCTTCGACAATACCATTAGTAATGTCAACCAACGTGTTTTTAATGAATTCTTGTAGTTCCATAAATAAATATTTTAGAAGGGAGTCTTAATGTTAAGTTCGGAACAGAAACCTGCAATCTGCTTGTCTGTTTCTGTCAAAGTTTTATCCAATGCTATCAGTTCAACCGCCAGAGCATTTATATCAATATTGTCTTCGGCTTCAAAAGTATCTATATAACGAGGAATGTTTAGGTTGTAGCCGTTTTCGGCAATGGTGGCAAGTGTAGCCAGCTTACTGAATTTTTCCGTTTCGGTACGGTTTCGGTAAGTATCTATAATGCGGTCAATATCTTCTTCACGCAATACATTTTGGGTTTTCACCTTGTCGAAATACTGACTGGCATCAATAAACAGAACATCTTCGGGAGTTTCACGGCATTTTTTAAATACCAATATACAAGTTGGAATACTTGTGCCATAAAATATATTAGCTGGCAAGCCAATTACCGCATCCAGATAGTTACGGTCTTCAATTAAATAACGTCTTATTTGCAGTTCAGCACCGCCACGAAACAAAGCCCCATGTGGAAGTACTACAGACATAATCCCATTGTCAGCCAATTGATATATCATGTGTTGCACAAAGGCAAAGTCGGCTTTGCTGCTCGGTGCAAGTTTGCCGTATTGGCTAAAGCGGTCGTCAGCCATGTGCAATGGGCTTGCGCTCCAATTGGCTGAAAACGGTGGATTGGCAACTACTGCTTCAAACCGCTTGTCAAGGTGTTGTGGGTATTCTAATGTATCTTCTTGTCGTATATCAAATTGACGATAATGGACACCGTGTAAAATCATATTCATACGGGCAAGGTTGTAAGTTGTACGGTTCATTTCCTGCCCGTAAAAATTACTTACTTCTGACTCTTTGGCTAACCGCAACAATAGTGAAGCCGAGCCACAAGTTGGGTCGTAAGCTGATTTGAGTTTAGCTTTACCTGTGGTCACAATCTTAGCAAGAACCTTGCTCACTTCTTGCGGGGTATAGAATTCACCCGCTTTTTTACCAGCTCCACTGGCAAATTGTCCAATAAGGTATTCGTAAGCATCACCCATCACATCGGCTTTGCTGTCTTCCAGCTTAAAATCTATCTGGTCGAGGTGGTTAAGCACCTTTGAAATCAATTCGTTTTTTGCAGATTCTGTTCGTCCCAGTTTTGTTGAAGTTAAGTCGAGGTCTTCAAATAAGTTATCGAAGTCGTCTTCACTGGCAGTTCCCATCGTTGACTGTTCAATGTTGGTAAGAATCTTTGCAAGGTCTTCCAATATAAAGTTATTTTCACCTTCTTTGTCAGAGTTTCCACGTTTAGCAACTTCGCTGAAAAGTTCGGACGGTTTCAAGAAGTAACCCAGCTTTTCCAGAGATTCTTCCCGAATTGCTTCAATATATTGTTTGCCGGTTTCACCGGCTTCATTAATTCCGATATACTTTATACCATCTTCTTTTAAAATTGAATCAGCATAAGTATGCATTTTTTCCGATAGGTACTTATAGAAAATAAATCCCAGTATGTAATCTCGAAATTCATCCGCATCCATTTTGCCCCGCAGGGTGTTGGCTATATTCCAAAGTTGTTGTTCGAGCTGTTTTTTCTGGTCTTCTGACATCCTAAATTTATGCTGGTTATTTTACTAGAGTATTTTTTACAAAAGTAATAATTTCTGTTCGCTTTTTGTCTTATTTGATTTTGTTAGTTTTGAAACATTAGTATTCAAATCTAGTTTGTATTCAAATAAATCTGTATTCAGAAAAATATACTATAGTAAAATATATTCATAATAATCTTTGATATATTTGCATACATCGAATTTTTTACTTATCTTTGAGTATCATTTAAAGACAGTTATATGAAATCAGTAATTTTTGCAAGGGTAAGTAGTACTAATGACAGACAGTCAACTGAAAGACAAGTTGTCGATTTAAAGAACTATGCTGAAAAGAATGATTTTCAGGTGGTTAATGTTTTTGAAGAAAAAATAAGCGGTGGAAAACGCAATGAAGAACGGGAAATATTGCTTGAATGTGTTGATTATTGTATTGATAATAAAATAGATACATTGCTCACATCTGAACTTTCAAGGATTGGACGTAATACACTCCAAGTTTTGAAAACGTTGGATGCATTGCATTCCAATGGCATTAATGTGTACATCCAAAATTTAGGTTTAAATACATTGACCAAGGATAAGGAAATCAATCCAATGACTTCAATCATAACTACCGTCCTTTCTGAGATGTATAGTATTGAACGGAAGAACATTCAGTACCGTCTTAATAGCGGACGGGCTAATTATATAGCCAAAGGCGGAAAACTGGGGCGCAATATTGGTAGTATCAAAAGCTCGGACGATAAACGGGAAGAATACAAAGAGACACTTGCCTTATTAAGAAAGGGTTATGCCATCCGCAACGTAGCTAAGATTACGGGCGATAGTGTCAGTACGGTACAAAGGTTAAAAAAAGAGTTTGCTTTGTGATTTTGTGGTTTTTTTTGACCGTTTCAGGCGGTTTGCCGTGGTTGTGCATATCTGTTTATCGGATATGCACTTTTTATGTATTTTTGGTTGATTTTATCTGTTAGTTTGTGGTATTTATGTTATTGATATATAAATACATATATTGAATTAGCTGGCAATATTGTATAATAATGCAATATAAATATAGAACGTTCGATGTTTATGCATTTTTTTTGAAAAAAAATTTATGGATGCAACCATGCAAGCCTAGGGAGTGGAAGTATGGGATTGGGTGATATAGGGGATTATGCAGGAAGGGGGTCTGGCAAATACTTTTGGGTGATGTTGTGAATCTTGCTACAAAATTATACTCTATTGAATATCTGTTGCTTGTGTATTGTATTTCGCATTCAAATACAGTACCATATACCGCACTAAATGAAAATAACCCATTGAAAATCAACGGGTTATTTGTTAAAATGTGGTACCACCAGGAATCGAACCGGGGACACAAGGATTTTCAGTCCTTTGCTCTACCAACTGAGCTATGGTACCTTTCGGCTTAGCGGGTGCAAATATACGGCCTTTTTTCGAATCTGCAAGACTTGTGATAAAAAAAATAGAAAAAATATTCCCGGAATGTCGGGCATGTGGAGTTTTTCGAGCTTTAAATAGTTGTTTCTAAATAAAATACCAAATGTAGTTTTATTGAAAAAAAAATTCAGTTTTTGGGTGCCGGATTGACATTGCAGCTTGTTGAAGAGATGAGAAGGTCATTTTTTTGCTGTGGTAATTTCAATTTGCTATCCATTTAGATGCTCCGCTCTTGGCGAATTGGCGTAAATGTTGTTGGTTTTGGTCTGTTAATCATGTGTTTTTGACGGTAATTTCCTTCCATCCGGTTCTTTCGTTATTCGTGTTTTTTTTGTATTTTTGCGCATCAAACTAAAATTGAAGTAAATTACGAATGAATAATATCCGCAATTTCTGCATTATTGCACACATCGATCACGGCAAAAGCACGCTGGCCGACCGTTTGTTAGAATATACCAACACCGTAGCCGGAAAAGAAATGCAAGCGCAAGTGCTTGACAACATGGACTTGGAACGCGAACGAGGCATTACCATTAAGAGTCACGCCATACAAATGAGCTATAAACTCAATGGCGAAGAATATGTTTTCAATCTTATTGATACTCCGGGGCACGTCGATTTTTCGTACGAAGTTTCCCGTTCCATTGCTGCTTGCGAAGGTGCATTGCTTATTGTAGATGCTACGCAAGGTATTCAGGCACAGACAATTTCTAACTTATATATGGCCTTGGAACATGATTTGGAGATAATTCCTATCATGAATAAGATGGATATGGATAATGCCATGCCCGAAGAGGTGGAGGATCAAATCATTGAATTGCTTGGCTGTAAGCAGGAAGAAATTCTGCGGGCAAGTGGTAAAACAGGTATGGGCGTGAATGAGATTCTGGAAGCTATTGTGAGCAGAGTTCCTGCCCCAAAAGGTGATCCTGAAGCACCATTGCAATGTTTGATTTTCGACTCGGTATTTAATTCGTTCCGTGGTATTATCGCGTATTTCAAAATTGTAAACGGTACAATCAATAAAGGTGATCTGGTGAAATTTGTGAATACCGAGAAAGAGTATTCTGCCGAAGAGATTGGCGTTTTAAAACTGGATATGTCGCCCACCAAAACGCTGAGTGCCGGTAATGTGGGTTATATTATTTCGGGAATTAAAACTTCCAAAGAAGTAAAAGTGGGTGATACCATTACACACGTTAAACGCCCTTGCCCTAAAATCATTGAAGGATTTCAGGAGGTAAAACCCATGGTTTTTGCCGGAGTTTATCCTATTGATACAGATGACTTTGAAGATCTGCGTGCTTCGATTGAAAAATTACAACTAAACGATGCTTCGCTTACTTTTGAGGCTGAGTCGTCGGTTGCACTGGGCTTTGGATTCCGTTGTGGGTTCCTGGGCATGTTGCATATGGAAATTATCCAGGAGCGATTGGATCGTGAATTCGATATGAACGTTATTACTACCGTTCCTAATGTGTCGTACCGCGTGTATACCAATAAAGGCAATTTGATTGAAGTTCATAATCCGTCGGGTTTGCCCGATATTATGGCTATCGACCGCATCGAAGAACCTTATATTCGCGCTTCAATTATCACCCGCACCGATTATATTGGTCAAATCATGTCGCTTTGCCTGGGTAAACGGGGTGAATTGGTGAAACAAAACTATATTTCGGGTAACCGTATGGAATTGATTTACGATTTGCCGCTAGGTGAAATTGTGTTTGATTTCTACGATCGACTGAAAAGTATCTCAAAGGGATATGCTTCCTTTGATTATCATATGAATGGCTTCCGCCCTTCGAAACTGATCCGGTTGGATATTCTGCTCAACGGAGAGCCGGTGGATGCGCTTTCGTGCCTGATTCACGTTGACAATGCCGTACCACTGGGTAAACGCATGTGCGAGAAACTAAAAGAACTTATCCCTCGTCAACAGTTTGATATTGCCATTCAAGCCGCTATTGGTGCGAAGATTATCTCGCGCGAAACGATTAAAGCGGTTCGTAAAGATGTAACTGCTAAGTGTTACGGTGGTGATATCAGTCGTAAGCGTAAACTTCTCGAAAAACAAAAGAAGGGCAAGAAGAAGATGAAGCAAATCGGTAATGTGGAAGTGCCTCAAAAAGCGTTTCTGGAAGTGCTTAAATTGGATTAAACCGATTGCTCAGATGCAAGATACAATCTCTATCTTATTTCTAGGGCGGCATTTTTTGCTTGGCTTACATTGTACAGTTTGATTTCGATTGATCTGTGTTTTTCTACTAAATATACGGTTATTATTCATTAACCTGTTGAATAAATCTTTATATTTATTAAGGAAATCGAGTGTTTGTTCATTATTTCTTAAATCTCGCCGTTTTTTGTTTTTTTATCAGAATTACTGTTTATAGATTCATATATATTTGTAATTTTGCGACTCAAAATTTTAATAATCAATTGCCAAAACAGTATAAAATTATGCCAGAGTTAATTGGACATATTTCGCAAATCATTGGGCCCGTTGTGGATGTATTCTTTGATTTGAAAGGAAATGATGAAACAAAGTTGCCTGCTATTCACGATGCGTTGAGTATCGACAGAGGCCAGGGTAAAACACTCATTGTAGAAGTACAACAGCATATCGGTGAAAATACCGTGCGTACGGTTGCTATGGATTCTACCGATGGACTTCAACGCGGACTTAAAGCCACAGCAATGGGCGAACCTATTACCATGCCGGTAGGCGATCAGGTAAAAGGACGACTTATGAATGTGATTGGCGAGTCGATTGACGGTATGAAGCAGTTGGATAAGAAAGGTGCTTACCCGATTCATCGCGAACCTCCGAAATTTGAAGACTTAACGGTGAGCGAAAGCGTTCTTTCTACGGGTATTAAAGTAATTGATTTACTTGAACCGTATTCAAAGGGTGGTAAAATTGGTTTGTTTGGTGGTGCTGGTGTTGGTAAAACAGTGCTTATCATGGAACTTATCAACAATATTGCTAAAGGACACGATGGTTTCTCTGTTTTTGCCGGTGTAGGTGAACGTACCCGTGAAGGGAATGATTTGCTCCGTGAAATGATTGACTCAGGCGTAATTCGTTACGGTGAGGAGTTCAAGAAAAGCATGGAAGAAGGCAATTGGGATTTATCAAAAATTGATTATTCGGAAGTCGAAAAATCGCAGGCAACACTCGTCTTCGGACAAATGAACGAACCTCCGGGCGCACGTTCTTCGGTTGCATTATCGGGTTTGACGGTTGCAGAATCGTTCCGTGATGCCGATGGTGGCGGACGCGATATTCTATTCTTTATCGATAATATTTTCCGTTTTACACAAGCTGGTTCTGAGGTTTCGGCTTTGCTCGGGCGTATGCCTTCGGCGGTAGGTTACCAACCAACGCTGGCTACCGAGATGGGAACCATGCAAGAACGTATTACTTCAACTAAAAACGGTTCTATCACTTCGGTTCAGGCGGTATATGTTCCTGCTGATGACTTGACCGACCCTGCTCCAGCTACTACTTTCTCGCACTTGGATGCCACCACGGTATTGAGTCGTAAGATTGCCGAGTTAGGTATTTTCCCTGCTGTTGATCCTTTGGAGTCTACCTCGCGTATTCTTAATCCATTGGTTGTGGGAAAAGATCACTACGAAACTGCTGAGCGTGTAAAACAAATTCTACAACGTAACAAAGAGCTTCAGGATATTATTTCTATTCTTGGAATGGAAGAACTTTCGGACGAAGACCGCGTAACCGTTACACGCGCCCGTAAGGTGCAACGTTTCTTGTCGCAACCATTCTTTATGGCTGCTCAATTTACAGGACAGCCGGGAGTTATGGTGCCAATTTCAGAAACCATTCGTGGCTTTAAAATGATTTTGGACGGAGAATTGGACGATATGCCGGAAATGGCATTCCTAAGCGTTGGAACCATCGATGACGCCATTGCGAAAGGAAAAAAACTAATTGCGCAAGCAAAAAGATAAATTGGCTAAACCCCAATCAACCCCACAAAGAGAATGAAATTAGAAATTATAACTCCCGAACAAGTGTATTTTTCAGGTGAAGTTGCTTCGGTAACCCTGCCAGGAAAGAATGGTAGCTTTACCGTTTGGGAAAATCACGCTCCGATTATTTCTTCGTTAGGTGCCGGAAAAATTAGTTACAAAACTAATAATCAGGATTTCGAACTAACGGTTGAAGGTGGTTTTGCGGAGGTAAATAAGAATGTAGTGACGGTTTGTCTGGAATTAATTTAAAGGAATTGTGCCAACAACAACAAAATCAATACAGTCTCTTTTCGCCCTTCTAATGGTGATATTGGGATGGGGAGGATGGTTTATCCTGAAAAAGGTTGTGCCGGAGATGAACCTGGGATGGTATCCTTACTTACCCGCAACTTTTCTTGTGTTGGGTTTGCTATTGACTACCGTTTTGGAAAAAGTAGATAAAACGAACCAACGAAAGTTAGTAAATATCTACATGTTGTTGAAAATGTCTAAGCTAGCTGTTGTGTTGGCTTTTATATTGGCTTACTACGTGTTGGTAAAAGCAAATATGAAGTTGTTTTTGCTCGTATTTGCGGTTTATTACCTGCTGTATTTATTGCTTGAATTTTATGCGTTCTATATTACCGAGAAAAAAATTAAACAGAGTAAATGAGAAGATTACATAAAATAGTACTTATCCTGGTTTTATCTGTCTCTGTGATGGGGCTGAAATCATACGCTAACGAACCTGCTAAAGAAGGTGCTGCAGCAGAGGAGGTGGATGTTAAGGGGTTGATTTTAGAGCACTTGGCCGATTCGTATGAGTGGCACATCACTAAAGTTGGCGAAACTGACATTGCTATACCTTTACCTGTAATTCTTCACGGAAGTACCGGTTGGCATGTTTTTATGTCTTCGGCATTTCACGGAGGTCACGAGCATGAAGGATTTTCGATTGCTCACGAAGGTAAATATAAAGGCAAGATCGTAGAAAAAGATGCCGCCGGCAATGAGGTGCGTCCGTTGGATATATCTATCACTAAGAATGCAGCTTCCCTGATGTTCAGTAGTGCATTGCTTATTATCATCATCATGTTTGTTACCCGATCGTACAAAAAGGGAGTATTTGAATCGAAGAAAGGCTTTGTCGGCTTTATGGAGATGTTTATTATGAACATCAATGACGATGTGATAAAACCATGTATCGGAAAGGATTATAAAAGGTTTGCTCCCTATTTGCTTACCGTCTTCTTTTTTATATTTCTGAATAACCTGATGGGCTTGATACCTATCTTCCCGGGTGGTGCTAATGTTACGGGAAATATTGCCATCACTTTTGTATTGGCAATGTGTACATTCGTTATCGTTCAGATTTTTGGAACAAAAGAATATTGGAAAGAAGTATTCTGGCCTGACGTTCCGTTGTGGCTTAAAGTGCCGATTCCCATCATGCCTGCTATTGAGTTGGTAGGTGTATTCACAAAACCTTTTGCATTGATGATTCGTCTCTTTGCAAATATCTTGGCAGGTCACTCGATTGTATTGGGATTAACCTGTTTGGTTTTCGTAACTGTGAAACTGGGAGTGACCATGAATACCAGTATGAGTGTAGTCTCAGTGCTGTTCAGCGTATTTATTAATTTGGTTGAGTTATTGGTTGCGTACATTCAGGCTTACGTATTTACAATGCTTTCGGCGGTGTTTATTGGTTTAGCGAGAGTGGAACCGCATCATTCAAACAAAGAACATAAATAAGCGTACGCTAACATCCCATAGGGAGTTTTGGAAGCGAAATGTTTAAAAGAATAATATACAAAAATAAATAATTATAAACTTGGTCTTCATGTTCATCAGCCGATGGATGTAAGGTCATAAATAAATCAAAAAGTTATGTTACTAACAATTTTATTACAAGCAGCTGCTGGTGCAGGTTTAGCAAAATTAGGTGCAGGTTTAGGAGCAGGTCTTGCTGCTATTGGTGCAGGTTTAGGTATTGGCAGAATTGGTGGATCGGCAATGGACGGAATTGCACGTCAACCGGAAGCTGGTGGCGACATTCGTATGGCCATGATTATTGCTGCTGCCCTTGTTGAAGGTGCTGCTTTATTTGCTATCGTAGTTTGTGGCTTTATTCTCTAAAAAGACCGGGGTCTGACGTTAAGACCCGTGTCTTTGTTTCTTAAATTAGTTGTCAATTTTTAATTGCCAATCGTAAATTTATACAATTATGTCATTACTATTGCCTGAAACAGGTCTCTTGTTTTGGATGTTACTTTCTTTCGGGATTGTTGCTTTCATTCTTGTCAAATTCGGTTTTCCTGTCATTATCAATATGGTGGAAAGTCGCAAAACTTACATCGATGAGTCATTACTTATCGCCAAACAGGCGTATATAGAAATGGACAAGGTGAAAGCGGCAGGTGAAGCAATTGTGGATAATGCTCGTCGTGAGCAGGTTCAAATCCTTAATGAAGCTACCCAAACGCGTGATTTGTTGATCAAAGATGCCAAAGACAGAGCACAATCAGAAGGACAAAAAATGATTGATGAAGCCAGAAAGCAAATTCTTATCGAAAAAGAAGATGCTATCCGTGATATTCGTCGTCAGGTTGCCGAATTATCGGTAGACATTGCCGAACGTGTGTTGCGCGAAAAACTGGAGAAAAAAGGTGAGCAAATGGATATGATTAATCGCTTGCTCGACGAGATCAACATTTCTAAATCATAATTTGTCATGAATAATGGATTAATTGCGGCTCGCTACGCAACTGCTTTACTTGGATTTGCGAATCAAAGCAACTCTACAGTGCAGGTGTATGCCGAAGCAAAAGAAATAGTGCAAAGTTATTTTCAGTTCCCCGAATTGAGAGTGGCTCTTGATAATCCTGTATTGGCACTAAGTGAAAAGCGGAAGACTATTCTGTTGGCTGCAGGTGGCGGTGTGAGTAAATCGTTTGAACGATTCATTGATGTTCTATTGGAAAATAAACGTGAAATTCATTTATTGGCAGTAGCATTGAAGTATATTGATTTGTACCGCAAAGAAAACAATATCCACTCAGGAAAGCTTGTTACTGCAACGGCGGTAGAATCGGGCGTTGAGAAACGATTATTGACAATGATGCAATCTGCCACGGGTGGAACAGTTGAAATTGAAAAGGTAATTAATCCGTCGATACTTGGTGGTTTTCAGTTGGAAGTTGATTTTGTTCGTTGGGATGCCAGTCTCCACGGTCAATTACAACGTATTAAGAACGAATATATTGAGAAAAATAAAACAATGCTGTAATTCAATTCAGAATGCATAATGCACAATGAATAATTCATAATGGTCTTTTTAGTCGGTTAATTATGAATTGCGGATTATTAATTATTAATTAAAAAAGAAATGTCTGATAATATAAAGGTAAGCGAAGTTTCCGAAATGCTTAGGTTGCAACTTGAAGGAATTGACACCAGTGTTCAATTCGACGAAGTGGGAACAGTGTTGCAAGTCAGCGACGGAGTAGTTCGTATCTATGGTCTTAGAAATGCTGAAGCCAATGAGTTATTGGTTTTCGAAAACGGGATTAAAGCCATCGTAATGAACTTGGAAGAGGACAACGTAGGTGCAGTTTTACTCGGCCCAAGTAGCCAGATTAAAGAAGGCGATACGGTGAAACGAACCAAACGCGTTGCGTCTATTCAGGTGAGCGAAGCTATGCTCGGACGCGTTATCAATCCGCTGGGCGAGCCATTGGATGGAAAGGGTAAAATTGAAGGCGAAATGCTGGAAATGCCTTTGGAACGTAAAGCGCCCGGTGTTATTTTCAGACAACCGGTAAATCAACCTTTGCAGACAGGTTTGAAATCTGTTGATGCAATGATTCCGATTGGTCGCGGACAACGTGAGTTGATCATTGGTGACCGTCAAACCGGAAAAACAAGTATTGCTGTTGATGCAATTATTAATCAACGATCTAATTTTGAAGCTGGTGATCCTGTTTATTGTATTTATGTTGCTATCGGACAAAAAGGTTCTACAGTAGCTTCTATCGTAAATACTTTGCAAGAAGCGGGCGCTATGGACTATACAGTAGTTGTGGCTGCTAATGCTGCTGAGCCTGCTGCTTTACAATATTTTGCACCATTTGCCGGTGCTGCCATTGGAGAATATTTCCGCGATACCGGTCGTCATGCTTTGGTTGTTTACGATGACTTGTCGAAACAAGCCGTTGCCTATCGTGAGGTGTCGTTGATTCTTCGTCGTCCTTCAGGCCGTGAAGCGTATCCAGGTGATATTTTCTACCTTCACTCACGTTTGTTGGAGCGTGCGGCCCGTGTTATCTCACAACCCGAAGTAGCTGCGCAGATGAATGATTTACCGGAAAGTTTGAAAGGAAAAGTAAAAGGGGGTGGTTCACTTACCGCCTTGCCGATTATCGAAACTCAGGCGGGTGACGTGTCAGCCTATATTCCGACCAACGTAATTTCGATTACCGACGGACAGATTTTCCTTGATACGGATTTGTTTAATCAAGGTAACCGCCCGGCTATCAACGTAGGTATTTCGGTATCGCGTGTGGGTGGTAATGCTCAGATTAAAGCCATGAAAAAAGTGGCAGGAACCTTGAAAATGGATCAGGCTCAATTCCGCGAATTGGAAGCGTTTACCAAATTTGGTGGCGATATGGATCCGGTGACTGCCATGACCATTGATAAAGGACAAAAAAATACCCGTTTGCTTGTCCAAGCACTACACGAGCCAATGGCTGTTGAAAAACAAGTAGCTGTGTTGTATTGCGGAACCAACGGACTACTTTCAAATGTGCCGATTCACAAGGTACAGGATTTTGAAAAGGAATTCCTGATGGTACTTGAATTATCTCATCAGGCTGATGTATTGGATGTACTTAAGAAAGGTGTTATTAACGACGATGTAACTGCAATTATCGAAAAAGTAGCTGCCGAAGTTGCAAAACGCGTGGCAGTGAGTGCATAGCAGTAAACAAATGTCAGTTTAAAGTATAAATTGCTGGTTTGTAATTATGAATTATAAACTGGCAATTATGAATTATCAATTGAATTTATGGCTTCATTAAAGGAAATAAAATCACGTATTCAGTCGGTTAAGTCGACTCAGAAGATCACATCTGCTATGAAGATGGTGTCTTCGGCTAAACTGCGTAAGGCGCAAAAGACGATAGAGAATTTTTTCCCTTACGAGCAACGATTGAATGGACTGTTGAACAGCTTTTTGAGTTCCGATACCGAAAGTACAACTGTATTTGCTGAGGTTCGGGATGTGAAACGTGTTGCTATTGTGGTTTTTGCGTCTAACTCAAGTCTTTGTGGTGGGTATAATTCGAATGTAGTGAAGCGATTTTCTCAAACGCTTGAGCAGTATCGTCAATTAGGTCATGAGCATGTATTGGTTTTTCCGGTAGGTAAAAAGGTAGCCAAAGCCAGTCATAAACTTGGTTTTGAGCCTCATGCCAATTTTGAATCGATGGCCGACAAGCCAACTTATGCCGAGGCGCTTGATTTGGCCGATAATTTGATGCAATTGTTTCTGAATAAAGATATTGATAAAGTAGAATTGATTTATCACCATTTCAAAAGTAAGAGTTCGCAGGTGCTTGTTTCGGAAACGCTTTTACCTATTCAACTTGCTGCGCCGGCAAAGGGAACCGTTGCTCTCGATTATATTGTAGAGCCGGACAGAGTAACATTGATGGAAGAATTGATTCCGAAAGTGTTGCGACTGAAAATATATACTGCCCTTCTTGATGCAAACGCCTCAGAACATGCAGCGCGTACTATGGCTATGCAGATAGCCACTGATAACGCTGACGACATTCTGCAAGAGTTATCGTTGCTTTACAACAAATCCCGTCAGCAGGCTATCACGAATGAATTACTCGATATTTTGGGCGGATCGTTTAAATAAACTCAAAACGAAACCTAAAAAATCCACCGATTGTCAAATGGGTGGATTTTTTTTTGTCAATTAATCTTGTTTTCTATCCAATAAGTCAACCGGTCGAATCAATTTCAACTTGTTTTTAGCACACCTTAACAACTTTTTTATAATTAGTTGCTATATAGAAATTAATGTAAATTAATACGAAGGATATAGCCTGTAATTGTTTTTTATTTTAGTATTTTTGCTCTCGTATTATCGACCTTAGATAAAATGCTACAATTGAATTATGAAGAAACGCACAAAAATCTTTTCGTTTTGTATACTTTCTGCTTTGTTTCTGCAAGTTGCTGCACAGACCGGAACTTTCTACTCAACAGACAAAGAATTGTCTAATAGCCTTATAAATACGATCTATCAGGATAAACGTAATTATATTTGGATAGCCACAGAGGACGGATTAAACAAGTTTGATGGGGTGAAATTTACTATTTATAAGAATATCAAAGGCAATTCTAAAACTTTAAAAAACAATTACGTACGTACGCTCTTTGAAGATTCAATGGGGCGTTTTTGGGTCGGATGTATTAATGGATTAATGCTCTACAATAGAGCAGAAGATACTTTTGAAGAAGTAAATATCACGAAGTATGGGGTTGCTATTGAACCTCATATTACTTCTATTATCGAAAGTAATACACACCAAATATGGATAACTACCGAGCAAGGCTTAATTGTCATTAACGCTAATAAAGATAAATATCAGGTTGACACCAACTTCTCAACATTGCTGTCCAGCAATTCTCTCGTTACCGTATTTCAAGATTCAAGGCATGATTTCTGGATTTTGACCGACGATCAGGGTCTGAACAGATATTCACCCACAACTAAGAAACTTACCCGCTATAACTCTCCCGGAAAAATTGGAAGCAATCTTACCTCAGCTATCTGTGAGGATCACAAAGGTACTATATTCGTTGGTACGCTAACATCGGGCCTATTTAGCTTTAATAGAGCTACTAATAAATTTGATCAGATTATTTATCCTGATTCGCATCAGGGTTTACCGGTTAAATGCTTGTTTGTAGATAAACAAAAGCGGCTGTTGGTAGGAACTGACGGTATGGGTATGAAGGTGTACAATGAAAAAACGAATATGCTGCAGAACCTCGAAATGCAATCGTCATTATTTGATTTTTCGCGGATGAAAGTGCATTCTATTTTGCAGGATAAAGCAGGGAATCTGTGGACCGGTATTTTTCAAAAGGGCGTTTATTTTGCGCCAAATAATCCCAATAAATTTTCAATTCTTGGGTACAAATCATTCAATAGAAATGTGATTGGTTCCAGTTGTGTTATGTCGATTCTGAAAGATCATGATAATGTGGTGTGGGTGGGTACGGATAACGATGGGATTTATGGTGTAGAAAAAGGAGGAGGCGTAAAGCATTACTCGCAGACTACACCCAAGTCCGTTTCAAACACGATTATGTGTATGTTTCAGGATAGTAACAAAGATATATGGTTGGGATCTTATCTGAATGGTCTTTCTAAGTTTAATAAAAATAATGGGATTTGTACTTATTATAATCAAATTCCAGCAAGTATCGGGAACAATTTTCTGAGCAACAAAATAATGTGTATCACCGAGGATAGGCAAAAGAATTTGTGGATAGGGACCAATGGTGCAGGATTGTATTCTTTTGATTTGAAAACGCATAGTTATAAAAAACACTACGCTCTTGATGGGGGATATGATGGAAAACTACTAAACGATGGAATTAACTGTGTATTAGAAGATCGTGATGGATTTATTTGGATTGGTACATTTAAGGGAGTGTGTAAAATTAATCCGCAAACAAATAAAATTGAGAATATTACAAACAAAAACAATATATTGCCGGGATATATTGTGTACGCGATGGCCGAGGATCATAAAGGTAATATATGGATAGGTACCACCGAAGGACTGGCGTGTTATGATAAGAAGACAAAACAATCGAGAATATATACCATGTCCGATGGATTACCCAGCAATGTTATCTGCGGGATTTTAGAGGATGGAAAAGGGAATATTTGGCTTAGTACTCATTTTGGTATTTCAAAATTAATAGTATCCGAAAATAAATTCGTGAACCACTATGCTTTTGATGGTTTGCAGGGGAATGAATTCTCCAAAGGAGCCATTTTTCATGCTCCTGACGGTGAAATGTTTTTTGGGGGTATCAGTGGTGTGAGTAGTTTTTATCCTCAGCAGATAAACGATTTACGCAAACAGCTTAAGGTTTATCTTACAGAACTGTATATTTTGGATGTGCCCATTAAGAAAGGTCAGAAGTCGGGTGGAGATGAGATTATCGATCGGTTTATTTCTGATGTAAATACAATTAATCTGAGCTATAAAGATAATATGTTCAGTTTGGAATTTTCTACTTTTGATTTTGGGAACTCTGAGCGTGTATATTATCGATATAAAATGGAAGGACTCAACTCTCAATGGCTAAATACCGAGCAGGGGGTTAATCGAATAAGCTTCACCAACATAAGTTATGGTACCTATAAGCTAAAAGTGATGGCTTATGTGCATGATAATATGTCGCCTGAAAAGGAGATTACGATAATTATCTCTCCACCCTGGTACTTGTCAGGATTTGCTAAGCTGCTGTACTTTATTCTTTTTGGACTCTTTGTTTGGGCTGTGTCACGTTATACCTTGAATCAGCTGAAACACAAACAAGAAATGATGAAACGCGAACATGCTGAACAGATTAACGAGGCAAAGCTACAGTTTTTCATTAACATTTCCCATGAAATCAGAACGCCAATGACATTGATTATAAGCCCATTGGAAAAGTTGATTTCTGAGAATACGGATTCAGATAAGCAAAAAGTTTATCAGATGATGTACCGAAATTCGCAACGGATTCTTCGGTTAATCAATCAGCTGATGGATATAAGAAAAATTGATAAGGGCTTGATGTTTGTGAAATTCAGCGAGACCGATTTGATTGGGTTTGTCGATGATTTAATGCAGACATTTGAATATATGGCCAATAAAAGGCATATAGATTTTGTGTTTGAACATTCGCAGCCTCAGCTTTATGTATGGATTGACCAAAATAATTTTGATAAGGTGTTGCTTAATATTCTTTCAAATGCGTTTAAATTTACACCTGATAATGGTCGGATTTTGGTTTCCTTATGCATTGGTGTAGATGAAAATGAAGATGGACCGTTGCGTAATTATTTTGAGATTATTGTTTCAGATACAGGTATCGGAATTGAAGAGAATAAGATAGAAAAGATTTTCGAACGTTTTTATCAGATTGACAATGATCAGACCAAGTCAAATTTTGGTACTGGAATTGGACTTCACCTGGCTCAGTCGTTGGTGAAATTACAACATGGAGTGCTTTCGGCGCGAAATAAAAAGGACGGTCAGGGCAGTGAGTTTATTGTTCGATTACCTTTGGGCCGCGAACATTTGAGTGAGCTGGAGATGGCTACTAACAGCACTTCACAAACAACTGCAACAACCAGTTTAACACCCCAGAATATACCGACTTACGATGAGCTTATTAACACGGATCCAGCTAAAATAAGACCCAAAACTAATTACCGTGTGTTGATAGTGGAGGATGAAGATGAAATTCGCCAATATATAAGACGGGAGCTTTCGGATACTTATAAAATATTCGAATGCTCGAACGGAAAGGATGCTTTGGATTTTATTCTGAATGAGAAACCTAATTTAGTAATTAGTGACGTGATGATGCCGGAAATGGATGGTATAACGTTGTGTAAGAAGCTAAAATCGAACATAAACATAAATCATATCCCTATTATTCTTCTAACAGCTAAGGCAACTGACGAAGATAAAGCGGAGAGTTATGATATTGGAGCTGATGCCTATATATCAAAACCATTTAATGTGAGTTTGCTCAAAAAGCGGGTTGCAAATTTGATAGAAAACAGAGAACGGCTCGAAGTGAAGCCTTCGGATTCGGAGGAAAATAAACTGTTGATAAAGCCCATTACGCTGCGCTCTTCCGATCAGATATTGTTAGAGAAGATCATGAAGATAATTAATGAGAATATAGCCGACTCCGATCTGAATGTGGAACTGCTCGCTTCAGGAGTTGGCATGAGTAGGGTTCATATGCATCGCAAGCTGAAAGAGTTGACCAATCAATCAGCACGTGACTTTATCAGATCTATACGATTAAAGCAAGCAGCCGAGTTACTCTCTACTAAGAAAATAGGGATTTCGGAACTAGCCTATGCACTTGGTTTTTCTAATCTATCACATTTCTCCAACTCATTTCATGAGTTTTATGGAATGTCGCCCAAGGAATATGCTCAAAAGCATTCGCCTAAAGAGTAAACAGAAACTGAACTATATAAAAAGAAAGGAAAATGATACATTCATTTTCCTTTCTTTTTTTTTGTAATACCTGTACTCTGTTGCCTTTTTATTCAGACCTTCAATATAAATATTGTCATTTGGAAGACTCCTTCTATGTTCCATAAAGGCAGCAGCAGGATACATTCAGATAGAGCTAAATGATTGTGATATAAGATAAGAAATATGAAGGAGGAAGTCATGATGTAACGAGCACAAAAACTTTTGTTACTAAATACATATAAATGTTACCAGTGTTCAAACATATGAAACCAGTGTTTTCTATTTGTTTTTTTTTTATATGTAAGTTTGTCTAAAATTATAATAACTATATCTGGAAATAGAAACTATTGTTAAACTAAAACTATTGTAAAATGAAAACATGAATGTTTTTTCGTAATCATCAAAAACGAAGCAGTTAAAAATCTAATAAAAATGAATACTAATCATGAAGCACAAACAACTATTTAGGCACTTAAGCCTTTTATTTTTAATTTTTTTATTTCCTCTCGGTGCCTTTGCGCAGTCGATAACTTTAAAGGGAGTTGTAAAAGATGCAACAGGTGAAACTTTAATCGGAGTATCTGTAATGGAAGTGGGGACGAACCACGGAACGATTACTGATATTTCAGGTAAGTACGAAATCAAGGTAGCAAAGGGCTCAAAGGTGAGTTTTTCATACGTTGGTTATAAAAAATCAATCTTAAACGCTGATGGTAGATCAACCATCGATGTAGTAATGGAACCTCAGGACAAAACACTGAATGAGGTGGTGGTAGTCGGTTACGGTCAAATGAAACGTACCGACCTGACGGGTTCCGTAGCTTCCGTAAATAGCGAAGCAATCAATAAATCTGTTGCTACCTCTATCGATCAGGTGTTACAGGGACGTGCGGCCGGTGTGCAAGTGCAACAAAATACCGGTTTGCCGGGTGGTAGTTCATCTATCCGAATTCGTGGTATTAATTCCATCCATGGTTCTAATGAACCGATTTTTGTTATCGACGGTGTTATTATTGATGGATCAACAAATTCTAACTCCGAGAATGCACTTGCTTCTATCAATCCTTCCGACATCCTTACGATGGATGTGTTGAAAGATGCATCTGCAACAGCTATCTACGGTTCACGTGCATCCAATGGTGTGATTATGATCACTACCAAACGCGGAAAAAGCGGTGAGGCGAAAGTAAATTATAATGGGTATACCGGTTGGCAGGAAATGCCTAAGAAGCTCAACTTGCTCAATCTTCAGGAATATGCTTATCATAAGAATGCGCGAACAGATGCAGGAATTGTGCAGGCCGACAATAACTTTGTACGTCCCGATTTACTCGGGATGGGTACCGATTGGCAGAATGAATTGTTCAGCCGAGCGATAATGACCAGCCATAACCTATCAATTACCGGCGGAACTGATAAAACAACCTATGCTATCGGAGCCGGTTATCTTAATCAGGATGGTATTGCTGTTGGTTCGGGTTTTGAACGTTACAACCTACGCGGAAATATTGATACTCAGGTGAAAAAATGGTTGAAAGCCGGTGTAAGTTTTGCGTTTAGCAATTCCAATCAAAATTTGACTATTGAAGATGGATCTTTAATTAAGGTGGCATTGAAGCAAACTCCAAATGTGGCTGCCCGAAATGCTGATGGTACTTTTGATGGACCTGAAACTACAGAATATGTACAGAACAATCCTCTCGGCTTGGCTTTGATTAAAGAAAACTATAATGATAAAACAGGTATCAGAGGCAATACGTATCTGGAAGCTACTATTATTAAGGGTTTAACCTTTAAAACAGATCTTTCGTTTGATTATGGAATGGGCAATAATTATAAGTTTAGTCCTTCATACAAGTTTGGAGCCATTGTAAATAACGTTATAGAATCGGAACGCTCAAAATCATATAGCAAGTTTTGGTCTTTTAAAAATATAGTTAATTACAATAAGACGATTAATGATATTCACAATTTAACGCTAATGCTAGGGCAGGAAGCTCAAAAATCAGCTTGGGAGTACATGGGAGGATCACGAACAGGATTTGTTAGTAATGTGGCGCATGACCTGAGCATGGGAGATGCTACTACTGCTAAGAATTCAGGCTATGGTTCAAGCAGCACGATTACATCTTATTTTGGACGTTTATTTTATTCGTATGACGACCGTTACCTCCTTACCGCAACCTTACGTCGCGATGGTTCATCGAAATTTGCCGACGGACAGCGTTGGGGTTGGTTTCCATCTGCCGCTTTAGCATGGAAAGTCTCAAACGAGTCGTTCCTGAAGGATAATCCAACCATTTACAACCTTAAATTGCGTATGGGCTGGGGTAAAGTAGGTAATCAGAGTATCCCTGATTATGCCTATACTGCTACTATGACTTCTGTGGCTACAAATTGGGGAACAGGACTATTGAGCGGAAATACTGCGAACCCTGATTTGAAATGGGAAACAACCAATTCAAGCAATTTAGGTGTTGATTTGGGCTTACTTAAAAATCGAATAGAATTCACAGCTGATGTATACTACAAAAAAACCGACAACTTGTTGAATCAGTTATCATTGCCGGCTTATGTAGGAGTGTCGGGTCAGGGCTCAACCTCACCACCATGGGCAAATATAGGATCACTTGAGAATAAAGGGATTGAGTTGGCATTAAATACGGTTAATATTGAAAAGAAAAATTTCTCGTGGAAAACCAACCTGGTATTCTCGCTCAACCGTAATAAAGTGCTTTCGCTTAATACCGAATCGAGTATTTATGACGTAAAACTACAAGAAGGTTCTGAAATTACCCCGGTTACCCGTACAGCAGTGGGACAGCCTATCGGACAGTTCTACGGATATAAAGTTATTGGTCGCTTTGAAAAAGCAACCGACTTTTACTACAAGAATGCAGCAGGTGCAGTTACACCTACCGCTATTCCTAAAGGGATGACTATTAGTGAAAGTGGTGTTTGGATTGGTGATTATATTTTTGAAGATGTAAACAAAGATGGTGTTATCGATGAAAGTGACCGTACCTATATCGGTAACCCTGCACCAAAATTCACATACAGTATCGGCAATACCTTTACATATAAAAACTGGGATCTGAATGTTTTTCTTACCGGTTCGTATGGCAACAAGGTCGTAAATTACCAACGCCGTTGGTTAGAGAATCCACGTGAAAATACCAACTTGCTTGATAAAGCAACTCATTATGCAGTATTGAGTAAAATTAATGAAGCCGGTCCGGTTGATTATCGAAACATGTATATTTCCGGTGGTGATGCCGATATGTGTCGTATGGCTTCGTCTTCTGCTTCTTCAACTTCCAACTTCCGCTACAGCGATAAGTTTGTTGAGGATGGTACTTACCTGCGTATTCAGAATGTGTCATTAGGATATAATTTTCCAAAAAGATGGTTGACAAAACTTCATATTGAAAATTTGAAATTATATTCTAATATTCAAAATCTGTACACATTTACTGCGTATAAAGGATACGACCCGGAAGTTGGCTCGGCCAATCAAAATGCCTTGTTGACAGGTATTGACAATGGACGTTATCCATCTCCACGAATCTATACTTTTGGATTAAACCTTACATTCTAACACACAAAAAGAAAGTAACAAATGAAAACATTAAATAAAATAATATACGCGCTAGTCATAGCAGGTTCTGTGTCTTTGACAGGCTGTGATAAGAGCTTTCTTGATGTTACCCCGAACGATAGGATAACGCTTGACAACTTTTTTCAATCTGAAGCCGACCTTCAGGCTTCAACAGCCGGACTATACAATAAAGTGTGGTTCGATTTCAACGATAAGTTCTATTATGGGTTAGGTGATGGACGTAGTAACAACCTTTTCGCACCCTATTCGGACTATATCTATCCGTTTACCGATTTGACCGAGACTTCACTTACCGGACCGCTGGTGTCGGCATGGGGCTCGTTCTATAATGTTATTGGTCAGTCGAATAATACCATTAATAATATAAAGAAGAATGCTAAGAATGTGACTGATGCTCAAAAAAATGCGGCAATAGCCGAAGCGCGTTTTATGCGTGGTACTGCCTACTGGTACCTTGCTTCATTATGGGGAAATGCCATCATTATCGAAGATAATTCTTTATTGGTGAATAACCCTGTAGTGAATACCAATCCACGAAATGACGTTTTTGAGTTTGCCATCCGCGATTTGGAATTTGCAGCCAAGTATCTCCCTGTTACTGCAAATCAGGCCGGTAGATTGACAAAATGGAGTGCTTTTGGAATGTTATCGCGCGTTTATTTATCATACTCAGGTATTAGCGCTAATCCGAATAGCGGACTTCGCAATGAAACTTACCTTGATCTTGCCAAAAAGGCTGCCAAGAAAGTGTGTGATGAAAGTGGATTAAAATTGTTGGACAAGTATGCCGACTTATTTAAAATTGAAAATAATAATAACAGTGAATCGCTTTTTTCACTTCAGTGGGTTCCAAATGGCGACTTTGGTGTAAACAACACACAACAGGCGTATTTTGCATGTAGTTCAGATATTACCGGCGATGATGCTGCCTGGGGATATTATACAATGGCATCGTTTGACATGATGAGTGAATATGAAGTTCCTGACAGTTTGCGCCGCAAAGCTACTTTTATGGCTGATGGCGATGTATATCCGGAAATAAGTAAAGCAGCAGGCGGTTATAAATATACCAAATCTACCGATCGTTGTAATGTAAAGAAAGGTGTTGTTGGTTCTACAAAAGATACGAATGGTAAATCAACCCGTATGAATTCGGCTTTGAATACCTATATGCTTCGTTTGGCCGAAGTGTACCTGATTTATGCTGAAGCTGTTTTGGGTAACAATGCTTCAACTACCGATGCTACTGCACTTACCTACTTTAATAGAATACGTACCCGTGCGGGTGTTCCAACTAAATCGAGTATCTCGTACGCAGATATTCGTCACGAAAGACGTGTGGAGTTGGCTATGGAAGGACAGTATTGGTATGATATGGTTCGGAGGTCATATTACAAACAACAAGAAGTACTTGATATGATTAACCTGCAAGATCGTGCTCACAACGGTATGTATACTTTCGACAGAGCAACGGGTCTTACTGTGAAGAAAGAAAGTACAAGCACGCGAGCTGTCAATCCTGCAACAGCCGATCGTTTGTTATTGCCATATCCTGAATCGGAACTTGTGCAAAATCCATTGTTGAAAGAAGCACCGGTTGCCTATACATTCAAGGAAGACAAGATAACAGACTTATTTAATTAACTCTTAAACTGAAGAAATAATGAAAAGATTATTTTTAAATACAAACTTTTGGACAATTGGGTTGCTCTTAAGTTTGTTCGTTAGCTCATTAGGACTTACATCATGTAAGAAAGACGAGGTAAGCGCAAGTACGCCTGTTGTTGTGGCTCAGGTTTTTCTCGAAGATGCTAAATCAACGGTAACCGACCGCGAAGTTACTTTTGCACGTTTAGGCTCATTAATTCGCTTTGAAGGATCCGGTTTTACGGGCATGAAAAAAGTGTATATCAATGGTTATGACACGTATTTTAATCCTGTAATGGTAACCGAGAATGCTATGATTATTCAAGTGTCGCAAACTACACCGGTTATGGGTGTGGATGATTCGGTACGCAATACGATTCATTTTGTGAAAGATGCTACCGAATTTACCTATAAATTTCAAATCAGGGATGCGGCACCAACAATCAGTACTATTTCTAATACCATGCCTGCTGCTGGTGATAGCATTACTATTTATGGTACAGGATTGACTGAGATTAATAAAATTACCTTCCCGGGGAGCGTAGTGGTCACCGATGGTATTGCTTCCGATGCAAAAGGAACTTACTGTAAGGTACTTGTGCCTGCCGGACTTACCGAAGGTGGTTCGCTATTGGTTGAAGGTTCGAATGGAGGTGTATATTCGCCGGCGTATTTTAATTGTAAATCGGGATTAATCCTCGATTTCGACGGAAGCGGAACGCAAGGATACTGGAGTTGGACAGCAACAGGTAGTATGATAAACAATACAGACCTTGAGTCGACTGTTATTGGTGTCGGAGCAAAATCACAAGGAAAGTATTGTGCGCATCGTCCATCTCGTATTACTCAATTTCCTGCGGCTAAAAACCGTAACACAGAAGTATGGACTGCCGGAAATGGGGTTGATGATTGGCGTGGACGTTTTACAACGCTTATCCCGGCCACTACAGCCGTTAATAATTTTGCATTTCAGTTTGATATTTATGTACCAAGCACATGGGTAAATACAGGTTTTTTGAAAATCTGTTTGTATAACTCATTCAATGGTGGCGAATGGTCGGGTAACTGCTATAATTATGTTCCATGGATTGTGAATAATGCTGTAACTCCATTCAAAACAACAGGGTGGGTTACTGTAACTATTCCTTTCAATAAGTTTTATGCCTATTCCGGTACGGATGTAGCTTACACATTTGAAAATATTTTGGCTGCCCGTGATAAAACATCGTATCAAAATTTTGGAATCTATTTCGAGAATTCAGATATTAAACTGGCGAATATTACAGGAAATACTGCCGATACTGCCGAATATCCATCTTCAGCTACTACTGTAAGCGTGTATACAGATAACTGGCGCATTGTGCCCCTTACTAAGCCGGTTTACAGTGATTTTCCGGCTACTGCTAATTGATAATATGTCAAACTCACAAACAATTATTTACGTATGAAACTCAGAAATATATTACCCGCTCTCGCACTATCAGCGCTATTGCTGACCTCCTGCGATGATCAGATTATGAACTGGTACAAAGATCCGACACATGGTGAAATGGCATCATCGGAACTTCCGTTGGGATTGGCTGAAAAAATAACGCGCTATAAAGAACTTAATACCTACACTAATTTCGTGTTGGGAATAGGTATTGATCTTACTCTGTATATGGAAAACGAAACCTATAGAGATATTATTAATGCTAACTTTGATGAGGCCACCATTGGTTACGATATGAAACATGGTGCTATGGTAAATTCGGCAGGTGTAATTAATTATACGAAAGTTGATGCATTACTTGTCAAGCTAAAAGAGGCCGGTCTGACTGTTTACGGACATACACTGGTATGGCATTCCAACCAAAACGCTGCATATCTGAATGGATTGATTGCTGCAACCGTTATTCCCGGATCAACCGGAACTAACGTTCTGACCAACGGAGATTTAGAAAACGGAGCAACCGGTTGGGGAAGTTGGGGAGGTGGAAAAACATCGGTGGCAGTTGCTACTGATGTGAAACTTGCCGGTACAACTTCTTTGAAAGTAGTGACAAGTGCAACTTCAAAAAATGAATGGGATGTACAGGTTCAGGCACCAGCTGTAACTTTAGTTCCGGGGCATCAATACGAGATTTCATTTTGGGTGAAATCCGAAGGAGCCGGTGGCGTTCGTCTTTCATTTGGCGATGCTGCGCAAATGAATAATCAATATCCATCTTTGAAATCGGGAGGTGGTTTGGCTACAACATCAACTGCCTGGAAGCAGGTTGTTTATAGTACTTCAACCATCGATGCTACAACCAACTTTACAGCGGTGGGCACAACTATGTCATTCCGTCTCGATTTTGGTAAAATACCAAGCATGACTTATTATCTCGACAATGTTACAGTGGTAGATCTGGATGCTGTCCCTACAAATATGGTAAGTAATGGCACATTCGATGCGGGTGTAACAGGATGGTCGGCCTGGAATGGAGGGGCTTCGGTCTTAACGGCAGCAACAACTGCGCAAGCCTATCAGGGTGCAGGTGCTATGCAGGTGGTAAATGCAACCAGTAACTCGGGTGGACAGTGGAAAGTGCAAATTCACAGCAACTTTACCAGTAGTACGCTTCCAGCAGGAACCTATGTAGTATCTTACTTTGTGCGTTCTAATGCAGCCGGATCGATACGCTGCTCTACCACCGGAAATGCTTTGTATCAAGGTGATCAGGCAACCAGCTCAACATGGAAACAGGTACAATGGGAAATAACAGCCACAGGTGCAGAAACAGGTTTGAACTTTGACCTTGGACTGACTGCCGGTACTTATTTTATTGATAATGTAACCGTTTATGATAAATCGAAAATTGTGGTTACAACAGCTCCTGTTACCATCGAAAAAACAGCTGCCGAAAAAACAACTATCATAGGCAATGCCATGACAAGTTGGATTACCAACATGATGACACATTACAAAGCAGATGTAAAGGCGTGGGATGTAGTGAATGAACCGATGAATGAAGAGGGAACGGTTCGTGATGGTAGTGCTGCAACTACTGCAAGCGATGTGTTCTATTGGGTTAAATACCTGGGGAAAGATTTTGCTGTTACAGCCTTTAAACTGGCTCGTCAATATGGAAATACCACCGACAAACTCTTTATTAATGATTATAATCTCGAATATAGTTTGGCTAAATGCGATGGCTTGGTAGAATATGTAAAATACATTGAAAGCAAAGGTGCAACCGTTGATGGTATCGGAACACAAATGCATATCGATATTAATACAGACACATTGAAGATTGATCAAATGTTCAAGAAACTGGCAGCTTCAGGCAAGCTTATTAAAGTTACCGAATTGGATGTAAAGGTAAATACTGCAACTCCAACGATAGATAATTATGCAACTCAGGCCAAAATTTACAAATATGTTGTTGATTCATATATGAAAAATATCCCTGAAACACAGCGTTATGGTATTACAGCATGGGGTGTTTCTGATGCAGTGAAGGAACATGTTAACTGGATACCTGATGATGGTCCCTGTTTGTGGGATAAAAATTATGCACGTAAACATGCCTTCAAAGGTTTTGCCGATGGTCTTGCCGGAAAAGATGTGAGTAAAGATTTCTCGGGCGATCTTCAGTACTAATCGAGAATGTTGAAAAATTGAATATAGTATAATAAAAAAATCCCTTTAAACTCCCCGGTATGGGGAGTTTAAAGAGGATATTGTTTCGAACAAGGAAAATAGTATTCAGGTTGCACAACCCGAATGGATTAAAAATGGGTACAGTCGTTTCCAACGAACACTATGATATGCCATTCTTTAACTATGGCACGTTTAGCGGAAGCGATTTTACATCTTATATTAAAACCGATAATAAGCTAATCAGGTATAAATAAGCGTTGAAATTGGTGAGTTGAAATTATTCGTGTAGATGCCGTTGAATGACCGAACTTTGGTTTAGAGATTTATAAAAACAAATTAAAATAACAGAATATGAAATTAGCTTCACAAAAAGTCTCTTTTGGAGAAAAGATAGGCTACAGTATGGGAGATGGTTCAGCTAATCTGATTTTTCAGATGATGATGATGTTTCAACTTTACTTTTACACCGACGTGTTTGGCATTAAAGCCACCGCTGCCGGTATGATTTTGCTGGTAGCCAGAGTGTTCGACGCTTTTGTCGATCCAATGGTTGGTATATTGTCCGATCGTACCACCACGCGTTGGGGTAAATATCGTCCATGGGTATTGTGGACGGCCCTGCCCTTTGCATTGTTTTTCATACTCGCTTTTTCGACCCCCGATTTTAGTGAACGCGGAAAAATTTTATACGCGGGTATTACTTATATTTTGTTGATGTCGGTTTATTCGTTCAATAACACCCCTTACGCGTCGTTGGGAGGAGTTATGACCTCGGATATAAAAGAGCGTACCAGCATTTCGTCAATTCGTTTTGTAACTGCTACAATTGCCACCTTTGTTGTTCAGGGACTTACCTTGCCATTGGTTGCAAAGTTTGGACATGGCGATGCTAAAACAGGATGGCATTGGACGATTATGTTGTTTGCGGTGATCGTTTTTGCATTATTGGTTGTAACGTTTTTTTCAGCCAAAGAACGCATTACACCACCCGCTGGACAAAAAACATCGGTAAAGCAGGATTTTAAAGATATTATCGGAAATGCACCATGGAAAGCCATGTTTACGCTTACTCTGTTTTTATTTGTGACCCTGGCTTTGTGGGGAAGTAGCATGTCGTACTATTTCAATTATGTAGTTGATAAAGATGCGCTGTTCGCCTATCTGCGCAACTTTGGATTAGTGGCTGATGCTGGTCAAACCTATGGTGTGTGGCACAGTTTTCTGGATGCTTTTGGTTTGATAGCTAAAAATAATTCGCAGGTTTTTGCCGTTGGGTTTAGCTTGTTCAATATGATAGGCCAGGTAGTTACCTTACTAGGTGTAATTTTCCTCTCGGGATGGTTGTCGGGTATTTTCGGAAAACGCAATGTATTCATTGCTTGTCTGGCCCTGACCGGTATTTTCACGTCTTTGTTTTTTGTAGTTTCACCTCAAAACATAGGGTTGATTTTTACAATCAACATTCTTAAGAGTTTGGCTTATGCACCTACCATTCCATTGCTTTGGGCTATGATGGGCGATGTGGCCGACCATTCGGAATGGGTCAATCACCGACGAGCTACAGGATTTGTTTTTGCCGGAATTGTATTTGCACTTAAGGCAGGATTGGGTATTGGCGGTGCTATTTGTGGTGCTATTATCGATTCGTTTGGGTTTGTAGCCAATACCGTTCAGTCCGAGTCCGCTGTGTTTGGTATTAAATTAACGTCGAGCATTATTCCTGCTGCCACTTTTTTTGTTGGAGTTTTCGCGTTGTTCTTTTATCCAATTTCGAAGAAATTGAATGAAAAGGTGCAGGCAGAGCTACATGCCAGAAGAGAAAATGCGTAGTTGCAGTGTATCAATTAAAAAGTTGTTATTTTATGAGTAAAAAGGGATTGCTATTTGCAGGTTCATTTTTGATTTTAGTGTCTGCTTGTTTTGTGGGCTGCAAGACCAATAATGAACTAACACTTAAAAATGCGCTGGAAAAAAAGTTTCTGATTGGCGTAGCCATGAATACTCCCCAGATTACCGGACTGGATTCGGTGAGCGATAATCTAATTGTAAAGCATTTCAGTTCTGTAGTCGCCGAAAACTGCATGAAAAGTGAAGTTGTACAGCCGATTGAGGGTGAATTCGATTTTTCGCTTGCCGATGAGTTTGTAAGCTTCGGTGAAAAACACCACATGGTTATTATCGGGCATACACTTATTTGGCATTCTCAGGCGCCAAAATGGTTTTTTGTAGATGATAAAGGGAATGAGGTGTCGCGCGAGCTGTTGATTGAGCGTATGAAAAAACACATCACCACGGTTGTGAATCGTTATAAAGGACGTGTCCGTGGCTGGGATGTTGTAAATGAAGCAATAAACGATGATGGAAGCTGGCGCGAAAGTCCGTTTTACAAGATTATTGGAAAAGAGTATGTAAAACTTGCTTTTCAGTTTGCTCACGAAGCAGATCCCCAATCTGAATTGTATTACAATGATTATTCTATGGCTAAAGAAGGTCGTAGAGCCGGGGTGGTGAAGATGATAAAGGAGCTACAGGCTGAAGGTGTGAAAGTTGATGCAATAGGCATGCAGGGGCATTTCACTATGGACTATCCAACGTTGGATGATGAAGAAAAAAGCATTGTAGCATTCGGAGAACTCGGAACTAAAGTGATGATTACAGAACTTGATCTGACGGTTATCCCTTTCCCAACAAAAGAGGTGGGTGCTGATGTGGGAATGAAATTCGCGTATGATCCGGTGATGAATCCCTACCCTAAGGGAATGCCCGATTCGGTTTCAGCCGAGTGGAACAAACGCTTGGGCGATTTTTTCAAGTTGTTTATAAAGCATAGTGATGTGATAAGTCGTGTAACGATTTGGGGACTGACTGATAATCAAACATGGCGCAACGATTGGCCAATCAAAGGTCGCTCTGATTATCCCTTACTTTTCGATAGGAATTTTAATGCAAAACCGGTTGTGGAAACAATAATAAAAGAAGCAACAAAATAAGAATGCCCTCCAAACTCTGGTATAAGGAGGTTTAGGGGCTACTTTTTAAATTATATAGCTAAAATAAATAAAGACAAACTATCCTAATTCCATTTAAGGAGTTGAGGTCGTAAATTAAAAGATTATGAAAACACCAAGGTATTTAGTTCCTCATCTTTACACTGCCGATCCGGCAGTACACATTTTCAACGGTAAAATATTTATTTATCCTTCGCACGACGTGGAATCAGGCATTCCCGAAAACGATAACGGCGACCATTTTGACATGCGCGATTACCATGTATTTTCGATAGACAGCATTGATGGTGAAGTGACCGATCACGGCGTTGTGCTCGATGTCAAGAGCATTCCATGGGCGGGTCGTCAACTTTGGGATAGTGATGCAGCGCACAAAGATGGAAAGTATTATATCTACTTCTCGCTTAAGGATAAAAACGATGTGTTCCACATTGGGGTGGCGGTGAGCGACCGTCCCGAAGGCCCTTTTGTAGCCGAGGACAGCCCGATAAAAGGAAGTTATTCTATCGACCCCTGCGTTTTTGAGGACGAAGATGGCAGCCATTACATGTATTTTGGTGGTTTATGGGGCGGTCAGCTTCAACGGTATCGCGATAATAAAGCCATTGAATGTGGTCACGAACCGGCTGATAACGAGCCTGCATTGTGTTCTAAAGTGGTAAAAATAAGCGACAACATGCTTGAGTTTGGCGAAGAGCCAAAGGATTTACTCATTCTGGACGAGAATGGCGAACCATTGAAAGCCGGCGATCATGACCGTCGTTTCTTCGAAGCTTCGTGGATGCATAAATACAATGGGAAATATTACTTTTCATATTCTACCGGTGATACCCATTTGTTGTGCTACGCCATCGGTGATAATCCTTACGGTCCGTTCACCTATCAGGGCGTTATTCTGACGCCTGTTGTTGGTTGGACTACCCACCACTGTGTTGCCGAAATTGCTGGAAAATGGTATCTCTTCCACCACGACAGTGTTCCATCGGGTGGTCGCACCTGGTTACGCAGCCTGAAAGTGGTAGAACTGGAATACAACGAAGATGGTTCTATTAAAATTATTGATGGACTGGATGGGTAGTAGTTGGTAGTCAGCACATTATCGCATTTGTCTTCGTTGGAGACAGTATGATGAAAGTATTGTGTTGACTTTTCTCTGTGTAATTACCAACTATCCCATGTCTGCTCAAATCCAGATATGGGATTGTTGTTTTAAAGGCTTTATGATTTCCCTGAGAGCGCCCTAATATAAGATATATACTCAAATAAAACTTGTGCTTAATCGTGAGGATGTCACTATAAATCACTCCCTATAAAGTATATTTGTTTTAATGGGTCTTAAATGGTTGTATAACAATTGGAACATGCTGTTTTCGTAAGCACAGCGCCCATTTCTTTTATTTAAGGTCTAAAGTCTGTTACACTTCAAACCATTAACTTGAATTCGATTTAAGCAGGGCTGATTTTCGGTGTTAAGTAGAGAGATAAATATAATGTCCCATTTGTCATGAGAATTATCTGTCGCCGCTATTCGGCTTGAATATCATTCTCAATTATTATTTCTGCCAAACTAGCGCCACTAAGCGGCTAAAGTAGGTGCGTAGCACCGAAAGTTTGATAGCAAATAGGAGTTATAAGTTGTGACACAAAAGCCGCATAGCGGCGACTGGCAATGAGAATATGACATTATTTCTTTTCAACTACTTGAATAACCGAAAGAAGATCGGATCCATTTTTTATGGAATGGATGGTACAAGTCAATATTGTCCCTCCAGGGTGGGTTATTCCTTAAATTTACTCAAAATGAATGCTTTGTGTGTGAAATTTTGTTACGCATGCGACCTGTTTATTTCTTAAAATAAATAGATTTTCTCTTGGATATTGATGTGATGTAACAGTAAGCAAAGTTTTTGTTACTAAATCGTGGTGTGATGTAACCAGCGTGCAACTATATGATATGTATGTATCGTGCTGATGTTTTTATAAATAGTATGTTTGTAGAGGCGAGAAAATCAGTGTTTAACAACTAAATTTTTATTTTGTATGAAAACGTAATAAACGTTAAGTAATTATTAGTCAAACGAATTATAAACAATTTATTAAAAATGATTAAATCATGAAAATCACGAAAACGATTAGGCTAATTTGCCTATTATTCTTTTTAGTTCCGCTGGCTGCATTTGCACAGTCGGTTTCCGTAAAAGGAATTGTAAAAGACGCAAAGGGTGAGCCCTTAATTGGCGTTAATGTAATAGAGATTGGAACTGCAGTTGGAACCATTACCGATTTTAATGGCACCTTCACGTTGAAAGCGTCCTCAAACGCTAAGTTGAAAATTTCCTATTTGGGATACCAAACCGCCATGGTAGATGTTGACGGAAAAACGAATTTGAATGTTGTTCTTCAGGATGACAACAAAGTATTAGATGAAGTAGTAGTAGTAGGTTACGGAACGCAACGAAAAGAAGCGGTGACTGGTTCTGTGGCCTCTGTAAAAGGAGATGTTGTTCGCGAAGTGCAGTCAGGCGACATTACCCGGGCTTTGCAAGGACGTATTTCAGGTGTGGATATGGAGCAAACCTCTACTAAGCCCGGAAGTTCTATGCAAATTCGTATTCGTGGTACCCGTTCGTTAAATGCAAGTAACGATCCTTTGGTGGTGCTTGATGGTATACCCTTTTCAGGAACTATTAGCGACATCTCCACTAGCGATATTAAGAGTGTGGATATATTGAAGGATGCTTCTGCAACAGCAATTTACGGTTCTCGTGGGGCTAATGGAGTAATCTTAATAACCAGCAATAAAGGTATTAAAGGTCAAAAGACACAAATTACTTACAATGGATATTATGGTTCGAAAACAGTTTTTGGAAAATATCCGATGATGAATGGATCTGAATTCGTTAAGCTTCGTAAAGATGCCGCGTTGTATACTAATTCTCTGGACGAATCCGATGATGTAAATACTGATTGGCAAGACTTGCTATATAGACATGGATCAGTCTCAAGCCATGATGTTGGTGTCTCTGGTAGTACTGATAAGAGCAATTATAAATTTGGCTTAGGTTATTACAAAGATGAAGCAGTATTACCTGGTCAAGATTTTAGTCGTATTTCTTTACGCAGTTCTCTTGATCAAGAAATAGGGAAGTATATAAAAGTTGGTTTCTCATCGAATAATAACTTCTCTATAAATAATGGGAATAATATGAGTGTTTATGGATCATTGAACTCATCACCTATAGCTAGTCCTTACAATGCTGATGGCACAATAAAAAGAGTCATTCGTATGCCGATGGAGGATCAGTGGACATACACACGTGAATCAATTGCAGCATTGGGAGATAAATGGATAGATCAAACCAAAGCTTATGGTTCGTATAATACTTTTTACGGTGAAGCTAAAATTCCAGGTGTAGAAGGTTTGAAATATCGTGTCAATTTAGGCTTGAATTTTCGCCAGAGTTTCGGGGGTTCATACACTGGTGAGGGAGTATTTAGTAGTAGTCCAACAACTGTTTCGACAGCTTCAATAAGTAATTCTCTTAATACGAACTGGGCAATTGAGAACTTGCTTACTTACGATCGTGCTTTTGGGAAACATAATTTGAATCTAACAGGATTGTTTTCGGCTGAAGAAAACTTTTACAATAGATCTCAGGTGTCTGCAAAGGATATACCAGCAGATGCATTTCAATTTTATAATTTAGGAAGGGCTGTTGAACAGCCAATAATAAATCCGGATAACCAATCGTACAATAAGAGTGGATTAATGTCAGGAATGGGTCGGGTTATGTATTCATACGACAACCGCTATATGTTTACTGCGAGTTACCGTACTGATGGGTCATCTAGATTGGCCGGAGGTCATAAATGGGTATCTTACCCTGCGGTTTCTGCAGGGTGGAATATCGCAAACGAATCGTTTATGAAAGATGTTCAAATGCTGGACGTATTAAAACTACGTGTTGGATATGGCGTAGCCTCAAATCAATCTATTGATCCTTATTCAACACTTGGGCGTTTAGGAACAAGGCCCTATAATTTTGGAACAGCTAATACAACAGGGTTTTATGTAACTGAATTACCTAATCCGAATTTAGGTTGGGAGTATTCGACTACAATGAATTATGGTCTGGACTTTGGTTTCTTTAAAAATCGGTTGACAGGTACTTTCGAATATTATCAAACTAAAACAAAAGATCTTCTTTTTAGAGTTGGTTTGCCTGCAACGTCCGGTGTTAGTAATTATATGGCCAATGTAGGATCATCTGAAAATAAAGGGATGGAACTCTCGCTAAATGGCGTGATTTTAGATAATGTGAATGGATTTACTTGGGATGTTGGATTTAACATCTATACGAATCACAATAAGTTAACCTCACTTGCATCTGGCCAACTGAGAGATGAAAGTAATAACTGGTTCGTAGGTAGCCCGATTGATGTTATTTACGATTACAAGAACATAGGTATTTGGCAAGCGGAAGATGCAGACTTAAAAAAATATGAACCAGACGGAAATGTGGGTATGATTAAGGTAGAATATTCAGGAGAATATAATGCTGATGGATCTCCAAAAAGAGTTATTGGAGCAGCCGACCGTCAAATTATGAGTATGGAGTCTGATTTTCAGGGAGGTTTTAATACACGCTTAGCCTATAAGGGATTTGATCTGAGCGTTGTTGGGGCATTCAAATGCGGAGGTTTGCTTATAGCTACACCATATGGTGCAAACGGATATCTCAATATTTTAAGTGGACGTAGAGGTAACATCAAGGTAGATTACTGGACTCCTGAAAATACTGATGCCAAATTCCCTAAACCGGGTGGTGTCGGTGGAGATCAACCAAAATATCTTAATACGCTTTCGTATATGGATGCTTCATACTTGAAGGTGCGGACTATTACAATAGGTTATAATTTAGAAAGTGCTAAATGGTTCAAAAAAACGGGTATTGACAAAATGCGTATTTACTGTACTGTACAGAATCCATTTGTTATGTTCTCGCCATATTACAAACTATCAGGTATGGATCCGGAATCTAACTCTTATGGTAATGAAAACGCTGCAGTGCCAATGTCAAATAACCTAAGACGTCTATTGACTATAGGTACAAGTACACCATCAACTCGAAATTATTTGATAGGTATTAATTTTACATTTTAAAAATTGATGAAAATGAAACACTTACATATTAAAAAATATATAGGAATAGCACTGGTTACAATATTTATGACAGGATGTGCTGATATTCTAGACGAACAACCTCGTAGTATTTATACTCCCGAGTATTTTAAAACTGAAAAAGGTGTAAAGGGAGGAATAACTTCCTTGTATTCTCACTTGCGCTATATCTATGGTAATGGCTACTTTTATGCGAGTACCCAATCAGGTACCGATGAATCAACTTATGGTCAAAATGTAAATGTAGATGCAAAAACCGCTGATTTCTCAGGAGTAGGTAATTTTACTTCTTCAACAAATCCTGCAGCTGCAATTTGGAATGTATTTCCAAATCTGAATACTGCGAGCGGTATTATTGAAAATGGTGAAGCAGTAGGTATTGCACCTGCATTATTAGGTGAAGCCCGGTTCTTTAGAGCATTCGACTACTTTCTTTTAGTGCAGACTTTTGGTGGAGTACCTTTGGATCTAGGTGCGGGTGAATTGAAGTTTAATACTTCAACAGCAAGAACATCAGTTCGAAATACAGTTCCTCAGGTTTATACAAAAGCAATTTTCCCAGATTTATTAAAAGCTATTGCCGATTTGCCTGATGCGCCTCGTGTAACTGGTGCTGTAACAAAAACTGTAGCTCGTTTATATTTATCTAAAGCGTATTTGACGTATGGATGGTGGTTGCAAAATCCTAATAATATTCCTACTTATCCAGCTAGTGACAGGGTTGATCCTGATGGTCATAATGCTGCATGGTATTTCCAACAAGCATATGACATTGCTGTAGCTGGTATTGATGGCGGCGGCAGCAACTACCAATTACTTGCTAATTATTATGATGTAAATCTTGGATCAAACGATCGTAATAAAGAATGTATGCTTTATGCAGATCACACCCAAAGTAGTGATCTTTATAACGGAGCTGTGGTAACAGGATTTGGAGCAGGAGATGTTGGCGGGAATATTACGCCTTGGTTTGTTCAATGGAACTATGGTGATTTGAGAAGCTCTTCAACTGCAACAGGTTGGACTGCATTTAGTACTGTTCAACGTGAAGCAGCACAAATTCACGGTCGTCCTTGGACAGCAGTTGCACCTACTCATGAAGTAATTATAAATACTTTCGCGGATAAAATAAACGATTCTCGTTACGATGGTACATTCACTACTGTTTATCGTGGCAATTGGACGAAGAATGTGAATGATGCAAGTAAATCAGCATATAATGCTAATAACTTGCCAGTTCCGACAGGGGGGGCAATTCTAACTTTCCTTGATTCTGACCCGGGAAATGTTACATATCCAAGTGGCGCAGGCCAAAGTGGTGTTGGGGCTGGTTGGATTACAGGTAGGGCTGACTGGGTAATTACACCTTCAGCTATTAGTAGGTACGCATATCCTGGTCTTTGGAAACTTGGAATCTATCGTACAGATAATGGTACTGGATTGGGTGAAATGAATACTTCAAGTACGCGTCCGTTTAATGTTGCAAAATTCTCTGAACTCTATCTTGTTGCTGCTGAGGCTGCAGTGAAGGGGGCGTCTACAGTAACGGGTAAAAGTGCAAGAGAGTTGATAAATGTACTTCGTGCGCGTGCAGGAAAATGGAGATGGGATAAGGGTGCCAATGTCGCTAAGGTCGCTGATAATAGTGCCGCAATGATTGCTGCCACACCGGCTACAATTACGCTCGATTATGTGCTGGATGAACGTTCACGTGAACTTTTTGGAGAAGGACTGCGCTGGTATGATTTGGTCCGTACTCAAACATGGGCTGCAAGAGCTGGTAATTACACAATTTGTGGAACTGCAAAAGGAGATCATACTCCTGTTACAGTAACTCGCACAATTCTGCCAAAAGATTACCTACGTCCAATTCCTCTAAGTCAGCTTGATGGTATGGAAATGACAGCTGAAGAAAAAGCAGCTTATCAGAATCCTGGATATTAAATATAAGTAAATAATAACAGTTATATGGCTGGTTGGGACTCGATTTGAAGGAGAGTCCCGATCAGCCATACTTTTCAAATTAGGAGAGCCGGAATGAATTGTAAAAACGATTTAAAGGTTTGTATGTCAGTACTGTTGTAAAATTATTGAATTTAATCCTCTGTTGATATTGAATAATTTTGTAATTTTATACGACTTTAGAAATCTGTATTTTGAAAAAATGGTTTATAATCTGTTCTTTGCTAATCATCTGTTCAACTATCCAATAATGAAAAAGATACATTCACTATTCTTCTTTCTTCTTCTGATTTCGGCTTCTCTTTTGGCCGAAAATGGGAGTAAACTCTGGCTAAGGTATCAGCCAGTTGCATCATCTGAAGGCTCGCTTGCACAGTTTTCATCGGTTGTATGTCTCGAAAATGGAAACCTTCTTCGCTCGGCAACTCGTGAATTAAGGATGGCATATTCAGAGATGACCGGAAAAGAAATGCCCACTTCCGGTGTTCTGCAATCAAACTCATTGCTGCTCGGAACTCTTCAGAATAAGTACATACGCAGTCTCAATATAGGAAAAGAACTTGCTCAACTCGGGCCGGAAGGATTTGTAATTCGACGAGTAAAGGTAAGCGGCGATTCTTGTACCGTTATTGCTTCGGCTGGCGAACAAGGTGTTTTGTACGGCGTTTTTCATTTGCTGCGAATGTTACAAACGAATGCTTGTTCATTCAATGCAAAAGAACACCCATCTTACAAAGTGCGTATTCTGAATCATTGGGATAATCTGGATGGAAGTGTAGAGCGTGGTTATGCAGGTCACTCCATTTGGAAATGGGATGAGCTTCCGGCAACGATTTCGCCCCGCTACGCAGAATATGCACGTGCCAATGCGTCTATTGGAATCAATGCTACGGTATTGAACAATGTAAATGCTTCGCCTGAAATGCTTTCTACTGAGAATTTATTGAAGGTGAAAGCCATTGCCGCCGTGTTGCGATCGTATAATATCCGGGTATATTTGTCCATTAACTTTTCGTCACCAAAAGAATTGGGCGGGTTGTCTACTTCCGATCCGTTGAATCCTGACGTGAGGAAATGGTGGAGAGCGAAAGCAGCAGAGGTTTATAAACTAATCCCCGATTTTGGTGGTTTTCTGGTAAAAGCTAATTCCGAAGGTTTGCCCGGTCCAATGGATTATGGGCGTACACACGTGGATGGTGCCAATATGCTTGCCGATGCATTGAAACCATTTGGTGGAATTGTGATGTGGCGCGCATTTGTGTACGAGCCCGGTGATGATAGGGTAAAACTGGCTTACAACGAATTTCATAAGTTTGATGGGCAGTTTCGCGATAATGTGATTATTCAGGTAAAAAACGGTCCGGTTGATTTTCAGCCTCGCGAACCTTTTAGTCCTTTATTTGGCGCCATGAAAAAAACGGCATTAATGCCCGAACTACAGATTACACAGGAATATCTTGGACATAGCAATCATTTGGTTTTCCTATCCTCTATGTGGAAAGAATTTTTAGATGCCGATACCCACGCAGCAGGAGATGGAACTACCATTTCAAAACTAACCAACGGAGAGGTTTACCCTCAAAAAATTACTGCTTTTGCCGGGGTGGCCAATATTGGCGATGATGCCAATTGGTGCGGTCATCATTTCGCTCAAGCCAACTGGTACGCGTTCGGAAGGTTGGCGTGGAATAATCAACTTTCGAACGAGCAAATTGCTGATGAGTGGATTAAAATGACGTTTGATAGACAACTGACGGCGGACAGCGGACAACAGGAAATAAAAATGTCTCAACAAGTATCCAGGGATAGTTGTCTGTTGGCAGTTAAGAAAATGATGCTATCTTCGCACCAAACTACAGTGGACTATATGATGCCACTTGGCTTGCACCATATCTTCGCGTGGACCCACCACTATGGGCCTGAGCCATGGTGCGATATTCCGGGTGCGCGTCCCGATTGGCTGCCAAAATATTACCACAAGGCTGATTCTATAGGACTCGGTTTTGACAGGACTACCAATGGAAGCAATGCTGTAAGTCAGTATTGTCCTCCTTTAAAAGAGCAATTCAATGATATGAACCAATGCCCGGATAAATATCTGCTTTGGTTCCAACATGTGCCGTGGAACTACCACATGAAAAGTGGAAAAACGCTGTGGAATGAGTTGTGTTATACTTACGACAAGGGTGTTCAATCGGTACGCGAATATCAGAAAATTTGGGATAAGGCAGAACCTTTTGTCGATGCACAACGGTTTGCTGAGGTGCAGTCGAGATTACGTATTCAGGCTCGCGATGCTGTTTGGTGGAAAGATGCCTGTTTACTCTATTTTCAGACTTTTTCAAAGCGCCCAATTCCGTATGATATTGAGCGGCCGGTGCATGATCTGGAAAGTTTGAAAGCGATAAAACTGGATATGAAACATCATAATTAGGGTTTGCTGAAAAACCTTTAATATGCTATATTTAAATGTAATACAATTAAATTTTGCATTTAAAGTGCAAGGTTAAGCGATGATTCATTCAATTTCTTTGCACGTGATATTACGGTGCGCTGCACCTTTGGTTGTTTTTTTTGTCGTTAATAGCTACAAATATTACGGTGCGCTGCACCTAATGCAAAGCCACAGAGTGGCGGAATATTTGTAGTAGATGTCTGATTTACAGATAAGTCCGGAGGCGCAGCGCACCGTAATCTAATTTCGAAAAAATAGACTGAGTTTATCAGCAGACCCTGATTAATTACGGACAAAGGCAAAGGTCATACAGCAAGTAACATACAGTAGATTAACGCCCGAAGGGCAAATAATAAAAAAATAATATGGAAAAAACGTGGCGTTGGTTTGGGCGTAAAGACAATATTACGCTGGACATGCTCCGACAAATTGGAGTAGAAGGAATTGTGACCGCTTTGCATGATGTGCCAAGCGGTGAAGTATGGACACTTGAAGCGATCACCGAATTGAAAGCTTATATCGAAAGTTGCGGACTGCGTTGGTCGGTAGTGGAGAGTTTGCCGGTTTCGGAGAGTATAAAATATGCCGGAGCTAACAGAGAGCAATTGCTCGAAAATTATAAAGTCAGTTTGGCGAATTTGGGGAAAGCCGGTATCAAAACGGTAGTGTATAATTTTATGCCGGTCATCGACTGGATTCGTACCGACCTGAATTATAAATTGGCCGATGGAACCTCAACACTTTTTTTCGATAAAATTCGTTTTGCTTATTTCGATTGCTATATTTTAAATAGGGCAGGAGCGGAGGCCGATTACTCCGCTGAGGAAATGGCGCAGGTAAATGAATTGAAAAAATCAATTTCCGAAGAGGAAAAAGCCGAGTTAATAAATACCATTATTGTGAAAACACAGGGTTTTGTAAATGATAGCTTTAAAGGAGATGTTCAAAAGCCGGTAGAACTGTTTAACCAATTGTTGGCACTTTACAAAGGCATTGATAAAGATCAGTTGCGCGCTAACCTGAAATATTTTTTACAAAGTGTAATTCCTACTGCCGAACAATATGGCGTGAATCTTTGTGTTCATCCGGACGATCCTCCCTATCCTGTGCTGGGATTGCCCCGTATTGTAGGTAATACAGAAGATATTGAGTGGATACTGAATGCCGAGAAGAGCCCCAATAATGGTTTTACCTTTTGTGCCGGTTCACTTAGCTCGGGCTTGCACAATAATGTTCCGGTTATGGCTAAGAAATTTGCCAAGCGTACGCATTTTGTTCACTTGCGAAGCACGGAAGTGGCGGAGAGTGGAAACTTTATGGAAGCATCGCATCTCGAAGGCCGTGGTCACCTGGTGGAGCTGGTTCGCATTTTCGAAAACGAAAATCCCGGTTTGCCGATGCGTGTCGATCATGGTAAATTAATGCTGACCGATGGAGATACTAAACACAATCCGGGTTATTCGTTTCTGGGACGTATGTTTGCCCTGGCTCAGGTGTCGGGCATAATGGCTGCAGTGGACAGTGAGAAATGAAAAATGTAGGAATGAAAAATGTAAGGCTTAGAAAATAGTAAATGATAAAATAGTAAATGCAATTATGAGCGAATTATTTAGTATTAAAGGAAAAGTAGCTATTATCACCGGAGCATGTGGTGTGCTGGGTGGTAGTGTGGCGCAAAGTTTTGTTACATCAGGTGCCAAAGTGGTTGCCATTGGTACCAAGCAGGAAAAATTGGATGCCAAAGTAAAGGAATTGTCTGAGCTGGGTGGCGATGTGATTGGTTTTGTTGGTAATGTTCTCGACATTCCAAGTTTGGAAAAAATTGCGGCCGAAGTGGTTGCTAAATGGGGGCGGATAGATATTTTGCTGAATATTGCCGGTGGAAATATCCCCGGAGCCACCCTGATGCCCGATCAAAGTTTTTTTGAAATGGAAATATCGAAATGGGATACTGTGACCAATCTTAATATGAATGGAACAGTGTACCCGAGTTATGTTTTCGGAAAAGTGATGGCTGAACAGAAAACAGGAAGTATCATTAATATCTCTTCTATGGCAGCTATGCAATCGATGACACGTGTGCCGGGATATTCAGCAGCAAAAGCGGCAGTCGGCAATTTCACGCAATGGATGGCGATGGAAATGGCGATGAAGTATGGCGATGGTATACGCGTAAATGCTATTGCTCCGGGCTTTTTTATTGGAGAACAAAATCGTGCAGTACTTATTAATCCCGATGGTTCGTTGACCGATCGGAGTCTCAAAGTAATCGCTAATACACCCATGAGACGTTTTGGTGACATAAACGAATTAAACGGAGCCGTTCAATTTTTATGTTCTCAGGCAGCCAGCTTTATTACCGGTGTGGTGCTACCCATCGATGGTGGTTTTAGCTCGTTTAGCGGAGTTTAAGCTTTTAAATATATTCGTAAGAATAACAGCCAATAAATCAGTATAAAAGTGCGTCGATTGTCCAAATTTAAGTAATATGGATAATTGGCGCATTTTTCGTGAAAAAATCAGCGTTAAATCCAATCTGAATACTTGATTTTCAGCAGAAAGAAAAATATTTTGCATGATGGTATTGTTCATCAAAATATTATGTCTATCTTTGCAACCCATTTTGGAGAAAAACCAACAGGATATAAATAAACTATTTAAGTTATCAAAAACAAAGTAAAATGCCTACAATTCAACAATTAGTTAGAAAAGGAAGAGCAGAACTCATTGACAAAAGCAAATCGCCAGCGTTGGATTCTTGTCCACAACGTCGAGGAGTTTGTGTTCGTGTTTACACTACTACCCCTAAAAAACCGAACTCGGCTATGCGTAAAGTTGCCCGTGTACGTTTAACTAACCAAAAAGAAGTGAATGCTTACATTCCTGGTGAAGGACACAATTTGCAAGAGCACTCTATCGTAATGGTACGTGGTGGTCGTGTAAAAGATCTTCCAGGGGTTCGTTATCACGTGGTTCGTGGAACACTAGATACATCCGGTGTTGCTGGTCGTACTCAACGTCGTTCTAAATACGGAACAAAACGTCCAAAACCAGGACAAGCAGTGGCCGCAAAAGGTGCACCAGCTAAAGGTAAAAAGAAATAATAAGAATTGACGGATAAGCGATTTAATACGCTGTCCTCATTGCAGTTCTAAAAAACAACAAAATCAAGTTTAACACTTGTTTGAGTTTTCAGGAAGCAGATGAAAGTTGAGTAAATGATTCGGAGGAATCGTTGAAGTAAGACTAAAGCAACTAAAAAAACAAAAACGGAAATTTTCAAGAAAAATGAGAAAATCGAAACCAAAAAAGAGGATCGTATTACCTGATCCGGTTTTCAATGAATCGATGGTTACAAAGTTTGTAAACCATTTGATGTATGATGGTAAAAAATCTACCGCATTTGACATTTTCTATTCATCGCTCGAAACTGTTAAAAACAAGCTTCCGAACGAAGAAAAATCCCCTCTCGAAGTTTGGAAAAAAGCCCTCGAAAATATTACTCCATTAGTGGAAGTAAAATCTCGTCGTGTTGGTGGTGCTACATTCCAAGTCCCTACTGAAATCCGTGCAGACCGCAAGGAATCAATTTCAATGAAAAATCTTATATTGTACTCACGCAAACGCGGAGGTCGCTCGATGGCTGATAAATTGGCTGCCGAAATCGTTGACGCGTTCAATAACCAGGGTGGTGCTTTTAAACGTAAGGAAGATATGCACCGTATGGCTGAAGCCAACCGCGCATTTGCTCACTTTAGATTTTAATTGAAAATAAACATTTAAAAGAAAATCATAGTTATCAAATGGCTAAAGGAGATTTAACTTATAATAGAAACATCGGTATCATGGCGCATATCGACGCCGGAAAGACAACTACTTCCGAACGTATCTTGTTCTACACAGGTTTGACACACAAAATCGGTGAAGTTCATGATGGTGCTGCTACTATGGACTGGATGGAACAAGAGCAAGAACGTGGTATTACTATCACTTCTGCTGCTACAACTACTTCGTGGGATTATTTAGGTGAGAAATATAAAATCAACCTTATTGATACCCCGGGACACGTTGACTTTACCGTTGAGGTTGAGCGTTCGTTACGTATTTTGGATGGTGCTGTTGCTACTTTCTGTGCTGTTGGTGGTGTTGAGCCTCAATCAGAAACAGTATGGCGTCAGGCTGATAAATATAATGTGCCACGTATTGGTTTTGTAAATAAAATGGACCGCTCGGGTGCCGACTTCTATGAGGTTGTTCGCCAGGTGCAAGCCGTTTTGGGTGCCAGACCATGTCCTATTCAAATTCCAATCGGTGCTGAAGAAAAATTCAAAGGCGTTATCGATTTAGTGAAGATGAAAGCAATTCTTTGGCATGATGAAACCATGGGTGCTCAATATGACGTGGAAGAAATTCCAGCTGACTTATTGGAAGAAGCTCAAGAGTGGAGAGACAAAATGCTCGAAACAATTGCAGAATATGATGATGTGTTGATGGAGAAATTCTTTGACGATCCTTCAACAATCACTGTTGATGAAATTCAGGCTGCAATTCGTAAAGCTACACTTTCAATGGAAATCAATCCAATGATTTGTGGTTCGGCTTTCAAAAATAAAGGTGTACAAACTATGCTTGACGCAGTTTGTGCTTACCTTCCAAGTCCAATGGATACTCCGGAAACAATCGGATTTGATCCACGTGACCCTGAAAAACAAGTAGTACGTCACCCTGATGCTTCTGAGCCATTGTGTGCTTTGGCATTTAAGATTGCTACCGACCCTTATGTTGGTCGTCTGTGTTTCTTCAGAGTTTACTCAGGTAAACTGGAAGCAGGTTCTTATATTTTCAATACTCGTACTGGAAAGAAAGAACGTATCTCTCGTATCTTCCAAATGCACTCTAACAAACAAAACGCCGTAGAATTGATTTCTGCCGGTGATATTGGTGCCGGAGTTGGATTTAAAGATATTCGTACTGGTGATACTTTGTGCGACGAGAACAATCAGGTAACGTTGGAATCTATGGATTTCCCTGCACCGGTTATCGGTATTTCTATTGAGCCTAAAACTCAAAAGGACTTAGATAAATTAGGTTTAGGATTGTCTAAATTAGCAGAAGAAGATCCAACATTTACAGTTCATACTCAAGAACAATCTGGTCAGACTATCATTAGTGGTATGGGTGAGCTTCACCTCGAAATCATTATCGATCGTTTGAAACGTGAGTTCAAGGTTGAATGTAACCAAGGTCGTCCTCAGGTTAATTACAAAGAGGCCATTACTCAGGCAGTTCAATTGCGCGAAACATATAAAAAACAATCGGGTGGTCGTGGTAAATTCGCGGACATGATTGTAAAAGTGGAGCCAATGGACAAAGACTTCGAAGGTGGTCCGTTACAATTCGTTGATCAGGTTAAGGGTGGTAATATTCCTAAAGAATTTATCCCTTCTATCCAAAAAGGATTTGCTAACGCTATGAAAAATGGTGTTTTGGCAGGTTTCCCATTGGATAACTTGAAAGTGACTGTACTTGACGGTTCATTCCACGCAGTTGACTCGGATCAATTATCATTCGAAATTTGTGCTTCTCTTGCTTACAAAACGGCTTGTGCTAAAGCAAAACCTGTTCTTTTGGAACCAATCATGAAAATGGAAGTGGTAACACCGGAAGAAAACATGGGTGATGTTATTGGTGACTTAAACAAACGTCGTGGACAAGTAGAAGGTATGGAATCTAGCCGCTCAGGAGCTCGTGTTGTAAAAGCGAAGGTGCCTTTATCTGAAACATTCGGATATGTTACTGCTTTGCGTACTATCTCTTCTGGTCGTGCAACTTCTTCAATGGAATTCGATCACTACGCTGAAGTAACCAACTCTATTGCGAAAGTAGTAGTAGCTGAAGCTAAAGGTAAAGTAGAATTACTATAATATTTGACAACGGACAACGGTCGATTTTCGACTGTTGTCTGTTGACTTATAATAGCCGGATAGTGAATGACTCTTATTCGGTAATACATCAAAACAAATAAATATAAAAACGACAATGAGTCAAAAAATCAGAATCAAACTGAAATCTTACGATCACAACCTGGTTGACAAATCAGCCGAGAAAATCGTAAAAACAGTGAAAGCTACAGGAGCTGTGGTAAGCGGACCAATTCCATTGCCAACTCACACACGTATTTTTACAGTGAACAGTGCAACTTTCGTAAACAAAAAGTCGCGCGAGCAATTTAAACTTTGTTCTTACAAACGTCTAATTGACATTTATAGCTCAACCAGCAAAACTGTTGACGCTCTTATGAAATTAGAGTTACCAAGTGGGGTAGAAGTAGAAATTAAAGTATAATGTCAGTTACGAGTTACAAGTATTCAGTTACTAGTGATTCGAACGGATTAAAAAATAAATTACGTGTTAGGTTTTTGGAACATGTAACGCGTAACTTGTAACAAAATAATAAACAATGATCGATCCCCCATATTGGGGTTAAGGGTCTTAAACAACAATTGAAATGCCAGGATTATTAGGAAAAAAAATCGGAATGACATCCGTTTTCAGTGCCGATGGTAAAAATGTACCATGTACTGTTATTGAAGCAGGTCCTTGTGTTGTTACTCAAATTAAAACTGTAGGAACCGATGGTTACGAAGCTGTTCAGGTAGGTTTTCAGGCTAAGACTGAAAAACATACTAACAAAGCTGAGGCCGGAATTTTCAAAGCAGCCGGAGTAGCTCCTCAAAGACACTTGGTTGAGTTCAAAGGATTCGAAAGTGAATTCAAATTAGGTGATGCAATCACCGTTGAAATGTTTGAAGAAGATACGTTTGTTGACGTAGTTGGAACTTCAAAAGGTAAAGGATTCCAAGGTGTTGTAAAACGCCACGGTTTCGGTGGGGTTGGACAAGCTACACACGGTCAACATAACCGTTTGAGAGCACCGGGTTCATTAGGAGCTTCATCGTATCCTTCTCGCGTATTCAAAGGAATGCGTATGGCTGGTCGTATGGGTGGTGACAAAGTTACCATGCAAAATCTACAAGTATTAAAAGTAATTCCGGAACACAATTTGATTTTGATCAAAGGTTCAGTTCCAGGAGCGAAAGGTTCAATCGTAATCATCAATAAATAACCATGGAACTTAGTATATTAAACATCAAAGGAGAAGACACAGGAAGAAAAGTATCGTTAAGCGATGCCATCTTCGGTATTGAGCCAAATGACCATGCTATTTATTTAGATGTGAAACAATATTTGGCTAATCAACGTCAGGGAACACACTCGTCAAAAGGCCGTAGCCAATTGTCTGGTAGTACACGTAAATTAGGAAAACAAAAAGGTAGCGGTGGCGCTCGTCCGGGTGATATTAAATCGGGTGTTCGCGTCGGCGGTGGTCGTATGTTCGGTCCTACTCCACGTGATTATCACTTCAAATTGAACAAAAAAGTAAAACAACTTGCACGTAAATCTGCTTTATCTTACAAAGCGATTAACAACCAAATATTTGTTGTTGAGAACTTGAATTTCGAAACTCCAAAAACGAAAGAATTTGTAGCATTGACAAAAAGTTTGCAAGTGGCTGATAAAAAGCCATTAATAATTTTATCGTCTGCAAATAAAAACGTATATTTGTCGGCTCGTAATTTAAATACGGCTAAAGTTGTAACTGTCTCAGAATTAAGTACTTATGTAGTTCTTAATGCTAAGACTCTTGTGTTAACTGAGGATTCAGTTGCAGCAGTAGAACAAATTTTTAAAGCATAAGGAGGCACAGAATATGGGAATTATCGTAAAACCGATCGTTACAGAAAAAATGACAAAGCTTAGCGACAAATTAAATCGTTATGCTTTTAGAGTGCAAAAAGACGCGAACAAGATTGAAATCAAGCAAGCGGTTGAAGCAATGTACAATGTAACTATTGAAGATGTAAATACCTTAATTGTAGCACCTAAGCAAAAAAGCCGTTCTACAAAAGCTGGTATCATTAAAGGAAGTACTTCCGCTTATAAAAAAGCGATTGTTACAGTGAAACAAGGTGAACAAATTGATTTTTATAGTAATATTTAAACAGACAAATGGCTGTACGTAAACTAAGACCCACAACACCGGGGCAGAGACACAAAGTTATTGGTACATTCGATACAATTACTACGAATGCACCAGAGAAATCTCTTGTGAGAGGCGGATCAAAATCCGGAGGTCGTAACCACGATGGTAAAATGACCATGCGCTACTTAGGTGGCGGTCACAAGAAGAAATATAGAGTAATTGATTTCAAACGCAGCAAGGATGGTGTTCCTGCAACAGTAAAAGAAATCGAATACGATCCGAATCGTTCGGCACGTATCGCATTGCTATTTTATGCTGATGGTGAAAAAACTTACATACTTGCGCCAAATGGATTGCAGGTAGGTCAACAAGTTCTTTCAGGAGCTGAAGCTTCACCAGAAGTTGGAAATGCATTGCCTTTGCAAAACATTCCATTAGGTACAATAATTCATAATATCGAATTACGTCCTGGACAAGGTGCCGCGATGGTACGTTCAGCTGGAACATTTGCTCAACTCACTTCACGTGAGGAAAAGTATGCCATTGTAAAATTGCCTTCAGGTGAAGTTCGTAAGATTCTTTCTACTTGTAAAGCCACAATTGGTAGTGTTGGTAATTCTGACCACGCGTTAGAAAGATCAGGTAAAGCAGGTCGCTCACGCTGGCTTGGACGTCGTCCGAGAGTTAGAGGTGTTGCCATGAACCCAGTCGATCACCCAATGGGTGGTGGTGAAGGTCGCGCATCAGGTGGACACCCACGTTCTCGTAAAGGTTTATTAGCTAAGGGATACAAAACACGTGCTCCTAAAAAGCAATCAAGCCAATATATTATTGAAAGAAAGAAAAAATAATCGAAAAAATTAAGTAAATAATATGAGCCGTTCATTAAAAAAAGGACCATACATCAACTTGAAGCTAGAGACGAAAGTTTTAACCATGAATGAGGCCGGTAAAAAAACCGTTATCAAAACATGGGCTCGTGCTTCAATGTTATCACCTGATTTTGTTGGTCACACAATTGCAGTTCACAATGGTAATAAGTTTATTCCCGTATATGTAACCGAAAATATGGTAGGACACAAGTTAGGTGAATTTTCACCTACTCGTAACTTCCGCGGTCACGGTGGTAAGAAAAAATAATCCATTGAAATAAAAATTAGAAAAAAATAAAAATTCTGTAACAATGGGTGCAAGAAAAAAAATATCAGCAGACGAAAGAAAAGAGGCTCAAAAGACTCTTTACTTTGCTAAGCTAAATGGCGTACCAACTTCACCACGTAAAATGCGCCTTGTGGCTGACATGATTCGTGGAATGGAGGTAAATAAAGCCTTAAGTGTTCTGAAGTTTTCTTCTAAAGAAGCTTCTGGAAGATTAGAAAAATTGCTTAAATCAGCTATTGCTAACTGGGAAACCAAAACTGAGCAAAAAGCCGACAACGCAAACTTATACATAAGTTCAATTTGTGTCGATTCAGCAACTATGATGAAACGTCTTCGCACAGCCCCACAAGGTCGTGGATACCGTATTCGCAAACGTTCGAATCACGTAACATTGTATGTAGATTCAAAAATTACTAACGATAACCAAATTTAATGCTCGATGGGACAAAAAATTAATCCAATAAGTAACCGTTTAGGTATTATACGTGGATGGGATTCTAACTGGTACGGTGGCAACAATTATGGTGACACTTTGGTAGAAGACCACAAAATAAGAAAATATCTTAATGCCCGTCTTGCAAAAGCTAGTTTGTCGCGTATCATTATTGAACGTACTCTTAAGCTAGTTACTATCACTATTTGCACAGCTCGTCCCGGTATCATTATCGGAAAAGGTGGACAAGAAGTTGATAAATTAAAAGAAGAGTTAAAGAAAATTACAGACAAAGAAATTCAGTTGAACATTTTCGAAGTAAAACGTCCTGAACTTGATGCTGTAATTGTTGCTAACAACATTGCTCGTCAGGTTGAAGGCAAAATTGCTTACCGTCGTGCAACGAAAATGGCTATCCAGTCGACAATGCGCATGGGAGCTGAAGGAATCAAAGTAATGTGTTCAGGTCGTCTGAATGGTGCCGAGATGGCACGTTCGGAAATGTATAAAGAAGGAAGAACTCCTCTTCATACCTTCAGAGCTGATATTGATTATGCTCACGCTGAGGCATTGACTAAAGTAGGTTTAATTGGTATCAAAGTATGGATTTGTCGTGGTGAAATCTACGGTAAAAAAGACTTAGCTCCTAACTTTACAGCTACTAAAGAAACTTCACGCGGCGGCGAACGTGGCGGTAATGATCGTGGTGATCGTTATGGCGATCGTTCGAAAAACGACCGTGGAGCTGGCAAAGGTGGCTTCAAAAAGAAAAAATAATTAAACTGTTATTAATGAATTTGTAAGTAAATATTATGTTACAACCAAAAAAGACAAAGTTCAGGAGACAGCAAAAGGGGCGCATGAAAGGAAATGCCCAAAGAGGTAATCAGTTAGCGTTCGGTTCATTCGGAATTAAATCCCTTGAATCAAAATGGTTAACTGGTCGTCAAATTGAAGCCGCCCGTATTGCCGTAACCCGTTATATGCAAAGACAAGGACAAATTTGGATTCGTGTGTTTCCAGATAAACCTATTACCAAGAAACCTGCAGAGGTACGTATGGGTAAGGGTAAAGGTGCTCCGGAAGGTTTTGTTGCTCCTATTACCCCGGGACGTATGCTATTCGAAGTAGAAGGTGTATCCTTCGAAATTGCTAAAGAAGCATTACGTTTAGCTGCTCAAAAACTACCCGTAACTACTAAGTTTGTAGTTAGACGAGATTATGATTTCACCTCTTTAAATGCGTAAGGAAAATGAAAACAAGAGAAATTAAAGAATTAAATACAAAAGAGATTCAAGAACGTATGGCTGCTCAAGAAGAGCAATTGAGTCGTTTAAAAATGAATCACGCCATTTCTCCGCTTGACAATCCAATGCAAATTAAAGTGGTTCGTAGAACTGTTGCACGTCTTGCTACTGAGTTACGTCAGAGAGAAATTAATAATTAAAATCATGACCCTGATGGAATCAAGAAATTTAAGAAAAGAAAGAACAGGTGTCGTTTTCAGTAATAAAATGGATAAGACCATTACCGTTGCTGTAAAATGGAAAGAAAAACACCCTATTTACGGAAAATTCGTAAATAAGACCAAGAAATATCATGCTCATGATGAGAAAAACGATTGCAACATTGGTGACACTGTGCGCATCATGGAAACTCGTCCTTTGAGTAAACTAAAAAGATGGAGATTAACTGAAATTATCGAAAGAGTTAAGTAATTATGATACAACAAGAATCAAGACTCATAGTAGCCGATAACAGTGGAGCAAAAACAGTTCTTTGTATTCGTGTATTAGGAGGAACAAGCAAACGCTACGCTACACTCGGCGATATTATCGTTGTGGCAGTAAAAAGTGTTATCCCTTCTGGAGACATTAAAAAGGGCGTTGTCTCTAAGGCAGTTATCGTTCGTACAAAAAAAGAAGTTCGTCGTGCAGATGGCTCTTATATACGTTTCGATGATAACGCTTGCGTATTATTAAATACCGCTGGCGAAATCCGTGGAAGCCGTATCTTCGGCCCTGTAGCTCGTGAATTGCGTGCAACGAATATGAAAATCATATCTCTTGCACCTGAAGTGCTTTAATCTTCGAAAAACAAAATAGTGATGAGTAAATTACACATAAAAAAAGGTGATACCGTTTACGTAAATACTGGTGTTGATAAAGGCAAAACCGGTCGCGTGCTAGAAATTCTTGTGAAAGACAAACGCGCTATTGTAGAAGGTGTTAATTTGGTCTCAAAGAGCACCAAACCGAATGCGAAAAGTCCTCAAGGAGGTATAATCAAGAAAGAAGCAACTATTCATATCTCTAATTTAAATCCAGTTGAAAACGGGAAACCCGTTCGCGTTGGTCGCAAATTGAATGCAGAAGGTAAATTGGTGCGTGTTTCTTTAAAATCAGGAGAGGAAATCTAAAATGAACACAGCAAGTTTAAAACAAGATTATAGAGAACGTATCGTTCCTATCTTAATGAAAGAATTTGGTTACAGCTCAGTTATGCAATCTCCAAAATTGGAGAAAATTGTTCTTAACCAAGGTCTGGGAATAGCAGTAGCAGATAAAAAAATTATCGAAGTTGCTATCAACGAAATGACTACAATTACAGGTCAAAAAGCAGTAGCAACTATTTCTAAAAACGATATTTCTAACTTCAAATTGCGTAAAAAAATGCCTATCGGTGTTCGTGTAACGTTACGTGGAGATAAAATGTATGAGTTTCTTGAAAGATTGGTACGTGTTGCTTTGCCACGTATGCGTGACTTCAAGGGGATTGCTAATAAATTGGACGGAAGAGGTAACTATACATTAGGTATCCAGGAACAAATTATTTTCCCTGAAATCAATATCGATGGTCTTACTCGTTTGTTGGGTATGAACATTACTTTTGTAACAACTGCTGAAACTGACGAAGAAGGTTTCGCATTGTTGAAAGAATTTGGATTACCATTCAAAAAAAACTAATTTAGACATACAATGGCAAAAGAATCAATGAAAGCCCGCGAGGTGAAAAGAGCCAAAATGGTTGCTAAATACGCTGAAAAAAGAGCAAAATATATCGCTGAAGGTAACTATGAAGCCCTTCAATCGATCCCTAAAAATGCTTCTCCAGTTCGTCTTCACAACCGTTGCAAACTTACTGGTCGTCCAAAAGGATATATTCGTCAGTTTGGTATCTCGCGTATTCAATTTCGTGAAATGGCATCTAACGGTTTAATCCCGGGTGTTAGAAAAGCAAGCTGGTAATTGTAAAAGACAAGGCTTGCCTTGTCTGCACAATTTCAAAAAAGAAAATAAGTTAAATATTGTCCCGAAAGCCGGGATCAATTTAAAAACAATTATATGACAGATCCAATAGCAGATTATCTTACCCGATTGCGGAACGCCATTAAAGCAAACCACCGTGTGGTTGAAGTTCCAGCATCGAATTTGAAAAAAGAAATGACCCGGATATTGCACGAGAAAGGCTATATCCTCAACTACAAATTTGTAGAAGAAGGTCCACAAGGCACAATTAAAATTGCTTTGAAGTACGATCAAGTTAACAAAGTTAGCTCGATTAAAAAAATGATCAGAGTTTCTACTCCCGGTCTTCGTCAATATGTTGGCTACAAAGATATGCCACGTGTATTGAATGGATTAGGTATTGCAATTCTTTCTACTTCTAAAGGTGTTATGACCAACAAAGAAGCACTCGGTTTAAAATTGGGTGGTGAAGTTATTTGTTACATTTATTAATAGGAGGAAAGAAATATGTCAAGAATAGGAAAATTACCCATAAGCGTTCCAGCCGGTGTTACAATCACGGTTCAAGACGCATTGGTTACCGTTAAAGGTCCAAAAGGAGTTTTGTCTCAACAAATCGACCCTAATGTAGTAGTAACAATTGAGGATGGTATTTGTCACGTAACTCGTCAAAACGATGAGAAACAAAGCCGTTCTTTTCATGGTTTGTATCGTTCATTGATCCAAAACATGGTTGTAGGTGTTTCAGAAGGTTACAAAAAGACCTTGGAATTAGTTGGTGTTGGTTATCGTGTATCGAACCAAGGTCAGGTATTAGAATTCGCTTTAGGTTATACTCACAATATCTTTTTGAGTTTACCTGATGTTATCAAAATTGAAACAAAAAGCGAACGTAACCAAAACCCTGTACTCATTTTGGAGTGTTGCGACAAACAATTGATTGGTCAAGTTTGCGCAAAAATTCGTTCATTCCGTAAGCCTGAGCCATACAAAGGAAAAGGTGTTAAATTCGCGGGTGAAATACTTCGCCGCAAAGCAGGTAAATCTGCTGGTAAATAATTTACGTAAACTTGTGAAATTATGACTAGAAAATTCGATAGAAGAATAAGAATAAAAGCACATATCCGACACAAAGTGTCTGGAACTGCACAAAGACCACGATTGACCGTATTCAGAAGCAATACTCAAATTTACGCTCAACTTATTGATGACGTTAATGGAGTAACATTAGCTGCTGCATCTTCTTTAGGTCTTAAAGAAAAAGTAACTAAAACAGAACAAGCTGCCATTGTAGGCAAAAAGGTAGCTCAAGTTGCTCAAGAAGCCGGAATTACAGCTGTGATTTTTGACCGTAACGGTTATTTATATCACGGTAGAGTTAAACAATTAGCTGAAGCTGCTCGCGAAGGTGGTCTTAAATTTTAATCAAGTATGGCAACAAATATGAATAAAGTTAAATCGACCAACGATTTAGAATTGAAAGACAGATTAGTAGCTATTAATCGTGTTACTAAAGTTACCAAAGGTGGACGTACATTCAGTTTCTCTGCAATTGTTGTAGTTGGAAACGAAGATGGTATCGTAGGCTGGGGACTAGGTAAAGCCGGTGAGGTAACTGCTGCAATTGCAAAAGGAACTGAAGCTGCAAAGAAAAACTTGATTAAAGTACCAGTTCAAAACGGTACTATCCCTCACGCTCAATTGTCGAAATTTGGTGGAGCTCAGGTTTTCATTAGCCCTGCATCACATGGTACGGGAGTAAAAGCGGGTGGTGCGATGCGTGCGGTACTCGAAAGTGTTGGTATTACCGATGTATTGGCTAAATCTAAAGGCTCATCGAATCCTCACAACTTAGTAAAAGCTACTATCGTGGCTTTGGGTGAACTTCGTGATGCTCATACAGTAGCTCAAAACAGAGGTGTTTCACTTGATACAGTGTTTAACGGATAAAACGTAAAATTATGGCAACAATAAAAATTAAACAAGTAAGAAGTAAAATCAAATGTCCTAAAGTTCAAAAATTGACTTTGGAAGCATTGGGTTTGAAAAAAATGAATGCCGTAGTTGAACACGAAGCAACTCCTCAAATTTTGGGAATGGTTGCACGAGTGCATCACTTGGTTGAAGTTATCAAATAGTATTATTCTTTGAATCTTTAAAAAATAAGATATGAATTTAAGTAATTTAACCCCTGCAGTTGGTTCTGTAAAAACTAGAAAGAGAATTGGTCGTGGTACCGGATCTGGATTAGGTGGAACCTCTACAAAAGGGCACAAAGGACAGAAGTCACGTTCTGGATACTCGAAAAAGGTTGGTTTTGAAGGCGGTCAAATGCCTATTCAACGTCGTTTGCCAAAATTCGGTTTTAAAAATGTAAACCGTGTTGAATACAAAGCTATCAATATCGATACACTTCAAACATTAGCTCAAACTAATAACTTAACTAAAATCAGCGTAAGCGATTTGAGAGAAGCAGGTTTTGTTTCAAGAACTGCTTTGGTGAAAATTTTAGGTAAAGGAGTTTTGACTGTGAAAATTGAAGTTGAAGCTAATGGGTTCTCTAAATCTGCTGAAGAAGCAATTGTAGCCGCAGGTGGAACCATAGTAAAATTGTAAGAACATGAAACTAATAGAGACAATAAAAAATATCTGGAAGATTGAAGACCTTCGTAATAGACTTCTCACAACTTTCTTGTTAGTATTGATTTATCGTTTTGGTTCTTATATTGTACTTCCGGGTATTGACCCTAATGCTTTGACAGCATTAAAATCGCAAACAAGCGGTGGTCTTCTCGCTTTATTAGATATGTTTTCGGGTGGTGCTTTTGCAAATGCTTCGGTATTTGCATTAGGTATCATGCCATACATTTCTGCATCTATCGTTATCCAGCTATTGACTATTGCGGTGCCTTATTTCCAAAAAATGCAACGTGAGGGTGAAAGTGGACGTCGTAAGATGAATCAATATACCCGTTACCTGACCGTAATTATTTTATTGTTGCAAGGTCCTTCGTATTTAATAAACCTTAGCGTTCAGTTGGCTCAAGCGGGCTCGGCTATACCTAGTGGATTTATGTTTACACTGACTTCAACATTAATTCTTTGTGGTGGTAGCATGTTTGTAATGTGGCTCGGTGAGCGTATTACTGATAAAGGTATTGGTAACGGTATATCATTTATTATCTTGGTGGGTATTATTTCACGCTTTCCGGGTGCTATTATCAAAGAGTTTGCTTCACGTTTAGGTGATGCAGGTGGTGGTTTGGTAATGTTCCTTGGAGAACTGATCGTACTTCTGTTGGTTATTGCTGCTTCGATAATGCTTGTGCAGGGAACTCGTAAGATTCCGGTACAATATGCAAAACGCGTAGTTGGGAATAAACAATATGGTGGCGTTCGTCAATATATTCCATTAAAAATAAATGCAGCAGGTGTTATGCCTATCATTTTTGCGCAAGCAATTATGTTCATTCCTGCAACGCTAGCCGGTTTCGCTCATTCTGATGCAATGACAGGATTTGTAAGTGCATTTATGAATACGACCGGTGTTTGGTATAATTTGGTATTTGGTTTCTTAATCGTGATATTTACGTATTTCTATACAGCTATTACAATTAACCCAACTCAAATGGCTGAAGAAATGAAACGTAATAATGGTTTCATTCCTGGTATCAAACCCGGTAAACGTACCGCTGAGTATCTTGATTTAATTATGTCTCGTATCACTTTGCCTGGTTCTATATTCCTTGCATTTATTGCTATTATGCCTGCTTTTGCAAGCGTAGTTGGAATTAATCAGTCATTTGCTGCATTTTTTGGTGGAACTTCATTGTTGATCTTGGTTGGGGTAGTACTTGACACACTTCAACAAATCGAAAGCCACTTACTAATGCGCCATTACGACGGTCTGCTTAAATCGGGTAGAATAAAAGGACGCACAGGTGGTGCCGCTGCATATTAAAACAATATCTGAATGATTTTTTTAAAATCGGACGAAGAAATAGAATTGCTTCGTATCAGTAATCAAATTGTGGCTAAAACGTTAGCTGAAATGGCAAAAATAATTACGCCGGGCATTAGCACAGCGCAATTGGATAAAATTGCCGAAGAATATATTAGGGATAATGGCGCCGTACCGGGTTTTCTCGGTTACGGTGGCTTCCCGAAATCTATTTGTACTTCAGTAAACGATCAGGTAGTTCACGGTATACCTTCCGACAAAATTATTTTGGAAGATGGTGATATTATTTCTGTAGATTGTGGTGCATATATAAATGGTTTTCATGGCGACTCTGCTTATACTTTTTGTGTAGGCGATGTGAAACCGGAGATTGTTGATTTATTGCGTACAACTAAAGAATCTTTATACAAAGGTATAGAGCAAGCACAAGAAGGTCGCCGGTTAGGCGATTTAGGAAATGCAATTCAAAGTTATTGTGAAGAACGCGGTTATTCTGTTGTTCGTGAAATGATAGGACATGGTGTTGGACGCAAATTGCACGAAGCACCTGAAGTTCCGAATTATGGACGAAAAGGAAACGGAATAATGCTGAAATCAGGAATGACCCTAGCTATTGAGCCTATGATTAACATGGGAGCGAGAAACTTAGTGTTTGAAAAAGATGGATGGACCACCCGGACAATTGATCGGAAACCTTCTGCCCACTTTGAACATTCAATTGCAATACGACGTGGCAAAGCCGATATACTTTCGAGTTTTGAATTTATAGAACAAATTTTAGGGAATAAAGCAATTTAATATATGGCCAAGCAAACTGCAATTGAACAAGATGGAAAGATAATTGAAGCATTATCAAACGCCATGTTTCGCGTCGAGTTGGAAAACGGTCACGTAATTACAGCTCATATCTCAGGCAAAATGCGTATGCATTATATAAAAATTTTGACCGGTGATAAAGTGAAAGTTGAAATGTCGCCTTATGATTTGTCAAAAGGAAGAATCTCTTTTAGATATAAATAAAATTAAATATTTCCCCATGAAAGTAAGAGCATCTGTAAAAAAACGCACCGACGATTGTAAAATCGTGCGGAGAAAAGGGCGTTTGTATGTTATCAACAAAAAAAATCCTAAGTTTAAACAACGTCAAGGATAATTATTTATTTTTTGAAAAAATAAGTTTATGGCTATAAGAATTGTCGGAGTAGATTTACCTCAAAACAAAAGAGGAGAAGTTGGATTGACTTATATCTACGGAATAGGTCGCAATAGTGCAAAAAAGATTTTAGAAACTGCCGGTGTTGACATCAACATCAAAGTGAAAGATTGGACAGACGACCAAGCATCTAAGATCCGCGAGATCATTGGGATAGGATACAAAGTAGAAGGTGACCTTCGCTCTGAAGTACAAACCAACATCAAGCGATTGATGGACATTGGTTGTTACCGTGGAGTTCGCCACCGTATTGGCCTACCATTGAGAGGACAAAGTACGAAAAATAATGCTCGTACTCGTAAAGGTAAAAAGAAAACAGTTGCTAACAAGAAAAAAGCAACTAAATAAGGTTATTAACTGTTTGCGAATTTTAGAAAAAGCAAAATAATATTCAATTAATATGGCAAAGAAAACAGTTGCAGCCAAAAAGAGAGTCGTTAAAGTAGACGGTGTAGGTCAATTGCACGTACATTCATCATTTAATAACATTATTGTTACACTTGCAAATGGTAGCGGTCAAGTAATATCTTGGTCATCTGCCGGTAAGATGGGATTCCGTGGCTCAAAGAAAAACACTCCTTACGCAGCTCAGATGGCAGCACAGGATTGCTCAAAAGTTGCATTAGATTTAGGTTTGAAGAAAGTGAAGGCCTATGTAAAAGGACCAGGTAACGGTCGTGAATCAGCAATTCGTACTATTCACGGTGCAGGTATCGAAGTAACAGAAATTGTTGATGTTACCCCACTTCCACACAATGGTTGTCGTCCTCCTAAAAGGAGAAGAGTGTAATTCGTAATCGAGTTTCCTCGGCAGTCGAATAGGTGAACTAAAATAAACAGATTGCATTTAAACCTCTCTGCAGTCGCGGCTGTAATAAGTTTCGACCCATTTGTGCACGTGGAACACATAATCAATTTTAAACAAAAAATAAAACAATGGCAAGATATATTGGACCAAAGTCAAGAATAGCTCGTAAATTTGGTGAAGCTATTTTCGGACCAGATAAAGTGTTAGCTAAAAAGAACTACCCTCCTGGACAACATGGTCAAGGTCGTCGTAAAAAAACGTCGGAGTACGGTATTCAATTACGCGAAAAACAAAAAGCAAAGTATACTTACGGTGTGTTGGAGAAACAATTCCGTAACATGTACGAAAAAGCTCAACGTACTAAAGGTGTAACCGGTGAAGTATTATTACAATTATTGGAATCACGTTTGGATAACTTAGTGTTTCGTTTAGGATTTGCTCCTACTCGTTCAGGTGCTCGCCAATTGGTTAGTCACAAACACATTACAGTTGATGGCAAAGTAGTAAACATTGCTTCATGTCATATCAAACCTGGTCAGGTGATTGCAGTTCGTGAAAAAAACAAATCAATGGAAGTTATCAATGCTTCTTTGGAAGGTTTTAATCACAGCAAATACCCTTGGATTGAATGGAATGCTTCTTTAATGGGCGGAACCTATTTACATGTTCCGGAACGTGAAGATATTCCTGAAAATATCAAAGAGCAGTTAATCGTTGAGTTGTACTCTAAATAATAAGTGAATCCATGGCTATATTAGCATTTCAAAAGCCCGAAAAGGTTATCATGATGGAAGCCGACGCATTTCATGGCAAATTTGAATTTCGTCCGCTAGAACCCGGTTACGGTATTACAGTAGGTAATGCTTTGCGCCGTATCCTATTGTCTTCACTAGAAGGTTTCGCTATTACTTCCATCAAAATAGAAGGAATCGATCATGAGTATTCAACTATTCCGGGAGTAATTGATGATGTTACTAACATCATCTTAAATTTGAAACAAGTGCGTTTCAAACAAATAGTTGAAGATATCGAAAACGAGAAAGTAACTATTACTGTTTCCGGAGCAAGTTCTTTTAAGGCTGGTGATATTGCAAAATATTTTACCGGTTTTGAAGTGCTTAACCCACAATTAGTAATTTGCGAACTTGATCCTTCTGCCAGTTTCCAAATTGACATTACGGTGAATAAAGGACGTGGTTATGCCCCGTCGGAAGAAAACAAACCAGCTAACGCTGAGATTGGTGTTATTCCGATTGATGCTATTTTTACGCCTATACGTAACGTAAAGTATTCGATTGAAAATTACCGTGTGGAACAAGTTACCGATTACGAGAAATTAGTAATTGAAATTAGTACCGATGGTTCTATTCATCCGAAAGATGCCTTGAAAGAAGCTGCTAAAATTCTAATTCACCACTTTATGTTGTTCTCTGACGAGAAAATCTCGTTGGAAGTAACCGAAGGTGAAGGTGGTGATGAGTTTGACGAAGAAATCTTGCATATGCGTCAATTGCTTAAAACAAAATTGACTGATCTCGAACTATCTGTTCGTGCTCTCAACTGTTTGAAAGCTGCTGATGTAGATACATTAGGCCAATTGGCCGGATATCATCGTCATGATTTATTGAAGTTCCGTAACTTCGGTAAAAAATCTCTCACCGAGTTAGATGAAAAATTAGAAAGCTTGAATCTGTCATTTGGAATGGATATCGCTAAATATAAATTAGAAAAAGAGTAAAGAGATGAGACATAATAAAAAATTTAACCACTTAGGCCGTAAAACGGCTCACAGAAAGGCGATGTTGTCCAATATGGCTTCTTCTCTTATTCAACATAAGAGAATTGCTACTACTTTGGCTAAAGCTAAAGCCTTGCAAGTTTATGTAGAACCATTGTTGACGAAATCAAAAGAAGATACTACACACTCACGTCGTACAGTATTTAGTCACTTGCAAAATAAAGAAATGGTAACTGAACTATTTCAAAATGTTGCAGTGAAAATTGCTAATCGTCCGGGAGGATATACTCGTATTTTACGTACAGGTTTCCGTTTAGGTGATAACGCAGAAATGTGTATTATCGAATTGGTTGACTACAACGAAAACATGTTGAAAGAAAAAGCTGTTAAGAAAGCTGCGCGTACGCGTCGTTCTACAGCTGCTAAGAAAGAAACTGCTGCTCCGGTAGCAGCTGAAGCTCCGGTTGCTGCTCCTGCGGCAACTGAAGAAACTCCTGCAGCTGAGTAATTCAAAATCAAAACTTTCTGAATTGAGAAAGGGAAAAGCTTCGGCTTTTCCCTTTTTTTATTCTCTTTTTTTTGTTTTTTGGTTGTGAAATGGGCTCAATCGGAAAAGTTGTGTTTTTTGAAATAAAATAATATTTTTGTTTCATGAAAAGTGAATCCAAATTAAGCAGTGTAGAACAACAATTGCTGAGTCTTATTCTTCCCGCAGGTCTTCTTGATTATTTTGAAATAAAGTCAGTACGTGACATTAAGATTGGCTATGAAGTTTTATTGGAGGAAAAATCCGACATTCCATCCGAGTATATAAATGAACCTATGCGCTGCCACGGGTTTTATTCCGAGCAAACGATTCACGATTTTCCACTACGGGGCAAGGTATTTGATTTAATTGTCAAACGTCGTCGTTGGTTAAACACGAACACGAAAGAAGTGGTAAGCAGGGATTGGAATTTAGTTGCCCAAGGAACGCGATTCACCCAGGAATTTGCGACTTTTTTAAAAGGACTACCTGGATACTCATCCGATAAGTAGTCAAAGTTTAGCTAATCATTACGGGCTTGACGGGCAACAATTACAAGAGCAATACAAAGATCATCTAAGTGATTACCACCAGTGGAATCAAAAGCCTCATGCAGAGCATTGGTTACTCTATGAGCAAAACATTGGCGGTTTTCTAAGCATAGACGAAACGAGTCTGTCTAATGGAGAACTTTACACTATCATAACCAACAAAGCCGCCAAAGGACGTAAAGGAGCTATTGTAGCTATGGTCAAAGGAACAAAGGCTGATGATATTATAACCGTGCTGCAACGTTTACCAAGACGAGTTCGCTGGAAAGTCAGGGAAGTAACACTGGACATGGCTGCCAACATGGAATATATTGTCAAGATATGCTTCCCAAAGGCCAGGCGTGTTACGGATAGATTCCATGTACAAAAACTGGTGTATGATGCCGTTCAGGAAATGAGAATAAAATATCGTTGGCAGGCACTGGATCAGGAAATGATAGAAATAAACTACGCAAAAGCTCGTGGAGAAAGCTATAGACCAGCTATTTTCTCCAATGGAGATACTCTCAAACAATTACTGGCACGCAGTCGATATCTCTTATTCAAGAAGCCTACTAGCTGGACTCTTTCACAACAAAAACGTGCTGATATTCTTTTTGAATTATATCCGGACTTAAAGAAAGCGTATCATTTATCGCTCCAACTAGGAGCAATTTATCATCAGACAAAACTCAAGGGAGTGGCATTTGCAAAACTTGCTCAATGGTATGACAGGGTTGATAAAGCCCAATTTCTATCCTTTGGAACTGTAGCAAGAACCATTCAATCTCATTACGAAACCATTCTCAACTACTTTGATAATAGAAGCACAAATGCATCGGCTGAATCTTTTAATGCTAAAATAAAAGCATTCAGAGCTTCTTTTAGAGGAGTGAGAGATGTCAGATTCTTCCTTTTCAGACTTACTAAAATTTATGCTTGAGCTCATTACCAACACAACTTTTCCGATTGAGCCGTGAAATGGCACAATTTTGTAGATTTTGTGCATTAATTGTATAATAATTGCACAAATATGAAAATAATGTGTAATTTTGCAGTTCAAAAATTCATGCAAATTAACGCATGGCTTTTTTAACGAATATTTCATATACAATAACTAAAAAAATAATTTATGACGAAGAAACTTTTGATTCTTGCATTTCTTTCTTTAGCCGTTGGTTCAACATTCGCCGGTGGTTTATTGACTAATACAAATCAGAGTGTACATTTTTTACGTAATCCGGCACGCGACGCCTCTACCGAGATTGATGCCGTTTATACCAACCCCGCAGGTTTGATTTTCTTATCCGATGGTTTCCATCTTGCATTTACAAACCAAAGCGTATTCCAAACGCGTACTATCACTTCTACTTTTGCCCCATTTGCGGCGTATAACGATGGTAATGCAACCAAAGTATATAAAGGTGAAGCATCAGCACCGATAGTTCCCAGCATTCAGTTTGCTTATAAAAAAGATAAATATGCTGTTTCGGCATCATTTGCTGTAACCGGTGGTGGAGGTAAAGCCGTTTTCGGTCAAGGGCTTCCATCGTTCGAAGCTCCTATATCGATGTTACCTTTGTCACTTACATCAAAAGGCGTTAATACTACAAGCTATTCTGTTGACAGCTATATGGAGGGAAAGCAGTTTATTTTTGGACTTCAATTGAACGGTTCTTATAAGTTTAATGAAGCATTGTCCGCTGCATTGGGAATGCGTTTGAACATTGTAAATAATGCGTATGTTGGGCACTTGAAGAATATAATGATTAATCCAAATCAACCTGCTTTTGGAGCTTTATACAATGGTTCATCATTGGTTTCAGCACCAAAATTCTTCACTGATGCTGCAACCGTCTTAAGTGGATGGTCAGCAGGTGCAACAAGTTATGTGGCCGGATTACAGCCAATTGTTTCAGGTGGTGGTGGCACAGTATTGCTGGCAAATGGTACAGCCGCAGGTTTGAATGCAACTCAAATTGCTCAAATTCAGGGATTGTTGGGAGCTGCTGGTTTAACTCCAACGCAAATAGGTGCTATTAATATTCAAACAGCACAGGGTACATTAGCCGCAGCTGCTCCGGTTTTTGCCGGGAAAGCCACAGCTATGACAACAAGTGCCGCATCCACTGCTGATAAAGAACTTGATTGTACACAAACAGGTTGGGGAGTAACACCTATTTTAAGTTTAAACTATCATGTGAGCGGTTTGAACCTTGCAGCAAAATATGAATTTAAAAGTGCACTGAATGTACAAAATAATACTGTTGTTGATAATACAGGTTTGTATGCTGATGGCGTGAATACGCCTCACGATATCCCTGCGTTGTTGACTGTAGGTGGTGAATACCAATTGTGTAAAAAACTGAAAGTGTCGGGTGGATACCACCATTTCTTTGATTCGGATGCTAAAATGGCGAATAATAAGCAACAATATATCAATGGAGGAGTGAACGAGTATTTGTTTGGTACTGAATACAGCATTAATGATGTGCTGATGGTTAGTGCCGGTGGACAAGTAACCCGCACAGGTGCTAAAGATGCTTACCAAAGCGATATGAGCTTTAGCTTGAACTCCTATTCTCTCGGTTTTGGTGGTGCTGTGAAAATCACTCCGGATTTGAGACTGAACATTGCGTACTTCTTTACTAACTACTCTGACTGGACGAAAGCATCTGCTAACTACAACGGAACTACTTTAGCCGGAACAGATGTATTTAGCCGTACGAATAAAGTTTTTGGTATCGGACTGGATTATAAATTCTAACGAGAGTTCGCTCTTGTAAACTAAAAAGGGAAAAGCTGCTGCTTTTCCCTTTTTAGTTTTATGTTTATTTTCCACCACTGGGCTGCTGGTAAATGACTTCCTTCAGTTTGCAATTGCAATTGCATTTTCCGGTCTCCAGCAATCCGCTTCGTTGCAGTAGATCGTATTCTATTTTAAAATTCTCGGTGAATATACCTTTGTCAAGGTTTTCTTCAATCTGCTGTTGTGTCCACCATTTTGTTAATTCAATAAAGGTTGGATTTGGATTTATCTCCGTAAGCTGGCAACTGACAAACAAGAATGCGTATTGGTGCTCTTTAGGCGTTTCGCTTATATAGTTGGATAGATACATGTATTTTACTCCTTTAAGCGCATACCGCTCCTCTGTAGTGCGATCAATGCATTGTTCTATTGTTTCTCCTACCCGCACATGATTAGAAATGGCAGTATCCCAAAAGCCGGGGAATATTAAATCTTCTGCCGATCGCTTTTGCATAAAGATCATTCCTTTGTCTACCAAAATTACCCGCACAATCGGATGCATGTATTTTTTCTCGTCGGAGAGGCTCGTCAGATGTTGTATACTACCAATGATTTTACCCTGTTCGCTGACTATCGGCCACCATTCTTCACTGACCAACTTTGACCGGATAATGTACACACGCACCACTTCAAAAACAGAGAGCGTTAGAATGATCCCGATAAAGATAGCCTGTAAAACCTGGAAGTAAACGGAGTAATTTACCGGGGCAAGCACACGAAGCATTAAATTTGAAGAAATATAAACCAGAAGAACAAGGAACATTGCCCAAAAAGCCCGATACAATTCGTTGAAATTATTCGACATGGGAATTAGTCGTGGTACTATCTTCAAAATCAACCCTTGTATCTGTTTCCGGAAAAGCAGAAACAGTATGACAAAGGCAAGTACAACAAATTTATCTTCTACCCCCTGAAAAAGCATTGGTAGTGGCAACAAAGAGGCCAGACTGGCAAAAACACCAATCCCCATAAACATAAACGTGAATACGAGGTTCCAAATGAAAATCTGATTGTATCGGAAGTAAATGTAAATAACTATACCAAAAGCAACCGGAAATGCTACCTTCCATGCTATATCCATGCCCCAAAGTTCGTCGACTACCAAAAATAAGAGTAGTGGTAAGAAATGGAGTACGGGGTTAAAAAATGATTCTTTTATTTGTTTTTTTAGTTTTATCATATCAGTCAGCTAGTGTCATCGAAATACTAACAACGGTAATCAATTATAGTTTGTTTTGGAATAAAAAAAGAACCAAAGTGTAGTTTTTACATGTTTCTCTGTGCAATAAGAGTAGCCTCTTTTACACAGAAAAACCACAAAGAAGAGCATTCCTTGTGGATTTTCATATTCGATAAACAGCTCTATGATTTAGCTAAATGCCATCATTCGGCTTACATATTTTCCGATAATGTCAAATTCGATGTTCACCACTGTGCCTACTTTAATTTGGTGGAAATTGGTGTGTTCGTAGGTGTATGGTATAATGGCCACCTGAAAGCTATTGTCGGTAGGGTTACACACGGTAAGGCTGACACCATTAACTGTAGCCGAACCTTTGTCGACAGTCATATATCCACGTTTGGCCATCACGCTGTCAAATGCATATTCGAAAGTAAAGTACCAGCTGCCATCGGCTTCTTTTACTTCGGTGCAGACTGCCGTTTGGTCAACATGTCCCTGAACGATATGACCATCCAGACGACCGTTCATAAGCATGCTGCGTTCAAGATTTACCTTGCTGCCCGGTACGAGAAGTCCCAGATTGGTGCAGTCCAGCGTTTCTTTGATGGCGGTAACGGTGTAGGTGTTGTCTTTTATCGAAACAACGGTAAGGCAAACGCCATTGTGTGCTACACTTTGGTCAATTTTCAATTCGTTGGTGAACGAACATGCCATGGTAATATGCAAATTTTCCTGTTCTTTGTTTAGTGCAACTACTGTGGCTGCTTCTTCAATTATTCCTGAAAACATATTATTTGATTAATGACCCCTAAATCCCCTAAAGGGGACAAAAGAGTCGGATTATTTGTTTTGTTTTAACCTTGTAATTGTATAATAAAGTAGTTATCTCGAGACACTTTTTACTCCTTTTACCAGTTTTATTTTCTTTACGATATCTTCCAGTTCCTTGGTGTCACTCACCATAATGGTGAGGTTGCCCTGAAACAGTCCTGCGCTTGAATCGATGGAGATGGAGCGCAAAGAGATGTTTTTTTCTTTAGAGATAAGCGACGTTACATTCGTTACAATGCCGATATCGTCGTGCCCTACAATGCGCAAAGTAATCGGGTATTGAGATCCTATTGATTTGCCCGACCACCGTGCATTGACGATACGATACCCTAAACGGGCTATCATTTGAGGCGCATTCGGACAGTCGGTACGATGGATTTTGATGCCTCCCGATACGGATACAAACCCAAATACATCATCACCATAAATAGGATGGCAGCAATTGGCGAGTTTGAAGTCAATACCTTTCAGATTCTCGCCGATAACAAGCACATCTTCTTTGCTTGATGTTTCAACATTTGTATCCTTCGAAAACGAATCCGCTTTTCTCGATTCGGGTTGCTCCGGTAAGCTTTGTTTGTCCAAATCCAGGTAGGCATCCCGCACGATGTGCATATCCAACTTTTCGTGGGCAATTTCCTGGTAGAAGTCACTAACCGTTTTGAATCCTTTTTTCTTGGCCAAACGAGACAGTTTGCCATCGTCAAGCTCAATTTTCCAGTTTTTGAAGCGACGCACAATGGTTTCGCGACCCATTTCGGCGTCTTTAAACTCCACATCTTTAAGTGCCTGACGAATTTTCGTTTTTGCTCTCGAGGTAGTAACCACTTTCAACCATGCCGGGTTCGGTTTTTGCGTGGGCGAAGTCAATACTTTTACCTGATCGCCGTTGTTGAGCACATACTTGATGGGCATGTTTTTGCCATTTACCTGTGCTCCCACACATTTCGAACCCAAGGCGGTGTGGATGGAAAAAGCAAAGTCGAGCGCAGTAGCACCTTTGGGCAGCTTGTGTAAATCGCCGTTGGGGGTAAAAACAAAGACTTCTTTATCGTACAAATTCAACTTGAACTCGTCCATAAAGTCTACCGCATTCAATTCGGGGTTTTCGAGGATCTCGCGAATGTTTTTCAACCATTCGTCCATACCCGATTCACTTTTAATACCCTTGTATTTCCAGTGTGCTGCAAGTCCTTTTTCAGCCACTTCGTCCATCCGCACGGTACGAATCTGCACTTCCACCCATCTGCCTTCGGGACCTAACACCGTGGTGTGCAAACTTTCATATCCATTTGTTTTAGGGATAGAAAGCCAGTCGCGCAAGCGTTTTGGGTTGGGTTGGTACATATCGGCCACAATGGAGTAAGCCTGCCAACAAGCAGCTTTTTCCTTTTCGAAGGGCACATCGAAAATGATGCGGATGGCAAAAAGATCGTATATGTTCTCGAAAGGGGTATTCTGCTTTTTTATTTTATTATAAATGGAATTGATAGACTTTGTACGTCCTTTTATCTCAAACGTAAATCCAAGCCCTTCAATTTTCTGTTTCAACGGACTGATAAACTCCGATATAAATTGATCGCGCGAGCTTTTCGTCTCGTTTATTTTGGTGGCAATTTCGCGATAAATATCTCTGTTGGTGTATTTCAACGAAAGATCTTCGAGCTCTGTTTTGATGGCATACAATCCCATGCGGTGGGCGAGTGGCGCATACAAAAATGAACTTTCGCGGGCGGTATTCTGCCGGTCTTCTTCCGAGGCAGTATCCAGCTCGCGCATGGTTTGCAGATGTTCGGCGATGATGATCAGAATAACGCGAATATCTTGTGCGAAAGTAAGGAATAGCTTTCTGAAATTTTCAGTTTCGAGCGACGAATTACGGGCATATAATTCCTTTACCCGTATCATTCCCTGCATGATGGATGATATCTGGGTGTTGAATGTTTTTTCAATTTCTTCAACCGACAGCAACTTTTTCTCTACCATTTCGTGAAGAAGGATGCTCAATACGGCGGCTTTTCCGAGTCCGATTTCAGATAATATGATTTCTGTAATCTTTATCTTTGTAGAAATAAGTTTTTCAACGTTTTGCTCTTTCGGCGAAACTTGATTGGAGAATTTGATGAAAATATTTTTTAGTTCCGTCCTCTCATCGTAGGAGAAAAGGTTGGAGTGCGCGCTCACTATCTTGCGATACAGAGTAGCTATAGTATGTGTTTGAGTCGTTTTCATAAGGAATGGGCGGTTGGTGAGTGCAATAAATATTAATTTATAACACTGAATAAAAAGATCTTATCCCAGTTGAACTCATAGATGCTGAAATGAGCCAATTGTAGTGCAAATATACGACACAAAATTCAAGAACATACCAAATTAGATTAGAAAAAGTCAGTTTGACAGCGATATGCAGCGAATTGCATAAAAACGCAAAATAAGACGATAAAAAATGCATAGAAAATTGATGAGTGGATTTTTCTTTCTAAATTTGCAAACCGTAATAACCTGAGTTCGGGATTAGAATGCATTGCTAACTTCGCTAGCTTTCTGAAAATATGGAAATAAGGTTGTGTTGGCTCTGATTTGTTTTGCTACTAAGGTCGAAAAAAATAGTAAATAAGGTCTTAACCTTAGTAGAAATACAGATTCCATTTGACATTAAACCTTATTGACAAAACGAGATAGTTGAATAGGAGAAACGTATAAATTCCCTTATCCCAAACACAGGTTAATAGTTTTTTTTGAATTGAATTTTACACATTTGTTACTTTAATATGGAAAAAGTTTCCTCAACAAGGGATTATAATCAATATAGCTTATCCATTCGATTTAGTTCGGATGGATTTTCTTTATCGGTGCACGATGAATTGAACAAGTTACTTTCCATAAAAAAAGTATCGGCCTTCCTTTACTCCCTTTCGGAGGAAGAAATTATACATTTGCTGATGCATGAGCCTGAACTTCAGGTGAACTGTAAGAATATACGATTGGTTTGCGAACTGGATACCTACGCTTTTGTGCCCGCTTCTATTTTTAAACCGGAGCAGGCTGAGTTGTTTTTATTTTATCAGGATAAAAAAGACAAACCCGAAACGATACTTTACAATGAACTGGCCGATTGGGACATGGTAAATGTCTTTTCAATTCCGTTGGCTTTGCATGCTGCACTCACACATATGTATCCCGATGTAGTGTTGGAGCATCATTTAAGCAATTTTTTTACGGATAAGATTAATCCAAACAATAACAACTGTCTTCAGATTTGGATACGGTCTAAAATGATGGATGTGGTGGTAATGACCGATGCCAAACCTGTTTTGATAAACAGTTTTACCTATCGGAGCACCGAAGACTTTGTGTATTTTACGCTTCATGTATTTGAGCAATTGTCGCTCAGCACCGAAAAGTACGATGTGAGACTGCACGGAATGCATAAACTGAATGAGTTGCAGATGAATGTTCAGAAATACGTGAAAACGGTGGTGTATTGCTAATTGTTAGTTGACAGTTAGAACCAACAAATTTTTAAATTGAATTACGATGAGAATAATTAGTGGAAAATATAAGGGACGTAGAATTAGTGCGCCAAGTAATATCACGGCACGTCCTACAACCGATTTTGCCAAAGAGGGTTTGTTTAATCTGTTGAACAATAGAATAGATTTTGAAGGAATTGATGTGCTTGATTTGTTTGCCGGAACGGGTGGGATAGGAGTGGAGTTTGTGTCGCGCGACTGCAACAGCGTTATCAGTATTGAGCAAAATGAGCGCCACTGTGCTTTTATTCGTAAAGTATGTGCTGAATTGAAAATTGATAACCTGTCGCTGATGAGAACGGATGTTTTCAAGTTCATACACAGTTGCCACACGCAGTTCGATATGATTTTTGCCGATCCTCCTTACGAGTTGGATAAATTGGCGGAGATTCCGAATCTTATTTTTGCACAGAACATGCTTAAGCCCGATGGACTTTTCGTGCTGGAACACTCCTCAAAGAATAGTTTTGAGCTGCACCCTAACTTTAGCGACCACCGAAGCTATGGAAGCGTAAACTTTACTTTTTTTGAGATGAAATAGATTAATCAGTCATCAGTCATCAGTCATCAGTCATCAGTCATCAGTCAACAGTCAACAGTCAACAGTCATCAGTCATCAGTCATCAGTAAATTAGTTATCAGTTTATAGTTTGTATCTCTCTCTGGTATAAATAAGGGTAAGAATAATGAGTGGATTATTTAAAAGCGACGCGTTCACGGCGGTTCGGAATGGCAATTTCAGGTATTTTTTAGGGTATCGGTTTTTTATGACTATGGCCACATTGATGCAATCGGTAATTGTAAGTTGGCACATGTATTATCTGACACATAATGTACTTTGGTTGGGGCTTATCGGATTGGTGGAAGTGATCCCGCAGATTTCCATTTCGCTTTTTGCAGGGCATTATATCGATTTGTGGAATCGGAAAAAGATTGTTCAAAATTCCACGATAATTTTATTAATAGGCTCATCAATTCTGGCTCTTTACAGCGTTGAGTCCTTTCATTCCTTCGAACGGTTGGGCATTTGGCCTATCTTTATCACTATTTTCCTTACCGGATTTTCAAGGGGTATACTTATGCCCGCTCATACTGCGCTTATAGGGCAATTGGTAGATAAAAAGGACTATGCTAACGCAGCCACCTGGAGTAGTGCCAACTGGCAGATAGGTGCTGTAATGGGACCGGCGCTGGGTGGTTTAATTTACGGTTTTTCGACGATTACCGTTGCTTACAGTTCCATTATTTTCATCTACTTCGTTTCGTTGTATATGATCAGTCGTGTAAAAATAAAACACATCATCAACAAGGCGCTTACGGCCGACGAGGATATTTTCAGCCGGATACGTGAAGGTATTCGTTTTGTTCTTAAATCGCCCGAATTGCTGGGTGCTTTTTCGCTCGATATGTTTGCGGTGTTGTTTGGTGGTGCGGTGGCTTTGTTGCCTGTTTTTGCTTCCGATGTTTTACACGTCGGGCCGCAGGGACTTGGATTTTTGCGGGCTTGTCCGGCCATTGGAGCAATTGTTATGTCGTTCTACCTTATGTTTTACCCTCCGGTAAAGAATAGTGGACGCACCCTGTTGCTTGCCGTTTCGGCGTTTGGATTGTGCATGATTGGTTTCGCGTTTTCGCACTGGTTTTGGTTGTCGGCACTGCTGCTGTTGTTGAGTGGGTTGTTCGACAATGTAAGTGTGGTGATCCGTGGTACCATCCTTCAACTTCACACTCCTGAGCATATGCGTGGACGGGTGGCGTCGGTGAATAGTATTTTTATCGGTTCGTCTAACGAATTGGGTGCTTTCGAATCGGGAGTTACTGCCAAGCTGATGGGACTTGTACCGTCGGTGGCATTTGGTGGTATTATGACATTGATAGTTGTGGGCACCACGGCTAAGATAAATCCGGTGCTGCGCAGGTTGTCGTTGAAGTGATGAAGGTAGGAAGGGTAATGGATAAACGTAAAACTCAACTTTACAACCCAGCAACCAACTTTACAACTATACTAGCCAACTTTACAATCCAGAAACCATCTCGACAACTGTACTAGCCAACTTCACAACCCAGAGACCATCTCGACAACTGTACAAGCCAACTTCACAACCCAGAAACCAACTCGACAACTGTACAAGCCAACTTCACAACCCAGAGACCATCTCGACAACTGTACAAGCCAACTTCACAACCCAGAAACCAACTCGACAACTGTACAAGCCAACTTCACAACCCAGAGACCATCTCGACAACTGTACAAGCCAACTTCACAACCCAGAAACCATCTTTACAACTATACTAGTCAACTTTACAATCCAGAAACCATCTCGACAACTGTATAAGCCAACTTTACAACCACGCAACGAACTTTGCGATAGTACAAGCCAACTTTACACCCTAGTGTTATGTTAGGATTGTTTTGACGGTATCAATTGCTGGGGCGGCAATTCATTAAATGGGACGGCAATTCATTAAGAGTGATGGTAAATAAGATGTGATTTGCGGTCTTTTGCCTTATTTCTTCGTCTCGTACCAACCGCTTTCTTTCAGCCATGCATCCAAAATAGGCATCCAAAGTGCTGTAGAGCCGGGACTGGTGGTAAGGTTGATGGCATGTCCACCATGAGGGAAGATATGAAGCGATGCATCCACTCCTTTTTCGCGCAGGGCAGTGTAGAAGAAAACACTGTTGAGCGACGGAACGCCTTTATCGTCATTGGCATGAAAGAGTATGGCAGGTGGAGTTTGCTCCGTTACGTGCAACTGAGTCGAATACTGATGGATCAATTCGGCGCTTGCATCCTTCCCCAATAAGTTTTCGCGCGAGCCTTTGTGCGCGTATGGATCGGACAGCGTGATGACCGGCGAAAGCAATATCATAAAATCGGGACGAAAAGAGTAATTGCTCAGCGAATCCTTTACTGCCGAAACATCATTGCTGTAAACACCCAGCGACGAGGCTAAATGTCCACCCGCTGAAGTGCCGAAAACGCCTACTTTGGAAGTGGAATAGCCATATTTAGAGGCCAGCATTCGCATCATCCTTAATGCCCGTTGTCCATCCTGCAATGGTCCAATCTCACGCTGCAGCAAATCCGGACTTACCGGCAGGCGGTATTTCAATACAAAGGCCGTTCCGCCTATGCTGTTGATGTATTTTGCTATTTGAGAACCACTCACCACATGTGCCAGCCGAGCATAACCACCACCGGGAACGACCAACACTGCAAAACCACGATTTTCCTCCTTCGAAGGCGTATACACTTCAATATTCGGATTGGCTACCACAAATTGTCGTTCGTTGGCAATGCTATCGGTCATGTTAAGTCCTTTGCTGTTGGGTAGTTTCCCTTGTTCCCACAGTGGAATGACTTGTTGTGCGGAGCTTGCCAATGAGCAAAAGATGATAACCGAAAGAAGCAGTTTTTTCATGATGATATTGAATGTTGGTGTCAAGACTTCAAAAGTAATTTGTTTCTGAGAAGTTGATGGCCATTAATTGATATTTTTAGTGTAATTATTGGCGGAAATGATTGAAACAGGAATTCCATGTCGCACCCTGCCGTTGGCGGAGGTAGGACATGGAATTTTCTACAGAGTTTTATTCAGACCTTATTTTTTCTCCTGCAGATGCACCACCATTTGAGGGGCTGGAGTGCTCAGTTTGTTATCCTTTAGTAATTTGTACACCTTCTCGTTCATCTGAAAGTGCACATCCCAATAATCGGAATTGTTTACCCATGCTCTGACAACCAAACTCGCGGAGCTATCGCCCAATTCGGAAAGACCCATAAAATACGCAGGCTCTTTCAGTATGCGACTGTCTTCGGCAATAAAGGTAGTGATCGATTTTTTGAAATCCTCTATATTGTCTTTATACGCAATGACAAACTTCCAGTCGACTCTTCGAAGTGGTTCGGTCGAAAAATTAGTAAGTGAAGCGGTAGAAAGCGGTCCGTTAGGAATCACGATAAGCTTTTTATCGACAGTGTTTAAGTGCGTGGTAAAAATGCTAATCTCCTTTACAGTACCCGAAAAGCCTTGTGCTTCGATAAAATCGCCTACTTTAAACGGTTTAAACACCAATACGATAACTCCTCCGGCAAAATTCTGCAAGGTCCCCGATAAAGCCATACCTACCGCCAAACCTGCTGCACCCAAAATAGCAATAAAGGAAGTCATTTGGATGCCTACCATTCCCATTACGGTGATGAATAACAGAACTTTCAACAGTACATTGGTGAGGCTCATCATAAACGAAACCAGCGATTGATCCAATTTTGCTTTTTGTAAGGATTTGCCGGCCATCTTTGTGGCAAGCTTAATAACCCATAAACCTACTATGAGTACGATGATGGCGCCTATCAATTTCGGACCATAATCAAAACCGAGATTTACTGCTTTGTCGATGTACTTTTGTGCTACTGAAATTTGTTCGTTCATTTTTTAAATCTATTCTATTAATTTTCCTACTCGTCAGGCTTTTCAGTTCCGCCCCTGTTTTTTAGTGGTTTTGGTTTCCACATGTTGTTTTACTTTTTGGCTTGTTACGATTTACATAAATTGTGCCAAGAGTGAGGCTTATAGGCTTGTTATTTCCTCTTCTTTCACTGTACACTTAAGTTTCGCTCCAAGTATCATTAATAAAAAAAGTATTCCACCAATGCCAAATGAGCCTAAAATCCAAGCAAGTTTATTCCCATTCCTTGACTCGAAAGATTCGTTGACGGGAATTAGTACAGTTTCAGATGAATTTAATCTATAAGTTCTTCGAATAGCCTCTTTATAACAGTCGAGTTCATCAGAATAACCTAATCTTTTTAAATAAATAAACTTAGACTGATTTTGAGCTTGAAAATCACGTTGACTATTTTCTAAAAATACTTTGATTAATCTGTCTTTATCAACTTCAGAGAGCCTATTGTTTATTTCTTCTTTGTATACTATCCCAAGCCATGCTTTTACCGGAGTTCGTAAAATGGAATCTATATTTTCAACAGTAGTATTTGTGTCTGTGTTTGTGACAAATTCTTTTGCTGTTATAACTATTGCTCCATTCTTAGCAAGTTCACCATATTGCTCAAATGCTGTAAAAACGGCTAATTTCGTTGCTGATATAATTTTCTCCTGTGGAATTTCAGAAATATCCATTCCTGGACATGGTTTTCCATTAATGACAAGTAATGGTTTATGTCCATAATTCAGTTCCTTGTTTGCTGTTGTATTTTCCAAAATTGGGCATACCCGATACGAAGATATATACAAATCCTGATTTGATTTTCCGGACACCTGAGATTCATTATAAATCCCAATATTCTTTTTGTCAATAGAATACTTTTTTAATCGATAATACTTCGTTTCTTTATGCTTGGATATCTCTGAAATATTATCAAGTTCAGTAAGTTTTCCGGTTGCAGTATATAGATAATCTTGTGTGATAATGGTGGGGATACCTATAGCCAGTACAGCTGTAAATTGATATACTATATACAAGTCACGGTTTTTTGTTGTATCAAGATTTAATAATTTAATTCTGGGTCGTAAAAAAAACAATACCGGAAACCAAGGAAGAATAAATGGAACGATTAAATTTATTATTACTTCCTTGATTGGAAATAATTGCATTCTAATCATTAATTGCCAATTCAGAAATGTATAACTGCCAATTAAAGTTATAGCAATAATAAGAAATGGTACGTATATAAGCCTTATTTTTTCTGTTTGTTTATTCATTTATTCAATCTATTGTAACTAATTCGTGTATAGTTTATGCTTTTCCTCCAAATCTCTAAAATTACCCTATGCACCGAGCTTCAATCAAGTGCAGATATTTACAACTTTTATCTTGTCACGGCTCACAGAGCCGCGCCAGCGGGGGCGACAGATAGGTTGGGTTCTAAAGTCTTATTTGTAGACCAGCAAAGAAACTGTACGAAATGAAACCCCTTGGCAGAACCGGAAAAGGCACAAATGGTTCAAAGCAAAATTCCGGACCTACTGTTACTGCTATATGTTTAGAGAACCAAATGTTTACATTGGTTGACAATACGGGCATGAACATATCGTAAATCGAGTTGTAATTTAAGCCGTAGGTTACAATTGGTTGAATCATTCTTTTGGGAAATCTGTATTCCAATTGGAGCGGTATAGTATAAAAATAATTTTGGTCGGTTTGTATTTTACTATTATTCTTTGCCAGTAATAGTCCTGTTTTCAAAAACAGACGTTCATTGCTTCCCAGTATCCCAATTGATGCAGTAATACCTTTATATAAATCATTACCATCATAGAGTACATTTCTGTTACACGTATACTCCAAAGTGGGAGTAACAAAAAGCTGTACTGTTTTTTTTTGTTTTTGATGTGTTATGCATACATTTTTATAGCAAATCTTCTCATGATACAGTTTTAGTATTTTAATGAGGCTCGCTTCTGTAGGTTCTTTAATCTTTTCAATTTCACTATAAATAGATGGTGCATCACTCATGCATTTTTTCAGCGTATCAATATGATTTGTTGATGTATGTTCGATGTTTTGTGTATAAGTGCTTAGTCCATGGTTGGATGCAATTTTTTCATAATATTTTTTAAATGGAATATATGATAGAAATGTATCTCCCGACCTTTTTATAAAGAAATAATTTACTAAAGTTGTTTCCGTGAATCTGTATAGATTTAATTTGCCCTCTAAAATAATTTCTAGAAATATCAAGTGATATTTTTCATTTACTGTTACTGAGTCAGTAATAAAAAATCGTTGTTCTTTGTCAAAGCGAAAGCCTTTTATATCTGAGGCATTATAATTATCTATAGATTCCTTATTGGCTGTTTTAAACCGACAGCTTGCCTGTAATTTATAATCTGCTTGATAATCGATTAAACCATGTACAGTATCTCCTTTGTTTGTGACAATACTTCCCAATCTAAAATCAGATTGTGCGACTAAGGGTAATGTGAAGAATGGAAAAAAAATCAAGAAGATTTTAAAAGCCTTCATAATATAGAGTTTTTTATTTGAAAATTTATTAGGACAATACATCTGTTCTTCTGGCAAGTTTATAAAAATTTGCTAAACCTGAACAATACAACGAGTGCAAAGCAATAAACTTGGACGAAAAGAGATATTTACATCTTTTATCTTGTCACGGCTCACAGAGCCGCGCCAGCGGGGGGCCAAGAGGAGGCTGTAAGAACAATTAGTATGTATTTACTTTTTCTCTTCATTTTTCTAAATTTAGGAATAACGAATTTACTTCAATACATCTATATTTTTTCCTTTAATTATCTTCAATATCTCAGGTAGATCTTTCTTATATTCATCTAAATTCCATTTTTTATTGTATTCTTTCATTGGAACAAGCCCCATTGATTTACGCCTTTTATCTAATTTATCAGGATTAATCATAGGATAAATATAGCTTATTCCAGTAGCTTTGTCTTTGAAGCCCTGACTTCCGTATATTTGTTTTTTCCATTCTCTCATGGCAATTCTATCTTGCAGTATTGCGAGATTACTGGATAAAATTCTCCCTTCTTTTTCTGCTTTTTTTATCAGCGGCAGGTATTTTTGCTGAGTTTTCAAATCTGCGTGTTGAATAACCATAAAAAGTGCCTGACTTCCGTTAAATCCAACATCTTGAGGCCCTAACCAACCATATTGGCTCAAAATCTTATTTACTTTAACTAAGTTAGCGTCATCTTTTTGATTCATTATTGAACGAATGCTGTCGATAGATTTCTGAGGAGCTTTTTTTGCTCTTAATTCACCAAGTTTTATTCTTTCAATTTGGTCTTCTCTGTATATTGTATCTAAAGTTGGGAGTAATTCTGTTTTAAATTTACTTTCGTCAATGTCGAAAGTAGTCACTTGTGAATGTCCCATTGTCCGAAAAATAAAGAAACAAATCAGAAAGATTATTGTAGATTTCATAAGCTATATTTTTTGTTTAACTGTTCTTCCTCCAAATCTAAAAAATGCGCAAATTTAAATCGGTCAAGCTTGAACGAAGTGTAATCCGACAACCGGGGGATTATGGCTTCGCCTAAACTTGCTCTACTCACCGAGTGCAAAACTGAAAACTTGAACGAAAAGAGGCTTAAGTATTATGACTTAGGTTTTTGTTTTTCGAGTTTCAATTTTAGTTTGTTGAATTCTGGGTTGTTTGATTTTCCGTCTTCGCCAACTTCAAAATAGTTCAGAAGTCCCCACTCAATGTCGTCTATAATAAACTTCTTTTCTCTTTTATTTGTCAGTTTTTCAAGTTCTCGAATTACTAAGTCAGGCTTACAAATGAAGCATTCACCAATTGTAAATGACGGAATTTCATTTGCCGAACCCTTGTCTGCCCACATTGTAGAAAAGAATAATTCTATAATTGTTGTGTCGCTTGTAGCACAAAAATACTTGGGTAAAATTTCAAGTATAGGAGAATATTTAATGTCGCTATATAATTCTAGTTTATTTCTGGTCTCTTTGTTTTCCTTTATTTTCCATGTCTTTTGAGAGTGTTTAGCTAAGCTTTTTTGTTTTCTAAGTATTTCTGTTAGAAGTTCTTTTTGTTTCTTATTGTCTAGTTGCTCTATAAATTGAATTCTAGTTCTGTGTATATAACCTTCAATTTGTTTTCCGTTTTTCCACTTTTTTGAAACAATTTTCACCCAATCATTTTTAGTCGTCGGGTCACAATAAATAAAATCTGTAGTGTCAACTGTCGCAATAATAGAAAAGTCTTTCCCTTGTCCGCTACGAATATTCGTGAACCCGTCAGGGTCATTAATTCGCGCAAGTTTATTGTCTGCAAATACTGTCGAAATGCAGAAGATTGACAGAGCAATTAATATGTATTTTCTTTTTCTCTTCATTTTTCTAAACTTGGGAGTAACGAAGTTTTCAACTTCTGTTATAAGTCAATAGACTGATTTATTTTCAGTCCAAAGCCTGTCCGACTACCGGCGGATTACGTGAACTATTCAATGACCGCGAAATTACAAACTTGGACGAAAAAGGAGCTCACAGAGCCGCGCCAGGATGGTGTAGGCAGTCGGTTTTTGGTTGTCTTATAATTACACCCAATATAATTATAATATTTGTCAATTACACTTCCTTACGTTATAGTCTTTTGCAATTTCCTCTAAACCTGATTTTGAGTATTTCCCTTTGATCCATTCTTCTTGTAACTCGGGGAAATCCGAAATTAAATTTTCAATCGTCCGTTTCTTATTAAAAATACTTATGCGATAAATTTTCCCATCTTTAATAAATGCTGGTTGAGGAGAATATGAGTGATCATAGGGATGGGCAGAGAAGAGATTGCATAATGTTAGACACCCTTCAATCAATATGTTTACAAAGTATCTTTTTTCGTCTGCAAAAGAACCGAATTTATATTGCTTATCATCGGTGTCGTATACTGTAAATGACTTTATTTCAAGAGGCTTGTATTTCTTTTTTACTCCATTTTCTATAACTCTAATTGGTCCATGAAAAACCGAAATATCTAGCTTGTCACTGAATAATAAAGTTGATGACTGAAACAAACAATTAATTGTATCATTATTATTCGTGACATAATAACCTTTTTTAGTTTGTGAGTAAAGATTGATTGAAAATAGTACTAAGCTAAAAAGAATTATTTTTCTTGTTTCCATTTTTTTTTAATTTGATTTTGTAATGTTATTATTATATTTGTTTTTTATCTGTTTTTTCTTTAAGTCTATAAAAATGCGCAAATATGTGTTGTTCAGGCTTAACGAAGTGTGATCCGACTACCGGGGGATTATGGCTTCGCCTAAACTTGCGCTATACACCGAGCTTCATCTCTTTTATCTTGTCACGGCTCACAGAGCCGCGCCAGCGGGGGGCGCATTCCCACTTTACAATTGATGCCAGCTATTTTATCGCCCACAAACATACAAAACATTATGAATGTTACCAATCATTTTTCTAACTATTTATAAATAAAATGACCGCCTTTGGTGTTGATACCAAGGGTGGTGCTTTGAGATGTTTTTTTTGGGTTGTAAAAGACAGCGTTCTTTTATTCGGGGTGTATTGTCGGGTCGGGATGCAGGTTTTGGAAATGCAGTATAGCATGATATGGAACAATCCTCCATTTTATTGAGTAAAGGAGAAGTAAGTCTTATTTGCGTTCTCCTTCAGTTTAATGGAAAGTATTGCGTCCAAGGCACAAATGGACTTGAAAATATGTTCGCCCGAATATGCTCAGAACTCCATTAAAAAGTAAATCATTCTTGTCGGTGAAAACCCGTTTATTCGGTGCATACTGTGTGCTTATCATAACAGCTGTAGAACGCAAACTCATCCGATGACTTTAAGTCATCGGATGAGTAAAGGTGAGAATAGGTATTGTTTGTGTACTTAACCGACAGGCCGTTCGGAGAGGAGTGGCATTATTTCTTCACCAATTTCTTTTCCACCATGGCGGTTTCAGTAATAATCTTGGCTATGTAGATGCCTTTTCGGAATGAGCTTATTGAAATGAGTTCTTTGTTAGTGATTTGCTGCTTGAGCATTACCTTGCAGTGGAGATCACTCACTACCAGCAGGGCGGTAGCTTCTATACCTGCAATGTAAAAGTCGTTGCTTTCATCATTCTGCACAAGTTTTAAAACAGATACGGTTGGTGGTTGGATAAGTACAGGCATTTCGGTTGTATTAGTCATAGGAGTTTATATAAAATGTGGTTTTTATGTCCGATAGCATATCGTTATTTCTGCTGTTGTGCTGTTGATTTCAGCACCCAATAAAACAATTATGGCGGCAAAACAGGTGCTTTGCCGCCATTTCAGAAAACTTGATAATTAAGGTGTACTCTCTAAAAATAAATTTATCACTTTGTTATTCACATTTACACTTTAGGCTAACCTGCAGGCAAATCTACAACGTTTTAGCCCGTTGTCGGGTTGTAGATACGATATTATATATCGAGCGTCCCATGTTACGACGCTAAATCTATTCGATCGGTGTAAACCGTTTACCTACTTCGCCTTGTTTGAACGGGCATATGATACTTCATTCGCTGATTATCAAATAAGTGAGCGGAGTAAAATGGCGGGTTAGCCTTTGGTGTAACTCTTTTGACGTGCGCTCACGACTATGTTTTTTTTGTACTTCAAACCTGTCGGCCTATCGCGGAGCAATATGCGAACAAAGATAATTGAAAATACAGATAGGTATACGCAGCAATAACCCTAATAGAATTAGTGTAAACCCTAATTGATGGTGGGGCGGGATGGTAAAATGCAGATGGCAACAACGCCCCGGCAATCTGTAGAAAGAATGTTTGGGGCGTTGAAGAGCAGTTAAAACGAGTTATTCTTATTGCACTAAGAATCAAATATCTACTAATCCATTTTTAATGGCATACAAGATAAGATTAATAGTATCGGGAGTATTTGTTTTTTTAAGCAATAAAGAGCGGCGTGCTTCTACTGCCTTTACAGAGCGGAAAATCTTTTCGGCAATTTGCGACACGGTAAGACCCTGACAAAGATAGCGAAGCACTTCCATCTCGTTATCTGTAAGGCCATGATCGGTTACGGTCGGTAGCTTGGGTTTGATTGGTTGTTGCGTATTTACATTTACAATTATCTGGCGCAACAATTCGTTGGAGAAGAAGCATTCACCACCAATCAATGTTTTTATGGCTTTTTCGAGGTCTTTTTTGCCGGCTGTTTTTAGCACAAAGCCCATAGCTCCGGCACTTACCATGTCGAAGTAGTTAGCTCTTTCGCTAAGCATGGTAAGGATCAGTATTTTTATATCGGGTTGACGTTTTTTTGCTTCCCGCATTGCTTCCAAACCTCCCATTACCGGCATTTCAATATCCAGAATGACTAAGTCGGGAGTATGGTCGGCCAATAAGTCGATAAATACCTTTCCATTTTCGGCTTCGGCTACCACCACACCTATACCCTCGGTTTCGATAAGCAATTTCAGCCCTTCACGAAACAAAGCATGGTCATCAACAAGTATAATTTTTTCCATAATTCAACGGTTTTTTATTGTAAGGCAATAAGATAGGTTAACGTGAGTTCGATATAAGCTCCTAATTCCTCTGACGGAATCGAAAACGAAATGAAACAATTCAAAAGATAATTGTTACTTTATTATATTATTCTTTGCAGCTAAGACCGACTTTTCTATGGTGTTTTCGAGCCCCAATATAAGCATGGTTTAAGTCACAATTGACAAAATATTTGGTGATATCCTTATGATAAACCCGTTTAAGAGATTAAATATGCTTTTGTGACTTAGCAAAGATTCTAATTTAAAATGTAACATTATGAATACACGTAATTTAAATTCAGGCGCATTTGAATTAATGCACCCGAATGCAGCAGGTATTGATATTGCAAGCCAAATGCACTTAAGAGCTCATCGTATCTCAACAACTTTATCTTTTAAGTCCGAAGGACTTGAATGTGAATAGCCATCGGTGAAACCGGTGGACAAAAGAGAATATGACTGAGAACCCCGAATGGGGTTCAATAACACATATTTATATATTGAACCCCATTCGGGGTTCTAATTACCTTATACTTATTCCACGGGTTTACACCCGTGGCTATTAAAATTGAATCCTTTCAGGATTCCGATTAATCGGAATAAATTGCTGGGGCGGCAATTGATACCTACCGTCGAAACAAACCTAACATAACAACTACAAATCCTATTCTATAAACAGATTCGCATCCGGATGTTCGTCGAGATGACATTCCAGAAATGCTTTCATACCCTTTCCGGGACTGGAATCAATGGTGAGTACGGCTTTCATCAGTTGTACCCGATCCTGAATGTTCATCAATCCCAAACCGGCGCCGGTTTTCTCCACTTCCAACCAGTCGAAGCCAATACCATCGTCTTTGTATGCAAAGGTAATTGTATTTTTATTTTTATCAAAATTGAATGTAATGTCAATATTAGCAGCATGGGCGTAGGTGAGGGTGTTTTTTATCAACTCTGTGCTAATGCGGTAAAGAGCCATCTCCATAAAGCGGCTAAACCTATCGGTAGTATTGAAATTAAAAATGATTTTGATTTTTTGTGTCTCATTTATTAGTTCTGTAAAATGAATCAGAGCATTTACATAACCTGCCTTGATCAATAACTGAGAACTTAATCCGCGCGCCAACTCACGGGCAGATTGTATGGCACTTTCGATACTTTCATTCCCTTTTTGGGTAATGATTTTTATCTTTTCAACATCGGTAGTTTCCGAAAGCCATTGGAAATATAGCTTAATGATAGAAAGCAACGGTCCCATTCCGTCATGTATCTCGCTCGAGAATCGGCTACGCTCCCGTTCCTCTACCTTTATGGCTACTTGCAATAGCTCATTTTCAGCTTCTACCTTTTCGGTAATGTCGCGATTTGAAACCCGCACTCCCAGGTATTTCCCATTAATGTTTATGCTTCGGCATACATGAGCGATCCAACGTATTTGACCGTCTTTTCTTTTAATTCTGAAATTTAGTTCTGTGCTATTCTCATTCACCCTATGCTGTCTTCTGTCTTCTTTGTGCTGTTGCCAAGCGTCAAGATCGTTCCGGTAAATAAGATGGTCTAATAATGCCGGATTATCAACAAACTCCTGAACTTTATAACCGGTAATTCTTTCGACTGATGGCGACATGTAAATAATTTCATGTCCCGGACTTTTCCAGTATTCCCAATCGTAAGTAAAGTCGGCAATTGTACGAAATTTTTCCTCGGTAAGTTGCAGCGATGCATTTAGTTGCTCCAGTTCGGCGGTACGCTCGGCAATGCGTTTTTCAAGCTCTTCGTTCAATTCATTCAATTCTTTTTCCAATTGTTTCCGTTGCGAAATATCGGTATGAATGCCCGACATAAGCAGCGGTTTACCTTCGGGAGTTCTACCGGTAATACTGGCTCGTTGATGCATCCACACCCAATGACCATCTTTATGCTTTAGCCGGTACTCATATTCGGAATAAGGCATATTGCTTTCGAGATACCGGGCCTGCGCTTCCAGAGTTGTTTGCAAGTCGTCGGGGTGTATCAGTCCTTTCCACCCACCCGGAACAGATTCTTTTAATCGTTTTGCGATTTCATCAAAAGTATATCCTAACATTTTAGGATATGCCTGATTGAAAATTAATTCGTCGGTTTCTAAATTCAAATCCACAATACCCACATGCACTGCTTCTACAATGCCATCGAGTTTCAATCGGGTGGCAATTAAGGCTTCTTCTGTTCTTTTTCTTTCGGTAATATCATAGAGCAAACCTGTCCATGTAATATCACCGCCGGCAAGCAATCGTGGGCGAGACTCCAGGCGCACCCACACCAGTTGCTGATGAACGACTAATCGACCCTGCCAGTCGAATGGCGTCAGGTTTTTATTTGCTTCTTCATTTTTCTTAATAAAATCGGCTTTATCATCAGCACATATCAAGTCAACAATAAGATAGGGATTTACTTTAAACTCTTGCCGGGTTACTCCCAGGATTTCGCAAAACCGATCGCTAGCCAACTCCATTTTGTAGGGAGGGTGTTCGGAACTATACCAGGCATTTTCGCGCCATTCCTTTAGCGGGAACACATGAATACGATAAATGCCTACCGGCTGATTATTGATGATGTCCTGATAAAATTCATATTCCTGCTTCAGCGCCGCCTGTGAACCGGCTTGTTCTTTGTTTTGTTGTTCTAACAGCGTCTGATGAGCCAGCAGTTCCCGAATGAGTTGCAGGCTTTTCGACTCCGCCCCATCAGTATCGGCTATCGCTGATCTTGATTGCAAAAATTCATCGGCTTCTTTTCTTAGTTTAGAAGATGCAGTGTCAATGTTATTATCCATACATGTCGTGTTAGTAAATACAACCAAACAACAAAGATAATTCTTCTCCTTTACGTTAAACGAACTTTGGACTTTATTTCTTGTAATTTATAGATTTTGAGCATCGTATTTAGTTTTATCCTGCTGCAAAGCACTCTTTCTTATTGGATTCGCAGTAAAAAGCATTCGGAAGGTTGAAAAAAAAACAAACTCCTCCGATGACCTGAAGTCATTGGAGGAGTAAAAGAAGGAAATAGGTCTTATTTGTGGGAAATCCGTCAGTGGACGGACTAGTTTTGGGTGCTTAGCATAAACGGATTTGGAAATCCGCTCTCCCGGTTTATTCGGAGTGCGACTCGAAGTCGCGCCCAGAATGTATTTAAAATTGTTCTCCCGGTTTATTCGAATGACTTACGTTACGTTCGTTTCGGGGCTGAATTTAGCTTGTGGTAATAAATATACGAAACTGCCAATACAGCTAATACAACTAACGGGAAAAAGGCTTGTCCATTAATGCCGTCGACGGCTACATGACTTATTGTTGCAAAAATAAAGTCGAAAGCAAAACCTGCATATGCCCATTCTTTTATTCGTTTTGGTACTTGTGGAATGAGTAATGCCAACACACCTGCTATTTTAAAAACAACTAACGCATTTCCAAAATATTCGGGATAACCTAAGTGTCTGATACCTTCTTTTGCCATTTCGGTTTGCCAGGTTAGGGCCGGCATTACACCTTCGAACAATGCAATTAATATTGTTGCAGTCCAAAATAGTATCTTTTCTTTCTTCATAAGTTGATTTGTTTTATTCGTTTTTTTATCTAACAGTTTAGTAATAAATTTGTTTTCAGTAAACTATTCGGAGTGTGACTTAAACAATAAACTCCCCTTACACCAATCGGCATAAGGGGAGTTTGTTTGTATCCGGAGTGTATATCATCAGCAACAATCCGTCTGTTTTGAGTGCTTATCCGACAGCCCGCTTGCAGCGGGCGTTCGGTGTGGAAATCCGTCTCCCAGGTTTTACTTGCTTGTAATCACCACTTGTTGCGTTGGCATACCTTCTACCGACGCTCTCAGCGTAATGTTTCCGACTTTGCCGTTGGTTTGTACAATGGCCAGACATTTCCCGAAGAACAAATGACGTTCGGGTTTCTTGAGCGATACGTGATCGTTCTGGTCGCCGTTATCGGTTCCTACAATGGCACCTTCGCCTTCTACGGTGAATTTCACCAACTGGTCGGCTACCGGAGAAGCGTTGCCGTCTTTGTCGACTAATTCAACGGTTACAAACGACAGATCCTGTCTGTCGGCAGTAATGGTAGAGCGGTCGGCTTTCAGGCGTATGCTTACCGGTTGCCCTACGGTTTTTATTTCCCGGGTCAATACTTCTTTACCCGCTTTGCGCGAAACGGCTTTGATAGTACCGGGAGTATACGCTACGCGCCACATCACGTGCAGGTCTTCGCCTACCTTGCTGCGTTTGCCGAGCGATTGTCCGTTGAGGTACAATTCCACTTCGTCGGCATTATTATAATACGCCCATACATCTACTGTTTTCCCGGCTTCCCAGTTCCAGTGTGGAAAAATGTACAACACATCCTTGGTCGTCCACTCGCTTTGGTACATGTAGTACACGTCTTTTGGGAATCCGGCAAGGTCAATGATGCCGAAATACGAACTGCGCGACGGCCACCAGTAAGGAGTTGGTTCGCCCAGGTAATCAAACCCTGTCCAGATATATTGTCCGGCAATATGATCGTATTTCTTCACCAGTTTCCAGGTCGTTTCGTGGGTCGATCCCCATGGCGCATGACTGTTGTCATAGGCCGAGCATTTTTGAAGCGGATTGCTAAAAGGTTTGTCCCAACGTTCGGGCCATATATTACTACTATCCGAAGGCATCAGGTAGAATCCGCGCGTTTGCAATGACGATACCGATTCGGTACTAAGAAATCCTTGTTTAGGGTAGCGTTCGGTGATACCGGCATATTCGGTTTCGTGATAATTGAACCCGATTAAATCCAGTGCTTCCGATTTCAATAATGGGTTATTGGCATCGGTGCCATTGCAAGCTGCCGAAACAGGACGGGTAGGATCCACCTCTTTGGTTACATCTACCAAATGTTTGGTGAGTAAAGCGTATTTGCCCATGGTACCGTTTACGGCTTCTTCGGCATTATTGGTTTTTCGGTTGTTCAGCAATACGTTGGCTTGTTGCAAATCCATATTTTCCAGGGATTTGTCTTCACCCCACTGTTCGGCTACCTCATTGCCTATGCTCCATATAAAAATAGACGGGTGATTGCGGTCGCGGGTAATCATATCGGTCAGATCGCGCACATGCCATTCCGCAAAGTCTTTCGAGTAATCGTAGGTCGTTTTCTTTTTCAACCACATATCAAAGGCTTCGTCCATCACGATAAAGCCCATCTTGTCGCACAGGTCGAGCAACTCGGGAGCAGGGGGATTGTGCGAAGTACGAATACCGTTACAGCCCATTTCTTTCAATATCTGCAACTGACGCTCGATGGCGCGGGTGTTTACAGCAGCACCTAACGCACCTAAGTCGTGATGGTTACACACACCGTTTATCTTCACGCGCTTTCCATTCAGGATAAATCCTTTTTTTACGTCGAAAGTGAACGAGCGAATACCCACATTGGTACTATATTCATCTGTCAACCGGCCTACTGAATAAGTACGAGTAACCAGTTTGTATAAATATGGATTCTCTATGTTCCATAGCGTTGGTTTCTTTACCACTAATTTTTGAAGGTACTGGTGTGCTTTGCCCGAACCCACATACAACGAACCCGATATTTTGCTAACCAACAGCCCAGCAGCGTCGTATAGCGATTGCTCCACTCTGACGGTTTTTTGTTTCGGCTCATCGTTTTTGATGGTGGTTTGGATGGCTACTTCGGCACTATCGGCATTGATGTTAGGCGTGGTAACGTACGTTCCCCACTGATCCACATGAACTGGATTAGTTGTCACTAACCAGACATTACGATAGATACCCGAACCTGAATACCAGCGGGAGTTCGGCTCTTTGGAATTGTCTGCTTTTACAGCAATAACGTTAGTGCTTCCAAAACGGATATAGTGTGTCAATTCATAGCGAAACGACGAATAACCATAGGGACGTTTACCCACCGAAGTGCCGTTAATCCAGACCTCGCTGTTGCGATACACGCCATCGAAGTCGATGTAGATACGTTTGTCTTTGTCGGTAAGCGGCACGGTAAAGGTTTTGCGGTACCAGCCCAGTCCGCCCGGCAGTGCACCACCACCCGGCGATGCTGGAAAATCTTTGCCGAAATCGGATTCAATGCTCCAGTCGTGAGGCAAATTGAGCGTGCGCCATTTGCCGTCGTCGAATGTAGATGCAGAGGCATTCGTAGTGCTATCGGCCAGGGTAAACTTCCAACTTTGGGTGAAGTTCTGCACCCTTGGCGTAGTGCTTTTGTTGGCAGCAAAGCTTATGCAAGTGCTGACCAACAGTAACAGAATTAGTTTTGTCGTTTTCATGATTTCTTGTTTGTCGATATATTTTGTTGAATGTATATTTTGGTTATTTTCTCTTTATCGTTGCCACAAAACCGCCATTGTTGGCTAGTTCAATCTTGATACTATCGCCTTTCTTTACGGTTTGTTTCTTTAACTGAAGTTCCTTTGGGTCTTTGTTGGCATTTTTCCCATCTGCCCAAACATTCATTTCGTATGTTCCTTCGGGCAGAAAGTCGAGAGTAATGTTTATTTTCTTTCCAACGCTGTTATTCATAACGCCCACAAACCAGGTATCGCTGCTTCGCTTGGCCAGTGCTACATAACTATCGGGCGTTCCGCCAATAAATTTGATGTCGTCCCAAACGGTTGGAACTATCTTAAGAAAGTCAGCTCCAGCTTTGTTCAGAATATTATCCGGATGGTCGCAAACCACGGTCAACGGGCTTTCGTAAATTACAAATTTAGAAAGCTCTGCGGCACGCGTATTCCAAACCACGGCAGGAGTCTGATTCTTATATTGTTCTTTGGTTACATTTAGAAAAGCCCCCGGCGTATAGTCCATTTGCCCGGCCAGCATACGCGTATAAGCCAGTTTTACATTGTGCTCGGGACTCATTCTGGTGGAGAACTTATAATACTCGTTGCCCATCACTCCTTCGCGGGTAATCATATTCGGATAAGTGCGAATAATGCCGTCGGGCTTGTATGCTCCATGAAAATCAACCAACAATTGATTGTCGGCAGCACATTTGATAATATCGTGATACCAGTTCACCATTTCCTGATCGTCTCTATCCATAAAGTCGATTTTTATACCCGCCACTCCCCATTGCTTGTAGAGGGGAAGGGCTGCTTTGTAAGCCGAGTTACGGTTTACATCGCTCGAATAGATCCAGAGAATAATCTTTACATTCTTCGATTTTGCGTACGCAATAATCTCGGGCATGTTGATTTGTGGTGCCCATTTGGTAATGTCCGCTTCGGGAGAGTTAAACGGACCGTACCATTGCCAGTCCACCAACATATACGGCCACCCCATTGCGGCAGCTAAATCGATGTATTGTTTGATAACGGACATTTCCATTTTTACTTCGCCACTCCACCAGTGATCCCACGCGCTGATGCCGGGCTTAATCCACGACGGATCTTTAATGGCACAAGGGTCGTTCAGGTTTTGCACTATTTCCGATTCAATAAGTGTTCCCGGATTATTACCCACCATCAATACCCGCCACGGCGTGTATACTTCATCAGCGAATCTCACTTTCACGGCGCTTTCTGCTTCGCCCGGCAGGGGAACCAGTTTGGTGCTAAGTTCGTTGGTTTTTCCTGTTGTGCCAATATAGAATGCACTGTAATTGTCAATCTTCGCCTCGGTAATGGCTACCCAACAGTTGTTACCATAGTCCATCAACAATGGCATTCCTGCAATTGATTTTTCAGTCAGAGAACTCAGTTTACGTTCATCGAATTCACCCTCGTTCGAACTTGAATAGCCACCGTACTCTACTATCCACGATTTTGGATCGTTGGGAATGTTGAAGGTGGTCAACTCCTTTGTAATCTGACGATTGCCGGAACGGGCACTTCGGTAAAGTTTATACCGAAAAGCAACACCGTCGTTGTAAGCACGAACGAACAGTTGCATTTGCCTCATTAGACCCGATTTTTCTTTCATGGTCAATTGAAGTTCGGTGTAATTGTTCAATACCTGAGCATGTTTCGATTTGACTACCGGCTGCCATGTTTCGCAGATTGTTTCTGTTTTCTGGCCGGTGATGGCAAAGTTACCGTTCATAGCAGGTTCGCCCAAAAACTCGAATCCCAGTTGCGATGGATTTACAATCACCCGGTCATTGTATTTTACAGAATAAGATACCTTTTCGCTGTTATCAATCGTCACAGCAATGGTTTTGTCGGGCGACGAAACACTCAGACTTTGTGAATAAGAAAACAAACTACTTGCTATGGCGAGGCAGAGAAGAAATATGGTTTTGAATTGTTTCATGCTGTGTTTATCGATTCTGTTTAGATTGACAATTGTTGTTGTGTTTGATTTATTTTACTTCCAATACATTCACCATCTCCGGTTGCGCTTCGGCTACCCCTTCGCCATCTATCTGTTGTACATTTTGCACGAACAGGTGCAGCCTTTTCTTGTTCTTCCATAACTCGGTGTCGTATGTTGGTTCCCATGAGCCAACTCCAAAATTGATTAAGTCGGAAACCTGCCATTTGTTTTGAGCAATATTATTACAAATAGCTACCGATACTTTGTCGTCGCGTTCGCTGTCGCGGAAGAACAATCGTATAGAAGCTTTATCGTCTTTACCACTGACCAACACTTGCGGACGGGAAATAGGAATGCGTTTGGTACCAACACCACTCAACGAAAAAGGAGTGGTACGGAATCCGAGATCCAGCTCTTTCCACTTGTTGCCCGTATTGTAGATTATGTGATACTGTGGAACTGTGCTGTTGGCATTTCGCCAATAGGTCGCAATAAACGGATTTCCACCGTCATCCGTAGTCATTGATGTTTGATTAATCAGTTCGCTGTTTCGGGGAATGCTGCATGCCAACTCTGCATTTGCTTCGTTGATCGGCAACCTGTATTTCTCACCGGTAGATTTTTCCCAACTGATACCACCATCGGTAGAGCGTGCAAAATGCATGTCATGATTGCTGGCTACGTCGGGCGAACCACGCCACACCCACGATATGTTGAACGTTCCATTCTTATCCACACAGGCTTGCCAATAAGCATTCTGACGACCTTCTCCGTCGATAAGATTGGTGTGCAATTGTGTCCATGTTTTTGATTTTACATCATAGCGGTTCATCACCAGGTTTCCTTTCCCCGAGCGTCCGTCGCGATACAAAAAGATCAAATTGCCATTTGGCATTTTGTAGAATTCGGGGTAGGTTGCATTGGTTTCGTTCAACCCGGTCATTGGTAGTTTAGCTGTTAACTGTAACGACAGCGGAGCTACTGAGTGCGCGTAGTTCAGTGGATTGCCATGATGATCCCACGAAACGTGCAAAACTCCTTCACCGTCCACCATGATGCTGATGCAGTTGTGTGCATCGTGAATATTGCCACTGAATGCCGTTTCTACTATTTCCCACTTCGAAGAGTTGAGTTTTCGCTTGCCGAGTGTAAGCTTTCCTTTTTGATTGTAGAAAGCTATGAACTGAATGTTTTTGTAGGTGACCAATGAGTTTTTTCGGAAAACGACAGCATTGACCGAGTTTCCGGCCCAAGCCCTGGCCACTGGGACAGTTTTACTTTGTGCTGTGACGGCTGAAAATCCAAAGGTGATGAAAGATAGTAAGAGACAGAGGTACTTCATGTAATTTTTTATTATTTGGTGGTTTTTCGTTGGTTGATTGAATAACCTACAAAAATACAGATTTAATTTATATCTAAGTAATCAATATTATTTAATGATATGTTTTATTAAAAATGACCAATCCGTCAGACGGATTAGGGGACTGAAATTTAAAGGATTAAGAAATATATCAATAATAAATACGACTTACTTATGAGACTTAAATGTATCTAGACTGGAGTTAGAAAAGAGAATAGCCCAAATGACATGGTCAATCGGGCTATTCAGAGAACCTTAAAAAAATAAACCTAACGGAAAACCAACTAAAAATAAATCTGTATAATTTTCCTCCTTGCGGAGACTTTTAGAACGCTGAATGTATCTTATAATCCGTTTGCACCTTGTATCAGACCGTCTAATGCTTGTTGGTCAGTTACAGAGTAATTAGTTCTATTGATTAATCCACCGGTATCCCAAAAGAATGGTAGGAATCCATTAGCAATAGCTTGTTTGGTAACGTATTTAAAGTAATATGCCCTTGAAGCTAAATGCAGTTTTAATGCGTCCCCGGTCAAATTAGTGCGGGCTGTAGCTCCAAACTCACCAATTATTACCGGAATACCTTTATCAACAAATTGCTTCTTCATAAGAGCGAAATTAGCATCAACAGTAGCTTCTTCTCCCCATGTTGGGTTGCGAGATGTGTCAGTCGTTGAGTGATTACCCGCACCCCAGTAGTAAAACATTTTTCCATAACTTTCATCCTTGTCCATGCCGCAGAAATTCCAGGGTGTATAGTAATGTACTTCTGCCATCATCCGGTTGGCTACTTTGTCGGTTGGTAAGGTAGTCATTAGTTTGTCTGTTGTCTCAATATCAGTGCTTGGTCCCTGTACAATGACCACCCGATAAGCATTCTTTCCTCCCGTGGAACGAACGGCATCAATAAAGGTTTGATGGTAAGAGAGCAGAACTGACATTTGTGTGGCGTCCTTAACATTGGGTTCATTTGCACTTGCAAAAAGAACATGCTCATCGTAATCGCGCAGTGTTACAGCAATTTGCTCCCAAAAAGCTTTTTGTTTTGCATTGTTCTCAACCTTTTTAGCTTCTGTGCAATTGTTTTCGAGCCAACCGCCATCCCAATGGATGTTTACAATCACATACATATTGTTGTCGACACAGTATTGCACTACTTGTTTTACTCTGGTTAACCAACTGTTTCTTATAATCGATGATGTTTGGTCGGCATATTGATTCCATGCTACCGGTAAACGTATGGCATTGAAACCATTCTGTTTTATTGCTTTGATCAGGTCGTTTGTAATCAATGGATTTCCCCATCCGGTTTCTCCTCCGGTAGCCTCCATCGTATTTCCAATATTTAATCCTAATTTGATCTTTTTTGCAAGCTCTGTAGCTGTACTACTCATGCCTGTGGCATCGGCGGGGATACTTAAATTCTTACCTGTTTGTACTACTTTTACAGTATCTTTCAAATCCTCCGAAGCGTAGATAATCAGTCCAGTACGTGTTATGTTGGTTGGGTTTTCGGCAATGGTATATACCTGAGTTTTCTTGTCGGCACTTGTCGATTTTAATGTAATCCAATCTTGTGGAATAGTCGCTGTATAATCAATCCCTGATTGTATATTAACCGTAATATCACCACCAACAGTAGTGGCAGTGTAGTTTTTATGTTCTAATGTTAGAAAATTCTTTAGCTTTTGAGTTACTTTTACTTGTTTGGTCAAGGAGCCGGCAGTAATGGTAATTACCGCTTCACGGTCGCTGGGAGTTGTATTTGCAGTTACAGCAACCGAAATTTGTACCGTTCCGGCTTCGCCCGATGTTGGAGTGAGTGTGCACCAGGTTTGCGAGCTGGCAGCCGTCCATGCCACATTGCTTTTTATGGCTAACAGGTTTGTTCCGCTTTCTTTGGTGCAAACAATGGCATCTTTGGCCACGATTAATTCGGGCACTACGGTTGTTTCACCTGAGCAGGAAATAAATATCAGGACGAGCGTAAGCAGGAAAGGGGAAAAAATAGTTTTTATGTGTTTCATATGGAAAATAATAAGGTGTAATGAGAACGGCAGGTTTTATTTACCTCCGGATGTTGTACAAACAATGCAAACGAGCAATTATTGGTGATTTAGCTTATAAAATTTCTGTTCTTCATCAGGACTTAAATGTGCTTTTTTTAGACTTTGATAATAAGTGAGAACTTTTTCTGCTTTAGCTTGAGTAGCTTTGACAAAAAGTACATCTTTAGATAACGTCGGATTTTTCTTAATGTCTTCCGTATTTTGTTTCAGAGCTTTCAGGGCTACTTCAAATTCTAATAACAGTTTTTCATTTGCTATCATATTGCCCGAGTTTTTAGCCATTTCAATACCCGCTTTCTCCATCTGCGAAGCATATTCCTTCGATTTTGCAAAATTTGAATCTTGAGCAGCTTTTTCCTTAAGTTCTTCAGCACTGTAATAAGCTCCCTCGAATTGATCTTTTTGCTGTTCTTCCTGAGTCTGTTTTTTATTATTGCATGCCACAAAAAACAGAATGCTGCATAACAAAATGGATATGTAGATAGGAAAAAATTTCATATTTTATTAATTTGATAAAAAGAGGTTGCTTATAGTGCTAAGCAACCTCTTTCTAAGTTGTTTGTTTAGTTTGCCAAAATATAATGGAATCCTAATACTTCGTCTTTTGTATCTCCTCCTGCGATTGAGTTAGAAATAACTCCCAGCCAAAAACCATTAGTGTCAATAGTACCGAGAGTTGCGTTTCCATAAGGTAAATACAACCATTCGTTCAAGCCAAGTGGTTTTGCCCAGTTAGCCCCTTTGGGGTTAGTGGTGTTTAACCATGCGCCCGGACTTCCTGTGTAGTTAACAAGTGGGAATTCGAATTTAATCGATGGAATATCAGGATCGATGGTAACCTTACCCGAAACCGAGTATCCTGCAGTGGTTACAACTCCACTTGCATCATATACATCCTGAGTTAAAGTCGCTTTAATGTCAGAACCGTTTGCTTCAAATTTAATTCTTGCAGTATTGGCTATTTCGCTGGTTTTAGCAGTCCAAATCCAGTTATTTGATGTGTAATCTGTTCCAAAAGTAGCAGCACTTGTCCAACCGCCAGTGAAGTCAAACTTCATCCAATCTACAAACCAACCTGTATCGGGTTTAAATGTTTTGCCGATTAAAGCTTTTTTCCATGCAGCCAATGGATCGGCGGCAGTTGTTCCTAATTGAGGAATCAAGTGATAAACCATATACTCCGGTTTAACGGCATCGCGTTTCCCCACCCACATTCCGGTAACGGCACCAGCAGCATCCTTTTCAATTTTAGTAATTCGCCATTGATTCGCATCTGTTGTAGCCAGTGTTACCCAGCCACCGCTGATAACAAAGTTTGGATTCACACCATTAAATGTGTAGATTCCTTTTTCGTCTAATATATAACTTCCGGTTGTTGCTGTTCCGTTAGGAGCAACGTAGGTAACGGATTTAGCATCGGAATTGAGTGATAATGAGAAGTTGGCATACCCTGCAGCAGAAGCTGCTGTAAATCCTGTCCAATCTGCATATTTATCAGGAGCTGTCCATTCTGCATTCTTAAGCGACCCATCCAGATTTGCCCAGTTGAATGGAGTGGTTGGAGAAAGTACCCATTTGATACTTTTCGAAACTGTCTGCGATACGTCATTTTGCCAACCGGCTGGTAAAGCAGGTTCTGGTTCTACTGTCACCGGTGCTACCCAGCTGTCTTTGTATTCTTTAGAAATAAAGTTGTAAACCAAAAGACAAGCGCCTTCGCCCGAAAGAGTAGGGTCACGAAGAACCGCTAGTTGCATAGTATTTGCTGTTAATGACAGAATCTTGATATTGCCCCAGTCGATAACTACCTTGTCGCGACCTGAATCGTGCAGAATGGCACCACCCTGAATTTTCATGGTGTGATTCTTGGTGTCAAGCATGTATTTTGCATTTTCTGTACCTCGATCAGATAATGTTTTATGATTGATAATCACATTAGCACCACCTTTTAGGTTGAATGTCATTGATCCGAAATCGGCAGCAGTCATTAACCATGAATTGCCTTTATAATCAGGGCTCCAGTTCCATGAATCACCCCCAACTTTTACACCGTTGGTTACAGACTCCCAACTGTCATTTGTTCCGTAGAAATAGAGTGGTCCCTGAAAATACCGGCACACTGCTTCTGCATCAAGATCCAGGTACCATGTTTTTTCTTTTCCTGAACCTCCCGAAATTAATGTCCACAACGGATCACTAACGAATTCAGCATACATATTGTCGACCTTGAACGTTACTGTATCGCCATAAACCACACCGGCACGTGTTTCTACACCAAATTGTACCTCATAAGTTCCGGCAAAAGGCATTTTCAACGTTACCTTTTGTTCCTGGCTACGTCCTTGTGGATGATTCCACAAGGGAGTATATTTACTTCCCATCAAACTCGTCAGATAAACGATGTTTGGATTGGTGGCATCGTGCTCAATCTTATAAGCAATACCTTCCACTAAATCTGTACTCTTCACATCTGTGCCGCCCAGAGCAAAGTTCTCTGGCGAGCAGCCTGTAAATAGTATTGCCACTACGGACAACAAAAATAATAATTTATATATTTTATTCATAATAGTATCGTTTTAAAGTTTATTTCCAACCTTCGTTTTGTTTCAATACGCCATTAGATAAGGTAATCTGTGTATTCGGGATTTGCATAAAACCTCTTGTCTTAGTAATGTTTGCTGCATCAATGCTAACTGTTTCTTCCACTTTGCCACTCAATACTTTTTGAGTTTGTGCAATGGTAGAAGCAGCAGTGCTGAGTCCCTGACGAAGCAAGTCCCAATAGCGAAGCCCCTCGAAAGCAAACTCGAAACGACGTTCTGCTAAGATATCTGCTGTTGTAACAGCGGTTTTTGCTGTTAGTTTCGCACGTGTATGCACCTCATTGTAATACGCTAATGCGTTAGGTGAGCCCAATTCGGCTGCCATTAACAGTACGTCGGCATAACGAATTACTACGAAGTCCTGATCTTGGGATATTTGGAAATCCTTGTCACCACCGGTATCCGATGTTCCATCAGGCAAAGCGGTTGGAGTATATTTCTTTACGGTATAACCGGTATATTCACGTTGATCTTTTAAATCGAAAGTGCTTTCAATTCCTTCGCCCGGTATATCGATAGCCGAAGCGGCCTTGCGGGTATCGCCGGTAGCGAATGCGCTTATCAATTTAGGATTAACTGTACAAGCACCCCAACCTTTTCCGTAAGGTGACCAGTTGGTGTTACGCATGCCCATCATCACTAACCAACGGTTACCATCCAGCATACCATTGTAGTTCTGTGTGTTGTTGAACTTTTGCGCGAATACGGTTTCTACATTTCCTTTTCCGGCATACCCGGCTTTATCTAAGGTGTTGGCAGTTTTGTTTGCAACGTAACTTGCAGCCGGCCATAATGATTTGAAATCAGTAACCAATGCAAATTCTTTGCTGGTAATCACATCTTCCAGTCCGGCCAATACTTCAGCCTTTGTTACGCCAAGATCATCTTTACCATAGTATCCTGTGTAGAAAAGATAAACGCGGGCCAACATTGCTTTTGCGGCATAGCTGGTAACATGACCATCGTTGGTAGCTACACTTGCCTTTGGATAAGCAGTGGCAGGGATATTTGCTGCTGCAAATTTCAGGTCCTGAACGATCAACTTGTACGTTTCTATTGCTTCTGATTGGGCAACATTGTCTGTTGTAGGAACAGTAATCAACGGCACTTTTTCAAAAAGACGTACCAGATCGAAATACATAATAGCACGCAAGAAACGAGTTTCCCCTTCAACGCGGCCACGGGTAGTTGCAATTACAGCTTCATCAGTCGATTTCCACGACGTGATGGTTGGTAATTTTTGCAGTAAAGTATTGCAACGGAAAATGCCTGCATAATAATCGCCCCAAGTTCCGTTGAAGATATTATTGTCAGATGGTGACTGAGCGATGTCAAATCTGTCTAATGCTTGATAGCCTCTGCCATCAGTGTTACCTGTTCCACCAAAACATTCATCCGAAAGTACATTGGAAGTAATGTAGAATGATTGGTTGCCATTCGAAGAGGTACGTTGGTATCCATCGTAACAACCCACTAATGCCATTTCTGCATCCGCTTCTGTTTTATAGAAGTTTTGATCGAGTATGGATGTTTGTGGCTCCACATTCAATAAGCTTTCGGAGCACGAAAAGAAAGTCAGGGTTAATGCTCCAAATGCTAATATATTTAATTTGAATTTATTCATAATTGTTTTTCGTTTTAAAAATTAGAACTTAAGATTTACACCAACCAAGAATGTTCTTGGACGTGGATAGTAACCAAGGTCAATGCCCGATACCCATTTGTCTGTTCCATAACCAATCTCAGGATCCATTCCATCGTATTTGGTAAAGGTAAATGCATTTTGTACCGAACCGTATATTCTACATTGGCTAATATATTTGCATTTAATTACTTTCGCAAAATCATACCCCGCGGTAATGTTGCTGATGCGAAGGAAATCACCTTTTTGAATATAAAGGTCGGAGAACTGCCAGTTAATATTGGTTTCAGTTACACGTGGTGTGCTGTTCGAGGTACCTTCACCTGTCCAGCGGTTAAGAATTGCAGTTGTGTAGTTCGCTTGTTTGTTAGCGTGGTTACGGTATGATTGAACAATCTCGTTGCCCAATACACCATTTGCATTCAGTGCAAAGTCAAATCCTTTGTAATCAAATCCCAAATTTAAACCAAAAGTGAAAGGAGGCATGCCATTTCCTAAATCTGTTTTATCTTCAGCATTTATTACATTATCCTTGTTTATATCTACGTATTTAACGTCGCCCGGTTGTACATTGGCTTGAAGAATTCCATTTCCGGCAGCCTTCCAATCGGCTATTTCTTGTGCATTCTGAAAAATACCAGCTGTTTTATATCCCCAGAAATATCCGATAGCATGTCCGTTTTGGGCGCGATAGAATTCATCTGAGTTATCAAAAAGCATATTGGTCGATCCGTGAATAATACCGTCGTTGGTAGGGATATTTCCTACTTCATTCTTGTTGTAAGCACCGTTAATACCAATATTATAGTTTACCTTACCGATATGATCGTTCCAGGTAAGTGCTAGTTCAACACCGGTATTTTTTACATCACCACCATTGATAATTGGTGCACCTGCACCTGCTGTTGCAAGGATAGGCGCTTGTACTAACCAGTCTTTGGTTGTTTTTACGTAGAAATCGGCATTCACACCCAAACGGCTATTTAAGAAACGGGCATCAACTCCGGCATTGATTTGCTCTGAGGTTTCCCATTTAACGCTCGTATTTGACAAGCGGCTAGGATAAGCTCCGGCAACATTGGTTCCTGCTGTGCCAAAATTATAAAATGCAGCCGGATTGCTACCGGTGTAACCTGTTGAAGTATTAATTGGGGAAGCGTATTGGAAGGCATCGATGTCTTGATTACCTACCTGACCCCAGCTAAGACGAAGTTTCATGAAATCCATCCAGTTTGTAGTTGATTTCAAAAATTCCTCATTCGTCATTACCCAACCTGCCGATACCGATGGAAAATACCCCCATTGGTTACCTGTCGCAAATTTCGATGAACCATCGGCACGTAAGGTGGCATTTACCATATATTTCTCCTTGAAATTGTAACCAATACGTCCGAAATAAGAAATACGACGGAATAATGTTTCCGGTTTACCGTTTACGGTTCTTGTTTCCACAATTTTACCGGCATCATCTAAATGAGCCTGCCCCGTTGTGTTATCAAGATATGCATGTGAGAAATCGTTGAACTGCGATAACAAATTCCAGTTAGAAGCCGACAAATAAGTTCCCTGATAACGTACAGCTTCCATACCCATCAACGCGTTGAAAGAATGATCTGTATTAATTTTAAAATCATAACCAGCTGTGTTTGTCCAGGTTAATGTATACCCTTTGCTCATGTTTTGAGTGGTAGTGGTATGATCGTTTCTGTAAGAATAAATCGATAATTGATAAAGCGGGCTGAAACTGCGATACTCAGATGCATAGTAGTTAATCCCTAAGGTAGATTTTAATTTCAAATTTTTAACCGGTTCTAACTCAGCATACATGTCGGCCATTAATTTTTGATTGTCCGCCTTATTATTCGTGTTTGTCATCATCGAACCATATGGGTTTCCTTCTCCTTTGTACCATGCAGAGTTGCTGGTGTCGTTATACGGGCTGTCATAAATATTGTTGTCGCTGTATACCGGCGAAAGAGGTGAAGTGCCAAATGCTCCACGTAGGGTATTGTTATATTGATTTCCAACATTAACCCCCGTGTTCATTATATAATTGAAGTTTAAGTGTTGACCTACCTTCAATACATTTTTATAAAGTTTGTGCTCGGTGTTTACACGAAAACCATAGCGTTCGTAATTCGAAACCGCTTTGCCACCCACAACACCTTCCTGAGATGTATAGTTTAAAGACAAAGAGTAAACTGACGCATCAGACCCACCATTGATATTCATCGAATAGTTTTCAGTTTTAGCATCCGATTTTAGCATTTGGCTAATCCAATTGGTATTGGCCAAATCGCCCATCGATGCCCAATTGTAGACCGAAGAACCCGAATTCAGCGATTGTTCGTCCATCATTGTTTTGTACTGATCGGCATTCAACATTTTTGCCTGACGAGCTACATTCTGAACGCCATAGTAAGCGTCGAACGACACCTGGCCTTTACCGGATTGACCTTGTTTGGTTGTTACCAACACAACACCATTCGCGGCCTGTGCACCGTAAATAGCTGCCGAAGCCGCATCTTTCAGGATGTCTATCGATTGAATGTCAGAGGCATTTAATACAGAGATGTCTCCTTCTATACCATCGATAATGTAAAGAGGACCGGAGTTACCTACTGTACCCAAACCACGGATTACCACTTTCATATCAGATCCCGGTTGTCCGGAAGTAGAAGAAATGCTTACACCCGGTGTTTTTCCCTGCATAGCTTGCAAAGGACTGGTAGTGTTCATTTTTGACAACTCATCACCTTTTACCTGAACGGAGGCACCGGTTGATAATTTTTTCTTTTGAACACCATAACCCACTACCACCACTTCGTCCAGTGATTGTTGATCTTCTTTTAAGCGAATAGTTAGTTGCGAGCCGCTTACTTTCACTTCCTGAGCAAGAAAGCCAATGTATGAAACCCTAAGCGTTTCACCAGCTTTTGCCTGAAGAGTAAAAGCACCGTTAAAGTCTGTAACTGTTCCTCTGGTTGCTCCCTTTACCAGAATGCTAACGCCGATAAGCGGTTCGCCATTGGTTTCGGACAATACTGTCCCTGAAACTTTCCCGTCGGAATTCTGGGCAGATGCAAGTCCAAATGAACATAGCAGTGCTGCGAGGATTACATACTTGTTCAGAAAACGTTTTGACGCTTTTTGAACGCATTGAATCACGTGATTTTCATTCATAATTCACATTAATTTAAAGTTAATAAAATTGGTTGTTTTTTATTTGTTGTTTTTTATAAGCTTGTCGTTACTTCGCTACCGGTATAGTGAATTGATTTTGCATTTGCCGGAGTGCTGTCAATGCCATTGGTTTTACCCGGCTCAATAAGCACTACTTTGAAAGTGCGTTCTTTTACCATACCGTTGAAATTCCCTTTTCTATTGCCAACACTAAGTGTTTTGTTTGCGTCGTCGTATGTGAAATCGATAGTGGAGAATGCTCCTTTTTCGTAATTGTAGTTCACATTTTCATCTTCGTATAGCGTGAATTTGCCATTTTTACCGGCATAAACGTACAAAGTCAGATCGGTTTGTGCTTGAGTGGTGTTTTGAATTAATTCGCCTATAGGCAAGATACTTCCTGCTTTTACAAATATAGGCATACGCTCGTAAGGTGCATCTACCATTTGTTTGTTGCCTCCCGCAACAAATGATCCGGTATACAAATTATACCAACCGCTGCCCTGTGGGAAATAAACCTCGCGGGTTCGTTCTTTGTAGGTGCTCACAGGGCACACCATCAGGTTTGTTCCAAACATATACTGGTCGGAAATGTTCAAAACATTTTTGTCCGTTCCAAAGTCCATCATCAAACCACGCATCATAGTGAAATCGTCGAAATAACATTTTCCGGCAAGGGAATAAATGTATGGCATCAGGCGGTAGCGTAATTGTGTATAATACAGCATGGTTTTATACGCAGGGTGTGTTTCGGGAGCAATGTTCCACAATTCGCGGAATGGGAATTGTCCGTGGGTACGGAACAAAGGCACAAAGGCGCCAAACTGATGCCAGCGTACATTTAATTCGCGCCATTCATCACGATCTTTCGATCCTTCGGGTGCATTTTCGTAGCGTTTTTCTACGCAGAAACCGCCATTGTCCATCGTCCAGTAAGGAACACCGCTCATAGAGAAGTTCAGACCGGCCGATATTTGGGCTTTCATATCTTCCCAACGGGTAGCAATATCGCCACTCCATGTTGCGGTTGAATAGCGTTGCAATCCTGCAAACCCTGAGCGGGTAAGCAAAAAGACGCGTTTATTATTGTCGGTGCTGCGTTGTCCATTATAAATGGCTTCGGCATTCATCAGCGCGTATGCATTGAAATATTCTGTTGACGACCCCAAAGCAGTAGGACCACAAAGTGCTTTACGATAAGGCATATCGGTGCAGTCGCGCACATTGGGTTCACTGGCATCCATCCACCATGCATCCATTCCTAATGAATAAAGATGCTCTTTCATTTGTTTCCAGAAAAGTTTACGTGCATCTGCCGAATAGGCATCGTAGAACGAGCCTACATATCCCGGACCTACCCAGTCTTTGATACTATCCTTGATGGCTTGTTGGTACATCCATCCTTTGCTGTCAAATTCTTTGAAGTGACCGGTATTGTGGTAGAACTTAGGCCACACGGAAATCATGATACGGGCGTTGAGTGCATGGATAGAATCCACCATTCCTTTCGGATCGGGGAAACGGGCTTTGTCAAACTCATGGCTTCCCCATTCGGTTTCCGGCCAGTAGTTCCAGTCGAGAACGATATTGTCAATCGGAATCTGACGTTGACGGAACTCTTTCAGTGCGCCAACAATTTCGTTCTGCGTTTTGTAACGCTCACGGCTTTGCCAGAAACCCATAGCCCATTTAGGCATAATGGATGCTTTACCGGTAACCTTGCGGTAGCCGCTTATTACTTCGTCGGCATTATTTCCACGGATGAAATAGTAATCCATTTGTTGTCCCATTTCCGACCAGAAAGACAATTTTGTTTGTTCTTTTTCCGGTACCGGGCTCAATGCTTTTAAGCCAATATAGGATACACTGCCATCGGGCAACCATTCGATACGTAGTTTATGTTGTTTTTGGGAATCAAGTTTTGCGGAGAACTTGTAGCTGTTTGGATTCCATGCTGTGCGCCAGCGTTCGGATACCACCAGACTATCGTCGATGAATACTTTGGTGTAACCGGCATAGTAAAGTATAAAACGGAAGATTCCGCTCTCTTTGGGTTGAATTTTTCCTTCCCAGGTTACGGTTGCATTGATAAACGAAAAATCTTTTGGGAAATTTTTTATTGTTTGGATATTTTCATAATCCACCGTCGACTCAGTCCTTTCAACAGAAACGGTTTTTGTATTTTTGTCGGTCATGTAGGTGGCGGTAAGTCCACCTTCTTTTCCGTTTTTGTCAAAAAGTCTGAACTGATCCAGATTAGCATATGGACGAGGATCGCCAAAACGACTCATGGAATAGTTATCCCAAAGAATTCCGTAGTTTTTGTTGGATACGATAAATGGAATCGAAACCTTGGTATTGTATTGAAACAGTTCTTCGTTTTTACCTTTGTAATTGAATTCGTCGGATTGGTGTTGGCCTAAACCGTAAAAAGCTTCGTCGACAGGCGATTCGAATACCTGACGGAACGTATAGCCCGTTGTGCCTTCAATTGTAATAGGATTAAATGTTTTTCCTCCGTTTTTTTGCTCTTGCAGGATGGTCTTTCCATTTAGATCGGTGAATTTTATTTCACCCGTTTTGGTGGAAACAATAGCTTTGGTGGTGGTTGTTTTTAAAATTACATAATTGCCGTTTTGGGTAACCGTCCAACCTTTTTGTTGCGTGCCGGCGTAGGTAGTAATTAAACTGGCAGTAGAGGGTAGTTGTCGGGCAGGAGTTGCCGTTACGCGAATGATATCATCGGTGATTACCTGTAGTCGTATTGTTTTTACGGCTGCTGTTGTTTTTTTTGCTAATGAAATTTGAATTCCATCAACGTTTTTCCGGTAGGTAGTACCGGAATGAGCTGTTAACGAAGTAAGGAAACTTAACAACAAAATTAATTTGTACCTGGTCATAATTCTAATAGTATATATTGGATGAGAAAATTCCGTATTTAAGGTTAGCAAATATACATCACTACATTGGTGAAGGCCGGGAAGGATGTTTTCATACGTATATACATTTGATAACCGATGGGGGCGTGATGTAAACAGGATGGGTGCAAATTGATAACGAATGCTAATCTTATCTAATAGCAGATAATATTTTCATACATTTGTACTTTATAAATCACTGAATTAACGATATGAGAAAATCTCTTTTGCTTCTTGGCTTACTGTTGACTTTTTGCGGATATGCCGAGACTTATAATTTTGCACGACTGGATAATTCGCGGGGTTTGTCGAACAACCAGATTACCTCTACTTTTAAAGATAGCAGAGGATTTATCTGGTTCGGTTCAAACTTCGGTTTAAACAGATATGATGGGTACAATATAAAAGTATATAAATCGATTAAAAATGATACGACAAGCTTACCATTCAATGCAGTTTCGAGAATTCAGGAAGATGCTACCGGTAATTTGTGGATAAATAGCGGAGCAAGCTATTTTATGTACGACGTCCAAAAAGAAAGATTTATCCGTACTCTGTCTCCGTTTCTTTTATCAATAGGCATCAAATTTACCCCTACCATTGTAGAAATAGATCAACAGAAAAATTTCTATTTCTATAGCCCTTCAGCAGGTGTTTACAAATACAATGTCAACACCCGGCAACTAAAGCATTTTATTCAGTCGGAAGATGGAAATACCTTGTCGAAGGGAACGATTAGTAGTATAAAGTTTGATAAAGGACATTTTTGGGCACTTTTTCAAACCGGTTTGCTGGAGCGTTTTAGTGAAAAAGCCAACAGGGTGGATTTTAGAAATACCTATGTAATGGAAAATGCCCGTGGAGCATATCTGGGTAAAAGCCTGTTCGTTGATGCCAATGGTTGTCCCTGGATTTATCCGGGCTTGGTTGACAAAGGTGCTCTGCAATATGATTTGCAAAAATCTCAGTGGGTTTACTTTGGCAACGATAAAAGAGACTTTCGCGGACAGGGCGATCAGTACATTGCCTCCAACTTTGTGCGTGATATAAAACAGGATCAGAGTGGGAAAATATGGATAGCAGCCGACCATGGCGGTGTGAATATCTACGATAAAGAGTCGGCACAAATCACCGTATTGCTGAACGATCCAACCAACCCCAGTTCGCTCAGTCAAAACTCACCCATCAGTTTGTATTGCGACAATACAGGAATTATGTGGGTGGGTACCTACAAAAACGGTATTGCTTATTATCATCCGGGAATGTTTAAGTTTGAAAAATCGCCCCTGTATTTCTATCACAATCCCGATCTGGAAACAAAAGATTGCAACACCCTTTATGAAGACAGAACGGGTAACCTATGGATTGGAACCAATGGTGGTGGGTTGCTGAAACGCGAAAAATCGAGTCAGAGTTTTAAACTCTATCGCAATCAGAAGGAAAATCCATCGAGTATATCGTCGGATGTTATCATTTCGATGTTGCAGGATAAAAAGGGAACGATGTGGATTGGCACCTATTTAGGTGGATTAAATCAGATGGTGGGCGATAGGTTTATCAATTATATTCCTGATGTTAATAATCCAAATTGGATAACCAACAAAAGTATCTACGGTATGGTGGAAGATGCTCAACAAAATATATGGTTGGGCACACTTGGTGGAGGGCTTAATAAACTGGATCCTGGCCGTCAGAAGTTTAGCCAGCTGAACGTCGATCCAAAATCTGTAGGTGCATCCGCTTCTGTCTTATCAATGTACACAAAGAATTCAAACATAGTGTATCTGAGTACCCCTATCGGTATTTATATTTTAAATGCCGGCTCCAATACCATTACCCCGGTTTTTAAAACGAGCGCACAGCTGAATAAACTCTCCGATCTGATTATCTATAATTCGCTTGTGGATAGCCGTAATCAGCTGTGGATTGCCACCGATAACGGGATAAATGTGTATAATCCTGCCAATAAATCAATAACTTATATCAATAAAGTCAGCGGTTTACCCAGTGATCAGGTGGTTTCGTTGATAGAAGATAATAATGGTAATATTTGGGCCGGAACGCGTAACGGATTGGCTTGTATTTATTGCAAAATAAAGTCTGAAACGAACCAGATTAAATACTCTGTTGCCTCGTTCGACGAAAATGATGGACTGCTGAGTTCTATTTTTAATCAAAATGCAATTTTCAAAAATAAAGAAGGAAGTATTTATCTTGGTTGCACGAAGGGCTACACGGTATTTAATCCGAAGAATATCCGGTTCAATCATTTGGTTCCTCAACCGCGGTTCACAGAACTGCTGATAAGCAATGATGTCATTGTTCCTGAAATGAAATACAAAAACCGCATTATATTAGATGCGTCTATTTCACTCAAAAAGAAAATTGAATTGAATTACGACGAAAAGAATTTTGTCGTTCATTTCTCGGCCATGAGTTATATACATCCCGAGAAGAACAGGTATCGGTATAAATTGGTGGGCCTGGATGAAGACTGGACGGAAACCCGGAATGGAATCGGAGCGGCGGCATACTCCAATTTAAATCAGGGAACCTATCGCTTAATTGTGTATGCCAGCAATAATGATAATGTGTGGAGTGCTGTGCCATTGGAACTGGAAATTGTTATTCGACCTCCTTACTGGTTATCCTGGTGGGCTGTTACCCTTTACCTTATTTTGGGTTTGACGCTGTTGTGGTATGTGCTTGATTATAATTTCAGGAAACAACAACAAGAGTTTGAAAATGCTCAACGTATTAGCAAAGCAAAACAGGTGCACGAAATGGACGAGATGAAATTCCGTTTCTTTACCAATATTAGCCACGAGTTCCGTACACCGCTGACCCTTATTATCGGTCCGGTAGAGAAACTACTGCGCGAATTAAAATCGGATGAACACCAAACGATGCTTTCTATTATCCATCGCAATGCCAATGGCTTACTGGAATTAGTGAACCAATTACTGGATTTCCGAAAACTGGATGTTCAAAAAGATACCTTGAATAAGTCGGTAGGCGATGTGGTAGGTTTTGTGAAAGATATTTGTTACTCCTTTACCGAACTGGCCGATAGTAAATCCATTAAATTCTCGTTTTCAACGTCTATCTCGGAGCTTCGTATGGAGTTTGACCCGGAAAAGATGCGGAAGATTGTATCCAACTTGCTTTCGAATGCCTTCAAATTTACTCCGAATGATGGTAAGATAGATGTGAATCTAAGTTTGATACAACAGCTGAACGATGATAAGAAACTGTTTAAAATGACCGTGTCGGATACCGGCATCGGTATTCCGGCAAAAGATCTGGAGCGTATTTTTGAACGTTTCTACAGAGTGGAAAATGCGGAAAACGGCAACCAAACCGGTACCGGTGTTGGGTTGCATATGGTGAGCGAGTATGTGAAACTGCACTCGGGCGACATCGGTGTGGAGAGTGTACTTGGCAAAGGCTCCAACTTCTCGGTCCTGATTCCGGCAGTTCAGGTTGTTCACGAAGAGCTGATATCGAAAAATAAGGTGGAGGATGTTTTACCCGAAGAAGTCCTGACACCTGAGGAGGAAGCGGTGTCAATCGAAGCTAAAAATAAATTGCCGCTGATGTTGGTGGTGGACGATAACGAGGATTTTAGAGATTATATTTCGGCCTTATTTACCGATACCTACCGGATTCTGAAAGCTGAAGATGGAGAAGATGCTCACAAAATCATTTTGGAAAAGATGCCCGATATTATTATTTGTGATGTGATGATGCCCAAAATGGATGGACTGGAGCTTTGCAAATTGCTGAAAAAAGATATTCGTGTGTCGCACATCCCTATTATCCTGCTTACCGCCAAAGCGGGTGAGGAAAACAAATACCGCGGACTGGAAGCCGGTGCCGAAGATTATATAGCCAAGCCGTTTAATATGGAGATGCTTTCGTTGAAAGTCTCGCGCATCATTGAAAGGCAAAAGAAAACGCGGGAACAATTTAAACGAAAAGTGGATATTACCACCGAAGATGTGGAGATCACTTCGATGGATGAAAAGTTTGTCAAGAAAGCAGTTGCGTTGGTCGAAGCCAATATTGCCAGCAGCGAGTTTTTGGTCGAGGATCTTTGTCGGGAAATGGGAATGAGTCGTGTATATTTCTATAAAAAGATATTGGCACTCACCGATAAAACGCCTTCAGAGTTTATCCGTTTTATCCGTCTCAAACATGCTGCCGATTTATTGGAAAAGAGTCAGATGTTTGTAAATGAAGTGGCGTATCAGGTAGGGTTCAACGATCCGAAGTATTTCCGTAAATACTTCAAAGACGAATACGGCGTCAGTCCGAATGAGTATAAAAAGAAGTTTATTAATTAATGTAAAATGTCATTGGCTGTCTGAATCTTATTTTCAGACAGCCAATTGCTTTTTTGTCTTTCGGCTCCAACTTTATGTAAGCTATCGTTGTCAATTACGCTACATTATCATTTGCCCACCCTTTCGGAAACATTTAGGTAGTATTGTTTTTTTTGAATTGGCCTATATTTGCAGGACTTTAAAATCTATGCACGTTATGACTAAAAAATCCATCCAACTGCTTTTTTGCTTCCTCATACTCCCCATTACGTTTTCGGCTCAAACAACTTTCCCTTTTCAAGATACTTCTTTTCCCGATAGTAAGCGTGTAGACAATTTACTATCGTTGATGACGCTCGACGAAAAGGTGAATGCGTTGTCGACCAATCTTGGTGTTCCCCGCCTGGGCATTCGTAATACAGGACATTCCGAGGGCCTACATGGAATGGCACTCGGCGGACCGGGTAATTGGGGCGGTTCGGAAAGAGCTGTGATTAAAACCTATCCTACTACTACTTTTCCACAAGCCTACGGACTGGGTGAAACCTGGGATACGGAATTGATTCAAAAGGTAGCCGACATTGAAGCGACTGAGGTTCGTTTTTATACTCAGAACGCCAACCTGCAAAAGGGTGGACTGGTGATGCGGGCTCCCAATGCCGATTTGGCTCGTGATCCTCGTTGGGGACGCACCGAAGAGAGTTACGGTGAAGACGCATTTCTGGGTTCGCGACTCACCGTGGCTTTTGTAAAAGGCTTACAAGGCAACAACCCTAAATACTGGAAATCGGCTTCGCTCATGAAACATTTCCTGGCCAACAGCAATGAAGATGGACGCGATTCCACTTCGTCCAACTTCGACGAACGTCTCTTTCGCGAGTATTATTCTTTCCCATTTTATAAAGGCATTACCGAAGGCGGTTCACGGGCATTTATGGCATCGTACAATGCCTGGAATGGAGTGCCAATGACTATTCATCCGATTCTCAAAACCATTACCCGAAATGAATGGGGCAACAACGGCATTATCTGTACCGATGGTGGTGCACTTACTTTGCTGGTAAATGCACACAAGGCTTTCCCAACAATGACTGAAGGTGCTGCAGCCGTGGTGAAAGCTTCGGTGGGTCAGTTTCTCGACACTTTCCGACCTTACATTTACGAAGCATTGAAAAAAGGCTTGTTGACCGAAAAGGACATTGACGATGCTATCCGTGGAAATTTTCAGGTGGCATTGAAGCTTGGATTGTTGGATGCCGATCCATCGAAGGTGCCGTATGCCGGTATTGGTGTAACCGATACGGTTTCGCCATGGAATAAGCCGGAGGTGAAGGCTTTTGTGCGTGAGGTAACTGCCAAATCGGTAGTGTTGTTGAAAAACTCAAATCAACTATTGCCTCTGAATAAATCGAAACTAAAGTCCATAGCCGTTATCGGACCACGTGCCAATGAGGTGTTGCTCGACTGGTACAGTGGAACGCCACCTTATGCGGTAAGCATTTTGCAGGGAATAAAGAATGCAGTTGGAAAAGACGTAGAGGTATTTTATGCTCCTTCCGACCAAATGGACAAAGCAACTCTGGCTGCCCGAAAGGCTGATGTGGCAATTGTTTGCGTGGGTAACCATCCTTACGGAACGGATGCCCGCTGGATGGTTTCGCCGGTGCCGAGTGATGGGCGCGAAGGGGTCGACCGCAAAGCAATAACATTGGAACAGGAAGATTTGGTGAAGGTAGTCATGCAGGCGAATCCCAAAACGGTGATGGTGTTGGTAAGCAATTTCCCTTTTGCGATCAATTGGTCGCAAGAAAATGTACCGGCTATCGTGCACATAACGAACAACAGTCAGGAGCTTGGCAACGGACTGGCGGATGTGATTTTTGGAAACGTCAATCCTGCAGGCCGCACCAATCAAACCTGGGTAAAAAGCATTACCGACCTGCCACCAATGATGGACTACGATATTCGTCATGGCAGAACTTATCAATATTTTAAAGGCAAAGCACTCTATCCGTTTGGATTCGGGTTGAGTTACACATCGTTTGAGTATTCGAACCTGAAAACATCAAAACCAACGCTTGCCGATTCCATCCTTGTTTCGGTAAACGTACGAAACACAGGTCCTCGAGACGGTGATGAAGTGATTCAACTCTATGTTTCTTACCCCGATTCTAAAGTGGAACGACCGCTCAAACAACTCAAAGGATTCAAACGCGTATTTATCGCCGCTGGTAAAACAGAAACAATTCAAATTCCATTGAAAGCATCTGATATAGCATATTGGAATGTAGAAAAGCATGCTTTTGTGACTGAAAAGGGCAAGCTGAAGTTGATGATCGGAAGTTCATCGGCTGATATAAAGCTGACAAAAGAAATAAAGAACCCCTGACCCCTAAAGGGGAAAAGGTTACCTGTTCTGTATAATCAACTTCTTTGCATGAACTAAAGTCTCCGTCGGCTGACGGAGACTTTAGGGGTGGCTATATTAAAAATAACAATAAATCATATAATTCCATGAAAAAACAAATTATTCCCGCTTTGCTTTTGTTGGCTTGCAGTTGCTTGCAGCCACTCGTGGCGCAACAGAAACGGCTCCTCGGCGATCCCGTGGATATGAGCCTCGACTTTAAGGATTTTCACAACACCTTTTTCTTTGCCGATAAGTTGGCCAGTTTCGATCCGGCAACTGCCAAAGGAAAGATTAGTTGGAAACGCTCGTCGCTTTACACGCGTCAGGCCTTTAATGCCACCACCATTTTACCGCAGGATTTAAAGATGCTCGACTTCCCCGGTGAAGCCTACCAGCAAAATCCTGAGCTGAGCTTTACGGTGGATTTTATTACCCCCCGAACCTTGCGCATCCGTATGCTGACAACTCCCGTAGAGCCAAAGGCTTTCGACTCGCCTATGTTGGTAAGAGAGCCCGGCAAAGACAGTTCGTGGAAATACGCCAGAACGAAAACCGGACATACCTACACCAGTGCATTTGGAAAACTGTTGATTGAAGAAAATCCGTTCCGCATTGTATTGATGGATGCCAAAGGCAATCGTCTGACCGACACCTGGCGCTGGAATGACAACGATTCGTCACAGGTAAAAATACTTCCGTTCAACTTTATCAAAAAAGGAGTGGACAATAGTCGCGAGATAAATCCGGTGTTTTCATTGTCGCCCAACGAAAAGATTTTCGGTTGTGGTGAGTCGTTTACCAAGCTGGACAAACGCGGACAAAAAGTGAACCTGTTCGTTACCGACCCACAGGGTCCCGAAACGGATGCAATGTACAAACCCATTCCGTTCTTTATGAGTAACCGTGGCTATGGTATGTTTATGCATACTTCGGCTCCCGTTACCTGCGATTTTGGAAACACCTATGTGGGCGCCAATAAACTTTTTATGGGCGACGAGACTTTGGATTTATTCGTTTTTGTGGGAGAACCAAAAGATATTTTGAATGAGTATACCGAGATCACCGGAAAAGCACAGATGCCTCCGCTTTGGTCGTTCGGAACATGGATGAGCCGCATTACCTATTTTGCACAAAAAGAAGGTTATGAGGTGGCGGCTAAATTGCGTGAGAATAAAATTCCTTCGGATGTGATTCACTTCGATACCGGTTGGTTCGAAACCGATTGGCAATGCGATTATAAATTTGCGCCATCGCGTTTCTCCGATCCTCAAAAGATGATCAATGATTTGAAAAAGGATGGTTTTCATATCTCGCTGTGGCAGTTGACTTATTTTACGCCAAAGAATAAATTCTTTCCGGAAATTATCGATAAAAATCTGCATGTAAAGAATACGAAAGGCGAAATGCCCTACGAAGATGCTGTGCTCGATTTCTCGAACACCAACACCGTGAAATGGTATCAGGATAAACTGGCCGGACTGCTCAAAATGGGAGTTGGAGCTATCAAGGTAGACTTTGGCGAGGCAGCTCCGCTGGAAGGTGTTTACGCATCCGGTCGTGGCGGATGGTACGAGCATAATCTCTATCCGTTACGCTACAACAAAGCCGTGGCCGAAGTTACCAAGGCTACCAACAACGAAAATATTATCTGGGCGCGCAGCGCGTGGGCAGGCAGTCAACGTTACCCATTGCATTGGGGCGGTGATGCGGCTAATAAAGACATTGCCATGGAGTCGGAATTGCGTGGCGGTTTGTCCTTTGGCTTAAGCGGCTTCTCGTTCTGGAGTCACGATATTGGCGGTTTCGTTCAATCTTCGCCCGAAGCATTGTACCGTCGCTGGTTGCCTTTCGGTTTCCTTACGTCGCACAGTCGCGCACACGGTGCACCTCCCAAAGAACCATGGCTGTACGATGCTGGTTTCGTGAAAGCTTTCCGCGGCGCTGCTGAAATGAAATACAAACTCATGCCTTACGTATATGCACAAGCAAAAGAATGTACCGAAAAAGGATTGCCAATGGTGCGCGCACTCTTTATGGAATTCCCGAACGATCCCGGAGCATGGACAGTAGATGATGCTTACCTTTTTGGCTCGGATATCTACGTGGCTCCATTGATGGAAAATACCAAAGGTCGTCAGGTATATTTGCCCGGAGGAAAATGGATCGACTATCAAACCGGTAAAACCTACGACCGTGGCTGGAACGATATCGAGGCCGGAGAAATCCCTTGTATCATCCTCGTTCGCGATGGCTCTGTTATTCCTCACGCTAAGTTGGCACAATCTACGGATAAGATTGATTGGTCGACCATTGACTTAAAAGTTTATGGCAATCAGTCTTTTGCAAAAGGACTAATTTGCTTACCTTTGGACAATAAATTGGTGGAAGTGCAACTAAGCAAAAAAGGCGCTACCTATCAGGTGGAAAAAGGAACGATTGCAGGAGTAAAATACCAGGTAAAATAAATGCTTATTGGGATGTGATCTTGTTTTATTCGGAGTGCGACTTCAAGTCGCACCCCGAATGGATGCATATTTCCTTTGGAAGCCCAGTATTTGTCATTAGCAGCACCGCATTAGCGATTTTATGCACCGCATGAGCAACTTCATGTACCGCATTTGATAAATGCATACATGCAAAATTATTTTAATAGACAGATTTTAGAATCAACATAATAACAAAAGAAATATCCGAAATGAAAAACGTATCTCTATTTATTATTCTTGGAAGCTTTTTTTTGAGCAGTGCTTTTGCACAAAACAATACGAATGCCAAAGCTGATGTTTCTGAACGAATCATCACCGCCGATTTCAATAAAGAAAAAGGCGACCTAAATACCATGTTTAAGGAGTGTATCGGTGCCGGACGTGCTAACGAAGGGTTGCGGGCCGATTGGCAACAGCAACTGGCAGAGGTAAAGAAAGCCTGCGATTTCAAGTATATCCGTATGCACGGATTGTTGAGCGACGACATGGCCGTTTACCGGGAAGACCGAAACGGAAATCCGGAATATAATTACCAATACATTGATGTTTTGTACGATTACCTGCTGAGTATAGGGATAAAACCTTTCGTAGAATTGGGATTTATGCCCTCGGCATTGGCTAGTGGTCCACAAACCATTTTTTGGTGGCGGGGAAACGTTACGCCACCGAAAGATTATGACAAATGGGCCGGTTTAATAAAGAATCTGACTGCTCACTTTTCCGAACGTTATGGGGCAGAAGAAGTGAAAACATGGTACTTCGAAGTTTGGAATGAACCGAATTTATCACCCGGTTTTTGGTCGGGAACACAGGAAGAGTATTTCAAACTGTACAACTATTCAGCGCATGCCATTAAAAGCGTAAATAAGGATTTTCGTGTAGGCGGACCTGCAACAGCCGGAGCTGCCTGGGTGCCGGAAATGATCGCGTTTTGCAATAAGAATGCAGTTCCTCTTGATTTTATCAGTACACATGCCTATGGTGTGGAACAAGGTTTTCTGGATGAGTACGGCAATTCCGGTACCGTTCTGAGTAAAAACCCGATGGCGGTAAGTGCTGAAGTGATTAACTCCCGCAAACAAATAGCCAACTCGGTCCTGCCAAATCTGCAACTTCATTATACCGAGTGGAGCTCATCGTATACACCTGCCGATCCTCTTCACGACAGTTATCATGAAGCAGCTTATATTCTAAAGAAGATAAAACAAGTGGATAACGCTGCCAACTCCATGTCGTATTGGGTATTCACTGATATCTTTGAAGAAGCCGGACCGCGGTTTACGCCTTTTCACGGTGGGTTCGGGTTATTGAATTTGCAGGGAATCAACAAACCGGCTTTTTATTCGTATAAGTTTATGAATCAGTTAGGAAAAACGGAACTCCAAAATGCCGATTCCTGCTCCTGGGTATGTAAAGATACAAAAGGAAATGTGCAGGTGCTGCTTTGGGATTTTACCAATACACTTCCAAAAGATTCGATCAACAATCAGACCTATTATATCAAAGATTTGCCTGCAAAATCCAAAGGCAACATTCGTATCAACGTATCCGATGTGCCCAACGGAAAATATAAATTGGAAATTTATAAAGTGGGATATAAATCGAATGATGCGTATGCTACTTATCTGGCTATGGGACGCCCAAGTCAGTTGAGCAAACAGCAAGTGGAGCAAATTAAAAAACAAAATAACGGTTCGCCGGTTTCTACGGAAATTGTGAACGTAAAAGGGGATAAAGCATTTATAAAGGAGCTTGATATTCGTGAGAATGATGTGTATTTTTTGAATCTTATTAAGCAATAAAAAGAGTACATTAAACATGAAAAAAACGATTATCATAACCTTACTCATTCAACTGAGTTTTTTAGCGAGTGCACAGTATCAAACCCAACCCAATAGTAAAGGTGCCGGTTACTATGTGAATCCGATTTTTGCGGGCGATTACCCCGATCCCAGTATTATGCGGGATGGTGATACCTATTATATGGTTCATTCCTCTTTCGAATACTATCCCGGATTGTTGATCTGGAAATCAACAGATTTGATGAATTGGACTCCGGTCACACACGCATTGCACAAATATATCGGTTCGGTATGGGCGCCCGATATCGTAAAATTTAAAAACAAATACTATATCTATTTTCCGGCAAATGATAAGAACTATGTTGTAGCAGCCAGCTCAATTGAGGGTACGTGGAGCGATCCGGTGGAATTAAAAGTGGAGGGAATTGATCCGGGTCATTTTACCGATGAAAATGGCAAGCGTTATTTGTATTTCAGTAGTGGTAGCTATGTTCAGTTATCAGACGATGGACTTTCGGTTGTGGGAGAGGTTAAGCATGCTTACGATGGCTGGCCGATACCGAAAGAATGGTCCATAGAGCTTTTTGCGTTGGAAGGACCCAAAATGACAAAACGCGGCGAATATTATTATCTTACTGTTGCAGAAGGTGGAACAGCCGGACCCGCTACAGGTCACATGATAATTTCCGCCCGTTCAAAATCACCTTTTGGTCCCTGGGAAAATTCCCCGTTTAATCCTCTTGTAAGGACTACAAGCAAAACTGAAAGATGGTGGTCGAAAGGTCATGGAACTTTATTGGAAGACAGCAAGGGAAGTTGGTGGATCGTATTTCATGGATATGAAAAAAACTATCTCAACAATGGACGCCAAACGCTTATGCAGCCTGTAGAGTGGACAAAAGACGGTTGGTTTAAGATTCCGGCTGATATTAAAACGGAGAACCCAATAAAACGGCCCTATGCAAAAGTTGCGCAAACAAGCTTCAAGTTAAGTGATGATTTTAGCGGCAAGTCATTGGGCTTTCAGTGGAAATTCTTTAGTGAATATGACAGCACCCGTTTCCATTTTGCGGATAAAATGCTTGTGGTAAAGGGAAAAGGAAATGCTGTTGGAAACAGTTCGCCTTTGTTATGTGTCCCTTCCGATCATTCATATACAGCCGAAGTAGAGATAAATATTGAAGGAAATGCAGTGGGCGGCTTAGTGATGTTTTATAACAATACAGCGTACTCCGGTATTTTGGCCGATAAAGAAAATATCCTGACAAACCTTCGCGGCTGGCAATTTGCCTCTGAAAAGAATGTGATAAACAGGCATGTTTTCCTCCGACTGAAAAATATTGAAAACACAGTAGACATGTTTTATAGTATCGATGGTATAAAATGGAACAAAGGGCCGAGTTCTATAGAAATTTCGTCTTTGAATCATAATGCATTGAGTGGTTTCTTAAGTTTACGTATCGGACTTTGTTCTATTGGTGAAGGGACTGTTCGGTTCAAAAACTTTGTTTACAAGCCCATAAGATAAATTGGGCGTTGGTAGTAGCTTAGAGAGTAGGGTTTAGATAAACAATCATTCTCCAACATGTCTGATTATGACTAATAACAGACGAATCAATAAATTGAATATCATTAAGTAGCAGGAAAGATATAATGTCTCATAATCAAATCAAAATAAATAAAAGAATAGAACGCGGATAAACGCTGATCTAGCGGATTTTAAAACGGATTTTAATTTCGACAAGTCGAAATGATCTCCAGCGACTTAGCATCTTATCAGTCATGCTTGCATGACTTAAATCCGTTTTAAACATGATCAAGTTAAATCCGTTTTTACCTGCCTGCCGCAGGCAAGTCCGCTTAATCCGTCAAATCCGCGCCTGCCTGCGGTAGGCAGGTTCCATTCTTTTTGAAAAATGCGACATTATATTCAAACCATTACTTAAACAGTAATTTTAATTCACGTACTCAACAGAAAAAGAACAAAAATGCTTGATTTCAAAATACTTTATTACTTCGAATCGGACTTGCTTTCGCTCATTGAAATAAAGCGATTACTACCGAATGAGACAGAGAAATCGAAGCTTTTCTTTTGGCTGTTGTTCGACAAGCTGGAAGCAAAGTTGACGAAACTTGATTTTGTATCGATGCATTCGGATGGAGATACCGAGTTGCGGGTATTCGAGCAGGAACAGGTCTCTTTTGATAAGCAGGGAGCGCTTTTGAATTTAAAAAATGAGGAATTTCTATTGGAAGTAATGCCTTTGGATACAGTACTGAGCACTCAACTGCTACAAGCCATTGACGCATTTTTGAAATAACTTTAGAAACAATAAGAACATTAAGTATGTGACAATTATTATTGATATATTTCTTAACTCTTTGTGTTTTTAGACCCCCAATCCGTCAGCTGACGGAGGCTTTAAGACGTAGTTTTTGAGATTTATTTTTTGCTCAGTCGATTATTTGACGCACTCTTAAGCCCCCATTTGGGGGTTGGGGGTCATAACTAAAACATATCATTAAATATTATCGAGTACTTATTCGGAAAACCAGATAAATTCTATTCAATGAAAAAAACAACTTTAACCGCCATTTGCGTCTTCCTCTTGCTGGGGAGCTATTTGCAGGCGCAGTCCAATCAAGTTTTATGGTACAATAAACCGGCACAGTATTTTGAGGAAAGTCTGGTGCTCGGAAATGGTAAAATGGGAGCATCTGTCTTTGGCGGTGTCAACTCCGACCAGATCTATTTGAACGACGCCACACTTTGGGCGGGCGAACCGGTGAATGCCAACATGCTTCCCGAAGGGTATAAAAACTTACCGGCCATCAGAGAGGCTTTGAAAAATGAAGACTATAAGCTGGCCGATCAACTCAATCGTAAACTTCAGGGGACCTATTCAAACTCCTATGCACCACTTGGCACTCTGTTTCTGAACTTCAAAAATAGCGGAACACCCACTAAGTATTACCGCGAATTAAACATCTCTAATGCCATTTCGAAAGTGACATACGAAATAAACGGAGTGAAATATACCCGCGAGTATTTTATATCTAACCCCGACAAGATAATGGTAATCAGACTTACCTGCAGCAAAAAGGGAGCATTGAACTTTGATGTGAAGTTTGAAAGTTTGCTAAAAAACAAGATATATGCAGTAGGTAAGATGCTAACTGCAAAAGGTTATGCGCCTGTTCAGGCTAAACCGAGCTATGTGCATGAGCCTGCATCTGATGCTGTTGTGTTTGATGAAACAAGAGGTACTCGCTTTTCTTCATTGATGCAAATACAAAGTGCGGATGGAGCTGTGAAAGTGACCGATAGCACACTGGTATTCAGAAATGGAACAGAAGCGATTGTATTTGTTTCAGTGGCTACAAGTTTTAATGGCTTTAATAAAAATCCGGCCGCTGAAGGGTTGAATGATGCCGAAATTGCCAACGAACAAATGGAAAAAGCATTGCCAAAACAATTCTTTCAATTGAAAAATGCTCATTTGCTGGATTACCAGAAGTATTTTAATCGTGTAAGTTTAAACCTGGGAGCAAGCACAGCACCAAATCTGCCTACGGACGAGCGTCTGAGACGCTATGCCGAAGGCAAAGAAGACAAGACTTTGGAGATATTATATTTCCAATACGGACGCTATCTGTTGATCAGTAGTTCGCGTACACTTGGTGTTCCGGCTAACCTGCAGGGAATTTGGAATCCATACCTTCGTCCGCCATGGAGCAGTAACTATACTACCAATATTAATGCCGAGGAAAATTACTGGTTGGCCGAAAACACCAACCTCTCTGAAATGCATCTTCCGTTGCTGAGCTTTATTAAAAATGTATCGGAGACGGGTAAGGTTACTGCCAAAACATTTTATGGAGTGAATGGCTGGGTGGTGTGCCACAATACCGATATCTGGGCCATGAGTAATCCGGTGGGTAACTTTGGTCACGACGATCCGGTTTGGGCGTGCTGGAACATGGGCGGTGCGTGGTTAAGTACCCATCTTTGGGAGCATTTCTTGTTTACACAAGACAAAAACTATCTGAAAAACGAAGCCTACACTATTATGCGCGGTGCAGCTCAGTTTTGCATGGAGTGGTTGGTCGAAGACAAAGAAGGTAAACTGATTACCTCGCCATCTACTTCGCCCGAAAATAAATTCGTTACGCCTGCCGGTTATACCGGTGCAACTTTCTATGGTGGAACAGCCGACTTAGCCATGATTCGTGCTTGTTTAATGCAAATCATCGAGGCGTCAAAACTCTTGAATACCGATGCGGAATTTCGTGCAAAAGCTGAAAGCACATTGGCTCGTCTGCACCCTTATAAGATTGGTAAAAAAGGGAATTTACAGGAATGGTATTACGATTGGGACGATCAGGATCCGAAGCATCGTCATCAATCGCACTTGTTCGGATTATTTCCGGGCAATCATATTACTCCTGCCACTACCCCCGAGCTGGCCAATGCTTGTCGCAAAGCCCTCGAAATTAAAGGTGACGAAACAACAGGTTGGTCGAAAGGATGGCGCATCAATCTATGGGCACGACTCGGCGACGGGAATCGTGCTTATAAAATGTATCGCGAATTGTTGCGGTATGTTGACCCGGATGGTGTAAAAGACAGTAAACACCGTGGAGGTGGAACGTATCCAAATCTGTTCGATGCGCATCCGCCATTCCAGATTGATGGAAACTTTGGGGGCGCAGCAGCAGTTGCCGAAATGTTGGTGCAGTCTACCGATAAGCAAATTACGCTGTTGCCTGCTTTGTCGGATGCCTGGAGCGAAGGTTCGGTAAGCGGTATCTGTGCGCGTGGTGGTTTTGTAGTATCGATGGATTGGGCCAACAAAACACCAAAGACAGTAACAATTTCATCTAAAATCGGTGGAAAAACAACTTTGATTTGTGGCAACAAACAAAAAACGATAACACTTGCTAAGGGACAGAAAGTAACATTGAAATGGTAAAATTTTAAAACAGAATCTATGAGATTATTCGCAATCGTAGGCATTTGGTTAAGCTGTTTAGCAACCGGATTTGTAGCTGCTCAAAGTAACTTTATAAGCAATCCTATTAATAACGGTTGTTTTGCTGATCCATCAATCGTAAAAAACAATGGAACATATTATGTTTATGCTACTATAGATCCATGGGGTGGGAAAGAACTTGGTGTACTTGTTACCCGCGATTTTAAAACATGGGAACAAAAACATATTAACTGGCCCACAAAAGAAGCCTGCACAAGCCCAAGCTCCGGCGATGCTAATGTTTGGGCACCATCGGTGGTGAAGGCTCCGAATGGAAATTATTATATGTACGTTTCGGTAGGGAGTGAAGTATGGGTAGGAACCAGCAAATTCCCGCTTGGGCCGTGGAAAAATGCTAAAACTGATAACACTCCACTTATTCCTGGGAAGTATTTTCCAGGCTTCCACATGATTGATGCTGAATGTTTCATTGATACTGATGGGCAAGCTTACCTCTATTGGGGGTCTGGATTAAAATGGGTAAATGGGCATTGCTTCGCCGTGAAACTAGGCAGAGATATGGCTTCATTTGTAGGAAAACCAAAGGATATTACACCGCCAAACTATTTCGAAGCTCCATTTATGTACAAACGAAATGGCATCTATTATTTGATGTATTCTGAAGGAAAGGCCATCGATGCTACTTACAAAGTTCGTTATTCAACAGGAAAAACGCCATTCGGACCCTGGAAAGAAGGAGTAAATAGTCCGATTTTATCGACAAGCCCTGACAGTACTACCTATGGACCGGGTCATCATGCTGTATTTACTGCCGGTAAACAAACCTACATTCTATATCACCGCATCTTGCCTCAAAAAAAAGATTATGTTTTGCGTCAGTTATGCATCGATAGTTTGAACTTTGATAAAGCAGGAAATATTAAAAAGATAGAACCTAAGGGAGTAGCAGCATTTGCTAAATAATCATTTAAGAATAAATCAATAACTAATTACAACGAAAAATAATGAAAAAACTCAGAACAGCCCTGCTTTGTTTAGTGGTAGGAGCGGGAATTCAGGTAAATGCTCAGAGCAAAAAGCCGGTTTACCTGGACGATAAAATGTCCATCGAACAAAGGGTAGAAAGTGCGCTTTCACTCATGACATTAGAAGAAAAAGTGGCCTTGTGCTATGCACAATCCAAGTTTAGCTCACACGGTGTGCCTCGTTTGGGCATTCCGGAAATATGGATGAGCGACGGCCCGCACGGTGTGCGCGAAGAAATACAATGGGATTCGTGGAACAATGCCGGTTTTACAAATGATTCGTGCACTGCTTATCCTGCGCTGACTTGTTTGGCGGCTACCTTTAACCCGTTACTTTCGCATGCTTATGGTGTTGCTATTGGTGAGGAAGCACGCTACCGCAGAAAAGATATTTTGCTGGGACCTGGTGTGAATATCTACCGCACACCCATGAATGGTCGTAACTTCGAATACATGGGTGAAGACCCTTACCTGGCTTCCATTATGGTGGTGCCTTATATAAAAGGTGTGCAACAAAGTGGAGTGGCGGCTTGCGTAAAACATTATGCCCTGAACAATCAGGAAGAATGGCGCGGGCATATCAACGTCAACCTGAGCGACCGCGCCCTGTATGAAATCTATTTGCCTGCTTTTAAAGCGGCAGTGGAGGAAGGACAAGTGTGGTCTATCATGGGTTCGTACAATCAATTGCGCGGACAACATTGCTGCCATAACGATCTTTTGTTGAACAAAATTCTGAAAACCGACTGGAAATTTGATGGAGCAGTGGTTACCGACTGGGGTGGAGCGCACGATACAAAACAAGCTGCATTGAATGGCCTCGATATTGAAATGGGAAGTTACACAAACGGGCTAAGCTCTAAAGCAACCTTTGGATACGAAGATTATTTTTTGGCTCGTCCATTTCTGGACATGCTGAAAAAAGGAGAAGTTCCGGTTTCTGTGGTTGATGACAAAGCCCGTCGCGTGTTACGTTTGATTTTCCGTACGGCTATGACTCCGAATCGTCCTTATGGCCGCTTCGTTTGTGCCGACCACAGCGAAACTGCCCGCAAGGTAGCCGAAGAAGGTATTGTATTGTTGAAAAACGACAAACAGTTTTTTCCTGCTCCTGTAGGTAAATATCAGAGAATCGTAGTGGTTGGAGAAAATGCAACCCGCAGCGTAACCGAAGGCGGTGGTTCTTCTACCCTGAAAGTGAAATACGAAGTTTCTCCGCTCCAAGGCCTGATCGCTAAATACGGAAAAGACCACGTGGTATATGCACAGGGTTATGCCTCCGGGCCTTCATTGTACGACCGTGAAGAACCTTCGAAATTGAATACAGATTCGTTGTTTAAGGCAGCAGTTGAGACAGCTAAAAATGCTGATGTGGTGTACTTTGTTGGTGGATTGAACAAAAATCATTTTCAGGATGCTGAAGGTGGCGATCGTAAGACGTACAACTTGCCTTTCGAGCAAGACAAATTGATTGAAGCCATTTTGAAAGTAAATAAAAACGTGGCGGTGATCCTGATTAGCGGAAATGCCGTGGCTATGCCATGGGAGAAAGCGGTACCTGCCATTGTACAAAGTTGGTACCTGGGTTCCGAAGGTGGAAACGCCATTGCCAATGTACTTAGCGGAGAAGTAAATCCATCGGGCAAATTGCCGTTCTCTTTCCCTAAAAAACTGGAAGATAATGCAGCTCATTCATTTGGTCGTCTTTCATATCCGGGCGATAGCATCAATCAATATTACAAAGAAGATATTCTGGTCGGCTACCGCTGGTTCGATACCAAAAAGATAGCTCCACAGTTTGCTTTCGGTTACGGACTGTCGTATACAAGCTTTGAATATGGTAAAATAGCGACTGATAAACCGGCTTACAAAGCCGATGAAACCATCAAAATATCCTTCACGTTGAAAAATACCGGTAAGGTGGATGGTGCCGAAGCTGTTCAGGTATATGCATCGCAACCCAAAGCGTCGGTAATGCGTCCGGCTAAGGAGTTGAAAGCATTCCAAAAAGTATTCCTCAAAGCGGGCGAAACCCAAACCGTGTCGTTGGAAGTGAAAGTAAAAGATATGGCCTTCTACAACGAAAAAAACATGTCGTGGACAGTAGAACCGGGAGAATTTGTACTGCGCAATGCAGCTTCTGCGGCTGATGTAAAAAGCAGTGTCAGCATTCAGATAAAATAAAATCTTCTTATTCGGAGTGTATTTATTCAGAGTGCGACTTCAAGTCGCGCTCCGAATAAATGAAAAACAAATAGCCCGAAAGCTTTACTGCTTTCGGGCTATTTGTTTTTTTAATAAGAGTTTCATTCTGCTTTTTTATCATTTCGATATTTCATTTCAATAAGAAAGGCAATCAATAAACCTAAACCTCCAAATAATAAGGTTGATGCGCCATAAATGACACCTGAAATCTCATAAGCATCGTGGCTTACATCTATTTTAGGGATAGACCCATAAACATAAGCCTGACAAATAAAGAATCCTACAAGTAATCCCAGTCCTACACCAAGAAGTAAACAACCTGCTTTAAGTGTACCAAATCCTCCAACTTCAAATTTCATTGGAAATGAAAACTTGTTTTCAATCATCGAAGAGTCGAACTTATCTCCGATTTTTTCGATAATAGCCAGACGCTCTTTTTTGCGGACAAACAAATCAAACAATCTGTAAATACCAAGGGTTATAATTCCAACAACCAATGGAATAGAAATAAAGTCCATCATAATTTTTTGTTTTTAAATAAATAATTTCGTTCTTTGTACTGTTTTGACGCAGCAACTTGTAAATGGTTACACATTTCCCCCATTTTTTATTTCTTCCTTAAAAAAGTGTTTTTAGTCCACAAGAAAAAATAAGTATAATTGCCAGGATATTATATGTTTGATACTCGATAGGCTGTTCGGACACGGCCTGACCTCGTCCGGTAAGCCGAAAAACAAGTGAGGTAGGCGATTAAAAATCGTCCTTGTTTGAGTTCCGACGTATTCCGTCGGAATGAGTTTGGACGATTTGAGCCTACCAAGCGTAAGTTTTTCGAGCGAAGTGGGCGAAGTCTTGACTTTTTTTGCATACTTTTTTGCGTCAAGGCAAAAAAGTATGTGGGGTTTGGGGCAAAGCCCCACTTTAAATACACACTGTACGCTGAATTAAATTTCAACAATTATTTATTGCTAGATACTAAATAAGTGTAACCAAAACCGAACATCTGCGTCTATAAAAATATATGAATCATCAGGACGAATTAAACTACATAGAGCGCATACTTGCCGGCGAAACGAATTTATTTTCGCATTTCGTCAACTCGTACAGCAACTCTATCTACTCCTTGATTGTTCGAATCGTACTGACAAGCGAAGATGCCGAAGAACTGACGCAGGATAGTTTTCTGAAAGCATTCAAAAAGCTGGATACATTTAAAGGCGATTGCAGTTTCTCCACCTGGCTGTTTCGGATAGCGTATAACACCGCCATCTCGGCCACCCGAAAGCGAAAAATGGAGTTCCCTATGGTGGACGAAGCGATGATGGAAAGCGTTCCCGATGAGGCGATAGAAACTTTTTTCGATCCCGATGAAAATGAAATCAAATTACAAAAGTTGGAGGAAGCCATAACTAAACTAAATGTAGAAGAAAAAACGCTGATAACGCTATTTTATACCGAAGACAAATCGGTGGCGGAACTGGCAAAGGTATTAGACCTCTCGAATGATAATGTAAAGGTGAAACTTCACCGGGTGAGAAAAAAATTATATGTTTTAATGACGAAATGAAGATGAACAACGATAAAGCAATAATAAAAGCATTACAATCGACCGAAAGCCCCCGACTTTCTGCCGATTTCAATTCGCGCTTGATGGCAGAAGTGTATCGCACCGTAGAACGAAAGAAAAAACGGGCGTATATACTTGGACTCTGCCTTATTTCGGGAGTTTCGCTGGCATTGATAGGGTTGGCTGTTTATGTGTTCTATACCTATTTTTCATTCGATTTGAGCATTCAACTTCCCAACTTTTCGAAAATGCAGTTCTCGTCGGAGTCTAAATCTATTTTTGGATTCAGCATTTATATTGCCCTGCTCTCGTTAATCCTTATCGGATTAGACCATTATTTGCGACATAAATGGATGATGAGAAAAAACAGGTAATAACAGACCATGATCAGTTGCTAAAAAAAAACAAAGAGGCCGATTCTCCCGAACCGGCCTCTTTTTCTCAACTATTCAACCAATTAAAAAAAATCACGCAAATTTTAATTCTGTTGAGTAATACACTTCTTGTTTTATGGCGAATCTTCCCCGGTCGGGGGGAGGATTTAAAAACAAATATTTTGTTCTCAAAAATAGAACATAACGATTACAGAAGAGCATATTTTTTTATCCATTGATGATACTTTTATGAGTTTTTCAATGAAAATACTTTCAAATTAGAAGAACATGCCATTAAGAGCGGGTTGGTGCGTAGAAAATAAAGAAACGAGAGAAGTCTCCGAAAAGCAAGCAGGCCGATTCTCACGAACCGGCCTGCTTTAAAATTACCTAACTACTAAAAAAGGATTATGGCAATCCCCAAATATGTGTTTTTGTTTTTTGTTGTAATCTTTAAACAGTCTCAGGTTCGAAAAAGTTTATATGTCCTCAATACTTTTTCAACGCCATGTTTTTAGTCTGCTGATTATCTATTGCTTATACTACAGATATTTCTCAATATAAGGAGTAAATAATGGATATGCCGAGAGTTCTTCTCCAAACTTTTCGATAAGTTGTTTCGAGTAAATAGTCTGCACATTTTCGTTTTGTCGCAACAGCTGTTTAAATCCCCACAGGTGAATAATACTACTGTTTGACAAAGAGAATGGGTCGGATAAAAGGTAACTGATTGGTAGGCAGTGGTGGTCTGCACATATCGACAGTAATCGTTGTTCTGCAAAAACCATTTGCGAAACCATTTCGGTGGGTTTTTCCATATTCCGAAACATAAACCGTTTCGATTCATTCAGATAGAAGTTTTTAAATGATTTATCCCTGATATATAAAAAAGCCGTGTTCGAAGGCAAAGTATTCCAATTGTAATCATCAGGAAAGTTGAACCCTGATGGTTTTTTCAATAAGGAAGGAGGCAGATAAATTTCGGGTTGTAACGCTTCGGAATGCAGGGCGGTGATGGCAGTGTGTTCCAGTAAATGCTGAACAGGCCGTGTGATGATAAGATCGGTGTCGAGCATTACGCACGGACAGGCCTGTGCTTCGAGGGCTATCAGCTTGCCTGCCGCCCAGAATAGTTCGGGATCAATAGGGTAGTCGTTGTTTTCAAGCAACTCAGTGTCGATGCCTCCGTTCCAAAGCGCCGACAATTCCATACTTCGGATAAACTCTAATCCGCAGTTGTCGGTGTACAATTTAATGCTTCCGTTGTGCTTTTGCCACATCAATGCCGAAACCACCATAGTGAGTACTTCGGCATTATTCATGCTGAAATGCTTTCCGTTTGCAGTGACGGGCTTTGTCCATAAAACATGAAAGGCAGGTATAGTCGGTTGTTGCATCTTGATTTTATAAACCGATGATGTGTCCACCAACAATACCACTGTTATGCGATGAGGAGACTTGGCTTTTATCGGAGTAGCAAGTGTCAGCATTCAAAACTTTAGCAAGAGATTCAGTTTTAGCCGGATCAATTCTCAATAACTCAAATCGTTCTTTATCAATGAAACAAGCTTGTGCCTGAAGCCGAAGGAAGCGGTATAGGATGAATGTGTTTGTTTTGCGGTATGCTTCGAGCAATTGAAAGAATGAATTCAGCTGTTGGTTCAATTCGAAAAAATCCATTTTCTCCTTTTCACAATACTCCTTTAGCCAATTCTTACTTTTTTCTAAATTATCAGGCTGATTGATAACGTCCTGCACAAAAGCAAAAATATAATGCTGCATGTTTATGGAAGCACCTGAACTATTCTCCTTTTTGAGATTTGAATTGATACTCATTGCCCGGTTTTTAAGTGAGGAATATGAAGCGTCTGTTTAAGCTCTACAAATATACAGAATAGTTATTTATTCACAACGAAATGCTTGAATAATTCTTGAGGAAGTCAGCTGGTTCACTGTTGGAGTAGTGGTAGTCCGACTTGAAGTCATTCAATCAGTCATCGGCTAAGGGGAATAAAAGTTGGCTAGTCTGTATTATTGGGGGTGCGACTTAAAGTCGCGCTCTCACTGAGCGTACCTGGCTTCCGAAGTTGTGTTTAGAGGGATAAGAGTTTTATTTTGCTTTTGATTACTTGTGCAAAATAGTGTTGGCTTCACTCCAAGTGAAGCCAACACTAAGTGGGAATCTTAGATTTTACCTTTCCGGTAACCCGAAGTCATTCGATAAACCACCGGCTGAGAAGAACGAAATCGGGATTGTTTGCATGAGTGGAAGCGCGGCTTGTCTTAGTGGGGTGACTTTAAGTCGCGACCCCCACTGGGCGTACAAAAAAAACGCAATTGCCAAATCGTTGACAATTGCGTTTCCAATAAGTGACCCCGATGGGATTCTAACCCATGACCTTCAGAACCGGAATCTGATATTCTATACAGCTGAACTACGGAGCCTTTTTTGCGCCTGCAAAGGTAGCAAATTATTCGTATTATGAAAAGCCTGTCAGAGCCTGATAGGGTAAATAAAACAAAAATGAGGAAATAATTTCTTATCCCCTCATTCTCAGATTAAAAATATATAGTGAACGTTATCTCCGGTTTCCGCTGGTAAAAATCATAATGTAGTACACTAAAGTAGCCAATGAGCCAAGAGCAGCAACAACATAGGTGTACGCAGCTGTTTTCAGGGCGTCCTTAGCCTGATCGTGTGTGTCGTAAGAGGTAATCCCTGCACCGTTCAACCAAACCAATGCGCGCCGGCTGGCGTCAATTTCCACGGGTAAAGTGATAAAACTGAACAAAGTAGTGATGGCAAATAAAACGATCCCCGCCAATAATAACTGAGGGAATGTACGAACCATCAAAATACCCGCCAACAATACCCATTGCATCCAGTTGGAAGCAAAGTTAACCACCGGCACTAACCTGGAACGTAACTGTAGCGGCGCATAGGCAGTGGCATGTTGTACCGCGTGCCCGCACTCGTGAGCAGCAATGGCAGCAGCAGCTACGCTGTTTGAACCATATACATTTTCACTCAGATTTACCGTTTTATTCGTCGGATTATAATGGTCGGTAAGATGTCCGTTGGTCGATGTCACCGTTACATCATAAATCCCATTGTCGCGCAACATTTTCTGTGCTACATCTTTTCCTGTCATTCCACGTGGAATGGGGATTTTCGAGTAGCGTTCGAATTTAGATTTCAGGCTGCGTTGAATAAGCCAGCTTACCAAAGCTACAACTCCAAAAATAATATACCCAATAAACATAGTTTCTAATTTTAAATTGTTTGTGTAATTTGAGCATCAAAATTCTTGCCAGAAGACATTTTGTCAGTTACGAGTAAACAGTTATTAGTAAATGTCAATATTTATTTCAATAATTTACAATTGATCATTTATAATTCACCATTTATAATTCAAATCCTACTCTTGGTAACGAATAATGGTTTGATCACGATCCGGACCTACCGATACAATTTTGATAGGCACTTCCAGTTCTTCTTCCAAAAAGCTGATATAGGCATTAAACTCTTCAGGGAATTCGTCCTCGTTCTGCATTTTTGTCATATCTACTTTCCAGCCCGGCAATTCTACATACACCGGTTCGGCGCCATCGTTTAAGTCGTAAGGGAATTGTTCCACTTCTTTTCCGTCGATTTTATAAGCCACGCAAGCTTTGATGGTTTCAAAACCGTCCATCACATCGCTTTTCATCATGATGAGCTGCGTAACGCCATTAATCATAACGGCATATTTCAGCGCTACTAAATCCACCCAGCCGCAACGGCGTGGACGACCGGTAACCGAGCCGAACTCGAAACCAATCTTACGCATTTCGTCACCTGTCGCATCAAATAGTTCGGTAGGGAAGGGGCCACTACCCACGCGGGTGCAATATGCTTTAAAAATACCAAATACCTCGCCGATATTGCCCGGAGCAATACCAAGTCCGGTACAAGCTCCGGCACAAATGGTGTTCGAAGACGTAACGAAAGGATACGACCCGAAATCAATGTCGAGCATAGTGCCTTGTGCACCTTCGGCCAATACTCTCTTTTCAGATTTCAAAGCACCATTTACGTAATGTTCGCTATCAATCAAATCGAATTTTTTGATGCACTCAATACCTTCGAACCATGCTTTTTCCAATTCCGGCAAATCATATTCAAAATCGTATTGTGCCAATAATTCTTTATGACGGGCAACAGCTGTAGTATATTTTTCTTCGAAATTATGAAGAATATCGCCAACACGCACGCCATTACGGCTTACTTTGTCGGTGTAGGTTGGGCCGATACCTTTTCCGGTAGTGCCAATTTTAGAATTGCCCTTCGCCGATTCGTAGGCAGCATCCAACAAGCGGTGTGTAGGAAGAATAAGATGCGCTTTCTTTGAAATTTTTAGTCGTTCGGTAAGTGGATGTCCCGAAGCTTCCAAAGCATCAACTTCAGCCTTGAACAAGGCAGGGTCAAGTACTACACCATTACCAATGATGTTTACTTTATCACCCTGAAAAATTCCTGAAGGAATAGAACGAAGCACGAACTTTTTTCCTTCAAACTCAAGGGTGTGTCCGGCGTTCGGGCCACCCTGAAAACGCGTGATAAGATCATAATTCGGGGTAAGTACGTCTACCACTTTTCCTTTACCTTCGTCACCCCATTGGAGACCTAACAATACATCTACTTTCATCGATTCCAAAATAATATATTTATATGAGTTTATATTTCAATTTTTTTGCTACTCCAACACGGGAGTTTCTTTGCATTTGGCGCACGTGCCAAATAAATACAATGAATAATGCGACATTTCAAAATGAGCAAATTCACGCGTCTGAATAGCTGTACGGATTTGTTTGTCCGAAAATTCTTTCACTTTTCCGCATTCCGTGCACACCAAATGATGGTGTGTGGTATTTCCAAAAGCCTTTTCGTATTGCGCAAACTGACCCCCCAGTTGATGCTTTATGATCAACTTGGAGTCTATCAATAGTTCCAGTGTATTGTAAATAGTGGCAAGACTTACACGGTATTTGTCCTTCATTATTGAGAATAAAATATCAGCGTTGAAGTGCCCGTTATAGTCGTATATTTGCTCCAAAATAGCATACCGCTCAGGAGTTTTACGATGCTTGTGCGCTTTGAGGTATTCAGTGAATATCCCTTGTATCTCTGGGTATGATTCTTCTTCTTTCATCCTTCAAAAATGTGACCAACAAAAGTACAATGTTTTATGCAATTTATGACTATAGAATATCTAAATATAACAATTCTTGTTTCACTTCGGAAGAAATATATTGTTGTCCAATAAGATTTGTATCCGAAATGCTTTCCATTTCTTTCGAAATGTAAGTTGCTGTTTCCTTGTCTTTTCGAGCCAGTCTGCACAGGCACAAGCTCAGTGCTTTGTACAAATGAAACTCTGTTGTGGTAGACAATTTCATTGCTTTTTGAATCAACCGGAGTGCTTCGTCCTTTGTCAATCGGTCGTAAACTCTTGCTGCCAGCACAAACCCTGTAATTTGTTTCCATAAATTACCCGAATCCACCCATTGTAAACAAAGTTCATTGGCAAATGGCAATTTAGAGAGTAAGTTCATGCAGGTTTGTTCCACCATTTCTACCTGCTGGATAGCATCTATCCATTCGTTGGCCATTTTCGGTGTAAACCGATCCACGGGTTGTAACAAAGTTGCTATGATCATTGTTTCGCGAATGCCAATTATCCATAGCCGTTGTGCCAGGTCTGAGTTTGGAGTATAGAATGAGGCTATTTCTTTGATTCGTGGAATGGCTACGCCGTAGTTTTTTTTGTAAACCACGCCGCTTTGGGTCATCTTTTCGGACGTAATTCCATTCATCGAAAGCATGATTTTACGTCTTATTTCGGCAATTTCGGCTTCCAGTATGGGTGTTATAAGGCAATACTTCATTTTCTTTTCATTTTTATTCATTGGTAGTTAAGCTCTTGCAATATTTGCATCATTTTTTTCAAATAAATAGTTGCACATAATCAATTGCTGTATTATCTTTGCACTCGCTAAACACGGTGGTTGTAGCTCAGTTGGTTAGAGCGTCGGTTTGTGGTTCCGAAAGTCGCGGGTTCGAGCCCCGTCTCCCACCCATATTTAAAAGCAAGTAAAAAGGAAGAGCTGATTAGTTCTTCCTTTTTTGTTTTTTATCCGTCAGCACTATCTCATTCCGGGCTACTGTGTCCGTTGCTTTATACAAATCCACAAAGTCGTATCCCAATCTCGACAAGTCGATCAATAGCGAATACAATTGTTTATAAAACTTATCCTGTCTGCGTTTATCGGTACCGATATTAAATTGCAGAATATATCCATTCAATCCTTTTGTTGATTCCACTTTCAAAATGCGTTTGTAAATTTCGTTGCTCGAAAAGTACTTGTCGCGCATGTCGGGTGTTGTGTAATCGCCGGTAGTATACGTTCCGGGGGTTCCATTTACCAGTGTAATGCCCACTTCTTTGCACCAGGAGCTGATGCTGTCGTTGTACCATTCGTAGGAAGGAAGGAAAAACGGAGTCTGATTTTTATCAATCCCGAATTTTTCCATCTCGGCATAGTTCGCTCTCAAATCATTCAGAAACTCTTCTTTGTCTACCATTAACGAGTCGCGGTTTTGGAACGAGCAGTAAAGCAGATTTTTGTCAGAATGCGCTCCCACGTATTGATTATCGGCAACCAGTCCTTTTATCACTTCGGCAAAATTCTTATTGCGATAAAAATCTCCGGTAAAAAAGAATGAAGCTCTGATGTTTAGCTTTTTCAGCGCGGAGCTAATGGTTTCATAGCCTTCGGCAAATTCATTTCCTGTAAAAACAAGGCTGATCTGTTTTTTGGTAGAGTCGGCACGTACTATTCCGCCGTATTTATACTCGTTGTTGTCGGCTGTTTTGCCGGGAGTTCCTTCCAGTTGCTTGCCTCCCAACAAATAAGTGAGTGCAGCCGTGCCGTCGATCGTCGGTTCGTTGGTAGAATAATCGGCAGGATCATCATGATACACCGCCCAATCGGTTTGAAAGCGCAAATATCCATCCGCGTTCTGCAAGTTCATGCCCGGTAAATTGATGTAGGCATCTTTACTCACAGGCCCATCTATCACCCCGCCGGCAAGTGTTTTGGTGGTGTTGCGCCAGGTGTAAGCATACGGACTTCCCGGCGTATCGCCTGTTTTGGGTAGCCCTATCAACATGCTTGTTCCCCACGGATTGCAACCGAACAGCCAGTCGATAAGTGATGTTTCCATGTTTACAAAGCTGGTGTCGTTGGTGATGGTGCGGTACAATTTGCATTGCGTTGCAAAGGCTGCTACCATGTTATTCGAGCCCCAAATCATAGGTATGCCCATGTTGAATGGATTTTCGTCGGCTCGCACTTTCACCCGCTGAATGCCGTTGAGCATGTTTTGCAGATACTCCTGTTGGTAGCGTGGATTTTCGACATTTGCCAACATATAATGTCCAATATTGACAAAAGGATACCACTGGAAATTGCGGGCCGTATCGGAGCACATCCAGGGGGTGATGGGTTCCATTCGACCGTAATCGGCAGCCTGTTTCAGGTATTCACCGTCGTAGCTGAGTCTGTAAAGTTGTGTGGCGGCCAGTTCCATATCATCAGCCCAGTTATCTTCTTCGATAAAATTTGCCATAACGCCCGGTACCGATTGAGTTACGCCCGGGTGCTTTCTCCCAAATTGATACACCTCAACGGCTTTGGCATTCAGGCTGTCGGCAAAGGCGGGAAACTGTTTGCGCAGCAGTTCCGCTCCTAACCCGAAGGCTGACGAATATTTGCCGGCAATGGAGGCGATACCCGTACTTCGGTTTTTGATATTAAACAAGCCCTGCGGCTTACCGGTGGCGCGAAACACCGGACGAGCCGTATTTAGTTTGTCGTTTTTATCCATATCCTTTGCCGATAAATGGAAAGATAGTCGATCCCTGTCGTCGGATATCTGGTGATACAGCACATCCTTCTGTGGATACATTTTTAGCAGCCAGTTCAGTCCCCATTTAGCTTCATCCAAAATGTCCGGAATACCATTTTTTACCGGATTACCTTCCGCATCGTATTTATCGGCAAAGGCGGTTGGGTTTGTTTGATAGGCAAAAAGCAACTGATAAACAGCAGTGGCGGAGGTAGAGCCGTATTGCAAAAAATCGGAAGCGTTGTGCCACCCGCCTCGGACATCTACCGATCGAACGACAGGTTCCTGAGAGGAGACGGTCGTCGTCCTTCGGGATAATCGGGTGCCGGGTGCCGGCTGGCTGACAGGTTCCTGTTGTTTTACTTCTTCGGATATTTCGTAGCTTTCGCCCTGATGGCAGCTTACTTTGAGTGTCGGGTTGTACCCACACCGTTGCTCGCGCATGTAGTTCAGCAAGAAATCGGCACTTCCTAAATAAATATTATTATTTATGTAAATTGTAGGCGAATAAATCAATCCTGCTTTGATGTAAAAGGCTCCCTGAAGTTTGAAGGAAGAAAAATCGAGAATGTAAGTGCTTTTGAAAGATTGAAACCGCCCCCACTTAGTTACAGTGGGCAATGTGGCTAACTCTTTATTTGTCAATGCATCGTAGATGGAAAACTGAGTGACGCTTTGTGCACTTTCGCTCATGAATACAGCTTTCTTAGGTGCATTCGGCAAGTAACCCAATTGGTTAATCCGAATCCACGCATCTATGCTATAAGCGTAGACCGAGAAGCAGAAAATTGATAAGAATACAAAAACTATTCTTTTTATCATGTGTAAGCGCATTTATTTGCAAATGTAAAACAAATTATCGAAATAGCGGATGGAAATTATTGAGAAAATAATATTACTTTTGTGCTCAATTATATATAGTTTAATTACAATATAACACCTAAGAAATGAAAGTATTAAAATTCGGTGGAACATCCGTAGGTTCAGCCGCTCGCATGAAAGATGTTGCAAAATTGATTTGCGATGGCGAACAAAAAATTGTGGTTTTATCTGCGATGTCCGGAACTACCAACAGCTTGGTTGAAATCTCGGATTACCTATATAAAAACAACAGGGCAGGTGCGTTGGAACGTATTAATGCATTGGAACAAAAGTATTTCGATGTTATTGATGAGTTGTACAGCACAGCCGAATATAAAGCAGAAGGTAAACAGGTGTTGAAATCGCACTTCGAATATCTTCGTTCTTTTTCGAAAGCGGTATTCACCTTGTTCGAAGAAAAAGCAATTTTGGCCGAAGGCGAATTATTATCGACCACCATTTTTCAATTGTACTTGAAAGAAAAAGGCGAAAACAGCGCATTGCTTCCGGCATTGGATTATATGCGTATTGATAAAAACGCAGAACCGGACACCAATTATATCGCTGAGAACTTAGCTCTTCAACTTGAAGCGCAACCCGATAAAACGATTTATATTACACAAGGATTTATTTGCCGTAATATCTATGGCGAAATAGACAACCTGCAACGTGGTGGTAGCGATTACTCTGCTTCGCTTGTTGGTGCAGCGGTACTTGCCGATGAAATTCAGATTTGGACAGACATTGACGGTATGCACAATAACGATCCACGTATTGTGGAAGGTACAAAACCGGTTCCGGTATTGCATTTCGAAGAGGCTGCCGAGTTGGCTTATTTTGGAGCAAAAATCCTTCACCCAACTTGTATCTTACCTGCAAAACTGAATAACATCCCTGTTCGATTGTTGAACACCATGGAACCTGAAGCAGCCGGAACGCTTATTTCTACCCAGATAAACAGAGGTAAGATTGAAGCTGTGGCAGCAAAAGATGGCATCACTGCTATCAAAATCAAATCGGGTCGTATGCTGTTGGCGCACGGATTTTTGCGCAAGGTATTCGAAATTTTCGAATCCTACCAAACGGCTATCGATATGGTGACTACTTCCGAAGTAGGTGTTTCGGTTTCTATCGACAATGCTAAACGGTTGGACGAAATTGTAAACGACCTGAAGAAATTCGGTACCGTTACTGTTGACAAAGACATGGTCATTATTTGTGTGGTAGGCGATATGCCTTACGAAAACGTAGGTTTTCAGGCTAAAGTGGTGAACGCATTGAAAGATATTCCAGTCAGAATGGTTTCATACGGTGGAAGTAACTATAACATCTCCTTCCTGATAAATGCTACTGACAAGAAACGAGCATTGAATGCATTGAGTGAATCGTTATTCAACTAAAAAAAAATAACTTGAGAAACCGATGCTAGTAAACACTGGCATCGGTTCTTATTATATATCAAAAACAACATGATTAAAGCAAACTACCCAACAGATAAATTTCAGGAGATTCAAACTCCTTTTTATTATTACGATTTAGACGTATTGCGCACCACCCTTGATGAGGTGAACCTGCAATCGAAAAAATCGGACTTTCACGTACATTATGCCATGAAAGCAAATGTAAACGAAAGCGTATTAGCCGTAATTAAAGATGCAGGCTTAGGAGCCGACTGCGTAAGCGGTGGCGAAGTAGAAGCAGCTATCAAAGCAGGTATCGCACCTTCGAAGGTAGTTTTTGCCGGTGTGGGTAAAGCCGACTGGGAAATCAACCTTGGACTGGACAATGATATTTTCTGTTTCAACGTGGAGTCTATTCCTGAATTGGAAGTGATCAACGAACTGGCAGCTGCCAAAGGCAAAGTTGCCAAAGTTGCCTTGCGTATCAACCCAAATGTAAGTGCCAATACTCACCATTATATCACTACCGGACTTAGCGAAAATAAGTTTGGTATCAATATGTCGGAGTTGGACAAAGTGGTGGATCTTTTCCCAACACTTGCTAACGTACAATTGATTGGTATTCACTTCCACATTGGTTCACAAATCACCGATATGACTTCTTTTCAGGGTTTGTGCGTACGTGTGAACGAACTTCAGGACTATTTTGTTGACCGCAACATATCACTTCAACATATCAACGTTGGTGGTGGCTTGGGTATCAACTACGAACATCCGAATCATTTCCCTATTCCTGATTTCGAAGCTTATTTCAAGATCTTCCGCGATCATTTGGTGCTTCGTCCAAGCCAAACTCTGCATTTCGAGTTAGGACGTGCAGTGGTAGCGCAATGTGGTAGTCTTATCTCCAAAGTATTGTACGTAAAAGAAGGTACTTCGAAGAAATTCGCCATTCTTGATGCCGGTTTCACCGATTTGATCCGTCCGGCTTTGTATCAGGCTTATCACCTTATCGAAAACCTGAGCTCTGATGCAGCCATGGAAGCTTACGACATTGTAGGACCTATCTGCGAATCGTCGGATACCTTTGCCAAAGAATTCAGCCTGAACAAAACCAAACGCGGCGACATTATTGCCATCCGTTCGGCAGGTGCTTATGGCGAAATTATGGCTTCGCAATATAACCTTCGCAAATTGCCAAAAGGGTATACTTCTGATCAATTGAAATAACCTACTTTTGAACGCAAATTACGCAAATTACGCAAATTTTCACAAATCATATTTTGCTATCCGCTTGTATATTTTGAACATACAATAATTTATATCTTATATAAATTTGCGTTTATTTGCGTAATCCGTCAGCGGACGGACAAGTTTTGCGTTCTTTTTTCTTTTGAGATAGCCTCATTCTCCAATTTTTCCATGGCTTAGAGCTTGATAATTTATATGGTAGAACTTTACAGTTTTGAATTTTCGTTGGCAGAATTGATTGTTTTCGGCGTACTGCTGTTGGCATTCATCCATCAGGTATTTTATTATTTTCGATTTTTGAATGGCATATTGCGCCAGCGAACAAGAATCAAAAATGATACGGTCGACTTTACTGATGAGCAACCACCTGTTTCGGTCATTATTTGCGCCAAGGACGAATCGGACAATTTGCGTCAGTTTCTCCCGTTGGTGCTTTCGCAGGAGTATCCCGACTTCGAGGTGATTGTTATCAACGACGGCTCTACCGACGCAACGGATGAGTTGCTCAAAGACCTGTGCAAAGAATATTCGAACCTTCGCACCACCTTTGTGCCGGTGGGTGCCAATAATCTAAGCACCAAGAAGCTTGGGCTCACCTTGGGCATCAAAGCGGCGAAAAACGAATGGTTGCTTTTTACGGATGCCGACTGTATGCCCGAAGACAAAACATGGATTGCCCGCATGGCGCGTAACTTCACGTCCGAAACGGAATTTGTGCTGGGCTACGGTGCTTACTTCAAAAAGAAAGGTTTTATCAACAAACTGATTACATACGATACGCTTTTGGTGGCTATGCAATATATGGGAATGGCGCTGACAGGCAAACCTTATATGGGTGTGGGCCGTAATCTGGCGTACCGCAAGTCTACATTCTTTGCACAACGCGGTTTTGCATCTACCCTGCATTTACGCTCGGGCGACGATGACCTGATTGTAAACAAAGCCAGTACCGATACCAACACACGCGTGGAAATTGCACCCGACAGTATTACCTGGTCGGAACCTAACAGAAACTACAAAGACTGGTTTATTCAAAAAGAGCGTCACTTGTCTGTATCTACATTTTACAGCAAGGCTAGTCGATTTCGGTTGGCATTGGAGCCCGTTACGCGTGGAATATTCTATGCTGCATTTATTGTTACGTTGATTCTCGGCAACCTCATCACGATGATAGCTGCCGGAGTAGTATTCCTGACCCGTTATATCATTCAGCTTTCCATTATCAACTCCACCTCGAAACATTTTGGCGGACGGAAGTATATCTTCACCCTGCCGATATTCGATATATTCTTACCACTGGTATCTATCTATATTCTTACCTTTGGACGCTCAACAGCAAAAGGTAAATCGGGAAGATGGAAGTAAACTGACACAGAATTATAGTATAATAAAAGCAAACAGACCGATTCTCGCGAACCGGTCTGTTTTGGTTATGTTTAATCCTATAATCTAAAAAAGAAAGACTATGACCCTGCAAATATAATAATTATTTTAGTAGTCAGTATTTTTCCACTAAATTATTTTAAAACTACAGAAATGCAAATGCTGTGTACATATTCGGGGCGTGACTTGAAGTCGACTCCGAATAACAGGGCTGAACGAATTTCTCACCGAACGATCGCTACAAACATTTTGTTAGATAAGGTCGACATGCCCTTACTCATCCGATGACTTTAAGTCATCGGATGAGTTTGCGTTTGACAGCTGTTACGATAAGCACACGGAATGCATTGAATAAACGGATGATAGCGGACTATAATGTTGTCTATTCTAACGAAGTTGCGAGCATATTCGGGGCGCGACTTCAAGTCGCACTCCGAATAAACCGGGAGAACGGATTTCCATGCCGAGCGAAGGGTTCTTTACAGCTGCATAAGGGAGTAAAATAGCTTCGATGGGGTTCATTAACCCTCCGTTGAGGTTCTGCATACCTCCGATGAGGTGATACAACCCTAAAATACGGTTCATCAACCCCAACCGACCTATCAAGAACCCCATCATTGGGGTTAGAAGACCCCAATTTTGAGTAGAGGAACCTCACGGTGTGGTTGTTGAACCTCATCGGAGAAGTAATCAACCTCAACGGAGGGGTAATATACCTCAATGGAGGAATAGCCAACCTAAACAAGTAATAAAACAACCCCAAAAAGACATCTCCGAAAGCCGCCCTTGGTATCAACACCAAAGGCGGTCTTTTTATTTTTCAAATAGTTAGAAAAAAGATTGGTAACATTCATAACATTTTGTAAGTTTGTGCAGTGTATAAATAACTGACACTACCCATAAAGGCAATATATGTCTAGTTTACCTGGTATATATTGCTTAAGCAAGGAATAAAGTGCGCTAATAATATATGGGGGTTATGGTCAACAGCAAAAAAAAAATGAAAACAGACATATGATTAGAACAGAATTATATTTTGATTTTAGAATAATTGGTAGGGAAGACTTTTCGGAACAGATTAAGTTTTATGAGAAATATCGTGTATTAATCAACAAAGAGGCCGGATTTAATGAAATAAAGTCAAGACAGGAATTTCTGCGCAGAATTTTTGTTTTATACTATTGCGGTATTGCTTTCTCTAGAACTTATAATTATGAAAAATCGATAAGAATCTTTGATATGATAATCGAAAAGATTCGAGAGAAAGAAGTTGCTTTAAACATTGATTTAAAAAAAGAAAATTATTATATTAATTCAATATTTGAAAAAGGAAAAGCACAATATAATCTAAAAAAATATTATAAATCAGAACTGACTTTTAAAGAAATTTTAGATACAGGTTTCGCTAACCATCTACATGCTAAATGGTATACCTATTCAAGGAATGCCAGACTATTTGACTATCTCAATAATTGGATATTATATTTGATTATTTTCTTATTTGTATTTCCCAAAATTGCATTTTCCCTTTCTAGTACTCAATCTTCGAGTATAGGAATAATAAATCTTGTACTATTTATACTATACTTATTCAATCCATCCGATAAGATTTCAACTTTTTTTACGAACAAGAATTATAAGAAATTTAATCAACAACTTAATGACAAAGAAAATGATATAGAATACTATAGTGAAAAAATAAAGCAAAATCCAAATGATTATATCGCATTAACAGAGAGGGGAATATTGTATAATCTAGAAGATGATTTTGAGAATTCATTAAAAGATTTAAATGCCGGTCTAGAAATAAACATTAACAATCCAGATGGTCTATATTATCGAGCAATTGCATTTTCAAATCTTGAAAGGTACGAAGAGGCAATTAACGATCTTAATAAATCGATAGAGTTAAATGAATTTGACATGGCCGAGTTATATCATAATAGGGGCTATAATTATATGATGCTTAAAAACTACGAATCTGCTCTTCTAGATTTCAATAAAGCATTGGAATTAGAGCCATATTATGCCTCTTATAGGCATGATAGAGGGTATATTTTACAGGAAATAGGCAAAAACAAAGAAGCAATTGAAGACTACGATTTGGTAATCAAACTTGAACCTGAGAATTTCACCGCAATAACAAACAGAGGAGAAGCACATTATGCACTCGGCGATAAAGAAAAAGCTTTAATTGATTTTAAAACAGCAAAAGAGTTTGGTTATAAAGAAGCAATTGAAAACTTAGAAAAACTCGATTTTAAATAATTTACGATGCCCTAACACACGCCTCGTATGTTTGCAGAATATTTCAAATTGACAAAAAATGAGATATTTACAAGCAAACCTGAGTTGCGCAAGTTTAGGCGCAGTCGTAATCCGCCGGAGTCGGACAAGCATTGTGCTAAAAACCAGGAACGTTTGCAACGTTGGTTTTAAATCAGTTGAAAACTACGATGGTTTTCAGTCCAAGCTATACTTAGATAAGCTTGAACTATCCACATTTGCGCATTTTTATAGACTTGGAGGAAGAAAAGATTAAAAAAAAGAACAAACTAAATAACTGGATATATAATATTTATTTCGAAATAGAATCGTTTTATCATACATAGAATAATTATCGCTCTGAGTTTATTTTTAATTTTAAATACTGAAGTCATGAAAAAGCTAACATTCGTATTATTTTTTAGTTTCGGGTTGCTGGTAAGTAGTTTTTCGCAAACGAAACAAGAATCTATCAGAGAGTTGTTTCACTTAATGAAGCAAGATTCGTCCCTAATAAAAGTATTTCAAACATTTGCACCTATGCTTGCTCAAAAAGGAAATCAGCCAATGGATTCTGTAGCCAAAGCCAAAGAGCAGGAATCGTTGAAACAGGCGATGGAAATGGTAAAGAAAATTGTTGATCTGGTAACAGAGGACAAGGTGAAATTGTATGACCAGCATTATACGCAAGGCGAAATCGATGAGCTGATTGCCTTTTATAAGTCGCCGGTAGGACGAAAATATGTTGCTACAACGCCTGAGATTACAAAAGATATTGTAATGAAAGTAATCACAGAATATCTGCCCAATATGCAGAAAAAAGAAACGCAACAGACAGAGAAATCAACAACGAAATAAATCGGATGAGTATAAGAGTATTCGCGCAAAAATGGTTTTGGTTTCGAGCGGTGTTTCTTTGGGGGCTTGTGTTCCTGCTTTTCAGTTGCAGCACGGCACGACGTGTTGAAAAGCGACACAGCAACGAAGTATATGAAGCCTTAGGATTAGAGCCCGACCGGGATGATAATGTTGCCCTTTACAAAGAAGCGGCTACCTGGTTGCACGTTCGGCATGTGGACGGCGGTATGTCGCGCAACGGTACCGACTGCTCTTTTTTGGTGTACTCCCTTTACAAAACCGTTTATCGTAAAACCATCGAGCGCAATTCGGCTGCTATGTTGACTAAAAACTGTAAACGAATAAACCGCAACAAACTAAAAGAAGGCGACCTGGTATTCTTTAATACCGGAGGTCGATCCAAATCCAATGTCAACCATGTGGGTCTTTACCTGAAGAACAACAAGTTTGTGCATAGCTCCACTTCGAAGGGGGTAATTGTCAGCAATCTGGATGAAGCGTATTACCGCAAAACATGGGTGTGTGGTGGCAGGGTGAAGTAAGAAACTTACTGATACGCTGACTTAAAGTCATCGTATCAGTACTCCATTGGGGAGCGAATTAGGAGTCGCACTCCCGGTAGATAAATAAATTCAATAAACGATAAGCTATGCATTTTCAGACAGGCGAATTGTACCATATCTTCAATCAGGGCAACAATCGTGAGAAGATATTCTTATCGCGCGAGAATTATATCTTCTTCCTGAATAAAGTCAAAGCCCATATCTTACCACACGCCGATGTGTTGGCCTGGTGCTTGATGCCTAATCATTTTCATCTAATGATTTATGTGCATACGTTGGAGGTGGCTCATGATGAAAGTAGCGATACACGTCAGATGTTACCAGATACTACTGTTTCAGATATTGGGGGCGCGACTTCAAGTCGCACTCCCAATAAAGCACTCAATAAAGTTAGGCTTAGAAGCCTAAATGCAGAAATAGGAGTTTTACTGGCTTCTTATACCCGTGCAATAAATATTCAGGAACAACGCACAGGTTCCTTGTTTAGAGATAAAACCAAAGCCGAATGCTTAACTGCCCCGCAAGGTATTACGCCTTCTTTTTTCAATAGCACATTTGGAACGAGAATCAATGTTCGCATCCCTGAGAAGGAATATCCGCAGGCCTGCTTCAATTACATCCATCAAAATCCGATACAAGCAAAATTGACAAAGTTACCTGAGGATTGGGAATTTTCATCCTATCCCGATTACTGTGGGGCAAGAGCAGGCAAGTTGATTAACAGAAAGCGGGCAGAAGAATTCGGGTTGGTGTGGTTGTAGAATTCGGTGTAAAATATTTACTGATACGATGACTTTAAGTCATCGTATCAGTACTCCATTAGGGAGCGAATTGGAATTCATATATTGGGGGCGCGACTTAAAGTCGCACTCCCAATAATAATCCATTGCCGGAGAGGCGAATTGAAGTCGCACTCCCAATTGAAATACAAGCAAAATGATAAGACAATGATAAAGTGTATCAAAACGGATTCGGATAATGAAGATTTTCGCCTACTGGTGGGGGAGTTGGATGCCGATTTACAAAAACGTGATGGAGAAGAGCATACGTTTTATGCGCAGTTTAATAAGATAGATCATATTAAACATGTGGTGGTGGCGTATGTAAACAATGAGGCCGTGGGTTGCGGTGCCATTAAGGAATATTCAACCGATGCGGTGGAGGTAAAACGAATGTATGTACAACCACACAACCGAGGGAAAGGCATTGCTTCGGAAATACTAATGGCTCTGGAGGCATGGGCTGCTGAGCTGAATTACGCCAAATGTGTATTGGAAACGGGTAAAAAACAACCAGAAGCGATACGACTTTATCATAAAAACGGATACGCAGTGATTCCCAACTACGGTCAGTACGAAAATGTGGAGAACAGCGTATGTTTCGAGAAAATGTTTAAAATTTGATATTGGGAGTGCGACTCCAAATCGCACTCCCAATAATAGATTATTGTTTTTGACGATATTCAATAAAGTTGCAGAGTAGCTTTCGGGCTACATTTGCCGATGATTCTTTAGAGGCTAAGTTACCGCAGATGTCCAGTGTTGAGAATATGATTTTGCCTTTGCCGCAAGGAATTATGCCTACTGCTGTGCCTAATTTCATGGGGTAACAATGATACGCTCCGGCAACAAGTTCTTCGCCTTCTACCTCAAGGGCAAAACGCTCAGAACCATTTCTCACCACTGCCTGATAAGGCCAGTTCATTCCTTCGTTGGCAGGCAAGCCGCTAAACAGGGGGTGTTGTTTTGCAAAATAAACACCGCCGAGCCAGGCCGAACCAATCTGGAACCGTCCCGAATAGTTCGTCTTTGAGTTTTTTGAAATTAAATCCATCCACGTGTCGGCATTTTCTGCAATAATAAGTGTAGTGCCCTCGTTGGCTACGCGGTCGAGAAGTTTCTGAGGGTCGGGTGCATTTATCTCGGGCATGGACCACTCCAGTCGGCATCGGCCGGTAGAGTTTTTGATTTGATTAAGACTAAGCGTCAGTACCACCGGTTTTCCTTTGGTGAAATGAAGTAATATCTTTTCGATACCACCCGAATTTTTTGTGAAATTAATCAGTGTATCACCGTCGACAGTGAGGGTGGCGAAACCACTGGCCTGCAGCTCGAGATAATGCGCTCCATCACGCACCGGTATTAGTTTCGTTTCCCAACGTGCATTGTATCTTTCTGTAGTTGTTACCGATGGATCGGGAGTAGCACCCATAGGTACATTGAGGTTGACATCATTATCCGTGCGCTGCACTATTTTGTTTTGAAAATTGTCGTCTTTGTAAAATGTTACAGTCACTCCCGGTTTTCCATCGGCAGTAACAAGCTGTTCTTTAGGGATAAGGCTCAAGCCTCCTCCGGTTGGCGGGCGCGACACTACTACCCAGTCGAGATGTTTAGCCTCGTTGGAGTAATCGGTAACGGATGTTTTCTTTTCTACGGTCAGGAAGTTTTTCAGCGTATGGTTGTGTTCCCACACTGCACCGTTTCCATTGAGTTGAGCAGAATGCCAGTCGACAGCCAAAAACTGCTCTCGCCCTACCGCTTTGCTATTCCCCGAAGTATCGGCGAGCGTAACATCGATACGATACATGCCGCCTGTGGCAGCACTTGGAATCTCAATCCCTTCGGCAATTAACTGACCGTAAACATCACCACCGGTAATAGTTGTTGCCAGTTCTTTCTTGAAAATTTCTTTGCCCGAAGGATCTTTTACGCTGATGGAAAGTTGGTGAGAGCCGCTGAGATTTTTTTCGTTGATGATGTAGAAGTCGGTAAGTACCTTATCGTTTACTTCAATCACCTGTTGGCGTACTTTTACAGCAACATACAGCGGTTGATTGTACCAGGCAATCAAAGCGGTATCTCCTTTCAAATTGCGGAAACAATCGACTACGCCCGAGTGGTTCTCAATGATTTGTGCTTCCCAACCATTAATCGCATAGCCGTCGGTAAAATTATCGTGGCGGATGGTTTCTATTTTGCGTCCCTGATGTTCAATAGAAATGTTACCCAATGCCACGGTAAGCGCATCCACGGTGGGAAATGCCGGGCGTAGGTCTTTTCGTGTCAGGAAGTTGTCGAATGCATTGAACCAATCGAGGTACATGGCGCCATCCCAACCTTTATTGGGTGATACGTCAAGAGCTGCTTTTATTTTCTCAAGACGTGGGGGAGTAGAGATGGCACCTTCTTCGCCCCAGAATACTATGTCTTTTTTGTTGGCAGTGTAGTTGTAATAATCCGTTGGACTTTTGTACAACTCCTGATTCCATACCGCGGGACCGCCCGCATGGTGAAAGTCGTACCAACCGTGCCAGTAAACGGTGGTGTCGTTCGGGCGAACATGGATGCGTGCCTGATCATTTTCTTCGGCACGAACCCACGCTGATGTGCGGGTGAAAGTGCGGGTCGGATCCAGCTTGTGAGCCTCTTTTATATCGCTGATGTTTATTTTCAAAGTGCTATCGTTCACAGTGCCCGATTCATTTATCAGGTTGAACATAACCAGACTGGGATGGCTCCGGTCGCGTGTAACCATGCGCATTACTTTTTCGTGCATCAAGGCATGACCAAAGGGGTTATTAGGATTCTGACCGCTGCGGTAATTGCCCGGTTCTTCGTAGTAGAGCAAACCCAGCTCGTCGGCTTTTTCCAACACAATGGGTGCACCAACGCATCGATGAAAGCTCAGCATGTTTTGCCCCATGGCTTTTGCTGTACGGATTTGTTTCTCGGCCATTTCTTCGGTAGGATAGATGCCGTTAATGGGCCAATATCCCCAGCTGATAGCAGTTCGTAGCACAATTCGTTTGCCGTTGAGACGAAACATAGCATCCGTGCCTTGTCCTGTAGGCTCAAACCATCGGAAGCCAAATGTTTTACCGTCTTCGTCAATCGTTTTCTTTCCTTCGGAAACAGAAACCTTGCAAATATACAGATTCGGATGTTCCAGGTCCCAAAGTTTAGCACTTGGTGCCAGTATTTTTGTCGAGATAAGATTTTCTCCCGGGGTAAGTTTTACTTTTTTTAGTTCCTGACGGATGATTTCTGTGCTTTGATTTTTCTTTTCAACAACGCGCACCAGAATATTGCGCACCATTTCTTTTGCTGTACTGTTTATAATCGTTATCTGCGGACGAATCTCGGTAATGACTGCTGTATTCTGAATATAAATGTCGTTAATATAAACCGGAGCACACGCAATTAATTTTACTCTGCCGGTGATGCCGCCAAACGCATGGCTTCCCGGAACTTTATATTTTCCCCATGAAACAACATCACCATCCCGCCAGTCGTAGTTTCCACCCGGATCGGTAACACGCATTGCCAATTGAACTGTTTCTCCCGGTTTGGCAAATGCGGTGATATCTACTTCGAAAGGTGTATTTCCAGTTAGATCGTAGCCGGCCAGTTTGTGGTTGATGAAAACTTCCGAGCGGTAACGCGCCGCCTCGAAACGCAGAAAAAGTTTCCCTCCCGATTTTGTTGTGGGGATTTGTACTGTGCGATACCACCAACTTACACCTTTCAAGTCACCTTCGGGACCCGGCTTTACTTGTAGGTACTCTTCCACGGTTCCCGGCACGCTGACATTAATGGCTGAGTTTAGAGAGTTCCACCCACCCGTTGGAGGTGCTGCTGTTATTGATTTAATGTCAGTTTTGGGTAAGTGCAGTCCGTCGTTTTTCCACGAAGCATCTTTGTCGAACCAAAGCCTCCAGCCTTTTCCTGAGAGATCGGATTCTATCCGGGTTTGAGCCTGAAGACCTAAAAAGGAGCTGATACTGAATAAGATCAGCAGTTGAAGTGATTTGTGCATTGAATGTGTGATTTAAAGTTTTTATCGATTATTTCCAGAGATTTGTCTCTTGTTAGTTTTTTTGATGTCCCCAAAAAAAGAAGAATATGTAGCAGGTAAGATATAATGTTCCATAATAAAATAACGTGAGTTCGATATGAAAATCTACACGTTTAGTCGCTATGTTATTTAGAATAAGGTTTTGAAACTTATTTTCTGATTCTCTACTAAGGGAAATATGGAGAGAAATAAGGTCAAACCTTAGTAAAATGATATATCGCTACCAAACAAAACCTTATTTGTCATCTAAGCAACTTGACTATAGTATGTTGTGAATTTACTTACATCGAGCTCACGTTAAAATAAGAATAGATGGAAGAATAGAACCTGCCTACCGCATTTATCTACCGTAGGTAGAGGCAGGTTCTATTCTTTTTTTTAGCAAATACGACATTCTATTCAGACCATTACCTGGTTTGTTTAAGAATTACAAATGTCGTGATAATCTAGTTGACCAAGGTGGAGTTTTTGTCTTAAAACCAGTATTATTTGCCCGAACCTGAAGTTCTGGCTTCGAAATTGAAATTATACGAACGGTTTTCTTTGTTCTTACGATGTACTTGTCTTTGTAAAAGTACTTGCTTTGAGTTTAGTTGCGAACATAAAAAAAGCTACAAGGGTGAACCTTGTAGCTAATTACGTGTGGCGTTTCAAAACGCTTATTTCTCTTTGTGTTTGCGCTCCATGGGTAGTATGCCTCCCGCCATTTCGCCGATGATGTTGACCAGTTCGGAGCCGCTCGGGATCACTATTTTGGCATTATTGGAAAGCGATGTTTCCATGGCTTCGAGCTTCCTCAATAGCTGTGCATTGCCTACAAAATATTTGTCGGCAGCTTCATTTACCAACCGTATGGCTTCTGCTTCGCCCTCGGCGTGTAGAATTTTAGATTGTTTGTAGCCTTCTGCTTCTTTAATCTTGGCTCGTTTTATTCCATCTGCCACCGTTTCGGCAGCAGTGGCCGAATCGATAGCCGCTATTTTTTCGTTCTCGGCTTTTACCACTTTATTCATGGTTTCCTGAACGTCTTTTGGCGGGTCAATTTCCTTCAGCTCGGTTCGCACAATCTGAATCCCCCAGCTTTGCGTTTCGAGATGGAGTGTGTTGTACAATTCGGCGTTTATTTTACCACGTTCGCTATTGGCCGATTTGAGCGTTAACGTCCCGATAATGTTACGCAGGGTGGTGCGTGCCAGGTTCACAATCTGCCATTTGTAATTGTTTACGTTGTAAATGGCTCCTTTTACACTGTCTTCTTCGGCAATAACCCTGAAATAAACCTGCGCATCAACGCTCGCATTCAAATTGTCGTTGGTGATAATTTCCTGCGGATCGGCGTTCACCATTTGTTCGGTGACATTCACAATATAAATCTTATCAATAACAGGGATAATCCAGTGAAACCCCGGTTTGGCAAATTTGTTGTATTTACCAAGCCTTTCAATCAATCCTCGTTCGGTTGGACGTACAATTTTTATCCCAATCAAAAATACGAAGAACATAAAAATAATTACATACCATAAAATCATGTTAGTGCCCTTTCTTTCGTTAAATGAATAATTTAAAAATACTTAGTTTGCAAAATTGACATCCGTAAAGTTACGGTATTGTTTTGATTAATTGTCTTTTTGTTAATTACAAAGAAGAAGATCGTTTTGAAAGCTGCTTGCACTATCTCGTTTTAAAATAAGGTAGATTTTTAATTTTAAAAATGTATCTTTGACTTGAATTTCTAATCACGCTATAGTGCCGCAATCATTGCCAGTATAGCACTGTATCATAAGGCAGAAAAGCAGTATTATTTTACGTTATAGTTTATTTAAATAATTTATTATGCAAATTTATTCAACTTTTAGAAAAATAAGAATTCTATCGGTTTTGACATTGCTTACGTTAGTTACAGTTCAAGCTACTGGTACAACAAAAAACAGACACTCTAAGTTTAACGTAATTGCTTTTTATACAGGGAAATCCGATGCAGCCCATATCAGTTATGTTCACGAAGCAAATCGGTGGTTCTCAAAAATCTCTGAAAAGTATAATTTTCGGTACGATTCAACCAGCAACTGGAACAATATGAACGATAAGTTTCTGAAAAAGTACGCGGTGGTTGTTTTTCTTGATACTCGCCCCGATTCACTCGCTCAACGCGAGTCTTTTGAAAAGTACATGAAAAATGGTGGCGGATTTCTTGGGTTTCACTTTGCAGCTTTTGCCTTAACACCATCGGCTTACTCGCAAAACTGGAATTGGTATCATAACGATTTTTTAGGTTCGGGTGAATATAAAAGCAATACCTGGCGACCAACATCTGCTGTGTTGCGAGTTGAGAAAAATGACCACCCGGTCACCAGAAACATCCCGACAACTTTCACTTCATCACCCAACGAGTGGTATGCATGGAAGAACGATCTTCGTAAAGATCCCAACATAGAAATCCTGGCCTCTATTGACTCAACCAGCTTTCCGCTCGGTACAGGCCCTAAACAGTGGGAGATTTGGACGGAGGGATATTATCCTGTGGTCTGGACTAACAAAAGCTATAAAATGCTTTACGTTAATATGGGACACAACGACATGGATTATGGCGGAACGAATAAGGAATTATCGTTTACATTTGCCAATGAAACTCAAAATCAACTGATTATTGATGGATTAATCTGGCTTGGAAAGAAAAGAAAGTAATGTTTGCTCTGATTCTGCTGATCTTAAATGAAACTATTATCTGATTTAAAAGTGATGGTTTTTAAATAAATATAAACCGACTCATTCAAAAATAACGAATCGCTATGATACTTTTAGACAAAATCAATTATCATAAAGTTATAGCACCACTCAACGAAGTGGGAATAAATAATCTCTTTGCCCGAGCAGTGGTGGAGGGGCATGTGAACGGAACGATACAGGTTGATAATGCCGAAAATCCTACCAGCTTTTATGTGAGGCATCCTTACGGAATGTCCCTGCTTTTTGGTGCAACTACCAATCAGGTATTTAATTCATGGCTGTTTGCTCATGCACTAAATCTTTTCCGCACCCGTGATCGATTCGAATGGCTTCAGGCCTATCCCGAAAAATGGAATGAACAGATAGCTACTCAGTGGGAGGAATATCTTATTAAGGCGGAAGAAAATACGGAGGGAATCAACACTCTGGTGGAAGTAAATACGCGTGTCAATTTCAAATTCAACAAAGATAAGTATCTCGACTCCAGAAGTCGACTTTCGCCCCGCGATTTTGATGTTGTACGAACCGATACGCGCATGTTTGAGCAGATGAAAGGGAGCGTTATTCCTGGTCACTTTTGGGATAGCGTGGATGATTTTGATAAGCGGGCTGTGGCATTCAGCGTGACGGACGGGGATATGGTGGCTTGTACGGCTTTCTCGGCTTTTGTTATCGGGCAGCAATTGGAAATAGGGATAGAAACTGCCGATAATTATCGTGGAAAAGGGTATGCAATCGGAACCTGCTGTGCCTTGATTGATTACTGCTTAGAGAATAATTACGAGCCGGTTTGGGGGTGCAAACTGGAAAATACCCCTTCGTATCTGTTGGCTCAGAAACTCGGATTCGAACCTACCATCTATTGGCCGTTTTATCGGTTGAACGATTAAAAGAAACCAACTTTTAAAAATCAGATTTTATGAAAACATATAACTGGGGTATTATCGGTACCGGCTTTATTGCACAAAAAATGGCTGCGGCTCTGCTTTTGGTTCCACAATCAAAACTGTACGCGGTTGCTTCGAGAAATAGTTCTACTGCCGCCGACTTTGCAGCTACTCATAACTGTAAAGCGTATGGCAGTTACGAGGAGCTGGCAAATGACCCGGATATTGATATTGTCTACATTGCCACGCCGCACAACTATCATTGCGAAAACACCTTGATGTGTATCAGCAAGGGCAAACACGTGCTGTGCGAAAAGCCTTTTGCGGTGAATGGGAGGGAAGTGCGCCTAATGATAGATGCTGCGCGCGAAAATGGAGTCTTTCTGATGGAAGCATTGTGGACAAGGTTTAATCCACGGGTGATACATGCAAAAAGTAGTATTGAATCGGGTCAACTAGGCAAGATAAAACTGCTAACCGGAAACTTGGGCGATCTGAAACCATTTGACCCTGAGAATCGCTTTTTTAGTAAACAGCTGATAGGTGGTTCGTTGCTCGACATGGGGATTTATCCTTTGTTTATGGCTTTGTTTATGTTGGGAAAGCCCAAAACGATAAAAGCCGCTGCGGGTATCGGGGCAACGGGTGTTGATACTAACTGTAGCATCACGCTGGGTTATGAGGATGATGCAATGGCTATCCTTCATTCTTCGCTGGTGGCCGCAACCGATGGTACTTGCGTTGTTCATTGCGAAAAGGGAAAAGTAGAGTTTGGTCCTTCTATCTATGCGCCGGAGAAAGTAACGATTGTGCCTTTGGAAGGAAAGCCGGAAGACATAACGTTGGAGCTCACCGGCAATTATTACCAGTACGAAGCCATAGAGGTGATTCGATGTATTGAAGCCGGCAAAACTAGTAGCCCAATGTGGAGTTGGGAGGATAGCATTCTGTTGATTGATAGTATGGATGAAATCAGGCGGCAGATTGGCTTGACGTACGAAGGACATGATATTGGCTAGTTTCGTCAACCAATATTTCATTAATGAATCCTAACTGCTACCCTTTTTCAGAACCTTTCCTTTCTTCAATTGTTTTAGCTTTCACTTGAATAAACTAACCGGGATAGCACTCGACTGTCCATAAAATAGTGAAAAATGAAATACAATGAATTAGGAAAAACAGGCGTATTGGTTTCGGAACTTTGTCTGGGTACCATGACATTTGGGGGTAAAGGCTATTGGGAAGCCATTGGAAAATTACCGCTCGAAGAGGTGAATCAGATTATGAAAGCCTCCCTGGATAGTGGCATTAATTTTATTGATACTGCCAATGGTTATTCCGAAGGCTTGTCGGAAACCTTACTGGGCGAATCGTTGAAAAAACTGGGAGTCAATCGGCAGGAGGTGGTTATAGCTACCAAGGTTCGGTTGCGCATGGGTCCCGGTGCAAATCAAATCGGACTCTCGCGACTTCACATTGCCGATTCGGTGAACGATAGTTTGAAAAGGCTGCAACTCTCGCATATCGACTTGCTGTATATTCATGGGGTAGATCCCATTACACCGCTGGAAGAAACCATGCGTGGGTTGGAAGATGTGGTGCGCTCGGGTAAAGTGCGATACATTGGTATTAGCAATCATCCGGCATGGATGGTGATGAAAGCAAATGCCTATGCCGAAAAAATGGGGTGGACGAAATTTGTGGCTTCGCAAAATTACTACACCATTGCCGGTCGAGACATTGAACGGGAATTAGTGCCCATGGCTCTGAGCGAAGGTATTGGTATAATGCCCTGGAGTCCGTTGGCCGGCGGTTTTCTTTCGGGTAAATATACGCGGGATATTGCACAAGCAGGCAACAGCCGCCGTGATACCTTCGACTTTCCACCTATTAATAAAGAAAAAGCGTATGATATTATTGATGTCATGATTGAAATTGCGGCTCGCCATAATGTGTCGGTAGCTGCGGTTGCGCTGAACTGGGTGATAAAACAGCCGGGGGTGACCAGTACCATTATCGGCGCTAAAAACCTGCAACAGTTGGATGATAATATTGCCGCTGTGAAGTTGGAGCTAAGCTCAGAGGACCTCAACCAATTGAATGAAATTAGTGCACTCACGCCCGAATATCCGGGGTGGATGGTAAACCGTCAGCAACAGGCACGTTGGCCGGAATCGAAGTAACCCTCAGTATCGAAACCGTGAAATCCAAACGTTGCCTTGGTGTAAGATAGGCTGAAATATAGTATAGAAAAACATCAATAACAATTGTCAGATACTTATGAAAAGTATAAAATTTATTTTACTATTCACTCTTTTCTTGTCGGGAGTGATGTTTACATCGGCACAAACTCCAAATCCGAATTATGATGCTTCGCTTGCAGCATCGTTGAATGCAGATAGCCTGGGAATGAAAATGTATGTGTTGGTAATCCTGAAAACTGGTAGCAATCATGTTGTGGATAAAGCAAAAAGAGATTCTTTATTTGCCGGACATTTTGCAAACATCAACCGTTTGGTTGGGCTCAAAAAGCTGGTTGTAGCTGGGCCTTTGAAAAAGAATGAGCAAACCTATCGTGGAATTTTTATTTTAGATGTGAGTACTTTCGAAGAAGCTAAGGTGTGCTTGGATGCAGATCCTGCGATAAAAGAAAAAGTATTTGATGTCGAATTATTTCAATGGTATGGTTCTGCGGCTTTGCCCCAATATCTTCCTGCAGCTGATAAAATATGGAAAGACAAACCCTGACCCGAAAGGGATGTGTTTCTTTTTGAAAAGCAATTGCTCAGCACCGGCAGTTGCTTTTTTCGCATATTACAAATAAAAATCGTACTTTTGTATGTTGTAACAATACGTACAGCTAAAAATAACTTTTCATAGATAATTGCTCACAGAAATTTCAACGAATGGCTAAGAATAAAAAACCGCATCCAATTTTCGAAAATGTAACTATTACCGACATTGCCGCCGAGGGCAAAGCTATTGCCCGCATTAATGATATGATTGTTTTTGTACCTTTTGTGGTGCCGGGCGATGTAGTCGACTTACAGGTTACCCGTAAGAAAAGCAGTTTTATGGAGGCGCGGCCTATTCATTTTCACAGCTATGCCGAGCAACGTTGCGAAGCGGTGTGCGAACACTACGGAATTTGTGGCGGTTGTAAATGGCAAATTCTGCCTTATTCGGAGCAAATACGCTTTAAACAAAAGCAAGTAGTCGACAATCTGACTCGTATCGGGAAAATTGAACTTCCCGAAATTACCCCCATTATAGGTTCTTCAAAAACGGAATTTTACCGCAATAAACTGGAATTTACGTTCTCGAACAAACGTTGGAGAACAAACGAAGAAATTGCTGAAGGAAAAGTCTTTGAAACAATGAATGCCGTGGGTTTTCATATCCCGGGACAGTTTGATAAAGTGTTGGACATCAATAAATGTTGGTTGCAGACCGAAGACTCCAACGAAATTCGCAACGAAGTTCGCCGTTATGCTTTGGAACACGATCTTACGTTTTTCGATTTGCGCAATCAGGAAGGATTCCTTCGTACCTTGATGATTCGTACCACTTCTACCGGCGAGTTGATGGTGATAGTGATTCTTTTTTATGAAGATAAAGAAGCGCAAGAAGCATTATTGCAGCATATTGCCGATAAATTTCCACAAATAACGTCGTTGCTTTACGTTATCAACTCCAAGGCTAACGATACCATTACCGATCAGGAAGTACATGTTTTCAAAGGAAATGAATGCATTTACGAAGAAATGGAAGGTTTGAAATTTAAGATCGGTCCAAAATCGTTTTATCAAACCAACTCGGAACAAGCCTATGTGCTGTATAAAGTAACCCGTGATTTTGCTCAACTCACAGGCGAAGAACTGGTTTACGATCTTTATACCGGAACCGGAACTATAGCCAACTTTGTATCTCATCAGGCTAAACAAGTAGTTGGAATTGAATATGTTCCCGAAGCTATTGCCGATGCTAAAGTAAATTCGAAACTCAATAATATAAACAATACCCTGTTCTATGCCGGCGACATGAAAGATATTCTCAATGCCGCCTTTATCGAAGAACATGGTAAACCGGATGTGATTATTACCGATCCTCCACGCGCCGGAATGCATGATGATGTAATTAATGCTATCCTTTTTGCCGATCCGAAACGTATCGTGTATGTGAGCTGCAATCCTGCCACGCAAGCGCGCGATCTGAATTTGCTGGATGCGAGCTATAAAGTGGCGGCGGTGCAACCGGTCGATATGTTTCCCCACACGCATCATGTGGAGAACGTAGTTTTATTAGAAAAAAGAAATTAATCCCATTGGGCAGGCTCTGACCTGTCTTTTTTGTATGATATGCCGACTTATTATAGTAAAATTATATAATAATCGATCGGATAGAATCAAATTGCAAAGTAACTGTTGTATTTTGCATGCTGTTTAATAATAAATTTAATACTTAAGAAATAGAATGTCAGTTGTAATTCGTGAAGTAGCCTCAAAAAAAGAATTAAAAGAGTTTATATGGTTTGGTATAGATCTGTATAAGGATTGTGAGTTTGCTGCTCCGCCTTTGATGATGGATGATTTGCTGAATTTAAGTAAGGGTAAAAATCCTGCCCTGGACTTTTGCGAAGCCACTTATTTTATGGCGTTTAAAGAAGGTAAAATTGCCGGAAGAATTGCTTGTATACTCAATCCTATATCCAACGAAACCTGGAATCAAAAACATGCCCGTTTTGGGTGGGTGGACTTTATTGACGATGCGGAAGTAACTAAGGCACTGTTTGATGTAGCTACCGCCTGGGCTAAGGAAAAAGGAATGACTGCTATTCACGGACCACTTGGTTTTACCGATTTCGATCATGAAGGAACGCTGATTGAAGGATTCGATAAATTGGGAACCCTGGCTGCTATCTATAATTATCCCTATTATGCTAAGCATATCGAAGCCAATGGTTTTGTAAAAGATATGGATTGGAAAGAGTACCAGATTACCATTCCTGACGAATTTCCCGAGAAATATTTCCGGATTGCAGATATTGTAAAGAAAAAATTCAATCTTACCGCTCTGCAATTCAAATCGCGCAAGGAAGTAGTAAACAACTATGCTGCTAAGATTTTTGATTTGCTGAATCTTACTTATTCGCATTTGTATGGTTTCACAAAATTGAACGAGAAACAAAAGCATTTTTATATTAGTTTGTATTTCAGCTTCTTTCGTACCGATACAATTAGTATTATTGTAGATGGAAAAGATGATGTTGTGGCATTGGGTATTGCCATGCCCAGCTTTACAAAAGCATTGCAGAAAGCAAAAGGTCGACTTTTTCCGCTGGGATGGTATTATATGCTTAAAGCATTGAGGCAGAATGATACGGTGGACTTGTATTTAATGGCTGTTCACCCCGATTATCAAAATAAAGGGGTAAATTCAATAATGTTTGCCGAATTGATGCCACGTTTTGCAAAAAATGGTTATAAATTTGCAGAAAGTAATCCTGAATTGGAGTTGAACACTCAAATGTCGGCACAGTGGGGTAGTTTCGAGCACGTAAATCATAAACGAAGAAGAGTTTATATAAAACAACTATAAATTAATTGATTCAAAACTTACAAATTGTGCTAACAAAATAGTGTTGGTATTTGTTTTATAAGCTATTGATCAGTTCATTCCGGTTCATTTTGTTTAAGGACATATCGTTAAATAGCTGAACGAATATCAGTTCCAATATTATGACGCGTAAATTTGATTTTTTAGTAATCGGTAGTGGCATTGCAGGCATTAGTTTTGCCCTGAAAGCCGCACAGTATGGCAAGGTAGCTTTGCTATGTAAAACTACGCTGGGCGAATCCAACACATCGTATGCCCAGGGTGGTATTGCGTCTGTAACCTATGCCCCCGATAGTTTCGAAAAGCATATCGAGGATACGCTTATTTCGGGTGATGGTCATTGTAATTTGGCTGCGGTTAAGAAGGTTGTTTACGAAGCTCCTTCACAAATTCAGGAGTTGCTCAACTGGGGTGTGGACTTTGATAAGGATGAGAACGGTCTTTTCGACCTTCATCGTGAGGGTGGACACTCGGAGCACCGCATACTTCATCACAAAGATAACTCGGGTTTTGAGATTCAGGAAAGCCTTATACGCCAGGTAAAAGCGCATGCGGAGATTGAAGTCTTCGAACATTATTTTGCAATAGAAATTCTGACTCAACACCATTGCGGACAAATAGTTACTCACCATACGGCTAATATTGAATGTTATGGTGCTTATGTGCTGGATCAGCGAACCAACAATATTCATACATTTTTAGGCAAAATCACATTGCTGGCCACAGGTGGTATTGGGAGCGTGTACTCCACCACCACTAATCCCGAAATTGCTACCGGCGACGGAATTGCCATGGTACACCGTGCGCGTGGTGTAATTAAAGACATGGAATTCGTACAATTTCATCCTACGGCGTTGTTTCACCCGGGCGAACGTCCTACCTACTTAATTACCGAAGCTATTCGTGGATATGGAGCAGTGTTACGCACGCAGGATGGTAAGGAGTTTATGCAGAAATACGATGAGCGTGGCTCTTTGGCGCCCCGCGATATCGTGGCGCGCGCCATCGATAATGAAATGAAAATGCGAGGGCATGATTATGTGTATCTGGATGTTACACGGATGAATGCCGAAGAAACAAAAACTCATTTTCCCAATATTTACAAAAAATGTTTGGAGCTGGGTATTGACATCACCAAAGATTTTATCCCGGTTTCGCCCACGCAGCATTACTTGTGTGGTGGAATAGTGGTCGATCTGAACGGTAAATCATCTATCAATCAATTGTATGCCGCCGGCGAATGCTCATGTACAGGTTTACATGGAGCTAACCGTTTAGCTTCTAACTCCTTGATAGAGGCAATTGTGTATGCCGATGCAGCTTTGAAAGATGCATTGCAGCAACTCAATTCAATTAGTTTCAACGACCGTATTCCGGTCTGGAACGACGAGGGTACATCACTTCCCGAAGAAATGGTGCTAATTACACAAAGTTTTAGAGAAGTGGAGCAAATAATGAGTACCTATGTCGGAATTGTCCGTTCTAATTTACGATTGAAACGTGCCATGAAGCGCTTGGAGATTTTGTACCGCGAAACAGAGCATTTGTTCGAAAAATCAGTTGTGTCGCGCGAAATCTGCGAATTGAGAAATGTTATTAGTGTGGCATATCTGATTATTAAACAAGCTATTATGCGCAAAGAAAGTCGCGGGCTACATTATACTGTCGACTATCCCGAACGAATGAAAAGTGAGCAATAAAATCTACACTAGGGTAGATATAAATTGATTTAAAACTAATTCAATGAAGAAAACAATTACTCTTTTAGTTTTGCTTATTTCAGTTGTGACGCTTTTTGCTCAAAGTGCTACAAAGGGAGATGTGCATGCTGCAACTCCATTTGTTGTTGTAAGGCTTGACGGGGCGCAAAGCGGCGGTTGGCCAAAGGGTGATAATGATGCAGCTACTGCTCCCACTGTAATTGTTACGGGTAATGAGAGTGTTAGTTTTAGCGCTACAACCAGTGGCATTTTTATAACGATTATCGATGGTACTAATAAAATTAAATTGTTCGCACTTACAGGTCAGTTATTGTTTAATGGTGATTTAACGCAAGGACGCTTCTTTATACCTACAAAGCAAGGTATTTATTTCTTAAGAATAAATAATAAGAGTTTTAAAGTAATATGCAAATAGTGAGTGCAACTTTTGGGGCAAATGAAATTTTATCAACTAAATATAGAAATATGATCAAACACATTGTTTTTTTTGGATTGGCCGATAGTGCAGAAGGTAAAACGAAGTTGGAAAATGCACAAATTATCAAGAATGAATTAGAAAATTTGAAAAATCTTATTCCGGAAATCAAAAGTATAGAAGTGGGTATCAATTCACCCAATGCCCCAAAAACGAATTTTGATATTGCATTGTATTCGGAGTTTGATAGTTTCGAAAGCCTTGATATTTATCAGGAACATCCTGAACATAAACGTGTGGCAGCTTATATTGGCAAGGTAAGAACCGAGCGTGCAGCTGTTGACTATGTTGTGTAAACAGAAATGCAAAATACATACAAAAACCTCGTAGGCAACCGTACTTACGAGGTTTTTTTTTTGTGCTTCTATTGTACAATCTGTATTACATAAACAGCCCGTTGAAATACATCCACACAATATAACGGACAAACTTACCCACCAGCATCGAAATGGCTACTACCCACCAGCGGCAACGAAAAAAGCCGGATGCTACGGCAATAATGTCGCCAATGCCCGGAAGGAATGAAAAGAAAGCAATCCAATCGCCATGTTTGTGTATCTGTGTGCTGAATCTCTCAATTTTTTCTCGTTTGATGCGGAAGTATTTTTCGATCCATTCAATTTTGCCCAATCGACCGAGATAGTAGCAGGTCATGCCACCCAGCCAATTGCCCATTGTTGCAACAATAACACAACTCCAGGCATTGAACCCTCCAAATACCATCGCCGAAAAAACGAATTCGGAACTAAAGGGTACTACCGTTGCTGCAAGAAATGAGGCGATAAATAAGCCAAGCAGGCCTAATTCAGTAAGTCCGGGCATCTAGTTTATCAGGTATTTTGAAATGACAAAAATGATATTCAAAGCAATAAAAACAAGAAAGAGAATACCGTAAAAATTATTCTGTTTCAGAGTAAATGGGTGAGCAGCTAAAAATGCAAATGTTAGGGCAATAAATGGTAAGAAGGAAGTGGATTGTTGTTCGAAAATGATGCTTAGAGTGCTTACAGCAAAGAGGATGAGCACCAGAAAGCTAAGCTTGCTACGGGTGTGAATGGCATCGCGACTATAGCTCGAGAACATTCCCACCAGACAAATAATCATTATTATTGCCATCAACGAAGCATAGATAAGGTTGGGCAGGGAGTAGGCTGATACATCAAATTGAGAAATAGTATTTTGTTTTACAAAATCGAAAATCTGCGATGTAGGTTGTAAGTAATATACAGCCGATAGATAAAGTATCCACGGTGTAATAGCTCCAAAAACAGAGGCTAGAAATGTACGTATTGAGAAGCTTTGCATCATTATAAAACCAATCCAAAAGACCGGGATTAAAAAGATAAGAGGGTTGATAATAATACTACTCAAGCTGATAAGGAAACTACCCATAAGTGCTTGTTCCACTGCTTTTTCATTTCGTTGCATGTCGAAAATGGAGAATAAAGCAATGATAAAAAGGGATAGCGCCAAATGTGAACCATTGGCAATATGCGCTTCGTTCCACGAACCAAGCAGCAACAGGAAAATAAAAATAGGAAGAAATGTTCTGGTGCGAATAAAGGTGAATTTGTTGTTCAGTTGTGTAATTAAGAATGCATTCAGAAAAGCAAAAGAAAAACTAAGCAGGTTGGATAGTAGTGTGTTAGGAATTAGTATGGATTGAAGATAGCCAACAGGCATAGTCTTTACCAGCGAAACGGTTGCAAGCCTGGCTCCCAGATAGGCTGACATCCATAATAAGAAACACGAAACGACCAGCAGTACCGCCAGGGGTATAGTTGGGGTAATTATTTGCTTTAATTTTACTTTCATAAATAGTGAAATCTTTTTATCAGTCGTATAACTACAGACAAGTGGCTGTGTGTTTATTGGCAGCCACTTGTCTGTCAGTTTTTTTATTTTAATCCACGTTTTTTTAGTAATGCATCCGGTTTTGGATCAGCACCCCTAAATTTGCGATAAAGTTTCATTGGGTCTTCAGAATCACCACGTTCCAATACGTTTTTGCGTAAAGAGCTTGCTAGTTTTGGATTGTATATATCGCCCGATTGTTTAAATGCATCAAATGCATCAGCATCGAGTACAGCTGCCCATGTGTAACTGTAATATCCTGCAGAATAACCACCACCACTAAATATGTGGTTGAAATAGGTGCTGCGGTAACGAGGTATAATTTGTGGAATCAAACCGATACGTTTCATCGATGCATCTTCAAAAGCAGTTACATCAAAATCTGCCGTATCTTTTATGGTATGGTAGTCCATGTCCAGCAACGAAGCTGCAAGTAATTCAGTGTTGATAAAGCCTTGATTAAAAGTGCCTGCCAATTGAATTTTATCCATCAACGCCTTTGGCATAACTTCACCTGTTTTATAATGACGTGCGTATGTTTTCATGATCTGTGGTTCCCAGCACCAGTTTTCCATTACTTGAGATGGAAATTCAACAAAGTCGCGCGATACGTTTGTTCCCGATTGAGTAGGGTAGGAGCATTGAGTCAATAAGCCATGAAGGGCGTGTCCAAACTCGTGGAAAAGAGTTTCTACCTCGTCCATGTTCAATAGTGAAGGAGCACTGGCTGTAGGCTTTGTAAAGTTTCCTACATTGCAAATGATGGGGCGGTGGTTGACACCCTCTTTTTTATATTGATCGGTAATGTTATTCATCCATGCACCGCCGCGTTTTCCTGCACGGGGGAAGTAGTCGGTGTAAAGAATACCAATAAGCGCGTTTGTGGCGTCGGTAACTTCAAATGCTTCCACATCAGGATGATAAACAGGCATATTGTTCAATTTTTTGAATTTTAGACCAAAAAGCTTTGAGGCTAAATCAAAAACCCCCTGACGGACATTTTCCAGTTTGAAATAGGGTTTTAATAATTCTTCGTCCAAGTCGTACTTTTCTTTGCGCAATTTTTCAGAATAATACCACCAGTCCCAAGCTTCAATTTTTTCGCCTTTTCCTTCTTTATCCATCAACTTTTGTAACTCGATGGCTTCTTCCTTGGCTTTACTTACTGCCGGTGCCCATACCGATTGCAAGAAGTTATACACGTTTTTTGGTGTTTTTGCCATGGTATCGTCCAAAATGAAATCGGCCGAAGTAGCAAAACCAAGTAGTTGTGCACGTTGTGTGCGCAGTTTCATTATCTTGTTGATAATGGTTTTGTTATCTTTGCTGTTATTGTTATCGCCACGTTTGCTGTAGGCTGTCAATAAGTCTTTGCGAAGCTCACGGTTTTCGCTGTATTGAAGCACGGGTATAAAGCTTGCCTTCTGAGTTGTGAACAGCCATTTGCCTTCTTGTTTATCTGCTTTAGCAGCTTCGGCAGCAGCTTGACGCACACTTTGTGGAAGACCGGCTAAGTCAGATTCTTTATCCACTACCTTTTTATACGAATTGGTTTCGTCGAGTACGTTTTGACCAAAAGCCAACTCTGCTAATCCGAGTTCCTTGTTTATGGTGCGTAACTTCTCCTTCTGAGCCGGATTTAAAGCTGCTCCACTACGAATAAAGTTTCGGTGGTATCTTTCCAGTAAACGAATCTGTTCTGCCGTTAAACCAAGCTTTGCGCGGTTGTCATATAGTTTTTTTATGCGGGCAAATATTTTTTCGTTCAGATAGATATTATCGTTATGCTCGGATAATACAGGTGAAATGTCATTGGCAATAACCGCCATTTGCTCATTTGTTTCGGCCGAATAAAGATTGAAAAATACCGATGATACCTTTTTAAGTAAGTCGCCACTAAAATCCAATGCCTGAATGGTGTTGGCAAAAGTAGGGGCTTTTTTGCTGTTGGCAATGGCGTCTATTTCGGCTTGTTGTTGTTTAATACCGGCTGTGAAACCAGGCATGTAGTGCTCGTTTTTGATTTGGTCGAAGGGTGGAGCACCATATTTGTTTTTGTACGTTTCAAAAAACGGGTTGTTGGCTTCTGCTGATCCCATAAGGAAAAATCCAATCATAAGGGTTAATACTGTTTTCTTCATTTTTTTTGCTAATGGTTTTATCACAATTCTTTTCGCTAAACAAGGAAGAAGCTGTGAGTTATATTTTTATTAAATGCTTTATTTGTATGGCAAAGGTACAAATATTTTGAATTAAAATACAATAAATTACACAAAAACCCACTAATCACAAGGAGTCTAGAGCGAGGATAAAATATCCAAAACAGCAACTTTATCTTTGTTTAGTTGCTCTGTCAATTCATCCAATCCATTGAATTTTTTTTCGTCACGAATCTTTTGGATAAATTCAACCTCAATTTCCTGATTGTAAATGTCCTGGTCGAAGTCGAATATGTTTACTTCCAGGCTGGTTTTGAAGTCATTGCTTAGTGTAGGCCGGGTGCCAATATTCATCATGCCATTATATGTGCCATCATTCCAATGCAACCGAACCGCATAAACACCCAACGGTGGAACCATTTTTTCAGCATTCTCCGGAACCAGATTGGCTGTTGGGAAACCGATTTTTCGACCAACTTTAAATCCATTGACGACTTTGCCTTTTACCGAATAATTGTAACTTAACAACGAGTTTACAGAATTAAAATTGCCTCTTTGAATTTCCAATCGAATTTCCGACGAACAAATATGCTCAAACTCGGCAGTTGCATAGCGTTTGGCTTGTATCACTTCCATGCCCATGTGTTCGCCATATTGTTTGTATTCGGTGAAACCTTCCAACCGATCGTGTCCAAAGCGATGATCGTGCCCCACAAATAAGGTGTTGACCTTAAATTGGTCTTTTAAAATTAACTTTAAGAAATCATGTGCCGACAGGGCTGCCATTTCTTCTGTAAATTCCAGTACTATACAAGTATCAATACCCGTTGTAGCAAGATGCGCTATTTTTTCGTCGAGCGTATTGAGCAACTCGGGATGAAAACCGGCACTCAGAACGCTGCGGGGGTGTTTTGCAAAAGTAATCACCACGCTTTGAAGGTGCTGCACTTTGGCCGAAGCAATCACCTGGTCTATCAGAAACCGGTGACCAACGTGTACCCCATCAAAGATGCCCACAGTTGCCACACAGGGTAGTAGGTTGGCGGTGTTAGTATGATATATTACATTCATAAATCTTGTTGCGCGTGTAAAAAGTACAATTTATAAATGTTCGTTGATATTTGTCAAAAGGAAGCTCAAATCTTCTTTTGGGTCAACGAAATAAGTCTGGATGCCTAATTTCTGAGCCTGCTCGATGTTTTTCGGGCCATCGTCCAACAATAAACATCTGTTAGCCGCTACTTGTTCCTGGCTAAGTATAGCTTCGAAAATTTCAGCATCCGGTTTCGCCATTTTCATGTCGTACGATCGGTAGCATTTGTCGAAATATTCGTCGATGCTCCTGTTTTTGTAACTAAAGAAAGTTTGTTCGGCATATGGAAAATGAATGGCATTTGTGTTGCTAAGCATAATTACGCGATATTTTTTTCGCAGTTCGTACACGATATCCAGTTTTTCGGAAGGAATTCTTACCAAAAAAGCATTCCATGCATCGTCAATTTCTTTGTCGGTAATGGAGTTTACGGTCATTTTTCGGATTTCAGACCTAAATTCATCGGCACTGATCTTACCTTTTTCCAATTGCATAAAGAACCCCGATTGTCCAAAATTACTCAGGTAGTTCTCCACGTTTTCAACTCCTAATTTCTTGAAATTGAGAATTGATTGGTTCATGTCAAGGTCAATAAGTACGCCGCCAAAATCGAAAATAAGAGTAGATATATTACTGAAATGTTTCATTTGTGCTCAAAAAAAGTGTTGGATAATTTTTGCGGGTTCGTAAATTTTACTACTTTTGCATTCGCTTTGCAAAGATACTAAAATTTTCGCAAATGTGGGGCCTATAGCTCAGTTGGTTAGTAGCACCTGACTCATAATCAGGGGGTCACTGGTTCAAGCCCAGTTGGGCCCACCCTTGAAAAGTCAAAAGGCTTCGCAGAAATGTGAAGCCTTTTATTTTTAATATGGTCGGTTGTTATATCATTTTCAGCAATAGATTGAATAAATTCTACATTGGAGCAACTCAGGAAGATGTTTCTTTAAGAATTTATAAACACAACCTTGGTACGTATGGTGAACATCGATTTACAACATAGAAGTAAAAACTGAATCCTTTTCCTAAAATGACAAAATATTCAGAAATGCCAATTAATGGGAGATAACTGCAAACAAACTAGAAATAAACTTATGCGGCTATTTAACAGCGAGGTTATGACTATTCTAGTTGCATTTCAACGAGGTATTATCGGAGCTTGATTTTATTGTAATTTTCTCTTACCTGATTTCCAATATATAAAATTTCTTTTTCTGTTGGATCTTTTTCAACTCCAAAGCCCATCTTTTCTGTTATCAAAACAACTTTAAATACACGTTTCTTTAAACTACCCCGATAATTACCTTGTTTATTTCCGATTGTTAGACTTTGTGTTTTTTCATTCCATTTGAACGAAATAATTGAATGTTCACCTTTCTCGTAGTTGTAATTATCTCCTTCATCTTCGTATAAATCGAATTTGGCATTGGCACCTTTATAAACACGAATTTCAAGTGTGTCCGATTTCTCGGCACTATATTGGATTATTCTGCCGATAGGAAGTATTGATCCGGCCTTAACAAAAAGAGGGATTCTATCCAGTGGAGCATCTGTTTTCACGGTCTGTCCTCCAGCGAACTGTTTTCCGGTCCAGAAATCAAACCATCCCGCAGCTTTGGGTAAATATACATTCCACTCTGTTTTAGAGGATTCGGTAACGGGTGCTACGAGTATCGATTTCCCAAACATATACTGGAACTTGCTATTAACAGCGGCTGTATCACCGTTGAAATCCATTACCAATGGACGCATGATGGTCGAACCGTTCTTAGTTACTTGCCATGCTTCGGAATAAATGTAAGGAAGCAGCCGGTAGCGTAGGTTCAGCATTTTACGCATATTATCCTCCACTTTTTGTCCGAATTTCCAGGGTTCGGTTTCTGTTTGGTAGCCATGCATACGGAAAATTGGGTTGAATGTTCCCCATTGATACCAACGTGTCAGTAATTCGTGGTATTTTTCGTCGGTATATTGTGAGCGTCCCTGACGGAAAAAGCCTCCGATATCTGTCGTCCAGTACGGGAAACCGGTGATGGTATAATTTAGTCCTGCAATAATCTGATTTTTAAACACATCCCACGTATAGCCTATATCGCCCGACCAATTGATGACACCATAACGTTGCTGCCCCGAAAAAGCCGAACGGGTAAGAATACAAACGCGTTTATCGGAAGAGCTTTCGCGCTGACCTTCGTACACAGCCTGACTAACCATCAATGGGTAGGTCAAGCGATAAAAGTCACCGGCGCCAATATGTGTTTTCTCCCCTTTCAGTGCATCATTCTCCGGTTCAACTGCATCCATCCACCACGAATCGATACCATTGTCAAACATATTCACTTTCAATGTATTCCAGTATTCTTTTCGGGTTTCGGGGTTAAAATAGTCTAACCATTTAGTGTTGGGAATAAATCGGTTTTTTGCTACATACTCTTTTCCAATCGTTGAATTTTTATCCGGATTCGACCAAATGGAAATATTGAAATGTGCATTCAAATCGTGTAATTCTTTTATAAAACCGGAAGGATTAGGGTAACTTTTTTCGTCGAATTGAGGAACTCCCCAACCTCTGTCGCCCCAGTATTGCCAATCTTGAACAATTACGTCCACAGGAAGCTGTCTTTTACGAAATTCCTTCACGGTCTCTACCAAATGTGAGCCTGAAGTATATCGTTCGCGGCATTGCCAGAATCCATACGCCCATTTGGGGAACATGGGTGCATTACCCGATAAATTGCGGTAAGTGGCAATCACATTATCGGCTGACGGGCCGTAAAACACCACATAATCGAGTGCTTTGGCAACGGGCGATCGGAATGTGGTAGAATGTTCGCTCAGTTTCCACGACAATCTGGGTGTGTTATTTGATTTGCATAACACTTGTACCTGATGTTCCCCGGCTTTCAATTTTACCAATGTTCCGGAAGTAGGAGGAAGCCACATATTGCTTTGATCCATACAGGGTTTTCCATCAATAACCACAAAGTGACGGTTACCCATATCACCTAAATCCAGAAAAATGGAATATTCGCTATCTGCCGGAGCAATAAACTTGCCCTGGTATAAGGATTGATTTTGAGACACTTTTTGAGTACCGGAAGTAGTGGTTACTTCGGCCATTTGATTATTTCCTGTGCTTGATTGCTCCTGTTTTTGAAGTGCAATAAAATTATCGGGCGGGTTAAAATCGGTGAGTCCATACTGATGCCACAACAAGCCATAGCCTTTACTTGAATAAATAAAAGGAATAGCAATTTGTGTATTCACCTGTGTTAACCTACGGGCAACATTTTTCAGGTTGTATTGCCCATCCTGAAATTGTCCCAAGCCGAAAATAGACTCATCGGCAGGCGATTCAAAACTCTGTTCAACTGCAAAACAGGCTTCACCCTGAATGAAATCGGGAGTAAGCTTACGGGCATCTGCCTTTTCGCTCAGGAATACCTTGCCGGCATTATCGGCATACGATAATTTGCCTGATTGCTTATTCAGCGATACGGTTATTTTTGAGGTTTTAATATCTAGTTTTGAAGAAGAATCGGCAATCTGAAATGCCGGTACCGAAGCTATAGAGTTAAAAACCAGCTCCGGTAGATTTCCTTCTGAGATTTTATAGAATTTGATTCTAACGGCATTATCGGCTAAAGGATAAATACTAAGTGTTCCATCCGATAAAGTAATATTTACCCTGTCGGGCAACCGTTTAACGCTTTTCACAATCTGCCCATGGCAGAAAAGAGAAAAAAAACTAACTGTCAATAGGAATTTTAATTTCATATTGTTGGGGTTGTTTTCATGAATAATAAAGTTAGGTCAGTGCTTGACAAACATTTGAAAATATCTATATTCGATTCAGATTCAACATTCAAATGTATGTAACAATAGAAGTATGAGCACATTTGAAAAATGTGTATATTTTTTTATGCGCAACTTCAAATAATTATTATTTCATTTTAACAGTAGGGTTGATTTCAAAATCTTATTTACATTAACTTATAAACACCAATCATTACATAAGGCTCCTCGCCAGATTTCAATTCGGGCATTTTTAAGGTTCCAATAAAGATAGCATGATTGAGATAATCGTAAGGACTGTTGGTTGGTGCTTCTAAATCGATAACAGATTTACAATAAAAAGCCTTTGTTTTTGGATCAATATGAATCAATGCGTTATTGACAACCTGAATAACGATTCCATCATCTGTTTTAAGGAGATAACGAGCATTAAGTTCTGTATCTCCATCAGGGCGAACCAATTGCCAGTCTTCTCCACCAGGTAAAACTTCGCCTTTTATGTTGGGTCCTGTAAATGTTCCTCCTGTAATCGGAATAACCCTTCTAACACCATGCTTGCTTTCACCCACATTTATCATATTGGCAATCTTTACATTAGCTTCCCACATAAATTCAGTTTTGAAATCTTTATAAATGCCCACGCTATTTATAGCATCAATGTTCTGTGCGTTTAATTTTTGAAAGTAGAATAATGATACAGCCAATATATTGAATGCTAAAATTATTTTAGGGATTGATTTCTTGGACTCTTTGAGTGTTTTTATAGTTTGTTGCATATTTGTGCGTATATTTCGTTTTTAGTCAATTATCGAAACAACCACCAGTCGAAGTTAAATAACTTATGTCCACTTGTGATGTTTTGTCCATTAAAACAAATGTAAACGTCATGTTTTCCAGTCACTCTTTGTTTTAATTCAGATGTAAATCGTTTGAATTTATCCCATCCTCCTGTGCTTGACAATTGAATGGATGATATAATTGAGCCCGAAACACTGTCCAAACGAACTTCCAAAATTCCACCAGCAACTTCGGCAGCCAATGAGGCCGTGAATGATTTGGGAGATTGCTTGCCAAAGTTCACCTCACGTACTTTGGTATACCCATGTAAGTGAGTGTTCGAAACATAGACTCCATTTTTTTTATTCTGACCTACAGAACAACCTTGCGACCATGCCATTGTTTCCGCTTCAACTCTTGTATATGGATTCAAATTAGCTACACTTTCTTTCACTCCTTCTTTTGTCGGTTGAATTAATGGAATAGAGCCATCGGCGTTAAATGTGAACTGTTCTACACAAACAGAGCGTTTAAAACCGCCACCACCCGGCAATGCGCCATTGTGATAAAATAAATACGGTTTACCTTTAAAATCAATCAATCCCGGGTGATTGGTGAAAGCTCCACCTTCTTTAATTACGTGCATGATGATGTCGCCATAGGTCCAGGGACCGGTAATACTTTTAGCCGTAGAATAAGCCAAATGCTCGGGAACTCCACCGGCGGGGTATAACAAGTAATACAGGCTGTTACGCTTATACAACCATGGACCTTCCTCGTAAGAAGCCGTGCGGTTGTCTATTTTTTTTGAACGGTATCCAAAATTTTCATCTTTCAAATCTTCTTTTACAATACCCGGTTCTTTGTCGTACGAAACCATATCCTCATTCAGCTTCACATGCCAGAGGTTTGGATTTCCCCAATACAGGTAAGCTTGACCATCATCGTCGATAAAAACCGTTGGGTCAATGTAGCCATAGCCACTCAGTAATGGTTTGCCAATCGCATCTTTAAAAGGTCCTGTCGGACTGTCGGATACAGCAACACCAATAGCATTTTCACCGTTTTTTTGATTCACCGGCAAATAATAATAGAATTTTCCGTTTCGATAAACGCATTGTCCAGCCCAGGCATCGCCACGCGACCATTCAAAAACTTTATACGATAGAATTGCACCATGATCGGTCCAGTTTACCATATCGGTTGTTGAATAGCATCTCCAGTCATTCATTGTAAAGAAATTCTTCACAGTAACATCCTCATCGTGTGAAGTATAAAGATACACAGTACCGTTGTGCACCATCGGTGCCGGATCGGCTGTATAATTGGTTTGAATAACCGGATTTTGCGCTTTACTTATTAAAGGCAATAATACCATTGTAGCGAATATAAAAGCAAATTTAGTTTTCATATTGTATAGCCCCCCTAAATCCCCCCGAAAGGGGGACTTAAAGACAGGTCTTATATTTTCATTTAGGTGGGTTTGAGTTTGATTGAAAAATCGTTTCATACGTTTGTTTTATATTTTCAATAATTATATTTTTTGTGTTGAAGTCGTCCTGACTTTTTTATAATGTCGCACCTACGGAGCTTTCTATTTTTAAGCTTCGGAGAAGCGAAATTATGGTAGTAAATAGCCAATCAATATTCTTCAGAGCTCCATAGGAGCGAAATTATAATCTACAAAAAAATCAAGACGATTTCGGGGTAAATTTATAGAGCACTACGCCGTGAGCCGGTACGTTGAGCTTAAGTTCACCTGTTTTTGTTTCCAGGTTGCTTAGATCTTTTTGACGCCAAAGATCACGCACTACAAACTGTCCATTAAGACCCAATTTTTCAAAATCTTTGTATGAAATATCTGCTCTATCAATACCAAAGTTACAGAACCCGACCGCACGGCTACCATCTTCAAGTTCTTTTACATAAATACGAAGTTCACCTATTGTTTGTAAACAGGTAGCTTGCTTGCCCAACGGATCCTGATTGATTTCAATTACTTCGTCGTTTGTCAACAAATTCAGGGTAAAATCATCGAGTTTCTCCATATCGCAACCAATCAGAAGCGGAGCTGCAAAAAGACACCAAAGACTGATATGAAGATATTGCTCATCTGGTTTCAGCTTGCTTGGATGCGGGTTTCCCCAACCAACATGACCAACCACCAACATATCGGGGTCGTTCCAGTTACCGGGCTTAGCATAAGGAGCCGATTTATCCTGATCGAGCGCTATATTTTTCACACTTACCCAGGTATCTGTAATATCATTAGTGGTACGCCAGCAATTTCCATTAACAGAATCACCCCATTTCCATACATCCGACATACCATACTGACATACGCTAAATAAAATGTCGCGAGGCTGTTGGCTTAGGTATTCGCCCATAACCTTAAATGGTTTAATGGCCGTATTCAATTCGTTACCACCATTGTACGACAAAGACGAAACTTTACTCGGATCATTGTTCGGCAAACCATTAATCACATTACCATAACTGCACCAGTCGTATTTAAGGTAATCGAAGCCCCATTTGGCATAACTTTCAGCATCTTGCTTTTCGTAACCATAACTGCCGGCACATCCCCCGCATGTCCATGGACCCGGACTTGAATAGAGTCCTATTTTTAATCCCAAACCGTGCACATAGTCTGCAAGTCCTTTCATATCTACAAATCGTGAATTGGTAACAATATTACCAGCCGCATCACGAAACTCACCACGTAATGACTGATCTTTGGAATCACGGTTATTTTCCCAAAAATCATCGATATTCACATAGGTCCAACCGTGGTTGATAAGTCCGCTTTTTACCATCGCATCGGCAGCACGTTTCACCTTATCGGCCGAAACCTCATGCGCAAAACAATTCCAGCTATTCCAACCCATTGGTGGGGTAAGTGAGATGCGGTCGCCACAAACAATACGCAGTTTTTTCTCCGCTTTGCCTTTAGCATTTTTTGCTGCCAAAGTCACTTCAAAAGTTCCTTCTTTTGACAATGAACCCATGATGATACCTGTTTTTTTATTGATTTTTAATTCCTTAGGCAAACCTTTTGCCGAGAAAATCATCGGACGGTCGCCGGTGGCTGCCACTAAAAACTGAAACGGTGAACCCGGACGCACACCAACTACTTTCGCGCTGTTAATTTTAGGAGAAGCAGAAGGCTTAGGTGTAAGTATGTACTGTTCGTTCGATATCGGATTGAATGTTTTGAAGGTAGCTACTCCTGTAGTTTCAAACTTAGCATTCCCCCAATCAACATGGTCGTAATAATTTCCATTTCCACCATCAGTTACTACCAATTCAAGTTTCTTAATACCATTAAGCTTTACAGAACAGGTTCTGGCAGTGTCACCTAAATGCATTACACCACTCGACCATAATTTTTGGTTATCACCATAAACAACGAATTCTGCAGCCGGTCTCTGACCTTTTACCTCGTCGTCGATACCAACCTGAGCTGTAAACAAAGTTGCTTTTCCCTCAAGTAGGATAGTTAGCGAACTTTCGGAATGACTTCCAAAACCCCGTTCGTAGGTTTTTCCTGCAATAGTCAGTGGTTTCCCATCAACTGTTTTATTACTTCCCGGAGTTCCATAGCCCTGAGTGGCTGTGCTAAGATCTAATTGATCAAGCCAAACGGTTTGCGCCGATAGCTTAGCTATTCCCATGAGGCTGGAAATGATAATAAGAATAGCAATACCGGCTAATCTAATGTTACTTGTTGTTTTCATTAATATCTTATGATTTAAAAATTTTAAATTGTCAAAAATAATTAAGGATCCTGGTAGTTTTTTTTGATTTATGACGAGTAATTAAGGATTTTCTATTTCTGATGGCATTGAAGCTCCATTGGCATTTCTAATTGAGCTTTAATTCATGAATTGATAAGAAAAACAGAAAAAATAGACTTCGGAATGTAATTGTTTTTATTCTGGATAAATAGGACAAGATTAGTTTGTTGATAATGAGTAAGAAAATAAATGCCCAATCGTTTCAAATCAGTTCGGTTTATTACGGGTTAATAATGTTGTAGCCCAATAAAGCAAGCATCTGCTCTGCGTAGCGTTTGCCGAGTTCTCTATATCCGCTCACTGTGAAATGCAGGTGGTCATCTATGGCCGGACATCCTGCTGATGAAATAATGAATGAGTTTGGAATCGTTTGAGGTAGTGTTGCTATGATTTTATTCATACTTGCACATGCACCTCCCTGGTCGGCATTTACCGTTTCTCCGGCAAGAAGCGGTGTTTTCTTTGGATTCAGCTTCAGGTCTTTCATCAAGTTATCATATACCAACTTTACTTTTTTTGTCCAAAGCGTATCATTTGTATTCGATTCGCCCTGATGTAAAAGGATCCCTTTTATAACACCGGATTTCTGAGCTATTTTTGCCATTTCCACCAAACGAGCATAAGGATTTCCATCGTACTCTTTTACCATATTTTTCAGCCATGAAGGTGATGATTCTACATAGGTTTGATAATTGTCTTTGTCAAACAACTCAATTTTACAACCACCAATAGCTACATTGATAACCCCAACGGTTATATTTTTCGGTAGATTCGCAACCAACGTTTTTCCAAAATAATCTGATGGAGTAAGCCCTGTGTTACACCTGCACAAAGGTGGAACTGCTGTGTACCAATTTCCTTTTGTTCTGTTTAAGTTAGGGCAATCAATTGTTTCCATAACTTTAAAACGACTATCTACAATTGAATCCTGAGCTTCGAATTTACGGGCATTACCCTCCATGTTCGACTGCCCTATACATAAGTAAATGTGAAATTTTTTATTTTGCGAAAATGCACTCAGGTTTAATAGGATAAAACTAACTAATAACAGGAATTCCGATTTGAATTTCATAATATTCTAATTTTGTATTGATGTTTAAAATTGTTTTTACTGCTGTGGTATTTAATACAAAAATCTGACTACTTAATCGTTATTGTAGCTGCTTTCAAATGGTTTATATCGGAGCTATTACCATAATACACTGCATATTTACCTGGAGTAACCATCATTTTTCTTTGTGTCCAGTCGAAGAATTCAAAAGTTTCCGGAGTAAGTTGAATGATTGCTTTGATAGTTTTACCATCCGAAATATCAACTTTTTTAAAACTCCTCAACGTTTTTACCGGGCCATCAATATCATTCAGTTTTCGTACATAAACCTGAAGAATTTCCGAACCAGAACGAGTACCTGTGTTTGATACAGGGATAGTTAACTCAAGCGATTCATTCCTTTTTATTGCTTTCTTAGAGAATAGGGCATTGCCGACTGTGAAAGTTGTATAGCTTAACCCATGACCAAATGGAAAAAGAGGTTTTTCAGTCATGTATCTGTACGTACGCCCTTTCATATTATAATTTTCAAAATCGGGAACTTGCTGTATGTTTTTATAAAATGTTACAGGCAGTTTTCCGGATGGATTGTAATCCCCAAATAAAACATTGGCAATAGCCGTACCGCCTGCCTGACCCGGATACCAGGCTTGAAGGATAGCGTCGCAGGATTCTGTTTCGGGAACAAACCCCATTGCTGAACCCGAAAAATTAACGAGCACTACTCTTTTACCGGCAGCTTTTAAAGCCTGAAGCATCCGGCGTTGAATGGACGGAAGTTCAATGTCTGTGCGATCGCCTCCTTTGAACCCGGGAATAGTCACCGGCATTTCTTCACCCTCAAGTGAAGGTGCAATACCACCGGCGAAGATGACAATATCAGCGTCCTTTACTTTGGCAATACTTGCATTCAGATCTACAGGAATGAATGACCCTAAGTCAAAATTCAACGCTGCATCAGCATTTCTTTGAGAGAACGAGATTTCAATGGTATACGATTTACCTGCTTCAGCTTTCAAAGTATAAACATTGGTTGGTGTGTTCGCAACAATGTGCCGTGTCACCAACTCTCCATTGATTGTCAAAGTTGCTCTTCCACTGGTTTGAAACTGGAATGCAACATCACCTGATTTATTCGGTTGAAATACTGTTTTGTAGCACGCTGAGAAATTTTTAATATTAACACCTGCTGCAAAGGCAGTAGCACCCATGGTCGTTAAGTGAATTGGGGTTGAAAGTATATCGGTAGCAACAGGATTTCCTTCGGGGACGATACTGTTCCAGTATTGAGCGATAAATCCTTTTTTGCCTTCGATACTACACTCGGAGAATAGACTACTAATGGCAACATCTGAAGTGAGGTCACATCCCCATTCGTATATCAGTTGAGATGCCGGCACATCCTTTCGCAAGGCTTCCAACAAAGTAACTGTATGTGAAGGAAACCCATTATAATTTCCCCATTGCATCACCGAGTCGTTTGCATTCGGACCCATTACAGCAATTTTCAGATTTTTATTCAAAGGCAGAATATTGCTTTTATTTTGTAATAACACCATACTTTCCTGTGCCATACGAAGTGCTAATGCCTGATGCTCTTTGCTGTTGACCACCGAATAAGGAATGTCCCAAACGGTTTTTTCATTCATTTCCCCCAATTCAAAACGAGCTTTGAGCAAACGCTTCAGCGAAACATCAAGGCGACTTTCGTCTACCAAGCCTGTTTTCACAGCATCGGGCAAATTGCCGAAATCACTTCCACACTCTAAATCAGTACCGTTCAAAACAGCGTTAGCTGCTGCATGCGCAGCATCCGGTTGAGTGGCATGCGCATTTGTATGATAAAAATCCGAAATAGCCCAACAATCCGACACCACCAAACCATCATAACCCCATTGATCCCGGAGTATTTGGGTCAATAAGCGATTGCTGCCACAGCAGGGTTCTCCTTCAAAACTGTTGTAAGCACACATCACTTCCTTGACATTTGCTTTTTGAACCAAGTCCTTAAAAGCCGGCAAGTAGGTTTCCCACAAATCGCGGGGGCTAATATTCTCAGCATTGAATGAGTGTCTGTTCCATTCCGGACCCGAGTGTACTGCAAAGTGCTTGGCGCAAGCATGCAATTTGTCATACTCAGCATCGTCGGGCCCTTGCAGACCTTTCACAACCGCAATACCCATACGACTGGTCAGAAAAGGGTCTTCACCATACGTTTCTTGTCCGCGTCCCCAGCGTGGGTCGCGAAAAATATTTACATTTGGTGTCCAGTAAGTCAGCCCCTGGTAGCGTTTTAAATCACCTTGTTTACTAAATTTATTCGATTTTGCCCTTGCTTCATCAGATACGGCAGTAAAAACATCATACAATAAAGTATCGTTGAAAGATGCTGCCATACCAATAGCTTGCGGAAAAACAGTGGCCAGTCCTGAGCGACCTACGCCATGCAACGCTTCATTCCACCATTCATACGCTTTAATACCCAATCGGGGTATAGCGGGTGAATTATTTTGCATTAAACTGGCCTTTTCGCTGATTGTCAGACGATAAAGTAAATCCGTTGCTCGTTCTTTAGCGCTTAATTTTGTATTTTGATAGGGGAGTTGCTGGCCCCATACACTCGCTGTAAATAAAAGTATTGCCACTAAAGATAGCCCCTTGTTTATAATTGGTTGGATTGTTTTTTTCATGACTAAATATTTATTGTTGTATCGGTTTCAAAGAAGCAGCAAAACCACCCCGTCCCAGTAATCTGACTTTTACTGTACTGGATTTATCCACTACTATGTATTGTGTAACTAGCTTTTTATCGTGTTCATCATCAGCTATTAATGTAAGTTTATAGTTTACATTCTCGGGCAGAAAATTGAATGTAAGCGTTTTTACTTTCGGATTTCTTTCGGCACTAATACCTCCAATGTACCAGGCATTTCCTTTCTTTCGGGCAATCGTCAAATCCTTTCCCGGATAACCGTCTATTAATCGGGTATTGTCCCAGGCGTTAGGTACTTCCTTCAGGAAATTTTTAGCGGCATCGGGCAATTCGTAATACCCTTCAGGGCGATCGGCCATGTGCTGAAGGGCTGACTCGAATACGACGCTAAGTGCAAGCTCATGCCCGTAAGAAGTAATATGCGGAAATTGCGAATTGGTAAAAGTTACCGGTGTATAGTCCATTGCACCAACTACATTTCGGGTAAATGGTAAAACAGTATTGTGTTCGGGTGCGGTGGTGGTAAATTCGGGACCATTGTTGTACCACTCAGCACCGCGCACACCCTCGTATGTCATCAGGTGCGGGTATGTGCGTGCCCAACCACGTGGTACAAGGCATCCATGAAAGTAAACCAGCATATTAAGCTTAGCTGCATCGTCCAGTATATCAAGATAATATTTTATCATGCTTTGCTTTTCACTCTCGAAAAAATCAACTTTCACACCCGCAGCACCCAGTTTTTTTAGTTTAGCAAACTCTTCCATTCGATTTTCGTGAGTGAGCATCCTGTCTTTGGGAGTGGAAGAAACCCAGGTATGATCGCCACCGGAGTTATACCACATCAATGGCTTTACACCTAAAGAATGTATATATTTCAGCGCATCTTCCAGTTTTCCACCATTTCCCATAGCATCCCATTCCCAATCGAGCAAGGTGTAAGGCCAGCCCATCGAAGCAGCCAGATCGGCAAACTCACAAACAGTTTTGTAATCCTTCGTCCCATGATTGCTCGACCAGTAATTCCACGATACAATTCCAGGCTTTATCCAATCGGAGTTGGAAATAACAGAAGGCGCTGACACATCGTCAATCAAGGTAGATTCCACTATATCGGCAAGTTGACCAATAATCATTACACGCCAGGGCGATTTCCATGGTAACGAAATGGTTGGTTTTGACTCACCTTGTCCCCTTCCGTTCCACTGATCGGGGAAAGTTGTTTTGTACCTGTTCTTTTCGGTAGTGTTCGAAAGTTTTGTTCCACAATAGTTTCTATCTAAATCGGCCTCGTGTATCAAATACCAACAGGCATTATCCTGCGTATTAAACAACGCAGGATAAGCCCAGTCTTGTTGAGTACTTCCATCCTTCATCGTAGAATAAAGACCCTCATTCGCCGGATTAAATTTCTCCATCCAACGTTTTGTGCTGTCAGGTATCGAATAGGTTGTCAACTCATCATGCATTACAAATGAACCTGTTTTCTCGGGAAATTCATATCGAAAAGCTACTCCATCGTTGTAGGCTCTGATAATTACATTCAATTTGGCTTTCCGCTGATTTTCGAATAAAATAGTTGTTTCATTTGCTGAATTGCTACACAACTTTCGTTTACCATGCACAGCAGTGTAGTTTTCGGCAATCAGGATATTTTTGCCCGCCTTCAGGTAGTTGAGCTCTTTCGAAAAATCCTGATCAGCACGTGAAAGCCCAAGCGATATTTGCGGAATAGCTTCAGAGACTTTGCCATTATTTGTATAGTTTACTTTCAAATACCATTCGCCACTATCACCGTTCTTGGTGTTGTAAAGCCCAACGTTTATTTTTTTATTTGGCGAAACAACTGTTGTTTTCTGCGAAAAAGTAGTTAGTGAACAGAGAAGAATTAACCCCAATATTATTTTATTTGTCATTTACTTATAATTATTGTGGTTGTTTTCAAATCTTTAGCATCAGAACTGTTGCCGTATAAAACTTCATACTCTCCTGCTACGACATCCATTTTACCGGTCGATCTATCGAAAAACTCGAATGATTTGTAAGGGAGTTGGATGACAGCCTGAACGGTTTTTCCGGCAGGCACATCAACACGCTGAAAGCCTTTTAGTGTTTTAAGCGGACCATCGGTATCGTTTAGCTTACGAACATAAACCTGCACGATTTCAGTTCCGTTGCGCTTGCCATTATTTGAAACAGGAATGCTAAGTTCTACAGATTCGTTGGTTTTAATGGAAGTATTGCTGACTTTTGCATTCCCAATCAAAAATTTAGTATAACTCAATCCAAAACCAAACGGAAATAAAGGATCGGACATGTAGCGATAGGTACGGCCTTTCATTGAATATTCTCCAAAGTCAGATAATTGACTCAAACTTTTATAAAAAGTAATCGGCAATTTACCAGATGGATTATAATCGCCAAAAAGTACATCAGCTACAGCCTGACCACCCGATTCGCCACCATACCAAGCCTGAAGAATGGCATCGCAGCTTTCAGTTTCGGGAACCATGGCAATGGCCGAGCCCGAACAGTTCACGAAAATCACCTTTTTACCGGCTTGTTTCAGGGCTTTTAAGCAGTTGCGTTGCACTGCCGGAAGTTCAATGTCCGTACGATCACCACCCTTGAAGCCCGGATATGAAACCGGCATTTCTTCACCTTCCAACAATGTTGAAAGTCCACCTACAAATACCACAATGTCTGTTCCGGCAAGTTTCTTCAATAACTCAGTATAGTTTACGGCTATCTCTTTGCCAAAGTCAAATTCAATATTTGCTTGCCAATCGTTGAGCTGAGCGTAACGAATTTCAATTTTATATTTTTTTCCACTTTCCACTTTGAATGGAATTCGTGAAGGCAGCGTTCTCCAGTTATTATATCTCGCCAGAGATACACCATTGACAAATAATTCAAAATAGCCGGTAGCACCACATTTGAATACAAGATCTTCGCTCTTAGTAGGAGTAAACTCAGTTTCATATTTTCCCGAAAATCCTTCGAGACGAACTCCGGTTGCAAATTCGTGTTGACCGGCGGTGGTCAATTTTATCGGATTTGTAATTTGTTGAGTGGCTACAATATCGCCGGTAAGTTCTTTATTATTCCAATAGACGGCCTTAAGCCCTTTTTTTCCATCAATAGCACATTGCGCGAAATAGCTTTCGGTTACTTTATCTTCTACCAAATCGCATCCTTTGTCGTAAATAATTTTTTCGGCTGAAAGTTTGGACGCAATACCATCGAGAATTGTAATTGTTCTAACCGGTGTACCGTTGTAATTTCCCCATAACATTGGTTTATCGTTGGCATTAGGACCAACTACCGCTATTTTTTTTGATTTAGTCAAGGGGAGCGCATTGTTTTTATTCTGAAGTAGGGTCATTGACTTAAGAGCCATATCCAATGCCAGTTTTCTATGTTCATCGTTATTCACAATCGACAATGGAATTTTTGACCACGAAACCAACTTATCATCATCCATTTCACCCAAATCGAAACGACCCACCAAAACATTTAACAAATGTTTATTGATTTCATTCTCAGTGATCAACCCTTTTGCAACAGCATCGGGTAAATTTTTATAAATATGGTTATCCCATTGACATTCCAAATCTGTTCCAGCCCACACCCCTTTCGAAGCAGCGTGAACCGCATCCGATGAAACCTTGTGACTGGTGTAAAAATCGGATACCGCACCACAATCGGCAACAACCATGTATTTATAGCCCCATTCGTCTCTTAATATTCGTTGAAGCAACTGCGTATTTCCGCAACAAGGCTCGTCATCCAAGCGTTGGTAAGCACACATCACCTGGCGCACATCAGCATCCTGAACCAGGGATTTGAAAGCAGGAAGATACGTTTCCCATAACTCGCGCGGATCAATATTATTTATGTTTAGAGAATGGCGACTCCATTCGGGTCCTGAATGTACGGCAAAATGCTTGGCACAAGCCAACAGTTTTTTATATTTTGAATCAGCTGGTCCCTGAAGTCCTTTGACAACAGAAACTCCCATGCGCGATGTCAGGTAAGGATCTTCACCATAGGTTTCCTGACCGCGTCCCCAGCGTGGGTCACGAAAAATATTGACATTGGGAGTCCAAACAGAAAGGCTAAGAAAGCGTTTATTTTCCTGTCCCTTTTGAGTAGCTTCGTTATATTTTGCCCGCGCCTCATTCGAAGCAGCATTGAAAATACAATACACCAAGCCATCATCGAAAGATGCTGCCATACCAACCGGTTCGGGGAAAACAGTAACATTTGCATTATTGGCAAAGCCGTGCAAAGCTTCACTCCACCAGTTAAACTTTTTAATACCCAGGCGTGGAATGGCATCCGAGATATCGCACATTAAAGCTGCTTTTTCACTCAGTGTTAAGCGCGAAATTAAATCTTTCGCTCTTTGTTCGGATGTCAGATTTGGATTTTGATAGGGCAACTGCTGTCCCCATAGGTTTACCACCAGTAAAAATGCCAGGGCTAATAACAGTTCTTTTTTCATGTATAAGATATTTAATTTAGTTAACTTCAATAATGTTTGTTCCTTTTGTTATTCCATTTTCATTAAAAGTATCAATAGTAAAATAATACTTTTTAAGCGCGTTTAGGTTTTTGATTGTTAATGAATTAGCTCCAAAAACCTGATAATTGTTATATAATTTATCCTTTTGAGTACCATATCTGATATTGTAGCCAACAGCTTGGCTGGTTTTATTCCAATTTAAATCCACCGCGCAACGATTATTTTCAGGCCGTCTCAACTGTAAATTTACAGCTTCCGATGGAGCTTTACCTCCTCCATTACCAAATGCGCGTAAGCCTGCAATGGCAAATGTTCCGCCGGGGACTTTATAATTGGTGAGTTTTATATAGCGCGCTTTGACCGGAACTTTTAATTCGATATAATCGTGTGGAACATCCGTTTTATTCAGCGTTTTATTTGCCAACGTCTTCCAGGTTTTATTATCCGAAGAGTATTGGAGAAGATACTGATAGTAAATATCAGGATTACGTCCAAATAGCTTCGTGTCGTTTTCAGCATAATTAATCTGAACAGCATTTATAGTACAGACTTTCTGTAAATCCATGCTTACCCATTCCCCTTTATTGCCCGTTTTAGCACTCCAGAAAGTCCGTATTTCCTCATCGGCTGCATGGCTTTTGGGATGATTGGATAATTCTGATGATACTTTTACCGGTTTATTGTACGAAAGCAGCATCCATTGTGGAAATAATTCCTCGGGGCCGGAGATTTTTTTTGAAGGAACTTTAAAGGGAAAATCGCCAAAGCCGGTATAAACGTACATTTCACCATCTTTGTCAAAAAAAGTAGGGAAAAGTCCTAAACGACGTTCAAACATATGTTTTTGAGAAATGGTCATAGTGGATACATGCCAGTAGTTCCCGAATTTATCCTGGAAAGTGCTGCTATGACCTGCACCTGCAATAAAGCCTTCGGGTTTTACCGAAACCGGATTATGAGCGGCCAGTTTAAATGGACCAAGTGGTTTATCTGAAACATATACACCGTCGCAATAACTTTTGAATTGAGTTCCAGGAGCAGCATATTGCAAATAGTACTTCCCATCGTGCTTGGTCATCCACGATCCTTCGAGCCATGGGCTATCTTCTTTTTCGTTATAATCTCCAAAACGTTCCCAACCCAAATTCTTTATATCACTGTTAAAAATTTCAACGGTCTTGCCTATTGGAAGTAGTGTTTTCGGATTCAATTCTACCGCATAAAGAGGGGTGACATTTGAGCAACCGTAATAAAAGTACAAGCGTCCGTTATCATCAACAAATAGATCCGGATCAGTCATTCCAATAGGAAACGAAGGATTGGCAATTTGCCAGTTTCCCGATTTTGGATTTGCGGTTTTATAAATGGTCACTGGAGCACCTTTTGATGCCATAAAATATAAGGTATCTTTCATCTCTACAACTGTGGGGGCATAATCTTCCAGAGGAAGATCTTTTGTTGTGATTAAATCCCAATGAATTAAATCTTTAGAATGAAAATATCCGCCGGATTTTGACGCGAATAAGTAGTATTCACTTTTGAATGTCACCATCGTAGGGTCAGCTGCTTCGCGTCGGGATGGAGCATCGAGACAAAACCGGTAACTGAGGTTTACCGGATTGCAAATGGTTGTCGAATGGGGGGTGTCCAACCCTTTCGTTTGTGAACATATTGCACTTGTTCCAATTAGATATATAATAATTGGTAACAGTTTTTTTATACGGTCAATTTTCGTCATTTTATTTGGATTTATAAGGTTTGTAATTTTATAGATCAGCACCTGTTCTTTGTGAAATTAAATGTTTGCGAAGCGATTTGTTATCTTTGTGTAAAGACTACAATTTTTTCTCCCTTTTTCAACCGGATATCATATTCGTGCACTTTCTTTTGAATTATAAACGAAAGGGGCGACGCTGCATGATTTAAAGGCGTTTTAATTTCCGGGCTTACATAAAATGGATTAGTGTTTTGTCCTTTCGCTTGCTTTAGCCCCTTCGCTTTTAATGGGTAATAGGAGCGAATTCTGCAATTTCCATCTATCGAACACGTTATGGTAGCTTTTGACAATTGATTATTCTCCCATTGAATATCAACTTCAAAACCTCCTCTTGCTTTCAATCCTTGCACACTACCAGTTTTCCACGAAGCAGGTAACGCCGGTAAGAGCTGGACAGCTCCATCTTGACTTTGCATCAGCATTTCGGCAATACCTGAAGTACAACCAAAATTGCCATCGATTTGAAAGGGTGGGTGAGCATCAAAAAGATTAGGATATGTACCACCTTTTTGTCTGCCATCGGGTTGTATAGATGGAGTTAATTGGTCGGTAATAAGTTTATATGCATGATCGCCATCAAGAAGACGAGCCCAAAAGTTGACTTTCCAGCCCATCGACCAACCGGTTGATTCATCACCACGAGCCGCCAACGAGGTCTTTGCTGCTGAGAACAATTCCGGATTGCGATAAGGTGAAATTTGATTTGAAGGAAACAATCCGTACAGATGGGAAACGTGGCGATGGTTATCTTTCGGGTCATCCCAATCGGAGATCCATTCTTGTAATTGTCCCCATTGACCCATCTGCATAGGCGATAAACGGTTTAATTTTTCTTTTATCAGAGCCACAAATTCTTTATCTGTTTTAAGGATTTCGGCTGTTTTTACTGTTATCGAGAAAATATCAAAAACCAATTGATTGTCCATCGTTGTCCCAGCCGACAAGGTTGATCCATTATGACCTCTCGGTTCGTTCTCGGGAGAAACTGCCGGACTGACTACTAACCATTTGTGTTGAGGCTCTTCTGTCAGAAAATCAACGAAAAATAGGGCCGCTTCTTTAATAACAGGATATATCGATTTCAGATATTCTTTATCACCGCTGTAGGCATATTTTTCGAATAAGTGCTGCGAAAGCCATGCGCCTCCCATTGGCCACATACCCCAGTAAGCCCCATCAACCGGACCATTAATTCGCCAAATGTCAGTGTTGTGATGCAACACCCAACCCCGTGCACCATACATATCCATAGCCGTTTTTTTACCTGTCTGAGCCAGTTCGCGCACCATTTTAATAAGTGGTTCGTTCATTTCGGTCAGGTTGGTAACTTCGGACGGCCAGTAATTCATTTCGGTGTTAATATTTACGGTGTATTTACTATCCCACGCCGGATTAAGCTGGTCGGTCCATATTCCCTGTAAATTTGCCGGTTGTCCTCCCGGACGTGATGATGAAATTAGCAAATACCGACCAAATTGGAAATACAAAGCTACAAATTGAGGATCGTTTCCTTTGGCAAACTGCGCCAAACGAACATCGGTCGGGTTTTTAGCAGCGTCGGTTACTCCAAGGTCAAGACTGACACGTTTGAAATAACGTTGATAATCTGCCACATGATCTTTGAGTGCCTGATCATAATCTTTCTTCAGCGCATTTTTAAGATAGGTGTTTTCCTTTTCTGTGGCATTGCCGCTTATGTCGTCATAAGTTTTGAAATTTGTTGCTATCGAAATATAAATGGTAGCAGTATTGGCATTACTAACGGTTAATGTACTGTCGGTAGAAGTTACGCCTCCTCCATTGGTAATGATTTTTACCTTTGCTTCGAACTGCACTCCACCTTTTATTCCTTCCTGATCGCTTGAAACCCCTGAAAGAACCAGTTCGTTGTTAGCGGTTGAACTTACTTTTACTTTTCCCGGACGATCCATGGAGGCCGAAAAATTGATTGACCCTGACTTGTCGGCAGAAATACGGGCAATGATAACCTGATCGGGGAATGACGAAAATACTTTGGTAGTATAATTTACAGCATCAACGGTATAACGACTACTTACCGTTGCTTTTTCCAAATCAAGTTCTCGATAATAATTCGTGAAATACTCATGTCCCGCAAAATTGAGTCTGAGGTTACCGGCTGTTTGATATGACATCCCATGTGGTCCTCCAATCATTTTCTGATTTACTAAGTCCAACGCTTCTTTGTACTTTCCGTCAAAAATCAATTTTCGAACATCACCCAAAGCCTCTTTGGCTTCAGCTTTGTCATTTCGATAAGGTCGACCTGCCCAAACAGTGTTTTCATTTAGTTGAATACACTCTTTGCTTGGGTCTCCATAAACCATGGCTCCCAATCGCCCATTACCAACAGGAAGGGCTTCTAACCACTGTTTGGCCGGTTTTTCATACCACAGTTTTAAGTCACTGCTTTGCTGCGCATGCGTCAGCTGCAACGATTGAAAAATGCACAACACCGGCAATAAATATTTCTGAACTAATTTCATTTTATCATGTAAGATTAACTATCAAGTACTTCCGTTTATTAATGTTCAACTTATGCCACATTTTATTCCAGAGATCCAGTTTTATTCCTTTTTTTCTGTAGAAAAAGTGCTCGTCCTATTTGAATAATATCTGAGCAAAATTGAATATGTTATTTCTCCAAACGGGCCAGCTATGACCTCCGGGATATTCGCTGTACGTGTATTTGATTTTAAGTTCATCAAGTTTTGAGCACATTAACTGACAATTTTGCCATGCAATATCTTCTTTTCCACCTTGCGAAATCCACAATTGTTTCAAATTGGCATTGATCTTATCGGTATTGTTTTTCCAGTATTCGTATTGCGGATATGTAAGTTCTTTTTGGTTCGCAAACCAACCTGAACTGAATACACCCATGTACGAAAACATGTCGGTATTTTTCATACCTGCATAAAGCGTTTGAATTCCACCCATCGACAATCCGGCAAGTGCACGATATTGTGGTTCGGTTTTTACGCGGTAATTTTTTTCTACAAATGGAATAATGCTTTGCTTGAGTTCTTTTTCAAAAACTCTTAATGATTCCTCGCTAAAACCATTTAACGGAAGGTTTCCATCAACCATAATCACAATCATCGGAACCGCCTTTTTTGCTGCAACAAGGTTGTCGAGTATCAAATCTGTTTTACCCTGTGTAGCCCATCCCCGTTGGTCTTCGCCACCACCATGCATAATGTATAATACCGGATAGTTAGCACTGATATTTTCATCGTATCCTGCAGGAGTATACATGTAGAAATTGCGCCATGAATTTGTCACATTTGAGTAATACCGTTTTATACGGATATCGCCATGAGGAACATTGCGTTCTTCGTAATAACTATCTCCTTTGAAAGGCACTTCAAAACCGCTTGCCATACGACCCATACCGTAAAAAGTTTCGCTGGCGGGATCGGCTACAGATGCGCCATCAATAATCATGGAATAATAATGAATACCTTCGCTTAACGAATCGGTAGTTGCTTCCCACACGCCTTCATTATTCTTTACCATATCATATTTTTTACCAAGATCCAGTTGTACCTTTTGAGCTTCGGGTGCTTTAATCCGAAAAACAGCATGACCATCGGGTAAAATTTGTGGATATTTGGCTGACCGTACATTTGTTTCAGCTGGTCTACCTACATTACTTATTTTATCAAACGATGTCACATCCACCGGTTTAAAGATAAGTTGGGAATACATATATAAACTATTTTTCCAAACCTTAAAGTCATGATAACCATGATCTACATAGAATATATGAGGAACTCCATTGGTCTTCATATAATCGTGCGTACGCTTACTGAAACTCATTAAACCATCCTTATCACCACAAGAAATCCAGAGGAGTTTCAGTTTAGCTTTGGCTTCTTCTGGTTTTGGCATCAATTCTTGAGCTTGTTTGGTATTTGGAGCCGATGAAAATCCACCAACCCAAGCAAATGTGTCTAGATTTCCAAGACCAAAGTTCAATGATTGTCCGCCACCCATTGATAAACCGGCAATGGCTCTATGTTGGCTGTCTTTAATTACTGGGTAGTTTTTTTCGACCGAAGGAATCAGATCTTTAAGCAAGTCTTGTTCAAAAGTCGCAAAAGCTGCTGCTTTACCATATACATTACCGATGGCACGATCATCTTTCATAGCACGTCCGTTTGGCAAAACTACAATCATAGGTTCCACCCTCTTCTCAGCGTATAGATTGTCAAGAATAACCTGAGGCTGACCCTGATTGAACCACTCTTTCTCATCGCCACCAATGCCATGTAACAAATAAAGAACAGGGTACTTTTTGTCTTTTGAATATCCCGGAGGTGTGTATATGAGTGCTTTGCGATTTACTCCAACTGTTTTAGAATTGTAAGTAATAGTATCGATTCTTCCGTGAGGGATACCTTCCCGTACAATGTCGAAACCAAAAGGTGCCGGTGACACCACATTTTGCGAGTTGGCATTGAAGCTAAAAGCAAGAAATAGTAGAAAAATGAGTGTGATTTGTTTCATAATGCATAGGATTTGTTAACGTGCTATTTTGATTTATGGGTGAATTTAAAATTTGCCGGTCATTTAAATAAAGGATTCAACCAGCCCTGGTGACCAAACACAAAACCGTGTCCACTTTTTGGATAATAAATAAAAGGTTGAGGTCTTTATCTTTTTTTTTCAGCGCAGGTAACAAAAAAGTCTACCATCATCTGGATGTTTTTATCCACGTGAACACCAGGTCCATGGCTTGCTCCGGGAATTAGGAAAAACTGACTTTGTACTTTCGCTTTTTGTAATGCTGCATAGAGCAGTTCACTCTGGCAATGCGGAACTACGTTATCTTTATCTCCATGGAAAATAAGAAATGGAGGATCACTAGGATCAATGTATGTTATGGGGCTGGCCAATAAACACTTTTCTTTGTTTTCCTGAATAGCACCTCCAATGTAAAGTGATGCCGGAGAATTGGCTGCATTGTGAATAAAATCAGTTCCACCGCAGGAGTCCATCAGCAGCATATTTGTTGGCCCAAACCAGTCAACAACAGCATCAACCGAACTACTGTAAGCAGTATTCTGCCCAACCTTACCTTCAATGTCAAGAGTCGTTTTACCAAGCGTATAATTTTTTATATTTCCACTTGTTCCTGCCATGGCAGCCATATTCCCTCCTGACGAACTGCCGGAAATTCCAACAAAGGAGGTATTAAGCTGGTATTTTTCAGCATTAGCCCGTACAAAGCGGATAGCAGCCTTTATATCATTCATTGGTGCCGGAAACTTAGCATCAAAGCTCGAACGATGATTAGGGGTAACTACGGCAAATCCGGCATCCAGTAATGCTTTGCCAATAGAATTCATGTCGGCTCCCTTAGAACGATTTGACATCCATGCACTTCCATAAATGTAAATAACTACCGGATAATTTGGTTTTGGAGTTTGGGGCAGATAAATGTCCAACATGTGATACAGCATTGTATCGCCGGCATAGTTTATATTTTTCCAGCTTTTTGAGTATTGTTGTCCAAAACCATTAAGCGTAATAAAAGAAAAAATAAGTACTGCAAAATATTTCATAGGATTGTTCTTTAAGTATTAATACCGTTTAAGAAAACAGGATATGTTGTTTCAAGTGTATTTAATGTTTAAATCAGCCGTGCGATGTCAATGGAAATAACAATTCATTGAAAAGTATATTCCACTAAATATCAAACAAAATAGATATTAGTGAGCATTTGGTGTAATTATTTGATAATTACCACTCAAGTGCATGAGACTAAACAAATACAACAAACCGTCGTAGTATGGGTCAAAATAGCCATCTTCATAAGGTTCCAGTTTTGCATTCCACAAAGCATCTACAAATTTTCTACTTTGAGCTTGAGTACCAATCATCGAGGTAGTAGCAGCAGTTGAAACCAATCCTAATGAATGACGCAACTTTTTAAATCCTCCTGCCTGTAGAATAAAGTCAGGACGACTTCCATCTACATTAAATTGATCTTCGAATGTATCAACACCTTTACTCAACAGGAAATTTTGAATTCTGCTACAATAATCCTGCTGCCATTCTTTATCTTTACCATACCAGGCATAATCCATAGCAATATTCATAGGAACGCGCCACGAGTCGTATCTGAAGGCTGCAGGCATCGACCAGGAAGAACGTGGCTTCCCATCAAATTCCGTATAATCAGCATTGAGTCCCGTTACAGGATGGCATGCTTTTCGGAGATACATTCTGGCAGAATCAGCGCATTCACGATAAAATTGATCTTTGCCATCTTTTGCATATTCTGCCCATACTTCAAAGAAAGCAGGCAAATTATAGGAAGGATCAGTCCAGTTGTATCCGTAGTTATCAGGAGTAAATGTAATGATTTTATGCTCTACATTTATCAGGTTCCGAACGCCGTCCGTGCCATCTTTACTCCACATGGCATCAAGAATCTTTCTGGCTTCGGCGTAGTAGTTAATACCTGTGTTGTTACCCCAACGGTTTGATGCAAACAAAAGATCTGTGATAAAATAGAGTTCACCGTCAGAAGCTGAGCCTTCTGAATTATGTTTCAGAGAATTGGGTTCTACGCTCCAAGCAAAGTAAGCATCACGTGCGCCACCATGATGTTGTAAATATTTAGTTGTCCATCTCCAGATACGATCAAATACATCTTTCTTATTTAGTTGAACTGCAATCATTAAACCGTAGGATAGCCCTTCAGTTCGTGCATCCTTGTTTTTAATGTCAGAAACATATGCCATCGAATCGCCCACTTCAAAATAAACTTTGTTTGGACCTTCAAAAAGATCATAATAGGCCTTTGCCAGCTTACTGTCAATATCATTTTTCGTGTACCCAAATTCAAGAAATACATTTCTATATTTATCGGGATGAATGGTTTCAGATTCACTGTTTTTAATCTTTTCCTGAACAGCCATATTTTGGGCTGAAAGTTGAAAAACTGAAAGTGAAATGCAGCCAATAAGAGTAATAAATTGGATTGGTTTGACCAAATCTATGATTGCCTTTTTCATTCTAAATGATTAAATTTAAGTACGTTTAATAAACACAACTATGAAAACCGAAAATAGCCAATCATGGACTGTGCATCATCTGCATTTATGCAATATCTGATTTAGCGCCGATTCAAAATATAAATTAGTAAATTGTTCTGTTCTACTTTATTGGATAATAGAAGTGCAAATTTATGCAAATGTTATGTATAGTTTGGTGATAAAGTAATATAAATTTACTCTGCCCGCTTTAATTGTCACTCCTTACTGCTCCTCGTATTTTTATGCATATAAAATATATTCCAAATTCCAGTAGAAACGAACAGTTTGTTGCACCAATATGAGCAATCTAAAGTAATAATAAATAAATTATAATTTAGATTACTCATATTTCATAATGGGAATACATAACTCGCTCTAATTTTCAAAAACAAAGTCTTTTAGTGCAAATAATTTATTGTCTTTATTTCCTACAAATTTTAGATAAACATCATGTCTTCCGGCAGTGGGAATCGTTTTGGCACTAAACGTTTTTATTGTTGATAAATTACCGGTTTTTTCTATTTTACAAGTAGCTATTTTCTTTCCTGTATTTATTGAGTCCAACCATATTTCTACTTTCCCGCCCTTTGTGTTACAAGAAGCAGAGAAAGATACTTTACTGGCCACTTTGTTGTAGTCCTTACTGCCAAATTCAACGCCGGCATATAAAGCCCAATCGTTGTTATGAATCTCGTCAAGCAAACCAACTCCGTTAGCCGCAACTGTTTTTATCGTTCCGGATTGGTTTGCCGGACATTCAGCAAGTATCGGGGAATAGGCATCACGATATATGTACAGGTCAAAATCTGCATGATTTGCGCCCTGAACATATAGCCCTTGTCTATTTCCACACCAACCATTATAATTGAAAGTGAAACTGTCAAGTGTTGCAACATTTATTTTATTGCCAATCTGTGTCCATTTCGCACCGTCCGCACTAAAGAAACCGGCTAATTCATGATTATTTCTTTCCATTTTTAGCCAAACGATAGTTCCTGTTTTATTCTCAATTTCGTAATGAATTTTGTCAAAACTGAAACAAATAACCTTTTCACCATTACTTTTTGAAGCACTATAAACTTTGGCAAACAAATTTTCCTGACCATTATTTATTCTCAACCCTGCTTCATCTGAAGTCGAATTTGAATTAAAATCGACGCGTGTTATCAATGAATAGTTGTGTTCAGGATCCGTTTTTATAATAGTGTTTGCCTTTGTAGAGCTTTTTGGGGTTAGTCTCAGCCAGCCCGAGCGGTCGGTCAGCGAGCAAAGAGCTGATGGAGTATATCCCAAAAATGACCATTCGGGGTTCAGTTTTTCTGATGTGAAGAAATCTGATTTTGGAACCATCCACGAAATTCCACTTGAAGGTAGTACTGGTGCATTTTTCATCATGTTCACCGGATATTCGGCCAATACATTTCCTTCAGCACCATATTTTACCTGGTTTAACAAGCCCTGACGACCCTGGCCATACCATTCATTATTATTTGCTCTTGCCCACACCGGATGTAAAAGCCAGTTGGTGCCATCATTCAAATGCACAACGGCAGATGCATGATTTGGTCCAAAAAAGATAGCTTTAGATTTATTTGGGTCATTTTCATCAAATAAATCTACAGGATTTGTCCAGCTCGACTGCTCTGCCGTAAGTGTTTTGCTTCGCATCACTTTTTGTCCGCCGGATACATCACGGGCAAATGCGTAATAATAATACCCATCATGTTTCCACATAACAGGACCTTCGGCCCAACTAAAAGCTGTTTGTCCATCCTTATTTCTAGGGTTCAACCAATTCAGATCGTAAACTACACCTGTTGGCTGTCCGGTTTTATCCAGTTCTACAATTCCATTATTTGATTGTCCATTTTTCACAATAAGATACCATTTCCCATTATCATCAATGAATATTGAATTATCATATCCAAGGCCATACGAGAGTTGAGACGGATTATTGACTTTTATTGGCATAGTCCATGGTCCTTTCGCCTGATCTGCTGTCACAAAATACATTGTGTTAGCTCTGGAGAAAAAATCCCAATACTTATTGTTGTAATAAACTATTTGTCCACCCCAACAGCCTCCACCTGGTGCATCTCCATATTGAGACCATTCTGCAGAAACCGGCTGAGCAATTGCTTCCCAATGTATCAAATCGGTAGAATGATAAATAACCGGAGTTGGATTAAAAGAAGACCCCGTTGTATAAAAATCGTCTCCAACTTTTGTTAGTGTACAATCGGAATGATCGCCCGGAATTACCGGGTTCATAAATGTTTTAAACGAAACAGATTGAGAAACTCCTGTTAAGGGATTCAATAGGCTAATAAAGCCTATAAAAATGATTGAAACTTTTTTTTTCATTTAGCAATTTTGTGTCATAAAGTTTATGTTGTTATTTTAGTCTGTATCTTAACGATATGTTTTAATCTTAAACTATCCATGACTATGATATGAAGAGTTTTTTTTGCTTTGGATCTAATATTCAACATAAAGATTGGAGTGAGAACTCACCCTAATCTCTATGTCGAATAAATGAAATTGTTAACTGAATAGATCTCTTTTACCTCAAAAAACCAATACCTTTCTTTCTAATCATGAAGTAATACAAACAGATAGTTAAACGAAAACTATCGATTCATGTTTATGACACAAAATTAAAGATGGATATAGATTTTTGCTTTTGAATTAAGATATATAGTTTTCAATTTTAGACATATAAAACACAAGTGTCTAAAAAACGATATATTGCATCAAATACGACTGTTTTATTATTCAAACCCGTAGTGCATTTAATAGATATTTTCAATAGAGATACAAGAACTATTAACCCATACACAGTTTGGCAACGACTGACCTTGTCCGGTGAACCGAAAAACAAGTGAAGTTGGCGTTCGAAACTGTCCTGTTTGAGCGACGAAGGAGCGAGTTTGGACGGTTTCAGCCAACTGAGCGTAAGTTTTTCGAGTGAAGCGGGCGCAGTCTTGACTTTTTTGCTTACTTTTTGTGTCAAGACAAAAAGTAAGTCAGGGTTTGGGGCGGAAGCCCCAATATAACAAAATAACTTTTTCTAAATGCACTACAGGTTATTCAATATTATTTACATAAAATCAATGTGAATGAGTACTGTCCGCGCGTCAGTAAATTGAAGCCAGAAAGATTAGTTGTACGCGAAAGGTAGAGTGGGAGGGACGGACTTGTTCAACAGTACATACATATGAGGTTTAATTGCTTTTCGGAATGTAAACCCTTTCGGTGGATAGATAAATCACAGTCGGTAGACTCCAATTACAAAAGTCAGAACACATGGTTCCAATATAAAATTCAATATTCTAATCGTTGAAAAAAAATAGCTACACTTAATTCAATCAGTAGAATTAAGTGTAGCTAAATTTTGTAATGGTAGAGCTAATTTCAGAATTTATTATGTCAACGTTTGTTCGATGTGAATTTAAATATAGTGTGTTGAAATAAGGGAGTAAGGTTCATATAAATAGCCCAATGTAAATGCTACATCCAACTCACGTTATATTAGATTTAGTTCATATTTAAAACAGGTGATACCGGTAGTTTATATATCGGTTGGAGATTTTCCGAAATGTTTTTTAAAGACAGTACTAAAATATCCGATGGTAGAAAAACCGCATAGCTCGCTGACTTCAGTAACACTATACTTATGACTTTGTAACAATTCCAATGCATGATCTAAACGAACCATCTTGATAAAATCTGTTGGAGACTGATTGGTCAGCGACTTTATTTTTTTATAAAGTAATGACGTGCTGACATTCATAGCTGAAGCAAAATCTTCCTTTCCAAACTCGGTATTTGCCATGTTGACGCGAATCACTTCCAGTATTTTCTTCACAAATTGATCATTATGCTCATTGGATAAAATTTGTTCATTATCATTTGCAGTGCCTTTGATCAATTTGAGAGCCTTGTCTCTGACAACTTCCCTATTCCGAATTATCGACTTTATTTTTTGTACAAGCAGCGTCATATCAAAAGGCTTGGTTAGATAATCATCTGCTCCTAACCCTAATCCGTGTAATTGCTCTGTCTTTCCGGATAGTGCTGTCAGTAATATAACCGGAATATGGGATGTTTCATAAGTTGATTTTATTAATTTGCAAAGTTCAAATCCATCCATTCGCGGCATCATTACGTCCGAGACAATCAGATCAGGCATCTGTTTTTGAATAATATCCCAAGCCTCAGCGCCATCTGCTGCTAACAAAACATCAAAATCTGCTTGAAGGGGGTGTTGCATGAAGTTTCGGAGATCATCATTATCTTCAACAATAAGAATACGCATTTCTTGTTTTTGCATTTTTTTCTGCTGTAACAAAGGTTGCGAATCCGTCTCAGTAGATTCAAATGATACCTTTTCCTTGTTTTCTGTATTGTTTTTTTTCATCTCCTCTAAAATCTCTTTAAAAGGAATAATGATCTTAAATGATGACCCGATGTTTTCCTCACTAACATAACTAATATTGCCGTTATGCATCTCAACATAATTCTTTACCAACAAAAGTCCAATACCTGATCCCACGATCTTGGAATTAATTGCATTTTCACCTCTGTAAAACTCTCTGAATAATTTATTTTTAGCTTTGTTGCTAATTCCCAACCCATTATCTTTTATTTCCAACGTCCACTTATCAGATTCGCATTCCAAATTTATCTGAATATGATTGTCCGGTTGCGAGTATTTAATTGCATTTGAAATCAGATTATCAATTACTTTTTCCATCATTGACTCATCAACAGCTGTTTGATAGTTTTCCTTATTTGACACAAAATAGATATTTATATTTCTATTTTTTGCGATTGACTCGAACATTGCTTTACGATGTTCAATTAAACTAACAATATCTACCATACCAAGTACCAACTGCTCTTTTTTGAGATCTACTTTTTGAAAATCCATCAATTGAGTCACAACAGAAGAAAGGCGTCTTGTTTGTTCAGTAGCAAGTGCAAGGTAACGTTGCCCGATTTCAGACAAATGTTGTTCTTTCCTCAGTTCGTCAATTGGAGCTTTAATCAGGGTTAATGATGTTCTGAAGTCATGAGCTGTATTTGTAAAAAAACGGACTTTCTCTTCAGTATGTTGTTGTTTAAGTCGTTCAATATAATATTTTAAAGAGATGTAGAAAATACCGACAATAAATGCCCATAACAAAATATTAAACCACCATGTTTTCCAGAAAGGAGGAACAACTATTAAAGGCAAAGAGCGCTCTGCGATTATTTGAGAAAGAGAACTATCATATAACCTTATTCTTAAAACATATTTTCCACTTGGGATATTCGAATATTGTACAGAACGGTTTCCGGCCGGCTGACTCCAACTGTTTTCAAAACCATCCAACAACCATGAAAATTTGGCTCCCGAGACATTCCCAATTGGCAAAAGGTCTAAATGCAATGTGTTCTGACTGTAGTTCATGGATAGTTTTTCCAGACTATCTAATGGAGTTTTCAGACTATTGCGTATGGAACGACCTGATAAGGTAAGATTCTGAAAAAATACCGCACCTTTCGAGCGGGTTTCGGTCAATAGTTTGGATGAAAAATGCACAGCACCATTATTGGTTCCCCAAATTAATTGTCCATCACTAAGCTTGTAATGTGAGTTGCGATTAAATGAAACACTGGATAGTTGATATATTGCATTGTAAGTCAGTACATTCGCATTTTTGGGGTTCAGTCGACACAACCCATTTTCTGTCCCCAACCACAAATATCCATCTGCGTACATTATGCTATTTACATAATTAGAAGGTAAGCCTGAAGCAGTCGTAATTTTTTGCTTTTGTTTTGTTTTCAGGTTATACCTGATTAAACCCTCACCACTTGTACAAATCCATACGTCTCCATTTAAGGCTATAACATCTTCAACAAGATAACCATCCTGTAATGTTGTTATTTTTCCACTTTTTTTATCCAGGAGACATAATCCATATGTGCATGCCAACAGAATTTGTCCGGGTGATAATTCGGCAAAAGTATAGATAGGCTGCGGCGAGTAGTTCCTAAATTTATTTTCTTTTGATAGATAACAAATCACATTACCTTGAACACCTCCAATCCAAAGGTCTCCATCGCTATCTTTAAAAATATCCAATACAAAATTAGTTTCTAATGTAAGTCCGGCTGTTTCTTTGGAATAATGTGCTAATTCACGGCCCGTACGCTCATCAAGAACGTATATACCAGAAGAGTAAGTGCCAGCCCATATTCTACCATTGTTATCTTCGCACAACGATACAAAAACTGCAGCCTGATTCAATTGGTTTTCATAAAAGGTTTTCCATTTTCCTGTCCCGAATTCCTTACAGCTGATCCCATTATCTGTCGCAAACCAGATATTTCCTCTTTTGTCTTGTATAATTTTATTTACATTGTTGTTTACTAAAGAGTTCGGATTATTTATCGTATGCGTTAATTGATCAATCAAAGGGGAAGTTTGATCAAAGAAGGAGACCCCACCACTATAAGTACACACCCATATCCGTTTATTCTGGTCGTTAAATATGTCATACACCCCGTTGCCTCTAAGCGAAGAAGGATTATTGACATCATCTTTGTATACATTCAAAACCTTTGTTCCTTGCTTATTCAACTCCCAAAGACCCTGACCGTCAATTCCAATTAAAATTGTTGATCCGGAATTTGCTTCGATTGCTAAAATTGGTTGTTTAGGAATAGAATTTATTTGTACTTTGGATATGCTTCGACTATTAAAATCGTAATAAAATAATCCGCTCGACACTGTTCCAATCCAAAGTCTTTTTGCTTTTGCATCATAAAACAATTTGGAAATGCGTAACTCGTATTTAGATCTGTATTTGCAAAGACACTGCTTCTTCAACGTTCGTTTATCTAATAACCAAATGCCATCGGGTCTGGCCACAAAGAAATTAGTTGAGTTGTACCAAGTTATATAATCATTTTCACTTGAATTTTGAACAAGCGAAAGACGCCCAGGTTGATATTTATACAAACCAAAGGCAGTTGTTGCAATCCAATAAGAACCGGAATTATCTAAAAGTACGCTGCCTATCGATATATATTTATTATTCAATACCTTGGTCATGCTGACTAAAAAATCAAATTGATCAGTAATCGCATTATATCGAAATAGTTGACCATTATTTGTGTATGCCAACAAGTTCGAATTTGTATATACCAGTTTTACTGAAATTATATCGGCATTTTCATATGGAAGTTGGTAAATATGGTAATCATCACCGGCAAACCTTAAAATGCCCGATTTAGAAGAAGTCCAAATAAATCCTTTATCATCTTTACAAACCGAAGCCGGCTCCCGCATTGAAATCCCATACAAAGAATTTATGCTGTAAAACTTTACATTAGAAGAATGTAATGATAAAAATGTTAGTGTGAGGATTGCAACTAGGAATTTAATTCTCATTTTGGATGATGTTTTACATTGAAATTTCATACACTCTAAAAAAAATATGTATATGAAATAGAATTCAAGGTTAATTGAATATTAGACTGTTGACAAAGATAGAAATCTTTCATCTAAAACAAAAATGTATACTCAACTAAATTATGCCAGCTAATAGCAGAACTGAATGCATAGCCCAATGACAAACATGGGGTAATTGAAAAAAGATTCTGTAAAATAGACTAATAGCAGCTATTGAATAATTTATAGCAAAAGAAACGTTCGAGGTTGTTCATGCTACAGTTTGCATAATTAATGATTTGAGAAGATGCTATATTGCAAACTCGCTTTTGTGATATGACTTTATATAAATACTATTTTGTAAACCAGGTTCTTGTATCTGTTTTTTACCTGGGAGACTTTATACTTTAGAAAGTGTTAGTAATTTCATGATAATTTAGATGCACTAATAAAGAGGCTGCCTCATGTATAATTTTGAGACAGCCTCTTTGACTTAAATGAGATAAATACTCTGTTTTTTTTCAATCAATAAAAAGTGTGTCAAATAAAGCTATGTAAGTGTTGCCCCATTTTTCCTTTCGCTTTTTTCGCAGTCAGGATGTCGTCATGGGATTATGTTTAGTTAACTATTCTTGTTTGCATAGCTGGTAAATGTAGTAATTATTCTCCTTCGCCAACAATGGTGATAATAGAACCATCTTCGTTGTATTCCAGTTCTACCACTTTCAGGCTGCGTAACCAGGTGCGACCACCCGATGGAACACTGTCGTGGTGGAAGAGATACCATTTTCCTGCGATTTCGGCAACACAGTGGTGGGTAGTCCAACCAACAACAGGCGTCAGAATAACGCCCTGATAGGTAAACGGACCGTAAGGATTATCGCCAATGGCGTAGCACAACAAATGAGTATCACCTGTTGAATATGAAAAGTAATATTTTCCATTGTATTTATGCATCCACGAAGCTTCGAAGAAACGACGGTCATGATCGCCGGCTTTCAATGGTTCGCCATTCTCGTCCAGAATGAGTAAATCCTTTGGCTCTTCGCCAAACTCAAGCATGTTGTCGCTTATTTTTACCACTTTAGAACACAATGTAGGCTCATTATCAGCCGGTTCGTGACCGCATTCAATGGCTTTATTATCGCGATACCGTTGAAGCTGACCGCCCCATAAACCGCCAAAATACATGTAATGGCTGCCATCTTCGTCCTCAAAAACGCAGGGGTCGATAGAATAACTTCCTTTTATCGGGCTGTCCTCGGCTACAAAAGGGCCTTCGGGACGGTCACTCACCGCCACCCCAATGTGGAACACATCGTTTTCATCTTTAAGTGAGAAGTAGATATAGTACTTCCCGTCTTTGTGCGCAGCATCACTATCCCAAAGTTGACGACCCGCCCATGGAATGCTCTTGACATCGAGCACAACGCCGTGATCGGTCACTTCACCATCAATGCTGTCCATCGAAAATACATGGTAATCGCGCATGTCAAAATGGTCGCCGTTATCGTTTTCAGGAATGCCTGATTCCACATCGTGCGAAGGATAAATAAATATTTTACCGTTGAAAATGTGTACTGCCGGATCGGCAGTGTAAAGATGAGGAACTAAATATCTTGGTGTTTTCATTTTTTTATTTGTACTTATTAGCCATTATAATCATTTTATTCACAACTGATTTACGTTTATTTTCTCGGTCGAAAAGTACCGGATAATCTTTTCTACCACGGATTGGAAACCCATTTAACCATGATACAGCATCACTTAACCCCCAAACAGTCACCCTATCAATGACATCGTTGTATTTAAGAAACAGCCCGAACATATCCAGAACGCGCTTATTCCATTTTTGTTGAACAGAGTCAGGCACACCGTCGCGATAAGGATCCATTTCCTTTGAATACGCAAAACTGGCAGAAACATTTGCTCCATCATAAGGACTTGGAAGGATGGAGATGTCCCATTCTGTGATAAGAATATGTACGCCGGCTGCTTTTAGCTTTTTAAAACTGTTTTCAGTCGCTTCGAGCGTAGGCCCGGTCATATGCATGTGCGATTGTGAACCAACAGCATCAATTCTGCATCCGGCATCCTTAAGTTCCTTTACCAACTGGACAATTGCATCGCATTTTGTTGGTGTTTCCACATTATAGTCATTATAGTACAATTCAGCATTAGGATCAGCTTCATGTGCAAACTGGAAAGCATATTTTATAAAATCTTTGCCCAAAATCTTGTAAAATTTACTTTGACGATATGTTCCGTTGTCTTCAAAGGCTTCGTTAACAACATCCCAACCTTTTACCCGACCTTTGTAGCGACCCACAACAGCATAAATGTGCTGGCGCATACGTTCTTTTAATATTTCTGGAGATACGTCTTTTCCGTTTTCATCAACAAACATCCACCTTCCTATTTGTGAATGCCAGATAAGACAATGGCCGGTTAGCACTTGTTTGTTTTTTTCTCCAAATGCAATAAATTTATCTGCATCTTCCCAATTATACACGTTTTCCTGCGGATGAACGAGAAGTGGTTTCATGCAATTCTCAGCAACAATAGTACTGAATTCTTTGGCAATAAGCTCTGACTCTTTGGTATTAACGCCATTCACTTGTGGCGTATTGACCGCTACGCCAAATAAAAACTTACCTTTGGTAGCTGTAGCTAATGTTTTCTGAGCCATTGCACCGACAGATGCAAAAAGAGCTATAGCTGTAATTCCGGAAATAATTTTAATTTTCATACCTAAATAGTTTGTCCTCAATGATTTTGTATAACTGTATTTGATAATTCAAGTTTTGGATATTTAAAATAATGTGCATACGCCTTTAAGGCACAGTTTTAAAATTGGTCTGTTAATTGCAATGGCTTATTTCCTTTCGGCTCTACGCACTTTCAATTCTGCTTCAATTTTTATCTCTGTTTTTTTATCAATAGTGTAGAAGAAAAGTAAACCTACACCTATAAGAAATGTGATGGACGGGAATATACTCACCAACAATTTTGCTCCCTCTGCAACCGACGCAGGTTGAATTGTTTCATGTCCTACAATTGCTCCTTCTTTAGAAATATAACCGTACAACCCCAAAACCCATGTAACCAAAGCCCCACCAATTGAGAGCCCGGCTTTAAGTCCAACCATCATTGCCGAGAAAATAATTGCAGTTGCTCTACGGTTGGTTTTCCATTCGGAATAATCGGCAACATCGGCTATCATAGCCCAGAGAATAGGAATGGTAATGCCATACGAAAATCCATGTAAGATTTGCGACCCAAACATTAAAAATACATTATCCGGTTTGAAGAAGAAAAAGTCGAAAATAAAGAATGTCGCAACTAGCAAACCATATTTATAAACATCGCGTTTGCCATATTTATCGGCTAGTTTTTTTGACAATGAAATACCAACAATCATGAAGATAATTCCTCCTGCGTTGAACAAGCCAAAACCAGCAGCTACCGGATCCGATCCAAAGAAATTAACCCCGATGCCGGATAAGGTTACAAGAACAGGGCTAATAAAATCTGTAAGTGCTTTTCTGTCTACATAATTATTGAAATAGTACACATACGAACTACCCTTCATCGAAAGGGTAATGAATATCAAAATAGTTAAGCCAAGCATGATTAACCACGGTTTATTCTTAATTAAATCAGACAGATCATCTTTTATCGATGATTTTTGTTCGATAGTGGGAACTATGCGCTCTTTGGTGGTGAAAAATGTTATCAATAGCATGACAGTACCAACGATTGCCATCCATGTCATTACCGACTCAATCCCAACCGCCTTATCGCCATTGCCGGCATATTCAATAATAGGTAACATAAATACCTGTACAAAAAATTGAGCAAACATTACAGCCACAAAACGGTATGACGAAATACTGTTTCTTTCACCCATATCGCCGGTAATAACGCCACTCAATGCTGAGTATGGTAAGTTGCTGGATGCATATAACATCAGCAGAAGCGAATAGGTGACAGCAGCGTAGATGAGTTTACCTTTGTATGTAAAGTCTGGAGTTGAAAATGCAAGAAGTGCCACAACTCCCAATGGAACAGCTGTGTATAGTATCCAGGGTCTGAATTTCCCCCATTTCGTTTTGGTTCTGTCGGCTAACACTCCAATTATCGGATTAAAAAGAAATGCAGCAAGCAAGCCTACAACAAGCATTATTATTGAAGCATCTGTACTTTTAAGTCCATAAATATCGGTGTAAAAATAGGCTAAATAAGTAATTAATGTTTGAAATACCAGATTAGCGGCTAAATCGCCCAAACTATATCCAACTTTTTCGAATACTGATATTTTTCGAGAATTGAGATCCATAATTTCCGTGTTTTTTTTCGATTAGTAGTTATTTGTAGAAAAAGCAAAGCTGCTAATTCAGGTTGTATTTTTATTTATCAGAGTCATCTGTTATTCTAAGAGTGTTAGGGATTTGTCTTATAATGAATCTATCGTGTATCGGACCCTGTTGTTCCTAAAATAATGGATCCAACAGATGAACTAATGTAATTCACCAATGATCTAGTTGTAACCGATTTTATTTTTTTTATGTATTCAAAGTCCAGATATACTGTTTCAGAACCAGACTCAACTACAGGAAAAAAAATGTTTATTAGAGCAATTGTTTTTATTAAACGAGCAAAAGTCAGTGATAAGTGAATCTGATTCGCATGCCTAATAAATAAAGCGATTAAACAGTACAAATATAGGCATCTTAGATCTCGTACATTTTTATTATTAGACATTCAATTTTCAATTTCAAACATATCTAAGTGTTCGATGCAACTATCTATGATTGCCGGGAGGCATTTCGTTTTAATTTAAGCGAAATGAGTCATTCAAAAACCAAACCTGTTTTCGAGATACTTTCATTAAACTTTGGAATGAAAGGAGTTCTTTTAATTTGTGTTATTGAGATCGAAAACACTAATAACGATAAAAATGACACGCAAAGTATCTTAACAAATAAGCCCCCGATCAACTTTGTTTAATGATAGTTAGATATGGATTAATTTGCAATATCCTATGAATAAATAGTTTAAATGACGAATGATGTTTTGTTTGGTAGCAATAGTCCATTCTCTTACGTAATCAGTTTATATATTAAACGCTGACAGCGGTCTTCGACCACTGTCAGCGTTTAATAAATCTGTTATTCCTCAAGAGGCTTTGTGTACCCTCTTGAGGAACGACTAAGGTTTGACCTGAATTTTATTGACATTTAGCCTTGATTGAGAATCAGAAAGCAAGATTTAAAACCTCATTTTTAAATAATATAGTGACTAAACGTGTAAATTATTATATCGAACTCACGTTAGTTTAATCAACAATATAAATACGTTAGCAACTATTGCGGATAGCCTTAAAACTACACAATGACATTCCGAAAAATAGTGCACTCGTTATTTAAAAAGAAGCAGAGCCAATTCACGCAAACTGCGACGCCAGGTTTGAAATTCATGAGCTGTATTTTCAGAAACATACGAAACGGCTTTAATACCGGCAGCATTCAAATCGACAACAGCATTTTTTACGCCATCAGGATTTTCGCGACTACCACAGCTGATAAAAATTAGTTTAGGATTTGCTTTACCCTTGATTTCTTCCGGTTTATAAGTGCCACCGCTTAACAATGCGTAGTATGAGAAAACATCCTGACGAGCCATTGTGATGGTGTGAGTTTCCATACCTCCCATCGAAAGTCCGGCCATGGCGCGGTTCGATTGATTGGCAAGTGTGCGGAAATTCGTATCAACGTAAGGGATAAGTTCATCGATAAGAACTGTTTGGAATGGTTTAATGTCGAAACTTCTGATTTTTCCGAATTTTACCTCATTGGTCATACCATACGTCATAACAATAATAAAAGGTTTAATCTTACCTTCAGCTATCATGTTATCCATAATCAGATTAGCGTGCCCCTGGTTGCTCCAGGCGGTTTCATCTTCGCCCCAGCCATGTTGCAGATACAGCACAGGATAGCGTTTTTTAGTGTCTTTACTATATCCCGGAGGAGTATAAATAAATGCCCTGCGCGAAGTATTTGTACTTTTTGAAGGAAACAAAACCTGCTGAACATTTCCGTGAGGAACATCTTTCAGCGCATAAAAATCTTTGTCGTGAGCCGGAATCTCAATACCGCTTTCCCAACGTACAGATCCATAAAAATTCAATGCGCCCGGATCATTAAACACACCACCGTCGATTGTGAGGTGATAATAATGGAAACCTTCATCCATTGGACCTGCTGTTGTTCCCATCCATGAGCCATCTTCAGCTTTGGTGAGAGGAGTTCCTCCTTTAGCACCACCAAGTCCAAGACTTACAACAACATTCTGAGCCCGCGGAGCTGCAACACGGAATCGGGCATAACCCTGTGAATTTACCTGCGGGTATTCCTGCCCCGGCTGATTAAATGTAGAGGGTTTAAAATCTTCAATAATTACGGGCTGATTGGTCTGTGCTATACAGACATGACCCATAAAAAGAGTCATAAATAAAAGTGATAAATACTTGTTTTTCATTTTGTTTGTGATTTTTTATAAGTTACATTTTTTTATTATTTAAAGCTAATCCAATCAATATCAACAGCCTTATTTTCTGTATTCGAAAGTATTATATTCTGAATGCCTGTTTTCAGTCCGTTCACTTTTACCCGGGCAGTTTGCCAACCGGTTCCGGCTGCGAGCTTTATTTTTGTTACAACTTTTGATTGCTGTTGATTCAGACTCAAGCTTAAAATTCCACCATTTTGGGCAAGGAATTTTAGTTCCATCCATTTATAACTTTCAGCACCAAAATCAACACTGTTGTATTGAACCCAGCCGTTTATTCCAGTAAAAACAGTTTTCCAACCATCAAAATAATTCAGCGAATCGTTATAAGCAATCGTTGCTCCTTTATCGCTGATAAGGCTATATCGGTCTAGCTGAATTTTATCAGTGGCTTTTGTCATTCCCACTCCGCGTAAAGTAGGTTTCACCTTCTGAATAGTTCCGTTGGCGTTAAAAAACAAGCTGTCGATGCGAACCGAACGGTTTTTGTCGAACTTAGGCGACCAGTCGTTTTGATGATAGAATAAATACCATTGATTTTTGAAGTTTATAAATGAATGATGGTTTGTCCAACAACCGTTGGGGGCTTCGTCCATAACTACTCCTGCCATTTTGAAAGGGCCTAAAGGATGGTCTCCCATAGCATATTCCAGTCGTTCTATTTTATTTTCAACATGTGGAAATGTGAGGTAATAACTCCCATTTCGTTCAAAAAGAAACGGACCTTCTTTCAATCCTTTTGTCGGTAAATTTTGGAATATAACAGGTTCAGAATCAAGTTCTGTCATATTTTCCTTTAGTTTTGCTCCGTAAATATTACCCTGCGACCAATAGAGATAGGCCTGACCATCCTTGTCAATAAACACATTAGGATCAATGCCTTTTACATTCTTTATAGGTTCATCCTGCGGAATATAAGGGCCTTCGGGTTTATCGGCAACAGCTACCCCAATACCAAAACCTTTTCGTCCATTAGCATCTACCTGATTGGTATTGGCCGGAAAATAAAAATAGTATTTTCCATTACGCTCTACACAGTCGGGTGCCCACATGCTGTACGAAGTAGAATCGACCCATTTTACCTTGTTCTGACTAACAATAATACCATGATCGGTCCAATCGGTCAGATTTTCGGACGAAAAAGCATGATAATCGGCCATGCAAAACCAATCTTTCCGCAGATTTTTTCCTTCAGGCGTCTTTATATCGTGCGAAGGATAAAGATATACTTTTCCGTTAAAAACCCGGGCCGTTGGATCGGCACTAAATTGATTGCGTATGATCGGATTTTGAGCATTTACATTTATAAATGACAGTATAATTGCAAAACCGAATACAAGAAAATGCGATTGCTTCATTCTATTCATCGTAATTTGAATTAATAATTAAGATATTGACCTTATTGATTTTTTGAAATTTTATCTTCTATATGGAAATAAGCAAAATCGGCATATCCACCCGGATTTTTGGAGGAATAATTGTATAATCCGAAACGATAACCCATAAAATGTTCCATCAATGTGTATTCCATTTTAAGCTCACCGCCAATAAGGTTCCATGTTTTTCCATCGAGACTATAGAAGAAATTAGCTACATCAATTTTATTGCGGAAATCACATTCAATTCGGAGGTAAATTTTGTTTTGAGACAGCGGAATACTTTGTAATTCTGTAGGTTTATCGGTTTTATTGCTTACCATATAAACATATTTGGCTCCGTTTTGCACTTTTACACCCACTAAGCCAAATTTGCGCTGAAAAGTACACAATCCTGCAAAATCTCCATCTTTCAATTTTGAAACATCAAGTAATGTTATTCCTGCACAAGTAGGACCAAAAGTGCGTTGTGTTAATGTATTTCTCGATTTTAGGAAAAGAGTATCAGTTCTTCCGGTTTTGAGACGTAAAAAACCTTTACGTTCGGCAACCGACCATAGCTTATTATCCGGATTATGATTCCATTGCCATACCAGTGGTAGCGCGGGTTCACCTTTTTTGCGGGTGAATTCGTCATTATTCACAATGCCCGGAAGTAAACCTTTGCTGGCAGGCAAATCGAGCGTATCAGGTACCTTTCCATCAACACCAATTACAGGCCAGCCATCCACCCACTTCATGGGAACCAAATAGGGAATACGGCCAACCGCCCCATGATCCTGAAATAAATAGGCAAACCATCGACCATCAGGCGTATCAATTATTCCTCCTTGCGCAACACCTTTATCCTGAAGGGCTATACGACCCTCCCAAGGACCCATAAGATTGTCGGCACGATGAACAAGTACGGTGCGCATACCTCCACGAGGCCATGAGATATTGAACAAGTAATATTTACCATCATGCACAAAAAGCTGTGATCCTTCGGCCGGAAGCATATTTGGTTCAGAAGGGGCACTTGCATTTTCGATAAGAACCTGATTTACACCTCTATCTTTAATACCGCTCAAATCATCGTTTAGTTCTATGATTTTCAATCTTCCTCCACCGGTGATTAAGTACGTACGATCCTTGTCAAAAACCAATGTGCAGTCGTGGTATCCGGGTTTGAATTCATTCATCTTCCAATTACCTTTTTCAATATCATTGGTTCTAAAAATATAGGTTTTGTCGGTTGTTTGAGCATAAGTTGCGATGTAGTAGGTTCCTTTGTGATAACGTAGGCTACTGGCCCAAGAACCTTTTCCGTAATTGCTTTTTCCATTAATGAGGCTCAATTCATCCATTTCGCCCAGCGTATTATAGGCATAGTTAAGCATTTGCCAGTTTACCAAATCCTTCGATTTCATAACAGGCACACCCGGACACATGTGCATGGTGGTACTTGCCATGTAATACGTGTCACCAACACGAATCATCGACATATCAGGTACGTCAGAAAAAATAATCGGATTTTGAGCTTTCTTACCTTGTGCAAAAAGAGCTGTTGCCATTGTAATAAATAAAATGGAAATAAATATATTCCTTTTCATCATGTTTCTATAAGTATCAGTTAGTATTAATTATTTAAAGTTCATTCAATTACTCATTTATGAGTTCAAGAATCCTATTTCTCGTTTTTCACCCATACCAGCAGATATTTGACAGTTTTAATTTTCAAATATGAGAGATCTATGTCTGTGTCGAGTTTTGTTACTTGCTAATTTTGTTTGATATTGATATTTTCGTTTTTCCTACGATATAAAGTCCGTTTGGAAGTTGCCTTATTGCCTGTCCTCGTTTTATTTGCGAACGTATTTTGATACCCATTATCGTATAGACATCTACAATTTCATCAGGCGAATTATCATTCGTTACTTCCTTGTTATCAGTGGGTAGATCATAAGTGGCAGAGTTTGTAAGGTATACGTTGTCAATCACAATTGGTTGATTACCTGATGACCAAAACCCGATAATATATAGGTGACCGGGATTCAGCTTAGTGGTTGTTCCCTTCCTGTACATGTTAGATAAGTCTACAACAACCTGACGGGTATTTCCAAAATCATATTCTGCAGCTGTTGACCAGTAAGAATTTTCATCAAAAAGACGGAACGAAATACTACTTGTATTATCAGCACCTAGTTTAGCTACCAAATACTTATAATTTGACACATTCAGACCGTTGCCGTAATTCCAACCTCCAAAGCCCCATTGCCCTGTAACCAATGTCTTAGTTGCCTGATCAAATGTTCCGGTAGTCCAGATAGATGGATTAAGAATACCTTTGACTAATGGAAAAGAAGAAGATGTAATATGTAAATCAACTGATTTTTGAGCGCCCAATGCGCCTTTATAACTTACAGTCACCGTAGCTGTACCATCGGTTTTAGCGATAATTTGACCATTTACGATCTTTACAATATCCTGATTGGGGTTGGTATAAGTGGCTCCAATGCTTATATCTTCGGTGTGACCATCGGCATATAAAGCCTTAACTGATAAACTGGCGGTGCTACCTGTCAATAACGTAATATCCTTATTTTCGATTACCAAATCAGTAAGAGTTAATGCATCTGCACTATAGCCTACAAATGAACTATCGAAATATTTATCCTGTGTAAAATCAGCATCTGTTGAGAACCAGTCAATATCCACATACCCGCCTGTTTGTATTGTTGGAAAATTGAAAAGGCAAAACTTATTTCCTGTAAATACCGATAGATCAAAACTCATGTTTAAATCAGTACTGAATTTGGTGTAAGTTATGTTGTCATTACTATAATAAAAACCGGTGGTACTAGTAGTGTAATTAGCTATGGCTCTAAGATAGATGACAGTATCCGCAACAGCTTGTCCGATTTCCTGAACTTTGTTGTTTTCTACCATCAGTTTTTTCTGACCATTTATTACCTTTATCCCAATATATGCGTATGGATTTTGAAAAACAGCTAAACCGGCCACATCTCCTTCCATCATATTCTTGATATTCATTTTTACTGTTCCATACGAATGAGTTAAATCCTTCGGGTAAGCAAATATTCTTTGTGTGAGTGTGTTTTTTGCTTTAGGAAGGCTATCAACAACACTTACGGTTTTCAATCTAAGGTAATCAGGACGTTCAGTCAACGACCACTTTGAATTATCTGGATTATGATTCCAACTCCATTGCATGCCTAATGCGTAATTCCTGAAGTTGTCGTTTGTTGGCAATACGGTTATGGGATATTCCTTTCCAATAGTTGGTTTTTTATTGGTAGTTACTGCTGTACCGTTCGCTCCAATTACCGGCCAGTTGTCAACCCAGCTAACAGGCTGCAAAGTAGGGAAACGACCCAAAGCACCTTTGTCGGCGAACAATATCGTCCACCATTCGCCCGATTGTGTTTGTATTAAAGCCCCCTGATGAATACGGTTGCTATTGAATACCTCCTTTTCATCATAAGGTCCAAAAATAGAAGTAGAACGATACGCAACCTGCGTGGCATAATACCCTCCTGTTGTGGCGTAGATATAATAATATCCATTAATTTTGTAGAGATGACTTCCTTCGGTAGCAGAATTATTTATACCCGCCGGAATAGTACCAAATGTTATAGCCTGATCTTTGACTACGTTAAAATTGGCATCCAGTTCAGCTATATGTAAGTTGTTGATACCATAAACAATATATACCTTTCCATTATCATCAAAAAATAAACCGGCATCGTAGAAAGAAGTCGATAGTTTTTTCTTGGTCCATGTTCCGGCAGGGTCGGTGGCTGTGAGCATATAACTTCCTTCATTTAATGTATTAAAATGAAGATAGAAAGTGCCATTATTATATTTCAGACTACTGGCCCACTGGCCTCGTCCATAACGATTGCAGCCATCCAGATTATAACAGTCGGTTGACTCTATTTTTTCAAGCGGATTACTGCAATATTCCCAATTGACCAAGTCATATGATTTAAGAATAGTAGCTCCGGGGAATGTATACATGGTTGTACTAACCATATAATAAACATTACCCACACGGATTACATCCGGATCAGGGAAATCGGCAGATAGTAGTGGGTTGGTATACGTTCCGTCTCCATTATCGCTATACGACTGATTCACAAAATCAGGTCGACTAAAATTTACTTTCGAATATTCTTTAAACCATGTATAGCATGCATTTGGACATGCTTCGGGATTATTATTAAAAGCGATTCCTCCATTGGCGTCTCCTTTATCAATCAGACCTTCGGGTGCAAGCAAATTCCAGCTTACATTACCCGATTCGTCCATTATTCGTTTGAAATTGTAACCAAACCCGGGATTACTGGCGGTGCCGGTTGTACCGGTACCCCATGTTCCCATGTTATAAGCTTTACCGTTTGCATCTATACCTACTTGTGGCGACCAATCAACTTCAGTTACGGCAATTGGTGCAAAATCGGCCACCGGCTTCACGTTTTCGTTCCAACCGCTTTTGAAAGCATTGTAATCAGGGCCACCGTTCAAAAATCCGGGATAGATATGAACCGAATAACCGATATTTGTTCCGTCGATGGGATTGATTGCATATCCTTTGTATTGAGATTGATAGCCTGTTCCCGGTATCCAAAGTATATTATTAGCTCCATTGGCGCGTATCGCATCGACTATGGGTTGAAAGAACAGTTTAAGCTGATCAAAATGCCCTTGCGAATTGCTTCCATAAGTGCCGTTTGGTAACATTATTTGTACCGGTTCATTTGCCAATTCGAACATCACGTTATCGGCATTTTTCAAATCAGGATGATTTGATAAATAGCTCCACACCTTTAATAAATATTTATTATAATTATCATCTACAGCTATTTTTTCGGGACATACTCCGGGAGGACGAAGAATTACATACATTCCTCTGAATTTTGCATGTTTAATTAAGGGAACGATTACATTGCCTACGGCAGTTTTAAATCTTTCAAAGTCAAAAGCCGAAATATCATTTTCGCCAGTGGTTTGCATGCCCGGGGTATTTGACCAATACGGATCTACATGCAGTCTTATATAATTCAAATACCACCCGGCTGAAGTATCTGTGAGTCTATCCATTACAGAGTTATTATAGCTTAAACAACCTGCCACATCATAATTATTCCAGCGCCATATTCCTGCTCCTCCGCCATTAAACCATGGACTGGGGGTCATTGCCACGCCATGCAAATTTACTGTATTCCCATGATTATCCTTTAAATAACGACCTTCAACATGCAAATTTGGCGTTGATCCACCTATCCATGCGCTTGCATTCGATGAAACAGACAAAATGTAAATTGTGATGATTACTTTAAGAATAGATTTCTTCATATTATTTTTCAATTTTCCGGTATATATTTAAGGTTATGCATGATTTGTGTGCTTTGCATTGATCGCATTTGCAATCACCTTGCTTATGGTGTTAGTTCTGATTTCGAAAATCAGATATACGTTATTTCCGCTGAATTATCATTTTGCGTATTTCACGAGACTATGCTTTATGCATAAACAAAAGTAAGTGTAATCGTAATTATTATGGTTTTGAATTTAGATTCATTATTTGTGATTTTAAATATTTATTGATACAATTACTGGAAGACTTAGTTAAATGAGGTTGTAAGTCGATTTAATTCATTTTGTTTTGATGTTTATGTCGAAACAGTAAGAGGATGCCCTTTTGGGGCATCCTCCGTCTATTCAGAATAAAAATATAATCAAATAACCCGTAGTGCATTTGGGATATAAGTAGCTGTGGAGCACTTTTTCCCAAATAACACGTTTATTTCGTACCATCGATTCTCTATATTCTGTCTTTTTGGAATCAAATTTTTCCAATAAAGCTATTATTATCTGACTTTATTGAAAAAGGCTATAAGCCTAAAGCCTTTGTTATACTAAAAAATAGTGAAAATAAACACCAATGTGCTTTACAGGCATTCTGAGCCAAATGCACTACGGGTTCAAATAATTATTTTTTAGTTGCACTCAAACCATCTGCAAAACCTGCATAGGCATGTTTACGACTATAATCCAATGTCCAAAGTCCGATAGGTTCACCACCTCTCCACGAAGAGCCTGACGGGCTATCAGTGCAAGCCCATTGAGTAATACCATAGCGTTGCGCTGCAGGTATTAATTCAAAATAAGCTTTTACGATTTCCTTATAAAAATCGGCCATTTGTTTCAATTGGTCATTGGTAACAACGTCAGTTTTCAGACTTGTAGTACTTCCGGCTGGCATAATTCCCATATCTAATTCGGATATTTTAATAAGCTTACCGGTAGCTGCTAAGTTAGTCAACATTGCTCTGATGCCGGCAATTGTTGTAGAGCCCAATGTAACGTGCATTTGAGTTCCAATACCATCCACTTTAGCTCCCTTACTTTCAACGTATTTGACGTATTCAATAAGACCTAAACATTTTTTCTGATCCGCATTTTCCAAACCGTAATCATTGATAAATAGTTTGTCGGTAGCATTACCATACTTACGGGCATATCCAATCGCTTTTACAGCATAATCTTTGCCCAAATAATCTTGCCAGTAAAACTCGTCAGTTGGCAACGTTTTGCCAACACCAGTTTTAAGTAGGGTAGGATCCGGCCAATCAGACATTGGCTCATTTACAACATCCCATGCTTTTACATAATCTTTGGTAGCTCCAAGCATTCCTGCAATCCATGTTTCAAGTGCTTTATCAATAATTGCAGTTTTTTCGGCCTCCGTCTTAATAACAGTAGTTGTACCCGGGTTTGGATTCCAGATTTCTACTTTCGCATTATCAAAGTAGAAATTTGTGGCAGTTTTACCAAGATTGAATGCAATGGTATTACAGCCATCCTGACTAGCGATAACAGTTACTTCTTTGACATATGTAGTCCATGTAGGAGTAGAACTTGGTGCACCAAAAAAGTCCCAATGTTTATATCCTCCCGGTCCATTATGAGCCTGGGTTGGATATGAAGCATTGACATCTGATTTGATATCCATAGTTAGTCTCAATTTATCACCGGTCTTTATCGCTTTAGAGAAGGTGAAGAATAATTGGCAATCCCAATCATTAGTTCTTACCGCAGAGTTACTAATTTTAAGTGCTCTTCCTATTCCGTCTTTTCCTCCGCCAACAGCTGTAAATGTTTTTACAGCATTTGTATTGCCCGAGTAGTTTGAAGCGACATCTGTTTCAAAATTCTGATCCCACAATGGATCATATCTTGCTGGAGCGCTTCCCACCACCACTGTAGGGGCAATAATGCTATTCAGATATTCAGCTTTTTGGTTTGCATGCCAACAGAGTGTATGACCAAAAACAGAAGTTCCCGCAGCTTTAGCTATAGCTAAAAAATTAGTCACATTATCCAATGCTAAACTTCCGTCTGCTTTAACTACGGCCATATGCTTCATTTCATATCCCGCAGTAATCTCATCAAAATTACTGTTTGCCAATCTGTACACAACTCCTTTTGAGTTATAATCGGATACAGAAACGCCTGCTCCTAACTTAAAATTAGGATTAGCAGTACGATCAACGTATGATTTCAACACGTCATAATCATTCAAGTATTTTAACTGAGCAATACTTTCGGGCTCAGCTACCTGAAAATCAAGCAAACTGTTATCTGCACACGATCCTAACAGGATTAAAGTGATAGCAGCCAGTATATGTTTATAATTATATTTCATATATATCATGATTTAAATGATTAGTTTATTTATATGAAGGAGTAAATGTTTCCAGCTTAACTCCCCGGTCGCGTACAACAAGGGTATCCTTTGTAGCATAGCTCTTGCCTGTCATGTCAATCTTGTAGTCGAGATAAAGTGCATCACGATCCTTATTGCCCCAACTGTTTTTATCTCCTTTTTTTACAAATGAGCCATTACCAGAAGCGGTAAAACCACTTGTTGTGGAAGAAACGGTACATTTTCCTTGACTATCAAATGTAAGAAGTAATGTACAAGTTACATTTGCGCCAATAGGGTCAACTATCGTAACAGGATATTTTACAGTTGTTAGCGAAGCTGTTGTCAAACTACAAACTGCATCCGACTCAACATATTGTTGGTGACGAACATTGGTAGTTGCCGCTGCAGTACCTACAGTAATTGCATCTACCCCACGGCGCAAGTAATTTGCATGCCATTGATTAACGAATTTCACACAATAAAGAACATAGTCTTTAGGCTGAATATCCCATAGTGTTGTATTACATCTTGGTGCATTTGCTATTTTTGGCACACCCGATAGAATCGAATCCGCGTTTATAACATTTGTCATTCGCAAAGGAATTACATATGTATTTTGCAATGCGTTGTTATCAGCAAAGAATGCATCAGTCAGTTGTACGTCTACAGCTCCCAGTAAAGCACGATCTAACGCAATTTTGTTACCACCTAATGTATAGTAGTTTGCAGGCATTGCCTGAACGGCAGGGCCAGTAGCGCTGAAGTACAGGTTATTGCACAAAGTATTATCTACTACAAAATCGATATTTATCAGCTTGTCATTGGCATATACGCCTCCCATGGTAGCATATATTTTGCATTTGTGCAAATTGTCAAGACTGGTATCATACGTGTCCTCGCCCAATACGATAGTTCTCACCGGGTATTGGTAAGCGAAATACGTAGTCGTGTAATCAAAATCCGGAAAATCTACATCTTGGTTTTTGCAAGACGTAGCAAGCAGTGCAGTTAGCCCGGCACATAGTATAGTTAAAAATTTAAACTGTTTCATGTTTTAAATATTTTTCAATTATTATTCTGGCAAAATTACCAGCCTACATTCTGTTGCAGTTGAGTCCATTTCTGCATTTCGCTATAAGGTATTGGGCCATAAATCATATAGTCCTTATAGGTTCTTGCTTCAGCTTCAATTGGAGTGTATTTCAACGTACCATCAGACTGTTTGTCAATTTGCACACCTTTTGCGGTCTCATTTAAGCTTACTTTCCAACGGCGCAAATCATAGAATCGTTTGTTTTCGAAACAAAGTTCCAATCGACGTTCGTTTCTGATAAGTGCATGCATTTTATCCTTATCGGCTTTAATACTCTCTAAGTAAGCATCTCCATTGCTGGCACCTACACCTGCTCTTGCTCTGATAGCCTTAATAACATCATAAGCACTATAGTTATGAGTACCTTTATCTGTAGGTCCGTATGCTTCGTTAGCAGCTTCGGCATATATCAGGAATATCTCAGTGTAGCGGATGTATGCAGTATAGTGAAACTGTGCAGTATTAAATGATGGATCGGGGTTACAGTCTGAACGCAATAATTTACGTAAATAATAACCGGTACGTGTAGATATACCATTTTCCTTATTTATAGCGTCTTTATTGGTACCATAAGTTCCTGTAGTGATAGTAGTGCTACTTGATCCTTGTGTACCTCCGTTAATAAGAACGTATTTTGCCAAACGTGGATCGCGATTCGTATATGGAGTTGCCAATGCATAAGTTCCAAGTGGATCGGATACCGGATACCCATTAACCATAGGAAAAGCATCTACCAAATTTTGAGTGGGGTTTATGCGTCCTTTGCCAAATAATGAAGGTGGAAAATTATTTTTTTCCAATTCAAGTCCACCGGCTGTTGCACTATTGTCTTTACCGCTTCTCCAAATAATTTCCGCCGGGTTAACCCCAGAAGCTAAATTTGAAATCTCGGTTGCATTAGAGTACCAGGTAGCTCCTGTTGCCGACAATCCACTTACACCGTTGATACGATCAAGTACAATAGCTGCATTATTAGCAACATCGTCCCAAGTCACAGTTGTACCGGCACTAAATGCAGGACTTGCAGCCAATAAAGCAGCCTGAGCTTTGATCGCTTCAACAATACGGCCGGTGATACGTCCTCTCATTATGTTCCCATTTACACGGTTATAATCTCCCGAATTGGTAATTCCCAACGTTTTATATTTACTTGGGATATTAACATCGGTTATATCACCATAATCAAGCGGCAGAAGATTAAGTGCAGCGGTGGCATCATCGTTGATTTGCTTAATACACTCTTGAAAAGTGTTTCTAGGCACATTAAAGTTCGATGTGGGCGTCTCAGGTGTCGTAACAATTGGCACACCCATTAATTTACCATCGGCAGTCCAACCACCATGTGCTCTTAATAAATGGAACATTTGAAGCGCACGCAACCCGTATGCTTCACCTTTCAAACGGTCGTTATACATGGTACGTATAAGTGGGTCTTTAGCCCAGGTTACCGAGTCGGCATTAGCAAGAAAAATATTCAAGTATTGAATCGCATTTTTGCGAGCTTGCCATTGCGACATAGGATCGTTATTTGAAGTCCATGAACCGGTAGCCATTTTTAAGAAACTACTGGCACTTTCATTCGTTACCGCATCATCTGTTGCCGCATCACTGTTTGGTGATGATGAATAAGGCAAAAGAATATACGCATTAGCTAAAATACCCTGTGCATAAGTTGGTTCCTTAAACATGGCATCGAGAGGTCGAATATTCTCTATAGCTGGTGTGAAAAGATCGTCACAAGCAGCAAACAGAGGTATTAAAACCAAGAGTTTTATTATGTTTTTCATAACTTTAAATCTGTTTTTGTCTTATTCGTTAAAATACTAATTTAAAACCGATATTGTAGAATCGAGTCTGTGGAGCACCTGTTGTGCTTAGTTCCAATATTTTACGCTCTTTTGACAGGGTTAGTAAGTTTGAACCACTGATATACGTTGAGATCTCGTGAACAACGAAGTTTTGCAACATCTTTTTTGGGAAATCATACGTTATCTGAACCTTAGCAAGATTGAAGCGATCTGTTTTGTACAGCCAAAAATCCGAATTGCGGAAGTTATTCGTTGAACTTGTTGCTGTCAAACGTGGATAAGTAGCTGTTTCTTTTGTAGCTTCTGTCCAACGATTGCGAACAACTTCAGAGTATTTGGTATCTCCGGAAACCCAGAAATATGAACTGTTTTTCATTCCTACAGCTCCAAAACCACCAGTTCCTAAAGCAAAAAATGAGAAGTTCTTATATTTGACAGTGATGTTTACCCCTGTTGTCAAAGGTGCTCCATACCATCCACCTCTACCTAAGTAGACTTCATCTTTTTCGTCAATAATATTATCGCCATTTTGATCCTTGTATTTGATGTCTCCCGGTTTAACTGCACCCCCAAATTTTTGTTCAGGTGAACTGGTTACCTCAGCTGCATCTTTGAAGAATCCTTCGTTTTGGAATCCCCAAACGCCATCAATGGCATGACCTTTACGATAGCGATATGCTTCACTAAAATATTCATCCTTTCTCGTAACTTCTGTTTTAAGATAAGTAGCAGAAAGTCCCAATGAAAAATCGACTTCACCAATATGCTTGTTCAAATTAATGTTGAAATCAAAACCGATTCGTTTATTATTGTTGAAATTTACATACGGTAAAAACGAAGCTGAAGGATAGCCTGTTGCAAAGTAACTTGGATAAATAGTTGATGGCTGGATAATCAATCCTTCCATAGAATTGACAAAGAACGATGCATCGGCTGTAATCATATTTTTCCACAATGCGGTTTTTGCATTAACAGAGAATTCTTTTCTTTTGACAAATGTCAGATCTTTGTTCTCCCAACGAATCGAATTTGTTGAATGCTCAGAGGCGCCATCATACCAACCCCACCATGCACCACTGGATTGATTATAATTTGTACTGTACAAATAAAAATCTCCATAGTTAGAGTTGTTACTGGTGATGTCCAAATCAGTATTTAAAATACTTCCCGATGCACTCAATGTTAAATCGTCTACGACAGATGACTTAGCAAGGAATCCTTCATTTTTCAACTTCCAACCCAAGGTAAGAGAAGGTGAGAATGCATTTCTATGGCCCTCGGCCAGCTTAGCTGAATGTACTTCGGCAGCACCAAAGTCTACAAAATACTTGTTCTCATAGTTGTAACTCAACTGTAAACCAAGATTGGCATTACTAGGTCTGTGATAAACTTCCGATTGAGTTTGTTGATAACCGGCAGCTACTAATGTAGCCGACAGATTATGTGAGTCATTTATTGAAGTCACATAATTCAACTGGCCTGAGAATGAAATAGTTTGTTTATCAGAAGAGCCGCTAATGTTTTGAACTCCAGATTTTTTATCATTTCCAAATTTGGCTAAGCTGGCAATAGCATCCTTTCCATTATAGCTAGTCCACTTTGGTGCGTAAATAGCATAACTATTATCATACGAAGTGGTATAAGCAGTTGCATAGTCAACAGCCAATAGAGTGTTGAACGAGAGTCCTTTTAGTACTCTTGCCAAGTCAATATCAATTCCGGTGTCAAACTGAAACTGACGACTAGTCCACTTGCTACGGCCAGCGGCATAATGTTCAGCGAATACATTTGTCTGATCCTCCTGAGTACCTCCTAAGAAATACTTGCCATCAATAATATTAGCGCTATTATCAGTTAATGTTAGCGAATTTACATCATTACTTTCAATAAAACTTAGAGGTATTAACGGAGTCACACGATTTGGACGTAATGTTGAAGCAGCATTCCAATAATTACCCTTAGCTGTAAGTGCATTATAAAATGTAGCATTGGCATTGACATGTGCTTTGATGTAACGATTTATTGATAAATCAATATTTCCTCTAACGTTTAACCTATTTGTGTTGTTGTTCTTAGCTTCTCCAAACTTAAATACGTCATCTACACCTATATACCCAATATTGGTATAAAAACGTGCACGGTCGTTACCTCCCGAGATTTCGGCGGTTAAATCAGACCGGTTAGATGTTCTCTTTATATAGTCAGACGAGTAAAAATCTACGTTTGGGTAACGATATGGATTATTTCCCAAGGCAGAATTGTAAATGTCGCTTTGCGAGTGGAATCCTGTTGAAGGTAAAACACCATTATTGTCATTCGTCAGTGCTTCATTGTACAGGGTCATATATTCGGCAGATCCTAAATATTTAGGATAACTTTTTGCCACATTTAAACCCTGATTAGCACGTGCATTCACCTGTAATTCGCCGGCTTTACCTCTTTTGGTAGAAATGTAAACCACTCCCTTCGCTGCGCGACTACCGTAAAGAACAACTGCCGATGCTCCTTTTAGAAAAGTTATTTGTTCGATTTCTGTTGGATTCACGTTGTTTGCATCGCGAGGAACACCATCAACCAGTACCAAATAACTATCCATACCCCACAAAGAGTTTCCATTCCAACCTCCTACATACCCTTGCATATTATCAAGGCTATATGTATTATAGTTCTTTTTCGTCAACTCTTCGATATTGACTACGGAAACACCTCCCAACAAATTACTTTGTGGAACCTTACGGTAAGCCACTTGTACCATTGAGTTGTTTGCATTTTTCGTAGAATCAGTTTCATTAGCTGTAGTTGTTTGTGCTTCTACAAAATGAAATGAGGAAAAAGCAAACACCACACATATAATGAATCTTATTTGTATCTGTTTCATTGTATATTCATTTGTTATTAACATTATTACTCAATTTGAATTACCAACCTGGATTCTGTCCGAATTCTATATACATAGAAACATCTTTCACTTTCAGAGGGAACCAATAGTGTTTCGTACCAAATACACGAGTTAAAATAGTTTGTTCTCTAAAGTTGGCTACCTTAGCGTCTTTAGGATCGTTGGTTTTAAAGAAGTTATCGTTTTCTACCCTGTCAAACTCTTGAGAAGTTTTTACATTGTACGGATATTCTGTTAATAACAACCATCTTTGTAAGTCATTGAAACGGAATCCTTCAAATGATAATTCCACAGCACGCTCTCTTCTTACTTCATCCATAAATTTCTTATTGTCTGCTGTATATTTAGCATTAACTGCTCCGGAACCCACACGGGTACGAAGTGTGTTGATTGCTTGTTCAGCAGTTTTAGCGAAATTAGTAGATTTAGCAGTTGCACCTCCAAATGCTGCACAAGCTTCGGCATACATCAAATAGATGTCTCCCAAACGCATATATGGCAAGTATGTGTGAAGGTTACCTCCCCAGTTGTACATTCCATCATATTTGTTACATTGGTGTGGAACTAGCTTTTGAATCAAATAACCTGTTCTACTGCCACTGGCCACCGATTTCATTGCGCCACCGGTATAAAGACTGCAATAGCGTAAAAATTCCTGATCGGCAGGCATTGCTGAGTTTACAAATTTAAAACCATCAAATACAATATCATGATAGAAACGTGGATCACGGTTTTTAAACGGATGTGTTGGATCAAATCCTGAATCGGGATCATCCAACGGTAATCCATTGGCCATACCATAGAATTTTACATAATTGGCTGTTGGTTGGTGGATTATATTATCATGCTCTACAAGTCCATTTACTTTAGGACCAAATGTTTTTGTAGTGTTCCAGTTACTTCCGTTGTAATCGGTAGAAGAACCACGGAAAATTGCTTCAGTAGATCCAGGCATTAACCAATTTTGTCCGGTTGTATAAAAAATATCACTAAAACGAGAGTTTGCACTCGCTGCTTTGACATGATTATAGATTTCCTTATAGTTGAATTCAGCCAAAGAATATTGTGTTTTGTTACTCTCTACTAAGTTAAGCAACTCTCCAAATGCCTCAGCAGCCTTTTTGGCATAGTCAGCATCATAATCATAAGCTTTAGTTCCACCTGTTTGAGCACCATTTTTCATCAACGGACTTGCAGCCCATAGGTAGTTTTTACCTAAATAGCCTAATGCCATAATTTTGTTGATACGTAGTTGGTTTTTACCTGCTGTGTTTTTACCTACTTTAGTATCTGTGTCCCAGTTAATAGGTAATAAATCCGCAGCTTTTCTAAAATCCGCCGCAGCTTTGTCAGCACATTCCTGATAACCCAGACGTGGTAAAGTTAGTTTCTCACTTGCTGATAAAACAACATCTACGTAGGGTAATCCACCCATATACTCCATCATTTCAAAATGCCACCAGGCTCTGAAGAAGTATAATTGTCCGGCAATAATATCTTTCTCCTCTTGAGTAGCTTCAGTTAACTTGTCAAGGTTGGCAAGACCGATATTAGCCTTACGAATACAATACCATGCATGTGGCCATAATGAGTGATTGAACTTATTTGTGGAGGTTGGATCGCTACCATCTCTGTTCAACCAAGAAATGGATGATTGCCATGCCCAGAAATTACCAAGGTCAACTTGATGCGTCATATGCCAGTCACCTTCGGTGTTGAATACTTCATCATCACCCCAGTTCCAAGAGGATGTCCAGTTGCACTTTTCCTTGTCGGGGATACAATTATAGATTTCTTCTACAAAGCCCTGAAAATTAGTAAAGTTTTTAAAGGCTTCTACTTCTGATACATTCGAGTCAGCTTCTTTGTCCAGATAGGCTGCACAAGATGCAAATCCTAACAACATGAACAAAAAACCGCCCCCTATAAGCGTCTTATATATATTTTTCATTTCATTCTATATTATAATGTTAATTTAAGACCTAGATTAAAACGCTTCATTGTTGGGTAAGCACCTTGGCCACCTGCTCCTGCGAAATTAGATTCGCGGTCATCCGGCATTTTGGACCATACCCAAAGGTTATTACCATTAATGAATATTTTTAAATTTTTAAGCCCCATTTTCTTTATCCATCCTCCATCAAAAGTATATGCTATTTCGGCATTCTTTAAGCGGATATAAGAACCATCAAACATGTATTGTGTGCCATCGTTGTAACTGGTGCTTGATAACCAGCGTGGAACTGTTACATCGGCAGTCATGTCATCTTTCGACCACCATGAGCCCATATCATATACAGTGTTCAGCTTACTGCCAAAACTTGAGAGCGACACTACACGGGTTACATTATTAACTCCATAAAATTGTACAAATGCACTAAATCCTTTCCATTCGAAGCCAACAGTTGCATTATAGGTGTTTTCAGGATTTGAAGAATAGCCGGAAGGAATATTATCTTTGCTATCTATTACACCATCTCCATTGAAATCTATTATATAGTAATCACCCGGTAATTTAGCCCCATCGCTCTTGTCATGTTGTACGCTACCAAAAACTTCATCGTAATTGTTTACGTATCCTGCATCAACAAAAGTTCTGTTTTGATCAATACTGTAACCGGCTAATTTTTGGTAAGCTGGATATAATTCAGGATCATCTTTTACGAGAATTTCGTTTTTGGCATGTGTCATGTTGAAGTTACCCCATAAACGTAGTCCGTTACCGAATTTTTTATTTATGCGCAGTTCCAATTCATATCCATCGGTACGAACTTTTCCTAAATTGGCAGTAGCAGCAGTTGTTCCATAATAAGGAGGAACTGAACGGTCTTCACCCTTTACAAGAATTTCTGAGCGGTTATCATGAAAAATTTCAACTGATCCCGCAAACAATCCGTTTAAAAAAGAATAGTCCAACCCCCAGTTAAGCTTCTTCACGGTCTCCCAATGTACGTCTGGGTTACCTACTGAAAACTCCCTGTACCATGTATAAGGACTTGTACCCTGATTTACATCCAAAGATGAAGTGCCTCCATAAGCCCATTGTGTCATGTATAGCCAACGTTTATTGACACTATCATCACCGATTTCACCATATGATGCCCTTACTTTCAACATATCAAGGAACTTAATAGGCTTCATGAAACTTTCTTCAGAAATCATCCAGCCGATTGCGCCTGAATTGAAGAAAGCAAAACGATTTTCTTTGCTGAATTTTTCAGACCCGTTATAAGCTCCGTTGTATTCCAAAAAGTACTTGTCAGCATAGTTATAGGTGGTACGAAATGCCCAGTCCTCACGGTAGTTTGGAATTTCAGAACCTTTAGCTATTTCCTGACGACTTGCCAGACCCATAGCCGATACAGCGTGTTTCCCAAAATCACGCGCCCAGTTTATCTGGAACTGGTAATTCAGGTTCCGCTGAGATAATGAATTCCGAACTTCACCACCTGAAGTATTCCACAACACGCCTTGCATAAAATCGAATTTGTTATTGTTTTCAAACTCTTTTTTATAGGTAGCTTTACCTGTTACAGGATCAATCCATTTTTGTTGCGCATCATTATAAAGGTCATTTACCCCTCTGTTAAACTCAACAAATGCATTATCCCAGGATACGCTTCCCTTTAAGTTCAAACCTTTAGTTACAAAACTCAAATCCTGTTCCAACGCAAAGTCAGTAGTGATACGAGTAGACGTTGTAGTCATTACCCCACCAAGTGCCAGGTTAGCTGCCGAGTTTGTTACATTCGAAATACTAGGATAGAAACCCCATGAACCATCAGCATATTTAGGTAAAAATACATCCGGAGCAATATTGTAAGCACCTGCCCATTGTTGAGCTACAGCCCAGTCTGACGAATTAGTCTGATTCCAAGGACTCTTTTTGATACCATTTGATCCGGCCAGATTGACCTTAAATACAGTAGTTTTAGTTAGCTGGAAATCAAGGTTGCTACGTACATTGAGACGATCGAATCCGTAGCCCGATTTGTAGTTACGACCATTATCCCAAACTGCAAACAAGTCACCTTCATGAACATAATCAGCTGAAGCAAAATACTTAACGAATTTTGTTCCCCCGCTAACATTAAGATTCACATTATGAGAGGTAGTGTAATCTTTAAAAAGGGCATCTTGCCAGTCAACGTTTGGATAACGCTCAGCTTCTTGCCAATTAGCAGGATAACGATATTTATTGATTATACCTTGTGGTTTAATATATGCCCATGAGTCAGGATTTAAGCCCAACTCATTCTCTATGGCAACATTACGTGCCGATAAAGCATCATAAGAATCAAGCTTGTTCGGTAATTTAGAAGCTGTCTTTACGGTAGTGTTAGCCGATACATCAATTCTGGCGGCACCTTCCTTACCACGTTTGGTGGTAACAAGAATTACTCCATTAGCACCTTTCACACCATATACTGCAGTAGCAGACGCATCTTTCAATACAGATACTGATTCTACAGAGCTGATATCCACCGAATTCATTGGACGTTCAATTCCATCTACCAGCACCAATGGGTCACTGTTATTCCATGAACTTGATCCACGGATAACAATTTTAGGATCTTCCTCACCAGGCAAACCTGAACTGGCAATTGTTACCACTCCCGGTAGATTACCGGTTAACGCTGCACCTATATCTGTTATCCCTCCTGCACGCTCTAAAACCTTTCCGGTAGTTTGTGTGATTGCACCTACTACACTCGCTTTTTTCTGCTTGCCATAACCAACAACCACAACATCACTTAAACCGACATTATTGTCTTGCATCGTTACTGTTATATTGTTTTTGTCAGCAACATTTATTTCCTGTGTTTTACAGCTTATGTAAGAAATTTGGATTATGTTTCTGTCTGATGGTAAACTGAGTGAAAAATGACCGTTTACATCGGTTATTGTTCCACTTGATTTGAGATTTTTGATTACAACTGTTGCTCCAATCAATGGCTCTTTATTTTCGTCTAAAACCTGCCCCTTGACTATTCGCTGATTTTGTGCCATAAGTGATGAACTCAAAAAAAGCAATGAAAGGAGCAATATACTTGTCAGCCTCATTTTTTTTGTTGAAGCTAAAAACTCGATTAGTAAAATCTTGTGTATATTTTCCATTTATATTATTGATTAACTTTTTATATTGACTTATTTCAATTAAAACATAATGAAATTTTGATATTTTACAATCAGCAATTGAAAATAATATTCCTATGCCAATTATTTCTACATTGATAAGGGCGCTTTCAACTGTCGTCTATTTTTCTATGCATGCTGTGATTTTTTTAGGGTTAATAAAATTTGATTGATGTAACGTTTAATTTGATGCTCACTAAACATTTTTATTTTGAAAAATGAATCCTTTACTTGCAGTTGCACAAATAGAAGATTTTCAAAAACAGGAACAAAATCTTTTGTCTCTCTTTGTACAAAAGCAAATTTGAAATGATACTTTATTAAGGATAACTAATTTCAGTTTCTAGAAAACAAAAATAGTTTACTTATTTGTCCTTAATTTTCGATAATAGATATATAATTTCTAATTTAGGATATACAACTAATTCTTCCCAAAATGGGTTGTAGAAAGAATTCGGACTATCATTCTTATAATCATAATTTATATTTACCCTCTGAACGGAGTCCATTTTATATAAATAGGTATAAGATGTATATGCGTGGTAATGATATGAAAAGCAGAAGCATGAAACTACAAGAAAACTCTCTTTTGACGACTCGTAATCAGGGGGGCTTTAAAAGTCAAAAGGCTTCACAGAAATGTGAAGCCTTTTTGACTTTATAGTGTTGTTGGATAAAAAGTGACTTATTATAATGTCGCTGCTCCACAGTTAACGCAAATGTCTCGGAGGGACGAATCCCGATGCTTATCGGGAGGTAGAATAATCAACAATAAAATATTTGAAGTCAGTCAGAGCTACGGAACGATATTGATATAAATTTCTATCAGTGACATATTGAATGGATTATTTGAAAATTTCATCGAACAACAATGTTTTTTTATATCGTTGGGTGTTGTGTTATTGAGGATTAATGATAGAAGTGGTTGCCTTATAGTGTTTTGATAATGCGGCTTCAATTATTGTCTGCCATATTGTGCATGTCTATTGCCAGGGTTGCCAATAAATCAGCTATTTATTGGTAGTTGAATCTCTGATATTGTTATAAATGAATCAGTGAAGTGACAATGATTACAATAGCTAAGTTGAATTTGTTTCAACTGTTTTGTTGTGTATTTACTTAATTATTACTGCTGTTGGTAAGCATTCAGCTGCGCCTTTTCCCCATTTTTAGATGAAATTTGAACCAAATCACAATTCCGGTAATAAGGGTAAAAAGAACCAAAATACCACCCAACGGAATAACAAGAATATAGAACATGCCTAAGAACACTCCGTAAATTCGCCCGGTGTGAACTTCTAAAGCTAAATTCCAAACCGACATAGGTGCTTTCTTGATAATATCATTGGGCATTGGGGTAAATTCAGTGCCTTCGTTGATATTTATTGCTCCATGTTGATATTCGAATGCAATTTGTTGACCTTTATAATCGGAGCTAAACCCTGAGATTTTATAATCCCCTACGGGTGGTCCTTTTTGCACTGGAGTGTTGTATGGTTGTTTTTTTATTATATCAAATACCTCACCCGTTTTGTAATTCCATCTAAAAAGTCCTTCGAACGATCCTACCATTAAATTCTCATTGCCCAAATCTTCCAATACCGTTACACCCATTACGCTGGCTGGTGGTTGGAAATCGAAAAGCTTTGCTTCCATTTTAAAATCGTTATCAAACGAATAAAAACCTTCGGAAGTTGAAACAATAAATTTTTTCTCATGGGGAATATAAATCACCCGGCGCAACACATCAAACCAAGGATTAGCTGTGTCGAGCTCGGTATGAGGAATTTTAGCTACCCTGTTGTAGGCAATGGCAATCAATAAGGGTGGACGAAGAAACATGCCGGTAAGGGTGGTTATTATCAGAAATACAGCCGTTATCCAACCAATTTTATTGTGCCATTTCAGGTTCCATTTATGTGTTTTCTTTATTTTGTCCTGTTTCGTTTTGTCTGTTTTGTTCTTTTTTAATTGCTTCTTCGAAAAAAACAATATTACTCCGCCAACACTCAGAAAAATGAAAATCAATGCCATTAGATCGACTAATAATTTACCGGCCGCTCCATAAATTTCGCCACTGTGTATTACCCAAAGTGTTTTAAACAGCCCCACTTTATTGTCGTAGTTTTCGGGCTGAGGTAGGTTGATGGTGTTGAAATGCTTCAGATTGGTGGTTACAAGCAAGTGCGAACGTGTGAGCACAAAAGTGCTATCGCCTTTTTGGAGTATATCCACCACATTCTCTTCACGTACAGGCAGCGGTATTTTCATCCATTGTTTCCTATCGTGTTTGAACTCATACAGTCCAAATAATGTTCCCGCCAACAAAGCTTTGCTAGTTTGAAACACTTTAAAAATTTTTCGGTTATCTATTCCGGCAGGAAAACCGGTATTGAAATCGGTGAATTTTGAGAAGGAGGAATCTGTTTGCCAAATACCGATATTTCCATACGTAAGATAACTATTGGAATCCAATTTAACTGTAGCACGAACTGCTGCATTGTTCCAGTTTTTGTACTGATAAAAATCGGGAAGAAGGTTGCGATTTATATCTACCGACGAAAGAAACTGTCTGTGATTTAGAATAATTCCCGATAACGAGAAAAGGATAATCAATAACGCTATAACAATACCTACCCATTTATGGGCTTTTTTGAGAAATTTATACATGTTTTTATTTTACCAGTCTAATAATTTCCGATCTCCGCTAATGCTTTGTATTTCTGATATTTCCTGCGAAACTTCCAGGGTGCCTTTGTATTCCTTATTTGCATTGCGAACGGCGTAATAGTTTATCAAAATAAATTTTGGACCCATGTGAAACCAAAACGAAGCAACATCTTTCTCGCCAGTTCGGAAAGATTGAACAATACGCTCTACCACATGCACACTTTCGGGCGGATGACAAAATTGTACTTTTCTACCAACGATTGCCGGTGTACGTGGAAAAATTCGGTGCGGTGGATTGGAATAAAAACGCACCGTGTCGTTTTCGTCAACATAAGTAATGTCAACCGGTAAGTGATTGAAAATTAAATTAAACTGCTCGGCTGTCAATACGCCGGTTGGTAAGTGAATTTTATCCTCATTGCTGAAAATAAGGTTTTTATTGCTCAATTCGGGTTGTTTGATCTCAGCATAAGGCAGCCCGATACCTATGGTTTGTTGAAGCATGTCGGCAAACTGTTCTTCGGTCAGTGTTTCGAGTAACATCGGAAAAATGATCTTCTCTTCCCGTAGTATAATTGTGTTTACGTTAAAGAAAACCAATCCACAAACCGAATTGAATTCCTTGAAATTAATATTGTCTGTCGATAATATATCAATTAATTTTCGCACATTTCGCTTGATGTCATCATGAAACGACCACATAATCTTTACACATTGATGATGTTTCCATTTTGTTTCCAAAACCGGAAAAACCACATTCTCGATAACCGTATAATGTAAAAAGAATTGCTCAAAAGCTATTAATTTACCGGTTAAGGCCCGAATCTGAACAATATCTACTTGTTTATTTATGGCTTTAATATGCTCACGCATATCTTTTAATTTAGCGAGCGCCAATGCATTGTCTTGTGTATAAATATCAAGAATGGAATCCGGTGCAGGCTTTATTGCAGGATATTGGAGAATGGTTTGATACAGAATATTGAAAAGCTTATTGGAAACAAATTTCAAGTCTTCAATCGAAACTTGTTTATCCATCAGAATATCGAATGCACTTACAATATCCTGAGGTATAAACATGCTGGTTTTAAGTGCATGTTTTTCTATCAATTGCAATCCGTTCTCGCCTTGCAGTAATCCTTGCATGTAATTGGCAAGTTCTTCGGCTCTTTGTTCGGCAGTATTTGTAAATTCAGACATAACAATTTTTTAATTTTTGCACAAATATAAGATGTTTTTCGGGAATAGAACATTAAAAAAATGCGGGAAAACTGTTTGCAATCTTCCCGCAGTATTTTTATTTTATTTTTTTTGAGAAAAACATTTTTAGCATTAAATCGGCGAATACGACTAATCCGCCAATAATCATCAACGAATCCGGAATTATTCTTAACCACATCCAGAATTTCATTGGCTCAACTGCACTGCGCAGACGAGCATAGAAATATCCTAAATCGTGAGCAATGCGTGTTTGCTCAATTCCTATTACAAAGGTAGGAATAGCATACAACAATGCTCCAATGGTCAAAATCCAGAATCCCCATTTGCTTAATCTATTATCCCAAACCAAACCTTTTGCCAATGAATTGGTGCGAGCCACCATATAAATAAAGGCGATGGAGATATATCCAAATGCACCAAGCAAGGCGATATGTCCGTGAGGCATAATCAGGTATGTGCCATGTGAATAGTAACTGATTGTTGGGGTGTTGATAACCATTCCGAAGAATCCTGCACCAATCCAGTTGAGGATAGCCGAACCGGCCAACCACATAAATACGGTTCCAAACTCAAAACCTTCGCTTGAATGCGCTTTCTCTTTTTGGTTTTTCATGGCTTCAATAATCATCAATGCCAACGGAAGTGGTTCGAGTGCTGAAAATATACCGCCAATGGCAATCCAATACTCGTCTAAACCCTGCCACCAAAGGTGATGACCAATGCCTAATGTTCCACTCATCATGATTAGGAACAATTCGAACATCATGGTCTTCACGGCAATCTTTTGAGAAATAAGTCCCAGCGAAACCGTAAAGAATGCAATAACACCGGCAGCAAAAAGCTCAAAGGTTAACTCTACCCACAAGTGGATTACCCACCAGCGATAATAATCGTCGATAGTGAAATTGGGAATAATTTTATGAATGGGCATCATGCCTGCAATATAAAGTGTGGCAATGGCAAATGCCGACCAAATGATGGTACTCACCAATGGATTATTGGTAGCGGACTTGCGAATAAGTGAAACCACCAGCAAAAACCAAAATACCAGCCCAACAAGTAATCCAATATCCCAAATTCGCCCCAGATTAATCAATTCGCGACCTTCATTACCTAACCAGAACCAGTTTTCGCGTAGCTGACCGGTTGCACCCATGTACAATCCAATCATCGAACCTACAGCTACAACCAACAATGCACCCCAAAGCACATCGACTAACCAAGGGAATTTATGATCTTTGTTGGCTACCCACGGCGCTATTAATAAACCACCAACAAGCCAACCAACAGCTACCCAAAGAATTGCCAGCTGTGTGTGAATTGAGCGTAATACGTTAAAAGGTAAAATGCTTTGATTAAATATAAAATCGCCTTTTGGTTCGGTATAAAGATGCGAAAGATAACCACCGATGATCAATTGTGCCACAAATAAAGCAGCAACAATTGGAACGTATTTCAGTAGCTTTACCTGCGATGGAAATAGTTTGGTAATTTTAAGTGCCGGTTCCAGCTTATCTCCCGTTTCTTTTTTGAACAAATATTCGTATGATAAGAAGATGACAACTATGGTTAATGTCCATAAAATGAGAAATTCCCAGAGTGAAACCACATGCGAATTAAATGAAACTCCCTGATCCAGTTGAGGCACATTAGGCCAGTCGTTCGACCACGAGCGGGTAGTGCCGGGGCGAAGTGTCGAAGCCACTAACTGCGACCAATCGAAGAAGGCTGCAATTTTTACCGCTTCGTCCGGACGGATAATCCCTCCTTTAAAAGCACGTTCAGGATCACCTTCAACCAACATTTTGGTAATGTAGGCCACATTACGATGAAAAGCCTGAGCCGATGCGTCAGTATAAACAGTTCCTGCCTCGAGCAGTTTGGTTTGCTGCTTCACATCTTGCTTTACACGCTCTTTTACAGCGCCACGCTCAATTTCTGTCAACTGCACATTGTTTTTCTTGTACATTTCCTGACCGTAAAAGTCGTACAAAAATTCAGTTCTGTAATGAAGCATTTCTGTTGTAAAATCGGGGCCAATATACGCACCCATGCCCAACAAACTACCCCAGTCCTGAAGGTCAAACTCCTGAAAATAACCTTTTCCCTGTACCACGTCTTCATAAGTGTAAAGTTTCTCACCACTTACCGAACTAACTGTTTTGGGAATTGGTGGTACTTCTTTCTGCAAATTTGCTGTGTAATAGATTAAGATTGACACCATGAAAAGTGCAATAATCCAAAAGCCGGCGGTTAATCCTTTCCGACTCATAAATTTGTCTATTAGTGTTTCTTTCATTGAATTGTTTTTTAAGTTAGTATTATTTTAGATTTAAGGAAGTTTGTATTACTGAATTTTAGATTGCCAGCTTTAAAGCCTTTGGATACAATATATTGTTTTCCAAATGCACATGAATGTGGAGGTCATCTTCGAATTGTTCCAGTAGTTTATAGGCAACCTGATAGGTACTGCAACCATCAGTCGGGACACTATAATTATCACTCAGCACATTAATCTTGTCCATTGCTCCACCGGCAAATTCATGCTCTCCTTTCATACGGGTGATTTCGGATATAATAGTCGCTTTCGCATTTAGAGAATTGTTTTTTAAAAGCTCTTTAATTGCAGGAAAAAGCACCTCTTCTTCGTTGCGAAGATGTTGCAACAGTTCTTCGTTTATTTTGGCAAACAGGTTCGCTATTGCTATGAGTTCGGGATGATGCGCTCCATGCACCTGCGCTATTTTCTGCGTGTAAACGGTGAGCTGCGGCAATAATTTCAACACTGTTTTATGATGTGTATTCACAATGTAATCGCACAAGAAATCCAGATTCCATTCGTTGAAATTATGCAACGCATCGACAGTTGTGTTTTCAAGTTTTGCTAACGCTGTCTCGAGTAGGGCGCTGTCCAGGTTTTTTTCCCTGCAGGCTTGTTCCAAACTCTGACTTCCACCACAGCAAAAGTCAATACCCGCATTTTTAAATATCTCGGCGGCTCTGAAATCTCGGGTTACAATTTCGCCTATGTTTATATCTTTATAGTTTTTCATATAGTTTTTCAATTATTTCAAATAAACAGCACTCAGTTCGTCCACCAATTTCAGGTATTTGTCGAAGTACTCGTTATTAATTGTTGTCAGATTTGTTTCTTCAAAATTCTTGGTCATAGCTGACTTTACTTCGGCGGGTAATAACCTTTCGGCCATCGGGTATAATATATTGTTTTCTTTGCCAATGTGATTTGTAAGCAGTGTGCAGTAACTCAGTAGATTTTCTTTTATCAGTTCAAATGCAGAATCGTCACCAAGCTTTAGTTCCTCAATAGCCTCCACGGCTTGTTTGATGTAGTTTCTGCCCTCATCATGCTCATGAAGCATTACAGCGATAGGTCCACCCTCCCTGGGCATACCATGTTTTTCCATTTCCATAAACAGTACATCTTCCTCTTTTAGATGATGATACTTATCGGCGAAGTTCTTTATAAAGTCAATAATTTGCTCTACATGCTCTAACTTTACTGTTGATTTGTCATTTGTATTCAAAATAGTTTGAGTAATTTCGATTACCTTCAGAATACTATCGTGTTCTTTTACAAGAATATCAATTGCTGGCATAATTTTATATTTTAGTTGTTTATTTCGTTGAGTATGTTTTCAATTTCGGGGATGCAGGATCCACAAACAGTACCTGCATTGGTTTCGTCCTGCACTTCTTCCAATGTATGTAAGCCCTTGTCCTTTATAACATTTACTATTTCACTTTTCATAATACCAAGGCAGTTGCAAATTTCAATATCTTCTTCCATAGCGTAATTTGTTAGAGGTTCAACATATTTGCAATGGCTTTTTTATTTTGGTCGGTGGTTGGGGCAGGTGTTTTTACTACCAATACCCTAAAGTCTGCACTACTCTCGTTGTACAGGCAATGCGGGATATTCTTCGGACTCACAATCAGTGTATCTTTGGTCACCGCAAGTTTTTCATCGCCAATCTCCACAATGCCCTCACCTTCCAATATATAGAAAAATACATCCACTTCTGCTGAATGTTTTTTCAGAGATTCGCCAGCTTTTAGTAGAATATGAACTGCCTGCACGTGGTCATTGCCATAAAGTTTCCGGGCATCTACGCCGTGAGGGTTATTTACTCTGTCAGCATTATTATAGTTTATTATTTTCATCTTGTTTTGAACTGTTTTAGCATTTTATTGTAAATTCGAATTTTTACATTTTTCTGTTGATATGAAATTTTTTACCAACGTTGTCAGTCTGCTGCCATTTGGATAAGTCCTAAGTGAAGTGATATTGTTGAAAATTAATGCAACCGCGAATAGAATTAAACTGCCCGTCAACACCGGTGATAAAACGTAACCATATCCCAATACCTTCACACGTTCCGACCCAATTACGGCAATTAAAGCAGTTGCACCGCCCGGTGGATGCAATGTTTTAGTTACTTGCATTAATACAATTGAGAACGCCACAGCAAATGGAGCTGTTAACCAAATCACATCGGGCATAAGCTTATAAACCGTTACTCCAATAATAGCCGAAACGACATGTCCGCCAATCAAATTTCTAGGTTGAGCCAAAGGACTTTGGATTGCTCCGTATATTAATACACTTGATGCTCCAAATGACCCAATCAGAAAGATATTTTCAAACTTCGTCAGCATTCTATTTTGGATAAAGGCTATAAGACCGATCCCAACAAATGCTCCAACGAATGACCAGAAATGTTCTTTATAATCGATTAAGGTTTCCCTGTAGATTATATGTTTCGAAATTCGAAATCCCCGTTTTATTTTTCTTCTCATTATTTAATGCTAAACTGTAATCGAGAATATAATGCTACCTGTTTGTAGTATTATGTGGCAAAAAAAAATCAATACCGCACTATCTTGTCAAAATCCATATCTGATAATCTTGTCTCTCTGAACAACTTGTTTAATTGAGTTCTCACATGTTGCCAGGTGTCATGCATCGCGCAGGGATCTGTGCATGAGCATTGTTCAAAACCAAGAACGCAACCATTCAGTTTGTCCATACCCTCAACTGAATCAATAACATCAAACAAAAAGATTTCATTGATGTTTTTTACAAATAAATATCCACCCTCCCGGCCTTGTACACTACGGATAAATCCTGACTTTGATAAATCTGTCATCAAACGGCGCAAGTATTTATCCGATACTTTTAATTCTTCGACCAGCTGTTTTGCAGTATATAATTTATTCGGCTCTTTTGCCATATAAATTAATATTCTCAATGCATATTCGGATGTACTTGATAATTTCATTATATACTACCTTCTTGTATTATTTTGCAAAGGAATAAATTTTATTTGAATCTGCAAAGTAAAAGACCAAAAAAAAACTATTAATGCCAATAAATACATTGATTGGTTAATCGTATAGATGTTTTCATTACGAAGAAAAACATTTAGAAACTGTTTAAACGGGTTTTCAGCTTCTGTTATCAGTCAATAGACTGATTTATTTTCAGCTTGCCTGCGGCACACAGGTCCAAAGCCTGTCCGACTACCGGCGGATTACGCTTCGCTAAACTTGTAACTAGTCAGTGACTGCAAAACTTTAGACTTGGACGAAAAGAAGTTATGTAGATAGTTTTAGATTGTACTTAACAGGAACCATTATCCACCCCAAACCCCTAAAGGGGCTTGTAGTTACCATCGTCTCCTAGAAGCTCATTCTATAAATGAGTAACGTTTATAATTGCTTTGCCCATATCAACAGATGTGATTAAATGTATATCTTCTCGGATACCACTCTTAAGCCCCTTTAGGGGTTTGGGGTGGTTTCATTTTATCTACTCTTAAGTCCGTCAGCTGACGGATTTGGGGTGGTTACTTCTGTTTTCAGTCCAAGTTACGCTTCGCTAAACTTGAATCAGGTAGTGACTGCAAAATAATAGACTTGTACGAAATGAAGATAATTTGTCTATCGGATTTCAAATCCTAAGAATACAAAAAGTTGGGATTGCAATTAGCTCCGCTGACCGTTGGTTCCCAACAACGAACCCGCACCTTTGTGCAAGCAGGTAATGGTTATATATCCGCGAGGACAAGTGACTTCGCCGAACTCAATGCCACCAAACTACGCTGAACGAGGGGCTATTTTCATGTTTGAATTGTTTCTTCAATTGTTATTTGCCAACCCGTTTTCACTTTTCTAGCAAGATATTTTATACTCCATGTACTTTTACTTATTGTTATATTATACTCTTCTGTAAAAATGCCAACTCGTTTAATTTCTATACCAATTCTGCTGGGTGGAACTGGAGTTGTCTTCATATAGTCCGTCAGTTCACTCTCTGTCGCAAAAATATAGGTATTCAGAGTTTGAGATAGGTTAATTAGTCTCGAATCATCTGTAACCACTAGCTGAGCAAATCTATTAGGTTGATAAGTTTTGTCAAGTTTATTTGTGTAATCTGATTTCAGAAAATGTGAGTCTCCACGACCCCAATCTCCTTCTAATAAATAGCCAATTAGTGTGGATAGATCACTGTTTATATTTTTGAATCTAGGATTTGAGTCTTTTCCATCAATTATACCATCATTATCAGTATCTGCTTTGAATGGATTTGTCATTATTTTTCGTTCTTCAATATTAGTTAAGCCATCGTTATCAGAATCTAAAGTGAGTTTATTGAGATTAATAGAAATATTCAAACCGTCTTTGATCAATTCATATTCTGGAGATCCTATTGGAAATCCTCTGGGTGATACTTGGCGAACCAAGGCTGATTCAATTTGAATGACTGAGTCATTTATAAATAATGGAATTGTCGATTTACACTTAAAATAATAGAAGTTCGCCCTTGTTATTCCTGTGTAATAGTATTTCCACTTACCACCATCGTCTTTAGATAAGGCAACCCAATATCCGGAATTAAAATCGCCGTCAAGGTCAAGATCTTCGTAAACAATAGCCTTCGTTGTATTAGTCGAATCCTGTCTTAGAATTCTAAATTTCAAAATTCCATATTTTTTTTCTGAAAAACGCAGTCTGTCAATTGAATCCATACCATTGTAGTCTCGTTTGTCACTGTATTTTTTACTAAGAGCGTTATATATTGAGTCAAAGTATGTCTGTTCATAGATTGACTTATATAAATTCTTAGTTTCTTTTAAGGTGTCAACAGAGATACAATCATATTTGATAGATTTTATGTAGCCAAATGTTGCTGGCTGAAATTCCTTATAAGGACATTCGCTTTTGCAGGAAAATAATCCAATACTTATTAGAAGGATTATACTTTTTATTGTTCTCATTTTTTTTACTTGCCTTATAGCGCCAATCTATTTTCATTTCTACAGAACATATCCCACATTCTATCCACGTAGCCGATGATTCTTAATAATTTAATCCCCAAAGATAAAAACAATTCTTTTACTCACAATACATATTCTTAATTATCTAGAACTTCTGATACTCTTTATTAAAGAAGCCCGGAGTTTCTTTTCTTTATTGCTTCGATTTGTGTTGCGAATAGCGTACTCCTTTCTGTTAGTAGAGTAACCATACTCATTTTCACCCTTTTTCTTTGTTCTAGTTCATTATTGCTATCCGGTATTTTTCTATTCGATGTAAGTAAGGCCTTTATGTGATATTACACTATTTTGTTTCTATAGTACAATAGCGAATAATGACATTGTATATTGATATTTACTATGGGAAATGCTATATTATCCATGATAAAAATAATATTTTTTAATTGAAATAAATTGTTATCAATGTATAAGATATAATTAGCTATTAGGAATTAATTATTGTTAATGGCTAATAGCTAATTATTTATAATTAATTGAATATTATTAATGTCTAATTATTAATTATAAATGAAAATTTATATATTTGCCACGGGCATTTATATATTACTTATGGTAAATCTACTAATTTAAATACGAAAATCTGTTTTGTGGAATTGAATAATAGCATTTTTGAGTTACAAAAGCAATTTTTTTTGAAGTAAACGGATATTTATTCTCTGTATAAACCGCTTATTGACCCGTAGTCCGGTTTTGTAATGCTTGAATAAATGAGTGTGTGTAACAATAGGTTTACAACTGCTCTGCAACGAATGAATGCTGTACGCACAATGATTTTTTACTCTAAAAACAACGATATGAATAAAGCGATTGTCTCTAAATCCTTTTCGGCAAAGAAATACAAGGATGCTGATTTGCCGATAAGGGCAGAATCTGTATCGGAACATATGACGAATAACGCTCATTTCCCCGATATTCAGGATAAGTTGGACGAATTGAATACGAAAGTTGAAAGTTATAGGACTGCATTGTCCGAATCCACTCAGGGTGGCAGGCTTTCTACGCTTATTAAGCAGGAATGCCGACGTAAGCTGGAAGACTGTTTGCAAGAACTGGCTACTTATGTTCAGTTAAGGAGTAAAGGCGATGCCGTACTTATTAGCAGTTCGGGTTTTGATACACACAAAAAAGCGGCAAGGGTAGGAGTGCTCGATAAACCTGAAGCTGTGCGAATAATACTGGGACCTATGCAGGGAAGTGCCTGGATAAGTTGCAATGGCGTTGACCGTGCGCTCTTTTACGTGTTTGAATACTGCGCGGCTCCACTCACTGCCGATAGTGTGTGGGCACAAGTTACCGGTTCGCGGCGAAAGATATTGATAGAAGGACTTACCAGCGGTAAAGAGTATTGCTTTAGGGTGGCCGGGGCACGTACTCATCCGTCGCGGATATGGAGTGATGTGGTGAAAAGTTATGTGATTTAGAATGTGGGAGATTTTGAGAATGTTGGTTTTGTGCGTTGATGTTTAAAAATCCTTTATCGACCTGAAATTAGATATCAGTCATTGTTTATACCAAATAAGAACGCAAACCCCTCCGCTACGCTCGTCCCCTTTAGAAAAGGGGACAGTAGAGAAGTACGTGACTTTTAGCATAAAATAAAAGATCCAACAGCTTAAAGTCTTTAATAGCATATTCTTTGGACTAATTCTCGCATACAGTCTTCCCTTTTGATAAAGGGAAGTCCCCGAAGGGGGAAGGGTTAGAAAATGATAATAACTGCAACCTAATTTTAGTGCGATAAATTCTGTGAGTGTTATTCCCATTCAACCACTTCGTGGCATCGATTCCAATCTAATGAATATTTTTATAAAACCGTTAATCCCTCAACTATAATATGTATATTTGCTGCGTGATATTTTTCACTATTCATTAGTTATTTTTTGAGTAGTATCTTTAATTAATTAAACTTAAAAGCAAAATTATGTCAATTCCTTTTATTGTTATTGGAGCGCTTATTCTGTTATTCGTTCTTGCAGGTTTTGTTACAGTCAATCAGGGTAGTGTGGCTGTTATCACTGTTTTTGGGAAGTACCGTCGCATTATGCCTCCGGGTCTTAATTTCAAAATTCCATTTATCGAAATGGTTTACAAGCGTATTTCTATTCAAAACCGTTCGGTGGAACTGGAGTTTCAGGCGGTAACGCAAGATCAGGCCAATGTGTATTTTAAAGCCATGTTGCTGTACGCTGTTTTTAATCAAGCCGACGAAACCATTAAAAATGTGGCGTTTAAGTTTGTGGATGATCGCAATTTTATGCAAGCTTTGATACGTACTATCGAAGGTACTATTCGTAGCTTTGTGGCTACTAAGAAACAAGCTGAGATTCTGGGTCTTCGTACAGAGATTATTCAGGAAGTAAAAATGCATTTGGATAGTACCTTAGAAGAATGGGGCTATCATATGATTGATATTCAGTTGAACGATATTACTTTCGACGAAGAAATCATTAAATCGATGTCGCGCGTGGTGGCTTCGAACAACTTAAAAGCTGCTGCCGAAAACGAAGGACAAGCCTTGTTGATTACAAAAACAAAAGCGGCCGAAGCCGAGGGGAATGCTATCAAAATTTCTGCGTTGGCCGAAAAAGAAGCTGCACAACAACGTGGACAAGGTATAGCGTTGTTCCGCGAAGAAGTGGCCAAAGGTATGGCGCATGCTGCAAAAGAAATGACTGATGCCGATTTGGATGCTTCGTTCTTATTATTCAGTATGTGGACCGAAGCTATTAAGCATTTTGGTGAAACAGGTAAGGGTAACGTTATCTTCCTCGACGGTTCGACCGACGGTATGACCAAAACGGTAAACCAAATGATGGGAATGATGAAAATGAATGAAACACCGGCGAAATAAGTAGACTATCGTATATACTAAAACCGCTTTCGGGGAAAAGAAATTTTTCCGGGAGCGGTTTTGTTTTATAAAGACTCTGGCGACTAGCCCGGATAATAAGTAGTGGTTAGAATATATATCGTATTTATCATAAAGAATAGAACCTGCCTACCGCAGGCAGGCGCGGATTTGACGGATTAAGCGGACCTGCCTACCGCAGGCAGGTTAAAACGGATAATATTTTTACGGATCTATAACAGATTTTAGTCATGCAAGCATGACTGATAAGACCACAAATGTTTGAAAATCATTCTGACTTGTCAGAATAGAAATCCGTTTTTTTTACCTGCCTGCCGCAGGCAAGTCCGTTAGATCAGCGTTTATCCGCGTTCCATTCTTCTATTTGTTTTGATTATAATGTATTATACATTTCCTAATACTTCTAATTATTAACGCTGATTTGATTATATATAACAAACTTTCTTTGTAGAAATAGAACGAATGGTTCGGTGCTTCCGAAAACGGAATGTTCCAGCTGCACCTTTGGTGTATGGGTTGGCTTGAATACTACAAATAGTCCGGTGCGCTGCACCTTAAATTTAAGTAGGTTTGATATAAGGTGCAGCGCGCCGAACTATTTGTAGCATATTTCTATAAATATGCAATCAAAGGAGCAGCTGGAACATTCCGTTTTCGGAAGCACCGAACCATTTTATTTGTTTGATATTGAATGTAACGATATTGTAAAATCACCATTCTGTCTTTTATCCAATACGCATGTTATTACTCCGATACGGAATTAAATCTTTCAGAACCTATTGAATAGAATATTGGTACGTTAAATAACATTAATATTAAACTTTATTTTGTTGGCGTAATTATTTGGTATTGTATGTCTTAAATTGATGTAAATTAAATTAATTCAATAAATTATAGTACTATGTATTGCATAGTACCAAAAATGCAATTATATTTGCAACCTGAAATTCTGCTGTATTTTGGAATATATTAGAAATACAGTATGATAAAAGTCACTAAATTCGATGTTTAGTGATTGAAAAAAGAATATTTATGAATGAAAACCTTGTATTTTTGTAAATTCAATTTCTAATATAAACTAATAATCCTATCAAAAAATGAAAAAGTTGATTTCGTCTGTATCCTTAGCCTTTTTGGCTATTTCGTTGATGGCTCAAGCGCCTGTAACGCTAAAATTGAACCTTGAAAAAGGAAAAGTGTATAAAGTGAGAAACACCAGTAAGCAGGTTATGCAGATAACTGCCGGCGGGCAACAGATCAATATGGATATAACATCCAATACTGTTGTTAGCTATAAAGTGCTTAAGCAAGAAAATGATGTTATGGATATTGAATTTAAATTCGATACTATTGCTTCTAAAACTGTTTCGCCAATGATGAACAGAGAAACGAATTCGGCTAAACCTGCCGGCAATGATCCTGTGGAAAAAATCATGAACAAGATGAGTAGCAACACCATTATTGCAAAAATATCGACAGCTGGAAAATTTGTAGATTTTGTAACTTATCCTAAGTTTAAAGATAATGTTATGATGGTGTTGGATTCGATTCCTGCTGGAAAAAGAGATCAGGCCAAAACAGTTGCTGATATGCTATTGAAAGAATCGGCTGTAAAAAGTATGATTGAACCTATGTTTGCTTACTTGCCGGAGGCTGCTGTAAAAACAGGAGATAGTTGGGAAACAACCTATGTAACATCGGCAAGCGGTATATCAATGATAACGCTTAATTCGTTTGCCCTGAAAGGTGTGGAAAAGAATGTGGGTACTATAAGCGGTAAAATGGAAATCGAATCACTGCCTTCAACAGATCCTAATGCTCAAACTTCTCAGGAGATAAAAGGAAACATGACTTTTGAGGGTACCGTAGATGTAGCTACAGGTATGGCTTTGAAAAATACAACTAAAGGTCGTATTGAAGGAACAATCACTCAAAAGGCCAATGGTCAGGAAATGAAAATGCCTATCGTTGTCGATTCTCAATCGGAAACGACAATGACTAAATAAGACCAGGCGATTCAATAGCCACTAAATTTATAAAAAAGAATGAATAAAATTCTCATTGTACTGTTTTGCTTTGTTGCTGTAAACATAAATGCCCGCCAAGTAATAACAGGCAGCCTTACCGACAAAGAAACCGTAAAACCGGTGGATGGAGCAAATGTGGAGTTACTGCAGTTGCCTGATAGCAGTGTAGTAGAAATGTCGAAATCGAGCTCTGAAGGACTTTTTATGTTCTACAAAGCGGATACCGCCAAAACATATTGTTTAAGGGTAAAACATTTGGCCTACAAAGCCACACTTATTGCTGTTCCTAAAAAGAAAGGAATGATTAATAACTTGGGTGCTGTTACTTTAGATCCGCGGACCTTCAATTTTAAAGAAATTGTAGTGAACGGAACAAGAGTAAAGGTTACTGAATTAGGCGATAGAACCATTTACGGCATTCCTGATGGTATTCGTAAAACTTCGACAGATGGTCTTGATGTGATTCGGAAAGTTCCTTCGGTGCAGGTGGACTATTTAAACGAAAACATAACGGTAAACGGAAAATCGAATGTAAAGATTGAAGTGGATGGTGTAACCCGCGATAAGGAATACCTGAAACGACTTCATCCTTCACAGATTTCGAAAATGGAAGTTATCACCAGCCCTTCGGGAAAATATGATGCTGATGTGGATGCGGTTATCAATATTGTAACTAATCCTGCAATGAAGTATGGTTTGAAAGGTACGGTAAACGTAATGGCATTACCTGTTGGTACGGATACATATATGGCGCGTGCCAATGCAAGTCTGGATTATGGATTGGAGAAAATATCGTATTATGTGGCTGCCACCGGTATGCTTCAGAACTTCGATATTCAATCGGATATGACCCGTATTGCAGGTACCAACCAGTTGCAGCGCAATAGTGATATGTTTATGAAGGGTAACAACAAAAATGTCAACTTCGGGATTATTTACGATCCGGACGAATTGAACAATCTGAACCTGAATGTATCGTATAATAGTAATGGGTCAAAGATTAATTCCGATGCCTGGAGTTACAATAGTGCAAGCAGTTTGGTGAACAGTATTTCAAGAACTCTGAGCAACGCGAAAACGAACAATGACGGATTGACTTCATCGCTGTTTTATAAACATAAGTTTGATAAAAAGTCTCAACACGGTTATGAAGTGGAGTTGAAATATTTCAATAGCTTGAGTAATAACTCCACAACCGATTTTCAGAACAGTAATTATAGTCCGGCTGATACTTCACTGCTTTTTACAAGTGCTTGGTTAAGCGAAAAAAGCAAGACAAAAACACAGACTCTTTCGGGTCAGGGCAATTATACTTTGCCCTTCGATAGTGTTTATTCGTTCAATGCCGGTGTGAGTGGAAACTTTAATAAGTATGCTATTGACAATACGAGTTCACTTTCTTCAGCTCCCAATCTGAATTATTCCGATTTACGTTTGGGTGGTTATGCCGAGTTGTCGAGGAATTTCAAAAAAGGGAGTCTGAAGCTTGGATCGCGGTTTGAAACATCACATGTGGTGATAAATTCCGAACCAAGCAGCAATTACTTTTCGCCACTGCCGTATGCGAATGCTTCGCTTAAGTTTAATGACAACAATAGTGTCAAGTTGGCTTATTCAAGAAGAGTGATTCGTCCGGGTGCAGGACAACTTAATCCGTTTGTAAGTCAGGTCGACAGTCAAACCATTAGTCGTGGTAATCCCAAATTGAAACCGGCCTATCGCGATAATTTTCAGTTTACCTATAATGTAAAGGTGGCGGTAAAGAAAGTGACTATCAATTTAGCTCCACAGTTGTTTTACGAGGCTAAAACCGGACTTATTCAAAATGTAATCAGTCAGGTTGGTTCTACAAATGTATTTGAAAGCAAGCCGGTCAACGTATCCAATGGTTACGAAACAGGAGCTGCTTTATCGGTAAGTTCACAAATTGGTAAGGTTATGTTTAATTCCAATTTCAGGTACTCGTTCAATCATATCGACAAGTATATGAATCAGATTGATGCAACCAACCAACGAAGCTGGAACTGGAACTCATTTATGATGTGTCCTTTACCATTAGATCTGAAATTTATCTCCGTGTTCCAGTTTAGTGGTCCGGTATTGGATGGACAAACAGAAACAAAGATGTCGCCATTTTATATCTTTGGCCTCATCAAGCAGTTTAAGAACAATAGTTCGCTCACTCTTTTGTCGTTCAATCCTTTTGCCAGTAAGTTTTTCGATAGCAAAGCAACGATGCAGAACAGTAGCGTGTATCAACGTACCGAAACGTACATGAAAACACAAGTGGCTTTTGCAGTAGCGTATAGTTATAATTTCAAAATTGGAAAATCAATAGAAAAACAAAAACGCAATGTAGAACAACAAATTGAAGAAGGTGGTTTCAAAATACCAAGTTTCTAATCTTTGTTGATAGGGCTTATACAGAATACGGGTTTCGGAAGTTTTAATGCTTCTGAAACCCGTATTTGTTTTGGTGTTATATCAACGACCGAAGGGAGCAAATAACAATTAATAACGCCGTAGCATTAGTCTCTCCACCTTTTGGTTATATCGCCAAATGCATCAACGCGTCTGTCGCGGAAGAAAGGCCACATGCGACGAACCGTTTCGGTGCGTGATAAATCAATATCAACAATTAAATTTTCTTCTTTATCGTTTGCCGCCTGGGTAATGATTTCACCTTGCGGGCCTGCTACAAAACTATTTCCCCAAAACTGAATACCATTGGTTATGCCCGAAGGATCGGGTTCGTAACCGGTACGATTGCAGGAAATAACGTGAAGCCCGTTGGCAACGGCATGTGCCCGTTGCGAGATAACCCACGCATCTGTTTGACGCTGTTTCTCATCATCAGTATCCGTACTTTCCCAACCAATGGCTGTTGGATAAATCAATAGTTCAGCTCCTGCCATAGCCATCAATCGTGCTGCTTCGGGATACCATTGATCCCAACAAACGAGCACACCCAATTTCCCAACAGAAGTTTGAATCGGTTCAAAGCCCAGGTCACCCGGCGTAAAATAAAACTTTTCGTAATAAGCCGGATCGTCGGGAATATGCATTTTGCGGTATTTGCCAGCTATGGTTCCATCTTTTTCAATCACTACAGCGGTATTATGATGTAAACCCGGAGCACGTTTCTCGAATAATGAAAGAACGATGACCACACCCAGCTCTTTTGCCAGTTTTCCAAACGATTCTGTAGAAGGTCCGGGAATGGTTTCTGCCTGTTCGAATACCGCGGGGTCTTCTGTCTGGCAGAAATACAAACCATTGTGCAGCTCTTGCAGCACAATCAATTCTGCTCCACTAGCGGCGCAGGTGCGTATGTTGTTTTTCAGTTTAGCTACGTTCTCCGAACGAGTGGCTGTGTTGGATTGTTGAATTAAAGCTATTTTCATTTGACCCCTCCTAACCTCCCCTGAAGGGGAGGAACTAAGTTAGTATTGTTTTGTGAATCTCAAATTGTAAATATCCGAAGGCTCTTGTTCTCCGTCAGCTGACGGATTAGGGGTCACTTGGGATATTGCATTGTTACGCAGTGCAGCGACCCATGTTGTTTGATTAATGCGTTGCAATTGATGCCCACTACTTCCCGGTCGGGGAAGGCTTTTTTCAACTGTTCTATTGCAATCTCATCTTTCGGTGAATTGTAAGTTGGTACCAGAACGGCTCCGTTGATGATTAAGAAGTTGGCATAAGTGGCGGGTAATCGTTCGCCTTCAAAATACACTTCGTCAGCCATTGGCAATGCAATAAGTCGGAAGTAGCTGTCGCCGGAAGTTTTAAATTTGCGAAGCTCTTTTTTCATTTTCCGCAACTCCTCGTAATGTTCATCTTCCGGATCGTCACATTTTACATAAGCGATGGTGCTTCTATCGCACAAGCGTGCCAGGGTATCCACATGACTATCGGTATCATCACCGGCTAAGTAACCGTGGTTCAACCAAAGCACCTGTTTCAGCCCAAAATATTCTTTCAGTTTTATTTCAATATCTTCTTCGGATAGATTGTTGCGATTATCAGAAAGCAGGCATTCGGCTGTGGTCAAAATAGTACCTTCGCCATCCGATTCGATGCTGCCACCTTCGAGTACAAAATCAAAGCAGTTTCTGTGTCCGGCATCGCCGAAAATTCCAGCCGCATACAGTTTACGGGTAATCATATTGTCGTGATTGGCTGCAAACTTCATTCCCCAACCGTTGAAGGTAAAATCATAAACCACCGGTTTGCCATCTTCAAGAACCGTTATTCCACCGTGATCGCGTGCCCAGGTATCGTTGGTTGGCATTTCGGCAAAAGTGATTTTTGATAAATCAGCATCACCCAGCAGTTCTTCCACTTCATCGGTATCCGTGCAAACAATCAACAGATTTTGGTGTTTGATAATTTCACGGGCAATGTTCACAAAGCACTCGTTTACTTCGTCGAGCATATCAGCCCAATCGGTTTCGGAATGTGGCCATGTCAGTTGAACAAATTGTTGTTCAGCCCATTCGGCAGGTAATATTTTTGTCGGTTTTGAATTCATTTTTTTACCACCAAGGTATTAAGTTCACAAAGAGGCACTAAGTTTAGTGTCTTAGTGTGTATTTCTTCCGCAAAAATACAAAAAAAATGTTGTTCGTTCAATTCTCAATGGTTTTGAGTAATTTTGTGGCGAATAAAAAGTTGAAAAAATGAGAGATATAGTTATTCTTTATTCGGGTGGAATGGACAGTTCGGTAGCGCTGTACAAATATGCCGATGAAATCAGATTGGCAGTTTCGTTCGATTATGGTTCCAAACATAATAAAATTGAAATCGGATATGCTGCTCAAAATTGTAAAGCACTGGGTATCGAGCATCGAATTGTTGATATAGACTTGAACAAAATGGGCTTTGTATCCGATTTATTGCAATCGGGTGGTGCTATCCCGGACGGTCATTATGAGGACGAAAGCATGAAGAAAACGGTCGTGCCATTTCGTAATGGCATTATGCTGAGCATTGCAGCCGGTATTGCCGAAAGCATGGATTGTAATCGCTTGCTTATTTCCAATCATGCGGGCGATCATGCTATTTACCCCGACTGTCGTCCGGAGTTTATCAACAGCATGAGCGATGCTATTCGTTTTGGAACGTACAATAATGTAAAAATTTTTGCTCCGTTTACCAATTTGACGAAGCGGGAGATTGCTTTGATTGGTAAAGAAATTAATGTGCCTTTCGAAAAAACATATTCTTGTTACAATGGGCAGGAAGTACATTGCGGTACCTGTGGTACCTGTACCGAACGCAAAGAGGCGTTGGAAGGATTTGATAAAACGGAATATAGGAAGTAGATCGAAAGATCAAAGATCAAAGACAAAAGATCAAAGACAAAAGACAAAAGACAAAAGACAAAAGATCAAAGACAAAAGACAAAAGATCAAAGACAAAAGACAAAAGATCAAAGACGAAAGATCAAAGACAAAAGATCAAAGATAAAGGATTAAAGACAAAAGACAAATTTGCTGTCAATTAGGAGCTAAGCGTATTAAGTAGATTGTTCTAGTTGTTTTAAAATGCATAAAAATAAATATTTATTCATTTTTATATTTCATCAAAAACAACTATTTTTGTAGGCTCAAAAATAAAAAAATAAAACTCTCAATAATTCAACAAAAAATGGGAAAAGTATTGATTATCGGCGCCGGAGGCGTGGGAACTGTTGTGGTAAACAAAGTAGCTCAAAATCCGGATGTATTTACTGAAATCATGTTGGCTAGTCGCACCAAATCAAAATGCGACGTCATCGCTGCAGACGTGAAAAAACGTTTTGGCGTGGAAGTGAAAACAGCACAGGTTGATGCTGATAATGTACCTGAACTTGTAACATTGCTCAACGCATATAAACCTGAATTGCTTATCAACGTGGCACTTCCTTATCAGGATTTGACGATAATGGATGCTTGTCTGGAAGCCGGCGTAAACTATTTGGATACTGCCAACTACGAACCGAAAGACGAAGCTCATTTTGAATACAGCTGGCAATGGGCGTACAAAGAACGCTTTGAGAAAGCAGGCTTAACGGCTATTCTTGGTTGTGGTTTCGACCCGGGGGTAACCAGTATTTATACTGCCTATGCAGCTAAACATCACTTCGACGAGATTCATTACCTTGATATCGTGGATTGTAATGCGGGTGATCATGGAAAAGCATTTGCTACCAATTTTAATCCGGAAATCAATATCCGCGAGGTATCTCAACGTGGAAAATATTGGGAAAATGGTGCATGGATTGAAACTGAACCGCATGAAATTCATATGCCCTTGAACTACCCTGAAATAGGACCAAAAGAATCGTATGTTATTTACCACGAAGAATTGGAATCGTTGGTGAAAAACTATCCGACTATCAAACGTGCCCGTTTCTGGATGACTTTTGGTCTTGAATACCTGACACATTTACGTGTTATTCAAAATATCGGTATGGCGCGTATTGACGAAGTGGAATACAACGGACAAAAAATTGTTCCGATTCAGTTCCTGAAAGCTGTTCTTCCTAATCCGGGTGATCTGGGTGAAAACTATACCGGACAAACGTCTATCGGCTGTCGCATCAAAGGATTGAAAGATGGCAAAGAAGTAACTTATTACGTTTACAACAATTGCAGTCACGAAGCAGCATACAAAGAAACCGGTGCTCAGGGCGTAAGCTACACTACCGGAGTTCCAGCCATGATTGGTGCTATGATGTTCTTCAAAGGCGAATGGCGCAAAGCCGGCGTGTATAACGTGGAAGAATTCAATCCCGATCCGTTTATGGAACAATTGAACATTCACGGTTTACCTTGGCACGAATTGCATAATATTGATTTGGAATTGTAAAAAAATGTCTGAACTCTATGATTTTTATGATTAAATGATTGTTGTGATTTTTGATTGCAACAATCATTTTTTCGTATAAAACCAATAAGAATCAATATCCATGATTGATGAAAAATACAAATATTCTAAATTCACTGAAACCATAATTGGTTGTGCCATGGAAGTCCATAAAATATTGGTAATGGCTTTCAGGAAGTGATTTACCAACGAGCATTGGAAATGGAAATGAATCTTCAAGGGCTTAAGTTTAGTCGCGAGTTTGAAATGCCAATATTCTATAAAAATAATAGAATTGGAACTCGTCGGGTCGATTTTCTTGTTGAAGATGTTATTTCAGTTGAAATCAAAGCGGTAATTCAACTGGAGGATGTTCATATGGCACAGGCCATTAATTACCTTGAAGCCTATAATTTGGAAATTGGACTCCTAATAAATTTTGGTTCAAAAAGTTTGACTTTCAAACGACTCACAAATTCTAAATTCAAATCATAGAGATCGCAAAATCACAATAATCATTTAATCAAAAAAATCATAGTGCAGACAGACTACCAAAATATCCCTTCCCCTTGTTACGTTCTCGATGAGACAGCATTTCGCAACAATCTGGCATTAATAAAATCGGTAAAAGAACGTGCCGGTGTGGAAATTATTCTCGCTTTCAAGGCTTTTGCCATGTGGAGTGTTTTTCCCATTGTGCGCGAATATATCCCTTATTCTACAGCCAGTTCGTTGGCTGAAGCGCGTCTCGCATACGAAGAAATGGGCAGCAAAGCGCATACCTACGGACCGGCATATACCGATCGTGAATTTCCTGAAATCATGCGCTGCAGCAGTCATATTACTTTCAACTCTTTGCAGCAGTTCGAGCGTTTTTATCCACAAACTAAAACGGAGAATATATCGTGCGGGTTGCGTATCAATCCTGAGTTTTCGGATGTAGAAACGGATTTGTACAACCCTTGTGCACCCGGATCGCGATTAGGTGTTGTGGCCGAGTTGTTGGGCGATACACTTCCCGAAGGAGTGGAAGGGTTGCATTTTCATACACTTTGTGAGTCTACTTCTTTCGATTTGGAGAGAACATTGGCAGTAGTGGATGAAAAGTTTGGCAAGTTCTTTTCGCAAATTAAGTGGTTGAACATGGGCGGTGGACATTTAATGACCAAAGAAGGGTATGATGCCGAGCACTTGATTTCGTTGTTGAAAACATTCAATGCGAAATATCCCCATTTACAGTTGATTCTGGAGCCGGGAAGCGCTTTTGCCTGGCGAACCGGTGTGTTGGTGTCTTCGGTAGTTGATATTGTAGAGAATAAAGGCATCAAAACGGCCATGCTCGATGTGTCTTTCGCCTGCCATATGCCCGATTGTCTCGAAATGCCCTATAAGCCGACTATTGTTGGAGCGACGGATGCTGTTCCGGGCAAACCGACCTATCGGATGGGTGGAAACAGTTGCTTATCGGGTGACTTCTATGGCGATTGGTCGTTCGACCAGGAGTTGAAGATTGGCGACCGTATTGTTTTCGAAGATATGATTCATTACACGATGGTGAAAACAACTATGTTCAACGGTGTCTCGCATCCGGCAATGGGTATGTGGACCACCGGAAATGAATTCAAACTGATTCGCGAATTCGGATACGAAGACTACAAAAACAGAATGTCGTAAATTAATGCATAATTCATAATGCACAATTCATAATTGTAAGACAAATTGATTGATTCTGAGATTATTTTGTACTTTTGTACAATATGTAGAATAAGACTTGTAACTAGTAACCATATACTTGTAACTAGTAACTCGTAACTAATACTAACCTCTAAAATTAAACTACAATGGAAGATCTACAACAGTTTGCCGGTGTGTTAACTTGGCTTATTCCTTTGGTTGTTATTTGTGCGCTTTGGGATGCCGTTTGGAAACTTATCGGTATGTGGAGAGCGGGTCGCAACAACGATCTGGCATGGTTTATTTGCATTGCGATTTTCAATACCCTGGGCATTTTGCCTATCATTTACATTCTATTGGATAACAATAAATCTGAAAAGAAAGAAAAATCAGAGGAATTGCCAAAAGAAGAAACAAACTCACTTTAAAAATTATATATGTCTTTCGACTCTTTAGGATTATCTCCGGCTTTACTTAAAGCACTTGCTGATAAAAATTTCACTCAGTCTTATCCCATTCAGCAAGAAGCCATTCCGGCCATTCTAAAGAAGCGTGATGTGTTGGGTATTGCCAAAACCGGTTCGGGTAAAACGGCCAGTTATGTGTTGCCAATTCTGATGAATTTGCAGGGCAAAACCGTTACCAAGAACCGCCACGTCAATGTATTGGTGTTGGTACCAACGCGTGAGTTGGCCATGCAGGTAAGCGAAGTTTTCATTACCTTTGGTGCTGTGCTTCCGGATCGTGTAAAAACAATGGCGGTGTTTGGTGGTGTTTCTATCAATCCGCAAATGATGGCTTTGCAAGGCGTCAATGTGTTGGTGGCTACGCCCGGTCGGTTATTGGAACTGGTTGAGTCGAAAGCGGTTCATCTGTCCGAGATTGAAACACTGGTATTGGACGAAGCAGATAAAATGCTGAATCTGGGGTTTAGAGAAGAGATGAGTCTTATCTTCAAACTGCTGCCACGGAAGCGTCAAAACCTTTTGTTTTCGGCCACTTTGAATGATGATGTAACCCGCATTCATCAAATCATTCTGCAAAACCCGATTGTCATAAAAATTGAAGAAGAAGTTGATACTTTTGATTTAATTTCGCAGTTGGGCTATTTTGTTTCGGAAGAGAAAAAAGGGCCTTTGTTGCGCTACCTGATTAAAACCAACGACATGAAGCAGGTGTTGGTTTTTGCCGACTCGGTGTACAAGGTCGACAATATATCGGATAAGCTTCGCAAAAACGGGATTAAAGCGGCGGCTATTCATAGCAAGAAAAGTCAGGGGGCACGAACAGAAGCGCTGAGCAAATTCAAATCGGGTGAAATTCGTGTGCTGGTAGCTACCGACCTGATTTCGCGTGGAATCGACATTCAGTTTTTGCCTTATGTGATCAACTACGAACTGCCCCGTTCGCCAAAAGATTACATTCATCGCATTGGACGAACCGGTCGTGCTGAAAATCCGGGGGAAGCTATCTCACTTATATCGCTCGAAGAACAGCACCATTTCCGCGTTATCCAAAAGAAAATGGGCAAATGGGTGACGATGATTGATAGTGATAAGCTTGATTTGCAGGGATTCTAAATTAATGCATAATTTAGAATGCATAATTCATAATTGAATATTTCGTAACCTGCCTACCGCAGGCAGGCTCGTAACTAACTACTTGTAACTAAAAATATGAAATCCTTAGGCAATATTATTTGGTTGGTTTTTGGTGGAGCGCTGATAGCTCTTGAATATGTTATCTCAAGCGTGGCTATGATGGTTACGATTATTGGAATTCCATTCGGACTTCAAACGTTGAAGCTCGCGGTACTTGCTTTGTGGCCTTTTGGTAGCGAAGTGCGTCCCCGTTCGGGCAATCCCGGCTGCTTGTCGACGATAATGAATATCATTTGGTTTTTTGTCGGTGGTTTTTGGATAGCACTTACGCACCTGGCTTTTGGCGTTTTGTTTGGCATAACCATTATCGGAATTCCCTTTGCGTTGCAGCATTTTAAACTGGCCGGCCTGGCGTTGACCCCTTTCGGAAGAGAAATTGTGTAATGATCTATTAACTGACTTGATGATAAAACAATACCTCCATCAGCCCTATCCGCTTTACGAAAAGCGCTGGAACATAATCTTTGCAATCAGTTTGTTCATTTCGTTTTTCATGCTGTTTTTTCAGCCCTTCGGGTTGTCGGCTTTTGAAAGTGAATATCGCTTGTATTTCGAAATTGGGTATGGAGTTGTTACCTTTCTTGTTTTGCTTATCGATCTTTTTGCCTTTCCTTTTCTGTTCAAAAAAACGTTTAAGTTCCAGCAATGGACAGTGCTGAAGCAAATCATTTGGCAGATATGGATTTTAGTTAGCATTGGTATTGTCAACTTTCTCTATTCTTCCTTTTTCCTTTCTTTTTCAAACAACCTGAAGGCGTTTTTTTATTTCCAGCTCTACACTTTGTTGGTTGGCGTCATCCCTGTAGTGGTAGTGACCGTGATTAATCAGAACCGTTTGCTTGCCGAGAACTTGAAAATTGCCAATGAGTATAATAATGACTTTACGGCAAAAACCGACAATGCGCCGGACAACGAAAAAGTGTGTTTGGTGGCCGAAAACAGCAAAGACAGACTAGAAGTAAATTCATCCGATCTTATTTACATAACTTCCACGGGCAATTATATTCAGGCTTTTTATCAAAAAGAGAATGAACTGAAGAGCATCGTTCTGCGCAACACCCTCAAACAAACCGAAGATCAGTTGAAGGAGAATCATTCAATGATAAAATGCCACAGAGCATTTTTGGTGAACAAGAATAAGATTGTTCGGGTGAAAGGCAACTCGCAAGGTCTCCGATTGGTTTTAGAGGGTACCGACGAGGAAATTCCGGTATCGCGTAACCTTTCCAAAAGTTTGATGGACATTGTCAATGCCTGATAGCAGCGTTCATTTATCCCACAACTAAGCAACCCATCACAGCTTGTAGCATTTCATCACAAAAGCTTACCATATATCCCTGAAATTTTAGAGTACAAAGGCTTTCCCATAAGTTTGCACTGCAATTCAAAACGATTGCGTAATAAATTTATTCACTCTAAAATTTCAAAAAAATGAAAAAGCATTGGATTCTTTTTGTAGCTATCGCTCTACTTCTAGTGGGAGCTGTTCTTTGTGCCGTTAGTGGTAATGTGTTCACTATTGCAGGACACGAGTTTCATTATTTCTCGTCGGGCGAGTATGCCATGGGTGTGTTTGCAGCGGGGACTTTCTCTATCGGTATTTTTTCTGCCGGTATCTTTTCAGTGGGCATTTTCTCCATCGGCATTTTTAATGTGGGCTTGTACGCTTTGGGCTTTTTTGTGTATGCGTGGAAGAAAAAATATCCGGGCATTTTTGATAAAAAGGAATAGCCTTTTTTGTCAATTATAATGAGTGGTGTGGTAAATAATGAACGAATATTTGATATTCAATGATTAGATATTAATGTTCCTTCTTACGACCTCCCCTAACCCCTCCTGAGGAGGGGGATTAAGTTACTTTTGTCTCTATCTTTATTGCTCATCAACGAAATTGATTCAACCAGAATGTACAAAAACGAACTAATCCGGTTCCCCTCCTCGGGAGGGGGTAGGGGAGGTCAGAAAATAAAACTCATATCAAGTTCACGTTAATTGAAACAGGTTTGAAGCTCTATTCAAACCTGTTTTAGTTTTTCCCAATACTCAATTTCATCAATTCATTCTCTTTCAGTTGCCCATTGTCTATCATAAACCGAACTACTTTCAGACTTTTGGGTTCTTTGACCGGAATTTTCTTTATCAACGAGTTGATGGACAATTCCTCTGAGGTCAATAGTTGCAGAATGTCCAGGCGGATGGTTTCAAATTCCTCGTCTGTCAATTCTGTTTCTCTTCGCTTCTGACAAATATCACATTTACCGCAAGGCTTGGTTTCTTTTTCTCCAAAATAGGAGAGGAGTACCTGACTGCGACAGATATTTTCCTCTTTGGCATAGTCCAATACGCTTTTTACCCGTAAAATGTAACGTTCGCGGCGATCGTCATAAGCTTCTTTGCCGAGCACTACCCGGTCGGTTTCTACCCGTTCGTGTACAAAAGTGAGGTAGGGCGTTTTCTTTCGGGGAATAAACTGGATAATATGTTCCTTGGCCAGCGCAACGAGTTGTTCGTACACTTTGTCGCGCGTCCATTCCAATCGTTTGGCGATGGTATCTTCGTTTATCGATGCCAGATCGGTGAATAGACCGGTGTACGAGCGTAGCAAAATATGAATCAGTTTATCCTGATCGGGCGTTAGCTTCGACTTGTAGAGATCGTCCTTGTTGGCAATAAAAAATAGGCGCGATGAACTATCCTGTTCGTCGGTAAGTTCCAGATAACCTGCCTGCTGAAGAATTTTAAGGCAATTGTACGAAATAAGAATGGGCAGTTTAAACTTCGCGCAGAAATCGCCAATGTCGAATGCAAAAACACGGTCGAGTCCCGAGCCAACACCCATTTGCAGGTAATTGCCCAATGCTTCGTATACCTTGCGCACCATCTCTTTCCCGGGGAAAGTGTCGGTAACGCGTTTTCGCATCTTTACCGCATCGCCATTGTTGTAAAGCAGCACAGCAAATGCCTTTTTCTCATCACGTCCCGCACGTCCTGCTTCCTGAAAATAGGCTTCCACCGAATCAGGTAAATCCATGTGCACCACTGTGCGCACCTCCGCCTTGTCTATTCCCATGCCAAAGGCATTGGTGGAAACTATCACGCGCGTTTCGCCCGATTTCCAACGGCCCTGCTTGGCATCTTTCGTTTCGTTTTTCAATCCGGCGTGGAAATTCTCCGCCGAAATACCATTCTGATTCAGAAAATCGGCTACCTCTTTGGTCTTTTTTCGGTTGCGGACATACACCACCGATGTGCCGGCAACGCTGTTCAGTATTTTGAGCAGATGTTCCTCTTTGTTCTCCACCGTGCGTACCACGTACACCAGGTTAGAACGTTGAAAGCTCTTTTGAAAAAGATTCGGTTCGCGAAAAAGCAACTGTTTCTGTATATCGTCCACCACTTCGGGCGTAGCCGTGGCGGTAAGTGCCAGCACCGGAACGTCGGGCAGTATCTCCCGTATATCGGCAATACGCAGGTAGGAGGGACGAAAATCGTAACCCCACTGCGAGATACAGTGCGACTCGTCCACGGCAATCATACACACAGTGGCTTGCTTGATTTTTTGCAGGAAGATAGGCGTTGCCAATCGTTCGGGAGAAACGTACAGAAATTTATAGGCGCCAAACACCGAGTTGTCGAGCGTAAGCATAATATCGTTTTGCGACATGCCCGAGTAAATGGCAGCAGCCGTAATTCCCCGCTTTTTCAGGTTCTCCACCTGGTCTTTCATTAAGGCAATAAGCGGAGTAACTACTATGCAAATGCCGTCCATCGTCATTGCCGGTACCTGAAAAGTCAGTGATTTACCACCACCCGTTGGCATAAGCCCAAGCGTATCTTTACCCGACGCGATGCTGCGGATAATATCGCCCTGCAATGCCCGAAACTCATCGTAGCCCCAGTATTGTTTAAGTGTGGAAAGGTATTGTTGCATAGTTTTTTTTTGGTTAGTGGGGGCGCGACTTGAAGTCGCACTCCCACTTTATACTCCCACTTTTATTGAGATAACAAAAATACGAATAAGTTTCCAAACAATAGTGGGAGTAAGAGATTGAACCCCTACTCCCACTAAACTTATGAAGGGACGAAAACCGATTAGATTTTCTCTTTTTATCTCGACCGTCAGTTACCCGTGGCTGCTTTCAGCGCTTCGCGAACTTCGTCCTTGCAGTTTCCACAAGCTTTATCCAGGAAAAACTCTTTGTTTATCTGGTCGACCGTTCTGTAACCTTTTTCTCTGATGGCAGTTGCAATTGTTCTTCTATGTATGTCATAACAACCGCAAATAATTGGATCTAGTGTCATGATGGTGAATTATTAAGTTAGACAATGCCCAAACTAGTCTTGTTTGGATACTACATAACACCCACCATTTAAAATGGTTTTGAATGTTCGTTCTTTTTAAAGAATAAAGGGGTAAATTAAGAGTATAATAATTTTCTATTTATTGTTGTAGTCTGAATATAACAGGTAATGTGTAATAAACATTTACCTTTTTCCCGTTGTGTTCCCCTGGAATCCATTTAGGCAATAAATTTATAACGCGAATTGCTTCTTTATCACAAATTGGATCGAACGACTGTAAAACCTTAATGTTATTGATGAATCCGTCTTTAGTTATGATAAATTTAATAACTGTTTTTCCTACAAGCTCTCCATCTGGAGGGTAATTAATACTATTCGCAACAAATTTCATTAATGCCCCATCTCCACCCGGAAATTGGGGCATTTTCTCAACCACTTCATAAACATTGTTTGTGGGCTCTATTTTGAATACTATCGGCAAAGTATATTCAATATTAGCAGGCTTTCCTTTAGCTAAAGTTCCGGGGATAAAATCAGGAAGAGTAGTTGCAATACGTATTGCTTCTTCGTCAATTTGTTTTGAGATACCTCTTAAAATTGTAATATCTTTGATTTTTCCTGTTTTAGTTACAGTGAATCTAACAATTACTTTTCCTTCGATGCCTTTAGCTTTGTCCTCAAGGGGATAATTGATGTTCTTTTTGATGTAATTCATTAATTTAGCATCTCCACCCGGAAATGAAGGCATGCTTTCATAATAATCAGAGGGTAAATGTTTATTGTTAGTACTGTCTTTATTTATTTTGTTGTTTTTTTGCGCATTACATATAAATGCGAATGCACCACCCAAAAGTAAAACGAATATTAACCATTGTTTCACATGTTGATTTTCCATAAGTATATTCTTGAACAATGATGGAATATCAATTAATTATCCTTTCTGACACAGTTTATTGAATAGACCCCAATAACATTATTTTTATTGCAATGAAAAACTTCGGCACCACATCATCGGGCGATGAAACGTTCCCGCAAAACTGCGACACCACATCATCGGGTGATGAAGTGCCCCCGCATAACTGCAGCATGACATCATCGAGTGATGAAACGTTCCCGCAAAACTTCGGCAAGGCATCATCGGGTGATGAAGTGTTCCCGCAAAACTTTGACAGAGCATCATCGACCGATGAAGTGTTCCCGCAAAACTGCGGCAAGGTTTCAGGCACACCGGATGTTCTGCCGCACTTTTGCGACGGGTTATTGTTTGTCTTTTTCGTCTCTTGCGCTAATCAATACTACTACATTCATTAGTTTTGAAAATTTTTCTTGAACAAAATTGGCAATATAAATGATTCACTTGTACTTTGACCATCTTTTTGACCGGGTGTCCATTTGGGCATTGATTTGACTACCGAGATGGCTTCTTTCTCTAGGTAATTTACAATTGATTTAGTAGAGCGAACTTGTGGTGAGATATTCGAGCTAGAATAGCTAATGCCTATTGCAGTAATAACTATTTCTTCCAATAAAGTCGCATTTTCATTCCTTTTATATATTGTATGAACGTTGTCAACCAATCCAAGTTCATTGACAGTAAATTCTACTAAAATCTGACCTCTTTGGTCATTTTCCACAGCCCTCACCGGATATTTTATATTTCTTGCAAGATAAGAACCGAGAGCATTAACTCCTCCCGGATATTCGGCTTTCCTGTCGGTTGCATTCAACGAACTTGTAGTAACTATATTTCCACTTGCATCTCCGAATCTTATTGGCAAAGCATAACGCACACTTGCAGGTACTCCGTTTTGCTTGCCGGGAATCCAGTTTGGCATTAAATTAACCACTCTTAACGCTTCCTTATCGCACTCGGGAGTTAAGCCTCTGAGTACTTTTGCCTGTTCAATTTTGCCCAGAGTGTTGACTACAAAAGAGACATAAACACGTCCTTGAATATTTTTATTTTTTTCAGCTTCGGGATAAATTAAATTCTTTTTAAAAAAATCCATTAACTCAACATCGCCTCCCTGGTATTCCGGTATTTTTTCAACAACATCATAGATTATGTTTCCTAATGAATCCTTTTCTAACCTGACTTCTGCTTTCGAAACCGGGTTCTTTCTTTTACTAATAGCAATGATAACTCCATTTGCTGCAGATGTACCATACTTTTCTATGAGTTCCTTTTTTTCCTTCTCCTTTTTTGGAACAATGGTATTCAAGGAAGTCAATTTGGAATAATTCAACCATTTTGACTTGAATGTCTTTGGCAGTATTTGTCCATCTAATACAATTTGCAAGCTATCGAATTTTACGTTAGAACTATGCCTGCCAGGTTTCCCCTCAATTTTAAAAACTATTGGTAGTGTATAATCTATATTTTCCTTTTTCCCATTTATTTCGCCGGGTATCCAATCCGGTATTTGAGAAACGACTCTCAATGCTTCCCTGTCCAACCCCGGACTAACACTGGTTACAACTTTTGGATCTTTCACCTTGCCCGACCGATCAATAACAAACTGAACTACTACTTTCCCTTGATACCCATTTTCCTGATCGATGATTGGATATTTTATGTGCAGTGCGAGATAGTTCATTAAAGCTATATCACCACCCGGAAATTGTGGTACTTTGCTGACATCTTTGTAGGTATACCCATTATATACTATTTTACACTTTGATGTGTCATTGTGTAAATTCAGGATGTCATAAGTTTTCATTAAAAGCACTCCGTTACGTGCAGCTTGACCGTATTGCTCAATGATTTTGTTTAGGGTGGCTTCAGGGAAAGGCTTCAAAATGAAACCGGTATCAATTTGCTCGCTATTGATAACTTCAAGATTAAATTTTAGTGGTAGCTTGATACTGTCAATAACAATAAGCGTACTGTCAGTCATTTGCCAGTTTTCTCCGGCATTTTCTACAGGAGTATATTTGAACGTCACTTGCATTACCCGATAAACAGGCACTTTCTTGCCATTTAGTTCACCGGGAATCCATCTCGGAAACGAGTTGATAACACGCAATGCCTCCTCATCAAGGCTAGGTGATAACTTCTTCACCACCTTTGCCTGAATAATCTGACCTATGCTACTAACAACAAACTGTATATTTACTTTTCCTTCCAGCTTATTCCGTTGAGCGTCCTCCGGATATTTTATATTTTTCTGAATAAATTCAATTCGTGCAGCGTTACCTCCCGGAAATTCCGGTTCTTTGTCGACAACAGCCAGAATTGTATCATTCTCGGCAATACTGTTCGCGTTTTCGCCACCAAAAGTGCTTGTCTGAGCATTGATACCAATTACCAGAAGAAGTATAGCAGCTATAAGTAGTTGAGGTCTGCTCATTTTATAATGAAAATTTAGGTGTGATACTTTAGTTCAAATTAATCGGGCATAAACATATACCGATGTGAAAATATTACGATATTTACTTTTTTTCTTCTTCCTTTGTCCCAATCAACACCACACCGTTCACAGCGTCTTTACCGTACTCTTTTGTCAGTTGCTTAATGACTTCTTTTGTTTTTGGTTCAAGAACCTTGTACGACGTAAGGTTGGCGTAACTGAGCCATGAAAGATCAAAAACTGATGGTAATCGGACACCATCGAGCATCACAACTGTTTTCTCATTTGGTTTCCATGCCGCTTTTTCGGTGGCAGGAACATCCAGTGTGAAGTTGACAGGCATGGTAACAATAATATTCACTTTCTCGTTGCATAGTGTGCCGGGAATCCAGTTGGGCAGGGTGTTGATGACGCGGATGGCTTCTTTGTCAAGAAAATAATCGAGCGATTGAACCACTTTCACATCATTTATCTTTCCTGTTTTCTCTACGGTAAATCGCACCATCACTTTTCCTTCGGTCTTCAGGCGCTTTGGCACAAACGGATATTGAATACTGTCGGCAATGTGTTTCAAAAGCAGGTCGTTTCCGCCTTCAAATTTCGGAATAGCGGCAGCTTCTTTGCATCCTGTGGAATCGGCCCAAGCGTAATACATATCGTATTTGTTGCTTTTGATCAACACTACTCCATCGGCAGCTTGTTTGCCGTATTCTTTCATCAACCTTTCTTTTTCTTGTTCGGGAAAGGGCTTGAATACTTTTATATCCGTGAACTTCCCAAGATTCAGGATGTCGATAGTAAAGTTCTCGGGCATTTTTACGTCATCGATGATCACCAGTGTTTTTTCATTCACATCCCAGTTAGTGCTGTCAATGGCTACGTATTTAAAGCTAACTGGCAAGGTCATGTTTACGGCCACATTCAACTCGTTCTGAATGCCCGGTATCCATGCCGGAAATGAATTTACCACGCGCAATGCTTCTTTGTCCAATAATGGCGATACGCTTCTGGCCACTTTTGCATTTTCAACCAAACCGAGTTTGTTGATAACAAACTGCAAAATAACTTTTCCTTCCTGTTTCTTTTTATATGCTTCGGCGGGGTACTTTGTGTTCCGGTAAATGTAATTCAACAGGGCTTTGTCGCCTCCCGGAAACTTTGGCATACTATCAACGATGGAATAAACTGAATCCTGAGTTGGTGTCACTCCCTGTTGTTGGGCTTTTGTTGTAAAAGAGAACGTAAATAATAGCAGAAGAGCGATGCTAAATTTAAAAACATCGATGTTGGAAGTTGGTGTGTAATTCATAATGCAACTTTAATAGTATTTTATTTCTGATGTAAATGCCTGTGAATAATTAATTGTAAATTTTCGGAAACAAAAATACAAATAAGATTTGGTTTACGTGCATATACTAAAGGCTTCGCTCAGTGCGAAGCCCTTAATGTGAATTGATTTGTGGTTTTTTTTTACAAAAATATTTATTCTCTATGAAAATCAGTTTATTTTACTTTTTCGGTGTGGCATTTGTTCAGCAGCATAGAAGTAGTGGACAAAATAGAATGTCGTATTCTTTTATGAAGAATAGACCCTGTCTCTACTACGGTAGATAAATGCGGTAGGCAGGTTCTCTTCTTCTATTTGTTTTAATTTGATTATGGTGTATTATATATTTCCTAATACTTATTTGAATTCAGTAGATGAGATTTAGCAAAACATATAGCGCCGGGTGCTACTTATAGCGCTTCTCGCCGGTACAATAAATTATTTTCGCTTTAATTCCAATACCGCAATTTCAGGTCGGCGAAAAAAACGAAAATGTGGAGCCCGGCTTCCAATGCCTGAAGTGATATACGATTGCATGTTTGGTTGAGGATGCGTAAGTCCATAGCTGTATCTCTGGCTCTCTTTTGTGAGAGAAAAGCTTGCCCATGATGAATTATCGGAAGGAAGAATCGGAGCCCATAAACCAAAAACCGTCACTTGCCCTCCATGTGTATGCCCCGAAAGCGTCAGATCAATTAAATTCGTTTTTACCTCCTTTATATATTCGGGTCGGTGCGATATTAAAATACAAAAATGGTTCTTCCGCACATCGGAGATAGTGCTGTCTATTGTAGGAGCAGAACCACCAGGATCATCAACGCCACCTATTTTGATACTATCCGTATTTATCTTCACCCAGTACGATTTATTGTCACATTGCCTGGTGCCACTTAACGCCAACGCTTTCTTTGATAAATCGCCATTTACAAAATAGTCGTGATTCCCCATTACTCCGAAAACGCCATATTTACTTTTTAATTTCCGTAATTCCCCAAAAACCGGTTGGATATATTGCTCGTTCAACGAAACATAATCGCCACCAAGTATGATAATATCCGGTTGTAAATTATTTACGCGCGTCACCAGTTTTTGCACCCGTTCTATCGACAGTGCAGCACCATGATGAATGTCCGATATAAATACAATCCGCTTACCATCAAATGAATTTGGGATGTCCGGCGATTCGATAATTATATGAGTTGTTTTTATCCAACGTGTTTCCAGAAAAGAATATACTAACAATGCGGCACCTGTTACTAAAATGATGAATAATCCTTTGCTTATTATTTTAAGTTTCATTTATTGTTTAAATATTTAAAATAGAAATTGAAAAAAACAGGAATAAAGTCCTTTGCACCATAACACCTAAAACTTTCGTATAGTTTAAAAGACCCTCTCGTAGAACTACTACAAGCATCCTGTGCAAAAATAGCTATTCTTTTTAAACCCTCACCCAACGGCTAACGAAAAATAGTACCCGGATTAAGCCAACTGTTTACCTCGATACTTTTTCTAAACAAAACCTTATTGTGCACTCATCAGCCCATTAATGAGTTAGAAACAAAAGAATAGTTTCTAAGTGGCTTGCCCTGGCTCTGCAGTAAAAAATTGACCTCTCTGTAGTGTTTAGTCCGACGATGGTCTGCTGAATTACAAAATGTTCAACAAGTTCAGTTAAACTTCAGGGCGCGTAAACACAATAAACATTAATATATATTAATAAAACAGGTTAAATCTTACTATTAAGTTTCTGATAAACAACGTATTTACAATAATAAGCCAATTTGTGCAATTATCAAGCTGCAATACTATAGTTAGAATTATGCAGTTATCTATCCTGCCGGGTCAAAAATAGCATTTGGCTATCGTTATGGATCTCTTTTAAAACCTTGGTAGACATGATGGTACGGCAGTAGCTTAATTTGATCTGTAAATAATGAAGATGAAAGTTACTAAATCTAAACAAATGATACAGGGATAAATACTACGAGATTCACACAAATCGCTACAATACAATGATTGACAGACGCACATGTATTAATTTGTATCTTTGTGTAGTTGATCTGTAATGATTACAAAATTATGAAAAAACAGCTTCTACATATTATTCTGTTTGCATTCTGTCTCTTAAGCTCTGCTTCATGTCAGAATGCCGATTTGACCGAAATGACTTCACCCGTTCAAAGTCAAGTACAGGCATCTGCAACCAGCTATAAACCCTCAGCCCCGATAGCATGGAATGATGTCAACGATAAAGTAATTAGTAATCTGGAAATCAATAATCCGGGTGGGCACTGTATTAAACTTTCCAACTGTTCAAACATTACCATTCAGAATTGTAAACTGGGACCGTCGAAGGGCGAAGGCGTATTCTTATATAACTGCACCAATATTACCGTCACCAACTGCACCATGGACTCAGTAGAGAGTGGGGTGGTGGCCGATGTGGGTAGCGGCATCAAAGTAACATACAATAATGTAAAAAACGTTTTGGGACCCATGCCGCGTGGACAAATGGTTCAGTTTGGGAATGTAAACGGATCGGGCAATTGTATTAACTACAATACCGGCGAAAATATTCTCGGACAAAGTCACCCCGAAGACGAAATAAGCCTGTATATGTGTAACGGTACTGCACAGGATCCCATTCAAGTGATGGGCAACTGGATACGCGGTGGAGGACCTTCGGGTTCGGGCGGTGGCATCATGACCGGCGACATGGGTGGGTCGTATATACTTGTGCAGGACAATGTTCTTATCAATCCGGGACAATACGGTATCACCATTGCAAGCGGACATCACATCACCATCAAAAACAATAAGATTTACTCAAAGAAATTGCCGTTCAGCAATGTGGGACTTTCGGCCTACCGGCAGTATCCTATCGATACCTATGCAAACACGATTTCCGGCAACGAGGTTAATTTTACAAACAAAGACGGAGTGCTGAACAATATGTGGAATGCCGGCAATGCCGGAGATGTGTTGGGTTGGGATACGAATAAATACAATAAAGACTTAACCGAGTCGGCTCTTCCGGCCCGAATTATAGGCTTGAACCGGACTGTCTCCAATTAAAGGGACTCCTTCTACAGGAGCAGAGCAGGGTCAAAAGCAGGATTTCAACTTACAAGTAAGTTTGCAGCCCGATTAGTTTCTTGTTCTCGCGCTTTTTCCAAAACCACTCATTCACTTTGTACGTAACAAAGGCACTTCCAGCTCCCAGAAGGGCTCCGGCAAGTACATCCGAAGGATAATGAACGCCCAGATTAAGGCGTGAGTAACCCACCGAACAGGCCCAAAAGTACCCCGGGGCTATAACATACCATTTCGGATATTTTAAACTCATGGCGGTGGCAGTGGCGAAAGCGAGCGAGGTATGTCCGGATGGGAATGAGTAGGATGTTTCAAGTGCAGCAGGATGAATATCAGGATATGTGATATACGGACGATCGCGATTAATCGCTTTTTTGAGCGAATAAGTCATCACCCCATCAACACCAATTGCCGCCCCCACATAAATGGCATTCTTCAGTAAATTATCATCTTTCTCTATCAACGCCACCACGCCCATCACTACAGGAGTGGACAACGCAACGGCTGTGGTAGTGTTTGAAATAAAGGTAGAATAGTGCCTGAGAGCGGACGAACTTGAACCGTTTATACTCCTTAATAGGTCTATATCTGCATTTTGTGCCGAAATTTGCGTAGTAAATAATGAAAATGTACTGCAAAGCAGAATAATTGTCGTAAATTTGCGCATATTTTTTTGCTTCAAAGATAAGGTTATTTGTTGAACTGTTGAAATATTTTTTTGCACTAATAATTACCGGTTACCGCCCATCTCAGCATAAACTCTTTACGAACGAATGATAAAAGTAGCCATTCTTGGTCCTGAATCAACAGGCAAATCTTCATTGGCAAAAAGTCTTGCTGAATATTTCAATACCGATTGGGTTCCCGAATATGCGAGAGAATATGTTGAAAACCTTGCCGGAAACTACACATACGAGGATGTATGTACTATTGCAAAAAAACAAATTGAACAGGAAAAAGAGTACACTATTCATTCCGAAGAAAAAAATGGATACGTATTTTTCGATACAGAGTTGATTATCACCAAAGTTTGGCTTGAATATAAATTCGGTAGGGTTCCTGATTTTTTGAACGAACAGTTGGCTACCGGATTTTTTGATTATTACTTGCTTTGTGCCCCCGATTTACCCTGGATTCCTGATCCTGTGAGAGAGCATGGCAATGATAGAGAGTTCTTTTTAAATTGGTACAAAAGAGAAATTGAACAATTAGAAAAACCATATTCCATTATCACCGGAATTGGGCAGCAACGAATTAAGAATGCCTTGGAAGCATTACGCTTGATAAAAAGCTAATATTATTTTTAATTATGAACAACGAGTTATTAGATACAATCAAAAAGCTTTCGCAAAGTGAGGGCTATAAGGACGTTTGCCATAAACAAGGTAAAAATGACCCAATGCCATCTGTTGATGTGCTCAAAGAGATAGTGCAATTGTCCCGTTCCATTCTTTTTCCCGGCTATTTTGGTGATGCAGGCGTCAATAACAACACTATGCTTTACCATATTGGCGTAAATGTCGACCGATTACACCTATTGCTTTCGCAGCAAATTAAAGCGGGCATGTGCTTCAATTCCAGTTCAGAAGAATCGACTGTCTGCGATGATATTGACAATACCTCTAAAAATATTGCCACTGCATTTGTAACCCAACTACCCGAAATAAGAGAAAAACTGCATACCGACGTCATCGCGGCATACAATGGTGACCCGGCCGCAAAGAGTTTTGGAGAAGTAATATTCTGCTATCCAAGTATTCGCGCCATCAGCAATTATCGTATCGCCCATGCTTTACTTCAACTCGATGTACCTTTGATTCCTCGTATCATTACCGAAATGGCACATTCCGAAACCGGAATCGATATTCATCCGGGCGCTACCATTGGCAGTTATTTTACTATCGACCATGGCACCGGTGTGGTGATTGGCGAAACAGCCATCATTGGCACAAATGTAAAAATGTACCAGGGAGTTACATTGGGAGCTAAAAGTTTTCCTTTGGATGCCGATGGTAACCCTATCAAAGGCATTAGCCGCCACCCACGCATTGGCGACAATGTGATTATCTACTCCAACTCCACCATTCTGGGTACCATCAAGGTGGGCGATGGCGCTGTTATTGGCGGTAACCTTTGGGTAGACACTGATGTTCCGGCAGGAGCTAAACTAGCACAAAAAAAGATAGACAAATCGTTTGGAGATAAATGATTGTTGCACACATAATAAACAAAGACAGGCGACCACAAACAGGTAGCCGTAGATAGAAGAAAAAATATGGAATTTGAAATGTTAGCGAAAACTTTTCGCGGATTAGAAGAAGTACTGGCTACCGAATTAGTAAATATCGGCGCCAACAATGTGCAACTTCAGCGAAGAGCAGTAAGTTTTACCGGCGATAAAGCCTTAATGTATAAAGCAAATTTGTGCCTGCGGACAGCCTCGCGTGTCTTGAAGCCCATTCTGACTTTCGATGCTTCAAATCCCGACGAAGTATACGAAGAAGTAAAGAAGGTGAACTGGAGCGATTATATGTCGGTTGACAGCACGTTTGCTATCGACTCAACCGTTTTCTCGGAAGAGTTCCGCCACTCGAAATTTGTTGCTTATCGTGTAAAAGATGCCATTGCCGATTGGTTTATGGAAAAATACGATCGTCGCCCATCCGTACGTTTGGACGGACCGCAATTAATGATCAATATTCATATTGCTGATAAAAAATGTACACTCTCGCTGGATAGTTCCGGTGAATCGCTTCACAAACGGGGTTACCGCGTGGCTCAAACCGAAGCGCCGCTGAACGAAGCGTTGGCTGCCGGCATGTTGTTGATGGCTGGTTGGAGCGGTCAATCGAATTTCCTTGATCCAATGTGTGGCTCGGGAACACTACTTATCGAAGCAGCCCTGATAGCACTAAATATTCCACCGGGCATTTACCGTTCATCATTTGCCTTCGAAAAATGGAGCGATTTTGAAGAAGAACTTTTTGATACGCTTTATAACGACGATAGCTACGAACGTCCGTTCGATTTCAAAATCTACGGATCGGACAATTCGCCACGTGCCATTAAAATTGCCGAACAAAATGTAAAAAGCACCGGACTGAGCAAATATATCCAACTGGACGTAATGCCGATTCAAAAGCTCGAAGCACCAGCTCCAAACTGCATGGTGGTAACCAACCCTCCATATGGTGAACGTATCACTTCGGATGATATTTATGGCTTATACGCCTCGCTGGGTACTACCATGAAGCATAAATTCACCGGGAACACCGTTTGGGTTATCAGCTCACACGACGAATGTCTGGACAAAATCGGACTAAAACCAACCGAACGGATCCGCTTACTCAACGGATCGCTGGATTGTTGGTACTGTCGCTACGATATTTTTGCCGGTAAACGCAACGATTTTGTAACCCAAAGGAACCAAAACAACTAAATTCGGCAGAAAGAGAAAATAAATCTTTCAGTAGCAAAATCGCCTCTCTACAATTAAAAGATTGTTTATAAGCAATTTGCAAACTACAGTTTTCTGCAGATTATTTTAATTTCAAAATTGTCCGTTTTTAATTGAATAATAGTTTGCAAATTCCAAAAAAAGGCGTACTTTTGCACCGCAATCGCCCAGATGGCGGAATTGGTAGACGCGCTGGTCTCAAACACCAGTGGATTCACTTCCATGCCGGTTCGATCCCGGCTCTGGGTACTTTCAAAGTAAAACCTCAATTGATTTTCAATCAATTGAGGTTTTTTCATTAATACAGACAATGATCCAAAAATAGGATCAATGCATATTCGAGTTTTGCAAAATAAAAATTTTGCGGTTTGCTTTAGGTGTTTTTGAAATATGGAAAGATTTTCCATTTTTCTTTGCACGTTCTTTCAATATGGAAAGATTTTGCGATTTTCTTTACGCATTATCCGTTTGAATCTATCGAATCAACAAACTCAGTTTCTAAATGAAACACATGAATCAAAAGATCAAATAACTTTTCGTTTAAATAAAATTTTCTCTACCTAATTTCAATTTTACCACCAATATGATCTATTATTACTTTCAGTAGGTTGCAGAATGCGTGAAACTCCTTCCCTGACTGCTCATAATACACATCCAAATTCTGCTCGCCAGCACCTGCAAAAACATTAATCCACTAGGGGTGGATATTCATGTAGTCATTTATTCATAACACCTTCATACAAACTAATTATACATTCATTAAACCGTATAGTTAGTTCAGTATACAGAATAGTTAGTCCATACAAACCAATACTTACTTCATACTTACTAATACTTACTTCATTCAAACGAATTACTAGGCCATGATAACGAATAGCTATTTCATACAAACGAATAGTTATTTCATACAAACTAATTGCTAGGTCGTTAGAACTAATTACTACTTCATCAAAACTAACAAATTATTCGTTAGACAGATCAAAATCTGCATTTTATTTCGTTATATCCATATACAATTAAAACTTTAATTATATATTTGCGAGATAATAACAACTTTAACCCGATTGGATATGCTAAGATTAAATTTACAACCTATTTTTAAGGCTCGTGGCATTGATAAGCCTTATACATTTCTGGTAAAGGCCGGCTTTTCGGCCCATTCGGCCACAGTGATACTCGGGAGTAACCTGAGAGAAATTAAACTGAATTACATTGAGGTGCTCTGCGAGAATTTAAATTGCGAGCCGAACGATTTGTTCTTGTGGATTCCCGATAATGAGAAGATGGTTACCGATAAGCATCCACTTTACAATTTAAGGAACCGGGCTAGTGATGCGGAGAATATCACACTGCGCGATGTACCTTATAAACAGCTGAAAGAGCTTAGCTCAATGCTAACAGCACAACAAAAGGAAGGTAAACTTCAATAGTCTACCGCCGTCCGTTTAGGAGCTGGAGAAAACTAAATCTGTATCCATTAGATTAGACTTCGGTGCACTACACCTTAAGTAATTGGAAGGAACTAATGTTCAATTTTATAGAGAAAATGTATTTAAGTAGTTAGAAATATTTAATGATATATTTCTAACACAATAGAACCTGCCCGCGTGGGCAGGCACTATGTGGTAAAAAACACATCAATAATAATTATCGTATACTTAGTTGCGTGATGCGATACTTACTTTGTTTTTATATTCCCGTATTCAGACAGGCCTTTTACTGCAGGATCGGCAGTGTAGAGCTTGGTTGTCTCATTCACCATATTGTTGATGAGCGTAACATTTGAATTACGCGCTCCGGATAAATGAACAAAACAGCTCGATTTCCCACGAACGATATTTCCTTTGATTACCAAATCCCGGGTTTCGGTTAACCGGATATTGTCTTTGGTAGCTTCGCTGCTTTGAAGCTGCATATTGCTCAGAACGCCTTGTCGCAAATCGTCTACATAAAAAGCCGGTCGAAGATCTGCCTCTTTTGTAGAAAGTCGGATGTTGTCAAACGAGACATTAGAAGCATGACGAATGTAAAAACCATAGGCCGGTAAACAGCCGAACATGGTTGCTTCGGGATACTCTTTCTCCTTTTCTTCGATGTACTGAGCGCTATCGTTCGGCACTTTACCACCGGCCTGCTCAATAGAGATATCGTTGAAATGGATGTTCTCAACCGGATGACCGGGTAGTCCGGTGATGGAACATGCTGTTTGTCCGGCATTTGTTACCTGTACATGACTGATATTTACACCCGACAAAACACCTACATGATCTATAACCATATCCTTTTTATAGGGTCGTGCACGGTTTGCAAGACGAATGAAAATGGGTGATTCGGTACCATTTATCCGTATATTGGAAATAGAAATTCCCTCCATAACACCCCCATCAACAATCTCGAGTGCTATGCCCGCTGTTCCCCCTATATGACCGAAATAAGCAGGCTTTTCGTCCTTCGATGGTTTTACCACACAATTGGAAATACAGATATTCTTAAAACCACCATTCGATTCGGTGCCTAGTTTTATAGCATTACAACGACTACTGATCACACAATTCGTAATGGTGATATTTTCACAGGGTCTGGGCGAAGTGCTTTTTAATGTAATGCCGTCATCGTCCGAATCGGAAATGAAATCAGATACGGTCACGTTTCTGCAGCCATCCAAATCAAGGCCATCGTTATTAAAGTTATTGCGGTTGAGAACTTTAACTCCTCTGATGTGTAGGTCATCACAAGCTAAGTAGTGCTGCATCCAACAACCCGAATTCCGAAGGGCAATGTTTTCGATCGTCACCTGCTTACAAGTGATAAACCGTAAAAGGTGTGGGCGGGTAATACCTTCGTCGTTCCAACTTAATTTTTCGAAATTACGACCGCGTCCATCAATTGTTCCAAAACCGGTAATACTTACATTCTCGGCATTCTCGGCATAAATTAACTGAATAGTGGCTTCCTGCGTACGCAATGACAGATAGCTCGGTTTGATTTTCAAATAATCATTCAGCTGTGTACTTCCATAAAGGATGGCTCCCGCCTCAAAATGAAGATTAACATTGCTTTTCAGAACAATAGTTCCAGTTTTATAACTGCCCGCAGGAATGAGTACCTGTCCACCTCCATTCGCTGTACACTCATCAATGGCTTTTTGAATGGCTGAAGTACTCAAATAACTGGAGTCGCTAAGGGCACCATAACTCAGAATGTTGTACTCTTTCGAAAAAAGGGATACCGGAATCAAAATAAGTAGTAATAATGTTCGTTTTAATGATTTTAATTTCATAATATGGTATTTAAAATTACTATAATTGTTTAGTTTTTCTTAGGGAAGTTTTTTTAATCCCTCCCATTTTACCCTCCAACGTCCATCGTGAGGGAAGCCCGGATTTCTGGTTTCACATCCATCATAACCGGCACACATCATGGCTATTGCAGTTAATAGTCCACCATTCCCGGGCAGATAAAGTCTCAATTTATCATTCTGATAGTTATGCCCATTGGCCAGGTATGTATTGGTCTGTACTTTCATAAGTAACGCTTCTATGGCTTTTTCGGGCATTCCTAAACGGGTGGCTGTCATCGCTGTCAGAGGAAAGTCCCAGCCCCACGTCTCTTTCCAATGCCAGTTTTTAGAAATATATTCAAACGTATTTCGCATGATAGTTGAATCGATCATCATTCTTCCCGGCATCATCCCGTAAGCTCCCAGCACCATAGGATGATCTGTCATAAGCAGGGGATTAGTATAAGAGTCGGGGGCACTTTCGGCTGCCAGGTAGAGCCCGTTCTGCTGAGCCGGTGGGGCTAATTTGTTCAATACATCATCCCATACCGGATTTCGTTTCATGTTCAATCTTTCACGCCAGTTCCGGGCAGTGGATAATCCCCAATGCCAATATGCCAGTTCAAAAGGAGGATTGATAGTAGTTTCTAACGCTAATCGTTCCTGTGCCGGAATTAAAATCGGACCAAGTATATATCTGTTGTTCACACTATCTTTCCAGGCGTAAGACGCCATAAAGTTAGCCGTTTCGAAAACAAGTGGGGCATACTTTCTAAGAATTTCCGGATTCAATGTATTTCTGTAGCACAATTCTGCTAAATAGATAAAATGTGGCTGCTGCCAGATAAGAAAAGACCCAACATCCGAAGGGCTGTCATTCCCTGTTGGATCGGTCATTTTAGGCCATCTTACGCCTTCAAAACCCTGGCGATGAGCATTTGCCTTTGCGGCTGGCGTCACTTGCTGATACCACGCAAGACTTCTATCTAACAGATTCGTCCGGTTCCATAAAGCGAAATGAGCACCGTGCCACCAATGCATTTCTAAATGAAATTTTCCGTACCAGCTGTTGTAAGTCAAACCGGTTTCCTGAGGTGGATAATTCCCGGCACACTGGATTTTTGTGAGATATTGTGATAGAACAACCCTTCGCTCCAATTCAAAAGCCCTCGGGTCGGTACATTCCGAAAAATCGACAGCACCTCCACTACGCCAGAATTTCTTCCATTCCATCCGGTTGTTTAATGCAGTGGCATTGAAATCGGGCAATCGGGCAATTGTATAGAGAGGTGAAAACAAGCAACTAAAGCTAAATACGCTCTGCCCTTGCCCCGGCTGCAGGGAAAAACAATGTTTTTGCTGTTCCACTATTTTTGCCTGTCCGCTCCACGCCAGTTTAACAAAGTAGGAACTGCTGTCTATTTGGCGATGGATACATGCAGAATTTGGGGCAACAGATAAAACGGATGCATGCTTATCAGGCTGGCTCCAATCGCAGCCGGAATCGGTATGGTTTCCGGAGGGATAGGGAAATTGCAACTTCACGCGAAGCAAGCCCTGTTCAATTAATGCTGAACTAATCTTTGCTGAAATCAGATCCAGGCGCTGATGCCCATAAGTCCTCACCTCAACAGGAATTCCATTGATTTTAAAAGAACTGCAAATCTCACCGGTCCAGGGTTGAAGTCTTTGTTGTATAGAACTAATCTCCGAAGGTGCAACCGGCGAACCATCCTTGTGAAAAAAATCCAATCCCACTCTGCCCAAATGTAAACGCTGTGGATTCTGACGTAAATAATTAGCGGCACTCTGTTGTCGACCATTTTCCGCCCACTGCTTAGCATACGTAATTTCCCGTCCGTGAAAATTGTATTTCTTTAAACTCTCGTCGAATGTAAAACCATCACGATTGACAAAACTATGCCATCCCCATTCTGATTGTGTTCCGAGGGGAATCCCATTCTCGTACAAGTCGGGAAATGATTGCAGACCTGTGAAATCGACCGTAAAAGCAAATTTACCATTTCCTACCGTCAGCGAAGATAAAGAGTCGATGGAATTTACGTTCACCAAATGTCTGGTCACCAGTTTTTCTCTGTCTATTTTTTTTGCTTCCAAATGGACAAGACTGAACAAAAGCATCATTAAAATGAAGCCGTTTTTAAGCCAATTTTTCATTAGTCTGTTTTTCATTTTTAAAATAGATAACTATACAACAATCATTAAATATTTCAAACTAATCATCAGTTTACAATCCCGAAAATGATTATCGAACTTCATTTTGAGGAGGAACGGGACTATTGATATGCATCCAGTTCTTGGTAATCATCAGTAATTCGTTGGGAATTGATTGGTTCTCACCTTGAATAACTCCTTGCCACTGTCCTTCATCATTCATCCAAAGAGCCATATCCACGCGTTTATCCAGCTTAATTTCCATCTCATTTGTTTTGAACAATTTCAAACCACCGGCAGCCAACGCTTTAAGTCTCCCGTTTTCATCCAGTTGGGTTGAAGTAACTCCCACAGCATCGATTGAAACATCAAAGTCATTTATTTTAAAATTTAATCGGATGGTATCTCCACTCACCTTTTCTGTTGCGGCAATATGAATAACGGTTCCATCAATTAACCTGCAAAACCCCGATCTGGCAGGCATATACGAGGAATGATTAAAATCCCTGAGTTTAAAGAACCGATTGTCAAGAACAGCAGTTGCCGGGGTTTGGTTTAATATCGATTTTTGCCCCAGAGCGTCAATAACTTTCAAAACCGTTTCCTGAATACTTGTCGTTGCAGTCATGGTCTTGGGCAATAGCCGGATACCATTTACGGCCTTACCGTAAAAGTCCCTGTTCCATGTGCCCACTCTGTATAAGGCAGTTCTATTTGCATCTGCTTTCTTAAAAAAAGCAGCTGTTGTCTTTTTTTCAAATTCAGGATGATACAGTACCACGGCCGAATAGCGCTGTTTACCATACCACACAGCACCTGTCGAATCGACACGTAAACTGCCATTTTCAATTTCCGTCGTCGGGATAAGATCGGCAGGATACCCTTTACACCACAAACTGTCAACGAGTGCCATGCCTACATCCTCAAAGTTGGTTCCGGCCCAGTTCATCGCGTTAGCCTGCCCAAAAATAACCGCAACGGGACAATCGAGCGGACTTTTATTGACGTAGTTTAATAATCGTACTCTATTCTCGGCCTGCATAATCTCCGCATTCGACAAAGATGTAAACTCCAGGTAATTTATGCGTCCGCCGGCAAGTGCCGAACTCCATATTTGTGAGGCTAAATCATCTTTATAATACATGTTGTACCAAACGGAACTGCCCCACTTTTTGCAAAGTGCCGTGCGCACGGCAAAAGGAACCACTTCATCTGTTTGTGCCCAATCGCGCTTGCTAACCCACCAATCCAGTCCGTTTTTCTTGTATTCACATTTGTCAGGAAAAGGCCACCAGGTTGAATGAACGGTTACAGCAGCATTACTGCCGAAAACTTTCTTTACTCCATTGTAAAAGTCTTCTTCCAAATCTTTATTCCGATCTCTCGTCATTTCTGTCAGTTGATTAACTGCCATCTGACGCCTGGCATCTTTGCCTTTCATTCCCAGTGACATAAGCATGCAGTCCGACAAGAAGTCACGGCCACCTGTTTTTTGAGCATACGCTTTTGCATGAAAAGCTGAATACCAAAAATCATGATAACCTGATTTAAAAAACCGTGGATAATAGGGTGGATAGCCCCATTCATCTTTACACACACCCGCTAAAGGAATATCCCCATATTGGTCAATAATTTTTTGTTGAAAACTCATCAAATGAGGTCCGAAGATGTCGGGATATAAATGAGTGAATGAAACCATAACACAGGCATAAACCTCCTCGTTTTTTGCCGGGTGTTGAGTTGGAATTTCGGTTTTTACCGAATCTTTTGAGGCAAAAATAAGTTTGCAATTGTGTGTAATCTCCCTGACTGATGCAGGGTCAATACCTTCGGTCGTGCGGGAGTACATATAAACTCTTAGTAATTCGCCTTTTAAGGAAATGTGATGCGTTATATCTCCCCCCGAATAATGATCATTCAAATCAATACTCGGAATCGTGAGATCAACGGCTTTATTCTTTGAAAGCCGTACTTCTTTCAGTCGAAGCATTTGTTGTAATTCATCGGGAAAAGCTTGTTGGAAGGCACGCCGGGCTGAGCGGACATCTAAATCGGGAACTAACTGCACTCCTTTACTATTACTGTACGTCGCTGCAAGTTTTACCCGGTCATGCACCTTTTCGTTTACAACCTCCATATCGGGAAAACGAAGAAAAGGAATCAGTAGATTAAAAGGCGAATGTTCACCGGCATGATCCACCATTTTTTTATAACCATCCGTCTTAAATTCATTCTCTCCCCACATCCATACGCCAATGACGGGCATGTATTGGCTAGACAAACGGTTCGAGACACTAACACTCATGGTCGAATTGGCATAATCGGGATATAAGGCCTGAGAACTACTGGGGGAACTATAGAATAAGAAAAAAGAGACAATAAAGATATTAAAGAGTTTTTTCATTGTTTTTATTTAATAAGGTCTTATATTTTTAGTTTGATCAATCATCGCTTCGCTTGATGAAGAAGGAACTCTTGTTTTTTATTTGCCAACACTTTCAGGCCCAACATAATCGTAATGAAACCAATCAAATAAGGCGGTTCCTCCGTTGTTTTTTTCATTGTAACTGAATAAGCCTACCTTAGGTCCTTTCCAATTTCCAAAATTCGCAGTAAAATGATCTCCTAACGGATAGAACTTTTTATTGTCTCCACTGTAGTAAAATTGATTCTCACCTTCTTTTTCAGTAATTTCAACTTGTAAATATAACCTGGTTGAGCGAAGTTGCATTTTGGTTAGCTTTCCGTTAATGTCGACAAATAACAGCAGTTTTCCTTCTGATTTTTCGATTCCGATCAAGTTGTATTGTTTCCCCATCAGGCAGAGCCCTGCTTTCTGTCCCTCTTTCATTAGGTCGACTATCAACAAAGTCGTAGCTTTTCCTTCCGACCCCATTACTTTTTGAACGAGGGTGTTTTTTGCTTTCAGAAAAGAAACGGCGGGCAACGCATTCAGTTGAAGATAGCCCCGTTTTTGTACCAGTGACCATGCCTCATTAACCGGGTTGTGGTTCCATGTCCATTGAAACCCAAGTTGTGGACTGCCGAATTCATCGGATGTTTGTGGTGCCGTAATCGGATAGGTTTTCCCCACATCAGGTTTTTTCCATACATAAACGGGCTCACCAATGCCGTTCATATCTATATCAATGCCCATATCGGGCCAGTTATCTTGCCAGCGCATGGGCTGCAGATGGCACACCCGCCCAATTGTGTTTACACTCTGAAAATGAATAAACCACCACTCTCCGTTAGGTGTATCAACCCAGCCTCCTTGATGAGGACCGTTTATAGATGTACTCCCCTTTTCCAGTACCACTTTCTTTTCATAAGGGCCGTATATATTCTTCGACCTCAATACAGTTTGCCAACCCGTACTAACACCACCTTCGGGGATACTTAAATAATAGTAGCCGTTTAGTTTGTAAATCTTGGTTCCTTCTGCTACCGGGCCGGTATAAACAATTGCACCATTATCGAGCAATTTTTCACCATTCGCACTGAGTTTATGAATATATATAGGACCTGCACCTGTTTTACTTCTACCTAAATAAGCCTGTCCATTATCATCCCAAAACGGGCAGGGATCTTCCCAACCGGCAGTATCCACCACTTGCACAAGAGGCTTCCATGGACCTTCGGGTTTTTCGGCAGTGGTCATAAAAAGACCTTCGTGAGGTGTACAAAAGTAAATCCAGTACTTGTTATCATGATAACGAATGGCCGGAGCCCAGCTTCCACCTGCGTAATGATCATTGGTGTCGTACTTTTTCGAGAATTTCAATTCATTGTAAACACTGGCAATGATAGTCCAGTTTACCAAATCCTTCGAATGAAGTACCGGCATACCCATAAAATGAAATTCGGAGCAGGTCATGTAGTAATCTTCCCCCACTCTTATGATGTCAGGATCGGAATAGTCGGCTTTTAAAATAGGGTTGATATACGTTCCGTTTCCCTGATCTCCCCAGGGACCTACGGATTTCAACAGAGTTTGTGCAACCAAAGCATTCACTAATAGATTGATTACAATGAGTATTACAAGTCTTAGTTTCATTCTGTCTTTTTTTGTTTTAATATTGGTTTAAGGATGAAGGCTATAATTCTTTTGATGTTTTTTTAACGATGGCTCCGGTGTTATGTTAAGTAAGAATTAATTGCTGGGACGGCAATTGAGACCTACCGTCAAATCAAACCTAACACTAGTTTGTCTTTGGTTTTTTTAGACGAGATAGCGAAAAAAGTGCAGGTTTTTATTTTGAATTTCATTGGATTGATAACAATAAAATCGGTTTTGTAAAAAAAAGGGATACCCATGACCGTTACAAAGATACCCCTTTTTCTATTTAGTAATTTCTATTTTGCTCTATCTTCGGATTTTGATCAATAACCGCTTGAGGTATTGGCAGCAGTAACATATCTGCCGAAATAGCTTTCCCCTTTGCAGCAGTAAGTACATTGATTGCACGGCTGGTACGTTTTAAATCAAACCAACGATGAAACTCCAGTGCCAATTCCACTTCTCTCTCGTGTTCAATGGCTAAATCCAAGGTTGGATATGTGGCCGATGGATAAGTGGCAGTACCATATTCAGGCATTCCAACGCGTCGTCTTACCTTGTTGAGATATTCAGCATCTCCGGATGCATCAGCATACATTAATAAAATATCGGCATAACGTTGTACAATAAAGTTGTTCTCGTAATAATAGGTTTTTGTTCTAATGTAGGTGTCGTCGTACCATTTTTTTGCAAATTTAATGGGAATCCACTTTCCGGTAGCATCATTATAACCTGCAAATATAGATAAATCGCGTCGTGGATCGTTTGTTTCGTAACTGTTCCATAAGTTATCTGTTACCTGATTGAGTCCAAGTCCCTGAGCAGATAATCTGAAATTTTCAAACGGCGTAAATGACTCCCAATAGGGGCTTGATGGACTTGTAGGTCCGGCCACATAATTGATTTCGAATACAGCTTCTTTACTATTTTCATGTTTTAAATCCCACAAAGAACCATAGTCTGGTAATAATTCATATTCCTGAGAATTGATAATACTCATTAATACATTTTTTGCAGAATTTTTGTCACCTAAGGTAAGGTACACTTCACCCAAAATACCCTCAGCCGCCCCTTTAGTGGCTTGCCCTACACGCGCTGCTTTGGATCTTACAGGTAAATTAGCTTCAGCAAATTTTAGGTCGGCAATAATAAAGTTGTATACATCGCTTACCGGCGAACGTAAAACATCATAACTGACACCTACAGAAACCGTTTTTTCAAGAATTGGCACCGACCCAAACATTCGAACCATATTGAAGTAATAAAGTCCTCTCAGGTATTTCATTTCAGCTTCGAAACCATTTTTGGTGTCACTATCAAGACTGGAACCTTGTAATTTATCAATAACAATATTTATTTTGTTGATAGAAATAAACCCATCATCCCATATTTTCTTTACGATGGTATTGTTTGCTTTCAGATTATAATCTTTAAATGCCCACTTGTCGGCAACATTGCCAACAACCATGTACATAGTAGCTTCATCCGACATCGCTTCACCACAATAGTACACACCACTCTCAGGAGCATACTGCGTGTAAAGAGTCTGATACGCTGCATTAACGGCTTGTTGAAAGTCGTCTTTTGTTTTATAGAACTGATTCACATTCATGTTTGATATGGGTGCTAAATCTAAAAAATTATCAGAACATGAAGAGAATAACGACAGACTCAAAATTACTATAATAATATTTTTTGCTTTCATTTTAATGATATTTTAAAGTTGTTTTAAAATCCAAGTTTTAAACCAAAAGTAATGGTTCTTGGTACCGGATATGCACCGTAGTCATTTCCTGTATTCAGGGCATCTGTAAACACGCTGTTTTCGGGGTCATAACCCAGGTATTTGGTAAAAACAAACAGATTGTCTACATTCACATAAAGTCTGGCAGATTCCAGTGATAACTTTTTCATAAGTGCTGTTGAGAAATTGTATCCTAAACGCACATTTGAGATGCGAAGGTAGGAACCATCTTCAACCCAAAAACTTGAAAATTGTGTTTGTAAGCCCGGGTAACTGATGTTCGGTTTAAATGTTTTACCATCACCCGGTTCATCAACCGATTTCCAATAATTGACGATACTTGCATAACCATTTCTGTTACCGTTGTAGTATTTTGAAAATCTCGACTGACTATTTAATATTTTGTTACCTACCGAAGCTTGTAGAATGATATTCAAATCGAAGTGTTTGTAAGTAAATGTATTTGTCAAGCCTAAAGTGTAGTCGGGCTGAGCATTTCCAATAATGGTACGATCTTTTTCATCAATAATTTTATCTTTGTTCACATCTTTTACTTTCGGATCTCCCGGAGTAGTAGATGAAACGTGTGGGTAATTATCAATTTGGCTCTGATTCATAAATACCCCATCAAATACATATCCAAAATAATTGGCAACCGGTTGTCCAACTTCGGTTTTGGTAGTTCCCCAGTTGTTAATGTAAATGGGAGCATCATTTGGTCCAAGTTTCAACACTTTATTTCTGTTGAGCGAAACATTAAATTTTGTATCCCACTTAAAGTCACCCACCAGATTTTTTGAGGTAATCAAAAACTCAAAACCGGTATTTCGGACCTTTCCAATATTTGTGAGTTGCTCAGTAAAGCCGGTTAGTACCGGAACCGGGATGTTTAAAAGCAAATCTTTTGTTATCGAATTGTAATAATCGGCCTCTACATAAATTCTGTTTGAGAACATTCCTAAGTTAAATCCGACGTCAAACTGGCTTGTTTTTTCCCATTTTAAATCCGAATTGGAGATGTTTTGAGGATACAAACCCTGACTTACTGAGCTTCCCCAGGCATATTGAGTTTGTTGTAACTGACCAATTGCGCCGTAGTTTGGTATTAAGTTATTACCGGTTACACCATAACTTGTTCTTAATTTTAAACTGTTTATCCACGAGATATTTTTAATGAAATCTTGTTCCGACACTTTCCATGCCAATGATGCAGAGGGGAAGTACCCCCATTTGGTGTCATTTCCAAATCTTGAACAACCATCTCTACGCAAGGTTGTAGTTAATAGATACTCGTTTCGATAAGAATAATTAACGCGGCCTATATAAGAAATCATACTCCAGTCGGAAGCAGAAGTTGTAGCTGAAACCGGTTTCCCTGCATTCAGGGTGTGTACCATGTCGTTAGGGAAACTATTGGCAGTAATCAAAGTCTCACGATAATTGTTTTTCTGTGCTGAGTAGCCAAGAAGCGCGTTGACATTATGTTTGCCGAAAGTTTTATTGTACGACAATGTGTTTTCGAATAGCCAGTTAAACGTATAGTACGAATTATCTATACCTTGCGCCGGATTCCATGCAGAATATCCCCATTTTTGTCCTGCATTTTGATATTCGGTGTAATGGTTATTGTTAAATGAAGATCCCAGGCTTGTTTTGAAAGTAAAATCTTTTAGAAAATTATATTCGGCAAACGACGTGAATATAACATTGTGTCGTTGACTCAGTTTGTCAATTTCTCGTGTCAGTGCATACGGATGCCATAGTTGTAGCCCATAAGGAACAAATCTGTACCATTGGGATGCTGGATCTCTGAATCCCAGGTTGCCATTTTCGTTATATACTGGAAAAATGGGGTCGTTTTGAAGAGCTAAACTTACAGCTCCCGATTTACCATCAGTTCCATATTCTTTGTTATCAATTTTAGTAAGACCAATATTCACACCAACTTTCAGCGATGGTAGAATTTGATGAGTCATATTTGAACGAATAGAATAACGTTTGAATTTGGAGTTATCTACTATCCCATTTTGATCAATAAAGCCTCCGGAGATCAAAAACTTGGTCTTTTCGTTTCCACCACTTATTGAAAGTAAAATATTATCGCTTGGAGCAGTTTTGAAAAGGACATCTTGCCAGTCGGTAGTTTGAAATTTTTGAGGATCGGTTATAAATTCGGTTGGAATCTGATAACTCTGCGGACGTACACTGTTTGGGTCGCTGGCATTGCCACCCTTTGCAATCCACGCATTATTATGGGCGTCGTTATAATATTGGATAAACTCCTGGCTATTCATCATCTTTACCTTACGCACCAGCTGTTGATACCCTTTTTCATAGCTGATTTCAACCTTCGTTTTTCCGGCTTTACCACTTTTGGTGGTGATAAGAACTACACCGTTCGATCCTCTGGAACCATAAATTGCTGTAGAAGAAGCATCTTTCAGAATTTCAATTGACTCAATGTCCTGAGCACTTACATTACCCATGTCGGCACCTTCCATCGGAAAACCGTCAATAACATACAAAGGCGAGGTACCTGCCGTAATAGTAGAAGTACCACGTACCTTTATGGTGGGAGCACTTCCGGGAGCACCCTGGGTTTGTTGAATCTGAACACCTGCCACTTGGCCTGCTAATGATTGCATAACGTTAGTGCTTGATCTTTCTTTTAGTTGACTGGCTGAAATTGAAGATACTGCACCCGTTAAGTCACTTTTCTTTACTGTTCCATATCCAACAGCAACAACTTCGCTCAACCCGATGGCGTCATCGCTTAATGCCGTATTGACTACTGACTGACTCCCGGCTTTCACCTCACGAGTTTGCATACCTATATATGAGAATTGTAAGATAGCGTTCTTTGGTACATTGTTAATGGTATACACTCCGTTAATATCCGTAACCCCACCCAAACGTGTTCCTTTTACTAACACACTTACACCCGGTAGTGCTTCGCCGTTTTCATCGGTAACTTTACCCGACACTTTCTTGGCATCGCTCTGAGAATTTACATTTGAATTATTTTGAAGTTTGAAAACAGAAATACTTTTTCCCGTAATTTCAAAACTAATTTGACGTTGATTAAACAGCTGAGTTAATATTTCATCTACATTCTTGTTTTCAACATCAATGCTAACGGCTTCTTTTAAGTCGACATCGTTACTTCTTACCAAAAATGTATAAGATGATTTCTTCTCTATCTGATTTAAAACCTCGCTTAAAGGGGTGTCTTTAAGTTTTAATGTGATTTTTGATTCCTGTGCTGAAACAGTAAAATTCATTGACACAGAAAAAAGGCATAGCAGTAATGCTAATAACCTGAACGAAACAAAATGTTTCATCGCATAATTAGTTTGTTTTTTCATTTGTGATTAATTTAAGATTTTTTTTTAAGACTAACAATTGATTTTTGTTTAATTCGACATAAAATTAAGTGGAGTTTTTCATATTCTTCTTGTTTTTTTGTTTTTAATGTATATTGTTTTTCCGTTGTGTGTTTTTGTAAACTTTTTATCGACATCCAAATAATCCAGTATCTTGTCGAGGGGCTGGTTCAAATCCAAACTGCCTGAGAATATTTCTTTATTTATATCCTCGGTTTCGAGCTTAATCTGAACATCGAATTTACGCTCCAAATCTTTCGAAATGTCTTTAAGAGAAGCATCCACAAAACAAAGTTTTCCGGTAGTCCATTGAGCTGATTTAGCCGCGTCGGCTTTGCATACGAACATTGTTCCGGCTTTTCTGTCATAAATCATTTTTTCATTCGGTAACAGGGTAAGTCCTCTGGCATCTTTCATATTCAACTTCGTAACATCAACTTTGCCCTCCAATAAATTTACTTCTATGGTGGGGGCATCCAGATAAGAGCGGACATTAAAAACAGTGCCTAGTACTTTTATCTTGATGTTATTGGCTTGTACCATAAATGGTTTGCTTTTGTTTTTTGTGACTTCGAAATAACCTTCACCTGTCAGCTGTACTTCTCTGTCTTTCCGTCCAAAAGAGTTATTGTACTTTAAAGTGGAACCAGAATTTAACCACGCAACCGTTCCATCCGGTAAAATTATTTTTGCTTGTGAACCAAACGGCACAAAGGTTTCACAAGTTGTTAACTGATTGTTCTGTTTTGCGAAAATATAGTACGAGCTAATGGAGGTTGAGGCTATAAAAATCATCGCGGCGGCAATCTTTAAAAAACTGTAGAATGGATGGGACTTTCTGTTGAATGAAACTCTATTATGTAAGGCATTGGTAAATTTGTTATGGCTGTCTTTCTTTTCACTTTCAAGCACAGGAATAAATGAAAGAGCTCTGGTTTTGGCCATTTCGCGGTATAAAGTTTTGTATCGGGGGTCTGAATTGAGAATATCTACGAATATGCGTTCTTCATTATCAGAAATGATTCCTGACAAATGACTGTTCATTAGATTTTCAAATTGGTTATTTCTGTCCGGCATAATAAGTCCGAATGCATTTTGTCACATTCTATAACTATATACACATCTCGACAAGAAAACATTTAGACAGATTCTACATATTTTCAATAAAAATGAAAAAAATGCAGAATTTGTCTAATGGGTGGGAATTAGTTTTTTTTAATTGGACAAAACTAAACTGAAACTGAGCATTTGTCTGCACAAGGGGTAGGTGTTTAAGATGCTTCGCAATATCGTAAATGCTTTAAAACAACGGATCAATTAGTTGATATTTATTGTATCACCAACCTGAGATATTTTAAATTTTTTATCGACATCTATATACAAAAATATATCCTTTAGCGGAAGGTTCATATTTATACTACCTGAAAAGAGTTCCGATTTGATCTTCTCGTTTAAAATGAGGATCCGTACATTGTATTTTCGTTCGAGATCTTTCGAAATCTGTTCAATGGTAGCGTCAACAAAACAAAGCTTGCCGGTAGTCCACAAAGCCGATCGTGAGGCATCGGTTTGTAGGTAGTTGATTTTCTTTGTCGTTTTGTTGTATACTAGTCTGTCATTGGGTTTCATTGCAAAAGAGCCGACATCTTTGTTGTCGGGCAACGATACATTTACTGCTCCTTCTATCAGATGAACGATAATTTCTTTTTCTTCTGCATATGATTTTACATTGAAAATCGTGCCTATATCATTAATATCTAGCATTCCGGTGTGTACGGTAAATGGCTTTTTCTTATTCTTCGAAACCTCAAAATACCCTTCGCCCATAAGGGTGACTTCGCGGCTATTTTTACCAAAGGCCTGATTGTATCTTAAAGTAGATCCTGAATTTAGCCACACAACAGTGCTGTCGGGTAAAATAATTTTGGTTTGCGAACCGACAGGCACAACAGTTTCATAGCACAATGCAGTGTCGTTTGAAGTCAGGTCTTTATAAACATAGAAAGTGGAAATAGAAACTGATACAAGCAGAATAAGTATAGCTGCTATTCGTAGAAAGCTATTTGTCCATGAATGCGAGCCACCAACAGTAGGAGCAACTTCGTTGATTTGCATCATCAATCGTCTGTAATTTGCCTGCTTTTCAGTTTCCAGTTGAGGAATAAATGCAACCGAACGCACCTTCAGCATTTCATCAAACCGCATTTTTAAATCGGCATTCGATTTTAAAAGCTCAAAAAAATGCTGCTGATCCTTTTCGGAAATATCTCCCGAAAGGTAGCCCATCATTAAATCGTCATATTTTGTGGTATCGTTTTGCATTCTGTATATGTGTCGGGTTGAAACTTCAATTCAATAGTATTAGTAACAAAACAAAGATAAGATGATCAAGCGACACCTTTAATTTATCCAACGCATTTTTAATCTGAACCCTCACCGTGCTGACGGTTATCAACTGCTCTTTTGCAATCTCTTCCGGTAATTTTCCTCCAAAAAGGTATTGTTCAAAAATAGTTCTGCATTTCTCAGGTAATTGCGCTATCGCATTTCGCACTTGCATCTCAATCTCTTGTGTCTCCACGTATTGCAAAGGAGTTGGATTTGACAAGATGTATTCTTCCTGAAAATCAAGCAGCTGTTTTTTATGCTCTGTCAATACGCGTTCGTTGGTTCGTTGTGCCCGAATATGATTTAAACAACCATTCTTAACCGACTGAATGAGATACGAATGGATTGGGTAGACTAATGTCTGGCGCTTGTGCCAAACATGAATAAATACATCATTTACTATCTCGTTTGCAACATCCTTATTGAAGATATAACATAGTGCTATCGTATTCAGATAGGTATAATAACAGTCATAGAGCAAAGAAAAAGCCTTTTCCTCGCCCTTTGAAACTTTTAGTATCAGATTTTCATTTATCTCTTTTATCGACATTTACTGGTTCCTTTATTTTATATAAAATACAGGTATTCGGGATGTGTACCAATAACAACAAAAGTAGTGTTTTTTTTTATTTATAGTAATAGTAATCTGAAAATCGGACATTATCACAAAAAAATACATTGTTATTATTTTGGAGGAAGTGTTGTTCTGCAGTCAGGTGCAAATGTACAATCCAAGATTATATGCTGCAACTGTAGCAATAAAAATAACAGTAACATTAAATATAATGGATTTATACAAATTTGGAAATACTACACCGTCCATTTGTCCGTTATGCATAACAAAGAAACGAAAGTGTGGTCTTGAAGAGTTCTATTTCTAATTCGGTTTTAACTGAATGGCGTTGACCACCTGATACATATGTTCAGATAAACAAATGGCATCTGTGTTATAAACGTATGAATTATATAATTTATAACAAAAGTTATGTAACAACTGATTATAAAAAGTTATGCAATTTTGTAGACCATTATTAATGATTCAAAACAAAATTACCGTGGATAGTTATGGGTGCTAGCTCTATTCATTAGTCTGAAATAAATAACACTTAATATATAATCAACACATTAGGTAATCTATTATGGAGCTTAATGTAAATCAAAAACCATTAAAATCAAAAAAGATGAAGACAATTAAATTTTTTACAATTATTACAGTACTCGCATTTATGTCGGTGTCGTGTGTTGAGAATTCGAGCAAATTCAAAGCCGCCATTGCCGAACGTGATTCACTGCAACTTGAAAAGCAGGCTTTGGATTCCAATTATAATCAAACGCTGATTCTTTTGAACGATATCGAAACCGGTTTCTCTGAAATAAACCATAGTGCCAGTGAAATGAAAGTGAACCTTAAAGGTGCGGAAGGTAAAACAACAAACAAAAGAGAGCTGATCGCAGCACAAATGACTGCTATCAAAGAGAACATCGAACAAAACAAAGCGAAAATTGAGGAGCTGCGCCATTTAGCATCCAAAAAAGGAAGAGCAAATGCCATGCTAGCAGAAACAATCAAACGTCTACAGGCTGAAATGGATGACAAAGGGCTTCAAATTCAAGCCTTACAGACTGAACTTGAACAAAAAAACATCAAGATTACCGAGCTTAGTACGACTGTAGATGTACAGAGTAAAAGCATAGCTGAACAACAAACTGCAATTGAACAACAAAAATCAACGTTGAAAACGCAGGACAACAACATGAACACAGTGTGGTACTATATTGCCACTGCAAAGAAACTGAAAGAGGCAAAGGTTATTTCAGCAGGTGGGCTTTTCAAAAGCTCAAAAGTGTTGAATAACGATATTGATAATTCTGTGTTTACACAAGTTGACTTGAGAAACATCTCATCGATACCTACTAATAGCAAAAAGGTAAAGATTCTATCGTTACATCCACAAAGCAGTTACAGTTTGGTAACCGGTGCCGACAAGACCGTTACTATTGAGATTACCAATCCTTCGAAATTCTGGAGCGTATCTAAATATTTAGTAGTGCAAATCTAAATTATTTGTAACCGATCCGCATTTTTCCTTTAAAAGTAAAGCGAATAATTCAAATAGCTGAATTATTCGCTTTTTGTCATTTATGATGCTTCGGGGTCATGTGTTATGTGCTGACCCCGGATTTCTATGTCGGGCTGTTTTTTTTTGCGTAATATTTTTACCGCCTCCTTTTTACATTGATCCCTTTTTACATTGATCCCCAATTTGCACGATACTTGCACGACTGAAAACGGAAACACCCTATTAATCAATAGGTTAATAGGGTGTTTTGCGGTGCTGACGGGAAATGAATTTTCTACTATTTATCCAGCAAATATCAGGTGTTTAGCGATTAAAGTGTTTGCCTTAGTAACGCTTTAGTAACGACACTTTGTCTTTTGTAGTCTTTTTATTGACTATTACACGCTTGCTCAAAATTATTGACACAAAGGTAGAAATGTTTTTGGAACTTATAATTTGTATTCAGATTTTTCACATTGAATTATAACTGATCTTATCATGTACCTATGTAGATGACTTTGCATGCAGTATTAAATAATACGGACTAATAAACTAAGAGTTCTGCCCAATAATATTTGCTAAAATAACAGAAAAGCGTTACACCTGACAAAAAAAGACTTCAATGCTCAACGAGAAATAATATTGACTAAATGGATAGAAAACTTATAATTACACAGAAAGTGCACTTCCATTAAGTTTGCTGATTTATAAATTACTAAGCTATATTGAAATTGCATAAAAAAGCATCAAGGCCTATAATTATAATTGCGAAGAGCACTCTACCTTAATATTCCTTCCGTACATTCTAACTTTTGTTAAGTATCCTACTTGTTATAAATATCTAATGTTAACAATGGATTATGATGATTTATTTTGATATTGTTGTTGCTGATTCCTTAAGTTTTACAGTAAATGCGCAAAAGAATAAATAAACGGCACTTAGAAGAATAATTAGTACAGAACCGACTTGAGAACCTAAAGCATCGGAAGTAAGTCCCATGATAAAAGGAATGACTGCACCGCCAAAAACACCTGTGATCATCAATCCTGAAATTTCATTTGCTTTATCGGGCTTTGACTGAATGGCTATTGAATAGATGATAGAGAAAATGTTGGCTATTGAAAAGCCAATGATAGAAAATAGTATAAACATAAGGGTTTTATCTGTAACAAAGATCAATGCAACCAATGCTAAGACTGCAAGAACGGTACTTATCTTAAAGAACTTCCCTGCTGATACGCGAGCTAATAAAACAGCACCTACAAATGCACCTGCTGTACGAAATGCGAAATAAACACTTGGCCCATACCCGGCATCAATAGAGTTCATTCCACAACGTTCTATTAAAATTTTAGGAGCAACCGTATTTAATCCAACGTCCACACCAACTACGAATATTATCCCTAAGAATAAAAGGGAAATAGTTTTATCTTTCAATAACCCGAATACATCGCTAAATGAACTGGCTTTGCTCGTTACGGTTTCCAATGGGATAGGTGTTGCTATCAGCCAAATGGTTGATAACAACGTAATAACTGCGTAAATGGGAAAAATGTACTGCCAGTTGCCCAATGTAGCAGCAGCAAAAGCGGCAATGAATGGACCGCTGAATGAAGATATTGCTTTCACAAATTGTCCGGCGGTAAGGCTGGAAGTCAGCTTTTCGCCTTGTACAACGTTTGTCAGTAGCGGATTCAGAGATACCTGTAAAATGGTATTAGCTATTCCTAACAGAGCAAAGGCTAGTAATGACATGCTAAAGCTGTACTCGATTAATGGAATAAACAGAGCCAGCATAGCAATGCAGTTACTCAGAAGTACCGTCTTTTTACGACCAATCTTATTCATCAGCATACCTGTTGGTACTGAAAAGATCAGGAACATGGAAAATAATGCCACGGGTATCATGTTGGAGAGCGTGTCCCTGAACTCGAGACTGAAATTGCCTAACAGATCTTCTTTGACATGCATAGAGCTTATACCAACCACGTCGCAAAAACCCATTATAAAGAATCCAAACAGCACTGGTGAAATTTGAGTAATTGATTTTTTGTTTTTCATATATTATTATAATCTATATTTCAATTTGTAGTTCAAAAGGTTATATAGTGCATGAGTTATAACTTAAAAAGGAGAATAGCTTTATTTGCACCATTCACAAGTTGGCGTCACTCACATCAAATTCATTTATTGGATACTATTTAGTAAGTCCAGTTTACCATCGTCAATCAATTTGATAATCAATTCTCCAAACAAAGTATTTTGCCATGCAAACCAGGGGCGCGTGAAATTAGTTGCATCATCTTTATTAAAGGACTCATGCATAAAACCTGTCCCGGCATCGGTATTCAAAAGCATCTTGATGCAGGTTTTTATTTCTTCATCGTTTGTGCTGGTAAAGGCTCTCATCATTATGCTCATCGGCCATACCATATCATATCCCACATGAGGTCCACCAATGCCTTCGCCTGCTTTTCCTTTGAAGAAATACGGGTTATCTTTGCTCCAGACAAACTTGCGGGTGTTTTGATAAATCGGATTATTCACACGAAGATCGCCCATATATGCCAATCCCAATAAACTGGGTACATTGGCATCATCCATGAGTAATTGATTGCCAAAGCCATCTACTTCGAATGCATACATCTTTCCGTATTTTGGATGATTGTAGATTGCATATTTGTTGATTGCTGTCTCCACTTCTTTTGCCAAGCTATTACATTTTGCCGACAAAGTTGTGTTCTTGTTGACCGTAGCCAGTATTTCGGCTGCTTTTCTCAACGAAGTAACTGCAAAGAAATTGGATGGTATAAGAAACTGAAAAGTAGTTGCATCGTCGGATGGACGAAAGGCAGAAGCAATCAGTCCAACCGGATTTACCGGATTGCCCAGCCCATTGTTGGAGTTTGTGTCCAACTGGCGATCTGTTTTACGTTGAAATTTATAAGGTCCTATTCCATTTTTCCGTTGTTGCTCGGTAAAGGTTTTCAGCACCAATTCAATTGCTTTGAGCCAATCGTCCGAAAATACACTGGCGTCACCGGTTTCTTTCCAGTATTCATACGCCAGTCTTATCGGGTAGCAAAGGGAATCAATTTCCCATTTCCGCTCATGAAGTTCGGGTTTCATATCCGTCATGTCCGTCATCCATTCTCCTCCGGTAGGTCCATCATTAAACGCATTGGCATAAGGATCGATACCTATACATTTAAACTGTCGACGAATAACTCCTGCCAACATTTTCTTCAGCTTCGGGTCTTTATTGGCAAAGCGTATATAAGGCCATACCTGTGCCCCGGAGTCACGAAGCCACATGGCATGAATATCTCCGGTGTATACAAAGGTATCGTCTTGCCCATCTATTTCACGGAAATGAACAGTGGTATCCAGTGTGTTGGGAAAACAGTTCTCGAACATCCAGGCTAGTTTAGGATTTTTTAATACACGTTTTATTGCAGCCATCTTAGCCTCTACTTCGGTGGAAACAAACAAACGGTCTTCCATTTTAGGACGTTGGGAGACATATACTCTGGTGTTGTCGCTCACTGCGGTTGCACTGCTCTGTGAAGTTGCATTTACGCTGTGGATACCACCAAAAATTAGAAAGAGCGATGCAAGCATCAACCCGGTTGGGACTAAACCTTTATCTTTTTTCATAAAATCGTTTATTCTTTATTCAACAACTAAATTTGATTTTTCTTATTTTGAAATGTGAGTTCAATCTAAGCGGGGCTCAGAAAGAACTCACATCGGGTTATACTATTTTCTCAGTTCAGTAGAGAAGGAGTAGGGCAAATCAACCTCTTTTGTTCCACGCTGTTTGTTGGGAAGATCCGACATTTGAAACCGTATCTTAGCTCCCTGAGTCAGGAGGTCTTGTGTCAGGTAATTCTTCGGAAAAAGACTTTCGTTCACAGTCATCGAAGAAATATATCTGTTGGCTTTTGAATTATTATCTGTTTCAATAGTTACCTGCTTCCCGTTTTCAAGATGGAGCTTTACACTTTTGAATAGTGGCGAACCTAACACATACTCGTTACTTCCGGGACAGACAGGATAAAAGCCAATGGCAGAAAATACGTACCAGGCAGATGTCTGACCATTATCTTCGTCGCCACAATAACCGTCGGGTGCCGATGTGTATAGTTTGTCCATCACTTCACGAATCCGATACTGTGCTTTCCATGGTTCGCCCGAATAATTGTACAAATAAAGCATGTGCTGTATCGGTTGGTTGCCGTGGGCGTATTGTCCCATATTCATGATTTGCATTTCGCGAATTTCGTGAATAACTCCGTGGTAATAACTATCGTCGAATGCCGGAGACATTACAAACACTGAATCCATCATGCGATTAAAGTCAGCTTTTCCACCCATCAAACCGATTAATCCTTGTGGATCGTGAAATACCGACCAAGTATAATGCCAGCTGTTTCCTTCGGTAAAAGCATCTCCCCATTTCAATGGATTGAATGGCGACTGAAAGCTTCCGTCCTGATTTTTACCCCGCATTAGTTTATGTGTAGGATCGAACAGATTTTTATAGTTCATGGCACGTTGGGCGTAAATACCGATTTCTTTTTCTGATTTACCCAGTTTTTTACCCAACTTATAGATGCACCAGTCATCGTAGGCATATTCCAGTGTTCGTGCTGCGTTTTCTTTGATATTTACATCGTAAGGAACATAGCCCAGTTTGTTGTAGTATTCGTATCCTAAACGTCCGGTTGAACTGACGTTCGGATGTACAGCATTTGTTCCATGTACCACAGCTTTCCATAGTGTTTCAATATCATACCCTTTCATGCCTTTCAGATAAGCATCTGCTACAATCGATGCCGAGTTATTTCCAACCATGCAGCCTCGATGACCGGGACTTGCCCATTCGGGAAGAAATCCACTTTCTTTATACGTATTCACCAGCCCTTCCTGCATTTTCGAACTCATCGATGGATACATCAGATTGACAAATGGAAACAAACTACGAAAAGTGTCCCAAAAACCACTATCGGTAAACATATAACCGGGTACTACTTGTCCGTTGTAAGGACTGTAGTGAGCTACTTTTCCTTTGGCATCAATCTCGTAAAAGCTGCGTGGAAATAATACCGAACGATAAAGGCAGGAATAGAATGTGCGTAGATTATCGATGTTGCCATCCTCTACCTCAATTTTACCTAATACCTTATTCCATTCCTTCCTGCCTTTTTCTTTTATCTGGTCAAATGAGTCGTTGCCAAGTTCGTTCAGATTAAGTTCTGCCTGTTCGAAACCAATAAACGACGATGCCACACGTGCATGCACAACTTCTCCCTTTTTAGTAGAAAAGCCTATGATAGCTCCTGCATGTTTGCTCTCGGTTTCAAGTTTATTTCGGGTTGTTACATTGTCGCTAACTGTTGACTTGTATGTAAACGGCTTATCGAAAACAATCACAAAGTAATTTTTAAAATTGTCCGGTACCCCACCGTTATTTTTAGTTGTGTACCCGATAATTTTATTCTCGTCAGGGATAATTTTCACATATGACCCCTCGTCAAAAGCATCCACCACAATAAATGATTTATCGCTCTTCGGAAACGTAAACCGGAATATTGATGCACGCATTGTGGGTGAAATTTCGGTTTGAACATCATGATCTGCCAGGTATACACTGTAATAATACGGTTTTGCAATTTCGGATTTGTGAGAGAACCAACTGGCCCGTTTGTCCTCGTCAAATTGTGGGTCACCGATTACGGGCATTATTGCAAATTGCCCGTAATCGTTGATCCATGGACTTGGTTGGTGGGTTTGTTTGAACCCTCTGATTTTGTCGGCATCGTACGTGTATGCCCATCCGTCGCCCATTTTACCTGTTTGTGGCACCCAAAAATTCATGCCCCAGGGTAAAGCTATTGCAGGATAGGTGTTTCCGTTCGACAAACTGTGTTTTGACTGGGAACCAACCAAGGTGTTTACATAGTCTACAGGTGTGAATGACTGCGCATGTAAATAGTTAACTAATAAAACAACAACAAAAAATATCTTAATCTTTCTCATATTTATTTCAACTTATTTTCAAGCATTTTGATAAAATATCCACCTACAACGGAGCGTGCCTGAAATCCACGTTGGTTCGGCTTATCTGTAAATACCCAATCGGACATAGGAATACGGTCAGTTGTTTCGTTCATAAACAAGTGCACAGGTTGAATGAACTGTTCAAAAGTAGGCTTATCGTTAGCCAGCGTTGCTGTCCACATAATCCAATCGGTTTTGGTGTAAGTTTCTCTGTTATCAAGTGGTAAACCGTATTTATTTTGTTTGGTCAGATAATATTTTATTTCTTTTTCTGCTATTTCTTTTGGGAAGATATTTGTTTTTAGAAGTTTATCCCAAACAAGATTATACTTTTGACTCCATGTATCTTGTTTGTCGAAGGTCAAACGATAGTGATCGCCATCATTCGCCATCTTTTCCCACTCTTTTGCCATTACTCTTGCTTTTGAATAGTATTCCGTTGCCAAATTCTTTTTTCCCAGCATGTCAGCCATATATGCGTATGATGCAACTCCCATGATGGCTTTGATTGAAAGATTGGTGTTGTGTGCAAAGTGACCTGCAAAGTCATCAGTACAAAGTTGATTTTCCGGATCCAGCCCTTTTTCAGCTAAATAGTCGGTCCATGTGGTTAATACATTCCAGTGTTTCTCTGCATATTTTGCATTTCCTTCTACCGCAGCCAAAGCAGCTGTCAAAACAAGCATATTACCACCTTCTTCTACCGGCATATCGCCACCGTAAGTTTGTCCATTAGCAATAGGATAAGTGCCTATATCATGTGACGGGAATGGTTTTGTCCACTTTCCACTTTCGCTGTAATAATAAATAAAATTCATCAGTCCTTTGACCAGTTCCGGATTGTAATATAAAAATAACGGTGAGGATGGATAAGTAATATCTACTGTTCCGATGGATCCGTTACTAAAGTTCTCTTTTGAAAGGAACATTAAATCACCGTTCGGAGCTTCCACCAGTTTATGAGCAGCAATTGCCTGTCGATATGCAATAGCACATAGCTCGGCGTATTCTTTACCGCCCGATTGGGTTGCATCGGTAATCAACTTTTTATCGAATGCATTACATTTGTCGATTAATGATTTATATTCCTTATTCGCTTTCTGAAACTGTCCTACTATTGTTTGGTCGTTAGTGGAATTCCAATAAGGACGAAGGTTTTTCTCAAAATACTGAACGGAATAAATATCGTCGTAACCCACCATAATTTTTCCGGCTACAGCATTGTTTACACTACCTAGCGACTGAGTAAGCGCTAAACGATCGGTAGCACTTTCACGTTTACTTATATTTTCTTTTTGTTTGCCACTGATAAATCCTTTTCTCAGATTGTAACTGTCGCCAATGTTGTGAATTACATTTTTTTTGTCACTGACCATGTAAAAATATCCCCAGTCAATCCTTACATCATCACCTTTCTTAGCTAATATATTTTGATCGACGCTTCCGGTCTTCAAATAAAATAAGTTTCCATCTGCAAAACCCTCCAGTGTTGCTTTTTGCAGTGGCTTGTCAAGTGCCCAGGCAGTTGAAGCTTCGAAATACATGCTTACATCATGGGCTTTTCCATCGTTAGAAACAGCCTCGTAAGAGATGTAATTAACCGGGCGCGATAGAAGTTTCAGGTCATCCATAAAAAGTGGTGCCGAAAAAGTCAGTTTTAAATTGACACCTCCGCATTGGAAAACATAATGCGTTTGTGTGGCCTGAACATCTACCGATTTTTGCACAGCCGTTTGTGGCATTAAGGCCTGATTCTCTTTTTCAACTACTAAGCCAAAATCAAGTAACCCATTTCCGACCCTATTGCGACAATATCCGGCAATAACATTTTCTCCTTTTTTCAGTGTGGCTAAAACCTCAGTAGATAATGGCTCAAGGGCATTTTTTTTGCAGGTATTCCCGGTGTTAATAACTTCGATTCCATTGATGTAGATAATTGCATCATCGTCGTGCGAAAATTCCAGAAATACTTTCTTTCCGGCCAGGTCTTTGTCCAGATTAATGGTACGTCTGACCCATATAAATTCTGTTTGCCAGTTTGTTTTAGCCGCAAATTCGTTTTCGGTTGTACCAAAAGCTCCAGCACCTTCTTTCCATGCTGCATCGTTAAAGTTCTTTTTTGTCCAGTTGTCTGTAGGTTGCGTTGTTGTATACTTTCCAACCCATTTCCCTTGTTCTGAAGTTGGTACCAGGGTGAGTAAAGAAATATCTTCCGTTCCCATAAAGCGATACACTTTTTTATCCACTTTGATGGCACCCATTAAAGGAAAATTCTTACCTGTCCAGTGTTTAATATTGCCATCGTACAGTTTGTCGGTGAATGCCCAGCCACTAGTGTAGGGATCGATAGTGATTAACGGATAGGCAGAAGGTCTGAGATTGTTTTTCAACCCATTAGAACCTTCTCCATGTGCAGAACCTGTAAACAAAGAGAATACAAGTAAAAATAATACTGTTAGTTTTTTAATCATGATTTTGTGTTTTTCATTAAACATTATGTACTTTTCAAATATCTGAAAATATAATTGCAGCTTTAGTATTTGATAGCTACTGTAATACCCTCCGGATTGTTTTCAAAAATAACCCGGCACGTTTTACTCCCGTTATCCCATTCGCATGATGCATTCTTGAGCATGTTTCCATCAGGACTCTTTATACTAAAGGAATTGGGTTTCGACGGTAAAAGAACCCGCATGATATTAGTTGTGTTTTCAGGGCTTTTAGCTATAAATGAGTATTCTCCGTGATTGTTTTTTTCTTCATAAATACGTGCAGCACTGGCCAACACCTGAGGTTTGTTTTTATTCGCAATCCTTTTAATGTCGTATAAAAAGGCTTGTGAACCAGGCTCAACAACTTTTTCGTAAACAATGGGCAATTGAGGATCGAACATATCGACAAACATCCCTTTTAAAATATATGGATTGTTGTTTACGCTTTCCGTCATTACAGATATCAGATCATAATTTCCTCTTTGCAGAAAGAAGTTATTTTTGAAAGCTAGCTTTCCGGCTTTAGCCTTTTGTTCGTATAGTTGCTTCACAACATTTACAAGTATAGTGTCACCTTGATTAGCCAACACATATTCTTTCGGATCGTGGCGGAATACATATACAGTTCCTTTTCCATAGGTATATTCTCCCTCTTCAGGAGCATTCTTGATATTCAGTTTCTCAAAAAGATGATCGGAAGGAACGGCATATTTTTTATCCCCGGTGTTCCACCATTCCTGAACAGTTTGATACGGATCGTTATCACGAGCACTATAAACAATTATTCCCCCTTTCTTAACCCATTCGGCGAGGTACTCGTGTGCAGTTGCCGACAGAGGTTTCATATTAGAATAAGTCATTAGCAGTATCTTAGTGTCTTTCAATGTTTCCGGTAACGAAAGATTTTCAATATGTACCGTCTTTACAGGAATACCCCGTTTCAGGAATGGCAAAGCTTGTCCGTAAAAGTTGGATAATTGTGGATCTTCGTATCCATTATGAGTTGGATATCGCTGAAACATCAACGAATTGGCTAATAACAACGAGATACCCTGTGCTCCGGATACTTTATTTGCAGAAGTTGACATGTCATTCAATGCATTAATCATTACTTGCATTTGAGTTGAATAGTGTCGGGGAATTTTTATCCGTTCTTCGCTACCTTTGCTTTTACGATACATTCCTTCGTAAATACGTTCCGGCCAGGGCATAATCTCGTAATCGGCAATTTTTGGATAGAGTAATTGAGCCGTAAATGTTGCTTCGTAATTTTTCTTGTAATCAACCCAATCTTGCGAACGATCTTCTATTGGGTCGGTAAGGAAAAACATTTTACGCCCGGTGGGTGCAGTCATCGACTCCATGGAACCGTATTCGAGAAATGCTGTTTCGAACACACGTTCTTTAGCCAAACCATTGTAATAGTTAGGTTCGCGCGAAGTTCCTGTCCAGATTTGGGCAATATAGCCATCCACACAAGCCATTGATGCTAAACTGGCTTCAGGGCTTACAATCATCCATTGCGAATAGTTGATTAATGAATGTGTTGGTACATAGCAACGAACGTTCATCCCTTTACTTTTGCCATATGCTTTAGCATAAGTAAAAACATCTTCCAGTGCTTTGTAGTACAGTTGATATTTTAGTTTATTGGAGAGGTAGGTGTTTTCCGGGGATTCATGTTGAGGGCGCCAGTCGAATTGGTAATATTTTTTCCATTCTCTTTTGAACGCATCGCTATATCCGGACCGTGCCCAGAATTCCGGCTCTTCGAGGTATATTGCATCTATTCCGGCATCTATTACCCGTTTGAGATGTACTTCTTTGAGGTATTTCAGGAAATTTTCGGTAGGGACAATATAAGGAACCAAATGGCCGTGCCAGATTGTATCTCCGTTTTGTTGTACCTGACCTTCGTCCAAATGAGATTTTCCATCCCACTGTCCGGTGAAATAATCTTTATACTCACCCCAAGCTATACCAGTCATAAAGTGGGTTGAATACCCCTGTTGTCGCCATGAGTTTACTCTTTCTTCAAATAGTTGATCTTTTCTGTGGTCAGATGGATTTCCTCCCACACCGTAAATAATGGCTACATCACCACGATTGTCGATGGAAGAGCTCCACGGGCGTGAAGTTTGAAATACTGTTTTTTTCGGATTCTCTTTTTTTGAAACAGATTGGCAAAAGAGAGAGGCTGAAAGAATAATAAAAACTAAAAAAATAATGCTCTGTTTTTTCATATTTTATCTGCTGTTTTAGATTCGTGGCAAGCAGTATAAAACTTGCTTACTTATAACAGAGTGCAAATATGTGAAAACAGGATTATTTCTAAGGTTATTTTCAGGTTATTTTTGGTGTAATTTCATTAACCTGCCGTGAAATAAGTGATAAACTTATCCATTGGGTCAAAAACAATATTATTTTTTCTGAGTTCTTTTTTTTCCGCTTGATAATTCGGAGAAGGAAACCGGATATTCTTTTCCCATCATTTTTTTATATTCCTTTACAAACAGAAAATATTGCTTTTGAGCCTCACTATTAAGTTTCAACTTAGTAAGAGCATGAACAGTGTAATAAACTGCATCATCGTTTATAGGATCGATATAGGATATGGCTTCACACAATATAATTGTCTGATTATACTCCTCATTATTGAAACTTTTCTCAGCTTGAACCAATAATGCCGGCTTCAAGTATCTTTTCCATATCTTCTTTAAATGAATCAAATTCAGGAAGATTAATTGATTTTAGAAATTTGCCTTGTCTTATTATATCGATAAATTCAGAACTATTCTGATCAACTTTATCTGTTTCGATTATTTCGATGCAACGTAAATAATCGCAATAGCACAGTGCTGAATTAATAACGATTTTGAATAATCCTTTTTCATAGATGAGTTCAATCCCATCCAGCTCTTTCATTATCTTTCTCAAATGATTGATCGTCACTCCTCTTGAGTTTTTTACTTTATCTTCCGGTTTGTCTGGCCAAAGGAATTCACTCAATTGTTGAGACGAGATGCCATTTGTTAAGCTGTACTGTAATATCGTCAGAAAAGCCTGTTTCAACTTGGAGCTGAACATGTACGTAATGTCTTTATTCTTTCTATCCAAAACTCTAAACTGACCAAACAGATAAATACTGTTAGCCTTTCTAGCTATACTTTGAATATCTGAAACCTGGGTCGGAGCGTTATCATCTGTATCCGGGAAGATATTTTCAACCTCTTTTTGAGAATTCGCTTTTCTACGCTTTATAATTATGAATAATGCTAATGCACCCAATACTAAAAGAGTGAGCATTACGATTATTATTAGTTTGTTATTCTCAGCCGGAGTCTCTCTTAAGGCTAACTCCTCACAACTGATTGGCGGAAAGGCTAACGAATACACTTTAATCGCAGAAGATATATCATAATTGTCAAATTCCTGAACAATCGCAAATAAACAGTTGGCGTTTGTTGAATAATATATATTTGCTTTTGTTTTTATTTTTTCGGATCGCATAGGAATTGAGTCTCCTAAAATCTTAAACGAACCATCTTTGATAGAAAATCGATATAGCTTAAGAAATGTTTTCGAAAAATGTTCAGGATAGCAAAGCGTATAAAAGCATGAGTCATTTTGAATAATCATCTCTCGCACCGGAACGACATTTTCTTTGCTCCAGGGTAATTCCCACAATTTAGTAACAGTATTATTCTTTAAATCAATTTTATGCAAATCGTAAAAATAACGACGTCCTACTACCTGTTCACCAGATTCATTCCCCATACCGCCAAATACGTAAAGCGAATTATTGTCTTTCCGATAACCCATTGATGAAAAATAGCGGGGGTTAATCTTATCACCACTTAACCGCAACGAATCCCATTTGTTAGCATTGAAGTTGTATGAGAACAGGCTTTTGCTATATTGCATATTTCCAAAACCTCCAAATCCTCCAAATCCACCGAAAATGTAATAGCGCTTATTGTCAGGATTAAAACTGGCACTGTGATGATGTAATTGCATGTAAACAGAAGAATAACTAGCTATAGTCCATTGCTTTGTATTCAAGTCAAGAACAGCTACGTTCGGTCCTTTTTCCTTCTTTTCATTACACACTTCGTAAACATATAATTTCTTTGCATCACTATCTAAGAAGTTAGTTCCCAAAAATATATCGATAGGACATTTTTCAGGGAAAGCCTCCAATATCTTATTCCCTGTACGTAGGTTATAAGTTATGAGCGAATCTTTATTGAAAATGTATAAGTTGTCTGTTTTGGAGTCGAAGTTACAACCCGCTACGCTGGCAGATCTGAATGTTTGTTTGTACGACCAGTAATACGCATCATTAATCAACCATACCGGATTGGTTATATGACCAAAACTCTCTCCTTTTATATTATAGGCAACATTCCCCCTGCTCTCTTTGAGTGGAAACATGTAAGTCTGGTCCTTGTCGGACACAGACAACTGTCTAATTGCAAATGAAGGTACATCAATTAAATATTCGCTTCGTCCAAAACAAATGTCAGGTCTCCACACCTGAGGTAGACTGATGTCATTTACTTTGAATAACTGGTTGTTGAGGCTTAATGACAATGACTGTTTCTGAGAATCAAAAACAATTGAAACTTTGAACCAATGGAGTTTCTGCAATTTTTCATTTTTCAACTTTGCAGTAATCAGGTTCTTTCCACCTTCCTTATTGAACTTAAACAATGTGAATGATCCGTCAATGTAGTAGGATAGATTATAAGTTTTATTGACTTCATTATTTTTGATTCGTACTATATAGCCGAAGTGAGAAGGTTCAAGCAGAGAGATATCAAAGCTTATATCAAGTTTTTGATTAAACGAAGGCGATTTATCACTGAATACGTCATAAGATGTACGTTCGTCAATAAGACGTTCACTCCCATTAAATCTGAGTCCACTTGCAAATGCACTGGTGTTTAATGATAGGAAATAAATCAGGAAGAATCCGATATAATGGAGGTGTTGTTTCATAACATATTGAAAAAGGTGTTTTACTGGGTGCAAAAATAATCAATAATACGGATAGAAGAGTTCGAATTTAAAAAAATACAATAAGACTAATCGCCTGGAGTGAAAAATAAGAGTTTAATGATTACTTCATACTCTTTGATTGTGCAATATAATGTTGAATAACTCAAATAGATGTAATTGTATGGATACTAGTAAAATAGAAGCTACATAATGCGCTTAAAAACATGATTAATGTTTTTTTTTGAGTCGATAACCCCTTTTTAACCCATTAATTAATCACGTAAATTGATATTTGAGGAAAGTTTCAAAAATCACCCTATTTATCATACAAATTATTCAGCGAATCAATCTAATCAATTCATGATTTCAAATGCGTGGGATAGACTTTTTTCTAATAAATACCAGGAATGCACATTACAAAAGAATACTCAACTAAATATTAATCCTTAAATTTAAAAACAATTATTTTACGTATGAAACAAACAAAAATTTTGCGAACATTTTTGTTCGCGGCCTTTGGGGGAGCTTTAATGCTCATGTCCAATTCCTGTAGCAAAGATGAACCTTCAGGAAAGGACTTAGGTACAGTAAGCGGTATTGTTACCGATGGATTAGGAATGCCTGTATCAGGTGTTAACGTTGTGATACCAGGAGTTGATGGCACAGTAACCAGTGCATCAGATGGTAAATATGTAGTAGAAAAAGTGTCGATAGAATCACATACTATTACATTTTCTAAAGATGGTTACAAAACAACCAGCGCTACTGTTACAACCACTAAATTTAATGCTAATAAGCAGGCAACTGTAAACATCTCATTAGTGGAAGCACCCGCAAAAATTGTTGGGACTGTGGTTGATGCCCGCAATAGTAATGCTCCTCTTGCCGGGGTAACAGTAAGCGTCAGTGCCAACGAAACTGCAGTAACCGGTGCTGATGGCAAGTATGAAATCAAAAATTTGCCGATCAGTGATTACACTGTAACATTTAGCAAAGCTGATTACGCACCAATTACCCGGACTGTAGGTAAAGATACCTTTGTAAGCAATGCGGTAACATTGGATGCAAGAATGGGCGGTGTCGAACTCTTGCCAGGTCTGATTGTGGAAGATTTACAAAAGGCTGATAAATGGTATTACAACGAATATCGTGGTGGTCGTAATGCAGATTCGTATCCTCACTGGGATTGGTCGACCGATTATATGAGCGCACTTGATTTCAGAGGAGCCTGGGACGAACAAAATGAAGGTACTACCCTTCAAATTCGGAATAATAGTGCAGAACAAAAAAATCCTGCTGATCTTGAGCATTTCGATTCGTTTGTTTATGGAAGTAAAAAAATCACAGCTGATAACAAGATACTTTCTTTAAGATTACGCACTCATGACGCTGATGCAACCTCACCCGCCTATTTCGGTGTTCAGGTGATTGATCTTTCTGTGTCCAATCCAACAACTGTAAAAATAGGAAGCACTAAAACACATGGATCGGGAGATTATGCTGATATCGATTTTGACCTTAGTGCGTATGTAGGAAAAGAGGTAATTGTTGCCATTGGAATCTATCGAAAAGAAACCGGTAATTATTGGAAACAACTTGTTCTTCGCGCAATCAGGTTTGCCGACAGAAAAGCAGAAGGTTGGAGCTGGCTACCAGGTACAGAAGCAATAAATAACTGGAAACTGACCAAAGAAATGGTGCGTTCGACCATGGTACAAACAAAAAAGAGCTTTACCGGTATAAGCCCTGTTAGCGGAAATCGTGATAGCTATAAAGATGCATACCGTTCGTGGAGAACAGTGAATCATGTGCTTACTGAATGGTCTTTCGTTCCTCTTAATAAAGATCCGGAGGTTTTTTCATCAGAAGGTTTCATATTAAAAACCCGTGGTAATACTGCTGTTGATACTCAAACGCCTGAATCTTATTTATATGCAAAATTTGCAATTGCTTCAGGGAGCAACAAGTTGACACTTAAAACGAGAAATTTCGGAAGCAATTACACATTCTTTAAGCTTACTGTAATTAAAGAAGACGGTACGGTTGCACACATTGCTCCGTCTTCCAATACGGCTCAAGAAGCTTCTGCCGATGCCAACGGTTGCTGGAAGTTTAAACATAATGCCGGTGGAGCTGGCAATCCGGAGGGATATGCTTCTTTCGTATATGATTTATCTCAGTTTAACGGCAATAGTATTGTTACAGCACTCGGAGTATATAAGGGAGAATCAACAAATACAGACGAAAATAAACTTGTAATTTATAGTTTAAATATGAATTAGAAGAAGGTTTTCATAATTATATTTATCCGTTGCGTACAAAGAATGCGCAACGGATAAATCGATAAACAAAAAAATGATAAAATGAAAAAAATAGTTTTTTCAATTCTATGTTCTTTACTTGTACTTACTGCTTGTGGTAAGAGTCCCGATTCAGACCTTGACGGAGGAACAACAACCAATAGTATCGCTAAGCAAAATCTTCTTCGCGCAATACAGATTACAGATAATGCTGTAAAGTGCTATTTCACCGGAGATGGTATGGCTATGGCAAGATATTACAATCCTTATACAGGTGTTCGTTCCGAAGAAAAAGGAAGTGTGTGGATGTACACAAGTTCAATTGAAGCGGTTAATGCAATATTACATGCACTCCAAACACAAAAGAGTCATGGAGACACCGAACTTTATGATTTGCATTTCAATCGTTACACTCAGTTGCTCAGTAAGCTTTATGAAAATGCAGCTTACTACAAAGGGACTTTTACACTAACATCGTATACACAAACCAAGAAATGGTCAGTGTATGGTGTAGATAGAGGAGGATCTAAAGGATTGGCATTTGTTGAAGGAATTCATAATGTGTATGATGATCAGCAATGGCTTATAAGAGAACTCCTGGAAGCCTACAAACTGACGGGGAATAATACTTACCTTGCAGAAGCTGAATATCTCACCGATTACGTACTCGATGGTTGGGATTGTGCACTTGATGCTAATGGCAAGGAATATGGAGGGATCACGTGGGGCCCCGGATATGTAACAAAACATTCGTGTAGTAATGGTCCTATGGTGAGTCCTTTAGTTTGGTTGTACGAACTATACAAAGAGAAATCTGACCAGGTAACATATCGTTATATCGATGTTGATGGTAGTCGCAAAACGATGAGCATGAAAAAAAGCGACTATTACCTGAAATTCGCAAAATCTGTGTATGATTGGCAGAAGAATAATTTGATGCGATCAGATGGAGTTTATTACGACATGATGGGCGGTTGTGATCCTGTATGCGATGTAGTTTACGAAACTGTGAATGGGGTTCAATATCGTAAACATGTTAACTTGCGCGATAAAGTTGGAACAGCTTATTCATATAATACCGGGACGATGCTTTCCGGAGGTGCTGATCTATATCGGGCAACAGGTATCAGTACTTATTTAGATGATGCTACCAAGCTTACAAAAGCCAGTTTCGGATATTTTGCGAAGAAAGATGCTACAGTGACCGGATATTACACCTACGAGTTGAGTGGTTTCAATAACTGGTTCAATAACGTATTGATGCGTGGATATGTGGATGTATATCCTGCATTTAAAAACGCATCAGTGTGTATTGGCAGTTTTCAGCAAAATCTCGACTATGGGTACGAAAAGTTCCTTTACAAAGAATTTTTACCAACAAATTTATTACTTGGTTGGAGTCGTGATAACAGTAATAATAGTATGGAAGGAATGTTCACATTTGCTTTTGCTGCAGAATATGCAACATTAGCGCGTTATGAAATAGAGAAATAATACTAACTTTAATTTATATTGATATGATTAAAACACAAAATGAAAAGAAAATGCAGTCTTTGCGCTTTCAGACAATTATGCTATTGTTCGTGTTCGTTTTTCCGTTGTCTTTATGGGCCCAAAATAAAGAAATAACAGGGAAAATAACAGACATCAATAATGAGCCTATAATTGGGGCAAGTGTAATAGTAAAAAATGCAAAAGGAGGGACTATTACTAATGTTTATGGCAGATATTCCATCAGAGTACCTGAGAATGCTACTTTGGTATTTAAATATATCGGTCTTACTACAAAAGAAGAAAAGGTAGATAATCGTTCTGAAATTAATGTGGTGATGGCTGAGTTAGAAAACAATGCTCTTGATGAATTGGTTGTGGTAGGTTATGGCTCACAGAAAAAAGTGACCTTAACCGGATCTGTAGCCGGAGTTAAAGGCTCAGATATGATTAAAACAAAAAACGAGAATCCACAAAACATGCTTACCGGTAAAATTGCCGGAGTACGTGTATGGCAAAAGAGTGCTGAGCCAGGATCGTTCAATGCCAATTTTGATATTCGTGGCATGGGTTCTCCACTTGTTGTTATTGATGGGATACCACGCGAGACCAGTGATTTTCAACGTCTAAATTCAGAAGACATTGAAGATATATCGGTATTGAAAGATGCTTCTGCAGCAATCTATGGAGTACGTGCCGGAAATGGAGTAGTACTTGTTACGACTAAAAAAGGGACAAAAAATGGTAAGACAAGAGTTACTTACAACGGCTCTTACACTTTACAACAGCCGTCAAAGATGCCTGCTCTAGCTGATGCTTTAGAAACAATGACTTTGTACAACGAAAAATCGATGAATAATATCAATGGAGGAAGTTTGATATATAAAGAAGCTGATTTTGAAGCGTTCCGCAATGGAACCCGTCGTACAGCTGACTGGAATTCACTCATTTTTTCAAATGTATCGCCTCAAAGTCAACATGATGTTAGTATTTCGGGAGGTAATGACAAAACTCAGTATTATGTTGGTATAGGATCTCTTTATCAGGAGGGTTTCTTCAAGTCTGGAGATTTGAACTATAAAAAGACGAATCTACGAAGCAATATCACCAGTAAAATAGCCAATGGATTAACGTTTGATTTAAATTTGAGCGGTGTAATCGATGAGCAGCATAATCCATATTCTACTTCTAGTGACATTATTCGTAACTATTGGCGGCAAGGGGTGTTGTTCCCTGCTTATGCAGACAAGGAAAACACCATGTTGAATTATGATGGATTGGATCTTGAAGAAAATACGGTGGCTAAAATGACATCAGACATTTCTGGCTACCGCAAATATGGTCAAAAAAGCTTCCAGTCATCTGCATCGTTAAACTACGATTTAGGAACGGTTCTGCCGTTATTAAAAGGGTTGTCTGCTAAAGTATTGTACAGCTTTGATTATCGAATGAATAGTAACATTATTTTTCGTAAAGAGTATTATCAATATGCTTATAATGAAAGTACAGATTCATACACAAAAAAATTATACAACCCAAGTTCACCCAATCAGTTGCGAAGAGAATTCTATGATCAAAATCAAACCCTTGGTCAGTTTTTGTTGAATTACAACCGCACTTTTGGTAACCATACAGTTAGTGGTGTTTTTGGATTTGAAACTCAAAAAAATGTTCGCGATAATTTTTACGCGCAACGGAATCTTGCATTTGCTACAGACTATCTTTTTGCAGGAGTAGCAACCGATCAGATTGGAGCTATGTCCTCTTCTAATGCTGATCTTCGCGAAGTTGCTTATGCAGCAATGATTGGACGTTTAAATTACGCGTATGGAAGTCGGTACATTGCCGAAGTGCAATTCCGTCGCGATGGAAGTTCCTACTTTGCTAAAGGTCATCAATGGGGATTTTTCCCATCGGCATCATTGGGATGGCGTATTTCAGAAGAACCGTTATTTAAATCAATCGAAGCACTTTCATTTGTCAATCAATTGAAATTACGTGCCAGTTACGGAGAATTAGGAAATGATGAGTCGGCAGCATACGGTTGGGTTTCCGGTTACGATTACCCTTCTACAAGTGGGAATTCTGAAAAAGGGTATTATAATCAATATGCTCCCGGATACATGTATGGAGGTAAATTTGTGTATGGAGCAACTCCAAGAGCACTTTCGTATGAAGCTGCAACTTGGGCCAGATCTCGCACTTTTGATATTGGAGTAGATTTCGAAGGTTGGAATGGGTTGTTTGGTTGTTCATTGGACTACTTTGATCGTCAACGTGACCAACTACTTGCCAGACCTAGAGGAGACTTGCCTACAACAGTAGGAGCCGATGCCCCACAGGAGAATTTAAATAGTGATCGTCATTTTGGACTTGATCTGGAACTTTCGCACCGGAACAAAATTGGAAACTTTCAATATAGGGTTAAAGCTATTGGTTCCATTACTCGCCAAAAGTGGTTGCTGGATGTTGAAAAAAATCCAGCAGGTAACTCGTACGACAAGTGGCGTAATGATAATACAAATTATCGCTATCAGGGAATTCAATTCGGATATGAGAGTGCCGGACGATATTCCGGTTGGGAAGATATAAGAACATATCAAATTTATAAAGACAGGGATTTGTTACCTGGTGATTATAAGTATAAGGATTGGAATGGTGATGGTGAAATAAATAGTTTGGACGAACATCCTTATGCATATGATCAAACCCCATGGGTAAATTACAGCTTTAACTTAGACTGTTCGTACAAAAACTTTGATTTGAATGTATTGTTTCAGGGTTCCGCACTCGGTTCAATGGAGTACAAAGAGCCTCTTTACTCAATATGGGGTAGCAACGGTGGGGGAACACTTACGCAATATCTTGATCGTTGGCATCCAGTAGATCCGACAGTGGATCCTTATGATCCAAATACGAAATGGGTTAGTGGATATTATGGTTACACAGGGCGATATCCAATGGGAAATTCGGAATTTAATCGGGTTAGTACGGCTTACTTACGTCTTAAGAGTGTAGAGTTGGGTTATACTTTGCCAAAGATAAAAGCTCTTTCGTCGTCCAGCTTACGGATATTTGCAAATGCCTATAATTTATTTACTCTTACGGGAGTAAAATTTGTTGATCCTGAACATCCAGACGATGATCTGGGTAGATTATATCCCCTTAATAAGACCTACACTTTTGGGATGTCTCTATCGTTTTAATACAAACACTAAATAGATATGAATATGAATTTGATACAGATGAAAAAAATATTTATAGCGCCTTTAATTGGCTTACTTCTCTTCACGGCTTGCAATGATTTGGACATTATGCCTAAGAACGTCATTACCGACGATAATTTGCTATCCAATGAAGCTGGTATGGAAATATACATGGCGCGGATGTACAGTAGCATGCCGTTTGAGGATTTTAAATACATGCCTCAATGGGGGATTAATTTTAATTCGTGGTTGGGTGCCATTGGCATAGAAGGAACCGGTGAAGCGTTGAATCGTGACGGAATTTGTTCTGCATTTACAGGAGAAGACACTCCTTATTGGGGACAAGCATTTACTCTCTTACGTTCGGCTAACCATTTATTAGAAACTTTGCCTCAATATAAGAGTGCTTATAAGGAAGAAACCTATAATCACTATTTGGGAGAGGCTTATTTTGTTCGTGCGACTGTATTTTATGCTATGGCACGACGATTTGGTGGAGTACCATTGGTAACTAAAGTTATACAATATCCTGCAGAAGCCGATCAGTTGGAAATGCCACGTGCCAGCGAAAAAGAAACATGGGATCAAGTGCTTGCCGATTTCGACAAAGCAACTGAGCTATTACAGTCTAAAAGTCCTAAAACCGGATATGCCAATAAATATGTGGCATTGGCTTTCAAATCAGAAGCAATGTTATATGCTGGAAGTGTTACAAAATATAATGAAACTGTTTCGGGACGTTTGACTGGATTTGGTCAAAAAACCGGAGTTCGTGTAATCGGTTTTGCCGAAGATGAATGGCAATCAGCTTCAAAGAAATATTTTACTGAAGCCTACAATGCTGCTAAGAAAGTGATGAAAGATGGTGGATATTCTCTTTACAAGAAAAAATGGTCAGCAACTGATCGCGAAGCTCAATATCAAAATATGGTGGATATGTTTAGCGATCTTACAAGTCCTGAAAATATATACGTAAAAGAATATCAGTATCCAACTATGACTCATGGATTTGATGCATATAGTGCTCCGTTTATTTTTCGTGCACCTTTAGCATCTGGCACTTGTCCTTCATTGGATTTTCTTGAATTGTTCGATGGATTTGATCGTTATCCGGACGGCACGGTAAAAGTAACTGACGGAAATTCTAACAATCAAGGAAAATACCTGATGTTTGATACTCCAATGGACTTTTTCAAAAATGCTGAACCACGCTTACGTGCCTATGTAATTTTCCCTGGTGATAAGTTTAAAGGCAAGGAAATTGAAATTCGTGCCGGTGTTTACACAGGATCTACACCTGTTAGTTCTTTGTTCAGTGATTATTCTTATAACAATGCCGGAACATTGTATCAGCATTTGGACGCTTACAAACAGTCTCCTAAAAAATTATATCTTAGTCCAAGGCAAGAAAATAGTCAGGAGTTGGTTCCATACAATGGTGGTACAATTACTGCTGCCGGAGCAAATGGTCCTTTTTACGACAATGGAGAAGGTTGTCTCACAGGGTTATACGATCGAAAATGGCTGAATTCGGATCCTTCATTTGTACAAGGTGAAGGAAAGTCGGCACAACCGTTTATCCTGATGCGTTATGCAGAAGTGTTGCTAAATGCTGCTGAAGCTGCCGTAGAGTTGTCATTAGCAGGGGTAGCTTCACCTGACGGTGATAATCTAATGCAAGTATCTACAACTGCTGTAAATCAGATTCGTGAACGTGCCGGTGCAGATTTATTGACTGCGAATATCACTTCAACAGAAGCAGGACGCAATATAGTAAGAAAAGAGCGAAGGAAAGAATTAGGTCTCGAACATAAAACGCGTTGGGATTTACGTCGTTGGCGCGTATGGCATTACGAAGGAAGAGATGGTTTCTGGGGCGAAACGCGTAATAAAGACTCTTATAGTAACAGTTCTCGGTATCGCTTCCGTGGTTTATATCCATTTTTGTCAACAGCTACCGGCAAGTACTTTTTTGATGCTCATTTCCAATGGGTAAGTCAGAAGACCTTTGAATACAATATTGTTGACTACTATTTCTCAATTCCAGGTGGAGAAGTGTCGAAGAGCTCAGTAATAGATCAACAACCAAACAGATAATAAATAACATGAAAAAAATAAAGAATATGAAAAAAACAGCATTTTATATTTTCCTGTGTGGACTGTTCACTTTTACTTCTTGCAATTTGTTAGAAGTGGATAACTATGCTGCTCCCGCCGAAACGCTGCAAGGAGAGGTTGTAGATGTAGCAACAGGTGATCCTGTACTTACCGATCAGGGTAGCGAAGGAATTCGTGTACGTTTAACTGAACTCAGCTTTGGGGATAATGCAACCCACAACCCTGATTTCTTTTGTATGCCAAACGGATCGTTTCAAAATACCAAAATATTTAAAGGTAACTATAATGTTCGTATAGATGGTCCATTTATACCACTGATTCGTGAGGATGAACGTGGCGTGCCACTTGCTGATGAGACTAAAACTATAGATATTAAGGGTGTGACAAAAGTGAAATTTGAAGTGCAGCCCTTTTTAAAAGTAGAATGGGTGAGCGAACCAACAGTAACGAATGGTAAAATTATAGCAAAGGTACGTGTCACTCGAGGTGTTTCAGAAAGCGATTTCCAAGCAAAAATCGAACCAATGGGAGGGTATAATAGTAGTTTTCTAAATGTAACAGATGTTCAGTTGTTTGTAAGTTATTCGTCGAGCGTAGGTTATCGTGCCCGAGACGATCGCTGGTCAAATAAAATTGATTATTCAGGTTCCACATTTAGCTCATTGTTAGGTAAAACGATTACAATAGAGTCAAATGGAGATATACCTTCCGGACGCACCGTTTTTGTGCGTGCTGCATCACGTATCAATTATGATACTCCAAAAGGTAGTGGTACTCGCCGTTGGAATTATAGTGAACCATCAGAAGTTATTATTCCTTAGAAGAAAATATAATAACAAGTAACAAGATTAATCTACAAGGTTTATAGCAATAAATCTTGTAGATTTTTTTGTAAATTGTTCATGAAAAATGTAGTTGATTGCTTTCTCCACAAATTTGAAATTGTGATAACAAATCAACCAAGCTATTTATTTCTGTATGGTTTTCATATAAATAGCGAGGAAATATATCTTTTGCTCCATCTGTTTTTTTTAAAATACAACTTTTTCGATTGAGCCGTACTGACTTTATTTCAAAATAATCAAGAAGACCTGCGGGAAGAATAAGACTCAGCAATTGTTGCTCTACGCTGTTTAATTTGGGTTCACTTTTCATGAAACAAAATTATTATTTTATTTCAAAAAACACAACTTTTCCGGCTCAATCGGAAAAGTTGTGTTGGTAATGAGCTCAAGCATAAATTTTAGTAAGTCTGAAAAGGAAGAATCTGACATCTCTCACTCCTCTAAAAGAAGCTCTGAATGCTTTTATTTTAGCATTAAAAGATTCAGCCGATGCATTTGTGCTTCTATTATCAAAGTAGTTGAGAATGGTTTCGTAATGAGATTGAATGGTTCTTGCTACAGTTCCAAAGGATAGAAATTGGGCTTTATCAACCCTGTCATACCATTGAGCAAGTTTTGCAAATGCCACTCCCTTGAGTTTTGTCTGATGATAAATTGCTCCTAGTTGGAGCGATAAATGATACGCTTTCTTTAAGTCCGGATATAATTCAAAAAGAATATCAGCACGTTTTTGTTGTGAAAGAGTCCAGCTAGTAGGCTTCTTGAATAAGAGATATCGACTGCGTGCCAGTAATTGTTTGAGAGTATCTCCATTGGAGAAAATAGCTGGTCTATAGCTTTCTCCACGAGCTTTTGCGTAGTTTATTTCTATCATTTCCTGATCCAGTGCCTGCCAACGATATTTTATTCTCATTTCCTGAACGGCATCATACACCAGTTTTTGTACATGGAATCTATCCGTAACACGCCTGGCCTTTGGGAAGCATATCTTGACAATATATTCCATGTTGGCAGCCATGTCCAGTGTTACTTCCCTGACTTTCCAGCGAACTCGTCTTGGTAAACGTTGCAGCACGGTTATAATATCATCAGCCTTTGTTCCTTTGACCATAGCTACAATAGCTCCTTTACGTCCTTTGGCGGCTTTGTTGGTTATGATAGTGTAAAGTTCTCCATTAGACAGACTCGTTTCGTCTATGCTTAGAAAACCGCCAATGTTTTGCTCATAGAGTAACCAATGCTCTGCATGAGGCTTTTGATTCCACTGGTGGTAATCACTTAGATGATCTTTGTATTGCTCTTGTAATTGTTGCCCGTCAAGCCCGTAATGATTAGCTAAACTTTGACTACTTATCGGATGAGTATCCAGGTAGTCCTTTTAAAAAAGTCGCAAATTCCTGGGTGAATCGCGTTCCTTGGGCAACTAAATTCCAATCCCTGCTTACCACTTCTTTCGTGTTCGTGTTTAACCAACGACGACGTTTGACAATTAAATCAAATACCTTGCCCCGTAGTGGAAAATCGTGAATCGTTTGCTCGGAATAAAACCCGTGGCAGCGCATAGGTTCATTTATATACTCGGATGGAATGTCGGATTTTTCCTCCAATAAAACTTCATAGCCAATCTTAATGTCACGTACTGACTTTATTTCAAAATAATCAAGAAGACCTGCGGGAAGAATAAGACTCAGCAATTGTTGTTCTACACTGCTTAATTTGGATTCACTTTTCATGAAACAAAAATATTATTTTATTTCAAAAAACACAACTTTTCCGATTGAGCCACTTTTCCGATTGAGCCCCCCAATTTGCACGATACTTGCACGACATAAAACGAAAACACCCTATTAATCTAAAGATTAATAGGGTGTTTTGCGGTACGGACGGGAAATGAATCTTTCCCTATTTATCCAGTAAATATCAAGTGTTTAGTGATGTAAGTATTTGCCTTAGTAACGCTTTAGTAACGACGTTTTGTCTTTTGTAGTCCTTTGCTGGCCATTAGATGCCTGCTCAAAATTATAGATACAAAGATAGATATTTTTTAGTAACTACGATTATTTCTTTGTTTTTTTTGCAAGACTTCTCATTTATAGGTTCAGATTTATCTATAGCGACTTGTTCTATTGCCTAAATTTTACTTCAAGTAAAATAAATTGCATTTTTCTTAATAATCTCTTGGTTAATTCAATTATGTTCAATATATTTGCATGTTCATTGGCAATGAACACTGAGTTTTACTGAACATAAATACATTCAATCATGTATCCAAACAACGATTTAATTTACGACGCAAGTATTGTACTTGAGCAAATTACAGGCTTAAAAGTGACAGTAGAAAGCCGTAGAAAAGAGTATGATGGTATCATTGACATCAATGGTTATGATTTCACCATTGAAGCAAAAAACGAGTTGAGAAAAGAAAACAAAGGTTTTCTGCTAACTCGGCTTGAACAATTAAGCACATTGACAAAACGTCCGACTCTGGTAATTGGCAAATATATAGCCTTGGATGTAGCTAAGGAAATGAAAGAAAATGGGATTAACTATCTAGATGTGGCAGGAAACTGTTATATCAAAAACAAAGATTTAGTGATATACATTGCTGGTCAGAAAGTACAGCGCAAAGAAAAGACTAACCAAACTAAAGCTTTTCAGGAAGCCGGAATAAAAATAATTTTCAACCTACTATCAAACCCCGAAAACTTACAACTTTCTTACAGAGAACTTGCCGAGCTTGCCGATGTGTCTATTGGTTCTGTCAGCAATGTAATGAAAGAATTGGAGGATTTGAACTTCATATTAAAAACCAAACTGAAACGAGTCTTGAAAAATAAACCAACATTGCTCGAACGTTGGGTAGTTGCATATCAGGATGTGCTTCGCCCCCGGTTAGTCAAAAAGCAAATGCGCTTCACTAAAATTGAATCTGCTAAAAACTGGCAACAATTGCCATTCGACCAAAAAGAAGGAACTTTACTTTGGGGTGGAGAACCTGCAGCTGCAATACTGACAAATCAGTTAGCTCCTGAGAAGTTTAGCATTTACACCAGCGAAAGTTGGCAAAATACAGGTCAGAATTTAGGGTTAGTGCCTGATAGCAATGGTAATGTTGAAATACTGCAACTTTTTTGGAAAGACAACAATAATGCAAAACAAGTAGCACCCGCACTATTGGTTTACGCCGATTTGATAGGAAGTGGATACGGCAGGAATATTGAAATGGCTAAAATAATCTTAGAAAATGAGTTGCAACATATCAAGTGAAGGGTTTAATAAGCCCTTATTAAAAGAGCTATTGCAGATATTGACTAACTATTTTGAATCTATTAATTCAGAATTCTACGTTATTGGGGCTACTGCACGAGATATTATTACGAGCAGTATTCACAAACACACTTCTGCTAGGAAAACATATGATTTAGACATTGCTATTGCTATTCCTGATTGGAATATGTTCGAACAAATCTCTGCTGATTTAACTACCTTAGGAGACTTTAAAAAATCAATAAAAGAGAAGCAAGAATTCTGGTATAAGAATGTTTTCAAATTAGATGTTGTGCCATTTGGAGAAGTCGCAGAAAAAGATAAAAACATTTATTGGCCTCCAGAAGAAGACATTGCAATGTCAATTTTAGGTTTTACTGAGGTGGCAAGAAATACCTTAACCGTGACCATTGATAATGAGTTTACAATTAAAGTGGCTTCTCTTCCTGGTATTTTTATTCTTAAACTAGTTGCATTCAATGACAGAAAACTCTTAAATAATAAAGATGCTGATGATGTAGCTTTTATTATAGCCAATTATCTGGAAATAAACGAAACAAGAGTAGTAAAGGAGCATTACGATATATATGAAGCCGATAATTTCAATATTTTCACAGCTGGTGCAAAGCTTTTAGGTCGAGATGTAAAACAAATGCTTCAAGCGGACAAGGAAACAATTGAATCATTTTCTAAAATACTTGAAACTGAACTTGCATTAGAAGAAGAAAGCATACTGATAAATCAAATGCTTGAAACAAATAAAAGTCTAAAATACGAAGAAACCTTGGAAGCTTTACAAATGCTTTTGCAAGAGCTAAAAAAATAAACATGAGTAAACAAAATAACACAACAACGGAAGAAATAGTTCTCGAAGACAATCAGATAATATGTGCCTTGACGGATGCAATTAAACCCGCCAAAAGCAAAGAGCAAACTCTACAATCACTTATTGCCATGCTCAACGAAGAGTATGGTTTTGAAATGAATGATATGGAGCGTGATTTCAGCTTTACATATATCGATTCTGATGGTAAAACCAAAAGAACAAAAATTGATTTAGTTGTTTTTGAAGCAGGTAAACCACACGATGCGGATGGACTAATTCGTGTTTGTATTGTCAACGATGATAAAACAAAAGCCAAAGACAGCAAGAAAGGAGTTGAAGCTACTTTACAAGCCATTCTTGAAGCTTCTGAAAATTGTGAATTTGGTCTCTGGACGAATGGTGATGAGTTCCACTTTCTTCAACGCGAAATGGACGAATGGAATCAAGTGAATTGCAATGACATTTCAGATTTCCCCGGTGCCGGACAAACCATGGAAGACTTGGAGAAATGGGCAGATAAAATAAAACCGCGTAAACCGGCAAATGATTCGTTGATTCGTGCCTTCAAGCGTTGCCACGATTATATTTATGGAAACGAAGGAATGAAGAAAACAGCATTCTGGGAATTGCTCAACCTGATTTTCTGCAAAATCTACGACGAAAAACGTCGTTTTATGCCTTCTCCAAATGGTGAAAGCTATCGCCGAAAATTCTGGGTGGGTGTAAAAGAACAAAATTCAGAAGAAGGACTAAAAGAAATCTCAAAACGTATCAAGCGTATTTTTGAAGATTTGAAAACCGATCCTTTGTTTTCGGAGGTGTTTGATGGCAATGAACAAATAAATCTTTCAGACCGTGGCTTGGCATTCGTAGCAGGGGAACTTGCAAAGTACTCATTTTTAGATGCAACGGTAGATGTAAAAGGTACTGCCTATGAAACCATTGTTTCCAACACCTTGAAACAGGAAGCTGGTCAATTCTTTACGCCCAGAAATTTGATACGCTGCATGGTGGAAATGATGGATCCTACAGAAAACATGCGGGTGCTCGACCCTGCTTGTGGTTCAGGTGGTTTCCTTACAGTGGTTCTCGACCATGTTCGTAAAAAAATTACAGAGGAAATGTATCCCGAATTATCTGGATTGTACCTAACTGAGAAATACAATTCATTCGAAGTAAACGAAAGGGTAAAAAACTATGCCGAGAAAATGATTTTTGGTTTCGACTTTGACCCGGACTTGAAAAAAGCGGCACGTATGAACATGGTAATGGCTGGTGATGGTCATGCAAATATCTCCAATATCAATTCACTGGATTATCCTTATGGTCCGAAAACAGATGAACTCGAAAAAATCAAAGAAACCATTCAACGGAGTATTGCCAACAGCAACGACAGAAATGTGCCGTATAAAACCGACGATGCACGCGAAAAATTCGATTTGATTTTTACAAATCCACCCTTTGGGGCAAAAGTAGAAGTGGATTTTGATATTTCCAAACGCTACGAACTAGGTCATAACTGGAGCAAAGATACTAATGGTAACTTCCAAATGGGAAATATAAGCAGCAGTGAAGCTCCCGAAGTACTTTTTATTGAGCAATGTTACAACTTTCTGAAACCCGGTGGACGTCTTGCTATAGTTTTACCGGATGGTATTCTCGGAAACCCTAATACTGAATATGTTCGTGACTGGATATTAAAACGCTTTAAACTACTGGCTTCTATCGACCTTCCTGTGGAAACCTTCCTGCCACAGGTGGGTGTTCAGGCATCGCTACTTTTCTTACAGAAGAAAACCCAAACAGAACGTGAAGCTGCAATAAATGGAGAAAATTACGAAGTATTTATGGCTATTGCAGAAAGTATTGGTAAAGACCGCCGTGGAGCGCAAGTTTATAAAAGGGATGAAGATGGAGCTGAACTACTTTTTGATGACAAGAAAGAAATTCTTTTTCATGATAATAATGGAAATACAAAATACAGTAATAGGAAAATTAGAATTAAACAATTAGATGATGATTTACCCCAGATAAGTTTGGCTTTCCGAAATTTCATTAACAAAACAAGAGTATGATATCTAAATCAATAAAAATCAATCATATATTAAAGGGAGGGAAAAGATTTGATGGCAAATTCTTTTTAAATAATAATGCTCTTTTGAGTTTAATAATGGAAGAAAATGAAGATAAATGTTTACCCCTTACAGAATTTGCGATTGCATTTAATCCTCCTGTTTTTAAAAGACAATTTTGTCAAAATACAGATACTGCAATACAGTATTTTCAAAGCTCAGATGTTCCTTCAGTAAATGAATCCAGTGACGTGTTTATAAATAGAACTCAAGCAGATAAGGTTAAAGCGATTGTAAAAGAGAATCAAATTTTAATTACTGGCTTTGGTTCTATTGGCAATATCAGTTTAGTTTCAAGCATACAAAATGGCGCAGCAGCTTACGCAAATAATACTTGTAGGGTTGAAGCAAAAGAAAATCAGAAACATGGTTATATATATGCAGCTTTAGCTTCAAAATATGGAAACGCACAAATGAATAAAAATGCTTCTGGTTCAGTAGTTCGTTACATTGAAGCACCAGGTATAAAAAAAACACTTATTCCTAACATATCGCCCAGCAAGCAAGAACTTATACATAATATTATTAATGAATCTTGTATTTTACGTGTAGAGTCAAATAAGTTATTAGAAAAGGCTAAAGAAGATCTTCTATTATTCGCAAATCTAAAAAAGTTAAGTATTGTTGACTATAATTATTTTGGGCCGAGAGCATTTCGAGAACAATCATATTTCACAAAAAATATAAATGATATAGATTCAACTACAATTAATGCATTTAATCATTCAAATCGCATTGAAAAAACAATTCAAAGAATTAAAGCAAGTACTGATACTCAAACTTTGAACGAAGTTCTAGATGAAAAGAAACTTTTTTCAACGGGTTCATTTCCACGTGTTGAAGTAAAATCAGAAAAATCTATAATGCTTATTAATCAATCAGATATCTTCGATAAAATTATTCGAGGGAAAAGAATTTCAAGAAGAAAAGTAAAAGTTGATAACTTGGCTCAATATGGTGAAATTCTAATTGCTGGAGTTGGAACTTTAGGAGAAAGTGAATCATTTTGTCGAGTAATTTTCGTCAATGAAGATATACAAGGACAATTGATTTCGGGAGAATTTATCAGAATGAATGTAAATGAGAATATTCCTGCTGGTTATTTATACGCGTGGTTAAATACAGATTATGGTTTCAGATTAATAAGATCTACACAAACCGGAACAAAATTATGTAGGCCTATTCAAAGGCTTCTTTTAAATATGCCCGTTCCAATCCTTGAGTCTGAAAAAATGAACGAAATACATAATATGGTAACTAAAGCCCATACATTAAGATTCCAAGCGAATCAAAAAGAAAAGTTAGCTATTCAACTTGTTGAAAACGAAATAGAACAATGGCAAAACTAATACAAACCAAGCATGGTGCAGGAGCAGTAAATGCCGGTGAAGAGCGTTTATTGAAATTTCTGGAAGTAAACCTGCCAGATAACTACTACATTGTTTCCAATGTGGAGTTTGCGAATGTCACTCCACAAGGTCAAGTCCAGTATTTGGAGTACGACTGTATTGTGATAACTCCTCATGCATTGTATCATATTGAGAACAAAGATTGGAGCGGTCGCCTCGAAGGGGATGATACTACATGGTACCTGAGTGGAAGCGAAAAGCCAAATCCACTCAAAACAGTTCGTTTCAAAACTTCAGTACTTGCAAGTAATCTAAAAGCCCATAATCCATTCTGGGCAACGGCTTGGATAGAATCTCTACTAACGCTGTCCCACCCACGTCAAAACAAGAAAGGTTTGTGGGGAGCATGTGAAAAAGCAACTTATTTGCTCGATACCAGATTGATTAATTATATTTGCAATCCCGGTGCTGTAAGAAAACCTGATGATTGTATCGCTGATATTTCAGTTCAAATCAGCAACTTTATTGCCGGTCTTTCTTCGCCACGCGCACCCAAAGAACGCAAGGAAGTGCATGGATATGATATTATTGAAACGCTGGCGCTGGATAAATGCTATTCCGAATACCTTTGCAAAACCAAAGGAATGGTTACAGCTAACAAGCTTCGGGTAAAAGAATATATTCTCGATTTGGCAGGGCTAAGTCCGGCTGAACGTGATAAAAGGGCTTTACAAATAAAGAATCAGCAAATGGCGTTGGCCAAAATGCAGCGTTGTCCGTATATTCTTAATGCACAATTCTATCTGGACGAAGAAAATCACCGATTCTATGAGATTACTGATTTTCTGGATGAAAGTTCACTTCGTGCCGAACTTCGCCGTAAAACATTTACGCAGGAAGAGAAACTGACTATCATTTTCAACCTGATTGAAGCACTTCGGGTGGCACACAAAGTGGATGTTTTTCACCGGGATTTAAATCCGGAAAATATCTATCTGACAAGCGGTTGTGCCGCTCTAGCAAATTTCGGGAAAGCTTATTTTGCCGATCATAGCGAAATGGGCTACACGGTTGCTCCAACACTCAACGAAACCAATGCGACTGCTTATCATGCACCTGAAATGCTGGTAAAAGATGCTTCGCGGGCAAGCGATATTTACTCCATGGGGGTACTTATTTATGAGCTTTTCACAGGGAAACTACCTTTTGCTTCTCCATACGATTTGAATAAATTAGGTGGAAAACTTACACCAGAATTAATGCCAACCGCAGTCAAAATTGGATTGCCCGCATGGTTGGACGAATTATGCTCACATACCATTCTTTGGGAAGATACCGACCGCTGGGATAATATTGAAGAACTGGATAATTTCATTAAATACCAACTTTCAAACTCGCATGTTTCTACCACTCAACAGACTCCGGCAATAGTTTTTGAAGAATTAAAACCGGGTCTCCGTATCGGTGACTTTACGCTTTACAGCCAGTTGGGCAAAGGTGGTTTCTCTACTGTGTTCAAGGCAAAACACAATATTCAAAGTAAAGATTATGCTATTAAAATATTCAATGAAAGCATTAGTGTACAGACTGTTGTAGATGAATACAATGCATTAGCAGGTCTGAATAACCCACATATTGTAAAGTTCAGTACCAATGGCACACTGCCAAACGGTCAATTTTATACTTTGATGGAATATCTCGACGGAAATAATTTGCAAGAATATACCAAAGGGGATTTAAAACTGCCCTTGCAAATTATTTACCAGCTGGCCAAAGAGATATTAAATGCGTTGGTTTGTTTGCAAAGTCAACTACCAACTCCAATTTTTCACCGAGATATCAAACCCCAAAATATAGTTTGGGATAAACAAGCCCGTTTTGTATTGATTGATTTTAATGTGGCAACTGCCGAAGAAAACGACAAGAATTTTGTAGGAACGAATCCATATTTGGCTCCCGACTTGCAGCAAGGCAATAAAGTAAATTGGGATTGCAGCGCCGATACCTTTGCGTTAGGTATTACACTTTATGAATTAATTTGCCATTCTTATCCCTGGAGCGGTGGAATGAAAATGCCTCGTATTGGAATACCACCCGAACCAATTGAGCAATATCAGTCAACAATATCGGATGCCTTTACTTCTTTTATTATGAAGGCAATCAATTGTAATCATTCTGACAGGTTTGATACAGCACAAGCCATGTTAGATGGGCTTTTAGCTGTTGGTGTAGACAATCTAGTAAAAATTGAAACGCCAAATTCAGGTGGAGAAATCTTCCTAACAGGAGTTGAAGATAAAACCTTTGTTGACTATTTAAACTCATTGTACAGTCAAAGTCGATACGGAAATGCAGGTACTAGGGCCAGCTTCAAAACAAGTACTTTCGATGAACTTACCTATACAAAAACAAAACTGGATACTGAACTTTTAAAAGCGATTACTGCTGGTTCGTATCGATTGGTTATAATTACCGGAAATGCCGGTGATGGGAAAACAGCATTCATTAAACAAATTGAAAATGAGGCTTCCGGTGTTGAACGACTGACAAACCGAAATGGAGCTAAATTTCAAATAAATGGAATCCCTTATCAAAGCAATTACGATGGATCGCAGGATGAAGAAAATCGGGCTAATAATGAAGTCCTGTCAGATTTCTTTCAACCTTTCGAACATACGAGCGACTTTAGTTCAGTAGGGGAAGGAAGAATTATTGCCATAAACGAAGGTCGTTTGGTCGATTTTCTTCAAACGTCGGGTAACTTTAGTCAGCTTACCGAAATAATTGATGAGTATTTCTACAACAGTGGTCATGCTGAGCTTCCGAAAGGTTTGATGATTATAAACCTCAATTTACGTTCAGTAACAGCAAAAAGTAATGATGGCGAGAGCCTGTTCCGTTCGCAAATAAAGAAGCTCACACACCCGATCCTTTGGAGCAAATGCAATGCTTGTCCTCATGCTGGATACTGTTTTACAAAATACAACGTGGACACGCTTACCGATAGCGCAGCGGGAGATGAAGTGATTAATCGCCTTGAATGGCTTATGCGTACCATCAGTTATAAACGAGAATTGCACATTACCATGCGTGATTTGCGCTCCTTTATTGCATATATGATTAGCCGGGACTGTAGTTGTACCGATATACCTGAGTTATATCAAAAATACAGCGAACAACCGGAGAAATACTGGCAGTATTTTTACTTCAATATCACGTCACCCGATGCTGAACCTTCTAATGACAGGCTGATTAGCTTAATGCGCGAAGCGGATCTCTCACAGGTATCCATTCCTTCTATTGACCGTGATTTATATTTTGGATTACACGAACCAAAAGATTATCTCGACTTTTCGGATAGACAAGTTGACTTGCTTGATATTTTCAATACATATAAGATATTGCTTCCTGCTTACGAAATGAAAGATGATATATTGGAAAAACTTAAATTACGTCATCGCGTTTTCGTTCGTCATCAATATTTCGAAGGCAAGTTCGAATTCAAAAAACGGTTGCCCTATCAGTCATTAGAAGACTTTCATAAATTACTGACCGATTCGGACAATAACGAGGATGCCATGTTATCGGCTAAACAAAGTCTGGCACAGGCAATTTCTATCAGCGAAGGATGTACAGAAATGAGATTGGCCAAAGATTATTTATTATTGAGGTCTTCAAGGGTTTCAGACCCAATTAGTCAGAGTTTCCGCCGATTTTCAATCGATTATTTTGAATTGTTTGTCAACAAGTCGGAACATTTGGTTCAGTATATTGAATACGAAAGCGATAGCATTATTTTCAGAAATAAAAATAAAGACGATCAATTTATATCACTTACAGTATCACTTGATTTATATGAAATGCTATTCTTTATCAAACAGGGATTTAGCCCTTCTATCAACGATATGCGGGGAAGGTTTATCGAATTGCAGGTTTTCAAAAACTTGCTCGAGAATAAATCATACGACGAAGTATTGATAACAAAAAACAATAAATCGTTTTTTGTTATTTCACTCGAACAGAAAACAAATAAACTAACCATTGCACCCCTAAACTTATAGAATCATGGCAATACGTTTAGATAAAAATGAAGCGGTTTTTCGTAACGAACTCGTTTTAGCTGCCGATGCTAAGTCGGTCAATCTTGATAATACTCTTACCAATCTATTCATGCTTTTACGTAACAACGGAGCAAGAATAAATATGAGGGTAAAAAAAGAGCATACTTTCGTATCAATGGTAGAATATCTTGAAAATTTAGAGAAACAGGGTACAATAATCGGCCTTACTGACCATAAAGAAGTCGCAGAAGATTGGCTTCGTTGTAATCTGGTGAACCTTGTATTTAGAGGTAATATCGTCAAAGAAAAAATATCGTCCCTTCGTCCTGTACATCTTGAAAGTTATCGAATTCGTAACATTGCTCAGACCCGTGATTATAATTCATCGGATCAGATTTTCTTAATGTTGCGAATGAAACCTGAAATTCTTGAAAGTTTGAAAGAGTATCTGTCAAGAGGCTGGGACAACGTTACAAGGAATATCTCTATGAATCAAAAGTTGGATGTTGATAGTGCGGGAATTCTTCAATTAATTAAAAATATTCAGATTGACCCAAAATCAACTGCACAAGTAAAAAATGTGCGTCCGTTACTTGAAGATCAAGCAAACCTTTTTTGCGATGATATTCTTCGATTATTGGTTTATAAAGATTCAATCCCTCGTAATGTCTTTATCGAATACTTACGAACTCTGATTGGTTTTCATTTGTCGCTTTACACGCAGAAAATTATTCACCTTCTCCCAATAATGGTAAAAGAAGGAACCAGAAATGTAGAAGATGACTTTTCAGTAATTGTTGATGTTACTGATAATTTCGAAAGTAAAGTGTCTCGTTTTGCATGTGAAGACATGGAGAAAACCATTAATGGATTATATGGATTTTTTAAATCTTCATTTGAAATTAATGCGGTTCAGAAACGCTATGAATCGAGCATGGCAAGTATTGATTCTGTAGATGAACTGCTCTCTAAACTAAAGGACAGACCGACCAACTTTGATGCCTTTTATGAAAATAAGTTCATTGATATTCTTGGCCGCTTTAAAGCTGAAGAGGAGGACGACAAAAAAACACTTTTAGATAGTGTTCAGTATGAAGAAAGTTTCTTCGATAAATATGTAATGACACTTCTTAAAGCCAAAGGGGCATATCAATACCGTTATTTTCAAGGATTTATTGATTCTATTTCAATGAAAAATACCGATTACGGATTTTTGGCAGATGGCAGAAGTCGAAAACACCCACGAAGAGCAGTTCTTGGTTCTCGTTTGCTCGAAACTCTTGTCCAATTACTCGTATTGGAGCCAAAAGAAGGTGCTGGTTTCACTTCTCATTCATTGTCAATTGATGACTTGATTTCAAAATTACGATCTCGCTATGGAATTGTAATAAACGGGCTCAACGAACCAAAATTCTCAAATGCAGATTTAGAAACTCATCTCGCATTTAAAGAAAATGTGGACGCTTTTAAAAATAAATTACGCCAAATCGGTTTCTACACCGATTTAAGCGATGCATATATCTTACAGAAAATCAGACCACGCTATAAATTTGAAGCATAATGGAAATATCAGAACTATACTATCAGTTACTTCTTTCTCTTATCCTCGACGAATATAAAGAAGAGTTTATAAATGCAAAGCCTGGTCATTGTATGAAAATCACTGGACTTTCAATGCGTGAATTGCAGCCACTTTGTGTCGCTGTGAGATCATTGCCTGGCGATTTGAATACATATATCTTGTCTGATGACATACAGGGTGAGGAATATATTAGTGCTAATAAACTAATCGAATACCGCAACAACGACAGTTTCCCTTTGTTGGTTTTAATTCCGTCCAATAGCCGTACATCAACAGAGGATTCTTATGGCAATGCTACATTCAAGAATTTGTCAATAGAACACCTTGATAACAAGTTATTTGAAAATCTAAAGGCCGAAATTCCGGTATCTTTAAAGCCTGCTGTCAATGAGGTGTTGGAATATCTCAAAATCCAAAACATTAGACAAATTCAATACTTACAATATTTGTTGTATTTGAAATCTCAGGGATGGAATGAGTCTGCAATGGGCAATGGCTTGGCTTTCCTAACACTCATTCCTGATGCTAAGATTAATTCTGAAATTAAACAAATAAGACAACGGTTACTTTACAACTTAAAATGTGTGGACATTTTAGGTGATTTTTCTAAACCGGTTCCCGATAGAATTGCTGAATTACCAATAGAATTAAATACATTACAAAATCAGGTTAGTGTTTTTTTGAGAACTGAAAATCAACTTAAAAATAAAAATGAAATCTGTCAAATGATTTTACAGAATTATGTTGAGTTGAATTTTAGCGATTGGAAAATTCCCGATTTTGAAACTCCACATGATTTACATGTGTTTGTTGATAAAATAACCTCGAATGACATCAGAACATCTGAAGGGGATTATACATTAACGATACCACGAGATAAAACTTCAAAGGTAAAAATCCGTATATCAACAAGACCTGCACCGAAAGATTTTAAAGAGCTGAAAAATTTCAGAATTGTTTTGATGGCTATTGATGGCTGGTATCCTGTAATAGACGTAAAAAAGACTAAGGTTACTGAAAATGCAAAAACGTATAGAGATATTACTATGGAGTTTTCAGAAGCAATGTTCGAAGAAGGTTCCTATTTTCTTCGTGTTTTTGCTGAAGACGAAAATGGAGGAATATTAAATACACAAGATGAATTTAATTCACCGGAATGGGAAAGCCGTTGGAAAGCACAAAGAGAATTGAATCCGGAACTTACAAGAGACCAATTTGAAGAAACAAACCGGATTAAAAGGACAAATGACTCTGAAGATTTTTATCTGAACTTCGGAGAAGCTACCGGTGATGAACTTGAACCTCACAGAAAGGATAAACTGGATAATGTACTTCAGGCTTTTTTCCGTTATCGCATTGAAGAGTTACGAAACAATTTTGAATTGACCGTTCCAATTCCAATTGATGAAACAGCTGTTTGGCTTAAAGGTACGGATTTAGGTCTTGTTAGCACTTATCATATCAAGTATGCTACTAATCATAATTACCAGATAAATATTTCGAATAAACTTCATAAACTTCAAGCTTGTTTATTAAAACACAATGATTCGATTGGCTCTATTGAAGCGCGTCTAAGTAGCAATCCGACAGAAAGTGATTTCCAATCACTTCGTTTCAATGCTTTTGCCGATAAAGATTTAATCCCTGAGAGCTTACTTGTTTTACGTAAAGAATTATTTCAGCTTATTGCTCAATCGGCCCCTAATAACACAGGAGTTTTTGAAACTTTTGAAACTTTCAATCACATTGAACTTATTCGTCAGTATGTGTCAGAATACGAAAAATGGACAAAGTCATTAATGAAAGCTATTGATTCTGAATCACTGCAATCTGCTAATTTTCAAAGAACTTTAATTGATTTGCAAAACCTTGAAATGGTTTCTGTAAAAACAGAAATGCCTGATGGTCAAACAATCTACTTGAAATTAGTATCACCATTACATCCGTTGCGGTTAGCATGGTTTGTAAATCTTTTCGATTTGTACAATAAATGGGAAGACGAAACAAGGATTACTTATCCACAGTACAAAACTGTTTGGTATAAAAATCTCGAAAATCTTTTTCTTGGCGACCTTATTCCTGAAACAGCATTGCCAGTACTTGCCGATGTAGCCATGTCTGAATACTTTCAGTATGTTGGTGAACTATCTTATGGTTGGGGATTATATTCCAAACCTATACTGAAAAACAATGACGCATTTTCTTCTATATCACGGCAAGTGAAAATATATTTATCGTCCTTGCTGAATATCGCTAATGAATATCGTATCGATACGGATGTAAACCAAGCACTTGTCAGTCGGCATATTCAGAACTATCTTTCTCAACACCCATATACAAATAAATTGATTATTAATTTGTTTAATGCGGGTGATGCTTTTGTTTTTGCGAATGCAATGGTGGATATTGAACGTATGTTTGAGTATAAGTCAATAAAATATGAGATTCGTCTATTTGCCGATGATAGAATTATTGTTCCTGGTGAAGCATTTAGAAATCTTATAAATCCTGAGAGTAATATTTCAGAAGATGCAGAAGCATTTTCGCAAGCTTCGGGCAATCGGTTATTCCCTAAATTACGATTCTCGATAAATAACATTGCTGATTTCATTCAGAGACCAAATGATTTTTTTGCTCACATAAGTTTTCTGATTAGCCCTTTCCCAGTAAAAACTACATTGGTGCGTCCAGACGACAGAAAACAATCATTCTATTTTAATGGACTTATTAACCAGCATGTTATAAGTGTCTCTCAAAAGTCGGATGCAATAATCTGGAATAAATATTTCTCTGAAAACCCTGTTGCTAATTGCGAGAATGATTTTTGTAACACCGGAATTTCATTATTTGCCAACATGCAATCATTTGTGGCAAATTCACTGTCAACAAATAGGGAGCAATCAGTTCCGGCAACACGTTTGGAACTTAATGAGTCTGATAAAGTACTTTTGTCTTTTATCCATGACATATCTGATTGGGTTGTTACATTCGATAAAAATATGGGACCGGAAGTATATGATCTTCCTGGGGTAGAAGGCGAAATTCCTTTTTTACTTGATTATGTTCCTGGACAAGAAGTTTCTGGAATTTCCTCCTATCTTACAACTCGCCCTACCTCTGAAATAATTGGGTTAATAGGGCCACATTTCGAAGAGTTCGGTATCGACTTGAGAAATGATTCAGCAAAATTAAAAATCTTGCTCGAAGATATTCGCTCTATTAGCAGCTCACTTATTTTGCAGTTCAACTCAACTAGTAATAAAGCATTCGAAGTGTTGGGAATGGCTTTCACCAAAAGAGTGCTGGAAAAGAAAAATATTTTAGAAGATTCCTTCTTAATTCCGGTGGATTTACACAAAGAATTATTTGAGAAATTACCCAACGAGGATAAAGAACGAGCAGATATTCTATTGGTTAAGATAAATCCTGATAATCAGGAAATATGTTTTACGGTTATTGAAGTAAAATGTAGAACCAGCCTTTATGAAACTGAAAGATTAGATTTAATTTCGAAGATGGAAAGCCAGATTGAAAACACAATCGAAGCTTTACGCTTCCATTTTGACAAAGAGTATTCTACCCGTAATGATAGATTAGATAGGGAGTTGAAAACACTACAACTAAAATCATTGCTCGAATTCTATATTAACCGTGCAGCTCGGTACAATCAACTTTCACCGGAGGTTCATGAAGTTTACACTCAATTGCTCGATAATTTGAATTATGTCTATTCGCTATCATTCAAACGCTTGGGCGTTATTTATGACTTCTCAGCTTCACAACGCCATAAAAAAGAAGTATTCGAGAACGACAGTACTTTCTTTACTTTCGGCAAAAACATGATTGGTGAGATTCTTGATCCGGATTCAGATTTGAATACGCGCCGTTTGGAACATATATTAGATGATGAGCAAATAGTGTCTTTCTTTGGTCAATCTTCTCTTGAAAACTGTAAACGAAAAGCTCAAACAGATTCATCTGTATCAGCACCGGTAAACTCTTATGAAAAAGAAGCAGATAAAACAGTTGAAACTGAAGTTGAAATTTTTCTACAAACAATTGAATTGTCAGCACCGGTAATCGAAACGCCTGTTATTGTCGAACCAATAATTGAAGTTGTTTCAGTTGTTGAACCTAATCCAGTTACTGAACTTGAAATAGAGCCTATTCAAGAGACCTTAATTATAGAAGATGTATTACCTTATGAAACGCCAACTTTTGATATAATTATAGGCAAAACTTCTACTAGTGAACAATATGGTATATTGGGCAAAGTGATTGCAAATGGAAAAACAGTTGCGCTCGATTTAAGCGAGACAAATACAATTAGTTTGTTTGGAGTACAAGGTGGCGGTAAAAGTTATACAATCGGAACTATCACCGAAATGGTTCTTAAGCAATTTAGCTATATAAATGAACTTCCTGCTCCTTTGGCAGGTGTTATATTTCATTACAGCGAAAGCATGGATTATGAACCGGAATTCACTTCCATGATTAAACCAAACGATAAAGGGGAAGAGATTCGGAAATTAAAAACAGAGTATAATGCTAATCCGGCAAGTTTGTCTGATGTTATTATCCTAACACCAAAAGCAAAGGTAAATGAAAGACGGGAGCAATTTCCTTCTGTTGAGGTTTATCCGATAAGTTTCAATTCGAATGAATTGAGTGTTCAGGATTGGATGTTTTTATTAGGTGCTATTGGCAACGATTCAACTTATATCAGACAATTAAAAGCAATCATGCGGAACATTCGTGATAACATAAGTTTAACCGGATTGCGTAATAATGTAGCCGATTCATCCTTACTCTCAAATTCGCAAAAAACGTTGGCAGAGCAACGAATCCAATTTGCAGATGAATATATCGACGATACAACGGCCATTAGAAATTTATTGAAACCCGGTAAATTGATTATTGTGGATTTACGGGATGAGTTTATTGAAAAAGATGAAGCTCTTGGACTATTTGTTGTGATGCTTAATATTTTCTCAAGCGTAAAAACATATGAGTCAATACCATTCAATAAATTTATTGTTTTTGACGAGGCACACAAATACATGGACAATAAAGATCTGACCAATAGCATTGTAACTTCAATTCGGGAAATGCGACATAAGGGTGTCTCCATCATGATTGCCAGTCAGGATCCATTGAGTTTACCAAACGAAATTATCGAACTAAGTTCAATTGTACTATTGCATAAATTCAACAGCCCCCAATGGGTAAAACACATACAGAAGTCAATTACACAACTTTCACATTTAACCCCACTGGAATTATCTTCTTTATCTCCTGGTGAAGGTTACTTGTGGGCAACGAAATCGACTGATAAGGGTATTATGAATAGGCCTGTTAAGATTTCTACACGTCCTCGAGTTACTAAACACGGAGGTGAAACAAAAAGAGCGATATAATTATGACTGTATATTCTTATTCCGGCAAAGGGAATCGCGAAACGAATGAAGACTATATAAGAAGTGTTCAATTTGAAAATAATACTTCACTTCATATCGTTGCAGATGGAATGGGTGGATACCTGTATGGTGAAATAGCCGCACAAGTTGCGACCGATGCAATTGTACAATATATATCAGAAAGGCATTTCGATGGGAATATTACTTCTAAAATTCAACAAGCGGTTGAATTTGCAAACGAAGAAATTGCATTGAAGCGTAAAACTTTGCATGCAAAATTAGGAACTACCATTGCTGGTATTTTTATTCATGAGAGCGTTGCTTATGCATTTTGGATGGGTGATGTACAAATACAACACTTCAGAGACAATAAACAGCTTTTCATTTCCGAGAGTCACTCCTTAATAAACGAGATGAAAGGTAATGGAGTTGTTTCCGGAAAAGATATTGAAAGGTATAAAAACATTGTCACGAAATCATTATCAGGTACACCTTTAGAAGAATCTATTCCAATAGTTGAAATACAACTCCAGCAAGGAGATATAATATGCATTAGCACTGATGGGCTTTATAATTCAGTAAATCCTGCAACATTAATACGGAAAACAGAAGCATTAGTTAGCAAGGAATTAGATGCAGTAAATCTGATAAACCACGACAACTTTTCAATAATTACACTAAAGTACTAAACTATGGGGAAAATTTATGAAAATGGTCATGCTATTTTGACTTACGATGAGTCATTCAGTGAAATTTATTGGACACAATTATCTGAATATTTAAGGGAGAAATACTCAGATCAGGATTTCTCTAACCTTGAATTAACAGAAATAATATTAAAAGATGCTTTTCAATTCTTAGCCGATAAATTTAAAGAAATTATTCTTCATGAGACTAGTTTTACATTTTTCTTATATGTTTTCACTTTACATGAAGAATCAATCAAATTGTATTTTAAAACATTGGATGGATATGAATTTGTAGGAATTCAGGAAAATGAATTTGCACTATATCGTAGAATTCTAAAGTTGGTTCTGGAACAGGGATGTGATATAGATTTAAATTGGGGATCATTCACTATCACCGAGGCCAGAAGAATAGAAATAGTTTTGCAACACTTGATATATATTGCAACATGGCTTTATGATTTATCAGATAGAATTGCTTATTGCAAAATGGTTGATAATTGTTATAAAATTGAGATTGAAGATGATATATTTGCAATTTCCTTAAACAATCATTTCGGATTGATTTTCGATACTATTCCAATGATCATGGAAGGACAGTATGAAGCTGCTATTTGTGATATGGAAGCTGGTACAGATTTGAATGATAAAGTTCTTGAATGTTTTGGTTTTACTCTTGCAGACTTTATTTCAGTGGTCAGAACGATTCAATCTAATCATAACCCAGCTCACCCAAATACACAAACAATTGAACCTTATGTAATACCAATCAATTTAGAAGGTTTATTTGGCAGAGATTTAGATTTAATGAAACTCTTTTGCGATGGTTTGATAATAAACAGAACAAACAAACCTTCTCTCGAAACTACAATCTATAAACCAACAGATGAATATCGTTATGCTTTTAGACCAATTCTTGTTTATAATATTGGGGGTGAAGAAAGAGCCCTTATCGGTTCCCAAAAAATGAATGAAACTTTACAGGTGCTAACCACAAACGCATTACATTGGGAAGGTTTACCAAGCGAATGGCAAAAGGTTCCTGAAATTAAACTTTTCATGGACCAAAAGAGTAATAATCATGAATCCACATATATAAACAAAGTCAAAGAATTAGTTGATAATTGTGATGCCATTGCAGATTATAATGTGGAAGTCTTGATAAAAAAGAACAATCAGAATTTAAATATCATATCAAACCCAGGTGAGATAGACTGTATAATAGTAATACCTAATTTAAGAAGAATAATAGTTGCAGATATAAAGTATAACCGGTCAAGATATGAAGCTGTTGGATGGCAAAAAGACTTCTCTAACTTTAAGAACAAATATGAACGCAAACTAAAAAAGAAAGTTGATTGGATTCGTGATAATCGCCCTATTTTACAGGAACATTTTGAAGTAAAGTTAGGGTTGACTGATTTTTCATTGACTGATTTTTCGGTAGAAGGTTGTTTCTTGATTAACACGCCCACTTTCTATATGTTTAATGGTGATTTTCGTACAATAACAATTTTTGATCTCCCTCAATTTTTAGAAGGGTGGTTAGGGACCACAATTATTGATCCAAGAAATAGAGCAAATAGATATGACCACCCGTATTTCAAACTAAATTTATAATGTCAATGGAAGATTACAATAATTTCAAATTGCTGTCAATAAGACCATTAAAAGGGTGCAATAGAAGGTTTTTAAAGAATCTAACGGCAGGCCAGGTCTATTCTTTATATAATTCTTGTTTATTTTTCAACAAAGATCTTCAACTTATTACTAATTTATCTGATAATATTGAATATATCTCAGAAAATATAACAATACCTCATAATCTTTATGACATAAAAACTGCTGATGGACAGAAATTGAAAATTAATATTTCAGCTATTGCAGGAAAAAATGGGTCTGGAAAAAGCACATTAATAGAATTTCTTTTTGCATCCATATATTTGTTTTCTGTAAATAATAATATACTAACGCCTAATCTAAAAAGTTTAACTGAATGTGTTGAGAATTTAGAAAAAGAAACATCAGACTTAAATAAGCGGTTATTAAAACTTGGTCAAAAAAAACGAAAGATAGTAAGCTTTTTAAAAGAAAAGAATAAAGAAATAGACGCACAGGAACTCTTTGATCAATTGAAAGTGCAATTTGCTAATTATTTAAAACAAGAAGAAGAACTACAGGTACGCAAAGAATATATTACAAAAGAAAAAAAAGGAATTACGAGAAAACACAATGAGATAATCAAATTTGGCAAAGAACTAAAGGCTGAAATTTACTTTGAGTTAAATAGTGAGTTTTTTTGCATGATTTTGAATTATGATACTGCCTCAGAGAGTTATGTTAATAAGATTAAGCGCATTAAACATTATAATTCAATTACGAACACTATAATATCCCCAAATGATTTTGAAATCAAATTATCGGACTTATCTAAGCACTTCTTCTATACTATTGCTGTAAATTATTCACATTATGCTCTAAATTCTTTTTATCTTGGAGATTGGATAAATGCCCTTTTTCATAAAAACGATGGATATACAACACCTATAGTGATTAATCCAATGCGTACAAATGGTGACTTTAAAATTAATTCTGAAATTAATTTTGCTAGATACAGATTATTAACAAATGTATTGAAAGAAGATATTAGTAGCAATAAAAGTGAGAACAAGGTATACATTACCGAAAATCAATACATATACAAGATTAAATTATCTCTTAATAGGGCTAAAGTAAATAAAATTCCCAAAATAATTCGGTTTAAAGGAAATCTAATGAACAGCAAGGATGCTCGTTCTATCAACCTTTTCCAAACATTAATAAGCGATTATCTCTCTTTCTTTGAACAGGGTCTTTTGTTAACCAACAATTTCCCTTTGAAAGAAATAATTGTCAATTATATCCTTCAAAAAGTTGAAAAAATTGCAGAGATTTACCCTTGGTTCGGCAATGGTTATCAATTTAGTGAAAATACACCCTTTATAGATAATGACAAGTTTTTTAATTCATTAAAAGCAGATGGTAGCCATATAACATATAAGCTAAAACAAGCCATTAATTTTTTGAAATACAGCCTAAATTCAACAGATGGTGGGGCTTTTCATGTAAAGAAAGGACAAATTGAAAATAACACTAAAATTCAATTTGAATTTTCATTAGAAGAATTAATGAGATGGATGAATTACCCTACTGGACCAGATATTATCCGATTTTTACCACCAGCAATATTCGATATCGATTTTGAATTATCGAACGATTTAGGCTCCAAATCCTTATTTAACGAATTAAGTTCTGGTGAACAACAATTCATACATACGATTCAATCTGTAATATATCATTTAAATAATTTGCAATCTGCACATTTAGGTGCAAGTCAGCGTATTAAATATGAATATGTAAATATCATTTACGATGAGATAGAACTTTATTTTCATCCTGATTACCAACGTAGATTTATAACTGATCTATTGAAAGCTATTGAAAGAATTTATATGGATGCAAATAATAGAATTAAAGCACTAAATATTTTACTTCTTACACATTCACCTTTTATTCTCTCTGATATTCCAGTGGAAAATATCATGTTACTCGATTTGGACAAAAAAACCAGACGGTCTGTCCCACGTAAAGCTGAATCTCAAACTTTTGCGGCAAACATTAATGAACTTCTTGCAAATAGTTTCTTTTTAAATGGTACTCTAATGGGAAGTTTTGCTGAGACTAAAATCAGAACTTTTATAGAAAATATAAAAGACAATGGCGAAATAACTGAAACTGATGTGAAGTTATTAGAAATGGTTGGAGACTCTTTTTTAAAATCAAGTTTGAATAACTTTTTAGTTTCAAAACGATGATAAAAATACAAATTAAAGATGTTGTGATTCTAAAGGCATCATATTTGACACTTATCAAGCCTTTAGTTCTCAATGATCTAGAATTGTTGAAATTAGCACTTGAACATTTACAAGACTACACAACTATTATAAATGATGATATTGTTTCAGTAAAAACAATCACCAAAAATATAGTTAATATCATTCGCACCCCCAAACTCCCGAGTAGATTATTTAACAAACCTGTTTATGTTGTAGGCGTCAGAGATTACCTTATAGGAGCTACAAATGTACAATCGGTAGATCGATCGGGGATATTAAAGCTTATAAATTTACTTTTAGATCAAGTTAATGGAAAATTAGATTCTCTTTTAATTGGGAATCCTGAAAAACTAAAAAATATAAGCGATAATTTGATAAATGATTACTCACTAGTAAACAAAGAAGAATTAGATATTTTAAAATTGGCTTTTAATTATTCAGGAGAAATTGGAAAAACTGTTAGGCATTTTTTTTACAACGAAAATCTAACTACTTTTTGCCCTTACTGTAATCAAGGTATTGCTCTTCATTCTGAAAATATACAAACAGGTAAAACTGCTGATCAATTTAATTTAGATCATTTCTTTGATAAAGATAGTAATCCTTTATTGGCTCTTTCTCTGTTTAATCTTGTCCCTTGTGATACAACATGCAATATGACAAATAAATATACAACTCCATTTTCAGACAAATTCCACCTGAATCCATATATATCAGGATTTAAACGTGACATGGTATTTAAACCCGTATATGATGTTATAACTGGAGAGATTAACGAAATTGAACTAAAAATTACAGTTGATAGAGATTCAGCAAGACATTTACAATTAATTGGAGATAAAGATAAATTAGATGAACAGCCAGAACATGGAAACCTGAATGTTTTCGAGATATACACAAAATACAATAGAGATGATGTCCTTATACAATCGAGTAGAATTCTAAGAAATATGCGAAGAACGGCAATTAACAAAGACTCGTTAAAAAGTCTATTAGGTGAAATTGGCATGGTGGACTCCTATGAAAACTTTAAAAATTGGTACGAGGAAAATATTTATACACAATTCCACGAAAAAGAATTTGATAAACAAGCTCGTTCAAAATTAAACCGCGATATGCTAGATTTTGTGTATGCAGCTTATCCAGATAATTTTTACAGTGAAGTACGTAAAATTATTGAAGATAGCTATCAACCTAACATAGGGGGAGAGTAATAAAAAAGCGCAGTTCACATGTTTGCAAAAGCAAATGCAAAGAGTTAAGTCTATGATATCAAGCAAAGAAACAGAATCAATTTACGGGAAACAAAGCTCTTCCCATAATTCCCCTGCTAGCGCACTTTTGTAAAGTGTGGCAATACAAAGTTTTTATAACAAAGGTCAGGCAAGCCTGAAAGATAATTACGAGCAGCTCCGCAGGGTAAAATCCCAAACCTCAAAAATCCCCACCATTCGTTCCTCATGGCTTGCACAGTCTCTTTATGGCTTTCGCATAATTCCCCCTGCAGTTGTTTTAGTCTCGCTACGCTGCCTGAAGAGTCTCAAAGTTCTCCACAACACAATAGTTGTTGCGGGAGTAAATCGGTCGTATTTTGTTTCCAGGTGCTTGCGGTAAGTTCATTCTTTTCCTCATTACGTTTATATGGACAGAGTTCGTTCGTTCCTTACTGCCGTCCACCTTTTACTCCATTTCGCTCAGTTCATTTCACCCACCTCAGCACAGCACAGCATAAGTGGCTTCCTCATTCCACTCCACAAATCAACGCAGTCATTCCATTTCGCTACTCCGGCTTTATCCTCTCATAAATACTCCTCACACAACAGCCAGTTTGCGTCATTCCATTTCCTAACCCATTATTCCGTTCCATTTAGTCGCCACCTATGCCACTTTTCCACGCATTCCCAAAGGTCTATTTTCTCCAACTGCGACTAGTTTTCCACAATTAATCGCCAAGGCATAGTGGAAAGAATTTACACCTAAACGGTGCGTTGTTCTGGCTACGCCAACCCGAAACAAAGCCCCCGAAAACCACTTATAATTTTCATTGTAACTAAATTTCGTGTAGCAATGATAATTATAAAAGGTTTTCAAAATATGGGGACAGATGTCAAGCTCCTTCCAGCAGCTTGTTAGTTGTATAGCACTTCGTGCATCTCCGCATTTCCCACCACCCTGTAGTTGTAGCAGAAAATAAAAACATTCCGCGTTGATTTATCCATGTGCTTGCGGTATATACATTCATTCAAGCCCATTCCATTCCAGGAACTACGTTCGTTCCTCACTTCGCACCCTTACATTTCATTCCGCTTTCATTTAATGTATACACCTCAGCACCGCACAGCTTCGGTAGTTTCCTTCCTTTCCATTCCGCAAGCTCCATTCTTACAGTCAGTCACTACCCAAGCCATTTTCCACCGCATCTCCTGCGGTATGTTTTTATTTTCTACGGCGAGTAAGCCCCAATAAAGAGAACCCTCTATAATTTAAATATTTAGATTTTGTTTCCAATCTGCCTCATAATACGTTTACTTCCAAAATAATCTGTTTTCATTCAGTCAAGTCGGTATTTCATTTTTCAGGAGCGAACGTGGTTACGGGGTCTTAACGGTCGGAAAAGGTCAAGCCGCAAGCGGTTTTGCAAAAAATCTTCCTGCTTCACTACGTTCAGAGAGTATTTATCGCAAAAACCTTGTCCACCCTAACCCCTACACAGGATAAGCTCCTGAAACGAAAACGACCGACCCGACCGAAAGACGCATAAAAAAAATGTCGGATAAACGAGAGGCAGATAAAAATTGAAACTTCGACTCCCTCACCTCTTGAATCCGCATAAAATTAAAAGAAAGCCGACAATAAAAAAGGTATAAAAAACTACTCTCATTGAGGAACAAAAAGAAAATCCGATGCTTGACAGTCATCGGATTTTCACTTGAATATGCTATTCTTCTTTTATTCAGTTTCATTATTAAAGGTAAAACTAAGTTGTTCCACTTGCCCATAATTATCCTCCACATAAACGTCTATCGTTTGTTGATCCGTTGACGCAGAGGTATAATAAAGCCGGAATACTCCCTTATTCAGCGAAAAACGGTCGTTGGGTTTGAACACCGTACCGTCATCCAACTGGAGGGAACCTTTACCGGCAGGCTGAAAAAATCGAATGGTATAAGTCGCTCCTTCATACAGTCCTTCACGTTTTAGTTCACAACGGATTTCAGCAGTTTCACCTTTTACGATCTTGGTTTGTACAGGCATAGTTTCCACTGTGAACGGGTAAGCCTGCTGAATATCCAACTTATTATCACAAGAGACACAACAAAACATTGTGGTCAACATAAAACCGCACTTTACAATACTAGATATTATCCTTTTCATACTCATTTTAATTTAAAGAATGAACTTAATCCCTGCGCCGACCTGTGTATGGAAATGCCCTGTTGAACCACCCCACAAACATCGTTCACGGGTATTAAACAATAAGACGATACGATCGGAAAGATAACTTTCCAAGTCCAATGAGATTGCGCCACCATAGATAAAAGCGTCTTTATTTGTCAACTGTGAGCCGTCAAAGAGTATTTTTTTACCCCAATTTACAGTTTCATAACCCGTAAGAGCCGATCCTCCAAGGTAAAGGAAGAATATCTTGTTGGCATCGGAAAGGACATTGACATAATAACCACCTTCGGTTGTAAATTGTGATGTTGGAATACGGGTATCTCTATACGAATTGTATTTCTGAAGATACTCTCCACCAAATACCCATTTATTACCACCGATTGTATACGTAGAAAGAGCCGTCCCGAAATAGTATCCCGTTTCGTTTTGGTTGGCGTGATTGTAAAAACCGTCCACCATGCCAGTAGTCAGTTGGACACCCCGCATTCCAGGGAGGCATCGTTGAGCATTCGCCTGCCCGATAAGGGCAAGCGACGCTACTAAAAAGAACAAAAACTTTCTCATGTTACTTCACTTTTAATTCGTTGATAACTTTGGCACGCACCAGATCTTCATTCTCAATGATGAACGACTGATGGCGACCGCCGTTTTTCTCATTCAGTTCTACGACCAATTGCTTGTCATCGGGAATGGTGAATTTGTCCATCGCAAATACCGTACACTCATCTTTCTTTCCGGCTATACGGACGGCATAGTTGTAGGCACGAAGTGGAAAAATAACCTGTTCCTGTATGGCAGTACGTTTGGCTACTTTCTTATCTACGATTTTGAACGTGATAAAATCCACGTCAAACGGCACGTTGGAGGAATTACTAATCTGCGTATGGAAGTACAAAAGTCCGTTGTGGGTATAAATCCCTTTCAGCAGATACTGAATACCGAAACGTTTACAACCGATATGCTTCACCTCACGTTTGTCGTTCTTGTAGATGGACTTCATAATCATACGCACTAGCATCGGGCTTTCACTTCCCAACTCTTTCAGGTAGATTTCCATTGCATTGTTAGGACGATTCACCTCCTCACCATCATGGATAAAATCGGTCATTTCGACATTTAAGAGCAGTGGTTCATTGGCATATTTTACGTTGAAAGTATAGAATGAGCCATCTTCAGTAATCACCGAGAGATTGGTTTCCTGACGGAAATTCTTTACCGTTGCTTTCACCCGGATCACATTTTCAGCTCCGTCCGCCTTTCCTGCAATCAGGTTGGGAGAACCTAAATCGACATAACGCACTGCCGAAGGAAAGATGATGTGCACCGTCTTGTCGTAAGTTACTTCCAGCCCGTGAGGTGGGATCATACGATCAAACGTTAGTTTTTTAGTCAGACCTTGGTAAAGGTCACCCGTTGTTTCTTGTGCATGTACTGCAAATAGGCTCATCATAAGAGCCATCATTAAAAAGAACTTTTTCATTTTCCTTGTGGATTTTAGTGGTTGGGTCGTTAGACCCGTTGTTAATAATATAATTTAATTTTCCGGTTGATATAGCATGACCTTATATCCGGCTTTGAGGTGTACCTTGACGGTACGCATTTTCTTGGCGATATACTGTGAAGTACCTAGTATAGCTCCTTTACCCAAATCGGAAGCCAGTTGCGCTCCTGCATTGGTTGAGATATTAATGCTGCTTCCCAGTGACGTACCCATGTTGGCAGCTACTTCCTTGATGGCACTGGACTCCATTGAATTGGGAATAAAGATACCTTCCTGCCCGTCATTGTCAAATACCGACAACTCGACAGGAGTAATTGTTCCTCCGTATTCCAGTGAAGTGATGCTAATGTTTAGCCTTTCGCCCTGTAGCTTTGTTGCACCGGTAATAATGGAGTTACGTGGTACGACTATTCCCCTTACATTCATCGGTTCCAATATCCGCAGGCGGACGGTTTGCCCATCAATCAAGGTCTGGTCTCCGTGTATGCACGCTGCTATTGTATTCTTCTCTTGTGAGAGACTGTTACCAACTGCTGTATAGAAACCGGCATTACGTGATTGGGAATAAGCAGTAACAAATGCTGTGTCACTCATCGGTTGGGCAAGAGCCGAAACCAGTTTTGTCGTGACCTGTGTGACAGGAGTTATCCCTGTTTTCCCGTTTGACGCATTTCCATTGCGTTTTTTCTCTGTATGCATCTTTTCACCTGAGGAGCTGGTCTGCACCGTCTGTCCGGTTTGTCCTGAAGGCATGTATTTTGCCGCCAGTTCATAGGATTTTTCGAGTAGGGCGACCTGATCATTCATGGTAGATTTCGGAGTTTCCTGTGAAGCCAAACGTTTTTCCAATTCGTCAATACGCTGCTGAAGTTCTTCCTTTTTGGAATCCTCTTTCGGCGACTCATAGAAATTGCCCAGTGTGCGGTTCATAGTCTGGTAAGCGGTTGCCGAAGACTGTATGGTCTGTCGGGGACGGTAACTTCCTCCACCAATAGAAGTATATGCCGGTTGTGTTCCCGTTTCGGCATTTGTCAAACCAACACCCTTTTCAGCATTTTCTTTTCCGTTACCGAATAAAGAAGCGAGGTCTTGCATGGTACTATTTCGTTCTTTCTGCTTATCCTCCATTTTAGCATGTTCGTAAGCTTTTTGTTTATCGCCGATAATACCGGTACCGGTCGGAAGTGGCATATCCGTATTGAATTTTTGACCCTGCTCTTCCTTTTTCTTGTCTTTGGCAGATGGGGCGAAGATCAGCCACATTGAACCTACAAAAAGCAGAAACATGAGCGGATAGACCAGCATTTTCTTACGCTTTTGACGTTGCTCTTCCGTCAAGGTCTTTTCAGGCTTTCTTGACGGAGTGGAGGCTTTGTCTAACTTGTTTTCTTCCATAATCATATTATTTATAAGAGTTGATACTATCTTGCTTCGAATGCAAGTCTAATTGTTTGATATGTTCAATTTCTATTTGCTGACCGTCAGTTTTACCAATCCGGTAAAGTGCCGTTCCGAGCGTAAAGAAGGCGCATATTGCAAATACGGTAAGCAGACCAAAGATCACGACAAACCTCATTTTGGGCGATAAGCTCTCCAATTTACAGCGCAGTCGTTCATCTTGTCTGTTTCTCCAATTCTTAATGCATTTTAATAGCTCTTTCATCGTTATCTCTCTTGTGTTTTTAAATCCTTGTTTTCAAGAATGGTGAATCCTTCAATGGTAAATCCATTGGGATTATTGTCACTACGGGTAGCGTTGAGCAGATGGCAAGTAGTGACAAGGCTTCTTTCTGTCACGTTGCTTTCACGAATAATCATTTGCCGGGCATAGGTATTGACCAGATAAGGGTAGCGATCAAAATTGCAGACTACACTGTCTACCTGTACGACTTGATTTATATTACCCGCAATAATGCGGTTATAATATCCTTTCTCCGCAAAGTCGGTGTAGTAGTTGTATGCACTTTTATCAGCCAATAGCAGAGCCCGTTTTATATTATTGTCAATGGCGCTTTTATCGGGGGACAGCGTGAAAAACAACTCGTGAAAGCGGCGGACATGCTCTCTTGCTTCTGCAGGACGGTTCTGAGAAAGGTCTTGCGAAAGGGCAAGCATTAACGACTTGCCACCATCCAGCACGTATATCTTCTCTCGCTGTTTCTGTGCGAAGTCGTAAGAACTCCAAACGGAATATCCTACAATGGCGGCACAGAGCAAAACGAAGACAATTCCAAACAGGCGTATCTGCCTGAAACTTGTTTCGATGTTCTTTAAACTTTTAAATTCCATATCTTTTAATTTCATATTTTCGAATTACATACATGTTGATTTTATACTTTTCATTTTTTCAATAGACGACCGGCTACATTACCAGTCATAGCACCCGCTACACTTCCGGCAACACCGCCAGCGCGATTAGCTGTTTGTCCGATATTACGTCCGTAGCTGCCCATACCTCCAGCTTGAATGATCCAACCGGAAACGGTAGGTATGGTGAAATAGCCGATAATGCCAATGATCATGAATATTATGTACACACCATTACTGGCATCGATGGAGTAATTGGGGTTGTTTTGTAGCTCCGAAATATCGTTCTGAAGCATCAATACTTGTATTTTTGCCAGTATGGAACTGAATAAATCCGATACGGGCAGCCATAAATAAACCTGTACATAGCGGCAGATCCATTGCGTGAGCGTACTTTGGAATCCATCCCACACGGAAATAGCAAAGGCTATCGGACCGAGTATCGCTAGTACGATAAGAAAGAAGGTTCGGATGGTATCAATCACCAGAGCAGCAGCCTCAAATAGTAATTCCAGCACTTCCCGAAAAAAATCACGGATAGACTTTTTCATACTATACATCCCCCGTTCGATATACATTCCAGTTACGGTCATCATATCTTCCGGTGACCAGCCGAGTTCGTCCAATTGCTTATCGAACTCCTCGTTACTGACCAGATAAGCCGTTTCCGGGTTTCGCATCATGGATTCATATTCCAATTTGTCTTTCTGTTCCCTGTATTTGTTCATATCGAAAGTCTGACTTTCGAGCATTTGATTTGTCCCCTGTACAATGGGACTTAATACCCCGTTAATCGTTCCGAGTACTATCGTTGGAAAAAACATAATACAAAAGCCTATTGCAAACGGACGTAGCATAGGGTATACGTCAATCACCTCGGCACGGGCGAGCGATTGCCATACCCGTACCGACACATAAAACAGGGCTCCTAATCCAGCCACACCTTTTGCCACTCCTGACATATTGGAGCAAAGTGGCATCATCTCCGTGTAAAGTGAGCGGAGAATGGTGTGCAGGTTATCAAATTCGATGGTTAGTAGTGTCATAATTACCAATATCTTTCGTTAGCACTTCCGTAAAGGGCTATTATCCTTGACGTATCATTTTTCTTTTTCGCACGCAGGTAGCTAACCGAAATATTTTTGTTGGTGTAGTAAGTGACCAGGTTGCGGTAGCGTTTTGCAGAATTGTAGCACTTGTCTATCACGTCCATGCGTTCCTTATCGGTCATCGAAAGCGTGGTGATGTTTACCACGTCTTTCATCTCTTTCAGAACATCATTACTTTCTTCCAAAAGTTTTGTGTAGCCAAAGGCAATGGCTCCCAGTTCCTCAACCGTGTAGTTATCGTCTCGCATCATCTTTTGAAAGCTATTCACGTAGACGTCTGATATTTCTCCAACCATTAGGATGGTTAGTTGTACCTTACGGGCATCTTTGATAAGATTGTTTACGGATTTCAATGCATCGTAATACTTCTTTCCCTGATCATAGATTTTTACAGTTTGCTGAAAATTCGACAACATATTTTTTGCAGTCGTCGAAGTTTCTACTATTTGCTTAGTAGTGTTGATAATCCCTTGTGCGAGGTTCGTGGGATCGGTTACGACCCATTGTGCGCTTGCTTTTCCTGTGAGAAGCAGACACAAACTAAAAATGATTAAAATTTTTGTTTTCATATTCTTGTGGATTTTAGTGGTTGATTATTTTTTCACACCGACTCGGGTATAGTCCCCATGCGGTGAAAAAGTCAGTACGTCCGTCGCCTCGTTATAAGCGATGTCGATACGGAATCCTGTGTTGATAAATAGATTACCGTTTTCTTCCTTTAGCAAGAAAGTTTCCGGTCGGAGCGTTCGGGTGATGCCTGCACGCCTGAATACTGTGACTTTGTAGACATTCCCTTCACGGAATATCAACACATCGGGTTCGGCATTCACGCTTACCCAATTGCCACATAGTTTGTCTCGATTGGTTTCTTTTGCAATACTGCAGGCTTGAAGCAGTACGACTGCTACGCCTACGAAATAGATGCTCAATAAGAGCAGTCGGTTTTTAGTAAGATTCATATGCTTTTGTATTAAATGTGTTTATATTATGATTGATTCTTTCGGCTCTCGGCAAGCTGTTTGATAGCCGCTTCTATATCTCTGCCGAGCTTTTCGGCAAGGTTTAAAACTTCCATCTTTTCAGTTTCTTCGGTTGTGTATGCGAGATACTCCTCGGTACTAACTTCCGTCGCATAGACGGCAGATTGAGTGCCTCCCAAACCGATCCAGACCTCTTTGTAAAGTCTCGACGGATGATTAGCCATATTGATGGAAAGTATCTGTGACTTTTCCTTTTCGGTTAGTCCGAGCAATGCCTGTATCTGGTCAAACTTGTTCATGTACTTGCGTTGATCAAGAAGAATCTTACAATCACTGTTGTTTATGATACTTTCCTTTACTACCGGTGAACTGATAATGTCGTCCACTTCCTGTGTAACCACGATGGCTTCTCCGAAATACTTGCGGACAGTCTTGTACATGTACTTTAGGTATTCAGCCATATTAGCGGATGCAATGGCTTTCCACGCTTCCTCTACCACCAGTTGTTTTCGCACACCTTTCAGCCGGCGCATCTTGTTGATAAAGGCTTCCATGATAATAATAGTCACTACCGGGAAGAGCTCCTTATTCTCCTTGATGGCATCGATTTCAAAGACAATAAACCGTTTGGATAATAGGTCAATATTCTTGCTTGAATTAAGTAGGAAATCAAACCGTCCTCCCTTGTAATATTGTCGGAGCGTGGTGAGCAGGTTATCAACATTAAAGTCTTCTTTATTGACTTTAATATCCCTCTTGTCTAACCCGACACGATAGATGTCCCGCATAAAATCATAAAAGGTATTGAAACAGGGAGTAATGCTCCTGTCGGCTTTTATCTGCTCGATATAAGCCGTTACCGCACTTCCTAACTCGCCGGATTCTGTTTTAGAAATTTTCTCATCCTCACTTTTCCAAAGAGTAAGTAGCAGAGTTTTGATACTGTCTTTCTTTTCGACATCGAAAAGGTAATCATCAGTGTAAAACGGATTGAAGGAAATCGGATTTTCTTCGGTATAGGTGAAATAAATACCATCTTCGCCTTTTGTTTTCTGATGGATCATCTCACACAATCCCTGATAAGAATTACCCGTATCTACGAGCAGTACGTGTGAGCCTTGCTCGTAGTATTGCCTGACCATATGGTTCATGAAGAACGATTTGCCACTACCACTTGGCCCCAACACAAACTTGTTCCGGTTGGTAATGACTCCCTTTTTCATCGGCAGATCGGAGATATCCAGATGCAAGGGCTTCCCGCTGATGCGATCTACCATTTTGATTCCGAACGGGCTGGGTGAGTTCCGGTAGTTTGTCTCCTCGGTAAAGAAACACAATGCTTGTTCGATGAAGGTGTAAAACGATTCTTCAGATGGAAAATCTGCTTCATTTCCAGGGATGGCAGACCAGAAAAGTGCAGGACAATCTACTGTGTTGTGGCGGGGAGTACATTCCATAGATGCCAATTGGCTACCCACATCATTTTTGATGTGTTTCAATTCTTCCCGATCATCACTCCATGCCATGACGTTGAAATGTGCACGGATAGAAGTAAGTCCGTAAGAGTGTGCCTCATTCAGATACTCGTCAATCCACTCCTTATTGATCGAATTACTCCGACTATATTGGGAGAGTGACTGCATATTGCGGGCAGATTTTTCAAAACGCTGCAAATTTTCTTCACTGTTATCAATAAACAAATACTGATTATACAGGTGATTGCAGGGAAGAAGTAGCCCTACAGGACTTGCAAACGACAGGCGGCAATCGCTTCTGTCTGTTGAAAGTCGCTCGTAGCGAGTATCCGTTGCCACATGACCCGGCAGATCCTTTACATCGGAGAGTGTATGCAGACACAATAAATTGTCGCCGATACGCATTTCCTCTGCTGAGAGTGATATGTCCTGTAAGCAGGTGGTATTTTCCAGTGAGAGCGAGAAGTATTTCTCAATAAGTCCGGCAGTAGCATCCGTTCCTGTTATCTCATTGGCTGAAAGTCGATGAAGGCGAATAAAGCCACTATCATTCATTATGCGTTCAAACTGTTCGCAGGCTTCAACAAACTTTGCCGCCGTTTCCTTGTCCCTGATTTCTTTGGGAATGATAAAGCCCCTGCATAGTGTGTTGAAATTGCTTTGCTTGCGGCTACGTTCTTTCGTCGTTTTTGTCAGGAACAGAAAACAGCTATGATTCAAATAAGGACGTTCATTGAAATGACGCTCAAAGGAGCGGCTTAGAAAACTCATGTCCTCTTTTTGAAGTTCAGCTTGATAATGTTCCTTGACAAACCAATCCTGCTTATGCACAATGGAAAAATCGGGTAATACCTTTATGGCTTTACACCAGGCAGCATGTATAGCTTCATATTCTGCTGAGGTCACCGTATATAACTCCGGCAGTTCTACCCGAAAGGCCAACGTGATGTCAGCATCTTTGGAAATAATGCAGTCATGTTCTACAGCAAGCAGCGGAAATTTACTTTCAAGCGTGGTAGCTTTTAATGTATTTCTCATCCTTCTTTCTTTTTAGTGGTGAATAGTAGGGAGAGTTTCCGTCGATTGATAATGTACTTGGGATGGCTTTTGGAGGCTGCTAATTTCATCAACCCGTGTTCACCGTATTTAGCGTTCAAGGCAAAGGTCTGCCACACCAAAACTGATGCAGCGACCACTCCGAAACCGATACAGAACCACTGGGCGATCCCTATCAAATACATAATCACAAAGAGCACAAAGATGGCAAGTAGCCCACCTACGAAAATGAACAGGTATTGTGCTTTAAGCCCTTTGAACTCGACTGAACCTCCAATCCCTTTGTTGATTGAATATTCTGCCATAACTTTAGAGAAAGAAGGAGCGCAGGATCGTTGCCGCTACGATTAAGAAGATACAGGCACCAAACCAACTTGCCGCTGTCTTCGAGGTATCAGGATCTCCGCTGGAAAATTTGCCATAGACTTTGACACCTCCGATGAGGCCAACGACGGCTCCAATGGCATAGATGAGTTTGGTTGCCGGATCAAAGTAGGAAGAGACCATACTTGTTGCTTCTGTGATTCCTGCCGTACCATTGCCCTGGGCAACGACGGCTGATGCAGCCAGAAGAAGGGCTGCCGATAAAAGAAAAGATTTCTTAGTCATAAATAGTTCTTAAATTGTGCCGGGTGGTTGGATCGTCCGCCCGACGGATAAATACTGAGAATTTTAGTGGTGGATTTTAGTGGCTTACATAAAGGCTAGCCGTAATCGATTTTCTTCATTGCTTTTTGTTTTTTTTTATTGTTAGACAAAATCCCGAATATCAAACCCGCTGATGTCGGTCGCTATTTCGGCTGTATATTGGAGTTGGACTACCTCCCCGGCTGTATCCCCGTCCCTTGAGATTGAATTACTAAGAAAGTAGTCCATTAGCTCCGTTATCTTCTTACATCGACTGGTGGAGCTCTCGATAAGTTGATTATAAAGCCCGTTACCCTCTAGCTCGGTAAATACCTGTCCAGCTCGATGGCTTTCATCCTCCGTCGCTCCAGGACTGTTGGCTATTTTCATTGCCTCGCCGATTTCTTCAAAACTCACTCCGGTGGCAAAGCCTGTTGTTGGAACTTCATCTTCCGTTTCATTCTCTTCATAGGCTAATGCTACATCGGAAATCTGAATATGGGTAAATGCTTCGTCCAACTTATCATCCGGTAATCGTGCCGGTGTTGGGTTATCCGTTTCGTCGGCGAAAGTAATATCGATATCCGTAATTTCTTCACTTTCAATAGGAATGGCAGCTTGTGGCGTCTGTTTGGGAGCAAGTGGCGTTTTCATTTCCATTTTGAAAAGGCTTTTCCCAACAATATCTTCCAGTTCTTCGGTTGGTTTTATCGGAGGTGCTGCATCGTTTTCTTGCTGGTTGCTTTCTTGTTTCTTTTCGCGTAGCAGGTAAAAGACCAGATAGGCATTATACACAAGTAGCAAGCATATTAATAGAGTTCCCATAGGCTCTGATTAAAATATGGATTCTTCTTTACGTTCATTATACAATTCGGTAATTTCTCCCTGAAATGTAGCAAAATGGTGAGCCAGCACATTGTCCATATAACTGGCGATGGAGACTTCATTCCCTCCGATAACTTGAGTGATTTTCAATATGCGGTTGTGGTAATCTTTGCTGATATAGACCAACTTCCCCTGTCGGGTAATAACAGAGGCTTTGTGGACAAAGAGTTCTTGATATTTTTCTTTTTTTCTTTTCATAACCATTAAATTAAATCTTCACGTTGTTTTTTATATAATTCATTAATCTCATCTTTGTGCAGTTCTAAATGCTGAGCCAGCACTGTATCAATATACCCGCCAACAGTAACTTCTTTGTCTGTTATCACATTTACTATTCTGGAGATTTTAGTATGAATCTCCCGGCTGATATAGACGCATTGGCGGGTTTTTATCTCATTCCGTTGCAGAAATACAGAATCATAAGCGGCACTTTGTTTCTTTTTACGTGTCGCTTCCTTTTGCGACTCTTGCACTTTATCCGTAGAAACAGTTTCTTCATTTGGTAGCTGGACGGGTGAATGGGCATCATTTGTCGGTTGTATACTGCCGTCTCGTTTGCGTTGTGTGATAGAGGCAAGCAGTAATGCTTCATCTATACCTTCTGTATCGTTTTTGCGGCTTCCCATAGGATTACAATTTAATCAGGTTGCAAATTTCTTCTGATAGTTCTTTGATGTTACTTCCTTTCATCAAAGTAGTATCCATAGGGAAAATGGTAGAGCGGAAGACGGATTTGCGTTCAGCGGATAAATCACGGCGGAAGCGTTTACTGTCCGGCAAATATGTTTTCAGAACCGATAAACCGAGTTGGTCAATGACCTGCTCATACAAATCGTATAATTCACTTTTTTCACGTCCATCCACCATCGTCCAGAATAGATATAGCCCTTTTGCTTTCGCGAGCCCTGTAGTCATCAGGTTCTCGTTGAACATGGAGGTAAATTGCAGGGTACTTTCCAGTACAAAGCGGTCAGCACTGACAGGAGCAAATATGTAGTCCATCTGAGAAAGGGTTGAAACTACCCCCTTGCTTTTCAGTGTACCCGGCAAATCAAAAAAAACGATGTCCGGCCGTACCTCTTCTTCCTTCATCATTCTCTCTGCATCATCGAGGGCTTCGGAAGGATTACTGGCGATAACGGGATAGGCTTTTTTCTTCAACTGCCTGAAATGGTCACAGGCAAGAGTTTTAAGGGATAAGGTTCTCGTCTATCAGCCTTACTTCTCTTTCCCTCATATCTACAATACTGTTTTGCGGATAATCACAGTCGACAATAGCGACGTTATATCCTTTTACATAATGAAGGTAACTTGCTACAAGCACTGTTACCGAAGTTTTTCCAACGCCACCTTTCTGTGTGGCAAATGCGATAAAGATTTCTTTACTCATAATTGTATTACATTAAATTTATAATTAAATGACTTGATAAGTCGTTCTTTTCTCGAATATACCAGGGTTTATAACCGTAAAGGAACATGACGGCATCTCTTTACAGGATTGAAGCCCTAAATGGATACGTCTGCAAATCTGTACGACAAGACGGCAATACGACGGTAAATCCATAAATCCACACAACAGCAACCCTTTGTACCCCCAATTATCGACATCAATGCAAAGCCGGATATGCAATACCTCAGTTTTGCCATTATCTGATGCTGTAAGACCCTGTTTTTTCATACATTCCTATCATTTGTTATTCAAATCTTCGGCAAATAAACAAGGAATATTTATCGCTTGTATCGTTTTTTGAGTTAGTGGAAGCTTGTGGCATTTAGATGGTAGCTAGTGGCACTTTCGCCACTTATAAATCAATGTATAAAGACTTTACTTTTGTCCCCAAGCGACAAAGCGCATCAAGAATGTTTCACCCGCAATGAATAGGGGCTAACCAGTAATCCGTCCGAAGGCGGATTTTTAGGTTCTCAAAAACATAGCAAGGTATCTTTTGAGCTGCTCGAAATAAATTCGGCTGCTCAAAAGTACTTGCCCTTGCAGGGGGCTGGCAACCCTCCGAAGTCGGGCTGCCTGTTTCAACCTGCGGTGGCATTTGAATGGTGAGCTTTTGTCGTGATACCACTAAAATCCATGTAATATGAATGAAGAGAAGAAAAGTAAGCAGGGACGTAATCCCAAGAATGATCCAGCAGTATTTCGTTATACGGTGCGTTTTACCGCCCAGGAACACGCCCGTTTCCTTACAATGTACGAGCAAACGGGTGTGTATGCCAAGTCGGTTTTTATCAAATCCAGGGTATTTGATGAGGTGTTTAAAGTGATGAAAGTAGATAAAACGCTTGTCGATTATTATACGCAACTTTCTGCTTTTCACGCTCAATTCCGCGCTGTTGGCGTGAATTACAACCAAACGGTAAAAGAACTAAAGAGTCATTTTTCCGAGAAAAAAGCAATGGCTTTGCTTTATAAATTGGAAAAACAAACGGTAGAACTCGCAGCTTTAAGCCGTCAGATCATTTCACTCACTCAGGAATTTCAACAGCAATGGTCGCAAAAATCAGTATAGGTAGTTCCCTTTATGGAGCATTGGCTTACAATGGAGAGAAAATCAACGAGGGAAAAGGCAAGCTACTTGTTACCAACAAGGTTTTTGATGACGGTACAGGTAAGCTGGATATTCACCGTGCGGTAGAGGATTTCAAGTGCTATATGCCACTGCAGATGCGTACCGAAAAGCCAGTGATCCATATTTCTCTCAATCCACATCCTGACGATAAACTGACGGATGTAGAACTGTCGGATATCGCACGGGAATATATGGAGAAATTGGGTTACGGTAACCAGCCGTACATGGTGTACAAACACGAGGATATCAGCCGTCAACACCTGCATATTGTATCAATTCGGGTGGATGAAACAGGCAAATGTCTGAACAACGCTTATAATTTTCAACGAAGCAAAGCCATTACCCGCGAACTGGAGAAAGAGTACGGACTGCATACTGCCGAACGGCAACGAGAAACAAATCAAGAACCTGTAAAAAAGGTCAACCCTTCCGATGGCAATGTAAAGAAGCAGGTTGGGAATATAGCAAAATCGCTTATGCGTTATCGATTCCAGAGTCTAGGTGAATATCGTGCTTTGCTTTCCTTGTACAATGTAGCGGTAGAGGAGGTGAAGGGTGAAGCCCGTGGACGGGAATATCACGGGCTGGTTTATTCTGCAGCAGATGACAAAGGTAATAAGGTAGGTAATCCTTTCAAGTCGTCCCGTTTCGGGAAAACTGTTGGCTACGAAGCTCTCGAAAAACATGTTGCCTTCTCCAAAGAGCAAATACGGGAAAAGAAGTTGGCGATACATACCAAAAATGCTGTTACCGCTGCTTTGCGGCAGACCACTAACCGCGCGAAGTTTATCTCTGCACTTAAGACAAAAGGCATTGATACGGTACTGCGTGAAACAGATGCAGGACGTATTTATGGGGCAACATTTATTGACCATAACACAGGCTGCGTGCTGAACGGATCACGTTTAGGAAAAGAGCTTTCGGCTAATGCCTTGCAGGAACATTTTGCATCACCACTCGCTGATACCCGGTTACCAAATTTCGCACCGCCATACGAACCTACATCTTTGACAGAACAGGTTTCACAACAAGAGGTCTCTTCTGGCGGCGGATTAGATTTATTGTCATTCGACACACAAGGAACGGACAGTGATGAAGAAGCCTTTATCCGTCAGATGAAAAGGAAGAAAAAGAAGAAAGAACAACGTAAAATGTAAAACTATGCAACAAGAAGATGATTTAAGGGCACTGGCGAAAATTATGGATTTTCTGCGTGCTGTAAGTATATTACTTGTAATTATGAATATATATTGGTATTGCTATGAAGCAATAAGGTATTGGAGCGTGAATATTGGCGTGGTCGATAAAATCCTTATGAATTTTCATCGTACTGCCGGGTTGTTTTCCTCCACTCTCTGGACAAAACTATTTGCAGTGCTATTGCTTGGTTTATCTTGCATGGGAACAAAAGGGGTAAAGGAAGAAAAAATAACTTGGTTGAAAATAGGAATAGTAATGGGAATTGGGTTTGTGTTATTCTTCCTGAATTGGTGGATACTTTCATTACCATTATCATTGCTAGCGAATACGGTCTTATATATTACGACCATGACCACCGGCTATATCTGTCTTTTAATGGCAGGTTTATGGATGAGCCGATTGCTGAAATACAATTTGATGGATGATGTGTTCAACAACGAGAACGAATCATTTATGCAGGAAACTAGGTTGCTTGTCAACGAGTATTCGGTTAATCTTCCCACTCGTTTCTATTACAAAAAGAAATGGAACAATGGCTGGATTAACGTGGTAAATCCGTTTAGAGCAACCGCTGTTTTGGGAACGCCGGGTAGCGGAAAATCTTATGCCGTAGTAAACAATTTTATAAAGCAACAGATTGAAAAGGGATATTGTCAGTACATATACGATTTTAAGTTCCCTGATTTATCCATGATAGCCTATAATCATCTGATAAACCATTTGGAAGGATATAAAGTCAAACCGAAATTCTACGTGATTAACTTTGACGATCCCCGGCGTTCCCACCGTTGTAACCCGATCCATCCCGATTTTATGGAAGATATAACGGATGCTTACGAGAGTGCATACACGATCATGCTGAACCTGAATAAAACGTGGGTACAGAAACAGGGAGACTTCTTTGTCGAAAGTCCGATCATTCTTTTTGCGGCTATTATCTGGTACCTGAAAATCTATCAAGAGGGTAAATACTGCACGTTTCCACATGCCATTGAGTTTCTGAACCGCAGATACGAAGATATATTTCCAATTCTGACTTCCTATCCAGAACTTGAAAATTATTTGTCACCTTTTATGGATGCGTGGCTGGGAGGAGCTGCAGAACAACTTCAGGGACAGATAGCAAGTGCGAAAATTCCACTTTCCCGTATGATCTCGCCACAATTGTATTGGGTGATGTCCGACAGTGAGTTTACGTTAGACATCAACAATCCGGATGAGCCGAAGATACTTTGTGTCGGTAATAATCCCGACCGACAAAATATTTACGGAGCCGCATTGGGACTGTATAACAGCCGTATCGTGAAACTGATTAACAAAAAAGGAAAACTTAAAAGTTCGGTGATTATTGACGAGTTGCCAACAATTTATTTCAAAGGATTGGATAACCTGATTGCTACTGCACGTTCAAATAAGGTGGCTGTTTGTTTGGGATTTCAGGATTTCAGTCAGTTGGTGCGGGATTATGGAGACAAGGAAGCCAAAGTCGTGATGAACACGGTTGGTAATATATTCTCCGGTCAGGTGGTGGGTGAAACTGCTAAAACGCTTTCTGAGAGGTTTGGCAAGGTTCTGCAAAAACGGCAGAGTATTACGATTAACCGGAATGACAAGTCTACCTCTATCAATACACAGATGGATAGCCTAATACCACCGTCGAAAATATCCGGTTTGACACAAGGTATGTTTGTCGGCTCGGTAAGTGATAACTTCGATGAGCGTATTGAGCAGAAGATTTTCCATGCGGAGATTGTTGTAGACAATGCAAAAGTCAGTTCCGAAACAAAAAACTATAAATCCATTCCTATTATTACAGACTTCACGGATGAGAACGGCAACGACCGGATGAAAGAGCAAATACAGGATAATTACAGTCGTATCAAGGCAGAGATAAAGCAACTGGTGAAGGATGAATTAAAACGTATTGAGGATAATCCGGAATTAGCACATCTTTTGCAACAACGTGGATAATATTTCTTCATGAATAAGGGCAGTGATTTTGAAAATTACTGCCCTTGTTGTTAGAGTCACTTTCGCATCTGTTCCCTTTCATCATCCTGTTGCATCCGACGGTTCAAACGCTCCCGCATTTTATCAAGATAATAGGTACGACTGTCGTTTTTACGTCGCTTCATATCCACATAAGCACTGTAACAGTCTTTGATTTCTATACCAAATTGCAAACTGATAAAGCTTGCCAGTTCGGTAATTGGTGTTTCTCCATTATGAATACTCCGCATTTCAATAAGTCCATAAATAAGTTCTACCAACTCGACGGCGCTTCCCGTCCATTTGTATGGAATAACAGATGGTGGATTTATGTTGTCGGTTGTGGATAGTGTTGGCACTTGGGTTTGCATATGCTTTAGCGTATGCCGGATAAACGAGAGGGCTTTGCGGGTATAAAGAAAACAAGAATCTAATTCCTTATTTCTATATGGATTCAGACGGATACATTCACATAGACTTTGTAACTCTGTTTCAGTGTATGTCATTGCAAAAAGTAGTTCATATCTGCTAACAGATCCTGTACATAAATCGAATACAGTCTTTATAAAATCACAGTAAGCACTCGTTAGCTTGCTGCTATCTTTATTATCAGTTATTTGTCGAAAGAACTCGGTATCTGTCAATATGAAATAGTCCATACACTTTGTCTTTAGGATTTTACACATCTTGCTTCACTTATATAAGCTGAAAGAATAAGGACAAAGGATATTCCCAATGGAAGAGATAATAACAAATAATTCTGAATCTTGCTGATTTTAAGCAGTTTAATTTTAGAAATAAATTATCATGACAGTTTAGTGGATAGTAAAAGTGTAATATGACCTTACATTTTGTAAAGTCAACTTGTTCTTTTCGGTGCAGGATAACAAATCTTTTTATTTGATTTTTTGATAGATAAGGTAGCGGGAAGCGTCTCTTAGTGAAGATTCTTTTTCCAATATCCAATCGGTGGGGGAGGTAAGGTCAAACAGCCGGATACCGTTTTCTTTTTGATCAGGAAGCATGTATAAAATAAGTTCATCTGCCAGTTGGTACAGAAACAGCCCTTTAATCAAATCTAATGTTTCGGGAGTGGATTCTACCAAATAGTTTGTGTCTGAAGATTGCCGTTTTTCTTCCAACAGGGCAATTAGAGAACTCTCCTTATGAAGCATTAGGTCAGCACGTTTTTGCAAAGTGTTGAAGCCATATTTGCTGAGACTAATCTGTTTTTTTGTTTTATTCTCCCGCTTAAGCAGATATCCATTAGCGGAAATTGTTGCCACAACTTGTATTTTCATGCCTCTTGTCTATTTGTAAATATAGTTCCAAGATGCAAAAAGCGTGGTACTCACACTACTCAAACAAAGGCTCTGGTAAGCCCAAACAGGATAGCGCAAGCCCACGCCATGTCAAAACATAGCATAAGCATCACGCAATAATTCCTGTTTCTAAAATTTACCAGATTTATGTTTGAAACGTCTTGCGAACTTATGTATTATATCTATTACGGGAAACGCTGTTCACCGTTTAATCTTTCTATTTACGTCGTCAAAGATACGTATTTATCACGAATCTCATAGAACATGAAATAGCTTTTCTATTCAATTCCATACTTTTTCATTTTCTCGTAAAGTGTGGGGCGGCTGATTTTGAGTAGACTAGCTGCCAGCACCTTGTTGTTCCGGGCAGCATCAAGCGCCTTGATAATATGTTCCCGTTCTTGGTTTTCGGCTTTCAGCGCATATCCATCAGCCGTAATACGTAAGTCAATATCCAACTCCTTCGTACCGATTGTATTGTTTTCCGTCAATAGTACAGCACTGCGTATACAATGCCGTAGCTCCCGTACATTTCCCGACCATTCGTGAGTTTGTAATATTTTTTTTGCATTCGCATCAAAACGGATTACTTTTTTACCGAATTCTATGCAACTTTGTTCCCTGAAGAATTCCGCTAGTGGCAGAATATCTTCCCTACATTCTGCGAGCGAGGGAACGTTGATGGTGAATTCACAGAGGCGATGGTACAGATCTTCCCGGAAACGTCCAGTTTCAATCGCCTTTACTATATGTTCGTTTGTGGCAGCAATAATCCTTATATTGGCGTTCATTTCCTGTTTCCCCCCGATAGGACGATACCTGCGTTCCTGTAATGCTCTTAGCAATAATGCCTGTATCTCGTACGGAAGATTACATACCTCATCCAGAAACAGCGTTCCGCCACTGGCAGTATGTAACACACCAGTTTTGTCTTCCGTCGCTCCAGTGAATGACCCTTTTGTGTGGCCAAAGAACTCTGAAGCCGCTAACTCTTTCGGGATAGCACCACAATCAACGGCTACAAAAGAATTACCTGACCGTGGGCTTGCAGCATGGATACTTCGTGCCACATGTTCCTTACCTGTACCACTGTCTCCACAGACAAGTACCGACATATCAGTTTTTGCCACTAATTTCACTCTCCGGTCCATTTCCAGTATGGCTTTGCTCTCGCGCCGAAAAATAATGGTACGCTCCAGTTTATTTTTCCGTTGCAACAACTTTTGTAAGATCGTGTATAGGTTGTCGGGATTTACAGGCTTAGGTAGATAGTCTTCCGCTCCCAGTCTCATTGCTTTTACGGCAGAGGGTATCCCTGCGTATTCCGTCATTACTAAAAAAGGGATACAGATTTGCTGTTTATTCATCCACCTCAATATCTCTTCCACGCCGTCACCATCAGGCAAGCGTATATCTGAGAGGATAATGTCTGCATTGGTGGTAGCAATCAGTTTGCGTGCCTGCGCAACAGAACCTGTATGTTCCGTTTGCAGTCCTTTCCGCTCCAACCAGTTACACAGCATCCGGCAGAGAACAACATTGTCCTCGATAATCAGGATTTTACTCATAGCCTTCTTCTTTTATCTTTTCTTCTGTCTGCATTATAAGCAGCTTTCCGGTAGCAATAACCCTGTCTACTGCATTCCGTACTTTTTCGTCTTTCATTCCATTTCCTTCTGCAAACACCTGACATAATTCTCTCAGTGGAATATCTGCTCGTACGATTTCCCATAATGGGAGCAGATGATGAACCAGCAAGGCGGTTGAAGGCTGATCTTCCTTTTCCACACTTTCAGTGAGCGTTCGCATATCCTTTTCCGTCTCGCGAATCAGCAGTTCGAGCATCTCTTTTCCGTTTTGTTCACTGGAAAGTAATTCGGAAAAATTTGCTTGCAAAGAGGATTGTTTCACATGTCCCCCAAAGCAGCTTTGTACTGCCGATAATAGTTCTGTGATGGAAAAGGGCTTATACAGGCAACCAGTAAATCCAGCCTTCACGAAATCTGCCTCACCGCAGTCAGCACGAGCAGTCACTGCAAGCATTGGTATTGTTCTTGAATTACCAATCTCAGATGTACGTAGTAATTCCAGTAGATCAAATCCGCTCATTTGTGGCATTCGTATATCCGTAATAAGCAGGTCGTACTCCTGTTCTCGTATCTTCTTGGTCAACTCTTGTACATCCCGACATATATCACACTTTACCTGAGAGCGAGCTAGCATATCCCTTGTCATCGCGAGCAGTACAGCATCGTCGTCAATGGCTAGAATCCGTAGTCCAGAAGACAAATTGTAAGGCATTGTAACTTCTTGAGCGAAATGTTGTTCATCAGTGACGGGTAAAGGTATCATAACAGTGAACGTGCTACCTTTGCCATACTCACTCTGTACCTCTATCTCACCGTTCAATAACCCTGTAAGTCCCTGAACAATGGTTAGTCCTAGCCCGAAGCCGTCTCGAGTCTCGGCGTTTTCCAACCGCTCGAAAGGTTTGAAGATTTGTCCTATCTGTTCAGGTGTCATACCTGTCCCTGTGTCTGAAACTTCAATGGTCAACGTTTCTTCTTGAAAACATAGCCGTAGATGCACTTCGCCAGCAGGCGTAAATTTTACTGCATTCGAAAGCAGATTTCCCGCTATTTGAATGAGTCGTTCCCTATCACCCGTCACTACGACATCCTCACCAATACATTCAGTGCTGAATGTCAATCCTGCTTTATGAGCTATCGGGGTGAACTCTGCCGTTAGCATGTTCACAAGGCTTTTTATGCGGAATGGCGCACGGTTGGGTTGTTCCTTTCCTGTATCTAGCCGATGAAAATTCAACAGAGTGTTTAACAGGGTAGTCATACTATTCGAGGATTGTAGGATGGTTTCGCATAACTGGGTACGTTTCTCTTTGTAACGTTCATCAATCAATAGTTCTGTGCATCCACGGATGGCGCTAAGTGGCGCACGCAGATCGTGACTCACGGTTAGCATCATGTTTTTACGACCACGAAGTAGTTCCTCGTTTTTGTGATTTAATTTTTCCAACTGCATCCTGTATCTGAGTCTTTCTTTTAAGTCACGATGTAGGATAAAATAGAACACGATAGCAAGCAGAGTGGCAGTTATACCAAGGTAAGAAATAAGCCGTAAAGTCTTTTCCTGTCCGAGAAAATAGGTATCAGACTTTTCTTTCGCATTTATTTGCGCTGCATGGCTGAACTCCGTTATTAAACGGCTGATTTCATGATCAAGGTAGGTGTTCTGCTTGTTTAGGCTGTCCATGTGTAAAAGTAATCGTTCACTTTTTTTCTTCTGTACCTGCTGCATCTCATTCACTAACGCGTGGAACAGAATACCGGAGCTATCCTGATTTTTTTGTAGGATAGTTTCATTTACCCTCTCTAATCGGAGATAGGATTTTTTCTTGTTATGAAACAACCCGAGAAAGCCCTTGCTCTCTTTTTCGCTTTTCGCGTAATTGTCCTTAATCTGTTCTGCGAGCTTTTGTTTATCTTGTTTTGTCTGTTGGATAATTTTTGGTATCTGCTCGCTTAGTTGCTTGTGGGCAGCTCTCAACTCTTTCAAGTCTTCCACGATAGCAAGTGTCTGAGTTTCTTTGGCTGAAAGTAAGGTGAGAATGGAAGTGATACGGCGGCGTTGGTTTCCTTCTGCCAATTGATTTTGAAGTCTTTTCAACGAGCCAACGACCTTATCTCGTTTTCTCTTGTAAGTGGTGATGTCATGCTCGTCCCAAACTATCGCTTGCTCGCTTAACAGGGCGATGTCAAGTATCTGCACAGTGATAGTCTCGGCCTGTTTTTGCTGTAATATCGTGATTTCCGAAGTCTTGTCTCTAACAGACAGGCGGTTGTTCTCTCGGTAAGTAAGCACGAGAAGAACCACAAACAGTAGCACGAGAATTACATAGCCCGTGATAATTTTTAGCTTTAAAGGAAATAACACAGAAACCATAAGCAAGTATTTATAGTGTCATGAATAATTCAAATCAGCTCGAAATTTCTTTGGTTTGTAGTTGATTTTTTTTACAAAGTCGTTATATTTGTGAGATTTATTGTATTTAGAAATAGAATCAAGACGACAGTCAACATTAATTTCAGTAACCTTTTGATGTATAGAAAGATGATTCTTTGTTGTAAATCTTATTTATAAAAGAAAGAATGCCTGACTTATAAATTATCAGACATTCTTTCTGACCTTAAAAGAACTAACAACCACAGTTAACGCAAACCGTATTTAAACATGTGTTATAAAACCCACATTCGCAATATTAAATAAATGTTTAATATTGTTTTCTGCATTGCTTCGTTGGACTGATAGGTGTATTTGTAAGCAATACAAGTAAAAATAACCAATTAAATTTGCCATAATTTTAACTTCATCTATCTTTAAGTTTCCGTCTAAATTAAGATTTTAATGTAAGTTCTATTTAATATTTGATTCTCCGGTTTTCATATTCAAACTCCACGGCAGAGTAGTTGGAACCATAGTTTACCATTGCCAACTTCTAAAAGATCCATAAATAGCGGGAGTCCCATTGTGCATCGGTTTCCAAACATCATTATGGTTTTCTTTATACCAAATAGTAAAACAAGTAAAGAAGCTGTCTCAATGTAAGTTTAAGACAGCTTCCATAGATTGGATCATTTTAATTTGTTAGTACCCAAAATTCTGGTCCCACGAAGTATTAATATTTGTTACGGTAATAGGAATAGGCAATAACATATCTTTTTTCGTTGGATTAATTCCACCCTTTGATGTATGTCCATATGCATCCGAGAAGTTTTTTAAAGTAGATACAAAAGTAGTTTCTCCCATTCGTACAAGATCAAAATAACGTTTTCCCTCTCCCAGAAACTCACATCTACGTTCATACATAATATCATTCATTGTAGGGTTCGCAGCCAAAGGCGCTAACCCAGCACGGCTACGTATTGCATCTACCCATTGTTTAGCCTCGCCCGCTTTTCCATTGTTTACAAGTGCCTCTGCATATAATAGATATGCATCGGCAGGACGGAGAATTGGATAATTCAATGGATAGTCATTCCAAGCTTTGATTGTAGTATTGGTATTATCCTTGGTAAGAAACTTAACTATAATATTTCGGTTTGTATAGTACAATACAGAATCAGCATGTGTAGTGCCATGAATTACTTTTGTCCAGAATCCAGTAGCAACGCTCGTGGTTAAACGTTTGTCTCCTGCTTTTTTCATTTTATTTACCAGAACAGAGTCCACCCTGAAATCCTGACCCTGTTGGGTGTATCCCGAGTAAGCCCACTCAGGGAAAGCAGTAGAAGTCGACCCAGAGCTTGTTACAAAACCGGCTAAAGATGATCCTAATAAATTTCCTCCAGATGCAAATTGGACAGAAAATAAATCATATGTATTTTCTTTTGCAACGTTGAAAATATAAGAATAATCAGGCGCGAAACGTGCTTTAATATCTGTTATAATAGTACTTAGAAGAGTTTCTGCTTTTTGATAGGCAGTATTATCATTCAATGGATAACCTGCCATAGTAACATAAACATACCCCAAAAGACATTTAGCTGCTAATGATCCCACACGTCCAGCATCAGATCCCGTATAAACGGGACTAAGGCTATCCCCAGCAAATTTCAAGTCGGTAATAATTTGTGAATATACATCAGCTATAGGCTGTCTTGCCAATGCTTTAGCCTGCTCACTGGTTACAGGACTGGTAATGACCGGTTGAGGACCATATGCTCTGACCAGTTCAAAGTATGCAAGAGCACGAAGGAACGATGCTTCAGCACGATATCTAGTATAAGATAATGGCGTTTTGTATAGAATGTTATTTGCATCTTTGATTAATTGATATAAACGGCCATAAATAGCAGTGTTCAAACTTGTAACATCAGTAACTTGAAAAAGACGGAAATCAACTTGGTCGCGTTGAGCAGTAGCTAAGCTAGCATAGTATAAATTGTCAGAACGACTTTCAGCTGCCTGATAATAGAAATCTGTTGGGAAATCTGTGCTTGTTCCATTTTGGCCCAACCGGGCATAAGTTCCCATGATTGCCTGTTTTATTTCAAAATCTGTTGAGTAGAATTGATCAGCAGTATTGTTTTCAACTGGATAGATATCTATTTCACTCGAGCAAGAATTAAAAATAGATGCTGTAACTATTATGATTAAAAATATATATATTTTCATTGTATTGACAATTAAAAGGTTATGTTTACACCAAAAGAGTATGTTTTTGCTAGTGGATATGAACCCCAATCGGATGAGGCATTATCTTGGGTAGCAGCCTCCGGAGAGTACCCTGCCGTATAATGATCCCACATATATACATTATCGCATGAGGCATAGAAATGTACTCTGTTCATAACTTTATTAGGTTTAAGATTTAATGTGTAACCTAATGAGATATTTTTAATACGTATATAGCTTGCATCATACAACCAGTTTGTGTCATATTGATTACCGGTTACGGTGGCAAAGAAAGCGGGAGTCATTCCATCACCTGGTTCAGCTTCCGACCAATATGAATTGTATAACCAACGACTCATATAATTGTAGGCTGGAGCATTAGTTGCCCTGTTCCAACCACGAGATCCTATTGAAAGTAATTTACCACCAACTCTACCTTGTGTTAGTATTGAAGCCTCAAAGTTTTTATATCTAAATGTATTTGTGAAGCCCCATTCAAATTTTGGTTGATAGCTACCAACTACAGCGTAGTCATCTGATGTAATTTTACCATCTTTATTTACATCTGTCCATTTTGAATCACCAGCCTTTTGACCCGCATAAATAGCAATACCTGCTTTAGGAGTTATACCATCTGCTTCAAAATCGGCTGCGCGGAGTGTACGTTCTACTTGCAATAACATGTATGAATTAATTGGAGAACCGACACGTTGAATGATAGTGTTACCTTGTCCTAGACGAATATCGGAGTTGTCGCTTCCTAAACTTAAAATTTTGTTTCGATTTAAAGAAATATTTAGCGAACTATTCCAAGTAAATTTCTTATTGGTGACATTAACAGTATTCAGATCAAACTCAAGTCCACGGTTCTCCACACTGCCTACGTTATTCATCATGGAAGTAAACCCTGTGATTAATGATACGGGAGCTTTCAATAATAAATTATCTGTTTTTTTATGATAATAATCAACAGAAAGATATATTCTATCTTTTAGTATACCAAAGTCGAATCCAATATTCGTTGATGTGGTTATTTCCCAACCAAGTAGGGGATTAGCAATATTACCTACGACGTACCCTGCTGTTAACGCTTGTGTAGTTCCAATAACATAATTTAAGGCGCTCATATTCGAAAGAAACTGTGCATTTCCAATACGGTCATTACCTGCTTGTCCCCAACTTAAACGCAACTTGGCAGTCCCAATCCATTTAAGATCTTTTAGTATTGGTTCTTCATTAATCTTCCAAGCTCCGGATATTGACGGAAAATATCCCCAACGATTTTCAAGGCCAAATTTTGATGATCCGTCGCGACGAAGTGAAGCAGTCATCAGATAACGATCTAATAATGAGTACTGAATGCGGCCAAAGAATGAAATTAACGCATTGTTACTGTAGGCAATATCATTGTAATCTATGGTTGCACCACTTGTTTTGGTAAATACCCATGTTTTGTCACTTGAAAAGTTCGATTCTTTTTGAGTTGTACTAAATTGATTGTAACTTTCTTGAGACGCACCAAATATGGCATCAATACTGTGGATTCCCCATTCATTTTTATATGTCAGAATTCCTTGGTATAACAAAGACTTTGATGATAAAGTTAAATAGCTGGAACTAGAATATTCTCCAGGATGAGTTGCCACATCCCATTTGCCATTTGACCATGTTGGGGTATAACTTCGTTCATTGTTTGACCTTGAGTTCCATGCTACCAAACCTACCAAATTCAAACCTTTCATTAGGTTAATTGTAGTGTTTAATGAAGCGTTTATCCGAGTCTCCGGTTTTTCTCTATCTGTGGAAGTTGCCATGATATATGGACTGACGTTATTAGGTCCCGGCCCCCAGGTATCGTAGAACTTGTATGGACTGGCTCCTGCATTACGACCTGATCCTGCAAGTACCCAACCAGGAAGACTTAATGCACTTGATACGGCGTTATTCTTTCCATCAACGGTACCTCCTTTTTGTTTGCTATATGAAGGCGCAATGCTTACGCCAACTTTAATTCGGTCAGTCATCTGAGCTTCAATATTTGTACGCAAATTGTAACGTTCGTAAGATGATCCAGAAACTACACCTTCTTGTTGGTATATGCCGCCTGAAATAGAGTAGTTTATTTTATCAGTAGCTCCAGATGCACTTAATTCTATATTGGTAGTAGGGGCTGTTCTAAACAGGGCATCCTGCCAGTCAATCGCTTCAAGATTGCTTGTTCCCCACCATGGATCATAAATCCCATAAGTGTTTCGAATATTTGATAATAGCGCACGGGTATCATATGTTTTTCCATCTTTAGTTTGTGCATATGCAATCCTATCGGCTTGAGACACACTCGCACTTTGTCCTGTTTTGTTTACCCATTGGCGATCCAGGTACTTTTCGTTAAAGGCAACCCATTCATTCGAATTCATTACATCTACTTTTCTTTCAATGGTTGAATATGCCGTAGAAGCATTTAATGTGATGACAGGTTTTCCTTTTTTCCCATTTTTTGTTGTGACTAAAACAACCCCATTTGAACCTCTAGATCCATAAATAGCTGCAGAAGCAGCATCTTTCAAGACGTCGATAGATTTAATGTCACTTGGATTTATCCCCGATAAATTATCTATAGGAACACCATCAACAACGTATAAAGGAGTACTTTCTCCGTTGATAGATGCTACACCACGTACGCTTACTGTGATATCACTACCAGGTGCTCCGGATGTACTCCTGACGGATACTCCTGCCATTTGACCTTGTAATGCCTGTTCTACCCTGGTTATTGGACGATTCTCAATGGCGTCGGCATTGATTTTTGAAATCGAACCGACTACATTTGCCCTTTTTACTGTCCCATAACCTACCACTACTACTTCATTTAAAGCAGCTGCTGCATCTTTTAGTGTAATAATAGGGGTTAATTGATTTCCAACAGTAAATGTTTGAGGTGTCATCCCTATAAATGTACACACAAGTTCTGACTTAGAAGATGGTACTCCGATTGTGAAATTTCCATCAACGTTTGTTATTGTACCAGTTGCAGTTCCTTGAACCTTTACAGATACACCAGGAAGTGCAGATCCTTGTGAATCGACAACTTTTCCTTTGACGGTTAGTGCTTGAGCAAAGATCAATTGAGTTGTAATGAGCATTAATAATACACTCATCAATCGTTGTTGAATTTGATTCGAAATTAATTTTTTAAATGAATTTCTGATTTTCATGTGATTAAATTTTTAGTTATTAATTTACTAGTTGCCCTTTCGGAAAAGTTCGCAATATTTTAATGTGAATTTATTTCCGAAATTAGTTAGAATGAGTTTTTTGGCCCTATGCATTGTTTGTGTTATACTTTAAAGAACATTTTGAAAGGGGTTAGCCTATTTCCCACTCCAGTTTCTCAATTATTTTAGTTCTCAATTATTTTCATAATCTATATATAAATCCAAACTATTCGATTCCAACGGAGTTCTACCTATTTAGAATTTCTGTACCATTGGTAAAAAGCCGCCTAAGATTAATCTGTAATAATATTTGATTCATTGTTTTAGTATTGTCCTCTTTTAAATCTGGCAAATTTAACCACATGCAATAATATGTCTTTGTAATGCGCAATATATCAATATTCTATACTGAGTTTTATAAAGAATATGTTTTTCCCAACACCCATATAATTATCAGAAAGTAGGGGATAGTTAGAAGTTTCAATAGCTATATTAGTTAATGTGAAGAATTATACTGAATCTTGATTGATATCTGTTTTTGTAAAACTCAAACCCTATATCGATGTTGGGTAAAATGAGTAATGATTGATAAAACAATACTGTACAAAAATACCCTCAATAAGTACAAAAGCACTATTCAAAACTATTCAAAAACCATTCATTTTGGTGTGTAGTGGAAATCATAAAGACTAATTAACCAACAATATAAGTATTTTCACCTTATTCCTTTACAACTGAAGTCTCACCAGTCTTGATATCCAGTTTAAAGGGTTGAGGAGTTGGCAACCATAATTTCCCATCACTAATTTCCAACGGCATCCATAAATATCGTGAATCCCACTGTGCATCTGGTTTCCAAACATCACCAGTGAAAATCACGGAGGTTTTCTTTGAACCAACAACTTTTATCAACATAGACGATTGTGCTCCATAAGTATTCGATTCAACAGGTGCAATATTTTTAAATTCAGACCATGGTCCTTCGAGAGAAGTGGCAGTAGTATATTTGTTGGGATTTGGTTTCCAACCTGTCAAACCTGAACCTAGGCAATAATATAAACCGTTGTAATGAATGATGGCTCCACCTTCCATTCGCTCTTTCACAAGAGACATATTCTTTTCTACATCCATGTAATCATCAGAAAGCTGGGCTATCCGAAAACCGCCACTAGGACGATCTTCAAAAATGATATATGCTGTACCATCATCGTCGATAAATTGTCCAATGTCCCGACTTTCAAACCCCAATGGACGAAAACGTCTCACATAATTAAATGGACCGGTTGGTTTATCGCTCACAGCTATACCCATATTTGCCAGTTTATAATTGACATCAATATGAACATACATTACATATTTCTTCGATTTTCTATTGTAATAAACCTTTGGACGCTCCAGCACCCAGTTTGAAGCAAGCGTATCAGGATTATTCATTTTCAAAACATTACCGCTGAATTTCCAGTTTGTTAAGTCTTTGGATGAATAGCAACTCACATAGCGATATTGAGGATCTAGATTTTTTGCTCGCTGCTCTCCGTACCAATAATATGTATCCCTGATTTTGGTAATTCCACCACCATGGGCCTGTATATGATTACCATCCGTATCCGGCCAGACTGCACCTGGACGAATAACGGTTTGTTTTTGTGCGACTGCACCTGCGGATAGAGTCGCTAAAAAAAGCGCGAGAAAGAATCGTTGGCGGTTTAATTGAATGTTTTTCATGTTGGATTAAAAAATATTATGTTTGTATTAAAAAATGTTCCTTTGAATTAGTACGAGACTTATTTTGTTCGTCGAACAAACAATACTTTATCCATGATCCCCGATGGCACCAATTTATCTTTAGGAGTAGCTATCTCGGGATAAGCAAAGGTAAATCGTTCCGATTGAGACAGCGATGCATCTCCCACCATTCGGTTATTTAATGAATTTACGACTTGGATTTCAAGTGCATTTTCCCCTCTCTGTATATAAGTCGTTATGTCAGCTTCCCAAGGACTACACCAAACAGTAGAAACTTCTTTTCCATTCAAAAAGACACGGGCAATAGAACCCAACTGTGGAAAACGAAGTAAAACCTGTTCACCAAATGTTGGTTTGTCTAGTTGAATCGTTTTACGATACACTGCGGTTCCTGAATAGTATTTGATTCGGCTATCTGCATTGTCAGTCCAGTCCGTTAAACGGGTAAAAGCAACTTCGCCGGGGCCACCCCATTTGGGATCAAAAAACACTTTCCAGTCACCTTCTATTGATGTCACTTTTTCGCCAACTCCGTTATGCTTTATTGGAAGAACTGAAGTTTGGTTAGAACAAACAATAAATCCCGATTCATTAGGTTGCAAAACCACATGTAGCAACAGGCTATCTTTACCCGAAGCCGAAACGGAGAGTGCGTACTGTTTACCTGTTGTTGGATCCCAGTATTCGGCATTAGTGGCATTTGTTCGAAAACGAATGTTATCATTAAAAATGTTTTTGCTATGATTGTTGAGAAAATAAATATCTTGTTCGGCTAATTTACGATGCGCAAAATACAGTTTATCAGTAGGTATATTTCCGCTTCTGAGTCCGGCATCGGGTCGAATGCCTTGTTTTGATAATGCTTCAGCTAAGGTGACACCCCAGTAAACTTTTCCCTTACCAACAACTTTGCTTCCTGATGGCTGGTTATCCCACAATTGATTAATTAAATCCTGATATTCTTTAGCAAAAGCCGCATCTTTTAAAGAACGCGAGGCAGATGGTCGTAAACCATAAACTGGAACCCCTTCCTTCGCTAATTTTGCAATCTGGCGCAAAGCAGCTAATGAGATATCTGCCTTCGCTTCAAGTATTAGTATCTGATAACTCATCCCATCCGGAAGTACAATACGACCGTCTTTTGCCGACATTCGATTGAGTAATCCATCTTCGGTAGTTACATCAAAATCAAACCCTTCTGGCATTTCCGGCAAGCGGTATGATAACAGTTTCAGAGGTGCATTTTCACCCATATAAATGCAAAGATCGGCTACCGATTGTCCATTTCTCATTAAACCTGCGCATCTCGCCTGATAATCCCAGAATGGACGACTATAATTCCAGTAAGTATTATTTCTGTTCAAACAATATTGTCTTCCACCGCCAGTACTTCCCGGTATTTTGTCCAGCCAGGGTTGGTATGCCGAAGCACAAACAACAAACTCCTGAGAGCCAAAAGCAAATGCATAATCTGCCACATTCTTCGCCTCTGCCAATGATTGACTAAATTTCAAATCCGTAAACGCTTCTGCTGAGGCAATCGGTTTTCCATATATATGCGCTGCAGAAGAAGCCTCCTTTACGTCGTAACTTCCATGCGTCTGATAGGCCCAAAATTCTCCCTGAGGTTTTTGCACTTTTCCTTTAGCCTTAAAATTGTCGGCCGCCATTGTAATTCCGCCTCCTACTGCCTGTGCAGTAAACATTACGCCTTCCTTTCGGCACAAACTATCTAATACGTTAAAATACTCACTGGTTACCAAATCGGAAAGCGTGAGTCTCATATCATGAAGAAAACCAGCCGTTTTTTCTTTCGAACCAACAACATATCCCATAAGTGCAGGAAGATAGGGTTGTATGTCATACCCACGAAGTTTTTTAAACTTAGTCTCAAATCCTATAGTCCAATTTTGCGAACCAGCTTCATGACTATCCATATGTAATCCTGTTAAAGAAATATCAACATTTTTTAAAGAGTCATGCATTACTTTAAAATAGCTATTCCACTGGAGCTTGCTAGCTTCAGCCGAAAGTTTATCGCTCTCGAAACCCATTAAGTTAGGACGTCCATGCTTTGTTTTCACACCAATTGGGACGCGCATAAACCGCATAATTACCCATTTACCAGCAGGAACATCCCAGTTCAATTGACCATTCTTGTTCATTTTAGCAGTCAAATCCAATATCTTTTCCGGGTCTATTACGGCTAATTTAGAATAATTAGGCGTTAAATCTTTTTCAATAAATTCGGAATTTAGTGCTGCCTTTTCTTCCCATTGATCCATTTTTGCTTGCGATGAAATGACCACATTACCAAACGGCAAATCCTGTCCGGCATCTTTGGGGTTATTCCAGTCATGTAAATTAAAACGGAAATATCTCCCCTTAATCGCTGAGAAAGAGATTGTTCTTTGGTTCCATGTTGGAGCCTCGTACATTGGTTTTAAATCACAAACTTTCGTAAAGGTTACTCCATCTTTAGAAACTTCCAACTGGCCTAAGTCAGGTTGTTTTACGTAGCCATAGCCGTAAAAATCTTCGGAAGAAGGCCCCGGCATATTCATGGAACCTGTTCTTGATTTACCTCTCGCACGGGTACAATATGTGACGCTGCGCGCCGTAAATACTTTATCGAATTCCATGTTGATATACACAGAATTGTTCTGCTGTGGCACAGGTATATTAATTAGCTTGTTATCACCAGGGAAAATAAGTGACTTAGCATTTAGCTGACTTATATTACAGGACACTTTCGGCAAACAGTTTAAACTGGTTTCCCAATTCCCCTCCGGAACGGGAAAAGCTAAAACAGCTACATCGCGTACAACACCCGATTTACTTTTGCGGGCAGCTAGTTTACCAGTAAAATGTCGACCTCCATTCACCAAAGTGTCTGTGGCTTCGAGGCGCTGCATACTTAAATCTTCAGTTATCCATGGTCCGCCTGAAACATACCCGTTAGAAAGATGCGTTTCGAAAGTTAACCCCAAACGTTTTGCTTCTGAAGCGGCAAAGCGGAACATATCCCACCATTCCGGAGAAAAAGCGGCTAAGGCATGCTCACCTTTGCCATGTTGCTGATCGTAATAAACCACTCCACCCACACCCTCGCGTTTGAAAGCTTCTAAATCGGCAGTTATGCCCTCTCGTGTGGTTTCCGTTTCGCCATGAAACCACCAAAGCTTGGTGCGTGCAGCGTCTGAACCATAAGTAAACTCACTACGAATTTGGTTCAATGAAGCTTTGCCTGTTTGAGCCGAAATGGTCAAGCTGCAAATGGCTGTCATACAACCTAATATAATAATGTAAAGCTGTTTTTTCATTTGTGTATAATTTTTTCAATGTTTGATGAAATTCATCGCATTTATTTTATCTCAATAAATTCTGGTTCGTAAGGGGCGAGCATGAATTTACCATTGTAATCCTTATCATGCAAAATACTATGTGAACTTCCCCTTACAGTAATCTCCTTAGCATCTCCGGCGAGGTTTAGATACAAAATGTGTTTGTTGTCGATGTAGCGAGCCATCACATTTTGAGGTACTTCGGGTCCTTTTTTGATGTTGAGGCTGGCAATAAGCGCATCAACAAGTGGGTTTAAAACTGTCTGACGAGCAGGAAGTCCGATATAAATAGCTTGTCCTTTCCCATATTTATTCGTTGTGATCATCGGGTAATCTTTATCGATGCTAATGCTCCCTAAAATTTCTGCACCTTTCGGCTGAATGACATCAAAACGCTCCGACTCGGTATCAATGGATTGCCCTTTATAGTTTACACGGATTGTTTTCCCTTTGAGACCAATTCGTGATAGCTCATTCATGCTTTCAGTTTCTTCATAACTTGCTCTTCTTATACCAAAAACATCGCTTAACAGACCCGGTTGTGTATCGGAGAAGACCTGATTGGTGCTATCCACAATGGCAGAATAACCTGTCATAATTACTGTTCCTCCATTTTTTACAAAGTCACGTATTTTTTTAGCCTTAACGGGTTCCATAACTGCCACACCCGGCACAATCAGTACTTTGTATTTCAATTCACTTTTTGCAATATCCAAGACACGAACGTCGATATTTTTATCGCAAAATACATTAAAACAAGTTTCCAACTGCTTATCATGTCCTTCTGGATAAGCAGTGCTCACCATCTGACTGGCGAAATCGAATGCCAGGCCAATTTCTGCTTTTAATTGATAAGGAAAGCCATAGGGAGCAATTTTTTTTAACTCAGTTGCAATCTGTTTATACTCGTCGTACTTACGATTGGTTTCGCCATCCCAATCAACCAAGCCTTGCAGATACTGCTCTTCGCCGGCATGCATACTCTGCCATGTCCAGGCACAAATAGCCTGATTGCCATACATCAAAGTGGCATAGGCCGATTTTCGAATTGAGCCCGGAATAGACGTCATAGATGTAAATTCACTACACCAAAAGGGTGTTGTGGCTTCATACTGAATACGGGCAATACCAAATAGTGCTTCTTTGAGACCAGTGTTGGTTACCAGCGAATTTCCGGGATAAAATCCACAACCCTGACGTGTCATTGAACCTGAATACGCAATGTCGGCATAATCGAAATATTTACCCGAAGCATAGTACCATGCATTTGTATTGGTCAATGCATTTGGCGCGTTTTCATGCACTTTGTTAAGCACTTTTGTCAGACACACATTCACTTCATCTGAAATGAAGCGCCTAAAATCCAGCATACGCTCCGGAGCAGCTATTATTGAAAGACCAATTTCATCGAAATTATCAACCTTTCTACACCAGCGTTGCCCGGCCCAAGCCTTATTCAACACATCGGTGTTCTTGTATTTCTGTTTTAACCATACGATAAACCGCTGACGTACGGTTTCTGAATAGGAAATTGGACCCGACCCTGACTCGTTATCAATGCCGAAGGCCAATAATGCAGGATGGTTAGCATACCGTTTGGTAATAACATCGGTAAATCGAAGAGCATATTGCTGAAAATTTGGATCGCCAACATCTTCCATATATCTCCTGTAGGGATATAATACATTACCGGAAGCATCACTCACATTGATAGACGGAAATTTATAGCGCAACCATAATGGAGCGGGGCGGATAGCAATATCAAGAATGACCTTAATACCAGCTTTATGCATTTCATCCATTACACTGTCGAACCAGTTAAAATCAAATTTTCCTTCAGAAGGCTCAAAGCTATCCCAAGCTAAATGCCCCATGCGCACCATTCTAAATCCCGCAGCCTTCATTAGCGCAATGTCAGTCTTTATTTTGTCGGGATTTTTGTTGTCGTGTGGGTGATAATTAGCTCCTACAAATAACTCTTGACTGTATGTTAGTTGGCTGAAAAAAATCAGCAATAAGGCAAAAGTAAATGTTTTGTGTTTTTTCATTTTGGGCTCATTTAAAGCGATGATTTTTGGTTAGCGGTGAACTCAACATTATCAAATTGTATATTATTCGAATCTATCAAATTCCTTATACTATCACTCCCTGTAACTCTGATATTTTTAAAAATCGAATTTTTCATATCTTGTGCCTGAAAGAATTTAGAACAAGTCACTTCAACATTTTCTATGGACACATTTTTTAATGGAGATTCAGGAATTCCAATTGCATTTACAAATGAATTTGTACTTTCAATAAGTATATCTTTAGCATTGATATTCTCATATCTGGGTGTTAGTTCGGTTATGGCTCTGGCAGGAAGTCTTTGGGCAAATTCTCCAATGTACTTTGCACTCCCGAGCATATCCCAATCAAAAGCAACTCTCAATTGAGATAATCTGATTCGCTCATAAGTCAGGTTTTCACCACCGCCTCCGCGAGGACGGTAGGTTTTAAACCGGATACCTACGCCTGAATCGTTGAAAACACAATCGTGCACATACAGATTTCGTATCATGCCGGCAGTTTCACTACCGCATGTTATACCACCGTGGCCTGTTTTCACCAAACAATAACGAACAACCACATTTTCCGTTGACCGATTAACCCGAATGCCGTCATCGCCACGTCCGGCTTTCATTGTAAAGCAGTCATCGCCGCAACTCAATGTGTTATATTCTATCAAAACGTTTTTACTTGATTCAATATCAATGCCATCACCACGGGGTACACCAACAGAATTAACAGTAACGCCACGGATAATCACGTTGTTGCAGTACACAGGGACAATATTCCAGAATGCTGTATTTTCTAACGAGATACCTTCGATATAAACACCATCACAATTAGTTGGAGAAATGAACATCGGGGGAAGAATCCATGGTTTATGTATCCCGTCAGCGACACGTTCTGTTACAGGAGTTTTAAGATCAAATAAATTGTCGATATAACCAGGTGCCACAAACTCTTTAGACCTAATTGACCCATTAGCAGGACCAATTAATCGACCATTTCCGGTAATAGCAATGTTCTTAGCTCCGTTGGCATAGATACATGCACCTAAAGACATCACTTCAATTCCTTCACTGCGTGTAAAAACTGCCGGAAGAAAGTCTACTATTTCACCACTAAATGATAAAATGGCTCCGTCTTCAAAATGCAGGTTGATATTATCTTTTAATTGAATTCTACCGGTAAGCCAGTTTCCAGCAGGTACTATAATATTACCCCCACCCTTATGGCTAAGTTCGTCAATTGCCTGCTGAATTTTCGGTGTATTAATGCTATTCGTCAATAAAGATAATCTCACGCTTGTTGTTGGAAAGATTGGTTTTCGGAACTTTATGGTTTTGAATGGTGCTTTAACCGGAGCTATTTTTTCAGGCAGTAAATTTGCTCCGACTTCTTCTTGCGTAGGAATTTTCGCCAGCTTCCAACCTGTATTTTTTGTTTGTTGAGCATCGCAAACTACTGAAAAACCACACATCCAAGTGAGTACTAAAAGTGGAGAATACAAACAGAAATATTTCTGAATAGAGTTGATACTTGTCATATATTACTTATTGGTTTATTTTACAATAAAGGTTTTCTCTACCTCTTTCAACCCCAGAGCAGTAACTTTTAATTTTACAGTGCCTGCTGTTTGGTTTGACCGTAAAATAGCCATTGCAAAACCGTTGTAGAGTGTCTTTTTATTACCGGCAAACAAATCATCGCTTAAATGATTTCCATTATCTACGGCGATAATGCGTGCTGCCCCACTGACATCGAAAGTAACTTCGCCTGTCGCCGTGGGTACTTTTTGTCCTTTACTGTCCACGGCATATACTTTTACATATTGAAGATCCATACCATCAGCTTTCCAGTTTGCATTTTCCGTCTCCATTTTTAATGCAACAGCTTTCCCGGTTGTTTCTAATTCATGCCGAGCTATTTCTTTGCCTCCTTTTCGGGCGATAGCCGTAATTTTACCGGAACGATAAGGGATGTTTTGCCAATAAATGGTATTGCGTTTTTTTACATCCAGACTATTCTGTTGCACTCCCATCGATTTTCCGTTCACTAACAATTCTACCTCATCAGCATTTGTATAAGTATAGATATTGTATTTTTTACCCTCTTGTCGGTTCCAATGCGACGAAATTACCTTTTGTCCCACTATCTGATCGTTCCACATCTTTACATCTCCTTCATTATCCACCACGCCAATATGAACTATTGGTTCGTCTTTGAAAATACTTTTTGTTAACCACGCTTGTGGAAAAGGCTCCATGGCGTGATTAAAAAAAGAATAGTTCCAGCCCTTCTTCGGCCATCCATCAGATTCTCCCCAATATTCAATGGCTCCCCAATAGGCCAATCCGACCATTTTTTCTCTATCCATGCCAAAGTACGGTGCTGCCAACTCGTTAGTTACAGCCTCACTTTGATAAATAATCATGTTGGGAGCATGCTTTAGATACTCCTGATAATCTTCCCAGGTATAGTTGAAACTGGCTACGTCGGTTACTGTTGCCAATTCGGGTGGAACAATATTTTCTTTGATACGGAAATCCGGATTGGCTCTAACGATTCCGCCGGCCCGGGCAGGATACATGGCAACTGTCGTTTTACGGGTTGGATCGTAACGTTTTGCCACCACATCCATGATTCTGTAAGTAGTTACACCCCAGTCACTTGTTGGGAAATTCCACCGTTCTTCCTGAAACTGCAATTCATTGCCGAAGCTCCACATAATAACCGAAGGATGATTCCGATCACGTTTAATCCATTCCTTTATGTTTTTGTACCATATATCATTCCAGGGCGCACTTCCTGCCCAGGCAACTGTGCTACCCCATTTGTCGTATAATTCATCTACAACCAGAATGCCTTTTTCGTCGGCCAGATCAAAGAATGATTCGGAATAAGGATTGTGTGAAGTTCGAATATGATTAAATCCAAAGGCTTTAATTTTGTCCATCATTCTGCCAATTGATGTTTCATAGGCAGCCACTCCTACAGCTCCCAAGTCATCATGATTGGCAATTCCTTTCAAAAAGACTTTTTTACCATTTAATTTCATTCCAAATTCTTTGGAAAACTCAATGTTACGTATCCCAAACTTTTTAGTGAGTTTATCAATCACTTTACCGTTTAATACCAATGTAACTTCTGCGGAGTAAAGATTGGGAGTCTCGCACGACCAAAGTTGTGGATTAGCTATAGTAACCTTGGGCAATAGAACTTCTACTTCAACAAGATTTGATTTTTTTGGAGCCAGTTTTTTTGTCTCAGCTACTTGCTTCCCAGCCGGGTCAATTATTTTTGTATTGATCTCCAGGTCATATTCTTTATTTTTAATTCCGGCCACTTCCACTTGCACGCTGACATCGGCATTTTGATCCGAGATATTAGGAGTAGTTATAAAAATACCATGACGGGCGATAGAGATTTTGTCTTTGACTACCAAATGCACATCGCGAAACAATCCTCCACCTGTGTACCAACGGGAACCACCCTCAGTAGTCGCCCGAACGGCAACTATATTGACTGTATCATATTTAATGACGTCTGCTATATTTGCTTCAAAACCAAGGTAACCATACTCTGTTGCACCGATTTTCTTTCCATTCACCCACACTTCACCCGATAGCATGATACCTTCAAAGTCAAGCAATATCTGTTTTCCTGTCCAGTTGGGATCTGCTTTGAAGGTTTTTCGATACCAGCCTACTCCCAACGTTTTAAATCCACGCCCCCGGTTAGCTGTTTTATCCCAGGGTTGCTCAAACTGAAAATCGTGTGGTAAATCCAACTTGCGCCAGTCACTGTCATCGAAAGTTTGGCTTTGAGCGTTGGTGACTTCACCAGCTTTGAATTTCCAACCAAAATTAAAAAGTTGGTTTATTCTAATATTCTCATTGCTGCTCTGAGCAAAAAGAAATGCAGTGTAACAAATGCCAATAACGATTGACAAAATTCTCATATTCTTCATATTACAATATTAAATAGTTAAACAACAAAACAACCCGAGCCACATTTATAAAATAGAAATAAAAACACTATTTTACAAATGAGTAGCTTTCCAGAGACAACTTATATACTTCACTTGCTCCCAATAAAAAACAACCTATACCGAAATCTTCGAAACCGGGGACCTTATCCACCGCCAAAGGTTGATCACCTTTTGGCTCTTGAGCAGCACCTTGTACCCAGCCTAAAAAACCGGTTGACTGCACTGAATATTGAGTTAAACCGTTCCAGGCTTTTATCACAACAGGACAATACTCTTTGCTACTTAACAGATCATTATTGATACCCCAAGCCATTCCGTACATAAACAAAGATGTACCGGTACTTTCTTTCCCTCCAAAGTTAGTTGGATCATCCAAGCTGACATTCCAAAAACCATCATCTCTTTGACGCATTTTCAATGCTTTTGACATTTTGATAAAATCTGAAATATACTCATTACGATGCACTTCATTTTTAGGCAAACTTTTAAGAACTCTTACCAATGCAGCATAAACCCAACCATTCCCACGTGACCAATAACAACTTTTCCCGTTAGGTTCTGTGTATGGGGGTATAAAGTTAGCATCACGCCACCACAGTCCTTCATGAGAATTAAACAGCCCCGCTTTTCCATGAACTTTCTTAGTATATGAATACATTTTATACATTTTCTCAAAATACCTATTATCATGATATAAATCTCCTAATTGTGCCAATACAGGCATCCCCATCTGAATTGCATCAATCCACGACCAGTCATCATCTTTTGGTGTATTAACTAACATATCCATGCATGCTTTGACGTTTTTTATTCGTTCCGGTCTAGGTTCTAGTTTATACAATTCAATATAAGTTTGACCACAACATTGATTATCGGCATCACGTGTCGTACTTCCATCCCTTAAGTCCCATTTGTGGAACTCCGCCCACTTTAAAGCGTAGTTATAAAATACCGAGTCAGGATATACTTGATATAATGCCATTAGCCCTTCATAATATACAGCCCTGGTCCATAAATTACTTGAACGAATTTTTTGTACATGGGTTGGCAATGTTGGGTCAGGATATTTTTGCATAAAATAGTTGTTGACCTTCAGCATCGTAGAAAGAACTACTTTATTATCTGACTTCTGTGCTTCTGCTATCCCTGTTACCGAGATTAAAACAATCAATATATATTTCTTCAACATAGATTGTTAATTTGAAATATTAGAAATAATTTACGGTTCAATAAGTGAGATACAAAAATACCTATATGTTCAATTTAAAGACTATTCAAAATGAACCAAAAACAATTCATTTTTGGGCATTAAGTAGCCTCTAATGGCTGCTGGCACGATTTTGAATAAAAAAAAGTTGCTACCCGAACTTGTCAAGTAACAACTATTTTATTTTGTATAAATATATTTAGGTTTTTATTCCTTAATTGATTCTATATATTTAGAAGGACTTACTCCAAAATGACGAGTGAACGTTCTGGAGAAATTACTGGACATACTATATCCAACTTTATATGAGGTCTCTGTTATATTATATTCTCCACTAAGCAGATATTCCAACGCTTTGTTCATGCGAATTGTAGTAACAAAATCCAGTAATGATTGATTGGTAAGTGCTTTTATCTTACGATAGAATTGTGAACGACTCATATTAAGTAGTTCGGAAAGAGCATTGACATTAAACTCCTCATCTTCTAAATTTTCATGAATATGCAGAATTACTTTATTAAGAAAAACTTCATCGGTACTGTTTATTGCAATTTTCTTTATTTCAATATCGGTTCCTTTCCGGAACAATTCTCGTAGTCGCTGTCTTTGCTCTAAAAGATTTTGGACTTGAGCTTGCAAAACCACCGAACTAAATGGTTTAGTCAAATATGCATCTGCTCCCGTCTCGTATCCTTCAACTCTTGATTCATCAGACTGTTTTGCGGTCAGAAGAATGACAGGAATATGGCTGGTTCTCTCATCCAACTTCAACCGACGACAGAACTCCAAGCCATCCATCTCGGGCATCATAACATCACTGATAATAATATCAGGTATAATTTCTATTGCTGCATCAAGACCTTTACTTCCATTTTCAGCCTTAACTACCTGGTAAAAAGAGGAAAAGTTCATCTCGATATAGTTTCGAATATCTGCATTATCATCAACTACCAATAATAAGGGCAGATCTTTCAAAATGTTTTTTTGAATATTTTCTTCAGCTTCCTCCCAATAACTTATACCGACAATATTCTCTTCGCCCTGGTTTACATGTGCCACGTCACTATTGTCGGGTAAAAATATAGTAAAAGTTGTCCCTTTATCCACCTCACTTTGCACTTCAATATTCCCTTTATGCAACAGGACTAATTCTTTCGTAAGTGCAAGTCCAATGCCAGAACCGGACTGCCATGAAGTATTTTTGTCTGATTGATAAAACATATCAAAAACCTTTGCCTGATCATCTTTCGAGATTCCTTTTCCGGAATCTGTTACACTAACGATAATGCCAACGGGCAATTTTGAAGGCTGCTCAAGTTTTACAGTTATTTCTCCACCATCCGGTGTAAATTTAAATGCATTGGATATCAAATTATTCAATACCATATTTATTTTTGAACTATCAAACCCCATATCATATTTATCAATATCCGAAACGACTTCAAATCTTATGTTGCGTTGCTCAGCTGTTAAGTTAAACGACGAAGCTAGCGCTCTGGTAAAATTTACAAAGTCTACTTTCTGTATTTTTAATGTCAACTGTCCGGACTCAAGTTTTCTGAAATCGAGCAACTGGTTTATCAGGGTTAATAGATGCTTTGCATTTCGTTGCATAACGACACTATATTGACGAACGATATCCATGGTTAATTGTCCACTCATTATTTTATCAAGCGGATCAATTATTAACGTCAAAGGAGTTCGGAATTCGTGCGAAATTTCAGTAAAGAATTTGAGTTTTGCCTGATGAATTTCCTCATTCTTCTTAAGTTCCAATTGGGAAGCTATATATTTTATTACAAATAAAACAATCACAAAGCACACAAATATATAAAAGCCAATCGCCCACCAAGCTAGCCACCATGGAGGAAGTATTTTTATACGAAGAGTAGCGGGCGTATCACTCCAAACACCATCACTGTTGGAACCGTAAACTTTAAATGTATAAGTACCTGTTGGAAGTTGCGAATAAGATGCAGTTCGCATATAGGCAGACGCAAAAGTCCATTGGTGGTCAATACCTTCCAGTTTATATTTATATTTATTACCAAGAGGGTTTGCGTAATGCAAAGCGGCAAACTCGATACTGAAGGTTTTATCCCACCATGAAAGGGTGATTTCGTCAGTACACAATAGTGATTTCTGTAGAATTACCCGCCCGTTAATCTTCAGCCCCGGGCGTAGTACCTGATTCATGACACTTAATTGTGTAAGTACCATACGAGGTTTGTGTTTGTTGATTTGAATGTTACTCGGAAAGAATGAATTAAGTCCATTTTGACCTCCAAAAAACATTTCGCCGGTTCTACTATCACGAAAACAAGCATTTTGATTGAACTCATTACTCTGTAACCCATCGTTTACAGTAAAGTTCTGAATTCCAAATGTTCTTGTATTCATTCGGGTTAACCCTTTTTTATGACTTATCCAAATAGATTCTTTTCCGTCAAATAAAAGTCCCATAATGATTTCGTCAGGTAAACCATCTTTTATGAAAAGGTTCTTGAAAGCATTGTTTCTGGGATTTAAACGACTCAACCCCAAATTTGTAGCTATCCATATCATCCCCGCTCCATCTTCAACAAGAGAATAAAGTCGATTAGCGATAAGTGTATTATCGTTTCCATCTATATGAACATACCGAATTGCTTTAAATTTGAAGACATTATCAGAGGCAGAAGTGCGTGTTAATTTTGCCAAACCTCTATCTTCTGTTGCTATCCAAAGGTTCTTTTTGCTATCTTCCATTATCACTCTGATTTGTACTCCTCCGGTAATAGCTGGTGATAAATACACAAACTTGTCATTCGTCCTGTCGTACCTTGCTAAACCGCTGTAAGTTCCAACCCATAGTGTACCTTCACTGTCTTCCAACATGGTGAAAATAATCGGATTCGTAATACTTCCGGGTTTTTGCTTATCGGCAGCGTAGTGCTTTGAAGTTTTGGTACGAGGGTCATACCTGTCAAGGCCTCCTTTGGTTCCAATCCAGACAAAACCAAGTTTGTCACAATACAGCGAGCGAATTCTTCTATTATCAATAAAATTTTTATTGTTGAAATAGGAATATTTGTTGCCTGAGGGAGTGTGTTCAATAACGGTTATGCCCATATCTTCCGAACCAATCCAGAGCCTACCCATTTTATCTTTACAGATAGCTCTCACTTCATTACTGTTAAGTCCTTTTCCTGCATTATCAGCATGATAATAATTAAAGGGTTTAACATTCAGATTGGCATGATTGACTCCTCCTTTCCGAGTACCTACCCAAAGATTGTCAACATCATCTATATAACTCATGTAAATAGAGGAGTCGTTGATTGAAAATGGATCATTAACATTGACCTTATACAGTGTTTCGCGACCAGCAATCTTATCGAATTGTCTTAATCCAAATCCGGTAGAAGTAAATTTAAACTGGTTGTTTTCTACTAATTTTAGATGTGCAATAAGTCGAAGTATGTAAGGCGCTACGTTCTTTATTGAATAACGTTTAAATGTTTCATATTCGTAGCTGTATCTATATAGGCAGTCAGGTTCCCCGGTTTTTATCCATATATTTTGTGATGAATCCGTAACTATAACATTTATCATGTTGTCGGCAAAGGCTGTTGAATCATTCTCATTCGCCCTAAATACTTTGAATGAATAGCCATCGTAACGGCATGCCCCACACCAGGTTCCAAACCACATAAACCCATACTTATCTTTGGCCATTGAGTGTATTGAATTTTGAGGCAATCCATTATCAACAGTCAAATGATCAAATTTCAATATTTTTTCTTGTGCAGTAATATGATGATTAACACAGCCTAAAATATAAGATGTTAGAAAAATAAAGATTTTGTACTTCTGTGACATAACTTATAATTTTAATTAGCAGTAGCCCACTAATCAGTGTTTGTTGTAAACAAAAACATAACTAATGGATTTACAAAAGTATATAATAAGTTTGTAATCACCTTAGATTCATAATCACTTATATCTGGTTATAAAACAAAGTATACACCTAAACGCATCAATTCGATGTCAGCGGCTGCCCCAATTAAGCCTACACAGTATCTGTTTCGAAAGAAAATGTACTGATTGAGGTTGACATCCCAAATATCGTTACGTCGTTTAACTAAACGAAAAATAACTTTACAACTCTATTATTTCCATAAACTTAAGTCTTGTCTCACTAGTGAGTTTGTATACTCTTTTCCTCAATAACACTACCTCTTGTAGCGCGACTCAGTCTTGGAGATATTTAGACCATTCGATAGTTATTTGAATATAATGGCTTTATCAATCATATTCAACACAAACTGTACGACAGTCTCATCGTATCGAATATCATAGAGTTTGCCTGTTGTTGGCTGTGGCGTCAGTCGATTGGCTGTTAGCAGTTGAGAGATTAGCATATTACCTTTCCCAACGCCGAATTCTATCATTATCACCGGAGTTTTCGTCAGGTTTTTTCCGGCATTTGCCATAATTGAAAGGCTTTTTGCCATACCAACATTTGCATTCTTATATCCTGAAGCAATATCTGTAGATTTTATTGGAACAGTCATATCTAAGAATACAGCCAGCGAAGGCGCATCTTCAATGTGCTGTAAAACTTTATCCTTAAGTCGTTTTTTCGTTTCAACATCTTCGGCTTTTTCCGAAAACTCGTAATAGCCATGAAGTTCATATGCGAAGTAAGGCTTTCCACTTGTAATACTTTCCTTGTTAGCACCACGCGCTATCCATTGCTCAAGGAACAAATCGGCATTCACACCCTGTACTTCCATTTCCCAGGCAGGAACCATAAGATTTCCTCTTAACCCATTCCACATACCTCCAAAACTTTTAGGAAGCATATTCCATAGTGAATTATTTTTGATACTGGGGAAAATATGAGTTTCCGCTTCGGCACTTTCTCTGAATCGTAAAGATATACTCCCGAAAAGAGGATTGTTTATAAGAGCCGGACTTTTGATTGTTCCGGTTAAATCCATTGCTACAAGTTCTCCTTCTTTTTTGGGATAACCACGCCCGAGACTTCTTGGTCCGGCATCCAGCATAACGATGGATTTACCACTGTTGATAGCAGTTTCTATCATATTCTTCATCTCCTTGTCTCCGTTGGTTATTTTATTCCACGAGTTGGTAGAAAGCAGAATAACATCTGAAGTTGAAGCTGAGAGAGCTTTCTTAAGACCATAATTCCCGATAAACGTTTTGAGTTCGTTTTCGTCATCGGGAGTATATAATTTTGCAGAGGTTACATTATCGGGAACTGTTGCACGGAATGTTCGGATATCCCATGCTGATGTAACAGGATATTTAACTCCCGCAGGGCGATTGATAAGTTCTGCTGTGAGAGTGTAATCACCAATACGTTCCGGCATTGTTATCGTAATATTGCTGGTAGTTTGTGAAGAAGCAGGCAATTCTTTATCCAGATATTGTTCGTAATATATTTTTCCGTTCGGGTCAATCAGCGTTATTTTCGTTTTAAGTGTCTGCTTCGACGGAAAATCGTTGAAAAAATATACGGGCACAGTTATCTGCTGACCGGGAACAAAGTTCTTGTCCCAAAGTTCGAGGCTTACTGAAAGGGGTGACCACGCAGATGTGAGCGAATTCCATACAGACATGGGATTACCTTCTTTCAGGTTGCCCAAAAACCAGTTATTCCCGTCCTCATTGCTACCCAGAGCAGTAAAAGGAGTCCAACCGGCTACTCCGACACGTCGCCAGTATTCAGCTATTTTTCCGTTGGATAGGTCCAAATGCTTCAAACGCATTTCTTTGGTATGATTTCTTCCAAGAAAACGCAAATAGGTCTCTTTAACTGCCGGATATCCTCCTTCATCGGCACTGGCATTGAGGTAATTACCGCCAAATTCGTCTGCGATGATTGTTTTCCCGAACTGCTTATAGGAGTCGTAGGATAAACCGAGGTTTTCGAACAGGCTCCACCAATATTTATGTAGATGAACGATGTCTCTGTGAGAGAAAACCAGTGGAGGATAAATCTTCAACACCTCATCAAGCGCACTCCATGCTGTTTCAAGTTCCTTTCCGTCGGTTTCATTGTAAGGATAATACATGTTTATGCTTGGGTGATTCATCGACGATGCCATCCATGAACCGTATTGCTCCACGCAGCTCTCTTTGGTGGCAGGCATACCATGGAAAAAGTTCCATTCGTAACGCACCAGAATACCATATTGATCGCACAAGTCGAGAAGCCGTGAAGGCGGAGGTCCGAGATGGAAGTTTACAGAATTAGCGCCATGTTCCTTTAGGCGAAGTACTATGTTTTGTTTGAACCAGGTAGTGTCATAGCCTAGTTTAGGACCGTCTTCAGTCCGCATCCATCGATGCCAAGTAACAGAACTTCCCCTAAATTTAAACAGGTTTCCATTCAGGTACAATTGCTTATCCTTTATTTCGAGTTTGCGTACTCCAAGTTTTCGGGAGGTTCGGTCAACGGGATTACCGTTTTTCTCTAAACAAATATCCATAGAGTAAAGGGCAGGATCTTCAGGTGACCACTCTTTCAGTTTGCCATCGTAATTGAACGAAACTGTATTTTTTCCACTTGAATATTTCCCGCTTTGTTTCAATAAGATGTTGCCTTTGCTGTCGGTAATGTGGAAAGAATAATTGCCTTCATCCGTTTTTGGCTTCACCGCATTCTCCACATAAAAATCGATACTGAGCGTTTTGGATGCAGGATTAGCATTGGGGATTACAGTCCCAACTCGCTGTTCGCCATGCAAATGAAGAATCACATCGTCCCATAAGCCCGATGAAATATTAGAACGCCAATGGTCGGTGGCAGGAATGTACGAGGCATCTAACTTCGACAGATTTTTTAAAGATACGAGGGCTATCTCCAGCGTTATCTTTTTGCCCGGTTTTACTTTGGCACTCTTTAGAAGGTGGAATGTAGGCGCCATACCGCCATTAGCACGCGATACAACAATGCCGTCAACAAATACTGCGGGAGCAAACCGTGCACCTTTCAATTCGAGCGTGGCATACGCCCATTTGCCTTTTGGAAGGACAATTTCACGTTTGTACCAAAGCGTATCATTGTTCATCTTAGTCGGATCGCAGTGAATACCTGGAACCGTTACTTCGGATTTGTAGCTGCGTTTCTCACCCATCACCCATTTGCCATTGAGCGAAATAGTTTCCTGTGCAGATAGAGAATGGACTGAAAAAGCTAAGAATAAGAAAAGTGTATAGAATAAGTTGTTTTTCATGATTCAAATATGATCTTATATTTTTATTTCAAAGAATTGCCAAGCTTTCAAGCAAATTATATCTTACAATTTTTCTCGTCGTATTCAAAGTATTTATAGCCAAGACTAAATTCCTGATGGCCTAACTGTTCTGATTTTGTTTTTTCACCATCAATAACCCGTGTTATTAAAGATACAATTTCAGTACCTACATCAGTTAATGAAGCTCCGGCACTGATAATTTTTCCCGCATTAATATCCATATCTCCTTCTAAGTTTTTATAGGTTTCTGGATTACCACATACTTTGATAACTGGTGAGATAGCTGACCCAACGACAGAACCTCTGCCCGTAGAAAAGAGAATCAAATGACAACCGCTTGCTATCATTTCTACAATCTCAGCATTATCGTTAATATTTGGGAAACCCCAAATTGCTTCGCCATCAGGGACCACATCCATAAAATACAAGCCCGGACTTTGAGGAACCTCCCCGGGTCTGATTAAAGCTTTTATAGGCAAGCTTCCACTTTTAGAATAAGAACCCAACGATTTTTCTTCGATGGTGGTTAAGCCGCCAACAGCGTTTCCCGTCGAAAAGCTATCGTGTCCCATTTTTTTATAGTAGGTGTCTGCTTTTTTTATACAGTTTATCAATTCTTCTGCTACTTCATTGTTAATGGCACGCTGCGCCATTAAGTATTCACAGCCAAGCAATTCGCCCGGTTCTTCAAAAATACACTTCGCTCCTGCAGGGGCGAGATAATCAAACGCTTTCCCTATTGCGGGATTGGCAGTAAATCCACTGGTCGCATCTGAACCACCACATACTGTCCCAATAATTAAATCCGACAATTCAAATCTGACTTTCTCCACATTCGATATTTTAGAAAACATGCCGTCTATCAAAATCTTTCCTTTTTGTAACGACGGAAGTGTACCCCCGTTTTCCTGTATTACTAACGTTTCAACCGGTCTGCCACTTTCGGCTACCAACTTATGCAAGCCCTCTCTGTCAAAGTTTTCACAACCAAGAGAAACCAACAACACAGCTCCAACATTGGGATGTGTACACAATTGCTGCATTATGTGGTTGGCATATTCACTGGGAGCACAACCACTAAACCCTACTAAATGAATGTCCTGGCTTTGGTATGCGTTTGCGATTTGCCGTGCAACATGATGCGCACATTCTACCAGATAAGCTACTAAAATTACATTACGTATGCCTATTCTCCCATCGTGTCTTAAATAACCTGTCATACTAATATTATTTTACAGAGTAATCAGTTCTTAAATTCTGTACATGAACATGTTCACCAGCAGTTATATCATTTGTTGCTATACCAATAGACAACCCGTATTTCATAATTTTGTCTCCTGCTTTGATTGACTTTATCGCAATTTTATGACCAAAGTCAATGGCTGATTTCAATTGAATTTTTTCCCGATTAACTTCTATTTGTGCATTTACCTCCATGTTTTTCAATGCAACAACTACATTATCGCTTTCGTGGAGCTGTATAAAATCTTTCATTCTTCAAGTTTTAATTGTTGTATATTAGGAACCCCTAACTTCAATATTGACCATGCCAATAAATACATAGAACTGGCAATTAAAAAAATCAGCATATAGCTTTTGGTGTACTCCAAAACCAAACCGACAAACGATGCTCCTAAAGCTCCCCCTATAGCACCGGCAAAACCAGATAAACCAACCATCGTTCCAATCGCTTTTTTCGGATATACATCCGACACGATTGTAAAGATATTAGATGCCCAACCTTGATGTGCAGCACCAGCTAATCCGATCAACACAACGACAATCCATATATTCTGAACCTGAGTCGCGACAACTAATGGCGCTATAAGCAGAGCACATATAAGAATAGCTGCTTTTCTGGAGAAATCGACTGTTTTTCCTGCCTTTATAAATCCGGACGAAAGAGCACCACCGAAAATACCTCCAATGCTGGCCATAGTATAAATAATAATTAATGGCAGGACAGCTCCTTTGATATCAATACGTTGTGTTTTGTTTAAAAAGTCAGGTGCCCAGAAAAGAAAAAACCACCACACCCAATCAGTGAAAAATCGCGATAAACAAATAGCATAAGTTTGTTTATGTTTCAATAAAGCACCCCAGCTAACCTTGCTCTTTTCAAAAGAATCATTATCGGATAAAATATACTGTAATTCAGCTTGTGAAACCTTTTTATGCTTGTCGGGAGATTGGTAAATATTCAGCCAGAAAACAATCCATATCAGGCCGAGCAATCCGGTAATAATAAAAGCCCACTTCCAACCAAGACTCAGAGTAATTGCTGTTACAATGATTGGGGCTGTAATAGCCCCAATTGTAGCCCCGGAGTTAAAAATACCAGTAGCTAACGCACGATCTTTTTTGGGAAACCATTCAGCGATAGTCTTCACTGCTGCTGGATAGTTAGCAGCTTCCCCCAATCCAAGAATAGATCTAACTAAACCAAACCCGAATATTGAATGTACCAAAGCATGCAAAATAGCACCAATGCTCCAAACAACTATAGCTAATGTATAACCTATTCTTGTTCCAAATTTATCTAGTAACCGACCGCTAACCAGTAACCCTATTGCATAGGAAATTTGGAATGCTGTAACAATGTAACCGTAGGCAGCTTCGTTCCAATGGAGATCTTTTTGTATATAAGGTTTCAATAAGCCAATAACTTGTCTGTCAATATAATTAATCGTTGTAGCAAAGAATAGTAAAGCTACAATACTCCACCTGATTTTTGATTGCGCTGTTGATTCAATCATGATTGTTTTTCTTTTCAAATATTAGAAGTAAGCTTAATAGCTTATGGTTAAGAGTCTGATTTATTACTGTTTTACATCAAAAAGCATCTGCTGCACCACCATCAATAGGCAGGAAGACACCATTGACATACTTTCCTGCTTCAGAGGACAGATATAAGGCTGCATAACCAATATCGTCGGGCTGTCCAAATGTGCTCGTCGGAATTCTGTTTAGAATTTTCAGTTTACGTGGTTCGTCGTGATCAATAGCTTTGTGCAACATGGGTGTTTCTATCCAACCCGGAGCAATAGTATTTACACGAACATTTGATGTTGCCCATTCTGACACAAGACTGCGCATCATTCCGGTAACGGCTGTCTTTGCAGTGGAATAAGCCACTACTTGCTTCATTCCCATTACTGCTGTCATCGAGCTTATTAAAATAATGGAGCCCGATTTGCGTTGAATCATCCCTTTTGCAAATTCTCTTGTGAGTGCAAACACACTTAAAAGATGTACATTCAATACGCAAAAAAAATCGTTATCAGTCATTTCCACCGCATCTTTCTTTAAGTGAACACCAGCACAATTAACAAGTATATCTATTGAGCCAATATTCTTTTCTATTTCAGTAACTAGCCCCGGTATTTCATCAAGCAGGGTGATGTTAAATTGCCTGTAATGACATTTTTCTCCAAGTGCCGCCTTTGCATCAATAAGTTTCTGTTCGTTTTGTCCGATTATGACAACTTCAGCTCCGGCATCGACAAATACCTTCGCTATACCAAAACCTAATCCACTTCCACCACCTGTTATTACTGCGCGTTTTCCTTCTAGTCTAAAAGCGTTCATTATATTATAAATAAGTTTGATTACATAATTCCAAATTTCGCAAATGCATCTACCGTGCTCATACCCTCTTCGAGTGCTTTTTGCACGAGTTTTTCTCCTCTTGCTTTTTCAATAGCACCACGAAAAACTTCTTCTTCAATCTCGCGGGGTATAATCAACAATCCATCTAAATCACCATACACAATATCGCCCGGATTTACCCGTACCCCATGAAACTCAATAGGGACGCGATAGTCTATTACCTTACCACGAGGTCCCTGATCCTGTGCATAACCTCCCATGGAAAAGGTGGGGAAATTCAATCGCAAAATTTCAGGTGTATCTCTTGAATATCCATCAACTACGGCACCAGCAGCTTTTAATTTCATGGCTCTTGTACTCATCAAACCACCCCATAATGCGTAACGGGGAGAAGAGCCGGAGCAAATGTAAACTTCGTTGGGTTGAAGACTATCCAATGCTTCAAACATAATTCCAAAAGGTTTCCGCATTATCGCCTGCTTACTATCCGCAACTGTTTCGGCAAAAACATCAGCTTCTAAAACTGGCATAGCACGCCCAATTACGACCATGTCGTTTTGCAAAGGTTTTATGCTGGGTGAAACAAATTGATGTAAATAGCCAAGGTTGTCCAATGTATCACCAACCAATGCTGTAAAGAGTTCTTTTCTTGCAATATCAAATAACTCTACGTCATCTTTCCACAATTTCATAATATCTGTTTTTTGTATATTTATTTCTTTGATTCTGTCACAATATATTCAATGGCAAAAAATCCCTCTTTTTGCGTCGAGAAACGGAATGGATTTACTTTCAGCACCGAACGTCCCTCTTCCAATTCAATGTTTTTAAATTGTTTGGTTTCTACCACACGACCGGAAGGAGTTTTAAGTTGAACAGTCAAATCAACCATTTTGTGATTGCCAATATTTAAAACTACCGGACTAATCATATCCTTGGGACCATACATTACGTCAACATTGTTACTACCGGCCATAGTGTTCTGAAATCCCATCTGATTGGCATAATAAGCCAGTTTTGCAAATCCCAGATAATCAATCAACGACTTTTGATAAGTAGCTGTATTAGCTCCACCCCGCAGGTTACACCAACTGATTCCATCATAATCCATCAGTCTGCATTTTTTTACGGTCTCATAGGTAATCAGAGCCTGCCAAGCCTGACTTGTCTGCCATTCGTTAAACTCTAAAAGTCTGCCGATACTACCTTTGTCGTAATCCCACTCGTACGAAGGAACATTATACCAGGGTTTTCCTTTAACTAGAGTCCAATTGGGTTGACCCGCAGACTCATCATGTTCAAAATTAAAATATGCTCTGTGTTTGCTGTTTAAGAAACTTGTTTGAAACTCGTTCGTTTCGTACCACAATGGGCGTTCATCTTTTTCGAGGAAAGGCCATTTGCGTAATGTAGTCCACTCGGCACCGTAACCTCCGATATAATCCATGCTTCCACGGGTAATAAGCGGAGCAGTCCATATTGGGTTGGGGGTTAAAACATTGCCTGCATTATCTTTTGTGCCTTCGTCATTAGGGATATTGTACATAATTCGCATATCGGCACTTGGTGAGATTAGGCGAGACGAATCCACAGCTGTGATTTCGCTATATATTTTTTGATAAGTGGTGGTAATACCTTCCCAACCAAACCACGAGAATGGATGATTTGCCGATTGCCAAATGACAATAGAAGGATGATTCCTGACCACTTTGGCATCTGCCTGAAACTGTTTGAAGTTGATGTTAAACACATTGCCTTCGCGTATCCAGGCCGAAGTTTGCCAAATCAACATAAGTCCGAGTTGGTCGGCTAATTCGGCAATGCGCGGGTCATTCACACCTCCGGTTTTTGAGTCATGAACACTCATGCGGATGCCATTTCCGTTCATTTGTTTTATCATCATCATCTCTTGCACAAGATATTCCATCGGAGGGCATTTATCCCATTGAGTGATTTTTTCGAACGGAGCCCGGTTACCAAATAAAAGCGGTGCCTTTAACAACTCCGGTTTATTATTTATAAGAAATGTTCCACCTTCCTGAGAAATGGTTCGTAAACCGGTAGTAGTCAGGTAATCGTCAATAACTTTCCCGGTTGAATCAATCAATTCAGTTTTTATCAGGTATAATTGAGGCTTGTCGGCAGTCCAAAGTGCAGCATTATCGACAATCAGCTTGCTAACGCTCAGTTGTTCAATAGGCATTGCGTTTATAGCTATTTCTTTCGTTGCAACGGCAGCTCCTTCGCTTGGGAACCACGGCGATATACTCATGCGTAGCTTCCCTTTGAATCTTGTTTCAGTCAAATTTTGGTAATTCACTTTTATTACCTGTTCTGCACGTGTTCCGTGAATAGAATCGGTATAGGTGAAAACATCTTTAATATAGGCCGTTTTCAATAAGTCGAGGTGAATTCTTCCGGCAAACCATCCTGTATGTAGGTCGGTGGTGGTATGTGTCATAACCTGTTCGGGCGACACTTCGTAAGCATCTACCTTTATGGCAATCAAATTACTGCCCGACTTTAAATACTTTCTGATATCAATAGTTACAGGTCCTGCATTGTGTAGCACTTCCACTGTTTTGCCATTTACATATATAATTCCCGAAGGAGTTAATGATTCAAGGCAGAGGTTAGCCGCTTTAAAATTTTTGATATTATCAATCGTAAATTGTTTACGTAAATACAGGTCTTCGTCCTTGTAGCGTTCTCCCCCATGAACCACAGGAAGTTTTGCGCTTGCCCAATCGGAATCATCATAACTTACATCATTCCAATTGCCCAGTGTTTTTGCAGGAGAGAAATCCTCATTAAGAAAAGTGTTGATGTCGAAAGGATAATGCGCATCAGCCACTAATCTTTTGTAACCAGTGTCATGAATATTATCAATTTTCAAACCACTTTGTCCATTGATAACCAGCCTTGTAAAAGCATGATGAGTAGTATCTGAGAAGGAAATATAGTCGCCGACCAACTGGTCTTGTACATAAAAATTATAGCGATGGGTTGTGAAATCCAAATCAATCTTTACATTCACTAATCCTGCTGTTTGGTTTTTAGGGCTATAGAAAATTTTCTTTCCATTAACGGAGTAATACAATTTCCCGGATTGGTCTTTTCCTATCTCAGCACAATCGTCCAACGAAATACTGAAGTTCTTGGCCTTGAATAAGTTGACATCAGCTTCGAACTGACAACGCCAGTTTTGAGGAACTACATTTCGGATGAGTTGTCCTTCTTTTATAAAGTTGAGTACTCCATTTTCCACCCGAACATCGGTTGATTTCCACTTATCAAGCTCTGCGGACTCATCAACTTCTTTATTGGCTTTATAGCCCCTCCAGACCCATTCGTCAGTTAACAATCTATTTCTAACCTGAGGTACTGGTTGAGATTTTAGTTTTTTGAGCAATAAGACTGCATTAGAGAGGGGGTATACTTCCTTATCCAGACTAGCATCTTTCCAGAAGAGCTTTCCGTAGTCAGCATAGGCATTGAGAAAATCCACTCGTTGCGGTGTCGTAAAAATGGCTGTTTTGCCTTTAAAATCAGTCTCGCCGTCGGCCTTTGGCGAGTTTGACAAGTACCTAATCTCAAATGATTTTGAGATTACCTGAGCCGATACATGTAGACTTATACAGGCTAAAATGCCTGAAATAGTTACACAAGCAATTCTTTTTTTCTGAAATATGCTTTTCAGTTGATTCTTTCTTCGTGTCATTACTGTTTTTTTATTGTATAAAATAACTAAATTTTAAAATCTTATTATATTGTTTTGCTGTTATCGGGATAATTGCTCCGTGGCGAACTCCTACCGGAAACGAAACTATTTCGTTGTTGTACGGAAATTCCTGCGATGTAAGCCATTTCCAGTCGGTCAGATTTTCGGATTCGGCCATGCCGTAATAACCACTTTTAGTATAATAGTCGAAAATGATATGCCATTTATTGTCAGCTACTTTGTACACATAAGGCCCTTCTACATTTGCATCAATAATTAAATGTGGATTGACATAATTTCCTGTAAGTTCGCTGGCTTCCCGACGCCATATTTGCTTTTTGTAGCGATAAAACATGTCATAATGACTCCCTGATTGTACAATGTTGGCATCCAGAACAATAGCATCAGACTTGAATAGTATTGCTGGCTCAGAGAAATGCTCGAAATCTTTAGTAGTGGCGTAATAGATACTCCAACTTGTTGAATCTTTGCCTAATGAGGAAGTCCAGTAAAACAAATAATTTTTGTCCTTTGCATTGTAGATGGCTTCCGGAGCCCAGGTTTTATCGGCTCCCTGAGGTGAAATGCTAATGAGGCGTTCGTTTGTCCAATGAACCAAATCCTTCGAGTCCCAAATGGCAAAGTCGCGACTATACCACGCATTGGTAGCGATAAGGTGATACACTCCCTTGCGGTCTTTTAGAATTTGCGGGTCACGCAGGATTTTTCCACCAAGAGTTGATTTAAGTATGGTTCCTCCATTATTTACCAGATTGAAATGATACCCGTCGCTACTGATGCAATATCTGAGATCCTCGGCCTTCCCATCCATATAAGCGCAGAGAAAGTATTGACTTTTGTCTTGACCTTCAACATTGAAAAAAGTTGCGAGTGCCAGAACTAATGCAATAAGAATACTTTTCATTTTGATGCATTATTATAAATGTAGTTAGAATAGTTTCTTGGCTCCGTCGCCAATTTCGGCAATGTAGAACTCAGGTTTGATGCCAATTTTAGCTTCGTAAGCAGCACCAACTTCTTTGATAAATGTATCGATAGCTTCATCTTTTACCAATGAAACAGTACATCCACCAAAACCACCACCTGTCATACGTGAACCGATAACGCCATCGATTTTCCAAGCTTCAGCAGCCATGCAATCCAATTCAGAACCAGTTACTTCATAATCGTCGCGCAATGAAACGTGTGAAGCATTCATCAATTGACCGAATAAAGTCAAGTCGCCTGCTTTCAATGCTTTTACAGCATCAGAAGTACGTTGAACTTCACCTACAACGTGGCAGGCACGTTTGTGAGCTACAGGATCAGTAATAGCCGATTCGATTAATTTGAATTCAGCTTCGGTTAATTCAGCCAGGTATTTCAACGGACGAACCGTATTTAATTGCTCAACAGCTTTCTTACATTCAGCCACACGTTGATTGTAAGCACCTGAATCTAATTTGTGCGGGCTGTGTGTATTTGAGATAAGAATTTTTACGCCTTTCAGTTTCACCGGAACCAATTCGAATTCCAATGTATCGCAATTCAGGTGAATAGCGTGGTCTTTAGCACCATTCGCCGATGCAAATTGATCCATGATACCACAATTGACAAATGCAAATTCATGTTCTGCTTTTTGACCGATTTCAGCTAATGCTGTACGATTAAATCCAGCTCCCAATTGGTCATTAAAAGCATAAGCGGTAACGACCTCCAATGCCGCAGAAGACGAAAGTCCTGCACCGTTTGGGACATTGCCCCAAAACAACAAATCAAATCCTACATTAATTTCATAATTATTTTTTATAAACTGAGCAATTACTCCTAGTGGATAGTTTGCCCACGATTTATCCAGTGGATTAGTCAGTTGATCGAGCCCAAGTGTGATTGTCTCGGGCTGGTTCAATGATTTGAAACTTATCAATGATTTATCATTTTCTGCAACCAGTAAATAAGTGCCAAAACTCAATGCACATGGGAATACCGAACCACCATTATAATCAGTATGTTCACCGATAAGGTTTACACGTCCTGGTGAGAAATAGACTGCTTCGGCTACTTTGCAGTAAGTTACCTCGAAAGCTGATTTTAATTCTTCTAAAGTCATATTTAAATTATTGTTTGATTATTCTTTTAATTTCAGGAAAACAGCTTATTGGAGAGCTGGTCAATTAAATGTGATATTCACCGTACTTAAATCCAACCACGGATTATCGCCTGCAACTGAGTTCCCTGAAGGACGAAAAGAAATCTGAACCCGCTCAATTTTATTTAGTTGAGGCCTATCACCTGCGACTCCTCTTCCTAAAGCAGGATTTACCCAATAATCCCATTCACCCGGAAATCCCTGTGGTAATAATATACCTTTTCCGGACTGTAACTTGTTTAACGGAATTGTAAGCGTATTCCAATCCTTCTCAACTGTTATTTCTGTAGACCAGGATGTACCATCTGCTTCCATAATCGTTACAAAGGCTTTTTGATCCTTTAATTCACCTCTCAACCTGAGAATAATGGAGCTAGCATCCTTTAAATTTTCTACTCTTGATAGAATCCGACTTTTTACAGGGATGGACATCGTATAGTCCTCCAGTGTAGGATTGTCTTTAAGCGGGAAATAGAATCTTATAGCTGTGCGTCCCAAATCTGTAGCAGGAACAAGCGTGTAATTACCTGTTCTGCCTCCATCACCAATACGTGTATATGAGATATTTGCATAATCCTTGTCGGGATTCAATAATGATAGTTCAGCTCTTTTGTTTACGACAGAAAATTCCCATTGATTGCTAGAATAGAAATCCCAATCAGTCGGTTTCTTGTCTGTTTCCGCAGGATATGTTTTTGTTTTTCCATTCAGCGTGACACAAATTGCGTATTTATAAATTCCTTCCTGAAGGTGTTCAGCAGGGAGTGTTGCTTCATAGGAATAGCCTCCGGTATTTTTCATTGCAATCATTCGGAAGCCTTTACTCTGTTTGGCAGACCTATAATACAAATTTACTGCATCAGGAGAATGTGAATCAATAATATCAGCATGCAAAGTGATATTATTTCCAGACTGGTACTCTTCAAAAGATTTATTCAGAACAGTAGTAGGAAGAGTGGCCGGGGCGGGACAAACAAATTCATCGAACTTCACATTACCAATATTTTTTGGAAGATTATCCGGTTTTGCCTTTACCGATAAAATATAAACACCCGGACGAATACTGAATTTTCCTGAATTTGTTGTCGAAATATATGAATTACCATCATTCACTGGTGAAACAAAAAAAGAGGAACCTAAATCCGGTATAGAAATCTCCATTGGCCATTCACGGTTAATCAGCCGACTAACCACCTTGTCTTTACTCATTTGGGCAAAAGGATCTGAAAGAATTATTGCATCTGGATAAACTTCTAATCTCCAAAGACCGTTTTCGACTTTATCAAGAAAATATAAACCTTTGCCGGGATAGGAAACTAAAGGAGATGAACCATATCCAACAATTTGTTTCAGTGACTTGACATCTGCGGGTTTTGTTGCAGTATTATTTGAATACATGAACTTTTCTTTGGTCAACAGTTCGCTACTGTTTTCTTCGTAATTTATCCGAACCGGTCCAAATGTTGTGTTTTGTGGATAATTACCATAGCTTTTATATAGCGGAAGGTGTTTCATTTCCTCCGCAGCAATTATGCCGCCAACGGCTTTCTGAGGATAATAAACCATATTGAAAACATGACTTTGCCAGCCAAGATTGTATGGAGCTGTTTCCAACATATCGTATGAAAACATAGAAACAAACTGTGCACCAACCGCCCTAAACGATCTAACCATAGCCGGATACATGTAAGGAGAATATCCGTCAGCTTCATCAAATTCATATACGATTTTGGGTTTTCCGGCTAAATCGGGTGTGTGCATTGGGGTAAAATCGTCAACGGCTCTCAAGTGGTTTTCTGAACGTATTCTTCCTGAAGTCAATCCCATTGGGTACCATGCAAAACTTGCACCATCTGCTTTTGACGCCTTAATTGCCTTGGCAATATTCATATCCTGACTTACATTGTAAAAAAGAAGCTTTTTGCAACCGGTATCTCTGACTGCATTAGCTAACGAATTTATGTAACTTACAGAACCCTGAAAATCATCAGGGTGATGAGTAGGTTCATTAATCAGTTCAACAAATAGAATAGCCGGCTCATCCTTCAAAGCAACCCCCGTGTATGGATTGACATGATTCATAACTTGTTTCAAATAATTCACCTGAACCTTTATTGCTTTTGTATTTATTCCTAATTCGGACTTCTTGTAAAAAGTGGAGAATCCTCTGGCAGAAATGGTATCATTCATTATGTCAGGCCATTGGGAACTATAAGTAGTTATAGGTGTGAGAAGAATGAAGATTCCGCGCTCTTTAGCCTTATAAATAGCATAATCCATAATATTAAGATGATCATTTTCAATCAAATTTCCATCTTTGTCGCTATTTTCATAGTCTCCCCACAGGCATAAGCGCATACCATCCCAACCCATTCGTGCAAAGTGGGTTATGTCTTCATTCACCATCTTTTTCTTGTCAGTACTAACTAGTCCGGCTGCACGATAATCGCATGCAGAGGGTAACGAATAATTAGCTCCGAATAAAGCCAATTCACGACCATCTGCCCATCTGATAATACCTTTTTTATCAACATAAACAGATTTTGATTTTTTATCGGACACAATACTTATCTGAGCAGTTATCGGTAGTGATAAGCTCAAAGTAACCAGAAATGCAATAAATGATTTTTTCATAAATGAACTATTTTAGACCACGATTCCTATATTCCGTTAAACATATCTGATGGTTTACTTTCCTTATAAACTATTTTAGAAAAAGTAGCGGTTGTACCATGTTCATTAAAGGTAGATTCACATGAAAAACCGACTTTCAATGTATTTTCTCCATCAAAATTAAAGCCTCTGATAAATACCCATTTCTTTCCGTCGGTTGAATAATAGAAAAAACAACACCGACCAATTTTAGCCACTTGTAGATAAACTTCCGGCTTGTCGAGCACAATAGAGTTGCAATCATCCGACATTCCTTTGTTTACTATAGAGCCTACTACGGGTTTATTATAATGAGTTTTCTCTAAATAAACCTTAGCCCAATTGCTGCTGTCGCGCCAAACAACTATCTGAGCAGCATCCCATTTCTTTTCCATCGGAGTTGTTAGTTTTGCATTTAAGGTAAATTCTTTAGAAGGTTCAAAAAGTAATACCGGGCATTTAGCATTTTTAGCCCCACTAAAAGGCGATGTAAAAAGTGTTTCCCCTTTTTTACAATCGATAATGATTGTACTATCTTCTTGCTCTATAAATTGTGAAGGTTTATTCAACCACTCAAATGGTTTGTCAATTGATTTAATAAATACCTGAGCATTTATAATAAGAGAGCCTAACAGAGCACAAAAACATAAAAAGGACTTCAACATATTATCATTTATTTATAGAGAACTTATAAATTGTAAGTTGTTTGTAGGTTTCTCCCGGTCTTAATACCGTCGACGGGAAACTGGGTTTGTTTGGAGAATCGGGAAAATGCTGAGCTTCCAGACATAACCCCATGTTTTTCCCATATACAATGTTTCCACTGCCAATGATTGAACCATCCAGATAGTCGGCAGTATAAAGCTGTACTCCTGGTTCTGTAGTATAAACTTCCATAAACCGTCCGGATTTTGCATCGTAAACCTCGGCAGCTTTCGAAAGCTCACGATTGCTGTTTTTACGAAGTACAAAGTTTATGTTATATCCATAAGGGAGATTTTTTATCCGCTCACCCACTTTTTGTGGTTGGGTGAAATCAAAATCAGTGCCTGCGACCTGAGCAATTTCGCCGGTTGGAATCCATGACGGGTCGGTTGGAGTAAAGTTATCGGCAAAAATCGTCAGTTTATGATTCAGGATATTTTCTTTACAGGCTGCGAGATTAAAATAACTATGGTGCGTCAGATTTACGATCGTAGGCTTGTCCGTATGAGCCTCATACTGTATCTTTAACTCATTGTCATTATTCAATACATAAGTTACTTTCACGTTCAGATTTCCGGGATAGCCTTCTTCCATATCTTTACTCAGGTATTGAAGAGCTATACCCACAGAATCAGTAGCGCTAATCTCAGACGCATCCCAAACCACTTTGTCGAACCCTTTTTTCCCTCCGTGTGAATGGTTGGGGTTATCGTTGGGAGCAAGTTTGTACCGAACAGCATCCAGTACAAATTCCGCTCTGGCAATACGATTGGCAAACCGTCCGATAATGGCTCCCATAAAGGGCGAGTTATGTTTTTCGTACTGTGCAAAGTTATTATAGCCCAACACTATATTTTCGATGTTCCCTGTGCGGTTGGGAGCCTTTATGCTTACGACGATACCTCCGTAGTTGGTTATTTCAACCACCATTCCTTTCGCATTAGTTAGCGTGTATAGCCGCACCTCTTTGCCATCTGTTTTCCCCCACAATTTACTGTGAATGTTGAGTCTAGAAGTCGATTGAGCTGAAAATAATGGTAATAAGGCCATAAGTAAAAGAATTAATATTTTTAATTTCATGATGTTGGGGTGATGTAGATTTGGTTCTGTTATTTAAACTCAACATTCACCTTGTATTCAGTTACAATTCTAGGTGCTTTTATTTCCAGAAACTCTTTTTTATTCCCAAAATCCGGTATTACTTCTTTATCCAGATAGCTCAGATAAGGTGCATCTTTAGCCATTGGAATAAAATAGAAATACATTTCGCTGGATTTTAATGTTTCGGCATAGCGTTTTAAACCCACTGTCCACGGCTTACTAGTGTAGAAGTTGTCGGTTTGTAATTCGCCATTCATCATACATAAACCGCGGTCGCCACGATAATCAAACGTAATAAAAATATCGTTGAGCTTCGTCCAGTCCACATTTTGAGCTTTCAAAACAAAATGACGATCGTCGGTTTTGACGAGCTGAATGTCCGGTTCAATTTTCGGAATGTTGATTTGCCATTGACTGATATTTTTTACCAATGTTTTTACTTTTGTAATGGTCGCATTTGCTGAAGATAGCCCATTGACGGCAGGATACACACTCATCTCAATTGATTCCTGACCAGAACTGACCAACGATATATTCTGCTCATTTTCAAGTACTACTGTCTTGCTGATAATAAGATGTTTATCGTCATTTCCAACCCAATACGCATTCAACGCCTCACTGTACGGAAGTATCAGGAAGCTAACGCCATTTACCTGCATTTCGCATATTTTCCCATCTGGTATTGATACTACGGTGTTTCCAGCTTGTACAGTGTTTTTAATGTCATTTCCATTTACTTTTACCTTTCCTTTTAGTACAATTTCCGGAGCAATTCCATCCATTGATACAAACACATTATACTTTTTGCCATGATTCGTAAACTTGCAGTAAGGTTGCACTGTTGCCATACGAATATCCACGCCATCTATATTCAGATTAAATGGAAGAATTGCCGAACTTCCGGATTTCAGCGTAAAGGTCCCTGTTGATGGAAAAGGGATAACTCCTGATTTAGTGGCAACATCAATTTTAAGTCCTTTCAAATCGGTAGTAACTAAATGATCCTGATAATTGTGCATAAACACAAATCCTTTTTCTCCATCTGTTCTTACAGCGTACCGCAAAGTGGTAGCGTTGTCAGCTTTAATACCATCGTTGGTGGTGGGTAATACTGTATGCAGTGGTGCTAAGTCATTACCAAATGAATTCAGGAAATAATTGATAAGTTTGAGCGAATAAAAACCACTGCTTACATTCCCAAACTCACCAAGTGGTGACTGATAATCGTATGATTTATTGTTCAGCCCAAAACCCTCGGCAAAGAAATAGTTACCAACTGAAGGCGTTGTACCACCGTGGTACATATAAAAACCCAAACCGTTGGTTCCACTCCCCACTGTACGAACCATCATTGGTAAAAAGCTTTCACCCGGAACACGTGGTCGGCGGGAATAGGTAACAGACATGCCGGTACCAAGCTCAGCAGCCATGGATGGATAGAGATTTACATCATAACTAACAGGAGAATAATCGGGTTTTTGGTGTATGTTTTTAAACAGATAGAATGGGGATGGTTTAATAGTTTCCTCCCAAAATGGGAATGCATATCCTGCCATAACTGGAATAGATCCCTTTTCAATAATGGAAGCATATCCCCAGCCTGTGGCGGTGTAGATTGGTGCAATTAATCCGGCCTTGATGGCCAATTGCTTAAGCGTTTTCATGTGGTCGCGCCCAAGGTCTGCAAACTCATTGCCTTGTTGGTTAACGCCAACACCAATTTGAGTGATATTTTTATCCCGTTGTGCTACAGTGTTTTCACGCGGAGCATCCTGATAGGTAAATCCCCAGGGCGCTGCCGAATGCTGATATTCATTTTCAATCTGAACAGCGATAATAGGACCTCCATCTTTAAACATCAATCCATTGAGTTGCTTACCAATTTCCTGATAAAGTCTGTTTACATAAAACAAATAAGCCGGATCGTTGCTTCGCACATCAATAGGTCTGCCATAGAGCCAATCGGGGATACCACCGTTGCGAATCTCACCGTGGTCAAAAGGCCCTACGCGCATCAATACATCGAGTCCGTTTTTGGAACAAAGCTCTGTAAACTGACGAACATTTAAGTCGCCCGTCCAATCAAATTTACCTTCTTTAAACTCGTGCATGTTCCAAAAAACATAGGTTGCTACTACCGACACGCCACCGGCTTTCAGCTTTTTCAGCTCTTCATCCCAGTATTGATAAGGATAACGACTAAAATGGAACTCACCGATAACGGGAATAAAAGGTTTACCGTTTCGCTCTAGATAAAAACTGTTTACGCCTATGGTATCGCCTTTAACGTTACGTCCACCCAAATCGAGGTGACCACGCATAATTTTATTCTCTGCCTTACTAATATCAATCTTGTAGGTTGTTTGCGCCTGAACCGCAAAGGCTGCTATTATCCCAAGTGACAATAAAAATTGCTTTTTCATTTTTGTATTGGATTTAAGATTTTTTTGACAAACTATTTATTTCTTACCAGTATCACATCATCAACCTGACATTGTGCATCTGCAACACCATTAGCATAAAAGCCAATTTCAATTTTCGCGTCTTTTACTTGTACATTTTTTAGCTCAACAGGTGTCCATGTTGAATTCTGATCTGTTATTTTGAATGACGTTTTTGTCCCTGCGCTTTCAGCATACATTTCCAGATTTTGAAATCCACTGCCGTTTTTTACTTTTGCTGAGAGTGTGTAATTTCCGTCGGTCAATTTTACATAGGGAGTTGATTCAATTTTTTGATAGATTTTCCGTTTAAAATTCACTTTATCGCTGATACTCAAACTCTTTTCTCCTGTTACAACTTTTCTGTCGCTCATTGTATTGAAATAGTTCAAGACAGGAGAAGAAGTACTGTCAAGTCCAACTTTATTTCCTTCAATTACTTCCGTTACCCAACCTGTCAATTCTGTCTGTACAGGCTTATAATGGCTTGGAATATGTCTGCGATCTGCTTCAAAGCTTCCATTCTTTACATAATTGTTATCACTGGCCACTTTCCATGCGCCTGTTTGAGCATTCAGGTTCCAGGAACTTAACGAATTAAATACAGGCGTTTCTCGATCAAATGAAATGGGGCACCATTGATTATATCCCAATCCGTTGCCTGCAAAATTGGCCCATCTGTCACCACAATAAATGATAGTTTCCTTTTCGCTGCCTTTTACAGAACAAAAGAAACCTGTTTGTGTGATATGTGCATAATCATCAGAAGCACCTTTCATAACTAACATCTCATTGGTAGGAGCATACGGTCCTCTGATATTACTTGCTACCAGATAATAAGCGTGTGAAGCATCCCAGCCATATATATTTGACGCAAACATGTAATATCTGTTGTTGTACTTGAACATGCAGTTCCCTTCACGGCTTTCACCTTTAAAAATCTGTGTGCAGTCCAGCAAATTTACCTTACCGTCTTTTACACCAATTTCAGATACATAGATTTTATTCCGTCCTTTCCCGTAGGAGTAAATCAGATATGACTTTCCGTTATCTTCATCTGTAAATACAGTTTGATCGCCGGTATTGGTAGTTCCAATCATCGCCTCCATGCTTATTTCATGCTGACAGGTGAATTGTCCTGTTGGACTGTCAGAAACTGCAAATAATACCTTAGCATTATGTTGTACCACCATGGCATATTTTTTCAATTCTTTAATATAGGTTACACCGAGGCGACCTACCCAACCTTTTTTTGACTTGTTTACCTCGTTTTTAGTCAATACATTGCCTTCGAATTTCCAGTTTGCCAGATCTGTAGAGCTATAACACGTTACTGATTCAAAAGTACATCCATTCGTATTGGTTACAGAAGGATCGTTTCGATAAGTTTCAGCTTCCAGATAATGAACACCATACCAATAGTATTTTTTCTCACCTGTTACCGGATCTGCAAATCTGAATATACCACCCCCTTGGCTGTAGATTGGTTGCCCATCTTTCGTATCCCAAAATCTATCGTTTTTTATATTAGTTGACTGTCCGTATCCATAGGGACAAGTCCCTATGGTGCAGATCAACAACATTAACAACAAATCTACCTTAAAAGAATTCTTTATATTCATAATTTTATTTTCTTCAGATCTTCAGAATATCAATTGTCAGGCATTTAAATGAACCTGCACACCCTGATGGTTACTATCCATTTGCGCTGCCAAAGCCAGATGCTTTTTGGCTTTGGCAACTTCGCCAAGTCCATAAAGACCTAGTCCAAGCATACAATGGCAATGGATTTTGTTGCGATAGGTCAGGTCGTCTTCCCAAATCAGCAAGTCGGGTAGCGACACTGCAAAGTAATCGAGCTTAATCGTTTCGTCCAAATGCTCTTCGCCAAAAGCAATCAATTTGTCAAAGCGTGTGTTTGCCTCGTTTAAATTGCCCAGTTTAATCCATGCAAGTCCCTGATAGAAAATTTTATCGGGCTTTTGGTCGTTATAAAAAATCGCTGCTGCGGGTTCGGTGTTTCCATCTTTGGCCAATTCCCAGTACTTGTGTGCCTCATTCGTTTGTTCCAAGCCTTCGTAAGCACAACCCAACCAATAATGGAAATCATTTTCTTGTGCTCCATGTAGTTTCCCTTCGCCCAAGTTATGAGGATATTCCAAACATTCGTTCAATAATTTTATTGCTGGCTGATAGTCTTTTTTTATTAAAAGCTGCTTTGCTAATTCCACACGTGCCAACTGATATTGAGTCGGAACTTTGCCTTCGCCGCCTTCCCATGGGTGAAAAATACGGTTGTCAATCAGATCAATGGCTTTGGTATAATTTCCCAATTGATTATTCAGCGTAACATACTCGAGATACACATCATCTCGCTGTTCTACCAAGCGGAAGTATTTATCTAAAAATGTCAACCGTTCAGCATGTGGGCGACAAAGGCGTTTGTACAATTGGTCAAGCTCCATCAAGATACGGGCATCGGTAGTGTCTAATGCAAATGCTTTTTCCAAATATTGCAATGCTTTTTCTTCCTGCTGTTGTTTATTGAAATATGCCAGCGACAGGTTGCGCAATACTGTAGGGAAGGTGGCATCAATTTCTACCGATTTTTCCCAACAGGCAACGGCTTCGGTGTACTGACGTTTGTCGTACCACAGATTACCAAGGTAATAAGGGGCTTTTGCATCAGCGGGATTCTCATCTTGTGCACATTCAAGCGCCAAAATAGCTTCCAAGCGGTTTGGAAAACAGTACTCAGGAGCATGAGCAGTAGCTTTATTGAAAGCGCCTTTACTCTCTTTGCCAGCCAAGTTCAATGCCCAACCCATGTAATAATAAGTCATTGGGGTAGTTGAGCACACCTTAATTCCGTCCTCCAACAAACGTACTGCCTCGTCATACATTCCGGCCGCAATATAATCCAGCGCCACCACTTCGTAATTATGGATTTCACCGTGCATCAATTTATGCATTTCAGACAAAACAGCTGAAGAATTGAGTATTAGATATTGCTCGAATCTAGAGGCAAAATTAAATATGTCGATTTTCAACGAATCCTCAATCAAAGCTAAAGCTTCCTGTTCTCGACCCAGTTTACGAAGAATAGCTGTTTTTAAACTACGTGCTTTGTGATTATGACCGTTGCGAATCAACGATTTGTCCACTTCGTACAATGCTTCCTTCAGATTGTCATTGACGCAGGAAATTTGTGCACAGCCAAAGTAACCCGCATCCTGCATAGCCGCATTCCAGCAGGATTTGTAGAATGCATCATATGCTTCCTTATTTTTACCCTGATATTGCAGTGCCAATCCCAGGTTATAGCGTGGTTCACCATCGTAAGGGTTCGGATTGCGTTGTAACTGTGTGTCGATAGCAGTTTGAAAGTACTTTTCCGACTCGGCAAATTTACCACGACGAAGTAGCCAAAGTCCCATGGCATTGTTATTTCGAACATCCGAAGCATCACGTTTCAATGCTTCAAGATAGTAATCAGTAGCCACATAAGTAGCATGACGATATTGCTCTAAATGTAATCCAGTCAGATAAAGTTGCTCGCAAGTAGGAGTTTCTTCAGGCGACAATGCGGCTTTAGCTGCTTCTGCTTCCGGGCGTTCCTGTTTTTCGGTTCGTATAGCTAGCAACTCACGGCCGGTAGAGGAATAAACCACTAACTCTAAATCTTCCAAAGCGACACTACCTATTTGTATTTCACGGTCAAAAACTTGCTCAGGACTAAGGTTCAAGGTTTCTTCAAGAAAGCCTTCCAATACCACGTGTGCATCTTTTAACAAACTGGTTGCAAAAATTTTCACAATGGCTTTGTCGCCAACTTTGTCGAGGTTCAATAGTAGGTCCTGCGATGCATTTTTCACCACGCCTAATTCGCGGTATGGCAAAAAATATTGCGTAAATGTTTTTTCCTCGTAAGGTTGCATCCAGCTAAAATCGGGCTGATTGTCGGTATAAACGCCGGCCATCAATTCAATATACGGACCATCTTCATCGGTGAGATTGCGATCCCAGGCTTTTCCAAAATCGCCATTTCCCCAGGTCCATTGTTTTTTTCCGGGAGAGATGTGATGACTGGCTACGTGAAGCACCCCCGCCTGAGTATCGTTTTCATATCCGCCTACGAAGTTAAACTCCGAATTGATAGCCATATAGGACGTTGGTACAGGAATGTTCTTGTAGTTCGAAATATCCACACCAGCCGAATAATCAATTTTATAATAGGTTCCGGTAGCGATAGGAAATGTAGACACGTCACGTTTGCCATGATCAAAAACGGCATGTACATCAGGTGGAAAAACCGACTGATAATACTCATTTACTGCTACAGCCGGATTGGCCCACCATAGAAACGTTTGAGGTACAGGAGTTGGATTATATAGTTTTCCTTTAATTTCCAGATAGGCTTTTCCGGGATGTAGTGTGAACCCCGCCATCCCTTTCTGGTGAAACATCTTTTCGTTTTCGCTCACCCAAACGGTCACGCTACCGTCAGCATTGTTCTCGATGGTATGATCCACAGGCAAAAAAGTGCTCGGACGATGGTGTTGTGGCCAGTTGAATTCAATCCCACCCGAAATCCACGGTCCGGTTAACCCCACTAATGCCGGTTTAATCACCTGATTATAATAAATAAAATGACGTTGTTTAATTTTGTCGTAAGCCATTTGTACACGACCGCCCAACTCGGGTAAAATCATCACCTTGATGTATTCATTTTCCAGATAAACTGCTTTGTAAATCTTATCCTTTTTTTCGTCTTCAATTTTTTCAACCACTGGATAGGGATAAACTACCCCACTGCTTCCCTGATAAACACGTTTTTCCAAAAATATAGGATTTTTTTCAGCTTTGCCGATTTCGTAGGTTGGGATGACAACATCCTCATGCCATGCTTTTACGCTCATATTCATTTTATTATAACAATTACTTACTACTTATCTTTTTTATACTTTCTATCTCAACTAAAACTGTCGGATTGAAATCTTTACTTGCCATATATTTTTTCAAGCTAAACAACAGTTGCTGTGCTTCAGGACGTTTTTCCAAGTCTTGATTAAAATCAATACCAGATACAAGTAATTTTCCTTTACCTACTTTCACTTCAAACAATAAGGCCAGCGAACGGTTAGTAAACCAGTCATCAATTACTCTCACTATCGGCTTTATTTCTGATGAAATAGGGGCAAGCATAATCGCATTTGAATGACTCATAGCATCCCACCACTGCCAGTTACTATGATATTCGGTTGGGAACATATCCAATGCCTTATGGCTCGGGTTGCACAAAATACCCAATGTGTGAGGTTTTTGACCTTCTGTCCAGGCTGTATTCCAAAAAATACTGGAAAAACCAATTCCAATTTTGCCTCCATACTCAGCTTTTAGTGTTCCTTTCTTTAAAGTCAATAATACAGAACCACCATTTTCGAGATACTTTTGAGTCAAGGAATCAAGTGACGAAACCATTTTTATCTTTTCCGCACCAATGATAAGCCCCTTCTTTGCCGGATATACCCAAATGTCCCAACTATTAGAGAACGTACCGACAGAAACTTCCAAAATCAGTTTTTGCGGATTTTGTATAGTCGAAAGCGGAACTGAGATTTTACCCAGTGGGATACAATTCCCTAATTCAATATTTTTTTCAGGAAGTTTGCCTGAGAAAATAGTTTGTCCGGAAATAGTATTGATTTTCCATGTAGGAATGACTCCAGTCATCGGTTGATCGCCATAATGTGCAACCTCAACGCTTGCCGAAATTGTATCTGTATTTGAATAGATGCGTTTTTGCAAACGAATAAGCGGTACGGTAGAATTGCAGAATTGACTGTATTCTTTTGGGGAAATATATCCTTTTTCTTCCCAAAAAGCATCAAGCACACCCACCAATGCAGTTCCCTGTCCTGGAAAGTCATGCAGATCAAGTAACTGAAAACCACCAAAGCTCTTCGTACGCAATGCAGCCTCAATATCTGATTTATAACACAATGCCTGTAATTTTCCTGAGGCAAGCAAAAAACTATCCGCCAATTGCTCCATCCCATGCTCTTTTAATGTTTCCCGGAATATCTCAAAGTTCTTGGCACGTACAACTCCCGTGTATTTTTTAATTTCTTTGAAATTAGGATATACACACCATTGCCCGATTTCATGACTTACCATCGGCTGAGTAAACTGATTGATATATGAAGTCCAATCAAAGCTGGTTGATGGTGCTTGTGAATTGATAACACTACCCAAACCTTGACCCCAATGTTGAATCCGTGGTTCCGAGTCGCTCAGATAATCGTTTACATCTAAATTAGGCCAGCCTGCTGCCGAGGTATAAATCCGTCTGGAGTCTTGTTTCTTCCAGAAACTAACGAAGGTCGATAAAAACTTTTTATGATTGTCACCGCCGGGCTCGTTGCCATATGCCATCATGCAAAATGAAGGATGATTTCCGTATGTTTCAACCATCCGTTGGCTTTCTTCATACAAATAGTTATCGAAAGGCTTGCCGTCTCCAATAGTAGTCGACTGGTTTGCCCATGATGAACATTCAAGCTGGAGATAGAAACCCGTTTGGTCTGCTGCTGCAAATGCAGCTTCCGGAGGGCACCATGAATGGAAACGGAAGTGATTCAAGCCGTGCGCACGAGCTATATTGAAGATGCGAAGCCAATCAGCCTTTTCAGTTGGTGGAAATCCTGTTTTAGGAAAAATGGCACACTCCAGCGTTCCACGCAAAAAAAGAGGCTTTCCATTTATTTGAAGTTGTTTGCCAACAGCCTTGATTTCACGCATTCCGAAAGTTGTCTCGTACGTGTTTATCGATTTTTTAGTACTTAGTTCAGCTTTTAAAGTGTAGAGGTCGGGGTGAAATTCGCTCCATAGTTTCACCTGAGTACCCAATGGATATTCCACCGTTAAAGAGTCTAACCCTTTTTTGATGGTTGCTTTTAAGCTTTTTGGAATAAATTCGGATGCACCAGAAACCGTCAACAAAATATTAGATGATTGTTCTTTGTTTGATATGTTTTCGAAATTAATTTTAGCGACAATTTTATTCTTGTGGATGTCACGAAAAACCTGAATGTTCTTTATCGAAATCAACGGTTTTGCTTCCAGAAACAGTTGACCCACCATGCCGTTCCAATTGGTTTGAGTATGGTCGGATATGCTGTGTGAATTCATTCCCGGATCAATGGATTTTGTGCGATTATCCACACAAATTGTGATACGATGTTTCCCTGGTTTTAAAATACCTGACAGCTCGTAAAGGTGTGGAGTACCCAATGAATTTCGCATGCCTACTTCCGTATTATCAATCCAAAGTCGGGTCTCCCAATGACAACGTTCCAAAAAAAGCCCAATACTTTTATTTTTCCAACTATTGGGTATTATCACCTCTTTTTGATACCACGCAGCTCCAGCATAATACTTTACTGACTGTAACCAAAAAGGGATCTTCTCATTTCCGGCAACACGATATTTGGCGTATTCCGGTTTCTTATAATATGAGCTATCCACAATTTGTCCGGTAAATTTGGTATTTACTGTTACATCATCACCTTTCCCGTTAGTAGCCATAGAGCCGGGAAGTTGAATTGTTTCCGACAAGATCTTTGCAAACCATTGCCCCGATACACCTTTATCATTAGGGTCGGCAGCAAATTGCCATTCACCTCCCAAGTTGATTTTTGATTGTGAATATATTGTATTTATTGGTAATAAAACTATTATGAATAAATACAAAAATACTTTGTTTTTCATATCTGATATTTATATTATTTGTTTTTATATCTTATTTTACTAATTCATTTTCAATCACTTCCAATGTTTTCCCTTTTGTTTCAGGTAATTTTTTCAAGACAAATAAGAACCCTAAGATACAAATCCCTGCATACACCCAGAAAGTTCCTGCTGCACCAAACGATTTGTTAAGTAATGGAAATGTATAGGTAAGAATAAAACAAGCAACCCACAAGGCAAAAGTGGCCAAAGCCATGGCAGCACCACGAATTTGATTGGGAAAAATCTCAGACAATATAACCCAAACGATGGGGGCCAACGACATGGCGTAAATAGCAATAGCTAACACTACCAACGAAAGAACAGCAATTCCTTTCAACTGAAAGTAGAATGCACTACCCAAAAGTAAATAAGTAATTCCGAGACCAAGAGAGCCGAAAATCATCAACTTCTTACGTCCCCATTTGTCCACAGTAAACATAGCCACCAATGTAAACACAAGGTTTACAGTTCCGGTAATTACAATATTAAACAGCGTATCGCTAACACCATAACCGGCAGCGGTAAAAATCTCTTCGGCATAATTAAATACGGTATTGATGCCGCACCATTGCTGAAAAACAGCCATTACTATTCCAATCAGCAACACCAACCGAAATTTATGATTAAAAAGTGATTTTAAATCAATCTTTCCACTTACCTCATTTAGAGTTGCGTGAATATTAAACATCTCTTCACGCGCATATTCTTCGCCTCCAATTGCAAATAATGTTGGATAAGCAGCTTCTGATTTTCCTGATTTTATTAACCATCGAGGACTTTCAGGAAGAGTGAAAGCGAGTAAAAAGAAAACCATAGAAGGTATCGCACAGGCAAAGAACATCCAACGCCAGCCCTCTTGCCCGTTCCACGAAGCACGAATAAATTCATCAGTTGCACCCGCAGGAACTTTATCGGCAATCATCAGGTTGATAATTTGTGCAGCGAGAATCCCTATAACCAGTGTCATTTGATTAAGCGACACTAAGCGTCCTCTCAAGTGAGATGGAGCAACCTCTGCAATATACATTGGCGAAAGTGCTGAGGCAAGACCAATACCCACGCCCCCAATGATTCTGAAAAGAACAAATACCACGTAACTTGAAGCAAAGCCTGTACCCAACGAAGCAACCGTAAATAAAAATGCGGAAAGCAGTAACGGCCATTTACGTCCAAACTTATCACTAATAACACCCGATACAACTGCACCCACGATACAGCCAATCAACGCGCAACTCATGGCCCAGGCTTGCAGATTGGCAGATGTAGTGATATCAAAAAAACGTTCGTAAAAGGGCTTTGCACCGCCTATAACTACCCAGTCGTAACCAAAAAGTAAACCACCCATAGCCGAAACCATAGAGATGGCAAATAAATAGGAATTGTTGAATTTCTTCATCGAAATAGATTTAATAATTACAGTTGCAAAGTAAAGCTAATTTTTGGTTCGTCTTAATAGAACATTTTACTATTTGCATGGATTATTCTATTATTGTGACTATAATCGAAACATTTCAATTATTTTTGACTCCGAAATAATAAATCTAATACTGCTATGGCCAAAATAAAAAGTGGATTTACCGGCGAACGAGCCATTATTTTACCTACTCCAATCATAGATGAATTCAAAAATACTGATTTAGGAGCTTTGCTACACATCACAGATATTGGATTTTATCCTAAAGCCAGTTTTCATTTTAGAAAGAGGACAAAAGAGGAAGTCTCTCAATACGTATTAATGTATTGTGTTGAAGGTGAAGGTTGGTTTGAAGTTGACAATCAAGTTCAAAAAGTGGTTGCAAACCAAGTTTTTGTTCTGCCTAAAGCCAAGGCGCATAGCTATGGAAGTAAAAGTAAGAATCCATGGACAATTTATTGGATACACTTCGATGGTGAAAAAGCATGGTTTTTTGCTGATGGTCTCGAAAAACCATTGCTCGTTTCTCCTGAAAAAGACTCCCGAATGGAAGATCGGTTTAAGTTATTTGAAGAGATATTCTCAACACTTAAAAACGGTTACGGAAAGAGTAATCTTGAATTCAGCATCACAGCTCTGTTTTATTTTCTGGGATCATTAAAATATCTGAGTACTTACAGGGCATGCAATCATCTCCAACAACCATCCCAACAGCGCGATGTGGCTGACGAAGCCATTCATTATATGCGCGAAAATGTTCGGAAAAAACTTAGCCTGAAAGAGATATCAGACTATGTTGGATTTTCAGCATCCCATTTTTCCGGTTTGTTCCAACGAAAAACAGGACATTCACCACTTAATTACCTTATTCACCTCAAAATTCAGGAAGCATGCCATTATCTCGATTTTTCCGACATGAAAATCAATCAAATCTGCATGCTCGTTGGATTTGAAGATCCATTTTATTTTAGTCGGATATTTACCAAAACCATGGGAAGTTCGCCAAGTGACTATCGGAAAAAGAAGAAAGGATAAACTAGATTTTTATCAAATAAAACGGGCTATTACATTTTTACATGTAATAGTCCGTTTTCAAATTACTAACTTTCAATTATCGGCTCCATAATCAGGTCTTTCATAAGTCTGAGTTAGGACTTTTCCTGCGGAGGTTGCTTGATCAACCGCATATTGTGGTAACGGAAAATACTGACTAGAAGGAGTCTTTTTGTAAGCTTTCAACGTTTTTCTGTAAACATTGAAACGTATTAAATCAATCTTCCTTCCACCTTCGTACAAAAACTCATGACCACGTTCAGCCAGCAATGCAGTTAGAAAAGCATCTTTTGAACTTGTAATAGTGGTAGTAAGATTTGGCAGGCCGGCACGAGTTCTAACTTGATTTACAGCATCTATAGCTGGTTGTGCAGGAGCACTAGCACTATTCCTAACACTAGCTTCAGCATACATTAATAATACGTCAGCCCAGCGAGCCAAAGGAATGTCTGTTCCTTGATAAGATGTAGCTGTTTCAATAGGATATTTATTAATGATAAAACCACTCCATTTGGTACCAATATCAGCTTTCGTAATTAAGGTGTAGTCTTTTTTTACGTAAGACGTCAAAACTACTGATTTTCTGTTATCACCAACTTCATATGTGCTATAATACAGCGTATCAACATTAAAACATTGACCCCAACCACCTCCTTGGTTTACAAACGGTGTTGCAACTGTAGCTGCTGCTGTTGTATATTTAGCTACATCGTTAGGAACAACGTACCATGAAAGTCCATTGAAATTCCCTTTTGCGCCTGAACCATCTGCTGTATTACTACAACTAACTGCCATTATACATTCAGAATTAAATTTATTTGCAATTTTAAACTGGTTTGCATATGCATTTGGATCTGTTCCACTAGCTCCAAATAGTGAATAGGTACCAGTGAAAGAACTTTTCATATCTATTGCTTTCTGATAATAGCCTGTAATATGACCACCTTCGTTAAGATAATGTTTCATTAACATAAATCGTGCATAATCTGCGGTATAGCGACCTTTCTCAGTTTGTACTGATTTCATATTTGCAGCAGCAAACTCTAAATCAGTTGTAATATATTGAGTCATTTCATCAAGCGTTGGTCTTACCAGATTTGATAATGCTTCAGTGTCAGTAACTTTAGCCGGATCAAGAACTACAGGTACAGGACCATACATGTGCAATAGGTAATACATCATTAAGCCTCTCAACAAATGTACCTCTCCTAAAAGTTCTTTTTTCTTTGTATCTGTCAATACCGTAGCGCTTTCAATATCCCCTAAAATTTTGGTAAAGCGTGTAATGTCTTTAATTTTATCAAAATGGTTAGGTGAACTGCTTGAAGTACGACTATACAATTTCATATCATCAAATTGCGCTCCCGAGAGTTTTTGCCATGCACCTCCCCAAGTATTTATATTCCATTGTGCACAATAATCTGTTGTTGTATCAAAAAGCCTGTAAATTCCACCTTCAGGAACATAAAAATTGTGTTGATTTCCACTCGTTGAGAGTTTATAAGTCCAGTTTGTGGAAAATGGTACATAACATTCCATCATGTAATTTTCATAATCACTTGCGGTTTGCGGAAAATTGGTTGAATTTAATGAACCGTAAATTTTGGGATCAAAATTATCTGCACATCCTCCCATGATATATCCAACAGCTATCAGGACGATATATATTATCTTCTTTTTCATATATTCTATTTATTTAGTTATTTAAAATGTTGCTTTTATACCAAATGTAAAAGTTCTCGTTTGTGGATATTCTGCTTTTCCACTCTTGTACGAACCACCGGTAACAATTTCAGGATCTATACCTTTAAAATTGGTAATAGTAATAGGGTTTTGAGCATCTAAATAAACACGAAGGCTACTAATATATTTTCCAATTGAACCTAGTTTCGAAGAGGTCAGATTATAGCCCAAGGTAATATTTCTGAATCGGAGAAATGAGGCATTTTCATAACCAATATCGGTTGAAGCACCACCAGGCAAAGACACTGATGCCAAATCCCACGCTATTCCCGGATATGTTCCAGACGTATTTGTTTGAGAATTCCAAATTGAATATGCGTAGGAATTTTCATTTGTATTTTGATTTGCTAATTGTGCTCCAGAAAGCCATGAGTAAGTATAGTTGTACTTTTTCAATCCTAACTGCGAATATACAAATACATCAAGATCAAAGTTTTTGTATGTAAACGTGTTACCAAATCCAAAGTAGAGTTTAGGAACATTGTTAATCATTTTTACATCTGCTGTCGTAATTTGGCCATCCTTATTTCTGTCGACAATAATAGGGTATCCGGGAATTTGTGCATTTGCTGGTTGTGAAGCAGGCATATTACTTTTATCTGCATTTATAATCCCAGCAGTTTCATAATAATACATAGCACTATATGGTTCATTTACTTTGACTTGGTATGCTGTATACGTTGTATTCGGCATTCTTTCTTTCCAATAAGCATCTGTTTTGGAGAATGTCAATACAGAATTCCATGCAAAATTTTTAGATATGATATTCTTCGTATTTAGTGTTGCATCCCAACCATATCTTCTCAAATAAGCTCCATTTATTGGGTAAGTGCCATACATATCAAGGGCAAGCGTATTAGCATAGTCCAACATATTTGTAATATTATTCTGATAAATATCTACACTTCCAGAAATACGATCTTTGAGAATTGAGAAATCTAAACCAATATTTTTCATGACTGTTTTTTGCCATGTAACATTAGGGTAATCTGCTCCATTCTGTATAATTGGCACATACTTAACACCGTTATTACTGAACATAACTTGACTTCCCCAAGGTCCGTACGAACTATACAGTGCTGATCCCAAATTATCTAGTCCTGTCTCTCCATACGAAGCTCTTAATTTGAGTAAACTAATCCAACTGATTTCTTTCAAGAATTTTTCATTCGATATTTTCCATGCTAGAGAAACAGATGGGAATAACGCATATTTATTCTCTGGAAAAAATTTGTCTGTACCATCACGTCGAACAGTTGCAGCAATAACATAACGATCAAGTATATCAAAATTCACTCTACCAAACTGAGAACGTCTTTCAAAGGCCGTTCTGTACGATCCCGGAGCAATAGTACCTGTGGCTGCACTAAGATTATCATTTCCAATGGCGGTGTACATACCGTCATAGGCAACGTTCATTCCATCGTAATTATCAAGATAACGACCCATACCAACTACTGCATCAAAATTCATAAATTCACCAAACTGTTTAGTAAAAGAAAGTGTCGCTTCCATTGTTTGGTTCTTTCGATTATCAGTTCCTAAATTACCACGTGATTTATACATTTGATCGAAGTACACATCAATTGGAATAAATACCGAACGGCGAGATGTTTCCTTATTATAACCGTAGAGCAATTTCGCGGAAAGCATATTCTTTATAATACTAATGTCTAAATTGAAATTCAAATACGACCCATTTGAATTCGTCTCATCTTGAATATTTTGTAAAGACACTGCATTAGGGACATTCAGAAAAAGAGAATACACTCCATTAGCATCTTTAATCGGAATGTTTGGCAAATAAGTTAGTGCAGCCGCCAATGACCCAGAAGCTTGGGCACCCCGACCACTTGACGATCCACCCACCGTGCCGTTCAAATACTTATTTTCATTCATATTGAATGTAGTAGACAACTTGAAACGGCTATTTAGTTGCGCGATGACATTTCCACGAACAGCAAAGCGTTCCATTTCAGTATTAGTCACAGAACCAACTTGGTTAAAATAATTTCCCGAAAGATAATAACTTAACGATTTGCTTCCACCGCTTATTGTTAGGTTGTGATTGTTAATCATACCTGTTTTCAGAATTTGATCTCTCCAATTTGTTGTTTGTGCATTAGCAATATCACTTGCTGAATATTTTTCAGTCCATTTGTTATCATAAGCATTGGTTCCATAGGGAGCCATCTTATTTAAATACAGATATTGTTCTTTATTGAACGTGTTCACAAGACCCATATATTCTTGTGCATTCAGTGGGTTAATGTAAGAATAGTTTTTTACTGTAGAATAACTTCCATCATATCCAATTTTCATTTTCCCTTCTTTCCCTTTTTTTGTAGTAATCAAAATTACACCATTAGCCGCTCCAATACCGTAGATGGCAACTGATGCATCTTTTAATATCTCGACCGATTCAATGTCTTCTGGATTAAGGCCAGCTAAACCTCCACGGTTAATATTACTTGGAACAACAGTAGTACTTCCGCCAGCTCCGGATTCAATAGACCCGGATGGCATCATAACTCCATCCACTACATAAGCAGGCGTACCTCCACCGCGAATAGACATATCGACACTTCCACCAGGTTGAGCACTAGCTACAGTTGCTTGCAAACCTGCTGCACGTCCTACTAACAATTGAGTAACGTTGCTACTTGATGATTTTTGAATAACATCGGGTTTTACTTTAGAAATTGATGTTGTCAGGTTCTTCTTAGACACCGAACCATAACCAGTCACTACTAGTTCAGTAAGTGAACTTGAACTTTCGTTGAGGTTAATATCAATCACCTTTTGAGATTTTATGGCTACAGTTTTGGGATCATATCCGATAAAAGTAAATCGGAGCGATTTTCCTTCACTTACGTCTAACGAATAGTGACCGTCCAGGTTTGTTACTGTTCCTTTTGCTTCACCAACTATAGTAATAGTTACACCAGGCATAGATTCACCTTTTTCATTGAATACACGTCCAGATACTTTATCTGTCTGGTTTGAAGCTGCATAAACCGAAAAGGTCGAAATGCTGCAAAAGAATATTGCGGTGTATATCGCAATCTTGGAAAGATTGATTCTTGTGGACTTTATTCTCCATTTGTGTAATAAAGTCCGGTCTTTTGTTGATTGTTTCATAAATGATTAGATTTAATTTAATATGCAAATAGTATAAAAATAAGATCAGGCAAAATAAATTGCCTCTGATTATAGAAAATGTTGTCTTACATAGGCACTCCTTTTATGTTTAAATGATTATAATAAATTATGATTATGCTAAGTATGTCTAATTTGAAGTATAATTCACTATCAAGTAAAAATCTTAATGGGCTGAATACCTGACTATTGAATATGAACAGAATGTGTTTGTGACATTTCGATTTTCAGTTTACAATTATATAGCTATTTTAGTCTTATGTAAATGGATAATTTGACTATTAAAATGGATAATTATATTATTTATGTATCAAATATAGATAAAGGTATAATTGTAAAATAATTGCATATGATTCTAAATTAAAACACACACAGCCAACTCTAAATAAATCTATATATGAACACGAAGTACTTGTTTCCGTTCCATTTCCGTCGCAAACAACTTTTGGCTCGTATCACCTTCATTTATCTGTATTCCTTGTTTAGGAATTAATGACAGTTGTATCTTACGTTCCAATGCAGATAATTCGCTTTTCAGTTTTTTCAAATCTTCTTCTTTTTTCCAAGTGCCGTTTACCACCTCCTGTAAAGTAGGTATATCTCTTTCCATTGTTACATTTTGTGTCTTATACTGATCGATAAATTTTGGAATTCGTTCCAAAGCATTCAGAAAGTTCAGTGCAGCTGCTTTATGATCGCTCAAGGCGACCAACCCGTTGTTATAAGTATATTTAAAGGCACCTTCGATAAAGAACCGGTTTTGCTTTTGTTCTTGTATATCTTTCTCCGTCGCTTCAGTCTTCACAAGAACTGGAAATCCGTATAATTCTCCAATAGGCATATATTCACCTCCGGTAGTAGCATTTTTTGCAATCTCTTGCAACTTTGTTCCGACACTCTTTACATCCATTGTCTGCAACCCATCTAATTTTAGTGGATTGAGTATATATCCGTCCTTATCTGTCTTCGCACGAGATTGGAACGCCTCGTAATCGGAAGTCATGTGAGAGATGCACTCATTGTTGTGGTCAAGTGTTCGGGTATATTCCTGTAGCTTCCATACCGATCCGCTTTTATCTTTATTGAACGATTTACGTTCACTTTCCAGTGCTGCCACCTTCTTTTCCAATCGAGATTTATCCAACAAGTCGGTATTACCAGAAAGAATAGCCATATACTCAGAAAAATTCATACCACTTTTCTCATCCATAGATCCTTCGTCAATGGTACGTGCACCCATCGCACCACTCTTAAGTTGCGAAATGAAAGTCTGTTTACAATGCAGCAAATTGAATTTATAGCTATCAAGCGATTTCTCAACGGCATAAATAATCACATCCACCTGATTATTGGCGTGCAACTTAGCTACCACATTCCCTTTTCTGACTGCGCGACCATCCCGCTGTTGCAGGTCAGACGGTCTCCAAGGGGTATCAAGATGATGCACCGTAACTGCCCGCTTTTGAGCGTTTACACCCGTACCGAGCATAGAAGTGGAACCAAAGATAACGCGTACCTTTCCGTCATTCATCGCATCTATAACTGCTTTACGGGCTTTATCCGTTTTGCACTCTTGGATAAATCGTATTTCATGTGAAGGAATACCGTAGTCCTCAACAAGCTTGCGCTTAATCTCCGAATAGACATTCCACGATCCTGGTTGATAGGTACCCAAATCGGAAAAGACGAACTGTGTTCCTTTTTGCGCTTCATACTTGTGGTAATACGCTGCAATCGTTTTGGCACAGTGACTCGCCTTGTTATCAGGGTGGTCGCTGTATTTATCAAGGCTAATCATACGCAAATCAAGAGCCATCTTGCGGGCATAATCGGTGGCAATAAGCATTTTCGCTTTCTCCTCAGACTCAGATAGTGGCGCACGTCCTAAAATCTCCGCATTACCTGTTTGAGCGAACTCCATTAATTTCTTTATAAACTCCTCCTGCTGGGGTGTAGGAGGTATATTGTGTAGAATTTCGTTCTTATTTGGACGATCCACGCCGACATCTTCAGCCGTCCGGTAGTCGGTTATTTCATTATAAAAAGCTGCCAATTCCGGTACTTTGATAAAATAACGGAAACGTTCTTTTTGAATGACCTGATTGGTTACAGAGAATTCAAAGTCAGTAGTTTTCTTGGCAAATATGGCTGCCCATGCGTCGAAACAATTGATGTTCTGCCGTTCCAGTTCCTTTGGACGAAGGTACTTGAATAGCAAATATAGCTCGGTCAGAGAGTTGGAAATGGTTGTGCCAGAAAGATAAGTTGCTCCAAGATCTTTTCCCGTTTGCTCTTGTATAGTACGTAGGGCGTAAAGCATATTAAGTGCTTTCTGACTACCGTCTTGATTGCCCAATCCGGCTACACGGTCGTGCCGGGTATTGAACATAAGATTTTTAAATTGATGGCTTTCGTCCACAAACAGATGATCTATTCCCATTTGTTTGAAATCTACCACGTCATCTGTACGTGAGGCAATGGAGTGTGCGATAGTTTCCAGCTTGACGGAAAGATTTATCTTTCTTTTTTCCAATCCTTTAAGCATTGCACGTGATATATCTTTTCCACCATGGCGCAATACTTCCAGGTTCTCTTCCACTGTATCCAGTTCCGCTTGTAAGATGCGTTGCTGTAGCTCTGGCGACTGAGGTATTTTACCGAACTGGTCGTGCGACATAATCACGCAGTCCCAATCATTGTTCTTGATATTATTGAAGAATTTTACGCGATTCTGCACAGAAAAATCTTTCTCGGTAGCATAGAGAATCTTGGCGTTCGGATAAGCAGTACGATAACACTCCGCAATTTCTCCAACATTAGCTTTCAACCCTATTATCATTGGTTTGTGAGCTAATTTCAAACGATACATCTCATGTGCTGCAATGCACATGATGAGTGTTTTACCCGTACCGACTTCATGGTCGCAAATACCACCTCCATTTTGTTTAAGCATCCATACGCAATCCTTCTGACTCTTGTACACTTCATTGATATTGTACTTCTTTTCCAGAGCTTTTAGATCGATGTCGGGAAATGTCTGATGCGAACCGTCGTAAGAAGGGCGTACAAAGCAGTTGAACTTCCGGTTGTACATATCTGTCAACCTATTTTGAAACTCCGGCGATTGTTCCTGTAGCCAATCGGTAAAACCGTTTCTTATTTCGTCAATCTTACTATTGGCTAACTGTATGGCTTCACTGTCCCTTACCTTAATATCATTACCATGCTCGTCTTTCCCCAGACTTTTTGAAATATCAGGAACCGTGTTAAGTAGCGCATTTTTCAAAAGATTGATACCATCATAGGTGCGGTAGTATCCCTTTATAGCATATTGATCTAAGATTTTGGCATTCTTCATCCCGCACTTGATCGAATACTCGTCCATACTCTCCGAATAACTAATGCTAATATCCGCGTCAAGCAAGTGACTGGCATAAGCCGTATAAATCCCTGTCGGTATCCACCGTTCCCCGAAATTGAAGTCCAGTTCGTCAAAAGAAATCGAACGAGGAATAGCTTCCTTAAGTACATTGAGAGCTTCTTCCTCCCGCTGACCATGCGGATGCTCCTTCAACCATTCCTCAATATGTTCTGCTTTTTCGACAACATTACCGGCGACAAAACGATCCTGTATTTCGTAGTTGGCGATTAGTGGATTAAAGAACATACGTCCTTTCAGTCCATTTATCAATTCTTCCTGACTATAATCACAGAGCGTTACCATATAATCAAGGTTGACTTCCCCGTATTTGTTGAGTGAAGCGGACAACGCCTCTTCCGGCATATCGACATGTGTAAACTCATTCAGAGAAAAACTAACAGGATGATCGAAAATATCCGCCTTTATAAAATGTCCATCCTCAGCAAGTTCCAATGAAAGGATATCTCGTCCTGAAGCATCCATCATAATTAGCTTCACATTCGCTTTGGTATTCAGAAACCCATAGCGTTGTATAAACTCATCATAGTAGGTATTGAGTGAAGAGCGTTGCAGTTTGTTCTCTTCATGCAGTTCCGCTTCGTGGGCATACAGACCTTGATAGCTGTCCCGGATAGAGATGTAAAGCTGTGTTTTTTCTTTTTGTCCGTTTTGTAAATCCAGTGGATGGAAAGTTGCGCCGTAAGGGGTTATACTTTTTAAATACCCTACCTGAAAATTACTTTCCAGGACAAGCGAACCTTCCTTGTGATGCGGTTCTAACTTTTGAGAGTACTCCCTAGGCTGCATGTCCTCCTCTTTTGTGCTCTGTCCAATTTCTGTCAATTCCTGTTTTTTTACAGGAACCAACTCATCAGTCTTAACTTCAGTAAGACTATCAAATAAGGAACGTTGTATCTGAATGTTTGAGGTTGAAGAGCGTTTGCCACGAGGTGGTTTCCCTATTGTTTGCGCTATTCGTTTTTCTTCTTCTGAAAAGCCGAACAGGTCATACAGACTAATTACAGGTGGCTCTATCTCCGGCCTTTCATCAATCACCGGCTTTTCGCTAACCTTTTGCCTGACATCGATGACCTTCGTGCTGATGTCTACGGTTGGGCTTTTTAGGGCTTCGTCTTTTATCACGATAGAATTTCTCTCAACCGATGATTGCAGATCAGTACCTTGATATCGCGTTCGATCCAACCGTTGAGAAAAATCTTCTGTAAGCATGCGCCTCAAATCATCTGCTATACCCGGTACACCTCCTTCGTGTAGGTAAATCATATCCGGTCGGCCATAAGGGTCAGTACCTAAAGTACGTTTGGTGTGGATAATATGCTTCCCGTCCTGAAAATATTGGTTGGTGCTAATTCCTTCTTGCGTGACATACCCTTTCAAAAAATCCTGTTCTTCAGTGCTGATTTGTTCTTTCCCAAAATGTTTCTGCAAAACGATCAGATCACTGCCCACTTCCGTGTTAGCAATTTCCGTAAACAGGTTGTTCGGTAGCCGGATGGCTGACACAAGGTCTGCATTCTCCATTAGGAGTTGTCGCTGTCCTTCATATTGAGGGGTATTTATCACGCCTTGCGAGGTAATGAAAGCAACAATGCCTCCATCTCGCACGGCATCCAATCCTTTTACAAAGAAATAATTATGGATAGCTTTGGTGGACTGGCGACGTGCAGTATTTTTACTTCCACTGAATACCGGATCGAATACCGCCACATCTCCGAATGGGATATTGGAAGAAACTACATCGAAATAACCATTAAAAGGCAATTCTATTTTTTCAAACCCTTCCACACGTATTTTGTGATCGGGATAAAGATGAGAAAGCAGTTTGCCTGTAAGCAAATCTTTCTCAAATGCCATCACCTCTGCATGGGAACTGTGCTGCCCGAAGGAAGTGATAAACGCACCTTGCCCCGCAGATGGATCCAGCAACCTTTTTGGACTAATTCCGTTATCATGCAGCGTATCGGCAATTGCTGACGCAATCTCAGGCGGAGTATAGAACGCTGTGAGGATGGAGCTTTTCAAACTGTCCACATAACGTTTGTACTCAGTTTCAGTAGCAGTATTGTCGCGAATAATGCGGTGCAATTCAGCTGTCATCGGGAACAGTTCAAGGTCTGATTTTGCCCATCGGGCAGTATCGGAAAGATTGGTTGCAGGGTTGAGAATACATTTCAATCCTCCGAAGCCACAATAACGACTCAGTATCTCCTTTTCTTCGGAAGTAACCTGACGCTTTGCATTGTCCAATTCAAATACTGTCCGTATCGCCTCGATGTTATCTCGTAGCTTTACTTTCCGATTAAAGGCCATACGCTTCGATATGGATGAAAATGGCTCCTGTTAGCTCCGTATAAAGTGCATCGTATTCGGGTGTGTAGGCGAAATCATCCGAGATAGGGTATTTTGAAAAGATTTCTTCTAAAGAAGGCAGCAATTTAAAAGCAAATTCCCCTGCATCACCTTGTGGCAGTTCATCTGCAAACTCGTTCCAAAGTACTTCTAGTAGTGTGTTGTACCTGGAGAAATGAAGACCCTCCATTAGAGTGAGCATAGCCAATTCTTGCGCTCCTTCAGGTGTATATTCCTCCAACCTGGCTTGTTCGTTAGTAGCTGCGGCAAGGTCAGCACGGCTTTCTATGAAATCCGTATCGGAGAGTAAATTGGGGTGGCTTTCGCTGATATAGGATAGTAGGTACAGTCCATAGTAGGACAGTTCTTTGGAATTATTTTTCTTTTTCATATTGCTGTGGATTTTAGTGATGTAATGAATGTTGGAAGGGCTAAATGCGAAAAGCACTCCGGGATCCCTCCCGAAGTGCCACCACTAAAATCCACAGTAAATCAAATATCAACTTTGTAGTATGAAAAACTCATGACTGTGAACTCAGTGGCAAAGATAACCATTATTCTTTTCTTTTTTTGTTTTTATCGTTGGTTTTCAAATCAGGAAAAATGAATTTGGTATGAAACTCCTCATCAAAAGCAACGACGGCATTGAAGGCTTTGCCTTGTTTGCTATTAAAACCTTTGATGACTCCGGTTTTTCCAGTCGTCAGCAATTCCAAAAGATCCTGATCCGTCATCGTTTTGCCGGCAATCTGTCGAAAAACCGGAAATACGCAGGAAGGGTTGTTGCAACGCACTACTTTGCCGAAGAATTGCATGGTTCCCGTTTTGCATTTGGGACAAAGACATTCCGTTTCTTTGTGGGTAAACAGTTTGTCGCAGGTTAGCAGTTCTGATGTGATTTGAGAAGTATATGCTTCAATTCCCTTGCGGAAAGTTTCGGCTTGCATTTCGCCACTTTCAATGCGGGCAAGTGACAGTTCCCATTCACCCGTCATTTCTACATCTGCAATGTGCATGTCCTTGACAACCGAATAGAGGGCAAGTCCTTTTTCGGTTGGGACAAGTGCTTTTTTCTGTCGAACCATGTATTCACGCTGAAACAGTGTTTCAATAATGGATGCACGGGTAGCAGGTGTGCCAATACCGCAGGTCTTCAGTGATTGGCGTAACTCTTCATCTTCCGTTTCTTTGTCTGCTGTTTCCATGGCTGCAAGTAAGCTTGCTTCGGTGTGAAGCGGTTTTGGTTTCGTTTTACCTTCGGTGAGTGAACAAGCCTTAACGGGTAAGACAGCACCTTCCACCCATTCAGGCAGCACCGTTTCTTCTGTTTCTTCACCAAAAATGCCACGCCATCCTTTTTGTTTTACAACGAACCCTTTCAGTGTAAATACTACCTCAGAACAGACTGCCGAAACAGTAGTTACATCTTTCACGCACTTTTCAGAAAAGGCTTCAAGCATACGGCCGATGATCATATGATAGATGACTGCGTCGTCGGATGAAAGATTATTTGTTTTCATACCTGTAATCAGTAAAGCATGGTGATCAGTGATCTTTGTATCATCCACACTGCGTCGTGTCGGTTCTCCCATGCAGTTTACGTGGCTACCCCATGTTGAACTACCTTTGAGAGTGACTAGCAGAGCCGGGATCTCTGCGAATACATCTTCCGGAATATAACGGCTACCGGTACGGGGATAGGTGATGAGTTTTGCTTCGTAAAGCTTTTGGGCAATGGATAAGGTCTTGTCAGCTGAAAATCCATGTTTGGTATTCGCCTCTTTTTGAAGAGTGGTAAGATCATACAACAAGGGAGTTTCCTGCATGGTTTCTTTGCGCTCCACTTTTGTGACGGTAATTGTACCACTGTTTCTAATGGCATGATAGAAGTCTTCGGCAGGTTGCTTATCTTTCCATTTATCTTCAGAGGTAAATTTTAGTACTTCTTCTTTGCTTTTGCCATCTGTTGAAACATGCAATTGCCAGAAAGCTTCGGATACGAATTGTTTATTCTCCCAATACCGGGAACATACCATTGCCAACGTGGGGGTCTGTACGCGTCCGAGCGAATAAGTTCCCCGTCCAGCAGCGATGGTGATGGCTTGCGTGGCGTTGATGCCTACCAGCCAGTCTGCTTCGCTGCGAGCTTTGGCGGCGTAATACAGGTTATCATACTTGTTGCCGCTTTTGAGATTTTCCAGTCCATCCCGGATTGCCTTATCGGTAAGAGAGTTGATCCAGAGGCGGTCGAAGGGAGTCGCACAACCAATGTATTCGTACAGATAACGGAAGATTAGCTCTCCCTCACGTCCCGCATCCGTTGCCACGATAATCTTATCGCTTTCACGGAACAGTTGGGCGATGACCTTAATCTGTGCCAGCACATCGTTGTCGGCTTTATAACCTTTATCCGTTTTTACCTGACGGGGAACAAGACTGAATACGGACGGAAGTATCGGTAGGTTGTCACGATGAAATCCTTTGATGCCGTATCCGTCGGGTAAGGCAGGTGTCACCAGATGTCCGAAAGCCCATGTTACGTTATAGCCGTTACCACTCAGGTAACCAGCCTCTCTTTTGGTTGCACCCACTATCTGGGCGATTTCCCGAGCAACGCTCGGCTTTTCTGCAATAATTGTTTTCATACTAATTTGACCTTATTGTGGATTTTAGTGGTTTGTTTTTTTTTCGATGCCTCAGACACCTACGCCTTTCGGCTTGTTATGTGTTCCTTGACTTTGGCGTTGCTGTTGCTGTGTGTTGGCAGGAGTAGCTTGCCCTTGTTGTAGCGGTTCGGCAATATGTTTGGTTGCTTCGTAGGTTTTACCCTCTGAATTGACTGCCACTTGTGTTCGGCTTTCCGATGCAGGAATAACTTGTTGGACTTTAGAAACATCTGGGTCAGAACGATAATATTTCGGTTTACCTTCTTCCTGATTGAATTTGATATAGGCAGTGTAAGGTTTGCCTTGCTTATCCCGTACCATATCGTTCACTAAAATGGCTTTCCCCGCAGTAAAATCAGATTGTTGTTCAGGTGTCAGCGTAACGCCTCCGAAGGTCTTGGGAGCACGGAGATTTCCACTTGCATCCAACCACTGGAAATTATAGGTTTTCTGCTGCTGTTGATCTTCTTGTTTGGCCTGTTGCTTATCTTGCTTTATCTGCGAATTGTGAGGAACAAACTCGACACCTCTTTGCTCTACATTCACTTGCAGTGTTGTAGTGAAGGTCTTCCCATTGGTCAGTGTGATTTCTTTGTTCGGTACGGGATGGCCGGCACGGAGTTCTTTCTTATCTTGTTCTGTAAGGATTGTATCGCCAATTTTTTCCGGAATACGAATTTTATTTACCGGAATAGCCACAATGTTATTGGTCAGGCGATCAATGCTGATGTAGGCAGGTGTAGTTTCTCCCGTGCTACTATTTGTCAGCTGGGCGATACGCCCCATATTACCGGTGTTTTTCAAATTATTCTTGTCTTCGGCAGAGAAAGTATATCCCTCAAATCCTTTTTCCAACTGAGGTTCTTTGCGAATCAGGTGCGGTATGAGTCGTACACTGCCATCCGGCATTGACTTGAGAGACAAGCGGGCTTCGGTTTCAAAGCGTTCATCTCCGAATTTAGGGGCAACGGTTACAAGAGAGGATTTACCGTAATTAAGCATCTTCTTAAAATCGCCTGATGTCTCTAAAGATTGACGGTTTACACCCCATTTTTCTTCCAACTCCGGCCAATTAATTCTGCCTTCATCGATGGGTTGGTACTCTTTTTTCTGTTTTTCCCCTTGTTGTGCTTCCTGCTGTTGTCCTTTCACGTCTGATTGTTCCTGCGGTGTTTTTTCTTTTGTGGAAGCTTCGGATTGTTCTTGTTTTGCTAGTTTTTCATATTTTCCTGTATCAACAAGATGCGGAGCAAGCAGCTCCTTATTTGCTTCGGGATTTTTGAGCAAATCTTTTAGCACTTGTAATACATTCTCCACTCCGTCAGCCGCCACACGGTAAAAACCAAAGCGTTTGGGTTCTTTGCATTGGCGGAAGAAGTTGCTAAAGAAGTTATCCAGTACATCTCCGTGTCGGTCAAACCTCAAAAAGGTCTGTCCATTTTCAGGTTTGGCATTCGTTACATTCGGTGTTCCGTCACTTTTCAGACCGGCAACTACACCGATTTCTCCGGTTTTCTCATCCCTGACGATGAGAACATCTTTTTCTGTTTCTTTCTTTTTCAGTTCCATAGGTTGTTGAATTTAATGATATATTGAAATTGGTAGTTGAAATATTTAGAGATTGCGAACAGCAATTTGATTGATCTCGAATTTTATGGAGAGTTGTGATTTTGGCTTTACTCAGGAACTTTCTCGCCGTCATTCTCTTTTCGAAATTCTTTGAAATAGCTCTTAATGAATAATTGGACGTCAGATTCTTTGTAGTAGACCTTATGCCAGAGCATGTGGTAGGTTAAAGCTCCTAAACTGCGGTATCGTTGGAGTGATCGTTTGCTTGTTTGCAGAAGTTGACACAAGTCCTGATTGTCCAGTAGACGTTCGCCATCTAGATATTTTACCGCCTTTACATCTTTGCACGCAAGGGTAGCTAATGCTTTTTCGTTGCGATCGAACCGCTCCATGATACGTTTCATCCATAACTCAAAAGTATCGGTATCTAATAAGCTCATAGTGCGGTGGCTTTATGGGTTAGCAAATAACCTTTTCTAAACTCATCCAAGGTCTGCGGATTGCAGGAGACAATTCTTTCACGAATACACTTTTCCACATCAGATAACCGGTATAAGCATTTACTCCGTATCATGCTATAAGTAATCGTGCGATCTTTGCGCATGCGCTGGAGGGTACGTGTACTAATTTTAAGCAGATCAGCTAACTCTTCACTAGTCAGCCAGATTTCAGGTTCTTGGGTAGGTATATTTTCTTTCTTGAAAACGTAGGTTGCAATTCGGTCAATTTTATTGGCCAAATCTTTGTAAACCTCGTGGTCTAATGTTATAATTTCCATTTTGCTACTGTTTGATTACAGTGCAAAAATGCGGATTGTGGATGGGGTGGAATCACAGGTTGTTACCTACCTGTGGAAGATTTATTGGAAGAGAGGGGAAATGATTATACAAAAAAAGCCGAAAAGTGATTACTGTTAATGCCAGTAATCACCTTTCGGCTTTCAATCAATTCGAAATTGGCGTATCAATTCAACGTGGTTGTTCCCAACTGAATGATTATTGGAGAAGACTTTTTACAAGAAAGGATAACCTGCTTTGCGACCCATTGTCGAAAATGAATGCATGGATTACTGTCCAGTCGATAACTCAAAGCGATAATTACTTCCAGATTGAAATATTCAACAATACATTTCTTATCGTTACTAAGAATGTGAGTTTCTTCTTTTTTTACCTCTTTATCTCCAAAACCATTCGATTTGAATAGGTGTTTTAGACTCGCCTCTACAGAAGAAAGATAAATATTAAACATAGAGGCTATCTCGTTTTTTGTCATCCATACAGTTCCATCTTCAGACAGTTCAAGGTAAATCTGAACATTATCTGAATTGGTATTTCTGATTGTTATTGTCCCTCGTTTCATAGTGCTTGCTTTTCCAAGGTTACTTTTTCCATATCGTCCAATTTAGCGGAAAGCAATTGCATGTCCTTGCTGATTTTTTCATTCGTAATGCGGGCATAAATTTGAGTTGTCTTGATGTTCGTATGTCCTAGCATTTTTGATACGGTTTCGATGGGTACACCTTTGGATAGAGTAGTTGTCGTGGCAAAAGTGTGACGCGCTAAGTGAAAGGTAATATTCTTATGAATATCACATAAATCAGCAATCTCTTTTAGATAGGAGTTGAGTTTTTGATTGCTTAACACCGGAAGTAATTGTCCCTTTGGGAGTTTTCCTTCGTACTTCTTCAATATCGTTAATGGAATACTCAATAAAGGAACATTGACTGGGGTGTCCGTTTTCTGACGGTGAGTCATTATCCATTGTTTCCCATCAAAGGAGGTACAAATATTATTTGCTGTCAATTGTTTTACATCAATGTAGGAAAGCCCCGTAAAGCAAGAAAAAATAAATACATCACGAACTTGCTCCAAACGGGTGAAACTAAATTTTTTCTCCATAATTGTCTGTATTTCCTGGTCAGTAAGATAACCTCTATCTACACGTTTTGACCGGATTTTAAAATTAGAAAAAGGATCATTGAATAACCAACCGTTATTTTTAGCAACGATAACGATCATACGTAGCATTTGCATAAATTTGGCCGTAGTATTTTCATTGCATTTACTGACCGTACGCAAGTAAGTCTCAAAGTCCGTTACAAACTTATAGTTGATTTCCTTTAAGGCTATATCTGTTATTTTATACTTTGCTTGCATAAACTCCCCCAAACGGCGATAAGCTCTATCGTATTTTGAAAGGGTAGCTTCGGTTTTACTAATGCCGGCCAATTTTCTGGCATCTTCGTTATGGGTTTTGAAAAGTTCAAGAAGTGTGGATTGTTTGGTGGAATAACCCAGAAAAGCATTTCGCACTTTTTCTGCAGTTACATAGGCCTCATGAGTTTCTATCTCATGATAATGGTTCTTCAAAGAGGTTCGGATATCATCCAGTAGATTATTTAGTTGGCGAGACTTCAGGCTATTCCCGGCAACTTTCCCTTGTTTTACATCCCAAAGTTCTGGCTCTACATCCAATTTGGAACTAAACTGGGATACTTCTCCATTTACAGATAGGCGAGTCATAATGCTGACCTTACCATCTTTGTTTACTTGATTCTTTCTCAAATAGAAAAGAATCTTAAAGGTACTTTTACTCATAATACTTTCTTTTTAATTCCGAAACAATGGGGTATAATTTCCATTGCAAAGGAATGATTAATGTTTAGTATATGAGCAGACATTTAATGCGCAATAGACGACAAATCAGAGACTTAATCCTAAAATCGTTACTATTTATGAGGTCTCTTTTTCAGTAACGATTTAGTAACGGAACTCTGTCATTTTTTGGCTTTTACTTGACTTTTAGACGTCAGTGACAAACAATAAAAAATCCCGTAAAACCTTGATTTTACGGGATTTGTCTGAGCTTTTCCACCATTTGTCTTTGGTGTTAAGCGGTACGGACGGGACTCGAACCCGCGACCTCCGCCGTGACAGGGCGGCATTCTAACCAACTGAACTACCGAACCAGGTTTTAATGTCTGCATTGTTTTCTAATGCGGTGCAAAGATACGGTATTTTTTTGTTTCTACAATAGATTTGAGAGTTTTTTTTGTATCCTGCTTTCTCTGTTTTGCTTTGTTATTCATAACTAGGCATTTGTTTTTTCGTTTATCCGAAAATAATTTAAAGTGTTGCCAAAAACAATAAAAACCACCCCGTAGCGGAGTGGTCTTTATTGTTGAAATCGTATAACATTAGAAAGGGAGATCATCTTCTGCATGTGGTGGTGCTTGAAGATCGGCCGAAGGGGCTGAAACCACACTGCTTAATGCTTCTGTATGCTCTGGCTTCTTGCCTAAAAGATTAATGGTTTCGGCATAAATTTCGGTGGTGTAACGCTTAATACCATCTTTTTCCCAGGTGCGGGTTTGTAATTTTCCTTCTACGTACAATTGGGATCCTTTGCGGATGTACTTTTCTGAGATTTCGGCCAGCCCCCGCCAGGCCACAATGTTGTGCCATTCCGTGCGTTCAGGAATTTGTGTGCCGTTTGGTAATGTTCTGCCTCTTTCTGTTGTTGCAAGTGTAAAATTGGCTACCGCAACATCTTTGTCCAAGTAGCGGACTTCAGGGTCTTTGCCAACGTGACCTACTAAAATGACTTTGTTGATAGACATAATTCTTTAATTTAAACGTTAATAATAAATTGAGTTAACAGGCACTAAAGTAGAGATAAATTCTACACATTGATACATGCCCATCTGTTAATAAAATAAAAAATTAAACTTAATTAAAGAATCAAAATTTTATTTCGTCCACTTTGAGTGTAATATTCCCTTTTGCGTTGGCCTGAATGCGCATTGCACCCGGTATTAAACTTAAACTGGTCACGCTCATGTTGTTTAATTTGCCGTATAAACTTACTCCGTCCATAATGCTGTAATTGTTCATCATTTTGTTGACATCTGTCTTCATTTTTTCTAAATCTGTCTTAATCGGGTAGGTCAGATATGGGGTCAATTGTTTCAGAATCATGCCATGTAATAACCAACTTGCCGATTTGACCAAGACGTTGGATGTTTTTACATCAAACGATGGTTCGGTAATTTCAACGGCTACTTTTGTAGGGTTGTAAGTCATGTTGCCTGTGAAGTAGATACGTCCTTTGAATGATCCGATAACGTCGGCTACAAATACTGCTTTGCCCTGACTGCCGAAAATGGATAAGTCGGTAATAGTGATGCTTCTCTTGCCTTCGGTAAATGTCTTGTTGATTAATTGTGCTTTTGCGATGCTTAATATTTTTTCAAAAGTAACATCTGCTCCAACGTTTATATTAAACTGTTGAGCCGGGCGGGTGATGTATTTGAATGGAGGAAGCACAACCAAATTGTTTGGTGCTGGTTTTGCGCCCATAAACGACTCTATTTGAGTGTAAAGTGCCACCGCCAGATTCAGTTTGTTGCCGGTGGTGGTGAATGGTGATACGTAGATGTCTTTTGGCGTAATGCGTACCCAAGCATTGTTTTCGACACTTACTTCGCGCGGTTTTTGAACTTCAGTCCAGGTTTGCGTTACGTATTTTTTTAAATCGGCTGCTTCAGCCAGCGATTTATCAATCTGCGTTGATATAAGTTGATCGCAACGTGAAAGCACCAGATTGGCAATAGGTGTAACCGGAACCGTAACCCCCACTGCATTTAGCTTTGGTGTTTCTATCCACTCGTAGCCCGACGAAGCCGTTTTTGAAACTAATTTCCAGTTTTTATCAATGCTAATGCTTGTTTTGTAAGTGAGGGCTATGCTGCCGGTGGCTTCATAAAAATCGCCTACGCTCATTCCGAATTTTTCTACTTTCCAGGCAAATCGAGTCCATACTTTAAGTGGAACTCTATATTCAATAACATTATTGTTTATCGAAAAGGTGAAGTTCTGAGCTTTCGAAATTCTTACAGACAAGTCTTTGCCCGATAGATTGGATCCTTCGAAAATGATTCCGTTCATTTTTTTATTGATCGACGACTCCAGTTTTTTCACATCAATTTCGACCTGCAATGGAAGTTCGGATAGGGCAGGGGCAATATTTGATGGCAGATACGACTCAGTTGGTTTCTCTATCTGCATGGTTTTGCACGAATTCAGAAATAAAGCAATACAGGCGATTGAGAAAATTATTTTTTGTTTCATGTCACATTGTTGTTTATGTATTATTTTTTCAATAATGCAAAATCAATCACTTCCATGATGTCATTTACATAATGGAATTTTAGTCCTTTTAGATATATCGGTTTTATTTCGTCAATATCTTTCTGATTGTCGGAGCAAAGGATGATGTCGGTAATGCCGGCACGCTTGGCAGCCAGGATTTTTTCTTTTATTCCGCCTACAGGCAACACTTTGCCACGAAGTGTAATTTCGCCTGTCATAGCAAGGTGTTTGCGCACTTTACGATTGGTAAAGGCCGAAACCAGAGCGGTAGTCATGGTGATACCTGCCGACGGTCCATCTTTCGGTATAGCACCTTCCGGTACGTGGATATGTACATTCCATTCCTCAAACATTTGGTGGTCAATTCCAAATTTGTCGGCATGCGATTTTATGTATTCCAGCGCCAGCATGGCCGATTCCTTCATTACCTCACCCAGGTTTCCGGTAAGCGTTAATCGGGGTGATTTGCTTTTGCTCAGGCTTGATTCTATAAATAAAATTTCGCCACCTACTTGTGTCCACGCAAGGCCGGTTACTACTCCCGGATAATCATTTCCTTCGTATTTATCTCTGCTGTAACGAGCAGCTCCGAGGTAGGTTTTTATGTCTTCTTCGGTTAGCTCAACATTGTACTGCTCATTCGTGGCCACTCTTTTAGCCACTTTGCGCATCAAGCCTGCAATTTGCCTGTTCAGGTCACGCACGCCCGACTCGCGGGTGTAGGATTCAATTAATTTGTTGATAACCGGTTTACTTAGCGAAAACTCAGTGTCTTTTAATCCGTGATTTTCGAGTTCCTTAGTTACCAAATGGCGTTTGGCAATCTCGATTTTTTCTTCCTGTGTGTAACCGCTAACCTCTATCAACTCCATACGATCCAATAGTGGGCGGGGAATTGAACTCAGATTATTGGCAGTGGCAATGAAAAGTACTTTTGATAAGTCGAAATCAATATCTAAATAATTGTCGTGAAATGCCGTGTTTTGTTCAGGGTCAAGGACTTCAAGTAACGCAGAAGATGGATCACCCTTATAATCGGTAGTGATTTTATCAATTTCATCAAGTACAAAAACAGGATTTGACGACTCTGCTTTTTGGATATTTTGCATGATGCGTCCCGGCATAGCTCCAATATATGTTCTGCGGTGCCCGCGAATTTCAGCCTCATCGTGCAATCCGCCCAGCGAAACACGTACATATTTTCGGTTCAAAGCCGAAGCAATGGATTTCCCCAATGATGTTTTACCAACTCCCGGAGGGCCGTACAGGCAGATGATAGGTGATTTCATGTCGCCTTTCAATTTTAAAACAGCAAGATGTTCCAGAATACGATCCTTAACTGTGTCCATGCCAAAGTGGTCTTTGTCAAGTACTTTCTTGGCATTTTTTAGGTTGAAATTATCTGTCGTGTATTCATTCCAAGGCAACTCAAGCATGGTTTCAATATAGTTGAGTTGTGTAGAATAATCGGGCGAATGTTGACTCATTCGTTCCAGTTTTTTTAATTCCTTCTCAAAAACCTTAGCAGTTGCTTCGCTCCATTTTTTGTTTTTGATACGTTCTTTAAAATCTGCAACATCCATTTCAGGAGAATTGCCACCCAATTCATTTTGGATGGTTTTCATTTGTTGTTGCAAGTAATATTCCCGTTGTTGTTGATCAATGCCTTCCTTAGCTTTGTTTTGGATCGACATTTTTATTTCCAGCAGTTGCGACTCTTTGTTGAGTAGTTCAAGTAGCTGGTAGCCACGTTCCATTATCTCATCAATTTCCAGCAAGCGTTGTTTTTCTTTTACATTTAAGCCAAAGTTTACGCACACGTAATTGATCAGGAATATCGGATTTTCAATGTTTCGGATCGCAAATGCCATTTCGGGTGACATGGCTCCTGAATCATTTATGATGTTGATAGAAAGATCTTTGATAGATGAAACTAGTGCGACAAATATACCGTCGTTTGGATCGGGAACAAGATCTTCGACCAGGTTTACCTTTGCTTTTATGTATGGTTTATCTGTTTCCAGTTCGCCAAGGTGAAATCTGCGTTTGCCTTCCAAAATTACAGTGGTGGTATTGTCGGGCATCTCGAGGATGCGTACTACTTGCGCTACCGTTCCGGTTTGATAAAGCTGTTCGATAGTAGGGTCATCGAGTTTTTTGTCAATCTGTGAGCAAACTCCGATGAGCATGTCGTTTTCATTCGCTTCACGTACCAGTTTCAATGACTTGGTGCGTGCAACAGAAACAGGTAGAAGTACGCCCGGGTAAAGAACCATGTTGCGCAATGAGAGAATTGGCAGTACATCGCCTGAGTTGATATTCAGCTCCGATGGTCGTTCGTCGAGCGAGATAATTGGAAATATATCAGATGAACCTAGCATATCTTCAGAAAATAGATTGTCGTAACGGTTATTCATTGTAAGTTTTCTTTTATTTTGCTGCCAATATGGCATATTGGCATTGTCTTTATGTGTGGTATCAATTTCTATGTAGTAATAAAGCGCTAATAGTTATTTGTTTAGCGCTTTATTCTAGTCATTGTTACAGTGTTGTTTCAATTGCTGTGCCAAAAGTAGATACAGAAATTTAGTCATGATTTTCAGACAAGAAATAGTAGTTTTACAGTATGTTATTCAATTACGTTAAATAACATACTCATCTTGTAGTTATTTGAAGTTTTGTCCGAATGCTTTGGCGGTAATTTCGTCAACGGTTACACGCCAAACTTTTACATTGCTCAGTGCTGGTGTTGAATATTTGAATGTTCGGTCCGAGAATTTCTTCATCATTGAGTTTAATGTAGCAGCTTTTTCGTGAAGGTCTTCGATAAAAGTAACAGCACCCTTGCAAACTACGCTTTTCGAAAGCATGCTGTAGCTGCACGCCACGTCAGGGTGTTGATACACCAACTTTCTGTCGGGGCAAAACGTTACACAGATTCTGTTATTATGCTCCAGTAAGCCCAGATGTTTACCCTCCGGAGCCGAATGTAGTATAATTTCATTGTTCAAATAGCCAAAATTCATTGGGATAACGTAGGGTGTACCATCGGCCTCTATGAGTCCAATGAAACATATATCGCATTGATCTATAATGCTTTCTATTTCTTTTTTGTCGGTTATAAAACTAGTTCTCATGTCAGGACTTTTTTTATGCAAAAGTATAAAAATCGACTGATATAAATACTTTTGCCACTATAATTTAGTATCTCCTTTAACTGTATTTTTGTTTTATGCACATTGTGATGATTATTGTGCAAAAAATAAATATCTTTGTAGCGAATTATCAGAAACGATATTTTTCAGAATAGCCGGAAAATGATTTATAATAAACATAAAATTGAAATCAATGAAAAAAGTTCTTTTTGCTCTAGTGATCATGCTGTCATTTTGCTTTTCGGGTTTTGCACAGGTAAATAAAATTGTTGGGAAATGGAAAACGATCGATGACAAGGATGGAAGTACCAAGTCGATAGTATTTGTTTTTAAAGCTACCAACGGAAGGTATTATGGGAAAATTGAAAAACTTTTCAAGGATCCGGAGAAATTGTGTGCTGAATGCGAGGGTGTGAATAAAAATAAACCCATTGCAGGAATGATGATTATAAATGATTTGGTTGAAAAAGATGGTAAGCTGACCGGTGGAACTATTCTTGATCCCAAAACAGGTAAAGTTTATAAATGTAATATGAGTATAAATGCAGAGACCGATAATCTGGTTGTGCGCGGGTCGCTTGATAGAGGTGGCTTTATTGGACGTTCTCAGACATGGATTAGGGTTAAGTAGTTTATAATCAAATAAATTGGCGATATTTTCTCTTCTGCTTGATATTTATTCAAGTCTACTTAAAGTTAAATATGGTTAAATGTATACAAAAACTTCAAAAACATGTTGTACAACATAAAAAATAGCTTTACATTTGCACTGTGTTTTTCATGGTATTAGATTTAAGGTTAATTTTAAAGATTGGGTTGTCGTGAGACAACCTTTCTTGTTTTAAATACATTACATTTCCATGAATAGAACAACCAACCGATTATACGCAAGTTCAGTACAAGCCCTTCCTAAAGCTCGCCAAACTAGCTGGTGGCTGCTGAAAATTATTATTCCTATCAGTTTGCTGGTGAGTTTACTTCAGTATTGGGGTGTTATTGCGCAGTTTGCCACGGTGCTGGCACCTGCTTTTTCGCTTATTGGGCTACCCGGCGAATCGGCCATTGTGTTTATTTCCAGCTTTTTCCTTCCCCTTTATGCGCCAATAGCCATTCTTGCAACGCTGACATTGAACCTGCGCGAAATTACTATTTTAGCTTTGATGTGCCTTATTTCGCATAATATGATAGTGGAAACTGCCATTCAGAAAAAGACCGGTTCCTCGGCCTTTATCATGTTTACGCTTCGACTTTGTTTTTTATTTATCGCCGCCATTATTCTAAATTGGCTTCTGCCGGCTCAGATGGGTTCTGTAGGGGTGGCTCAAGCGCTAATGAAATTTGCAACAATAGGCGAAATGCTTAGTTCCTGGTTGGTAAGTACGGGTTGGCTGGTGTTTAAAATTGCGATCATTGTTACCGGGTTAATGATGCTTCAAAGTATTCTGAAAGAATTTAAAATCCTCGATTTTTTGGCAAAGCTCTTATCACCGTTAATGCGCGTAATGGGGCTGTCGGACAATAGTTCGTTTCTTTGGTTTGTGTCTCAAACGCTGGGCTTAACGTATGGCTCGGCCATTGTACTCGAAGCAGTTGAGAAAAACGAAATCGAAGCTGAAAATGCAAATTTATTGAACTATCATATTGCGATTAATCATTCGTTATTGGAAGATACGCTGCTGTTTGTAGCCATTGGTGTTCCGGCCGGCTGGCTTGTTATTCCCCGTTTTGCCTTTGCTATTGGGGTAGTGTGGTTTGTGAGGTTGATGATGAAGATTACATTTGCCCGCAAATAAAGATTTACTCTGTATTATTGAGTTTATGCACACTTTTCGATTTTTGTGCAGTTTTTCTTGAAATTTAATAAACAATTCTGTATCTTTGCAATATAAAGAAATAAAAATGCCGATTAAGATGTCGAATACAAAAAAGATGCTTATAGAAGTTGCCCGCGGACTTTTTGCTGAAAAAGGTAAAAAAGAGGTAACTATGAATGACATTGCCGAAGCTTCTAAAAAAGGACGACGCACACTGTATACCTATTTTAACAACAAAGAAGATATTTATAAAGCAGTAATTGATAAGGAGCTGGAACAGGTTCTGGAGCGATTGAAAGTGGTTTCGACAGAGAAGGTGGAGCCAGATGTAATGCTTACCAATCATATTTTGACGCACCTTGATGCAATTAAGGATGTAGTAACTCGTAATGGTTCGTTGCGTGCCGATTTTTTTCATGATATTTATGAGGTAGAGCGTACGCGCAGAAAGATAGATGTTCAGGAAATTTCGCTAATTCGTTCTATTTTGAACAATGGAATTGAAAAAGCTGTATTCAAACGCATGGATTTGGATTTATCTTCCATCATTATTTTCTATTCGATAAAAGGGATGGAAGTGCCTTACATTCGTCAGAATATTAGTTCAGAGTTTGAACGCAACAAAAACAGTATCGTAGAGTTTGTATTTCAGGGTATAAAAAGGAAATAATAATGTTTTTTTTGATAACTCAACTGCCAGTTTTTGATTCAAAGGTATATTGAAATTGTAATTTATAAGATTGAATTTGTATTTATTTCAATTTGAAAGAAAGCTCTTAAAATACTTCAAGAATCGAGCGCTTCTGCAAAATTGATATTTTTCTGAACGTTAGAAAATCACTAACTTTGCACCCTGAACGTAGAAACTAAAACTGAAAATAATGGCGTTTGTAAACAATACAATGATTGTGCGCAGAGACTTGATGTCTAAGCTCATAAAATTGCACAAAGAAGGAAATTTAGTTGCCGAAATAGATCGATTGCCGATAATAATGTCGCCAAAAAATGCGCTGGCTCGTGGGCGCTGCTGCATTCATAAAGAAAGGGCGGTATTGAAATATAAAATGCTGCCGATTTTAGGGTTTAGCGTCGAAGATGAGGAGGATGAGTTGATGCCCTTGTCGGTGTATGCTCAAAATGCGTTAAACCGTACCCAAAAGAAAAGCTCCATATTGACGGTTGTTGATGAAGCTTGTACGGCATGTGTGAAAACAAATTATGTGGTAACCAATCTGTGTAAAGGTTGTGTTGGACGCCCCTGCTTTATGAACTGTCCGAAAGATGCTATCACATTTATGGACAATGGTCAGGCGCACATTAACCACAGTAAATGTATCAACTGTGGTATTTGTAAAGAAGCTTGCCCTTATCATTCAATAGTTTACATTCCCATACCTTGCGAAGAAGCCTGTCCGGTAAAGGCCATCCAAAAAGATGAAAACGGCATTGAGCATATCGACGAGTCGAAATGTATTTACTGTGGTAAATGTATCAATGCCTGTCCGTTTGGCTCTGTGTTTGAAATTTCGCAAGTGTTTGATATTCTCCCGGCTATGGAACGTGGCGAGAAATTTGTGGCATTAATGGCCCCTTCCATTCAGTCGCAATTTAGCAATCCGATTGGCGAAATAGCCGAAGCTATTTGTCAGATTGGCTTTGTAGATGCTATAGAAGTGGCTTATGGTGCTATGGAAACAACCCAACGGGAAGGAGCTGAGCTAAACGAAAAACTGGAAAGTGGTCAGCAATTTATGACAACATCCTGTTGTCCATCCTACGTTGAATTGGTGAATAAGCATTTGACTGATATGAAACCCTTTGTTTCGCATACCCAATCGCCGATGTACTACACTGCAGAAATGGCAAAAGCTAAATACCCGGATGCTAAACTGGTGTTTATCGGGCCTTGTGTCGGGAAAAGGAAAGAAATTGCTGACAGCGAATTGGTTGACTATATGTTAACATTTGAAGAGGTGGATACTTTGTTTACCGGACTTTCGATAGAGATGAAGGAGTTGGATAATTCCGGAGAATGTGCTCCAATGGCAGGGCGTGGTTTTGCCCGTGCAGGAGGTGTTATTGCCGCTGTAGCTCAAATGTATCCTCAATTGGGTGTAAAGCCGGTTCAGGTTTCTAATTTGAATAAAAAGAATATCGGTTTGCTCAGAGCATATGCCAAAGGAAAAGCACCGGGTAATTTCATTGAAGTGATGGCTTGCGAAGGTGGCTGTATTTCAGGGCCATGTGGAAAAGTAGATTACGGTCAGGCGCAAAAGATCTTCAAAAAAGCAATGGGCGAGGTTTAGGATTTAAATCTCTATTGTTGCATTCATCAGTAGTTTGTAAATAAATTTACGTGAAAATAGTATATGCTGTTTTAGGTTGGCTGAGTCTGGTGTTGGGTGTTTTAGGTATATTTCTGCCCTTGCTTCCCACAACACCATTTCTGCTGCTTTCTGCAGCTTTGTTTGCTAAGAGTTCAGATAAATTATATAACTGGTTGATGAATCATGAAGTTTTTGGTAAGATTATCCGAACGTATCAGGAAGGAGATCCCATCCCACTGAAAGTGAAAATTGGAGCTGTATCTTTGTTTTGGTGTACAATTTTGATTTCGGTATTTACGATCGCAAATTCAAAATGGTGGTTGCAGTTAATTTTAATTTCTTTCGCATTGGGCGCTACTGTCTATGTTTTCAGTCATAGACCTTCGAAAAAATAATGTATCGAATTTCTTATAACAACAAATGCCCTGCAATATTAGATTTGCAGGGCATTTTTTTCTACTTGAAGTTAGCATAACTTGCTGGTTACTAAACTGACTGATTGAATTTTGAATTGATTATGTATTGGGATGATTTACCAAAACTGTATTTTGAAAATAATTTTTCCCATTTAAAACTGTTTCAATGGCTAATTCTAATTCTTCAATATTGGCAGTCTTAGATACAAACCCTTTTGCACCAAGTTCTCTTATCTTATCGTTGTATTCTTTGTCTCCAAACATAGTGAAAGCCATTATTTTTAAATCAGGAATCAATATCAGAGCTCTTCGTGTTGCTTCAAATCCGTTCATTAAAGGCATATCAATATCCATTAATACTAAGTCCGGCTTTTGGTTGGGGAGCAGTTTGAGAAACTCTTCACCATTAGAGGCTTCGCCAATCACAGATGCAATATTTTCAATTGTAATCATGTCTTTCAACCCTTGTCTGAAGATCAGGTGATCATCAACAAGTATCAGATTTGGCTTGAGATTTTGTTGTGCTAACATATTGCTTTAGTTTACATGGTGTTTTTTAGGGCAATACACTCAACTTAAACGGGGTGATAAAGTTCGCTAAGTTTGAGATGCAGAACAAGAGGCGAAAGCTGTATCTGTGTTATGAGAAAGTAGTATTTGGACTAGGTAAAAAGGAGTAGTACGGACTCTGTAATAAGAATAAGGGTTTGATGTGGTGTTGATTTTCAGTGGATAAATGCTGGCAGGCTTGTTGAGTTGAGGATTTATACCTAAGTCAGCAATACCAAATTATTTCTTGATAGTCTAGCTGACTTAGGTTAAGATGAATAACGAATGGCATCTATATTTCTACTATTTTATTTTTTATAGCAAAAAGGATAAGCGCAGGTGTGTTCTTGGAAATGGTTTTTCCGAGTAAATTTGATTTGTGTGTTTTTACTGTTTTGGGGCTGATGTATAGTTTTCTTGCAATTTCATCGGTCGACAAGCCGAGACAAATTTGCTGTAGCACCTCAATTTCTCTTTCGCTGAGCATATCTTTCTTAACGTATTCGCTATTGTTTCGATGATCGAATCCCCTGATTATTTTTCGGAGTAATTCATTCGAAAAGTAGCTTTCTCCTTTCATTACCTCGTGGATTGCATTCTCAAGTTCATTTATTCCACTGGTTTTTAGGATAAATCCTTTAACGCCGCGCTCAATCATTTTGTGATAATATTCCTCGTCGCTAAACATACTGAAAACAATAACCTTCAAGTCGGGGATGAGTTTTATTGCTTGTTCTGTAGCGTCCAGTCCATTCATGTGCGGCATATCGATATCCATAAGCACTAAATCGGGCTTCTGTATCGAAATAAGTTCCATAAATTCAATTCCATTCGATGCTTCACCAATCACTGTTGCGATGTTTTCGGAAGTAATGATAGATGTTAATCCTTGTCGGAAAATAAGGTGATCATCGACAATGATAATGTTGGGTTTGACTAAATTACCGGAGTTCATTGTTGTGTCGTTAAGTTGTTACTTTAATCCTTGATTGTTAATCGTGATTGATGACGAACTGATAGTGTACACCTTCGTTTTTTTTACTAATCAGAGTTAACTTTCCACCCACTGTCTGAATGCGATTCTGTAAATTAAAAAGTCCCAGCCCTTTATGACGTGAGATAGTTTCCTCTATGTCGAATCCTATTCCATCATCGTTATACTGAAGCACTAGCTGAGTTTTAGTATTGGTGATTTTGATTTTGATGTTTTTTGCTCTAGCATGTTTTAAAGAATTGTTGATGCATTCAATAACAGCTCGATAAAGTGCTGCTTCTATTTCCATTTTCAGTCGTTTGTCGAAATTACTTTCGAAATTGATATTGATGGTTGAAGTTTCATTGAGTTTGTCTACAAAACTTTTTATAGCAGAACTAAGTCCGTAATAGGTTAACAAATGTGGGCTTAGCTTGTTCGAAACTTCTTTTACCGTGGCTATTGCTTCCTCCAATATGTCTTGCGCTTTATGTATAATCTCTTCCCGCTGTACATTGTTGTTTGGTCTTTCTGACCACTGCAGGTACAATTTGATAGTTGACAGCAAGGGGCCTAATCCATCATGCAGCTCTTTCGAAAAATTGGATTTTTCTTTCTCTTCGGTTTGTATAATTGCGTTCAGAATTTTCTTCTGAATCTCCTTCCTATCGGTAATGTCGTGTATAATCCCGTAAATCGCTTTTTCGGAGGCTATATAATTCGATAAAATTTCAATGGTAATGATGGATTTGTCTTTTTTGTAGCATTCTACTTCAATGTTTTTGCTTTGGTCATAGGGTGTTATAATGTTTAGAATGCTTTTCAGTTTTGCATGATATTCAGGTAGAATAAAATGTGTGAATTCTAAACCCGCGAGTTCTTTCTTTTCATATCCCAAAATATTCGATACAGCCTTATTGATGTATTCAATTCCTTTATTTTTATAAATGAAAATACCATCGGTAATGTTTTCCGACAGAAGTTTATATTTTTGATTGCTCATTCGTAGCAATTGTTCCATTTTTTTTCTGCGTGTTATGTCTTTGTTGCTGCCTCTATTGCCAATAAACTCGCCTGCAGAATTGTATATCGGGCAACATTCATGACTCACCCATTTTATATCACCATGTTTTGTGATAATTCTATATTGAACACCGTGGTTGGCTTCTTTGGCTTTGGCTTCCATGTATTTGTGGCGAACAAATATTTTCAAATCCTCCGGATGTACAATGTTTAAAAGAAGCATTGGGTTATTGATGAATTCTGCGGATTTATACCCGGTTATTCGCTCGCAGGAGGGAGAACAGTATACCATTCTGTCGTTCGTGTCAATCCAGAATTCCCACCCGAAAGTAAAGTCGGCTACCGTTCTGTATTTTTCTTCGGCCAACTGAAGTGCCTTGTTTGAAGCCGATAATTCTTTCGTTCGTATTGCTACTTTGTTTTCGAGTTCGAGATTTAAACTGGTCAATGCCAGCTCGGCAACTTTGCGTTTAGTGATGTCTTGAATAGTTCCTATCAGTTTAATTCGTTTATTGTTGTTGTCAAATTCGAAAATACCGGTACCTTGTACCCAACGTTCTACTTTATCGTTTACACGGATTATTTTATATTGATGCTGGTAAATCCTTTTTTCAATGTCTTTGTAAAACAGGTCATCAATTAGTGTTTCTCTGAAATCAGGATGCACGCTTTCAATCCAGCTGTCCAGGGTGTTTGGGTGTGTTTCGTCTACGCCGAAAATATGTAGCAACTCAGGTGTTGCTTTCCATGTTTTATTTATCAGATCGCAGGAATAGCTGCCAACATGCGCTACTTTTTGCGACTCGCGTAACAGTGATTCATTTTCAATAATTCGTTCTTCGGCTTGTTTCCGATCCGTAATATCGTGTACGATTGAATATAGCAGGGATGTGTCTGCATAATTGATAATCGCGGAGTAAATCTCCACATCTCTTATTATTCCGCTGGCCAGTCGATGCTTGAAATAGAAATGACTGAGCTTCTCATTACTTGTTTTCCGCATTGCGGCAGTTATCTCAGCCTTTGGAAGTGTATTTATTTCCGATATGTTTTTTTTGCACATTTCGTGATGACTCCAACCATAGTAGTTACAAGCGGCCATATTGGCATCTTTTATCTGGCCGGAAATCGGATCAAGAAGTAGCATGATCGACAAATTGTTGTGAAATAGTGATTTGTAACGTTCTTCACTTAGAAGAAGATTCTTCTCTACTTCTTTGTATTTGCTAATGTCATGAATGAAAACCAATAAATGTCCACCCTCTATTTTGCTATATTGAACATTTAGTTCCACGTGCAGTATACTTCCATCTTTACGCCGGTGGCGAGACTCGAACCTCTCTTCTCCTTTTTCCTTTATTCTTTCAATGTGTTCGGCAATTTCAATTGTATTTAGGCAGTCATCGAGATCTGCGATTCTCATAGATAAGAGTTCGGATTCCGAATAGTTGCTCATCTTACAGTAGGTCTCGTTGACTTCCAAAATGTTGCCGTCCAAATCCAATAACCAAAAACCATCCATGGCCGTGAGCATGATGGCATGGTACTTTTCTTCTGCTTCTTTAATCTCAGTAATATCTCTGGCTATTAAGATGGCATTTTTTACACCATCATTCTCAATTACAGGTGATATACTGGAGCGAAACCAGTGAATTTTATTGTTTTCATCGTACCCCTTACTTTTGAATGTTACTGTAATATCTTCTTCAAAAGCACGATTCAATGCGCCGATTATCTTTGCATTATCTTCTTCGAAGTTCCACCCGATAAAATTTGCGCCAATCGTTTGTTCCATCGTAAAACCAAACGGCACCCGATTGATGTATAAAATAGTTCCTGCTCTATCCAGTTTGACGATTATATCAGGGGCATTTTCCGTTATTTTTTTTAATAGCTCTTCATTTTTACACAATGTAGCATGGTCTGTGATGCACTTCGTTCTATCCGTAACTATTAATGATATTTCGTTGTTTATGTTTGTTAGCCCAACGATGTTTATGTGTTTTGGTGCTGAGGTGTTTGTCTGTAGGATCAGTTCACAAGTCAGTGCATTATTGTTCAGGACCAGTTCCTGAAGAAACAAGTTGAAAGTAGACTGTTGGCTGTCTAAAATATATGAGTCGAATCTGTGTCCCACCACTTGAGTTCTGGTGCTGCCAAGTAGCTCTAAACCAAAGGTGTTTATAGAGCTAATATGCCCTTCGGGGGAGAGGGTGAAATGAGCAGCAGGAGTAAGAGTTTGTGCTTCGGCATGATTATCCGTAGCAAACCCGGATTGCTGACTGGTGCTGGTTTTGAACTCATTATTCTTCATTTTCAAATCAATTTATTGAGTTTAAAATACAGGAATAATAGCTGATGAGACACTGTCAGAATAATTACAGAACTAAGTTCTTATTATAACAGAGTTTTAGGATAAGCGCAAAATGTGAGTTGGCAAACAGATAAGAATGAGAGGTATGGTTACAAGTATGCAACAAATATACAAACAATTTAAACTAATTGTACAAAAAATTAGATAAAAATGCTATTTGTAGAAAATAATACTAGGAAATAATTCGACAAGGGCTAAAGATGCTGTGCAGTTTCTGTTTTTTTGTATGTATTTTCAAATTCTCTCCTTTTTAGAAACAAAAGGAGAACATAAGAAAAGTCTCTTATGTCCTCTTTTTGTGGTTGTTAACTCTTGGCTGTAGAGTCGTAATTGTGACCCTGTAGGGGAATCGGTTCTGTATTTTTAGTCAATAATGCTTTTCTATGTTTCTACGAAGCATAGAAAAGCTCTTTGGCATATTCCAGTTTGTATACCGCAGGCAAAACATCGGTGTATTGACCCTTTAATTGTTTTAGTAATTCGAAGTATTGTTCATGAACCGAGTGCCCTATGGTTTGTTCTTCTATCGCTTCAAATTGGTTGGATATTTCACGCAGATTTTCTTCTGTTATTACATTATCAGCCTTTGGAAAAAGAACTTCTTCCTCTTTTTGAATATGAAAGCGCAATAAGTTGACATAGCTATTCAAACTGTCAACCAGCCTTTCGCATGAAAATGCATTGCCTATCTTACAGTTTTCAATGCTGTAACTCATTTCCCTGATATAGATTCTACCCATACTGTGTTCGTGTGTGATGTCGCCTATTGATTCATCATCGGTCTGTATCCCGGCTTTTACAAGAGCAGGATAGAAAACTTGTTCCTCTTTTTGGTTGTGGCAATTGTACCAAAAAACGATAAGGAAATCGACGATAGAGTCGATGTCTGCAGTATAAAATACTTTCTTTGCTTTAATATCATCGGCAATTCTGCTCATGATATTCAACACTTCATAAATTGCTTTGTGCTCTCGTTTCAGATTTTCGGTTGGGGACATAGTGGTATATTTTAAAGTTAATAATGAAATATAATGACCTTTAATATATTCATCCGCTGGAAGAAATTCGAGAAATAGAAATACGGTATTGGGGAATATCGGTATTCGTTATTTTAGACCTTATGACCTGTTTTTTAGTAGAGATGTAAAGATGAAACAACAGTTTGGCTAAAGTGTTGTGTGTGTTGTGTGTAGTACTAAGTGCTACATGAGTATTTGCGAAAGCGAAACTTCTGAAGGATGTGTTACCTTCCTAAAGTACGAAACAGTTAATTGGTGGGTGTTTTATGCAATTGTCTAACCCTTAATTGTGGCAAATGTTACTACAAATTATTTGTAAATAATCCATTTATAGCGCTTTAGTTTACTTTATGACCCCGATATTTATAACATTAATTAATATATAATAACTTTTTGATCAGTAGAAAAACTATTTTGCTTTAATTTCTCCTCCAGCTTTAGCTGGAGACAATTGAAATAGCACAAAGTGCTACATGTGCATTGAAAGCATTTTTTATAGGAGGCACATCAATTGCCAGAAAAATACCCCTTCCCAATTTGGGAAAGCCACCCGAAAATGATTTTGTCCCGTCCCAGCTTGGGAAAGGGCTACGGAAATCTGGTTGGTTAAAGCCCAAGTTGGGAAAGCTTGCCGGAAAACTGATTGGTTAAAGCCCAACTTGGGAAAGCATGAACTGAATCCGGTTGGTTAAAGCCCAAGTTGGGCTTTAACCAACCGGTTTTCGGCGGGCTCAGCCCAATTTGGGTTGAGTAACAGAAATTACTCCCAACCCATACCCACAGCCGAATACAAACCGAAATAACCGTTTATCGCATCTGCCTTAATAGTTGCTTTTAAAAATGAGATTCTGTTGTAAGTAAGAAAGTTTAGCCGGTGGATTTTCCCTTATAAAACAAAAAGCACCTACAGCCGAAACTGCAGGTGCTCTTTTGTTGGTGAAAAATGCTGTTGAACTATTTTATTGTCAACTCGCTGATCAACCGTTTAGCATCGCCTACCTTATCCATTACGAACATGACATAGCGAATGTCTACGTTGATGGTGCGTTGTAAATCCGGTTCGAAAACGATGTCGCCACTCATGGCTTCCCAGTTACCATCGAAGGCCAGACCAATCAATTCGCCTTTGCCATTGAAAATAGGACTGCCCGAGTTACCACCGGTAATGTCGTTGTTGCTAAGGAAAGCCACGTGCATTTCACCTGTTTTTTGATCCAGGTAGGCACCGTAGTTGTTTTCCTTAATCGCAGTTTTCAGTTTTGGTGAAACATCAAATTCAGCATCGCCCGGTTTTTCTTTTTCAAGAATTCCTTTGGTGGTGCTGTAGTATTTGTAATCTACCGCGTCGGCAGGTTTGTAGCCACCTATTTTGCCATAGGTCAGACGCATGGTGAAGTTAGCATCAGGATATATCGCTTTTCCTTTTTCGTCGGCCATAGCTTTTATCGCCGATTCGTAAAGGCGTTCAGCATCTTTAATTTGCTCGGCGGCTTTGATGTATTCGGCACTGCGTATTGCTTCCATAGTTTTTCGTACATCGGTTGCAAAAACAATGGCCGGATCGTTAGTAAAATCTGTCTTATTGTTTTTAATGGCTTTACTTATTTTATCAAGAGATGTAAAGACTGATTTTTCGTAGATGTATTTTGCGTAATTCGTATAATTACCTTTGAATTTTTTGGTAATCGTGCGGTACAACTCAGGCAATGCGTCGGCATCTACCGATTTTTTATACATGTCCAGCAGAGCTACCATTGTTGCCTCGTCAACCACAGGATAGTAGTCTTTGTACAATTCGGCAGTCTTCGAAAGTAAGGAATCTTGCGGTAGCTTTGTAGCCGATAGTCTTTTTACGTCCAAAGCAATACGTGGCATTTCCACTCCGCTCGAAAGTGATTCCATGAGGTAATTCATGGCGCGACCGTACGGGTATATTTTTGCGTAGCCTTCTTCGAGTGTTTGCATCACGTTTTTGTATTTCGCTTTGCGCTCAGGTGTAGCATTTACCCAACCGGTAAATTCTTTTTCGTCATTCTGTTTTTCTTCAATAACACCCAATTTGGCAATGGCGTTATTCATTCCAATGCTGTTTTTCCAATAGTTGGAGCTACGGGCATATTTGCTGGCGTAGGCAATGTTGATCGCTTCGTCGGCACGCATAAACGAGCGCCACACATCTTGTTTTGCGCCACGCACATCAATGCGCGACTGGTTTGACGATTTCATGCGGTAGCTAACGCCAAACGAGGATAAATAGCGGTTCGTCGTTCCCGGATTACCCATAATCATGCTGTAATCGCCCGGTTTGTAGCCCTGGTTAGAAATAGCTGCGAACCGTTTTGGTGAGTAAGGCACATTGTCTTTAGAGTATTTTGCCGGCTTGCCATCCGCGGAGCAGTAAACGCGGAAAACCGAAAAATCGCCGGTGTGACGAGGCCACATCCAGTTGTCGGTATCACCACCAAACTTACCAATGGAGGTCGGAGGGGCAAAAGCAAAACGGACGTCGGTAAATTCTTCGTAGGTAAACAGGTAGAACTCATTTCCCGAATAAAACGGTTTTACACTTGCGATGAGTTGCGTACCTTTTTCGGTTTCTTTCTGAATGGCTCTGATAATAGAATCTTGTTTAATAACACGTGCTTTCCCCAACAAAGTCTCAGGCAATTGAGAGATGACGCGTTCTGTAATGTCTGTTACACTCACCAGAAATTTTACAGATAGCCCGGGTGATGGAATTTCATCTTCCAACTTCTCTGCTGTAAATCCGTTTTTCAGGTAGTTATGCTCCACGGTGCTGTGTTTTTGGATAGCATCGAACCCACAGTGGTGATTGGTGAATACCAAACCCTGATTGGAAACCATAACTCCGGTACAGCCGTTGCCAAAAACAACTACAGCATCTTTCAAACTCACGTTTTTGTCGCTGTAAATCTGGTCAGCGGTAAGCGTCAAGCCCATGCCGTTCATTTTTTGGATGTTTAGTTTTTCAATCAAAGGTAGCATCCACATACCTTCGTCGGCTTTTACTGCTGTAAATAAGCAGAGCGAAAGCATTACGATGAGAATTTTCTTCATTTTAAATAATTGTTATATGTAATGTAATCAGTTATATACGGTGGGGAACTGAACGTTATTTTTCGTATAATAATGCAATACAAATGTAATAAATAAAATTTAGTTTCAGGCAGGGGAATGATTTTTAAGTTTGTTTGTAAAAAAACCTCCCCAAAGCGGGTGGGTTGGGGGAGAAATTATCGGCTGGGTTAAAATCCACGCCTGGTCAAACTGCTATTATCGCATGGGGTTAGAATCCCACGTTTATTCAAATTGCTCATAATCGCATGGGGTTAAAACCCCACGCTCCCGAGATCGGTCGTGGCTACGCCACTGGTAAATTACAACAAAGCCAGTGGCGTAGCCACGATCGATTTCATTGCCTGAGATTTTAATCTCTGGAAATAAAGAGATTTTTTAGAGGGCTTAATTTCTAGAAATAAAGTGCTTTATCTCAACTCTTCAAAAATATATTGTTCATCAAATTCCACCTCATGTTTTTGCAGCGCTTCAAGGTATTCGGTTTTGAAATTTTGTTTAGCATGATGTTTTTCCTGATTTTTGATATAATTAAATATCATATCCTTGTCCCATGGGCTATATGAGAAAGCACCATAACCTCTCTGCCATTCGAAACGTTCGCGCAACAAGCCGCTTTCATTTACCCATTTAGAAGATTTTGCTTTTACACTTTGCAGAAGGCTCGATACTTCAATGGTTGGCATTAGTTTGAAAAAACAATGAACATGATCCTCTATTCCATTTACAATAAGGTTTTGGCAACCGGTTTCGTTTATTAGATTGCCAAGTACAGCCATTAGTTGTGGTCTCCATGATTTGTCGATAACGGCGTTGCGATATTTTACCGCAAACACACATTGAATATACATTTTGTGATAGGTATTTGCCATAATGTTCTGTTATCTTAAATTGATTCATTTATAATTCAAAAATAATCAAATAAATACATGGAAGATAGTTGACAGTATAATTTAACTGCGAATTATAACAGGTTTGCCAGTAGTGAATGTGCGAAAGTTTATCAGGTGTTTGTTTTGGTTCTGGCAAAAAGAAAGCAAACAGTATTTTATAAACAAAGATCTCTGGTAATGATTATAAAACAAACTCCTAAAACCAATTAGGCTTTAGGAGTTTCTTTGTAAAAGTATAAAATCGCAAACCTGTCAGCATGCTTGCACCTGACAGCGTTTGTTTATTGCACGTAATTAAAACGAAAATGCCACGCCTACCAATGCGTTGAGCCCTTGCACCTGATAGCCGTAATATGTTTCGTACGGATTATTGATCAGATTATTGATTTTGGCAAAAGCGGTGAACCAACTGTTGGTAGAATATGATGCTCCAAGGTTAATGTCTACTTTTGGACGCATGCGCATGGCCATTGTGCCCAGTTTTGCATAGCGTTCACCTTCGTAGAAAAGATTGGCCGAAATACTCAAATCGTGTGTAAGAAACACGTCGGTGTTGAGGTTGGCTTCCCATTTCGGTTTGTTCCAGGCGTATTGTTCGCTTGTTACATTCCACTCGTTGTAAGCTCCTTTAAGTTCCACATTTACCACGCGGCGTATATTGTAATTGGCACGCATCCCAATTTTTAAATGGGTGGCTTTGCTGTACAAAACATCAAATTTGTTGGTATACAAAGTGGCATATTCGCTGGCTATTGTCGAACTGTTTAAAAGCGAAAAATCATATTCTTTGTTGACAAAGAAATACTGATTATCAATGGCGCGGTAATCCACATAGGCATCAAACAGTAAATTGTATAAAGGTTTCAGTTTGAGTCCTGCAAAGAAATCGAGTGGAGTAGACGTGTCTTTTACTCTGATGTCCGGCGAAAGGAAACGGTTTTCATCAAAAATCTTATTTTGTGTATTTACCGCTTGCTCACCCGTTACACCACCATAGAGCGAGAGGTACTCCGGAAATGCTTTCCACTCGGCATTTACATCGAGCGATGGGTTAACGGCTGTACTTCCCGGGGCAAAGGTAAAGCTCGATCTTACCCCAAGGCGAACGTTGAAATCTTCAGTTTCGATTTTGTAGTATGGATTCAGTGTATAAACAGCATACGCATCGTAAAAATTTAGATAATCAGCTTGTTTCGTGCTGTAGGTTATGTTGTTAAGTTCTATGTCCAGCCCTACACGGTTGTCGTTGTAGCCCATGTTTATTTGCCCCAAAGTACGAAAGTGATTTTCTTTTATACCGTTGTGCGCCGAAAAGCTTTTGTATTGAATTTCAGCATTGTATCGTACTCCTTCCGTAAGTGCCAGTGAGCGAATTCCGGCATAGGTGTTTACTCTCCAGAATGTTTGTAAAGTAGAGTCATTAGCCAGGTCGCTCAATCTTTTCAGGCGGGGCAGAGGATCCAGCCCTTCGCGGTGCTTTTCACTAAACAAGGGATTTGACGGATATTTAGCCGCTACACTATCCATGTCTAACGCTTTTCCATTGGCATTAAAACTGTTGCCGTAGTACTTAAAGTATTCATGACCGGCATTCAGTCCGGCATACAGGTTGAATGTTTTAAAATACTTGTCGAAAGCTAACGCCGCATTGGTGGTGGAGTGTGTTTTACCGCCAAACGTACCCAGATGATTCAACGAAAAGTCAAGACGCGTATCGGTCTTCTTTATAAGTGGATAAGCAAAGTCAGCCAGGGTGTTTAAATAGTTTCCGAGTCCTAGACGAGCAAATCCACCTTTCGAAATTCTCCTTTTTTCAAGTTGCAATTCAGCCGATGGCAAGGTGTGAATGTTGAAATCAGCGTTTAGCGGCAAATTAAAGTCAGAGTATCTGGGCGTGGTTTTTTCAACGCTTGGCTCTATCATTTTGGGCGAAGTGTTTATTTTTCCGGCATCCTGAATCAGCGGTTTGTACTCGCGTTCCACAGTTATGTTTCGGTCGACGATACTGTCCTTTTTTTCTGCTTTAGCAATTGTGCCAATAGCTAACAATATGATTGACAATATAAAGTTTGATGTTTTCATCTAATTGATAATTGTGCATTAATAATTGTAAATTCTTGAAAAATACATTAGTTGATAACCGTATTTTTTTCACGCAGGCTTATAGCAGTCAGTCTGTCGCTTATCAGGGTTTGAATCTCATCAGTTGCTTTGTAGTTCTTTTGTAAACTCAACAGATATTGTTTGGCCTGAAAATCATCTCCTTTTTTGATGTATACGTCCGACAGCAGCACGAAGCTTCGGGCTAACCAGAACTGATGCGACGTATTCTTTTTCGAGAAATCGAGGACTTCGTTTTCGGCATCCGTCATCTTGTTTTGTTCGAAGTAAACATTGGCCAATAAGTATTTCGACTCCGCTCCTCTGGCAGTTCTGGTGTCGGCACTTATCAGTTTTAAGTCCGAAATAGCTTGTGCCGATTGCCCAAGTGCCAGATAGGCTTTGGCACGATTAAAGCGTGCTTCCGCTTTCAATTCTTCGTTGGAAAGCGGGTCGGCCATTATTTCATTTACGATATTGATAGTTGTTTGATGGTCGTTAAGAAAATAGCTGCAACGCAATACGCCCAGTCGGCCAATGTTTTTGTTTTCGGTGGTTTGGGCAAGGGTTTGCAATTGTTTGAAATAGTTCAATGCAGCTGCGTAGTCCTTTTTGTCGAAAGTGATTTCGGCGCACCGTATGCTGGCTTCTTCGGCATATTGATTTCCTGTAATTTTCAACAAGGCATCATAAGCTGTCAGAGCATTTTCTTTGTCGCCGGTTTTATAATAACTATCCGCCAAATAATATTGACCGATAGAACAATAACGTCCACCGGGACAGAATTTATTCAAATAGCTGCGTAGTCCGCCAATAGCTTGCGAGTATTTTCCGCTGATATATTGTTTTTCGGAAGCAATGTACGAGATAGAATCCTCACGACTGGCTGTGGTGGTTCTAATGGTGCGACCCAATGTTTTTGTATAGGCAAGGTATGCCGGCACATCGTTTATCTCGATGTACACCGTTTCCAGACTTTCAAGCGCTGTGTACGATTCTTCGCTGCCGGGATATTTGAATATAACGTTTTTGTAAGCCGTGATGGCCTGGTCGTAATTATTTTGATTGAAGTAAATCATCCCTATTTCGAGTGAAGCTTTTCGAGCCAATGCGCTGTTGGGTTGCTTGCTTAGCAATCGTTGGTAAGTGGCAATTGCTTTCGAGTCGTTATCCATTAATAAATAGGCGCGCCCCATTTCGTACAGAGCGTTGTCGGTATATTCCGATTTTGGATACGTGCTGAGAAGTTTTTCCAGCTTCATGACCTTTGTGCTGTAGCTTTTTTGCAATCCGGCAACATACGCAGCCTGAAACATGGCATAGTCGCCGGTGTTTGGACTAATGGAGACCGCTTTGTTGTAGTAGGTTTCGGCTTTGGCGAAATCTCTGTTGTAAAAGTAGCAGTCGCCCACACGGTTTAATGCATCCGGATAGGTTGGGTTGCCGGCGTTGTTTTCCGCATCGAGGTATCGCAAGAACCAGTTCAACGCTTCGCTGTAATTTTTTTGCGAAAAATAACCGTATGCCAATGAATAATTGGCAGTGGTTTTATTGACGCTCGATTTTGAATATGAATTTGCAAAGAAGGCTTTCAGATCTTTGATGCTTTCTGTCGAGCGTTTGGTTCGGAAATAACTCTCCGAGCGCCAAAAATAACTTTCGGCTGAATACTTTCCAGTGGCTGAACTTTGCAATGAAAGCGTAAATGCGTCAATTGCTTTTTCGTAATCGTTTAGCGTAAATGCTTCTGTACCTATTTGATATAAAAGATATTGCTTAGTCTCTAACAGGTTTGCCGTTGGGTTGGTAATCTTTGATATGGATTGATAAGCTGCTTCGTAGTTTTTGGTGGTAAGGTATACCGATGATAAATAATCATAAGCTTTATCTCTGTATTTTGAGTTTGGAAACTCGGTGAGGAATTGCTCAAAAGCTGAGATAGACTCACCAAATCCAGTGTTCGATTCGTAAGTAGTAAGTGCATAGTTAAACATGGCTTCTTCGCGTACAGTACTATTGAATTTTGTCCGTAGAGCAGCCTCGTAGGCCAGGCGGGCATTGTTTATGTCCTTGATTTTGATGTATGAATTTCCTAAATGCAAATAAGCATTCTCAGTCATTTCGTCTTTTCCAGTAGTTACTTTCGATAAGTATTGGATGGCATTAGGATAATCTTTTAGTTGAAAATAAGACAATCCTAATAAATACATATCATTGCGCAATACTTTGGGATACAGTTTTTCGTAACTTTTCAAATAAGTGATAGCTTTGGCATAGTCTTTTTTGCGATAGGCAATTTCACCCATGATGCGGTATATTTCCGCATTATTTTTATTTTCGGGATTATTTTTCAATAATAACTCGGCACGGCTACTCAGTTTATCGTATTCCTTTTGAGCATAATATATTTGTATGATGTAATAGGGAACAATATTTTTATATTCCGGGTTATTTTCAATTTTTATAAATTCAGGGAGCGCCACATCATAATTTTTCAACGTGTATTCGGTATAAGCGTAATAATAGCTTGCCGAAGCATCATAACGCGTCTTCATTCCTTTTAATTGTTTGAAAATGTCACGAGCCTGCGTGTTGTCGCCGGTTTGTATACACGAATAGCCTTTGCTAAACAAGAAATCAACCCGTTCCCTGTTTCCCAAATGATTCTCGTCAACCGATCTGAAATGGCTCAATGCATTTTTATAATCCTTTGCTTCGTAAAACAAAATTCCTAACATGGTATTTGTTCTGTCGGAAAATGGAGTGTAAGGATATTTCAATAAATAATTTTGCAGACGAACTTTCGCATCTTCTTGTCGGAGTTCAAATGCGCCGGCCGACATATAAAACTCAGCTTCCTGAATCTGACCCGCCTGAGTGGGCTTGGTTTCTGTCAAAAACGCTTCGAAACTACGGTAAGAAGCCGCAAATTTATGTTGCGTAAAAAGTTCTTTACCCTGATTGAACAGGACGTCGGAGTTGGTGTAAATAAGTGTGTGCTGCCCAAACATTGTGCAGGCAAAACTTATTAAAAGCAGGTGTAAAACAATTATTTTTTTCATCATATTTTGAATAAATTCATAATTTTAGTTTTCTGTGTAGACGTTTTTGTGGTACGTCCTGTAACGTGATTGTTGTTTTGATTTTAGAAACGGGTGTTGTTTTCTAGAAACATTCCAACTCCTTTTTGTATCGATTTTAGTCCGAAATGTTCTGTTTTTACATCTTTTAATGGCACGAAAAAACAATCTGCAACATCATCCGATGGAGTTAGTCGGCTATTATCGGCAATCGTACACGTAAAAAACAAATCCAATGTAGGAATTGTCATTCCGCTGTATTCGTATAGATTGGGCAGTGAGAAAATGTAGTTGTAGCCAATTACGTTGGCTTGCAATTCTTCGTTAATTTCCCGTATAAGTGCACCTTCGGCTGTTTCATTTCCGTCCACGAATCCGCCGGGTAAATCCCATGTGCCTTTTTCGGGTTCTTTGCCCCGTTTGCACACCAATAAATCTCCCGCCTCGTTGAGAATAAATGCTGCAACTGCTGCCGATGAATTTACATAAAAAACAAATCCGCACGATTCGCAACGTTTTGATTTTTCGTTGTTTTGTACAAATTTGTCTGAGCCACATGCAGGGCAGTGTGTGAATAATTCGGAAAAATGCATAACAAACCGATTCGTGATGTTTAATTATTACAAAGATACAATGAAAAATTGAAAATTTGATTGTTTGAAAATGCGATGGCAGACAATTCCCCAATGACGCTGTTTCTGGTCCGTTCTTTGGAATTTGAGGTTTGCACCAAACACTATGCCTAAACGTCAAAAAATGAATGATGGTATGTGTAAAATTAGTTAATGTGTGTAGCTTTGTTCATAACTTTTGCGTAAGCAGTTTATTTAATTGCATTTAAAGTATTATTTTTGCAAAAAATACTGAAGCCCATGAGCCGAAAATTGTCTTATTCAGTGGATGATGAATCCAACGACCTTGTAAAAAAGTATGAGCAGTACCTTGCCGGTTCTGCCAACGGCTATTTCGACGTCGAAGAACTGGGAAGCATAGTGGAATATTACCTCCGACGAGGTCGAACCAAAGATTCTGCAAAAGCGCTGGAATTTGGATTTAAATTGCACCCCAATAGCAATGTGCTGAAAGCCAAGCGTGCCAAAACCTATTTGGCTACGGGCGATGAGACGAAAGCACTTCGAATTCTCGACTCGCTAACCGAAACTACCGATTATGAGGTACTGCTACTGAAAGTGGAAGTGTTGGCGAAAATGGAGCGTTTTCATGAAGCTGACCTGTTGATTGCTGATATAATTACACAGGAAAATTCAGATATCGATAATGTTTGTCTGGATATTGCTTTTATTTTTTTGAGTAAGGCCAACTATGCAAAAGCATTGTTGATGCTCGAAAAAGGAGATGCTGTAAATCCTAAAAATATCGACCTCCTTTTTGAACTTGCTTTTTGTTATGAACAAAATAGTGATTACGAAAAAGCAATTGTTACTTACAACCGAATTATCGACATCGATTCGTATACCGACGAAGCATGGTTTAATCTGGGGCAGATTTATTTTGCCCTTCAGGATTTTCATAAAGCCCTGGAAGCCTATGAATTTGCCCTTACTATTGATGAAAATGATTCGCTTACCTGTTTGCAAAAGGGACACGTTCATTTTCAGCTCGACCAGTTCGAGCAAGCCATAGAATGCTATACGGATTATAAACGAATGACTTCCAATTTGTGGGAAACGGAAATTTTTATTGCCGAATGCCTCGAAAAAATGGAGCGTTACGACGAATCAATTGTCTCCTATAAACAGTCGCTAAGTGTTCATCCGAATAATTACGATGCGCTTACGGGTATAGGAATCTGCTTGTTGGAACTCGAGAAATTTGTAGAAAGTAAAGATTATATCGAACAAGCACTGGCTATCGATCCGGATGCTGCTGATGCTTGGGTGTATTTGGCTGAAGCCTTAATTGGTTTGGACGAAACCGAACATGCATTAGAAGCCTATTTGAAGTCAGTAGCGCTGGACATTGATCAGCCTGATACTTTGATGGCTATTGCCAATATTTATCTTGAAAAATATGATTACGAATCGGCCCTGCGCTATTATATCGATGCGCAGGCACTTGATGGTACGCTCGAATATATAAATTTGTTTATTGGTGTTGTTTATTTTAAAATGGATATGGTGCTGGAAGCAATTCCGTATCTGAAAAAAGCGGTTGATGAAAACGATCAATCGGCCGATTTGTTTTTGGAGCTATGCCCCGAAGCAATTGATAAATTGCTTTTAGACAAATAATTAAAATTATTTTATTTATTATTCAAGTCCGTTGTTGATGTGTTGTTTTAGACAACTTCTGATGTCTGACTTGTAACTGTTTACTTTTTTTATGATTAAAAAATTCCTTTTCATTGCTGCCTTGTTTTTTGTAAGCTTTGGCGCACATGCAACTCCGACTACCGAAACGGTTCCTGCATCTACCGATTCTTTGAGCTTTATTCAACATATTGAAGAATGGTACAAATTGAATACCAACTATTTTAGCATTACGGTTCTAATGGCAGCTGAGAGTTCCATTCTTCCTGTACCTTCGGAAATGGTAATTCCACCGGCTGTATATGTAGCTATGGATCCAAAAAGCGACTTAAGTATATTTTGGATTATATTTTTCGGTACATTAGGTGCAATGATTGGTGCGTCGTTTAATTATATCATGGCGATGTGGTTGGGACGTATGGTTATTTATAAATTCGCCGACAGTAAGTTTGGGAAGTTATTGATGTTAAGTAGCGAAAAGATTAAAAAAAGCGAAAAGTTTTTCAATGATCACGGAAAGACATCCACTTTTATCGGTCGACTGATACCTGTGGTTCGTCACCTTATCTCCATTCCGGCCGGGTTGGCGAAGATGAATTACTTCAGCTTTTTGTTGTATACTTTTTTAGGCGCCGGTCTTTGGAATATTGTACTTGCATTGTTGGGTTATCTGGCCGGTTCGAATCGTGATATGATTGATAAATACAGTCATGAATTGTCATATGTATTTGTAGGCATTGGTGTAGTGTTGTTGATCTGGCTGATTGCTAAAAGCGTGCGTAAAAAAAAATAATCCCGCTTGAAAATGAAACAGTTTGGTTTGATAGGGTTGCCGCTGGGGCATTCTTTTTCTAAAAAATTCTTTAGCACTAAATTCGAAACGGAAAATATTGATGCTCAATACGATTTGTATGAATTGCAAAATGTATCGGAATTGTTGGGCCTCAAAGAAATACCACAACTCTGTGGTCTGAATGTCACCATCCCATACAAACAGCAAGTAATTCCTCTGCTCGACGAACTTGACGACACGGCTGCCCAAATTGGTGCTGTGAATGTCATCAAATTTATTCGTAAGGACGGTGGGTTACGCTTAAAAGGATATAATTCGGATGCTATTGGGTTTGAAAATTCGATCAGCCCGTTGTTGAAAGATTGCCATAAAAAAGCACTTGTTCTGGGTACAGGTGGTGCTTCCAAGGCTATAGATTATACACTTCGAAAACTAGGAATAACCTCTACTTTTGTGTCGCGTACGGCAAAGGATGGGGCGCTGACTTACAGTCAACTGACAAAAGATGTGATGGCGGATTATCTCGTTATCGTGAATGCTTCGCCGGTTGGTACATTCCCTCATGTAGACGAATGTCCGGATATTCCTTATCAGTTTCTGGGTTCAGATCATTTGCTTTTCGATGCGGTGTACAATCCTCCACTTACTTTATTCCTTCAAAAAGGGCAGGAGCAAGGTGCTCAGGTATTGAACGGCGAAGGTATGCTTATCGGACAGGCACAGGCCGCCTGGGAAATATGGGAAGAATAGCTTTTTTTTGAAAGCTCGATTTTATGGCACAATAACTCTGAAAAGATGAAAACTGAATTTGAAGGAGTAACTGTTTTTGTAGTCAATATTAAATCATTTAATAGGGGGGCGGCAGTGACAATTCCCGGTGTGGGGATTTTTGTAGGTAAGAAACGTTCTCAAAATACAGATTTGCTGCGCCATGAGTTTGGGCACATGTTGCAATTCAGGCAAAAGGGATTTTTTTATTTTTGGTTCAAAATTGCTCCCGCCAGTTTACGAAGTGCATTTCTTAGCAAGAAAAGGGAAAATCATATCCACATGCACACATGGACGGAATATTCTGCCAATCAATTATCGTACGAATACTTCAATCGACCTTACGACTGGGATTTTAGAAACTTTCCTCTTACTGGTGTTTGATTATATCATATTTGTTTTTCTTAAGGAATAGTTCTTGCCTCTTACTTCTTGCCTCTTACCTCTGAAAATAGCCCTTCGCACGCATCTTCCAATAAGCTAATCACATTTTCGAAGCCCTGATCGCCACCATAATAGGGGTCGGGGACGTAGGTCACCTCTGATTTTTGACAGAAATATACCATGCGATGAATTTTTGAGACCTCCTCACTGGTCGCAGCCATCGATTTTACATCATCGAAATTCCTGTCATCCATAACAATTATCCAGTCGAATTTACCGAAATCAGCTCTGGTAAACTTCCTCGATCGGTGTGTCAGCGTGTAACCGCGTTTTTCGGCAAAGAAGCGCATTCTTCTGTCAGCCAGTTCACCTATATGAGCTCCCAGTGTACCTGCAGAATCAATATTGAAATGGGATGATTGTCCTTCGCGCTCAAGTATCGAACGGAAAACGCCTTCGGCCATTGGTGAGCGACAAATATTGCCTAAGCAAACAAATAATATCGAGGTGGGGGTCATGTGCTTGGTTGTGAGATGAAAATCCCCTAAAAGATGCTTTTGTGCTGCGGTGCAATTGAACGAGAATTGCTTCTGATTTAATTGCCGGCACTAGAAGTTTCCTTTAGGGGATTTTTCAGGGTTATTTTAAATTGACAAAATAGAAAGTACTCCTAATAAAGTTTCATTGACAGGTTTGTCGTCTTTGATTGCTTTGGTAAAAGGCACATGAACAATTTCATCGTTTACAATTCCAATCATAATGCTTCGTTGTTCATCGAGCAATGCATCAATCGCTGCAACTCCCATACGACTCGCTAAAATACGGTCGTAAGCAGTTGGCGAACCTCCACGTTGAATGTGTCCAAGAATGGTTACACGTACGTCGTACTCAGGATGTTCTTTGTTCATAAGAGCTGCCAATGCAGTTGCACCACCTGTGATTTCACTTTCGGCAACAATTACGATACTACTGTTTTTTGATTTACGGAACCCATTTTTAATCAACTCTTCCAGTTGATCTTCCTGTGTTTCGCGTTCGGGAATAATAGCTGCTTCGGCACCCGAAGCTAAAGCGCTGTTTAATGCCAAAAAGCCTGCATCACGTCCCATTACTTCGATAAAGAATAAGCGTTCGTGCGAAGAAGCCGTATCGCGGATTTTATCCACAGCTTCAACAATGGTATTGAGTGCCGTATCGTATCCAATGGTCGAATCAGTACCGTACAGGTCGTTGTCAATAGTTCCCGGAAGACCTACAATTGGTACGTTATATTCCTGAGCAAAAATACGGGCTCCGGTAAAAGTACCGTCACCACCAATTACCACCAATGCATCAATTTCGGCAGCTTTCATATTCTCATAAGCCAGTTTTCTGCCTTCCGGCGTACGAAATTCTGCACAGCGTGCACTCTTTAAAATGGTGCCGCCTTGTTGAATGATATTACTTACATTTTGCGTTTGAAATTCTAAAATTTCATTTGAGATCAAACCTTTGTAACCTCTGTAAATCGCTTTCACGCGTATACCGTTGAAAATAGCGGCACGAGTTACCGAACGAACGGCAGCATTCATTCCCGGTGCGTCTCCTCCGGAGGTTAGCACGCCAATACATTTAATTTCGTATTTCATTTCTGTTTAAAAAAAATATGTGTGTAAAATAGTAACAATTATCTTCTTTATACCTGCAATGCAAGTTCGTTCAATTTGTTTGCTACCGCTTCCATTTGCCAACTTGGCGTGGAGGTAGCTCCACAAATACCTATTTTTTTTGTCAAATCGAGATGCAGTGCTTCAACTTCGCCGGCTTCCGATACGATATAGGTGTTCGGGTTAATTTTTTTGCTGTGTTCATACAGTACTTTCCCGTTCGAACTCTTTTTGCCGCTGACAAATACCACTATGTCATTTTGCTCTGCAAAGGTAGTAATATTTGGAATTCTATTCGCTACTTGGCGGCAAATTGTGTCAGTATTTTCAAAAATAGCACTTTTATCTGTCTTTTCGGCAACTGTGGTTACGAGTTTATTGAACCCGTCGAGCGATTTTGTAGTTTGCGAAAACAGACGAATATTTTTCGAAAAATCCACTTTGTATAAATCATCTTCGCTTTCAATTACGATTGCCTCATCGTTTGTTTGCCCCATAAGTCCATTTACCTCCGCATGTCCGATATGTCCGTAAATAACTATTTGTGTGTCGGGTGTTGGCCTGGTTTCGTACGCATTTTTAATACGCGATTGCAGTTTTAGTACCACCGGGCACGAAGCGTCAATAAGGGTAATGTTGTTTTTCTTAGCCGTTTCGTACGTGCTGGGCGGCTCTCCATGTGCACGAAGCAATACTTTGGCATCGTGCAGTTTAGCTAACTCCTCGTGATCAATGGTGATTAATCCCATTTTGGCAAGTCGTTCCACCTCTAATCCATTATGTACTATGTCGCCAAGGCAATAAAGTGTTTCGCCTTTGGCCAGTTCTTCTTCCGCTTTTGTAATGGCTTTTACTACTCCAAAGCAAAAGCCCGATTTTTGATCAATTTCGATATTTGGCATAAAAATTTTAAATTAGTAATTAATAGTTTACAAGTCAAACCTGCCACTTTATTCCAACGGAACAGCAAGTTTAATGTTGCGTAATTGCAAACTATTGTAACGTTTTTTCGGCAAACAAAGTTCGTAGAATTTCCTGTTGCTCTGCTCTTGTCAAATTCGAATTATCTATTTCAATGGCATCATCTGCTTTTCTTAGCGGGCTTTCCGCACGGTTTTGGTCGCGATCATCGCGCTCTATTACATTTGCCAATACATCTTCATAGTTCACTTCTTCGCCTTTTTCCACCATTTCATCAAAGCGTCTTTGGGCTCTTGTTTCGGGCGATGCGGTGAGGAAGATTTTGAGTTCTGCGCTTGGAAAAACAACTGTTCCAATATCTCGCCCATCCATAACTATACCTTTTTTCTCTCCCATAAGTTGTTGCTGACGAACCAATTCCCGTCGCACAAATCCGAGAGTGCTTACGCGGCTGGCTCCGTTGGCAACTTCCAATGTTCTTATTTCGTTCTCAATATTTTTTCCGTTCAGATATGTTTCAGAAATGCCTTTTTCGTTGGTTCTGAATTCAATGAGTATAGAGCTGATGTGAGCTTCCAGTGCTTCTGAGTTTATTTCTGAGTCTGACATCCATCCGTTTTGTATGCAAAATAGCGAAACGGCGCGATACATTGCGCCGGTATCAACGTAAACATATCCGGCTTCGCGAGCCAGTTCTTTTGCCATGGTGCTTTTACCACAACCCGAAAAGCCATCAATGGCGACAATTATTTTCTTCATTTATTTTAAATCAGTAATATGCTAATTTTTATTTAATTACAGTCTGAACTCGTTTAAATTCGTAGTAATTGAGAATTGATATGAGTAATTGCCCACTTGAAATTGTGACATTCCAAAGCCGGCCTGAAATTTATAAATTTTTACCCCGCCACCAAACGAAAAGCCGGCTGTGCTTTTAAATCCATTCATGTTCATTTCTTTTTGGCGACGATGATTGTATCCGATTGCCAAATAGAAATTCCTGGAAGGCACAAACTCAGCGGCAAAAACGGTATGACGGAAGAACATGTCTGCGAAACCAATCTTTTTTGTGTCAGTTGCCGTAGCTGTAGTCTCGGTGGGCTGATTTGTAGATTGGTATGCCAAGTTCCATTGTTGTAAATCGTGCAGTGTGAACGATAATCGCAATGGGGCATGTTTGAACTTTTTCGTTACGCCCAACTGTATATTAAACGGCAACGATTCTAAATGCTGTCCGTTTTCGTCGGCATAATAGCCTTTTAGTTGTGTTCCAATGTTTCTAAGCACCAGCCCGGCCGAAAACAGGTTGGCTGTGTCTTTGTAACTTGCACCCAAATCCATGGCCAGTCCGTAGCTGGTATATCGTTCATATACCGAATATACAGGTTTTAATGTTGCACCCACCGAATATTTATCGGATAATGGTCTGGCGTAAATTATGTTTATTGCTAAATCTTTAGCAGTAAATTCGCCAGTGATTTCATTTTGTACGGTAGTTTCTTTAAATAAACCATAATCAACATATTGGATTCCAACCGCCAAATAATTTTTAGTTCCAATGGTTCGTCCGTACACTGCCGATCCGAATTTTATATCAGCCAAATAATTGGCCATGTTGAGACCTAATGTGTTGTGCGTTTCGGCCGTCAGTAATGCCGGATTTTGAAATCCGAAATTGATGTCATTGTCGTTCAGTGAAACATTTGATCCTCCCAATGCTGCCAGACGTGATGAAACCGGTAAATCAAGAAATTTATAGATTCCACGACCGGCTTGCGAAAATGCAGACTGAACGGTAAGAATAATGAATAAAAATGGAATAATTGTCTTGTGCATTTCCAGCCAATTTGATATAAATGGAAGTTCAAGTTTATGAAATAGATTTACTCATTTTTCTTTCAAAAAAAACATTCAAAGATACACAAATTTTTGCGGGTAGGTGATAAAATAAGTTGATTTATAAAACACGAAACATTAAAAAACAGGTAATTTCTCAATGTGGAATAGATGAAGGTATGTCGAAATTGCTTTTCAGGGCTTTAAATATAATTAACTCTGCCACTTTCGAGAGCGTTGAATGTTTTTTGAAAATTAGAGAATGTCCTTTGCATGGGCATTTCCCGTTGTTTCTCGATAGGTCGATAGCTTAGAAGTATTTATTATTTAATTAAAATGATTCCATTTTTGGAAATTTCAAAACTGTTGAGTTAGATAGCTCTTGCAGAATAGGCGTATAGTTTATATCTTTGTATTAATCGAGTACAAAAGTTGTATTTGATGAATAAGAATGGTTGTTTTTTATATTTGTAACCAATTAAAAATTAATACTATGCTGTGGAAAGGACGAAGAGAAAGTGATAACGTTGAAGATCGCCGGGGTATTTCCGGTAAAGGGATAGCTGTAGGAGGTGGAGCCACTGCAATAATCGTAATTGCACTGAAATTACTTTTCGGTGGTGATATAAATATGCAGGATATTTCCAGTCTCACTCAGGGCTCACAAGGTGTTCAGGGTGCTCAAACCGAAATGACTTCTGAGCAACAAAGGGCGCTGGATGAACGTGCTCAATTTGTAAAGGTGGTGCTGGCCGATACAGAGGATGTATGGAACGATATTTTCAAGCAAAACGGAATAACCTATCAAGCGCCATCGTTGGTGTTGTTTTCTGATGCGACCGAAAGTGCTTGCGGTGCGGCAAGCAGCCAGTCCGGACCATTTTACTGTCCGGGTGATCAGAAAGTGTACATCGATTTGACTTTTTACAATGATTTAAGGGAAAAGTTTGGTGCCCGGGGAGGTGATTTTGCTCAGGCTTATGTTATTGCTCATGAAATAGGGCATCATATTCAATACCTGCTCGGGATAACGGACAAGATGGATAAGCTGCGCGGAAGTTTAAGTGAGGAAGAGTTCAATCGATATTCGGTATGTTTGGAATTGCAGGCTGATTTTTTTGCCGGTTTGTGGGGGCATTTCGAGCAGGGGAAGGGCTATCTCGAGAAAGACGATTTGGCAGATGCTTTAAATTCAGCTCAGGTTATTGGTGATGATAATTTGCAGAAAGCGAGTCAGGGTTACGTCACGCCCGAGTCGTTTACGCATGGCTCTTCGGAACAACGTATGTACTGGCTTAAAAAAGGATTTGATACCGGTGACTTAAAACAGTGCGACACTTTTAAGGCAGCGGGGTTGTCATTGCAGTAAATTTGTTTCTTTTGTGTTTTAACTTCAAACCTAAAAAACTATTATCTCTGAAAGTATTGTTGTATCTTTGTATCGCAGCAGATGAACGGTATTTTGTAAGATCGTGTAAAGCTACTGAATGTGAGTGGTTTTGCTGGTTGTGCATCTTGTTGTTCAATTGTTTATATTCTTTCTGAAGTTTGAAATTGATACTAAAATACAAAATATGAAAACCGAAATATACGAAGAAAAAGCTGTGCTTGTTGGTGTAATTACTCAACTTCAGAATGAAGAAAAAGCTCGGGAATATGTTGACGAACTTGCTTTTTTAGCCGAAACAGCCGGTGCTTCGCCCGAAAAAATATTCATGCAGCGACTGGAGTATCCCAATCCTAAAACATATGTTGGGCCAGGTAAATTGTTTGAAATAAAGAGTTTTGTTGACGAAAATGAGATTGGTGTGGTTATTTTCGATGATGAATTAACGCCCAAACAATTACGCAATATTGAAGCCGAACTGAAAGTTCTTATTTTGGACAGAACAAGTCTTATTTTGGATATTTTTGCCAAAAGAGCACAAACAGCAAGTGCTAAAACACAAGTTGAACTTGCTCAGTGTCAGTATATGTTACCCCGACTTACTCGTTTGTGGACTCACCTTGAGCGTCAACGAGGTGGTATTGGTATGCGTGGTCCGGGTGAAACCCAAATTGAAACCGACCGCCGGATTATTCTCACCAAAATTGCGTTACTGAAACAAAACCTGAAGGACATTGACCAACAAATGACAACTCAACGCAAGAACCGTGGAAAAATGGTGCGTGTGGCTTTGGTGGGTTATACCAATGTGGGAAAATCTACGCTGATGAATTTGTTGAGTAAATCGGATATATTTGCCGAAAACAAATTATTTGCAACGCTTGATACCACTGTTCGTAAGGTGATAATTGACAACCTTCCATTTTTACTGTCTGACACAGTGGGTTTTATACGCAAATTGCCTCACCACTTGGTGCAATCGTTTAAATCGACCCTCGACGAAGTGCGCGAGGCCGATTTATTGTTGCATGTAGTCGATGTGTCGCATCCAAATTTTGAAGAGCAGCTGGAAGTGGTAAACGAAACGTTGAAGGAAATTGATCCGCAGCAGAAGCAAATGATTTTAATATTCAATAAAATAGATGCTTTTAGCTATGTGCCAAAAGAAGAAGATGATTTGGCTCCTGAGAAACGTGAGAACATCAGTTTGGAAGAATTGAAAAAAACGTGGATGGCTAAAATGCACGATAACTGCATCTTTATCTCAGCTCGCGAGAAAGATAATATTGATAATCTGAAGGCATTGATGTATGAGAATATCAAAGCTATCCATGTGGAGCGGTATCCATACAATGATTTTTTGTTCCAAAATTACGATGAGATAACAGAGTAACGGTCATGTCGGCATGGAATTGCAACTTATTCAAAGCAAGATATACGAGATCAGAGGACAGCGAGTAATGCTTGACTTCGATTTGGCGGAAATGTACGGGGTTGAAACGAAACGGCTGAAGGAGCAAGTTCGTCGTAATCCTGAGAGATTTCCAGAGGATTTTATGTTTGAACTAAAGAAAGAAGAGTTCGATAGTTTGAGGTCGCAATTTGCGACCTCAAACAAAAGAGGCGGTATCAGGTATATGCCTTTTGCGTTTACGGAACAAGGTGTGTCAATGCTTTCAACTGTGCTAAATAGTGTTGTTGCTATTCAAATAAATATCAACATAATTCGCGCATTCGTAAAAATCCGGCAGTATTTGCATACAAGCCCTCCTGTTGATCGGATAGGAGAACTTCAAAACGAATTGCTGGAACTAAAGGAATATTTAGAAGATATTTTCAAAGATCAGAACGACATTAACGAAGATACTCAAATTCAAATAGAATCAATAAATCAATCGCTGGCAGAATTGCATGCAGATAAAAATCTGAAGAATAAGCCTCGTAGACCTATCGGGTATATCAAACCTGAAGGAGACTAAAATGCATTAAAATGAACAATTGAAAGTTTAGAATTGACGTTTTAGATCCTGAACAATAAATATAAATCAATGATAACCGTGAACGGTTGACAAAAAAAATATGACAAATTATCGTCCCCTTTTAGACAAAGAAATAGCTACACTCACGGTTTACGGTTGTTCTGCCGAAGATTGGAAACAAGTGTTGGTTGTTGAAGATTTTTCGGCTTCTTATTTTTATAACGTACATTTTTCCGGCAATGTATATTTGGGGACTTATACCAGGGTTTTCGAACTCCCGGGTGGTGTGAAAAAACATTCGGGAATTTTTAATTGCCATTTGCATAATTGTGTGATTGGTAATGATGTTTTCATTGATAAAATTAATAATTATATCGCCAATTTTGAAATTGGCGATGGAGCTTATATCGACAATGTAAATCTTATATTGACGGAGGGCGAATCTACTTTCGGCAACGGAGCGAAGGTGCCGGTGATGATTGAAGCCGGTGGTCGTGAAGTGCCCATTTTTGATCAACTATCAGCTCCTTTAGCTTATATGTTGACTTTTTATCGATATAATAAAGCCATTGAAGCACTTGAGAGTAAAATTGTGAACTATGCTGATTTGCAAAAATCCGATAAAGGTAGCATTGGAAAGAATGTGCGCATTACGAATTGCGATAGTTTGAAAAATGTTCGTATTGGTGATTTTGCTGTAATTGAAGGTGTATTGTTGCTTGAAAATGGAACCGTAAATTGTAATGAACAAGCACCCGTTTATATCGGGCGGGGTGTGCAATGTACTAATTTTATAATCAATTCGGGCACAACAGTTTCTGAATCAGCTCTGATTTCGAATTGTTTTGTAGGACAGGGTTGTATTATCGGTAAACAATTTTCGGCCATTGATTCCCTCTTTTTTGCAAACTGTCAGGGATTGCACGGTGAGGCGGTTTCAATTTTTGCTGGTCCTTACACAGTTACGCATCATAAATCTACCTTGATGCTGACCGCTTTGTATTCGTTTATGAATGCGGGTAGTGGAACGAATTTTAGCAATCATATGTACAAGTTGGGTCCTGTTCATCAGGGAATTACTGAACGTGGTGTAAAAACTTCGAGTGATTCGTATGTTATGTGGCCGGCAAAGATAGGAGCATTTACAGTGGTGCTGGGTCGTCATAAAGGTAATCCGGATATTTCGAATTTACCGTTTTCGTATTTGCTGGAAAATGATGGCGAAAGTAGTTTGTTGCCCGGCATAAATCTTCATAGTGCCGGCACTATTCGCGATGTACAAAAATGGCCAAAGCGCGATAATCGTACGGATGAAAAGAAACTGGACTCCATCAATTTTGACTTTCTGTCGCCATACACTTTATCAAAAGCTTTGAAAGGTATTGAAATACTGAATGGATTGTTGCTAACTATGGATGCAAGTGCTTCGTTTGTGTGGTATCAGAATTGCAAAATAAAACGATCGTCTATCAAAAAAGGAATTGAATTATACGAAATGGCTATCAGCCAATTTGTTGGTGGAAGTGTTGTAGAGAAACTAGGTGCTGAGGAGATAATTACCAAAGAGTCTTTGCTTGGATTATTTACTTCCGGTGCGAAAACAGGAACGGATGAGTGGGTGGATATGGCCGGTTTGATTGCTCCTAAATATGAGGTGGATAGACTGCTGAAACAAATTCAGATAGAAAATATATCGCTTGAAGCCATTCAAACCAATTTGAATAAATTGCATGCTGATTTTTCAAATTACTCCTGGATTTGGGAAAAAAATATTCTCGAAAGACAACTTGGAAAAACATTCGCTGATATTGAAATACAAGATATTATTACAATTGTAGAAAAATGGAAAAAAGCAGTGTTGACTTTTGATGATTTGATATTGAGGGATGCTAAAAAAGAATTCAATACTGTTTCGAGAACCGGTTTTGGAATGGATGGAAATGATGCGGATAAACAGCTGGACTTTGATGCTGTGCGAGGTACATTTGATGAGAACGCTTTTGTGAAAGAAATAAATGCTCAAATGAATAAAACGACAGAGATAGCGGATAAACAGATTGCCCGATTGGTGAATTTGAAAAATTGACTATCTCGAACTCAATATTAAATAATTATGAATAACTTTAATTTTTATAGTCCAACCTCTTTTGTGTTTGGAAAAGGTCGTGAAACAGAAGCAGGTAAATATGTAAAACGTTTTGGCGGAACAAAGGTGTTGATTCATTTTGGAGGTGGCTCTGTGCAGAAAAGTGGTCTGCTTGACCGCGTAAAAGATTCACTGTCCGGCGAAAATATAAGCTATGTTGAGTTAGGCGGTGTAATGCCAAATCCACGCAGTGGGTTAGTGTACGAAGGCATCGAACTTTGCAAGCGCGAAAATATAGATTTTATTTTGGCCGTAGGTGGCGGAAGTGTTATCGACTCGGCGAAAGCTATTGCACTTGGTGCTTTGTACGATGGCGACTTTTGGGATTTTTATCAAGGCGAACAAGTTAAGAATGCTTTGCCGGTGGCAACTATCCTGACGATTTCAGCTGCGGGAAGTGAAGGTTCTACAGGTTCGGTAATTACTCACGAAACCGGCATGCTAAAACGTGCTGCTAACAGTGATGCATTGCGTCCTGTTTTTTCTATTCTCAATCCTGAATTGACTTGTACGTTGCCGGCATTTCAAACGGCTTGTGGTGCTACCGATATGATGGCGCACGTGTTGGAACGTTATTTTACGAATACGAAAGATGTTGAAATAACTGATCGTTTGTGCGAAGCTGTTCTTTTGACGGTGATTAAAGAAGCCCCAAAAGCGTTGGCGAATCCAGGTGACTACGAGGCTCGCGCTAATATTATGTGGGCGGGAATGGTTGCTCACAATGATATTTGCGGAGTAGGACGTGAGCAGGATTGGTCGACACACCAAATTGAACATGAACTGTCCGGATTGTACGATGTAGCACATGGAGCAGGTTTGGCAGTGATGTTTCCGGCCTGGATGAAGCATGTAATGCATCACGATGTGATGCGTTTTGCGCAGTTTGCTGTTCGGGTGTGGGGGTGTGAGATGGATTTTCAAAATCCTGAAAATACTGCGAAACAGGGCATTGCTAAGTTTGAACAATTTCTGACTTCTATCGGCATGCCGATTCGTTTCTCTGAACTTGGAGCAAAAGCCGAAGACATTCCGACTATGCTTAAAGTGTTGGGATTAGGCACTCAGACAATGGGTAGTTTTGTGAAACTCACCGAAGAGGATGTGAAGAAAATTTACGAATTAGCGGTTTAAAAATGATTTTTCAGGTTTTAATGTCGACATGCTGATTTCGGCATTAAAACTCTTTTTATACATACAAAAATAGATTCCATATATGTTTTCTGACAAGAAAGAATTCCACATTACCATCGACAGCCTTGCTGCTCAAATTTCACTTCCGGCTTCAAAAAGTATAAGCAATCGCGCTTTGATATTGGATGCTTTGTCGTACAGCCCTTACGATATTGAAAATCTGGCCGATTGCGATGATACGAATGTGTTGGTGAGCGCATTGGACTCAAATAGTACCACTTTTGACATTGGAGCTGCAGGAACAACCATGCGTTTTCTTACTGCTTTTTTGTCGAAAACGGTTGGTGAATGGGTAATTACGGGTAGTGAACGCATGAAACAGCGTCCCATCAAATTGCTGGTGGATGCACTTAATGGCCTTGGTGCAAGAATTGAATATCTCGAAAACGATGGCTATCCACCGCTAAAAATAGTAGGAAGTGCCCTTGTGGGTGGCGAAATTCATCTGAAAGGAAACGTGAGCAGTCAGTATATCTCCGCATTGATGATGATAGCACCATGCATGCTACACGGACTGAAAATTGTGTTGGAAGGTAAGATTATTTCCAGGCCTTACATCAATATGACCCTGCAAATGATGGATGAATATGGGATTGATGTTGACTTTTTAGGAAATGTTATTCAGATAGAACCTCAGGAATATCAACCAATTCCGTATAAAGTGGAATCGGACTGGTCGGCTGCATCGTATTGGTACGAAATACTTTCGTTGGTAGGTAAAGGTGGTGTTTTTTTGAAAGGTTTGGGCGAAAATAGTTATCAGGGAGATAGCAAAGTAGCTGATCTTTTTGAACAGTTAGGGGTTAAAACGTCGTACATGGAAGATGGGGTTTTGTTGTCGCCAAATGGTGAACTGACCACCAGAATGGAATACGACTTTACCGATGAACCTGACTTGACGCAGACATTTGCCGTTACTTGCTGTTTGAAAGGTATTCCGTTTAAATTTAGCGGTTTGGAGACGCTTAAAATTAAAGAGACGGATCGAATTGCAGCGTTGATTAACGAATTGGCTAAGCTGGGTTATGTGGTTTACGAACCTGCCGAAAGTCAGTTGGCATGGGATGGTGAACGTTGCGAGCCGGCGTCACCGATAAGCATTGCCACTTACCACGATCATCGAATGGCTATGGCTTTTGCACCCGCTGCCCTGGTTACTCCAATTGTTATTGAGAATCCACAAGTGGTGACTAAGTCGTACCCGGGATTTTGGGATGATTTTGAGAAACTTTCAAATTGATTTGTTGTAATACCTGAAAAAGTTTTGATGTTCGATATCCAAAATATAAGCAAACGATTTTCCGAAAATTTTGTGCTACGAAATTTTTCGTTTCAGATATCCCGTGGCGATAAGGTGAATATCACCGGACGTTCGGGTATTGGAAAAACGACTTTGTTTCGTTTGCTACTGGGGTTTGAGAAGCCGGATAGCGGAAGTATTTCTTTCGAAGGTTCAGTTTTGACAGATGCCTCTGTTTGGGAACTGCGCCGACGTGTTGCGTATGTAAGTCAGGATTTGAATATTGGTACAGGAAAAGTTCAGGCTCTGTTTGATGAAACCATGTCGCTCAGAGCAAATTTGAAATATAAAGATGGAGCTGCAATCGAAATACCGCAACTGTTTAATTATTTTGAATTGCAGGATAGTTTGTTGCAAAAAGATATTGAAACGCTGTCGGGTGGTGAAAAGCAAAGGGTTGCCATTGTTAATGCGCTGCTTTTGAAGCGGGATATTTTTTTTCTGGATGAAATAAGTTCTGCGTTGGATAAATCATTGAGAATTAAAGTGCTCGATTACTTTTTGCTGAATCCGGACTTTACGGTCTTGTCTATCTCTCACGATAATTACTTGCCCTCTGGTGTTAATATTAAAGCGCTAAAATTGAATTGACTATGAATGGTGCAACTGATTTGTCCGCTTTTTCAATGTTTATGTGCGGCATTTTGCTGCTCGTGCCATTGATGGCAGTGTGGTATTTTAAGCTTGGGATTACAAAAAATCTTGTTACTTCTACTTTACGGATGGCTGTTCAATTGGTATTGATCGGCTTTTTTCTCGAATATCTTTTTAGATTCAACAATTGGTTTTTGAATTTGCTTTGGTTTCTGGTAATGATTAATGCTGCCAGCTTTTCGGTAATCAAAAATTCAGGACTAAAAATCAAGCAGTTTGCTCTGCCCGTTTTATTCTCATTCATTATCGCCAATTTCTTTGTCGTTCTTTACTTCAATTATTTTATAGTTCATCTCGATTTTATACTCGATGCCAAATACATGATTGCCATCGGCGGAATGGTGTTGGGCAACTCTTTACGATCTAATGTTATAGGATTGGGCGATTTTTATAAATCTTTGAGGAGAGATGAGCAGCTCTATTTTTACAAACTTGCATTGGGAGCTACAAAGTACGAAGCTTTATTGCACTTTGCGAAAAAAAGTTTTGTCTCGGCTTTAAATCCGACCATCGCTACCATGGCTACCATGGGGATTGTTTCGCTTCCGGGCATGATGACCGGACAGATTTTGGGTGGTTCGGTGCCTTTGGTAGCTATTAAATATCAAATAGCGATTATGATTGCTATTTTGGCATCAACGGTTTTGAGTATTTCTTTAGGTATTCTGTTTACCGTGGGGTACTCATTTCATAAAAATGGCACATTAAAAAAAGAGATATTCAGAACCAATCCTTAAATAGGTTTGCGCAAACGCACTTTCCTTGTTCGCTTTTAAGGGGTAGTGGTCTTTGTTAATTGTTCAAGTACCTCATATACAATCGGGCAAGTGGATGCGTTTTTTATGGATAGATTGTAAATTTGATAAAACCGTTTGCGGTCTGTGTGGGGATATTCCCGGCAAGCTTTTGGGCGCGATTCGTAGATAGAGCAATAATTATCGTCTCCCAAAAAAGGACAAGGCATTGACTGAAAAACAGTATCTCCGTCTTCATCCACGCGCAAGTAATTTTTAAGTACATCTGCTGCCTTCATCCTCAAAGCTTTAGCCATTCGCTCAATGTCTTTGTCGGTGATGCGGGGACCGAGTGACCGACAGCAGTTGGCACACTTCAAACAATCGGTACAGGATGACACTTTATCGTGCAATGCCTGTACGCGAAGATCCATTCCTTCGAGTTTTTTCTTGTTTTTGATATAAAATCGTTTCCATTCGGGTTCCGATTTTGCCGCCAGCAAAGGCAATAATTTAGAATCTATTTGTTTGCTCACAAATGTTTTAGGGTTTAATTTGGGCTTGCAAAAGTAGCTAAATATATGTTAGAATTCAAATTATTTGTGTTTTTCCATAAAAAAATAGTATCTTTGCAGCCGTTTTTATTTATAACACACATAGTATTATATGAGTCTATTAAGTAATGTATTGGGGCAATATGATGCACCTCAACAAGCAAAAGATATGGGTGTATATCCATATTTCCGTCCGATTGAGTCTGACCAGGATACGGTTGTAACAATAGATGGTAAAAGAGTTTTGATGTTTGGGTCCAACAGCTATTTAGGATTGACCAATCATCCTCGTTTAAAAGAGGCTTCGATTAAAGCAATTGAAAAATACGGAACAGGTTGTGCCGGATCACGTTTTTTAAATGGAACATTAGATATTCACCTCGAATTAGAAGATCGTTTAGCAAAATTAGTGCACAAAGAAGCTGCATTGGTCTATGCAACCGGTTTTACTGTAAATTCGGGTGTTGTACCATGTGTTACCGGTCGTGAGGATTATTTGATCTTTGACGAATATGACCATGCTTCTATTATTGAAGGCAAGCGTTTGTCTTTTTCAAAACAATTCAAATATCGTCACAACGATATGGATGCGTTGGAAAAAGTGCTTAAAAGATGCGAACCGGACAAATTGAAACTGATTGTAGTGGACGGTGTTTTCAGCATGGAAGGTGATGTTTCTAAATTGCCCGAAATTGTAGCTCTGTCTAAAAAATACAATGCCTCGATTTATGTTGATGAAGCCCACTCACTAGGTGTTTTTGGTAAAACAGGAGCGGGAGTTTGTGAACATTTCGGCGTCTCTCAGGATGTGGATTTAATCATGGGAACTTTCAGTAAATCGTTAGGTACTATTGGTGGATTTATTGCTTCTGATAACAATATTATCAATTATTTGAAACATAATTCACGTACATTAATTTTCAGTGCTTCTATTACTCCGGCTTCAACCGGTTGTGTACTTGCAGCGCTTGATGTAATGGCCGAAGAAACATGGCGTAAAGATGCATTGTGGGCAAATACGGCACGTGCAAAAGCAGGATTCCTGAAAGCCGGTTTTGAAATCGGGCCAACGGAAACTCCAATTATTCCACTTTATGTGCGTGATAACACAAAAACATTCCAGATTACACGTATGTTGATGGACGATGGTGTGTTTATTAATCCGGTTGTTTCGCCAGCAGTACCTTCGGAAGATTCCCTGATTCGTTACTCATTAATGGCAACGCATACTTTTGATCAAATTGACGAATCTATAGAAAAAATATCTAAAGCCGCTCGCACTTTAGGCATTATAGGATAATTTATCAAATAATATAGTATAAAAGAATAGAACGGGTTTGGAAAGCAGGCAAGTTCTATTCTTGTTTTAAAATAGTCGAAAGTTTAAAATCATATGATTTTGGGCCTTCGACTTTAGACATAAAAAATATATGATCACCGTCTCAAATCTAGCCATTCAATTTGGCAAACGTGTTTTATTCTCAGACGTAAACCTGAAATTTACTGCTGGTAACTGTTATGGCATTATTGGTGCAAATGGTGCCGGTAAATCTACGCTTATCCGCATGCTTAGCGGCGACCTTGATCCTACACGTGGGAACGTGCAGTTTGGTACAGGTGAGCGTCTATCTGTACTTAAACAAGATCACTTTGAATTCGATCAGTTTACCGTTATCGATACGGTGATGATGGGGCACACTGTACTTTGGAAAGTAAAAGAAGAAAAGGATGCTATTTACATGAAGGAAGACTTTTCGGATGCGGATGGACTTCGTGCCTCTGAATTGGAAGAGAAATTCTCGGAAATGAATGGTTGGAATGCTGAGAGTGACGCTGCTATTTTGCTGAGCGGTTTGGGAATCAAAGAAGATTTGCATTATCAGTTGATGAGTGAGTTGAGCGGTATGGAAAAAGTACGTGTGCTGTTGGCACGCGCCCTTTTTGGAAAACCGGATAACTTGTTGCTTGATGAGCCTACCAATGACCTGGATGTGGACACAGTGATGTGGTTAGAAAATTATTTGGCTAACTACGAAAATACAGTACTTGTTGTTTCGCACGACCGTCACTTTCTGGATGCGGTAAGTACGCACACGGTGGATATTGACTTTGGAAAAGTTCAGCTTTTCTCGGGTAACTACTCTTTCTGGTACGAATCGAGTCAATTGGCGCTTCGTCAACAACAAAATCAGAATAAAAAAGCTGACGAAAAACGTAAGGAGCTGGAAGAGTTTATTCGTCGATTCAGTGCCAATGTGGCTAAATCGAAACAAGCTACCAGTCGTAAGAAAATGCTTGAAAAATTGAACGTGGAGGAAATTCAACCCTCTACCCGCAAATATCCGGGCATTATTTTTACGCCGGAACGCGAACCGGGCAACATGGTGCTCGAAATTGCCGGTCTTGGCAAAACCATTGAGGATGGAACAGTACTTTTCAAAGATGTGAATTTCAATGTGGAGAAAAACGATAAGATTATCTTTTTGTCGAAAGATCCACGTGCTATGACCGCTTTCTTTGAAATTATTAATGACCACGACAAAGCGCACGAAGGAACGTATAATTGGGGTGTGACCATTACGCACGCTTATTTACCGCTCGATAACTCCGAATTTTTCAATACCGATTTAAAACTGGTAGACTGGCTCGGACAGTTTTCTACCGATACTACCGAAGCGTTTATTCGCGGTTATTTGGGTAAAATGCTTTTTGCAGGCGAAGAGATTTATAAAAAGGCAAGTGTTCTTTCGGGAGGTGAAAAAATGCGCTGTATGATTTCGCGTATGATGCTTCGCAATGCCAATGTGATGGTGCTGGACTCTCCGGCCAATCACCTGGATTTGGAGTCTATTCAGGCCTTCAACAACACACTCGTAAATTTCAAAGGTAATGTGTTGATGGCGTCGCATGACCGTGAATTTATCCAAACGGTTTGTAACCGTATTATCGAGTTGACTCCAAACGGGATTATTGATAAACAAATGGATTACGATGATTATGTAACTTCAGAGGACATTAAAGCGATTCGAGAGAAAATGTACAAATAATACAATTTAAAGTATATAGAGTTAAGGGCTGCAATTTTTTTGCAGCCCTTTTTTTTTACTTCAAAAAGAAGTTGTTTTTATTTAATTACATCTCAAATAAAACAGATATATTTGCAGTGATTAATTTCAAGTTGTTCAACTTTAATTTGGTGGTTTATGAATGCTCAACCGATTGATTTTGACTGTTGTCCTCCTTTCGATCCCACTCCATGGGATGATGAACTGCTCCATTGGGACAATAAACTTTTTGTGAAGGCCAGGGTGTTTACATTGTTTTATGTGCCCATCAATTTTGGTGCTACTATGAAACGGCTAAATGCCTGTGTGGAGGAAGCTCTTGCTACGATACCTGATTGGCTTTGCCTTTCAGATCACACTTCGAAATGGAATATGGATTTGTTTTTGGCAGTTGACAAAGAAATTCCAACCCTTGAAAACGTTCGACTCAGTGGTAACTACTATTGCCGGGTTTACGAAGGAAACTACAACGAAACCGGAAAATGGATGGTAGATTTTGAAAAGCATTGTGAGGAAAAAGCTTATCAAATAGAAAAAACCTATATGTGGTATACTACTTGCCCGAAATGTGCCAAAAAATACGGCAAGAATTTTACTGTCATTCTATCGAAAATATAAATGTCGCTTTGCAATGCGATAATAGTTTAAAGATGAGGAGAGTGTTGCTTTGGTGCCACCCTCCTCATTTTTGTTTATAAATCTACCGGTACAATTAGTTTAATGCTGATATTCCTTCCCATATTGAAAACGCCGGTTCGGCCGGTAACTTCATTCACAGCCGCGTATTTCAATCGGCTTAAATGACTTTGGTAGGCAATGTCTGCCAAATTTGTGCCACTCAGATAAATGGAACAAATGGTCTTCTTTTTGCTCACAATATCACCACCTATCGCTGCATTGAGTAAGGTGTAGTTACCGGTTGCAGTCTCGGTATTATAAGCCGAATAAATGTTCGATTGCTTAAAGTAATGTTCTAACCCAAAAGAAATGTAGCTGTTTCTTACGTATTTACCTGTATTGTTTATATCAACCCTAATGTCAGATCTTAATTTTGCAGGAGGAGTGAAGGGCAGGTATTTTGTAGAGTCGGATTGGTTTTTTAGCTGGGAATGAACATACGATAAACTGTTTTGGAAGTGCAACCAATCCAATGGGTGAGGGTGAATATCGATAGAGAACTCACCACCCATAATCTGCGCATTTCCCGAATCGAATTTGTACGTTTGAACTCCATCCATAATCGAATCCTGACCAACTGAATTACTTATTTTACGCGAAAAAATATAGTTGCTGATATTATTTGCAAATAGATTTACTTTAGCGCTTACGTGCTCAGTACTGTAGCCGAGTTCGTAGTCGGTTTGCAGACTGTTTTCCGCTTTCAGGTTGGAGTTGCCTATCTCGTATCGAATGGTGCCCTCATGCACGCCGTTTGAAGCAAGTTCACTAATGTTCGGCGCCCTGAATCCCCGCGAGAAATTCAATTTCATGTTCCAGTGTTCGCCGGGTTGGTAGCTGGCTCCAATGCTTCCGCTTATTCCGCCAAAGTTTTCCGCTAGTTTTGCAAAGCGTAATTGAGCAGAAGGGTCGGATGCTGTAGTTTTTTCTTCATTTTCATTGAGATAAAGAGCATGGCTGTTTTCGGAGCGGTGGTCGTATCTCAAGCCACCGCTGATATCTATTTTTCCCCAACTTTTTTTACCGACAACAAAAACACCTGCATCGAACAATTGATATTCGGGTACAAGGTATTCAATACCTTTGTTTAAGGAACTTTGATACATGCCATTCACTCCGTACGAAAGCCCAAACCCATTTCTCTCTGGAAGCGTGTAATGAATATCGTAAGTCAACGTGTGAAGTGAAAAATATAATCCGTAGTTGTCAGGACTCATTACGTCTGCAAATTCCTGGCGTCGGTTTTGTTGATACCCAAAGGTGCTCTTGAAGCTTCCATCTCCGATAAGAATGTTGTTGTTCCAAACTGCTTTGTAATGCTTTACTTGTTGATAGGGAATTTGATGACTGTAGCTCATAAAATCGGAATGAGATGCAATGCCGGTACCTTCGCTTCCGTCGCTAAAGACGATAGGTTTTATAAATTGACCGGTAGTGGCATTGCGCTCGCCTTCCACAATACCCGGAGTCAGTTGATAGGTACTCAATGTGAGGTGTGAATATCCCCACCAGTTGTTGATGCCCAGTAAAGCCGATGCCGCATTTTCACTGAATCCTGAATTGAAAACAGAACCGTCATATTTATTCTGGTAGGCATGAGCTTGTTTGTTGCTGTATCTGAAGTCCCATACAAATTCATTTTTATGTCCGGCATAATCCAGCGAGTAAGCCATAAGCCCATTGTTGGTTTGGTAATTGGTCAGTGCATTCAATTTTATGGCACCTTGTGGAAGTAAGGATGCTGAAAATAGATTGATAACACCCGCCATAGCATCGGAGCCGTACATCAGACTTGCCGGACCCTTCAGAATTTCTACTCTGCTTACATCAAATTCATCTATTTCGATGCCGTGCTCATCGCCCCATTGCTGACCTTCCTGACGAACACCATCTTTCATTACGATCACACGGTTGTAACCCAATCCGCGAATGACTGGTTTGGAGATGCCGCTTCCGGTGGTGATTTGTGAGATGCCCGGTTGCGAGGCTAGGGCATCAATGATATTTGTGGTGCCGTGTTGCTGCAAATCAGCCAGTGTGACAACGCTGATGGGCGTGGGCATTTTGATGGATTGTGAAGCTCCGGCTTGTCCGGTGACTACTACTTCGTTTATCTCAATAACAGATTCTTCCATTAGGAAGTCTTTGATATCGATTGTTTTTAAGTCGATAGTTGAGGCAATCATTTTGTAACCGGCAGCACTGACCTGACAAAGTATAGCGCTTTTAGGCAGATTCTGAAGCTTGTACTTCCCTTCGGTATTAGTTACCGTTCCGGTTTTTAGTTCAGGGAAAAAGAGGGTGGCGCCAATAATCGGTTCTCCATTTTTAGTCGTTATTTTGCCCTGAAGACTTGTTTGCGACACTTTCAGATTCTCTGCCATAAGGCTTAATGATGCAAAAAGTAAAATGATGATAATATATGTTTTATTCATTTTTTTAAAATTGTAAGTGATAGATAATGTGGATGTGTCGTCTGTTTAAAAACGGAAGGTGCAGGCTGTAACATTGCATATGTAGATGCGACGTGCTGCCAAACTTGCCGTGCTAATTTGATAGCCGGCCGCTTAGTTGGAAATAGACGAAAAAAGAAGTTGTTTTACAAGCCTGGAGGAGCCCGTAATTGAAAATGGTGAGATGATTGACGAACCAAACAAGAAAAAATACGTGCTGTAAGTTTTCCTTCTAAATTAGCCACTAGTTGCGGCAAATTAAACTGGTTTTGTGGAACGAAAAGGCAAAACTCAAACTCACAAACCGGACAAGATTCGTCATGTTGGTTTGAGATTGTTTCTTGATCGGAATGTTCACAGACTTTGTGTTTACAGCCCTTTTCGGTAGAATAATGATGCCCGGCGAATAATACGTGTAGCGGTTTAAAGGCCACAGAAATAACGAACACTACCATTAGAAGGAGTGAGAGCGTAGATAGGGCTTTAAACTGAAATCTTGTATTCATCGTTTTTTCTGTCAATGCAGGTATAACCACTTACGAAGTGGTTTGTTCAACTAATATGGATGTAATTTGGATGTATTATTGAATAAATATTGAAAAAATGAATAATGTTGGATCTAATGTTCAAAATATATACTATATCTTTACGCCTTAAATCACAGGGACTAAATGAGAAAATAACTTCGGTACATACCGGAACTACTTAAATAATAAAAACAATGAACGACGAAATGAATTGTAACAGAAATCGAAATCATCAGGCTAATGCCACCGGTGGTGCTGTTTATGGGCTTGGTTTGGCGGGTGCAGCTATTTATTTTATTTCGCATGCAGCTACTTTCTGGTTGGGTGTTTTAGGCTTTTTAAAGGCTCTTGTTTGGCCGGCTATTCTTGTTTATGAACTTTTAAAAATGTTGGGTGCATAACGATTTTCATTTAAAAATAATGGCTGTCCCAAATTTCTTGAGACAGCCATTGTTGTAATTGGGTCTGAAATTATTTCCAGATAGCACTTCCCAAAGGAAGTATGGTGCGACCGTAAGATTTGTTGAGCATGTTTGCTCCGGCTGCATAGAAGCCAATCAGGGAAATGGATAATTCGCTCCAGGCTGCAATGGCGTGCCAGTATTCGCCCATTTTAAATGAGTCGAGCATTAATCCAATAAACAAGACGTCGATTAATACCATGATGGCAATCAATGCTTTGTTGGTTTTGAACGCCGCTACTGTCATGAAAAGAGAGAAAAATAAGTAGCCTAGAAAGATAACGCCTAACTGACGAACGTCAAATCCGTCGGCCAATGCTTTTCCGAAAACTCCCATTTTGATCATCCATGATGCTGCCATCGAAATCCAGAATAAACCGTAAGCGGCAAAAGCTGTTGATCCAAACAAGTTGTTGTGTTTGAAATCATAAACAGCAGCTATTAACTGAGCAAATCCACCTAAAAAGATAGCCCAGGGAATTAAAATGGATAACCCTTCGGTAAATCCAAGTTTTTGAGATGCGGCTACAAGCGTAACCATTGCCAAACCCGTAAGTCCTAGTGGAGTTGGATCAGCGACTTCAATACGAACATACGTTCCTTTTTCGTGCATAAATTGTTGATTTAGTATTTGTTTTGCGGGCGCAAAGGTACAAAAAACAAGAAAAACCTCCAATAGCCGGATGGTAAATAATTGAATAATAGATTATATAATTTGCATATCCGCTCCAAATTATTTACTTTTGCTAACCAATGAGCGAACAGAATTACAGTTTGTAAAACCTATTCTGTTTTTGGCAGATAGTCTAAATAATAAATACATAAACATGGCAGCATTTAAACGCATTTTGTTGAAATTGAGTGGTGAGTCGCTAATGGGCGAAAAACAATATGGTATTGATGAAAAACGATTGGGTGAATATGCTACCCAAATTGCTGAAATAGTTGCGTTAGGTGTTCAGGTGGGTATTGTTATCGGAGGTGGAAATATTTTTCGTGGCTTAAGTGGAACTTCAAAAGGTTTTGACCGCGTGCAGGGCGACCAAATGGGTATGTTGGCTACTGTTATTAATAGTTTAGCGCTGAATTCTGCTCTTCAGGCAGGTGGTGTAAAATCGCGTGTACTTACCGCCATTCGCATGGAGCCAATAGGTGAGTTTTACAGCAAACAAAAGGCTATCGAGAGTCTGGAGCGGGGCGAAGTGGTTATCCTTTCGGCCGGAACGGGCAATCCGTTTTTCACTACCGACACCGGTTCTTCACTTCGTGCTATCGAAATTGAAGCCGATGTAATGCTAAAAGGAACCCGCGTGGATGGTATTTATACTGCCGATCCGGAAAAAGATAAGACAGCTACGAAATTCGACGAAATTACTTACGATGAGATTTATAATCGCAACCTGAAAGTGATGGACTTAACAGCTACCACCATGTGCAAGGAAAACAATATGCCGATCTATGTTTTTGATATGGACACTGTTGGTAATCTGAAAAAGGTAATGCTGGGCGAAAAAATCGGAACATTGGTTTCAAATAAATAATAGATTCATTATACAATAAAACACTCAACTTTTCAACATAAAACTTTCAAACAAAATACATTATGCTAGACGTAAAACCACATCTGACCCATGCAGAAGACAACATGGAAGCTTCCATTTTATTTTTGGACGAATCGTTAGCGCACATTCGCGCAGGTAAAGCCAATCCACGTATTTTGGATGGCGTAAAAGTGGATTATTATGGTCAACATGTGCCTATTTCGAGTGTGGCAACCATTACAACTCCCGATGCTAAAACCATTACCATTCAGCCTTGGGAAAAAGCGTTGATTTCAGTTATTGAAAAAGCAATTCTGAACTCTGACGTAGGCATCACCCCAATGAACAATGGTGAAACTATTCGTTTGGGAATTCCACCATTGACCGAAGATCGTCGTAAACAACTGGCAAAACAATCGAAAGCGGAATGCGAAGATGCTAAAATCAGTATCCGCAATGCCCGTAGAGATGCCATTGAAAACTTCAAGAAAATGGTAAAAGAAGGCTTGCCCGAAGATGTGGGCAAAGATGCCGAAGCAAGCGTGCAGAAAATTCATGACAAGTTTATCAAACGCATTGAAGATATGTATGCTGCTAAAGAAAAAGAAATTATGACAGTATAATAAGTTGACAATCAGTCGGACAACTCAGTCATCTCATAGCTTTTGAGGTGACTGATGTTTTATTTATACATTCTGAATTATGCGATTAAAGCAATGGATCATTCTTTTTCTCCTGTCAGTTTCAGTGTTTAGCTACGCTGTCGGGGCGTCTGATTCAATTGTGTCGCGCAAAAGTTTATTTGTAATTCCGCAAGCTTCGTATCAGCAGGAAACCAGTGTGGCTACGGGCATTGCCTACGGATATTATTTCAGGAGTACGGATATTAGTCGCATTAGTTCCGTTACGGGGGGTGCTGTTTATACATTTCATAATCAGTTTTTGTTTAATATCTCGCCAAAAATTTATATAAATACCAATAAGTGGTATTTATATTCTAATTTTAGCGTGCGCAATTATCCGGATAATTTTTACGGGATAGGCAATATCCCGACGAATATCAAGCAACCATTTACGGCCCGAAGTGTTTCGTTGGTGGCACAGCCGCAATATATTCTTTCGAAACATCTATTTGTGGGAGTATCATTTGCTACGCGGCACGAAGGTGTGAAGACCGATTCTACCTTCGAAAAAAACAAAGTTGCCCTTTATAATCAATTTGGCAGCAGTGGTTGGGAACCTTTTTCGCAAACAAGTGTTGGTTTGGTAGCTGCGTACGATAGTCGCGATAATCAGTTTTACCCGCAACAAGGTTTTTTTGCCAAAACCCTAATGTCAGCGTCGAAGGCGGGGTGGGGAAGTACCTACTCTTTGCAGGAAGTTTCGATTGATTGCCGGCAGTATGTGCCGGTTTTTGGATCGCAGGTAGTTGCCTGGCAGGCTTATTTTGCCGGAATTTTTGGTCGCAAGGATATTCCGTTTCAATTACTGCCCACGGTGGGTGGACGTGATGGACTTCGTGGTTTCCGACAAGGGATGTACCGCGAAAATGTGCTGATGATGTTTCAGACAGAATATCGAATTCCCATTTACAAACGCCTGAAAGCAGCCGTTTTTTGTTCGGCCGGTGATGTGATGAGCAGTTCCGGTTATAAAATAGATAAGTTGAAAGTAGCTTATGGTGCGGGCTTACGATATCGGTTGAATGATGCCCGGGTGCATTTGCGCCTGGATATGGCAAAGAATAATTATGGCGATAAAATGCAATTTTATATTACTGCAACGGAAGCGTTTTAATGTGATGATGTGGTAATGTGGTAATGTGATGTCGTGCGATATGGTTTGGATGTGATGATTTGATAATGTGTTGATCGGGTGATTTGTAGTTGTCTAAACGCTTAAATGTAAAGGCGTATTGAACGGTAGAATGAAAATTAAAAAACATGGAAAATGATAGAAAAATATATTTTACTTATTTCTTGCTTCTTAGCTCTTACTTCTAAATAAAATGAAAGGATTAGTAGTAAAAAATACTGGCAGTTGGTATCAGGTAAAAACTGATGATGGCGAATTGTTCGAATGCCGCATAAAGGGAAATTTTCGCTTGAAGGAGATTCGCAGCACCAATCCTATTGCTGTGGGCGATTGGGTGGAGTTCGAGATGAATGTGGACGGCACAGCCATGATAAATACCATTTGCGATCGACGCAATTATATTGTTCGTCGTTCGTCCAATCTATCGAAACAGTTTCAGATTCTTGCAGCTAATCTCGATTTGGTGGCGCTGGTAGTTACAGTCAATTATCCTGAAACATCGCTGGTCTTTATCGATCGCTTTCTGGCTACTGCCGAAGCGTATCGTGTGCCGGCTTGTCTTGTTTTCAATAAAATTGACAGATATACAGCTCCGGAACTGGAATATCTGGATGCTTTGGTTCATTTGTATACCAGTCTGGGTTATCCTGCTTTTAAAGTTTCGGCCTTGCATTCGGAGAATATAAATGACTTGCTGACCTTTTTAAGCGGCAAAACAACGCTCTTTTCAGGTAATTCAGGTGTAGGTAAATCTACGTTGATTAATGCCATTGCGCCGCTTTCGTTGGCCAAAACGGGCGAAATATCTTCTTATCATAACAAAGGAATGCATACCACCACCTTTTCGGAGATGTTTGAGTTACTATCGGGTGGTCACATTATCGACACTCCGGGGATAAAGGGCTTTGGCACAATCGATATGGAAGAAGCAGAAGTGGGTCACTATTTCAAAGAAATTTTTGCGGCCTCTTCGGAATGTAAATTCGCAAATTGCACGCATGTGCACGAACCCGGCTGCGCAGTGCTGAAAGAAGTTGAAAATCACCACATCAGTTCATCGCGCTATCAAAGTTACATTAGTGTGATGAAAGACTGCGATGAGGGGAAATATCGTTAAAATGAATATTTTGCACATATAACTATCAATTTATTGCAAAATAACACGGAATTACAAAATTATTGAATACATTTGCACTAAAATTCTTACAATCAAAACTAATTGACTCGTGAAAACTGAAAGTTGGTAAATATTGTAAGATCATCACACCCTAATAAATATCTCGTAATTGTTTAAATACTATGGCACAACATCAAATTGATCGCTTAGACAAAAAAATACTTCAACTTATCTCGCAAGATGCCCGTATTCCGTTTTTGGAAGTGGCTCGCGAATGTAATGTTTCGGGTGCGGCTATTCACCAACGCATACAAAAATTGCGCAACACAGGTATTATCAAAGGCTCAGAATTCGTAGTTGATACATACAAAGTTGGTTTTCAGACCTGTGCTTATATCGGAATTACGTTGAGCGATATCAAACAATTCAACAATGTAGTTGAAGAGTTGAAAAAAATACCTGAAGTAGTGGAATGTCACTATGCTACAGGCAAATACTCAATGTTTGTGAAGATTTATGCCAAAGACAACCGTCATTTATTGCATATTATTCTGGAACGTCTTACACTTATTCCGGGCATTGCTCATACCGAAACATTCCAAATTTCGCTCGACGAGATTTTTCGCCGCCAACTTTCAGTTTTCGAAATCGAATCGACTATTGATGTTATTGACGAAGAATAAGTCTGCTGAAATATTGACACAAAAAAAACGCCTCATTAATAATGTGGCGTTTTTTTTTGTTCGATATTGAACTTTGATTTTTCACATCCCCTCTTTCACAGTCTAATATTAGTTTCTCTTGATGTATATGTGTTCGCTTATCTCAAACTCATATTAAATTATTATGTCGAAGGTATATAAATTTAAGTTATTATTCAGTTTTGTAATTTAATATTTGTACTTTTACGGTCTGAATAAACCTTTACGCAGAATGAAAAAGAGATGCTATATTTTACTGTTTTCGCTATGTGTTTTACCCTCGCTTTTTGCTCAAAAAGTAGGACTGGTAATGAGTGGTGGTGGTGCTAAAGGCATTACACACATAGGTGTTATCAAGGCATTGGAAGATAATAATATTCCGATAGATTATGTAGCGGGTACTTCGATGGGAGCCATTGTTGGGGGGATGTATGCTATGGGTTTTAGTACGGATCAAATGATAGCCGTGCTTAAATCCAATGATTTTAAAAATTGGTCGACGGGTGAGGTGGAGCTAAATTACAAGTATTATTACCGTAATGCCGACCCGAAACCCAATTTTGCCGAGATTCCGTTAAGGACCAATAAGATTGATTCTATTGATTTTAAATCCACAATTCTACCTACCAACCTTGTGTCGCCACGTCAAATGAATTTTGCTTTTGTGCAACTTTGTGCGCAGGCCAATGCAGTTGCCGGTGGCGATTTTGATAAACTATTCGTACCTTTTCGCTGCGTCGCGTCCGATATTTATAATCGTGAAGCGGTGGTGTTGCGCAACGGGGTGCTGGGCGATGCTATCCGGGCTTCCATGACTTTTCCGTTTATGTATAAGCCCATCGTGGTGGATGGTCGCTTGTTGTTCGACGGCGGCATTTTCAATAATTTTCCGGTGGACGTTATGCGGAATGATTTTAAACCCGATGTGATGATAGGTAGTGTGGTGGCTACAAATCCGAAGAAACCCGAACAGGGAGACATTATTATGCAGGTTCAAAACATGATTATGACCAAAACCGATTACACCATTCCACAAAAAGAAGGTCTTTTGTTTTCATTTAATTCCTCCACTTATAAAATGTTCGATTTCAATAAAGTAGATGAGTTGGTGCAGATGGGGTATGATTCGATTATGAAGCGTATGGACGAGATTAAAGCGCGTATTCCCCGTCGTGTTACTCCCGAAGAGACAGCTGCAAAACGTCAGGAATTCAGAGACCGTTACCCAGAATTCAAATTTCAACGGGTTACGGTGGAAGGGGTGGACACGCTGCAAAAAAAATATGTGGAGCAGGTATTTCACTACGACAATGATGTCTTTACAATGAAGGAATTTAAAGAATCCTACTTTAAATTAATCTCCGACGATAAAATTCAGGAAGTAATGCCACATGCCGTGTATAATCCCGGAACCGGTAATTTCGATTTAAACCTGCATGTGAGAGCCCAGAATCATTTAAAAGTGCTGGTGGGTGGTAATTTTTCATCCTCTACTGCCAATCAGGCTTATTTTGGAGTGTCGCACCAGAATCTGACCGATTATGCACAGTCTTCGTATGTTGATGCTCAGTTTGGTAAAGTGTATAATGGCTTCAGCATGGGAACACGCATTGAAATCCCGGATCAGAAAAGCTGGTATGTAAAGTTGGGCATTGTACTGCATAAGTTTGATTATTTTGAAGGAGACAAGTTGTTTTATAGCGACAACCGTACTGCCGACTTCACGCAGGGCGAGATTTATAGTAAGTTAAGTGTTGGTTTTCCGGTAGGGATGAACGGTCGTTTGGAATTTGGTGCGGGCTATGGCTATTTGTCGGACACCTACTTTTTAAACAGAGCCACCATTACACCGTCCACCCGCGAGGATGAAAGTCATTTTTCGCTTGGTAGTCTTTTTGGGCGAATTGAAGCACAGACATTAAATCATACCATGTATCCAACAAGAGGATACAATATGTCAACTGCTCTACAGGCATTTACAGGTACGGAATCGTACGAGTCGGGCAATGTACCATCGAATAATGTAAAGAATGTAAGGGATTTGTGGATGCAGTGGCGCGCGAAAGTAGATCGCTATTATCCACTTTCCAATAAATTCACATTGGGTGCGTATGGCGAGCTTGCTTTCTCCAACCGCTCATTGTTGAGCAACTATACGGTTAGTCTTATTCAGGCGCCCGCATTTCGACCCACGCCCTATACCCGCACCGTTTTTAAAGATGCGTTTAGTGCCAATAAATATGCGGCTATCGGGGTGAAACCGATTTATAATTTTACGAAGGACTTTCATGCCCGGTGCGAAGCGTACTGGTTTGTGCCTTACGAAACCATTAACCGTGCTCCCGACAATTCGGCGTATTACTCCAAGCCGTTTAGTTCATCGCAGGTGATGGTGGAGACGTCGTTGGTCTATAACTTTAAGATTGCATCGGCGGGTTTGTTTGCCAATTACAGCAACTCCGGTAGTGAGTGGAATTTTGGTATTAATATAGGTTTTCTCCTGTTTAATTCTAAATTTACAGAGTAGAGGTCTATTTACAACGGAGACAGATTTACAACAGAGGCACAGAGGGCACGGAGTTTAAAAGAACTTAGTGTCCTTTTTTTGTTTTGAAGATTTAGTTGTTCGTCTCTGTGTCCTCTGTGTCTCAGTGGTGTTTTTTTACATGTCACTCGTTTAAAAAATATCAATCTTAGTATTCTGTTTTTGTTTTAAACGTTTAGTTGTTCTTCTCTGTGCCCTCTGTGCCTCTGTGGTAAATCTTGTATTACTCTGCGTCCTCTGTGTCTCCGTGGTACTATGCACTTTAGAGTTGATTTATAATTTCACGAACGGAATAGCTTTTTGTATATCTGCCGACTTTATTTTTAAAACGTACGAGCCCTGAGGAACGGAGGCTACATCGATATGATAAAGATCCTCTCCTTTTTTTACTTCTCTCTTTATCGATCGCCCCATTCCATCTACGATTACAATGCTCATTTCCGATCGGTATTCTGTCGGGAGTTTTAAGGTAATGATATTTCCTGATACAGGATTTGGGTACAAGCAAATTGTCTTCTTTTCGGCAGTTTGCAGGGCAGTATGTGCGGAAACGGTTAGCGATTGAGTGATGCTTTTTGCTGCATTGTACAACCCATTTCCCGCTTGTGAAGCTGTAATAACTGTTGTTCCTGTGCCAACCACATGAATATTTCCATTTGTTATGGTTGCCACGGCAGTATTCGAACTGCTATACGAAACCGGCAACGATGAGGTGGCACTTGCTTCCGGAGCAAAATCTGCATCGCCCACGGCCTTGGTAGTTAGTGCCGGGAAATTGATGGTTTGTGTATAAATGATAGTGGGTGTTGGGGGAGCTGACATGCCACCTCCTAAATAGAAACTTACATCAGGTGGTTGGTTGTAAGCTACATTTTGCCAGGCAATACCCAGGCGATACATCGGGTCGTGCATCAAGGTGTACAGCCGACGTGATGTGGGTTTCGTTGTTGTGAAGATTAGTAAGCTGCTGTTGTCGCTCGAATGCAGAATCACCTCTTCGCGCCAGTCGCCAAGAATGTCCGCCTGCAAGTTGGGGTTTTTCTTGGTTCCGTTGCAGGACGAAGCGGTGGCATAATTGTATAAGGTAAGTTCTCGCCCGACTCCATATTTGTCTATTTTGTCTCCATCCAGTATTTCGCGCAGGTCATCACCATCCCACCATATTCCAAAATTATCTGATGCAGGTTGCGATGTTGATACTGTTGTGCCTGTGCAAGAGTACAAAGGCGATCCGGCAGCCCAACATTCCGCGCCTTTATTGGTGGCATCAACATCAGCCGCCATGCCTCTGCCAACATCGCCACTGGAAGAGAAGCTAAATAAAATAGAACCGGTATTGGCATCGCGGAAGGTAGCACCATGTCCTCCATTACTTCCTGTGCTTTCATGCGCTTGCCACACTTCCATTCCGGGTCTGTCGGGATTAAAATCACTCAGATGTATAGCATCGCCATGTCCGAGACTGGTCGTATATTTCCCTGTACCATTATGATCGATAGTGCACGAACCGTAAATAATTTCGTCGAATCCATCACTGTCAACATCACCCACACAAAGGTTATGGCAACCCTGACCGGCATAACCGCTATTTCCGGTAGTATTGCTATCGAAAGCCCATTTTTTTGTTAGTGCACCATTCTTCCAGTCGTAAGCGGCTAGATAGCAGCGAGTGTAGTATCCTCTGCACATTACCAGGCTTGGAGTCTTGCCATCCAGATACGCAACGCAGGCCAGAAAGCGATCCACGCGATTGCCATAATTATCGCCCCATGAGGATACTGTTCCACGTGCGGGTTCGTAATTGATGGTTTGAAGTTCCTTACCTGTTTGACCGGCAAAAACAGTGAGGTATTCTGGCCCGGTAAGAATGTAGCCCCCGGTATTTCTATAGTCGGCTGTATTGTCTGTTCCCGTAGCAGCACCGGTTAAGTAGTTCCCGACTCCATCTTTTGTCCCGGGAGCTGTTTTACAAACCACCTCAGCTATTCCGTCACCATCAAAGTCAAACACCAAAAACTGCGTGTAATGTGCTCCGGCACGGATATTCACTCCCAAATCAATTCTCCAGAGCCGTGTGCCGTCAAGTTTATAGGCGTCCAGATAGACAACGCCCGTGTAACCACTTTGGGAGTTGTCTTTCGAATTGGTAGGATCCCATTTCAGGATAATTTCGAGCTCTCCGTCGCCATCAACATCGGCCGTACTACAGTCGTTTGCAGTGTAGGTATAAGCCACCGCATCGGGGGTAGTTCCTCCGGCAGGTGCAGTGATAGGAAGTGTTTTGTAGATATTAGCCCATACGCTAACAGGAGCGGATGCAGCTTGTTCCACCCCATCAACTACTGCTTTGATGGAATAGGTTGAAGTGAGTGTTCCGGATAGGTCGGTGTAATTGGAAGCTTCGGTTGAAGAGATGGAGGCAATTTTGGTCGCGTTGCGATAGAGATTGTAGCCAACGTTTGTAAACTCGGTGGCCGCGATGCGCCAGCTTATAAATACGCCGTTGGTAACTTTTACAGCCACCAATCCCCGGTCGAGGTTTTCCATTTGGCGTTGCCCGTAAACGGTTGAGAAGAGTGTTGCGACGATAAAGCAGAAAGCCAATACTAGTTTTTTCATTGTGATTTTTTTTATTCAAGTAAATAGATCTGAGTCTTTTTGTGTCAAAGACCCCTTCGCTCAACAGAAGGTTGCTGTTGATTGCGAAGCACAAAGAAAAGAAAATATTTTTTAGCTCGTAGGCAGCAGATGTGTATATCAGCGATAAATGTACTCTTGTCAATGCAAAAGTACATTTATCAGTTTATAAGGTAGGAGTGGAGCCGCTTTTCCGTGCTGGTTTAACTTGTAGTTAAGACGTTTGGTTTGAAATGAAAAGGCTGGAAGCATGATGAATTATGCCCCCAGCCTAAACTGAATCTGATTTTAGCAAATTTTTGATCACCACTTCGGTTCAAAGGGGCGCCGTTCTCCATCGGCAGTAGTGTGCTCTTCCAGCGAGTTTTCTTTGGCTTGCACGACCATATAAATCATTGTCTCGTCTGATGCATTGCTGATGCCACGATTGCCCTGTGGAGCCACCCGTATTACGCTGCCTTCCTTTATCTCGAAGCATTCCTCGTCGACCTGAAAAAAGCCGAAGCCTTTTAGGATGATATAGGTTTCTTCATTTTTGCGGTGAATATGAAAATAAGGTTGTGCTGCGTGAGGAGCGAGTGAATTAAACGATATTTCCGTTCCGGTAGCATGGGTAGCCTCTTTCAGAAATACTTTGCCTTCGATAAGACTTTTATTTACCGGATGAATGAGTGAATAATTCATTAATTCATCCAGATTGCCCAGGTTGATGGCTGTGAAATGCCCGTTCCCCGACAGCTTTTCAATTTGTTTCATAACTGAAATTGGTTAGTGAATCATTTGTTTTGTTTAGTAATTAGTTTGAAATCGTATACAGAATGATCTAGGGGTAAGAGTTGGACTCCCTGGATTTGATTTTTATATAACCAAAGAATTATCTCATTCTGAAAGTTACGGGTATATAGTAATCAACACTTACTGTTTGTCCGTCTAAAATACCGGGTAGCCAACTGTCGGAAGTCATTTTCATTACTCTAAGAGCCTCTTCGTCGCAACCCGACCCAATTCCTTTGGTCACTCTGTAATTAGACGTTTTTCCCTCTTTATCTATTGTGAATGTAATTACGACCTTCCCGGAAATACCTTTTTCCATTGCTTGTATAGGATACCTTATATTTGAACTGATTGTATTTAAGATAGATCCTGACCCATCGATATATATTGGAGCCCGCTCAAGCTTGGTCTTTAATAAACCTGTATCAGTGATAACGGTATATTTTAGCTCTTTTTGTTTCGGGTCTGTTTTGAGAAAAACAAGTTTGTTTGTGCTGTAATCGTACGTTTGCTCCAATTGTCCATCGAAATTGTAAAACTCCCACAGACCCACTCTTTTGTCAGCCAGGTATTTCCCTGATTTAAGTACTTTTCCATTTCTGATATACTCTGTCCATGTACTGTCTTTAGCTCCCTTGTTATAATAACCATCCACAATGAGTTGATTACTGTAATTTAGCTTTTGATAGCTGCCATGCAAAATTGATTTGTCAGATTTGAGTACATGATATATTTCTGTACCGATTGGACTCGTGTTCGACTTTGTCTTCTTGATTGTCTCCTGACCGAAAATAAAAACCGGAAAAATAATCAGTAGGGTTAAATAGAGTTTCTTCATTTGGATTATTTATTTTTTACACATTCCAAATATAACATTGGAATGGTTAGTTTTAATTCACCTTTGTTTTTTGAGAATGCATTCAGATTTTTTTCAAATGTCTCAAAGAAAATTTGTTTATCCTTTTCATCAAACATGTTTTTCCACGAACCAAGAAAGGCCATAATGATAAAGGAATAATTTAAAAATGCGCTACCGTTCAAGAACCTCATGATATAAGTCGATCTGACGATATTCTTGATTTGAAAATCGTGATTGTCCAAAAGTTCCGTTACCGATGCTTCCGTTCCTCTATGCTTCACATGCTCGTTAAAAGGAGCAAGGTGTTTTTCAAACCCAAGTTCGTGTAAGGTTTCGCGGTATATTTCGTAGAATTCGACAAATGTACCCGTTAAATTTGTCGTCATGCACAACGAACCGGTTGGTTTCAATACTCTGTGACATTCTGATAATACTTTGTCGGGCTGTTCGAAATTGTTTATCCCCAAATTGGAGGTGATCAGATCGAAATGCCGGTTGGGGAATGAAATGATGGAAGCATCGCCTTCTATCACCGATATGTTTTCAAGTTGCAGCGTGTTGATTTTTGTAGCCGTTCTTTTTACAGCTTCCGCCCATGGATCTATCCCAACGGAGGTACATCTGTTGCCCAACCGTTGCGCTATCTCTATCAACGGAAAGCCTGTAGCACAACCAATATCCAGGTAATGGGAATACTCCCCGATAGGAAAATTGTCGAGGAGGAGCAACCCGAACGCCGAAGACCATAGCGGCAATTCGTCGCAGGTATTGGTTATGTCCGGTTGCAGATAATCTATTTTTTTATTTAAGTAGGTTGTCATGATCTACAGTATTGAAAATATTTTTTGCGTGTCTATTTATTATCAGAATTCTCATACTGTAGCTGCCGATTAAAGATTAGTTTGTGCTGTAGACTTGTGATTTCAAAGTTTGTTAACAATTAATTACTGTAACAATGGATCAATCATCTCCCTCATTTTAGCTACACCCGGAAAACCTGTGAATTTATATTTTAATTCCCCATTTTTGTCATAAATCAGATAGGAGGGTATGCCCTTAAACCCGAAATGGTCGCTTATGTAGTTCCATTCGCTTTTTGTCAGGTAGTATTGTTCTCCTCCAATTGCTTTAATTTGATACTCCCATCTTATTTTGGGCGAAGACTCGCTCGAAATATAGACAAACGCTATCCCTTTCTTTTTTAGTTCGGCTTTAAGTGATTTCATTTCAGAAATAGCATCTTTGCATGGTCCGCACCAGGTAGCCCAAAAATCGACCAATACTACTTTACCACTATATTTTGAGATAATGGTTTCCATTAGTTTCTCTTTTGAGACTCGAGGTGAATTGTTTATTTTTAGATCTGTGCTTTTGTCAAGTATCTTTATAATGTCCTCGTTGCTTTTTAGCAAAATACTTATAACCTCATTGTTGCTAAATTTAAAATAGGTTTTTATATTCTCAACTTGCTTTTTCGATAATGGCTCTAGTTTGTAATTTATCTGGGATGTGTATGCACTTACAACAAGCATATCATAGAATAAACCATCTTCAAATCCAACGATATCCTTAATGCTAGTCTTTACTTCGGTAAGCCATTTGTCAATGGGGGTGTCATTTATTGGAGGTATTTTCAATGCTTCAATAGTCAATATTTTGCGCATAAAATCCCCATAAGAATAAGCATATAATAATTGAGGATTATTCAGATTAAAATCCCTAAGAAAAGAATAATACGATTTGTCCGGTTCAACTGCTGTATATGCAATCGAATCTTTTTTCATTGAATGACTTTGTTCGGCGGTTTCTTTGTAATAAAAAAGTCGTCCCTTCAGATAGCGTAGATTGAATGAATTAATAAGGTATTCTTTAATTTTATCAGATAGTGGCAATGAATCTACTGCGAATGAAATTCTTTTTTTTAGACTGACATTAAGTTCATATTCAGAAAATTCTTTTGGGGTCATTTTATAATAATTTCCCCAAGTGACATCAGTTTCAAATCCATACATTGCTTTTGATATATTCATCAAATCTTCAGTACTAAGATTCAGACCTCCTTTTGTCTCCATTTTCATGTTGCTTTGTTCATCAAAGCTGATATCAAGCTGAACCCTTTTGTCTTGGTCTATACCAATGATACCATAACCATAATTTATTGTCTCTGACTCAACTCTAAAGCCTACAAAGGCAGTGCTACATTCTAGTGGAATGTTAAAGCTGAATCGATTGTTTTCATCTAAGGTTGTAGAGTATTTGTTTTCTTCACCGGATACAGAATTGTAAATAGTGAAAACAATCAAAACTTTCTTTTCTCCTTCCGGCAGTTTTATATTACTGATGCTGCCAGAAATGTTAGCTATTCCTGCTCTAATCATAGGTGTTGGCAGTTGATTATTCAGCTTCTGTCCATTTGCACAGAAAAAAAATGTTGTACACAGAAAAGCTAATATAATTCTTGGTGTAAATAAATTAATCCTTTTCATAAATTATTTTTTTTTTTGATTTTGTTGGACGTTGATGTGTCTTTATTTTTATGGCGGCTATCACTAACCAATTCTCTCTTCTACAGTAGATGTGTGTGTTACACTGCAAATATATGAAACAATCTTAACAGTGCCAACTATTCTATAAGTTGTTTTTTAAGTTTATTGAATATGTCCCTGATAGAGGATAAATCCAGTAATCAGAATGAACGATGAATGTTTAAACAGGAATGATATTTTAAACGTAACAAACAAATAGAAATTAATTATAAATCTGTCAAGCTAATTTAGGACAAGACACACTTTCGAAGTCTCTGCTATGCCTTTCGAAGTCTCTGCTATGCCTTTCGAAGTCTCTGCTAGGTCTTTCGAATGCTCTGCTAGGTCTTTCGAACGCTCTGCTATACCTTTCGAAGTCTCTGCTAGGTCTTTCGAATGCTCTGCTATACCTTTCGAATGCTCTGCTATGCCTTTCGAATGCTCTGCTATGCCTTTCGATGACTCTGCTATACCTTTCGATAGGAATAAGATTCTATCGTATCTCTGTTTTTATATCCTGTGTTTCAGTATCATACATTAGCACTCCTTCATTTTTATCATCCAGTTGTCCAATCAGTTTTCCTTCCTTATTCCATACCGATGATTTTCCCGCGCATTGGTATCCACCCGATGTTCCTACGTAGTTAGCCAAAAAAGTAGTCATATTGTATTTCGCAGCAATGGCCGATAGTTTCTGCATATCCCCATCCACTCCGGTAACCGAGTTCAACACACTCGCTATGTAAATGTTGGCATTGTTTTTATGTGCTTGTCCGGCATGTTGGGGGTTCGATAACTCGTAACAAATGGCCGGTGCAACGATATTATTGGCAACATTCAGATACAGTTGCTCTGTGCCTGCCGTAAAAATACCCACTTCGGTATGATATAAGTATTGCTTGGAGTAGGTGATTCGTTCTTTGCCGGGTTGAAAAATAATCATGCTCACAAAGAGTTGATCGTTATCTTTGGTAGGCAGTCCTACACCAATGAGGATTTTGTTTTTGTCGGAGATTTCCTGAAAGATGTCAAGTCGTTTATCGTCCTGCGTAGTCGCCAGATCGGCAGCCAAGGTCGGTTCATACCCGGTGAGTGAAAGTTCAGGGAAAATCACCAGGTCGGCCTGTTGGGTAATGGCAATGTTGAGGAGTACCACATGCTGCTCTACGTTTTTTGCGATGTCTCCTTTGTTGGGACTGGTTTGTGCAATGCAAATTTTCATGGTTCCGTTTTTTTTTGCAAATCTACAAAAGATTCTTAACAACACCAATCCTTCAACTGAATATTAAAAAAGAAAGATCGCTGATCGTTTCGGAAACGAATCCGGATTTGTGCTCACTCACACCTCGTTTTGTAATTTATATAGTTAATAACCGCACTTTAGTATCGCTTTGTGCTTGAATTGTTTTAATTTAATCTAAAATAAATTTCACATTTCATACAAACTAAAAATTCTTTGTATCTTTGAACGTTTTTTGCGAAAGGCTAAAGCAGAGGTAGAGGTAGAGGCTAAGGCGGAGGCAAAGGAAAGAAATAAGAAATAGCTTACTGTTTACTGATAACTGTTAACTGATTAAGCTGCTTACTGAATAAGGGAATATTAATATTAATAATTATACATGAAACGATTCAAATTACTGAACAACATTTTCGGGTGGCTTGCATTTGCTGTGGCTGCCGTAACGTATTTGCTTACCATGGAGCCTACAGCCAGCTTCTGGGATTGCGGTGAATTCATTTCTACAGCCTTTAAACTGGATGTTGGGCATCCACCGGGAGCACCTTTCTTTATGCTTACAGGTCGTATCTTTACGCTTTTTGCTGCCGATACTACCAAAGTGGCTTTGATGGTGAATTCCTTGTCGGCACTGCTGAGTGCCTTTACTATTCTGTTCCTGTTCTGGACGATTACGCATTTGGCCCGCAAGGTGGTTGCAAAGTCGGAAAGTGATTTTTCGTGGGGAACTACCATTGCTATTTTGGGTGCCGGATTAGTAGGTGCACTGGCTTATACTTTCTCCGATTCATTCTGGTTCTCGGCTGTTGAGGGTGAGGTGTATGCTTATTCTTCATTCTTTACAGCTATCGTTTTCTGGGCAGTGCTGAAATGGGAAGATGTTGCCGACCGTTCGGGTTCGGATCGTTGGTTGATACTTATTGCTTATCTGATGGGTCTCTCTATCGGCGTTCACTTGCTCAACCTCCTGGCTATTCCCGCCATGGTGCTGGTCTATTATTTCCGCAACAACACACCTTCTACCAAAGGTATCGTATTAGCATTACTGGCTTCGTTGGTTATTCTGGGTAGTGTGCTGTATGGCATTATCCCTGGTTCGGTGGAAGTGGCCAGCTGGTTCGAGTTGTTTTTCGTGAACACGCTTGGTTTTGCATTTAATACCGGTTTGTTTGTGTATATATTCCTTGCCGTTGTTATTTTGGCATGGTCTATCTACGAGTCGTATGTGAATACAAATTTCGTTCGTTTGGCCGTGTCGTGCGTGTTGGGTGTAACCATTGTAGGTATTCCGTTTTTTGGCAACAGCGTGATTATCGGCGTATTGATAATTGCTGCATTGAGTGCTTTCTTTTATTGGAAAAGGGATAAAATCAATGTGCGTTGGGTAAATACAGCCATGTTGATGATTACCGTTATTCTTATCGGTTATTCATCGTATGCGGTTATTGTTATTCGTTCGTCGGCCAAACCGCCAATGGATCAAAACTCGCCCGACAATGTGTTTTCGTTGAAATACTACCTTAACCGCGAGCAATACGGCGACCGTCCGTTGTTGTACGGTTCTGTATACAATGCTCCTGTAAAGCTGAATATTGAGGGAAATATGTGTGTGCCTGTAAAGAAAGAAGGGGCTGCTACTTATGCTCCAAAACCAAAAACAGCGCCTACCGATAAAGACGAATATATCATTACCGGTTACAAAATCGACTACGAGATGGACGACCGCTTCAATATGTTTTTCCCACGTATGTACAGCGATAATCCTCAACATGTGGAAGCTTATAAACAATGGGGAAATATCACCGGTGAATCGGTAACGTACGATTATTGCGGTCAGCAAAAAACGGATATTAAACCTACTTTTGGCGAAAATCTTGTCTTCTTCTTCGACTATCAGGTGCGTTTTATGTACTGGCGTTATTTCTTTTGGAATTTTAGCGGTCGTCAAAACGATATGCAAAGTTATGGTGAAATAGACCGTGGTAACTGGATTACCGGTATTGGTTTAATCGATAATATCTTAGTTGGTGATCAAACACATCTTCCTTCGGAACTAAAAGATAACAAAGGACATAATGTCTACTTTATGTTGCCACTTCTGTTGGGTTTATTGGGTATTCTATTCCTTATGTATGCCGGAAAAGAAGGGAATCAAATATTGTGGATTACCATCTTACTGTTTGTGCTAACAGGTCTTGCCATTGTTATTTATCTCAATCAAACGCCTTATCAACCACGTGAGCGTGATTATGCTTACTCGGGTTCGTTCTATGCGTTCAGTATCTGGATTGGGTTGGGTGTGCTCGGCATTATCCGTGCGCTTGATAAATGGGTACCCCGCTCGGTAAGTGCGGTAGTGGTTACCATCTGTTGTTTGGGTGTACCTGCACTTATGGCACAACAAAACTGGGACGATCACGATCGTAGCGGTCGTTATACAAGTCGCGATTTTGGTGGTAACTACCTTGCCTCATGTAAACCAAATGCTATTATATTCTCTAACGGTGATAACGATACTTTCCCTCTTTGGTACAATCAGGAAGTGGAGGGATACAGAACCGATGTGCGTGTATGTAACTTAAGTTACCTGCAAACCGACTGGTATATCGGGCAGATGAAACGCGGTGCTTATAAATCGGCTCCACTGCCAATCTCGTGGCAACCGAAGGACTATGTGTCCGGCAAAAACGAAGTGGTGTACGTTGACTCTATGATGCCACAACTGGATGTGAAAACGGCTTACGACTTTGTGCTGAGCACCGATCCGCAAACAAAACGCGAGGGTGAAGCATTTATCCCAACAAATCATTTGTTCTTGCCTATTGATGCTAAACAAGTTATTAGTACGGGAACATTACCTGCAGCAAGAGCAGGTGAAATTGTACCGCAAATGGATATTCAACTGGACAGACGAATCACGAAGAGTTCGTTGATGATTTTGGAATTGTTGAAAGAAAATAACTGGAAACGTCCTGTCTATTTTGCTACCACTGTGGGCGAAGAGTATTATATGGGCTTGAACGATCATTTCGAACTTACTGGACTAGCGTATCAAATACTACCCGTAGGTGTAAAAGGTGCAGGAGCAGGTGTAAATACCGACGAAATGTACAACAATATGATGACTAAATTCCGCTATGGTGGTGTCAATAATCCGAAAATATATTTGGACGAAAACATTAGCCGTATGTGTCGCACACACCGTATGATGTTTAGTCAGTTGATCGGCGCATTGGTAGCCAAAGGCGATTCGGTACGTGCATTGAAAGCATTGGATTATTGCGAGAAACAAATCCCGGGTACAACCGTTCGCCACGATTATATTTCTACGCAACTGGCCGATTATTATTACAAACTTCATAAACCTGCAAAAGGAAATGAAATTATGACTGCTGTAGCCAAAGATTGTATCGAAAATCTTGATTGGTATTTGAGCTTAAGCACTGCTAATCGTAATAGCGTCAGCAATCGTATCGGACACAATATGGCGGTATTGCAACAAGTATTGCGTATTTCGCAAGATGCTAAACAAGACCTGATTTTGAATAAATTCATGCCTAAATACATGCAGTACGCTAAAACGCTTCAGTTGTAAATGAATGTACAGTTTCCACGACTTCTCCGCCCCTTGTGGGGAAAAGTTATCTGGCGCAAAGACCCATCGAAGAAAGTAATTTATCTTACTTTCGACGATGGTCCGGTGCCGGAAGTAACACCGCTGGTACTCGATTTACTGGACGAATACAAGATTAAGGCAACCTTTTTTTGTGTGGGTGAAAATGTACAGAAGTACCCCGAAACCTTTGCTCGGGTGCTGGACAGAGGTCACAAAGTAGGAAACCATACCTTCAACCATCTGAAAGGGTTTTCGGTGACGGATGAAGAGTATTATGATAATATCGATAAAGCAGCCGGGCTGATAGACAGTAAGTTGTTTCGTCCGCCTTATGGACGGATTACGCGCCGGCAAATCAATAAATTGAAATCGGAGTATACAATTATTATGTGGGATGTTATTACCCACGATTATAACAGGAACCTGTCGCCCGAAACCATTATGCGAACCATAAAACGCTACTCGCGCAATGGTTCCTTAGTTGTTTTTCACGACTCGATAAAAGCAAAAGAAAACGTACTTACCGTGTTACCATTGGCCATCGAGTACTGGAAAAGTAAAGGTTATACCTTTGGAGTGTTGGATTAATGATTAATGTTTAATGATAATTGCTGTTTACTGATAACTGTTCACTGATAACTGAAATGAGGGAATCCATTTTACATTATGTTTGGCAGCACAAGCTTTTTATAGCTCAACAGCTGTTTACTACCGAAGGTGAACCGGTAGATGTAATTGATGTGGGTAAATATAACACTGATGCAGGCCCCGATTTCTTTAATGCCAAAATCAGAATCGGCGAAACGCTTTGGGCCGGAAATGTAGAAATACATACTCGCTCTACCGATTGGCATAAGCACAGTCACCATTCCGATAAGGCCTACAATAGCGTTATTTTGCATGTGGTGTCGGAAGTTGATGGGGAAATCTTTCGGTCGGATGGTGCTAAGATACCACAATTGGCGTTGGTATACCCAAACCATATTGCTGAGAATTACGACCAACTGATTACCGAGCAGAAATGGATTCCGTGCGCGGATAAAATTGCCGCTGTTCCGGGTATTGTTATCGAAAGTTGGAAAAACGCATTACTGACTGAACGGTTGGAACAAAAGATGCAATCTATTAGCACGTTGCTGACCGAGAGCCATCAGCATTGGGAAGAAGCCTTTTACATTACACTGGCGCGCAATTTCGGATTTGGAACCAACAGTCAGGCCTTCGAGAGCTTAGCCAAATCAATACCACTATCGGTACTGGGTAAGCACAAAGATCAATTGTTTCAGTTGGAAGCAGTGCTTTTCGGACAAGCAGGCCTACTGACCGACGAAGCTACCGATGACTACAGTATTCGTTTGAAACAGGAATACAGTTTCATGAAAGCGAAGTTCGGGTTGCAACCGATGAACGCTTCGCAATGGAAATTACTAAGGTTGCGACCGGATAATTTTCCGCATGTTCGCATAGCACAGTTTGCATCGTTGATCCATTTGTCGTCTAAGCTATTTTCAAAAATAGTAGACAAACCGGAGATGGAGTACCTGCGGTCGATATTTGTATGCGAGCCGTCGGACTATTGGAAACGACACTATTTGTTTAGTCATGAAAGTCCGGCGCATGATAAAAAGCTGGGTGCTCAATCGATAAATGTGCTTTTGATAAACACGGTGGTTCCTTTTCTGTTTTGTTATGCACAGCAGAAAAATAACCAACAGCTAAAAGATAAAGCATTGCAACTGTTGGAACAACTTCCGTCGGAGCGAAATGCTATTATTACGGCCTGGCAAAGATTGGGAATCAGCTCGGCATCGGCTTACGACTCTCAGGCATTGTTGCAATTAAAAAAGCAGTATTGCGACGATAAAAAATGCTTGCGTTGCAGAATAGGGCATAAAGTGCTAACGAGTTGAAATGAAAAATGAAAAATTAAGAATGAAACAAATAACAAAAATATACCTTTTTATAGTTGCGGTAGGTCTCATTTTGCTTGTAAACGCCTGTGCCAATATGTCGCAGGGTCCAACAGGTGGCCCTGAAGATATTACACCTCCAAAGGTTGTAAAATCATTCCCGGCCAACGGCTCGCTGTACTTTAAAAAGAAACAGATTCAGATTGATTTCGACGAAATTGTAACTGTCGAGAAGGCATCCGACAATGTGATTATCTCACCCCCACAACAAAATCCACCGGATGTAAAATCGTACGGAAAACAAGTTACGGTAACTTTCAATCAGAATTTGATCGATAGCACTACCTACAGCATTGATTTTGGAAGTGCTATTGTGGATAATAATGAGAAGAACCCTCTGACGAATTATGTATTTGCTTTTTCCACGGGCGGACAGATTGATACCATGAGAGTTTCGGGAACTGTTGTTAATGCGCAGGATTTAAACCCTATGCCGGGAATTTATGTTGGTATTTATGCTACGGATAATGATTCTTCTTTTTTCAAGAAACCTTTTATCCGTATCGGCAAAACCGATGAGTCTGGTCGTTTTTCGATCAGTAACATGAAAAAAGGCAAATTCAAAGTCTATGCACTTGACGATGTGAACCGCGATTTCTTTTACCAACCGGGCGAAGGTTTGGCAATGCACGATTCACTTGTTGTTCCTACTTCGCGTATGGAAGAAATGCGTGACACTATCTGGAAAGATTCAATAACGGTGGATAGTGTTCATAAATACATGGGTACGCGCTTTTTGCCGGATGACCTGGCATTGCGTTTTTTTAAAGAAAACAAGAAGCGTCAGTACTTTGTAAAATTCGAACGGAAAGAACCTTTTGTTTTTAATCTGTTCTTCAATGCTCCTGCAGCTGAATTACCAAAACTGACTCCGCTGAATTTTAAGTGGGATGACAAATACTTGCTGCAAAAGAACGCAACAAAGGATAGCTTGACCTATTGGCTTACCGATTCTACAGTGTGGAATGTGGATACCCTGCAAATGTCGATGACCTATCTGAAAACCGATTCGTTGTTTAAACTTGTGCCTGTAACCGACACTATCAATGTGGCGATGCGAAAAGCGCGGTTGAACCCTAGAGCCAAAATCCCCAAAAAGGCAGTAGTCACTAAAGTGGAACCCTATAAATTTTCAAACAATGTATCCGGTGCTTTCGAAATATATAATCCCATTATTCTGCGTTTCGAAGCTCCGATGGACAGCTTCGATATTTCGAAGATAAAGTTGAACGAGAAAGTAGATACGGTATTTAAAACGATACCGTTTAAGTGGAAACAGCTCGACTCGACAAAAATGTGTTATAGTATTGCACACGAATGGACTGCCGAAACCGCGTATAAGATTGAAATTGATTCGGCAGCTTTCAAAAGCATCTACAAAAGGATTAGTAATAAATACGATGCAGACTTTAAAATCAGATCGTTGGATGAGTATTCGAGTCTGAAAATACAGTTAGCTGCGTTTAATCCCAAGATCGTGATGCAAGTTCTCGATCCGAAGGATGTGGTGCTGGCTACTAAACCGGCTTCGGAAAAAGGTACCGTTTTCGAGTATTTACGTCCGGGTGATTATTATCTTCGTATGTTTATTGATACCAATGGAAACAGAGTATGGGACACCGGCGATTTATCCACTAAACGTCACCCCGAAGAGGTATATTATTATCCTCATAAATTTACACTGAAAGCCAATTGGGAGTTTGAGGAAACGTGGGATTATAATGCTGTGACACTGTTGAAGCAAAAGCCTGTTGAATTGTTGAAGGATGATCCGAATAAGGAAAAGAAGGCTGCAAGAAGAGTGAGTTCGACGGGAAACAAACCAGCAACCAATAATAGCCTGAATAGAAACAGTAGTCCGAACAGACGGCTGAACTAACTATAAAAAAGAGCAAATTCAACCCCGAAAATTGAATTTGCTCTTTTTGTAAAATCAGATTTTAGGAAATCGTAAATAATCTGTACATTTGACCCAACAAATCAAATACTCTTACCCAGAATAAAATGAAGCTGCTGTTCAGAAGATTTTTTGCAATTTTTGTTTGTCCAATACTTCCATTATTGGTATTTGGCAATAATATCAAAAGTCCGATGTTGAAAACATTGGACGAAGCGATAGAAAACTCCAAATTCTACACCAAAAGCAAAGAGCAAAAATTGACTCAGATGAGAAACTCGTTGAGAATCTCTTCTACGGATAATCAACGTTACTCGAACAGTGCACAGCTTTACAACGAATTCAAAGCTTACAAATACGACTCGGCCTACAGCTATGCAGGTAGAATGCTCCAATTTGCCGAAAAACTCAAAAATCCGAATCTGATTGCCGAATCAAAAATTGCGTTAGCTTTTAGTTGTGTGTCGGCAGGTTTATACAAAGAAGCAACTGAAATTTCCAACTCCATCGATACCACGCAACTTTCCAACGATAATAAAGCTGCCTTATATTCTTTTTTGTCCACGCTTAATATCAATATGGCTGATTTTTCAACCGAGCCCTATTGTTCGAAATACCGACGGAACTCGTTGATGTATTCGATGCAGTTTATTGCTTTGCTAAAATCGGACAATCCAGAAATGGTGATCACTAAAATGCGCGTGAGTCAATTGAAAAATGATTATTCCAAAGCGACTAAAATTGCGGAGAAATATCTATCGGTAGGACATCCCAGCCTACACGATTATGCAATAATTACGTCTACATTAGGATACTTTTATCAGGTAAAAAAAGATACCACAAAAGCTATTGAATGTTTTGCGGCAGCTGCTGTCTCCGATATAAAAATGGCAACGAAAGAAACTGCTGCTATTCGTCAGTTAGCCGATTTGCTTTATCTGAAAGGAGATGTACAGCGAGCGTATTCTTATGCTATTTTGGCATTAGATGATGCTAATTTTTACAATGCCCGACAACGAAAAATAGAGGTTGGGCGCATTTTGCCCATTATCGAAGCCGGTCGATTTCAGATTATAAAACAGCAAAAAGACAAACTACTGATTTTTTCTATCCTTATTTCTGTCCTTTTTATTCTGTTTGTGATAGCTACTTTTATTATTTTAAAGCAAAAGAAGCGATTGAACTCTGCCCGGTTATTGATTTTACAACAAAACACCGATCTGAAAGAATCGAACGAACAGCTCACGGAAGTACAGAAAAAAATCAGTAAACAAAATGTAGATTTAGTACATGTAAACGAACGTTTAAAAGAGGTGCATCGTATTAAAGACGAGTATATCGGCTATTTCTTTAGCACGAACTCTACTTATCTGGAGAAAACGGAAGAATTCAGAAAGATGGTAGCCCGAAAAATTCGGAATCGACAGTTTGATGAACTGATTGAACTTTCGGCTTCTTTCGATTTGCGAAAAGAAAAAGAAGACATGTTTGCTTTGTTTGATCAGATATTTACGAAACTGTTTCCCGACTTTGTGGAACGGTATAATTTACTTTTTGAAGACGAAGACCGGGTTGTCATTAAGCAGGATGGAATGCTTACTCCCGAGATACGTATCTTTGCACTCATCCGACTTGGCATTACCGAGAGCGAGCGGATAGCTAAGTTTCTTGATTTTTCTTTGTCTACAGTTAAGAATTATAAAACCAAGGCGAAGAACCGATCCATTGTTCAAAACGAATTATTTGAGCATAAAATTATGGAAATTGAATCGGTGAAAACCGAAATTCAGGACTAAATACCATCTGTTCAACGTACACATAGCGTACTTTTTTAGGCATCCAATGGATGCCTTTTTTGTTGATATACCGATGCTTATGTCTTTACATAATGTATACTTCAGTACATCTTGTGTAACCTCACTTCCAATTTTCATTCTTCCACTATACATTTGCATTGCGAGTTCGGAATAAAAACGACTCGCAACACTTTTTCATCACACGCAAAGCATTATTAATTTACTAACCTTTTAAATTTATTAGTATGAAATTAAAATTTCTACTTTTCGGCATTTTATTCATGTTTGCTGAATTTACCGTGTTTGCTCAGGGGCAGTACATCGTAAAAAGTAAAGTTTTGGATGAACGAAAAGAATCGGTTCCCGGCGCAAGCGTTCTGGAAGTCGGAACTCAAAACGGAGTGTCATCAGACATGGATGGTAACTTTGTAATTAAAGTAGCTTCGCCCGCATCTTTAATTAAAATCAGTTTTATCGGTTATCAGACCATCGAAATTCTGGCCGGAAAAATCGGCAAAACCATTACGGTAAACGAAGATGCACATCTGCTTCAGGAAGTAGTAGCTGTTGGTTATGGAACTATGCGTAAGAAAGATGTTACCGGTTCCGTATCAAGTGTAAACAAAGAGAACATGAACAAAGGAGCTTTTACCAATCCATTGCAACAAATTGCAGGTAAAGCAGCGGGTGTTGCCATCTCACAAGCAGGTAGCGAGCCGGGTTCAGGGCCAAGCATTCGTATTCGTGGTATTACATCATTAACAGGAGGTAGCGATCCATTGGTTGTAATTGATGGAGTACAAGGTAATTTAGAATTTTTGAATCAATTGCCGCCAAACGAAATTGAAAACATCGATATTCTTAAAGATGCTTCGGCTACAGCCATTTACGGTTCACGTGGAGCAGCAGGTGTAGTGTTGGTTACGACTAAGAAAAGCGAAGCCGGAAAAACACAAATCGAAATTTCGAGCACGGTTTCAATGGATCGAATTGCAAATAAGCTAGATATGTTGAGTGCCGATGAATGGAGAACGCAACGCGCAGCTTGGGGCGTTCCTGTTTCTACCGACCATGGATCAAATACCAATTGGTATGATTTATTGACGCGCACCGGATACACACAAAATCATAATATCTCCATAGGTGGTGGTGCCAAAGATTTCAATTACCGTGCTTCGCTATCAGCGATAATGCAGGATGGTATTGTTATTAATTCAAAAAATCAGAAATATATCGGACGTTTCCAAGCTACTCAGAAAGCATTGGATGGTAAACTTACGATGAACACTACTTTGAGTGGCACTAACGAAAAGAACTCAGGACTACCTGCAAGTATCGGTCGTGCTTCATTTACTTCAAATTTGATTAGCAACGCTTATGTGAGTCGTCCAACAGATCCTGTATTGAATTCAGATGGAACCTACTTCACAGATCCAAATGTATTTCAATACCTTAATCCTTATGCTGTAGCTCAGGAACAAATTACAGACAAAAACGTAGATAATCTATTTGGAAGTTTCAGGGCAGATCTTGAACTTACTAAAGGGTTAACATTAGGTTGGTTTGGTAGCTGGCGTAAATTAGATGAGAACACAGGTTATTATATGCCCGCTGTTTCAACCTTGGCTTATGCTGTTGAAAAGAATGGTGTTGCTAACATAAATAATCGTCATGAAGATGAAAAATTGATGGATGTCAGTTTGAATTATAAACAAACATTTGGTAATCATACCATTGATGCATTGGCTTTATATGAATATCAAAAACAATCGTACAACGGTAATTTCAGTCAAATGAAAGGCTTTGTAAATGACGTAGATACTTATAATGCTTTGCAGAATGGTAATTTAAGCTCATTTACAACCGGCGATATGAGTTCATATAAAAACGATCGTCGTGCAGTTTCATTTTTAGGTAGACTAAATTATTCCTACATGGGTAAATATATGCTTACCGCCAGTGTGCGACGTGACGCTTCTTCTGTCTTTGGTGCCAATCATAAATGGGGTACTTTCCCATCAGCTTCAGTGGCATGGCGTATAAGCGAAGAATCATTTATGAAAGGATTTGAATTTATAAGCGATTTGAAAATTCGCGCTGGTTTTGGGGTTACAGGTAATCAGCAGGGGCTAAGCCCACAACAATCAATTCTATTGGTTGGTGCAGCTGGACAAACTTATTTTGCAGGAAATCAAATAACCAATTATAACATCATACAAAACGATAATCCTGATTTACGTTGGGAAACACGTGAACAAAAAAATGTCGGAGTTGACTTTGCGTTTCTAAACAGCCGTATTTCCGGTAGCGTTGATCTTTACACAGGTACAACTAAAAATATGTTGTTCGGATATACTATTCCTTCCCCTCCAAAACCATATAACAGTGTTGTTGCCAATGCTGGTAGTATGCTGAATGAAGGAATTGATTTTACCTTGAACACCCATATTATCCAAACAAAAAATATTGATTTCTCGATAAATGGTAATTTATCATTGTTACGTAATAAAGTATTAGATTTAAGTGGCAGTATAGCCGGGTTCCCATTGAATACAAACTATGTTGGTTGGGGAAATAGCAGTTATTTGATAGCCGGACAACCTATTGGAACATTCAATATGCTACAACATTTAGGAAAAGATGCCAATAATGCTGAGACCTATGTAGGGCAGAATGCTGATGGAACAATTGATGATAGTAGTACCAGTTCCAAACGTAAAATTGAAGGTTCAGCATTGCCTACTTATACTTTTGCCATTTCACCCGTTTTTAGATATAAAAACTTTGATTTATCAATGTTGTTCCGTGGCTCGGGAGGAAACAAAATTTTCAACCAAATTAAACAAGGATTTAGTCACTTTGAAATTTTAGGTAAATCGAATTTACTAAGAAGTGCAATAACAACGGGCTTGTTTACCTCTAAATATACTTCTGATTTGTATTTGGAAGATGGTTCTTATGTTCGTTTTGACAATGTGACATTGGGTTATAGTTTTAATAATATGAATATCAAAAATATTAGTAAAATCCGATTGTCGCTTACTGCCAATAACTTAGCGTTATTTACCAAATATACTGGATTGGATCCCGAATTAAATGTAAATGGAGCGAATGGATTTGGTACAGATTCCGGAATTTATCCACGTACGATGGGTGTAGCTTTTGGAGTAAATATAACACTTAAATAACCAATAAATAAATCAGGTAAAAATGAAAAAAATAATATCAATAGCCTTATTTGCAACATTGGTAATGCAAGGCTGTACAAACGTAGATGAGGTAGTGTATGATAAATTTGCTGCCAAAGATTTTTATTCAAATTCAGTAGGTGCTAATGCCGCACTGGCAAACGTTTATTCACAGGTTCCGGGCAACTGGGGTGGAGTGGGTTATGCAGGAGCCGATAATGGTTGGTACGACTTAAACAGCATGTGTACCGACGAACAAGTGGTGCCTCACCGTAATACCGGTGACTGGGAGTTGACTTTCTCCGAGCTATACCTACGCAAATGGTCTACCAGTCACTCGCAGGTAAACAATACCTGGAACTGGCTATACAAATCTGTTTTTAGTGCCAACCTGGCAATTCAATTATTGGAAACAGCAAAAGCAGATGAGTCGAAAATAGCTGAGGCTAAAGTAATGCGTGCATTTTTCTATTATTTATTGATGGATGATTTTGGAAATGTACCATTCTTTACTGACAATAATATCACTGTTGATAAAATGCCTCAAAAAAGTCGCAAGGAAGTATTTGACTTTGTGGTAAGTGAATTGAAAGCCAATATCGATAAATTATCTCCCGAAAAAGGAGGCGAATATTACGGTCGATTCAACAAATGGGCCGGATATGCTCTGCTGTCTAAAGTATATTTGAATGCCGAAGTGTACACAGGAACGGGCATGTGGGCCGAATGTATTGCTGCTTGCGACAAAGTAAGTGAAGGTGGATTCTCATTACATACAGGTGCTTTGGATACTGCTAATCCGCTGGGATCTAAATATTTTGAATTGTTTGGTGATGTTTGCCCTGCAGATGAAACTATTTTGGCTATTTATACCAAAGCAGATGTAGTGGGACGTAACATTTTTACAGTTCGTAGTTTGGGTGGTGCTGATGGAACTGCATTGTTGGGTTACGGAGCCTGGAATGGCTCAATTATTCCAAAAGATTATGTGGATAAATTCAGCGACAGCGATATTCGTAAACACCAGTTCAGATATGGTTCAAATCCATATGGTCCAAAGCCGGCAGGTTTCTTTACTTATGCACTCAATATTACCAATCTGGATAATCCGGGGGCAGCGCCAAATGACGGAGCCAGAAGTCAGAAATTTTGGCCGGCAGCACCTGCTTCAAGCGGTGGAGCTTCGAACGACTTTCCGATTTATCGTTATGCAGATATTATGTTGATGAAGGCTGAATGTTTGGTTCGTACCAATAAAGCCGATCAAGCCAAAGCATTGGTCGACCCCATCAGAGTACGTGCCGGTTTGGCCGGATTAGCTGCTAACCCGACATTAACAGATATTTACAACGAAAGAGGTTTTGAATTGTCATGGGAAGGTCATCGCCGACAAGATATGATTCGTTTTGGGGCATTTACATTAGCGCATGGTTTGGCTTCGGCCGTTGATAGTCACTGGACATTGTTTCCAATACCAACTGCAGCTATCAATGCAAATCCAAATCTGATACAAAATACAGGATATTAAAAAATAAAGTTCTTTCAATCAGTGGCAAGGCAGGTTTACAACTAAAAAATAAATGGTTTGTGTACTTCGACTTTTCCTGCTTTGCTACTGAATTGAATTCTTAACCAGAGTATAAATTACTACTTATTAAAGAATCATTTATGAAAAAATATATATTGAAAACGCTTTTAGCTGTTTTTGCACTGGCTTTGTTGGCTTCCTGCCAAAATGATGCTGAAATAACGAAACTGAGTGTTGTGCAATTTCCTCAAACCTTTGCCGGTTCAGTCACTTCTGTAGTACTTACAAAAGACAACGGCTCTGCTCAGGTGGCTTCATTTACGTGGGCACCTGTAAGTTATGGAATTAAAGCTGCTGTGACTTATAGTTTGCAATTTGATCTTCCAACCGATACAGCGGGAACTACTCCATGGTCCAAAGCGCAGGAAATTCTTGTTGGCGAAGACCTAATGACCAAAGCCATTACCGGAACAGAATTGAATAAAATTGCTCTCGAAGGTTTGGGGCTTGAATCGGGCGTGGTAGCTAAGATGGTGGTGCGTGTGAAATCATTTGTCGACCGTCCGGCTTATTCAAATGCCATAACTCTAAATGTAACTCCTTATGTTGCACCTGTAGTTCTTCCAAGTTATCCTTCTTTATGGATTCCCGGTGATTATCAGGGCTGGAATCCGGCAACTGCGCCTACAATTGTGTCTGTAAAGTCGGATAAAGTCTATGAAGGGTATATCAATATTCCTGAAGGTGGAACATTACAATATAAATATACTGTTCAGGCTGATTGGACGCCAATGGCATATGGCGATGGGGGTAGTGGCGTATTAATTGAAGCGAATTATTCAGGCGGTAACTTCACTGCTCCTTCGGCAGGTTACTACGAACTGTCGGCTAACCTGAACACCATGACCTGGACTGCAACCAAAACAACCTGGGGAATTATTGGCGATGCCACACCGGGTGCATGGACAACAGATACTCAAATGGCCTACGACGTAACCAATAAGGTATGGACGGTAACTTGCGATATGCTTTCGACAGGGTCGTTTAAATTTCGTGCCAATAGCGACTGGAAAATAGATTTTGGTCTTGACGCTGCTGGAAAACTGGCTTATGCTGATAATCCTCTTTATCCTTATGACGGTACATTGTCGAATTTGACTGTTCCTACAAGTGGAAATTATACCATTACTCTCGATTTGCATATTGCCGGGCAATATACTTATAAATTGAAGAAAAACTAAATTTTAAATACATCCTCCTCTCGTTTCAGAGGAGGATGTATTAGCCTTTGAATAATATAAATTGAATCTTTTATGGGAATCGCAACCCTGTGATACTGTCTTTCGAACTTCAGTTGAAAAACTAAATTTGTCACTTCCACAATAAACTATAACTTTGAAGTTACTATCAATTACTATAAAATGAAATACGCTATGAACCTGCTTTATTCAAAATCAAAGATGCTGAACACTATTATAATTGCAATTTTATTTGCCTTCGTAAGCTGTGGTAGCTCAACCGATACGCTTGTTACTCCTGATCCTCCTGTGGTAAGTCTGGATCCTGTTCAATATGGAATTCCGTTTGCAGGCGTGCCCGACGCCCGCGATGCCGTTATTTATCAGGTTAATATGCGTAGTTTTAGTACGGGTAGAAACTTTCAGGCTGTTACGGCTCGTCTTGATTCTATCAAGGGGCTGGGAGTGAGTGTCATTTATTTGATGCCAATTTATCCGGTTGGGTCACTAAAATCAGTGAACTCGCCCTATTGTGTGAAAGATTATGTAGCTGTGAATAGTGAATTCGGAACATTGACAGATCTGAGAACGCTTATTGATGGTGCTCATAGCAGAGGCATGTCGGTTATTCTGGACTGGGTGGCGAATCATACAGCATGGGATCACGCCTGGATAAACAATCCGTCTTGGTATGTGCAAAATTCATCAGGTGTTATTCAAAGTCCGAATGGCTGGACGGATGTGGCTCAGTTGAACTTCAATAACTTCGAGATGCGTAAAGCCATGATTAAAGCCATGAAGTATTGGGTGTATACGGCCAATTGCGATGGTTTTAGATGTGACTATGCCGATGGTCCACCGGCTGATTTTTGGAAACAAGCTATTGATACACTTCGTAATATATCTACTCATAAACTTCTGATGTTGGGTGAAGGAACCCGTGCCGATCATTTTATATCCGGATTTAACTACACCTTCGGATTCCGTTTTTACGATCAGATGAAGAATGTGTTTAATAATAATCAGTCGGTCACTAATTTCGACAACCTGAATACAACGGAATATGCGAATGCCGGTGAAAGCAATATGGTGGTCAGATACATCACTAACCATGATGTGAATAGTTCCGACGGTACGGCACTCGATTTATTTGGAGGAAGCACGGGATCGGTGACAGCATTTGTTGTGGCGGCATATATGAAAGGGGTACCGATGATTTACAATGGACAGGAGGTAGGTACACCTTATCGACTGACATTCCCATTCACGGGTACAGCTATCGACTGGTCGCTGAATAAAGCGATGGTCGCAGAATACAAGAAAATTCTCGCGTTTAGAAACAGCAGCACTGCTATCCGACGCGGCACTCTGGTGTCGTACAGTAACAGCAATGTGTGCGCATTTACAAAGACATCGGGTACCGAGACCGTTTTTGTAGTTTGTAACCTGCGGAACGCCGGCAATAACTTTACACTGCCTGCGGGAATTGCGAACAGCCAATGGACGGATGCATTTACCAATACTACCGTTTCGTTGACAACTCAACTCACTTTAGCACCTTACTCATATTTAGTTCTCAAAAAATAGAAGTGTGCTCATTGGCGCACGCTTTTACTGATATTGTTCCAAATAAAAATTAATTAAAACAATGAAGAAAATACTTGTAGCATTTTTATTGCTAATAACCACTTTGACTTATTCTCAGGTGCTTGTGTCTCCGAATGGAAAATTACAGCTCCGGTTTACGCTCGATAAAGGAATCCCAAAATACGAATTGAACTTTAAAAACAAAGTGGTTATCACCCCCAGCAAACTAGGGATTGAAGCCGAAGGATTTTCGTTGGCGGATGGATTTGCTGTAACCGATACGGCTCGTACTGCTTTTAATCAAACCTGGAATCCGGTTTGGGGAAATTATAAAGTCGTTCGAAATCAGTACAATGAACTAATGGTTCAGCTGACTCAAAAGAATCAATATAACCGCGTGTTGGTTGTTCGCTTTCGTCTTTTCGATGATGGATTAGGATTCAGATATGAGTTTCCGGAACAGAGAAATCTCAATTATTTCACTATCTTGGACGAACTTACCGAATTTAATCTTACCGCCGATCACAAAGCATTCTGTATTCCGGGCGATTATGATACCAATGAGTTTCCTTATACTACCGCACCACTTTCCGAAATTAAAACAAAGATGGTGCGTGCCACACAAATTAAACCTGCTGAGACCTTTGCACCGGGTTTGACGGTTCAAACTCCTTTGATGCTCAAAAGCAAAGATGGTCTGTACATCAATATACACGAAGCGGCTCTGGTTCATTATTCGGCTATGCTGTTGAACGTAAATGATAAAACGTTTTCGCTAAGTGCCCACCTAACTCCCGATAAATTAGGCAAAAAAGGATATTTACAAGCGCCTAGCCAGTCACCCTGGCGCACCGTTATTGTGAGCGATGATGCCCGTGATATTCTGGCTTCTCAAACGATTCTGAATTTAAATGAACCTACAAAAATTGAAGATACTTCGTGGATTAAACCTATGAAATTTGTTGGGGTTTGGTGGGAAATGTTTATCGGAACCGATAAAACCTGGGCCTACAGCGATTATTACAGTGCAAAGCCCGGAGTTACCGATTATTCGAAGCTGACTCCTAACAAACGTCACCCTGCCAATACTGCAAACGTAAAAAAATATATCGATTTTGCGGCAGCCAATGGTATTCAGGGAGTACTGGTCGAAGGTTGGAACGAAGGTTGGGAGGATTGGGGCTCTTATCGTAAGGATAAACAATTTGAGTTTACAAAACCGTATCCCGATTTTAATATGGCAGAATTGCGCGATTATGCTGCTCAAAAAGGAGTTCAAATTGTCATGCACCACGAAACAGCTTCTAATGCTGCTGATTATGACAAGGAGATGGATAAAGCTTTCGATTATATGAATGCTAATGGTTATAAATCGGTAAAAACAGGTTATGTGGGATATATTATTCCGCGCAGTGAGTATCACTCCTCGCAATGGATGAACGACCATTATATTCATGTGGTTGAGCGTGCTGCTGAAAAGAAAATTATGGTTGACAGCCATGAAGCTGTTCGTCCAACCGGCTTATGTCGCACCTATCCTAACTGGATAGCACAAGAATCGGCTCGTGGTACCGAGTTCGAATCGATGGGCGGAAATGATCCTGATCATACCACTATTTTACCTTTTACTCGTTTGATGGGCGGACCAATGGACTATACACCGGGTATTTTTCAGGGTGATTTGAGTTATTACAAAGGTTCGAAAAATGATCAAAAAGTGCACACCACCCTGGTAAAACAATTGGCGCTTTATCTAACCATGTCGAGTCCCTTGCAAATGGCAGCCGATTTACCTGAAAACTACGAACGATTCAAAGATGCATTTCAGTTTATCAAAGATGTGGCTGTGGATTGGGATAATAGCTGGTATCTCGAAGCCGAACCTGGCGATTATATCACAGTAGCCCGTAAAGCAAAAGGAAAGGACGAGTGGTTTCTGGGTGCGATTACCGATGAAAATCCCCGCACAGCAACTGTTTTATTTTCATTCTTGCCCGAAGGCAAAAAATATAATGTAACCATTTACGAAGATGGTAAAGATGCTAGTTGGGATAAAAATCCACAGAGTTACCAAATACGAAATATTATTGTGACGAGCAAGACAGTTTTGAAACAAAAATTAGCGTCGAGTGGCGGTGCTGCCATGACTATCAGATTGGCTGCAAAATAAACGAATAGATTGGTTTTTTATGGTTGTTGGAAGGGAGATTTACAGGTTTGCAGATATGCTTGCAGCTGTAAATCTCTCTCTCTCTCTCTCTCTCTCTCTCTCTCTCTCTCTCTCTCTCTAAGTTGTTATGGATTCTGCATTACTAACCATTGTGATTTGAATATATTAATTGATGTTCAAAATTAAACGATAACAAACGTTTGCGCTGAGATTTGTTACTGCAGGATCAATCTCAGGACTTATTTATACAGAATTTGTATATTTTTGCATTCAAATTAAATCGTTTGCTTTATGTTTATTGATTTTCAGGATTGTAACTGATAAACAAAAGGTATAATACGAAGAGGTTAAAAATATAGGGTTCGGGTATTCGGATTTTATATTCCCATGTATAAATAACATACAATTAATAAACAATGAAAAGAAATTTAATTGCATTTTTGCTACTCGTGAGTGTATTGGTGAATGCACAAACATTATTATCTCCAAATGGAAAATTACAGCTTCACTTTAGTGTTGACAATGGGGTTCCAAACTACGAGCTAAAGTATAAAAGCAAGTTGGTAATGAAGCCGAGTAAGCTTGGAATTGAAGCTGATGAATTGTCTTTGGCAGGAAATTTTGCAGTGACTGATACGTCTCGTACAGCCTTCGATCAATCGTGGACGCCTGTTTGGGGAAATTACAGCTCGGTAAGAAGTCAGTACAATGAACTGAAAGTAACCTTGACTCAAAAGGACAAATCAGCAAGACGGATAATAGTCCGTTTCAGACTTTTTAACGATGGTTTGGGGTTCAGATATGAATTTCCTGAACAAGCAAATTTGAATTTTCTTACCGTTAAAGATGAACTTACCGAATTTAATCTGACCGCCAATCACAAAGCATTCTGTATTCCGGGCGATTATGATACCAATGAGTTTCCTTATACTACCGCACCACTCTCCGAAATTAGAACCAAAATGGTGCGTGCTACACAAATTAAACCTGTTGAGAGTTTTGCTCCGGGTCTGACTGTGCAAACCCCTTTGATGCTTAAAACCAATGACGGTTTATATATCAATATTCATGAGGCGGCACTTGTACATTATTCAGCAATGCTGTTGAATGTTGATGATAAAACATTTTCATTGAATACTCATTTAACTCCCGATAAGTTAGGAAAGAAGGGTTATCTGCAAGCTCCGTGTGTTTCTCCATGGCGAACAATTATTGTAAGTGATGATGCACGCGATATATTGGCTTCGCAAACTATTTTAAATTTGAACGAACCAAGTGTGATTAAAGATCCGTCGTGGATTAAACCGATGAAATTTATCGGTGTTTGGTGGGAAATGTTTATTGGAACCGGAAAAACATGGGCTTATAGCGATTATTATAGTGCTAAACCAGGCCTTACTGATTACACAAAATTGAAGCCCAATAATCGTCATAGTGCAAATACAGCTAATGTAAAAAAGTATATCGATTTTGCTGCTGCCAATGGTATAGATGGTGTTTTAGTTGAAGGTTGGAATGAAGGATGGGAAGATTGGGAATCGTATAGAAAAGATAAACAATTTGAATTTGATAAACCTTATCCCGATTTTGATATGCCAACATTGCGCGATTATGCCGCATCAAAAGGGGTTCAAATTATTATGCACAATGAAACCTCTTCCAATGCTGCGGATTATGACCGCAATCTGGATAAAGCCTTTGATTATATGAATGCAAATGGCTACAAATCGGTAAAAACAGGTTATGTGGGATATATTATTCCACGTAGCGAGTATCATTCTTCTCAATGGATGAACGACCATTATGTTCATGTAGCTCAACGAGCTGCCGAAAAGAAGATTATGATTGACAGTCACGAGGCTGTTCGTCCAACCGGTTTGTGTCGTACGTATCCTAACTGGATAGCACAAGAATCGGCTCGTGGTACTGAGTTCGAATCGATGGGCGGAAATGATCCTGACCATACCACCATTTTACCTTTTACTCGTTTAATGGGTGGCCCAATGGATTATACACCGGGTATTTTTCAGGGAGATTTAAGTTATTACAACGGTTCGAAAAATGATCAAAAAGTGCATACAACCCTGGTAAAACAATTGGCGCTTTATCTAACCATGTCGAGCCCATTGCAGATGGCAGCCGATTTGCCGGAAAATTACGACCGGTTCAAGGATGCGTTTCAATTTATCAAGGATGTAGCTGTTGATTGGGATAATAGTTGGTATCTCGAGGCCGAACCGGGCGATTATATCACTGTAGCCCGTAAAGCAAAAGGAAAAGATGAATGGTTCTTGGGTGCAATTACGGATGAAAATCCTCGCACAGCCACTATTTCATTTTCATTTTTACCGGCAGGGAAAAAATATAATGTAACTATTTACGAAGATGGAAAAGATGCCAGTTGGGATAAAAACCCACAGAGTTATCAAATACGGACTATCGTTGTGACGAGCAAAACAATTTTGAAACAAAAGCTAGCATCGAGTGGTGGAGCTGCCATGACTATTAGATAAAGTACAATATAAAATAAAGGATTGGTTGTTGTAGTTGAAAGTAGAGATTTACAAGGTCGCATGTGTAGTGATAGTGTAAATCTCTTTTTTTTGATATGCGATTTATAGTACAGGTAATCTTTTTTTATGTTCACTTTTATGCAATAGGTATAAAAGTGGCTGACTTTTATGTTTTATTAAAATCCAATTCAATATGAAACAGAATCTTATATTTTTTGTCTTGCTATTCTGCGGAACGCATTTTCATTCAACTGCTCAAAATGTTGAAAATCCTATCTATCAATCCAATGCATTCAGTGTTTCTGATACTCGTGTTGTACAAGGAAAGTATACGGCTAATGCTTTGTCTGCGACTGAAATTCAGTCTGATTATCAAAGTCCTAAAACTGAGGGTCAAGGTGCTGTTAAAAGCTGGAAGCTTACCAGAGACATCTCTGCATTTTCACAACTGAATGCGCCCAGCCTGTTGGAAAATGCCATCTACAATATGTCAGTGGAAGAAATGGAGAAGGCCATTGAAAAGGACAGTACGTTACGCACGGGTATTGAATGGCCGGGTGTGTGGACGCGTGACGTCAGCTACAGCATTATTCTCTCTATGGCCTACATGCAACCCAAAGTGTCTCAAAACAGCCTGTTGCGCAAGGTAAATGCCAATGGACGCATTATTCAGGATACGGGAACCGGTGGCGCGTGGCCGGCTTCTACAGATCGTATGATTTGGGCGGTTGCAGCTTGGGAAATATACAAAGTCACCGGAGATAGAAGCTGGTTGAAAAAGGTCTATCCTGTTATCAAAAATTCCATTGAAGATGATATTATGGTAGATCACGACACAAAAACGGGGTTGGTGAAAGGAGAATCGTCGTTCCTGGACTGGCGCGAACAAACCTATCCGCGTTGGATGCAGCCTGCCGATATTTATGCAAGTAAGAACCTCGGAACAAACGCAGTGCATTATCGCGCTTTAACCGTGGCTGCGCGTATGGCCGAATTGATGAATGATAAGCTGTCCGGACAAAAATACCATAAAATTGCGGAGAGAATAAAAACGGCTATCAATTCTCATTTTTGGATTCCGGAGAAGAATTATTACGGTCAATACCTTTACGGTCGCAATTATGAAATCCTGTCACCTCGCTCCGAAGCGTTGGGTGAAGCATTGACGGTTGTGTTTGATATTGCCGATCCGGCTCGTCAGAAACAGGTTGTAGAGCATACTCCTGTGGTTGATTACGGCATTCCGTGTATTTATCCGCAAATTGGTGATATTCCACCTTACCACAACAATGCTGTGTGGCCTTTTGTACAGACGTATTGGTTGTGGGCGGGAGCTAAGACCGGCAACGAAAAAAGTGTAGTGCACAGCATTGCATCTATCTATCGTGCTGCGGCTATGTTCCTGACGAATAAGGAAAATTTCGTAGCCGATAATGGCGATTTTGCAGGAACAGAAATCAATTCGAGCAATATGCTTTGGAGTTTGTCGGGTAATATCAGCATCATCCACAAAGTTCTTTTTGGTATTCGGTTCGAAGAAAATAATCTGAAATTTCAGCCTTTCGTACCAAAAGTAATGAATGCCAATCGAAAACTGAATAACTTCAAATACAGAAAAGCTGTGTTGGATATAGAACTAAATGGGTTTGGTAACAGGATAGCTACCTTTAGTTTAGATGGGAAAATTCAAAAGTATGCTATTGTTCCTGCGTCATTAACCGGGAAGCATAAGGTGAAAATTGTGTTGGCAGATAGCGAATTCGAAAATCAATCCATTCATCTGGTGAAGAATGAGTTTACACCACTCATGCCAATGGCGACATTCGAGAATGGAAAACTCATCTGGTTGCCAATTGAAGGAGTGGCTTATTATCAGGTCATTAGAAATGGACAGGTGTGGAAAACCACTTCTGCTACTTCAATCGCTGTTTCAAATGCGGAAAAAGGCGAATTTCAGGTAGTAGCAGTCGCCAAAAGCGGGTTAAGCTCATTTGCCGGCGAACCGGTTCAAATTTATCCAACGGCTGATATAAAAACAGTGGAAGTTGAGAAGGTTTTATCTCCATCTTCGTTGCCTTACAGGAATTTTTCAGGAGCAGGTTTTGTAGAGATAAGTCGAACCGTAAATCGTGTTATTAGTTTTGATATTGAAGTGGCAACTGATGGATTGTATGCTATTGATTGGCACTATGCGAACGGCAATGGTCCGATAAATACGGAGAATAAGTGTGCCATCCGAACACTTTTTGTAGATAATAACCGCTTGGGAGCTCAGGTCTTTCCACATCGCGGAACCAACGAATGGTCCATTTGGGGATTTAGCAATGCTGTACAAGTTCGATTGAAAGCCGGTAAACGTACGTTGAAACTTGCATTTATGCCCGAAAATGAAAATATGAATATCGAAATAAATCAGGCCATGTTGGATTATGTGCGATTGATTAAAATCGACTAGCACTTCCTTCGTTTAAGTCAGAAATAAAAGCCGTCCATCTGGTAACAGATGGACGGCTTTTTAAATATAAGCTATGTTTTGTGCTTTATTGTTTTTTCAATACAAGTGCTGTACGTGCAGGAATATATAGTTTCAACCATTCTTTACCTGACGGTTCCTTTGGAGTTTTTGAGGTAAGATGAGTTACGGTTTCATCAATCAGATTAAAGCCACCAAATCTAGTCTCATCAGTATTTAAAATGATTTTATATGCCCCTTTGTCAGCTAAAATGCCATAATCGGTAAACGACTTGGTACCATTGAAATTGAAAACAAAAATCAGATCGCCACGTTGGTAAGCTACTACCTGATCGTCCTCTTTATCCCACAGTTGTTGAATGGAAGTGGTATTGAATTTTGGAACTGAATTAATCAATCCTATCATTGCATTGTCAAATAGACCCAGCGCATTGTACAAATAGTCTTCATTATCAACTAAATCCCATTGGCGGCGTGCATATTTATGCGACCAACCGTTTCCTTCACGTGGAAAATCAATCCACTCCGGATGCCCGAATTCATTGCCCATGAAGTTCAGATAACCGCCGTTAATAGTTGTGGCAGTAATCAAACGTATCATTTTGTGTAGCGCTACTCCTCTGTCTACCAGTAAGGTGCTGTCATTGCGTTGCATGTGCCAATACATATCTGCATCAACAAGTCTGAAAATTAGCGTTTTGTCGCCAACTAAGGCTTGGTCGTGACTTTCTGCATAATTAATCGTTTTTTCATCGGCACGTCTGTTAGTCAGCTCCCAAAGTATATGACCGACTTTCCAGTCTTCATCCTTTACTTCTTTTATGAGTTTAATCCAGAAATCGGGAATTCCCATTGCCATTCGGTAATCAAATCCCAAGCCTCCTTCATTTACTTTTGTCGCTAATCCCGGCATTCCACTCACCTCTTCGGCAACAGTTATGGCATTTGGATTTACTTCGTGTATCAATTTGTTGGCCAGTGTCAGATAGCAAATTGCATCACCATCCTGATTCATATTGTAATAGGATTCATAACCGGTAAAATCTTCGCCCAGCCCGTGACTGCGATACAACATCGATGTTACACCATCAAATCTGAAACCATCAAATTTGTATTCTTCCAACCAGAATTTACAGTTGGAGAGTAAGAAGTGAAGTACCGACGGTTTGGCATAATCAAAGCAAAGCGAATCCCAGGCCGGATGTTCGCGGCGCGTGCCACCGTGGAAATATTGATAAGGAGTGCCATCAAAACGACCCAAACCTTCTATTTCGTTCTTAACGGCATGTGAATGAACAACATCCATAATGACAGAAATACCCATGCCATGCGCCTCGTCAATCAAATGTTTCAGTTCTTCAGGCGTTCCAAATCGCGAGGATGCTGCAAAAAAGCTGGAAACATGATAGCCGAACGAGCCGTAGTAAGGATGTTCCTGAATAGCCATTATTTGAATACAGTTGTAACCATCGGCGGCAATGCGTGGCAAAACAGTAGTCCTGAATTCATTGTAATTGGACACTTTTTCTTCGGAACTCGACATGCCAATGTGGCATTCGTAAATCAAAAGTGGCTCTGTTTGAGGTTTGAAATCGGTATTTTTAAACACGTAGGGCTGAAAAGTATTCCAAACCTGAGCACTATAAATCTTTGTGGTATCATCTTGTACTACCCTGCGTGCCCATGCCGGTATACGTTCGCCACTGCCACCTTCCCATTCAATCAGCAACTTGTAAAGTTGCGAATGTGCCATGGCAAAATCGGGTAAGCGTATTTCCCATATTCCGTTTTGAAGTTTTTTTAATTGATAATCGGGGCGACGCTGCCAGTTGTTGAAATCTCCTATCAAAAATATAGCAGTTGCATTCGGTGCCCATTCCCTAAAAACCCATCCGTCGGTAAGACGATGCAAGCCAAAGTACAGGTAGCCGGATGCAAAATCAGAAAGCGTCTGACCATCTGCAACTAATTTTTTCTCAATACTTTCAAAATATTCGTAACGTCCATTGATAGCATTGGCATAGGGTGCCAACCATGGATCGGATTTGAGTATGGCTAGATCTTTCATGTACTTGTTATTTTTCAGTTAAACTTGTGAGGTTGCGAGATGTCTCGAAACAGAGGCTGCTTTGATTCTACAACCGCTGTTTCAAATAGAAGTAAAAAGATGCTCGGTACAACTGGTCTAAACCATTACCTTCACGATAATCTTTTTGTAGGTTCCTTCAGCAATACCGGGTTGATGCCCGTCTTCCGGGAAAAATACTGCAAATTCAAATGGTTGAACAGCAATAAAATTGGATGCTTTGTTAGCAAAAAAGCTCACATCTTTGTCGGCATTATAGGCTTCGGTAACCTCGGTCAGTTTACTGCCCGAGATCCAACCCATTGTTTCAGTCTTGCCAATAGGCACTTGAATGTCGATAAACTTGTTATGCGTTTCCATTTTTGCAGCATCGGCTGTCTTTCCCGTAATTTCAACAACATTGACAACCAAACTGGTACCTTCGAGTTCTATTTTTCCAAACGGAAGAGCTACTAAGTCGGTATTTTTCAAATAGTCGAATGCTTTTTTAAAGCGGGGATGGATTGATTCGTACAATCCGCTGTTTTCTAATGTGTCTAAAATCATCTTAGGTAAAATATGTGGTTGTTTTAAGTTGGTTTGTTTTTGTTAGTAGCCCATTACTTCGTCTACCGTGTAATTCAGAAACTGATTAAATGGATGCACATGTTTCAAAACTCCAGCTACTTTCTGTACAAATTGATCTTCTTCAAGTAAATCATCCAGTTTATATTCAACAAGGTAATGCTTCAGTTTTAGCAGTTCGGCTTCCGGAAAATCTTTCGGAAAACCTTTCGGAACAGTTTTAAGTTTGTCTTCTTCAAAAAAGGTAGTGAAATATTTAGCAAAATTACCCTCCGATCGGATAGCGTTCAGCTCTTCGATATTATCATAAACACTTTGGCGAAGTGCTTTCAGCAAGTTGGACTCCGGACACCAAACTCCGGCGCCTACAAAACACCCAGCAGGGTCGAGATGAAGGTAATAACCGGCGCGTTGACTTTTACGCCCGCCCTGAGTGGCTATATACACCCCGAAATGGGTTTTGTATGGAGTTTTATCGTGCGAAAAGCGGGTGTCGCGGTATATTCTGAAAACGCAATCCTTTACTTCTACGTGTTTTATTTCGTCGTCAAATTTTGAAATTTCTACAATCAAATCTTTGCTTATTTGCTCAAATTCCAATCGTACTTTATCGTACCAGCCTTTGTTTTCGGCAAACCATTCTCTGTTGTTATTGATTTTCAATTCGTTTAAAAATTGAAGTATATTTTTAATCTGCATACCAATTTCTTTTTGCGTTTGACAAATATAAGCTAAAATTCAGACAAAAAAGGAATTGAACTCATATTTTTTTAAACAGGACTCAACTTTGTGGAAAATTGATTACTTTTGTAGTCAAATAGGCTGACAAGCCAGTCTGGAAACCAATATTTAAATGGCTGTATAACAGAAATTTTGTTGTGAATACGCCCTTTCTCAAGATAAAGAAATGAAAAATAGAATAAATCAGTTGTTGGGAGAAGTGAACCAACTTATTGCCTCTAATCAGGATGAATTGGAAGCACTTCGTATTAAGTATTTGAGTAAAAAAGGCGAAGTGTCGGCACTTTTCAACGATTTTAGAAATGTTGCCAACGAGGATAAACGCGAAGTAGGTCAAATGCTGAATGAACTCAAAAATGCTGCTCAGGACAAATTTAATGAATTGAAAGAGTCATTTGCCGGTTCTTCTACTTCTGATCAAAAAACAGACTTAACGCGTACTGCCGATCCTATCAAACTGGGAACACGTCACCCGCTTTCGTTGGTTAAACACGAGATTATTGAAATCTTTTCGCGCATTGGTTTTACTATTGCCGAAGGACCCGAAATTGAGGACGACTGGCATGTGTTTGGTGCTTTAAACTTTGCACCCGAACACCCGGCACGCGATATGCAGGATACCTTCTTTATCGAACAAAACCCTGATGTGTTGTTGCGTACGCATACTTCGTCGGTACAGTCGCACATTATGACGCAACAAAAACCACCCATTCGTAAATTATTCCCGGGTCGTGTGTATCGCAACGAAGCTATTTCGTACCGCGCACACTGCTTTTTCCATCAGGTGGAAGGGCTGTATATCGACAAGGACGTATCGTTTGCCGATCTGAAACAAGCCTTGATGTATTTTGCGAAAGAAATGTTTGGAGCCGAAACTGAAATTCGTTTGCGCCCGTCGTATTTCCCATTTACCGAGCCAAGTGCCGAGATGGATATTTCGTGTAATCTGTGTGGTGGAAAAGGTTGTCCGTTCTGTAAGCATACCGGTTGGGTAGAGATTCTGGGTTGCGGTATGGTTGATCCTAATGTGTTGGAAAATTGCGGTATTGATTCGAAAGTATATTCGGGCTATGCCTTTGGAATGGGCGTGGAGCGTATCACTAACCTGAAATATCAGGTAAAGGATTTGCGTTTGTTCTCAGAAAATGACGTACGTTTCCTGGAACAATTTGAATCAGCAAACTAGAACGTTTGTGATTTCTTAAAATAAAAAAAGACTATCTCTGATTGCAATAATCATTGATAGTCTTTTTCTTTTTTCTTTAATTCGAGACTCAAATAAGTGCTGTAGCCCAACTCGTAACTGTCTAGCTACTTAATCCCCTGCAAGAATCCTTCCCAATCCATATTCCATGGGTCTGTTTTGCGGTTGGGGGCTATGTCGCTGTGGCGGAGAATATATTCAATTTTGTATCGCTTTTTGATGTCATTTACAAGAATGGTTAGCGACTTGATTTGCTGTTCGGTAGGTGCTTCCTCTTTCGATGTCATCAACTCGATGCCTATGGATCGTGAATTCAGGCCTGTTTGCCCATTCGGCAATTGGCTTTTACCGGCATGAAAAGCCACATCTTTCTCTTTTACCAAGCGATAGATAAGACCATCGCGTCCAATCACATAATGTGAACTTACTCTGTAGCGCGAAAACTGTTTGATGATAAGGTCAATGTCATATTTATCATCACCGAAACTGTTGTATGTGGAGTGCACAATAATGGCTGTGATATTTCTATTTAGAGCTGTTCTTTTGCCTGAGCTCACCGGTTTTTCAATAAACTTTAGTTCTTTTTGAGCATGTGTAAAAGGGGTGCACAGCATAAAGGTAAGCAAAATGAAGGCAATCTTTTTTCGGTTAAGGCGATTCATTTTCGGAGAAATTTTATTCTTGTTTTCAGCTACAAAGTTAGCTATTCTTTTTTGAATGCCTATTTAAAGTCCTATCTTTTGTATTTTGCCCGGCATTATTTAAATATTTATGAACTTTCGGTCTTTAGAATCATTATAAATAAGTATCTTTGTGTCAAAATTCAAAAAACGGAGAGTTGGTTACTATTATTTATTCTTTTTAGCACAAAGGTAACGGTATTGTACATAATTTATCGACAAACAAAAAAGGTATGCAAAGGAAACATAAATTTTCGGCAAATGTAAAAATGAGTGATTTGATAATCAGTGATCACTCGCTGCTGCTGGTGATAAGCAGGTTTGGGATACCGTTGGGTTTTGGAGATAAAACTATCAGCGAAGTTTGCCAATCAGCCGGTATTCACTGTAATACCTTTCTTGCGGTGGTCAATTTTATCTCGGAAGATAATTTTGATATAGAGAATGATAGCGATGACATCTCCATTGAAACCGTTATTGATTACCTGAAAAGTGCTCACAACTACTTCCTCAATTTTAAATTACCCTCCATACGCATTAAATTGCTCGAAGCTGTCAATCAGCCCAACCAGAACTTGCCTTACGGACTTATCTTTACTAAATTTTTTGATGAATACGTGCTGGAAGTTCAGAAGCATATGCAATATGAAAATGATGTTGTGTTTAAATATGCTTTAAAACTGGTTGAGGGAAAGAGAGATTCCAAATATAGCATTTCAGTTTTTCAGCACCGGCACAACGAGATAGATTCGAAACTGGAAGAGCTGAAGAATATAATCATAAAATATTATCCGGATAATGGTAGTAATCATTTACTTACGGATGTTCTTTTCGACATATTGTCGTGCGAAATTGATCTTGCTTCTCACAATAAAGTGGAAGATTACCTGTTTGTGCCGGCTATAGAGGCCATAGAGAAAAAACCAGCTATACGATGAATAAAGAATTGCTTAAAATAGCTATTGCAGAGCCTTCGGTCATTATTAGGAGCGGACTCACCGTGGCGTTGAAGCGCATTCCCGAATTTCGAATTCAGCCCTTCGAAATCGTTTCCATCGATTTACTTGTCAATTACCTGCGCATTAATAAACCCGATATACTGATTATCAATCCTACTTTTTGGGGGCATTTTGATGTTGCCAAGCTAAAAGAGGAAACCGCAAACCCTAAATTGAGTTGTTTGGCATTGCTACATTCGAGTGTGGATGCGGCTTTGTTGCGCAACTATGATGATAGTATCAGCATTTATGATGGTGTGGAACAATTGCAATCCAAGCTGGAAAAATTGGTTGAATCGACAAACAATGATACGACAGAGGAGAATAACTCGCTGAGTATTCGGGAGAAAGAGATCGTTGTTTGTGTGGTGAAAGGTCTTACGAATAAGGAAATTGCTCAGGAGCTTTTTCTGTCCACCCATACGGTTATTTCGCACCGACGGAATATAGCCCGTAAACTGGAAATTCACAGTACTGCAGGTCTTACGATATATGCCATTGTAAATAAGTTGATTGAGCTCGAAGAAATTAAAAAGAATATGCTTTTGTAAATTGGTTGATGATTTTAACTAACGTAAATTCGATATAAGCAATCAGCTTACAATTAAAAGTGGATTTTAGAATCCTGAAGGGATTCAATGTGAATAACCGCGGTGTAACCCGTGGTATTTGTACAAAATACTCCGAACCCCGAATTGGACTCAATATCATACATTTATATATTGAACCCCATTGGGGTTCGCGTTCATGCTCTGTCTTTTCTACCCCGATGTGTCGGGGTGGTTATTGGCTATGGCTACGCCGATTTTCAATTCAGATTCAAGTCCTTCGGACTTGTAAATAGTGAGAATCAAAAGAATCTTATATTGAACTCTCGTCAATTTGTATTGAAAATGCTTAAATACCTATTAGTAGTTAGCTCCAGCGCGCATTATCAGTATTAATGGGGATATAATGGTTCGTTTTAGGATAGTACTTTTGTACCATTATCAAACAATAAAAATGTTTCTAATGAAAAAGAGGTATAGATTTTTGTTTTTAGGTGCGTTGCTTAGTTTCAACTTGCTGCAGGCACAAGTAGATAGTTCGAAAAATGTATCGCCATTTACAGCCGGCTTTTCGTATGTTGGAGATGTGGTTAGTAATTTTAGCGGCGGAATAAAAAAAGGCACAACCTACCTTGGTTTATTGAATGTAAGGGCGGGTTTCGATACTGAAGCAGCTAACTGGTGGAAAGGAGGACAGTTGTTTGTTAACTTAGGCAATACGCATGGTGGACAGCCTTCGGCCTATTTAGTGGGCGATTTTCAGGGTGTTTCGAATATCGAAGCAGGAAATCTGACTTTTCTCTATGAATTTTGGTATAAGCAAATTATTGGTAAGGTGGATGTCACGCTGGGTTTGCAGGATTTGAATGCCGACTTTGCCACAAGTGAATATGGTGGTTTATTTACAAATAGTTCGTTTGGTATTCACTCGAGCATTGCCGATAATGTTTCGTCACCCATTTTCCCATTAACGGCGTTGGGGGTGAATATTTCATGGCGAATTTCGGATGCTTTTTTGTGGGAAAGTGCTATTTTTGATGGTACACCCGACGATTTTGAAGTGAATCCGTACAATATTCATTGGAAACTAAATATGAATCAGGGCTTTTTGGCAGTTACTGAGTTTCAGATACACAGAAGTTTAATTGCAGGAAAACAAGGGCATTATAAGTTCGGCGCTTACTTTCACGAACACAATGATGCAATTGATGTTGAACAAAATAACAGAGGTTTTTACTTTGTAGGTGATCAGCAGTTGAGTGATAGATGGGCTGTTTTTTCACAGATAGGATTGAGCCCGAAGAGTTTGAATAATCATAATCATTATTATAGTCTGGGATTGAATGCCAAAGGGCTGATTTCCGCCCGGCCCGCCGATCAATTTGGAATTGCAATTGCCTATGCCGGAATTGATCGCAGCACTGCCGGAAGTGAAACAGCAGTGGAACTTACCTATCAGTTAGAACTAAATAAACATTTCTACTTACGTCCCGATATTCAGTATGTTATCAATCCGGCAGGAACGGGAACAAAACTGGATAATGCCCTGGTAGGATTTTTACGGTTGGGTGTGAATTTTTAATGCTACTTAGCATTTTAGGAGTACTTTAATTCGTCAAATTATTATACAAGATGACAACAAACAATACATATCTTTCGGATATTAAAACTGGAGATGAGGCCATTATCACAAAGGTGCTTGGCCATGGGGCTTTTCGCAAACGCATTACCGAAATGGGTTTTGTGAAGGGCGAGAAAGTGATTGTGATTAAAAATGCACCTCTGCAAGATCCTGTAGAATATGAAATTATGGGATATAAAGTTTCGTTGCGAAGAAGTGAAGCCGAGTTGGTAGAGGTGGTTTCTATTGAGGATGCCAAGCATTTATCGGAAGTGAAATTTGAAGGTACTATCGATGAAAATACGCTGAAGGTTTCCGCGCTCGAAAAGGGGAAAGTGATAAATGTGGCTTTGGTTGGAAATCCGAATTGCGGAAAAACCACCTTGTTCAATTTTGCGTCCGGATCGCACGAGCGTGTTGGGAATTATAGCGGCGTGACCGTGGATGCGAAAGAAGCCATGCTAAAAATGGACGGTTATACGTTCAAAATAGTAGATTTGCCGGGCACGTATTCCATTACCGAATATTCTCCGGAGGAATTGTACGTGAGGACACACATCATGGAAAAAATGCCGGACATTGTTATCAATGTTGTCGATTCGTCTAACCTTAAACGGAATCTTTTCCTTACTACACAGCTCATTGATATGAATATAAAGGTGGTTATCGCCTTGAATATGTATGATGAACTGGAAAAGCGGGGCGTGAAGTTCGAATATGATACCTTGGGCGAAATGCTTGGGATACCCATTATTCCTACTGTGGCTTCCAAAGGTATCGGTGTGGATGAGCTTTTCAAAAAGCTGATTGAAGTGTACGAGGATCGCGATCCGAGTGTGCGCCATATTCATATCAACTACGGATCGTTTATTGAAACGGCTATCAGAAAGATACAGGATGAAATCTGGAAGAATCCAAAGATTACAGATAAACTGTCGTCGAGATATGTGGCAATAAAACTGCTGGAAACGGATAAAACAACGCTCGTGCAACTAAAGGAGTACGGGAACTTCGAACAAATAAAAATCCTTACCAAAAGCACCATTGCGGAACTGGAAAAAGAATACGGCGAACGCTCCGAAACCATTATTACTGATGCAAAATACGGGTTTATTGATGGGGCTATGAAAGAAACCTATCGCGAGCCGAAGAAAGATAAGTACAAGCTGAAACGGGAGTTGGATGACCTTTTGACCCATAGAGTATGGGGTTTCCCTATTTTCCTGTTTCTGATGTGGTTGATGTTTCAGGCTACCTTTACGCTTGGCAGTTTTCCTATGGAATGGATTGATGCCGGCGTTCAGGCTCTCGGACAGTGGTTACAAAACGTAATGTCACCGGGCGCTTTGCGCGATTTGCTGGTGGATGGTATTATTGGTGGAGTAGGAGGGGTGATTATATTTTTGCCGAACATCATGATACTGTTTTTCTTTATTTCGTTGATGGAAGATACAGGGTATATGGCGCGGGCATCTTTTATCATGGATAAACTGATGCACAAAATCGGGTTACACGGCAAGTCGTTTATTCCGCTGGTGATGGGTTTTGGATGTAATGTGCCTGCTATCATGGCTACCCGCACCTTGGATAATAAAAAAGACAGAATCCTGACCATGATTATTACACCGTTTATGTCGTGTAGTGCACGTTTGCCGGTGTATGTGCTGTTGATTTCAGCCATTTTTCCGCAGAATCAGGGACTGGTGCTGTTTACTATTTATCTCATTGGTATCCTGTTGGCAGTAACTACCGCTTTGATTATGAAACGGGTGGTGTTTGCCAAAAAGGAAGTTCCTTTTGTAATGGAATTGCCACCTTATCGTATTCCTACATTGAAGAATACCAGTCTGCATATGTGGCACAAAGGGCAACAGTACCTCAAAAAAATGGGAAATGTCATTCTGTTGGCTTCTATATTAATATGGGCACTGGGCTATTTCCCTCGTCATATCGACTACAGTACCAATTATGATGCTCAGATAACCAGTTTGAAAGCGAACAAACAACTGCAAGCTTCCGATAAAGATCAGAAAGTAATGCAGTTGGAAATGAATAAGGAGTCAGAGCGTCAGGAGAAATCGTATATAGGCCAACTTGGGCACGCCATCGAACCGGTTATTCGTCCGTTGGGCTTCGACTGGAAAATGGGTGTAAGCATTATTACCGGATTGGCAGCCAAAGAGATAGTGGTGAGTACTATGGGTATTCTTTATCAGGCCGACCCGGAAGCTGAGGCAGGGTCGGGTTCGCTGGGCGATAAAATCAAAGAGCAGACTTACAATAAAGGAGCGTTTAAAGGGCAAGCCGTCTTTACTCCACTAGTAAGTTTCGGGTTTATGCTTTTTATACTTATTTACTTTCCCTGCGTGGCGGTTATAGCGGCTATCAAGAAAGAATCGAGCTGGGGATGGGCTGTGTTTACGATGGTATACACTACTGCTATTGCCTGGGTGGTGGCATTTGCCACTTATCAGATAGGAAGTTTGTTTCTCTAAATCTAGCGTAGACAAGTCACACCCAAAGAGGTTGAACGTAAATTGTGTAAATTAATACAAATAAGAAAAGTAATTTCAAGAATAAGTGAGTCTTTTTTTTCGAAACATATTGTCGTGCAGTAAAAAAAAATGATTCAATAAACAAAACTAAATTTGCGTAGTTAGCGTTTAAATTTTCAATATTGTGCCAATCCCGATAGCTATTCCGGAATACCAATATGAGAGATAAGGTACTAAAATAAAAAATAAGACTAAATGTTTCAAAATATAATCGTTCTGATAATTATAGCAATGGCTATTGGCTACTCTGTTTATGCAGTAGTAAAGAATATTCGCAAGAAAGACAGTTCCCCCTGTGGCGACTGCAATGGCTGTGACATAAAAAAGGAAATCACCAAAAACAAATCGGGTGCACGAGCCAAGAACCCTGCTAGTTGTGGTTGTGGACCGAAATAAATGAAATAAGGCTGATTCGATTTGAATTTAGCCTTATTTTTTGCCTTTTCTACTGGGTTTTGTCGGAAGATAATGGTACGCTGCATCAGTATGAACCGCAGATGCCGATTTTGGATGTGTGGAGAAATCTATATATAAATATTATCTCAAGAATAAGTCTAAGGTGCTGGTGGGGTATTTTGGCTCGACTGCAGTATTGCAATATATTTTTAGGAATACTGCTTTTGTTTTTCTACAGACACATAGATGTAGTTGGAAATAAAAATGTCATATTCTCATTGCTGTTGCCACTATGCGGCTTTAGTGGCAACTTGTAACTCCTATTTGCTTACAAACTTTCGGTGCTATGAACCTACTTTTTAGCCACTATGCGGCTCGAGTTTGGTGAAAATAATAATTGAGAATGATATTCAAGCCGCATAGCTGTGACAGATTATTCTCATAAAAAATGGGACATTATGTTTGTCTCTCTAATTAGGCTTACCGAAACAGTGAAAACCAGGCCTTCAATTCGTGCACACGCCCGGCCTGTTCGTAGGTCTGACATTGTAATTCCAATACATTAAACGCATCGGCAATTTCGACAGGCGTAAACTTCAGCTCTTTTTCGGCCAAAGCGTTGAGCAACTCATCCAGCGATTTGCTGGCATAGCACGATTTTCGGAAATCATTGTCCGTATCCACTTTCGAAATAAAATCTATTGCATTTTGTAAACTCATAAGTTTTTAGTTTGGAGTTGTTTCACAGTCTGTTTTACAATCATCACATTCTCCACCGCAAATAGTAGCAAACTGCATGGCAGCATCCATATCAAAATGCGCTAACTCATTCAAATTGTAGAGTTGAATATTATCTTCCAATCGGTTGCCATCGGCTTTAAATACTTCGAAGCCTTTATTCACCAATACCTTCAGTGCCATCGGCTGCAATTGTCGGGTGATTATGGTCGACACACATTCTTTCTCCAGAGCAGGAAGTAACTCACCCATATTCGGAGCAAGATCCATGGTTTTCATCCATCTACCCTCATTCTTTATCGTATCGTATATACACAAACTTCCCAAAACGCTCAAACTGGCAGCAATGCTCGTTTTTTGGATGTCCGTATTTATAACTGGTATGGCTATTTTCATTTTTTTTAGAGTGTTTATATCAACAGTCGGATCAGATAAGTCAAGATCATTGATTATTCATCTGTAATTACAATTTCTTTGTCCAAAAAAGCATATTGGGCGTACATTCTTCAAAACCCAGACCTCGATAAAGCCCCTGTGCAATGTGATTATCTTCGCGCACTTCCAGGGTTATTTTACAATATCCTCTACTTTTAGATATCGAAACAAGTTCCTGCATCATGCTATTTGCGAGTCCTTTACCTCTGAATTCCGGTTTTACAAAAAAATCGTGAATATAAAGATAAGACTTTACATTAAAGGTCGAAAAGTTTATAAAACAAGTGCTTAAGCCGGCAATTTCACCATCTGCCAATGCAAAAAGCACAAGTGCAGCGGGGTGACTGGCAAGTCCATCAACCAATCGCAACTGTTGTAACTTGGTCAATGGCACTGTATCTCCCATTGGGTCAGTTATGTACTCATTTGTCAAATCGGCCAATGCTGCCAGATGTTCCGGATTCTCAAAATCACAAAATTCAAATGTTGGATTCATATTCGTGTTGGTTTCTTACTTTGCTTACACTTTAAACCGCTTAGCATCAATGTCATACTTACGAATACGGATGCCCATCATTCGTTCGGTAATGCCAAGTTGATCAGCTGCTTTAGCACTATTCCCCTTGGTGGCAATGAGCGCATCCATAATAATTTGTTTCTCCATTTTATCCAGTATAAAATCCAACGATCCCGACTGCATGGTTTCGGAGGTAGCCGCAGTTTGCAATGATGCCGGCAAATTATAGGTTCGAATCACCTGGTCGGTGCTCAAAATACACGCACGCTCAATACAATTTTCTAATTCACGAATATTACCCGGCCAATGGTAAACCATTAAAGTGTCTATTGCTGAGGCGGTTATTCTCTTGATGTCTTTGCCATGACGTTTATTGAATTTATCGATAAAGAAGTCGGCCAATACTGGAATATCATTTATTCGCTCACGCAATGCCGGAATGTAAACCGGAAAAACATTGATACGATAATATAAATCCTCCCGAAATTGATCCTTTACAATCAAATCCTCTAAGTTTCTGTTGGTGGCGCATAAAATACGTACATCCACTTTTATGGGCTTAGTGCCTCCCACCCTTTCTATTTCGCGTTCTTGCAACACGCGCAACAGTTTTACTTGTGTAGAGGCAGGAATATCGCCAAACTCATCTAAAAATATTGTTCCACCATTAGCAGCTTCAAATCGCCCTATTCGTTGCATGCTTGCTCCTGTAAATGAGCCTTTTTCATGTCCAAATAGCTCACTTTCAATCAAACTTTCGGGCAAAGCAGCGCAGTTTACTTTTATAAACGGTTTATTTTTTCGCAAACTATTGTAATGAATGGCATCAGCCACCAACTCTTTTCCGACCCCACTCTCACCACGAATCAACACGGTAGCATCTGTGGTGGCTACACTTTCGATAAGCGAGAAAACCTCGTTCATCTTACTCGAATTTCCCTTAATCTTATCCGGTAAAATCCTGTTCCGAAGCGCGCCTCTTAAATCTCTGTTCTCGTTTTGCAATTGCTCTAATTCCTCTGCATATTCTTGTCTGCGACGCATCGTTCTGCCGACCATCGACCCCACAATTTTGAGTAAACGCACGTCGTACTGGAACGACACTTCTCCTTTGTACACCTTATGGAAACTTAAAGTGCCAATAATCTGATCTTTGTAACGAATGGGGGTACAGATAAACGATACATCTTTTCCATCAATAGCGGTGGGTGCATGTGTGAGGTTCAGAAACTCACGCGACTGGCCAATCTTTGAAATTTGAATTGTTTCACCCGATTGTATCACATTCCCAATGATGCCTTGTCCAACGTGATAAACAGCCTGTTTCTTTTCCTTTTCCGTAATTCCAAAAGTGCCTTCAATCACGATGTTTGAATTTTCGCGATTCAAAATCGTCAAGATAATTCTTTCGGCACTCAAGTGATTGGCCAAAAGACCCATTACATCATCTAGGTTGATGTCCTTATTACTCAACAACGAGCTTAACTCGAGTAAAAACTCTAGTTCTTTAGCCCCATAACAATCTGGTTTATTATATTTACAAATCGATTCCATAAACCTTATTTTTTATTCCCAATAACACATTATATGTTTTTAAACATACATTCGTCTACAAAAGTACATATTATTCGCTCATTATGATAGAAAATTAGGTGTTTTCTTTTCAATAAAATGCTAATTTGTTCAGATTGATATTAATATGACAATAAAAAAGTCATTTTTGATTCAAAAATGACTTTTTCGAGGTAAAAATTTACAATCTGTTATTATTGTTCCATTTTGATAATTTTATTTTTATCAAAGCCCTTTGCAACCAATTTTTCCAGCAATGAATTATACAATGTTGCCTCCATTGTTTTAGTCCTTGACAGAATCCACAATGTTTTAAGCTTCGGATCCGATACTATTGCCCACGAATAGTCAGGAGCTAAGTCAATAATCCAGTAATTACCCTTAAATGGCCAAAAAAACTGAACTTTAAGTTTTGAATTGCCTGAATTGGGAACAACAAATGCTTTACCCTTTATATTATTGGGCTTACCATTCTTCAAAGATTCATTGTAAACTTCAATATAGCCCTCTTTTAATGTATAAGTGGCCTTTACATGGGTGCATCCACGCTCAAAAAACTGTGGGTATGAGGCCAGTTCATACCATGTGCCTAAATAACGGTTCACATCAACCGACGAAACAGTCGTCAGCACAGGTTTTACATTGCAGGCAACGCTTCCGACAGCAATACCAAAGGTCAGAAAAATGTTTTTGAACATGTTTTTCATAAAATCATTTTAAAATTAAATTGGATGTAGTTCTACAGTGTTAAACCATTTACTCACAGTTAATGTTGAGCAAAAGGAAAAAAAAATGTACTTTTGCAGTCATTCCGAAAAAAACAGGCTCATTTGGAAGGAACTCAACTGAAATTTACAATTTTATGATATTAAACTACATTTGGATTGGCTTTATTCTCATAGCATTCGTGGTATCTTGCATCCAGTTTTTTGTAACCGGAAATACCAATGTTTTTATGGAAGTAATGCAGTCAGCGTTTGGATCTGCAAAAACAGGTTTTGAAATCTCAATAGGCTTAACCGGAATGTTGTCATTATGGCTGGGGATTCTTAAAATCGGAGAAAGAGGAGGTGCTATCAACATTATATCGCGCATGGTGGCACCGTTTTTCTCCAAAATCTTCCCCGACATACCAAAAGGTCATCCGGCAATGGGCAGCATTTTTATGAATTTGTCGGCCAATATGCTCGGACTCGATAATGCTGCCACTCCGCTCGGATTAAAAGCAATGAAAGAATTGCAGGAAATTAATCCCGAAAAAGAAAAAGCATCTAACCCAATGATTATGTTTTTGGTGCTGAATACCGCAGGCTTAATGTTAGTTCCGGTCAGCATCCTTACCTTTCGCCAACAGCTGGGGGCAGTCAATCCCGCAGATGTATTTCTACCAATTCTGATTGCTACCTTCTGCGCTGCACTTACAGGTCTAATTACCGTATCTATTATTCAGAAAATAAACCTCTTCAACCGAATTGTTCTCACTACTTTGGGAGGTATGGTTTCACTTATCGGAGGACTCATTTATCTCCTGAGCCGCTTGCCAAAGCAAGACATCGCCAAGTATTCAAACTTTGCAGCTTACTTTATTCTTTTTAGCATCATTGTTATTTTTATCGGCATCGCACTCAGGAGCAGAACAAATGTCTACGAATCGTTTATTGATGGAGCTAAAGAAGGTTTTCAGGTAGCGATAGGTATTGTGCCCTATCTTATTGGCATTCTGGTGGCCATTGCCATGTTCCGTACATCGGGAGCTATGGATTATTTGATTTTGGGAGTGAAAAACCTTGTGGCGATGACCGGCGTAAACACCGATTTCGTGGAAGCCTTGCCAACAGCACTTATGAAACCGTTGAGCGGCAGTGGTGCTCGTGGCATGATGGTTGATGCTATGAAAATTCACGGAGCCGATTCATTTGTTGGCCGACTGTCTTGTATTATTCAGGGATCAGCCGATACTACTTTCTTTATTCTGGCGGTATATTTTGGTTCGGTGAATATTAAAAATACACGTTATGCGCTGGCTTGTGGACTTTTAGCCGATCTTGCAGGAATTACGGCCGCTATCTTATTAGGCTATTTATTTTTTCATTAGAACTCATGATACAATATATTTCGGAAGGAGTAACTCCACCGGCTTTACAAAAACAAAGAACAAATCGCTGGATTAAAGAAACGGCAGCCGAATACGGTAAAAAAGCAGGCGATGTCGCCTATATTTTTTGTTCTGACGAACGCATCCTGGAGGTAAACAAACAGTACCTGCAGCACGATTATTATACCGACATCATTACTTTCGATTACAGCGAGGGGCAAATTATATCGGGTGATATTTTTATCAGTGTGGACACGGTAAAGACAAATGCCGAAGAATATGGCGTTAGCTTCGAACAAGAACTGAATAGAATCTTAATTCATGGCATATTACACCTTTGTGGTCAGGATGACAAAACTCCGGAGCTGAGATTGGAAATGACGCGTAAAGAAAATTTAGCAATTGAGCGGTTCTGAGCCTCTTGTATTAACCTTAATTATCATTCAGTAAACCCGAATTACCAACAACTCAGTATTTTTCCAATAAAACGTTAAATAACCCTACAGTTTTGGCGCATTTTATCTACATTAAAAGATTATCACTACTTTTGTTGCAAGATTTTCATCTGAATGACAAAATTAAACAATAGATAATACGTTAGATGTCTAATTAATTAAACTCATGGCAATTTTATGAATTTAACTGCAATTAGATTTTTTAGCATCTGTATTTTGATTACATTTTGTTTGAATATCTCAGCACAAGATGATTATCGGGCAGAAATTGGTATCACAGGCGGTGGTGCTTATTACTTAGGAGATGCAAATTCTCAACTATTCAAGAACACAACGCTCACTTACGGTGCTTTATTGCGTTACAAGCTAAATCCCCGAATTGCGTTTAGGGCAGAATGGAACAAAGCAAAAGTGATTTGGACAGGAAATTCAGTTGGAAACAATGTAAACGCACTGGACATTTGTGGCGAATTCAATTTCTTTGATTTAGATAAAAACGAATTCAAACGCGAGAGTCGAACTTATTCACCCTATATTTTTGCAGGTATAGGTGTTGCAAATTATTCATACATTAACAATAGCACTTATACACCAACTATACCATTTGGTATTGGCATGAAAGTAAGGCTGAACGCTAAGTGGAATTTGAATGCACAATGGTCTAACCGCCTATTCATATCGGATAAATTAGAAGGAATTGCATTGCTGAACAATCCCAATAACTTAAACGGGACTAATCTTTTGAATAACGACTTATTATCCACAGCAACAATTGGCATTACTTATAACTTTTGGAAAAAAGGATGCGATTGTCTGGGAACAGCAAAAAAGTAACTTTAAATACTCGAAAACTACATATTAAACATGTCATCCTTTAAAGAAAAAATAGACACAACCCGCTTACCTAAGCATATTGCCATCATTATGGATGGAAATGGACGTTGGGCTAAAGAACGTGGTTACGATCGTATTTTCGGGCATCAAAACGGGGTCACTTCAGTCCGCGAAACAACAGAAACAGCAGCCGAGCTTGGTATAGAATACCTTACGCTCTATGCTTTTTCTACCGAAAACTGGAGTAGACCGCAGGCAGAGGTTGATGCTTTGATGGAACTATTGATTGATACCATTGAAAAGGAAACACCTATATTGACAAAAAACAATGTGCGCTTAATGGCCATAGGTGATTTAAGCAGATTGCCCAATAATGCCGGAGAAAAATTACAACGCTGCATAGCTCAAACAAGTCAGAATACCGGTCTGGCACTAGTGTTGGCACTAAGTTATTCGTCTCGTTGGGAAATTACAAACGCGCTGAAAAACATCTGCAAAGAGGTGGTTGATGGCAAATGCAACATAGAAGATATTAATGATGATCTAATAAACAACCATCTCACTACCAAATCTATTCCCGATCCTGACTTATTGATCAGAACAAGTGGTGAGATACGCATCAGTAACTTTCTGTTATGGCAAATCGCTTATGCAGAGCTGTATTTTACTGAAACGCATTGGCCCGCTTTTAGAAAAGAAAACTTATATCAGGCAATATATGAATTCCAACAACGTGACCGTCGTTTTGGTAAATAAAAAATTAAATTTTCAATAACGAAATAGCGTATATTAACAATACGGTATGAATTTACGAAGACCTAGACACAAAAAAATTCTTATGCAATACAAAACGCTTTTTTCTTTTTCATTGCTTTTCTTTTTCAGTCAATTAATGGGTGCTCAAAACATCAACGAAAAAGATTCTACCAACCTTCCCACTATAGAATACTCGACAACTTCTCTTAAATACGAGATCGCAGAAATCAAGGTTACCGGAGCAAGCAACTATGAAGATTTTGTTCTTATTGGGTTTTCCGGACTTGCGGTAGGCGATATTGTTAGCATTCCGGGAGATGCAATAACCAAATCGGTAAAGCGGTTTTGGAAACAAGGTTTGTTTTCGGATGTGAAGATCTTGGCTACAAAATTGCAAGATGGGAAAGTATGGCTTACCATTGCGTTGAAAGAACGTCCACGTATTTCCGAAATCAATTATGTAGGACTAAAAAAATCGGAAATTGATGACATTAGTTTAAAGGTAGGACTTACCAAAGAAAATCAAATAACTCCAAATATCTCGGACAGAGCAAAAAAGATCATCGAGAAACACATGGAGGAAAAAGGATTCCTGAATGTGGAAGTAAGCGTATTGCAAAAAAATGATCCCGCAAAACCGGGTCATGTTATCGTTGACGTTATTGTTGACAAAAAACTTAAAACAAAAATTCACCAATTATTTTATACCGGAAATAGTGCCTTGACACATGTTCAGATCAACAAGGCTATGAAAAAAACCAACGACAATAACTGGCGTAACTTCTTCCGCACTAAAAAATTCGTGAAAGAAGAATATGAAAAAGATAAAATTGCATTGATAGACAAATACAATGAAATTGGTTATAGAGATGCCTTTATTGTGACAGATAGCGTTGTAAAATTCGATGACAAAACTGTAGATGTATACCTTAAAGTTGACGAAGGTAAAAAATATTTCTTCCGTAGTATTAAATGGATTGGTAATACTATTTATCCATACGATTACCTGAATGCAATACTGGGAATTAAAAAAGGAGATATTTACAATCACAAGCATTTGATGGCCAGACTTGAAACTGACGAAAACGATGCTGTAAGTAAACTATACAAAGACAAGGGCTATTTATTCTTCATGGTTGATCCGGTAGAAGTAAAAATCGACAACGATTCAATTGATTTTGAAATGCGCATGTCGGAAGGTAAACCGGCCACTATTAATGAAATAACTATTAAAGGTAATACCCGCGTATACGAACATGTGGTTCGTCGCGAATTACGTACCAAACCCGGTCAATTATACAGTCAGGCTGACATCATGCGTTCGTTGCGTGAGTTAGCTCAAATGGGACATTTTGATCAGGAAAAAATGACACCGGACATTCAGCCTAATCAGGAAAACGGTACAGTAGATATCGCTTATCAACTGGAAACAAAAGGTAGTGATCAGGTAGAATTTTCTGCCGGTTGGGGTTCTACAGGTATTGTTGGTAGTATTGGTTTAAAATTTAGCAACTTTGCTATTCAAAACCTCTTCAGACCTGACACGTACAGAATCGTACCTCAGGGCGAAGGCCAAACCTTTAGTTTAAATGCCCGTACCAATGGTGGTTCATACTCATCGTTCAGCGTGTCGTTTTTGGATCCATGGCTGGGAGGTAAACGTCCAAACTCATTATCGGCATCCATCTATTACTCTACTCAATCGGACGTAAGTGCGCGTTACAGAAACAGTAGCAGTTATGCTAACAGCTATTACAACAATAATTATGGTGGTTACGGTAGTAGCTATGGCAGTGGCTATGGTAGTGGCTATGGTAGTGGTTATTCAAGCACCCAATACCAAAGCGAAATGGATCCGGGTACCTACATGCGTACTATTGGAGCATCACTCGGATATGGTAAACGTTTAAGCTGGCCTGATGATTACTTTGTTTTTCAGGGAGAATTATCTTACCAATTATTTATGCTTAAAAACTGGTCTTATTTATATCCATTAACTAATGGTAATTTCAATAACATTAGCCTTGGACTGACACTTAGCAGAAGTTCAACCGATAGCCCGATATTCACACGTTACGGATCTGCGTTTTCCATCGGGTTAAAAGTAACGCCTCCCTATTCGACACTAAACGGTGGTAAAGTTAATGGAAAATCGTATTCTGATGCAACAATGCCTTCTCAAGACCGATACAAATTTATTGAATATCACAAGTGGAATTTCAGCGGAAAAACATTTACGCCTATCTCAGGAAATGATAAATTAGTGTTAATGGGAAGAGCCATGTTCTCTTATCTGGGATACTACAACAAAGACGCCCGCTCTCCATTCGAAAGTTTCAACATGGGAGGTGATGGTATGTCGAGCTACACGAGCTACGGTACGGAATACATAGCCATGCGTGGATATTCAAGCGGTTCGCTTACACCAATCGATCCTATCGTAGGACAAAAAGGGTATTTATACAATAAATTCACGATGGAAGTACGCTATCCTTTATCGTTGGAGCAATCGGCTACTATCTATGCCTTAGCATTTGCTGAAGCCGGAAACTGTTTTACCAAATTAAAGAACTACAACCCATTTGATTTGAAACGTAGTGCCGGTTTAGGGGTTCGTATCTTCCTTCCGATGTTTGGGATGATGGGTATCGACTGGGGTTACGGATTTGACAAGGATATTACTACCGGAAAAGTCAGCGGAAGTCAGTTCCACTTTGTACTTGGTCAGGAGTTGTAAGAGAATTGACATGCCTGATTAATCAACAACTCAGGCAGCAAAAAACTTTGGCAAAGAATTTGTATACAAACCACGGATAAGAGTTTAGAAGTCTAACCATAAAAGAAAAAAATATGAGAAAACTAATTTTGTCGCTCTGTTTATTAGCCGGAATTACTTTTGCCGGAAATGCCCAAAAATTTGCAATGGTGGATATGGAATACATTATGAAAAACATTCCTGCCTTCGAAACTGCAAATGACCAATTGACCCAAATATCAAAGAAATGGCAATCGGAAGTGGAAGCTCAGGCTCAGGAAGTTCAAAAATTGTATAAGAATTACCAGACTGAACTTGTTTTTCTTTCGGAGGATATGAAAGCCAAACGCGAAGAAGAAATAGTTACCAAAGAAAAAGCATCACAGGATTTAAAGAAAAAGTACTTTGGAGCTGACGGTGAACTGTTCAAAAAACGTCAAAGTTTAATGAAACCTATTCAGGATGAAGTCTACACAGCTATTCAGGAAATCAGCAAATCAAAGGATTTGGAAATGATCTTCGACAAGAGTTCTTCAATGAATATTATTTTCACTTCTCCTAAATTAGATATTAGCGACTTAGTGCTCCAAAAATTGGGGTATTCGAAATAATTTTATATTTTTGCATTCCATTTTTAAATCAAATACAAACAACTAAAAAAAATAACATGTTAAAGAAAATTGCCCTCGTATTGCTTTGTGCTTTACCTATCAGTTTAATGGCTCAAGAAGCAAAGCTTGGCCACGTAAATTCTCAAGAAATTCTGTCATTAATGCCGGAAAGAGCAACTATTGAAAAAACAATTGCAGATTTGCAAACTCAATGGGAAAGCGAATTAGTAAAAATGCGCGAAGAGTACAACTCAAAAATCAAAGAATACACAGCAAAACAAGCTACGATGCCCGAAAGCATCAAAACTGCCCGTCAAGCTGAGATAGGTGAAATTGAGCAACGTATTACAACTTTCAACCAAACTGCCAGTACAGATTTGCAAAAGAAACAACAAGAATTGTTTACTCCTGTAGTGGAAAAAGTAAAGAAAGCTATCAACGAAGTAGCTCTTGAGAACAAATACACTTATATTTTTGATTTAAGTGCTCAAAGCATCATTTACCAATCGCCAACATCAAACGACATTACTGGTTTGGTAAAGAAAAAATTGGCTCTAAAATAAGAACCAATTCAACCGAATAAAAAGAGACCTTGAAATTAATTTTTCAGGGTCTCTTTTTTTTGAAGTGCAGGAAAGCAACTTTGGGATAGTAGAAAAACATGTGAGGCCCGGAGAACCGCATTACCTGACGTATCCTGTTGCGCATATCATTTTTATAGCAATTCACCTTACAATCCTTACAATCTGTTTTATCGGTCCCAAAAGGGCATTTCGTCAATCGTACCAAAGCATATTGCTTTGGCTGCTCACAGTCCGCACACAAACCTTCATCTTTGTGCTTCTTGCGACAGTACAAATCAATCATGTGACCGACGATTCTCTTTTCGTATGCCATTTTATCCATGGATAGTTACAAGAGTTTAGTTACGGGTTACAAGTCTTAGTCTCCTAAAAAGGATAGGCAAAGGAATAGGCATAGGCATAGGCAAAGAAGAAGGCAAAGAAGAAGGCAGAGGCAGAGGCAGAGGCAGAGGCAAAGAAGAATAAGATAGACAGATTGCGAAAAAATTGTGACATTCTTGCTTTACTGAGATTCCATATTTCAAGAGCTAAAAAAAGAGACTCCATTGTTGTCTCTTTTTCTATATCAACTATGTATTTGCTATTTTTTCAATTTCAAGAGTCTCTCAAGCTTTGCTTTAAAACTGGTATTCTCCATAAACCCTGTAAAGTTTTCGGCACCGGGGCCAAAAGCAAATACCGGTACCGGAACTCCTGAATGACTTTTTGTACTGAAAGCTGTTTTCATTTTTGTATCTCCGAATTTGCCATCAAGAATGCTCAGTCCACCTGTTTCGTGGTCGGCAGTAACTATCACCAGCGTATTTCCTGTTTTTTTTGCATAATCCAATGCACGGCCTACCGTTTGATCAAAATCAAGCATTTCCAGTATCTCCTGCTCTGTATTATTATCATGACACGCCCAATCGATCTGTGAGCCTTCAACCATCAAAAAGAAGCCTTTACCATTATGTTCCAGAATATCAATAGCTGCCACAGTGGCATCGGGAAGCATAGTTCCACGTTCCGGCATCGACGGATTCTGATCATCGTAAAGTAACCCGGCTAACTTACCTGTTTTAATTGCTTTTACTTCATCCAGCGTATACGCCATCTGATAATTTTTGGTTTTCAATTCTTCCGTCAAATTTCGGGCATCAACTCTTTTATCAAAATACTTTCGTCCGCCACCAATGAAAACGTCAATATCGGTTTTCAGGTAATCAGCCGCTATTTCGTCATTCATTCCCCGATTAACCTGATGCGCCACGAACGAAGCAGGAGTAGCATGCGTCAATGCGCACGCTACAACAACACCTGTAGCTAAACCATGACGACTAGATGCTTGCAGTATCGATTCAACGGCTATTGAATCGGGGCTCATACCAATCATGCCGTTTTTAGTTTTCACACCACAGGCCAAAGCTGTGCCACCGGCACCCGAATCGGTTGTAAAATTGGAAGAGGAATATGTTTTTGAAAAACCCGTGTAAGTACATCTCTCCAAAGCCAGGCTATTTCCATTGGCTACCATGCCGGCATACACCTGAGCAAGCCCCATTCCATCGCCGATCAAGAAAATGACATTCTTTGGTGTTTTTTGAGCGGAAAGAATTGGAGATATAAAAAGTAACGATACAAGAAAGAGCGAAAAGGATAGTGTCTTTTTCATAAAAAGCAGAAGTATTATTGGATATTGTTACACTTATTCCGACAAAGCTTTAGAAATTCCCAAAAGCTCAGTTCTGATGAGTTTTAAACGCTCCACCACTTCTTGTTGTTTGGCAACAGTATCTTTTTTTTGATTGAGCTTGCGTTTTGCACCTTCGAGTGTCAACTTTTGTTCGTTGACCAGATACATTATTTGCTTAATAAGAGCTATATCTCCGGGGGAGTAAAATCGGGTACCTTTGGGATTGCGCTTAGGTTTGAGCTGTTTAAATTCACTCTCCCAAAAACGCAAGTTAGACTGATTAACGCCGAGTAAATCGGCCACTTCTGAAATGGAATAAAATAGTTTTTCCATAATGTTTTTTCATTTTTTTACCGATTGAAATCATTGCTGAATAAATACAGTTATCAACCGTACTATTTGAGAATTTTCAATCGCTGACCAACTTGAATAGTTGACTTCCGCAGATGATTCCATTTCTTTAATTTGGAAGTAGAAATGCCATATTTAGCTGCCACTTCACTCAAAGTCTGGCCACGTTTTACTTTATGGAAAATAACACGTCCCGAGCCACCCGGAGTAACCATTGCAGGTGCCTGAACAATTTCTATTTCGCTACGACGGGTATTTACCAACTCATCGGCTCTATAGGCTAATACCTGATCTAATTTACTAATAAACTGATTAGCATGATTGAGCGGCAGACACAGGGCATAAGGTTTTATATTGCCGGGGATTATATCCTTAACGTATTGAGCATTTAGCAACCGAACCTGTTCGATTGGCAAATTCAATACCTCTGCAACCTGCTCAAGGTGAATGCGATGATGAACCATAATGGTATCTGTCAGTGCAGGCATATTCACAGTTGCCGCACAGATATTATGTTCTGCCCCAAAATTAAGCGCATAATTAGCAGCTATAAAAATGGGCACATACCCTCTGGTTTCTCGGGGTAGATAAGGATAAATAGCCCAGTAGTCGCGTTTTCCACCAGCACGGCGAATAGCCTTATTCACATTGCCCGGACCACAATTATAGGATGCAATGACCAGGTTCCAGTCACCATAAATTGAATATAAATCTTTCAGAAAATGAGCAGCGGCATTGGTTGCTTTATCAGGCGACAGACGTTCATCCACCAGGCTATTGATTTCCAAACCGTACATACGACCGGTTGCAATCATCAATTGCCATAATCCGGCAGCTCCCATTCTCGACACGATAGTGGTATTTAATGCCGATTCGATAATGGAGAGGTATTTAAGCTCAAGGGGCAGATTATTAGCCCCTAACACCTGTTCGAAAAGGGGAAAGTAATAATGACTCATTCCCATCATATACTCCACCTGACGACGTTTCTTCACCGTGTATAACTCGATATACGAACGAATGGTGTTATTATAGGGCATTTCCATCAGGCATGGCATCTTGGCCAGTCTTAGTTTATAGATGGAATCGGAAAATTCTATTATTTCATCACTCGAATTGCAATTGGGCGTGCTGGCTCGGCGCACAATCCAGGAGTGAAGCATATTATCAAGTGAATTATCGAAATCAGTAGGTATAACTAAAGTAGTGTCCAATCCATGTTCGGAGACACTCTTCTTCGAAGCAGCCGTATTATTTTGCGAGAAGCAAAATACGCTGCCTAAAATTAAAAGGGAACTTAGTGAAAATATAATTTTAAAATTCATTCTTCTAAATTGTTTTGTAATTTGAAACTTTATCTCAACGATAAATTACACTGCAACCCGAGGGTACTGGGTACTCCGTAGGCATTTCTCAACAATGCCGGCTGAACATGCAGCGACAAGTCGGGCGAAATGTCAAAATCGTACAATTGAGCATCCACATATGCTTCGATAATGGTAATGGCATACCACCCCACCGTGGCAAAAATACTCAAATCGCGGTACCTGCGAAAACTATCCTGCTTATTCTTAAGCGTTTTCGTAAAACCCGACACTCCATTAAATCTCGAAAAATCGGTATAACCAGGAGGTAAAATCTGGTAGAAACTGACCTTACTATGATCTTTATCAACAACCGCCTGATAGTCGGCATCCGAGCTATACCTGAGAATATCCCGATAAGCCGTTTTATAAGTTTGGTATTTACCCGAATTAAAGGCTATTGCATAAGCACAACCCATAAAACCGGCATACACAATGGGTAATTTCCAGTATCTTCTGTTCAATATCTGTCCGTAACCCGGAATAATGGCTCCCATCCAAACCACTCTCATGGGGTTCGGTTTAAACACTTTTGGTTTCAACGAATCGGCAATTTGTTGCGCCACAGCCTTCACCTCAGTTTTTGAAACCCTAATGGTATCCGGCAGCGAATCGCCCTTCAGCAAAGGCGTTTGAGCCTGGACATCAAAGGATATCAAGAAAACAAAAAGAACAATTATGTTTAGGTACTTACACACAGAAAAAACGGGTTAAATTTTATCGAACAAATCCATGATACGTGCTAAATCCTCGTCGTTGGTAAACGGTATTGAAATTTTGCCTTTACCCTCGGGGGTACACGTAAATTGAACTTTTGTTCCAAAAACCTGACTCAATTGAGACTTCAGTTCATCAAATTCTTTCAAATTTTTCACCGGATTGGCCGTCTTGGCAGTATGGTCGTCAAAGTGTCCGGTTTCTAAAAACAATCGAACCAGCTCTTCTACCTTTCTAACCGTATATTCATTTTTTACAATCAGATCGTACAATTTTAATTGCACAGCAGGATCATTTAAACCAAGTATCGCACGGGCATGTCCCATATCGATTTTTTTGTTTTTTATTCCCATCTGAATTTCAGCAGGCAAGCGCAACAACCGAAGATAATTAGCTATGGTGGTTCGTTTTTTTCCAACGCGTTCGCTCAAGCGCTCTTGAGTAAGCTTGTACTCCTCCATCAAACGATAAAAAGTCAATGCTATCTCGATGGCATTCAAATCTTCACGTTGAATGTTTTCGATCAGCGCCATTTCCATCACTTGCTCATCGGCAGCCGTTTTCACATAAGCCGGGATAGACTTTAGTCCAACCAGTTTAGAGGCTCTGAATCTTCGCTCACCGGCAATGATAAGATAGGTTCCATCATCATTTTTACGCAGTGTGATAGGCGATATAACGCCTAACTCACGAATGGAAGTTGCCAGTTCGGTCAATGCTTCTTCGTCGAAATGGGTACGCGGCTGATTTGGATTTGCAAAAATCACATCCATAGCCACTTCACTAATCGACGACGATCCACCTGTTGATACGTGTTCGGTATCTATTAAAGCACCTAAACCTCTTCCTAATCCTGTAATATTCTTTGCCATATTTATGTAGAGCGATAACGCAAATGTTGTCTATTTGTTGTATTTCTAAAAAACCAAAAAGATTTTTTAATTTTTAGCAATCAGTTCCTTTGCCAGATCCATGTAGTTGGTCGAACCTTTCGATTCCGAATCGTACAGCAGCACGGGTTTTCCATGACTTGGAGCTTCACTTAAACGTACATTTCGGGTAATAACCGCCTCGAAAACCATCCCTTCGAAATGCTTTTTAACTTCGGCATATACCTGATTTGCCAGACGTAACCGGTTATCGTACATAGTGAGTAGAAAACCTTCTATCTCAAGTTCCGGGTTTAGCTTGCTTTTGATTATCTTGATAGTATTCAGTAGTTTGCTAATTCCTTCGAGAGCAAAATACTCGCATTGAACAGGAATAATCACCGAATCGGAAGCCGTAAGGGCATTTACGGTTATCAGCCCTAAAGATGGTGAACAATCAATCAGGATATAGTCGTAAAGAGGTTTTAACGGAAGGAGTAAATTTTCCATCACCCGTTCACGCGTTTCCATGTTCAACATTTCAATTTCCGCACCAACCAAATCGATATGTGATGGTAGTACAAACAGGTTTTCAACTTCTGTTGGATGAATTGCTTTGATAGATGGCACACCATCAATCAGGCATTCGTAAATAGTAAATTCGAGCGAACGAATATCTATTCCAAGTCCGGAGGACGCATTTGCCTGTGGATCAGCATCCACTAACAGTACTTTTTTACCAAGCGAAGCCAACGATGCAGCCAGATTAATAGCTGTAGTTGTTTTTCCTACACCACCTTTTTGGTTTGCTAATGAAATTATTTTACCCATAAAGAAAGGATTTGTTTTATAAAAATAAAGCTTAGTTGCAATTAAAAACCAGTTAATAATTTTTTATTCAAATAATAAACTGAACAATTTTTCTCGTAAATAGTCAAAGCTCTGAATCTCAAAATCATTTGATAACGAAATTAATTTCGTATCGGACTGGCAAAGATAATAAAATAAATCCACCCACTCAACAAGCAAAATATGCTGCCAAATAGAAATAAGATTTTTTAAGGTACAGAAAGAAATACAATGTTTATACCCTAAATTCCGACAGAGATCAGTACCGCGAACCTTTTTAAACGCTAAATCAAGTGCTTAACGACTACAAAAACACAGTAGCACAGAAACTCTACTTTTAGATGCTAAACTGTATATTGCATTGTATTATTTAATTTCGTAAAATAACTATCTTTGCACACCGGGCAGCTATTGAAGAAGATGCTTAGCGATGAGGGTTTGCATTGGTTGCAAACTGTGATATACGTTAGGAAACATTCGCTGAAAAAACGTGAGCCGTTAGAATGGGATAGCACTGAAATGACAGCCGGAAAATTGTTTTTCGTCAGAAATTGTTTATAAAAAGCAAATAGGAGAGTATTAAAAAATGAAAATTAAAAAATACAAGAATATACTTTTAGCACTTGGTTTAGTTGCAGTTATTATCATCTCGTTCTTTTATTTCTTTCGAATTGATTTGACCTCCGACAAACGATTTAGCATAGCAGAACCTTCTAAAAAATTAATGGCAAAGGTGGATGCCCCTCTCGAAGTAACCGTTTACCTCGATGGCGAATTGAACCCGGGCTTTCAACGACTAAAACGATCTACCGCCGAACTCCTTGAAGAACTATCCGTTTACTCCAACAAAACCATCCGCATCGAATACGAAAACCCGTCCCTGTCCGACACTCAGGAAGAGCGCGAAAGAAAATACGTTGAGCTGCAACAACGCGGTTTAAGTGCAACAGCAGTTTACGAAAGAGACAAAGAAGGTAAATCAATACAAAAAGTAATTTTCCCCTGGTTGGAGATAAGCTACAAGGGTAAAAAGCTACCCATTTGCTTGCTTAAAAATATCAGAGGCAACTCGGGCGAGGAAAACCTCAATATCTCTATCGAGAATCTGGAGTTTGAAATTACCGACGGCATCCGTCAGTTAATCAACACCGAGGTTTCTAAGATTGCATTTATCGAAGGGCACGGTGAATTGAATGATGCCGAGACCTATGATATCAGCAAAGCATTAAGTCATTACTTTCAGGTGGATCGAGGCGTGTTGGCTACCGATGCGTCTATTCTGAACAACTATAAAGCCATCATTATCGCTAAACCCACAACTCCTTTTAGCGAATCCGACAAATACATTATCGACCAATACATTATGAACGGTGGACGGGTCCTCTGGATATTGGATGCCGTTCGGGTATCGAAAGAAAACTTATCAGCAACAGGCTTGTCGCCGGCCATTGAGTTGGATGTGAACCTGGGCGATCAACTGTTCCGCTATGGGGTGCGCATCAATCCCGTACTTCTTCAGGATGTGCAATGTGCTTCTATTCCGATCAATATTGCTCCGAAAAATGCAACACCTCAGTTTGAACCATCACCTTGGTTTTATGCACCGCTGTTGCTTGCATCGGGTGCTCACTCGGTGACCAGAAACATCTCGGAAGTGCGTGCTGAATTTTGCTCGGGCTTAGACCTGGTGGGCGACAATAAAGGGGTGGACGCACAACTGCTTTTGGCCAGTTCCGATAATACTCACATTATGGGTACTCCTACTACCATCGACCTGAGTCAGGTACCAAAGCCTAACGATAAAGCTTATTTCAACCTGAGCTATGTGCCGGTAGCGGTGGCACTCGAAGGGGTTTTCGAATCGAACTTTGCCAACCGCATGGTACCAAAGGGGCTTACAAACACTCAGCCATTGAAGCAAACAAGTACAAGAACACGTCAGATAGTGGTGGCCGACGGCGATATTATCCGCAACGAAACGAATGGCGTAGCAAGCGACAGCACCACTATCCCGCTCGGTTTCGACCGGTATATGAATCAACAGTTCGGGAATAAGGAATTTGTACTTAACTCGGTGCTTTACCTAACCGACAACGAAGGCTGGATGCAACTCAGAAATCGCACCTTAAAGCTTCGGTTACTGAACAAGCAACTCTCCAGTGACGAAAAAACACTATGGCAGGCTGTAAACGTATTGATACCTATCGGCTTGTTACTCCTCTTCGGGATCGGCTACCAACTGGCACGGAAACGAAAATATACGAGGAAATAGTTTGTTGGGAAATAAATAAAAAGGCAAAGACAAAGGCAAAGGCAAAGGCAAAGGCGGAATTCAACCTTAGCCTTTGCCTCTGCCTTTGCCTTTATCTTACTGAATCAACCGGTATATTTGCTACACCGTCCACAACACTTTCATCCGAAGAAGATAATTTTTCTTTTTCGGCTCTGGTCTTGCATGTTTCGCAAAGTTCACCATTATCGATATGACGGTTTTCCCAAGCTTGTTTTACCGTACCCTCACCAATTTCTCTGTTTTTAATGTGCTGGCAGTCTTTGTAAATATGATATTTACTACCAGCTTTTACGGTCCAGTAAACGTGATCAATGCCGTTAGTAAGTTGCTTTAAAGAATCGGTTTGAGCATTAATCTCTTTCGTGTACCTTTCTACTGATGCCGGATTAAAATCTACACCCGTGATACCGGCTGCAAGGAGGGCAACAATAGCAACTGCACCCGCAATTCCTTTTGTTTTACCATCCACATTTTTATTCGTAAAAATAAGGATAACAAGCGGTAAAAATGCCAAAACCGACATAATTGCGCCTAACTGACTTTTGAAGAAAAAGGATACTTTGTTGGATTCCGAAGGAGGATCAAGATGATTAGCCTTTTTCCACAGAAAATTTCCGATTATTGTCAAAATAAGAATCACGACGATGGCCACAATTAACCATGTGAGCGTTTCGTTGTGAATAAGTTTGAGGATGGCAACTACCTCACCTGCTATGGCTACTAACCAAGCTAAGATAGCAAAAAGACGAAACTGTGAAGCTTTAGCTTTAGCTTCAGGAGTTGCTTGAAAAATGTTTGAATCAGCCATAATTAAATGAATTTATTTGTTTTTTATCCGATTTAAATATACACATCACAAATATACATACTTTTTGAAAATATGCAACTTTTTTGAAAATAAACGAAGAGTTGAACGGCTGATAGCCTGGCCACCAGGTTAGTTTGTTGAAATAAGGAGAGGGTTTTAAATATAGTTACAGAAGAGAGAATATCCGAAATGCCCTTATTACTTTATCTGTAAGATTTGGAAATACTACTATTGCATTTTATCTCCCGCAAGTTGCGGGTCTTGTCCATCCATTGCAGGACATCTCCACCAGATTGCGGGGCATTTCCATCCATTGCAGGATATTTCCAGCAGATTGCGGGGCTTCTCCATCCATTGCAGGACATCTCCCGCAAGTTACGGGTCTTGTCCATCCGTTGCAGGACATCTCCCGCAAGTTACGGGTCTTGTCCATCCATTGCAGGACATCTCCAGCAAGTTGCGGGGCTTGTCCATCCGTTGCAGGACATCTCCAGCAAGTTGCGGGGCATTTCCATCCATTGCAGGACATCTCCCGCAGGTTGAAGGTTATACTTTACGCCAGCTGGGAGATTGAAAAAAAGACACATTTCACCCTCTTCTGACCCGTCATAAAAAAACATAAAAAAAGGAGAGAAAGAATTGTTTCTAAAGGAGAATAATTATCTTTGGAGAAAATTTATTCATGGAACTTTCAGAAATAAATATTAAGCTAAAAGAGAGTGGGTTGAAAATAACGCCACAGAGAGTTGCTATTTTAGAGGCTATTATCATGCTAAAAAATCATCCGACAGCAGAAAATATAATAGACATAATACGAAAAAGTCATCCCAATATTTCGACAGCAACAGTGTATAAGGTTCTTGATGTTTTAGTAGAAAGCAAACTTATCAATAAAGTGAAAACCGATAAAGACATAATGAGATACGATGCAGTTTTAGAGAAACATCATCATATTTATCACTCTGATTCTGATAGGATAGAAGATTATTATGATAGTGAACTGACTGAACTGCTTGAAAAGTATTTCAACGAAAAGCAAATACCTGATTTTAAGATTGAAGACATTAAGCTTCAAATTATAGGTAAACTTAAACAGTAAAACAAACTATTTTTTTATACGTATTATTATGGAAAATCATTCAGAAAAAGGAAAATGTCCTGTGATGCACGGGGCAAATACGGAATCAGAAAATTCCGTAATGAGTTGGTGGCCAAATGCGCTTAATCTTGACATTCTGCACCAGCACGACACGAAAACAAATCCCTTAGGCAAGGATTTTGATTATCGCGAAGAGTTTAAAAAGTTGGATTTAGTATCTGTAAAAGAAGACCTCAAGAAACTAATGAACGAAAGTCAGGACTGGTGGCCTGCCGACTGGGGAACATATGGAGGATTGATGATTCGTATGGCATGGCACAGTGCCGGAACCTATCGTACCGCCGACGGCCGTGGAGGAAGCAATACCGGAAACCAACGTTTTGCACCGCTCAACAGTTGGCCTGACAATGTAAATCTCGATAAAGCCAGAAGACTATTATGGCCTGTAAAGAAAAAATACGGAAATAAAATTTCCTGGGCTGATTTAATGATACTGGCAGGAAATATGGCTTATGAATCAATGGGTTTCAAAACATTTGGTTTTGGTGGTGGTCGTGAGGATATTTGGCATCCCGAAAAAGATATTTACTGGGGTGCAGAGAAAGAATGGTTAGGTAAAGGCCGTTATTCGAATAAGTCAGATGAAGAAACCCTTGAAAACCCTTTGGCAGCCGTTCAGATGGGATTAATTTATGTTAATCCTGAAGGTGTTGACGGAAATCCTGACCCTTTAAAAACTGCCCAAGCCATGCGGGTTACATTCAAACGAATGGCAATGAATGATGAAGAGACGGTGGCATTAACCGCAGGTGGGCATACTGTTGGTAAAACACATGGAAATGGTGATGCTTCTGTTTTGGGAGCAAATCCCGAAGGCGCTCCCATCGAACAACAAGGTTTCGGATGGCATAATCCAAAAGGTAAAGGGAATGCAGAACACACGGTGAGCAGTGGCTTGGAAGGTGCATGGACAACTACTCCAAATAAATGGAACAACAGCTATTTCTATTTGCTTTTCACATACGATTGGGAAATTAAAAAAAGCCCCGCAGGAGCGAAACAGTGGGAGCCTATCAACATTAAAGAAGAAGACAAACCATTTGATGCTCATGTACCCGGAGTTCGCAGAAATCCAATAATGACCGATGCCGACATGGCCTTGAAAATGGATTCGGAATACCGTAAAATATCAGAACGGTTTTACAAAGACCCCGAATATTTTGCTCAGGTATTTGCAAAAGCATGGTTTAAACTCACACATCGCGATTTAGGTCCGAAAAGTAGATATTTGGGAGCCGATGTGCCAACAGAAGATTTAATCTGGCAAGATCCAATACCAACTGCAGATTATACACTTTCGGAATCGGAAATTGACGAATTAAAAATAAGACTTATAAATAGCGGCTTAACCCAAATCGAACTTATTACTACCGCTTGGGATAGTGCAAGAACGTTCAGAGGATCCGATTTCCGCGGTGGTGCAAATGGTGCAAGAATACGCCTCGCTCCTCAGAAAGATTGGGAAGGTAATGAACCTAAACGGCTTGAAAAGGTATTGAGCAAACTTGCCGAAATTCAGCGAGAATTGAGCAAAAAAGTAAGCATCGCCGATTTGATTGTTTTAGGTGGAAGTGCAGCAATTGAAAAAGCCGCTGAAAAAGCCGGTTTCAAAATTAAAGTTCCTTTTGTTGCAGGACGTGGTGATGCTACAGTCGAAATGACAGATGTTGAATCTTTCGAAGTACTTGAACCGATACACGATGGTTTCAGAAATTGGCAGAAAAAAAATTATGCCGTAAAACCCGAAGAATTATTACTTGACAGAACTCAACTTATGGGGCTTACAGCACCCGAAATGACAGTTTTAGTTGGAGGTATGCGTGTTTTAGGAACAAATTATGGTGGAGCAAAACATGGTGTTTTTACCGACAGAGAAGGGATTTTAAGTAATGACTTTTTTGTAAATCTTACAGACATGAGTTATATTTGGGAACCTGTTTCTGAAAATCTATACAATATAAGAGAAAGAAAAACCGGAAAAATTAAATGGACAGCCACCAGAGTTGATTTGGTTTTTGGTTCTAACTCAATATTGCGTGCTTATGCCGAAGTTTACGCACAAGACGATAACAAAGAAAAATTTGTAACGGATTTTGTAAACACCTGGGTCAAAGTAATGAATGCAGATGTGAAGTGAAGTTGAGCTTTTACTACATGCTGACCAAGAACTAGAAAGTGCTTTACTATTAGAATTTTCAATAATCAAAAATAAATGTATGTCGAAATCGTTAAAAGGAACTCAAACAGAACAAAACCTGTTGAAATCATTCGCAGGAGAATCGCAAGCCAGAAACCGTTATGAATTTTTTGCAAGTGTAGCCAAGAAAGAAGGTTACGAACAAATTGCTGCTATTTTTATGGAAACATCGCTTCAGGAAAAAGAACATGCAAAACGTTTCTTTAAATTTTTGGAAGGTGGTTGTGTAGAAATTACAGCCGGTTATCCAGCCGGTGTAATTGGAACTACCAAAGAAAACCTGAAAGCAGCTGCCGAAGGAGAAAACGAAGAATGGACAGAACTGTATCCGCATTTTGCCGAGGTAGCCAAAGAAGAAGGATTTCCCGAAATAGCTGCCGCATTCAAAATGATTGCCAAAGTGGAAGCTGAACACGAACGTCGTTATCTGAAATTGCTTCAGAATATTTCCGAAGATCATGTATTTATTAAAGACGGTAAGGTGTGGTGGAAATGCCTGAACTGCGGGTACGTGTACGAATCGGAAAAAGCGTTGGAAAACTGCCCGGCTTGCTTACACCCCAAAGCGTATATGCAGGTGCGGGAAGAAAATTACTGACCCTGTATTGACAATAAAAGAAGAGCGATTCAGTAATGGATTGCTCTTTTTCAACTTTAGTAGTACCAGAAAATGGTGCAAAGAATCCCACTAAGAATAACTGATTTTAAAACTCTGACAGTGATTAGTGTATTAAACGAGTTACATGAGAGCATATAGTTTACTATCCAGATTAACCTTATGACCTTATTTTCAATATAATATTTCATATCGAATCCGTGTTAAATTAATTCAATAAAAACCCCCAACATGTTTTTTATGTTAGGGGTTTTCCGTTTTCAAAAGCTGTGGTTTTTCAAAGCATTAGATGCAACATATAAAATAATTTACTTACTCTTTTCTTTTTAGCATTCGTCGCAAGCGTACAGCACGCTTGAACTTAGTTGTGCAAATTCAAAAATCTCTTCCGGTTGAAAGAACCGTGCAATTTCTATCATTGCATTATCTATTGTATCTGACGTATGAATAATGTTTTCTTGCATACTCACACTATAATCGCCCCGAATGGTACCTTGCGGGGCTTCTCTACCGTTGGTAGGTCCCGCCATTACGCGTGCAATATGTACACTGTCAATGCCTTTCCAAACACAGATAATAACCGGTGTTTTCATCATTGAGTTCTTTATTCGTTGAAAATAAGGTCTGTCTGCAAGGTGCGAATAATGTTCGTCCAGGATTTTATCATCAAGTTGCATCATTTTTATACCGCACAGTTGAAGCCCTTTCCGTTCAAAACGGTGAATAAGCTCTCCAATTAAATCTCTTCTAATAGCACTTGGCTTGATAATGATAAGCGTTTTTTCCATAATCGTGGAATCGTATTTTGTTGTTTGGTTTATATAAAAAAATAACGGCCTCATCAAGATGAAACCGTTACACACTAATTCAGATTTTCGTTCAGCACAGAGATTTCCGCAATTCGTTTCTCTACCCACGTTTTTATTTCCGCAATTCCGCTTGCCATTGCCTCCAGATCTTCGGTTGATGGCGTTCGGTAACCAAAACCATCGAGCGAACAGATGGCTTCAAATTTTCCGGCAAGAATAGCTGTTTGTTTCATCGAGTCGGTCAATTCCGGGTCAAAGGTCAACGCCTCTTTGAACAATGCTATGGGCATGTGGTGCGATGCGTTCCAATCGTAGCGGGCCAGTAGTGCCACGAAGTATTTTTCGATACAGATTACGGCAAAATTATATCGTAAATCGTTGTCGAAGCGTGAGTTCTTATTATCCAAACTACTGCGTAGGGTTGAATAAAATCCATTGGCATAATGCAAGCAACTTAAAGCTTGTTTGCGCATGTCTTCGTCGGGGATAAATGTTTCTGTTGCCATAATGTTATTTTTTAGTTACGAGTTACAAGTTACGCGGAGTGCCAACTGAAATAATCATACACTCCTTCTGTGACTTTTTAAATAAATTGGAATTGATTTTTTCCTAAACAAAGTGCCGTGTAGAGATCCAACAGTTCTTCTTTTGTGATGGCACGTTTCAATGCTTCGGCACATTCCTTTACTTTGTTGAGCAATAAAATGCAGGCTTCGTCCGAAATTGGAAGATTTGCTTCGGTCAGATAATGCAGAATGGTAGACTTACCACTGTGTTTGCCAATAAGAAATTTTTCTTCTTTTCGTCCAATGCTTTCGGCCGAAATAAGTTGATAGGTACTTCGGTCTTTAATCAGGCAGCGCGTGTGAATGCCACTTTCGTGGCTCAGTGCCAATCTGCCCGTCACCGGTTTACTATCGCTGAGTGCACGGTTGGAAACGTACGAGACATAGTCGCTGAGTTCAGCAAATCCTTCGGTTCGCAAGCCACTTTTAATTCCGGTACTAAGTTCCAATGCCATTGCAACTTCCTCCATGGGTGCATTGCCGGCACGTTCACCAAGTCCGTTGATGGTTGTGCTTAAACAATCGGCACCCGCCATAAATGCAGCAAGTGTATTGGCAGTAGCCATTCCCAAATCGTTGTGTGCATGTATTTCAAGCGAAAGATCTTTCTCAACTCTCCGGATCGATCCAACCAGTTCGAATGTGCTGATAGGGTTTAGAATTCCCACCGTGTCGGCCAATCGTACCCGTGAGGCTCCAAAAGCACTGGCTGTGCAGATAAATTCTTTCAAGAACTCCATTTCGGCACGTGAAGCATCCTGGGCTCCAATCGTCACATAGTCGAACATGGGCAGCGAAAATTCAATCAGCTCTTTCATTTGACGCAATGCCCAGGCTGTATTTTTGCCCATGGCTTTCATTAAAATAGTTGAGACAGGGAATGAAATATGTACGCCATTTGTTCCCGCCAGCTTAGCGCAACGAATATCCTGCTTTGTAGCCCGACACCACGACAAGGTTTTGAATCCAAAGCCCATGTCGATGATGGTGCGGATGTCATGAACTTCTGCATCTCCCATGGCAGGTGTCCCGATTTCAATTTCGGGAACACCGGCAGCGTCGAGCAAAGCGGCTATTCTTATTTTCTCAGGCAGCGAGAAAACAACTCCAGGCGCTTGCTCGCCGTCGCGTAGAGTGGTGTCGATAAAGTATGGTTTCATAATTTGTTGATATGATGATGTGGTAATGTGATAATATGATGATTCGTTGATTTGAATCAATTAATTGGAAATATGGTTTGTACAATGATCCTTAGTTGTATCAATACATTATATTGACATATCATCGTATTATCACGTCATCACATCATTTAGTCTGCGATAGAATATTTTTCGCAAAGTTCACCTTCTTCTATTGCATCGAGGATTTCGTCGATAACAGCTTCTGATTCTACGCCACCATACCAATGGTTGTTCGGATGAACCACCATTATCGGACCTTGTGAGCAAACGTTTAAACAAGCTGTGCAGCTTACTGCTACGTCCAATCCACGATCGGCAGCTTCTTCGGTTAGATACTGAAGCAAATCGGTTGCTCCTTTTTTGTTACATACGCCTTGTGCGTCTCCGGCAATTCTGAACGAGTTGCATACTAAAATGTGATAATCTGGCTTTTTCATATTTTTTTGAGTTACGAGTTACAAGTTACGAGTTACAAGTTTTGAAAACAAGTTGACAAGTAAACGAGTAAACCATGAATTATTAATTGATAACTGATAATTGTTGACTGATAACTGATCACCCGCATCCTTTTGCCTCTCCTTTGCAACTGCTTCCGCATTTGAATGCATCGGGTTTGGCTATTGATCGGATTATTTTGTTGTTGTATACACCTTCCAGCCCTTCGTCGATGAGTCCGGTCATTTCTACCACGTGTATACCACAACCTTTAAGCATTGCTTTTGGATTTTCCCCCACACCGCTTATCAGAATGGCTCTACAATCTTTCAGCGTACGTGCCAGATTCAACCAGCGTTCATCTCCTTTTCCTTTTTCAGCATTTTTGCGCACTTCCACCATTTTGAATCCATTTTTAGTTTGTTCGAAAATGTAGAATTCGCGTGCTTCACCCAAATGCAGGTTAACCAATAATCCTTCGTTGGTTCCTACTGCTACGTAAGGACGGTTGGAAGTGTCCATTTCTTCGGCACGACTAGAATATTCTGCCAATAATGCATGTGTCTCTTTCATGTCTTGTCCCAATAATCCGGCGGCATCAGCACGACAGCGGGCGCAGTGGCTCATGATTTTTAAATGCTCCGAACACAAGGTGCGCGTTCTGAAAATCATTTTTGTATCCGGCTTTTCCACTGTCTCGAAAGGAGTTTCGGCAGTTGGAATTAATGGAATACAGTTGATAACATCAGCTCCTAATTCGGCACATTTCTTTGCCACTTCGGGGATGTGATCTTCGTTTATCCCCGGGATGATAATGGAATTTATTTTTACAGTAATACCGGCTGCTTTTAGTTTTGGAATACATGCCAATTGGCGATCCAACAATATTTTCGCTCCTTCCACACCGCGATATACTTTTTTATTGAAGCGAACCCATTTGTATATTTTAGCTGTAATCTCTGGGTCGATGGCATTGATGGTAATGGTAACATGTGTTACGTTCAGCTCAGCCAGTTCATCAATATGTTGTTCCAATTCCAAACCATTGGACGAAAGACAGAAAATTTTATCAGGAAATTCTTTGTTTACCCTACGCATTGTTTCCAATGTTTCTTCGGCATTGGCAAACGGATCGCCGGGACCGGCAATGCCGATAACAGCCAGATTGTCCATGCGGCTATCCAAATCTTTCAGATATTCCACTGCTTGAAACGGAGCTAAAACGGACGAAGTTACACCCGGGCGACTTTCATTCACACAGTCGTATTTGCGATTACAATAATTACACTGTATATTACATTTAGGAGCTACCGGTAAATGCACTCTCGCACTTGTATGTTTAGCATCTTCATTGAAGCAAGGATGCGCTAGTTTTTTGTCTTCCATAATCTTTTCAATTATAGCCCCCTAAATCCCCCAAGGGGGACTTTAAAGACCAAGTTTATATTATTCAATACCTATTTATTTTAAAGACTGCGTTCTTAAGTCCCCCTTGGGGGATTTAGGGGGCTTTAAATATATTTATACCCAATCGGCGAATTCTCTTGTTTATATTCTATCAATGCATTCACCACCATATCAAATAATTGTTGTGTGCCGCGATACCCGATTTGATTTATCCGCGAGGCTCCGAAGCGATCGTGAATGGGGAAGCCAATGCGTATCAACGGGATTTTTCGTTCGCGGGCAATGTAGTAACCCTTGCTGTTTCCCATTACAAAGTCGGGTTTGAAGTCTACTGCCTTTTCCTTCAGTGTTTCGAAATCAGCTCCTTTTATCCAAAGTGGTTCTACACCAATTTCGCGTAACCAGTCGGCTAGAGCACTTGCAAAATCTTCTTCTCCATAAATAAGGGCTTTCTTGCCAAATACATATTTATGAGCATCCACGTACGAATCGACCAATCGTCCACGCTCTTTGCGGTGCTTTTCAGGAATCTCGTTTCCGCTGAGTTTTTTCAATGTTTCCATCAATCTGTCGGAAGCCTCAATGCCGATAGGCATTGGCATTTGGTTGTTGGGCACATAATGCGTTGTTTCCAACCATTCGCCGGCAGTTTGAATGTTACCGGCATCTTTCATGCGTTGTGTGCCTTTATTGAACATGCTTCCAAATTCAATCACTGCTCTGGTATCGCCCATGCGTTCAATTTCCGAAATGGGTGTCCCGCCTGTTGGTATCAATTGATATTCCGATGTGTATTCATTGTCCAGTGTTTCGCTAAAATCGGGGAAAAGAATGAGCTTTAATCCAAAGTCAGCCATCAGTTCTTTCAAATAGCGTATGTCGGCCGGAGTAACCAAGCCCGGCAGAAGGGTGATAGCATCCGTTGCCGTATTGTTTTTTGCCAGTGTTTTTACCGTTGCCAATACCGTGTTGTGAAATCCATCGGCATGACTTCCGCAATAACTGGGTGTGGAAGCATTGATAAAAGTGGGGAGCGCCGTGCCATCGTTTTTCGTGCGACTCATTGTAATGACGAATATGTCCCGGGATATCTTCGCCAATGGTTTCGGACAAACAGGTGGATGCGATACCAATCACTTTTGGTTTATACTGTTTGATAATATTTTCGATTCCGGTAATAAAATTTTTACTGCCTCCAAAAACAGTCGACTCTTCGCTGAAATTGCTCGAAGCAATATCTACCGGCTCTTTGTAATGACTTATCATATAGCGCCTGATATAGGTGGCGCAACCCTGACTTCCATGGATAAGCGGTACGCATCCTTCAATCCCTTTAAAAACCAGTGACGCACCAAGCGGAGCACATAGTTTGCAAGAGTTGCGTGTGGAAGTATATGTTTTATTGCTTTGCATAATCTTTATTTTTTAGTCACCCCGTCTACTATTTCGTAAATTTCCAAACCGGACTCATTGCTGTGGCGTAAATTTCCTTAGCGAAATTGATCATGCCTTCATAGCCTGCCAGTGGTTCTTTTCGTTCGTGGTTATGATCGCAGAAACCAAGTCCGATTTTATGTGCAATGGGTCGTTCTTTTACGCCTCCGATAAATATGTCAGCTTTCTTTTCTTTTACGAAATGCGAAAGTTCCACAGGATTTGAATCGTCAACGATAATAGTTCCCTCGTCGCAAAGTTGTTTGATCAACTCATAGTCTTCGGTTGTTCCTGTTTGTGAACCTACAATGACTGATTCAACGCCTATCAACCTCAATGCTTTTACCAACGAAATGGCTTTAAATGCTCCACCTACATAAATGGCTGCTTTTTTTCCGGTTAGTCTTTCTTTGTACCAGGTCAACTCCGGCATTAGGCGGGCAAACTCTTCTTTCACCAACTCGCGGGCTTTAGCCATCATGTCATCATCTTTGAAGAATCGAGCTACATCATACAGCGCATCGCTCATATCTTCAATTCCAAAGTAGGAAACCCTCATAGACGGAATGTTGTATTCGTCTTTCATCATCTTGGCCAGATAGTTCATCGAACCCGAGCATTGTACCACATTGAGTGCTGCATTGTGTGCATTACAGATATCGTCCACTCGTCCATCACCGGTAATGGTAGCATTTACATGTACACCCATTTTTTTGTAGTATTCCAGCAATATCCAAAGCTCGCCAGCTAAGTTGAAATCGCCCAGAATGTTTATACTTTTTGCCGGAGTGAATGGTTTACTTTTTGTGCCTACTAATGTGAATATAGCTTCGCAAGCCACTTTGTAACCATCTTTCTTCGAGCCTTGGAATCCGGGAGCCTGAACAGGAATAATCGGAATCCCTTTTTCTTTTGCCACCGTGCGGCATATTTGTTCCACATCGTCGCCAATAACGCCTACTATACAAGTAGTATAAATAAATGCTGCTTTGGGTTTGTGCAGGTCGATAAGTTCAATGATCGATTTGTAGAGTTTCGGTTCTCCACCAAAAATTACATCACGTTCTTGTAAGTCGGTGCAATAGCTTAACCGGTGCAATTCTGGTCCCGAAGAAAGAGAACCGCGAATATCCCAGGTGTAAGCTGCGCAACCAATCGGACCGTGAATAATGTGCAGTGCATCCACTATTGGATAAAGTACCACGCGCGATCCGCAAAATACACAAGCTCGTTGACTCACGCTTCCCGCCAAGCTGGCTTTGTTGCAATCGATAGTACGCTCATTTGCGCCCGCCATCGAAACCTGCTTTTGTCTATCATCTAGTATATGAGCCATAACTAATTTATTTTAAAGATGACCCCTAACCCCTAAAGGGGGATTAGGTACTATAATTTCTTTGTTCTCAAGATTTATTGTTGTAGTTGATTCGGATAGCTCGTCTTAAAGCCCCTTCAGGGGTTTGGGGTCATCTTCTTTGAATCATTAACCTGATACCCCTTATTCATTTATCGTGCCATTAACACTTTAGGTGTGTTTTTTTGTGATCATGATAAGGCTAATGTGTTGACATTGATAGGAATAAAAATCTGTTTTTTAGTAATTAAAATGCATATTTACTGCTTTTCGATAGATGCAATTGAGTAGCAAAACCTACATTTTAGTAGGAAAAAACACTTAAAATGTAGGAAAATGCGGATGTCGCTTATAGAATGGGGTGCGTAAAAGTAGGAATGTACTTTACTTTTAGGATTGGTTTATCTTAAACAAAAAATTGACGGCTTCACACTCTGGTGAAGCCGTCAATGGCACTTTTGTTTTATACACAATCTATAGTTGAAATCAACTTATACAAGTCGTACGACTGGCGTCATGTGTCATATAGATAGACTGGTGTCATGCGTCGTTCCGACAAGATTCTTTTTTGAACTAAACTATCAACTGTCCACTATCAACCTATTAAAGTTGGAATTCTAATTTTTCTTCAGGACAAGTGCGGTCTTCGTAATCAAGGAACGCATCAAGAATTTGTGTAACCAGGTTGGCTGCACCGTTGTAACCGGTTTTAGCAAAGTAGTTGTGTCCGGGACGGTCGGCAATAGGGAAACCAAAGCGTACGAAAGGAGTATCCTCATCACGGGCTATGTATTTTCCGTAAGTATTACCAATCAACAAATCCACACCTTCTTGTTTGATCCATTGGTGCATGCGGAACATATCGGCAGTTTCTCCACTCTTGAATTTTGCTTCCGGAATATCTTTCAATAGTTCAGTCATACGTTCGTCGAATGGTTTTCCCGGAGTTCCGGTTACGATATACACGGGACGCATGTCTAAGCTTACAAGAAACTCTGTCAATGGGATCAATGTGTCAGGATCACCAAATAGCGCTACACGTTTGCCATAAAGATATTTGGCATTGTCGGCAATAAGGTCGATCAATCGTCCGCGTTCATCGCTCAAGCTATCAGGAATTGGTAAGTTGGCATGACGGCTAAGTGACATAAGGAAGCGGTCGGTAGCTTTGAAACCAATTGGAATATCCAATACTTCAAATTTTACTTTACACTTATTTTCCAATTTGATACAAGCATCTTCTGTACAATACTGACCCAATTCCTAAGGTGAATTTACTGTCGCCTGTAGCAATCAGATCTTTCGAAGTAGTTCCACCATCAGGATACATTTTGTAGTGGCCGTTCATTGGAGTATCCAAAACACCTGTCATATCAGGGAACATAATGGTGCGTGCTTCCATTACCGAAGCCAAACGTTTGATTTCACCCATGTCCGATGGTTCCATCCATCCGGCTACAAGGTTCACTACGTTCTTTTTCTTTGGTGTGGCAGTAGAGAAAAACTTCACCATCGCTGCTACCTGGTTAGAATAACCGGTAACGTGAGTACCCACATAACTTGGAGTATTACAATGGATCACCATTTTTCCTTCAGGTACGCAACCGTCTTCGTGTGCTTTCGATACAATTTGAGTTAAGTCATCACCAATGGTTTCCGACAAACAAGTAGTATGTACTGCAATAATTTCGGGAGAATATACTTTGAAGATGGTGTCGATTGCTTGTACCAGGTTGGCCGATCCACCAAATACAGAAGAACCTTCGGAGAATGAGCTAGTAGCAGCCATTACCGGTTCTTTGAAGTGGCGAGAAAGAGCACTACGGTGATAAGAGCAACAGCCTTGTGAGCCGTGACTGTGAGGCAAGCATCCGTGGATACCTAATGCTGCATACATTGCGCCTACTGGTTGACAGGTTTTGGCCGGGTTAATGGTCAACGCCTTTCTGTCTATTTCTTTTGCAGTGGTATGTCTGAGTAACATAATTTTTTTGAATTTAAAAGAACCCCTAGCCCCTAAAGGGGAACTAAGTTACTTTGGCTCTTTAGTTGATACTTATAATTTTATATCTGAACTTTTATCAGAAACTACGTCTTACTCCCCTTTAGGGGCTGGGGGTTGTCATCTTAATTAAATACGTATTCCGCAGTTACAAATTCTTCGCTTTCCCAAGGTGCTTTCATTTGTTTGAAGATGGTGCTACAAGCTATCATTTCGATGTCTTTGTAGAAGTTGATTGCACCTTCAAATGCAGCGTAAGGACCGCCCGAATCGTAGTTGTGAAGTTGTTTCAATGGAATACCCATTTTTTGTACAACATATTTTTCTTTGATACCCGCACAGAATACATCCGGTTTATAAAGTTCAATCAATTTTTCCATTTCGTGGTGGCTAAGGTCATCAATAACCAATGTGCCTTTTTCCATATCTTTCATCAAACCGTCGTAGTTGTTGAACTCAAGACCACCTGCTTTCAGTTTTTCCAATTCTTCTTCCGTTTTGCGGGGCTTGAAACGAGTAGCATCTTGTGTTACTGTTATTTCCTCGATGTTACGGCTATCAGCATCAATTTTGATAGTTGGAATTACGCGGCGACCTTCGTAGTCATCACGGTGACCAAACTCATAACCTGCTGTAATGGTTGTCATGCCCAGCTCGCTAAACAATTCCTGATAATGGTGAGCACGAGATCCACCTACAAATATCATGGTGGTTTTACCGGTTGTTTTGGCAGTAGCTTTGTCGGCAGCAGCTTTTACAGCTATCATTTCCTCAGCAATCACTTTTTCAATTTGCGCGCTTAATTCAGCATCCCCGAAGTATTCGCCCACTTTGCGCATTGTTTTGGCAGTAGCATCAGCACCAATAAAGTTACCTTTTGTCCAGGGAATACCAAATGAAGTTTCCAACATTTCGGCCACGTAGTTGATTGAACGGTGACACATTACAAGACTTAAATCGGCAGTATGTGCAGTTTCGAAGTTTTCAAGTGTAGAGTTACCCGACATGGTAGAAACGATTTCGATGCCACATTTTTCGAACAATGAATCGATTGCAAAAGCATCACCACCAATGTTGTACTCTCCCAATACGTTTACTCTGAACTTAGAAGTTGGTGTTACATCATCTTTACGTCCGATAAGGTGTTTGAACAATCCGTTGTTGGCAATGTGGTGACCAGCCGATTGTGATACTCCACGATATCCTTCGCACGAGAAACCAAAAATGTTTACATCAGGATATTCTTCTATCATTTGGCGCGATACGCGGTGAACGTCATCACCAATCAATCCTACAGGGCAAGTAGAGAAAATTGCAATACCTTTTGGGTTGAATAACTCTATCGCTTCGCGAATAGCCACTTTTAGTTTTTCCTCACCACCAAACACGATATTTGAATCTTGCATGTCGGTTGAGAAAGTATAAGGGATGAAGTTTTCTTGATCATCGCTTGTAGTGCGGGTTTGATTCCGACGAGTTAACCACGAGTAGAATCCACATCCGATAGGACCATGCGTAATATTTATAATATCTCTGGTTGGTCCAAGAACTACACCTTTACAACCTGCATATGTACAACCGCGTTGGGTAATGATACCCGGGATAGTACGCACATTGGCTTGAATTTCAGGAATAGTGTCGGGGTCATTCAGTAGGATCGATTTTCCCCTTTTCTTCGCTATTTTGGGAGGATATATAGCCAGAACTTCCTCTTTGAATTTGCTGAGATCTAATGTCTCTTTTTTATTTTTGTCCATGTTGTAAGTCTTTTTAATTCATAACTCATAATTCATAATGCACAATTGAAATGTTGTGGCTGCGGGAAATTATGAATTATGCATTATGCATTGTGAATTAATCTAAAGTGCTATCGCCAGTCTCTCCGGTTCTTACTCTTATCGAATCTTCAGCCTCGATAACAAAGATTTTTCCATCACCACTTTTTCCTGATTGGTTAGCTTTGATAATGGTTTCTACTGCCAGATCTTTTTTGTCGTCAGTCACTACAAGCGTAATCATGCGTTTTGATTTCAAACGCGGCATTTCCGAAATTAGCTCTCTGAGCTCAGGATCAGCGGATTCAGGTTTTTCGAGATCTCCATGTCCTTTTCCACGTCCCAACACGGGCATTGCAGTAAAAGAAGGAAGACCTGCATCTGAAAGAGCCAACTTGGTCTCGGTCATTTTGGTAATGCGTAGTATTGCTAATATTAGTTTCATATACAAATGATTTTTAAGACTACCCCTAGCCCCTGAAGGGGAACTAAGTTAGTACAGTCTTTATGTTTTGTTTTAATATTTAATCCTCTGAAAGAAACAGAAGTTTTGTCTTATCCCCCTTTAGGGGTTAGGGGTCCTGTCTTGCCCCCCCCCTTTAGGGGCCGGGGGTCTCTTTTTTTAAACTTCTTTTACTCCGCTTGAGATAGTGTAGCTTTCTTCTACTTTGGTAACAAATATTTTACCATCACCAAACTGACCTTTTTCGCCTGTACGGGCTGCTTCCACAATGGTTTCAATTACAAAATCTTTATCTTTCTGTGGAATAGTGATCATCAACAAATCTTTTGGAAGTTCATCGTAAGTTACATTTCCTACTTTGATACCACGTTGTTTACCACGACCAAATACTGCTAATTTTGTTACGGCTGGAAAACCTGCGTCAAACAACGCTTTCATTACTACAGCCGATTTCTCTGGACGAACAATTGCTCTTAATAAATACATAATGTTTAATTTTTTAGATGACCCCCAACCCCTAAAGGGGGGTGAGGACCAAGTTTGTTTTAATTCGATTTTAACCCAATTCTCTTATCAGATGCTGCGTCTTAAAGCCCCTTTAGGGGGTTGGGGGTCTAGTTCATAATTCCAAATCCAACCAACAACTCTTCCAAAGCCGACATTTCCAATGGTTCTGGGATTACAAACATTTGGTTGTCGTTGATTTTTTTAGCCAATGAACGATATTCGTCAGCTTGTGGATGAGTAGGAGCGTGGTCAATAACCGTTTTACGGTTGATTTCAGCATGTTGAACCATGTTTTCGCGAGGTACGAAGTGGATCATTTGAGTTCCTAATTGACGAGCAAATTCTTCAATCATGTTTGCTTCGTTGTCTACTTTACGTGAGTTACAAATCAAACCACCTAAACGAACTGTACCTACTTTACCAAATTTAGAAATAGATTTACAAATGTTGTTAGCAGCATACATCGCCATCATTTCGCCCGATACTACAATGTAAACTTCTTGTGCTTTACCATCACGAATTGGCATCGCGAATCCACCACAAACAACGTCACCCAATACGTCATAGAATACATAATCCAATGCTTTGTCTTCGTCGTAAGCTCCAAGTTGCTCCAACAAGTTGATAGAAGTGATAATACCACGACCGGCACATCCTACACCTGGTTCTGGACCACCCGATTCAACACAGCTTGTGTCTTTAAATCCCGGTTTCATTACATCGTCCAAGTCGATATCTTCGCCTTCGTCGCGCAATGTGTCCAATACAGTTTTTTGAGCCAAACCGTGAAGCAACAAACGAGTTGAATCCGCTTTAGGGTCGCAGCCCACTACCATTACTTTTTTTCCCATTTCAGCCAATCCGGCCACTGTGTTTTGCGTTGTGGTACTTTTACCAATTCCGCCTTTTCCGTAGATAGCAATTTTTCTCATCTTTTTTATATTTTAAATGAATAACTAATGTGTTTAATTTCGTTGTCGATATTTTCGAACTTGAAACCCTTTATTCATTTACCGTGCCATTAACAAATCGGACTGTTTTTTATGTGCTGATTTTTGTAGTCAACTCATTGAAATGGTGCGAAATAAAAATTTTGTTTTTTCTTCAAAAATCAGATGTGTAGTTAAAATTAATCAAATACTTCGGAGTGTAAAACCTACTAAAATGTAGGAAAAATGTCTTAAAATGTCGGAAAACGTCGGTTTTGTAGTGAGCAGATGATTTGTATTTTATCAATTCAATGATGAACAAACATGCTGTTAATTGTCTCCGTTTACTAAACTGAATTTTGAATTAACGGGGCGTTTCGACTGTAGTGCGAGGAGGATATATGGGAGAGGAAAATGCCAGCTCAGGTTGAGCAAGCGGTTCACAACAATAAAAAGACATTTGCTCAAGTATGAAACGAAGTTTCTCAACGTAGAGCGCTTGAAGCACTCTCATAACTATACAAAAGACCGACAGAATTTCTGTCGGTCTTTTGTATAAAAACTGTTCGGCAATCTGTCATTCTTCAATCGGTTGATACTTGAGTATTTTTTTGAATTTGATGGCTAATTGCTCTTCACCTTCTTTCTGCGTCAGTTCAAACTTCCCTTTGTACGCAATTTTCATCCCATTGGCAGTGGAATGACTGGTTAGCGATTTAAATATCGCATGACGTTCCGTTTCCACGCACTCTTCGTTGAACCAACAAATAAGTGAGTTGGGCTTTTTGTCGAACTGGATGATAAAAATAGCATGTTCCGAAAAAACCAAATCTTCGTAAGCGTATGCCACATCAAGGTCTGTAGCTTCTTTAATTATAAACCGGACTTTGTCTAATTCATAAAATTGGACTTCTTTCTTTTGAGTCATAATCTGTAGTTGTTTGTTGTGATATATTGATAAAGTAGAAATTTTATCTGAATGATTATTATGATACTAGTGAACACATAAATTCATACATGCGCTCTTGTGCTCCCCATTATGATTTGAGGATACTCCGAATATTTCTTCTGCTTTTCCGCATTTCTCCACCGTGCCATTCCGTAGCAGCATTACTGAGGTGGACAGTCTTACAATCTCGTGCTTGTCATGACTCACCATTAAAGTAATGGTTTTGAGCAATTGGTGAGCCTTTCTAATCTCATGTTGTAAAGCCGCGCGCATCTCGCAGTCCAGCGCCGAGAGTGGCTCATCCAGCATCAAAACGTTTGGTTTGGCGGCCAACGCCCGGGCCAGCGCCACCCGCTGTTTTTGTCCACCGGAGAGTTGCCCGGGTTTGCGATGTCGTAATTCAGACAGATCAAATAGATTGAGCAACTTTTCAACCTCTGCCTCATCCTTTTCTTTTTGAGCAAAACGAATGTTTTTTTCAATACTCATGTTCGGGAAAAGTGCATAATCCTGAAACATAAATCCCACATTGCGTTGTTGCGGTGGTAGGTTTATCTTTTTCTCCGAATCGAACCACACCGTGTCGCCAAACACTATCCGCCCCTTGTCGGGTTTCGTCAATCCGGCTAATATTCTCAGTATCGTTGTTTTTCCTGCTCCCGAATGTCCGAAGAGACATAGCAATTCGTGGGGCATAACTCGGGCATTCACCTCCAGCATTTTTTTTCCTTCGGAAGTATGCATGGCATGTTGGATGGAGATAAATAAACTACCCATATGAACCCCTAACCCCTGAAGGGGAATTGAGCATGTATTGGTTTGTATAGTTTGATATGTATTCATATTCAAGTTTTGTAAAGAATGAACTAATTTTAGTTCCCCTTTAGGGGTTAGGGGTTCTCTTTATTGAGAAAATAATTGTCAATAATACCAGCGAAATAAGAAACAATACCAATGAATATTGATTGGCTGTTTGGTAATTCATGGCTTGTACCTCGTCGTAAATGGCAATGCTTGCCACCCTTGTTTCCCCCGGAATATTACCCCCTACCATTATTATTACCCCAAACTCACCAATGCAATGTGCAAAAGTCATGGCCACCGCGGTGATGATACTTGGAATCATATTGGGAATGAGTACCCGTACAAAAGTGGTGAACTCCGATTTGCCCAGCGTATACGATGCTTCCCGTAAACTCTTAGGGATAGCGGTCAATCCGTTTTGCAATGGTTGAATCATAAAAGGCATGCTAAAAATAACGCTTGCTATCAACACGCCTCCAAAACTAAATGCCAGCCGCACATCAAACACACCTTGCAAAAAGCTGCCCAATCCCCCTTGCGGACTATAAGCCATTAGCATATAAAATCCCAATACGGTGGGTGGCAAAACCATGGGCATGCTTATTAATGCTTCCGCTATCGATTTGAGTGGAAAACGCCGGTAAGCCAGCAAATAGGCAATGGGAAATCCAATCACAAAAAGTATTGCAGTAGTCCAACCGGCCAATTTGCCGGTTAGTAGAAGCGTATCTATAAAGTCTTGATTCATATTGATATGACCCCAACCCCTAAAGGGGAGTTGAAGTTAGTTAGGTTTTGAATTTCGTTGTTTTAAAACTTCCTAAGTTTGAAGTCATCATTACTAACTTAGTTCCCCTTTAGGGGTTAGGGGTCTTGTATCCCCACTTCTCCCAAATTGCTTTGGTGGCAGGCGACAGTACAAATTTCTTAAACTTTGTTGCTTCTGTATTCAGCACTGAGGTTTTGATTAATATACATGCCTGCTCTATCGGTTTGTAGAGCGATTGCGGAACAACATAATAATCTCCTTTCCCTGCCATGTCGGGAGCCAATGCGAGCGAGAGGGCGATGAATCCAATTTCGGCATTACCTGTAAATGCAAATTGTGCTGTTTGCGAAATGTTCTCGCCCATAACGATTTTTGATTTTAGTCCTTCGTATAGTTTTTTACTTTTTAGGAGTTCAATGGCTCGATCACCGTAAGGTGCCGTTTCGGGATTGGCAATGGCTATCTTTTTTACCGATCCATCGTTCAATGCATTTAATCCAAGTTTTTCCACATTCAGTGAGATGCTGTAAATAGCCAGTTTCCCAAACGCATAAGTTGCTATCGAGCCGGTTGTAAGCCCTTTGTCTTTCAACTTCAATGGAAATTCATTGTCGGCAGCCATAAAGAAATCGAAGTTTGCACCATTCTGAATTTGTTGTACCAACATTCCCGAGGCTCCGAATGTCAGATTTACCTTTACTTTCGGGTTTTGTTTTACATAGGCTGTTTTTATTTCTTCCAACACATAGCGTAAGTTGGCTGCTGCGGCTACATTTACTTTTTGCGCCGATACGGATAGTGTAACGAGCAATATTGCGAATGAGATGATTATTCTTTTCATAATTTTTATGTTGTTATTTTGTTTCCGTTCAGCGGCTCTGCGCCGCTTGACGGATATATATGATTTTAGAGAATTAGGCATCAAGCAGACTAAAGTAGCTGGATGCTGATATAATTATTTTGCCGATGCAGTATTCAGAAATGTCGGTTTTATAGTTAGCATCACATACGCCCATTGTGGATTTCTAATGGCCGGAATAACAGTGGCGGAAGTGGTAATGTCTTTTGCTGCCAGCGTGTTGTTATTCGAAAAATACTTACACCAACCGGCCTGAAGCACTGTCCACGTATTCAATTTGTAGTTCATAATGAAATCAAATTCAGATCCCAAGTCTTTTCCAAATGCTATATTTTTCTTGTTTTTTCCCGAAAATTCGGTGTTAAACACATGAAATGCTCCTTCCAGGCTAAGATTCTTTCCTATTTTACCGGTCATACCACCATAATAGTCAAGCAAACCTTGTGTTAATGGCGTGTCCCAGTAATCCATTATTCCATTAAAAGTATGGTCGGCTCCGTAGAGTTTCTTGAAATTGCTCTGCGTCTTATCAGTTGTACCGTTGCTGTCGCCCGAAAAATAGTCGGTGCCAATATTTACAGTGATGGCGTTGCTAATTTTGTAATCCACCTTCAGAGCAAGCATTTTCCCGTTCATTTTATTTTCTTTGAAGTTGTTTCCTGCTTGAAAATAAGCTGTAGCCAACGCATTTACCGGACTAGCTTCGCTTTGGAATTTTAGGTTTCCACCAAAAGTGTAGGCGTGATTCATGCTCACTTTTTTATGATAGGTCAAGCCAACTGAGACTGTGTCCTGCACTCCTTCATCAACGCCGATGGCTGTTAAGGTGAGTCCTTTTGCCAATTCTTTGGATAGCCACAGAAAGCCCATATACCGATAATTCGACAGCGGATTATAGTACGTCTCTGATGAAATCAAGGTGTTGTTGTTATACGCTAACCCTAAATGTGCCTGAAAATCATTGATGTTATACTTAAACAAAGCAACATCATGTGCCGTGCCGGTATTGCTCCAGGCAGGAGCCGAGAAAAGTCGATTATCATCATATTTCAATGTTTGCCGACCAATTTTGAAGGAGCTACCCGGTGCTAAAAGCATTTCTGCCCAGGCTTCGTAAATTCCTGTCGTCGCATCAGACGACGCATTTGTATTTTGCCCATACGTTCTGGCATCTTGTAAAGTTATTTGAGTAGTTAGCAGCGCGCTTGTAAATGTCATTCCCAATCGGGTGCGTTGAATGATGAAAACACCGGGATCATTTGCGTCAAGCAATGGCTTTGAATACCCATCGCGATATTCTACTCGTGGTCTGATTTCGCCGTCGATGACCACTGTTTGTGAAAATGTAGTTGCTGAGACTATGCCCAACACAAAAACAATTATATACCTATGTAAATGAACTAATTTCATATTGTTTAATTTTTTTTTGTCGTTATAAACTCAAAAGAACAACGCTGAGTAAAAAAAAAGAAATATTGAACTGAAACTGACCGATTATAGTCAATAGATAACTGTCAGCCAAATAGCGGTATTCCTTCGTAAGTATATCGCTATTCTAAAAAAAACAGCTTTCTAATTCGCTGTTGCTTTTTGCTAAAAACAGAATAATGTCTTCCACCTTTTTCTCGTAAGTGCGGATAAGCTTCATTCCATATGGACTGATTCTGCATCCTCCACCATCTTTCCCTCCTTTTTGCCGAATTACAATTGGTACCGGCGAGAGAAGATTCATTTTGTCGAGAATATGCCAGGCATGTTGGTACGACATTTTCAAATTCTTAGCTGCTGCATGTATTGAGCCATCAATCGCGACTTGTTTTAGCAGTCGGACTTGCGCATTGCCGAGGAATAATTCACCTTCCCGATAAAATGATAAGTCGGCAGCCATGTTGAAAGCTTGGTGGTTCATTGTGTTTGCAGTTTCAGTTTATTTTTACTCTGAACTAAAACCTCTTTAGTGCACTTAAAGGGGCTTTAATTCGAAGAACTGCATTTCAATTCCTGTGCCAGGCTTGTAAACATTTGATTTGTAGTTTTATATATATGTGATGTCGAATAGGAGGATTCGAAAAAGTTACCTGGAGGGAGATGAAAATGGCAACAACTTACCGAAATGTAGGAAAAATGTGTTGTAAACCTCTGCTTTTTATACAAGAATAGACTCGAGACTTTAGTGCCTCTAGTCTATTCTTTGATCTGTTTTTTTTTTGATAATTATTTTTTCAATACTTCTCTCAAAAGATCGGGTATTTCATTCGGTTCTTTTGCAACGGGTACGCCGGCTTTGTTGAACGCAGCTATCTTTTCTTCTGCAGTTCCCGAACCGCTGGAAATAATTGCACCCGCATGTCCCATCCGTTTTCCGGGAGGTGCTGTTTGTCCGGCAATAAATGCAACCACCGGTTTGGTCATTTTTTCGGCAATAAACTGTGCAGCTTGCTCCTCAGCATCACCACCAATTTCACCAATAACCACTACCGCTATAGTTTCTGGGTCATTTTCAAATCGTTCCAATAAATCGATAAAATACAATCCCGCTACCGGATCGCCACCGATACCCACGCAAGTGGTTTGACCAAAGTTATTCTCTGTCAACAGATTTACTACTTCGTAGGTCAATGTGCCGCTTCGTGATATAAATCCGATATTTCCTTTTTTGAAAATATTGGCAGGAAGAATTCCTATCAATGCCTCGTCGGGTGTAATGATGCCCGGGCAGTTGGGACCGATAAGTAAAGTTCCAGTCTGTTTCAGTATAGGAGTAACCCGTATCATATCTTGTATGGGTAATCCTTCGCTAATGCAAATAACTAGTTCAATGCCTGCTTCCGATGCTTCCAAAATAGCATCTGCTGCAAACGCTGCCGGTACAAATATGATAGAAGTGTTTGCTCCTGTGGCTTTCACCGCACCTGCCACCGAATTGAAAACCGGTATGCCATCAAGTACAAGTCCTTCTTTGCCGGGCGAAACTCCCGCTACAACGTTTGTACCGTATTCTTTCATTTTACCGGTGTGAAACTTGCCATCGCGACCGGTTATTCCCTGGATTACTAATCTTGTGTTTTTATTGACTAATATGCTCATAATAATGATTTTATTTTTTTGATGATATGTGTATCGATTTTAATACTAGAAACTATCGACTTTTTACTGCCGACTAAGTTCTATCGCTTTTTTAGCGGCTTCGCTCATCGAACTTACCGTTGGAAGATTGGTCTGTTTCAATATCTCCAACCCTTCTGCTGCATTCGTTCCCGAAAGTCGCACCACAATCGGAATATCAGTCGAAATAACTTCCATCGCTTTTATCAATCCCTTAGCCACATCATCGCAGCGTGTAATTCCACCAAAAATATTAATCATTACGGCTTTCACATTTTTGTCGTTCAGCAATATATTCATCGCATCAATCACTTTCTGCGGACTAGAACTACCACCAATATCAAGGAAGTTTGCCGGTTCACCACCATATAACTTAATCATATCCATAGTTGCCATTGCCAAACCTGCACCATTTACCATGCATCCAATGTTTCCATCCAGACGTATATAAGACAAGCCTTTGCTATGAGCATCAATTTCTACCAATTCATCTTCATCCGGTTCACGCATAGCCAAAATCTCCGGTTGACGGAAAAGGGCATTGTCATCAAAGTTCATTTTTCCATCGATAGCAAGTACTTCGTTGTCCGGAGTAAGTACCAATGGATTTATTTCTGCAATGGTTGCATCTGTTTCCACATACAGTTTATATAGCTTCTTGAAAATAGAAGCAGCCTTTTGAGCAATTTTTATATCGCCAAAAAGCTGCAACGCTATATCCCTTGCTTGGTAGTCTAATAACCCCGTAAGTGGATTGATATGAAATTTGATAATTTTCTCAGGACTCACCTTAGCCACTTCTTCAATCTCTACGCCACCTTCAGAGCTAGCCATCAAAGTTACGGTTTTAGTGTTTCTGTCGTTGATTAACCCAACGTAATACTCTTTGGTAATATCCACAGCATCGGCAACCAGTACTTTCTCTACTTTAAATCCTTTAATGTCCATCCCCAATATCTGCTTGCCGGCCGATACTGCCTCATCTACACTTCGCGCAAGTTTTACACCTCCGGCTTTACCCCGGCCGCCCACCAAAACCTGAGCTTTTACCACCACCATTCTGTTTAAATCGCGGGCAGCTTTTTCAACTTCACTAACTGTGTAACATAATACGTCTTCTGGAACAGGTATTCCGTACTTGCGGAACAATTGTCTGGCTTGATATTCGTGAATCTTCATGTAAAACTTGTTTAATACGTTATTATATATGTCTACTTAAAATAATAAGTCAGTTTGATAACTGCTTCCATTATCCTATTGTTCAGTTAACGTCGCAAGTCCTAATAAAGTTTTATTGCAGTTCCCTTTTTTCTGTAAATAATCATATCATTCAATTTTTACCCTTCCTTATATATATGTATCATTATATAGAATCTCAATTTTAAATCCAAATAATCTTTTGGAAGTACATGCAATAAATAGGGTATACTATATAGTCTAATGATTAAATTTGAATATTAGGTTGATTCGATAAGCGAACACCGAGTTATTTTATTCCTGGGGATACATATATTTGAAGGTTCTTTTCCCTTATTTTTAGGTGTTCGAGTAGAAATGAATATCTCTATATCTTAAATTTTGGTGTCAAATAGTTCTCAATTGT